>OZ246958.1:0-5450294 GCA_965232115.1 Candidatus Poribacteria bacterium
ACTGAGTGCCTCTCCCACAATGCCTTCTACGATTTCGGGAGCCCCTTTAATCTCCCCATCGTTCTCACCGAGGGCATCTTTGGCTACGTCAGCGTTCGTATCGGCTTCGTCAAAAGTCCAATGCCCTCCCAACCCGTCTTCAATGGATTGGGCGAGTGCTGTGTGCGTGTACGCAGACGCGAAGGTTATGATAACGGCACAGGCGAGTGTAAGGAATAGATCGAATTTCATAGTCCACCTCCTGGGTGTCCAACCCATGATGTGTAATGCATTCTTCCGTTAAGAGCGTAATGCTCGCTGCTTCCATCCGACACTGATGTATATTATATATCGTTTTGGGTGTATATGCAAGGGAAATGGTATAGGGCTGTCAGCGGTCAGCAATCAGCAGTCAGCAGGTGTTTGGTGTATTGGAATGGTTCGTATAGGGAAAAGGCTCGGTGGAGGCGGGAAAGATCGACGAGGTTAGAGAAATGGTCGGGATTTTGGGTTTCCGTCCTACGGGCTTCTGAGGGCTGCCCATGTGGTTGTGAGTTTATCTGAAGGGTCAACGGCTTGTGGTTGCCCGTCCTCAATATCGCTGACGAACTCGCCTTCGTAGAGACGGATATGATCGAGCCAGACATCGACTTTTTGTCCGCCCATGATGATGCCAGCGCGCGAATTCACATCATCTACTGTCATTTTGAACGTGATGAAGAATTCTTTCCATGCTTCAGACAGATTGATTGTCTGCCTCGCATATTCATTCCACGGAGCTCCCTGATGAAGAATGCGCATTACGACAGTCCTCGGCTTTTCGCTTTTTGCCCACAAATTGTAGGTATAGGTGGTGCCTTTTTCCAACGTAAAGGGTTGCTGATAGAATTGGATGTGCCATAACTCGCCCGCCTTACTGATTTTGATATAAACGGCTTTTTTCCCGACGATGGGTTCCGCTTTTTTGCCTTCAGTTTGGAAGAGTGCGGTGGCCTCGGCATGTGTCCAATGGTGCCATCCCTCAAGGTTGAGGTCGAAATCGCCGTTTTTGAGGATATTCTCGGGCAATTTTTGCGTGAATGCAAACGTAGCAGTTGCAAACAGCAACAGGAGTGTAAATAGAAATTTCATCGTTTATTGTTCCAGAAAACTGAGGTTGTTACCGAAGTATATGAGTGATTTGACTAAACCATCGAGAAAATTGTTGAATTACTCCAGATTGGCTGACCTGAATCTTGGACACGTCTGTCGGAATAATTACGGCGACAGATTCCCATTTTCCATCGTTGTAATCTGGTTTTTTTTGATGATATACGATACTTTTAGGTTCGGGAATTTGGTTTCCATCAAGCAATATACCCCCAAGATGACATTCAATCGCTTCCCTGGCTTGTTTCAGTGCTTCTTCAACCGTTTCTCCGTCAGTAAAGCAGCCTGGCAAATCTGGGACGGTTACGCTATAGGCACTGTCTGGGTCTTTGTGAATAACAATCGGATAGTGTCGAAGTTTTGGAAATTCTATCGTTATCGTTTTCCACACGCCATCGGCGTATTCTGGATTTGCTTCATGAAAAGCGATGTCTTTGGGTTCTGGGATCAGGTCGCCATCGAGCAACATGCCTTCAAGATGACATTCAATCGCTTCCCCGGCTTGCGTGAGGACATCTGCAATGGTGTCGCCAGCAGTATAGCATCCGGGTAGGTCTGGAACAAGCATACCATAGTCACTGTCAGGGTCTTTGTAAATAACAATCGGATAACGCATACAATACTTCTCCAGCACCAAGTCCAAGTTCTTGGACTAAGCTGAGCATCTTAACATAGACACGCATCAATTTTCTTATGCCCACTCCCAACCGACTTGCCGATAGATACTCCTTACTATTTTTATCGGTAGGTCCTTTTTCGGATGTTGAACAGTCACTTTTCCTGCTTGGTTAGAATGTTTGAATTGATGATGGTCTCCTCTAATGTCAGACAAGTACCAACCTTCACGCTCAAGTTGTTTAATCAGTCTACGAGAATTGCGGAGTCGTTTCCAACTTGGACGCTTCAGTCTCCGGTTTGACATATTTCAAATTCCTCGGGAAACTTACACCACTATTCATTTGCCTTCATTATTGAAGTACTCGTATATTATATTGATAACTTCCTGAGTAAGAGCTGCCACACCGTCCGCCTGACCCTTAGTTGGAAAACTAACATCTCGAAAACCACCGCTGCTATGTACAACTACACTCCGATGAGTGTAGATAAGGCTTAACAATTCATCCACATGGTCTTCAAGAGGCATACCCTTGCCCCGTAAAGCTTGTCGCACTTGACCAAAGCGCATTTTTTCATTCGGTGGTTTTCCTATTAACACTTGAAAAGCATTAGCAAGAAGTGTTTCAATAATCTTTCCGCAAAGGACTATAGTCGCCAAATAACACTCATGCTTGTAGCACACAGATGCTTCATCAACTGTTAACTGAAGTGTTTCCGAGACCCTGTCATCAAAAACCAATGGTGTTGGAAGAAGGTTATCAAATATTGACTGTCCATCGTCAGGAAAAATTTTCGATAAACCATCAACAAATTTTCTAAGAGATACATTAGGATCATCCACCTTCAAACCTGCGAAATAATCATCAAGGACTCCTGGCGCAATATTTTCTACCTTGAACAAATCCTTAAGTTTTTGTTCAGCTTCGTTAATTTGCTGCAGCCGTGTGTTTGGCCCAGGCGGTAGAGCTAAAAGGAAACGCAAATATGTTAATATACCGATTTCATAACAATTTTTGAACGGTCCACCATTTGATCCTGTAAACCATTTCGCAGGTGGAACAAAATCCCACCACCGTTCACCTTTTATAGTAGATTCTAAAAATAAGTTTACAGAAGGTGCGGTTGGGAAACCGCACCTACCTCAGAACGGGTAGGCGAGGTTTCCTAACCTCGCCGATGCAAAGTGTATAAATAATTACGGGATCCACTATAAATCATCATAACTTGGAAATTCTAACTCAAGTGATAAGGCAATTTTACGAGTGGTTTCATATTTCTCTAAATCTGGTTTTGCTGAAAACTGACCAAAAGCAACCCCTAACTCAAAAAAACTTTTTTTAAGTAAGTTCATATCTGATCAACTCCGAAAGATTTGATAGCAATAAGGGCAGGCGGGTGCCTGCCCTGAGAGAGGATTCCCGGCGACGACCTACTTTCCCACGGGGTCGCCCCCGAAGTATCATCAGCGCTGAAGGGCTTAACTACCGTGTTCGGGATGGGTACGGGTGGAACCCCTTCGCTATAGCCACCGGAAAATTTTTCGTCCAGCCCAGCGTTTTGGTATCGCTGAGCGGGTACAAGAATATTTGACAATTGCATGAAAGGTATCGGTAGAAGAATAAGGAGTTATCAAGCCCTCGGCTTATTAGTACCAGTTAGCTGAGCCGCTCACACGGCGTACACACCTGGCCTATCAACCTTCTTATCTCGAAGGAGCCTTACCAACTTAACGTTGTGGGATATCTTATCTTGAGGATGGTTTCACGCTTAGATGCTTTCAGCGTTTCTCCGTTCTGCACATAGCTACCCAGCGGTGCCACTGGCGTGACAACTGGTTCACTAGAGGTACATCCACCCCGGTCTTCTCATACTAGGGGCAGCGTCTCTCAAATATCCTACGCCCATACCAGATAGGGACCGAACTGTCTTACGACGTTCTAAACCCAGCTCGCGTGCCACTTTAATCGGCGGACAGCCGAACCCTTGGGACCTGCTGCAGCCCCAGGATGTGACGAGCCGACATCGAGGTGCCGAACCGCATCGTCGCTGTGAGCGCTCGGATGCGACTAGCCTGTTATCCCCGGAGTACCTTTTATCCATTGAGTCACGGCCTTTCCACACAGCACCGTAAGATCACTAAGCCCTGCTTTCGCATCTGCTCGACGTGTCCGTCTCGCAGTTAAGCTCCCTTGTGCCTTTACACTCTACGCGCGGTTTCCAATCGCGCTGAGGGAACCTTAGGGTGCCTCCGTTACATTTTAGGAGGCGACCGTCCCAGTCAAACTACCCACCTGACACTGTCCTCGACGCGGATTCACGTGTCAGAGTTAGAATTCCAATGCAACAAGAGTGGTATTTCAAGGACGACTCCACTGAAGCTAGCGCCCCAGTTTCGCGGTCTCCCACCTATCCTACACATGCAGCATTAAAACCCAATATCAAGCTATAGTAAAGGTTCACGGGGTCTTTCCGTCTTGGTATGGGTAACCGGCATCTTCACCGGTATTACAATTTCGCCGAGTCTCTCGCCGAGACAGTGCCCATGTCGTTACGCCATTCGTGCAGGTCGGAACTTACCCGACAAGGAATTTCGCTACCTTAGGACCGTTATAGTTACGGCCGCCGTTTACCAGAGCTTCAGTTCGGAGCGTCCGGTTACCCTTAACTCCTCACCTTAACTTTTTGGCACCGGGCAGGCGTCAGTCCCTATACATCATCTTACGATTTAGCAGAGACCTGTGTTTTTAGTAAACAGTCGCATGGGCCATTTCACTGCGGCTTCTTTCAATATCACTATGTACTCGAAGCACCCCTTCTCCCGAAGTTACGGGGTAATTTTGCCGAGTTCCTTAGCGAGAGTTCTCTCGAGCGCCTTAGGATTCTCTCCTCGCCTACCTGTGTCGGTTTGCGGTACGGTCACCACGAGTTGTCCACTCGAGGTTCTTTTCTTGGCAGACAGCGGGGACAGTTTGCATCCTTACGGAATCCTGTTCACCCTGGGGAGTGTGTTGCACCGGATTTGCCTGGTGCACTCCGAGGGGCTTAACCCAGCATCCATCGGCTGGTAGTCCTTAATGTCTGCGTCGCCCCTAGTTTCATCCGTGTCATGGTGGTGCAGGAATATTAGGCCTGCTTCCCATCGCCTACGCCTTTCGGCCTCGGCTTAGGATCCGACTAACCCTGAGAGGATTTGCCTTGCTCAGGAATCCTTAGGCTTTCGGCGAACAAGCTTCTAACTTGTTTTATCGCTACTCATGCCGGCATAATCACTTCTAATTCGTCCAGAGCGTCTCACGATTCTCCTTCAGTCCTACTATAGAACGCTCCCCTACCACATCCCTTACGGGACATCCATAGCTTCGGTAGCGCGCTTAGCCCCGGAAATCTTCGGTGCAAAGTCGCTCAACCAGTGAGTTATTACACACTCTTTAAATGATTGCCACTTCTACGCCAACATCCTGGCTGTCTCAGCAACAAAACATCCTTTACCACTTAGCGCGCATTTAGGGACCTTAGCTGATGGTCTGGGCTGTTTCCCTTTCGTCAATAGAGCTTATCCCCTACTGACTGACTCCCATGCTTAGGACAATGGCATTTGCAGTTTAACTGGAGTTGCTAACCTGGTGGGGCCGCGAGTCCAATTAGAGCTCTACCGCCACTGCCGAACACATAAGGCTAGCCCTAAAGCTATTTCGGGGAGAACCAGCTATCACCAGGTTTGATTAGCCTTTCACTCCGATCCACGGGTCATCCCCCAATTTTTCAGCATTGGTGGGTTCAGGCCTCCACACACTTTTACGTGTGCTTCACCTTGCCTATGGATAGATCACCTGGTTTCGGGTCTACTCCATGCAACTGTTCGCCCTATTCAGACTCGCTTTCGCTGCGACTCCACATCAAAGATGTTTAATCTTGCTACACAGAGTAAGTCACCGGCTCATTATGCAAAAGGCACGCGGTCATGCGTATCACTTTCGTGACTTAGCACTACCACAGATTGTAGGCTATACGGTTTCAGGGACTTTTCACTTCCCTAATGGGGGAACTTTTCACCACTTCCTTCACAGTACTTCGTTCACTATCGGTCGCCAGGGAGTATTTAGCCTTAGGAGGTGGTCCTCCTGGATTCCTACAGGTTTGCCTATCCCGTAGTACTTGGGGTACCCGTTAAGAAGTGCGCCACCGCTTTCGCTCACGGGACTTTTACCCGCTCCGGTTGCTCTTTCCAGAGGCATTAAGCTAGCGGCACGATTCACTTCCGGCGTGTCTGAACCCACGCCCAACGAACCCCGCAACACCCGGCATACAACGCGTTCAGGCTTGAACATATACCGGGTTTGGGCTGTTCCCTTTTCGCTCGCCGCTACTGGGGGAATCGAGGTTTTCTTTCTTTTCCTCAGGGTACTGAGATGTTTCACTTCTCCTGGTTGTCCCTCGTGTAAACACGAGTAGCAGGGATTAACCTGCTCGGTTGCCCGATTCGGGAATCTCCGGATCACAGCCTATTAAGCGGCTCCCCGAAGCTTATCGCAGCCTGTCACGCCCTTCATCGTCTCCTGGCACCAAGGCATCCACCGTAAGCCCTTAGTAGCTTGATAAGGTGATATTATTCTACCGATTTACCCTTCATTATTACTATGCAATTGTCAAAGAACAACGCCTATTTTTATTAGGCGATGGAGATGAGCGGAGTTGAACCGCTGACCTACTGCGTGCAAAGCAGTTGCTCTCCCAGCTGAGCTACACCCCCACGTGGCATGTTTTTAAGTATACCACAATCACGATACAAATGTCAAATTTATTTTCCGAAAATCGACCAAGGGAGGATTTGCACCTCGCCTTCGGTTTTTAGAACCGATGCTCCTACTTTTGAGCGATTGGCCTGCAAGACCGTATTAAGTATACTACAAAAATCTGTGAATGTCAAATTTATTTTTCAGAAATTTTCCAAAAAGGTAGATTTTGCTGAATTGCCACTCACACGATAGAGATTAAGTATACCACAAAGTTGCCAACAATGTCAAATTTATTTTACCGAATGTGAAGTATACTATTAGCAACAATTTTTGCCAAATTAAATTTGATTTCATGACACAGATTTTAATGATAACACACTATCAAGAGAATGTCAAATTTATTTTTATTCAGGACTTACGCAAATTGAGTAGAGAAAACGTCTATTTTGCCGAAAAATTGTTGTTTCGTTGTATCTAACCCCCTAAATCCCCCTTATCAGGGGGACTTTAAGAGGAAATGCGTAAGTCCTATTTATTGTCAGAATCGGGATTCACAAGATTAGGAAATCAGCAGTCGGGATTGGGAAACCTCGCCTACCTATTTTAAAGGGATTTTTTAATTTCCTCCGAGTGGCACCTCTTGAGACGTGTTGCTGGGGTTCCCGAGCCAGAGTTTAATGCCGGGGCTACTGGCGACGCGCCGCTGACCAACTGCTGCGTTGATGACGATGGTATAGGGAAGTGTTTGCTGCGTACCGGCGAAAGGATTGCGCCGCAACTGATTGCCCCCGGTGCCAGTGGTAATAATATTCGGCACAAGCGTCAAGGTCGCCTCGGTCTGATTCCTTCGGAGAACGGTTGTTCGTCGCTGGAGTCGCACACCTAAGGGTAGACCGACAGCAGTGAGGTTCAGGTTCTGCCGATTCCCGCGCTGTCGGGTAACTTTGACGGTGATGTCAATCGTTCCATCGGGTGTAACGACGACTTCTAAGGGTTCTGTGGAGACCTCGGAATTTCCATCTTTACCTAACATCGTAGAGAGAATAATCGGTGCCGTTTCCGTAATACTGACGACGACGTTCTTCCGCTGAACGGTCTGATCGTTGTTCTGAATGCGGTAGATTTCAACCGGCATTGCGGCACGTTGGTATTCGTTACCGGCAGTCGTTGTAACGGAACCGACGACTTGAACGACGCGGTGCGTCAACTCGGCATCGGGTGCGGCAGTCAGCGTTATGTATCCTTGCGTGACTCCTGTGCTGGAGAGAATCGCGCCCTCACTTGCGGTGATACCCGGTGGCAAGTTTTCAACAGAGAGTCGTATTGGCTCCGTAAATCCGACGCGCCGCTGGAGTGTAACTTCCAAGAGGACGGTTCCGCCGCGCCCGACATTCGGATTATCGGGTGTCACAGAGATAGCAAAATCGGGCGTTGTTGGACGGACATCTAAATGATAGACGTATCCGGCACCCCCGTTGCCAGCGATGTCCTCAATGCGAACAGCATATACACCGGGTTGGTTGAAACTGTAGTCAATGATGGCGTTGCGTCTACCGCCGATGCCTGCGTTATTTGCTAAGACCTGCCCCTCTGAATCAAGGAGTGTAAGAGATGGGCTGAGCGGTGAGTTCAGGAGTTCAGCGGATGCGGTCAGCGAATACCCGCCTATATCTGCAAAGAACCCCCACGGTCCGTATCCGTTGGTAACTTTTACGAGAATCTTATTTCTGCCCTTGGAGACCGGCAGTTGGATAACATCATCGGCACGACGGAGCGGACGGTGGACGTATTTGCTAAAAACAAGTTCGTCGTTCACCCATATCTTGATTGTATCGTCAGAACCGAGGGATAAAAGATAGTTCTGATCTCGGTCAGATTCAAGGTAGGTTAAGGCATAGCCTGTGACATCGTCTTCAGGGACGTTTGAGAAGACGTTCTCGCCTCTTCTATCGGTTTTATACCATCCGATTTTCCGTCCGTCTTTGCCGATGTATTCTTTATCAAGGTCAATCTCGGTTTCAGGTGGATAAACGGTATCAAATCCGGTTTCGTTGATGTTATCAAACGGAAAAATTACCCACCATGGCCCGAGGCTTGTGCCTTCCGAAATGGTGAAGCGATAGTAATCTATCTCACCGGGTTCTGAGATGCGTCCACTGACCGCCCCTGGCGTTGTGATTTGCTGTGCGTGTTCCAACTGACGGGCGATGAGTTCACCTAACCGCTGTGCTTCCTGGGCAACGAAAGCGATGATTCGGTCGTGTTCCGTGGGTGTAATATCGGCGTTTTCTTTATTCGCCATGCGTGTAATCGTGCGTTCCCATTCCTCGGTAGAGAGCGCGCGATTGCTCGGAGAACGGAGCTCATGGCAGGCACTACATTTGGTTTCAAAAAGGATTTGGGACTCTCTAATTTTCCTTGCGGTTCGGTCAGGTAGGTCTGGACCTTGACGCGCCTCTCCGTAGAGTCGCCTTCCACTTCGTTTCAGGCTGCGCGCTTTGGATTCCGTTTCTTGCCCTGATTGCTCTGCTGTATTTTCCTCAACGGCTTCAGCGTGCGTGTTGACGATGAATGGAAAAATGCCGTAGGGGGTGCGGACTTGTTTGAGTCCGGGTTGCTCATCGGCGGTTACTTCGATTTGCCAGTCGGTTTCTGAGAGATTTTCACCACCAACAACACACTGAATAATGTTAGGTTCGGGAGGCGTAGGCGGTCCATAAAACATTTCAGCATTTTCTTCGAGTCGCCGCTCGGCACCAGGGACCGTGCCGCCTGCTGGAAAAAGATAGGTATTGTAAGGCAGAACGCCACTTGTTAGACGATAAACGGAATCTGGATTGCCGCGATATAATAGGTCTCGGATGCGGAGGAGATATGGACCGTCGGCAGGGAGCGTCACGTCAAGCAGCGGATCAAGACTGTAGAACCCGTTGCTGCGCGCTATTTCGACACCTTTCGCATCGAAAATAGCGATTGTCGGATTGAAGAATTGTTGACTGATATTGTTGAGGCGATACGCCTTAACGCTAAATATGCACCGTTGTCCTTGCGTTCCCTCAAAGACGTAATAATCTGCGTCGCCACCCGGATTGATGACCCCGTTAATGAGACTCGGTAGTTCTATAGTAGTAGCGGCTTCAGGAGTGTTATTCGATTCAGTCTCAACGACATCTGGGATCTGGGTTACTTCAAAGGGCCAGGCGGTGGAGGTGCCGTGCTTACCGACGATTCGGACCTCGCGAAGCCCAACAGGTGCGTCGGGTGCAATAGTCAACTCAGCGGTTAACCCGGCATTGGCTCTCGCTGCGGATGTGAGGTAGGCGACAATTTGGGTCTGTGCCTCAGTGCCGATTTCCGCGCCCTTTTCCGTAACCATCCGCTGAACAGTCGCCTGCCACTGCGCCGGTGTCATTGATCGGTTGTTCGGGGATCGGAGTTCGTGGCACTGCCCACAATTCGCCTCAAAGACGGGTTTATGGGTATCATCGACTTCGCCGCCGCCTGCGTGAAGTTGGGCGGTAATTCCGGGATCTCCTTCAATGATGAGGGTATGCGCGTCCTCTAAATCGGAACCTTGGATGGCGATTTCAACGGTCGTTCCGAGTTGTCCACCGGCTGGAAACAGTGAATTGAGCCGCGGGGTGCCTTGTGCGAATACGGGTACGCTGATTGAAACGAGAAGGAGTGCGGAAACCCATAGGCAACAAAGGGACAAATTTCTTTTTCGTAACTGCTGGGTGAGAGGAGACATGGTGTTGATACGCATGATGAAAGTCCTCAGAATTCGTGGGTTAAGGTGCGTCTTCGGAGATGCCAGATTCGTAGTTTGCCGTCGCGTCCGCCTGCGGCAACGCGTTCACCGTCCGGGCTAAGCTGGACGGCATAAACGGCATCAGTTGATTCGTCAAAGGTCCTATAGCGGTTGCCGGAACGGAGATTCCAGATAATCACAGAAGTGTCTGCGCTCCCCGATGCGATGACAGCCATCCGATTATTTGCTCGCCTGGAGACCATTCCACAATCAACACTATAGACAGCACCTTGATGTCCATTATATTCTCGCACAAGTGCTCCAGTCATCTGCAGGGACGAGGGAACCTCGCCCCTACGCTCGCTATCCGTATTGGGAGCAACACGCCAAGTCCGGACAGTGTTATCCGCGGAGCCAGAGACTATTACACCCTCATTGGCGGAATACGCGAGGCTATAGACGGCATCATCATTCGCATCAAAGTTCACTAAGACGTTGAAGGTGTCGGGATGCCATACCTTTATGGTTTTATCCTCACTACCGGTGACGAAATAAGCACCTTCAGGATGATACAATGTACAGAGGACTCTTCCAACGTGTTGGGTGAGCCATTTCGCGTGTTCGTCTATCGGCGTCGTAGCATCCGAGAGTAGCGTTAAATCAATGACAGCACTGAATTCATCCATACTTGCAGTGAGCAATGTTGTGCTGCTTGGATTGAGGGCAATAGATTCAATGGTATCTCCGTGAATCTCAAAGCTGTCTATCAGCTCCTCAGAATCAACATCCCACACCCGTATTTCACCGCTTTGCGCAGCGATCCCACCGCTTGCATAGAGCCTTAAAGGTGTTGCTTGCTGATTTTCGGTATCGGAGGCACTCTGTGATGAGAATTTGAGACCTCGGACTTCACCAGCGTGTGGTTCATACGTATGAATAAGGCGTTGCGTCTCCAAGTCCCAGAGTTCAATCCACTGATATTTCCCGACAGCGATTGTCTTGCCGTCGGGACTGAATTCAATGGACCAAATCGGGGATAGCGGCTCAGCGGTAACTGAGATGAGAGGTGTTGCGAAGGCAGTGTAGAACACCGCCAACACCATTCCTACATAGGGAAGCCTTTTATCCATAACTTTGGGTTACTACCAATTATTATAAACATGCCGCCCTTACAGGGCTTGAATTCTTGCTTGAAAACGCTGCTATAAACATAGTGAAGAAATACCCAAGCAAATAAACTCTACGGGACTAAAGAGTGCTGGACGAGACGACAAGGTTTCTATCTAAAACTCGGTGCGGTTAGGAAACCGCACCTACCGGTCCTGAGGATAGGCTGTAGATAAGTCCCTAAGCAAGAACGCCACGAATTGGCTTACCACCGCGTGAGAGGACAATGCGAACGCCATCGGGCGACTCGAGGTGTTCATTGTAGTCGATACCGAGTGCCTGATAGAGTGTCGCCGATAAGTCTTCCGGACGGACTGGCGTTTCAGCGGGTTCCATAGCGAGTGGATCCGAAGCACCGATGACCTGTCCACCTTGGACACCGCCTCCGGCTAACATCATCGAAAAGACGCGGGAGTGATGATCACGCCCACCATTTCGATTGATGACAGGGGTCCTGCCAAACTCACCCATAGCAAGGACGAGTGTTGTTTCCAAAAGTCCGCGCTCACTGAGATCGGCGATTAAAGTAGCCATCGTCTGATCGAAACCGTTGAGTTTTCCCGGCAGCGATGAGAAGATGTTGTTGTGATTGTCCCACCCACCGTTACTGACGGTAACAAAGTTAACGCCGGCTTCAACGAGTCTCCTCGCGAGGAGGCAGCTCTGCCCGAAGGTGTTGCGTTGATAAGCGTCACGTGTCTTGTTGGTCTCGTTGCTGAGATCAAAAGCGGCGCGGGCATCCGTGGAACTCATGAGGTTATAAGCGGAGGTGTAGAATTCATCGACCGCTTCGGCAGCAGGGTTGCCCGTCTCATATTTTTTGAAAGCAGCATCAACGGCTTGCCTCAAAGAACGCCGTCTTTCGACACGTTCAAAAGAGACCTCTTTTGGCGGTTGTAGGTCACGGACTTTAAAGTTCTTGCTCGCTGGATTTCCGCCGGGTGAGAAAGGTGCGAGTGATGCGCCCAAGAACCCGCCGCCACCGTAAGCAACGGGTGCGGGAACAGCGACATAAGGCGGCAAGGCACTGCGCTGTTCCTTGAGTTTAGAGACAACTGCCCCATATCCCGGCACAGCGAATCCGGGTAGTGGTTGATAACCCGTCATCATGTAGTGCGTGCCGCGCTCATGGGCAGCTTCTGGAGAGGTCATCGAACGGATGATACAAAGCTTATCGGTCTGTTGTGCGAGTTTCGGGAGATGTTCACTAATCTGTATGCCGTTGACATTTGTGGGTATTGGTTTGAAAAGCCCACGAATTTCTTCAGGTGCTTCGGGTTTGAGGTCCCACATATCAAGATGACTGGGACCGCCCCCTAACCACACCAGGATAACAGATGTAGCGGTTTCTTTCACTCGACGGGGTGTTGCGGCATGTGCTTTAAGGCGGAAGAGGTCTGTGAGACTTAACCCGAAAAGACCGAGTGCTCCCGCTTTCAGAAAGTCGCGCCGATAAAATCCTTCGCAATCGGTGTGTATGCATCTGTTTTCTGCCACGGTTTTTTCTCCTTTAATGGTTTTCAGTTATTAGTTGTTGGTTTTCGGTTAAAAGATGTATGTGGTAGTTGCCTGACTCAACACTACCAACGGCTTTTTAACAAACAACTGAAAGATTTGCGTAGCAAACCAGACTGAAAACTAATTATGATTTTTCTCAACTGCGTGTCGGTCGTCTTTGAACTCTTTTAATCCATCTCTGTGCTTTCGCGACGTTGGTGTCAAAAGGTTCTTTCATCTCAAAATATTCCGTATGTCCGGCGTAGATTTGATGCCAGTCAACGATACAAGGCATCCGATTTTGTGTGAGCGTGCGCATCAGGAATGCGCGGACTTTTGCGCGTGTATTTTGTGGGGCGTTGTCGATAGCGTGTTCAATGTGTTGATCAGTGATAACGCGCTCCACCTGTCCGTGTTCTTGAAGTGCGTAGTAGAGCCCACTTTCGACATCAATGTTATGGTATTCAAGATCTTGACTTTTAATCCACGGGTCATCCCAATCAAGTTTTTCTTCCTGAATGAAGGTCTCAAGGAGCCATTTTTTAGCGGCCCAATCAACACGGGGGATGACGTTCTGCCAATCGCCGTCAAGATCATCAAGAATAGACTCCCATGCCGAGAACACCCATTCTGTTTCCTCGTCCCGTTCGGTGACAAAGGATTGAACGAAATAGAGGTACTCCCGCTGTAAATCAACGGCGGAAATCGTTTTTCCAGATTTCAATTCGATTCGCCACGTGAACGTATTATCGCGTGAGATATGCCGAATTGCGTAGACTGGATCGGCGAGTTCAAAGGCAGGTAGCGGTAACTTCTCGCCGTGCCTTTCATAAAACGTTTCAATTGCCGAGAGGAGGAGGGCTGTAGTGCCGACCTTGAGCGCAGTTGCGTACTCCGACATATTAGAATCACCGACGAGTAGATGAAGTCGCCGATATTTCGTGTAATCACTGAGAGGTTCGTCTCTGGTATTGATGATGGCTCGGCTGAACTGAATCCATTCATAAATTTCAGTAACGATATGGTCTGCGCGTTGTGAGATTTGATAATACTGCTGCTCGCCGAATTCGTCCTGAAAGTCAGCGAACTCAATCATCTCATCGTAAGCCCCGACTCTACCGGCACCTGCGTAAATCTGTCGGGTAACGAAAAAAGGCATCAGCGTTGGAATGACGACGCGATAAAACGGGACTTCGCGACTGACTTGGAAGTTTTCATGACACCCAAAGGTTGCGCCTGTAAAATGATCGATATTGTTTTTGAAGAAAGCAGTCGGCAACCCCGTATCGGCAAGAATGCTATTGATGACGCGCTCAATGGCTTTATCATAGGCAACGAGGTCAAATAGGCTTGCACACTCAGGCGTTGCGTATTCGAGATGCCCCATATCAATATAGAGGCGGCCGCCATTAAAGAGGAATCCACCGTTCCCGGGGGGTTCGCCCCAGTCGCGGTAGTGGATGTCTCGGAGCCCGAGTTCCAGTGCGTCAAAGACGTAGTCTCGGACTCGCGCGGCGACCCCTTCAGAGGTGCCGCGTATCTGCTCAGCACGCGTCATGCATCCAAATTCAGTTTCGATTCCAAAAATTCTTTTGTTCACAATCTTTACCTATTACAAGGTCTATCTTCTCAAGTTCGAGATTTATGGAAGGGCGGTTTCAATTTCTGGTGTATTCAGCAATCGGAATTTACTGGTCCCGGACTGCGTGGTTTCCAAAACCCCTGCCTCAATTTCACCATCTTCTCTTGCGACGCTAATGATTTCGTGCATCTGTTCGGTGTCTATCCGAGTATCTTCAGATTCCATATTTTCGGGTTCTCTTGAACTTAACTCTTTGCCGATTGCCCACGCCTCTAAGCCCAGTCGAAGTGCATCAGCGAGATCTCTATCCGCCTCCTCAGGTGCGGCGGCAAGATAGTTTTGCATCCCGGTTTCGATTGTTTCGGTTCCGCCAATAACAGAGAAAGCTGCATCGGTTCGGACATTCCCATCGTAGTTGATACCGGTAAATCGGTTCTGTTCTGAAGTCCTACCGAGTTCAGCGAGCAACATTTTAATGATGTAGGCTTCACCAACGATGGATTCAAAAGCCTGCTTGAAGGTATGTGCTAAAACAAAGTTGGTTAGCCGATGTAAATTGACATCTTCGGTGGCGTTTTGAAAACCTTGGACGCTGGCGGTATCGGTGACAAGCATCCGTAGCCGTTCAATATCAGCGGGATGTCCGATTGCGGAGAGCGCAATCCGGTCATGCACCTCAAAAATCTTGCGTTGTCCTCTGCCGATAGTGAGTAGTACCATTCCTTCGTTATAGGTAAGACCTACAACGGGGCTACCGACTCGGAGTTGATCTTCAATGTAATCTCGCCTGTCTTGAATTGCTTCTATCCACCGATAGGGTTCATCTCGCATTTTTTGGTTATGTGCCTCACTATAATTGGCTGTCGGCTATCAGGGCAGGTTGCTACGCAACTTTCTCAGCAATCAGTATATAACATGTTTCCCGACACAACGACCGCTTTACTGATAGCCACATTTCGTTATGTTAAATTTATATTATTTTAGACTGCCTCTGCATCTGATTGCGCTGCAGCGTAAGATTCAGTTAAGTCTTCATTAGAAAGGGTTTCGACTCCGGTGCGGGTTACGGTTTTGATGGTCGGAAAGATTTGTGCCCGCGCGTTGTAACCGCTGGTTGCGGCATCATACTCACTTGCGGTATCCAAGAGTCGCAAGATTGTGATGGTTGCTTGCCGTTCATCCATCTCCTGCAAGGGTGTCTCACCAAAACGAGAGAGATAACGTAGTACGCCGCGAATCCAGATGGAGCCAGAACCGGTTGTGGCGAAGTTAACGTTCTCAAAGTGCGCGCCGAGTGCATCATAGAAGAAAATCTTACCGCCGTTTTCCGCCTCAGGCGCCTCCAGATCATAGAGGGCAAAAATCGGAATAACACCGCCGATGCCTTGGAGTGCCATCGCCAAGTTATCGCGAATGAGTCGGGACAGCATCCGGAGTTTGCCTTCGAGGCTCAACTCTTGGAGTTGGCTGCGGCGAAAGTATTGAAATGAATGCTCAAGTATCCGCGCGATCTCATAAGCAATCGCGGGTGACCCCGAAATGGCAAGTACAGAATGCCTATCAATCTGTAAGACTTTCTCAGCGCGGTCATAGATGACAGCAGTGCCGGCAGTGGCCCGCCGGTCACCCGCAATCATGACCCCATCTCGATAGCGGACAGCAACAACAGTCGTGCTGTGTGCGATCTCAATATCTGCGTGCTGCTGCGTTTCAGATGGCAAACCTACCTGTAGGGGGTAGTTTGCATGTTGCAAAAGACTGAGAAAGTCTCCTTTGTGGTTTATTGTGTTTTTAATTGACATTTCTTAATGGCTTTCGGCTTTCAGCGAGACGGCTATTGGCTAATGGCTGTTGGTCTATGGAAACCATTTGCCAACTGCCAACGGCTGATTGCCAATTTCTTTATTCGCCGGTTCTCTGTCGATAGCGACGGGATTGATCTTTGTCAACCCTACGCATCCGTTTGAGAAGTTCTTGGGTATCGGGTCTGCTAACTTTCTGGCGTTTCGGTCCACTGCTATCATCATCACCATCGCCGGGACCGATTGGTTTTGTGTCTCTCTGCTTGCGTTCGAGCTGCGCAATAAGTTTGGTTGCCATTTTATCTCTCCTTTTTAGTAGTTGGCTATTCGCGATTAGGGCGTTCCGCTACGCTCCACTTTTCGCTGTTGTCTGTTTGCTAAAAGCGCAGCAACCTAACCGTTAACCGCAATTTATAAACGCAATTTTTTAATAAGTGTTCCAACGTCAGGCGATTCATCAAGTGTCTTATTATACTGATTTGCGATCTCCGCATCGGCGAGTGCGTTGAGATTGACTTCGTGCGTGCGTCCGTTGACGGTAAAGGTAATACTATCCCACTGGATGGCTTTTATAGAGGGACTGAACCGATCGACAGCACGCCCTCGGAAATAAGCCCGCGTGCCAGAAGGCGGATTATGAAGTGCCGCCTCAATCTGTTCGTCTGTGACGATGCGCCGCATCGGGAACCCGTAGTATAGTCCTTCGTCTGGATTGATATTGTGATATTCTAAATCCAGACTCTGGAGCCATGCGTCATCCCAAGCAATACCTTCTTCCTCCGCAAAGGTTTGGAGTAGCCATTTCTTCGCCACCCAATCAAGTCGGTCAACGAGTGTCATGGGATCCGTTTCAAGTGCGTTGAGAGTATCTTCCCATTCAGTGATCACCCAGTCAATCTCAAGCCCGACACTCTCATCGAGATGCTTCTGTGCGAGGGCAAGGTACTGGCGCTGATGGTCAATAGCGGACATCGTCTTCCCGTCTGCCGTCATCACCATCCAGCGATACGTCTGATCGTGCGATACAGTTTTGATGGTATCAATCGGATTTGCGAGTATTAGACTCTCAGGAATCTTGTCTTGTTCAATCAGTGTAATGACGAGTGCGGTTGTACCGACTTTGAGTGCGGTTGCGTACTCCGACATATTTGCGTCGCCAGCAATCCCGTGGAGTCTACGATATTTCGACGGATCCGCATGCGGTTCGTCCCGCGTGTTAACGATAGGACGATTATGCATTGTATCAACGCTTGCCTCAACGTGAAAGAAATCGGCACGCTGAGAGAGTTGATAGTGTCCCGGTGTTGCGAGTCCGGCTTCCGTTTCGATGCCGAGTTTTCCTGCCCCGGCGAAGATTTGACGCGTGATAAAGAAGGGCATGATGCCCTGTTTGAGTTTCTCAAATGGGACTGCCCGCGCCATGAGATAGTTATCGTGGCACCCGTAGCTATGCCCGTGCAAATCGGTATTGTTCTTATAGAGTAGGACCCGTTTTCCAAGTTTCTCACTGCGGGTTTCAGCGCATCGCTGTAGGATACGTTCGCCGGCTTTATCGTGTGCGACGAGTTCAAACAGACGCTTGCATTCGGGCGTGGAATACTCGGGATGTGCGTGGTCGTTGTAAAGGCGTGCGCCGTTCACGAGGATGTGATCGCTCTTAATCTCCGCGAAAGAGAGTCGATTTTTCTTGTTGCGTTCGCGGTCGCGTGCCGCCTCCTCCTTTTCATCAGGATGGTTGGAGAGCGCGTCTGCGCGAAAACCGCGCTCATCTCGAAACGGGTCTTCCCCACGGTAGTCCCACACCGGTCGAAAATCTTCCTGACGATAACTTTTTATCAACTCAATTGATTGCTTAACAGCATCAATGTTTGACTCATTTTCGAGTGTTATCCCGTATTCAGTTTCAATTCCAAAAAGTCTTTCCATATTTTTATGGCTATCAGCAGTCAGCAGATCGTTGTGGCAGTTAGAAACGTTCGCAATCGCCATACGCTGCTCTTGGTTTTCGACTGCCAACGACTGATGGTTATTAAATCACGCGGGATCCTGAAGTTTTGCGTCGCTCCTGTTTTTCAAGTTTGATAGGCGTAACCTTGACGACATTGGCAGGATCGTAGTCAAGGAGTTTGAGCCAATCTTCTGTCGCTTCCGTTGGTGGGAAGATTTCGCTTTCACGATACTCGGCAGCAAGTGCGTCTAAGAGGTCTGCGCGTGAGATACCGCTTTCTTTTTCGGGGTTCTGAATTGCGCGTTTGAGTGCGGTTTCTTTGGCTCGCTGTACGATTGACTCAATAATTGCGCCACTACAGAGATGTCCGCGATAGAGGATATCGCGTCTACCACTTCGGAGTGCGACTTCAAGGAATCGGTTTTCCTCGCTCTCACGGAACATTTCATCAACAATCTGTGCGATTAGATCTTCGACAGCCTTCTCAGCAGGAATCAGATCTGGTACTGTATCCGCTGAACTCTCCTCGTCTGCAGCACCAAGGAGTTCCTCTGCTGCGATGGGTAGTTCCGGCGTGAGATAGATACGGAAAATGTCTTTTGCGGCATCTGCATCTGGCCGGGTTACTTTAATTTTTCTATCAATCCGTCCCGGTCTTAGAATGGCGGGATCGATTAGATCTGGACGGTTCGTTGCGAGGATAATAACAACGTCTTGTAAAGATTCAATGCCATCCATCTCTGCACAGAACATAGGTACGAGGGTATTAGAGATACTATGGGATCTCAGGGCGCGCCGCGTGCCTAAGATGGATTCTGCCTCATCTATAAAGACGAACGCCAATTTGCCCTCATCCTTTTTCTCGCGGGCGATTTGAAAAATCTCTCGCACCTTCCGTTCGGATTCACCGAGCCACATATTGAGGATCTCAGGCCCCTTGATGTGAAGGAAACAGCCTTCAATATCCTCACCGCTCTCTTTTCGGAGCCGTTGCGTTAAGTTATAGGCAGTGGCTTTCCCGATGAGCGTCTTCCCGCATCCCGGAGGTCCATGGAGCAGAAAACCTTTTGGTGCGCTATATTGGAATCGTTCAAAAAGTTCAGGATGGAGGATTGGCAGTTCAATGGTATCCTTAATTCTTTCGATGGTCTCGTCAAGTCCGCCCACCTTCGACCAAGGAATATCGGGAACAGCCTCAAGTGCATAAGCATCAGTTTCCTTGGCAGCAAGGTATTCAAGAGCGACCCGGGAGTTGGAGTCAATCCGTACTTCATCGCCGGGCTTGAGTTTTGCATCAGCGAGGTCGGTGGAGCGTTCAAGGATAATCGATTGTGCGTTGGGTTCTTGACCGATACGGAGTCGTCCATCTGGCATGACATCTGCTATTTTTGCGATGGGCCCGGCATCGTTGTATCCGAGTTCCCCGACGACGACATACGCCTCGTTGAGTAGCACGCTAAACCCTTTTTTGAGGGTTTTCGGGTCTAATTGTGTATCGAGATTGGCGTAGTATTCGGAACCGCCGACGATAACACGGGCGATGTCTTCTTTGGGCAATCCAAGCAATGTACCAATACGATTTGCGGGTGAGGTAAGTTTCTCGATCTGTGCCTCCATCTCGGCGTGGATACGGAGTGCTTCCTGCTGAATGGCGTGGATTCTTTCACGAAATTCACCTTCATCACTGAGGATCGAACGCCGAAGTTCAAGGAGCCAGCGGCGGCGCCGGTCATCAACAGGGGTCTCGGCAATAATGTGGTGAATCAGTTGTAAGGTGTAACCGGAACTTGCCTCCTCTTCTTCAGGCGCGAGTTCTTCTTCGAGTTCCTCGTCATGCTCAGCAAACATATCACGTGTGTCGGGGCTTACGTCAGCAATTTTACGGTTCTTCTTATCGTACATTTTGAACGTCTCCTCAGACAGGAACGGATGACTTTACGACAAAGTTTAACACACTTTCTACAATTTTGCGAATAATTTATTTTTTGCAGGGCAAGCCACGCCAGCAATCTGATACTTCTGTCTGCTGTAGATGCTTCCCAAACTGGAGTCTCTGTGATAATTTGCTATAGTTTAGCATAATTTGTGACACAAATGCAAGGAAAAACGCAACTTTATTAGCAGTCGGCTATCAGCGGTTGGCAGTCAGCGGTTGGAAACTAAGAAGCGCGGTCTTTTGGGACCATGCTTTTATTGTCAGAAGCGGGATTTGCAGGATTAGAGGATTTGCAGGATGTTAGACGACAGATAACGGTCGTAATTCGGAGGCACGTTCTACAATGAAGTGGTCCCAGTTAAAAAGATTTCAAACGGTTCTGCCTCTCCTCCCAATCTGGGAGATATACGGACATGAAACTCTTGAACAGTTTGCCGTGATTCGGGACGAGGAGATGGACTAATTCGTGGACGATGACGAATTCTGTCAACGTTTTCGGTAAAGAGTAGATATGCTGCTGCGTCCTCGCGGATTCGCTTGGCAAAATCGTTTTTGAGTACGTCAAGATTGCGAATGACGCTTGTCACGTCGTCGGCATCGAATGCAAGTGCCTTTTCGAGGTTCTCGAAGATACCGACGAAATCTAAGACGAACCCGGCGGACTTTACCAAGCCATCGGCGTCTTCGTAAGGTCGGTTGACGCGTGCGATTGCCTGTAACAAAACGTGGTCGCGCATGGGTTTATCGAGATACATACAGTAGAGGATGGGAGCATCAAAACCGGTTAGCAACTTTTGCGTTACAATCAGAATTTTCGGATGTTCGTTTTTGTTGATGAATTTTTTGCGAATTTCTTTTTCTTCGTCTGAAGTACGATGGTATGCTTTCAGCGTCTCAGGGTCTTGATGGTAAGGAGAATATACGACTTCCGAATACTCCGGGGGTAGATAGTTATCCAGTACCTGCTTATACAATGCACACGCCTCTCGGTCTACAGCGACGAGAAACGCCTTGAACCCCATCGGCTCTATGTTCTCGCGGAAATGCCTCAGCGACAGCGGCAGCGATACCGTCTATCCTCTCCGGTGCTTTCATTATCTCTTTTAGCTGAACGGCGCGGTCCAGGATTGCGTTGAGTTCTTCGAGGTCGCTCATTCCTTCGGTGACGGCGAGGTTTAGAAATTCGCGTTCCAATGTCTCGCGCGCAACGCGTAAGTCGGACGGAGCAAGGGCATAATTCAGCGGGACAGTCGTGCCGTCTTCAATGGACTCCGTGATAGCGTATTTGTCGAGATAGCCTTGTTCGTCGTCTACACCGAAAACCTTGAACGTTCCTTCGCCTTTGGAGAGTTTGTCAATCGGGGTGCCGGTGAAACCGATGTAGGTTGCATTCGGTAGGGCTGCCAATGGTGAGGGTTTTACCGCTGCCCTGTGTATGCCAGACGAGTCCACGCCTTTTATTTCGGTCGTGGACGCGTTCAATGACTTTTTCGACTGCACGGGTCTGGTGTTGACGCAGGACGACTTTGGTGAGTTGGTCGTCTCTGCTTTGGAAGATGATTAACTGTTGTAAGACTGTCAGGAAGCGGTCGCGGTCGAAGAAGGTTTTGACTTTCTGTTCGTAATTGGTAACTTCGTTAGTTTTCCAGTTAAACAGGTTTTTGCGGCTGGTGTTCCACGTCACACTGTAGAAAAAGTCGAGCAGTTGTGTGACGCCGAAGATTTGGGCGGTGGTGAACATCTCCGGGGTTTCGGTATGGTAGCGGCGGATCTGCTCGACACCGAGTGCTACGCCATCAGGTCTGTTGGTGTTTTTCGTCTCAACGACTGCCACGGGGATCCCGTTAATCAGGAATACGACATCGGCGCGGTTGCGGTGGACGGTGCTTCGTTGTTCCCATTCATCGGTTACGTGGAATAGGTTGTTGTCTGGGGTCTCGAAATCAATCAGGGTGACGTTGCGGTTGCGGTTCTCGTTCTGAATGAAGGTTGACTGTTCGCCGCGTAGCCATGAAAGTGCCTCTCGGTTTCCTTCGAGTGTCGGGGTGAGGGAACGCAGTTGTCGCATGACATCTGCGCACTCGGATTCATTTAACACGCCTTTGTTGCGTTTCATGAGTTGTGCGTGTAGGATGTCGGTGAAGTAGAGTGAAGTGGTATCGCCGCCTCGCATTTGGAGGGCTTCTGAGGAGGAAATAGACTGCCAACCGATTTCATGGGCGTATTTGAGGAGTGGGTCTTGCACTGCGGAACGTTCTGACATAACTATATCTAAGTTGCAGTAGGATTACTGAGTGCCGGTAATGGAATATCGCAGTAAGTAGAAAGATTTAAAGATGGTGTAGGGACTGGTTCACCGTTTTCTTGTAATCCTTCTATATGAAATTCGATAGCTTCTTGGATTAATGTTTGGGTTTCTTCTAACGTCTCACCTACGGTGATGCAACCGGGGAGATCTGGCACATAAGCACCATAACACCCTTAACCCCGTCATCAAACCCGGTGTTGGTAATCAATATGGCTTTATTGGCATTATTTATGTCATTCCTAACAAACTGTAATTCTCTCGCCCTCCCTATTGGCACAGCGTCTGATTCTTTACGCCATTTCGCATCAGCAATATTCACATATTGATAGAATTCATTTTCAAGTATCCAATATAGATCAATCTGATTCTTATATTTCACTAAGCCCGGGTGGGTTGGACTTGGAATCCTGACAGATTTTACCTCCTCAATGGAAATTTCAAATATATTAGCTATGTACAATCTACACAATTCTTCATACTGTATGTAATGCATTTCTAACTCCTTTTTCAATCATCAAAATCAATGTTAGTAATTAAAGCGGGATGTAAGTAATTTCGTCCATATATTCGTTTTCGTCAGAGGCACCAGCGATGAGAATCAATTCTTCAATGATCAATCCCATTGATACTCTGCGATTAATCGTGAAAATGCCCGGAACATGGTGTCCCGCCGATAGATGGTCGTCAAGATGTTGTGGCATACTTTCCCGATTGTTTGTTACCAAACTAAATTGGTGCTGTTCACACCACTCTAAGATTTCTGGGTCTGGCGTACTTTTCGGAGGAGCACCTTCATCGCCAATCATCAAGACCGTTAGTGATGGTTCATGGTAAAGCAATTGCGTACGGTATTGCGGAGAAATATTTTCGTCTATCAAATACCGACGCATCTTTATTCTTGTTCATTTTTGGATGAAGATTGTGTTGTGCTTGCTGTATCGTTTTTTGGATTGGCGGGATCGGGGACATCAGAATTTGCCTCCTTTTCTGCTATAAGTTCACGCAAGCGAACAGCACCGGGAGGCGGATCTTTCTCGTTTTCCTCTCGGACATTCTGGCAAAATTTTAGATAATCATCTAAATAGGCACCGACTTCTTCTTGATTTTGAAGATAATATAGGATCGTGGCGTAAACCTGTTCCAGTGTGGGGGTATAGTAGTGATCAGCGATGACGACTGGTGTTTTGTTATTGTGAATATATTCGTATAGAATAGTTTCAATACCTACCCGTGTTCCTTTAAGACGAATATCATTTTCTGCCAAAAACGCAAAGTTACCTTCAAGAGGATAAATTTGCTTGAATTCATTGATTCGTCTGAGGATACTGTTTTCAACAGGGAAAAAAAGTCTATGCCTATCTTGAATTAGATATTCAAGTCGGTTCAATACTGTGTGAGCATTTCGTCCATAAGTCAGTCCAGTTAGCAAACCTAACGTCAAGAATTCTCTTTGTCTGAAAGAAATTGATTCCTCCCAAAGTGTAAAGAGAAAATCAACGCTCACGTCTAATGCCGAAAGCCCATTCATTCGTTCTTCACCTAAGGCAAGCACAAAACTATTGTATGGATCGGCGAGCTTCCAATTTGAACGTTTAGCGACTTCCATTAACAAATCTGCATCAAATTGCGTGTGATAGTAGCGAGAACAAACAAGTTTTATCGTCATCTCATCGTAGTCGGCTTTATCAAGGCGATTTTGCTGAACACAATGTTCCAATAAAACTTGTGTCCACACACCATCAATTTGAAAGTTTGTCCCGGCATCGCTATTGAGACTCGTTTTTGTATAATGTCTGAGGTGTCCATCATCCGAGAAAAGTAGGTGCCCGGGTTGGGTGGCAAGCAGAACAGTATCAAGGAAATGCTGTTGTAGCCTGTCGTTAAGTTCCCTTCTGCGTAATTGGTTCATCTCTAACCCAACAGTGGCTTGACCAACTTCACAATTATCTTTAATCCAATTAACAATGTTTTTTAGATATTCTATTCCCTGCTTCATTTCCTCAGGACTGATAATTTGTTTTACATACCGATTTCCTTTTTTACCGACTATCATTCCCTCGCGTTTAGACCACATTCCTTCTCTTTCACTGATAATACGCTGTAATTCATCAATAGTTGATTGAGCAATGCATAACTTTCCGAATGCGCTGACCACAATATCCGCGGCACCCAAACTGTGCAAAGTTATTAGGGAAATAATATCTACAACAAGTTTGGGTTTGGAATGGTTAAGTCGGTTAAGGATGCTGCTTCTTTCTTCAACACCCCCAATACTACACCTAATCCCTAATTCAGGGATACTCATGAGGGAACCCCATGTATCTAAACTATTACTACCGACTAATATTGCAAATTGACCAATTGTAAGATTGTTTTCCTTGTATAGTTTTTCAATTTGATCCAAGTATTCTTGTCGCTGATCAATCCTATCAAGCATCGGTTGAAATCTTTCTCTATCGTCGATTTCGTCGGAATCGTCCAATTTAATCTTTCCCATACCTTCATCCGTTGGAAACAGATGCTCGTATTTACGCAAACTTTCTTGATAGGCATAAGAGAATTTACTCTTGATATCAACGATTTTTACAGTCTTTTCCCCAATCCTTACCACGACGTTTTTCTCTTTTCCGAGTAATTGTTGAGCGAAAGGGTCATTCACATCGCGTTCATCATCGCGTTTGATATCTTCATTTTCACGTTCTTCAATGATATACCAATAGCCTTCGTCAGAAATGTTGACTTGGACTGCTGTATCTTTTTCAACTTGAGTAGGTTTTAGGACATCAGGAATTTTCTTTTCAGCGAAAAGGAATATCCCAATATATTTTAGGTGGGCATCGGGATTATAGAAATGCGTTCTACGCACTTCATACATTATCTGCAGTGCTTTTTCCGGTCGTAGTTTTATTTGATGTAATTGGGCTAATTGAAAGCATGCCTCTAAAGAAAGATCCTTAAGGAATGAAAATGTCTTGAAGTCAGTAAAACTATTTAACACATTATCAACCTCTACCTCATTATCAGATCTAAAAAGAACCATACCAAGTCTGATTCGCATATCAATATCATTAGGAAATTTTTTCAAATATTCCTTACATACCGTTTCGGCTTGATTTATATCGCCGATTTCTTCATAAACCATGACCTCCATTTTGGAAATGTTTTCAAGGGGTCCATATTTCTCACGCAATTTCTGACATACCTTAAGTGCTTTCGCAATTTCACCGGAATTATAGTAACTCTGCACTAACCCTTGTGTCAATTGGGAGTTCTGGCTTGTGTCGGCAAGTTTCTCGTAGAGCGTTGCAGCTTCCTTAAATTGTTTACTAACAAAGAGTTCCGCGGCTAATTCCACTATTTCTAAAAAGTCTTTACTATCTAATGCATAGTTGTATGCTTTTTTAAGTTGAGAAATAGCCTTGTCCCGCTTTCCCATTTTAGTAGAAATTAGAGCAGCATTAATAAGATTTAATACGCTTGTCGGAGATGATTCCAGCATCGGTGTTAGTATTTGTTCCGCTTCTTTAAGACGTTCAGTAGCAATATAAACTTTAATGAGCAAACGTCTTGCTTTTTCTTGAAGTTCTGGAGACAAATCTGTCTGCAAGAAATTGTTAAGTTTTGTTATCGCTTCATCTAAACGTTTACTCGCGAGGAAGATATTAGCAAGTATAATTGGTGCTTCAGGGACTTCCGGCGCGGATTGGATTTTTTCCAAGAGTTCAACAGCTTTTGCTATATCTCCACACTCAAAAGCTAATAACGCACGATTTTTTATCAAAATTGGATCCGATTTTTCAATTCCTAAGGCAGTATCAAGATCTTCCGTTGCTTTTGTCAACTCGCCAAGGTGAAAATGTGCAATTCCTCTGTTAATGATCCAATATGCTCTATAATCCTTTAATTCTGTATTAGAAACAGTATTCCATGCCTCAGTAAGAAATCCTATTGCACGCTGTAATTGTTGCTTTTGTGCCTCATAAAGTTGACTGGTCCCCACAGCAAGATTATCTTCCAATACTTGGTTAATCAAGATAGTTGCGAAAGCAGCTTTGAAATCAGGAGCATTTCCCTGTTCTACCATGGTTTCTCCCCATCTTTTCGCTGCTTCAAAATTCCCACGTTGTTTTGCTAAATCGCTGATAGCGTAAGCAATTTGTGGGGAATTGTGCAAAGAGTCAGGAACTTTAGCAATTACTTCATCAAGTGGTTCTTCCTCAGAAGAAATTCCAACAAGAATTACGTAGGCATCAGTATTTTTACGATTCACTTTTAATGTCTGTTTGACATAATCAGCAGCTTTATCTGTTTTTTCCTGTAAGAGGAATGCTAAAGCACGGTTAGAAAGTGCTTTTTCGTTTTCAGGATCATACTTAAATGCTTCATGAAGCAACTCTGCAGCTTCTTGTTCGTTATTCAGAGTAAACTGAGCAGCTGCCATATTTGTTAGAATGCTAAACTTTAGATCATCCGAAGCATCTTTCCATGTTCGTTTCTTCAAGGCTTCTAATAATTCAAGAGAAGTTTTAGGGTCGTGCCTCTTGAGAAAGTTTCGAGCATTGTCTATTTCTGCATGATGTTCTTTTGCGATTGCTGTTTTTATTAAATCATGGTTTGCTGTGTTAATGCGACGTACTTCATCTAAAATCGCGCCCGTCGTATGCTTAAGCTCCTTATTATCATTCTTAATTTTTTCGGTGTCATCTTTGATGGCTTGGATATCCGCAGAAAGACGTTGTGCCACTTCATTTCGCACATAGTCAATTTTACTTGACAATCCAGTTAACATCGTATGGGCATCATCTTGATTCTTTATGTCGTTTTGAATAAATTCAAGGACAATTTGATTGAATGCTTCCTGTTTGAATGGCAGTTGTGCATAAAAATCAATAATCACTCTTTCAATAATGGGACGGATTCTTCGTTCAAAATCCATATTGGGCAATTGATGGTTGGGGACGATAATACAGTTCCGAAAAAGTGTTGTGATTTTTGCGATTTTTTCGCTTTCATTTAATTGTGTGAATTGGACCATATCATCGTCTTTAAGTGAAGTAATAACTTTATCAAGTAAATTAGCATCCACTTCAACTGTTTTCGGGTCAGTTTGATCGGCAAAGTCAGACGCGTATTGCTTAACTACCTTAACAAAAGACTGTTTGAAAAGCTCCTCTGCTGTAGTTTGACAAAAGCGTTTGATGGCGTGGTTGATACCACCAGCAATAGAAAATCCAGTTCCTATAATGTTATATGCTGTGAAGACTAAATCGAGTATTGTCATGGATTTTCATCTCCTTGAAGTACCAACGTGAATTTAGACCGAAAATTGGACACTATAGAAAGGCGAGGTTCGGAAATCTGAGAAAAGTGCCGTGAAGGGTTCCGCGATGGACACCTTCTTGGAAAAAAGTTACACAAAAGTTACACCTCGTATTTTTGGTGTTTTTTCCTTTTTAGCCGTGAACCCGCATACCATCTATGTTTAGAGGCGTTTCTTTTTTGCGAATTTCTGTCGTGAAAAAAATAATTCTGCCAAAAGTGTAACATTTTAAGTCCTGTGAATTTTGGCGTAGTATCTAACTTATTTTTAGTATAGTGTAATTATATCATACTCACAAATAGGTGTCAAGTTTTTTATGAAGCAAACTAACAGTTTGCGGTCCAAAAGAGTTGGATCGAGTTCATGTTAATTTACTATAGTCCAAGTTGCGTCAATACCTCTTCCAAAGTTTTATCTGCCTTCTCGCGGGCAACCCGCGCCTCTGCTAAGTCTGTTAGTATCTCATTCACGGGTCGGTGTTCTATTTTGTCGCCTACGTCTACGAACTGGGACGGACTTAGATTGTAATCGGTTTTTTGGGCATCTTCCAATGTGATAACCTTGCTCAACTTTTCGCGGGATTCCCACGCTTGGTAGACTTCTGTTGCGACGTTAATCCCTTCGTTGGTTAGGATATTTTTCGGATCGCCTTTCACGAAATGTTTGGAGAGATTGATGAGTAATATCTGGTTTTGGCGTTTCGTGGGTTTGCTAAGGTATCGCCGATACGGAATTCCGCGCCGATGAAATCGTGCAGGAAGGCGTTCATCTTCGCTATTGCGTAGGTTGTTGGCGTGAGTTTGGGATTGAAGATTGGCAGGACAAAGTGGGTGTATGTCTGAATCACAGATTAGGCGTTTTTGTCCGTTTCTTATGTTGTCGTGTCTTTATTGCATAGAGGTAACCATTAATTTGACTTCTAATAGTCTGCATGTTAGGATAGTAGGAAAAAACAGGAGGAAACAGCCATAATGACACTGATATCTATGTTTGAACAGTCGGTTCAACAATACGGCAGTAATCCCGCATTGGCACACAAACCGAAAGGTGGTACCTATCAGGACATTTCTTATGCGAAACTCGGCGAATCGGTGCGTGCTTTTGGCAGTGGACTAAGTACTTTAGGGGTGCAAAAGGATGACCGGGTCGCACTCCTCTCCGAGAACCGTCCTGAATGGGCAATCACCGATTTTGGCAGTCTTAAAGTTGGTGCAGTAACTGTCCCAATGTTCTCAACATTGACACCGGCACAGGTCAGCTATATTCTCAAAGATTCTGGGTCAAAAATTATCTGTGTCTCTACAGAAGCGCAATTGAAGAAGGTGCTTTCTATTTGCGATGAGGTGCCGAGCCTTGAACATATAATTGTTTTTGATGCGATCGAAGGTGAAATCCCGGGAGGCGTTATTCAATTTGAGGATGTCTGTCATCGCGGCGAAGCGGCAGATTCTGCCGGAGAGAGCGATGCAAGTGAAGATGACACCGCAACGATTATCTATACGTCGGGTACGACGGGTAACCCGAAAGGCGTTATGCTGACGCATGCGAATTTCATTTTTAACCTACAAGCGTGTAAATCGCTTATTGATGTCGGTGAAACGGATGTGTTGTTATCCTTCCTTCCGTTATCTCACGTGTTTGAACGACTCGGTGGACACTACGTCCCACTGTTTTCTGGGGCAAAGATTGCTTATGCGGAGAGTACTTTCACGGTTGCGCGAAATATGCAGGAAGTTTCTCCGACGGTGATGCTGAGTGTGCCGCGTCTGTATGAAACGATGCACGATAGGGTGCTAAGTGCTGTGCAGGCGGGTTCGCCGTTGAAACAGAAGATTTTCCACTGGGGTGTCTCCGTCGGTTCAGCGGTGAGTGCCTCGATTCAGCAAGGCAAAAATCCATCTGCGATTTTAAAACTGAAACAGGGCATTGCAGATAAACTCGTCTTCGCGAAGTTGAAGGCAGCGACGGGTGGCAGCCTCCGATTTTTCGTCTCAGGGGGTGCGGCGTTACCACAAGCGATTGCTGAGTTTTTCCATGCAGCCGGCATTTTGATTCTGGAGGGTTACGGCTTAACGGAGACCTCGCCTGTTATCAGTCTAAATCATCCTGCGAAATGGAAGTTCGGCACTGTTGGTGAACCTGTTCCGGGTATAGAGGTCCGGATCGCTGAAGATGGTGAGATTTTGACCCGGGGTCCGCACGTTATGAAAGGCTATTTTAACAACGAATCTGAAACAGCAGCAGTTATAGATGCAGACGGGTGGTTTTACACCGGCGATATTGGTATCATTGACGGGGACGGGTTTGTTAAGATTACCGACAGAAAGAAAAATATCATTGTGCTTTCAAACGGTAAGAATGTGGCACCGCAACCGATAGAGAGTGAATTGGTGCAAAGCCCTTTTATCAGTCAGATTATGCTGATTGGCAATGAACGTAAGAACCTCGCAGCACTGATTGTCCCGAATTTTGACGCGCTCAAGGCATGGGCAAGCGAGAACGGTGTTGAAACAGATGACCTTTCAGTGATGCTCCAGACACGCGAAGTGCAACAACTCATTCAAGGCGAAATTCGGAGTCGTTTGACGAATTTTGCAGACTTTGAGCAAGTCCGTAGATTTGCCCTTCTTGAACAGGAATTTTCGCAAGAGGCCGATGAGATGACACCGACACTGAAATTGAAGCGGAACGTCATTATCGAGAAGTATGCGGATGTGATAGAAGGGGTGTATCCTGAGGACGGGTAAAAACATGGGAATCAACGGGGAGACATTACGACGAGACCACCTTTGATTGTTTCAATGGTTACGGGTGTTTCGCACATCGGTTCGCCGTCGGCGTAAAGGAGTAGGGGGGTTTCTGCTTGAATGGTTATCGCACGGGTCTGATGTATGGAGACGGCTGGATGTGAAACGTGTCCGCCCCAGAAGAGCGTCACTAAGAGTCGAAGTACCGTCAGCGAGGAGACGGGACGGATAATACAAACATCAAAAAGTCCGTCGTCAATCCGTGCGTCTGGGACAATTTGAAATCCGCCGCCGTAACGGTTAGTAATACCGGTGGCAGCAAGGAGTAAGGACCCCTCGTAAGTGCCGAAATCCCCTTCAAGGTGTACAACAGGCGGGTCGTAGTAAAAGAGAGTTTCTACGGCGGCGAGGGCGTAGGAGGCTGTGCCTGCAAATACCGGTGTCCCTTTGGCAGCGCGGCGGCTGACTTCGGCATCGTAACCGCAGGTGGCGATTGTGGTGAAGTAGTGTTCATTGGCTTTCAGCTTTCGGCTTTCGGCTTTCAGTAAAGAGGCTTCCGGTGAAGTTCCACCCTCTTGCTGACCGCTGACCGCTGACCGCTGACCGCTATGATAACAATGTCCTAAATCTACGTGGATAGGGGTGCCGGATAAAAGGGTTTCGATGGCTGCCTCTGGCTTCAGGGGCACGCCAATAGCGGCGGCGAAATCGTTACCGCGCCCACATGGAAGGACCCCCAGAACTACATCTGGAACGGTCGCTATGCCATTCACTACCTCGTGAAGCGTTCCATCCCCACCGCAAGCGATCACAAATCGAACACCATCGGTGACGGCTTGGTGTGCCAAATGTTTTGCGTCGCCAGCTGCTGAAGTGAACACTAATTGCCCTTGCTGCCCGGATTCAGTGAGGGCGGCGTGTGCCTGTTCAGCAGTGCTTTTCGCTCTGCCTTTCCCGGAAATTGGATTTGCGATGAGGATGAAATCGTTCATTTAATCACCGCGATTTTTCCTATCTTTTTTAACGTATCAAATTCCAAGACGTAGATGTAGATACCGCTTGAGACATCCGCGGTGTTGTTGCTTGTGAGCCACCACTCTTTGCGGTTGTGATCCTGTTCGGTTACGTTCAGCGTTTCCAGCAGTGCACCTCTGGCATCAAAGAGTTGGATGCGCGTCCCGATAGGGAGCCTGTCAAAAGTAATTACGCCTTTATCAGTCCTGTTCGGTCGCACCGGATTTGGGTAGACGCGCACCTGGGTTAGATCCGACACGGCTGCCCCGACAATATTGGGTGGAATTTCAAGGGGACGCGTGGCGGCGCGGATCGGGTTCTCGTCAATATCGGTTACGTTAGAAACGGTAATCTCATATTGGTCGGGTTCAGCCGTCAAGGGTTGCCCGAAGTGTGTGAGAAGGTTATTTGCGTCAAATACTAACAGTGCGCGTGTGCCCATCCGATCACGGATAGCAGATTTGGGGGTTACACCATCGATTCGTTTTGTTATTCGCAGGATATACCGGTTTTCGTCCCCAACATTGAGGTCCATCCGCCGGTCAAACGTCACAATCACCCAGACGTTCCGCTGTAGAGCTTCATTGGGCATGTCAATTTGCGCGTCAACTTGTAAAGCGGGCATCTCTCCTTCGGGAGGGTGATAAACGGCGCGAACCAATTGCGGTGGTTCTCGCGGGGTCGCAGCAACAGCATCGGTGCGGCGGGTTTCGGATTCGTCAACCTGCGTTGTGACGGTGTACCAGTAGGTGTTGTCTTTTGTCACACGTCGGTCAATGTATCTCGTGACCGTGAGATCTTCAGCGACCTTCTGAAAGTCGCTATCTGGCGGTGCTTTCTCCTTTTTGCCGTGTGCGCGGTAGACAGTAAAAAGGAGGTTCTGTTCAAGGGATTCCGCATCCGCTGCGTCGTCTAACTGAGCATCCCACGTAACTTGCACCGCCTTTTCAGTCAATGGTCTCGCCTCAACGTTCCACGGTCTGCGCGCGTCAATGGAATGTGGATCTGTGGCGAAGATGGATTCAAAACGATAAACCCCGTCTTCAAGATTGACATAAAATTCGTTAAAGTCGTTCTGATTGAGTTCCGCGGTTAAGAGTATCGGGGTCTTTTCCATCCTTCGGTGCCAGAAGGGTAGCAACGTTGTGCCGTTCCATCTCATAACATAGACGTTTGGATATGTAGCGACAATGAGCTCATTATAGCCGTCTCGATCAAGATCTGCGATTGCGAGACTGTTCCCATGCAGGCGATGGGGTGCGACTGCGACAGTGGCATCACGGGTTCCGTTCGATAGCATGGCGTAGCCATTTGACGTGTGTGTAAAAACAAAGAATTTCCAAATAAGCGGACCTGACGAGGGAAGATCGGGTAACGAGAGGCGTCCACCGACTACAAATTCAGGTTTGCCGTCTCCAGTGAGATCGCCAGAAGCGAATTGGGTGATGTCCTTGAGTGGCAGCTGGGTTTGCCATTCCAAGCGGAAGGTATTGCTGATAGTGGTAGATTCATAAAGAAAAAGTTCACCTTCGCTATCGCCTGCTACCAATTCTGTTCTGCCATCTTCATCGAAATCAGCAATAGCAAAGGTCTGCGCGAAGACATTAGAACCCGGGGACTCGTTAACCAATACGGCTTTTTCGACATGGGCGTTCACGGTGGGGTCGTATTCAAAAACGAGGAGTCGATCGTTGTTGTTATCCGCGCCAATGATCTCCTTTTGTCCATCACCATCTAAATCAGCGATCGTACCGCCAGAGAGAAAAGGGGATTCCCATATAATTCGGTTTGGATATCCGTGTGGTACCGTGCTCTCAACGAGGAAGGTTCGCTCATCGTCGGTAGCAAGGATTTCAAGGAGAGCATCGCCGTCCGTATCATCTACCCGCCACGTGATGAACTTTTCGAGATTAGAGAGTCCATCTACACTTTCAATGGTGTGTGCCAATTCATATCTACCCGTCGGCAGCCGTTCATAGATTGCGAGGATAGCGGTTTGTAGGTCGGTATCGGTTCCATTCTCTAAGTCGAGTGGACTCCCGACAAGCTCCAGTAGCCCATCGGCATCGAAGTCGGCTGTGACGCTTGCGATGTGGAGCGGTGGGATGTCGATCGGTTTTTCAATGAACCCACTGGGTGAAACATATCCACCGACGACATCAATATCATAAAAAGCCCCCCCGTTGTCCTCCCGTGCCTTGAGGTTCGTCATATTCTCCGCTTCAACAAAGAATTGGTAAATTCCGGTCTCCAAGCCCAAGGAGAAGAAATGCTCTATGCCGAGATCGGTGGCTGTAACAGGTGCAAACGGAGCGAGGCTGCCCTTTCGGCGGTAATAGAGGGTGTTCTGAGTGATGTCGTCCGTTGCCCATGTGAAGACGGTAAGTCCGCGCTGACCATAAAGCGTCTCTGTTGCAGTAAGGGAAATGATATGCGGGGGTGTGCGATCCACGCTTAACACAACCTGGTCGTGTGTCTCTTGTCCATCTGTAGCAGTTGTCGTTAAACGGACGGTGTAGATGCCTTCAGGGACGGTTGTGGTATCCCAGATAGCAAGCGTTTCATCGATTTTCTGTGTGTCGGAGGGTTGGGTGAAAGGCGTAAACTCCGTTGGGACAGTAGATGCCCCATAACTGAGTTGCCACGCGCGGAACTTATAGCCGCCAGCGGTACCGATGACGGTAATAGCATCTGCGCCGCCGCTATTGGTTTCGGGAGCGAGAATGCGCGCTTGCAATGCGCCACTGGCGAGGAGTGCGCGTTCGGCATTGACAGTGCCAGCACCAACAAATCTCTCGTCTAATTCATCGCTATCTTCCCGATAAACCGGGTCGGCGGTGTTAATAAGTATATGTCGGACTTCCTCGTGTGTCAGTCCAGGTCGCTTGGCGAGCATCAATGCTGCAACACCCGCGACATGTGGGGAAGCCATTGAGGTTCCTGTAAGCAGCCGATACTGATTATTAATCTGTGTGCTGAGAATTACATTGCCGGGGGCACCGATGTCTATAGCAGCACCGAAGTTGGATTGGTAGAAGCGCTGCTGATTCTGTTCGGTAGATGCGACAGCGATGACCTTACGATAGGCAGCTGGAAAGATTGCCTCGGGTTTTTGGGAGTTGCCCGCAGCGGCGACCAATACCACACCGCGTGCGTAGGCATAATCGATTGCGTCTTGAATAACGAAAGAGCGATGCTCGCTCCCCCAACTCATATTGATGACGCTTGCGCCGTTGTCAGCGGCATAGACAATTGCGGCAGCGGAGTCGTCATCCTGCATGCGTGAACTGCCCCCGAGTGAAAGTCCGGCGCGTATCGCCATAAGTGGGCATTCCCAAGCGACACCGGCGATACCGATGCCGTTATCGGGCAGCGCGCCAGCAATACCAGCGACGTGTGTGCCGTGCCCGCTTTCATCAATCGGTTCGTTATCACCCTCAATATAATCGCCCTCGGCTTGTAAATTGGGAGCATCGGTAAAATCCCAACCGTAGATGTCGTCAACGTACCCGTTGCCGTCATCGTCGAGACCATTGTCTGGAGCCTCGCCGGGATTTATCCACACTTTGGGTGCCAAATCATCATGTCTGTAATCAATCCCAGAGTCGATGATAGCAATCACGACCTCCCGATTCCCTTTTTCAATTGCCCACGCCTGCGGGAGTTTCATGAGTGGCAGACTCCATTGCTCAGGATATTTGGGATCGTTTGGAAAAACAGGGTCCGCCAGCGTTGGACGGAGGTAGTTGTACTCGACAACTTCAACGAAAGGGCTCTGTTCATAAGCGGCTTTCAGCATTTCGAGAGGGGCATCGAGGGCGAAACGCAACAGATAGATACGCTTCAGGTTTGGATTACGTGAAGGGCGTGCGAAGTAAGGGAACAACGGATGCAACGATTCGACGCTATGTTTTGCGTGCAGGAGAGAGATTGGGGCGTTGGCATGTAACCGCTCAAGATCTGCCGCAGCCTCCGGTGTCAAACGAATTAGCAACTCACCGGGAGTTACTTGGGAATCGATGTCCGCGAAGGGTAAGTTCTCTGGAGCGGATTCGGCATCGCGAGCATGAAGAAATCCGCAGAAATACCCAAGCAAAGACCCCCAAGCAAAAACACTCGCTCCTACAAGTAGGATGTTTATGAACAAAATTCTTAGGTATTTCATAATGGCTATCGACATGTTAGCGATGGGCTGTCTCGGTGTGAAGGAATCGCCTTCTGCTTATTATTTCATAGTTAGTTGTTATTGTCAACCTAAAAACGAAAAGCCTGTCACCAGTGTGGAACTGCTGACAGGCTTAAGCTATATCCATTCAAAGATGGAATTATTCAAAAAGTTGAAGTTTCCCGTCCGTGACCGTAAGCACAATCGGGTCATAGACCGCTTCACCGTTCGGGTCAAACGAGAAATCCCCTAAAATCGTTGGAAAATCCATCGTCCGCGCCAGTGCGTCCCGAATCGCAGCGGAATCCGCCGATCCTGCGTTCGCGATGGCGTTGGCGAGAATATAAAGCGTGGCGTACGACTGTGCCGCCCAGGGTTCGGGTTCAATCCCGTATTTCGCCCGATACCTCTGTATGAAATCTTGATTTCCGGGGATGTTAGAAAGGCTCGTCCACCCCGTAAAGGTGATCGCCCCCTCAACGGCAGCACCCGCCTGTCTAATTTCCGTTTCACTCAAATCCGGGACAATCAACTGAATAGTGTCAGGAATACCGAGCTCTCCTGCTTGAATGACAACCTGTGTCATTTCTGCTGACAAAGCAGAGACAAAGAGCGCGTCCGGTGCGATGTCCATGATATTGGTTAACTGATTCGTAAAATCGGTGTCCCCGGTGTGGAAGACTTCCTCTGTGAGAATCTCAACACCGTTGGCTCTCAGTGCTTTCTTTATCTCATCATTGCTACTTGTGGAGTAGGTATCCGTGGCATCGTATATTAGTGCCACTTTTTCATAACCGAGTGCCTTGTGCGTGATCATCACGCCACCGGGCTGCAGTATATCTGTAGCGAGCCCGGCGCGGAAGACAAAATCTCCGATCGAGCTTAAACCCGCAGCACTGGAAACCGAACTGAAAGCGACCACACCACTGTCTTGCGCAATTGGAAAAGCGTCTTCAAGGTAATCGGAAATAGCGATTCCGACGACGGCAGGTACGCCTTGATCCACCAATTGCTGAACGGCTGCGATCGCGCCCACTTCGGAACTCTGATCGTCCGCGGCGATGAACATAAGGTTCGCATCGGTGAGCATATTAATCTCTTCTTGTGCCAACTCAAAACCGCGTTTCATTGGAAGGCCATACGGCTCAGCATCATCCCCTGTTAGAGAGACGACCATACCTATGGGAATCGTCGGAGACGTAGCCATTTGAGGTGCTACCGCTTCAAAGGCGTGGAGTGCCCCATCCTTGACCATAAGCACACTCGGGTCATACACGGCTTCACCGTTGGGATCAAACGAGAAATTCCCTAAAATCGTCGAAAAATCCATCGTCTGTGCGAGTGCGTCCCGAATCGCAGCGGGATCTGCCGATTGCGCGTTTGCGATGGCGTTGGCGAGAATATAGAGCGTGGCATACGACTGCGCCGCCCACGTATCAGGTTCAATACCGTATTTCGCTTGATAGTTTTGAACGAAGGCTTGGTTTCCAGGGGTGTCAGACGTACTGGACCAGTTGGTGAAAGTGATTGCCCCCTCGGCGGCAGCTCCCGCTTTTTGCACTTCTTCTATGCTCAAATCGGGAATAATAAAGCGAACAGAAGCGGGGATACCGATCTCGCGCCCTTGAACGATAATTTGCACCATCTCTGGTGCCAGTGCAGAGATAAAGAGTGCGTCAGGTGCCACGTCCATGATACCGGTTAATTGCATAGTAAAATCAGTATCACCGGTGTGGAAGGTTTCCGTTGTTAGAATCTCGACCCCGCTTGCCGCAAGTGCTTTCGCTATTTCCTCGTTGCTACTTGTGGAGTAGGTATCTGCGGCATCGTATATCAGTGCCACTTTTTCATAACCGAGTTTCTCGTGCGTGATCATCACACCATTGGGATTTGCTATATCTACGGCGAGCCCGGCGCGGAAGACATAATCCCCAATCGAACTCAAACCCGCAGCGGCGGAGATGGAACTAAAAGCGACGACCCCGTTCTCTTGTGCAATCGGAAAAGCCTCCTTGAGATGTGTTGAGATACCAATCCCGACGATAGCAGGGACCCCCTGGGTTACCAATTGCTGGACGGCTGCAACCCCGCCCTCTACTGTGCTTTGAGCGTCTACAAGAATGAGTATGAGATTCGCATCAGTGAGCATATTAATCTCTTCTTGTGCCAACTCAAAGCCGCGTTGCATTGGGATCCCATACGGTTCAGCGTATTCGCCTGTCAGTGCGACTGCCAGACCGATAGGAATTTCCCCCGCCATCATTTCAGGCATTGTCGTTGCTTCGTCAGGCATCATCGGAGCGATCCTTTCGCAACCGGAAAGCCCTACAATCAAAGCAACAACCGCCACGGCAAACGTGAATGCTATGACTCTTCTTACGTTCATGTTGAATCTCCTTTATTGTCAAATAATCAATTCAGGCGGATCAAAAAAGAAAAACACCACCCTCAATAAAATTCGTTGTCGTCAGCACGCAGCACCTTTTGTATGAAGCCGCTGTTGATGCCCAAAACTGCTTTGGAAACCAAACACACTAAAACGACATCTGGAAATAATTTAATCTTCGTCAATTATTATTTCATAATTCGCAATTATTGTCAATTAAAATTGGGTGAATTATGGAAATCAGTTTACATCTCTTATGCAGGACTCGGAATACACATCCAATACTTTTGCAGTGTTTGCGTCAACAATCGCGGTCGCAAGGGTGCCGCAACTGTGATTAGAGAAACTGACGATCCACGCGAACCCTTGAAAGGTTGGATAGGCGTGAACGGCACTTTGACCGGCTAAAGCGACTTTGACCCGTGGATCCAATGCTGCCACTTCAAGGATTTTTTCTGCTTTTTGCTCGGAAGAAACGGTTTGAATTGCAAGTGAATCCGATATCTGTGTGCCCTTGTCTATTTCCGATGGCAACATTTTTGGATTTTGCGCCGCGAGTCTTCTAAGCAGTGAAGCGTGTCGGCGATAGGCATCTCGGTGTTTTTGATAGCCCTTGAGACCGTAGGCAATTGGAATTTTTTCGTATTGTGCTGCGCACATCTCCACTGCATCCGCTTCAAGTTGAAGGACTTTCACATAATTACCGCTCTGTTCTGCTAACTCCCGTTGTTTTCTAAAGAAGGTTGGATAGATGCCAAACTCGTAGAATCGGTCCGGGTAGTGAGGGAGCCACGTTACGATGAATTTTTTGATATTTTCGGATTCGATATCCAGCATCAAATAGGAGTCGGGATTACAAATCCCTCCTACATACTGTTGCCGCGCGATTTGGGCGCGCGTGCGGTGAAACTGAAACTGTTTCCGAATTTCCCGTGCTTCCTTTTTCGCGCGTGCTGCCCATTTCTCGTATCCATGCTGGACATAGTAGTTATATGCGATCTCGTTCATTGGGATAGAGATGCGTTTAAGGCATTCGGCGGCGGCTTCGTGCCAGAGGGCGAGTCTCTCAAAGTCACCGGACTGCGTATAGCGTTTGATAAAGACCTCAGCAGTGGCTGTGCCTTGACGGATTGCTACAGACGGCTCTGTAAACGTGAGCAAAGTTGGTAAAAGTAATAGGACGATAATTCTCATGCAGAAGCATATAGACGGCAGAGCGGAGTCTGCCTACTACTATTAGTGGACGGCAGAACGGAGTCTGCCTACTACTTTAACATAAAGCGGACGGTTCCAGAGAAAGTTTCATTTGGTGCAAGCACAATCACGCCTGCAGGGATACCTCTCGCTTCTAAATTAATGGCATCTGTTGGACACGTGTAAGGTTCAAAACAGATAGCATCTCTACCGGGTGGTGTGTAGACGACGAGTTCTCTGAATATCGCGTCCGACTCCATCACTAGGGTGTGTCCAGTGTCTTTATTTTCAATAAGGCATCGACTTACATCGTCAACGAGTTGTACATCTGTAAAGACATGATCGAGTTTTAGTTCTCCAAACGGCTGTCCGTTACGTAGATCCAGCGTTCCTGTGACATCGTTTTGCTTACCGGTTGGGACAAGGACATCGTCCAATTCCCAATACTTCGCGGCGGGGACAGTAATCAGTGCTTGTGACGCATCGGCTGATCCGGTCAAGTTCGTACGAAAATAGGGGTGGATACCGAATCCCATTGGCATATTTCGGTCGCCTGTGTTTTTGATGGAAATCCCCATCGTTAGTACTGCGTCTTTGAGGGTATAGGCGATCTCAATTGTGAAAGGGAATGGATACTGGCGGATAACATCTGGAAAATGTTCGGAATTGAGCGAGCAGACTAATGTTGCACCGTTTTCGTCAGCGGCGTGCTTGTCGACCTGATACGGTTGATTTAGCAATAAGCCGTGGATCGTTGTTGGCGACTCAGGTGCTTTGTCAAACTGATAGGTTTCACCCTCGAACTGCCATCTGCCGTTGTGGATTCGATTTGGAAACGGAAACAGAATCGGGTTGCCGTAAGCAGTTGGACGTTCCTCCAATGTAGCGAGATCGGGTGGTGGGTCTATTAGGTTAATCCACGTCTCTCCGTCCGCCACTTTAAAGACGTAGCAGTTATTTCCGAGTGCTGGCACGATCTCAGCGAAGGCTTTTCCTTCTTGGTGTAGGGTGTAAACGTTGTATTTTGATTCAAGGGCATCAACTATTCTTCCATTGACTGCGTACCGTGTTTGCGCCATCGCTTTCCCCTTATCTGCATTTGTGAGTGTTGTTAAAAATAAAAAAAGAACACAAATTATTCCTATGCGGAGCGTGCGTCTCCAAATCCCTCTAAATTGAGGAAGAAAAAAAATACAATGCATTGTTTTACCCTATAAATTGGCACAAACTAACAACTTGTACTATAATGCACAGCCTAACAGGCTATGCTACAAGTTGGACCAAACTGCACAGCCTAACAAATTAACGGTATGAATGCCTTTTGGCATTCCCCGTATGCTACAAAAATGGAAACCGGCACAAACTGGAAAGTTTGTGCTACAAAATCTGCTTGGCGCACCAGTGAATGCCGCGGCGGAGCACTTCTCGGAAGTTTGGATTAGAAAAGGTGACATCGTCGTGTCCGCTTTGGAGGCAGAAGATGCGAGAATTGCCGTACGCACGCGTCCAACCGAGGACAGTCATACTGTTCGGATGATCAACCGTTAAGAGACAGGAACTATCCTCACCTGCAGATTTCATGGTATAGGTTTCGTCGCCCATCTCCCAATCAGTCAACCCTTCGGTAATCGGGTGGTTTGCATCAGCGATTTGTACGTAGAGCGTTTGTCGCGGATGCCACCCGAAATCCCGGTCATGAATTCCACACATATCAGAATAGGCATCCCACTCTGGGAAGGCGAGAATGGCGTGATGTAAGATAACCATTCCCTGTCCGCGCTCGGTTATGCCGAGGATGGCGCGTGCTTGTGCATCTGTTGGATAGGGGCGGTGGAAGTTGTAAAAGACAACGGTGTCGTAGTCTTTCTGGTTCGGGTCGTCTACAAAATCGTCGAGATCCTCTCGGACGAATTGAAGGTCCTCCATACTTTCAAACACTGCATCAAATTCTTTTTCCTGAAATCCGTGTTCTCCTGTTACAACTGCGACTTTCATTTTTTTTACTTTCCTTGCGGTTCGGTAAGGGGATTCGGGATTTGACGTTTCACCCCGTATATCCGCCCTCCATTTCATTACGGGCTTGCGATTTTCGATTAAAACACGCCTAATTATTTTTAGCGGTTTGATGAGATGAGGTTATGTCTAATCCGTAATCGCTTGATAGGTTAGGACTCGAAATTGGGCGTGGAATGGCGAGTCGCCAATCAATTGTGTCATCAAGATACCGATTAATTCTTCGGTAGGATCAATCCAGAAGGTTGTGCTTGCGAGTCCGCCCCAACTATAAGTACCTAAGGAACCGAGGCTGTGTGTTTCAGCGACATCCCTGACAACAGCGAATCCGAGTCCGAAACCACAGCCTGTTCTCTCAAGGGGTTGCCACTCGTCAGAAATGTGATTTATCCTGATGAGTTCGACGGTTTTTCTTCCTAAGAGCCGTTCGCCGTCGAGTTCACCGTCGTTGAGCAACATCTGGCAGAAGCGGAGATAATCGGCAGCAGTTGATTGTAGTCCTGCGCCGCCAGAATGGAAGAAGCTCAAGGGTCCACTCGAAACTGGCGCATTCTCAATCACCTGAATACCGCCGTCTTCTGCAGGTTCATATAGCGTCATGTATCTATCGGCTTTCTCGTCTGGTACTGAGAAAGCGGTATCGTGCATACCCAAAGGATTGAAAATACGGGTTTTCAGAAATTTCTCAAACGGCATACCCGATACGACTTCTACGAGGTAGCCGAGTACGTCGGTAGACATACCGTAATTCCACGCGCTACCGGGATGACAATAAAGTGGGATTTTTCCGAGTTCTTGCGCCATATACGCGAGGTCTCCGCGGTAGTAATTCGCGCCTCTATACCGCTGATTAATTGGATGCTCCCCGTCTCCGCCATAGATGAGTCCGGAGGTGTGTGTGAGCAGATGCTTTATTGTCATTTCGATTTCTGCATCAACGATCTCCTCACCACCTTCTGTGTAGACCTGCATATCTTTGAAAGCAGGGATAAGTTCGGAGACAGGTGTGCCGAGTTGAAAATGTCCTTCCTCATAGAGCATCATTACAGCGATACTCGTAATCGGCTTCGTCATTGAGTAGATGCGAAAGATGGTGTCAAATTCTATGGGTTTGGCAGTAGCGACATCTTGGGTGCCAAATTTTTCAAAATGGACGAGTCTGCCTTCACGAGCTATCATTGTTAGTGCGCCGGGGATTTTTCCATTGTCAACCCAGCGTTGCATGACTGGAGCGATGCGTCCAAGTCGCGATGTTGACATGCCTACATCTTCAGGCACGGCGCGTGGTAATCCTTCATATAATGTCATTAAAATTTCCTTTTTATCGCTATTTAGTGAGTGCCTGATAGGTTAGGACTTTAAATTGTTGCTGGAAAGGGTAGCGGTTATTGAGAAGTTGCGTCATGAGCACAGCGACCAACTCTTCCTTCGGGTCAATCCAGAAAGTAGTCGCGGCAGCACCGCCCCAACTGAAGTTCCCGACGGATTCAAGAATGTTGGGGGGTTCTTCATGTGTAACAACACCGAAACCGAGTCCAAACCAATTATCATGATGCGGATAGCGCATCAGTTCAACGGTTTTCTTTCCTAATATGCGGACACCGTCGAGTTCACCACCGTTGAGTAGCATCTGAGAAAATCGGATGTAATCCGCAGCCGTTGAGGCGAGACCGCCACCCCCTGACGGGAAAAAATTGATCGCACCGTTTGCGAGTCGGGTCCCTCTATCTTCAATACGTTCCATGCCACCTTCTTTGTTAGGTCTATACAAAGCTGCGAACCTGTCCTGTTTCTCTGGTGGCACTGAAAACCCAGTGTCTACCATGCCGAGGGGGCCAAAGAGTCGTGTTTGGAGGAACTCTTCAAACGGCATACCGGATACAACCTCTACGAGGTAGCCGAGTACGTCAGTAGAAACCCCATAGGTCCACTTCTCTCCCGGTTCGTGAACGAGAGGAATCGTGCCGAGTTTATCCACCATGTTGGCGAGTTTTTCACTCGGTGTCAAATCCATGACAGTCTCAAAAATTTTCAGTTCCTTATAGCGTTCATCAACAGGTTTCTTGCCCCACCCGTAAGTGAAGCCGGCGGTATGCATGAGAAGGTGTTTGATGGTTATCTTTTTCTTTGCATCCAAGATTTCCGTCTGATCTTCGTTGTAGACTTTCATATTTTCAAATTCGGGAATAAACTTGGAGACGGGTGTGCCGAGTTGAAAATGTCCTTCTTCATAGAGCATCATCACGGCGACACTGGTAATCGGTTTCGACATGGAGTAGATACGAAATATTGTGTCTGCTTCAACGGGTTTGTTGTTCTCAACATCTCGCATGCCGATGGTTTCAAAATGGACGATTTTCCCTCGCCTCGCTACAACTGTTAGGAATCCGGGTAGGTTACCCTTATCGACGTAATCTTGCAGGACAGGACGAATGCGTTCAAGACGTTCAGCAGAAACACCAACTTCTTCGGGTAATGCGGTGGGTAGCCCTTTCCCGAAAGCGAATGTCGTAATAAAGAAAAATAGTAAACACGCGTAGGATATTTCTTTCAATCTGTTCTCCTTTTTCCGTATGGTTTTCAGTTATAGCAGATTTTGAAAATGGGGACACATTTTTCTCAAGGGGCGAGGGGACCTCGCCCCTACGTGTCGCTTTGTGTGAAATGATAGGTGTGTAGGTAATTACCAACATTACTATAACTATGGCGCACGCTTGAGGTATGCCCAACGTGTTGAGAGTTTGCCACCGGGTTCAACGCTGAGGATGGTCGCCAAACCGAGGTCCATTGCTTCTTGGATTTCTTCTTCGGTGCGCGCGGCGTTGGAGATACGTATCTCTTCAATGATACCCTTCAATCCGTTTGCGTTATTGAGATTTGGCACGCCAATAGTAATCGGATCTGCGCTCTGGAATGTTTGTCCATTGGGAGCCTCGGTCTCCAATTCGCCATCAACGTAAAGGCGTCCCACCTTACCATCATAGGTAAAGGCGAGATGATGCCATTTATCGTCTGTAATGTCGCTTGTGCCATCTATACTGAATGCACATGCGCCATTCGCCCCGATCTGTGCATGGAAAACGCTCTTGTCCACATGGACCCAGATACCGTAGTTTCGGTTGGTGCATCCTGCTTGCTGCTTGCAGACCATGCCTTGCCATTTGCCTGTGGATTCTTCCACTTTGACCCACAGTTCAATACTGAGCTCTTCCAACTCCAGTTTCTTGGTAGAATTCACGACGACGTAACCACTGGAATCGCCAGGGAACTCCAATCCTGTTCCGAATTTCCCTTTGACCCATTTAGGACTGCCTTCAAATTCGCCGTCGTGGCCGTTGCCAGAAGCGTCTTTCACTACATTCCCAGCACCTTCTTCAAAAAGCCAGACAGCGACGGTATTTTCATCAACAGCGGCATCTGCTTGTATAGCCCGAATGAAGGTCGAAACTGTGAATACAACCAACAGACACAGAACGCTACAGAAAGGTTTCGTACCAGTGATATATATAGTCATTTTTCTCCCTCCTTTGCTTTCGTATTCTATCAGAAAAGGATTTTAAAGTCAAGAGATGCATTCAGTCGAACGCAAAGAAAAATATTGACAGCGGACTGTGAATTACATATAATTTTGTGTATCCTGACGTAGGCGTACGGTGGACGTGCGCGAATTGTGAGTAGGACGCATAAGGAGGCTGATATGGCGGAACAGATTAAAATGGGGTTAGTCGGTTGTGGCGGAATGTCCGGCGCACACATGAGAGGTTACGAGGAACTCTGGTCTAAAGGCATCAAGGACTATGAAATCGTAGCGGCGTGCGACATCGTATCCGAACATGCCGAAGAACGCGCAAATCAGGCACATGAATTCCAAGGGGGTACAAAGCCAGCAGTCTATACGGAACTTGACGAAATGCTGGCGAAACACCCGGATTTGGCGTGTGTTGACATCTGCGCGCTTCACAGTGCGCATCATACGCTCGCTGTGCCTGCGCTTGATGCTGGAAAACATGTTATTATTGAAAAACCGTTCGGGATCACGATGCGGGCCTGCAAATTGATGATGGAAGCAGCGGATCGAAACGATAAGATTATCTCCGTGGCTGAGAACTATCGTCTGGCACGCATCCAACGTACACGTAGCTGGGCGGTTGCCCAAGGACGTATCGGGGACCCACGTATGTTCTTCTGGATAGAAGTCGGCGAAGGCTTAGGAAAATGGGGATGGCGCAACTTCAAGATGGACGCAGGTGGCGGTTGGGCGTTGGACGGCGGTGTGCATTTCACCGACCTAATGCGTTATATCCTCGGTTTGGAAGCCGAAGAGGTCTACGCCATCAACAAGGCTTACGAACCCTACCGCTACGATAATCCTGCGGAAAGAGAGGGTGGTTACGCTGTAGATGTTGAGGATGCAATGATTGCCACTATTAAGTTTGAACAAGGCGTTACTGCACAGTGGACGTGGGTTGGTTCTGCACCAGGACACCATTTTCGCCAGCACACCGTTTACGGCAGTGAAGGTGCGCTGGATTGGAACCTCGGATTGGTGCCACGTGGCGGCGAACCAATTTCCAATGACGACCTGATGAAAGAATTCACGGATAGCCTCAGCGATTCGGAACAGGAATACTACTTTCCAGGCGGCGTTGAAGATACGGTGGCGATTGAGTTGAAATACTTCGCCGATGCGATTCGGAGTGGTGGTAAGCCTGAAGTGGACGCTGTGGAAGGCATGCGTTCCGAAGCCATCTGTATGGCAGTGTACGAATCGGGCTGGTTTGGTCGCCCTGTGACAATCGCAGAGATTGAAAACTGCGAATTGGAAGGCTACCAGAAAGAGATTAACGATAAACTGGGGATTAGCGATTAGCGGTTGGCTTATGGCTGTCAGCCGTCAGCAGTCGGCAATCAGTTGTGAGTTCTCGGTTATCGGTTATGGGAAAGCGTGTTGATTGTTACTTCATACCCCTTAACCCACTACCCAAAACATAGACTCATATCCCATTGCCAATAGCCAACAGCCAATTACCAATTTATAATGGATTAAAACTATGGATCGATTGAACGGGAAGGTTGCGATTGTCACAGGTGCTGGCAAAAAGGGTGAAGTTGATGGGACCGGCTATGCGACATCAATGCTCTTCGCGAGAGAAGGGGCAAAGGTACTGTTGGTGGACCTCTCACCTGAAAATGCTAACGCTACCCTTGCAGAAATTGAAGCCGCGGGTGGTGAAGGTGCGATATTTATCGGAGATGTGTCCACAGAGGAAGCCTGCGCTGGGATGGTAGACGCTGCGGTCGAACATTTCGGTAAAGTGAACGTGCTGTTTAACAACGTTGGACTTGGCGGTTCTGGAATGGTCACACAGGTTGATGCCGAGAAATGGGACCGAGTCATGGATGTCAACCTCAAAAGTATGATTATGGCGTGCAAACACGCTATTCCTCGGATGGCTGAGGCAGGAGGTGGTTCAATCATTAACGTCTCGTCAATTGATGCGTTGCGTGCGGGTTCGTCAAGGAATGTGCCTTATGCGGCTGCGAAAGGTGGGATGATCTCTGCAACAAAGGTGATGGCGGTTCATCACGGACGAGACAATGTTCGGGTGAATTGCATCGCACCTGGTCATCTTTATGCCTCCTTTCCGGCACCTTACCTGAGTGAAGCGGAACGGGAACGACGGCGGCGCATTGGACCGCTGGGAACAGAAGGCACCGCATGGGACGTGGCGTGGGCAACCGTCTTTCTCGCCAGTGATGAATCAAAATGGATTTCTGGCGTTATTATTCCGATTGATGCGGGTTTGCTTGCTGCGACACCGCTTGCCGTTGTGCATCAGCTTGACGAATAGGGTAGGCACAAGACCTACCTCTACCTACTGATCTTGAGATTTCAATCCTGCCCACCGAAGTCCGGGTTCTCCCGTCAGGGTTATTGTTGCGATTTCCACAAGTAGTTTATGTTGAATTTTGCTGTCTCATCAACATCGACGACCCCTTCGAGTCGCACCTTTAGATCTAAAAGTTCCGCGGACTCAGTTGGATAGAAAAACTGAATGCCTTTTTCGCCATTGGTGCCAATGAATTGTGCGAAACCGGTTATATCGCTATCTGTTAACTGCGCGCCATTGATCGTAACTGCTACGCCGCTCTCGCTAAGTGTGGGTGGTGTTTCAGGATTTATTCCGTCTGGGTAGTATACCCAGATAATCCATCCGTGCCCATCATTTAAATTCCCATCATTATCATTATCGTTATCGTTATTATTTTCATCATCTCCGTTATTGCCGTTGTTATCATTGCCACCCCCTTCATCATTATTGCCACTATCTCCGTTATTGCCATTATTATTATTCTCACTGTCTCCGTTATTGCCATTATTATTGTTTCCACTATCTCCGTTATTATTATTCCCACTGCCCCCGTTATTGCCATTATTATTGTTTCCACTATCTCCGTTGGCCCCTGTTAAGGTTGGGGTGATCGTGGCTCTCTCTGCGCGCAAAATAGGGTTTCCTTCATGATAAAAAACATAAACTCGCCTTTGAGGATAGATATGGATGCCAGGCCCATCGATGACACTCACGCCGTTTCCTGCGTCAGGTGTAAGTCTTATGCAGGTTGAGTTGAGGTCGTCTTGAAAGCAGACAGCCCTTCCATCTGTTGAGACAAGATAACGGTCTACCTCATGATCCGTCAGCACTGCACCTATATAAGGCATCTCGGAGCAGCCCGTGATACTGAAAAGGGCAATTAGGATCCCGAGGCTGAATTTTAACGCTTCACTAATTTCTAATTTTATTTTTTTCATAAGGTTACTCCCATTAGATACTACTATAGTGGATGTACCTTGAGGATATTTGTGCCACCGTTAGATTCTACACTATCTGCGTTGATGTGGAATGTTGCTATATTGCCTGGAACTATCCCTACGACTTGAATTGTTATTTCGGGGGTCTCAGTTTGGGCAGAAAATTGGACACCTCGCTTGCCATCATAAGTATCAATTTGTGCGAAGTTGACGATTGGTATATCTCTTTGTCTATTCGCCCCAATTGTCGATCCTTCGACGATCCTGAAGTCGAGCCCACTGGTTCGAGGCGTTTCCCCACGATTTGCTTCACGGAATGTGTTTGGGTAGTATATCTGGATAATCCAGCCTTTTGGAACAGCGTTCGGATTGGTATTGGTCGGATTATTAACATTTGAGGGCAGTTGTGCTCTGCCGGATTCCACCAATTCCTGCACGATTTGGGTGGTATCCATGAGTCTCTTGGCTTCCAAAAGCGTGCGCCCTTGGTAATCAAACACATAGACGATGTTTGTTGGGTGAACATGAACGGTAGGTGTATAATCTATATCTGTTGCGTCAATCTCTGTTCTATCCAATAAAAGTTTTACACAGACGGTATCAAATCCATCCTGAAGACAGACTGTATCTTGTTCAATTGTGTTAAGATACTGATCGACATGCCCGACAGTTAGCGTTGGACCGGTATAAGGTACATCGGAACAACCTGTTATACCGAGAAGCATAAGCAGGATACTACCGATTAGACTCGCCACTAAAGGTTTATTTTTTTTCTGCATTTTAAAATCTACTTTCATTATTGCCTCCACAAGTTTGGCTGGATACTATGACAATAAACGGATAATCCTTATAATAGGTTTCATTATATTCAATGCGATTTTTGTGTGATATTCCACAATTTTTGAGCGTTCACAAAGGACAGTTATGGACTGTGAGTGGTCAGTAATGGGTCGTTATTTGGTGGATTGGGTGCTTGATTACAGAGGAGGTGTAGCTGAGATGAGGATGTGCAGGACGTTTTTCGCGGGATTGGAGGACTACAAAAAAGTCAGGCGAGACACAGAGACCTCGCCTAACAATGGACTCATCTATTCAATAAAGCTGAGAAGTTAGTAGTAGGGATTTAGAACTGTGCTGGGAAGTTGCCGCGGGCGGCATCCATGACTTCGCCTGTAATTTCATCATGTCCATTTTCTTTTGCAAAACTTTCAATTCCCATCTTCGCCATGGGGCGGACGAAACTCGGAATCCGATCCAAGCGTTCCAATGCCTCCGGCGTCCAGACAGGACCGGTCGGTTCGGTAGGGGCGGACTCTTCTTGAAACGCATCTGAGATCACCGAGGTAAACGGGCATTTACCACCTTCAGTAACCTCACTGGCACCGGTTCCCAAGGAAATTTCGTTGGGCATCGCGTCGCTTTTTGCTGTACCCAACTGTGATCGGATCATCTGCATGGGTTGTGCTACTTCATTGTTGCCACCGAGTTTGAGATCCAAAGACTTCAGCATTTGGGTTTCTGATGGATTCAGAAACATAGCGATCTCTGTAAAGCAGTCGGGACACTCAAAAAGTGCTGTCACGGAACCTTGCTCTGGTCGGGTTACGTCCTTAAACTTCATCGCTGTATCGCAGTCTGTACATAAAAATTTCATTTTTTATCTCCTTCAAGCTACAACGGGCAACCACAAGGGTTGCCCCTACCCAAAAAATGCTTGGATCTTTTCAGCGACCTGCATGAGTGCCTGGCTTGCGGGAGCATTTGGGTATTCCTTAAGATAGGGGATTCCGCTGTCGTTGGCACGCGCGAGACGTGGATCAAAGGGTACGCTGCCGAGGCTTATTTGTTGGAACACAGCCTCAAGGGATTCTTCGGTGGCAAAGAGGCGTTCCTCCTCGCCGCAGTGTTGACAGACGTAGGAAGCCATATTTTCAACAACGCCGATAATCGGAACATTAAGAATATCCCTTGCCATCGTCACCGACTTCTTGACAATCAGTTGTGAAACTTCAGAGGGGATTGTCACAATGACAACACCGCCAAGATTCGGGATCAGTTCTACCAGGTTCGGGAGTCGCTCCGTGCCGGGTGGTAAATCAATCAGGAGGTAGTCTAACTCACCCCACTCGGTGTCAGCGATGAACTCACGGAGTGCGCTGACCTCCATGGTGCTACGCCATGTAAAGGCATCCTTCTGGGTATGGGCATTCCAAAGCACCGGTGCATCATCTTCCGCCAAGAGTAGATCCATGGATATGAGCTTGGTGCCGAGTGGGGTAATAGCCGGTTTGACCCCTGTAGATGTGTACGTTAGTGTGGCGTTGCGGACCCCCATCATCTTCGCCAGTGTCGGTCCGTTGATGTCGGCATCAACAACTCCAACAGTCCTCCCTTCAAGTGTCAGGGCAGCGGCAAGATTGGCAGCGACTGAACTCTTACCGACCCCACCTTTTCCACTCATAATCGCGACGGTGTGTTTAACGGCGGCGAGTCGCTTCTGGATCCGATTCGCCTGTGCTGTTACTTGTCCAATAATATTGGAACCGGCATCGTTTGGTAAATCTTTGTATGTTCTCATTTAAGGTTTGTTCCTAAAATCCGGTGCGGTTAGAAACCGCCCCTACCGATTCTAAAGATCTACTTCAAAGGACCGATTGCATAGAGTGCCTGATAACTACGTAGATAGAGTGTCTCGTCAATGATGACAGGAGATGCAGCAATAGCCTCGCCCATAGAATTGCTGGCGACGATCTCAAATTCACGACCGGCTTTCACAACAGTGATAACACCGTCTCGAGACGTAAGATAGATATATCCGTTTGCATAGACAGGCGAAGCGCGGTGTCGATGTCGATGCGTTCGTTCGCGATAGAGTTGTTCTCCGGTTTCGGCATCAAGGCATATCAAGTCTCCATTCTCTCGACAGAGATAGACTAAACCGTCGCGGATAACGGGAGACGGCACATCGGGTGTACCTTGTCGAAGTTTCCAGCGTTGCCATTTACTGTTCGTAACATCACCTTGTGCAGCGGGATCAATGCCGACAACGGGTCCATTTTTCGCCGATGGCACGACGATCAGTCCTTCTGTTGCGACAGGGGAAGCGACGAACCGGAGCGAGTAATTATAACTTGCTTTCGGATTTAAGTCACCACACCGCCAGATTTCGCTGCCATCTTCGAGGCTGTGTGCGGTCACATAATCCGCACCATGCACGACGAGATATTCACGTTCTGCGTCACGGTAGAGAATAGGAGAAGTGTAGGCGTGTTCGCACTCCTCGGTTGCATCGCTGTCGCGCTGATGTTTCCATATTTCCTCGCCGGTCATTTTGTCGAGTGCAAGTACAAGCCAAGCGTTGCTGTGAATCAGGTGCATGTAAAGTCTGTCTTTGTCGAGCAGTGGCGTGCTTGCCATGACGAAATAGAGGTTGAACCTGCCGTAACGCTCCGCAATATTGGTGTGCCATACCTCATTGCCTTGAAAATCATAACAGACGAGATCCCCTGTTCCGAAGAATGCCCAGACATGCTCGCCATCAGTTGTCGGAGAAGGTGCGGCAGAATTGCCTTCACCGCGACGAACGACTTGGTTGCCGTGCGCTATTGTCCGCTTCCAGAGTTCCTCGCCTTCGGTGCTGATACACATTAAAACAAGAGCGTTGCCATCAGCGGAAGTCAGGAAAATTTTATCTTCCCAGACGACAGGGGTGGAGGCGGCTTCACCGGGAAGTGGCAGTCGCCATTGGACATTTTCGGTTTGACTCCAATGGAGAGGCACCTCGGTGGCTTGGCTGATCCCATCGTTGTTTGGTCCGCGCCAGCGGTGCCAGTTACCGGCAAAACTGTTGCTTACAAGGACAAAAACCGCGAGTAGATATATTAAAGTATTTCTTAAACTCTGATACATGGTGAGCCTCCGTTTTGCGGTTAGTAAAAGTTTCAATGCTTCTCGTCCGTCCATAAGCCGCGCTCGTGCCCGTTCCATTGGTATGGGACTATTTTCGATAAAGTGCCTATATTGTATTCTGGAAATCGATAGCCTGCCTCTATCACATAGCCTTCGTTTGTGAAAACAGGAAATTCGAGTTTCGTGAGGGTATCAAAAGGTTCAATTTCCAGCCATACATCGAGCTCACCTTCCACTGTTTTGTAGATTAAGTCAGCGGAATGGCTTTCATGCTTGAGGATCATTATCGTCCCCGACTGTCTGACTTCTCCGTTAGACGAGCGGACCTTCAAAGCGACGACAAGATCTTCTGGTGGCGGCGGACTCGACTGGATTTTGAACCATAACCCTCGGTGTGAACCTTCCGCAGCACCTTCAATTGGGCCGAGAATTTGGAACGTGACCGTTGGAATATTACTCATTGTTTATTCCTCAAGGTTTGATTGCTGATAGTACTGCCCAAGGACTTCATTTGCCAGACTTCTGCCGTCCTCAATGACGCGAGCGGCGAAATCAAGCGTAACTTCGGTGACATTGTTCTCTTGTGCTCGCTGTTCAATGCGCGTCTGGGTGATATTCCGCATGAATCCAGCAGGTACTAAGTTCAAACGTTCAATGGCTTCTTGAGTCCATTGCACTGGGCTCTCAAAACTTTGCCCGACCTCAGCAGTGTTCTGGGAGTCTGTTGTCTGTGACTGCACAGCTCTGAGTTCGGGCGCATCTTCACGCACAGCTGCGGCTTCACCCATACTGTCGTTAATGATCTCGGTTGCAAAGGCGTTGGTAATCGTCCCAATCTTTTGGGAACGTGCCGATTTCTCGATTCGCGCTTTGACGTTTCGGCGCATATAGCCGCGGGGTACACGACGGAGTGCTTTTTTCGCTTGTTCTGACCACTGGAGCCGCACACCATCAAATGTTTCCTCTTCCGCAGCACCACCTTCATCCACAGCGATATTTTGGAGTGAACCTTTATCCACCCTCTGGAACCGTTCTGGCGCAGCACTACAGACGGGACACTGGACGGGGTGTTGGTTGTGGGCAGCGTAGCCGCATTCGCCACAAATGTACGTCTGCACGGCCTCGGATTCCAAGACTTTCTGCTCGGCGATCTCTTTTGCGACGCGTGTCAGTCTCTCAGAGGCACGCTGTGGCATAATTGCCTCCATCGCCTTGTCAATGACGCTTTCGGTGATGACCGAATGCCCGCGTTCTATGGCAAACCGATGAACCGCAGTCTTCGCGATACCACGCACCAATGGTGGTGCCTTCTCCATTCTATCCAACGCTTCCTGCGTCCAGACGAGTATTTCCTCTGCTTTCACATCAATCTGTGGGAAATAACGTTGACTGACTAAAAGCACATTACAAGGTGCAAGGCGTAAGAGGTTCTCAGCGGTGCTACCGATGTCTGCATCCTCTTCACAGTGAACTCCGATTCTGCCTAAAACCAGAAGCCACGGATTTGTCTTTCGGGTGTATTGTAAAATCTTTTCGTAGCCTTTCCCATCGAGCAGCGTAATTTTTAGATTGTAGCCGTGTTCTTCTTTTGCGATAGAGCGTGCAACCTCAAGATGCGACTGATAGATTTTTGCCAACCCGGTATCAATAACCTCTTCGTGAAGCTGCTCCTGTTCCTTAAATCTGAAAGTCCGTGCGGCACGTTCCGTCAGCACATTGACGACGGAATTGAAAACGATATAGTGAAGATAGGGATCGTAGACCCCAACGGCTTCGACCTGTTTGTTGAGCTTCTGTCCGAGTTGGATAGCGGTTTTCAAACCTGAGAAAGACTCCGGACTTCCATCAATCCCGACGAGGATATTTCCCTCATGTGCTTCAAGGGGTTCAAGGTCTCGAACAACGAGTGTGTCGGTATTAATACGACGGACAACCCGTTCACAGACCCCGCCGATGAGGCTATCTTTGACGGCACCCATACCGAGCGCGCCCATAATTACGAGATCGTAGTCGCTCGCCTTGATGTCCTCAACGAGTTTGATGTAGTGCTTGCCTTCGGGCATTTTCGCTTCAAATGGGATGTCAAGTTCGATGCACTTCTGCTTCATAACCTCCAGATAGGAATCGGAGATGAGTTGTAACCCCATGGTAATGAGTGTATCGTGAATTCGGCGTTGTTTTTCGAGTTCAACTTCGTCTTGGTACTCCTCTGGCAGGGTGTACTCCATCTGTTTAAAGCGGACATCGTGCATCTTTGCGGCGTAGACGTGCGAACCGACCAATTGAGATCCGAACTTCTTCGCGAACGCTATCGCTAAGGCGATACTGGCATCCGAGTAGTCCGAATTGTCAACGGGTACGTAGATTTTTTTTATCATGTTTTTCCTCATTTTTTATTTTTTTAGAAGAAACGAACTCAATCTGCCTCGCTCTGTTCACGCGGTTTGTAGCGGGTCCCCAGAAAACCACCAAGTATGTGAGCAATCAGTGTTGCGGGCCATAAGTAAACCATTGCCGTCTGCCACTCCCAATCAAGAATAAAACGGCGGACGACGATGTTAATGACGATCGGAATGTAAAGACACCGACTCCACGGACGGCTTAATCTCTTAAAACGGACGCGAAAAAATCCGAACGGAAAGTGAACCAGAAAAACGGCAACGGAGATTAAGAGGTTCACATCCATCACTTCTGTAGGAGTGTTTTAATGTCGCGCCGGAGGCGTAACATCGCCGGTTTACTCCGACTGTCATAGTGATCATAGATCTGCCCGTCCGATGCTACAAGAACAAACCGTGTACTATGAAGGATTTCACTTCCTTTGTGTCCGGCGGCTAAACTAAAACCGTCTTTCGCTAATTCGTAAATACCTTCTTTCTCGCCAGTGAGAAAGTGCCAGCGTCTGTCATCCGCACCGTATTCTTTCGCATAGCGAGAGAGAACTTCTGAGGTATCCCGTTCAGGATCAACGGAGAAGGAAACGAAATAGACCGGGTCTGCGACGAATTCGGATTGGAGGCGCGCCATTTCCGAGGTCATTGCTGGGCAAATCGTTGGACAGTTAGTGAAGATAAAGTCTGCCACCCAAATTTTGCCCACCATATCCGATAACGCTAACGGCTTTCCCTGCTGATTGGTTAAACTAAAGTCAGGAACACTGACAGCAGTCTCTTTCGCTACTGTTGTCTCCGGTTTGGTGTCATAGGCTGACCACAAAGTGGCACCTGCAATACCGAGAATGATAACACCCAACGCTACCCATACTAAGGTGCTTTTGTCGAGTCGGCGTTCAATTCTACTGGCATTACCGGTTTGTGTTTCCATATTCGGAGCCCAACCAGTCTGTTAGTGCGCTGATGTATCAACGACTTCTGTGGGTATTTCTATTCCATCGAGCCTGTCCCCTGCGGTAAGGTCAGGCATCAGCATGATGACAAGAAAAACGCAAATAAGGAACGGCGTTATCACGATAGCTGCCAAAGTTTTCCGCTCAAACTTCAGATGCATGAAATAGATAGCGACCAAAGCGGCTTTAGAACTCGCCAACCCGATGAGCAGAATAGCCTTCAGCACAATCGAGTATTCCGGTATCGCCACAGCCACCTCAATAATGGTGAGTGCAAGAAGCCACCAGAAAATTTTAAAGTATTTTGGATGCTCTTTGTGTCCATTCTGTGCCATTTTTGTTCCTCCTCTTACAATAGATAAATGAAGGTGAAGACCATAATCCAGATAAGATCAACGAAATGCCAATAAAGCCCGACAATTTCCACTTCATGGTTAAACTCAGCCGTATACCGACCTGACCACCCATTTCTCAATATAACGATCAGATAAATGACACCGCCTGTTACGTGCAATCCGTGGAAACCTGTAATTGCGTAGAAAGTCGGACCAAAAAGCGTTGACCCGCTAATCGCTGCCCCCGACAACCCGTGGTCAGGAATACCGGTAAGCGTCAATCCATGGTGAATCAGATGGTACCATTCATAAGCCTGTAGTCCGAGAAAGATGAGTCCACCTAAAATTGTCAACCCCAGAAAATCGCACATCCTTCCAACATTGCCGTTCTGAATAGACTCCAATGCCTTCACCATAGTGACACTGCTGCATATCAGCAGGAATGTCATAAACGCTGTCAGGTTAATGCCGAGGATCTCGTCGGGTGGGACCCAACCGACGATACCGGCACCTGCTCGAACCGCCGCATAAGCCGCCAGCAAGGCACCAAAGGACATGGTATCCCCGACGAGGAAGACCCACATGCCGAGTTTGCCAAGACTGTCCGGCGTAAGCGAAGGTTCGTATACGTCTTCAGTGTGATCTAAAGTGGTAGCGTGTTCCACTATATTTAACTCCTTTATTCATTATTAGTTGTCAGTTGTCGGTTGTTAGTTGTTAGTTAAGGAGATTTCTGATGCGTAGCATACTTTTCTTTAACCCACTACCGATGACCGATAACTTATAACCATTCCAATGTAAGAAAATCGTGCCGCCGACGAGCCCGAAAACCGTAAACGGCATCGCCATCATGAAAAGAATGCTCCAATTAAAACCTTTATTAATAGGATCGTCAAGATTTTTACAGCCCGGACATGCCTCAAGATATGTCGGGGCTATGAGCATGACGAGTATCAAGATGGAAGTCCATAGAAAAAACCTTTTCATTTTCAGTCTTCCTTTCACGACCTCTATAAGAGATATACCAATACGTAAAGAATCGGCCAGAGCGCGACAACAAAAATCCAATAGATGGTGCAGGTATCAACGCCGACGTAACGTTCGGCGGAGAAACGCCCTGCAACTGCCATACCGTAAACGACCAGTAGCCATATAACAGCCGTTAGCACATGAAGTGCATGGCATCCAATGAGTACATAAAAAATACCGCCGTATACACCCGATTGGAGCGTAAGCCCATTCCGAATGAGTTGCACCCATTCACTGCCCTGTACACCGAGAAATAGGACTCCCAACACACCTGTGATGAGAAGCCAACGCCGAAGCTGCTTCACCTGATCCCGCTGAATCGCACGATGCGCTTGGAACATTGTGTAACCGCTCAGTAGCAGCAGTGCGGTATTGATACCAGTTATCATACGTGGGAGCTCAATCCCGATATGTGACGGTGGGGGCCAGGTAACATTTCCGACCCGAAACACAAGAAATGCCCCGATGAGCCCTGAGAACAGCATTGTCTCCGCACCGAGTAGGACTAAAACGGCTAATCGTGCGTTGCTTAGGGGTGGACGTTCACGAACTTCAACGTTATTCTGCGCCATTTTCACGTACCCGTCTCTTTACAATCCGAAGGACAATTTCAATGACCGCCACGAGAACAAGAAACGCCCCAATGATCCCCAGAACTGGCGTTTTAATGCTTTCCATCGCGCCTTCAACAGTAGGCGGTACTTTGCTACCCGTAATCATTACCCGCGTTGCGATGATAAATAGCGCAACAAATAGCAGAGATAAAATAATACCAAGGCGACGATTTCGTTTGCGATGCTCTGGCGCGTTCATTTTATGTCAATTCCTAAATTTTATCCAATGCCATCGTGATAAATACCACCGGCAGATAGAGCAGTGAGGCGTACAACACATAACGTGCGGCTTTCACCGAGCGTGTACGCGACAAATAGATACCAACTCCCAGAAACGCCAATCCAGATACCAGTGCCGTAAAGAAATAGATGCTACCAGCGACACCGTACAACGTCGGTAATAAACCTATACCGAGGAGTGCGACGCAATTCACCACAATTTGGCGACCCGTACTCGCGCCATCGGGATGAATGACGGGTAACAGACGGAATCCGGCTTTTGCGTAATCCTCACGATAGATATAAGCGATTGCGAGCGAGTGTGGTAGTTGCCACAAAAAGAGTATCGTAAAGAGCACCCACGCTTCACCAGTCAACGAACCACGTGCCGCGACCCAACCGACCACAGGCGGAAGCGCGCCCGGCACTGCACCAATGAGCGTACACAACGAGGTCTTCCGTTTAAGCGGCGTATAGAGAAACAGGTAACTCACAACTATCAGCGAGATAACAAAGCCGCTCAGGACGTTGACAATAAACGTCAGATAAAGCATCCCGCTACCCGTAAAAACAGCTCCAATAAGCAGTGCTGTCAACGGACCCATCCTACCATCAGGGATTGGTCTTTCCTGTGTCCGTTCCATCAGTGCGTCCGCATCGCGTTCAAGGTATTGGTTAAGGCCTAAGACCCCTGCTGCTGTTAATCCTGCACCGATCAGCGTATGCAAGCACCGAAGCCACTCGAAAGTCCGTGCACCGAGATAGAAACCTGCAGCGGTGGTAATGAGTATCATCACGACCAGTCGCGGTTTGCTGAGTTCAATCACATCGGCGATGCGCTGCACAAAAGTTGCATGCTTGGACGATGGGTTTGCTGTATTACTACTTTCTGGTAATGTCGCTGTTGTTGAACGCATCTTTTAAACTATTAAATCTGGTCACCGTTCCACTTCGTTCCACGGTGGTTTCCAATTAAGTCAACTGGATTTGGGTTATGAAAGATCGCTTACAAATTTTGTATTGTTCAGTACCCTTACTGCTGTTGAATACGTTATCTTATCTCACTCTGTAACGAATGCCCTGCTCGTAGGTGCATCGACAGGGACCGAGGCATCGGTGAACCTGTAAATCTTCAGGGTTAGGACAAAACTACTCACTAACATAAGTGCCCCGACCGCGACGTGCGCGGTCGTGATTGTCACCGTGAGCCCAGTTGCGAACGTTTCTCCCAAAGCCGTAAGTTTCGCGAAGAACGCCCCAGTACCGAGCATCAACTGGACCGCCAGCAGTCCGAGTAGTCCGAATGCCATTGATGCAGCACTCTTCTGTGTCTCATGATTTGTGCCAAGGATACGCCTCGCCAACAAGAAGATATGTAGTGTGACCAAGAAGGCAAAAAGTAGATGCATATCAAGTCTGCTTCCGGTATGTCGTAAAACCGCTCCAAAGATGAGTTGCACATAGATGAGGCATGTCGTAATCAGGCTTAACCGTCTCAATTTCTGTGCTGCGACGATTGGGGCTGCAGGCTTCTCTTGCCACCAGTCGCGAGAAGTGAACCACGCAATCCCACAGAGGAGCGCGAAAAATGCTTGTGCGAGACAGGCATGTACGATTGCGAAGTTGCGATTAATCTGCGTGACTCGAAGTCCACCGAGAACGCCTTGTACAACGACGGCGATGAGTGCAATGAGTCCGAGCCATTTCAGCCACTTACGGGAATCTCTTGCGAATATAAAGACTAACAGCCCAACAGTTAATATCCCAACGAGGGATCCCATGAGTCGATGGCTATGTTCATACAGAATGCCGCCTACCATTTCCGACAACGGATAGAGGAACATATTGTACCCGAAGGTTGTTGGCCAATCGGGTACAGCCAATCCAGAGTCGGTGCTTGTAACGATCCCGCCGATAACAATCAACAGGAACGTCGCGCCTGCGGTGAGACGTGCCAATCTGTGTAGCCATGGGTTATAACTCACGTGTTGCTCCATGCCATATTCCCAGAAAAGAAAAATGGAAGATTCTTGGTTGGAAGGTCGGAAGATTGGAAGGTTAGTATGCCCATTCTTCCATTCTTCCATTCTTCCTTGCTATCTTCTCTTAGTCTCCACCTGTTGCGGGTGCATGTTCAGGCCGTGCTTGTGGAATCCAATCATCTTCTTCATCCGGGACGCTATATTCATAGGGACCGCGGTAGACAGTCGGAATTTGACCGAAATTGCCGTGTGGGACGGGTGTCGGTGCTTCCCATTCCAGTGTATTGACGTGCCACGGATTCTGTTCGGCGACTTTTCCTTTGTACATGCTCCAGAAGAAGTTAAAGACGAGTATCAATTGTGCGAAACCGAGCGTGAACGCACTCATCGTGATAAAGATGTTCATGCCCTCAAAGCCTTGGAGGAACTCGTACTGCATCGGGTTGGAGATGCGTCGCATGTGCCCACCTACACCGAGAATATGCATCGGGAAGAATGTGCAGTTGAACGCGACAAAAGTCAACCAGAAGTGAATTTTGGATAGCACATCGTTCATGTACCGCCCGTACATTTTCGGGAACCAGAAGATGATACCGCCGAAAATAGCGAATAGGCTTCCGCCGAACACAACGTAGTGAATATGCGCCACAATGTAGTAGGTATCGTGGATGAAGATGTCAACTGGCGTGTTTGCCATGTAGATACCGCTCAAGCCCCCAATCACAAACATAGAGACGAAAGCGATACCGTGGAGCATCGGGGTTGTGAACCGGATGGAGCCTTTGAACATCGTGCCGAGCCAGTTAAATGTTTTGATAGCCGATGGTACAGCAATAAGCATCGTTGTTGTCATGAAGATAGAACCGAGTCCGGGTCGCATGCCGCTCTGGAACATGTGGTGTCCCCAGACGATCCATCCCAAAAAGGCGATAGCAATCATAGCGTAGACCATCGAACGGTATCCAAAGATCGGTTTCCGTGAAAAAACAGCAATTAACTCAGAAGCGATACCCATACCCGGTAAGATAAGGATATAAACCTCAGGGTGTCCGAAGAACCAGAAAAGATGCTGCCACAAGAGGGGGTCGCCGCCACCTTCCGCCGTAGCCGTAAAGAACGTCGTCCCCGCAAGCCTATCAAAGACGAGAAGCACAATAGCGGACGAGAGTACGGGGAAAGCAAGTAGTAACAGGATCGCAACGATGAAAAGCGACCAGATAACCAAAGGCAACCGGAAGAACGTCATTCCCGGTGCGCGCATATTGATAACCGTTGTGATATAGTTAATAGACCCAACGAGCGAAGAAAGCCCCTGAACAAACAGACTCAATCCCCAGAGGATTTGGCCCCATTCGACCCCTGTCCACTGTGCAACAGAAGAGAGGGGTGCGTAGCCTGTCCATCCGGCTGCGGCGTGTCCACCCGGTACAAAGAATCCAATTGTCATGAGGACTGCGGCGAGGACTGCAAACCAAAAGGAGAGCATGTTGAGGATCGGAAACGCCATGTCGCGCGTTCCAATCATCAAGGGGATTAGGAAATTTCCGAAGGCACCCACCAAAATTGGGACAACGACGAAAAATACCATAATAGTGGCGTGCATCGTGAACAGCATATTGTAAAATGCGGGTTCGATGACACCGTTGGGCATGTTGACTTCAAGCCATTCCTCTTTTTCGGACTCATAGATGCGCTCCCACATTCTGTCGGCACCTGTTTCGATTTCACCTTCCTCCATGTATTGTGTGGAAGCCCCGATAATCGGGAGCGGTCTTTCGGGATAGGCGAGCTGCCATCTAAAGAGGAGTGCCAACCCGCCACCGAGGAAGAACATAATCAGTCCATAGATAAGGAACTGTTTACCGATCGTCTTGTGGTCGAGTGAAAAAATGTATTTGCGAATAAAACTTTCTTCGTGATGGTGTGAAGTATGTTCATTATCGTGCATATTTATTGTTCTCCTTGCGCCTACTGAGGCCATCTTTCTTGTAGCCAGGCATCGTAGTCCGTTTGCGCATGCACATTGAGGTATCCCAGCATTCCAGAATGTCCGAATCCACAGAGTTCAGCACATGGAATTTCATAGCGTCCTGCCTTTATCGCCTCAAACCAGACATCAATAAACCGACCGGGCAATGCGTCTTGTTTGAGCCTTAATTCCGGCACAAAAAAACTGTGAATGACATCCACAGCGGTTAACCGGATATGCACGACCGCGTTGACAGGTACATGCAGCTCATTTTCCAATGTCAGGTCATCATCCGTACCAAATTCGTTATCGGGTCCAGGGTACGTCATATCCCAGTTGAACTGTTTTCCGCTAACTTGAACGACAACATCTGGATTCTCAGGAAATTGTGTGGGCGACTTAATATTATTCCACTGTGGGTAACTGAACATTGCAAGCCCAAAGACAATCACAGTCGTAGCAGCTGTCCAAGTGATTTCAAGCGTTGTGCTGCCTTCGATGTATTCCGCCTTATGACCTTCCCGATGGCGATATTTAATCAGGAAAACAATAAGGGTTCCAATCACAAGGATTAGTGTAACGAGCGTAATGTAATAAATTGCGTAAAAGAGGTTATCAACGCCTTGCCCGAACGTTGATACGTTATCAGGGAGCCATCGAAGCATTCAGTCCTCCTTTTAATGGCTATCGGCAATCAGGTCGCTGCGCTTTCGGCTTCCAGTAAAGAGGTTTCTGATAAATCGGAGTCCTCTTTGCTGACGGCTGATAGCCGACGGCTGACTGCTATTTAATTCGTTTGTGTAGACGCGGTAACGGTTGCTCCGACGTACGTCAAAACACAAAACAGACCCGTAATCAGCATAGAGAGTGCCCACGGAGGCGACTCGCTCCATGCTTTTACAGTGGTGTCAAGGTAGAGGCTGTGCCGAAAGGCTGCGAGCCCATACGTTAGTGGATTGAATTTCATTGTCCATGCTAACCAACCGGGGACACCCGTACTCGGAAAAAACGCGCCGGAAAGGAGCCATATCGGAATTAGCAGGAGATTCATAATTGCATGGAACCCTTGCGTCGAGTCCATCCGCCACGCGATAAGCAGTCCCAAGTTTGTCAAGCCAAACGCTAAAAGCGTCATCACGCCGAGAGTGATAAAGAGCGATGCCCCCCCGAATCGAATGCCTATTATGGGTGCGAGTATTAGGAGCAGCACGCCTTGTAAGAGGGCTAACGTTGTCCCCCCTAACGCTTGTGCAAGGACAATCCGCCACCTCGGGACAGGCGCGACGAGTACACCTTGCAAGAAGCCTTCACGTCGATCATTTACGACAGAAATTGTAGCGAAAATGGACGTAAAAAGCAAGACTAAAACGACGATACCCGGATAAAAGTATTCGATATAACCGGGTCCACTCACGACCCCAGAAGGTTGAAAAGAAGCACTCAAGCCGCTACCGATGAGAATCCAAAACACCAAGGGTTGTGCGATAGCACTGAAGAGCCGACTCCGTTGTCGATAAAACCTGATGATTTCGCGCCACCATATCGTTGCAATCGGTCTCATTAGCAGTCAGCAGTCAGCAGTCAGCGGTCAGCAAAGCGGCATTTAGTGTTGAAGATCCGTCTTTCAACTGATGGCTGATAGCCGATAGCCATTCCTCTATACGAATGGGTTTCCGGTCAACTTTATGAATACGTCCTCCAATGTCGGTTTTCCGAATCGCACTGTCCGAATCTCATTTGGAAATGCGGCAACGACATCTCGAACGAATTCATGTCCTCGTTCACATTCCACACGGAGGTGGTCGCCCGTTAACACCGGTGAAACGCCGAACTTTTGGGCAATTGCGGTGGAGAGAGTTTCGTTAGATTCACTCTCTATGAGAATAACGTCACCACCGACTTGCGCCTTGAGTTCATCAGGTGCTCCGATAGCGACCAAGCTGCCGTTATTCAAGATACCGACCCGGTTGCAAGCCTCCGCATCATCCAACAGATGCGTTGTGAGGAGAACGAGGATATCTTCCGTATCTGCAAGCGCGCGGAGATCGTCGTTGAGCTGCCTACGGACAGTTACATCCAATCCACTGGTCGGCTCGTCAAGGAGCAGTACACGTGGGGAATGGAGCATGGCTTTTGCAATTTCGACCCGCCTTTGCAAACCGCCAGATAGGACTTCAACGCGGTCTGCTGCCCTGTCGGAGACATTGACCCTTTCAAGGAGTTCAGCAATCCGACAGTTCAGGGTTTTACCCGAGCGTCCATAGAGATGCCCGTGATGCCGTAAATTCTCAGTGACAGTGAGTTTGACATCTAATCCCGGATGCTGAAAAACAACACCTAAGAGGTGGCGAATTGCCTTTACTTCGGTGCTTAAATCATATCCGAGAATCCGAACGGTGCCGGATGTTACCGGTATGAGTGTGGAAAGGATCCTAAAAAGGGTTGTTTTCCCACTTCCGTTTGGTCCGAGGAGTCCAAAAATTTCGCCAGCAGACACACTAAAACTCACATTATTAAGTGCGCGTCGTGTCTGATAGGTATGCGAAAGATTTTCGACCTCAAGTCTGTTTTTCACTTCTGAAGTTGGCGCGCTTTGTAAGCGCGCCTAAGAATAATTCACAACAGCGTGATGTGTGCAAATTTATTTTAATTTGAGTGCGAAATCTTGCGTGACAGTGCCACCCGCCTCTACAGTAACAGAAACAGGTGCTGCGCTATTCGTGCCACAAGCCTCATGCCAATAACCGAGTTTATAGGTGCCTGCGGGAACATCTTCAAGCGTGAACTCACCCTTTTCGTTCGTCACAGCGAAATACGGATGCGGTACGTAGGCAATCCAAGCGGACATCCAACCGTGAATGTCGCATTTTACCGAGACAGGACCTTCCGCTTTCTTTACTGCAGCGAGAGGCATTCTCCGACGGTTCTTCGTCTGCTGTTTGTTAACCGGTTTGTTGATGCTACTGAAGATATGGACGTTGTGATTAACTCTATCGTTGTTGAGCATCGTTAACCGTACACCGAGCGGAACAATCTGGACATGCGGCGTGAATTTACAACCCTTTTGGTCCATTTCCAGTTTGGTAGCCTTGTCGAAATCTTTACCTTGCGAAATATCCATAAGATAAACGACGGTATTTTTTAGAACGTTGCCTTCACCGACAACCAGAGATTCATCGTACTTTTCGGTGGCGGCACAGACCTCTTGGTCCTTGGTGATTTCGAGCATTTTCATTTCAGGTACGTCTCCCTCAAACTTCACGACGCCGCTAATTGTGCCGCCATTGCTGACGCTCGAAGCGGTATAGGCATCTGGAAATACTAACATTTCCACTTCCGCATCGCCATCAGCCGCAAAAGCAGTACCGACATAACAGCAGACGAGAAGTATCGCGAGACTTGCTAACAGATAGGTTTTCATTTTTTCTCCTTTATTTGTAGTTATCAGTTGTCAGTTACCAGTTGTTAGGTAAAGTCCTTTTCGTCTTGAACACTGATAACTGAGAATTGACTATTTGTTATCTATTTTCACTTACGAATTTCGCCGCTGCACGGCTGCGCGTAAACCAAGAAGCAATCCGAAAGAAAGAATTGCGATCAAAGGCGGATAAACGAATCGCCTTGAAGAGGGGACGGGTTCAAGAACGAAAGTATACCAACTCGTTATCGTCCGCTTTGTGTCAACGTCACCGTTTGAACCATCCCAAGCAGAAAAGGCGATCGGGACAAAAACACCGGGATCAAGTTGTAAGTCTTTCTTGTCTTCGGTCTTCAAAGCACGTTTCACCCACAATTTATATTGACCGTCCGTGTAAGCACTTTTCACCTGCAGGTCGGCTTGGACTTCCTGGACCTCAGTGCTGCTGATCCCCTTAGCTGTCAGCTCCGTTACCTGCTCAGGTGCGGAGGCTTTCCAGTGCCAGAGATAGACAGGGAGTCTACCGCCCCCTAAGAAATAGGGTTTCGGTGCGGTCGGTCCTTGTGGCACTTTAACAGGAAATTGGATTGCCAGCGCGTCTTCAAGGGTCTCACCTGTTTCCTCGTCTATTTCGTCAGTCGTATATGTTCGGTCGTCCCATATAAAGAGGAAGGCAACCTCTGTATCGTTATAAAACGATTTGACGTTTATGGCATCAATTGTCGGGTTAAACTGCCGAGGTTCAACGATGATTTGCCCAACGAGTGGAAAATAGCTGGCTTCGGACGTTTCCCAAACGGTATCATCAATTGTAGGCAATTCACCTTGAACATATTGCGAGCGGAGTACGTTATTGCCAATCGCGGGTGCCGGACGTTCTTCAGGCATAAGCGACTTCACATAGTTCGCCAGATGCCAACTCTTTTCATAAACGACCTTCATTGCGTTGTCATACATCTGCTGTTCCGCTGCGGTCAATTCTGTGCCCTCGGCTCGCGTAAGAGCGACGTTGACAGCCTCATCCATCTTTTCATAAAGCTGTCCGGATTCCTCTTCCTCCGCCTCAGTCATCTCATCTTTGTTCTCTAATTCAATGAGGCGGTCAGACTCACCCGCCGTTAGCCCGAAATTCAGGAAACTATCGCCTTCAAAGGCAGGCATCGGTGAACCGGCAATCCCGCCGATGAATCGCTTGAAGATGTCTTCGGCATCAGAACCACCCCGATAAGTCCAACCTTGCGTAAGATTTGCGGGCCAGGTTTGGAAATTCCAGGCATCCGTCAGTGTAGGCGCAGATGTGCCATCCCCACGTCCTATGTTACCGTGGCATTCCACACAACCGAGTTCTGTGTAAAGCCCTTTTCCAATCTCGACGCTCTCCTCAGAATACGGGATTTTCCCTTCCAAGCTAATTTCCCGCGGCGGCGCCTCACGTTCTTTAAATCCATCGTGAAATGTTTTAATATAAGCGACGACTTCCCAGCGATCATTAGCACTCAGGGCAGTTTCCCATCCGGGCATTGACGAACCCGGCATCCCTTCGGTAATAATATCGAAGAGATCTTGGTCAGTCGGAAGTTCCCCGCTTTCTGTAGAACGGATCTTATACAAGCCGCGCGTAAAATCTCTGGGTTGCGGGAGCAAATTTTCAGCAGCGGCACCGTCGCCTCGACCTTCCGTGCCGTGGCAGTGTGCGCAGCTTTGCTCATAGACTTCTTTTCCTTTCTCGGAAGCCTCCGGCGCGTTCTGCGCGTCCGCCACCGTAAGCATGGAGAACACCCCTAAAATCAGGAACAACACAACCGCAGCAAACCGACAACGGAGGTTTGTGGATCTGAAGTAAAGAACGTTGTCTAACCAACCGTGTAATTTAACGCTTTGCGTCAGACAAAAGGTCATTTTTAGTGTGCCTCCCCAAAGGTACGGAATTGATAACCGGTGTAGTCAGACAGAAAGAGGATAACATCCCAAATTTCCTCTTTCGTCAAGTGGTCTTCCCAAATAGGCATTGCGGAATCCCAAGGCGTGCCAGCTGCGGGTAACCCCGGTCCGCCTTTGGCAATTCGCCAAAAGAAGAAAGACTCTTGGAAGTTTGGAATAATCCCCGGGTCTTGGAAATTAGCGGGTAGCGGCTGGAGATACGAGGCAAAATGCCCTTGTCCATCGAGATGATCTCCGTGGCAGGGGAAACAATTCTGATGATAGACGCGCCTTCCGTTCTCAACATGTGCCTTGAACGCCTCCGGATCATCCTTTTCATAGTGCCGGAAGGGGTTCACGACATCTTGCATCGTGCCAATGACTTCATCTTTGTACGTTAATTCAAGGGGCGGCGATGGATGTGCGTCCCGCGGGCTTCCAGGCGGATTCGCGCGCTGGGCGATAATCGAGTAGGTATAGCCGAGCAGGAACAGCGGGATTAACACAGCGATAACGCGTCGGCGGAGCCGCCGTCTGTCATCGACAAGGGTTTCATGGATTGGCCGCAAGAACTCCCGAAAGAGCGAATCTTCAACGGAGATATGCACCAAGATCGCGATGATAACCAACCCCATATACATCGCAACCACGCTACCTGGTATCGGTACGGATATGAGACCCCCAACGACAAATTCCAGAAAGACCCAAGAAGCGACCAGAATTATGAGACATATTGTAAAGAGCGACAATCTTTTCATTTTTTTAATTTTTAACTATTTGTTTAGTGTAAAAATAAATTATTCGGCGGAAGCGTCATCTGTCTCCGCTGGTGCTTCTTCCGCTGTGGCACCAGTGAGTGTGCTTAAGAAAGAGAGCAAATTGGTCATATCCGACACAGATAGCAAGAGCGGGAAGTTCTCAGGCATCGGTGAAGTAATCAGTAATTTTTTCCCAGAGGCGCGGGTAAAGGTAACTTCCTCAAGATCAAACGTATCAAATATCTCTTCACTTCCATCAACGATTAGGACGATTTCGTCGTCGTCCATTGTGCCAGAAACGTGCTCGCCAACAATTTCGTCACCATCAAAAGTGACAACGGTCATCATGCTTTTGACATCTGCTTTAGAGAACGTCTTATCTTCGCCGTTTACTTTAAGAGTCACCGTCTCGTCAGTTTCAGAAACAATTGCCCCCGTTACCGGTGCATCTGCATCCGCGGGTGTTAGCGTCAAGGTCAAATACCCTTTCGCTTGTAGATTGCTGAGTTCTTCAATTGGCTCCTCATCAAGATCGCTCAGCAAAATCGTGTGTTCTTCCTCCACGCCATCGGCAGTTTTCGTTCGGACAACGATCTGCTCCGTATCTTGCGAGACGAGCGTACCTTGGTAGGTTATTCCGTTGGCGCGGACGGTGACCGCACCGTAACCACTCACAATTTGTGCGGCCGGCAGTAAGACTGATTCCTCAAGATACCGCATATCGTTAAAAGCAGCAATTTCGGAGAGGTCCGGGGCAGTGACAACTTCAAAGTCGGTCGTTGTTTCACCGGCTGCCGGACTTTCTATACCTTGAACCGCATGACACGAGATACATGCTGCACTCACAAAAACTTTTTTGCCGAGTTCGGGGTCGCCTGTAAGCAATGGCGGAAGTGCGGCGGCGGCTACTGCGGTGTCTGCCCTATCTATAGGCTCCTCAAATGGCGTCGGATCAATTTCGCCACCTTGACTCTGAAGGTAGGCAATAACGGCTTCAATCTCTAATTTAGAGAGCGCAATCGGTGCTTTCCAAACCGGCGGCATAATCTTGCCGTATCCGGTGACGAGATATTTTTCGGGTTCATAAAGCGACTCGATGAGATAGTCTTTTGCTGCCATGCCGGGGACGCGGTTTGCTGCGGTAATACCGATGTCCGTGAGATCCGGACATCTCCCAGGTGGTGCGGAGGGATCAACGGTATGACAGGCACTACATTGTCCCTTGCCATTAAAAACTAAGGCACCCTGTTCAGCAACTGCATCTGGATCGCTCCAATCCAATTCGGTCAGGCTGACTGCTGTGGAACTCTCTGGAACAAGACTTGCGACGAAAGCGTAAAACCATATCACAGCAAGCGAGAACGTCAACAATTTCATGACGTTGGACCACAAGACGATGTTTAGCACCACCGAGATGAGGAACCACGCTGACCAAGGGAGTAAATTCTCCGAGGCAATTGGAAACGCAGATGCTCCAGCAATATAGGCGATGAAACTCACCACCATTAGGATTAGACTCGCGATTTTTATGAGCGTGTTCTTTGACATTCTTTTAACTATTGCCTCTGGGCACCGTTCCACTTCGTTTCACGGTGGTCTCTGGTTAATTCCAACCGTTTCCGGATTATGAAAGGTTGCGAACTATTCTAAATTCTTTTAACTATTACCTCTGTAGCACTGTTCCGCTTCGTTGTTTTACGCTAATCATCACCTTCAGCAGCAACAGCTGCGTCAGTGATAGCCGCCTTTTCTTCCTTCTTCTTTTCGCCCCACAAACCGAGCCAGAAGATAAATCCAACGAGCGCGAAGAAAGCGACCATGATAATCGCTACGATATTCACCGCTTCACTGAGGAGCGGCGTAAACGCGTCAGCGGATGTATCTTGCATAACTCCAAAGATATGCCACGCTTCTCGCAGACCAGATCGGGCATAACCCATAAGTCCCATAAGCGATGTAAATGTAATTGCGAGGAGGATCAAGACGTATTGTGAACGATCTGTCATCTCGCCCCACTGAATGGTGCCGGATGTGGTTGCTTTGCGGTACATGAAGATGTCAACGACAGTAACAACCGCCATAACGGCAAGGGCAACCAGAACCTGATAGGGTGTTAGTACATTGACGCGCAAGTCCGTTGGCACGGTAAATCCGACGATACCGATAACGACAATTGAGACAGTCGCGAGGAAGAAGATCGAAGAGATAGCGATATTTCCCACTTTTCCCCAACTCGCTGTTGGTGTCTTTCCGGAACGGCGATAAAACAGGAAACTCAAGAAGGTCGTGAGAATAATGATATTAACAGCCGTATTTTTGGCAGTCATCAACCCAAAGAGTCCGAGGTGTGGATGATTCGCCCCGCCCATTGCGCTTAGTTCACTGGCAGTTGAGATTTTAGAGAGCGTGCGGGGGGTCATCCAGATTGCGACACAGATGACAATAATCGTAATCATATACGGACGATAACGCGCATAGATTTCCGCACCATCAATCCGCCCCATGCCTGACCAGAGATAGTAATTCGCGCCAATGAAAAGCACACCAATCATGACTGCCTGAAGGATAAAGAGCCACGAAAATAGGCTTCCCATCATGTTAATGCCCATCGTGTTATTGAACATGTAGATTTCTCGACCAAGCCAATAGCCGAGGAAAGGCAGCGGTATGAGTCCACAAAGTGCGATAAAGTTGCCGGTATATCCCATCCAATCGTAATGCGCTTTGTCCTCTTTGGTCTTCGCGACGAGGAATCGGAACGCCGCATAGGCAGCGACAATAGAACCTCCGAAGGCTATGTTCCCAACGAGTCGATGGATGTTGATGGGCATCCACGTAAAGTTGTTGACGGCATCCCAAACGGTTCCCATGAACTCCCCTGTTGTCTCGTTATGGAGCGGGACCATTGTATGGCTTGTAACCCCCTCCATGGCACTTTCAGGTGTTAGTGCTGGGTCAGCAGCCAACCGCTCTTCTATCCAAGACTTCCGTCGTCCTTCAGAGAGTACGCCGTATTGGGTTGCCGGGCTGGTTTGGTAACTCAGCCATGCGTTAGAGACAAACATAATCGCAGTACCGAAAACATTGAGAAGTACACCGAGGAAAAGATGCCACCCTTTATGCCGTCCCTGCATCTTATCCCATCCGTAGGAGTAGAGGTAAAGCGTAAAAGTTTCGCCGAAGAACAGAACGACATAAAAGATCATCGTTGGTCCAAATATACCACTGAGTTTCGACATCACCTTCGGATAACACCATATCAGTATGAAGACGAGGACACCACCGAGTAAGGCAGTTGTCGAGAATGCGCCCATACAGAGTTTAATAAACTCTTGTGCCATCCGGTCGTATCGCATGTCCTTCGTCTTCCAGCCGATAAATTCAATGATAACGGCAAACATTGGGACACCGAGAATAAAGGATCCGAATAAGAGGTGGAGCTGCGCAGCGATCCATGCTGCAGTCCGGCTGCCGATCTTCGGGAAGGGGCGATATTCTGCCTCGGTTGCGTCTTGGGCAAACACGGGTGCAATCGCCAAGAAGACATAAACAACCAAGACACAACCAAGTATGAGATAGAGGTTCTTTTTAGATACTTTCATTTTTTATGGCTTATGGCTCATGGCTAATAGCGAATGGCAAATAGTAAAGAAAAGAGGTGTCTGGTAACCCGAAAGCCTCTTTGCTAACAGCCAACTGCCAATAGCCAATAGCCAATTATCTTGCGCGTTTCTTAAAATCAGCACTTGTAAAGTTTACAGCAATATCACCACTCGCTGGGACTTCAATCGTCTTGTTTGCTGAACCGAGTTCTTCATGCCATGCAATGACACGGACCCGACCGGCGGGAACATCAGCGATCGAATAATTACCGGTATCTGCGGATTTCTCATAGTCATCCGAACTCATCCAAGCACCGTCAGCATTTTTGTAACCTGTGACCGTGAAAAAGTTGCTTGGGACAGCAACGATGTAACCTGTCATCCAAGCATGAATATCGCAAGTGAATTTAATCTCTTCAGCTTTCTCGATTTTGTGCGGAATGATTTTGCCGGGCTGCGGAATTTGATAGTTTATAGCCTCATTCTTTGTCGCATGGGAATGGACGTTGTGTGCGATCGGATCGCTGGATGTCAGGTCAACAGTAGAACCTGCGACAACCGCCAGAACGTGTGGGTAATAAGCGCATCCCTTTTGGTCCATCACGGGATTCTTCTCCGGAATGGTAACTTTTGCGCCACGGACGCGTGCATAAAGGACGACGTTCTTGATACCTTTGCCTTTTGAGACAACGAGTGCTTCGGATTTTGTGCCTGTTACAGCGTCAATGCAATGCTGGTCCTTAGTCGCCGTTAAAGCGGGACGTGCGGGGGCATCGCCATCATACATAACGGTCCCCGTGATAGTGCCGGCGAATGCAGTACTTGCAAGCATTGCGCACAAAACCAGGCTCACTAAAACTTTCATAATTTGGCTTCTCCTTATATGGCGGAACTTACGCAAAATCAGAGAATTAGGTCTATCCTGACGCAATCGGTGCGGTTAGAAACCGCACCTACCGGGCAAGTGCGTAAGTCCTATATGGTTTAAATTTGTCCTGCAATATATTAACATTACAGAATTTCAGAATGCAAATAAAAAGACATAAATGGTTATCAGTTGGCTGACAACCGACAACCGTTAAGACTCAGGGCGGAACGTCTCCTTAATATAGTCGAGAATTTCTCGTTGTTCTTCATCACTGAGGTAGTAGTAGAACGCTGGCATATCGTCTTTGCCGCTGTTAATACTATCCAATAGTTGTTCATCGTCGTGCATTTCCCAGAGACTGTTATCAGTTAGGTCTGCCGGATCCAACTTTTTGAAACGACCAATACGGCCACTACCTTGTCCATCGTTTCCGTGGCAGCCCGCACAGTATCGGGCGTATTTGTATTCAACCGCCGATTGATATTTCGTGCTCGGATCAATCTGATTGCCCAACCAAATTAATCCGTTGAGCCAGACAGCAATCATGACGATAACAACGACAAGATGTTTCATATTGGCTATTGGTAATTGGTTTCCAACTGCTAACCGCTAACAGCCAACTGCTATTTCCGCTAACGTCCCAAGGATATGAGATACTCACGCACGAGTCGAATCTGTTCTTCAGCATCATTGCCAGCATAACCATCAAGCGGCATATACTGTCCACCGACAAGGGGCCATGCCTGCGGCATTGCCGTTCCGGGTTGGAACGATTGTGGATCCTTCATCCAGTCAATAAGCCAATCCGCTTTGAGTCGTTCCTTCGCCAAGGCGAGATCTGGTCGTCCTGCCTTATCGCTCCCTTCAGGAATAACTTCGCCCTGCGAAGGGTGACAGGAGATACACTGGAGTGCGTCAAAAATTTGTTTACCGACCCGCAATTCAGCAGTTGTTGGCGTCGGCACCTCAAGCGTCTCGTAAGGGAACGGTTCATCATCAAGTGCGGAGAAATACTTGACCAGCGTTGTCGCTTCGTCATCCGAGAGCTCGAAGGTCGGCATCCTGACTTTGAGCCCGTAGCGGATATCTGATGGCTCCTTGAGGAACGCAAATAACCAATCTGGATAGACCCTTGCCCCTTCAGCCTTCAACGGTGGCGGTGCAAACTGCTTGGCGTTCGTTTCATTCAATCCCTCGTGTGCGACGATAACATCAATATAATCGCCCCTTGCGCCTTCAATCTCATGGCACCCGGTGCAGTTATATTTTTTCACGAGTCGTCTACCGGCATCAATGCGGTTGAGTTTCTCAGATCGGTTATGGATATAACTGAGCGGGTACTGTTCGGGCTGAAAACTCTTCAAAAGTACCGCAAGTGCTTTTGCATCTTCATCGTTAACCTGAAAAACAGGCATACGAGAGACAATACGTCGGGTTTGATAACGGCGCGGATCCGTTATTTTCCCAAGCGTCCACCCTGTCCAACTATGTTCAATGTCAACCGTGTCCCCGAAATCAAGTTCATCAACCATCTTTGCCCCGAATTCTCCGAGGTCAGCCCCGACCTTCGACTCATTTTCAAAACCTGGGATTTCATGACAACCGAAACATCCGTAGGTTCTGACGAGTGCCTCACCCTCCGCCACGTCAACCTCGCCGATGGATTCCGTAGTTGCATTTGGGGTCGCCTGCTGCAAGTTCATCAGATACGCAACAACGTTACCAACTTCTGTATCACTTAACCGCAAACTCGGCATACTCGTGTCTGGATCGTAGGCTTTCGGATCACGAATCCACTGGCGTAGGTAGTTTGGCGTAACCTTTGTGCCGACGCTGTCAAGTGCAGGACCAAAATCGCTGCCTAAACCATCAACGGCATGACATGTGAGACAGCCAACGGTTTTAACAGTCTCCTCACCCGCTTCAATAGCGCGCTGAGATTCGGAATAGGTTGCACTGGATTCATCGAGATTCGCATCGCTCATCTGTGCAAGGTAAGCCGCGATAGACTTCACCTCATCAACAATGCGAAGGACGTAACTATCGGGATACGGATATTCCGTGCCGTCATCGGTTTTAATAACAATACCGTTTGCGGTTTTGGTAACAACTCCTGTCCGTTTTCCACCATTCTTAAGGTAGACGACCTGTGTCATACCCTCGACGGGGAAGAAGTTAGGCATCGTCGCGTTCGGTAGGTACGCTTCAGGTTTCTTAATCCAACTCTCAAGCCACGCGACATCTTTGACTTTACTGCCGACTTTCGCAAGTGATGGACCGACTTTGGCGATGTTTTCAATAGCACTATAGCCTTCTACAGCATGGCAGCCGTGGCAGCCAAGGTCTTCAAAGAGTGCCAATCCTTTTGTGAGATTCGGCGCATAGTCCTGCGGTTCGTCTGTTTCAGGATCTACACCATAATCTAACATCATTACACCATCGTGGCAGCGGCGGCAGTTAGATTCCATGTATCCTTTTGTCTCTTCAGAGGTTCTATCGGTATGCTCATCCATTCCGAGTACGGGGGTGAGCCAATACTCCGCATGGGTCAAGGCGTGGGCAGCTTTCGCGGTGAGTGCTTGTCCTTGTCCACCGTGGCACGGTGTACATCCGAATCTATCAACAGGGTGTTTATCAAGGAGAACATCGCGATGTGGATGTGTCTGGAGTACTGAACGATAACCGGTCTCATAAGAGATTTCTACTTCGCCGAAAACATCCACATCACTGAACGTGAGGGTCCCGTTCTCTTCCAATGTATACTCATCGGGTTCGGCATCAAACCCATCAATTATAATTGACTCACTGCCGAGTTTAACACTTGCGTGCTTGAGATAATGAACAACAGGATTTTCGCCATCCCCTTCCACCTCAAACATCTCTTGTGCGGACTGTTCGTAGCCGCTTCTATCGGCAGAGAAGTGGCATGTAGCACATCTGTCCGCGGTATAATCAAAATCCTCAAGATAGTGTTGAACAATAGTTCGGGTCTCACGGAATGGATTTTCTAAGAGACTCCCAAGGAAGGTCCGTTTGATACCACCGACTGAATGTAGCTTTTCCTCAAGACGTGCGACTTCGTCATACTTTGCCTTGTCGGCTTTTAGAGACTCAAGCGCAGCTTGCGCTGTGGCAATACCTTCAGCGATTTCTGTATCCGTAGCGTTATATTTCTGTGCGATGAGGTAGGTGCTGAGCGCGCGCTGGGGATCGCTATTGTTTTCATAGAACTGTGCTAACGTTTTGTTTGCGTTTGCAAAGACAGCCTCTGCTGTCAAAACGGCTTCAGTCAGTTCGCCTTCAATCTGGGACTCATAACCTGCCAATTTTTCTTGCCACTTTCTGACAGTCTCAGTGTATCTACCCTTCGATTCGTGGAGGCTATGCTGATACTTATAGTTAATTGCATCTGATTCGCTCTGTCGGAACTTGCGTTCTTGTAGTGCCTCGTCAAGTGCGACCTGTGCGTTCTCCACCTCTTTTGTCAATTTTTGTAATTCTCTCGGGTCAGGCTCTTGAGGTGTGGGGAGTTCGGGCAAATCCGACAATGCGTTTGCTAATTCTGCCTTTGTCTTGTCATATTCGTATTGATAAAATTGCTGCTGGATCTGCTTCCATGGACGGCGGGTAATCATCTCACTCCAGAATCCCCAAATCGTTACCAGTCCTAACAGTGCGGACAAAATAAAGAACAAAGCAGAATACGATTTATTCTCAGCAGGAATTTCTTTTTTGCTCCTCACGAAACTTTCTACCTCCATTTATTAGCAATTAGGGCGTTCACTTCAAAACCCGAAGCCATTGTTAGCGATTAGTGGTTAGCGGTTAGTCCCTAACACCTAAGTGCTAACTGCTAATTGCTAAAGGCTATCTGCTAACTAAATATTAAACCACGGGGATACCCAGATATATTTCACATTGAAGAATATGCGCAAGATCATTTTTATCGGCAAAGCCATCATGGTTAAGAACAGAAATGAAACAACGACGTATCGCACCAGTCCGAGTTCTTGTAAGAAACGGCTACTGTTGCGCTTCCATAGATAGAAAATCGGACCGATCGAGAAATAGCCAGCAACGACAACAAAGCCGAAGAAATTTGCAGTTGTTTCACTCCGAATACCGAAAAGATAGGACAGATTTACATTCGTTAGCGGTACGACAAGATGGGGATCCCAATACTCCCACGGTGCGAAGAAGTTCCACCCTGGGCCTCTGAGGAAGGTTCCGACGATCATCAGAACGATCCATAGGACGATGAATCCGAAGCAGAACACCGCGAGCGCGAACGGACGTTCTTTGATTGTATAATAACCTTTGCCTTTCGGATTGATGTCAACATAGGGAATAGCAATCAGTCCGGCAATAATCAACCCCGGCAGCACCACGCCTGCGATCCAAGGATCGAAGTAGACGAGCATCTCCTGTAGTGCGAGGAAGTACCAAGGTGCTTTAGAAGGGTTCGGCGTTTTCGTCGGATCGCTCGGTTCTTCAAGGGGTGCGTCAATCATAATCGACCAGACGCCCAACACCAGCATAACGATAATCGCGCAGATAAACTCATTTCGGCACAGGTAGGGCCAGACGTAGACTTTATCGTTAAGTGCTGCATCCGAGGGGACACCCGCTATGTCCGTCTGACGTGCCTGCCGGTATGAAAGCCACATGAAATAGGGTATTAAAAAGAGAATAGCAAGAATCGGGACATTGTCCGGCTTCGTCACGAGTGCTAAAAAATGCTCCATACTCTGCTCCTTTGAAGATTGGATTCCTTGCCCGTGCTAACAGAAACTGCTTCCGCCCACACAAAAGATTGGTTCCGACAATCTCTGTTTACAGCGGCCCGGAAATGCCGCCATCTTTACGCACCCGCCAGAAATGCAAAGCCATCAAGACGCTCGCCAACAGTGGAACCGCAACGCAGTGCAAAATATAGAACCTTAACAGCGTTGAGGGCCCTACGATTGTTCCTGCCAGCAGTGCAAATCGGACATCATTTGATTGTGTGATGTCCTGTGGCGCAAACGGGCCTTCGTGTCCCAAAACTGGTGTTGCGCGTGCCATATTCGTCCCGACAGTCACAGCCCAAAACGCCAGCTGATCCCACGGTAACAGATAGCCCGTGAAACTCAGGAAGAACGTCACGAGTAATAAAATGACCCCGACTGCCCAGTTGAATTCTCGCGGTTTCTTATAGGAACCTGTTAAGAAGACTCTGAACATGTGTAGCATTACCGAAATAACCATTCCGTGGGCTGCCCACCGGTGCATGTTGCGGAGCAGCATGCCGAAGGGGATATCAAATTCGAGGTACTGTACATCGCGGAAGGCATATTCAGCTGTCGGACGATAGTAGAACATGAGGAGTACGCCTGTGACGGCGGTCACCAGAAACATCAGAAAAGTGATGCCGCCCATACACCATGTAAAGCGGAAATTCAGCGCGTGCCGAGAAACCCGAGGAGGATGGAGATGCAACCAGACGTTTTGGAGGATTTGTAAGGTGTAACGACGCCCCGTATCTTCATATCCGTGGCGGAATATAGAGCGCCAAATATCGGAATTGGTAATCTTCTCTTTTAGCCCTTTACGTTCTTCGTTCATACTTTCTATCGCAAGCCTCGGCGTTCAGACGCGCCGAAATGCTTTTTCTGCCTAACCGGAGCCAGGCGCGAATGCTCTCCTTTCTTCAGACCTTCAAAAAGGAGCCTGGGTCCGTCCACTGCTCCTTCTCACCTAAAAACTTCACGGACTTATCAATTTCAATCTGACCGTCCTCTGCCAACGTAATCTTAACGCGTTCAAGGGGCCGTGGTGCGGGACCTTCATAGTTAATACCTTCTCGGTCAAACCCGCTCCCGTGACAGGGACACTTGAATTTGTCCTCAGACGAGAGCCACCGCGGCGTGCATCCGAGATGTGTACAAATCGTTAAAAGCGCGTAGAACTCACCGTCCTGTTTCCGAACAATCCAAACACCGAACGGTTCTTTTTTGAACTTTTCGCTAACGCTACCCGGTGGATATTCCGCGGGGAATCCTGCCTTAAAAATAGAGGATGGCTCAAACAGCACGCGCGGATACAGATACCGAACCAATCCAGGTCCGAAAGTCAGTCCTAATGCTGCAACGAAATTCCCCCAACCGAGAAATTTGAAAAATTTACGTCGAGATACCACTTACACCCCCGATCTTGTAGGCAGATACGTCAACGGTACCCACACGCTAAAGCGTGGAGCTTGTGCTTCCTCGCAGACAGCGGTTTTCCCAAAGGTCCGCCGTCTTACGTCTGCTCCACTTAAGGCAGCCGAGCCTGCCCGTTTTAGAATAGAATTAGGGGAACACACGCAGTCGGGTAGGATTCTACTCCGCTTCCAGCGTCGGTGTGTTCCGAACATGTTTTTAGACAAGGTGTCCCTTGTAGCTTGCTTACACCACCTCTCACAGTGGCGGACAACGCCTGCACAAGCGTGCAGGGTGAGAGTGTTGTCCAACAAGTTACGTTAATTATACCACAATTTTACACCAAATGCCAAGTTTTTTCTTGACACAACCATAGGCGGTGTCTACATCCCCGCCCTAAAGATTTATCTTGGGGGTTTGACACCGAAGATTATGCTAAAATCTTTTCACACTCGAAAGGCCGCCGATTACGGGCAAGACATACTTACTAATTCCAGATGAGTCCGATTAAAAAAGCGGAAAGTCTATTTCAAGTTATTTCGCATTCTGAGCGTTAATAATTATAACATGCTTTCACAAGTTTGTCAACCGTTTTTTAATTTTTTATTAGCATCATTTGGTTTTTCAGTTGTTTGAATCGCGGATTGTCACAGATGACGCGGATTTCTGGATTTTGGCAAGCAACAACCTTTCAGTGATTTAGGGCATTTTGAGAGAATTGAATGGCACTGCGTAAGCTCTAAAATTCTATTTCATTTCTCAAAGATCTATGCTACAATCTACCTCCGAAAGATCTTTAGTTTCGAGAAGTTAATGCTGATGAACAAAGGAGAATAACAATGGTTCGCTTCACAATCAGTTTAATCACTATAGGTCTCATGTTCGCGCACTTCGGCAACGCTGAAATCGATCCGGGGACTATTGTCGGTGCGTGGTTGTTTGATGAAACAGGTGGGAAAGTCGCCAAAGATTCGTCTGACAATGAAAATGATGGCGACCTCGTCGGGGGTGCTAAATGGGCAAAGGGTAAATTTGGCAACGCTATTGAGCTCAACGGTAAAGACGCTTGGGTGACGGTTCCAGAGATTGGACCGCTTGATGACTTTACACTCATGAAATGGTTTAATGCAACAGGACGCGTCGGACAATGGAGATGCTTCTTTAACCGGAACGGTTGGACAGCCGGATACGTCCATTACCAATTTCGTCCAGACAACAAGATGGAGATGGCAATTCACTCTAACAACCCTGTGCGCCATCCGGGTTGGGACGGTTCAGATTTCATAGCAGACAAGGGTATCTTGAACACATGGATCCATCTTGCAGTTGCCTACAGCAGCAACGATGAATCGGTTCGCGTCTACTTTGATGGCGAACTCGATGTGGACGATAAATGGGGACCCTTGCCGGGAGAATTTGGACCCGGACGTATCGGTTCATGGGACGGTGGCGGCAGAGAATGGGAAGGACTGTTCGATGAAATGTTACTCTTTGATGTCGCACTGGAAGAAGATGACATTCTCTCACTCATGGAAAACGGATTAGAAGCTGCGCTTGCTGTTGAAGCGGCAGGTAAACTGGGAACGATTTGGGGAGCACTTAAGTCAGGACGGGCGAAATAGGTAGGCATGAATTGGAGACTCGTGCGGTTAAATGAAGTTTAAGAAAATAAATCGGTAATGTCCGGTGCGGTTAGGAAACCGCACCTACCAGGTTTGGGGTGAATTCGGATTACCGAATTAATAAATTAATCTTCATAAAACCGCACTTACCAGAGTAGAGAAGCCCGGCGAGGTTAGAAGGCCTCGCCGGTGCTAATGTCCAATTAATAGACCTTGTGCTGGTGGCGGATAGTTTCTAAGGCAGGGATAGACTCGTTTCATGAGATGCGTGAGTAAAACCCTCACTTTTGACTTGCTCTTTCCCAAAGCGTCTGATACAATTGACCCAAATTTTAATGGGAGAATTACAATGCGGAAGTTGATAATTGCTGTTGTTATATTGCTTTTTATCTTTGTCGTTGATGGGTATTCTAACACACTTTTGGTTGACGAACAAGGGGATATTTTTGCTGAGACGGATCGGTATCAGGTGCGGTTTAAAAAGGGTAGCGTCATACACTTGCACAACAAACTCACGCAAGAAACGTATACACGTCAAGGAATAGAGGCAATTCCAGATGGGGATCATCATTTCGCATTCAATAGTTACAGGATAGCATACGCGGATTCCCTTGTCGTTGAAAAGGTTGCACCGCTGACAGCGAAACTGATAGCTGTGTGGCAGGAGAGGCAGTATCAGAAGGTGCTTACCCTATGGGTGTCTATTGACACGTTCACTGGTGATTTAATCATCAAACAGGAGGGGTTTGATGTAAGCGGGGCTGCTACTATCGGATGGAGATTCGGGAATTTAGATCACAATCAGGTTTCTGTAATTGTGCCAGCGACCGGGGGATCACTTATTGATGCTAACGCGCCTGAACATTTGAGTTTCGATAGCCCGGGTATCTCGTGGCAAGCGCGACTCGCACTCCTACAGGGGCATGCCGGTGGTTGTTCCATTATGAGTGTGGATGAAACGTATCGGTTTGACAGATTCAATTATACACGCTACCCGAACACCTTTGAAGTTGAATTTATAACAGAAAATGTTTTTCCTTCTGAAAATCATCTTGAGGATTATCAACACATTGTTTCTACAACGTGGCGGTTGAATACATACCGCGGCGATTGGCAGGTGCCTGCGGAAACGTATCGTCAAGGGATGATACAGCGAAATGCATCGCGTGTCACTCCTAAACCTGCGTGGGTTAAAGATATTCAACTCGTTATAACGTACACGACTTGTGCTAATTAATTGCTGCGTTATAGATTTGTGTTCATGCGAGAATAAGGTCTTTGAGTTTCATAAGGGGTCGTCCCAAACACTGATTCAAGAAAGCCCCAAGGAGACAAGCTCCCACCTTATTGCTCATACGTGTCTGAAGTCCCCAATGTCCACGCGCACGCAGCCGCGAAATACCAAACTGACTTGTGAGTTGACTGATCGTCGTCTCAATGCGTCTGCGCAACCGCACTTGAAGCTGCCGAAAGGTTTCGGGATATTGCGTTTTCTGATTGCGTCGCAGCGTCGGGAGTAAACATGTCTCTTGAGTCTCTAATAACTCATCTTGAAGGTCTTGGGAAACATAGCCTTTGTCTGCGAGCAAAATCGGATATTGCCCCCTCTCAGAGAGCACGGGCAGGACTTCTCGGTCATCTATGTTCGCAGATGCAATCGCAACGTCAACAGGGAGACCATCTGCTGTGGTAATCAGATGTCCGCGAAACCCAAAGAACTTTCCGAGGCTTTTCGAGGCACACATGCCATAAGTTGCGATTGTTCCTGTGGCATCTGCCCACTTGAAATCAGACTTTGAAGTCTCAGCACGTTTGAAGTCACAGACCGGGATTGGAAACGAATCCACGATAAAGACATCCGTCTTGGGAAAGTAGTCTCGGAGCGTCTCTCGAAGGACTTCGCTCCTCGCAAGCAGGTTTCTTCGTCGGCGATTGAACCAAGAGCGTTCAGGTAAAGATGGAAAAAGTGTTTTCAACTCGACTTTCAAACGCTCATACCCGGAATGTTCAGTGTCGGCACCGATATATTCAAGGAGCCATGCGAGCGTGAGAATGTCGCTGTCTGGACGCTTGGGCATCGGTCCGGGTCTGCGTGCTTCGGCATTTGGAAAATGTGCTTCATAGAGGGTTTTCATGATCTTCTGAACCACGCCTGCGAGGTTGATGAGCGTGCGCGGGAGAGTTTTCAGTTGCAAAGCATAGGTTTCTAAGGTAGACTGTAGTTCCATCCTTATGCATCCTTTGGAGTGTTGATTGACTCATAAGGATAGCATAAGGATGGAATCCTTCAAACTTCAAAACTAATTAGCACAAGGCGTTAAAGACAAAATTTTTTTGCGATTTCGTGCATAAAATGCATAAAACGTCATAAAAAATGAAAATAGCGGGCATATACTAAACAAATGTCTACATATTTTCGGGCTTTACTATAACCCTTACTAAACTTGGGACAATTTTTCAGCGTTTGTTTTAGAGATGCAGTCTCCCCTTTCAGGGTACATAGCACTCCGCTGGAGTGCAGGAGGATAGATACACCGTTTTCTATAGATATAGCACTCCGCTGGAGTGCTGTATTTTTCTCGGAGTTCTGTGAGTGCCTGAAACCCACGGGAAAATACAACCCTTTGAAAATTCAACTTGCCCACAACACAAATTGTCTAAACTTTAGTATAACATGAGTTTGATAATCAAACGTTGGTTCGAGAATAAAATACAAATATGGACGCAGGTTGGGTTAAGTGGTAAAACCACAAACTCATTTTCGCTATACACAGCGTTTCGTTCTTCAATGAACCACTCGGGTAGATAGGTGTAGCGAAACTCAACATTCCAAACGGTGTGGGTATCATAGTGTGTTGGGTCTCACTGGGTTTTTGGCGATTTCAGGTTTCTCTGTTCCCTTGAAAACGCTGTGCTGTGTGCGATTTTTAGGAGGTCTGTGTTCAATCTAAGGGAAACCCCCAAGCAAAAACACCTACAGGACGCTTCAATTTTTATTTTCAAACTCACGTTACCTACATATTTTCATAACTCACTATAATTTCCGAAAAAAGATAGGTTTCAACAAAATATACGGACGGATGCAAGAATCCGTCCGTATCTGATTTTCATGCTATAATTGAGACCGAAGTGCACGGATACGCTTAGTGGATAATCTTCACCTTAAGAACGGGACTATCCTGTATAAAAGCTTTGTCGTTAATCGTTGCAGTACCCCGGAACTTGAACTCGTAAGTATCCGCCTTCAGAGAGCTAAGTGCCTTTAGCGGAACCTTGACCTCGGTTTCGTCCGCTGGAATGGTCGCCGCTTCCGTCGTGAAGCCTTCTGGCACATTAATGGGTGTCAGCGTGAGTTCGTCTGTAAATCCACCCTGTCGGACTATTGCTAACGTCAATATCGCTTCCTTTGTAAGCGGCACTTCACTTTCGGTTGCTTCGGTATCTGCTGTCAGGTTTGCTGCGATGACTGCAGCTCCACCATCTTGCCCCGTTGCTGTTTCATCTTTCGCCTTTGCTGGGAAGACAATACTAAAGCGCAACGGATCAACCGTTACAATGAAGGGTGCCTCCACAATAGTCAAAGGAATCGCAGGTGTTGACTGTTTCACCGTCTCACCATTGACAGTCGCTGTTCCAGTAACCGAAATGTAATTCGTGCCGGGTATAGGTAAGACAGAAAACTCTTCTCTCCGCTCGAAAGTACCTGCTTTCACTGTAAGCGTTGCCTCAGTCTCACCTTCAGCAAGCGTAACAGGTTTCTTGGAAACGGGATCAGGCAGTGCAGAAACGCGATTTGGGAGTCCCGATACCGATAGTGCAATGGGACCGACGAAGTCGTCGCGTCGGTTCGCCGTCACGTGGAGGTCAGCCGTTTTGTTGTGGATGGCACTTAAACCGATCTCTGCGAGTGTCAGCGTGAATTCAGGAGCGTCCATCACGGTGAGCAGGATTGGAGAGGGAGTCGCAACACGTTCTATTTGGCGATTACCCACGGCATAAACGCCAACGATGGAGATCTGCATCAGCCCAAGAGAGGCATCCCAGGGAGCCGTTATCGTGAGCATTGCTCTGTTTTGACCCGTTCCAATAATAGTGGGACTCACATCATAAGTTTTCGGCAGATCTGGACAAAGCAGACGGATTGGACCCGTGAATTGGTCAAGGCGAACAACGTCAACCTGCATTGTGACACTACTCCCTCTATTGACCCGCGGATTATCCATAGGAGAAGGAATGTTCCGATTGTCAAGTACAACTACTTTGAGTTCACAGTCGGGTTCCAGTGGACGAATGTGCAAGCGATAGGGGTAGGTCTCACCACCTTGATTATTCAGGTCTCGAATGGCAACAGAATATTCTCCCGGTTCTTCAAAATTCCAGTCGATACGGGCATCGGCACCAGTAGTGGCATCATCGTTTACCATTAAGACCTGTTCTTTATCGGCGCTCCATGCCATATCTTCCGAAACTCCCATCGGTTTTCCGGGTCCGTAGAGTGTAAGCAGCGCATCAAGCTTTGATGAAAGTTTCAATGCCTCTACCTCAAAAACGAGGCGTTGCGGTTCTGCAATCTGAAATGAAAACCAATCAACATCGCCAGATTTGTCAATTTTTCCATTCAGCGTTATTGGGGTCGTAACAGCAGGCGCATTTCCGAGTGAATTATTCGGTTCAACCTCCACCATTTCCGTCCAATTCCCGATAGCAAAGGGTCGGGCGTTAGTTGCCAATCCAGAGGGAGTCTGAACCCGCAAAGACTGTTCGCCTGCCGGCGTCTCAGCACCTATTGAGATCTGTATAGACTCGACCATTTCAAGATTCGCGCCCGTGACGGCGATCGCATTCTCAGTGCCGCGGCGTCCACCGAGCGGGAAAATTGTTTCCAGATACGGTAACTCACCGATGCTCAGTCGGTAGCCATACCCCTTTCCACCTTTGTAACGAATATCCCGAATGTGGAGCGTGTACTTCCCTGTTTCAAGGACAGTATAATCCAAGACAGAGTCTAAGCCGTCGCCAAGTCCACTGTCAGCGACCTTAGTCCCATTAGCATCTCGAAGTACGAGGTATGAATCCAAGAGTGAACCTATCCGCTGTGCCGTTACCTCACAGATCAGCCGCGTCCCCTTTTTCACTTCAAAGGTAAAACTATCTTCATCGTCAATTGACGCGATTGTGCCGTTTACAGTGACCGGCAGCGCGATCCAGTTGGTCTCCGTCGTAGGAGAGGCTTCTGGGGAAACACCCAAGGAAAAACTCCCCGATTCCTCTTCAACGATTTCCCGTAGGTTTCCAACGACGAAACTGCCGGCGTTAGAGACACCATAAGGCGTAACGACGCGTATCTGTTGTATGCCCAACGGGGCATCGGAGGAAATTATCAAGGATGCTACCAACTGCGCATCGGTAGGCACACGTCCAGAAACACCAGCACCATTGAAAAGGACAGCAGCCTGTCCTGTTTTCTCTTTAATCTCCGCAGTGATACCGTTACCACTAAACCACACCGCTGTTGCTTTACCGAGATTTGTGCCTGTGATCGTGACTTCTACGCTGCGTCCCTGTTGACCGCCCTGCGGGAAGACACCCGTTAAGGTCGGTTGTACTTGCGCATAAGCGATGCTAATCGTTAGGAGGAAGACCGATAGGACGAGAAAAGACCGTTTCGTTAGGAGAGGAGAAAGCGGCGATTTAACCCGTCTCTTCTGCCGAAATAACATGTTAGACATTGTTAATCACCTTAAATTAAAGTTGTCAGTTATCAGTAGTCAGCCAAGAACCGATTTGTAACAATCTTCTCTAACTTGGAATATCCCCAAGATAGATGAATTTTTACACGGAAACTTCTTAACTGACAACCGATAACTGACAACCGACAACTATTTAGAATATCCCCGCAATTGGTTCGCCTTTTACCAACTCGCGTGGCTGATCCAAATGGTTATAGACGATAGTGTGCGGGTCGATACCGAGTGTATGATAGACTGTGGCAAGGATGTCGCGTGGATGTACAGGATTTTCAAGCGGTGTTGAACCCGTTGCATCGGATTTCCCGTAAACCTGTCCACCTTGGACCCCTGCGCCAGCGATCAAGCCTGTGTAGCAATAGGGCCAGTGGTCGCGTCCATCAGGTGCATTGCTATTACCGGAGGTGCTAATCCCCATCCGCGGCGAACGTCCGAATTCACCAATCGCTAAGACAAGCGTGTCGTCCAACATACCGCGTTGATGTAGGTCTTCCAGCAGTGAAGACACTGCGCTGTCCAATTTCGGACAGTGAAGGTTCTTCAATGGACCGAAGTTGGTTGCGTGCGTATCCCAGGCTGTCGTATTCGGATCACCGTTAGCAACAGAGGGCCAGTTCACCTGTACGAAACGGGTGCCTGCCTCCACCAAACGACGCGCAAGGAGTGCGCTCTGCCCGAATGTGTGTCTACCGTACTTATCTCGCACCTCATCGGGTTCTTGAGATAGGTCGAAAGCATTGCGTGCCCGCTGCGACAAGATGAGGTTGTACGCCTTCTCATAATATTCATTCAAAGCGTAGGAATCAGCAACCTTATCAATTTCGGGCATCCCTGCGTTAATCGTCTCAAGGAGGTCTTTCCGGCGTTTCAGACGTACAGGTGGCACCTCTGGCCGTAGACTCAAATCGTCGAGATTAATTTCCTCATTCGGGTCTTGGAACAGGAAATATGGATCATACGCCCTACCGAGGAATCCAGCGTTTCCACCTTTGCCGATGATATTACTCTCCTGCATCGGACGCGGGAGTTGGACTGCCGCGAGCATCGGTTCATCGGGTGGACGGTAATTAGCGATATGCGATGCAGCATTAGGATGGTCGGCTGGCGACGGTGGATCGAGCTGCCCTGAAGGCGCGACTTTATCCGGCGTTTCACCGGTTACCATCTGATACATCGCAGCGGTGTGGTTGAAAAGTCCCGCGGGTGTGTAACTCACGGAACGGATCAGACAAGCCTTATCCATCTGCTGCGCCAAACGCGGCATTGTCTCTGACAACTGAATCCCCGGGACATTGGTCGGAATCGGATTGAATTCACCGCGAATGTTCGAGGGTGCTTCGGGTTTTGGATCCCAGATGTCAAGGTGGCTGGGACCGCCTTGCAAAAAGAGAAGAATCACCGAGTTTGCTTTCCCCCACCCGTTGAGCGGCTTAGCGGGATCGACTGTCGTATTGGCTTTTGCTTGGAGTGACAATACCTGTGGCAGACTAATGCCGAGCATCGCCGCACCACCGACCCGCAAAAATTCACGCCGTGAAAACCCGTCACATAAGCGTCCGGGTAGTTGTGGTAACGATAACATCTATTGTTTCCTCCGTTTAATGGCTATCAGCAATCAGCGGTCAGCGGTCAGCCAATCTTCCGGCTGACAGCCAACGGCTAACGGCTATGGCTATTTAGCGATTGAATAGGAAGGCGGGACTGTTAATCAACGCCCATAACAGGTCTTGCGCGCCTTCCTCTTTCGATTCGGCGTTCGCGAGATGTTCAATCGCTACTGCATATTCGTTCTTCTCTGGTAACCGAGAAAGCGTTGCGAGATAAAGTTCTTCAACGAGAGCCCGGTCGTCTTGATTCGTTTTGATAAGTTGTGCGATACGTCCTTCTGGATCAATGAGTGCTTCCGCAACCGTCGGTCCATTAATGAGATTCATTGCGTGTGCGAGGCTAACCTCAGTGGTGCGTTCACATTCACAGGAAGTTTCGCGTTCAGGTCTACCAAACAACTTCAAAAATCCATCATCTTTGACCTTGCTGTCTGGTAACTGTACGGCTCGGAAGTTTTTCGGTACCTCTTCAAACCGCGGTCGGCTTCCCGTTGCGACCCCGATAGCATCAAGTAGCTGCTCTGCCGTCAAACGTCTGGCAACGGCGTGCGAAAAGTTAATTGTGTCAGCCTTGTTCCACTCGTTCGTTTTGATGCTCTGCTGATAGGTGCGAGAACGTGTGATTGTTTTCATGATGTGCTTCATGTCAAATCCGCTGTCCACGAAATCCTTCGTCAACGCATCAAGCAACTCAGGGTTAGTGGGTGGATTACTTGTGCGAATATCGTCCACAGGTTCAATAATCCCACGTCCCATGAAGTAGCTCCAGATCCGATTCGCGCCTGCGCGAGCAAACATCGGATTGTCTTCAGAGGTGAGCCACGCTGCGAGTATCTGACGTTTATCATCAGTTTTTGCGGCAACTTCCCCGAACGGAACTGACGGCTCAACGACTGCTAAGGTTCGCGGGTGCTTCACCGGTTCCGTGGTGTAATTGGCATAGACGACTTCATCGCCGGGAAGCTGCCCCGGTTTGACCCTGACATCCGCGAAGAATGCGCCGAGTTCGTAGTATTGATTTTGCGTCCATTTTTCAAACGGATGGTCGTGACATTTGTTACACGAGAATCGAACACCCAAGAAAAGCTGCGTTGTATTTTCCACTGCAGCGGTGTATTCACGAGAGACACGGAAATAACTCGCTGCAGGATTCGTGTAGGTACTACCCGTTGCGGTAATCAGATCTCGCACAAACTCGTCATACGGACGATTCTCGGCGATCGCTTGATGAATCCACTGCTGGAAGAGCCAGACCCCACGTTCACCGAGGAATTTACGGTTAGACTGTAACAGATCGCCCCATTTATGGGTCCAGTGATCAACAAACTCTGAGGTCTCAACAAGGGTATCAATGAGCTGCTCCCGTTTTACCTTTGATGGTGTTTTGTCGGTCAGGAAACCCCGAACCTGCTTCGGGGTGGGCGGAATACCTGTTAAATCGAAATAGATACGCCGGACAAATTCCTCATCCGTACAAAGTTCAGAAGGTAGAACCTTCATCCGCTTTAGTTTATTGTGAACGTGCGTATCAATGTAATTATACTCTGGGGTTTCAACCCACTTGTAGCCCCTCCGGTCGCCCATCACGATGATATTGTTTGTGCTATAGGCACCCTCATACCGAGTCAGGATAGCAGTTTCACCGCGACGTTCCGCGGTTACCACACCCTTGTCCGTGACGTTTGCCACTTCGTTGACGCTACTTGTGAATTTCGCCTCACGGGTGACATCTCGTGTGGTTCCATCTGGATAGTGCGCGATGACTATAAGTTGTTGCTTCATACCCGGCACCGCGAGTTCAGCAGAATCGGGTAAAACTTCTAACCTTTCCACGCGCTTAGTGGTTTCAACATCTGGAATAGCACCTTCCGTTATCCACTGATGAATAACACTGTAATCCCGCTCCCCTGGAACGATGACCTGCCCGCCTTTATGTGGCACTTCGGAAGTCGGTTTTAACAGCATTAGGCTCTGTTCAGGAAACGCGCGGTTGAAACGTCTACCAGATATATCTTCAATCAGCAGTTCATAATCAAAATCTGGATCGTAACCGCGAAGTGAGAGTTTGAACCCGTTTTTGCCTTTTGCTGCACCGTGACACGTACCGTTATTACACCCAGCATGGCTCAAAATAGGCATTACATCCCGCACAAAACTGACGGGTTCTGCCTCCATGCTCTTGACATTCACAGGCAATTCGGTAGTCACACCCTTGACGGTGACCGTAATTTTCGTTGTACCAACTGTCATCGGGAAGATATAACCATCTTCGTGCACCTTCACACCCGCGCTGGCAGGCATCAGCACAGCCCATGGTGTTACATCTACCCATTTGCCATCTTTTGTCTTACCTGACACGAGCACGGTTCTACCATCACGGGCATGCTCCAATGTCAATGACTCCGGATGAACCCTCAACTCCGTTAAAGCGACGTTTGCAAGCCAATCTTGCTCCGTCGCAGCCTCTGCCCTTGTTGCTTTCTCTATCGGATTCCATCCGGTTAATTGGAACCCGAAACAAACAAGGCATGCAACAAAAAGCACTGTTACAAAGTTCAACCTGGGTTTCATCAAAAATTCGGCGTGGAAACGCCGTCCTCCTTAAATTGCTTTTTTAGCGATTAGGTTTTCGCTGAGCGTTTCTCCATTGTCGAAAATTGGTTTCTGTCTAATTCGTTGGCGAAGTTAAAGAACCTGACTTATACATTAAAAGCCTTGATTGTCGTTAGTGTTCAGCAATTTATCCCAACTATCTGCGTTGATTCTGTATCAATTTAGTCTATGTAAGATCCCAGAGCAGTACGGTGTGATCATCGCCGCCGCTGGCGAGGACACCCCCAGCAGGCGAATACTTAACACTCCTGACACTTCCTGTATGCCCTGTGAGTGTCCGTTTAGACGCACCTGTCTCAACATCCCACAAACGGATCGTATTATCGTTTCCACCGCTCGCGATAGCCGCACCGTCAGGGGAATAAGCGACGCTCCAGACATAACCCGAATGTCCTGTGAGTGTCGTTATTAAGTCTCTTGTGTCTGTGCTCCATAACCGAACCGTGCCGTCAATGCTACCACTGACAAGGGTTTCCCCATCAGGCGAATAGGCGACTGAATCGACAATATGGGTATGTCCTTCAAGGGTTGCTCTATGTTTTCCAGTGGCGGCATCCCACAACACCACAGTGTCGTCCCCAGTTCCTGCTGCGAGGGTTCTCCCGTTAGGAGCATACGCGACACATCTGATAGAGCCTGCGTGTCCTTCGAGCATATCTTTCGCCTCTCCTGTGCTGGCATCCCATAACCGCACTGTCCCGTCAGGACTCCCACTTGCGACGGTAGCACCATCTGCAGAATACGCAACACTCCTAACAGCATCCGTATGTCCGACAAGCGTCGCTGTCGGAGATCCACTGATCGCGTCCCAGAGAACTACCCTATTGTCTATACTCCCGCTGGCAATCGCACTGCCATCAGGCGAATAGGCGACACATCTGACGTATTCCTTGTGTTCAACGAGAAGGTTAAGTCCGAGTCCGCTTTCCACATCATAGACCCAAACGCCAATGTCACATGCGACAGCAAGTTGTGTGCCGTCTGGTGAAAATGCTATATCTCCAGTTAGATTGCCTTGATCGAGACGTGCTTTGACTCCTTCAGGTAGATCTGATTGTGCGTTTAAATTTTCCAATGATATAGTATCCTTTTTCAATTCAAGCTAAAATTTGCTGCATTAATGTTATTTATGTTCTTATACTTGTATGACGTTTAAAACGTCAAAGTGACGTATAGATTTCAAATGATATGTGGAAATGGAACGTCCGTTGAACTTCTATCACCAATCAGGAAAATACGTCGCGCTATTTTTCACTTTTCAACTGTCCCCACACTATCGGTAGTTTTCCGATAGCAGCGACATCTGCAAATTCAGATTCACTTGCCAGCCAATTGATGACGTTTTCGGTAAGCTTCTCCAACTGCTCAATATCTTCATTATTCTTGTGGTAGTTCGGGAGTCGCCAGTTCATGTTGAAGACTTTACCGTCTCCAGCCTCCCAATAGCCGAACGCTGCAATCCGGTCAGCCCAATCGTTAGCAGGGGGTCCCCAAGCATTGGCAAGCGTAATAAATTCCGTCCAAATTTTGTCGTAATAGTCTCCACTCTTCGGATAGCCAGTAGAATTAACTTGAATTCTATCGTCCACTTGGGGTGTTTTTCCGTCGATATTTTCGAGCCCCTCTGTCAACCCTAACTTAATCGTCTCCTCCAACACAGTAATACCGACTGCGATACCATCTTCTGCGACGGGACCGAACTGACGCGCCACCACTTTTTCAAGTCCGAAGTTAGTCGCGTGCCGAATTGCCCATCCCGTTAAGAGGACAGCCCCACCACTTTCGGCATAGTCCATAAATGCGTCAATCTCCGCAGGAGATAACTCACCCGGATCGGTATCCCCCTCATGCCACCAAATGACCCCGAACTGCTTGAATGTATTACTCTTCAAGTCTGCTTTACCAAGTAACTCCGTTTTGAATGTTTTTTCAGCAAATTCCAATGCGGGTGCGGTGAAGGGTCCCTCATCACCGAGATAGATAAACCCGACTTCCACTGCAGCATTAGTTATACTTATACCAAAAAAGAGAAGAAATGTCAAACAAAATACGATTTGACGAAACTTGTACGCTAAATTTTGCCATTTAAAAGTCCGTGCCATTGTTATCTCCTTGGGCAGAAGCTACTTCGTCTGTACCTTTTTGGATTTGTTTTCTGGGCCACTATTGCATTTGCGAAGCCGTTCATTCGCCGTTTTTACAAAACCCGGTTCACCCTCGAATCCGATGAAATCCCGCTGATGGCGTTTACACACAACAGGACAAGTACCCACACCTGCAAACGGGTCTAAAACCAAATCCCCCGGTGATGAACTCGCGAAGACAATCCGCTCAATCAACTTTTCGGGTTTCTGGATTGTGTTGAGTGCCTTTCGATTTACCAATTCCTTCGACTTATAGGTTAACTGTTTTATATCTCCCCAAACGTCGCCAGGATTTTTCCCTTTCGGATTATATTTCGTCTTGCTAAATCTACCGTTGGTCACAGACGGCACATTTTCACACCGATTCCGATGCTCCAATTCAACAAGTTGTGCGACCCTAATGGCATCAAGGTTGTAGCACTGTGGTCTTTTCCCCTTGATGAAGTAACAGATGATGTCATAATTATTGGTGTAACTGATGCGTCCTTGTGCGAGCCGGCTCGGTTGATACCACACAATTTTTGAACGAAGGTTTAAAAACTGACGGTAGTCTATAAAGTCAATGCAGTCCGGTTTTCCAAATAGATAAAGTGCGCCACCGTCCTTAAGTTTCGGTGTAAAGCGTTCAATGAGTTTGAGATTAAATTCTTGAATTGAGGTAATCCTGTCCCACGGTTCATCCGTTATGCCATAAGGTCCATCACAGACAATCAGATCCACAGAGGCATCTTCTATCTCCTTGAGTAGACGAAACGTGTCGCCACAATGGATGGTATTGCGTTCAAGCATGATATAGTAAAATATAGGATAAAGGTAAGAATATTATTGCGTCACCGCTGCAATTGCCATAGAGATCAAATTCATAGTTTCAGATGATGATATCCTTCCTCGCTTCCAGAGAAACCGTTGGGTGTCAGTAGAAAGACTACGTAATTGGAGCGTATCAACTGCAGATAACTTTGTAAGTCCATTTGTGTCATCCGGCTCTAATTTTACATGCCATACATTACTCGCGAAATAATCTTTCCATTCTGTTATTGGACAAACAATAGCAATAGGTAACATGCCCACTTCGTCTGGACTCACCACGACAACAGGACGCTCGTATTTGATTTCGTTACCAATACTTCCCTGAAGATCTGCCTGCCAAATCTCCCCGCGGCTTACATAAACAGGTGTAACCTTAGTATGTCGCACATTCATCAATAAAGTTTCCAAATCTATAAGTCTGCTGGGGGTTCGTCAGCCATTTGTTCATAATGCTCTTTCATTTGTTCAGATTGTTGCATTAGGAGCTGACGGCGCTTCTCTAACGAAAGGCACATGAAAGCTGCTTGGGGCGACTGTTCATCTACCTCTCTGTTAACCAAATCAACCAACAGATGGTAGGCGACGGGCAACTTGGCCTTTGGGAGTTTCTTTACGAGTTGCTCTAACTGAGTATGTGTGACTGTTTTCATTTTTTTTCTCCTAAGTTTTGATACATATTCATAAACCACTTCTAATTTGATGGAACTATATTACCATTTTTGAAACCTTCGATTTGCGAAGGTTTTACATCGGTCCGACCCGCCGCGGTCCTATGTCCATAGCGAACATAGATGCATCAAAATTTCGTTTTAGCAATTCCATTTTGACCTCCTGTTTCGCAGGTATATGCCAGAGGTTGTTAAATTCATCTGGATCATCAATCAGATCGTAGAGCTCGCCTTCATCGTGTCCGTGATAAACCACCACTTTGTAGTGCTTATCCCGGTACATAGTTGCGAAAGAGTGATCGGGCAGATCAACAGCGTCGTAATATTCGCATCGAACAAAGTCGCGATGGTGGTTCGGAGCCGCCTCGCCTCTCAGTATCGGTAGTAGCGAACGTCCGTGCATCTCTTCAGGCACCGTTAAACCTGCTAACTCCAAGAGGGTCGGTGCTTTATCAACGAGTTCAACGAGTGCGTCGCTTCTGAGACCGCTTGCAAATTGCGCCTGCCATGCGAAAATCAGTGGTACCCTAACCAGACCTTCATAAAACCGGCAGCCTTTTTGTATAAGTCCGTGGTCGCCGAGTGTCTCGCCATGGTCGCTTGTGAAAATGATAACCGTGTTCTCCCGCTGCCCTATCTCTTCTAACGTATCAAGAATCCTGCCCAACTGTTCATCAATCAGTTGAATCATGGCATAGTAAGCGGCTTTGAGGGTTTTGGCATCCCTTGCGCCGACTGCCTCCGCTTCCTGACGCGGTGATTTTTTAGGCGTATGGGGCAAAATTGGGCTGCGGATATCTAACTCATCGGGTGTACGCACTTTGGACTGAAAATCAACTGCCTGTAACCGGGTCTGTTGTTCAAGATCGCTGTCTCGGAAGAGCGGTTCTGGCATCTCCGCAGGATTAAACCGTTCGCGATGCGTCTGTGGAGGGTTGAACGGTGGATGCGGGTCGTAGATGTTGACGCTCGCGAGCCACGGACACTCCCGCTCCTCACGAATGAATTCAATCGTTTTCTCGGCACACCAGGTCGTCTGATGCAATTCTGCGGGTACGCCTTCCGGATTCCGATTCAACTCACCGAGTATATAGCCTTTTGAACGGACCCAATCGGCGTAGTCGTGTCCCTGTTCCCAGTCATCACGGGGTGCGTGGCTGTATTGCCAGTAAAGATATCCATCATCCGTGCGCGGTTCTATGCGGCGATAAGCACTCGCGAGATGGAGTTTGCCAATAAGTCCACAATCGTAACCGATGTCTGCGAGGGTGCGCGTCACAAGCGGATACGTACCCGGATAGAAGTCGTTCCCGTTGCGATTGGCGTGTGTTGCGCTCGGGTACATACCCGTGAGAAAACTCGCTCGACTCGGTGTACAGATAGGACTTTGACAATAGGCATGCGTGAAGGCGACACCATCCGCTACTAAGCTATCAACGTGCGGAGTCGACACATACGGATTGCCCAATGCACCGATTGTGTCGTATCGTTGCTGATCTGTGCAAACCCAGAGAATATTCGGGGTATTAGTAGCCATATATCAGCCTTTGCGTTTCTGCAGATTAGAGAAAGAAACTCTTGATAAATGCAGCAAGGGCGATGAGCGTTGGGGTGAGCCACGCAGCATGCTTCCAAAAGCGCGCTGTAGACGCACGTTCCCCGTGTTGGATCGCGACAAGTTCTAACATTTTATCAAGTTTAACTTCAATACGATCCATGCGCGTTTCAAGGCGGTCCTGGCGGTTCTCTAATGCTTCAAACCGTTGAGACATTATCCTATCTTGTGCATCGAATCGCTGAGACATTATCTCTTTCAGTTCTTCTACTGTCATGAGAAACTCCTAATGTGCATCGCATGCTATTTAGTCGTCGCGCTAAATCCGGTCTCTTTAACAATATTTGCCAGGTCAGCGGCACTAACAGTATTTTTACGGACTTTAATGATTGCCTGGTCAGGGAGAGAAACTTCAACACTGATAACGTTTTGGTGATGTGAAAGTGCATCCTGCACTTTTGCGACGCAAGCCCCTCACGTCATACCCGTCACAACCAAAGCGACATCTTCGCTACCGGTTGGCTCAATCGGCACGGACATAAAGGCGTTCAGCAATTTTCCAGAAGCCGTGTCAAATACTCGGATTTTTCCGTCAAAACCGCCTGTAGCAAGCTGTTTGCCATCGGGATGGAAAGAGACAGCAAAAACAGCAACAGTATCACCTTGCATTGTAGCGAGACGTCTCCCATCAGTTACGTTATAAATACGAGTCTCACCACTGGCACATCCAGTAGCAAGCTGATTTCCGTCTGCTGAAAATGCGACACTCTCAATGGATCCCGATTGTGCTTCATAGGCTTGAATGAGGTTAAAATCGGTATTGCCGACATCTCTTCGGATTTCGCGAAAAATTCTGTAGAGGCGTGGTATTCGGTCTTCGCCACCGCTCAAAACTTGATCTTCGGTCGGATGCCGTGCGATGGTATTAATTTCGCCATAGCCTTTGTTACTGGAGTTGATGTCATCAACAAAAGAACCTGTATCGACCTCCACCAATTTGAGAGCAGTATCACGTCCACAGCTCACAAAATGCGATCCATCGGTGGAAAAAACCGTACCGAAAACCCAATCGCTGTGGTTGTCGAATTTAACGAGTTCTTTTTCGTCTGCAATAGATAACACACGCACAGTCTTATCGGAGCACCCAAAGGCAACACGGCTGGCATCTGGTGAGAAAGAGAGTCCATAGACAGTATCATAACTCGAACGCAGTGCTTTGATGAGAGTCTTCGTTGCGGTATCCCATAATTGCACTTCGCCAAACTGCCCCGGAGAGCCCCCTGCAACTCCCAATATCTTTCCATCTGCTGTATACATCAGCGATTGTATGCGATGTGCTTTACCGACCAAGCGCGCTTTAAGTTCAAAGTTGGTTGCGTCATACAATAAAACTTCACGGAATCCTGATACTGCAAGGGTACTACCATCGTGTGAATATGCAAGAGCCGAAACCACAGGCGGTACTGTGTAAGTCGGATAGTTTCCGTCCCCGAGAGCATCAATTTCGGTGGGGGTATCGTCGTGTGCGCCTTCAAGAATCCAACGGCGGAACAGTTCGACCTCTTCAGCGGAGAGCGGTTCCATGTTCTGTGGCATCGCTGGTTCGTCGCCAGAGATAAGTGTAATAAGGAGACTTTCATCAGGTTTCCCTGGGATGATTGCCTCTCCTGCCATGCCACCGTGCTTGAGATCGGCGTAGGTCGTCACAATCAGGTCGCCGTTCGGATCACCGGGGTGATGACAGCCTTGACAACTCCGCTTGAGAATCGGAACAATTTGTGAGTGATAACTGACTGCTGAACCGCCACCATGATTGTCCGCTGCTACCAAAGGGCTCCACACGACAAAACAGAGTAGATAGACCGCTAAATGCATAATAAACGCTGATCTTAATTTCTTCATATTTCCTGAAATCCTCCCAGCCGTTACGATACCATTCTATAGCGAGTTGTGCAAGAAAATGCCACAATTAACATATTTTTCCAATAATTATACTACAATTTCACAACGAAATTCAACAAAAATCTTGCACCGAATATTTCTGGTTGACACGTGTCTTAAAATAGGATATACTTCTTTTGCCTAATAAAGACAATACGCTTTATATTATGAAACTTAACCCTTAAACGAATTGAAGGAGATTTTTCAATGAAAACAGACTTAGGACGCATCCGACAGATTTCCTATATTGGAGGTCTCGTTTTAGCGTTACTCATCATCGGTTTTACTGGCAGCACACAACTCGCAGATGCAGCGGATACTTATGAAATAGACACGGCGCACTCCATGATACTTTTCCGTGCAAAACATAATGGCATCACTTACAACTACGGCAGATTTAACGAGTTCACCGGCAAAATCACAATGGATGAAACCGATATATCCAAAAGCATGGTAGAATTTGAAGTAAAAACAGCGAGTGTTGACACTGCCAATGAAAAACGCGACCAACACCTGAGAAGCCCTGACTTTTTCAGCGCGAAGCAGTTTCCCGTTATCACCTTCAAAAGCACAAAGGTGAATATGAAGGAAGGCGAAGAAGACATGCTGGAGGTCACAGGCGATTTGGAGCTACTCGGTGTTAAAAAATCTATCACAGTAGATGTCGCAATTACAGGAAAAGGCAAAGGGAGACAGGGCGAATCTTTGATCGGGTTTGAGAGCGTCTTTACGATTAACCGAAGCGAATTCGGAATGACCTATGGCGTTGGCGGACCTGTCAGTGACGACATTCGTCTTATTGTCACCATCGAAGCGAAGCAAAAATAGACATATACAACCCGATTTACTATTGGCGCGCTTAAAGAGTGCGCCACTCCCACGCAGCAAACATAAGGAGATTCAGCGGTGTTACTAATTAAACAACTTCTTTTCGGTCTACTCCTACCGGCTATTGTCGGTGGTGTGATTTTTGTCATCGCGAGATCTCTTTCCCCTAAAGCTTATGCAACTGCTCGATACGAAAAAGAACAAGATGGATTTGCGGGTTGGCTTATCGCTGCCGCACTGGGTGTTGGCTACATAGTTGGCTACCTCGGCTTAGAAGGGTTGCCAGCATTTCCACCCAAGTTAGGAACCCATTGGCTCTGCTATCTCGCCATCATTGGGTTGATCGTTGCGCGTTTTTGGCATCGTGCCGTGTGGGGTCCGATAGCACAGATAGTAATCTCTATTATTATCCCGCGCCTCCTTCTAACTTCAACATTTAAACATACATGGGGCCCCATTGAAGGGATTATCTGGTGGGTGTGCCTCGCTGTCGTTATTTTTATTATCTGGCATCTCGTGGAACAGAGTTTTAGTGCGTTACCCTCTGGCGCATCCGGTCCGTTTGTCTACTTTGGACTCTCTGGCGGGACGGCTTTGATTCTCGCACTTTCAGGAAGTTTGCGACTGGCACAACATTGTGGGATTTTAGTGGCACTTTTCGCGGCGAGTTGGATTCTTACACTTGGTCTGCAGCGGGACAGGAAGCCGTTCGTTTTTCCACACGGTGCCTCGCCAGTCGTGACACTCCTACTTATTGGCATCTGGATGAACGGTTACTTTTTTGCGGAAGTGCCAGCAGTGAGTGCTATCCTGTTGGCAGTTTCACCGCTTTTGGCACAAGTTGGGCGGATAGCGTCAGTTCAGGGGCTTGGTGGGTGGCGTTCTACGTTTGCCCAAATAGCAGCTGTTGCCCTCCCAGTCCTTATAGCTATAGGTATTGCCGTTATCCGTTCTGGCTTATTGGGTGAGAACAGCGGTTACTAATGAGCGAACAAGTAACCATGGCAGTTTGTCTAAATATTTAAGGGTGACTTTGTAAATAGCAGTACCTTCGGAGAGAAGCGGTTTGTTTGGCAGTGAAAAAAGATTTGATCACCCTCTCGGTTGGAATAAAAGAACAAACATTTGGAGGCAAAAATGGGTTTGGTACGTAATTTAAACTTTCCTATCATAGCATTCCTGCTTGGTATCTTGATCTTGTTCAACGGTTGTGTGAAGATGGAAGCGACCCGGAAAGCGGATTGGGAGACACACTTCACAGATTTGCACTTCGTCAATCATAAACTTGGATGGATCGTCGGAGAACAAGGACTGATCATTCATACCGCAGATGGCGGTGAAACGTGGAAGCAACAAGAAGTTGACACAACAAGCGTTGGATATCGCATGCCCGATGCTTCCTTAGACTTCAAGGCGATCTACTTTACCAATGCAAACTACGGATGGGCGGTCGGTGATGAAGGGTTAATTGCGACAACCGATGACGGTGGTAAACATTGGACCTTACAACGGAGCGGCACTTCAGCGATGCTCCTTGATGTCTATTTTGCTAATTCAAAAGAAGGTTGGATTGTTGGAGAAGATTCGGACGTTCTTTATACCAAAAACGGCGGAAAAGAGTGGAAACGTTACGAGTACGTCAGCGAGTTTATGCTCAATGGTGTCTGGTTCGTTGATGATTCAAGAGGATGGGTCGTCGGCACTCACGATAGGATTTTTCACACCCAAACAGGTGGTGAGGCGTGGCGGGAACAGAGCAATCGCTTTGAAGGTGAACGCGATCGGATGATTAATGACAATAAACAGGTCTTCTTCGTTAGCGACAATGAAGGTTGGATTGTTGGCAGCGATGGCTCCATTTTTCATACAACCACGGGTGGTATAAACTGGGAACGTCAAGATAGCCGTATCCCTCTTATTAATGGACACGTCCGAGATACCATCAATAGTATCCATTTCACAGATGAAAACTACGGAGTTGCTGTAGCGGATGTCGGCTTTATTACCCGTACCCAAGACGGTGGCGACAATTGGCAATTGATGGAAAGCGGTACTGAAAATAATTTGACGGGGGTCCAGTTCACTACACCGACAGAGGCGTGGGCTGTTGGATGGTACGGTACTATTTTACGCACAGCGGACGCCGGTGCGACATGGGAAATGACCAGCGGTACGACTGCCAACGATCTGCAGAATGTCCAGTTTACGAATGCGAATCGCGCCATCGCAGTCGGTAGGCGCGGGACGATGGCAATGAGTGAGGATGGGGGTCAGACATGGAACGAAATTGAGACAGATATTTGGGATGGTATCTGGAACATCTATTTCGCGACCGACAAACACGGATGGGCGGTTGGTGAACGCGGGCTTGTTGTCCACACCAGCGATGGCGGTATAAACTGGGAACGTCAGCGTAGCAATTCGGCATTCACGCTCCGTTCCGTCCACTTTATTAGCCCGCAAGTCGGTTGGACTGTCGGAGATATGGGAAGCATTTTACATACAATTGACGGTGGGCAAACGTGGCTTCCGCAGACCGCCGTTGGCGATTTCCTCTCCCTCATGCTAAAAGGGGTATTTTTCCTTGATGACAAGAAGGGGTGGGCTATCGGATGGCCGGGTGTTTGTCTGGCAACCGAGGATGGCGGTCTGAGCTGGACGCAGCAGGATACCGGTACCTTCAATGAACTCTACGCTGTTTACTTCACAGATGAAAATACAGGATGGATTATCGGACAGTTCGGCGAGATTCTGCATACAAAGAACGGCGGCAAAAAGTGGAGTTTCCAACGCAGCAGGACACAAGAGAATCTAAATAAACTCTATTTCGCCGATGCACAGCACGGATTAATCGTCGGTGATAACGGTGTGATGCTCACGACCGTCAACGGCGGGGCACAGTGGGAGCTTCAAGAGAGCGGCACCGATAACGACCTCTACGGGTTAGCTTTATCACCGGATGGCGTTGTAGCAGTCGGTAAGGGCGGAATTGCGATGCGTTACTCTGTTGAAGAGGCAGAATTGCCAGCCAAATTGCCACCGGTTGCCGAAGAGACGGAGGTTATTGTAACTGCTGAAGAAGATACCCCTATTGAACCTATTGTCTACCATTGGGACATTCTCCGACAGGCAACATGGAGAACTGACTTTGCGGATGTCCACTTTATAGATGCACAAAACGGATGGGCGGTCGGTTCGGACGGTGCAATCGCACACACCACAGATGGCGGAAAAACATGGTTCCCCCAACATAGCGGGGTTAATGAAAATCTGCAAGAAGTTGAATTCAGTGATGAGAAACACGGACGTGTTCTTGGTGCCGGATTTTTACTTCAGACCAAAGATGGTGGCGAAACGTGGCAGCCGATGCTCCAAGCAACCAAACAAAATCTTCCACGTGTTAGTATGATGCACTTCCTAAATGCTGAAGAGGGTTGGCTTGGAGCCAGAATTGGGGAAATTTTACACACGACTGATAGTGGGAAAACGTGGAAAATCCAAAAAACTGGAACGACAACGGCAAGTATCACCGACATTCATTTCATCAATAGTCAGGTTGGATGGGCTGTCACGCCCCAACGTCGAGATGGCGGGTTTATCCTCCACACTGTTGACGGCGGCGATTATTGGAAGATTCAGGCGAAGACAAACCAACCTGGTGTTGCTGTTTATTTTGGTGATGAAAACCACGGTTGGGTGGTCCTTGGCAACGGCAACTCTTTATTGACGGAAGACGGTGGCGAAACGTGGAGACTGCAAACCACGACCCAAAGCACAAGCGGCTTGCGCCGTATCACCTTCCGTTCTAATACAGCGGCTTATGCACTCGGTGGCCGTGGTGCTTATGTCACCGAAGATCAGGGATTGACATGGAAAACTGTTCCTGTTGATACGGGAGAAAATGCAGCTGATAATAGGGGCGCTATGGAAGAATTCAACCCGTTTTTATCCGAGGAATCCCAATTAGAATCTGAAGAACCCAAAGAAGCAGAAGAAGAGGTAGCAGAGGGACCGACGTTAACCTACGACGAGACACCAGAGGAAATCCAAAACAGGCTTCGCGCAGAGTGGCAACGCCCAGGTCGCCTCGCACCTGAGGGCGAACTTCCCCCTAACGCCGAACGCGCCACACCGTCACCGGAATCCGCACAGCAACAACCGCCGCCTCCACCCGAACCTGAAGGACGCAGAAGGGGAAGAGGGAGTCGCCGAGTCGCCAATGTGTATTTCCTTGATGCAGAACTTGCATGGGCGGTCGGCAGTGGGGGTAGTATTTTCCACACGACAGACGGCGGACAGACGTGGGAACGTCAACTCGGCGAATCGGAACGTAACGACTTCCGAGAAGTCCTCTTCTACGACGACAAAAACGGTTGGATAGCTGGAGATGGTGGTATTTTATTGGAAACCCAAGACGGTGGAGAGACTTGGGATTCACTTCCAAGCCGAACGCGTCAACGCCTGATCGGTATACACTTCGCCAGTCTCGAACCGAAATGGGGTTGGACGATGCAACGCGACGGAACCGTCCTCTACACGACAGACGGCGCAGCGTGGACAGCAGGGGACACCCCCGAACAACCGCCATTTATGGAAGGCGATTCTCCGGGAACCTTCTCGCTGAACGATGTTGACTTCGGTAAGTTTTCTGAAGGGTGGGCGGTCGGTAGACTCGGATACATTATCCACAACAAAGACGGGGGGCCGACGTGGACACCTCAACGCACGACTGCTAACGACACCCTTACGGACGTAGATATGAAATTCGCGCCGCTCGGGTGGGCGGTCGGACAAGCCGGCGTGACCCAACGCACCATCAATGGTGGTGAGTACTGGCGGCTTCACGAAACGAAAATTAAGTACGATCTCAATGCCGTCTCATTCATTGCTAAACGGACTGGATGGGCGGCTGGTGAGGCTGGTATTATCTTGAAGACGAGGGATGGCGGTTTCAATTGGGAGCCGAAAACGACCGGCATTAACAAAACGCTCCACGGTATCCTCGCACTTTCTGAACAGGAAATCTATGCAGTCGGTGAAGCGGGTATAATTATCCGCTCAACCGATGGCGGCGAAACGTGGGAACAGGAACACACCGATATTGATAACAACCTTTATGTGATTACGCGTTCCAAAGATGGTAAAGCGTTGTGGGTTGTTGGACAGTGGGGTGTCGTCCTCCGCCGGACGTTAGAGACACAGGAACAGATGTCAATGCGGTAATATGGAGGCGTGTATGTCATCTATTGCGGCAAGAACTTATCTGACCCCTGAAGAATATCTCGCTTTTGAACGCAAGGCGACGACGAAACATGAGTATCTCGCCGGAGAGATCGTCGCGATGTCGGGCGCAAGTTTCGCACATAATTTCATCACTGGGGACATCTTCGGTGAACTTCGCGCCCAGTTGAGAGGCGGGAGGTGTAAGGCTGCCACGAGTGATATGCGCGTCAAAGTCAGCAAAACAGGCTCCTACTTCTACCCGGACGTTGTCGTCTTTTGTGGTGTACCGCAAGCAGAGGATAACCAATCTGATACGCTTCTCAACCCGACTGTCATCGTAGAGGTGCTTTCTCCATCAACGGAGGCACGTGATCGAGGAGAGAAATTCTGGCATTATCAGCAACTCGCGTCCTTGCAGGAATACATCCTTGTTTCCCAAGACGAAGTTTACGTCGAACATTATCTTCCTGAAGGTCCTCACTGGCTGCGAACCGAATTTCGATTACTTGAAGATAGAATGCCACTTCCGTCAATTGAATGTGAGTTGAGTTTACGTGACATCTATAACAGTATAGAAATGGAATAAAAAGAAAACTTGATACAGCCAATCAGATATGTTACACGCCATGCGTAATGAACAACTTTAACTTCATCGACCTCTTTGCTGGCATAGGCGGGATTCGCATTCCTTATGAAAAGTTAGGTGGAATCTGTGTGTTTAGTTCTGAATGGGACAAATACGCCCAGCAAACCTACACGCATAACTTTGGTGAAATACCTGCTGGCGATATTACTAAGATCGATGAAACTGACATTCCAGACCACGATATTCTATTGGCAGGTTTTCCGTGTCAGCCGTTCAGCATTATTGGGGATAAACAAGGCTTTGAAGACACGCGTGGCACACTGTTTTTCGACATCACTCGGATTTTGAAGCAGAAACAGCCGAGTGCGTTCCTTCTTGAAAATGTTAAGCAGCTGCTCACACATGACAAGGGACAAACCTTCGCGGTCATACAAGAACAATTATCACGATTGGGTTACACTACTTACCACAAGGTGTTGAATGCGCTTGACTTCGGACTGCCACAGAAACGGGAAAGAATTTTCATCGTCGGGTTTCGCGAACCGATAGCATTTGATTTCCCGAAGCCTGTCGGCGTGTACAAACGGCTCTCAGAAATACTGGAACCTGACGAAGACATCGAACCGAGTTTATTTGCATCAGAACGTATCCAAAGATCGCGACGCGAGAAGTGTAAAGGCACACCCTTCTTCCCCTCTATCTGGCACGAAAACAAAGGTGGTAATATTTCGGTGTTACCCTTTTCGTGCGCCTTAAGAGCTGGTGCCTCCTACAACTATCTTTTGGTAAATGGGGTCCGGCGACTTTCTGGTAGAGAACTGCTGCGCTTACAAGGATTTCCTGAAGACTTTAAAATTGTAGGAAATATGATGCAGGTTAGAAAACAGACTGGAAACAGTGTCGCTATTCCGGTCGTTCACGCGATTGCTGAAAAAATGTTGCAGGCATTGCAACAACGCAAACCGATGATACCACTTGCTGAACAATTGCTTCTTTTTGAAAATAGAATTAATGCTTTCGCAAACGAGATAAAGGTTGAGTTTCCTTCAACCGATCCAGAATTTACTGATTTCTTCAATACCCGCGGGTATTATTACTCAACATCTACTGACTTTTGGTAAGTTTAAATTCCGTCATCGGAGAGTAAAAAAACGATTTTAACGGCATACAGATCCCCATAGCGGTTGGAGTTAACCAAAAAACATCGTGAAACGTAGTGGAACGATGCCCAGGAGCCTATAATAAAAAAATGAAGTCAAAATCCAGTAAAGCCTTACTCATTTCAGTTTTATTACACTTCGGTGTCGGGTTGATCGGATTCTTTTATTGGTTCGGTACAAACCCGCAGCGAAACACTGACAGCATCAACGCATTGCTTATCGCGGAAGAAAAACCGAAAGTTAGGCGTGTGCAACGACGGAAACGCGTACAAATGACACAGAAAAGGACCCGCGATACCAATCAACCGCGACTGAAAATCCTTACGAGTAATCAGCCCGCTACGACTCGCGGTGTCGTTTCCGCTGCAGAACCAGCACCCTTCCAACCGTTCGACATGGATAATTTAGGTGAACCCGTTGGACCCACAACAACAACGGTTGAATTTGACAATACACCACGTGTGCAAAGGGTTGTTGAACGTCCTTCCAGGAAACGACCGAAGACCCAAGAACGCCCCAAAAGTAGGTTAGTGCGGTTCATTGAGGTACAAGAAGGACCGCAACGCATCGTCTACTGCATCGACCTCTCTACGAGCATGCAAAACCTGCCACCGCACAAACTCAAGCGAGTTATAGACCTCATGCGAGATTCACTCACCTTCCTTGAATTGCATGACAGTTTCAATATCGTGGCATTTAGTGCAGAATTAGTCGTCTACCAAGAAGGTTTCATCCCTATAGATGAGCAGACAGTTGCGGCATCTTCAAACTATCTCGCTGACATCCAATCTCAAATCCATACAGACGGCACCGACCACGACATGCTAACGGCATTGACAGAGATTGCAAAGACTGCACCCACGATTGTTGTCCTCTTTAGCGATGGTATTCCCACGACAATCGAAGGTCCCAATCTCACACTCGTCGGGCAACACGCTGCGGGAAACGGTCGTATTTTCGCTATGGGGACCGGAATGGCACCTAATTTCCCGGGGGCAGTGATGCTGAAGCAACTCGCTACCGTCAGTGAAGGCGACCTCTGGCTGGTGGATAGAAGTAGAATTAGATAAGAGGAAATTGGCATGCAGCAAGCCGTGCTGACACGTGCGGAAGAGATCGCCAAAGGTCTCTATCCACATCAGATAGAAGGAGTCGCCTTCCTGCTGGGTCGCCAGCGTGCACTCCTTGCCGATGATATGGGACTCGGGAAGACCCGACAATCCGTCATCGCAATGGTTGAGGCAGAAGCAGAAGGCCCGTATCTTGTGATTTGTCCTGCCTCTGTCAAACGGAACTGGTCACGTGAAATCCAACTCGTTCTCCCGAAAGCCGAACCCACCATCGTCGGACCTGGACCCCTCCCTTCAACCGACTGCCGAGATTGGGTCATTATCAATTATGAAATTCTTGGTAAACATCTCGAAGGACTGCTCGCCTTTGAATGGAAAGGCGTTGTCTTTGATGAAGCGCACTACTTGAAAAATCACCAGAGCAAACGCAGTCGGAACGCCGCCAAATTGGTGAAATCCATTCAGCATGAACCGATCGTCCACGCGCTAACCGGTACGCCGATGACTAACCGGCCTCGCGACCTTTTCCCGCTCTTACAATTGATGAATCATCCGTTGGGTAAAAGCTTCCTCAGCTTCGCCAAACGCTATTGTGATGCTTATCAGGGAGCATACGGACTCGTGGCAGACGGCGCAAGCAATATTGAGGAATTAACCGTTCAACTCCACGGGGTGATGCTGCGCCGGACCAAAAACGAGGTGTTAGATCTCCCACCCAAAGTCCGAACATGGCTGGATGTCGAGCTCCATCCCTACGCGGTTCAACACTTCAATAACGCGGTCCGAGAGTTCTTGACGAAATTTGACGCGCCTGAACCCATTGAAGATGTAACAGAAAATACGGAGCGTCGGCAGGCGGTTGGTCGGTTGACGACAGCCCGCCGAAAACTCGCCTTTGCCAAGTGCAGGCAGACCATTAAGTTCGTCGAAAACGCCTTGGAACAGGGAGAAAAGGTTATTCTGTTTACCGCTTTCCTCAATACGTTGGAGCGTTTTCACAAGCATTTCGGTGACCAAGCCGTCTACGTCTCAGGTGAGGTGCCAGCAGAGGAACGGCAAAACTGTGTGGATCGGTTTCAAAACGATGAAAACGTTAGACTCTTCATTGCCAATATGCACGTTGCAGGTGTAGGCATCAATCTAACGGCTGGGCGGCAGGTCGTCTTCAACGATTTAGACTGGGTACCAGCGAACCATTGGCAGGCAGAGGATCGCGCCTATCGTATCGGGCAGACTGGGACCGTTAACGTCACCTATATGATTGCACGTGGCACAGTAGACGAATTCGTCAAGACTGTGTTAGAAACGAAAGCCTCACTGATGGATGCCCTCGTTGAAGGCACGTTGTTAATATCTGACGCAGATGGTGCGCTTCAACCCGATGTTCTCAGTGAACTTAAGCGGATGATGAACGCGCTCTCTGTTGATACCGACGCGGTCGAGGAATCGCAGCTGCTGAATGTCCTCCAAAAAGCGAGTGATGCTTATCTTGAAGAGAACGCTGCACACCTCAATGAAGCGACTCGTAAACAACTGCGTCCGTATTCCGAAGAAGCTATCCGCACCCTCGCGCAAGTCCTCGCCGGTCCTGAGCGGAGCACCTATCATGCCGAGAGTTCGTCCCAAAAAGGTAAGTTTTATACGCTGGAAGTGGTCGGCGTAGATGTGACGTGTGATTGTCCGGGGTTCACACACCGCGGTAGTTGCCGACACGTCCGTCCTCTGAAATCCGCACTTGTCGCAGGGAAACCGCTGCCGAAAGGCTATAAGCAAGTTCCATCCTAAGTAACTTAGTCATTTTTGATGAACAGCTCTCTTTTTTCGTTGTTCTCTCTTTTTGTTCCAAATTTTCTGCTTGACATCTACCTAAAAATTCGCTAAAATCAACCTAAATCAACACACGGAGGCGGACCGATGAAACTAACTATAAGCGTAATCGTCTTGCTCTGTTGCCTGTTACCGATAGCAACGCAGGCAGAACTACCCCTTGATGACCTTGCTCTCTATATGTCCTTTGACGACATCCAAGGCAACACAGTTATGGACGGTTCAGAGAATGGAAATGACGGCACGATTATGAAGGCATCCGTTGCAAAAGGTAAAGGGAAGTATGGCGATGCCATGGAATTCGAAGGTGGAGATAACCATGTCTTGATTAAGAGCTCAAACTCGCTCTCAATTGCGGATGAAGTCACGATTTCCGCGTGGGTCAACTGGAACGATGCACCTGGCAACGGTTGGTTGTGCATCATGGCAAACGGATCACAAGGCGGACCGTGGGAAAACTACGGACTCTTTGTTAACCGTGGCAGTCGCTACTTCTATTTTACGCTCTCTATAGGTGGCGAAGGTGCACACGTGGTGATGAATTCTGGCAACGGTACGACTGAACCTGAAAAATGGACCCACTGTGTCTGTGTCTATGATGGCAAAGACGCTAGCATCTATATTGACGGTGATCTGATAAATTCAGCACCGCATGGCGGCAAATTGGTTGCCGGAGATCAGGATTTGCGGCTCGGTCACCGCGGCGGAAGCGGACACTGGTATAACGGCTTACTTGATGATGTCGCTGTGTTCTCAGTCGCCTTAGATGAGGATCAGGTTAAAGAAGCGAGCGGTAGCATTGAAGAAGCACTTGCTGTTCAGGCGCGTGGTAAACTGACAACCGCCTGGGGCAAAATGAAGATAGGAAAATAGCCTGACTTCTCAGGTGTGGTTTGTGTTTTTTGTATGAGTGAAGTAAGAAAGATTTCTGACATAGGAAATGGACGCGGTAAACCGTATCGGAAGTTTTCGATACGGTTTCTGCTTTACTTTCTCTGTATCTTCCTATACTTTGCCTGTTCTGAAGAGGAACTGGCACAATCGCCTGAAGGCATGGTGCTGATTCCAGCGGGCACGTTCCAGATGGGTAGCACTACAGGCGATGTGGACGAAGCACCTGTACATACTGTCGAACTTGATGCGTTTTATATTGATCAACACGAAGTAACGAATGCTGAGTATAAGGCATTCGTTACTGCAACGGGACACCCGGATCCACGAGGCATCGGTTATACTGCTGTTTACGAACGCCTCAAACACGATTACCAACCGTGGCAAGACCCGGATTTCAATCACCGGAATCAGCCTGTCACAACGGTGACATGGTTTGATGCTGTCGCCTACTGCGAATGGGCAGGTAAGCGGTTACCGACGGAAGCGGAATGGGAAAAAGCAGCACGCGGTGGCTTGGAAGGCGCGCGCTACCCTTGGGGAGACGCTGAACCTAATAACACGACTGCTAACTTCGCCGACAGTCAAACGGAATTTGAATGGCGGAGCGCAGACGTAAACGACGGACATCTTTTCACTGCACCTGTCGGAACGTTTTCACCCAACGGCTACGGTCTATTTGACATGGCAGGAAACGTATGGGAATGGTGCGCCGATTGGTATAGCTCGACTTACTACAGCGATGCGGAAGATGTGGAGAATCCACGTAGAAATCCAAAGGGACCCGATACGGGTGAACGGCGTGTTTTGCGCGGTGGAACTTGGTATCGCGCTGCACATACCATCCGCAATGCCGAACGCATCAGTGACTACCCAGATAACAGCCTGAACGTCGTCGGTTTTCGGTGCGCGATGGATGTTCCTTAACACAACCCTCAGTCAGAAGGCGGGGATGCTTTGTCCCTCGTAGGTCAGTAATTTTTGATGAACAACTCTTTTCCTTTCGCGGCACTCTCCTTCCGATAATTGTTCATGCCGTATTGTAACGTCCATTCCTGAATCTCCGCAAAATCGAAGAGCTCCCTGATAACAGACGAATCGTCATAAGTAATTAGCCATCTGTGTGGACATTTCCGCATATTCTCCGCGAATTGCACGTGGTCAAACGCCGTATGCAGTTCGCCTCTCACGCCGTATAGCCTCGACTCCGTTGCTTTCCAATAAGGTGGGTCGAGAAAGATAAAAACATCTTCCCCATCGTGAAAAAGGGCATCGGTGTAATCACCATTTGTGATTTTGACCTCAGAAAGATAGGGACAGATGTTTTTCACGCGTTCAATAGAGGACGCTGTGAAACGCTTCTCGTAAGCGGATTGGGAATACCCACCGGAATCTACAATTCCAGAAAAAGTAATGCGATTAAGCACGAAAAACCTTACGGCGCGTTGAAACTCGCAGAGCATGTCCCGATTCTGGTTCAGTTTATCTTTTGACTCTGTTAGTTTCTGAAATAAAGCGCGGCCGTCTGTAGCAGCCGTGTGTGTTTCTGTGAGTGTTTCAATCAAGTCTGGCGCGTTGTCTCGGACCTGTTTCCAGAAGCAGAAAAGATCGTAGTTGAGATCGTTAATCCAGTAGGACTTGATGCGATTCTGAAAGAGGCTACGGATTGCAAAAAAGACAGAACCACCACCGACAAAAGGCTCGCGAAATTCGGATATATTCATCGGAATCAGCGGCAGAATTTGTTTCAATGCCCTTGATTTACCGCCGGGGTATCGGAGTGGACTTTTTGCCAATTTAGTCATGACGACCCGTTATCCATATTTGTAGTTTGTGATTTTGACTCGCTTCTTGATTAAGCAAAATGAGTCTCTTTTGATAAGTCTGGGTTAAGCGGTTTTGTACAGAAAAATTAAATACATCCTCTGTGGAACAAGGGAAAAATAGATTACCCGTAAAATCACCTGTTAGCTTTAATCGGGTCATAAACTGTGCATTTCCCTTCCCATCAACTGTCACTTCTTCCATATTCGCAAAGAGGATCAGTTTAAACAAACCATCTTTGATGTCATTTTCAGATGGAAATTTTCCGGTACTACTATTCTTGGATTCTTGTATGACTAATTGGGCACCCTCCCAATAAATCTCATCAGCGGTTAAATAATACTGTCCGCCGAGATAGTTTGAAATTTGGAAAACACCTTTCGTATTTTCTTCGAGGGACTCTAAGACATGTGTCGTTACAGATTCCCTGTGGGCAGCTTCATACGAGCGCGGAAGAGTTGCCTCTTTGAAAGATGCTAAACTAAAACGACCATCTGCCTTAAATTTTTCAAGCGTCTGCAAGTGGTTTTTCGGACTGTGAACAGCAACGTTTTCCTTCCGAGATATTTTCTTGTATCCATCAACTGCGTTTAGATAAATTGCCTCGAAGTCTTTCTCAAAGTGTGTAGTGTTCCAGTGTAACGCTGTCATCTGATATTGACTTATTTCAACCAATTTTTCACGCACGCTTTCAACGTTCAGAATCTGATTGGTAATTCGGTCGGTCGTCCCAGGTTTCCTTTCCGCATCTTCGTACCATGCTAAGACGATGTAAATGTTCAACAGATTCATCCATGAAAATGTAATGAAATTAATCCTGTCATTGTTTAGGGTCCCAGCTCCCTCATCTTTGATGATTGGAATAATTGTAACTTTTTTTGTATTGAAATGAAACGTGTTATAAATCCTTGCAAAAGGATAGGTGCGCGTTCGTTTAGGTGAAACCCATTTTGAAAAGGCGAGATTATTCCCTGGTGTGCCCAAATCAATCAGTCCGGACGCCTGCACTTCGTTCACATCAAATTGTGCTATATTATATTCTGTAAATTTCTCTGGATTGAGAGAGGGTCTGTATTTCACATCTCTTATGAAACCTTTTAAATAGAGGGTCGCCATCAAATGCCTCCACGCAAAAATTCATGGGTGTTCATTCTAAAGTCCTCTTACTATTTTTTTAAGTATAGCATGCCTTACTTTCACTTTCAAGATGCTGCCAGAAATATCCGATAGAAATTCGCGATTCCTTAACCTTAAACTTGACATGCTTACAAGATTAATGCTATACTTGCTTTTAAGAATGATCAGTTTAAGTAGGCTGGTTTGAATCTCTAAAGCTCTTCAAAACACGAGGTTGCAGCCCGAGCATTTATCACGCTAACCTGAGAGGACAACATTTTGGCACTTCAAATAGCAAATATTGGACGTTTATGTTCGCTATTAATCCGGGGACCAGAGCCAATTTTTCTGTTGGGTGCAGGGACTTCTGTGAAATCCGGCATCCCGCTTGCTGGTGAAATGGTTGAAAAAATGGCAAGATGGAGATATTGTCTTGAAAACGGCTTGGATCCGGAAGATCTAAGCCTTCGGCGTAGCGACTGGTACCCGTGGTTAAAAATGCAGAAGTGGTATTCCGAGGATGGGGAACGAGCAGATAACTATCCTGATGCTATAGAAAATATTCTTCAACCACGTCAAACACGAAAAGATTTCTTTTTGGAGATGCTGAACACACAGGTCGAACCGAGCAGTGGGTACAAACATATTACAGAACTTATGGCAAGGAAACGCATTCATACTGTCCTCACCACAAACTTTGATACAATTTTGCCAAAGGTTTGCAAGGACAATAAGCAACTTCATCATCTGGAGATCATCCAGACAAAATCTGACTATACAAAATTATCAACGAGTCCACAATATCCGCAAATTATTTACCTACACGGTTCTGTCGAACATTACACGGACAAAAACACCATTACTGAAGTAAATGAGGAACTTGAATCAGATCTTGTCTCAAGATTACTGCCGCTTTTGAGAGATCATCCGTTGATCGTGATAGGGTATCGGGGGGCGGAACCTTCTGTCATGGAACATCTTCTCATCAATCACGCCGAGGCAGCAGACAACTATCGAAATGGAATCTATTGGTGCACACGGAACTATAAGGAAAATCGGGACGACAGTTTAACTCACTTAGTGCATAAACTTGCTGAAAAAATCCAAGGAAACCTTCAGGTCGTCCCCATTGATGGATTTGACGAAGTGATGGCTGCCCTATGGCAGTACATTCGTAAGCACGAACCGGATTATCATCAAACGCAAATCACAGCAGTTTCTGAACCATCACCAGAACTCCCATACGATTTAAAGATGCTCACTGAATCCAGTCTTGACGATTTTGACTGGCCGTCCATGAGAGTTCGGCTTTTACAGTACTGCGACAGGACAGGTATCCGAGTGCCTCCCGTTAGGGACAACAATTGGTTTCTTCAGCTATTGTGTGATCGAGATCTCGCTACACGTAGAAAAGAAGAAGATATTTTTCCTACGGTTGGAGGCTACTTACTCTTTGCCGATATACCGCAGAACCATATCCAAACCGCTCAAGTTATCGTTCGCTTAAAAGGAGATCCGCAGTGGATTGAAAACAATTTTGATGTTTCAGATGATGCTGAATCGGACGGAGAAAAGATAAAGGAAGTAATTGAGGGAAACCTGTGGATGCAGCTTGACGTAATATATGAGTTATTCTCTCGCGTCAATCGATCATTTCTGCTAAAGGAAGGACGCTACTCAAAATATGTGTACCCCTATCCTCCGAATGCCTTACGGGAAATAGTTGTCAACGCTCTCGTTCACCGTGACTACGAGAAAAACGAGCCAATCTTGATAGAGATTGCGGAAACCTATATTCGTGTACGTAACCCGGGGGGATTGGTTGAGGATGTAATAGAGCAGATGATAGGTACATCTCAAGAGGAGATAAAAAACGTGTTTGAAACAGAAATCAAAAAGGGGACACGCGGCATTCGCGGCTATCGGAACCCTGTTGTGGCCGACTTGTTCTATGGTGCAGAAGAAATGGAGAAGGCCGGTTCAGGGCTAGCAGATGTATGGCAGGAAAGCGAGAAAAACAAAAATGAAGTGAACTTTGGTCCTATTGATAACAACACAACTTTTGAGATAACGATCTCCCGCCGCCCGGAAGTTGTGGACACGATTACGGGAACTGCCTCTAGTAGCGATAATTTCACTCGTTACGCCAGCAATCTCCTCGAGGTGGTTAGCCTCCCTACTGCCATTTGGCACGCTAGAACCAATATGTGGAAAGCAAAGGAGGTATGGGAAAAAACTGGTGCAGATTGGTTACCTCCATTTGTGACTCATAGTGGACAAATTTTCACGTTCCGTGATCTTTCAACATCGGCTAATCCGCTCTATGCTGTGATCGACACCAACGATATAGGAAAGATGACTGTTGAGGAATTCACCGATGCTTATGGAGAACGGCGTTTCGTGTGGATCCTCAACGAATGTTTTTATAGGCACCTTGAAGCGCAAGGACTCTGGGTCGATAAAGACCGTATGCGCGCATATTTTCCTCGAACTGACGAGGGACATCGAAGAATCAAGTACCAAGCACGTTTGCGTCGGGCAACCCGGACAGTAGTGAAACAGATAAAGAACTATTGGGAGCATAAGTCCTTTCGGTTTCGGTTTGAACGATTTGGTGATGTTTGGACGCTTGTTATGCTGCCGGGATACGTTTTCACAACCGATGGTAAATCAGATCTTCTGGAAGGAAAGGAAGTTAACAGGCTTTCTACAAAGCGTGAAGGACGAGACTACAATAATGTTGTCCACAATGACCTTGTGTTCTGGACGTGGGTGCTTTCGGGGGGAAAACACAGTATCTTTGTACTTAATACAGATCCAATGAGCACTCAAATTGACGTGATTTCACCAGACAAGATTCACAAACAGAACGGAAATCAGATTCGTATCAGATCAAACTTATCAGCGACAGTTGCGCCTGACTTCGGAGATGATGCATGGGGCATAAAACAGGTTGAGAAATTGGAGGAAAACCAATTAGCACAGTTGGAGTCAGAATTTTCACAGGCGGTTTCGCAATTGGAGAAGATAGAAGATGTTGATTGATATGGAACTCACCCAATTGCCGATACCGAATATTGAGTTGGGTTCGCCGGGGACCTTCAAAGATCCAAAAGTAGGACTTACGAAGGCAGGACCCTTTGACCTCCGTTTCGGTGCTACGCGAAAAAAAGAGATGCGCGTTGGGCTCGTTGGAAACTCTGATATGCTAAAGAAAGCACAACAGTGGCTTGACCGGTGTTGTGCGCCGATTCCCTCTAACATCAAAGATTCTACACAACACCTTGATTTTCCTGGGTTTAACGCGGCCTTCCACACCTCACTCCTGTTTGACCGGCAATGGCAAACAGAAATTAATAACGGTATACTTGAAGTCGTGCTTAAGAAAGATCCGAAATCACGCTTTGAAGCAGTATTGGACATATATACAGATAGTGTAGAGAAATTAGCCGATAACACCAATATTCGCCCCGATATTGTCTTATGCTGTCTACCTGATGATGTAGTTCAAACGTGCTGGAGTATCTCAAAATCTTTGACTTCAAGGCAGCGTAGGCTTATCAAGATGCGACAAGCTGAGCGTGAATCGGGACAACTACTTTTGTTTCAGGACATAGAAGAAACCGAGGGAGACTTGTTGAATCGAGATTTCAGACGGGCATTGAAGGCCCGAGCAATGAAATTTCGCATGCCAATTCAGATTGGGACCCGTAATTTGTTTGAAAATCAGAACACCAATCAAGATCCTGCGACGCGAGCGTGGAACATGAGCGTGGGGATCTATTATAAAGGAGGAGGAATACCGTGGCGTTTTAAATCTACTGGCCCAGAAACCTGCTTTGTCGGTATCAGTTTCCACCATTTGAGAACGCCCCGACAGCATCTCGTCTATTCAAGTTTGGCACAGGCTTTCTCAAGCCGCGGCGAGGGATTCGCTCTTCGCGGCGAGGCTATCCCATGGGACACAGGACAGGGGCGTAATGTACACCTAACAACAGATCAAGCAGCCAGATTAGCAGGTCAAATTCTTCAGAAATACAATGAACAAACTGATGGAAATCCACAGCGCGTCGTGCTCCACAAAACATCAAGATTCGACGAGTCTGAGCAAGAAGGCTTTCGACATGGTTTTCGCGATATTCCCATCGTCGAATTAATGAGTATTATGCCTACACAGTTTCGACTTTTGACGTATGGAACATATCCACCGAGGAGAGGTACGCTTTGTACTGTGAATAAAACAGCCGCATATCTATTCACCACAGGTTACATGCCTGAATGGCGAACATACCCTGGGCCTCACATTCCTGCTCCTGTAAGACTTGTAAGCGATGATGATGTTGACATGTATCAGGCCGCCTCAGATATCCTCGGGCTTGCCCGTATGAATTGGAATACGGCAAGTATGAGCAGTGCCCACCCGGTAACACTCTTCTTTTCTCGACGAGTCGGTGGCATTATGGCAGAAGTGGGACCAAACCGTGTACCACATCCTTCCTTCCGCTATTATATATAAAACGCAAGATATCTTCTCTCGTACTTATCCCTATTCCTTTCCCGCCCCTGATTCCCCTTACGCTATTTTCCACTTGACATCTATCCGAAAACCCTCTAAAATGGAAACAGCCAAACCAAAATAGAGAGGAAAATAGAAACATGCCACAAACTGACGCAAATCAACCCAATGTTATCGTCTTTTTCACCGACCAGCAGCGATGGGATACCTCCGGCTTGCATGGAAACCCACTCGACCTAACCCCCAATTTCGACCGGATGGCACAACGCGGCACACACGTCCATCGCTCTTTTACATGTCAACCCGTCTGTGGACCCGCCCGTTCATGTCTGCAAACTGGACTATACGCGACCCGCACAGGATGCTTTCGAAACGGTATCCCGTTGTCCCCAAACCTCAAGACCCTCGCACACCACTTCGGTGAGGCAGGTTACGCCACGGGATACATCGGCAAGTGGCACCTCTATAGCGGTGGCACAGGACCGGGACCCGTGCCAGAGGAGCACCGCGGCGGATACGACTACTGGTTAGCGTCTAACGTCCTTGAGTTCACTTCCGACGCGTATCAGACAACACTTTACGATAACGACAATAAACCCGTTGATCTGCCCGGCTATCGCGTGGATGCGCTCACGGATGCGGTGATTCGCTACGTTGACCGCCACAAAAACGAGCCTTTTTATCTTTTTACATCATACATTGAACCGCATCACCAAAACCATCTGGACGATTATCCGCCACCGGACGGGTATCGGGAACGGTATACTGGGAAATGGATACCGCCAGACCTTGCAGCACTCGGTGGCTCAACCCACCAGCACTTAGGTGGCTATTACGGCATGGTGAAAAGACTGGACGAAGCACTCGGTAGGCTGCTGGATGCCCTGAAAAGTCTCCATCTGCTTGACAATACGATTATTCTGTTTACCTCCGATCACGGATGCCATTTCAAAACCCGCAACGGCGAATACAAACGCTCCTGCCATGAGAGTTCAATTCGTGTGCCGACTGCGTTCCACGGTCCCGGTTTCATCGGCGGCGGTCAGCTGCAAGACCTTGTGAGCCTCGTGGATCTTCCGCCGACACTCCTCGACGCAGCAGGTTTAACGGTACCGGGTGAGATGCAGGGACGTTCCATTCTACCGCTCGTTCGCGGCGAGACAGACGACTGGCCAGAAGAGGTATTCGTCCAAATCAGCGAGGCACAAGTCGGACGCGCCGTCCGGACGCAACGCTGGAAATACGGTGTGGATGCACCACATCAAAACGGCGGTAGAGATGCCGGATCCGACCGGTATGTTGAGCAATATCTCTATGATCTCGAAGCAGACCCTTATGAGTTACGGAATCTCATCGGATTGCAATCGCACGAACCAGTAACAGAAGTAATGCGGGAACGGCTCATCCGGCGGATGCTGGAGGCAGGCGAAGAGCGACCGACAGTCGAACCGGCACCCACGCAAAGAAGTGGACAACGCAGCGTATCCGAAGCGGAAGCACGGAGTTAATAAGAAAGGTCTGAACTGTGATTTGTATGATTGCCAGATGAGCCTGATTTGCCGTTTTCAACATCACATAAATCATAGTTCTGACAGATAATCAGAGGACTATAGTTAAAAACATGAAAATTACAGATGTCAAAACACTGGTCATGGGTACCAGTTGGCGCAATTTAACGTTCGTCAAAGTTGAAACAGACGAAGGCTTGACAGGTGTCAGTGAGGTGCGGATGAACAACCGTACAGATGCCCTTTTCGCCTATATTGACGGTGCGAAAAAACGGCACGTTATCGGAAGCGATCCCTTCAATACAGAAGACCTCTACCAACGCCTGTTCCGCGACGATTACGGTCGCGCCGGTGAAATCGTCGCAACCGGTATTAGCGTTATTGAGATTGCGTGCTGGGATATTATCGGCAAAGCACTCAACCAACCCGTCTATCGGCTGCTCGGTGGTGCTTGTCGTGATAAGATTAAAGCGTATGCGAACGGTTGGTATCGCGTGGAACGCTCACCTGAAGAGTTTCACGCTGCCGCAAAAAGGGTACTTGAAAAAGGGTACCGGGCACTCAAGTTCGACCCGTTCGGTGCGGGGTACTATGAACTCTCTTACGAAGAGAAACTGAAATCCGTTGAACTCGTTGAAGCCGTGCGCGATGCTGTTGGACCCGATGTCGAAATTCTGGTTGAGATGCACGGTCGGTTCAGTCCTTATGTGGCGATTGAGATAGCCGCAGAACTGGAAAAATACCAACCGAGCTGGGTTGAGGAACCCGTGCCACCCGATAACATCGCAGCACTCGCAAAAGCCGCTGAAAAGATTAATCTACCTGTCGCCACCGGCGAACGACTCCACAATAAATACGAGTATCGTGAGCTGATTAACCTACAAGCAGCAGACATATTGCAACCGGATATTACCCAGACGGGCGGTTTTTTGGAGACCAAGAAGATCGCGGCGATGGGCGACATGTGCTACATGACCGTTGCGCCGCACAATGTCGGGGGTCCCGTCTCTACTGCAACTGCCTTGCATTTTGCCGCTTGCACGACTAACTTTAAGATTCAGGAACATTTCAACGATTTCTCTGAGGCATGGGTGAAAGAAGCGGCAACCGGATGTCCGGAAGTTGTTGACGGCTATTTTAGTCTGCCCAATGGACCTGGACTCGGTATGGAACTCAATGAGGAGCTTATCGCCGAACATCCGTATCGTGAAGGTTCGTTCAACCTCTTTGAAGACGACTGGCACAAACGTGAGTATTAGTCTGAACTGTGATTTTTAGATTTACGAATAAAAAGTTCAATCCAAGGATCCAACGTTTATCTAATAAACATTCAAATCTTGGTCCAAACATGGGTAACGATTTCTAACCTCAGGACGATAAATCATGTAAATCTGATAATCACATAAATCCCGGTTCAGACCTATAAAGAGAAAGGTAATTTATGACAGATGAGTTTTCACTATAAAAACGGGTACCTCTATTGCGAAGAACTGAGAGTTAAAGACATTCAGGAACAGGTGCCTTACAGTCCATTCTATCTCTACAGCCTCGCGCAGTTGGAGGCAAATTACGCTGCATATCAGAAAGCACTTGACGGAATCGATTCGATTATAGGCTATGCAGTTAAAGCCAACAATAACCTTCACCTGCTCAAACGTCTCAGTGCACTCGGCAGCGGTGCAGTCCTTGTCAGCGGAAATGAATTGAAGGTGTCGCTCGCGGCAGGGTTCGATCTGAGACGGACAATTTTAAACGGGAACGGGAAAACGCTTGCGGAACTCAGTCTCGCCGTTGAACACGGTGTGCTCATTAACATCGACAGCGAATTCGATTTAGCACATATTCGGCAGACAGCAAAAAACCTCGGCAAACCCGCAGATGTGCTTATCCGTATCAACCCAGATGTGGATCCGGGAGTCCATCCCTATGTTTCCACAGGCATGAAAAATTCCAAGTTCGGCATCCGTAATGAACGGTTGGACTGGTTTTTGAACGAAATTCGCAAGGACAATCTACTGAATTTAGTGGGTGTGCACTGCCATTTGGGTTCGACAATTAAGGAGGTCCGAATCTTCCGAGATGCCACAGAGATTATGCTTGCCTTTATGCGTGCGATCCAAGCGGAGGGTTTCTCGGTCCGCTATCTTAATATCGGCGGTGGTTTAGGCATTGATTACGAACGCACGGGTGAGGAAATCCCGACTCCTTCTGATCTCATCGATTCTATCCGAGACCTGTTGTCTGAGGATATTACGCTTATTATTGAGCCGGGTCGTTCTCTTGTGGGCAATACCTCTATCTTTGTTAATCGCGTTACGGGCGTAAAGACCAACGGTAATAAGCACTTCATTGTTACCGATGGGAGTATGTCGGAATTGATCCGCCCGAGCCTCTACGATGCCTATCAACACATTCAGTTTATCGAACCCGTTGATGGGGTGGTCGAAACGTACGATGTCGTTGGTCCTGTCTGTGAATCTTCAGATTTTCTGGGCAAAGGACGTGCGCTTCCGACCCCGCACGAAGGAGCAGGACTTGTCGTTTGCGATGCGGGTGCCTATTGCCACGCCATGAGTTCCAACTATAATCTAAAGATGCGTCCACCGGAATACCTTGTTGACGGTGGTAGTTTTACATGTATCCGTCGAGTTGAAACATTAGACGACTATTTGCGCGTTTTCGACGTATAGCCTGTTTGGGCAGGTGCTCGCGCCTGCCCGTTGTCCCTACAAGCGTTCCTCCAAAAACGCAATCCCTGCCTCCAAATCAATCTCATGTTCACCTTGAAAATGATCCAGCACCAACCGATCAGGTTTCCCCGATGCTGTATAGATTTTCTCCAATTGTTCAAAGGCCTCTAATGCATCAGTCTCAATGAAACAGAGATCATCAGAGCCGATTTGCGCCATACACGCCCGCGGTGCTATTAATCCCGCCACGTCAGCAATATCGCCAGCTTTCCGAAGTCCGAACATAAACTGCGAACCACACGTATTCCCACGACCGCGGTCGTTTAGCGCGTCTGTCAATGTGCTAAGATAACAGACAATAACAGCTGCCTTAATCCGCCGATCCAAAGCCGAAATGTACGTCGTCATCGTTCCACCAAAGGAACATCCCATACAGCCCAACCGCCGACCATCGACTTCAGAACGCGATTGGAGATAGTCCAAGCAGCGTTGCCCATCTGCGATATTCAGCTGCAGGAGTTGATAGCCGAAATATCCGAATGCGAGATAGGCGACGTTGCATCCGTCGCGACTCGGACGACGCACCCATTCATCTCTATCTTTGCGTTCACCGAAGCATCGCCAATCCGGTGCGAGTGTCACGAAGCCACGCTTTGCCAATTCTACGGCGTACTGTTTCTGATAGTCTTCTACAATCCCGACTGCGCCGTCTTTACCGATTCCGTGCCCGTGTGCACACAGTACTCCTGGTGCTGGATTCTCTGCACTTGCGCCGTCTGGAATTAAGACGTACGCCGGAATCGAAGAGAATGGATCTGGATTGAAGATAACTTTTTCCCGTGTGTAGCCATCGTGCTGTGTCCGTTCCAAAGTTTCAACTTCCAACGGGATCGCTTCTGGTGAAGGTCCGAGGTCCTTAATGAGATTACGCCGGAATTTCCTTCGCCACGCTTGCCACTCCGTTTTGGTCGCACCGTTGAAGTGAAGTGGTGGCGTTGCTTTCAGAAGTTCTTCAACGCCCTGTTCTGCTGTTAAAAAACGCTGTGCTGCCATAATTGTGCCTTTCCTATCATTTTCGTCTATGTAGCATCGCCCTTTTCGTCTGCTGCCTTGCGTGCTCGTTGAATCTCCTCGACAATCGTATCAATATCAGGATCGGGGAGTTCATACCGATCAACAGTATAATCGCCCTGACCGTCTTTGTAACTCAGAAGTTCATCTAAAAGTGCACCGAGCTCAGGGTTACGCCGACGAAGTTCATTCAGTTTCTGATTAAGACCTTTCATTTTCGGTTACCTCTAAACTCTACAAGAGAATGAACATGGAAACCCGTGACCTCATTTTTATTATACGACAAATTTATTTCGATGTCAATTTTTTCAAAAATTGACCTTGACATTCAGGAGTTTCTATGTTAAAGTTGTCCTATGAACGACACATTGCTCAGCGTCCAGAACCTTAGAACCTATTTTCGTACCCCGGAAGGGATTGCGCGTGCCGTTGATGGCATCTCTTTCGATATCAAGCCGAACGAGATTTTCGCACTCGTCGGTGAATCGGGTTGTGGTAAAAGCGTCACTGCCCTCTCCATCATCCAACTCGTTGCGAAACCCGCTGGGTTCATCGCAGGCGGTGCTATTTCCTATAAAGGTCAAGACATCACACAACTCTCAGAAGTCGAGAAGCGGAAAATTCAGGGCAACGACATCGCCATGATATTCCAAGAGCCGATGACCAGCCTGAATCCAGTTTTCACGATCGGCAACCAGATTTCAGAAGCGATCCGACAGCATCAAAATCTGCGTGGAACGGCTGCACGGGCTGCAGCGATCGAAATGCTTAATCTCGTCGGTATTCCAGAACCCGCTGCCCGTTACGATGAATACCCGCACCAGATGTCCGGTGGCATGAAACAACGCGTCATGATTGCTATGGCACTCTCCTGCCACCCAGGACTGCTCATCGCCGACGAACCGACGACAGCTCTCGATGTCACCATCCAAGCACAGATTCTCGAGCTCATCCAACGCCTCCAGCAAGAACTGCGGATGGCAGTACTGTTAATCACACACGATTTAGGGGTCGTTGCGAACATCGCCGACCGCGTCGCTGTCATGTATGCGGGGAAAATTGTCGAGACAGGCACATGGGAACAACTTTACAAGACCCCACAACACCCGTATACCGTGAAACTTCTCGAATCAACACCGGCACGTGATAAACGCGGCACGCAACTCCGCACAATTACAGGCAGAGTCCCGAAAGCAACTGAATATAACGAGGGTTGTAGGTTCGCTGAACGGTGTCCGAAAGTCATGGACGGATGTGAAAATATCGTTCCGACGCTGCAGCGCGTCAATGGCAACGAACACAACGTCGCCTGTCATCTCTATAACTCTAATCCTCCGTTCAACGCCTCTGGAACCGAGGCAACAAAACTTGAACTTGAAACAGAGATAGACCGAGAAGATAGCGAAATTCCAACACAATTGACAGAAACCCACTCCCAACTTCAAGTGAAAGACCTCTGCGTCCACTATCCGATCCAAAAGGGAGTTTTAAAACGGACAGTCGGCTACGTTTATGCCGTTGACGATGTCACGTTCGATATTCCACGCGGTAAAACGCTCGCATTGGTCGGCGAGTCGGGGTCCGGCAAGACATCACTCGGAAAAGCCGTTCTCCGATTAGGGGTCCCTGTCGAAGGCGAGCTCACTTATGATGGCATTAACATCGCTACTGTGAAGCGTGAGCAGCTACATCCGTATCGGAAACGGATGCAAATTATTTTCCAAGACCCTTATGCATCCCTTAATCCACGGATGACCGTCGGGGCTATTATCCAAGAGGGAATGCAAGCACACAATATCGGTGGATCAACTGACGAACGCCACGAGCGAATCGCAGAACTGATGCGTCGCGTCGGCTTATCGCCGGATATGGTAACACGCTACCCGCACGAATTCTCTGGGGGTCAAAGGCAGCGCATCGGTATTGCAAGGTGCCTCGCTGTCGATCCAGAATTCATCGTTTGCGACGAAGCCACCAGCGCATTGGATGTGTCTGTGCAAGCACAGATACTTAATCTACTAAAATCACTACAAACGGATTTTAATCTCACGTATCTCTTCATCACACACAACCTTTCCGTCGTTGAGTATTTTGCGGACGAGGTAGCAGTGATGTATCTGGGTAAAATCGTTGAACGCGGGACAACAGAGGAGATTTTCGATTCTCCCAAGCACCCGTATACACGCGCACTCCTCTCTGCTGTACCGAAGATGGACGAGCAGACAGGTGTTGAAAAGATTAGATTAGAAGGGGATGTGCCTTCGCCAATCAATCGCCCATCTGGATGCCACTTTCACCCACGTTGCCCAGAAGTAATGCCTATGTGTAAAGACACATATCCAGACGAATTGCATTTCACACAGACGCATTCCGGCCACTGTCACCTGTACCAAGAGGATCCCTGAGGGCCCAATCTGTATTCACCTCGGAAGGTATGGTGAAAATTTCTAAAAGCAGTTCCAAAACCGTAAGAGAACGTAGATTAACCGGAAACCTGCAAGAACGAAGAACGCAGCAGCCCAGGAGCGATCGTTAAAAAATGCCAAAAATTAAAATACTCTCTGCAGATGTCGCCAACAAAATCGCCGCAGGCGAAGTCGTCGAACGTCCTGCTTCAGTCGTTAAAGAACTTATCGAAAACGCTGTGGATGCTGAAAGCACTTCGATTCGCGTCGAAGTCCGTGCGGGTGGGAAACGTCTTATCCACGTCTTCGATAACGGCAGCGGCATGGAACGTGAGGACGCGCTCCTCGCCTTAGAGCGCCATGCAACGAGCAAAGTCAACCGTATCGAAGACCTTACTCAGATTCAAACCTTTGGATTCCGGGGTGAAGCCTTAGCCAGTATCGCCTCGGTCTCACAATTTGAACTCCTCACCCGTACGCCTGACGCACTCATCGGCACAAAGGTGAATGTTGACGGTGGTGTCTTCCGATCCGTGCAAGAAAGCGGATGTTCTCCCGGCACCCACATGTCGGTCAACAACCTATTTTACAACGTCCCGGCACGTCTGAAGTTTCTGAAAACCGATACCACAGAGATGAACCACGTTACGAGACAGGTCACATGGACTGCCCTCGCACATCCGAACATCCAATTTTCGCTGACCCACAACAGCAGATCCATTCTTGATGTTCGCGCGTGTGATTCACACTTGGAGCGGGTACGCCTCATATACGGCAAAGAATTCGCTGACAATCTTATCGAATTTACAGAAGAATTGCCCGACTTGAAGATGTACGGCTTACTCGGGAAACCGGAATTTACAAAACCGAACCGTGAGTATCAACTCTTTTTTCTCAACCAGCGACCGATTCGCAGTCCCATCATAGCTGCAGCACTCACAGAAGCACTCAGTTCCATGATTGCCAAGGACCGGCAGCCTGTCGCCCTACTTTTCCTAACGCTCGATCCCGAAGCCGTTGATGTCAACGTACATCCCGCCAAAATAGAGGTGCGTTTTCGGAATGAACGTACAATTTACAGCGGTATCGTTCGGATGCTCCGCAACGCTATCCATAAAGCGAAGTACATCCCAAAAATCGAGACAGCCGTTGAACCGTCGCAATCCGAGGCAACCGCTAAGCACCGCGATATTAGTCTACCACAACGGGTCTCCACACCTATTACTGGAAAGGGACAACGCACACAATTTAGAGGTCAGCCATCAGCAGTCAGCAGTCAGCCAGAGAGTCCTGTGGAAGCGGAAAGCGGGAGTTTGGAGTTACAAACTTCTCACACATCGCCAGCAACCGACAACCAACAGATAGTTGCGCCTACTGAAATTGTTGTGCAACCCCCGCAGCAGCAGGTTCCTGAAGACACCGATCTCAGTCTGCTCGATTTTGAGCATATCCAACTGAAAACCAATCTTTTTAAGACCTACATTGTCGTTGAGGCGAGAGATAAAATCTTCTTCATCGATCAGCACGTCGCTGCAGAGCGCGTCCTTTACGAACGTTTCGTCAACCAGATGAAAACCGATGGCATTCCTGTGCAAGGGTTGCTATTGCCGGTAACGCTGGAAGCCACAGCACAGCAGCTCGGCACCCTCAAGATTCACGGCGACATCTTTAAGAAACTCGGTTTTGATTTGGAGGAATTCGGTGGGAATACTATCTTGATTCGGGCAATTCCGGCACCTCTGCCGACACGTGTCGCTGCACAGACCGTTACGGACCTACTCGACAAACTCCCAACGCAACCACACACTGAAGTGCAAATCCCGGAAGCGATTGATAACGCCTTGATAACCCTCGCATGTAAATCGGCTGTTAAGGCAGGGGATACACTGGATACGAAAGAGATGATAAACCTGCTTAAAGAGTTATCGGAGGCAAAGCTACCCTTTAATTGCCCGCACTCACGACCTATTATCGTCGAGATGGGACGTGACGAATTGGAACGCCGATTTCATCGGTAAGCGACATCTATAGGCTGCCAGTTTCAGCACATACCGAAATCTGGAGCGTTTCCAATCGGAAAAACTTGAAATTTTTTGATTCATCACGTACAATTTAGGAAAACTTAATATCCCCGCCCGCGGAGACTCCAGATGAAAAAACCTAAACTTGTCGTTGGACACCTCACAAAAGACGAATTGTCGGTCAAATCCATTACAACTTCAAAACACTTCGATTGGATCAAATGGTTAGAACCCGAAGAGTTTGTTGCGTTTTTCGTTGATCTTCTCAAATTAGTAAAGCAGGTCTCGGAAGGGAAAAAAGATGCCGCAACCCTTTCTATTTTCCTCTCCGAATGGCGTGAAACGGCTTTGATTAATTCAGAACCCGATATCTTAGCAGACATTGCCGAAGCAGAGCAGGAATTGGATGCCGGAGGCGGAGAATCTTGGGAACAGATCAAACAGGAAATCGGGCTGTGAATCATCAGCCATATACGCTTGAGCCACTTCCAAGAAAAGTCGGGAATTTTATTAAGAGATTAGACCGAAACATGCAAGAACGAATTAACGTCGCTTTTGCGGACATCCTTTGCTCCCCGTTTCGCCACACAAACCCGACAACAATTAAACGACTACATGGAAAAAATAAAGAACGCTATCGCTACCGGATAGGCTCCCTCCGTTTTATTTATCGAGTTGACCGAGACAACAGGCTAATCCGCATTGTACAAATCGATAACCGTGGTGATATTTATTAATTCAAAACGAACACGGATCTACTCGATAACTCCCAACACAACCACACACCAAAGTGCAAATCTCGGACTGGAACGCCGACTCCACTGGTAAGCAATGCCCTGCCAGCCCCAACACATACCAAACATTTATACTCAGATATACAACTATCCATCCAGCGCGAAGCAGTTTTGGAATTCGATTTTTTCCATGTTGCACCTTTTTGGCTTTAAAATTCGTCTTTAATAATAAAGGGTGTAAAGTGTATCGGATTGTTTAATTTTTGAAGACTCAACATCAACCTCAGTCAGGGCATAAAGCGCAACCTCATCTTTTCATCAGGAGGGATCTCGTGGAAAGAGAAGACGATATTCAACTGATTCAGAGAACCTTATCGGGTGACGATACGGCATTTGGTATCTTGTTCCGAAGACACCAGAAAAGCGTGCACGCGCTCGTATGGCGAAAGATCGGGGATTTTCACACTGCTGAAGATATTACCCAAGACACCTTCCTTCAAGCATACAAAAAACTCCCAACGCTCAAGAATCACAATCAGTTTGCTGGATGGCTGTATGTCATTGCAAATCGGCTTTGCATTGATTGGAGTCGGAAGAGAAGACTCATAACGCAATCGCTGGAGGACACACGAATGGAAGAAATCGAGAGAGCCTCTTATACACATCATGTATCGGAACAGCAGCAGACAGAGATTGCCGAACATCGCTATCAACTCGTTAAAAAACTGCTCGCCAAACTCCCAGAGAGTGAACGCACAGTGGTTACACTCTACTATCTCGGTGAAATGACAACCAAAGAGATTGGGAAATTCTTAGGAGTGTCGGTGGATACGATTAAAAGTAGGCTTCGCCGCGGACGAAAGCGTTTGCAGGAGGATGAGGAACTGATGATCCAGGAAGTTTTCGGCGGCGTGCAGATACCAGCGAGTTTAGGCGAGAACGTCATGCGCCGAATTGCTGACATAAACCCTACATCGTCTCCGGCTTCTAAACCTGCTCTCCCGTGGATAGCGTTAGGTACAGCTGCGGTTTTGATCACTTTGCTCTTCGGCGCGAACAGTCGATACCTCACCCGTTTCCAGAAGCGGTATAGTTTTGAAGCAAAATCTGAGCCTATGATTGAAATTGTTGAAGCACCTATTATCCTTAATATAGTAGCGAAACCCGCTGTGCGAAATCAAGTTGGGCGGGATGGCAGCCCGGGTAAAACCAGCCGTGCCGGCACGCAAGTTTCTAATGTAACCCCAACGTCTGCTGCACCAGAGAATTTCACCAAGTTCTCTACCGAAGGGTGGTCGCAGGGAAACGGACCCCCAGGGGGACCTGTAAACAATATTTTTGCTACACCCGAAGGGACTGTCTATGCCGTTATACAAACGGGGATATACAGATTAACGGCGGATGCAACCGCATGGACACGCGTTGATGCAAGTGTCCCAATTGGCGAGACGCTCATGCCAATGGCAGCACATGGTGGGACCCTTTATATTGTTGCTGCGAATGAGATATTCACTTCAGACAACAGGGGTGAGACGTGGAGGACACTGGGTCCCCGCCCCAAGGGAGATGCTGTTGAACTCGTCATTGTAGATACCGAGCAAGCCTCCGGTTCGCAAGTGCCTTTTACGATGTATCTCGCACTGAGAGATAAAGGGATTTTCCGGTCCATAGATGGTGGCACACACTGGCTCCCTCTTAACGATGGACTGACAGTTTCCAAAAAAATTTCCGCAATGGCTGCTATTGGAAAAACAGTGTTTGCGGGTACAGAGAACGGTCTCTATCGTCTCGATTCAGAGGTCTGGAAGAAATCACCTTTGGATACATCAGGAGCCGCCTGCTCCTTGGCAGTCTCTGGGAATGATCTGTATGTTGGGACAGGTTCTGACCTGTTAGTGAGATTAACTTCAACGGAACTATATGAGGTGAAGCGAAAGAGTTGGTCTGATCCAGAGGAGAATAACAAATTATATTCAACCAAGATTTTCCATTCAACTGACTTGGGAGCTTCGTGGGCTGAAATAATGGAAGGAAGAAAATATAGACTCACAGGGGCACTCGGAGGTATAACAGTTTTAGCAACAGGTGAAACACTCTTGGCTCTGGGTTACAATCAATCTGGTTCAACAGATGGTGGAGAAACTTGGACAGCACTTGAAGATGACTGGAATTTTGTGGGAAAGAGTCGCCTTCCAGCTGTGATGGTGAACGAGAATACGTATTACAAAGCCAGTGTATGGGGCATTCATCGCACGACTGACGGTGGTGCGTCATGGCACCTATTTATGAATGGGATGGTAGGAACAGTTATAATCGATCTGGTTGCGTTCAAAAATAGATTATACGCTCATACTGGCTACGAGGTTTATCAATCAACGGATGCGGGTGTGTCTTGGAAAAAACTTTGGAATCATGGGCAGGAAGCTGTACTCAATATCCCCACGACCAGATTGAGTTATGAGTCAAAACTGATACCTCTTGACGATGTTCTTTATTCACTGTCAAGTGTAGGAGACAATTTGCGTATTTTCCGTTTATCTACTGATGAGGATATGCTAATTCCGGTTCAAGGCGTCCCCGTTTTCGATCGTAGAAAACTCGCCTATGAAAAATATTATAAGTCAAAAGATCAAGAGAATCTTCGTTTTGGCCGTCTGAAAACTGAGACTGCTGCAGCCAGTCGTGACGTGTTTTATGTAGAGTGGTTGGGAGAGCTCTTCAAATGGAAATTGGGTGATTCGGAATGGACAAGCACTGGATTGGTAGATGGTAATCATTTACCTTATAACGATTTCAGAAAGGGATTCAAATTAGCAGTTTTAGGGAAAACCGTCTACGTCGGTAAACGGGAAGGTAAGTTATTTCAGTCGCTTGATGAAGGAGACAGTTGGAGAGATGTCACACCAAGCCTACCACTCAGCTTCACTCGCTTCAACGATATAATCTTTGTTGGATCAACGCTTTACGTCGCAACAGATAGTGGCGTTATGGTTTCCCAAACTGGCGAACAATGGTACGTGCCAACCGATAACACAGGAGAGCGTCCCATCATAAATAGGTTCGCTATAGATGAGAGCAAAGTTTACGGTATCGGTGATGCTGGAGGATATCGTTTGGATACGCGTATGCAATGGGAACAGATTTCTTCAGAAGTACCAAATGAAATTAGCGCGCTTGCTATCGCTAATGATAAGGTTTATAGTGCTACCGATCAGGTTTATAGTGGTAAAGAGGATGGGCTGTTTTACATCTCGCTTGAGGAGAATAAAAAAAATAAATAACATCAAATCAGAAACAGTTTCGTCTTTTGATAAGTATGTACAACAAGTGATGCAAGGATTAGGTGTTAGCGATTTGCTGAATCACAGGTCCCTTAACTTCATCCCATCAATAAATCGAGTTGTAAATGATGGATAAAATTAAAACCAAGGAGGACTACAAGGATGAGACATTTACAAAATCTGCCGTTTTTTGTTTGCTTCTTTTGGCTCATATTAATCCCGTTGAGTGCTAAAGCTTTTCCACCCGCTTCACCCGCTGGTGGAAACTACTTAGTCCTTGATGGAGTGGACGACTATGCAGTTTTAGACTTTAAAACCTTCGGCGTCCTATTTCCGAAAGACACAGACGAGTTCACTGTCGAAGCGTGGGTATATCCGACCACACCGCCTGCCGAAAATATACACGCAATGATTCTCAGCCAACAAGTGTGGATGAAGGCGATGAGCGATGACGAGGGATGGGCGGACATAAAGAAACGTATCAAGTGGCAGAAGGGTGATTTATTCCTAATAATTGAAGGGCATGTTAGGATTGGGGGCAGACCCGGTGCGACAGGGTTCACCCCAATAGCACTTTCCCCGAATCAATGGAATCACGTCGCATACCAAGCAAAAGGAGGACAAAGATCAACTATTGTCAACGATATTGTAAAAACCATCCCGCAAGGCGTAACGCTCGCTCACGATCTCTCAGCATTCAAGCATCCAAAAGATTTTACACTTGGTGGGTTTGGAGAGAAAATTACGACTCCTCGCGGCGAGGGCTTTCAGGGCTCTTTTGCAGGATATATTGATGAGGTCCGTATCTCAACGGTTGCTCGTTACGATGTCGGGAGACAAGGTTTTACGCCGCGTAATAAATTCAACAAAGACCGGGAGACAATTGCGTTATGGCATTTTGATGAACTGAGTGGAAATCGGAAATTCTCAGACGCATCAGGCAACGCATATCATCTGGAGGGTAAAAATGGCGCAAAAACCAGCATCCCATTTGCTGTCGAAGCAGAAGGAAAACTCACCACAACATGGGGGCGGTTTAAGCAATGAAATGATTCTTGTGTGAATCAGTCGGTGCTTCGATTTGTGGATCAATGACAAAAGCGAAAACTTTCTGTATGAAAGGAGGTCTAAAGAACCCATACCGACATCTGACTCGTCCCACGATTGCACCAGGCATAATATGGAATCGCTGTAACTTCCAACTGCCGCATTTTCGGTTTTGTGGGCAGGTAGAGATTGTTCTCCCACTCAGAAGCATCCAACATCGTCCCCATACCACGAATCAGCGTCACACCACCAAGCAATTCCGCATTAAATGTCGTTTCCAACACAACCTCACCGGAAAGTGCCAACGTCTGAAAAACACCACCCGGGTTGTCAACGTCTTCAAAACAGTAGACAATCGGACCGCGCCGCAAAGCGAAGCGTCCAACATTTTCCCTGACCAGCGGATGCGCATAAACACGGGCAATAGGCATATCGCACTGAAATTCAACACTATCATCAGCATGCCACTCCCGCGTAATTGAGAGGTAACCCTTGGCATCTGGTTCTGACTTGTAGATTCTGCCGTTGACACGCGCTTCAAATTGCTCACACCAACCCGGTACCCGTAAATTCAGACTGAAGGATACTGGAACTTCGGGATCAATTGTCAGCGTCACATCCCCCGCCCATGGATAATCAGTCTCTTGGGTCAATTTCACCGAGACATCGCCTGCGACAGTCGCCTCAGCGGTGCCGCCAACGTAGAGGTTCACCCATACGCCTTTTTCCGATTCAGCATAAATGTATTGTCCGACAGATGCGAGAAGCCTCGCGATATTCGGTGGACAACATGCGCAGCCAAACCATTCGTGTCGGGACCGGTCCCCATAACTCGCCAACGGATTCTGATAGAAGAAACCCGTACCATCCAGCGAAATTCCAGAGAGCGCGCCGTTGTAAAGTGCTGTTTCCAACACATCTACAAAGCGGGATTCACGGTGCAACAAGAACATGCGATGCGCCCAAAATATCAGTCCGATAGACGCACAGGTCTCAGCATAAGCCGAAAAATTCGGCAGTTCATAGTCGTTTGTGAAACCTTCATTGTGACCAGAAGGACCCACGCCCCCGGTAACATATAGACGCTTCTCTGTTACGTTCCGCCAAAGTGCTTCCAAGGCATTGATGATTGTGGTATCACCCGTTTCATAAGCAATGTCAGCAGCGGCACTGTAGAGATACATTGCACGTACGGCGTGTCCGACACACTCCGTTTGCTGCTGTATTGGAAGATGTGCCTGCGCGTAATGTCCTTCAAATTTTCCGTCGCGCGTGAAATGGTGTCGATATGAGTCAAGTCCGCCGGGAATGTCAGGATTCTCCAGTTCTTTTTCAAAAATCGACGGGGAATGTCCGCGTCGACTAACAAAATACTCGGCGAGTGCAGCGTAGCGCGTCTCACCTGTGACGTTCGCCAATTTTACAAGGGCGAGCTCAATTCCCTCATGTCCGGGCAACCCATCTCGTTTGCCGGGTCCAAAGATGCTGTCAATCAGATCAGCGAACCGGCAGGCAACATCCAATAACGTCCGCTTTCCGGTCGCTTGATAATGTGCAACCCCTGCCTCAAAGAGATGTCCGGCGCAATATAACTCATGCATGATGCCGAGATTCTGCCACCGCTTCGTCGGCTCAACAAGTGTGAAATAGGTATTCAGATAGCCATCAGGCTGTTGGCTCGCAGCGATCTTCGCGATGACTTCATCCAATTCCGCTTCCCACACTGGATTCGGATGCGTTGAAAGGGTATAGGATGCTGCCTCGACCCATTTATAGACATCGGAATCGTTGAAAAAGATACCCTCAAATTCCCCAGACATTAAACCCGCAGTTTTTGCGAAGTTATCGATTCTACCGGTTTGTCGACACTGTGCCAATTCGTGTGGAATCGTCGCCTCGGAATTCGTCTTTTGTCGGGGTGCCCAAAACCGGTCATTGATCTTAACAGCCGTACATGGAAGTGCTTTCACAATTGAGTCTCTCGTCCTGATTAATGAATTGAAGTGTAGTATTAGCGTCTCCTGATGCTAATCTCCTGGAACGCTTCAGCAGGTAAATATTTTCCCAGTACATTCTGAACAATTACTTCGTTGAGTGCCTGTGGTGTGATTAAGACACATTTGTTCCGCGAGTTCTTGCTCCAAGTCGTCTCAAACTCCTTGTAACTCAAGCGACGCTTAGCGAAATTGGTAGGATTTTGAAGATATACCTCGCTCGTCTGGTCATTATAGTCGGACACAGGTAAGACTTCCGGGGTTCGTCCTTGAAATTGAATCATTACAATGGGAGCCCATCCTTTGGCAACAAACGCCTTGAGGATATCAAACGACCCGCCGGAGATAATAGCGACATGCTGTACCTTTCCTCGCGTTCTTGCATAAAAATCGTCAAGTCCGGTTCTGCTGGTAGGCATAGGTTGGCTGAAAGCGTTCTTGAAAGCATTTCTCAGGTAAGGTTGTTCCTGCAAACGCACCATAGCACTCTCAGGCAAACCGACTTCTTGGCTCTGCTTCGCCCGCTCCGGCACATTCCGTTCCGCAGCTGCGATTGCCGATTCAGGAACATGGTATTGCCCTTGCGGGGGCGGACCGCAACTAATTGCCAAAAGGAGAAAAATAAGCGACGCAACACAAGCCCCCACAGTTGAATACGAAGAATCTGCGAGTAATGACTGACGAATTTCTCTTAAAATAGACATACGATGTTTCATAATTCACCCTCCTTGCATATAGAAACGGCTTGTGTGCGAAATAGTTTACCGTTCTTATCAATCTCAATCAACTTTAACCGTTACCTCACGTTTTTCCTTCCATGATTCCACAATCGCTTCAGTTATCCGTAGGGCTTGTAAACCGTCTCTACCGGTTGGTGCCGGTGGCTGGTCAGCAAGTAAATCGTCAACGAGTGCTGCCATTCGTAAGGCAAATGTCCCATTAAAGGCAAGCTGTTCGTCTCTAAAAATGGAAGGACGATATTCTTCAACCACCTGACTATTGCGTTTCATCAAGGTCGCACGTGTGAGGACATTATCAACGACGATTTCGCCATCGGAGCCGCAGATTTCAAGATGTTCAATCGGATGGATGAAGTCGCTATCCCAACTTGCCATCAACGTCGCAACGACTTCTGTTTCATAACGAAAAGAGATAGCCATGCTCGTATAGCATGCATCCTCACCTGCGCGCGCCTCATGCTGTCGAGGCTTTGCCATTTGTGCACAAACAGCGACAATCTCCCCGCCAAACCATCGGAGTAGATCAATTGCATGCGTCTGTAATTCATAGAGCAGATAATATTCACCCTTCCATGTTGAAGCCGGGCCTCCCTGAGATAATTTCATGTCTAAGTAGTAAGTCTGTCCAATCTCCCCAGCGTCAAACCATTTCCGTGCTTGGACGTATCCGGGTGCGAACCGTCGGTTATAATCAATAGCGAGGTAAACCCCTTTCTCTTCCGCTTTTGCCACCATCTGTTCCGCCTCGTTAATGTATAGCGACAGCGGTTTTTCGGAAATAACATGTTTGCCCGCTTCGAGACACTCCATCACCGGCTCGAAATGCAAATAGTCAGCCGTTACAACGTCTACCAAGTCGCACTCTTCATGGGCGAGCATCTCTTTAATGGAGGGGTACCAGTTGGCGACACCGAGTTCTTCGGCACGCGTCTTCGCCTTGGCGGTATCTATATCACACACTGCCACCAATTCTGCACCCGGATGCTGGAGGTAGCCGAGTTGATGTAGATGCCCAATGCCACCGCACCCAACTGCTGCAACTTTCAGTTTCCCTGCCATAATCGTTTCTCCTTTACGCGCTGGACGCGCTCCGAAGCATAGCGTGCTCCTACTCAAGTTCCGATCGAGCCTGACAATTTGTTTCTAAAATCCATCTTTCACCTGCAATATCAGTCCCTAAATTTTTTGCCTAAAGGATATAATATACAATGCCGAAAAAAATAACAAGGGAAATTTTCTGAAAGCGAGGTTTATTGCATAGCAACAATTTTTATGTTATACTTTCTCCTAATTACATCTTAAAGGAGAGGTAGACTACGATGAACTGTCCGCGATGCAAACGGGAAGACGCTGTCAAAAACGGGAAAGTTAGAGGAAGCCAACGCTACAAATGTAAAGCCTGCGGCTTCCAGTTCACCCGTCTAACGACTCGCGGGAGACCCCCGTGGCAAAGAGCCTTAGCCGTTTTCCTATATTGCCGTGGGGTCTCTATTAGCACAATTGCTCGGATGTTTTCGGTGGCACCGAGTACCATTTTCAAATGGATCCGAAAGTTCGGTTCTCAACGGACACCTCTGCCTGAATCTACTGACGGGGCAGTCCTTCTTGATGAGAATGAAATAAGGCAGTATCTGGAAAAGCAGAGCGCAGGTTCCGAATCCGGAAAGATTTTCGTCGTCATACCCGAAGACGTGTTATCTGAGAATGTCGTCGTCGGCATAAAGCGAGATTGACCGCCGCGCCTAATTTTGATATATCTTGACAACCCCGACAATTTGTTTTAAAATTAAAAACAGGAGGCATAAAATAGACTTATGCAAACTCAACTATTAATTAGAGAAATTAGCAAGTATAGTGCCAGTGTGTGCTTACTCATGCTCCTTTTCGGAGGTATAGCAGTCGCCGCAGACGAATCGTTCGGCGACCCCTTTGAGAAGGGCAAATTACAGAACCCGAATTGGGAATGGCAAAACGAACCCCCAAAATGGGATGTTGGCGAAACCCGTGCGGACTTCCTTTACATCGACAGTGAACCCAATCGAAATCTCTGGGCAAACGATATGTCTCATTTCCTATATCAGGAGACCGACACAGATATATTCGATGTCGAAACCCACTTCTTCGCCAGATGGGACACCAGTTCCGGGGTCAATGGACTCGTCGTGAAAAGCCCGTCGGACGATAACTGGGTTACCATCAAATTCTGGTCCCGAGATGCAGCTGCGAAGGGACAGATCCAGTATCAGACGAAACAGAATGAAGGCGGTGGCGGTCTTACCGGCAACGCTGGATTCACCCCTGAATTCGGAGAAACCGAACTCTTCCTCCGACTCGCCAGAGATGGGTGATGAATATAGTGCTTGGTATAAAACCAAGGAAAATGAGGATTGGATTGAGATTGGTGTGACCGAATTTGACCTCACACCCCCCGTATGGCTCGGTGTCTACGCCGGTGTTGCTGCGGGTGCAGGAAGTTTAGAGGTTGAATACGAATACTTTAGAGACAATCTGAACCCCTTTCCTGTCGAACCCGGCGGAAAAGCCACAACAACTTGGGCAGCAGTAAAAACCCAGTATTAGAGATGGACAACAACTATGCAGCACCGTCTGATTATTTTCATGATGCTCTTCGGAATCCCTACCTTAGCAGCGTCCACCTTCACAGATGTTAGTTTCACTGCAAACGTCCATCAACGTGAAATTCCTATTGACGCAGCATCCGGGGCTTGGCTGGGTCCCGGGACTGCCGCCGCCGACTATGACAACGATGACTGCTGGCTCGATATTTTCGTTGTTGGCGACGGTGGCTTACCCAACGCACTCTATCACAATAACGGCGATGGCACATTCACGGATGTTGCAGTACAAGCCGGAGTCGCAAACACGCCAAGGGGTCGTGGATGCGTCTGGTTTGACTATAACAATGACGGCTGGAGCGATCTCTACGTAACCTGCGCCGGTCCAAACTATCTTTTTCAGAACAACGGTGACGGCACTTTCACAGACGTGACACAGCAGGCTGATGTTGCTGACGAAAAACACGGGACCAACCCCGCCATCGCTGACTATGACCATGACGGTTGGCTCGACATTTACATCGCGAATTGGGGACGCGCACCCTCCCTCTTAAATCCAAACCCCGCTCCCAAAACCAACGTCCTCTATCGCAACCGAGGCGATGGCACCTTTGAAGAAACCACCGAGATTGCCGGTGTTGGTGATGATGGCATCGCTTGGGGATCCATCTTTTTTGACTATGACGGCGACACTTGGGCAGACCTCTTCGTTGCGAACGACCACGGACCCGACAAACTCTACCGCAACCGAGGCGATGGCACTTTTGAAGATGTCTCAGAGCAATCCGGTATCGTGACGGAAGTTAACGGAAAACCGACAGGCGCGATGGGGCTCTGTGTCGGAGACTACGATAACGATACTGACTTAGATTTTTTCATCACGAACTACGATGCCGATCTTCTCTGGCGCAATAACGGGGACGGTACTTTTACCAATGTCGCTGAAGCCGTCGGTGTCGCAAACGAAGGGGTCGGATGGTACGCCAGCTTCATTGACTACGACAACGACGGTTGGCGCGATCTTTACGTCGTCAACGGTGATGTCGATAATTCCCAGAAAACCAATCGCAACCGTCTCTACCACAACCAGAACGGAAACTTCGTTGACCAAGCCGATGCACTCAACGTCACTGTCGATGCTGTCGGGCGCGGCGCGACCACTGGCGATTTTGATAACGATGGCGATGTCGATTTCTACATTGTCAACAATACCAGCAACACCCTCCTCCAGAACGATGTCAACACTGATAACCAAAACATCAAAATTCGGCTTCGCGGTACAGAAAGCAACCGAGACGGGGTCGGCACACGTGTAACAGTGACAACAGGGACTCACACACAGACGCAAGAACTTATCTGCGGCACAGGCTTTCTGGGCAGCGACAGTCCCGAACTCGAATTCGGGATCCCGTCTGACGCGCAAATCGGTTCTGTTACCTTGACGTGGCCCTCTGGCATCGTCGAAACTTACGACCTCTATTTTCAGGGAAAGGTCTACACCTTTATTGAGGCGGAAAATGTGATAGTTGCCGTTGAACCGCATGGAAAGCAGTCCACTACATGGGGAAAAATTAAATCCGCTGAGGTTTTTCAGAACTACCCCAATCCCTTTAACCCGGAAACATGGATACCGTATCGGCTTTCTGAGTCGGCTGATGTTCAGATTACCATCTATACACAGAACGGCGAATTGGTTCAGAAATTTAACCTCGGACACCAAGCCCGCGGCGAAAAAACGCTTTATTGGGACGGAAAAAACCGAGACGGTGAAACTGTCGCCAGTGGTATTTACTTCTACCAGTTCCAAGCAGGTGAGACGGACACTGTTCGGAAGATGTGGTTAATGAAGTAGCCTGACTCTGTAATGGGAATGTTCAACGTAAAACTGAGAACAGGAGACAAAAAATGGTTTTAATAATAGCGGAGGGTAAAGTGAACAATGGACACATTGTGCTATCTAACCCTCTTTCATTACCCGAAGGGACCAAAGTCCGCATTCGGATAGAACCGATTGACCCTAATAACACTCAAAGTACAGCAACAAAAGAGAACGAGGATTTTGCCAACCAGCCTTTCTTTGGGATGTGGGCAGATCGAGAGGATATGCGGGACAGTGTTGCATGGGTGCGAAAACAGAGAGAAAAATGGAAGGAACGAATTACACGAACGGTATAATGGGAAACATATTTTTAAGATGGTGGGGATGCGGAGCGTTTGATGTCTGCTTCGGAGACATAAACATCGCTTTTGATCCATATCTGTTCAATGAAAACTTAGCGAACGCTGAACCTATATACGATTACATCTTTATCTCCCACGAACACTTCGATCACTGCCATCCCGAAACCTTGCGGAAATTGTGCCGCGGTGATCGTTTCAAAAAACTATTCGTCAATTCCGGTTGCATCACACCCGCAGAACCGATCGCTGAAAAATACGGTGATGCCGCATTTGCGCGAGACCTACCGATTACCAAGCATATTCCCGCCGATAAGGTCGAGGTCCTCTATCCGAAACATCTCAACGAAAAGCAGGGAACATCGCGCGCATTTCAAGGTTCAGACACATTCAATCTTGGAAATATTCAGGTCGAAACGATCGAAAGTGGCGAAAACCAAACCCCAGACATCCCCACAAACGGCTATCTCATAACACACACAGCAAAGAACGTCTCTATCCTACACACCGGCGACTTGCACGAACCCTACCCCGCCCTGGCGAATCTTCAAGGTAGGGTAGATTTCTTAATCCACATGAAACTCGGTCTCGGCGAGGGACTGGCACCTCGGCTTATAGAACTCCTTGAACTCACCCAACCCCGTTTCATGATACCGACACATTACCGAACCGACCGGAAATCCGATCCGATTCCCGTAGGACATTGGCCCCCAAACGTTACCGATGAGATGGCGTTCATCGAAGCAATCCGTGAAATAGTTGGGGACAGCACACACCTTCTCCCTTTCACCGCAGGCATAGAATACGAAGTAGAAATGCCAGAGAAACGGGTCCTCTGGAAATGGGAGTGGTTCAACACATGGACCGTTCCACCGTGGCGGGAGACTTAAAAACTACGACTCAGCATTTGGAGAACATTTACCGTGTCAACAACACCGCGCGTTCGCGTCGCCTTTTACGGATGTGGTAACTTCGCGAACCGAACTCGAATCCCAAACCTATTGCAAACGAATGCCGTGGATATCGTCGCTGCCTGCGATAGCAACCTCCAGACAGCACAAGAAACAGCAACGCACTTCAAGATTCCGAGTGTCTACCAAGACGCACACGAAATGCTTGACACCGAAGCGATTGACGTGCTATACTCTATCGTACCGGCGTACGTGCGCACCGACGTTGAAGTAACCGCTGCACAAAAAGGCATCCATATTTTCAGTGAAAAGCCCCAAGCAATTACCATGGAGGTCGCTCACCGAATTAACGATGCCATTCAGCAAGCAGGGGTCATCAGCACCGTCGGATTCCGTGAACGGTACCGTCCAATCTTTCAAGAAGCCCGCCGATATTTGACTGACAAGCAGATTGTACACGTCCGATTTCAGAGTTTTGGAGGTTTACCCCCTTCAACAGAGGACGGACCGAAAACATGGTGGGAAGAGATGGACAAATCCGGCGGACGCGCCTTGGATTGGGGTGTTCATGCTACCGATTACACCCGTTTTATGACTGGATTGAACGTCGTCAAATCTCAAGCATTTTATTGTGCCCGTCCCACTTACGCCAACGCACTGTCCAGCAGTTTCAACTACTGCCTTGAGAACAGTGCTACGATGACATTGAGCTTTGTCTCAGCGGGACCGGGTCCAAGAGATGAACCGCGATTCACCCTCTTTTATGAAGGCGGATGTCTCGAAATTCACGGATACGACAGGATCATCGTAAATCGTGAAGTACACTATGAAGCCGATGAATTCGACCCGTGGCTGGAACAGGACAAAACCTTTATCCGCGCCGTCCAGTCTGAAGATGCAAGTCTTTTGTTAAGTGATTATCACGATGGGCTTTTCTCTTTAGCCCCGATTTTAGCCGGTTGGGAGTCTTCCCGTCACAATGGAAAATGTATTGACATCGCGTCGTTCATGGATGACGTATAATTTAAATGGCTGTCAGCCGTCAGCGGTCGGCTGTCAGTAAGAGGTTTCCGATGAACCAGAGTTCTCTTTACTGATGGCTGAAAGCCGACAGCCGAGAGCCAATACAAAAAGGAAAAATATGGACGCAAAATTGAAAAAGATTCAGATTACACCCATGAAATTCGACAAAGAAGGCGAAATCCAAAAAGAAGAATTCGCTACACTCACCATTGAAGTACCCATGGATAGCACATCGCAGCGCGCTGCAGTTATAGATCTTTGTGAACTTCTCGACCAAGAATGGGTCGTGGTTAACGTTGAAGGGAAAACGGTTGTAGCCGTTAGTACTGCTTAATTTAATAGTTGTCGGTTATCAGTTGTCAGTTGTTGGTTAAGAGCAGTCTGTAACAATTCACCCTTTTCTGAAGGCTCCAAACTGGGGTAATTGTTACAAGTGTCCTCTTTAACTGAGAACCAAAAACCAATGACCGAGAACCCCTAAAAAACATGAAAAAAGATTTACTTTTTACACCGGGTCCCACGCCAATCCCTCCCGAAGCACTCTTAGCAATGGCGCGACCGATTGACTACCATCGCAGCAGTGCCACCGTCGCCTTAATCAAAGACGTACTCGAAAAACTCAAACACGTCTTCCAAACCGAAAACGATGTCTTATTCTTAACATCATCTGGCACGGGTGCTATGGAAGGCGCAGTCGCCAATCTTTTGTCACGTAACGATAAGGCAATCGTAATTCGGAGCGGTAAATTCGGGGAACGGTGGGGTGAAATTTGTAACGCTTATGGCGTTGAAGTTATTCCCATTGATGTCAGCTGGGGAAATTCTGTTGACCCACAGATTGTAGCAGCACTCTTAACAGAACACGCCGATGTAAAAGCGGTTTTTGCAACGCTCTGTGAGACATCAACGGGTGCTTTGCACGACATTGAAGCACTGGCACGTCTGACGCGAGTCCGTCCGACTCTCTTGGTTGTTGATGCTGTCAGTGCACTCGGTGCAGACGATCTACAGATGGATAACTGGGGTGTGGATGTCGTTGTCTCCTGTTCACAGAAAGGCTTGATGACACCACCAGGTCTCGCATTCGCTGCGCTCAATCAACGCGCGTGGGACGCCGTTGAACGTTCTAATCTCCCGAAGTATTACTTAGACTACCGCAAGGCACACGAGAATGGGTTAGAAGGCTCCGTTCCCTATACACCGGCAGTAACACTGCTTACCGCACTTCAATGTGCCTTGAATCGTATCTGGGAAGAAGGTATCCGCAATACTATCGCCCGACACAGCCGCTTGGCACTTGCGACGCGGAACGCGATTAAGGCATTAGGGCTACCGCTATTTGCAGCATCCCCGGCGAATACCTTAACCTCAATCCGACTCCCTGAAGCAATTGACGGAAAGGCGTTCATCAATCTGATGCGCGATAAATACGGTATCACTTACGCTGGCGGTCAGAGTCAACTCAGCGGGAAAATCGTTCGGATTGCACACCTCGGTTGGATGAACGAAAACGATGTGATTGTTGCTATCTCGGCGTTCGAGCGAGGTTTAGTAGAAACGGGTTACGATATTCCACTCGGCGCAGGCGTTAGTGCCGCTCAGGAAGTTTTTTAAAGAATGACTGAAACCACACTTTTTGATGCCTCCTATGAAGAACGAAAAAAACCGCTGCTGACCCAAACCTTGGAACGGCTCCGCCCTATCTATAGCAAATCGGAACTGAGCGTTCTCCGTATTGATCGCACAAGCCGCGAAGGCTTAGCACAACGTTCTGGACGCGGGTTCGTCAATCGAGACACCCTCGAAACCGTACTCGGCAATCTCTTAGAATGCGTCGCACCGGGGTCACACAACGCCCCGCATCTCCACCATCAAAACCAAAATCTTTCAGACGCAATCGAAGAGGTGGCAGACCAGTTGTATGCCATGGTTGCCCAGTCTTTTTTAGCCGTTACCGACGAAACACACCTCGGTGCCGCGCTTGAAACCGCCTTTTCACTCCTCTGGGAATTGCCACGCTTTAAAAGTCGAGCACTCTGGAACCGTTTCGCTTCCCTCAAAGACCCAGCCGTCTGGGACGCCTATCTTTTGCACACCGGCATCTCTCGGGAAAAAATCGCCGCCTTAGATTTCCGCTCCCAGATTGATGAGGCGATTCAGGAACGGACTTTTGAACCGTATCAGGACTTCCTCGGTACTTCAAACCTCGCCTCTGTTTTAGACTATCAACTCCAGTTAGTCGGTAGTACCTATCCCGGTTGGCGAATACTTTTCTACCATGATGTGGCACACGCCCTGACGCAAAGCGCGCCCCTTGAGGAAAGCCCAGAAATCCAGAGAGTGCCAGTTCCGCTGCTACCGCGCGCGATTTCAGAACTCGCAGGACGCTACTATCAAGCCGATTTGCACCCCGAAACACAGATAGGCGATGCCAACTTTTTAGAACACCCACATCGGGGTGTAACCACCGGACAGACAGGCATTATAGGTTCTGGATGTGTTATCTACCCTTGCACCCTCGGCGGCTTGAGCGTTAAAGTTAAACAACGCCACCCCGTCATCGGTGATTTTGTTGAGATCGGTACAGACACCAGCCTGCTCGGTCCCGTTCAGATCGCTGATTACTCCACTATCGGCACGAACACCGAAATCTACGGGTTTGTCGAAATTGAGCAACGGTGTCGGATCGGTTCGTCAGTCGTTATCGGAACCATCCGCGGGGCATCAGAACACCCAGGGAAAATCCATATCGCCGACGAAGTTCGTATCGGAGACGGCACTGTTATCGAGAACACCTCAGAATCGGACCTGTTTATACCGAACCGCTCGCAGATTCCTGCGCGAAGCCACGTTGCAAACGACGGGTTCGGGTTCCCTCGATATGTTACTTAGGACTGTCGGCTAAAAGACAGCTCGGGTAAGTCAAAACTTCTTTAACTGATAACCGAAAACTGAAAGTAAAAAATGAGAAAAATAGAACGGGCACTTATTAGCGTCTACGACAAAACCGACATCTTGGAAATAGCAGCCGCCCTCTCCAAGCGTGGCGTAGAAATCCTTTCCACCGGCGGCACGGCTCAGCACCTCCGAGATGCCGGTATCGACATCCTTGATGTCTCTGACTACACTGGCTTCCCTGAAATGCTCGACGGGCGGGTTAAAACCCTGCATCCCAAAATTCACGGAGGTCTCCTCGCCGAATGGGATAACACGGAACACAGTACACAAACGGAAGCGCACGGCATAAACCCAATTGATATGGTAATCTGTAATCTCTATCCGTTTGAAGCAACCGTCGCTAAACCGGACGTGACGCTCCCCGAAGCGATTGAGAACATCGACATCGGTGGTCCAACAATGCTTCGCGCTGCAGCGAAAAATTATCGACACACTGCTGTCGTTACAGCCGCGAGGCAATACACACAAATTATCGCTGATTTAGAGGCTAACGACGGTTGTCTTTCGGAAGAGAGACGATTTGAATTGGCAAAAGCAGCGTTCGCGCATACTGCCCAATATGATGCCGCAATTTCCACTTACCTCACTAATGTAGATTCAGAATCAGACGAATTCACCCCTGACTTGACGCTCCGTTTGAAAAAAGAACGGACACTCCGCTATGGTGAAAATCCACACCAACGTGCCGCTTTCTACAAAACCGAAACCGATCCAGGGGCGTGTGCTGCGTGGGCAAACCAACTCAGTGGGCAGCCGCTCTCCTTTAACAACATCCTCGATTTGGAAGCTGCTTTGGAAATCGTTAAGGACTTCACGCAACCGGCGTGCGCCATTATTAAACACAATAACCCGTGTGGACTCGCGACGGCTGACAACCTACAAAATGCCTTCACACAAGCCTTGGAATGCGATCGGACCTCCGCTTTCGGTTCAATCGTCGGGTTAAACCGCAAAGTAACAATTCAGACCGCAAACACGATCCGAGAAGCCGCGAACGCAGGCGTGAAAATTGATGCAATTATCGCACCGAGTTACACCGAAAAAGCGTTGCGTGCCCTGTCTCGTGTCAAACGCCGACCGATTCTGGAAACAGGACCGCTTGCGACGGCACAAGGGAGTGTGCCTGCTACTATGCAAATCCGCAATGTCACGGGTGGCGTGTTGGTTCAAGATTTGGACGTTCACGAGTTGAGCCCTGATGCCTTAGAGGTTGTCACACAGCGGGCACCGACAGATGTAGAGATAAAATCTCTACTTTTCGCGTGGAAGGCGTGTAAACACGTCAAATCCAACTGCATCCTGCTTGCCCAAGGCACGCAAAGTGTCGGTATCGGAGCAGGACAGATGAGCCGTGTGGACGCTACTATTATCGCTGTCCGAAAAGCGGGTGAAAAGGCAAAAGGGGCGGTATTAGCCTCGGATGCTTACTTCCCATTCCCTGATGGCGTTAAGATTGCGGGTGAGGCGGGGATTCGTGCCATTATTCAGCCAGGTGGTTCTGTTAATGATGCACCTGTGATTGAAGCAGCGGACGCTTACGGCATAGCGATGGTATTGACAGGTGTTCGTCACTTCCGGCATTAATATCCAACTCTTGAAAAATTGGACATCCGATACATTTTATGGTATTCTATACCAAGGAAAATACGACAACTCATCGCAGACTTAAGAAAAGCCGGTTTCATCAACACAGGTGGAAAAGGTAGCCATCGGAATTTCAAACATCCGAAAGGACCAAGGGTTACGATTTCTGGAAAACTTGGCGATGACGCTAAGTCCTTCCAAGAAAAGTTAGTGAAAAGAAGAATTGCGGAGTCTGAAAAATGAATGCAAGCGCGAAGTACATCAAAATCGTGGAATGGTCAGACGAGGACGATTGCTTTATCGGGTATTGTCCGGGTATCATCGGCCCGTGCTCCCATGGCCCCGATGAAGTAGAGGTGTATCGGCAGTTATGTGAGATTGTTGACGAGTGGATAGAAATCTTTCATCGCGACAATGAGCCACTCCCACCGCCAACGATTGGTAGAAATATTGAGGAATTTTTAAACGGAACTTAGGGTGACTACAATGAAAACATACGCATTTCAGGTTGTGATAGAAAAGGACAAATGGCCCGATGAGCCAGATGAGAACGCTGTCTGGCGGGCGTATATTCCCGCTTTAGAGCATAAAGGTGCAGCAAGCTGGGGGTATACGAAAAAAGAGGCTTTAAAGAATCTACAAGACGCGGTTGACTTGCTTGTTGAGTGGCTCTTGGAACACGGAGAAGAACTTCCTCCCGGACTCTCTTCACAGACTCAGATCAGTGATTTGTCTTTAATCCACTCTACAGCCAACTGAACAGTGAACTTCTACAGGAAATTGAAAATTGCCTACAACACTAACACTCCCACTCACAATAATTACAGGTGCAGGCGCGTCCGAGAACGTCGGTGAACAAGCGAAACAACTCGGTGCAACGAACGCGCTCATCGTGACCGATCCGGGTATCGCCAAAATCGGATATGCCGACAACATCGCCCACAATTTACACAACGCCGGAATAACCTCCTCATGCTTCTCTGATGTCACACCCGATCCAACCCTACAGAATGTGCAAGACGGTTTAAAGCAATACACTGACGAAGGCTGCGATGTCATCGTGAGCATCGGTGGCGGCAGTGCCATTGACTGCGGAAAAGGCATCGCTATGAAACTGGCAAATGACGGCGATTTCGCCGAGTACATGGGTGTGGACAAGATCCCGAATCCGGGAATACCTCTCATCGCGATACCGACGACAGGTGGGACAGGTAGTGAGGTCTCCAAAGTCACCGTCATCACTGACACCGAACGGAACGTTAAGATGATGCTCAGTAGTTCGTGTCTGCTTGCATCCGTTGCGATCGTAGATCCGCTGCTATCCCTGACAACCCCGCCGCATCTGACTGCGGCAGTTGGTGTTGATGCCCTGACGCATGCAATAGAGGCGTATATCTCCAAACGCGCCCAACCGATAACCGATGCACTGTCCCTGAAAGCAATCGAGATGATTTCAGGTTCGCTCCGGCAAGCGTGGGCAGATGGCGAAAATGTCTCCGCTCGCACGGATATGATGATTGGTGCGTCTATCGCAGGTATGGCGTTCAGCAATTCATCTGTGGCTTTAGTCCACGGCATGTCCCGTCCGATTGGTGCGTATTTCCATATTCACCATGGACTATCAAATTCGGTGTTACTCCGCGACGTGATGGCGTTTAGTGTCGTCGGTGCGCCTGCTCGCTTTGCCGATATTGCGCGCGCTATGGGTGAACCGATTGACGGATTATCACCAATGCACCAAGCAGATGCAGCAATCTCTGCTGTTGAACGGCTTGTCGCTGACATCCAGATGCCGCGACTCGGTGAAATCGGTATTGAAAGAGAAAAATTCGAGTCTGTCGTCGAACAGATGGCGGTCGATGCCATCGCAAGTGGGAGTCCAGCTAACAATCCGCGACAGGCTACCGCTGAAGAGATTGTCGCGCTGTATTGGGAGTGTTTCTAAAAGTAGAAAGGAACAAATTGTGAACAGACTCAAAATCGTTGTCCCCGGTGATTCACCCCCGCAAATCCAAGGCTCGCCGCATCTGGAACGCCTGAAACCGTATGGCGATGTCGTTATCTACGCCGACCGACCCGAAACTCACGAAGAACAACTCCGTCGCGCCGAAGATGCAGACATTCTCATCAATTCGCGCGGACTCGTCAAGTGGCCCGATGAACTGTTGCAGCAACTTCCGAAACTCAAACTCATTTCGCTCTGTTCGATTGGAACTGATATGATTGGACTCGACGAAGCGAAAAAGCGCGGAATTACCGTTTGTAATCAACCCGGACGGACTGCTCCCGTTGTCGCAGAACACGGGTTCGGGTTGATGTTTGGGCTCGCCAAACGGGCAGCTTTTCTGACAGCGTCCATGAAATCAGGTGGATGGCCCCGCATGGACAACGTCTATCTTCAAGGGAAAACCTTGGGGATTATTGGCACTGGACATATCGGTGCTGAGATGGCGCGCCTCGGACGAGCCATCGGGATGAAGGTTATCGCGTGGACGTATCACCCTTCAGCAGCACGCGCGGCAGAATTAGGCGTTCAGTTCGTCTCTCTGGACGAATTGCTCCAGACCGCCGATGTCGTCAGCTTGCACGTTAGGCTAACAGAAGAGAGTCAGCATCTTATCGGTGAAAGCGAACTCGCCACAATGAAGCAAGGTGCGCTGCTCATCAACGTCGCACGTGGCGGCGTGGTTGATACAGATGCCCTCATCTCTGCTTTGAATAGCGGACATCTCGGTGGTGCCGCTATTGATGTCTACGATCAGGAACCGCTCCCTGCTGACCATCCCCTCTTAACCTGCGAGCAGGTAATCCTAACACCACATTGTGCCGATATGACTCCTGAAGGCGTTGAACTCCTCAATGAAGGCGCAGTAGATAACATCATCGCCTTTCTGGAAGGCAGCCCCCAAAACGTAGTCGTTTAACGACGAATATACCATAGATACGCTGTACCACTTTCGATAAAAAAGATGCTCAAACAGGAAATCCGAGATAGAATGAAAAAGATAGGGGTCGATACGGGTGGCACCTTCACCGATATCGTGATACACACCAACGACTCGCTGTTCACGCACAAAGTCCTATCCACGCCACAAAACCCTGCACATGCCGTGATACAAGGCGTAGGTGAAATCCTACATAAGCACGACACCCCTGCTGAAGAAGCGGAGATTGTTCATGGATCAACGGTCGCAACGAATGCCCTCCTTGAACGCAGAGGGGCGTGTATTGCTCTCGTCACAACGAAAGGCTTTGAAGACGTTTTAGAGATCGGTAGACAATCACGACCAGACCTTTACGACTTCTTCGTGGAACGTCCAGCACCGCTCGTCCCTGCTGAACGACGTTTCGGTATTTCAGAACGGACCCTGCACACGGGTGAAATCCAAACTGAGATTGAAACGGATGAACTGGACGCACTTGCGACCCAACTCGCCACATTAGAACTTGATGCCATCGCAATCTGTTTCCTTTTCGCCTACGTCAACCCAAAAAACGAACGGATTGTTGCGGAACACCTCTCAGCACGGTTTGAGATACCGGTTTCCTGCTCACACGAAGTCCTGCCAGAATATCGAGAATACGCCCGCTTCAGCACCACCGTTGCGAATGCTTACATCCGTCCTACCTTGGAACGACATCTCTCCACACTCATAGAGTCAAAGCAGTTTCCGAAGTCGTTTCGTCTGATGCTCTCCAACGGCGGCAGTATTTCTGCGAGGACCTTTCACGGTAGATCGCACGCTGAAAACTTGCTATACAGCAGTGAATCGGCAGGTATCGGCACTGTGCTTTCCGGTCCCGCTGGCGGTGTTCTGGGTGCTTATCAAATCGCCAAAACCGCTGGCTACAACCAGATTATCACATTCGATATGGGTGGCACTTCAACGGATGTGAGTCTCTGTGACAAGGGTATCTCCCTCACAACGGAAAGTACTATTAGTGGATTGCCAATTAAGGTGCCGCTCATCGATATCCATACCGTCGGTGCCGGTGGCGGCTCAATTGCGACTGTCGATACAGGCGGCGCATTACGTGTCGGACCGGAGAGTGCAGGCGCGAACCCGGGTCCGATCTGTTACGGGAACAACGGCGAAAACATCACGGTAACCGATGCGAACCTTTTCTTAGGACGTATCGCTGCGACCCAATTTTTGGGAGGCGCGATGTCCCTTGACACCCATAAACCCCGCGCATACATTGAAAATTTTGCGTCGCATCTCAGTATCTCGCCTTTGCAAGCCGCTGACGGCATTCTCAAGGTTGCCAATGCCGCCATGGAACGCGCCATCAAAGTTATTTCTGTGGAACGGGGATTCGATACCCGCGACTTCACGCTCGTCTCCTTCGGCGGTGCGGGGGGTTTACACGCCGCATTTATGGCAGAGAATCTCGGCATCGGAACAGTCCTCATCCCGCCAAACGGCGGTCTACTCTCCGCCTACGGGATGCTTTTTGCAGATGTCATCAAAGACTACTCACAGACAGTGTTGTGGCAGCTTGAAAAGGACAGCGACGAAAAACTCGCTAAAGCATTAGACGCAGGATTTGACGCGCTTCTCACCCGCGCCGAAAACGAGATGAAGACGGAAGGATTCACACCGGATCAACTTAAAGTTAATCGCTCACTGGATATGCGGTATGCGGGGCAATCTTACGAACTAAATATCCCTTATCACCACGGTATTGGGGTTACAAACGCTTCCCACAATATCGGCGCGGAGATACAGACGCTTGTTGAGAAATTCCACGCTGCACACGCCCAACGCTTCGGCTATGCCCGAACCGATGCACCAGCTGAGGTGGTAAACCTCCGCCTTACAGCCATCGGCGAAACCGACAAACCTCCCATTCAAGCAGTCCAACTCGCCAATACTGCTGCCACTAAAGCGTTTACTATCCAAAGTCCTGTTATCTTTGAAGGTGAAGCACTTCCAACTGATTTCTACCGTCGTGAAGCATTGCAACCCGGCAATCGAATCGCAGGGCCCGCGATTGTAATAGAATTCAGCGCGACGACTGTCATACCTCCGAATTTCTTCGCCGTTGTTGATGCCTACCAAAATCTCATTTTGAGAGAAAAACAGTAGACTCCAAATTCCTTTGACATGTCACGCCTCGTTTGCTATATTAACACAAGCCACCTATGGATAGACATAGCACTCCGAAATCAACGGTATGAATGCCGCATGGCATTCCCCGGGAGTGCAGCCTCTTGAATAACGCTTTTCTATAGACATATCACCCCTCTGGGGTGAAGAGACGTGGGAAAAAGAGTTCTTCAACGGCGTACAATTCGTTAGTAGCAAGTTGGGTTATATTACAAAAGCGACTCTTAACCGATAACTGATAACTGATGACTAATAACCAAACAGGAACATAAGACAGGAGAAGCACCACCTTGGAAATTACAGATGTTAAAACCATTCTCACAGCACCCAACGGCATTCGACTTGTTGTTGTTAAGATCGAAACGAGTGAACCGGGTTTATACGGCATCGGTTGCGCCACGTTTACACAACGTCCACTCGCTGTCGCAACAGCAGTTGACGAATATCTCAAACCCTTTCTCGTCGGAAAAGATCCAGCAAACATAGAGGACATCTTCCAAACCAGTTTCGTCAGTTCCTATTGGCGAAACGGACCCGTCCTGAACAACGCGCTCAGCGGTGTAGACATCGCCTTATGGGACATCATGGGCAAACGTGCGAATATGCCGGTCTATCAACTGCTCGGTGGCAAATGCCGTGAGGCTGCAGTGCTTTATGCACACGCAGGTGGCAGCACTTTCGAGGCGGTAGAGGAAAGCATCCGCCGCTATATGGAACAAGGCTATCGCTATGTCCGCGCACAGGTAGCGATACCGGGTTATTCAACATACGGGGCAGGACGTGGAAGACGCAGCTCCGATGCCTTTGAACCGACCCCTTATGTGAACACCGTTATCAAACTCTTTGACCATCTACGCACACAACTCGGTGACGAGGTAGAACTCCTCCACGATGTCCACGAACGCATCCCACCTATCCAAGCGATTAATCTCGCCAAAGGGTTAGAACCCTACAACCTCTTCTTTCTTGAAGACCCATTCGCACCAGAGGACGTAGACTATTTCCAACTCATGCGTCAACAGACAAGTATCCCGATTGCGATGGGGGAACTGTTCAACAACCCGAACGAGTACATCAACATTATCAAAGACAGACTCATCGACTTCATCCGAGTGCATATCTCGCAAATCGGTGGCATCAGTCCAGCGCGCAAACTCGCCGCTTTCTGTGAATTCTTCGGCGTACGCACAGCGTGGCACGGACCTGGGGATGTCTCTCCAGTGGGGCATGCTGCGAACGTCGCTTTGGATTTAGCGTGTTACAACTTCGGTATTCAGGAACAACACGTCTTTGGTGACAATACCAAAGAGGTCTTCCCCGGCTGCCCCGAAATTCGAGACGGCTGCTATTGGGCAAGTGAAGCACCTGGTCTCGGTATCGACATAAACGAGGAACTCGCGGCACGATTCCCGTTCCCAGAACATCCGCTTAACGGCAGTTGGGCACCTGTACGACGAATGGACGGCACGGTTATCCGACCTTAATTTAAAAACATGAAACGCATCGTTTACGTCGCTTTCGTACTCTGGGCAAGTCTCACATACGCAGAGATTCAGTTCACACGGGTAACCGACGAAGCCGGCCTCCAATTTCACCACTTCAGTGGTGCGACTGGGGCAAAACACCTTCCTGAGACGATGGGTGGCGGTGCCGCTTTCTTTGATTACAACAACGATGATTTGCCAGACCTGTATTTCGTCAACGGAGCACCTCTGACCGAAAGCACAACAGATGTGCAGCCCACAAACCGACTCTATCGAAACAGTGGCGGGACATTTACCGACGTAACACAACCGGCAGGGGTCGGCAATACCGAATACGGTATCGGTTGCTGCGTCGCAGACTACGATAACGACGGCAATCGCGATCTGTTTGTCACGAACTTCGGACACAACGCTCTCTACCGCAACAACGGCGACGGTTCTTTCAACGATGTGACAGACGACGCTGGCATTACTGATGAACCGTGTTTCTCTACGGGGTGTGCCTTCGCCGATTACAACAACGACGGCTGGTTGGATCTGGTTGTCGTGAACTATGTCCTCACCGATTTAGAAACCGCACCCGACTGCTCACAAAACGGAATACCGGCATACTGTCGTCCAGAAGATTTCGCACCTGCACCGGATGTACTCTATCAGAACAACGGCGACGGTTCTTTTACCAATGTAACACAAACAGCAGGACTCATCGCACTCGGCAGAGGGTTGGGCGCGATTTGGACGGATGTCGATAACGACGGTTGGGTTGATCTCTATATTGCCAACGACCGAGAGCCTAACTTCCTCTACCGAAACAATGGCGACGGGACATTTACGGAACTCGGCGAGCTGCATGGGATCGCACGCAACGAACACGGCGACACAGAAAGTAGCATGGGTATCGACACAGCGGACTACGACAACGATGGCGATTTTGATGTAATCCTTACCCACTATCAAGCCGAAACGAATACACTTTACCAGAACGACGGTAACGGCGTTTTCTGGGATGTCACAGCGCAAAGCCGTTTAAGTGAACCGACGCTCTTACCCTTGGCATGGGGGGTCGGCTTCGTAGACATTGATAACGACGGTTGGCTCGACCTCTTTTTCGCCAATGGACACCTCCACGACAACATCGAAGCACTCGAAGAAATCGGGGTTTACAAACAACAAAATCAGCTCTTTCACAATCAACGGAACGGCACTTATGCAGACATCTCCGACACATCTGGGGGTGGTATGCTTATCGAAAAATCCAGCCGGGGCGCGATTTTCGGAGACTACGATAACGATGGCGACCTCGATATCCTCGTGATGAACATTGCCGACACTCCCGATTTGCTTCGCAACGATACACCACCTATCCATCATTGGTTGCGTATTAAACTGGTTGGTTCGTTTAATAGCGAGTTTTCGGTTGGCACGCTGCACCGAAAAGGGTCAAATCGTGACGGACTCGGCGCGAAGGTAATACTCCATATCGGTGACATGCAGCTACTCCGAGAGGTAAAAAGTGGCGCGAGTTATCTTTCCCAAAACTCACATCAACTCCTGATTGGATTAGGTAAGGCTGAGCAGGTTGACCGATTAATTGTCCGTTGGCAGAGCGGTATAGAGGATAAAATGGAAAACGTACAGTGTAATCAGCAGTTGACAATTCAAGAAGGTGATGGTATTATAATCCGCAAACCCTAAATGTTCTTGCATAATCCAGTCTATTCATTTGGAGGATGACCAATGAACAAAAGCGTTATTATCGCCATTTTGAGTTTCGCAGCGGTAATCGTGTTTGCTGCAAACCCACAGGCATTGGCGAAAGTTGATCCAGAAACCCTCGTTGGCATGTGGCTGTTTGAAGAAGGGGCAGGAGATGTCGCTAAGGATACCTCTGCTGCTGGAAATGACGGGGAGATTGTGGGTCCTAAGAAATGGGAAGATGGAAAATTCGGGAAGGCGTTGGAATTCGACGGCAATAGTGTTTATGTCGAAGTCCAATCCAACAAAAGCATTACACTTGAAGAACTAACGATTGTTGCCTGGGCAAATTTGGAGCCATCCCAAGGCACGCGTTGGCAATCCATTATGATGCGCGGTCAGAACCCACGCAACTACCTATTGGCTGTCGATAAGGACAGTCAAACACTCCAACTGAGTATTACCAAAGGGGCACCTGGGGCATGGGCGGGTCCGATTGGGGGTCCTGTCGTCACAGGCGACGGATGGCACCACCTCGCCGGTGTCTTTGGTGAAAAAACCGGTTTGGTTATCTACACCGATGGCGAAGAAGTCGGTAAGCAACCCTACGCAAAACCGAGTCTCGATGCGGACCCGGGTCGGATGCGGATTGGTGACGGTTCAAACGGTGGGCATCAGTGCGAAGGTTTGCTTGATGAGGTCGCACTCTTCAACGTTCCACTTGAAGGGGACGACATCAAAACGATCATGGAAGATGGGCTTGAGAGCGCAACCGGCTTGTTGGCAGTGGAACCTGATAGTAAGTTGACGACAATATGGGGGAAACTCAAGGAATTTCCCTAACAATCGGTATTATTTCTCGCGTTGTCGGATTTCCTCCAAACCTTCTTGATAAAGCGGGTTATCCGGCGCGAGTTTAACCGCTTTTAAAATTGCCATTTCTGCTTCTTTATATCTTCCAACCTTGTAATATAACCACGATAAGGTGTTATGATATGGGGCAGAATTGGGTGATAATTCTGTAGCGTGGCGTGCCAATTCGACCGCTTTTTCTAAGTTGTGACCGTGTTGTCCATAGAGATAAGCGAGTCCGTGGTACGCCATCGCCGCGTCTGGTGAGCGTTCTATCGCCTGCTGATAATACGTCTCCGATGCTTCAAAATCACTGTTCGCAGCATAGAGTACACCGAGCATCACCAGTGATTCTGGCAAATCGGCGTTGATTTCAAGTGCGCGGTGAAACTGCTTTAAGGCATTCTCTCCATCCCGACTTTGCATATAGGCGATACCGAGATTGTGGTAAATCTCCGCTGTCTCCAAACCGAGTTGAACCGCACGTTCATAGCGAACAATTGCCTGGGCAGTGTCTCCTTGATCTAACGCGATCTTCGCGAGTCCAGCGGACCCCTGCGCAGCGTGGGTATCCGAAGTGCTATAGTTGTGAACGCGTTCAAACGCGCGGACAGCCGCTTCGTATTTCTCGTGCTTGACATAAACATTCGCGAGTATGAGTAGTACGTCCGCTTTCTCGTCGGCATCGGCGACAAAAACCGCCTCAACGCCTCTCTGGATTTCCGCATCTGTAGACTTTAAGACCCGAAACCGCTGCATCGCCTCCTCAGCTGCCGATGTATTTCCGGTCTGTCGATAGCAGCGAGCGAGTTGGTAATGGACATTTGGCATCGTCGGTGCTAACGTAACGGCTTTCTGATACGCTTCAATTGCCGCACCCCACTCCTGTTTTCGGCTGTAAAGGATACCGAGGTGATAATGCGCATCGGCAAATTCAGGATTCCCCTTGACGGCTTGCCGTTGCTCAGCAATTGCGTTCTCGATCTCTCCACGTTCTGCATAGATGCGACCGAGATTGTGATGTGCCTTGACGACACCCGCCGTGCCTCGCTGCACCAATTCCATATACAGTTGAATCGCTTTATCAAACTTGCCCTGTTGGTAAGCAATGTACCCCAATCCTAACAGGGCTTGCGATGCCGCAACTTCGGCTTCTAAGCTGCGTTCCTCGTCTGTATCAAAGCGAAGTACGTCCTGATAAGCGCGGGCGGCATCGGCGTAGCGACCCAACTGGGAATAGGCGTATCCTAAACGAGCAAGCGTCCTTCCATTTTTCTCGGCATCGGTAAAGTGTCGAACGGCTTCCGCATAGTCGCCCTGCTGGAGTGCTGTTGTTCCTAACTCGTAAGCGTTCTGGGCAATAGCAAAATGTCCGTTTAAGACGCAGAGGCATAATGTAATAACCCAAGTCGCCACTTTCGTAGCATAATCTGTTAGATTGTGCATATACGCCCGCAAACTACGCAAACTATGGTAAATCCTAGAATTAATTAGACATTCAGCGAATCAACGTCAGAATGCGCGTGTGGCATTCTGCGGGTGCGGTTAGAAACCGCACCTACCAGGCCGGGGTAAAATGTTTATTTATTTTTCTGGTTTACCATAAATGAAGTTTAAAAAAATAAATCGGTAATTTGTCTTGGATGCCCCAACTTGTTGGGGACGCGGTGCTGGAAAACACTCCCGAACAAGTTCGGGCATCCGGATGTTCGGGTATTACCGAATTAATAAATTAATCTTCATACAGTTTGCGCTACAAAATGTCCAAAGGATCTTAGTCAAAACCCAACCGTTTTACTTCTGTCTGGAGGGAGATTCCGGTCTTTTCTTGGACGTGCTTTTGGATATATGCGACCAAATTTAGGACATCTGCCGCTGTCGCATTGTCAATATTGAGAATAAAATTTCCGTGTACTGTGGACACCTCTGCACCACCAATACGGTAGCCTTTCAACCCACTGATGTCAATCAGCCGTCCCGCTGAATCGCCGGGCGGGTTTTTAAACATGCATCCAGCATTCTCCTCAGCAAAGGGTTGCGTTGCGACTTTCTGCTTGTAGAAGGCTTGCATCCGTTCGGTGATTGTGTCAACATCCCCATGTTCAAGTTCAAGCGTCGCACCTGTAACACAGAAATAGGCATCCAGACCGCTGTGTCGGTATTCAAAGTTCGCCTCGGCACGGGTTAACTCGACAAGACTACCCGTGTTGGTCATGACAGTAACATTTTTGACAACATCCTCGAAACTACTGCCCCATGCCCCGGCGTTCATGATGAGCGCGCCGCCGACGGAACCCGGAATGCCGAGTGCAAATTCCACACCGCTCAGTCCGCTTCGGGACATGGTTTTTGAGAGCCGTGGCAGTGAAAGTCCTGCACCCACCGAAACGACCTTTCCGTCAACCTCCAGTTTCGCCAACTCGCCGATCAACCTGACACCGATGCCCTTGAAACCCGTGTCGCTTACGAGTAGATTCGAGCCACGACCGATAACGGCAATTGGAACATCCCACTGTTTGTGGAAACGCGCCAACGCTGCGAGTTCAGATAGCGTGCTGATTTCAATGTAAGCGGTTGCTTCACCACCAATGCCGAAGTAGGTATGTTTTGCGAGCGGCTCTGCAAACCGGAGTCGTGAACCGGGTTGCGTTATGATTTTCGGCAGTGCCTCTTTCCAATCCATGCTGCCCTCCGTTTTTTGTCTATTATAGCATATAGGGCAGCAGGAATCAATTCTATAGATATATCACGCCTTTGACGTGAGGATGCCTTAATTGTCTGAATCAGGATTTGCAAGATTTTATGGTTAACGATTGTGATTATAGTTATAACTTTACGACATGTTTTTTTAGCAATTTTCATTAAAAAAGTTACACTGGTGTAACATTTTGTATGCGGTGTATAACGTTAGAGAACCCAGTGGCCGTAAGTGTTTGTTGATGTTTAATTTTCTGCTGTAAAAAAAATAATTTGGCGAAAAGTGTAACATTTTTTTGTGGCGATTGGCTGTTAGCTGTCAATGAGAAATTTGTGTAGTCCGCTGAAAATGTTGTGTCGGTTTCGGCACCGGCGTTTTGGAGATTGATACAATATTCGCCTTTCTCTCTTTGAAAAATCTTATGATATATTATACTATCTTTGCTAACTTATGTCAAGTTAAAAATGTAGTATGGATTAGCAGTTAGGGAATACGTCTTTTGCTCCAGCGGAGCAACATGTCTATAGAAAGATGTACCTGAAGGAGCTGCACTCCAGCGGAGTGCTATGTGTATAATCGTCTAAATCGCATTGGGTAAGATTTTTTAATTTTAACCAACTCATTTTCTATGTCCGTCCGAAGTGCTATTTTCAGTCAGTGTCACACCGCGTCCTTTAGAAGTTTTGCCACATTGGTATGGCCACTGATAGTTCGTTTCGCAACACCTCAATCTCTTGTGACAGAAAAGAGAGTAGGCGTTGTATTGTCCGTGTTACCTCGTCTGTTGGTCTCGCCTCAATAACACGCTTGAGTTCGTCCTGCAATTGATAGGCTTCGTTAAGTCGTTTCCACTTCTGGCTTCGGTCATAACGATGTTGCTGCAGCCAGGAGCGATTGAGACGGAGCGTAGCGATATGGTATTCACCACAAGGTGTAAGGGGTTGAAGCAAACCCTCATCGGATTCGATGAAATGAACACCTACATCTTGTTCGGAACATGGATCTGCAAAGCGATACCCACGACGAAATTGCTCGCTTGTTGGCCATTTGTTGTGTTTTATCATATTGCACGGGATACAGACCCAATATAGGTTGGTGTAGTCATTGACAGGTCCGCCTCTACTTTGTGGTTTGAAATGGTCAATACAAAAGGCTTGAGGACCGCCCTTTGCTTGTTCGTGAATCCCGCAATAAGCACATCGGAAACCGAAGTCTTTGCGAAGATGAGGCTCAGCATTTCGATATCCCGTTCTGCCGCGCATCACAGGTGGTAACTCTCGTCGATGGATACGAGGAGAAGTGCCTTGATTCACATCAGCTCCTTCAATTCGCGCAGCGTGGTGGCAACCTCCTCAAATCTTTGTTTCCAACTTTCATTTTCTAGTGCTGCACGCCTCTGCATCGATTGTATGAGCGGCTGTGATGCTTCCGCATCGTTAAGCTGCCGGTTCAACTGGGTCAATTCGATTTCCTCTTGGCACGTTAGGCCGGTAGAGAATTTCTTATCCAACAACCTATGATAAGCCTCAAGCAGATCTGTAGGGAGCTCATAGTCAAAGGCGTTTTCACTCTCGTTCAGATGCCATTTTCGATACTCATCCATTGAGACAATCGCTGCTATAGGCTTCCCATTGTGTTCAAGAACAAGGCTTTCATGCCCTGCCCAATTTGACCGTAGTAAGTTTTCAATTTGAGGTGGAAGTTGGTCTAACGAAATTATTTTATTCATTGGACTATCTCCTTTTCAAGTCGTTTTTCAACCATTATTATACCATGTTCTTTAGAGTGCTTGCCATATTTTTTCCAAGGCATAGTTGAAACTTCTGGTTTGACACTCCCACACCTAAAGGAGTGGGATTCTTGCTTCGTCATTTCGTGCCTCCCACAAGTGGAGGACTTACAGAAACTCCACAAGTGTTTTATGTCTCGGTGTGCCCCACCGCGACGTTCTTTAAATTGATTGCTGCGTTTATGTCCCTGTCTATGGACGTTCCACAACGGTTACACTGATATTCTCTATCTGAAAGCGTTAGGTCGTCTTTCTTATGCCCGCAATTGCTACAGGTCTTAGAACTGGCAAAGAACCTATCTGCTTGGACAACCGGTATTCCAAACGATTCGGCTTTGGTTCTTAACTTCTCAAGAAAACCACCAAGTGCTGCGTCTGATAACGCCTTTGCTAACTTCCGATTCTTCAGCAAGTTGGAAACCCGTAGTGCCTCAATACCAATACGACTTGCACACTTGAGAATATCGCTTGTCGTTTGATGGTGAGCGTCTTTTCGGATACATCCAACTCGATAATGAAGTCGCTCTACAATTCGCTTTTGCTTATACCAATTCTGGCTTAAGAACACCTTTCGGCTTAACTTGCCTTGCTCACGGGCTAACTTTCGCTCGTAACGCTTAAGGGGTTTTGGGTTCTCATACTTCGTTCCATCGTCGAGCGTTGCCAGTGTGTTGATACCTACGTCTATGCCGATAGTGGGGTAGATGGAGCGTTCTATCTGGTGAGGTGTGCCAATATCGACTTGAGACCCAAACCAATCTACAAATGCTGACGACGCTGGACATCGATGGATCGGCGGTCGCACTTCTACAGATACAGACGCAAACCACCGATGCCCTGTTCTTGAGATGGTAACAGATACGATTTTTCCCTTAAAACGGAGTTCCTCAAACGTTCGTATCCAACCGATTTTCGGTAACTTGATACGTTTGCCTTGCATGCGGACAGCTTGCTCATCGGTTGTGTAGGAATGCCTACACCCGCGTTTCTTAAACTTGGGGAAGCCTGCGCGCTTTTCTTTCCAATGCTCTATCGCACGACCGAGATTTTTGATGGCGTAAAGCCCCGCGCGTTGGTCTTGTGCTTTCACCCAGTCGTGTTCGTATTTTCGTTTGTTCCAGCGATTGTTAAGGTCAATCTCTGAACGAAACACGTTATCTGACAAACTGACTTTGAAGTCCGAAAGGGCATTGTTATACGCAAATTTTGCATACCCACATTGCTGGTAAAACCACGCAATCTGATCGCGGTTTGGGCGTAATGCGATTTTGTGCGTCTTTATCATGGTATATCAGGTATCAGGCGTTTATCCCCTTACAAGTGGGAGGCAAGTCAATTACCAAGCGGTAATTCTTGTAAGACTTGCCAACCTGATACTCTAATTTTACCACATTTTGACGTTGTTTGTCAAATTAAAAATCACTTGCAAACCTACGAGTTGACTGGGTTGGACCCAAAGCGAAAGCATTGGGAGTGTTAAGTGTTATCCTTCATATTTGCTTAGACACCCCGATAATCCATCCCTTCTTTTATTCAACCGTCCCCATGACTCTTTCTTCAATTTTTTGTTGAATTCTGGTGCTGAAGTTGCTATGATAGACGCAAACGAAGCACATATCCTCTTCGCAAATAATGTAAAGCAAAGACAAATTGCGCTTTAGTAGCACGATTTGGAGACACCATGAACACTTATCGTATAGCAATTATCGGCTTGGGCGGCATGGGTGGAGCGCATGCAGAAGCAGTAAAGTTAGAAACGAACTGCGAACTCGTCGCCGGTGCAGAAATCAATCCAGAGCGAGCAAAGGCGTGGAGCGAACGGTTCGGGGTCGAAGCCATCTATGACGACTACGAGAAGATGCTTGACGCACAGCAACCCGACATCGTCATCGTTCCGACACAAGCACCCATGCACCATCCCCCGACAATCGCAGCGGCAAAGCGTGGTATCCACGTTTTTTGTGAAAAGCCGACTGCCCTAAACCTTATTGAAGCCGACGAGATGGTCGAAACCTGCGACCAGTATCAGGTCAAGTTTGCCATCAACCACATCAAACGCGCCAGTCCATATAACCGTCACGTCCTTTCGCTAATTGAAAAAGGCGAGATTGGCGATGTTGTCCTGATGAAGGCAACAGATAAAGGCGGACGTAAGGTGGGCAACTCGCTCATGGAGATGGGTACGCATCTCTACGATTGGTTGCGTCTCTTCGCTGGTGATGTCGAATGGACGCACGCACACCTCGTGCAGATGGACGGTCGCGAATCAACCGTTGACGACATCAAACACACACAAGAGGTCCACGCATTCGATCGAGATGCAGGACTTGTGCTTGGGGAGCGTGGACACGCTGCCTTCCGTTTCAAGAACGGTATCCACGCCGATGTGCAATTCCTCGCCCAACCGGAGACCAACGATAACGCCTACGGTATCAACATTATTGGGACGGAAGGCAGAATTGCCATCCGAGAGAGTGTCGGCACAACGATGTTTATCCACAAAGGACAACACAAAACACCTGCAGAGGCGTGGGAGCCGGTGCATCTATCCGCTGAAGACCTTGACGAAGAAGGCAATCCACGAGATAAGGCATCTATACGGTTGCTATTGCAACGTCTCATGCTGCGCGATCTCATTGAAGCCATCGAAGAAAACCGGGACCCCTTCGCGAGTGGTAGAGACGGGCGCGATTGCCTTGAAATGATTCATGCGACATGGGAATCGCATCGGCAAGGGGCTCGGATACCTATGCCACTCACGCCACGTGAACATCCACTTGAACGCTGGAGAAAAGAAGTTTTTTAACTATTAAACTCTGGTCGCTTCGTCCGTTGTCTGAAGCGGTTTTCGTTCAATTTTTGCAGGTATTCGGATGTATAGGTTTCAATTCACTATCAGACAAAACAGGAGTGATTTATGCAACGCTTGGATATTCTTCACCCGTCAATTGACGACTACCTACTCGGCATCATTCCTGAACGCGACGAAGTCCTCACAGAGATGGAAGCACACGCACGGGCAAACCGCTTTCCGATTGTGGGACCGCTCGTCGGACGCGTCTTACATCAGTTGGTGTTGCTGACGAACCCGACCCGTATTTTTGAGATGGGTTCAGGTTTCGGCTATTCGGCGTATTGGATGGCGAAGGCACTGCAAAAACCGGAAGCCTCTATTATTTGTACCGATGGATCGCAGGAGAACGCCGATCGCGCCGCGGGATATCTTGCGCGCGGTGGTATCGCAGACCGCATCGACTATCGCGTCGGCAATGCCCTTGAAATCATAGACGAAACCGAAGGCGAGTTTGACATTATCTACAACGACATTGATAAAGACGGGTATCCCGAAGCGTTTCGGAAGGCGATTCCGCGACTCAGAAGTGGTGGGTTGTTCATTACGGATAACATGATTTGGGGTGGACGCGTCGTCACGCAGGAACCGGGGAGTGCTCCAGAAGGGCTTAATGAACAAGAGCAATGGTTCCATGAGGCTACAATCGGTGTTAGAGAGGTAACACGACTTCTTTATAGTTCGCCTGAGGTCTTCACGACGATTATCCCGCTCCGTGATGGCGTTTCGGTTGCTTTAAAACGTTAATGGCAGTCAGCAACTGCTATAGCCATTAAAAAACTTGACTTTTATTTTCACATACCATAGAATTGCCACAGAAGCCATCTGGTAATTGAGGCATCTCAATATCCTCACAACGACACGCGATGGCAACTATCCTGTCCGTTTGTCTTACCGACGTACCTATTGCTTGCGAAATCCAGACACCAAGCATGTCTTTACAAAAGGCTGAAACGTCTTTGCCTTTTAGGACAAAGATCATCCATAGGAGGTTTACAATGTTTTTTCCAAACAAACCATTCTCTATAAAAGCCAATCTATTTACTATCGCCTGCTGTGTTTTATTTGCGCTGTCCACAGTGTCGGTGCTGGCACATTCAGGTGGTGAAGTAACATCCAAAAAGACCGAAACGCCTATTACAATTGACGGCATGCTCGATGAGGCGGAATGGGACGCTATTTTTCAAGAAGCGTCCCCGTTGCAAGACATCGTTGTAGACCCGCGCGATCCGAAACATAACCAAGACTGGTATCAAATTATTCCGGGTGGTGGTGCGGGTGCCGACACAAACGACGGTGGGCTCCGTGTCAGTCGCGGTAAGTTCGATGGCGACGACGATTTCTTAGCGCGCTGGGCGACGTTGTGGGACGACGACTACCTCTATTTCGCGTTTGACATCACCGACGATATGCATCATGCTTACGCTAACGATCTCGCCTCTCGGGACGGGGATATTGACGGGATATGGTTGCTGTTTGATACCAAGCACGATGCCCCCGTATTCGAGTTTCCACACCACGAGTTTGAAACGAGACATGTCGCCAACAACAGCACTTATGAAGCGGACGACCATTACTGGATTTTCGCACCGGTAACGACTGATGGTACAAGCGGTGCATGGTCCCAATCGTTAGGTGCCGCGACTGATCCAGAGTTAGGTGATCCCGGCAACGGACACGTCGCAGGTCAGAAAACGGGAACAGGTTATTCCGCTGAGATACGCCTGCCCTGGTCGGTTTTTGAACCCTTTTTTGGGGCAGCCCTCGCGCCTACAGACGGTTTGGTCATCGGATTCGACATCACAATCACAGATATTGATGGTGACGCTCCCGGCACGTATGCCGCGCCGCTTGGTGGCGCAGTCGCTTGGTCGAGTGATTTTGAAAACGATAATAGCCCGGGTGTACTCGGCGATCTCATGATTTCCACTGAGGTTGTCGGCAGTGCAACTTCTGTTGACCCCGAAGGCAAATTGCCATTGAGATGGGGTGAGATCAAACGCGGTTACAAATAGTGGTCTGTCCACCTTGGATTTAAGGGTTAGTTTGTAGTAGTGCGATTCATCACACGTCCCGAATGGGCAATGAATTGCCCTACTACGAACGGGCTTGCCCCTAATTTGAAACTGGAGAGAACAACAATCCTTGATTAACCGCTATTTCCCTTATTTTTCCTACGCAGAAAATGGGTGGAGACTTTATTTCGCCCTTAACATTCTAAGACAATAACATTAACATTCTAAGACAATTCAGCATAAACCTTTCCAGAGATTTCAGTAAAAATACGGAGGATAGACTTCATGAAATTCGCAACTAACGCCCAAAGAACGCTTATTTTGTTTGTTGGCACGCTCATCTCAATCTGGCTAATCCTCCTCACAACAGATGGGTTTGCCCATTCTGGTGGAGAGGCAATCAGTGCACCGAGGAGAGGAGACATCACTATTGATGGCGACCTTGTAGAATGGGAGATCGTTAGGAGCCTCGCGCAAGAGATTACCACAAAACCGCAGGATTGGTATCAAATTGTTGCAGGCGGCGGTGCCGGTCGCAACACAAATAAAGGTGGGGACCGTGTGAGCCGCGGACAGATCGATGGCGACGATGATCTCCATGTTACATGGATGACCATGTGGGATGATGACAATCTCTATTTCGCCTTTGAAGTCGTTGATGACGATATCAACGAGTTAGATCCACCTTTTGCAGCACGAGACAGCAGGAATTTTGATGGGTATTGGTTCTGTTTCGATACTAAACACGATGCACCTACCAAAAAGTTCGGAAACAAGAAATTTGATACCGCTGCTGTTGCCGCGATTAGCACTTACGAACCGGATGATACCTTCTGGGAGATTGTCCCATTGACTGCACGCGGTGCAGGTGCTGCATTTCAAAGAGACGGGCAAGTCGAGGACCCGGAACTCAACAGTCCAGCAAAGGGACACATCATGGCGAAAAACGATGGAGGCAGCTACACTTTTGAGGTGCGCATGCCATGGAAAATTTTTGAACCCTACTACGGAAAACGTATAAAACCGGAAGACGGCGATGTCATCGGATTCGATATTACGGTGATGGACGTTGATCCCGTCTACGATCCACCCCAAGGGGGGGCGATGGCGTGGTCGAGTGATTTTGAAAATGACAACAGTCCTGGCGTGTTGGGCGATATAATTTTCAGCACAACCGCTGCTGTCGATCCGAGTGGCAAACTTTCAGTGACATGGGGTCAAATCAAACAAGCACATCAATGAGACATCTGCTTCTAATCGCTCTTATCCTTTTTTGTTCAAGCTTCACGGTGAGTGCCCAACCCTCCGAACTGTTGCTACGGCACTATCGGCAGGCGGAAACGTTGGTCAGCGATCAACGCTTCGATGAGGCACTCCGCGAATATCAGAAGGTCATCGAATTAGATCCCACGTTGCCGCAAGCATATCTCGGATTGGGCAACATCTACCTCGCTCAGTTCAAGTTTGACCTTGCGCTGGAAACGTATACACAGGCGATTGAACTGAAGTTGCCATCGCCAGAGATACACTGTAATCGCGGCATCGTCTACACTAAACAGGGAGAGTATGAGAGGGCAATCGCCGATTTTCAGCAGGTGCTGGCAATTAACGCCGATTACACACCGGCAAGATTTGAACTCGGCTTTGTCTATCAGCAGATCGGCGAGTATGAGAAAGCGGTTCTCGAATATGAGCGTGTGCTTCTGCACCGTCAGGGAGACCTCGCGCTTCACCATAACCTTGCGCGTTGTTATTTCCGCCTCGGACAGGTTGAAGCGGCAGCGCAGCAACACGAGATTGCACAGCAGATTCGAGAATTTCAAGATGCGCTTGACACCGCACAGCAGAAAATTCGTGAAAAACCGGACGATCCTGACGGTTATATGGCACTTGCGAAAATCTACGCAGACCACGGGCAACCCCAAAAAGCGTTTGAGCAGTATAAAGCCGCGATCCTCAAAGATGCCTCTCTGATGGAGGCTTACGATAAAATCGCCGCACTCTATATTCAGAATCAACAGGGCAGTAAGGCGGTTACCGTCTACAAAACCGCAGTTGGTGTTAATTCGGGATATATCAAAGGACATCTGATGCTCGGTCTACTGTATCAACAGTCCGATCAGCCAAACGAATCTGCGCACCATCTGGAAATCGCCCGTCAACTCGCTGAAAAAGCGACTGAAATGACCCCAAATGCGCAAAATCTCAACATGCTCGGCGCGATTTATCTTGCCATGAAAGATTATAATCGGGCTGAAGCCACTTTTCAGAAGGCTCTTAAACTGACACCCGATAACAAACAGGCACAAGCATACCTTCATCAGGTGCGCGAGGCGAAAAAGAAGGAGTCAGACTAATCTTGAGGTGATTCCAACAACCGTCAGCTATTAGTAAAAGAGACTTTCGGTTAATCAAACATCTCTTTGCTGACTGCTAATGGCTAATCGCTGACAGCCTATTATGCGCTACACAATCTGTCTATTTCTCACAACCTGTTTAATTAATGCCTTCTGCTGGGCGGATACCGAAGGTAAAATTTCATTTACTGCTGTCACAGAAGAGGCAGGTATCCAGTTTCAGCACGTTGACGGCAGGAGCGGGCAGCGGTATTTTTTGGAAACGGTTGGATCGGGTGTCGCTTTTTTTGACTATGACGCGGACGGTTTACCGGATATATATTTCGTTAACAGCGCAGATTTGCCCGGCTCTCATTCACCTACACTCCCCACCAATCGACTTTATCATAACAACGGCGACGGCACTTTCACGGATGTCACGGAACAAGTAGGCGTTGGAGATACTGGTTACGGTGCGGGTTGCGCTGCCGCTGACTACGACAACGACGGCGATCTGGATTTATATGTGACGAATTTTGGTGCGAATGTGCTTTACCGAAACAACGGCGATAGCACTTTCACGGATGTCACACAGTACGCCGGGGTCGGAGACAACCGTTGGAGTCTTGGCTGCGCCTTCGCCGATTATGACAGCGACGGCTTTGTTGACTTGTACGTCGCTAACTACATCGACTTTGACTTTGAAACGCATATCAACTGCACACAAAAAGGCGTGGCGACTTACTGCCCACCGGAAAGCTTTGAAGGTTCACCAGACACCTTATATCGCAATAATGGCGATGGCACGTTTACCGATGTCACCACCACTGCCGGAGTCTATAATAAAGACGGAAAAGGGATGGGGGTCGTGTTCGGGGATTACGACAACGATGGAGACGTAGATTGTTATGTCGGCAACGATGCCGGGGAGAATTTTCTCTATCACAACAACGGTGATGGGACATTCACAAATGTCGGCTGGATGGCAGGCGTGGAGGCTGACGAAAACGGGAACGTACAGGGAACAATGGGGGTCGATTTTGGAGATTATGACAATGATGGCCGCTTAGACCTCATCGCCGTCAACTATCAGCAACAACCGAATGCCCTCTATCGCAACGATAACGGCAGCTTCTTCACAGATGTATCGTTTGTGGCGGGTATGGCTGAGAGTCTCCCCTATGTCGGTTGGGGTGCCGATTTTTTCGATGTAGACAACGACGGGGACAAAGACCTGCTCATCGCCAACGGCCATCTTCAAGACACGGTCGAACAATACGACGACACAACGACCTATCCGCAGCAGAACTACCTCTTGATTAACAATGGACAGGGACACTTCGTTAATGTCTCAATGAAAGCCGGAAGTGGGTTACAGGCACTTAAAGTGAGTCGTGGTCTCGCCACAGGGGATTACGATAACGACGGTGACTTGGACGTGCTAATCTCCAACGCCAATGATACCCCGCAACTCCTTCGCAACGATAGTGAAAATCACGGCAATTGGATTCTGATTCGTACGATTGGGACGCGGAGCAATCGGGCAGGTATCGGTGCACGGGTAAAAATTCAGACCGGCGATTTGATTCAGATTGATGAAGTACGGGGTGGGTCGGGTTATCTCTCTCAAAACGACTTACGCCTGCATTTTGGCATCGGTACCCACAAACGCATCGACAGTATTGAGGTGAGCTGGCCCAGCGGGGTCGTGGATACAATCCGAGATGTCGTGCCCAACCAGATACTCACGATTACAGAATCAGCGACGCAGTAACTCCATTAGCTCTTTGCCGTGATGGTATCGTACCTCACAAGTGGTATCGAAAATCATCGTGTCACCACCTTCACTGGTAATCACTCGTTCTCTACTGCTATCGGTTCGGCAAGAAGTCGACCGAGGTTGCCGACATCAGCAATGATAACTTGAATTAGAAACTTATATTGACTGCCCCGCGTGAGATTGTCAATATATCCTGTGCCATCCTCAATGATAATAAGAATATTACTGGTGAGGTCATTATTCACATCTGCAATCACTATATCCTCATCGTTGATGGCAATCACAAAAGCCTCAAGTTCTACATATTCGGCGTGATATGTGTCGGTATCCGATAGGATTGTAGAAATGGTTGTATCAACAGCTAATTCCTCAAGCGTTTTCCCGGTTACCAATAAATCCACACAGACCTTATCCAAGGCGATGTAGTACTGTGTTAGGTCACCCAGTAAATAGTCGTAACAGCCTGCGACCTCGTCAACAACTTCGTAGGTGGGTCGGTCCAACTGGTCAAGAACAACATCTAATCTATTCTCAGCGCAACCGAGTATGAAAACAGTCGCGATAACAAGTAGTGAAAAAGTGAAAAGTCGCATTGTGTCTCTCCAAAAATAGTTTTCAGAGAGTATAGCACATCCCGCAAAACAATAATAGCACTGTGTTGAAATACGTCAATCGGAAACCGTCCCACATTACGGCTTCAGATGTTCTTCAAGAAAGGCTTTTGTTAATTCTGGGACTTTCGGATCTGTGAATCTACCGTGACCGCCGCCTTCCACTATGTAAAACTCAACCGGTGCGCCCACTGCTTCAAGAGCGTCTTTCAATAACACGCTCTGGTGATACGGAACAAGTTTATCCTGATCCCCGTGGATAATCAGAATAGGTGGATCGTCTTTGGAGACGTACGTGATAGGATTCGCTCTCGCTGCACGATCCTCATGCCCTTGAATGGGGCCACCGACCAATTTAGACTCTGGCGAATCAGGTGCGTCATGAACCAATCCATCTGGGAGGCGATGCGTGTCCATCTGAAGGAAATCTGTGGGGCCGAAGTAATTAACGACGGCTTGTACCCGACTGGACACTCCCAAGTTTTCACCCACCTCAAATTCGGTTACATCACCGGCTGTGCCGAGCATAGCAACGAGATGACCACCCGCAGAAGAACCCCATGCCGCAAATCGATTCGGATCGAGACGATAGGTTTCTGCATTCGCGCGGATCCACCGCACCGCGGCTTTCACGTCTTCGATTTGTGCCGGAAAGATAGCGTGCTGGCTCAACCGGTAGCCGATACTCGCACCCGCATAGCCCGATTTGAGATATTCCATCGGTGCATAACGTTCCTTGCTGCCACCGAGCCAAGCACCTCCATGCACCCAAATAATGAGGGGTAGGTTTTCGCCCGTGTCCGGCACATAGAGATCGAGTTTCTGGCGTTCGTGCCCATCGGTAACATAAGCAATATCCCGATGTACCGTTACGCCTTCAGGCACTTTTGGTTCAGTTCGATTTCGTTGCTGCGCCAGCACCAAAGTCCCGACAAGAAAACACAAAATTAACATAAGCGCGACAGTGATTCGTGTCATCGACTTTCTCCATTTTGCCCGATAGATTCGGACGCTTTTGTATTTTCGGCAATCATTGCCTCCAGCTCAGTTCTCAAATCTTGAATCTGAGAAATTTTATCCGCCATCTGCTCGAACATCTGCTGTTTGGCTTTGATGCCCTCACTGATCAGAAACGCCGTCGCTTCAGAACGACTGTTAAATTGTCCGGTCTCCACAAGCTCATCAATCCGGTTGAGATTCTCCTCATCGACCCTGACCATTACGACATTATCTCTTTTTCGTTCTCCCTTTTCGCGCTTATGTTTTCTTCTTCTTTCACGGTGTCTTTTTCTCCCGTGTTTTCCTTCATATTCTGACATTGTAAAATCTCCTTTGTTCTTTAAACACATATAACTTAATTACATGTAATTATTATACAACATTACATAATAGATTGTCAAATTAAATTTTGATACGTATAGCACAGGCTAACGGTCTCCTATGCTACAGGGAGTCTATGCTCTCGAATTAGAAAGATTGACACTGCTAACGATTCAGGATATAATAGTTTGTATAAGCACGAAATACTGAAATATGGAGGTATAGCCAGATGCCAGCGATGAAATGTGGCAGATGTGGATCCGAGAAGGTCATGCCTAATTTGAGAATTCGGGATCGCTACGAAGCCGGAATGGGACAAGATGTTGAAGTCGAAGTAGAGGGTAACCCCGATGCTATGATTTTTAAGAAGGCTCACAGAGAAGCGTTGCGCGCAACTGTCTGCGGCGAATGTGGGAACGTTGGCCTCTCTGTCGAAAATCCGAAAGCACTCTGGGAAACTTATACCCAAGGAAAGGATTCATAGACCGCTCTCACTGATAAATATTGATATATTTAGGGAGGAGTAATGGCATTAACCGAACCGTCCTTCAAACGCTTGGTTTTTATTTTAATTGATGGAGCACCCTACACAGTGTTTAGAGGGTTACTTGAAAATGGTGACCTCCCGAATATCAAGAAACACGTCGTGGATCGCGGCAGTTTGAACAAGGCTGTCTCCGTCTTTCCTTCAACAACAGGTCCCGCCTTTCTCCCCTTTTTTATGGGGTTGTATCCCGGCACAGCGAATATTCCGGGTATCCGGTGGTTGTCTAAATCGGATTTTCATTTCCCACACCGTTTCAAACGTCCCGGCATCTGCAGTTATATGGGAATCGACGGGCTGCGTTTTGAAGCCGATTTACCCATAGGCTATCCGACACTCTTCAATTTCTTCTCACCCGCAAGCAATATTTACAACCTCCTCACTCGCGGGTGTCCACCTTCTAAAAACCGAACCCGTTGGATTAAACCGTTCCTTTATACTTATGCCCATTTCTCCCATCGCTGGCGATTCGTTAACAAGATCGCTACGCATCACCTACATAAAGCCGTCGAAGCGGGTGACAAGTTTGTGATGTGCCTCTTTCCTGCAGTCGATACCTTTTCACACCTCACAGAGATACAATCTCCACAGGTACTTCAGACTTACCGAGAAATAGATACGGCGATCGGCAAACTTGTTCATCTTTTGCAAAAGGCGAACACGCTTGAAAAAACGCTCATCTTGATTACCAGTGATCACGGAATGACCGACACACACACGCACATTGATGTCCCTCAGCATTTAGATGACGGCGGCTGGCGATGCCTGCATTATCCAAAGGTTTGGCGACAAGGTGCCGTCTCGGCGAGTATGGTATCCGGGAACGGAATGACACACCTCTACTTCAAAAACAACTCGGACGGAAAGGGATGGGGAACACGTACGCCTTTCGAGAAACTTCAGCAAATGGGTGTCGTTGGTTCACTGATTGAACTGGAGGGATTGGGACTCGTTGCAGGGCAGAGCGAAACGGGGAACATCATTGTTCAAAGCCGAACCGGACAAGGGAGAATTTCTTGTCACTTGCAAAACAAAACTTGCGAAAATCCACAGGGCGTGGCTATAACTTCTAAATCCGCAGACGCGCTACGCTTCTCCTATCGGTTTACTGGCACAGACCCACTCGGATACGGCATCCACTACAAGAATCTGTCTTCGCGGGACGCGCTACATGAAACATACGACACTCCATATCCAGATGGAATTGTTCAGTTATGGCAGATATTCAAGAGCCAACGCACCGGAGATTTGGTCCTCAGTGCCGAGAGCGGTTACGACCTACGCGCCCGCTATGAAGTCCCAGAGCATCACGCGACGCACGGTGCCTTAATAGCGGAACACTTAAACATTCCACTTGCCACGAATTATCCAATCGTCGAACCGTACATCCGTTCTGTCGATGTCTTTCCGACAGTGTTAAGCCTCTGCGGACACACCATCGCGGAGCAGTATATTGATGGAAGGGTCGTCAAGTAAACCTATCCGTTATTTTGAACCCATTGTCCTTCTCTCCAGAATTATGCACCTTTCTTCACCTAACTCGCGTCATTATATAGTGACGGGGTGGAGAATTGTCTGGCACTTTTTAAGTGCATCTATTCCAAAATGTGTGAACCGTCCAGTCCTATTAGCAAACAAGTTTCCTGGAGATGTTTGATGAAAAGTGATGATGTTGTGTTAATTCAGCGTATCCTCAACGGCGATCAGAATGCCTTTGCAAGTTTGGTAAGAAAGTACTGGCAGCAAATCCATACATTCGTATGGCGAAAAGTTGGCGATTTTCAGATTGCCGAAGATATTGTGCAGGAAACTTTTCTGCAAGTCCATCAGAAACTCAACACCTTGGAAGACCCAACGCAGTTCACAAGATGGCTCCATCAGATTGCGCATCGACGCTGCATCGCATGGCTCCGAAAAAATAGGATTCAGACGGAACCGCTGGAGGAAACCGACATCTCGGAAATAGAGGCAGAGGCGTACTCCGAATATGTTGCCACAGAACAGGCGAAAACGACTGCTGAGGCACAACGCGATCTCGTTGAAAAGCTGCTTGCCAAGTTGAAGGAGCGGGACCGCGAGGTCATCACACTCCACTATTTTGAAGAGATGTCATCGCCAGAAATAGGTGAGTTCTTAGGTGTATCAGAAAATACTATCAAGAGTCGCCTCCATCGTGCGAGACAACAATTAAAGAAGTATGAATTTATGGTTCAAGAGGTCCTCGACATTACAACCGAAGGGAGACACAATTCCCATGAGCAAATGAAAGGAGAGACCAGCATGGCAAAGGAAACGAGAGATGAAGCCAAGATCGAAGCAAGGTTGAAAGAACTACAGCGTCAGATTGCTGAGTTACAAGAAGAAATTAAGGTTGTCGCAGCTGAATCAGACGTTTTTCACGCCGATGATATGCAGCTCCATGACCCCCAAAGAAGTGCAGCACTTCGGACTATATGCCATCTCCCCCTGGATGCCGAAAAGCAGATCTCGTGGGGTTACGTGGGTGCTTATGGCACCTCTCCCAATAAAACGACCAAGCGTATCGCATTCTGGTCCACTAACATTGACAGTTTCTTATCTAAAGCACCAGATGCTGACCTTGTGAATTTCGCAAATCTCTTTACAAATCCAACCGTCGTTGCCGTTTTGAGACAATTGGTAGAAGATAAAAAATCTGTTGCGGATCTTGCACAAACGTGTAACATCTCTGAAAGTGAAGTAGAGGAAACTGTAGCGACGTTAATGGATGAAACATTGGTGGAACGCACGGAAGACAATTTCATTAAACCCAAAAACGATGCCGTTTCTTTCCTCCTGAACTTTGTGAGTATGACAATCGTACATCTTGGGCATATCAGGCCTGAGAATTAAACAGATACGTAGATTTTCTGCCTGCTCTTTCTATAATTAAATCTCCCTTGCCCTAAGTGGCAGAAAGGAACCACTCAATGTTTTTAGAAAACTCGAAACGCGGGCTTCTCACTCACCCGATAACATTATGTTTTGCAGTCACAGTGACCATCGGTCTACTCCTCGTGGGCACAAATACCCTCATTGGTCATGAACCTGATGACCGTCACTCAGAAAAAGACGATGCATTTGAGACGATATGTCAACTCCCCAACGGTGAACGGCAGATCTCGTGGGGTTATTTGGGTGCTTACGGCACGTCTCCCAACCAAAAGAAGTGTCGTGTCGCATTTTGGTCGGATAACATAGACAGTTTCCTATCCAAAGCACCGGATACGGAAATCGCGAATTTCGCAAGTCTTTTCACAGAACCCAACGTCATTGCCATTCTAAGACAGTTAGTGGACGGTTCAAAATCGGTCGCAGATCTCGCACAAGCGTGCCACATCTCAGAAAGTGAAGTAGAGAAAACCTTGGAGACGCTAATGAAAGCAACGTTGGTGGTGCGTACAGAAGACAATCTCATCAAACCGCACAACGATGCTGTTTCCTTTTTCTTGAATTTCGTGAGTATGACAACCGTGCATCTTGGACACACCAAATCCGATAGATAAATACTGCTGGCGAGGTTTTGTGGCGTATACGCCCCAGTGAATGCCATACGGCATTCATACTCGGTGAAGTCCATACGGACTTCATACCGTTGATTCTGATTCATGCGATCCGCATTCCAACCTCGCCAACTACAAGCTTTCAACTTTAAACAAAACTTTCCAGCAGATATTTCCTCTCTAAATCTATTTCTTCAAAATTATGCACCTTTTTCTCTGAGTTCGCGTCACTATATAGTGACGCGGACGGAGCAAAAACACTCGCTCCTACAAAAAGAAAATGTGGACGGAATAATAGTCTTTCTGGAGATGTCTGATGAAAAAAGACGATGTTAAACTCATCCAGCGTATACTTGCGGGTGACGAGAAGGCTTTTGAGAATTTGATTCAAAAGTATCAACGGCAGGTTCATGCCCGGGCGTTGCGGAAAATAGGGGATTTTCAGATTGCCGAGGATATTACACAGGAGACTTTTCTGCGAGTTTACCAGAAACTTGACACGCTAAACCATCCAGCACAGTTTTCAAAGTGGCTATATGCGATTGTAGATCACCTTTGTATCGCATGGTTCCGAAAAAACCGACTACAAATCAGGTCGCTGGAAGAAGTTCACATCTCGGAAATAGAGGGAGCGGCGTACTCTCGGTATATCGCAACGGAACATGCAAAAGCGACTACCGAAGTGCAACGCGATCTCGTCAAAAAACTGCTTGCGGAATTGAAGGAGAGTGACCGCGAGGTTATCACGCTCCACTACTTTGAAGAGATGACCTCTTCAGAAATAGGCGAGACCTTAGGGGTCTCAGAGAATACGATTAAGAGTCGGATCCGTCGTGCAAGGCAACGATTAAGGAAGTATGCATTTATGATCCGAGAAGCACTCGAGATTACAACCGAAGGGGAACATTACACCCAAAGCCAATTAGAAGGAGAAACGACCATGACAAAGGAAGTCAGAGACGAATCCAAACTTAGGGCAAGTCTTGAAGAAATGCAGCGTCAGATTGCCGATTTGCAGGAGCAACTTCAGGTTATCGCAGATGAATCGGATGCCTTTCTTAAGGCTGAGAAACGGGAAGCAGTATCAATATTATGTCGGCTCCCCCAGAATGCTGAGGAACCTATTGCGTGGTGTTATGGGGGTAGTTACCGCACCACCGGCGGAAAAAAGTCAAATCGCTTCTCGCTCTGGACCACCAGTGTTGATAATTTCCTATCAAGCGTACCGGATGCCGCGATTGCGAATCTTGCGAGTCTCTTCACAAATCCCACCATCGTCGCTATTTTGAGACAACTCGTAGAAGGGAAAAAATCGGTTGAAGATCTCGCGAAGGGCTGTGATGCCTCAGTGAGCGAGATCGAAAAAGCCGTAGAGATGTTAATCGATGCGATGTTAGCGGCTCGCGGGAAGGATAATTGTATCGAACCTAAACACGATGCTGTGTTCTATTTCCTGAACTTCGTGGGTATGACAAGGGTCCATCTGAACCCAACAGACCATTAATCCTATATCAGCACCTTGTAGGCGCGCCTTGCAAGCGCGCCTATTCGTTGTCAGAATCAGGATTATCGGATGACTTTTGACTTTCCTTGCCAAATGTGCTATTATTTTAACGTAAGTTCTTGCAATAAATTCTAATTCAAACAAGACCGTCAAAAGTTCAAAGCAACCATGCCAATACCGAATTTCCCGAGCAAACATAAATCGACCCCCATTATCACACCACAAGAGCACGTTGCCTATTTCCGGAAACAAGGCTTCATTCCCGATTTTCCTATTCCCGAAAGTGTCATTTTTTGTTATGAAGGAAATCTGCTTGAGCGTATTACCAAGGTTGAAAATGTTGAGCAGGTTCATGGGGTAGGTGGCGGATTCTATCTACTGACCGAAACTGACAATCGCGTGGCAGTTAGCGGCAATAATGGCATCGGTGCCCCCGGTGTCTCAATGCTCCTCGAAATTTGCATAGAACTCGGGGTCAAGCGATTTATCAATGTGGGGATTGCCGGAGGCCTACAAAAAACCTCTCATATTGGCGATGTCGTTGTGTGCACCAGTGCGATTCGTGATGAAGGCGTTTCCTATCACTATTTGGAAGACCCGTTAGCACCTGCGATGCCGTCTAAAAATCTGACAGCTGCACTTATGAAGACACTTGAGGCTGATGGCACTCCTTATACACAGGGACCAACTTGGACGATTGACGCTTTTTTCCGTGAAACAGTCGCAGAAATTCAGCATTACCAACAGGAAGGGGTTGTCACGGTTGAGATGGAAGCCGCCGCTCTATTTGCCATTAGTACGCTGCGTGGTGTGGACATGGCATCAGGGTTCGTTATTAGCGACTTGATAGGGGAATTAGTATGGCATCCACAAATACTCGCTCAAGAAACACACGAGAGCCTATTTCGTTTGTATCAGGCAGCGCGTACAACCTTACAACAGCATTCTTAATCTAACGCTAATACTAAAGGAAATCAAATGGAAATACTCACACAAGCACATCACGACCATTTTGATGAATACGGCTATATGGTCATCGAAAACGCCGTCCCCATTGAACTTTGCGATGCGGTCATTGATGCGATTTTTGCGTTTTTGGAAATGGACCCCTCAGACCCAGATGGCTGGTATCGTGCCCCGCATAAACCCGGCGCAGGCATGGTCGAGATGTACCAACACCAAGCCATGTGGAATGTCTACCAACATCCACCGATTCATCAAATCTATACCGAGGTATATGATACCCATCGTATTTGGGTCCACCCGGATCGCGTCAATATGAAACCGCCGAAACATCCCGATTATCCTGAGTGGGACCATAAGGGTATGTACCACTGGGATGCCGACACCTCAAAACTGCCCGTTAGGTTCCACACACAAGGTGTCCTGTTTCTGACGGATACGGCTGACAATCAAGGGTCTTTTGTCTGTTGGCCCGGTGCACACAAGTCGCTGATTGACGAGGAAAACCCATGGGTCCCAGAGCTTACGCCGGAAATATATAGGGAAAAATTCATACAGGTCCCAGCGAAGGCCGGTTCCCTGCTTATATGGCATGTCGCACTTCCGCACGGCAACGGTCGCAACACTTCCGACAAACCGCGGTTGGCGCAATACATGAACTTCCATCCGGTTCCCAATCCGATGGATGAGGAACGACGACAAGAACGTATCACACTCTGGCGGGAGCGAAGAGCATTGGGACGAGGTCCCTATCCGGGGGATCCGCGGGGGTGGGAAGCGAAAAACTATGGGCCCGCGGAACTGACCCCGTTGGGACGAAAACTATTGGGACTCGATTTGTGGGATTAATACTTCTTAATCATGCCCCAACTTGTGGCTAATTTCCCTTGTGGATCTACACCGAGTGCCGCTTGCAATCCGTTGTCCATGATCGCCTTAATCTGATCTTCACTCAAATCCACATTGAAAATAGCGACTTCATCGAAGAGACCGAACATAAACTGGTGGTGCGCCAGAAAGTCACCCATGTTCACTTCCTGCGCCTCATCATTCGTGTCCATCGCTTGATCGGTACCTTCCTTCGTCTGAAGTTCACCGTCAACATAGAGATCGTGATCTTTCACAGCGTCTGAACCTTTGGGAAAGACGACCGCCATGTGATGCCACTCTTTATCACAGACGTTGTCCGCCCCGTAATTTTGTCCGCCAGCAACTTCAACTCTTAAGTTACATTCGGCACCTCTCAGATGCGACCGGATGTAGTACTTTTCTCCTGTCAAATTCGGTCCCCATTTCACCCACGAATGCTCTCGTGTGTCCCCGGCTTTAAACCAGAAAACCGTCGTTCGGGGATCCGTGCCACCGATTCCAGCATAGCCGGTAACAACCAGATTGTCGTCTTTGCCGTCGTAATCCAAGCAGGTTCCGAACACACCTTTAACGTATTTCGCCCCAGATATATCACCATCGCGACCATTTTCGGAGATGTCTTTAGCAACAGTGCCTTTCCCTTCGTCAAAGAGATAGGCGACTTCAACAGTTTTCGGATCAAGCACAGCAGAATGGCTGCCACTTGCAACCAACAGTCCAAAAGTGATAATAATCAACCAAACGAGGGTAGACTTGTTTTGACTTATAATTCTCACCTACATTTTCCTCCTATGCAGAAACATCACAAATTTCCAACCCAAAACCCTATATCTCAATGCGGAGATGTAGGGTTGTTAATACATATATTAGGTCCAAAGTCATAAATAAAAAACGAACTTTCGTCGAATCAACTCGTCTAAATGAGCGAAAGCAAAACAGGAATAGCCGCTTGAGAATTTACACGGTTACATTTCCGATAACCCAAACTGCTTTCTAAATAGATATAAGCACTTGGAAATTTTGCTTGTAAATCCATGGATCCTTCTTCATAGTGTTTCTATCCTACCACAGACGAGAACACTAAAAAGGGATTCATGGATTTAACTATTGTCTCAATTTACAGACTTTGCACTGACCTTTTCATCACATATAGATTGGCAATGTTAAGTGTCTGACGCAAAATTAATGACAATCACCAATTTTTACCGAATGATAAATTAAATCTCTATTATTGTCAAGAAAAATAGGGTTCAGTTACGGCTCCGCTGCCGCAAATAAAAAGTACCCAGCAGCGTTTGCAATGTTTTTTCGCGTCCGCGGCGGTCATTATGAATATCCAAGAAGCATACAATAATTGGTCAACAACTTACGACTCAGATGAAAACCGTACACGCGATTTAGATCAGATTGTTACCGAGAAAACACTCGCAAATTGGCAGTGCAAATCAATCCTTGAACTCGGCTGTGGAACGGGAAAGAATACTTACCTTTTGTCACAAATCGGTGAGAACGTTTATGCTCTCGATTTCTCAAAAGGCATGATTGCTCTCGCCAGAGAAAAACTGAAGTTCAGCAATGTGACTTTCTCGCATGCCGACATTACACATCCGTGGCATTGCGATAACGCGTCCGTAGACCTCGTCGTCTGCAACCTCGTCCTTGAACACATAGAAAACCTCCAATTCATATTCTCAGAGGCATTCCGTGTATTGGTTCCTGGCGGTCACTTCTTCGTCTCTGAACTGCACCCTTTCAGGCAGTATCAAGGCACACAAGCAAACTTTCAAACAACTCACGGAACCACAGAAATTCAGGCATTCGTGCATCACATCTCAGATTTCCTGAATGCCGCCACAACCAGTGGATTCCGCCTCAAGGAATTCAAGGAATGGTGGCATGAAACAGATCAAAACAAACTGCCAAGACTTGTGTCTTTTATGTTAAAAAAATGAAAGGAGTCCCTTGTATGGAGCCACGTATCTCATATTTGATTTGTGCGACACCGCGTTGTGGCGGTTACCTACTGTTCGAGGCTCTGGAGAATACCGGTCTCGCTGGCAAGCCAGGAGAATACTTCTGGGAGGATGAACGCTGGGCTACAGAATGGGGAGCAACGGACTATATTGACTTTCTCAATAAAGTAAAACAGAAAAGTACAACCCCAAACGGTGTCTTCGGAACAAAACTCATGTGGGGCTATTTTGACAAGTTCATGAACAAGGCACTGCAACTGCCACGGTTCAAAGACCGAAGCGTATCGCCAGATGTAGTGCTAAACGAACTATTTCCAAATCTGCATTATATCTGGATAATGCGTCGAGACAAAGTACGTCAAGCCGTCTCGCTATGGAAAGGACTTCAGACATTGATTTGGTGGCAAAGAAGAGGCGACCCCATTCCCAAACTGGATAAAGAACCGGAATACAGTTTTGAAGCAATCGACTACTTCGTTCAAGAGATTGTTTTTCACGAAGCAGCGTGGCAAGCGTACTTCACCCAATACGATCTTACTCCCTTCACGGTAATTTACGAGGATTTTGTACCCGCCTATGAAGAAACAGCACTCAGGATTATGGATTGGCTGGAAATTGTTTATCCTGAAAACCTTGTGTTCGGTCCCCGACGACTCCAGAAACAAGCCGACAGTGTTTCCGAAGAATGGATCGAGAAATATCGCGTAGATAAACAAGAGCAAGAACGCGCTAAGGAAAGATATTCTCCTTTTCCTATCACCTCTTGGAATTTCAAAACACCTGACATTTCCTGAATATTTTTGAAAAAACAAAAAATAATGCAAAAAAATTTGACAAAAGAAAAAATACATGATATACTTAACAGTGTAAAGTTAAATGACTCTGTAAATAAAGGGTAAAGCAATGGGTGTTAAAGAACGGAGAGCCAGAGAAAAAGAACAGTTGCGGCGGCAAATTCTTGTTGCAGCACGTGAGCTGTTTGTCAACGATGGGTATGAGATTGACACAACGATTCAGGGTTTGCAGGCATAGAATTTAAAACGATTTGGCGCAGGTCGCCTATATTTTTTATCTATGAAGTTAACACTGTTTATTTAGTTATCTATGTTAATATATCGAAATCCGAAAGGAGAATAAAAATGAGAAAGCAAAACCCATTTCATACTTTTCTTATACTGGTCTTCAGTGTCCTTCTAACGGGATGTTCAGGTCTGCTTAGCAAAAAGGTTGGTTCAATGGCATCCGCTTCCGTCGAATTCACTTTCGAGCAGCACGAGATCGATACGGGTTCGACGAAACATCAAACCATTCTAACAGGATTTTTTCTCGGCGGTGATTTCGCGGAACTTGCTGTGGTGAGCAGTGACGAAAATGACAACCGGCACTTGCACATCTACGCGTTCAACGACAGCGTTTGGGAGTTGAGACTTGACGCAACGCTGCGTCCCGAAGTGTTGTTCGTCGATGTCGTAAATATTGGTGGACGCGATCGCTTAATCACCTACGAACATGGGCACCTGAATTGGTTTGATCCGGAATCGGCAGCGGAACGTATGCTGGTTGAACTCACCACGAACTACAAGGCAACGAATGACGGTGGAATTCCACATATCGACATTACGCACGACGTAAACAGGGACGGTCTCAACGACCTGGTAGTACCCGATATTGACGGTTTCTGGATAGCCACGCAATTGCGCAACGGTTCGTTCACCCCTCCGATAAAACTCGGACCGCCTGACCCTTTCCTCGACAAGATTGCTTTAGACGATAGCCGCAGCTACCGCGAGGTCGGGATAAATGCTTTGACTGCCCTCTGGTATCTGAGCCGTCTCCACCAAATCGATTATGACCTCGACGGACGCAGCGATCTCGTGTTTTGGAACGCTGATCAGTTTGACGTTTATCGCCAAGATGCCCACGGGATGTTTTCCACGGTGGCGGAGACTTTCACTGTAGACATCCCATTTGACACCGACGGTGCCTACTCAATCGCTTTTGATTTCAAGGGTGAGAATATGTTCTCACTCATCTTTGGCTTCAGAGAGAACACGAAGCGGAGGGTGCTGCGTGGGTTCCAAGATTTGAACGGCGACGGCGTTGCTGACCTTCTGATTCACTCACTACAGGGACGGAGTCTCGGAAAACAGCACAGCGTGTACGAGGTGCATCTCGGCGCACCAACACCCGATGGGACGGTGTTCGCGCAGGATGTTAGTATGACAATCCAACCGCGAGGAACCGCTGGTGGATTGCTGCCTTGGGGCTATTCATCGCAATGGTTAGAAGATTTCGACGGAGATGGTGAGATCGACATTCTGTTCAAAGATGTTCAGACCGGACTTATCGGAATGAGCCGCGCGATGCTCGGCAAGTCGATTTCAATAGATATCGAATTCTATCGCATGGAAAATGGAGTTTATCCTCACAAACCCACTACCACGCGTAAAATTAGACCTGCCCTTGACCCCTTCGAGCCGCACAGAGTTCTCTTTCCAGTCGTCCTGCTGGGCGATGTGAATGGCGATGGACGCTCAGACCTACTGGTCGGCAAGGCCTGGGAAGAACTGCACGTCTTTCTTGGTGTCCCGGGACCGGAACTGTTAGCGCAGAAACCGCAAAAGATAGCAGTTGCTATGCCCAACGACGAACGAAATGCTCGACTCGTGAACCTCAACAAAGACAACAAACAAGACATCCTCGTGTACTATCCATCAACGACCGAATCTCATAGGTTAACGTTGTTGATTGCCCGATAAATAAAATGGCTGCCAACCTTCGGTTGTCTGTCTGCTGCCAGTAGGCAAATTTGTGGCGGTTGCGAACGTCTTTACTGCCATGAACATCTCTTTACCGACAACTGATAGCCCGGGGAATGCCATAAGGCATTCATACCGTTGATTCGCCAATAGCCATTAAAAAAGGAGAAAAACAATGAAACGCATAATTTTTTCCCTAACCTGCATTCTCGTAGGAATAACCTTCAGTTTCTCAGCTCAGGCGCAAGCCGCTGACCATACTAATAATGATGTAAAGCAAGACAAATTCCTCACGGATCACTCAGAATTTGGTATCGGACTTCAGGGAGCCACCTCTGCCTTTGGCGGACTGAGTTTCCGCTATACCGGACTGGCACCGATATACCTTCAAACCGTTGGACGTTTTATCCTTAACGACCAGAATAGCGATCACATGTTCGGGGGTGGCGTTTCGTACGCCATATTTGAGCACCACGGTAGGTGGCATACATCCCGCCTCTATTTCACCTTAGAAGGGGGCTGGCGGTATAAAAAAGAACCAGACCTGCGTGACGAGATTGTCAAATCTACGACGTTAGGAGGCGGTCTCGCTTTTGGAGGCGAGCTTGTATTTTCACTCGGCGGTATCCCGCTCGGCTTGAACGTAGCAGTCGGTCAAGGGTTTGGCAGAGAAAACACCGAGACTGAATCTAAAGGTATCGCTGGTGTTTACGTAGGAATGGGCATACATGCCTATTTTTAGGATAAGTTCGACTGCAGTCAGTAAGTTGGATCAACCCAACCTACTGGCTTGCAGTGCCGAGAACTCCGCCTCCCACTCCTCCCATGTCGGTTTATGACCTTCAGTGAGCACAACAAGGGGTAATATACCGCCTGCCAATTGTTTATTTTTTATGAACTGGGCAGCCTCACGCGCCTCAGCAGTTAACTCAGCCCGATCTGGCGTAGGAAAATAGCGGAAGTCAATGCTCCAGCGGGATTTCCGCGTCGTATTCACCTTACTGGTATGTACGGTAAGATTCGACATGAACAACACACCACCGGGTTTAAGGGGGATGGCAACTGGTGTGCCACGTGCTTCGACATCTTCCTCCATCCGGACGTTCATATCAGCACCTCGCGCACCGTCCAGTAAACCCCAACGGTGGCTGCCCGGAATAACCCAGCAACACCCGTTCTCGACTGTCGCTTCAACCAGTGGCACCCACACCGTAACGATGTGGAGACCGCCTGTGTGCTTTTCTTTTTTTCCGACAACTGACTGGTCGAAGTATTGACTGTCTTGATGCCACGGGAACGAGGTAATCACACTTCGAGGGAGTTTCGTCCGCAACGCAGGGGTGCCAATGTTCGAGACTTCAGTACCCAATAGAAGTCGTACCACGTTAAGAACACTCGGGAGGTTGTAGAGATTATATAACTCGCGTCCAAATACACCAAAAGTCCAGCCGCGAGGCAATATATCCAACTCTTCGCAGATCGCAGCGTAGCGTCTCTCAAAAGATTCGTCTTCGTATACGGACGATAACTTGCCCTCACCATACAACTCGCGACTATACGCATCAACCTTCGTCTTGATGAAGTCGCGCATTGGTTCTAAATCTTGGTCGTTAATAATATCTTTGAGTACCACGTAGCCGTCACGTTCATAAGTCGTCTTGATTTCTTGATCCGTCATTAGTCAGTCTCCTTCTGTCGCTGTTGCACAATCTCAGAGGATATGGTATCATGAACGCGCAGCAAACGCAATACCTATTGATCTTTTAACCAATTTTATATACGAAGGGAACCAGACATGAAAATCACCGATGTAAAAGCGATGACGCTAAAAGGCTATAAACAGTGGAACTACGTTCAGATTGAAACAGACGAAGGCTTGACAGGGATAGGTGAGGCACACCCTGGCGCGGGAATTGCTGAAATTATCTTGCAATTCAAGCGGACACTCGTTGGCGCAGATCCGAGAAACATAGAACCGCTCTACAACCGCATGATTGGCGCAGCGAGCAACCGGTACGCCATGGGTCTATCGGCGATCGGTGGGATAGAAACAGCACTCTGGGATCTGCTCGGAAAAAGCCTCGGCGTGCCGGTCTATCGGTTATTGGGCGGGAAGTACCGCGACCGCATCCGACTCTACGCCGATGTCGGACACGGAAAAGGGAATACACCCGAAGGCTGGGCACAACGCGCCAGAGAAGGCGTTGCGGACGGTTACCAAGCCATCAAGTTTGACATCGATAACTCCGCAAACGAACTCAAACAGGACGCGGTCAACCGGGAATTAAGCACAGCGGAATTGCAGAAAATGACAGCGTTGGTTGCCGCTGCGCGCGAGGCTGCCGGTGATAGCATCGACATCAGCATCGACTGTCATAGCCTATTCAGCACGCACTCAGCGATGAAACTTGCTGAACGTTTAGAGCCGTTCGATCTGATGTTCTTGGAAGACCCTGTGCCGAACGATAACGCGGAAGCGATGGCGAAAGTCACTGCAGCGACCTCTATTCCGATTTGTACCGGCGAATTCCTGTTCCGACGCGACGGTTTCCGAGAACTGATCCAGAATCAAGCCTGTGATATGCTACATGTCGATGTGTCTGGAACGGGGGGAATGCTTGAGGCAAAGAAGATTGCCGACCTGGCTGATCTCTATTACATACCCTTTGCAGCGCACAACATCACATCACCCATCGGAATGACAGCGACGGCACACGTCTGCGCTGCCGTGCGGAATTTTATCGTCATGGAACTTCCGTATCACGCCGATCAGGTCGAGTGGCGATGGGACCTCGCAATTTCCGATGAACCGCTCATGCAAGATAACGTATTCGTGGTGCCGGAGCAGCCCGGATTGGGTGTTGAAATCAACGCAGATGTTGCAAGGGAACACCTGATGCCCGGATCCGACCACTTCGGTGTCACCTAAATTTTACGCCATTTATAGAAAAGTCTGAAATATACAGACGCAATAGGCTGGATACACCCCTTCCCCGTTGGCGAGGTTTCCTAACCTCGCCACCTATAATGTGTAAAAAAAATTATCCTGGTAACGCCCCTTGGTAATTCACCCCGGTGAACACGCCAATCACCATCCAAATCCCGACGATCCCAAACTCACCAACAATAAATCCCATAAACAGGGGTCGAAATCTCCGATAGGATCCAAGCCCTCCCCACTTCAGTGCCAAGTATTTCAAAAACCAACCGATAAACATACAAGACCAAAGAAAATAGGATGAGTAAACCGCACCCATCACATATCCAATCGGATGGAGTTGCCACCACATAAATTGGCGCTGCATAATCAGCAAAAACCCAGTGATTCCGGCTCCTAACAGCATGCTATACGCCTCTCCCAACTTCGGGTCCTTCGGATACTGAATTAGTGAAACGATATGATTGAAGTATCTCGGTGCGCCGATGAAGGGTCCCCTTTGGAGATTTAAACCACCTTTGTCATAAATCAAGGGCAACGACGCAGCATAGGAAACACCAATAGCAACAACGATAGCCAGCACCATCGCACCGAGAACACTTCTGCGATTTAACCGAAACGGGTCCGCGGCTTTGAACCCGTGTAGAACGCTCGGCATCAAAATACCGCCCCAGTCACGCATCATGACCCGCTGAAACCCTAAGAGTGCCAAACTGTTTGTATCAATGATTCTTGAACCGGTCGTAATTTCAAAGTATTCTACAGGATACATCGGTGCCTGGATCAATAACATCCCACCGTTGACCACCATCCACGACAGTGCCGTAGAAGCAATCAGGAAGAGCGCGATAATGCTACAAGCGACCCAAAGCGACATCCCAGCGTAGACACAGAGACCCGCAAGGAGTATGAAACTGAGAACTGTTCCCAACACTGCCCATCTATACGGTAACACTTCATCTGCGTCGTCAATCGTTGTGGAAGCAGTAGACTCCAAAAACGTTCGCTTCAGGAGGTCTTTTATATGGACGCGACTGTTCAATAGGAACGCAATGACCATAACGCAATAGGCAGCCATCGTCTGTCCCCTCGCAGAGATCCATGGACTAATTGGGATAGCAAAAGCGTTGATAATAATGTATTGTAGTTTGAAGAAGAGAAAGAAAAACCAACAGCTAAACGACACGTCCATCGCGAGAAAGTACGTTATGCCGATAACGGAGAAATAGAGAAAGAACCGAAATTGGGGCCACCATCCCATCACAATCCATGGACGTTCCGTGAACGGGGTATATAGGTCATACCGATTCGGAATACGCGGGAGCGCGGGGAAATACTCGTGCAGTCCATTGAGGAGATGAAAAAAAGCAGCGAGTCCAAATCCGACCCACATCAGCCGATTCGTGAAAACGCCGTTCAGACTACCACGCGTTGAGGTCTGCTGAACCATCTCCACAGGCACAGTGACGAGCGGAAAGATGAACCGCTCACGTTCGACCCACTGTTTCCGTAACACGATAGATACGCAGATTATCAGCGCATAGAGTAGAAGAATGAACGCTGTCCAAACAATGAGTGGCTTTGCCCAGAGTACCCACGGAACAAATGACTCCCCATCATAGAAGTCAGTCACAGCACCCTCGTCCCAGACAATCAGCCATTCAGGGAAGTGGCGATGCAGCGTCTCAGCCCATTCGTTCTCAGGTGTAGCAAAATAGACCGGTGCCGCTATATACGGAAGCAAGTAACCGATCATCCCTTTCGATGGAATCGCTGAACTGACACCCATCATGACCCAGATGAGCATCAACTCCGCCGGACTTAGCACAACACGCGGAAATACCTTCTTCAGAATCGGATTGATAACAAAGGTGAGAAAAATCAGCGTAAACACTGCCCCCAAAGGAAAATGATTTCCAGAGATATCCGTCCCTTGGAGGTAGTAGTCGTTATAGGGGGTAATCGCTGTCTGCAGAATGACTAACGCCAAACCGATTAGAACCGCCCGCATCCGCATCTATTTTCTCACCTTGCTTTCCTTCTGTTAACTAAGAATTCTTGTCTACCATTCTATCAAATCCTCTCTGAGCGTACACAAACCCGTCTGCCACTCCTGCCCCTTTTTACCCGCATAGAGCATAGCGTACGTGTCGCCGACTTCAAAGATCTGACCTGTCAAGACACCATCACAATCAAACGCATTAGGATCGTCCGATGGTGTGAAGATAGGGTTGTCCGGGTTCGGCTCAAAAGTATGAAAATCGCGAGTCCGAACATGCCCCATCCGCCAGACTTCGCCATCATACCCGCCATAGATAACATGGAAGTACTCTGGCCCCTTGAACAATTCGGTTTCACGAACTGCTTGCCTATCCCACGCCTGCCCACTCCCATTAAAAACAGGATTGGCAGGATTTTTCGTGACCAATGCTGGATTACTCGTCGGTGCCGTCGCATGGCACATCGTTAGTCCTTTTTCAAACGACCGCGTCGCTTTGGCAGTATAAAGGATGTGAATCGTGTCACCGGCTATCGCAACCGAAGGGTGCGTTGACCCATCTTCTTCGTGTTCCGTATCCGCAGGAATGACCGGGGTGTCCTGAACACGCTGCCACTGACCCATATCTCCATCGCTCACAAGTAGACCTGTCTGTTCAGGGGTCGTTTTGCCTTTCCCGCGATAGTACATGTAAAACTTGCCATCAGCAGGATTTAAGAATGGGAAAGGGTATTCGACGGCTTGATCGTCAAACCCATCCTCTGAAGGTTCAAGAATAGGGTTACGTGGGTCCTGCACGATGTCGGTGAGGTTATCAATAGGTGCTGTGGCGTGCATTATCAACCAGCGAACACCGATATCGCGTTTACACCAGATGTAGTGGACCGTCTCATCAATGACAATCGCGTGGGTTGCCGCTGCCCAGAGCGGCGGCGGAAGTGAAATGATTGGATTCCCTGTTTCGATTCTTTTAAAACTGGCGAAGAACTCAAACGGGATAGCCTCTTTTCGCGCATCTACCATCGGTTTCTCCTCTGTCTTACTGGCGGTTGACGAATAATTCCCGATTGTCGAGGCGAGTCGATATTGCTATCCATCCACGTCAACCGAGCCTGTAACCACCTTTTCAATTCCTGAACTTCCTGTTCATACGTGGGCAAATACGGACCCGGATTCCCAAAAACACGGTAACCGAGCACCCGCCACTTTTGGAAGTTCCGTTTTCGTGCCTCGGACAAATATTCAGCGGTTCGGTCAATCTCGTCAAGGAGCTTTGAAGTGGCGAGTTCATTTTTCCGAAGCGTTTCCCATCTCTTGACGAGTCGCTGTTTAAAGTTCTCATCCGCTAACAGTCGCCGCCACCAGAACGGAACGGGGTTTGTATCAATAAGCCAATTGTCCGTTTCCCAACCGCCATAGAAAACCGTATTGCCCATCGACAAGTTAAAATCCCAGACGGGTCCCATCTGTAGTTTGGAATTCCTGTCTTTATACATATATGTGCTGTTCCGAAATCCGTCGGTATTCTTGAAAAGTTCATTGACGATGAAATGGTCGATAAAAGAATCTACGTCGATATACTTGGCATATCCGTGTTTTGGATCCGCAAAATCCTTGCCCGCTAACGCCGATTCAAATGCGTTCATATACTCTCGAATCCACACTTTTTGAGCAGCAGACATCTCGCGTCCCTTCGGATAGACATGAATCAACTGCGTGCCGTAACGGGTGGTGAAATAGGTGTCATACCAATCCATTTTGTCGATCTTGAGGATATACCCACCTGTAATTTCCGAGGGTCCGTTCTGCGACGGTTTCAAGGACTTAACATTAACCCGTTTTCTCCCGCGCTTAATCTTCTCCATCAGTAGATAAACACCGACGTAGACGTAATGCTTGCTACCAGTCCTCGTATCAACGGTATCATTGAGAAACACCTCAACAAACTTCGTTCTGCTCGCATATCTACCAATCCGATTACTGAACTCGTACGCCAAGTGGTTCCGCATGAGGGTTTTATCCGAATACGGACCGTTCAGCACCCAGTCGGATTCTGCTGGCAATCCCAACAACGAAACATCTTTGTCGTTGCCAGCATTGTCCTGAGTTTCAAAACCGTACTGCTGCTTTGGAAACATCTGCGATGTCTTGCCTCTAACCTCTATACCAATCCTGCCTTCAAAATCGACATGCGAACTATCCAAAGCGTTTCTACCGCCGGATTTATCGTAAATAATTTTCATCCGTGCCGGAATTTTCGGATCGTCAGGAATCCATTTCCCAAATGTATCAATAAGCACAATCGGTAAATTCGATGTGTACGGCACAGCATTAGCAAAGCAACCGATAGCCATGAATAATATAACGCTGCCGAGAAATAGAAGTATGTTCCTTTTATAACGGTACACCATTCATAACCTCGCGATAAGAGTTGTTCCTATTTATAGTGGCGAGATTAGGAAATCTCGCCAGCAGGGCGTGGGTTCCGTTTGTAGTGTAAACTTACTTTTGGAATCTACTATAAGACACACTTCGGCGGCAGGAAGGTTGCATAATCTTAGAAAAAACAGTTTATGGCACTAATGCGAAGCCGTCCGTGGTATCATCTGTGGATGCGCATAGATGGCTCTATCGAAACTCTTTTGCATCAGTTCCCACTTGACGGATTGATAATCAGCATGCTCCGAGAGATCATTGTGTTCCCACGGGTCGTTGTCGAGGTCATACAGTTCGCAAATCCCCTTCTGATGATACGTAACAAGTTTCCAGCGTCGGTCGCGATACATCGTGGCATGCGTCTGATCTGGAAATGCGATTGCGCCGAAAAATTCAGAACGTACCGCCTCCCGATGCTCACTGGCAGGGACTTCACCGCGTAACAGGGGCGCGAGGGATTTACCCTGCACGTAATACGGAATATCCACACCTAACGCATCGTACAGCGTGGGAACAATATCAAGCAACTCAACAAGCGCATCGCTTTGAACGTCCTGCAAGAACTGTCCGGGCCATGAAATCATCAACGGTACCCGCACGGAGCCTTCATAGAAACGACACCCTTTGTATACCAATCCGTGGTCGCCGAGTGCCTCGCCGTGGTCGGATGTGAAGATGACAATGGTGTTCTCGCGGAGTCCGTTAGCATCAAGATAATCGAGGATCCGTCCAAATTCGTGGTCGAGTTGCTCAATCATAGCGTAATAAGACGCTTGCATCCGCTTGTCGTCCCACTCCGCAGGCGGTTTCGCCTGAGATTGAAAATCAATACCCGCATCCGTTAATTTCGACTGAAAGGCGATGTCGCTCTCCTGAAAGTGCGGACCGGGCAGCGTTTCTGGGTCATATCGCTGATAGTATTCCCAAGGTGCATCAAATGGCGGATGTGGATCAAACGGGTTGAGACTCAGCAACCACGGCTGATTTTCGCGGCGGTTTTTCTCTATAAATTCGATCGTTTTTTCGGTACACCAATAGGTCTGATGCAGGTGCGGCGGCACATTATCACAATCCGGGGTCGGTGGTTTTATGTATCCACTGTTGTCTGGATACTTTTGCGCCACTGCCTTTCCTGCTATCAACGCTGCGGGGTCAACCCCTTGTGCGCGTTGCCAATCTGCGTATTCGTGTCCAAGTGCGTTCGGCTTGCCGTGGTCGTGGCTATATTGGAAGTAGCGATACCCGTCATTTACACGGTGCTCTTGGACCTCGAAAGCACTCGCGAGATGGAGCTTTCCAATCAATCCACAGTCGTAACCACCTTGTGCAAGGGCATGTGTAATCAGCCGATCTTCGTAATATTCGGGGAAAACGGGGTTACCGTTGCCAGTAACGCTTACGGCTGAGGGGTACATACCGGTCATAAAACTCGCACGAGACGGTGTGCAGATCGGAGACTGACAATACGCGTGCGTGAATGTAACCGACTGACCCATAAATTCATCAAGTCTTGGTGTGTTAATATGTGGGTTCCCTAACGCTCCGATAGTGTCGAAACGTTGTTGGTCTGTACAATACCACAAGATATTTGGACGATCTGACATCTTTTCTCCTTTTTTATCGCTGTTGGCTATTGGCTATTGGAAACCAGTGACTAACTGCCAATGGCTATTCTACCACGCGTACGCCTCTGGTGCTTCACCACCGGGACCCGCCCAAATCTCATCAAGTTTTGCGAGGACTTCATCATCTAATTTTAATTCCAAGACGAACAAGTTTTCCTCAAGGTGTTCAATCGTCCGCGGTCCGATAATCGGTGCTGTAACGTCTGGGTTGCTGAGTACCCATGCCAATGCGACGTTAGCTGGCGGTTGCCCTATTGATGCACAGAGTGCTTCATAAGCTTCAAACTGTGATCGATGTCTCTCAATGGTTTGTCTGTTCGACTCCCTACCGCGCCGTCCAGTCGTGGGATTGTCCAACACACCGCAGAGCAACCCACCACCCATCGGACTATACGGAATCACGCCTAAACCGAGTTCCCGACAACACGGAAGCACTTCAAGCTCAACCATCCGACTCCGGAGATTATACACGCTCTGTTCTGAGACGAGTCCAAGGAAATCGCGTTGCGCAGCGATGCCTTGCGCGTGCGCAATGTCCCATCCAGCAAAGTTGCTACTGCCGACGTAGGAAATTTTCCCTTCACGCACCAATTGCTCCATCCCCTGCCAAATCTCATCCCACGGCGTACGGCGGTCAACATGGTGCATCTGGTAGAGGTCTATGTGATCGGTTTGCAGACGGCGTAGACTCTCCTCACACGCCCGACGGATATGATATGCCGACAAACGACCGTCATTCGGTCCCTCACCCGTCTGACCATACAGTTTGGTCGCCAAAACAATCTGATTGCGCCGACTTTTATCTTCCGCCAACCAGTTGCCAATAATCGTTTCCGTTAAACCGTCGTTATAGATGTTAGCGGTGTCGAAAAAGTTAATGCCGGCTTGTAGTGCGTGACTCAACACCGGAAAGGTATCTTCTTCGGACACATGTCTGCCGAAATTAACGGTGCCGAGACAGAGACGACTCACCCGCAATCCAATCCGACCGAGATAGGTATATTCCATAGTAGTACTCCTGCATCTGTTTAATCTTGAGGACCTGAAATCTGGCAGTTAAAAATTCTTATTAATCATTCTATCAAACCTTTGCTTTTCATTGAACAAAAATCTGGTAAACTTCTGCTTGCCACGCCGTCAAAAATGTGATATATTTGATTCAGAATCTACGAAGTATCCAAACGCCAAGGAGAGAGCCATGCGAATCGCAGTCGGTTGTATCGGACATGAAACGAATACATTTTCACCCGTCGTGACGACTATTGATAACTTTAAAAAGGGGAGTTACCATCGCGGTGACGCAATTATCACAGCGTTCCGAGGCACCCGAACAATTACGGGTGGTTTCCTTGACATCGCAGCGCAACTCAATTTACAACCCGTTCCACTCCTGTGGGCATTTGCGACACCCTCTGGCATGGTAGCGCATGCCGCTTATCAAACGCTTAAGGAAGAATTCCTCACGCTTTTGCAGAACGCCGGAGACCTTGACGGCGTACTTCTCGATTTACACGGTGCGATGGTAACAGACGCACTCGAAGATGCAGAAGGGGACTTGATTCAGGCGGTGCGCGAAAGAGTCGGTGCGACACCGATTGTTACAACGCTCGATCTGCATGCCAATATTACCGCTAAAATGGCGGACTACTCCGACATTATTATCGGGTTCGACACCTACCCACACGTAGATTGCTACGAACGCGGGTTTGAAGCCGGGCAGCTCCTCTTTGGTATGAACGAAGGCAAGATTCAGCCGACGATGGTATACCGTCAACTTCCTTTACTGACCGCACCCCCTGCACAATGCACAATGAAACCCCCAATGACAGGGGTCATCGAGGCACTTCACACCCTTGAAACCAAACCCGGTGTGGTAACGGCAACCCTCTCCATGGGTTTCCCGTTTGCCGATATAACGGACGCTGGCGTTTCAGTCCTCGTCACAACCAACGGGGATACGGCACTCGCCGATGCCTACGCTGATCAATTCGCCTCCAAAATATGGGACATGCGCGAGCAGTTCACATTCAATCTACATACCGTTGAAGGCGCAATCGAAATCGCCAACCAGACAGACGGCAGACCGATTGTCCTCGCCGATGGGGCGGATAACCCGGGTGGCGGTGGTCCCTGTGACGGCACAACGATTCTACAGAAGTTCATAGCAGCAGACGTGCAAGATGCCGTCGTAGCGGTGATTGCAGATCCTGAATCGGTTGGACAAGCCCTTGAAGCAGGTGTTGGAAACAGGGTCCAACTGAATGTCGGTGGGAAAACGGACACACAACACGGCGCACCCGTAACACTCACAGGATACGTCAAAACACTCTCTGACGGCAGATTTACCCTTAAGGGTCCGATGGGACGCGGCACCGCTGGAAACATGGGAAGAACGGCTGTCATTCAAATCGGCGGCGTTGAGATTGTCTTGACGGAAAGGCGGATCCAACCTTACGATGCCGAAGTGCTTCGGAGCGTCGGGATTGAACCGCAGACGCGTAAACTCATTGCCCTCAAATCCGCTGTCCATTTCCGAGCAGACTACACTCCAATCGCACATCAGATTCTGGATGTAGACACCCCGGGCGTTCACAGCCCGAATCTTTTTAGCTACAACTACCAAAAGGTCCGGCGACCGATCTATCCGCTCGATTCAAGTGTTATTTATGGAAAGTGAATCGTAGGTTGGGTTGAAGGGAAATTCATGGAAATTATATGCAGAAGAACCATTTTCGAGGTTCATTAGACTCGAAATCTCCGAAATACGAGTGAAACCCAACCTACACACCCTTCTCCAGAACCACACTTTCCCGTTTAATTCGCTCAAACATCTCTCTGTATTCGGCGGTGCCATCGTCATCCCAATAGGTCGTGGAAATAGGGGAAGTATAACGCATTGGAATCAGGCGACTCCAATCCGGACGCACCATAAAAAGCGAGTTTTTGGGATCGGCGATGTTGAACATCGTCGTGCCATTCTTGAATTGAGATTTGATAATCCACGGCTTTTGTTCCAGTAATTTCAAAGATTTTAGTCGCTCCAATTCCGCACGATTCAGTGTCACACCCAGTCCAGGAGACTCAGAGACACGGACAAATCCGTTAATCGGTGCCAAGTTTTCGTTGACTACATCCGTCTTCCACGTCTCCGTATCCGAATGGAAATGGAAGGTCGCTGTCGGAAACGCCGCCATCATGTGGGTCGTCATCGCACGCGTGATATTTCCACCGACATTCTGAAGCATGAACGGACTTCCATTCGCAGCAAAAAGCCCGGCACGTCGGACAGCGTCGCCAATCTTGGCGTGACCAAGCATATAAATATCCGCAGGCCTCACGAATACCTCGTAGGTTGCGCCCATCGGAAAGTGGTGCAGCACAATCGGAAGTCGTGAACGTTGACGGAGTTCGATGTAACCCTGTATGTCCTCCCCAGGTAATGGATCTTCAAAACAACCCGCAATCTGGTATTCAGACAACGCATCAACCAACTCAGGAATGTAGTCATCCGTCCCGCCCATCGTAAAGTCGTAGTGGATTTTGAATCCCTCCGGCGCAACGGCTTCCATCGCTTCGGTCTGGTCGAGTACGTTCTCAAAGGGTGAGAGGTGATATTTCATCCATGTGTACCCTTGCGCAGCGTAGGCAGAGACGGTCTCCGCCATGCGCGACGGATCGGTTGAGACTGTCCAACAACCGACAGGCACCCACGAGCGATACTTCTGCCCGAACAACTTATAGACCGGTACGCCTGCAGCCTTTCCCATCAGGTCATACATCGCCGTGCCGAGTCCAAGCGAGGTCTCGTCTCCTACCCAGTCAAACGGATTCGTGTTGATGTACTGGTCAATAACATCTTGAGGCTCGCGCCTTCCGCTCTCACCCAACCCCTCCAAACCTGTATCCGTGTGGACAACATACACGGTACGCCGGATCGGACCGTAGTAGTGATTGAGTTGATAGGCGAGAAAATCTTTGTATTCAAGCGTAATCTCGTGTACTTCAATCTCTGTGATTTTCATTGCGTCACCGACAGCACCCAGTCCCGAATCAAGTCCAAAACCTCCGGTGAGATAGTCTCCTCAATAGCAGCATACTCGTTAATCAAGCCCGTCTCAGCACGTTGGAACAGGTGATTGTGCTTCGGCAGACGATGTACGGTAACGTTCTGATTACCGCCTTTTTCAAAAGCTGCGATGATAGCAGTGAGGTTCTGCTCAGCGTCAACCTGCACATCCAGTTCACCGTTGAGCGCGAGGACGGGTACCTTGATTGCCGCAAGCGCGGGTCGAGGGTCAAAGGAAAGGACGTAGCGCATCCACGGGTTCAGTGCCTGATCCACTGCTGCCTGGACTTGCGTCTCGTCGTGTTGTTCACGAGGAACACCGTTGATTTCAAACTGCTGACGGACAATTTCATCAACCCCTTGACGCATCTCGTCTTCTGCCATATCTGAGGTTAGCGTTGTAAACAACCGCTCAAGAAGTGTTAGTAAATTCTGTTTACGTTCACCCGCAATTCCCATGGCATCAAAGATACGTTCGTTCTGTTTGCGTAGCAACTCAGCACCGGGGACACCAGGTCCCGCCATCAGCACCACAAAGTCAACGTCGTCTCGTCGGCTGGCGACGATGGATGCGACCAAACCACCCTCACTATGCCCAATCAGCCCAACAGATCCGATACGGTCATCTTGTTTGAGAAACGCCACACCCGCTTCTACGTCAGTTGCGAAGTCTGCTGTCGTTGGCGGCTCTGGATGCGGTGTTGACGCACCGATACCGGGATCATCAACACGAAGTACGGCGATACCTGCCCGACTTAAGTAATCAGCAAGCACCCAAAACGGCTTGTGTCCGAACACCGTCTCATCTCGGTCTTGCAAGCCACTACCAGAGATAAGCAGCACCGCCGGAAAGGGACCGGCACTGGGAGGTATCGTCAAGGTCCCAGCGAGACTGACAACACCGTTCTGAAATACAACCTCTTCAATTTGGTAAGGAAACGGCGGCTTCGGCTCTTGCGGTCTCACGGGATCGGGGACGACCTCACGGGAGAGACGAAAATCAAATTTAGCGATACCTTGACTGAATGTACCACTGATGACCGCCTTTTGCAGTTGTCCATCAAAGGTCGGATTCCCCGGCACACCACGAATGGAGAACTTGACATTTACCCCCTCATCGTCTTCTTCAACGTGGATTTCAGACAGCGGCAATCCCTCCGCACTTTGTACAGGGATGTCGATGGTTCCGCTCCAATCGGTGTCTTTGATAGTGAGATCTACTTTTACAGCAAGCGGCTGACCCGGAATCTCAATATGTCCCTCCCAATGTCCTACAACACGGTCTTCTGCATCTGAAGTCGAGAAACTTATCATCAGCATCACAACGACAAAGATTGCGCTGAGTAACTTGAGTCTTGTGCGCATATATCACTCCTTATAACACAAATGACGCAGATTTTTGATACACTTTTGTTGTCTGAATCAGGATTCAAAGATTGGCAGGATTCTATACGCGTGAATCTTATATTAACTTAACAGTATATTTTTCAGCGATCCACCTTAAAAAATGTTACACCAGTGTAACATTTGGTGTATAGCATGTAACGTTAGATAACATAGTGGCCGTAAGGGTTCGTTGACGTTTGATTTTCTTTTATAAAAAAAAATTGGCGAAAAGTGTAACATTTTTCGGATAAACGGTAACTGCGTTATTCGGACATTACGTTTTCACAGATTGACAGCGGATTTTCCTCCATTGAAAAAATAGTATAATATATCGCAATAAGTAGTTTTGGGATTGGGAATTAGGTGTTCTCCAACTTTTCTTCTATTCTTGCTCTTACTTCATCAATGAGCAATAATTCATCAATGATTTGATCAAGGTTGTAATCTCTATCTTGAGCGCGCACCCCTCTTATTGCATCATAATTAAGACCGAGCAACTTACAAAATTCCGCTCCTGTCATAGCTTGATCAGGAGCGATTTTTTGTTTAAATCCAACAACTATTTCTTCGTGAGTTTGGGCATTAAAGCCTACAATCTTGCAATATGAGTTATAGTATTGCAAGGGCAGGGCATTTTTGCTTAAGAAAGTCCGTAGATTTTGAGATTCTTTTGCTGCTGACTTGGTATCAAATTCATGTCCATCTTTTAGTTCAATAATGTAGCAGTGTTGACTACTACGTTTCCGTTCAAAGACCATAAAATCAGGTTCAATTCCATAACCTTCGATGAGATCGGATTTTTTAATGACTTTTTTCTCCACCAATCGAACACCAGGATCCATGATCTGGTCTTGGAGAAAAGCATCCAAATCATAAATAAGGAGAGACGCAGCGTAGTCAGTAATCAGTCTTTCAAGTTCATATCCGTTTTTGATGACTAACCCCTGCACTCTACTAAAGATACTTGCAATTTGAACATCGCCGAAACAACGATAATACGCCCCCGCTTTTATTTCCGCACTTGATTTACGTTTAACTTCATCAAGGCGTGTCATAGTATGTCACAACCTAAGAAATTGCGATCCCTTAACCTACATGCCTCAAGAACGGAGAACGAGCCAGCAGCGGGGTCTACTACAAGGTCTCCTTCTGAGGTAACTGCTTCTATTAATTCACCTTGTAAATTAACAGGTTTGGTATGTGGATGGGTTTTTTTAGGTATTTTCTCTTGCCAGACATCAGGTATATTGCGAAGAGTCCAAACACCCTTCGCGCGACGAGGTTCTTTTTGTAGAATTACACAGAACTCGCTCTGATGACGGGTTCTATAACCAAGACCAAACTTAGTCTTATCCCACGTTAGCATGTCAACAACACTAAGATGTGTGCCATCACTCCAATTATTAAAATCGCCACTGCAGAGATGGAATTTATCTATCCATAAGAATAGATGACCAGAAGGAATAAGTATACGTGATATTTCCTTGATGAAGTCTATAATAATAGATTCACCCATTTGCGGAAGTTTCACGCGCACATTGTTTCGACTTGTTGCTTCATTTCCATATTGCATCTTGTCATACACGCCTCTAAATTGAGGATCAAAGAATACAACAGGAACAGTCCTATCTAATAACTTCCCCATTAACTCTAATCCGTCCATTTGCAATTTGGTGTTCAGAGGAAGATCATGAGGAAGTATTACTTTAGGTGCTTTAATCGTTCGTATCGGTGAAAAGACACTCGTAGTAATTTCTTTACTCGTAATAATTCCTTTAAGGGTTGTTTGACTTGCTTTCCCCATATTTATACAGCCTCCCGTAAAAACTTCTAAAATATGTCGTCAGTTCTCTGTAATTGTACTCATAGCACTGCTCTGCTACATAGAGGGGCGTATAGCCCGTTTAGTAATGATGTGAACCATACCACGCCGTTTCAAAAGAGACCAGAAGCCTTCAATCGTGTTTGCGTGTGTTTCACCATCTACGAATTGCTCAGAATGATTGATAACCGGGTGTTTTAACTTACGTCCTATCAGGTTGTATGCTTGATACTCATCGGTTATCAACTCTGAATCTTTAAGATTAACAACGTTCCGAATGAACCTTAAGATACTACGTCCAGTCAATTTGGGTGCGAGTTGCGCAACAACCTTGCCCCGCTGGACAGCACCAATAATCGCATCCTTTTCCGTTCCACGTCCACGCTTAGGTAGTTCAAAGTCTTCGCGCTTATCCGGTTACGGGGCTTACCACCGATATAGGCTTCGTCCGCTTCAATGATACCTTGTAGAAGTGCGCCACCTTTTTTCGCCATTTCAGCCCTAATACATGTTATAATATACCAAGCCGGTTTTTGATTCAAGTCTAAATTGCGAGCAAGTTGGTGACTGGATAGTGATTTCTTAGCGTTCCCTATCAGACAGATTGCAAGAAACCACTTCTGAAGTGCTATTTCGTTCTGCGAAATACCGTGCCACAAGTTACAAGGGTTCATGCCACTCTTCCACCAACTTTTTTCAATCCTAAAACCACTTATTGCGTAATATATTATACTACTTTTACCAACTTATGTAAAGGAAAATTATTACTGGCTGTTGGATACCATCTTGCTTTCAAAAATTCCAAAAAATACCTGATTGATTTTATAGAAGATATATGGTATAATTGAGGTATCCAGTTGGGGTTGCACTGCTGCGAACAGCGTATACTGTTTCTGCCATCCTTCCACCGTAGCAGGAGATAGGTCAAACATGAAAAACATCATCTTTCTCTCAATACTCTTTTGTGTTATCGCTCTGTCCTTTATCACATGGTGCATCCGGATATTGTTAGGATCTTTAATTATATGGAGTTAAAATGCACTATTTTATTTGCGCTACGCCGCGATCCGGTAGCACGCTTCTGCACAAACTTTTAGAAAGCACAGAAGTTGCAGGACATTGCAAGGAATTTCAAGCCAGAGAAGGCAGTTATGAGGAACTAATGCTTGAACCTACCTCGAACAATGTTACTTCTATCAAAGTGATGCAGGAATCATTTGATCAGATTCCCAGAGATGTTTTTAAATTAGCGAAACATATCTGGGTGAGACGAAAAGACAAAGTGTATCAAGCTATCTCTTTAATCCGAGCACTGAAAGAGGATAAATGGGCAAGTGACGATGGGAGGATACCAAAAGTAACCAATCCAAAAATTTCAAATCATGAAATAGATACTAAGTTAAAGTGGCTGGTTAAGCAAGAAAATGAGTGGGAAATGATTTTTAGGAAACTCAATATAAAACCGATGACGATTTGGTATGAGGACTTAGCTGCCACAGTCGAAACACAAGGTAAAATTATAACCTCTGTTTTAAATTTCTTAGGAATTAAAGAAAAGCCTGCAAAATGGCCACCAATGGCGGGTATAACACAGCAACGTGACGCTTATACCAAAACAGTATATCAAGCGTACCAAGATTCTAAATGTGGTCGATAGAATCCAATCCTATATTATTCGTGAACGACTCAACAGTTACGATTCAGTTCAAGAGGCTCACCGAGACGGCGGCATGGTCATTGCCGAAATCAAGGCAGAGGCATCGTTTAATGTAGGAGGCTGCCTTCCACTTAGCCAGATACTTCCTTATAGACCCGCCTTTATATTCCCCCACGTAGTGGTTAATTTACCTGCTGGATAGACCGCCAACGCCGACTTGAGTCCTTTTGTCACGAGGACCCCAATATCATCTTCAGTCAGTGCGACACTGAAAAACGCGATCTCGTCAAACTGACCGGAAAAATACTGACCCCATTGATCCAAAAAATTCGCACCGATACCGATCTCCGTGAAAGTATAGGAATCGGCAACCGTATCCCCTTCTTTGCCGTTGTAATAGCCCGTCACGTTTCCCTCACCATCAAACACAAACGCATAGTGTCCCCATTTATTATCATCAAAGTCTGGAATGACGGGTTTCCATGCACTACTCCAGACTTCAACCGCCCCGCTTTGGAACCGAGTTGTGAAAGCCGGGTTTGTCGGTCCACTGATATTCGATATCAACCGATCATCATCAGCGGCATCACTCGGATTTGCCCACAAAACCAATGTAACCTCTCCAGCCAAGCCCAAATTCCCGACAACGACATGCCCTTTACTCTCATTTCCATCAAATTCCAACGCCGCTCCAAACTTACCGTCTTTTGTCCATTTCGGACCGTTCACAAGTTCTCCGTCTTTACCATTTTCAGAAGAATCCACCGCCGTATCACCCTTGCCTTCATCAAAGAGCCACATCCCGGCAACAGTTTTCAGATCAAATTCGGCACTGCTAACACCAGCAAACATCAGACTTAAGACAATTAGACCGAAACACGCGAGTATCAAATTCGCCATTACGACTTTCATCTATCATAGCCTCCTTTTACTTCGCAGGAGAATCGCGAATTGAGAATTTGTGACAGTATACTGATAGCCATTATAACACACGGGTTACAAATAGAGTAAAATTTTTCGGTGATTTGGGAAAATAGTCCGGAATGGAGTCCTACCCCTAATGCACGATTTAAGTCTCTCTCATCCATTCGAGCGGTTCATTCCGTAGGTAGGGCAGGAGCATGCTTCGCAGCCGCCGATGTGCATGGTATAAGTGCGTTTTAACAGTGCCTTCCGACCTGTTCAAGCGGAGTGCGATCTCCTTAATCGGGAGTTCCCTTCGATAGCGCAGTCTAAAAACGCGTCGCTGTCCGGGTGAGAGTCGGCGAATCGCCTGACGAATAATACGTCCAAGTTCTTCACTTTCCAGTGCCTCAGCAGGGCAAGGGCGGGTCTGTGCCATAGGCAGCTCACTGTCGGTGTCAATAGGTAACGCTTCAAACATAAGGACGCTTTGCCTGTTCCGTTTTCGCAGGAAGTCAATGCTACAATTGACAGCAATCTGGTAAAGCCAACTGTAAAACGTCGAATCCCATCTGAAGCGCGGCAACCCCTGAAACGCTTTCAGAAATACATCTTGACAGAGATCCCGCGCCGTTTCCCGATCCTGAATACGCAGATAAATCAGATTGTATATTTTTCCTTGATATTTCAGAACCAGTGGATTAAACGCTTCTGTATCTCCATTCTGAACCCGCTCAACAAATTCACGGTCATCGATGTCCTCCAATTGCGTTGGTGTAAATAAAGTAGCCGGGTATTTTGTGTCTGCCATGATACTTCTCCAAATATAACAACCTATTATTGAAAAATAAAAAGGAGAGCCTTCCCATTTGCTATTAAAGACGCGACTTAGGGCAGAAAAGGTTGCAGAATTTTAGAAAAGTGCGAAAACTGTGTGGAATTGTGGATGGATTTTTTTAAGAACAGCGTGTAGGTTGGGTCAATTAGTCTTCCGTTTCTTCTGCCACCTCATTTTCTTGCATAATCTCTTCCAACTTCATCCCGATGCGGAAGGCAACAATACAGATACCCACCGAAATAGCGAACAACCACCGATAACCGATAGAAGGCGCGAGAATCCCGCCCAAGAGCGGTGCAAAACTCACAGGCATAAGCAGCGTGTTCATGAAACCGATGTAACTCGGACGGTTTCGCGGCGGCGCGATATTCAGCATGTACGCCATAAAACCGACCATCATACCGTTGGATAAAATACCACCAACGATGAAAATCAGAAAAAAGGCAGGCATCCGTAATGCAATAGGCAATATTTCCGAAAAGTAGGCAAGTGCTGGTGGAATACCCATCAGACCTGCCGTGATAATCAGCAACATGCGAACGCCATATCTTTCACCAATGTACCCCCAGATTGTGTTTGAAATGACACCGCTTAGCGCAGAACACACGATGAAAAAGCCTATTGTCGCTTCTGAAAACTCAAGTTTATTCAAGGCATAAGGGATATAGAAGGGGGCTGCCATGCCAGAGAAATGCGCAAAGACTCGGAAGAAGATGAAGCGTCGGTAATTATGATCTGTCTGTAGAAAGTAAAATCCCTGTTTCAAGTGTTGTGAGATCGGTTGCCGCGAGGGTTGGACGGGATGGATAGGTTCGCGCACCCCCAAGAAACTAATGAAAGAGAAGAACGCCGCCATCACCGAACAGATAAAGAGAAGGGAATAGTTATACGGAAATCCGAGATCGGTATCCAGATTACAGACAGTACCGATAAAATACATCGTGAAGGTTTTAAACGCTCGTGTAATATTTCCGAGTATGCCTGTAAATTCGGATTCGTCTCCCAATACCGCACGCACCAAAAACCCGACCCAGATAGCGAAAAAACCACCGTACAATTGGCGTAGACTAAAGAAACGGGCGCGCTGCTGCGGTGCTATCGCTTTAGAGACGATATCCATGTAAGGGAGCGTCGAAACCCCCATAGCAGAAGAGGATATGAAATAGAAGAAAAGAAAACAACCGGCGAGCAACACAGGATTTTGCTCACCAATCGCAACCGTACAGAAGAAGATAGCAAGCCACGCCAAAACGCGAACGGTCATCCCGAGCACATAGAACGGCATTTTGCGCGGGCGATGTTCGAGTAGGTTCGATATCAGGAGCTGGGGCCACATCCAACCAACTGTCATCATTGAACCCGTTAAACCTACGAGAACATCCGAACCACTTAGCTTATAAATAAAAGCAGGTAGCACGGTCGATGAATCCGCAAACGCCAAATTAATACGCATAAAGGTGCCTTGCAGCAGCGCAAATCGAAAGTTTCGCCGTTGGACACCTGCTTTTTTAAGCATTCTCTCTTTTGTTCCTGTCCCAATTTTTTATATTATAACCGCAGCAATCAGAAATCCTGCACCTTATCTTTTGACACAATTTTTCAAATTAGGTTGAATTAAAAATTGCTTTACAGGACTCCAAAGTTGTGCTAAATTCCCTATAAACTCTTGTGGTTATCAGTTATCGGTTTTCAGTTAAGAGGTCTTCGTTTAATAAACCCTCTTGTAACTGAAAACTGGAAACTAATTAAAAAGGAAATAGATATGGAACCTCTTCGGATTGGATTTCTCGGTGCCGGCGGTTTCGCACGGCACACCATTTATCCCGCACTTCATCTCGCCCCTGTCGCATTGCAAGCCGTTTGCGATGCCGACGAAAATCGCGCAAAAGACGCTGCCGGTAAATTCGGCACCGGTAGATATTACACCGACCGGCACGAAATGTTTGAAAAGGAAGACCTCGAAGCCGTTATCATTAGCATGGGGCCCGACCCTCGACAACCGCTTGTGCTGGAAACACTCGCAGCGGGGTACCACGTCTTCGTCCCGAAACCCCCGGCACCCTCTCTCGCGGAAACCCTTGAATTGGCAGAAACCGCCGAACAGCACGGCAAAACGCTAATGGTGAACTTTCAACGCCGGTTCAGTCTCGGTGTGCGAGAAGCAAAGCAGATTATGCAGACCGAATCCTTCGGGCAACTCACGCAACTCTTCTGCTCGTTCTGTAGCGGAAAATATCCGACCGTGAAGCAGTATCTGCTCGATTTCGCCATCCACCATTTCGATTTGGCGCGGCACATCGCCGGTGCGGACGTAAAGGAACTTAGCGTTTTTCACAACGAAGTCGATGGGCAAGGCGCGTTTGCTGTTGCAGTAGAATATACAAACGGCGCGGTGGGAAGTTTACAACTGACGAGTCAACGCTTGTGGCAGCGTAACTACGACTACATCGAAATTACCGGACAACACGAATACATCGTTTTAGATGGACTGTGGGGTGCGCAGCACTTCACGGAATCCGGGAACACTTTCACCTCAAACTTTTCTGATCAGCGGAACGGTGAATTGACAGGTGACGGTATCAGCCTTACTGAGTTTGTTAATGCCATTCGTGAAGACCGAGAGCCAGTCTCAAGTATCCATGACTGTGTTGGCACGATGCGGTTCTACGATGCCGTCCTTCAGCGGAAAAAAGGGCTTATTTCGCTTTAGTGGCTATCGGCAGTCGGCTATCGGCTTTCAGCAAAGAGATCACAGTGGTGTTACCAACATCCGCAATTGCTACAACTCTCTGCTGATTGCTGACCGCTGACGGCTACCCGCTATTAATACTCTCCAAAACCTCAAGACATGTCTCTCCATTGACCAACCGATGATAATACGCCACGACGCGCGTTGTAAAATCCTGATTTTCGCTCAAACTGCTTGGCGATGCAGACCCGGCAGGTGACCAAAGCACCGCATTCGAGAAAATAGCAGAAATGCGTTCTGACACATCCGCCCGACTCGCCCCAAACGCCCCTGTCAGAATGTCCTGTATTGTTCGGTCAGGGTCCCGGATCTCATACTCCGTACCGGTATCAGTAATACCCCGATAGTCATCAGCACCCGACACTACGTGCGGTGTCAGGAATCGGAGGACCGTTGCGAAGGAATAGGCGAAGTCGGATTTGAAAAGTTCTGTGCTGGTACCGTAGTTCGGCGAACGGACGATATCCGCAGCGCGCTCACGTAACTTTACTGTCTCAATGATGTTAATACGGGCATTGTCATCTTTGACGCTTCGGATGCGGTCAACAAACTCCAAGGTGTATGCCCTTGCACTTTTCCCAGCTATCGGAATATCCGCCTCCACAATTTCGGCATATCCCTCCATAAGACGTTCGAGATGCGGTGCGAAGGTGGGATGTGCCGCTGCTTCGTTAACGTATTCAATACCAGAAAGCGTCCCTTTATGCGTAATCCCCGGTACATGTACAGAATTCACCAAGAGCAACTTCCAATCGTGATACGGTTCGATGCTCTCCCGACTCACAACAACGCCCTGATCCTGAAGTTCGCTGAACGGCACGCGTAACACGCCTTTCAAGTCTTCCAAGATAAGCGGTATTGCGGGCGACTTCTCGGCGTATGTTATCAGTTCATCAGGTGTTTCAATCTGGGCGCGCGCAGCCGCTTTAATCTCGTCAGGTACAGCATACACCTGTGGCACAAGTCGATCTCCCATTTCGTTAAGAAAACCGACGTTTGTTCTCAGCCACGTCGTATAAGCATCGCTGCGCTTCGGATACTCGTCGCAGAGAATATCCCGAATAATATCGCCGTTATTTCGGAGATTATCGGTATTAATAACGCAGAGCGTCGCATCAGCACCATGATGAAAAAAATAGCGATAGAGGGTCTCATCCAGTACATCCATCGCCAACTCACCCTTAGCTATCCCTGCCTCAGTTACACCGATAAGCACGAGGTCTAGTGGATTCTCAGTTTGGGAATAGAACCAGTCACGACCGGTTTTAGTGGAGAGGGTCGTTGCCCCAACAACGCTCTCAACCCGTTGGATATTGTGGATGCCACTCAAGTCAAATGTGACAACATGATAGACCCCATCCTGTCGATTAAAGGCATCGGCTTTTTCCGTACCCCGCGGCTGTCCAACAAAGATGCCACCGTTGTAGAGGTTCCGTTGGTTAAGGATATGAACAAACTCATGAGTCAAGGCGCGTTGCAGACCGCCCGCACCGATCGCAAGGATTTTTATGGGAAGCATTTTTTTCCTTTCTTAATGGCTATTGGCTGTTTGCTGTTCGTTATTCGCTAATGGCTAACCGCTATCTTTCGCCAAAATATCGGCATAGAGGGCTAAATAAGCGTCGGCGATGTTCTTCCAATCGTAGGGTTTAACGCGTGCAACGCTGGCTTCACCCATCTCAACACGTCTTTTTCCGGCGTTGATGAGTTTGACCAGGCTCTGTGCCAGTCCGTCGGCATCCCCTGGATCAAAAAGCGCGCCGTTAACGTCCTCGGCTACAAGTTCTTCGATGCCTTGAACGCGACTCGCAACAATCGGAAGTCCTGTCCCCATCGCCTCTAAAACGACAAGCGGCATGCCTTCTGCAAGCGACGGCAAAATGAAGATGTCGGCACCGCGGTATTTCCCCGGCAACTCCGAATACGGCACGGAGCCTGCAAAACGGATATGCTCGGTTACGTCAAGGTCTGATGCCAACTTCAGGAGTTCTTTCTGATAGGGTCCATCGCCGACAATTTCAATTTCAAAGTCGTGTGCTGCGTTCTCAACGATTTGCGGCAGGGCACGGATCAGAAATTGGAAACCCTTGCGTGGAATGAGCCGCCCGATTGTGAGGATTCGGACTCTTTCTGGGTCCGGCTCACGAGACGATGGCTCAAATCGGCTTAAGTCTAAACCGTCAGGAATCACATCCATCCTCACATCAGGAGCCGTCTTTTGCGCGAGTTCACGTAAGCCGTCGCTACACGCAACAACCACCGAAGCGTTGCTCCAAATTGAGCGGATAACAGGCTTCAGCAACAGGTATAACCACCGATAATACGGCGGATCGGGATTCCGACGCGGTACATCGCGTCCGCCTAAAAACACGAGGTATGGCACATTATGGCGTTTCCGCAAAAGATACGCACCCCCACCGGCAGGAATACCAAAAAACACTTGGACGATATCCGGTTTAAACTGCTTTGCGAACCGCAGTCCATAAAGACTTGAACTAACAGCATAGGTCAGCATCTCATGAACAGCACATACATCCCGGTTCTTCCGAAGCGCACGCACCCGATGCACATGAAAACCCTCTACCGTCTCGTCGGTCGGACAATCACGGAATTGGGAAGTAATCAGATGCACATCGTGTCCCGCCGCAGCGAAGTGTTTCCCTAAGAAATAACTCACCCAACCGCCACCGCCACCGATTGGTGGAAATTCGTGATTGAACATCAAGATTTTTTTCGGAGTATCATTCATCCGCGTCCTCGCGCAAATGCTACTACAAATCCGATAATTGCATCTGCTATATTAATTCCTGTAACAGATTCCAGTTCCTCAAACCCTGGTGATGGATTAACCTCCAGCACAACGGGTCCCTCGTTTGTCTGGAGCAGATCAACCCCTGCTATCTCTAACTCAAGTGTTGCTGCCGCTCTGATAGCAACATCGGTGTATGTCTCTGATAATGAGACTGTCTCCCCGGATGCTCCCCTGTGAATATTCGCTCGGAATTCGCCAGCAGGCGCGCTCCTTTTCATCGCCGCAATCGCTTCACCACCCACGACGAGAACACGAATGTCAACACCCTCTGCTTCTGCAATAAAGGGCTGAATGACGTAATCCTCGTGCAAATCACACAGCGCATCTACGGCTGAAGTGAGGGAGGTCGGCGTATCCAGCAACATAACGCCCTTACCGTGTGTCCCGTGAAACGGTTTTAAGATAAACGGATAATCTCCCATTTCGGCTACGGCATTCTCTAAAAATGTGGCGGAACCGACGGTGAGGCTCGGTGGGACGGGTAACCCGTGCTGTGCCAGGATACGGAGGGAGTGGAATTTATGGCGAGCCGCCGCGATCGCCTTCGCTCGATTCACCACAGGCGTACCGATCCATTCAAAATGCGCCACAACCTCTTCGCCATACCGCACGGTTGTACGGCTGAGACGCGGCACGAGGACCTCAAAATCCTCTGCGGGTTTGCCGTGATAGGTGATGCGGCTTTTATCACCACCGATATGGAGGTAGAAACCGAAGGGATCTAAAATCTCGGCGGTGTGTCCTGCATTTAGGGCGGATTCACTGAGCCTGCGCGTGGAGTGGTTTTGAGGGCCCCGAGAGAGGATACCAATTTTCATATCGCGTTATTGTATTGCAGTTTTCAGGGCTTTGGCAACACACTCAGAGGTATTCTCACTCTGTTGAATCTGTTTCGCGAGGGTTTCAACATCAGATGTCCCTATCCATTGCTGCCGTTCTTTTGTGTAATCGCCTCTGCCTGCCTCAAATTGATGGATAAAACGCACCATTCCATCAGGTCCAAGCTTGTCAATCAACGTCTTAAAACCGAGTTCTAAAATTTGCTCATCGGTCATAGTAAGTGCATCCATTTTTATTTTGGGTAAATCCAGATTTTGAGTGCTTTCTCCGCGAGTTCCTCCGCCCTCGCTCGAATGGCAGCTTCATCCCATTTCTCCACTTGGAGTAGGCTATTATTCAAACGCAATCGGCTATCTCGAAATCCACCAGGTTCGTGTTCTTTTTTTTGAGTGAAAGAGTGATCGCTTAACTCTGGATTATAATGCCAATTGTTAGAAACAAGATTTTCGTTGTAGAGCCCGAATTTCTATTGCGCGAGGCACTGTGCATTTGGGCGCGTATGCCGTAAAATCCCGCCAGCTTTGAATTTACCATAATTCTGTCATCCGTTCATTTTCTTTGAGATAATCACTCAATTTCCTCAACAACCGTTTTTGCCGTTCCTCGGAAATAGAGCCGATGTGCCCTATTATCTCATCCACCTGTATTTGACTTAGAAAGCCAAGTCGGATTAAAGAAGTTTCCCTAAGCTGCTCCAAATTATCGTCTTGAGGTGTGACAATTTCGTCGAAACCTTTGACACAATACTGCAACCTTGTGGTGAGGCCGCAAACGATGAAAGCGCGATAATTGTGTGGCAACTGTCGTAGGCAAACCGCAGGTCTCAGTTTTAGTTGCCCCTCGGCATCCTTTAAATAGACAATGATTACGTCACGTTCTCTCATTGCGTTCCTTTCGTTTGATCGTGGACTTAGGCTCATCACTACTGCCTGCGGGGGGGCGCGCCGTAGTATTACACGCCTCGCGAGTGCCTTTATAGTCAGGATTTACTGCGACCAACATATCCAATGTATACTCGGGTTCATCATCACTATAAGCACCTTCCAAACCTCGCGCAGAAATAGGCTCTATAGCGTTACACGCCTCGCGAGTGCCTTTATAGTCAGGATTTACTGCGATCAGCATATCCAGTGTATACTCGGGTTCATCATCGCTATAAGCACCTTCTAAACCTCGCGCAGAAATGGGCTTCTCAAGGGGCTGCTGTGCTTCAATGTCCGCTTTCTTCAACTTCTTAGTTGGATTTCCCATATCAACTTCCTCCATATAGGTATCAGTTCACTTCATTTATCCGATACGTTTCGCACAAAAAGTCTTCAAGCTCCTCGAAGGTATCAAAAATCCGTTCACACAAGTTCTCAAAAAAGATACTCCGCGTCTCACTGTAAACCGCATACACCGGTTTATTATAACGGGAAGCGTAGTTCATTTCACTCAACACACCCGGCGACAATTTGTCCGTAGGATAGAGAACGACCACAAAATCGCTCTGGTGGATAAATTGATAATCTCGAGAGATTGTCCGAGTTTTAATCTGTTGGATCACATCATCATCCATCTCACTCATCGTTGGCGGCAGGTTCAGCGGATCAGCCCCATCAACTTTCGTGCGGGTAACGAGTGCCATATCCTTAATAGAGAGCGGATCAAAGACAATAAACGAACGACTCAACCGTTCGCCCATCTCACGAATTTTCTCAATCTCCTCTGGGGTGTCCCTTAAGAGCGTAATTGGATAACTGAGATAGAAGACCGGCTTCCTCGGCGAAAAGAGGAGTTCATAGAAATTTTCGAGATCGTGTTGTTTCGCTACGGCATAGTAGGGTTTCTCAATAAGTTGTGCCAGTTGCCGAGTCAGGAACTCTTCCTCATCCAACCAGACATTGAGGGTCGCTTTCCCTGTGCCTGACCATTGCACAGACTGTTCCATTCGTTCCGATATATCGGTGATATTATCAACGACGTTGATGAGCATGTCGGGTTGGATAATTTCAATATCTTTGTAAGAGAATCCTTCAAGGAGACTGCCACGCCACCGAAAAGAGGCATGCAATCCGATAATAGCATGTTGATAATCTGCAGCGAGTTGCGCGATTTCATAGAAAGCCGTCCGCCGTGCTAACGATAGAACTGCCGGATCCGAATCAAGCACCTTTTCCGTAAAATCAACGTGGGATTCCGCCCCGATTTGGCGCATAAAGTCCCCGACATTAAAGAAACCGATATTCAGCCCTTTTTGCACACAGAAGGTCGCGAAATCTGCCATTAACTCCTTGCGTCCCGAACAACTGATGCCAGTACAGATGACCTTCATAACTTCAAAGCCTCCTTTTGGCGCATCTAATAGATTTTACTACGGTGTCCAACATCATGAACAGTAATCTCTCGGGTCCGTCTGTCGAATGTGTAGAGCGCACGATAAGCACCAATTTTCAAACTAAACTTGCCGCTGTGCCTACCCTTCAGTGCTTTATGAGGGTGATTGTCGCAATTGACACATAACCGGTTTAGCTTCGCAAAAATTCGTGCGCGGATAGCAGCATCTAAACGTCGCAAATCCGATTGCGCCCCTGGTTCCAGTGTTAATGTGTACATTTCAACTTGATTCCGAACTCCTTGGCAGCCTCCTCAAGCGAAATGCATTGAACCGTTCCAGCTTCAACTGCTGCTATGCTTCGATCAAGTCTCTCAGCAACCTCCGGACGCAATTCTAATCCCTCATCAGGATCGTAATGATAGCCCTCCAGTGCGAGTTCCAGGAGTTCATAGGCAACGAAAAACTCCCGAAATACCTCCGATAATTTCTGGTAAGGCACGTTCTCTTTCAGCAGCAAGGTAACCTTAACTTGGACAATAAAGAGTTCCTGGTTAACCAACGCATGCAGCAGTTTCCGATATTCTGCTTCTGGCAACTCGGCGACTTTCTTTTTTGGCATTGGATCGCTTTTGAGGTAGCCTCCCATTCGGCGGACCATCCGTTCCTCCAGCGTCGTCTTGCGATTAGTGAGGATATATTCGCGATGCCGCTTTAACTTCTTAGCGACTGAAGTATGCATATCCAACCCGTCAAGTGGATCCTCTTCGTATTCCTCCAACCATAAGGCAAGACTTTCATATCCGCAGAAGAATTCTCGGAATTCTGTCTCCAATCGCTCCCTGTTTTTCGGTGAACTGTGTTCACTGAGCAATACAAGCAGCCGTTCGCGCGAAGCAAAGATGGACTCAGAAACAAGCCTCTGTAGGAGGACACATAATTCAGCGCAGGACATATCCTTTATTTTCTTCATCTTAATGCTCCTTTGCTAACGATTTCAGTTGTGCGAGTGCCTCTTGCTCTTCCGTTTGCCACGGACGATGCGCCGGTTTATCCCGCTTCCGCGGCGGTCCACCCAGAACGAGAATATACGCACGTCGCACTTCTGCTGTAGTGTTCGGCGCGGAATAGTGCAAAGTCCGACAGTGATGGAACGTCGCCCCACCAGCAGGTATCGGACACGCCACCGCCTCTGATGTGTCAACGTCATCTGTTACCAACCCATGCACGAGCGGATCGTTGTCAATATGACGGTGCCAACGTACCTGACCCTTGTGCGATTTCGGGATGAATTGGAGACAGCCGCTCTCAACCGTCGCTTTATCAAGTGGCAGCCAAACACTCAAACTATGCGGCACGATTTCAGGATTCCAGTACGCCTCATCTTGATGCCATGGGGTTTCGTTACCGTAGTGCGCAGGCTTCAAAATCATGTGCCCACCACCGTTGACCTTCTCGGCTTCGACACCGAGCAGCTTCTCAGCAAGCCGATGCGCGTTTCGGAAATAGACCGTCTCACGGAGTTCAGGAAACTGCGCCTCAGGACCCAACACCTGCGGTAATGTCTCCCTTCCTCTGTGCGCACGTGGACCCGCCAGATCAAAATAGCGTCCCTCCGCTTCCCCAGTCCGCTCCGTGAAGAGCTCGTCATAAATACCCTTGAGCCATTCAATCTCTTCATCCGTTGTGATGCGCGGAATGCTCAGATACCCATTATCCCGAAAAAACGCAACCTGTTCACCAGTCAAATCAACCTGAAAGTCAGCCTTGAAATTCATAACTATCACCGAATCAAAATATCGTAAGGCAAAATCGTAACGACTTGTATCCCATCTTCAAAACCAAACAGACTCAGCCAAGTCAGAACATGCTCCGACCGAGTCCCTAACATCGCCAGCAGCGGATCACTCACTATCAATTGTAGCGGCACCTGAACCGATCCCTCCATATCTTCAATCATCCGCTCCATGAGCTGCTCAAAAAACGGTTTTTGCTTTGGTAACACCATCAGGTTAACTTCGTCATCAGCAGAGAAACCCGCCTGCTCCTTAGCAATAGAGAGTGCCGTGTCCAGTCCACCGAGTTCATCAACGAGTCCAAGTGCTTTCGCCTGTTGACCCGTCCAGACGCGTCCCTGCGCAATCTCATCAATTTCAGCAAAGGATTTGTTTCGTCCCATCGCTGCCTTACCGACGAAGTCTTCATAGATCGTCTTCATCATCTTTTCGACGCGTTCGCGCTCGGTAGGCGTAAAACCGGCGTAATCTGAATAGAGGGTGGAATTCCGCCCATACCTGATGATTTCCTTCGTCAGACCGACTTTGTTATAGAGTCCTTTCATGTTCAGTTTACCACCAAACACACCAATCGAACCCGTCAACGTACTTGGATGCGCAACGATCGTTCCCGCTGCCATGGCGATATAGTAGCCACCCGATGCAGCGACATCGCCCATCGAAACAACGACCGGTTTTTCGCGTTGTGTCAACATCACTTCACGCCAAATTAGGTCGGAAGCGAGTGCAGAACCGCCCGGACTGTCTATACGGAGCACAACCGCCCGAACGGAATTGTCGGTACGGACTTTCTCAAACGCCTCCTTTAACACACTCGGTGTAATCACTGCCATTGAACCGAAAAGCGATTCAATACTCGGCAAGATAGGACCGTTGGCATAGATAAGTGCAATCTGATTCTCGGAGGTGGGTTGCGAGCGCTGCGGTGGATTGAGCATACTGAAGAGCTGCATAAGTCCAGCAAAACTGTTCATGTCCGGGACTTTTCGTTTGCGTTCACCATCCGGTTCCACGACTTGAACATCCTCGTTTTCAGATGCCGTTTTCAGTGCCGTTAGGAGCTCGTCGTAATATTGAAGCGCATCAACCAATTTCTCTTGTAGTGCCTCTTCCGCCGTAAACGGACCGCGGTCCATCAAATCCGACGCGCTTTCTGCTGTAATACCCTCTCGACTCTCAGCGATATGGTTTAGCAATTGCGCGTACAAATCGTCAAGTAGCGTTGTCATTGACTCACGGAATGCATCCGACATCCCATCGCGCATGTAGGGTTCGACACCGGATTTGTATTTCCCCATCGCCAGCATATCGGCTTGGATATCCAACTTATCCAATAAACCCTTATAGAACATAATCTCGGCACGTAAGCCGGTTAAATTCAGACTGCCAACAGGCATCAAAACGACGCGATCCATCGTGGCCGCGAGGAGATACTCGGCATTTCCGCCGCCTTCCAAATACCCGATCGTCTCTTTTCCTGCTGCTCGGAATTCGTGAAGTTTGCTGCGGATCTCTTGGAGCGTCGCCCAACCGATACTTACATCGTCTATTTTGAAGACAATCCCAGCGATGTCATCATCTGTTTTGAGGGAATCTAATTTTTTAAAGAGTCCGCGCAGCGTCTGCGTTGCGGACGTACCAAAGGTGCTAACAACTTTCGTATCAGCATAGGTACCCTTCAGTGTGAATTCAGCATAATTTTTTACAGGCAGCACCGTTTCTTCCGCCGCGTCTTCCTCGGCAAGCACAGGCGAAACGAGAATAAGCAACATTAGCAGAAATGCGAATTTTTGTAATAACCTCATCTATCTTTTCCTCTCCTTTTCTATCCGATTTAACGCTGCTATTTTATCACAAAATGCTGAGCGTGTCAAGTCTCAAAATGGCTATATGGCTATTCCCCGATGCGCTGGGCAACGAGTACCAAATCCAAAACGTTGACAATACCATCACCGTTGAGGTCCGGTGAAGCCTCTCCAAAACGCGAAGCGACAAAGGTTAAATCCAAAATATTGACAACGCCATCTCCATTGACATCCGTAAGTCTTTGCACATGTGTTAGGGGTTGTAGTTGGATGATGCCATTAAGACTCGCACTCGCCAGTATATCACCATCAGCATCCGGCAGAAACCTCAAAGCAACAATCGGAGCAGCATCACCTTCAAAAGTCGCTTGTAATTGCCCAGTTTGCGGATGCCATAAACGAACGCTGTTACCCCAACCCGCACTGGCAAGTGTTCCACTATGAATATCTGGTGAGAATGCTAAAGCAAAGACAGGTGTGATGTGGTCTTCAAACGTCGAAAGCAGCCGCCCGGTGTGTGGATTCCACACACGGATTGTGCTTCTCGCGCCCGGGTGCCAATAGCTACCGCTCGCTAAAATTTCATTGTCGGGCGAAAAGGCGAGTGCCTGAATTGAATCGGTGTGCGCTGAGAGACTGTGTCGGAGTTGACCGGTTCCCACATCCCACAACAAAATCGTGCCGTAAAAACTGGTGCTCGCAAGCGTTCTACCGTCTGGTGAGAATGCCAACGTGATAACCATATCCCGATGCCCCTGAAGGACAGCAGTACGGGCGGTTTGCTCCGAGGTTAAGTTCCACAAGCGAATCTCTCTGAAACTCCCACTGGCGAGTGTATTACCATCTGGCGAGAACGCCAATGCCACAACCGGATCGGTGTGTCCTATGAAATCTGTGCTATGTTCACCCGTTCGCGCGTTCCAGAGATGAACAATCCCCTCCTCACTCGCAACCGCAACCGTTTGCCCACCCTCCTTTTCGCTGGAAGGTGAAATCGCAAGCGCGATGACATCATCTACCAGAATGGGGAATGGCGTTACGGTATTTCCACTATAAGTGTCATATAATGCAATACCGTTTGGGCTTGCAACAGCGATTTGCGAACCATCCGGGGAAAAGGTTATAGCATTTAGGGTCGTTGGGCCGAGGGATGCCTCGTCACTATCAGGCACGCGCCATTGTATCCCATCTCGCGCGAAGCCACTGGGTAGGAACAAAGCACAAACGAATAGAAGGGTAAAGAGGTGAAATGTGTATGCCGTCAGTTTTCGGCTTTTGGAAACCATCAGAGACCCTCGGACACTTGTTGTAGCATAGACTGTTAAGCAGCCATTGGGGTTACTGATAACTGAAAGGATTACGCAGTAATCCGTACTGACGACTGACAACTATTAAAGAATGTATCTGCTCAAATCTTGATCCTCAACAATATCTGACAACTCCGATTTCACGTATTCGGCATCAATAACAACACTGCCTGCTTCGATATCCGGCGCATCAAAAAACAGATTCTCAAAAAGTTTTTCCATGATCGTATGAAGCCGTCGCGCCCCTATATCCTCAACAGATTCATTCACCTTGAACGCAAGCGCAGCAATCTCACCTATCGCATCTTCTGTAATCTCCGCTGCTATTCCTTCCGTTTGGAGCAGCGCAGCATACTGTTTCACCAATGCGTTCTTAGGTTCGGTGAGGATAGATTTAAAGTCGCTCTCATTCAGGCTTTTCAGCTCGACGCGAATCGGAAAACGTCCCTGTAACTCTGGAATCAGATCGGATGGACTCGAAACGTGAAACGCACCCGCAGCAATAAAAAGAATATGATTTGTGCGAACCGCACCGTATTTCGTCGTTACTGTGCTACCCTCAATAATTGGCAGAATATCGCGCTGCACACCCTCACGGGAGATGTCGGGACCATGCCGAGATTCGCGACCCGCAATCTTGTCGATCTCGTCGAGAAATACAATACCCGAATTCTCAACGCGCTGAATCGCTTCACTGATGACCGCGTCCATATCAATCAACTTTTCCGCTTCTTCCTGCATCAGAATCGTGCGCGCCTCGGATACCGGCACGCGACGTTTCTTCGTCTGGTTCGGAAGGATATTGCTGAACATGTCCTTAAAATTAATGTCCATCTCCTCAATACCACTCGGCGAGAAGATCTCCACAAACGGCATATTCTGATGCTTAACATTGATCTCTACAGGTTTATCCTCAAGTCTCCCCTCGCGAAGCCAATCCCTAAATCTTTCACGCGTTTTCAGATACCGTTCACGTTCCTTCTCCCGCGCCTCTTCGGCTTCGACTTCAGGATCAGGACCCAGATCGAACGGCAATTGAAGGAGTTCACCTTCCTCCTCATCCTCCGATTCCTCGAGTGTATCTTCTTGTAAACGAGGCCGCTGCTGTAATGAACGTGGCACCGGGAAAATATAATCAAGAAGACGTTCCTCGGCAGCCTCCCGCGCCTTTTCCTCTACCGCTTCTGTCTGTTCAGATTTCACACGCCCAATAGCCGTTTCTGTGAGATCCCGAATCATGGATTCAACATCACGACCCACGTATCCTATTTCGGTATACTTTGAGGCTTCCACTTTGATGAAAGGCGCATCAACGAGCCGTGCGAGTCTGCGTGCAATCTCAGTCTTACCGACCCCTGTTGAACCTATCATGATAATGTTCTTCGGTGAGACTTCATCTTGTATATCTTCTGCTAACATCTGACGGCGCGCCCGGTTTCGGAGCGCAATCGCAACAGAACGTTTCGCTTCAAACTGACCGATAATATACTTATCCAATTCCTCAACAATCTGTTGCGGTGTAAGTGCATTCGCTAAAGTGTTCTTTCCATCTTTAACATTCGATTTCTCCAAAGGTAACCTCCCGAACATGGCTATCAGCGGTCAGCGGTCAGCAGTCAGCAGATCGTTGGATGTATTACAAACGTTGGTCATCCCCACAATGTTCTCTTGACTGACAACTGATTGCTAAAGGCTGACTACTATCTTATTGTGTCAATTTCAATTTGAGCGTTCGTATAGATACAGATTTCACTCGTCAGCTGCAGTGATTCTGAAATAATCTCTCTCGCAGTCAAGTCTGAGTGTTTGAGCAGCACCTTTGCCGCAGCAAGCGCAATAGGCGCACCAGAACCGATCGAAAGCACATCGTCGTCTGGCGCAATCACATCACCGTTTCCCGAAATCAAATAGCCGTCGGTAGCATCTATAGCGATCATCAGCGCATCTACTTGTCTCAGCACTCGATCACTACGCCACTCCCGCGCCAGTTCCACCGCTGATTTCTGAAGATTCCCGCGATACTGTTGCAGCTTCTTCTCCAAATTTTCATACAAGGTGATGGCATCTGATGCAGAACCCGCGAAACCAATCAGCACGCGATTGTCGTGAATCTTACGGATCTTTCGCGCCCCGTGTTTAATCGCTGTATCGCCTAAAGTTACTTGACCATCACCACCAATAGCAACCTCGCCATTGCGGCGAACGGCTAAAATCGTTGTTGAGCGAATTTGCATCCTAAGTCACTTTCCCTCATTTTTTGCAGCATACGCCATAAGCCACACGCATATTTAGCGTTGATTCCTGTTAGTTTGTACAGGATTCTAACATAAATTAACACGCAATGCAACAATAATTGGTTTACTGAACTCATATTATGAACGCTCTTGTTAAGAGACGCACCAACACATTATAAAGAATTAAAAAGTAGAAAATTCTGGGGTCTCTGTATGTCATAGCACCTATCTATACGCTTCTGTACTCGTCAACTCACACCTATTTCCAGACATAGAACAGAAGGAAACTGAAAAACTGTAATGCCCCCATAAAAATACCGCATCTGATTCCTGCCACCCCCACATGCTGATACCCACGACTTCCCGAAGCGTCTTTCGCCTTGCCAACCACACCGAAAAAATAGGGACACAACAAGAATGTAAGGAAAAAACTGACCGGCACAAAAGCTGGCACCGATGCAATCTGCGGCATTTGATCTACCTGCGCAGCATTCCATACCCACAAATGTGACGCACCAAGCCCGTAAACAACGACACTTCCAAACGCAGCACCGATACCCGTTGCAGTCGCTGCCAACACACCTATTCCTATGGAACCTACCTGTGAATCGTCGGATTCATCAACAAAACGGACTCGGAAAATCATCTCGAACCGCTGATAACAGTAGGCTGCCAATGTCGCGAATATCACCCAGTTGAGGATGATACCAATCGGTGTTGTCACACTCGCCAGAAAATCTGAACGTAGATAAAAGATCAGCCGTGCTTTCCGAGAGAACAGCCAGTCCATCGGCAGGTATGTCAAGGTCATCGCAAGACCAAAAACGGAACTATTTGAAAGCAGTGAGGCATCTTCGTCAATCTGACGGATACAATAGATGAAGAGAGCAACTGCTATCAGGACGTTTGGATACAGAACCCAGATAGTGCCAACCCGACTTGCTATTATGAACGTTAAAAGTGTTATTCCTGTTACAGTAAAAACCGCCTTGTCCGCCTTGCTGCCCATACGTCTCCCACACATCTTTACCGACTGCTGTCGCCCTGAAACTTAATCACCAGCTGATCACCTGTCAGTTTCGCTCCAGTTGTTTTTTTATTCGAGAGGCTCCGTGGTAACGCAACGTGCTGCTTGAAATTGCCCACCGTGATAATCAACTCATCACCATGTTTGGTCAATCCGATCTCCTCTTTGCTCAGGAAGGGAAGGCGCATCGACAGCTGATACGCATCTGCTGTCTTGCGGAATTGGTATGGACTTTCGTTAGAAAACTGGTCCGCTGGGTCAATCTCTGCATAGAGCGCATCCGCCAACCGGTGCAGCCCGGCTTCACCTACAATTTCTTCGGCAAAGAGATTCACCTTCCAGATCGGTACGTCCGAGAAGTAGTTCACTGCCTCTTCAATATAGTGCTGCTGCGTCTGTTTCCACGCTTCAAAATAGGCACTATCAACCGCATCAGGAAAAATGCGGTTAATAATCACAGCATCTATACAGAGTCCATAAAGACAAAAGTACATGAACGCGCGCTGCGTCTCCTTGATCACTATTTTCTCCGGATTCGTTACCAACCGCACCGTCGTGATCTTCGGATCTGTCAGCACATCCTCAATCCCCTCCAATTTATCAAAGAGGTCTTGGATATTCTGGAAGTAGCTATCTTTCGGAATTGGAACTGAACTCACCCGTTCAATCACTGGACCCGCAACCCTCGCGAGACTCCGCTCCAATTTGAAGATGTGGTTCATGTACCACTCCAGCGTCGTCGGAATGCTGACAAACCGAAGCGACTCACCTGTCGGCGCACAGTCCAAGATAATCACATCGTACCGCTTTTCGCGGACATACTGGTTGATATAGAGGAGGGCGCAAATTTCCTCCATCCCCGGAAACACCGCAATCTCCTCGGCAACGAGATTGTCAAGTCCCGAGCGGTTCAGCAACGAACGGATGTAGTTGTACACATCATCCCAGTACTCAAAGATTGCCTCTTGAACGTTAATCTCCTGTATCCAGAGATTCTCGCTGATTTGGATCTGTTTCTCTTCGTGTTGGCAAACTAATTTTTCGTGGTTATCGAAGGCATCGCGAAGTGAATGCGCCACATCGAGTGAAATGACAATCGTCTTATAGCCGAGCGCAGCAAGTCGGATACCCGTGGCAGCAGCGATGGTCGTTTTACCAACGCCACCTTTACCTGTGTAAAGAATAATCCGCATTATCAAAATCCATCTTTGTTAGAGTCCATGTATCACGTTATAGTATAACATAAAAGAAATTGACATCGCAAAGACAAAAACGGAGCATTCCGTTTTCTTGTACGAGGGATTTCCTAAACCCGATTCCCGAGCACTGACCATTTTTGTTTCAAAAAATTGGCTCTTTTTGTTGTCATAAAGATGCCTGTCTAAAAAAAATTAAAAAAACTTGCTTTTTTTGTTGCTATAATTTATCATAATAATTTATAATAGTTATGGTGTGCAACAATTTTTTGGCATAGACACGATTTATAAGAAAGTAGCATAGATACGTTGAAAATTAGTCCCCTTTTTATTTTTTCTACCTTACTACAACCCGTAGTAAGCACTGGTTTTAAGGGCAAACGCCTGTTTGCTAACGCTGCCTACAGCCCTCCATTATCCACGCGCCACCACGTTTTAGGTTTAATCAACATTTCTTCCCACCTATTTACACACGTAAATGCTAATTTACGACAATATCTTAATGTTAGTTGCTGAGTGCAGCGCGATGCTGCCGTGTTTTGCAGCAATCCAATCAGCTTCAAACTAACGAGATTCATAGACCTGTCTCTGTCGCGTGCACTACGCAATTATCAATCTATTATCAAAAGAGGTGAATCGTGAAAGAAGTCACGTTAATACTTTCAGGACGACTTAAGGACCCCGAAACAGGTAAATCCGTCATACTCGGCGGTGCTAAATTAACTGGAACCCCTCTACAAGTTGGAATGATTTTTGAACACCTAATGTCGCTTCCTGGTGCCCCGGATCTGATTGGAGTCGCCACAAATATAGAAATTTACAGAGAAAGTAAATTGGCTTTAAAACGGACCAGATGCCTCCAATGCAATTGCACAGGAGATTACACAGATTCAGACAGAACCGATGAAGACGCTTTAGAACAGATGAAAGAATATCTGAATCTGGAGAGTCTGGTAAATCTGAGCAGATCTAAGTGAACCCAGCCAAGTGATACTCTCTAAATCCGACATGAGATAGACACCCCACACGTCCATCTCACTTATACCCTTTCAGACACGCATACATTATTGATCGGCGAGGTTTCCAACCTCGTCGATTTCCTTTAATAAGCCCTCTAAAAATGGCTATCAGCCGTCAATAGCGAAAAATTTGACAAAAGCCATCTCTCATGCTATAATATTATCTTGTTGTGTTCACAATTGTACAAACATACCCTTTGAAGGTCGTACGTGATAAACAACACATTGCAAAAAGTTTTGAAAAAGAAAGATAAATTGTGTACCGAACAGCACAATTTCGCTGAAGGAACAGGAAATCATGGTACTGAAAACGAAAACCTATTTTCCGAAAGCAGACAAAGATATTAAATGGTATGTCGTCGATGCCGAGGGACAGATACTCGGACGTTTGGCTTCGCAAATCGCACAGGTCCTGCGAGGCAAACACGATCCGCGATTCACACCTCACGCCGATTTAGGTTTTCGCGTTGCTGTCGTGAATGCGGAGAAGATAACCGTCACTGGAAATAAAAGGGAACAGAAAACCTATTTTAGGCACAGCGGCTACCCGGGTGGCGATAAATATCGGACCTTTAACGAACAGATGGCTCTAAAGCCTGAGGCTATTATCACCAACGCCGTTAAGGGGATGCTTCCAAAGGGTTCCCTCGGTAGACAGCTAATGAAGGGACTCAAGGTCTATACCGGACCGTCTCACCCGCACCAAGCCCAGCAACCCGAAGTTTTAACGTTTTAATGGTTATCAGTTATCGGTTGTCAGTTTTCAGTACACCTACGACTGATCACCGACAACTTTAGCTATGGAGATTATGAGCAGTATGGCTATTGAACAATTCTGGGGAACCGGCAGACGCAAAACATCCGTCGCGCGCGTCCGAATCATCCCTGGGGGTGAAGGCAACATTCTCGTCAATAAGAGACCTATCGAGGAATACTTCGATCGATCCGACCACGTGCAGGAGGCAAAACGCCCAATTGAGCATGTTGAGAAGAGCGGTGAGTATGCTGTTCGCATCAACGTCAAGGGCGGTGGAAATACCGGACAAGCAGGCGCGATTTCACACGGCATCGCACGCGCACTCGTCAAAGCAGACGAATCTTTGAAGCCTTCCCTGAAAAAAGCAGGATTCTTGACCCGCGATCCGAGAATGGTCGAACGGAAGAAATACGGACAGAAAGGCGCACGCGCACGTTTCCAATTCTCCAAACGTTAAAAGGGCAACGCTGTTCGCGCGTTTCGGACTCAGAAGAGGTTTTGTATGTCAAACATTGTCATCTTAGGCGCACAGTGGGGTGATGAAAGTAAAGGAAAACTGACCGATGTCTTTGCCGCAGATGCGAACGTTGTCGCTCGCTATCAAGGCGGCGATAACGCCGGGCATACTATCGTTCTCGGTGAAAAGACTTTTATCCTTCACCTAATCCCATCGGGTATCCTTAGACCTGACACTGTGAATGTTATCGGCAACGGGGTCGTCATCAACTTGGAGACGCTTTTCGGTGAGATTGATCGGTTACAAGCACAAGGCGTTGAAGTCAGCAGCGATAATTTGAAAATCAGTGATCGCGCCCACCTCATTCTGCCGTATCATAAGGCTGTTGAGCAGTGGGAACAGATGGGCAGTGCTACGAAGATCGGAACAACCTCACGGGGCATTGGACCCACTTACTCCGATAAGATGAACCGACACGCCGGCATTCGCGTCGGTGACCTGCTCGAGTTTGACAATTTCCAAAAGAAACTTGATTACAACCTCGAAACCAAAGCCGAAGCACTCCAAATAGGCGGATCCGAGCGGCACGTTCTCCTTGAAACCTACTACGCCTACGCAGAACGCCTCGCGCCCTATGTAACCGACACTGTCGCTTACATGCACGACGTACTCGCCGCTGAAAAACGAATACTCTTTGAAGGCGCGCAGGGAACCATGCTCGATATAGACTTCGGGACATATCCGTACGTTACCTCATCCAACTGCACCGCTGGTGCTGTCTGCACTGGACTCGGCATCGGTCCGAAGGCAATCAAAGAGGTACTTGGTGTCTCCAAAGCCTACGTCACACGCGTCGGCGGCGGCCCTTTCCCCACGGAGATGCCACCTGATCTCGATGAAAAGATTCGGGGAATCGGCAAGGAATACGGCGCCACGACCCAGCGTCCGAGACGCTGCGGTTGGCTCGACTTGGTCGCACTCCGATATGCAGCCCAGATTAACGGACTCACTGCCATCGCAATGACAAAACTCGATGTCTTTGATACACTCGCTGATTTGCAAGTGTGTGTAGCTTACCGCTATAAGGGTGAACGGATAACGACCTTTCCCAGCAGCCTAAGCGTCTTAGAGGAATGCGAACCCGTCTACGAAACACTTCCTGGATGGCAACAGCCCCTCACTGAAGCGCGTACAGCGGCGGATATTCCGCAACTGACGAAAGACTATGTCGCGTACGTCTCTGACTATCTCGGCGTGTCAATTCCAATCATCTCTGTTGGACCCGATAGAGACCAGATTGTCCAATTAGGACGACCGCTTTGGTAGCCTGCCAAAACGTAAACTTTTCCCGAATTCTTGCGTTTTAATTTGACATCCACCTGAAAGTATGGTATCATTAAATGTTGGTGGTTTGAGCCGTTAGCTCAGCAGGTAGAGCATCTGACTTTTAATCAGGTGGTCACAGGTTCGATTCCTGTACGGCTCACCATTTTTTGGCCCCCGTCGTCTAGCCTGGCCAAGGACACCGCCCTTTCACGGCGGCGACACGAGTTCAAATCTCGTCGGGGGTATTTTAGCGCAAATAGCACCGTCAAAAAGACAAGCCCCATACCCCAAGGGGCTTGTTTGTTTATCAGACAGGTCTCTTTAGGGAATACTATGCACAAACTAAAAGTTTATGCTACAAGGCTGGCTTTCCTAACCACCTCTTTGATTCTGCTCCTCTACCTCTATACCACCGCTGCTGGCATCTGCCAAACGCCACAACCCAGCGCTACCCTCCACGGCACATGTGTCGATGCTGAAAACGGGCAACCCATTCCCGATGTGCTGGTCCGCGCTGCTCCCGAAAAAATTGAACAGGTCTACCCTGATCGCGACTTCGCACACGCAACAGCAACAGATGCCGAGGGGTCTTTCTCACTGACCATCCCCAATGAACCCGAAACCTATTACGCCTTCTCACTCATGGCACTCCATCCACAATATCAATCGAAACTCCTGAGACAAGAGATGTCCCCCGGCAAAAATAGCTATGACTTAGGTGAGATTGCGTTGAAACGCACACTATCTTTGCAAGGAAACGTCTCTGGTGGCATAGATGTCCAAGGTTGCATCGTGAATCTAAAGATGCACGACAAATCCGCAGACTTCTTCCGCGCCGCCGCACCCATCGAACACGCAGCAAAAACTGATACCACAAGCAACTTCCAATTCTCTGACCTCTATCCCATCGAATACACGTTGACAATTTCCCAAAACGGTGTTATCATAGCGTTTATAAACGCTATCAATCCACAAGAACAGCCACACATTTCTATCCAACTGCCGAAATTGAAGACCCTATACGGCACGGTCATCGATAGACAGAAACGCCCGATAGCAGCAGCGCGAATTTACGCAACGCGGCACAGAGAAACGCCATTCGGACACAGTGTGCTTCTTGTATCAGGACAGTCGGACGATACGGGCAAGTTTCAGATGCAGGTGTTAGAAACCGAAGCACAATATCTCTCGTTGGAAATTAGCAAGAGAGGTTATTTCTCCAAAATCTACCAGAACGTCGTCATCGGAAAAGAACCACTGATTGTCCTACTTGAAAAGGGGATGACTGTTAAGGGACACGTTACTTTGCCAGGGGATATTGATCCAGAAACACACTATGCTGTGAAGGTCTTTCCTGCGGAGGCACCGATGAAACCGAGCCTCAACCCGTTAGTGTTGCATAAACCGCTTCTATCAAGACATTTTCCTGCAACAGAATCCACCTTCACCGTGGACGGACTTTTTTCGGGGCTATATAGGCTCTATATTGTTGGAGACGGCATATCGGCAACGGCTATCAATGCGGAAGCGTCACCAAACAGCGAAGCGGTTCCTATTATAGCAGATCGTCCCACAAGCACACTACAGGGTCAAATACGTTGGGCAGATACAGATGAACCCGTGCCTAACGCTGTCGTCTCGCGTTCTTGGTATCCGTGGGAATTGAACCCGTCCGATATGTCAATGACCCTGGATCGATTTGAGGTGGAAACCGATACAGATGGGAAATTTAAATTCGACAACCTCACTGAGAAACCCTATCAACTGTACATTCGCGCTGTCGATGCGGAATTTGAAACCGCCACAAACCGTTATCAACGGATAAACATTCACAAGCAGGTCGAGATACCCATCCCCGGCACCGGATATCGTATCTATTTAGGGAAACGAGATGGCACTCCATTCGCAAAATAGCGCACACATACCGCGTGCCGTTTGCCTCAATACAGTTATTCTTGTAGTAGTTATCGTCTTCCAATCACTCGCGTTCCCAGTAGACGCGGCGTTGCACGGCACTTATTCAGATGGCGAAAGAATCGTCCGTCGGGAGACTGCCCTGCCTGAAGTGGCGGGTGACTACTATCGGACACCCGGTAAATTTATAGAATCCGAAGGCGACACCCGTTGGTTCGGACCCGAAATCGACAGTCGAGTGCTTTGTCCGAACACACCCAACCAATTCAATAAAGCCGGATTTTTCGACATCATTTATACCAGAGAAGATGCCATAGTCTGGCCCTCCTCAAGACCCGGAAAGGTTTGGTGGTACCGGCAACAAGAGTGGCGGTTCGCAACTGCTGATACGCCGTGGGACACGGACACTGTTCATCTTACACTTATATCTGAGATCGGTTGGGGAGACATCGACGCAGCAAACACTGTTACGGGATTCCCATGGAGCGGGTTTGAAGAACACTGGCGACAGGGAGATGCTATAAAATCCAAGGCGGACGTAACGGGTTACTACCGATACGAACACGACGGGAAGAAATATCTCACACCGAAGTATTACAAACACGGCACTTTGAGTTATCTTTGCGCAACCGGGGGAGGGCAGTACAATTTGAAGGTCCTGACACACACAGAGGGACACTTTACGCCACCGGAATTTCGACCCGAACATAACAGGCTCAGCCGCCGCGAAAGAGGCACGTCGACAGAAACGGCGGATTGGTATGACTGTATACTGCTGAAATAGACGCATAAACATCCACAACATGAAAAAAAATGCCCGCGCTTTGAACGCAATCCTCATCATCTTTATGTTTCTCATTTTGCAAACAGAAGTGTCTGCTGTTATCTGGGAAGACCTTTTTGAACAAGAGGCAAAAGACGACTGGCAACATATAGGGGACAACGCCATCTGGAAAGTTGAAGACGGTTTTTTGAAGGCAGAAATCCACGCACAAGCGGAGTGGAGCACCGTATTTGAATTGTATCAATTCATCGCCTATCCCGGTCCCTACAATGACTTTACAATTACCCTCGAAACCGTAGGCGCGACAGATGTCAGGTTCGGTATCGCCCTCGCAAAGCATTTCCTGAATATTGCTACAGACGTAGACGAATACGGCTACTACCTCTTCTTCACCAATGATATGCGAGTCTCCAGAAACGGCAGCATATTCGTCGGACCCGGCAAACGCTGGAACACAGACGAACTCCAACAGATGACCTTACACTTCAAAAGCGGTAGGTTTCAACTACAGGCTGACGGCGAACCACGTCTCGACTTCAGAGATGCTAACTTCGACCAGATTGATAGCATCGCCTTCGTCCTCGCAGGATTCGTCACAGAAGATGTCGATATAGGCAGCGCGTGGGTAGACACATTCATAATCGACGGACTCGCTGTCTCTCCAAAACGGAAACTCGCAACCACATGGGCAAGCCTGAAACAAGAACAACCCTAATAGTTACGAGTTATCGGTTGTCAGTTGTCGGTAACTTTTTGTGGTGGACAGGTATTGCTTGAATTTCACAGACATCTCTTAACTAACAACCATTAAAACATGCGAAAAAATTTAGACCTCATCTTTGATGCGCTTCTCCTCGTCCTCGTCCTCGGCATTGTCCTTTGGAACAACCACGCCAGAGCGCGGTTAAATCCAGGCGAACGCGCACATCCACCGAGTTCAGGTTCTTATTACAGAACACCCGGTGTAAACGGGATGTGGTTCGGACCCGAACTCAATTCCCTCACGCTCTGCGAAGGTGTTCACAACCCCTACAACAACAGAGGGCAGTTTGACATCGTAGAAACCATTGAGAGCGCAACCGTTTCGGCTTCACGTATTCAAGGCGCGGTCCGTTGGTATCGTGGACAGTGGTGGTATTTCGGTACAGACAATACACCGTGGGGCACAAACTACTCCTACATCACACTCTATGACGATTTAGGTCCAAGTGAGATTAGTGCTGGCGGTGGAACGACCGGCTACCCTTGGAGCGGCGTTGAACGGCACTGGCGCGACGGGAACATCATCCGCGCACAAGCCTCCGTAACGGGTTGGCGGCGGTATGCACGCGGCTCCGAACTCTGGATCTGCCCGATGTACTACAAAATCGGTGGATGGGAAGGCGAAACCCTTGAGGTTAACTGTAAAACACTCAGAACTTGGTTTCCGCCTGATTGGAATGTTCTTAAGCAACTCGATGGGGACTTCGATCCACCAACCGAGCGCGAACCGGGGGTCCTCAGTCGAAAAGGAAAGAAAACACAGCAGTGGTACGACTGCATAAAAATCAAATAGTCCACGCGTCCCCAATCCCGGTAGGTGCGGTTTCTAACCGCACCGGATCTGATAAAAAAGGACGTAGGTTGGGTTGAATGCAGTGAAACCCAACAAACCAGCAAAGAAAATAACATGTCAAACAGAAACGCAAGCACCTTCATATTTATTTTCATTCTTATCACGTGCCACCTTCCGACCTCCGCAGAGGAATGGCACGACGATTTTGATGCCGAAAACCCAGAAGCGTGGCGCGTTGTGGGAAACGGTTCCCTCTGGAAAGTGACAGATGGATTTTTACGTGTAGAAGTTAAACGCGAACGGACGGTGGAATACGAACTCTATCAATTCACCGCAATCCCGGGTCCTTATCGAAACTTCATCGTCACAATAAACGACTTCGGTGGCGACAAGACGCGTTTCGGTTTCTGCGTCGGACGGCACTTCCTCGATACACCCGAAGAGGATCCGTTCTTCTACGTGTTCTTTCCCGATGAGATCAGAGCAAGGCGTTTCAACGGTAAAGGGACCAGCCATCCCTTCCGAACTCGGCTCTCCAGAGAACCTCGCACCCGTTGGGAAACAGATGCCCTGACAGAAATGAAACTCTATTTTAACGCAGGATATTTCGTTCTATTCACAGACGGGAAATACCGCGCAACATTCCAAGACCTCAACTTCGACGAAATAGAGATTCTCGGCTTCGTCATGGAGGGGATTAATATCGCAAACCAATGGGAAGGCACGGCATGGGCAGACTCCTTCACTATCTCCAGCCTCAGCCTTACCCCAGAGGCACGATTGACTTCAACGTGGGGGCAACTCAAAACGAACCAATAGTCTTGCCTATCCTTTTCCCTTAAAAATGGTAGGCGAGGTTTCTAACCTCGCCTATTTCAAAACACACGGCAAACTTACTTTATCCGCCTCTCGTAATCCTCAAGTGCTTCCTTGCGAAGATGTTCGAGTTTTCCGGCTTTTATATCTTCTTCGATTTGCTTGTCCCAAGCATCGGCACGAGCCTCTAAAACTTTATAAAGCTCATTTTTCAGAGTCGCCAACAATGCTTTTTTTGTAGTTTCTTTACACTCATTAACCTCCGGGACATCCGAAATCCACCCATGCCATCCATCAGGCTTTTTTGTCACATAGGCAGTATAGGTTTCTCCCCATTCTGGCTCCGTAATTTCAAGAGTCAGAACGCCTTCGTTCTTAACCTGTTGCTCCAGTACTCTATTTTTAGTCATTTGCTCGTTTACGCCGCGTGTCATTATGAATCCACTCCTTTTCTGACTACCAAATTCCATCTTAAGTCAGTTAACAAGTATGCCACAAAGTCAGAGAAACTATAAATCAATAATTATCTTAACAACTCCATCTGCCATCCTCCAAAATGCCGATCAGACTTCTGACTCGGACGAATCCGCCACTCCATCGGTAACCGAACATCGGAACGCGCCTTCTAACATCTGGAGGCAGTTTTCCTCGATAATTCTCGAAATTTGGATCGAAAGTATGTTCCATACTACAACAGTTTCTTAAGGGTCTCTAAATCATAGCATTTACCATCTCGATAATTCTGGGCAGCCTCTTCAGCAAGGGAATCAAGTCGACCCGCCTTCACATCTTCCTCAAACTGTTTTTCCCACGCCTCTTCTTCGGCTATCAAAGCCTCCTGAAGCTTATCAGTGAGCGTTTTTAGCACAATTTTCTTCGTTCGTCCCTGGCACTCCACCCCTGGAACTTCCGGAATCCATCCACTCCATCCGTCGTTGCTTTTCTTTAGATGGACAGTATAGACATCACCGAAGTCTGGATCCGTAATTTCAAGAGCATGAGTGCGTTCGCTTTTAACCTGCTGTTTCGGTCCCCTATCATCAGGGAGTTGTTCGGTTCCAACCCGTGTCATACAAAACCCCTCCTTTTGTGATTATCAAATTTTATCTTAAGTCAGTTACTCAATTAATCAGTATACCACAAAATCAGAGAAAGTAAAAGCGGATAACTAACAACGGGCAGGGCTATTTAGTTTTAAGAGTTAAGTTTACCTATGTAAAGCCTTCACGCTTCCGGAAGCCCGAATTTATTCGGGACAGCACACTTTTCCCCAACAAGTTGGGGCATCCTGATGTAAATTATTGGAAAACTGAATGGCCCTGTAACAACGGGTGTGTAAGTAGTTTGGCAAATGAAATCAAGGGGCCACAAAAACCTCTTAGAATCCGCGATTGAGAAAAAAATACCTAATACCAAAAATAGATTGACATCTTTAAACCAAATATGTTGTCATATATGCTGATGTATGCTGATGAAAACGGCAATCCATATTGCACAAACTAACAGTTCGTGCTACAACTATAACCATCAGTGGTGTAGCAAATAACATCAATACAGAGGCAAACAAACCATGTCCAAACGCAAAATCCTGACAACTATCATCATCCCTGTCTTACTAATCTCCGGACTGATTGCCGTCCTCATCAACAACCCGCAGAATCCCTCAACCGAACTCGTCCTGGCACAGCACCATATTGACTTCGGCACCCTCCCAGAGTGGGAAGGTCCCGTAACGCGATCCCTAACAGCACGAAACACAAGCAAAAATACACTCCATATCCAAGATGTGCAGACAGGGTGCAGTTACGCCGAAATCACAGCACCAGCGGCAATCCCACCAGATAGAGAAGCGATGTTTCACATAACCATCACCCCAGAAACCCTACCTGCTGAAGAGACCTCGGCAACGGCGACCATCTTCACAGACAGTTCCAAAACACCTGTTGTCCCCTTGACAATCACCGCCGCCGCGAAACGGTTCGCTACACTTACCCCTGATGTCTGCGAGTTTGGGGACATACTGCCCGAAACAACGCATCAAAAAACCATCACACTCACCGTCAATGCCCCACTCAATACAACCGACATTCGTCTCCTGCCATCAAACCATCCGAAACTAACATGGGAAACGACACCCGACCACTCCATGATTACCCTTCAACTCGGTCCCTTGAAAGACATAGGACGCATCGCATCGCTCCTCACCGTAGCATTTCCCAACCAACGCACCCTGACCCTCCCTGTCACCGCTAACGTCATAGCACCGACAACCCATAACCCACAACCCACAACCCACAACCGATAACCAAATAAACATTTGACAGAATCCCGTAAATTGTAGTATCATTATATACAAAGTGAGTAGAAAAACAGAAGAACCCCTTCATGGAAAAGTGCTATTTCGATTTCAGGGATATTTTCCAAGTTATCCGCTACGGATTCAGTGGACGAAAGATTTCCGTTCATCTCATTGGACTCGTACTCGCCTATCTGATTTATGAAATCTTGGTATATCTGAGTCTCCTCACCGTCGGCGGTACCGCTGCACAAGATTTTTGGAACCAGTATGGACTTCTACCCGTACCCCCTTTCGGTGATGCAGAACTCACACAGATAACTGAAATCGCGATGTGGATAGGCACGATAAGTTTCGCGTGCATCTTTTTTCTCGCAAGCACGGTAGTTTCAAAAATAACCGTTGAACAACTTCGTGGAGACTTTTTCTTTTCCGTCGGAGACGCTGTAACGTTCCTCAAAACGCACTGGAAATCCGTTTTGGGAGCGTTCGTTAGCTTACTCCTCATCCTAATATTTCTCGCGCTGATACCCTTTAGCATTGCGGGGCTCGGTAAGCTGCCGATAATCGGTAAACCGTTCCTCATGCTCACCTCCTTGTTCATGCCGATCGGCTTTTTTCTCGGTGTGCTGATAGCATTGATAACGGTAGTCTTCGGCGTAAGTCTGCTCTTTGTACCAGCCGTTGTCGCTACGACGGGTGCCGATGCATTTGAAACAATCTATCAGCAATTCGCCATCGTTTGGAACAAACCGTGGCACATTGTGTGTTATGAAACACTCTTGTTTCTTATCAAACTCATCTTCGTCCCCATCTGGGCGTTTTTCTGTCTCTACGGGTTTTCGATCGTGCTGTTCCCGGTCCGTTTCCTGCACGCCGAAGAGATGAAGGCTTTTATGAGCCATGCAAACGGATGGCTCAGTGGTGCTATCGAAAAGGTAACGGCACTTCCCTATATCAACACGCTCGGTGTCTTCGAGATTGGCAGTGGCGCACAGGGAGCAGCGGCTTTCACCACAACAGTGACCGCCATTTTTTTGACAATCACAATACTCATGGGCACCGCACTCGTTGTCGCACACCTATTTTCAATCGCTTCTGCCGGAAATACGGTGATTTATACGATACTCCGTAAAAAATTAGATGGACAGAATTTGTTAGTACCACCCGACTCCGAATTAACAGAGACGAACGAGGCACAAACACCAAGTCGATCGTGACTTAGAGATATATCCCAGGAGCAATAGGAAAAAAATGTTCCAAAAAGTGATAACCAAAGTCTTTGGTAGCAAAGAAGACCGAGATGTCAGAAAGTTTCGCTCCATCGTTGAAGCCGTCAACCAACGCGAACCCGCAATGCAAAAACTGACAGACGCACAACTTCAATCCAAAACACCAGCGTTTCGTCAACGGTTAGATGCGGGTGAATCGCTTGATGAACTCCTACCAGACGCATTCGCCGTTGTCCGAGAAGGCGCAATTCGGACCTTGAAGCAGCGACACTACGATGTTCAAATCATCGGTGGTGCTGCACTCCATCGCGGCAATATCGCAGAAATGCGGACAGGTGAAGGCAAGACGCTCACCTCAACGCTCGCTGTCTATCTGAACGCGCTGACCGGAAAAGGCGTGCATCTCGTAACCGTTAACGATTACCTCGCTCGACGCGACGCAGAATGGATGGGGAAGATTTATAACTTCCTCGGACTCTCCGTTGGACTGACGCTCAGCCAGATGCCGCATGAGCAGAAACGCCTCGGCTACAAAGCCGATATTACTTACGGCGTTCACAGCGAATTCGGATTCGATTACCTTTGGGATAACAAAGCACTTTTTTTTGATGCGAAAGTGCAACGTGGCCACGTCTACGCCATCCTTGACGAAGTTGATAGCGTGCTCATTGACGAAGCACGCACGCCTCTCATTATTTCCGAACCCTCCGGTAAACCCGCCGACCTCTATAAGCAAATCAACAACGTCGTCGTCCAACTCCGTAAAGATGAACATTTCCAGATTGATCAACAGGGAAAATCGCGCGGTAGCGTCACCCTCACCGACGAAGGCGTTGAAGAAGTGGAACGCCGCCTCGGTGTAGATAATCTCTATGAACATACCAATATCGCTATGGTGCATCACGTTAATCAGGCACTCACCGCACAACACCTCTATAAACGCGATGTCGATTACCTCGTCGAAAACGGAGAAGTCCTCCTCGTTGATGAATTCACGGGACGGAAGCAGGTTGGTAGACGGCTCAGTGAAGGGCTACACCAAGCGATTGAAGCCAAAGAACGCGTCAGAATCCTTCAGGAAAACCAAACCGGCGCCAAGATTACCTATCAAAACTACTTTCGTATGTATGATAAACTCGCCGGTATGACAGGTACCGCCGCGACAGAGGCGAACGAGTTCGCACACATCTATGGCTTAGAGGTCTCCGTTATTCCGACAAACGAACCGATGATCCGGATGGACAACTCCGATCAAATCTATAAAACCGAAGCAGCAAAATATAAAGCCGTCCTAAGCGACATCGTCGAACAACACGAAAAAGGGAGACCTATCCTCGTCGGTACAGTCTCAATCGAAAATTCCGAGAAATTGAGCAAAATGCTCAGAACCAAACATCGGAATATCCGACATCAGGTCTTGAACGCTAAAGAGCACGCACACGAGGCAGATATTATCGCACAAGCCGGTGTCCCGGGTGCCGTGACAATCGCTACCAATATGGCGGGTAGGGGTGTGGACATTCTCCTCGGTGGGAACCCCGAAGGCTTAGCGACCGAAATGCTCCGCAAACAGAAAGTTAAAATAGACACCTTCACATCGGAATCCGAAGAATACCAGACCGCACTCGTAGAAGCCGAAGCGGTTTGCAACGAAAATCGAGAAAAAGTCTTAGCCGCCGGTGGACTCCACATTATCGGAACGGAACGGCACGAGTCGCGGCGTATCGACAATCAGCTCCGTGGACGCTCGGGTAGACAAGGCGACCCCGGATCCTCGCGATTCTATCTCTCGCTTGAAGATGAATTGATGCGGAAATTCGGATCCGAACGTTTACAAGGGTTAATGACTCGCGTCGGAATGGACGAAGATGTACCCCTCGAACACCCATGGGTCACCAAATCCATTGAGAAAGCACAAACCCGCGTTGAGCAGATGCACTTTGAAATCCGTAAAAATCTCCTCAAATTTGATGATGTCATGGATTCACAACGCGATACCATCTACACCTTGCGCGATACCGTTCTCGCTTCCGGCACAGATTCGGTAGAATTGCCTGAGGACGAGACCGCATTTGAAGACAGCGGTCTCGCAGCACTTGCCGACCTTAAAACGACTGGGGACACAAAAGTCCAAGGAAGCCTTAAGACTACAATTTGGGGGATGATTGAGAGAGTCGTCGCTGACGCAATCGACGACAACATACCGGAAAAAGGAAACACCCTTGAGAATCCGGACAGGTTCGAGCAGTGGCTGACGAATACCTTCCCGATTACACCGACATGGAAAACGTCTTTAGCACAGGCAAGTCCAGAGGAGGCGCAAGAACAAGCACTCGAAGCACTGCGCGCCGCCTATGAAGAACGCGAAGCAGAAATGGGATCCGAGATGATGCGCGTCCTCGAACGCTTACTCCTGCTCGATAGAATCGACGACCACTGGAAGGATCACCTCTACAACATCGATTACATCGAAGAGGGGATCCGGTTCGGTGCGGGTTACGGTGGCAAAGATCCGATTGTCGTCTTCAAAAACGAGGCACTCACTGTCTTTGAAAGCATGTATCAACATATTGAGGAAGAGGTCAGCGAATTCATCTTTAAATCCCGCGTCAACACCGAAGCACCGCGTCGGGCACCGAGTCGGCGGACAAGCGGCTCCCGTAAACCGCAACGCAGGCGGTCACAACGCAGTCCTGCCGCTGCAGCCAGTGAGGATGCAGGATTCGCTTCACAACAAGCAATGGGGAATGTGCCAAAGGTCGGCAGAAACGCGCCTTGTCCGTGTGGGAGCGGAAAGAAATATAAGCGATGCCACGGCGGCTAACACAATGGCAGTCAGCCATCAGCAATCGGCTTTCAGTAAAGAGCAATTTGTGCGGTTAGAAACACTTGCAACCGCCATAGGCTCTACTGACAACCAACAACCCCTAAAATGGAGAATTCCTTTGAAGGCTGAAAATCCACATACGCTCTCTAAAACGTTACTTGACATCTTGGCGTGTCCGGCATGTAAAGGTGAGATAGAATACATCGAAGAAGAACAAAAACTCGTATGTCTCGGTGCGTGTAAACGACGCTATCCGATTCGGGACGGCATCCCAGTCATGTTAATTGATGAAGCGGAAATGCCAGACGGATAGCAATCAGCAGTCAGGTCGCTGCGCTTTCAGCGGTCAGCAAAAGACTGTTTGGACAGGAAACAATCGCAGCAACCACCACATGCTGTTTGCTGAAAGTGCGGGGAAGCCCATACGGGCTTCATACCGTTGATTTGAAGAAACGACCTGATAGCCGACAGCCGATTTATGAAAATTCTATTTTTAAGCCTTCGGTGCCCGTATCCACCACACCGAGGCGACCGGATTCGGTCGTACCACTTTATCAAGCAGCTGTCGAAACAACATGCGATAACGCTCGTTTACTTTGCTGAATCCGAAAGCGATATTGAATCGGCAAAACATCTGCAACCTTTTTGTGAACGTGTAGAGTGGGTGCGTTTCCATCGCTCTTTCGCATATATGAATACAGGACTTCACTGTTTATCACGGCGACCCCTCCAACTCCACTACTGGTACGCCCCGCAAATGCAACGGAAGGTCAACCAACTCCTGGCAGAAGAACACTTTGAACTGATTCACGCGCAACTCTTCCGAATGGGACAATATGTAACGGAGACACAAGGTACCGCGAAAGTGTTAGACTTGTGTGACTCCTTAGCACTCAATCTCAATCGACGCGCAAATTTAGATTGTATTCCAAAACGGTTTCTGGTAAAATTGGAGGAAAAACGGGTCAGGCGTTACGAAATTGATATTATGAAGGCTTTTGACTGCGGCACTGTCGTCGCACATTTCGACCGCGACTACTTGCTGAAGCAGGATAATAGCCTCAATTTAGCGATCGTTCCGATGGGAGTCGATCTCGGGTATTTCCGACCATCTCTAAAAACCGATGTGCAATCTTCTGGGTCGCCGCGACTGCTCTTTACAGGAACAATGAACTATTTTCCAAACGCCGACGCTGCAACCTATTTTTGCAACGAAATTTTTCCGCACGTTCGGGAACGGTACCCCAAAGCGCGCTTTTATATTGTTGGGAACCATCCATCGGAACAGGTGCGGCGGTTGGAGACACAAGACGGGGTCGCCGTTACGGGTTACGTGCCAGATGTCCGTCCCTATTTTGAAGAAGCGTCCGTTTTTGTCGCGCCTTTACGCGCCGGATCGGGGATACAAACCAAAAACTTGGAAGCCATGGCGATGGGAGTCCCTGTCGTCACAACTGCTGTCGGCGCAATGGGCTTACAAGCAGAGGTCGGTAAGGAACTACTCGTCGCAGATACACCGACCACTTTTGCCGAGCAGGTCATTCATCTGCTGGACAACCAACGCTTACGAGAAAACATTGCGCAAACCGCCAGAACCCGCGTCGAAACCGACTATAGTTGGGACGCTATCGGGGAACGTCTAAAGCAGGTCTACACACAGATTCAGCGAAAATAGCGATCAGCAGTTGGCAATTGGCAATTAATCATTAGCCAATCGCCATTAGCCATAGACCAACAGCCAATAGCCATTAGCCAATAAGGAGGGAATATGGATAAATCGAAAATAAAATGGAGTTCTACAATTCTCATTGACACAGTTCTCGTAAACCTCGCATTTCTATTCGCTTACCTGACCAGCAAGCAATTCGGTTTTGACCTCTTAAAACAGCCTATACCGTTCTCCACGCTGTTGCAGAGCGCAGACATATCACCCTATCAGCATTTTCTCGGTATCGCTGCCGTCGTTACGATAATCCGCATCGGTCTGTTGTTAGGCTTTAATCTCTATAAACCGATGTGGCAACACGCGTCTGTCAAGGAATTTCGCACCTTAACGACTGCAATTACACTCGCAACTGTTCTACTCATTGGGCTTTCCATACTAACGAAAATTGCGTGGGTCCTCTTTTTAATCGACGGACTCTATAACTTCGCGCTTATCGGATTCACCAAATTCTCCGCCCAAATCCTTCAGGAGAACCGTTCGACAGCTGACCCGAACACCCAGCCGCAAGCGTCAACCAAGAACAAAGAGGGCACAATCGCGCACCTCCCTGCCCGAAAACCGCCAACGAAGGTGCTTATTGTCGGCGCAGGTGAGACTGGCATTGGCGTGCTGCGGGCACTCAGAAACCACCCGCAGAAAGGCTATGTACCCATTGGATTTATTGACGATGCGCCACAAAAGGTCGGTCGAAGCGTCGCAGGGCTTGAAGTGCTCGGCACAACCCGAGACCTCACCTATATCGCTCGCAAACGTGAGATTGGCGAAGTTGTCATCGCGATCCCGTCCGCGCCCGGGGGAAAAATTCGTGATATTATTCGACAATGCGAATACCGCGGCTGTCAATTCAAAATTGTCCCCAATATCCATGCCATTCTTGACGGACGCGCAAGTGTCAGCCAAATTCGAGAGGTCCGATATGAGGATCTCCTGAACCGGTCTACCTCACAAATGGACATCGCCGAAGTCTCGAAATATCTCTCTGGCAAACGCGTCATGGTAACAGGCGCAGGCGGATCCATCGGGTCCGAACTGTGCCGTCAGGTCGCACAACTCAATCCCGAACTTCTTATCCTTTTTGGACGTGGTGAAAACAGTCTCTACCATACCGACATAGAACTCCAAGAGTTCGAGCCGAAACTCAACCGTGCGGTGATTATCGGCGATATTCGCGACAACGCAAAAGTCGCACAAATTACGCGCAAATACCGTCCGCATATCATTTTCCATGCCGCCGCCCACAAGCACGTCAAATTCATGGAGAATCACCCCGACGAAGCCGTGAAAAATAACATCCTCGGCACGCAAAACTTAATAGACGCCGCAATCAAACACGAAGTTGAAGCGTTCATTCTCGTCTCATCTGACAAAGCCGTAAACCCCACGAGCGTCTACGGTGCCTCAAAACGTGTGACGGAAAAGTTGATTCAGTGTAAAGCAAAACAGAACGGCACCCGGTTCATCGCCGTCCGTTTCGGAAACGTTATCGGAAGCCGTGCCAGCGTACTCCCCAACTTCAAACGTCAGATTGCCAAAGGTGGACCCGTCACGGTTACACACCGCGAGGCGACACGCTACTTCATGACGATCCCAGAAGCCGTGCAGCTCCTCATTCAAGCGGGTGCTATGGGAAATGGGGGTGAAATTCTGATGTTAGATATGGGAGAACCTATTAAAATTCTCGATCTTGCGGAAGACCTTATCCGCCTTTCTGGGCTTGAGGTGGATCGGGACATCAAAATCGCATTCACGGGGTTAGAACCCGGCGAAAAATTGTACGAGGAACTCTTGACCCCTCAAGAAGGCGTTACCGCAACAAAGCACCAACGCATTTTCGTCGCACAACTCGAACAGATTGCGGAAAAACAACTCCTCTCTCAGATTGGGGAACTCTCGCAGCTCGCAGACGCATTAGATGCCGAAGGAATTGTCTCCAAATTCCAAGAACTCGTGCCAACATATCAGCCGAACCGCGCATTCCTCACAGAAGACGATACCGATAGCACTTCTGAGATTATCCAGTTCCCGACGGAAAGGAAAACCGCCAGCGCAAACCGTCGCTAATCCGGCAAGGTAGGGTCGGTACATGCCCCATACCAAGCGTTTTAATAGCCGTCAGCCATCAGCAGTTAGCCGTCAGCCTGCGGCAGTTAACCGACAGTCGATAGTTCCTGACAGCCAATTGGAAATAGAACTCAAACGCGATTGGACAAAACGGACGTTTGACCTCCTACTTGCCACGACTGGACTCCTGCTTTTGTCGCCACTTCTTCTCATCGGAGCTATCCTCGCAAAACTGCAATCAAAGGGCACTATTTTTTACAAAGCAACGCGGGTCGGCAGAGGCGGAACCCTCTTTGAAATGTACAAATTTAGAACGATGGTGGCTAATGCTGACAGCATTGGCGGAAGTTTGACAACTTACAAAGATACGCGCGTTACACGCATCGGCAGCTTCTTGAGATGGACAAAACTCGATGAACTTCCCAACCTAATCAACGTGATAAAAGGCGAGATGAGCCTCATCGGCCCCCGTCCGGAGGCTCCTGTTTATGTCAAATACTACACAGAGACGCAGCGGCAAGTGTTGCAGGTAAAACCTGGAATGACTGGACCGTCGCAACTCGCAAACCGTGATGAGGAGGAAAAACTCAAAGGGCAACAGGACGCAGAACACTTCTATATTACTGAGCTAATGCCGAAAAAACTCGACTTAGACCTCCATTATGTCGAAACGCAGCGCATCGCTGCCGATATAGGGTGGCTCCTAAAAACCCTTTGGGTACTTACAGTTAAAAAATGAAGAAGAGACGTGTTTTTATTGTTCTCGGGATTATTGTCGCCCTGTTCTTCTTAATCTTGATCTTGCGGTCAATGAGTGGTGGAACATCTATCGGACAAAAGGTCGCAGTGATAGACATTACAGGCATTATCACAAAATCAGATGCGACGATTAAACTCATTCATACCTACCGCGACGATCCGAGTATCAAGGCGATTGTAATCCGTATTGATACGCCCGGCGGCAGTGTCGCCCCAGTCCAAGAAATCTACAGCGAATTACAGAAGATAGAAAAACCGATTGTCGCTTCAATGGGTGGAACCGCCGCGTCGGGTGGCTACTACGTCGCATGCGCCGCCGACACAATTATGGCGAATCCCGGCACATTGACCGGTAGCATCGGTGTCATCATGCAGTTCACACGGATGAAAGACTTATACGACAAAATCGGATTAGAGCACCAAGTCATTAAAAGCGGCGAATTTAAAGATACAGGCTCACCTTTCCGCACGCTGACGGAGGAAGAACAAGCCGTTCTCCAAGCCACTGTCGATAACGTCTACAATCAATTTGTGGATACAATCTTTGAGGCACGGAAAAGCCTCTTGAGCCGTTCTGAAATTGCTGAACTCGCAGATGGAAGAATTTTTTCTGGACAGCAGGCACTCGACCTCAAACTCTTAGATCGGCTCGGTAACCTCCCGGAGGCAATCGAACTCGCTGGAGAATTAGCAAACATCGACGGCAAACCGAAGGTCGTGCGAAAGGAGAAAAAGACATCGCTGCTTGAACAACTCCTCGGCGTTCAACAGACACCCATTTTAGATGAGATGTTCAGTTTGCCCGGTGTCACATTCCGCTATCAGATGAGTCTCGGCGACTAAACGCCTACCTTCGCTGGCGTTCTCGGTCAAATCATGGCGAAGAACCCGAAGTAGAAAAATGGACGGCACATATCAAGTTAACCAAGACTGGCAAAAACTTGCGACCCGTATTATCGTCCCACAACAGATTGTACTTGTAATAGGTGCAACCGATACCGGAAAATCAACTTTCTGCCATTTTTTGGTTGATTCTGCCCTCACACAAGGCTTAAAGACCGCCCTCGTGGATGCTGATGTCGGGCAATCCCAAATAGGACCTCCCACAACAATCGGAATGAAATTCTTTACGCCGGAGATGGTCCCCGTCCAATTTGACGGTACTGCCGATCAACTCTACTTCGTCGGCGATCTGTCCCCGCGTCCAGGCTATCTTGCAACCTTAACAGGCACACGTTTGATGGTAGACAGGGCGCGTGAAACCGAAGCCGATTTTATTGTTGTTGACACGACGGGTTACATTCACGACCCACCCGCTGTCTCTCTCAAGCAGCATAAAATCGAACTCGTTAGACCGCATCATTTGGTCGGCATCGGTCGTGCTACCGAATTGGAGCAGATAACGGCGTGCTATAATCAGCAAGCGTGGATCAACGTTCACTATCTCTCTCCACACCGTAGCGTCCGATCCAAAAGTAGTAACACCCGCAGCCGTTACCGAAAAGCCCGATTTGATGCCTATTTTTCTCAGAGTCGCGTGCAACAGATACCTTTTGAACAAATCCGTGGGGAACGGACTCCCTTTTTCATCGGACGGCCCGCAAATGAGAAAGAATTAGAAATCCTTTCTCGACTCGCTGAAACGCAGGTTCACTACGCCGAATGGGGCAACCGCGCCTTATGTCTCATTACAGCAGGATCCCTTTCCAAAGCCATCATCAACCACATCAAAAACTATCTAAGTCTGACCCGTGTTACAGCAGCGGTCCACGCTTACTTTGAACGCCGCTTGGTTGGACTCGTCAGTAAGACATCCGGCAACACTGATGCCATCGGAATGATTGAAGCTGTTGACTTTCAAAAACGAGAATTCAGCATCCGTTGTCCCGCTTCAAAGGTGGGCGATGCTGCGAAGCACGCTTGTGTCATCCAATTCGGTGCCTATCAACGCAAATGACGTGCATGCCGAAAAGCGAATGCACAGATGGCATTCGCAGAGACTATGGACAAAAAATCTTCTACCAAAAACCAGACCTTTGCCCGCTTCGCGCGGTATCATACCCCCTACACCGGTTCCATTCTTTTAGCAATGGCGTGCGCCTTGGTCGTTGCTGTCTGCGACTTAGGGGCTATCCAAATCTTTGCTGATACCGTCAATGCCCTTAAAGTCGTCGATGGCAACGCATTTGACGAACCGATATCTATCCGTTATTTCCAATTCCAACGTGAAGGGATGCTCGCTTTCGACGGTTTTGAAATATCGTTGGCAAACGCCGGTGATGCGCTTAAAGTCTTCCTCTGGTTGCTCGGTGGTGTGCTTGTGCTTGTTTTCATCAAAGGTTTTTTCGTTTACAGCAACGATTACGTGATGGCGCGGGTCGGGCATAAACTCGCTTTTCGGTTACGAAACGCGCTTTACCAGCGAACCGTATCTGCTCCCTTAGGCGTTCTACGGGAAGAACGCTCTGGCGATCTCATGACGCGTATCACCGACGATGTACGGGTCTGGCAGACGCTCGTTGCGGCGATGGCAAATATCATACGCGCGACTGTTATTGTCCCGCTCTTCCTCTCTGTCATGTTAATCAAAAGTTTCAAACTCACCCTATTTGTCTTGCTCGTCCTTCCACTTCTCGCCTATCTTATCGCTGCTATTGGCGCCAGAATCCGAACTGCCAGCACAGAGATACAGCAACAGAGCGCAGACATCTATTCGCAGCTCAAAGAAACTCTTTTCGGAATTAAGATTATTAAAAGCTTCACCGCGGAACAGGCAGAAACCGAACGTTTTCAGTCTATCACCCAAAGCCAATACCGATCAGCGATGCGGCGCGCCCGCTTCGCAGCTCTCCTCCCACCCATTATTGAATGGTTAAGCGCAGTCGGCATCGCTACTGTTTTCGGGTTGGGCTGCTGGCAGGTAATTATCGGACAACTCTCTATCGGATGGTTCATCGGATACATCGCTATGGTAGGTCTCATGTTTAAGCCGATAAAGACGATTGGCAGCGTCAACGCTGCTTTACAGCAGTGCCTCGCCTCTGCAGAACGGATTTTTTATCTCCTCGACTTCGGACCCGAGACGCAGGACAGAAGTGCTACACAGAGCCCTGCTACGAAAAAAATGGAGAACGGTATCAAACTGCCAAACGTCCGCGGTGCCGTTACATTCGAGAATGTCTCCTTCTCGTATATGCAACCTTCAACAGCGAGATCCGTCATTAAAAATGTAACCTTCGAGGCGAAACCCGGGGAAGTTGTCGCGCTTGTCGGACCCAGCGGCAGTGGAAAAACAACGCTTCTCAATCTTCTCTTACGTTTCTATGAGGCGAACTCTGGAAGGATTCTGATTGACGGTATCCCAATTAATGAAGTAAATCTGGCAGCGTTGCGACAAAATATCGCACTCGTTCCACAGGATACCTTCCTCTTCGATGGCACTATCTTGGAAAATATCGGCTACGGATGTCCGGGTGCTACGGATGAAGCGATTATTGCAGCAGCGAAGCGCGCAAATGCACACGATTTTATCACAAGAACCCCAGAAGGTTACGCAACCCTAACAGGAGAGGCGGGTATGAAACTTTCCGGTGGTGAACAGCAGCGTTTATCTATCGCACGTGCGATCCTGAAAGACGCACCCATCCTCGTCTTAGATGAGGCGACCTCTTCTTTGGACACACAGTCGGAGGCACTCATTCAGGAGTCCTTAGCAAACCTGATGGAGGGTAGAACGAGCTTCATCATCGCGCATCGGCTCTCAACCGTTGTCCGATCCGATAAAATTCTCGTTATTAAGGATGGCGAGATTCTGGAAACGGGGACACATGAAACATTATTAACAAAGGGTGGACTGTATCGAAAGCTCTGCGATATGCAGTTTCAGTAAGTTTAATCCCAAAGAAAAAAAATGAAATTTAGATAAACCTCTTACCCTCTGTCAACGTCACATATATTAGAAAAACGCGCGGAATCCGATTCAACGTCTCTCAGTAAAAAACTAATTTCTACCTTTTTTCGTGATAGCCCCTTCAAGATCGGTTTCGCGATAAACGGCTTCGGAGAGGTCCACCTCATAGAGATAGGCATCTTTGAAATTAGCACCGAGCAAAATAATGCCTTTCAACTTGATTTCACCGAAAATCGCCTCTCCGAGATTAGCGTTCTCAAAACTGGTGAGCGAACCGAAGGGTCCAGGCATTTCGCATCTTGGGCAACCGACGGTAGCACGCCGCAAATCCGCACGCCGGAAGTTCGTGCCACACAACAGGCTGCCGCTAAGGAATGCACCCCGTAGGTTAGCTTCCTCAAAACTGGCATCCGTTAAATCAGAACCGACAAGATAGGTCCGTTGTAAAGTTGCCCCAGAAAGATTCGCACCCGTGAGGTTGGCATCGTTTAGATTTGCATCTGTTAAATCAGCGTTTTGTAGATCAGCACCGCTCAGATTCGCTTCCGACAAATCAATACCCGCGAGCGGTTGGTTCGTTAAGTCAAGGTTCGCAAGATTTTCGCCAGAAAGTGATTCACCGGCTTGACATCTTTTAACTATCTCATTTTGCGTAAGTTGAGCCATTAACCGCCTCCAATCGTTATACGGCATTTTAGGGCTGCTTGCAAGCCAATATCTCTATTAATGAAAATACACGAATAGGTTATGCTTAATAGCATAGCATATACAGAACAAAAAGTTAAACTTTTTTTGATAATTTCCACTATATTGACCAAATACCTCGATCACCAAGTCGAGACCACAGCGAGGTGAGACCATGAAAAACTATTACCCGGTATACCCGGTCGAAGCAGAATTCTTTGAGGACGAAGAAGAGAAGGACGAAAGCCCAGAATCACCAAGGGACGAAACCTTTGCCTATCTACAAAAGATAGCCAAGACCCCGCTGCTTAATCCTAAACAAGAGACCGCCCTCTTTGAAAAATACCAAGAGGGTCTGCGCATGTTCACCACTGTGCTAAACCAATTTCCAGAGTGGATACTCGCGTCATTGGACGCTACGGAGAACCTCGCCTCCGATGGTAAGCACAAACTTGAACCCGCACAACCAGAACACGGATTAATCATAGACCAGCTCCGCGCCGAAATTCAAGCATTCGGGGTCTTATTGGAAAAATTAGAAGCGAAAGCGAACTTGCTCAAGCAGATACGATGGAAAATCTTTGAAGGCAACCTACATCTCCTTAAAAAATATGTTGACGCGACATCGCCGTCCGAATTGATACAGGTAGGCAGCCTTGGACTTTTGAAAGCTATTGATAACAGCAACACAAAACGCGGTTCCAAATTCCGAACGTACGCTCGTAAAACGATTCGCAACAGCATTCGCACTTTTAACGGAGAGACAGTAGAATCATCAGAACAAAGCAAAACGCCACTGTCCGCAGAAGCACCCTTGGCGCGGGACCTCCGTTTTATGGACGCAATTCCGATCGACACTGAACAAGAGACAGAGATGTTTCAAGAATTGGATGTTATCTGCCACGAGATTACAACGCTCTTAGAGATACTGCCTGCTCCTATGGCACCAGAGCGCACAGCGGCTTGGAACCCACGCACCCTTCTGTTCATTCTTGAGGATGTACAGCGTGAATTTGGACAGGTCGAGTGGTTGTTGAGCCAATTGGAAGCAGCGGATCAGGTCACACACGGCACGAAACTCAAAATTGTAGAAGCAAACCTCCGACTCGTTGCGAGCATCGCCAAACAACACCACTTTAGCAAAACATCTCTAACCTTCCTCGACTTGATGCAGGAAGGGAGTCTCGGATTGATGCGAGCGGTCGATAAATTCGACCACACGCTCCGCTTCCGGTTTAGCACCTACGCAACTTGGTGGATTATGCAGTCCATCAAACGTGCACTTGACCAACAGGGACAAATGATTCGGGTCCCTTGCTATATCGGTGAAGCACGTCGTGCCATCAAGCAGGCGCAATCCGATCTCACAGCAGAACTCGGGCGGGAACCGACCACACGGGAAATCGCTAACGCCGTTGAACTTACAGAGAAAAAGGTCTTGGAAATCTTCAACGCCACCAGAGATCCCGTTCCGCTTGACGCACCGATTAACGAAGACTCTCCTGATGGGTCCTTCTCTGAACTCATTCCGGATCAGTCACAAATTACACCGGAAAACTACCTACTCGACTACGCCAAAGTGGAGGTCATCACTGAAGTCCTGAATCGGAAACTAAATCCACGTGAGACGCAAGTGATTATTCTGCGATACGGTTTAATGGACGGCACGGAGTACACACTCGCAGACATCGGAAACAAACTCCGAATCAGTAGGGAACGCGTCCGACAGATAGAAGCCGAAGCGATTGGAAAACTCAAACGCCACGACTCCAAAACCTTGCTGCAACAGTTGCTTCAGGATGCCTAAAAATAGTGGAAGGGGGTACCCACGTGAAAATCGCCTATTTTGACTGCTTCTCCGGCATTAGCGGCGACATGATACTTGGTGCCCTTGTTGATGCCGGGGTGCCGCCCGACGCACTCACAACCGCACTGGCAACCCTTAAACTTGACGCTGAGTTCAGCTTGCACTTTGAAAAAGCTGTGAAACACGGTATCACCGGCACTCGAGCAATCGTCCAAGTGCACCCGGCACACGCTGACCATACCCATACGTCTCACGCACATGAACACACCCATGGACACCATCACCACCACGACCATGGACCGAGCCGCCACCTCTCTGATATCTTCAAATTGCTGGACGACAGCGATTTAGATGCGGAGGTCCGAGACACAGCAAAACGTGTCTTTGATAGACTCGCTGAAGCGGAGGCGAAAGTCCACAATACCACCAAAGCAAACGTTCATCTCCACGAAGTAAGCGGCATCGATTCAATTGTGGATATTGTTGGGTCGATTATCGGTTTAGCACATCTCGAAGTAGATGCCGTTTACGCATCGCCGTTATCTCTCGGCAGAGGTTTCGTCCGATGCGCACACGGTCTCATGCCTGTCCCTGTCCCAGGCACAATGGAACTCTTACAAGGCATCCCGATACAACAAACCGATATTCCGAAGGAATTGGTTACGCCGACGGGTGCAGCCCTTATCACAACACTCTCGCAAGAATTCGGTGTCATGCCACAGATGCGGTTGGACCGCGTCGGATACGGTGCTGGGACGCGCGACCTTGAACAACGTCCAAATCTCCTTCGCCTCTGCCTCGGCGAAAAAACGTCCGACAGCGTATCACAAACGACACACCACCCCGCCGAAACCGATAGCGTTGACATCATCGAAACCAATGTAGATGATATGTCCCCCGAAATTACAGGTTATGTCACGACACAACTCTTTGCAAACGGCGCCCTTGATGTCTTTCTCACACCCACCTTCATGAAGAAGGGCAGACCCGCAACACAGATTACTGTCCTCTGTCCAACTGACCGTCGCGACAAACTCGTTGAACTTCTCCTCACAGAAACCACGACTTTTGGCGTCAGATTCTCTTCTGCTGATCGGATTAAACTACGGCGTGAATTTATAAGAGTCGAAACGCAGTGGGGGTCGGTTCAAGCGAAATGCGGGTATCTCAACGGTACTTTGATTAAGACCGTCCCCGAATACGAGGATTGTAAACGACTCGCGGAAGAAAACAATGTCCCGCTCCAACAGGTCTATACAGAGGCACTCAGCAACCTTCCTTAATGGCGGTTCGCTATTCGCGGTTCGCGGTTCGCGGTTCGCGGTTCGCGGTTCGCGGTTCGCTATTCTGACATAAATCACACGTTCCGCACCGATAATCTTCCGCAACATCCTCACCAAAGTAGTTCCGAATCACACGCGTTCGACAAGTCGCCTCTAACGCATAAACGATGACCTGATCAATCTGGCTCTGTTTTCTACGGACATAATCTCCGACTTCAATCTGCTCATCTGTCAGTGTGCCGAGGAGTTCGCTATCTTGGAGGAGCTCAATGAGTAGCAAATCCTCCTGGCCCCAGTATTGAATATAACCGTCGCTTTGCAATTCAGCGAGTTGTTCCATGACCGCCTTCGGACTGAGTTCAGCTGCTTCAGATATTTCTAAAATGGTTCTGGACCTGCTTTCCCTCAAGACACGAAATAGATACCGTAGCTCGGTATCTGCTGGCTCCATCCCTTCAATCCAAGATGTATGGAACCTCACAGAGAGCTGAGACGGAACGTTATACCACCGCTTCAAGAATCCCAGTTTTTCGAGATAACTGAGTGAGACGAGGATCTTTGTGGCTTTAGCACCACTCATCCATTCCAGTTCCTCGTTAGCAATAGCACGGTATCTATCGATGCCCCTGAAACTTTCAATAATTCTTAAGAGCTTCATCAAGAAGGGTTTATCGGGTGCGTTCTTTTTGATAAACCACTCATGCAACCCGCGGTCATCATGGCAGAAAAACAACACACAAAACGAATCCTTTCCATCTCTGCCTGCCCTACCGACCTCTTGACAGTATTCTTCAAGCGTGCCAGTGAGGGTCCAGTGTATAATGTATCGGATATCGGGCTTATCAATCCCCATACCGAAGGCGTTCGTAGCGACAACAATGTCTAATCCGTTTTCGCTATCGTCAAAAAACGCCTCTTGCACATGACTCCGTTCCTGCGGCTCGAGTCCGGCATGGTAGAAATCCGCTCGGAACCCGCGTCTTTGGAGAAAGCCAGCGATTTCTTCAGTCTCTCGTCGCCGTCCAGCATAGATAATCCCTTTTTTCGGGGAAGCGCGCAGGTTTCCAAGACTCGCTGTCAGTGAATGCCTGTTCTGGTTGGTCAGAAATTTTTCGAGATGTTGGTACTTTTCATCCGCATCTTCATTGGGTTGAACACACAACTTCAAATTGGGACGATCAATCCCTTGCGTAAGGATACGAGGCGTGGGTATATTGAGGACATTGAGAATATCCCCTTGGATCTCCGGTGGGGCTGTTGCTGTAAAAAGTGCGATGACACGCGGCTGGAGGACATCAATGGTATCGCGCAGCGACAGGTACGCAGGGCGGAAATCGCGTCCCCACTGCGAAATACAGTGCGCTTCATCAATGACGAACAAGGAGATAGGGAACGCATTGAGAATGTCTAAAAATCGCCGACTTCGGAGACGCTCCGGTGAGATGTAGAGCAGTTTAATTTCGTTGCGCTGCAGACGCGACAGTTCGCTCTGGTATTCTTCCCACGTCAGCGCGCTGTTTATGAGCGAAACCGCCTCGATACCTTGTTCACGCAACCCATCAACTTGGTCTTTCATCAATGAGATGAGTGGCGAAATCACAACGGTTATACCGTCAAGTATCAGTGCAGGGAGTTGATAACACAACGACTTGCCGTGTCCGGTCGGAAACACAGCGAACACATTCTCGCCATCCAAAATCGCTTTAATAATCTCGCGTTGCCCTTTACGGAAAGATGTATAGCCGAAGTGCGTCTGCAGTCCCGCCAGGAGCCGATCTGTTGGAGATGCAGGAAGCGTTGCAATAGCATCTGTCGGTTCTGGCGTCCCTGCCGAATCCAGAATAGCATCTACCTCTTTAAGCAAATCCTGCAAGCTTTGCATATTTTTTCAGATGTATGTTTCGTTCTCTATGGAAAGAAGCGGAAGCGGAAAATATGGAAGATAGCGGCAACACCGTCCTTCCAACCAATTGTTTTCCCCTCGTGATAGTCTCTGCCGCGGTAGGCAATAGGCACCTCAAGGATTCTGCATTTCCGTTTCGCGAGTTTCGCCGTAATTTCAGGTTCAAAACCGAACCGATCCGAACTAAGCGAAATCTCCTTGAGAATCGCCGTCCGAATCACCTTATAACAGGTCTCCATATCGGTGAGTTTCGTGCCGTTGACAATGTTCGCAAGGGTCGTAAGAAATTGATTTGCGAGATAACTTCGGAGTAACCCTTTTTGTCTACCTCCCATGAACCGTGAGCCGTACACGACATCGGCCTCACCGTCCAGAATAGGGCGCAGTAATTTAGGGTAGTCGTTCGGGTCATATTCCAAGTCGGCATCTTGGATAAGCGTAATTTCACCTGTGACGTGTTGGAATCCAGTCCGGAGTGTTGCACCTTTGCCCTTATTCACATCGTGATAGAAGACACTTGCAGAGATTTCAGATGTGTTTTCGCGGAAACTCTCAGACTCAGGAGACTCGCTATTAGGAGAGGCGTTTACCTTTAGAGGCATCTGGGGTGTTGTGATGTATTTGCGTAACTCGTCCGGATCTTCCCGAACGGCTTCAATTTCCTTTAAAATCGTCCGTGTACCATCTGTTGAAAAGTCGTCAACAAGTATCAATTCTTTTTTCATACCAACTTCAACAGCGGCGACTTGTTGCAGTAATTCCTTCAGGCTCGCAACCTCGTTGAAAATCGGAATCACAATGGATAGCGTAGGCTCCATGCAGATGCCCCCAATGTTTTGTCTCACTTCCTTAACGTGAGATTTGATAGAGCTGAAGCAAGACTGGATACAATCAATTTCACCTATTTAAATGATACGCTATCCTTCCTAAAAATTCAAGTCTAAAAAAGTATCACCCAGTTTTCACGCATACGACAATCGCTTAACCCTTCGCTCTAAAGGCTCCATCGTCTCAAGCATACGGCTCATGAGATCCGTCTTGTCAGCAGAATAGTATGGACTCTCCCACTGATTGACCCGCTCACTCGGATCGTTTTCCAAATTGTATAACTCACCGTAAGGATGCCCACAATACCACGTCAGCTTTCGTGTATCCGTCACGATCGTTTTGAGACGCAAACCTCGTGGGTCATCCACGCATTCGACCAAGACTGAATCGCGAGCGGATTCCGCCTCACCCGTAAGCATCGGCATAGCGTCCACACCATCGGTATCCGATGGGATCGACAAGCCGACTGCAGAGAGGACTGTCGGCACAATATCGACGTGGCTGAAAAGTGCCTGTGCGCGTTGTCCGGCGGGTATTGCTTGCGGAAATCGCAGCAATGTTGGTACACGGATAAGCTGCTCGTAATGGAACGGTCCTTTCATCCAGAGACCGTGATCTCCAAGGAGCTCGCCGTGGTCGGTCGTGAAAACCACCAATGTGTTTTCTGCCAATCCACACGTATCCAGACACTCCAAAATACGTCCCATCTGCTGATCAATAATTTTCACCATATTGTAATAATATGCCCTGCCGAGCCGTGCGTCGTCTTCAGAGACTTTGCGATAATCCGCACTGCCTCCCTGTCCAGCAATAGCAAACGTTCCACGAATTTCCGATTGTTCGAGTTCTCCGCAACGTGCTTCCAAGAAATGCGGCGGTTTGTCCACTAACTCCCCCGCAACGAAGTCAGGCAGCGGGACCTGTACGGGATCAACGCGATCTTCAAACTCGGTCGGAACACAATGCGGGTGATGCGGATCTTGAAAACCGACTGCCAACAAGAAGGGTTGAGATGTATCCTGATTCGACAGAAAATCTATTGTTCGATCGGCCGTCCAGACGCTATTGTGGTATTTCAGGGGTATATCCCAATCGTACGCCTCGCCACCAAACCCTCTTTCACTGAGGCGCGTCGCATTGCTATAGCTGTCAAAGGTCTCTTCGGGAACTTGTGACCGAACCCATTCGCCGTAATGCCCAGCGACCCCATACGTGGCGTGTCCGAGTGCCAGTTCCACCGTTTCAAATCCGTAGTAGGGCCCCTGGAAGTCTGGGTAGCGCGTCGTATCATTACGCGTCTCAACTGACTGCTCCGCAGAGGCACCGAAGGGTTGGAAGTGCGCTTTACCGATATAGTGCGTGCGATATCCGACTTCAGCGAGTCGGTGCGATAGCATCGGTTCGTCTTCTGGGACATTCATACCGACGTTCCACGCACCGTGGCGACTCACATACCGCCCTGAAAAGAGTGAGGCACGGGCAGGCGTACATACCGGATTCGTGCAATAGGCGCGTTCAAAACAGACACCTTCAGACGCGAACCTGTCCAGATGTGGCGTATCCGTGAACGTCGATCCGTAGCAGCTCAGACTATCCGTCCGCTGCTGATCGGTTGTGATAATGAGAATATTTGGTCGTTGTGCGTTCATAATGTTTCAGTATCAAAGGATCTTATCCACAAAATGGCTTTAAATAGGTGTAACTTTGTTCTGCTGCGTCTTCAGGCTCCATAATCTCACGGAACGCTTGATGCACTGTCACATAGCCATCGTAACCTATCGCCTCCAGGCCTTGAAAAACCGACGGAAAGTCGATGCCACCCTTGTCCTGTAAACGGATTGGATCGTGTGGGACTTCGCCTTGAATCCACGTCAAGAGCCGTGTTTTTCCATCAGGTCGGCGGATGTGGTTCTGGAGATAAACGTTCACCAGATACGGCGAAAACCGCTTGAGCGTTTCCACACCATAATCCTGCCCACACAGATCAAGGTTCGCAGGTTCGTAGATAATCCCGAAGTTCTTCCGACCGACGCGTTTCAACACATCGACAGATCCATCTACTGTTTCAAACAAACTCTGCGTATGCGATTGATGCGCAAGACGGATGCCACGTTCAGCAGCTTCGTCAGAGGCACGTTGTGCCCATGCGATGTCGTCTTCAACCTTCATCGCAATACGGATGAGGTCTGCCCCGAGGAGCTCTGTTAAATCGAGATAGGGGGTTATATTGCGGAGTCCATCGGGTCCCTGTTCATTATTCAGTGGTACCGGAAAATCACCCGTAATCATAGAGACTTTCAGGTTAAGCGATGCTGCCTGTTTGCGGGCAGCGGTAATTTCTTCTAAAGGCGAATGGATGCCGACTTGTGAGGCGCGCATGCAGACCGCCTCATAGCCGAGACCTGCTGCGAGTTCAGTGAGTTGTACAAAGGTATGCGTCGCATCTTTTTTCGAGGCGGTTTCTGCAACACGCACGGAAAGTGAAAGTTTCATTTTTTTAACTATTGCTCCTGGACAGCGTTTCCGTTATCAACGCTGATCTAAAATTGTTAAAAATCCTGCTTTAGGTTATGAAAGGTCTGTTAACAATTGGAATACTGCAAGGACAACGGACGCAGCAGCTCAGATTTAATCGCTAAAAAAACAAGATATCGGCAATTGAAAGTGCCATCAGAACAAGGCTAATCATGCCGTTCAGTGTAAAAAAGGCAAGATTGACGCGGGACAGGTCAGTCGGTTTGACGATAGCGTGTTCATAAATAAAAATTAGCACAACGATTCCCACGCCGATATAGTAAAAGGTTCCTAACTCAACAAGAAACGGAATGCTAAGGAGGAGTAACACAGCGACAACGTGCAAACCGGACGATAACCACAATGCCCACCGGATACCGAGTTTAGCGGGTATGGAACGCAATCCGTGTTTCCTGTCAAAGTTCACATCTTGACACGCATAGATGATGTCGAATCCGGCTGTCCAGAGCAATACCACGAGACAGAGGATAATCGGTGGCAACGCAAAACTCCCTTGAATCGCAATCCATGCCCCGACAGGTGAAATAGAAAGGGAGAGACCTAACCAGAAGTGAGAGAGGACGGTGAAACGTTTGGTATAGGAATAACCCATAATCACAGCAAGTGCAACGGGGGACAAGGCAAAGGCGAGCGGGTTCAGCCGCCACGCCGCCAAAACCAAAAGTCCAGCGGCGACAATCGTGAAAACCCACACCGCGCCTTTTGTGATTAAACCGGCAGGAATCGCACGTGTAGCCGTGCGCGGATTTATACTGTCAAATTCGGCATCGGCGAGTCGATTGAACGCCATGGCGCAGCTGCGTGCCCCGACCATTGCCACAAGAATCCAACCAAGTTTCTCCAGCGAAGGGAGTCCATCTGCGGCAATAAAAGCACTCATGACAGCAAACGGGAGCGCAAAGACGGTGTGTTCAAATTTAATCATCTCCAAGATAATTTTAAGTTTCCGCATCTTTTGCCCCGCAAACCCCTTACATCGTAGGCGCGAGCACTGCTCGCGACGTTTACTGATCAGCTTTTTTTATTGACGGCTTAAAACGGCAGTAAGTTCCCTGCTGCATCAAATGCCAACGGCTTCGTCTCACCCATGACCTCTAACCTCGAATGTAACTTTGCATCCTCAAGTAGCACTTCAGAGATGTCGAGTTCCGTCAATCGCAACGTACTCTCAATCCGAATGACCCGTGCATCTTCGGGTTCCGTCAGACCGATGGTGTCAAGCGCAACTTCAATCGCTTCACGGTCGGTGTCGTAATAGAACGGAATTTTCGACTTCTGGGGTCCGAGTGCAGTAATGCCGTTCATGTAAGTCGAGTGTCGGTCAATCTGATCTACGAGGCGTGTCGTTGTGAAATCAGCGAGTCCGATCCCCGTAGCGTTGCCGTCGCTTTCCTCGGTGAGATCCCGGACGAATATGCGGAGGATCGCGGGTTTCACGGGTTCCGGTTCAAAGTTTTGCATCATCCTACCGATGACGTTCGTGTCCATACCAGTGCCGCTGATATTTTTGCCTGTCCAATCCACAATGAGTAGGTCAAGTTCATCGAAGGGGAGCCGACCCATCAGCGATTTCGACTCAACGAGCAGTTCCCGTTCGGTCTGTAGGAGCTGCGCAGCGGGCATCGCGACGGCTTTCGCGGTATCTTCGTGTGCGTTCTCAATCAAACCCAAGCCGAAAGCAATTTTTCCGCTGTCAAGAATAAAACCGCCGACTGTGGTGATGATGTGTTCAAAGCCATATTGAAAGAACGCCCGATGATAGAGATTCGCGCCCTGTTGCTTGCCCAGTCCGATAACCATCATCTTCATCAAACCGCTCTCAATAGAGCCGTTGAAATCGGTGTGCGCCTTAATACGATTGAGAGGAATAACATGATCAGCCTCAGCGGCATACCGATCAAAGAAAACCGGCAAACCGTCCGCCGTCTTGCCGAGTTCGACCACGTCCATTGTCGCCTTCACCGGAGCACCAACAGTCGCTTCCGTGATACCGTAATGCTCCAATACGCTCCGTTGTCCTTCTGGGGTTGCACCCCCGTGGCTTCCCATTGCCGGAACCACAAAAGGCTGCGCACCGAGTGCTTTGAGATAATCAACAGTCGCCTTAACCGCTGTAGCAACATTCGCAACCCCGCGACTGCCCGCGGTAATAGCAACAGTTTCGCCGGGTTTGACAATCGCAGCGGCGTTAATCCGATCTAATTCGGCATGAATCGCTGCGGGCAGATCATCGAGAACAGGGACATCAAACTGCTGTTGAATCCGTGTCATTTTTGGAAGTGCCATTATGTTTCCGTCCTTTATATTTTCACCCATAGGTGGTCTTAATACTGATGCCTTGTCTGATTACAAACTTCGTCTTTATAGGCAATTCTATCAGAAACGAGATAAGGATGCAACAGAAATATGGCAGAAGAGTTGTTGGCAACTGATGCCTATTCCGTCAATAGAATCTTTTTAATCTTACCGGGTTGTGCCCAATTGCATTTCCCTGCCCCATTGAGCTGCCGCAATAAAGTCGGAATCACTGGATCCTCAAGTGCTGTTTTAATCCGCTGCACCTCACGCTCAGTCCAACACGGAATAAATGCGTGCATCGCCTGATTGCCCTGCCACATCTGCCCTTCCACGCTGTCCAGAACGATTGGATGGAACTTGTCCTTCCCATACGCCTCCCACATGACTTTGAAGGGTGCAAACGCATAGGGACCGACACCCAGCAGTGCCCACCAATTTCCTCTCTTTAGGGCAGCCCGAAGGAGTGTTCCTTTCCGCGCCTGTAGGATATTCTGAACATTCTGAAGGTAGTTTTTTAGGGCAGGATACTGCTCAATCTGATACGATGGAAGCGGTTTCCCCGCCTGTTGATCGTAAGGCAGAAGGATCCACTTGTGGGGTAACCCTGCCCCTTGTCGCCAGAGCTCCTTCGTTGCGAGTGGATATAAAAACTGCTCAGGGAGACGTGTTGGCTTCTCATCAAAGATAAAAACACTATTCGCACCACACGTATTCACGCCCTGCCGAGGTTTTTGCGCTGGCGACAGTTCAATCTCAGGCATTTTAACTGCATCCAGCTCACCAAGGTCCCGCACAACTCGCCACGGATCGGTCGGATTTTTGAGCGGTAGTGCTTTGTGCTCGAGCCATCCTCCCTCTGACTCTCTAAAATACGAGACAGGGAAATTTTGTTGCGTGTCTACCCGGAACCTCGCGCAACAATACGACGTGCCAATATCCTCGAATACCTTGGTCGATGAAAATTCATAGACAGTATCCACAGAAAAATCGCGATAGGCATCAGTACCGTTTCTGAAGTCCGACACACGATAATCTCTAAAACCGCTATGTGCACCATCCCCAAAAAAGAGGGACGTAGGGAGATAGAAATACCCCGTTCCGTTCTTTTTCAGCAGCCTTCGCAAAACAACCTTCAACACCAGGGCAGCGATGTCAATCCTTGAGGAACCTAAGAGCATCTGCTGTTTATCCGGCACAAGTCCTTCTCGAATAAAAAACGGCTTCAGGTGTTCTTTGTAAGTTGTGGGTAAATTGTTGAAGTTTGTCCACGGTGGATTCCCGACGAGAATGTCATATCTTCCATCATGGGTCTCCGTGATCACATCTTGACAAAAGATTTGAGAAGCAGGAAAATCAACGTCAAATTTTCGCTTGACATCTTCCCGAAACCTCTCAAGATGCAAGGGGACTATCTCAATGAGTGTGAGGCGTGAGAGGCGTTCACGGGTAATCGGAACTCCTTTTCGTCTGGCAATATGGAGCATTGCGAGTGCGAACACCCCTTGACCGGCGGTCGGATCACAGACGGATGCACCATCAAGCCATGCATCGAAGATGTCCCATTTATCAATGAGCCATTCCGCCCACTTTAGAGGCGTAAAAACCTGTCCGATTTGTCTGTTCATCATGATTAATGATACCTTAAAATCATAATCAATGATACACTAAAACCACTGGAAATAGTAAATAGAAAGGAAAAACTTATGGAACAGCAAAAAACAGGCTTCGTCTACCACCCAGACTATCTCAACCACGACACCGGTCCGAACCATCCCGAACGTCCCGATCGACTCCGCGCGAGCCTATCAGTACTTCAAGAAAGCGACATCTGGGAGCAGCTACACTCCATCGAACCGACCCCCGCAAGCACAGCGCAACTCCTCTATGCCCACGAACCCGCCTATCCCGAGCATATCAAGCAATACTGCGATGCAGAAATACCTCTCACCTACGATACGACCGTCGTCAAGGCTTCCTACGATATAGCACTGCTCTCAACAGGCGGCGTACTCAACGCGGCAGACGCCGTCGCAACAGGATCCGTTCAAAACGCCTTTGCTATGGTGCGTCCACCGGGACACCACGCCACACCCAATCAGAGCATGGGGTTTTGTCTATTTAACAACATCGCCATCGCTGCTCGTTATCTTCAACGGGAACACGGTGCGGGGAAAGTCGCAATCGTCGATTGGGATGTTCACCACGGCAACGGCACACAAGACATTTTCTATGAAGACGAATCCGTTTTCTTCTTCTCTATCCACCAATCACCGCTCTACCCCGGCACGGGTTCGAGTTACGAACGCGGCAGCGGGAAAGGGCGCGGTACAAACCTCAACGTCCCTATGCCCCCAGGGAGTGGCGATACCGAATACGCCACGGTCTTCACGGACACCCTTATCCCTGCGTTACAAGACTTCGCACCCGAATTTACATTAATCTCAGCGGGGTTTGATGCACACTACCTCGATCCACTCGCCAATACGGAGCTAACAGCGGATGGATTTGCCACACTTACAGACCTAATTCTTGAATTTGCTGAGGGACGCGTTGTCTCTGCACTGGAAGGTGGTTATAGCTTAGAAGGCGTATCCGAATCGGTTGTGGCACATGTAGAACGATTAATTGTGTGATAAATGAACGGCAAAGTTTAATTGGCAAAAATTCACAATACCTGTTAAAATTAAACTCGCGTTTCCAGTAAATATACAAACTATCCGTTTGAAAAGAAAACGAATGGCAAATTTCGACACCATTACCAAAACACACGCACGAACACATCCTATGGATTTCGTCAATCTCTGCTTCAAATTTGAGCAACAGGATGTTACCTTTTTGGAGATTATTACGCCCGAACAACCAACTGTTGAGATGCATCAGGCAGATATGCTTATCAAAGTGGAACTCGGTGGTAAAGAAGCACTTGTACATTTTGAGTTTCAAACAACTGATAGTTACGACCCTGAAATGGCACTACGGATGGCAGGTTACATTATCCGAACGGTAGAAACCTATAGATTACCAGTGTATTCCAGCGTCATCTATCTCCGTCCTGATGCGGGTAGAAATGATCCCGGACACTATGTGCAAGACATAACAAAACACCGAATTTTCGTTGAATATCAGGTACTCCGTCTGATTGAAATGGATGGTGAACAAATCCTTGAGGCGAAACCAGCGGGGTTAATTCCCTTTACCCCGCTAATGAAACACCCAGCGGATGTAAGTGCGGAGGACTGGCTACGCCGTTGTGTGCAAACAGCGGATACTGTTGAAGTGCCGAACAAACCCGCGTATCTCGGAAGCCTGGCTATTTTAAGTGATTTAGTGTATGAACCTGAAACGATTTCAAACATCATTCTGGAGGAAACCATGCATCGACCCTCTATTGTCGAATACTGGGCAAAAGAAGCACACCAGCAAGGGGTACAGCAAGGGGTACAGCAAGGGGTACAGCAAGGGGTACAACAAGGTGCAAGAGAAAGCACTCGTCAGAACATCCTTGAGGCTCTTGCCCTTCGCTTACAACCCGACACCGCAGAAACCTTCAAACCAATACTTGAGGGAATTGACGACTTGCAACGCCTGAAGCAGCTACACCGCGCCGCTGTCCTCGCCGACACATTAGAAGACTTCACACAAGTTTTGGAAGCAAACCAGAACTGATAGTAGATCAGCAGGACTTGAGGCATACTATCTCGACCCACTCGCCAATACGGAGCTAACAGTAGATGGATTTGCCACACTTACAGACCTAATCCTTGCGTTTACCGAGGGACGCGTTGTCTCTGCGTTGGAAGGAGGCTATAGTTTAGAAGGAGTGGCTGAATCGGTTGTCGCGCATGTAGAAAGGTTAGTGAAAGATAATCCTAAAAATCCTAAAATCCCGTAAATCCTGATTCAGACGATGGTTCCTCAGACTTTTTCCCAACATGAATCGCAACGATGCCAAACGTCTTTCGATAAAACCGCACCTCCATTAATCCACACTGCTCCATAACGGCTTTCAAAGCATCGCAGTCAGGGAACTTCATAACAGAACGTGGGAGATACCCGTACGCATCGTCCTCACTTCCAGAGATACGATTTCCGATGAAGGGTAGAATTTTCGTAAAATAGAAGTAGTAGAGCCCCCGAAACAGCGGGTTCACGGGTTGCGTAAACTCCAAGATAACGACCCGACCACCCGGCGCAGCAACGCGCGTCATCTCGCGTATCCCCATCTCTAAATCTGAAACGTTCCGAATCCCGAATCCGACGGAGACAACATCAAATGTATTGTCTAAAAACGGAAGGATAAGTGTATCCGCTGCAAGGAAATTCGGATCGGAGTCTCCATCTTGCCCTCCTGATAAGGGGGGTTGGGGGGTTCCAGGAAAAGTGGAGCTCCTGTTCCTGCGATCCACTTTTCTTTCACCAATAACCAGCATTTCAAAACAGAAATCCGAACCGATAACGAAACCCTCTGCCGAAATTTTGTCCGAGTATGCGAGCGCAAGTTCACCCGTGCCTGTGCAGACATCCAACACCTTGCTCGTCGGCTCGACATTACTCACCTTGACTGTCTCGCGACGCCAACTTCTGTCGCGTCTGAGGCTCAACAACGAGTTGAGGAAATCGTAGTGGCGCGCCACCGCCGCAAATAGGTTTTTTATTCGATGTGCCTGCTGCATAATCCCAACCGTTCAAACTACATTCGTAATTCCGCGCCGAGCTCTTGATGGAGGTGTTCAACAACCCGCTCGTGAAGGGCATTCACAGCCTTGTCTGTTAAAGTCTCGGCGTCAGAATGATAAACGATGGTATAGGCGAGACTCTTTTTGCCTTCAGGAACCTGCTCACCCTCATAAACATCAAACAGACGCACCGATTCCACCCATTCCCCGCCAGTCGTGTAAATAAGTTCTATCGGTATATCTGACAACACCGCTTTATCCACAACAATAGCAAGGTCTCGCTCTACCTTCGGGTAGATGGAAATCGGTTCAAAGCGTCTGGAAAATACAGTGGCACTCACTAACGCTTCAAGGTCAAAGTCAAAGAGATACGCTTTATAGGGCAGATCGTAATTTTCGAGCACCTCTGGATGCGCCTCCCCGAAGGTACCGACCTGCGTCTCTCCCAATAATACTACAGCGTTGCGACCTGGATGGAAGGTCGGCACGTCGGTTTTCTGCAGCGTGTATTCGGTAACGCCGCATACCTCAAGCATACCCTCTACGAGTCCCTTGATGTCAAAGAAATCGGGATTACGATACAGATTGCCATAGACCCCATCGCCAATCTGCCCAGCGAGAACACCCGCAACCCGTTCTGGCTCTTTCTGATTGCCATCTCGGACAAAAACGCCACCTATCTCAAAGAGCGAGATAGCGTTGATTTGGTGATTCCGATTATGCTGTGTGTTCTCAAGCAGCCCTGGTATCAGTGTTGTGCGGAGGATCGACATCTCTGGACTCAACGGATTTTGCAACCGTAAAGTCTCACGCAACGGACTGTCTGACGGCAAACGGATCTTCTCAAAGCAGTTTGGATCAGAAAAACTGTAGTTCACGACTTCCATCATCCCCGCAGCGAGCAGAAAACGCTTTATACGCTTACGAACCTCTACCTTCGGATTCGGTGCTGGCACAGGAATATCACCCTTCGGCAACGCCGTCGGAATATTATCGTAACCGTAGACCCGCGCAATCTCTTCGATCAGGTCAATCTCACGGGTAATGTCAGACCTGAATGTCGGCACAGTGATCTGATAGGCACTCTTAAACGCTTGGACATCAAAACCGAGACGCATTAAAATCTGCGCCATCTCTGACTTCTCAATCTCAGTTCCCAATACAAAATTGACCCGATCCGGACGAAGTTTAATTTCAGTTAGAAGTTGTTCTCCGGGATAGACATCAACGATACCCTTACAGACAGCCCCACCTGTCAATTCAGCGATGAGCGCTGCTGCACGATCCAGCGCAGTGAGGACCACTCCCGGATCAGCACCGCGTTCAAACCTGTAAGAGGCTTCCGTGCTCATCCCCAACGCCTTTGCGGTTGCCCGAATACTCGAAGGGTTAAAATAGGCACTCTCCAACAACACATCACACGTCGTTTCGGTAATCTCGGAATCGTAGCCACCCATAACGCCAGCAAGTGCGACAGGTTTCTCAGCATCGGCAATGACGAGCATATCAGCCGTGAGTTCACGATCAATTTCGTCAAGGGTTGTCAGTCGTTCACCCTCGGCTGCACGCCGTACAACGATACGATTTTCCGCTAACTTATGATAATCGAAGGCGTGGAGGGGCTGCCCATACTCCATCAAGACGAAGTTCGTGACATCAACAATGTTGTTAATAACGCCGATGCCGACAGATTCAAGACGCTGTCGCAACCACGCTGGAGATTCTCCCACTTTAACGCCTTGAATCACACGGGCAGCATAGCGCGGACAGAGATCAGGCGCGTCAATTGTTACAGAAGTCAGGTCTTGAATATCAGTTTCGCTCTCCTTTAAACCAGTGTCAGGCACCTTCAAGGGATTTCCTGTCTCCGCACGGATCTCGCGGGCAACCCCGATAAGACTCAGACAATCTGGACGGTTCGGCGTAATTTCAAGTTCAAACATCACATCGTCTAACCCCAAAGCCGCCACCAGAGATGAACCGACGGATACACCGGTGGGGAGTTCCATCAGACCGGCAGCCTCTTCAGAGAATCCCAACTCTTTTTCGGAGCAGAGCATTCCTTGTGAAACCTCACCGCGTAGTTTGGCAGATTTGATTGTCAAACCGATAGGTAGTGTCGCACCGATTGTAGCAACGGGTGCCAACATCCCCTCTCGAACATTTGGCGCACCGCAGACAATCTGCAGTTCTTCCGCCTCACCGACATCCACCTGACAGAGAACAAGCTTATCGGCGTTAGGGTGCGGTCCTACAGCGTTTACTTTGCCGACGACTACACCCTCTAATCCAGTACCGAGTTCTTTAATCGCCTCAACTTCAATGCCCAACATCGTCAGCCCATCAGCGAGTTCACTCGGGGAAAATTCAAAATCAATATAGTCTTTGAGCCAATTTAAGGTCACGTTCATCTATTAAGTCCTCTTTCTACTGTCCTATCCAGTTTCAAATTTGAGGGAAATCTGGTTTGTAGTAGGGCAATTCATTGCCCGTTAGGACGTGCGATAAATCACACTACTACCAACCCACGCGCTAAAATTGACGCAAAAACCGCAGGTCGTTCTCATAAAAAGTGCGGATATCGGGAATACGGAATAGGAGATTCGCAATCCGTTCCACGCCCATACCGAAAGCAAACCCTGTAACCTCATCCGGGTCATAGTTTACCGCCTCAAACACTGCTGGATCCACAGCACCCGCGCCAAGAATCTCGATCCATCCCGTGTTCCCACAACTTCGACACCCTTTCCCCTGACAGACGGTACAGGAGATGTCCACCTCCGCACTCGGCTCCGTAAAAGGAAAGAAATGTGGACGGAAACGCATCTGCGTCTGGCCTCCGAACATCTGCCGAGCGAAAGAGGTCAAAATCCCCTTGAGTTCGCTAAAAGTGGCGCGTCTATCAACGAGCAGCCCTTCTACCTGATGGAACATCGGCGTGTGCGAGACATCGTAATCCACGCGGTAGCATTTCCCCGGCACAATAATGCGGACCGGCGGTTTCTGATTCTCCATTGCGCGGATCTGCACAGGGGATGTATGTGTCCGTAAGAGATGCCCGTCGGTTAAGTAAAAAGTATCGTGTAAGTCGCGAGCCGGGTGATCTGCCGGTGTATTCAAGGCATCAAAGTTGTAATATTCCGTCTCCACATCCGGTCCCGTTACCACTTCAAACCCCATTTGTCCGAAAATCGCTTCAATACGTTCCAAGATCTGCATCACAGGATGCGCTTTCCCGTAAGCAGGTTTTCGTCCAGGAAGGGTGATGTCAATAGCCTCCGCCTGCAGCTGCTGTTCCCGCTGCTGACGATGCAATCTCTCTGTTACACCCTCAAACGCCTCCGTAAGTGTGGTGCGCACCTCATTCGCGAGTTTCCCAACCTCCGGACGCTCCTCCTTGGAAAGTTTACCCATGCCTTTCATAACATCGGTTAACTTTCCCCTACGCCCAAAATATTCAATCCTGAGCGACTCCAGCGCGTCAAGTGTTTCAACTTCTTTTAAAGCCTGAAGTCCTTCCACTTTTATCTTTTCCAATTCTTCTTTCATAATTCCTCTATTTTCTTGGTAATTGACGATTAGCAATAGACACTTGGTTTCCATTAGCCAACAACCATTAGCCAATAGCGAATAAAAAAAACGCCTACCACTTCGCTCCATAAAGGTTAATTCCCTTCTGGGGACGAAAGCGACAGGCATCTACTTCCGCGGTACCACCCCGCTTGACAGACTGGCTATCGGCTATCAGTTGTCGGCTATCAGCATGTAACCGTTGCGTATCATGTCCTGCCACAAACCGCTTTGGCTGACTGCTGACCGCTGATTACTGACGGCTATTTTTAAAATCTGCCCGCTTCATTATTTTTTTTACGGCTCCAGGATGAAATTCGGCAGTTGCTCTCAAAACCGCGCTTCCAGCCGATGACGCAGTCTCTCTGGTTGAGAGGTCTCAACTACTTACATAAGTCCCTTCATAGCCTTTTAGAGTTTCAGTACACATTGCTGCGCAATGTTTTTGGTTTGACGGCTATTTTATCCCTTTGCGAGGGCGGCAAGTTGCCCAAAACCGGCTTCATCATTCACAGCGATGTCGGCGAGAACCTTCCGATCGAGTTCAATGCCAGCGGTTTTAAGACCGTGCATGAATCGACTGTAGGAGAGTCCGTGTAATCTTGCGGCGGCGTTAATCCTTGTAATCCAAAGCCGTCTAAAATCGCGTTTGCGTGCGCGACGATGTGCGTAGGCGTGGTTCCACCCCTTCTCGACCGCCTCCATAGCGGTGCGCTTGAGGTTATTCCTACCACCGCGGTATCCTTTGGAATGCTTAAGCATGCGACTCCGCCGTTTGCGTCGAACATTCCCCGTCTTTACTCGTGCCATTTGTAAATAAAACTCCTATCGCGATTCGCGGTTCGCTATTGGCTGTTAGTCTATAGCAAAGACGCAAGCGTTAAAGTACGCCCTCTTTACCAATTGCCAATCGCTAACTGCCAACTGCTATCCGCTATTGATGAATTAGACGTTTCAAGCGTTTCTCATTACTCGGATCGACTAAAGTCGCCTGTCGTAACCTACGCTTCTGTTTCGCTGACTTTGAAAGAAACAAGTGTCCAGCGTAAGCACGATTCCGGCGGATTTTGCCTTTTCCAGTGAATTTGAAACGTTTCGCCGCGCCTTTATGCGTTTTCATTTTTGGCATAAAAATATCCTTGATAAAGCGTAGCAACCGTACGGAATGCTACATGCACATTCGGCACCCCCTCAAGGCCGCCTCTACAATTGTCCTTTACACACGAGTGCAAAGACAAACTTTGCCCACACGCGGCAAGATTTGTCTTTGCTTTATACTACATTACGAAGATTTTGGCGCGAGGGTCATCGACATAATGCGGGTTTCCATCCGCGGCGGCTGTTCTACATCTGCAACCTCTTCAAGGTCATCTCTGAGACGTGAAAGCAGATTTCTGCCAAGTTCGGTATGGAGCATCTCACGGCCGCGGAACCGCACGGTCGCACGAACCTTCCACCCATTTTTCAGAAAATCCTCAACATGTCGTTTCTTGAACTGGTAGTCGTGTTCCGCTGTATCTGGACGGAACTGCATCCCCTTCAAAACAACCTTCGACTGTTTCTTTCGAGCCTCGCGCGCCCGCTTGTTCTTCTCATATTGATACTTCCCGTAGTCCATAATCTTACAAACGGGAGGTTTAGCGTTCGCCGATACCTCTACCAAATCCAATCCAACTTCTTCAGCAAGTTTCATTGCGTCGCGTGGCGACATGACACCGACCTGCTTGTTTTCATGGTCTATTAGTAAAATTTCTTTGGCTCGAATCTGATAATTGGAACGACTCTGTCTTTCCGTCGTCCTCTGAGTACGTCTGCCTCTGTAATGTATTTTTCACACCCCCAAGTAAAGGTGCTGCAGCACCTTGCTTGCAAGAGCGACAAACGTATCCATCGCTCTACGGTATAGAGATAACTCTATCTACAAAACTTTGTATCGACTCGGACGCTGCAAAGCACGCCAAATGCGTGACTATAAAGCCCTACGTCCAAATGAATTAACTAATTATACCATATCGGTAACATAAATGCAAGTTAATTAAAAAAAGCCGATCGTCCATAAAGTCCGTAAAATAATCAAACCGCCTGCCAAACCCCCGAAAACAACAATAAGACTGATGCTGACGATGAGCGCAAGCCGGACAATCTGCTCGCCGAGTTCTGGTCTTTCGTTTATCCACGCTCGCGCCAGCCAGAAAGTTAAAACGACGCTCACCAGACTGAGAACACACGCGCTCAAGACCGCTATCAGCATCCCCGGAAAGTCTACCATTTGTATCGTTTCCGGCAGGGATCCGTATTGGGAATAGTTTAAGATAACGGCGATTAAAACGCCTCCCAAAATCACAATGAAACCGATGAAAACGATTAACGCTTTTTTAAAGGCAGTCCCCATTTTTAGTTGAAAATCTCTCCAAATCTACAAGTTGCTTTCCAATAATCGTCATAGGTACCCACACGCTAAAGCGTGGGGCTTGTGTTTCCTCGCAAACTGCGTTTTTCTCTGAGAGAAAAGCCGCCTTACATCTGCTCCACTTTAGGCAGCCAAGCCTGCCCGTTTGATGTTGATAGCCGCGTTTACGTCTCTATCGTGGTGAGAACCACATTCAGGACATGTCCACTGCCTATCTGAAAGAGAGAGTGCTTTGTTATGATGGCCACAATCACTGCAAGGTTTTGTCGTTGCAGTCCACTGACTGATTTTCTTCAGTTTTTTACCATGTTTGGCACACTTCTGTTCGAGTATTTGCAGAAACTGGTAGAAAGCGTTATCAGAGACCTTGCGTCCCCAAAGCCGTTTCATACCGTCAAGGTTGAGCGTCTCAAAGCAAAGTATGTCAAACTCTTTGCAAAGGTCGGTAGCGAGTTTCCATTGCCAATCTTCTCTTTGTCTGGCAACTTTGCGGTGAAGTCGCGCGAGGTCTCTGACGGCACGCCACCAATTGTGAGAGCCTTTGACTTTACGCGAAAGTGCCTTGTTCAGAGTTCGCAACGTCTTGAGCGATTGTTTGAGAAACTGCGGAGATGCTATCTTCTCGCCTGCGTCGCTGGTGAGGAATGTTTTGTTTCCGTAGTCAAACCCTGCACTCTTACCCGTCTTGGGTTTGGGATCGGAATCGTTAACATTCTCACACGAAAAGTATATCCAATAGTCCCCGCACCTATCTCGCTTGATAGTGACTGTCTTAATATTTCCTTTGATTTCACGGTGCTTATGGAAAGAGAACCACGTCCCTATACAGTTGATTTTGATACGATTGTCTTCAAGTGTGTACCCCGCTTGCGTGAACGTCATAGAGTTGTATTTGTGGCGAGGCTTGATTTTTGGTCTACCGACTTTGCGGTTCGTTTTACCTGCTTTTCGGTCTTTCTTGTTCTGAAAAAATGCGTCTTGTGCTTTACCATACGGCAATACAACGTCTTGGACAACTTGACTCGGCAGGTCTTTCCAGTGCGGTTTCGTCCGCTTTTTGAGTTTGGTAACATGTCTTTTGAGTTTATATGCAGATACATCTTTTCCAAACATACGACGATACCGACGTGCCAGCAGCATGATATGCAAATGAATACCCCACATATCGTCAATCATGTTACCAAGTTTGATGACGTTCTTTTGAGACTGGATTTTGAAACCAAAGGAAACCTTTCTCATGGTATATCAGGTATCAGGCGTTTATCCCCTTCCAAGTGGGAGGCAAGCACATTGCCGAGTGGCAACGCTTGGAATGCTTGCCAACCTGATACGTTAATTATACAATATTTTCGTCTTGTGTGTCAAGTTTTTTTGATACAACTATAGCCGGTGTCTACATCCCCGCCCTGAAGGACGGGGGTTGACACCGAAGATTATGCTAACACATTTCAGAGACAAGCGCAAACGAAACACCTGAAACGCTTGATTTATTTCCTGAAAGATGGTAAATTAATCTCATATTAGATTGATTTGAATATTAAGGAGTTTTCTCATGGCTGTAACATACACACCGGCAATCGCCGAAGTTATCGAAAAATTAGAAGCAGGCAACCCACTCCCGACGCTTGTTCCGAAGAAAGCATGGAGTGGTGAGTTGACAGACGCTCTGGAATCTTCATCCCTTGACCAACTTTTTGAGGGACAATCGCTAAAAAATACTACGTTTGGTGAAGCCATCAAAAGCGGTCTACTCCTCTGGAACGACGCACTCGACGAATCCCACACGATCTCGCAGGGACTCATGGACCAGACGGGCAGCTACTGGCACGGCATTATGCACCGCCGCGAGCCAGACTATCCCAATTCCAAGTATTGGTTCGGTAGAGTCGGCACCCACCCAATTTTCCCAACACTCCGCGAACGTGCCCTCGAAATCTTCAAGGAGGCATCGAACCCCTCAGACGCGCTCGCAGACATCGGGAAAACGATTGCATCACACGAAAACTGGGATGCCTACCAGCTCATCGATTGGTGCGAAGCTGCCGAAGGTGACTCGGAGTCAGATGTAACCCGCTTTTTGCAACAGGTACAGGTAGAAGAAATTAAGTTGCTACTGGCATATACCTATCAGAACGCTATTTAATCAAGCCCGAAGGACGATTCCCATGTTCTCCCGAAACGCAATAGAAGCACAAGAAAATAAAAACAGAATTATCTTTGTTGCCCTGATGCTCGCGCTCATAGGTCTTGTGCTAATAGGTTTCTGCACACACTTCGCTGATGCTGCCTCCGTGAAACCTGGTTACAAATATCAAGAAATTAAGGCAATTGTCAAAGATCTCAAGCGGCGGACCAAATCCGAAGACTTAGAGAAGTTAGTCGAGAAATCAAGCGCGTTTATTGCAGCACACCCGAAATACAAACGGGTGGATGAGGTCTATTACCTTCTCGGTGATGCCTTGGTCCAGCTCGATCGCGTTGAAGAAGGGGTCAAAGTCTTTGAAGAACTCATCAAGGACTATCCCTCTGCCCGCTACGTTGAACGGTGTCTACTGGAATTAGGACTGGCTTACGACAAACTCGGTAAACACGACACAGCGGATGCCGCTTATGAGAAATTAGTGAATCACCCGAAGTACGGTTCGCGATCTCAGGCAAAATTTGCGAAGCAGCTGCTTGAACAAGACAAAACGACTCGAAAGGGTGAACTCCCGAAACCGTCAAGGGCAAGGATGAACCCTCGCGATTGGATCGGACATCCTGCACTCGATTTTGAGGTGACGGATTTAAAAGGTGAACCCCTCTCGTTGGAACGGTATCGCGGGCAGGTCGTGTTACTCGATTTTTGGGCGACGTGGTGTGGTCCGTGTATCGCAGAGATGCCGAACGTCAAGAAAACCTACGAAACGTATAAGGATCAGAAGTTTCAGATTATCGGTATTAGTCTTGATAGGTCAATGGAACCGCTTAAGGCTTATATTGAAAAAGAGGAACTCGAATGGGTTCACTACTGGGATACTACCAACAAGGTTAGCAGCATATATAGAGTGCAGGCGATTCCGTCAACCTTTCTGATTGACGGCGAAGGTGTTATCCGCAAAACGAACCTCCGCGGTGCTGCGCTTAAGAAGGCAGTTGCTGAATTGGTGAAGGAGAACCTTGCAAAATCAACACATACAGGTTCTCAGTAAGAAAAGTATTGATTGAAGGAGAAGCGATGGCGCACGTCACTTTGAAGGACGTTACCAAAATTTACGACGGCGATGTCCTCGCAGTTGAACAAGCAAACTTTGAGATTCCGGATGAGTCGTTTACTGTGCTTGTCGGTCCGTCAGGATGCGGCAAATCGACGCTTTTGCGGATGATCGCGGGGCTGGAACAAATAACGGAAGGCGACATCTATATCGACGATGAACGTATTAACGACATACCCCCGAAAGATAGGGACATCGCCATGGTCTTCCAAAACTATGCGCTTTACCCACACATGACAGTGTACAAAAACATGGCGTTCGGGCTGAAACTCCGCAAATATCCCAAAGCAGAGATCGACCAGCGTGTCAAAGAAGCTGCGGAAATTCTGAGTATCTCGCACCTCTTGAACCGCAAACCGAAGCACCTCTCTGGCGGTGAACGCCAACGGGTTGCAGTCGGTAGGGCAATCGTTCGACATCCGAAAGTATTCCTGTTCGACGAGCCGTTGAGCAACCTCGATGCGAAATTGCGTGTGCAGATGCGGATGGAAATCAGTCGCCTCCACGATCGGCTTGATGCCACCATCGTCTACGTCACACACGACCAAGTCGAAGCAATGACGATGGGCGACCAGATCATCGTCCTTAATGAAGGCAAAATCCAGCAGATTGCCGATCCGGGAACGCTCTATCACAAACCCGCAAATCAATTCGTAGGTGGCTTTATCGGCACACCCCCGATGAACTTTATAGAGACACAGATTGCAAATAACGGTGGCTCGCCAGCCCTCCGATTTGAAAACTTCAAAGTGGAACTGAATTCCCACCTCCAAGCAGCCCTCAACAAACTTTCGGGAGAGGCAGTGACACTCGGCATTCGTCCGGAGGATATTCATGTCGATGAAAACGGAAACAACAGCGTCGGAACGCAGGTGGAACTGGTTGAGCCGCTCGGAAATCATGCGCTGCTGTACTTGCGGACAGAAAATAACAGTTTCGTCGCCCAATCGGATCTCACTGATCTACCGCAACACAACGCACAGTTGACAGTCAACTTCAACATGGACAAAGCGCACCTGTTTCACCCAGAGACAGGCGAATCGTTGACAATATAGCAGTCAGCGATCAGGTCGGTTGACTTCATTTCATTTCGTCAACCTCTCAGCAGTCAGCAGTCAGTCACGAGGCGTGTCAGAAAACCTACTTCAAGAAGTTCCTGATAACTGAATGCTGAAAGCGCAGCGACCTGACTGCTAATCCAACAACGCCTGAATTTGCGCCCATGTTTCCGCATCTATTGGTATGCCTTCACGTTCCCGTCTGCGTTGTGTTTCCCAGCCGCGTTCCCCTGGCATCCGAATTGCGTCAACGCCAGCGACACGCTTTGCAGATTTGAGATACGCAATAAATCGTTCTATCTCCGCGCTGAACCCCGGAAACCCTCTAAAACTCGCAACGTTAATCACAAGCACAAACAACCCGTTGCCGACGCGGGCATCTTCACTTTTACTGCATCCTGCCCCAGTAAGCGCGCCTGCAAGAATATCGACAATAACGCTCAACCCAAAGCCTTTGTGTGCCGAAACCGCTCCACCGAAGGGTAATAACGCCGCAGGTGGCACGCTATAAAAATCATCGGCATTCGTCGTTGATTCACCCTCTCCATCAATCAACCATCCGTGAGGCACTGCCTCGTCCTGATGCTGTTGAACCCGAATTTTCCCCGAAGCAACAACACTTGTAGACATATCCAACACAATCGGATCTTGTCCTTGAATCGGCACTGCACACGCCATCGGATTGGTAGAGAGTCGTCCTTCAACACCACCGTGCGGTGCGACACACGTGCCACCGCCGTGGTCATTCGCCATCAGCAACGCTATCATCTCCGCATCTGCAGCAAGGCACGCATACCCCCCTAACCTACCCACCTCATTGCACCGTGAAACGGCGACAGAACTTATGTCTGTCTGTTTCGCCTTCTGAACCGCCAATTCAACCGCACGCGTCGCAATCACGGGACCGAATCCCCAATTTCCATCTAACACCGCAATCGACGCAGATTCGTGCAGTGTCTCTGTCGGCGCACCGGGTTGGATTAACCCCGCCTCCAATTCACTGACGTACTTCGGGAGGTGGATAACCCCATGCGAATCGTGTCCGACGCGGTTCGCATCCACCATTGATCGGGTTACGACTTCCGCTTCGGCTTCCGAGATGTTTAATTTTTGAAAGACGTTTAGACAAATCGTGGTAAGTTCTGCTGCAGTAAACTTCGGCATTGCCCCCTCCTTCGTGCGTAAAGTATAGAACGTGAGCCCAGTCCACGGTTTTTCTCAGAGGCGTTCAATTCTCCAATAATTTCAATTTTTGCCTGAGAATCCTTCGCTGTAGGAGCAAGCTGTGCTCGCGATCCCCACGCGGAAATCCCTAAAAAAACCGACAATTGAACGGCTCTGCGGTTTTTCTTTGTAGCATAGACTGTTAGTCTGTGCCTTTTCTACAATGCATGTATCCACAGTCCCCTCAAAGGCTGTGATGGATTTTTAAGGTGAAGTATAGCATATATGGCGTGAACTTTCACGCCATATATGCGTACAGATGCTGCTCTTTTGTAGCATAATCTGCGTAGGGGTTGGGTTTCCCAGCCCGTGCCACCCAAACGGCTGTGTCCCTCGGGGAACTTCATCTAACAGAACATGCTACAGTCAAAATTGCGTAAGTCTTGGAAATGCCCTTCGCAGCTTCTCAGAAAATGTTGCATAATTTTATAGTTATGTATCGACTTAACGAGCTCTAATTTTGGAAAAAATAAAAATATACTTATTATAACTCTATTTTATGAGACTTTTTTTCAAAATTTGCATTCATGTTTTATGAAAGCACAAAACCCTCATGTTAACTTTTTGAGGATTCCAATAATGTAATGTTTTTGACCAGAGGCTTCTATGCTGGATGATTGGCGATGAAAAAGCACGAGATATAGAACTCGTCCGTAAGATACGCGATGGGGACGAAAACGCATTTACCGAACTCCACCGGCGTTACCGTCCTAATATCTACAACTACATCGCCAAGAAAATAGAGAACCGGCAAGATGCAGAGGAATTGGTGCAAGATACATTCATGAAGGTATGGCAACACATCCATACGCTCAACGAACCTGATAAAGTCCTGAACTGGATGTATCGTATCGCCTCCCAACTGATTGCAGGGTGGCACCGAAAGCAGAAGTCTGTCAGTCGCAGAGGATCCAGCGTTGATGTGTATGAGGCAGAAGGCGACAGCGCAGCCTCAACAGTCGTTTATCAGACTGCAGAAGAGGCTGCCTTCATCGCAGAACGCTTCGATGCCCTTGATAAAGCGATTGCACAACTTCCTGAAAGAGACCAGCAGATGGTTCGGCTGCAATCGAATGGACACAGTTCCGAAGAGATCGCTGAGATACGCGGAGACACCGTTTCCGCGGCGAAAAATAGGCTATCTCGGGCGAAGAAGAAACTCAAAGTCTGGGCAGATGCTTGGAAAGAAGCCGACGCTGAAGGTTTAGACATAGAATTCTCTGAGGTTCATGAGAAGAGTAAATAATGATTGACTTGATTGTTAACTTTTGATTTCACTTGACAGGATTTCAAAAAGAAGGCAAAATGGCAAAATATCTGATGCGTACCTGCAAAATTGTCTCCTTATTTTTTGAAGTTTTGTCATTTTTGACCAAATGCTGTTATACCTAATAGCTTCCAAAGCGCGTAGCATATAGTGGATCATTTTGTGAGACTTTTAGGTTAGCCAACACAGAGGATTGCCAGAGAACGCAAAACAATCTACCTTTGCCTTCCCAAAGCAATCCCCGAAAAATAGGAGAATAAGAATGAAAAAGGCTTTGTGTCAGGTAATTGCTATCGTCTGTATCCTCACTATGGGATATCTGACGGTTACGCCGTTTCTTCAGGAAAGTGATGCGAATCCACACAAGTATCATTATGAGAACCATTATATAGCTGATGTCTGTGATCAAGGGCATGTTCATGGTGTCTGGTTCGTTGGTCGCTACGTGGTTGAGATAGAGTCCCACTATGATGGACATGATAACCATTATGAAGGGGAAGGACCATCGTGGACACAGGATCATTTCGTCGTAGACATAAACAACGTATCGCATACTGACGATTATTATGCGGAGATTCTCATGAAGGTTATCCAAGGACTTACATAAATCTATCGTTTTTTTGCGTTCCACGAGGGCAAAATCCTGCGTGGGGCGCAAAATAAACTTTGTATAAGGAGTTATTTCTCATGAAGAAAATCGTTTTATTCACCACTCTTGTTATAGTTTTAGGAATCTCTTGGGGAGTCTATCTAAATCATGAGAACAAAAAGTTTGTGGAGAGTCTTCCACAACCGCCGAAAAAGGCAGAACCCACTGTTCGTGTCTACGCCGACCCTAAAAGTGGTACCCCCGATGCGCCTCTATATTACATCCCTTCTGAAGAAGTGGAACGTCTTGAGGAGTTACAGAAACTTGTTGGAGATACTGAAAATCCAAATGCCGAAAATGCACAACCTCAAACGGGTGAAGAACAGCCTCATCACGAACACGAACATCACGAACACGAACATGAAGAGCAGCACGAACACGGGGCAACTCCTCCACAAGAAACAGATAAACTTTCTAAAGATGCTTCAGCGTTATCATCTGAGGAATTATATAAAAAAAGGGGAGAATTTCTTCGTCAACATTTTGGAAATGTAAAAGAGGTAGATATTGTCGTTAAGTATCTATCTAAAGCAGAAAATAGTGGTCGGATGTCCCTCACACCAGAAGAACAGATTGAGTTCTTAAAAGCTGTCAACTTCTTCTGGAACACTCCGGAAAATAAGGCTGCATTAGAACGCGTCCTGCAGGAAGAAAAAGAAAAATAACTTGAGTAACTCCGTCAGAGAATGCCCCCAAGCCGGTTTCACCGAAGCCTTTGATGTCCTTGTCCGAAAATATCACGCCCGCATCTATAACCAGATTCTCGGAACCGTCCAGAATACCGAGACGGCAAAGGACTTAACACAAGAGACATGGCTCAAAGCGTTTCGTGCCATTCACACCTTCCGCGGAGAGTCAGCCTTCTATTCTTGGGTGTATCGGATTGCCGAAAATATCTGCACCGACTACTTCCGAAAGCAGAAACATCACACCGAACCGCTGCATGCCATAGACGAATGCCGGATCACCCAGACACACCCGTGTCCCAGCCGAGATCTCGAGCGTCAAGAACTCCGAGAACATCTCCGGGCTGCCATCGAGCAGCTCACCCCCATCCGCAAACAAGTCTTTCGCCTCTACTACTTTCACGAATTTCCCATCAAAAACATCGCCGCCCGTCTCAAAAAGTCCGAAGGCACCATCAAATCACACCTCCGAAACGCACGTCTCCAGCTTCAAGAATACCTCACGCCGTATCTAAAAAACCGTGATAGAGTCGCTCCATGAAAATAGAATCAACTGTTCATTTTCGTTTGAAAAATTCCAACGAGGCATATATAATGGTTAAAAACAGAAGTTTTTCACGGACACCCTAATAACGCCAACGGCTCAGGCACTTATGCGATGCGGTTCGTCAAGCGGTTCACGCATAACGTAAACGCCTCACGTTAACATAGACGAAATTAAACAGAAACACACTCCTTGAAGAGGCTAACGACATGCCGAAAAAAACGCGACGCTTCGGAACCCAAGGCCGCCTCTACCCAGAAGATAACTATCTCGTCCCTCGAACAGTAGAGGGCGCCGACTTTATCAGGCGCGTCAAAGAGGGAAAGTATATTGTCCTTTTCGCGCCTCGGCAGACCGGCAAAACCACCTTCTTCCAATTAGCACTTGAGGAACTCACTGCCACAGATCCGACCTATTTCCCCATTCAACTCAATTTTGAGGTGTACGAAGACTGCACCTCCTCAGAGTTTTACGATGGCCTCACCGGTGATATCCATGAGAAAATCACAGATGTTTTTCAAGAACGCAAACAGACACCGCCTGATACCATAAAGCACCTACTGGAAACCACACACCTCACGAATCAACTCTCTCTGCGAACGTTTCTCAGAGCATTAGGAAAGGTTTTAAAGGATCAACGGATCGTCCTCATCATTGACGAGTTTGATGCTATTCCGCGTAGTGCAGTGAAAGGGTTTCTTCGCGTACTTCGCGAAATCTATCTCTCCGGCAGGACGCGATGTCCGCATAGTGTTGGCATTATCGGTGTTAAAGACATCACGCAGCTGGATTACGACAGATCCATTTCGCCGTTCAACATCCAAGATGAATTTCATTTACCCAACTTCACGTTTGATCAGGTACAGGAACTGTTTGGACAATACACAGATGAAGTCGGACAAGTGATCGCGCCCGATGTCATCCAATCCCTCCACCGGCAGACCGCCGGGCAGCCCTACCTTGTCAATCGGTTTGCACAGATTCTTACGGAGGAAATGGCTATCTCGAAAAGTGAAACGATCCAGATGGAACACTTTGCGGAGGCACATACGCAACTCCTTGAAGAAACAAACGCCAATATCAGCCACCTGCTAACCAATATCCGCAGAAATCCACGTTTTGAAAGCATCTTGATGCGAATTACCTCCTACGAGACCGGCATCCGCTTTAATCCGGACGACGAGATCATTGACGAACTTACCACTTACGGGGTCATTACAAAAGGTCCCGACGGGATGTGTGAGATTCTTAACCCGATATATCAGCAGCGTATTCTGCAGGCGTTCAAGCCTCTCGTCAACGGGTTAGAGCACGAATATTTTCCCGAGGGTGCCCGTCCAGATTTGGTTAATTATCTGATGTCCACAGGTCAGCTTAATATGGACTTGCTTCTCGACAACTTTCGGGATTTTGTTGCGCGTGCGGGCTTTCGGATTCTGCAAGTCCCAGATACTCCAAAAGAGTTCGTTGGTCAGTACCTCCTTTATGCCTATCTGGATCAATTCGTCCAATTGGTAAACGGGAACATTTACCTTGAAGGGCAAACAGGACGCGGCAGGATGGACATCGTTATCTTCTACAACACCCAAAAATATATCGTTGAGACAAAAATATGGGAGGGCCCCCGATACTATCAGGCTGGCAAAAAACAACTCGCGGCGTACATGAAATTAGAAGGGGTCGCCGAGGGATACTATGTCGTCTTTGATCATCGTCAGAATCCAGAAGCACAGGTAGAGACAGAAACAATCAAGGGCGTGCAGATTCGGAGTTATGTCATTCCGGTGATACAAAAACCACCTTCCTCGTAGGGGCAAGGTTAGCTCGCTCTTACGTCCCTTTCGCTTCCTTTAACAATTCTGCCAACCGATCAGCAAAACGGAGTTGACTGTCGTCCTCCGGCGCATACCCTATTACCTTACGGGCATTGGCGATACTCCAGAACTTATGCGAATTGTCGCTGATACCGTAGAAAATCTGGAACGGAATCCCGTTCTCGTCCGCTATATCCTCCGTCTCAATGCTCTTGACAAAAAGTTGGACTTGATCCCGGATACTTAAATACGCTCCGAGGCCACGGTGCATCGCCTTCAAATCGTCTGCTGAAGAATTCGTCATGTCCGTCTCTCGCGGTCCACCGATGCGCAGTTGAACATTCTCTAGCTTTTTACCCTCAACATGCCCCGTCGCAAAGACAAAGCCGAGATGCTCATACGCCTCTTTTGCCCATCCGTAGAAGTTATCGGAGAGTGGACGCATCTCAGGTGTCACCACGTCCCACTTATCCGCCCATATCAGTCGTTCATAATAGTCGGCGGCGTGGTTGGAGCTACACACAACAACGCGCCGGACATCCGTCTCAATACAGGTTTGGTAGAGGTTGTATGCCATCTGAACGTTAGCGAGTTCGTTTTCAAAACTGCCACCTTTGAAGGCACAGTGGACAACTGCATCAACGCCCTCAAAATGGTGTCTGTATCCGTCTCGGTCAGGGTCAGTGAGCTCAGCAATCTGAATACCCTCGACCGCTTCTCCCTGTCGATTTGTCGTTTTCACGTCTAATAGCACGAGTTCATAGCGTTCGCGAAATTCTGGGAGCATCCGTCCAGCAATATAACCAGATGCGCCGGTGATAAGGACTTTTCTACGGTTTTCCATATAAAGTGTCTCCTTTTAACATTATCTCAAACGGATATTAGAAGATTAGCATTAATCACGAAATTTCCTGTTCTATCTGCTGTATTAATCTATTCATCAAAGGATGGACAGCCGTCATCTTAAACGCAATTTCATAGAGCCCATGATAACTATATTTAGGAGACCGATTAGATGCACTGAGAAACCGAACCAACACCTGAAAAAGCTGTTTTCCTCTGAGTTGCAATTGGTATGCTTCTCTTATTTGTCGCTGAAGCTCTGAATTAGGCGGTCGAAATCCGCGGAGTTGACAGAAACCATTATCCATTTCAGTTTGGTTCAGTGGGACAATTTCATTACAATGGTGATCAAACTCTGGGGATCTACCCTCTAAAAACTCCTCAACCTCAAATGCAAACCATTCTACTATCGTATCCAATACTTTTCTATGTTCATTGGCTTCGTGAGAATCCATCAAACTTTCTAAATTCGGTTCAGCACCTGCGTACAAATCGTTCTCAATACTATACCCTTGCGTCCAAATAATGTCCTCATACCCTTCTGGAAGTTGCGTAAACAATTCCTTATCTCGATCCGCGATAAAAGCAACAGGCAGATGGGCAAATTCGTTTCTTCTATCATACACAGCCAGTAGATTAGGTTTTCCACCAACACCAAGAATATCCACTTTGTGAATTTTAATTCGGTCTTCCATCCATCGGAAGATTTGCATATCTTCTTTACCTTCAACAACAATCGTTGGTAATCGTGATCTACGAAGAGTAGAAACTAATTCGTCTACCGTCGGGTTTAGTCGGGGCATTAAACTTCTCCGCGATCGTCGTCCAATATAAACTCTTTGTCGGGATACTTTGCATATATGAAAGGTGAATGCGTGGCAACGAAGAATTGATTTCTTTGACCCTGTTCAAGTAAGGTTGGAAATAGGCGTCTTTGCCAGTCCACATGAAGACTTAACTCCGGCTCATCAATGAAAATAGTCGTGTCTTCGCTAAAGGCATTATAGCATAAAAAACTAAGCATTTGTTTCTCGCCAGCAGAGAGTTTGTCAGATAAGATGGCATCTTTTGCTTCTCCGACTGTAATTCCATCTCTGCCTTCTACCAAGGTAATTCCATCGGCAGTTTCTCCACTAACAATCCGTCCAATAACACGAATCGCGTTATACCGTAGAATCTTCCGAACTAACTCAGACAATACAGAAAAAGGTTTACTCAATTCCTCTCGCTCTTTATTAACTTTCTGAATAGCGTCCAAAACAGTCGAAGTATCTTGCGGAATCTCAGAAATTTTGTTTTTATTTGGATTGTTTTGCATCTCTTTTGAAATTTGTTCTAATACCTGCGACTGGCGTGTGCTAATTTCCTCATAAATATCAGCATATTTCTGTGTGAGTAACTCACTGAGATCCTCTGTCGAAATTGAAGCGACGAACTTATGTCCGTTAATGGATATCTCATCGGAAAATCTCAACATTGAGGCTTGAAGCATTTCTGGCGTAGAAGCGAGAAACCTCATCGTTGAATCGCTGGTGTCCGCTGTAACTCTCGAAAAACCACCCTCAATTCTTCTAAAGGTTGGAAAGCATAGACTATTCTTCATTGTTCGCGCGATCCGCTTTTCAAGCACGTTTACCCAATCTACATCCTTCCGATCAATCCTCGCGGTCTCGTCATTGATGACCACAAATTCGTACACGCCCTCCTCTTTACCAAACTTGTAATCAAACGTAACTTGATCGAGTTTAACGCGTTTCATAGTGAGATCAAATAGATCCGTTTGAATTGAAACAGTATGAAATGGAATTTCAACAAGGATTTCCTGAAGATGTCCACTGATGAGATACCATATTAGTTTCAGCAGTGTTGTTTTACACGAACCGTTTGGACCGGTAAAAATATTCAGATCCTCATGGAACTCAAACTCATCGCTAAGCCGATTATTAAGTTCCTTAACTTTAAGACTTCGGATCATGCTTATCTCCTTTTCCAAGATGAAGCTCAAGTAGAGTCAGGGTACCAAACCGCTACGAAATCGCTAATTTCTCTTTACAATGCCGCGCCAATGTCTTCATCTCAGCGATGATCTGTGTCTCAGTCCGCATCAATTGTCCAAAGAACGGCGGTACAGGTCGCCTGTTAAAAAGCCGGTCAAAGAAAGTGCGTTGCGCGTGGGTTGGCACGCCAAAGAGCGCATTGCCAACACGACCAGACTCTACCCCCAAGTATTCAATTGAAAGATAGTGTTCAGTCCCTTCCTGGGTGATATTACCTTCATGGATACTTCCCGTACTCCGCCTTCCATAGTTTACGGCATAAACTCTACCACTCATCCGACTGAGAATTGCATAGCCGCCTACATCAACAGCCTCATTCCAACACTTTTCAAATCCATTTTTAGGGAGACGTTCACGAAGCTCCCCGGCGGAACGAACGACGAACTTGTTTTGATGGGGGGTCTTGATGACAAGAAACTCCTCATCTCTCTCCTCCAAAGGGGGTTGCCCTGTGAACAAATCAACCGAATCCAAAGTCCAAACAATACCATCTCGGACACCCTTTGCCATGTTATGATGTCTCTCTACAAATTCACCATTCAATGGATGCAGGCGATAAGCACCACTACCGTTAAATGTTTCCCGTAATTTACGTCGATGTTCTATGACAGGAAACCGCCTTTTAGGGACCGGTATTTCGAGTCGGAGTGTATAGCCAGTGTGCAAATCCGTTGTGAGGTTTAGCTGCGATTCGCGAAGTTCAGCCAAACGTGTCAAGGCCGTCTGGCTCTTAGATAAGACACGTCCAATCAGGTACTGGCGGCGGAGCCCTGGGATTTCTGTGGCAAGGCGTTCGAGCGTCGCGGCATCTAACTCCTCTAACATAATTTTGTGTTCCCATCGGGTACCGCGCTCGTGTGCAAGGATTTGGAACTGTTGGGTATCGCCACTCGTTCGGATATAACCGAGTGCTGTCCACGGATCGAAAGTCGCTCGGTAGTTTCCACTGGTCTCGGAATCACCACTTGCTAAGATGCAATCCCGCCGTTCATATCGAGAATAAAGTCCGAATCGAAATTCAAAGCCTTCGTAGGGTGCCAAAGCCTCTCGCAAATCGCGCGCAAACTCGCTTCCGCGCGCAAACCGCTTAAAAATTTGCTCAGTTCGTTTGGGTTGATTGAGTGCGTCAAGGAATGTGCCGATAGGGATACCCCCCTCTTCTACCCCTTCGTCTTCGCTCTTCCCAAAAACCTTAGTTTTGGTTTTGAAAGGGGGATTCCGTAGCGAGACATCACGCTGCGAAACGAGTTGCAACGCCACATCATCCGCTATATCCTTGAGTGCTGGTGCATCACCGAGGATCTCCGCGAGTTTGACATCGTCAATCTTTTCCGTCAAGTCCACGCCACGTTTCAGCTCAGCGAAATGGATGATGTCATCAAGACTATATCGGAGCGGTGCGCTTGAAGAGAGGTTATCGTAGTTAGAGCGATGGAACCGAATGCGCGGCTTGATCCGAAAGACCGGTGCGAGACCGTAATCCTTCAACAACACATACAACGTGACGGTATAGGAATCCTCATGGACCTTCTGTGCCAGAATGCCGTCCCGCTTTGTGTCATTGTCAGTGATCAACCGCTCTTGAACAAGGCGACTATCGTTACCAAAAATCATCATCCGATGTTCTTCTCTGTTATCATCTACTAACATAGAAGCACCCTCCCTGAATAGTCATCAGTTGTCGGACCGCTGTCGCGCGAGTGCCGCTGCGCCAAGAATACCGGAATTATCACCTAACTCTGCCCGGACAATCTGGACCCCGTCCAGCGTATTAGGAAGCGAGTATTTCTTCGCAGCAGCGCGAATATCATCCAAGAATGTGTCGTCAAGTGCCTCAACGACACCTCCACCCAATACAATCATCTCTGGGTTTAAGAAATTTACAATCGAACCGATACCAATCCCAAGATATTTTGTCACTTTTTTGAAAACCTTCAGGGTTAACTTATCGTTTAAGCGAATCGCCTTTGCTAAAACTCCGCTCCGAATAGCCCCAAGGTCGCCATCGGTGAGTTTAGAAATCACACTCTTTTTCTTTTTTTTGAGAATAGCCTTCTGGAATTGCTTCGTCATCGCCGTCCGACTGGCGATCGCTTCCAAGCATCCACGCGTGCCGCAGCCACATCGGGGTCCACCGGCTTTGACAATAATATGTCCAACTTCACCCGCAGTCTTGCTCGCACCGTGGAACAACTCGCCGTTTAAAATAATGCCGCCCCCAATACCGGTGCCTACAAAAATCCCGACAACGTTCTGAACACCCCTACCCGCACCGAACACGTGTTCACCGAGTGTACCCACGTTCACATCGTTGTCAACAAACGTCGGAAAACCGACCCGTGCTTCAAGCTCAGCCTTCAGTGGGACATCCCGCCAACCGAGGTTCGGCGCGAAAATGACAACGCCTGTCGCAGGGTCCAGCGGTCCAGGCGCGCCAATACCGACCGCCTGAATTGACTCGGAGGCAACGCCTGATTTGTCAACAGCCTTGCGGATAGAGTCGGCAATCCGATCAATCACTTCGGATGCTCCTTTGTCCGCTTTGGTTGGTACTTTGGCTGTCCCCAAGATATTACCGTCCGCATCAATGACAGCAGATAGAATCTTGGTTCCCCCCATATCCACACCGATAACATTCGCGCCCATACAATATTCTCCTTTTTTATGCCTGTCAGCAATTAGGACGTTCCGCTTCGCTCCACTTTCAGAAGTCAGTATTTCTCCAAGAATGTTTCTTTAATAAAAAGAAAGATGTCCTTTGAAAGTCTTTGCTGACCGCTGACCGCTGATAGCCTCTTTGCTAATTGCTACTCCCCTAAAAACGATAATAACTTCTGTTTGAAACCCGTTACGGATAGATGTTCCCATTTCCTCAAAAATGTCTCATACTCCACCTTACGGGTCGCCTTCGTCCGAGCAATAAGTGTAGCAACACCCGGTCCTAAAACATCTTCCCCCGTCCGATGCACATAATCGGTCAAAACATCCAAGACAACATCAGCGTCATGGACATCGCCAAGTATCTCCTGTAAGTCAACGATGACAGCAAGGAATTCCGCGAAACGTTTGCCATGAATCACCGAAGTTTCCTCAAACCCCCCTTTTGGAACAGTATAAGCAACGTGAAAAATCTCCATCGTATACCGAAGCCGTTTAATCGAAATCCGCATGTTATGAAGTTCTTCGCGCCTCGCTGCATCCCAAATGAACGGCTCCCACGTCCAAACTTCTTCAACTTTCTGTGGAAGAATTGTTCGGGCATTTTCGCGGTAGCTGCGGAGCGGTTCAACGCCGGTGAGTTTATGTGCTTTCGCCATCTCTATGCTCCTACATCAGATAAGACGCTTTCTCCGCCAAAGAAATCCAAAAACTCTGTTTCAAAATCGACCGCTTCAAGTTTCGCGAAGAGCGTCAGCATCGGCTTTCGGGCAATTTCTCGTTCATGCTGTAAATGTTCAATTAACTGTCGGATGTCCACCTGTTCCAATTCAGATAAGGTATCCAACTCTCTTTGAAAACGGGCGATAAGCACATCCAGATCGCGGACGGCTCCCATCGTCCGGGTTATCGCTTTTATCCTTTTGTAGTGTTTTTTAAACGATTTTTCTTGAAAGCAGTCAGCAAAATTGTCCATCGCGGCACGCAGACGGCGAGAGGTGACGCGCATATCGTGGACAAACCCAATATCAGTCCCGTCTTTAGCACCCGCTTTATAAGACATCATCTGCTGAAAATAACGCACGATGATTTGCTTTGCACAAGATTCCAGCGTTTCGTCAGGCGAGATACTTTCGATTTTCCATTCCGTGGTTTCCATTGTTCCGTCCAACTTTTTTGCTGATTCCTAAGAGTGAGCGCAGCGAACGCCCTGATTGCTGACTGCTGAAAGGATTGCGTAGCCGGGGAATGCCATCAGGCATTCATACCGTTAATTTGCCGTGCTGACCGCTGACAACCATTAAGATTTTGCGCGATGCCGGAGCAGATGGTCTGTAAGCACAAGTGCCGCCATCGCCTCCACAATCGCAGGCGCACGCACCAACACACACGGATCATGTCGTCCGCTTGCCTCCAATGTCACTTCGTTCCCCTGTACATCCACCGTCTGTTGCGGCTTCCCAATCGTTGCTGTCGGTTTGAAAGCGACTTGGAACACAATATTCTCGCCGTTTGAAATACCGCCTTGTGTGCCACCCGAATTGTTCGTACGCGTCCGAACCCGTGTCGTCTCACCCGCCTTTTCGAGATAAAAAGGATCGTTGTGTTCAGAGCCTGTCATCGTGATCCCATCAAAGCCGGAACCGATTTGGAAACCCATCGTTGCCGGTAGAGACATCATCGCCTTCGCCAGATCCGCCTTGAGTTTATCGAAGATCGGTTCGCCAAGTCCAACCGGAACATTACGAGCCACTGACTCAATGATGCCGCCAAGGGAATCTCGGTCGCGCCGCGCTTGATCAATCCGCTCCGCCATCTTCGGACTCACAATAGGGTCAGGACAGCGGACTGGACTCGCTTCAACCTGCTCAAGTGTTACCGTGTCTGTATCGACTTCAGCCGTCAGTGTATGGATCTGTTTGACGTAAGCGAGCACCTCCGTTTCCGCTTTCTCACGCAAGACCTGCTTCGCAATTGCCCCTGCTGCGACGCGTCCGATAGTTTCACGTGCGCTCGCTCTACCACCGCCTTGCCAGTTCCTGATACCGTATTTCTCTTGATACGTAAAATCGGCGTGTGAAGGTCGGTAAAGGTCTTTCAGATGCTGGTAATCTGACGGACGGGCATTCTTGTTCCACACCAGCATAGAGATAGGCGTGCCGAGCGTCTTGCCTTCAAAGACACCCGAAAGTATTTCAACAGCATCACCTTCCTGACGCGGGGTCGTGAGGTGACTCTGCCCAGGTTTCCGGCGATTCATCTCAAATTGTATTGCGGACACATCAAGGTCAATCTGTGGCGGGCATCCATCAACGACAACACCGACAGCACCACCGTGCGATTCACCCCAAGTCGTAATCCGAAAAAGGTGGCCGAACGTATTCATTTAACTCCATAAGTGTGCTTTGCAAGCACACACCTCTATATTTAGATTTAGGATTGTATATTTTACGGGTCGTGTGATATACTATAGCAGATTCCGTAGCAAAATACAAGCACTTTTCGGTGCAGCTTCAGAGGCATTCAATTCTCCAATAATTTTGATTTTCTGCCTAAGCACTCTTCGTTGTAGGAGCGAGCTGTGCTCGCGACCCCTCCGCAGAAATGTCTAAAAAACCGACAATTGAATGGCTCTGGATGCAGCTTGCAAACCGAAAACTTGCTATTCAAAAGAAGAACTGTTATGTCAATACTTTTCAAACGTTATATTGCCCTACTGCTGATTTTTATAGGCATTGGCCTCCTATGGAATACACTGTTCATTTATCCTATCAAAATCTTCGTCGTATTTATGCATGAGGTGAGTCACGGACTTGCGGCCATCGCAACGGGGGGTCGTATCGTCGAAATTCAGATTAACCCGCAGCAGGGAGGGCATGCCCTCACACAAGGCGGCTCTCGCTTTTGGACGCTGACTGCGGGTTATCTCGGCAGCCTCTTGTGGGGCGGTCTTATCCTGCTTTTGGCAGCGAGAACGCATTTCGACAAAGGGATTAGCATCCTTATCGGTCTCGGCATGGTGGCAATCTCCATCGCCTACGGGGAGAGCACTTTCACCTATCTGTTCGGCATCGGTTTCGGTGTCGCCCTAATCGCCATTGGGTTTTATCTCTCAGAAGCCATCAACGATTGGATACTCCGTATCATCGGCGTGACGAGCTGCCTTTACGCGATTCTTGACATCAAAAGCGATGTCTTAGATAGATCCAATCTCCGGTCAGACGCCCGGATGCTTTCAGAGGTGACAGGCATTCCAACCGAAGTTTGGGGTGTGCTGTGGATCCTTATTGCAATTGGACTCACCTTCTGGTTTCTCTACTTATCCGGCAAGACTACGGACAACACGCCAAAACCCACTGAAGAAGATATTTAACACCGCCAGAAACCGACCTTAACTGACTGCTGAGAGCGCAGCGTCCTAATTGCTGGTGGCTATCTTAAAACGGATTAAATTGTTCCGACGATATCCCGCTAAAGAAGATAAACCACACGCAGAGACCTAAGATAAAGAGTGGAACACAGACAAGCACGATGAGAATGAAGCATCCCCACACCCACGAACCTTTGGATTTAGCAACCGTTGCCAGACGTGCAAGCAATATCCCACCACATATCATAATTACAACAACGAGACCGAAGACGATCACCAACACCATTTCTGGCTATCTCCTCCCAGGTTTCTTCAACACCACGCTAATTCATAATAAGGGTATTACCTATCCATTGCCAAGTCCTAAGCAAAGAACATGAAACACCCTTCCAAAAGCTCTATCACGCTACGCGCAACGCTGATTGGCATTTTCCTTATCCCATTTAATAGCTACTGGGTCCTACACCTCAGTTATATCTGGGACTCCAACCGACCCACCAGTTTGGCACTGCTCTTCAATGTCCTATTTACGTTGCTTGTTCTTATCGGATTCAGTACAATCCTGCGTCGCTTGCGACCCAGTCTGGCGTTTACACAGAGCGAATTGCTAACAATCTATGCGATGCTCTGCCAAGCCTCCGTTTTCGCTGGGCGCGATATGCTGCAAGTCTTGGTGCCGTTGATGGGCAACGGTTTTTGGTACGCAACAACCGAAAACGAGTGGGCACAACTCTTTCATCAACATCTTCCCGAATGGCTCGTCGTTGGAGAACAAGAAATATTACGAGGTTTCTATGAAGGCGAATCCACATTCTATCTTCGGACGCACATAGACGCATGGCTGCTACCGACGTTAATCTGGGTCGGTTTCTGCCTTGTCATCGGCGTAACAATGCTCTGCCTCAATGTCCTGTTACGCAAACAGTGGCAAGAACACGAACGCCTCACCTACCCGATCGCACAGCTCCCTTATGAAATCACACGAGCCGCTACAAACACAGGTCACCTATCAACAACCTCTCATCTCTTTTTCAATCGACGGATGATGGTTGTCGGGTTAAGCATCGCCGCTGTGCTGAACCTTGTCTATAGTTTACATCAAATCGATCCTGTTTTCCCGACAATTCCGCTCTATCACGGATTCCGACTCGCAGAAAAGCCGTGGAGCGCAATGAACAACCCCGGCTTCCGTATCAGTTTCTTTCCGTTTGCCATCGGTGTAGGCTTTCTGATTCCGCTCGATTTAGGGTTTTCCTGCTGGTTCTTCCATCTGTTTTGGCACTTTGAACGGATTATCGGGGATATGTTCGGTTGGCGAAGTGCTATCGGATTTCCGAGAGAGATGGCACAAATCCGAGGCGTTTGGATTGCCCTCTTCCTCTGGACAGTGTGGATGGGACGCACACACATCAAAGTCGTCTTGCAGACCATTTTCGTAGGGGGTTTTTGCTTGGGTGTTTCCCCAAGGTTACCTCGTCCCTGCGGGCAGGGAAACCCTGCTCCTGCAAGCGACGAAGGCGAAGCGATGCGTTATAGAACTGCGGGAATCGGCGTATTGGTCGGATTCATCTTGATTCTGGTATTCTGTCTGAAGGCAGGGATGTCGCTCTGGTTCGCAGCCTTATTCTTCGGACTCTATCTCGCAATGTCAATCACAATCACCCGGATCCGTGCCGAACTCGGTCCACCGGCGCACGACCTCTATAACGCCGGTCCAGACCTACTTTTGACGGACGCACTCGGCACACGCCGCATCGGCAATCGTAATCTCTCGGTGATGTCGCTCTTCTTCTGGCTGAACCATCTCTCCTACCGCGCACACCCAATGCCGCATCAACTGGAGGGATTGAAACTTGCCCACCAAACCCGTTTCAACCCTACCCAACTGATTTGGGTGTTGGCGATTGCGATCTTCGTAGGTGCGCTCTCCGCGGCGTGGGGACACCTCCATCTCTCCTACCAAGTCGGTTTAGAACAAGCACGCTCGTGGTATGCCCGTGCAGCTTTCAATAGACTTGCTGGCTGGCTCTATAATCCCAGCGAAACGAGTATCAGCGGTATGCTCTATACCGCCGGTGGATTCGGCTTTGCTGTTAGCCTGCTGCTCCTACGGTGGCGGTTTATTCAGTGGCCCCTACACCCTGTCGGCTATGTCGTTTCAAGTTGGTGGACATTCACTGGGTTGTGGTTTCCGCTCTTAATCAGTTGGGTCGTTAAACGGATACTGCTCTCAACAGGCGGTGTTCGCTTATATCGGCGTTCCATCCCATTTTTCATCGGCTTGGTTATCGGCGATGTGATCATCGCCTCTGTGATTAGTATTCTGGGACTCATTTTTGATTTCCGTGTTGTTTATCTGAGTTGGTAGACGAACCACAGTACCGTTTCCCTTTAACTTTGCCCAACAGACACTTCGCTTGCTGCCTTGAACACAGCGTTAACCGCGCTAAAGAGGATCGGTAAATTATCAACGCTAAAACTGGTTCGGTTTTGGGTGAACGTATCACCAACAAAGTGTCCAAATTGCCACCATGTGCCATCACTAACAATACCATACACAGGGGTATCCGGGCTGTCATTTATTTTCTGTGCCGCCACTAACTCTGACAGACATTGCCCCCACCCATGATCAAAATCGTTCTTCTTCGCTTCTACGAGGATGATCAAAGGTTTCCCGACGATGCGCTTTCCCAATTCAGACCTCGTGGAGATGAGGTAATCGGGTGTGCCGTTGAGTGTCTCATCATAGGAGATAGGTTTCTTTATCCAAAGGGCGTAATTATCGGCGTACGTTTTATAGACTTCCCGCAAAATAGGGTAGATAATCGCTTCACACCGCGATGCCTCGGACGCGAAAATATCAATGTACTCCCGGCTAAATTCCAATTCCTGTAGAAATTGTTCCGAAGGGAAACCCACGGTTTCTTTAACCTTAACGAAGTCATTTTCCACGTGTCGGATGCGAAATATTTCCTGAACTTCAGGGATTGTCTTAAAATCATTAAAGGCCATGACACAACACCTTCCTTTCATGAAAAGCACAGATAACTTTAGCCGCAATGGGTTAAATTTGATTTGCGATATTTAAGGCATTATAGCACACATCAAGATACCACGTCAAGAAAACTGTCCTGCGTCATAAGGCCATTTAGTTTTATAGTAGATTCCGTAAATACTTTTACATTCTCAACACCCCCCGGTAGGTGCGGTTTCCTAACCGCACCGATGCGAAGTGTGAAATTAATTCTAAAATCTACTATAAGAGTTACGTTTACTTATGTAAAGCCCTTGACTTTCCGGATGCCCGAATTTATTCGGGATAGCACACTTTTCCCAAACAAATTTGGGTATCCAGAGGGAAATTTTTGGAAAACTATGGTAAACCAGAAAAATAAATGAACATTTTACCCCAACCTGGTAGGTGCGGTTTCCCAACCGCACCCGCAGAATGCTCTTGTGTAGCATAACCTGTTAGGTTGTGCCTCCAAAACACTTGTGTTTTTTTCGAGTTTTCCATTTCACAAAGTACCCTACCTCGAAAATTGCGTCCATCCTGATTTTTACTGAATTAAGAAACATTCTCGTTATTCAGATACGGCGTGAGATGTTCTTGGAGCTGGAGCCTCGCATTGCGAAGATGCGATTTGATAGTGCCTTCGGACCTGTTTAACTGTTGTGCGATCGCTTTGATGGAGAGTTCTTGGATGTAATATAAGAGAAACACCTGTTTGCGGGTAGGTGTGAGTTCTGCAATAGCATTTCTGAGAATCTCTCGCAGCTCCTTGCGTTGAAGGTCTCGGTACGGGGAGGGATACGTGTCGGTGATACGGTTTTCCGCGACAGTGTGCAGCGATTCGATGGCGTATGCTTTCTTCTGTTTTCGGAAATAATCAATACACACATTTTCAGCGATGCGGTAAAGCCATGAAGTGAAGGTAGAATCGCAGCGGAAGGTAGTGATGCCGCGGTATGCTTTTAACCACGTCTCTTGTGTCAAGTCTTTTGCGGTTTCAGGGTTTTTGACGTTTCCGAGAATGTGGTTGTAGACATGGCGGTGGTATTTGACAACGAGCGGGTTAAACGCTTCGGTGTTGCCGAGTTGGGTACGGTGGATGAAATGTGTTTCGTCAAAATCAAACAATCGTTGAGATTCCTTTCATTTGAGGAGGGTTGTGGTGCTGAGTTTTAGGTTTCTCTGGTACCCGGCTTTTTCAAGCGTTACCTGTTTGAGCTGGATATCAACAATGGTAGTCTCCGCGTCCAATTTCTCACCGAGCGAGACGGTTCGCGTCTGATTTCTGCTTATGGTTTGCAGTATTGCTTGTGGAGGCGTTTCCCTGTCTGTGGGGATGACCGTGCCGAGCAAGCGATAGGGTTGGCGGGGGCGCGGGGGTGTCCAACCCAGTGGACGAAACAGGTCGTTGTCTACAATCGTACGGTAGAAGCCATTCTTTTGAAAATCCGTGAGGGATTCCTGCGGTGTTGAGAACAGACTGCGGAACACTCGGGGAGAGACGGAGCGCGGTGTCTCGGTAAGTGTTTCATTTTAAAACAGGATTCTCACCAGTAAAGCGATCGCGCTGGTTGTTTTCAGAACAGCGCGTTGTCGGCCTTCTTTCACGAGAAGACTCAGGGAATTAGAAAAGAAGTGTATGAGTTCTGCCGTAAAAAAAGCGAGGGGCACGCTGATAAAGAAGTCGTAACGTTTTGCGTCCCGGGAGAGAGCTACCCAGAAAACGAACCAAGTCATGAATGCGACACCTGGCATCAGACGCGTTTCGTGCGATTTCTGGAGCCATGCGATGATCAGAAATCCTATTCCGGAACAGGTCATCGCAATGAAAAAGAAAAAATTGCCGTAGGATGCATTCCAGAGATATGTTTCAAGCGGCTCACGGAAAAAGGTAGTAGCGATGAAAAGGACGATTGGGACAAATAAAACGGTATGATTCGAGTGGCGTTGGGTGGCAAAAATCAGCCCAACACTCCCAAAAATAAAGACGCTGCCATAGCGGAAAACCCAATAGCCGTACCCCGGTGCTTTTAGTTCTGTTATCGATTGCATCAGCGAGGTGCGGCTTAACGGGACGGTGGTATCGGCGAAGGTGTCAAGTTGTATCAAAACATACCCGATTGCAAGGGCAATGCTTGCCAACGCCAATCCGAGTGATAGCGTACGGGCATGCGGTCGGAGCTTTTCCACTTCTGAGAGGAGAAGATATCGAAGTCCACGCACGCCTAAAAGCACAACAGGGGGCACAAGCACAAAGGCAAAAAGATGTTCCGCAAAGCCGTATCCATTCCTGTAGGCAGGGGAGGCGAGGTAAAGTGTAGGCACAAAAGACAACACCCACAGCAGATAGAGACACAGGTTGTTTTCTGTTTCGGTCGTGAGAAACCGCCAGAGCTCTACAAAGAGAATAACGCTCAAGAACACACCGAAACCTTCCCAAGAGATACCACCGAGAAAGACTGTCAAGCCACTCGCGAGGGTCCAGAAAAGTCGTTTGCGTCGGTGCTGCGTTTGCAAAGACATTAGGTAGGTAATAACAGCGAGGATACCGATCATCAGGCAAAAAGCCTCCCTGTCACCAAAGCCAGCGGCACTGCGTTCTATACTACCGGGGAGGATTGCCAAAAGCACGCCAACAACACTTGAAAAGACCCCTCGGTAGATGTGGTAAAGAAATACACAGAGTGTCCCGAGCCCGATGCAAAAACAGACGACAGGCATATAGAGACAGACGTGATAAAGCGTGATGCCTGTTCGGAACACGACCGCAAGGGCTTTATGCGTATAAGAAAGGACATAGCCATAAAGGTTTAGCGTCTGTCCTAAATCTCTACCCAGGGGCAGCCAGCGGTGCATATCGCGTTCGGGGAGTTTGCCGTGTGCTGAGACGAGTTGTGCCTGCCAATAATAGAAGTAGGCATCGGTCTCGGTGAAGTGTCCCGCAGGGAGACGCTCACCCCCTTGAATACGTAGCAAAAACGCAAGAAGCAGAAGACTAAAGAGACATACGGAAAGACTAAGGTTCCTGAGTAACGGGTTTCTTCTCGATGAGTTTTTCAAGTTGTGCGGCAACCGTAGGGGCTATTTGTTTTAGCCGACGGAGTCCCTCCTCACGTCCATGCTGTTGTAAGAGTTCATTGGCTTTTTTGTAAACCTCCCAATGTTCTCGGATGTCTGCCAAAGCTTGAGGTGTTATCTCCGCGCAGCAACTGCAGTTTTTCATCACCCGTGCTGTCTCAATAGGATGTGTGATTTTTCTCGGGGAATGCTTGGGGAGCGTGTTTGTGGCATAACTGACAAAGATGACGATGATACTGCCGAGCGCGAGTACGGTAATGGAAAATAAAAAATGGGTGTCTTTCATCAAGACCTCACTATAAATGGACGGTTCTTCAAAAGTCAATCAAACTTCTGCTAACCTTCATAATAAGGGAAATATTAAGAAGCGAATAGTATGCTTTTAAAACACGCTTAAATGAACTACTGAAACCAACAGGTTCATAATAACCTATGCTCTCTAAAAATGGCCCCTCAATTTTCTAATTGTTCACGGCGTTGTTTTAGATCCTCCACTGTTTTTAACGCGTGTTGATATTGGTTTCTAAAATGAGGCGCATCGGGATACAAAACCATCTGGGCACGGCTCAACTCCACTGTTTCCTCGGGGGTTCTTTCTATGACAACCTGACCCTCCCCAGCTGCCCACGCTTCATAAACAGGTGCCATATATTTGAAATATGTGTCTATCTCAGGGATATTCCCATGTTTTTTTACGAAGCTTTGACGGTCACTCTCCATGAGTTCCTCTGCTGAGAAATCCGGCATAAAAAGAAAGGGTTCACTTTCTACTTTGCGATCTTTAATGTCTCGTTCAGACTCATAGCGCGTGACCGTTTGAGGAGGCGCATGAGTCTCACCGTGATGCAAGGGGCGGTGCGTTGTGTCAATAGGCACTTCCTCATCTACAAGGGGGGGATCTTGTTGTGTTATCGCTTCTCGAAGAAAGTCTATGTTTTTATCTTCAACGGTTGGTTCTCGCTGGGGGCTCAGATCCGTGGCGTTTTCAACATTTGAGCGATCAGGCACTTTGGGCAGGCTCTCAACAAAACGAGTATTATCCCACCGGAGATACAACGTCCAAGCTGTGCCCAAAAAAATTAGAAGACAGGCTGTGAAAAAGACATGTTTCATTTCTAAGAATACCTCCTATTCAAAGATAGGTATAACTTACCTTTGGCAAGTTATACCTAATATAGAAAGAATAAGGTGTTAGGCCGCCTCACACCAGACCCAACTTAGATGGTAAACCGTCCGGTATAACCTGGTTATATCGTGGGGAGGCACATAGTCATTTCCACCACTCCAATGGTCACCTTCATGCCACCCATTCGCATAGACCTCCTGGTTAGTAAAGCTGAGATGAGGAGAACTTGGTATGTTGATACACCGAGTCCAGTATTCGTGTGTCTCATAGATATATTCGCTTGGATCTGCCTCACTCATCGGAGCCAATAACAGAGAACCTGTGATACCAATGGATAGAATACAAACAATAGCAATTATTCTACACAAAGACAGTCGCATTTGTTTTCTCCTTTATTTTTCGAGGGATCACTTCTGAAATGCAAAAAGGTAAGATTTTTGCATTCAGCGGCAATCCTATTATTGTATAAGGTGCTAACCTAAAAGCCTCACAAACTACATCCAATCTGTGCTACAGTCTTCGGAGACTATCAGATATAGCAGCATTTCGTCAAGAATGACAAAACTTCAAAAAATAAGGAGAAAACCTTGCAGGTATGCATCAAATATTTTAACAATTTATCTCCTTTTTCAAGCCTTGTCAAGTGAAATCAAAAGTTAATAATCATCTCTTTTTCTTTGCCATTGCAGACACGGGATCCGTGGGATTCTCCTTCGCAGCTTTTTTCCACGCTGCCCTCACACGTTTCACTGTCCGCTCAATAGCAGACTGAGAGATACCAATTGCTTTCGCAATGTCCGATAGAGGTTGTCCATCCAAGTACCGTTCCATAATCCATCTGTCGCGCTCTTCTGGGAGACACTCTACTAATGCCTCTAAGTGAACTGCAACCGGACTCAGCCATGCAATCAACCGCTCCCATCTTTTCTGAACGGCTCCAGGAGTCGAGCCTATCGCTTCCGCTATCTCTTTGGGCGAAAGCCCATCAAGTCTAAGGCTTACGATTTTTCTATCCAGCTCTGGCAGGAGCCGGAAGAGCTGTACCGTCAGATACCTACTCGCTTCAGTCTGTTCAGCCTCAGCTTCGGCGATCATTGACGCAACAGGCAAATCGTTTTCTCTAACAGAACGGTCGTCAAGTGGTTGAATTAATAGGTACCTTGCTCGTCTTTCCGACTTTCTTATGTTGTCAATCGTCAAATTTCTCGCGATGGTTATCAACCATCCTGATAACGTCTCGGGGTCTTGGATTTCCTTCCCATTTTTGAAAGCATCAAAGGCTTTGGTGAAGGTTTCGCCCGTAATGTCATAGGCATCTATAATGGGATCTGGATAATCCCACATCATCTTGCTAACGTAGTCGAAAACGGTCTTATAATACCTATCAAAAAGGAGTTTATACGCCTTTTCTTCGTCATCAGTCTCTAAGAGTTGCCCATTTATACGAACGTCGCTACACACTCACCTATCTGCCTTTCAATATATTTAAAGGCACCTGCAATTGCCTTTGAATTGCCTTTGTATATAACCACGCAGATTTTGGGTGAGTTCCGACACAGTCGGTTATTTTTTTCTGGAATGTCTCAAATTTTGAATGAAATACTCCAAAAAATGTCCATTCATAAATAGGAATCTCTTCTGTCTCTCAAAGAAATCATAAACATATTCTTCTGCTGAAGTACGGAAACTGAAAAATATTTCTTTTTTTAGATGTTGATCTGCACGTGGGCACCCCGTAGAAAAATAGGACACTGCTTGAAACCTATCCAAGAAACTGAAATGATCGGCTAAACGTTACTAATTAAAGTCGTAATTTTGGGGTAGAAAACGTGCATAATCTGAAAAAAATCAGTTTCATGGTGCTGTCCAAAAACTTAGAAAAATTGTCCAAGGTTTAGTAACTACATAAGAGATATAATCAGAAATGGTATAACTCGACAAAAAACTTGACTTTCCCAACCAGACTTGGTATCATTATTTTTATGGAGAAAATTGAAACCTCACTCAGCGTGAACATCGGCGGGATCGAGATGCGAAACCCCGCCATGACAGCATCCGGCACTTTTGGCTACGGCAGCGAATACGCCGATTTCGTGGATCTGAACCGACTCGGCGCAGTTGTCGTTAAAGGTGTTACAAGTGTCCCGTGGCCCGGCAATCCGATGCAACGCATCATGGAAACCCCCTCCGGCATGCTCAACGCCATCGGACTCCAAAACGTCGGCGTAGACGGTTTTATCTCGGAGAAGCTCCCCTACCTCCGCGACTTTGATGTACCCGTGATTGTCAACGTCTGCGGCAAAACGGTCGAAGAATACTTGACAGTGATTGAGAAACTAAACACAGCAGACGGTGTTGCTGGCGTAGAACTCAACATCTCCTGTCCGAACTTAGATTGTGGCGGTATGAGTTTCGGTGTCGATGCAACGCTGGCATATCAACTCGTTAAAGAAGTCAGAGCTATAACACACCTACCGCTATTGGTGAAACTTTCCCCGAACGTTACAGACATTACCGTAATTGCGCGCGCTGTCGAGGATGCCGGTGCAAACGCGCTCTCTGCCATCAACACGCTCCTCGGCATGGCGATCAACGCTGAAACACGAAAACCCGAACTGGCAAATGTGACGGGCGGACTCTCCGGGCCTGCAATAAAACCCGTAGCACTCCGATTGGTCTGGGAGGTCTACAAAAACGTCTCTATTCCGATTGTTGGGATGGGGGGTATTATGAATGCAAGGGATGCTGTGGAATTCTTTATTGCCGGTGCGTCCGCTGTAGCGGTAGGAACAGCAAACTTCGTCAATCCGCACGCATCAATGGAGATCGTGAAAGATCTCCATGACTATCTCAAGCAAGCAAACATTAAGTCAGTTAAAGAACTCGTTGGAAGCCTGAAGGTTGATTCGTAAGCACTGCTGAAAGAATTGATATTTCCCCACAATCTGGTGTATAATACAACATGGCACAGTACTATGATAGCGCAGCGAAATATATGATGCTGGAACATTCACAAGAATTCGCAGAATTCATCGTGGGGCATTCAAATATCACGGTTCTGGAAAAACTGGAAACCACAGAACCGACAGTCAAATCGCATCAAAATGACAGTACTTTGAAAGTGCAGCTCGGCAACGAAACTGTGATACTCCACACCGAGGTACAAACAGATGATAGCAGAAAACCGATGTGCTACCGCGTGGCTGGATATAACGGTTTTCTTACAAATCTACACGAAATACCCGTTTATTCCAACGTCCTCTATTTGCACCCGAAGGCCGGCAGGAACGATAAAGGCTATTATGCTTATAAGGGTCCCGGTTATGAATTTACATTACGCTATAAAGTCATCAAACTGATCGAGATCGATGGCGAACCAATTTTGGAAACACAAATACCGGGGTTACTACCTTTCACACCGCTGATGAAACCACCGGAAGGAATAAATCCAAATCGCTGGTTGGAAAGATGTATTGGTGCAACAGTTTCAGCACGCACGGACAAGGATACTCGGGACACCCTATTGGCAGCCTTGGGTGTTTTTGGCGGTTTGATTTACGAACCACAACTAATTAAACAACTTTTACCGGAGGGCATCATGCAAGAATCTCCTTTTTTTCAACTTTACATTCAAGAGGCGACAGAAAAAGGTCACAAAGCGGGGTTAGAGCAAGGGTTAGAACAGGGGTTAGAACAGGGGTTAGAACAGGGGTTAGAACAGGGGTTAGAACAAGGCGAGAGAAAAGGGACTATCGAAAGCATCATCGCATTGCTCGGGATGCAATTCAACACTGATGCAGTCCACGCCTTAAAGCCTGCCCTTGAATCTATAGACAATTTGCAAGACCTCAGGCAATTGCTACTCACGGTTCCCCAATCTGAGAGTCTCGAAGCGTTCATGCAATCTTTACGCAGATAGAAACACGTCAGCCAACTTAGAGGACATGTTGATAATACGCGTCCAGGGGAGGAAAATGCGGCATCTGGTAACACTCGACGATTTATCGAATTTTGAGATTGAACAGATTTTTCGACTCGCATCAGGCATGCAGTCGCAACTGGAAACATGGGCGGGAATCTGTCGGAGCAAACTGCTCGCAACGCTCTTCTATGAACCGAGCACACGGACTCGGCTCTCGTTTGAAAGCGCGATGGAACGGCTCAACGGTGGAACGCTCGGCTTCGCCGACCCAAGTGCGACTTCCGCTGCTAAAGGTGAAACCCTCGCCGATACTGCCCGGATGGTGACGAATTACGCCGACATCATTGTTGTACGACACAGTTGGGCGGGTTCAGCACGCGTTATGGCACAGCATACACATATCCCTGTCATCAATGGTGGTGACGGCAGCCACACGCATCCGACACAAGCACTCGCCGATCTCTATACCATTATACAGCGAAAATCGGAGGTAAAAGGACTCACCGTCGGTATCTGCGGAGATTTGCAGTTTGGCAGAGCGGCACACTCCTTCGCACTCGCAGTCGCGCGGTTCGGTGGGAAACTAATTCACATCGCACCGAAACCGCTCCAGATGCCAGCGTGGATACTTGCGTCATTGAAACAACGCTACGGTCAGAACCCGCTTGAGGTTGAAAGCGTCACAGAGGTGATTGATCAGCTAGATGTCATCTACGTCAATCGGCTTCAGGAAGAACGACTTCCTTCAAATATGGATGCAGCCGCTGTGCGGGGCAGTTACCTGTTGAATGCAGAAGTCATGAAAAATGCCAAGCCTGACGCGATGATTATGCACCCACTCCCCCGCGTCAACGAACTCGCTTATGAGTTAGACGATGATCCGCGCGCTGCTTATTTTGAACAATCCGCAAACGCTGTACCGATTCGGATGGCACTGATTGCCAGCCTTCTCGGACTGGAACAACTCATCTTGACACAACCCCCGAAGCGAGACATCAGCACCTCTGCACATACGTGTGCAAATACAAACTGCATCACGAACTATGAAACGTACCTAATTCCAGAGCGTGAAACATTCAGTGGCGATGTTGAGCTGCAAACTTGCGCGTATTGTGGAAATCTACTCCCTTAATACTATTTCACAACGCTAAGGCACTGGCGTACGATCAAACGTTAGAATTAGACCTTCGCGGCGTTCTCCAGCTCTCAGCAAAAACTCCTCTGACACGGCAGAAACCCCATCATACTCCACCGAAACTGTGTAGAACCCTATCCTATTCACATAGCGTTCAAAGTGTCCTCGTGAATCTGTGCGGACCGAACCACTGGCTCCGCCGCTGCCATATCCATCTAAATGCCGCGTTTTTATTTTAATTTTAACATCTTCGTTCGCCAGTGGGGCCCCGTCCTTAAAAACAACTTTTGCGCGAACCTGCATTCGCCGCTGCACTGTGACTTTAACGTCTTGGACGTGCACACCCGGTGTGACAGAAAAAGAAGTTGGAGAAAAAGCAGACAGCGTATGGAGGTGTCTATCGGGTTGGATGGAGAGCTCGCCAATTTTGATAGACAGAATTCCATAGTCCGACTCAGGATCAATCGAACCCAAGCGAGAACGTAAATACAATCGCCACGCTCCTGGGCGAATATCGGTTATAGAAAAGTGGCCCCTTTTACTTGTCTGAGCCACTAAAGCCTCATGAGATGCGGGTGATTCAGGACCATCAATCTCTTCTGGCAGAATAGCTAACAGCAGCCCTTCAACGGGAGCCCCTTTTTCATCGACAACGCGCCCTGAAAAAACTGCGTCGTCTCCTTCCGCTACGCTGAAGGGGGACCCATACTCAGCATCCCCACAACCCAATAAAGTACAAATTGCAATCGTAAGAAAAATCATCACTATCCTATGTAAAATGTTTAGACCGTTCATAGTTCCCCTTTCGTCTATAAAGACAGATTTACGTAAGCCCTAAAACTATCACTGCTCCTCAGCAGGCAATTCATCCGTTTCGAGAATTGCCCGACGCGTAATCCGCCAGAACGGACTTTCAGTGCCAACAGCTTGCCATTCTCCCGTAAAAATCTTGACAACATAATCTTTTTCGGCATCATCCAGATCATCAGGAAAGATTTCGTTGGAGCTCCAGTTCGTGTATGTGACAGGTTCACCACTGTCCCATTGCCACTGTCCCTCTGTTTCAACATCACTTAGCCCGATCCAAAAGGGTGCCGGGTCAAAAAGTCCCTCAAGCCACCGCTGTTCCATCTCGTCGTTAATAGAGACGAGATAGGCATTTTCTGCAGTTGCCAAGGCTTTTGCTTCCTCAGGCCCCTCAACGTAAACTTCCTTGTAGGCGTGCCCATTTTCAGGGTTGACGACCCACACTCCCCTCCGGTCAAATGCCGGCGGTGTAGATGTTTCTACATCTTCCGCCACGGGCGCAATGGGCGCGCTGTCAAACATCAACAGGAGATCTTCCCGTCGTTCCCCAGCATTCAGCACAAACTGCTCTGACGTGACAGAAAGGTCTTGATATGCGACTGTAACGGTATACAGACCCCCTCCACTAACATACTCCGTGAAGGTTCCATCGGCATCTGTCTGTGTACCTCCACTTGAAGACCCGCCGCCGCTGCCATCCAAATCCTCTTGCCTCCTACTTATGCGAATGCGCGCATCCGCGAGCGGAGAGCCGTCGTTGAAAACGATGCGTCCCCGAATCCGCATACGCGGACGCACTTTAACCTCAACATTTCGGATGTGCACCCCGGGAGTGATAGTAAAGGTGATGCCACCAAACGCATACGGTTCATCCTGATGGTAAGTTACCTCCCCTATTTTGATGGAGAGGATCTCATCTTCAGGTTCAACGTAAGATTGTTCCTCAGTATCTATATCAAATGGTAATATTAATTGAACTTGGCCAGGGGTAATGCCGCTGAAAGAAAAAGCCCCATCCTCGCTCGTCTCTGTTTCTAAGGGTTGTATCCACTCTGTCTCATCTGTATAATCATTAAACATGACATGTTGAATTGCTAACGAAAATCCTGCAATTGCCTCCCCCTCTAATCCCACAACGCGACCCGAAAACCCCACCGTGCCATCTTGTGTCCTGTCGTGTGACACTGCAGAGAGGACAGGTTGTCGAAGATCACTACAGCCTGGAAAAAGATAGACTGCAATAACGAGGAAAAGCACTATGCCGATGAATGGATTTATTAATTGCGCACCCACAAGCCTTTGTATAAAATCTGAACGCTTCATCGTAAATATCTCCTATTTTTCGTCCTTAATTACTTTCTCAAGAAGTGCCATTCCTGTTATATGGAGGATAACACTGCCCGGATTAACGGCATACCACTTACCATCAACAAACGTCATGACAGCGTAATCCCTTTCATCGGCATTCAAAGATTCGGAAAAGAAGTCATTAGGCACCCAATTTTCATAAGTGACAGGTTCACCGTTATCCCACTGCCACTGTCCCGCTGTTTCGGTATTACTGAGACCAATCCAATAGAATTTATGCCCAAAAACCGCTTCCAACCACGCCTGTTCCTCGGCATCGTTAATCGTGACGAGATGTGCCTTTTCATCGGCAGCTCGGGCAACCGCGGCGTCGCGCGTTTCGCAGCTAACCCTTTTATAGGCATGACCATTGGTAGGATTTACTATCCACATCCCGTCTGATTCCTGTTCGGATGCCAGTTCAGACTCGTCAACTTCTGTTGCGCGCGGCGGTTCGGGCAAAATTGGTTGACTATCAAAGGTTAGTGTGAGACCTTCAAAACGTTGTCCAGGTTCAAGGCGAACAGGTTCAGCCTCTGCGGACAGAGCCCGATATTCCACAGAAAACGTATAGAAGGCAGCGTCATCTTTTTCGTCCAGATAATAAACAAAATAGCCTTCAGCATCCGTTCGCGGATCCCCACCCGACTGCCGACTGCCAGTTTCATTCACATCGTAAGAACGGAAGTGAAGACGAACACGCGCATTAGAAAGCGGGGTACCATCTTTAAAAAGAATACGTCCCCGAATCCGCATTCGTGGATGCACCGTAACTATGACATTATCAATATGTGTTCCGGGTTTGACACCAAACGCGATTGGGCTGAAATCATCGCGTGCGTAGAAGGCGATACCTTGGATACGGAGGGATAGGACTTCAAGATCGGGTTCAAAATCGTCTGGTTCCATTCCGAAAGCATTAGCGTCTTGTGTATATGTGCCACTCTTTAATATCTTCTCAAAGTTCCTTGGAAGAAGGTTATCTATATTGTCCGGAAGCACACCGAAATGCAAGGGTCCTTGCGGAATGTCCGTAATCGAAAACCGGCCCTCAGCATCTGTGCAAGCACGACGTAACTGAGCGTACGCATAAGGTAAAAAGACTCGATCCAGGTGACCATCATCAAGACTACTGGGAGCGACATATATTGATAAGCCAGCGACTGGATTTCCGTTCAAATCAACAACGCGACCACTCAAAGTTCCTGTCTCCTCCTGAGCGGGACCGCGTAAAGTAAAACCGATGAAAAGGGCAATGACTGCTGCCAGTAACACCAAATGCTGCTTTTTGAATGCTGAACGTTTCATAATTCGCCTCCTTTTCAACGAAACATAAGGTTTACTTCTCTATTGGCGGTTCTTCCTTTTCAATGATAGCTGTTTCAATAGAACCCCACCGCCTATTTCTCGGATTAACGTCTTCCCATTTTCCTATGGGACCCATAATAACGTAATCCTCATCTCCATCGCCGGTGTCATGCGGTTCCTGCACACGCCAATTGGTGTAGGTAAGCGGTTCGCCGCTGTCCCACTGCCACTGTCCTTCTTTCGCGATGTCGTTGAGTCCGATCCAACTCGGTTGACCTCCAAAAACAGCCTGCAACCAATTCTGTTCGGATTCATCGTTAATTGCGACAAGGTACGCGCCTTCAGCGGCGGCTTGGGCTTGGGCGGATTCCCAACGCTCACGCTTAATCATTTTATACGCGTGCCAGTTCTCTGGTCTGATGACCCAAACATCGAATGCACTGGATCCGCCTATGGAAGCAGAAGCGGATGCGCTGAAGAAGTTCTTGCGCTGCGTAGGGAAAGGTGTAGCTGCCGGACTGTCAAATGTAAAAATCATGTCGTGCGTCGGATCCCCAGACTTAAGGACAATCGGATTCGCCTTCACAGTCTGGCCCGCGTATGTTACGGACAAGATGTAAAAGGTCGGTTCCTCTATCCCGCTATCCACATAATACCTAAAGTAGCCCTTGGCATCCGTATGAAAACTCGAAGACTGAGAAGACTCACTGTGCAGACTTACCGTTCGCAAGCGAAATTTGATTCTCTCATCAGTGATTGGTGCCCCATTTGCGCGCTGCGCTTTACCTCGGATATGCGGATATTGTACAGTAATTTCAACGTTTCCAAGGTCGTCCCCTTGTTCTACAGCAAACACAATCCCACGTTTCCATGTCCCACTCGCATAGAAAAACAGCCCTTCAATCTGAGCCTTTAGAAGCTGAACATCTACCTCACTGGATGGTAATAGCGTCAATAGCACGGGACCAGCAATAGTATCCGTGATAATGAAATGCCCTTCCGAATCGGTTTCTGCTTGGAATGTCGGTGGATCTATCGGCGAACCGTGTTGATCCTCATACACTGGAAACCAGGCACCGTTGCCATCAAAAACAGAGACAAGCCCTATTGTGAGTCCCTCAATCGGATGTCCCGTCTCATCAATAACGCGTCCAGAAAAAATTGTTAGGGCGCGATCTTGTCCATCGCTCTTCAAGGGAGCTACGAGCAAAAGCACAACACTTCCGATAAACAGTACGAGGAACATGAGGTCAAAGCGGTTCATTAGTAACGCCTCCTTTTGTGAAGTTCAAAGATTTTTTCAAAAAGGATAAACTACAACTATATATTGTCCTCAAACGAAAAAAGTTAATAGTAAGATTACAAGTTTTCTCGAAAAGAATCAACATAAATAACGCTAATACATCCCATATTAATCCTTGAAAAAATTCGGGGGAAATGGTAACATGGCACCAAAATAGATAAAACAATCCGTTTCAAGTCCATATCAATTTGAGGAATCTCAATGAAGATTACAAAATTAGAGACGTTTCTGGTGCAACCGCGCTGGCTCTTTCTTAAAATCCACACGGACGAGGGATTGGTCGGACTCGGCGAACCGATTCTGGAAGGACGCGCGAAAACCTGTGCACAAGCCGTTGACGAACTCGCCCCCTATCTGATTGGTCAGGATCCGAGACGCGTCGTCCATCACTGGCAAGCGATGTATCGTCATGCATTCTACCGCGGGGGTCCCATTTTGACAAGCGCATTAAGCGGCGTGGAGCAGGCACTCTGGGACCTCGCAGGAAAGTCGCTCGGCGTTCCCGTCTATCAACTCTTCGGTGGACCAACCCGCGACCGCATCAGGCTATACAAAGGCGGCGGCGATCCAGACGGAATCAAAGAGTGGATTGACAAAGGATTCACTGCTTTCAAAACAGGTCCTGCAGGCGGCAGACCGGCACGTATCATCGAAAACAAAGCCTTTATCGACAGAGCCGTAGATCACTTCGCTGCGCTCCGTGAAGCTGCTGGCACAGAAGTTGACCTCGCCATAGACTTCCACGGAGCAATCAGTCCGCAAACCGCAAAAGTTCTGATTAAAGCGTTAGAACCCTACCAACCGATGTTCATTGAAGAGCCAATTCAGTGCCAAAATGTGGACACCCTTGCCGAAATAGCACGGAGTACCCACATCCCGATTGCGACGGGTGAGCGCGTGTTCACAAAATGGGGATTCCGTGAAATCTTAGAGAAACAGGCAGCATCTATCCTTCAGCCCGATCTCTGCCACGCCGGTGGAATTAATGAAGTGCGCATCATCGCAGGCATGGCAGAAGCCTATTACGGCGGCATCGCCCCGCACAACCCGTTGGGTCCCATCTCCTTAGCGGCGTGTATCCAGTTAGATGCCTCTATACCGAACTTCCTGATGCAAGAACATACCACCCTTGGTGAAGGCTACCTTAAAAATCCCTTTGTCTTCAAAGACGGATTCGTTGAACTCCCAACCGGTCCCGGCCTCGGTATAGAACTCGACGAAGATGCACTTGAAGACAAAATCGACCACGATTGGCAGAACCCTGTGACTTACCATCCTGATGACGGTTCCGTTGTGGATTGGTAAGGCATAGCGGTCAGGTCGGTTCACTGCGTAAACCTTTCAGCGGTCAGCAGTTCAGAGTTACTGATTGCTAAAAGTGGAGCGCAGCGGAACGCCCTGACGGCTGAAAGCGGAACGAAGTGGAGCGACCTATTATGAAATTTATTATGTTTACAAAACATCTGGAAGGTTTAGAAATTCCAGATATTATTGACGCCCTGCAATCTGTCGGCGTGAGCGGTGCCGATTTATGTGTTCGCCCCGGTTATCCGGTGAACCCAGAAAACGCCACTGAAGCACTACCCGCTGCTGCAAAGCAGTTCGCCGATGCTGGTTTGTCCATTCCACTCGTCACAACACCCGGCGACTTTCTCGACCCAACGCAAGAAGAGACGCGTCGCGTTTACGCTGCTGCCGGTGAAGCCGGGGTCGAAAATATCAAACTCGGATACTGGCACTGGCATGCGGAAGACGGCGGCTACTGGGCACAAGTCGATTTTATCCGAACACAACTCGAAGGTTTCGCCAAACTCTCTGCCCAATACGGACCCCGAACCTGTATCCATAACCATTCCGGCACCTCCATGGGACTGAATTCATGTGCAGTGATGAACCTTGTAAAGGGCTTCGATCCACAACACGTCGGCGTTTTTGCCGATACAGGACATCTGTCTATTGTCGGTGAACCGATCAACATGGCACTCGATATCGTCAAATCGCATCTTGCTGTTATGGCATTCAAGGACTTGGCGCGTTCTCCCGGTATGAGCGGTGGGAGAGTTGTCCGAATGAGCAAAGGCTTCGTTGACTGGGAAACAGCAGTGAATACATTACAGACCATCTGCTTTTCAGGTCCCGTAAGTTTCCATAGCGAATATAGCGGAGAGCCTGTGGATACCGTCATTGATCTTGCACGTATAGATGTCCGTTTCATAAGAAGTTTAATGGACAAATAGAGGGAGATAAATGTTTCAGCTAGGCTTAAATACCAGCACAATTCGTCCTGCCGGATTAATGGATAAAATTCGGATCGCTGCCGAAACCGGCTATTCAGCAATTGAGTTATGGAACGATGACCTAACGGCCCACGAGGAGCAGGGCGGCTCGCTCGCCGATGTCAAAAAAGTACTTGATGACTACGGACTTTCGGTTCCCACTGTCATCGCCTTACACGGTTGGCTTAATACCACAGGCGCGGAACACCAAGAAGCGATTGAAGAAGCAAAACGGCGGATGGCGCAAGCCGCTGCTGTCGGCTCAACGTACATCATTTCAAGCCCACCGCGTGAGGTGGCAGATTTGCAGTTAGGTGGCAAGAACTACCGCGAACTGCTTGAACTCGGACGCGAATTCGGCGTTAAACCCGCCATGGAATTCCTCGGCTTCGTTGATGGGGTCAACCAAGTCAGACATGCGTGGGAAGTGATGGAAGTCGCAGATCATCCCGATAGCACGATTGTCCTTGATCCGTTCCACATCTATCGCGGCGGCGGAGAGATAGACGACATGAAGGGTATCCCCGGTGAGAAAATCGCAGTCTTCCACTTTAACGACGCGCCTGCACAACCCGCACGTGCGGAGCAGTCGGACGCAGACAGAGTTTATCCGGGTGATGGTATTCTCGATCTCGGACAGATGATCGCTATCTTGAAGGACGCTGGATATTCAGGGGTCATCTCGTTGGAGTTGTTCAATCCCAACTATTGGGAACAAGACCCAGCAGAAGTCGCTCGGATTGGGTTGGAAAAGATGCAGGTTATACTACAGTCCTGATATAATTTTAATTTAATCACCATTTGTTTTTGTAGCATTTCTGCTGTGCTTTGTGATACAGTAGTCCTGATATAGTTTTTGGTTTAACCACCATTTTTTATCTGATTTGCAGCTGAGGCTACCTTCAGCGATTGTTATTTAAAGGAGAAATGAAATGCCTATAGAGACAGGGGAACGTCTGACACTCAATGAAATGGTAGAGAAGTATCCCGATCAGTGGCTGTTTATTGTTGATCCCGAAATCAACAACGAAACTTCAGAACTTATATCAGGCATAGTTACTGCCCATAGCGATTTAAGGGATGATGTTTATAGTGAACTCAGGACCCTTACAGGTGGTGCCATTATACGTTATACTGGGGAGATTCCAGAAGGGAGATTGTGCCTGTTATAATGAGTCAGACACGTTTTGCGTTAAGCCCTGACAGATTAATCATGGTTCAAGCTACAATACATGCATTAGACGATAGCAAGCATGTTACCATAGATTTAATATTAGATACTGGTGCCTCGCTTACGACTATTAATCCAGATATTTTATCAGATTTAGGATATGATCTTTCAGATCCGAATTTGCGTAAGATTGATTTTATCACAGCAAGTGGTATTACGAATGCTGAAATCATCGCAGTGAGCAGATTATCTGTAATTGGTCATACTTTTGAAGGAATGGAAGTTGCAGCTAGCTATTTACCTGTCGAGACTTATGCACACGGATTATTAGGAGCAAATTTCTTATCCTGTTTTGATATAGGTATTAGCTATTCTAAACGTATCATGAATACCGAACCAATTTCATCTACGATTTTTAGTTTTACACCGTAGGTAAATTGATAATGAGTTTTTAGGTCGGGCATCCTCGGCTCGAAAAATTGCAGTGTTTCATTTCAATGACGCGCCCGCACAACCTGCACGCGAGGAGCAATCGGATGCGGGCAGGGTTTACCCCGGTGATGGTATTCTTGACCTCGGACAGATGATCGCTATCCTGAATGATGTTGGATATGCAGGCATCATCTCGTTGGAATTATTCAACCCGAGCTATTGGGAACAAGACCCAGCAGAAGTCGCTCGAATTGGGTTGGAAAAGATGCAAACTATTCTGGAAGCATAGCCTATGGCATATAGTAATTTTACCTTAGAATCGGTGGTAACAGAATTCCAATTGGAAAAGATTGAATCCGTAGGTACTTTTTCTGAAATAGAGCCGGTAACACCCAGCGCAGAGTTGATAGCGATATTGAGAAAAAAAATTCCATTAGCCGTCGCTATCGGAACAGAAAAAGCGCGTTCAGAACTGATTGTTGCAGATGTGCTTGTTGAACTCCGTGAGCAGTTTGACAACCGTATCAGCCTTTTTTCGGGAATCGATTTCAGTGTTGATGCCGAAAAGGGATTAACGGGTGTTTGTGATTTTTTGGTAAGTCTATCGCCAGGGCAACTTTTTTTAGAGGCACCTGTCATCACACTGGTTGAAGCAAAAAATGCGGAACCGAAACTCGGATTAGGGCAATGTGTCGCTGAGATGCTCGCCGCACAACGCTTTAACGCAGAAAAAGGCAACCCCATCCCCCGCATTTATGGTGCCGTCACTTCGGGAACCGAATGGCAATTTCTCAAATTAGAGCAGCAGAAACTCCACATTGACATAGCAGATTACCAAATTGCGCAGTGCGATAAAATTCTCGGCATTCTTTCGAGTATGGTCACCCAAAAAGCGTGAGTGAGGCAAAAACGACACTGGATATACAAACACCATCTCAGATGTTTATTGTTGATCCTGAAATCAATAAATTTTTAGGCTTTGAGGATGTGAAGGAAGGCTGAAAAAAATGCCGTGTTCGTTTCCTTGGGCGAATTCGAGGTAAATAACATTATGAAAATTAGAGTAACCAGCATTTTGGTTCAAGATCAGGAAAGTGCGTTAAAATTTTATACTGAAAAATTGGGATTTGTTAAGAAGACGGACATTCCCTTAGAAAATGGTGACAGATGGCTTACAGTCGTATCAAAAGAAGAACAAGACGGACCTGAACTTTTGTTAGAACCCTTATCTGATAATCATTTTGAACCCGCCAAAACGTATCAAAAGGCTTTATTTGATGCAGGACTTCCCTGGACCCAATTCAGTGTTGAAAACGTTCGGGAAGAATATGAGCGATTAATCAACCTTGGCATCGCATTCAGTGTAGAACCTACTGAGATAGGAACAACAATTTTTGCTATTTTCAATGATACTTGCGGAAACAATATTCAGATCGTAGAAATTGAGTGAGGGTGAAAAAATAGGAAGACTGGAAGAGGTGCTTGTGTTCGCTACCTTCCCAACTTCTATACTTCCAATGGCTCTGCGGATCAAAACATCAATTTACAGAGTACCTCAGAATTAATGAGATCTTGTAAACCAGTGCGGTTAGAAAACTTCACTATTCATGGCACAAAACGAATTGATCGATTTCTTGAATGATCAAACAAAACAATGGGATACAGTTTCTATTTCAAATAGAGCGCGGAAAATTTATTGTTTTGCTTTGGAACGTTGGAATCCTCGGGCACTGGGGCGGACACTCTCGGAAATGGGCATGGCGATCTCTTGGCGGATGTCCATAGAGGAAGCGATGGAGGAGAAGCGGTCACTTATAGGGGAACCGGTTCAGTAGTAAAGTGCTTTTAGCAATCATATTTGTCCAACTGATTTAGGGTTGCTAATTTTTCGGTGAACCGATTGTACACAAGACTCAGTAAAACGTGTATTTAGCACAAAACTCAATGAAAATTCTCATTCCACCGATAAAATGTCAGGGCATCAAAAGTAAACTGGTTTCATGGATAGCAGAAATACTCCAATGGAACGGCGAAGGGGTCTGGATTGAACCGTTCATGGGGTCCGGTGTTGTCGGATTTAACCTCAAACCGCGCAAGGCACTTTTCTGCGATACAAATCCACATCTCATCGCCTTCTATCAGGGGATAAATAACGGGACAATCAACCCAATTGTTGTCCGGGAATTCCTTGAATTAGAGGGGAGCAAGTTAGCCAAACACGGTGCAGACTACTATTATGAAGTTCGACAACGATTTAATACAGAAAAATCTCCTTTAGACTTTCTGTTTTTGAATCGCGCTTGCTTTAACGGACTCATCCGCTTTAATAGGAAGGGTAAATTCAATGTGCCATTCGGGCATAAGCCAGAACGTTTCTCTAAAGCGTACGTCACCAAAATCGTTAATCAGGTAGAATGGGTTGCCAAGCTCGCCAGCCTCAGCGACTGGACTTTTTTGCATCAAGACTTTCGCCTCACGCTGTCTTGCGCGACTGAAGCAGATTTTATCTACTGTGACCCACCTTATGCCGGACGACACACGGATTACTTCAACACTTGGAACAAAAGAGACGAAAAATCGCTCTATCAAGGTTTGAAAACAACCCAAGCACGATTTATCCTCTCAACCTGGCATAGCAACGAACATAGAGATAACCCTGCGATTTCAACCTTATGGTCAGAATTTAATGTCATCACGAGAGAACACTTCTATCATCTGGGTGCCAAGGAATCAAATAGAAAACCGATGTTAGAAGCACTCGTCACTAACTTTGAACCAGGACCAGAACCAAGAAAAACCGCCAATGAATGTGAAACCTACGCAGCAGACGCGCTACAGTTGAAATTGCTTCAGCAGAGAGGACAATCAAGATACACTCCCGGAGACTCCTGTTCCGAGAAAACAGATTTAGATAGAAAAAATTGATTTTTCTCTTGCTTTTTTAAGTTCGTGTGTTATAATTGTATTAGGACTTACGTATCTCCTCTTAAAGTCCCCCTGATAAGGGGGATTTAGGGGGTTAAGTCACTGAAATAACGCCTTTTTCGGTAAAATGTATTGCTTTTTTACGCAATTTGCGTAAGTCCTGTGTATATTAAACTTTGGACAGTTTTATGCATAAACCCTAAAATAAATTTGACTACTTATATTATGTGTGGTATAATATAAAAACAATATCAAATACGCAAATACACCGATGCACAGATTCTGCGCAATCGTTCTTTTTAAGATAACACCATACAACCCTCAAAATAAAGAAAAATGTTACACTTTTCGCAAAATTTTAAAAAATAAAAGAAAACAAAAAACGGCTATAAACCCTTATGGTGACTGGGTTCGCTAATGTTCTACTTCAGGCACAAAATGTTACACCAGTGTAACATTTTTAAGGATCCACGCGAGCTATTATGGTAAACGCAATAAATAAGTAAACACAAAACGCTTTACCGCACCTCGCCAATGTATAAACATATTATGTAGGAAATCAAATTTATGACCTATGTTGATGGATTATTGTCATCGTTGACGCGTGTTAAAAAAGCACGCTCGTTACGCGCATCCTCCTGGGATACAACAGGCAGGAATAATGACGCATGGGATGTCGCCCCCGGTGAAACTCGCGTTATCGCAAACCTCAAAGGTCCCGGATGTATTAACCATATCTGGATGACCCAGCCAAACGGTTATCGCAACGTCCTGATTCGGATGTTTTGGGACGATGAGGAACATCCAAGTGTCCTCTGTCCCTTAGGCGACTTCTTTGGACTCGGAAATGAAATCGTCAATTCGTACGATTCCATGTTGTTCTCCGCTTCCACAAACCGAAATAATCAGTTCAATACAGGCTGCGCACTCAACAGTTACGGGCAGATGCCTTTCAATCGCAGCGCACGCATCGAACTCGTCAACGAAGGCGACACAAACCATCGGCAATACTTCTACATCGACTATGAGCAGTACTCGGATTCACACGGCGACGATGTCGCCTATTTTCACGCACAATTCCATCGTGAAAACCCCTGTGATGGTTGGGGGCACGAAATCACCGTAAACACGCCAGAAGCCAATATCGTCAACGCGGAAAGACTCGCATGGGATACCAATTATCTCATCCTATCCGCCGAAGGCACAGGCCACTACATCGGTTGCAACCTCTCGGTTACCAATTTTCAAGGTACATGGTGGGGTGAAGGTGATGATATGATCTGGGTAGACGGCTACAAGTGGCCCCCCGATCTGCACGGCACCGGTTCAGAAGACTACCTGAACCAAGCCTGGGGGATGCAAGAGAATGCATTTGCCCACAACGGCTCCTCTATCTATGAAAATAACACCGACGGCTACCAGACCTCCTATGTCTATCACCTCGAAAATCCTGTCCGTTTCGAGAAAGAAATTCGGGTTACGATAGAGCATGGACACGGCAATCACCTCCGCAATGAGACATCTTCCGTCGCATACTGGTATCAAATCGAGCCACACGCACCCTTTGGCATTTTACCCGTCGCACAACGCAAACCTGTACTAAAAGACGAGTCTGGCGCATGGCAGATTGAATCCTCTGCACAGACACCTTCAGCAGAGGTTGTGCTCAACGATGAGATGAAACAGATGAAACAGAAATGGAGCCGGTCGTAAGCCAAAGCACTTAGCCTGAAAGGAATAATTAAAAAATGCTCACCGGTTTTCAACAGTTTTTAACTACCTGCATCGGAAAAACAGAGGCAGAAAACGATCACTCTACCGACGCACAAAATGGCGACGAATCCCAAACGGAATTAGAAGTCACAACAGATGACAGTTCCGTAGATGCCCCTGAAATCAAGGCACCATCTACGACCCATACTGAAGTTTCCGAGCCTACAGAAACCGAAGAAGCGGACGCTTCACCTGTCACTGTAGATGAGAACCCCAAAACACATCCAGACAGCGATCCTATCCCGTCAGACGAAGACACCGAAGCAAACGAGGACAACGTTCCGGTTGAATCAAGCGTAGATGAGGTACCCGCTGACGGTAATGATACGCCGCAACCCTTAGAACCTACTGAATCGGTCTCCGAAGCCGAGGCAGAAACACCTGTGGAAATTGTCCTGCTCTCTGAAGAAAGTGAGACCGATCCGCAAGCTACAGACGCCGAAACACAAGGAACTGATAAGCGCGGCAATACAGAAGCCGAAACGGAAGAAGTCCTTGAACCTGTACCGGTAGACCTTGGCATTGTTGAAGAAATTTACGACTTCGTGGAGATGTTTGAACATAGCACTATCTCTGGGACAGAGCAAGCATCTGCCAATAGTAGAGACTCCTCAGGCGGTGTCACACAACCTGCGATTTTTGAACACCCGACACCAACAGAAGTCGCCAAAATTGACTATACCGTTTCCCTCCCTGATGTTGATAGCAATGATAAACTGCTTCTTCACTTTTCCATCGGTTTAAGAGACGGTATCGTATTTGACGATACGGAGCGGCAACCGGGTGGCGTAAAGTTTGCTATCGAAATTTCTCATACAGACGAATCGGCTGCACCAGAAAGATGTTTTGAATCAGTCGCAACCGAATGTCGTTGGCAGGAAGAACATATCGATCTGACAGGCTATGCTAAAAAAGAAATCGTTCTCTCCTTGTTGACGGAATGTAACGTCAAAGGCAATAGTAACTACGCGTGGGCGTTGTGGGGTAAACCACAGTTATATAAACTCAAAGAAACCGCTCTCCGAAAAGCGAAAAGAGCTCCTGAACCGGAAATCCGGTGCGGTATCGCTATTGTCCACTTAGGTAATGAAAAAACAGAGATGCTGGCGTTTAACCAGCCCGCCTCAACAGGTGTATCGGCACTAAGAGATATCTGTATCGAAACACTCGGAATAAAAGAACGTCCCCTCAAAATAGCACTTTACGCTGCACAGCCGAAACTGGAAATTGTGAGTGTAGGACCAACAGCCGCAGTCGTCTCAGTGGGTGAAGATTTCGAGATACAATGTATCCTACGGAACAGCGGTAGTGCCCCGTTAGGCAAAACGGATACGGCGCGAATCGCCATCAACGGCGTGAAGTTAAGACGCGGTAGACCCAGACAAACGATCAAAGAGATTGAACCTGGTGAAGAAACTTCTGTCTTCTGGACGGCTCGCCGTCTTCCCCATCCGACTGCACTCTCTTTCTCAGCTTCTCTCAGATGCCAAACCGCAGCCGGTGAAGAACGCCAGATGTCTCAAGGTAGTGTTAGAGTCCTTTCTGCGCAACCCAAACTCACTACCAAAGTAACAAAGGAGCTCCACACACATCCCCAAGACGGCAGCGTTGTAATGGGAAACAAACATCTACGCATCGTCTTCGTCCGCAGCACGCCACCCCCCGCTTCCGACGAGAATGCTGAGGGTGGATTTGAATATTACACCCTTTTCGTCGCAAAAGGTGGCAATTATCAACGGGTCGCGACCAGCCCGGCACTCTCTGAGGTCACCTATCTCGATGCAGCAGAAAAACGTCAAACCTTCCAACTCGTCCCGACAAGATACCAACTTGCAGGGAACAAAGACGAGTCCATCATTCGATTAAGCGGCACAAACACAGATGCCGACGGTGTGAAATGGGATTATGAGATGCGGTGGACCCTTACCGAAGATGCAACCCGCGTCAAAACGGAATACCGATTGCAAACCGACGGAGACAGAGCACTCCTCGCCTTCCACGGTCCGATGCTTTACGCAGGGTGCGGACGTAATCCAGAAAAGAAAACAGCAGCACTGTTTCCAGGACTTGAATTCTTGGAAAACGCAGAACGTTCCTCAAGTCCACGCGACGCAGCCCCACCATTTGATAACCGCCTGGTCCCGCATCCGTATAAAATTACAGTTCCTGTTATGGCGGTAGAGATACAGAAATCAGTTGTCGGCATCATCTGGAATCCACTCGATACTTGGGACGGCGAAAACCAGATGCTTTCGGCAATATTTGCCTCACCCAACTGGTATAAGCACCAGAAAAACCACGCGCTCGGCCTGTTTCTGCCAACCGCACCAGAATGGATTCAGGAAAATGAGACAGAGGCTTCTACGCCATATCCACTGACACCGGCACGTCCACTCTCCATCAAAAGTCAAATTATCGTCAAGGGAAACGCCTCTATTTTAGATGCTGTAACACACTGGACTGACGCTTACGGAACCCCAGAACCGCTTGAACCGCCTCGTAGCGATGAAGAAGAACTTCTCCTTTCACGACACGGATTTATGCACACCACATGGGACGAAAACACGCGGAAATCTCGGCACTGTGTGGATTGGGCAGCACACAACGAACCCGGTTTCGGAACGTTACTCTGGTACGATTATCTCGCCACAAAAGATGAACAGGTGAAAGAACGGGCGTTAGAAATCGCTAAGAATACCATAACAGAATCTGGTAAGGAAGGACTGGCAGCACGAGGTTCTTGCCATATTTTGAGATGGGAATTCCCGTTTTATATCGGGAACATCGACACCGCACTCACCTATATGCAGGAAGAGACGCAGCAACGGATCACGACACAAGAACCCGATGGAAGTTGGCAGTGGCAACCGACAAACCCAAAAACCGCCTCTCTTGGAAAGGCGGGTGAAGCGGTGCTGGGAACCTGTGCCGAATCGGCACTTTTACTCCTCAAACACGCCCGAATTACTGGCAACACAGCATCGCGAGAAGCAGGGTTGAAGGCACTTGAATTCATGAAGCAATTTTCCGTGCCACGCGGGGCGCAAATGTGGGAATGTCCGATGTATCAACCGGACGTTCTCGCAGCGGCGCATGCAGTCGGGGCTTATATCGAAGCTTATGAACTCACACGAAAAAAAGAATACCTCAAACGTGCAACTTACTGGGCAGAAACAGCATTGCCATTCTTGTATCACTGGCATCTCCCTGACCGACCCGGTATGCGATTCGCTTCCATTCCCGTTTTCGGTACAAGTTTCCACACTCACCCTTGGTTTGGCGTGCCTGTTCAATGGAACGGCCTGGTTCTCGCCTATTATTTGCAACGCCTGAATCGACACACTAAAGACGAGCAGTGGGGCCAGATTGCTGAAGGCATTACGGTCAGTGCAATGTATCAGCAGTGGGAAGAGGGTGAACTCAAAGGCACCTATCCTGATGGATTCTACGGCTTCTGCACCGAAGGCAAGGGACCGCACCTGAATCCTGAAGATATTATGGTGAATATCTATACCCTCCGAGGGCTCGATCCGGGTATTAAAACTGTTATCGCTGACGATATACATCTGAGTTCAGGTGCAAAGATAGACACACTTACCCGAACCGATACGGGGCAGCTGAACTGGCAACTGAGTTATGCCGAAAACGAAGCAAGTTACGCACTTATCGTCGGCTACGGACGCGCCCCACACGGCGTTCGAGCACGCTATCAGTTTACAGCACCTTCGGAGGAGGATGCAACGAATGGTGTAGAAACGCCCTCGGACGACGCTGAATCCAGCAACGTAGTAGAAAAATACGTAGAAACCGAGGTGCCGGCTGCGCAAACCCTTGAAGATGTAGAATCCGGATGGCTTTATATCAAAGATAAAGATGCCATATTAGTAAAGTATCTGCACACCACCATAGATGTACAGTTTGAACTGTTGGCGTAGTAGGCAGACACCGTGCGCCATTAATTAAGGCAAATACCCACGGCGGTAAGTCCCGCCCAAACCAAGGAGCTACACAAAATGGCTAAAAAGATCGTTTTCACCACATTCATTCTGGTTACCGTGGCAATCGTTGCCTTTACTATGTTCGCACACAATGCAAATGCTCAAGATGGCGCAGCGGCAGCAGATGCCCCAATGATAGACTTTAAAGTCTTGGGCGGTTTTATCATCGAAGGTATTGTTTTTAGCATCGTCGGTTTAGTAGTTCTGATGGTAGGCTACAAGGTCTTTGACATGTCAACCCCTTATGATCTAAACCGTCAGATTGCCGAAGAGAATAACACCGCTGCGGGTATTACGGTCGCTGGTGTCTTGATTTCACTGGGTATCATCGTCGCTGCTGCGATGGGTTAGTGGAAATCGTTTCAGCTTACTTACACGCCAAAAGGGTCTCGTAACAAAAGGCGCGGTTGCAAACCGCGCCTGCCGATTTTACATTCTCAGCTACGAAAAAAATAACAGAAGGTGGCATAATGGAACAAACAACCTACTCAGGGGGTCAGGTTGCCAGTGAAACACAAATTCAGGAATGGGTGGAAACCTTCCATCAACGCGGCTGCCTATTTCTGCAAAATGTTTTGCCTCCCGACCTATGCGCGCAACTTCGACAGGATTTAGAATGGGCACTCGAAAACAACCCGAATGGCTTGAACAGCGGAAGCCCAGCAGGTCGTATGCATTTAAGCCACAGGATGTTTGAACATAGTGAAGCCAACCGCCGACTCTTCGATCTTGAGCCTATCGTCTCTTTTGCTGAAGCACTTGTCGCGGAAAACTGCCACGTCATTCACAACAATTCGTTCCAGACCTATCCCGGTGGCGGTATCACCTCTTGGCATCAAGATGACGCACCGCACTATATCGTAACAGAAGGTGAACCACCAAAGAACGTACGGCTGCCGGTACTACTCTTTACGGCGAATTATTACCTCACCGATGTCACCGAGATTGAACACGGCGGCACAGAAGTTGTCCCAGGGTCCCATCTCTTCGGCGCATCGCCGCCGAATCCGATAGACGGAACGGAGTGGGAAGAAAAAGTTCAATATAACCTTGGAAAAGCCGGAAGCGTTATTATGTTCAACAATCAGGTATGGCATCGTGGCGGTCCAAACCAGAGCCAGCGCACCCGATATATTACGCAGGTAACCTATGCCCGTCGTCTCGTTGGACATAAATATTACCCATTCATGAACTATAACATGCCGGATTCCGTCTACAAAGATGCAAGTCCACGTTTACGGCGACTACTCGGCTTTCTCAATCACGGTGCTTACGGTTAAGCATCCATGCTGGGGAAATTCGTCAGATAAGTTACATAGATTTTAAGCCGCTTAGCATAAAATGAATCAAAAACTTACGCTATTCATTGTCCGTTTTCTTGCGCGTACGTTATAGTGAATTCTAAAAATAAATTCACACTTCCGCCCCACTGGTAGGCGAGGTTTCCTAACCTCGCCGATGCATAGTGTGCAAATAATTTCGGGATCCACTATAAAAAAACTTCTAAGCTGCTCAACCGCGTTGGAACTCACTAAAAACCCGGGGAATGCCCTAAGGCATTCATACCGTTGATTTGTGAAACGAAGTGGAACGATGCCCAGAGTTAATCGTTAGAAAAATGAAAGCAGTCGTCTTCTCAGAACAAGGTAGCACAGAGGTCCTCCAGTATACAGACGTATCGAAGCCAACGCTTGATACTAACGAAGTACTGGTTAAAGTAGAAGCCTGTGCCGTGAACTACCTGGACCTTCACGCACGGCGGAATCGACCGGAGATAGCAGCAAAACTCCGCCAAGGGGACACCCCACACATACTCGGATCCGACATCGCTGGAACAATCGCCGAGATCAGTGCCGCAGTCCGCGGCGTTTCAGTCGGCGATAGAATCGTCCTCGCGCCCTGTATTCCATGTGGTGTTTGTAGCGACTGCCATCGCGGTGCCGAAAACTTGTGCGATACACAAGAACTTATCGGCTTTCAAACAAACGGCGGATACGCAGAATACGTAAAAGCACCCGTACAAAACGCTATTCGGATGCCAGATGAACTTTCGTTTGTTAGTGCCGCTGCAATGCCGATTGCGTATCTCACAGCATGGCACATGCTAATGACGCGCGCCCAACTTCGCCCCGAGGACGATATTCTAATTCTCGGCATAGGTGGTGGGGTCGGGAGTGCCGGGCTACAAATCGCAAAACTAACCGGTGCCAGAGTTTTTGCTACAGCGAGCAGTGATGAGAAACTTGAACGCGCCCGACAGATGGGCGCAGATGTTACAATTAACTACAAAGATACAGATTTTTCGGAGGTGGTACGCAATGTAACGGAAGGACGAGGGGTGGATGTTGTACTTGAACACGTCGGTGCTGCAACATGGGAGCAGAGCATCGCAAGTCTGGCTAAAAATGGAAGGTTGGTCTCCTGTGGGGTAACAACAGGCAATATCGGGACAATTAATATCCGAAAGATGTATCAGAAGGAGTTGACCGTGATGGGATCTGCCCTTGGCACAGTCGCTGAACTGCGAACACTTATCCATCTCGCCGGACAAAGGAAACTCCAACCCATTATAGATCGGGTACTACCGCTTCATGAGGCGCGTCAGGCACATCTATTGTTGGAAAACCGTCAAAATTTCGGTAAAGTTTGTCTATGCCCATAAAGAGACATAAACCTTTTTCAAATGTCAAACGCTACACTGGGGCTGAATCGGTTGAATACCAAACCTGCTACTTTGAATCCAAACTCGTTTTTTTTCCTGCCACCTTCGCCGCTTCCGCTTTCGTCTTGAGAAACTCATAAAATTCGTAGAGTGTATCTTTATCTTTCTCAGTAAATTCCATCATACCCCTAAACATGGCACTTACCTTTGGATCGGCTAAGAGATCTTCGTAACGCCTCTCTTCCTTTCCAAGTAAATAATCAGTGGTCACCTTTAGAGCATCGGAGAGACTTGCAAGCGTATTAAACGAAGGTTTACGGGTTCCCGATTCAAATTGTGAGATCGCAGCTGGTGTTAAATTCGCGACGTTAGCGAGTTCGGTTTGTGTCATTTTCAATTCACTACGACGCAACTTTATGCGTGAGACGACTTTATCAACCTTCTCTGATTTTTTTGATCCCTTGTTCACGTTTGACTCCTTTTAGCATTTACGAGAAGCACCGTATTGCGATTGATTTCCTATAATTTTAGAGCATAGATATTTAGATTTAGGAGCATTCCACTTCAATAAGAAGCAAAACGTGAAATATATTTTAACCTAAAAAAGCCTTAAATGCAAATTTTAATTTGACAAAAATTGCGGTAATAGTATAAAATATCTCTATTACACCTTATTTAACACGACATTCGCAGGTCTCTGTTCAGAAGAAACTTGCTAAAAAATACGTAAGCCGCATTCTATTTTCTAAGATGAGCGTCGGCATGGTTTTTACGCGCCACGCTTTTTATGGGTATTTTTCGCGCCGTGAGAATAAAACACGAAATACATGAGAGAGGTGGGAGACTTTACAACATGAAAATCCATAGTAGGAGCAAGCACGATTCAAGACGTTTCAGTACCATAGCAAATCTAACTGCACAACATATATGGGCAAGCCGTGTCTTAATGCTTTGTCTTTCTATTTTACTCATCAGTGGACTCTGCAATATCGCATACACGCAAACGGTTTCCAGCACCGGTAGGCAAACCGCAGCCATCCAAATTCGAGATGATCTGTCCATTGGCAACATTCGGAAAGATATCGCACGCCTGTCAAGTTTAGAGAGCCGCGTAACAGGTTACCCACAAGCCGCAAGTGGCAGCAAGTACATTTTTGACCGATTTGTCGAAATCGGTTTGCAAAACGTAGAAAGTCGAGAGTTCCCAGTTACTGTGCCGATCGATCACGGCGATAGCGTCATTGAGATAGTCTCACCAGACGGTACTGTCCTACATAGTTTCAAACTCACTCCACTTTGGCCAAATCTCGTCCGAACCTCCCTATTAGCAGATGGAATTAAGCATACTGTCTTGGCAGACGAAACACTCCAAGACATCGCCGCAAGCTACCAAATCTCCGAAGAAGTTATCCTCACAGATGAACGAAATAAATTCCTGCCATCCCCTGTTGTAGAAGGGAACAGTGTATACATTCCAACCGGCGGCTTATCCGGTCCTCTCCTTTACGGCGACGATGGCGAACTCGCTGACTTCAACGGCACTAACATCGGGGGATTCTGGTACAAACTCCAAGACGGAGATACCCTCACATCGCTTGCTCGGCGTTACCGTATCACGGAAGCCAGCATCACTGACGATGTACTCAACGAACATCTGCAAAAAGCATCCGATGGCATTGACAACGATGAAGACGGTACTATTGATGAATACGGCGAAATTCCACTGCTCTCTGAGATTCTTGGATGGGCAACAGACGGGATCGACAACGATGCCGATGGTTGGACAGACGAAATCCCAGGCGATGCCACCGACGGTATTGACAATAACCAAGACGGGCAAATCGATGAATCTGGTGAATTCGTCGCCGCCAGCGAAGCACACATCTTCATACCAAAAGGGGCCATAGCTCTCCTCGATTTCAACTCCAGTACCCGCTATATTAACGCAACAATGCTCGGTGGTACTGCTATTATCTTCATTGAACCTGAAACAACCATCCGAGGTGAAGCGGAGAACAAATTCGGTACAGTTCCCGCTAACATACCACGATTCTGGATCTCCAAAGCAGATGCGGATTTTCTCACTAACTTACTCGAAGAAGAAAACAACGCAGGAAATCAGGTAAACGCCCGCGTCAGAGGAAAGATGACATGGGAACGTCGGGTCGGTCAGAATATACGCGGTTTTTTGGAAGGGGGCGACCCATCGCTACGCGATGAACTCATCGTCCTTACGGCTTACTATGATTCCATGTCCATTGTGCCTGCTATGGCACCTGGGGCAGATCCAACTTGCGGTGTTGCCACTCTCATGGAAGTCGCAAGGCTCTTTAGCCTCCCCGAATACCGTCCAGGATACTCCGTGCTGTTTGTCGCAGTTGACGGACATTTTCAAGGACTCGCGGGCATGCGAGCATTTATGGAAGGCATCGGGCAGGATATTGTCGGTAGTGACACGGACTCGCCGGGGACACCAACAATGCACGGGCTACGCCGCGGACTGTCCACGGATGTTATTGAATTTGAAGAATTAGGGAGAAGACTCCTGCTCTCAATTGACCGGAGCGTCTTAGTCGATCTCCCCTCTGACTTCTTCCACGGCATCTATAACGTAAAATCTGACCTCGAATCTCTGACGACCACCTTAGACGGCTTGGCAGAAACCCGCTCCGAGATCGAAACCCTCACGAACCAACAACGCGATTTCTCGGAACGTCAAAAGAAGCAAGCAGATAAGAATCGGAAACGAGAAAAACAAGAATTCACTGGTGAAGAGAAGAGCATATTATTGGCAAACCTCGCTCGCTCAAAGAAGGAAGCACTACAAACAACGCATTTCCTGCGAGACATCGTCAAGGAGTTAGCCGATGTTCGTGCTGTTGCGCTAAACACAAGCCGCACGGCACAACGTGAATTAATTGAAACGCTTGGACTGCCGATCGCCCGCCTTGATACATGGGCTGTAGCGAAACTCATTCGCGCCATAGAAACCGGCGCAACCGACGAATACGCTACACATCCAAACGATGCCTACCTGATTCCTGTACAAGAAGGTTCAGGGTGGGAAATTCCGGTCCCAAGTGATCTGCCCGAAGAGTTGGTCCCTGACATTGAGATGCTAAACAAAACACTCGCAGACTGGGAGATGAGCGATAAACGCAAATTCGCCCTCATGTGGACCCCCGAAAAAATCATGGACCGGCACCTCGATTTACATGGACTCAATGACGCGAAACAGGCACGTAAGGTCTTGCGAGAAACCGACAACTCCCTTGAGGTCGCCATCCAAGTAGAATCTCAACTTCTTGAAAAAATCTTAGCGCAAATCCCTGATAGCAAGGCTGCTGAAGATCAGATTAAGGCGAGTATCCGGAAACTCAAGGAAACACCTACGTCGCAACAAGATACCAACATGCTACTCTACAGCGGAAAATTCCTCTCTAAAGCCGGTATCGAACGCTTGAACACCATTGACACACAACTCCGACAACGCCTAACGGAATCTGAAGACATCACGGATGCCGCTGTCCTGATCACTGATTTGCTCAAAGACAAGCAGAGCATTTTTGAAATCGGACTCCGAAACGCTCGCTTGGAACGCACTCGCATTCAAAACTTGATGGCAACTGCTGAGACGCTTGGAAGAGAATACTTAGAGGAAGAAAAACTCATCTTGGAAAACTATCTTTCAGACACTGAAGCAGAGCAGGCTCTCAAGTTACGCGCCCACATCGCATCACACATCACGGAAGCAGAACTCTTGACGACCGTCAAAAGACGCTCGGAAACAGACATAATCGCACTTGAAAATCTCATAGGCCGGCTATCTACTTTAGATACCGACCTTGATACAGAGACGAAGACCCTACTGCGCGATAATATGCTAACCCTCCGAAACGCGCGATTCCGTAACATTCAGAGCCGTATTGAAAAGATGCTCCGCATCGATACCGGAGAATATAATCGGAAACTTGGACAGATTGAAGCCGCTATTGCACTTCAAGACCTCTTCAATCGCTACTACACCTCTCTCTATATTAGCATCGACCTCTCCTCTCAATCGGATCAATTTGGTGTGTTCAACAAGGGATGGTTCTATGACCAACAGCCTGAATTCGTTCTGCGCCGAGAGTTTGCAAGTATCGGCAACCAACTCGCATCCTATGCAGAGGATGCCGATTTTGGGGTCCGCGTCCGGAAACTCTGGCAGTGGACAGATGACCAGATCCGACAAGCCGTCATGGCACGCCAATGGACAGTGGCTGGCGGTATCTCCGATAAATCCGCCCTTGAAGGAAAAACCCTTGAAACACTGCTCAGCTCCCATTTCAGCAAACTCACAGGACTCAGCGGTGTGAGTCGCTTAATGAAGATGCAGTTCGAGCAGTGGCGCAACCAAGGGGAACCCTCCGAAGACATGCTCAAGGATATGGACTATATCCGCAAAGAGGTTGAACGTTTCATCCGAAACGATGTCCGCACAGCAAAGAAAAATCGGAAGAATAATATCCGAACGCGCGAGCAGCTGGACGCGATGCTCCGCCTACGACACGAGGATCCAGAAACCTTCTCTGATGACGAAATTGAGGACATTAAAACCCTCATTTCAATCGCGGGTCTCGGCGGCGATTCAAACTTCGTTAATGCTATCTCCGCAAGTGGTGGAAAAACTTGGAAAACCTACATCCCAGGTAAGATCGCCTTTGACAGCGAAGTCGCAACGCTCGTCGGAAAAACAGGTATCGCTTTCGCAACTATCGAAGACGCACGCGTTCTAACCGACACACCACTTGATACAATTGAGCGGGTCGATCTACGCGAAGGCGGCAACCTCCATCAACAAGCACAGACGCTTGCATCCTTGCTTATCCAAGCACTCCGCGATGAAGAAATGCCAACCGCCGCACGCGTCGGAAATTTCTACTGTAACCTCTTCGGCGACGTCGTTGAATTTGATGCTCGTGAATCCGCACTCCCCAATAAACCGGTCCCCTATCCAATCTTGACGCTCCGCAGAAAGCATAAAACCATGATGGGTGTCCGTGGAGACCTGTTTGTTATGGGTGATAATAAAGGCAACTTTGAAGTTGCCGGGTTAGCCATGGAAGGCAGAGCCACCCGTCGTCTCAGGGGTGTGCAAGAAGTCGAAGCCTATATCCTTGACCCAGACTCTGGGGACATCGTCTATGCGCCTGATTTAGGGAACTACGGCGCGGAACTGCTTCCCAATAAAATCCCGATCAATACCCGCAGACGTGGGTGTCGGGTCGTCACATTCCCGTGCGTATCCACAACTATCTACGATCTCGTCGATCAACGGTATCTGCGAACCCTCCGGGAACTTGAAGTCTACGATGCACTCACCGATAGCGCGCCAGAAAAATATGGGATGTCAAAACCGTGGCAGCAGGAAGGTGTCTCTGCAGCCGAACCGATTGCCCTCGTTTACAGCGAACCGAATACTCGTATTAAGGTCGGAATGGCTTATGGGCAAATCGGTAAACGTCTCTTACTTATCAAAGCCACAAAAAGCGGTATGAAAAATCCGACGCTCTATACCGGCGAAGGATTTGTCGTCCGTGAGAACGGCCGGATTCGTCTTACGCCGTACGTCGTTGTCCGAGATATGTGGTGGCTCGACGAAAACCGATCACAACTCTACAAACGGTTCGGTATCTCCAGCGACCGGCTTGATAAGCTCCATCAATTTGCGAACGAGTATCTGGCCCGCGCAGAGACGGAGCTGCTACAAAATGATTACCAGCAAGCACTCAAGTTGGCGCGCGCGGCATGGGGCTACGAATCACGCGCATATCCTGATGTCAAACAGACCGGAAACGATGTTGTCAACGGTGTGATGTTCTATCTCGCCTTGTTAATGCCGTTCGCTTACTTTATGGAACGGCTCATCTTCGGTTTCCCGAATATCCACAAACAGATTTTAGGCTCATTCGGGATCTTTTTACTCGTCTTCTTCTTCCTCAGCCAGGTTCATCCCGCATTCCAGATCACAACGACACCTGTGATTATTCTCATTGCATTCGTTGTGCTTGCCTTGACAGTTATTGTCATCAGTATCATTGTCCGAAAATTCGAGGAACAACTTGAAAAGATTCGGCAGGAGGGAAGCAAGGTTTACAAAGCAGATGTCGGACGGTTAAGCGCGAGTGCCGCAGCGTTTAGTTTGGGGATCTCCAACATGCGAAAACGGAAAGGACGGACAATCCTAACCTGCTGCACATTGGTAATCCTTACCTTCACTGTCATCTCGTTTACCTCTGTGCGGACGTTCATGCATCCGAATAGAACGAGTCTCCCGCAGGTAACGCCTCGTTATACAGGACTTCTCATCCGAGACCAATACTGGCGTCCGTTAGAAGAACCCGTGCTTACCTCTGTTCTGAACGACATGCAGAAGACGCAAATCACACTCACCGCTCTGGAACGGCTGCTGGCACGCAAAAACGAAATCCTGGTCAAGCAGGGACAACAACCGATCAATGTTGCGGAAGAAATAGCGACTTTAGAACGAGGTGGTTTTATTGAAAAAGTAGATGAAGAATCTGTCCTTATCGTTCGGAATTCTGTCGCACCGCGAGCCTGGTACCAATCCTCAGGTACCGGAGACCAATCCTTTGTTCAACTCACACGTACAGCGAATCCTGCGGATCCCTCGCCTCCAACCCATGCACTTACGGGTGAGGCACTAACTTTTGCTGCGAATATGCTTGTCGGCATGAACGAAGCAGAACCCGAGGTCAGTGGTATCAACAGATACCTTCAATACGGAAAGTGGTTCAACCCCGCTGACGCTGGGGAGTGGCCGACAGAATGGCCCTATGCTATCGTGCTACCCAAAGGAATGGCGGAATTGTTGAAAATTACCGAAAGCGATATGGGCAAGGCAACTGTCTCTGTCTATGGTGCAGACTTTACCGTTGTCGGTGTCCTTGGTATCGGTTTCAAGGATCTTACAGATAACGACGGCGAAGAACTCACACCTGTTGATTATCAGTTGATGCAACAGCAACGCAGTCGTGGGGCAACCGGCGATGAAACGCTGGAAGGCGAGTTACAAAAGTATCTCCACCTCACGCCGGATAGCGTTGCTATCCTGCCCTACGAGGTGGTTATGAACCAAGGGGGCACGCTCCGAAGCGTCGCTGTCAACATGGAACCACAAACGGATGACCCAGAATTGTTAGGTGCGGTTGATAAGCTGGACCTTATCATGGCACCCCTCATGAACCGTATTGCTCTTGACTTCTTCGTCGGTCGTGATAAAGACACATATCTCTACAGCAGTATTGGAATGACAAGTTTCAGCGGGATGGGCAATCTATTCGTACCGATTCTCATCGCTGCGCTTATCGTGCTCAACACCATGCTTGGGGCAGTCTATGAGCGCGTCCGAGAAATCAGTATCTATAGTTCCGTCGGACTCGCGCCCGTACATATTGCCTTCCTATTCCTCGCAGAGGCGTGTGTATACGCTATCGTCGGCGCAGTGCTCGGATATCTCATGGGACAAGCCATCGCAACAACTCTCGTAAACTTCGGATGGCTCGCCGGGTTGACCCTCAACTATTCCTCAATGTCGACTGTCGTTGCAACGATTATCGTCATGATTGTCGTTCTACTGAGTACCCTATATCCGGCAATCAAAGCCTCACGTATGGCAGTTCCCGATATTGAACGTAAATGGAAACTCCCAGAACCCGAAGGTGATGTCTGGCATTTTAACCTCCCCTTCACTGTCCTTGAAGAGGAGTCACTCGGCTTGAACGTATTCATGCGCGACTACTTCGAGGCACATGCTGATGAATCCGCCAGTGATTTCTATACCGACCAAGTCGCCTTCAGCACTGTAGAATCTGAAGGTGAAGACGCCTATCAGATTAGTATGATGGTATGGTTAGCACCTTATGATTTAGGTGTAAGCCAATCCATCCAATTCGTTACATCGCCCGTAGGTGGAGAAGAGGAAGATCTCTATAAGATTACACTGGATGTGCATCGTGAGAGCGGCGAGATCGCCTCTTGGAAACGTGTGAACCGACGTTTCCTCAATCTATTGCGGAAACAACTTCTGATTTGGCGGACGTTCAGCGTCGATATCCGAGCAGAATTCCATGAACGCGGTAGAACGGAAGGAACAGACGAACCGGCAACAGGGCAACTCGAGCCCGTCCCGGCACCAGCGGATTAGAGGAGGAAGGGTTGTTCGCTGATAACGGTTAGCGAATAGCGTATAGCGAATAAATATGGAAAAATTAGCGAGTCTTATCATCATCATTGGCACTTTCTTATGGCTGTTCAGCATTCTCGTCCTTGAAGGGCGTTGGCAGTGGCAGATGTTCTCAGCACTTGTACTAACAGTGGGCATCTTCACCGCGCATTTCTGGGAAGAATTGCGAGATACTGACAGCACTGAAGAACCAAGCGACGAATAAGGAATGGCGGTCGGCAGGTAGCAAAACGTGTGGCAGTTGTAAACATCCTCACCCGCCACAACTACTGACGGTTTCCAATAGCCGATAGCCAATAAAAGGAGAACTTTCAACTTGGCGAGAGAAAGAGTATCACAAGCAGATGAATGGCAAGCTTGGGCGCAGCGATACGACATTGAAGGCGGTATCCGTACCTTTGAGTCGGGGCTAACGGTCAAGGTGTTTGTTGGCGCACTTTTCGTTGGCTTGCTGATGATGCCTGGCTCCATCTATCTCAGTTACGTATCCGGTCAATCCGGGGCTGAAGCGGCACCTTGGGTTGCCGTTATTCTATTCACTGAACTCGCGCGGCGTTCCTTCACAACTGCCCGGCGACAGGAGCTCTATATGCTTCTCGGATTAACCGGAGCCGCTGTCGGCAGTGGAATGCAGTACCGGAACTTTATCTGGTACGCCTACTTTATCAATACACCCCAAGCAGCTTCCTACGAAATCGCCGATAAAATTCCAGAGTGGATTGTGCCTGCCGGTGATTCTGTCGGTGTACTTACGCGCAGCCTGCTGCATCCAGACTGGTTTCTGCCTATTGCTATCTACCTTGCCGGAAAGCTGCTCGGCACGTTGCGATTCGTTAGCGGACAATATATTTTGTTCCGACTCACGGCGGACCTCGAGCGGCTCCCATATCCAATGGCACCAATTGCCGCACAAGGCGCAACCGCACTCGCAGAAACAACAGGGAAAGAAGAGACATGGCGATGGCGCGTCTTCTCTATCGGCTCCATGGCTGGGTTAATCTGGGGATTCCTCTATATCGGGGTGCCTTCATTGACTGGGGTCATGATGAGCCAACCGATTCAGATATTGAAAATCCCGTGGATAGATTTCACACAGAGCATCGAAGGTTTCGCACCAACAGGGGTCTTCGCTTTCCGAACCGATTTCGGACAGATGCTCATCGGGTTCGTGATGCCATTCCCGATTATCATGTCAGAATTCGTAACCGCAATGGCATCGCAATTTATCTTGAACCCACAAATCCTATATCGGTATGAGATTCTCCATCAATGGAACCCAGGACTGGATGTCCGGGGTGTTACTTTATTCAACAACCTGGATTTCTGGTTTAGCTACGGCATGGGTAAATCCTTTAGCCTCGCTGTCGTCGGTATGGCTGCTTCGATTCCGATGCTCTTCAAACTACGGAAGGCTCAGAAAAGAGCAGGCGAACGCGGTTCCTTCGCAACGCCTCCAAATCGCGGCGATTTCCCGATATGGTTGATGGGCTTAATGTGGCTCGTTGGTATGGCTGGATTCGTTTGGCTTATTCATTGGATGGTCCCGAATTTCCCACTCAGTTTCTTGATCGGCTACGCATTCTTGTACACACCGATTAATTCCTATATTACGGCGCGGACTTTCGGGGTTCTCGGACGAGACCTTTTTGAAATCCCATACCTGCACGAAATCACATTTATCTTGAGTCGCTACGAAGAGATAGACATCTGGTTTGCACCACTACCAGACGAGGATTATGGACGTGGCACACAGGGGTGGCGCGTGCTCGAATTGACCGGCACAACCTTTACCTCAAACCTTGCAGGTACGCTGCTAATTATGCCGATTTTGCTCGTCAGTGGAATTGTCGTCCTCCACTTCATCTGGAAGATCGCTCCGATCCCGAGTGCACAGTACCCGTTCGCACAGATGATGTGGCCCATTAACGCTACAAACGAAGCACTCTGGAAAACATCCCTACGGGACGGAAATAGCGAAATGCTTCAGGCGATTCGCGGCGATTATGTCTCCGCAGGATTTACTTCAAGCCTTGCTCTCTACGGTATGTTGTGGGTCTTTAAATTACCTTCAATGTGGTTTTACGGTATCGTTGGGGGTATCGGGGCAGACCCAGGCAGTATGGTTGCCCGATTACTCGGCGCAATTATTGGGCGGTTCTACATGATTAAACGATTCGGAATGCGACGTTGGTATATGTTCAATCCGGTACTTGCAGCAGGATTCGCCTGCGGGGTCGGTCTCATCGGTATGGGAACCGTTGCGATCGCGCTTGTCTCAAAAGCCGTAATCGTCAAACCGTTTTAGGGAGTCTTGGTTCTTGGTTATAAGTTAAGAGGCGTATTGTTACCGAAAATCTTCTTAACTTATAACTTATAACCTATAACTTATAACCGCTATGGACTGGACTGTTTTTGGCTGGGCAGGCATACAACTTGAAATCCCGACAACTTGGGAACTCAGTGGACTCAGTGGAGACCAGAAAACAGGTTACTTGCGACTTGACGACGCTGAAATGCCGCGTCTCGAACTTAAATGGGCGCACACCCGACGCAAAAAACCCGATCTCCACGCAACGCTCGACGAATATTTTAAACTGATTCGCAAAACCTATAAGAAAGGTGCTGAACTTTCTTTCCGTCGGAACGTCAATCTCATTAAAGACCCCGAGTTTTTTGAGGGGCGTAACGTCCTCGGTTTTAGCTGGAAGGGGAGTATTCGTGCCAATGGACTGATCTTCCACGCCGGAAAACGGATTACGATCGTCCAAGTGATGGGACGGCTCAAAGAAAACTGGCGACCAACAGTCCTCCGTATTTTTCAGTCAATTACCGACCACAGAGACGCGCCACAGACGCTCTGGAGTGCTTATGGACTTAAGTTAGGTGTCCCCACAGAATACAAATTAGAACGTCAAAAACTGCTAAGTGGTTACCTGCTGTTCGCCTTCGTCGCGAAAAAAGAACGTTTTCAAAGTGTGATAAAACTCGCTAAATCGGCAGGCGGTCGCCTACGGAATAACGGCACAGTTGAATACAAAGCACCTCAAGCGTCTGACAGAGGGAGTCTTAGTGTTGAGCGGTACGGACCCGCAGAGGTGATGCTAAGCGACTATACAGATACACCGAACCCGCTTGAAACATGGTTCCGCGCCAAATACGCAAAAGCAATTCGCGGCTACGGGTTTGAAGTGACATCGCACACGAACACCGAAGACGAATACCTTACACTCATTGGACAACAGACAAGGCTCTATGATGGTGTCCCGCTTACACCCGTGTTGATGCTCGATAAGCTCTCCAAACGGACAACACTTGTCTTTCATTTATGGCGATGTAATCACTCTAACCGTATCTATGTTATCCAATCCATCAGCAATACCGACGCATCCTCAACTGTCCAAAAGGTCGCTGAGAGCATTGAATGCCATTGATAGTTTTTGGTTAAGAAGTTATAAGTTACCAGTAAAAAAAATGCTAAACAAACTCTTATACACTCTCAAACTTAAGAAACGTCCTGATGTAGATCGCACACAGGTCATGAAATCATTTCCTGTGCGCAACCAATTGATTACATGGGAAATAGACGACAAGGGCGAAGCATCGCTTGTGGTCCCCCAGAAAGACAAACTCTGGATCCGACTTGCCAGTAAACTCTTTATGCTTCCAGATAAAAGAGTAATTGTGTTGGATTCCATCGGGACTTATGTATGGCAGAAGTGTGATGGTAAGCATACCATTTCACAGATCGTCAAGGGTGTTCAAAATCAGTACCAACTGACTCGAAAAGAGGCTGAAACCTCGCTCTTTACGTTTATGCAGCAACTCGGCAAACGGAATTTTATCGGGTTCGCTATCCCTGACAACCGACAGAACGCGCCTGCAACACCAGAACCCGAACCTGAAAAACAAGGTATTTTTGGATTTTTACAGAGACGGTAAGCAATAAAGTAAATTTTCGATAGTTATCTACTGGAGAGAAAAATGAATATACCGACAGAAATAGGCGATGTCAATGCAATTCTCGCCGAAACACCAGAAAAGTTCCAACGCGTCCTGCCAAAAGAAAACACAGTCCGCGTGCGGAACCTCATTAAACGCTATGAGATGGGAACGCAGACCGTTGATGCCCTTCGCGGTGTCAACTTCCAAATCCAACGCGGTGAATACATCTCCATCATGGGTCCCTCTGGTTCGGGAAAATCAACGCTCTTCAATATGATTGGGGGACTCGATAAACCAACCGAAGGCAGAGTCTACATTGACGAAGTAGACATCGCACAACTCGATGCCTATGAACTCGCATGGCTCCGCTGCCGAAAGATTGGTTACATCTTTCAGGCCTTCAATCTCATCCCTGTTATGACAGCACTCGAAAACGTCTCTCTCCCGATGATTTTCGCGGGTATGAGTGCCGATGAAAGCAGGGAAAAGGGTGTTGATCTGCTTTCACTCGTTGGACTCGGTGATCGTGTACAACACAAACCGTTGGAACTCTCCGGCGGACAGCAACAGCGCGTCGCAATCGCACGTTCCCTCGCCAACGATCCAGCGATCGTCCTCGCTGACGAACCGACAGGAAATCTCGACACTAAAACTGGGTTAGAAATTATCGCTTTGCTCCGTCGACTTAATGTAGAAAACGGCGTAACCATCATCACTGCGACACACGACCATAAGATGTTAGACGTTTCCGACCGTATCTTCCACATGGCGGACGGTAAAGTGGACAAGATGGAATCTCGAGATGAGATTGATCTCCGCGTCGGTAAATTAGACGGCGAAGAAGTAGGATGAGCATCTACAAACGCCTCGGTATTCATACAGTCATTAACGGGAACGCAACGCTTACACGACTCGGTGGCTCTATCATGCCCCCTGAGGTCGTTGCAGCGATGGCCGATGCCTCGAAACATTTCGTAGACATCATCGAACTGCAAAAACGGGTCGGTGAAGAAATTGCGAAACTTACCCACAACGAGGCGGCGTACGTCTCTTGTGGTGCCGCTGCTGCCCTAACGCTCAGCACTGCTGCGTGCATCACTGGACTCGATGCTACCAAACGTGAGAAATTACCGCTCCACCCCTCCCCCGGTAGGGGCGGTTTCCAACTGCCCACAATGAAAAGTGAAGTCATCGTACACCGCCACGGTCGCGTCGGATACGATTTTGCAGTGCGACAGGTCGGCGTTAGATTTGTAGAGATAGGCGATGAAAACGGCACGACCTCCGACGAACTCGAAAACGCCATCACCGAAAAAACCGCCGCAATCTTTTACTTCGCAAATCCGAGTAGGGAACATCTCTGGGTCCCCTATGAACAAGCCATCAGTATTGCCAAAAAGCACAATGTCCCGCTTATCGTTGATGCCGCCGCGCAGCTACCACCCCCAGAAAACTTATGGCGTTTCACGCAGATGGGCGCGGATCTGGCACTCTTTAGTGGCGGAAAAGGATTACACGGGCCACAGAGCAGTGGATTAATCGTCGGGACAAAATCGCTGATTGAAGCGATTGCTTTCAATGGACCACCGCATCCGTTTATTGGTAGGGGTATGAAAGTCGGCAAAGAGGAATTGGTCGGGCTGCTCGCCGCCGTGGAGTGGTATCTCGGTCAGGATCACGAACAACTACAGCAATCTTACGAAGATCAGGTTACCTATTATACTGAGATTTTCGAGAACATCCAAGGCGTTACAGTACACCGCAGTTTCCCATCTGAAGCCGGGCAACCCATGCCACGCACCGAAATCCGATTCGACGCAGAAGAACTCGGTATCACACGAGACGAAATCCTCCAGCAGCTGCGAACGGGTGATCCCGCCATTGACATCGCAGGAGCAGGCGCGAACGGTGTCTTTATCAACGGACAAACCCTCATGCCCGAAGAAATAGAAATTATCGCTAACAGACTAAAGGAAATCTTAGGAAAAAGAAAATGAAACTCGACAACGGTATTCGTCTGACATGGCTCGGACATTCTACCTTTAAAATCGAAGCAGACGAACAAACACTCCTCATTGATCCATGGGTGACTCACAACCCAGTGTGTCCTGATGAACTCAAGATATTCCACAACCTTGACATTATTCTCATAACACACGGACATGCCGATCATATTAGCGATGCCGTGCCACTCGCCAAAACTTATGCTCCCACAGTCGTCTCCATCGTCGAAATCGCAGGATGGCTTGGTAAACAAGGCGTTGAAAACACAGTTGGAATGAACAAGGGTGGGACTGTCACAGTTGGTAACATAAAGGCAACAATGGTTTCAGCAAACCATAGTAGCAGCTTCACGGAAGAGGACGGCACGACAGTTTATCTGGGTGAACCAGCTGGCTATGTGATTGAATTTGGGAACGGCTACAAAATCTATCACGCCGGAGACACCAACGTCTTCGGGGACATGCGTATTATCGGCGAGATCTACCAACCCGATTTGGCACTGCTTCCCATTGGCGACCACTTTACGATGGGACCGCGTGAAGCCGCCTACGCCGCACAATTGCTCAACGTGCCAGCAATTCTGCCCATCCACTACGGGACCTTTCCGGTGTTGACAGGCACACCTGAAGAACTTCGTAAGTTGACAGCATCTCAGGATGTGGAAATTATTGAATTAGAGGTCGGGGAAACATTAGATTAAGAGATTCTTTGTAGCACAAACTGTTAGTTTGTGTCTTATGAGGCGTACAGATAACTCAAACTGCCCGTTTCTAATTTTCGCGTGGATCTTATCTAATGGACGAGTACTTCCCGATAGGGACTTTGCAATCCAAAGGCATAGACAGTCCTTAGCAGCTCCTGCGGGTTCCCTGTATCATAACGTTCGCCAGCGACCCGATAACCATACATGCCTTCCTGTCGTATCATTTCCGTCATCGCATCCCGCAATTGAATCTCGCCGTGCGTTAGAACTTGGTGCTTGTAGTTATAATCCAGAATGTCAAAAAGGAGAGGCGTGAGGAGGTCTATGCCGAAGTTGCAGAGATACTCCTTTTCTGGAATGCCTTCCACGCGCAAATGTTCTTGCGCGAACTCGACCGTCGGTTTTTCGGCAATTTGCGTCAATGTATAGAGTCGTGAGGATTCAACAGAAGGGTTTCCGTGAACAATCCCGTTGACCGAGAGCTCACTTTCAGGACAGAGATCAAGACTTGTGACAGACTGCTCAACTTCCTCGTAGACATCCACCAGCTGTTTAGCGCAAGTGATGTCTGATTCCGAAATATAGAGATGGTCGCCAAGCAGAATTATGACCGGTTCGCCAGCAGCGAAATCCTTGGCACAATAGATAGCATGCCCAAACCCTTGAGGTTCCGCCTGTATTGCGAAATGTAACCGTTCACCTATCTCTTCCAGACGATCTGCCTGTACTGCCAACTCCGTCTTTTCGCGAATCGCATCCGCAACGGTGCCAGAAAAATAGTCGGCAATCGGTTCAACCTGTTGCGGCTGAGTAACGAGACACACCTCTTCCACACCAGCCGTTAGTGCCTCTTCAATAATCAACTGAATGACCGGTTTTGCGAAACCGTCTTGACTGATAATTGGAAAGAGAGCTTTCGGTACGGCTTTCGTCGCCGGGAAAAGGCGTGTCCCGTATCCAGCAATGGGAATAACCGCTTTCTTAACGATGAATTTCACTCCGTATTTAATCGCTAAAAAATTAATTCCTCAATCCCTTGAGGTATCCCCAAGTCATTGAGAGTTTTCCAGCAGGTTCGACAGGCAATTGATCGCTTTGTGACTCAAAATTCTGTGCAACCTCATCTTCGTCAAGAATCCGATCGTAAATACGGACATTATCAATCATACCGATCAGAAATCTACCGTCGTGTTCGCTACCGATACGGCGTTCATCCATCAGTTCAGGGGTCGTACCTGCGTTCCCCTCATCAACCAACTCACCATCAACATAGAGCTTGAGTTCGTTATCTTTGGTATTGCTGGTGTAAATGATGTGATACCACCGCTCCTCCTCAGCATTTAAACGGATTTTCACGCCATCATTCTTATGGACTTGGATTTGGTTTCCCTCGAATTTGAAATGAACTTTACCCGCTGCCCACATCCATGTTGACACGATACCTTGAATGCCGCCGAACTGACCCTCCAGTGCGTAACATTCAATACTCACATGCTCAAACTCACCCATCGCTGGGATTTCGATGTAACTGTCCCCTTCAAATTCCAACGCCTCTCCAGTGCCATCGGTCGCACCTTCGACAGATGTGAGAGTGCCTTCTATTTTCGCATCTTTGCCACCAAAGATATCTTTGACAGTTTTGCCCTCTATATCTGCTTCATTGAGGGTATATATAGCGACAAGCCCATCTGTTACGAAATCTTGTGCATCAGCGGCGTTGACATACGATAACATTGCCAAGAATACGCCGAGGACGCAAATTGCGCTCATATCTCTTAAATTCATTTGTATCTCTCCTTTAAATTTCAGAAATTAGATTCAGTAAAACCTTATACATTTTACCCTGCAGATTTTCGGTTTGTCAAGTCAATTCGCCTATACGTCCGGAGATACCGGCTCCGCCAACTTACGCTCAAGCGTAAGGTTATCCTCGTATACGGTTTTGATTAGGTCCTCAATATCGGGTTCCTGAATCGATACATCTATAATTCTGAACTTTTTGAGGATCGCACCAATGAGATCCGCCGCGCTAATCTCTTCTGGAGAGAATCGATACTGCACGCGAGCACCTTCCTGATACACAATATCCGCATTGGGAATACCAACGTCTGGATAGACTTCTGCGTAATCGACACTCAACAGCCGTTCCGTCGAAAGCAATCGTCGCAGTGTAGTGAGTTCCCCATCAAAACGGAGACGCGCATTGTCAATGAGAATAACACGTTTGCACAACTTCTCAACATCGTCTAAATCGTGCGTCGTCAACACAACCGTGACCTGTCGTTCAGCGTTAATTCGCTGGATAAACTGTCGGATACGTGCCTTCGCAACCACATCCAACCCAATAGTCGGCTCGTCAAGGAACAACACATCTGGGTTGTGGAGCAGCGCAGCAGCGATATCTGCACGCATTCGTTGACCGAGACTCAACTGACGGACAGGGGTCCGGAAAAAATCACCAAGGTCGAGTAATTCGTCAAACATCTCAACATTGTGGCGGTATTGTGTCTCTGGAATGCGATAGATACACTGTAGCAACGCAAATGATTCTTGAACTGGTAAATCGAACCATAGATGTGAGCGCTGCCCAAATACGACACCAATGTGTTTAGCATTTTCCTTCCGTTGCCGATGCGGGATATAACCGTTCACAGTCACACTGCCCGATGAAGGCACTAAAATACCGGTCAACATCTTGATAGTTGTTGATTTTCCAGCACCGTTAGGTCCTAAATATCCAACGATTTCACCGCGTGCTACGGTAAAGGAGATTTTGTCCACTGCTTGGACGATACGGTGTTTGCGAGAAAAGAGATTCACAAAACTCCCGAAAAATCCTTTGCGGTGATGATAGACTTTGAAGGTTTTGCTAAGGTTATCAACTTCAATCATATTTTTTTAAGCGAGAATTGTTACAAACACACCTTTAACCAACAACCAACAACTAATAACCATTCAATGTCCTGTACTCTGATAATGCAAGACCCCCCATCTCCAGAACAGTATCGTGATACCCAGAAAGAGGAAGCCCGCGAAAGGGGCTAATTGCACACCAATCGGTGAAACACCTAACGATCCAACTTTTCCCAGCAGAAAAAGGGACGGAAAGTAGTTAACACACGCCAGCGGGATAACAAAGGTGAAGAAGTGCCGAAACCACCATCGATAGATAGAAAACGGATAACTTCCCATAAAAACGCCACCGTGCGTGAAAATATTAATAATCTCAATAGATTGGACAGTCCAGAAACAGCTCGTCGCGCCAATCACGAAAAGACCGATAAAAAAGCATGTCCCACTTGCGAGTGAAATCAATAGATATCCAAACTTGGCAAATGACCAGTCTATAGTTAACTGCGAATTAGCAATAAGCAAGACAACCAGGGCTTGCGCCAACCGCCCGATCCGACGGAGTAGGAATTCATGCGCAAAAACTTGAAAGAAAGTGCCGAGCGGTCGGATAAGCATTGTATCAAAGTCACCGCGCACTACACTTCGTTGAAACGTATCAACCCCCCTGCCAATCATTTCAGCAACTGCAAAACAGATACCAATCATCCCATAGAGGAATCCAACTTCCCACAGACTCCATCCCGCTAATTCTTTGAAACGGTCAAACAGAAGGGCAATCATGAAAAAATCGATGACGGAGATACACGCTTGGGCAAATAGCTCAATAACAAACGAGAGCCGGTATTCCATCTGCGATCGGATGCGGAGCTTGACAAAATGGAAGTAAAGAGAAAGATGGTACATTTTTTCGGAGTGTCTACTAACCGCCTTGTATAACCAACCGCGAAAACCCTCGACTTAAAAGGAAGCGTCCTAACCCCAAAAAAAAGAGGCTCCACGCCATCTGTTTTCCGATAGCACGCCAGACTTCGATACCTGTAACCTTGCCCAAATAGATACTAAACGGCACATCAATCAAGCCGCTGAATGGCAGCCAGTCGGCGATATGTGCCAACCATTCGGGCCATAGCGCGATCGGCACCAATATGCCAGAAAAGAAGGTGATTACAGATGCAGATATTCCAGAAATTCCTGTCGTATCCAGGGTCCAGAACGCACTGCTAAAAATTGTGATCGTGATCGCAGCACTCATGAAAATAGCAAGCATCATTGAAACTGTAAACGCTAATAAGACGCTGGGCTGCTGTGGAATTGTAACCTTGAAGAAGAGAAGACTGATAAGAAAGGTCGGAAACCCGCGCATGAGTAAGTAATAGCAGGCTCTACCACATTCATCCGCGAACCAATATGTCTGAAAATCAACTGGCTTCGTTAGTTGGAGTGCGACGCTGCCACTTCTAACGGTGTCCGCAATTTCGCGACCGCCCCATAACGGCATGAGCATTAGGGATGCCTGGCACAGGACGAAATAGGTAATGATGTCATCTATATTGAGAGGTTGTGGCACCGTACTGGCTTTATAGAAGGCGATATAGACAAAAACCTGCACCAACAGAAAGAAGAAATTGGTCGTTAAACCCGCAAGGTTCGCGATCCTATATTGCATCTGCCTCTGAAAAGATGTCCGCGCGAACGCCAGATAGACATGGAACGTCAAATAGAGGGATTTCATTCGGTCGCGACACTTAAATCCGCAATAGGTACAGACCGACCCTTCTCCGCGGATTCGTAAATACCGTCAAGCATCTGCATCAGCATGATACCTTGTTGCGCTGAGGAGATAGGTTCCGTCCCGTCAATTATGCACGCTACGAAGTGTTTTACCTCTTCGTCAAAGCCGTTAATCGATGGCGCATCAAGTGGTTTATCCAACTCCTTGCCGTCTTCTTCCGTGTAAAGTGTGAAAGGACTGAGCGTCGCGCCCGCTTTCGTACCTGCCACTTTAATATAATTGTCGCCCGGTAGGTTCAGTGCCCACGTTGTTTCAAGGATAATAGTCGCCCCGTTTTCAAAACGGATCTGCGCAAAGGTCGCATCATCAACATCGTATTTAATATCATCAGGCACCAGATGCTTAAAGTGAGAATACGATGTCCCCATAACTTCTACAGGCCTCGGGGAGTTCATCAGCCACCAGACACAATCTAAGGCATGAACACCGATATCTATAAGTGCCCCGCCACCAGAACGTTCCCTATCGACAAACCAACCTTCTCTACCTACAGGAACACCGCGGCGCCGAACATAACCGGCTTTGCCAAAGTAAATTTCGCCGAGTTCGCCCCTTCGTACCAACCGTTTGAGCCGTTGTGTACTCCCATCAAACCGTTGCACGAGGGCATACATTAAAGTCTTACTATTTTGGTGTGCTGCATCAGCCATAGCCACTGCTTCCTGAGCACTTCGGGCAGGAGGTTTCTCACAAAGCACATGTTTGCCAGCACTTAACGTATCAATTGAAATAGGGGCGTGCAGAAAATTCGGTAGACAGACGCTAACAGCATCAATATCGTCATTTTCCAACATTTTCAGATGATCGGTATAAACACGCGAGACTTTATATTCCTTCGCGACGCTCCGGGCATGTTTCTTATCCAAGTCGCAAACAGCAATAACCTCTGAACGCGGATCAGCAATATAGCCTTTGAGATGTTGAATTCCGGGCCAACCAAGTCCAACGACAGCGGCGCGGACTTTCGTTGTCTGATTTGACACAGCATATACTCCTTTAATGAGTGGTTAGGACGTTCCGCACCAATAACCGATTGCTACTCATGACGTAGGGCTTCTGTTGGTGTGAGGCCGGCGGCTTTGTTCGCCGGATAGAGTCCGAAAAATACACCGATGAACGCCGAGACGCTAAAAGCGATCAAAGCAGCTTGGACAGAGACAACAGCAGGCCAACTCGCCTGCATGAGTTTTGAAATAACCAGACCAGAAACGGAAGCGAGGCTACTTCCGATGAAAATGCCGATGAGTCCGCCGCAAACGCTTAAAACGATCGCTTCAATCAAGAACTGAATCAAGATATCGCGGCGTTTCGCGCCGATGGCTTTGCGTAAGCCAATCTCACGAGTTCGCTCCGTTACGGAAACTAACATGATATTCATGATACCGATACCCCCAACGAACAAAGCAACACTCGCAACGCCACCGAGGAGGACCTGAATAATCCGACTCACGTTACCTACCTGCTTTATAATCTCTTTAGCAGTAAAAAATTCAAAATATTTTTCATCGCCGTGCTGCTGGCGCATCGCGACTTTGACCTCAGCGACGGCTTGCTCGACCTTTTCATAACTCTCGGCTTGCGCCCATAAGAAGATCCACCCCTTCTGTTGCCCGATAAACCGTATCTCCATTGTGGTGAGTGGAATAATCACACGATTATCCCACCCTTCACTCGCCATACTATTGCCTTTTTCCTCCATGACACCGATGACAGTGAACCGTTCCTTGCCGACTCTGAGTTCAAGTCCAATCGGATCTTCCCTTTGAAACAGGTCTTCTCGGACTTTAGAACCAATCACACAAACAGGTTCTCTCCGCTCCATGTCGCTCTGCGTGATAAACCTACCCGCTTGAATGTACCAGTTATTCACCTCTTCATAGTAGGGCGTAACGCCCCAAACATCAAGCGACTGGTTAACGTGCTTGTGCGATACGGGAAGGTTGAACTGCGACAGTGCCGTAGCTCCCTTAAGAGAAGGACAGTTTTCAAGGATAAAACCGAGGTCTTCATATTCAATATACTCCGGATGTTTATTCTCAACGTACGAACCGTCCTCTCTACGAAACTCCCCTTTCCTGAAGCAGACGATCAACCCAGCACCACCGATCCGTTCCAACTCAGCGAGCATCAAATGTTCCGCTCCACCACCGACCGAGACAACCGCGACAACCGCTGCAATACCGATGATAATTCCGAGCGTCGTTAGCACAGAGCGCAATTTGTTGCGTCGTAATGCTGTTAAGCCAACAGTAACACCTTGTGTAATTTGCATGGTTCTCTAAATGTTTGTAGGAAATTCTTACTCTTCAGGTTTCATGGATTCACCGCGCAAGAGAAACGCACGAATATCGTAACGTCCCGGGCGTTCAATGGGTAAATCTCCACTTTCAATCATCAAATCCAATGGATTCGCATGTGTCAGGAGCGGTAACTGGACGACTTCGTGCATCCGTGCGGACTCATAGATCGCCATAATAATTTCAACGGAAGCACGTCCATGTTTTGCCTCACCACGATGTTCTGGACCGCCCTCAATCCATTCAACGAGTTCAGCCGCTTGCGCAACGTGTTGGTTCCTACCATCAGAAGGACGTTCTTCCCAGTCTGTAGCCTTATTACTTAGAAGGCGGACGCGCGCCTCTGTTACATCCGCGATGCCGTCTGTCCCGTAAACAATACCGCCTTGATAGTTCGGTCTGCCGATCTCCTGTAGAAGCATACCGATGCAGCCGTTTGAAAAGCCGACAATCCCTGCACTCCGGTCCTCAATTTGAATACCACGCTCGTAACGCTCCGTTTTTCGTTCAACGTTACCAATAACCCATTGCGGATCCGGGTCACTGATGACATAACGCATCATATCAAAGAGGTGAGAACAGTCATTTAATAACCCTTGCCCCCCGTGACAGACAATCTGTCGAGGTTCACCGATTGCACCCTCAGCGATGAGATTTCGAGCATCTGTCCAAGCGGAATTGAACCGGCGTTGATGCCCAATCACAACCTTCACATCGTTGCGTCGCGCGGCGATTAACATCTCATCACATTCCCCGATACTCACACCCATCGGTTTCTCACAGAGGACCGCCTTCGGACTCCGCGCACACGCCGCAATTGTCATGGGTGCGTGAAGTTGATGCCACGTTGCCACGCTGACAATATCAAGGTCTTCCTCATCCAGCATCTCGCGCGCATCCAAATAGCAATTTTCAGCGGGTACGCCATAAGTGTCGGCGAACTTGTCGAGTGCTACTTGAACTGGATCAGCGAGGGCAACAATTTCTGTCTGCTCAACGCCCTGATAACCCCGAGCGTGGGCATTGGCAATACCACCACATCCGATAATTCCAACTCGATATTTAGATGCCATGTTCATATTTCCTTAGTGGTTGTTAGTTGTCGGTCATCAGTAGTTGGTTAAGATGTCTCTCTGTAACAATTGATCACTCCGCAAAAGACGCCAAGTTCGGGACAGTTGTCACCAAGTATCTCTTAACTGAAAACCGACAACTGATAACTGACAACTATTTTGTATCTTCACCGAAATGCGAGGAAACAGCGACTAAATCAAGAATATTTACAGTCCCATCACCGTTGACATCCCCTTTTAGAGATTCACCCGACTGACCGAATTGCCCAGCGACAAGCACTAAGTCTTGAATATTTACCGTCCCGTCGCCGTTAACATCCCATGGTGGCGGTGGTGGCGGGGGCATTTCTATCGTGGTTGTCGTTGTGACTTCGGCAGTCATCGTACTGTCCGTTCCAGAGGTCGCCGTCACACCAATAGCATAATCATCCGGTTCTGTGAATAGGTCTCCTGTAACCTTTAGTGTAACCTCCACAGATGCACCCGCCTCAAGCGCAACTGAACTGTCACTCAAAACACCAAGAACAGTCCCTTCAATACCAACCTCTGCTGAGGCTTCAAGCGTTACTGTGTCCATCATATTTCCGGTATTCGTGACTTTAAGGGTATAACTCACACCCGCAACGGCATCTATCGTCGAAAGTGCCATATCACCAACAATTTCCAAAGCCACACCGGCAACTACGGGAATTGGAGGCGTTGATTCCGCCTGTGCTGTATAGATATAATCGCCCCCAGGAGTGAAGTCTCCATTAGCGGCGTTTCCAGCGGCATAGAAGGTGATAGGGCCGATATCGGCATCAGGGGCGGTCCATTCAAACTCCCAACTGTGGGTGTCATTTGTGCCTGCGGCGGTCCCAGCAGTCGTATGGTGAATATACTGCTTATCGTTTGCCGCCGTTAGTCCGGTATTTGCCGCATCATCGGCTGTAAATGCGCCTGCGCGGGCACCATCGGCATCCAACGCAGTCATTTCAAATCCCCATTTGCTCTGTCCAGCACGTGATAAATTGACCACAATGGTATATACTTCGTTCGGGATATAGGTATCCGGAACTGTCAGCATTAGTGAACCATCAGCGGTGTTCAGAGCATTCTCAGCATGACAACCAGCCATCATACAAGTCCCTTCATTAGGTGCCCCGGTCTTCTCAGCTGGAGGTGGGAGAAAAGAGAAAGCGAATACGCTACCTGTACTTGCTAAGAAAAATAGTACAGGCACCATCCAAACAAGTAAAATCCTTTTCATAGTACTCAAAAAACTTCTCCTTCACCTATACATCAAAAAACGCCCCAACACCGACTGCTAATCGGCGTTGATTCGCGGTTAGCTAAACCGGCAGATTGGGGCGTTTTATTTTTCTACCTATTAGTTGGCAGTCTTCAGTTGTCGGTAAGAGCGGTTTGTAACAATCCTCCCCTACTTGGCGTATTCCAAGAAGTGGCAAATTTGTTACGGCATCCCTCTTTAACTGAAAACTGACAGCCATTTACTTCAGGATGACCATCCGTCGGGTTGCAGCAAAGTCTGATGTCTGCAATGTGTAGAAGTAGATACCACTCGCGACACGTTCACCTATAGCATTCCTGCCATCCCAATACGCAGCACTCGACGGTGTCATATACGAACCTACCGGCTGCCAACCCAGATTCAACGTCCGAACCAAACGACCCGATACATCATAGATCTGGATCGATACCTCAGTCGCTTCACTCAACTGATAGGGAATCCATGTCTCTGGATTGAACGGATTCGGGAAATTCTGTGCCAAAACCGTCTCCTCGGGACGCACATCGCCAACCGTCAAGTCAACACTTAAGAAAGCGTTACGGATGTCCGTCGTCGTGACTGTCCGTTGGAGGGGACCTGAGACGACGCGCCCGCGATCATCGTAGAGTGCGATTTCGAGTCTATCGCCGGCTTCAACGACGCTCTTGCGGTTGAGATCTGCCCAGACAGCGGAAGAATGTTTCGCATCCGTGGTGAGGTTCTGCGTAGCGATACTGCCGGTGCGGAGATTTTCAGCGACGAGTCTGTAAACTATGCCGGTTTCCATATTCTGAATATCGCTTGTGACGATGAATGCCCACGCGCTCTTGAATGTCGAGAGAGCGGGTGCAGCAGCGACTGCTTCTTCGGCTGCGGGTTCCTCAGCAACTTCTTCAGCAGGTGCTTCTTCGGCTGCGGGTTCCTCAGCAACTTCTTCAGCTTCTTCAGCAGGTGCTTCTTCGGCTGCGGGTTCCTCAGCAACTTCTTCAGCAGGTGCTTCCTCAGCGGCGGGTTCCTCAGCAACTTCTTCAGCTTCTTCAGCAGGTGCTTCTTCGGCTGCAGGTTCCTCAGCAACTTCTTCGGCTGCGGGTTCTTCGACGACTGGCTCTTCAACAACTGGTTCCGGTTGGTTGTCCCACGCATCACCCGTGAATTTCACCATGCCACCAGCCGGCGTGTTAACAATATAACCTTTACCACCATCAATACCAAAACCATCACCGCCATCAGCAACCGTGTAACCGTCGAAACTCTGCGTCGCAGCATTTAGTTGGATAACAACTGTCGCGCCAAGCATTTCTGCCAATGATTTCGCGGTGTATGGCTCTGCAGGCATCAACGGAATAGAAATCATATTCAAACCGGGTTCAAGTGTAACATCAAAACCAGGAACAATCGGTTCGGGTTCGGGTTCCGGCATAACTTCGGGTTCCGGCATCGGTTCCACCATTGGGGCCTCAACCGGAGTGATTGTCAGCATCGCAACAGGTTCTTCCCACGCGAACGCTTCACTGACATCACCAACGCCTTGGATACCTTCGTGAGGCATAATTACGCCATCTACCGTCGGCACGCGTTCATTACTGCCCGCGGGATCAGTCGCTTCATCTAAACCCAAGGGACCCGGAATATCCGAAGCCAATTCTGTGTTGTCTTCACTCCCCGCGTCATACGCCATCAACTCAAGGTCTGCCGAGACAGGCATGCCATCTTCATCAAAGAGTGGCACGTCAATCGCTGCGATGAAGGCATCGTTGGTTGACACGAGCATAGAGCCGACAGAAAGCGAAGAGTTCGTCATGTCAGCAGTTAGGGTAACCGTTGAGGATTGCCCCGGCATGGTATATCTGTTCGTCCCATCTGCATTCATGGCTGTCGCGATGTTCGCGCCAGCAGCTGCTGCGAGTGCGGCAAGTCCTGAGGTATCTCCACCTTCAGCCATTGCAACAATCGCAGGATTTGCGGGTTCACCGGGTACAGCAAGTTTAATACCGGCAGGATGTGCTGCGAAGATCGCAGGTGAGAAAGTTTGCCCACTCATACCGTGTTCACCCATCGTGAGGTTCGTGAGCGTAATCTCAAACATTTGGCTCACCGGCATTTCAACTTCGGTAACCTCTTCAGGCATTTCTGCTGGGGTCTCTGGGGTCTCTTCAGTAACTTCCTCAGCAACCTCTTCAGTGGGTTCTTCGGTAACTTCCTCAGCAACCTCTTCGGTAGTTTCCTCAGTTATCTCTTCAGTAGTTTCTTCGGTAGTTTCCTCAGTCGTCTCTTCGGTAACTTCCTCGGCAGCTTCCTCAGTCGTCTCTTCAGCCGCAGCAACGGTAACCATACCATCTGCAGTAGTGACATCTAAAGCATTCGCAGTAGCGTCAGCCAAGGTAACATCGCTGAGGCTAATAGCAGATGCTTTTGCCTCAACAACTGCAAACGTTATCGTAGCAAGTGTGCCGTCAGCATCAGGCGCAGCACCTGTCAGAGAAGTTGCGGCGATTGTGACGCTGTTGTCAGTTGCAGCAACGGGTGTTGCAAACGCGCCTGCGGGTAGATAGTCAGCGTTTCCACCAGAAACATAACTGAGCGCAGTCGGATCGAAGTTAACAGTTATCTGATATCCTGCGACATCAGCACCGCCCGCGATATTAATACTCACTGTGAGTTCTTCCCCAGCTGCTGGGGATTCTACTTCAGCAGGTTCCACAGAGACCATCGCCTGGCCATAACTCATCGCTGTGAACCCAAAACACATTACAACAGCTAACAAGGAAAAAAGGATTTTCCTATTAAAAAGCTGGTTTCTCATCATAAGGTTCTCCTTACAATTCATTTATATTGTGACATTTTCTCTGCCTTGTGGGACAGAGATCAATTCCTCGTTTGAAAGAAATCCATCAAGATTTAGGATACCCTCTGCGTTGGTGTACTTTCGTTAGATACACGTTAGATACACAAAGTTGGATCGCTTAAACGAGGTTTTCCAAACCAAAAGAGAAGTCTATCCTAATATTAAACAATTTAAACGTTGTTAAATCAAATTCGGTTCAAATCGGGCAATTTTCCCAAATAAATTAGGTAACGCCCTCTTTGTTGATTTAAGTATACCACAGACACCAAGATAAAACAAGTTAAAAACCGACGAGGCGGATCAGAGTTTGTCAGTTCGTCTGCGAAACAACTCAATCGGTTACACGCGGAGCAAGCGTATTCCAAACATCTCCCAATTCAGCAAGTGTCTTGTAAACCGGATAGATCGCCTCCCACATTGCTTTACGCGCTGCAGTAGCCGTATCCATATCACCTTCAGCAAGTGCCGCCTTCAGTTGGTCGCCCATCTCCTGTTGAACCGCTGTACAAGCTTGAGTCAACTCCTCAAGCAACTGTGATGCATGTATTTGGCGCGCAACGAGTTCCGATACAGACACCTGCATATTCGGTTCGACATCATAAGCGCGAGCAGGGACGAAATTATGTGGTAGCCGTTCGCCGTCCTCTGTCCGCGGCGTGTGCGTCGGGTGGATATGTGGTGTAACGGACAGATACATCGTCATCGGTTCATTACCAAGAACGCGCACCGTGTGCGGTTGATCCGCCAATGCAACACACATCTGTCCCGGTCCCAACTCCTCGGTTTCGCCATCAATTTCAAATTCGACGCGTCCTTCGAGGATCAGGAAAATCTCATGTCCCAAGTCATGACTATGGCGTTGAGCACTCTGTCCAGGCTCCATCCTTAGGAAACGAGAACGAATTTGCGGGGTCACCAACACATTCCGTATATCCGTGCGGTAATCGTAAACAGGGAATCCCATCGCGTTCCTCCATGCGCTTTTATGGCAAACATAGCATTTTCCCTGAAAAATGTCAAGATAAATTAGGAAATGCATTCAGATTTTCTCTTGACACACCGTTTAAATATGATAAAATACTGGCGGAAGACATAATATCTCATTTCTTGAACTGGAAGGATATATCAATTATGGATTTGACACGCCAACCACCACGTCGACCTACAAACTTGAGCGTTGCTGGAATCGTAGGTGCGGCACGGCTGACAGACAAAGCACGTGCACATAACGCAGAAACACTCGGCGAGTATCTCTACGGCGAAAACTCGGGCTTGGATCGACAAGTCTTAGTGTTTTTGGGAATTACCGCTGACGCTTATGCCGAAGCAGCTGGCGAACATGATGATGCTGCCCTCGGACAGTGGGTACTCGAAACAAGTGGAAAGACCGAGGCAGAGATCGCAGAATTCAACGAGGCAACCATCAACTTAAACCCAGATACTGAAGGACACAAACAACGCCTGAAAGAAAGGCTCGCTCGCTACGCGCCCGGCAGAACTGACATCACAACCGTACTCCAGTCCATGGAATTGGACGATTGGGGAAACTTCTGGCAGGTGGATCTCACTGCTGGACCTCCGCGCAGTGCACGCGCCAAAGACGTAGGCGGTATCTGCGGCGTCGCTCGAATGGCTGATAAAGCGCGCGCTGAACGTGCCGAGAAAATCGGTGAATACCTATACGGCGATAATTCTGGACAAGATGTCCGCATCCTAACATTCCTCGGTATTTCTGCAGATGATTTCCAAGAGGCAGCGGTTAACAATCCCAACGACCTTGAAATTGGCGCATGGGTCCGGGAAAACTCCGGTAAATCACAAGCCGAAATCGATGAATTCAACGAAACGCTCGTAAACTATGGACCCAATGAAACAACACGGGAACGGTTTGAAGCGCGATGTCAAGAAGTAGATCCAACGCGCACGGACATTACCACGTGGGTCCAGCTTCAAGATGTGGACGATCAATTGAGCTTCGGTATTATCGACCTTAACCGCCGCGCACCACGGAGCCCTTATAATACAGACATCTATGGCATGGTTCAACTCGCACGGTTGATTGACAAAGGTCGCGCATCTAATAGCAACTCGCTGGGTGCTTATTTTTACGGTGAGGATTCAGGCATTGACCGGGCAACGCTCGGTTTTTTAGGAATCTCCGCCGCAGAATTTGCTGAGGCATTGAAGACTTTGTCGACCGACGCAGAGATTGAGGCGTGGTTGACGGAAAACCATCCGAAAAGCCAAGCGGATATCGAAGCCTATAACGAACGGATGACCCAGATGGGCCCCACAGATGAACGCTATGAGGCACTTATGGCGAAGATGATTAACAAAATCGCGCCAGAGCGAACGGACATTAAAACATGGTTCGCACTGATGGATCTTGATGATGAGAAGACCTTTGCGTCGTAAATTGATTGGTGGGTGAAGAAATGTAGGTTGGGTTGAGCACAGCGAAACCCAACTTCTTTCTTCATTGAGACACGGCGAGGTTAACAATGAAGAATCTCGAAGCGATTATGGAATATCAATAGAATCCTCACACCGTCCAATCCATATTAGGATTCAGAATCATGGAAACCAAAGAACAAGCACTTCCGGCTGAACCTTTGCCTTCGGATACCTTGAATGCTATCTTGGAGGATTTTTATCACAATGGGGCAACGATTGTCCGAAATGTGCTCTCACGCGAAGAGTGTGAACGGATCGTTGCACGCGTTGATGAAATCTTCTCGGAACCTTACTTCTTACAGATGCGCAATGTCAAAGGTTCTCGGCAAGATGGAAAATCCCCTATTGTCGTGCATCGTCTTTTTGAGTGCGATCTTATGTTTCGCGACCTACTCGTGCGCGAGCCGATTATCAGCATCGCAGAAACCGTGCTTGGTGAGCACTGCCACTGTATCGCCCAAGGTTGTATCCTCAACCGCAAAGATTTAGGTATCAACCGCTTCCACGTTGACGATGGTGTGGAATTTCCGATCACACCTGAGATGGAACGGCACGACCCAAAGCTACGGATGCCTGTGTTCCGCATGTCCATCCAAATCGCCCTCACCGATCAGGACGATGTGAAATACGGTCCATCCCAATTTGTTCCCGGGAGCCACTACTCTGGGCGGCAACCCGATGAACCAGAACAGCCAACCTTTGAGGGTAAAGAACCCGTTTCACTCCTCATGAAAGCCGGGGACCTCTACCTACTCAACGGACAAACGTGGCACCGCGGCGCGCCAAACCAGACCGACCAAGTACGTTATTTGTTCCACCAAGTCTATGGACAACGATTCGTCGCACAACGGTTTTGGCCCTATCTAAACTACCGCATGCCTGATTATGTCTTGGAAGGTGCTGATGAACGCTTGCTGCGCGTTCTCGGCAAACATCCTGAGATGGCATACGGGTAAACCTTACTAAAACCTATTAAGAAGACGGTAACAAATGATTGCTACAATATTTGATATTGACGGGACTTTGGTCGAAAGTTTCGATTTTGATAACGCCTGTTACATCTCCGCCATAAGAGAGGTCTTGGGTGAAGTTCACATCCATGATGATTGGAGCAAATATAAAAATGTAACCGACACAGGTAGTTTGCGACAAATTATGGAAGAGAATAAAATTCGGGAAAAGGCACAAATCAATGAAGTCCGTACGAAATTCGGCGAAATGATTAGGCAGCATCTTCAAAACGGTGGTAAATATCCTCCCAAAAAAGGTGCTATTCACCTGATTAATAAACTTACTGCTGCAGATAACTATGAAGTTGGATTCGCGACTGGCGGTTGGAGACATACCGCCAAAATGAAACTCCAGCATGCCGGATTTAACTTGAGGAATACGGTCTTAACTTCCAGTGACGATGGTGACGAACGCGTAACGATTATGAAGAAATGCTTATTTGCGTTAGGGAATAACTTCCAGCGCATCGTATATATAGGTGACGCTGAATGGGATCTGCAAGCGACTCAAGAACTCGGATGGCACTTCATAGGAGTCGGAGCACGTTTAAAAGGAAAATGTAATTTTTGGGTCGAAGACTTTTCAAACTACGATACATTTATGAAAATGCTGCATGCTTAGAAAAGGAATTCTGTTGTGTGTCAGTTGTTTGTTAAAACAAAGGAGAAAACATAATGTTTATTGCCACTTACAACGCTATCTATACCGTTGAGAACAATGGAGATGGAGCCCCCATTCAAGTCTATAAAGGCACAGATCATCAAGACCTTGGCTACGGCGCAATGGTTTCACTGTCAAACGGTCAAGCCGCTGTGTTCGCTCTATCGGACGGAACACTCCTACTTCTGTCAGAAAACGACCCGAAACAGATTCCGACCGGCATTGAAGATCCTATTGCTTCTTTGCTGCTTATCCGTGAAAATCCGTTGACGCTGCTCATCGGAACGGATGAAGGTGCTTATGTCTATCGCCTCGTTGGAGAAGAGGGGCCAGCAGAACGCATCGTCGCGTTTGATGAATTACCGTGTAGAGAAGAATGGTATACACCCTGGGGCGGTCCCCCAGCCGTGCGGACGCTTGCCAAAACCCAAGACGGCTTTTGTTACGCAGACATCCATGTCGGAAGTATCATGCGTTCCCCCGATGAAGGGACTTCGTGGGAACCCGTCACGCCAGACCTCAATAAAGATGTCCATCAGGTCACTACGTGTCCTGTGGACGATCATCAAGTTTACGCAAACACCGCCAACGGTGTTTATATCAGTACAGACCGTGGAAACTCATGGAAACATCGACCTCAAGGTTTACCGCGTCGCTACGGCACCGCTATTGCTGTACATCCAACAGACCCAGACCTTCTGATTGCCACGGTCCAAAACGGACCCAGAGGCGGTGGCGCATGGCTCTGTCGCTCGGAGAACGGCGGCAGAACGTGGACCCAACTGAACGAGCAGCTCACAGAATCCATCGATCGGATTAGCACGGGGAGTATTGCGTTCGCATCCGATGGAACAGCGTGGGCAGCTATTGGAAAGACACTTTACATCGGAAAGGATCGAGCCACAGATTGGAGTCCGTTCTGGACAGCACCCGAACACGATGGTGAATACCCCATCCAAACCCTCGCTGCTTAGTACATCATTGTAGGCGTGAGCAGAGGAGGCTACAGTTGTCAAGTGAATATATTAGGCATTGACTTTACTTTTTTTGCGGTGAGCGATATGCAGAAATCGCTCACCTTTTATCGTGACCTGCTTGGAATTCCACTGGCATGTTTGGTGCATGAAGGGACATGGGCGGAATTCGAGATTAATCCAGGCACATTGGTATTAGGACAGGGTTATGATTTTACGCAACCCGGTGGAGGGACGGTCGCGCTTGCAGTTGCCGACGCGAAAGCTGCTGTCCAAGAATTAGAACAAGCAGGAATACACGCTCTTTCGCCTGTAGGTGAATCCGCTGTATGTTTTTGGGGGATTATCGAAGACCCCGATGGCAATCGCGTTATTATCCATCAGCGAAAAGATAAAACCGTCGGATAAGAGTGTCACCTTTGACATAATAAGGAAAAAATAAGGAATAGTTTCATCATTTACTTACACTTATATGAACGAAAACAAAAAAGAAAAGAAAGTTATCCAGCATATTGAGCCAGCGTGCTGGGGCTATGAAGCAGAAAACGGACCAGACGTTTGGGAACGACTCAGTCCGGAATATCAATTGTGCGGTGCAGGGATACACCAATCTCCGATTGATCTCGTGAATCCCACACCAACGAAACTTCTACCAATTACTTTTAATTACCAACCTACATCTTTGAACATCCACAATACCGGGAATACAATCACAGTTGCATACCAGCAAGGCAGTTGGATTGAGGTTGATGAAACGAAATACCACCTTCTGGAATTCCACTTTCATGCTCCCAGCGAACATACAGTGGCAGGAGACCTGTCCGACATGGAGATGCATCTCGTCCATGAAAGTGAAAACGGGACGTTGGCTGTTATTGGGGTGCTTATTAAAAGCGGACGCATCAATACAGCATTTAATCCCTTTTGGGAGTATCTGCCATCAACCATAGGTGAATCTAAACAGAACAAAGATGTTATTTTAAATGCTTACGATCTGTTGCCGAGCAGAAAACACACCTATCGCTATACCGGTTCGTTGACAACACCTCCCTGTTCAGAAGGTGTCAAGTGGTTCGTGCTGACAACTCCCATCGAGATGTCCCACTCGCAAGTCGCAGCATTTAAATCAATCATGTCCGGTAACAACCGACCCGTACAACCTTTGAATGGACGAAAACTGATCGTAGATTCTACTGAAAGGAAAGATTGTGAGTCAAAAGATTGAAGAACAAGACGGACACATGTTTCTCTATTTCGGGGAACCCCCAGCAAATGTAGGGAAAATTGAGTTTATCAATTGCGTCGCGCATCAACAAAACCAAATTCTCTTCTGCAAATGGCGCGATAAGGGCATCTGGGTACTACCCAGCGGACGCGTCGAATCCGGAGAAACGGCTGAAGAAGCAGCACACCGTGAACTCCTTGAGGAAACGGGGGCAACACTGAGAAACCTTGAAGTTTTGTGTTACGTACACTGCTTCATGTACAACCTCGAATACTGGGGAATCGCTTACTGGGGAGAAATCGAAGCGTTAGGGAACCCAACAGACCTTAATGAAGTCAGCGAAGCGCGTCTGTTCTCATACTTTCCAGAAAATCTTGGTAAACCCGGACCATTCGAGAATGAGTCCAAGGCATTATATGCCACTGTAATGCATAAACTATCAAAACCAAGAGATTAAGACATAACAATTGAAACAATAGAGGGGTGCGATGAAAATTGATCGGTTCTCACAACCTGATAATACTTGGCGGATATCGCTCTCGACTGAAGATAAAGAAGATGTGAGTCGTCTATGGCTCATTGAATATCAGATGCGATTCGGGTCTGCAAAACTCAAGATGGGTGGCATCGCCGGTGTCGGCACGAATGAAGCGCATCGTAACAAAGGATATTCTCGGCGCGTCATGGAGGACTCTACAGCGTTCATGACCGAGAATGGATTCGATGTCGCGATGCTATTTGGTATCCCGAACTTCTATCCTAAGTTTGGCTATGCAACAGTGATACCCGAAACATGGATCTATCTTGAAACGGAGGAGGCACAGGCAGCTGTACCTACATATCAGATCCGTAAATTTGAGAAGAACGACGCACCAGAGATATTGTCGCTCTACGCAGCAAACAACGCCAAACGAACGGGTACGCCTCTGCGAGACGAGACCCGTTGGAAAAAATTCAAGATGGGGAGCAACTTTAGGGTTGACGCTGACCCGTATGTCGTCCTGGACGAAGGGGACGTGGTAGTCGGCTATTTCGTCTGTGACGATACGGAGGAGAACTGTATCCTCTGTGACATCGGATTCCAAGACAGAACGATTTTTGAGACAATCGTCTGCTTTCTTGCGGACCGTGCCAAACACACTGGGGCAGCACAGGTCCAGGGTCATATCCCCGCAGACCACCCATTTACTATCTTCTGCCGACGCTATGGCTGCCGAACACATACCAATAACCCAAAGAACAGCGCGGGTATGATGCGGATTATCAACCAATCAAGCACCTTAAAAGGGATTAGTAGTGAATTGGGAAAACGTCTACGACGTTCTGCCGATCTCTCAGAGTGGAGCGGGAAGATCCTCATCTCAACAGATATCGGACAGGATTGCTTAGAAATCGATAAGGGCAGCGTTGCACATACCAACAGTCGAGCGAACACCTTCAATCTTGAGATGCCACAGGATAAACTCATCCAATTGATGATGGGGAGACGAAGCATTGAGGACCTCGTCATTGAACCCGATGTTTCGGTAAGCGAAGGAATTATTCCGGTGCTGGAAACTCTCTTTCCACTCGGTCATCCGCACGTTTGGTGGCCCGACCGATTTTAGTGGAGGGGTGGTTCCCCTCTTCATTATAATCCTCACTTTAACAGCCTATGACACTAATTCACTTAGATTCTTCAGAAATTTTCATATTTTTTCCAGATTTTCTTGACATTTAAGAAAATTGTGGGTATACTTAATAAAATTCGTGTGGTTATCTTCAATTTATCGCGAGTTTTTCCGACACCTCGTGAATAACCGAGGCACGAATATGAAAATGAGTCTCATTATTATTTAAACCATAGGTAATTTCCTTCAAGCGTCAGCTCCAGCGCAAGATTGAAATTCCTACAGAAGGCATCGCCACATGCCAATTTTTGATATTGAGACTCGTTTTCAAAAATATCACGCGGGTTGTCACCTCCCTGAGATGCCAGACGCGTTCCATTTTTCCAACTTGAAACACAATCAGATTTTGGGTTGGGTAAGTTATTTGAATAAAAACATAAATAAGGAAATGAACTATGATAAAAAAAATTCAATTGGTGGTCCTCTGTATGATAACTATAGTATCATACGCTCAAGAAACCGAAGACACAGAAAAAGAAGCGGTCACGCTTCCAACGCTAACCGTAACTGCCCAAAAAAGAGAAGAGGTGCTTCAAAAGGTGCCTATCGCTGTTGCTTCTATTGACAGCACAAAAACAGAAGAATTGCAGATTAGTAACATCAATGAAATTGGTAGAATCTCACCCAATTTCAAATCCTATGACGACGGCGGCGGGGCATTTCCAATGATAGCCAGCAGAGGCATCTTCACAATTGATGAAGTGCCAGTTGTCGGCGTTTACGTCGACGATGTCCCACTGTTTAATACAACCTCATTCCCATCGCTGTTAACAGATATTGAGCGCATTGAAGTGTTAAGGGGACCGCAAGGCACTTTATATGGTCGCAATACGTTGGCAGGGGCTCTCAATGTGATTACCAAACATCCAACCAATGAAACCAAAGGATTCGCGTCAGTTGGGTACGGAAATCTCAATCAGATTGAAGCGAGTGCTGGTGTTAGTACATCGCTTATTGAAGACAAACTATTTGCTCGGATGAGTGGCAGTTCAACTTTCAGAGACGGATACATCGAAAACACGTTCCTTGAGACTAACAACCTTTTGGGACATGAACAATACGGGGGCAACTTACGTCTGACGTATCTACCGAATAGCAGGCTATCTCTCTCACTAAACACCTCCCTATCCCGAAGAGAAGTCGATGCATACGCCTTTGTAGGCGGTTTCGGTTTAACGGGTGAAGACGTTACGCCCTTGCTGGAAGAGTCGCCATACCAAGTCGCCTTCAATACGCAAGGCGTATATACTACACTGGCATCAAACAACGCTCTAAGAGTGAGCTATGAAACTGAGCATCTATCCATTAAATCGATTACGTCCTTGCAATACACAGACAATACAGGGAAGGATGATGACTTCGATTTTTCACCCCTTGCCATGAATAAAAGAATCCTCTCTTCAAGGGGACTTACGACGTTAGCTGAAGAGATCCGCGTTAATTCAAAAGGTAGCCGGCTCCGTTGGTTAGCAGGCATCTTTTTATATAACCTCACTACAGATTATGTACATGACTGGGAGGCTGGTAAAGACAACGCCGCTTTCCAACAAGATCCAGACGCGGCAGCGCAATATCCTTATATCACCAATGATAAAACAAAACAACGATACACAGGCTTCTCCGTTTTCGGGAACGCTGACTATCCGATCATCGAACGCTTTCGAGTGATCGCCGGCATCCGTTTTGAGATAGAAAACAACCACGCAGATGTCGTGCGCTCTTATACGAAAAATGGAAATACGCGCTATCAGTATCCAAATTTGTTAGCTATTCCCGCGGAATTTGAAGAAACGGCAACGTTTAATGCAACATCACCGAAAGTCGGACTCTCTTATGAGGCAACAGACGACGTTATGTTCTTTGGTAACGTCGCACGCGGCTACCGTCCCGGTGGAATCAACCCGTTTACAACCGATGCTGAAACCGCTAAATTCGATCCAGAGTTCAGTTGGAACTACGAGACTGGCGTAAAGTCGATGCTCCTACAAAATCGGGTGAGAGCCAACCTAACAGGATTTTACATCGACTACAAAGACCAGCAACTGTACACTTTAATAAATCTGGAAACTTTCAATATTGGTCGGGCAAACCTGGGACGTAGCATTAGCTACGGTGCCGAATTAGAGACAGAATGGGTATTGATAGAGGGCCTCACCGCAATTATCAATATCGGATATTTAGAAACCGAAATTACGGATTACAAGACTATCGGACCCGGCGGTGAAGTGGATAACGCTGGGAATGAACAAGGTTATTCTCCACACTTCAATGGGAACTTTGGTGTCAGTTACGAAAGATCCATAAACAGCCTAATTACGTTGAGAGCCACGGCGGATTATCAGTATCAGACGGATATGTTCTTCGATGCCGAAAACACACTTGAACAGGAAGCGTATGGCTTGCTGAATGCGCGTTTTGTCATTTCTACTGAGAGAGCCGATCTCATTTTATGGGGACAAAACTTGACGGATGAAATCTATCTTAGTTACGGTTACGGGCTTGGCGGCGCAGGAGTTGCGGCGAACTATGGGCTGCCAAGAACACTGGGTTCAAAACTCATTGTGAAATTCTGATATGAAAATTGCAACGTATATTATCCGCTTTTTTTTGGCACTGCTCTTCATCCACGCAGGATTTGAGAAGTTATTTCTGCCTTACCACGCCACGGAATTTCAGACCGAAGTTGCCGGAACGAATCCACTCTTTTTCGAGTTTTATGAACTATTACATAAGGCAGGTTATTTGTACTTCGTCGGTTCCTTTCAATTTCTGTGTGGAGTACTGATGGTCTTCAAACGGACGCACCTGTTGGGAAGCATCATGTTTGTGCCACTGATCCTGTGTCTGTTGATGACGCATGTCTTTTTCTCTCAAAACTGGTTATACATGATTTTCGATAGTGTGACGCTCTGTCTAAACTTATTCTTAATGCTACAGCATGCTAAAGCATTAAAAACTACGATTTTGAAGCCGCAAGATCGTTGGATATAACGGGTCGTCGGAACTTCGGTTTCGACTGCCCCTAACAAGTCAATATAATCTATTGGATAAAACACAAAAAACAAAATACCCGAGAGAAATATGAGGTAAAATATGAATCTTGAAATCAAAAATCTTTCAAAAACCTACGACAATGGTGTTGAGGCGATGAAAGATGTAAATCTCAGTATTGGGAAAGGGATGTTTGGTTTACTCGGTCCCAACGGCGCAGGCAAATCAACACTCATGCGCACGATCGCAACGCTGCAAGATGCTGACTCCGGGACAGTTCACTTCGGGGATATTGATGTTGCAAAGAATCCAGATGCTTTACGAAGAACACTCGGATATCTGCCACAAGAATTCGGCGTTTATCCCAGTGTTACCGCTGAAGAAGTACTCAACCACATCGCCGATCTAAAAGGTATCGCGAATAAAAAAGAACGCAAAGAAGTTGTAGAAGCACTCCTGGAAAAAATAAATCTCTATGATGTACGTAAAAAGAAACTCGGGACTTATTCCGGCGGTATGAAGCAACGTTTCGGTATTGGACAAGCATTGCTCGGCGATCCACAACTCATCATTGCTGATGAACCAACTGCGGGCTTAGATCCAATCGAACGCAATCGTTTCTATAACTTACTCTCAGAGATCGGTGAAAATATTGTGGTCATTCTTTCGACGCATATTGTTGAGGATGTCAGTACGTTATGTAATGACATGGCTATTATCGGGGATGGTGAAGTCTTACTGACGGGTAGCCCTGAAGAGATTGAAGCCTCCTTGGAAGGCAAATTGTGGGAACTACAGATTGAGAAATCAGAACTGGCATCTTATGAATCAGAATTCAACGTCATTTCCTCCCGTTTTCACATGGGAAAACTGATTATCACTGTCGTTGCTGATGAGTCGCCGAGCGAAAAGTTCACGCCTAAAGCACCAACCCTTGAAGATGCATATTTCAACGTGCTCTTTAACCAGAAACAAGGAGTCGCGATATGATTTCCAAGCTTATCTCGTTTGAATTCAAATACCGCTATACCCAATGGATAACGCTCATTTTTATCTTAATGCTGGCGTTTCAGGGGGCATGGTATGCTTGGGGGACGTACGATTTCCACGTTAATGATGAGACATTGATGAACGCACCCGCGATAATTTACCAGTGCCTCGCTGCAGGTGGTATGTTGTTGGTAATTATTATAGCAATTATAACAGGAGCAGCCGTTTACAAAGACATAGAACATCGAACCGCTGAAACCTTTTACACATTGCCTATAAATGAAAAAAAATACTTTTTAGGCAAATTTATTGCAGCTTACTTGATTAATGTCTCTATCTGCCTGGCTTACCCACTCGGATTAGCCATCATACAATATACAGGAATCGGACCGCCTGAAAAGTTTGGTCCCACACCGTGGGGACAGATTTTGCAAGGTTGTATCCTTTACACCCTTCCCAATTTGTTATTTCTCACGAGCGTTGCCATTGCCGGAGTGGTATTTTCCCGGAATATGGTAGGTGGGTATATGGGCATATTCTTGGTGGTCCTCTTTTTCCTCGTCGCAGAAACCACCCGCGAAAATACGCCGTATATCAATATCATCTATCTGTTAGACCCATACGCGTACACGATAACAGTAGATACCGTTGAAGCACTACCTGTTGCAGAAAAAAATACAGGCTACTTTCCCATCAGTCCACTTTTTGTTATTAACCGGATCCTCTGGCTGGGTATAACCGTTCTGCTTACGTTCTTTTCTTACAGACGATTCAGTTTCAAATACTTTATCGCTACACCTACGAAAAAGAGAAAACCCATCCTTGATGAAGATACCTCTACACAGCCCTTATCCGAAAAGTCGATTTCGATTCATCAGAATTTTTCGACGCTTGAAAATATCCGAAAGGTTTTCAGACTAAGTATATTGGAAGTGAAAAATGTGGTGCGCCCTATCGGTTTCATCATTGTCATGGGTATCTTAGCGATTATGTTCTTTCTATACAACATCCTGTGGAATGCCGAATATTATGTCACCACAGATACATTGCCGATTACATCTGAAATGACTTCGACACGGCTGACAACTCTCGTTTTCCTTGGCATTCTCCTCCTCATCTGGTCCGGAGAATTGTTGTATAAAGAGCGAACAGTCAATCTCTCACAGCTGACCGACGCGCTCCCCATTCCGACATGGGTTACCTATCTCTCCAAGTTTTTCGCAATGGCGTTGGTTTCATTCCTACTAAGCACGGTTTTGCTCGTTTGCGGGCTGCTGGCACAACTCCTCAAGGGTTTTTATGATATTGAATGGACAGTATATCTTGAGCACCTTTATGGGTATCAAGGCGGTTGGGTGAGCTTCTTATTCCTTATTGCAATGGCGTTCTTTTTTGGTGCCTTAACAGGCAGACGTTTTGTCGGCCACATTTTGAGTGTCGCTGTTTTCTTCTTTACCGTTATCTCCGCAGAATTGGGGCTCATCGAAGAAATCCGATTCATGTACCCTTTCGCACCAGGTGTTGAGGATTATTCTGAGATGAATAGGTTTGGGGTCTTCGGTGTCGCTGCCCCGTACTATACTTTAATGTGGACACTATTGGCTATCGCAACACTCGGCATAGGTGTCTGGGTCTGGAACCGCGGCACAGAGGCAAGCTTCATAAAACGGCTCTCAATGAAGAATCCACAACTACCCTTGGTTGGAAAATTGTGTATCCTACCGCTCATCATTGGCTTCGTTTTCCTGCAAAGCCACATTGTTAAAAATGTCAACGCCACCGGAAACTTCAAAACCGACGCGCAAGAAAACGCAGAAGCCGCACAATATGAAAAACAATACAAACACCTTGAAACACAACCACATCCAAAAATCAGTGGACTTGACCTGTCAATAGACATCTTTCCTGAAGACAGACGCGCCGAATACACTGCCTCCTTGGATTTAACCAACGCCGGTGAAACACCCATTGAGACACTCCATTTGAGTCTCAAGGATTTTGTCGCTATAAAATCTATCTCAATTGAGGACGAAACACTGTCTGCAATTCATTCGGACGCAGCACATCAGCAATATGCGTTTCAACTTCCCAAACCGCTCCAAGCAAACCAAACGATACCCTTAAAAGTTGAATGCGTTCTGGATTATATCGGGTTTTCTCAGAGTGATCCACAGGCAGATTTAACTTTTAATGGAACACTCATGGGTAGAGATATTATCCCTGTTATCGGCTACAACGCTGCTAAGGCGTTAGAACAAAACCGAGACCGAGGCGACCATGGACTCGTCAAATTGTCCTCGCGTATGGAGAATGTGGATGATGCCTCGGCACGCAGTGAGGACGCATTTTCACCCGATGCAATCTGGCAGAAAGCCTCCATAACGGTTAGCACCTCAGTCGAACAGACGGCTTTCGCGCCTGGGACTTTAAAAAGAAAATGGCAAGAAGATGGCAGAAACCATGTCTTATACCAAATCGAAACACCCGCACCGATGCACTGGTATATCGGCTCTGCCAACTACAAGCATTATGAGGCGAAACTGAAAACACGAACTAACCTGACGATCTTGTATGACCAACGACACTATTACAATCTCGAACATTTTGAGAACGCTGTAACAGAAGGAGTTGCATTTATTCAAGCGAACTTAGGGAGCTACCCCTACGAAGAACTGACGATCGCAGAGATCCCCTTCTACGAAGAAGATGATTTTTATACATATCCGAATGTCATTGCTATCTCTGAAAAACACGGATGGACAGCCGATGGCAGAAACGAAGCGCATCTCGTCTATATCTATTACAGCATCGTCAGGGAACTCATCACACAGTGGGTTTACCAAAACCTATTCATTGCCAATGTTCAGGGAGCAGATATGCTCCGAGTTGCTTTGCCTGATGCGATTGCATTGCACTTTATCGAACAAAAATTCGGTGGAGCATTAGTCGATCGACACGTCAATAAAAAGGTTGACAGATATGGGAAAGGACGAGGCAACGAACCGAATAAGGAGCCGCCACTGCTTTATGCGGATGGTATCGATTATTTGGAAGCCAATAAAGGCACTCTCGAACTTTATGGTCTGATCCAAGAATTAGGGGCACACGTGTTCAATCAAACCCTTTTAACTTTCGTAGAGGACAGGGCATTAAAACCGACGACTTTCAAGCAGTTTTACGAGCGGCTCATCCGTGAACTTCCTCAAGACAAACGAACAGACATAATGAAGAAATTTGAGACAGTCGCGCGTTGATAGGGTACAAATTTTCAACGATTAGAACTCTTAATGCCCAAACAGAAGATGAAACAGGAGGCAACAATGGAGGTTAACAACCCAGAAGGAACCCTGCATGAAGAACTCGACACTACCAAAATGCCCGGACACTGGCTTTTGGCGCGACTTGGAAAGCGTGTCCTGCGACCGGGTGGCAGAGAACTTACTCAACAGATGTTAGATGGATTGGATATCCAATCTGCAGATGATGTAGTGGAGTTCGCTCCAGGTTTAGGTTTTACGGCACAACTCACTTTGAATCAGAAGCCTGCTTCCTATACGGCTATCGAACGTGACGAAGCAGCTGCCAATGTAGTCCGTCGTTACTTAACCGGAAGCAACGAGACGTGTCTGATCGGACGCGCAGAAGAAACTGAACTTCCAGACACAACAGCAAGTGTTGTGTACGGCGAAGCCATGCTGACGATGCAGACACCAGGTAAAAAGCAGCAGATTGTCCAAGAAGCATCTCGGTTGATAAAACCTGCGGGGCGTTATGGGATTCACGAACTCTGTCTTGTACCGGAAGATCTGGATGAAGACACCAAACGAGAAATTCAGAGAGCTTTAACAGATGCTATTCACGTTGGCGCGCGCCCGCTCACCGTTTCCGAATGGCGGACCCTGTTAGCAGCCGAAGGATTTATCATCCACGCTGAAGCAACTGCTCCTATGCACTTGCTGGAGCCCGGTCGCCTAATTCAGGATGAAGGGTTTTGGGGTGCCCTCCGCTTTGTAGGGAACGTCTTGCGCAACAAAGAAGCCCGACACCGAGTAAAAACCATGCGGAAGGTATTTCAAAAGTATGAGGAACATCTCGCTGCTATTATGTTAGTCGGTGTAAAGCGAGACTCCCAGAATAATCTTCCCGACTGACCAGGAAGAAACCTATTCAGACAACAGTATGGGTGAACTAACACCTTTAAATAAGGAGTAAATCATGACACAGATTAACACCAGCAACAACGGAAAACTGTCCGTTATGGAAGCGATCGAGTCACGGCGGACAATTTTTAAGTTTAAGCCGGATCCAGTGCCGAAGAACATCCTTGAAGATATCCTTTATGCTGGCATCTGGGCACCAAATCATCACCTTACCGAGCCGTGGCGGTTTACCGTCTTGGGTGAAAAAGTGAAATTGACACTCGCTGAGCGGTACGGCGAAATCCAGATTGAGAAAGTGACATCCAATCCAGAGGCAGCCAAGGCCACGACAGAAGAAACGCTTGCAGAGATCGGAAAACGTGGATTCCAGAAGTTCATGTCCAAACCGACAATCGTCGCAGTCTCCTGTATCAAAGAGGGAAACACCCAACGTCAACTCGAAGATTACGCTTCTACCTGCTGCGCGATGCTCAATATCCAACTCGCTGGATGGGAGCAGGGCATCGGTATGCAGTGGAGCACTGGCGCGATTACACTGGAAAACGGAACCTACAATCTGCTCGGTATCAATCCAGAAAACGAATATATCATAGGCTTCTATTATATGGGTTATCCAGAGGAAATTCCAATACCGAAGCGGAAACCTTTGCACGACGTACTCCGATGGGTCGATTGAGTCAACCGTTTAGAAGAATAGAAAACCTCTATCGGGGTTTATTGAGGATAGTGCCGATAAACCCAGATAGCAGATCTAAGATCTTAACACAAGGATTGAAACACGGAGGTAAACCTATGTATGGAGAAGTCCGAAGCATCCAGCAACTGACCCCGTCGATGGTACGCGTCGTGTTAGGCGGCGGCGACCTGGACGGATTCGTTCCCACCCCCTATTCGGATCAGTACATCAACGCCCAGTTCTTTCCCGGCGGGGAGCCCTACACAGCCCCATTCGACCTGGCTGACTTTGAAGCACTCGACAGCGACCGCCGGCCCCGGGGCCGCCGTTACACGGTGCGCGCCTGGGACGACGACAAGCAGGAACTCACCATCGACTTCGTCGTCCACGGCGACCACGGCTACGCAGGCCCCTGGGCGCAACGCGCCCAGCCGGGTGACCACCTCCAGTTTAGGGGACCGGGCGGCGCATACGCGCCTGACCCCGATGCAGCTTGGCACCTCATGGCAGGCGACGAGAGCGCGCTGCCGGCGATTGGCGCATCGCTGGAGGCACTCAAACCAAGTGCTCGCGCCGTGGTGTTCGTGGTCGTCGACGGGCCCGATCACGAACTCGTGCTCACAACGCCTGGCGATGCCGACATCACCTATTTGCATCGGCACAATGCGGAGGACCCTGTGACACTGCTACCCGATGCGGTTGCCGGCTTGGGCTTTGCCCCAGGACCGGTGGACGTATTCGTCCACGGGGAAGCCGGCGAGGTCCGAGCAGTGCGCAAGCACCTATTGTCCGAACGCGGGATCGATAAAAAAAAGGCCTCGATCTCTCCATATTGGCGACGCACGATGACCGATGAGGAGTGGCGGACCATTAAATCCGCCTGGTTGGCCGACCAAGAGGACGATGTCTGAGGATTGCTTATTCGGCGGGTGTCTGCAGCTGGAAACCCTCTTTCCACTCGGTCATCCGCACGTCTGGGGGCCTGACCTTTAAGGACCTACGCATGAAACGAAACGTCAATCGAAGTATACCCGTCTCGATCTTATTACTGCCAATCGTGTTATTCCTATCTATGCCTGAAATCAGTCCGGCTCAAAACGAGGGAACAGGTCATCTCTCCAGAGGTTCGATTGGAGACATCACCCAAACCCCCGCTAACGGTAATGACAGAAAACAGATCCAAGCGGTACGCATTCACACCGCCGCTCTTAAGATTGACGGTAAACTCGATGATGAAGCGTGGAAGGAAGCTATATTTGTGTCGGACTTCCTCCAAAAAGAACCAAACGAAGGCTCACCGCCGAATGACAAAACCAAGGTTGCCTTTCTTTACGATGGTGATGCACTCTACATTGGAGCGCAGATGTATAGTGATAACCCTGAGACCATTCGGGCACTTGTCACTCGACGCGATAAGGAAGGGAGTTCCGAACAACTCATCGTCTCACTCGATACCTTTTACGACCGACGCACGGCTTATAGTTTCGGTGTCACCGCCGCCGGTGTCCGATTGGATTACTACCATCCGGAGGACGATGCCGACCCCGAAGAGCGAGACGATTCGTTTGACGCTGTCTGGGAAGCGAAAGTTGCCCATGATTCAACGGGCTGGATGGCGGAAATACGGATTCCGTTTTCTCAACTCCGCTTCAACAATGAGGAAGTCCAAGTCTGGGGCGTAAACCTGAACCGTCGTATACCCGCTCGCAACGAGGACATCTTTTGGGTCGTCATTCCTAAGAATGAAGCAGGTTGGGCATCCCGGTTCGGTGATCTGGTCGGCATAGAAGGAATTCGACCTTCGCGTCGTATTGAGGTATTCCCTTATGCAGCGGGTAATTCGACCTTTGCCTCCGATGTGGACCCGAATAACCCATTTGACGAAGCGCGTAAGGTCGCAGCCCGGACAGGCGGCGAACTCCGGATGGGACTCGGGCCTAATGTGACCCTTGAAGCCACGGTGAACCCAGACTTCGGTCAGGTGGAAGCCGATCCGGCAGAGGTCAATCTCACACAATTTGAAACACTTTTCGAGGAACGGCGACCCTTTTTCACCGAAGGGATTCAGTATCTCGATGGAATCCGCTCTTACTATTTTTATACGCGGCGTGTTGGCGCGCCACCCCACGGCAGTGTGTCAAGCGATTATGTTGATATTCCAGAAAACACGACAATTCTCGGCGCAGCAAAAGCAACCGGTCGCCTGGCTTCTGGCTTCTCTATTGGCGCAATATCTGCCCTAACCGGAAGAGAGTTCGCCAAAGCGTTTGACGCATCCACCGAAAGTATTGACGAGATTGAGGTCGAGCCGTTGACAGCCTTTAATGTCGCACGACTTCAGAAAGAGTTCGGGAATTCCGGTTCGACTGCCAGTGCCATGTTTTCCGCAGTGAATCGAGATGTCCCTGAGGATTCCCGACTGGCAGAGATCCTCACCCGACAGGCGTATGCAGGTGGGGGGCAATGGGATCTGCGTTTCGATGATGGCATGTACCAGTTCACTGGGGAGGTTGGATTCAGCTACATCGAAGGTGCCCCCGGCGCAATCGAGCGGGTCCAGAGATCCAGTGCACACTATTTTCAGCGTCCGGATGCCACACACGTCTCCCTCAATCCGACGCGAACATCTCTCCCCGGATATATCGGTTACGTAGAGTTTGAGAAAAGGAGTGGGCACCACTGGCTCGGCGAGATCGGTATCGGAGTGGAATCCCCCGGTTTTGATTCAAATGATGCCTCGCTTCAGTTCAGCTCGGATGACATCGATTTCTGGTCAACGCTTCGCTATCGTGAGACGACTCCCAGCACACTTTTCCATCGGTATGAGATCGGTTCAACACTCTATAACGGCTGGAATTTTGGCGGCATCCGCCAATACACATGGACACAGCACTGGTTCGATGCCACGTTTCCAAACTTTATACGCCTCTATTTTGAAGTTGAGACGGGGCTACGCGCCTTAAGCGATAACCGCACCCGCGGGGGCCCCTTGATGGAGACTGGGGCTGGGACAGATATAGACCTCCAACTTTTCAGCAGTCCTGCATCAAGAACCTCGTGGCTTGTCGATACGTCGTATTACGTCGATGAACTCGGTGGTTGGGACACAACTGTTATGGGACAAGTCGCCTTCCGTCCAAGTGATCAATGGGAGTTTTCAGTAAATCCCATCTATTCACAGGCAACCGATACTCGGCAATATATTGCCGAATTAGAAGGCGGACGGGAAGCGACCTTCGGTAGGCGGTACATTTTCTCATCTGTTGACCGGAACACAATTTCAACGCAATTCCGATTGAATTACGCCCTGACCCCCGATTTCAGTCTGGAGATCTATGCTGAGCCGTTCGCCGCCGCCGGCCAGTTCTACGACTTTGGCGAACTGCTCGCCCCCGAAAGTCAAGAATTAAGAATGTACGGCAACGATGGAACAACGATTGCTCGGTCAGCTGACGGAAAGCAGACTATCACAGACGGGACGGACCGCTTCGCCTTGCCGAACCGAGACTTCAACATTCGCTCTTTCCGAAGTAATGTCGTATTTCGCTGGGAGTGGCGTCTGGGCAGCACACTATTCTTGGTCTGGCAACAAGACCGCTCTGCATCTGAAGCACACGGAAACCTTGTGAGATTACCAAATCTCTGGGGTGCTTTAACAGCAGGCGGGAACAACTTCATCGCTGTGAAACTTAGTTATTGGTTGCCAATCAATTAACCGAGGTGGCCTGTTTCAGCGCGTGGATAACGGTTAGAATCTTCTAAAAATTTACACGCTCACACAAGTATCAATACGAAAATAAGAGGAGAGATTATGAGAAATAGATTTTCCATTTCATTGATTTGGGTTGCCATACTTGCCTTGACAGCAAACACCTTTGCCCAAGATTTCACACAATCGGATTTACCGGAAGGTGCCAAAGCCCGACTTGATAAAGGCACAATAAGCGAACTCGCGTATTCTCCCGATGGCAAGCACCTCGCCGTAGCAAGCGGTACTGAGATTTGGCTTTACGACGCGCAGACAGGTGAAGAACTCGACCTGCTCGCTGGACATATAGATGTGGTCATTAGCATAGCGTTTAGCCCGGATAGCAACACCCTTACCAGTGGGGGTTCGGACGGTACTGTCCATCTGTGGGATACTGCAGCTCGCAGCAAGAGTCGAACGCTTACAGCGCATACCGGAGCCATTACCGTTGTGTTTAGTCCGGATGGCAACACCCTCGCAAGTGGTAATAGAGACGGCATTATTCGGCTCTGGGACGTTGCAACTGATAGCGAGATACAAGCTCTTAAAGGACATGTAGGGTGGGTCAGCAGCATAGCATTTAGTCCAGATAGTAAGACTCTCGCAAGTGGCGGTTCGGACCACACTGTTCGGCTGTGGGATGTCGCAACTGGTAGTGAGATACGAACGTTCACAGGGCATACAGATGCGGTTATTAGCATAGCGTTTAGTCCGAATGGCAATACCCTCGCAAGTGGGGGTGCTTGGCAGGAAGGCATCGTCCGGCTGTGGGATGTCGCAACTGGCAATGAGATACAAACGCTTACCACGCATACAGATGCGGTTGTTAGTATAGCGTTTAGTCCAGATAGTAAGACCCTCGCAAGTGGTAGTAGGGACAACACACTCCGTCTGTGGGACATCACAACCGGCAACGAAATACGAACCCTCACAGCACATACGGCTCCCGTTATTAGTATAGCATTTAGTCCAGATGGCAACACCCTCGCAAGTAGTGGGTTGGATAGCGTGGTGTTGTTGTGGGAGTTGCACCCTGCTGCACCAGCGCAACCTCCCGAAGATGTCAACAAGGATGGTGTTGTTAACATCCTTGACCTAACTTTGGTTGCTACCAACTTCGGTAAAAGTGGAGAAAACGATGCCGATGTCAACGCGGATGGCGTTGTGAATATACTGGATTTGACGTTGGTTGTTGCCGCATTCGGGAATATTGCCGCTGCCCCTTAGAAACTTTAATATTTTTTTGACATTTACAGAAATTGTGGATATAATTAACGTAATTCGCGCAGTCACCCGCAAATTTATCGCGATTTTTTTGACATTCGTGGAGACTGTGGGTATAATTAAGGATAATGAGATTCGTTCCCAACTTTTTAGAAACGTAACCTCTAACACAAAATCAAAAAATCAGGTGAAACACCACCTAATATGATAACGAGTCTCAATATCATATTAGGGCTTATATCTATGAAGAAACAACTAATATTCCTTGCTGTTTGGGGAATGTTTATATTACTGAACGTCAGTGCCATTGCTGAATCGAATCCATTCTCGGTCTCTGGATACGGGATCATCCACTATTCCCACTTCGATTGGGAACTCGACCCAGGTAGGCGCGCTGCTATTGACGTGGAACGCTTCGTCATCGCGCCGAAATACCGCATCAACGATACTATCCAGCTTGAATCGGAACTCGAGTTTGAACATGGCGGCACTGGCAGCACAATGGAATTTGACAAATTTGAAGAGTTTGGTGAATTTGAGATGGAAATCGAGGCTGGCGGTGAAATTATCGTCGAAAAACTCGCCGCTGTCTTTTCTTTTCAACCCTCCTTCAATTTTCGCGTCGGGCATATCATCGTTCCAGTAGGACTCGTTTCAAAACGACATCGACCGCAACACTACTTTACAACAACGCGCCCCGAAGCGGAAGCACACATCATTCCAACGATCTGGCACGAAACCGGTGTTGAAATTTTCGGATCGCTCGGCTCACTGAACTATCAAGCACAAATTATTAACGGATTGGATTCAACCGGTTTTAGCTCCCGACACTGGATAGTCCGTGGACACCAACTGCGATTTGAAACAGCCAACGCCGAGGCACCCACATTCGTCGGACGGCTCGATTACGCGTTTCACGAGAACGCAACCGTCGGTATCTCTGGCTACTACGGAGACACCGCGGCAAACCGCCCAAAACCTGATGTGGATTTCGACGCGCACGTCGGGATTGTAAGTGTTCACGGATTTTACGAGGTAAACCCGGTGAAGGTGCGGGGGTTGCTTCTCTGGGGCACGCTTGAGAATGCTGATCAGTTGTCTAAGGTCAACCGGACCCTCTCCAACAATCTCAATGTGAAACGTACACCGATCGGAAGTTCGGCACTCGGTTGGTACATTGAGGCAGGCTACGATATTTTATCATTTTTCAGACAGACAAATAACAGCGCGGAACAAAATGATCCCAAGGATACTTCCCCAGATCACGTTTTAGACCTCTTCGCGCGTTACGATTTTTACGATACGATGGCAAGTGTTGAAGGTATTATCTTTGACAATCCGCGGTGGGAAAGAAGCACATGGACTTTTGGGATTAACTACCATGTCCACCCACAACTGGTTTTCAAAGGACATTATTCTCTCCGGCGATTAGCAGCGGAAGATAAAAACAGAGAAAATACTTTTTCACTCGGCTTTGGCTTTCAATATTGATAAGAGTTTTCAGTTGTCAGTTGTCAGTTAAGAGTCCTCTTGGGGTAGTAATAGATACTTTCGCTACCACAGGAGATTAACTGAAAACTGATAACCAATACAAATAAGGAGACTTTCATGAAACTTTATAAAGTTTGGACACTTTTTGACGCAGCTTGCAAGTCAAAACTTGCTATAGGAATATGCTGTTTGCTACTCGCATCCGCTTTTGTTATTGGATGTGGAAGCGACGAGGAAGCAGATGAACACGACGACCATGACCACGGTGAAGCTTTTGATGCTACCACGATGCTCAATGATTTTGCGAACGGTATCGTGTTACCCACCTACACCGACCTCGATAACAAAGCAGGCGAGCTGTTGGCAGCCGTTAAAGCGTTGGAAGCCGACACATCGCAGGCGAATCTTGAAAAAGCACAACAAGCGTGGGTAGCCGCGCGAATCCCTTGGGAACAGAGCGAAGCATTTCTGTTTGGTCCCGTAGACACACAAGGTCTTGACCCTGCACTGGATAGCTGGCCCGTCGATCGCGTCAACCTACAATCCGTTTTGGACAGCGGCGATTCATTAACGGTTGACTTTGTTGGTGGATTAGAAGATACACAGAAAGGCTTTCACACAATTGAATTTCTGCTGTTCCGAGAAGGTAACCAACGCCAAGCATCGGATATAACGTCACGTGAACTGGAATACCTCATTTCAACCACAGAGAACCTCAAGGCGAGTACCTCTCAACTCCGATCTGCATGGGCACCAGATGGCGAAAATTTCGTGAGTAAAGTCGCACAAGCCGGTACAGGCAGTGATATCTATCCATCCCAAAGCTCTGCTGTACAAGAAATTGTCAACGGCATGATTGTCATCGCAGATGAAGTCGCGAACGGTAAAATATCTGACCCATTCAACGAATCCGACACAACCCTTGTTGAATCACAGTTTAGTTTCAACTCCATCGCCGATTTCCAAAACAACATCCGTGGGATTCAGAACGTCTATGGACGAGGGATCAACACATTCGTGAACGGTCAAAATCCCGAGTTAGATGCTCGTTTCCAGCAAGAGGTGCAGGCAGCGATTGATGCTATTGGGGTAATTCCCGACCCGTTCCGCGATTCGATTACCGCAAACCGCGGTGCCGTCCAAGCTGCAATCGATGCTGTTAGCACGGTACAATTAACACTGGAACAAGATATACTCCCGCTCGTTCAATCAAGCGAGTTTAATTAATGTCCCGTGAAAAAGAGTTTTAATTCCGAAATTCGTAAATGCGAAAGGGCTATTTCGTTTTTTACCGACCGGGAACAGCCGTTCGTGCTGTTCCCTACCATACATATATAGCCCTATTGTACAATAGGAAAAGAGATGAAACATTTTCAGAGTTTGCTATATCTCGTGCTTTTGGTATCAGTTCTGCTGAGCGCATGTGACTCTGAGTCCCCTGTTACGGTAGAGGCAATACCAGTATTTTCCACAAGCGAATTTTCTGGTGGTGAGACAACCATCTTTGATGCCTCAAGCCACGCTTTTTCAATCCCGGCTCCTAACCTTTCCCCAACAGCATTTGAGAAACACCTGGATGGTGATCGTGAATTTGAAGCAGCGTTTGTGACAGCACCTGCAGAGGTTAACCCCGGTCTCGGACCTATCTACAACAACATATCGTGCATCAATTGTCACGCACGGGACGGTCGTGGACGTCCCCCGGGTCCCGACGAGAAACTGGTGTCAATGCTCTTTAGACTCAGCCTTCCAAAAGCGGAAGATGCGGCAGTCGGAAAAGCACCAACGCCAGTCCCCGGCTTTGGAACACAACTCAACAATCGCTCAATCGTCAATGCAAGCCCAGAAGGAAAAGTCAATATCGACTATACTGAACAGGCATTGACAACGGCAGATGGCAGGCGCGTATATTTACGCTATCCGAACTATACCCTTACGGATACTTATCAACCATTGCCAGAAAACGTTGAAGTCTCGCCACGCGTTGCACCCGCCGTCTTTGGACTCGGCCTGCTGGAAGCGATTCCTGAAGAAGTTATCCTCGCTTATGCCGACGAAGCCGACGTTGATGGGGACGGTATCTCCGGTAAGCCCAATTACGTCTGGGATGTCGTCAATCAGCGTTACAGCCTCGGACGCTTCGGATGGAAGGCAAATCAACCCTCACTTCTGCAGCAGGTCGCCGCAGCGTACCACGACGATATGGGGCTAACGACATCTCTATTCTCAGTCGAAAACTCGGCGGGACAATCACAACTTACGAAACACAATGAGACACCTGAGATCAACGATGAGATTTTAGACGTAGTAACGTTTTACGTTCAGACATTGGCAGTACCAGCGCGACGCAACGTGGATAACCCACAAGTTAAACAGGGCGAAGAACTTTTTGCCAAAGCACAATGCGCGAGTTGTCATGTGCCTACGTTAAGAACCGGGGTTTTAGTGGGTGTTCCCTCGGTCAGCAATCAGACAATCCACCCATATACAGATATGCTGTTACATGACATGGGACCTGAGTTGGCGGACAACCGCCCAGATTTTCACGCCAGCGGTAGGGAATGGCGCACGCCGCCCTTGTGGGGAATTGGCTTGATGAAAAGAGTCAACGGGCATACCAACTTGCTCCACGATGGCAGGGCGCGGGACTTAATGGAAGCGATCCTCTGGCACGGTGGCGAAGCGGAAAGATCCCGACAAATTGTTGAACAGATGTCAAAATCAGAAAGCGACGCGCTCATCGCGTTTTTAGAGTCTTTGTAAAAAACACACGCTCGCACCAACACCAGTTGGTGCTAACATCTACTGAAAGTGAATCTCAATATCAAAATATAACGCTATCAAACTAAGGACTTGGAAAATGAATTTACCTGCTATCGTTTTCAGGATTTTACTGTTGGTCTGTGCTATAACAATCGTTCTGGTTTTATCCAGTTGTGAAAGCGATCCTATACTCGCACCGCAATCCGAAGTTGCTGAAGAGGGCGGCAGCTACGGCAATACGAATCTACCAGTTGGTGGAGCCGGGAATGCGGGAAATACCGCCCAAGATGAACAAAACAGTAAAATCGACAGTAACCCCAGTACAATCACGAATCCAAAACGCTTTTGAAAACGCAGGAAATAGAACCAATGTATCAATTTTTCTCGACAATTAGTAGGTTTCCAAAAACCGAGATTAGAATAGTAGCAATTGTAATCACATTAGCCATTCTATTGAGTATACCTCATTTCTGCCAAGGCTCAACCGAGATTAGTGGCAAAGTGATTGACAAAGAGAGTGGTGAACCCATTTTGGGTGCTGTCGTTCAGATTGAATCGGATGGGCAGATCTTAGCAGAAACAACTACCGGCGGAGATGGCAATTTCCAAATTACCCAGGATACTCAAGGAGAGAAAGTCCTTCAGGTAAGCTCGACTGGTTATCATAACTACACCGAGACGCTTACGCTGACTCACGACACAACACACACTTTAGAGATCTCACTGCCCAGCCAAACCTTCCAACTTGCACCAATAGAAATTATTGGTGAGTCATCGCGTCAACACAGAAAGCTCACTGGAACAATGAGTATGTTGGAACCTGAAATCGTGGATCTCATAAAACCGGTTGGCACACAAGAATTGCTTGAATTAATCCCTGGTATCAATGGCTATGCAGATGACGGTTTTGGCAACTCGCGCTTGAGTATCGGCATTCGCGGGTTAAACCCCCGTCGAAGCGCACGTGTCCTCATACTCGAAGACGGTGTACCGATACAACCCGCACTTTATATCTACCCGAATGCCTACTACAATCCACCAGCAGACCGCATTGATGCTGTTGAGGTAATTAAAGGGAGCGCTGCCCTGCGCTACGGCCCACAAACGATGGGGGGCGTTGTCAACTACACAACCCGGAAACCCGGCAGAGCAAAGGGATTGGCAAATCAACTCACGGTGGGCAATAACGGGTACTACAGCGCATTCTCAGAGTGGCGAGGTATCGGAAATCCCGAAAAAGTCGTGTCTGATGTCCAACTTCTCTATAAACACGGAGACGGCTTTAGGGAAAATAATACATTTGATCAGACAAATGGAACCGTAAAAACACTTTTTCAGCTCAGCGAGGAAAAGACACTCTACCTCAAGCTAAACGGTAATTTTGAAAACTCGAACGCAACATATACGGGCTTGACGGAGTATACGTTTGAAACCGATCCAAATTTCAATCCGAAAGAGGACGACAATTTTAGAATCCTACGGACATCACTCGATCTCATCTACACCAGCAAAATTTCGACGAATCTTGTAAGTAATACAATAATGTATACAAGTGTATTTGACCGGCGGTGGTGGCGTGAAGACGACATCTTTGTGCGGCCTACAACTCTCGAAACCGGAAATTTGGCACCAGTCCCATATTTCCAAACAGGGGATCTCGTCAGAACCGGTAATGGAAAAAGTAATTTCGGTATTTTGCGCACTTTTTATGTCGGTGGAATTGAGCAGAACTATACGCTCAATCACGGCATCTCAGGGAATTTAGGACGCGCTGAAATCGGAGGCAGAGTACACTGGGAACGCTTTATCGATGATAAGAAAACAGGAGATGAACCGGACGCTCGCGATGGTATTTACTACACGGGTACTCCCGGCTCTGAAGAAGATCCAGTGAAACTCGTTGGACAAAGCCATCATTATGAGACGATTGCCCTTGCACTCTACGCGAAAGAGCAAATGAATTTCAACAGGCTAACCCTTACGCCCGGACTGCGATTCGAGGTATTCAAACAGGATCGAGTAGACAGGTTACGCGGCTCAGTCCTCGCAGACAAGGTCTCCTCCGTACTGTTGCCGGGTGTTGGAGTAAACTACGAACTTGGACAATTCAACCTTTTTGGCGGTATCCATCGCGGGTACACAGCTCCCTCCAGCGGTGCACTGAAGATTACTAACTTTGGGCAGAATGTTGATGCCGGTGGGCTTGACCTCAAACCTGAAAAAAGTTGGAATATAGAAGCAGGATTCCGCTCGTGGCTCCCCGGGGTCACCGTAGAAACCGCAGGATTCTTGATTAGAGTCGAAGACTTGGTCGCTGCAGGACGCGGTACAGCCTTCAAAAACTTAGGCAAGGTCGATCTATCGGGTTTAGAAACAGCGATGACATTGAGTATATCAGAATTCGTCCCAATACTACCCGACCTCAACCTCTCGTATACGTATTTGCAAACAAATATCGTTGATGGCATCGTGAAATCTGCTACTATCGCAGGGAACGTTGACGTAGAACTCAACGGCAATGAACTCCCTTACGCACCACAACACACTTTCACGATTGGATTGGCTAAACGGATCGGGGATGTCCTCCGGATGCGTGCAGATATGCGGTTCGTCGATGAAGTCTTTACCGATTTTGAAAATCTTCGACAGACTTTCAACCGCGGGGATACTGGTCCGATTCCGAGTTACACAATCTTTAACGCAAGTATAGATTACAGAATAACCGAACAGTGGCGGGTATTTCTCACTGCCAAAAACATTTTTGATCACGTATATATCGGGTCCCGGCTGCATTCAAACGCCGGCCAACCTGAAGCAAATCTGAGCTCGGGCATCCTCATCGGACCCAGGCGACAGATATTTATGGGCATTAAACAAGGTTTTTAACTTCAACGCGCACTGAGGGAGGATAGATCCATCGAAACCTCTCTTATTAGTGCGCTATCAACAACTAACAGTGTTTTGTACAGACAACAAATTTCACTACCTTTAACTATAAAGGAGAAAACATGAATTACCTCACGAAAAAATTCCAATGGTTAGCGGTGTTGCTGGCTATTGTGAGTCTATTTCTATCTGCATGCGGAAGCGACGAAGACGAAAGTGCTGATGAATTATTAGAAAATGGCAGTGCTACAATCCCTGTTCCACAGGCGTATACTTTTAACAGCCGCTTCGTAGAAGGTGAAAATAGCGTCTCTTATTCAGGACAGGTCGTCCGCAACCTCCTGCTGCAAGACCTCAAATCCCTCACAGACAGTGTAGGAAAAGACGGCGGCCGTCCTATTACTGTGGCGGATATGCTTAAACTCTACGAATATGATGATGCCCTTAATCTGAAAACAGGGACAAGTACAGGCTCCCTCCCCGCACTGGAAAGTGGTTATTCCGCACTTTCGACAGGTAAAAATCTTGTCGGCAAAATTTCAGATGCCCCGGTCATTGGATACAACCGCACTGCAGATGACTTAGTCCGTGAGTGGTTTAAAGGTATCGAGGAAAAGTCGCAAGATGCAAGTAACCTCGGTACACCCGCGGCATATACCACCGATGATGGCGTTGATATGTCACAGATGATCAACAAAGTGCTTATTGGTGCGGTTCCGTATTATCAAGCAACAGGCGTTTATCTTAACGTCTTGCTTGAACGGGACAACAGCGAGGCAAGAGACGGAACCGATCCCTACACCGCGATGGAGCACGCGTGGGATGAAGCCTTCGGCTACTTCGGTGCCGCGCGCGACTATTTCCGCTATACAGACGATCAACTCGCCGGTTCGGTTGATGATTTCGTCTTTGACTCTAATGCCGATGGCAGCATCGACTTTAAATCGGAATACAACTTCGGGCTCTCCAGAAACGCCGCGAAGCGGGATAAAGGCAGATCAGGTGTTGATTTGACCCAAGAAATTTTCAGTGCCTTCCTCGCTGGACGCACAGCTATCACAAATCAAGGATCAGTCGCGGAAATCACGCAATACCGCCAAGCCGCAGCAAACGGCATGGAGAAGGTTATTGCAGCAACTGTGATCCACTACATCAACGACACGCTCAGCGATATGTCTAAGTTAGGCACAGGTGAAGAAAACATCGCTAACTTAAATAAACACTGGGCAGAGATGAAAGGGTACACTGTTGCACTGCAATACAACCCGTTCAAACTGATCACGGATGGACAACTGGCAGAATTGCATGGTATCATGGGAGAAGCACCTATATATGATGAACCGGGTAGTAACCGTTATAATACGCAGGTAGCTAATTACAAGCGAGCCAAGGATGTCCTACAAGCAGCATACGGATTCTCCAACACAAATATGGACAACTGGTAGACATCAATTAGATGGGGTTTGAACTACAAAGATGTCTTTCCACCGGTAGCACGCTTCGTAAGTGTGCTACCCCAAAAATTGGCGCGCCGACAAAGCGCGCCTATCAAATTTTTTAATGAAGTAAATGACAACAGCATTCAGAGTCTGGAGTGTAGTATTTATCGGCTGCATAGCCTCTCGGTTGCTCAGCACTATCTATTACATTGAAGACTTAGACAGCCTCCGCTTCGCGTTGAGTATGGTAGATTACGATGTCGCCAAGCTACAACCGCATTTTCCAGCGTACCCTGTTTTCTGTTGGATCGCTAAACTAATCTATAATGTTATTCGCCGCTATGCATTAGCATTCTCACTCATTGGCGGCTTATCAACTTTCCTCGCAATCTTTTTTACACTAAAAATTGCGAAGATTAACGGCACTACACTGTTAGGAAAAATCACTATTTTTGTGATATTCATGAATCCTTTGCTCTGGTTGATGAGCAATCGCTACATGCCCGATGCGATGGGGATTGCATGCTTGCTGGCGAGTTTTTACTTTACAACAAGACAAAAGGAAAATGAGAAGGAGACATCCTCAAATTTTTATAACACTATCGGCTTTTTTCTCGCAGGGATTTTACTCGGGATCCGACTTTCTTATTCTCCACTATTGATGCCAGCTTTGTTAGTCCGGTTAAAAGATCCGGGTCGGCTGAAATATGTCATAATGGGAATTGTCGGTATCCTTGTATGGCTTATTCCACTGCTCTGGATCACCGGATGGAATACCCTGATAGCCGCCGCACAAACACAAAGCCATGGGCACTTTTCAAACTTCAGCGGGACGGTTTCCACGCATCCACAATTCTGGATGCGATTGACAAAAACCCTTGAAAGTATATGGGCAGATGGTTTCGGACTCTACTGGCAAGGTCGGCACTTTGTAACTGCTTGCACAGCAATCTCAGTAATCGGGATTGTCGTAATCGCCAATTGGCAATCGCTGAAGACACAGGTTATAGAAAAATCTTTTAGAGATAAAATCCCTTTTTTGAACCCTATTTTTATCGGATGTGTCATCTATTTTGTATGGATATTCTTAGCACAGAATGTTATCCATAAAAGTCGTCACGTTTTACCCTTGTTACCTTTTCTGGCATTAAGCATTGCCCTCGCGTGCAATCAGATCATAGGAACCTCGACCAATGGGAAACAGAAAGGATTTCGATACGCTTTCGCTTGGTGTACCGTTATTATCTTTTCCGTCTGTTATAGTTACGTCACACTACATACTGTCATCCAGCACAAAAAACCGACAGCAATTGCCCAGATACACGAATATCTATATGCCAAACAACATGAACAGACAGATGAACTGCATATTGTATCCGTACCGTTGATTAAGTACTACCTCGCTTCGCAAGCAGTAGAGGCGGTTTATATACCAATTAAAAACGAGGCAGATCTCGCCCAACTGGATAAATTAGAGTCCGGATTCGTTGTTATCGGAAGCCCATTGCCGAATCGGGTGCCAAAAGTCGAAAAGGTGTTCTATCATAACCCGTATGTTAATCGGATGTGGCCCGAATTGCCTTTATTTGAGTATTGAGATTGCACAGACAGATTCTTGAGGCAGAGAACATAATGAAAACGCCTGATATTCAAATCCTCGGCGGTGGTCCCGCTGGATTGACAACCGGATACTACGCCAAGAAACAGGGTATCTCCAATTTTACTATTTTTGAAGCAGGCGAACACGCCGGCGGAAACTGCCGCACCCTTAAAATTAAAGGATCAGATTGTCAATTCCATACATGGCAAAGTGGCGATTTTCGCTTCGATACCGGGGCACACCGTTTCCACGACAAGGATCCCGAAGTTACTGAAGAAGTGAAAAGTCTTCTCGGTCCCGATTTGCTACGCGTAACGGCACCAAGCGAGATTTTTTTTCAAGGGAAATTTTATCGATTTCCGCTTCTATTGACCGATCTGGTCGAAAAGCTGGAAACGAAGACGCTGCTGAAAATTGCATGGGAGAAACTACAGAACAGAGAAAAAAAACAAGTAGAAAATTTCGCTGAATTCGCTATCAACCAGTACGGAAAAACATTAGCAGAACTTTTTCTGCTAAACTATTCCGAAAAACTGTGGGGGCAGCCGACGCATAACCTTTCAACTGCTATTGCAGGAAACCGACTTAAAGGTCTCGATCTACGAAACTTCCTGCGCTCAGTTGTATTCGGGACACCGAAAAACGCATCACATTTAGACGGTTCCTTCTTTTACCCGAAATACGGTATCGGTATGATTAGCGATAAATTGTGCGAATTCATCGAGGAAAAGCACATCAAGTTGAAACACCGAATCAATCGATTAGTCCATAAGAATGGCAGAATTGAACGTATCATCGTAAACAAAGAGATAGGCACACGTGACGCTGTCACAGCACAAGATGATATTGAAATACCTGCCTCTATAGTGATTAATACGCTCCCACTGACGCTTTCAATGCAAATGTTAGAGCCCGCACCACCACCAGAACTCTGTGCGGTTGCCGATACAATCACATACCGGCACCTTGTGCTTTGTGTTTTCTGTTTGAACCGCGACGCTTTTTCCGCGAACGCTTCGCTCTATTTTCCGAGTGAAGAATTTCCATTCACACGTCTGTATGAACCCAAGAACCGGAGTCCACACATGGCACCTGAGGGGCAAACAGTCATCGTATTAGAACTCCCGTGTTATAGTGATGATGCCGTATGGAATATGTCAGAAGCAGCATTGCAAACTAAGATATGGGAAGCATTACAACAGATCAAACCACTATTGGTAGAGGAGGTCATTCACTACCAAAGTTACAAATTGCCATTCGCCTATCCTGTGCTTGAGGTAGGATTTGAAGAGAAAGTAGCGGATCTTGTTGCCTATTTTGAGACATTTGAGAACCTATACCTGACAGGCAGAAGTTCACTGTTCCGCTATCTCCACCTACACGATCTGTTTAAAGCCGGACAGGTGGTAATAGAACAAATTACAAACGCTTAAGATTATTGAGGTGTGCCAAAATCTGTCTGTTGACTGAAAAAAATAGAAATTGCTTTTTCATTGACTACAAAACCGAAATTTTATATAATTGTTGCTCAGTATGACGCGTTATAACCAAAATTGAACAAATTGAGTCCCAAGCAAAAAAAAATTTGACATTGATCCATCTGCATAGTATAATATACAGATGTTGATACACAGATTTGTCAGAATACCATCTTTTACAAATATGATAATGAGTCTCATATTCAATTTTTAAAAGATGGATTCAGGTTTATTAACTTCCCTACAGATAAAATCCCAAAGTGAGATATTTATCAAAGGGAAATAAAAATCATATCCACTAAGATATAGCCTGTTCAACACGGTTGGGCGGGGAACAGGATACCCCGCCTTACTGTAAATTTTGATAATGAAATTCACTCTCAATAAGGAGAACTTATGATAACTGTCGCCAATCGAATTTATGTCTCGCCTGAATACCAAGATGAATTCGAGAAAAGGTTCCGAAACCGGGCTCGCCTTGTTGATGGAATGCTAGGATTCATCTCAAATCAGGTCCTGCGTCCTGTCAATGAGGGCGACCCATACATCGTTTTCACACTCTGGGAATCACGAAAGGATTTTGAAAACTGGGTAGAGTCCGAAGAATTCCGTAAAGGGCATGCACAGTCCGGGACGTTGCCCAAAGAGGCGTTTACACAATCGAACAAACTCGAACTTCACGAAGTATTTCTCGATTCCGCCCGACCAGATCTGAAGGAAGAGCCGCCCGGTGGTCCCTTTATGGTTCACTAAGGAAAAATAATAGCAGAAAAAGCGACGCAAGAAACAGGACAGGCTCCCAACTGCCAATTGTTAGCCACTGTCCATGTTTCCAAGAAAAATCAACACACGTCGATTAAAATCGACAGTGTTTAGCGTACTGCGGGCTTTTGCGCGCGTCAGCGCGTTTCGTGCCCATGCCTTTTCTGCCTTAATTAGAATACGCTATTAGCGTTTCACCTGTCAAGAGAATTTGGAAACAATATGCCAAGTGCTACAAATTCAAAATCGGTTGAAAGAACAGTGAAAAAACTCGAAAAACAGCGTCGGCGTTCGCCTTACGCCTTTCTGCCTCGCGCATGGAGCAGAGGCGCGTTCCTCAAATGGCTGCGACGCACACATGCATGGCTTGGGCTATGGGGCGCGACGCTGGGGATCCTATTCGGTGTTACCGGTATTCTACTCAACCACCGAGGAACTTTGAAGATTAACGCCGCCAAAACTGAGCAGACAGCGCGGGAACTTCCATTGTGTAATCCGAGACCCGAAAATATTGAGGCGTTCGCAGCGTGGCTGCAAGTAGAACTCGACCTCGAAAAAAAATGGAACCGCACCCGTTCACAAGAACCGCGAGAAATTAGCTGGGGCGGAAAATCCGTTACGCAGCCCGAAAGATGGAGCGTCAGTTTTAGCAATCCGAAACGAAGTTACAGCGCGGAATATTGGGTTGGTAACGCTTACACTACTGTCAAGCAGTTCGATAGAAATATATTCGCCTTTCTCAATCGGCTGCACATGGCGAGCGGAATGGGGGTCGCATGGATCCTCCTTGCCGACACGATCGCTGGCAGTTTGATTATTCTTGCCCTCAGTGGCATATTGCTTTGGACGCGTTTACATGGACCCCGGTTACTCGCAGCAGGACTCATCTTCGGATCTCTAACCCTTGCCATCATATTTGTCTGGCAAACCTTCTAACGAATTCAAGAGGAAAAAATTATGCCTTCAAACAGAATAATGGATTCTCCCAAGGCAAATCTCACCTTCAAGTGGCTTTTACGGATACTGCTAAACCTTGTGTTAGCGTTGCTTATTCTTGCCTTACTGAGTTCAGCAGAGAGTGCAGACGATACACCTGAAACAGAAGGTGCCGTGGAATTAGATCCAGTGGTAGTAACCGCGACAAAAACACCTCAACGCTTGGAAGATACACCCGTTATTACAAACCTTATCACGCGCGCAGAAATTGAAGCAACGGGTGCAGAGAATATCGGCGAAGTTTTAGAACATACAGCAGGTATTATTATCCATCGTGACGCACACGGCGATGGCGTGCAGCTTCAAGGGCTTGACTCCGAATACGTGCTAATTCTCGTCGATGGCGAACCGCAGGTTGGACGCATCGCTGGCAAACTCGATATGGCACGGCTCGCTGTTGAAAACGTTGAGCGGATAGAAATCGTCAAAGGCGCGACTGCTTCCCTTTTCGGGAATGCCGCACTCGGTGGGGTTATCAATATCATTACCCGTAAAGCGGCTTCCCCCTTCTCAGTCCAAGTCTCTCAAAACTTTGAGCAAAACAGTACATTTGATAGTCGTGGCACACTTGAATTACAACGCGATAAGCTTAACGCGCTGCTAACACTCAGTAGAAACCAGCGCGATCCGATTGATCTGGATACGTCTGATCTCACTACAACTATCGACGGCTATTCTAATGTGACGGGTTCCGCGCGGACCGAATATCAATTCACGCCAGCGACGAATCTCGTGTTTTCTGGACAATACTTCACGCAAAATCAGGAAGGTATCAGTGATACTGGTTCCGTCGTTTTTGAGAGTCTCGGCGACATCGAAAACTTCAGTGGAAGTTTGGGAATAGCGCATGAGTTCGGCGGGTCCACACAGGGGATGCAAGGAACTTTACTGACCGGCAAACTCTATGCAACTCGATATGACGATGAATCAACCGTCGTTAACAGAGACACAAAAGAAGCAAGTTCCTATAATCTCAACATCCAAGATATGTTCAAGGGCGAAGTTCAATTCGATACCACACTCTGGGAGAAACATCAGCTGACCTTGGGCGGCGAGATTATTTTTGAAAATCTACAATCCCAGCGGATTACAAGCGGTGAGCGAGATGTTATCACAAACTCTTTCTTCGTGCAAAACGAATTCCGTCCGGTCTCGGCATTCGCACTCGTCGTTGGAGGCCGTTTAGACAACCACACTGAATTCGGCACTCACTTTAGTCCAAAGTTGAGCTCGCTGTATCGGATGACAGACAGCTTACGAGTTCGCGCCTCGTATGGACAAGGATTTCGCGCGCCAGACTTCAAAAATCTCTATCTCAATTTTACAAATGTGACAGCGGGTTATCAAGTCTTAGGCAACCCAAATCTGCAACCCGAATCTTCACACAGTTGGAATCTCGGCGTGGAATATCAATTACTAAGTGACCTACTTGCAAGAATCCATATCTACCGAAATGACCTGCAAAATCTGATTGAAGCAGAACGCATCGGAGAAAGCGTAGCAGGGGGCAGCAAATTTGAATATCAAAACATCAGTAGAGCCTATACAGAAGGCTTCGATGTTGAAACTGTTATCGGGTCAATAGGTGGATTCACCTCAACGCTCGGATACGCTTACCTCCGCGGTGCGGATAAAGAGAAAGGATTACGCTTGTTGAATCGTTCCACGCACAGCGGGACGCTTAAACTGGCATATTTACATTCCAATAGCGGTTTTCACGCTGACCTCCGCGGTCGATACGCCAGCGAGTGGGGTTTCTTTGATGACGGGGACAAAGTGCTCGAAACCGAAGAACTCGCACCGAGTTATTGGGTCTGGAACATCCGACTTTCAAAGACGCTCTTCAAAATCTTTAAAGCCTCAATTGGCTGCAATAATATTTTCGACTTCAAAATTCCTACATTTTATACGTTCACAGGCCGCTCATTTTATGGCAGTCTCTCCTTAACCTATTAGCACAGAAAGGATACGAAGACATGACACCGCTCATGTTCTACACAACTTCACTTTTGGTCTTTACCGTCAGCATCGCTGTCTTTACAGCGTCTGCTGAACTCCATCAAAACATTCTCACGGTTGATGCGACCGATCGTGAGAACTGGGCGTATTTCAACCTCACTAAAGGTGAAACGGTTGATATAGCCGACCCAGCAACCTCAATGGCGTGGGACCTCGGTTTTAAGCGGACCGAGGTCATCGTCAATGGGGGTGCCAGTGGTCCTGGGGAAACCGGGGCATTGGCTTTGAAAGACATCTCCTTTGAAGATGTCCGCGAAGCTCCAGAAGACGATTACGTTTTAGACACCGACCAGATTGCGACATTCGCTCGAGGCGACGGTTGGTATACCTATACTGGACCGCCGAATCACTGGATTTTGCCAAACCCGAAAGTTTATGTCTTGCGAATTGCCCCTGACCCAACGGCGGAGCCTGCAAGTCCATATTACTACGCGAAAGTTCGTTTTATCGGTTATTACGAGAATAACGAAACCAAAGAAGGTTCGGGAAACATTACGATAGAATACGTTTTGCAAGATGATGGCACCCGTTCCTTTGTTGAATCTGTTCCCACAAGTGTTGACGCACAACGAAAGTTAACGACAACGTGGGCAGCGATTAAGTCAAATTAACAGGCACACCCCACTGTGCCGCAAGGAGAACAGAAATGGGTTACAAAGCAGAATTTCTATCGCAAGACCAAGTATGCGCCATCTATCAGTGCCTTGATGGGCACATTCACCTGAAATACCGTACCTTAGACATCGCTATGGATGCTTGTGATTTTCACCAAGTTGCCGGAGTCTTTGTCGAAGCATTACGGGTCTTACAGAAGACTGACGAACCGGTAACTGAGGAGATTGATTTAGAAAAGATGAATGCGCTTGCGAAAGTTTAATGCGCCGTGTAGGGAAGCCATCAAGGTCTCAATTGGGCTTTAAGAGCCCAATTTCCCTACATCGTTTTACCGCGAAACAAAACAGGTGCGGACACTCAAACGCACCCGTAATATTCGCTAACAGGAGAATTACCATGAAAAAAATAAGAGATTTTACGAGTCAATACACCATTACCTTTTTTATGATAGTCTTTGGTGTTGTCGTCCTTTTAAGCAGTTGTGATACCGTTGACGAGGAAAATCTTAATCAGCTGCTGCAGGCAGAGGAAACTGCCGAGACAACACCAACCGAAACCGCTGGACAGGTCCCAGCTGACGCACCTGTCGCATTAGAGTCAATGTCGTTCACAATCGATGCAACGAACAGAGAGGCGTGGGCATACTTCTCTTTTGCGTCTGGCGATATTGTCGAAGTCGAAGATGCCGCAAATTCAGAAGCGTGGGACATCGGATTTCAACGAACGCAAGTCAAACTGAATGGGGGTATCAGTGGACCAGGAATGGGCAGCGTCGTCATGCTCACTGAAACAACTTTTGAAGCGGCAACAGCTGCACCCGCAGATGGGTACCTCGCTGACACAGAGGACACGCTTGCAATCGTTCCACAAAGCGAAAAAGGTTGGTACATCTACACGGGACCCCCGGCACATTGGATACTTCCTTTGGAAGATCGGGTGTTTGTCGTGAAAGCTGCAGATGGGACATTCGCCAAACTCCGTTTCATCGGATACTACAAAGATAACGAAAATAAGAAAGATAGCGGCTTCATAACCTTTGAATATGTCCATCAACCCGATGGAAGTGGTAATTTCTAACCGAGGCACGCCTTAACGGAAAGTTACCAGCGCACCAACGGTAAAGAACTTTACACTGAACAACTGAACAACGAGTTCATGAGGTACTGGGCATGGAAATACCGTATACCATAAACTCCTTAAACCTAAACGGGTACTATGCTCAGTCACTCATTCTTATACGGAGAAAACAATGCAAATATTCCGTTCAATCTTATTCAAGGCATGGATGTTGAGTGTTTCGCTCTTCATCCTGTTCAGTATTTTACTCTGCATCGCCGTTGCAGATTCAATTAAGGTCACAGATGCAGAGGGAAATACCGTAATTGTCGCATCATCAGACCGTATTGTGAGTCTCAACGGCAGTACGACCGAAATCTTGTTTGCACTGGGTGTTGATGAAAAGGTGGTCGGCTGCGATGCCTCATCAACGTATCCAAAAGGCGTAAAAGAGAAACTGCCGAGTGTCGGTTACCAATATGGACTCAATGCCGAGGGAATCCTCTCTTTAAATCCAACACTTGTAATTGGACGCGACGATGTGAGACCCCCACAAGTCGTTCAACAACTCCGTATGGCAGGGGTAACTGTTTTACTCCTCACGGAGCCGCGTAGTTTTGAGGGAGCCAAGCAACGATTACGAACTATCGGGAAGGCAGTCGGACGTGAAAAAAAAGCTGAGGAATTAATAGAGGCTTTAGAGACTGATATTGACAAACTGGAAACTAAACTCTCTGCGCGAAAAGGGCAGCCGAAACAGAAAGCACTGTTCCTCTATCTACGAGGCACACAAACCACTCTTGTATTAGGAACAAATACGGCACAAGGAGCAATGCTTGATATTGCCGGGGCTGAAAACGCAGCAGGCAGCATCAAAGGCAACAAACCGATGACAGCGGAAGCAGTGATTGCTGCACAACCCGATGTGTATGTCCTATTTACTTCGGGTTTGGAATCGATCGGCGGCGTTGATGGACTGCTCAAACTACCGGGTTTGGCACATACACCTGCAGGACAAAACGGGCGTGTTGTGACGTTAGATGGACAATATCTGTCTGGATTTGGTCCGCGTTGTGGGCGCGCTGCGCTTGATCTATTCAAAGGCATTCACGAAACCGAAGGACATTTCGCTGCGACGAGCGAATAGCGAATTGCGTGTCCTACCTTCGCAGGTTTCGCTCCATTGGAAAAATGCAAAAGCGAACAAAAATTCTGCTGATCCTCATCTGTATATTGCCAGCATCCATGAGCATTGCGGCAGGGGTGGGCGCATATCAAATCCTACCGTGGCGTATCCCTGAGATTCTACTCTTTCGAGAAAATGGCTTTGCAGTCTTGGTCCATGTCCGGTTTCCGCGCGTCATTCTATCCGCTGTTGTCGGCGCGATGTTAGCAATATCGGGGGCAACCCTCCAAGGTATTTTCCGCAATCCACTGGCAGATCCGGGATTAATCGGTGTCACAGCGGGTGCAGGATTAGGCGCAACGCTCTGGATCGTGTTGATCGGTGGCGGTGCATTAGGTGTGTGGGGACTTCCCATCGCGGCTTTTCTATGTGGCATGCTTGTGACGATCTGCGTCTGGAAAATTGCGGAAGGGGAGGGGAAAGTCCAAACGCTAACCTTATTACTCGCAGGTATCGCGCTTAACAGTTTCGCTGGCGCAGGTATCGGCTTAATGACCTTCCTCGCTGATGATGAACAACTTCGGAGTTTGACTTTCTGGTTGCTCGGCGGCTTCGGGGGTGCGACGTGGCCAGTTGTTTTCATCACGTTGCCGATTGCAGTCATAGGGTTGATCGTATTGTCGCGACAAGCAACAGCACTGAATGCCATGAGTTTAGGAGAATCCGAAGCGTATCACCTCGGCGTTTCGACAGAAACTTTGAAGCGATGGGCAGTTTTTGGGGTCGCCCTAACGGTAGGCGCGGCGGTTGCAGCAGCAGGCGGTATCGGTTTCGTCGGATTGGTTGTGCCGCATCTCTTGAGACTCTTAGGTGGCGCAGACCATCGGTATGTCCTGCCCGGTTCAGCAGTAGGCGGGGCAATACTACTCGTCTCGGCAGACCTATTTTCAAGAACGATCGTCACGCCTGCTGAATTGCCCGTTGGCATCGTTACCGCGCTGATTGGTGGTCCCTTTTTCCTCTGGCTACTACTTAGATTCAAGCGTGAAGTCTTTCTATAGGAAACAAACAATGATTGAACTGAAACAGGTAAGTTATCGCATTGGTGGACATTGGTTAATTCGTGACATCAACGTTACAATCGAAAACGGTGTCTTATGGGGTCTTGTCGGTCCAAACGGTGCCGGGAAATCGACACTCCTTCGGCTAATTTCTGGGGAACTTTCACCAACGACGGGCGAAATTCGGATATTCGACAAGCCCATTTGTAATTACGAACCAAAAGAATTAGCACACCTCCGAGCCTATCTCCAACAAAAACGCGATATAAATTTCCCTTTTACCAGTTTGGAGGTTGCGCTGTTTGGACGACATCCGTACCTCAACGGCACAAAAGAAACCAATAACGACATCTCAATTGCCAGAGAAGCACTGCAGCAAGTCGAAGCCGACATATTTGAAGAGCGGCTCTATCCAACACTCTCTGGTGGCGAAGCGAGCAGGGTCGACTTGGCACGGATCCTCACACAAGTCCCAGGGCTGTTTTTACTGGATGAACCCACCAACCACTTAGACCCAAAGCACCAAGTCCAGATACTTAACTTGTGCAAAACGATTTGTGCGCGAGGAAAAACCGTTATTACAGCAATCCATGACCTGAATCTCGCGTCAATGTATGCTGACCAACTGCTGTTATTAAAAGATGGGGTTTCTGTTGCGTGCGGTCCACCTCAAAAGGTGCTAACTTTGGATTTACTATCAGAAACTTACGGTATTCCCTTTGAGGTACTGCCACATCCACAAGGCTATCCGTGGGTGATGCCGAGTCTGAGTACTCCGTAGAAGGGTCATCTATATTTCTGAAACAAAAAGGCTTGAAATGCGTTTCAACCTATGGTAAACTAATAATGGAAGTTAACAGTTTAATGAAAACGCAATCATCTACAATAGGAGAAAAAATGGAAAACGCAAGAAGAGAAACAATTATCGACGAACTGATTCGTGCTTATTGGTTGGAGTTAGAAGCAACGATTAATTATCTGGCAATTTCCGTTGACTTAGATGGCATCCGTGCCGAAGAGATTAAGAAGTCCTTGGCAGAGGATATTCAGATAGAAATTACACACGCGCAGGAACTTGCCGCCCGCATCAAGGAGATTGACGGACGCGTCCCCGGTTCATTTGCCTTCAAACCGGAACAGGCATCACTTCAACCACCGGAAGATTCAACCGACCTTATAGCAACAATCCACGGTGTCATTGAAGCGGAAGACGCTGCAATCGAACAATATAATAAAATTATTCGCCTCTGCGATGGAATAGATTACGTTACGCAAGACCTCTGCATCAAACTCCTCGCCGATGAGGAGAAACATCGCCGGGAGTTCAGAGGATTTCTCAAGGAATACGAGAAAGAGTAATCTTACCAAAAACAGTCTGAAAACGATAAACAACGGGTAGAAATGCCCGTTGTTTGTTTTTAAGCGGACGGAAAAAATTGGTTGTCTACTCCGTTCGCAGTCTCGGATCCAAGGCATCACGCACAGCATCGCCGAATAGATTCACCGGTAACACCAACCCAAACATGAAAACAAACGCTGCAGCAAGATTCCACCAGACAATCGGATCACGGGCGAGTTCCAAACGCGCCGTGTTAATCATATTCCCCCAACTTCCCATTGTCGGATCAACACCGATTTGGAGATAACTCAGCACCGCTTCCGCCAGCACAAATCTGCTAAATCCTAAGATAGAGGTGATTAGCACGATATGCATAAGGTTCGGAACGAGATGTTTGAGAATAATGAATCCACGGTGCACACCGAAGGCTTCAGCGGCTTGCACGTATTCTAATTCTCGGAGTTTCAAAGTCTCGCCGCGCAAGATACGACACAACCCCGTCCAACCGCTGATTCCCATGATGAGGCAGAGATTGAACAACCCTTGTCCGAAAAGGAGCATGAAGGCAACAATAAGAAGGATAGAGGGGATCGAATCAAGTGTGGCGTAGATATACTGAACGGCATCATCTATCCAGCCACCAAAGTAGCCAGCAATAACACCGAAAAATATGGCGAAAGGCACAAGAAGCAAGGTGGTAAATCCGCCGATGATGAGTCCGGTTCGGATGCCTTTTAAAGCACGATAGAAGACATCGCTACCGACTTTGTCGGTGCCCAAAAGGTGTGTGCGTGGATACGCGAGCGGCGGATACTCGCGAGCTGTTTGTCCATCAGGGGTCTGAACGGTACTTTTGGCATATAGGTGCGTTGCTAAGGGTGCGGAATAGGTTTTCTCGGTCCGCTCTCGAAGCGGCGTGCAAAGTCTATCAAGGAGACTGAGAGACCTCGGTCTGTAAACAACCCGCCTGCTTTCGCTGCGTGTCAGAACACCTTCTTGGTTAAATAAAGGATCCCGCCAGGAGATACTATCCAAGACCCCAATGAGAAGATATCCGAAAAGAATAAAGAAGCAGACAATGGCAATCCGATTTCCGCGAATTTGCCGAACAGCATTCCGCCAATACTCCTGTCGAGAGGCGTAGCGAAGAAGCCATCCTATAATGACCCCCAAGATAATAATGACGATGTTCTGATACGCATCAGAGTGCCACACCCACCCGAGTCGGTCCCCAATGCCGATGTCTCCAGTATCTATTCCAAATAAAAAAATAGGCATTTCGACTGACAACTATTCCTGATAAACGGCTTGGCGTGTGTGAAATCCGTCTTTAATGACGACTTCATCAAGGTTCATTTTGTCAACTTGGATAGGCGTAAGTAGGATTGATGGCACGTCAATTTTGCCGTTATTAACGGTCTGCGTGGCTTCAGCGATTGTTTCACCCTTTGCGAGTGCAACGGCAGCCTGCGCCGCTTTGGTTGCGATGAGATGAATCGGTTTATAAACCGTCATTGTTTGTGTGCCTTTGACAATCCGCTGACACGCAGCGAGTTCCGCATCCTGTCCAGAAACGAGGACACTCCCCGCCAAGTTTTGTCCTTCAAGTGCTTGGATGACACCACCCGCAGTCCCATCATTAGAAGCGACAACAGCGTCTATCTGATTGTTTGTCTGCGTTAAGACCTGTTCCGCCTTCTTGAGTGCGTCGCGTGGATCCCAATTGACTGCCCAATGTTGACCATCTGCCACTAATCGGATGTCGCCACTATCAATTGCAGCTTGCAAAGCACGCATCTGACCTTTCCGCAGGAGTTGGGCATTATTGTCCGTCGGTGCCCCACCGAGTAGGAAATAGTCACCCTCCGGTTTCTGACGCAGCAGATATTCGGCTTGCAAATACCCGACTTTCTCGTTGTCAAAAGAAATATAAAGATCGGGTGAACTCTTACGAATCAAGCGGTCGTAGGCAACCACCTTGATCCCTTCTGCATGTGCGGCTTGGACAATTTGGGCGGCAGCAACACTGTCCTTGGGAATGACGACGAGGACATCCACACCTTGTGTAATCATGTTCTCTGCCTGTTCATTTTGTCGCCGTTCATCGCCATCAGCAGATTGAACAATAACTTCAGCACCGAGTTTTTCTGCTTCGGCTATGAAGATATCCCTATCCTTTTGCCATCGCTCTACACGTAAGGAATCCATGGATAAACCGATTTTAATCTTTTTGTCCACCGCATCTGAAGAAGGCGTGCCGGTAGAATCCGCTGTGTCGCTTTTCCTTTGCGTATTCGGAGTATCGCATCCGAATAGTACTACGAGACCCACTGCCAAAAAGCAGAAGAGCAATGTGGCTTTTACACAAATCTTGCTGTAAAAAGTTGAGAGCTGTATCATATAGCACTCCTTTAGAGAATCTATTTCTCTTCTTCAGCCGCATCTGCTTCAGAATCGGATTGTGCAGACGCGTCAGCATCAGCCGTAATTTCGCGAACAACATCGCCGATTTTGAGATCTTCCGTCATTTCAACGACACGGAATATGGAAATCTTATCATTCAGGATTTCAGAAACAGCCACAACTGCTACCTGTTTTTCGAGATAGGTGAGGATTTCGCCAGTATCAAGGTCGCGCACGGGTTTGCCTCTGGTATAGACAGCAAACTCTTGGTTAATAGCGATGTCTCTGTTAGACCCAATACTGATATAAATTTTATCAAGGTTCTCGTTATCTACATATTGGATTTTCCCTTTGATAGGTCCATCCACTATTTTTCCTCCTGCTTCCTCAGCAGTTTCCTGTGCTTTTTTCGGGGTTTCAGTTTTCGACTCCCAAGGCGTAATGAAATTGGGTCCGACGTTATCACGAAGTGCTAACACGACTTTGATGAGCGCTTGATTCGTTACCATACCGAAAAGCGTTCTGTCGTATTCGGCACTCGCAAATTGGATTTGATTCAACTCCGTCGGTTTGACAATCGGCCGCGGATTTGCCCGTTGCGTGTCTGGTGTCTGACCAAATGTGAGGTTCGTGCCTTCTTCCGTCACACTCGCTTCAAGGGAAGCGATCTTTGTACCAGCATACGAATGGTCGCCACTGGTAGAAATGCGAGGTTCAGCGACTACACTGCCGGAAGCATTATAAAATTTCATATTCAGTTCAACCGTGACACGATGGAAAGAACCGCGTAAAATGACAGGCGCCATATAACTGGCACTGGCACTGCCTCGCTGTGCTTCACGTCCACCCTCCCGTAGGGTCCGAGAAGCGTTAGCCCTTAAACGCTCTTGGTTAAACCTTCGGATATCTCCCATTACAAGCACATCTGCCTTTAAACGCTTCGCCAGTTCAGCACGTTGCGCCTGATCCAACTTCCTTAAGATCGGCCGCGAGAGTTCCATAAATCCCATAGCATCTAAGAGTTCATCCTCACTCACCGGTTCATACACGGTCGTTTCAACTAACTTCCGATTAAGCATTTTGGGGAACCCCGCCCCCAAATCCCACCGTTTCTTCGTGCCAAACATACTCCCAATGAAGCCCGGCACACAACCACATCCAGTAGGTGAATCAAACCGACTGTGGTCCTCAAAATAGATTACAGCAATACGTTTTTTTGTCGTCGCGTCACTAACAGCAATAGGACCGATAATGAAGCACAGACTGAATCCGACCAGTAACAGATGTGCACAGAAACGTCTCATTGTTCTTTGTCGCCTCCTTTTTTCTTTGTCCAACTCTTAAAGTTTAACAGTTTCGTAGACATTTATCAAGCAAATTTATGCTTCTCGTAATCACATCAGAAAACTCTTGAAAGATGAGAAAATATCTGGTATTCTTATAGTCATCAGTTATCGGTTAAGAGTCTCTTGCGGCAGTTGCGAATTCTGTAAACACTACAAATATCTCTGGACTGACAACTGATAACTATGTAATATACAAACGCAAAAGGAAATCTTATGTTTACAAAAGGTAGATTTGCATATCATAACGAACTTCATCTATTCATATCTGTCGCGTTGGCTGTGTTGGTCGTTTTTTACGGGTGCAGCGACAAGCAATCGAGTGAAAAAGCCGCAACAAGGGATGCATCTTCGCAAAAGAGGGAATGGGTCTCGATTATGGGGGGTGTCATTGGTGGTAGTTTTTCACAATTTGCGGGCGGTGTTAGTCACGTTCTGAGCCACAAAGAGCCACACATAAAAATATCTGTTGAAGCCTCAGCGGGATCCATTGAAAATACGCGGCGCGTAAACGAAGATGCAGAAGGACTCGGTGTCGTTTTTGCCTCTGAAGCGTATCTCGGTTATCATGGAGAAGAAATTTTCGCAGAAGAAGGACCGAAAACCAATATCCGGATGGTGACGCTGCTCTTTATCGCCTATGATCAATTTTCAACACTGGCAAACAGCGATGTACATGAATTTGAGGACATTGTTGGTAAAAAAATCGCATCTGGAGCGAGTGGGTCCGGGACAGCTCAGACGTTAGAACGGTTGTCGAAACTGGCAGGTATCTGGGGCGAGTTCACGCCGATTTACAAAGGTGGCACCGCCGCTGCGGAGGCACTCCAAGATGGACAGGTAGATGGATTCCAGTGGCTTGTCAGCGTCCCGAACAGTGCTGTTATCCAACTGACGACGATTAAATCCATCCGTATGATAGATCTCGACACACCTGCGAAAAAGCACGGTTTCTACGAAAAGTACCCGTTTTATCTCTCTGGTTCTCTGCCGGAGGGTGCTTATGAAGGTAAGGTTGAATCGGTGAAGACGATTCTGATGCCGACAGTCCTCATCTCAAACAAAGCAGTAAGCGAGGAGACAATCTACGCACTTCTGAAGCATATTTACTCATCAGAGGGTCATCAGGCGATGCTCCAAACAAACCAAGCTGCTGCTGACATGACGATCGAGAATGCACCGAAGGCGTTTGTCATTCCGCTTCACCACGGTGCCTATAAATTCTGGAGCGAACAGGGCGTGGAAATCACGGCACACGCGATGCCGGTGGATTAACAAAAAATTGTTGTGTCTCCAAAATTCGCGCATCAAAAATTGATTTTCAAAACAGTCAAAGGAAAAAATTGATTCATCAATCTATCAGAAGAGACGAATAATGAAAAATAAGAAGATTCTTATCATTGGTGGCGGTGTGATTGGACTTGGTATCGGGTGGCAGCTGGCGAAAGCGGGTGCCGCTGTCACCATTCATGAGCGCGGACAAGCCGGGCGCGGTGCCTCTTGGGCAGCCGCCGGTATGCTCGGCCCAATTGCTGAAGCACATATCGACGAACTCGACCTCCTCAAACTTAGCAATCAAAGTTTAGCACGCTACCCGGAATGGGTCGATGAGTTAGAGACAGAAACAGAAATGTCAATCGGTTACCGCGCAGAAGGTACGCTCATTATAGGAATTGAACCTGATGATGCCTATCAACTCCGGCATGCTTATGACTTACAACAAGATTTAGGGTTGAATGTCGAGTGGTTGAGTGGACAAGAAGCACGTGAAATTGAAGGGGCACTCTCACCTTATGTGACTGCAGCTATTCGGTGTGAAACTGATCATCAAGTTGATAACCGACTGATGGCTCAGGCACTCCAGCGTGCCTATCAGGGGCGCGGCGGCGTGTTGCATCAAAATAGTCCTGTTGAAAGAATTGTCATAGAAAACGGAACCGCAACGGGTATTCAAACACAAGACGGTTTTCAAGGCGCAGATGTGTGTATTCTCGCCGCAGGATGTTGGTCTGGGCAGATCAGCGGGTTACCAGATACGAGTATCCCTCCCGTGCGTCCCGTGAAGGGACAGATGCTGGCGTTGCAAATGCGGGAGGACATTATGATCAAAAACGTCATCCGTACCGTCAAGGCGAGGTATCCGATGCCGGTATATTTAGTGCCGAGAACTGATGGTAGACTTATCGTCGGTGCAACAACCGAGGAGATGGGGTTTGACACGGATCTGACCGTTGGCGGTATATATGAACTCCTCCACGGGGCGTGTGAGGCTGTGCCGGATATTTATGAACTGCCACTTATCGAAACGTGGACAGGGTTACGTCCGGGTAGCAGCGACAACGCTCCCATACTCGGTAAAACACCTGTCGAGAATCTAATATACGCAACAGGACACTATCGCAACGGCATCTTACTCACACCCATCACAGCTTATGAGATTTCCAAACTGATTCTGACGGGTGAGACTTCAGAGACAATCGCCCCGTTTCACCTGGACAGATTTTCAAAGGAATAGGGTCTAACGAGCAAATTGTGGAAATTCCGGTGCCTGCGATGCCCACAGATTAAGAAAAAACTGTTCCTGCTTCAAAATTTGCTTTAAAAATGGAGAATATGCTATAATTATTAACAACATTATGGGGTGCTCTTATGTGCTTAAGAGCTGAGAAAACACCCTTTGAACCTGATCTGGATCATACCAGCGTAGGGAAATATGTTAGGCTGTCAGCCATCAGCCATCGGAAACCGCCAGTAGAACGTGTGGCAATTTCAAACGCCTTTATTGCCACAAACGGGGCCCTGAAAACCGAAGACTGAAAGCCGAAAGCCATCAAAACATAGAACCGCTTCCTTTTTCGCAGGGGTATGTTCCCTACACCGAAAATAGAAGACGGTTTTTTTATGTTAAGGAGCAGATACGTATGTTCGGCAGATTTGTAATTCCCGTGGCTATCCTACTCGCAGTATTAGGAATATGGGAAGCTGCCGTGCATCTTTTCGCTATACCGCGTTATATCCTACCAGCACCCTCGAAAATTGTGGTGACGCTCTTTGTGGAGCACGCACAATTGCTGAAACATACGTTCGTGACGCTCCAAGAGATGCTGCTCGGTTTTGTTCTCGCTGTCAGCATTGGCATTCCGCTAGCCATCTTGATGTTTGAGTTTCCAATGCTGGAGAAAGCCTTCTATCCCTATGTCATCGGTTCACAAACCGTCCCAGTGTTTGCTATCGCCCCGCTGTTAGTGCTGTGGTTCGGTTTCGGGATTGCTTCAAAAGTAGCCATGGCAGCACTAATTGTGTTTTTCGCAATCGTTTTGAATACTTTAGACGGCTTGAAGTCCACCGATCCCGATACGGTAAACCTGTTTAGGATTCTACGAGCGACGCGGTGGCAGATACTCTGGAAGGTGCGCATCCCGTCGGCACTGCCGTTCATTTTCTCAGGTGCGAAGATAGGTATCTCCATCTCGACAATCGGCGCGGTTATCGGTGAATGGGTCGGAGCAAAGGCAGGGCTTGGATATCTGATGTTATACGCCAATGGAAGACTCCAAGTTTCACTCGTATTCGCTGCTATTTTCTGTTTAACGCTTTTAGGTTTAAGTCTTTTTGGATTAATGACGCTGCTGGAGCGGTACGCAATGCCGTGGCGGCAGCATAACAAAGCAAACGTCCGATAGGTACATCGGACAATCAACAAGAGAGGAAAATTCTCATGAAGACAGCAATTTGCTTAATCTTTCTTATCGGTTGTGCTATACTTCTAACAGGACAAATGGATAACTACGCAGACAGCCACGAAAAAGGCGAAATGGCGAAGGTGACACTGCTTCTCGACTGGTTCCCTAACGTAGATCACGCCCCGCTTTATGTTGCACAAGAGAACAAAATCTTCGCCAAACACGGGTTGGAAGTTGAACTCCTTTGGGGTGGGGACCCGGACGCACCGCTCAAACTGGTGGCAGCCGGGGAATATCCGTTTGCTGTGAGTTACCAACAGAGCGTCACAATTGCGCGAGCCAGTGAAGAAGTTTTGCCAGTTAAATCCATCGGTCTCCTTGTGGAACATCCGCTCAACACGATTAGTTTCCTGAAAAAGACCGGCATTAAAACGCCTGCAGACTTCAAGGGAAAAAAAATCGGATATACCGTTGCACCCTTGGACGTACTTCTGTTTAACGCCATCGCTGCGAATGCTGGATTAGCAGAAGATGATTATGAATTGATAAACGTAGGCACGAATATTTTGGCACCTCTCCTCAGCGGTCAAATAGATGCTGTGATTGGACCCTTTCGGAATTACGAGATTAACCTATTGAAACTTGAGGGGGCAGAAGCCGATTATTTCGCACTTGAGAAACACGGTATCCCCGACTATTATGAATTAGTAATTATTACTAACGACACTTATTTGGAAAACCATCCAGAAACGGCTAAAAAGTTAATGATGGCGATTGAGGAAGCAATCGGATTTACGAAGGAAAACCCCGATGATGCACTTCAACTCTTTTTTCAGGCAAACCCTGATGCTACGAAAGCGTTAGAAGAACTGGCGTTTCGAGATACGCTGGACGTATTCGCAACGACGCAGGTGCAATCTGCGGAAAAGTGGGATGCGTTCGCGAAATTCGCTTATGAAAAAGGGTTAATCTCCAAAACCGTTGAAGCAAAAGATTGCTTCATCAACGTATTGGAAAAATAAAGGTTTTTCGTGCTGAATTAATGGCAAATAAGAAAATTATCATCATTGGTGGCGGTGTGATTGGACTCAGCATTGGATGGCAGCTTGCGAAAGCGGGTGCAGCCGTCACTATCTACGAGCGTGCGCAAGCCGGGCGTGCCGCCTCTTGGGCAGCTGCCGGTATGCTTGCGCCACTCGCTGAGGCACATAGCGAAGAACCGGAACTGCTCAAACTCGGTTCCCAAAGTTTAGCATGCTATGCACAATGGGTTGATGAGTTAGAGGCAGATGCGAAGATGTCCATCGGCTATCGAGTGGAAGGCACCGTTATTGTCGGGTTGGAACCTGACGATACGCACCAACTTCGACATCTTTACACCTCACAACAGGAATTAGGATTGGATGTCGAGTGGTTGAATGGTCGAGCGGCACGTGAAATTGAATCTGCGCTTTCGCCTCGCGTGACCGCAGCCATCCGCTGCGCAACCGACCATCAAGTTGATAACAGATTGATGGTCCAAGCACTCCAGCGCGCCTATCAGACCTACGATGGCGTGTTGTACGAAAACAGCACGATCGAAAGAATTGTCGTAGAAAATGGAACCGCAACGGGCGTGCAAACACAAAACGGTTTTCATGAAGCGGAGGTGCTTATTCTCGCAGCGGGATGTTGGTCTGCCCAGATTGAAGGATTACCGGATAGGGTCATCCCGCCGGTGCGTCCTGTGAAAGGGCAGATGTTAGCACTACAAATGGAAGAAGGCATCACGGTCAAAAACGTCATCCGCATTGTCAGGGCGAGGTATCCGACATCCGTATATCTGGTGCCGAGAAGCGATGGCAGGCTTATCGTCGGTGCGACGAGTGAGGAGATGGGGTTTGATACGCGTTTAACGGCTGGTGGTGTGTTTGAACTTCTCCGCGGGGCATGGGAAGCGGTACCGGGGATTTATGAACTCCCACTCCTCGAAACATGGAGCGGCCTACGTCCCGGCAGTAGAGACAATGCCCCTATACTCGGTAAAACGCCTATTGAGAATCTGATATACGCAACTGGACACTACCGAAACGGTATTTTACTCACACCCATTACGGCTTACGAGATTGCCAAACTGATTCTGACGGGTGAGACTTCAGAGACAATCGCCCCGTTTCAGTTAAACCGGTTTTTAAAGTAGTAGGCACACGCTGTGTGTCGTAAACACACTTAAAAAAAATGAAGATACTTGTTAATGGCGAAGAAAAAACGGTTAATCCGAATTTAAATATTCACGACCTACTCATCGCCTTAGAACTGAATCCAACACAGGCGGGTATCGCTGTCGCTGTGAATCGGGAGGTTATTCCAAAAACGAAATGGCAGGCGACAGAGCTCCGCGAGGATAGCGATGTGGAGATTATCCGTGCTGTCCAAGGCGGATAAACACGGCTACAAAGCACACTGATAGGAGAATTGATGCCAAAAATTTGATAAAGACACCTTGAGGCTGCTATACTAATTGAAAACAGATCGGCGACAACTGTAGGCAAAACACTATGAACAGCCAAGAGGTACGTTGGATTCAACGCGCAAATAATAGAGAAAACATGCAAGAATTCAAAATCGCAGATCAGACTTATGCATCAAGACTCCTTATCGGAACGGCAGGGTATCCGAACTTTCATATAATGACGGAGTCCATTGCGGCGAGTGGTGCCGAAATTGCGACGGTGTCAATGCGGCGTGTGAAATTTACGGAGACATCGGGTGAAAATCTGTTCGCTCTTCTACGTGAACGGGACATGACGATTCTGCCAAACACCGCTGGCTGTTTCACAGCGAAAGACGTAATTTTGACAGCAAACCTCGCGAGAGAGGCACTTGAGACATCGCTCATCAAACTCGAAGTTATCGGGGATGAGGAGACACTCTTTCCTGATGTAGAGCAGCTCCTCAACGCAGCGGAAACGCTTGTCAAAGACGGTTTCACTGTGCTACCGTATTGTAACGACGATCCGATTACCTGTAAGAAATTAGAAGATCTTGGATGTGCTGCAGTGATGCCGTTAGGGGCACCGATCGGCTCAGGGATGGGGATACGTAACCCGTATAATATCCAGATTATCCGCGATCTTGTGCAGGTGCCACTGATTGTGGACGCGGGGGTTGGGACAGCATCAGATGCAGCGATAGCAATGGAGTTAGGGTGCGACGGTGTTCTGCTTAATACAGCGGTAGCGAAAGCACACCGTCCTGTGCTGATGGCGGAGGCGATGAAAAAAGCGGTTGAAGCCGGGAGAGCGGCGTTTCTGGCAGGGCGTATCCCTCGGAAACTCTACGCCACTGCCTCAAGTCCACAAGACGGGATGATTGAATAATCGACTCGCCCAGAGAAAATAGACCTCTATACCCTTGAATCTCATAAACTCTCCAAACTTAATATAGGAGGGATTACTCAATGGTCAATCTCAAATGAACATTATAAAAATGAAAGACAATAGTTGGGCATGCCTGCTCATTCTTACACAACTCACAGGCATCGTATTCTTATTCAATACACAAAGTGCCTTCGCGCAACTTCAGACTGAATTCGGACAAAGTTTATTAGAGCAAGAACCTGAACCATCTGAAAGCGATCCCGCAGAACTAACAATCAGCTCCCACTTCTCTAATACATTCAACAATCACATCGAATTGGGTTTAAGCGTAGATCCATACACCAGCAGCTTGGCAGGAGAAGATGACCCGCAGCTCGTGGGCATAATCAATCGTTTCGGCGTTGACTTGAACGGAGATTTACCGGTCGCTGATAAACTCAGACTCAGACTGCAATATATCCCCCAAGTTGAAAATTATACCGGTGCAGAGGGAAAACTCGACGAATTCGACGCGTTCAGCGATGTTCTTTTAACTGAACTGAGTTTCCGACCGCTTGAAAGCCTACCGCCACTTGTGGCTTCACATCGTCTGCAACGTTTCGTGCGGACCTCCAATGTCTATAACAATACCGAACGACAACTCGGTCTACGCTTCGGACGCGTCTTAGAATATAACTTAAGATTACACCGATTTGACGATGACGAGTCGCTCAGAGAGGATTTCCTACTCATCGGCTCCAACAGCCAAAACATAACGGGACGTTTGCAATTCGGGTTTCTCGAACAGCTGCTCGGTAAAATTGAATACACGATAGAGAACAGCAGTTACGAAACCAACCTAAACAACCTCATCTTAGGCATCACAGGACTTGAAGATAATGAACGCCGAAACGATTGGCGGCACATCGGTGCCGCGAAACTGATACAGGTAGCAACTGAAGGGCTTATGTTTCAGGAAGAGGTGAATCTATTTCTGAATCGTTCCAGCGTTGACTTTTTTAGCTTCGCCAGTACAGAAGTTGCAGCGAGTTCATTTTATCGACTGGATACCGGACGGTGGGTACGGCTTCGACTCTCCAGACTCTGGGTGCAGTTTGAAGGTAGACAGATTCTGGATGAAACTGGCGGTATTCCAGAAATCCCCGAAGATCGTCGAGATACACAGATAGCGGCAAATGTCCAGCTGAACTGGCAGCTCAATCCGCATCTAACACTCAACGCCGATTATCAGGTTACCCAAAACCGCACGAACGAAGCGGATCCGCTGCTCGATTTTTTGAATTATACACACACCATTGCGACCTTGACGCTTAAGGGAGAGTATTGAAGTGGTCTGTGGGTATCCGATATCTCCGATTTCGCGCCCTATTGTCGCTTCCCGCTATAAAGCCGCAACCTGCCTTCCGATGCAATCAATGTATAACACGTCTCAATCGCCTCAGCAACGATAGGTGTGTCGGGAGTATCCCACAGCAAGAGATAATCCACGTTGTCAGCATAAGCGCAGAGATCTATCCTTTCGGGTTCCCAGTGAACGGTTTGGACCCACTCTTTCTCGTCTAAGGGTCTCTCAAACTCGGCGTTGAAACGCACAGGAAAATAGTCAAACTGTATCTCATAGTTGCCGAGATTGATACACCCGTTGTCAAGACAGTAGTAGTTGGCAGCGTTGACAAAGATGCCTACGCGTTCGGAGCTGCCTCTCGGATCAAAGTGGAGCGGAAGGATGATCTTGTTCTTTCCAACCCGTTGTACAAAAGCGTTAAACTGATGTATCTCGGCGTTGAGATTTTTGAAGACAATGCCAACATAAACAATGTTAACCAACACCAAAAGTCCGACAGCCGCCGTGAACACACGTCTCCACTGAATCTTATCAAATTCACGAAACCATGCGAATATGGTAAGCGCGGCTAAAATAGCGAGCCTGTCATTGACCCAACCGCCGGGACCAATAGAATTTGGTAGGATAAAATAGAGTCCGAGAAGCACAACAGTGAGGCAGAGAAACGCTGTCTGTCCAGCAGATGCTGCTGCTTTTCCTCTCCTATTTTGCCAGATTGTCACAACAACGAGGAACAGTAAGAAGGCGGATACAAGCGCGGAGAGCCAACTTGGAGGTTCAGCGTAAGCGACAAGCATATACATACCGATTAGGTTAGCGAACAGTTCTCCGAACCGGCTGAGTCCAAACTCAAGCGGTGCCCCTGCCAACAGATCAGAAGTAGGGAGGTAGACGAGAAGTAGCGCGGCAGCAGGGAGGAGATAGCAACCTGTAATGAGAATCCGTTTGAAGTCGTGCCTGAAATGAAATAGTGCCAGTAAAGCGATAGAGAATAAGATGAAGGCGTAAGAGATGAGGTGTGCGAAATAGGTAACAACGATGAGCAGATTGAGTAAAACGATACGCGTTCTGTTCATCTGCGCCTTGTGTTTCCACCAATAACCGAGTGCAAGCAGAAAGAGCGGCACACTGACGGCAAAGTTGTAGAAGCCCATGAGAAAAAGGTAATTGTAGATAAAGGTAAAACTTAGGATGACGAGGGTGTGCCGCCCGCGCTGGACAGCATTGAGGAAATAAGAGACAGCAAGCGGAAAGAGGATAACATAGAGACTCAGAAAGATTTTCTCGGTGATGAGCGGTGGAAACACGAACATTAACACCGCCAATGAAAAGTGTGAGAGCCAATTCGGAAAAGGATACCAGTTAATCTCGTAATAATCTCGGAATTGATATTCAGGGTTGTTGTATTCGGTCAAGATTTGGGAATTATAGACGTGACTTACGCCATCTTGTGTCGGAAAATAGGGGAACAGCCAGATCGGTAGCAAGTAAATAAGAATCAAAGCACCAATCAAAATTGACCATTTTGTGTAGAAGCGAGAGAAGAATGTCATCATTTTGCTTTTCCACAAACTCCTTGAAATTTTCAGGACTTCAGTTATAATGGTATCATATTTTCGCATTTTGTAGTTATCATTTTTATCACAGTCAGCGATCAGCAACACGAATCGTTGGAGAAGAATTTTATGACTATAGACCAAGTTAAACGTTTAGTCGAAGAGAAAGGCATTGAGTTTTTCATCTGCTCTTTCGTAGAGATGAGCGGTGCCCCCAAGGCGAAGGTCATCCCAGCAACACATCTTGAGGATATGGCGGCAGAGGGTGCGGGTTTCGGCGGCTTTGCTGCAGGTGAGATAGGGCAATACCCGCACGATCCAGAAATGGCAAGCATCCCCGATTTTAATTCGTTCACAATCGTGCCGTGGCGGAAAAATTTAGCATGGGTCGCGGGGGATATGTACGTCGAAGGACAATCGTGGCACTACTGTCCGAGGACTATTCTGCGACAGCAATTAGAAAAGACACGAGAAATGGGTTACACCTTCAATGTCGGTATCGAGGCGGAATTCATGCTTTTGAAGCAGGACGAAGCAGGGCACTATGCCCCATGGGATAAACTCGATACGCTGGACAAACCGTGTTACGATCTAAGGGCGTTGCATCGCAATCTTGACATGATGACCACCCTCATCAAATATATGCAAGAATTGGAGTGGGAACCCTACGCGAACGACCATGAAGACGGGACGTGTCAGTTCGAGACGAACTGGACGTATGCGGACGCACTCACGACAGCAGATCGACATACTTTCTTTAAGTGGATGGTCAAAACAATCGCTGAAGAACGCGGGTTATTGGCAACGTTTATGCCGAAACCGTTCACGAATCTGACGGGTAATGGCGCACACTTTCACATGAGTCTTTGGGATACTGATAATCAGACGAATCTGTTTCTTGACGAGAACAATAAAAACGGCTTGTCCGAGATCGCTTACTATTTCACGGGGGGTATCCTCAAACACGCGAAGGCGATAACAGCGGTCACGAATCCACTTGTGAATAGCTATAAACGCTTGGTTCGGAGACCCCCGCGTTCGGGTTCATCATGGGCACCGGTTTATGTTACCTACGGTGCAAACAATCGGACGCAAATGATTCGGATCCCAGCACCGGGACGTATTGAAAACCGATTAAGTGATGGGGCAGCGAATCCTTACCTCGCAGCAACGGTGATGCTCGCCGCGGGTCTCGACGGCATCGAAAACCAGGTTGATCCGGGTGTACAAAACGAGGACAATCTTTATGAGGTGCCAGAAGATGAACTGGAAAATCGAGGCATCGGCTCTCTACCAGCAACTCTCAGTCATGCTGTAGACGCTCTTGAAGAAGACGAAATTATTAAAAACGCACTCGGAAATGAGTACGCTGACTACTATATCCAAGTCAAACGTGAGGAATGGCGGGACTATCACTTGAGTGTCAGTCAGTGGGAAACCGATAACTATCTGGAGGTCTATTAAAGGGCTACATGCCTGTCCTTAGGAATATGCCTGAAAGGCATTAGCAGGAATTGGATTTTTTATATCTTATGAAAAATTTATTTACATTGTTAGGTTTAATACTTGCCTGTCTGTTTGCTGTTTATATAGTCAGTTGCGGACAACGCGCAGAAGACGATGAGATGGATCCAGTTGCATTGGTGCGTGCAGAACCGGCAGCCGGAAGCACGATTGATACAAACGGAATCATTACTGTTACCTTTGACGCTGTTCCAGGTGATGTGTCAGTGAATGTAGGTGTCGTTAAAAAATCTGGGACGACGGTTACCGTCGCTGGTCCCTTCAACCCAGGCACACTCACACTGACAATTACGTGGGCAGATGGCACACAAACACTCACCTATACTGTGGCAACCTCTCCAGTGGAAACCGTACCGCCGCCTGAACCGGAGTTGGACATTACGCCTGAACCCGAACCCATTATTCCAGATGGAATGGTGCTCATTCCAGAAGGCGAGTTTCAGATGGGGAGCAACGACGGCGATAACGACGAACAACCGGTGCATACGGTTCATCTTGACGCGTTTTACATAGACGCAAACGAGGTAACGAATGCAGCGTTCAAGGATTTCGTGCTTGCGAACCCAGCGTGGCAAAAAGACCGCATTGACGACAGATTCGCCGATGATAATTACCTAAGCGACTGGAATGGAAACAACCATCCGCTTGGAGAAAGCGATCATCCTGTGCGTTATGTGAGTTGGTATGCTGCAATGGCTTACGCGGTTTGGGTAGATAAACGTTTACCGACTGAAGCAGAATGGGAGAAAGCAGCGCGCGGCGGGTTAAAAAGAAAGCAGTACCCGTGGGGGAACGGTATTAATTTCAACAGGGCAAACTACGGCAAAAATCTCGGTCAGACAACCCCTGTCGGTGAGTATCCTGCCAACGACTACGGTGTATTTGACATCGCCGGAAACGTCTGGGAATGGTGTCTCGACAGCTATGAGGTCGATTTCTACGCCAACTCCCCACGCCGAAATCCGACCGCAGGCGCGAATAATGTTGAGGAGATTGTCAACGATTTCGAGAACATCATAGATTTTCGGGTGCTGCGGGGTGGTGGATGGAACAGCGAACCTGAATGGTTGCGTGTCTCAAATCGCCACGGTACGAGTCCAACGTATGCCGGTATTGGGGCATTGGGATTCCGGTGTGCCAAGTCCATATCGCTTTAATACGTACCCAACCTTTTTCAGTACACCGCACATAAGGACCCTTAACCCGGTATAGAAGAACCTTCACTCCCGCTCTCCGTCATCTCGGTCATCAGCAAGTTGCCTACGGAGACGGTCCAATTTAATTTCGAGTTCCCGACGCCGATCGGCTTCCGATGCCGCACGCCTTTCCGCTGCTGCCGCAACCCGCTCTGCCGCCATCCGAAGGTGTTGCTCCTCCATCCGAAGATGTTGCTCCTCCATAGCAGTTAGGATCGGCGTGCCATCCGGCAGATACGGACGTAACAACCGCACGTGACTATAGGGGTGATCCTCACAGCGAAAGTAAAGATTCAACGCTTCACTGAACAACTCGCCCTCCGAATCCGGAAACATTTCAACGATATCTCCCCTCTGATCCTGATGCCATCCTCGAAACTTAAACGGCTCCCGTAGATCCGGTTGATGCAGGAAATACTCCGATACACCTATATCAGAGAGATAGACTGCAACTTTTTCAGATCGATTCTGAGACGCGGTGGTATCCGAGAGAAACTCAAACACCGTCACAGGTACAGCCCCTTCCGACCACGTATAAAAACTCCGCCGTAGCGGATATTCCGCAACACCGAAGACTATGTAAATATCAGGCGCGACGAATTTTGTGAGGTCCCCCTCACGGTAGTAGATGAAGTTGTCAAGCCCAACGTAGATATGGGAATTGCCGCGAAAATAACGAGAGAGTTGGTCATAAAAGACGCTCTGCTGTTCACCGTGGCGTCCTGTTGCAGGCATAGGCTCCTCATCCTCATAGGGGTATCCTTCTATATAAACGGTCGGTTTTCCAATCGCTTTTGGAAGACGGGCATATATTTTTTTTGCTTAAGTTTGAAGGCATTTCGCGTTTCCATGATCTCCTCCATATCAGGACGGGGATGTCTTTCACGCGTGTAGTGACGTAAGACCTTCCCGCAACCGTTTTTGAAAGTTCCCAAAACGTTTTCTATAATTTTAGCAAAGCCTCTATCTGTTGTCAAGGACGCAGATTTACTTTGACATTAGGCAGCAAATTGATATATAATACGGATATGGCGGCGTGTCCCGGTTGAAGATATGTGCTGGGGCACCGGGAGGAGAAAGTTGATATGAAAAGTAGCATAGATAAAGAACAGCCTGTATCTGATGTGTCTACTTTACCGCACCAACAATTCGATATTGTAGCCAAAGACCCCTTTTACGTCTTCCCTGAAGATATGCTACAATTTCTGATGAACAGGCAAGATTTTGAGTTTATCGAACACGTTGATAGCAATCTAACCAACGTCGAAATCCGCCACATGGATGTTTTGATAAAGGTAGCACTTGATGGGCAACCCGTTCTCATACACTGCGAAATCCAAACAGACGACAGCCGGAATGCAGATATGGTGCGGCGGAATGTAGGCTATATCGGTAGATGCTATGAAAAATATGGGCTCCCCGTCTACTCCTTCGTGCTTTATCTGCGTTCAACGGCTGGGCGTAGAGACCCAGGCGGGTATTTCCAAAATGTACCGGGACATCGTTTTATTGTTGAATATCAGGTCATCCGGCTGAGTGAGATTGATGGACAATCCATCCTGGAAGCAAGGCATCCGGGATTAATGCCGTTTACGCCACTGATGAATCCTCCCGCGGGTATGTCAGGACTTGCGTGGACAGAGCATTGTGCGGAGGTAACACGGGCACTGGCGTTAGATACAAAAGCACGGAGCAACCTACTCGTAGAGTTATGGGTCATGAGTGGTTTGGCACATGAACGCCAACACATATCCACACTACTTTCGGAGGCTATCATGGAACAGTCATCCATTTACCAAATGATCATTGAGCGAGGCATCGAACAAGGCATCGAACAAGGCATCGAACAAGGCATCGAACAAGGCATCGAACGCGGTGAGAAAAAAAGCACGATTGAAAATATATTGGACCTACTCCATCGCCGCTTCGATGTCAGTTATACACCTCAGTTGCGTCATCAACTCGAAACCGTCGATGATCTACGACAACTCAAAGCACTCTTTCACACAGCTCTCGACGTAGAGCACCTCGAGACCTTCCTGCAGGCACTGCAGAAGTATCAGGGCGGGAAATGAAGCATTTGGAGCAAAGAGACTCTTAGGACAGTTGGCATATCATGGATTAATTGCCAACCCCTAACTGCTAATTGCTAATCACCTAAAATAGACATATTGCTCCGTTACACAAGCGAAAAAACCGTGAGAACTTTCGGAGCGCAGGGCCCTGTTAATCTTCAGGATAACTACATCTCAAAAAAATAGGTTGGCGGTCTACTTCCGTATCAACATTTTTCGCGTGGCGTTAAAGTCGCCTGCTGTGAGCGTGTAGAAATACAGACCACTTGCTACAGGCTCACCCAATTCATTCTTGCCATCCCAATACGCCGCACGGCTGCGCGATTCATAAATCCCAATGGGTTGATGTCCTAACGCCAAGGTCCGAACGAGCTGCCCATCTATGGCATAGATAGAGATGCTAACATCCGCAGCTTCTGAGAGTTGATAGGGTATCCATGTTTCAGGGTTGAACGGGTTCGGGTAGTTGGATAACAAAGTTGTCTGTTCTGGTCCCTGCGATATTTCCGCGTTTGCGAACTCCCCGAAGTGCTGGAGGAGATACTCTTGAACTTCTGCAGGAAGCAATTGAAACGGTGGATAATCAAAGATTTTAACAGGTTGTGCAGCTGGGGCAGCAGCCCATCCCTCACCAAAATTCCAACGCTTTTCGTCAGAAACTTTGTCAATACGAGTAGCTCCACTATTCGTATCCCTATATTGTTGTTCTATGGTGATGTCTATTCCAATTGGTCTCTCAACTGCTATATGATGCTTCAGTAAAACAAGATACTCAGTTTCTGTTTCGAGAGGTTCTCTATGCCAGGCCGCGGTATGAAGTTCTATCTTCAGATCGCGTTCTTCCTCTAAATTTTCTAGATTGGCTTTTGAAAACAACTCCAAGGCTTCGCCTAAAGTTGCAAGGCCTCCCACAATGCCTCCCAATGGTGTAAAGCTGAGTGCTATGTTGATCGCTAAACTAACTGCTTCTTCTTTTGCTGTTCTAATCGGAAACGCAAAAACTTGTATATAGCGCGGAATATGGAGTGTAATTATGCAGCTTCCATACAGAATGTTTGCTCCCGCAACAAATGCACTTAATTCGTCAAGTCTTTTTTTCGGCTCCAGTGTAAATTATAAGCTGTCTGTAGAAAAATCGTCAAGTTTTTTAATTATTAGGACTTACGCATTTTCTCTTAAAGTCCCCCTGATAAGGGGGATTTAGGGGGTTAAAAGCATCGAAATAGCCGTTTTTCAGTAAAATATGCCTTGTCTCCATTCAATTTGCGTAAGTCCTGTTATATCACACCCATTCGTATTGCAACCTTTTTTCCAGTCTCCATAAAATTTTACGCGATCCCGCGCACCTTGACACGCAGCACCCCCCGTGATACAATAAACGCATAAAAAACCTAACAACGAGGGACATACCATGAGAACCTTCGGCACACACGGACCCGTCAATCCTAAAGAGAACTACATCGTCAGACGTTCCCGGGAAACCGATGATTTTATTCAACGCATCAAAAACGGAAAATACATCGTCATTTTCGCACCTCGACAGACAGGAAAAACAACCTTCTTTCAACAAGCAGTGGACAGACTCACGAAAAAAGAAAACCTCTATTTTCCCATCCAACTGAACGTTGAAACTTATGCGACCCTCACCGGCTCCGATTTTTATTCGGGATTCTCCGAAGATGTTCACGAGGCAATCAATCACGTCTTTGAGCAGCGCGGGAGCACGCCCCCTGCAGCCCTCACGCAATTTTTAGAAAATGCGACCCTCACCAACCCTGTCACAACCCGAAGGTTTTTTACACAACTCGGAAAGTTGTTAGCACCGCATCGCGTCGTTCTTATCATCGACGAGTTTGATGGGATTCCGCAGGATGCAGTCCAAGGCTTTCTGCACGCCCTCCGCCATATCTACATTGCTGGGAAGCCCCGATGTCCGCACAGCGTCGGCATCGCGGGGGTTAAGAACATCAGACAGCTCAACTATGATGCCTCTATCTCGCCTTTTAACATACAAGACGAGTTCGTCCTGCCCAATTTCACGCTGGCACAGGTGCGCGAACTTCTCACGCAGTATACAGATGAGGTGGAGCAAACTTTCGCTCCTGAAGTCGTTGAAACTCTACACAAACAGACCGCTGGACAGCCGTTCCTCGTCAATCGCCTGACCCAAATTCTGACCGAAGAGCTGGGCGTTCCTAAAACGGAAATGCTGACAATGACGCACTTCGCAAAAGCACATACACAGCTCCTCGAGGAAGGCAACACCAACATCGATCACCTGCGAACCAACGTCCGTAGGGACCGGCACTTTGAAACCCTCCTCCTGAAAATCGCTTCTTACGATAGAGGTGTTCCATTCAATCCCGACGACACCCTCATAGAGGAACTCGTCACTTATGGCGTTATCGCAAATGGGGCTGACAGAATGTGTGAAATCGTTAACCCAATTTATCAACACCGCATTCTGCAGATCTTCAAACCGACAGTGAACGGACTTGAGGCGGAATACTTCTCTGAAGACACCAAGGCAGACTTCAGCAATTACCTCTCATCTACAGGTCAACTTGAAATAGCGGCACTCCTCAATAACTTTCAGGCGTTCATTGCACGCGCAGGATTCCGTATCTTGCAAGTCCCAGATACACCCCAAGAATACGTCGGGCAGCACCTGCTTTACGCCTACTTGGATCACTTCGTCCGAGTCGTGGGTGCCAATATGTTTCTTGAAGTACAAACCGGTCGGGGCAGGATGGACCTCATCATCTTACACAAGCAGCAAAAGTATATCGTTGAAACAAAAATATGGGAAGGTGATAGGTCTTATCAGGCAGGGAAGCAGCAACTCGCAGCGTACCTTACATTGGAAAACGCAACGGAAGGCTATTACGTTGTCTTCGATCATCGCCAGAAACCTGAACCGCGTGTAGAGACCGAGACGATCAATACGGTGAAAATTCGGAGTTATGTAATTCCAGTCATACAAAAAGCACCCTCAAACAAATAGGCGATTGCAGCATATCCCATAGATCCGCCCCAATCTCCTAAAGACCAAATACCGAGAGATTTCCCCCTTGATAAGGGGGGTTAGGGGGGTTCTTGAAAATCCTTGAATCCTGCAAATCCCGATTCTGACAAAAAATAAGCGCGATTCGGAAACCGCGCCTACCGAGAAGTGAAACTGACTGCTAACCGCTATTCGCTAACTGCTAATTGCTACCTCACACACCGAAAACCGACATCGTCACTCGTGAAAGTTGGAATGTCTGCACCCCGGAACGAGACTCGCGCATCCAGCGCGTGCGAACTCCAAGACCCGCCCCGCAACACACGAGAATTTTCGATATTATCATACACATCCGAACACCACTCCCACACATTCCCCGCCATATCCGACAACCCGTAACCGTTCGCAGAATACCGTCCAACAGCGGTCGTCCCCCCAATACCGTTGCCGTAGTTTGCACTACTCGCATCTATGGAATTGCCGCGCGGATATTTTCGACCCACCAATCCACCGCGCGCCGCCTTTTCCCATTCTGCTTCCGTCGGCAGCCGCTTCCCTACCCACGTTGCGTACGCCCGCGCTGCATACCAACTCACGTAGACGACCGGATGATTTCCTTTCCCCGACGGATAGTTGTTTCCAACCCAGTCCTTGAGATAATCTCCATCATGGTATCTCGCCTGAACACGCCCCTTTTGCCACTGCAAGTTAGCATCTACAAACCGTTTATATTCCACATTCGTTACTTCATACCTATCTATAGAAAACGCGTTAACATAGACGGAACGTACCGGCTGCTCATCGATAAACGCTTCTGGGTCGTTGCTTCCCATCCGAAACGTGCCTGCTGGAATCCGCACCATATTCCCAGACACGACCACAGGATTCGGCTGTGTGGTAACAGGCAGCTGCGGCTCAGACGCGTTCACAGTTCCGGTGTCCATAACCGTATCCACGGCATCTATAATCTCTACTTCTTCACCGCAGCCAGCAACCACTATTGTACCAATCAGCAGCATCAACAAAGCAAAGACCTTCAATTTTTGACCTCCTCACTTCCTTATCAACATCTTCCGCGTTGCCGTAAAATCGCCTGCCGTCAGTGTATAGAAATACAAACCACTCGCCATGCGTTCACCCAACTCGTTGCGACCATCCCAATATGCCGCACGACTTCTGCTCTGATACACACCCGCAGCCTGATGCCCTAACGCCAGCGTCCGAATCAGATGACCGTTCACGGAATAGATAGATACGGTTACATCCGATGCATCTGACAACTGATACGGTATCCACGTTTCAGGATTAAACGGATTTGGGTAATTGGCAAGTAAGATATCCTCTGGGGGACCTAATGAACTTATCGCAGGTGCAGCGGGACTCGATGGCACCGATGACGAACGTCCTAAGGCAATACCTGTAGTAGGAATATCCGCACCGACAACCACAGTTTCGATAGCTCCAGTGATCGGCGCACTCTCGATTCCACCCCGAGAAGTCGTCCAATATACTTTTTTGCCTACAAGATCCACCGCAATTCCTTCAGGAACAGTCTCTAACGCGGCGAGCAGCTTCGGAGTTGACCCGTTGCCATTGATAGAGCGAACTTTGCCTTGGTTATTGCCCGTCTGCTCTGTCCAATACACCGTGCCATTAGCAACAGCAATGCCACCCAACTCACCTGAACCATTCACGATTATCCCCTTCCCGCGCCTCCTAATACCATCTGGCTCCGTCCAATAGAGTCCACTAGCTTCATCAAAGGCGATATGCGTTTTTGGAAAATTCTGATTTGTTTTTACATCTTCGATAAATTCAGTGTTTGACTTCCCTCTAAGAATTTTTTCAACATCAATACGTTGAATTCTGCCGGAAGAGGTTGTCCAGTAAACGTTATCTCCTTTAGTATTAACAGCAACACCGAGAGGCACACCATCTTCTTGTTCTAACTCAACTCTCATAAGTTCTTTGCCGTTGAGATTAGCACTTCGGATTCTTCCTTCTATGTTCTTCTTTTCTGTCCAATAGATCCTTCCGTTTCCCATATCCACAGCAAGACCACCCGTTAGAGTCCAGGGTCCTTTTATCTGAAGCAATTCTCCATTGTTTTTATCACCGTCGGTAGGACGATAGTAGATCGCATTATTCTCTATCCAATACATCGGCGGAAGTTGGGGGGTTGCAGGTTGCTCAGACACAACCGGCTCCGGTTCGGGCTCCGGTTCTGGAGGCGCGATAGCACTTGCGGTAAAAACCTGCGGCAGAGAAACGCCAGAAACACTTGCCTTTACTACATTCACACCCGCACTTGAACCAAGCGTAAGGGTCGTCTGGGCGCGACCGTTGTTATTGGTCCGTGCGGTTATAGGGGAGACCTTACCCCCACCTGTGACACTGAATGCAACAAGCACCCTTGAAAACGGATTATCATTCTGATCTCGCACCTCCACGACAAACGGATTCCTAAGCCGAGTGTCGGGCTCTCCCTCTTGACCATATCCTGAGACTATCGACAGTGTCGTCGGTTTTGGCGGTTCAGATTCAGGTAGTACAGGACAGCCCTCGCCTGGCTGTTTTATCGGCTCTTCCCCCTCAATCAATTCCACAAGTTTTTTTATTTCACCTGGGCTGTCAAGTACATTATAAAATTGTTCATCTGCAAACAATTTTCGAAGTCCGCTATTCACAGTTAGAAGTCCTAAAAACAGAGGGTCTATATTTGAATTAATTGTTGTTAAGGTACCAGGAGTCTTTAAAATGCCTAGTATAAGAGGGGGGCTCAAAAAACTCTGAACCCGATCTTCACTAAAAGCATTCAGGACATCTGGAAGTAAAGGGTGAATGTCCTCGTCCAAAATCGTTTCCATGTGGACTCCAAACACTTCTGTAGCAGGCGATTCCTGCCCGAAAACAACTCTCGGAATTGAAAGGTAGAACAGACTCGCCAGAAAAACAAGTAAATAGATAAGTATTCGCTTTTTCATTTAATGATTCCTGCTCTTTAGGGCTACGAGGGAATGCAGCACAGCACTGATTTTTTGAAATTTTACACAATTCTCTCGTCTTATTTTTTTTAAACTCCCGGCGAACTCGCTAACATTTTTTGGCTTTCGCAAGGTAACATATCAAGCGAGTAACCTCACACTTTTATACGTCATGGAGACGCAATAAGTTTCATAATTCTGTCTGAATCAGGATTAGCAGGATTTGCGGATTTTTAGGATGCGAAACATATAACGGACAATCAACAGTTTATGTTACAAGATAGGAGTCTCTCGGGTAAGGTTCAGTATTATAAAAAGCGGCACAGCCTAACAGGAAACCATGCTACAGAAGATGTCTACTTATTTAGTGCGTTTACCATAAATGACCCTATTTTTCTTTTGACATCCGGCAATAAATTGATATATAATACGGATATGGTGACGTGTCCCGGTTGAAGATATGTGCTGGGGCACCGGGAGGAGAAAGTTGATATGAAAAGTAGCAGAGATAAAGAACAACTTGTATCTGATCCATCTACCTTACCGCCCCAACAATTCGATATTGTAGCCAAAGACCCCTTTTACGTCTTCCCTGAAGATATGCTACAATTTCTGATGAACAGGCAAGATTTTGAGTTTATCGAACACGTTGATAGCAATCTAACCAACGTCGAAATCCGCCACATGGATGTTTTGATAAAGGTAGCACTTGATGGGCAACCCGTTCTCATACACTGCGAAATCCAAACAGACGACAGCCGTAATCCAGATATGGTGCGGCGGAATGTAGGCTATATCGGTAGATGTTATGAAAAATATGGGCTCCCCGTCTACTCCTTCGTGCTTTATCTGCGTTCAACGGCTGGGCGTAGAGACCCAGGCGGGTATTTCCAAAATGTACCGGGACATCGTTTTATCGTTGAATATCAGGTCATCCGGCTGAGTGAGATTGATGGACAATCCATCTTGGAAGCAAGGCATCCGGGATTAATGCCGTTTACGCCACTGATGAACCCTCCCGCGGGTATGTCAGGACTTGCGTGGACGGAGCATTGTGCGGAGGTAACACGGGCACTGGCGTTAGATACAAAAGCACGGAGCAACCTACTCGTAGAGTTATGGGTCATGAGTGGTTTGGCACATGAACGCCAACACATATCCACACTACTTTCGGAGGCTATCATGGAACAGTCATCCATTTACCAAATGATCATTGAGCGAGGCATCGAACAAGGCATCGAACAAGGCATCGAACAAGGCATCGAACGCGGTGAGAAAAAAAGCACGATTGAAAATATATTGGACCTACTCCACCGCCGCTTCGATGTCAGTCATACACCCCAGTTGCATCATCAACTCGAAACCGTCGATGATTTACGACAACTCAAAGCACTCTTTCACACGGCTCTCGACGTAGAGCACCTCGAGACCTTCCTGCAGGCACTGCAGAGGTATCAGGACGGGAAATGAAGCATTTGGAGCAAAGAGACTCTTAGGACAGTTAGCAGATCATGGATTAATTGCCAACCCCTAACTGCTAATTGCTAATCACCTAAAATAGACATATTGCTCCGTTACACAAGTGAAAAAACCGTGAGAACTTTCGGAGCGCAGGGCCCTGTTAATCTTCAGGATAACTACATCTGAAAAAAATAGGTTGGTGGTCTACTTCCGTATCAACATTTTTCGCGTGGCGTTAAAGTCGCCTGCTGTGAGCGTATAGAAATAGACACCACTCGCCACAGGTTCACCAAGGGCATTTCTCCCATCCCAATACGCCGCACGACTCCGCGATTCATAAATCCCTATCGATTGATGCCCCAATCCGAGGGTCCGAACGAGCTGCCCATCTATGGCATAGATAGAGATGCTAACATCCGCAGGTTCTGAGAGTTGATAGGGTATCCACGTCTCCGGGTTGAACGGGTTTGGGTAGTTCGGGAATAACATTATTCTCTCTGGAGGCAATGCTGCTAAGTTTCTGCTGACTCCCAAAGGCGCAGCAGGTGCTGCTGCACTGGAACTCACAGCCAAAGCAATACCTATAGGCGGGTGGTAACTACCTGAACCAGAGAACAACTCTTCCACTTCAGTTCCATCCAAATTGGCACGGCAAATCTTGTCCTCCTCGCTATCTGCCCAGTACATCTTACCCGCTGCCACGTCTAACGCAAGTTGGTCGGCACCAATGTTCATGTGAGTGACCAAGTCTTCAATATTCGTTCCGTTCAGATCCGCTCGTTGAATCTTATCCGTGCCGGAATCCGTCCAATACATCTTGCCACCCGATACATCCAAAGCAATCCCTCTGGGGTTGCCGAGACTTGTAACCAAGTCTTCAACGTTTGTTCCGTTCAGATCCGCTCGTTGAATCTTGTCCGTACCCTTATCGGTCCAATACATCTTGCCACCTGATACATCTAACGCAATACCCAAGGGTTGATCTAATCCAGTGACCAAATCTTCAACGTTTGTTCCGTTCAGATCCGCTCGTTGAATCTTGTCCGGGCCGAGAGCTGTCCAGTACATCTTACCATCCGACACATCCAAGGCAATACCTACCGGATTAGGAAGATCAGTGACCAAATCTTCAACGTTCGTTCCGTTCAGATCCGCTCGTTGAATCTTGTCCGGGCCGGGAGCTGTCCAGTACATCTTATCACCCGATACATCTAATGCGATTTGCCATGGTGGAGATCCTATGGTGGTTACCAAGGTTTGCACTTGGGTGCCATCAAGTTGACTTCGGCGGATCTGTCTGGACCCATCTGTCCAGTACATCGGTCTTGATACATCACTACCGTCGGTGGTTATTGTAACGGTGTGGTTGCGTTGTAGGACAGGGTTAAGCAAAACACCCGCCCACAAGTCAGAATCCGGCCCACTACCGTTTGATTGACGCAGCTTCACATCTGGAAGTTCACTAAGGATTAGCGAAACGGTTTCCGCCGAGGTATCCGCATCGGTCACCACCGTGAAGGTGATCTCCTTACTCGTCTCACCCGCAAGGAACAAGAGTTCGTTCAAAGGCTGTAGATTTGTATAATCATCTACCGTGGCGGTGCCCCCTACAGCATAAGGCACACGGATAGCAACGGGAAGCGCAGGACTCAGGCTAACCGCTACCCGGACGGTCTCCCCTTCCTGTACATCCTGCACGGTCGTGCTAAAACTGAGCGTTGCTTTCAATGCAGCATCTACTTCAAGACCGTCGGACCCCCTGGAATGCAATGTATCCAGTACGTCATCGAAAAGACCTTTTGGAAGTGTGGTAAGTTGATTACCTTCTAAATCCAACGTTTCCAGTGCGTCTAAGCCATCAAAGACCCCTACGGGCAAAGTACCCAGGGAATTATCACTGAGATCCAAATCGTCCAAGGCACTTAACCCGTTAAAGACACCGACAGGTAAAGAACGCAAACCGTTGCTCTCCAAATCCAATTCTGTCAGAGAAGTCAGTTCCGCAAAAATATCAACGGGCAAAGTGGATAAAGAGTTTTCTTCCAGATATAGCTGGTCCAACACCCCTAATCCATCAAAAACACCGACCGACAAGGAACTCAAAGCGTTATCGCTTAGGTTCAAATAATATAGCGCATCCAGTTGATTAAAGATACCGACTGGTAACACACGCAGAGAATTAACACCCAGATATAGATATTCCAGTGCACCTAATCCGTCAAAAATACCGACTGACAAAGAACTCAGAGAATTGTCGCTTAAATCCAAATCGTCCAGACCGCTAAGTCCTTGAAAATCGCTTGCTTGCAGGGTAGTAATGCCGGAATTATGTAGTCCTAACGAAGTGATTGCAGCCAAGGCCGCGCTTTCAACATCAGCACAATCCTCAATATCTGTCTCAGCTAAGATCTCTTCCAAGACCGGCAGCGTGCGGTCACAAACTCCAGTATCCCTTATAAGAACAGTGATAGGTATCGAAGCACAGTTATTGTCCGTGCTGCTCTCATCCTCCACACTGTCTACACAGGCGATATAGTAATAAAGACCTGGCTCCTCCGGTGCATTGACATATTCGTCCTCATTGTCCACTTCCCCAGGATCCAGTGCACCCACACGATCCACCCAAAGTTCCGTATCGTCTGGTGAAAGCGTTGAGTCCGTTGAGAGATAGTAACGTAACCTTGTAGAACTGGTCTCCCCTGTGCCTTGATTCCGCACGGCAGCATTTAGTTGAAACTCTTCGCTACGGTCTACAATGTTCTCGTCTACTGAGAGGGATACAACCAAGTCTGGCACAGAAACAGGCATAGCCGAAACCGTGATTCTTACACTTTCAGAACAGTTGTTCTCTGTATGGCTCTCACTCTGCACGCTGTCGACGCAGGCACCATAATAGTAAACACCGGGGGTGTCGGGGGCCCACAGTGTTTTTGATACTTCATAGGTCTCACTCGCTTCAAGTGCCCTGATACTCCGTGTATTCACTTCTGTATCGCCGGTTGAAATATGGGTATCTGATGAACGGTAATAACGTAACGCCGTTGAGCGCGAGTTCCCTATACCTTGATTCAGAACAATAGCAGTCACTGTAAATCTCTCACCAGGCTCTAAGCCCACCTTATCAGCGGAAATAGAACGAATGACCAAATCAGGGGAACGCGCGGTTTGCACAGTGATTCTAACAGGTTCGGAACAGTTATTGTCCATATTGCTTTCACCTGACACACTGTCGACGCAGGCACCATAATAGTAGACCCCTGGGGTATCGGGGGCTGTAAGGTTTTCCCCTCTATCGTATGTTTCACCCGCATCAGGTGTTGTTATGCGATCCGCACCCACTTCCGTATCGTTTACTGAAATGGTTGAATCCAATGACCGATAGTAACGGAGGTATGTAGAGGGAGCATCCGCCCCTCCTTGATTCAGGACGATAGCCTCCAATCTAAAATTCTCACCAGAGGCTAAGACAATTTTATTTGTAGCAACAGATTGGATAGTGAAATCGAAAGACTCCTCTTCGTCTCTACTCAAATTTCTATCTACAGATTCCTGATTCGTACGTTTCGCAATGACATCGCTCCCATTAAAAGACTCAACAACCCAACCTTCACACGGATTTACATCGCAATGAACCTGATCGGACGCATCCCAAAGCACTTTCCACCGTCTGTACCCACCGTTGTCTTCGGGACCATCTGTGATTGTGCCGGTCGCACCATTAAAGGCTGAAGCAACGGGGGCAAACCTTGTCCCAGCACCACTTCTCACAAGAAGCCCGTTAAGGCCCCCGCCGCTCGCATTTTGGACGACAATCGAATCCCCGACCTGAAAACTACCCTGACCTGAAAACTTAATGGTGGGGGTGCCAACAGTGATAGCGAGCTCCACAGAACAATTATTGTCCAGATTGCTTTCATCACTACGAAGCGGACTTTCTACACACGCATCGTAATAGTACGTACCTACCTTCTCTGGTGCCCGCAGGCTGATGCTCTGTTTACTTTCCACAGATGGCAACAAACGTCCTATGCGATCTGTCCCTATCTGGCCGCCATTGGGATCATGGTAACTTAACATTGTAGGCAGAGATGTTGCTGTCCCTTGGTTGCGGACGGTGACATATAGTGTAAAGCTCTCACCTGGATCCACGACATTATCACTTACTGAAATGGACTCAACTACTAAATCCGGTAAAGCCGGGGCTTGCACAGTGATCACAACAACCTCAGAACAGTTATTGCTCGTATAGCTTTCCCGCTGTGCACTATCTACACAAACACCGTAGTAGTAGACCCCCGGCTCATCCGGGGCAGTGAGCCGCTTCTGCCGAATTATCTGTCCACCAGCATTTAGCGGACCGATATAGGCTGTGCGCAACTCAGGGTCATTCGTTGAAATGCTCGGATCCAACGAACTGTAGAAACGTAACGTTGTTGATTGTGATGCTGCTTTCCCTTGGTTCTGAACTGTAGCAGTTAGTGTAAAACTGCCACCAGGAGCCAAGGTGTCCTTGCTTACCGAAATCGGTTCAACCACTAAGTCAGGATTCACAGGACTAGGATCCCACACTTCTATTGTCCATTTAAGTTTTTCTTCTGCCCCAGCGAGGGTAACAACTGTAGCAGTCACCTCTTTGCTCCCACTCGTACGCCAGCTGTAGTTCATAGTGTGCGAAGGGGCCTTAAAGAACCATGTTGTCTTTGGATGTTGAAAACTATATTTGGTAGATGAGGCTTGGTCATCAGCCTCGAATTTAATGGAAGCAATACCATCTTTGCTAGTCGCTTTAACCTCAAATGTCATGCCTTCTCCTACGTCAAGACGGTGATTCCCAACAACCCGGTACCAATCAAGCGGCCCCCCAATTCTCACCCATTCAGAATTTTGTGCTTCGGGTTTTATCCTTATATTCGGCGGTTCTAGAGGTTCATTCGCCTCCGGAACTTTTTGTTGGGTGCCACCAACCTGCACAGTCCAAGATACAGAGGCGGATTTTGCCGTTTGATTTTTTGAATAAACGGTCGCGGTTACTTTAGCTTCCCAAACATCCTCTCCCCATTTGTATTTAACTTTATGCTCAAGTTCATCACGCGAAAACCAAGGCCACTTCGATTCTTCTCCATCAACTTCGGGATTCTCTGTCGCAGAAAATTCAATTTTATCAATAGGATAGACTATCTTACTGCTACTCTTGGCTTTAACCTTAAATTCAAATTTCTTGCCGGGTTTCGCGTCGACCACCCGAGCCTTCGGCTTTATCCTTTCAATCGTAAGCTCAGCACTCACCATCCCAGAGAAAACAAAAAGCAAAAATACAAAACTCAGAAAACGAAACAAAGTTATGATGTTACTGCGACTCCCTTCTGACATAAAAGAACAGTGAAACAAAATAAGATCCTCCTTACATTGTACCAGTTATTACCATTTTGAGTATATTGGGGTATACTTTTCCGGCAGATAAGCTTATTTTCTTATCAGCATCTTTCGCGTTGCCGTAAAATCACCTACCGTCAGTGTATAGAAATACAAACCACTTGCCATGCGTTCACCGAACTCGTTACGACCATCCCAATACGCCGCACGACTTTTGCTTCGATACACACCCGCAGACTGATACCCTAAATCCAGCGTCCGAACCAACTTCCCATCCACAGAATAGATAGACAAATTAACATCCGAAGACTCTGACAACTGATACGGAATCCACGTTTCAGGGTTAAACGGATTCGGATAGTTGGCAAGTAAGACATTCTCTTGGGAACCTAATGAACTTATCGCAGGTCCAGCGGGACTCGATGGCACTGAGGACGAACGTCCTAAGGCAATACCTGTAGTAGAAATACCCGCACCAACAACCACAGTTTCGATGGATCCTGTGAACGATGCACTCTCGATTCCACCGAGGGAAGTCGTCCAATACACCCTACCGCCCGCAGCGTCCACAGCAATTCCTACAGGGACACTCTCTAATACAGCAAGCAGCTTCGGAGTTGACCCGTTGCCATTGATAGAGCGAACTTTGCCTTGGTCAGTGCCCATACGCTCCGTCCAATACACCGTGCCATTAGCAACAGCAATACCCCATAACCCCTCCAAGTTCCCAATCACAATTTTCTTTTTTCCTCTACCGTTGGCAGCTACAGAACAGATACGAGCCCCATCTGTCCAATAGAGATGATGATGCACCTCATCAAAGGCGATATCCCCTGGAGAATCCACACTTGAGACAAGGACACCATCAAAACCCGAACCGTTAACTTTGATACGTTGGATCTTTCCCGTAGAGGTCACCCAGTAAATCCAACGGTTGTTACCCTTGTCACTCCCAACAGCAATACCATAAGGCACTGCCCTTATCTCCCTAACTGTTTGAACATCCCTGCCAGTAAGATCAGCACTGAGAACTCTTCCCATCCCGGATGCGGTTTCCTCCGTCCAATAAATCCTTCCGCTTTCCGTATCTACTGTAAGACCACCCGTTAGTATTCCATCCCTTAGCATATACAGCATTTGTTTGCTACCACCGGTAGGGAGATAGTAGATCACATTATTCTCTATCCAATACATCGGCGGTAGTTGTGGGGTTGAAGGTTGCTCAGACACAACCGGCTCCGGTTCGGGCTCCGGTTCTGGAGGCGCGATAGCACTTGAGGTAAAAACCTGCGGCAGAGAAACGCCAGAAACACTTGCCTTTACTACATTCACACCCGCACTTGAACCAAGCGTAAGGGTCGTCTGGGCGCGACCGTTGTTATTGGTCCGTGCGGTTATAGGGGAGACCTTACCCCCACCTGTGACACTGAACACAACAAGCGCACCTGAAAACGGATTACCATTCTGATCTCGCACCTCCACAACAAACGGATTCCTAAGCCGAGTATCGGGCTCTCCCTCTTGACCATATCCTGAGACTATCGACAGCGACGTCGGTTTTGGCGGTTCAGGTTCAGGGATTTCACATTCAGCTATAGTAGCAGCAACAGCGGTAAAGGTTTGTCTCAGTGAAGGATAGCCATCAACGCTTGCCTCTACCTGATATATCCCGGGATCAGCGCCAAACGTAAGAATCGTCTCGGCTTGGCCTGCACTATTCGTACGTGCGGTTGTAGTCGAGAGTCTACCATCACCCTTCACAACACGGAAAACAACATCAACCCCAGAAAGTGCTCTATCATATTGATCCCACACCTCCACCACAAACGGATTTCCAAGAGTCGTATTAGATGCCTCTCCTTGTAGGTCCCCGGAGACTATCATCAACACCGTGGGTTCTTGCGGGGGTTGTGCTTCAATTTGGGCAGTTGGGAGACACGGACAATATGCCTGAGCGGATAAATTCATTTCCTCCCATATTGCTGAAATGTAGGCACTTTGTCCTGTTATTGTCGCGTGTACCGTTAGGGTGCCCATGAAACTGGTGGTGTAAGATCCGCGGAACGGTGGGTAATACGTACCAGCACCCACTATGGAAGTGATCTCCATGGCACTAGCCTCAATATAAAGTGGAACCTGACGAGCAGGTGTCACAAAAAATGTAACTTCTACCTCTTTACCTATATACATGGGACCATCGCCAGCAACGTCAACTACCAGGGAAGGGTGCTCTTGATGTATAGCAGGCCTATCAACTTCAAAATTTATCTTACCCTCCTTCGCCCCACCTGGCCATTCTGCCGTAATATAAACATCAGGTTCACCCGTTACCACACCCGTTACTTGGACCCTACCAAGGGCATCAGTTGTGCCCCCGTTACTAATAGTAACATCCGTTAGCCCATTGGACGTAATGGTTAGTTTTTCGTTAGCTACAGGGGCCCTCCCAAGCCCGGCAAAAACAAAAAAGGATGGTGCTACAGTTTCACCCACTGCGTAGACCTTACGATAATCGTCTATCCTTATCTCTAAGATATAGTTAGCAGCAACGAGAACCATCCCATCCATGGTAGAAACCTCTAAAACATTCGGAGCATCATCAGCAAGGGTAACACCACCGAGGCTAATAATAGACGCTTTTGCCTCAACAACTTCAAACGTTACCGTAGCGAGTGTGCCATCAGCATCCAACGCAGCACCTGTCAGAGAAGTTGCTGCGATTGTGATACTATTGTCAGTTGCAACAACCGGCACTGTAAACGCGCCTGCGGGTAGATAGTCAGCGTTTCCACCAGAGATATACCTCAGGGCAGTCGGATCAAAGTTAATAATTATCTGATATCCTGCGACCCCAGCACCGTCCTCGATATTAATACTCACTGTGAGTTCTTCCCCAGCGGCTGGGGACTCTACTTCGGCCGGTTCTACAGAAACGATGGCTTGACCATAACTCATCCCTATGGAACCCCCAAAACACATCACAAGAGTTAATAAACCAAAAACAACTTTTCCATTAAAAAACCGATTTTTCATAAGATACCCTTTACAATCCATTTATATCAGGACTTACGTAGTTATCTTTAAAACCGATAAGTTTCCCCTTGCTTGCGGGGGGATAAAGGGGTTATTCGGAATTTTGCGTAAGCCTTATATATCAAACCAAGTGATCTGAAATCCCAAAAAGGCGTTGGGTGTCAGCAGGACATCATCTTGTTTGTAATAGCGCAATTCTGCGGCGTACTCATCCTGCAGAATGCCATACGTAGAACATTCATACCGTTGATTCATGCAACGTGCATTATTGCACCTTTGTGCTTCGCAACGGGCGATGAATCGCCCTACTACGAACCTAAAATTTACTTAATGATGTGTTATTTTTCTGCCCATGTTTCGGCAAAATCCACTTGTAGAGCAAACTTTATGAAGTTTAAGAAAATATTTCGGTAATATTCGATGCGGTTAGGAAACCGCACCTACCGGGTTTGGGGTGAATTAGAATTACCGAATTAATAAATTAATCTTCATTTAGTTTGCTCCGTAGCTGCCACAAACTAAAGTTTGTGCTACAATGGACAATTACCGATGGGTTCACATAGGAAATTCTTAAATCGTTATAAAGTCTATTTTAGATGAAAAGGCAGTGCAGATTTGGAAGCCGGAACCTATACCTAATGCACATTACTTCCGTATCAACATTTTCCGAGTCGCAGTGAAATCACCTGCTGTCAACTTCAGAAAATAAAAGCACTTGACGCGAGAGCTAGGAATCGCGCATCAAGTGCTATTGAAAAAGTGTACTATATGATTTAGGAACATTAACTAACAATACGATAAATAAATTTGATGAAAATGCGGGGCAGGCTTGGAAACCTACCCCACACGACCTGAATCTTACTTCCGAACCAGCATTTTGTGCGTGGCTGTGAAATCACCTGCTGTCAGCGTGTAAAAATAGAGCCCACTCGCGACTTGCTCACCGAGTTCGTTGCGACCATCCCAATATGCCGCTTGGCTCTTGCTCTTATAGGTGCCAGCTGCCTGATGCCCCAATTCGATCGTCCGAATCAAGGAGCCGTTCATGGAATGGATCATCACCGTGACTTCGGTGGATTCTGCTAACTGATACGGAATCCACGTTTCAGGGTTGAATGGATTCGGGTAGTTCAGCAGGAGCTTCGTCTCACTCGGAATTCTGGAGGCAAGGAGTGCCTCAAGATTCGCGATACCGATATCGAAAATAGCAGAACCGTCGTCTTCAATCCGTGCCAGGTCAATCCAGGTCTGAATCGTGTTTGGACCGACATTACGATTCACAGAGGGAGCCGTAAGAGCAGCCTCATTAGAATCGTTGACTTTTGTATGCTCCGCCGATTGGAGCCACTGGCCACTCGTGTAAACTGCGACGAGATCCAGAACATTGACGGACCCATCGCCATTTGCATCTGCACGTGGGTTATGCGGAATCATCCCAATGCTGCTAGCAATTATCACCAGATCTTGAATATTTACCGTTCCATCTTGATTAACATCGTAACTTTGGGAAGCCTGGTGCGTAGCGACAAACATATTACTAACCAGAATAGAGAAGGATATCCGATCTAGCGTCCCGTCTTCATTATCATCCTCTGAACTCTGGAGTTTAACATTGTGGATCCCCAACTGTTCTTCCGAAATCGCCAAAACCGTAAACGTAATCGTTAGCAAGGTCTTTTCGTCACCGGGAGCTAAAGAGATACCGACAGGAGACAATCCCGGGCGTGCCTGACTTACGCTAATCTTACCCGCTGATACCATCGGAGGAATAGAATGGGCATCGCTACCCAGAGTATCGCCCAGTGTGACCGAAGGAGTTCCAGTAGTATTGTCTATGGCAACAGCAAGTATCAAAGGATTAAAGACAACATCCATTTGCCATGCTGACAAAGGTAAAGTCGAATATTCACCCCTGTTTTCGATAGAAATCACCTGTGTGAAGGTATCACCAATTGTTAGATCGCTGCTATCAGGTGGACCAACAACGATTAAGGCAGGACTTTTGCCTACATCTTCTATCTCAAATTCAGCCCGAGCTGCCTTTACTGTGCTTGCCTGTCCTGGCCAACTTAAACTAATCCAGGCTCGATCCGCCGCTGGGGCAACTTTTATAGGTTTAGCCGTTACTACCACTATACCTCCAGCTAACACTGAAACAGGCCCAATAGGATTAGCCTCTATTTTATCTGTCGAGGCACTAACGATTAGCGCTGTCCCTGCTGGGGCTGCCACTGCCCCTATGTTAGCCTGGAATGTGACTGTAATCGTATCACCTAGATTATAAACTGTATCTGCACTTAGTACCGTTAGAGATGGATCATCTTGAGCCAAAACATCAGCAGTGCTCCCGATAAGCATCACAGCAAGGCCGAGACAGACGAACATAAATAAGCTTGAAAGTGAAAACGTATTCATCTATTTAAATTCTCCTATTACGTAAAGTTAAATTTGAAAAAATCAACTTGTGTTGATGTGCTATAACACACTCACCGATCTCTACTGCACTAACAGCAAGCACATACCACAGTTGTGAACTGCGTTTAGCGTGTATAGCGTTGTTCGCGCCGTGCGTCTTTAAAACAACAGGCGCGAGATATCCTCTCCGCGGGTCAATTCCCGCAGGCCAGAGCAGACGATTCTGCTCAGAATTAATAATCAAGGATTTTGCGTCCGCAGGGCGCGGCACGCCAAAATAGATAGGGTCCACGCCATTTAACACCCTGGACGAAGATTTCACAATTCGGAAACCTAAAGTGCTAAATCGGACACAATTCATTAGGTAGGACTTACGCAAAGATAACAGAACAGCACGAGATAAACACAACGGCAGCGAAGCGACACCTGTGCAAAAACCGCTGACAAAGTGTATTTGCGTAAGTTTTATTGGAAATAATGGGGGTGGACTTCCCTTTATAGGGTAGCGGGTAATGAAACAACGATTGCGTAAAATTAACTCTGCGTTAAAGCATGATGGGGGGGGGTAATAACCTATAGTTAATATTACTGCGTTAACCAAAGACGCGAAGAAGTGAACCATACACAAGACGTAGAAACCGCCTCGGATAGTTTCATCGTTCACTTTTTTAACTGCAGAATTAACGATTCGGTTATTCATCGTTGTTCGTGATCCTCACGAAGTTGTGTTTGTAGGACAACGCATCAATACTTTCGGATGCTGTTCTTTAAAATATACCAGAAACGCATCCAAGTTGCAACCTTTTTTCAGATTATCAGTAATTATACACTATCTGAACCTTAAAGGTCAAGAATTTTTTGGCTTTAACGTGTAGGATACCATAAATGCACTTAATTCGCCAAGTCTTTTTTTCGGTTCCAGTGCAAATTATAAGGCTGTCTGTAGAAAAATCGTCAAGTTTTTTAATTATATCACACACCCATTTGTATTGCAAACTTTTTTTCAGTCTCCATAAGGTGAAGTATCTGAAGTAAAAACAGATTGTTTTTTGCAATAAAATTTTACGTCTTGAAACAGAAATGCAAATTTGTTAGAATGCGATTGAGGTAGGAGAGGCAATTGCTGTCCTCTGTTCTTTAGTATTTCAGCATAACGTTAGATTCTTCACTTTTTAGTTTAAGGAGACCCAATGAAAATCTTCTCAATAACCACACTCTGTCTGCTCATAACGGCAGCATTCGCTCACGCTGATTTAATGGACGGGCTTGTTCTGTATATGCCGCTTGATGAAGGCTCCGGTAGCGTGACACAAGACTTCTCCCCAAACGGCTTTGAAGGCGAAGTGATGGGCGGTGCCACATGGATTGACGGTCAATTCGGCAAGGCACTCCAATTTGGAGCGGCTGCAGATCACGTCCTTGTTGAAGACGATGCTGCTTTCCATCTCGAAGGTGCGATTACACAGGCGGCATGGGTGCAACTCGACAGACTCCCAAACGCACACGCTATTATTTTCGGCACTCGGCAGAGCGGTGCAACCCGGCATATCGGTTTCGGGTTCGGCATGAATCCAGGAAACGGCATCAAAGTCTGGACAAACGGTGCAAATGGTGGATTCAAAGATATTAACGATAACGAAACAGAATTAGAGTTAGGCAGATGGTACTATCTCGCTTATACCCATACAGACGACAACAACGGCTTAGTGGAGATCTATGTGGACGGCGAGGTGACGTATTCCGAAGAATCCGGCAACCCGGTCGCGCCTGCTCAAAACACGAGTGCGGTGACTATCGGCACCTGGGGCGGTGAAGCATGGACAGGGAGCGTTGACGAGGTTAGACTTTGGGACCGTGCCCTCTCGGCTGACGAGATCCAAGCGAGCATGGACCAAGATGCTACGTCGTTCCTAACACCTGTAGAACCGAAAGGGAAACTCACTACGTCTTGGGCGAACATTAAGTCGAACAGATAGCTCGGCTTCGACTTACTACTGGTAACCGTCAACTGACAACCGATAACCAACAACCATTAAAAAAGGAGAATCACGATGAAAAGGTTACTATTCTGGCTGGCTTTCTGTGCTGTCCTCGTGTTTTCAGCAAACGTTGATGCGATTCGGAACGATCCTGACCTGCTAATCTACTACTCCTTCGACGAAGATGATGACAAAGAGGTTGTAGACGACACCGGGAACGGGTTCAACGCTGAAGTCGACGGGGCGGATTGGAGCAAGGAGGGCAAAATTGGCGGTGCGATGGAGTGTGAGCAAAGTGCTATTAAATCACCACCAGAGGTACCCGGTCTCACCGACGTTGAACTCACAGAGATGACCGTGGAGCATTGGGTAATGATTAAAGCACCTACCGGTGACACACAGCAGATATGGGAATCATTGAATGCTGCAGGGGCGTGGCCCGCGGAAACCTTCATCGAAGGGACTGCGGATATGGTGTTCTACGTTTACGACACCAAAAATACAGCACATCGGACACCGATTCCAGTTCTACCAACTAAGAAGTGGGTGCATATTGCTGGCACGTATGACGGCAAAGTTCAGAAGTCTTACCTCAACGGCAAAGTGGTAGGTGAAGAAGATTGGAGTGGTAAGTTCACGATCTTTGCCGCACCGACAGGTGCCATTGTTCTCTGCAAGGACAATGAGGCAGATATTCAATACCTCAACGGATTTATTGATGAGTTTGCTTTTTATACACGCGCCTTGAGCGAGGACGAAATTAACGCTGATATGAACAAGGGTGTTTTATTTTCCGTTGATCCTAAGGACAAATTGAGCACTACATGGGCAAACATCAAGTCTGAGTATTAATCAAAAGACGGTAGGGACAGGTCTCAGTACCTGTCCCTTAAACATATCGACTTAAGAGAAACGCGATATAGGATTCCTAATTGTCGCTAACTTTTTAACCTCCTTTGATAAAAACAGAATCCCAATTAGAATCATATTTATCCGAGCCGACAGATGAAGTAATCGCGGCACTCGCGGCACTGGAAGGGGATGTCCTTATCCTCGGTGTCGGGGGCAAGATGGGACCGACACTCGCGAAACAGGCGAAACGCGCCATCAACTGCGCGGGTATCACCAAAAGAGTGATTGGGGTCTCCCGTTTTTCGACATCCAGTGTCAAAGAAAAATTACAAGCAGCGGGTATTGAAACGATTGCCGCCGATTTACTCTCAGAAAACAGTCTGAAAAACCTACCCAACATCGAAAATGTGATTCTAATGGCAGGTAGGAAATTCGGCTCCATAGGCAATGAAAGTCTGACGTGGGCGATGAACGGCTACATGCCGGGACGCGTAGCGGATAAGTTTCGTAACTCCCGGCTGGTCATTTTCTCAACAGGAAACGTCTATCCGCTGACCCCGGTCTCTTACGGCGGTGCCACTGAGAATTCACCGATCGCTCCGATTGGGGAATACGCGCAATCGTGCCTGAGCCGTGAGCGGATATGCACCTACTTCTCATCGCAATTCGGCACGCCGATGGCAGTTTTGCGACTGAACTACGCCATAGACCTCCGCTATGGTATACTGTTGGATATCGCTGAAAAAGTTTATGCTGAAGAACCAATTTCTCTGGAAATGGGAAATGTGAACGTAATCTGGCAAGGCGATGCGAATGCGGTTGCCTTACGGGCTTTTGCACACTGTCAAAGTCCACCGTTGATTCTCAACGTGACGGGTCCAGAGACTGTTTCTGTCCGATACCTTGCGTCATGTTTCGGAACACTCTTTAACAAATCGCCGCGTTTTGAGGGCGAAGAGGCAGAAACTGCCCTATTGAGCAACGCCTCTCAGTGTCATCAGCTGTTCGGATACCCTCGTGTCTCCTTAGGGCAGATGATTGAATGGGTAGGGGAATGGGTCAGGATAGGCGGCACAACGCTTCACAAACCGACCCATTTTGAGGTGCGCGACGGGAAATTTTAATATGTGATTGTCAGTTCGCCTGCTGCGCAGGCTTTCGGCGATCGGTTGTCGGTGAAAGAGCAGTATGTAGTATGCAAGCAATACGCAACCAGCACACATCCTACTGACAGCCAATAGCCAACTGCTGATAGCCATTAAAAAATATAGACAAAAAATGCGAATTTTGTTAGTATGTCAGAGTAGTCTTTTTTTCACGTTTGTACTTTTAATCGATAGTGCTTTGTGCCAACCACAACCGCCCCTAACGATCGCTTTCGCCTCGGATGTGAGCGGGGACTGGGAAATCTATCTGACAGACACCGCCGGGAAGCAGCCTGTGAATCTTACACGCAACCCTGCGGCGGACTACTATCCAACGTGGGCACCTGACGGCACTCAGATCGCATTTTTTTCACGGCGAGACGGAAATCATGAGATTTACGTGATGCAGGCTGATGGTAACGACCAGCACCGATTAACACATCACCCCGGGACGGATAAAGCACCTGCATGGGCACCCGACGGTAAGCGTCTCGCTTTCACATCAAACCGAGACGGGCATTTCGACATCTACTTGCTCGACCTTCATAACGATGAGGTCATCCAACTTACACAAAATGCCTTTGAAGATGAGATTCCAGCGTGGGCACCCGATGGAAACAGTCTCGCTTTCCACTCAAAGCGGGAATTCAATTGGGATATATACGTCGTTGATGTCCATACCGGAGTTGAACGGCGGTTGACGGATCAACCGTTGATGGACACTTATCCGGCTTGGGCACCTGACGGCACACGGATTGTATACGCCGCCATGCACCAAGAAGCAGAACTCGCCGATTTTGACTTGTATATTATGGACGCAGTGGACGGTGAAAATAAGGAAGCTTTGACCGATACACCCACAGATGAAGCTGTTCCTGCTTATGCACCTGATGGAGATACTATCGCTTTTCAATTTGAAAAAGACGGCAGGTGGGTTATCCATCTCATAAGTGCTGACGGTAGCGAACGCCGTGAATTAATTAACAACGGTGCATGGGCAACCCAACCGAAATGGTATAGCGGTCCAGATGCACTGTCAATAGAACCTTCAGGATTACAACTACAACAATGGGGCAAAATCCGAACCCCATAAGAAAATGGCTATTGGCTATTGGCTATCGGCAGTCAGTGAAGTGGTTTCTGATGAATTATTATACCTCTCTTGCTAATTGCTGACGGCTATTTGCTGACAGCCACCAAAAAAAGGAGATACGTTTTATGCGTTTCACAACTTTAGTATTAGGTATGCTCTTCATATTCGGATTACTGCTAACAAGCAGTATCAGTTACGGCTATGAGCGGGCAATTGAGGCAGAAATGGCGGATGCCATCGAAGCACCAATGATAATTGACGACGATGCCGATGCTTCGGGAGGCCAGTTTATATGGATGGAAGGACCTCCAGTAGCCGGTGGCGGCGGTGAAGGTTGGGCAGAATATATCTTGCCTATCCCAGAAGCCGGCACTTATGCACTCTGGGGCAAGGTCATCGCATGGGACGGAAATAGTGATTCCTTCTGGGTGACGTGGCAACCCGCTGACCCAGACGAAAACGCTCAAGAGACTCAGAATACTGAGTTCCGCTGGGGTGTTGCCCAAGGTGACGAATGGCACTGGGACCGCATTAACCACTGGTTAGACGGCGGTACATTTGAACGGGAATGGGAATTGGAGGCAGGCGAAACAACACTCCGTATCGCAGTTCGGGAAGATGCGACAATGTTGGATGTAATTTTCATTACCGACAATCTTTCTGAAGATGAAGCGGAAGCAGGTCCCCGCGACCCGATTCCATCAGATTCCTTAGTCCCGGTTGAACCGCAAGATAAACTCGCTACAACCTGGGGTAAACTCAAAGCAGCAAGATAGGTAATAGCAGTCAGCCATCAGGGCGTTCCGCTACGCTCCACTCTCAGCCGTCAGCAAAGAGACTCTATGGAAGAACGACTTAACAGACTGCTGAAAGCGTAGCGACCTGACTGCTGATTGCTACTCCGCTGACTACTATACAAAGAAAGGAGGTTCACTGTGAAACACAGCATAATTTTCATGCTGGTCATATTAACAGGATTCATATACGGAACAGCAAGGCTTGGCGCAGAGGTTGAGCTTGCACTTGAGGCAGAATTAGCGAACGAAATTGTAGAACCGATGATTATTGCCGAGGATAAACTCGCATCCGATGGAAAATTCATCTGGATGGAAGGCGCGCCGGTCGCCGGTGGTGGCGGTGCGGGGCATGCGGATTTTATCATTAACATTCCAGAACCCGGCGATTATGCTCTCTGGGGGCACGTCATCGCATGGGATGGCAATAGCGATTCCTTCTGGGTGACATGGCAGCCCGCCGATCCAGACGAAAATGCACAGCAGACGCAGAATACAGAATTTCGGTGGGGCGTTGGTCAAGGTGCCGCGTGGCATTGGGACCGCATCAACCACTGGTTAGATGGCGGTACATTCGACCGAGAGTGGGAATTTGACAAAAAGGGTGAGACGTTTTTACGGATCGCTGTCCGAGAAGACGCTACGATGATAGATGCAATCTTCGTGACAACTAATGTGAAAGCGACAGCCCCAGATCAAGCGAACGTTCGGCTCCCAAACGATAGAGACCGGAAAATACAAGTTGAGGGGCTTGCTGTAAGTGCAAAAGGCAAAGCCGCGACCACCTGGGGGACACTAAAACGGGCGTATCAATAAGAAATGGCGGCATGAACTTACATGTGCAGGTCTTACTACGAATATTCGCTCGATGCCCGGATTGTAGGTCAGCGCAAGGCATAGATTTGATGAACCGGTTGTTTTGAAACAGATAACACTGTTCCCGGTAATAATCAATACGCCATAAATCGAATCCACGTTCAAACTGAACAACACGCTCAGGTGGGCCAAGATGGAGTCGTAGTTTCTCCACTGCCCGCCTGTCTCGCTTAATAAGGGTATGCGTTGCATACGCAAGTCCCGACAGAATCCCAGCCAACGCAATTTTCCCTCTTAATTTAACCGAAATACTCTCCGCAGCCGGTGTCAACCCCCACATTAGAGAGAAAATAAGGGCGAAAGCGCACATTTCTTTTTTTTTCTCAGAGAAAATTTGACATAAACTTCGCATTTTTGTCTTAACCTTGACAAAAAGAATAGTTTTGAGGTATCTTAATAGGAATAATAAAAAGAATAGCAAATCGCTAATCGTCAATCGTCTATAGCAAAGACACAAGCGTTACCAAACGCCTTTTTTCTTTGCTATCTGCTAATAGCGAATGGCTATTGACTATTTGGAGCGTGGTAAAAAGATGACTGTTATGCGTTCTAACGGAGAAACCCCTCAAGCAACAGATACACCCGATTGTACAACCGACCTCAGTGTTGAGGACGTTAAGCAAGAGTTATACAAGCGACACCATCCGAGTTTAACGTTTCTCGATATAGAGGCGCATGCCAAGACCATCCACAGAATACGCACATTAAAGCAGAAGCACGATGTTGTGATGCTCGGTCACAACTATATGGAACCGCTCGTCTTCGGATTGTCCGAAAAAGAGGAACAAGGCGATTCACTCGGCTTGAGTATGTACGCAGCAAAAACGGAAGCACCTTATTTAGTCTTCAACGGTGTGCCGTTTATGGCAGAAACAGCGAAAATTTTAAGCCCCGACAAGACGGTGTTAGTTGCAGATAAAACAGCAGGATGCTCACTCGCCGATAACTTCGGTGCGGAAGATGTCAGGGAGTTGAAAAACCTCTATCCCGGTGCCCCAGTGATGATCTATGTGAATAGTTACGCCGATGCGAAAGCGGAATCGGATATCTGTTGTACATCGGCAAACGCAGCACACATCGCAAAAACGTTACCCGGGGACACAGTAATTTTTGTGCCGGACATCTTTTTCGCGCAAAATTTAGAGGAAGAGTTGAAAGACGAGAAAAAGGTTGTCTATCCGGGTAAAGATAATACTGCGCGCGGCGCAGTCTGTGAAGTTCATGAAAGATTCACACTCACCGACCTTCTAAGTATACGCGAATCCTTTGAAATTCCGAAAGGACATCCCAGTCGCAAACTCTATGCACACTGGGAATGCCGCCCGAATGTTTTACAAGAAGCGGATTTTTACGGCAGTACAAGTCAGATTATGAAGGACATTGCGGCGCGTGTGGCAGCGAATCAGTTGGAACGTGCTTTTGTCGCCTCGGAGTGTGAATTAACTTCGAACCTGGCACAAGAGTTCCCAGCGGTCCAATTCTGGACAGCCTGTTCCGTCCGATGTTCACACATGGCAAAGGTGAGTTTGGGCAAGATTGCAAATATTCTGGAAGCGATTGATCAGAACGATGACCTCAGCGAATATGAGGTTACACTCAGCTCTGAAGTTATCGACAAAGCCCGCGCACCGATTGAGCGAATGCTTGAAGCGAGTGTTTAATGGCAATTGGCTATTAGCGGTTAGCAGTTGGCTATTCGCATTCGCTATCTGCTATTCGCTATCTGCCAACAGCCATTAAAACCTTGTAATAAAAGAGACGCGATGTGCATTACCGAGATAAGCGTCTGGTACGAAAGCGTAGTCGAATTGAAAATCAATATTCGCTAAGGCATCCTCACCGCTGCGTCGGACACCAACGCCGAGTGACAACCCGTCACTCGGATTTTCGTTTAAGCCCATACGGTAGCCGATACGCGCCGCCACACTGCCATAGAACCAGCGTTCTGCCCCAACGTGAAAACTTGGGTTTGCATCAATGAGTGGGAGGTGTGCATCGGCAACGAGAGCCCATATTTCACGTTCAGGCATCGATTCCTCCGAGTCCTGCCAAGCTCTATAAGCCAGACCTGCACGGAGTGCCATCGGCAAATTCTCCGCTCCATCTAAGACCCCAGCATTTTGGACAGCAACCCCGATACCAAGATGATTGTCAAGGAGCCGCAGAATTAAACCGACATCAGCGGCAGCACCGTAGGCGTTTTGAATATCCAGTTGCTCTGAAATTATCTTCGCCGTACCACCGATAGATATGGCTGTACCAAGCGGATAAGCGACAGATAAACCTGTAGCGAATCCACCGACAGTTACCGTGCTATCCGGGTCTTCCGTTGGTCCTTGTCGACGCTCAATTTCCGTGAAACTGCCGAGGAAACTTGCACCCCAGACGAATCCGTTGACCCGTTGTGCGTACCCGATAGACTGATTGTTAATATCAGCGAACGAAAAGTGCTGCATTGCCGTCAATTCTTGGTCATGAACGGCGGTTAAACCTGCAGGATTCCAAAAAATGGTATTGACATCGTTCGCAAGTCCTGCAAATGCCCCACCCATCCCGACAGGACGACTCCCGCCTTCAATCTTGAGGAAAGCGGCACCTACAGTCCCGGCTCCGTCGTGGATATTAACTGCGCTGGCAGTTGAGACACCTGCGGTTATTATGAGAAGCACCATTACATTGTACCGCCAAGCCCACACGCGGCTTGCGAAAACGGCTCCCCTTTTCTCCATTATAAATTCTCCTTTTTCGCTATTGGCTATTCGCTGTTCGCGGTCCGCGAAGAGCGGTCTGCGGTTCTCCCTGACAACTATTCCACAACAAGCACTTTGCCGACAGCGTTTGCGCTATTTCCAGCTGCGTTGATCGCTTCTAACCGGAAGATATAGAGCCCTCGTGCGACTTGGTTCCCCGCCTGGTTCTCCAAATTCCATTTCACCAATTGGTCGTTCCGTTGCCCTGATACAACATCCGGATAGGTCTGCGAGAGGATCATATCCCCACTCCAATCATAGATACTCAAGGTAAGTTCAACAGTCTCTCCGAGTGGTACGTTAACATCAAAGGAAAAGAATGCGACATCACCTCTGGAGATCCTGAGTGGATTTGGCCATCCAAACGTCGGTTCTCGGAATGTCAGAGATACCGACATGGTATATTCTCCGATGTCGTAAACCTCGTAATTGCCTGCATTGTCAGTAACGCGAACATCCAAGTCATATTCACCAGAGCGTGTCGGTAGGAAATCAATAGACCAGATGCTCCACGGCTCCTGTTCAGCGTTGCTATCATCAACAGCAGGGACCGGGTCAATGGGTTGATTATCGGGACCAATCCCGACGATTTCAACAAGCCAGACCCCAGATGCTGGAACAGAGATTTCGCTATCCCCGACGCGTTGTGTGCCGGTTGGGTCAGAGGCTGTCCCTTCCAAAGGCAGTGCTGCATCGGTGAGTTCAGTCTCACCGCCATCACTTGTTACAGCAGCAGTAGGCACCGTCGTTTCATAAAGAAATTCCGTTGTAATAGAATCGGTGGGTGCGAATCCGAGGAGTTCAGAGTCGTTTCCGACACTAATAACTGTAATTTGATAAATCCCTTGGGCTGTTAAACCATCGGATTTGAAGAGGAGCGTATCAATACCATTTTGTTGTGTGTTTCCCGAAAGTTCAGCACCATCAGGTCCCCTGACGACAATTCTTGACTGAGCGAGGTTAACACCTAAGCCTGTGTCAAACATGTTCGCTTGTATGACGACCCCACCCGTCGTAGAAACGGCTGTCGGATAATCTATTGCGTCAATGTCAACGAGGAGTGGCGCATCATTGAGAAGCAAGGCACCTGCATCAATCATCGGTGGGCTGGTGTCGTAGGTAAAGACTTTTTCATAAGACACATCCCCGTTCCCTGCCTGATCTTTGGGGGTAACCGTCACTCGGTATTCACCATCAGCCGACCCGTTGTCTGCGAGGGGCACAGCAAGTACGAAACGGAGCGTGGCTTGGTTGTCATCCTCAACGCGTCCGTCAATTTTGGTTGGGTTGGGTGAAACGCGTTCAAGAACGAGCCACTCTTCATCAACGTTTTCCCAATCAATTCCCGACTGTTCGTCGGTAGGGTTAACCTGAATCTCCGTCAAGGAGTTATTCTCGCCAGGAGAGGCAACAAGGAGGCTAATCGCTTCAGGCTCAACTTCGGGAACTTCTGTATCATGAGTGAAGGTGAGGAACTGAACATCCCCAATTCGTCCAGATCCACTGATGGGTGTAAACTCGATGGTATAGATCCCGTCGTCAGACCCGTCTACAGCGAGTGGACGGACGAGGTTATAAATCAACCGGTCAGTCTCACGGACTTGTTGTCCAGCAACGACTTGATTTGAAGCATTCAGCAATCGAAGCGTTGAGAGATGGTTCTCATCATCATTTTCAATTGTCACTTCTATACGATCAATTTCTTCGTTGCTAAACGCCTCATCCGATGGTGCTGTTGTTGGCGATGTTGAAACAAGCGTGGGCAAACGCCTCGAAAGTTGGAAACTGCGCTCAAAGACGGTCGCGCTTCCGTTACCCGCCCGGTCAACGGCTTGTACGCGAATGATGTAGCGTCCATCCTCAATGAGTTGGTTGGTATTCAGCGTTAACTGTGTTGCTGCATTACTAACAAGTTCACCCGATATTTGTGCGCCATTCGGGTCAATTAGCGTTAACGTAGTCGCTGCCCAGTCTATATCGCTTCCACCCTCATCGTTAAGGGTTATCAGTATCTGTGTCCGATCCTCAGTAACAAGAGCACCATCTGCGGGGACAGTACTCACCAAGGTCGGTGCTTGCGTATCGTAGACAATGAGGTGCTCAATACTGAACGTATTCCCGGATTTATCCGCTAACTCAACACGGACGGTATACTCTCCATCCATACTACCATTACGGGACAAGGGTTCATCGAGCGTGAGATAGATCTCGCTGCTGGTATCATTCGTGAGTTGCGCCGGTACTGGGTTTCCACTCGCATCAAGCAGGCTAACTTTCTGCTCCGACAATTCGAGATCCGCGGGACCAACATCTTCGACGCTGAAGTGAAACTGTGTTAAGTTGTCGCTGATATATGAGACAGGCTGACTTAAGTCAACAGGATCCGCAAAAGTTATCTGCGGTTCCTGGGTATCATAGACAAACTCACGATAGACGGTGTTTCCCTGCCTTCCAGCCTTGTCAATAGGTACGACATATACGCTGTATCTTCCATCCGTGCTTCCGTCAGAGGTAAAGGCTGCGGGTTCCCAACCAATCAAACTCTCATCATCAGAACCGAGAAGTCCCGGAACAACTGTTTCATCAGGCGTTTGCACTTGGATGAGTGAACCCTGACTACCGAAATCTAATCCCGTTTCCGTTGGATCGAGGAGCGCAGCAATTATAGCCATATTGCTGGCATTGACATAAGCGACCCCTTCCTCCTGCCCACCTATAATAACCCTATCAACACTCGGCAACGGTATATCAATGATGAATTCATAATTCGCTGCACCCGATGCCGTATTACCGGCTATATCCTGAGGGGTTACAGACAAGGTGTATGAACCAATTTGAGTCAATTCTAAGAAATCCACAACAATCTCAGACACACCATCATCTTCTAAAGTGAATAGAATTGCTGCTTCATCAGGACCGACCAACTCAATCACCGTATTCGAGAAATCAACTTCCGTCAACTCTTCAAACGCAAGCGTGATACTGCTAATAGACTCCAAAATCTCAGTAGTTCGATCCGGCACAAGTGCCACCGGCGGATCGGTATTTACCAGAACTGAGGTTAAACGAGGGGCTCTGGAATCATAAACAAATACGTACGCCGAATCTAAACGATTCTCTGCTTTGTCAACAAGCGACACTTGGACGGTATACTGACCATCCGCGCTCCCATCCCGAAGGAATGAAGCCGCAAGTGTTAGATAGAGCTCACCCGCTAACGCATCAAACGTCAGGGTTGTCGGCACAACCGCACCTGAAGCATCCACCAACGCAATCGCTTGGTCCTCAAAAAACAGATCCGCGGGACCCCTATCTTCAACAGTAAACACAAATTGCCTGAAATCGCCACGGATATAAGAAACAGGGTCACTCAATATTAGCGGAGAGGCTGTCGTTATCCGAGGCATCTCCGTGTCATAGATAAATTGACGAGAGACAACATCGCCGCGCCTTCCGAGTCTATCTACAAGTGTAACTTCTACTGTATACCGACCATCAACACTACCGTCCGTGGGAAGATATATAGGTTCCCATATCAATTCGTCAACCCCATTTATTCGCGTCTCTCCCGACACAACCCCTCCTGACGCATTCGTCACGACGATGCTTGACCCTTCACTATCCAACGCCAATCCCAGACCATCGGGATCAAGGAAAGTAGCACTTACCACAACATTACTGCCATTGATGTAAGCGACATCACCAGTGTCCCCACCTATAACAACTGAACTGACACTCGGTAACGTTAAATCCAGCACAATCCGATAATCAATAGAACCGGAAGCAACATTTCCCGCTATGTCTATCGGCGTGACAGACAAGGTATAGACACCCACTTGATGTAGGTTAAGGAAACTCGCCGTGAGTTGAGATTTACCATCATCTTGCAACGTCAGCGGAATCGACACGTCATCGGGACCTACCAATGTAATCACTGTATTGTCAAAATCGACACGCGTTGCCTCTTCAAATTGAAGCGTAACTTCACTGACAGGTTCTAAAATCTCGGTCAGCCGCTGAGGCAGCAGCTCCATCGGTGAAGCCGTATTGATTGTGACAGAAGATAATCGCGGGACTTGCGAATCATAAATCAACCGACGTTCAACATTCAGTTGATTCTCAGCCTTGTCAACAAGTGATATTCTTACTGTATATTCACCATCCATACTGCCATCCCGAGCAAATGGCGTATCAAGCGTGAGATAGAGTTGACCCGTTAATTCATCAACTGTGCGATCCGCCGCGATAGGGCCGCCTTCCGTATCCAGTATTGATACCCTTTGTTCTTCCAAATCTAAATCCGCGGGCCCTACATCCTCAATCGTAAACTGTAGTTGCGTAAGAGTTCCTCCGATATAGGTGACAGGTTGGAGCAACGCCACGGGGGTCGAGGCAGTAATGCGAGGTTCCTGTGTATCGTAAATTAACTGCCGATAACCAACTACACCTTGTCTACCTGTCCTATCTACAGGCGTGACAGCAACCGTATAAGCACCATCTGCACTTCCATCAGTGGGGAGAACGACGGGAACCCAACTCAGCTGATTCGTTCCACTCCGGGTCGTGATACCGGGAATCGGCACGCCACTATCCGCTGTAACGACGATAGTTGAACCGCTCTCGCCTAAGTCTAATCCGACACCGGACGGATCCGTAAGCGTCGCCACTATTTCAGCAGTATCAGCAGCCTCACCGTTGATGTAAACAACCGCACCAACTTTTCCATCAATTAAAATAGAACTCACCATAGGCGCGGAAATGTCAATTTGAAACCGATATACAAAAGGAGCTGTGCTTCGGTTGCCTGTCAAGTCTTGCGGTGTAATTGAAAGCGCGTATTCACCCAGCTGCGTCAAGTTTTGGAAATTAAGCGTTAAGGTCGTTCGACCATTATCAAAACGGTTGACGGGTATATTTTCGCCGGCGGGACCAACAAGGGTAACACCCGTGTTTACAAAATCAACATCCGTATCTGAAATTTGTAAATTCCGCGCCGCGCTTCCGGAGCGTTCCGCAAAAGTTACGACGATTTGCGAGAAACCTACAGCAATGTCCATCGTATGATTCACAGAAAGCAGCGGTTGGGCGGGCGTTTCAACGCGAACACTCTTAATTGCCGGAAATTGTGTATCCAAAAAAACCGGAAATTCTTGTGTAAAGCGTTTTCCGCTAAAGTCAACGAAAGTTGCAGCTATAGTGTATTCACCATCTGCGGTACCATCGCGTGGGATTACGGTATCGGTGCTCCATGTTAGCAGATTATTTGTCACATCTGTCTCAACTCTTCGCTCCGGAACAACAATACCTTGAGGGTTTGTGACAGTAAGCGTGGATTCGTTGGCATTAACACCCGTCCCAATATAATTAGTAAGTGCCGCGACAACCGTCTCTAAATCAGTGACCGTTGTCTCTTCAGGTGTCGTTAGCCGTACTTCAGTTCGAGTTTGGCTGACGAGATAGAATTCACGGCGAGCCGTTGCCCCGACGTTGCCAGCACGGTCAGTTGGTATAACTTCTATCGCATAGGTCCCATCGTCGGAACCATCTAAAGCAATAGGCTCTAATACTGTTAAAGTCGCAGTATCCGTTCCATTATTTCTGACATTCACAGGAACCTCTACTTCGGTTCCACCGACAGTCCGTGTTAACCCGAAACTACTCTGCGTAAAATCAATACCACTCGCCGTTTCATTCAAAATCACGCGGATTTGTGATAAATTATTGACCGTTTCATTAGCCGCGGGGAGTGTAGATACAAGGGTTGGCAATTGGGTATCATAGAGAAGCTGGAAAGTCTCGCTATCTGTATTCCCGATCGTATCGGCGAATTGTATATCCAGTCTGTAACTGCCGTCCTGATTCACGAGCGGTTCGTCTAAAACGTAGGAGATTTGGGTGTTGATTCTATCTACAAAAGTGCGACCGGTAATTTGCTCTCCGTCCACCGCGGTCCGCGATACGCGAATAGCGGTTTGCGTGAAATCAACACCAACGCCAGAACTGCCATCACTAAAGGAGGCGATAATCTGCGTAAGTGGTTGGTTGTGGTAAATGGTATCGCCAATTTGGTTAAAGGCTTCGCCATCCTGTGTCGGACTCAAAGAAAGGATCCGCGGGGCAAGGTTATCATAGACAAAAGAGACGCTGACAGGACTACTCTGGTTACCCGCCCTATCCATTCCAACAACTTCAATGGTATAGCCACCGTCCTGGAGACCCTCTGACGGTAATAACGGTGCTAAAAACACCCATCGAATTCTATTTCTCCCCGGAAATGTCTGCCGCCCTAAAATCTCGCCCTCCGGTCCGGTGAGCCGAACCGTCGAACCAGAGAGATTAACACCGTTTTCAAAATTGTCTGCAAGCGTCGCTTCAACAAAATCTAACTGACGGCTAACGCCACTCCCTGGAACGATAGTTCCTGTGTTGCCAGCAACGCTCACCAAATTGGGAGCCACATTATCAAAGGTGAATTCCGTTGTCTCTTGAACAAGATTACCGGCTTTATCAACAAGTGTGATTGTTAGTGTATAACTTCCATTTTCGGCACGTATGTCTAAAGGATTCCCTAAACTAAAATTCAGCTGCGTTGTGTAATTGAGGGACCCAGGGCGGACAACACCGCGTGCGTTCTTTAAGACGATATTCGTCCGTTCCGCAGCGAAATCAATCGCGCTCCCTTCATCTACGTCCGGTATTACAGTTATGTTCCGTAGGGGGACATTAATAAAAATGCCATCGGTAAGCAATAGGTTCGGGGCTTCGTTGGCAAATACGCTGGAGATGCGCGGCGGTCTGGTGTCTAAAATAGCCTCAGCGGTTCTTTCCAATACTTCGCCAGCTGCAGCTTCCTTGTGGAGCGTAACGCTAATTGTATAAGTCCCGTCGGCTAACTGTATATCGTTAATACGTCCGTTCCAACTGATACGGGCTGACTGTCTTCGAAAGATAGTCCCCTGACGAATAAGATGCTGATTTGCCCGAACACTATAAGAATCGCCATCTACAGCGGTTTGATCGTCAACTGAAAAAACAATATTTAAATGCTCTTTCTCTCCCCTGAAAATCGAATCACCCTTTGCATCAAGTGATAAACTCGTGAGACCTGCCCAGACATCAGCAGGCACCAACAGAACCGCAAGACAGACGACAAAAACCTGACTTATGATAGCAAGTTTCGGCTTGCAAGCAACGCCGCATATATTTTTAATTTTTGGCACTCGTTTCTCCCTTTAGTAGTTATCGGCTATCGGTTATCAGTTATCGGTTAAAGAGAGTCTCTGCAACAATTTCCTTGACCTTGAACGCTCCAAGACACGGTTCCCAGTTAGGGATTCTCTAATAACTAAAAACTAACAACCCGGGGAATGCCATACGGGGAAGCCCACACGGGCTTCATACCGTTGATTTGCATTCATACCGTTGATTAACTGACAACCATAAAAACATCCCGGTATTTCTTTATTGCTTCCCACTATTTATCTTTACGTTCTTGGGGTGACAGCGGATATGGCAATCCATTGTATAGCAACCCTGTTTATATCTGTTAGACGCAAAAATTTTAATTTGGTTGATAAAAGTTGAAAAATTACAGTCATTGGTTATAAGTTATAGGTTGTTAGTTAAAAGATGTTTTTGTAACAATCTTCTCCAGTTTGGAATACTCCAAAGCATAGCGAATTGTTAAACGGGAACCTCTTAAACTTATAACTTATAACCATTTAACCACCTAACCAATATCACCATTAGCGACCATTGTTAACAATGCAGAATCATCGATTGTGAGGGGTAAATTAATCTTTGCTCGCTGTCGACTCGACTGATACGTTGCAAAGATGAGTTCAGTTGCCTGAAGTGCTTTACGTCCGCTCAACTCTGGTTCACGTCCGGTTTTTACACCGTGAACGAGATCCAGTATAGAGAGTATCGTTGCATCGCGTTCAGCGACCAAGCCTGTTAAGTCGGGTTCTTCCCATCCCGTGCTGCCCTCTCGGCGCATCCGCACTGGTGATGCACCTCTGCCACCGACATCAATGATGCCTTTTGTGCCGATGAGACGATTCGCGAAGCCTCCCAGAGAGGTTCCACCCGTTGCGAGCAAACCCTCTACACCATTCTTCCAGCGTATCCATGAAACGCCACTCGTCTCAACTTGAACACCGAAAACGGTTTTTTCCTCGGCTACGTCTATTTGACCGATAACCCAATCAACAGGTTCGTCATTATTGTAGAAGAAGAACATATCAAACCAGTGAGTTCCCCAGTCGAGTAAATTCGGGCAAGCAGCTTCAAGACGGCATAATTCCCCGATTGCCCCTTCATTCGCCAAGCGTTTCGCTTTGACGAACTGAGCACCAAAACGACGTTGATGACAGAACGTTATGATAACATTGTTATCAACACATGCCTGATAAAGTGCTTTGGCATCGCCCCAGGTAGGTGCCATTGGTTTCTCACAATGAATGGCTTTAATCCCGCTGTTCGCGGCGGCGATCACCATGTCTTTATGGAGTTCAATCCAAGTACAGACACTCACAAAATCGAGGGATTCTGTATCCAACATTTCTTGATAGTCTTCGTAGGTGTTCGGCACCTCAAACGCCTCAGCAAAGGCGTTTCGTGCGTCTTCAACAGGGTCGGAACAGGCGACAATATCAACATCTGGGGATGCTTGATATCCGCGGGCATGGGAACGCCCACGACCGCCACAACCGATAATACCTGCTTTAAAAGTGGTTTCCATTTTTTAATTATTCCTTGCGGTTCGGTGCAGTTATTAATGGGCGAGAGGACCTCGCCTATACAATCAACAAGTTAATTGATGGACAAGTGCGTCGTCTAAATGGATGCCAGAAACAAGGTGTGCCTCCCGCTGACGATATGCGCGCTCGCCGGGGATAAGAATTTCTTTAACACCTGTCTCGCGTCGATTCTCCTTGACCTGTTGGATGAGTTTATCAACTTCTGTTTTAAATTGCGCCAACGGTACGAAACTTGTTGGGTTCAGTGCGATGATGAGCAAACCGTAGTCTGCGCCAGGGGGTGGAATCGTTGCGGCGTTCACCAACGCCCCAGCAAGAACTTGTATGATCAGTGCAAGTCCAAAGCCTTTATGTCCACCAAAAGGACGCACACTCCCCTTCAATGCCGCGTCAGGGTCCATCGTCGCTTCGCCATCTGGGTCAAAAGCGAGTCCTTCAGCGATTTCAGCACCTTCCCGCATCGCAACGAGCAGATCGCCGTTGGTAATCGCAGCAGTGGACATATCAAACAAGAGAGGAACTGTGTTAGACGGGATGCCGACAGCCAGTGGATTCGTACCCAAAATAGCTTCGGTTCCACCTTCGGGGGTAATCCGTGGCAAACAGTCAGCAAAGAGGATTCCAATAATATCCGCCTTTCGCGCCATATCGACGTAGTATCCCGCCATCCCACAATGCGATGTATTGTAAACACCAACAATGCTTGTTCCATTCTGCTTGGCGCGTTCAACCGCGATTTCCATAGCGCGATAAGCAACAAGGTAGCCAGGCTGGTTTCCACCGTTAATTCGTACGCATTGTCCTTCTTCTTTCTCAATTTGGAGGTCAGCCCGTTCGCCTTGTTCATGGCGACTTCTAATACCCGGCAATCGGATAAACCCGTGCGTTTTACGCCCGCGGAGTTCGGCTTCTAAGAGAATATCGGTAATAACGGCGGCATCTGTCGATGAGAACCCACTCTTCGCCAAAAAGGTTTCAGCGAGTTGTCGCGCATCAGCAATAGAAATATGCAAGTTGTGGCTCCACTTCTTTGCAAATGATGGAAAATCGTAGATTATATATTGACTTCTATTCTCGCGTTTGTTATACTTTAGCGCAAATTTGGTTGACTGTCAAGATGCATTTGGCATGTAACTTTAATTAACCCGTTACTGTAGGCGCGGTTTTTTAACCACGCGGAAATACCCAAGGAGGTCCTACAGATGGCGAATCAAAAGCACGACCTGGTTGAATATCCTATCCAAGAGAACGTTCGATTAGAGACATACTGGCGTGATGATGCTGGTGGGCGCGGACCCGCGGCTTCTTTGTTCGTCTACGACGATGAGATTATGCGCTTCGATTGCTTCGGCGGCGATAATGGGCATTGCCACTTTAACTTACGACAGACTCGTGGTAGGCGGTGGATGTACCCAGAAGGCACCTTCCAAGACCACATTCAGCAGAGCCTGTTTGATCTCCGTACAAATCTAAACTTCTGCCTTCAAACCCATCAAGATGAACGGGTTCAAGAAATTCAGATAGCACAGGAAGGTTTAGAACAGGCGATACCGCAGATGGAAACACACTTATTAGGGCTTGCAGAGAAACTGCAGCAGAATGTCAACTGAAAAATGCAAGCAGCAAGCCAACAACGGAGGCTTGCGGAACTTATGTTAAAACCGCGGTTGAACTAATTCCGTTGTTTTTCGCTTGGCGCAAGGACAGAAAACATGAAAGTCGTGACCGCGGCGGAAATGCGCCAGATCGATCAGGACACTATTGAAGGTATCGGCATTCCCGGCATCGTTCTCATGGAGACAGCTGGGAATGCCATCGTCCGCGCGATTCAACAACACTATCCGACATGCAAACGGATTGGTATCCTTGCTGGCAAAGGGAATAACGGTGGCGATGGCATCGTTATCGCACGCCAACTCGCCCACGCAGGTCACAACGTGCATCTTTTCTTGGTCTCTCCCCCGGAAAGTTTCACCGGCGAGGCAGCGGTCAATCTCCAAATTGCAAAGCGTTTAACAGCAAGTTTTGGCTTGCAAGCTACGCCAAAAGGGAAATTGCGGATTGAGGAAATTTTAACGGACACAGCACTCGAAACGGAAGAAAGTGTTTCTTTAAATCACGCCGCCAGCTGCGAACTCCTTATAGATGCCATTTTCGGCACAGGATTGCGTGGCGAGGTGCGCGGACCCATCGCTACCATCATTAACACCATCAATAATCTTTCCATACCTATTCTCTCTGTCGATCTACCCTCGGGTCTGGATGCAGACACAGGGCATCCATTAGGCACCTGCGTGCAAGCAGATCGGACTGTGGCAATAGGCTTATCCAAAAGAGGATTGTTAGTCCATCCAGGGGCAGAATTTGCTGGAAAACTGGAAGTTGTTGACATCGGTTTTCCAGAACAGGTTGTAGATGCTCAGAATATTAAGGTTCACTGGACAACCGCAGCAGAAGCGTCAGAATGGGTGCCGATGCGTCCATCAGCATCCCACAAAGGGACCTACGGACGTGTTCTTGTCATCGCTGGCGCGACAGGCATGACGGGTGCGGCGGCACTCACAAGTAAGGCTGCTTTGCGTGCAGGCGCAGGATTGGTAACACTCGCGACACCGAAGCATCTCAATCCAATTTTAGAAGGACTTTTGCCAGAGGTAATGACCCTGCCGTTGCCAGAAACAGCGGCAGGCAGTTTAGCGGTATCAGGGATCTCAACCATCCTTGAATTCGCAGAAAAGACGAAATCCGTTCTTGCGATCGGTCCCGGACTCTCCCAAAATCCAGAAACAGTGACACTCGTCCATCAATTGGTTCGCGAGAATCAGGAGCAAGGGTTGGGTCTACGGATGGTTATCGATGCGGATGGATTGAATGCGCTGGCGCACGCGACAGAACTCATTTCATTACTCGGTAAGGACACAGTGCTTACACCGCATCCGGGTGAAATGGCGCGGTTAACGAATACCTCGGTTCCAACATTAGAATTAGACAGAATTAGCACTGTACAACAGTTCGCATACGAACAAGGCGTAACGCTTGTATTTAAAGGTGCGCCGACTGTTACGGGAACACCCGATGGAAATGTGTGGATTAATTCCACTGGTAACCCCGGTATGGCAACGGGAGGCATGGGGGATGTCTTGACAGGCGTAATCGCAGGGTTGATAGCACAAGGCATATCGAGCGAAAAGGCTGGCGCGCTTGGGGTCTATCTCCACGGCTTAGCTGGAGATATCGTATCGGAGAGATTGGGAACGCATGGACTCATTGCGAGCGATGTTCTGGAAGCAGTGCCGGAAGCAATTTTCTCGCTGACACAGTAGCATTCACGTTGGGTTTCACTCACATTCAACCCAATCTACAAGAAACATAAGGAGAAATCATGGAACTCGGATTGACTGGAAAAGTTGCTGTCATCACCGGCGGTAGCGAAGGCATCGGCAAAGGTATCGCACTTCGTCTGTGCGAAGAAGGGGCGAAGGTTGCAATTTGTGGAAGACGCGAAACCGTTTTAGAGGACGCTGCTGAAGACATTCGCGCACAAACCGGTGGTGAAGTCCTGGCTATCCCCGCAGATGTAACGGTACCAGAGACGTTGGAGAATTTTATCGGGCAAACCGCAAGTCACTATGGAAAAATTGATATTCTGGTGAATAATGCCGGTAGATCGGCGGGTGGCGACTTTGAAACGATGAGTGACCAAGCGTGGTACGAGGATTTGGATCTCAAACTGATGGGGGCTATCCGCTGCGCTCGATTGGTAATCCCACACATGAAGAGCAACGGGAGTGGTAGGATTATTAACATCACGCATCCGGGTGGCAAACAGCCGAGTGCGGGATCGTGTCCGACCTCAGTCAGTCGAGCGGCGGGTATTGCCTTGACAAAAGCACTCTCTAAAGAACTTCTACCGCATAAAATCTTGGTTAACACCGTCTGCCTCACCTCAATTAAAAGTGCCCAAGGGGAACGGGCATGGAAAGCAGCAGGTTCACCCGGAACGCTTGAGGAATATTGGGAGGCGCGCGGCGCGGAGCATCCGCTTGGACGTTTAGGGGAACCGAGTGAGGTGGGCAATCTCGTGGCGTTTCTCGTCTCAGATTGCGCATCGTTTATTACAGGAACGGCTATCAACATTGACGGTGGACTCTCTGCGGTCGTCTAAAAAAATACATCTTGCCACCCGCTGAGTATTGGGCGGTAATCCCGGTTCACACAGATGACTTGCCAAATCGTGTAGGGGCAGCCCTTGTGGCTGCCCTCTTAACGAAGGAACCCAAAAAATGGAATTCTATAAAATCTACCCTGTCCCAGCGGCGGACGCATCAACGGCGTTCCAAGTGGAACTGGATCCGCGGGCGATTGCTGCTGCAGAAGCACTTGAAAACAGTGGCGCACAAGGCACGGAAAGAGAAGCAATCCTACAGAAACATCTCGGTGCCGATTACGAGAAAGGCTACCGAGGCACCGCGTGGGGTCTGCACGGTATTTCTGAAGGGCTGACACCCGCACGCTTGGCAGTCCTTTTGGAAGCATACGGGGAATACCTTGACCCGTGTGCTGAACGCGAAACGTTTGACCACAGCCTGATGGTCAACGTTGAGGAGGAATTAGCGTCACAGTTGGAGGATATCCCTGAATCTGTTTTGGAGGCGATTGTTGAGGAATATAAGGCTGATTTGTTAGGCGCGTAATACCTATTTTCTATACAAATTTTCAGGAACTTCTCTTGAGGGAAAGTGTGAAAACAAAAAGAACACTATGCTATCTGCCTTTGTAGGGGATAAATACTCCTTGCCGACCTCAACCCTATAAGGAGAATACCAAATGCTAATCACGCTAATCCGAAAAGAGATTATGCATCATATTTTGAGTGCCCGGTTCGTTGCCCTGCTTGTGATGTGTATATTGCTCATACCACTCAATCTTCATATCAATTACCATCATTATCTCAAACGCCAAGTTGACTATCAAGAAACCCTCAAAGACGAAAACAATAAAGATTCGGCAGATCAACCTTGGAAACAGAGAAAGATAACAGACCCGAATCTTGAAGTTTCCAAACTGCTTCTTAAACCGAGCCCTTTAAGTGTATTTGCAACCGGTTTAGAATCCGCCCTCCCGAGTTACCTCGGCATGACACGCAACGGAATAACGCGGGGGGAAGCGGCACTCTCTACGGCACCAATAGCCTTTCTTTTAGGGCATCTTGACTTCGTGTTCGTCGTCAGCACCGTCTTCAGTCTCCTCGCGCTTCTGTTTACCTTCGATGCCGTCGCACGTGGCGTTCCTGAAATTCTTCAGGTTGGACATTTGACGTAGCACAGCACCATTCAATTTTAAGAAAAAAGAAGATTTTCTCCGAATCTTCTTTTTTTTTATAATTATGCAACCATTTTTCCTCAACGCGCGTCATTAATGGACAATTCGGGATCAACGCCAACTCTTTGCTTCCTCAATTGACGAATAGGGTCGAAGCAGTTATAGTTAACTGGAGAGCTTATCAGGAACGCTTGATGAACGCGTAACTCCTACGCCCCCATACGAAAAATCCCTTCTTGGAGGTATCCGATGCAAAATGACGCTGAATTAATTCGCCGCACACTTGATGGCGATGAAACCGCTTTCACTACGCTCGTGAAAAAACACCAGAAACATGTTCACGCCCTCGCGTGGCGCAAAATTGGGGACTTCCATATCGCCGAAGATATTACGCAAGAGACCTTTCTGAAAGTACATCAGAACCTGCCGACCTTGAAAGAACTGGAGCGATTTCCGGGATGGCTATATGTGATTGCGACCCGGTGCTGCATCGCGCGGCTCCGCAAAAAACGGCTGCATGCCCAACTCGTGGAGGATATTGACCTTATGAGAAAAGGAAAAGACACCTATTCCCAACATGTGGCAGATGAGCAAGCGAAAACGATAACTGAAGCACAGCGAGAAGTTGTCAAAAAGTTGCTTGCCAAATTACAAGAGAGCGATCGCACCATCATAACGCTCTACTACTTCGGAGAGATGACCTGTGAAGAAATTAGCAAGTTTCTGGGGGTATCCGCCAATACGATTAAGAGTCGGCTCAGTCGCGCCCGTCAACGTTTGAAGAAGGAAGAACCCTTGATTCAAGAGGTGCTCAGCACCTTCCAGATCTCTCCAAATTTGACTGAGAACATCATACAAGCCGTGAAAGATCAAGGCGGGAGCATCAAACCTGCCCCTGCTACAAGAACCAAACCGATAATACCGTGGGCGACAGCGGCATCAACGCTTACTTTGATTGCATTCATTCTCGGAATAGGCAACGAATACATAGATCGCTTTCAGCAACCTTACAGTTTCAAGGCGACTTCGGAGATGAAGGTTGACCTCGTTGAGGCACCCGTGATCCCGATAAGGCAAGTTAAACCTGCCGTGAAAACCCAACCGTCAGTAATCAACAATCAGCAGTCAGTGATCAGCAGTCGGGAAGCGGATTCTGGTAACAATCCCCTGACCCCTGATAGCCGAAAGCCAATGGTTTCCAACAGCCAACAACTCACAGAAGAAGTACAACAAGCGCAGATAGAGGTATTGGACTTTTTTCGGATGCCGGAAAGCGGGCATCTGGACTATACCGTTGTCCACATTGATGCCACAGCGTTTGAAGACGGCGGGACGTTAACGATTGATATTCGCGTCGGTAGCGGCGAAGCAGCGGGTTCATTCGACCTATTTGATAGCGACAGTAAACTCCCAACGGGAGGCATACGTAGATCAAGCAATGCGCTTGCACATCAGTGGGGAATTCCACCCGGTGGTACAGGAACAATCACCCATCAGTTTGACAAGGGGCAAGCCTTTCGATTGGGAGCTGCAAGCGATTGGCAGAGTGAAAAAGGAAGTACCAACGCCTTTTACGCACAAATTTCCATTCGGTAACTCTACTTCTACTTACCTTTTCAATTTCGTCTGGGGGTTTAAAAATGAAGAAATTAGGCATCGGAAACCTTCTGATTTCCGTTCTGTTCCTGCCATACTGGGGATTTGCAGCTGATACACCCACTGCCAACAGAATTGTACTCACGCTTGACAATGATTCCGAAGTACTCGTTAAAGGCTTTATCGCCCCGATTGCGTACACCCAAAGCAACTTCCATGTAAAGTGGAACTCATTGGCGAACCTACGAGTCGCCGAGCCTGAAAAGCAGCATCCGACAGCGGTCTTTCAGGCGTTTCTTCCAACGGAAGCAGGCTTACGAAAGGGGAGCGGAAAAACGTTTCTCCAAAGATTGCAGAGCCTCCTCCGCGAAAATCCGACACTACGCGGGAATGGGGTCTCCGTTGGCGAAGTCTGGGAAATTGAACAAGACGGTTTACTGGCGTTGCTGAGGCAACTTCACCCGAACCCACATCTCGATATGCACATCAATTCGGGAGATTCGCGCGGGGCATGGGCGTGTCTACGTGCCTACAATGCTGAATTCGCTGACATCGTGTTTCGCGTTCATGCAGAGTTCAGGTTAGCGGACGGTTGGTTCACCCCTTCACAGTTTACTGGACATCTCGTCCTCAACCGTCCAGACGAGAAAGTCGCCTTCTTTCAAATGTATGTCCCTCACGGCACACTCAACTTCGATGTCAACCGATACCATAACGATAGGCGCATCTTTACAACGGATGCAGGCTTTTGCCCGCACATCGAACTTCGCGCTGGGACAGAAGCTATAATTCAAGACACTCAATTTTCTGAAGCAATATCCCTATCAGAAGCCGAACGTATTTTAATACGACGTTTTTACAAATCACAGCAAATTAACTGGGTATCGGTAGATGCAGCTTTAGAAATGGCACGGGCAGAACAGAAACCGATTCACATTGTTTCAACAAATGGTCCACTGACTGATGAAGCGTGCGGAGGGAGCGGCAAGAGCCTGAGGGCAGTTGCTCTCTCTGATGAAAAAAATATCAAACTCTTAAACGAAAATTTTATCAACACGTGGGTCCTCAACACCGACATGAAACGCTTACGAGATGCAAACACTATTGACGACCTACCGCCTTTGACACAAATCATTGTTCAGGGATGGAAGAGACTCTCACCCGTAGATTCTTTGATTATCTCACCTGAACTTGAACTCATGGGTAGGCAGCCTGTTAACGAGCTCCCCTTGCGCAATAAGGCGAAGGCGTATCGGCTGTTCCTTTCAGAATCGTTGGCAGGAAAACGCCCCGGAGTCGGTGAGAGCATCCCGATGCCACTGTCAAGCAGTCGCGGGGTTGTCCTCGACCGGATACAACCGTCTGTGGAAGTATTGGACACTTTTCGTTATGCGACTGCCCCTCAAGATGCCACTGTTATAAGAATTGATACGACCGCCTTTGAAAACGGCGGCACACTCACCATCGCCATTCAAGTCGGTAGGGCAGACCTTGTCGGTTCGTTCGATCTGTTCCCTGGCGACAGTGCACTTCAGACAGAAGGAACACCTCAGAACGCACTCGCCCAAGCATGGGGAATCCAACCCGGTGAAACGAGAACAATTACTCATCAGTTTGACAAGGGACAGGTCTTTCAACTCCGTGCCACCGGTGGTTGGGTCAACCAGGAAGGAGGTATTAACGCTTTTCGAGCCCGAATTTCTGTTCGGTGAGCTCCTGATAGACTTTTTTGAGAAATTAAGCAACTTTTCCGTCCTTAGATTGTATCCTTAATTATAAACACCTTTAGACGAGGCTTAGATTATGTTACACACCCTAATACGCCAAGAGCTCCTCTCCCTGATAATGAGCGCGCGGTTTTTAGCCGCCGTTGTGATTACGCTCCTGCTCGTTGTCGCCAATACCGTCGTGCTGATTGACGCGCACGAAAACCGAGTCGCGAGTTACAGCCAACAAGCGAAAGTCCATCGTGAGAAAGCGGTAGAGGCAGAGACCTATTCGCAGTTAAAACTTTTTGTTGAACGCCCTCCGAACCCGCTTAGCCTTTTGAGTGCGGGATTAGAAAAGCGTCTTGGGACAACCGTTGAAATTTATCATGGCGAGGTGCCGACGATTTCAAGTGTCTCCGCACGAAACCTGGAGAACCCGTACCTGAATCTCTTTTCCCAGATCGATCTGGTGTCCATCTTTCAAGTCGTGCTAAGCCTATTGGCACTACTCTTCGCTTATGATGCAATCGCAGGAGATTGGGAAAGCGGCACCTTGCGTCTGGTTATCTCGCATCCGGTCCGGCGAGGGGCGATTCTATTTGCCAAATATCTCGCCGCGATGGTATGTCTGCTACTGCCTGTGCTGATGAGCTTACTGATAGTGATGCTTCAACTTTCCCTCGCCAGTTCGATTCAGCTGGGTACAACAGATTTTCTGAGGATTGGCGGAATCGTCGGCACCACAATTGTCTACTTATCTGTTTTTTATCTGATCGGACTGTTGATTTCCACTATGACTCGCCGCACGGCTACATCCCTGATGCTCTGTATGTTTCTATGGGTCGTTTTAGTACTTGTTTATCCGAATTGGAGCCGATTTACCCTTAATCCCGTGGGCGACATGCGCGCAGAAAGACAATCCGCGTATCAACAAATTGATCAGATTTGGGAAGAAGTCGAACGGGAAGAACAGCGGTTCTTAGCCAACAGTCCGCTTGAGGGTGAGCCTCCGCGGTTTAATATCGGTTATTCAGGATCATCATCATCTTCCGACAGGAGATATGGATTTAACATGACCAAAGTGAATGCCGATTCAGAACCGAGTCTCCCGCATTTCCAAAACTATCAAGGGTTCATCGGCACAACGCACATCCGAGCAGCGGAAAAGGTTGGACTGATAAACGAACAACGTTGGGCACGGACCACCATTCGACAAGCAACATGGGATGAACGGCTGATGAAATTCAGCCCGGCAAGCCTCTATACCTTTGCAACCTCCGCCTGGGCAGGCACAGATATGGACGGCATGTTAGATTTCGTCCGTGCAGTCCAAGCGTACCGCCAGACGCTGATTGACTATTTGCACGATAAAGATGCGTTTGCGAGTCGACGCTGGTTTGCTTCTGACCAAGGCGCAGTAGATTGGTGGGATTTGCCGCAGTTTCGCTTTGCGCGGGCGGATGTCTCCGAAAACGCACAACGCGCCCTGACGGATGTGTCCCTCCTTTTCGTTATGAACCTGGTGCTGTTTATGGTAAGCTTTCTGATTTTTATCAAAGTTGAAGTTTAAAGGAGAAAACACAATGATTAGACATATCATTCAAAGAGAGTTCTTTGACCATCTCAACAGTCTCCGCTTCGCCTTGACTGTCATCATCATGGCAGCACTCATGGTAACCAACGCCGTGGTGCACCTTCAGAGCCACCCAGACAAGGTCCGGAGCTATTCTGAGAACGTCGCCGGTGACCGAGACACATTGCAGTCGCGGACGGAGCTCTATGAACTTCTGAGAAAGGGGCCCGGTAAACTGTACAAACAGCCATCCGCCCTGACTTTCATTGCAGACGGTGGTGATGCCTTTCTACCGAATCGCGGCACGCAAAATTGGGGATCCTGGAGTAGAACTGCGGGATTCGGCACACAAGTCAAAAGCATCTGGTGGACGCACTACCCCACCGCCAACCCGAATGCGCGGGACCTACGTCCCAAGGCGACAAAGATAGACTACGTATTTATCATTACCTATCTACTCTCTTTCATTCCCCTCTTGTTTACCTTCGATGCCCTCTCTGGCGAAAGAGAAAGCGGAACGCTCCGATTATGCCTCGCCAACCCGATTTCGCGTCCCGCACTCTTAGTCGGAAAGTTCTTAGGTACCCTGATAGCCGTTCTCATTCCGTTCTGTTTTGCAGTACTGTTGAATCTGGCGGTAATTTCCACAGATAGTTGGACGCAGCTCGGGGCGGCAGACTGGGGACGTTTGGGGATGATTATGCTGATCGCCTTAGGTTACGCCAGTATCTTCATCGCAATCGGGTTGATGGTCTCCGCTGGCACGCGAGACACCCGGGTGAGTCTCGTCGTGCTGTTGATTATCTGGGTGGCACTCGTCGTCTTTATGCCTTCCACTCTCGGCACGCTCTCCACAAAATGGATGTCTCCCGTCCAAACCGCTCATCAAAGGGAAACCGCAAAAAGGAGCGCGCTTGAGCAGATTAACGATGATTTCGACCAGCAAATGATGGACAAGGCGCAATCACAAACCGGAGGTCTTCTCAGTCAACTCATGGACCTTGCGAAAACCTCGCCGAAAGAAGCGGAAAAATTGGCAAAGGAAAAACAGGCAGAACTTATGGCGGCGATGGCGAAAGCCGAATCCGAAAAGTCCGAAAAGATAGATGAGGAAGAATTGCGTATCAAGGCTGAGTTTGTCAACAAAGATGTCGAAATCCGGGAGCGGCTAAACCGCGAGCATTTAAGGGCACAACTCGCGCAAGTCCAGCGCGCCAGGGCGGTGACACGTTTCTCGCCAGCAGCCATCGTCCAATACGCCCTCGAATCCATGACTGGTACGGGGTTGAACCGCCACTTGCAATTTCTTGACAGTGTGCACCTTCATATCCTACAGTTCCGAGACTTCATCATTGAAACCGATCGTGCCGATACAGAAAGCCCCCATATCATCGGAATCCCGGAGGGAATGTCCAAAAAGCCGATTTCACCGCAGACACTTCCAAACTTCGAGGATAAAATCACTTTTAGCGATACCTTCAACGCAGCAATACTGGATATGCTGTTGCTCGTCGGACTGCTCGGCGTATTTCTTTTAGGGGCATTCCTGGTTTTTATCCGTTCAGAGGTATAAAAAAGGAGAAAAACTATGATAAAAAGAATCCCTACCCGTTCCTTATCGTATCTGTGGCTCGTCGCTATTCTCACTGTCATGTTTGGATCGGTAACACATGCCCAAACGATAGAAACCGTCATTCCAGCGGATAGCATCCTCTATCTCAAACTCCAAAACCTACAAGAATGTCGTGAGACAATTGAGAACTCCGAAAACTGGAAGGCGGCTGCAGGTATCATCTCCGCTGCCTCACAGTGGCAAGATATTCAACAACTCATGCAGGCACTGCCGATGTTTACAGGGGCGGACATCCAAGGTTTAATCGAAACCTTTTTGGGAAGTCAAATCGCAGTGACAGTTTCGCCTGGCGCAGCAGGGTTGATGGTGGGAATCGTCATTGAAAACAGTAAAGACGGGGCAACCCCGCCCCTACAAAAAGCCGAACAAATCTTATCCCAAGTCGTGACAACCCTTAGTGGCATGGCAGGAAACCCCGTACAACCTCAGGCAGGGAACTATCAAGGCATCACGTACCATACTGCACAACTTAACACACTGGAACTCACATACGGACGCGTTGATGAAACCCTTCTGCTGGTGGGCATTACCCCTGGTAGCTTTGAGAAAATGGTGGACACCTACAAGACTAAAGGACGTGCCATCACTGAAAACACTGCCTATCGTCCTATTGCGGATAAATTTGGGAAAAGTGAGGTGTTCGCGTATGTGGATGTGGAGACCGGTGGCCCTTATTTGAAGGTGATTCTACCCTCCCGTGTTGGCGAGCAGTTGGACGCTTTCCAGACCTTGGTCTACAATTGGGATCTGCTGAAACCGGGCGGCAGCCAACAGCTGTACGGCACTTTGAAGAATGGTGGACAAGGCACACTTATCTCACTGTTTCAAGAGCCATCTAAAATGCAAGCCATTCAGGGTCTGTCAGGGGACGAGGTGCTCTTCCTTACGGTCGCGCCATCAAGTTCCCAGACCTTTGGGCGGATGCTCTTTGCTTCCGAGAGGAACACAACCTCCATCGATGAGAGCCTCAGGAGTTTCCTGATACCCGATCAGACCGACCTGCTTGAGGCAGTGACAGGCGAACTTGTTATCAGCGCGGATATTTCCTTCTTAGAGAAACCTCCTAATTTTAACACCGGATTGACAGGTGGAAAGATTGAAAGGTTCAAAGTTGAATTTGCGGAGACGGATTTAGGGTTGATTTTTAATCCCGCTTCTCCCTTGAAATGGCGGGCTCTTTTCAACGCTCTCCTCGAAAAACTCAGTACCGAACCACCCCAACAGTTCGACTATAAAGGCATGATCTTTAACACCGCCGCTATATCTGGCACCCTCTATTATGGAAGTGTCAACGAACTGTTTGTGATTGCACTGTCTGAAAAGCAGTATAAATCCATCGTTGATAATCTTTTGGCTGGAAATCCAACTCCTGTCTTTAAAAAGCGGCTGGAAGGTTTACCAGCAAATCCAGCGTGCCTGTTCCAACTCAACATAGAAAAGTTCTTACCCCTCGTTGAGACGGAGGGGATCCCGTGGTGGAGACCGGAAATAGTTACGTTCACCCAAAAGATAGGGACCCTGTTCGCTTCGCTCGCTGTCGGATCGGATACCGCATCCTTGGAACTGACATTCTCACCCGAAGAAAAACCGATTGAGGCAATAGCAAGGCTCGCACCTATCCTTTTCTTCGTGGCTATGATGTTAAGTCAGCAATAGTAAAGAACGCCTTTGTGGGCAGAGCTTGCAATCCCAGGTTATTAGTATGCCCCTATCTCCAGATAGTGTCTTTTAGGAACTCTTTCCAATAATGGGTGTGTAATATACTGAAAAAAAAATAATGCAACCTTTTTGCCTTCAAAACGCGTCACTATAAACATAAGTCAGTATATCTCTCGGTAACCCTACGAAAAAATAGAATGAAGGGATACAACATCCTTCAGGTTACACAAACAAAGGAGAGACATGAAAAATGAAAAACACTTTTCGCAGCGTAGACATTCTATTCAGATTTTCACTCTTCACAGTTTTGGGACTCGCTACCTATCAAAACGGCACACGTTGGCACTTCTCGAAGACAACCCGAATCTGCGACAGTTAGGCATTCTTGATATCCCACCGACAGCGGATTGGGAAACTTACAAAGCTGCTTATAGGGATAAGTTAGTACATCACCGTATCGAGATTCTGGGAACAAGCGAACAGTCTCATCACAGCGAGAATGGCCCCTTCAGCTCGTCTTTCACTATCACTGAAACCTTTCACACCAGATGATAAAGGGCTGCCTTGAAATTGCTTTAGATTTCTGGTATCATAGATTCAGAGGTGAATCAACCATAGGAGAAACCCGATGTTAGAAACCCGCGAACTCACGAAAGTCTATAATGAAAGCGTTTTAGCCGTCAACAATTTGAATCTAAAAGTGGATGACGGCGAAATCTACGTTGTTCTCGGCGCAAACGGAGCAGGGAAAAGTACAACAATCTCCATGCTCCTGAACTTTATCGAACCCACAAGCGGCACCGCACTCGTTGACGACATCGAGATTCCGAAATTCCCGCTGGAAGCAAAGAAGCATCTCGCCTACGTCTCGGAAAATGTCGAACTCTATCGAAACTTTACAGCACGGCAAAACCTGTCTTTCTTTGCGAAACTCGGTGGGCGGAAGAAGGTATCCAACGAGGAGTTAGACGCGACCCTCGGACGTGTCGGCTTACCAGAGGAGGCGTTTACGCGGCGCGTCAAGACGTTCTCTAAAGGGATGCGGCAACGCTTGGGAATTGCTATTGCGATTATGAAGAACGCACAAGCCGTCCTGCTCGATGAACCGACCTCCGGCTTGGATCCCAAGGGGGGCGCCGATTTCTTGAACCTACTCCGCCAACTCAAAGAGGAAGGGAAAGCCATCTTCATGTCTACACACGACATTTTTCGCGCCAAGGAGATCGCCGATAGGATAGGAATCCTTGTGGAAGGTAACCTGGAACGGGAACTCACGCGCGACGAGATTCAAAAAGAGGACCTTGAGGCGTTGTACCTGCACTATGTCGCTGGATATGAACCTGAAGAAGACGCGCCTGAGTAGAGAGAGAAGGGTGAAAAAATATGGATGGATGGAAGATATTTGGACGGACAGATGGATGGATGGAAGAATGGGTAGCACCAATCTTCCAATCTTCCAATCTTTCAATTCCAATGCTCGTGTTTATTTTTATCGGCACGATAGGAATATTGTTGCCGAAAGAAACACCGATAGCGTTCGCAGAAGAGACCCAACCGGTTTCCGATGAGAACAGAGCAAAAACCAAAGAGGAACAGAGCCGCCAAATCCAGATAGAGACGAAACGCTTGGAAATGGAACTCAAGGAACAACTGATGAAAAAGAAGTTGGTTGAACTTGAAAACCTCAAAGCGATGATGATGGAGGCAAATAATATCGTCACTGTCTCTCAAGTGAATAAAGCGGAGGAAGATTACGAAACCGCCGTCTCCGAATACGAACAAGCAAAACTGACGCTGCAAGACACCGAACTTAACTCGCTCAAGGACGAATGGCACATCACTGTCGAAAGCACAAACTTATATGAATCCGACGACGGAAGAGAACTATTCTCAATCACGTTGCGGAATAGCTCATCCCCCGTCACACTCGTTGAAAGCTCCAAAGTGCTGGGACGCGAAATTATTATTAGTGCACAGATTGACGACATCTTCGTCTCGATTAAAGAGCAGGAAAGTTACGGCACAAGTGGGGCAATTATCGCTGAACCTTACGAACAACGCATCGAAACGCTCAAAGAGGGTGAAGCCGTTACGTTAGAGTTTGAACTCATAAAAGAGGATGTACGAGATGTCGTTGTCGAGTTAATATACTCGGGTGAGACTGATAATAAGAATATCCATTTAAAACAAGAGGACCCCTATATCTCCGTTGTGTCAGCGAGACGCTACAAGAAGGGCGACCGACGGCACTTGGAGGTTGTACTTACCTACGGTGCAATAAAAGGCGAGATAAAAGAAACAGACGCCACTGACCCCACAGATTACTCGAATGGCGCAACAGCACAAGAGATCAACAATGTCTATGTCTCCATCAGAGACGAAACAGACGCGATTATCGGCTTCCCCTACGAATACCGTATCCCATCGCTGAAAGACGGACAGGCGACAACCCTCGATTTTGAACTCCGACGGAATATTGATAGCGTTACAGTTCATATTCTATACCTTGACAAGCCGTACCCGAAAAAAATCCATCTTGAGGAAGACACACGCCACATCTCTATCCTGAGTGCGAAGAAGTTTCGCGTGGACAACCAAATGATGGTGACGCTTCAACTCAAGAACACCTCCACAACGGAGGCGATGCCGAGCAACGCAACCCCTGAAGAGATTGCGGCGGCAAACGAGATTCGAGCGATTTACGTCTCCTTGCTCGATGTCACCGATGACACAAACATCGTCAAACCTTATGAAACGAAGATACCCGTCCTCGGCTACAATGAAATCGAGGAATTGACGTTCCAACTTCAGAAAGATGTCGAAAGCTTGAAGGTGTCCCTGAAATATCCTGAACTGCCTGAACCCGACCTACGCCTCATCTATCTACAAAAAGAATCTGCCTTGGATGTCGTAAACGTCAGTTCGTTACGATTTTCGCAGGAGGGGAACCTCGGCAGCAGCGTCACCTACGACTTGACGCTCGATCGATTGGCGGAGACAGAAAATACATTTCAACTCCGCGTCATTAATCTCCTCAACCGCCTCTCCTTTGAATTCCAAGACCCAGAAACGCAGTCGCGTCAGTCACAGGTGAAGTTCACGCAGGAACAGTCGAAACGGAGTTTGTCCCTAATTGTCTATCTGCCAGAAGAACTGGATGCCTCCTACCTTGACAGTACACTTGAGTTCTATGTTGCTGTTCTGGACGAGGCAGAGGCAAATGAACTCGGTGGGGTCAACAATCGCTTGGATTTACCCGCCGATAGGATCGCGGGAATACAAGGCGGGGTTGAACGGTTTGAACTGATTCCAAAAGGTGTTCCAGAGATTGAGGTATTCGTGCCGAATGCGTTCCAGACAATTAAAATAGGCGAAGAGGTCAACATGACAGCAACGCTAAAGAATATCGGGACCCGCGACCTCGTCGATATCCGTATGATCGTTGATGTCAACACGGACTGGAAATACACGGTTATCCCCGAAGTTGTCAGTTCACTCGGACGGAATGCGGAGACGGAGATACAACTGACCTTAAGTCCACCTGCGGATATCGGGGTTGGCGAATATCAAGCGAAGTTAAACGCCGAAGTCACGGTCGATAATCGGAAGTTTGAGGCACGCGACCGTTCAATTACAGTACAGGTTGAATCACAGACGCAAATGTCGGTAACGACGCTCCTCTTCGGTGCGTTGATTCTCCTTATGATTGCGATTGTGGTTGTCACAATCCGCATCAGCCGCCGTTAAGGAGCTTGAGAATGAACAAAAAGTTGACGGCACTTGCAGTGTGCTTACTTCTCAGTATTGCGGGTGTCGTCTCAGCACAACGCCTTGTCTCACTTCAACCAGAACGCGCAATAGCACTCGCTTTACAAAATAACGAAACGGTCAAAAAAGCAGAGAAGGTCGTCGAACGCGCCAAGGCAAACCTCCGCGTCTCTAAAGCCGTTTACCTCCCACAAGTAGGACTCACCGGCGAATATCAAAGACAGAAAGACGGCGACATCGAAGACAGAGACTATCTCACTCGCGCACAAGCGAGCATGCTCTTTGCGCAATTCGGTGAAATCCCGCAAGGTCTTGATGCCGCACAGGAAGAGGTTCGCAAAAGCGAGATTGAATACGAACGCGCCAAGAAGGCGATCGTCTACGCTGTTCGGAATCTCTGGCATAATATTATCCTCACACAAGAAGAGATTAAAGAACGGGGTGCGATTGCGGTGGAACTCGAAAAGAAACTGGAAGGCACAAAAATTGAACAGACCCAAAGGCGGATTCCATTTCTCAGGCAACTCAACACAGAATTGGAACTCTCAGAACAGCAACTCGCCCTCAACGAACTCCAACGACAACTCGACGTGGACACCGCTGAACTCATCAGTCTCACTGGACTTGACCCACTCGCACAGGTTGTCCTTTCACGTCCCCTTCCAGACGACGATGTGACGCTCGAAGCTGCCGTTGAACTCGCACTCGCCAACAGTCTTGACCTACGCGACTTACAAGGCGATATGTTGCGTCAAGAACGTCTCGCTGGAGAGACTATCTGGAACCGCTTCCCTGAACTCTCTGCTGAAGCACGCTATAAGGATCTCAGTGTGCTCCTAGAGCAACAAGCAGGTAACCAGACGTGGGACGCAAAAGCCATCTATGATCCGGTGATACTTGACCGTGAACGAGATGGCGCGAGTCTCTTTGAGACAAATCCACGCACCCAAGATGGATGGGAACTGGGTTTTAAGTTCAACATCCCGTTATACGATGGAAATAAGACGAAGAACCTTCGCTCCCGAGAAGTCGCAGAACTTGAGCGAATGCAGCTCGAGTACGTCGAAAAAACAAAGTTAATCCGTGTAGAGGTGCGACGGGACTACCGTGAGGTGGCAAATGCAAGAGAACGGATGGAAATTGAAGAAAAGCGGGTGAGAATTTTCGAGCAACAGTTACGGACGATTGAACGCGTGCTGGATGAAGTCACCGTCGAAATCCCCGGTTACCAAGGTCTAACCTACAACGATGCGTTTCAAGCACAAGCACAATTTACAGAGGCACAACGCGTCTATTATCAAACCCGCCGAGATTACTCCCAAGCTAAGGAAAAACTCAGAGAAACGATGGAGTGGATTGAATAGCTGCGCTATTTCACCTCACTTAGTAAAAAAGAAACCTGCGCCATAATAAAAAATATCAGATTAAACAACACCAACAAACCGACTTGGGACAGCACACTCCGATACGAGATATGCTCTGTGAACACCGGCACCGCCGCTGGATTCACCGGCTTCTGCGACAACCCCTCTTTTACAGGATAGATGTGTAGACTCTCCGGATCGCTCTGATCTTCCGTCTTAATGAAGTCTATAAACGTCTGCCGATAACGGCGCGCCTGTTTGACGAAATTTATATAACCCACGATACCGGTGTTCGCAAGCCCCTCCATCGCATACTGGAAAGTCGCTATCGGTGAGATTTGGGTGAGATCGCGGGCGAGCTGCACCTGCCCAAACTGTTGGTCGATCTGTCCATCATTAAATCGAGTTTTCGTCTCTATCTCTTCGGTGAAGTAGGTTGCCCAGAGGCGCGTTGCTTCAGAATTCTCAACAGACGCTGCTTTTTTTAATTTAGACTCTGACCTGCCAGAAGGATCATATTCATCTCCCAACTGTTTTAATTGCGCCTCTCGCTGCATGGATACCTCGTCAACGGACGGGATCGGATTCAGATTGCCAATAAAAATCCCAAGTAGGCTTGGAAACACAAATGCCAAGCAGACCCAAGTCAATAAAAGCCACACTAAACTTGTGATTGCATTCGAGACGCGACTTGAGAAAAACAACCCGAGAAAGATGAAAACAGAGATGTGCAACGCAAACAATCCGATCATTCCCAAAATCCGCAACCATTCACTCGACGCAAATGGAATATTTCCAGAAATAAGGATAAGCAATAGGTTCACCAAGATGCCAATTACAAGTGGGATCATGAGTGTCAGAAATGCCCCGAGGTATTTCCCTAACAACACCTGTCCGCGCGAGACAGTGTTGGACATTATGAGGCTTAGGGTGCCGCGTGTTTTTTCCCCAGCGACAGCATCAAAAGTAAACAAAATCGCAAAGAAACTCATTAGGACACCGATGAAGACCCAGTCAATCTTAATGCGCTGCATCGCGTCACCGACTTTACTCTGCAAGGGATATTCCAACGTCCACGGCGGTATCCATTCGTAATTCTCAGCCTGACCTCGACCGCTGCGGCTGGATGATCCTTCGCTAACCATTTTGACAGAACGCGGGATGAGCTCATCTGTTCCATCCGCACAGAAAGTCAATCGGCTCGGAAACTTCGGAATCTCTCCAGGACCCCTCAAGGCTAATTCTGCTAAACCTTTACTTCCTTCCTTTTTAACGTGCTCTCTATTCTGTTCCACCTGTCGGTTATAGGTATTAATTTGCGTGGTATAATTATTATCGCCGAGGCTATATATCAACGCATTTGTCACAAACAAAGCAGGCAGAAGAATAACCATCAAGGCAAATCGGAGTGTCGTGAGATTGTGATGTATCTCTTTCGTCGTAATGTGTAGAATCATTCGTCTCTCCTCCTTTCAACTCATATCATATCGCAGGAAGGACACATAAGCCGTCATGAATAGGACGATATTCCACGCCAATAATATCAAAATATCCATTGATGCCCGTGAAAAACTTTCAGACGGAGAAAGCCGCCGATGCTTGAAAACCGGCAAATCCGTCAGTTCCGCAGCACCCTTATCTGCGGAAAACCATGCCCGTGACGAAAATGCTTCTTTATCTCTCAGATATTCGACAATCTCACGTTTATAGGCTCTGGAGCCCTGAATAAAATCGTTATAACGCTGCCGATCGGTTCCCGCTATAGCACTAACAGCGAAATTATAAACATCCGCGAAGGAAATACGGGAGAGCGCGGCGGCGAACCTCCGATTTCTTTCTCTTTCTTCCGCAGGCTCTTTGAGAATTCCCTCCGCTTTATCCGCATACTCAACCCGAAGTTGTTCCTGATAGTCCAAAATCTCTTGGAAGACAGTAGTATCCGCTTTACTAATATTGCGAACGCTATAATTCTCTATCAAGAAATACCCTCCGGACATAGAAAAGGTGCCGATACTTGGTCTTGCTCCAGACTCCCAAGTAATCGATCTTCCCAAATCGTCGTAGCCTCTCTGTTTGATGTAGGCATCCCGTTCTTTTCTGAACTGATCCCAGACCTCAAAGGTGGATTGGAGAGATGACTCTTCAGACTTGGACTGATACGGCGAGAATTTATCCACCGCAAACGTCACTACATTTGAATGAACACTCGTCAGAATCACCCAAATAAACATCGAAAGAATTAACGTTGTCGCCGCTTCCTTCGTCCAAACGGATAGGACAAGTCCTAAAAGATACCACGTTGACACGTACAACAACGAAATCCCAAATATCAGTACGATATGTGTAATGTCGTTGCCATCAAAGGTGGTAACTGGAGAAGAGACAGCAATGAGCAGTGCCACGATTAAACTCACCAAAACAATTGGGAACAACGACAGCATTCCTCCGAGATACTTTCCGAGTACCACTACATCTCTCGGTATCGCATTGGACAACACAAGCTTCAACGTGCCGTCCTCTCTCTCACCTGAAATCGTGTTGTAAGCAAACAGAATTGCTAACGCACTCAGCACGATTTTGAAGATAAAAACTACATCCACAGTCAAGAACATCGCAAGGAAGGGGTTATTGGAACCCTGCTTCTGCGTCGGAGGAAACCAGATAGGGAAAGTGACGAATTCAAAAATGGGTTTTGAGAGTTCAACGGTGACTGTATTTGCCCCGTCATTCTCCGTTCCGACGTTAAAGATGCCGAGCGGATTCGGCTTTCGGTGTGCTTTCGGCTTGATGTCAACATAGAGCTCCCATGTCCGAGTTTCCTCTTGAGCCTCCCGCACGGCGGTGTTATATCCGGTCAAACGTTTTTCGTAATCGTCCACCTGAACGAAAACAGCAACGGCTGTCGAAAGTAGGCACACGATAAATCCTATCATGAATCGAGATGTCAACACGTTCGAGACGAACTCCCGTTGTATAACAATCCAAAGTGTATGCATAAACTCACCTAATTAGCAAATTTGATTTCATATTTCTTTAACTCAAAGGTTTTGACCGTGGTTGAAGCCTTAATTTGAGGGAGAGGTATAACTTTCAGAAGGATATCCTCCGCTTTTTGGTGAAACTTGACAATTCCGACGTTGGGTGCTACCCATAGCGTTGTAACGGATTCACCAGGCGGATTCGATTCCCCACTCGCGCCCGACGCAAATATTGCGACTTCTGTTGCCGTCCGATATTCAATTTTCAAACAGTCTTCAAAAGTGCCAACAAGGGTCTCAACGTTTTCCGTCCCCAAGACTTTGCCCGTTTCAACAATGGTGAATTCAAGTATCGTTTTCTCAGGATCTTGTGGCGGATCAGGTCTCATCGTGATTTTGGCTTTTATTTTCGCTGCGTTCCACTTTTCGTTGAAGGTAACAGAAGTTGGAAGCACATAGAACTGGTCCTGTGCCTCTGCCTCAATGTCGTAGAGGATATCGAAATTCTCCTCATGTATTTTGCGGAAGACCTTTACATCTTTAGTAAGACGCGCCTTGACCGCTTTCTCTACATCATCACCAACCAAGAACGTCACCCGCTTCTCATCAATTTGATAGAGATTCGGATGGATACGACAGTCATAATCCGTCCAATCTGCCATGGTCGGTTCATAACTAAAAGCGTGATACGACTTACCGTCAATTTTTTCCTTTTTTACAGCGCGGCGTGTGAGTTCATTCCCATCCTGATCCGCGTAAATCCAATAACTCCCTATCGCGTGTAGGAAATAGACATCTGTTCCCTCCTTCCCAACCAACGTTTCACTGAAGCCAAAAATGAGCCATAAACTGAAAACAAGATGAAGTCTTTTCAACATGATAGTTTTCTCCAATTCTTTTCTCTCTCGGTCTCGATTTCGGATGGTAAAATCATTGGTTGCTGCTCACAGATCATCTCACAAATAATTCGCAGAAACCTTTTTCACAGAGACTTTACCTAACAAAATCGTGTTCATAGAAAAGTTCCCAAGTAGTTTTCATCTAATAGTACTTACTACAAACAACAACGCAAAAAGTTGCATATTTTTACTACTAAGCGTTTTGTGTCAATCGCTCCAGTTCCTCGAACAATTTTTATAAACAGGACTTACACAAAATTGGGCTGAGGCGTATATCTTCGGACAGCACAGACACTTATCACCATGGAAGGCGTGCCTTATTGAATCACATTATTTTTCAGCAACTTTGAGCGTGATTTTCCTTTACATGACCGCAGTTAGCCTGTTACAGAACCGGGTTCGCAGCAACCGCTGTTCGCCACGCCTCAACGAAGTCCTGAATTGATTGATATCTCAATCTTCGGTTCGCATTCGTTGCCCGTTTCGCAACCTGCCACATTGCCTCTGTGCCCCTCCAGTAATCTTTTGAATCACTGCTGCCGGCCAGCAAAACAAACGCAGCTCGCCCAAGCGTGAAAACATTCGTTGTTTCGTCAATTCGTTCGCCCTTCTGTAATTCCTCCGGTGCCATGAAGAAAGTCGAACCACACAACCGACTATGTTCATTTATGAATGGACCCGGATGATAGAGATCAAAATCGCACAAGTAAATCTTTTTCTTTTTAAAATTGTAAAGCATACTGCCATCGTAAAAATCTTCAGCAATGAAGCCTTTCGCGGCGATAGCTAGGTGCGCGTCATAAATGGTGTCAAGCGCGTCCATAATTTCAGTTGCCGGTAATGCACAAAATCGGTCAAGTGGGTGTATCTCTTCAGAGACGAGCGGGTGTATCCCCATAGAGAGAAGTTCCCAAGCAATACGCAGACTGGTGCCGTCTACCCAGTCATAGACTAACACAAGCTCGTCGGATGTATCAAAAACATTACGCAGGCGAGGAATTGAATCGTGCTGAACTGCTGTATGAAAACGGACAGCCTGCTTGAGACAAGTGATGAATCGCGGAACGTTACTGTATTTGACGAACCACATTTGCTGATTAACCATCACACCTAATGCAGTACAGAAAGAGGTAGGATTGGAAAGCCAGCATGTAATTTTGCCGATCTCATTCAGATAGGATTCAACGTTAACATTGATTTTTTTTATTTCGAGCAGTGGATGGTAGTCAGACATTCTGGATATCCTTCGTTTACGCCCTCGACACACTGAACTCATAGCGAGTACGCGCTAAGCCTCGTTGAAAGTTATACGCAAGTTAATCATAGAATATGCGAGATACCGAAATCCTAAACGCGTTTCTTTGAGTTTATCATAACTCAGTGCGAGTCTCCGATAAGTGTCTTGCCACCCGAAAGTTCGCTCGACTTTATATCGGTCTTTGTATAAATCTTTTCTAAACCACCGGAACTTGCGAGCAATGACGATAGGGGTCTTAGCATTCCGGCGGTTTGGATAGATGACGCGAATCAATCCATGTGCTTTGATAAGGTCATGATTCGCTTTAGAATCGAACCCTGAATCCAGCGTCAGAGCAGATGCGCTGAGATCCATACCGATACGATGACTCAAGGTCATAAGACCGGTAAAGACTTCAGGCAAGATCGTTGTATCATGTTGGTTGACGGGTTTCGTCGTTATCGGCGCGATGATGAATCCATGATTATCAGTGATAGTCAGTTCTTTTTCACCTTTTTGGTGTTTGTGTCCTGAATACCCGGTGCCATCGCCCCTTTTTTGACGACCGTATTTGACCCATCTCCATGAAGACGAGACGTGTCAAGTTGTTCCGTCTCCAGCAGGTGTATCACCGATGCTTCAAAGAGTTTCTCATAAGAACCATCTTTGGACCAACGATTGTGCCATTTATAGACATTCGACCAATGCAGTTCATTCCGCCGTGTTCGGAGCTGCTCCCATTGAATGCCAGTATGTAAAACATAGAGGATATAGTTGAATATCTTATAGAAGGAGAGTTTCGGCTTCGGACCTTTGATGCGTTTCGATAGATGCGGCAAGATATAGGCATTAAAATCCTTGCGTGAAACCTGCTTCGGAATACCGTGGTATCTCGGGGACTTCTTTTCAGGAGTTTCCTCTGACATAATAGCACCTTTGATAAAGTAATAGCGATGTAAAGTGGAAAAAAGACATAAACTATCTGCTCTGATTCCACTATTTTACCACATCCTTATGTTTTACTCAATATGACTTCACTATTTAAAAATGATAAGCTAGTGCTTTGTCAACACTATCTTGATAGGTGTTATTTCCTCGTAGGGGCGAGGTTGCCTCGCCCGATACCAAAACAGATACCATCATTTTAGGCGTGACAGAACACTAGATTCTCTCCATTACGACTCGCGCGAGTTAACTATTTGCGTTATTAGATTTCACAATTACAGTTTTGATTAGGTAATCCGCATACCATAAAACAATATATCGCTTAACCCGAAAAGGTGATGTGATTCTTTAAAGAAGTCACGTGCTGCTTTATTAGGACGATACTATATGCGATTCTGTCAAAATCGAGGCCAACTTCTTCTGAAGATGAAATCGGGTACTTCTGTGGATAAACCAAGCTCACTCACTGAAATAGATTGCGGTTTCCGATTCATCTTTGCAGCTTTGTCAACTTCTTCTTGAAGAAAATCTTCAAGAACTTTCAATTGGACATCTCTGTTGAAATACGTTTCAACCCTCCTTCTGCCCGCAGCCCCCATTACATTCCGCCGGTTTTTGTCTCTTAATAATTCCAAAATTGCCTCAGTCAAGCGTTCAGTGTCGCCTGGAGGTACCATCAAGCCTGTCTCCCCATGAACGATTAGCTCGGACATCCCACCGACATCGGTTGCAACAACAGGTTTTGCCATCGCCATTGCCTCCATCACAGAATTACTTAGCCCTTCTGCAAGAGAAGGATGAATCAGAAGATCTACTACGGAGAGAAGGCTCGCAATGTCGTCTACAAACCCGGTGAAGATAATATGCTCGCTTATTCTTAATGAACGTGCCATCTTTTCAAAATGGGCTTTTTCGCTCCCTTCTCCCGCGATGATAAAAGTGATATTGGGATGCTTTTTTAAGACTTGCGCCGCAGTTCGGAGCAGATACTGATGGCCTTTACCCGGATCAAGCCTCGCTATTGTGGCCAACAGAATGCCATCCACATCAATACCATATTCACTTTTTATAAGTTCTCTGTGGTTTTGGCTTCCGTCCTGATCAGGATTATAGCGTGATAAATCAACTCCCTCATAGTAGACCCGAATTCTGTCTGGGTGGATCTCTTTCATCATTTCTTGTATAGATGCTTCTACGGTATGAGCAACGACAGTCACTTTCTTTACACAATCTTCCATTTCATATCCCAAATGCCCTGCTGTTAAGCTTCGCCACACAGGCAACCCCATTTTCAAAATAATAATGCCTCGCCCAGCCTCCCGAAGAGCAAGCGTCAGTATTTTCGCCTCATTTCTATGCCCAAGGAGTGTACAAAATATCACTTCTATCTCCTCTTCTTGAACAAATTCACGCACAGTCCAAATCAAACCCGGCACGAAACTCTCTACAGGCAAGTAGGTAAAGGAGCCTATCCCGAATTTCTCTGCCTGTCTCTGTAACCAAGCTCCCATTGGACATCCTATATATACCTTGTGTCCACGCCTTTGCAATTCCTGGGCAGCATGTACAACCCATATTTCACCACCCCCGACTCCGGTACAGTCATTAAAAAAAAGTATGTTCATAAAAATTCCCCTAAGCACTCGTTTTCGTTTATGTGTTTTCTACAAGACAACATGAAAAGTCAAAATCCGGTCCACATATAAAAGCAATTCACGAAGATTTTTTAACCGGCACCTGTACCTTCATCTCTTTCACCAAAGTGAACAAGGCTCATTAACATTGCAAGTTCATAGGAGTACCTGATCAGATCACAGGTAACCTCATTTATCTCAGTGGGACTTCCACAATTAAATAAAGAATCGACCCTGCATCCACCGCCACAAAGGTATCTCGCCCAACAAGAAGCACACGTTTCAAACCTATCGACATGATACTCCTGAAGCCAGACTCTTCTTTTATCCTTCAGGATACCAATTTCTATATTACCCATCCGATGAGTTGGATCTGTGGCTAACTCAGCACACGGGTATAGATCCCCATCGGGCAAAACTGCGAGATGTCGCGTGCCTGCGCCACAGTAATAGTAATACTTGACGCGTTTTAACATACTTTCCGCTTGATCATAAATATGCCCAATCCAAGTCTGCTCCTCCTGCAGCGCATATTGTAGACAGTACTCGCATAGTTCGCGCAGTAGTTTTTTCGCTCCCTCAATATCACTTTTCGTTGCAGAAATATTACTGTCTGTTATGACAGAAGGAATGACATAGAGACTTTGCGGCGAAAACACTTGAATCGCTTGATGTACCATTTCTTTGAACGTAGGTAAATATCCATCAACAAAAATATTTAACCCCATCCGAAGCACACTTTCGGAACGAGTGAAGCCATTAGAATACCGTTCAAGTATCTGTTCCAACTCTTGTGGACGTTTTATGCTAACGGTAGTCATCACGTTTTGCTGACTCATGAAAGTCTTGGTAAATAACTCTTCAACAAAAAGTGAACTATCAATAACAATCTCAAAAGAGATCTGTTTTTCGTGTAAGGAGGCTGTCTTGTTCGCGTAATTGATAACATTGCGAATCCATTCGTAGTCCAAATCAGTATTCACACCTGAAAAAGTCAGATAGCAATCCAACTTCCCAGATTCTTTCATGAGCAAATCAACTGCTTGCTGCGCAACATCTAAGGTCATTTGCTGCTTCGAGGTATGCCGAGGTTTCTTCTTCTGCGCCAGATAACATCGCACGCAGCTGGGCGGGCAGTCCGCTGTCATTTGGAGGTCCATATGAAGAATCTCTATCTTCTCGGGTGGATAGAAGGGAATGGATAGATCATGATCCTCACGCACCAACATCTGTGCGGTCTCAAGTTCTTTTAGAATGTCTCGCACTTCGGTTTCCGAAATTTCTGGACGAAGCTGACTCACAATGTCTTCACCCAATCTACCATCGCAAAGTGCCAATACATTGCTTGTCCATGAATCAATTTCATAGAAACTTCGCTTTTTGACATCAAAAATCACCCTTTTGCCAAAGTCTTTAAATTCATGTAATTCAACCTTCTGAATTCTCATCCCAGTCTCCTACTTTATATGCGAAATCTACTAATACAGACGATATTAACCGACTTCAGTTAACAACTCACGGCACGCGCCGATGACTTGCTCTACAGAAATTCCGCTCATCTCTTCCGTATCGGAAACGATGATTTTATGATTGTTACCCAGCGGTCCGTACTCTCGATGATTTGAGGGACCAAACAAGGCAACAACAGGCGTGTTTAAAATCCCTGCCAGGTGCATTGTGCCTGTGTCGTTAGAAATGACCAACCTCGCATCCTGTAGCAATCCCGCCAATGTGCCTATACTCGTCATTCCCACCAGATTTGTAATCTCATAAGGAAGCATCTTCTCAATACGCTCACCCAGATCGCGCTCAGTATAATGTCCAACGAGCACAATCTGACACGAAAAGGTTTCATAAAGATATCCAATCAATTCCGCGAAACGGTGTGGACTCCATCTTTTATTGTCCATCCCACCTACTCCAGGGACAATACATATCATCTGCTTGTCACCAATCCCCGCACGGAGGAACATCGCGAATTTCAAGTTTGCCTCGCTGATGTGAAAAGCATAATCCTGTCTATACGGAAGTCTCAAATCGGTGAGGGTTAAGAGATTCAACATCTGTTGCCAAGCAGGAACGTCCCGAACCCAAGAAAGATTCATTTCATTTTCAAGCTGAACATACTTCGTAAAACAGATACACCGATCGTAACTAAGATGATAAACATAAAAAGATGGCACATAGCCGGTGCTCAAATCAAAAATAACATCATAAGTAGTATCCAAGACCCGACGAGGTAATAAGGGCCCAGCTGCAATCTCAAATACGCCATTCAATCTTTGGTTATAGTATATCTCCGACCTACCTGCTGGAATCAACACATCCATCTGCACATTTTGGTTCAAAGACCTTATATTGTGCAACAGAGGTATTGATAGAATGTTGTCCCCCACTCCTTCCATATGTCCTATGAGTATGTTTTTCGCATTTCGTAAGTTATACATCAAACCTTTTTTCCTTTTCCAAGCGAATAGCCTTTGCCAGTTTTTCTCGGGTAGCAGTGAGGCAGCCTATCTCCTCAACAGCAATACCACCTGCCAAATTGGACAGTCTCGCTGCAGCAAACATGTCAATGTTCGACGCAAGTGCAAGGCACAACACCGCAATAACGGTATCTCCCGCACCGGTCCCGTCCAAAACCTTGCGTGGATGTGCCGGAATGTAATTCACGCGCGGGGGACCTCCATTCTCACCCCTACAAAACAGAGACATCCCTCCTGCCCCATGAGTAATCAGTAGGTATTGAAGATTCAGTCTCTCAAGAATCATCTTGCCAACTTCAAGCAAACTCGCTTCATTTGTAATCTCTCGATAGGTAGCAGCGGCAGCTTCTTTACGATTTGGTGCAACGAGCGTTACATCTTTGTAATTCCAGAAGTTTCGCACCTTAGGATCAACAATCACAGGAGTATGAAAGTGTCGCGCCGCACCAATAACAGTCTGGATGAGTGGCTCCGTTATCACTCCCTTGTCGTAGTCTTCAAAAACAATGGCACCCGCTTGTGGAATACGATGGAGTATCGCTTCGAGCAACTGTTTCTGAAGATAGTTGTTGATAGGTTGGTGTGATTCCCGGTCAATGCGGACAAGTTGCTGGTTCCCTGACAAATTCGCTTCCGAAATTCGGGCAATTAGGCGGGTTTTAGTGGTTGTCGGACGGCTTTTATCAACACAAATCCCTTTTGTATCAATCTTTTTCTCATTTAGCAGATCTATTAAGATTCTCCCCTGACTATCGTCCCCTACGATGCCAATCAATACTGCTCTTCCCCCTAAACCCACAACGTTATGAGCGACGTTCGCGGCACCTCCAAGCTGCACCCTTTGAGAGGTCACCTCAAATACAGGGACAGGTGCCTCTGGGGAAATTCGTTCAGTATTCCCACAGACGTACTCATCCAATATCATATCACCAATAATGAGAATCTGCCTCTCTTCAAGCCGATCTAAAATAGTTTGTAGCTCCATATTTACTGATCAAAAACTCCGCAGGGACAATGTTAGATAGAATAAACTTAATTTTTTCAATCGAATTCCGTTACTGTTCCAGTATTCTGAGAGATTTTTGCAAATCAATCAACGTCTTCAACATTACACGCTGTGTCGTTTCCTTTTGAAATGTTATTGTCACAACGATTCTCGACCGTTCTATGCTAATCGCACATTCAAAATTATGGGCAACTACTTTGTCAACAACTGACTGAACACGGGTAAGCGAATAGATCCTGTGATCCAGATCTAAGTGGAACGTGTTCACACCCTCCTCCACAAAGATGCCAAAACCGCCTCCTAATCCAACGCGATAGCCTTTGTATTGATCCCAATGGGAAACTGGGGGCGTTTGAGACTGACTTGCTGCTCGTGTCTGCACAACAAGATGTCTTTTTAAGGCTTGCTGGGGTTCCACCATTGCCATCATCTCGGTCTGGATAAAGTATTGCTTTATGTCCTTGCTATTCTCCTTATGCATCATCGGGCAAAACCGCAAGATGTCGCGTGCCTGCACCGATGAAGCGAAAAACTAACGACTCTGAGGCATTTCTAATTTCAGAACTCAAGCGTTAATCCAAAATAGATGATCCGTGGCAGTTGTGGCGCATCAAAGACTTCACGTTCAATGTTAACGTCCTGACCTTGTATGTCAAGGGTTGCCTCTTCAAAAATGAACTGTATCTTATTTTTTCGGTTGTATGCATTCAGAATATCAAGGAAACCACCTACTTGCAATCCCCAAACGTTCCATTTATGACTCACCCGAAGGTCTAACTTATGATAGGGAGCGAGTTGGGTATTTAATTCTTTGTCAGCTCTCGACACAAGCGGATTCAACCCGCGCGTTACCGGATCTTGGACGAGGACAATGGAGCTGATAGGGGCTTCGGAGGTGCCGCTGAGATACTGCCATTTCCCGCCAATCTCGAAATCCGGCGTGAAGCTATAGTTACCGACAACACTCACAGTATGCGTATTGTCAAACAGGTAGGGTTGATAGGCAGCACCTGGGTTCTCACGCCGTTCGGCGTGTGTATAACTGTATGAGATCCAACCGAAGAATCTATCTGGAATCCGATGCCGTAGGAATACCTCCGCCCCCCCGACGTATGCCGTGCCTTGATTGAGATAGTTCGAGACTTCATCGGGTATTACCAGTTTCTGGGCATCTTTGTAATAAGTTGTAAACTTAAGTTCAGTGCGTGATGAGAGTGGATATTCAAATTCCATAATGTAGTGCCGTGTGAGGTCTGATTTCAAGGCACGGTTGCCATTTTCTGCTAATAGGTGAGAGGGTCGTGGACTCTGCTCATAGTGTCCATACGCGAAGCGGAGATTGGAACTGTTTGGCAACTGGAAACTCACGCTCCCTCGCGGTTGGACGGAAATTTGCTCAATCACATTCAGATAATCCAGGCGAACACCTAGTGCGAACGACAGAAACGAAAGTGGATCGTATCGTCCCTGCACGTATCCCTCAGTTCGATAAAAGTCGTGTCCGAATTCGTCGTGTGTCTCCTTGAAGATTAACTCACGGACAACTTCACCGTCAGGACCCTCTATCGTAAACTCCAGTGGCTCCTCTATCGTATACTCTGATTCCTGATCCGACTCAAGATTTTCTTCAAACCAACCTTTCTCAGAACTTGCAGCCGGACTGAAAGTGTAGAGGAAACCCAACTCTAATTGAAACGAGCGTGCTAGCGTGTAGGACACATCTTCGCGGAGTGCATAGACGGGGGCATTAACCTGTATTTCATAGCGGGCGTAGTTCGTGCCTAAGAATTCTCGTTTGCCATCAGGTTGCATACCATACTGGGTTTCAACAACCGACTTAAGGTCTATATTGAGGAAATTGTCGGAGCGGGTCAAGGAGAGGTGGGAACGCAGGTTTTCAGTGAGGTTTGAACGGAGGTGAATACCCTGCCCGTTAAATCCATTTTCAAAAAGCACAGAATTACGCGGTAACTCGTCCCGATCCGTCCATACGATGTTCTCATCAAATTCTTGGCTCTCCACAATCTTAAAATGGTCTACAGCCGCAAAAGCGTTCACGGTGAGGTGATGTTTTTCAGTCAGTGCGTATGTAGATTTCAACTGGTAATCCGAAAAATAGGGTAACTGCTGTGCCGTGCCTGTCTGCCGCTCCGTGCCTGTCTGCAACTCAATGAGGGATTCAGCGATGAGGTCTAAATAACTCCGCCGTCCAGAGACAGAAATATAACCTTTGTCGCCAATCCTACCTTCAAGCAACCCTTCAGAATAGAGGATATTTAAGTTGAATTTACCGTCCAAGCGTTCATCAATACTGTCGCGTGCGTGGAGGTCGAGCACGGCTTGCGAATCTAACCCAAATTCGGCACCGTTGCCACCGGCGTAGATGTCAATCTTTTCAAGCGTTTCCGAACTCACTGTCGAGAGTAAGCCACCCCAATGAAAAGGGTAACCGAGGGGGGTCCTGTCAAGATAGTAGAGGTTAGATCCAGGTTGACTGCCTCGGATATAGAGGACCCCGAAGTAATCGTTTGGAATGCCGATGCTTGGAAGTGTCATGAGTCCTTTGAGTGTGTCGTTAAGGGTGCCAGGAATACGCAGGAGTTCGCTCCCACGGACATCCATTCGGCTGATTGTGGGTGGGAGGCGTTTTCCTTCTACAATAATAGTTTCCAACTTAACTGCTACACCGAGATGAATCTTCACTTCGGTCGTATCGCCGCTGCTAATTTTAACGGAAACTTCTGCGGGTACTGTTTCAGTGGGATGTGTGACGAGAAAAACATATGTGCCTTCGGGAAGTTCGGTGAAGCGGAAGGTTCCGTTTTTACCGGTTTTCTGATTTCGATCGGTTTCGAGAATACGAACATTGGCTTCTGCAAGAGGTTTTCCAGTGCTTTGCTGATAGACGATTCCTTGAATATCACCTGTTTGTGCTGAACCAGATACGGATATGATGGCAAACACAAACAGAATTATGACGAATTGTGGCTTCATCCAGGTGTTTTGACCTTCGCTTCGGGCATTATATAACATACTTTCCTCCTGATCACAAATATACTCCAGTCAAGGCTGTCTCCTTTTTCAAGCGGATAGAAAGGAATAGACATGTCGGTGTCTTCGCTCAATAACATCTGTAGTGTCGCGCCGCACCAACAACAGTCTGGATGAGTGGCTCCGTCATCACTCCCTTGTCGTAGTCTTCAAAAACAATGGCACCCGCTTGTGGAATACGATGGAGTATCGCTTCGAGCAACTGTTTCTGAAGATAGTTGTTTCAAAAACTCCGCAGGGACAATGTTAGATAGAATAAACTTAATTTTTTCAATCGAATTCCGTTACTGTTCCAGTATTCTGAGAGATTTTTGCAAATCAATCAACGTCTTCAACATTACACGCTGTGTCGTTTCCTTTTGAAATGTTATTGTCACAACGATTCTCGACCGTTCTATGCTAATCGCACATTCAAAATTATGGGCAACTACTTTGTCAACAACTGACTGAACACGGGTAAGCGAATAGATCCTGTGATCCAGATCTAAGTGGAACGTGTTCACACCCTCCTCCACAAAGATGCCAAAACCGCCTCCTAATCCAACGCGATAGCCTTTGTATTGATCCCAATGGGAAACTGGGGGCGTTTGAGACTGACTTGCTGCTCGTGTCTGCACAACAAGATGTCTTTTTAAGGCTTGCTGGGGTTCCACCATTGCCATCATCTCGGTCTGGATAAAGTATTGCTTTATGTCCTTGCTATTCTCCTCATGCATCAGAGAAACTGCTGTACTAATAAGCCGGCTATAGAAAAGATTCTCTATGTCATCAGAAGCATCTGTGGAAACCACAGCGATACAAATTTTGACGTTATCAGAAGAAGTCTCGGTAACTTCAAAACTTGTTATCGAGTCGCGTAGAAGAAAAAGTGTTCTTTCGATCACAGGCAACGGGAAAATTTTGTGTGAAATACCGAGTTGCAACTGTTTTTCTGCAAGAGTCGATTCTGACATGTAATCTACCGCTTCCATAAACTTACTTGTATGAAATCTTATGAAATCAAGGGCACCTTTTAAACCCAATTAAATTAAGAAAAAACGTGGTTCAAAGTGATAAAGAAGCGTGGCTTTTTTGCAATTCACGATTCAAAACCTCTTGCAACACTTGGATCTGAATGTTCGGCTTTGGTCGGATATTTACGCGAATTCCATTCGTTCCCTCCGGCTCGAAAACGAAAATGCCTTTATTTTTCAGTCGCCAGACTGATGCAAAAAGTCTTGTCCGCGCGGATTCGCCTCCAGATACACTCACGCATATTCCAGAATCGTCAATCCAAATCCGATAATCAAACTCTTGACTTTTATGATTATACGCCCGGAAATACGATGATAATGGCGACTCATGTAATTCAGAACCGAATGACAATGCTAACCTCAGAAAGTGTGATCGAATCGGTTCATAATACGCGAGTTTGTATTCGTCTAAACTCGCCTGAATAAGTGCCTCAGAAAAAACACCTTCAACATTATCCTCATCAACAATTGACTTTGGTTTTAAGCCAACACGTATTCGTTGTTCCGGGTCCCCGTCGATTTTTATGTGAAACCTACCTAACACCAAAAGTGCTGCCAACTGTATTGTAGGTAGAGGAAAAATTTGCGGGTAAATCTCAATGTCAACTCTCTGAACATCAGTATCCGCGACTTGCCCATGTATAGGCTCAGTTTCACTATCCCTTGAAGAGGCAGCTGGTACGGAAACCCTCTGATTCACAGCATTCAGAGCATCATAGAACTGACTAACGCCATTCATGATGTCATCATCTTTCAGTGTTGCCATAACTTGGATCGGCGTTACGCGCGCCTCAACCTTAACTTCCCATCCGGCACGTCGCATTTCAGAGGCAGCAGCAAGAATATATGGAAGACCATAAGTTTCTGTTTCTACATACAGAAGCAATTTTTGACTGGTAGCACCGACGACATAAGAAATATCCTTGTATACGCAAGGCTGAGGTGCCTCTGAGACTCCACCCGCATCTTCGCCCTCAGTAGAAGGAGGTTTGAGCCCATCATTCCAACCGAGTGCTTGCCATGTCTGCCGTGTTACGTTGTGAGCAGTTTGCATGAAGAGCGTCCGAATCTCAGAGTGTCTCTGCTGAGAATGGTGCGTTGCACTTGCCAGAATCAGCTTTCTATAAAAATAGTACTCCACTTCCTCTTCATCGTACTCGGAACCTTTGGCGGATATGCGAACACGAGTGGGCCTCGTGCTTTGCTCTGGATCCCAAGAGACCTCAAAATCCCTTGGATCAATCAGACGCCCTGCAGTTTCAACAACGGGCATCGGATAAATCTGTGGATTAATTAAGATATCCGTATGTATTTTTGAGATCCCTTGTCTTTTAGGAAGTGGATCGATTTGAAGCAAAGGCTGCACTTGGGAAACCGATCTCCCTTTAAGGACCGATTTGGCCCTGTCACTCTTTTTACTGTTCATCTCTCTATCCTTTCACACCTCGCTTGATCGCTGATCAAGCCTTTATTTTTACAAAAAATAATCTCGAAGAGTGCTTGTTACATAAATAGAACTTACGCATCCCTCTGATAAGGGGGCTTTAGGGGGTTAAATACAGCAAATTCCCGATCCATATACCAAATTTGCGTAAGCCCTATTTAACTTAGAAACTTTCGGTGAGCATCTTATTTCCTTCATTGATAAGGCGCGTTCCCCAAGCAAACAAACTCCCAAAGAAAACCTCACCTACTGCATCGTATTTGATGTTTTCAACGACCACTTCAAAAGATTTCTCAAGGTTGGATAGATTGCGCGTAAAGTAAGAATCGACAAAGATCCGCAGCACCTCCGGTTCAACGCCTTTATTAGATTCAAAGGGAATCATCTTCAACTGCAGATTCACGATGTAGAGCCATGCATAAGCAGCATGTACTAATGCTGTCATCGGACGTTTATTTTTTCGCACAGGACTCGTATAGTGTTTGGTCGGTGGATTGAGCACCAATCGATTAGCGTGCTCAAAATCGACACCGAGAGCCCACAACTTTTGATGAGCAAGTTCGTGCACAAGTGCCTCAGAGGTCCCAACGGGATCAAAAACGCTGACATTAATCGCACCAAAAATCTTGCCTTCGTAACCTTCACCGCCAGAAGCATCCTGTGCCGGTCCCGAGAAAGAACCCCGACCCAAGTTTGGCTCGGAGTAAGGATAAATCGAGTGGATGATTTCAGAAAACTGCTGCCGAACTTCAGGCCAACATTCCAAGAAACCCACGGCAAATCCAAGGTTTGGATCCTCACTCGGTGCTGGCTTCCACCCCGGAGGCATGCGATAATTGTCATCCGGACAACGAATAGCAACTTTTCCATCAAAAATTGTTGGATTATCCCCAACGTCACGGCGCGTGTAGCCAGCACAATTTGTCAACTGTAAAGCGATGTCCGTGTCATAACCATTTGTTTGCGGCTCTGGCAAGCGAGACCAATCTATCGCACTTTTATCAAAAACAGAATTAGAATCCACGCAGTTAATCTCCTTAGAAGTAAAATTGTTGTCTCTGTGCACCTTGGCACAACTAAAAATATCTTAACCATGCGACCAGAAGGCACACATGATTGCCATAAGCCGGGACCTGATGATTTAAACACCTTCAAACCCAGCTATTTAAAATCTTGGCGGTGTCCTTGTCCATCAATTTCTTAATAAGATAAGGTGCCATTTTGAGATGTAACTCACATTCAAACGAACCCGCAGGTTCAGGAACCGGGTGTCCGTGGTAACTTTGCCCACGGACAAGACACGCACCGCAATACGCCTGCACGGGACAGGTATTGCACATCGGCAACACTTCCGTGGCAAGGCTGCGGGAAAACATTGCAGTCTCGGAAGTGATGATATCATCATAAGTATGGGTTAAAACATTACCGTATGCCAGTTCAGGAATTGAGCGTCCCTCATCACACGCGTAAATATCGCCAAACTGGTCCACTGCAATCTGGCTCATTGCCGCACCACAAGGACGGCGATCGCACATAAAATTTCTGTTAAGCGTAAGTAACTTCTCCAGAGTATAGACAGTGCCTGCTTCAACACAAAATTGCCCCTGCTTATTCTTTTCTAAAATATACTCAAGGGAGCACTTCCAAGATTCAAATGCTTCTTCAGCCGTCAGCATTTTGTTTCGGTATCGTTTTTCACCGTAGTGAAGGAATCTCGAAGCCGTCAACTGATTCATACCCAAGCTGATTTGTGTATCTATTACCTCCTTCTCACGGTTGAGATGCCGTCTTGAAACGGTCGATAAAACGCCAATATCCATGCCAAACTTCTCCCGCAACCGCTTGACCCAATAAACGACTTTTTCGTAAGCACTTCCGCCTCCCTTCATAGGACGTTGCGTATCGTGTATGTCCTTGGGACCGTCAAGGGATGAACCCATTCTGACATTCCCGCGTTGCTTTACGTCTTCTGCAATCTCATCTGTCATTAACGTTAGGTTTGAGGCAAGATAAAAACTTACAGTTGCCCCTTGTACCGCAGCTTGTTTGATTGCATAATCCATAATCTGTTGGACGTAATCGTAACAGAGCAATGCCTCTCCACCTTGAAACTCAAGGTGAAAATTAGAACTATCAGCTCTGGGGATAGACAAGAAGAAATCAACCGTCTTAAACCCTATTTCCTCTGTCATATCCCAACCCGAATCCTCAGCTCTGACATATTGCGAACTTGAATGACAATAGCCACACCCTTGATTGCAGCGTTTCGTTGGAATCATGATAAACAGTGCAGGAGGTCTACTCAAGTACTGATACCGCTCTGCATAAAGTCGCGCGACATCATTGATATTCCGTTCCGTCAGGATGATACCGAGGTCTTCCAGCGTTGCGTACAAATCAAGGTTCTCTTCCAATCGGTGCTCAAGAAATAATTCATACTCGCGCTTATTCAGAACAACCCACGCTCTATGTCGGGTTGTCACCAGCGTATGTTCATCGTCAATCTCATCAACGAAATGTTCATTTAGTTCGTAGGCATCCGTGCAGGTGCGAGGATATTTGCCATATTGGGTTCGAAAATAGGTTAACATTGTTTTCCTCTCTGATTTGTAGGGGTGGTAATTAGATCCACTTTGTAAGAATTTTTGCCTCCTCAACATTCCCCAACTTTTTAAAAAGATAGGGAATCATCCGGATGTAACTTTGACATTCAAAATCGTCTGGTTCTTCGAGAAGTGAACTGCCGTGTTGCCGCAAGCTGCGGATAGGACAATGACCACAATAAGCATTAAAAGCACATGTGCTGCATTTTGGGAGCAAGTCCCCTGCGATACCTCGCGTTGTAACCCCGTTTTCAGAGGCTATAACAGCATCGTAAGTATCAGTGAACACATTCCCCATCTCAAGCCACTCTGCACAGTAGCACGCCAAGATACGTCCATTGAGGTCAACAATAAGCTGAGAGATACCAGCTCCGCAAGGCCGCTGAGTAACCCCAGAATTAGCACTCCGTGCAATGATATTCTGTAGCAACTCCCGCGTCTGTCCCTCAGCGAGAAAAACGCCATCCCGGTTGTGTTGCAGAATCAATTCTAAGGCGCTTCTCCAGAAATTGTAGTATACTTCTGACGATAAGTCGGTTGTTCGATATTTCTTGACGGGGTGAGAAGCATCGGCGTATTCCAACGTCAGTCGATATTGATCCAAGGCGATGCAGGTATCAACCAATAACGCCTCGCGACCAATATGATCTACTGGAAATGCTATGAGTTGTATGGGCAACTGCTGATAAGTCTGAAGATGCGGTTTGAACTTCTTGAGACCGTTAATCGCTGACGCAGAACCGTCAAAATAAGCGCGATATCGTATTTGCAGTCTTATGAAATCCATGACAATTTCATCCGTTAGAAAGTGCGGGCTTGAAACGATAGTGAAAACAGCCTTCTTTTTTTCCCGCCGACTAGCACGCATGGCATAAATCACAAGTTCGCGAACCAAATCATACTGAGATAAAACATCACCACGGAATTCAATGTCAACGTGGTCAAACAGATGCGGAATTGACAAGAAAAAGTCTATTGCTTTTGAACCGACCTCCTTAAGTCTCTCACCCTCCTCTAATCCACTCGACTTGCTGTTATACCAGATAATGAGCCGAGTGGGAGCTCGATTCAGATGAGCATACTGCTCACAAGAAATCCGAAGAAAACCCGTCCGGTTTCTTGGCGTGAGAATGATACCCGTCCGTTCTAAAACAGAATACAAGTTTTTATCTTTTTTAACCTTCCCCTCAAGCAGCAAATCGCATTCGCTTCTATTTAGGATTACCCAACCGCCATGACTTGTTGTGACGAGTGTGTTTTCACCGTCTAACTCATAAGAGAAACACCGATTCACTACATAATCCGAGTTATCTCCATTCGGATAGTTCCCTTCAAATCTCTTATAGTATGTTAACAATTTAATACTCTCCGTTGATGGGGTCACGACCTTTCTGATTCAAATCACTTTTAAGAAAGAAACCTGCATTAGAAAAAAACATCTCGTACTTCACAACATTTTTCGTAAGCACTTACTTGTGCTGCCGCTGACAGAAAACAGACGGTGAATCCAATCAGAAATTGGGATGTTAGCACATTTATGGTAGATTTTAGAATTATTTCGACACTCTGCATCGGCGAGGTTAGGAAACCTCGTCTACTGGGGGAGGAAAGTGTCTATTTATTTTTAGAATCCACCACAATACAAATTTTTGCTGGCCAGCAATTTTCTTACATATTTAAAAAAGAAATCGATATATCGCTCCCCTGAAAATGACTGTCATCAGCGTCCCTAAAGCAATAAAAGGGGCAAAAACTACTGACTGTTGAATTTTGATTTTGTTCTCAAATGTCTTGAAATATCCATGTTTGCTAAGCTGAATAAGCTCGTCAATTTGCTGGGATGATAAACCTTCAGGGGTAGGCCCCACAAGGACATCTTCCGTAAAATGTGAAGAGAATATTCCTGCGATTTTCTTATATTTCTGATCGTCTACTTCAACGATTCTTTCCGCCAAAACAACCCCGGGTTTAAGCTCGGAAATGTCTCTTTCCTCAATGAAGGAAGCTTGCCCGAAATCCTCCACTAGCATCCTGAAGAGGAAGTATGCAACTGTAGAAAGGATTGCGATGTGAATCAAGGTTGTTAACGATGGTGAAACGAAAAAGATAGTTACAAAAAGAAAAGGTGCTAAGAGAAGCGCGTGGTAACTTTCCAACCAAGGTTTTGCTATAAACCTTCTAAGCAAGAAGAAAAACCCCATAAACCCAAAAACAATCAAGAAACGATTCACCTCGATATTAAGTCGTCTGATCGGATATAAAATGAGAGATAGTAATCCGATAAAGCAGAAAAGGTTGTATATCATCATCACAATATCATTCAACACCTGATCTGGTCGCAAATTGACTGTGAGACCACTTTTTAGTCCCTTGTACAAGATTGAAACTATCGCAAAAAGAAAATAGAGGAGGAATATGTTAATGAGCAACCCCAAGATAGGGAATGCACCGATTCCTACAAAGTGCTCAAAAGTGGTTTCAGGCAAAGCCAGAACCACTCCGAGGAAAAGCTTAGCGTCCCCAGGTGCCCAGATACCTATCAGATAAATTAGGTACGAAGCCAAAAAACCACCCAGCACTAAAAAAGTCGCTTCTGTGATTTTACTCTCTCCGAGTAAAATCAGGAGCATTTGGTTAAATAAACCTAAACCAATTAAACCAAAACTACAAAAATTGCGGACTTTTCTGAATTTGATATCCGTGTAACTCGCATAGAAACAGCATGATAAGGTTATTAAAATTGTAAATGCTTCATACGAAGGCATAGTTTTTAGGCTTCCCAACGCCATACACCTAATGGATTCTCAATATGGAAATTTGTCCTACCAGCGAAATGTAAAGTAAAAAGATATCTTGTGTTTAAGGAACAGAATGTGATGAGGTATCACTATAAACAGATGTATATTTCGGATCGGCATCTGACAGTTCAACTGTCTTATAAGGCCTATGCGTGAACCATTGTTCGTGGGACCATGAATGGGTGAAATCTACATCACCCCAATCTGCGAAGGAAATAATCTTCAGGTATATCTGGTTGTTGTTGAACACGGGACCTTCATTGAGATTCCGATCTACCCGAATCCATTTATTATTAACATAAACCTCAACGTAACTATGATTGACAATAACTCCGTGTCCTTGGGACTTTGGCTTAAGAACCACATATCCTCCAGAGCGGAATCGCTCTCTTTTCAAATTCTGGATGAGCTCTTCCTTTTCTCCGTCGTAACAATAAATCAAAGGGATTGCAAGCGTCAGTTTCGTGGGAATTCCGGAAGCTTTTAACATTGTTGCCCTCAGTGTAGCCCGAGAGTCGCACACACCGTGTTGCCGAGCTTTAAACATTGAATCGCCGTAAAAGATACCCTTTAACAGTTGCTCGACTGTCTGAAATTCCTTTAGACTCTCGGGCTTTAACCCCTCAAGGGGATCTCGAGTCATTACCAGTTGATTCTCCTCATCAACACGACTGTATAAAAACGCCGCACCTTCATATACCAATTGCATCTGCGCCATTTCAAATTGAACGCGTTCTATCACTTTCAGATCGTTATGACACTCGGAAATCATGCGCTGGACTTCCGTCTGCATTTTCGGAGAGAAATTCGTTGCAAAGCCCCTTTGTGTATATCTTTCAACCGCCGCCGGCAATTGCTCATAGGGAAACCTTGTTGGTAGCAAATGCGGTTTGCTGTCAGGATATAGGAGAATCTCATATCGTGTATGACTCATCGGGGTTCGTTTCGCGATAATTTTCACATCCTGAAAGAGATCATTCATAGATTCTAAATCCACAGGATCATTAATCTCACAAACCGCTCTTATCGTGTAGGTGTATTCTCGTCGCTCATGCCAATCGCTGTCGATTTTCCCATCCCCATCGCTATCTGCTCTGGTAGCATCCGTCCTATATTTGCAGTATTCGTCATAGTCCGCGAGTCCATCTGCATCCGTGTCTATCTGGTGAGGATTTGTTCCGATCTTTAGTTCTAACTCGTTTTCCAACCCATCTTTGTCAGCATCATCTAATTCATTGAAAGCCAGCTTGTTCATAACTTCTTCAGACGCAGGGTCCCATTGTGTTCTAAAAGAGAAGAAATATGATGGAAGCTCGTTACCCTTAACATCCTTCATGGGGGCAGAGACAGACTTTCCTGTTAATGCTTGCAGCGTATCGTCCGGGTTAAGAACGAAAGTATAAGATGTCTGATAAGGCAAAGGTCCGTTGATAGGTATATTCAGAACTGTCCGGTCCGTATCTTCCCATGTGGCGATACCCACTGGCAGCTCCTTTCCAATCCGTCCTGTAGAAAATGAGTCTTCCATTTTCTCGTTAAATATAAATTTGATACTTTTAATATCCACAGGCACATTTTGCTCATAACATTCAGGGACAGTTGCAATGATCATTGGCGGGTCGTTGTCGGACTTGTCTATTCCATATTTATAGATAAGGGTCCCACCTAATAGAATCAGTACAAAAATCAATGAGCGTTTCTTTTGCATCGTGTACACCTCCACAAGTGAAGAGGAGAATCATCCGCGAAGAGAAAAAAAATAGCATAACGAGATGCACAATACACTTCGCGGATGAATTGAAGTGGTTTCTTTCAATACGTTATCGGAGCAGAGAAAAAAACACACGGACCCCTATTGGGAGCCGTTAAACCCTACACCGTTTTTGAGAAAAAATTCCCACTTACAATCGTGAAAAACAAATGCGCTTATAGAGCACTCAAATGAAACCAACCCGCGGATACACTCCAATGGGATGTTTCCCACCAAAAGCCCGAGGTATGAGAGAACGCGTCACTTGAGTCTGTATTAAGCAACACTTGTGCCAAAACAGATCCGCCAATCACCGCTCCGGCTTTCAGCGCATTCTGTTTGCCTGTACTGCCCTCTTCCAAGTGTATAAAATCAGAGAGCGTCTTGGTTGTGATCGATTTGATACGATCTACATCTTTCTTTTCCATTGCTTTTAACTCCTTCTATTTTAGGGGTTAAGTTTCAAAAAACCATCCCTCGTTCCATACAAGAGACAGAGATTTCAAAGAAAATTCAAGGAAACTCCTTTTCCTTGAACGTATGGAAGACATTCATGGCCCTTCCTTAGGGCAAATGCCTCAAGGAATTCACAAACTCTTCCACACAACCTGATTCCAATCGTGGCTTACGAATCGAAACCATCTTATCCTGAAATACTATAAACGTAGATGCTTCTGTTATTTCAATGGTGCACGTTGGAATTCCAATCTGTCTGAGTCTTGTTTCCTCACCAAGCTTCATCGTTCTTTGTAACGATGACTGTTATATCAAGATCAATAATCTGCCTGGGCTGCTCCAACTTCGATTTTTCTATGATTTTATACACCTTCCTTTCAATCCGGTAGAAACTTGCCTCTGCACCTTCTCCAGGAAGTCCAGTAAGCTCTGATCCCAACTGATGTTATTCTGCGGTGTTTTCTATTTGATCGCGCAAAAACGCGATAACGTCAGCGATATCTTGGTCACTAAGGATATCCGAGGCATAGAACGGCATGAGAAGACCCCCACTACGAATTTGACTTGCCCAACGCACCATCGTCTCATCAATATTACTTGGTACGCTGGAGCGGATTAGCTGAGGACCGATTCCAGCTTTCTTAGCTGCTGGATGACAAGCAACGCACGCGCGTCCGAAAAGTTGCCAACCTCTACTGGCATCACCACTCATAGCAGCAATTTCCTCACCAGCTTTCTTTCTTCCCTCATCATCAGGTAGGACAATTTCAAACTGAGGTCCTTCATTGTCACCAGAAATAACTTCAAAATAAGCCATAAGGGCTTCGGCTTGTTCTATCGGAATTCCGTCCCGCTTAACTTTATCGATTGGCACCCGCTGCAAGAAATGCTGATAACAGAAGGTAGCTCCAGCAGCTGCACGGGCAAATTCCGCGACTGAAACCCCTGGGTATTTTACCACTCGAAGGTGTGCACCAACCACGCTATGTCCAGAGCGAATCACACCATCTGGGTGCAACGTCTCATCGAAATCGGCGTGGCAGTTTGCACAAGTAAGACCGGTCGCTTTTGACGGGTCAATTGTGCCTTTAAAGGTTGGATCGTGGAAAAGTTCGCGACCTAATTGTGCTTTATCTAACACTTGTGCCCGCCCCGGAAGTGCAAACGCTATGACCAAAGCAGCGGACATGGCAAACAAAACAAATTTACGCATTGTAATGTCCTTTTAAGTCTTCATATCTAAAGTAATAAGTAGTAAGCCTACAGCACCCATCACAAGCCAAAAATGTCAATTGGACTCTGGATTACCCCAAAAGGAATCGGTTTATTACATAACTGAGCTAATTCTTCCTCAAGTTTGAGTGTTACCGAATCCAAGGTACCACACCGCGGCTTCGCGTATGCTATGATGCAACTATCTTTAACCTCTTGTAGAATCAACCAACAATCATCATTCAGCCTCTCAACTACGTAGAAAAGTGAGAGAAGGAGCCGCTTAAGGTGATTTCTACCGATGTCAACCGAGACGTGAACCAATCCTCCTGAGAGGTCAGAAACTATAGAATACTCTAAAGGTTCTAAGGGCACCTCGGACTCTTTCTGCTCCAAAACAGATGCAAAATCACGATCAGTCCCTTCAAAGGAGAGAGAAGCTTTGAGAAAGTAATGACGGACCTCTGCTGTCTGCTCCATTTGATATGCATTGATGCTTGCCCGTATTAACGCCCTATTCAGGAGATACGCCGTACTCTCGGCTAAATGAGAATCCAGAGGTCTCAAACGTACCACTATTGCACTTTCCGGCTCGCCTTCAATTCGAAAGGTGAATTTGTTTAGAAGCATGTAAGCAGCGTTCAAAACTATCGGTACTGGAAATATCTTCGGGTCTAATACAACCCGGATCCAACTGTTTTCCAATCTTGTCCTCAAGGTTGTCGAATTCACGTTAATAGATATATTGTATTAAGCAATTTTTGTGCCAATTCCTTTAGCAAGGTACAATATTCGTGCCGAGACCCATGAAATCACAAAAGTATTTTTGCAATATCGCGTCCAAAACATAGATACACACTGGGTTTATCCATGGGAGAGTGTTTGCAATCCTCTGCCTACTGCCAATACGAAAAAATCGAATTCAGATCAATTTTGAACTACGGCATTTTGCCGTAGTACGGCATTTTGCCGTAGTTAACTACGGCATTTTGCCGCACTTACTATAAATAAAGCACCGCAGCGCGCTCAAAATTCTGCGTTGATCCCATCCACCACGCGGAAAGAAATCGCAACGGATGCAAAACTCTTCACATGGAATACTGACTGATCGTAGATGAATATAGGAGGGTGCCGCGCTCGCGACACATCTGGAAATGTGCCATATTATTGCGAGGGCGGCGGGATTTCGCCGAAAGTTGGAAAATCAGCGTTGCGTATTGGTGTTCAAGAGGCTTGATGAGGGAGTGACTCCTGTGGATCCACTGGACGCTGGGGAGTATGCCATTTCAACACTCCCTGGGGGTAGACCTGAAACGCTTAAGCTGTCGGAATGTTAACATATTTAAGATGAACGCTCGCTGGATAATGAGTCAAAGGTTTACTATATGTGATCCTGTATTGCTCCGAAGAAACAAAGGGCAGTTTTTAGCGTAGCAGAATCAATAATCAGCAATAGAGCCGTCTGCCAACCTATTATCAGGCCAAGTAAAACGTCTTCCCGCCTCTTGACCGACTTCAATCACTTTCGACTCATTTACTTCAACACCTAAACCGGGGCCTTCTGGCAGCGAAACGTAGCCTTCCTCATCCATCTCCCACGTTTTGTGGGCGACTCCGTCTGGAAGGACGTTTTCATAACCCTCGTGGATCAGGAAAAACGGCACTGCAGCAGATAGGTGAAAACTTGCGGTGAGACCGAGGTAGGACATCGTGCAGTGTGGTGCGATCGGGACGTGATGCGCCTCGGCGAGCGCAGCGACTTTTTTAACCTGTGTAATACCGCCGCCGTGTCCGACATCGGGTTGAAGGATATCAATCACCTGCGCCTCAAGGATTTCGCGGACCTCCCATATTGTGCGATCGCGCTCACCCGTCGCTAAGGGGACAGGGACTGACTCTCGGATCTTACGCATCACTTCAATGTTGCCCGGCACCCATGCCTCCTCTAAGAAAAGCAGGTCATCGGGTTGCAGATAACTGGCGAATTGTTTGACAATAGGCGGTGGTAGACAGCTATGCGCGTCGAACATGACTGCACCGTCGGAGCCGACCTTCTCTCGTGCATCCCGCACGCGCTGCACCAAGTCGGCGATTTCATCAGGCGTGCCAGCAAACGGTTTGGAACCTCCCGGTCCCGTCTTGATCGCTTTCGGACTCGGATACTTCCAAATCTTGTCGCGGCAGGGACCGCCGAGCAAGCGATACACTGGCACACCCCACAATTTCCCTGCTATATCCCACAACGCCATATCCATCGCGGAGATGGTATGCACCATTAAACCGCCACCTCGGATGTTGCGATGTGCGCGGAAGAGGCGTTGCCAATGATGCTCAATTCGCGTCGGGTTTTCTCCAATAATCAATTCCGACAAAGAGCGCGCCAACGCACAGGTGACGGTTGTCTCCATGTTGTTAATCTCGCCCCAACCGGTAACCCCCATATTGGTTTCAATCTTGACGTAGGCTTTCACACCCATCGGAAAAGCCTCAAGGTTTGTCACTCGAATCTGAGAACCTTTATCTTCATAGTCTGCCATTATGAGAACTTCCTTTCGTTTTTCCTTATGTTTACACACTTCCGAAAGTTTGTCAAGATGCTGAGTACCGACGGGTGTGTAAATGTTTTGGCAGCGCATTGTCGGAATCAGGATTTATGGATTTACAGAACGATATTTTTGTGAATATAGTATTAACTTAACGGTATATTTTTGAGTGATTTACCCTTAAAAATGTTACACTGGTGTAACATTTTGTGTCCAGTGTGTAACGTTAGAGAACATAGTGGCCGTAAGGGTTTGTTGATGTTTAATTTTTTGTTATAAAAAAAATAATTTAGCGAAAAGTGTAACATTTTTGAGTTAGCGGTCAGCAAAGAAGTTACCCGTCGCCAGTGACCAGTAATCAGTAAAAGAGACGTTCTTGTAAGGATAATCTCTTAACTGAAAACTGGTCACTGATAATAGCAGTTGATAAGAAACTTCTGTGGGCAGTTGAAAACGTTTGTGTCGGTTTCCTCGCCAGCGTTTTATAGATTGATACACTATTCACCATTCGCCTCTTTGAAAAGTCTTATGATATATTATACTATCTTTGCTAACGGGTGTCAAGTTAAAATGTATTAGCGATTTATATTTTTGAGGATTTAGTGTCAAAAACTTTACACATCCCAGAAGGAAAGATTAGGGCCGTTTAGTTTTCTGTTGACCGAAAGGATGAAAATTGATAGAATCCTTATCAATACAAAAGGAGGCGAAACTGATGGCAAACCAGACATACCGAATCGGAATCATCGGATGTGGAGGGATGGGAAGATCCCACTCGAGAGCGTGGAAAAACAATCCCGATGTCCAAGTCGTCGCAGCAATGGACATCTACGAAGAATCCGCGAAACGGGTTGCCGACGAATACGACATCCCGGCTACCTATACCGACGTTGACGAAATGTTGTCAAAAGAGGATCTGGACATTGTTAGCATTACAACGTGGCAAGGGCCCAGAGCAGAAGCCACTGTCGCAGCAGCGAAGGCAGGCGTGAAAGGAATCATCGGAGAGAAACCGATGGCTGCCTCACTCGGGCAAGCCGATGCCATGATTGCCGCCTGTGAAGAGAATAACGTCAAACTCATCATCGGGCATCAAGGTAGATATAGACCGGCAAACATAGAAATACGGCGACTCGTCGCAGCAGGAGCGATCGGTCAACCTACAACCGTCCATCACCGCGCCAAACAGCACGCTGGACTCCTGAATACAGGTACACACGCTATCGACGGCTGGCGATTTATGCTGTCTGACCCAGAAACGTTGTGGGTCATCGGGCAGACATCCCGAACCACTGACCGGTGGGAACGTCGCACGATTTGTGAAGACCTCTGTATGGGTTTGGTCTGCTTTGAAGGTGGCGCGCGCGGTATCTATGAAGGCGACCTCCCTGAACCACCTGTCTCAATGCCTCAAATCGCTGGCACAGAAGGACAGATTCGCAACGGTCCTGATGGCACGATCCTCCTCCAAAATGGGGATGCACAGGGATGGCAAACCATTACACCGCCACCAGAGCCTAAGAACCAATTTCAGGAGCTCATTGAGTGGATTGAAGGTGACATTTCTGACCATCGCGGGAGCGGTGTCCAAGCACGTTATACGCTTGAGATCATGATGGCTATCTACGAATCGCTGCGGATTAAGAACGTCGTCACGATACCGATGGAAACGAAAGAGCTGCCGCTTGAACTCATGGTTAACGACGGCACGCTGCCCGTCCTTGAGGAAGGGCGTTACGACCTCCGTACACCCTTTGAAGGCCAAACCCGAAAGAATTAATCTTTGTCCCATGACCTGTTAGGTTGTGCATGGAGAAACCGATGGAGAAAAAGAGCAGACGTTCATTTTTAGAACTCGCAACAGCATTGATTGGTGGAATTTTGAGCCTCGCCGCCGGCATTCCACTTATCGGTTTTGCGATCTCACCTGCTTTTAAGAAGCCGGAATCGAAATGGGTCGATTTGGGTCTTGCCGACCGTCTCAAAAACAGTCGCTTTAAAAAGGTAGATTACACCTTCACCGCAAAAGACGGTTGGGTTCAAGCGACCAAAAAACGTTCTGTCTATGTAACCGACACCGGCAACGGGGAGTGGAGCGTTTTCTCGCGAACCTGTTCCCACCTTGGCTGTCTCGTCCGGTGGGATGAGCAGAAGGAATCTTTCCTCTGTCCGTGTCACGGTGCGATATTCGATAAGACTGGCGCGGTTGTTGCGGGTCCACCACCAGAGCCGTTGCAGAGACTCGAGACTAAAGTGGAAGCCGGTATTTTATACGTGAAGGAGACGTAGATGCGGCAATTCCTCAATGAGCGTCTCCCTTTATCAGAGTTCTCCGCACATCTCCGCAAACCGCTGCCGAAACATATCAATCTGCTTTTCTCACTCGGCAGCTTGGCGATGTTTCTCCTGCTCCTTCAAGCCGCCACAGGTGCTTTTCTGGCGTTATACTATTCACCCTCACCCGAACACGCCCATAACGCCGTAACCTATATCAGCGAAGAGGTTCCGTTCGGTGCCTTCGTGCGGGGCTTGCACCATTGGGGCGCGAGCGCGATGGTCATCATCGTGTTTCTGCATCTGCTCCGCGTCGTTCTCTACGGTTCATACAAAGCACCGCGCGAACTCACCTGGATATTCGGCGTTTTCCTACTATTGATTGTGCTCGGTTTCGGATTCACAGGCTACCTACTTCCGTGGGACGAGAAGGCGTATTGGGCAACAGTTGTCGGTGTGGAGATCGCCAGCACTGCCCCTGTATTAGGGGATTTTGTGGCGAAGGTGCTGCGCGGTGGCGCGGAGATAGGTGCTGTGACGCTGTCGAGGTTCTACGCACTTCACACCATCTGGTTGCCGTGGTTAGCTTTCGGCTTGGTCGGTGTGCATCTTTTCTTTGTCCGATATTACGGTTCTTCAGGTAAACCGGAAAACACGCCAGAAGAGATGAAGACTGGGAAACCGTTCTATCCCGATCAGGTATTTGAAGATGTTGTCGGCATGTTGATCCTCTTTGCAGTCCTTGCATCTGTCGCCCTATTTGTTCCCGTTCCGCTTGAAGATGTCGCTGATCCGACGAATGCGGATTATGACCCGCGACCAGAGTGGTATTTTCTATTTCTGTTTCAACTCCTGAAATACTTCCAGGGTCCCTTTGAGATTATTGGGACGTTTGTAATCCCGACAGTCGGCATGGTACTACTGCTCCTCCTTCCGTTTTTAGACAAAAGCGAGCGAGTTGTCCTCTGGAAACGTCCAGTCGCGTTGACGGTCACAAGCCTCTGTGTCATTGGGATTGTCGGGCTGACGATCCTCGGCGCAAGCTCCCCGAAACTCGAAACACAGGAAACCTCGCAATCTACAGAACAAGTCCAAGGCACCGTAACGCCGGACACAGAGACGGAAGCAGTTGAAGAGGCGGAAGAGGTTTTTGATTTTCAATTGACAGAAGAGGAAGTTGATGGAACGGAAGCCGGGGAAGCAGTCTTCGATTTTCAACTCACCGAGGAAGAATTGGAACAGTAATGGAAAACTACAATTCGCCAGAACAGTTCACGCTTTTCCCGACAGACACCGAACCTCAGCCTCCAAGAGACGATTCCACATCTGGCGAGATAGAGTTGGTCTCGTTCCGAGAGCTCGTCCCTGAAATCAAGGACACAGGTTATTTGACGCATGCCATCTTTGCCTATCCTGCGAAATTTATCCCACAGATTGTTCGGTATGCGATTACAACCTACACAAAGGAAGGCGATTGGATCGTCGATCCGTTTGCGGGTTCTGGGACAGTAGGGGTTGAGGCGTATCTATGCAAACGCAATGCCTTTCTCCTTGACCTGAATCTACTCCTGAATCATATTATGCCCCTGAAAGTCTATCGTGGAAAAGAGCGGTTGCGCGAAGTCGATTTGTTCAAACTATTGGAAGGCATGAGAGAAAGCAAGCATCAATTTACACCGGCATGGTCAAGTGTTGACTACTGGTACCCACCTGAAATTTTAGAAGTACTGACCCATTACTGGGGATTTATCAATAATACAGACAACAGTATCTATCGCGACATTATCAAATCGGCGTTGTTGAAGGCGAGCAAACGTTTTTCCTATACAGAAGATCGGACACCTAAACTTGCGAGATCCAAGCGTAAGTTGAAGGCTGTAGAGGAGCTGCTAAAGGAAAATTGGAGAGACCAATTAGATGAAATGGTTCACAGTCTCTCCTTGAAGACGTTAAAAAGCCTCAACGACTTTGTGAGGTCCACACAACAGTATGCGTCCGAAAGTCAGGTTGCGTTTAAGGGCGGGGTGGATTCGTCTTACGTTACGGTGCCGTGGACGTGTGATGCTCTGATAACGTCGCCCCCGTATCTTCAAGCGCAAGAATATATCCGCTCGACGAAGATGGAACTGTTTTGGCTGGGACACACTGAGGAAGAGGTTAGAGAGTTATCACGGCTTGAAATCCCGTATCGGAAGGCAGATCGGATTGTTCAAACAGAAACGCTAAATAAAATCAGAGAGATGCTCACGCGGGAGGATCTCCGAAAACGGTTGGACTCCTATTTCTGTCACACAGTCAATGCACTTGAAAACGCAATGAATCAGTTGAAACCGAATGCTGCTGCCTGTATCTTCGTCGGCAACCCACGCATTGACGGTATAACGGTCGAATTGTGGCGGATATTAGCGGAGTATTTTACGGAACGCGGGTTTACGTTTGAAAAGGTTTACGAGGATCGGATTCAAACCCGAAAGCTCTTTGGTGGGCGTAAAAACAAAAATCCAGACGGAATGAAATCGGAATTCCTGCTAATTCTGCGGAAGGACACTACCTATCAAGCAGTTCCTCAGCGGTGCGGACCTGCTCTTGGAGGTATGGAATATCCCTCGCGCGCATTAAGAACGCCTCCAGATAACGACGCATCATGAGTGTATCACCATTTTTTTCGTACGCCTGTGCGAGACGATAGTATGCCTCAGCATCGCTGTCATCAAGAGATATACCTCTTTCATAGGACTGGATGGCGTGAAGGAATTCCCCAGTCTCCTCGTAAGCGAGACCGAGATTGAAATAGACATCAGCGTCCCCGGCTTCTATTTCAAGGGCTGCTTCATACTGCTGGATAGCTTCCTGATACATCTCACGATAGAGATACGCATCCGCGAGGTTGTTATAGGCATCAACGAAGGTTGGATCTTCTTCAATTGCGGTACGAAAGGCGGCGAGAGATTCAGCAAATTGGTCGGTCTTATCGTACGCATAGCCGAGGTTGTTATAGAAGGCAGGATTTCCGGGATCGAACTCAAGCGCGGCCTGGAACATATCAATAGCGAGGACATATAGACCGAGATCAATATAAACCAGACCGAGATTGTTGTAGGCGTGTGCGTGCTCGTCATCAAGTGCGATAGCACCCTGAAACGCGTCCAGTGCTTTCTCGTACTCACCCAATTCACGATAGATTTTTCCGAGTTGGATGTACCCCTCCGCATCTGTCGGGTTGAGTGCCTGTCCCATTTCAAGCCGCAAAGCATCACGTTGAAGTTCGCGCCGCTGTTGCTGTGCCTGATCGGGCGGACCGCAGCAGATAAAAAAAACAAAAATGAGCAATATGGAGAGATATTTATGATTATCGATACACATACGCATTTCTACGACCCTACACGTCCTGAAGGCGTGCCGTGGCCAAATCCGAACGATGAAGTCCTCTACCGACGCGTTATGCCCGAAGACTACAAAATCCTCGCAGTCCCTGAAGGCGTAACAGGCACTGTTGTTGTTGAGGCAAGCAAATGGCTTGAGGATAACCAGTGGATTCTTGACCTCGCCGCAGAAGAACCTTTCATTGTCGGGTTCGTGGGACATTTGGAACCGACAGCTGATTTTGAGGATAATCTGAACCGGTTTTCCGCGAATCCACTTTTTCGCGGGATACGTCTCGGCAGCGGACACTTACGGACAATCGGTGATCCGACGTTCTTGGGAAGCATCGAGAAGTTAGCAGCAAAGGAACTCACCTTGGATTTGCTGATTAACCCCGAAGCCTTATCCATCTTACCGACGCTGGTTGAGCATACACCGGAAATGCGGATTGTCATCAACCACATTGCTGGTGCACGCATATCGGAGGCACCGCCTGATGCAGCATGGGTCTCTGCTATTCGTGAGGTGGCGCGGTATCCGAACATCTACTGTAAGGTATCGGGGTTAGCAGAACACACTGGTCAAATCCCAGCGCCAACCGATGTCGCCTATTACACCCCAACGGTCAATGTCTTGTGGGATGCGTTTGGTGAAGACAGACTCATCTATGGAAGCAACTGGCCCGTCTCCGAACGTTTCGCGCCCTACGGAGTCGTCCAACAAATTGTGAACGACTACTTCAGCGCGAAAGGCGATGCAGTCAAAGCGAAGTTCTTCTGGCAGAACGCCAAAGCAGCGTATCAGTTAACGATTTAGCGGTAATCCAGGAGGTGGTTCTGTGAATTTTTCACCGCGGGCTTCCGCTGCCATTCTGCGGCGATTCCACTCAGCCACCTCTTGGTAGGCTTCGGCTTTACCTTCGGCTTTACCTTCGGCTTTACCTTCGGCTTTACCTTCGGCTTTACCTTCGGCTCTACCTTCGGCTATAGCTTGCGCTTTAAGTTCTCTCTCCTTTTTCAGAGTATCCCTAATACGTTGAAACATGATGTCAATTGCCTCCTCAAATATCGTCAGTAATGTTGCCCCTGACATAATCTTTGAGATATTCCTTGCAACACTGTAAAGTGCACCAACAAAATTTTGACTTGCGACCAACATCTCATGGAAGAGCACCATCAACAGACAGAACAGCGCAAAAATTGTGAATGCGATCATCGCGTTCTCGGCATTCCGGACTGTGAACATTGATGATCGTCTGTCCCTGTTTTGCTCTTCCATGGAGATTCCTCATAGTCTCGGTCTATGCCACCCAACGGATGAAATCGCCTGCGGGTTGTCGCTTCGGTGCGCCGATGTCGGCGGGGTAACCCGTGTAGAAGAAGCCGATAATATACTCTTGTGAAGAATCAATGCCGAGCAATTGATAGGTATTCTCTTCCATCGTGATCCTGCCCGTACTCCACTGCATTCCGACTCCGGCATCCCATGCGGCGAGTTGGACGTTTTGCATCGCACAGCAGGCAGCGGCATAATCTTCGCGTTTACGTTGCTCGTCCCCTTCTTGTACGCAAGAAACAGCGATAATCGTCGGCTTCGACATGAATTTCTCGTAAGCCAGTTCACCGATTTTCTTAAGGTTTTCGGCATCAACGTGGTCAGGCGTATCTTCCATCTTGATCTCGCGATAGCGATCTGCAAGGGTTAGTTTCGTTTTCTCGCCAATCACGATAAAACGCCACGGTTCGGTGACATGGTGATTCGGTGCCCATATCCCAAAACTGAAAACCTGTTCAATGACATCATCTGGCACCGGTTTCTGTTCAAACTTAAAAATCGTGCGTCGTGAAAGAATCGCGTCTTTAACATCCATACTTTAGATCCTCCTTATGGAATTGAATTATACTCTATTGGATAGTTAATTGCAAAGTACCTAAGTAATTCTACAATCTGCTACAATTTAAACTCTCAATCTGGCATCGGATTTAGGGGTCGCACTGCCTCAAATTTTTCATCCATTGATTTACGGGTTAAGATAATAATCTCTCCATTTCCCAGGGTCCCTTTTATGTAATGGTGATATTCAAAGAGCAAAATGTCTTCAATACCGTCGTTGTTAAAGTCAGCACGGACTATTTCCTTTAACGATTGTCTGATTCCTTTCCCTTCAGTGACCAAATGATTTCGATTCCTTGCTCTAACCACGAGTGCTTCGTTTTCAATTTTTTCCTGATAGGTCGCGTCCAACTCTCTTCCTACTGGGAAGATGGCAAAGGGGAGTAAATCTAAGTTTGCTATCCCCACATTAGGATTTGATATGTAACTTCGCTGGGGAGCAGTTGCTATCTCCAAAGCCTTTAGCAAACCGCATTGATGCTCAAACCAAACAGACATTTTTATTTCAAAGGTCGAGTCGGGTTGATAGCCATGCTTAAGCGCGGCATCATATTCTCTACACGTTCGCACATGGATCTTTTCGCCTTTTTCGTTCTTTATCGTTATCCCATCAATACGCTCATTCTCCCCAAGGCGAACTGGTAAATCCCGGAGGGTGTCAATACCAGTTTTAGAGATAGATGTTACCACGGTGTCATTGGCAAACTTTATGGGCTCAACCAATTGAAAAAAAACTCCAGAACTCTGCGATGTTATGGCAACTTGCTTACTGATCGGCTTGCCGTTCTCTGTAGCAAGATCAGGTGTTGCAGGCTTCACACAACGGAATCCACGGGCATTGTTCGTGATCCGAGGTGTGAACCGCGTCCGATCAGAAACTACCATAAATTGGACATCACTGACCCAAGAACCGCCGCGTAGCACACGGACGTTTTTAATATTCGTCCAATCAGATAAAATACTATCTACAGTCCCACCTGCAACAGGATTACGATACGGAGAAATATAATAGAAACCTGCATCGTATTCATCAAGACACCATTCCCAAACATTGCCTGCCATATCGTATAAACCATATCCATTCGCCTCGTAGGTCCCAACGGGGGTAGTATCGCCAATTTTCCCACCGTAGTTTGCCTTGTTCAAATCAGGAGAAGAACCCCACGTGTATTTAATAGGATGACGACCTCCGCGCGCAGCCTTCTCCCATTCTGCTTCTGTCGGAAGGCGTTTCCCACGCCACTCGGCGTATGCCATTGCTGCGTACCAACTCACATAAACAACGGGATGGTTACCTTTGCCTGATGGGTAATTGTTCCCATTCCAATGTTTCAGATAATCTCCATCATGATACTTTTCAGGAATACGATCCTTTTGCCACCGTGGGTTCGCCTCAACAAATTTCTTATATTGTGCATTCGTCACTTCGTATTTGTCAATATGAAATGCATCAAGGTAGACGATGTGCAGGTGCTTTTCATCGTCCGCCGCATTGTCATCGTGGCTTCCCATCCAAGACGTGCCTGCCCGAACGAACATCATATCAGGATCGGACGGACTTAAAGGATCTTCCACATCTCGAAATTTACCTTCTATCATCCGAAGATGTCTTTTGATTGCTTTATCGGGGTCATATACAACTTCACCCCTCGAGCTCCCTCCCCTAATATAAGTAATGGACACAGTGTTGGTGAACGCATCGGCTAAAACGACATCCTCAATGCGCAAGAACCCCCCCAGGCGAATTCCATCAACAATTCTGAGCGTTTTTTTATCTACTACATAGAAATACCAAAACACCGTTGAACGTGAACTACCATTCCACTTAGAAAAAGGCACAAAAATATACCGATTGCTTTCAACAGCATATTTAGATAGGAGCGTATAGATACTGTAGGCGACACGCTCCCCAAAGTCGTGCGGTATACGTAGTTCTATGTAGTCTTTTTCCCGGGTTACGCCTTCACCTTCAAAAACAACTTCACTGCTAACAACTTCACTGCTGCCTTCACCACTTAACCGCGTAAGAATAAAAGTAATTTTAGTAAGTGCTTCCTCCAGAGGCATTTCCAAATCAACAAAACCCGTAGTAGGTGCTTGTTGCGCATAGACAATCTGATAGGTAAAAAAGAACATTAGCAAACAAATGATTGTATGGAAGGTCTTCATATTTCCTCCAACAAATGAATCCAAATCTCTCTTAACTGAAAACCGACAACCGACTACTGAGAACCCATTAATACCACCCCACAAACTGCAAGTACGTCTGCCAGAGGCGATCTCCCCATAAAAGCACAAGCACAGCGGCACCGGCGAGAAAAGGACCATACGGAATAGGGCTTTGACGGTCTTTTATGCCAGAAATGATAAGCGTCGTTCCAACAATCGCACCACTAAAAGCAGAGAAGGCGATGACCATCGCCAGTTCGGGCCACGCGCCGAGGAACAATCCGTTGAGTGCCATCAACTTGATGTCTCCGCCACCCATCGCTTTTTTACGTAAAATCGCGCTCCCAATCACGGCAATTAACCACAACGCTGTCCCACCGACAACAGCACCAATAAGTCGTATGAGCAGATACCAGACATCACCGCGCTGATACGCAATTCCAGAGACAATAACAAAACCGAGAATCAACCCGGCCACTATAAGGACGTTTGGGATAATATAGTGCTGCGTATCGATGACAGCAATCGGGACGAGCAGTGAAACAAAAACGAGCGCAAGCAGACCTTCAAGGGTTAACCCGAAGCGATAATACATTACAAGAAATAGGAGTGCGGTTGCGAGTTCAACACACGGATACAACACCGAAATTCCTGTTTTGCAGTGTCGGCACTGTCCGCGTAAGAACAGGTAACTTAAAAGTGGGATAGTGTCAAACGTTCTTATTGTCTCTTGGCATACTGGACAGAAAGAGCGGCGCGGCGAATGAACCGACATACCGTCGCGCGGAATGCGATAGATACAGACATTGAGAAAACTTCCGATTGCTGCACCCAACACGAAAATAAAAATCCACATATTTTTATATAGCGGTCAGCAGTCAGGGCGTTCCGCTACGCTCCACTTTCAGCGGTCAGTAACTCGGCAGGCGGGGAATGCCATACGGAAACCTTCATGCCGTTGATTTCGCCCAACGATAAACCGCTAACTGCTGATAACTAACCGCTAATTGCTAACCAATCACCACCAATACTGCTCACCGAGACGGGTGTCGGCATGATAGACGCGACTGATCTCCGCGACACCCCCGACGCGATACTTTTCTGGCACGCGGGGGTGATCTCTCGCTATCCCAACCTTATAGGTGTCCCGAAGTAGCACATACCTGCCGCCCCAAGGTGTTTCAGGGATAGCCTCCAAGTAATTTCCACGCCATCCTTCAAGACCAGGATCCGTCATCAAGGCATCCAAACTCGTCGGATAATGTCCCGTGTGTCTGAAGTACTTTTTAATAGCAGTAGCAATGGTCTCGACATCTATATCCGCCGTGCTCACTCTACGATATTCTAACCATGGTGGAAAAGAGAGTACGCCAATCAAAACAACTATGATAATAAGGATAAGGAGTTGGAGGCGAGTTATCCCGCTGTTTTCGCTGATATGTTTCCGTGGCATTGTCAGTACAAATCCCCCAACCTAATTCCCTGAGTCTGGACGGGAAATGCCGTATTTGTTCATCTTTTTGTACAAGTTACTCCGCTCAACCTCTAATACTTCTGAAGTTCGCCGGATGTTCCACTTATTTTCTTCCAAAGCCGCAAGAATACATTGCGCTTCGGCATCATCCACCATCTGACTTAGTGCCATTCCCGGCTTGTAGAGGGGTATCCCCATAGGAGACTCCAAGGAGGGTGCAGTCGCCGGGTAGAGTGGAGAGGGCTGAGGGGTCAAAGACAACGCTTCAGCGACATCCGGTGCCATCACGACATCGCGATTCACCATAATGAGGAGACGTTCAACAATATTCTTCAACTCTCGGATGTTCCCGGGCCAATGGTAACTCTGAAATACGACGTAAGCTGCTGGATCAATGACCTTTGGCGTGGACCCCATATCCAGCTGCAAACGCTCAGCAAAATATTTGACTAACACCGGGATATCCTCCATCCGTTCGCGAAGTGGCGGGACCTGAATAGGCACAACGTTAAGTCGATAGAAGAGGTCGCGCCGGAACCGTCCGTTCTCAATCTCTTCGGGAAGTCGTTTGTTAGTCGCTGTAATAATTCGGACATCGACCGTCCGAATCTGGTTACCACCGAGGCGTTCAACTTCGCCGGTCTCGATGACGCGGAGTACCTTGGCTTGCGCCTTTAGGCTCATATCGCCGATTTCATCAAGAAAGAGGGTGCCGCCGTGTGCGAGTTCAAAACGTCCCTTCCGTTGCGAATCGGCACCAGTGAAGGCACCTCGCTCATGTCCAAAAAGTTCACTCTCAATGAGTTCATCAGGGAGGGCGGCACAGTTGAGTGGGATAAAGGTTTTCCCGGCGCGTCTGCTCTGTTGATGAATGGCGTTAGCAACCAGTTGTTTACCTGTGCCATTCTCCCCAGAAATCAGAACCCCAAGTTTGCTGCCAGCGACTCGCTTAATTTGTGAACGGAGATACGAAACAGCGGCACTTTCACCCACCATCTCATCGGTTATCGTGATTTGTGACTTCAGAATCTCGTTTTCTTGTGATAAGCGCGATATTTCCAAAAACGGTTGGACATTGGATAAAATTTTATCAATACTGATGGGTTTCGTGATGTACCGCTTTGCACCGAGTTCCATCGTCTTAACAGCGATCTCGATATCCTGTTGCGCCGACATCATAACGACATTCAACGTTGGATAGAGTTCCCGGAGTTTTACAAGCGTCTCAACGCCATCCATACCGTTTTCCATGCGGATATCTAAGAGCACAAGATTGACCTCGGACTTAGCGCACTGTTGTAATGCCTGCTCACCACTGGCAGCCGTCAGGGCTTGATACCCACGCATCTTGAGACCCTGGGATAACATCTTAAGCGTATTTTTTTCATCGTCTACAATCAGAATAGTTTCCATGTTCCTTATCCTAATCAAAACATCCAAAGAGCGGATTCATTTAGGTCTGAGGGTCTATCGTCTGTTCTTTGGTTTCGGGTATTGTTAATTCTTCCGGCTTCCCAGCAACGGGCGCGGAGATCGATTCTGCGGCTAAGTCTTCAGAAGGCGCGTTTGGGTCATACGGGAAACGGATACGGACCGTCGTCCCGACGTTCTCAGCACTTTGACAGTCCATCTCAGCACTGTGCTCCGTGACAATCCGCTTGACAATCGGCATCCCCAAACCTGTACCATCTGTCTCCACCTTCGTCGTGTAATACGGGACGAAAAGATTTGCCATTGTTTCCTCAGACATACCGCGACCGGTATCTTGGATTTCAAGTGAAACTGTCCCTTTAATGGCTGTCGGCTGTCCGCTATTCGCGGTTCGCGGTTCGCTATTCCCCTGACTGCCATTTGGTGTGAAATAGGTCTTTACCTTTAGCATCCCACCATCAGGCATTGCTTCAATTGCGTTTTTGAAGAGGTTGCCGAGGGCTTGGGCGATCTGTTCGGGATCAAGCGACAGCTGCGGTAGTCGTGCTAACTCGGTTTCAACCTTAATCTTGGAAACATTTTCAAGCCAAAACTTGTCTATAGAATTCTGTAGGACAGTATCTTCGGGCATTATATCAGTCGCTGAGGCTTCGGAGTTCTGCTCAAGGTTGGGTATCTGTCTACCCATGTATAAGTTCAAGACGGATCGGACAATGTTGTTGAGTTGGCTCGGTTTCTTTTGCAGTTTCGGCATCCGAGCGAATTGATGGAATTCATCTATTAATTTTCCAATCCGATCAACCTCTTCAATGACAGTGTCGGTACATTCACCAAATATTTGCTCAAAGACCTCTGGGTTTGATTTTGCTTGCTGCAGATTTTCAACGGAGAGTCGGATCGGAAACAGCGGATTTTTGATTTCGTGCGCCACCTGTCTCGCGACATCTCGCCACGTCGCTGCGCGTTCTGCGGCCATCCGCTCCTCTAAACTCCGTTTTAACTCTTGCGCCATGTGGTTAAAACCTTCAGCAAGCTGCCCTATCTCATTAAGAGACTGGATTTTAACGCGATGATCCAAGTCGCCAGCAGCGATATGACTCACCCCCTCGCGGAGGATCTCAACAGGACGGGTAATGCGGCGACTAATGATATAACTAATGAGATAAACAAAAGCAAGCCCCCCAAGTCCACTCAAAAGCAGCGTGAGCGTCAGTCGCTGCTGCCATGCCATCTGACGCTTATGGGAATATGCGACAATCAGATCAATAGGGGTTGCTTCACGCGCTATGGCAAACGGGGAGTTAAAAGGTGTTATCCGAAAAGCTGTATATGTATTTCCTCCGTTTTCTTCCGCTTCTTGTAAAAATACCTCTCGCGCTGACTGGGCATTGGAAAATGCTTCAGACCACCCATCTCTGTGTGTCTCTCGGGACGCATTATTTAACGGGAGCCAATTGTCTACATCCATTTTCGGTTCGGAACCAAAGGATGCCGAATCTGGTATTTGCGGCTTCTCGACAAGAAAGATGGGATGCTCGTCGGACTGGATATTCGTTTGAGCCTCTAACCACGTCTGTAATCGGTCCCCACCCGTAACAAAACCCCATTCTCCCGCTTCGGTTGCCTGTACCACAAACTGTAGACCTATATCGCCTTGCTGTGGAATACTTCTGAGTTGTATATGCCCCTCTCGGCTTTCCAACGGGTCATATCTACGTGCGTCCCTCCGTCCTCCGAAATCGGGATACAGCAGTTTTCCATCTGGGGTCCCGTACGCTAAGATATCAAATTCCCTTGCTGGTAAGTAAACATAGTCGGATTGCCGCTCTATAGCCCGATGTAGCCTCACGTCAGTGGCGGCGGCGTGTACTTTCTTTTCAACGGTTTCAACGAAAGCACGGTACTTGTTTGAAACTTGTGCCTGAAGGGTTTCAACATAACTATCAATTTCCCTTTTAAAAGCAAGTCGAATCAGGAAATTGGTGCTACCAAAAATAACGCCAAACATCACGAGGAAGACGAAACCGTAGGCGATAAATATTTTATCCTGAAGCCGTAAAGCGGAGAATTTATGCCTCATTTTCTTTGGTTGTCAGTTGTTAGTGTACTAACAGCCCCTATAAAAAGGATCGGAAATTCTGCTTATAACCCTCAACCCCATCTTGAAGATATGTTAGTTCGTTGCCACCCGTATTGTCAAGGTGTAAGCCTTGAAGTCTACCTTTCACAGCAATGGTATCCATTAAAACACGCATGAGTTGACAAACAGACTGGATGTCTCGTTTTGGAAGGGTTAGCGTTGCATTGGGTACACCCTTGTTGCTAAAATCCAAGGCTGTGCCGCGATAGGATGCCGTCTGCATATGCGTCATGGACATCCCTTCAAACGCAATCAGTTTGCTGTCCACTCCGGTGTTTGTTGGAAGGACTAAATCCGTTCCCAATTCCTCCCAGTGAATAAAAAGAACAACTTTATCTCTCGGACCGGCGATGATTCCGTTGAGAATCGAGTGGTTGCTTGTAGGTCCCTTCGCCGGTATGACGTTGGCACCGTCGCCGCGTTCCTGAATAGATTCCGTATAAAGTTGGACGAACCACTCACCAAGGCAGGTATTATCGGCATAATTGTAAAAAATAATAGTGCCTTTCCCCTCCACTTCCTCAGCGAGATGAATCCAACGTGCGAGTTGATAGGCGATGTTGTCTTGATGTCGATGAGGCAGTTTGAAGTCGTCATGTGCTTGTCCGACCCCTTCTAATGCCGAACGGATTCGGGTCTCCGGGGTCTCTCCTTTTCCAGCTGTCGCGGCAAGGAAGAACAGACCGACCGGAGAAAAAGCAGAAAACCGTCCGCCAACGCCATTAGGAACGGGAAGCAGCGTCTCGCCGTAGAAAGGCGATTGCTCGTGCATTCGGAATAGAACACTGTCAGGGGTCAATCCCGTAGTCGCAAGCACCTGCTGTTGCCACCCTCCCTCTGTCCCCCCGCTGGCGGGGGGATAAAGAGGGGTGAGTGCCCCGCGGATAATCATCAGCGTAGCCATTGTCTCAGTTGTTGTGCCGGACTTGCTGATGACGTTGAAAAGGGTTTTGTGGAGAAGATTTCTCGCTTTAAGCATCTCAAGTAAACCCGCGAGTTTGCGAGGGTCAAATGTATCACCGGTAAAATACACTTCAGGGGCACCGCCGCGTTCTTCAGGCGACAATAAATTATGATACGGGTGGTTGAAAGAATCGTGAAAGACTCGCGCACTCAGGTCAGAGCCGCCTATACCGATAATGACAAGCACCGAAAATTCTTCACGCGCCCGCGCCGCTAACGTAGCGACCTCGGCAATATCTTCGGTCTGGAGATGGCTCCGAGTCCAAGCACGAAGGTCGGCTTCCAACGCCGAAAGCGGTGCTGATACCTCTTCCTGAAATAAGGCATGAATTTTTTGTAAGGCAATATCAACCGTTTGCTCCGTTGATTGTTTGCCCTTAACCGATGGGGACTCCCCAAGCGAAAGATAAATTCTTCTATCCAACAAAATCTCCTCTGAATTAAGCCCTTCCATACTTGTCCGAAAGGCGAACGATGTCTTCTTCGTCAAAGTCGCCGAACGCAATTTCGAGGATCCGGTAATCCTTAGATTCACCGATGAGTTGGTGTCTCGCACCTTGCGGAATGAAGACGGGTTCCATAGGTTCAGGACGCTGAATCGTGCCGTTCAACTTCACGCAAGCCCCCTCATCAAGTGGAATCCACAACTCGCTCCGATGGTGATGATACTGATAACTCACCTGTTCACCCGCCCGAATTTCTAAGATTTTGACGGTAACTTGCTGATTGAGCACATACTGTATGAAACCACCCCAAGGTTTTTCAGTTGTCACTATATCCTGAATTTCTTTTGGCGGTAAACCCATGATCCACACTCCGAGCTGTCAGATACACGCCCTGGACAATGTAAGGCGATACAGGTTGCGACCTAACTCTTAAGTGAAAAAATACTTAAAAAAATATAACAAGTAGTGTATCATATATGTAGTCTATCCGTCAACTAAAAACGATTGCTTACATGAGATTGGAAATCTTGCTATTGCGGAGAAAGGTTAACTGTTGTTAAAAAAATCAATTCCAAGGCTTATTGAAAATAGCATTGCAGAAAAGGTTTTTCCTGGAGCTGTCGCTTACATTCTCACGGATAAAAAAGTGCTTTACCACAAGGCATTCGGCTTCCGATGCGTGAAGCCAAAACGGCTTCCGATGCTTCAGACGACATTGTTCGATTTAGCATCGCTAACGAAACCTATTGTTGTCGGAACGCTTTGCATGCAGTTAGTTGAGAGCGGCGCGCTCTTCCTCAATACACCGGCGGCGAAATACTTACCGGCGTTTAAGCACACAAACGTAACGCTTACCCACCTACTGACGCATACCTCAGGACTCCCTGCTTGGTTACCGCTCTATTTGCGAGCACCTTCACGCGAGCATATAATTCCACACCTCGCCGAAGTTGCATTGGAATCTCAGCCGGGTGAGAAGGCGGTATATAGCTGTTTGGGATATATTGTGTTGGGGAAACTTTTGGAAAGAGTAACCGGAAAATCCTTAGATAAATTGGCACAGAAGCGTATCTTTGCGGTGCTTGGCATGAAATCAACACAGTTTAATCCACCGCAGGCTTGTCGTGAAGATTGTGCGGCAACGGAAGATTCTAATAGTTTTGAACGCAGAATGGTAAATTATGAACGCTATGACTGGCGAGAAGGTGTGATTATTGGGCAAGTCCACGACGAGAACGCACACTTTTTAGGAGGTGTTTCAGGCAATGCTGGACTCTTTTCTACATCAGCAGATCTCGGAAAATTTTGCAGAGTCTTGATGGATAACAGTGGTGCCTTGCTACGTCCAGAAAGCCTTCAAACCATGCAACAGATCGTTTCAGCAAAAGGAGAACGCCGATGTATCGGATGGGCTGTAACGGACGATGGGTGTCTCTACCACACAGGCTTCACAGGCACGTCAATACGGATATGCCTCAAAAGAAAACTCGCAGCGATCCTGCTGACGAATCGAGTGCACCCCGACGCTAACCGCCGCGGTATTATCGAATTTCGGAAAATGTTCCACAGTCTCATATTTTGATGGTCGTCAGTTATCAGTTGTGGGTTATCGGTTAAGAACCGTTACGATTGCCTACCATAGTGTAGGGGCAAGGTTACCCCGCCCTTAGACCATGAGAAACCAGATGTCTTTCACAGAACGATCCCATAAAGTTAAATTAGGGTTGACCGTCCTACTCACGGAGAAACGCGACTGGATTCGTGGAAAATCAATTGGACTTATCACGAATCACACAGGCGTTGATGCTACCTTACGGAGCAACTATCGGCTTTTCGCAGAAGCGTCTGATTGCCAACTCTCTGCAATTTTCTCGCCAGAACACGGACTCTGGGGTGCAGCACAAGACGGTATCGCCATCAATAATATTGATAACACCGATGAGAATCTACCACAAGCATACCTCAAAAATGTGCCTGTTTTCAGTCTGTATGGGCAATCCATGCGTCCGACCCCGGAACAACTTGAAGGCATAGACTTGCTTGTCTACGATATGCAGGATATCGGTGTGCGCTACTATACCTACATTTCGACATTGCTCTATGCAATGGAAGCCGCAAGCGACCACGGCGTTGAGTTTATTGTCGCTGATCGACCGAATCCGATTGGCTGCACGACCGTAGAAGGAACTGTGTTAGCAAGTGGGTTTGAATCTTTTGTGGGAATACACGCGATACCGATGCGCTACGGTCTGACAATCGGTGAGCTGGCGATGCTCTTGAAAGCGGAGCGTGTGCCGTTGTGTCGGTTAAAAGTCGCGTGGATGCAGGGATACGAACGTTGGATGTGGTACGACGACACAGGTTTGCAATGGGTGCCGCCATCACCGAATATGCCGACCCTCACAACAGCGACCCTCTATCCGGGTTTATGTCTGTTTGAAGGGACAAATATGAGCGAAGGGCGCGGCACAACGAATCCGTTTGAATACATCGGCGCGCCTTGGTGTGATGGTGAAAGATGGGCAGAAACACTGAATGGATTGGGGCTTCTCGGGGTCCGATTCCGACCTACTGTTTTTACACCCGCTCCCGCCACTGAAAGCACAAAACATGCGAAACAGACTTGTGGTGGGGTTGCCATTCACGTTACGGATAGGGAACATTTCCGTCCGATAGAAACAGCCATTCAGATGTTAGTTACCCTTACATCTGAATACAGCCATCATTTTGCGTTCCGAACCTCGCACTTTGACAGATTAGCAGGAAATAGCTGGCTCCGAAACGATCTTATGAATGGAAAGTCTGTTGGCGAAATAGAAAAAAAATGGAATTCAGCACTACAGACATGGGTTGATAACGCAAAACAGTATTACGGATATAGCGATTAGCGGTTAGCAAATAGCAAAGAATGAAAGAATTCTACAAACTCCTTGAAACAGATAAAAAGTATGTTATCGGTCTGATGTCCGGTACTTCAGTTGACGGCATTGACGCAGCCATCGTCGAAATCAGTGGACACGGATTGGAAACCGCGGTAAACCTAATCACCTTTGAGACCTTTCCGTTTCCGTCGGGTGTGCCGCAGCGGATTCTTGCCCTCTGTCATCCCGATACCGCTCGCGTTGATGATATCTGCGAGATGAACTTCTATATCGGGCATCTTTTCGCCGAGGTTGTCAAACACATCCTCAAAAAGAGTGGAATGTCCACCAGTGACATTGCCCTTATCGGCTCACACGGTCAAACGATTCACCATCTCCCCAGAGATCCAAATGCTTCTCATTATCCATCAACGTTGCAAATTGGCGAACCTGCGGTCATCGCGCACGAAACCGGCATCCCAACGATTGCTGATTTTCGGGTGGCAGATATGGCAGCAGGTGGACAAGGGGCACCGTTGGTCTCCTATCCAGACTATCTGCTCTTCCGTAATAGCGTTAAAACCGTAGGTCTTCTGAACATCGGAGGGATCGCGAATCTCACAGTGCTTCCGGCAGATTGTTCGGCCGACAGTGTATCGGCTTCGGATACAGGTCCTGGGAACATGTGCATCGATGCTATTGTCCGAGAAATTACCGAAGGAACGGAACGCTATGACACAGGAGGAGAACGCGCCGCAGAGGGGATCCCTTACCAGCCCCTCATCGACGAATGGTTAAAGCACTCCTTTTTTCAACTGCAACCACCAAAGACGACGGGACGCGAGATGTTTGGGAATACCTTTGCAATGGAATGTCTGGAGGTATGTCGTTTGCACCGACTTGCTGACAACGACATTATCGCGACGCTCACCGAATTGACTGTTCGGACGATTACAGACTACATTGCACAATTCGTAGCAGAACAGAACTCGATAGACGTACTTTACGTGAGTGGTGGCGGTGTCCACAACCAAACGATTATGCGGAGACTTGGTGAACTGTTAGCCGATACAGCGGTTGAACCCGTGGATAACTCAGGTATTGCGGCAGATGCGAAGGAGGCGATTGCGTTCGCAATTCTGGCGAATGAGGCACTCCACGGGCAGTATGGGAACTTACCTTCTGCGACTGGGGCATCTGTTCGGAAAATTCTGGGGAAGTTTGTGTGTCCGTGATTCAAGGGGTTTCGGGCGAAATACCGTGCCGCGTTGGATCGACTTAATAAAATAGGGCTTACGCAGAATGCTCTTTTGTAGCATAACCTGTTAGGTTGTGCCACCAGAATGCCTGTGTTTTTTTAAAGATCTCCACCTCATAGAGTCGGCTCCGGTCAAAATTGCGTAAGTCTTGTATAAAATTCGGTTGATTTTAGCAAACAGATGTGCTACCGGGACTGCAACATTAATACAAAGGAGAAACCCTTTATGCCCAAATTAGACCGTCTTCAACCCGTGGAACTCCGTGAGATTTGGCAAGACGAGGCGGGAGACTTCACTCCGTGGCTTGCAGAAGAAGAAAACCTCGAACTCCTCAGTGAAACCTTAGGCTTGGAACTTGAACTGGAGGGTCAAGAGATAAATATTGGAGATTTCCGAGCGGACATCCTCTGCAGGAACGCAGCTGACGGCTCGCGGGTGCTGATTGAAAACCAACTGGAAAGAACAGATCACAGTCATCTCGGTCAAACGCTGACCTATTCAGCGGGTTTAGATATCCACACGGTTATCTGGATCGCAAAGGAGTTTCGAGCAGAGCACCGTGCCGCGTTGGATCGACTCAATGAAATTACGAAAGAGGATTTCCAGTATTTTGGGATAGAAGTAAAAGTCTGGCAGATTGGGGATTCTGCCCGCGCCCCACAATTTGAAGTTGTTTCCAGTCCCAATGATTGGAGTCGTGCGGTGAGTCAGAACACGCAACGCGCCGTGAACAGTGAACTTTCCGAAACGCAATTACAGAAAGAAAAATTCTGGATCGAATTTCGAGACTACATGGTTCAGAGAGGCAGCCAACTTCGATGCCCCAAACCGGGTCCGTGGAATTACCTAATTTTTAGTATAGGACGCACCGGCTTCAGCGTGGAAGTAACAATGAGCACACAAAAAACAGAGATTGGCATTCGTCTCTATATAACAGGGCAAAACGCTACAGCACACTTTCACTTGTTAAAGGCAAAACGGGATGACATTGAGGAAGAATTTGGTGAGTCGCTTGAATGGGCGGAACTACCGCAGCACGCAAGTAGTAGAGTGTCTTTGAAAAAGGGCGATACGGACCCAACAGACGAAACAGATTGGCAAAATCAACACGAATGGCTGATATCAAAACTGGAACGCTTTGACAAAGTCTTCCGCCCACACATCAAGGCACTCAATGCCGATGATTGGGAACCCCTTGAAGACGAGGATGAAATTCTGGATTTGTAGTAGTCGGATACTAACTGGGCACGACCCTGGGAGGTAAACCTGAAAGAATTGCTGTTAGATGATGCGAATCGGTTATCCGTGTCACCCTGGAAGTGGCATGAGTTCTAAGGAGGTCATTTTGTATGCAGAAAAGGCAAGTTTTCATTCTTGTACTGTTTTTGTTAATATTTTCTGTCCTTTTAGGGCGTTTGTCAGGACAGGACGATGTGAAGTCAGAACAAGATGATGTGCAGCAGTGGAATTTACCTGAGGGCGCGATCAGGCGGCTCGGTAGGGGTGTGGTCAGTGAAGTTGCTTACTCGCCGGATGGTGGACGGCTGGCAGTCGTTGCCAATTTTGGTATATGGACTCACGATGCACGCACCCTCAACTTTGTGAAGCACCTCACGGGACATACAGATGGTATCAATAGCGTGAGTTTCTCACCCGATGGAAATACTATCGCAAGCGGGAGTTGGGATGGGACGGTTCTACTTTGGGATGTGAGTGCGCTTGTGACGCGGAAGTTAACAGTTTCAGCACTGCAAACTCCGAGGACGCGTCGCGCGGTCGCACAGCCGCAAACGGCGGAACAGATTGCGGAAACTGCCTTAGCCTCAACAGTACTTATTGTGATGGAGGATGCGGGGGGTGAGGCGATTAGCACTGGCAGCGGTTTTGTGGTCGGACCCGATATAGTCGTCACGAACCTTCACGTTGTTGAGGGTGTGTTTAGAGGATATATCAAGCCGGTTGGTGCGAATAGGCAGCACCGTATCACGGGTATTATTGCGATGGATACGGATCAGGATTTGGCGGTGCTTTCGGTTTCAGGTGTTGCTGCGCCGCCGCTGCGGTTGGCACGTAGTGGTGAGGTGTTTGTAGGTGAACGGGTATATGTTGCAGGTAACCCCATGGGTTTTTTGGAGGGCACGTTCTCGGACGGGTTGGTGAGTGGTATCCGTGATTTAGGTGTTGGTCGTGAGTGGCTTCAGATTAGTGCGCCGATTTCGGAGGGTAGCAGCGGGGGACCTGTGCTGAACAAACACGGAGAGGTGATCGGTGTTGCGGTAGCGACGTTGAAGGTGGGTCAGAATCTGAATTTTGCAATTCCTGTGAAGTATTTGAGAGGTTTACTGGATAAGATTGGTCAGTGAATGGTGGCACCCCAAATGAACACACCTACGATTAGCTAACCGCTAACAGCCACCTAAAATCGTATCCTGAGAGACATACGATGGCTACCGCCTAACGCCGGATGGTTCGCAAAGGCATAATCCAATCCCGCCCCTGCACCTGTGACGAATCGGAGGTTCAAGCCTGCCCCCGCTGTCAATTGGCGAACACTCTCAAGGCTCCCACTCCGCTCTGCAAGCCCAATCCGTAAGGCGAGTAAGTCAAAAAGCGTCCATTCAGCACCCGCATGCAATTCAACACCATCTTTGATATAGGTATCTAACGCAAGGATCAGCACACTTCGGAAAATACTGAGTTTATGTGTCGTCGCGATGCCGATTTTGAGATGTGGTGGTATCGTTTCAGTGTGGGAGGTCTGATCTGCTGACGGCGGTGGTGTGTTCCAATAAAGTTTCGTTTGAAAGGCATCGCTTGCTTGTAGACCGAGGGTGAGTTGATGCGGCTTTTCTGGGTTTGTCGTTGCAATAAAACCGATGTCCGCCCCACCACCAATGGCATTCGTGCTCCGATAGCCGCTCATGTAGAGCAGTTTAAGTGTGCCACCGACCCGAAGATTCATACCGTAGAGAGACGGCAGCCGCCACCCTGATGCAAAGAGGAAAGCGTTATCTGTATTGTTGAAAGTGCCTATAACTTCAGGTCGGTTCGTCGCTCCGATAGGACGGCTGGCAACTGGCAAACCAGTGATCAGAATGTCGTCAACACCGACGCGTAGCCAACTCACACCGATTGCGCCTCGGTTTTTAAGAGGGTGTATGTAACTGACAAAATCGTAAGCATCTTCCCCATTCAGCGTGGAATGCATAAAACTGACCTCATACCGTGTAAGTTGTCCAAGTCCAGCAGAATTCCAATAAGGGGCGTAAGCGTCAGCACTCAGCGCAGTGCCTGCACCACCCATTCCAAGCACGCGGGCACCGACACCCAGCGTCAAGAAATCAGCCGTGTATTTCGCGTCCGCGGATGCAAGTCCGATGCAGAACATAATTACAGACGCAATAGAGTAGAAAATACTTTTCTTACAATGTTTCATGTAGAATCATTAACGAAGTTTCATCATTTTAAGTATTTCGGTGATGTCTTTTTCACCCTCTCGCTTGATTTGAAGTTTTGCGTAGTAAACGCCATTCGCCACCTCAATACCGTCGGCATCCCGACCGTCCCACTCCACCATAAGGAACCCAGGTGTCGCTGGAATCGAAAGTTCGCGGATAAGTCGTCCGCTCAGTGTGTAGATTTTCACAACAAACGAGTCGGCAGGTGCTGTTAGTTCACAGGTGAGCGTCGTTTTACGCGGGAACGGATTCGGATAGTTCAGAAACGATAGCAACTGCAAAGTATCGTGAACTCGGAATGTAATGCTCTCTGTGTCAGTGTTTCCGTGTACATCGCTGGCTGTAAGTCGAATCTCATACTCCCGCGGTTCGAGTTCAGGAGACAGATATGTTAAAACAAGCTGATTCGAGCCGGGATGGTAGGTTAACTGATAGGCTTCCGGATTGATCGGTTCATACGAGAGGCCACTGCCAAGCTCCAACAAAAATGAACGGGTGAGATAGTCGATGCCACTTGGATCCGTTAGCGTTGCTCCGATGAGAGGTTCAGCGTCCGTCGCATCTCCCGGAACAAAATGTTGCTGATTCCCAATCGTCAACTGTATGTCCGGTGGTACAGCATCATCAGTGTATAAAAGTGTGACCGTTCCGAGCCGATCCGTTGTGGCTCTAATAGTCCCTACAGGTCGGGTTTCAAACCGAAACCTGTCCCCCGGTTTGAAAGAACGCGTGCTTTGTGTAATCTGGAAACGTAAACCGTAAGGCGCGTAGAAAAACGGTTGTCCGACTGTCCCGCGGAGTGGAGCATTTCCACCGGATTGAGACCGTAAGATACCCGTTTTCTCTCCCTCAATTTGAAATTCTGTGTCAGTGAGGAAAAGGATAATCCACCGATCCTCTGGCATAGCGGTATCCGGTGGGAGTTCAATGGAACTAACAATTCCGGTGCCTCGATTGACATCTCCGAATCCCGATGCATACCAACGCAGCTCTTGTTGTGGAGAGGTGTCCGGGTCAGTATCAAAGGGTTGTTCAAGAGCAGTGATGTTAAATGTCCAAACATCGCCGAACCTAAAAGGCTCTTCGGGATCAATTTCGACATTAACATCGAATCCATGTCTAAAATTGGGGAAGTCAGTACTAAAGCCTGCGAGTTGTTCTCTCGGTGCAATAACTTCTAATTCTTCAAGCGTCTGCGCTTCTTCTGTGAAGGGTGCGCGGAGGAGTCGATAGGTTTGCGGACCTGTGAAAAGCAGGACGTATTTTCCAGTTGGTGCGCCATCTGGATGGATGCGAATGTCCCGGAGTTCACCTTCGCCAATATTTTTTGCACTTATGTCGGTAGCGTGTATCCGTCGCTGCAACGTTCCCGCAGTGCCAGTCAATAATTGAGAGGGAAGCCGGATCCAGTTGCTGAGCGTTGAACTCCACTGATAAACACCTATCTCACGTGCGCGGGACTCAACTGCAGTGCCAATCGTAGCGGCTGTATCCGATACGTCAGTAACCTCCTCCGCACTTCCTAACAATTCTTTAGCGAGCTGCGTCCCGAGTGCGCCAAGATCAAAACTGAAGTCAATCGCCACTGGAGCAGTCAGGGAAAAGGTTGTTGGTTGTTGGTTGTTGGTTGTTGGTAACTCGCTTGTGGCATTAAAAACGTTTTCATCTATGGCTAACTGCTGATTGCTGATTGCCAATTCATAACCGTAAGCGTTACCAGGTAGTGGGGCACGCTTGGTTGAATGGCTGTCGGAAACTGTCAAGGCGTTCCCCTGCGCGCCACTCTCAGCAGTAAACAGGTTGTTATCCGCCACACGATCCGCCGACGTTGCTGAAAGCGTAGCAACCCTAAGCACAGTTGGATTTTGAAGTACACCCGGTGGTGCAGTGACAACGCAGTTCCGATCCAAACTGGCAATCTGATTTGAAGAGGCTCCCCCTATCACACCCATGTCAACAGAGATTTGTCGGTAGGCAATATTGTCGTCCTCTTCGTTTTCGAGAACTTTACCGGATTGATCTGTTTCACCGAAGTTTGGGTCCACATAGACAAATATATCGTGTGTACCGAGAGGTAGTCCGCGCCTATCAACGTTTTCTTGTTGCCCACCGGCAAATGGAAAGTTTGCTATTAGTGGAAAGGTGGCGGTTGCGATTGGCAGTGTATTCAACGGATCGGGTTCATAAACGTCTTTTTCCCCACGCGGATTTTCGGAATTCGCTAACGGCGAACGTTGTATCCAATCCCCAGGTTGAATTCGAGCAGTTCCAAGGAGGTTGGCACTATCATCAATAATCGTATCGTCGTCAACATCGGGATTGCCGTAAAAGAAGGCAACTTCAACAGGCGTTTGTATCTCATCCCCCTCTACCTGAACGTCTGCTGAGAGGGACCACTGCTGCGTCTCAGTGTTGTAGCCGTACCGAATAACAGCGGTTCTGGCGACCTCTACAACAGCAAGATTCGGATGGACATAGGGATAATATCGTAACGCCTGACTTTCAACCGTATTACCATCCGCGTCTGTGACTTGAATATCGTATCGGATAACGGAACCATCTACTGGGGCATCAAGGGGTTCGGGAACTGTCCACCACCCCTCTGCTGACAAAGGTGTTGGTGCTGGCGTGAGCGTCACATACTCCCACTGTCGGCTTATGGGGTTCCGCCAGCTCAAGAGTACTGAAGTCAGTGCTTCCTTTTCATCAGAAACCTGAACAGAGATACGGAATTTGTCCTCACCGACTAATTCCGTCTGAACATCAAGAATTTTTGGAATATTAACAGTAAATCCATCACCACCGACAGCGATTGTTGTGGGACTCTGTGCGTAGTACTCAACGTGCGCATCACCGCTGGCAATGTTTTGTGGAACAGTGAAAGTTACCGCAGGATAGGCACCGTTGCTAACGCTCAGGGTTTTCGTCACAATTACATCGCCGGTATAGTAATTAACGGGACCTGAGATGCCTTGTGCGATGACTGTTTTTCCAGGGAATAATGCCTTTACGGTAAGTGTGCCATTAAAAGTAGTATTTCTTGCAAAGCGTTTGACCCGCCCCAATGCGTCGTAGGTGGCAGTCTGAACGTATCCGGGAGCGACTCTGAGTGTGTCACCCGGCGCAACTGTTTTCGTCTCAATATTAGGGAGAATCTCGCCATCAGCGATAGCAAGTTGTAAAGCGGGGTCTCCGAAAAGTGTATACTCCATCATGACATCAATCTGCCCTGTACCCTCTGTCATCAGAAGTTCGACTTTTGAATCAAAACTCAAGGGACCGAGTTGTCGGATGTTCCGTTTAAAAAGCATGTCAAAGATAATCCGATTGAGGGCATCATTTCCGCTGCCATAAGTGAGACGTGTGGCACTCAGCATACCGATAATACCACCTCTCTCTTTTCGCAATAACTTCTCCGCCATGCTGGGTTCACCCGGTTTATCAAAATAGCCATTATAGCAGCTGAGCACCAACATGAAAGGGACCTTTGCCGTCTCCTCAACCTCCTCAACGTCTGCGTTGTCAAATATTGACTCGTGCGTCCAGACAGTCCTACCGCCATGGCCAGCGTATTGCGCCAAGACCGCTCCTTCTCCGAGTGCCTTGATAATCTTCTCCCTCGCGACATAGCGGGGCAAAATGTTTGCATAATCGGCTGGACGCGCCTCAACTTCGTCGATGACATCTTCGAGAAAGACTTCAATGGTCTCATAGCCTAAACGGGTGTGGTCTTTCGCAATTTCGTTGAGACTCTTCTTGAAGATAAAATCCCCAGAGTTACTAACTTCATCGTCAGCAACAGAGATAATCTTCCTACGCCAATCTCCACTGGGTGGACTCTGTTCATAAGCCAATATTTTATCAACAACAGTCTCCGATTGACTGACAGTTTCAACGCTGAGCCTCCCGATGTAGAAATCGGTGAATTCATCGTGTCCTGAAACCGTCGCGTACCAGTGATCGGCGGCAGTTCGACCAAATGAATCCGTTCGGATATAGTGTGTTGGAATGTAACCATCGAGTTCGGGGGGTTCGAGGTGAATTTCTGTGTCAACACCGCGAAAATCAAACGTTCCATCGCCAAAAAAGACAACGTAAGACAGGGCTGGTGGTGCCCAAGATTGATAAGCGTGGGTCAGAAACGCCTTGATTGCCTTAGGGCTGACCGCGCCACCGCCAAATGTATTGTAGATCTCATTCGTTGTAACGACCCTCGTACGATATCCGCCACCGCCAGGCGTTGCGCGCCACGCTGCTAATCTTTCCGCTGCAGATAGGAATTTTGAATGTGTCACAACTAAATAATCGGCACCGTGATTCGCAGTGGCTAAATCCGTAGGTGCGATAATTTCAATACGCTCTGGTTGGCGCAACGCAGTATCAGAAACCGCAACAAACTCGGCGTTTCGGGTGTCGAGCATCTGGAAAAGCGCGTTATAGGAGTTAGGGTTTTCTATGTCCGTCTCCACCGTAACCCCTTGCATCCGAGCAGTGAGCACATTGCCATCTGTCTCAAAAATATGTACACCCGGGTCGCCAAACGCCTTAATTTCATACTGAAGTTTGCGCCCACCCGTAGGTTTCGTCTGTGAAGTTTCATCTGGGGTAGGGGATGTAAACCACAGTTCATCAGAAACTGCGCGGAAGAGGCGGGTATACTCAACAGAAAAACGGTTGAGATAGACATGATACGGATAGCGGGTTGTGTCTTCGTCAACGTTATCATCAACACGGGCAAGGGACAAGACATTTTGTTCGCCGTTCCTATTATCTTTGAGTGTATCCCATGCCCGTAAAGTCCGTTGGACAGTGAGCGTGTCCTGCTGTTTCCATTTCGCAAACTCTATTCGGACCCCGTTGATAGCGACTAAGATTTCATGGGATACCGGTGTGCCACCTTGCAAATCGACGGAAATGTGCAGCGGGTCGAAACTTTTTGCAACATCATAGAGCGGAAACTCAAGGCGCATTTCGCCAACATCGCTTCCATTTTTGATACCATCCCAGTACCAGAAATCCAATGCTTCAAACCACCCATGTTTATTACCGGGAGAAACGGTGTTTGTGTATACAAATTCAAGGTTATTCGTGAGATAATTCTCTTCAAAGGTTAGTTTAGAGCGGAAGGTAGGGACCTGTGTCGCTGTTGGATCTGTGGGGCTGACAGTAACCTGTGGGACCCGCGCAGAGATGCGCCGCCTATTGTCAAGCGTGAGCCAATAGATATTCCAACGACTATAACGGTTTTTCGGTTTATGTCCAAGGAAAAAGATGGCATCTTCTGGATCAAAACGGCCGTCGCCTGCGCCGCTAATGTAGATAGGAATATTTCTATTCTCGTGCGTGAGTCGAAGTTGCCTTGGATCTGCGCCAACGAGCTCTATCCCCCAATCCTGCTGTAGGGCTTCTGCTGTTACAGTATAGACCCCGGTTTCTTCGACGAATAATTTATAGCGGACACTATCGGAAGTCTCATCAGGAATGAGTGCCGGTGCTGCAGGCATCACGGGACGGGGCACTCTGAAATTACGCGCCTGCTCAGCATTAAGAAGTTGATGGGACAAGGCACGTTCAAAGACTTCTGATTCGGCTATCAATGTGGGGCGGTTGTGTCCCACTTCACTGCCACTAATTCCTCTTGACCGACTGCTGACCGCTGATTGCTGACCGCTACTGGAAAAACGGATGTTCACCGTGAGGTGTGAGTATAGGCGCAATTGACGGGTTCTCGGCAGATACTGCACAGGATACAATGCCACTGCAATGACGCGTTGGCTGCGAATGTAACCTTCCCGGACGACGCGGGCAAGCGGGAATCCCGGATAGGAAGCGTTTCCAGTCGATTGATAGGCACTACCGCTTTCTACCCAGTGTTGTGTCGCTGCGTGTTGTGAGTTGCGTTCCTGCACATCGAAAATAGAGACCGGCACGAGACGAATACCGGTACGTGTCTCGGCTGGAGCCGCAGAAATATCAATTGCTTCGATTTCAACTGATGCCGGTATACCTAACATTAACCGTGTGACTGGAACTTTGGGATTACCGGGTTCATTGGTAAAGCGGCTGTCGTCGTAATGGACCTCTTGATAGCGGACCTTGTCTCGAACTACCTCAGAGATAGTTAGTTCCGGCAAGGTGAACTGAACGGTAATTCCGCTTTCCGATGTGACTTGGGTAAGCTGTGCAGACGCACTACCTATTAATATGAAAAAGAGGATGACGTAGATACTTCTCATACAAAGTTTACAATGCCCAATGAAATTAATTGTGCAATTGGCACAAACAGGTTCGGAATTAACCGAAAACCACTGTGAAATGAAGTGGAACAGTGACCAGATTTAATAGTTAAGAAACTTTCAAAAGAATTTTACCGAAATTGCGATTCGCTTCCATATACTCGTGCGCCTGCTGTGCCTCTGCAAGCGGAAAAACAGTATCAATAATCGGCTGTAGCACGCCGCGTTTTAACTCAGGCAACCATCGCTCAACGAAACGCTGTGTAATAGCGATCTTTTCGTCAATGGATTGCGGTCTCATGACCGATCCGATAATCTGGAGTCGGTTGCGCATCACCGCGCCAAGATTAATTTCCGCGGTCGCCCCAGCGATCAATCCGACTTGCAGGAGTCTCCCCTTTGTTTTGAGGATAGAGAGATTCCGCTCAAGGTACGGAGCACCAATAAAGTCTAAAACGACATCAATGCCCTGTCCATCGGTTAAACGTTGGATTTCGGCAACGAAGTTAGTTGTTTTGTAGTTGATCCCCTCTGTTGCGCCGAGTGCTTTGCATTTATCGATTTTTTCCGATGTTCCGGCAGTGACAAAGACCGTGGCACCCGCATGCCGTGAAATCTGGATTCCGGCACTACCGACACCGCTCCCACCGGCATGAATTAGGATTGCCTCACCTGCTGATAATTTGCCCAACGTGAAGATATTCTCGTTTGCCGTAAAAAAGACTTCGGGAACTGCAGCGGCTTGTTCAAAACTCCACTCATCAGGTATAGGCATCGCCATGCGGTAATCAATAACAGTCTGTTCTGCATAGCCACCGCCTCCGACAAGTCCGAAGACTCGATCGCCTTTGGAAATCCCATTCTCTACAGCATCCCCTACTTCTGAAACGGTACCCGCAATCTCCAGACCGAGTATTTCGGATTCACCAGGCGGGGGCGGATAGCCACCTCGACGTTGAATCAGGTCGGCGCGATTCAAAGCAGTCGCATGCACATCTACCAAAAGTTGCGTTGCTGTTGGTGTCGGTGATGGTGCTTCAGCCAATTGTAAGAATTCTGGTCCACCATCGCCGGTTCTGATAATTGCTTTCATCTTTTTTCTCTCCAATTCATCATGTTTGTCTTATTTCATATCGGTTTTCTTCAAAAAAACGAAACGGCTTCCAAGGAATAGGGTGGTGTAGGTAGAATCGACGTAGGGATATGTCGCGATTCTGGTTGATAGACGCACGGGGGGACTTAGATAAAAATATAAAAATGGAAACGTGGGAAAAAGAAGATTACAACCTTTTAGGTTTATCAACGTCTAAAAAAGATAAAACGGATAAAAAATTAAAACGCATCTGGAAAGAGGAAAGCACGATGAAAAAAAGAAATACGAAAACATCTAAAAAGTTAGCGTCGCGTCGATTCAACCCAGTGAAAGCGAAACTGGAATCTATAAGCGAATGTTTCGACCAATTACGGCATGGGCTGCCTGCGAAGCAAGAGGAATACGTTGAGGGAGACCGGATTACACACTCCTACGTTAAAAGTTGCTTCCTCATGATTATCCAACGTGCTGTGGATATCAACAATGTTATCATCGAATTTAGTGGACAAACGCCGCCACTGCAGAAGCACCACAGTTTTCGTGCCTTACATCAAAACAATACCATTGATAAAGAGACGCTGGATTTTTTCATGAAGGCTTTGGACTACTACGAAAAAATCGCCAACCCGTATCAAGAACTCCCACCTTCTGAATTGTACGATGCCTCTCGGGAATTGTTGAAGTATGGTGAAATCTATACCAACCAGATTGAGAGTTTCTTTTCAAATACTTCACCCGCTTAGATTGCGCCTATATGTTGTAACCCATAAAATAGGCGCGGCTGCAAACCGAAGTCCTCGCTTTTTGCTGCGGAAGACATCTTTACTTTTCAAGCAAAGGGTTGCAAACCACGCCACGAATTGACGGACTATCTAATTAAATTCAACGATACCGCCTGTTCCCTTGAGGATGATATCCGGTTTAAGCAGAATCTGCTCTTCTTGTTCCGACTTTAACCCGGTTGGATGGAGCATATAAGCGATTCTGAGTGGGAGATATTTTCCCAAATCGGCGAGTCTATCTACATCGCTCTTAAAGATTATCTGTTCGCTCTGCTGAGTCTGATAGGCGTACCAATACTTGAGATAGGAACGAATGCCATTGCTAAAGATAAGTTCGCCAGAGCCAGAATCAACAACCTTGACCCAAACACGACCAAGAGCCGTAAGACGGGTGCGGATATAAGTGGATGTCCCTGAAATTCCGCCCTGACTCCCCTGCTTCATCAGGTGCTGATCGTAATCCTGCCGAGTTAATTTCGGTGACTCAACCATGCCAATGATAATCATATCAGTATCAAGTGACTGTCCAAGCTTCGCCGCCAACGCTGGGTCAGCGTAAATCTGATTCAGGGTCAACCCCAATTCTCCGAGTTTATCATCGACCGGTTTAACTTTGTTTGAGAGGTCATAAACCCACTCTGCTTCCTTGAAGATGAGTTCGAGACGGGTCGCAAGGTTGACGCTGATACGCGTCCCTAATTTGCTTATATCTTCCGCCTCCGCCTCAGTGAAGAACGGCGTGACAGCAATCCGCTTCGCATCGGTGATTGGCGGTGGCGTTGTGATCTTTAGCTCGTCTGGCCCACAGCCCATCATTGCCAGGCAGAGAAGCGGTATAAGTAGAATTGTAAAGAAACGTGTCACTGAAGTGTGCCTCCTATAATTTTCGGTGTAATTTTCAAGCCAAATTTTCTACCTATCAGAGCCAAAAACTTGACTTAACTTCACAATGTGTGCTCTAAAAGTCTTTCCTTTACTCCCGTGATGGAGCGTCCGGTGTCTTGGGCTAAGACAAATTTAGGGTTCCCAACGAGCGAGCCTATAGACCCTGTCCAACTTGTTGGCGCGATTGCTAAATCGCGCCGATATTCGTTGGAAACCCCATTGTGCTCTTGAAGCACAACGTGTCTTTGCCTCACATTTTGCTAAAAGCATACCAAAATTACAGAAATACGTCAACTTTTATCCGACATTCCATTCAGGGTTATCATTCATTACTGGAAATGGACTACCCGGAAGCGGCGATCGCTAATGCCCGGACCTCTCCGAATTCATGTGAGAGTTTTGTCCAAGAATCACCCGCATCTGTGCTTCGATAAAGCTGCCCGCTTACGCTACAAGCGATAAGAAGGTCGTTAGCATTCGGGTTATGGGCGAAGCACCAAATCGTGCTGTTGGCAGTTCGACCGATGTCCGCTCGGGTCCACGATTTGCCAGCGTCACGTGTTGAAAAAATACCGCCTTGATCGCCCGGAGGTCCGTTCCCTGCTCCGATAAATACACGACCTGCATCACCGTTCAAAAAGAAAGCTGCACGGCAGTATGGCCATGGATAGTGCGCTTTAACATTCAGTGGTGTCCACTGCTGTCCCATATCTGTTGTCACACAGACATCGTTATTCGTTGCAGCGACGATAGTCTTTGGGGAACCTGGAACTACACAAAGCCCATGAATATCCAAGCTACTGAGACCCTCACTGCGTTCAGTCCATGTTTCCCCGCCATCGGTGCTGAGACGCATTCCATCAATTTCGATCCCAGCGTAGAGTGTTTGCGAATCGTTGGGATCAATCACGAAAGTTGTGACACGCGGAATAATCGGGACACCTTCGCACTCTTCTGCCAAATCGACGTTGAGCTGCTTCCAGTTAGTGCCTCCATCCGTAGATTTGAAAAGTGCAGAAGGGCACGTTCCAGCATAGACCGTGTCGGGTGCGTTCGGATCAATGGCGATTGCCCAGACTTCCCGTCCATCCATGGGGCTTGGAAGATGGTGCCACGACTCCGCAGCGTTGTTGGTCTGGAAAATGCCGTTTTCGGTACCGGCGTAGAGCGTGTCTGGGTTACTGGGACTAACGGCTAAAGCACGAATATCGGCTTCCGGAAAGAGTCCGTTACTCACTCGACCCCAAGTATCACCGTTGTCGGTGCTGCGCCAGACACTTTGTCCAATAGTTCCTGCATAAAGTGTAGATTGCATGTTTTACCCCTTTTTTATAGCGGTTCGCTATTCGCATATAGTTGTTAGTCGTAATCAACGGTATGAATGCCGTATGGCATTCCCCGGGTTATTGGTTGTTGGTTAAGAAGGTTTCCTTTAACGGACAGACTCTTAACTAATGACTATCAACCAAGAACCATTAACGAATTGCTGTTAGCAGTTCGCGGTTCGCTATCGGCTATCTGCTATAATATTACTCCGTTAGCGTACCTGTGTCAACAATTCTTGAATCAAGCGAGATTTGGTATCTGATAGATTCGGGTTCTATTTCCGGTTCAAGCAGAAACGAGAATCGATACAGGTGGTTGTCCTGAGCGTCTCGCGTTACTTGGTACATCGCTTGTGCTTCACGATACAGCTGCGCCGCTTTATTGTTGTGGAGCATTAAGGTCACCATAGGCGTTAACCCAACAAGTGGTTCACTCGGTTTAGCGATAATGTCCCAGTAGCGCGGATGTACGGCGTTAGGGAGAGCCGTCGTGGTAAATGCAATATGGGCACCGCGTGTCCCACTATATTGGTATTTTTTGTTCTCTGAATGGAAGCTGGGCGTATCCCTCTGTAGGCTCGGAACGAGGACTGCCTCCGTAACGGTGGTCGGTAGGACGAGAGAACCCGTGTTACTCGTAGATAATGCCATCTCCCGAACCTCAACAGCCCCGGTGGTATGGAACTCAATAGCGTGGACAGCAGTATTCGACACGGAACCGCTGGAAAATCCTATTGTTAATCCACCAGCATTTTCAAACCCAATGTAATCCGCTGAAAAATTGCCCAATTCTCCATCTTGTGTGCCACTCGGGTAGGAACGGTGCCAGCGACGGGGTGATAAAGAGAGATTTACTGCCCGATAATCAGACAAGTAATTAGCGAGTTTCCATGAAATAAAGATGTCGGAGACCGTTTGATGGACACCCTGCGATGCGAGGACATCAGCGATACCGGTGAAGGATGTTCCGCGATTCTGAACGATTTCAGTCACCGTTGCTATACCGCCGTACTGCTCGTGTAGATAGAGCATCCACAAGAAAGCGGCACCGTAGTGGGGCAGCAAATTACCGCCTGCGTCGGGCCATGTGACGAGCGAAATAGTCGGTGCTTTCTCGAAGGCAGTTATATGTTCTTGGAGCGAGTATCCACAGAGAAATGAGGCGTACTCTGCACAACCTTCATCAACCCAAGTCGCTTCTTTAGCATCGTGTGTCCAATTGATAATATGCTGAAATTCATGTGCGATAACATTATGAGCGGTTTCGCTATTCGGATTCAGCGGGTGTGTATCAATATACAGTATTTCACCTTCGTTACTGCGAATCGGAAAGCCACGAAATCCAGGGTGTCTAAGAACACCTCGGCTCTGATCTGCTGGATTGAAAAAACCTGCTGTATATTGATTGCCATTGTCTTTATCTCGGATATTGAGCAGAAGTAAGATAATCCTTCCATTTCTATCAATATCGGGCGGAGCACCGAAGATTTCCGTGAGTGTCAGGTAAATTCCGCGTTGTGGATTCATCGGTACAGCTGCGTCAAAAGCGCGAATTATCGCCTGAACAGTAGCGGCGGTAACGCGTGTATTCCATTCAGTATCCTCAACGAAAACATAACAGAAATTACCTACACCGCGCAGTACCGTAGAAACCCTGTATTGCTGCATACTTCTGAAATCGGGTGCGAAGAAGGTGCGTTCTGTCCCGACAGGTAGTGCCGGAGCAGCGGGCAGCTCAGGAGCGGAAGGAACTTCGTTCCATCCTTCTTCGCTTCCAGTCTTCCATCCAGCAGTTAACTCCGGTGTACCACAAACGTACGCCGAACTTCCGAGCGGCAAGCCTAAAGGCAATAGCATAGCAATGAAAAGCAGGGTTATATTTTTCATTTTTTCTGATTTGCGCAGTGGAACGCCCTAACTGCTAATTGCTAATCTGCTATCTGCTGGCTTTGACAGCGTCGAGTTTTTGGCGGAGTTCTGCATTGTCTGGTTCGAGTCGTACGGCTTGTTCCAAAGTTTGCAATGCCTTTTCCTTTAAACCCTTCTGCAGATAGGCATCGGCAAGATGCAAAAGAATTTCGGGTGTATCAGGAAGATAACGAATTGCGAGTTCCAGATTTTCTATCGCAGCGTCCAATTTTCCCTGTTTGAAATATATAAACCCTAAACTATCAAGATACGCACCAGACGTTGGTGAGCTTTTGAGTGCTCGACGGACGAGTGCCGCAGCCTCGTCTAATTTGATACCTTGCTCAGCATAGAGGTAGCCCAACGCGTTGTAGGCATCTGGCAGTTCGCTTTTCGAGGACAATTCAATAGCCTTGCGAAGGTAATCTTCTGCGCGTTTCAGATCATCTAACATCTGATAAGCCATTCCGATCCCGGAAAGGGCTGGCACGTAGTTCGCATCGGTTTCCAGAATCTTTGCGAAAATGTTTATAGCCTTCCGCGGCCCGTTGAATCTAAGATAGATCTGCCCAAGGGCGTGACGCATCTCTTGAAGCCGCATCGTCAGCGTAACCCGGTCAGCACTTCTAACACGACGTGTTCCGCCTCTCATTGAAGCCGCTCGTGCTTCTAATAGACTGATTGCGCGCATAATATGGAATTCAGATTTCTCAAGGTCATTCTGTTCTTGATAGGCGAGGCCAATACCGTAGTGTGCCTCAATTTCAGTCTCAGATGTATTCGCGGTTCGCGGTTCGCGGTTCGCGGTTCGCGGTTCAGCCGTTTGTGCTTCAAGTCGGGTCAGGATAGCGAGGAACGTTTTTATCGCCGCAGGATAGTCACCGGTCTGAAGGTAGAGCTGACCAAGGCGGTTCCGCGCACTCAACTGTTCTGGAAGGATAGTTACGACCCTTTCATAGGAGAGCAGTGCCTCTTCAAGCCGGTTTTGCATCTCATAGAGTTCACCGAGTTCGGTATGAAATTGATCGTCGAACGGCATAATTCGGGTCAGTGCCTTGAAGGATGTGATTGCGGTTTCGATTTCACCGAGATCACGTGCCATGGTGCCGAGATAGTAATGCGCCCTGTGGTGGTCTGGATCCAGTTCAATGACCTGTTTTAAAACCGCAAGCATTTCTTCTTGTAACGCTTGGGTACGGGCGTCGCGCCGATTTTCTTGGATAGATGCAAAGACTCTACGTGTTAGTATTTGGGCGAGGAGCCATGTTGCTGGCACACTCTCGGGGTTAAGCGCAATAGCTTTTCTGACATCGTCCTCTGCTCCTGGGATGTTTTGCAGTATATTAAATTGGAGTGTAGCACGTTCTGTGAAAATAAAGCTCAGGTCGTGCGAAGACACAAATTCAACTGAAGCAGCCGGAGATTCACCGTCAAGCCCAAACTCTTCTATGAGGACATCATAAGCGGCTTTGCTTTCACGAACGTTTCGTTCACTGGTTCCATTGTAGATTGCCCACATCACAGTGGCGTAGAAGTTAGCAGCATCCCTCATTTCAGTATTTAATTCTGTATTGGCATCGGTGGGTGCCACTAACTCAGGTGTTTCAAACACACCTACCATCTCAGAATTCAATACGGTGCTATCTGTTGATGATGGTGAAACTTCCTTGTTTTGGGCTTGTAAGCTGTGTCCGAAGATGAAACATGTCACCAGAACAAGGATTATGAGCATGTTGAGGTATCTCATTTTTTTCAGGGTTGTCGGTTTTAAAGTTTCCAGTGCCTGGTAACTGAAAAACTGATAACTATTCCTCCGAATTAGATCTGTTAATCAACCTCCGTTAAGTAGAGAGGAGGAGAGTTCGATTTTGGCGGCATCAACAAGAGTTTCCTCGTTTTGTAGTGCCATAATACGGACACCTTGCGTATTCCGCCCGATGCGTCGAATATCTGAAACTGCCGTTCGGGTCACGTACCCGTTTGAACTAATGAGGACGAGCTCATCGGTCTTAGCGACGCGCATTGCAGCAACAACCGCTCCATTTCGGGTTGATTTTCCAATGGCAATGATGCCTTTACCACCCCGTTTTTGGACACGGTAAGCAGCAACAGCCGTGCGTTTGCCGTATCCATTTTCAGTAACAATCAGCAAGTCCTCTTTGACAGCACGGCTTCGTTTCGGTCGCGCCTCTTCAGGAGGCTCACTCTTAACAATAACCATTTGCGCGGTGAAATCATCGTCCCCGAGTTCTATGCCGCGGACCCCGCGTGTGTTGCGTCCAAGCGGTCTAACGTCTTCCTCACTGAATCGAATAGCGACACCTTTATGCGTAACAAGGACAATATCGGACGTACCGTCCGTCACTTGCGCACCAATAAGTTTGTCCCCGTCATCAAGTTTAACCGCGATGATGCCACTTGACAAAGTGTTCTCAAAACTGGCGAGTGCCGTCTTTTTGACGATACCTCGGTGCGTCGCCATAAAGACAAAAGTGTCCTCCGTGGTCCCGTCTCCATTCGTATCAGCAACTTTAGCTTTAGGTGGAACTGGGACGTATGCGGTGATGTTTTCACCTTGTGCTAAGCGCAGTAGGTTAACGACTGCACGACCGGCTGACTGTCTGCGCGCTTCGGGAATTTGGTGAACTTTTAGCGTATAACACTTACCCAAATCTGTGAAAAAGAGGATGTTCTGGTGCGCAGTCGCAACGAAAATATGCTCGAGAAAATCTCCATCTTTGGTTGTAGCCCCCTTAATCCCAACGCCACCCCGGTGTTGCTTCCGGTAGGTATCCATAGGCAACCGTTTCATGTAACCGGCATGCGATAGCGTAACGACCATCTCTTCATCAGCAATGAGGTCTTCAACTTCAAATTCTTTAACCTCACCCGTAATTTCAGTGCGTCGCTCATCGCCGTATTTTTCTTTAAGGGTTTCGAGTTCCGTTCGGATAATATCCGTTACGAGTGTTTCACTGGCAAGGATCGCCCGAAGTTCCGCGATGCGGTCGAGCAAGTCAGTATATTCATCGTGAATCCGCTGACGTTCAAGTCCTGTCAACTGTCGGAGCGTCATGGTGAGAATTTCTCGCGCTTGTTGCTCACTGAGTTGATAGGTATCCCGCAATTCCTGCTCGGCTGCTTGCGGCGACGCTGCCGTCTGAACGAGTTCTATAATATCTTCAAGATTTTGTAGCGCAAGTAGGTACCCTTCAAGAATGTGGCTTCTACGCTCGGCACGCGCAAGGTCAAATTGTGTGCGGCGGCGAACCACCTCCCGCCGATGCTGAAGATAATAGTTGAGAATCTCTTCAAGCGTCAAGACTTTCGGAAGTCCCTCAACAAGGCAGAGCAAATTGGCACTGAAGTTTGTCTGCATCTGCGTGTGCTTATACAACTGATTAAGGATAACCTGTGCGATTTCCCCGCGCTTGAGTGGGATAACGATGCGGATTTCTTTGTCCGATTCGTCCCGAATATCAGAGAGGCCAGTAATTGTTTTACTGACCACCAAATTGTACATCCGCTCGAGCAGCTGATTTTTCTTTACTTGATACGGAATTTCGGTTATGACGATCTGTTCTCGGTCGGTCCCTTTACCCGATGTAGAAATTCTTTCTATGAACGCTTTAGCCCGAACAGTGACGCTGCCTCTGCCAGTTGTGTACATCTGTTTGATCCCACTTGTGCCGACAATGGTTCCAGCAGTTGGAAAGTCGGGACCGATGATATGCTCCATGAGTGTTTCAGCGTCAGCGTCTGGATCGGCAAGTTTGCAGAGAAGCGCGTCAACAACTTCACCAAGGTTATGCGGCGGTATGCGCGTTAAATAACCCACTCCAATACCTGTTGTTCCATTAACAAGTAAATTCGGGAGAAGCCCTGGGAGGACTGTCGGTTCTTCAAGGGACTCCTTGTAGTTGGGTTGGAAATCGACCACCTGCTTCTCGATGTCAGTAAGCATCTCCGAAGCAATAGAGGCGAGTCGACATTCCGTATACCGCATCGCTCCAGGTGGATCGTCATCGATACTACCGAAGTTCCCTTGTCCGTCTATGAGCGGATAGCGTATGCTAAAGGGTTGTGCTAACCCGACAAGCGTGCCATAAATGGGACCATCACCGTGTGGATGAAAATTTTTCATTACCTCACCGACGACAGCAGCACATTTGTCGTACGGACGATTTGAGGTGAGATTTATCTCACCCATAGCATAGATAATGCGACGTGTACTCGGTTTCAGACCGTCACGGACATCGGGTATTGCACGGTTCGTATTGACACTCATCGCATAGGTGAGATACGATGTTGTCAGTTCATTCTCTATGTTGCGTTCTTGGATGTTTTCCATATTGTTTTTCTACAGTCAATTACTCCTTTATTAGCAAACCTAAGCACCGTACAGATCGAGACTCACATGGGTGCCGAAGCGTTCTATGAATGCACGCCTCGGTTCAACGGTATCACCCATCAGAAGTGTGAAGACGCGGTCAGCTTCAACAGCATCGTCAAGTGTGACTCTTAAAAGCACGCGTTCATCTTGGCTCATAGTGGTTTCACGCAACTGCTCGGCGTTCATTTCCGCCAATCCTTTGAAGCGTGTGATCGTCAATCCGCGATGTTCTATCTCAAAAAGATATTGCATCAATGAAAAAACATCCCCAGCATGATAAATGTCGCTGTCTTCAGACTGAATGCTGAACAGTTTCTTGCTTTTGGCTTCATCCATCTCTTTTTCTGGCAGGAAATCCGTGTCTTTGATGTCAAACGCAGCGAGATTTTCTAATTCGCGCTGTAGCTCGTGATACAAGGTCCGACGGGCAACCATCGGCTTTGTGGTGTGCGCTTCGTGTTGCTCGGTTGTTGCCTTAGTATCTTGCTGGCTTTGTGCCTCTCCATCTGCATCCAGAAATGTGATTTGCGTATCATCTACAGGCGGTGCACCGATTGATTGTATTGTGTCAGAAACTTGCAGGTTATCCGCTATGCTGGCGTTACGCATCGGAGAAGACTCAAGCATCGTTAGGAGTTGATCTACATTATCTGTAAGGTCTCCTGTCCCCGTAGTCTCGGTGGCTTGACCTGTTTTCAGATACATGGATAATTCTTCAGGCGCAATGCCGCTTTGGACGAGTTGTTCAAGGATAGTTTGAACCTTGCGGATAGAACCGGCGATTGTTTTATATTCTGACGCTGCGTAAGGGACACCCCGTCGGGCGTTTGTTATCTTGACAGTGTCCAAAACCAGAGTCAACAGATAGTCTTCCATCGCTTCATCGTCCTGTAGATATTGGGCACTCCTGCCTTTCTTTATCAGATAAAGTGGCGGTTGAGCGATGTACAGATGCCCAGAGGCGATGATTTCAGGCATTTGACGAAAGAAAAACGTTAAAAGTAGCGTTCGGATGTGGGCACCGTCAACATCGGCATCTGCCATGATAATAACTTTGGAATACCGAAGTTTCTCAAGCGTAAATTCTTCGGTGCCAATTCCTGTTCCCAAGGCAGTTACAATATCAATGACTTGGGCGTTCTTGAGTATTTTATCAAGCCTTGCTTTGTCTACGTTGATACCTTTACCTTTTAATGGTAGTACCGCTTGATTTTGCCGGTCACGACCCTGTTTAGCAGTTCCACCGGCGGAATCTCCCTCTACAAGGAACAGTTCGGTTCGGGTCGGATCGCTTTCAGAGCAATCAGCGAGTTTACCCGGCATTGATGCGGAGTCGAGAACACTTTTACGACGGATAACTTCGCGTGCACTGCGTGCAGCTTCTCGTGCTTGTGCGGCTTGGATCGCTTTCTGGACGATCAGTTTGGAAACGCGCGGACTTTCTTCTAAAATCGTTTTGAGTTGGGTTCTGACAAAACTTTGGACGATGCCTTCAACCTCTGTGTTTCCAAGTTTGGATTTCGTTTGCCCTTCAAATTGTGGTTCCGGCACTTTCACACTGACGATCGCGGTCATCCCCTCACGGATGTCTTCACCGGTGAGATTTATCTTAACGTTTCGGAGGAGGTCGTTGTCAGTCGCATAAGTTTTGAAGGCACGGGTGATAGCACTCTTAAAACCGCTTTCGTGAAAACCGCCTTCCGAAGTTCGGATGTTATTGGCGTAGGAACTAATATTTTCCGTGTACGTGTTATTGAACTGAAAAGCGATTTCGACTTTGGTTTCTTCTTGAATACCTTCTATGTAAATAGGCTTCGGATGCAGAACCTCTTTATTCTGGTTTTGGTAGGTGACAAAAGAAGCGATGCCACCCTCATATTGAAAAGTAACCGGTTCCGAAGTCTCTGCGGCACGCTCATCCAAAAATTGGATGCGGACCCCTTTGTTGAGAAATGCGAGTTCTCTTAATCTATCGCGGAGGATATCATAAGAAAAATCGAGCGTATCAAATATTTCGGCATCCGGCATGAAGGTCGTCCGAGTCCCGGTTTTTTTACTCGAACCGGTTTTTTTTACCTTGGTCTTTGGGATGCCGCGTGCATACCGTTGTTTGTAGATGCCTCCATTTTGTTGGACCTGGACGTGAAGCCATTCAGAAAGGGCGTTGACACAGGAAGCACCGACACCGTGTAACCCCCCGGCAGTTTGGTAACCCACCTGTTCACGACCATCGAACTTACCGCCAGCGTGTAACGTAGTCATAACAACTTCAAGCGCGGAAAGACCTGTTGCCGCATGCGTATCAACGGGGATACCGCGACCATCGTCAGCGACGGTGACACTACCGTCACTGTGGATTGTAACTTCAATTTGCGTACCATAGCCGGCACCGAGTTCGTCTATACAGTTATCCACTAATTCCGTGACGAGATGGTGCAGTCCCGCTGGACCTGTGCTACCAATGTACATGCTTGGACGTTTCCTGACGGCTTCAAGACCTTCAAGAATTTGTATGTCACTGGCTGTATATGTTCGTTCTTGTTTTGGCATATTTCGTGTGGTACCTCGCTATGGGTTGACCGAATGGAATTAACCATCGGTTTGGGTTGGGTGGACATGCCCTATGGATTAGAGCGACTGGATCTTAAAAAAATATATATTAAGTATGACGTAATAAAGAGTGAAATGGTTTCAGTATTGTGGGTAGAATATCCTTTGTTCTGCTGGACACCGCTTGGTGCCTTAATAAATAGAATACCTTATTTTTCCGCCTTTGTCAAGGGTTATCTTCACTCTGTGTAGTGAATAATTGTCGAAGCGATTTTTTTAATTTTGTATCTGTTACATTGGCAAGTGTCTGCTCAATTCGTTCTAATTCTTCGGGGGTTATCCGACGAGGAGTGTCGGTGCTGGCTGGCTGTGCTGGTTCGCGGCGGGATTCGGACTGATTTGTATTTCTATCGTGAGGCGGTGCTGTCCGAACTGGACGCAATTCTATCCGGATATCTGTGAGAATGGGCTGCCCCAATTCTGCATTCAGATCGGCTATGATTTTCGGTTTGTGGAGTAAGAGTTCTCTCCTATAAGGCGGATATTCAGTATAGATTTTCAGGACTCCATCTGAAAGTGATACGGGTAGTGTTTTCGTACCGAACGGGACACCGAGGCGTTTCCGCCAGAGGTCGAAGACTTTCTGTTCAACCATCTTAGGTTCAAGATCATTTCGCCGGATAATTTCTGTGAGGATATCACCTACATTCTCTGTTTTCTGCATCTGTGACCTCGTTTTTTTACACTTACTTTTCAGAGTGGGCTGATTGGCTAATTCGGGCGTTTTTAACGGTGAGAACATTGGCTTCATGGAGATGATGCACAAGCGGTTCAGCGTGCGTCGCTGTGATGAAAGTCTGGGCACTCAGATTTTGGAGAACGCCTAACAGGTAGCCTATGCGTTTATAGTCCAACTCCGAGGTAACATCATCCAGAAGTACTATCGGGTTTCGCCCGGTTGTGGCATGAATTAATTCTAATTCCGCCAATTTGAGTGCCAACGCGATAGTCCGCTGTTGCCCTTGCGACCCGTAAGCGCGCGCGACTTCGCGACATGTCCCATTTTTTTCTCTTAGAAGGTCGTATTCGCTTATCACTTTCTCTTCATCATTGTCCGAAATTTGCGATTCGTTCTCGCTTAGGACCGTAGATGGTGGATTCTCCAATTCGATGAGGAAATCGTCCCGGTGCGGTCCGACTAACGTTGTCCCTCTCTGTAGATCTGCGGCGCGTGAAGACTTTAATGTCTCACGAAATTGCACTGTAATCTCGCTTTCGCTCGTAATTGGAACCGATTCAACTTCAGATTCAGCCAACAAATTTGGGTCTGCAGATTCGGGTTCCGAATTGTTGTCTGTCCTATCGTCCTGCACTGATGCGGAACGATAGGTCAACGCCAAGTTTTCTTGACCACCGGTAAGTTTTTGATGGTTGTGCATAGCATAGTCTTTCAACTGGTCGAACACTCGTAAACGTTTTAGCGTAATAGCAGTGCCGTGCGTGAGCAAAAGTTTATCCCAAGCGTCTAACTGAGCCGCGTCCACAAAAGTTGTACGAATTTGTTTTAGCAATTCGTTCCGTTGTTTGAGAACTAGCTGATATTTCTGTAAATGCTGTAGATAACTGCTATCAATCTGTGCAATCAGCAGATCCAGAAAGCGTCGCCGTTCTGCGGGCGCCCCTTTCACTAATATTAGAGATTCCGGCGCGAAAAATACGGCGTTGAACTGTCCAATCCATTCAGAGCGTTTCGTATGAAGAACGCCGTTCTTTATCAGCTTAAATTGCCCACGGGCACGCTTCGATGCCTCAAGAGATATGACATCATTGCTGCTATTTGTCAACACGCCTTTCAGGTAAAAACCGGGTTCGTTGTGTCGGATGAGTTCGGCATCTCGCGTGGCGCGGTGAGATTCAGCGGTGCAAAGGAAGTAGATTGCTTCAAGCAGACTCGTTTTTCCCTGTGCATTCCCGCCGATGATCAGGTTAACTGGCTTGGAAAAACTCACTTCGCAGTCGACATAGTTACGAAAATTACGCAGAATGATGTTATTTAAAAGCATTGGTTTGTGGTAGATAAAAAATGTTTTGATTTGCTTATGGATTCATGCGTAAAACACGATTGTGTGTGATAAGAAATACTAACTTAGAATTTTTTCTTTTTCTTTCCCTTGTTAACTTATCCACAACGCCTCCTATTAGTACTAATTACGATATATATACAAGATCTTAAATTAGTAGTAGTAGTAGGGGCTGTTGATAAGTGGATAACTCCCTTAAACCCTTGCTGTCACTGGTAACTACCCTGTTGATAGATTGTGGATAACTTTTCGAGTTATCCACAGGTTATCCACAAAAAGAAATAATGTCTGAATTATGCACAAGTTATCCACAATTTCAATAGAGTTATGCACAAGTTATCCACAAGTTATCCACAATTTTAAAACTCGATTATGCACAAGTTATCCACAATTTTAATAGAGTTATGCACAAGTTGTTAACAGGATTAGAGGCAATACAGCACCTGAGTTCTGCAAAAAAGTGTGCCATACAAATTGAGGTACAGAGAGTAGATTGATAGGAAACGCTGAAATTGGTGTTCGTTAGCGGAATTGATTGATGAGCGTAGTAATTGCTTTCCGATCATCGTCGCTATCGTCCATTATTTTTTCTATCTGTTTGCATGCGTGAATAACAGTCGTATGGTTTTCTCTGTTAAACGCTTGTGCGATATTTGCGTATGACATTTGCGTTAATTCTCTGCACAGATACATCGCGACTTGCCGGGGGTATGCCAATCCTCTGGTTCGTTTTTGAGACACAAGGTCAGCTGCTTCAATATCAAAGTAGTCGGCGACGGCTGTCTGTATCCCTTTTGCCGTTGCAGATTTCCGTTGACGCAGCGGAGAGACGGAACCGACATCTCCGAGGACCTGCCGCGCAAAGTCTATACTCAGTTGCTCCTTAAGTATAGATGCCTGTGCCATAAGACGCACAAGTGTACCTTCAAGTTCTCGGATATTCGTCGTGACCACCTCGGCGATGTAACTCAACACTTCATTCGGGAGATGCGCCATGCCTTGGTCTTGACATTTTTGCTGAAGGATTGCGATGCGCATCTCATATTGTGGTCGGTCGATCTCAGCGACCATCCCCCATTCAAAGCGCGAGCGGAGGCGTTCCTCTAAGTTTTCGAGATTACCGGGGGGACGGTCACTGGTCATGACTATCTGGTTTGAGTTCATGTGAAGGTCGTTAAAAGTATTAAAAAATTCCTCTTGTGTTCCCTCTTTCCGCTGCAAGAACTGTATATCGTCTATAAGGAGCATGTCGGCAGTTCGGTATTTTGTGCGGAAGCCCTGTGCCGATGTACGATTGACGATAGATTCTACGTACTCGTTCATGAAGGTTTCTGACGTAACGTACAACACTTTCTTTTCTGGCTGATTCACTGAAAGCCGGTTGCCAATGGCATGCAACAAATGCGTTTTGCCTAATCCCACTTCACCGTATATAAAAAGCGGGTTGTAGTCGCGTCCAGGATTTTCCGAGACAGCCAAAGCAGTTGCGTGGCATACACGATTGCTGGAACCGACAATGAACCGGTCAAATCTATAATTTGGATTAAGTCCTGTCTGAACTTGTCGGAGTGGTGCCGGTGGGTCATCAAGTGAAGTATTATTTCGGCTGGTCGGTCTTTCGGATTGTATCTCACTCAGATCTTCGTCATCATCGGAAGTTGATTCATCTACTGTGAGGATAAGGGCACATTGGGCACCGATTAATGTGGCTAACACCCGTTGGATATCGGCGCGAAACCGCTCCTCAATCCTGGCACGCGTATACGCAGACGGAACAGCTATATTCAGGGCTTCTGCTGTAATTGAGAGAGGGACTACTTGATGAAGATAGACATCCTGTCGCGCCGCATCGCTGAGTTTTTCGAGTATTTCTAACCAAATTTCGTTTGGGGTCTGCCGCATGAGGTAAGTCCTAAATTCTACGTGTACCTTCCATTACTATTTGCAAGCCATACACTGCCTACTTTACTTGTGAGCAAATGCTTTCAGGTTGTCTCTTTTTTGGACGCTTTGTTTGGAATACATGTAAATTTAACGTCCACTCAGGCTTGCTATTATAAGAATTAATACTAAAAAATATCATACCACTTTTTTGCAAAAATGTCAAAAAATTTTATCCTGGCAAATCCGTAGCATGAGTACCGTTGATAAAACATTTTGGACCGAAATCGAAATTTTGTCAATCTATTTTTTTGACGGTTTGTTAGAAAAAAAGTAGGAAAAAATTTGACAATCACTCAAAAATGGCGTATCATTTTAAAACAAAATATAATGCTTTCTGGCGAACTGATACTAAATGCACGACGCAGAAAAAAAGGACGTAATTCCGCATTCGCTTGGCATCAAGACAGAGGAAAGGAGCTGCTCATGAAACGCACATATCAACCGCATCGTCGTAAACGGAAAAATAAATTTGGGTTCCGTAAGCGCATGTCTACGCGGTATGGAAGACAAACGATCTCGCGCCGCCGCGCGAAGGGACGGAAGGTCCTGAGTGCCTAAGTTAGCTGAACTGACTGGAAGAAAACGCAAATGCCCCGAACATTTGAACTGCCTCATTTCTACCACAGTCCGATCATATCCGTCGTAAAACACGCCCGCCGAGAAACTGATGCCCGAAAGCGGGACCTTTCCCCTACGTTATTGGACTTTGGACCTGTTCGCTTTAAGATCGCGCGCCACTTCGGTTTCTGTTACGGTGTCGAAAATGCCATTGAAATTGCCTACCGAGCGTTGGCAGAAAACCCCGATAAACGCATCTTCTTGTTGTCTGAAATTATTCACAATCCCCACGTGAACGAAAATTTAAGGGAGCGAGGGGTCCGGTTCCTGATGGATACTGCTGGCGCGTCGCTGCTCCCTTTCGACATTTTGATGCCCGATGATGTCGTTATTGTTCCCGCATTCGGAACTACGCTTGAAGTCGAGCAGTCTCTTAAAGAGCGAGGCGTTACCCTCACGGCTTATAATACGACTTGTCCGTTTGTTGAGAAGGTTTGGCGGCGGAGTGAAGAAATTGGCAAGCAGGATTATACCGTTGTTATTCACGGAAAACGGTATCATGAGGAAACGCGCGCGACGTTTTCCCACGCCCAAGCAAGCGCGCCTGTTGTCGTGGTTCGCGATCTTGAGGAAGCCCGGGCGTTAGCAAGCGTCATATCGGGTGAAAAAGGCACTGACTTCTTCTTTGAGAAATTCGCCGATCGTTTCTCTCCGGGCTTCGATCCGACCGTTCATCTCAAACGCATTGGTGTTGTCAATCAAACGACTATGCTTGCCACCGAAACAGAAGCGATTGCGGATTTGCTACGAGAGGCTGTCGGGAAAACGTATAGCGATGCCGAAGTATCTACGCATTTTGCTGATACGAAAGACACCCTCTGTTATGCGACAAAAGAAAATCAGGATGCCACACTCGCGCTTATTGCTGATGGTGGTGATGTAGCCGTTGTCGTCGGTGGATACAACTCTTCTAATACAAGCCATCTTGTAGAACTTTGTCAACAGCATCTCCCTACCTATTTTGTCCGAAATGCAGACGAACTGCTCAGTCCCAAACAGATCCGCCATCTTGACTTAGAAACGAAAACGGTGAAGATTACAGAAAGTTGGCTTTTTGAGACGGTCGAGGTGCCAGCGTTAGAAACGCCTATTGATGTCGTCCTGACTGCCGGTGCTTCTTGTCCGGATGTCCTGCTTGATGAGGTGCTTCAGAAAGTTGTCGGATGGTTTCCAAACACTCGCCTTGTTGAAGAGGTCTTGGAACCGTATAGCACGCTTTAAGGGTAGGTTTTCCAAATCTCTATAGTGCTGATAGCGTTTTCAGTAATACTGATGTTTGTGAGGGTGTACCGACGCTGATCCGGACGTGGTCTTGCAGGCGTGGCGTGTTAAAATATCTGATGAGAATGCCCTGCTCGGCTAACGCTGCTTTCAGTTCTGCTGCATCTCTTCCGATGACTCGCGATAAGATGAAATTCGCCTCGCTCGGATACGGCTCCAAAAAGTCGAATTCCTGTAGTGCTCGGTGAAGCCTTCCGCGTTCTTCTACAATTTTTTTCACATTCTCCCGCAAGTAATCCACATCCGACAAGGAAACCAGTGCCGCTGTCGCGCCAGCAACGTTTACATTGTAGGGCTGCTTAATCTTCAGCAAATGTGAAAGGATCCACTGCGGAAAGACCCCATATCCGACCCTTAATCCTGCCAATCCTGCCCACTTGCTGAATGTCCGAAGCACAATCAGGTTTTCATGCGCTAAAACCCAATCCGCGCGACTCCCGCCAGCGAATTCAATATAGGCTTCATCCAGGACAACGATCAATGGCAGCTCCAAGAGCTCCCGAAGGCACGCGTCGTCAAGCGTCCCGCCGTCAGGATTGTTTGGACTGGTAATAAAGATGATTTTGAGGTTCCTGTCGTTGTTAGCCAGCGCGACTATTGATTCAAGGTCTAACGAAAAATCCGCTTTTCGCGCAACATCGATTGTGCTGCCACCGTTAAGTTCTGTGTCGAAGCGATACATTCCGAACGTTGGTGGGCAGTTAATGACTGCATCCCCAGGAGCGATGAATAACCTAATGATGAGATCAATAAGTTCGTCTGCGCCGTGTCCAACAACGATATGGCTTTCATCAACATCTGTGTATTGACCGAGTGCCTGACGGAGCGATGTGCTGTCCGGGTCTGGGTATATGTGATAATAGGTTTCGTTTGCCAACGCTTGATGTACACGCCGTGAGGGTCCATAAGGGTTCTCGTTCGCATCAAGTTTAATGATGTTTTCAGGAGTAATACCGAGGCGTTTACTCAGGACATCAAACGGAACAATCGGCGTATAGGGTGCCATGTCTGCAATGTCTGTGCGAATGAGGTTTTTATATACGATTTTGGAGGGCATTTTTGTGTTAATGGTTGTTGATTATCGGTTGTTGGTTAAGAAGACTTTGGTAACAATCTACCCTTGTTGAAACGCCTAAGTTAAGGTGGATTGTTACATGTTGCCTCTTAACTAACAACTGACAACCGACAACTACTTGCTATTGATTCGGGTTGGGTGAGGTTCGGACCTCAACGGCTTTCGGTGTCAACGCGCCGAGTGGCGTTTCACCGTTTAGCACGCGCACAAAATCGTCTACCGTCATATCTGCCACGCGTAGGTTGGAATCTTCCGTTCTACCAGCGATATGCGGTGTGTGGACGACGTTATCCCTATTGCGCAATTCGTCATCGATAGGGACGGGTTCGATGTCGTAAACGTCGAAGGCACCAGCGAGTTCGTCTTTTACAATCCGTTCCCGCAACGCTTCCATGTCCACAGCGTGTGCCCGCGTAATCACAACAACCAGACTGCCTTTCCGCAGATGATTGATACGTTCTCGATTCAACAGATGTCGCGCTGACGGGGTCGGTGGGACCGCCACAAACACGATATCTGAGGTATCCGCAAGCGTGTCCATATCCGTACGTTGCACATCCCACTCTTGAAGGAGTGCGTCCGGGACGTACGGATCAAAACCCCTCACCGTTGCCCCGAAAACCCGACACCATTTCGCGATTTTTCCACCAATTTGCCCGAGTCCAATAACCCCGATGTTTTTCGTGCCGAGGTCGCCGTTAACAAAATCAGGATCGTCACAGAACTGGTGTGCAGCAGGGAGTTTATCGAGTGGGCCCCCGCTTTCCCGTGCATTGAGTGAACCCCACATTGGGTTTTCCCAATCCCACAGTTTTTCACGATTTGCCATCCGCAGGTGCCATTGTGCTGTCCGGCGCAGCGAAGACAAAGCGAGACCGAAAGCACATTCTGCCACGGATTGCGACCACGCTCGCGTCGATTCAATAACTGGGATCCCGCGCGCCTGAAGTGCCTGATACGGGATACCGTGTCCAGAATTATCTGTCATCGCGCCAAGCACTTTGAGTTTTGGGGCTGCTGCGATACAGGCTTCAGTCAGGTTTCCACCGAAGTGAGATATTCCGATCGTTTCACTTAAATCGATCTGTTCATGGATAGGATCTCGGCTGTCGGTGTTGAGAACAAGTGTTACGCCGAGTTCTTCTAACCGGCTCACCATCTGTTCGTGTACAAAGGGCCAAGAAATCTCTAAGTTAGAATAACGCGTGAATACAAATTCAGGGCTTGCCATAAATTTTTCCTTTTTTTAATGGTCGTCAACCATTTGGGGTCAGTAACTCGCTTGTGGTGGACAAAACATTTACAAAAACTACACGCTCTACTGATCGCTAATGGTTTCCGACTGCTGATAGCCAATACGCAGATGCGGTCCAGTGGGGTATCTGCCCATGCGCGCACCGTAGAGTGCGAATCCATCTTTCGCTTCATAAAGGACTGTTAGCGTGTCTGATGCACCATTCAGGACATCTGATGCCTCAAACTTGATATTGTAAAGATAGCCGTAAATACCTGGTTCTCCGTGGATGTAAGAGAGGACACCGCGGGCATCGGCTGGACAATCGGGAATGCGGATAGTGTCTATTTCAACGCCGTTGACAGAGATCGTTACATCCGATGTATGTTTCTCCGGCTCCGTTTGACGGGCACCACTATACGCGCTGGAGGCTTCAAAAATGAGTTCCATTTCTGCAACCTCTGCTGGATTAAGTCCCTCTGGCAATGAGATCTCATATTCGACATAACCGCTCCCAACTCCAGAGAAAAGTTGTTCACGCTTTGTTGATTCCCCCCAAGAGGATGCGGATATGTTGTCAGGGACGTAGTTGAGCGTAATTTGTTTTGAACCACTTGATTCGATTGGGGCGACCGCCTCTACGAAGTGCTCGAAGTTGATGAAGTTACGAGCGACAATAGTACCTGTGCCATCTGTTACCCAGATATGCAATGTGCCGACTGCCGGATGAATGTCTGGTACGACAAGTTCGAGTTCATGCACCTGCTCCACCTGATATTGTGGGAATGGAATCTCAACTTTTCCTGATACACATCCGCGTGTAACGTGTCCAGTCGCTAACATTGTGTCCAGTCGCCAATGAAGGGTTGTCTCTGTAATGGTTTTATGTGAGAAGTGGCTCGCGTAGATGTCGGCTTTTATCCGTTCACCCGGCGCAACCGTTTTACCCGGCGGATAGTCGATAGCGATAAAGTCAAGTGTATTGATATCCAGATAGTCATATCCGAATGCCTTTATCGATCGGTCGTAGTTCATGAAACCGTTGTGCTCCCACTCGATGTCCTGCAACTCTGTGTAGATGTAGCCGCAGATTTTCGGATGGAGGCGGAGTTCGTTGGTAAGGTATTTGAAACACCAAGAGACATCCTTATCCCCCGCACCCGCTGAGATACCGCCGTATTCACTATTAATCAACGGCGCATCCGTCTGTACGTTACCACCAACGTAGTTAAACGCTGAACCCGGGTACGTCTCTTGGACAACGTTCGCGATGTGTTCCTTCGCTTGTTCATAATCATTAATGTAGAAGTGCCACGAATTGATGTCGGTTTCCACGTGGTCATACAGACATGGAGAGTTGTCTTCTATCAGGCGCGTCTCATCTAAGGATTTAGCGAGGTGATACATCTCACGCACCCATTCCTGGCGTTCAGGCATCTCTTTATACTCTCTACCGCCGAGTCCCCACGTTTCGTTGAAATTGCACCATGAGATGATTGACGGATGATTGTAATCGCGCGCTATGTTCCCGCGAAGCGTTTCTACAAACCGGGCTTGTGCTTTCTCCGTGTAGTTCCCGAAGTTAGGAATATCACACATAAAGAGCATACCTAATTTATCAGCCCAGTAATAGAGGCGCGGTTCGTCTACTTTAATATGCAAACGCAGGAAATTGAACCCGAATTCCTTTGCGCGTTCGATGTCCCGTCGGATCGCTTCGTCTGTGAAGAAGGTGTATACGCCTTCCGGATTGAAAGACTGATTCAGAGCACCGAGCAGATAAACGGGACGGTTATTAAGGTAGATATACTGGTAGTCCCCACCCGGGGCTTTTGCAATGGAAACTTTCCGCATCCCAAAGTAGGTGAAAACTCTGTCAATAACAGATTCCCCTGATGTCAACGTCAGTGTGACGTTATAGAGGTGCGGTGTATCCACATCCCAGAGATGTAGGTGTTCTCGGGGAATATTGATAGGAATTGTAAGTGTAGTCCCCGCCCTTATACCTTTCACCGTGTTGTCGGCTTCCGTTCCATCGACTGCTGCCCGCTGCCCGCTGCCCGCTATTTCTCCCATAGGAGAAACGCACTGATAGTTGAGCGTGGTTCCCGCACTGACTTCTCCGTCAATAGTGATGTCAAGCGTGGCGGTGCTGTTGTCGATATCAGGGGTGATATGGCATTGCTGGATGTACGTTGCATTTCTGGGTTCAAGGTAAACCGTCTGCCAGATGCCACTGGTGCGTTCGTACCAACCTATCTGTTTTCCGGCGAGTTGTTCACCGTGGTCCTGGGCATCGTAGGCACGAACGACGATGACTGTAGATGCTCCGGGTGTGAGTGCGTCTGTGATGTCAAGTTCAAATGGAAGGTATCCATTCTCATGTTCGCCGATGTATTCGCCGTTTACCCAAACTTTTGCGTGCCAGTCTACTGCGCCGAAAGTCAGGATCGTCCGTTTGCCGTTCCATGTTTCTGGAACAGATACAGTTTTACGGTACCATCCGATGGTGTGTCGGGGTGCTTCGCGGTAATTGCCGCTCCGCTCAATACCGCCGCAGGTGACCTCTTCAGGTGTGAGATAGGCATTTTTACTCAGGTAGTTTTCGTTATCTGCTTGTTCTTCTTCTCCCCATGCTGCGAGGCTTTCCCAAGGATAGGGTACCTGTATTTTCAACGTCCACGGTGAATCGGCAATTGATTCCGAGGTGAACCACTTCTCTTGTTCGCCCGTATCATCTGGATCGAAAGCGAACTCCCACGTGCCGTTGAGGCATATCCAGTCAATACCTTCTGATGTGCCGCGTTGAAAGTCAGGACGGGGATACTCTGGGCGGGGTATGTCTGTATTATTTCCAGTCATATTTTTCCTTTGCTGATGGTTGTTAGTTATTGGTTATTGGCTGTGACAGTTACGTAGTGCTTGAATTCCACGAGGTCTCTTAACCGACAACCTTTAACCAATAGCCACTATACCATAGATTGCTTTTCTGTTCAATTTTTTTCTGGGTTATGCTAAGGATGTTACTGAATCTCGCCGCGGATGGTCAGCGCGCTTGCGATGGAGAGAAAGTCCCTACCCTCTTCAACTCTGTCGTTATTATAGCTGACACCGAGATGGAGGTTTGCTGTGATATGTGTGCTAATTTTGTATCCGACGCGCAGCGTTGTCTCGTAGCGTTCCGAACGTTCTTCACGGTTTGCGCCGAATTGCTCCCGCCGAATCGCCCAAGAGAGGGTGTTGGTTAACTCCAGATCGTGTTGCAGTGGGATTCTGCCGAAAAACGGGAGGCGTATCCCGTTTTCTGTGCGGTAGCGGTAGTCAACACTCAGATTTGGTGTGACGATAAAGGCGTTGCTTTGAATACCACTTCGCTGCTGATCTTGGAAAGTCGTACGGATCCCCAATGCTGTTCGGATCTCTTTCCCCCATGTGTGTATCCAACTGAGTGATGGTGTGTGCGCGGCGCTATCGCTGAGCGTTGCTTCCTGCGTTGTATTGTCTCGTTTCGTGAAACTATAACGTAATTGGAAACTGGTGGTTTCCCTCGCAGTCAGTTTTAGGTCGGTTTCATAAGATTCTGCGTGCGATGTATAGATACTACCCGAGCTCTTTCGGAAACTATCAGAGGTACTGGCGTTTGCACCAAAGGATGCCCATTTCCACGGATCTACCGAGCTTCGCAACGTATAACGGTTGCTCCGTCGCGAGTTCGTCCGTTCCTTTGCATCTTCCGCGAGCGAATAGATTTCTATCAGGGACTGACCGGATGCAAGCCGTCGATACGATTCGGTCGCCGTAAAGTTGGCGTTCGTGCTAACGGTAAAACTTTTTAGAATTCGGTTCAGAATCCCATCTTGTTGTTGGCTGTTGGAAACCGTTGGCGGTTCGCTATTCGCGGTTCGCGGTTCGCCGTCCACTGTCTTATCGCGTTCAATCCAATCACCACGTTTTTCTTCGAGTTCTTGGATTTGTGTCTCGTCAATACCACTTTCACGTAGCCGTTCGCTATCGGCTATTCGCGGTTCGCTATTCGCGGTTTGCGGTTCGCTATCGGCTATTCGCGGTTCGCTATTCGCGGTTTGCGGTTCGCTATTTAAAAGCCATCCGAACCATTTTTCGATGCGTAGATTCATCCCAAGGCTAACGTTTCCATTGAGTGAAGCATTTTTTTCCTCGCTGAACCAATTCTCACGGAAACTCATCCGGCTTGTGACAGTAGGTCGCATCCCAAGCAGATCCCGATTGAGACGCGGTGTGAGCGACAAGCGGTGTTCGCGCTGCGCAATTGAGAAGTCGGGTTCTATCTCTTCTTCGGCTTCAGCGGTTTCTGGCTCTGTTGCTACGTTACTACCAAAGGGTGCTCTGGAACTGCGATCTTCTCGTCTTTCAAGCGTCCGGCTAATATCGTAAGTTGGGCTTAGGCTGAAGATGTTTGTCGGACTAATATTTAACGTTATTGTACCACTATCTGTTTTTTCGTCCCGATTTCTGCCGTAACCGTAACTGTAATAGGAACTGGAAGTTGAGGTTCCCGTATCCGTCGCAGTTTCCGGCTTTGCGAGTATATCCTCGTGGCGATACTGGGCATTAACGCCGAGTTTTGAACCGAGATCGTAACGAAAACTGCCGGTATAGAGATGACTAATTTGCGTTCCCTGACGTTCATTCCAGAAATCTTGGTAGTTATAAGCGAAGCCGAGGTTTGGAAACGGGTTTCGGTTGAATTGCACAGAAAAATCTCGGCTCCGAATTTCGCTTTTCCCGCTCTGAAAACTACTATAACCACCTCGCTGGCTCTCGGTTTCCGTCTCTTGTTGTCGGATGGCATATCGGACGGGGAGCCACGGAAAAAGGGTGACATCTGCATCAATGTTGTAATCGTTGTTCGTCGTGCTATATCCGCGTGAAGAAAGCCGTTGTCTGCCGACTTCACCAGCACCGCTTTCAAAGTCTTTGTCTTGGCTCGCATAACCGCCGCGCAATTTAACGATATTACCGAGACCAACTGACATATTGCCACGCCGCGCCCATCCGGCACGGACGAGCGGGTCGCCGAGATGGATCTCGTTCACCCAGATCTCACCGCTAATTTCACGGTCAGTGTTATTACGAATACCCAATAGGATACCACCAATGTTTTTAATCGAGAGTCGCGTGCTATTTCCCCCACGAATCGCGAAGCCATCAGGGTGTCCATCGGGCGCATCATCTATCGGTTGGCTATCCGTACTTGTGGGTGGTGTGTCTGCCCCTACAAGAGACGGATCACTGACCGCTGACTGCTGTTCGCTGACCACTACATCGGGATAGGCATTCCTGTGTAAATCTCGCAGATCGATTTCAATTAATTTCCAGCCGTCAAAATCGATCGGCACCGTATATTCATAGTAGTCTGTTAGATTCTCAAAAACATTGACATCTTCTTCCTGCGTCTGATCAACGAACGGGTCTGAACTATAAAACGAGCTGCGATAGCCGGTACGGACGGTCGGGGCGAGTTGCAAAACAAAGGTTGTATCGCTTTTGTCACCATAGAGCCAAAAGCGAAGCGTATCGTGTTTGCTGAAGTCTTGTCCTTCGCTTTGCGTTAAACCTTTCAGTTGTTTAGAAGTAACACCGTAAGATCCTGGGAAGAGGTAGTACTCAAGACTCAGCGTCTGTTCGCGTTGCTGTTGCGTTTGAAAGCCGAGGGACGTTGCTGTGAATGGATGCAGTTTTTTGAAGAGTTCATTGTCCTCAATGTCAAGATACGCGCTCTGATAATCATCGTAGCTAAAGTTGTCTTTTGTGCCAACGATGAACTTTTCGAGGGTATCGTCGACGATTGTGCTTGTTGAGAGTGTTTCACCTGTAGATGTAAGCGCAGGATCGCTAAGTGTCGGTTCAACCTCCGGATTGATTTGCGAGGCGGAGCGGGTTATAATTCCCTGTTGCCATTTGTTTCCAACAATTTCGATGGATGCCCACTGCAAGGTGCCTTGTGCGTTGCCGGGTGCGTTTTTGCTCAACCAGAACCGGAAATGCTGCACGAACACAAGACTGGGGAGCCGCGAACCCGTCGGCGTAAATTTCGAGAGCGGAATACTCAGGAACATCCAGTCATTTGCGTTTTTGCTTTTGATCCACTCATTCGGAATGTCATTCAGGGGGATTGAAATTTCAAAGTAGGCATCAGCACCATCGAGTACACCGTCCCCGTTGAGGTCTTCACTGTCGAGGATTTGATTATCTTCACCGACAGAGATGCCACCAAGCGGTCCATCGTAATTCCATCCTACGTCTTCACCGGTATCCAGTGTGCCGTTTCCGCGATAGCGGTCAACGTCTGAGAGATTCTCCAAGTCCAAATCTAAAGCATCAACACTGCCATCCCCGTTTGTGTCAATTAGCGTATCAGGAAGATCTTCGCTGTCCAACCGCTTGTCTTCATCGGTATCTTCGTTCACTACACCGAGGTTCAAGTGCAGTGTCACGTTATCGTCTCCTTGGACGCGTAGCCAGATTTCGAGGAAACCGCGTTCCGAATAATCTACACCTGATGCGGATAGACCGTTTGAAAAGCCGCCCCATTCTGCAACGACATCTCTGAAATCGTAGCCGAGTTCCATAATAAGCCGTTCTTCGGTCGAGAGGGAGAGCGGTTGGATTGAGGAAGCAGGAACATCCCGATTTCGCATGTAATTTCCGATCGCTTCGGATTCGTTTTTATCTTTCAGGACAACTCTGAAAACGGCTCTGTTGTCATTGGTCGGTATAACTCGATAATCCGATGGATTTCCAGTTGTCGTTTGGTTTCGTGAAACATAGGGTAAACTGCTATGTTTCCAGTTGTATTTCAGCGTAGGAACTGTTGTCGCTTCCTTTGCACCCTCCATACTATCAATGAGTGCGACACCTATACTATTCGGGTTATTGTGTGAGTAAGCGGCTTCCCCACTAAAGTCGAGAGAAAGTGGGAAGTTTCGCATATTAATGAAGGGTAATAGATTGAAGATGCCTGCAATATTGAATTCTCTACCGAAACTGGTGTTTACGTTGACGGCTTGTAAACGGTTGGGAACGCCGTTGACATCTGGTATTTCCGCCGGTTTTTGTCCGGTATTCAGAATATAACCCGTTGATAATGCGAATCCTTTTTGGAAAACAGGGTTAAAGTAGTTCATCCTGCTGCCGTAACTGCCGTAACTCCGAGACCTACCGCCGAGACCGCCGTAACTGCTGTAACCACCCCCAAAGCCGCCGCCACCGAAGCCGCCACCAAATCCACTACGTCCAAAACCGCCGCCGAAACCACTCCTCCCGAAACCACCACTTCTGCCTCTCGAAAAAGTTTCACCGAAAGCGTCTTGGGTTCCGGTGCCAAGGGTCGGGTCCATCGTTTGCATACCGCCTAATCGGTTAAATCTATCCTCAAGGCTCTGTTCTCTCCCCGATTTAGGCTTCGGTTTATGTGTGTACTCTAACCAGGCACCGACGACAGCCTGTTGTGATGAACCGCCAAACGGTGTCTTTTCAAATTCTACAACAATCTCATCAAACTCATCGAGCTGCCTGAAGAAACGAAGGGTGCCAACTTCATAAAGCATCATGTAATCGGTGTCGCGGGTCAGGAGACGACCGTTGAGGCGAACGGTTTCACTGTTTGGGATGACGAATAAACCGACATTGTACGTCTCTGATTGGTACGCGTAATCGGCGATAATCGTATAGATTTGGGCATCTGTTCGGACACCTTCAAGATAGATGGCGTTGTTGCTGAGCGTATCACGGTAGGCATAATACGGGTGGTTCGGATCTGTGATTTGAAACGGATGTGTGCCGTATGTTGTTGGAAAACGAAGAATACCTCTATCGTAGTCTATGAACTGGGCATCGACGTTACCGTCACCGTTTTGGTCGAGACCGAAGATTTCGATGTAGGGGGCAGAGCCGCTACTCGTTTGGAACGTCTCGCTTTGCCCCTGTCGGAGGATGGTGAGTGTGAAATCGCGCGGATTAATATTTCGGTTGCCGAGACTATAGACGTGAGTCGCTTCTGTGCCACGGAAACCCTTCTCTTTTAGCACAACATAACCGACTTCTTCCCCTTCTTCATCAAGTGTCCCATCTCCGTTTTCGTCGACAAAGACTTCCCCAGGGTTTCCAACACTGCCGCCGCCACTACCAAGATATTCATACGCCACAACGATGGTATAACTCGCCGAAATCGGCGAGAGAAATTCTATTTCACCCGTTTCATAGTCTATGTTGTAGTCTTGTCCAGTGAACTGTGGGTTGAAATAGCCTCGACTCGTCCGTTTACCGCCTTGGTTGTTTCCCACAACACCATCATCGATGTAAATTTCTTCGCTCCCTGCTTTTATGGGCAGATATGCTTCATGGAGTAGGTTATCTTCATCTCTGTGGATGTGATAGAACCTGCTTTTTACGTAGTTGGTGTCTTGAATCTGAATGCCGCGGGCTCCGTACCCGTAGCCGCCGCCTGCACGCCGCGATTGTCCGCGGAAGGTTCGTACCTCGCGTATGCCCTTGCTCCGGGAACCGAACGCTGTAAGCCGTGCGTTTTTCCATTCAAACACGCCTTCAAGCCCGAATAAGTTCCGGTTGATATTCAAAAAACGGGTGTTCGGTAAGCTGAGTGTGATGTCACCGAAAGAGATCGTTTTTATGATACTATCCGGTGTACCTTCATACCAGATTTTAATCTTCTGCTCCTTCGCGCCACCGATGCCGTATCCGCCATATCCACCGCCGTATCCACCATATCCACCGCCACTCCCGAAACTGCTGCCACCGGCACTGTAATCTACGGCAATATGCGTCCGTTGTCCGACACGACCGTGGAGACCGAACTGCTGAATCTGTCGCAAGTTGAAACCTGTTGCTCGCGGAACACCGCCACTCCCATATCCACCATATCCACCATAGCTGCTGCCGTATCCACTACTATAGCCACTCCCGTAACTGCTATACCCACTTCCAAGCCCTGAGCCGTATCCACCCCCAAATCCGCTGCTGCTATAGCCGAAATCCTCATAACCGTAAGACGATGTGAGTCCTAAGTCAAGTCCCGATGAATAGCCCCCATATCCGCCGCCATAACTGTAGCCGCCATATCGGTTCAAGTCCCCTTCCCCAAAGTAATGGGTCTTGTTTGCCTCTATCGTTACCGATTGTAAGCCTGTAATCTTGAGATTGGAATCCATCGGGAGTGCGATACCTTCTTCGTCCCGCTTCGGCCTCGGTTTCCAATTGTAGAGTTTACTGAGATCGGTCAAGTGTGGCGGGTGCCGCCATCTTCGGAGACTGTCTAAGTAGGGTTGTATGAGGCGATCGCTATCGGTTGTCGGTGCTTGGTCTTCAGTTTCCTGCGCCGTATCCGCCCCCCACCCTTCTTGCTGACGGCTGATGGCTGATTGCTGATCGCTATTCTGCCAGATGAAATGTTTCGACGCGCTGCTGCTGTCGAAGGGATTGCGGTTGGACAGACCGAATTCGGTGGAACGCTGATGTTCCTCGGGAGTCTCAGATGCGTTGATATCAGGAATGGAAGCGCGTTGGCGGGATTTTGTGGTGTCTGTGGTTGGAGGGGTTTTTAACCCCGATGTCGATTCATCTTCTTCTTCAGCGATACGACTCACAGCGACTTCAGACGTTGCGCAGATTATGATGATAAGAATAAGTCCGATTTTTAACAGTTCTACAAATTTTGGCAAAAGATTTTCCTGCACGTATATTCCCGATTTTTCGTATTGACTACATTTCTATGAACGCTAGGGCCGCAGCGTGAATGAAGCCCTAAGGGTGGGTTGTTTGCAGTAATACGGAGTATTTAAACTTGAATCTTAACTGCAAACGAAGAATTGAGTGTTTATGTTTACACAGATTTTTCTAACGCGACTATTTTTTGTTTTTCTGATACCTACCTGAAAGTGGTTATATATTTTAGAACTTACGCAAATTTAGCATATCCCCATCAAACCTCTACCTTTAGGTAGGGGATGTAGACGGCGTAAGACGTGAAAGCAAAAATAACTAAACTTTTTTGTGTTCTCAACGTCTAAATTTATAGTGTTCGGCATAGGTTGTGATTGATGTGTTGTCGGAACGCTCGTCAATTGAGACAATCACGTAAAAGTCTCACACGCCTCTATATTGACAAAGCCTTTCACGGTATCCGTTGCATGTATAGGGTCGCAGGGGTAAAATCCGCACCCGTTGAAAAATCACATGTCAAAGTCAAATAGGTTGACCCTTCGGGGTCACATAGCAGGCTCTGCTGCTATTGTAGAGACGGAATAAGACGGTAGACCTTCGGGAACACCGCACTGTCTACGAAGCACAAGTCCCAACCTTCAGGTTGTGGGTACCGTTGACGCACTTTTATCCATGCTGTCATTGTCCACTGCCTGAGATTCATCACATTGTCATGTGGGACGAGAACATGTCCACCATCGAATTCAAGTGCTTTCTCAAATTTCCCGTCAGCCCATGCTACTTCCCCAATGATTTCGCCATCGTGTCCGTTTCCCGATGCATCCCTAACGGTCTTGCCCTTGCCTTCATCGAAGAGCCACACACCTACAACTTCAGCAGTGGCACAAGAGACAGCAACACACCAAAAAATACTAAGTATCAGCATCAGAGAGGTTGCCCTTTTCATAATTTTTCTCCTTGATAGGTATTTATCTGTATATTTTCTGTATTTTACCAGATTTAGCGGAAGGCTGCACACATTTTTTCTACTTGACTTTTTCGGACTATTGAAGTACGATGTCCAGCAATTCCAAATTATGGAGGGTAATGCCGTGCGAAACTTATCTATTTTCGGGATAATTTGCTTAATGATTATCCCCGTGATATTTGCGACTGTCGGCGATGCGGCAATTGATACCAAAAATCTCGTTGGTGTATGGCTTTTTGATGAAGCCAAAAACGATATGTCTCCCGATTCTACCGATAACGGTAACGATGCTGAACTGCTTAAAGGTGCCGAATTGGTAGATGATGGAAAATTTGATAAGGCGTTGAGTCTCGCTGGTGATAACCAATTCCAGATTGCAAGGGTCGAGAGTTCAAAAAGTTTGGACAGTTGTGCTGAGGAGTATACCACAACAACGTGGGTGAAACTTAAGAAGAAGGATAAAATCGTTTTGGGTGGCTGTTGTAACGACGACCATGCCATTGTTAATTTCATGTATACCAACCTCTTGAACATCTTTGGACCCGGAAGAGGGGGTGGGCACGGCAAGGTTGAGATTGGCAGTGGCCAGCTCGCACCCTCATGGGTCTCCGGTCCAACGCTCGTCAACGATGACCAGTGGCATCACATCGCCTTTACTTACGATAGCAAGAAGATGATAGCCTATGTAGATGGCAAGGTTGATGCGCAAGCCAATACCGGTGGCGTTTTTGGATTAACAGGACAAGCCCTCAACATTGGCGGTATGCCCGATCAGCGGCCCGGATGGGGACTCATGGACGATGTCGCTGTCTTCAATACCGCTTTAAGCGAAGCCGACATCAATGAGATTATGGACAAAGGACTCGGTCGGCTCTTCGGGTTTACGCCTGTCTCGCCAAAGGGACGTCTAACAACAGTCTGGGCAAGCGTAAAATTGGAACGTTAATTTTGTAGTTACACGGTCCCCAGGCCCGGTAGGTGCGGTTTCCCAACCGCACCTACCGGGCCTGGTTAGAAGATTACCCGATTTATTACACCGCTGGCGAGGTTTCCGAACCTCGCCTTCTAAAAGAGACGAGAGTAATGCCCAAATATCGCAGCGCAATTATCGGCTGTGGCGGTAGAGCCTACGGTCATGCCAATGCCTATCAACAAATTCCGCAAGCCGAGTTAGTCGCGTGTGCCAATCGGTCAGATACAGCCCGACGCCAGAAATTCGTTGAAACCTTTGGTATCACAGGTTATGCCGATGCCGAGCGGATGCTCCGTGTAGAACAGCCCGACCTCGTCCACCTCGTCGCTATGCCCGATCAGTGGCGTGAACTCATACCGATGGTCTCTGAACTCGGTGTGCCAGCGTGTATTGTCGAAAAGCCTATTGCCTGTGGCGTTTCAGGCTGGCGTTTTTTGTCTGAATTAGAGGCGCAGACGAATACAAAATTCGGGGTTGGGAAACAGTTCCGTTGGCATCCGGGACTCATTAATTGTCGAGAGGCAGTGCAGAACGGTGAATTAGGGGATATTAACTTTTTAGATTTTTCCTGTGGTATGAACCTCGCTGCCCAAGGCACCCATATCATCGATTGGGCGATGTCCTTAAACAACGATTCCCCTATTGTCAGGGTCTTCGGGACGGCGAGCGGTGCCGAGTTGCTTGATAGTGACTATCCCGCCCCGGACACGACTTCATGTCAAGTTTTGTTTGAAAATGGAGTCTACGGTCTCTGGAACACCGGCTGGACATCACCCCGTGTAACCGACGACCCTGCTGTTCACACACACTGCCGCGTGACAGCTTATAGTGAAACCGGATACGTGCGATTTGAAGAATTCGCTGGATGGCAGATTGTTTCTACCGAGAGGGTAGAGAAGCGTCAAACAACGCCTGATGAATGGCGCGCCAACAACGACCTCGCACAAGCGCGTCTGACACAGGCGATGTTCGACTGGCTTGAAGACGATACCCGTCCAGTCGAAACGAACCTAAAACTTGCATTACATCAGTTCAACGCCGTTTTGGGTATCTATGCGAGTGCGATCTCTCACCAACCGATTGACCTTCCTTTTGAACCCCCAGATGACCTCGACGCGCAACTCCGCGAAATTGTGTCTCGTTCCTGATATGCCACTCATACCCCAGAATTAAATCTCACGGAACGAACCTTTTGGGCGTTTCCGTAAACAACTCATAGCCTTCCACCCTAAACTTTTGACAAAAACTTTACACACCCTCTCCATGCAAAAATTTGACAAATTCTGCGTTTTATGCTATACTATTAAAGGTTTAAAAGTTTCGTTTGCAAGCCTATCTTAAGAATGATAAAGACAGAATTTTGGACACTGGAAGGACTATTTTGCCTGTTGAAAGCCCAGCATCTTCAAAACCGCACATCCAAATCGCACCATCCGTGATGTGTGCCGATTTGTGCAACTTAGAAGCCGATATTCGAGAATTAGAAACCGCTGGCGTTGGCATGCTACATTTCGATTTGATGGACGCACATTTCGTCCCGAATATGCCGATTGGACTTGCGCTCATTCAGCAATTACGCTCGAAAACAGACTCTGCTTTTGACATCCATCTCATGGTGGAGAATAACGATTTCTTTGTTGACGCAGTCGCGGAAATTGGCGTTCAACAGATAGCTGTTCACGTTGAATCAGCGACACATCTTGATAGAACGTTATCCGTAATTCAAGCGTCCAACGTCAAAGCAGGTGCTGCGCTGAATCCAGCAACCCCGCTTTCTGCATTGGATTATGTCCTTGACCGACTCGATTTTGTCCTGATTATGACCGTAAATCCCGGGTTTGCAGGGCAGAAGATGGTGCCAGCAACACTCCGAAAAATTGCGGAGTGTCGTGCTTTTTTAGACAAACATGGCGTGGATCTCCCTATTGAAGTTGACGGGAATGTAAGTTTTGAGAATATCCCTAAAATGGTGTCCGCAGGTGCTGATATCTTGGTCGGCGGCACGAGTAGTGTTTTCCACAAGTCGGGTTCACGCGCTGAAAACATCCAACGGACGCGGCAGGCGATTAATTTGGGGCTTGCTAAGAGATTTCCTAAAAACTATCGTGGAACATAGAGGAACGATGTCCAAATTTAATAGTTAAAGGTTCATCGTCCAGAGCCAGTTGGAATTAACCAGAAACCGCCGCGGAATGAAATTCCGAGTGATTAGCGAGGAATTTGTCTTTGCTTTACATTTGGAGCGGCGACCAGATTTAATAGTTAAAAGAATGGAAGCACTGGTTCTACACGGAATTGGAGATTTACGATTAGAACAAGTTCCCGTGCCGCATCTCGCTGACGGAGAGGTTCGTGTCCGAATCGGTTTCTGTGGGGTCTGCGGTTCGGATATTCCGAGGATTTTTGTCAAAGGCACCTATAGTTTTCCGACGATCTGTGGACATGAATTTGCGGGTATTGTTGACGCGTGTGGTCCCGACGTTGAAGATTTTAGTCCCGGCGATCCTGTTGCCGTCTTTCCACTGCTCTGGTGCGGCAAATGTTCGGCGTGTGAACAAGGAAAGTATGTTCAGTGTCACGACTACGACTATCTCGGTTCGCGAAGTGATGGGGCTTTCGCTGAATATGTCGTCGCGCCCCAGCAAAATTTAATTCCTATTCCGCAAGGCGTAACGCTCGAAGAAGCATCTATGACAGAACCGGCTGCAGTCGCATTACACGCACTCCGTCGAGTTCAAACCTCGCTTGCTGGAAAGACAGTTGTGATCTTTGGTGCCGGACCTATCGGGTTGATGACTGCGCAGTGGGCAAGAATAATGGGCGCAGTGGAAATATTTCTCTTTGATATTGTCGCAGAGAAACTCCGACTGGCGAAACAACTCGGTTTTGATAAGGTATTTAATACTTTAGCTGGGGAACCGGTTGGGGTCATAGAGACACATACTGACGGGAAGGGCGCGCATATCTGTATTGAGGCTGCGGGGGTTCCCGCTACCTATCAGAATGCGCTCGGCAGTGCCGGGCGTGGGGGCAGCGTTGTTTTCCTCGGTAATCCTGCTACGGATGTAACCCTACCTGCGACGCTTATATCGCAGGTAATGCGGCGTGAGGTGAGTATTTTCGGGACTTGGAATTCCGATTATAGTGCCGCAGGCAACGACGATGACTGGCGTACTGTACTTCAAGCAATGGCTTCTGGCATGCTAACGCTCGCGCCCTTGATAACCCATAAAGTACCTTTAACGGATAGTTCCGACATGTTACATAAAATGCGAGACCAGCGTGAATTTTACGCAAAAGTTTTGATCCATCCATCGGAGGAATAGCCATCAGCAATCAGGGCGTTCGCTCCGCTCACTTTCAGCAAATAGCGATGCTGACTGCTGAAAGGATTGCGTAGTAATCCGTACTGACTGCTAACGGCTGGCGACTAAAAAATATGAAAGCGGCTATACTTGAAAGTCTTGACAATTTAAGCGTGAGAGAAGTACCCGAACCCGAAATTGACGATGATGCCGCTTTAATGCGTGTGGAAGCCGTCAGTATCTGCGGCTCTGATGTCCGCATTCTCCATCACGGTAACCCCAGAGTTGAACCCCCTACTATTATCGGACACGAAAATTCGGGGGTTGTCGTTAAAACAGGCAAAAACGTAACGCGCGTCAAGGAAGGGGACCGTGTGTCAATCGGTGCTGATGTGCCGTGTGGGCAGTGTCGTTGGTGCCGGGATGGACTCGGAAACAACTGCCATATCAACTACGCCATTGGTTACCAAATCCCAGGTGCTTTCGCGCAATATATGAAACTCCCCCGCCTCGTTTTAGAGGAAGGCCCCGTTACACCCTTCGATGCCTCACTCAGTTTTGATGAGGCTGCGCTTGCTGAACCCCTCGCCTGTGCCATCAACGGGCTTGAACTCATCAACATGTCACTCGGAAAAACCGTGGTGATTATCGGTCTCGGACCCATCGGATGTATGATGATTGACCTCGCACGCGTTATGGGTGCCACGAAAGTCATCGGTGTACAACGGAGCAAGCTCCGTATGGAGATCGCAAAATTTTACGAGGCGGACGCTTACATCGCTTCCGAAGAGGAAGATGTCATTGAGAGATGCAAAGAAGAAACAGACGGCGAGGGACCCGATATCGTCGTTACGACCTGTGGTTCTGTCGAAGCACACGAACAAGCCGTTGAAATGGTTGCCCACCGCGGGTATGTCAATCTATTCGGAGGCCTACCAAAAACCATGCGACCGATGAGTGTGCTCTCAAATACTATCCACTATAAAGAGTGTTTCGTTACAGGGTCGCACGGATGCGTACCGCGCCACCACGAGTTAGCAGTTCGACTCCTTGAGAAGGGGTTAGTGCGGGTGAAACCCCTTATCACACACCACTTTCCGCTCGTTGAGATTGACAAAGCGTTTGAGGCAATGGAATCCAGAAAAGGAATGAAAATTATGATACACCCGCATCAGGAGGAGAAAGCGACATAATGCACGATTTTTCGCAGTTTATTCGAGATATACCCGATTTTCCGAAACCGGGTGTTTCATTTAAAGACATCACACCACTTTTAGGAAATCCAACTGTTTTTCATAAGGTCATTGATGAGTTCGCACTCCGTTATAAGCTGGAAGCAATTGATGCTGTCGTTGGCATAGACGCGCGTGGCTTCATTTTTGGCTCCGCCCTCGCTTACCGACTCGGCACTGCCTTTGTCCCCATTCGGAAAAGCGGTAAATTACCCTTTGATAAATATGAAGTCACTTATGATCTGGAATACGGTAGTGATACGATCGCAATTCATCGAGATGCCTTCCCGAAAGATAGTAAAGTGCTGATATGCGACGATCTCTTAGCGACGGGTGGGACGCTTATGGCGTCAGTGAGTCTCATCGAAAAACTACAAGGACACATCGTTGGGATTGCTATTTTGGTTGAATTGACCGAATTTAATGGCAGGGAGAGAGTTCCCAAGCACGACATTTTTTCGCTTATTAAATATTAAGAGCGTATGCGCCTGTAGCTCAGGGGATAGAGCAGGGGCTTCCTAAGCCTCGTGTCGGGGGTTCGATTCCTCCCAGGCGCGTTTGTAACGGCTGATGGCTATCAGCTGTCGTTCGTTTGTGACGGGAAAGCCCTTCACAACTGCTAAATGTTTTACTGACCGCTGATGGCTGACAACTGACGGCTATTGGACTAACAACCATTCTAATGTCTTAGGAGTGAATTTGGATGTACAGATTTAGTGTCTGGAAAATTGTTTTAATCCTTGGGGTTTTGGTGTTTGCCGCGCTATACCTCATCCCGACTCCGGATGATTTCTACAATCCGTTGTACGGAAACCTACCGCTTTGGATGCAAGAAAAACTCCCACCCTTTGAAGTCAACGAAGATAATGCCTTTAAAGTGAATCTCGCAGAAGTCGAGTACCCCGAAGGAATCAACTTCCAGGATACAACCTTTGAACTGCAGGATGTCTTCCGGGTCCATCTCAGAAAGCTTGGGCTTGAGGAGACGCTTGACTATGAATTTGATACCACGGAAGCGCGCGAATTTTATGTCCGGATGCTCTCGGAGAAGGCACTTCAAAATCCACAGGCGACGCTCGACAATCTTCACCTATACGGAAGCCTACCGGGAACCCTCCGGCGCCTCATACCCGATAGCCGATTGAAGTTGGGGCTGGACCTTAAAGGCGGTGTACACCTTGTACTTGAGGTGGATTTGGAAACCTCCAAAGCGGCACTGCTCCGCGAACACGCACTCTCTATTCCCGAACGGCTTCGCGCCGAGGATGTCTTATGTCGAGACGTTCAACAGGTCAGTGATCAGGATATCCTGAATGTGTTTGTCGGTATTCCGTCTCGACTCCGAGCGGATGCTACACAAAAAGCTGCCTATATTGAAAAAGCCGAGGAGCTCTTGAACGAAATTGAATTTTTTGAGGACGCACAGATTCAAGCCGAAACAGAAACACAATCTACATACCAGTTGAAACTCAGCACATCGGGCATAGAAAAATATACCGAACAGGCGATTGAACAGGTCCTCATTGTGCTCCGAAATCGCGTCGATGCCTTCGGCGTTTCGGAACCCTCTATCCGTCGGGAGGCAAATCACCCCCGAATCATTGTTGAACTCCCTGGTGCCAAAGATTCCTCGAAACCCCTTCAAATCGTAAAGACAATGGGGAGGCTCGAATTCAAACTCGTTAAAAAATCACCCACGGGCGGGAGTTTGTGGAGTGGCACTGCCGATACACCCCCACCCGATAATATACCCGAAGACAGTGAAATCCGATACCACTACGAGACAGGCAACTGGTACGTCTTAGAGAGTCCTGTACTTTTAAGCGGGGACCGCATTAACGACGCTGGACCCTCTACCGGGAGAACGAGTTTCGACATAGTTGTTTCGATGAGTTTTGATAGTATTGGGAGACGCAAGTTTGCGGAAGTCACAGGCGACCACATTGGTGAACACTTGGCGATTCTCCTTGACGGAAGGATCCAATCCGCACCTGTTATTCAAGACCAAATTGTCGGAAACGCCATTATTCAAGGGAACTTCACTTATGAGGAAGCCAGTTACCTTTCCAATATCCTGAAAGCCGGGGCGTTTCCTGTCGGTGTCCAGATCGCCGAGGAGCGGACGGTCGGGCCCACCCTTGGACAAGAATCCATTGATGATGGCATTAAAGCTGTGCTCATCGGTCTGGGCGGGGTCTTAATTTTCGTGATGATCTACTACCGTTTATCTGGGATCATCGCTATTACCGCCCTCGTTTTTAATATGCTCATCATTCTCGGCGCCTTGGCGGGATTTGGCGCAGCATTGACGCTGCCGGGTATCGCCGGACTTGTACTCACTATTGGTATGGCTGTTGACGCGAATGTACTCATCTTTGAGCGAATTCGCGAAGAATTGCGAACCGGTAAAACCGTCTGGTCCGCTATCGAAAGCGGCTATCAACGTGCATTTATAACGATCTTAGATGCCAACCTGACGACATTCTTTACCGCTCTTGTCCTTTATCACTTTGGCACAGGTCCAATTAAAGGATTTGCTTTAACACTCGGTATCGGTATCCTCGCAAGTATGTTTACAGCGATTGTTGTCACACGCGAAATATACGGTTGGACAGTCGGGAATAGGGACGCACAAAAACTTAGCATTTAATGGCTGTCAGCCGTCGGCAGTCAGCAGTCAGTCGTGCATGTGGTATTTATGAACATTTTTGCTGCTATACGCGAGGCACTGACCGCTGAAAGGATTTTACGAGGCACTCGTAAAATCCGTCCTGACCGCTGATTGCTAATTATAGATTTTACTACAGTGGAGGAGTGGTTGTCGAAAGGATAGGGGTCAGTCTGCTGATAACTATTAACCGATAACTATTGAAACTTTGGAATTACTCAGAAATACAAACTTCGATTTTATTAGCAAATATCGCACTGGATTTATATTATCAGCCGTGGTCATCGTTATCGGCATAGTCTTTCTCGCAATCCATCAAGGACCGAACTTTGGGATTGACTTTCGTGGGGGCGTTAAAATCCAAGCCAAGTTCAACAGAGTGGTCTCGGAGGCGGAATTGCAATCCAAACTTGCTGAAATTGGTTATGAACGTGCCACGATACAGATAGATGAAAGCAGAAATGAAGCGTCTATCTCTATGGGACACCGTCCGGAATTTCAGCAGCAGTTGATTGATATTCCGATTATGGCGGATCCGGGCGATGCAACTGCCATGCGTCTGCAGGTGAGCAGTACTGTTGAAAAATTGCATCTATTAGAAGTTGGTGAAACTGTTGAGCTCATTGATGGCAATCTGCGACAACGCAATGAGATTACGGCACTCGACACTGTTGCCGACAGCAACGCCGTCCAGTTAACCTTTGCGAACCCGTTCGGAATTGATTTGAGCGAGAACGCACATATCCAAATCCAAGCGAGTGTCGGCAGAATCCTCACAGATGCCTTGCTCGAAGGCGGAAACGATTGGCAAGCGCTTGTTGGAGGTGTCAATGTCTCGGAAGTCCTTCCCAGTGTCGGGCGCGACCTCAAGTGGGCAGCCCTCTGGTCTGTGCTCTGGTCGATCGTTATTTTGTTGGCTTACATCTCTTGGCGATTTGAGTTCCGTTTCGCTATCGGTGCAATTGCCGCCCTCGTCCACGATGTCCTGATTACCTTAGGTATTTTTGCTGTGCTATCGAAAGAGATTAATCTACCGACAGTGGCGGCGTTCCTGACGATTATCGGGTATTCACTCAATGACACGATTGTTGTGTTTGACCGGATTCGGGAAAACTCACAAACTTTACGCGGCACCGATTATATGACCGTGCTGAACCGAAGCATCAACCAGTCGCTCAGCCGGACGGTTATTACCTCTTTGACAACCCTGTTTGTTGTTCTGGTTATTTTTATCATCACCACTGCAGGGGAAGAGATTAACACGTTCGCCTTGGCACTTATCGTTGGTGTATTGGTCGGGACCTACTCCTCAGTCTTCATCGCGAGTCCGATTGTGTATCTCTGGAATCGCGGACAGCAACCGGCTTAATGGTTGTCAACCGTCAAAAGTTTGCAAGTTCAAAGTGTAGCTAAAGTTTGAAAGTTGCTGTGTCGTCATGCACAACTTTACGGACTTCGCAACTTTAGACCACTTGCAAACTTTGCTGAAAGCCGAAGGTCATCTTACCGACAGCCGATAGCCAACAGCCGAAAACTATTCACACATGAAAATATTGATCTTAAGTCCTTATACAACCGGGCAAAAATATAAACCCGATAACCCCCTTCAGCGTGAAGATACCGTTTCACCTGAACGCCTTAAGGCGAGAATAAAAGAGTTATGCGGTTACAATGCTGAGGGGTGGTACCACGAAGATAGAGACTACAGCGCGCCCGCTGGGGAGATGTTCACCGGTCCCATGCATGTGCAATTGCGCGAGGGGTTGAGACACATTCGGGCGCACGAGGGTTATGGTGAAATAACGCTTGATCTGTATTTTCCGTGGTATGCGTGTCGCGTTGACGGAAGAAAAACGCCTGTTAACGAGGACGACACTATCATTCCTTTTGATATGGCACCCCTTCACGACGCTGAGGTCTTAGAGTTCGGCGAGACCGGCGTTCCTGAGTCCATAGCTGCTTTAATTGAACGCTACGACCTCGTTTTCTCGCTTTTGAGGCGAGAAGACATTATATCCCTACAACGCGTTTTTGAAGTGGAACGGTCGGTACCCCTGATTTTCCTACTCGCACCGAGCCATAGGCGTGTCGTTGATGAGAGTTTGCCCAATACCCACGTTATTGAGACAGGACGGAATTTAGCAAAAGCCATCCGTGCCACGAATTGGTCAATAAAGGGAGTCGTCCTGAGGAGGCTGTGCGAAGCTGCCTGTCGTGACGGTTTCCACGTTTTTGAGCAAGTCAAGCAAGACCCCCAGCAACTGCTTGAAATCATACAGAGTGAGTAACCAAAGTCCGCTATTGAGGACAAAAGAAGATGGATCTTCCAAAGCTCGTTATCGGCGATAGTTCACGACGCATTATCGGTGAATCCGCACCGATGCGGACGGTTTTGCGTCAAGTCGAACAGGTCGCACCCACGAAGGCGACCGTCCTCATTACTGGCGAAACCGGTGTTGGCAAAGATGTCATCGCCGAGGCTATACACGAAAGTAGCCCACGTAAAGATCGATCCTTCAAAGCCGTCAACTGTGGCGCATTTTACCAAGACCTCCTCCAAAGTGAACTCTTCGGACATGAAAGGGGGGCGTTTACAGGCGCATCAACCCAGCGACGCGGGGTGTTTGAGCAAGCAGACGGCGGGACGCTCTTTCTTGATGAGGTTGGCGAAATGTCGCCTGAAGTACAGGTGAAATTTCTGCGGGTCTTAGAGTCGCAAGAATTCAACCGACTCGGTGGCGAAAAAAATATAAAAGTCGATGTCCGAATTATCGCTGCCACGAACATCAACCTCGCAAAGTCCGTTAAAGACCGAAAATTTAGGCAAGACCTCTATTATCGGTTGAATCTCTTTCGCATCCACATCCCCCCACTGCGCGACCGACGCGAGGATATTCCCCTCTTTGTTGATGCGTTTATCTCCGAATTAAGTGAAGACCACGGAAAAACAATCACCGGCATAACACCGGAAGCACTCAATTATCTCCAAAATGCAGAGTGGCACGGGAACGTCCGGCAACTCAGAAATGCTATTGAGTCTGCTATCATTGTGGCGACAACTGATGAACTCCAACTTAAAGATTTTCCAATAGATTCGGAATCCGAACAGATTACAGCCCTGCCTGTTCACGTGTCAGGTACGCAACTCGCACCTACACAGATTGTCGGCACCGAAATCTCTGAAGAGGTCGGGCTTCCTAATCAATCTGGGACATCTTTACAAGTCGTGGACCCCGCCACCAGTGCCATTACCACAGAAAATATAGCAGTCTACAAGACAATTATCGGGCTTATCTTCTCTGCAATCCGATCGCTGGATCCAACCGCTGCCGCCCGGGATGATATGCCCCCCTTAATTCCTGATGAAGATACCAGTTGGATGCAGATTAACCAGACTGATGACGCAGCCGACATACTCAGAAAAACATTGGAGGTGCTTTCGACAATTGCTAAGGTGCTTGAGAATCGCAATCAGGACGGAATGTTACCTATCGTTAATCCCATGGAACCACAAGAAGGGACAAGAAGGACAGACAGCAAACCCGTGGCTGTATATGATGAGGAAGTCATTGGCAAGGTCGGCATGACGATGGCAGAAATTGAACGCGCAGCTATCCAGAAAACGCTCGCGGAAGCCGGTGGAAATAAGACGGAAGCGGCGAAAATTCTTGACATCGGAGTCCGAACCCTACACCGCAAATTGGACGCTTATAAACGGGAGGACGTTTGAAAGTGTACTAAAATGTGCTAAAGTTGGAAAGTTGTTTCGGATTGCACCTCCAAACTTTCTTACAGAAATAGATCTCCAACCCTACACGCAAACCCTTCAATCACATCACCACCCTCAAGAATGTCGTCTCCACGCAAAACAGCAATGTCGTCAGGGAAACGGTACACCTCTACTGTTTCTCGGCGCGGATTAATAACCCACACCAACGCACACCCCGCATTTAACCATTCATCTACCTTTTCCGCGACCTCCGTGTAGGTATCTCCCGGAGAGATGACTTCAACCGCAAGATCGGGAGCACCTTCCCAATATCCTTTTGAAATACCGCGTTCATCAATCGTGGCTTGACGCACAAACGCAGCATCTGGTGCACGTACGGTGTCTGGATTTTGGGCAATCTTAAATCCTGTTTCAGCACCACACACATAACCTAATTTATATCTTTCAACGTGTGCATCAAGATGTCTTCCGATTTTAGCTGATCGGATTCCATGTTCAAATCCGGCTGGTGGCATTCTATGTATTACCCCTTTCACCAATTCATACCGATAGCCATCATCAGGCTGTTTCCACAGATCTTCGGCCGTTAAGAGTGTGGGTTGGGCGGATAGCAATTTTGATTTTGATTGATTCTGTTGTATTTCTGCCATTTTGTTTTCCTTTTTATTGCCTGTCTGCTATTAGCAGCCAGTAAACGTTGCTTTGCCTCAAATGACTCTTTGCTGACTGCTGACCGCTGACTACTGACTGCTACTATAATAAATCGCATTGAAAAGCAGCTTAAAGGTCCCATAGGATTGCCCGCGATGCTGCGGTTTGAAGCCGAACAAGACCACACGTCCGTCTCCAAGCGATGTTTCCAACAAAGCAGTCTTTTGCCGAATCCGTTTCTCACCTTCAAGCCACCCACTCATCAACGGGTTGAATTCTGGATACGTCGCTACGGCTTTCACATCCCCACGCACACCGTCAAAAACCGGTCCCGATTTAAAGAAGATCGCCATGTCCCGATCCAGTCCATACCCTATCGGATGCCTTGTATCTATACGGACGCGTAGGAGCGAACCCGGACAGAAAAAAGCGTCTTCTTTCGGTTGATTTGCTTTCTTGACCACATTGACGATACCCTTCTCACCAAGTCCAAAGTATTCCAATGGGAGTTCTGTTGCGCGATTCAGACAGATAAGCGTGCCGCCGTCCTCCACGAATGCCCGCAAATTCGCCAGTCCCTCTGTGCCGATACCCCCGACGTATTCCGGCGGTAATTTTCCGGTTGCATGTCCATTAAGAATGCCGGAGGCACCGAAGTCCGGCAAGATGATTGCATCGTAGCGATCCACCAAATGTCCTGCCTGAATTTCTGCATTCGTGAGGCTATTGTAGGTGAATTCGTGTGTATCTAAAACCCAGCGTGTCCACCCTTCATCCATGTTTGCCGTCCACGGCTTATAGAGACCCAAGCGCGGTGCCGTTACCTTTGAGAACGACCGATCGAAGGTCTGTTCATCAATAGATTCGTCTGCGTAAATATGAATGCCGAACTCCGCCGCGAGTGCTTCCATTGCCTCCATCTCTTGTAGGGGTGGTGCTGTCGTTCTAACCAAGATACTCCCACGCGGAAATATTTTGCCGCCACTGTTTACTTCTCGATCTGCTCGGTATAGGGTATATTTCGGGGTGTTATCTGCTAATTTCGCGTTGAACAGGCGATTGAGGACAATTGCTTCGACGTTCGTTCGGTTCTCGAACAGATAACCTTTCGTTTCAGCAACACGCTCCAGACTGCCTTCCACTTGTGGCAACACAGGCACCGGACTTGAATCCACTAAAAGGGAAAACGCAATCGGATACGACTGCGAACGCAACATGTTAGGTATCTGACTGAGATCCGCTTCAAAGGGATGCACAACCGCGATTGTTCGGACCCCCATCTGTAAAGGTAGCGTCCATCCAGCGATGTCGTAAGGGCGTTCAGGTAGCGATTCTGGCGACGGACGGCGTTCCGGGTAGCGTTGGACTTCAAGCAGGTCCTTCGCGTGTGCCCGAAACGGCTGCGACATTAAAACAACATAAGTTTCTTCAGGATATTCTACGCCGTCTGCCGTAAAAGGTGCGTTTGCTTGATGAATCTCTACACCGCCGCGTTGCAAAATGTCTAACATCTTAAGAGTTGTATGGATGTCGCGCTGCTGCGTCGGGATGAGAAACGCCCGAGGCGGTTCATTTTCGCCTTTTGCGCTCGCGTTGAGTCCCATCTTGTAAAAGTTAGTCTTCAACATTACCCGATGTTCAGCAACGAAGTCAAGAATTGACAGTGCCGCCGCCTTCTCGTATTCTACAATGTTTCGCAGTCGCCACCACCCTCCGGGCCAAGGTTCTGGAAAATTCGTGCGGAGCGTGTATGTGTCCAGTCCGCGTCGATACCCTCTTAAAGTATGATGCGGTTGGAAGATTGGGGTCGCTATCTCCACGCGTGCCGCTTCCGTCAAAATCCCTACCATGTTATGGCGATACGGGACTGTCCGAAATCCGCCGTGCCACCATGTATCGTAGACGGCACTTGAAAGCACACCTGTAAACCCCTCACTTGTTAAATCGAATGCCAGCTGCGCGCCAATTAGCGAAAGTGTCCGTTGTAGGAGCGGCGGGATATTCGGGTTAACAGGTTCAAAATAGGGTGGAATTACAAACCGAGGCCCGCGATAACTCATCTCATGTACGTCATAGACGACTTCGGGAAACCATTCTTCATAAAGCACGCGCGTGAGGAGTTGCGTTTCTATCTGTGTTAGCATGAACCAATCTCGGTTGTTATCGTGTCCCGTGTATTTCTGATACAACCACGGAATTTCTGAACCTTCATAAGGGGTCCTGACCGTACGGTTATACCAATCCACGACAATATCCAGACCGTCAGGATTAGCCGACGGGATGAGCAGGATTATCACATTTTCAAGAATTTCCTGAATTTGTGGACTGTCCGTTGTCGCAAATTCATACGCAAATTCCATTGACATCTGTGATGAGGCGATCTCAGTAGAATGCAGATTACAATTAATCAGCACGACCGCTTTACCCGCTTGTGCCAACGCATCTAATTCCGATCGATCGTCTTCTGTTATCGCCGCGCTTGGCAATGCGATCTGTCTCTGAATCTCTTGATAACGTGCCAGGTTCTCCAGATTTTCTGGCGCGGAAATCAACAACATGAGAAAGTCATTGCCTTCTGTCGTTTTCCCAAGTGCCTCTAATAGAATCCGATCCGAGTTCTCAGCGACATGCCGCATGTAATCAGAAACCGTCTGCCATCCTGCTACCTTATAGTCGGCACCGACCTGAAACCCAAGGACTGCTTCTGGCGACATCAGTTGGGCCCGTGCCGAAGTCTGTATCAACGCTGCACAGATGAGCGATAGGATGAATATAGACCACCTTGTTATATTTTCGAGTTTGGAGAGATGCTTTTTCATGGTAGTTGCTTCCGACAGGAGTGGGCTGCTGTCGCGCCTCCTATTTGTTTTTAGGCTTACGCACTTCCCCCGGTAGGTGCGGTTTCCTAACCGCACCGAGCGTGGGTGAATAGGCGTAACGCTCCAATTTTGTGTAAGTCCTGTGTTTTTTACAAAGATACCAAAAAGTATAACCCGAATTTAACAGCACGTCAACACCATTTTCCAATCAGCAGAGCCACCCTTTCTGACTTTCCAAAAAATCCGCACTTGACTTTTTCAAGATTTTGTGGTATTGTTATAGAGAATAGAAATGTTTTTTAGATATAGTGTTGTAGTCTGCACTTTACAATTTACTGTTCCAACACTCTGAATTCCTATATTAAGACGACGCTTCAATAAAAAACATTTTCAGGAGGAAAACAGAACGAAATGAAAAAAGTTATAATTATCCCACTGGTCGTCCTACTGCTCGCGAGTTTTGGTTGTCAGGATAAACAGAGGAGACCGAGCAATCTATCAGTGGGCAAGAGTAAATTGATTGATAGCGGGAACGCCTTGGAAGCCGTTGAATTGCTTGAAAAAGCTGAGCAGGAAGAGGTAAATAAACTCGAACCGCGCGCCTTACTTGTTATTGCTTATTCTCATGGACTTGCTACCGGAGACGCTGCCAGCCTTGGGGTTGAAGCCAAATTCAAAAATCAACGAACGCAACGCATACAAGAACTGACCGATGCTGAAATGAGACAGATCCTGCAAATTCTCAGCACACCCTCACGCGTACAGAAAGCCGGTTTACAGGCACTTGTGGATAAGGGACCCGAAGTATCGACAATAATTCTCGAGAGTCTCGCGAAGGGAAGATATCCCGCACTTCACGAAAATTTTACAGAGATGCTCGTCCAGATCGGCTCTGGCGGTCTTGATTTAATTTTAGCCAAGCTCACTGATGAAATGACCCCGCCTGCCCTCAAGATTAAGTTGGTACAGGTGCTATCTAAAATCAGGGACGCGAAAAGCATAGATGCGTTAAAAACCCTGCAAAGTCAGACAGACGACGCTGCCTTGGCGATGGAGATTAATACGACGCTCTATCAACTCGGTGAGGCGGCATATAAGCAGGCAATCATCGATGGCTTAAATCATAGCGATGTTGCTGTCCGACGCGCCGCCGCGAAAGCTATGGTAGATATTCCCGACATATCAACGAAGGTACTCATTGCAGGATTGGAAGACGATGACTCCGAAGTCGTCGCATCACTTGTAAAAGCACTCGCCGTCCATCAGGATGCTGCTGCTGTTGACCCACTTGTGAAGATCCTCACCAGTGAATTAAACAAAGACCCGAAACAAGCGGCGATTGATACACTTGATATTTATGGGCAAAACAAGCTCACGGGAGGCTTAGCAAAGCCGATTACAATGCTACTCATCGGTGGAACGGTTAGCGATCCAGACAATCGTTTATATCTGGTGCAGCTTCTCAAAAGAGAGCCGTTTCAAAGGCAGCTTCGAGCGTTACAGTCGGTCGAGGGACTTGTCGACAAGCTCTATCAATATCACCAGAATACCGAGACGGTAGGGCTCGTCAAACGTCCACTCGGTGAGCTTCTTGATGCCGTTGGTAAATAACGTGATTTTTTATGCTCCCAAATATTTGTGCTTTAAAGTCTAAAATTGAGTAGCGTTATTAATTTTGTCTTAAATTTGTTGACATAAAAGTGTATTTATTTTAAAATACCCTTTACGCCGTGCTTATTCGGATTGGTAGCCTCTGTCCGATAGGTACGAAAAATCTATAGACGAACAACCTTAATCGTCTTCGCATGCAAACTTCACCCGACATCAAGGTTCGCAGTTCGCAGTCGAGAGCTTTAAGTTGTCTGTGTGTTTTTCGATTTACAATAACGCTTATGGGCTGCGCTTGATGTTCATTATTTAAAAGTCTGCACGCTATAAGAGGCGCAAACGGGTGAATCTAATCGAGATTCCAGGAGGAAAAGATAAACGGAACATGAAGAAACTTTTGATGATATTACTGCTTATGGGGGTTGTAAGTTTCGGCTGCCAGGAACAGGTCATCACCCAACTTGAAGTCGGAAGGGGTAAGTTGTTTGCAGGACTCTCGCTTGAGGCTGTCCAACACCTTGAACGTGCTGAACAGGAAGAGCAAAATAAGGTTGAACCTCGCGCACTTCTGATTCTTGCTTATAGTAACGCTATTTCAACCGGCGTCGCTAAAACCCATAATGTAGAAGCCAGATACCAAAGTGCCCGAGAACAGCGCGTTGGTCAATTGGGTGAGTACGAAATGAAGAAAATTCTGCAACTCCTCGGGGAGCGGCATAGAGTACAAAAAGATGCTATACAAGTCCTGATTGATAGGGGCGCACCAGCCGTACCTTTCGTTTTGGAAGACCTCGTTAAAAACCGGTATCGCGCTGTCCACGGCGACTTCATTCAAATCTTGATAGGAATCGGCACGCCAGCTATCAGCGACATCCTCAAGGCGGCTGGCGATAGCAACACACCTCTTGATGTGAAAATTCAACTCGTCCGTATCGTAGGAGATATAGGGGACCCATCTGCCACAGTAGGATTAGAGGCACTCCAAAATGCAACCCCGGATGAAGGGTTGAAGATGGAAATTAATACCGCACTCTATCACCTTGGCAACGAAGAATCCGAAGATAAGATCGTCGCAGGCTTGGCTGATGACAATGTTATTGTCCGACGCGCCGCCGCAAAATCTATGATGTACCTCAAGGAACATCCCACAGACATGCTGATTGCTGCGCTTGACGATGCTGATGACACCGTACGAATGGACGTTACTAAGGCGCTGCTGAAATATCCCGACGCAGGGGCTGTTGACGGTCTCCTCGCAATCCTCACAAACGGTTCGAGTCTCAACACGAAACAGGCGGCTATTGATACACTAAACCATTATGCCGAAAATGGACTCGCTGATGGATTAGCCCCACGTTTAATCACAATATTGACGAACCCCGAGGTCGTCAACCATGAAGATAGACTCCGTATTGTTCAACTTCTCAAGAAACCTGCTTTGATAAAGCAAATAGATGAGGCTGACCAATACGATAATCTGCCCCACAAAATTGACGTTTTCTATCGGGAGACGGAAACTAACGATATGGTCAAAGATGCCCTCAATGAACTGCTTCTTGCAATTGAGCCTGATACCGAAGATCTTGAGTCGGAAAATTAAGGAATGCGGCCTATGATTTTCAATAGAATTCTAAGGCTTTATCGTATCTGATTTACCGGTTAACAGGAGGAAACTTCTAACTATGCAGGACTATCCAACCGGTATCAAGATTACCAAAGTTGAGCAGGTCACAATCGAAATTGACCAGCCTGCTATCGGGTGTAACTCTCAGGCACCGGAGATAAAACAGCCTGACCCGAACGGGAAATGGAAAGAGCGTATCATCCGTATTTACACCGACGATGGAGTGCTTGGTTGGGGTGCTGGCAGTTGGGCGACAACGACTGCTGAGGATGCACAAGGCGTACTCAACCAAAATCCGTTCGATCTCTTGAATGCTGAAGACGGTATCGCTCCCGAATTCCGTGGGCTTGAAAACGCACTCTGGGATACTATCGGCAAAATTCTCGGCAAGCCAGCTTATCAGCTGATTGGCGGCGATGTCTTCTCAAACGGGTTGCCTGCTTACGACAGCACTATCTATTTCAACGATCTCCTCTACGAGACGAAAGCCGAAGGTCTCAAGCGAATTGAGAGCGATGTCAAAAGCAGTCTCGCCAACGGGTTTACCGCATGCAAAATGAAAATAGGACGCGGTAACCACCTCATGGAACGCAAAGCCGGTCTACAGCGAGACATAGAGCTCGTCCAACTTGCGCGTAGTACCGCAGGCGAAGGTTTCAATATCCTTGTTGATGCGAATAACGCATACACCTATGACGAAGTCATCACCTTCCTTAATGAGACAAGCCATTGCGATGTCTTTTGGATTGAGGAGATGTTTGACGAAGATGTTGAGTTGTATCGCAACCTGAAGGCTTTCATCCAAGAGAAGGGTTTGAAGACATTCATTGCCGATGGCGAGACCCGGACACGTGACCCGCTCGAATTTTACGACCCCTTCTTTGAAGCAGGTGTGATTGATGTTATTCAGCACGACATGAAAGGACTGGGTGTTACGGGGTGGCGGCGGCTTGCCGATATGGCTGCTGCCCACGACGTCCAGTGTGCCCCGCATAACTGGGGTTCTCTACTCGGTTTTTACCTCAGCCTCCAATTCGGTAAAACCATTCCCCATTTCCTCTATGGCGAAGTCGCAACGCTCACAAGTGACGTTGTTGATACTTCTAACTACGATTTCACAGGCGGCACGTTCACAGTCCCAGATACCCCTGGGCTTGGGTTGTCGCTTAATGAAGATGTGTACGATGACCGTTACGCCGGAAACGAGGATTGGCAGATCTCCTAATGAAAAAGGTTCTCGTTGCAATGAGCGGAGGCGTAGACAGTTCCGTCACCGCCGCCATGATGGTTGACGCGGGGTATGATGTCACCGGCATCACCATGCGCCTCGGCGCGCCTGATACAATTGAAGTAGAACCTGAGCGTCCCAACTGCTGCTCGCTTGAGGGCATTGAGGATGCCCGACGCATCGCCACACAACTCGGCATCCCCTTCTACGGCGTGAACTACGAGGACGCTTTCCGTGAGCAGATTATTGACTATTTCGTAGATGAGTACCTCGTCGGGAGGACCCCCAGTCCGTGTATGGTATGTAACAGGGAGTTGAAGTTCGGTAGGCTCCTTGACCTCGCCAAGACGTTGGAATGCGATGCCATCGCCACAGGACACTATGCTCGTGTTGAGCAACATCCAGAGACTGGTCGCTATCTCTTACGCAAAGCACGCGATGTCAGCAAAGACCAGTCCTATTTCCTTGCCGCGCTCACACAGGAGCAATTACAATGTGCCCTGATGCCTCTCGGTGAATACACGAAATCTGAGGTCCGCGACCTTGCCCGAAAGTATCAGCTCCGCACCGCCGAAAAGATTGAGAGTCAGGAGCTCTGCTTTGTGGCTGACACTAACTATAGACGTTTCCTCCAAGACAGGGTCCCTGAAAAAATTCAGGGCGGCAATATTGTGGACCAGGAAGGCAACGTTCTCGGTAAGCATGACGGTGTGCCGTTTTATACCGTCGGTCAGCGACGTGGATTAGGCATTGCAGTCGGCAAACCCCTCTACGTGACGCAGCTCAACGCAAAGAAGAATACCGTCATTGTCGGCGAATCCGAAGACCTCCTTGAGGACACCATGTACGTTGAGCGCATCAACCTCATTGCTATTGAGAAGTTGACAGCACCGATCCGCGCCCACGTCAAAATCCGATCCCGTGATGACGGCGGGCCCGCGACCATCTCTCCTATCAGCGACACAGAAGCTGTCGTGAAGTTTGACGAACCCCGCCGTGCCATTACCCCCGGACAAGCTACCGTCTTTTATGACGGCGAATACGTCCTCGGCGGCGGTTGGATTGTAGACGCTCGGGACAAATGAACGCAAAACTCATCTGCCTCCTCGGTCCTACAGCAGTTGGCAAAACAGAGATAGCGATTCAACTTGCCCAACGCCTCAATGCCGAGATTATCTCCGTCGATTCCCGCCAAATCTACCGACAGATGGACATCGGCACCGCCAAGCCGACCCTCAAAGAACAACACGCAGCACGGCATCATCTCATAGACTGCGTAGACATTTCCGAACCCTTCTCCGTTGCTGATTATCAACGCCTCGCAGACGAAGCCATCGCTGACATCCAAAACAGAGGCAAGCAGGTCCTGCTTGTCGGCGGTGCCGGTCTCTACTTCCGGGCCGTTGTTGACGGTTTGTTTGAGGGACCCGGTGCTGATGCCGTACTTCGTGAGCGGCTTGAGCGGAAAGCCGCACAACACGGTGCCGATGCCCTCCACCAACGGCTCCGTGCGTGTGATCCAACGTCTGCTGACCGCATCCATCCCAACAACATCGTCCGAGTCATCCGTGCCTTGGAAGTCTATGAATTGACCGGGACCCCTATGTCCGAACTTCAACAGCAGTGGCATCCCGAAAAGCAGCGATACCCATTCATCGCTTTCTGCCTAACGATGCCGCGCGCCCTGCTCTATCGTCGTATTGAGCAACGTGTCGATATGATGCTTGTGAGTGGATTGATCGCCGAAGTCGAAGCGTTATTAGCGGCAGGCTATTCCCGTGATACCGTCGCCCTCCAAAGTTTCGGCTATAGAGAGTTGATAACGTATCTGGATGGGGAATGTACGTATATAGAAGCGATCACGCAGCTAAAACAGAACACCCGTCGCTTCGCCAAACGGCAACTCACATGGTTCCGCAAAGACACCCGCCTTGAATGGATAGATAGGGAATCCACACCGAATGTCGTTGCCCACATCTTGGAAAGAATTGGGAGATTACTGTAGTCTGTGTCGTTTTTTTTCGATTTCGGTTTTCCATTTCTTGACTTCATCAAACCAGTGTGATACAATAGCGCAAAGGAGAAAAAAATGAGACGTTTTGGGACACAGGGTCCCGTTAATCCTCAAGAGCACTATGTTGTGTCGCGCCCAAAGGAGATTGCCGATTTTATCAAACGTGTTGAAGAAGGGAGATATATTGTCCTCTTTGCCCCGCGTCAAACGGGCAAAACGACCTTCTTTCAACGTGCTTTGGATACACTTGCTGTCGAAAAATCGGAATATCTCCCGATTTCGCTTAATTTTGACGTATACAAAAATACAAGTGTCGTCAATTTTTACGAAAATCTTTGTGAAGATATCCGTGAGGAGATTCACAACACATTCCAGCGACGGGGCATTCTGATTTCTGGGGCACTAAGCCAACTGTTGAAAAACACACAACTCACAGACCACCATGCGATGCGTAGGTTTTTTAGAAACCTTGCACGTCTGTTAAGCCCCCGAAGGTGCATCATTATCATTGACGAATTTGATGGCATTCCGCAAGCTGCTCTCAGCGATTTTCTTCATACACTCCGTCATATCTACATTGCAGGTAAACCGCGATGCCCACACAGCGTCGGCATCATTGGTGTTAAGAGTATCGCGCAGCTCAACTACGACCGGTCCATCTCCCCCTTCAATATCCAAGACGACTTCCATCTCCCCAACTTTACTCTTGAACAGGTGCAGGAACTGTTTGGACAATATACCGCCGAAGTCGGACAAACCTTTGTCCCGGAAGTTATAGCGTCTATCCATAAACAGACTGCAGGACAGCCCGTGCTTGTCAACCGCTTTGCCCAAATTCTCACCGAAGAATTGGACATTCCCAAAACCGAACCCATTACCATGACGCACTTTTCAAAAGCACACGCGCAGCTCCTTGTGGAAGATAATGCTAATTTCACACACCTGCTTACTAATATCCGCAGAGACCCACGTTTTGAAAGTGTTCTGATGCGCATTATGGCGCGTGAGGAAGGGGTCGATTTTAATCTACGTAGTGACATTATCAGTGAACTTGCCACGTACGGTGTTATTGCCAGAAGCGATGATGGGATGTGTGAGATTATTAATCCAATATATCTGTATTGTATTCTACAAGCGTTCAAGCCGGTCATCAACGGATTGGAAGATGCGTACTTAAATGAGGATTCTCGCGGAGGTTTTCTGGATTACCTCACATCTACCGGACAGATTAATATGAAGTCGTTACTTGACAACTTTCGAGATTTCATTGCCCGTGCAGGTTTTAGAATTCTACAAGTACCGGATACCCTACAAGAGTCCGTCGGCAGACATCTGCTACTGGCATATCTCGACCAGTTTGTTAAAGTTATTGGTGGTTTTATGCACATTGAGGTGCAAACCGGTCGTGGCAGAATGGACCTCATCGTCACCCACAACCGGCAGAAATACATCGTCGAAACAAAGGTTTGGCGAGGCGAAAATCGCTATCAGGCAGGTAAAAAGCAGCTGGTTCAGTACCTGAAACTTGAGGGACAGACGGACGGATATTATATAGTCTTTGACCATCGCGAAGACCCAGGGCCGCGGGTGGAGACAGAAACAATAGAGGGTTTGACAATTCGGAGTTACGTCATTCCTGTCATACAAGAACCCCCTTCAGGGACCCTATAATCCTAAGATTTTCCAAAGAAGTCAATAGTGTATCAATCTCCAAAACGCCGGTGCCGAAACTGACACAACATTTTCAGCGGACCACAGAAGTTTCTTACTGACCGCTAACCGCTGACTGCTAACCTCTATATAAATTTTTTACTAACTATCAACCGCTGACTGCTGAGAGTGTAGCGCAGCGGAACGCCCTGACCGCTGACCGCTAACTAAAAAACATATCGTTAAGTTAATACCATATTCACGTACGTTACTTTCATAGTAACTCCCGAAAATTCCTAAAAGGAAAAACCCGTCTAAACCCACGCCACCCGTAGCGTTACAAGCGTAATTCTCAGAACCGAAAAATGCCGATTCATAGTAACATGAAAAAAACAGTCCTTTCATAGTAACCCGACAAACCCACGTCACACCTGACTTTATGAGGGTTTTAAAGGCGCAATTTTCAAAACGTTACTATGAAAACTATGAATCACTATGAATCACGACGCTGCGCCTCATAAATCACGGTGCTGACGATGAAATCGGCGAGGGCATCCACCCCAGTTAACACTCACATAAGCAAACTTATTTCTTAAAACTAAACAGCCCAATCTGTCGTTAATACCGGGTTGAAATCAGTTCGTTTTATATGTTATTATTACTCTCAAGGAAATTGCGATACTGCGCCGCTGTTGCGGGAAAGTGAAAGACCACTAATAATTCGGAACACTCAAGAATCTAATAGAACATGCGAACCAGCATCTCAAGAATTCCGGACAACGCCCTTGTAATTCGGGGCGGTAAAAACCAAACACAGGACATTCAACGCGGGACAGGCAGGCATCCCGCTGGCATCACTGGCGTTTCAGTAGAATGTGCGGAAGATGTACCCGTTGCAGAATTGGCAAAAGCCATTCCGCATAGGCAAGTCGGCATGACAACCGTTGCAGAGGTCCGAAAAGCAGGGGGTGATGTGGTACAAACAACTGGACGTAGTCCTTATCATGCAACGTTGACAGGACTTACCCCCGAACAAGTTAGTAAACTGTTTACACCGACGGTTCCAAATCCTGGGAGGGAAAGAAGATGAACAAACTTAGAGTTTTCGCAGACTTCCACAACGCAGACGCAAAAGGTAGAGTGCGGTTGAACTGTGCCGGTACGGTGGCAGATCTCGAACGTCAAAAAACCGTGCTGCGGGATGGACAATCTCTTATTATCTATAGCGAAGAGCTAGAGGTTGAGGGGGTTGTTCACTACTCCAACGAAGAAAAGTTGTGGACAGCAGTGATTGATTGGAATGCCATTCAAGAGGTAGACCCTGTTGTTCCTCGAATAACATCACAAGTCCGTGATATAGCAAGTTAAACGTGCTGTAGACATATCGCGCCGAAGGAGTGGTAATCCGCGTCATCCGTGTCATCCGCGATAATCCGCGATTCAGACAATATCCGATCTGCGTAGTTCATGTTCTTCACAATACTCCCGAATAACCGACAAAAAAGCATCCGCGTATCTTTCAAATCTCGCCGGACCTACGCCACGAATCTGCATAAACGCTTCTTCAGTTTGCGGAAAATGGGTTGCCATCTCTTTCAACGTCCTATCCGAGAAGACGCAAAACGCGGGAACCTTCTCCTCCGTAGCAATTATTTTTCGCTTCTCTCGAAGTCGCTCAAAAAGTTCCGGAGCGTCTTCCAATTCCTGAGAGGTTGTTTCAGAAGTATTCGGTGTTTCAGTTCTGTTCTCTACCGAATCTGCTCCGTGTTTCTTGTAGTAGTCGCGGATAATCGGCAAAAAGACATCAGCATATTTTTCAGATTTCGTGGGTCCCACACCAGGCATCTGCCTAAACGATTCTTCAGAAGTCGGAAAATAGGTCGCCATCGCTTGGAGTGCTCTGTCGTGAAAAACTTCATAAGGCAGGACACCCGCAGCCTCAGCGATTTTGTCTCGTTCAGTCTGAAGTAATTCAAAAAGTTCCGAAGAGCATTCAGCGGACACTTCAGATGCCGCTCGGTTTACCGACTCCACCGAAAATCCCCAAAACTGATCGTCTCCCTTGAGCACACCCCAGCCTTTTTCTGTCACACGGAGACTCCCGTGTCGCGCATCGCGTTCAAGGAGTTTGTGTTGGAGGAATTGAAGGGATAGGTGTCGCCATTCTGCTTTGCTGTAATCTGTGCCGATCCCGTGTGTCGAAAGCCTATCATGTCCGTTCTCAAGAATCTTTTTTCGCTGTGAACCCCGCAAAACGTCAATAATATAGGCTTCTCCAAACATCTGGTTTGTCCGAAGAACACAGGAAAGGAATTTTTGCGCCGGAGTCGTCAAGTCAATCCGTTCCGTTTCGGACGTGCAGCAGTTGTCACACATACCACAATTGGCATTTTCGTACTGTTCCCCAAAATAGGCTAACAACACTTTTCGGCGGCACGCTATGGATGTTGCCCACGAGACAAGCGTCTGCGAGCGTTCCTGTCGTCCCTCTCTTTCGGATGGCGCGCCTTGTTCAATAAAATGGTTGATAGTGTCCACGTCGCCATAACTGAATAGCAGTAGACAATCTGCAGGAAGCCCATCGCGTCCACTACGGCCAATCTCCTGATAGTAGGATTCCGGCTCCTTCGGCAACCCAGCGTGTAGGACGAAACGGACATCCGCTTTATCAATACCCATACCAAAAGCGATTGTGGCGACGATGACCCGAATATCTCCATTGATGAAAGCATCCTGATTCTGTTTACGGGTTTCGTCGTCCAAATCTCCATGATACGGAAGTACAGAAATCCGTCTGGCAGTTAGATCACGACACAATGATTCAACCTGTTTTATCGTTTGACAATAGATAATACCTGATTCTTGGCGATGCTTATGAAGAAACGCAAGCGTCTGATCCAGCAACTCAACCTTCGGCGCAACGGCAATAAAAAGGTTTTTCCGATCAAAACTACCAATGAACGCGTTTCCCTCATCAAACTTGAGCAACTTTTTGATGTCCTTTTGAACCCGTGGTGTCGCAGTTGCTGTTAGAGCGACGCAAACAGCACTTTGGAATCGCTCCCGGATGGAAACCAGTTGTCGGTATTCTGGACGAAAATCGTGTCCCCATTCCGAAATACAGTGTGCTTCATCAATCGCGAGGCAGGCAACATCTGATTCATCAAGCATCAGAAGTATTTCAGGTCGGACGAGCGTTTCAGGGGCAACGTAAAGAAGTTTTATTTTCCCTTGTTTGACCCGCTGCATTATTGTTTTCTGTTCTGAATAGGTGAGAGTGCTGTTGAGAAAAGATGCAGAGATACCTCTGTTTTGCAGTTGCATTACCTGATCCTGCATGAGCGAAATCAATGGCGAAACAACTACCGTCATGCCGTCAAAAATGAGCGCAGGCAATTGATAACAGAGCGACTTTCCGCCGCCTGTTGGTAGAACGACCAAGGCATCTTGCCCTTTGAGAATATGGTCAATAATGTCCTTCTGGAATGGACGAAACGCTTCATGTCCGAAAACGTTTTGGAGAATTTCTAAGGGGTTTTGTAGAGGCGTTGGGGATGGAGATGGTTTTTCTTCATCAAGAGGTTTTCGTTCCTCCTGTTTTTCTTCTTCGAGAAACCATCCAGAGAGTTGGGCATAGTGTCGTTCTTCAGCGTCAGGTTCATCTTTTGGTCGCCACCGATGCGCTAACGATACACGCAGGAGGGTGCCAGCGGAAATTGTCTCAACCGGTTCTTGAAAACCGACGAAAGTGAGCGTACAACCGCCATTTTGCGTCGGGTAGCGATACCGTATCCGTGTGCCTTCTGTATCGCGGATAAGCGGCTGATCCGGTCTCCAAAACGTGGTGCTGTAGTGCGGTACATCATCCCCCGCAGGGATGTAAAGCGAGCCGCTGCTTGTGATTTTCAATAAACCTTCATAGAGTTCTTGTGGAGGCCCAGTTTTCGGAGGCATCAGAAGTTCAATAGCACTCACCAAATCTTTCGGATCTTTCGCGCGGTGGAGCAGCTGCTTTTCGTAGACAACGATGTTTTCATTATGCGGTGGAGTCAACGGAGTTTCGGGTTTGCCAGTAATTTCCCAAATGTCACCAATCTCATATTCTCGATTGGCACCGTCATGCGGATCAGCGTTAAACGGAATCAGTCGAACACTTTTCCCTGTCTCTGTAATACCACCGATGCATGCCCCGCCGCCCATCCGAGTTTTCGCTACAATCAGTACTCTCACGGTAAAATATCCTCGACCTCCAAATTGAGTGTTTTCACCAATTTATCCGCTACCAAGGAGCGATGGCATGCCTCAGGGGCAGTTTCCACACAAAATAGCGCAACGACTTTAGCATCCGATGCCAGTTCGTCCAATAGGCTTTGGGGTTCAAACGCAGCGAGACATTCGGTGTGGTAGGCTTCAATGAATGCTTCTCCCAGAGCAGTGCGTTTGCGTTTCGCGGTTTTCGTCGCTTTATCTGCCGCCGCCTGTTTTTCTCGGATGGCTTTTGTCGGTCCGAGGTCTTTACGATAGATGTATCGGATACCGAGTTCTGCAAGGCGTGCTTGCAACCGCGTGCTATTGGCGAATGCATAAGTTGCACCGCGGACACCACGGCGACTACGGATATCGCAGAATGTATCAACCTCGGCGTTGCGTAAAGCCTCAAAAAAGCTATTTTCATCAAATCCGTACACGCCAATAGTAACAATTTTGATTTGCATAGTAGATCGAATTACGAGTATTTTTTTCGAGAATGAAACGTCTCTTCACCAAACATCGACAGTTGCCCACCCGTCAGCCGCTCAACAACTTGCGCCTGTGTCAGGTGTTCCCCATTTTCGTCGATATGCATAACAGTTATATTTTTGTCCGTGAGGGTCGCACCAATAAGTTTACATCTATGGCATTCTTCCGGTTTTCCTTCACTGCACATCAGGACAATAGCGTGTTGTTGTGAGAAGGCAGTCCGAAGGCGTTCGATACCATGTTGATAGGACTCCGTGGCTTTGACCTTTTCATAATCAACTTTCCCGTTGACGTAGCACGTTTCATCGTCAGGTCTGCCACCGAGTGTATCTCCCATAAACACATAGCGAATGCCGTGCTGCTCCATTTTATTCGCCAGGGGTGCTTTCGAGAATTCCGGTTTGTAGCGGGAATAGGGTGCCGAGCGGACATCGATGAGATAAGCGATCTTATGCGTGTGTAGCAGTTCGATGAGTTCCTCCATCGAACGGCTGCCATAGCCGATTGTATAAATTGGAATGTGGGTAGATGGTTTTTCCATGATGCGTATATAGTATCACAGAATGCGCAAAAAAGCAATCGATGCCTCCTAAATCTTGTAAATCCTGATTCAGACGACGAAATGTGTCAAAAATCACTTGAATTTCCCAAAAATATCCGGTATAATTCCCTTAATCAAACTCACGTTTAACGGATAAAATAAAAACACAATTTGGAGGTATATATCATGTTTTGGGGTTTCTTTGACCCACTATATTTCGTATTCCTTGCACCAGGACTCGCGTTGTCCCTATACGCAACGTTTCGCACAAAAAGAACTTTCTCAAAATATTCACAAGTCGGTTCACGGAGCGGGTTAACAGGCGCGCAAGCCGCCCAACTCATGCTGAATAAACACGGCGTCAGCGGTGTGCGGATTGAACGCGCACAGGGTTTTTTAAGCGACCATTACGATCCACGCGAGAAAACATTGCGACTCTCCGAAGATGTCTATTCAAGCCAATCGCTCTCCGCAATAGGAGTCGCCTGCCATGAAGCCGGACATGCCATGCAGGACGCACACGGTTATGCGATGCTAAGCTTGCGCAGTGCCCTCGTGCCTGCGACGAACTTCAGCTCAGCCTTCGCATATATCGTAATGATAGCAGGGTTCTTCCTCCAGATGGCTGGTTTGATACTCATAGGTGTTGGACTCTTTACGGTGGGCGTTGTTTTTGCCTTGGTCACGCTGCCCGTTGAATGGGACGCAAGCAGACGCGCCAGGATTGCAATAGATGAAGCCGGGATGCTTTCACCTGAAGAAAGTCGCCATGCCAGCAAAGTCCTAAATGCAGCGTTCTTGACCTACGTCGCTGCAGCAGTGACAAGTCTCCTAACACTCGTCTATTACCTGTTTCGGTTAGGGGTTTTAGGTGGCGGGGATGAGTAAGTAGAAGTTGTTGGAAGGAGTAGGAAGAGCGGAAGCGTCGGAAATGGAAGATTGGATACCCAACCTTCCTCTCTTCCAGCCTTCCAACCAAACCCGACAGCCATTCAACTTTTGCTCGCAATATCGACCCCTGGCCACTGGTCGTCTTGCTCCGTAATATCAACGACAATGCCGTCTGGGTCTTCCACCTTGAAAGCGACTGAAGGGAGATCGTCCGAGTTCGGATCGTAAGGTTTACTGCCGTCTAAACCTTCCCAGGTAATCTCAAAACCGAGGTCTTCACACCGCGCTGCCGCCTCTCGCAAATTCGGGACACGCACACCGATATGTAGATAGTCCAGCATACCGCCGACATGCTTCGGACGGTCAGGACCGCCGTGCTGAAAGACACGGAAGTTATGGTAACCATCCGTGAGATCGTAGCAGCCGTTCATCGTTGAAAAGACGCGCAAGCCGAGGGCATCGCGCCAGAAGCGGATGCTCTTTTCCAAGTCCGTCGTGCGGACACCAATATGTACAAGTGTTGTTGACATGAAAAATTATCCTTTTTTATAGTATCGTTCGCACAGTTTCTGTAGGGTGAACTCCGCTCGTAGTAGGGCAATTCATTGCCCGTTATTGACTTATAATCCTGTAAATCCTGATCCAGACCCTTAAACCCAAACAGTCGGTTCACGGTTTTCTGCGCGGTGTTCATAAAGAAGTTTAACATCATCTGGGAGTTTATCGAATGTCTCGCCCGGAATCGTGGCAGTATTCACACCGAAGAGCTCCAAATTGAGCCACCACGGTGCATATCTAACAACGACAGCAGTCCGTTTACCCGCGCTCGGATTTTCTGCGTTAGAGTGCCAAATCCGGCTATCCATAATAAGGACACTGCCCGCACCACCAGTGGCTTGCAATTCACCATCAAGAGGGTTTCGGTCGCCAATACCGTCTGCTTTGCCTCTCGGATTCCGAAGGTCTACATGCGTTTTCGGAACAATCCAGGTGCCGCCGTTTTCCGTCGTGAACTCCGAGAGCATCCACAGCGTTGTAATGCCAATAACAGCACTCGGAAACGGTTGTGGAATGTGCCATTTCTGGTTCAGATCATAAGGAAAATCGGAGTGATACGCACGCACCAATTCATAGTGGGGTGGACGAATCTTGTATTCCGTTTGAGATATCCGTACTTGCGGTCCCAACAACTGTTGAATAACAGTGAGGAGCCGCGCATTCGCGAGATGTTCGGCAAATTTCGGCATAAAACTGATAACATTGCGTTCCCATCTGCCGTTGTCTTTGCTGAACGCGTTATAGTCAGTTTCTGATGTTTCGACCTCTTCACGGACTGCGTCAACAACATCGGCGGGAATAACGTTCTCCAAGACACACCAGCCTTCTTCCCGTAACTGTGTAACGTGAGGTTTGATCGTCTCTAATAGGGTGTCAGTTTCCATTGAAATCTCCTTGCGCGTTATGAATCGTAACCGGTTTCTCGTTCACGGTTATAACGGACTGCTGTTTTAATGAGAGGTTCGAGTCGCATGACTTTGCCAAGCGAACCGATAACGCCAATCTCACGGGTCATTAGCGCACCCATGACATTGAGTTTACCTGTCCAAAATTTGTAGGCAACGTCGCCTGTCATCGTGAGTTCAATATCTGGGTCAGTATCTTCGCCGATACCGCGAGCAATTGTCCATTCGCCATTCGCTGCCGTTAGCGTCAGTGTACAGTCGGGTTGGGTGTAGTTGAACTGAACACGCAGGTTCAACGACTTGAGTGCCGCTTGTGCTTCTGGAAGCGTGGCGATTTCTTCAAAGAGTTCGCTGATGTAACTGTAAAGCTGGTCAGGTGCTTCAAATATAGCCATAATTTACGCTATAACATAACATAATAACAGACTGGAGGTCAAATTAAAAAAATGAATCCATTGAAAACACTTCCTGAACAGAATGACTTTGTTTCGCGGGCTATTGCCTACGCGTCTCCAATCGGATGTATCGGTATAGTTGCAGCGGATCGGGAGCACATTTCGCATCTTTTCTTTACAGATGACTTTCCATTCGATGAACCCTCCCACCTTCGAGTTCAGTATCCCGTGCTGACCCGTATGGAGGTGCTGCTTGACCGATATTTTGCGGGTCAACCGTTTGATACCGCCACGCTCCCGGTCCAAGTCGAGGGCGGAACTCACTTTCAGAACGAAGTCTGGGATGCTATCCGGCAGATTCCTCACGGAGAGGTCCGCAGTTACAGATGGATCGCCGAAAAGATAGGGAACCCGAAGGCGGTGAGGGCTGTCGGCAGTGCGGTCGGGGCAAATGCTGTTTCTATTTTTATACCGTGTCATCGGGTCATTAGAAGCGACGGGACATTAGGCGGCTACGGCGGCGGTATAGAACGGAAACGCCAACTATTAGCACTCGAAGGGCATAAAATAACGTGAAGTCCGTATTTGTAGCGCAAACTTTATGAAGATCAATTTATTAATTCGGTAATCCGAATTCACCCCAAACCCTGTAGGTGCGGTTTCCTAACCGCACCGGACATTACCGAAATATTTTTTTAAACTTCATTTAGTTTGCGCCTTATAGGACGCAATCTAAAAGCAATCAGCATCCATCAGGAGTTTCTTGAATGACATCTCAAAAAAAATTCGGTAAAACAACCCAAGCCATCCATGCAGGCGAAACCTTGAAAGACACCACCGAAAAAAGTGGAACCCCACTCTTACCACCCATCTATCAGAACAGTACATTTCGATTCGCAACCGCGACTGAATGTGCAGAAGCATTCCGAAACGAAGAAAGTGGGTACGTCTACACCCGCTGGGGCAATCCGACGCAGGAGATATTAGAGGAGAAACTTGCTGTCCTTGAAGGCGGTGAGGCTGCACTCGCAACAGCATCAGGGATGGGAGCAGTCAGCGTTGCACTGCTGACTGCTTTGGCTGAGGGTGGACATGTGGTCGCTATGGAGAACCTCTATTCCGCTACGTTTCAAATCCTCAATGAAGACCTGCGACGATTCGGGGTTGAAACAACATTTGTTGATGCCACAGACCCGACGCAAATTGAACGCGCCGTCAGAACGGATACAAAGGTTCTCTACCTTGAAAGTCCGACAAATCCGCTTTTAAAACTCGTTGACTTGCGGAAGTCTGCCGAGATTGCAAAAGCACACGGGATAACTTCAATCATTGACAATACGTTTTCAACCCCGTGTGGACAGCAACCCATTCCACTCGGTATTGATGTCGTCGTTCATAGCATGACAAAGTATTTGAGCGGCAACGGGGCGGTTGTCGCCGGTGCGATTGTCGGAGAAAAGGCGTTCATCACGCGCGCCAAAGAAGGGGCATTACGCAACTTCGGGGCGGTCATCAGTCCATTCAACGCGTGGCTGACGCTGCATGGACTTGCAACATTACCCTTACGCTATACACGACACTGTGAAAATGCAGGACGCGTCGCAACGTTCCTTGAAGCGCACCCAGCGGTAGCGTGGGTCCGTTATCCCGGTCTGCTCAGCCATCCGCAGCACGAACTCGCCAAGGCCCAAATGGATGCCTTCGGGGGTATGATAACGATGGAACTGAAAGGTGGACACGCTGCCGGTGAGAGCCTTGTAGATCGACTTCAGCTCTGCTCACTCGCCGTCAGCTTGGGCGACGTACGCACCCTCATCTGTCATCCTGCCTCAACAACGCATTCACATGTGCCAGCGAAAATCAGACACCGCACCGGCATTACAGATGGCTTGGTGAGAATCTCGGTCGGATTGGAAGATGTTGAGGATATTCTCGCAGACTTAGCGCAAGGCTTAGAGTCCTGTACCCCTTAGGTTCTGAATATACGTTTCGCTGATGCTGTTTGAAGGATGCGCGCCTTCTTTATGCGGTTCCGAAAACTCGGTGAGCAGTTTCCGATACGCCTCGACCGCTAACTCCATATCGCCGTTATCTTCATAGATTTTGCCAACCCAATATTGTGCCTGCCGACGGTTGTCATAATCGTAGGTACTGTTATCGGCGACCTTCTGATACGCCTCAATAGCACTCGCCATATCGTTGTTAGCGTAGGCGATTTGTCCAACATAAATTTGCGAATTAGCGGCATTTTCGTTGCGCGGATACAAATCGATCGCTGTTTCAAGTTGGGCGATCGCTTCGTCATACTTACCGAGTCTTTCATAAGCCCAGCCCCTATAGAAGTGAGCATCTTGACCGGCTTTCGAGTCTGGATACAAATCGATAACTGTTTGATAGGCTGCTACCGCCTCCTCGTATATACCTTCCGCGAGATAAGTTTGTGCCGTACCGAAACTCGCAAGCGGTGCCAAGGTAGGATCACCGGAATCAACGACATTTGTGAATTCCACCCGCGCATTTTCGTATTCTTGCTTCTTGAGATAAATTTCGCCAGTAACGTACAGAATCTGGTAGAGGAGTGGACTATCGCTAAAAGGTTCCCGGAGCGCATCCAATTGTGCAAGTGCGATGTTCAATTCACCTTTACCGTAGTAGCACATGGCTGTGTTAAACTGCGCCTGTTCCGACAGTTCACTACCCGGATACGCCGCGATTAATTGATTGTAAAGTGTCAGGGCGCGGTCGTAGTATGCCACCAGTGATTCAAGGGTCCCTGTCCGTTTTAACTCCTCCGCAATCTGGTAAGAGGCAAAAGCGATGGCGTACATCGAATCATCTGCCAACTCGCTATCCGGATAATTGTTAATGAGTCGGCGAAAAAGCGCAAAAGCCTCTTCATCTGTACGTGGGATACGAGAGGCGAGTTGATAGATAGAGTCATCTGCCCAGAGACTGTCAGGGTATTTCTCAAAAACTTCACGATAGGCAGCGCGAACTTTCCGCAAACGGTTTTTATCGGGTTCATCTAATGTTATCGGTGGATTGTCGAGCGTTTGTGCTTCTGTCCATGCTTTGTCGGCGTTGTCGTAATAATGGGCATAACTTTCACTCTTGTTCGTGACGCGTCCCAACCAGAATCCACCAGCAAGGGCGACAATAATACAAATTTCTGCGATTATGAACTGTTTCATCTCTTTTCTCCTTGGCGAGTATTTATTCTGATTTATGTTAACAGGGTTTTTGAAATATGTCAAGTATAGAGTTTAGTGTAGCAAATTTTGTGCCGATCTGAAAAGCACTAGACAGAACCCTTTGCAAAATAAACCAGAAATTACTGCACCAAATAGGGCATTCTTTATACCCGATGGCACAAAATAGGGCAGATTTAATTACCTTGACAGCATAACCACAGTTTGATAAAATGTATAGAGATGTACCGAATGAAGATAAAAGACCTTAATCAATAGGACTTACGCACTTCCTCTTAAAGTCCCCTTGATAAGGGGGATTTAGGGGGTTAAAAACAATGAATTCTTGGTGCATATACCAAATTTGCGTAAGTCCTGATCAATATACTTCCTTATAACGACCGCTACGATAGCGGTCACACCAAAAAGAGAGGATTTTTTGTGCAAAAAGTTTTGTTTCGCGTTTCTGCATTGGTTTTCGTAATTTCACTGATGGTCCCGCTACTCGCGAGCGGCGAAGATGGCGTTTTGGACAGAGTTAAAAACAGAGGGCGGTTAATTTGTGGGGTACACGGCACCCTACCCGGCTTTGGGTTCCTCAATGAAAATGGTGAATGGACCGGCTTTGATGTAGATTATGGGAGAGCGATTGCTGCCGCGGTGCTCGGTGATCCCAGCAAGGTAGAATTCGTTCCACTGAAAGCACCTGAACGTTTTCCCGCCTTACAGACCGGCGAGATAGATGTCCTCATCCGAAATACAACGTGGACGCTGACGCGCGACACCCAAGTCGGCGCGGATTTCGCACCCCCAACCTTTTATGACGGACAAGGATTTATGCTTCCCAAAGAACTCGGTATCACTTCGCTGGAGGAATTGGCAGGCGCAAGTATCGGTGTGACGGCGGGTAGTACCACTGAACTAAATTTAACGGACACGATGCGGGCTTTGGGGGTTGATTTCAATCCCGTTGTTTTTGAAGAAATTGATACACTCTACAACAGTTATGAACAGGGACGGTGTGACGTGGTAACCTCTGATAAATCGCAGTTGGTCGCACGTCGCCAAGTCCTCAAAGATCCAGAAGCACATATTATACTTGAGGTGACCATCTCAAAGGAACCCCTCGGACCTGTTACCGTCCATGGTGATAATAAGTGGAACGATGTCGTGAGTTGGACAGTTTACGCCACCTTTTTCGCTGAAGAACACGGCATTACACAAGCCAATGTCAGTACCTTTGAAACCCGGAACCCGGAAATCCAACGGTTCTTAGGCAAAACCGGCGATATCGGAGAAAAACTCGGTTTGTCGAACGATTGGGCGCATCAAGTCGTTGCCGCCGTCGGCAACTACGGTGAGATCTTTGAACGCAACCTCACGCCGCTGGGTCTACCCCGTGGGGTCAATAAATCGTGGACGCAAGGCGGACTCCTCTACGCTATGCCGTTCCGTTAGCGGAGACACCACTCTACAGCAGACTGAGGTAAAGGCTTCAATGGCTATCGGTTGTCAGCAGCCAATTAACCGCCAAAGAACGTTGTCGCTGGTGAAAGTGTTGACAACTACCACGATGAGCCACTGACTGCTGACAACTGACGACTGACAACTCTTAAAAAATGGCACTGAATTCTACAACGATCCCTTTCTGGCGAGATGTTCGCGTCCTACGCGTCCTGCTCCAAGTTCTTTTTCTCTTAGGTGTTCTCCTCTTAGCCGGTATCCTCTACATGAATATGCTCAGAGGATTGAACAACCTTGGGCTAACGCTCAATCTCGAATTCCTGGAGAATGAAGCCGGATTTGACATTTCTGAAGGGATTGAATACGCGCCTTCAGATACCTATCTTAAGGCATTTTGGGTAGGAGTGGTGAACACCCTAAAAGTGAGTCTCATAGGAATTGTATGTGCAACAGTTCTGGGACTCATTGTTGGTATTGCTCGCCTTTCGAGCAATTGGCTTATCCGAACTGTCGCTGCTGTTTATGTCGAGTGTTTCCGAAACGTTCCGCTGCTACTCCAGATACTATTTTGGTATACTGCCGTTATCCTTCAACTGCCGAGAGTTCGAGACAGCATCTCACTCTTTGGAGATGTTTTCATTAACCAGCGCGGGGTCTACCTCCCTTCGCCTGAACCGACTTCGGGTTTGAAGGTATGGAGTATCTATCTTCTTGTAGGTCTCATCGTAGCAGCAATTCTCTATGTCCTACGTGCAAGACAACTTCGTCAACTCGAGCTCCCTGGGTTTCGTGCCAAGTGGGCACTCCCTGCTTTCCTAATCATCGCACTGATCGGGTGGTTTCTGACCCCAGAAAAGCCGTTCAGACTCGACCCACCTGTTTTGAGAGGTTTTAACTTCGTTGGTGGCATCAGTTTATCCCCTGAATTCTCCGCACTTTTAATCGGGCTTTCTGTTTATACGGGAGCGTTCATCGCCGAAGTCGTGAGAAGCGGCATACAAGCCGTTGTGAAAGGGCAACGCGAGGCTGCGAAAGCTGTCGGATTAAGCGAAGCACAAACCCTGCAGTTAGTTGTTCTACCACAAGCCGTCCCGATCATCGTGCCACCCCTCACAAGTCAGTACCTCAACCTCGCCAAAAACTCAAGTTTAGCGATTGCTATCGGTTTTCCAGATGTCTTCAGCATTGGGAACACGATGATGCTCCAAACAGGGCAATCCATACCTGTGTTTGCGATGATTATGGTAAGTTATTTGATTATGAGCTTGACGACATCGGCGGCTATGAATTGGTACAATCGCTGGATTAACCGTGTGAGACGATAATTGAAAACCTAAATATGCCCTCTCTCGGTAGGTGCGGTTTTGCGGCGTACCCGCCCCCGGTTCATGCCACACGGCATGAATACCGTTTATTCTGAAGCCCACACGGGCTTCATACCCGGTGAATGCCCATAAGGCATGAATACCCGGGGAATGCCATGCGGCATTCATACCGTTGATTCTGATTCTGATTCATGCGACGTGCATTCTAACCGCACCGGACACTACCGAAATATTTATTTAATCTAACCGTACTGGATAATGTCTATAGAGACTGAAGTAGAACTTATGGAAGAAATTAGACCTCCCAAGCGTACAACAGGTGTTTCGGCGTGGCTAAAAGAAAATCTCTTTAGCACATGGTACAACACGCTCTTAACCCTTGTCGCTCTGGGTTGTGTATACCTCCTTTTGAAGGGCATTTTGGTGTGGGCATTCACGGACGCAAAATGGGGCGTTATTCCGGCGAATCTGCAACTTTTTGCGATCGGTGCCTATCCTATAGCCCAAGTCTGGCGCGTTTGGATTGTCCTTTATACGGTGTGTGCCTTAGCAGGGTTAAGCGGCGGAATCTGGCGCGGGCTAACGCTCAGGTTCGCTGTCGGTATCGGAGGATTCGGAATCATAATCGCCTTCCTGCCCATGGGTCTATCGACGCTGGGTTGGACGACACGCGGATGGATACTCGGCGGAGTCGTCCTGCTCGCAGTTTTTCTCTTTCTTGGAAGCCGTAGCGCAGGCGTATTTCCGAAGATACGCCGCTGGGTCCTCGTTGGATGGTTATTCTCTTTTCCGTGGACCCTCATAATGCTACACGGTTTCGGCGAGAATGTCGTCCTAACAACAAATTGGGGTGGACTGCTGCTTACGCTGATTCTCGCAGCTGTCGGTATCTGTTTCTGTTTTCCGCTCGGTGTCCTACTCGCACTCGGAAGACGGAGCACTTTACCCGCTGTCAAATGGGTTTCAACCGCCTACATTGAGATAGTCCGTGGCGTGCCGTTGGTCACAATCCTGTTTATGGCGCAGGTCGTGATCCCGATTTTTATGCCTGACAATATCCGCCTTGATAAAGTCCTGCGAGCGATGCTTGGGATAACACTTTTCTCTGCGGCTTACATGGCGGAGAACGTCCGGGGCGGACTTCAGGCGATTCCGAGGGGACAGTATGAAGCCGCACAAGCAGTCGGACTCAACTATCCGCTGACAATGCTATTTATCGTTTTGCCACAAGCCCTCCGTTCTGTTATACCGGCGATTGTTGGGCAATTCATAGCACTCTTCAAGGATACATCGCTCGTTACCATCGTCGGTTTACTCGATCTCTTGGGCATTGCGAAAAGCGTTATCGCAAACCCGAATTGGCTCGGATTACAAGCCGAGGTCTATATCTTCGTTGCCGCCATCTATTTTGTTTTTAGTTATTCAATGTCCTATGTCAGCCAAAAAGTTGAAGAAGCACTCGGTGTTGGAAAAAACTTGTAGTGGGGGCGGGGTTGCCCCGCCCGATTTTCTGCAATACATTGTAGGAGGGGTTTGAAACCCCGATACCACAACGGATTTAAAAAAATGGCTACGCTTGAAAACCCAACAAACGACCCTATTATTGTATGCGAGGATGTACACAAATGGTTTGACGATTTCCATGTCCTCAAAGGGATTACAACCTCATTCCAAAAAGGCGAGCGTGCAGTGATCTGCGGTCCCTCCGGTTCAGGGAAGTCCACGTTCATTAGGACGCTGAACCGACTTGAGGAACATCAACGCGGCAAAATCGTCGTTGATGGGATTGAACTCACCAATGACCTCCGGAATATCGACCTCATCCGCCGGGAAGTCGGGATGGTCTTTCAGCAATTCAACCTGTTTCCGCACCTGACGAATTTACAGAATATAACATTGGGTCCCATCCGGGTCAGAAAGATACCGAAAAGCGAAGCAGAATCGCAGGCTTTAGCACTCTTAGAGCGCGTGGATATCGCAGACCAAGCGTACAAATATCCCGCAGAAATTTCGGGCGGACAGCAACAGCGCGTCGCAATCGCAAGGGCATTAGCCATGGAACCCAAGATTATGCTCTTTGACGAGCCGACGAGTGCGCTTGACCCAGAGATGATTACGGAAGTCCTCGATGTGATGCGTGAGTTAGCCCACTCTGGTATGACGATGCTTGTTGTTACCCACGAGATGGGATTTGCCCGTGAAGTCGCTGACCGCGTCCTCTTTTTCGATGAGGGATTAATCGTTGAAGAGGCAGCACCCGCAGATTTCTTTGATAACCCACAGCACGAACGCACTAAGCTTTTCATCTCACAAACGCTGCAGCATTAGAGTTTAGCCTAGGAGTCAAAGTTGCGATATAGTTTTGAATGGGATATTGAGAAAGAAAAGCAAAACAGGCGAAGGCACAGGGTCTCTTTTGTACAAGCAGCAACTGTTTTTCAAGATCCAAATCAGATTGCCACTTTTGATGAAGATCATAGCGATACTGAAGACCGTTGGATAACTTTAGGTTTCGACAGAAATGGTATTTTACTGATTGTCGTACATACTTTTAAGGAAACCGAATATTACATAAATGTCCGTATCATTTCTGCTCGTAAAGCAACTCGAGCCGAAACCAAACAATATGAGGAATTTAACCAATGAAAGCAGAATACGATTTTTCAAAAGGTGAACGCGGTAAGTTCTATAGAGCAGATGCCGTTTTCCAACTTCCTATCTATTTAGAAAAAGATGTTGATGAATTTATGCGTCATCTTGCCGATGCTAAAGGAAGGGACGTTGGAGAACTCGTCAACGAAGTACTCCGCCGTAATATCCAGTTAATTCAGAGTATCCAGTAGATAGATGAGATGCCACCTTATGCGATTGAATAACAAAATTGCCATTGTCACAGGAGCCGGACGCGGTATCGGCAGAGCAGTCGCTCTTCGGTTCGCCGGAGAGGGAGCCAAAGTCGTCGTTAATGATATAAACGATGCCACTGGAACGTCAACCGTTGCTGCCATAACCGATGCAGGTGGCGAAGCGCGGTTTGTCAACGCCGATGTCTCTAATGCTACCGAGGCAGAACAACTCATCGCCGACGCTGTTGATGTCTATGGCACGGTTGACATCCTTGTGAACAACGCGATCTGTTCGACAGCCGATGTGCTCAACAACAACTGGGAGGCGAACTTAGCAGTTGCCCTCCGAGGCACCAGCCACTGTTCCAACGCCGTCATTCCTATGATGCAAAAACGTGGCGGCGGTAGTATTGTTAACATTGCTTCTGTCAACGGACTTATCGGGTTACAGGCGATTCACGCCTATTCTGCTGCGAAAGGTGGCGTTATCGCACTGACCCGCTCTATGGCAGTCGCGCACGGTAAAGACAACATCCGTATCAACTGTATCTGTCCCGGGACGATTCAGACCGAGGTTTGGGAACCAATGATTGAACGCAACCCAAACATCTTGGACGAAATCACGCCGTGGTATCCACTCGGGCGTATCGGACAACCTGTTGACATTGCCAACGCTGCGCTCTTCCTCGCCTCCGATGAAGCCGGTTTCGCAACAGGCGCGGTGTTCGTTATTGATGGCGGACTAACCGCAGGCAATCATCAATTTCCAATCTGAAACCTTGTAGGACTGGCTATGGTGAATTATAAAAATAACGACTTGTATCAGTTATCTGATTTTATGTAATATTGTGTTGACATGTTGCGGATTGGTTTTGAGTTTGCCGAAATCCATCCCTTGGGTTATCCTCTATACTAACCTAAGTTGCTAATTGTAAATCCATGGGATATCCTTTATAGTGTTTTTATGAAATAAAGCAAAAGGAGCACCCAATGGGCCTGACTATTGTAGCAGTTTATACGATTTTTTAATTGCACTCGGACATCAAGACTATCCACAAGTAAAAATGTCGGATGCTGAAGTTATGACCACCGCACTCGTGGCTTCGAGGTATTTTGCAGGCAGTCAGCAAACTGCCTGCGCTATTTTGAAAACACTCAGATGTATCCCAAGTATATTGAGACGCTTACGATACAATCGCCGGCTTCAGAGAATACCCACAAGATTTCAAACGCTTTTTGAATACCTCGTAGAAGTATTCAAAGCACAGAACCTAGATTTTTTTACTTTTTTTCATATTATGCACCCTTTTCTTTCACGAGGTGTGTCTTTAATTTTAAACGGGCCTGTTTACCCGTATTTAAAATATTTTGTGCATCTATGGTTAAGGCGTTGCTATTTACTGGAAAAGATAAGGAAGTCAAACTTGATGCAAACGCGCGTAGCTCAACTGACGAAAAAGCGAATGCTTATTTAGATAATAATTGGGCAGCTGAAGAGTTGGACACAACTTCAACACATGGTATCGGGATTTCGTCAACTTCCAAGTGAATGTGGTATCTGTGTTAATTGTTTATACACATCAAGAGAAGAGCCACTCACTGATGCTGTTAATGTTTGACGAAGTCAAGGATGAGTTTCCGGTTACCCGGAACGCCTAAAAATCTATTATAGAACTCACGTTATACTAAATTTTGGACCCTCTGTTTTTGATTCCTATTGCGTCTTCAAAGTATTAATAATTTTTCCAAGCGTTGTCCATAGTGATTGAAGTTGGAGAAAAATACCCTATCTTGAGTGTGTTTTTTTATCATGCCCGTTTTTTAACTTAAAATTGTGTCTATAAAAAAATACAGGGGAGAGGGCGTGTAATGAACCAGATGATTTTTGCAGACGGAGATATATAAGTGGGTGAATTGATTCAATTTATCTTTGGTCTTGAAGACAGAGTGGGAAGAAACATCATCTGGGTTATTCTCACCTCCTTTATTATTGGCGGTTTAAATTATCTCTGGCACATTGCCTTGAGGTTACCATGGGAGTGGTGGAATCTCCGTCAAGCGAAAGCCTATTTTCAAGCAAATCCGGGAGTAGAAAATCTCTCTGATTTACTTAATAATCTTCGAGGCGCGAAGGTCTGGTCCCAAAGTATCATCTACCGCCGAATCGCAGATTGCGTGCGTATTAAACAGAGCGGCGGTGACATTGACAACGATGCCCTTGCTGACATCCTCACCGGCCAAGAGAGCAGAAAAGCAAGTCTGGCGAGCCATACTTTGGGTATCCTAATTATCCTCGGTCTTGTTGGAACGCTCTGGGGTTTAATTACAGCACTCATTGAAGTACAACCCCTGTTGACAGGTATCCAGGACTTTGAGCAGCTCCCTGAGATTTCTCAAACCCTCAAAAGCACTGTTAGCAGCATGAGCACGGCATTTGCAACGACTTTGACAGGGTTGGGAACATCACTCCTTTTGGGTATTCTTGGTTGGGGTTTTAACCGCCTACAATCAACTTTTCTGACTCATCTTGAGGCTTATGTCTCGACAGTACTGATGCCGCAATTTGTGCAAAACACGGACACGTCTATTGAAATTGCTGTGCAGCACCTGTCCAAGTGTACCAACATGCTGGAGTTCGCGACACAAGAAAATGTGAGAGCTATGCAGCAGGCAATTCAGCAATTAACCGATACTTCATGGGGAGGACAACTTGAGCAGCAGTACATATTGGCAAATAAATTTGGTGTAACTGCCGAAACGCTCCTGGAAAGTTTGACGAAAATTGCAGAATACCAAGTGCTTATTAAGTCTACTGTCGCGTCTTTTGAGACCTTGATAGCAGAATCTATGTCTCAAATTGAAAAATATCAAGAAGGGCTGCGTCAGAATTTTGAAAATTCAGTCTCAAAATTAAAAGAAGACCTCAATGTTTTGAAAAAGGGGATTGAGGCGTATCAGAACTCACAATCCAGATTCATTGACGATCTTTCCAGCACCCTACGGAAACAGTTTCAGTCCATTACGGCAAATCAGGAGTCCATGGTTAATGTCCTTGAGCGATTGGCAGATGAGGTTCAAGTTCGCTCAGTGCTTGAGGCGCAGAACCAAATTTTCGAGCGGATAGAGACCCAATTGGGGGAAAATCAACAAGAGACAGTTGATGTCTTCACCCAATTAGATAACAATTCTCAAATTCGTTTTCACTCGGTGTTTGAGACCCAGAATGAAGTGTTTAGGGGAATAGAAACACAATTGAGAGAAAACCAACAAGAGACAGTTGATGTTCTTACCCAATTGACAGATGAACTACAGATTCGCTCAGTGCTTGAGGGACAAAATCAAGCTTTTGGACGTATAGAAAGCCATCTCATCAGACACAGTAAACTGATGACTGAACAGAAGGAACTTATGCAAACGCTAATGGCTAGCTTGGAGCAACCTCCGCCAGTACCTTCAGTAGAGGTAAGACCGACACCCGGTGGAGATTCTGGACAGCAAATATCCGCGCAGCTGCTGAACCAAATATCTCTCAAATTTGATCTACTTAACCAAAAAATTGATGCACTTAACACCACAGCGCGTCAACCCGGTATTTACCGTTGGTTCTGGAAGGTCCATCGCTGGTTCGGAGGTTCCCCTAACGATCCGTAAAGTTTCAAAGGTGTTGCGATGGATCTACGCATGCGGCAGAACTCCATTTTGAATATCTGGCCCGCTTTTACCGATGTTGCTATCACAATGCTTCTCATCCTTCTGTTTTTCTTGTTTATTCAGTTTCTTTCCGACATCAAGCCAATTCAACAGATGCGACGGGAGAAAAAGCAGGAAGTCATGCAACGCGCATTTGAGAAACGATTTGCGGATGAGATAAACCGGGGTATCATTGGTATTAAAGTAGATGGCAACTTACAACGTTTCAGTTTTAGCGATAGGATCCTCTTTGAGACCGCGAAGGCAGAATTACAACCTATCGGGCAGTCAACCCTCACTGATGTTGGAAAGTTATTATTGCAACGTTATACCGAAAGCGAGAAGGGAGAGTGGCGACGTTCCATAGCAGGCGAGAAAGGAGATTTATTGTATCAGAGCATCCAAATCGATGGGCATACCGATAATGTACCGATTGTAACCCCGCAATTCCCATCAAATTGGGAGCTCTCCTCAGCGCGTGCGATTGCTGTCTTACGCCTTTTTGTTGATAAATTAGGAATGAATCCACTCACTTTGCTTGCTACGGGTTATGGAAAATACCACCCTGTTGCTTCAAATGGGACTGAGATAGGACGTGCGAAAAACCGCCGAATCGAGATTGTGCTCGTCTACTCCGAAACGGGTGAGACGCAATGAATATGGAATAATCGAATTCCTGCACGCACACGATAGGTGTGCTTTTCTAAAGGTGCCACCAATAAACGTATGAAATTCGCGAATATCCTGAAAATCTCTTGCAAATGAGTTGAACTTGTGTTAATCTGTTCAGGAATGGAAAATTTATGAACACGTGTCCTTTTGTAGACAAAGATCTTAAATGTGACTTGCCGACCTTAGGAACCGAAGGAGGCAAGGGGGATATACCAAATGCGGCGTATTGCCAACATTGTGAAAAGATTGCCTTTCGGTGTCCTTCTGGTCACTGGAACCGCCCTTTTGCCCGTTTTTGTACGCAGTGTGGTCAAAAACTCGAAAAGCCTGAGACATGGGAGATGGCTTCTGCGAATCCGCAGCGCATAGCCACTGTTTCACGGGACGAATCGGTAGATTCGTTACCTAATGATTTCGGTTTCACTTCTTGGTCCGTGGACATACCACGAATAGAAACTCGTGGAAGCTTGCCAAGTTTGCTGGCAATTGATGGACTTGTTGTCGTACCAAATTCAGTTGCCAATAGACTTGATGCTTATACGATTGCTAAACGACCTGATCAGAGGCAGTTGCACTCAGAATGGAGCATTGAGTTCAATACCCCGTTGACTTATGGATCAACACCCATCTATCATGAACTGCATCTCTTTTATGTTGTCTCAGGCGGCATTGAAAAAAAGTCTGTTTTAGGGGGGAAAACAGACTTTATTGAGATCAATCGTGTAGATACAGAAGATATTGAACCTGTTCCTGGATGTGCCCCCCTAAAATGTGAAGTAGCCGGTAGACCGGTAATGGTTGTTGGGTTAAAACAGGGGGTCTTGCTGTTTGAACTTACAAACCAGACCGAAATCTATATTCCGCACAAGTTTTTTCGTGAAAACGAAGTGATGTCTCCCGTCCTGTGCGGCGAATATGTTGTTTTCACGGCACAGCAGGGGCGCATCTTTTCACTCAACATTGGAACAAACCCTTTTACATCACGGTTGGCACCCTTCCCGAAGCTATCATTTTCAGCACCTGTTTCGTGTAGCGGGAGGGTTTATCTTGAAGCGTTAAACGGCAGAGGCGAGCGGAGTCTCGCGTGTTATGAACCGGCAAGAGATAAATTGTCAAAAGTTTCAAATTTAGATCGAGAATCAGCAGACAATGTAAATCAACGTCGTTTCCTCTTTGTTCATCCACCGCTCACCGATGGAAAAAGGCTATTTCTATCGGATAGGTATGGACAAACGGTCTACATTTACGATAGCGACAGCGATTCATTCTCAAAACAGAAGCTGTCTAAAGGAAATAGCCAACTTCGGTTTGTCCCGCATCAAGCACTTGTGATCGACAACCGAATTTATTCTGCCCATTCTAGTGGACTGACTCTTCTTGATTTTGAAGCGGCCGTTGATATAAGACATCGATCCCTGGCGATGGGGCACCCAAATTATCCGGTGCCAGTCGCGCCCCCCATTCGGTATGGAGATAAGTTATTCGTTTTATGTGAGAATCGGTTAATCTGTATAAACATTTAGGGAACTCACTGCTTATGATACGCCCGATGAACATGACTCGGTACACCTTCGCGATTACGATTTTACTCATCTTGCTCATATATAGCACCGCTGCAGATGCGAAACATATCATTGTTATCTACGATGTGTCTGGGAGTATGATTCGTCTTAGAATGGGCAGAGAAATCAATACGTACATGGAGTCCGAGGATATCCGTAGAGTCAACGCGTATTTGACAGATCTTCTCTTCACAGATACATCACAGCAATTGCGACATGGAAATGATGTCCAGATCAAAGCGTGCGAATCCGCGTATGTTGGTAAACCACTCTACCAAAGTGGTGATACGCTCACCTATGCCAACTATGCCGATCAACGATACATGAAATTCAACAGAGAACAGATTCAGCGCGATGAGTTTCAGCGACGTTTACCATATCCAAGGAAATTGGCTGAGTCTTTCTTTGGACAGGTCTCTTATCTACTTCGCGCCGAGGTTGAGGTATATAACGAGTTATACAATGAGGCAGACGACGCAACCTATTGGGTCTTTGTGACAGATGGGGACATTGACAACAGCGGTAAAAGCGATCCTGGGATTGCCACCGTGATGCAGCAACACGCCGAAATCGAAAGTGAGTATTATGACCCGTTAATTTTTAGTCTCCTTGTGAATAATCATGTCAAAATTGAAGTGAGGCGGCTTCAAAAGCGCCGTAATATTGATTCAATTTTCATTGCCATTCCTGCAAAGCCAAAGGATCCTATCACAGAGATTCAACTCGCAAGGGATGAAAAAGGGCAATTTATCAGTGCAACCTTGTTAATTGACACGGAAAACTCCGAAAAAGCAAAATTTAAACTCAACCGTATCAATATAGAAATTGTTGATCAATACAACAGACCCCTGCAAATTGTAAACGAAGACAGTACGCACGAGATCCTTAACGTTGTTCCTGTTCCGCTTGATGGAAGACCACCGCCTTATGAGTTTCGTATTCCATTTCCGGCAGCGTCTGAGATTGCCGCTCCTGGCAACCGGTTAAAACTCGAAGTTCCCTATAGTTACAGTGATGTTGAAAAAGTCTATTCATCCCCTCTCTTAAGTTATACAGCAGTGATTGACAGTCTATATGTGTCCGATCTTAACAACCCTGAACGGCAAGTAAAGCAGTTGAATTTACCTTTTCGGAAGGAAGACTACGTCGGTGAGTTAATCCTTCAGAGCGAAAGTCCGAACAAGGAGGCATTCAAAATCAATGGCATTAAGGCATACATCCAATACAAAGATGATCGAAAACTTTGTGATGTGGATGTCCCGACCATCCCAAAGCGTTTAGGAGAACCATTTAACATCGTAATTCCTAAAAACGATCACTTAGACTTCCACGGAAATAGACTTGTAATAGATATTAACTATGAATACGAGAAGACCCCCAAATCCACAGCAATCGGTTTCCATTTTAAACCCCAAGGCAGTGGAATTGGATTTCCAATATGGTTGTTATGGGCTCTGCTTGTTCCAACTTTGATTGCCATCGGTTTTTTTCTCATGCGTCGTTTAATCTCTATTCTTATGCCACCACCCCCTGTGCATCACATTGGGTTGACCCAAGTGAGTGAGACAGGGGAGGTATTACGCCAAATGGAATATTTTAAGCTTGAAAATGAGGCAACCCTTGAATTTGGACAGCGTGGCCCCGATGAATTGTGTTTTGATGTTAAAAGTTCTGCTTTCTTATACTGTGTCAAGAAGGATATATTACTTTTCTCGGATGCCGATGACCATGAGGGACGGACTTTGGAATTACCAGAAATGCTAGAATTAAAGCGGGGTGCGGAAGATACCGTTTATGTTCGATGCGAAATTGCCGACGAAACACCTGACGAGTTACCCGCGGATGATGAGCGTATTGTTGGCTCTAAGACTCGTTCTGATGATCCGCTTGATGCATAAAGTGTAGAGAAAATACCTTCTTTATTCTGTAAATGAAAGGAGCGTTTTACAGATTATGGCTGAGTTTTTCGGAGATCCATTACTTGTCCCCGCTTATTTCTATCTTCTGGGGTACGGTATTGCATGGGCTATCGCGTTTGTACTTGCCCGATTGCTGATGAAGCAGGGCGGTATTGAACGTGCCGCAACGCGCGCATGGCAATTTGCGATTGTTCTACACATCATCAGTGGAACAGCACTTATCGCCTGGATCTGTTTCCGTGCAATTCCACGAGTTGCTGAGTGGTGGCATGTTCCCCTTTATCTGATTCTCTATGTGCTGATTCTTATTTTGGATATATGTCTTTTAGTTACACTATCAACCCAAAGGGTAAAAAAGGACAAAGTGAATACACCCACTCCAAGCCGGACAAGTAAATCTCTTAATCCAAAAAAGAAGTCATGAAGTTAGAGGTGAAGGTAATCTCTAACCTCGAAAGGAGCAACCCATGATTAGACCAACCCTCTTCGTTGGACTTGGAACGACCGGGACAAACATTTTAAAAAGTCTTCGCCGCCTCTTGTTTGAAGAATACGGGCACGCCGGTTTGCCAATCTTCCGTTATATTGCAATCGAGACACATACTGACGAGAAAGGGGAGGATCCGGACCTCCGCTTGACGAGTCAACTGCAGGACTATGAACGAATCATGGTCGTAAATGCAACAATTGGAAGCACTGTCCCGATTCACCACAAACTAACCCCTAGCCATCCAAGATACAATCAACATTTGGCAGACTGGCTTGACCCTGAACTCCTGAAAGTTGAAACGCGAAGTTTTCAAGACGGTGCCAAGAATATTCGCATGGCGGGCAGATTGTGTTTATGGGAGAACTGGCTTCAGATGCAGCAAAAGGTTACCAATGCACGGGATGCCATTATCGCTCAATCTACCACGGATAAAACCGCAGACATGCTGACGGGACATTACGAGTCGAAAGGTCTACCAATCCCTGCAGGAAGGCTGATAGACAATAGTGCCGTTAATGTCTATATTGTTGGATCGCTCTGCGGCGGGTCTTGCAGTGGGATGCTCATCGATGTGGCATACTTTTTCAGAAGCATGTTCGCGAGTCAAGAGGATTCAAGAATTTATGGTGTCTTCACGATGTACGATAGGGATCAAGCAACAGCAAAGGCACTTGACAGGACTGTTCGTTCGGCAAATTGCTACGGCAGTCTTTTAGAATTAAATTACTATAATCATACAGATACAACCTATAATATCGTCTTTCCGACCGGCCACGCAATTGAGAAGATGCGGAGAAAGCCCTTCGATTATGCAACATTTGTCTCGCGTAGCAGCAGGACCTCGAACATCAAACACGTTTTATCGAGTGGCGGATTTGACGAAGATGGACTGAACTTGATGGTTGCCCTGAACCTTTTTGCTGAAACCGCCGGCGACACCGATGGGGAAAAGGCACTTATCCGCACGGATTGGGAAAGTTATGAAGGTGTTGGTGGATTAAAGCCTGTTAGCAAGGGTGAGATTCCTGTGATGGTAAGGGACATAGCAAGTTTTGGATTGACTGCAGTATGGTACCCTAAATACAGAATCGCCAGTGCAGCAGCATGTTTAGTTAGCCAAGATTTATGCAAAACTTGGTTAGATAAGCATGTTCCACAATCTACAACTTTGACTGAGGCAGCCAATGAATGGCGGGCGATTTTAACCACCAATATGGATGTTTTGACCAGTCCCGAAGGTCAGCAGCCGCTACGGAGCCAAATTGCGTCTGAACTTAATCGTCTTACCTCAAATGAGCAATTACAAAAGGCTGTCGGCGCATTTTCAACGGTAGGTACTTTCCAGCAAAAATTTAACCAGGGTGGGCAATACGTTGAATTGATAAAGGTCCAAGTGCCTTATTGCGAAGAGGCATTCCGCAGTGCTATTGAAGCGGCTTTGAACAATCAATTAGCAGCAATTGATTTTGAGGGGACACGCGGTTTAGCTGACGTGCGCGCCTTGTTCGAGGCACTTGATAGAGAAGTTGAGAAAACCATTCAGACACTTCCCGATCGCCTCCCGACTTTGGACTTGAGGTTTGATTGGACTCCGATACAACAATCTGAAGGAAATCTATGGACGAAACTGATTGGGCTGCACGCCCAAGCAGTTGAGGAAAGTAAAGAAACATTGATTCAAGAATATCATCAGATGATTCTTGGGGGTAGAGACAGTGCTTACCAAAAAATGCGAAATTTCCATCTTCGGGCGATTTTGCAAAAGCTCCGTGCAGAACTTGGGTTTGGTGTGCAACCGATGACTTCCAATGGACCAAATTCCCCAAGAACAATTAAACAGCGGCTCGATCAGATAGAGTCAAACCTAAGCACTTGTGATCGGACATTCCAAAGCAGTTACGAGGCTGCCATCAGCACCCGAAATTCCGCGTCTGTGAAGATCGTTACCGATAACCCAAAGAATGAAATTGAGATAGACGCGGGAGCACTCAGGACTAAAATCTCCGACATGAACACTTTCACTGTCCTGCTCGGTCAAGAAACGATGAGCGCGTTTTTAGCAAAAGGTGCTGAACCCATAACAATTCAGATGACTGAAACCTACCGGCGCTTGGCATTAGAGCAAATTCCAGTGAAGGATGTCGTTACCAAGGCGATAGAGATTTTACAAGAAGGGGGCGAGGAAAATGAAATCATGAGCATGGCGAGTCGCTCCAATCCGTATCAGAGCTTCAATCAAAATTATGATGGCTTTACACTTGGCACACCACCGAAGATGATCTGTGGTTATGGTTCAACCGACGGAGCATTGGAAATTTTACAGAACAGTTTAGGAAGTAAGGAACAGTTTTTTCCACGCTTAGGACACTCTTCTGTTGACCACCTTCTCTTTTTCTACGAGGAGGAAGCCGGGTTTGCATTAGATGACTTGGAGGCACACGCAACGCTTGAGGAACATTTTCTGAATAAGCCGGGGGTTTATGGGCACCTCACCCATCAGGACCCAGACTGTATTGACCTTGGGCTTCATCAAAAAAGTGAGAAACTAAACCGCTGGTGTAGAGTGTTAGCACGTTTGGTGCCTGAAATCCGCAAGCACATCAACAATAAGGCATTTGCAGGACTGTTTCGGCTTGATTACGGGAGATATGTTTTTGAGTATCACATTGACGGGTTACTTCAGACGCTTGGGTTGTATGAGGACCCGGATGGGATTAAAAGACTTTCCCATATGAAAAACGCATCCGCCTACAAGGCATTTGTCACGTCAGTCCAGTCAAAATTCGCGCAAATTGGACGTCAGAACATTGCGGAAAAGATAATTAATCCCTTGCTCCGAGAGGTTAAAGACCTTGATATGCGCCAAAGGTTGGGCGATTTTTACAATCAATTTTTGGATGAAGTCTATCCAAACGGTGGTTTTGCAGAACGTTCAGCTGCCGATGTGGAAGCCGAATGGGATAGTCATTTTTTTGGGTCTGATGAATCAGCGAATGAAGGTTGGGGACAGCACAGTGAAACCCGGGGAGCAGATGCAGACGATTACGATAGAGACGTTTCTGAAGAAGAGGTGCACAAGGGCGCAACTTTCACTGATGCAGACAGCGAAAACGGAAAGCATGAGCAAAATCCCTGAATCGATGCAGCAGAGATGGTTTCTAAAGATACAATGCCCTAAAGGAAGACAGAGGATGCGAAAGGTATCGTGAGGAGTAATCGGATATGTCAGGTAACATCTGTTTAAAATGCAACGTCAACTGGGAGATACTCCCGTATGAGCAGTATTGCGGCTATTGCGGCTGTAAGGTCTTTGGCTTTTCGGTGGAATGGGCAGCGGAACCCTTGTTTTACATAGGCACCGAAACCGATATTCGCGAATTAACGATTCTCGTAGAAAATACCGGTGCCACTTCGATTGTGTTTCAGGCCATTCAAATGTTACCAGGCGAAGCCCTTGAACTTGATTCCCCAAATGAGCCGTTTGAGGTCAAACCCGGGCAATTGCATACTGTTGAAGTCCGGGTTGATCCTGAAAAATTAACGACAACACAACCAGAAGAGGTAACCGTCCGTGTTCAGGATGCGTTGCCTAACCTTGAATCTGAAAAATCACTTACCCTTCAGGTGTTACCTCCTCTGGATTTTAAACTCACGCCGGATTTGGTGGCACTTCGCTATCCTAAAAGCAGGAAAACAGAGACTGTAGACTTCCAAATTGAGTCCCAACACAATCAGTTTTCTATTGAAGCCATTGAATTCTCACAAAAATGGATCAAAGATCCTAAATTCTTAGAGACACCGAGGCGGATACGTTTATGGATCAATTGTGCTGAACTCGAAGTTGGACTTAATTTAGAGACATTACGCTTTAAGCTGCATGGTCCCTCCCAACCCATTGAACAGCAGATTCAAATTCAAGCTGAGGTAGTGCCTGAACCGCCGAAACTGTTTGTGCCTGAAGTAAATCTTGAAGTAAGCCAAGACAGAAAAAAAAATTACCCCTTAAAATTTGAGAATAAAGGCGAAGTTCCCCTGACGATCCAGAACATAGAACTCAACGATTCCTCGAGTTTAGTCCAACTGCCAGACCTTGACTTTCCAATAATTATTGAAGGCGGAGGACATTGGGACGTGAATGTATCGTTTTCCGCTCTAGACATTCATCCCGCAACTTATCCTATTCCCCTGACTATCCATTCAGACTGTGTCACGGCCCCAGTATATCAATACGCGCTAAACGTGACAGTCAACCCGCGGGAAGAATATCCACATTATCTTGCTATTGACTTCGGTACGACGAATTCTTGCTGTGCCTACATTGATGAAAAGTATGCCTACAAACTCCTCTCATTGGATAGTGTAGCGACTCCCCCCGAGATCATACCTTCCTTAATTATTTACCGCAGTCAGCCCAAAAATGGAGAGACATACCACGTCGGCTATGACGCGGAGACCGACCGCACAAGCAGTGATGATGGTCCCTACTTTATCGCCTCCGCAAAACGTTGGTTAGGATATCAATGGCATCGCCAATTTCCCAATGATCAGCAATTACAACCCACCGATGTGGTCTCTGATATTCTCAAACACATTATTAGTCAGGCAGAAGACTATCTGGAGGAACAGGAACTACCTTCAAAGATTACGAAATGCGTATTTACGCACCCGACAATGTTCACGCGACAGCAGCAAGATGATTTGAGACAAGCGTTTGAGAAAATCGGCATTACTGAGCTTATCGCGATTGATGAAGCTTCAGCAGCTTCTGTGGGGACAATCTTTGAAAAATATGAGACCCTTCAAGAGGACTATAGGTTGCTGGTTTATGACTTCGGGGGCGGCACCATTGATATCGTGCTCTCTCAAGTGACAAACGACGGGAGTGACATCACCATTGAACCCCTTGCCCGCGGCGGGAATCCCAGATACGGTGGTGATGATGTGACGCACGCGATTGTTGAGTTTATTTTGAAGGAGTATAGACAACAAATTGAACAGACACATCTAGGGATCACTTTTGATATTCCATATTTTGGACCGGGACAAATTCTGCAGCCCTCTGGAAATGACAACATTGATAAAGCTGCACGTATCAACGCTGCTCTCTTGTATAATCGAGCGGAGGATATGAAAAAAGAACTCAGTACAAAGCCGGAAACAGAGTTTTTTTATTCATTAGAGGTGGTCATCGGAGATGATGTCCAAAAGGTCAAGGAACTCATCGAAAATATTCCGATCGTGAAACTATCAGAGGAACATCTTCAGCGTTTTATCGAACCTGCACTGAACGAAACCTTTGCTGCCATTGACGCAATGATTGCTGACAACGATGCACGTTTGCCGGATGCCGTAGTGCTTGCTGGACAATCATCTAAAATGGGATTAGTTAGGGAAATGATGGAGGCACACTTCCAAGAGAAATACGGAACGAACATTGAGATTTGCCTCGGCGAACATCCCAAAGCGTGCGTTGTAATGGGGGCTGTGCAATACAGCCTAACCCTTTCATTGTCAGATGAAGAGGGGAGCGGTGTTCAGATCATTAATCTGTCAAATAAAACACATTCTCGCCTTGGTATTGTTAGAAGAGTTGGACCAAAACCAGTGTTCGGTGAAATTATTCCTAAAGGGAAGGTGATACCCGACGAAAGTGTTAATGTAACAAACTTCCCGCTTGGCTCTCGGACCCCTTATATTGATGTCCATGAACATTTCGGATTGGATAATGACTTGGAAAATGCCTCGCGCATCGCCGGTTATACGCTTAAACTACCGAGAAGTGTATCACCCCAGGCATTGAAGGAAGCACAACTGAAAATGGCTGTTATAGCCAATGGCGCAATTGAATTGAGCGCGATCGTGGATGGTGAAGAATATAAATCAATCGTTGAAAAGCAAGAGCCAGAGTTTGTAAATGACATCTATCAGACGGGATCTGTCACGGCAAGAGATGTATGAAGTAGAATACACTCAATCATCAATTTATCAAAGATCAACTTTTCAACAACGTGACGCGGTTCATGCCCTTTGAGCAGCTGCCTAAACAGCTCAATAAGTTTCTACAACTCGTCGCGCAAAAACCGATTGTAACTCAATCAGAGTAACAAGCAGGACCTATTGCCTTGACCTGAAAACGCTCAAACGCAATAGATTATCAATGCAGAAACGCATAAGCATCATTAACCTTTCGGCTCCCGAAATTCAGGTAAGAGTCTTAGGGGACCCTCAGCTTGAAGCCGCTGATTTGAGTCTACCGTGGGAGGTAGGATTTCGGCAGGAAGTGGATGGAACATTAATCCCGTGTTTCTACGAGGCGTTTGAACGGCTTGACCCAAATCATCCTAAAGAGGTCCAGTTTTCGGAATTAGATGTGTTTCTTAAAGAGATTACAGATGTAGAAACCTTAGAACACCTATTTCGTGCATTCCTTGAAGAGATTTTTCATCGACGATTACCCGAGCACGGACATCCGATAGAGGCAATGACAGTATATGTCATTACCCCTTATCAGTGGACTTATGTCCATCGTCAACAGCTCCGGAAGGCACTCAAGTACATTCAAGACGATTCTCAAATCACAGGGCTTAATCCTCCAGCCTTGACACTCCGCGGTATCCTCAGTCAGATCCTGTGCCTCATAATCTATTATCAGGAGGCTTGGGCGAACATACTCGCCACTGAAAGCAAACTTCACCTTTTTCTCGTAGATTTTGAAAGGCACGACTTGATACTTTATCAGTTATTTTGTCAGCAGGCGGTGGATAGCTTGGACGTAGAGTTGCGTGATATTTTTCGGTTTCCCGACTTTTTTATGGATAGAGAGAAACAGGTTTCAAATGTGCAACGCAGCTTGCAAACGGTTAAAGAAAATCCAACTGTTGCGGTTGGTTTTTCTGGCAGGCTCAATAGTGGAGTGAGAGATATAATTGAATTGTTAAAAACGCGTTGCGAAGCCATCTTTCTGGAACCACAAGAGACTGCGACCCTCTTGGGTGGAACGGAATTGATCCAACAATTTGAGACGAAGAAGTCCACCAAGACACTCCACTTTAATTACCAATTTTGCTTTGGGGTGCGGTTACCTGATGGAGAATGGGTTGAACTTGTCCCGAAAACGTCTTCACCGCCGTGTCACCGAAAGAAAGTGTTTCGCGTCACAGGAGGACTTGAACCGTTTGACATCTATCTTTTTTGCGGCTTATCATTAACAAATAACAGTGATGTACATCAACTCGCTGTGCTTGAGATTAACCCAATGGAAAGCAGCAGGACATTGGATTTTGTCCTTTCCGTTGCGTTATCTGATTCAACCCACGGGACCTTTACGGTTGACTTGGCTGACCGACATGAACCACAGTCTGTCGATTTTACAGTCCCGGTTTTGATGGATTAGAAATCAAAGCAAGATGAACATTTTTCAAACGTCCTTTGAGACAGAAGGAAACCACTATGCATCAACAATTGAGATATGCCCTGCTATTCCTAACGTTAACACTTTTTGGATTCACCTCGCTCGGATATTCACAAGACCCTGTTAAGCAGTCGAGCGAAAAGCCAAGTGTTACTGAGCAACTCACAGAGAAACCCAATCCTTCAGTAGCTCAGGTCAAAAATTTGGAAACGCGGTTAGGGACTTTGGAAAGGCGGTTCATCGGTTTGGAAAACTCCCTCGACGGTTTGGGAGGTCGGTCGACAAATTGGTTCCTGATTTCTGCCGTTATTTTTCTCGCGCTTGTAATCCTTGGTTTTGGTGTTTTCGTTCTTGGGAGATTAAGGAAAGTTCAACAGGGGTACCAGGAATCTGATGCAAAAGTGCAAGATTTGGAAAAGCAATTAAGGGAAGTTCGACGGGAGTACCAGGAATCTGATGCAAAAGTGCAAGATTTGGAGAAGCAATTAAGGGATCGAATGGAAGGATCGCAGGAAAGTTTGACCGTTGCAAAATTACAAGATTTGGAGAAGCAATTAGCGAATGGAATGGAAGGATTGCAGAAGAGTTTGACTTCTGTCCAACAGATCAGCATGGATAACACTAAGAAATTGGATGAAGTTGAGTCCAAACAATCCTCAATGAGCAAGAACTGGGAGAATACCTCCGACATCATCGCCGAAATTAAGCAGCAAACGGACTCTTTTGACTCAAATTTGGCGAATTTGGAGACTGACATCAAGACGGATGGCACAATTGACTATCAATCAGAAGCAGAGACAATAGTCCAAGAAACACAGGAACAGGTGAGCGAATTAGCACGCGCCTACCGAGAGGGTGCCCCTATTGATTTTATCGAGGTCAAATCCCCAACACCAAGTCAGAAGGTGCATTTGATTGCGCGCCTCCTACGTCGATGGAAAATTGAATTAGAACAATCTGGGCAAACAAATCTGCTTCAAAGCCTAAACTACCCGGAAAAAACTCTCAAGAATAGACTGAAAACAATACGTGGGGAGTCCACTCCCGCTCCACAGCCTCTTGATTTAGATACCAATATAAGCACAGACCTTGAGTTGAGTGGTATCCGCCACCAGTGCCTCGATTACATGGCGCGGTTTGTGGGTATACTTTGGGGTTATGAACTTGGACGTGAGGTAGATGAAGCAGCACACGCGCAATTTATTCCACAATTCATTAAAGATCAGTTTTTTAACAACATGGCAAAGTCCATTCCGTTTGATCAACTACCAGAACAATTCGACAGATTCTTGCAACTTGTTGACTATGAAATCGTTTCTATTAAAGTAGGTAAAACAATAGCCGATTCCCGCGAGCATGAAATTCAAGCCTCCCAGCAGAGCGATGTTGAAAAGGGGACTGTTGCTAGCGTTGTTTTACCTGGATTGAGGCGAAGAACAGATGGCGCAATTGTGCAAAAACCAGTTGTGATTCGAGGAGAATAAGTTGATGAAGCGAGAAGTTACCGCAATTGGAGATGTTTCTATTTCAGTTGGATGGGAAAACAATCATTTGGTTCTAATCTTAGAGAATTGTGGGCAAAACTCGGTAGAGATTGACATTCGCTACCAGTGCATAAACGAGTCCTATACAAGGTCATGGTATCACTGCTCCTTATCCCACGGATCTCCAGAAACTCTGAATTTGCCAGAAGCATTTAAAAAGTGGGAAAAACTCTATTTTCAAGTAGGAAAAGAGAAGTCGGGGCCTGATTCCATTGAGATTTTAAAGAAATTGTCGGGCGAAGTTGAAAAGCTGGGGAAAATTAGACATGCACAACACGGAAATGAACAATTGAACACGGAATTAGTACAGGAAAAAAGTTCCGCACCGGGTCATGAACAACAACCGTTTTTATTCAATTCCCAACTAGCGGAGAAACAGCGATCGGATCCCTTTGCCCCCTTATCTAAAACGTTGGAGAAAATAAAAAAGAAACGCCTATCGAAAATTGCTCCTTGCCAGTATGGGGATGAACAGTTGAGCACCGAACTGGTACAACAGACAAATCCCCTATCAAGGCGGGACCTTCAAAATCAGGAGAAAAATATTACGTCTAAACTCGAAAACAAAAATTCCCAATTAGAATGCACAACTGCCGAGCGTAAGGAGATGGTCGATAGTTTCAAGAAACGAGATACAGAACTTGTCCAGGAAAATAGTAAACCCAAAACGATGCTCGATACACAAACAGACGCAACGCTGAGAAGTCCAGCAGAGGTTTTTTGCCAAGCTGCAAACTACATTTTACAAATGAGTTTCACACAGGAGGAAAAAACAACGCAAGTTTCGATTCTGATGTCGGAAGCGATTGAAGTAGAACTCGGTAAATTTAGAGAGCAGCTTGGCAAACAAGGGCACTACCTCCTATCCGCAGCAAACCAGCAACTCGCTAAACTAAAAGAACTAACGCAATTTAAGTTATCGGAGATGCCTCCACCAGAGAAGTTCCCGAGGAATCAACCTAAGGAACTCGCCAAACTCATATTAGCGAACGAACCAGCGAGTGAGGGGCAATTTCCCTATCTTGGGAAACTCGGTAAAACCTATTGGGAAGATTTGAAAGCCTACAAGTCAAGACTACCTCAAATCCTGGGGGAAACACAGACTATTCTGTATCGGATTGTCATTTTGTTGGTAGACGGATTTTCTCCATATCGCGCCCACAGTTCAGAAGAAGCGGAGGTAGCCCATAGTTTTTACAAAGATCATCTACCGAATATCCTCCAAATAGCAGGTTTAGAACTTGTTCCTATAGAAATCGGTCAGACAGAAGCAGATGCGCGCATACACGACATCCAAGGCACACGATCTGGTGCTTTTAAGCGGGGCGTAATTGCCGACATCATTCAACATGGAGTGCGTCGGGCTTCAGATCAGAAAATTATCAAAAAGCCGGTTGTGATGCGTGGTGAACCCGAATAAGGATGATTCATTGTGTACATTCGGATTTTTATCGCCCTGATTTTGGGTAGTTGTCTTATGGCTGCAAATAGTTCTGCCGAAGACGCACTCAGTTCCGTCCAAATTGTGGAGGGGATGACCCAGCAGCGTCCGCCCAATACCCGCCGGACAATCGGGAGACGGTATGTGTGGAATTTCCGAGGAAAACACTATACTGTACTGATGACGATTGACCTTGAACGGTATAACTCCTACGCCGGTAAGGAACGCTCCGATATCCCTGAGTTAGTTGAAGAAGGTAGAACAACAATAGGCAATCTGACGCGTGAGTTTCAAAAAACCTTCAAACGGTATGGGAATTGGTCCAGACAAGACCGCGTTGATTTCGTTTTGAGTTTTGTCCAATCTTTACCTTACACGCTTGATGATGTTACTACGGGTTATGATGAATTTCGGCGATACGCTGTCGAAACCCTGATTGAAGGCGGCGGGGACTGCGAAGATACAACCATTCTTGTGGCTGCGATTCTACGCGGCTTAGGCGAATCAACTGCACTCATTTTCACACCAGTACACGTTGCCCTCGGAGTCAGTGGAGACTTCACAGGAAGCTCGGTTACCCACAACGGCATAAAATACTACTATTGCGAAACGACCGGAACCGGTTGGACTGTTGGAATGTTGCCCGCATCTGTCGGTAACACCGTGGAGGCAATTGTCCCTTTAACACCGTCTAAATTGGCACCTACACCGAGACCGGACAAGGTAACGACCCCCGAACCCATTCTCCCTAGACAGACACCCGAAATTACAGAACCCACACCATTAACACCCCCTATAAAACCTTCCTCTGAAGACCCCAAATCTGAAAAGCAAGGTAGCACAGACGAAAGCAATATCTTAGGCGCAATGATCGCTATAATTTTTATTATTGTTGTCTTGGGTATCCCACTTGTATATATAGTGCACCGTTTTGTCTTCTCAGACACCGATGATGACTCGCCTGATAATGATACTGAATTTAACGATTCGTTTGAGTCGACAGATTCGTCCTCAACAAACCCGTTGGATTGGTAACTCTATAGTTGACAAAAGATGGACATTCGCACATTGAAATAGGTCGTAAAACCCAAATATTTACACTTGAGTGTCTTTCTTTGTCCTTCAGCGTTCAACACTTTTACTTAATTTTTCCCCATCAAACATTCAATTTTGAGATTTAAACAAAAGTCCTCTGATAAGCGGGATTTAAGGCTTAAAAATAGAAAAATCTCGCGCGGCGTGCTAAATTTGCGTTCTGTTTTTATATAAACACAGATTTTTAGCATTTATGCACCCTTTCTTCTGCAAAATGGTGTCTTTAATTTTAAAAGGAATTTGATAATAAAAATACTAAAGTTTGGATAATTTGTATCGGATTGAAACTAAGTTTCTAAAGACCCCGGTATTTTTCTACATGTTTCAGACCCCAAGCGAACTTAAAGAAAAATATTTTCAAGGACAGAAAGGCAAGCCCCAGCGGGGCGAAATGTTTATAGAAACGCCATATCCCCACCAAGCAAGCTCCAGCGGGGCGAAATGTGTATCCCTTGAAAAAATTGTCCAAAGTTTAGTAATAGAAATATGGTAAGAGGGATCCCTTTTGTTCAACTCATGTGAGAGGCATTTCTGCCATTATCCGTTTATCTTTACAGTCGATTTGCTACCTGTAAGGGAAAACGAAAGCAAATTTAGATGCCCTTCATTCTTAAAATTGCGCAAACTTTAGTAGATAATTAGTAAGTGAATTGCAGAGGTATAATTTATGCCCCTTCTGGACATAGAAAAACCGTTGTTTGTCTGTAAACCATTTGAAACAACCGTTCAAATACCTGTAAAAAATGTTGGTAATCACCCGCTAAGATTGCAAAAGGTCGTCCCCATCGGTGAATGTGCGTTCTACATTAAGATTGATCCTTGGGAACAGCAAATTGGGCCAAAGGAGTCCACTGATATCACAGTGAAAATTGAGGACTATTGGAAACCGGCAAAAATCCAGTTTGAAACAAACTGCCGGCGGACTGGGAAAACTGTTTATGTCCTACGTCCTCAAAACTCTCGGGGGCCAAATCTATGGATGCTTCCCAACGAAAATTACAATGAAGACCAAGTTTTTTTTCGAGATCCTGAGCAACATTTACGTCTACCAGTAATCGTTCAATCGCATCAAGACAATCCGCTGGAGCTTAATTTTTGCCCCACTGAATTGAAAGGAGAAAAGGCTAGTGAAAGCTCCTATGCTTCACGTGAGACTGCTGCATTTTGCGAAGAAACCAAAAGAAAAACCAGCCGCCAAGGAAATGGTCCGTGTTACCAAATCTTAAACTCTCAAGGAACTTACCAACTCCATTCTATCCATATTTATTTTTCTCCAGCTGTCATTCGCGACGGACCTGGGGAACAAGAAATTCAACTCAGGATATGTACGAACAGTTACTTAACAGAGTTAAGGAGTCAGGAAGTTTCTATAAAACTTCCCAAAGTCAAAAACAGACTAATTGCCAGGCGAGGTTTTTGGTCTAAATTAAGAAAAACGAAGATCGCCGAATTGCAAATAGAAAATTTGGCGACTTATCCGGTCCGAATCTTTAAAATTCTCGCAGATCCCAATAAAATTCAGGTGATATATCTTGAGACAAACGGTAAAAGAACTAACGTTCATTATCCAATCGTGATCCCAGAAAATGATAGTAAGAAGATTTGTTTCGCTATTAAATCAAGTCTTAAGGAATGGCTTTGGAGTGGTACGGATCTATGTAAACAACGAGTGAAAATCTGTTCAAATACGACATTCAATCCCGAAAACTCCAGTGTATTTGCCAATAAAGTGAAAATACAAAGTGAGCGAACCTTCTGGCTTACACTTGGTATAGTCATTTTTACAATCTCAGTTTCCTTGTTTTTATTTTTTCGGCAGTTAGAATACGATGTTATGGTGTTAAGTTCTCCGCATGGTCAAGTTGTACATATAGATGGAAGAAGCGTAGGACAAACCCCTATAAAGCTGAAGGTAAAAGAAAGCTCGGAAATACAAATTGGAAACTCCCGCACACGTCATGTAAAGGACGTAGTAGAGAATGGTCGTATTATTTTCCCCGGTAAAACGTGGGGTTTCACAGTAGGAGAAAGAGAATGAAAGACAACATTTATTGGTTGATACTCTTTATCCATGTAACTATTTACATTTTTCTTACTTTGTCAGGATTCGCCGCTGATCCGTCAATTGAGGATAAATTTCAATCACATGAATATGCAGGAATTGTAAATGAACTCAAAAACAAAATATCTTTGGAGGCGTGCGAAAAAGTATATTTGGCACGTGCTCACTTCCACCTAGGCAATCTACAGCACACTAAAACGATTTTGGATACAGAAAATCGGATACAGAGTATTCAAGGTGGCTTACCAGACGGGCTAAAAAATAGCGATCTCTTATCTAAAACGGATCTGGAAAGTTTGTCTCACAATGACCGGGCGAAAGTATTTATGTATCTTGGCTACTTCTATATCAAAGTTAAAAACGAATTAGGAGTATTGGAAAACTTCGCTAATGCGTTCATATCCAACCCCTATCTTGAGTTTAATGCAGAACCCTTTAAGGATCCACGATTGGAAGCCTTGATTGTAGAAGCAAAAATTGCTGCTCAAATGGAACGCGAACCTCAGCTCCTAGATCTTCTTGTTGCTGTTGACGTGTCGGGAAGTGTATCAAAAGAACAAATAGGCCAAATAGAGGAACTTCAACTCAAAGTGAAGGAAAAATTAAAACCCGATGACGGGGTTGCTTTCTACCGCTTTGGAGGTCGGACTTCTGACTTCACAGTTCCAATTTCTTCGCCTTCTTCAGCTTCTATTGTTGAAGCTAAATATCTACGAAGCGATAATTTGACAGATTTTTCTCTACTTTTTCAAGAATTAGGTAGAGTCATAGAAGGACATAGTCGAAATTCCGCTATGTCTAAAAAAGCTGTTCTCATCATTTCTGATGGTGAGCATAGCGAATCAAAAGAGCTAGAGGAAGAGGCGGCTAGGATTCCTACAAACGCCGCTGAGGCGATTAAAGAGTTTTCAGCATCCCACAAAGATGTTCCGGTTGTTATAATCACTGTAGACCGAATGATAGGACGCGAAAAAGTTAAGAAAGGGTCAGATTACGCAACAAAATGGACAAAAGAACTCACGAAACATTGTGTTGGGAAAAGTTTCTATTACAAACCGAGCTCCAAACCGGAGGATAGCTTAACAAGGATTTTTGATATTATCGCACCTCACAGAGATAAAGTTCTTCTCAGCCGAAACCCATACTCGGAGATAAATAAAGAATTTTTCTTCAGTGAGAAAAACAATGAGTACATAGTGGGACTTAATATACAATGCACACTACCGAAAGCCGAATTGGTGGTAGAAGGGCATCCAAATTGGAAAATAGATTCATATTCAGATCTTGCAGAACTGTTTAGTGTTAAGTGGGAAGAGAGAGAAGAGGGTAATCCTAATCGTGATAAAAAGGATAAGAAATCAAACATTCTTTCTCTTACAAATTCTGCTGTCAAGTATGAAAATTTAAAAATAACTTGTTTAAATCTTGAGAAAGCTTTCCCGGTTTCTCGAGAACCGCGCGAATTTACCTTGACTTTTTCCCTTGGTTCAGGATCAGGGACAAATCAGAAAAAACTTGGAATTGACAAGATTTCTTTACTGTTTAAACAGAAACTGCCCGCAGCCGAAATCACCAAACGGTTTAGTGAAACGTTTGTTATGAGATCAAACGTAAAAAATCACCTAAAATTTCAATTGAAAATTGACTTGCCTGACCATCTTCAACAACGTATTCCACTCACTATTAGCGTCCCTGAAAACAATTGCTTCTATGAATACCAAGAAGAACAACTTCTTCCGAAAGATACTACTGGTAGCCCTGGACGACAGGAATTCCATTTACCAATTAAAGCGAAACGAGTCGATAACATCTGGCATAGAATATCCGATGATAACATACTGATCAACTTTAAGACAGCCAATAACGGTAAGGTACAACCCATTGATGCTGACCGAGTAGGAGCAATAAATTTCCGAGTGGTGTCTCGACAGTTCTATTGGTTATATTGGATTAACAAGCATATTATGTGGATGCTGTTTTCTATAGTGTTTGTACTGCCTACGGTTTTTTAGACCACTCCCTAAAGGAAGATTGTGCTACAATAACAATCTCAATTGAAAGGAGTATCCAATGGCGAAACGCAGAAGATTCACCCCTGAGTTTAAAGCAGAAGTTGTTTTTGAAGTCCTCAGCGGTGGCAGTTCCCAAGCAGAAGTCTGTCGGCGACATAACCTCAACGAAAATCAACTCTCAGAGTGGAAGCGACACCTCCTTGAAAATGCATCTTCGTTGTTTGAATCTACTGACAAGCGATCCAGCGATGACCAGAAGCGTATCGCCCACCTTGAGCAGCTCGTTGGGAGAATGGCAGTTGCCTTAGACATCCAAAAAAAACTATTGACGGAGTTGGACTAACCTTATCTGAGAAGCGATGCCACATTTCGGCATTGCAACAGGAGTATTCCGTGCGAGATATTTGTCAAATCCTCGGTGTCAACCGGAGCAGTTTCTATTATCAACCCAAAGCGGATCCGTCCGAAGCGGTGCTGCGTGCTGAAATTCAGAAACTTGCTGGTGCGTATCCGAGATACGGGTATAGACGTATCAGACAGCTCCTCGTGCGTCAGGGATATACCGTTGGGACCCGCCGCGTCGCTCGGTTGATGAAAGAGAATCATCTCTTGGTCTCCGTCAAGCGTGCCTGTCGAACCACAAGATCGCTGCAGGATGAAAAACCGTGGCGCAACTTGCTCGAAACCCTTGAAGTCTCTCATGAAGATCAGGTCTGGGTGGCGGATATTACCTACGTCCGTCTCAACAGACACTTCGTCTATCTCGCACTGCTCATGGATGTTTTCACCCGAATCATCAAAGCGTGGCATCTCAGTCAGCACTTGAATCAATCTCTGACGCTCAAACCGCTGAAAGAAGCATTCTGCCACAGCGTCTGTGAGATTCATCATTCTGACCAAGGCGCGCAGTATCTTTCAAACGCTTATATCGCAACGCTCCAAGCACAGGACGTTGAGATTTCCGTGGCACACCGCGGACGCCCTTGGGAGAACGGATATGCAGAACGCCTCATCCGCACCCTCAAAGAGGAAGAAGTTGACATCAATGACTATCAAAGCATCAGCGAGGCGAGAGATCGCATCGGACAGTTTATCAGACAGGTGTATCACCAGAAACGCCCACACTCGGCGTTAGGATATTTAACACCTATGGAATTTCAGCGAAAAACCTTATCTTAACTTTGCGAAATTGTGGTCTAAATACGCGTATGCACTTCAGTTCCTTCTTCTTCTTGCTTTTCCTTTTTTTATTAAGATTTACGATAACGAAAACGAGACACTTTGGCGTGTACAGCAAAAGTGGTATTTTGTTTGGTTTGAAGCAATGGACAATCCAAACTCTAAAATAGAAAAAGCGGTTTTGTCGTGGGAGGGCTCGGGCAAGCGGAAAACATATTCAGAAAAAATATTGGACTTATCTAAGAAGCAATTCATTTGGCCAATAAGAAACTATCGAATCACGCTGCAAGAAAAGGGAGGAACAGCACCAGAATACAATTTTAAGTTTAGTCATAACGCGGAAAAGTGGTTTAAACGACTGAAAACGCTATTTTTTGGGGTTTGTTGTCTTGCTACATTGTTCGCCGGTGTGGCCTTTTACGTATCTTGGCCTTGGATCATTTCTTTGCCAATATTGATTTTTATATTGCTAGTTTTAACAGCATTAATTACTTGGCAGCTTACACGACACGGAGACCCTATCCGTTCAAGGCTTAAAGTGTTGAGTATTATCGCTGGGTTTTCCGATGAATTTGGGGCTCTATTACAATTTATTGTCAGCAACATCTATTAGGACTTAGGCAATATTAACTCAAGTTACTTTCAAGAAAGTTTTCCAAACATTATTGGTAGTAAGGGATATCATGCGGCGTATAAGATCAAACACGCGAATATCTTGTTGAAGTCGGATGTCAATGGATCGGAGTGGACGGACGCTCATATCTCCGAAGCGTTTGGGGTCATAAACAGATGGTGCGAAACTTTAGGGAGTGTTTTTCCCAAGAAGGGATCTCCGGTGCCTCAAGTTGTACTTGCTCGCTGATAAACTTATAGAGCTGCGAGTGGTTGAAAGTATATCGCCAGAGACGGTGCGTCAGATGGTAAAAAAACGCCTTGAAACCGCATATTCGCCAACAGTGGGTAATCCCTGCGAAGGGAATTCTGATTTTGTTACGTCTATGGAAGCGATTTTGTTGATACATCAACATCGGCGAGATGTGCGTCAAGGGACAGTTTCGGTGTCCCTCTTCGCTAATCTTACCTATTTATGTGAAGCGGATTCATAAATTTGCACTAATGATAAATCAATTGCGCGTGTCTTATACCGTGCATGGAAATGCCACATCGAACGTTTATTCAAGATGAAATATGAGCAATCGGAATAGCTTTCTACCAACCACAGGGGCATTCAGTTTTACATATCTGCTTCATATCTGTGTATATTTTTTTTTCTTTAGGAGCGAGCTGTGCTCACGGCCTTGTGGAAAAAACGTTATGTAAACGCAAATCAAATCAAAACCCAAAACTAAAGGTCCCTGTACCAACCAAGGGATCTCTTGCAAAGGAAAAACAAAAATGATATACTTGTCCGTGTCAGAATAACGTATAGTAACCGGCTGTGATGTTCTTGAATTTCAACAAAGTATAAGTTTCCCTCATATAGCAAGGTATTTTTTCTGATGATTAATCATCTGAAAGAAGTTCATCGCGAGTTGTACCTACCTCAATCAACCGATTCGGTGAAGTTCCCCTTCAAAGTTAAGCCGTTAGGTGAACCCTACCTTTACACCGAACCCAATCTCTACGTGGATATCTCTGATGATTCCTACGATCCCGTACAGGTTATTGTATCCAATGTCGGTGGCGGGACACTACAGGTTGACCGAGTCCAGATTCCGCGTGCGTTCGGAAAATGGGTGAAAAGAGGCAAAAAATCAACACCTATCCTCCTAACGCCAACCTCAGAACCTCTGGAAATTGAAATGCAACTCGCCCTCAAAGCGTTGCCCAACCCTTTGACCGTCAACGTCGCCGAACTGAAACTAATCTCCAATTCAAAAAAAAAGACATTCAGTCAGGTGTTGTTACGGATTCCTCCACCTGATGACCAATCTCCTGCCTTAACGGTCCCGGAATATGTCAACTTCGCCGAGATCACTGTTTGGAATGTGTCCATTACTCACAGTCAGAAGGATGAAGCAGCACAGACAGTTGATTTCTCTTTGGTTGGCAATTTTCGACATAATCCGCCAACACAACTTGAGGTGACACAAAAAGATGCATTCTCTTTTGATGCTACTATTCTTTCACAAGAAGGTGAACAACATTACAACTTGGATATGCGAACACCAGGAGTCGTAATGCCACGACAGAAGAAGGCTGGAATTAAACTAAAATCTTTCCAACAAACAGTCTCAGTTACGAACCGCAGCCCCCACAAATTTTCAGAGTCCATCAGAGCAGATACCGAATGGCTAATCACACCTCGTAAAATTAACGTATCACCGTACGACACGACCAATTTCCCTATTTCGGTCAACGTTGAAAAACTCAAGCAAGGACGTAATTTTGCCGAACTCATCGTGTCCGATAAGAAAATTCCGGTCTGGATCTGGTATGAAACTGTTGGTCAAACAGTGCTGACGTTAGATCAAAATCAATCGAATTTCCACGACATTCAAAAATTCGCGCCACAGGATAAACCCCTACCCATTGAGATAGTAACCGGACAAGAACCCCATCAATCCTTCATGATTTTTGAGGATGTCCATTTCCAGTTTCCGTTGGCAGAGCAAGATTATACTGGATATCTGGTGGGCGATTTCAATCGGTGGACACCGCGGACACTTCTACTTGACAAACGCGATGACAGTTTCGGTGTCACGCTGAGCATTCCGGACGGAACCTATCTCTTCCGCGCTGAAATTGATGGCGAAATGCGGCTTGACCCTTGTCGTTTGCACGAGGTAATCTGTTGTTCACACGGGTTGGCATCCAGAATCGAAATTAAAAGGCATGAACAGAAGATCACCTTACGGAATAGATCTCAGCAGCGGTTAAGATTGCAACTTCAGTCTTCAATGGAATGGATGCAAGCTGGGACCGATCCAATTCTGCTACCATCTAAGGGGCAGCGAGATGTTCCTGTGGTGTTTTTACCCGATGCCCTCCAACCCGGTCTGAATTTAGGATGGCTTGAGGTAGAGAGCCTTGGAAAATCCAAAAGATTACACCGCGCCCCGATTTTTGTGATGGGTATGACGAACGGGGCAGTTCCTATGCTACGAAGTCCCGAAATCGAATTTCCCGAATTTGAACAGGGAAAGCCGGTGGATATTCCGCTTGTACTTGACATTTTCGGAGAAGGTGAACTCAAAGGCGAAATCCAACCTTCCACAGTTCTACGATTTGCCGAAGGCGATTTACATGTTCAAAATGAGATGGCTTATGGATTAACAGAACATACTCCGCTCGTCCACGTTTTGAGTGATAAGCCTTCAAACGCATACCGTAAACAGTGTAATGCGTGGTTGGTCACAGACTGCTATCTCGCGAACCGTCGTCTTCTCCCTTTTACTGCGAGATACGATATGATTCACATGGTTTCTGACCCACCTGCTCTCTATTTTCCCAAAGTCTTTCTATTTGATGAACCACAACATGTTGGTGTAACCGTGCGACGCAGTGATGCTAAGATTGTTAATACCACTGTCGAAATCCCTGAAGAATTAGCACAATTGGGACTTCTAACTGCTAAAAAAAGGAAGACCGATCAATGTGAGTTTGTCCTTAATCCGCGAGCCGTAATTGCTGGACCCTTATCGGGAAATTTAGGTCTTAAGGATGAAAAGTCTGGAATGACACTGCCGATTAAATTCGGAGCAAACATCATAGGTAGTCACGCTGATATTCAAATTGGAAGTCTTACTCAACAATCACATCAATCAGGTGGAATCCCAGTGGTAATTACCAACGTTGGTGAAACGGAAATAAAAATTTTCGAGGTGCGATTTAAGACAGGTAACTTCTATAGTATACCCCATCTCCCTCCAAACCTAATTCTTTTGGCAGGTGAAACTCTCAATTTCCGTGCAATAGTAAGAAAACGTGCGAGGTTTTTCCGTAAAATTGAAGACACTATCGTGATTAGACTCAATGATCCACAATTTAGCCAAGGTCTCTTTGAGAAAAAAATTATGGCTGAAATTCAGGGAATTTTCTGAATTTTGAGTGGTTGATCCAGACCCTACACAAGTATCGCCCCACTAACTAAACTCAAAAATCCGTGTAATCTGCGATTCAGACAATGAACGATTGAGTTTCCAATGCCCTCCCCATAAAAGTGTTGATTTCTGTCCCCCAAAACCAAAAGCAGAACGAAAAACGAAGTAATCCTGTATTTGAATTTTTGGGACTTACGCAAAATCACAGAATGTGATATAATTTGTGACGATGCTAGTGGGGGTGCAGTTGACTCAGGCCCTTCTATGGACTCACTTTACCATTTATTATTTCAATGGGGCACTTCTTACGGCCTGTCTCCGCAAGGAGCTGCTTGCCCTAAACATATCGATGGACCTTAGGGAAATTTCAAACACGCGGAGAAACACAATGGTAACACAAGAACAGATCGATTTTTTTCAGGAAAATGGGTATCTCAAGTTTGGGAGAGTTTTAGATAGTGATGGCGTTGAAGCCATGCGTGACGGATTAGACGCTATCATTGAATTGGAACTCACTGAAGGTGACGAGTCGTCGCCAGAGTTCAAATACGGACATGATCGACATGACACACAACTGGATCGACGGAGCGGCCACCCACGCGCAATCCACCAATACGTCAACATGTGGAAGCGAGAACCACGCTATGAGGCAGCCATTCACCATCCGCTCATCGCAGGCACAGTCCGCGCACTCTTGGACACGCCTGAAGTCCGTCTCTGGCACGATCAGGTTATCTCCAAACCACCGCACGACAACGGACATTTCGGATTCCATCACGATTTCTTCTTTTGGCCCCTGAGTCCACCGAATATTGTCAGCTGTTGGCTTGCCTTGGATGATGCAACAGTTGATAGCGGGTGTATGCACGTTATGCCGAAGAGCCATAAAGACGAACGCTTCTCTGTCGCTGCAAGAGCCGAGGCAGATGCGGAAGCCGCGAAAGCACGTAAAGAAGGACGCGAACCACCGCCGAATCAGTGGACGGAAAGACAGAAGTTGGACATCAGTCACGGCATTCCTGGGGAGTTAAAGGCAGGCGAGTGTATGTTTCATCACTGCCTCAACTGGCACGGTACACCCCCAAACGTCACGGAGCATCAACGCCGAGCGTTCGTTATGATTTTCATGGCGCAAGATGTCTGCTATAATAACGCACAGTCACCCAATCACGTCCTCGTTCCGACAATCGAGGTTGCCGATGGCGAACGACTTGTAGGTGACGGATTCCCAGTAGCTTAACCGTGCCTCTGTTATACTGTTCGTAGTAGCGCAATTCATTGCGCATTCAAGTAGGGTTGATCGAATGAAAAATTCAACGTTTATTACAAGGGTTGTTCTAAAAAACTACAAAAGCATCGCAGCGTGTGATGTGCGATTGGGACCTCTGACATTCCTTGTAGGTCGCAACGGTTCGGGCAAGAGCAATTTTTTGGATGCTCTGCGATTCGTTGCCGATGCGTTAAATTTATCGCTTGACCATGCTATACGCGACCGTGGTGGTATTAACGATGTCTGCCGTCGCTCTCGCGGACATCCAAACCATTTCAGTATTCGCCTTGAATTCACTTTGCCAGAAGATTTTACGGGCCACTATGCTTTCCAAATCAAGAAGCGTTCACCGGGAGGTTATGAGGTTCGGACGGAAGAGTGTAGCGTTCAAAATGAGCGGGGTCAGACCCCAGAGGAATACTTTCGTATTGATAATGGTGTTGTGATAGACACAAGTATGAGGGTGGCACCAGCTGCTGCAACAGACCGCCTTTATTTGGTGAACGCATCTGGGTTGCCCGAGTTTCGTCCTGTCTACGATGCATTTTCTCGGATGGGATTTTACAATCTTAATCCTGATAAAATTCGAGACCTCCAAGACCCGGATCCTGGAGATCTGCTGCTTCGGGACGGAGGGAACCTGACCAGTGTTTTTGCCCAACTTTCACCCATTGCGAAACAAGACATTGAGGAATATCTGGCAATAATTGTACCTGGTGTTCGTGGCGTAGAAATTGAAAAGTTTGGCGGCAAGGAAACATTAGCGTTCAGGCAGGATGTAGCGGGAGACAAACACCCTTGGCGATTTCTTGCAAGTAATATGTCTGATGGTACGCTCCGCTTGTTGGGGATTCTGGTAGCACTGTTTCAGGGAAATCACGACGCGCGAAAACGCGTGCCACTTGTGGGAATTGAAGAACCAGAAATCGCGATCTATCCTGCAATGACGGGGGCGTTGCTTGATGAGTTTCGATACCCTGCCTACAAGACACAGGTGATTACCACCTGTCATAGTCCGGATCTCCTTGAAGATAAGCACTTGGACGTGGATTCAATTCTCGCTGTTGAAGCTCATGATGGAAATACGGTAATTGCTCCTGTTGACGAAGTTAGCAGGTCTGTCGTGCGTGATAAACTGTTTACAATAGGAGAACTCTTGCGTTGCGATCAATTGCAACCCGACCCGGCATCTATAATTTCTACTGAAGACGTTAAACAACTCCGAATCTTTGGTCCCAAGAATGGAAAATCTAATAGCGGAGAGAAGAATAGCGAGCACAGATAATGATCAAAATAGGTTGTATTGTCGAAGGAGCAGGCGATGTGGTAGCTGTACCGATCTTGATCCGACGTGTAGCGGAGGACGTTTATCCAGAATTGGCGATTGATATACCGCGCCCCATCCGAGTTCACAGAAACCAAATTGTCAAAGACGGAGAACTTGAACAAAGAGTTGAATTAGCGGTTGAAAAAGTTGGGGCACAAGGTGCTATATTTATCATCCTTGACAGTGATGACGACTGTCCAGCGGAACTCGGCCCTGCCCTGCTTAATCGAGCATCACAAACTCGTAGCGATATACCAATTGCTGTTGTATTAGCAAAATACGAGTTTGAGTCATGGTTCCTTGCAGCAGCCGAGTCACTTCGGGGACGGAGAGGATTAAGGAACAATCTTAATCCCCCGGACAATCCAGAGGCAATCCGGGGAGCAAAGGAGTGGTTGCGCCAGCGAATGCAAAGCGGTAGAACATATCATGAGACGCGCGACCAACCCGCGCTCACAGCGCTTTTTAATTTTGAGCAGGCACTTCAAACGGATTCGTTCGACAAGTGCTACCGCGATATCGTCCGCCTCCTCAGCGAATTACGGAACGTAACAGAGGTGTAAAGGTCAGATTTCCTAAGCACTGAAAACTGACAGCCAATAACTGACAACTATTCCATGGAGAATTCAATATGGAAAACAAACCAAATGTCATTTTTGTTTTAACAGACGACCAAGGGCCCTGGGCAGCCGGATGCTGCGGTAACGACGAGGTACGCACACCTTATCTCGACCAATTGGCTTCAGAAGGCACACGCTTCCCGAATTTCTTTTGCACAAGTCCCGTCTGCTCACCCGCACGCGCCAGTCTTATGACAGGACGTATCCCTTCTGCACACGGTGTCCACGACTGGATTCGCGATGGCAACATGCCTCCTGATCCTGCCCAATATTTAGACGGACTCACCTGCTATACAGATGTACTCGCAGAAAATGATTATACAGTCGGATTGAGTGGCAAATGGCATCTCGGCGACAGTCTAACACCCCAACACGGATTCAGCCACTGGTTCGCTTTGCTCACTGGCGGTAGTAAATACAATGATGCGGACATGATACGGGACGGACAGGTCGAAATGCAACCCGGCTACCTCACCGATGTCATCACCGATGACGCGTTAAACTTTATCTCGGCGAACAAAGACGGACCCTTCTATCTCAGCGTCAACTACAACGCACCGCATACGCCGTTCACAGGGCACCCTCAAGACATCGTTGACTCCTATGACGATTGCCCCTTCAAAACCTGTCCACAGGAGGCGTTGCACCCGTGGGCGGTACAGGGCGCCGCTGTTCACATGGGCAACCGTGAATCGTTGAAAGGCTATTTCGCAGCGATAACAGCACTCGATTTAAACGTTGGACGGATTCTTGATAGGCTTACCGAACTCGGCATCCGTGAAAATACACTCGTTGTTTTCAGTAGCGACAACGGCTACTCCTGCGGACATCACGGATTTTGGCATAAAGGCAACGGGACGTTCCCGCTGAATATGTATGAAAATTCTGTTAAGGTGCCCTTCATTATAAGTCAACCCGGCAGGATTCCAGAGGGGCGCGTCAGTGAAGCGATGGTCAGCCAATACGATTTCATGCCGACACTCCTTGATTACCTCGGTCTACCCGATCCGAATGACGATATGTCACCCGGCAGAAGTTTTGTTTCCGCGCTTTCTGGCGAAACGAACGATGCTAAAGATGAAATTGTCGTCTTCGATGAATACGGACCTGTCCGTATGATTCGGACGCAAGAGTGGAAATATGTCCATAGATATCCGTATGGACCGCATGAACTCTACGATTTGGTGAACGACCCCAACGAACGGAAAAACCTGATAGATGAAAAATCTCAGACTGCCCGAATAGATGATATGCGACAACAGATGGGGACATGGTTCCAACGTTACGTGCTGCCGGAATTAGACGGCGCGAGATGCTCCGTTACCGGGGGTGGACAAGCCGCAAAAATTGAAGAAGGGCAATGTGGTGAGGGCGCATTCCATCCAAGGTATGCCCCGCCGCAACGCAATGTATAGAAGCATTTGCTGGAGGTGCGAAAAACTTCCGCTGATAGCCATAGGAAAGGAGCGAAATGGCGAGAGCATTTGCCCCAGGCAACATCTCTTGTGTCTTCAAGATTATTCCGCATTCCGACGCGACCCGTATGCACTCACTTGGTATGGGATTTACGGTTACAGAAGGTGTAGAAGTTACCGTCTCTGACTGTCAGGAAACAGAGGTGCTATTTAACGGAGAAAGTATTAATTTTCCTACGGTTCTTGCGGTTGTTGAGCGGTTGGTTCAAAACACTGGAGTTACAGGCATAAGGGTAGACCTGACTTCCCCGTTACCACTCGGCTGTGGTTTCGGGCTTAGCGGCGCTGCTGCACTCGCAACAGCCTACGCCCTTAATGAACTCTTACATCTACGCAAAGATACAGAATCACTTGCGATGGTAGCACATGTCGCAGAAGTAGAAAATCGCACTGGACTCGGAGATGTATGCTCACAATATCACGGCGGCTGCCTTGTCAAATTGCAGGAAGGCGCGCCTTTGGTCGCTGATAGGTTACCGATTGCAGAACAACCTATCTATTATCGTTACTTCGGACCGATTCAGACAAGCAAAGTCCTCGGAAACCCGGAGCAGACCCTTCGTATTAATCGTGCCGCTGATGTGGCTTTAGATACTTTGAGAACGCTTACACACGCCAAACCGGATACCGAACTCTTTAACGCTTGCTTTGCTGTCTCAAAGCAGTTTTCGGTAGAGAGTGGATTGCTTAGCGACGCGCGGGTCATTGACGTAATCGCGCAGATTGAGGCGGAAGGTGGTGTTGCATCAATGATCATGTTAGGAAACGGCGTTTTTAGCACGCACCCTTTTGTAGGGGCAGTGAAAACAAGGCTGGTTAACAATCCGGCGCGTCTTGTTAGGGCAACCTAATAGAAGCAATTTCTAACTTCGGTTCCGTTGGAGTAGGTAAAATGAGAATACTGCTTTACCTTTCGCTTTTTTCAGGGTCTGTTGCCTTCGGTACCGTGGAAGTTGAAAATGCAACCTTCGGATTCAGCGATGGCTACAAAACAGGGACATGGGTACCCTTGACTGTTACAGTCCGAAGTCAGGATGAACCCGATGTATTTATTGGAGAACTGGTGGTGGAGGTCCGGAATTTTACTTCAGATACACCTTTTGAACGATACGCCACCCCGTTGAGACTCAGCCCGACCGGACGACAGCAGAAACATTTCTATGTTTACTGCCCGAAAAATGCGACACGACTTGTTATAGAACTTGTGTCCACAGCACCCGTAGAAAGTGAACGCTTACATACTTATAACACTAATGCGTTCTACGAAGTGCTATTACCCACACCTATCGCACGTAAAGACTATCTCGTGTTGGTATTGGCACCGAGCGGTGATAAGTTAAAACGATTTATTGACAAAAGACAATTAAAGGTTGCCAACGGCGCACGGGTGCATGTTAAATACCTACCCGATTCAACCTCACTGCTACGGGATTGGATCGGTTATAGTCCTGTTGATATCCTTGTTGTCCGTGAGACCTTTTTGACAGAGAGAAATGTCTCTAAAGCGGAACAAAGAGCACTACTTGATTGGGTCCAGCGGGGTGGCACCCTTATTATGTCCGGCGGTGGTAGTTTTAACGCACTGCGTGGCAGTTTTATAGAACCTTTTCTTCCTGTTGAATTAAAAGGTATACAAAAAACAGATGCACTCTCTGATGCCTTGTATGAGCAACTCGGTTTTCATGCTTCTGATAACAACGGAATTTTATTTCAACGCATTGTGTTCGCACCGAAAGACGGATGTGAAACGTTAATCGGTACAAAGGAAGAGATTTACGTTGCAAAACGAAACTTTGGGGATGGACAAATTCTCTGTCTCGCATTTGATTACAATGCATTGCCATTCTCGGAGCAAAAGGTAGGTGAAGCCTTCTGGCAACATTTGCTGAGTGAGTCGGGTAAATCTCCGCGACACTTTGCAGATCAGTATGCGCTTTCTCGTCAACATGAGGAGCGGATTTATAAACAGTTTCTCTCAAAAATGCCGACCCAAGTGCCACTCATCAAACTATTGGCGGTGGTCTTACCGGTGTACCTTCTCATTTTCGGAGGTTTCTTACTCAATTTTGGGAGGTCTAAACAAAAATCGTCCAGCTACTGGATAGGCAGCTGCCTCTTTATTCTGTTTTCGGTGTGCACAATTGCAGTGGCGAGAAATATTTTGCCTATCAATATGACAGCAGACCAATTATCGGTCTTGTCGGTCTATCCTGAACGACAGCGTGTGCATCTACAAAGTTTTGTTTCTATAAGGACTGCAGCGCGGACAGAAACAACCATTGAGTTTCCAAACGGGACTTTTATTCGCCATCAGGAAACTGAACTGCCCCAACGGATTGGAACGTTGATGCGTGATTCAGGTGTTCACTTGCAAGATGTCTTTGTAGAACCGTGGCACCCGACGACTTATATCAAGGAAGCGTTTACACAGCAACTACCCGTTGAACTTGAAGACGCGTGGCGCGTCACAGGTAAGCAAATAACTTACTTAGGAGACATTCCACTCCGTACGAATCCGAAACAAGAGACCGAGCTTTCGACAGCGCATCTCCCACTACATTCCACGTCAAAGATGCCGCCAGATGAGGAACTCGACGACACGCGAGAAACGTTTGCGAGAATCCTACAACAAGAGGGTGTACTGCAATATCTGATGATGGGGACGGGTTTGAACCCGCAACCCTATATTATCGGGTGGACTTCTCGAAACTTTACTGACATAGCAGCGAGCGAAAATTTTAATGTAAATAGTGATACTTTGGTAATTTTTCGCCCTGGTCCCGAGCGTTAAAAGAAAATTGTCTCAAGGAGATGAGGTGAAACATGGATGTGCTATCCCTCGGCATTTATGTCGTTGATGTGTTAGGACGGCCGATAGATCAGTTCCCCGAAAAGGGAAAATTAGCACTCTTTGATGAGCTCGAAATCCATACGGGAGGCTGTGCCAACAACACGGCTATCGCACTCGCTCGCCTCGGTATCTCTGCTGGTGCAATGGGCAAAGTTGGTACGGATGCTTTCGGTGATCTCATCCTGCAGGGACTCGCGGACAACGGTGTCAACGCAGTAGGCATGCGACAGGATATTGATGTCAGTACTTCATTTACGTTTGTCGCGATTGCCTCTGATGGGGAACGGACTTTCTATCACTATATCGGCGCGAACGGTGAGCTTTGTGAAGCAGACCTTGATTGGGAACTTATCAGAACTGTCAAGATTTTGCACATCGCTGGCGCACTCGTCATGCCCCGTTTTGATGGGGCACCGATGGCAAACGTTCTCCGAACGGCGAAGGGGTTGGGTATAACCACTTCACTCGACACAGCGTATGATGCCACTGGAAGATGGATGGAGACGCTTGAGCCGTGCTTGCCTTACATAGACATCTTTATGCCGAGTATCGTTGAAGCACAACATCTCACAGGACTGTCTGATTACAGAGAAATTACCCAATTTTTGCGCGGTAACTACGACATTGACACCGTCATCATTAAAATGGGTGAAAACGGAAGTTACGCCGCTACACCAGAGGCGGAACGCTTAGCACCGGCATATCCTGTGGATGTTGTTGATGCAACGGGAGCAGGGGACGCTTATGCTGCTGGATTTCTCGCCGGGACCCTCATGGACTGGGACCTAAAGGCGACGATGGAATTGGCATCTGCAACCGGTGCTGCATGTGTCACTGCCATCGGGACAACTGCCGGTATCCAGAACCTTGAAGAAACCTTGAAAATTACTTGAACATACCGCAAGGAAAAATTAAAAAGTGATCGTTCAAACGGAAAATCTATCGAAATGGTACGGTGAGGTCATGGGAGTAAACGATATAACCCTGACAATTCGCCCTGGAATAACCGGTTTATTGGGTCCAAATGGGGCGGGAAAAACGAGTTTAATTAAACTCATGACAGGGCAACTCAAACCGAATCAGGGCGAGGTTAAAGTCCTCAACCAACCCGTGTGGAACAATCCTGACTTGACGAAACGGGTAGGTTACTGCCCCGACATAGAATTGGCGTATCAATTCATGAGCGGTTTTGAGTTTATCGCTTTTTTCGCGACGTTGAGTGGATACGACAAAGCCGAGGTCAAATCTCGGAGTCTACAGGTTCTGGAGACGGTAGACATGCTACAGGCAAAAGACCGACCGATTGGCTCCTATAGCAAGGGGATGCGGCAGCGCATCAAACTCGCGCAGGCGTTGGTACATGAACCCGAACTTCTTTTCCTTGATGAACCGCTTACCGGTTTGGATCCGAATGGGAGACGGCATGTGCTCGCGCTCCTAAATGGACTTGCTGATAAAGGTATCAGCATCGTCGTTTCGAGTCATATCCTCTACGAGATTGAAGCGTTGACGGAGACAATCTTGCTTATTCATCAAGGGCGAATTCTCGCTGAAGGTACTATTTCCGATATCCGAGAACTGATTGACGAACATCCGCACAAAGTCTATCTAAGCACCGATGAACCGCGCCGCTTGGCGCAAGTCTGTCTCCCTTTTGAGGATATCCTGAGCGTGACCTTTGTGAATGTGAACGGGGTTTCTAACCCCGAATTCTCTGGTGCAGAGAACGAATCACAAGAGAACGGAGATGGCGATATTATCATCGAAACCGCCAGACCGGATGCTTTCTATGCCCGACTTCCCGAACTCCTCATTGAGAACGAATTAAATGTCTCTCAACTCTACTCCCCCGATGATAACCTCTCCTCTGTGTTTAAATATTTGGTGGGTTAGCTGAGTTGTAGGTCGGATTAAGCGGGTTGCCCCAACTTCACTAACGCACTAATATCCGGTTCACCATCTGCCAACGCTGCGAAACTCCCATCACAAATAGCGCGCCGAATCCCACGCATTAAACTGATATAAAAATGTAGATTGTGCAAAGTATGCAGTTGCGAACCGAGAATCTCGTTTTCGACATGCAAATGCCGGAGATACGCCTGCGTGAAATTCTGGCACGTATAACAGGTACACCCTGGATCCAAAGGACCAAAATCACGGCTGTACTTCGAGTTGCGGATGCGGACGATACCCGCTGTTGTAAACAAAGATCCGTTGCGGGCGTTTCGGGTCGGCATCACGCAATCGAACATGTCAATCCCACAACGGACACCGTAGACCAAGTCTTCAGGCGTTCCAACACCCATCAAGTAGCGCGGCTTCTCCGCTGGTAGAAGCGGTGCGGTGTATGCCAGCGTCTTATACATCAGTGCCTTTTCTTCTCCAACGCTCAAACCCCCGATTGCGTATCCCGGAAAACCGATGGATACCGTTCCTTCCACACTTGCCTGACGTAAATCTCGTTCCATACCCCCCTGCACAATTCCAAATAGCAGTTGGTTCGGGTTTTGGTGTGCCGCTTTACACCGTGCTGCCCACCGTAATGTCATCTCCATTGAGTTTTTAAGATACGTATAGTCATTCGGTAACGCAGGACACTCATCAAACGCCATGATAATGTCCGCACCGAGGGCATTTTGAATCTCAATGGAACGTTCAGGACTGATAAAGTGTTCCGTTCCGTCTATTGTAGAGCGGAACGTTACACCCTCTTCCGTAATCGTCCGAAGGCTGCCAAGGCTGAAAACCTGAAATCCGCCACTATCCGTTAAGATGGGACGTTGCCATCCCATAAATCTATGCAAACCCCCTGCATCATGGACGGTTTCGTGTCCGGGACGTAGGTAAAGATGATAGGTGTTCGCAAGAATAATCTCTGCCTGAATCTGATTGGATAGCATTTCTGGTGTGCATGCCTTCACCGTCCCGCGCGTCCCTACTGGCATAAATATCGGTGTGTTGACAACACCGTGCGCTGTTTGAAGTTTGCCAACTCGCGCCGAAGTGGATGGGTCTTGGTGAATAAGGGTATAGGTGTGCTGTGCCATGTTTACGCATTTTACCACAATCGAAATCAAAAATCAAGCCGACAATAGCCATTTGCTATTGCTTTTCCGCGCCAGATTTGCTAAAATATCTACTAAGATTTTATCTGAGGAACGACAAAATGGATTGTATTTTTTGTGAGATTGTTGCTGGTAACATTCCGGCAGTGAAAGTTTACGAAGACGAACACGTTTTTGCTTTCATGGATATCGCACCCGCAAATCCTGGGCATACCCTCGTCATACCGAAACAGCACTACAGAAACATCTTCGATATGCCCACAGAAGTCGGCAGTCAAATTATGCAAGCCGCGATTCCGATCGCAAACGCAATCAAGACGGCTTTAAACGCTGATGGACTTAACCTCGTTCAGTCGAACGAAGCTGCCGGATTCCAAACGGTGTTCCATTTCCATCTCCACATCATTCCGCGATGGGAAGGGGACCCACTACGGTTGCCGTGGCGACCCAGCGAAGGGGATATGGCAGAGATTGGCAACATTGCGGCAAAAATTCGAGAGGCTTTGTAAAGGTAGGAGGTCGATAATTAAAAATATGAATATCTTAATTACCGCTGCCGGTTCTGAACTGGCACGCAATCTAGCTGAAAGGTTGGCTGAAAAACATACACTCCGCTTAACAGAACTACATCCTATCGAAAATACTGTCGGGACTTTCGTGCAAAGCGAACTTGGGCATGATGAGACGACCGATGAACTCGTCCGCGATATCGACACTATTATCCATATTGCTGAAGTGCCATCCCAATGCCTCTCTGAAGCCGGTCAACCCGACAATTACGCAATTGACTATCAGACGCGCTGCACCTATAATCTACTCATGGCAGCATCAGCAGAAGGTGTAAAGCATGTCATTTACGCAAGTACACTCCGCCTCTTTGAGCAGCACGGCGAAGACTGGACGGTCACGGAGAGTTGGCGACCCCAACCCGCTGTCGATAGTTTTGTGCTTTCAAAACACTTGGGTGAATTTACATGTCGAGAATTCGGACGCGAAAGGAAACTCAACGTGACATGTCTCCGACTCGGCAATCTTGTCACTGCTGAGACCGCGGCAACTGCCGATTTTGATGCTATGTGGTTGGAGATGAATGATGCAGTCGCGGCTTTCGAGTGCGCTCTCAATTCTTCCGCAGCGTGGCAAATCTTTCACATTCAGTCAGAGTTCCCTGGATCTCGCTTCTCAGTCGGGAAAGCCAAGTCACATCTGGAGTTCAATCCGCAATTCGTACCCTCACAATCTTAAAAGTAGTAGGCACACTCCGTTGTGCCGCAACGACGGGAGGTATACCAATGAAAGTGCTTATTTTAGGGGGTAACGGTTATCTTGGACCGCATGTCGTCAAAGCCTTAGAACCTTACTACACCTTACGCATCACGGACATCAACGAGATTGAGACGAAACATGAATCGATGCATATTGATGTGGGTTCACTGGATCAGGTCATGCATGCTGCTGAGGGAATGGACGCAATCCTCAATTGCTCCGTACTCCGACACGACCGACAATTGGCTTTTGATGTTAGCACACGCGGGTGTTATAATACAATGCGTGCCGCCGTCGAACACGGCATTCTCCGTGTGATTAACACGGGACCCCACTTTACAATTCAAGGCGACAGTTATACCACTTTTGATTATGAGATTAATCCCGAGGTCCCACCGCATACAAGCACCGGACTCTATCCAATAACCAAAGGACTCGGACAGGAAATTTGCAAAGTCTTCACCGAACATTACGATATCTATGTCCTCTGTTACCTGTTTCTGAGTTTCCGTGAGCATGAAGATCAAGCCGAAGGCACGGATCTCAATCCATTTTCTGTCAGTTGGCGAGACGCAGGTGAGGCATTCCGGCTCGGTTTGGAAATTGATCTCGAAGAACTCCCGTCGCGTTGTGAAATTTTCAATATCTTCGCCGATCTACCACATCAGCAGTTTTCTAATCTCAAAGCGAAACACATCTTAGGGTTCACACCACAGGACAACTTTGAACGGATGTGGCATAAGAGAGATTAGGTAATGAAACTTCAACTCCTTGCACATCGGGGCGGTATGGGCCGCGCACCGGAAAATACCCTTGCCTCCTTTAAACAAGCATTGGCAGACGGTGCCGATGGATACGAGTGCGATGTCTGCCTCACCCAAGACAAACAACCTGTGTTAATTCATATCGGCTTCAACAGCAACAACATTCGGGAAGCCACTGGATGTTCGACACCTCTCAACCAACTTACTTGGGAAGATGTACAACAGCTGACATCGGTTACTTCCGACGAACCTGTAGCACACCTTGATGATGCCCTCCGGTTTACACGAGAAAACCAGATGCCGTGCTTTGTTGAACCAAAGGTGGACGCGCCAGAACTACTTCCTATCATTGTGGAACGAATACGCCACTTTGATGTTGTCCATCTCGTCAGCATACTCACCTTTTACATCAGAAAGCATTTACTTCTTGATGCCAAGCGTTTGGAGCCGAAATTGAAAACGAGCGCAATCCTCATCAATCCGATGGCGAACTTCCTCAAGGCAGCTACGCTGATTGAGGCAGACCGTATGATCTTAGGTTGGAGTGGGATTAATCACTTCGGACTCTATAATACCTTCACGCGTGCTGTTACACGTCAAGTCAAGCAACTTCGGGCAAACGGCATTGTTGTTGAGGCTGGATTTATCAAAACAGCGAAGGACGTGGCGTGGGCGATCTCTCCACATAAAGCAGGGGGTGTTGATGGCTTATGGGTGGACGATGTCCCTTACATCAGACGCTGCCTCCAAGAACTTGAACCTTAAAAATTCTCAGTAGAGAAACCATTCATGGTCTCCTGTTTTCGCGATCCATAGAAAATTTATGAGGTCAGAAAAACACATGAATATTACCGTCTGCAACCCACTTTTAAGAACGCCACTTTCTCTTATCGTTGACGATTCGTGTCCGGTAGTCAATCTTACTTATTACTGGATCCACCAGCGACACGCCTGGAAAACACGCCACCAGCCCGGTGTGTCCCCTGACCGCTGGGAGGGTGATGCTTTTGAGTTAAAAAAAATGCCACCCACAATTCCCGCGGATTTCGCCTGGGAATGGGCAGAATGGTGTGCAGAAAATGGTGTGAAAGGCAAATTTAGCCTCATCCCATATCCTGCCGGAGTTGGCTGTGTTGACGAGGGATTTCCTGATTTCCCGGTCCGCGAATATCAGGCATGGCTGCGAATTTACCGGGAGATCATCTGGCCCAACTTCGATTTGACGCCGGAGATGCTTACCCACACTGCCGTCGTTGATCTCGACACATTCACCCTTACCGAAGAATGGGAACAGGTCGAATGGGTGGATCCGCCTGTTGATAACAGACTGACAGACTACATTATCACGGCGATGGAAATGCTGGATAACGTCGGTATTCCATGTGAAGGTGTAACGAGTCCCGGAGCTTTCGGAAAGCGTCAAGAGGCAGCGTATGCGAAGGCAGTGCTAACCGCTTCACAGCACGTCAATAACAACCCGCGTCCGTTTTATTTTCTCTGGCTCAAACACGATGAACTTCCAGATGTCCCAATCTGGTATGCTGAAAAAGAGAAAGGGATAGCGATTGCCAGTATCGTTTCGTGTGCAGGGGATTGGTTCGGGGGTTGGACAGGATACGATTTGGGAAGTGCTGACCGGTTCATCACAGAGGACTTGCAAGGTGGACGACTCCCGCCGATTCTCGAAAAAGAACTGCCGTGTGTCCTCGTCGGACACTGGCCCGGATTCTATTTCAACGGCGAAAAAAGCGGGTTTGAGGTACTGAAAACCGTCAAAGCACGGCTCAACGCTTATGACCCAGATGGCACAAAAACAATTTGGATGAAGAACTCGGAAATCGGGCACTATGCGATGGCACGCGAGCTCACCGACATAGTAGTAGGCAGACTCCGCTCTGCCGTAACTGATACAAGGGTAGACAGCCTTCGTTCTGCTGTAACGCTCTCCACCCAATTCCCGACAGCGAATTTCACACTCGCCATTGATGCCCCCGTCCGTTTTATGCAGGTCAACGGGTGGGAGCTGCGCGAAGTAAGTTCTCGACGCGACTTTCAGAGAGATACTTTTCTTCGTGAAGGTAAGCAAACTTATGTCGCTTTCGATTTAGAAGTCGGAGATACGGTTCTTGAATTGGTCCTATAGCGTTCTTAAAAAATGGTAGGCGAGGTTTCCCTCAAGCCTCCTGTTCGTAGTATGGCAATTCATTGCCCGTTAGCACACTTTACGGAATCAAAATACGCCCACCACTCGCAATCACCGTCGAACCCGTCATATAACTCGATTCCTCACTCAAGAGGAACACAATGACATCCGCCATCTCTTCCGGTTCACCGAGCCTGCCGAGTGGAGTCGTTGATCGAAGCTGCTCCTTCATCTCTGGTGACACCTCATTGAGCATATCCGTAGCGATTGCACCCGGGGCAACCGAATTAATACGGATATTGTGGCGCGCCAGCGGTCCGCAACACGATTTCGTCAGAGAGATAACCCCGGCTTTCGCTGCTCCGTAAGGCAATTGATCCGGACGCACTGCCAATGCAGCAATCGACGAAACATTAACGATACGTCCAAACTGCTGCGCAATCATTCCCGATTTAACTGCCCAAATCACATTGAACGGACCCGTTAGGTTAACCGCGATAATCCGATCCCAGTGTTCAGGTGTGAGTTCATCAAACACCATATCACCAACAGCCCCGGCATTGTTCACTAAGAGTTCAATTGCGCCGAGTTCTGCTGTCACGGTTGCCACCATCCTGTTCACGGCATCTCTATCCGCAATATCCGCTTGCACCGGTATGGCGTTTTGCCCCATGTCGCGAATCTGCGCGCAGACTTCTTCTGCTTTAGCCGTTGAACGTGAATAGTGGACAGCCACAGTCGCACCTTCGCCTGCCAATTTCAGTGCCGTCGCCTTCCCAATCCCGCGGCTTCCCCCCGTTACCAACGCAACCTTTCCTTGGAATCGCATCAAATCTCCTTCTACAAAAGTGCCTGTAGTTTCTCCCACACGTCATCAGGGACGGGGGTCGTGGCGGCAGCGAAATTCTGCTCTACTTCCATCGCATTCTTGGAACCTGTGAGACTCATCGCAATACGAGGCTGTCGAAAACAAAATTGAATCGCAAGATTTAGTAGACTCAAATCGTTATCAGCTGCCCACTGCCAGAGACGATGCGCCTTTTCCGCATCAGATGTACCTAAGTGCATCCGTTCAGCCGATACATCCGGTTCAACCCCAGAAAGCAACCCCATCGCAATTGGACTCCCGTTAATAATTCCTATGTCACATTCAGAGGCAAGCGGTAACAACCACTCATTTGCAGTTTGGCTCAGAAGCGTGTAGTCCAAGTATGTGAGAATCACATCAACGACACCCGTTTCAATAGCAGTCTTGTGGAATTCGTGTTGCCGAACCCCGAGTCCTATAAACTTAATCAGTCCTTCCTCACGCATCCGTTGGAGTTCATCAAGCGCACCACCTTTCGCCACAACAGGGTCCATGCTATCTGGGTCGTGTACCAAGCAGACATCCAGATAATCGGTTCCCAATAGCCGTAGACTGTTTTCAACACTGCGACGGGTCCCCGGTCCACTAAAATTGCCACGCCATTCCGGGTGTGTGCCTGTTTTCGTGGCGAGATAAATCTTCTCACGCCAACCATCAGCGAGTGCAAGTCCGACCCGTCTTTCACTCTCACCGTAGAGCGGCGCGGTATCAAGATAATTTATGCCTAAGTCAATGGCTCGGTGTACCGCCTCAACTGCTTCATCGTCGGTGACATCACCTCTACCGAGGCCCGCCCCTCCCATACCGAGGCAGGTGACCTCTAATTCTGTACGTCCCAACCGCCGCCGGGGTAATAAATATGTTTGTGTTGCCATGGTTTACGCTCCTCTTGATCGCTATCGGAAATCATTGGAAGTCAGAGCGTTTTTGAAACAAATGCCGCCTTTGACGTACGCTGCGCTTGTAACAAAAAGCCTCTTTACTGAGTGCTGACAGCCGACGGCTGACAGCCATTATCGATGCAGATGTCCACGACGGGCATCAGGGGGAATTACACTCACCCACTGCACCCCTTTAACGACATCATCCGGGGTATGTCCATGCTCAACGCCTCTGGGCGTGACGACTAGGTCTCCAGGACCGATGCGATAGGATGCAGAGTGCCCATCCGCCGTTCGGAGCGTCACAGTCGTCGTACCTTCCGTGAAGTACCAATACTCGTCAAAATCGTGATAGTGAAGTTCAGTCGGGTTTTCTTTAGAAACAGCGAAGGCTCCGATCGTCGTCATATCTGGGGTATCCAAGACTTCTCCGAGTGCGTCGCCGATCCGTTCCCCTTCACCCAGTCGGATGACGCAAAGATTTGTATCCACTATATGACTCCTATGTCTTTTAGGTGTTGCAGCGAACCTGCCACCCGCGCTTGCGCACCTGCTTCGTCAAGGTTTTCCCCCTCAATACCTTCTAATTCCATTGTGAAAGGACCATAGAAACCGGCATCGTTCAACGTCTGGAATACCGCTTTGAAATCAACCACACCTTCACCGAGCGTCGGGAAATGCCACGTCCGATAACCGCCATTTGTATCCTTAAGATGGACGGCACCGACATGCGGGATGACCTTCTCAACCTCTGTGACGGCTGTCACATTGTGGTTGTAGTAGTAAACGTTGCCGGTATCGAAATTGACACAGATGTTCGGATGGTTAACAGCTTGCATCGTCTCCAGTGCGATGTCGCCGTTGTGTACCATATCTGGATGGGTTTCCAAGCAGACCTTGATGCCTAACGGTGCAGCATTCTCGCCGATGGCGCGGAGTCGATCGTGGACAACGTTACGATCTGTGTCACCAGCATGAACACTGACGAAGACAATGCTCACCCCCATCTGAGCGGCAGTATCCAAGGTCGTCTGGAAATCCGATACAACCGTTTCAGACTGAACATCGCATCTACCAAGAAGACTCGTAGCAGTAAGTCCGTGTGCGTCCAATTCCGACTGGAGTGCATCCACAGATTCAGCCGAAGGCACCCCGACTTCTACATTCGTCAGACCGATTTCTGCCAAGTGTGCATAAGCACCTGCCCGAAACTGTCGGTAACTCCCTAAATTACATGCAATAATATTTTCCATTTTGTTTCCTTGTTTATGATAGATTTTGCAATTAAGTGTACACTCGGAGATTGGCGAGGTTAGGAATGCATATCGCATGAATCGACGGTATTCATGCCTTAGGGCATGAACCGGGAGCGTGTACGCTGCAAAACCTCGCTAGCAGTATGAGATGGCTGTGGCGCGGTTGGTATCTAATTTAATCAAAAACCTCTTAACCGACAGCCAATAGCCAACAGCCAATAGCCATTAAGGTATTTTTCGTAGCACTGTATTGCTCAATAATATCTCTATACCCAACAGCAACGCTGCCGGTATCAGAATATATGATGCCAACTCTGTGTGATTAACAGTGCTAACCGCCTCAAATTTCGTCTTTTCAAACAGGTCGATTTCTGCGTATATTCGCCGCAGTGACTGTGTATCTGTGGCACGAAAATAGCGACCACCTGTTATGTTGGCAATCTGTTTCAAAGTGTCTTCGTCAAGATAGGTTAAGACCTCACGGTATCTTTTGCCGAAGGTTGTATCCGCGTACGGAATACGTGCGCCGCCCTCTTTCCCCATACCGATTGTATAAACCTTAATTCCGAAGGATTGCGCCAGAGCGGCTGCCGTCTCTGGGTCTATACTACCGGCGTTGTTTTCTCCATCGGTCAAGAGGATGACAATCTTCGTTTTCGATGCCGAGATTTCCAACCGATGCGTAGCAGTTACAAGAGCATCACCGATGGCTGTACCGTCCTCTAACTGCCCGATTTGGACATCACGGAGCAATTCTATTAATACTGAATAGTCCAACGTGAGTGGACAGAGTGTGAAACTCTCACCCGCAAAAATAACTAAACCGATGCGATCATTTTCGCGATGGGACAGGAAGTCGTTAATGACCGATTTGGCAATTTGGATACGATTGGCACCTTCAAAGTCTTCTGCCCGCATACTCTCCGAGATGTCGAGTACTAAGAGAATATCAATACCTTCTGCAAATTTATGCTCACGACTTTGAGAGAGTTGAGGACGAGCGAGCGTAAAAATAAGAAGTGCCAGGACAATGAATCTCAGAATGCTAAGTGTCGGCAGTGCTTTGACCGAGAGGGTCTGTCGCATCTGTTGGGTGCCTGCTGCGAATCCATGTCTGAAGTCAGAGAAACGTACTGCCGGGACAATTGCCTGCTTCCAGAACGAGGGTCTATGTCTGTTACTACGGAAAAACCATAAAGCAATTATTAGCAGCGGCACTACAATTAGCAGAACGAGGAAAAGTGGAGAAACTAACTGCATGGAGGCTAAACCCTTTCTGACCAAGAAATATTTTGACGCGGATCTTGTGGTAGCATCGCGCTGATACCACTCAGCACACATAATCCAATGCTAATAGCGTTGACAAGAAGAAACGTTACCCAGTCAATATGCGGCAGGGCTGTTGCCATGAAATAGAGAATGTAGCAGAAAATTATTCCGAGTGGTTTCAATCGTCCTGAGAAGAGGGTGCCGCCGAGCGTAACGAAAATCGCCGTCTTACCAAAGATTGCCAAAGGAACCAAGAGTGCTAACGCTAACAGCATGAACGGCACTCCGATAATAGATAGCGTCAGCAGCGTGAGAATCAGGGGTATTACAGGCAACATCAGAATGCCGAATAAGACGCCCCCCATCGGTCTACGTGCCAACATTTCACCCGTTGCATTTATAGGTCTTGGGAATGCAGCGAATATCAACAAATACATCAAGACGGAAATACCCGCCTCGACTAAGGTTAATCGTAAATTTGCCTGTTTACTGGTGATTTTCCAAAAAATATAAGGACGCATCAGCAGCTTCGCCCCAGCGGGAATCATCTTCCAATGATTGCTTACTTGAAGGTCCGCTACGCCGTCTGTTTGTCCTGACACCTGTCCACCTATAATCTGCAGGGTCCCGCTCACCTGTGATTCTTGGGTCAAGGTAACATTTCCACCAAGAATCAACATATTTCCAGTGACGGTTCCATGTAGTCTCACGTCACCCGCAATGACGATAAGCGTTGTTAGCACACCATCCGCTCCCAACTCATAATCGTTGGCAATTCTTAGGATTCGCCGCCCCCTTTCATTCGGAGAAGGATTTGTAATCTCGATGTACTGCTCGTCAGTCGTTTCAACTTGTGGCGTTGGTTGGTCAGCGAGCTGTTCCGAGGGGGATTCTGTTGGAGGCGGCGTTTCTGACGCTTGTCCTGTTTCGCTTTGCGCAATAAGAAGAGGGCTTACTGATTTTTCATGTTCAGAGTCAAGTTGTTGCAAATCTGAAGCTTGCAGGTTGCTGTTTGAAATTTGCCCAAACACCGGCAGCACGCTAAAAATTAAAAGAAAAAAAATAATATCTATGTGTTTCATACTTTCCTGTGTATAGGACTTACGTAGTTTCTAATCAGTACCTACAGCCCGCATGCCGCTGGTGAGGTTTCCTAACCTCGCCAGTAAAGGGAGCTGCGTAAGTCCTGCTGGATCTTAAAGAAAATAAATGTCTAAATGAATTATAAATCGATTTTTCTTTGATGTCAATGGTTTTTTCCAAGTGACAGGTTTATTTTCTTGACATCTGCCCGCGAATTTGGTATGATAAATACAAGATGATATTTTAGCGGTGATTTATCCTTTACCACAATCGTGTGGTCATGTAAATCACCTGTACGTATAAGGTCTTTGAACGTGTAATATTGAATGGGAGGTAAAAATGGATTTCAGGGCTATTTTTTCTCGCAAGTTTTGGCTTGCCGGTTTAGTTTTTGTGTGTTGCAGTCTTTTTTTTCTCGGTGTGTTCTGCGTTTCCAACGCCTCTGCCAAGATTGATCCCAGCACTGTTATGGGGTTGTGGCTCTTTGATGAAGGCAAGGGAAAGATTGCAACCGATGCGTCTGGAAATGGTCTGGACGGTGATCTTGAGAATAGTCCAAAATGGGTCGAAGGTAAATTCGGAGAAGGACTTGAGTTCGATGGTACTGGTCCACATGTCGTCATTCCCGATCATGAGAACCCGACGGAAGCGATAACTGTTACTATCTGGGTTAAAAGCAATACGGATACTTGGAATCAACACGGTTGGATGGTCGAAAAGAGGAATGCCTATATTATCCATCCCAACCAAGGAACGAAAAATGTTTCATGGCCGATTTGCAATGGTGGTTGTTGGAATAAGCCAGGTGGTTGGCGCGATGGTGAAGTCGGTCCGAAAGATATTACCGAGTGGCACATGTACACCACCACTTATGATAGCAATACCGGTGAATGGTACATCTATATTGATGGTGAAGAAGCGAGTTCGATGGATTTGACCAAGAATCCGATTGATCCAGATAAGGGTCCCGTTTACATCGGCAACGACACCTGTTGTGGTGGACGCTTCGCCGATGCTGTTGTTGATGAAGTCGCAATCTTTGATGTGGCTTTGGAGCCAGAGGATATCCAGAGCCTCTATAAAAATGGACTCTACTTCTCAGTCTTGGCAGTTGAACCCGCTGACAAAATGACAACCACTTGGGCAGACGTGAAAGTCAAATATTAATTCGGTTCGCAAGTCGTTTAATATTGAAAACAGTTATGTGGGCGGGTCGTCGGGTCCGCCTACACACGCGTAGTGAAGTACACGCTGCCTTTTATCCTGCCACCTATTGCGTGAAAACAACTTGACGAACCGCAAATGTAAGATTGCTGTACAAACACGCTGTTGTGAGTATCACAAAATGGAGGAACGGATGCTATTTAACTATGACGAGACAGATGATTTTGAGGATGAGCCACAGGAGTTATCGCCAAACGAAGAGGATGACTTCTCTGAAAATGAAGGTTCTCCTGAAACAGAATCAGAGGTAATAGAAACAGAAGGTAATGATGACAGCAATGAATCTGATCCCTATGATCGAATTGCCGAGATACTCGGTAAAGGTGAATTGGAAGAAATCTCAGCACCCTTGACTGCAACACCACAAGGAAGTGTCCTTTTTCAGTTCTATGAGCAGAGTAGTCATGCCTATGCAAACGCTGTCACAGCCTATTATGAGGAGAAGAATTATCAACAGGCAATCGAAAAATTTGACGAAGCCATTGAAAACGCCTCCGAACGCGCAGCACACGACCTAACCGAGGAACAAGCCAACGAGATCGTAGCGAAATCAATGTACTGGCAGGCAGAGGCTTACGTCAAGACGGAAAATATTCCGCAAGCCATTGAGACTTTCAGGGCCCTTATCCAAAATTGCAAAGGGCATTATCTCACGTTAGCTGCACAGCGTAGAACGGACGAGTTGAACACGAAATAGCAATTAGCAAGCCGCTTTCAGCGGTCAGCGACGAGGGATTTTATAACACTTCACCACTTCACTGGAATACGCCAAGTCGAGGATAGATTGTTACAAAGGATTCTTAACTGATAGCTGATAACGCTAAAAAAGGATTGATAAAATTTGTGGAAACCCTAAAAAACCTTCTCAAACAAAAGGCAACCAATTTACGTATTCATTCCATTGTCTCTACATCGGAAGCAGGATCCGGGCACCCAACCACGTGTCTCTCTGCTGCGGATATCGTCTCTGCACTCTTTTTTCATGCAATGCGCTATGACCCTACCGACGCACAGAATCCGAACAACGATAGGTTCATCTTATCCAAGGGACATGCCGCACCCCTCCTTTACGCTGCTTATGCCGAAGCAGGTATCATTCCAACGGATGAACTGGGCACGCTCCGACAAATTGACAGCATCTTGGAAGGGCATCCGACACCACGGTTCGAGTGGACTGAGGTAGCAACGGGATCCCTCGGACAAGGTTTATCGCTTGGGCTCGGTATGGCACTCAACGGTAAATACTTAGATAAATCTGATTACCGTGTCTACGTCCTCCTCGGTGATGGCGAGACTGCTGAGGGCGGAGTGTGGGAAGCCGCCGCTTTGGCATCTCATTACCAACTCAATAACCTTATCGGAATCATTGATGTCAATGCACTCGGACAGAGCCAGCGAACTATGTACGCCTTTGATATTGACACCTACTGCCGACGTTTCGAGTCGTTCGGGTGGCAAACTATTGGTATTGATGGACACGATTTTGACGAAATTCTACCAGCACTCGCCGAAGCGAAAGCCTCAACCGATAAACCCACAATGATTGTTGCTAAAACCTTTAAGGGCAAAGGCGTTTCGTTCCTTGAAAACGCGGACAACTGGCATGGGAAAGCAGTCGCCAAAGGCGAAGACCTTGATAAAGCGTTGGCTGAGCTTGGTCCCCTACATACAGATGTTCCCGTTCAGATTGAACCACCGAATCCGATAAAGGTAAATGGCGCGATGCCAACCGAATGTGACCCACCAGACTATTCACCGGACGAAGAGGTCGCAACACGCGGCGGTTACGGCACCGGACTCGCGAAACTCGGAACTGCGAACCCCGATGTCGTTGCGCTTGATGGTGATACAAAAAACTCTACCTACGCCGAGCAATTTATGACACTCTATCCAGACCGATACTTCGAGATGTTCATCGCCGAACAAAATTTGGTTGGTGCCGGCATCGGTTTAGCAAAACGCGGAAAAATTCCGTTTGTTTCGACGTTCGCAGCGTTTTTATCGCGCGCCTACGACCAGATTCGCATGTCTGCTATCTCGCAGGCGAATATTAAATATGCTGGATCACACTGTGGGGTCTCAATTGGTGAAGACGGACCCTCACAGATGGGTTTAGAGGACCTCGCAATGTTCCGGGCAATTCCGGGAGCAGCCGTACTCTATCCGAGCGATGCCGTCTCTGCCGAACGCCTCGTCGCAGGAGCTGCAGCGCACCAAGGTATCGTTTATCTCCGAACCTCGCGTCCACCAACCCCAATCCTCTATGATGCTAATGAAAGCTTCCCCATTGGTGGATCTAAGGTGCTCCGTAAAAGCGATGCAGATAAGGTAACCGTCGTTGCCGCAGGTGTAACCCTTCACGAAACGCTTAAAGCATACGAAATACTTGCTGCAGATGGCATTGCTATCCGTGTGATTGACCTCTACTCCGTTAAGCCGATTGACAAGAAGGCACTGCAAGCTGCTGCGGCTGAGACTAACAATACTCTGGTTACTGTTGAGGACCACTATCCTGAAGGTGGTTTGGGAGATGCTGTGTTGAGTGCTGTCGCAGCTGACAGCGTTTGCGTTCACAAACTCGCAGTAATAGGAATACCGCGTTCGGGGAAGCCAGAGGAACTTTTGGAACATCATGGGATTAGTGCAAACGCTATTGTGCGGAAAGTGAAAGATTTATTAGCGATTAGCGGTTAGCGATTAAAAAATGCGTAACACAATTGTTTGGATCGTTGTTTTAGGGGTTATTTTTCTTGTAGGTATCGGGATGATTTACGCGTTACGCGTGCCGCGCGTCGCACCGAAAACCTATCCAGCGGATAAGGGACCTAACTTTATTGATGTTAGCAGCTATTCCCCTAAGATGCAAGGGTCTTATGAGCTCTTTACCCGTAAATGTAGTCGATGCCATACCGTTGCACGCCCGATTAATTCTACCTTCACATCGGAAGAATGGCGAGAGTATGTCTATAAAATGATGAGAAAACCGGGATCCGGGCTTACGCCGAAAACCGCTGATGAGATCATTGAATTCCTCACTTACGATTCACAGCACAGAGAGAAAACAACAGAATGATTACTGCAAGATGGAATCACAAAGTGCCCCATACGCTAAAGTTTTTGATCTTCACAGCCTTGTTCTGTGTAATAGGTTTGCAGATAGGAGATGCCCAAGAGGATAACATGAAGCGTGTTGATTTTCAGATTTCAATAGATGCCCAGCCCGTCGTGTTTACCGCGCCACCTATCTTAAAAGATGGGGTCTGGTTGGTACCTTTAGAGAGCTTCGCGGAACGACTCGGATTAAAAGTGGAATATCCACAAGGCGAAAAGATGGCGGTTCTCTGTCGAGAAACGGAATCGGAACTCTGTGTACCCCTCCGATTTCAAGATAGCAAAGGCAGTGTTGTGGATATTATTAATGGTGTCGTTTATGCCCGACCTGAAAGCGTCACAGAGCCTTTCGGATTTGAAATTTATAGGGCACCATCAAACAGATTGGAGGTTATTCAACCTATGCATCTTGCTCCCGAATTTACGCTTCCCGATCTGCGGGATACCCAAAGACATTTACGAGATTTTCGAGGGAAAAAGACGCTCCTCTACGTGTGGGGGTCTTGGTGAGGGTGTCGTGAACAACTGCCGGGCTGGCAGCAATTTTATAACAAATACCGAGAGAAATTAAACCTCGTCTCTATTGCCCTCGATGCACAAGGTGCTTCGGTCGTCCGCCCTTGGCATGATGCTGCGAACGCCGATTTCGTCACACTCGTTGATACACAAAATATCTTCGGCACCCGTTACAACCTCAAAGCTATCCCCTACGGTGTCCTGATTGATGAGGCGGGTCGTATGGTTAAAGCACCTTTCAGCATCAATGTTGCCGATAAAGAGACGCTTATGATGTTGGAAAAATGGCTCTCAGATCCTGACTATAATGCGGTGCTGCTTCGCGATATAAAACGCTCAAATGAACCAGTTGCCCAAGCTCTTACTGAAGCGATGGCCCGTTTTCAACTCGGTCTCGTCTTACTGGAGACTGGAAAGAAACAGGAAGCGATGGATGAATGGCGAAAGGCACTCGCATTGGATCCGCAAAACTGGATTATCCATAAGCAAATTTGGGCGGTTGAGCATCCAGACAAATTCTATAATGGAGATGTTGATTACGGATGGCAGAAAACACAGTTGGAATCAGAGAAAAGTGAACAGTAGCAGCGATTTCTACTTCAATTGAAATATTTTGCTATTTCGTCTCGGATTTGCTATATTATCTGTAGTTTTAGAAACCCGCGTGCCGATGCCGTAACCTGTTGAGGTCCTAAGAACCGTTGTTATGAGAGAGAGTTGGCGAAATCTCATTGATCTCGTTGTGAACCCAAAGGCTACGTTTACGCGGTTGAAGTCTAAACCAAAGTACGGTGTTGCATTCTTCGTCTTCTGCTTCCTCGTCGTGCTGCTGGCATGGATCGTTTTTCCATTTACACAGAAGTTTGTTAACCCAGAGTATGCAAGTAGTTTGGCCGATGTTCAACTGTTTGAATCTACCAAAGCGGCATCTATGGGACTTGTTGCGGTAAGTGGCATTGCTCTTGGCATTCTCTGTGCCGTTACATTCAGTGCTATACTTATCGTGGTGTCGCGAGTTTTCAAGGTAAATGAGGCACTCAGGTTTAAACATGTCTTCGCCGCTTGGTGGCACACTATCTTGATTAATCCAGCGATATTTTTTATCAATGTCGCATTCGTTCCAGTTTTTAGGCGCGTTGAAGATATTGAAACACTCATTGATTTAAGAGTTATTCCGGGACTCCACATGTTGGTGCCAACCCTCGAAAATCAGTATCTTTTGGTGTTTTTGAGTTTTGTTGATATTTTAGCTATATGGAATATCTTTGTTTTAACTGTAGCGGTTGCTACACTCGCGGAAGTCAGGAAAACAAAAGCGTGTCTTACGGCGGTAATTATTTGGCTCTTAAGAGTTGGTATTGATGTTATATTCCAAGTTGGATCTTCTTCTTAGGGAACACGTGCGTAAAAGAGAGTCGTTAGAATCTTATAGAGCATTGGTAGATTTTAGAGTTAATTTGGACACTCAGCATCGGTGGGGTCAAAAAATACCCTGATAGTTGGTAAGCATACTGACTGCTGAGAGTGGAGGACAACGGAACGCCCTAATGGCTGATAGCCATATAATGTAGGTGGAGGAGAATGATGAATACAAGGGAAGGTTACGCAGAATTACAAGCAAGAATTTTGAGGGCGCGACGTGTGTGGAAACGCAGTCTCTTCTGGACAGGGTTTGCTATTGTCCTGACAGGCATTATCGCTTTAGTTGCGGGTGAAGCTATCATTGATTGGTTGATGCCGCTTCCAAGTCCTGTCCGTATTGCATTGTTAGTAGTCGGTGTAGGCGTTACGGGTTACCTACTATATAAATATCTCGTTCAACCGCTCCGGGCATCACTCACGCTCCGTGATGTCGCCCTTAATGTTGAACGAAACCATCCCGACCTTGAAGATAGATTGATCAGTGCGATCGAATTCGGAGACCGGGAATCGACGGATCCAATTGAAGCGCACATGCTCCAACGCCTGTTGGCGGATACCACACAGCGGACGGAAGGTATTGATTTTAGAGCGACGGTTGATCACAGGCGCACTCGCAAGCATGTTGGCATTGCAGCTTTGGTTTTTGTTGGTTGTTGCGTCCTCTCACTCTTATTTCCGAAAGAAATACATACCAGCTTGCTCCGCGTATTCACCCCTTGGGAAAAAACCGACCCGATTTTAACGACGTACCTCACTGTTGAGCCGGGAAACGCTCGTATTCTACGAGGCAAGAGTTTACCCATTCATGTCACTGTCACCGGCAAGTCTGCTGAAAAGGTTGTTCTCGCTTATCAGGATACTCGTGAATCAGATCCCACTACTGCTGAAATCGAAACAACCGAACAGCAGTCCAAAACTATGATTGGCATGTTGCGAAATCCGGAGGACAAGCGTGGGTTCGCTTATGAGATTTTCAATATTGATGCCGATATGGAATACTATATCGTTGCGAACGAGGTTACTTCGGAACGCTATACGGTCGAAGTATTTGATATGCCGAGAGTAACTGAAATATCTGTTGCTTACACATATCCAACCTATACCCGACTTAAACCTGTCGTGCAAACAGGGACAGGTGATATTCAGGCTGTCGTCGGCACGCGCGCAGAACTCAAAATTGTAACAAATAAAGCCATTCAAACCGCAAAGTTCACGCTTAAAACGGATACAAGGCAGGATTCTTTTTTTCAAAAATTAACAGAAACACCGGAACCCGAGCCAACACAAATGGTTATTTCTGATGGGAACACGCTGACAACAGCCATAGATGTTGTTGCGAACGGGAGATATACTGTTGAACTCCTATGTATCGATGGGTTCAACAACGAGATACCTATTGAATACAACATTAAGGCTGTTCCAGACGCTGCGCCTGAAGTCGTCATCAAGGAACCTGGGCGTGATATTAAAACCACAAAGTTAGGTGAAGTGGAAATTATTGCTGAGGCAACGGACGACTACGGTATCGCTGAATTAAAACTCAGATATCACATCGGTGCCGATGAATTGCAAGAGGTTACCCTTAACTCCAATGCCCCACCTTTAAGTGCTATTGAAGAAAAAGCGACGGACGATGCGTTTGTGCATCGTGTTTTAAATGGCAGCTACACTTTCTATATCGAAGAATTTGACGTGGAACCCGGTGATGTTATTTCTTACTACGCCCAGGCCACCGATAATAATACACAGACCGGTCCTGGTGAAGCCAGCAGCGACATTTATTTCATCGAAATCCGACCCTTTAACGAGGATTTCCATGAAGGCGAATCAGAACAAGCGCAAGCACAAGCGGAACCAAATCCACTCGCGGGTATCATTGCCTCTCAGAAGCAGATTATCCGAGACACGTGGAAGCATACGAACGCTCAATCTACAACCAGTGAAGAATATCAGTCGGCTGTCAAGCAGACTGCTGACAAGCAAGCCAAATTAAAAGATAAAACGCAAAAGTTCGTAGATGAGTTGAGCGTGGCTATACAGACGACTGCGCAGGTCTCACCTGAGATTCTGATGAATTTGGAAGACGCTATTAGTAACATGGGTGAAGCAACGGACCATCTGAATGCCATCCAGCCGACTGAGGCGATACCGCCAGAGCAAAATGCGCTTGAACTCCTCATCAAAGTCAACCTTGAGATTCCCAAAGTACTCATGCAAATGCGGAGCAGTAATCCGCAAGCCGCCGAGGACCTTGAACTCGAGATGGAAGAATTGCAAAGTGAACTTGAGAATCAGCAGAATGAACTGGATATGGAAATGCAGGAACAGACGCAAGAGATGTTAGATCAGGCGCGTCAGATGTTGCAGGAACAACAGCAGCTCAGTCAACAGAGCCAACAATTAGGACGTGAAAGTGAACCTTCTCCGAGCGAGATGCAGCAGAATAGCCAGCAACAGGGACAGTTGTCACAACAGGCACAACAGATGGCACAGCAACTCGGCACTATGCAACAGAGTGGGCAGGGGACACAAGGGGAACGCCTCAATCAAGCAGGTCAAGCGATGCAACAGGCTGGTGAACAGATGCAGGAAGCCTCGGAAGGCATGGAGCAACAGCAACCTCAACTCAGTGCCGCCAAGGGAGAAAAGGCGGAAGAGCGGATTGAGGAGGCTATTGAGCAGTTGGAGAGGGTCGCCGCGGAGTTCACAGAAGATACGCTTGAGAGAACCGCACAACAGCTTCAGGAGTTGACAGAGGCGCAATCTGAGGTCCAACAACAGACACAGGAACTCAGAAGCCGCTCGCAACAGTCGGAAATGCGTCCTGAAGATTTCCGACGGGCATCTGAACTCGCTAACCAGCAGCGCGAACTTCAGCGAGATTTGGAAACACTCGAACGCGAATTGAGGAATCTTCAAACGCAACTCAACCCGGAAAATCCAGAGGCAGCCCAAAACGTAGGGGATGCTACAAGACGCTTCGCAGAGGAACAGACCTTGGAGGATATGTCAACCGCACAGCGTGCCTTGCAGTGGCGAAGCTTCCGAGCCGCTGATCAGAATCAGCAAGAGGCACTTGAGGCACTCAATCAAGCGCAAACCGATCTCCAACAGGCACAAGCGAATATGGCAAACACTGAGGAAGAACAACTCGAAGCTGCGCTCCAACAACTTCAACAAGCGCGTGAGCAGATGGAGGATATCCAACGCGAGCTTCAGGCGATGGACGGGCAAGAACAGACCGAAGAACAGCAACGCCGTCAGCAACAACTCGCGCAACAGCAACAGCAGCTCGAAGAACGCCTGCAACAAGCACAACAAGCGATGCAAAGACAACAAAACCAGCAGCCCGGTCAGCAACCCGGACAAGACGGTGAAGCCGAAAATCAGGAAGCACGTACTGGGGGTAGAGAGTCTGATCGCGAACTTAATGAACTCTGGCTCGGTATGCTTGATACGATGGACCACCGTCCTGGAAATCGTTCAAACCCGTTCCCTAATTATGAATTCGTTATTCGCGACCTGGACAAACTTGAAGCCGCACTTGAGGATCGGCTCAACACGCTTCAGGAGAAAAAGCGACTCACACAAGTTGCTAAAGAGGATGTCCCACCTGAATACCGAAGACTTGTTGATGACTACTACGAATCTTTGTCGCAATAAGTGGCTTTTTTAACTGATCGAAAAACCTTTGAACACCTTGATCGGATTGGAATTAACCAAAAACCACTGCGAAACGAAGTGGAGCAGTGACCAGATTTAATAGTTAAAAAAATGGAACTTCAAGCTAAAAGTATTGTCAATCCGGGTGAGTTGGTCAGTTTGGACGATCACCCACCCGAATATACCGGAACTTACGAGAAAAAGGGTCAAACCAAGAAAAGACTCAAAAAGTTACATAAGCAGCTCCTGGAACTCCAGGGATTGCTTTACGCTGAAAGCCAACACGCCCTTCTCATCATCCTACAAGGTATGGATACATGCGGCAAAGACGGGACGATTCGAGGGGTAATGTCTGGCATCAACGTCCAAGGCTGCAATGTCGTTAATTTCAAAGTGCCAACCGCAGATGAACTCTCTCGAGATTTCTTATGGCGTGCCCACAGAGTCGTCCCATCGAAAGGAAAAATCGGCATCTTTAACCGCTCGCATTATGAGGATGTCCTTGTTGTCCGGGTACATGACCTTGTACCAGAGCATATCTGGTCGCAGCGTTATCAGCAGATTAACGATTTTGAGAGAATGCTCGTTGAAAACGGAACGACTGTCCTGAAATTTTACCTTCACATCTCGAAAGATGAGCAGAAAGAACGTCTTGAATCTCGGATGAGCGATCCAACAAAACATTGGAAAGTCGAAGCGTCCGATATTCGCGAGCGCGCCTATTGGGAAGATTACATGCAAGCGTACGAAGTCATGCTCCAAAAGTGTAGCACCGACTGGGCACCTTGGCATATCATCCCCGCCAATAAGAAGTGGTATCGGAACCTCGTTATTGCAGAGTGTGTTGTTGATGCACTCAAAAAACTCGACATGCAGTATCCTGAACCTAAGATTGATGTTACCCAACTCAGGATTGTTGATTGAAGCACCTTTAGCAATCGTTAAAAAACCTGCTTTAGGGTAAAAAAGGTTGCTAACTTTACCGAACACCTGCAAGGACAACGGACGCAGCAGCCCAGGAGCAATAGTTAAAAACATGGTTTCAGAACAGCAGTTAGCACAATTTGAAGAAGAAGGTTACCTCCTCCTTTCAGGATTGATTCCGAAAGAGACTGTCACCAAAGCAGAGAAAGCCATGTGGCAGATGATGGGAATGGATGCGGATGATCCAGACTCGTGGGGACAGTTTAAACGTCCACACCTTGCCGGGTTTTACATGGAGAAAATGGGAGATGGAAAGCGGGTTGAGCTTTACGGTGTTACCCATCCCGATGTCTTAGCGTGTTGCACGCCTGATTACCTCACTATCCTTAAGCAACTCGCTTCCCGATATCCAGAGATCCCACATTGTGAAAGTCAACAGCCGGATGGTATCTGGGCATTGAATCAATTCCCCGTTTCAACGGAATGGAAAAGCCCATCACCCCATTTAGATGGCGATTTTCGGGATTTCCGATTGGATCCTGGAACCTTCCGCGCAACCAGTCTCACCTACCTCACTGATGTCAATTCGCACGGCGGGACAACGGTGATATGGCCCGAAGGTCCACAACAGATTCGTGAGTTTCGCAAGAAAAACCCGGGGTTCTCCAACCATGTCGGTGATATGAAGGCGCAGTTTCCTGAGATGGATTTAGGCGAACCGATGGAAGTCGTTGCTAAACAGGGGGATGTGCTATTTTTCCACCATCTACTGCCGCATTCAGGCACAATGAATGTTGGAAGTTCCGCACGTTTCGCAATTCGGTTTATGTGTTTATGCCTCGCTTGCCGCAAATGGGAGAAAAAAGGGGAGTGGAATCTCTGGATGCCCTGAAAAGTAGTAGGCAGACTCCGTTCTGCCGCACACAAATAGAAAAAACAATGAAACGAAGGTGAAAAAGATGATTCAAAAAAGTATTTCTGGTTGGTATTTTTTACTGACTGTTGCTGTTGTTATGAGTTTTGTTGTTGTAGAAACTCTAACAGCACAGGAGGTCTTTGTACAGACAGGATTTGAGGAATTCGCCGTCGGCGATCCACCCGACGACTGGGAGGCAATTGGCGGAGACTTTGAGGTCACTAAGGACACCGTCAAAACCGACAAGCAGGCACTCGCTATCTTAGCAGGTGCAGACGGCGATGGACTCGGTGTGCCTATAGAAACCGACAATCCTCTCATTTCTGCTGAATTCTGGATTTATGTTGAAGGTGGTGGACGCTCGTTGAATATCAAATTCGCTTCTGCTGACAATATCGGCGAGAACAACGGCTGCACCTACATCAATTGGAATGCAGATATGGTTCGCCTCTACGACGGTGCTGCATGGCAGCCTATTGGGGAATTTGAAACCGATACATGGAAGTACGTCCGCATCATCGCCGATTTTGAAAAAAGTGAATTTTCGTTCGCCTCAGGAGACGATAGGGACGATGCCTTGGGTGCCAAAGCAGAAGACGGCCTTCCGTTTCGGAACCCCGCACTCGGTCCTACCGCCAAGTGGTTCGCTTTCTATGTCTGGGGAATGGCCTCGCCAGCTTACTTTGACGATCTACTCGTCTATGAAGGCGCAGATGCACTCGACCTTGCCGTTGATCCCAGCCAAAAACTCACCACATTTTGGGGACAGGTTAAGCACGGGTTGTAAGAAAACGTGAATTGGGTATTTGTAGCATGATGCACGTTGCATCTGGGCGAGTACGCCGCAAACCTGTTAGGTTGTGCTACGTAGGAATATCTCTCGGTCTTGGAGATAAAAAATGAATAACAGCGAAACAGTTTGCCTGACACCAGCACAGCGACTCCATTTCGACATCTATGGCTTTGTCCTATTAGAGAACGTTCTGAGCAGCGACGAAATTGCGCGTATGAAAGGTGCACTCTACAGAATGAAAACCGACACAAATCTGGATGCCAAGCGGGTCTATGCCCGGGGACAGCGCGAACACCATGTCCTTTTTGGCAACCTTGTTGCGTATGATCCTGCGTTGTTGGAATACGCTGCGCATCCAAAACTCGTGCCACTTGTCGAGGAAGTCGTAGGCGGTGCCGTCCGTCTGGAAGAGACCGAAGCGATCATCAATAGCCGTAACCCTGAGATGCCCCTTGATCAACTCCACAAACGTCGCTATAATCCCACCGGCTTTCATCGTGGCACACAACACGGATGGGGCACTTACATAGAGCAGAACAAGTTCCACTGCATCTTTGTTAAAACGCTTGCCTATCTCACCGATGTCGGTCCAGACGATGGTGGGACGTGCGTTATCCCCGGAAGCCACCGCCTAACGTGGGATCAGAGCGAAATGATTGAGGCTGCACTCTCTGACGACAAACTCATCTACCAAGTCGAAGCATCAGCGGGTTCCGTGCTGCTTTTTGCCGAAGCATTGATTCACAGCACGACGGCTATCCGTAGTGACAAGGAGCGCGTCATCCTCATCTCCGGCTACACACCCCCAATGGTTCGCGAATGGCCCGGCAACGAAGTCAGTCCCGAATTTATTGAGACCTTACCGGAGGACATCCGTCCCCTCATTTCAGGAAGCGACAGTTGGCACTGGAAACGGCGGTATTGATTTACCTTATGCCCCCGAAGTCCGTGGCATCCATAACGGTTCTTTCCCCATCTCCGCGAACAGCAGCTTCATCACCAAATCCGCTTTCAACTCGGCATGCTCAGCAGAATTCCACAGGTTATTGACTTCTCCAGGATCCGCTTTCAGATCAAACAACTCTCCGTAGTCTCGGTTATAATAGACGGTCAATTTATAGCGGTCATCAACGTAGGTTTTGACGTGTACAGTTGTCGGTTCATGACGATTTTCGACAATAATATGATCCCGTGCCGTTTCTTCTTGTCCATACCAGACCGGCGTCTGATCTATACCCGTCATCGGACGCGGAATGTCAATACCAGTCGCACTCAGGAACGACGGAGCCAAGTCTACCAACGTCTGCAACGCCTCCGACTGTCTTCCAGCAGGCACAACACCCGGATACCGCGCAATAAACGGAACGCGGATGACGTCTTCATAGTGAAATGCCCCTTTCGCGACGAGTCCGTGCTGTCCATAGAAGTGTCCATGATCAGAAGTGAATACAACCAGTGTATTATCTGCCAATCCGAGTTCATCGAGTTTCGCCAAGATTTTTCCGATGTACTTGTCCATCAGACTCACCATCCCGTAATAGACAGCAATATCTTTAGCGAGTTCATCTCGATCGCGTAAATGTGAGTTGAATCCATGTACTCCTTTCCCACTTTCACGCCAAGCCGAGAAGTCCGGTTTTTGTTGTTGTGTCAATTGGAAATGGGGTGGGTTCTTGTCGTGTTCCCCTTCTGTTACAGACGGCACTGTTAATGCTGACGGGTCGTACATCGTATCCCACGGTTCTGGGACGAGATATTTCGGGTGCGGATCAAAGAAACTTGCCCAGAGGAAAAAGTTTTCATCGTTCTGTTGATACCTTTCCATGAGGGCATTCGTACGTTCGGCGATCCAAGTATCGTAATGGTATGCCTCTGGGATTGGCCACTTCCGAAATTGTCCACGGGCGTTGCCTGTCGGTGGTGCATAATAGTCGCGCCAATTTGTTAGACCGTTCTCTTCCATCCAGATGGCATAGTGCTGCCCGACGTGTGCCTCATCAGCGTGATTCCGCGCAAGTTCCACGTGTTCAAACCCATAAAACGACTCGTTGAAGCTCCGCCAAAAGTCCAAATCTTGGAGAATCGGATAGGATTCGAGAGACGGAAATTCTTCAGTGCCATGGAGCGGTTGAAAGTGTGCTTTTCCGACGAGAGCCGTGCGGTAACCTGCGTCTGTGAAATCTTCACCGACAGTATGTTCATCTTCAGAGAGTTTTGTTCCAAGGGACCAAGCACCGTGCTGACTCGGGTACTTCCCCGTGATGATTGATGCCCGTGTCGGTGTGCAAGTAGGATTTGGGCAATAGGCTCTATTGAAAAGCGTGCCTTGCTGTGCCAATGCGTCCAAGTGCGGGGTCTGGATTTCAGGATTGAGGCATCCAAGGGTATTCCAATGCTGCTGGTCGCTGGTGATGAGTAAAATATTAGGTCTGCTTTCAGTTCCCATAATTTTCGCGTAGTTTGTCGTAGGGGCGAGGTTACCTCGCCCAACAAAAATCCTTTATGTTGTATTTGTTGATAAAATCAGCATAGCAGTTTGTAAGGAATAATTCAAGAAGAATGTGGATACAGAGGATTTCTGTTTTTTCATGTTGACAGAATAGGCAAACGGTGGTATCTTAGAAGAAATTGACAACTTTTCCTTGAGATAAAAACGCGATGCCCGCAAAACAACAACCCAATCTCCTCATCATCATGTCCGACGAACACGCACCCATGTACAGCGGTCCCTATGGACACTCTTTCGTCCAAACCCCACACATGGACAGGCTCGCTGCAGACGGTGTCACCTTCACCAATGCCTACTGCAATTCACCACTCTGTATGCCTTCGCGGATGTCCTTCATGACAGGCAAATACATCCATCACATCCGTGCATGGGATAACGCCACTCCACTCGCCTCTGATGAAGTTACATGGGCACACCTCCTACGCGCAGCAGGCTACGATGTTGTGCTCTCTGGCAAACAGCATTTCGGCGGCATGGACCAACTCCACGGATTTCGCGCACAACTCGCCCGCGACCTGCACGCAGAGCGACAGCATGGTCTCACAGATTGGGATAACGGCACGCCACCAGCACCGCTTCCATGGCAAGGGTTAGCACAAGCCGGTCCCGGAACAACGACGGAAATGGAGGTGGATGATCTCGTAGAAGCAGAGGCGTTGACATATCTCCGGGAGCCTGCTCGGAAGGAACAGCCATGGGCACTCAATGTCTCGTTTATCGCACCGCATTTTCCACTTGTCGTGCCACAACGCTTTTGGGACCTCTACCCACTTGACCAGATAGATCTTCCCAAAATTCTAGAAGGACATCTCGAAAACCAGCACCCTGTCTACCAACGGATGCGCCGTATGTTCGGATGCGTTGACTTTCCCGAAGAACTCGTCCGTCGCGGGAGAGCGGGCTATTACGGGTTGATTACATACCTTGACGAAAAGATTGGCAACTTGCTTAGGACGCTTGAGGAGACGGGGCAGCTGGAGAATACCATTGTTATCTATACCAGCGACCACGGCGAGATGAACGGTGAGCACGGGATGTGGCGCAAGTCGAATTTCTATGAGGCATCCGCTCGCGTTCCGCTACAGGTTATGTTCCCTGACCAGTTATCCGCAGGCAAACGTATTGATGAAGTGGTTTCGCTTGTAGATTTAACAGCAACGGTTGTTGATATCGCGGGCGCGCACCCCTTAAGCCCGCTTGATGGTGATAGCCTACTACCTTTGATGCGAGGTGACGCAAGTGATTGGAAGGATTTTGCTTTCTCCGAATATCTTGCACATGGAGTTGAACGTCCGATGGCAATGCTTCGGAAGGGACGTTACAAATTCAACTATAGCCTCGGTGATCCGCCGGAACTTTATGACATCATTGAAGACCCGGACGAATTTCAAAATCTCGCCGATGATGAGGTTTATCAGCCAATTTGCCGAGAATTTGAGGCACAGTTGTTAGCAGAATGGGATCCCGTTGAGATCGAACAGCAGGTTCGCGCAAGCCAAAAAGCCCGTATACTGATAGATCAGGTCACTAAGGGACAATGGAGAAAGCCATCGGAATAATTGTATACGGCTGTGCTTCCCATGCGTAGGGGCGAGGTAACCTCGCCCCTACTACAATTACATTGGAGTATCTTAATGTCTCGTTCAACAGATAAACGTCCCAACCTTGTCTATGTTTTCGCAGATCAACTCCGTTACCAATCGTGTGGCTACGCTGGAGATCCACGCGCATGCACACCAAATATTGACCGGTTCGCCGCAGAAAGTGTAAATTTCTGTAACGCTGTCTCCGGCAGTCCGATGTGTGCGCCGTACCGCTCTTCGCTCTTCACCGGAAAATACGCCAGTAGCACCGGTATGGCGATTAATGAACTCCGAATGAACCCGAATCACGACTGCTTCGGTCATGTCCTACATCGCAACGGCTACCAGACGAGTTACATCGGAAAATGGCATCTGTGGGCAAATCAATTGGGGCGGCACAACGATCCGAGGAATTCTTACATCCCATCCGGACGGTATAGACTCGGTTTCGATGGAGAGTGGTCGGCATACAATTTCCATCATCTCTATTTTGACGCGTATTATCACAAAGATTCGCCTGAGAAAATCGTCCTTCCGGGATATGAACCCGATGGGCAAACCGATTTGGCGATCGACTATCTCCAACGCGCAGCAACAGCGGATGGCCCCTTTGCACTTTTCCTCTCAATCGGAACACCCCACGATCCATGGACACAAGACAATGTTCCAGATGAGGATTATGAGTTGTTTCGGGATGTTAACTTTTCCTTACCCCTAAACTACCGAGACGAAAACGACCCCTATGGTGATACATGGGCGATTATGTCCGCCGCAGAACGCGCTAAACTCCCTGAGTGGATGCGCGTCTATTACGCGATGACCGCCAATCTGGATCGAAATATCGGGCGGTTGCTCCGAGCGGTTGACGACTTAGGATTGCGTGACAACACAATTTTCGTCTTTACCTCTGACCACGGGGAGATGTTCGGCGCACAAGGTCGCCGCGCCAAGAATATCTTTTATGAAGAGGCGGTACGGGTGCCGTTTCTGGTGCGTTGGCACAGACAAATTCCAGAAGCACACGTCTCGGATGCATGCCTAAATACACCGGATATTATGCCGACGCTGCTCTCGATGATGGACCTCCCAATTCCAGCGGATGTTGAAGGCACGGATTTAAGCCGCGCCGCTTTTAATCAATCGACGGACGAACCCGATGCAGCGTTTATGCAAGGCATGGGGTGTACGGCGAAATGGGAAGACGGTTATGAGTGGCGGGCACTCCGCACGAAACAGCATACCTATGCTGTTCACCGTCCAGACAGGAGCGAGAAACTCTTTGATAACCTCGCCGACCCGTTCCAAACCCGTAACCTGATTGATGAACCCACAGCCACTGAACTCCGAGAGCAATTCCGGGGAATGCTAAAACAGCGTATGGATACCCTCAACGACACCTTTGAGGCGTGTACGTGGTATCGCGATAATTGGACTGAAGACCGAATTATCTTACGTACCGCTACATTATAGACATATCACCAGAAACTTTAGGAGAAGTCTGTAAGCGGACTAAATCAAATTCGTTTGAAATCCTCTCAATAAACCTGTTATGATTAAAAGAAAAAGGAGAAGGACACCTTTGGCGTACAGGCTTTTTCGCTTGAATGGCTCGGACTTGAAGAGGCTGGCGATAGAGAAATCTTCTCTGCAGCGCGCGAGGCAAACGCTGTTGTAATAACTAAAGATCAGGACTTTGTGCATTTGTTAAATCAGCTAGGTCCCCCACCACAGATTATCTGGGTAACTTGTGGCAATACCTCAAACGCTCAAATGCGTGGGATTCTGATACAGAATTTCCAAAGAGCCATTTCACTTTTGCAAACTGGGGAGTCTTTGGTAGAAATCACTGCTATCTCGTAAATCAGAGGCGTAACTTTTCTTTAGTAGATGCTAACGATACGTCTTAAACCCAGCCGTTGCGCGCCGTTTATGATATAGGTTTCTTCACATAGTTAAACCAGCGCGCAGTCCGCAGAAACGGCACGAGTGCTTGTAACGCTTCGGCAGTTCCAATCCGACTCAAGGCCTCGGAGGAGAAGCCACGCACATAAGCAGAATCACTCAGCAATGCCTCGCGCAACGCCGGAACCGCTTCAGTCGCATCCGGTCCGATACGGGTCAATGCTTGTGCCGCGAAGAACGCTAAATCCGAATCTTCGCGATCTGCCAGAACCCGTACCAACGCCGGAACCGTTTTCGACACGGGGACTTTAATCATACCCAATGCCGAGGTTGCATGCCGCCGCACCTCTTCCGATTCATCCGTCAGCAACGCAATAAGCCCATCAACTGCCTCTGCTGCAACTGGACCCATTTCACCCAACGCATAAACCGTTGACGCGCGGACGTTCTCGCGTTCATCTTTCAATGCGGCTATGAGTGCAGGCACCCCTGATGCACCAATCGCTGCGAGTCCGTGCGCTGGGTCGCAGATGTGGAGAATCGGCTCCATCTCAAACGCCTCTTTTTCTGAATCAAGCGCGTCGATGAGGGGTTCGACAGCTGGTTTTCCAATCGCACCGAGCGCATAGATGGCGTTCCGCCGTACCGGTTCATAGCTGTCTGAGAGCGCATCAACGAGCGCAGGGATCGCCTCAGCAGCATCTATGCCTCCGATAAAGCCCAATTCGCTGGCGGCCTTCATACGGACATTTGGATCGTCTGCCTTCAACGCCGCAACTGCTGACGCTATATCCATTGTCGTGTCTGGACGGTCAGTTTCATACAAATCCGTCTTTCCGTACATCCAATTCCACATATAGGTCCAGAGAATCTCTGCATCGTAAGGGACATGGTTGATTTCAGGCGGTTGCCAGATGGAGGTTTTACTATTCCATGAAGGTGCCGTCGGCTGTTCCGTACGCATAAACACGAATTTCATACCGTACCGGTTCAGCGAGACGTAGTTCTGGAGGAATGAATGCACCATATCGAAGTGCATAATCCACACTGTCCCGAGTTCACCGGACATCGGGACGAGATTTCGATTCAGGAAATCCTCAGAGAGCAGTCGCGTCCCGTTCCCACCTTCAGCGTGCATTTCGTGCCGCTCGCGTTCACCCTCCAGCATAAATTCTCGGATGTACTGCGTCCCCGGAATGATACACGTCGGCCCCTGCTCCGCAAGACAGGGCTGCGGATAGTAGAAAAGGATCGCCCAACGCGGCGTTCGATGCCGTGGGCGTTTTCCACCGGCGTGTCCATCTTTATGGAGCGGCATCATCAACCGTTCCTCGCCATTCTCTTTCCCAGTTGGTGTGCTTCCGGCGAAATTGGGATGGCAGTGCCGATGCGGATGCATGACATACCCATTCCCCAAAATACTCGTAAGCGCGCCCCGTACTTCTGGAGATTCCAAAACTATCTGAAGTTCCGGGACCAAAGGTAGAATGTTATTGAGTGGGTTATGCTGCCTATCGCCTCGAAAATCCGTCGTGCCAGCGAAGAGTTCATCCGTTTTATCATAGATGGTTTCATGGATGTGCGTCGGTACGTCGGCAGTAACATTGACATATCCATTCACAATGAAATGGCGAATGTCTTCATCGTTTAGAAGTTGCTGTTTAACTGTTGTCATACGCCCTTTTTCTCTCAATTTCTTTTTGATCGTTTAATGGGTATTGGCTATCCGCTAATCACTAACCGCTAATTGCCACTTAATACCACGCTGCTTTGTTGACGACATTTTGCAACGGCGCACCTTCAGCGAACCGACGGGCATTTTCCAGAAGCACCTCAAATCGCCGTTCTGGAAGGTTCTCTGCGTCTTTTACAGCGATATGTGGCGTTATTAACACATTGGGCAACTGCCACAATCGACTGTCCGCAGGTAGCGGTTCAACTTCAAATACGTCCAAACCACAACCCGCAATGCTTCCCTGTTCAAGTGCTGCAATAAGGTCGGCAAGTTTTATCGTCTTACCGCGTCCGATATTAACAAAGTACGCTGTGTTTTTCATCAAGGCGAAACGGTCTTTGTGCCACATCCCTTCCGTGTCAGGCGTATGCGGTGTTGTCGCTATCACAAAGTCAGCGCGCGGAAGGAGCGAATCTAACGCTGCGGGTTCGTGTTTCTCGACAAAAGGCACCTCGTATTCCCACCTTGGATCAACACCAATAACCTCCATCCCAAATTCGTTGCAGAGTCGTGCGGTTTCCTGTCCGATACCACCGACCCCAACAATCAATGCGGTTGCCTCGGCGAGGTCAATGTAGCCATGTTTACGTGCGTCCTTATCCCAGATCCCCTCGCGTTGTGCATCCATGTAGTAGGGCAGCCCTCGCGAGAGCGCGAGCACAAACATCATGATGTGATGTGCGATATGGTCGTTGTAGATACCGCGTGGATTACAAGCGACAACCGGATGCTCAATCAGTGCGGGATAGTAGAAACCCGGGAAAGGACCTGCGGCGGGATTCTGCAACCATCGCAGATTTTTCGCCAACGGCAATTGCTCCGGCGACACCCAACCGTAAACGGCATCTGCATCGGGGAGGTGTTCGGCTACCGCGTTGTCTGTCTCCGGCAGGACAACGGTGTATACAGGCAATTCGTTCTGCAGGCGTTCAGCCCATTCGTGTAATTCGGCGTTCTGTGGTGGCATGATAATAAGTTTTGGCACGGGTTCTGTTCCTCTCTGTAATTTTTATGTCTAAGATGCGCCTATTTTAGCATAGGGTCATCGGAAAATCAAGACTTGTTAAAAACTTGATTTTCTGCTGGATTTTGCTATAATAGAAATGTTGATAAATGCTGAAATACTTCAACTCAAAACCATAAGAAAATTTTATGTCTGCACTAGTAAAAATCAACTTCGACAAAGGCACCCTCATCCTTCAGGATGTTCCGAAGGATATCCAATTACATCTGCCTGACCTCCGATGGGACGAGCGGACACTCACCTTCCGAGCACCCGCGTATCGCTATCGACATATCGTTTCCCAATTGCGCGCACACAACATCCCCTATCAAGACACAGCACGACAGTTCACAGTCGAACCCTTCACGTTCCAAAAAGAGATGACACCATACCCTTACCAGACCGAAGCCGTTGATGCATGGCACGCCAACGGCAAACGCGGTGTGATTAGTCTACCGACAGGCGCAGGAAAAACCTTCATTGCAATCCTGCTCATCGCCGATACACAACGTCCCACACTCGTGCATGTTCCGACAATCGACCTGATGCACCAATGGTATACTGTCTTGAAAGAGCATTTCGGACAAGAGGTAGGACTTTACGGCGGCGGCGAACATGAATTGCGGGATCTCACTGTGACGACCTATCAATCCGCTGTCATGCACGCCCCTCACTACGGAAATCGATTCGGTTTCGCCATTTTCGACGAATGCCATCATCTCCCCGGAGACCAGTATCAATACGCCGCAATCAGCAGCATCGCTCCCTTTCGGTTGGGATTGACAGCCACGCCCGAACGCGTTGATGGGAAAGAGAGTCGGCTCTACGCACTCCTTGGCGAATGCTGCTACGAAGCAAAGGTACAGGAACTCTCGGGGAAGACGCTCTCTGAGTACCGCGTTGTGACCATAGCAGTCGAGATGGAAGACACAGAACGCGTCCAATATGAGGAAGCACGCCGCACCTACTTAGGCTTTCTCAAACGGTCGAAAATCAATATGGGTACCCCGCGCGGATGGCATACCTTTCTCTGGAGAGCCTCGCAAACTGAGGAAGGACGCGCTGCCTTCAAGGCATATCTCACCCAAAAGCAGCTCAGTTTTGCCTCTACCACGAAACAGGAATGGGTCTGGAAACTGATTCAGAGACACCGCGGTGATCGGATTCTCATCTTTACACAGGATAACGACACAGCCTACCAACTCGGCACGCGTTTCTTTCTGCCCGTGCTAACACATCAGACAAAACTCAAAGAGCGGAACGCCTTTTTAAACGGATTTCGAGATGGCACCTATTCCATCTTGGTCACCTCGAAAGTGCTGAACGAGGGTGTAGATGTCCCAGAAGCGAATGTTGCTATCATCGTTTCAGGGAGTGGGAGCGTACGGGAACACGTACAGCGGTTAGGACGTATCCTCCGCAAACGCGAGGGCAAACAGGCAGTGCTTTACGAACTCATCTCCAAACAGACAGGCGAACATTTTGTCAACAAACGGCGGAGACAACACCACGCCTATCAAGGTAGGAGAGGTTTGTAACCCCGACCTTTGTTAGCATCTATTTCTCAAATACCATGCTTACTAAAGATCTCCTTCAGTATAAAATTAAAAAGGGACAAATCCTCCCACAGTTCGTGAATCCAGCCGATGATCAGTTATTGGCAATCGCTGAGCAGCTCATCGCCATTTTTGAGGACTCGCCAGACACACAACGCGCAACGCTTTTAGAAGCGAGCAAACACGTTATTGATAGCACACCGGGGCCGCCGATAGTCAAGCGCGGACTCGAAAAACTCTTGTTAGATCGAACCGAATTTAACACTGCCCCCAACGAAGAACTCATCGCATTCCGCCAAAAACTTTTCACAGAGACGAGTCGCCTGCTTGCGCAAGAGCAGTTTACAGATTATGCCGACTATCAGCGCAAAGTAGGACAGATAACAGCAGGCGAATCGCCACCAGAGATCGGTCCTACGGGAGCAGGTGAACTCGCAACCAAGCTCTATGCAGACTTGCCAAGCCATCAACCCGTTCTCACTTTCAAAACCCTCTCTACTGAGCGATTGCTGCACCGCTACAACGCCGCACAGGTCCAAGGACTCCTCCTTCATTGTAATGCCCTGACCCTAAAACTCGCCGATTCCATGACAGCCGAACTCCGTCAATTGTTCAAATATCTCAGATTCAACCAACTTTTATCTACAATTCGGAAAGAGGGTGAGTTGTATCAGATTACAGTCGATGGCCCGCTTAACCTCTTTTACAAAACAAAGCGGTACGGCATGAATCTGGCGAATTTCTTCCTCGCCGTGTTGCATCAACCCAACTGGGAACTCACTGCGGAGATCCAGTTTCGGAATAAGCAATGTTCTCAATTATTGCTTGATGAATCTTGTGGTATCCAACCGATTTCGCAGCAGTTTCTCGCTTATATTCCTGAAGACATTCAACTCTTTCAGGCGATGCTCCGAAATAAGACGGAAGATTGGCAGGTCCGCCCGGGAAGCCAATTCCTCCCATTAGTAGGTGATTTCTACTGCTTTCCTGACTATCAGCTCGTTCATAAAAGTGGCGTTGAGACCGCTATTGAGCTCTTCCATCCGTGGCATCAAGGACATCTCATCGCAAGACTCAACACGCTTGCTGACCAGACGGATGTGCCCCTCATCCTTGGTGTCTCAAGGGAGTTAGAGAAAAAACCGCTGATTGCGGAGGCACTCGCAGCATCTACATATTTCTCGGAGTTTGGCTTCACATTTCGAGATGTTCCGACCATGCGCGCCTTACTCCCAATCCTAAATTCGCTTCTGCAAAATAACGAGGCACATTGACCGAAAGTGTGACATTCCATCGCTTTTATGGTATGCTTAAAAGCAGATATCCTGAAGTCTGCATCACTTAATCTTCCCGAAAAGGAAACGCCGTTGTGAAAGTGGAATTAAATCCGAATCTAACTGCAACACCTCACGAAGTGGGACTATCGGCAAAGCAACTCGCGTGTGTCTCCACGACCACGCAAAGGTTTATCGACAAAAGGCAGCTTGCGGGGGCGGTTACGGTCGTTGCACGGCGTGGTAAAGTGGCTTATTTCGAGGCACACGGCATGATGGACATTGAATCCGATAAACCGATGCGGAAGGATACTATCTTCCGTATCTATTCAATGACAAAACCAATTGCTGCCGTAGCAATAATGATGCTATATGAGCAGCGGAAACTGCAACTTGATGCACCGGCTTCGGTCTATCTACCCGAATTAGGCGGATTGAAAGTCGCTAAGGATGCGAATGCGGATACACTCACACTAATTGAGGCAGACCGAGAAATGACGGTTCTCGACCTGATGCGGCATACTGCCGGACTGCCCGGTGCTGCTCGATATATGGCTGGAAAAACGGCAATTGATGAACGTTACCGAGAAGTCGGTCTGCACCGTTTACATGTCTGCAATCTACAAGAGATGGTTGAGAGGCTCGGTAAGATCCCGTTGTTGTATCAACCCGGATCGAAATGGCACTATAGTATCGCTGCAGATGTTTTGGGTAGACTCGTTGAGGTAATTTCCGGTCAGTCTTTCGATGTGTTCTTAGCTGAACGGATCTTTCAACCGTTGGGTATGGTGGATACTGGATTCTACGTTCCGTCAGAGAAGATCGACCAGTTCGCTGGGATGTACGGTCCAAAACCCGGGGGAGGCTTGCAGGCTGTTGATGCACCAGAAGGTGGAACCGGTCATATCTCCGAAACCAGTTTTAAACGGAACCCGAAATTCTTATCCGCCGGTGGCGGTTTGGTCTCTACCGCTGCCGATTTTTCCAAGTTTTGCCTGATGCTCTCATGCAAAGGTGCGCTCGACAGAAAACGACTGATGAAAGCCGAGTCTGTTGAATTGATGACCTCCAATCATCTACCGGAGCATTTGATACCGCTCGACAAAAAACCTGAAGCACGTTATGCAGGACTCGGTTTCGGATTGGGTGTCTCGGTTCGAGTACAACAGACCGATTGGATACCTGCCTCTCAAATTCGTGAATACGGATGGATTGGTGGTGCAAGCACCGAATTCTGGATTTCACCGCGAGATGAATTAGTAGCAATCACGCTCGCGCAGCACCTCCCTTTTTCAGAGCTGAGCGAAAAAATTAAACCACTCGTCTACGGTGCAATTTTGAAAGAATAATTCTCAGTAACTTTTTTAACTAACAACTGGCACCTAATAACCTATAACCACTAAAATGATTATCAAAAATACGCCAGAGCATATAAGCACGGATCAGATCGTGCTGTTCCCATTTGATGACTATAGTCTCCCATTCCAACACGGTGTCCGTTTACAACTTGTGCCTTATAGAGCCGGTGTCGATCAGACGCAGATTATGGTCCATCCTGGTCCGCCTGGGACCCCGGACTGTTCCCGTGTTATCTATTACGGGTCTGTCCATCGTGTCGGCGACGAATTCTGGATGTGGTATCTCGGACAAGGTGAGGATGATCATTGGCATCATCGGGTCTGTTTCGCAAAAAGTCGAGATGGATACAACTGGGAAAAGCCAGAACTTGGACTCGTAGAATACAACGGCTCTACCCGAAACAATCTCGTTGATATTCAAGGTGGACAATATCATATTCAGGCATGTGTCGTGTATTATGAACCCGATGACCCGGATCCTACACGTCGGTTCAAAGCCATCATTGAGACCTCCAAGTATACCCCAAAATTCGCAGCCATGTTTAGTGAGGATGGACTCCAATGGCACGAAGCCGAACGGCATCCGAATCCACCCTCCTGTGAGATGTCTGGTATTACGAAGTTCAACGGTTGCTATTACCTAAGTGCCCACGGCGGCAGTCATACAGGTCCAACACGGCAGATGGTAGTATATACTTCTTACGATTTTGAACATTGGATGGAAGCCTCGTGCTTAGGTTTCAGGCGTGGTAATATCCCACCACGATCTATAGTATACGGTGCGCACCAAGGTGAGCAGGTCCATCTCGGTGCAGCCCTCTGGAACCGTGGGAATGTAATCCTCGGTCTCTACGGACAGTGGCACGGACCTGAAAATAACGATCGTCGGCACGTGACGATGGACCTCGGCTTAGTTGTCAGCAACGATGCACTCCACTATCGGGAACCAATTCCCGATTTTCAGATGGTAGAAGCAGCAGAGGACGACTTTGAGCATCTACCGACACCGATGAATTTCAAACACGCCGCACTTATGCAAGGACAAGGTTTTGAGAACATCGGCGACGAGACGCTCTTCTGGTATGCTCCTTGGCCAGAGCAGCTTAGCAACGGGGTCAGGATTGCGACGTGGAAACGTGATCGACTCGGTTATCTTCAGGCAGCAGAAATGACACGAAAAACGGCACAGCCACGACACGTAATTTCAGCACCTATTGACCTTGAAGGGCAACCTTGCACAGTAGCACTGAATGTTGAAGGTTTGTCGGAGCACGCACAGGTTACAGTTGACATCCTGAATGAACGTTTCCAACCCCTTGAAGGGTATTCCGGGGAAGACTGTCTCCCCCTCACCTCAGGATTTCAGCAAATGATAAAGTGGAAACGGAGATCGCGTGTTGAACATCAAGTCGATGCAATCCGAATCCGGCTCAATTACACCGGAATTCGTCCAGAGGACCCGAAGGTCTACGCCATTTACGTGAAAAAAGCACGGATATCTTGATTTCAATCTCAATTTCTGCTAAAATGTAATGGAGACATGGGAGGGAAAAATCATGCTTTTTCTATACAGATTAGACAAACTGCGCTCCGAAGTGCTACTATCAGTCATAGGGTTGATACTTTGCCTAACGGCGTGCGGTCCAAAACCCATTCCCTATTCACAACGCACAGATGCCGTTAAACCCAGCGAGGTTGCTGTAGCTCACTACAATTGGGGTATGGCGTACGCTGAGCAAGGCGATTTCGGGCAAGCTATTACGGAACTCACCTTGGCAATCCAGAACGAACCCGGATGGGTAATGCCGTTTTTCACGTTAGGCGTTATCTACGGAAACCAAGGGGAACTTGATAGGGCTATTCAAGTGTGGGAACGCGCCACTCAACTGGATGCTGATTTCGCAAAAGCGCATTACAATCTCGCCGTTGCCTATTCACATAAGGCAGAGAAAACACTCTCAATTGCCGCATTGCGTGAAGCAATTCGGGTAGACGAGGGAGCTCTTGCCGCTGCGAAAACCGAGCCCGCATTTGATCTCATCCGTAACACACCCGAATTCCAGGAATTGGAGCACTCGACTGAAGAGAAACAGTCGCAAGAGTGATGCAGCACCAAGCAAGATATGGCACGTTACACAACCCTTTCATCTTCAGAACTCGCACACATCGTAGCGCAATACCCGATCGGGACACCCTTGAAACTTGAGGAAATGCTCGGTGGGTTTGGCAACAGCAACTTCAAATTGACAACTACAGAGGGTGAGTTCCTGTTGAAAATTTGCGATGAAAAAGATGCAGCAGAACTCAAGATGCAAATCTCCTTGCTGCATCACCTCAATGAACACGCCTATCCAACAGTCTATCCGGTTCTAACGAAAGATCAAAGGCCCATCACGCACGAGGCAGTCGGGAGCGTAATGCTTTATCCTTTCCTGCAAGGGGAGCAACCACAACCTTCATCGAGTATCCTCGCACAACTCGGTGAAGCGTTAGCGCAACTGCACCACATTCCACCCATTGATGGACTTCCCCCGTTTGCTATGGGCATCTCACAAATGCTCCCCTTTTTCAAAGAGATTCAAGGCACACAGTTTTCCGCACATCCATTTGTTGAATTGCTGAAGTCGCAATTGGAATCGATGAAACCACAACTCAATGCTCCGCTTCCAAGAGGACTTCTACACGGTGATCTTTTTTTGGACAACACGCTTTTCAATGGAGATCAGATGGTGGCGATCCTCGACTTCGAGGAGGGGTGTTATGATGTTCTACTACTTGATGTCGGTATGACGCTCATCGGGTGTTGTTACACACCGCAGCACGAGCTTAATCTTAAAGCCGCACAACGATTTTTGGATGCTTACAATGCCGTACGTCCTTTGACGAAAAAAGAATGGGAACATCTGGACTGCTTCGTTCATTATGCCGCCCTCTCTATAGCGTTCTGGCGATTTAGACAATTTAATATCCGCCGACCGGATGCACACCGCGCCGATACATATCAGGAGATGCTAACGCGCAGCGAACAGTGGATGATAGCAAATAGCAGATAGCGGATAGCGAAGAGGACGTTTGGTCACGCTGCGCGTCTTTGCTAATTGCTAAAAGCCAATAGCCAATAAGAAATATGTCTTTAATACGATTGGAACACATCACTAAATTGTACGATCCAGACCTAATTCTGGACGATATATCGGTCTCAATTGAGCATGGAGATCGACTTGGGTTAATTGGTCGTAACGGAACTGGAAAAACAACGTTAATTAAAATTATCAATGGTATGCTTGCCAATTTTAAAGGTAAAGTTGTTGCTGCGAAGGGATTGCGTATCGGATACCTTAGTCAAGAACCCGAACTCGCCCGTGATTGTACCTTAAGACAGGAGATGCTCAAAGTCTTTGAGAAACGGCGCGCCCTTGAAGATAAGATGCTCCTGTTGGCAGAAGAGATGGAGGCGCAGGAATCTCCAACCCTCCTTGCACAGTACGCCCAAATTCAGGAACAGCATGAGCGACTTGGCGGTTATGATTACGAGCATCAGATTAACCGTATTCTTGGGGGCTTAGGTTTCAGCGAACTCGATTTCAACCTTCCAATCGGTGTCCTGAGTGGAGGTCAGAAAAGTCGGGCAACCCTTGCCAAGCTCCTCCTTGAGCAGCCAGACCTCCTCCTTTTTGATGAACCGACGAATCACCTTGACATCAACGGTATTGAATGGCTCGAAAATTATCTCAATAACGAATACGCCGGTGCAGTCCTCGTTGTTTCTCACGATCGCTATTTTTTGGACAAGGTTGTCCGAAAAATTTGGGAACTCGAAGAACATAAGATAAAAATTTATCGTGGGAACTATTCCAAATACATTGAAACCAAAAGAGTTGAACAATTAGTCGGTGAGCGCGCTTTCAAAAAACAGCAAGCATTTATCGCACACGAAGAAGATTTTATTCACCGGAACATCGCAGGACAACGTACACGAGAGGCACAAGGCAGACGGAAAAAACTTGCACGGTTAGAGAGGGTCGAGAAACCGAAACGCGAGGCACCCACCTTCAAACTGACTTTTACACCTGAAGCGCGCGGTGGAAACGATATTCTCCGATGCCAAAACGTTAGCAAAGCCTTTGGCGATAAAGTCATCTTTACGAACTTGAATTTTGAGGTGTACCGCCGTGACATTGTCGGAATTATCGGGGCAAACGGCACCGGAAAGACGACACTATTCCGCATGGTTTTAGGCGAGGAACCGCCTACACAGGGCGAAATGTGGGTCGGACCCACGCTCAAATTTGGACACTATGCCCAAGAATTGGAAGGACTCAACCCAAATAATGAAATCATTGACGAAATCTGGGAGTTGTGTCCGCAGCAGACCCAAGGAGAAATCCGCAGCTTCCTCGGCAAATTCTTGTTTTCTGGCGATGATGTCTTCAAACGGATTGGGAACCTCAGCGGCGGCGAGCAGAGCCGTGTATTACTCGCGAAATTACTATTAGAGAACGCGAACGTTTTACTTCTTGATGAACCGACGAACCATCTTGATATTCCAGCACGTGAGGCGCTCGAGGCAGCACTGGCAGAATATCCCGCAACGCTTTTCATTATTTCTCACGATCGATATCTCTTGAGTAACCTTGCAACCAAGCTACTGATTTTTGACGGGAACCCCGGAGGAACTGCTAATCTCTTTGAAGGCAATTATGCTGAGTACGCGACACAGCAGCAACAGGCACTCCAAGAAGATCAGTCATTACCTGAAGAAGTTCAAGAATCAAAACCCGCACAACCTTCTCAACCGAGACGTAAGTCGAAGTCGAAGCGCAAGCGGAAGATAAAGGCACAACGTCTGGTCGGAAGTAACTAAATTATTGGACACTTTTCGCGCCCCGGACCCAGTTGACTTCAACGGAAACCACCATGAAACGTAGTGGAATGGTGACCAGATTTAATAGTTTAAAAGATTTAATTTGACATTCCAGTAAAATTAATGTATAATTATTATATCCTATACGACATAAATAATATCCGATATGAGAGATATTATTTTCATCGTATGTTTTGACTTATACATTATTTTACCAATATCAACTTTCAACAGCAAGTTTGACTTGCGAGTGCCGCCAGAAATGTCTAAAGATCAGGAATTCCATAGTGATATTGACCTTATAATGCGTGTGATGCGTCATGCGCAGGCTGCTGTCAAATCCAGATTTATTCAGGATATCGTTCCGAATCGTCTGACGATCGTCCAGTTTAATGCCCTACAACATCTGCATTGGTATGGGCACGAGGCTGGGATGTCAGTCAGTGAGTTAGGTGAGCATTTAGGGCTTGCCCATAACACAACGTCTGGCTTGGTGAGTCGTCTCGAACGACACGGCTGGGTCGTCCGTCGGAGGTGCGACCAAGATCGGAGACGCTCTCGGATTAAACTCACACCGAAGTCTGAGGAGCTCTTTCGTGAGTCCGTAAAACACGCGACAAACTTTTGGCAGCGCACATTTGGGCAGCTCTCCACGCAGGAGCAGGAAAACTTGATTGACGGCTTAAAACGGTTGAAACAGGTAATGGCGAAGCCAGTCTGGCCAAGTTATGCACAACTGCACCCACGTGATGCCGATCATCTGAAGGAACGGTTTGAAGCCGATTTGGACGAACTCGCACAGGCAAAGCTCAAACTTGTCGGAATGCGGTTGATTCTCGCACGGATTGCCGAGAAACGAGATGAACATGAACTCGCGGCGTACCTGAATCAGGCTGCTTCCGAAGAAATACGCCATACGAATCAACTATTGGTTCTACTCGGTCACGGTGAAAATTTCAAGACCCTCCTCTCGACACTCGTCCATGAAGACAGAGTCGTCTATGAGGAACTCTTAGCCTTGCTTGAAACTGCACCCTACACCGAGGATGATGAAGAATTAACGCTTTTACAACAGATGGTTCAAGATAACCAAAGATATAGACGTTGGTTTCGCAGTGTCCACAAACAAACGAATCAGTGACTTCTATTTTGTCAACAGCCATCAACGTTTCTCGTTTTTTTCATACATCAGTCTTGAAAAAACGAGACTTTTCCCCGGCTGATGACGCTTAAGAGGAGAATATGCAGTCCCAAAGCTCTGAAAAAGTTCCGCTAGACTGTTACGATGATACTGAGTTAATTGAGCAATTTCAAAACGGCGATAACGCTGCGTTTGACGCGCTCTTTACCCGCTACCAAAAACGCACCTATCGACTCGTACAACGTTTCGTCTCTAATCCTGAAGATGCCTCAGATTTGACGCAGGATGCGTTCATTCGAGCATATCAGGGATTGGGAGATTTCAAGAGCCAGTGCCAGTTTTACAGTTGGCTTTACCGCATTACGGTCAATCTCTGTATTGACTTCTTGCGGAAGAAATCAAGATCGGAAGTGCTCCTGTACGACTCCGATGAATCTGGCGAGTTGCCGATGGCAAATATCGCCGATCCGCGCTCAGAGTCCCCAGCAAAAGCGGTTGAGAATAAAGAGTTGAGAGCGCACATCCGAAAAGCCGTCCGACGACTCCCACCAAAGCAACGCCAAATCTTCATTTTGCGACACTGGAACGGGTTGTCGCTTAAAGATATAGCTGCTACTGTTGGTAGATCCGATGGAACGGTTAAGGCGCATCTGCTTCATGCACATCGTAACCTCCGCAAACATCTCCGTCCCTATCTACGGGAGACAGACTTCTAATTGGGTAGGTGCGGTTTCCCAACCGCACCAAAACTCGGCGGAACGGTTTACGCGCTCTCAACCTCGCTGGTAAAGAGTGCCTCAATGAAATCCGTCCCCGCAAAGTCTCGTAAGTCGTCAATCTTCTCACCTATCCCGATGAGTTTGACGGGTGCCCCAATTTCGGCGTTCACCCCAATAACTATCCCACCTTTTGCAGTGCCATCCAGTTTTGTAACCGCTACACCTGTAATTGGCACAGCGTCGTTGAAAATCTTCGCTTGCATTAACGCGTTTTGACCGACTGTTCCATCGACGACAAGTAACACTTCATGCGGTGCGCCTGCGTGGGCTTTCGCCATAACACGACCAATTTTCGAGAGTTCATCCATAAGCGGTTTTTTGGTATGCAATCTGCCAGCGGTGTCGACGATTAACACATCAGCATTCCGATGTTTTGCTGCGTGAATCGCGTCGAACACAACTGAGGCGGGTTCGGCACTATCTCCGCCACGAATAAGTTCCGCACCGGCACGTTCACACCAAATCGCGAGTTGATCTTCCGCTGCCGCCCGAAATGTATCGCCCGCAGCGACAACCACACGGTGTCCATCCGTAATAAACCGGCTCGCGAGTTTGCCGATCGTTGTGGTCTTGCCGGCACCATTTACACCAAGCACTAAAATTGTATACGGCTTTTCGGCTTCTATTTCCAGCGGTACATCCTCACCAAGCAGCTTCAAAATTTCTGATTTCAGCACCGATTCTAACGCTGAAGAATCGCTTAACCCTTCTTCCTTCACCCGTTCTCTGACGTTATCCATGAGTGTCAGAGTGGTATCAACACCTACATCCGACTGGATTAAAATCTCCTCAATCTCTTCCATCAAATCTTCGTCAATCCTTCTTCCAACGCGGAGGAGTCCTGACAACTGAGACAAGAGTTGGTTTCGTGTTTTCGTCAACCCAGATTTGAGTCGATTAAACCAATTTTCCTGTTCGTCTCCGGCATCAGATTCAACTTCGCCTTTATCACGACCTTTAAATAGATTTCTTAGCATTATCTCTCCTTTTTTACTACTCATCAGACTTCAGCAGTTAGCCAGAGAACACTGCGGATATTCAAACAATGACAACTGCGACACGATCTACTGACAGCCGACTGCTGATAGCCAATTGCTATTCTTATGATACAGTAACAGTGGGTGGAAAGGCAAACAAAAAACAGTATGTTTCACGAAAAAAGTCGTTATTTCAGTTGATAGTGATTTGCTACAACCCCTCTCTTAACTTATAACTTATAATTTATAACCACTTTACAAATTTCCTTGCAATACTTGCCATTTTGTCGTAAATTAAAGGATATTGTAAACACACATTCCTAAGCGCACGTTTATTTGGGTATTTAGAAATTCTACAAAATCCATTGGTTTTATACCTATAAATTGAGGAATTAATCATGAAAATCCAAACACGACACCAATTGCTACTTAATCTCGCAGTGATGGCCACACTGTGTCTATTCTCTACCGCCTGCACCAGTGAAAAGGCTTTGGAGGAGCTTGTTCAAACATCGGAAGAGGAGACGACAGCGATAGATCCCGCTGAACCTACGGATGAGGAACTGGCTGCTCCGCTGCCGGGGCTCCCTGAAGATGTGGCGGGTTACACACAGTGGTTAAAACTAAATGCCGAACCTATACCACCTGTTCCTGGCGGCGACCCGCACAACGGCGATAAAAATGTTTATGTCAACAAAACACGAGAAACGATTGCGCCCAATGGCGAACAGCAGTTTCCGTATCCTGATGGGAGTATTGTTGTAAAAGAGGCATATCGTCCCGGTAAGGATTATGTCGGACTCATCGCAATTATGCGAAAAAAAGCGGGTGTGAATCCTGATCATAACGATTGGGAGTTCATCGAGTATACGCGGAACGCACCGGATGCCGAATTCGGAGTCATAGCCAAAGATGGCGTCTGTTGGGGATGCCACGCCCGAGTCGAAGATATTGATTATGTTTTTACAGAACTTGAATAGAAAATAAGGAGGTCCTTTTGAATCCACATTACAGTGAGGTCGTGAAGTATGCCAACGACGCTCTGTTATTAACAAATCCCTTAGATATGAAAGCGGATACAGTCAAGAAGTCATTTCTACTGCTCGCTCTTGTAGTTGGTGTTACAATGTGCCTCTTTTTACCCAAGGCAGCAGAAGCGCGTCCTGAATTTGCCACTGAGCTTGGCAAAGAGTGTAGTTTCTGCCACATTGACCCGGCTGGCGGTGGTCCCCGAAATCGCGTTGGCGAAATCTTTGAGGAGAACTATTTTGAGTTCCCTGAAGATTTTGATATGGAAGCCGTAACCGAAGAAGCAAAGAAGATTGTCAAGCAGCTCACGACTTCGCTTGATTTGCAAACTGCATTTATCAAAACAACACATGTCGACGAGGGAGAGAACGCGATTGCTGGCTGTAATTCGTGCCACTCTTCGATTGATAGATTTCTTCTTATGCAAGCAGAGGTCACCTTCAACGCACAAGCCTCTGAACACGTCCGACTCACGCTTTCCAATAACGCGGGGACGACAATGAATGCATTTGCAACCGTAGATGCTATTCCAAAACATCTCTATGTCAAAGTCGGACAGTTCCGACTTCCGTTTGCTATCAAACAGAAGGACCACAACATCCTCGTTCGACAGGGCTATGGACTCGGTTCTAACAAACGGGATGTCGGTGTTGAACTTGGTGGCACCGCAGGAAGACTTTTTTACAATGCTGCCTTCTTTAACGCCGACAATGCCACGGCAACAGGCGGACTTGGTACAGTCGGTGCTCAGCTCGGACCGATTCGAGCGGGTGTCTCTGGTATATTTGAAAAGCCGGGCGAAGACTGGGAACGGCTCATCGGGGCGTTTCTTACCGCCTCCTTTGCTGGATTGAGCCTTGAAGGCGAATTCAATTTTGGAAACAGTGGCGAAGTTGCCTCTTTCGCACCCGATGCCGTTGATTCAAAAGGATACTATGTCGGCGCAAGGTACCGACTCCTCCCACAACTCACGCTCTCCGGTCGATACGGCCTCTTTGATCCGGATAGAACGGTTAAGGGAGACGCCAGCCAACGAGTGACACTCACCGCCCAATACAACTTTATAGAAAACGGGGCAATCTCTCTATTTTACTGGGCGAATCTTGCGAACCCAGACCGCAGTCCTGATGATACCATCTCTGATAAAGGCACGTTAAGACAACTCCAAGGCACCGATCAGATTATTTTCATGTCACACTTCTGGTTCTAACCGTTGTCTGGATCTGTCCCTGTTTGTAATAGACAGGGTTTGTGAGTTAATGGTTTTACCTTCATATAATTTTGTAAGGACGTATTGCAGTATCCGTCCTTATGTGTTCATATTTACACATAACGCCACTCAAAGACACCTTATTTATCTTTGGCACATTCTGGCGAGATTTGGAAACCCATCTGGACTTGACTTCCCTACTTTAAGCACTGAAAAAAAATAAAACTCGGTTGGCATAAAAATTGCTACTGTAGAAATTGCGAAATTAAAAAATATTAAAAAATAATCTGTCGCTTTTCCGAGAGGGTATTTTCATGGTAGCTAAACTTTCCAAGGACTTTCTAATCGGTGTGATTGGGCTAATGGCGCTAATCCTCGTTGCCTGTATTTTCTACATTGTACAGGATAACATGACTGCGCGAACACGTTATAGTGTCAAGACCTTCACGCCGCAAGGAGAGGTGCCACAATGGGTCGATTTTTCGATTACGTTTTCAGAGGTGATCGTTGATAAGTCACGCGTCGGCACCGAAATCCCAGCCGAAGCGTTTCGGTTTACGCCAGCTGTTCAAGGCACAGCACGCTGGGTCGCACGCGATAGAATCGGATTTTTCTTAGATGCACCTTTGGCACCCGCCGCACAGTATACTGTTCAACTCACACCCGACCTGAACCCATCTGAAACATTTTTACTCACCGGACAAAAAGATTTCAAATTCGCGACTGAGCCTTTCGCAATAGAGCAGACACGCATGGAATTTACCACAAATGAGGCACGTGAACAGGCAATAGGGTTTGGTACGATAGCCTTCAACTACCCTGTAACGACAGCTGATTTAAAAGCACACCTCTCTATTGAATTGGATGATGGAACAGAAATCCCGTATCAGATTGAGACCAACGCTGCTACGGCACGGACAGTTCGATTCAAAACACAACGGATAAAACGCGGCAGTGCCGACCGAGAAATAAAAGTTAAGATTGAAAGAGGATTTAAATGCACAGGCGGACAAATCGGTCTTGAGAAAGCACATGTCACGCCTGTTATGCTTCGAGGTATAGGAACACTCGGGGTAACATATTCGGACGTTTGGGAAAGTGACGGCACGCCATATATTTCAGTCAGTTTCAGCGCACCTGTACTTGGTGATACCGTCGAACCCTATCTGGAACTTACACCGGCAGTAGCGTATCAAGTCGTCGCTGATTATCGGAATATAGAAATCCACGGCGATTTCAAGCGGCGCACAACCTATACGCTGAAAATTCGGCGCGGCCTGACAGCGCGAAATGATGCCGTTTTGAAACAAGACTATATGACAAGGCTGAGAATCCCGGATATTCGACCGCAGCTTCGATTCCTGGGGGACGGTTTCTTTCTTGCACGGGAAGGGCAATTAAACCTCGCACTCACAACGATTAACATTGAGCGCATAAAACTTGATATCGAAAAAGTTTTTGCGAATAACCTTGTCTATGTCTCAAAATTAGAGAGGTGGAGTCGCTGGAGCCGGAACTTGGGTAAACCTATTCATACGGAAGTACTTGACATTCCATCGCAGTTGAACCAGGAGGTGACGGTACCGATCTCCTTGGAAGACTATCTGTCAGACGAACATGTCGGTATCTTTAAAGTTGTGGCGCGGAACGCGCAGCGGGAATGGGACAGCGCGCATCAATGGGTACTCGTTACGGATTTGGGCATCACTGCCAAACGCGCTGGGGATAGCCTATCCGTTTGGGTAAAATCTCTTGCTACCGGTGCAGCAGTGCCGACAGCGCGCGTCAAACTCATCAGCGATAATAACCAAACGCTCCTCAGCGGCACAACTAACTGGGCAGGCTTTGTCGAATTCACGGATGTCGCTGAGAAAACGGAAGATTTCACACCCTTTATGATTACCGTCGCCAAGCGCGATGATCTTGCTTTCGTTCAATTGGATCGGCACGAAATCGCAACGGCGGATTTCGATATCTCAGGTCCCGCCTATTTGCAAAAGGGCTATGAAGCCTTTCTCTATACAAGTCGCGGCGTCTATCGACCCGGTGAGACTGTCCAACTTGCGGGTATCGTCCGCGCACCGAAACAGGCAACGCCAAAGCCCCTGCCTACCCGTATTGAAGTCCTCTCTCCAGATGGTAGAATCCTACGAGAATTGAGGCAGCGAACGACGAAAGCCGGTGCCTGTGAGATGCGAATTCCGATTCCTGACTACGCACAGACGGGTAATTACATCGCCAAAATGCTGATTGCTGATAAGGTTGTCGGAAGAACCCAATTTCAGGTTGAGGAATTCATGCCCGACCGGATGAAGGTCGGCATCACTACGGACAAATCTATCTACAGGCTTGGAGATGAAATCGACATTCAAGTGGATGCTGTTAATCTGTTCGGCCCACCGGCTGCGGGACGAAAGGTTCAGGTTTCATGCGAATTGAGATCGATCTCCATCGCGGATGCTGGCGGCATTTCATCAGCAGAATTTAATACAGCAAAATGGCGCACCTTCATCTTCGGAAGCACTGGATCGAACTTTGCCAAACAGTTTGAAAGTCAACGCGTTGAACTCGGAGAAGCTAAAACTGATCCATCAGGTAAGGCGCGCTATCAATTCGCTATTCCTTCAACCGTGAAAGCACCCTCTCTGTTAAATGGAGTGCTCACGGCTACCGTCAGTGAAATCGGAGGCAGGGCTGTCACGGCTTCACACCGAGTCGTTATCCATCCGTATTCGCATTATGTCGGGCTTCGACGCACAAATATGGCGGACGCTAAGATTAATCAGCCGGTCCGTATCGACTATGTAGCCGTTGATGATGCTATGGCTGTTGCGCCTGGACGCGCTTTACGGTTGAGCCTCCACAAAGTCAACTGGAACACGATACTTCGGCAGAATACAGCTGGACGTTATGAATACGTCTCCGAACCGCAGACGACCGAGGTCGAGACGCACGACTTAACTTCGGCAGAGACAGCACAGACCCTAACACTAACACCTTCAGGCTACGGTGAATATCGCGTCCGACTTGAGGACCTCAAATCGACAGCGACAGCGGAAATCGGATTCTACGTTAACGGTTGGGGCAATACGGCGGTGTCTATGGAACATCCGACCCGCTTGGACCTGACCCTCAATAAGCCTGCCTATCGTTCTGGTGAAACAGCGAAACTACATGTCAAAGCACCCTTCCCCGGTACGCTCCTGCTGACCGTTGAGCGGGACAAAGTCCTGAGTTACCGCACGATTGCGATGAAAGAAAATACCGCGACTTTGTCAATTCCTGTGCGGTCGAGTTATAGACCAAACGTTTACCTTTCTGCAACGCTGATTCGTCCTATGCCTGTGGATACTGTATCGCTGGACCACTATCAACCACTTCCAGCACGAGCATTTGGCGTGATTCCCTTGAAGCTGGATGCAACCCAGAGAAGGCTTTCGATAGATATGTTTCTTTCACAACAGGATGAGGCGGGTGTATCTTCAAAGGTTCCACTTTCCGGTGAAGGGATGCGTATTGTGGACGGAGAAAATACTGAGGTAGCTGTCCGACCGAACAGCAGTGTGGACATCACCTTCCAAGTGCAAGGCAGACGTTCATGGCAGAAATACGAGGTCTGTATCGCAGCTGTGGACGAAGGAATCCTTTCGCTGACAGATTTCCAAACGCCTGATCCACACGATTACTTCTATCGGCAGCGCGGATTAAAGACGCGCTCCTTTGACCTGTATAGCGGTATTTTGCCTGAAATTGCCGGTCTCACTGATAATTCGAGTACAGGGGGTGATGCTGCACCCGACACAGCACGAAGCAAACGGCTTAATACCGGTAGCATTATACGGGTGAAACCGATCTCGCTTTGGTCTGGATTCGTGCAAACCGATGGAAGGGGACGCGGTACTGTTCAATTTAAAATCCCGCAATTCAACGGGAAATTACGATTGATGGCTGTTGCTTTCGCCGGCGCAAATTACGGTGCTACGGAGGCATACTTGACTGTCCGTGAGCCTATTGTCCTAACGTCAACCTTCCCACGCTTCTTGGCAGGGGGAGACAAACTCCGTGTACCTGTTACCCTTTTTAACGGGACAGGTGAGGCTGGCGAATTTACTGTCGAATTGCAAACCGAAGGGGCTGTGCAGCTCCTGTCAGCAACTGCTGCGAATGGCACGTCTCAAACGCCACCTCCCTCTGTAGGAGAGATGTCCCAATCCCGACGGCTCTCTGTTGATGCCGGGGCGGAAGCACAGGCGTTTTTCGATATTCACGTTCACGATGCGATTGGGGAAGTCGGTTTCAATCTATCTGCACAGGGAAATGCTGAGACCGCCGAGATAGACGTGAAACTTCCATTACGTTCTACCGCCCCACCTGTCACAAAGACAGGGCAAGGCGTGGTCCGTGCTGGTAAACCGGTCGATTTCATTTTCCCCGCAAATTTGATACCGGATTCCTCGGAATTCAGCCTCACGCTATCGCCGTTTCCAAATATCGCTTTTGCTGATAGCCTCCGTTACCTTGTCCGTTATCCGTATGGATGTTTGGAGCAGACGACGAGTCGGGTTTTTCCGCTCCTCTATTTCAGTGATCTGGCGCGAAGTGTTGAACCGATGCTCGCCAATGAGGATTTAGTCGATCACTATATTACGTCAGGTATCACTAAATTAGAAAGCATGCTAACGGCAAGGAATCATTTCGCTTACTGGCCCGGCGGAACTTACATCAACGCGTGGAGTAGTATCTATGCCTCCCATTTCCTCGTTGAAGCTCGGAAAGCGGGATATGAGGTTGCAGATCGGGTCTACGACACAATGCTGGACGGTTTGCGGGAACGGGCAAAGTTCTCACCAAACGCAGAGGGTCGAGATGACTCTGAAGGGATAAAGACGGATACCGCACTTGCGACCTATGCTGCTTATGTCTTAGCCGCCGCTGGGCACCCCGATCGCGGAACAATGAATTATCTGAAGAATAGAGGGTTGAGTGGGCTTAGCGACTATAGCCACTTTCAACTTGCTGGCGCGTTCGCACTTAGTGGCGAATTAGAAACCGCGCTGTCAATGCTACCGGTTTCAGTATCACCAGGTGTGAATGATAAAAACAGCACGCGGTGGGAGACAGGTGGTACTTTTGACTCTCCAATTCGAGCACAAGCTATCATGCTCGATACGCTTGCCGAAGTCAATGAGAATCATCCATCAATCCCTATGCTCGTTAAGAATCTAAGAGACGCTGCATCCGACGGGAACCGATGGAGAACAACACAGGATAACGCTTTTGCTTTCCTTGCACTCGGTAAGATTATGAAGAAACAGATGGACAAGGACTACACCGGCACTCTCAAAATTAATGGTGAAGATTTCGCTGACTTCGATGCAACGGAGGCACGCTACACCCATGAGGGGTGGGATGGGGTACGCGTGCAACTTTCTGTCGAAGGCAAGGGAAGCTGTTACTATTACTGGAGTGCTTATGGCATTCAACGTGACTCCTATGTTGAAGAATACGAGCGTGAAATACAAGCGCGCCGTCGCTACTTCAACAAAGATGGCGAGGAATTGGCTCGACAGTTTGCGCACGGGGATTTAATCGTTGCGGAGATAACCGTTAAAGCACTTACTGCTAATCTGGAAAACGTCGTTGTTGTGGATATGTTGCCTGCCGGATTCGAGATTGAAAACCCGCGGTTGGAGTCTCGTGCAGGGATTCCGTGGCTGAGAGCACAAGACTTCAAGCCGGACTATCTCGACATTCGCGATGATCGGCTCATTTTCTTCGGCACGTTCCCACGTCAGCGCGAACGTAAATTCTATTACGCACTCCGTGCTGTCACGCAGGGCGAATTTACCTTGCCACCTATCACTGCCGAAGCGATGTACGATGCAACGAAATCTACTGTAAGTGGTAGCGCGCGTATTGAAGTGGTTACAGAGTGATGAGAAAAATTAGAATGGCTATTCGCTATTCGCTATTCGCTATTCGCTATTCGCTATCTGCGGTTCGCGGTTCGCGGTTCGCTATCTGCTATTTGCTATTCGCTATTCTTGCTCTCTGTGTTCTTGCTAACTGGTGTTTTCCGCTGCCTAAGGCACAACTCCATCGACCTTCATCTCCTATCGTTTTGGATAGAAATGGTGAATGGCTCCGCGCATTTTTGGCTCCTGACGGTATGTGGCGATTTAGCCGTCAGTCCAAAATGGTGAACCGCGAACCGCGAACCGCGAATAGCGAACCGCGAACCCACAACTACTTTCTCCATCAAGCAATACTAACGTCGGAGGATAGGTGGTTTTACTACCACTTTGGCATTAACCCGGTATCCATTGCGACTGCCTTTTATGACAACCTCACAGCCGGCAAGATCGTACGCGGCGGATCAACAATTACGATGCAGCTCGCACGGCTGATGGAGCCTAAGGCTCGGAACGTCCCAAACAAATTGTGGGAAATGTTCCGTGCCATCCAACTTGAACTCACCTATTCCAAATCCGAGATTTTAACCTATTACTTCAATATGCTCCCCTACGGTGGAAATATCGTTGGGACAGCAGCGGCCTCGCGGCTTTACTTCAATAAACCGCAGCATGCGATGAGTCTTGGTGAAGCAGCACTCCTCGCCGCAATTCCCAACTCTCCCGAACGCCTGCGTCCAGACAGATTCCCAGAAAATGCAAGAGAGGCACGAGAAAAAGTGCTGAACCGACTCCTTGCACATCGGCAGATTTCCGAACAGCAGTGGCGGGCGGCATTGCAAGAACCGATTCCAACAAAACGCTATCCGCTCCCGTTCAAGGCACCACACCTCGCACGTATGCTCGTAAAGGGAAAAGAACTATACGCCGGACCAACGACAGAGGGCAGGATATACACGACGATAGACGTGAAAGTTCAAGAGACGGCACTCCGTATCCTTCGAGAATACCTTGATGCTTCTTATGCAGGTGTCGTCAACCACCGCTTACCAAGCACAGGGGCTATTGTCGTTATGGACACTCGGAGCCGTCAGGTTTTGGCAATGGTAGGTTCTCACGACTTTTTCGACCGTAAGGCGTTAGGACAGATAAACGGAACACTTGCACCCCGATCTCCCGGCTCTGCACTGAAACCTTTTGTCTATGCACTCGCAATAGAGCAAGGCTTGATTACACCTGAGACCCTCTTATTTGATGTCCCTGTCACATATAATGGGTATGAACCGGTGAACTATGACGGCAAATATAGCGGTTATGTTACCGCACGTCAGGCACTTGCCCGTTCTCTGAATGTCCCGGCTGTTAATCTCAATGCACGTCTGAAAAACGATACACTGCACACTTTTCTCAAACGGACGGGAATCTCAACGCTGGCACCGGCGAAAAAGTATGGGCTCTCTATGGTTCTCGGTGGATGCGAAGTGAGCTTGCTTGAACTCACAACGCTTTATGCAGGGCTGGCAAATATGGGAGAATTCGCACCGTACCAATTGACACTCTCAAACCGCGAACCGCGAATAGCGAACCGCGAACACAGTCATCTTGCCGATAACCCGCCAAAACGTTTGCTTCGGCAAGAGACGAGTTTCATCATAACTGAGATGCTCACAACTTTACAACTCCCGGCGAATACCGTTAAGAATCCTGAGGCTTTTGAAAGCACGATGAATCTACCAAAGATTGCGTGGAAAACCGGGACCTCGTACGGACACCGAGATGCGTGGTGTATCGGATATTCACCGGAATTAACGATTGGGGTTTGGTTGGGGAACTTTGATGGGAAGGGATCGTCGCTGATGAGCGGGGCAGATGCGGCAACGCCTATTTTGTTCGCGCTCTTCACAGCACTGACAGGACAAGATACGCACCGCTGGTTCGCGAAACCCGAACAACTGAAAACACGGGAAGTTTGCACACTCAGTGGTGCTCCTGTTTCACCACACTGCCCGACCCGTAAAAGCGATGTCTATATCTCTGGTGTTTCACCCGTCGCAGCTTGTACGATTCACAAACGCGTCTCTATTGATGAGGCGACAGGTTACAGTCTCTGCTCCCACTGTCGGAGCCTTGACAAAACGGAGTCACAAAATGGATACAAGACTGTTAGCTTTGAAGAGTGGCCCGCGGCAGCAGCGACGTGGTTGGCGGAAAATGGATTTGCTGTGCCTGTTTTACCGGCGCATAACCCGTTGTGCAACGGTGCAATCGCAGGAACGGCACCGGTCATCTTATCACCTACAGAAGACACTGTTTATTACATTCGACCGGGTATCCCCTTAGAAAACCAAAAGATTCGACTCTCCGCCTCCGCTTCTAACAGGACACAAGAACTGTTCTGGTTTTTGGATGGTGAGTTAATTTTCAAAGGGAGCGCAGGACAACAGTATTGGCTTACACCTGTCAAAGGAAAACATCTACTGACTTGTGTGGATGCGGAAGGCCGCTCAGCAAGCCTCCCGCTTCACATTTCGACCATCCCGTAGGTGTCCTACTACACAAAACATTTAAAACCTACCGGAATTCGCCTTCAGTTTCCCCCACGTTGTTGTCAATTTGTCCTCTGCTTTCACGGCGAGGGCTGTTGCCATATTTTTTTCGACTTCCTCAGCAGTGAGTGCTACGCTCCAAATCTTAAATTCATCGATAACACCGTTGAAGAAATTGCTACCGCCCGTATTCGCAGCGATACACATGCCTTGCGTGCCGAAATCCATGCGGGCATCGCCACCGGCTTCCGCTTCAGCATCGAGTTCTCCGTCAATATACATCCACGCCGTTTTTCGGCTCTGTGACCCGACAAAATAGTACCATTTCGGCTCAAACTTATCATAATTCGTGAGTGCCTCTAATTCTACACCTTGCGTTGCAAAGTAGAACCCGAATAACACACCGCCGCGATTGAAGGTAATGTGAGGTCTCCCACCACCTTGAAGTCGGTATAACAAATCAATACGGCCACCACCCTCAATCTCCTCGTCCGGTTTGAACCAAAATTCAATCGTCATCTCTTTCGGCTGATCAATTTTGAGCGGGTCGAAGTTAACACTCCCATTGTTGAAATGGAGTGCCTGTCCGACAACGCCTTCTACCCATTTCGCGTTCTTTATATCCCCAACGAATCCATTCGGAGACGTATCTTCCGCCTTGTTGCCCGCGCCTTCATCAAAAGGCAAATAGACGAGTAAATCTGTCGCTGGGTCGGCTGCGTGCCCAAACGTGAAGCTCAGTAAAAACAGCACAGCTGCCAAAAAATATGCTAAATGTTTCATCCCGTACTCCTTAATATGGAGATTTCAACTTTCCCCAAGTTGTTGTTAATTTATCGATTGGTTCAACTGACAAGGTTTCTGGTAAGTAGTAGTTAAGGATGAATTCGCCCATAATCGCACCCCACGAAACACCCGGATGCGGGACATCGCCAACGTAAGTCTGAACAAAGATACCGAGACGACCGCCAGTTTCTGTGTTGAACATCACCCCTGGGTCGATCCGCAAATCGTCTTTCGTATTTTCAGCCAGCGCGATCTCCATCTCCCACGGCGATTTCTCGAAATCCTCCACGTGGAACGGATAAGACGTATTATACTTCTTCAGACTTGGTATAAAGTCTTTGCCTTCCTGTGTCGGGGTCATTTCCACCGGGTTCCCTTGCCAAGCGTCCGGACCCCTACCCATCCACACGTGCGCCTCTGGGACATCAACGACATGACCTAATGCCACCTGTCCGTTCGTTTCTGCAGGTCCTTCCGATGTATAAAACGTGTATTCGCCCGTGTTGAAAATCGTGTTCCCGGCATCAAGGAACTCTTCGAGAAGCGAGCCGTCAGGTTTTGCGTTGCTGATCGGATAAATCGTTGATGGCGTGATACCTGTCAGAATCAGCGTATTGCCGCCACCCTCCGTGTGCGCTGCGACCCAATCCGCTAATCCCTTAATGTCCTTCGGGTCAAAAGCCGTCAGGTTTACCTTATTATCAATAAGCTTAATTACGGTATCAATTTCCGCTTGAGCACCTTTTGGATCTTCACGTGCCCACGGATGTGAGTCGGTGTGGATCGCGAAATTGTAATTGGCTTCCGCTTGACTGGAAACCAGAACTATTAGGCAGAGAATAATCAATTTCTTCAACATCTTTTCCTCCTGTAGGCAGGCACAGAAGCCTGTCTTCTACGACTATCTACTTTTCAACGCGCCCCATGTAATAGCCAATTTATCGACGGGTTCGACTGCTGTTGGTGGGATACCGGGGCCATTAATTTCAACGTATTCATAGGCAACGGTTGAATCCCTACCCCCTAAACCCGGACGACCTTTGTCGTAAGTCTTATCTTGAGTTTCAACCATCAATTTCCCGTCAATGTAGGTTCTAAGGGTTTCGCCTTCCACTTCAAAGACCATGGTGTATGCATCGCCACCTTTTGTGTCCTTTGAATCCGGTCGTTGTGGGCGGGGACCACCGGTGATTTCATTTGCAGCACCGCCTTGGAACATGAAAACCGAGGTTGTATGTGAGTTGTAGCTAATCTCCATAAAATAGAAATCTACAGCGGGTTCTTCTGTTCGGACAAAGAGATGAAAATAGGGACCGACGAGCTTCCGCGCCCCGACTTCCATTCGGTAATCGGTCCAACTCTCTTCACCAAAGTAGATACCGGAATTCTGTCCGCCGCCAACGGTGAGTTCAAGCATACCGTCCTTTACTTCTGCAGTCGCCTGCGGTCCGAGTTCCCAATCCGCGATTTCCTTGTCGCTATCGAATTCAAAACGAATTGCCAGTGCTGGATGTATCGCCAATATAAAAACAAAACAGATCCATACACAAATGTACCACGTCCTTAGCATTTTCATGAGATTCTCTCCTTCGGCAAAAATGAATCGGAATTGTAGGGTTGACTAATTCTAAACTTTGCTACAGTTTATGCGAAAACGCGTAATCTGTCAACTCCCTACTCACATCCCTCTAATCGCAGCAACAGTCAGGCACCCCCATCCGACGATAAACGCCAACCCACCGATTGGGGTAATCGCACCGAGCCACCGAATGCCTGTGAGGCTCAGTATGTAGAGACTCCCAGAGAAAATGAGTATGCCGGCAAAAAAACACCAGCCCGCTGCAGTCGTGAGATGGTTCTGCCATTGTGATGCCGCCCACGCCGCAGCGAGCATCCCGAGGCTGTGATACATCTGATACCGAACCGCTACCTCGAACGTCTCAAGCATCTCTGGCTTGAGTATTGACCGGAGTCCGTGCGCGCCAAACGCACCAAAAGCGACCCCAAGTAGACCTAAACCCGAACCGAGCGCAAAGAAAAGATTTGACATGGATGTCTCCTTTCAGAAATTGATGATTGACATCAATTATAACTTAAATCGCGCGAATCGTGTCTGATATTTTCTATGAAAGTCCTATAATCCTGCAAATCCTTGGTAAACCTTTGACTTATAACCTACAACCCACAACCCATAACCCACCCCTCACAGAAATATTTTCTTGACATTTTTGACACGCTGTGATAAGATTTAATTTTAAACGGCATAGCTCACTCTATTCCGTGTGGTTAATAGTAAAAGGAGAAAATTTAGGACGTATGAAACAATACAGGACAGACGAGATCCGAAACATTGCGATTATCGCGCATTCAGGAGCAGGCAAGACCTCACTCGTTGAAGCGATGCTTTTCAACGGGGGGGCTATTGAACGCATGGGGGCTGTTGATAGCGGAAATTCTGTAGCTGACTATGCCGCTGACGAAATAGAACGCAGAACCACCCTCAACTGTTCAGTCTGTATCGCAGAATGGGAAGGACATAAACTAAATCTGATTGATACCCCCGGCGCGGAAGATTTTTATGGGGACCTCCATAGTGTGCTCCGAGTTGTTGACGCTGTTATCGTCATTGTTGATGCAACTACCGGTGTTGAAGGTGGAACGGAAAAGGTATGGGAAGTTGCCGACAAGTATGAACTGCCACGCCTCGTCTTTATCAATAAAATGGATAAAGAGAACGCCAATTTTGAAGACGCACTCGCGAGTGTTGAAGAGATTTTGGAAACGCGCGCGGTTCCAATTCAACTGCCGATCGGGCAGGAGGACCAATTCGCCGGTGTTGTTGATGTTATACAGATGGCTGCATATCTCGAACCCGATGGGAACAAACCTGCCGCAAAAGCCGAGATTCCAGCAGAATTGGAAGCCGAAGCCGAAGAGACACGCGAAGCACTCGTCGAAGTCGCCGCGGAAAGTGATGATGAACTCATTGAGAAGTTTTTTGAAGGCGAATTGACCGACGAAGAGATTCAGAACGGTCTACAGCTCGGCATTCTCCAGAATCAGTTTACACCCGTGCTTTGCGGTGCTGCGCTTAGCAACGTCGGTGTACAACAGTTAATGGATACGCTTGTGACAGGATGTCCGTCGCCTGTTGATGTCGGTCCCGTGGCAAGCGTTGAGGATGAAGAAGACACGCGCGACCCGTCGTCAGAGACACCGATGTCTGCTGTCGTTTTTAAGTCAATTGCCGACCCCTTTGCGGGGCAACTCAGTTTTTTCCGCGTTTATTCGGGGATCTTGCAAGGCGATACGCAAGTCAGCAATTCGACGCGTGGACAGGTTGAGAGACTCGGGAAGACGGTCTTCATGAATGGTAAGGACGCGATTAGCACACCGCAGGTAGAAGCAGGCGATATCGGGGCGATTACCAAACTCGCTGCAACCCAAACCGGCGACACGCTCTGCGATAGAGACGCGCAAATCCAACTCGCAGGCGTTGAGTTCCCTAATTCCGTCATCTCTTACGCCATCCGTCCGACCCGTGAGGGTGATGATGAAAAACTTATGACATCCCTCACACGCATGTCCGAAGAAGACCCGGTGTTCAGGATTGAACGCAACGATGTTACCAAGCAACTCCTCGTCTCCGGACTCGGCGACTTGCACCTCACCATTAATCGTGAACGCATGAAGGATAAATTTGGTGTAGAGACGGCAGTTTTTCCACCGAAAGTGCCGTATCGGGAAACAATTCGTCGAAACGTCCAGAGTATCAATGGACGGCACAAACGCCAATCTGGTGGAAGAGGGCAGTTTGGCGACGTTTGGATTAATATCGCTCCCTTGCAACGCGGTGAGGGCTTTGAATTTGTCAACAACATCGTTGGTGGCTCGATTCCACGCAACTATATACCGGCTGTCGAAAAGGGCATCCGTGAAAGAATGGACAGGGGTTTACTGGCGGGTTACCCCGTCGTTGACATCCAGATTGACCTTTATGACGGTAAGCATCATCCTGTTGATTCTTCGGATATGGCGTTCCAGATTGCGGGTTCCATGGCTTTTGCTGCCGCCGCTGAACAGGCAAATCCGGGGTTGCTTGAACCCATCATGAACGTCGCAATCACTGTGCCGGAGCAGTTCATGGGGAGTATTATTGGCGACTTGAATGGACGACGCGGACAGGTGATGGGTGTCGAACAGATCGGAAGAAAGCAGGTAATTCAGGCGAACGTGCCGCTCTCGGAGATGCTCCGCTATTCGATTGATCTCAAGTCGATGACGAGTGCGCGCGGCAACTTCACCATGGAGTTCTCGCACTACGAGGTCGCACCTGACGAGGTCGCACAGAAGGTGATTGCCGAGGCAAAAGCGGAAGCGGAAGAGTAGATTAACGGAAAATCCACTGGCGAGATTTCAAATCTCGCCTTTTTCTTGCGTTGTGAGCACGGACGGAGGTTCCTCACATGGCGTATGGCGATTGGACCTTAGAAACCGTAAAGAAAGCATTTGACCTTGAAGAAATAAACGCCGCCGGCATTTTTGCTGATGCAGAACCGGTGGCTCCGAGTACACATCTCATCACAACGCTGGAACGGAACGTGCCGTTAGCCTTTGCTATGGGCACGGAGAAGGCAAAATCAGAACTAATTGTCTCTGCCGTTCTCGTTGAGCTCTGGGAGCACTTTAACCGCGGCATTAGTTTCTTTTCGGGGGTTGACTTTAATGTTGATGCCGAAAGTGGCTTGACGGGGGTTTGTGATTTTGTGGTAAGTCTGTCGCCATCCCAATTTCATCTGGAATCCCCAATCATCCTCCTTGTTGAAGCGAAAAGGGATAATTTGACAGCAGGGCTCGGACAGTGTGTGGCAGAGATGGTCGCCGCGCAACGCTTCAATGCGGAACAAGGGAATGACATTCCTTGTGTCTATGGTGCCACTACATCAGGTATAGATTGGGTATTCCTTAAGTTGGAGGGAAAGAAACTGCAACTTGATATGGCAGCCTACCAGATTGCACAGTGCGACAGAATCCTCGGGGTCCTTGCAAGCATGGTAACACAAAAGGCGTGAAGAAAACGGGCGGATAATGACATCCGCCCGTCTGTCAGGAGTTTCTAATTAACTGTCCAAATGGAAGATTGCCATCTTCAATTCGGTCATCTCTTCTATCGCGTACTTCGGTCCTTCCTTGCCCATACCGCTCTCTTTAACACCGCCATAAGGCATCAGATCCGCCCGCCACTGTGTTCCCCAGTTCACCATCAGATTGCCAGATTCGACTTCACGGACGAACTTCATCGCCCAATCGACATTCTGCGTGAAGATGGCGGCACTCAGACCGTAATTCGTATCGTTGGCGAGCGCAATCGCCTCGTCGATGTCGTTGACTCGCGTCACACCGACAGCCGGTCCGAACACTTCGTCACAAGAGATTTTCATCTCCGGTTTCACGTTGGCGAGGATGGCAGGCGTAACGAACTGGTCCTGCTTATCTCCACCCGTAAGGAGTTCGGCACCGTCCGAAACGGCTTCCTGAATCCATTCAGCGACACGGGTAGCATCTCCCTCTCGAATCATCGGACCCATACGTGTCCCTTCTACGAGCGGGTCGCCAGTGCTGATTTGCGAGACTTCGGCTTGGAACGCATCTAAGAAATCGCCATAGATTTTTTCGTGTGCGATGACGCGTTGCGTTGAGATACAGACCTGTCCGGCGTTAGAGTAACCCGATGCCGCTGCAGCACGTGCAACCTTTTCTGGATCGGCATCGGGCATGACAATGAGCGGTGAATTTGAGCCGAGTTCCATCGTGACCCGTTTCAATCCTGCAACACGACAGATATGCTCGCCGACATCACGGCTACCGGTAAAGGTAATCTTTCGGACGCGTGGGTCTGCACAGAGCGTATCACCGATTTCGCCACCGGGTCCCGTCACACACTGGATCGCCTCAGGCGGTGTACCAGCTTCCAAAAAGAGTTCGACGAGTTTCAGTGCTGAGAGCGGCGTGTCCGTTGCGGGTTTGATGATAATGGCGTTTCCGCCAGCGATTGCGGGACCGGCTTTGTGGCAGACAAGGTGCAACGGGAAGTTAAACGGGCTGATACCTGCAACCACGCCACACGGCATACGTACTGTAAAACCGAGTTTATCTTTAACACCCGGCGCGCCTTCAAGCGGGATCGTTTCACCCGTGAGTCGTTTGGATTCCTCGGCAGAAAGGGCGATAATTTCGGAAGCCCGGGTCGCCTCAATCGTCGCCTCTGCTAAGATTTTCCCTTCTTCGCGGGTAATAACCTCAGCGAGTTCTCCCGACTTTTCCACCATCAAGTCGGCGACTTTGCGCAGGATTTCGTAGCGTTCATACCCTGTCAAACCTGCCATGACTTTCGCGCCACGTTCTGCCGTCTGAATCGCGGTTTCGACATCGGCTGCGTCCCCTCTCGGAACGGTGTCAACAACCGAACCGTCGAAAGGACTCAGTACGTCAATTTTGTCGGATTTGTCAATCCATTCTCCACCTACGTGCATTTGCATAATGCGTTTTTCTCCATTTCCACTGCGGCACACGGATGTGCCTGATTTTTATAGAACTTGCACATTCCACCGGTAGGTGCGGTTTGTAACCGCACCGATCCTATGGTGGTAAGTGTCTTTATTGTCCGAAGATACGTGTTTCAACGCAATTTCGCGTAAGTCTTGTTTTATTTTTGGGCTTTCAGCAAAGCCCAAGTTGTCGCCAATTTACCCGCTGCGTCAACAGCGGCATAACCGGCTAATCCATCGTCCATAACGGCGTTGCGTTCATCTTCAGAGAGGGCTTCTGTGAAGACCTGAACGCCGCAAGTAATAAACACTTTCATGCTGTTTTATTTTCCTTAAACGCGACAATTATCAAGCGCATCCTCGTCTAATTCAACGCCTAATCCGGGTTTATCTGGGACCGTTGCGTATCCGTTGACAAGCGGAATCGTCGAAGGCGTGACAAGATCAAAAGCCCGCAAGGCGTTCAGCGTAATCGCTGGCATGGTTGCGTTCGGCATGACTGCAGCCAGATGCGTGACGTAGCAGGTCGTGATACCGAGTCCGACGATCTGTATCCAAACCGGGAGGTGTGCAGCCGCTGAAATAGTTGCTTCCCGTATGGCATTCGCAGCGCGCGAGTCAGGATAAGCGATAATAAACGAATCGTTCATTTTTGCCCGTATCGCTGCAATCGGGTCTGGATTACCGAAATGGATTGTTATCGGTATATCGGTGTTTCGCTTGATTTCTTGGTAGCCAGCGATGTCTGCCTGCGGAATCGGGGTCTCAAACGACTCTATATTGTAATCTTGGAGTTGACGTGCGACTTCAAGCGTGTGTGCGGGGGTCTCAAAGGAATCGTTTGCATCAACGCGGAGTCGGTAATCATCTGGCACAATCGCCGTAATTGCTGCGACTTGCGCAAGCACCTCAAACCAAGGACGGGCTTTAATTTTATGGAGTCGGTAGCCGAGCGCATACGCGTGTTGGGCTTCTGCTGCCCACGCTTCGGGGGTCATGTCGATCGACCAGTACCCGAACGCTGTTTTATCGTGAACTTTTTCGCCTAACAGTTGATGTACCGGTACGCCAAGAGCCTTCCCCATGATGTCGTAAAATGCTTGTTGGAGCGGGGTCGGTGCCCAGCCGTTCATAAACGCAAACGGATCCCTACCGATATATCCCTGAATAACCGCATCCGATTGAAACGCGCCGTCTCCGATCCCGATGAGTCCAACGTCGGTGTGTACCTTGTAGACGTGGTCAATCTGATAAAGATTTCGGCGGGTCATCAATTCATTGATGCCTTCATGATACGGGACTTTCACTTTGATAACGTCGATTTGCGTAATCTTCATGTGTCCACCCCCGTCTTCTTATAAGGTTTTCGATGTTTTAAGAGTTACTCATCGCGCCGGATCCAACTGACAACATCTTCCGCTTCACCCGTTCCACCTTCAACGCCATCACTTCCGAAGGAGATAAGATCGTATCCGTATCGGTCGTGGTTACCCGGGCGGATATAGATATAAGCGTTGCCCCAGGGGTCTTCTGTAATCGGGATTTGGATGTAGGGTCCCAACCAGTTTATAGGATTCGGTGCCGCTTCGGGTTTCTCCCAGAGTGCCTTTAAACCTTGTTCGGTTGATGGATAATCGCCGTTATCTTTAGCGTACCTATCGAGGGCAATACCAAGCACTTCAATTTCCTCAGCAGCTTGTGCTTGTAGGGCGCGTCCGGCTTGTCCAAGCAGCCGAGGTGCTAAAAGTACGGCTGCAATAATTCCGAGGATGACGACGACGACCAGAATTTGTACGGACGTTAGTCCTGCTTGTTTAGAATCAATCGATTTCACACATTCCTCCACAATCTACGCATGCACGCGTAAAAGATAACTGCGGTCAAAACTTTGCTGCCCTAACCGCTATAACGCTAACAATCGTTTTTTAAGTCTAACATATCCCTTGAATTGTGTCAATTTTATTTAGGGTGAATATGGATTAACGGAACGGTATATTTTAATCAATTAACGTAACGGCATATCTTAATCAATTTTCGTTAAAAATGTTACACTAAATGTTACACCTGTGTACCATTTAGTGTGTTGCCTGTAACGTTAGAGAATTCAGTCGCTGTAAGGGTTCGTTGCTGTTTAATTTCCGATTTTTCTCTTGTGCAAAAAAAGCAATTTTGCGAAAGGTGTAACATTTTTTATTTCTGTGGGTTGTTGGCTATTAACGGTTAGTAAAAAACTTCTGTAGTCTGCTGAAAATGTTTGTGTCGGTTTCCGCGCCAGTGTTTTATAGATTGATACAGTATTCATCCTTCACCTCTTTGAAAAGTCTTATTATATATTATACTATTCTTATTAAATTTTGTCAAGTTAGAATGTATTGGTAATTTATATTTTTGCGGATTTAGTGTCAAAAACTTTACACACCTTTTGTGGAGTCACCAGAGGCGTTGAATAAAAATTTCTTGACACCCCGTATAGTACGCCATATAATTGTCTACTACAATGTAGCACAAACTGTATGAAGATTAATTTTTTAATTCGGTAATATTGGAACGTGCGATGAATCGCACTACTACGAACCAGTCCGTTTGTAGTAGGGCAATTGATTGCCCGTCAATTACCGAAATATTTTCTTAAACTTCATTTAGTTTGTGCATATCATAGGGGGAAAAAAACATGATACATGATGTCCTGACGCGAATCATGTACGCCATAGGAGTGCTATTCATTACTCTGCTATTTGTGACCTCGGCTGAAGCCGTTGAAGAATTAATGGTTTCCCAACTCAACGGTGGCGTCCAGTATTGGTGGGAAGTTGAGGAATTCGAGGAACGAGATGAAGACGTATTCTTTATTCAAAACTTCTATAAAGGAAAATGAACGTATGGCTACACCCAAGCGGGTGCTTGTTACAGGTGCGACGGGACAGATTGGTTACATGACATACAAACGGCTGGAGGAACAGCCGGAAAAGTACGATGCGTATGGGATCGACTACAAACGCGAGCCGTCTGTGCGCGTTCCGGGGGCATGGACGCTTGAAATTCCTGATGAGAAATTCAGCCTGTGCGATATTTCTGATTTTGATCAGGTGCAACAAGCCGTTGAAGGTATGGACGTTGTCGCACATCTTGCCGCAGATCCGAGCGGAGAGAGTTGGGAGAGTTTGCTAAATAACAACATCATTGGGACTTACAATGTCTTTGAGGCGTGCAAAGCCGCCGGTGTTGGACGTATCGTCGCCGCCAGCAGTATTACCGTCTCACAGGGGCATCGCGATCAAGAGCCGTACAAGGCAATGATGGAACGCCGACATGCCGACATACCCGACGATGTAGAGATGATTACGCCGGATATACCGGCAGAACCGAGAGGGCTATACGCTTCAACGAAAGTGTGGACGGAGTCTTTGGCGCGAACATACTCCCATCGTCATGGGATGTCGTGTATCTGTGTCCGCATCGGTCAAGTCGAGCGGGATCGTCCGCGTCCCCCGCAGGGTGCCGACATCTACGTGAGCCAACGCGATATCGTCCAGATATTCGAGCGGTGCATCAATGCTGAGGATGGTTTGCGATTTGAGATTTTCTACGGCATGTCGAACAACGATTTACGTTGGGTGGACATCTCGAATGCGGAGCGAAAGGTTGGGTTTGTCCCACAGGATCGAGCAGAAGATAGTCACGACTACGACGCGTGAGTAATTAACCCATAAAACAAGTGGAGGACTCTCGGATGGCAAAAACGGTTTGCATTGTTGGAACAATGGATACGAAAGGTGTAGAATTCGCATTCATTAAATCGCAGATAGAATCAGCCGGGGTATCAACGTGTGTCATCAATACAGGGATATTGGGCGAACCGCAATTAAGCCCGGACGTTTCTGCGGATGAAGTTGCACAGGCAGGAGGTTCATCGCTACAAGCGTTGCGAGACGAAGGCGACCGCGGAAACAGTGTCGCTGTGATGGCGCAAGGTGCCGCCACGCTTGTTACTGAGGGACACGCTGCAGGCGAAATTGATGGGATCATCTCGCTCGGCGGCTCCGCAGGGACGACCATCGGCACGACGGCGATGCAGGCGGTGCCTGTCGGTGTCCCGAAAATTATGGTCTCAACCTTGGCATCGGGTGATACGAGTCCTTATGTGCAGTCGAAAGATATTTGTATGATGTACTCTGTCGTAGATATTGCGGGCATCAACCGTTTGTCACGACAAATCCTCGCCAACGCTGCCGGCGCGATTGTCGGTATGGTGAACGCAGAGGCACCCGCAGCAACAGCGGACAAACCGCTCATCGCAGCGACAATGTTCGGCGTGACGACCCCGTGTGTTACAAAGGCACGCGAAGTCCTTGAAGCCGCTGGCTATGAAGTGCTTGTTTTCCACGCAACCGGCACCGGTGGACAGGCGATGGAAGATCTCGTGAAGGGCGGATTCCTCACCGGTGTGTTAGACGTAACGACGACAGAGCTCGCCGATGAATTAGTAGGCGGAGTCCTCAGTGCGGGGCCTGACCGATTGGAAGCCGCGGGAGAAACCGGAGTGCCGCAAGTCGTTGCACCGGGAGCATTGGATATGGTGAACTTCGGTCCCCCGGATACCGTCCCAGAGCAATTCAGCGATCGGCTGTTCTATCAGCACAATCCGACGGTAACACTCATGCGGACGACGCCTGAAGAGACTGCCGAACTCGGACGGATTATGGCGCGTAAACTCAGTGAAGCAAAAGGGCCTACGACGGTTATAATTCCAACACGCGGTGTCTCGGCGATTGACCAAACCGGGCAGCCCTTTGATTCCCCTGAAGCGCGGACGGCGTGGATTGAGAACCTAAAGGCACACATCGGAGACAATGTTACGGTTATTGAGATGGACGCGCACATCAATGACGATGAATTCGCAACCCAGCTCGCAGAGACGTTGTTGGCGAGTATACAATAAAGAGGAAACATAATGCCGAAACCCTATAGAACACTCACAGAATCAGATGTGAGTCACTTCATTCAGAAAGGACATGTTATTCTGAAAGGCTGCTTCTCACGCGAGTTGGCAGAAGAGTGGCGCGCCTTCGCTTTTAAACGACTCGGTTATGACCCCGACGATCCGACGACGTGGGAACAACCCCGTGTGCATCTGCCTTCCATGAATCGGGTGCTAATTGAGGATGTCGCACCGAGGGCTTATGATGCCATCTGTGATCTGCTCGGCGGCGAAGACAGGATTACCAATTTTTGGAGCGACGCAAAGCCAGGGTGGAGTGACGGCTTTATTATCAACTTCGGATTAGGGGCAGACCAACCGTGGCAACCGCCTTCCCCAGAAGTCGGGGGTTGGCATAAAGATGGCGATTTCTTCCGACACTTTCTCGATAGTCCAGAACAGGGGTTACTGACGATTGTCGTCTGGTCGGACATTTATCCAAAAAGCGGTGGGACGTTTGTGGCGTGTGATTCAGTCCAGCATGTCGCACAACGACTCTATGAACACCCAGAAGGGTTGTTGCCGAGCGGCTTCGGGCAGCTCATTGGCAAATGCAAAGACTTTGTAGAAATTACGGGAGAAGCGGGGGATGTTGTGCTGCTACATCCGTTCATCTTGCACGCCGCTTCACAGAACCCTTCCGGTCGCGCACGTTTCATCACCAACCCCCCCGTTGCCCTCAAGGCGCCGATGAATTTCAACCGTGAGGATCCAGACGATTTCTCACCCGTGGAATTGGGAGTCTTGCACGGGTTAGGGAAAGACCGCCTCGATTTCAAGCCGACAGCACCACGGGAACGCCTCGTACCAGAGCGTCTCAAGCGTCAACAGAAGATGCTTGAAGAGCAGAAGCAGCGGCTTGGGATGGCGCAATAGCGGTTTTGGGTTATTGAGACGCTGCTTTTTGGGGGTCCTGTGATGTCGGTGAGAGTGTGGGTTGCTTTTTCCGTTTTGACTTCCTCTTTGACAACCAAGCGTATCTTGTCAAGGTCGGCATCTGTCAACTCACCCAAAGCCGGTAAAGCAATCAGAGAAAAGAGTATTGAGAAAAGAAGTATCGTTAAATAGTATAGCAGATTCAAGAACACTTGGCAAGTTGTTTTTTCGGATTCGGCAGTATCATTTCGCGATTCAGACAAACATCCCACAACCCCTCCACAATTATCAATCCCACGTAACTTATAACTTATAACTTATAACCCATCAATATATGACTTACTTTGATTTATTTTAATATATTTTGACTTTTTTTATTATATAGTGTATAATTAAAATATGTTCGGGATTGTGAGATGCAGTTTTTCAAAATCGACCGAAAAGGAGGTTTCACCATGCGCAGCAATTCCAAAGGCACCATTCTGGCGGCTTGCGAAATGTCTTTCAACGGCGCAAGCAATACTGAAATCGCAGCACACTTCAAAGTCACCGATTCAACAATCTCGCGCTGGCGGAAAAATCCTGTTTGGATCGACTTTGAAAACGAACTCATCGCCGCCTACAAAGCAGCAGCCCTTAAGAAACAGGACCCAAACGCGACTGAGGTGGATAGCGAATAGCAGTCAGCAGTCAGGTCGCTACGCTTTCAGCATTGTCCCGTAAAGTCTACACGCGACTTGCGTAGCAGTCGTGTGGTAGTTGCGGACGTTTGTCCGTACCACAAAATATCTTTGCTGACCGCTGAGAGTGCGGGGAATGCTATTAAGGCATTCATACCCGGTTCATGCCTATATGATTAAAAAAATAATTCGGTAATATTGTTATTCGTGTTATGCTGCTGCCAAAGGCGGTATTCTCTAATGGCAAAACATCATAAACTTGAGTTGACTGCAGCCGAAATCCAATCCCTCGTTGAACTTCGGGATAAAGGCGAGCCGGCTTATCTACGAGAACGTGCGACGGCACTGCTGAAAATCCATGAGGGCTTTTCTCCCCATGAAGTTGCCCGTCGGGGTCTGCTGAAAAAGCGGGATCCTGACACCGTCTATACGTGGCTGCGTCGCTACCGCGAGCATGGCATCCGTGGGTTGTCTAACAAACCGGGTAGGGGTCGAAAACCTGCTTTTTCCCCAAAGTCGCCTGAGGCAGCCGGGTCGGAACTCTTAGTGGCTATTGGTCAGGATCCCGGATGTCTGAATCCGCATCAAACGCGCTGGACGCTTCGGAGTCTCGGTCAGGTCGTGCCGTGGCTTAAAACGCTATCAGTTCCCGGCATTCATCAAGTCTTCTCCCGCTTGGGGATCAGCTATAAGCGTGCCAGAGACTATCTGCGAAGCCCAGATGTTGATTATACCGAAAAACTTTCTCGTATTCAGCAAGTTTTAGCAGAAACTCGTGAAAACCCGGAAACTTGCGTCGTGGTTTATCAAGACGAGTTTAGTTTCAATCTACAACCGACCGTGGCAAAAGATTGGGTACAGACCGGCACGAAGGGGCCTTTGGCACGTCAGAGTTATCGTTCTCAAGAAACGTGTTATGGCATAGGTGCACTCAACCCCCACACTGGAGATGTCGTCTATCAGCAAGTCAAACGCTGCACAGTTGTGGCACTCCACGCATTTTATACCCAGATTTGCCAACGCTACCCAAAGGCGGAACGGATCTATTTGATTCAAGACAACCGCCCGATACATTTTCATGCGAATCTTATGGCAGCACTTCTGCCACAAACAACGACGTTTGCTAAGCCGACCCCACCGAATTGAAGCGACAAAGCCTCGAAGAAAATAGGCAGCCTTGCGAAGTTGCCCATTGAGATATTGCAGCTCCCGACGTATGCTTCTTGGACCAACCCGATTGAGAAGTTGTGGCGGTGGGTGCGTCAATCGGTCATACATCTCCACCGTCTTAGCGATGACTGGACGACACTTCAAGAGAAGGTCAGCGACTTCATGGAACAGTTCAAAGGCGGTTCACAAGAAGTCCTACACTATGTCGGATTATTACCGAATTAATTATTTAATCTTCATTTAGTTTGTGGGTGGACTGCGCAAACTAAAAGTTTGCGCTACAAGTAAAGACCTTTATCGAACTCACATTTTTATGAAGTATGCAGGGCGGAGGCACAGGGTGCTTGCCCTACGAACTATGGTATGGGTGTTCAGCGCGGGCTTCGTGGGGAAACCCGCACGCGTGCCTCGCTGTGTGTCGGTTTGTTGTCAGTTGTAGGTTTATTAGCACTTACGCATTTCATAAGTCGCGTAAGCTGCATCTATAAGTTCAGAAATCTTGCGTTATGAGTTTTTAGTGGACAAGCCTTAAGACTAATACTTCTAATTGATAATTCCTCTTATCTTAAAAGGGTTTCTACAATGACACCCAGTGCGGTTAGGAAACCGCACCTACCGGGTCTGTGATGTCCAATTTAGTTAAGGCACAAACGCACAGGCACCGCTACATACTGGTAAAAAAATAGGAACTCACAACCGCAGCCGGAGTCCCCATTTTTGGTTTAGGTTAGTTCATTTTTCATCCCTGAACAACCTATGTGTCTGACCTATTTGCCAGACGATTTTAGCTCACTCCAACGCGTCGTGAGTTTACCACCGGCACTGACGTTTCCACGTAAGTGTGTCGTGCGCAAGGTTGTCCGGTTGCCGTCCAACGAGACATCCTCAATCTGGTAGTAGTAAACAACGTTGGGTTTCGCAGTTGTATCTGTGTAGGTATACACATGCTTTTCAGAAGTAGTTCCGTGTCCGGGCACGATGCCTTTGACGTTGATGACTTGGAACGCACCGTCTTTGGTTTCACTCCGCAGGATGTTGAATCCAGCATTGTTCAACTCAGATTCAGTGATCCATGTAATCACGACTTGACCCGTTGCTTTGTCGCGAACGGGACGGAAACTTGACAAGGAGACGGGTAAGGGAGAACCTTCCCGATGTCCGGGTGACCCGACATCATCGCGGTGTCCGTAGTAGCTCCCGACACTCTGTGCCACGATCCATGAGGATGCCATCGTGCCATCGTTCGCCATATCCGCAGTGCCGTCAAACGCCATTGTGCCGAAGCCACGCAGGAGCGAATAGCGCATATCGCCATTCATCTCAGGCAATGCCCACATCACGCTACGACGCGGACCGTCAAGCATGACGTTACCGGCTTCATCTACCACAGTCGTTTTATACCGATGGGAAGTTAGCTGCATCAGCCGCCGTTACTACTGAGACGGAGGCATCTATTCCGTTGGCACCAGTAGTCCCTTGACCAGCAGTAGGCATCTCAAAAACAACAAACCCGCTTTTTCCAAGTGGTCCCGGAGTGGTAGCACCGTCAGTATTGATATCCTCACTGATATTCACGGTTTGCGCGAGGGCTGGACCTGCTATGAGAGCCAACATTAAAACGAAAACTAAGGAAAATGTCAATTTTGACAAAATTTGCACGTTATTTTCCTCCTAAATAAAATAGACTCTTTCTTTAACTCTTTTTTTTTCAGAAAAATAAGAACACGTATCCAGGGATTCGTATACGAATTCTTCCGTTTGAACCTAACCTTCTGCTGGGTTTCCACCTCAGCAGTATTGTGAAGTTGTTGTTTCGTCACTTCTTTGGACATCGCGACGCGCTCATCTTCAAGTCTATCCAGATTTGAAAAATTGAACTTCACAACCTCTATGCAATTATATACGCTATTACAAAAAAATAAAGAAAAATTACAAAAAAAATCAAAAAAATCAGTAATTTATCCTGAAATTTAGCATTTTATCTCAAAATTCCATATTTTTTGCGTTTTTCAACCATTTCGCACAAAAAACGCGCGATGTTGGAGGTTATGGGTTATTTGTCTGAACTGTGATATTTGTGATTATTTGATTTCTGTGATAAGAGGTGGGTAAAGACGATAAATCTGTTGCATTACCCCACAAAAGCGTGTATAATACCCGTATATGGCAGACTTCAATGAAATCCTTACTTTTTTCATGGATTCCTTGGGACAGTTCGCAGATAGGAGTGCCAAATGGCTGTTATCGAACCGAGAGAACCTCCGGGGGCTCCTACAAATTATCGGCAAAAACCTCGTCGAGTCCCTTGACTTCAGTAGAATCCAGCGCGTCAACACGACCTTCATCGCCGATAACCTACGCGAACAAGAATCCGATCTCGTCTTTCTCTTACCGTTCCGAGATACCGATGAAACAGAGGTGATGATCTACATCCTCATTGAACATCAGTCTACAGTAGACCCCGTGATGGGATTTCGGATGTTATCGTATATGTATCACATCTGGGATGACCAACGGCAGCAGTGGGTCGCTGAGGGTGTCCCGAAAAGTCAGTGGCGATTTCGTCCGATCATCCCTGTTGTATTTTATACAGGAAAAGCAGAATGGCGATCCGTGATTTCAATGGAGACGTTGATGGATGTGCCGGAACCCTTGCGTCGATTTGTTCCGAGTTTTGAGACGTTGTTTCTGGGCATCCAGAGCGAACCTGATGCGAACTTACTGCAGGCGGAGGGACCGTTTGGGTGGTTAATGACAGTCCTTAAACGTGCGGACACAGCGGATCGTTCTGTATTCGTATCGGTCTTAGAGACGTTAGGGGATCATCTGAGTGGTCTAACGGAGTCGGAGCGTGCTGCGTGGGTGCAAGCGTTGCACTATCTTCACTTACTGGTTTTCTACAAACGTTCTGTTGGGGAGCGTGCGGATTTAGATCGGGTCGTTGCTGAACACCAAAAGACTTTGAATCTTTCTCAAGAGGAGGTAACCCTCATGCAAACGATGGCTGAACACTACTTGCAACAAGGGATGGAACGCGGCATAGAACAAGGCATGGAACGCGGCATGGAACAAGGGCAAGTGCTTGCGAAGCGGGATGCTATTCTCAAGCTCCTACGCCGCCGCTTTGAAAATGTTCCCGAATCCCTTGTCTCTCATATTACCGCGATGCACCATATCTCGCAGCTCGATGCGTTATTTGAAAAAGCCCTCAAAGCCGAAAAGCTCGACGATATTGACTGGTGAACGCCTTGGGTCATTGAGGGGCAATGAATGGTTTCCCTACTACAAACAGAAAACTGGTTCGTAGTAGTGCGATTTATCGCACGTTTTGTAGCGTAAACTTTCAGTTTGCGCCCTCGATCTATGTATTTTGTAGCATAACCTTTTAGGTTGTGCCATCCAAAAACAAAAAAACAGGGACTCCCAACCGAAGCCGGGAGTTCCTGTTTTTGGTTATAGGTTAGTTCAATTGTTTCATCCCTGAACAACCTTGGTGTCCGATTTATCTGCCAGACGATTTTAGCTCACTCCAACGCGTTGTGAGTTTACCACCGGCACTGACGTTTCCACGTAAGTGTGTCGTGCGCAAGGTTGTCCGGTTGCCGTCCAACGAGACATCCTCAGGATATTGAATCCAGCGTTGTTCAACTCAGATTCAGGGACCCATGTAATCACGACTTGCCCTGTCGCTTTATCGCGAACGGGACGGAAACTTGACAAGGAGACGGGTAAGGGAGAACCTTCCCGATGTCCGGGTGACCCGACATCATCACGGTGTCCAGAGTAGCTCCCGACGCTCTGTGCCGTTATCCACGAGGATGCCATTGTGCCATCATTCGCCATATCCGCAGTGCCGTCAAACGCCATTGTGCCGAAGCCACGCAGGAGCGAATAGCGCATATCGCCATTCATCTCAGGCAATGCCCACATCACGCTACGACGCGGACCGTCAAGCATGACGTTACCGGCTTCATCTACCACAGTCGTTTTATACCGATGGGAAGTTAGCTGCATCAGCCGCCGCTATTACTGAGACGGAGGCATCTATTCCGTTGGGACCAGCAGTACCTTGACCAGCAGCAGGCATCTCAAAAACAACAAATCCGCTTTTTCCAAGTGGTCCCGGAGAGGTAGCACCGTCAGTATTGATATCCTCACTCTCGAATCATTGGAGTTGAAACATTGCGTAATTTCTGATTGAATTGCTGGACCTTGTGAAATTTCTCCTATGCTGACTTAAGAAATTGAACCTCCCAACTTCATTATAGGTTAATTATACGCTATAATACTAAAAAAAATAAAGAAAAATTACAAAAAAATCAAAAAAATCAGTAATTTATCCTGAAATTTAGCATTTTTTCGTATTTTTTCGCAAAATTTTATGTTTTTTGTGTTTTTAGACCATTTCGCACAAAAAACGCGCGATGTTGGAGGTTATGGGTTATTTGTCTGAACTGTGATATTTGTGATTATTTGATTTCTGTGATAAGAGGTGGGTAAAGACGATAAATCTGTTGCATTACCCCACAAAAGCGTGTATAATACCCGTATATGGCAGACTTCAATGAAATCCTTACTTTTTTCATGGATTCCTTGGGACAGTTCGCAGATAGGAGTGCCAAATGGCTGTTATCGAACCGAGAGAACCTCCGGGGGCTCCTACAAATTATCGGCAAAAACCTCGTCGAGTCCCTTGACTTCAGTAGAATCCAGCGCGTCAACACGACCTTCATCGCCGATAACCTACGCGAACAAGAATCCGATCTCGTCTTTCTCTTACCGTTCCGAGATACCGATGAAACAGAGGTGATGATCTACATCCTCATTGAACATCAGTCTACAGTAGACCCCGTGATGGGATTTCGGATGTTATCGTATATGTATCACATCTGGGATGACCAACGGCAGCAGTGGGTCGCTGAGGGTGTCCCGAAAAGTCAGTGGCGATTTCGTCCGATCATCCCTGTTGTATTTTATACAGGAAAAGCAGAATGGCGATCCGTGATTTCAATGGAGACGTTGATGGATGTGCCGGAACCCTTGCGTCGATTTGTTCCGAGTTTTGAGACGTTGTTTCTGGGCATCCAGAGCGAACCTGATGCGAACTTACTGCAGGCGGAGGGACCGTTTGGGTGGTTAATGACAGTCCTTAAACGTGCGGACACAGCGGATCGTTCTGTATTCGTATCGGTCTTAGAGACGTTAGGGGATCATCTGAGTGGTCTAACGGAGTCGGAGCGTGCTGCGTGGGTGCAAGCGTTGCACTATCTTCACTTACTGGTTTTCTACAAACGTTCTGTTGGGGAGCGTGCGGATTTAGATCGGGTCGTTGCTGAACACCAAAAGACTTTGAATCTTTCTCAAGAGGAGGTAACCCTCATGCAAACGATGGCTGAACACTACTTGCAACAAGGCATTGAACAAGGTATGGAACAAGGCATCGAACAAGGCATCGAACAAGGCATCGAACAAGGCACAAAACAGACCACTATTGAAAGTATATTGCTGTGCCTTGAGACCCGCTTTCAGGTCAATACCGAACAGACACTCAAACCTGCTCTTGAAGCGATTGACGACTTGCCACGCCTGAAGCACTTGCTCCGCGAGGCGATACAGACACAAAGCCTTGACGCTTTTATCACAGCACTGAAAACGAATGGTGCTGCCAATCCCTAAATTGATTTTTGTAGTGGCAACCCTTGTGGTTGCCCTCTTTACACCGTTCCGCGATGAAAATGGCATCTGGTGGCATCCCTTATAGGTATGGCAATGAGCAACGCGGGGGTGGTTGGTTTCAGTATAATGTGATTCGGGTGTATGAGTTAGCGGGTGAAGCGTTTTTAGACCCGGAGGCTGTTGGCTTGCTGCCTTTCACGGCTTTGATGAAACATCCCGCAGACATGACCCCTCAGGCGTGGGTTGAGAAGTGTATAGAGACGACCCAGGCGGCTGATGTTGATAGAGAGACACGGGCAACCCTTTTATTTGGGCTCTCACTTTTCGGGAGTCTGGTCCATCCGTCTGATTTTTTTCAGAATCCTTCATTGGAGGCAATTATGCAAGAATCTCCGTTTTACGAACGCGTCATGGAACGCGGCATCGAACAAGGCATGGAGCAAGGCATGGAACGCGGCATGGAACAAGGACAGGTTATTATAGTAGATTTCAAAAATAAGTTTACATTACGAGCAGAAGTCTGTACCCCTGCTGGCGAGGTTTCCTAACCTCGCCACTGTAAAGTTAATTATGGGTTCCACTATAAATACAATTTTTGCTTAATTTATACAAACTTTGCGTTTTTGGGTTATGCGTACGGGGTGTTGGAAGGTCCGTCAGAGTCAGGATTTACAGAATTGTGGAGGGTTTTGGGTTATGAGTACTGGGTGGAAGGTTCAAACTATCTTGTAGGAGGGGTTTGGAACCCCGACGCATTCCGCGCTTTGACCAAGCGCATCGGCTAACATCAGTCGCCACGATTCAGTTCAGGAATCACAGACGGCGATGTGCCTTGCAACGGATACGGCGCGTCCTTATGTGCCTGCGGATGACGCGCTTCGTGTTCACACAGTGGACAGAACGGTGAAACAGTCTCACTGGGATTGTTCGCACCTGTGAATAATACTTCTCCATGTTTCGGGCAGTTCACCCGAATTTTCTTACATTCTTTCATACTTTATAGCGAGTTATAGAAATATGCTGACACATTAATGGGTACGGAACCCAATCCGGTAGGTGCAAGTTTCCCATAACTGCTGACCACTGACTGCTGAGAGTGTAGCGTAGCGGAACGCCCTGACTGCTGACTACTATTCAAACTGGGTTCGGCTTTGATGGCACGCCTTGCCCTTACCTCGAATCATATCAGCCCGTTGCCAAGTATCAACCGCACGACAAATGGCGGCACTCTCACCGAGTTGATGTCTCATCTCAGATTGCGTGAACCACTCGCAACCGCCAGTGGCGAGTGCGTCGGGGTCCAAGGTTTCATCGGAAAAACCGTAGAGACGACAGATGCCCGCATCCTCTGCAATATCCTCAATATAGGACATCCACGGCACTTCTAGACCGAGTTGTGTTTGCGTAATCTCTTGGAGCGCGCCAATTCTTGCACCGACATCCCAACCGACCAGCTTCTCCTCTTCCCAACCTTCACCTCCCGGTAATTCCCAAGAACCCTTTTTCGGGTCGCGACGCAGTAAGAATTTCGGTTCCTGATGCGATGAATCCTCAATCAGCAGGCGCGTCGTCGCAATCGGTTTGTCAAAACAGACAGGGATAAGTCGTTTGCCTTCATCGCTGAGTGCGTCCAAGGCGGCTGGAGTGTAAGGATAATATCCCGCTGCAGGGGGCGCGTCTACCGCGCAATACTTGTTGAAAATCCCACATCGGTCTTCAGGCGTAGTACCAGCAGGTGCTTCGTGCCAAACATGCTCGTTGACGACAAGTAAGTCGCCCGCCTTGAGTTCTGGATCAATGAAAGGTGGTAGTGCTTCGCGATTGGGACGGATGAGATCCAAGATGTGTGCGTCTGGATCAATGACCTGCGTCAGCTTGTGCGATTTCGGCGACACGAGAAACGGACCGTACGACGCATCGAAATCTGTCAACGGAATGATGGCGAATACCCAGTTCATTGATGAACCGACAGGTCGCCAGCGTTTATAGTCGCAATGCGCGCCAGCACCTCTATCACCGGCGGTTCGGAGATACGCAACATAAGCGGTGAGGTGGGCGGGCTGACCGAGGGCGGCTTCCACGGCATTCACAACCGTCGGATGTTCGGCAATCTCAGTGAGTCCGGGGGCAGCGAGCCTGTTGCCGCTAACGGTATATTTTGCGGGTTCAGGGTACTTCAGCGAAGATGGGTAGGCATCGCGTTTCACCTCTTTCTGCACGATGCGACGCAGTTCGTCCGCTTCCTTTGTTGACAGAACGTTACGTACAATTAAATAACCGTCTTCATGAAAATCTGCTATCTGCTGCTTGCTAACAGATGCGGTCACTGTGGTGCTCATGATATGTATGCCTCCAAGGTAGGGTGTTCCAAAACGGATGCCATTTCTGTCCAAGCCTCTCGGTTGTTTTCACGCGAAGGGTCTGGTATGAACCCGAAGTCGAGGTAGAGTTTAACCGCAGGAATGCGTCCTGTGGATGTGTCGAGGAAACAGCGTTCATGCGACTGTTTTAAGCGTGTCATCGCCACCGACATCATCGGTTTAGAGAGTCCACGTCCCTGATAGTCGGGATGAATTGCGACCCAATGAATCTGTCCCCATCCGTTGTCTTGCCACCATGCCGTGATTGTTCCAATCTCCTCACCTGTGTCCGTGGTGAGATAAAAACACCGGTCTTCCATCGCCGAGAAATCTCGTTTGAACTCACGCCCAAAAAGTCCATCGTCGATATTGATATGGGGTTCCGCTGCTTTCTGAATCCGGGTCCAGATATGTCCCTCATTCCGGCGATAATTACGGATTGCGAATCCCCCTGGCACAGGGAATTGTGGGATATTTTCCATGTGTTCACGGATCATTCTGACACTGTAGTTTTTCATGGTTGCTTCTTTGTAGCACGGGTAGTTATAAGTTATGGGATACACTGTAGCATAAACTTTTAGTTTGTGCAACAGTTCTTCCACCCAAACAAATTTGACGCCATTCCCTCGGTGTGCTATACTTCAACGGATACACGTATCTAATTCGTAGCGATGAGGGAGATAGATGTTAAAAATCATTGATACACACCAACACCTTTGGGATACCCAGAACTTGGAATACCCATGGCTGGAAGGGTTTGATCTGTTAGGGAAACGTTACACAGCAGAAGACTATCGCGAGGTGATTGGGAACCTTAACGTCGTTAAATCCGTTCACGTTGAAGGCGATCCCGCCGAAGCGGATGTCGTCAAAGAGGTCGAGTGGTTAACGCAAATCTCAGAGACAGACGGCATGATAGGGGCGATAGCGGCGGCAGCACCCCTTGAGAAACCGAATGCTGAGGCTATCCTTGAACAACTCGCTGAATTTCCGCTTGTCGTCGGTATCCGTCGAATGGCGTGGCATCATCCCGACCCGCAGTTTTATGCGACGCCTGAACTCATTCAGGGTGTGAAGTTACTGGCAAAGTTCAATCTCTCTTTTGAACTCTGTGCGAATGCTATGCAGCTGCCCGCCGCAATTGCGTTAGTGCAAGCAACACCAGATGTCCGACATGCACTCAATCACTGTGGCGGACCCGATATAAAGGGCGGGCAATTTGAGCCGTGGGCAATGCATATCCGAGAACTCGCCGCTTTTGAGAACGTCCACTGCAAGGTATCGGGAATTGTGACGACTGCGAGTGAGAATTGGACACCGGAAGAACTGAAGCCGTACATCCAGCATCTCGTAGAGGCGTTCGGGTATGAACGGTTAATGTTTGGCAGTGATTGGCCCGTATGCACGATAGCCGCTACCTATCAGGAATGGGTAGAGGCACTTTTATGGGCTATTAGTGATGCTTCGGATGCCGAGAAAGATAAACTCTTCTACGAAAACGCTTCAGAATTTTATAACCCACTACCCTGAATTTGACTTTTCAACGTATATATGCTACAATTAACGTGCCAAATCGGCGATATTTTTGTGAGAGTGGGGAGTAGATGAAAATCGCCAAAAACCTAACAGACCTCATCGGAAATACCCCAATGATTCGTCTGAATACCTTGCCCGCTGAGGACGATGCGACTATTTTCGCGAAGTTAGAGGCTTACAACCCTGGTGGTAGCATAAAGGACCGGATTAGTTATGCGATGGTCGTCGATGCTGAGGAACGCGGTATCTTAAGAAAAGGGGATACCATCGTTGAACCTACAGCAGGCAATACGGGTTTAGGGCTTTCGATCGTCGGCATCGCCCGTGGCTATCCTGTAATTTTGACGATGCCCGAAAATGTGAGTCGTGAAAAATATGAACTCCTCTCCGCGTTCGGTGCAAAGATTGTCCTAACACCCGAACACGGCGGCATGGCGAGCGCGATCTGGGAGGCGGAGGAAATTGTCAGAAAGCATTCCAGACACTACATGCCCAACCAGTTTACGAATGCCGCGAACCCTGAGATTCACCGTCGGACGACAGCCGTCGAAATCCTGAAATCGGTCGGCAGCGACATCGATTTTTTCGTTACAGGGGTCGGAACAGGCGGTACGTTGACAGGTGTTGGCGAAGTGCTGAAGACAAAGTGTCCGAGTGTGAAAATCGTTGCTGTGGAACCGCAGGTCTCAGCCGTGCTTTCCGGGGGCCCCCCGGGGCCGACACGGATTGATGGACTCGGTGCCGGGATGGTGCCTGAAGTCCTTAATGTAGATGTCATTGATGAAGTTATCGCTGTTCCTGAAGAGGTCGCTTATCAGACGATGAAGTCGATCTCAACGACCGAAGGCTTATTAGTCGGGATGTCCTCTGGTGCGAATGTCTACGCAGCACTACAGGTCGCTAAGGAACTGGGACCCGATAGAACGGTTGTAACAATTCTGCCAGACACCGGTGAACGTTATTTCAGCTTGAGTCGTTATTTTGAAGTCGAATCGGACATTATCGAGATGCTCCCGTAACTTCACCTATATCCTAAAAGGCGTTAGCAATGACCGAGAAACCCGTTAACAAAAGATTGAAGCATTCAGTAGATAACGCGCTCTGCCAAGAGATTACCTTGACAGAGACTCCTCAAGAAATCCTTTTTTCTCTCTTTAAGCGGTTTGAAGGACGGGCTGCAATCGTCACAAGTGGGCAGCTTTCGGGTATGGTGCTAATTCACTTGGCTGCTGAAAACCAGTTGCCCTTCCGGGTCTGCACGCTTGACACACTCCGACTTTTTCCTGAGACTTACGCCTTCCTTGAGAAGGTCGAATCACGCTACGGTATTCAGATTGAACAGATTCAACCCGACCCACAGGAAGTCCAAGAAATGGTCTCAGAGCACGGCGAATATCTGTTTTTCGACAGCAAAGCGAAGCAGGAATACTGTTGTAACGTTCGGAAAGTCCGCCCGATGCAACGACTGCTGGAGTCCTTGGATGTCTGGATAACGGGGCTGCGTCGCGATCAGTCGGAGGCGAGAAAGCAGCTCCGCAAGGCAGAAATCATATCATCAACGACACACCCGGTCTTAAAAGTCAATCCGCTCCTTCACTGGACAGCTGAGGAGGTATGGCAGTTTGTCCGCGACAACGATATTCCCGTGAATCCGTTGCTTGAAGCCGATGCGAATGGACATTTTTATGAATCGCTCGGTTGTATCGTATGCACAACACCCATAAAACCGGGTGAACCGAAACGCGCCGGACGCTGGCGTTGGCAGAACGCCGCTCCTACAACAGAAGATGCCAAAGAGTGCGGATTGCATTACTCAATTTAATGCTGACGAATAACCAATAACTAACGACTGACAACTATCCATAAAAGGAGAAAATTTATTCCATGTCTGTAACAGTCCGTATCCCAACCCCACTGAGACGCTTGACCCAAAACTTGGCAGAAGTTGAGACAGAAGGTGCCAATATTGAAGGCGTTATTGACAATCTTGAGGCGAATTATCCCGGTATGAAGGAACGTCTCTGTGATGAAGGCGGAAATATCCGCCGGTTCGTCAATATTTATCTTAACGATGAAGATATCCGTTTCCTTGACGGAAAAGCCACCGCTGTCGATGATGGTGCTGAAATTTCTATTATCCCCGCAATCGCTGGTGGGCTTTTCTAAAGCCCGATACTGCAGATAAGCCTAAACGCTTCATTGGCACCCAGTTTTCAGGCGTTCCGACGCGGATTAGAGACATAGCAGAATGTGATCGCTTTGATGTGGCGAAAAAAATGCAAATGTTAACTTTACAGCCGGAGACCCTTAGCGAAATTTATGCCCATGCAAAGTCGGAGTTTCCCGATGAATGCTGCGGTGCTATTTTGAGTGATGGGACGCAGGAGTTTGTCTGGAAATGCCGGAATATACAGAATGCACTGCATCAGAAAGATCCCGACACATACCCGCGCGATGCCCGCACGGCGTACGTTATACACCCTGATGATTTAATCGCTATTCACAAAGAGACAGAGACACAAAATCGGCAGATTAAGGTTTTCTACCACTCGCACCCGAACCACGAGGCGTATTTCTCGGAGAAGGACAAGGCGGACGCGATGATGTGGGACGAACCCGCCTATCCGGATGCTACGTATCTGGTTATCTCCGTTTATGACGCTGAGATACGCGCCGTGAAGGCTTTCGCCTACGATGAAACAGCCAAAGATTTTATCGATGTTCCCCTTGCAGGAACTTAAAGCCGCTGCTCTCCGCTCCTACGTTGGACTTATCACCTTCTCTGCGACTTCCCTTGCGCTCGCCCTCGGCATAACCCTCAAAAAGTTCCTCGTTTTTGAATACCATTCTAATACCGGGGTCGTCGGATGGCTGAGTGTGAACGCCTATCCGAAGCAACAAGAATACTTTTTCTATCTGTTAGCACTGCTCGGTATTCCGATAGTAATTGGGTTGTATACATTAGGATGGCGTGTCTATTCACACTGGTGCGCTACGTTGACGGCGCAACCCGTCCGCCGTGTGCTGAAAGCGAATGCGTTAGCGTCCATTCCGTTGTGGCTCTGTTGGCTACAGGTCTACCACATCGGACAGTGGACGCTGATAGGTTTAATCCTACCGATTGGTTTGTCCCTTTTAATCAAATTGGTGCTGCTGTCCCAGCGTTACTTCCCAAAACTGTGGACTTCTGCCGTTGATAGCACAGACGAAGTTACAAACTCTGCCACCGAAGAGGATAGGGAAATCCGGACTGACGGTTATAGACTTACAAAGATCGCGAGCACAGTTCGCTCCTACAAGATTTGGTGGCGCGGATTTACGTACGTTATCCTTCCAGTTTTTATCTACCTTCTGACCTATGTAAACGGCATTCACGGTAAGATTGATCTGTTCCACGAGGGGGAGCGGCTCGCGCCTCTCAATGAGATGCTACGCGGCGGGATACCCTTTCGAGACATCTATATCCAGCATGGGGTCTTCCAAAACGCCTACTTAGCATGGATTGGCGGTCAACTCTTTGAACCGACGTTGTTCGGTCTACGTTCAATGGAAGACATATTGGGTCCGCTCGGCTATGTCGCCCTTTATCTGCTCGGTTTGCAGGTATTCCGTGGTGGGTTCTTCACTGCCTTTATCTGTGTCGTGATTGCCTCTGGAACAGAGTTCTGGGTATCCCCACGCCATAGTCTCGGTTTAATCAGTTTCGCCTTCGTTGCCAGTTTTCTTAAGGATGGTAGATTGTGGGGGGGTGACGCTTTGTCGAAGGGGTTTGTAACTCCGATATTTCGACTCTCATGGAAACTTCTCCTCGCCGGACTTTTCGCAAGTTTGGCGTTCTGGTACAGCACCGAAATCGGACTCTACACGTTAGCTGCTGTCGGATTGTTTCTACTCGTATACACTTTCCTGCAGAACGAAATATCCATCCGCGAACGCTTTTTGCCCCTAATGAGTTATGGTTGCGGGGTGCTGTTAGGTTTTCTGCCGGTCTGCATCTATTTCCTTGCCCACGGTGCCTTAGACGATCTCATCTGGAATTCCTATATCCAGTGTCGTTATCAACTTGAAACGTGGGGACTCGCTTTTCCGTCCCTATCAGAAATGCTTACGCTGTTATCGACAGATGGCTGGCATGCCTTTGTGTTCAGTGAAGGCTTTCGGTGGTACCTGCCGATTGGTGTCTTTCTGACGCTTGCGGCGTATCTGACATATCGACACCTTTCTGGGACTCCCTCGACGCACACATTGCAGCTCTTGCTTCTATTGCTCGGTGGTATCGCCTTTTTTCGGACTGCACTGGGACGTTCAGATAGTGGGCATCTGATTTATGGTGCGACTTTCTTATGGTTGCTCTGCCTGTTGCCGTTAGAGGGCGGCATTTTAGGAATGTTCCGGACTTTGGTATCGTTCGTAACGGGTAAAGTACGTTGGCACCACGCCCTGAGGGCGGCATGGGTGCTAATTCCAACTGTGATATTCTGTTGGTATGTTGGGGAGGCACATCAGCCTTTGGTAGGTCTTAGCGGGAAGTGGCAGCGGCTGCGTCAAAACCCTTTCAAGCAACGGATCGTCGCAGAAGAATTGGCACGTGCTGGGCGCGTTGACATCCCAGATGACCAAGTTGCACAAATTCAGAAGGTCGTCGCTTATATCCAAGAAAACACAGTGGAGAACGAAAAAATTTTCGATTTTACGAGTCAAGGTGCTTACTACTTCTTTGCGGATCGACCGAGTGTCACCCGATTCCATCAGGTTTCATACACTTCGACACCTGCGATGCAGCACGAGGTTATTGCAGCCCTTGAGCAGGATCGGACGCAGTTAGTGCTTTTCAAAACGGGAGGGTGGTTTGATGCCGTTGACGCGATTCCTGTTGAGAAACGGCACCCGCTCATTGCGGTGTATTTACAGGCGAACTACGAACTGGCAGTCAACATCAATGACACAGAGATTTTGTTACGAAAGTGACCTTCAGGATTGAGGTTCTGGCTCTACTGAAAGCCGCAGGGACAAGCGAACCGCATGACGAACGTCCGTACATATTTGTAGCACCTGTTGTGCATCTTCTGCCGTAGCCGTGTAGCCGGGGGAACGCGCATCCACTGCAAAAGTGCGAAATTCAGAAAACGGGGTCTGCCACGTGTGCCATGCTGGACGCGTCGGCAAACTCAGGTACAGCAATTCTTGAAGGTCGTGTGTTCTGGGGACAGGGACATTCATCTCTTGGAGCCACACTTTCAGGTATTTCTCTATGCACTGCTGGGCGTGGAAACAGATAGAGTTTGGGTAGGGCGTGGGAACCTGTGCCCGTTTCGCCATCGTATAGTCTTCCTCAGCGTTCCGCACCCATTCCTCTGTTAGTGGATTCATGCCCCTCTTTCCTCGCGAGTTGTAGGTTTTTGCCAAGGTGTTCTGGCAGAAACCCTCTGAACCATAAAGTACGTTTCCCTTTTCAAGAATTTCTCGGAGAAACCAATCGTTCTGTGCAACGCGAGTGGTGATCTCCTCCGGAGACCTAACGAGCAAGTGCATACGGAATTGATGCGGGATCCGTTTCTGGATCGCTTTCTCTTGCCGGTGTCGCTCCGCTTCGGGAATCGGCATCACTACCAGCAAATCGACATCCGAGTGTTCTGTTGGCGTGCCGTAGGCGTAGGAGCCGAAAAGGATAACTTGCTCCGGGGCAAACTCACGCACAATAGTATCACATACTGCTTGAATCTCTGTTGGGGAAATCATTGTGTAATCAAAATCCGATAGATGTCCTCAAAAAGTCTAACATCTGTCAACGTATCTTCGGCTGAAGAGCGGAACGGCTCGTCGTTACGAACATTGGCAATAAAGTATTCCGCTTCTCTGTGATATGCCCAGGTCCAACTCGGTCTCGGAATCGGACGAGTGATTTCCTGTTCTTTTCCAGCACGGTAGATTTCGACCTCTGCAGGGGTGTTCTTCAGGAGCAGTGGCGGTGCCCATGTGTGGACCCATCCGTTCTCAAAATAGATTTGGCTATGCTCGTCCCACCGATAGTGAGAAACATGTCCCGTCTCTAACGTCACACGAATGCCGTCCATATCGAAGATAACGACACCCGAATATCCATTTTCGTCTAAATCGACCGCTTTGACGGTGACCTTGTCCCCGGCATCGAGAAACCAACGCATCAGATTGATATTGTGCGTATATTGTTGGAGGTATCCGATGTAGGAGCGTCGGTAGCGTTCAGGTATCCACTCCGGTGTTTTGACCGGTGCACTGGGTTTTGGTTCTGAAGTACCATCCATGGGGGTATCGAGGTTGCAGACCCAATCGCCACCGAATCCGTGATTTCTGGCGTACGTCAAGCGACCGAGTTCACCGGTTTCTCGGAATTGCGCGACTTTCGCTTTGACAATTTCGTTACCGGCATCGTATCGTTTCATGTAGCCTACCATCAGTTTTTTGCCGGACTGCTGCGATGCCGCCACAATCGTCTCGGCTTGTTCAACGGAGACAGCCATCGGTTTTTCCATGAAGACGTGTTTGCCTGCCAGGAGAAGGTCTTTCGCGATTTCGCCTTGCAAGGCAAAGTCAGCAGATACTGCCACTGCCTCAATATCGGCGTTTTGTGCGAGTTCTTGATGGTCCCGGTAAAGTTTAGGAATACCGAAACGACTTTGGACTTTTTGTCCAAGTTCCGTCCGCACTTCCGCCAGTCCGATGAGTTTACAGTCTGGAATGCTTGAAAAATTTGGGATGTGGACCTTCTGTGCCATGAACCCACATCCGATGTAGCCGAGTCGAATTTTTTCCATATTTTATCTCTAATTGCTAATGGGCTGTTGGCTGTTGGTCTATAGCAAAGACGCAAGCGTTAAAGTACGCCCTCTTTGCCAACTGCCAACTGCCAATTGCTAACGGCTGTTGGCTAATTGCCGTGCTTCTATCTGTTCAACTGCTGTTTGGGCGCCCTCTCGCACGAGCGCAGAGGCATCGTCTCGTGCAAGTTGTTTCAGTTTACCGAGACTGCGGTTCGCTTCTAATTTGCCGAGGGCAACGGCGACGAAGTAACGCACATCGGCATCCTCATCGTCCAAGGCTTCTAACAGAACCTTTGTATCGGTTGCCGTAGCGAGGTGTCGGTCTGCGTCGCCTATATTAATCAGTGCTTGTGCGGCGATCCGCCGTGAGTGGAGGTCACCGTGACGGAGGGAAGCAAGGATGTCGTCATGGTTTCCGTTGGGAATCACCGGAAGGTTGTCCCAGTCGCAATCTAAGCAGAACCATGAATTGCCATCCAACCGTCGAAGGTTCGGATTTCCACAAGATGGGCATCCCCCAAATTCCTGATGCTGGCTCATGATTTCATCCATTGTTTTTGGTTACGGCACACGGCGTGTACCTATTACTTTAATAAATTATGTTTGGTGGCAGCGTTTACCAGCGTTATGCCTCGGAAACAGGGTTTCCTTCCAATTCTGGTAACTCGCGCCAGATTTCGGGACCCTCTGGTTTGAAGTTGATGGTCGCAATGAACTGCATACCGTGATAGAAGTTGATTTTGAATTTGCCGCCACCGAAATTTTGCTTGAGGTAGTCCAGTGGGGCTTCAATCAACGGACCCATTTCGTCTGCGTGATAGAAGGCGAGTGCTTTAAACCGCACGGTATTGCCGACCGGTTCTTGGACAAGCAGCTGCGCCGACGTGGCAGGAAAAAGCACCTGGAAGGCTTGCCACAAGTCTGAAACAGTAGGGTTCAGCTTCCCGATGCGTTTTTTGAAGTCGTTCTCAAGATATTCTGAGAAGGTATTAAAAACCCAGTCCATAAATCGCTGTTCGCTATTCGCTATTCGCGCACCGCGGTTCGCCATTTGCGGTATACTATCTGCGAATCGCGGTATACGGTTCGCGATTAGCGGTATGCGGTTCGCTATTAAATCGGTGCCTTTAAGAAGTCCTTCCAATCAAAGTTGGGCAGAGGGAACTCCTCTGTGGCTTTACATTGTCAAAATGTCGCCGCTTTCTCAAAAAACTCGATATCTACACGTTCAACGCCCGCTTCGCGTGCGTTTTCAGCGACGCGCTGCACAACCATCTCACGGACAAACGGGATCGGTATCCGTTTAACTCGATGCTCGACCTCCTCTGTACACGGCACTGTCGTGTTATCAAGAAAGGGACCGTCTTGAAGCACGGCTTCATCAGGATGATCGCACGTTTCCGGGACGAGTTGTTGCAAGCGCATTGAGACGTAATTCGTTACCCACTCCTTAAACGCTTCCGACTGCTCGGTAGCAACGTCACCAACAGCGGAAGGCTGTTCCAGTTTTTCATTGATGCTGACCAGTAGGTGCTCTACACGAGCTAAGCGTTCTTCTACCTCTGTCAGCCGCTCGTGTGCGTCTGTTTTTTCACGCATGTTCTTCTCCTTAGATTACCCAATATTTCCAGAGATCTTCTGGGATTTCGTATTTAATTTCTTCCTTTTGTTTGTGAGCATAGCGCGCGAAGACCCCAAAACGAGGGACGTTTCTCACGTTTGATGAACCGGTATGACAGAGAAATGCGTGCCACAGCACAACGTCCCCTGCGGCACCGATAAATTCTCGGGGGCCCTCCGGCGATAAATCCGAAAGCACATGCCACCCCCAATCTTTGATGTCGTAGAAACTGCCGTCAATCTGCTCTGGATATTGGAGGAAATATTGGTGCGTTGAATAGTGGCTCCGGGGCCAGAAAATGAAAGCACCCCCATGGGATTCAATGTCATAAAGATAGGTGGTTGCCCCCAACATAAAAGGACTCCAAGCACCGCCATAAGCATCGATGTGTCCGTCCTTGGGCATTGACCACGCTTCTTCGGGATTCGGCCATTTAATAATCGGTGAGCCGCCACCGCCTGTAAAAAATTGCCCACCGCCAAGCTGCTCCGCAATTGCTTGCATCACAGGGAGGTGTCCGAATACGGGAGAGAAACTGAAATTCTGGATCGTATAGTCGTCGGACCAGGTCTCTGGTGTTTCTAAGCTGGAGTTAAAATAGTTCCAGATCTGCGTCCGCCACTCGTCAATTGTCTCAGCGTCGATTAGATTTTTGAGGATGAGGTATCCATGTTCCTGAAAAAATGCTACCTGTTCTGGTGTAAGCATACGGTTCTCCTTAGCGTTTCGGTCTAAAGGAAGGGATGCCGGTTTTATCGAAGCGTTTCTTGACAGCTTTCATCAATTCGGGTGTAACCTCGCGATGCCCATGTTCACGTGCGTACCTTTCAACACTTTTGACGACCATACCGCGCGCGAATGACGGCACACGCTTCAACCGCTTTTCTGCTGCCGGTGTCCACTGCAAATCATAATCGGTTTCTGTTGCAAAAGCAATCTTTTTTTCTATCTGAACAGGTTGTCTACTGTTGGCGGGGTTTGAAACCCCGCTATTTTGTCCTGGCTGGTATTCACACGACGCATCTTCAGCGAGGTAGTTGTCAGTCGTCGCGTATGCACGCGCCCGACAACCGCCACAGACCTCCCTGAATTCACACGCGCCGCACTTACCTTCAAGCAGATCCCGATTCCGCAACTCCTGAAAGGTCTTTGATTCGTTCCAGAGTTTGACGAAACTCTCCTCTTTGAGGTTACCAACACTAACGGGTAGATACGGACACGGCGTCAGTTCCCCTTCAGGCGTGATACGGCAGTAGTAGATACCACACGGACACGTGCCACTCGGATAGCCTTGAAGGAAAGCCGAGTCGGACTGTTGTTCATAGATGACGCGCTTGTAATGCGGGGCACATTTCGCCGCGATGAGCATTTTTCCAGTATAAGCCGCCTGCAGCTCGAAAAGCGTCTCCAGCATCTTTTCATATTGCGTAGGCGTAATGTCCATCACCGTCTTACCCCTTCCGGTTCGGACGAGGAAGTAGACGTTTAGCACCTTCGCACCGAGTTGATACGCGAATTCTACAATCTTTGGGATCTCATCGTAATTCCACTGCGTTACAGAGGTCTGAACGAGGAAGTCGAGTTGTGCGCGTTTGAGTGCCTCAACACCGTTCATCGTCGCTTTCCACGCTCCTTCCATACCCCGAAACTTATCGTGATTTGTGGGTTGAATAGAGTCTAAGCTGACACCTGCCCCCGTGACACCGTGCTGTTGCATTTTCTCGACCACTGCGTCGTTCAGCAAGACACCGTTTGTACCCATGACAACAAGAAACCCGGTATCGGAGGCATACTTCGATATCTCCAAAATATCCGGGCGTAGTAACGGTTCACCACCGGTGAGAATGAGGAGGATATGGGGATTGATTTCGGCGATTTCATCAATGACGCGGAAACACTCAGATTGGCTGAGTTCAGCGTCCCTTGAATACGCGTGTGAATCTTGAATATCGGAGAGGTTAAGGTTTCCGTTCACTAACTCGTTTGTGTCTACAAATCCTGCGGGGAGGTAGCAGTGCGTACACTTTAGATTACAGAGTCGGGTGATATTCCATGAAACGGCTTGAACTTTTGTGTTTGTCATGTTTCTAATTCGGTCTTAGCTATTTGCTACGCGTCTCGAGGATGTATAATCTGTTGTCGCTTCAGCGTTTCTATTTCCTCTGTGAGCATTTCAACCTTTCTTTCGAGGGAGCGGTCCTTCCCGGCACGCCACGCCATGATGATAGTAGGGATACCGATAGCAGCGACAATAAGAGGCGTTAGGATATAGATCACCCAGTTGTAGGTTGACAATCTTTTATCGAAGTGGTCCGTTTGCAGTACAACATACTCTTTTATGTTTTTCTCAGACTTGGCAATGTCCTCTTTGAGTTCTTGTTTGACTGTGGCAATGTCCTCTTTGAGTTCTTGTTTGACTGTGGCAATTTCTGCCTTGAATTCTTGCCTGACTGTGGCAATTTCTGCTTTGATTTCTTCTCTAATAATCAAGCGGATCTTATCGAAGTCAGCATCTGTTAGCGCACCGAATGCTGGGAAGGTGATTGTGCAAAAGAGTATTGAGAGAAAAATAAAGGTTTTCATTGTGTCTCCTTTTGGGTGTATTTATCTGACAGAACAAAGTTACAGCAACACGGTAAGTGCGAAAACAATTAACCCCGCTACCAGCGTCAACCCTCTCCAGACGTTGATATGACGGCTCTGGTTGTGATGTGCTTCACCGTCTGGTGGACTGGCTTCAAGATGTTTCCGATAGAACGAACTATACAACCCCCAAAAGAGTGCCATCATGCCAAACGCCGCCAGTTTCACGACGAAAATTAACATATAGGCTTTAAAATCGTCAGTACTGTTTCCTGTGAAAAAGCCGTTGTTCAATGCGACGATAAAAAACACCATCGCGCCCGTCGTCAGCAAAACGTGAACCATCAACCGTGCCAACGTCCGAAAACGGTTGTGGATCGCTAACAGATTTTCTGGCGGTAAGTTTTGCTGTAAAATCGGCATCACGACGAAGGTAGAAAAGAGAACACCGCCGAACCAGATGATCGCCGCTATCAGATGGACGCTCCGGATGAAAAGTTCAACACTCTCCCGCATGTTTCTCCAGAATCCGCATTTTTGATAAATGATACCACATTTTGCCTATAAAGTCAAATTTGATTGCTTTGAGTCACGGTTTCAAATTGACAAAAATTAAGGCGATCGCTGCGAACAGCGCACCAATAAGGGAGGGCCGGCTGAGCCGTTCATGGAGGAACACCATGCCGACGAACATCGTGAACAGTACACCACCGGAGCTTGACATCGGAAAGGCAATCAGCGCACTCACATGGTCAAGCGCAATCAGCAATGCCCAACTCCCCCCCACATTACAGATACCAATCAAAGTCCCATAAGCGACTTCCCACCAGTTCGGCCACGTTCGCTGATAGAGACATATCCCTAAATAGATAACCGTAGCGACACCGAAAAGCAGACTCATATAGAGCGATTTCTCGTCGATAGGACACATTTCGTTAAAGGCTTTCATGGTGAGCCGTGAGATGCCAGTGATAACCAGAATCGTGAGAGCAACAGCGAACCCTAAGCCTTGACTCACTTCGGGTCTATCGGGTGTGAATTTATAGGTCGGCTCTTTTTCGCGTTGGCTGAGGAGCGGAATCGCTACGAAAGTCAGGAGGAGTCCTATGGTTTGCCAGAGATTGGGAATCTCCTTCCAGAATAGCATTGATACCACAATCGGTATCACAATTGATAACCTGACGAGTGCAGCTGTGACGACAATCCCACTGAGCCGGATGCCGAGCGTGAATAACTCAAATCCAGCGGCATAGGTCACGCCGTTTGATATACCTAACGCGAAGGTCAGTTTTGAGAATTCAAAGTCTTGTTCCTGCGATAAAACCCAGATGCTGATAAAAAAAGCGCAGAGGTAGTTGATAAAGCCAATCGGATTTAGGCGTTGTTGGTTATCCTTGGCGTGCTTGAGGAAGAGCCCAAAGCCGGAGAGCAAAATGATGTTCAGGGCAAGGAAGAGCATGTTTAAGTTGTCAGTTATCAGTTGTCAGCATAATGGCTGTCAGGGGTCAGGTCGCTGCGCTTTCAGTTTGAGCTTTCAGCCCGTCTGTAGCAGTGAAAATATACGCAACTGCTACACACTGACTGCTGAAAGCAGGCGTAGCCTGCGCCCTGACCGCTGATAGCCGACAGCCATTATTCTATTGGGAGAGCGACCTTGGTTCCCTCTTTCGCCGATTGATAGGTTGCCAAGACGACTTCTACGGCGTGTTTGCCGCCTCTGCCGTCAATCATAGGCGTTTTGTTGTCTCGGATGCAATCGACAAAATGCGTGAGTTCGCCGACAACCCCGTGAGGTCCATCGCGATTCGGAACGATCTCCTCCCAATCGCCACCGAGTTTCTTGAAATAGGCGAGATCCGCCCCCATATCCAAACGGAGTGAACCTTTTGTGCCGTCAATAATGGTTTCATTCGTCCCCCGTGCACCGAGGAAGCCGCCCCACCGCAAGATACCCACCCCACCTGAATCATAACGGATGAGCGAGAGGGTCCAATCTTCCCAATCCTCGTGTCCAGAGAAACTGCCGACTTCAGCAGCAACAGTGATCGCAGTGCCGCCGAACCAGTTAATCAGATCAGATTTGTGGATGCCGTTTTCCAAGAGTCCACCGACAGTGCCGTACCAAGTGTCGGGACGGGTGCGCGGCGCATTGTAGGGACCTGTATAATCGGTTTCGATGTAGGTAAGGTCTCCGATGTCCCCGGCATCCACCATCTGTCTGCCGAGTTCATGGACGGGATAGAAGCGTAATACTTGTCCGACCATCAGGTGCGTCCCTGCTTTATCCGATGCCGCAATCATTGTATCTGCATCGGCAAGCGTTAAGGAGAGCGGTTTTTCGCAGAAGGCGTGCACCCCTGCTGCCGCTGCATCGACGATGACCTGTGTATGTGCAATCGGTGGTGTGGCGACAACGACACCGTCCACAAATTCAAAGAGTTCCTGATAGTCTTGAAACGCGTGGATCTGATGCCGCTCGGCGACGGCTTCCGCTGCGTCTAAGCGGAGGTCTGCGACACCTACAAATTCACAATTTTCAACGTTAGGGAGCGAATTGCAATGGGCGTTTCCCATGCCCCCTACGCCGACGACTCCTATACGAACCATGTTGAATCCTCCATTTTTTTGGCTAATCGCTAACTGCTGACTGCTAATGGCTATCCGCGGTTCGCGATTCGCTATCTCCGCATTAGCCATCTGATAATTGAAATTGCGACGACGATACCAAAACCGAACAGTATCCATTTGATGTGTGGCGACGCACTTTCACCCAAGTAAGAGTAGACCAAGGTTGCTGGCATTTGCCCAATCCCAGTAGCGATCCAAAAGCCGAGAAACCGCATCCGGGTTGCCCCTGCGAAGTAACTGACAACATCAAAAGAGGTGAACGGCATTAATCGGGCAATAAGAACGGCGTAAGTCCCGTATTTTTCAAAGAAATCGTTTGCCTTGTCAACTGCAGGTTTGCTAACTAACGCTGTAATGCGTTGGATACCCAGGGCACGAGCAATATAGAAACAGAACGCCGCCCCAACCATCGAACTACTCCAAGACAGAAGTGAACCCCACCAGAACCCAAAAAGCGTGCCATTGGCAAAGGTAATCAAAAACGCGGGCAGCGGCGCGATAACGCTCTGGAAAATCATCAAAATCGCTGATACAACAGGAGCCAGTGCACCGTAACTCGCGATGTATGCCCGCACGGTTTCGATATTCTGAAAAACAGCGGTCAGTTCAAGAAGGTACGCCCAAACCCGCTTATGATAGATCCCCAGCACAATTAGCCCAATAAGCAGCACAGATATAAATATTATGTAACGCTGTTTGTGGAACGTTGCGGAGACTTTACCCATTCCCTTATCCGCGATCCGCTAATTGCTGTATCAAGGCGTTGTTCATGCGTTCCCGAAGCTGCTGTGTCTTCTCGTCTGTCCAATTGTAGAAACCTTCTCCCGATTTCACACCAAGTTTGCCGGACGCAACCATTTCTCGGAGGAGCGGATTGATGTCGGATGAGCTGTTAAGGTCTTTGTAAAGTTCTTCAAAGGCAGCAAGGACCAAGTCCCATCCTGCGAGTTCAAAGACCGCAAAAGGACCAGCAACACTGAGCCGCCGTCCGAAACTGTTCCGTACAACGAGATCAACGGTTTCTGCACTGGCGATACCTTGCTCCACGATAGCGAACGCCTCCCGAATCAAGGCAGCTTGGAGCCGCGGTCCAACAAAACCGGGAACCTCTTTTTCAATGATCGCAGGCGTTTTGCCGATGCTGGTCAGGAGTTCAAACGTTACGTTAACCGTTTCATCAGAGGTATCGGGACTCCGAATGAGTTCGACCAACGGAATCAAGTAGGGCGGATTGAAATAGTGCGTGTTGAGTATCTTGTCCTTACGTCTCGCATTCACACCAATTTGACTCGGCATGATCGCAGTGGTATTGCTTGCCAGAATCGCGTGTGGCGGACAAATTGCGTCTAATTCCGCAAACACCTCCTGTTTTAACGGTAAGTTCTCGGTGACGGCTTCTACGACGAAGTCTGCGTTTTCTGCGACGGCTTCGAGTGCTGTGTCTGTCTGAATTCGCACCAACGTTGCAGGGATGCGCTCCCATTCGATAATGTCGTTTTCCGCAAGCACGGTGAGATTTTTCTCAATCTGCGTGCGTGCCGTTTGGAGTTGTGCCTCGGTGACATCCTGCAAACGGACGTGATACCCTGCGCTTGCGAACTCTTGCGCGATGCCGTGTCCCATCAATCCCGCGCCGATAACTGCGATGTGTGCTATTCCATCAATTACCATTAATCACTAACCCCCCTTGATCCCCCCTTATCAGGGGGGTGTATGGGCTTTAAGAACTACTCCTTTTTACCAGCAATAACGATTGTAAATTCTCCCCGCGGTTCGGTACTACGAAATTTCTCAAGGGCTTCACTGACATTCCCGCGGAATATCTCTTCAAACCGTTTTGTTAATTCGCGGGTTACGACGATGTCGCGTTCGCCGAGTACTTCAAGAACATCTTCAAGAAAACGACGGAGCCGATGCGGGGATTCAAAAAGGATTAACGTTCTTTCTTCATCAGTGAATACACTTAATTGGCGTTTCCTTTTTCCTGATTTTGGAGAGAGAAAGCCTTCAAAGGTGAAGTTGTGGAGCGGTAAACCCGAAACGGATGCCGCCGCGACGACTGCCGATGCCCCTGGAATCGGAACAATCGGGATTTCTACGGCGATACACCCACGCAAGAGTGGATACCCTGGGTCTGAGATGAGAGGGGTGCCAGCATCTGAAACAAGCGCAATCGTCTCGCCTGTTTGTAGACGTTCAAGCAGTTTATCGGATTTTGATTGCGCGTTGCCTTCAAAGTAACTTGTCAGAGGTGTTTGAATGTCGTAGTGCGTTAGCAGTCGGCGTGTCTGACGGGTGTCTTCAGCAGCGATAAGGTCGACCTCTTTGAGGGTCCGAAGTGCACGGAGGGTGATGTCCTCTAAATTTCCGATTGGGGTACTGACGAGGTAGAGGGTGCCGGGTGGTGTATGTTGCATTTTCGTAGCATAGACTGTTAGTCTGTGCATTCATTTTTGAGTGTTTGTAATAAAAGTTCGGTAAAATGATTTGCCATGGGATACCCTCCTGTTATCTATTAGAATAGCAGCAACTAACTATAGATGTCAAGTGATTTAATTTTTTCATTTCTCCTTGCGATGTCGTAGTTTTCATGCTAAATTGGTGGCGATGCGAACGATCTACGCCATTTTATCTCTGATCTGGTTGATAACGCCGGTGGGTGCGCAGGCGGTCCCTGACAAAAGACCTTATGAATTATCGCGTCCGCTCTATGTCGGTGCCCGGGCTTTAGCGATGGGCAACGCCTTCACTGCCGTTGCCGACGATGCGACTGCCGGCTTCTGGAATCCTGCCGGTCTCATTCAGTGGCAAGGTGTTCAACTTTTCGCGGTTAATAAGTTTCACGACCGCGACGATTACCGTTTTGATCCGAAAGGTATCGGTTATACTTACCGAGGCTATAGCCTCTTTTGGGGCAACAAAATCGCTATCGGCGTTGACAGCGGCGTTCCTGATTTCAACTATTATAGTGTTGCGCGTCAACTCGGTGCCTACATCTCCGCGGGATTAAGCCTCAAATTTAAGCGGAGACATCCCTCCAACGTCTATCAATTCTTCGGCTACCAGACCGCTTACGATCTCGGTGTGCTTTTCAAACCGCGCCCGAATCTCAAATTCGGGTGCCTCGCACAGAATCTGGAAGGTTACGGCATTCAGTGGCTAACTTTTGGCACCGCCTACCGCTATGCGATGTTCCAATTTTCGGCAGATGTGGCGATCTCTACCGACGGGGAAACACCAGAGGTGTATATCGGGACGGAGTGGCATCCCTTCCGTTTCCTCCCCATCCGACTTGGCGTTTCAAACGGTGAACTGACAGCCGGGATCGGAGTGGTGTGGAAAGGCGTTCGTATCAACTATGCTCGGATTTTTGAGGAGGAGTTTGCCTCGGATTTTATTTCCGCTGCGCTCCGATTTTAGCCGAAAGCGGTGAGGGATGGATGGCTCTGACTTTTGCTTGACGGGTCCTACGGATTGTGTTAGATTATATTAAAGGTTCAATACATATTTCACGCCTTTTTCACGATAGGGAGGAGATCATGGATACGGCAAGGGATTTTGCACGCAAGCAAAGAAAATATATGCCGGTCTTTCCAAAAGCAACTGGCAAACCCACGGTTTACATCGAGGGTTACCCTTATGAGGACGATGAGCCAATGCCCGGAACAGGATTTCACGGTGAGCAGATTAATATCTTTTATGAACAACTCCGTCGCTATTTTATGATGAATGAACATATTTACATTGGTGTTGATAACTTCATCTACTACCGTCGGGGAGATATGGCGAAGGTGGTTGCGCCGGATGTGTATGTGGTTTTAGGAGCTAAGAAATATCCGCTGCGCCGGAGTTTCTACACATGGGCGGAAGGCGTTGTGCCGACGACTGTTTTTGAGTTTCTGTCGGATACGACTGCGGCTGAGGATCGGGTAGGCAAGGTGGCGGTGTATCTGCGTGAGATGGGCGTTCAAGAATACTTCATCCATCAACCCGAATTGGAGAAACCTGCGGAGTTTCGGGGCTGGCGGCGTTCTGCCGCTGGCGATATTATTGAGATGGTACCTGATGCGGGGGGGAGTCTGTTCAGTGAGGCGTTAAATCTGTATTTTCGGTGGGAGATCCGGGTGAAAAGTGACCTTCGCCTCTTGCGTCCGTATTTAGCAGATGGTATGCCGATTACGACAGCTATGGAGGAACACGAACTTCGAGTGAATGCGCAAGTACATGCGAATCAGGCGGAAATGCGTGCGAATCGGGCGGAGGTGCGTGCTGAAAGTGCGGAAGTGCGTGCTGAAACAGCGGAGGCACGTGCTGAAAGTGCGGAGGTGCATGCGGAAGCAGCAGCAGCCCGTGCGGAAGCAGAAACACAGCAGCGGCAAGAATTAGAGACTGAACTCGAGCGGCTGCGTCGGCAACTCGCGAACCGGCGGTAGTAAATTATAGTAGATTCCAAAAATAAGTGGACATTACAAGCAGAAACCGTAAATCCTGATGCTGAAAAAAAGAAGGCGCGGTCTTTCGGGACCGCGCCTCTTTTACGAATTGCGAATGGCTGATGGTCTATGGAAACCACCAATTGCCAACCGCTAATAGCCATAAGCCATAAGCCAATCGCTATTTCAAAATCACCATCTTCCGCAGCGGCGAAACTTCTGCGTCCGTCTCCAACTGATAGAAATAGATACCACTCGCCACACGTTCACCGAGGGCGTTCCGACCATCCCAATACGCCGCACGACTCCGAGACGTGTAGTAACCCACCGATTGATGACCGAGGGGCAACGCACGCACTAAAACGCCTTGCGAATCGTAGATGTTCACACGCACATCCGTGCTTTCCGATAGGTGATAGGGTATCCACGTCTCCGGGTTGAACGGATTCGGATAGTTCGCGAGGAGCTGTGTATCAGTGGGACGGGTAGATGCCAAAAACCATTTAGGTGCAAGACCGGCTATGGTGTTCGTGGTAGCGGAAGGCCTGAGGTCCCACAGACGAATGGTCTGATCATAACTCCCACTTGCGAGAATGCTGCCATCCGGACTGAACGCCACGCCCAAGACCGGGCCCGTATGTTCTGTGAGAGTCCACAGGTGGAAACCGTTATTCGCATCCCACAGACAGATGGTGCTGTCCCAACTCCCCGACGCGAGAGTGGTGCCATCAGGACTGAACGTTACACTCTCGACCACACGCGTATGCCCTGTGAGGGTTTGCAGGTGTCTGCCCGTGTCGACATTCCACAAACGGATGGTATTATCATAACTCCCACTTGCGAGAGTGGTGCCATCCGGACTGAACGAGACGCTATTGACATCATTCGTGTGCCCTGTGAGGGTTTGCAGGTGTCTGCCCGTGTCGGCATCCCACAGACGGATGGTGTCGTCCGAACTCCCACTTGCGAGAATGCTGCCATCAGAACTGAAGGCTACGCTATTGACATCATTAGTATGCTCTGTGAGGGTTCTGATAGGCGTGCCTGTGTTTGCGTTCCACAGACGGATGGTGTCGTCCGAACTCCCGCTTGTGAGAATGCTGCCATCGGGACTGAACGCTACACTCTCAACATTATGCGTATGTCCTATGAGGGTTCTGATAGGTGTGCCTATGTTTGCGTTCCACAGACGGATGGTGTCGTCCCAACCCCCACTTGCAAAAGTGTTGCTATCAGGACTGAATGCTACACTATTGACCGGCTCCGTATGCTCTGTGAGGGTTCTGATAGGCGTGCCTGTGTTTGCGTTCCACAAGCGGATAGTGTTGTCCCTACTCCCACTTGCGAGCGTGGTGCCATCCGGACTAAAAACGACACTCCTGACCCCACCCGTATGCCCTGTGAGGGTTCGCGCTAATCGTGGGGTGGTAGGGGTAGAACTGACGACTGAAACGAGGACACCCTCAGAACAGTTATTGTCTATCACGAGTTCATCATCAACACTGTCCACGCACACTCCATAATAGTAAACACCCGGTGCCTCCGGGGCTGTAAGGTTTTCCCATCTATGGTACGTTTCACCCGCATCAGGTGTTGTTATACGATCCGAACCCACTTCTGTATCGTTTACTGAAATAGTTGAATCCGATGACCGATAGTAACGGAGATATGTAGACGGGGCATCCACTTGTCCTTGATTCCGCACAATAGCATCCAATCTAAAATTTTCACCAGGATCTAACGTGTCTTTGTCTACCGAAACCGAGGCAATGACCAAATCGGGACGATTCTGGACCTCCCACAGACGGACGGTCTGATCATAACTCCCTGAAGCGAGAGTGGTGCCATCAGGACTGAACGCTACGCTATAGACAAGACCCGTGTGGCCTTCAAGCGTTTGTATGTGTGCGCCCGTGCGAGCGTTCCACAGACGGATCGTGTTGTCATAACTCCCTGAAGCGAGGGTGTTCCCATCAGGACTGAACGCTACACTACTGACTTCTGTCGTATGTCCTTCAAGCGTTCGTATGTGTTCTCCTGTGCGGGCGTTCCACAGATGGGCAGTGTCGTCCCTACTCCCTGAAGCGAGGATGTTCCCAGTGGGACTGAACGAGACACCCAAGACACTACGGGTATGCCCTGATAGTGTTCGTACGTGTGCTCCTGTGCGGGCGTTCCACAGACGGACGGTCCCATCATCATTCCCTGAAGCAAGGGTGGTGCCATTGGGACTGAACGAGACACCCAAGACCGAACTCGTGCCTGATAGTGTTCGTATATGTGCTCCTGTGCGGGTGTTCCACAGACGGATAGTCCTATCCAAACTTCCCGAAGCAAGGATGTTCCCAGTCGGACTGAACGAGACACCAGTGACCCAACTCGTATGTCGTCCTGATAGTGTTCGTATATGTGCGCCTGTATTTGCGTTCCACAGACGGACAGTGCCATCCCTACTCCCTGAAGCGAGGGTAGTGCCATTGGGGTTGAATGCTACGCTATAGACCCGACCCGTATGTCCTTCAAGCGTTCGTATGTGTTCTCCTGTGCGGGCGTTCCACAGATGGGCGGTGCCGTCCTCACTCCCTGAAGCGAGCGTGTTGCCATCGGGACTGAACGCTACGCTCCAGACCCAACTCGTATGCGCCAGGACCTCGAGATCCCCCCGAGGAAAATCTTCGTCCGGAGATTCCGAGTCTGTCCGTTTTGCAAGCACATAGCTCCCACTAAAAGACTCAACAACCCAGCCTTCACACGGATTGATATCGCAGAGAACCTGATCGGACGCATCCCAAAGCACCTGCCACCGTCTGTAGCCGTTGTCTTCGGGGCCATCTGTGATCGTGCCAGTCGCACCATTAAACGCGGAAGCAACGTGGGGAAAACTCCCGCCAGCACCACTTCTTACGACAAGACCGTTAAGACCGCCACCGCTCGCGTTCTGTACGACTACAGCATCTCCTATCTCCAGATCCGCCAGAGGCGGACTTGACGACCCCACTGTCACTGAAACAGCGGAACAGTTGTTGGCTGTCTTGTTTTCACCCTCAACAGCATCTATACAAACGCCATAATAGTAGGTGCCGGGAGAATCGGGTGCTGTGAACCGTTTCCAGGGCGTAATCTGTTCACCGACTTTTAGACCCCTAATAGCAGTGGTGTGTAATTCAGTATCTTCTGACGAAATGTCTGGATCGGATGAACGGTAGAAACGCACGGTGGTTGGCTCCGATGCCGCTTTCCCTTGATTCTGCACGATAGCATCCAACCTAAAATTTTCACCAGGATCTAACGTGTCCTTGTTTACCGAAATCGATGCAATGACCAAGTCGGGTGGATCCGGAGGAACAACTCTGATTTGCACACCTTCAGAACAGTTATTGTCTATCACGAGTTCATCGCCGCCGCTGTCCACGCACACGCCATAATAGTAGGTGCCGGGAGAATCGGGTGCTGTGAGCCGTTTCCACGGCGTAATCTGTTCACCGACTTTTAGACCCTTAATAGAAGTTGTCCGCAGTTCAGGGTCCTCCGACGAAATGACGGGATCAGATGAACGGTAGAAACGCAAGGTGGTTGGGGTTGATTCTTTTCCGCCTTGATTCACTACGATAGTATCCAATCTAAAATTTTCATCAGGCTCTAACGTGTCTTTGTTTGCCGAAACCGATGCAATCACCAAGTCGGGTGGAGAGGAAGAAATTTTGTGCGTTGCAGCACCCGTAAACATCACAGGGGCTTCGGAGTTGTTAAGGACCTCAAGGAAATAAGTCGCCCCTCGGCGGGGGAGAATTTCAGGCCCTCCGATTTTTACGGAACTTGATGCCACTTGGCTCGTTATCGGAAGTGTTTCGCCACTCCGTGCGTCAGAGAGAACCAAGTCTAAATCATGCGCTGGATTCTCCCAGGAAATGGCAGCAAGAAGATAGCGATCGGCGTTTAATGTGTAACCATTGTAATCAAAATCATAGAGCCGTGGTTCGATTTCAAAACGTAATCTTCTATTGGCGGGGACCGTGCCGCCGAAGATGACGTTATCCGCTTTCACAAGCCCCGCACCGTAAGTATTATCGGGGGCATCATTTGTAATATCTTCCGCTCCCCGCACGATTGCGGATTTAACTTCGAACGGGTCAAAATTCCATTCTCCTTGATCGTTTTTCCCAACAGCATCAAGAATTAAGGCTGCGACCCCTGCTACATGCGGAGCAGCAAAGCTCGTCCCACTGTCTGAATCATAACTTCTTCCCCTTATTGTAGATACAATTTCTTTACCGGGGGCAACAATTTCTGGTTTCATCAAATTTGTATCAGAGGGCCCTCGACTGGAAAAGCCAGTAATCTCATTATCAGAAGCCACAGCACCAACAGTGATCGCCGTTCTGCTATATCCGGGAACACTGACCGTTCTTTTGCTATATTCGGGAACACTGACCGGTCCAGGAACATAAGTAAAATAAGCTCCCCTGCTCACCCACGCCTCATAATGTTGGTCGGTTTCCTTTAAAGAAGCGGCTTCAACTTTCAGTTCATACCATCCGTTGGGCTCTGTGAGAGTTACCTGTTCACAAAACGCCCCAGAGTATTCTTTGGGGTGATCCTGAGTAGTGCGGGAACTTATGACTTCTTCTCCATTGGCATCCAGAATCACCAGGTCCAAATCACTCGTTCCTGTGTACCACATTAGGTAAATCTCGATATTCGAATCTCGCTTTTCAAATGCGTGGAAGTCAGGGGGAGATTCAATATCAATAGTTCCACTAACACGGTTATAACCATCGTTTCCAGCGGACTTAACAAAGATAACTCCATCGGTAACTACTTCATCGATCAACTCACTCATTGGGTCCACACCCTCTCGTCCATAGTCCCAGATTTCCCAACCCAAACTCATGTTGATGATGTCGGCTTTTTCTTTCGCGTTCGAAAGGCTGTGCTTTTGCGCTGCCCAGCCGATTGCGTTCATCGCTTCGCCGTAGTCTACCTCAACCTCACTGAAGAAAATGTTATTAATACGACGTAGATCAGAAGAAATTCCAGCATTAAGCAATTGGACTCCTGGTGCCACGCCCGTTAGGTCGTTACCATCGTCAGCCGCTCCAATGATACCTGCTACCTGTGTGCCATGGTCCTTGTCTGTCGAGAGGTGACGTCTATCAATGATTCGATTTCTAAACTCCGGGTGATTCTCATCAATACCAATATCAACAACAGCAACACGGACTCCCTCGCCTGTGATGCCAAGGCCACCAGCCTGGGGCAGGCTATGAACTTTATCCGCTCCGATTTTCTCGACACCCCAGTTCTCGACATCCCTATCCAATTCCAAGTTCCCCTGAGCGTTTGGCCAGATTTCCGTAACGAACGGTCTTTTTATTAAAGCCGTGAGGTTTCTCATAGGAACGGAGACGAACGCTCCGTTAATGAGGTGGTACGTATAACGCACATCACCGCGCAATCCACGAATGGCAGCCGTTTCCCCGATACCGATAGAAGCATCAGACATGATGATAAGGGAGATGTGCTCTCTATCTATAAAATCACGGATAATTTCTGAGGCTCCCTTATGAAGCCGAGGCGGTTGATTACGCTGATCCATTGAAGGGCTTTGACTCGAAGAACCAGAATCCGATTGAACACCGAAATCAACGGTATTGACAATCTTACCAAACCGTTCACGAAGACGGGAGTGGATGGGGCCCGGATTTTCCACAGCACAGGCCCCCGTAACTTCTGATAGTCCCAATCAGTGAGTGCCTGAAGGTTTAAGTGATGTGCGATTTCTTCTTCAACAACAGCAAATGCCATTTTACTCCGTAAGATGTCATCTGTCATTGGGTGAAACCCAACCGAATCTGGATTGCTATAGCCTATACTTGGGACTATCAGGACACAGGCTATAATTCCAAAACTGAGTATCAATTGTAAAATGTTTTTCAAAATCTTTCTCCTTTTCTGTGATAGGTGCGGTTTCCTAACCGCACCGGGCGTTGCTGAAAAGTAGCGAACCTTTTAAGAAGAATCATCAATTAGAATTGGTATAACAAAAAAGAAGGCGCGGTCCCAAAAAACCGCGCCTCTTTTACGAGTTGCGAATGGCTGATGGTCTATGGAAACCACCAATTGCCAACCGCTAATAGCCATAAGCCAATTGCTATTTCAAAATCACCATCTTCCGCAGGGGCGAAACTTCTGCGTCCGTCTCCAACTGATAGAAATAGATACCACTCGCCACGCGTTCACCGAGAGCGTTCCGACCATCCCAATACGCCGCACGACTCCGGCTCGTGTAGTAACCGGCAGATTGATGACCGAGGGGCAACGCACGCACCAAAACACCTTGCGCATCGTAGATGTTCACACGCACATCCGTGCTTTCCGATAGGTGATAGGGTATCCACGTCTCCGGGTTGAACGGATTCGGATAGTTCGCTAACAGCACTGTCTCATCGGGACGTGCCGATGCCAATAGGTGCTGAAGATACAACAACGCACGCTGCGCCGCAATCGACCGGTCACCCGATGCCAGCAATACCTCGACCTGCTCCTGAACCCGATCGAAGTCGATGTCAAGTGCCTTGACATCAATATCAATTGCCGGGGCAGCGACATCGTCGTCGAGGTTACCCAAAACGAGGATCAGGTCGGTAACATCAACCTCTCCGCTTCCGTCAACATCCGTGCGGGCGTTCGCTATCGCGCTCCCGCTCTGTCCGATGGCGGATGCGACTGCGCGTGTATCGCTGTTATTGATCGCACCGTCTCTATTAACGTCATACATGGAGTAGGTCGTCTGCTGATTGCCCGTCTGTTGATTATTCGCCTGCTGGGTACCAGTCGTATTCGCGAGTGCCGCAACGTTGAGGGCGATGCCACTCGGATTCATCAACCCTGAGGCGATGTCTTTGACGAATCTACCGACGAGATTCGCACGCTGGATTTTGCCTGTGCCTTTCGTCCAGTAAATCTTGTTGTCCGAGCTATCCACCGCAATCGAGGTCGGCACACCCGATGCGAACGTCTTCAAGGTCTGGGCATTTGCGCCGTCAGGGTTCGCACGGTTGAGACTCCCGCCACCGCCGGCAGCCCGTTCAATCCAGTAAATCTTTCCTTTCGCGATCGCTATGCTCAGCGGATCCCCTAACCCAGTGGCAATATTTCGGACGTTCTGTTGACCCGTCAGGTTCACGCGACTAATCCGACCCAAGGGCTCTGCCCAATACAGGTTACCGTTCGAGATCGCAATCGCCGTGGGATTCGACAGGTTCTGAACAACGTTGGTAATCTGTGTGCTGCCTTCGGTCGCCATCGTCTGAATCCGTCCGCGCGAGTTCGTCCAGTAGACGTTTTCACCCGCACTATCCACGGCGATTCCGTTCGGCACGGCTGTCAAGGTTTTAAGGGTTCGGACGTTGCTGCCGTTGAGATTTGCGCGTCGGATCGCGCCCCTGTTGGGGCCCGTCTGCACAGCGAAATAGAGGAGACTGTTCGCCGTATCCACAGCGATGCTTGTGACCCCTGTGACATTGGATGCGAGGTTCTCAATCTCAGCATCGACGAGTCGGTGGAGTTTACCTTCTGCTCTGCTGACCCAATACATCGGTGCACGTTGTGAAGCGTTGACAAGCACCTCTGCCCCCGATGTGGCTTTGAAGGTGACAGCCGTGAGTCCTGACACGCGTGCGGCGACGGTGTTATCGCCTGGGTCATCACCGAGCGTAAGTGTCGTCTGTGCGCGTCCGCTGTTATTGGTGGTGGCACTTGCCTGTGAGACGCTACCGCCCCCGGCAGTGACGGCAAAGGTTACGCTAATACCTGCTACCGGATCGTCGTTTTCATCAACCACTTCAACGACAAACGGGTTGGCGAGGGTTGCCCCGGGTCGACCACTCTGGTTGTTCCCAGAGACCATAACGATTGCGTCTGGCGGGTCCCCGGTTGTGATTGTGAAGGTCACAGGGTCAAGATCACCCGAAGATGCCTCAACTTCAATCGTGCCGGACGAGCGGGGCGTGAAGGAGATACTCGCGTAGCCGTCCGTATCGGTTGTTCTTCGGCCGTTGCTAGGTGAGAATCGACCGCTACCTTCTACAGTCCTGAAGGTGATGAGTTGCCCCCGAACGCCGTTATTATCCTGATCTACGACGCGAACACTGAGCGGTTCGTCAAGCGCACTATTGATGGCACCGGTTTGGTTATTGCCGCTGTCAAGCTGCAACTGACTGATGAGGGCACTCGCCGTTGCGGTAAAAGTTACGGCACTGGCGACACCGTCAACGGTTGCCTCAACCGTGATACTACCGCTGCCGGTAGGTGTAAGTTGCGTAGATGCCTGTCCGTTAGCACCGGTTCTGGCACTCTGTGGTGTAAGCGTCCCGCTTCCCGAAGTAATCTCAAATGTTACACGGATATTGCTGAGTGGTGCATCGTCGCTATCTACAACTTCTACAACCAATGGATTGGTGAGCGCGCTACCGGTAGGCCCGCTCTGATTATTACCGCTAACGCTGGCAATAGCATCTGGACCGGAAGGTGTCGTGGGTGTCGTAGGTGGAGTCGGAGTCGTGGGTGTCGTAGGCGTGGTCGTTGAGCCTCCACCGTTGATCTTAAATTCCACGCGCTCTATGACAAAGTCATAGTCTACAGCATCATCTTGTTCATCAGTAACCTCTGCGGTGACCGACCGCGCTCCTGAGACTTGACCTACGTTGTAAGTAACTGAAGCCATCCCATCAGAACCGGTCGTAACTACTACTTCTTGACCGCTGGTTGCACCACTTTCAAGTAGACCTGTGGTTGTTTCAAATTCAATCATTACCCCCGCTATTCTATGGCCAGCTGTACTTCGGGCGATAACAACTAACGGCTCAGCAAGAGGTTCACCTTTTCCTGCGCTCTGCCCATCCCCTGAGACTATCGTTAAACTTGCCTTCCGGGCACCCGCGACAGCTGTGGACCGAAATACTTGGCTCACAGTAGAAGGGGATCCTGTTAAGTTCGCGGTGACTCGATAGTTACCTGCAGTCGCACTGAGTTGGTAATAAACTTTCGCTAAGCCGCTGCTATCTGTTTGGACGAATATTGGGTCGGCGGGAGCAGGTACACTTGATGTGGCTGTGAACGTATCTGCATTCACAGGGTCCGTAAGCGTCCCCACCAAAGCATCATTACCATCAACATAGACACTTGTGCCGGGGAAAGGGATAAGAGAGTCATCAGCAGCATTGCCGCTAAACTGAACAGCTACCCCAGAAACAGGACTGTTGTTTCCATCTGTTACTTTAACCTCAAGGTAATCCTCAAGTCGCCCGCCGGGAGCACCTAACTGATTGTCCCCGTGAGTTATCTCCATGTTGGTGAACTGATTGAGACTTGCGCCTTGGAAGATAAAGATGGCAGATCGAGGTGTCGTGCCTGAAACCCATACAGTTACTTTGCTGGTGCCCCTATTTGTATCAAGATACACGGGTGCATTACTACCGGTGAAGAGAGAGTTGGTGGCGTTGGTTCGCCTATCATTTATACGCACATAGACACGTCCACTGCCCTCAACTGAATAGTGAACAGGCGCGTTGTCCTCTGGAGCAAAGACGAAATAATTATTAATCTGCCTGCTTTCGCCATCGTACGCGAATTCAATTCCATCATTGCCGCTCGCAAATGAAGTAGATCCTGCAACAACACCAGAATCAGATTGAGGGGACACTACATAGACTGTGAAATCTTGCTGTGGTGCCTCGCCCCCTGGACGGTCATTGTTAGGAGTTTCATCTGTTATGGCTATTCCAACTACTGCTGCAGCATTAGCGCGAAGTGTTAAAGTGATACTGCTTGTGAGTCTCGTTCCAGGATCTGTATTCGGTCGGGCATCTGTACTATTCGCGACTGTTTCCCTCAGGGTGAGCGTATTAGTAGATGTAACAGGTGTAATAGAGGTACTTCCGACTTTTATGATCGATGCGCCTGTCGGCACGATATTAACTTGTTCGTCATTGTAGTGGTAACGAGCTGCATTAGTTTGCGGAGCATCTGGCATTGCCCTCGCTGCCGTGTACCGAAAGGGATCGTTTTCATTATCCGCCGTATTAGGGTCATCTCGGGTCCCTGCACCGGACCGGATATAAACAGTTGCTCCACCGCTATTAACAACGGATCCCTCGCTGGTAGCACTCCCACCGCTGACGTACAAAGTTCCACTCGTTGCCGTGGCCTGCGGGGTTTGATCGGAATAACTAGGCCGCGAACCTACGAAAGTGGATGTCAGGGCGTTCGCCGCCGTACTGAGTCGATATTCCCTACCGTTGGTGGCTTCAAAAACATTATACCCGCTACTATCAATTCGGGCACCACCCTCAGAAACTAAATCTCCATCAACATTGTAGATCCGCGTCGTATTGCTGCCGAGGGTTACAGAAAAGGTTATTGTAAAATCGTCGTCAATTCCTGCCGTTGCGAGATCGCCCCTTCTGGTTGTCCCGAAAGTTAGTGCGTCCGCAATGCTCTGCACACCCAACGCCAGCACGAATGCCATCAGCAGACCGAATATGAATTTGTGTGTCATTAAATTTTTCATAAGAAATACCTTCTCCATTTCTCTGTAGGAGGGGTTTCTAACCCCGAGTTTTCTATTGACTTTTCTATTCTGGTAGTGCATCAACTTTGAGTTTGTGAATGCGCTCGTTTGTAGTAGGGCAATTTATTGCCCGTTCTTGACGTGCGATAAATCGCACTACTACGAACCTGCCCTCAAACTCAACATTGAACGACTACTGGTCTCAATCTTTCGACGTGTGAAAGGGTTGTAAACCCAACCTGTAAAGAAAGCAGTTCCATTTTTTAGAGTTGCCAGTCCGCCGAACCCCCCTAACGCATCAACGGTATGAATGCCTTATGGCATTCCCCGCCCTTATCAAGGGGAACTGATGTTTCGAGGTTTCAACCCCCTTATCAAAGGGAATTTCATCAAGGAGGAATGTCGGGTTTCAACGCCGACCTGTGAAGCGCGGTATCTGGCGGTTCGTGGTATGAAGTTTAAAAAATATGTTTGAATTGACGGGCAATGAATTGCCCTACTACAAACGGGTTGGTTCGTAGTAGTGCGATTTATCGCACGTGTGAAAATTACCGAAGTAATAAATTAATCTTCGTTTAGTTTGTGCCTGTATGTCGCAAACTAAAAGAAGATAGAAAACAATAAAGGCGGTGTAGGGATACACCGCCTTTACTGGTTGGTAGGTTAGTTCAAATAGATTGTATCCCTGAAATAACCTTTTTTGTGTCCACAGCCTAATTCCGATCCTTCAAGTCACCCCATGTGGTGGTAACTTTGCCAGCTGCAGATACATGTCCTTTCAGACGTGTTGTCGTCAATGTTGTGCGTTTGCCATCTAACGACACGTCTTCAATTTGGTAATAATAAACAACGTTCGGTTTCGCCGTGGTATCCGTCCATTCGTAGACATGTTTTTCACTCGTCGTGCCATGTCCAGGAACAATACCTTTGATGTTGACGACCTTGAACTCACCTGTCTTGGTTTCACTCCGCAGGATATTGAATCCAGCGTTGTTCAATTCAGATTCAGTTACCCAACGGACAACGACTTCACCCGTGGCTTGGTCGCGAACGGGACGGAAGCTGGAAAGCGAAACAGGTAGCGCACCACCCCTACGGAAGCCGGGTGTGCTGATATCATCAGGAGCTCCGTAGAAGATACTCTCGGGACTGTGTTGGTGCCCTGACGAGCTTCTCCAGGACTCTGACGCTGCGCCAGAATCTGCCGGTTTCGTACCTGTAAAGGCATAACCTACATGACCATATACGCCACCATACAGTCGAACAATCGACGCACGTGACTCACCTGACATACGTGGCTTATTACCTCTAATCTCAGACAGTTCCCATTCATTGGGAAGTGGATCCCCATTACGATCAAGCATCAGGTTACCCGCCATATCCATTACATAATCGGGAGAAGGATTCTGAAGTTCAAGGCCTTGACTCATTTCAGATGGGGCTCTGAGTTCAAGATAGAAACCGTGTGGACTCAACAAACGACTGTTGAGCAAATTCAATCCTAACTCAACTCTATGCTGCGCATAGAGATCATACACCCGGGCATCAGCGGAAGCCAAGCTGCGATCCCTGTTATTCACTGGGCGTGAAACCAAAAGCAACGTCCGATTAGGTGGAATCGTGACAGCATTTAACTCCAAGACATGATCGACATACTGATCATCTCCGGGGTGAAGATTCCTATTGCGGATCTCCAACTCCCAACCCCCAATGTCAACACCATTGGTCGTCGAACTATTGTAAAGTTCAATCCATTGGGCGAGGTTGTCGCGGTCGCCGGCATCATACATAATTTCGCTGATGCTAACCGTGCCGTCGAAGTTTCGGTCATTATCCGAATCGTTATCCCGTCTGTCATCCATAACGAGATTCGGGCGCCAGTTTGCATACCCTGGCGTGCCTACTCCCATATTTTCAGAATCATAACCGATGCCGCCGAGATTGCCATAGTTCTGCCAATCATCTTGGTGGAGCCGCTGCCCGCGAGAGTTTGCAACGTTTCTTGCGGAAGGATCTCCAGGTGGGTTAAATCCTCGTCCGTAGGACATATCACCGCTAAGCATGGCTCCGGAGAAGTTGCGGAACAACGGATCTACATTCCCACCCGGGGGTATCTGCCACCCACGCAGCGGATAAACCTCGGTAGCTTGCGCCTCATATTCAAAGAGACCGTTACCGGCAAAGTCCACAAAATGCTCATGGTAGTTAGTCGCTCCTCCATTTCTGAGCACTAAGAGATATTCCCCAGATCCCGGACCGTCATTTGGCAAAGTAAAATCACTGACATAATAGACATGTTCAGCACCACTATTGATAACTCGACCCTGTAACTCATCATTAATGTTCCGTCCAGCTGCCAGAGATGAACTCGCAGGATCTTGATTGACGATCAACAAGTAGGCACCAGGGGCAAGCCGATAGTTCGGAAGTATCGCGATGACTTGAGCCTCGGGTTCGTCATCCATATCGGCATCGTCCGGCGTTATCAGCCATAGGCGCCAACCGTTGACACTCACGGGAATGGAACCATCTGCGTTATTGTTAATAAGTTCGATCCAATCCTCATTTGCAGCAGAGGTATCGTTGCGGAACTCGTTGATAATGACCCCTCTACCATTACTTGCAGCAGCAACATTGGCTTTGTCAAACCGTGGGACAACACCTTCATTACCGAGGTGAGCACTCCCTGGGGTACCAACGAAGTAGCGACCCGTCACGTTCAGGCGTCTATTCTCGGGTGTTGCCACCCAAGCTGCTGCATCGGTGCCATCACCAGAGCGATTGCCGTCAGCACCATCAGCGACCTGCATAAATTTATGCGTATTTTGATAAACGGAATCATTACCAATAAGGCTAACGTCTGCTTTCCGATACATAGAAATGAGGGGTGTTCTTTCACCCTCCAGACGGTCGGTTGGGGCCTCTACGGTCCGACCAGACTGACCTTTTGGAGCCCAAGTTACACCACGAAAGTTAATGGTACTCAACCTGTCAACAACGGCGTAGACCCGATCAGTAGTACCGCCAACTATAGCACCGCCCGTATCCCTGAATATTGAACGCACGACTCTCCGGTTTTCAGTGATGACAAGGGCAACTGTTTGAACTGTGTCCGCTGCTAAGGTCGCAGTACCAGCATTGTTGTAGATTTCAATCCACTGTGCATCATCTTCTGACGCAGCGGCAAGTCCGCTGTCAAGACCCCACATAATTTCAGTGATGACGAACTTGGCTTTTAGGTTCATCTCAACCCACATACTCAACTCATCGTCATTCATATTAGCAGAATAGACGTAAGCAGCATTAAAATTATCAGTAACATCGTCATTCGTCGTATTACCGATACGAGTAGAACCTGCTTCGGCAATCTCAACTACAAGTTCGATCGTTCCACCTAAGGTGAGTAATGCCTCCAGATCGTCTAAGGTCGCTATTTGCTGAACCGCAACCCCGTCCACTATTCCATTGGTATCAGCCTTCTCAATAACAAGGAAACCTCCACTCGCCGTTTCGTCCAATGCTGTAATCACATATCCTGAGGTCATTTGGGCGAGTGCAGGGCCAGCAATAAGTGCCAACGCCAAAACAAAAACTAAGGAAAATGTCAATTTATTTGACAACATTACTTATTTTCCTCCTAAAGTAAAACATAAAACATTTATCGAAGTTTTGGGCATCTCCCAATCGTCCTTCGATGTCTCAAACAAAACGTAAGAACAGAATCTCTATAGAGATAAAAATCTATTCTTTTTTTGAACCTAACCTTGTGCTGCGTTGTGTGCAGCGGTAACGAGTTGTTTTTCTAACGCTGTCTATTTGTATACAACGTTGTCCATCTTCAAACTTTTGCCAGAGGTCGAGCTTGCCCCAGCATCCGACGTTTGTTTTATGAACAAGTGTCTATAAAGGGCTATTTCCCGATGCCTCTTGCCATTATTTAAGGATACTTCGCCTCCGCTGAGGATGCGTTTTAGATCGACTTGACGCATAATTAAGAAACCTCATTGGCGAAAATTATGTGAAAAATGAACTTTGTAACTCTCGTTAGTGTTAAGTATATTACATTTAACGCAAAACGTAACGTTCAGATGGGAATTCGTAACCTTCGGAGGAAAATAGGAGTGTTTGCGCGATCATTTCTATTTGGGGTGTCAGATATGGGAAGGAAGGATTGAAAAATAAGTCGGGGTTGAAAACCCCTCCTACAAGAAACATAGGAGAGATTTACAACCCCGAAACGAAAGGCATAAAACGGGTTTGTAGTTCTGATGTCCTGGGTATGACGCTAAACTGCCCCGTCTATGCTAAGGTAGACGGTAAACTCCACTTAGATTCAAACTAAAAAACTGGTTGCCTAGATACCATGCGTGTAAAGCGCGAAACTGGGCACCGTAGCAGTGGAGACTAGGGAACTCCACTGCTACACTCCACTGCTTGAAAAGGATTGTAGGAGGGCTTTGTAAGCCCGAATATTAGGGATGTCGGGGTTGAAAACCCCTCCTACAAGGATGCCCCGTTTACGCTAAGGTAGAACTTATTGGAAGGTGGGGTTGGAAACCCCGTTGACTTAAATTCAAACTAAATAATTATCGGTGTTGGAACTTTTGACGCGCGAAACGCGGCAAACTTACAATTTCAGAAAAAATTGGAAAAAACCATTTTTTTTAGAAAAAAACACAAAAAAAGACCGAATTTCATGTTTTTTTCTAATTTTTTTCATTTTTTTTGTAATTTAAACTTGACAAAATGCGTTTTTTGTAACCTTCACGGCAAGGATGTCAGGGCTATTTCGTTTTTCCTTCCAATCGCGCGAGCACTTCTTGGAGTCGTGCGACCTCTGCCTCTGCGTTTCTGCGTGCGTCGGCTTCTTGTTGTGCGCGGGCTTCCGCTTCTTCCGCTGCGGTTTGGAGCCATTCCCCCGTCTCTGGGTCATAAATACCTAAGGCATCTGCTCTCAACTGGAAACCTAACCCCAAGGCATCTGAATAAATCTTGCCATCTGCATCCGCAGCGATGGCTTCGTAGCTGCCGTCCACTAATGTGAACCCCATGAGTTGCTCGGGTAAGTAGTGCCCTTCGGCATCGTAAAGGAAATAGTTCTGAATACCCATCTCGGCATAGTGCGCCATCTTCCGCGTTAAATCATTTTGATATGTGTTTTCGCTGGAGAGCTCCATCACGAATTCGGGGGACTTGCCCTCCTCCCAGACCTTGTAAGTCCGGCGTTGCTTTTGTCCAATACCGAAAGCGACGAGCACATCTGGCGAGATAGAGCTTTGGGGGTATCCTTGTTTATCATACATCAGAATATCGCCGGAAACGTAAACGTCATTGTTGAAGTGCTGTATCAGGGCTTGAAGTATCCATATCAAGATGTCTCTATGTAAGTCACTCGCTGCCATAAGTTTTCCGTCCGTTTCGGGATAAAAGATCGTATCGCGCGGCGCGTAAGGGATAGCGTTTCGCTCTCTATGCGTCTCCATCGGTGTTGCTCCTTTCAGATGTGCAAGTCGTAGGGACGGATTAGCAGAAATTGCATAAGTCCTATGAGAATTATACTTTATAAGAAAAAGAAAAGCAAGTTAAAAATAGGGTTCGCAGTTTTCAGTTGCCAGTTGCCAGTCCGTTGTGTGGCAGTTGCGAACGTCTGTTCTATTAGTAGTCTGTCAACCTTCAAATGATGGGGAAACCCCGGTTCGTAGTAGTGCGATTTATCGCACGTCAGGAACGGGCAATGAATGGTTTCCCTACTACAAACTGCCTCTCAGTTTAGATGTGACAGAACACTACCCACCCATACCCCCCTGATAAGGGGGCAAGGGGGGTTATACTGGCTACGGGTCACTGGTCAAGCGAGCGAGTTCTGCCCGGAGTTCCGCAACCTCCGCCTCTGCCTGCCTACGTGCAATCGCTTCCTGTTCGGCGCGTGCGTCTGCTTGCTCAGCGCGTGCTGCTTCCTGTTCGGCGCGTGCATCTGCTGCCTCTTCAGGGGTCAGCACCCATGCGTCCTTCTCTGGGGCATAAAGCCGCACATCATCAAGATGCAGATGAAAGTCTAAACCCAGCACAGCAGAATGCAGACTGCCATCTGCCGCCGGTGCAATCGGCACGTAAACACCATCTACTAACGTAAACCCCATCAGCGGTTCCGGTAAATACAACGCCTCTATATCACACAAGAAATAGTCGGTAATCCCTAAACTTGCGTAAAGCTGCATCTTCGTGCCTAAGTCTGTCCGGTATATGTTTTTACTCGACATCTCCATTGCGAAATCCGGGAGTTTTCCCTCCTGCCATGTGAGGTATGTCCGCCGCGACTTCTGACCGATGCCGAAAGAGACGAAAGCATCGGGGGCGACAGACTTCCGAGGGTCTCCCTGCACATAATATATCAATAGGTCGCCAGAGACATATACATCTGGACTGTCAGCGAAAAAGGTTTCAAGAAGTCGTAGTATCCGCGTCAGAACACGTCTATGATCGTCACTCACTGCCATCGGCTTACCATCCGTATCTGGGTAAAGTTCACTGTCTTGGGTAGGGGCAGCACCGAGGTGTTTCCCGTTGTATCTTGCCATCTGTGTGCTCCTTTTTGCTTACTCCCTTGAATGAAGTTTAAGAAAATATTTCGGTAATATCCCAATATCTGGATGCCCGAACTTGTTCGGGGGTGTTTCGGTGACTCGCGTCCCCAACAAGTTGGGGCATCCGGAAAGAATTACCGAATTAATAAATTAATCTTCATATAAGGGGGCTGGGGGGGTTGTCTGTTTAATTGTAGTCCCTATATCTCAGAGCCATTTTGTGGCATGCCGGGGGGTGGCTCTGTGAAAGGTTCGCCACGCGCTTCGGCAGCTTTTCTGCGTTCATTCCATGCAGCAATCTGCTGATACACTTCTGCTTTGCCTTGTTCAATACCTTGTTCAATACCTTGTTCAATGCCTTGTTCGAGTCCTGCTGCTTTGGCTTGCGCTTCGGCTTCCTCTACGGCTTCCTCTACGGCAGCTTGTATGCGCTTTTCTTGTCTGGCGAGATACCAATCTGATAATAACATGATAACGTCAATGCCTCCTAAATTCGCACTCTTTTTTCAAAATACCCTCCCTGACGTTACATATAGCATACCGTGTATTAGGAAAGATGTCAACCAAAAATGCCCCTTTGTATACCCCCCTGATAAGGGGGATATGGGGGTTTCTTCATCAGCCCGATCTTATCTTGACCAAATCTTTCAAACATGGTATCTTGTTTGCACCTTAATATATACCCTACTGAATAATAGGAGACACATTTCAAAATGGCAACGCACCACTTCAAACCAACACTCTACCACACAGCCATCGGCACCCACGAACCCGTACTCCATATTGAGAGCGGCGACACCGTTTTCACAACAACCGTCGATAACGCAGGCTACGATGCCACGGATACGCAGGTCACCCCAGGTGGCAATCCACAGACAGGTCCCTTTTATATAGAATCCGCAGAACCTGGTGATACGTTAGCAGTCCACTTTGATCGGATCCTCCCGAATCGAAAAATCGGACGGACGGCTACCGTTGTTGCGCCGAATGTCCTTGACCCCGACTATGTAGCGTCTGAGATGCCGGAAAGTGGGCGCGCAGAATGGCATGTGGATGTAGAGAAGTGGACCGCAACACTGATGACCCCAGAGACACAGTTGGGTAAACTCACGCTCCCGCTTGAACCGATGGTCGGATGTTTCGGTGTCGCGCCCCCGCGTGGACAAGCGATCTCAACGGCGACCTCCTCTACGCACGGCGGCAACATGGACTATCGCGGTTTTCAGGAGGGGGTTACCGTCTACTTCCCGGTTTTCGTTCCCGGCGCGCTCTTCCATCTCGGCGATGGACATGCTGTACAAGGTGACGGCGAAATTGTCGGCACCGGCGTTGAAATCTCTTTTGATGTGCAGTTTACGGTTGAAGTCCTCAAGGGGAAACGCATCAACTGGCCCCGCGCAGAAAACAGTGATTATATTCTCGCAGCAGGCAATGCACGTCCGTTGGATCAAGCAGTGCAACACGCGACGACGGAACTGCTTCGGTGGTTAGATGAGCTCGGTTTAGAGAAACGCGCAGCGCATATCTTGTTAGGACAAGCGGTAGCGTATGATATGGGGAACGTGTTTGATCCTGCATATACAATGGTCTGCAAAATCAGAAAGTCGGTATTGCGGGATATTGGGGTTTGGAAGTGAATATAGTAAAGTTTAGAATTAAAGAGACACTTCAAACCTTAAAGCATCTTGGTAGGAGGGATTTGTAATCCCGACAGAATGTTTCATTATAGTAGATTCTAAAAATAAGTTTACACTATAAGCGAAAACCCACCCCTTGCTGGCGAGGTTTCCTAACCTCGCTAATGTAAAGTTAATTATGGGTTCCACTATAATTATGGGATCCACTATAGTTTGATGTTCAAACGAAAGCTGCGCTGCATTTGGTGAGACAATTAAGGTTATTATTTGCTATTCCGCGTCCAACTAAAGGAGATTAGAATTCGCGGTCAGGATAGGTATTTCCTGAGTTTTGAAATCGCTGTCGTTTGTGATGAGTGTTAGTCCGTTGCTTTTGCAGATTTCTGTTATGACCTGATCGTTGAAGTCAAAATCACCAGTGGCATAGTCATTAATCAGGCTGGTGATGTCTAACATTGCAAAGCTACTTTCTATTCGTGAACAATGTTTCATAATTTGTTTAACTTCAGCAGCAATATCTTGGGCTACTGGTTTGAAAGCTGGGCTGTTGCGAAAAGCTTTGAAGGGATAAAGATGAGGTGAGATAAGTCTCCATTTCCTTCTAGCGTAAGCATTAATAAATTCTGAAACGACCAGGACATCAATATAAATCTGACATTGAGCATTCAAAATACAGTTAAAGACATCGGAATAGGTTTCCGCTTTAGGATCCCCTGGCCTATGTGGGCCAAATACATAAAACCAGATGTTGGCATCCAGAAACAGCTTATCCTTTGAAGTAAAGTTGTGTTGCTTCACCGCTGTTGCTTTGTGAGTCATTGTCTCCATTTTCCTCTGCTTCTTCAACTGCTTTGTTATATGCTTCTTTATCTTCGAAGTACAATTTAGCGTTATCAACAACTCGCTTTAACAGTGCAAGGTCGTCTTGTTCCATGTCTTCTACTTTTAACAAAGCTCGAATTTGCTCTTCGCTAAATGTTCCATATAACTGACCAATGGCTGTATTCAGGAAAGCCGAGGTTAACGCTACGATGTTATGAAATGAGAGCGCGACACGCCGATCACTTTTAAAAGCAGTTGAAAGGCGATCATAAACCTTTTGTCCATCGCTAGAGGCGACACATAAGGAGCTACCCACAATTTCAAATATAGATATTTTAATTTCCTCTGACATAGCCTTCTCCTTAAAAAATGTCTTCTGGGTTTAGTTCTTCAGAGGTAAATTGATAGATACGTGTATCCGCTGTGTTGATTTCTACGCTTACGACTGTACCGGGAAACGAATAGGTTAGAGACTTGGTTACGATTTTTCCTTTTGCTCGCTGCCAATAACCACTATCTGATACGATCCGAATACACCCTCTGTTCAAGTCAATAAATTCACAAAGTAATTTCAGTCCTAACCCTCCTGGCACTCCTGGCAGGTTGCTACGTTTGGTTGTATTAAACTCCTTAGTGGCCCAATTAATCGCCTCTTCTGGTGAGATATTGGATTTAGTATAATTTTTTACATTTTGATGTATTCCAATCCCTAAATCTGCCACTGTGAAATCAAGCCGATTTCGATTAGGGAAAAATTGTCCGCAGCTAAAAATGCCCAATTCAGCCTCTGAGTGTAATATGGCATTGCTGAATATTTCAAAAATGCTCTCTCGGAATCTTTTCAATAACCTTTGCGACATTTCAGGTATCTCGGAACGATGTATCAACTCGTCTTCAATATAGTTAGCAAAATAGTGGTCATCTTCAATATCAAACCGCTTATAAGTAATGGTTGTTCCCCACCGGTCAGGTATTCTCGCACGACCATAATGGCTTAGAAAACTGTTTTTTGATAGAATTGTTTCGACGGCTGGAGGAATATGGATTAAATCAACATCGTTCAGCCTTGTTCGTAAACTATGGAGAATTGCACCAAACGCTGCACACATATCGGCATCAAACCAATGTGTTGCTTGCATATCAATTTCAATTTCCTCAAAAATGTACTCTTTAGTTCTTGTATAGAGACTTGTCAGCACTTCAAAACTTTCATAATCATGGTGAATCTGTGGTAGATAGAATCTCACGCTGAAACCCCTATTGTTGTCCCTGTATTATTTTTATACTATAGTTTGGACAATTTCTATCGGATTGATGCCTTGTTCTCAAAGCATTTCTGATGTTTCCGAAAGTTTCGGACACAGACACAACTCAGAGAAAAACAGACGCAGACGCACCTACGGGCAGCACCCCCGAGATGCCACGCGGCCAGGAACTGTCCACACATAGCACTCCGCTGGAGTGCGAGAAGGTTGTCTCTCTTTTTTTATAGACATGTTGCTCCGCTGGAGCAAAGTCCGTGTTCCCATGCGTGTGTTTCTTCACGCCAGGGGCGTGATATGTCTATAGCAATCAGAGACGGCTCTGGTTGCACTCCAGCGGAGTGCTATGTCAAAAATTGTCCAAACTATAGTATTTTTATAGTAGATTCTAAAAATAAGTTTACAGAAGGTGCGGTTGGGAAACCGCACCTACCTCAGAACGGGTAGGCGAGGTTTCCTAACCTCGCCGATGCAAAGTGTATAAATAATTACGGGATCCACTATAATACATCTCTTTTAGATTATTCAGCATTATGTCCAAGATTAACGCTGCTGCCCCAGACCGTTGCAAACCCGACTAATTTTGTATTACAAAAAACATGCGTCTACCTATATTCTGGATTTGTTTAATAAAATTATAACACAAAAAATCGTGAAATTCAAAAAAATAAGTAAGAAAAACTTTATTAATCATAAGTATATATCTGGTATTAACTACTTCAAGATTTATTCATATCCAACCCCGCCATAGACCTAAGATTCAACAGCGGTGTCATCACACCCCCGGCAGCAGGGAGGACAACCCCCGTATCGTAGAGTTTCATCGCAGAAATAGTGGCGTGTGCGACATCTTCAGGCGCACCAGGACGTACCATAAAGATGTAACCCTTCTCCGCCGCCTCCTCATAATCTGGGATGCGGACGCGCGAGAGGTCGGTATCAATGACACCCGCAGCAATACCGTTCACTTTAATGCCGTGTGCCGCCAAGCGTCCAGCATACGCGCGCATGCTCATCTCTAATCCTGCTTTTGAGATACAGTAGGCAGTTCGATTGTCGGATGCCATTGTATCGGAAATTGAGAGTGTGTAGATGATGCACCCGCGTATCTCGTTGGCTATCATGTAGTTCGCGAGGCGTTGCGTCAGAAAATGGGTCGCTTTGAGGTTGGTGTTAACAATAAAGTCGAACTGTTCCGGGGTCTCCTCAAGGATGTCAGCGATGCGAGTGATACCGGCGTTGTTGATGAGAATGTCTACCTTTCCGAAGGCATCGTGTGCGGTATTGAGCAATCTCTCGTGTGCGTTGAGGTCGCTGATGTCGGCTTGAACGATAACCGCTTTTCTACCCAGGGCTTCCACTTCACGTTGCACAGATTCGGCGGCATCCCGGTTTTGGTTGTAGTTGATGAGTACATCAGCACCTTGACGTGCGAGTTCAATTGCGATTGCGCGTCCGATACCGCGGCTGGCACCGGTTACAATTGCGGATGTGTCTGTGAATGAAACGTCTGTCGCGAAGAATCCAAGATCTGTGTGTGTTGACATTTATGTTTCCTTTTGTAGCGTATCGCGTATCGCGGTTTGCGTATCGCTATTTGCGTTTTACAGTTCGCGTATCGCGGTTTGCGTATCGCGGTTCGCGTTTTACAGTTTGCGTATCGCGGTTTGCGTATCGCTATTTGCGTTTTACGGTTTGCGTATCGCGGTTTGCGTATCGCGGTTCGCGTTTTACAGTTTGCGTATCGCGGTTTGCGTATCGCGGTTCGCGTTTTACAGTTCGCGTATCGCGGTTCGCGAATTGCTAATCCGAATACGGATCCGCTGCGTCGCGGAGGGCATCTCCTAAGAAGTTAAAAGCGATAACAACGACGAGGACGGGGACTGCTGGAAAAATGAGCCACGGATAGTGGAGCAGAACGGTGACACGCTGTGCCTCTTCGAGCAGAACGCCCCAACTGGTCATCGGTGGTCGGATACCCAAGCCTAAGAAGCTAAGCGCAGTTTCCCCCAAAATCATGCCCGGAATAGCGAGCGTGGCAATGACGATGATATGGCTGTAGCAGCCGGGCAGCAGGTGTTTCGTGATAATGTGCCATTGTCCTGCACCAGCAGCACGCGCCGCCATCACGAAATCGCTCTCCCGATATGCCAAGACCTTTCCACGTACCTGCCGTGCCAATCCTCCCCATCGGATAATAGATAAGATAATCGTAATCCCGAAGTAAATTTGGATACTTGACCAGCCCGGCGGTAGTGCGGCACCGAGTGCCATCCATAGTGGGATGTCCGGGAATGCCGAAAGGATTTCAATAATCCGTTGGATCAGGTTGTCTATCCAACCGCCGTAGTAGCCGGAGATAGTGCCGAGGATAGAACCGAGGATGATGCTCAAAAAAACACCGACTAAACCAAGCGTCATTGACACACGCGCCCCGTACATGATTCGCGAGAGCAGGTCGCGTCCCATCCGATCGGTGCCTAACAGGAACATGGGACCGGCAGAACTGAACAGGTGCCTTCTGCCCTCAGCATCCTTGAAGAAGAATTTAGCAGGGACCTTTTGAGACATATCTCTGGTGAATTCTAATTCAAGACTTTCTGGATTACGCACGGATTTTAGGGCATGGACGTAGAATCCATCTTGGAGTGAGAAGTGGAGGCGTTGGGGTGGGACGTGGCGGAGCCGCATGTTGATTTCGCTGTAGTGATACGGCGCGAAGAAGTCGGCACCGATGGCGAGGAGATAGAAAACAATTAAGATCACACCCGCGATGATACCCATCCGATTTTTGCGAAAGCGTCGCCATATCAACTGACGGTAACTCAGTTGACCCCCATCTGTATGAAGGTCGCCTGCACCCTCAATCCCTTCTGCTGTCTCAATTGTAGCGTTCATAATATTCGTTATTCGCGATTCGCGAACCGCGATTCGCGGTCCGCTATTTGTTGCTATTCACTATTCGCTATTTGCTGTACCATAGCCTGTTAGGAGACCGTGGCTTCTTCTGTGTTTCGCGATTCGCGTTTCGCGGTCTGCGATTTGCGATTTGCGATTCGCGGTTATCGGTTATCGGTCTGCGGTTCTCTACTCGCGGTCTGCGGTTATCGGTCTGCGGTTCGCGTTTCGCTATTCGCGGTCCGCTAAAAAAATCATTCATAACGTATCCTCGGATCTACCCAAGCGAGGGCTATATCTGCCAGCAAGTTCCCAATAACCAAAAGGAGGCTCAGCATCATAATGAGCGTCCCCGCAAGGTAGATGTCCTCGTTCAATAGGCTTCGTAAGAGAATCGGACCAACCGTCGGCAAACCCAGCACAATCGAGACGATAGCTGAACCCGAGAGGATACCCGGTAGACTCATCCCTAAAATGCTAATGAGCGGATTAATTGCGATCCGCACGGCATGCTTGCTCACCACCACGACCTCTTTAAGTCCCTTCGCTCGTGCGGTTTGGACGAAGGGTTGTCCCAAAACGTCAAGGAGGTTACCCCGCATGATGCGCATCAAACTGGCGGTCCCGTTAATCCCAACAACAATGACAGGAATCCAGAGGTGGGTAAGCAGGTCACCCAACTTGCCCCACGTCCACGGCGCGCCTTCGTAGTAGGCTGAAAAGAGTCCAAATAACGGAATGCCGAAAATGTCAAACGCAAACACCATTAGCGATAGTGCTAAGAGAAACGCCGGTATTGACATCCCGACGAAGCTAAGAAAGGTCAGAAAATTGTCTGACCATTGGTATTGATGCGTTGCGGAATAGACACCGAGTGGGATAGCGAGAACATAAGTGAAGATCAGCGACCCGATGGAGATAATCAGCGTGAAGACGATTCTATCCCAAATCAGTTCGTGGACTTCTCGTTTATACTCGAACGACTCACCAAAGTCCCCACGGACAAAGCCGCCTATCCAGATGAGGTAACGTTTCCAGAGCGGGTCGTTCAACCCATAGCGTTCCCGTAACTCTTCTACCTGTGCCAGCGAGCTGCTATCGCCGAATTCCTCTTCTAACCGTTGAATTTCGCGGTCGAGGTAGTCGCCTTGCGGGAGCTGAATGATAATAAAAGAGATGATAGAAATCGCCAAAAGCGTCGGGATTGCGATCAAACATCGGCGAATGATATAGGTAATTATGGGTTTGTCTCCTTTTTTCGCTAATTGCGGTTCGCGGTTCGCTGTACCATAGCCTGTTAGGCTGTGGCTCTTTCTGTGTTTCGCGGTTCGCTAATTGCGGTTCGCGGTTCGCTGTACCATAGCCTGTTAGGCTGTGTCTCTTTCTGTGTTTCGCGGTTCGCTAATTGCGGTTCGCGGTTCGCGGTCCGCTATCCATCCAACACTGTTCGGGATAGCTGGTTGCGGGAGTGACAATTGCCCAGGGACCCAGTATACCGTCGTTTGGAACATTGTGAAAATGGTTCGCCACGACCAAGAGCGACGGCGAACGTGCTGCGGAACCGAGGTGAAACGGTCCCTCATCAATGTGAATCCTAACGGCATCTCGGACGTATTGGTGCCGCTGTTTTGCGTCGGGTTCCCGCTTAATTTCATCGTATAAGTCAAGCAGTTTCTTTAGCGGTCCTGTGGGGGGTTCACCCTTTTCACCACCTGTTTCGTACCATTTTCCGACTTTCGGGTGCCAGTATTTAGGGAGCGTTGGAAACACCCAATCGGGGTAAGTGAAGAGATCCATTTCCGCTTCCCCATGCATACTAATCGTGAATTTTCCGAGCGTGCGGCGGAGGCTCAATTCGGCGCCCGGCGGTGTATAGAGCAGCGTTTTTAAACCCAGTTGCTCCCATCCCTCCTGAATAATTAGCCCAATGTCGTTTTCCTGACTGTTAAGGTTAGAGCTTGGGACATCCATGAGTATCTCAATCCGTTCCCCGTCTGGACGTAGCCGATAACCGTCTTTATCGCGTTCTGTGAGTCCCATTTCATCAAGGAAGCGGTTCCCAGCGTCAATATCGAAGTCAGCGTCGGCACGTTTCCATTCCTCAAAGAGGGTTTGCCCGTCTTCATCGGCGAAGTGCCATCCCTCTTGACTCACGGTTGCTGCTTGGGGTTCCAACAAACCGCGCCATGCGATTTCGTTACACTTCACGCGGTCGATGCCGTAAGCGAGTGCTTTTCGGAAGCGTTGATCCCGGATGAGTTTTCTTAATTCGGGGTCGGGTGCTGTCCAGTTAATCAAAATGGCGGGTTGCGCCCCAGCCGTACTTTTCCACCGACGTACCTTATAGCCCCCCTTTTCCTGTCCCTTTAGATAGAGCGCGAGGTCCCGGAGTTCCATCCCGCGGTATTGGCAGTCAATCTCTCCAGCGAGGATTTTCAAGACACGGACTTGGGGTTCGGGTACTAAACTGGTCTTGACGCTATCAATGTACGGAAGTTGCCTGCCGAGTGTGTCAACGACGTAGTAGTAAGGGTTGCGTTCCAATTCAACACGGAACCCCCCCTTTTCATACTTTATCACCCGCCAGGGCCACAATGTCGGACGTTCCGGGTTTTGGTGCGGGATGTCTTCCTTCTCGAATTGAATGAAATCCTTATATTTCGCGTTATGGTCTGGATGGAACTGCTGCATGTGGTGCTGCGGAATATTGTATTGATTGCACCACCAAAATCCTGTAGCCAACCAGAGCGGGACAAGCCAGTTAGGACCTGCGAATTTCATCACGATTGTGTGGTCATCTGGCGTCTCGACTTCCATCGGAATGCCGTTTACCTTGCACCAAACCGGCGGACTGTATTTATACCGATCATCAAGGCAGAGATCATACCAGAAAGCGAACGAGGCTGACGTATACGGATGTCCGTCTGACCATTTAACCCCTTTGCGGAGATGCAAAGTCAACACACTGCCGTCTGCATTGAACTCCCAAGATTCCGCGAGACCGGGTTCCAGACCAGAGGCATCAAATTTCCATCGGATGAGCGGGGCATAGCCTGCTGTCATCTTCCACGTCCCTAAATCTGGATGTGTGTGGAACCGGTGCCACGTTCCGCCGTAGGGACCGGGTTGTTCATAGCCGTCGAAATCCGTTTTGGCGACGAGTGGATTCTCGGGGAGTCGTTCTGAAAGGGACGGAAGTTTTCCTTCGGCAACCTGTTTTGCCCACATCGGTGCCTCTTTCGCTTCAAGCCCACGCGGAAAGTCGGAGGTATCTTCTATCTGGCTGCCGGAACATCCTACGATAAGCATCGGCAAGATGAATAGGAACGTAAGGAAATTCAAATACCTTGTAGGAGAGGTTTCTAACCCCGAAGTCATTTGCTTTGTAGGAGGGGTTTCTAACCCCGAAGTCATTTCTGTTAATTTGGACATCTCAAGCGTCCTCCTCATGTCTTACGAGGGAATCGGTGAACGTCCCTAAGTCTTGAGAGACGTTTGCAAAGAGTGCGTCAATGGATTTCGCGTGGGGTTCTGTTTTTTCGTAAATTAGTTTTTCACCGTAGATGTTATTGACGACGTGTCGGAATCCCAAAAGGTTTTCTAATTGGAGAAATGTATTTTGAGAAATCACAGGTACGCGTTCGGGGTGCTGTGCTGCCATCTGTGCAAGCAGATTTTTATGCCATTCCGCCCCGGTCGGGACGTGTGTATCCACCTCACGGGCAATCCGCTCAAAAATTCGCTCTATACCTTTATAAACATCGGCGAGATCCGTGGCGATCGTATTTTCAATGAATTCCCGTGCCTGAATAGGGAACACGTCAATATTGTCTAATCCTCTGTGGATCCTTGCGAGCGTTTCATTTATTGCAGTAAGTTCATCATTGATACGTTGCGTCAGTCTTTTTCGGTTCATTTCGTAAATTTCTCCAGGATTTTCGGGGAAAACCTGTCGTTGCAGGTGTTCGTAAAGCGTCTGCCACAACACCGGTGGTACTCCCTTTTCTATAGGGATCGCTTGGTGTTTGACGCGTTCTTTAAAGAGCCCTTCTGACCTGTCGAAGTTAATGAGGTCTATTTTGAACTCCGACTTGAAGTCCCATATTGCATTCCGCGCTTTATCGGACGCACCATCAGAGAGTCCAGACACAGCAATATCAATATCCGACGCCTTTGTGAACGACATGGGTTCCGTGAGTGAACCGAAGACGACGACTTGCGTCGCGCCAAACTGCTCGTAAAGCAGCGTAGCGACTTGATATGCCGTCTGCCATGCCCGATGGAGCAACCCTTCATCTACTATTCGGCTTTTCCAGCGTTGTTCGAGTTGTTTTCTGCATGCTAAGCGTTCATCTGAAGACATCTTTTGTCCTGACATCGCTACACTCCCTGTAACGCCAATGTATCGCTGTGGTGGCATGCTACCTGAACCCCTTGTGCTACCTGACGGAGTTCTGGCGTTTCTTGTTTGCATATATCCGTTGCGTAACGGCACCGTGGATGGAAATAGCAGCCAGTCGGCGGTTGAGATGGATCGGGAACATCGCCTTCAAGTCGGATATGTTCACGTTTACGCTGCGCACTCGGATCCGGAAGTGGGACGGCAGAAATTAACGCCTCTGTATAGGGATGCTTCGGTGATTGGTAGAGAGTTTCGGCATCGCTAATCTCCACAATTTTGCCGAGATACATGACTGCAACGCGATCACTAATGTGTTCCACAACGCTTAGATCGTGGGCGATGAAGATGTAAGAGAGTTGGAACTTTTCTCGGAGTTCTGCCAATAGGTTCAGGATTTGTGCTTGCACCGAAACATCGAGTGCCGAGACCGGCTCATCTGCGACGATGAGTTCAGGTTGGAGTGCTAACGCCCGCGCAATGCCGATACGCTGGCGTTGTCCGCCGCTGAAGGCGTGTGGGTAACGGCGGGTATCCTGCGATCTGAGTCCTACAGATTCAAGGAGTTCAACGATCTTGTCTTGCAGCGCACTCCCGGTTTCAGTGCGATTGACGCGCATCGGCTCTCCGACAATATCTCCGACCGTCATCCGTGGATTCAACGATGCGTGTGGGTCTTGGAAGATCATCTGGATGCGTCTTCGGAAGGGACGGAGTTCTTGATGCGACAACTTCGCCAAGTCTACCGCTTCCTCACCGAAAATGAAACTTCCACTTGTCGGCGGAATTAATCGGAGTATACAGCGTCCGGCTGTCGTTTTTCCACATCCACTTTCACCGACAAGTCCGAGTGTTTCGCCACGTTGCACGTCAAAACTAATCCCGTCAACCGCTTTGACATAGCCTACGGTGCGTTGGAAGATACCTTTCTGGATTGGGAAGTATTTTCGGAGGTCGTTCACCTCAAGCAGTTTTGTCATTTTTAACAAACCTTAACCTTCTGAATCTGTATGAAGCCAACATCGGACGGCGTGACCATTATTCTCCGTTTTTCCGTTGACACCAGTGAGCTCTGGCATCTCGTCACATTTCGGCATCCGTTCTGGACACCGGGGTCCAAACGAACACCCTTTTGGTAGTGTTAGCGGGTGTGGCACTGTTCCGGGTATAGACGGCAATGTTTTCTGTAATGTTCTCCCGAGAACGGGTATAGATTTCAGCAAACCTTGTGTGTACGGATGCAGCGGATTATAGAAGATATCATCAACCGTGCCTCGTTCGACAACTCGCCCTGAGTACATCACAACGACTTCATCGGCGAGATCAGCGATAACGCCGAGGTCGTGTGTGATGAGCATGATTGCCATCCCCATCTCGGCTTGGAGTTCCTGCATGAGTCCGAGTACCTGTGCTTGGATAGTGACATCAAGGGCGGTTGTCGGTTCGTCTGCGATGAGCAACGTAGGTGAACAGCAAAGTGCCATCGCAATCATGATGCGTTGGCGCATGCCGCCGGACAGTTGGTGCGGGTACTCATCAACGCGTTGTGCAGGCGCAGGTATACCGACGCGGGCAATCATCTCGATTGCGCGTTCGCGTGCGATTTTTTTATCCACCTGTTCGTGTAACATGACTGCTTCAGCAATTTGGTTGCCAACGGTATAGACGGGATTCAGGGAGGTCATCGGTTCTTGGAAGATGATTGCGATTTCGTTACCACGGATTTGGCGCATCAATTCGCTCTTCGGGGACACTTGTGCGATATCCAAGGGATCATCGCCGCCGTTACGATGAAACAATATCTCACCCGCTTCAATGCGTCCGGGTGATGGTACGAGTTGAAGCATTGAGAGACCCGTAATACTTTTCCCACATCCGCTCTCGCCGACGACACCGACAGTCTGGCCGCGCGCAATAGAGAAACTAACATCGTTCACGGCGTTTACAATACCGTCGTCTGTAGGGAAGATTGTCTTTAAACCTGAAATTTCGAGAAGCGGTGTTTTGCTCGGTGTTTTTTCTGCTGAAGCCATTCTCGTGGGTTACCTTGATACTGTTCCAAGTTTTCGGCTATTGTACACAAAAAACGATTGTGTGTCAATCTTTTTTCTCTACGGGTGGGATTATTATAGTAGATTCCGTAAATATTTTTACAGACAGGTGCGGTTGGGAAACCGCACCTACCTCAGAACGGGTAGGCGAGGTTTCCTAACCTCGCCGATGGTAAAGGGTGTAAATAATTCCGGGATCCACTATAAATTTTTTGAGGGGTTGATCGAATAGCAGGAAAGTGCTTGGGAGGTATTTTTGAGAACTGTCCAAGAGAAGATGTAGACGCGCTTACAAAGACGGCGTAAGCGCGCTTACCGGTCTATAATTCTGTCTTAATTTGATTCCAAAACACAGTGAGTTTTTCACTCGTCGTGGTTTGGTGGTAATTAGCGACGCGTGGCTCGTTCGTCTGTTGACTGATTGTTACTGTGTTCGTACGCCATGTTTCTGAAACATCTCGCGTCGTTGTGAAAAAATGGTTGCGTCCCTGCTGAACGGCGATGACCGCCTGCTGCGGTATGTGCCTATTTTCAGCCTTCGGCTTCGTGTTTTTCATAGATCCCCACGGGGTCGGTGAAATTCTAACTTGTTGGAGCCGTGTTTTTTCCATTGCAGTCAGACCGAATTCTGGTTCCTGTGGGTTCGTAAAGAACGCGAGTTTTACGAAAAAGCAAGAGGCGATAATGTAGAAAAGCAGAGCGGTGGTGTTGACAAACCTCGGTGAAAAGTCTAACTTCAACCGGTCAAGACACCACACCAACGGGTTCGCAAAGAGTGCCACTTGCTGCCTTTTATGGAGGTGTCGTATCCGCTGCTGAATGTTACCGGCTAATTCCGGCGGTGGCGGTGGTTCATCTACGCTCTCTAATATACTCGCGGTATTCCACAACGCCTCATACTCCATCTGACACTCTGGACAGGTTCGCAGATGCTCCAAAAGCGCGCGCCGAGAGATACCGTTAGAAATCTGCTCTCTCGTTTCCGCGTTTTCCTGTTGGACCAGGTGCGGCAGATGCTTGAGCGTCTGTTCGCAATTCATGGAGACATCTCCTTTCTAAAGATAATATTTGCTCAGTTTTCGCTTGAGGTTTTTCAATGCCTGATTCAGTCGCGATGCAACGGTGCCTTCTGAACAATTTAAAACTTCGGCGATTTCCCGATATTTCAGGTGTTGCATATAATACAATGTGACGACTTCACGCTGCTTCGGCGGCAACCAATTAATAGCACTTTGAACCATCTCGTTCTGTTCGTCTTTAAGGGTCGCCCGCTCAGGCGAATCCTCGTCGGAAGCGATACCGTTAATCTCAGCCTCTCTCGTGTAAGCCGTAACCTTATGATCGTGCGATTGGGACTTACGAATATGCTGCTGACATGTGTTGATACCAATTCGATACAACCAGGTCCCGAACTGCGATTGGAATCGGAATGCTTTGATGGATTTGTATGCCTCTAAGAACGTTTCCTGTGTTGCGTCGGCGGCATCTTCTCGATTACCGAGCATCCGGTATGCAAGCCCATAGATTTTTGAATGATGTCGATTAACGAGCTCGTTGAATGCCTCGGCATCACCTTCTACTGTTTTGTGTACGTACACATCATCAGGTATCATGTCAAACTCACTTTTTGAGATGTTATCTTATTTGTTGCATCCCAATTGATTTTTCTTTAATTTTTTTTACGACTACGCACGCCACTGGTAGGTGCGGTTTCTAACCGCACCGATCCTTGATAGGAAGTGCCTTCGTTATATCAAGATGGCATTCTGACGCAATTTTGCACAAGTCCTGTATTTTTTCCAGATGGAACGTGAAAGTTGTGAATTAATTTTTCTTTTAGCGTTGATTATCCGGCAAACGCCATGCATTGCAGTGCCTGGCAAAGCGTTTTAAGGCACCGCTTTTAACGATGATTGCCTCTGGACGCAACACCGTGGCATAGGATGTGAGAAGCGCGATTGTATCAAGCAGCGAGTTGTAACCTGACAAGCCGGAGATGTCGATGTAAATTTTGCTGAACGGCTCGTTGAGTTCAAGGGCTGCTCGGACATCGAAACCGTCAAGGACTTCAAAATGGAGTTCAGGATGTGTTTCCCTTGCCCGTTCAATACATTTCGGACTAATGTCGGTCCCGATAATTTTCTTACAATGCGGGGCAATCAAGGTCGTCGTTGTTCCCCACTCGCAACCGATTTCCAACACAACGTCCTCAGTATTTACCCAGACTGGAATGGTTTCTCGGTACTCTTTGACCCCGCGCGTCGCGATAAAGTCGGTATATCCCTCGAATAGTTGATTGTGGATTGCCATAGATGCCTATCTCTAATTCTGCTTGTCTCTGTTTTTTATCTTATTCACACGCCTCACAGACCAGTGCGAAACGTTTGGAACCATTTGTCTCAAACTCTGTTTCGTGGTCGTAGCTAACCGGAACGTTTGCGTCACCACACCAGTCGCAACGTCCACGGAAGGTGTGTGCTTTCTGTGCTAACAGCATTTCCTTCTGTTCCTCGACTTTTCGGGTAGCGGCGATAAGGTCGAGCGCGCGTTGGCGAAGTTTCCGATCGGTTTCTTCTTTAGCGATTTTTTCAAGGAGCGGTTGGAGTCTCGGATCGTTCGGGTTCCCGCCGTCATCGAGCGTGTGCCACGCCGCTTTTCGGACGCGCAGGTCTGGGTCGACCAAACCTTTGTAGAGTGCTTTCCAGACTTTATCAATGCTTTTCCGAACGTGACACGGACAGAGGTTATCCATCGCCTCAACTCGGTCGTCGGCGTTAGGGGAATAGGCGAGGGAGAGGTAGTATTCAACATCATCTCCGCGTAGCCGGTCTTCACCACGCCTATGTGCTTTCCGCTGATACTTGTTCATACCCAATTTCTTTCGCTTTGCCATTTGAATCCTCCACTTTTAGTTGAATAGGGCGATCAGTGCGATAATCACAGCTGCGATAGCGGCACCAGTGGTGAAGACGGTCAACATTCTACCACTGCCTTCCTGTTTGCCTTCCAATTTTCCTTTGATCCATCCGACATCGTGCTTCAATTGCCCGACGTGGGTTTCAATAGCATCAAGTCGTTTTTCTAAGCGTTCGTTAGTGGCATCGAGCCGTTTTTCTAAACGCTCGTTATCCTCTCTTCTCTGTGCTTCAATGGTATCAAGTCGTTTTTCTAAACGGTCATAGCGTTCTTTACCTTGTTCTTTAATTTCTGCTAAGGCAGTAAGTATCATATTCTGAAAATCTTGATCCGTCATCGCTCTGCTCCTTTTTAATTTGTTATAGTTATTTTAACCACGTACCAGTTCTTCAACCTCATCAATCTCTTTCGGAACCCCATCCGTCAGCACTTCACAACCCGTTTCGGTGATAAGAATATCGTCCTCTATGCGGACACCGATGCCGAGATACTCTCGCGGAACATTTTTTGTCCCGTCAGCGACATAAAGACCCGGTTCGATTGTCATCACCATTCCCGGTTGGAAGGTTTTGAACTCGCCTTCTGCATCGTGGACGCAATTGACATCATGCACATCTAAACCGAGCATGTGTCCGATTCTGTACATATAGAACTGCCGATATTTTTCTTTTTTTATCAATTTCTTTGCTTTCCCCTTAAGAAGACCGAGGCTGAGCATAGCTTCTGTGAGCAACTCAATGGATTGCTCGTGCGGTGCGTCAATAGAGACACCCGGACGGATAGCATCAATAATAGCAGTGTGTGCATCAAGGACGAGTTGATAGATGTCTCGCTGCGCCGCAGTAAAGGTGCCATTTGCGGGGAAGGTACGGGTCACGTCGCCAGAATACCGGCCGTATTCCGCACCCGCGTCAATGAGAACGAGGGTGTCATCTTCAATTCGGCAGTCATTCGTTGTGTAGTGGAGCGTCGTGGCGTTACCACCACTCGCAACGATCGTCGGGAAAGCTGGACCCTTCGCGCCGTTCATGCGGAACGTAGATTCAACGAGTGCTTCCAGGTCATATTCATACATCCCCGGTTGAACCGCCTTCATTGCGGCGACATGTCCGGCGACTGTAATTTCTGTTGCCATCTGGATACGCTCCAGTTCGGTTTCATTTTTGATTAACCGCAGTTCGCTGAGAATAGGGCTCGGATCGACTAAGGTATCAAGTCCTTTACCAGAGCGGATGCGCGACCTGACAGACCCCGTAAAGAGAGAGAGGATTTCGCTGTCAACACTTTCATTGGAACCGAGCGTGTAATAAAGCCGTTCGGCTCCCTCTAAGTACCTGCCAATTTTCTCACCGAATTTCTCTATCGAATAGGCTTTATCCGCGCCGTAATGTCTCCGTGCGTCCTTAACCCCAACGCGCTTACCATTCCAAATTTCTGCCTGTTTATCCTTTGGTCGGACGAATAGAATATATTGGTGTTTCGGGTGATCGGGTGCGATCACACAAATCGACTCGGGTTCTTCAAACCCTGTAAGATAATAAAAATTCGGATCCGGACGATACACATATTCCGTGTCGTGATTCCATATTGCAGGGGATCGACTCGCAAAGATTGCGACCCCGCCACTTCCCATCTTTTCAATAAAGGCTTTGCGATTTTGTTCGTGCAATCCTATATCTCCTCATAAATTCGCTAATCGCTGTTGGCTATTGGCAATTAGTTGTTGGCAGTTAGCAATTGGAAACCATTGATTTCCATAAGCCATAGACCATAAGCCATAAGCCATTCGCGGTTTGCGGTCCGCTATAGATACCCAATCGGAGTGCCAATTTTGCCAATAATACCGCCGCTCGCTACCATCGGATAGACCGGTTTCGCCCAAAAAATACCTTCTACGGGTGATCGGATGGATTCCCGCACATTTCCAAATACATCTCGGATGTCAGCAATCGGTTGATACGCCGTTACCTTGTCGTACAATTCCGCCTTGTAATAGACAAATCCACCTTCGTTGCTCAGGATGGGTACGAATTGTTTAACAACAATTTGCCGTTCGGGTACCTCCGGTATTCCGGCGATGAAGTGGTAGTATTGCAAGACATTAAGCACACCGCGAACGCCTTTTTTGATGCTTGCTGCATCCCAGCCGTGAGTCCCGCCTAATTCTGGGTCGATTGTTGGAATGCCGACCTCCGGGGCTGCCTGTGCAAGTTGCCCTTTGGGGCCCTTCTGATTGAGGATATGCCCGATACCGAAGACACGCGCGAGTTCAAGACATGCACTGTGGAGTGTATGTTTTTCATCGACGCGAACGCGGACCTCATCAATCATCGGATGTACGCCTCCTTGGTGTAGATCGAGGCAGTAGTCTGCCTGCTGGATGGCACGCCGAAAAAGGTGATAGGCTATCCGTTCGCTGGAGGTGCCGTCGCGTCTGCCCGGAAAACAGCGGTTCATCTTTCGGTTATCCACTGGGCTGAGTGCCTGCCGGGTGTGGAAGGCATGAACATTAACAAGGGGCACGGCAATAATCTTACCTCGCAGTTGCTCGGATGCTATACGCTGGAGAATCTTGTGAATAACGGCGATGCCGTTGAGTTCGTCTCCATCGCTGATGGCTTGAATGTAGAGCGTTTTGCCGGGGTACCTCCCGTTGATTAGAACGACTGGCAGCCGAACCGCTGTTCCATCTGGCATGCTTCCGACTCTCAGATGCCCTTCCGTCCGAGTACCGGGTTCAGCGACCAATTGCCCGACGACCAGTTTGCTGGGGCGAATGTTATTCCTCATGGCGGTTATTTTACCATAATTCGAGAAATAAGTCAACTTTGTGTGAAGGGATCTGTGTTGTGGACACTTGATTTTAAGACAATTTTCTGGTAAACTTATAAACATCATGAATATTGAAGCTCAAAAAAAAAATGCCGCCGAAAAAGCGATAGAGTCTGTCAAATCTGGCACGGTTGTCGGGTTAGGAACGGGGTCTACTGTCTATTACGCCCTCCTGAAGCTTGGGGATATGGTTCGAGAAGGGCTTGATATCGTCGGTATCCCGACATCCGATGGCACCGAAAGAATCGCAGTCGCACAGCAAATCCCGCTCACGACGCTTGCTGCCCATCCTACCATTGATCTGACAATTGATGGTGCCGATGAGGTTGATGCCCACCTTAACCTTATCAAAGGGGGTGGTGCTGCGCTCGTCAGAGAGAAGATTATCGCAAATGCGTCTAAAGAGTTATTGATTGTTGTTGATGAGAGTAAGATATCGCGCGTCCTTGGTACGACCTTTCCACTACCGGTAGAAATTGTGCGGTTCGGGTGGGAGGCAACCCAAACAGAGGTTAACCGGATTTGTGGCGAATCAACGCTGCGTCTCGCACTCGCACACGATAGAGATCAACCGCTCATTACTGACAACGGCAACTATATACTCGACTGTCATTTTGATGGCATTCCAGAACCAGAGCAGGTTGAGTTGCAGCTGAATAACATTCCCGGCGTGGTGGAAAACGGAATTTTTGTCAATCGCGCCGACAAAATTATCATTGGTACGCCTTCCGGCATCCGGTATATGAGGTAACATCAATGGGTAGACCCCAGTTTTTGCTCTTACTGCTCGTTTTTGCATCTATAATGGTATCCAATTCTGCAAACGGCGGGATGTTTATGGATAGTGGATTGGTGGATATCCCGACGGGAGCAGTGCTGGCACATGGCGTGTTCGCAGTAGGGCCTTATGTCGCTGCCCGATTGGATCAGAGGCAAGTCTCGTCTGATCACATCGGAGAATATCTTGTGGCTACAACCTGCTTCCACCTTAACTTCGGACTGTTCGATAGGGTTGAAATAGGATTGGGATACGTCTGGAACGAGGATGGGTGGGGCAAGTATAGGTGGGGCGATCAGAGGGGCGAACTTTCCACTGAGCAAGCTGCGAGTTTGAAGGTGCAACTCTTAAAAGAGCAAGAAGTTGGTGCGGTTCCGAGTATCGCAATCGGTATTGAATATCTCGGTGATGGGATTCTCACCACGGACTCAGTAGTGGAGAACTCAAGTCCCTCACCGTTTCTATCTGTCAGTAAAACGTTCAATCTGCCGCGGATCCACCAATTTTCCGGTCATATTGGGGTTGGCGCGAATCGATTTCAGTTTGGAGAAGGACCTCTCGGTCTATTTGTCGGTCTCAGCAAGGAATTCCAACCCGCTTTTGCACGAGGCGACATCACGATGAGTCTGGAATTTGATGGTGCCGATGTCAACGCCGGCATGCAATATATCGCCGCAAGCGGTCTTCAGATCGCGCTCGGCGTTGAGACGCTGAACGATCCAGATGAATTACGCTATCTTGCTTCGGTGTCGTGGACAAATAAACATCTCCTTGAAAGGATGGATGAGATGAGACGGTCAATCCAGCGCGCCGCCGAACTCGCAGCTGAGGCAAAGCGCGCTGCCTCGGAAAAGAAATCCGACAAATAGAATCACTCCGTCTCCTTTGCCTCAATGGATACCATTACTTTCTGAAGTGAAGTCAGAAGTTCGGATAAAAAGTCTTGCGGTGGGACGAGAATAATTTCGATTCTCCGGTTTTTCGCTTTGGCTTCGGGTGTATTGGCGGTATCTATCGGTTGATAAAAGGCATATCCCGTTCCGGCTAAGCGTTGTGCGTCAACCCCGGCGTGTACCTGCAAGTATTTCACGGCAGCGATGGCGCGTTCGGTTGAGAGGTCCCAATTTCGGATCTCAGAACCACCAATAGGAGCGTTATCCGTGTGTCCCTCAATGCGCACGGCATAATCCGCATAATCTGTATTTAGCAGTATCTCTTGTGCAATCGCATCGAGAAGCATTTTTCCTTCAGTACTCAGAATCGCGCTCCCTGTTTCAAAGAGAATTTTCCCCTTTACATCGAGTTTCAAGCGTCCTGCGTCGTCTAACACCGCACCGACGGTATCCTTAAATCTCTCCTGGATGGCAGTGATTGAACGTTGCGATTGCACGCGAATGCGTTGGAGTTCCGATTCAATCTCGGTCAATTTTGCGCGGAGGCTCTCTTTTTCGGTTTCAAGGGCGCTTTTGTCTTTTTGAAGGGCGTTCCGTTCAGCGGCGATTTTCCGAGCGGCTTCACTTGCGTTTTGTAGTATCTCCTGTGTTTGACTGAGTTCCGAACGGGTTTTTTCCAATGTGGCTTGGGTTTCAGTGAGTTTAGCCTCCAGATTGGCTTTTTCTGTTTCAGTTGTTTGCAAAGTCGCTTTAGTGGTAGCCAACTCAGTCTGTGTCTGTTTGAGTTTGTTGGAAGTCGAATGCAAGAACACCGCTAAAACGATCGCGGCGATAGCAGCGATGCAGATACCTGCGACTGCAAGGATTCCTTTTTTAGACATTTAGTTCTCCTTGTAGGCTAAGAATAGCCTTAAAACTGTCATTTTTTGATGTTTTGTTGTTTTTTTCAATACCGCATGTTGTGCAGCGGTGGGTAAGGATATAATTGCTGTGTTTTATCGTGAATCCGACCGGTTCCATCATGCCGCCACAGGATGCAGCACGGTCTCCGGGATTGACGTCCACGTGTCGGCTCCAGAGACATTCTGGGCAGTGGTTGGTATAACCGTCTCCTGTGACGGCGGCACCACAATATCCGCAGATGAAATCTTCGATGTGGCGTTGGAATCTTTTGCTCACTGGTTAGCACCTGTCCGTCTTGCTTGGTGAAGTCGATCCAAAGTGCGTTGTAGACTTGGTGATACGGCGGCAGCGCGTTCTATATTCCAATGTTCTCGGACAAATTCGATTAAACGGGTATTATATCCGTAACCTATTGGAATTCTTGCTCCTTGTTTCGGGACTAATTCGTCTCGCAATTTTCTTTTTTTACTCTTTCTTGCAAGCGAAACAAGGAATTCTTTGGGATCAGGAATATCATCTGTGTTGGTTGGAATACGATTAACTGGTATTGCCAGAAAGTGCGCCAAACCTTCTCGATCTGCCATAAGCCATGATTCGACTTCCATAATTGCTACTCGCAACAAAAATCTTGGATTGAGCGGACCTTTAATCCATGAGTTAATGAGTTCCACAGGACAACGCTCGGACGAATTTAAATCGGTTAAGAGGAAAATGTCTATTCCGTTGGCAGATCTGTTAAGTTCGGGGGCTTTTTGCCGAAGATAAGCATTTCCCCCTTCGCTGAGTACGGTAATGATTCCAATACCAAAATTCTTTAGAATTTTGGTTGAAATTGCCTCGCTGAGTTCATCTTCAATCGCAAGAATTACACTGTTTAATCTCATTCTAATAAACTCAACTGTTCAGCATTTTCGGGGCGAGTTCGCGAAAGAATGACTTCGCCAATTGTAAATCCATTTCCAAGGAGTGTAGGTACTTCATCAAGATCAGAGGAGGGCTTAATATCTGTCCCTTCTTTGGAGGGTATCAATAAAAGTACCTCCTTACTATCAATGCCTGGTTCCTTGAGAAGAGCATCACTGTGAGTGCTCACTAATACCTGACATCTCCTACTTCTCTGCATCCTTGATATCAGTGGAGCCAATTGTGCTACAATTCCAGCGTTTAATGAAAGTTCAGGTTCTTCCAATAGTAGAACTGAATCGTTTTCAAGGAGAGACCACAAAAGTCCAAGTAGCCGCAGTGTCCCATCAGAAAATTGATCTTCTTGTTGCCAACCTCCATTGGCGCGCCAATGGGAGTAGAGTGCCCGTAAGTGCGGACGTCCTGTATTTTCGTCGCGAAGAAATTCCAATTGCTTAAATTGGGGAACCGCGATTTTAAGTGCCGATTCAATTTTCTTTAATCGGGAACGACGTGTTCTTTCGTTAACACTGGCAACCCTTTCAAGAAATCCTTGTCCAAATGGATCTTCTTCAATAACTTTGCCTTGTATTGAATCTGAAAAACGAAGCAGCTGCGGAACCAAATGAAGATAAGTAACGTTTCGGAGAAATTGTGCAATTTCTCGAAACTTGACGTTCACATTAATTTGCTCAAGGAAAGTCTGAGTGAGTCGATCCCAATCTGCCCTATCTTCTGCATCCGGTCTATCAAGGATAAGTTTATTTTCTTTCCAAACACGTTCATTTGCGATAAAGGTTCTGCGATGCCCACGAGGTTCCTGACGAAATGCCAAAGCATAGCGCCAGATAGTAGGAGTCTCTGGGGTATCGGCTATATGAATTTCGATGCCAACTTCCGGGTCCTGTCTCGCGGACAGACACCGAATTTTGGAGACCCCGCCTCGATCTTTGACAGCTTTTTGAAATCCTCCACCTTCCACCTTAACAATATCTCGAAGGAATCGAAAAATGTCCAATAGGTTGGATTTACCAGAAGCATTTGGGCCAACAATGAACTGACGTTCATTCAATGGGACATCAATATGCTGAAAATTCCGCCAGTTTTTTGCAATCAGTCGGCTAATAATCATGACGATTAGTTCCCTCCAAAATGTATATTCCCAAAAATGTGAGATTATAGTAACATGTCCGAATCGCCTATAGCAACTCAAAATAGTTGGTCTTGCGTCAGTTCTTGCATTACAGTTCCGCTCGCGTCATAAAGGTTGCATAGATGGCAGAAGTCCTGACCAAATCCGGGATGTTCACACGCTCATTGATAGCATGCCCACCTTCACCACTCGGACCGTAGCCAACTCCCGATAACCCCGTATTGACGAAATAGTGTAAGTCTGTGAATCCCGTAGTGTTTCTAAATCGTGGTTGATTGAAACGGACAGTCCGCACCGCATCGGCGAACGCTTGGGCTATCGGTGAATCCGTATCTGTCAAACACGGCTCAATTCGCAAGATAGCACGCGCCTCTGCTTTCAAGTCGGGATAGTATTGGCATGCACCAGCAATCGCTTCTCGCAGTTCGAGTTCGACGAATTCAAGTTCTTCATTCGGTGTGATGCGCCGGTCGATTGAGAACGTTACACACGCCGGGACGGTGTTAACTTTATCGCCATCGGTGCCGCGGAATGTGCCACCGATGTTCAAGGTGGGATAACGATCGTTGCCGTCAGGGAGTTTAAATGCGCGTTCCGGCGATTTCAAGTTCCGTTTGACCCGTTGCAACGCCGTCACGAGTTCGGCGGTCTTCTCGAAGGCGTTTATCCCTTTATCGGGTTGTGCACCGTGCGCTGCCTTGCCCTCAACATCAATTTCTAACCAGAGTACGCCGTTGTGTCCGTTGCCGATGTTCATCTCCGAACCGCCTTCGCAGTTGACAACGTAGTCCGCATGAACCAGCCCTTCCTCAACAATGTATCCTGCTCCCAACTGTCCGCCAGTCTCTTCATCGCATGTGAAAGAACATTCGATATTGAAGTTCGGTTCGATGCCGGTTTCTTGGAGTGCCGCAATTGCAAAAAGGAGCGCAGCAATGGCATCTTTCATGTCATCAGCACCACGACCATAGAGCCATTCGCCATCGATCTCTCCACTGAATGGATTATCGAAACGCCAGTCCCCTGCAACCGGCACCACGTCGTAGTGGGCGTTGAAATGCACCGTCTTTTCTGCGCCCACATCCCAACGGGCAATGAGGTTTAGCCGCGGGTGCGTCGCTGCGTTTGAGATAACTTGTGCTGCACGCTCCGTTGGGACCTCAGCAATCTGTGTGTCCATTCCCAATGTTTGACACTTTGCCGCAAGTAGCCCAACAATCTCAGCATAATTTTCGCCGGGTGGGTTGACGGTCGGGATCCTGACGAGTTCTTGTAGCAGCGCACAGAGCGCAGCTTGATTGTCCTTAATATAAGTTTGGAGGGACATTTTCGGTCTCCTCAGTCGTCGTTAGGTGACAACTGCCTGATCGCCCGATGATAGGTGTGCTACCGTTTCACCCGTCTCTGTAAATGTGCGGGTTACATTGACAGAGGCGTACGTCCATAAGATTTTCATCGGAGCGTTGCTGTCATTCCAAAATCGGTGTGGAATGCCCGCTGGGACGAAGGTCGTATCGAAGGCTTTCATGGTAAATACATCGCCATCCACTTCACAGGTCGCTTCACCTTCGAGAATCGTAACGGACTCATCGCAATTATGGTAGTGACGCGCAATCGCCGCGCCGGGATCAAATGCCGTTACACCGTTAGTAAGTGAGGTGGAATCGATCCATTTACCCGCTAAAGGCACCGTTTTCACACCCGTTCCGCGGTCGATGGGGGTCTGCTTCTCAAAGTCGATGATATGTGCTTTTGTACTCATTTCTGATATGTCTCTCTTTGTAATAGAATTTGCGATAGTTTAGCATGAACGGACAAAAATCGCAAGAAACCGTAAGTGGCAAATTGACAATTAGCGGTTAGCTGATAGTAGATTTTGCAAGTTCAAAGTGCCTAAAGTTAGAAAGTTGCATCTGCTCAGAAGGGACTTTAGTACACTTTTAAATTTTACCGCACGTAGCAAACGCCTCAATCGCCTGCTCAATCTCTGCATCCGTATGTGTTGCCATAAGGGTAAGCCTTAAACGACTTGTTCCAGTTGGCACAGCCGGTGGACGGATTGCTGGTGCGAATACACCTTCCGTGAGTAATGCTTCTGCAACACGTGTTGCCCGTTGTGGACTCCCTAATACCACGGGGAGAATCTGTGTTTCGCTCGGTAGTAAGGTATAGCCGAAATTGATCAGTGCTGTTTTGAGGCGTTTCGCGTGTGAGAATAGGTTTTCTCGGAGTTCAGGTGAAGATCGGATGACATTGAGCGCAGTGTTTGCCGCTGCTAACGTCGCTGGAGGTAGTCCGGTTGTAAAGATAAATCCGCGAGCGCGATTAATAAGCAACGCAATCAGCGCACGACTCCCCGCGATATACCCACCGAGCGCACCAACCGACTTGCTGAGTGTCCCCATTTGGATAATCTCTTTCCCATCGAGACCGAAATGTGAAATGGTGCCGCTTCCGTCCTTCCCTAATACACCAAATCCATGTGCGTCATCTACCAGTAGCATCGCGTCGTATTCCATGACAACTTCGTAAATATCCGGGAGAGGCGCGATATCGCCGTCCATGCTGAAAACGCTGTCCGTCACGATGAGTTTACGCCGAAACGCAGTGGATTCCGATAACAAGGTTTTGAGATGTTCCACATCGCAATGCCGATAGACTTTTTTCGTGGCACGACTGAGGCGACATCCGTCTATGATACTGGCATGATTAAGGACATCGCTTAGGATGAGGTCGCCTTCCCCGGCAAGTAGAGGAATGACGCTTGTATTTGCAGCATAACCGGAACTGAAAACCAGTGCGGCTTCAGTCCCTTTCATCTTCGCGAGGTTGGATTCCAGAGTTGTATAGAGTTCGCTATTTCCTGAAATCAAGCGAGAGCCGCTTGCACCTGTGCCAAAGGTTTGCGTCGCCTCAACGGCAGCGGCGACTACCTTTGGGTGCGTGCTTAACCCCAAATAGTTGTTTGAACCCAGCAATACAACATCTCGTCCATCGAGCGTAATCGTCCCCGTTGGCGCGCTCATGACCGTACGGAGGTGGCGGCGTAGCCCTGCTTGTTCTATTGTGGCAAATTCTGGGTCCAACCAGTCGTAACTGCTCATTAGATCATCCAGTGAACTGCCTCAAGAAGATATGGCTCTGCTGTAAGGAGCGTTGTCGCATCTCCAAAGTCTCCTCATAAGCGCGATCCTCTACCTCGACACAGACTGCACCATCATAACCGGTATCACTGAGGACAGAGAAGAAGCTGCCCCAATCCACATCACCAAGCCCCGGCAGTTTCGGTGTGTGATACGACAAAGGCGTTGCGAGGATGCCGACCTCATCGAGTTTTGCTCTGTTTAACCGGACATCTTTGGCATGCACATGGAAGATCCGGTCAGCGAAAGTAACGAGCGGTTTCAGATAATCCATCTGCAGCCAGATAAAATGGGATGGATCGAAGTTGAGTCCGAAGTTGGGAGACGGAATCTCCTCAAACATCCGTTCCCAAACCGCAGGACAGTAGGCGAGATTTTGTCCGGCGGGCCATTCATCTTCAGTGAAAAACATCGGGCAATTCTCAATGCCGATGCGAATGCCGTGGTCGACGGCGAATTGAATGAGCGGCTTCCATACCTGCTTAAAACGGTCCCAATTCTCGTCTATAGTCCGTGTCTGATCCCGACCGATGAACGTATTTACGATGTCCAAAGATAATTTTTCCGCCGCCAGAATCAGTTTTTTGAGATGTTCGCTGTAGATAGCCGCTTCAGTTTCATTGGGTGTCAGTGGGTTTGGGTAGTAGCCTAAACCACTGATGGTTACCCCCGCCTCTGAAACGCATTGTAGGACTTCATTCGCTTCCGCTTGGGAAAAATCTGTTACATCGACGTGCGTGACACCGGCGTAACGCCGTTCCGCTCTCCCTTTGGGCCAACACATCAATTCGACACAATCGAAGCCAGTATCTGCGGCGAATTGAACAACTTCTGTCAACGTCTGTTCCGGTAAAATCGCGCTTACAAATCCAAGTTTCATTATGTACCCTCTACTTCGTTTTTAAACATTTTACTATAGAAAGGCGGAGGTGGCAAGAGTAAGTTTTGGGTTAGATTCACCAACACATTCACCGCTGGTGAGGTTTCCTAACCTCGCCGATGCAAAGTGTCCAATTAATATTTGACATCTACCATAAACAGCCTTAAATGTTTCTTGAAATAGGTTACATTAAAATCGCAAAATATGATACAATCCGTTGCATAGGCGTTCCTGAGTCTTGATCGGACAATTTGCATGAAGACAAGGAGTGAGAAATGACCCCCGAGCAACGTTATCTGTTCGACGTTACAGGCTACTTGCACATCAAGGGAGCCGTCAAGGGTAATGCCCTAAAAGCAGCACAGGAGGCTGTGGATCGGTATATTTATACACCCCTTGATGAGCGTCCCGAAGGATTTACAACGCGTCCGCGTGAATTAGAACCCGGCAAGGGCGGGCGATATGAGCACGGATTCGCCTTTGACCGATCGCTTGAGGCGATGACGGTGCATCCGGCTATCTGGCACCTCATCAAGGAGTTCACCTTCAATAAACCGCGCTTTGTCACTGGCACGCTTACGCTTGAACAACACAATCCAGATCGACAACCGATGGGAACGAATCCGGCAGGTTTGCACTGTGCACGTGAAGGACGACACTGGCTTACCCGTTATGAAATTAAGGGTAGCCAAATCTACTGCAACGATTTTGTAGCGTTCTTTTATTTGACGGATGTACACCCCGGCGATGGTGGACTCATTGTTATTCCCGGCTCACATAAAAGCAAATTTGAGAGACCTGAAGATCTCCTGACACCAGGAACCGACGGTATCGATCCGGAACCCGATGATGTTTTCACAAATATCACACCCAAGGCAGGTGATTTTGTCGTCATCTCAGAGTTATTGACACATGGGGTCTTGCAATGGAAACCGAAGGACCGGGATAGACGTTTCTTGATTCTCCGGTATCGTCCACAATATGACGGGAAGGTGAGTCTACCGGAGACAATTATTAACCGCTTAACGCCTGAAGTACAGGAGTTGGTGCAGACGGCATCTTATCAGCATACCAAAGAGATTGTCAAACAGGATATTGTAGAGTTGAGTGTTTAGAGTGGTATCAGAAGAATTGGGAGGATGATCAAATGGCAACGAATCAGTACCGTGTTTGCATTGTCGGTTGTGGTAGAATGGGTGGCACGATTGATGAAGAGGTCCGCGCAACGCCACACGGCGCGCTACCCTATTCGCATGCCGCGGGGTATACCGCTTTTCAACGAACAGACCTTATCGCCGCTGCAGATGTGGTTGAAGAGAAAGCACAATACGTCTGCAACAAGTGGGATATTCCGAAGTATTATTTAGACTATCGCGAGATGATAGTCCAAGAGAGACCAGACATAGTGAGTATCGCCACCCGTCCCGGCAATCATGCAGATATTACACAATTCGCCGCAGAAAACGGTGTGCAGGGTATCTATTGCGACAAGCCGCTCTGTGCTTCGATGGAAGAGGCGGACGCTATGCTGGAGGTATGTGAGAAATACAACATCAAGTTCAACCTCGGCACGCAGCGCCGTTACACGCCCGGATACATCAAAATGCGTGAAATCCTCGAAGGTGGTGAACTTGGCGAAAGACGTTCTATTATCGCTTATAGCGGCGGTGCTGCCCTCTGGGGATATACGCATGCAGCGGACATGCTGCTCTTCTTAGCAAGCGATTCTCCAATAGAATACGTGCAGGGCAATGTCGCTGTTGACGATGCCGATTTTGAAGACAACCGCACGGAAACCGATCCCGGTATCGTGATGGGGTTCATCCGTTTTGAGAACGGTATCAACGGCATCAGTATTCCCGGCACGGCTTACGAATTCGAGGTGAATTGTAGTGAAGGCACGATTCGTGCACTCAATAATGGACTCGGTTTTTACCTCCGCAAACGGCAAGGACAGTTTAACGAAATTTTGGAAGCGCAATTCCCACCCTTTGAGCGGAAAAGCGGCACTGTCGGCTGCATTGAAGATATTGTTGATGCGATTGATACCGATACCGAGACGCAAGGGAATATTCAGCTCGCACACCGTAGCACGGAGATGGTCTTCGCGATTGTTGATTCACAACGGCAGCAAGGAAAACGAGTGCCGATGCCCATGGAAAATCGTGGACTCTACCTCGGAAGATGGTAATTCTTAGCAACTTAGGAAATGAAATCAATGCGTAGAAAACTTTGTATTTTAGCGTGCCTTGTTGCGATAGTTTTTCCACTGGATTACGCCCCAGCTGCACAAGACACGCAGCGTCCAGTAAGCACACGCTATGAACAGCGGACACCGAGTCGAGACGGTATCGGTAAATTCTACATGGGACGGGAAATCTCTCATGTGATGGGACACCAAGGCGCAGAGTGGTTAGAACGTCCTGAACGTGAACGTGAAGAGATGCCGAACCGGCTTGTTGAATTGCTGAAACTCAAAGAGGGGGATGTCGTGGCGGATATCGGTATCGGCACAGGTTATATTGCTCGGCGCATTTCACCGAAAATCGGCGATACAGGTACTGTCTACGGTGTAGAAATTCAGCAGGAGATGCTTGACATCCTTGCCAAGAAGATGGCGGAAGAGGGTATTACCAATATCAAAGGGGTATTAGGCACGATTACCGATCCGAAATTACCACCCAAATCGGTGGATTTAGCGATTATGGTGGATGTCTACCACGAGTTTTCGCATCCCTACGAAATGATGCAGAATATTTGTCGTGCCCTCAAACCGGGTGGGAGGGTTGTCTTCGTGGAATACCGTGCCGAGGATCCGAAGGTTCCGATCAAACGTCTACACAAGATGAGTGAATTGCAAGTGATTAAAGAGGCGACACCGCATCCGCTTGTTTGGGTAGAGACGCTCAGGGACTTGCCGTGGCAGCATGTTATTATTTTTCAGAAGATTGATTAACTTCACTTGCCGCTTTGAAGACAGAATCAACTGCACCAAATAGGACAGGCAAATTATCCACGCTAAAACTCGTTCTGTTTTGGGTGAAGGTTTCGTTGATAAGGTGTCCAATCTGCCACAACGTGCCGTCGCTGACAATACCGTACACAGGATGTTCCATATCCTCATTTATCTTTTGCGCGGCGACTAACTCCGCTAAACATTGTCCCCAACCTTGTTCAAAATCGTTTTTCTTTGCCTCAACCAAAATTATCAACGGCGTACCAACAATAAGCATGCCCAATTCAGATCGTGTTGAAACAAAGTAATCGGGTGTGCCGCTCAGCGTCTCATCGTAGGTAAGAGGTGCCTTTATCCATAATGTGTAATTGGCAGCGTACGCTTTATAGACTTCCCGCAAAATAGGGAAGATAAGGGCTTCACATCGGGCACCCTCGGAGGCAAAAATAGGAATATGCTGCCTGCTAAACTCCAATTCTTGCAAAAACTGTTCTGAAGGGAGCAAGCCGCCATCAACTTCTATGAAGTCATTTTCGATGTGTCGGATACCAAATTTTCTCTGAACGTCAGGGATTGTTTTGAAATCGCTAAATGCCATAACAAAATCTCCTGCTTACCATTCGATGCGTCCATCACTTGAAACCGTCTTAATACCAACACTAAAATTATACTACGTTTGTTCTGAAGTGTCAACGAAAACTCAGTGTCCTTAACAGAAAATAAAATGTTTGACAAAAAAGCAACCATACCGTAAAATTGCTGCTAAACCTTTGGCTTACTGAAGCGTCACAATATGCTAATTCTGCTATAGCAAATTGTAACTCACGCTTTTTATTTTTGGAAACGTGTGAACTGCATCCTAAACGTTGAAAAGGGAGAGAGTTCCAGTGAAAACTGCTAATACAATTCCACTATCGGTCATGTTAGTGTGTTTCTGCCTCGTTGTACTGGGGGTTTCCTCAGTATTTGCGGAAGAAGAAAGCGAGTCTACACAAGCAACCGTTGATTACAACCTTGATGTCCGACCTATCCTTGCCGATAACTGCTTCGCCTGCCACGGACCCGATGCAAAGACACGAGAGGCTAACCTGCGGTTTGACACGAAAGCAGGCGCATTCTCCGAACCGAGCGGATACCCAGTCATCGTTCCGGGTAAGCCTGAAGAGAGCGAACTCCATCTTCGCGTTGCTTCCAACGTTGACAATTATCGTATGCCGCCGGCAGGTTTCAATAAAACGCTGACACCAGAACAGATTGATGTCATTACCCAATGGATCCGAGAAGGCGCGAAATGGGAAGAACATTGGGCATTTACAACGCCAGCCCGTCCGACACCACCAGATGTCAAAAACGGAGACTGGATCCGAAACCCCATTGACGCGTTCATACTCTCACGTCTTGAAAAAGACGGACTCAGTCCGGCAAATGAAGCCGACAAACGGACGCTTATCCGACGTTTAAGTTTCGATCTCACCGGCTTACCACCGACACGCGAGGAGATCCACCGATTTCTCGAAGATGATTCACCCGATGCTTACGGAAAGCTTATTGATTCTTTCATGGCAAAGCCTGAATACGGCGAACATCTCGCACGGTTCTGGTTGGATGTTGCGCGCTATGGAGATACCCACGGACTCCATTTAGATAACTACCGTGAAATGTGGCCCTACCGAGATTGGGTGATTGAGGCGTTTAATGAAAATATGCCGTTTGACCAGTTTACGATTGAGCAGCTGGCGGGGGATCTCTTGCCAGAACCGACGCTTGAGCAACTCATCGCCACTGGGTTCAATCGGTGCCACGTCACAACAAGCGAAGGTGGCTCTATTGACGAAGAGTACTACGTTCAGTACGCCATTGACAGAGCCGATACAACCTCTACTGTCTGGATGGGATTGACGGTCGGGTGCGCCCAGTGCCACGATCATAAATACGATCCGATTACGCAGAAGGAATTCTATCAACTCTACGCCTATTTCAACAATATCACCGAAAAGGCTATGGACGGCAACCGCAAGGACTCTCCGCCTGTTGTGAAGCTGCCAACCCCGGAGCAGGAAGCCGAACTCGCAGCGTTTGATGAACAGATTACGGAATTAGATGCACAGACGAAAGCACCTATCCCTGAAGTAGATGCAACCCAAATCGCTTGGGAAAATAGGATGCCCCGCTGGACAACGTTAAAACCGACATCGCTCTACTCTAAAGGCGGCGCGACACTCGAAGTCTTGGAAGATAACTCTATCTTAGCCAGCGGCACCAATCCAGAACAGGAAATTTACGAAGTTGTTGCAGAACTGCCACCCGGGAAATGGAGTGCTGTCCGATTGGAAGGGCTTACACACGAATCCTTCCCGAGAGGCGGGGTCGGAAGAAGTGCTAACAGTAACGTTGTTTTAACCGATTTTGCTGTCTTCATCGCTCCATCCACGGTAGATACCAACACATCTCCGACAGAGGACAGTGAAACTGAAATACACGCCGATAACGAAACCGATGCCCTTCCAACCTTCCAACCTTCCAATCAAGCCGCTGAGAGCCGAGAGCCGAGAGCCGAAAGCCAATCAACCGAAACGGATGTGGAAAGTGAAACTGCGGATGTCGATCCTGAGGATCCGTGGACACGTATACCGGTAGTGCAAGCGTGGGCGGACCACGAACAGGCACTTGGTGAAGACGGACTTGAGGGTGTCGTTGCGAATGCGATTGACGACAAGCCAGAAACCGGATGGGCACTTGACAGACGAATCGAAAATCGGCAAGCAATCTTTCTTGTCGCTGCGCCTTTTGGAATGGAAGGCGGTAGCGTGAAGATCCGTCTCAAGCATGAGTACGACTTACGGCAGAAGAGCCTGGGACGGCTCCGACTCGCCCTGACAGATGCCCCGACGATCTATCCGATCGGTTCCAAAATGACTTTAGGAGACTGGCACGCCGCGGGTCCCTTTACGGCAGAACACGGTAACCTCGCTTTCTACCAAGTCTATGAACCTGAAACGAAAAACGTCAACACAAACGACACTTTTGAAGTGAACGGCAAGACCGTCAAATGGGAGAAGCAGGCGCATTGGGTTGATGGACAGGTTCATAACGACATCGTTGGTGAAAACAGTGCGACTTACGTTTTCCGAAACATAGCCTCTGTTACGCAACAGAAAGCGCAACTCTATATCGGCAGTAACGACGCACTCAAGGTGTGGATGAATGGAACAGAAGTCCTCTCCAAAAACGTCCAACGGGACGCGGGTGCCGACCAAGAGCAAATCCAGGTACAACTCAAACCCGGGAATAATACGCTCCTCCTGAAAGTTGTCAACTATTCAGGTCTTTCCGGTTTCTATTTCCGTATTGAAACCGACGCGCCAATGATACCCGCAGCCGTTGTCGAAATTGCGGGTATGCCTCGTGGTGAACGCGAGACTGAGAAACAGGCACAAATTCGGGACTACTATCGGAACAACGTCACACCCGATAAGACGGTGAATGAAAATGCAAAGCGTGCATTTGCTGATCTGAAAGCACGCTTTACTGACTTAGCCGAGGTCCAGCGAAAGCGGAATACACTGGACGCTTCCTTGACGACAACGCTTGTCATGGAGGAGCGCGAGGAGCCAAGAGGTGCTTATGTTTTAGCACGTGGTGAATATCAGCATCGAGAGGAACAGGTCTATCCACAAACCCCTTCTGTCCTGCCTGCGCTGCCAGAGGATACGTTACCGAACCGTCTCGGTTTCGCGAAGTGGTTGCTGTTGCCGGAACATCCGCTCACCGCGCGGGTCGCAATTAACAGGTTCTGGCAAAACGTCTTTGGTGCCGGTATTGTGGAAACAGCCGAAGACTTCGGCACACAAGGCATACCGCCAGTGCATCCCGAACTCCTCGACTGGCTCGCAACCGAGTTTATCGCCTCGGGGTGGGATGTCCAAAAAATGCTCAAATTGATGCTCACTTCAGCGACCTATCGTCAGAGTGCTCAAGTTACGCCTGAAAAATTGGAACGTGATGCGGATAACGCCCTGCTCTCCCGTAGCCCAAGATACCGACTTGATGCCGAAATGGTGCGTGATAATGCACTCGCTGTCAGTGGTTTGTTGTATACCAAAGTTGGCGGTCCGAGTGTCAAACCGCCGCAACCGGATGGGCTTTGGAAAGCCGTCGGGTTCACTGGATCGAATACCGATACGTTTGTTCAGGATACCGGTCCCGATAAAGTCTATCGTCGAAGTTTCTACACCTTCTGGAAACGTACCGCACCACCGCCACAGATGAACATCTTGGATGCACCATCCCGCGAGGCTTGCACTATCCGTCGTGAGCGTACGAACACGCCGATGCAGGCGTTAATGTTGATGAACGATCCACAGTTCTTTGAAGCGGCACGTGCTTTCGCGGAGCGTGCTATTAAAGAAGGCGGCAAAACACCCCAGGCGCGCATCGCCTATCTCTTTGAAGCGGCGACTGCCCGTCTACCGAAACCCGTTGAAGAGGAACTTTTACTAAAGACATTCCAAGCGCATTATCAGGAGTTGGAAGCTGATCCCGAAGCAGCAAAAGCACTTATTACTGTCGGTGAATCGGTACCTGATGAAACCTTAAACGCAGTCGAAGTCGCGGCATGGACAATGATTGCAAACCTAATTCTCAATCTGGATGAAGTCCTGAATAAAGGGTAGAGGAGTAAGAAATGGATCCGATTAAAGAATATCTGAAACTTGAAACCCGTCGCCAATTCTTTAGTAAATGTGCGTCGGGGCTTGGTGCTGCAGCACTCGCTACATTGATGCCCAACGGCGTTGTCAATGCGCTTGAGGGTCAAGCGAAACCGAGATTCGGCGGTTTACCAGAATTACCTCATTTTGCACCGAAGGCGAAACGTGCGATCTACCTCTTTATGTCTGGGGCACCTTCGCAACTGGATCTGTATGACTATAAACCGAATATGGGGGAATGGTTCGATACCGACCTTCCTGAGTCTGTCCGAATGGGGCAACGGCTCACGACGATGACCTCTGGACAGGATAAGTTCCCCATCGCACCCTCTATATTTGAGTTCAAGAAGCACGACAACGGGGGGGATGGTGTCTGGATTAGCGAGTTGCTACCGCATACCGCGAGCATGGTGAAAGACCTCGCGATTATCAAGACGGTACACACTGAAGCCATTAATCACGATCCGGCGATTACGTTCTTCTGTACCGGCGATGAAAGTCCTGGAAAACCGAGCCTCGGTGCGTGGTTGAGTTATGGGTTGGGTAGTGAAAACAGAAACCTGCCTGCTTTCATCGTAATGAATGCGACATGGAGCGGTCCGAAAGGTGCGCAGGCACTCTACAATCGCCTCTGGGGGTCTGGTTTCCTGCCATCGGAACATCAAGGTGTGCTGCTCCGCAGCCAAGGCGATCCTGTTCTATTCCTTTCAAATCCGGAAGGGGTCAGCGAGAAAGCAAGGAAACAGATGCTGGATACCCTTGTTGAATTGAACAAGGAACTCTACCAAGAGGTTGGGGACCCGGAAACACATGCCCGTATCTCACAGTATGAGATGGCGTTCCGCATGCAAACAAGCGTCCCCGAACTTACGGATCTGTCGAAAGAACCCGACCATATTTTGGAGATGTACGGCCCTGAGGTTAAGGTCCCAGGTACATTTGCGAACTGTTGTATTCTTGCGCGTCGGATGATGGAGCGCGATGTCCGCCTCGTTCAAGTTTTCCATCGCGGCTGGGATCAACACGGCGACCTTCCGAAGAACATTCGGAATCAGGCGCGCGACATCGACCAACCCTCGACAGCACTCGTCCAAGACCTCAAACAACGCGGCATGTTGGATGAAACCTTAGTCGTCTGGGGCGGCGAATTCGGACGGACGGTTTATTGCCAAGGTAAACTCAGTCGGGATAACTATGGACGAGATCATCATCCGAAGTGCTTTACGCGCTGGATGGCGGGTGGGGGCATAAAGGGTGGAGTCGTTCATGGTGAAACGGATGACTTTAGCTACAATATCGTCCGAGACCCTGTCCATGTTCGGGACATAAACGCTACGATTCTCCACCAACTCGGCATTGATCATGAGCGATTAACTTTTAAGTTCCAAGGGCTTGACCATCGCTTGACAGGTGTCGAAGAAGAAGCACGAATCGTCAACGAGATTCTGGTATGAAGGTAGATCTGAATGTACGAAAAACACGGAGAAATAATTAGTGCACAAACCTTCCTTGAGGTGTTACAAGGTGATGCTGGACGTGTTGTCCTTACAAATTGCATAATTGAGGGAGTAGTTGACATCTTTTCTACCCGCCTAGAACGGGATGAACACAACAGGATTCTTCTCAAAAAGTCGCTCACGTGCACCGGATGTACATTTAGAAATATCGTCAATTTCCGAGCAGTCGTTTTTCAACAAGAGGTAGACTTTCGGCGTACCCTCTTTGAAGGGATTCTTGACCTCGATGAAGCCGTCTTATACGGTCCCTGTGCATTCCGTGAGGCTACCTTCCAAAGACGCGCGGATTTTCACAGCGCAATGTTCCGCAGAAGTGCCAGTTTTTGGCGGGCGAGATTTAATAGCATTGCTGATTTTCATGGGGTTCAATTCCGGGAGAACGCCGTTTTCCACGAGGCGAACTTCCATACTGAAGTCAATTTTCGGCGCGCCCTGTTTCAAGGCACGCTTGATTGTACAGGAACCTTGTTCCCTGAAATCACTACGTTCAATAATGCTACATTTTTAGGGCGTACCAACTTTACGGGGGCACAGTTCCTCTCTGCTGCCGCCTTTCGCGATGCTCAATATATTCCAGATACACTCTTTCAGGCAGTGAAAGCGAAGCTGAGCAGAGAACAGCATCATCCCACCGAATTCTACTTAGACAGCCAACAGGTAGACGAAGCGGCGAACCCACTTTTCAAGCGCTACGTTGCTGACCAGCAGTTCATCCGTGCCTTCAATCAGGGGAATCCTGTATTGGCGCACTTATGGCGGTGGAGTTCCGATTATGGGCGCAGTTTAGGGATTTGGGCACTCTGGTCTTTTTTCTTGGCAGTTTTGTTTGCGTTTGCTTATATGCCGTTTCCAGAATGGCTGCCGGCGTGGATCCAAAGCTGGGCACCGCGTTTCCATCAAACAACGGGTTTTTACAGTGGCCGAGCGTTAACCTTCTCGGACTGCTTCTATTTCAGCGTTGTGACGTTTACAACGCTGGGTTTCGGAGATGTCGTCGCGGATAATGCTCCCGCGCGCTTTCTTGTCGCGCTGGAGGTAATTTTTGGATATGTGATGTTGGGGGGATTAATTAGTATTTTCTCGAACAAACTGGCAAGCCGGAGTTAATTCAGGCACTGAACAGCATAAGGAATCAGTCTATGTGTATTAGGATACGATATATTTTTAGAGGTGCCTCGCATGTCAGAACGTACGCTAAAAACATCTTGAACATTGCGTTAATTGGTTTCGCCTTCATACTGCTAAACACTGCTACAGCACACCAGTCCGCTGTGTCGTCTCATGCAGATCATACAGACTATTTCGATCACATCACGCTCTTTTCTCAGGGGAGAATCACCCGTTTTACACGGATGCCGATCCGGGTCTACATCTCGCCTGTCCTGAAAGACAGTCCGTATTTACCCGAAATCCGATATGCCATGCAAACGTGGCACGCTGCGAGTGATGGGGATGTCCGCTTTGAGGAGATTGATACGCCGCAAGACGCAGATATCCGCGTCAGTTGGGGATATACCGGTTTTCTCGCCGACTTTCAGGATACCCGACTCGGCAGTGCCCATTTAACGCGCCTCAAGGATAGTGTCCAAATCGGTACCTTTTCTAAAGGATTCGCCGTGGGCCCTATCAGTCCAGCTGAAGACCCGGAGAACGAAACAGCATCCGAGATTAGTTTTACGGTGGAGATTATTCTCATGTTAGAAGGCGACGGGACGATCGGTGTCCTATCGCAGGAAGAGCTGCGGACGGTGTGCCTCCACGAGTTTGCGCATGCAATCGGGTTATGGGGACATAGTCCACATCCCGGCGACATCTGTTACCCAACAGCGACAGCGCAACAACCCAACGCCCGCGATATAGCCACGCTACGTAAGCTCTATAACACACCCCTTAATACACCACAGCATGATGTCGCTATCGGGGTACTGAAAACCGAAATTGAACAGAAACCCTATGCCGATCCGCAAACACGACTCCGACACCACTATCTACTCGGTGCCATATATTTCGACAAAGGCGATATACCCGCCGCGATTGCTACCTTCCATGCTTGTAAGGAGATGGATCCCAAATTTCAACCCGCAGTGGAGAAACTCATCCAGATCTACCACGAAACCGGTGAAACCGATCAGGCGATTGCACTTGTTGAGAATCGAGTGACACAGAAACCGTCGCCCGCGGATTACAACACGCTCGGTATCTTCTACTATGACAGAAAGGACGTTGAGAAGGCGATACAGGCGTTTGAGAAGGCACTGCACATTGCTCCCTATCACAAAGCCGCTCGGCGAAATCTACATCAACTGCTACGGGCAAAAGGATTTAAAGCGTTGGCAGCGAAGGACTTTGATACTGCCACCGCCATTTTTGAAAGGGTGCTGCAGATGGAGCCACTCGACGCGCCTACGTATCAACTTATGGGCAACGGCTACGCGCAGGCTGGAGAATTTGAGACAGCGATCACCTACTACCAGAAGGCGATGGACGTTAACCCTGTTGATGCGCTGACCCGGCAGAATCTTGCACAATGCTATAATAACTACGGCGTGACCTTACGGAATCGTGGAGAATGGGATGCGGCGATCGAGGCGTATCGGAATGCACTGCAGTTGATGCCGACGCTGCATATTGCCCGCACAAACTTAAGCGACGCATTCACCCGAAAAGCGAATACCCATAACGAAGCGGGTGAGTTAGCGGAAGCGGTGCAGGCGTATCTCGAATTACAGAAACTCCATCCTGATGAGATGCACATCCGCAATTTGCTCGGTGAGTTATACCTCAAAAAAGGCGACTATGCGGAGGCACTATCGGCGTTTCAACATGTTTATAACGACAATCCTAATGCGAATCACGCTTTGCATAATCTCATCGCAGCCTATCATCACTACGCACGAAGCCTCAGTGATACTGGAGATTATATAACAGCGATTGAATTGCTTGAAAAAGCACTCGAACTCGCGCCTGCTGATCTGAATTTGCGTATGAGTTTGGCGAATGCCTATCAGGGTGCTGGCGACTATGAACGTGCTTCCCTTGAGCTATCGCGCGTCTTGGCACAAGCACCGGAGAGTCGACAGGCGAAAGAGGAACAGATTAACCTGAGAATCCGACACGGGAATGCGCTCATGCGGCAACGAGAATACGCCGCTGCTTTGGCTGAATTCCAAGCGATCCCCGAAGCCGAGCGCGACACTCAGATTTACAATACCATCGGTTACCTCTGTCTTGTGCAAGGTGAACACCAGAAAGCGTTTTCGGCTTTTGAAACTGTCCTCCGGAGAGATCCGATTAACATGCCGGCATTCAGGAACTTATTATCGCTGGAATCCCAACTCATCCGACGGCGTTCCAATAAAACACGGGACGATATTCTCACCAGAACCCGATGTGCGCTCGCGATTACCCTCATAAAACGAAAACAACTGACTGCTGCTGTTGAGAAATATCGACTCGCATTGACTTCCGTCAAAAAATTCGGCGAATCTGAAACGTTAGATCCGCTTCTGATTGAAACCGGTAAGCAACTCGCAAATGCGTTTCAGCAATACGGCGACACCGAAAACCGTGAGACGATTCTCCGGCTGGTCGAAGAGCGCGGTGGTAAACGTTTTTAGTCCTCCCCATATTCAACTTACCTTCCTGATTGGTAGGTGCGGTTTGTAACCGCACCGGACTAACGAGTCTTTATATCCAACTCGCCTCCGCGATTGGTAGGTGCGGTTTCCTAACCGCACTGGACTAACGAGTCTTTATATCCAACTCGCCTCCGCGATTGGTAGGTGCGGTTTCCTAACCGCACTGGACTAACTCACCTTTTATAGTAGATCCCGTAAATACTTTTACATTCTCAACATCCCCCGGTAGGTGCGGTTTCCTAACCGCACCGATACGAAGTGTGAAATTAATTCTAAAACCTACTATAAAAGGAAAAAAGGCCGGACGTATTGCCCGACCTGTAGGATCATAACGAATGAGACGCGTGGTTCCTGATTTACAAAAACTATTGCCTGCCGCCACCACCGCCACCGCGACGACCACCTTCACCACGCCAGCGATTCATACGGTTCGCTTGTTCTGCCTGACGTGCTTTCGTTAGCTCGTTGAGTTTCGTCATCTGCTCTGCCGTCAAGACCTCTTTGAGGGCGGTTTGGAACTCTTTACCAACAGTTGCGGCATAACTTTGCATCTCTGTCATAGCTGACCGCATATCGCCGGATGCTTGGAGTTCTTTCATCTTCGCTGCGAACTTATCGCGACTCGCCTGATAGATTGGACGTGCTTTTACGAGTGTTGTGTCATCTACTTTTACGCTGAATGTCAAATCGACCCAAGAATTATCGACTATGGAGACCATATTCATCATATTCATCTGACCACCCCGACCGCCGCCAGCACGCCCTTGATTCCCGCCTTGTGCGTTTCGATCCGGACGTTGTGCCGACGTTGCGTGTTCAAAAACGAAAAGACCTACGATAGCGATAACTGCAATTGCGCCTATTGTGAAAAGTTTCTGCTTCATTTTCAATTTCTCCCATTAAAATTTTAGTTGTGTGAATCCCTTCAATGTTTTTCAAAGGTGTTCACATTTTGCTTTTGCTTCTTTAGTCGGGTTTGCTAAAAAAAGGTTCGTTTTTTATTTTTTCTTCGGTAATACCTCAGCATCTGGATGCCCGAACTTGTTCGGGCCAAATCTACATTTTCTCCTTGCAACCGCTTCCTATATCCGTGTATAATTGGCACTGTCCGCAGTCCAATCGCCAACTATACACGGAGAAACTTCATGCCAACCCTCAACATCAAACCGACCCATAAACCCATCAAAACCTACTACACAGAACTCAAAGCTTATGCAAAAATCGGTGCAGAACACGAAGGTGCAGTCCGAACCGCATTCCAGAACCTCCTCCAGCACTACTGCCGACAGGCAGGACTCATCCTCGTCTGTGAAGGATAACACTTAACAATCCCAATGCTTTCGCTTTGGGTCCAACCCAGTCAACTCGTAGGTTTGCAAGTGATTTTTAATTTGACAAACAACGTCAAAATGTGGTAAAATTAGAGTATCAGGTTGGCAAGTCTTACAAGAATTACCGCTTGGTAATTGACTTGCCTCCCACTTGTAAGGGGATAAACGCCTGATACCTGATATACCATGATAAAGACGCACAAAATCGCATTACGCCCAAACCGCGATCAGATTGCGTGGTTTTACCAGCAATGTGGGTATGCAAAATTTGCGTATAACAATGCCCTTTCGGACTTCAAAGTCAGTTTGTCAGATAACGTGTTTCGTTCAGAGATTGACCTTAACAATCGCTGGAACAAACGAAAATACGAACACGACTGGGTGAAAGCACAAGACCAACGCGCGGGGCTTTACGCCATCAAAAATCTCGGTCGTGCGATAGAGCATTGGAAAGAAAAGCGCGCAGGCTTCCCCAAGTTTAAGAAACGCGGGTGTAGGCATTCCTACACAACCGATGAGCAAGCTGTCCGCATGCAAGGCAAACGTATCAAGTTACCGAAAATCGGTTGGATACGAACGTTTGAGGAACTCCGTTTTAAGGGAAAAATCGTATCTGTTACCATCTCAAGAACAGGGCATCGGTGGTTTGCGTCTGTATCTGTAGAAGTGCGACCGCCGATCCATCGATGTCCAGCGTCGTCAGCATTTGTAGATTGGTTTGGGTCTCAAGTCGATATTGGCACACCTCACCAGATAGAACGCTCCATCTACCCCACTATCGGCATAGACGTAGGTATCAACACACTGGCAACGCTCGACGATGGAACGAAGTATGAGAACCCAAAACCTCTTAAGCGTTACGAGCGAAAGTTAGCCCGTGAGCAAGGCAAGTTAAGCCGAAAGGTGTTCTTAAGCCAGAATTGGTATAAGCAAAAGCGAATTGTAGAGCGACTTCATTATCGAGTTGCATGTATCCGAAAAGACGCTCACCATCAGGCAACGACCGATATTCTTAAGTGTGCATCCAAAATCGGCATAGAAACCCTGCAGGTTTCCAACTTGCTGAAGAATCGGAAGTTAGCAAAGGCGTTATCGGATGCGGCACTCGGTGGCTTTCTTGAGAAACTTAAGACGAAAGCCATCGCGCTCGGTATTCCCATTGTGCAGGCAGATAGGTTTTTCGCAAGTTCCAAGAATTGCAGCACCTGCGGAAACAAGAAAGACGACTTAACGCTGTCAGATAGACAGTATCAGTGTAAGAATTGCGGACGCTCTATAGATAGGGATGTCAACGCAGCTATCAACTTAAAACACGTCGCGGTGGGATACACCGAGACATAAAACGCTTGTGGAGTTTGTGTAAGTCCTCCACTCGCGGGAGGTTGCAAATGCAGAAGCAAGAATCCCACTGCTTTAGCTGTGGGAGTGTCAAAGTGCTTGAAGAGCTAACGGCTGAAACCGGGGACAACGGACTCGTGGCGATGGTGCTCCTGATGTTGGTTTGTAATGGTCGAGGAGGCGAGATCATAGATCGGCTCGTGGCGATGGTGCCTCACCAAGATTACAGATACAAACTCGAAACCGGATACCTGCTTGAAAAAATTGACCACCCAACTGCCGAACGGTTCTCACAGGAAGGGATCACCAACAAAAATGGGGCACCTCTCCTAACGATGGATATCAAACGCAATGAGCGCAATAAGGACTTATATCTCTATCCGATCGTCGAGGGTTATCGCGTTTCCACTTGCGAGTCAACGCTCCATACACACCATTTTCCTCACAACACGCATGTCCTTGGTACTTACGTGAGCTGGGTGCATACCAGTCCGAAATATCGTCGGAGGGGATTGTCGCGGTGGGCATTCGGTGCGTCAATGTCTCACGAACTGGTCCGCCAGTATTCTTGTATCTCTCTTCATACCAGAACGGACAATACCGCCCATGGAATGTACAGGAGTTTTGGGTTCGTTGATGGATTGGTAGGGCGACAATTCACCAAAGCGTTGCAACACGAACAGGCAAAAGTGGTTGAGGGCTTGGTCGTCCGTCCATACTTGCATGGAGATGAAGTCGCAATGGCAAGCGTATGCAACGCATTTTTTGCCGACCGGGTGGAGCGTAGGCCGAAACGCGCCGAAAGGGATAGAACGTCGGAAACTCGGTTGATTTATCTCGCCGAGAAAGATGGAGAGCTGCTTGGGTATGTGCAAGCGCAATGCTATGAGAGGGACAAGAATGTCTCAATCACCGAATTCTGTCTTAAACCACAACCTTCCGAAGGTTCCACGCATCCAGAAGGTTTCCTTGAGGAGGTCGGTGCTGCACTCCTTTGCGCGTTGCACAACGAACTGGTGAAACGTGAATATAAACGGATTCGCTACGAACCGGAAGCAGAAGGCGATAAAGATCACGTCAGAACGCTGTTCCACAATTTTGGGTACACGTCGTCGGATGCAGGTTGGGTCTGGATGTTCAAGATCGTCAATCTACCGATGTTACTTGGCGAACTTTCTCCATTGCTTTCCAAACGACTGAACGAAAGCAGAACTTACAAAAACTGGCAAGGGACAATCGGCATCAAAGGTTCGGAACATCGGGCAAGTCTTATTATTAGTAATGGCGAAATCCGCGTATCGGCGGAAGTCTCAGAAGATGTTAGCATCTGCCTCTCTACAGATGACGACACGATTACCCGTTTCATTTTGGGTGTCGTCACCCCCTACGAAGCATATCTACAGAATCAGCTACACATTGCACCGATAGTCAACCGTTCAGTAACAGGTTTGTTGGAAACCCTTTTCCCGAAGTGTTAGGACAGTGCGGTTCAGGCTGATTGTACCATAGGTTCAGAACTCAATAAATGCTTGACATTTTCATCGCTTAAGTTGTCCCTATGTTGTCGTGAGTTTTTTCGACCGCAGGTGGAATACCGTCTTCGCGCCATCTTTACCTATATTGCTCTGTTTCTATCCAAGAGGACCCTTCTGCACTTTAAATCTACGATTCAGTATCTAATTTCCGTTTTAGGATAGTGCCGTGTGAACCCAGCACCACTATACCAAATCCTTCGACATACGCAACGTGATACAAATCTTCGCTGGTGCCGGACTCCTCGATCTCCCACGTTGCGCCGCGGTCCTTGGTATGCAGAATCAATCCACCTTCCCCGACGATCCAACCTTCCGTTTTATTGACAAAAAAGACATCATAGAGGTGTGTGCTGATTCCCGTGTTGACTGCCGACCATCCCAGTCCACCGTCTGCCGTACGAAGAACGATGCCATCTCTCCCAACCGTCCATCCTTCTACGCGGTTTAAGAAGGACACACCGTAGAGGTCATAGCCTGTGTTGGTCGTCTGAAGATGCCATGTTTCCCCTTGATCGTTCGTCCAGAGCACCTTGCCCCACGATCCGACAGCCCAACCGTAATGCGCTTCTACCATCTGGATGTCGCGGTAGGATGCCGAGGTTTCGTTTTCCTGATGTCTCCAGATTGTGTCTCCGTCTTTATTGTGTAGCACAAGACCTTCTTTACCGGCAGCCCAGCCTTCCCCGAACCCTTGGAAGTGGGCGGTGTAAAGTTCACACGGTTCTTCTGTGGGGCGACGCTCGTCGTCGTAGATACGGATCACTGGCTTTGTCGTTTCGTTTAATATCTGCCATGTTTTGCCGCCGTCGGTCGTGGATAGGAAACTTGCGTCTTGGGTTAGCACCCAACCGATCTCTGACGAAACAAAATGAACTGCAATTAACGGTGTATCTGCAGGAGATTCAATACGCTTCCACGTGTTGCCGCCGTCTAAGGTGCGGAGCATCCTACTGGAATTACCGACTGCCCATCCTTCGATAGCGTTGGTCAAGGCACCCACTGCCTAAAGGCAGGGGCTTGTGCTTCGTAGACAACAGCGACTCTTGAGAATCGACTTACATCGTCTCCACAGCGGGATCGCAAGCAGCCCGTAAGATGTTTCTCGCAGCGTTTACGTCTCTATCGTGGTGAGAGCCACATTCGGGACATGTCCACTGTCTATCAGAAAGAGAAAGATTTTTGTTGTGATACCCACAATCCGAACACGGCTTTGTCGTCGGTGTCCACTGTCCCACAGGACGATATTCACGATTATGTTTGAAACACTTGAACTTCAATATCTCAACAAACTGTCCAAAAGCAAGATCAGAGACTTTGCGTCCCCAAAGGCGTTTCATACCTTCAAGGTTCAGCGTCTCGGTGGCTATCAGGTCAAACCTTCGGCACAGGTCTGTGGCAAGTTTCCAGTGCCAGTCTTTGCGCTGGTTGACAACTTGCTGATGGAGTCGTGCCAATCCTCTGACGGCACGCCACCAATTGTGAGACCCTTTGATTTTACGAGAAAGGCTTTTGTTGAGGGTTTGAAGTTGTTTCAAGGACTGTTTCAGGAATTGGGGGGATTGTATTTTCTCACCGGTGTTGAGCGTGAGAAAAGCGTCTTTCAGGTTTCCGAAGTCTGCGCCTACACTTTCACCCGTAGCGGGCAGGACTGCTTTAGAGGAATCATCGGTCACGACATAGAGCCAATAGGTCCCAACACTGTCGCGAAGGATCTGGATATAATACACTTTACCTTTCCACTCACGATGTTGGTGGAAAGAAAACCAACGTTTATTGAACTTAAAGGATTGCGAAGTGTCATCCCATGCTTTGAAAGAGATACGGACGCGTTCTTCTTCGAAAAGATAGGCAGATTGAAACTTCGCAGAACGATAACGGTCTTTGCGTTTGAACTTTGGCATACCGACTTTTCGACCGCCATGTTTTTTGAAATCAAAAAACTTTTCCCAAGCAAGATGCAAGCGGATAATCACAGCGTCAAGGGTGTCCCGCGGTATCCATGCCCAGTGTTTTTTCGTCCGTTGGAGCAAATCTGTCAAATGCGGTTGCAGGCGATAGCGTCCGGCATATTTACCATAGATGCGGTAATAGCGTTTCTCCAACTTCAAGAAGTGGTTATGCACATCAGCAAGGTCGTCAAGCATATTGCCCAAACGTTTGTTTTTCGGATGTTCGCGTATCTGGTATTTGTAGGTTCTACGATGCTGTTTCTGTTTTTTCATTGTGTTTCACGGCTTCACGGTTTTTACCCCTAATCAGTGGGTTGGCAGACACGTTACCAAGCGGTAACGCTGATTATGCCTGCCACCGTGATATAAGAATTATATCATTTTTGACATATTTTGTCAAAAAAAAGAGGCGGTGTTTCCTCCCCAACCTAAAGGATGGAGTCTCCACACCGAAGATTGATGATTTTGCAAGTTCTAAAGGTAATTCTGGGTGTGTAAAGTTTTTGACACTAAATCCTCAAGAATATAAATTACCAATACATTTTAACTTTACAAAATTTAATAAGTATGATATAATATATTATACCTATTTTCAAAGGAGAATCGACCTGAGCAATCTGTCAAAACTCAATACATGCATAACACCCACAATCTTCACCGACAAAATGTTACACTTTCGCCAAATTATTTTTTTCAAACAAAATAGAAAATCAAAAATAAAACATCAACGAACCCTTACGGGGACTGGGTTCTCTAACGTTACACACTATACGCCAAATGTTACACTGGTGTAACATTTTTAAGGGAAATCGCTGGAAAATATACCGTTAAGTTAAATACATATTCACGTCCATATAATCCTGCCCATCCTGATTTGCGGCGTACTCGCCCCCGGTTCATGCCACACGGCATGAATACCCCGGTGAAGCCCACACGGGCTTCATACCGTTGATTTGGAATGCCCTAAGGCATTCATACCGTTGATTCTGATTCTGATTCATGCGACGTGCATTCAGACAACTGAAAATTGAATGACTCTGGCGCAAAACGCCGGAGTTCTTGACATGTGTCGATTTTTCAAATATACTTACGTAATAGAAATTGCATCTTTGAAGTTACTCGGAGATATTCATGTTAGAGCGGAACTTTAAGATTTCGTGCCTTGTAGCAATATTGACGTTCTTGGCTATGATAATAACGCAGTCTAATTTACTGGCAGAAGGTGCGGAGAAAATGAACCCTAAAAAAGTAATATTTGAGACCGATATGTCTACCGATGTAGATGATGTCGGCGCACTCGCTGTGCTGCACGCGCTTGCAGATAACGGAGAGGCGGAAATCCTCGCCGTCAGTTTCAACGAAGTACATCCGAGCGGTGCCAGTGCCATTTGTGCGATAAATACGTGGTACAACCGCGGGGACATCCCCATTGGTATCTATAAAGGTGATCTCGCTGATCCTGATGAATCCAGTTATCTGGATGCACTCGCTAATTTTCCACATCATCTCCCGACCACTCCTACACCGAGTTCTTTGGAGCTTTACCGACAGGTGCTTAGTGAACAACCCGATGACTCGGTAACAATTATCAGCGTCGGTTTCCTCAACAACCTCTACGATCTCCTGAAAACCGATTCTAACCTCGTTAAGCAGAAAGTCACCGAACTCGTGGTGATGGCGTTGGTTGTTGATGATCCGTACAACACAGTTCGTCACAATCAGATTGATAAATCAGAATATGTTATCCACAATTGGCCCACACACCTTGTTATCAGCCACTATGGAGAGTCTGTCCATACCGGTGCCAGACTTGCGGAAACAGCTGCTGAAAATCCTGTGCGTGAAGCGTATTATCGACGTTTTAACGGGCAGTATAGGGGACGTTCCAGTTGGGATCAGTTGGCTGTCTTATACGGTGTCCGCGGTGTTGGTGACTATTTCACTGAGGTCACAGAAGGCAAAGGTAGATTGTCGAATGGGTATGAATGGGAGATGAAACAAGGCTTTCGGTCTTATCTGGATCCAAAGGTGTCGGATAGTGCGTTTGTCCGTATCGTTGAAGACCTGATGATTAAACCGCCGAGACAGTGAATCTAAAAAGTACACCTCAATAATTTCTGTTTGTAGTAGCGCAATTCATTGCGCTTTTGTGTTTTATTTTTAAAGGAACACCAACCACGATGGCAGACTTTTATACAATTGAGAAACGGGACGGACGTTGGTGGTTCATCACACCCGACGGTGCACCTTTTTGGTCCATCGGCATGAACCATATCGATTCGGCTGCGTTGCGGTATGTAGAGTCAGATGGCGTGTGGGAACGCGAGTTCGCCAACAGTCATGAACAGTGGCTCCGCGCAGTCGCCAGTGATCTGCGGGACTGGGGTAAGTTGCAGTTCGTAATTCTCTATCAAAACCTATAAAAACCTATAAGAATCTAATTTGACATTCGGTTGAAATTGTGGTACAATTATAATATCAAGTTGGCAGACATGCTAAGCGTTGCTGCAAGGCAACGTGTCTGCCTACCTACTTAGCAGGGGTTAAAGGCTTGATACTTGATAATCCAATGAAACGCTCACAACAGATAGAACTGAATCCGAATAACAAGCAATCCACGCTTATGTCTAAACACGCTGGCTATGCCCGTGTTGCGTATAACTTCGCTTTGTCATCGTTCAAACAAGGTTTGGATAATGGCGAATGGCGTAGTTATATTGATATAAAGCGTGAGTTTAATACTGTTAAAGGTGACAAGTTTCACTGGTGTTGCGAACTTTCACAAAATGCTTCTAAAAACGCTATCCATAACTTTGGTGATGCTGTAGCACGCTGGAAAAGTGGACAAAATAGTTTCCCTACCTATAAGAAACGATCTGATAAAATATCCTATCAAGCGGACAATGGAACAGGAACTATTGAAGTCTACAAAAAGCGTATCAAGTTACCTAAAATCGGTTGGATACGCATGCGTGAGGCACTCAAATACTCTGGTAAAATCAGTAAAGTCGTCGTATCCAAACGCAACGGACGTTGGCTTGTTTCTATCCTTATAGATTGCGATATTAGCAACTATAAGCACCAACTCCCTCTCTTTGACGACAAACAACCGATAGGCATTGACGTAGGTATCAATACGCTTGCCACGTGTTCCAATGGCGACACCTACGATAATCCACGTCCTCTAAAGCGATTTGAACGGAAACTCACACGTGCCAATCGTTCTTTGTCGCGTAAGATAAAAGGTTCAGAGAATTGGCGTAAAGCGAAAGCCGTCTTATCAGGTGTGCATTATCGTATCGCATGTATCCGCGAAGATGCACACCACCAAGCAAGTATACAGATTGTCCGTAAAGCAAGTGCTATCGGTATAGAAACACTGAATATCAGCGGACTGCTTAAGAACCGAAAACTTGCCAAGGCACTATCTGATTCAGCACTCTCACGCTTTCTGACTCTGCTAAAATACAAAGCAGATAGACGTGGAATACCGATAACAGAGGCAGACCAGTTCTTTGCGTCCAGTAAGACCTGTAGCAGCTGTGGACACAAAAAAAAAGACTTGACGCTTTCGGATAGGCAATATCATTGCTCCGAATGCGGACTTAATATTGATAGAGACCTTAACGCTGCTATTAACCTGTGTCCTGTTTGATATTAACCGTCGCCACGAGTTGCGAGGAGACGCTAAACGCCTGTGGAGTCCATGTAAGACCTCAGTTGTGAGGCAGTGGGCGTTGAAGCAGGAAGTATGGCACAAACTCAAGAGCATGTAGATTTTTATAGGTTTTTGAGATTTTGTTAAGTCCTACACAACGGCTTTAACACGATTGGCTGGACCCAAGAAGTCGTAATTATCACTGACGGCTACCACCGCCATTCGCGACCCTTTACATACGAAGAATACCAATGGGCGGACGTGTCTTACTGCCACTCACAATTTCCTCAGCACCATTGACAGGATCAAGACTATAACCGCCCAACTTAATCAGTTCGGTGTTGCCTGTTGGTGCGTTGTCAAGGTAGCTTGGATTGAGAACGAAAAGTGGTAGGTTTAGATCAAGTGCTGTTTTGGCAGTATTAAAGGTCCCACTCATTTTGCCTTGAACATCCCGCTCAGGGCTAGACTCGATAACGACAACGACTTTAGAAAGGGCACACACCAATTGATTTCGCTTCATCGTATTCCGCGCCTGCCACTTGGTATCTGGGTCAAATTGCGAAACCACAAGCACATCTCGATCCCAATTGAATTTCTTAAATGCCCTTTTTTGAGGCAGCTGCTTGATACCATGAGGAAGTACGAGTGTCGTTGTCCCTTCTGCCTCTAATGCACCTAAGTGCGCTTCTGAATCAACACTTGTGGCGTATCCAGAGACGATATTATTCCTTTACTTGCAAGGTCAACAGCCAGATTTCTCGTAATGTGAATTCCTTTATCCGATACATTCCGCGCCCCAACAATCGTGATGCTATCTGATGTGAGGCGTTTTGACTGTCCTTTGACAAACAGAGTCGGTGAGATTTCGAGAAGGTGTGGCGGGAAATCTGGGTGCCCCGGATAGATGATATCAATCCCTTGCTTTTTAAGTTGCTCGTATTCTGTGGATATCTGTTCTCTATTCTTTGTTCGGATTTTTCCATACGGAAGCCAGAAGTTTAGTACCTATACCTCGCGTTTTAAAAAGTTGGAACCAAAAATAATCTCTGTCGATCTTCATCTTTTCGCCCTTATTTGGATGAATATTGGTAACGCTAGCATGAGAAACGGCATATAGCGTAGGGACTCCTACTACTTTGTCAGCACCGATAATTTGTTGACAATCTCTACTGTCTCCAAACTCACCATAATCACTTTTTCGATGAGTTTGACAATGTACTCAGGGTCAGCTGCACGATTGGGATCGTTGACGATCCCACTCCTTTTGTCTGTCTTAACGCAATACTGATCTATTACCCATTCTAAAGCTGAGCGAGTGCCGAGCCGGTAATCAAATGTTTCCGGCAGGATGCCATCAATCGTTAGAAAATCGTTGTAAACAAGCGAGGTTTTGTCTTTGAGTAGCCTCATCTTCTCAACACGCCAATTGAGCGGCACCTCCGGGTTTTGAATGAATTTGAGATCGCTACATTCAGGTTGGGACTCGTAGTTGACGTGAAGGACTGCCAACCGCGCCCCCGCATTCGCAAACCCCCAGAAGTCTTCAGCAAACGGGATATGCGGCAGATCGCGTTTGAGATTTGCTTGATATTTCTCACGATAGGTAGGATGATGCAAGAGCCCGTAGGTATAATGGAAAATGTCCCATTTGGTGATGGTATCGTCGCTGTAGTGGTTTCGGAATTCTGCCAATGCCCAGTCGGTGATGTTTTCGCGGCGATTTGTGCCGTCCTCGTCGTAGGTGTAGAATGGGAAGGACTGATTACTATCAAGTACGCCGAGACATGGAATCACATTGACCATTAAGGCTCCAAAAGGTTTTTTGCTCCCGATGCCGTTAACACAAATCACCCGATTCTCTTTTTCTGTCTCTGGTGTAGGAAAGATAGAGGGAAAAACGTATACGCGCTCAGTCATCATACGGTCAAAGTAAAGATTTGATTTCGTAAAAGGACGATAGAGGGATGTTCTTACCTTCTCTTATGAAAAATTAGTAGTCTTTCCTCTTTGCAAGTTTCGTTTCAGTGCTTCACTCCAACTGATTTTTGTGTCGTCAGATACCACAAAATCATCAAGGTTTACCTCTTGATCTGTCAGATGTTTCCACTTGAGTGCCTGTTCATTGTAGGTTTCAATCATTCCATGCATGTTCTCAGCAAGTACATCTTGGTCGAAATTATAAGCCCATGCATCGCGACAAGTTACGACCCCGCGACTATAAGTTTTGAAAATCACATCTATCGCTGTGCTTTTGGCTGCCTTCGCTGCCTTACTTCCCATTGGAATAAAGGTGTCAAAGTCGGCGTGGAGGCCCTCTGTGAGCCATGTATGCTTTGTGTCAACCTTCGCCTTTTTCATCGGAACATTTGTATAGTCACCGAATTGTGTTAAAAGGATCTGTTTCTCGCGCGCTTTCAGATAATCATCAACGGAATAGACCCATACTTCAGCGGGTTCGGATATCGCGTCTGCTTTTTTCACGAAGAAACTAATCCCGACTCCAACCCGAATCTGATCATCGAAGACGTTACCACCTTCCCGTCGACGCCGTTCACCAGAGGTGCGCGCATTCCCTTTCAGATCAATGTGATAAATTTTAGTGAAATCTTGTTCCAGATGCTGCCGCATGCCATCAAACGCGATGCCGTCAAGAAAACCGTTATTGGTTACAAACGCGACAACCCCTTCCTCTCCGATTCTGTCTGATGCCCACCGAATCGCCTTTATGTACGGATCCGAAAGCGCGTTTTTATTCGTCGCTTTTGAATCTTGAGAATATGTTTCCCGGACCCGCGCATCCATCGTCTGATACTTCCGATTTTTATTATTGTCATTCTCGTTGACTTGGCCCGCATTGTAAGGTGGGTTACCGATAACAACAAACATCGGTGTCTGCTTCTGTTTCTCAACGCGCTCCGTATTGGCAGGCGTGAACAGCTGCATCTGCCGTTCCTCTGGTATCTCAAACGTATCTACCAAACATAACCCTTGGTATGGCACATACCGGTTCGTCGCCGTGTAAAACTGGTGTTCTATGTTTAGGCTGGCAATATAGTAGGGCAGGAGCATGACCTCGTTGCACTGAAGTTCTGGCGGATCCGCGATATATTTTCGCGAGAGTGAAATCGGATCCAGTTCCTGCATCATCCGTACAATGAAGTTACCGGTGCCAACAAAGGGATCGATGATATTCACGCCAGTATCCGCAAGCGAGCGGTTAAATTCTGTCTGTAAGATGTGTTCAACGCTTTTCACCATAAAATCTACGATCGGCTGCGGCGTATAGACGATGCCGTGTGTATCTGCTACCTTGATAGAGAACCCTTGAAAAAACTGTTCGTAGACAGCGTTGAGGAATCCCTGTTTTTGGGAGAAGTCTGTAATCGTATTGGCGGTCTGTTCAATCGCAACGTAGAACGGATCTAAACTTTCGAGAAACTGGTTACGGTCGAACGTCTGTGAGGTGAGCGCGTCAATGACGTTCTCAATTTCACGTGCGATGATATTTCGGCGCGTAAAGTCGCGATTGTTGAAAACGGTACGGAAAATCCGTTCTGTAAGTAGGTGCTGGATGAGCATCTCCTCCACTGCAGCGATAGAGAGATTCGGATTGATAGAGGCTTGGCACTGCTGATGAAAACGGGTGAACGCCTCTTGAAATTGGATGTTATTTTGACGTTCCGCTTCGATTAACGCTGCCAATTGCTCACCGAGTTGCGGCACCGTTTCCCTAAATTCAGCGACTGCAGTATGCCATGCCGAGATGTTCTCCTCCTGATAGCCAAAGAAGGTGTGTAGCACACGCACGAGGTTTGTCGGCTCGGTGATGTCAAGGTCGAGGTGGAGCTGCCCGCGTTGGTAGAGGAGGGCATGCGTGGGGGATTGGACGACGATATTTTTCGAGGGGTAGCCTGCGGCAAATTTCTTGGCTGCTTCGGCGTGGAGATTGTCTTTCGTATCTTTTGCTTCCCAATGTCCGTGTGGCAAGCCAAAGGTATCAACGACTTCACCGTCGGGCGTTATCCATCTTTTCTCTGGCGTGTAGTGTGTCTTTTCACAGAGGAGTGTGAGATCAGATTGTCCGCAGTAGTATTGAAGGAGGCTTTGGAATGCTGCGCGTACGGTGCCTTCGTTTTGTTCACCGAGCTGTGCGTATTTTTCGAGTTCAACATAGTAATTTTTTATTGGTTTATGAGAGGGTTTGATGTTGAGGATTGGCATCTATTTTCTCCATGTTATGAAATATTACTCTCCGCGCAACAGTGCTGCGATGTCTTCGGGTAGCGTTACCCCGTGTTTCACCTCAAAGTCTTCAACGCTTTCATAGTTGTTAAGGAATGAGACAGCGATGTCAGCCCCCTTGTCCTTGGCAGTCATGAGGTCTACCTTTGCTTTTTCCCATTCTTTCAGATGCAACCATGCCTTACTTCGATTGCAATAGGTAGTGGCATCGTTAGGGTTCAATTCTATGGCGATATTATAATCTTGAATGGCTTGGTCATCCTCGCCTTTCGCACTGTAAGCAACACCACGATTGTTATAGGTATTAGCATATTCTGGATTCAAGTCTATAGCTTTATTATAGTCTTGGATGGCTATGTCAATCTCGCCTTTAAGAGCGTAAGCATTACCACGATTGTTGTAGGCCTCCACAAGATCAGGTTTCAACCCTACAGCTTCGATATAGTGTATAATAGCGTCATCATACCATCTTTGCTTTTTGGCATGCGTCTTTGCTGAATCCCCACGGTCTTGACAAGTTAGGCCTTCATGAAACTCTGTATACGCGTTCTTATGAAGCCCTCGTTTTTCAATGAATCCCTGGAGGTCGTTGTAGATGGTTTTGGTTGAGATGTCGTGATGCTTACGGAGATAGTCCAACAAAGCCGCTTTTAAGTCTGCTTACTCAAGGGATCTTTCCTGTACGCGACAGACTGATGGCGTTGCTTGATCAGAACCCTTCAGATGAAGCCTTGGACGTGGCGTTTCGAGAACTTTACGTCGCTTATGAACTTTTGGAAGTTGCCTTTGAGGACTATCACTACGATCCAGACGAAGGATTGGAACTCCGCCCAGAATTTGCCGAAGAGTTAGATCGTCGTATAGCAGATTACGAAGCTGGAACAGCAGAAATGATTCCGCTTGAGGAGATTGCTAAAGAGTTCGGAGTAAAGTTGAAATGTACACGTCAGAATTGGGCACCGTAGCAGGGTCTATTAGTTATCTGTCCGAATCTCGGATGTGTTGTGTCAGACACTTCCCAACTTCTTCATGTCTTGATCCGATACACACGAACAGCCGTATCGTGAAACAACGCAGCGCGTTCATCCTCCGAATACCCCGATGACAGTCGTTTGAAGGCGTTATACATCACCTTGTAAGAGAACGAAACCTTGTCAACAGGGAAGTTACTCTCGAACATACACCGCTCTGGACCAAACTGATCAATACAATAGTTCATAAAGGGTGCCATAGATTCCGCCAACTCTTCAGAGCCAATCGGTTCTTCCCGTTCGTGCCAGTCAAAACCCGTACGAGGCATCCCAATACCACCAAGTTTCATGTGAACGTTCGGACACGCCGCGACTGCAGCGATGCCGTCTTGCCAATTCGCCAGCACCTCGTTATCCTTCCCGCCGTAAGGACCGACCCGTAGCAAACCGCCAATATGGTTTGAGATAATCGTCAAATCAGGGACGGCTTTCGCAAAATCAGCGAGTTCATGGAGTTGCGGGAAATATAACCACGCCTCAAAAGACATCCCCATACCTGCCAACACCCGCGCTCCTGCTCGGAAGTCCTCACGCCCCAGTTGTCCTTCTGCTCTGTAAGCGGACGCGCCTGCTATCTCTGGGTGTGGGTCCCAAGTGACAGAATGGCGAATCCCTCGAAACCGATTCGGGCTTGCCGCTTGTAAGGCTTCCAGGACGGGTTCGACGCGTTCACCGAGGTTCAAGTTCGCATGTCCAACAATCGCAGCGGCAGCGCGACTCGTGCCGTATAGACCGCTTGCACTCGCAGCCGCCAATCCTTGCACGAATTCAACCTCACCCACAGGACGCATCTCCTCTGGTCCGTCGGCTCGGTACATCGCTCGTGCCTCAACGAACACAGTAGAGCGCACGTTGTGTCCGCTATTGATGTCCGCTATCAACTCGTGGAGCAGGTAGCGTTGGTAAGGAATCCGTTCGTTTCGGAAATCCCAAAAATGATGATGTGGATCGCAGATAGGGATCTCTGGTTCCAGTGTCGGTTCTTCGGTTAAAGCGAGCCAGTCATTATCTCCATAAGGCATTATGAATACCTCCATCTCTACAGTCAATTCGGGTTGTCATTTTGTGATTAAAATACACTGTAGAGCATTTGGGAGTTTTTGTCAAATAGGTTTTTGGAGTGCCGTTCATTGGGTTTAGATAGTTTTATGCTACGCTTTCCTTGCCTATGAAATGCTTTTATGGCATAATAATTGCGGGAATGGCGTGATTTTAGTATTAATCATTGATAAAACGAAAGATTTAGTTCTTCAGCGGTGTTCCTAAAAAATCACGATAATTTCGTCTGTGAGAACTTCGTGAAGTTTTACATATATTAAGAAGTTTTCATAAACTAAGGGGGTGCGTATGTTTTCAGAAGCGTCACAAAAATCTGAAAGTCAAAATGGGCACGGGTTCGGTACGGCTCCTGTATTTTTAGCGTCGATTAGTACGATCCTTGGGGCGATTCTTTTTTTGCGGTTCGGTTACGCTGTCGCGCATGCTGGGCTCTGGGGAACGCTCATGGTTGTGCTACTTGGGCATTTTGTGACAGTTCCCACAGTTTTGGCGGTGTCTGAAATTGCGACAAACCGTCGGGTCGCTGGGGGTGGCGCGTATTATATTGTCAGTCGTTCCTTCGGTGCGAGTATTGGGGGTACTATTGGGATCGCCCTCTACGTTTCGCAAGCGATCTCGGTTGCGTTCTATATTGTCGCTTTTGCAGAGGCATTTCAACCCGTTTATGAATGGATTGAAGCAACTTATGGTTTCAACTTAGATCCGCGCTGGCTCAGTATCCCGTGTACGTTCCTGATGCTTGCCCTGATGCTGACGAAGGGCGCGGGTGCAGGGGTCCAGCTGCTCTGGTGTGTCTGTGTAATACTTGCGGTCTCAATTGGGGCGTTTCTATTTGGTGAGGGGCCCGAATCTATACGGCCCGAAGGGCTAAATCTTACAGCGCGGATTGAAAATCCCGACAGTTTTGGGAAGGTTTTCGCGACGTGTTTTCCTGCCTTTACGGGTATGATTGCGGGGTTAGGGCTGTCAGGGGACCTCAAAAACCCTCGGCGGAGTATCCCGCTCGGGACCATAGGGGCAACCTTCGCAGGTATGGTGATATACGTGCTTGTTGCTGTCAAGTTAGGACAGATGGCGACCCCGGCAACATTGGCTGAAGACCAATTTATTATGGCACAAATTGCACTATGGAGTCCGTCAATCTATATCGGGTTAGGCGCAGCTGCACTCTCCTCCGCCCTCGGTTCCATCATGGTGGCACCACGGACGCTGCAAATGCTTGCCCGTGATAACGTTTTTCCGATGCCACGACTGAATCGTTTGATGGAAACCGGGATCGGAAAAACACAAGAGCCAGTGTATGCGACAGCGGTGTCGGGCATTGTTGCGCTTGTGTTTGTTGGGATAGGGGACGTAGACTTTATCGCCCAAATTTTGAGTATGTTCTTTATGGTAACTTACGGTGCCCTCTGTGCGGTATCATTTCTTGAGCATTTTGCGGGCAACCCGTCCTATCGTCCAACTTTTCATTCTCGCTGGTATTTATCCCTATTGGGCACGGTGATGTGTGGTCTCATGATGGTTCAGATTAGTCCCCTGTACGCCCTGATTGCCTTAGTCCTCATGGGTGGTACCTACATAGGGCTCCGGCGCAGCCGTCAAGGCGAACGCGACTTAGCCGCAATCTTTCAAGGCACAATGTTTCAGCTAACCCGTTGGTTGCAGACGACACTCCAAAAAAGTCGGGCTATGACCTCTGAAGGTGGATGGCGGCCTTCAATCATCGCCGTTTCACGTTTAGGGGAGCATCGACTTGGGCATTTCGATTTGCTCCGGTGGATCTGCCACAGACACGGTTTCGGACACTTCCTTCAACTCTACCTTGGTGATTACACATTTCCCAACGAGATAAAGGCACGTCTCCACGTTGATGAACTTATCAAACGGACAGAGGTCAGTAGAGCCAGTATCTTCGTTGATACTTTGATTTGTCCAAATTTTCAACTCGCCATTACGCAAATAGCCCAGATGCCAGGGATTTCGGGGCTGCCTAACAATACCATACTCTTTGAGTTTGATGAGGAGACTCCAGAGGAAATTGAGGAGATCAAACAAGGCACGCGGATCGCTGTAAATTCGCTTTTCAATATTCTAATCCTCAGATCCACGGGGTACCGCTTCGGTTATAAGTCCTCCATCCATGTCTGGGTGACAGAGGAGAATCTAAATAATGCCCCGATGATGCTCTTGCTGGCGTATATCATTATTGGACATCCCGACTGGAAAGGCGCAGAGATCAGACTCTTCGCTTGTTCCGATTCCAGAGACGCTGAGCGAGAAGCGGACAAACTCTCGACCCTCATGATAGAAGGGCGATTGCCAATCTCAATGCAAAATGTGACATCAGTTTCCTATGACAGTTTGGAATCATTGGAAGACGAAGTGTCCCATCAATCCGCTCAGGCTGACCTCGTCATCACAGGATTAACCGGCGAAGACCTTAATTCTGATGACTTGTCTCAAATACTCCAGCGTTATGATGAAGTGAAAGATGTGTTGTTTGTGCATTCTATCGAACAGATTGTCATCGACTGATAAGGAAAGTTATGAAGTGTGCTCAGGTTGTTAGTTGTAAGTTATTAAGAGGTAATTAGAAATGATAAAGCGAGCAGATAATCGTGAGCCGCAAAGATCGCTTGCGAAAAGCAGCAAGTATACTAAAGTCGGCTTGCCCCCTTCAGGCAACGAATGGAAGAATTCTGTAAAGTTGGGACGCAATCTGAAACAACTTCACAACTTTACAGGCTTTAGAACACTTTACGGATTTTCTAATGTCTGTGTTTTGGTGTTACTGCTCCTGTTTATAGTTATGGGATGTGGGACATTAGCAACTGATCGGCAATCCGATGTACCCTTTGAGGATTCCCAAACGGGTTCGGCACCTGTAAAGACGTGGCCCACGGAACGGACGCTCGTCAGTAACGAAGTTAACTGTATTGCTGCAGATGCAGACAATGTATGGATTGCGACAGCGAGGGGAGTTTCGCGCTGGGATCGTCAACAGGACAAGTGGTTCCACTATACAATGGAAGATGGGTTGGCAAACGATATGGTGAATGCCGTTGCTGTTGATGGGCAATGGGTTTGGTTTGCTACGGATGAAGGTGTGAGCCGTTACGATGTCCAAACAAACGCTTTTTCGACTTTCCGAACCATTGACGGCTTGGCGAGCGACCAAGTCTCTTCTGTTGCAGTGGACGGAAACTACGTATGGTTTGGGACATCCGATGGGTTGAACCGTTATGACAAAACGATAGATAGTTGGGCGGTACGCACTCGGAAAGATGGCTTAGTCAGCAAAGTAATTACAACGATCGCAGTCGAGCCAGAGTACGTCTGGGTCGGCACCGATAGAGAAATAAATCCTGATCCACATGGATGGGATGAGGATCCAAGGTTCAGCAGGGGTGGGGTGAGTCGCTATCATCGAGATACCGATTCTTGGAATAACTATACCAAATCAGATGGTTTGATAGGCAGCCAGATTGCTACGATTGCGGTGGACGATGACAGTGTTTGGTTTGGCACGCAAGACGAGGGGGTCAGTCAATACAATCAGGTTGACCAAACGTTCATCAAAACGTATACGAAAACTGATTTACTCAGAAGCAATATGATTACCTCGATCCGGGCAGATGGGTTCCAAGTCTGGTTCGGAACTGCTAATGCGGGTGTGCATCGGTTCATTAAACCTGTCAACACATGGGTCCACTACACGAGAGCAGATGGATTATCGAGCAATCATGTCAGCTGGATTACAACACAAGGTAACGATGTCTGGTTCGCGAGCAAAGAGGATGGTGTGAGCCGTTTTGATAAGGTAACCGGTGAGTGGACGCTTTACAAACAAGCCGATTTTCTCGCCGACAACGACGTACGGGATATAGCGCGCGACCCGGATGGAAACTTTTGGGTTGCGACAGTCGCAGGGATTTCGATTTACTCACCGCAAACGCACAGTTGGGAAACCATTTCCAAAGAAGATGGATTGCCAACTTCCTATATCACATCAATATGTATTCAGTTAAGCAGTGGCCAGTTGCCAGTCGCCAGTAATGCTTCTCTGGAAACTGATAACTATTCCATTTGGATCGGGACCGATCGCGGGCTTGGGACACGGGCATCTTTGGGCGGTGAATGGACATTTCGGATCCCATCTCGTGAGAAAACACAAGGTGAAGCTTTTGTGACATCCGCTGATGTGGATACTGCATCGCCGAGCCACTACATTTGGCTCGGTACGAGTCTCGGTCCTGCGGTGTATGATACAATTTCTCAAGTATGGACGCAGCTTGCCCTACCAGATACGCCTAAAGACCCACTTATATCATCTGTACTCGCTCGCGATGCCAATGTTTGGTTTGGCGGTGCGGAAGGTGTTTGGCGGTATTCGATTGAAGATGAGAAGATGCACTCGGCCGCCGACGGTCTTCCGAATTCTTACGTTAATGTGCTGCTTACTACAGATTCGGGGTTACAAACCGCTCCCACAGGACAGACACTTTGGGCAGGGACACGTCAAGGGCTGGCAAAGTATGACAGCACCCGCCAGTCTTGGCTTCCACTCTCCTTTAATAAACAGTTGCCCTCTCCCAATGTTACCGCACTTGCCTTTCAAGATGGCGTCCTTTGGATCGGCACACCACACGGTCTCGGCAGTTACACAATCGCTTCTGATTCTTGGAATTCCCTCTCAAACGTGCCCTATAGTATTCGCGACATCCTCTGTGAGGCGGATGGAACACTTTGGTTGGCAACAGATATTGGTCTGGTTGAATATGAGACGCAAAATGGGAGAGAGGTAGCACATCAGTCCCGTCCAGTGCGGGAGCCGTTCCTTGAAATCAAAGTCTCGAACATCAAGTTCGATGGCGATTACATCTGGTTCAGTAACTGGGGAGCTTCACCCAATGGTGGTATTGTACGATTTCATCGGCCAACAGAGACGTGGCGGCGTTTTACACGCTTAGATATTCTGAAGTCTACGCAGAAAAGATCCATGACACTCCTGCGTTGGACATACGTAGATACGGACGCAGTCTGGTTCACGACAGACTACGGTATTCTCCGTTACGATAAAATGGCGGATACATGGCAGCATTTTACGACAGAGGATGGACTCTCTACAGACGATTTAAGTAAAATTGCTGTGAGTGAGCAGAGTGTCTGGGTCATTCCGATGATAGGGTTGGAATTAAACCATTATAGTAAAACGACTCGGACATGGGAAGTAGTTGAAGAGGATAGGCATGAGCAGATTGAACGTGTAAATGCACTTGGGGTTGATGGACCAAATGTCTGGTTTGCATCTGGGCGTGGACTCACTCGGTACAATGAGATTACCCGTGAATGGAAAGACTTCGGTCCAAGGGATGGACTCGCCGGTAGAGGCGGAGAGTGGATTACTGTAGATGACGATTTCATCTGGGTTGCGCGTTCGGAATGGGACAGAGGTAGCAACCGTCCATTGTCGCGGTACGATAAGAAAACAAAAAAGTGGACAACCTTTTCAACGAACGATGTACTTGCTTCGAGGACCATTAGACGCATTATTGCAACAGAAAAGGACGTATGGATACTCTACAGACCTTGGGAAGATGTAGGCGTTACGCGATACGATAGACGGAACAAAGAGTGGACGACAATCAGATCTGGACGCGGAACGCTTGAACTGGCAGCCGACGAAGATTATCTATGGTTAGCTGCACCCAACAGTGGGCTTCGGCGATTCCATTTCGCTTCTGGTACTTGGGCAGCGTTTAGAGATATCAAAGGCCTACTCCATAACCATGTCGGTGAGTATGGGCTTGCGGTTGATGAAGACTACGTATGGGTCGGAACCTTGCGTGGGCTTTCCCGTTATGACAAGCGGAAAGAATCTTGGACACCTTTGACATCATTGCCAACGCTTGTTGGTCGGACTGTTCGGACAGTTGATACAGATGAACGTTTTGTCTGGGTCGGAACTGACAAAGGTATGTCCCGCTATGATAAATCCTTGGGGACTTGGAAGAATTATCGGCAGGAAGGTGGATCCGAAAATATAGAAACCCATGGCGGCCACTGGCATGAGCATCGACGCAAAAAGAGAGACACGCTCTCCGATGACGTTGTGAGCTCTATTGTAACCGATGAACAATATGTCTGGGTCGGGACACGCGATGGGGCGAACCGCTTTGATAAATTAGCGCTCCGGTGGGATCAGTACAAAACTGAGCATGGGTTGCCTGCCAATAATATAACCTCTGTCAGCAGTGACGGCGATAGCATCTGGGTTGGCACTAACTCTGGGATTGGAAAATATCCTCGCACAGCGGATGACCTTAATGCTTGGATCACCTATACGTCGGGAACCGAAATCCAGCCTTCCGCTATATCTAAGGAGTTCGCAGAATCGTTAGTTACCGATCAAATTTGGTGTATCACGGCAAGCAAGAGACACGTCTGGGTCGGGACACGCCGAGGGGTCAGCAAGTACGACATCGGTAGAGACACTTGGAAGACAATCACAGTGGAAGATGGGCTTGCAAGTGATGAAGTCAGTTGTATCGCTATTGATGGCGATCGTGTCTGGTTTGGCAGCGATCGTGGTGTGACGCTCTATAATGAAAAGACGAATATTTGGGATGCCTATACAACAGAAGATGGGCTCGCCAGCAACAAGGTTACCAATATCGGTGTGGATGGCACGGAACTGTGGATCGGCACCTATAATGCAGGTGTCAGTCGGTTTAATCAGTTGACGGATAGTTGGACGACTTACACCCGAGAGGACGGTTTAGCACATAACGGTATCCTCTCCGTGGCGGTAGATAACACCTATGTTTGGTTTGGCACATATCGTGGATTGAGCCGTCTTGATAAACACACAGGAACCTGGACAACCTTCACGGAGTCCTACGGACCGGAGGATATTTTGAGATAGCCGTCAGCCATCAGTTTGTGGTATGTAAAGTGTGGGCAACCGCTATAAGGTTTCTTGCCGATAGCCGATAGCCGATAGCCGATAGCCAATACGATATGGAAATAAATACAGACAACCGAAAGTCCTGGCTCGGTCCTTATTTTCCTGTTAAAAGTTTCCTTTTTTTGTTAAAAGTCTTGCTTTGCTGTTCCCTCACGTTCCGGGCTGAGGCAGAGGATGTGTACAGTCTATTCGGCAAGTTGTTTCTTTCTGGACGTGTCGAGTATGATTTCACAAACAGACGGAACTTCCTTGCAGATACGGAGGAAGAACGCGTTAGACAAGACCGTTTTGATTTTGATCGTCTCTTTCGGCGGGGTTTCCACAGTGTCATGGTGATTGAGGAGACAGCGGGTAGCGTCAAAAATATCCTGAGTCTCGGAGAAGTCCCGACGACCTTCACAAAATTCACCTTCGATCAGATTGACTTAAGCGGTGTCCGTTGGGAGGTCCGCTCGAATCGCACCGATTGGACAATTCTCATGGTCCCTGGATTGCTTAACCGACTGAACGGACAAGAGGGGACAATGGAAGGGTCAGGTATCGGTTTACGTGAGGTTACAAAGTTTGGAAAATCGCAGTTAGGACTCTCTTGGTACTTCCGCGAAACACCCGTATGGGCGGTGGATTTGGAAACCAATTTTACCAACTACGGTATAAAAGCAGAAGTGGCTGTCACACCGAAAAGCGCGTTGCGGAAAAACTTGCGGTCGCGCTTTGATGCGACAACGACCGTTTTCAAAGCCTTCCAAACCGTTGGTGATGCCATCTTTCAGGCAGAGGTGTTTCGCGTCGGCCCACGGTTCGATGCCTCTCGTTCAGTTGGCGATAATGACGATCAAGACCGCTACTCCGATAACACACCGCTTGATCCTCCCTCCCTAATTATCCCCGGAGACCTTGATAAGAATAACAACGGTATCTTCGACTATGAGGATGATATTCTGCTTTTTGATGTTGATGAGGATTTCCTTGACGAGAGCGATCGGAACAACAACGGCATTCGGGACGAAGAGGAGAATGATAAGGATCCGAATTATGAATTCGATGTTGGACTTCAAGGTGTACGGCTTTTCATGAACCGCAAGATCAGTCAGCAGACGAGTGTTGTTGACCTGGATTTGGGGTTTCAAATCGAAGAAAATATCAGACTCAGAAATACGCCAACTTCAACGAAAGCGTTCGCTAATCTCGTTTATCAAAAAGAACTCCCACACGCCTCTTCGCTCGTTTTTGAGAATGAGCTGAAGTTGGTGAAAGATCGAATCCCTGACGAAACGTGGTATTACGCTGGATTTTTAAGTAGGCAAGACGAACACCTCTATCGATCACAGCCGGAAGTCTGGGAGATGGAAGAAGATGGTGATGTTCAGTTCTTTGGTGTTGATGGCGGGACTGAAGTCGAAAAACGACGCAAGGATCCGCTGCTGATGCAGAACGACCTGATTAACACTGCCAAAATCACTTGGGAATACTTAGGAATTGACCGGATGGTCACCACAGCTCGCGCTAAAGTTCAGTACGACTACGACTTTGATAAAGACAACCAGCATTACGAAGTGGGTATCTTCAAAACCTTGTACCGTATGCGTCCTACCAAGTCGCTTGAGATTAGCCCAATGTTCAAGTACACTATCCGTAATGGCTTCCGAATGGCGGAGGACCGGTTGGAATACCTTTCCCTAACCGGAGAGATTGACGGTGAGGAGGTCTCCCGTCGCCTCCGACTGCGCCAAATTGAACGCGCAAATGTCCGCGATATGGCACCCGCACTTATCCTTAAGGTTGTCTACCAGTTTACGAAAACCATCAAGCTAACCGGTGGGGGGCAAATTCTCTTGTTCAATGATATGCGTGAGAACGATAACGATTTTGTCCGTCAAGCCTTGTTGGCTGAAATGGAGAAGAGTTTTGTCGCTTACGAAAAGCGGATGTTTCTGCATATCGGTGCGCGGTACATAGATCAACGGGCAATCGGTGATGTTAACGACCAGAATTACATGGAAATTTTTGTGCGTGTCTTTGGGAGATTCTAAATAAGTGGGTCCTAAAAAAGTTATGATTTTTTCAGAATTAACTTGAAAAATATATTTTTCGCGTATATAATACTATCATTACGTATTCAAGATTAGTATTTACTGTTCGTAGTTTAAAATATACGCGCCACCGTTCTGATTCGTGAGTCAAATTCACCTTTAACTTATGTAGGGATCAACCAAATGAAAACTAAGAGATTACACCTATTAGAACTTGAAGTGATGAAAGTGGTATGGAGATTGACGCGTGCTACCGTCAACGATGTTCTTGATAACATTGACCGCAAGCTCGCCTATACTACTATCGCTACGACGATGAAAAGCCTCGAAAAGAAAGGCTTTTTGTCGCATCAAGTTGATGGTCGAACATTCGTTTACCAGCCTTTGGTCAAAGAGGCGGAGATTACGCATTCGATGCTCAGCGATTTGTTAGAACGACTGTTTGACAACTCAGCCGAAAAACTGGTGAATACACTGCTCGAAGTGCGACAGACCACTCCAGAGGAACACAACCGCTTACAAGCGTTGATTAACAACTATCAACCTGAAGGCGAGAAAATTGATGAGTAAGCAAATCTTCCTTTCATTGTTGAATTGTTCATGGCAGTGGATGCTACTCTGTGGGTTGACTTGGTTTGTTGTCAAACGTTTCCGCTGTTCCAACACCCTTGTTTATCTGCTATGGCTTTTGTCTTTACTTAGTTTGCCGATCTTGTTCGGTTTAAATCAGTTTGTGCCAGCACCCGTAATAGGCGGAGACCCAGGGTCAGAATTAGTGCAGACGGCGCGAGTAAACATACTGGGTTTCTCTGCGTTAACTAAAAATCAACGGGAAGTTTCATCTCCCGAAAGTGACACACAATCTGGAAGCCAGTTGCTTGCTGGCAGTACCTCTTTTGTCAATTGGGATAAAACGAATCTGTTATTGTGTTTCTGGGCAATTGGTATGTTCACTCTGTTAATCCGCCTCCTGTTTGGTTTATACCGGATCTATCAACTTCGACGGAGTGCAGTAGTGGCTGATGATTTGTATCAAGCAATCTGCTGTCGATTGGCACGGCGACTGGGTATAGAGCGTCCAGTTACTGTCTACCTCTCAGATCGGGTCGTGTCACCGATCTCATTCGGCTGGTTATCGCCTCGCATTCTGATTCCGAGAAAGTTGAATTTGGAACAGTTTGAGTTGGTAGTTATCCACGAGTTAGCACATGTGCAGCGGCTCGATTGGTTAACAAATCTCTTTTCGTACTTGATTGGCGTTATCTTCTTTTTTCATCCGGTCTACTATTTCCTTAATCGTGAACTTGCGTACTTACGAGAACGCATCTGTGATGATTGGGTCATCCGATTGACAGGGGCAAGGAAAAACTACGCGCAGTGTCTACTGGACCTGGTTTGTCACAGAGATCGAGCTACTTCGCTTGCGTTGTCACTAAATCAGCCATCACAGTTGGCATCTCGGATTGATTCTATTCTTAAAAACAATCGGCGGTTAGACGTACAACTGAAACCGCGCTTACAACTCATAGCGGCGACTTTGCTGCTAACCTGTCTGCCATTATTGGCAATGGCGCAATTAGTACCTCTAAAAACTTTTCAGATCTCGTTGTTCGCTCAGACACCTGAGAAATTGGAAGAAATGGTTGGTAAAAGGCAGAAAAAGCAAGACGAGGCGGAATGGAGTGAGAAACTGATTGTTCCTGTGGAGAAGAACGGACACGCGAAAGAGCATACTCACAGGTATGGGAAGCAACGTCAAGTGAAAATTGCGACTCGGATGAATTTTAGGACCTCTCAGGATAACCAGAGATTCTCTGGACCACAGCATTGGGAAAAACACCTATCACTGCAGATGACAGACATCAGAAATGAAGTTGACGGTGAGATGCTTGAGAGAATTCCTGACGTAGATCAAAAGCCTCCCAATCTATTTTGGCGAGATGGGGCTGAGATAGACATAGCAGGACTTGTTGGCACGTCCGAGTTGCCCTTTGAAATGAGTGTTTCTCAGAAAACGGACAGCGAAGCAAGGGGTGCCCAAATATTTAATCAAGAATTTCAGAGTTGTTCCCTAAAAATGATGCTTGCCAGAAAAGAGATAGCAATGCGAGAAGCGCGGGAAAATCTAATCAAGAATTCCAAATAAGGAAGGATATAAACTATGAAAGATTGTGTTGTACTCGTGGACCGAATGGGTAGAGAAATCGGGACACAAGAAAAAATGCAAGCCCATCGTGAGGGGAGATTACACAGCGCGTTTTCGATTTTTATCTTTAACGCCGTAGGCGAATTATTGCTACAGAGACGCGCACGAACGAAGTATCACTCTGGGGGATTATGGACGAATACTTGCTGTAGCCACCCACGTCCCGGTGAAAGTTATTATAACGCGGCGAAACGTCGACTCAATGAGGAAATGGGTTTTGACTGTGAATTAACTGGACTTTTTAGTTTTATTTATCACACCCAACTCGATAATAGTCTATTTGAACACGAGTTAGACTATGTCTTTGCTGGATACTATAACGGTCAACCTACTCCAAATCCGAATGAAGTTGACGATTGGAAATGGATGAACATAAGCGCGTTGAAACAGGATGTTCAAGAAAGTCCTGAAAATTACACTTACTGGTTCAAACTAACGCTGGATCGTGTTGTTGAACAGTCCCAAAAAATCGGTTTTTCTAATGAAATATAACCAATTTGCGCATATAAGTCTGATATTAATACTGCCTTTTTTACTATGGTTTAGTAGTATTGCATCTCACGGATCGGTGGAAGAGACGCTGAGGGGCGCGCGAGAACAATTCTATACCGCGATTGAAGACGAAAAGCAGGTTGCGCCGACAATTGCGTTGTTTAAGCAAATTGCGAAAGTCGAACCGGAGTACGTTGGGCGCGCAAAGGTCTATATCGGCGCACTCGTTGCCCTCAAAGGCAAACACGCATTTCTCCCGCATACCAAACTCAAGTGGGCAAAGCGCGGTTTAGCAATTATGGATAGCGGTTTGCAGAAGCGTCCAAGCGATATTGAAGCACTGTTTATCCATGGGATGACTTGTTATCACCTTCCATTTTTCTTTCAACGGGGTGACGATGCTCAGCGAGATTTTAAAGAAATTGTTAAACGGATGCCGCTGCAGATACACACCTATGATCCGAAACTCATCACAAATATTGTTGCGTTCCTGCTTGAAAAAGCAAGATTGACAAATGATGAGAAAACGTATCTCTTGGCACTCAGAGACAGATTGGAATCTCAGTATTCAGTTGTGCATCAATGAAATTTGAATATCTTCTGTTTAACCTCGCTGTTGTTGTAGGGCCTGTCGTGTCCCAGTTCAGTCGCCAAATTAAAAGCGTTTCACGGTGGCGGTTGAAATTACTCGTAAGTGTAATTGTAATGATTCCTTATGTGATATGGGACGCGCTTGTCGCGGGCTCGCATTGGCAGTTCAACACGGCATATACACTCGATTTTTGGTTGTTCGGTCTGCCAATTGAGGAGTGGTTCTTTTTTATCACAGTTCCGTTTGGGTGTTTGTTAGTATGGGAGACCTTACCCCAATTGGATAGATGGTTAGCACGATTGAAGTCGCTTCGGCACATTAGAAACGTTTTATACGCTACACTACCTGTCGGTATATGGGTTTTCAGCACAGGTAAACAGTATACAGGATTGGTGTTATGCTGTTTTGGACTTGTTGGATTGGTAGATATGCTGTTAAGAACCGACCTACTTCTGCGTCCGAAAACTTATCTCTATCTTGCAATTGTCGCGGGTTTGATTTTGGTATTTAACGGCTATCTCACGGCGCGCCCGGTTGTTATATATGGTGAGGCGTATCAGATGGGGTACCGGATTTGGACGATTCCAATTGAGGATTTCGGATACGGATTCACACTGATGCTTTTTAACACAATGCTCTACGAGAAACTAAAGAATGGAAAATAAGAGAGTAGCAGTTATTGGTGGTGGACTCGGTGCGCTAAGTGGTGCAATTCGTCTGGCACGGCTTGGATTTTCTGTGCAATTATTCGAGAAGAATCCGAAAATCGGTGGAAAGGTGAACGAGGTCGTTTTGGAGGGCTACCGATTTGATACTGGCGCGTCCTTACTAACAATGCCTTTTGTTATTGACGAGTTGTTCGATTTTGCTGGGTTCAATCGGTCAGATTATCTTGATTTTGTGTCAATTGACCCGATATGCCGATACTTCTTTTCAGATGGTTCAGTGATGGATGCGAGTGCCGATAAGGCGAAGATGAGAGCTGTTATCCAGCAGCTATCACCTGATGATGTGGAGTCGTATGAGCGTTTCTTGAAATATGCGGAGCGGATTCATACTTTAACATCTGACATCTTTATGTTTACACCGATCCATGAGTTCAAAAAACTCATGAAACCTCAACATTTTCAGACGTTGTTCAGGCTTCATCAAATTGATCCGTTTCGGACCGTCCACCAGAGCGTGTCCCGTTTTTTCTCAGATCCGCGACTCGTTCAACTCTTTGACCGCTATGCGACTTACAATGGCTCAGATCCGTTTCAAGCACCTGCGACTCTTAACATAATTCCGTATATTGAGTATGAGTTGGGTGGGTATTATGTCAAAGGAGGGATATATCGTCTCGTTGATGCCTTGTTGGCAGTCGCGCGCGAGTTAGGCGTTCAGGTTCATACATCAGCAAAAGTTGAAAAAATCTGTCAAAACCGCAAACGGGTCAGTGGTGTGCAGGTTAATAGAAAAAAGATTGAGGCGGATTACGTACTCTGCGGTACGGACGCAGTCGTAGCATATAACGAATTGATTGACGGACATCAAAAACGTCGCGAAAGATTGAATCGGTTGGAACCTTCATTATCAGGGATGGTATTCCTGTGGGGTGTTCGTGCCAAGCACCTGAAGTTAGCACACCATAATATTATTTTCTCCAGCGACTACGATGCGGAATTTAAACAGATTTTTAAGCATCAACAAGTACCGGATGAACCGACTATCTATATCGCTATAACAAGTAAAGCGGATGCTGAACACGCACCAGCTGATGGCGAGAATTGGTTCGTATTGTTGAACATGCCATATCTCACGCGCGGACAGATGTGGGAGAAGGAGACAGTTCGGATGCGATCGGTTGTTTTGGACACGTTAAAACAACTCGGTTTTGACATCGCCGATCAAATTGAAGTGGAGCAGATCTACACACCGGAAGATTTTTCTCAACTGTATGCGAGCAATCAGGGGAGCATCTACGGCATATCGTCGAATAGCAAAACCACAGCATTCAAACGGATACCAAATCGGAGTCGGACGCTTGATGGACTCTATTTCGCTGGTGGTTCGGTGCATCCGGGTGGTGGAATTCCTTTGGTGATATTGTCTGGAAAAATGGCAGCAACGTTGATTGCAGAGGATCAGGAAAAGTTATGAAGTGTGGCTAAACTTTGTGGTGGGGTTGGGAGCTATGAAGCAGAAAATCGTCATCATCGGTTCAGGATTTGGCGGTCTCGCAGCAGCGATTCGACTGCAGGCTGAGGGTATGCAGGTCACGGTTCTGGAGAAGAACGCGAAAGTTGGTGGCCATGCCTATCAGCTGGTTCGGGACGGATACACTTTCGACATGGGCCCCTCAATTATCACAGCACCTGACCTGATTCAGCGTGTGTTTGCATGCGCGGGTATGCGGATGGAAGATTATCTTGATTTGGTGAAACTTGATCCGTTTTATCGCATCTATTTCCATGACGGTTCATCGCTTGACTATACGGATGACGGCGAGGAGATGAAACGGCAGATGGCACGGTTTAATAGGGAGGATGCTGACAACTATGACCAGTTCATGGCGCACACGCGTCAACTCTACGATGCTGTCATTACGGATGGGCTTGGATCGACTCCCTTTGACTTACCGACAATGATCAGTTTTCTGCCACGTGCCTTACGACTTCAGGCGTTGATGCCAGCATACAACTTCGTCAAAAAATATTTTGACGACCCGCGTCTCCGTTTCACTTTTTCATTTCATCCACTGTTTATAGGGGGCAATCCGTTTCGGGCTCCCTCGGTTTACCTAATGATTCCGTACCTTGAAAAAACTGGCGGTGTCTGGTTCTGCAAGGGAGGCATGTATAACCTTGTTCAGACACTGGAAAATGTGTTCATAGAACTCGGCGGTATCGTTGAAACCGATGCAGAGGTTGAACAGATTGCCGTTGAAAAGCGAGAAGCGAAAGGGGTTATGGCAAAAGGGAGATTTTACGAAGCGGATGCTGTAATTTCCAATGCCGATCTGGTACACACTTATGGAGAACTTATTAAACCGGAACATCGAAAAAAATGGTCTGACAATAAACTCAGAAGAACTCAATATTCAATGAGTGCGTTTCTACTCTACCTCGGTGTGAATAAAAAGTATCCGCAACTGAAGCATCATACGCTTATTCTTTCTAAGAGATACAAGGGACTGATAGACGACATTTTTGACAATAAAATCCTGCCGGACGATTTTTCGATGTATTTACATATTCCGTCACAGACCGATCCGACAATGGCACCCGAAGGTTGTGAGAGTATGTATGTCCTGATTCCTGTGCCGAATTTAGAGAGCGGTATCAACTGGGAGAAGATAAAGAGAGCGTATACAGACAGCATATTGACTTTCTTGGAGAACGATTTTGGACTGACAGATCTAAAGCGTTCGATTGAGGTGCTCGAAACCTTTACGCCTTCAGATTTCAAAAAACAACGGAACAATCATCTCGGTAGTGCATGGGGGGTTGAGCCGAAACTAACACAAACGGCGTATTTTCGACCACATAACCGAAGTGAAGATATACAAAAACTATATATCGTTGGGGCGAGTACGCATCCCGGGGCTGGCGTACCAGGCGTACTACTAACAGCGGAAACGACGGTAAAATTGGTCCTTAAGGATTTGGTGGAGTAACCGGTGTTTTGTTTTTAGACATCGGATGGGAGGCATATCATGAAATTGTGGAAACCAGCAGACAGAGATCGCGCTGCATTTGAGCATGCTCGCAGGATAACTGCCTATTATTCAAAAAGTTTTTATTTTTCTGCACGAATGCTACCGAGTGAGCAACGTTGGGCAACATACGCCTTGTACGGATTCTGCCGACACTGCGACAATTTGATTGATACCCCGCGTCGACGAACTAAGACAGATCTTCTCAGGGAGATTCAATTTGTGGCAGAAGAGTTACGAATTGCCTATGATACAGGTGAGTCCGAACACCCCGTCATTCGTGCCTTTATTCTTGTGGCGAAATCTTATGGAATTCCTATTGCCTATCCGCTTGATCTGCTCAAAGGTGTTGCTATGGATATCCAGCGGGTGCGGTACAAAACGTTTGATGACCTGTCTCTTTTCTGCTATCGGGCTGCGGCTGTTGTTGGTTTAATGATGACGCATATTCTTGGTTATAAGGACGATCGGGCGTTTGACTACGCCAAGCAACTCGGTATTGCCATGCAGCTGACCAATATTCTGAGGGATGTTAAAGAGGATAAAGGGATGGGACGCATCTATCTACCACACACGGAGTTGGTGCAATTCGGTGTGTCAGAACAGGACATCTTAGAGGAAAGAATGACACCTCGATTAAAAGCACTCATAGAATTTCAAGTCGAACGCGCGGATCACTATTATGCTGAGGCAATGCCGGGGATTTCCCTGCTCAATACGGATTCGCAATATGCGATTTATTCGGCTGCTAAAATTTACCGCGGTATCTTAAAAAAAATCGAAGCCCACGATTACAACCCGTTTTTAGGTCGAGTTTTTGTGCCATCAGTTGAAAAAATTGGAATTTTGCTACACGAAGGACTTCGCACAAAGCTCCTATCGGCGCAGGAAAAACTATTCCCAGCTCACTCTGGAATAATAAATAAATGATTCGGGCACAACACCGCTTTTGGGCGGATTTTATCTTTCAACCGTATCTAAAATGGTTATTCAAACGGCATTTTCACGCAATCCAACTCTTGGGGGATCTGCCAGAAATTCCGAAGCATTTGCCGTTGCTATTGCTGCCGAATCACAGTACATGGTGGGATGGGTTCTTTGTTTATCTGCTCAATAAACGAATTTTTCGACGAACTGCCTATTTGATGATGCTTGAGGAGCAATTATCTAAGTACAAGTTTTTTACGAAGATTGGGGCTTATTCGATTGCGCCGAAGCATCGGCAAGGTATCGTTGAATCGCTGGAATATACCATTGAATTATTGAAACGAGGGACCCCGCTTATCTCTATTTTTCCGCAGGGCGAATTATTACCATGGCACACGCGGCCACTCGACTATAAACGCGGTGTTGAATGGATTTTAAGAGAATACGGAAAACCGGTGGCTATTTTGCCGTTGGCAATTCGTACTGAGCTGCTCGGTGAGAAACGGCCCGAGGTGTTCTTTTTATTCGGGGATATCAATGTCTTTGACTCGGACACATTTCACGGAATGGATTGGCTTGAAGAGACTGAGAATGATTTGCTTGATGATCTGGAATCACGAATTCTTCATCAAGCAGAGGGGCAAAATTTGCTCTAATAGTTATCGATTAAAGGTAGGGCAATAGTCGTGTTTGTATTGATATTTATTGCCATCGGACTACTGACGGTTGTTTTGCTGGTCACACTGTTTAATGCTATAACAGCACCAATGCTTAAGAACGCGGGCGAGTGCCGAAATTGCCCACGCGTCTCGGTACTGATTCCCGCTCGGGACGAGGAAGCCAATATCGGTGCGTGTATTGAAGGATTTTTGGCGCAGAAGTACGACAATTTTGAGATTCACGTTCTTGATGACCAATCGACCGATCGCACGGGTGAAATCATTGAAGCGTTCGCGGCGCGGCATTCTAAAGTTCGAGCAATGCGCGGTGCGTCCCTGCCATCGGGCTGGATGGGCAAAAATTGGGCGTGCCATCAATTAAGTCAGCATGCCGATGGAGAGATACTCATCTTCACCGATGCGGATAACCGTCCTGCCCCGAACGCGATTGTGAATACCGTCGCCTATATGCAGAAGTTTGGACTTGGATTATTATCGGCGTTTCCAGAGAAAGTAACTGGAGGTTTGGCGGAAAAGCTCGTGGTGCCGGTGGTTGATATGTTTGTTTATGCTGGGCTTCCGTTATGGCTTACGTATTTCAGTCGTTTTCCGTCGCTGGCAGCTGCGAGTGGTCTCTGGATTGCCTTTACTCGCGATGCATATCAACAGATCGGTGGGCATCAAGTAGTATCGAATCAGATTGTTGAGGACGTTGAATTAAGTCGCTTGGCAAAAAAGAGGGGCATCAAAATCTTGACTTCGGCTGGCACTCGCGTGGTGTCTTGTCGAATGTATCATTCGTTTGGCGAAGTGTGGCACGGGTTTTCCAAAAACCTTTTTGGATTGGTGCGCTACAAGATAATCCCGTTTTTTGTGCTAACGCTTGCACTGTTTACAATGTGTGTTTTGCCCTATATCGCTGTTTGGTTCGCTTCACTTACGAAACTATCCCTCATTGCTATCTCTATGAATATTACGATGCGCGCTGTACTGGCGTTGAAATACAGACACCCATTCTTTACAAGCGTAGTTTTGCATCCGATGGGTGTTTTATTCACGTTGCTAATAGGGATTAATTCATTCTATCAAGTCAAACGCGGTCGCTTGCAATGGAAAGGACGGCGGATTGACATGCAGGTAAATAGGTAAGTGAACAAGCAAAAAATAGGTGTACTTTATCTGCTTTTAGGTGCGGGCGGATTGTGGCATCTGCTCGGTGTTTTCCAAGGAGCCATGCGAATTCTCGCTTCGCCGATGATGTTTGGTTTAGGGATCTGGCTCTTTTGGGAGTGTTGGCAGGTGTATCCACCACGGAAAAGACGGCAACTTGTTCTCTGGAGCATCATCGTTATTGTAGGGAGTGTCGGAGTTGAATGGCTCGGTGTTCGGACAGGGAAGATTTTCGGAGCGTATACCTACGGGCAAGTACTACGTCCCTCAATTGATGGTGTGCCGATCTCTATCGGGTGTGCTTGGTTTGTAATGCTTGTTGCTTCAGTTGCCGTCGTCCAAAAAATCGCACCAAAATCCGTAATTAAAAGTAAAATCAAGTTGGCAGTGTGTGTAGCGGTGTTGATGGTCTGTTTTGATCTGTTTATGGAACCTGCAGCGGGGATATTAGACTATTGGGTATGGGTGGACAACCGTATTCCGCTGCAGAACTATCTGGCGTGGTTCGGATTGAGTTTCGTCTTTGCGACGATTGGTATAAAAGTTGGTTTGTTTTTTCAACCGCCGTTGCCTCGAATTGCGTTTCATTTCTATTTCGCACAACTCATCTATTTCGGACTGGTAGACTTAAAAGGCTTATGAAATCAACAAACAAGGGTTTATTCATTGCGCTAATGATTATGGGTCTGTGGGGATCGAGTTTCTCAGTTTTGCTAACACTCGATCTCGCTCGGATTAGCATTGCATTAGTCCCTTTGGGTGTCCTTTGCCAGACGTTTCTCTATACCGGTCTTTTCATTACAGCACACGATGCAATGCACGGTGCGGTTTACCAAACGCGCCCACGGGTCAATAATACAATCGGGACAATCGCTGTCAGGTTATATGCCCTGTTTTCATATCGCAAATTATTAGCGAAACATTGGGCACACCACCGAGCACCGGCGAGTGAAACGGATCCAGATTTTCACGATGGGGAGCATAGCGGTTTCTTAATGTGGTATCTTAGTTTTATGAAGGAATACCTCAGTTGGAGACAGATGGTCGGTATGGCGATTGTCTTTCAGATTCTGGAATACGTTCTGGGAATCCCGACACTCAATCTGATACTGTTCTGGGTTTCTCCAGCACTGCTTAGCACGCTGCAGCTATTTTATTTTGGCACGTATCTACCACATCGCAGACCAGAAGATGGCTACGACAACCCACACCGAGCGCGAAGCAATGCGTATTCGACATTCTGGTCTTTTATCACCTGTTATCACTTCGGCTACCACTGGGAACACCATGAATATCCGTCCGTTCCGTGGTGGCATCTACCAGAGGTCCGCAAGAACACCTAACCCTTTTGCTTCTGCCGCTGCGAGTACCGCTGCACCTGCCACTGCATCTTGCACCGCCACCCCTACGGATTTGAAGAACGTGATTTCGTCATCTGACTGCCGCCCAGATTTGTCGCCGTTAACGATTTCACCGATTTCAGCATCAATTTCGGCATTTGGAATAATCAGATCACCCGCTTCCTCTAAGCAAGCTTCCCGCGAATCAACCACAATCCGATCTGCTCGCCTTATTGTTGTGGTATCAACTTCCCGTTTTTCTGGGACGAATGTGCCGACGGCTGTGATGTGTGTACCCGATTGCAGAGCATGTCCATCAAAAAGTGGGGTCGCTGAGGTCGTCGCACATAGGACAATATCAGCATTTTCTACGACCTGTTGTGGCGTAGATACGAGATTGACTTCGGGAGCATCTGTCCACTCGGAAATCTCGGTAGCGAGTTGTTGTGCGGAGGTTTGTGTGCGACTGATAAGGTTGACACAGGTGATGTCTCTGACTGCTCTCACCGCCTGTAACTGTGCTCTTGCCTGTACACCGGCTCCAAAGAGTCCAACTGTTTTTGCATCTTGCCGAGCAAGCAAATCTGCCGCCACGCCGCCACCGGCACCTGTGCGGATGGCAGTGAGACTAGCACCGTCTATGAAGGCTTTTGGGACTCCTGTGGCTGGATCGAGGACTAAGACTGTCGCGGTGATACGAGGTAACTTGAGGTTAGGATTATCGTCATAGACTGAGACAACTTTGATTCCGAAGTCTCTATGTTCTGGGAGGTAGGCGGGCATTATAAGCGTAACGCCTTTGTCGGTGGAGATGTGTTGCCGTGGTGGTGCGATGGCTTTGCCTGCCGAAAGTTGACCGTAGGCATAACACATTGCATCAATCGCTTGGGACATCGGTAGAGCGTCTTGGACATCAGACGCGGAGAGAATTCTGATAGGCATGCAATTACTCCACGCGAACTAACGCTTCACCTAACACATCCATATTTGGCGTGATCCCCAAACCGGGTTGTGTTGGGGCTGCCATTCTGCCGTTGACACGTTGCGGCGCGCCTGCTGCTGTACTGACGGTAACGTAACTGTTGAAATCGGTTGCCGTGAAAAGGAATTCTGGGGGGGTGCTGTGGGCGAGATGCGCAATCGCTGCGGTTGTAATATCACCACCCCAACTATCTTCAATCGTCATCGCAATTCCGAGTTCAACGCAGAGGTCTCTGGCGAGTTTCGCTTTAGTCAGTCCGCCGAATTTACTTATCTTAATATTGACGACATCCATCGCACGGTCGGCATTCCCCCGTAACAGGGTTTCGATGCTGTCAATCGTCTCATCGAGAACAAAGGGGTGATCTGTGCGCTGACGGACGGCAAGACATTCTTGATACGAGAGGCAGGGTTGTTCGATATAGACATCTACATCGCGGACACCTCGGACGACGCGTGCTGCTTGGTGCATCAGCCATCCGGTATTCGCATCGGCGATAAGCACATCTCCCGGCTCCATCAATTCAGCAACCGCTCGGATACGTTCAATATCGATGTTCGGATCGCCGCCGACTTTCAACTGGAATTTGCGATAGCCTTCCGCTCGATAGGTTGCAACCTTCGCTGCCATCTCGTCGGGAGATTGTTGTGAGATCGCACGATAGAGCATGAAATCTTCGCCATACCTTCCACCGAGGAGTGTGCAAACGGATTGGTTTCCAACTTTACCGAGGATATCCCAACACGCGATGTCGATTGCGGATTTTACGTACGGATGTCCCTTAAGCGCAATATCCATGTGTTGGTTGAGCGGAAGCAGTTGTGTCGGGTCTTCACCGATGAGGTGCGGTGCAAGTTCAGCGATGCCGGTGCGGGTGCCTGCTGCGTAGGCGGGGAGATAGAACGGTCCCAAGGGACACACCTCGCCGTAACCCGTAATGCCTTCGTCCGTCTCAATTGAGACAATGGTGCTGTCGAAGACGGATACAGATTTTCCGCCGGACCAGTTATAGCTGCCTTCATGAAGCGGGAGATCGACTTGATAAGCATTAATAGAACGAATTTTCATGTTTTTAGTTATGCGTCACGCGTGAAATGAGGCGGGTAGTCACTTAACGGTTTTACTTAAGTCTTCCGGTATTTCAAATACCACACCATCTTTCTTTTTTTCGTAAAAAATAATTTTTACCTCTATCGATTCCGCTAAAGTTGGCATTGAATCATAAGTACTGGGCTTGATAGAATACGCTTCTTCCCCTACGAATCCATCTATGCCCTGAGATTCTTCATGAGGTTCTGCCAAACGGTAGTCGCAACCTTTTATTTCCGACAACCTTTTCAGGATTGCCTCCTGAAATCTAAGTCCTGCGAACGTCTTGACCAGAATGAGATCTTCTACCCATGATTTAACCAAGGTTCGGTCAATTTTTTGGACAGCCGCATTAAAGTTTTCTATCATTGAAATTATTCTATCTGTTGCCTCATCAATTGCATCGGGATGTCGCTCTTGATACCACGTAACCCATTCTTCAAAGGTTTGTCCCGGGAATTCCTGAATCAGTTCGCTCAATTGTCCCACGTGTCTCGGTCGTGTTGCTTGAGAATTCTGGTTTGCGACATTCATTAATTGGGTCGTGTACTTCGGAAATTCGGAAGCAGGGGCGTTCACATACTCCTGAATTTCAGCATTTTTGAGTTTGATTTTCATAGATACTTATTTGGCAATGTGAAGTTACTGTGTGTCCAACATGCTGGGTTGAAAGAGTTTTGTGGACGACTTCATTTTCTGCCTGCCCAAAGCCTCCGAGGGGCGTTCAAAATTCCAAGCTTGCGGTTTCTTTGAATATGTGACTTCAAAGATATTATCTTTGCTTGTTCGGATTTCTTTGAGACTGTTCAGAAAAATAAACTGCTCTTGGCTCGTCACCACCGGGCAGCCGTAGTACTTATTTGTATATTTTGTCGCTCCCGCGTTTCGGATCCTATTTTCGACAAACGCCAAGTGTCTTTGCAACCTGTCGGACAAATAATCGTTTGAAAACTCGACAATATGGTGCACAATCGGACAAATAATCTGTTGAAAACTCTCGTCAATTTCAACACCGATGCTATTGCGTCCTGATGTCATTGCAGCAGCAGTCGTGGTTCCGGTACCCAAAAATGGATCCAATATCATATCGCCTTTTACGGAATACATGTTGATGAGTCGATAAGCCAAATCAAATGGAAATGCTGCGCTCCTCAATCGCGACATTGCAATCGGAAGTTTCTGCTCTCTTCCTTTAATATCTGTCCAAACATCTGAATACCAAATATTCCGTTCTTCCCAGAACAAGGCACTTTCGCGTCTGTTTTCTTTTTCGGACTCTGTTTTAAACTCTCTTTTGGAACCTTTTCTGAGGATTAAGATATACTCGTGTTCAAGTGTCACATAAGCACCGGCAGGGAGCATACCGGATCCCATAAATTTATTAGGGGTATTCGCCTGTTTGCGCCAGAGGATGTCAGGGAGTGCTGAGAACCCGATAGTTAGGAGATAATTCAGAATTCTGGCATGGTTGGGATATAAACAGAAGTCATCTCGGATTTTTCTTGTTGCATCGCCTATATTGATGCAAGCAAATCTGCCATTCTTTAAGACTCTAAACATTTCATTCCATACAGAATCAAGGATCTGGTGCATTAATTCATAAGCCTGCTTACCGTCACCGCGTATAAGGGCATTTTGAATCTCCGAATTTTGGGCGCTGAATATATCGTCCCACATCTCAATCATGGGATACGGTGGGGAGGTAACGACCAAATCAACGCTTTCTGAAGGGAGTACTTTTAAATCTTGTGCGTTTTGAAAAAGGATCTGATGGGTGGTTTTCATAGATAGTCTCATGTGTGAAAGAATATAAAATTATCGGGAAAAAGACTATTGTTGATGCTATAATAATTCGAGAAAAATAATAGCATGTTCGATGAAAGCCGTCAAGAAAAATTGGTTTGATGAGGAACACATTTTGAGATCACTAATCACTACTCTAATAGGATTCGCGACAGCGGCACTGCTATGGATTTACTTTAAACCTCCCTTCGGAAAGAATATTGTTCGCCTAAATACAGACGAACGCGTGGTTGCACTTACCTTTGACGATGGCCCGAATCCACCGTATACGGATCGGCTGCTTGATATCCTCGCCGAGCATAACGTCAAAGCCACCTTCTTTATGATTGGAAATCGGATTGAAAAATATCCTGAAACACTCCAGCGTGCTATCGCTGAAGGGCACCAAATTGGAAATCATTCCTACAGTCACCCGGTGCTCGGTTTTTGCCCACCTTCCTATATCCAGCAAGAAATCGAACGGACAGACGACCTGCTTCGCCAAGCCGGTGTTACAGGTGAACTTGTAATCCGAGCACCGATATTAACAAGATTCCTGCCAGTGGCGTGGGTACTTGCGAAAGGTAGTCGAGCGCACATCAGTTGCAATGTCTGGAGTTGGGATTGGATGACCCAGAATCCCGACAGCATCACTGAGACCGTATTGAAAAAAACAAAACCGGGTTCAATTATTGTCCTACACGATGGAAAAGCGGAAAATAAGGATGCAGACCGTTCGGGGACGGTCGAAGCGACAGACCAGATTATCACTCGACTTAAACAGGACGGGTATCGGTTCGTACGGTTATTGGATGTCGGTAATCAGTGATCAATCTGCTGCCGCTACAGAAATTTTTGCGTGAAAGGCGTTTATGCACGGTTCGTCTCTCACCCAAGCTCCAATAACACCTAACTTAAATAATTGACCTTTGTTGAAGCGATGCTTAATTTGACGGGTGTCCCCGGGTTCACCCCATACCCAAGTAATCTTGTCTTTAGGTAATGTTTCTTCTGTGGGAAGTTCTTTATCGCCATCAAGCAGAAAGAACGCCGCTTCACCATCTTCTCTACCGATTTCAACGTCAATGGTGAGCGTGCCGCCGTTTCCAAGGGCTGTGGTATCAATCATGACAACAGTCCAGTCCTGATGCCCCACAGTTGGTATCCGAAAAGTGCCCAACACTGTCTGTAATGGCTGCTCACGGCTTAGTACAATATTGCCTAACCCGGGCTGTTTTCCTCCCAAGGCTTCCTTGAGAAATGCGAGATAGTATTCATGCTTCTGGATTCCGCTACGCTCACTGTCTTCGCGGAGATTATTGACCATTTGTCTACCTATTAGTTCAAACGTTGACGATATAACCAAGCAATCTACCGGCGAGCCTTTTTTGGATCCGGTTTTCCAGCCTTTAATAATCGCTTGTGCTAACGGGTGCGATGTGTCAAAGCTCTTACCCTCGCGTTCGCGTCTTTTGGCAATCGGTTCCCGCAAACTCTGGATACGTCCTAATTCACAGTTGGGTACCCATGTATTGACGAAATTTTCGTTTAAGAATTCAATAACTTCGTCTTTTGAGAGGATACCTGCCCTCAAGCCTTTGCCACTCCCTCAGCAGGATTCGTCAAGGAGCGGTCCATCTATTGAGATGGCATGAATCGGTTTCTGTTCTGCGGGTGCCGTCTCCAACGCTTCTTTGAGTGATACCCAATTGATTTGTTGCGATTTGTAGAAGCAGCGCGTTAATAGGTGCTCCACTTCCTCTTGGTTAATGGATTCAGCGAATTTAGCGTTTTGCAGGATATCTTCTGTTCCAGCGTGGAGCTCCATTTGCGGGCAGAAGCCGATATCCGTAATATGCCCGTCCGCGTCTGGATCCTTCTTCCACCAAGTGTCAAAGTTTACGGTCCCGTTAGGAACAGACATCTGAAAAAAGGCAACCGATCTTTTAATTCTATCAATAACAAGATGCCCCGTAAACTGGGAAGGCGTGAACCAACCATCTTTTAAGGCAAATTGCGCGTGGATGCGGAACACAATGTCAGCGAATTCATCGCCGTGGGCGCGAAGACATGCCCATAGTCCTTGAGATTCGGTTTTATGGTGGTGCAGATCCCAGCGCATACCCAGAGATGGACTCGGATGAAGTTGCTTCAGCAACTCCAGAGGACCAGCCTGCTCAATCTCCCAGAGTGTCCCGACAGAAACGGCTTCCTTAGGGAGGAAGTCGTAGAAGATTGAGTCGGGGTACTGTTTTTCTGGTTCAGCGACGCGTAGGTTTGCTAATGTATCCCAGTCTACATGAAAGTTGTATTGTGTATATTCAATCGGCGCGATGAAGGCTTTGACGTTGACTTCTGCGTTACTGTTAAGATTAAGGTTAATTTTTTTCATAGTGTTTTCACTTTAATTCTCCGCTATGGAGATCCTTGCTTGAAAGGCATTGACGGACTCTTTGTTCTCCGCGAGTTCGGCGGGGGCGATTGCGAGCTGAAAAACTTGACCTCGGTAGAAAGGATACGTAATTTGTGCCGTTCCACCGGACGGAATATCCGTCGCATTAGCAAACGAATTATAGTAACGCTGCCCGCGTTCTGTCGGGAATTCGATGTCACTATCGTACAAATAGAAAGAGCCTGCAAGTTGGGCACTCCCGACTCGGATATCAATCGTCAGTATTCCACCCCTTTCAAAAGCGGTAGCATCAATTTTTACGATAGTAGCCCCCTTATTGCCCGTTTCTGGGATCTGAAAAATATCCAAGACTTCTAACGTGGACTGCGTAGGATTGAGAATAACGTTCAAATCCGTTAAGAGCGGTCTAAAGGGACTGTCCTGATTAGGAGCATTATCGTCCACATCATCTAACAGGTATGTGAAAGAGTTATCTGAAGACAATCCGGGCTGTTTCCCTGCTAAGGCTTCAATGAGGAACAGTCGATAATTTTCTGCTGCTGTTCTGCCACCCTCTAAGCCGTGACCGCCGGAGAGGTATTTATTCAAAGCGAGTTTACCTTTCAATTCAAAATCAGGCGATATAACGAGACAATCCACAGGCGAGCGTTCCTGCCAACCCCTCTTGATTGCTTGTGCTAAAGCGTGTGTTGTGTCAAACAACTTGGATTCGTGTGCGTATCTTTTGGCAATATATTCCCGCGCACTCGGTTTGCGTCCCAATTCAAAATTGGAGACCCATGTGTTGATAAAATTTTCGTTCAAAAATTTAATGACTCGGTCATGAGAGAGAGCACCTGCTCTCAGGCTTTTACCGCTCCCTCAGCATGCCTCATCGGTGAGTGGTCCATCAAGTGAGATAACATGAATCGGCTTCTGTTGCGCGGGTGCCATTTTCAATGCTTCCTCCAACGATACCCAGTTAATGCGCTGCGATTCGTAGAATTGCAGTATGAGGAGACGCTCGGCTTCTTCTTGGCTAATGGAAACCTCTGTGAATGTAGCGTCATGCAGAACATCTTCTGAACCCGTCCAGAGCTCCATTCGTGGACAAAAACCACAATCTGTAATCCATCTCGGAGCATCCCAACCTTCTAATGTCGTTTCCCAATGAACATCAAAGTTCAGGGTGCCTGCGGGGACGTGCATCTGAAAAAAAACGACAGTTTCCTCGGCACGGTCGATAATGAGATGCCCAGCAAACTGGGAAGGCGTGAACCAACCATCGGCTAACGCAAATTCCGCATGAATGCGAAACACGATGTGGACAAATTGATCGTTGTAAGCACGTAGGCATGCCCAAAGACCTTTACACTCTTCCATGCCGTATATCTCCGTACGCATGTCCAGAGAGGGATTGGGGTGAAGTTGTTTCAGCATTTTCTGAACACCGGCTGGTTTAATTTCCCAACACTCACCAACCGAAACTGCTTTGGTTGGGAGGAAGTCAGAAAAAACAGCGGCAGCATACTGCTTTTCTGGCTCCGCAGCTCGCAGGTTTGCCAAAGCATCCCATCTCTTATGAAAGTTGCCTGCGGTATGCTCAATCGGCGCGATGAAGGCTTTAACGTTGATTTCTGTATCACTGTCGATCTTAAGCGTGATTTGGTCTGACAAAATACTCATTTCAATTCTCCACTACAGAAATTTTTGCCTTAAAAGCATTGGTGCTGCCTTTCTCACTTCTACCGTAACACCCGGTAGCACCCAACTTAAAAAACTGACCTCGGTCAAAACGATGCGTGAGTTGCCCTGTCTCATCGGGTTCCAACCACTTCATCGCAAGGACCATGTATTTAGTCACTCTTTCTGTTATAGGGAGGTCGTCGTCACCATCAACCAAAAAGAAGTGACCTTCCGCATCGGCTCTACCGGTTTCAATATCAACGGTTAACGTGCCACCATTTTCAAACGCTCTTGTATCAATTACAACGACTGTGTAATCCTTATAACCAACCATCGGTGTTCGGAAAACATCCATGACCTCCTGAGAAGACCCTCTGTTCAAAGTAATATTACCCAACCCGGGCTGCTTTCCGTCTAAAGCTTCCTTAAGAAATATAAGGTAACTTTCCTCGTCTCGGAGTTTAGATTTATTCCAATTGTAGTCGAAGAATTCATTGACAAGCAATCTGCCCATCAATTCAAACTCTGGTGATATGACGAAACAATCTACTGGCGAACCTTTTTTCGATCCGGTCTTCCACCCCTTTATAATGGCTTGTGCCAACGGATGGCTTGTGTCAAACGTTTTCCCCTCTCGTTCGCGTTTTTTGGCAATAGGTTCTCGCAAACTATGTTTACGCCCTAATTCAGCATTCGCTACCCAAGTGTTGATGAAATTTTCGTTCAGGAATTCAATGTTCTGATCGTCAGAGAGAGCACCTGCCCTCAGGGTTTTGCCACTCCCTCAGCAGGATTCGTCGAGGAGCGGCCCACTTATCGAGATGGCATGTATCGGTTTCTGTTGTGTGGGTGCCATCTCCAATGCTTCCTCTAGCGGGACCCAGTTAATTTGTGCCGACTTGTAAAAACGTAACATCAGTGCTTGCAATGCTTGCTCTTGGGTGATCGCTTCCGTGAATTTGGCATTTTGCAAAACATTTTGTACGCCTGCATAGAGCTCCATTTGCGGGCAAAATCCGATGTCGGCTGCGCGGAGTCCTTCTCTAATTCTCCAACGTACATCGAAGTTCAGTGTGGCATCCGGAACGTGCATCTTGAAGGAGGTAACTTTCTTTTCGACCCGATCGATAACCATATATCCGGCAAACTGCGATGGAGCAAACCAACCTTTTTCTAAGACGAATTCCGCGTGGATACGGAACAGAATTTCAGCAAACGCATTGTTGTAGGCGCGTAGACATGCCCATAAACCGTAAGAATCCTCCCCACCAATTTTCAACTCCAATTGTGGGTTTGGACTGAGTTGTCGCAACAGCGTTAGTGCGCTCTCTTCTTCAATTTGCCAGCACTCACCTACGGAAACCGGTTCCGATGGCAGAAAAGCTAGAAAAATAAAGGCAGGATATTGCTTTTCTGGTTCAGCAGCCTTTAGATTTGCCAATTCGTCCCAATCGACGTGGTAGTTGCGTTGGGTGTATTCAATCGGGGCAATGAAACCTTTGACGGACACTGCTGCGTTGCCATCAAGATTAAGGGCAATTTTGTTGTTGAAGGTTTTCATTTTTCGTTATGAACATCCTTTAGGATATAAGATACCATTGCTATTAGAAAGAGGCAATGATTCGCTTATACACATTTTTGGATGTACTTATATCTACTAAAAATGCTATATTAATCTAGGCGTTTCTGCAGGCTCTACAGAAATCTTGGCATAAAAAGCGTTAATGTTCCCTTTTTCTGGCCGCCAACTCCCGGTAGCACCCAACTTAAAAAACTGACCGCGGTCGAAATGATGCGTAATTTGCCGTCCGTCTCCCGGTGAAATCCAGACTGAGGCGAGTTTGCCTTTAGGCACTTTTTCGTCTGTGGGAAGTTCGCTGTCGCCGTCAAACAGATAGAAAAAACCTACTGCGTCGCCTCTACCGACTTCAATATCAATAGTGAGTGTCCCACCGCCCTCAAACGCTCGGACATCAATCACAACGACTGTGTAATCCTGATAATCAACCGTGGGGATCCGAAAAGCGTCTAATATCTCTTCAGAGGGCTGTTCACTGCTGAGGACAACATTGCCCAACCCGGGAAATTTATCTTCCAAAGCGGCCTTTAGAAATGTAAGATAATACGCATCCTTTTGAAATCCTTTGCTCCTACTGTCTTCGATGAGTTTATTGACCTGTTGTTTACCCATCAATCCAAAATCTGGTGATATAATCAGACAGTCCACCGGTGAACTTTTTTTGGAACCTGTCTTCCATCCCTTCATGATTGCTTGCACCAAAGGGTGTGTTGTGTCAAACATCTTGGATTCGCGTTCGCGTCTTCTGGCAATCGGGCCTCGTAAACTGGGGATGCGTCCTAATTCGGCATTGAGAACCCATGTGTTGATAAAATTTTCGTTCAAGAATTTTATGATTTGTTCGTTGGAGAGGACACCTGCCCTCAGGGTTTTTCCGCTCCCTCAGCAGGATTCATCAGCGAGGAATCCATCTATGGAAATGGCATGAATCGGTTTTTGCTGTACGGGTGCCATCTCCAAGGCTTCTTCCAACGATACCCAGTTAATTTCCTGAAACTTGTAGAAACGCACCGCTAACGCTTTTTCCGCTTCTGCTTGGGTAATAGTTTCGATAAATTCGGTGCCCTGCAAAATATCTGGTGTACCAGCACAGAGTTCCATTTGTGGGCAAAAGCCTATGTCCGTACTGTAAACGGGTCTACCTTTATATGTTTCATTTTTCCGTTTAGCAGTATTGAAGTTCAAAGTGCCGTCAGGAACATACATCTGGAAAAAAGTAATCTTCTCTTGAATCCGATCGATAATTAGATTCCCGGCGAACTGAGAAGGGGTGAATCGCCCTTCCGCTAAGTCGAATTTAGCATGAGTACGAAACACAATATCGGCGAATTGATCGTTGTAAGCGCGGAGACATGCCCATGCACCACGAGAAACACCTACGTCCATATCTGGATTCGGGTGAAGCTGCCGCAGCAGTTCCAATACTCCGATCTCCTCAATCTCCCAGCATTCACCGACTAAAACTGATTTCGGCGGGAGAAAGGACTGAAAAACCGACGTCGGATGCTGCTTTTCTGGTTCAGCAACTTGTAAGTTTGCCAATTCGTCCCAGTCTATGTGGAAGTTGTGTTCCGTATATTCAATCGGTGCAATGAAGGCTTTGACGTTGATTTTTGCGTTACCGTTGAGATTAAGTGTGATTTTGTTGTCGAAAGTTTTCATGTTACCCATCCTGCGTCGTTCTGGGAATAATATCGTGAACACCGCCTTCGCGAATACTTGCTGAAGAGACTAACACGAATCTCGCTTTTTGACGGAATTCCGGTAGGGATATCGCCCCACAATTACACATGAGGGATCGGATCTTTGCGAGAGTCGTTTTCAAATTATCGTTCATCTTTCCTGCATAAGGGACATAAGCATCAGCACCCTCCTCGAACAATAATTCTGGACCGCCGCCCTCGTGGTAGCGTTGCCAATTAGAAGCTCGCTTTGTGCCTTCACCCCAATATTCTTTCACTGTATTCATACCCAATTTTCTTATCTTACTTGGGCTTTCGTCGAATCTTGCAAAATATCTGCCCATCATCACGAAATCCGCACCCATCGCAAGTGCCAAACCAATATGATAATCTTGGAATATACCACCATCTGAGCAAATTGGCACGTAAACACCGGTTTCTTTCAGGTACTGATCCCTTTGCCGAGCGACTTCAATGAGGGCAGTTGCTTGCCCACGACCGATTCCTTTCTGTTCCCTTGTTATACAAATAGCACCGCCCCCGATACCTACTTTTATAAAATCAGCACCGGCTTCTACCAGATACGTAAATGCATCTCCGTGAACGACATTTCCGCCACCCACTTTCACAGTCCCATTGTACGTATTTTTAATAAATTGAATGGTGTCTGATTGCCATTCTGTATACCCTTCAGAAGAATCAACACAAATAATATCGACACCTGCTGCGACCAGTGCTGGTACTCTTTCTTTATAATCCCTGGTATTAATTCCGGCACCAACAACAAGTCTTTTCTGGGAATCTACGGATTCAAGCGGATTTTTCTTATGGTCATCGTAATCTTTCCTGAAGACCAAATGTACCAGTTTACGATCTTCATCAACAATCGGCAGACAATTTATCTTGTGTTTCCAAATGAGGTCGTTGGCAGCTTCAATGGTAATTCCCTTTTGACCCACAATTAGTTCGGGAAACGGTGTCATGAATTCGCTGACGTTAGCCTCTAAATCCACGCGACTTAATCTATAATCCTTATCCGTTATAAGTCCAAGGAGTTCACCTGCAGACGAGCCATCGTGGGTTATAGCAATCGTCGAGTGCCCTGTTTCTTCGGTGAGTTTCACAACGTCTTCTATAGTGCTATCACACTTTAAATTTGAGTCGCTGACAACGAAACCCGCTTTGTGATTTTTAACCGTACGGACCATTGCCACCTGCTCTTCAATACTTTGGGACCCGTAAATAAAGGATATTCCACCCTGTCTTGCCAAGGCGATTGCCAGATTGTGATCCGAAACGGCTTGCATGATCGCGGAAGCAAACGGGATATTTACTTCCAGAGAGGGTTGTTGCCCCACTTTAAACTTCACCAGAGGGGTTCTCAGGATAACGTTTTCAGGGATACAATCCTTCGTCGTTAAGTTGGGTAAAAGCAAGTATTCGCTGAAAGTCCGGCTTGCTTCAGAAAAAAAGTGAGCCATTGTTCAGTCCTCCTGTTAACACATAATTACGTTATAGTAGATTTTAGAATTAATTTCACACTTCGCATCGGTGCGGTTAGGAAACCGCACCTACCGGGGGGTGTTGAGAATGTAAAAGTATTTACAGAATCTACTATAATTCAGAAACAATAGTGCGCAACTCCGAGATTTCATCAATAGCAACGCCTTGCCAATTTTCTACTTCTGGTCGGTGTGAATCGTAGACATCTGTTAGATCGGCGCGTTTCAGTATGGGTAGCATTCCGACCGCTGCTGCCCCTGTTAATTCTTCACCGCTTCCATCTCCAACGTAAAGACATTCCTGTGGTTTGACTTTCAGCCGTTCACACGCGATCTGGTAGATGCGCCGCGATGGTTTCCTAATCCGTTCTTCACAGGAAAAAACGGGAGCGTCAATGTATTGTGCTAATGAGGACTGCAAGAAAGCAAATGGGATCGGTGGTCTGCAATTGGTAATGAGTCCTAAAAGTAAGCCATCACCTTTTAGTGTTTCTAATGCCTCTAATACCTTGGACTCAATCACGAGCGTACTCTCTGAGAATTCATAATGTAGAGTAGCCGTCTGTTCAATTTTGGCTGTATCCACTTTAATACTTAAGCGGCGACATATCTCAAGTATATTGTCTTCAACGGCATGATAGCCGCCTGAGGATTTATCGTTGATTGTTTCCAGCATGACTTGCCGGAATTTAGAGTATGGCACCCCGAGGATTTTTGCCATCTGTTCTTGGACTCGGTCGTATGCTTGGCTGCTGAAATTGTCAACCAATGTGCCATACAGGTCGAATATGATGGCTTTATAAGGCATTTCGCTCCTTATGATGCAGGGACAGTAAATACACAAAACCGGATTTCCCTTCTTAATAGAGACAAACCCGGTCAGATTGTTATTGTATTAATTCAATCCTGTTCGTATTGCGTTTCCTCACTCAACAAAATCCTCAAGTACAATTACATTTAACTCACTAACTTCCAATTTCTTCAAATCTTTGTCGTTAGTGACAAATATATCGCAACCATTCTCTAATGCTGTAGCAACAATTAGAGCATCAGGGGTTCGGATGGACGGATATTCTGAACGCAGTTTTCCCGCCCGTTCCGCTATCTCATAGGTAACTGTGAGCACTTGAATTGACAATGAGGAGAGAAATCGCTTGAAACGTTCAATCTCTGCTATCTTTCCATCTGCAAACGGCTTAGTTACAAATTCTGTCACTGATATTGCTGAGAGGAAACCTTTAATTTTCTCATCATTAATTTTGTTGAATATTTCCTCTGCTAAAAGATAGTACGGTTCAATATCTTCAAGGTAATATATAAGAACTGGGGTATCCAAGAACACTGACGTGGCTTCGGAACCAGTTGAGTGAATATCTAAAACTTTCTGTTCCATGCTTCCCTCTCTGACGCAAGATAAGCATCAATTTCTTCAACGGTACTTCCCCATGTGCCTTTCATTGAGCCACGCATTTCCCGAATCAATTCTTTCTTTTCGTCGTGAGAAAGTTCAGAAGTGACAGAAGGAATAACTTTGGATTCAACTTTACTTTGTTGCTGTACTGAAATTTGATTCTCTTTCAAAAAATTATTAGGATCTGTGAAAGCGTTTAAGAAAAGTGGGGTCCCGGCAAATGAGAGCGGTGAAACAGGACCAATAGTCATGAACGCGTAATCTCGAGACGCGATATCAAACGAAGATTGTGGATCGCGAAAAAGTTGGTAAAGATCAAGGGCTTTACTACGGCCACCAACAAGATTACGCAATGCCTGAAACTCTGCGCCCATTGATAATCCAAAACCAAAGAAGTAAATACGCAACTGTTGGGCAATTTCACGGTGCAGACTCGACAAAGTTTGAGATATGAACATCCAACCTACACCATATTTACGAGTGGTTCGCACCGAATCAATAAAGATATTGCGGATTTGTTTCATTGTATCATTATCAGGGCTATCAGCAGGAGCCAAACGGTGAGCTTCATCCATTAGAACTAGGGTGTTAAGGTTTTGTTTTTCAGTGTAAGCGGATTCAGCTGATAGACGAATGCCTTCCAAAAGTCTCTTGATCACTAATGCCTGAATAGTGTCGTTCCAAAATAGATCTGTTTCACCTTTAATCGCTAAATCAATGATAATCAAAGGCTTATTTCCCTTTTTGAACAAACTATATAGAATACTCTCTACAGCTTGTGCACCTGTACGATTTGAATCAAATAATCGGGCAATTGGTGCCCAAATATCACGATAAAATTCATTAGGATCAGCACTTATATGCGCGGATGAAAAACGCTTAAGAGGTCCAGGAGAACGGTAAAAAATTTGTTGAATAGATTCTTGTCCGAGAAGGGACCAAGCCTCATTAAAAGATTCTCGCTTATGTAAATCCGATAGTTTAACTTTTTTCTTCTTAAGCTCGTCGATTAAAGTATTGGCTGCTATATCTCGATTTTCGGTTTTTGGAATAGTGAGTTTTTCAAAAAAAGGTGATTCATAAAGTATTTGTGCAAATAGTTCCCATCTATCTAAAACAAGGTTCTGGACGCTAATGACCTTTGTTGTTTTGTTCAGGCTGTCTAAGACCTCTTTTACCGGTAGTTGAAAACTACCCAAAACTCTTGTTCCTGAAGCTTCTTGTGAAAATTCTCCCTGTGGATCAATTACCAATATTCCCATACTTTTATGGTGAGCATAAGCCAGCATAATCATTTTTGCCAAGACTGATTTACCAGAACCGGTCTTACCAAAAATTCCCAAGTGATATGCCTCGCCTGCTCCATCTTCGCCAGTATCAAAATGTTTAAACCATAGAGGTAATTTAGGTTTTGAGCCATAAACGCGTCCTAAATAGAAAATCTGCTCCTTATATGGATAAAGTAACATATCCAAAACATCGTTATTTACTTGTTGAATCGGTGTTCCTGTAGATGGGACCGTCCCTAAACTACTGGGGCGATAACTGCCGTTTTCGTCGGAAAAAACAGCGCTGACAATCATTTCACCTTGATGCGTGTCCTGCCGTTCACTGACTGCATCAACTTTGCCACGCTGCCGTATCAAACTCCGCATGGTAGGGTCTTCGTGCCAGATGTTCTTCAGGGCGATTTCAGTGATCTGTCCCAACGCGTAATGGTCAAGACCGTCTTGTATATAGTCGAAAATAGCCAATTCACCGACTAACTTCTTATCAACGGCTGTTGATAAAATATCCAAGGCAAGTTCCGTTGTAGAAGATGGTGAACCAATAACGCCAATTCTTTCGGCCTGATCAATCAATTGGCTTAATTTTTGATCGGACATTTTTATCTCCCTGATTCTGTGCGGTAACTATGAAGACCAACGAAAACGTCATCGATGTTTCCCTGATAGTCTTCTGCAAGATGTTGACTGGTTATCTGGCGAAAAGCGGGGACGGCCCTAGGTAAATGTTTAACCATTCTGTCTGCCAGATAAAGAGGGTATGGCTCCATAATAGCGGCTGTGCTGCACTGATCCTTGATACCTTGTAAAACGATACCTAATCTGGGGCGATTTTTGGCAATAGTTTGACTCATTTCCAAACGTAAAGCTGGCATATAAGCGTGAGGTCGATAATAAAGAAAATGGACCCTGTTCAAAGATTGTAAAACTTGCTCAACGATTTGGTCTATCTCGTTTAAGATAGCAACATCAGTGAAATCGTTAATTACTGAAATGCCGAGATGCCAGGAGTAGGTGGAGAGTAAAGCAGGAGTTGTATACTCACCCGGTTCCAAAATAGAACTTAGCAATCCGCGATCATCATGAGAGTCGGGCCATCCCAATTTTTTGCCTATTTCCCTACGAGAGGTATACTTAGGTATAGCTATCCATTGCCGGTCATTACGTGGAGGATTTAAAAGGCAGTAATACGCCTCAAGAAAAGACTGGATTTTATTAACTAAATATCCTTTAACGGTTTTGAGATGAGGCCATTCCTTGGCTTTGCTAAAACCTTGATTAAAGTAAATGACAGGAGTGGTTAATGAACCATCCAAAAGAACAAGTTCATGAGGGGCTTGTTGGGCTAAAATCAACTCCATTCCAATCATCCCTGCGCGTAAGATGGAACTCGTGTCGGGATTATGAGTTTCAGTTTCGACATGGACAAAATGATTAGGTTCCGGCCAAAAACGTTTTTCGGAAGGGGGGGTCAAACCCTCAACTGCTACTGCGCCAGCTACCACCAAATCTGTCGCTAAAAGTCTTTCAACAGCGTAGGACCCGTCAACACCACAAGTAGTTGGGCTTTGTGTTACAGGCAAGCTGGAATCATGCATCACCAAACCAGAGTCAATAAGTTGTTTGCGCCATACTGCTCTTTTGTTTCGCAGCTCTTCAAAAGATTGTAATAACTCTTGCCCTATTCCTTCAGTTCGTTTAAGGACCTCATCAACGAGAGATTTTGGGAGTTCACTAAAATCAACCGATTCGTTCATTATTATCTTACTCCTTTACTATCTACTTCGGGTAAGAGGATGTCTACGGAGAATTGAACCTTCGATTTTAATTCCTTAAGCAAATTGCGAATCCACACTGCTCCCTTGTCTCCGTAGTTGATTGCTTTGATCAGTTTCTCAAAGTCGGCAATTATGCTTCTGATACCCCTCAAGTAGTTGCTGTAACCTCTAATTGCCTCGTTGCTAATAGCATAGGATCGAGAAGTCGTTGTGAATGCTATCTTTTTTGTGGTACATTCGTCTATGAATTCCTCGTAGGTGAGATGCTCTGAGAGTTGATGTTTACTAAAAGTATTTTCGAGCGTTTGCCTTTTTTCTATTGCTTTGATGACAAGTTGCTCGCGTTCCCTTTCTTCATCATCAGCTTTGGCTTTCTTTATGCTCTGCTGGTTAATACTCGAGTTCGCTTGTTTAATTGCAAAAAAACTGCTCTGGTTACCTTCCCATAACTTCCACTCTTGAGGTTCCCACGTCCTATAATATTTATTTTTTTCACTGTGAGGCAGCAACCATCTTTCACGGTACCACTTGAATAGTTCACTTACGGGTTGATCGTAATAGTGCAGTTCTCGGTCATTACCACATAGGAAAGCGCGAGTATTTTCTGCCAATGGTGCCACATATATTTCTCGCTTAATTCCATGATTAAGCCAACTTTTAGGTAACCCTAGCTGACCAAGTGCCTTTTGAACCACCTCTTGTCTGTTCCTGAATCCTGACCCCCAAGATTCATGACTCGCTGTGGCAGTCGTATTTGATTTCGCATATGCTGTTAGTGAGCCGTAAATTCCATTGGAAAAGTGAAATTCACCGAATCCCTGTGTGTGTCCTACGCACTCAAAAACAAGTCGTTTCTCAAGGTGTTCTATCTCAATATCCGGCTGTGCTGATAGTTTTGGTTCCGCACATTTGAGAAGGTTATACATTGATGATCTGCCAAGCGCAGAAGTAGTTGTTACCATTGCAATCTCGCCGGTATTTTTTCGTTCTCGAATTACTGATTTTTTTCCTTCGTATTTGCGCTTGAATGCTTCACGAACTTCATTGCTCGTAGTCAATAGTGCTATGAGTTTACCGCCTAACAAAAACGAATAAGGTGGAACCGCTCCCAATACAAAAGCGTCTACAACATGATGAAGTCTCTCTTTTCTATCTTCATGATTCCAACCTACCCACTGGTCACGATGTCTTAAACTGAAAACTGGGTCACCCAAACCGAACAAACCCATCACTTTATTTGTATGTTGGTCTATTACAAGGTATCTGAGTCTTCGGCCATACCCTGAAGATACTGGGATACTCCAATGCAAACCAGCGTATCGAAACAGGAGTGCTTCTTTTGACCCCGCATGTACTTCAACAAGTTTAGGATTGATTTTATCCGGGACAATCTCTTCTCCAGAAGCAAAACATTGTAGTAAAGATGGCTCATGTTCAATAAGACCTTTTTTGCTCTCCTCAATTTTGTGGCGAACTGCCTCATTATGCAGTTTTCTAATTTTTCTTTTATCAAGGTTTTCAGGTAAGTAAACTTGGTTGTCTTGAACTTTAAAACCTTGGGTTTTAAGAGAGTTTGTAATGCGAGTTTTAAGGGTTTTAGCGTATACAGGACTAGCGTATAAGGTGTTAAGGATGGTTGATACTTCTTCATCCGCGTGAAAGTGTGCCTGTAGCGATTCAAAGACACCAGCATCACACCAGCGCCTAAAACGTTGGTATACACTATACATGTTGCCATAATTGTCAGGTAAAGCACTCCAGGTGGTTTCCTCTTTTGCTATCCACAAAATAGCAGAGAGGAACAAACGACATCTTTTTCCATTTCCAACGCGGACCTTTGGGTAATCAGCGAGAAAAGGCTGTATTCGATCCCAAACAGCATCCGTTATTTGCCATGGTAGTTCTTGCGAATTGCCTGTTTTTTTCTTTTTCATATGCCTATAGTATTCAAATTTGCTTGGGCGTTTCTTGTGAGCAAAAACCCTTCATCGGGCGGACAAGGTTATTTCCGTGCAGCTATTACATATTCAGCCCTGAATATCTTCAAGGCTTTGGGCGGTCATCACCCGCTCTAAGAGGGTATCAAGGTGTGAAAGATTTTGGATGGAGGTGATCCGATCGGTGAGTGTTTCTGGGACGTTCTGAAATCGGATCCGTAGAAGCTGTAGGATTGCTGCCTGTTTGCCTTCTATGATGCCCTCGGCTTTGCCTTGTTCTATAAGGAATTCAGCCGCTGTTTGTGCCATGATTACTACCTCACTTTCATCTTGACTGTGGCGTTTGACCAATTCTATTAACTCTTCACGCTCCTCAGCTGACCGACGATACAGAATCAATTGGATAAAATAGAGAAGTGCTGGACGCACTTGCGATACTTGTGCTTCATCCAACCGACTTAACGCCGATACCGCGGATGCTAACGCTTCACTGAGTGCTGATTTCCCCGAACGCTCTTTTTGAAGAACACTTAACAACCACCCTAATGGATGCCCAGGCTTCGTTAGAGTCTCTCGATCTGCTGTTTTTACTTCTAAAAATAGGGTGTCAAACGTCGGCACAAATCGCTCCAGGATTTCGGGGCTTTTAACATAAGTGCCTAAATTTTCAATCCATTCAGACTGAAGATGAGATTTGAAGAATAGTATAGCCTCAGTGCTCCTAGAAATCAAGTTGTTTTTTCATGAGGGCGGGGCCTTTTAGCCCTCTTGTAAGAGGGAACACCAATTCCTGACTCCTTCAGGACTTTCTCAGCTTCCTTCGCTGGCGAAGAAATCCGATACAAGACTATTGGTTTTCATAGGCAGCAATATCCGCTTCATACTGCAACGTCCAACCGATCTCATCGAGTCCATTGAGTAAGCAGTACTTCTCAAAGTCGCCAATCTCAAAAGTGTGTGCAGTCCCGTCCGGACAGATCACCGATTGCGCCTCCAAGTCTACCATCAACTGGTAATCCTCAGTGTCGTGTGCTGCTTGGCTGAGTGAAGCGATAACGTCTGCAGGTAAGGCTATCGGGAGGATGCCGTTTTTGTAGCAGTTGTTGCGGAAAATGTCTGCAAACGAGGGCGCGAGAATCGCTTTGAAACCGTACTGCTGGAGTGCCCACGGGGCATGTTCACGCGAGCTACCGCAACCGAAATTCGCGCCCGCAATGAGAATGCTTGCACCGGCGTAGCGCGGGAGGTTCAACACGAATTCTGGGTTCGGATCGCCGTTTTCGAGGTAACGCCAATCGTTGAAGAGAAACTCGCCGAATCCGGTGCGTTCAATCCGTTTCAAAAATTGCTTCGGGATAATCTGGTCGGTGTCAACATTAATTCGATCGAGTGGGACGACACGTCCAACGTGTTCTTTGAATGCTTCCATATTTTTTGTTTCCTTTTTTCGGTAACTTTTTGGCGAAATCCGGTGCGGTTAGGAAACCGCACCTACCGGGCCTGGGAGAATATCGAATTACCGAAATATTTATTTGAACTTCATTCAGTTTGTGAGGGCTTGATGCGCAAACTAACAGTTTACGCTACGATGCCGAAAATTTTCGGATATCCACAAAATGCCCCGTTACCGCAGTCGCGGCAGCCATCTGTGGACTCACAAGGTGGGTGCGTCCGCCTTTGCCTTGTCTGCCTTCAAAGTTTCGGTTCGACGTACTGGCGCAGCGTTGACCCGGCATCAGAATATCGGGATTCATACCGAGGCACATGCTACACCCCGCTTCTCGCCATTCAAAACCTGCGTCTCGGAAAATCTGGTCGAGGCCTTCCACTTCCGCTTGGCGTTTAACCGCCTGTGAACCTGGGACGACCATCGCGCTGACGGTCTCTGCAACCTTCCTGCCCTGCGCGACTTCAGCGGCAGCCCGTAAATCACTGATGCGGGAATTGGTGCAGCTGCCAATAAAGACTCTGTCTACCGGAATATCTGTGATTGGCGTACCGGGTTTGAGATCCATGTATGCTAAGGCGTGTTCAGTGGCAGTCTTCTCATCGGTTGTCGTCATCTCTGCTGGATCCGGCACGCGACCGGTTACATCGGTTACCATACCTGGGTTTGTCCCCCACGTTACTTGTGGTGCAATGTCCGCTGCATCGAGTTGCAGTGTTCGGTCGTAGGTTGCTCCATCGTCGGTCGGGAGCTGCTGCCAGCGTTCAACCGCTGCGTCAAATTCTTCGCCTTTCGGTGCGAAACGCTTGCCAGCGATGTATTCGTAGGTAGTATCGTCAGGTGCAATCATACCCGCGCGTGCACCTGCCTCAATCGACATGTTGCAAACGGTCATCCGTTCCTCAATGCTAAGGGCACGGATCGCAGCACCTGTATACTCCACCACAGCACCGTTGCCGCCGTCAATACCGATGTGTCCGATGATTGCGAGGATAATGTCTTTTGCGGTAACGCCATAAGGCAGTGTGCCATCAATCCGAATCTCAAAGGTCTCTGATTTCTGTTGCAAGAGGCATTGTGTGGCGAGTACGTGTTCAATCTCACTCGTACCGATACCGAAAGCGAGTGCGCCGAGTGCACCGTGCGTTGAGGTGTGGCTATCCCCACAGACGATGGTTTTGCCGGGTTGTGTGATGCCGAGTTCGGGTCCAATGACATGCACGATGCCTTGTTCAGGACTGTCGATGTCGTAGAGCGGAATGTCAAACTCCGCACAGTTTTCCGCCAGCGTTTCCATCTGCTTCGCGGCAATCAGGTCGGTAATGGGCAGCGACCTATCGGTTGTCGGGACGTTGTGATCCATAGTCGCAAACGTCAGATCCGGCCGGCGTACCTTTCGGTTGTTGAGCCGCAATCCCTCGAATGCTTGTGGGGATGTGACTTCGTGGACGAGGTGCGTGTCGATATAGAGGATCGGCACCTCGTCTGCGGAGGCGCGCACGAGATGCGCCTCCCATATTTTTTCGTACATCGTTTTTTTCATATCTTTTTCCTTTGCTTCGTTTATCGGAATAAAAAATAAAAACGGAATTAATTAGGACTTACGCAAATTGGACGGATATTGGTCGTGAATATGGTTTTAACTTAACGATATATTTTTTAGGAATCCGCCTTAAAAATGTTACACTGGTGTAACATTTTGTGTACAGTGTGTAACGTTAGAGAACCCAGTCACCGTAAGGGTTCATAGCGGTTTTTGTTATGCATTCTTTCGGTGAAAAAAATAATTGTGCGACAAGTGTAACATTTTTTTCGTTTTGAAGGTAGCATGGGATTGTCGTAAAAGATGCAATTAAGCATAATCTGTGAATGCGTGAAGATGAAACTGTTTTTGGATTTTTCATTTTTGTGTATCAACTTATTATAGAATTACTTTTATAGTATAACATATATAATCTGAGTGTGCAAATTTTTATTTTTTTCAGGGCTTATGCAAAATTGCGTTGCGATGTCTATCTTTGAAGGGCAAAGATGCTTACTGCCATAGGATTCGGTGCGGTTGCAAACTATACCCACCGGTGAAGTGTGTAGGTCCTATTAATTATACGCAATGCTCCTTGAGAATTCAACTGAAATAAGGAACCTCCAATTTGGTGCGGTTAGGAAACCGCACCTACCAGCTCGGGGTACGCAGTGCGGTTAGGAAACCGCACTTACCGGGGTCTGGTTGACTGATGCGGTTGCGAAACCGCACCTACCGGACCGGGGTAAGCGGTGCGGTTGAGAATGCAGGTTGCATGTGAGCGATTACACCACAAAACCGCACCCACCGGATATGAGATAAAGCTTGATCAAAGCAGTGAAAATTGGAAGGCTCTGCCCCGCTATTCAGGACTTACGCAATTTTGACGATATGACGTTCCGTTAGAAGGGAACGCTAAAGAAAATACAGAGGTTCTCAGGCCACAACCTAACAGGTTATGCTACAAAAGAGCAACCTCTGTAAGTCCTGTTACTCTAAGGGTTGCAACATTCCGTTGTGGACGATCATGACTTTCGGGGCATAAATAGCATCCCCGTCCGCATCAAAAGAGAATTTGCCCAAAACTGTGTCCAGTTCACTGATATTTGCCAGCGCATCTCGGACCGCCATAGGCTCCGTTGAATGTGCAGTCCCAATGGCTACGGCTAAAATATGCGCCGAGGCGTACGCCAAAGTCGAGAAGGAATTAGGCACTATGCCGAACCTGTCCGTATAATTCTGGACGAAGGCTTGGTTCCCCGGTGTGGTATCCGTAGGCAGCCACGGCACATCAAAAGTCATCGTCCCTTCTGCGGCAGCACGTGCAGCCTCTATTTCAAGGTCGGTTAACGAACTCATCACGATCGGTGCAGAGATACCGAGTTCGTTGGCTTGAACGAGCATTAGCGGTTTTTCAGGCGGTAACGCCGAAACAAAAATAATATCGGGGTTCAATGCCTGTATCCGCGTGAGCTGCGCTGAGAAGTCGGTATCGCCGGTCTGGTAGGTTTCTGTGGTGAGGACTTCAACGTTTTTTGCAGCCAATGCCTCTTGCAACGTTTCGTCTCTGTCAGTAGAGAACGAGTCTGCTGCATCATACAGGGTTGCTGCGGTTTGATAGCCGAGTTTTGCGTGGGTGACTTCGACACCTTGGGTAATCACAATACTCCCTGTGAGGGCAACTCGAAAGACGTAATCCCCAATTGCGCTCAGTCCGCGTTGACTCGAGGTCGGGCTAATCGCAACAACCTGATTTTCTTGTGCGATCGGAAACGCGGCTTCCGTCGAGGCTGAGGTCGCAGGGCCGATAATCAATGACAGACCTTCTTCGTCAATCAGATGATTAAAAGCGGCAACGGCACCTTCCGGCCCCCCGGTATCGTCTGTAAAGATAAAGTCGAGTTGCATATCGCTCGGTTGTGCATGATTAATTTCATCAAGGGCAAGTTCAAACCCCTGTTTCATCAGCTCCCCTGTTGGGGCTAAGGCACCTGTCAAGGGCAAAGCGACACCGATAGAAACCGTGGTGTCCATGGTTTCCATTTCGGGCGTGATGGGTTGGATGATTTGCTGGGCGCGTTCACAGGCAGAAAAGGCTACGATCAGGGTGGCGATTACCACAATAGATGTAAATAATTTCAATTCAATTTACTCCTTATTAGATTTTTGCTCTATTTTTTATAAAACTTAACTTCTCGAATCACAATATCCTTGAATGGGACTGTGATTTTATCTGTTGAGGGTTCTCGTATTGCCTTGGTATTATCTCTCTCAGATGTGGCAGTGAGTCGGAGATACAAGACATTGCGTTCAATATTAACGCGTATCACAGCGGCATTTTCAGATTTTGCGCGGCGATTGTCAGGAATGCGTGTGAAGCGGTGTTCTGAGTCGGAGGCTACTGTGTCTACCGTGAGACTCGGAATGCTTGATACTGGGTGAATCTCAATGTAAGTTACGTACTCGACAGAATTAAGCTGAATCAACGCTTGTACCTTGTTTGTACCTTGTATGGAGTCCTGATACCTGTACGGGTGTGTAGATGCGTCCGTATGATCCTTTTCAATAGAGCCTTTCACCCTGAGAATGCTGGATGTACCCATGTTCCCATCAACCAGTCGTGGATAATTCTCGCACTGAAGTTGGGCAGCGGGAATCTCTATCGGAGGCGGTTGATTCAATATCGCGCAACCGGGAACTAAAAGTGTCATCAGGAAGAGTAAAAGTTTCCCTCGTGGGGTCCAGTTTAAGAGTTTCATAGTTCCAATCCTCACGTATGCGAAGGGAAGTGGAATGCCTGTTCTGCTCCATCGGATGTAGATGTTTGAATTGCCCTCTAAACCCGCATAACAACTGGGAAGATGAGCGGTGTCCGTTGCATCTGTTTTGAGAAAAAGCGACGGAGCGCGCTTCGGATCTCATCTTGGACTATCTCCGTTTCGTGTTTCTGTTCATCGCTCAGATTTTCGATGACGCGTCGGGTAATCTCTTTCGCCTCTTCTATGAGTTCTTCCGATTCGTCCATATAGACAAATCCACGCGAGATGATTTCTATCTGTCCAGCGTTCAATCCTGTTTTGGAATGGCTATCCGCAGAAATATTCTCTTGCTGGTCGCCATCACCTGTGTCGCTCTGTAGGACAATAATAGGCACGAGGATGCCGTCTTCAGAAAGTTGGATACGGTCACGCAGGACAATATCCTCAAGTTCGATTTCTGGTTTGCCATCGACAAGGACCCGTCCGGAACGGCCCTCGCGTCCAAAGACTTCACACATTTCAGATGTAAGGCGGATAAGTTCGCCATCTTCAGCGACTTTGATGTTTTCACTCGGCACCCCGACAGATTCAGCGAGTTCGGCGTGCCGCATCAGGTTTTGGTATTCACCGTGCATCGGCATAAAGAATTTAGGTTGTAGGAGGTTGAGCATTAACTTCAAGTCTTCACTCGAACCATGACCGGAGACATGTACGTTGGCGTTGCGTTCATGATATATCTTCGCGCCACGCCTAAGCAAATGGTTCACCACGTTCCCTATTGACTTTTCGTTGCCTGGAATGATGCGTGCCGACATAACCACAGTATCACCCTGTTCCACCTTTAAAAACGCGTGATCATCAAGTGCCATCAATGCCAGTGCCGAACGCGGTTCGCCTTGGCTGCCGGTTGTTAAAATCACAACCTCGTGTGGTTTGAACAGAGACGCATCGCGGGCATCAATAAGATAGTCAGGATTCACATTGAGATAGCCGAGTTCAGAAGCCGTGCGGACATTGTTGATGAGAGAACGTCCGGTGACAGCAACGAGTCGCCGATGGATATTCGCGAGGTCGATGAATTGCTGGATACGGTGGAGACTTGAGGAAAATGTGCAAAGGAACAGTTTCTGCTCCGTTTTCTGAAAGATATTGTCTATAGTATCATAGATGCTTCGCTCGGACGGTGTTTGTCCGGGACGTTCTGCGTTTGTGCTGTCGGAGACGAGCATCGTGATGCCTTCTGCACCTAAACGGGCGAGCCTCTGAACATCGCTTAGCTTACCATCGACAGGGGTCATGTCGAACTTGAAATCACCCGTATGAACAATAACACCGACGGGTGTGTGGAGTGCGATTGCTACACTGTCGGGAATGCTATGTGTGACATGGATGAATTCGGCAGAAAAGGCACCCAGTTCAACGGTATCGCCCGGGGCAATTGTGTTGAGTTGTGCTTTGCCGAGTACACCGTATTCACGGAGTCTGCCGCTTGCGATTGCGAGGGTGAGCTGCGTGCCGTAAACCGGCACGTCTAACTGCCGTAGGACATAGGCTAAGGCACCGATATGGTCTTCGTGTCCGTGGGTCAGAAGGATTCCGCGAATTTTTTCCTGCCGTTCAACGAGGTAGTGAATATCCGGGAATATCAGGTCAACACCGGGCATATCTGAGTTAGGGAGCATGAAACCGGTATCAATGACGATAAGGTCGTCCTTGGTTTCATACACCATCATATTCATCCCAAATTCGCCTAAGCCGCCCAATGGGATGATTGAGACGTTCGCTTCAGTTATATCTTCAAGATTTTTTGTCATATAAGTGGTTTTCGGTTATTAAACAACGATGTTGATAAGACGGTTTGGTACGACGATGACCTTCCGAATCGGTTTGCCATCAGTAAACCGCAGCACTCGCTCATCTGCGAGTGCTGCTGCTTCAATCTCTTTGTCGGTTGCATCGGCAGGTAGTTGGAGCCGGTTACGGAGTTTCCCGTTGACCTGTACGATTATGGTTGTAGTTGCACTTGTCAGGACTGCCTCGTCGTGTGTGGGCCACTGTTCATGCGCAATGAATCCTGTTTCACCGAGACGGTGCCACAATTCTTGTGCGATGTGCGGCGCGTAAGGCGAAAGCAGATGCAAGAACGCCTTCAAGGTTTCTCTCGGCAGCGATTTCGCTTGTGTGGCAGCGTTAACGAAAATCATCATCTGACTAATTGCCGTGTTCATCTTATCAATGGATTCAGTGTCTTCTGTTACCTGTTTGATAGTTTGGTGGAGTTCGCGCCAAAGTTCAGGTGCCGTTATGCCATCAGCGTCGGTGAGTTTCTCGCTGAGTTCACCGTTCTCTTCATTCACAACAAGTCGCCAGACGCGTTGCAGGAATCGGTAGACCCCCTCCACCCCGGCATCTTGCCACGGCGTACTGGCTGTAACAGGTCCAATGAACAGCAGATAAAGCCGAATTGCATCCGCACCGTATTTGTCAATCACATCGTTTGAGTTGATGACATTAAAACGGGATTTAGACATCTTTTCTATTTGCACATTGAGTGGTGTACCAGAGGTTTTCACAACCGCTTTTCCATCATTCTGCTCGACTTCGTGCGGATAATAGTACTTGCCTCGGACATCTTGATAAGATTCAGCGAGAATCGTACCTTGGTTGACCAAACCTTGGAAAGGCTCTTTCGTTGAAACTAAACCACAATCATACAAAACTTTATGCCAAAACCGGGCGTAGAGTAGATGGAGTACTGCATGTTCTGCACCACCCAGGTAAAGGTCAACAGGCATCCAATATTGTTCAAGTGCCGCGTCAAAAGGTGCTTCAACATTGTGGGCATCAAGGAAACGGAGATAGTACCAGCAAGAACCCGCCCACTGCGGCATGATATTCGTTTCCCGCGTCGCGGTTCGTCCGTCTGGTAGCGTCACGTTCAACCACTCGGATCCAGCACGAGCAAGCGGGGGTTGCCCATCTTCTGTCGGCTTGTAAGCATCAATAGGTGGAAGTTCGAGGGGTAGATCTTCGTCAGGCAGTTGAACGATGGTGCCATCTTCAAGATGGGCAAGTGGGAAAGGTTCCCCCCAATACCGTTGTCGCGAGAAGAGCCAGTCGCGTAAACGATATTGAACCTGCCTCTTGCCTCTCCCTTCACTTTCGAGCCATATAATCATCTTCTCCTTCGCCGCATCAACCCGCAAGCCGTTGAGGAAATCAGAATTAACACAGACACCATCGCCTTCAAAAGGTGCCTCTTCAATAGGCTTTTTGCCGCCCTTGATAACCTCAATAATAGGAATATCAAAAGTTGAAGCGAATTCATGGTCACGTTCGTCGTGTCCCGGGACCGCCATGATGGCACCCGTGCCATAAGTCATAAGGACGTAATCCGCAACCCAGATTGGGATAGGCGTATTGTTACATGGGTTGATAGCGTAAGCACCTGTGAATACCCCCGTCTTTTCAGTGGCGAGGTCGGTGCGCTGGAGGTCGGATTTGTTGATAGCCTCCTTAACATAAGCACTAACAGTCGGTGCCGCATCAGGATGTGTGATTTCTGAGACGAGCGGGTGTTCGGGTGCCAGCACGCAATAAGTGGCACCGAACAGCGTATCCGGACGGGTCGTGAAAACTGTGAAAGTCTTATCGCTGTCTTTGATGCTGAAGGTGATGTCTGCCCCTTCCGACTTACCGATCCAGTGCCGTTGCATCTCCTTGAGTCCATCAGGCCAATCCAATAAATCCAAGTCTGCTAACAATCGGTCGGCATAGGCAGTGATTTTGAGCATCCACTGCCGCATGAGGCGGCGTTCAACAGGGTCACCAGTTTCAACATATTTCCCATCTTTGACCTCTTCATTTGAGAGGACAGTGCCCAACGCGGGACACCAGTTCACCGGGACATCGGCGAGGTATGCAAGATCTTTTTCATAGAGACGGAGAAAAATCCATTGTGTCCACTTGTAATAATCGGGTAGGGAGGTATCAATTTCACGCGACCAATCGTACGAGAAACCGATACGTTGCATCTGGTGCCGGAAGGTGTCCGTGTTTCGTCGGGTGATGTCTATTGGATGTTCGTTTTCGCGCACTGCGAACCGCTCCGTTGGGAGACCGAAGGCATCCCAACCCATCGGATGCATGACGTGATAGCCCTGCATACGTCGGAAATTCGCAAGAACATCGGTAGGCAAGTAGTTTTTCGAGTGACCCACGTGCAGCCCAGCACCTGAGGTATATGGGAACATGCCAAGTACATAAAATTTCGGCTTGGTCTTCAATGTTTCGATATCGTTTGGAATTTTAAATGCTTCTTTTTTTTGCCACTCGGCTTGCCAGTGAGGCTCTATTCTCGCCGGGGCATAAGGATGATTCTCCATTTCGCGTCCTGCTCCTTTTTCAGCCTTTTATGGTAAACCTTAGCATTAATTAGACATTCAGCAACGGTGCGGTTAGATGAAGTTTAAGAAAATATTTCGGTAATATTCGATGCGGTTAGGAAACCGCACCTACCGGGTTTGGGGTGAATTAGAATTACCGAATTAATAAATTAATCTTCATGAAACCGCACCTACCAGGGGCGGGGTAAATGTCTGTTTATTTTTCAGGTTTACCATAGTATTGGCTTGATAGTATAAATTCTACCACAACTTCGCTTGATTGTCAAGATAGAGTCGTTTCTCCTTTCATGAGTTATGGGTTGTTGAATCTCGGATGAGGCGGATTTTTCGGGTTTTGGCGAGAGGTGAAAAAAGAAAAGGCGAGGTTAAGGAACCTCGCCTACCGATTTTAAAGGGGAAAAGGCGGGAGTGGAGAATCCGCTAGCGGTTGTCCGTCAATAAATACCTAATATTCCAGATTTACACTGTGTTATTGCGCTCGCTCTGTTACTACCGCATTTTGCGTGGCAGAGAGAACACTTCGTAACGACTGAAAATAACTCATCTCAGCCAACTTTATCCGTTTCTGATTGCCTTCAATTCGCGCTTTAACAAGCGTTTCCCAATTCAAGGTCAGCATACGGTTTGTTTTCTGTAGCACTTTCCAGTGCCCTTCTGAAATCATCATGCCTCTCCTTGTACAGTTGTTTATTGCACACCTGAGAGAAGATCTTCTCAACGTTTCAGCCAATATATCCTACGTCATTATAATCTCTTAACATTAATATGTTGCATTCGACGATAGATATCTTCAGGAAAATAACCATTTATATGCTAAAGATAGAAACGTTGGAGTGGCGGATTTGGTTTCAAACGACCGTATTTTCAGGCGTTTTGTTTTTTCTCGCTCTCCTGCTTTGATAGTTTTGATGGTGGTGGAAAAACAATCTTTTTTGCTGAGGAAATCTATAATTGACATAAATAATATATGAATACGGAAATAAAAAATTGTTTTATAAATGATTCAATATGACTTTAATGTGGTAGAAGAAATAGGCTTTAATCTTTTGGGTTTGAATGCTATACCTAACGAATTTGATACCGTTCAACAGCATTCATGTTGAGACTGACCCCCAATCCGGGTTCTTCTATCAGCGTGATTGCACCGTTAGAGAGGTCCATACTACCGCCGGATAAATCGTCAACACGGATGTGTGGAAGTTCATCGATTGGCATCGTGCAGTTTGGCAGTGTACATGCGATATGTGCGGCGAAGGTCGAAGCGACACAGGAACCGAACGCGAAGATCTGCACCCAAATTGGCAAGTCTGCGGCTTCAGCAACAGCGGCACTTTTTCGCAGTCCCGCGACGTTCCCACCCATATTGACAGCATCCACTGCATCTGCGCGGATGTTCTCTAAAATCCCTTGCGGTGCCCCAAGATGTCGAGCAACCGGTACCTCTACTTCTTCTCGAAGCCGACGGTACCAAGACAAGTTCTCGAACCGAATTGGGTCCTCATAGACCTCGACGTTATAGGGTCGCAACTCCCGTGCGAGCCGGAGCCCGGTCTCTAAATCCCCGAATTCCGTATTTGGATCGACACGAATCTGGAAATCAGGACCACACGCGTCTCTGATTAACCGGGCGGTTTCGACGATGTTTGCGCTTCGAGCCTTGAGTTTATGCACCCGAAATCCCATCTTTGCAGCACGTTCAGCCTCCGCCGCCGTTACCTCTGCTGGCATTGGTGGCGACCAGTAGGCGAGTTCAACCCTGTCTCTATATTTTTCGCCGATTAACTTATGAGCAGGCACCCCTAACGCTTGTCCTGCCAAGTCGTAAAAGGCGCATTGGAAAGCAAATGACTCCGAAGCCAGATCAATATCCCAAAGGTTTTTACCGACATACCTTTCGGCAATGGCATCTGCTTGGTCTGTAATATTGCTATTCAGAGAATTGCTTTCTCCCAATCCTGTGAGACCTTCGTCCGTGTGGACCCATACCAAAGTGGTTGGATAATCCATGTCCCAGTGCTCCTGTATTGCCGGAACAAACGGGATAGATACGGTTCGGTATTCAATGCCAGTAATTTTCATAAGGCCGCAGCTCCTTGGAATATTACCTTAAGTCGTGGATTGTATACCCTATGTTCAATCTGTTCAATCGGCGCATCGGACCTTTTTCCAATAATTGGAATTTTATGAGAAATATTAAAGCGTGTCAAGCATTTTTTTAAGGATGATGCAAGACGAAGGATTTGTCCTAACCTGAGTATTTGCTTTCACCCTTGCTAAGGTTTCTCAGTTTTGTTTGGTAACAACGTAATTGTGGGAGTTTGAACCAGAAGCGGCTATTGTCCGGCAACATGTCACAAACTTTTGAAAAAATTTTAAAAATATTGTAAAATAGCAAAGTTATACTTTACAGATAAAAAATGTTGCATCTAAATACGGGAGCTTTTGGTATCTCTTTAGTGCCTTGATGAGGAGAAATTTATGAAGAATAGGTTATCTCGACGACAGTTTCTACGCTTGGGTACACTTGCGACCGCCTCTGCAGCGGTCAGTCTCGGATTTTTGGGGTGTAGCCGGACACTGATTCAAAAGGTGCCAGGCTTCGGACCTCCGCCACCCTTTGAATTCAAGCCGAGTCCAAATCGCCTCCTTGATCTTCCAGAAGGGTTTACCGCTCACGCCTTTTCGAGAACAGGCGAACTGATGGATGATGGGCTTTGGGTGCCCGGTGCCCACGACGGCATGGCGGCTTACCCAGGTCCCAACGGCAAAACTATTCTCATTCGCAATCACGAATTGCAGGCGACTAGCAAATCAGTTGGCGCGTTTGGATGGAATAACGAGAAAATTGAACGCGCTGTCATTGATAAATTCTACGATGCTGGATCAGGTGAACTGCCATGCCTCGGTGGCACGACAACGCTCGTCTATGACACGAAAACGCAGACATTGGAGAAGCATTTCTTGAGTCTGGTAGGAACAATCCGAAATTGCGCTGGTGGTCTCACACCTTGGAATACATGGATTACCTGTGAAGAGACTATGCAAAAGGCGGATCCAGAAACGACTTATGAAGTAGATCATGGGTATAATTTCGAGGTTCCTGTTTCTACTGAGATAGGATTGACTGACCCCATCCCCTTGAAAGCGATGGGACGTTTCAACCATGAAGCCGTTGCCGTTGATCCTAAGACGGGGATTGTCTATCAAACCGAAGACAGAGGCGATAGTTTAATTTATCGGTTTATTCCGGACACGCTGGGTGAACTCGCTGCAGGTGGTAAACTTCAAGCACTAAAAATCCGCGACCTCAAGGGTGCGGATACTCGGAACTGGCAGAGCCGGATGCAGAAGGTTTTTCGATGGATGTATAATCCAGTTTCAGTTGGAGAGACACTCGCAGTCGAATGGGTGGATGTTGAGAATATAGAATCCCCCGATGATGATCTCCGCATACAGGGAAACGAAGATAAAGGGGCGGCAAAGTTTGCACGCGGTGAAGGGATATGGTATGGGAGTGGATCCGAAACGGGAGAATTTTATATCGCTTGCACGAATGGTGGTATTGCGTACAAGGGACAGATCTGGAAGTATATACCGAGTCCTTATGAAGGGACGAATCGTGAGGAGCAAGAACCGGGAACGCTTCAACTCTTCATTGAGCCAAACGACAGGAATCTCATGGAAAACGCCGATAACCTGACGGTCGCGCCGTGGGGAGATCTTATTATTTGTGAAGACGGTCCCGAAGAAGAGTTCTTGGTTGGTGTAACACCTGAAGGGCATCTTTATAAGTTTGCTCGGAATTCGGGCAATATGTCTGAACTTGCGGGGGCAACGTTCTCGCCTGATGGCACGACGCTCTTTGTGAACATTCAGAGTCACGGGATTACACTGGCGATTACTGGTCCTTGGCACGAAATTCGTCAGCGTCCGCTCGTATAGTCTAACGTGCTCGTCTTTTAGCGGCTAATAGTCGAGTCATCGTTGCTTCTGCAGGTTGTGGAGGTATTGTGTCTGCTGTGACGCGTTGGTCCGAAGGTGCAACGTTCACGGGTGTCCCTATTGTTTGAGGACTGATCGGTTTATCAGCAGGTTGCCCACGCAATCGCTCAAAAAACGCAGTCAAATATCTGTTCGTTATGCTGAAACGTCGGAGAATCATCTCTAATACGAACAAGATAACCGCAGCAACTAACAACACTCGTGCCAGTGAGACCTCCTTCTCGACGGGTGTACCTGCCGGTTTCGTTATCTGAGTCGGTGTCGGTTCATAAATACCAGTCGTGCCAGCAGCAAGCATCTGGAGTAGAGCCGTATCGACCTCAAATTCGGCGTATTCTGCTGGGTAAGAGAGCGACAAAATTTCGGTGCGCCTGTTTTCATCGCCTTCACGCTGAGCAGTAACAATATAGGCACCACTGTTGGGCATCTGAAATGTGCCGCTGTAACGCGTCGGTGTTCCCTGTTGCATTTCAACCGATTCGCTTGTACCATCCGGACCTACAACGTGAAGTTTATACGATGCTTGCGACGCTGTGCGTGTATCAATATTGGCTTGCGCCACACCGTGCCGAAGTGATACCGAAAGATCGAAATCAGCATCCGTATCTGTTGCTGGAAGTACCCAGTTGACAGTCTGTCCCCAAAACTTCCCAAAGTTTTCCCACGAAATCCACGCTTTCGCCCATACGGGTTGAGCGTCTGAAGTCCACGCAACCGATTTCCCCAATCCGAAATTCCAACCTGCAAGGATCGGTTCGTCTTTGTGTGAGCGGATGAAAACTTGGGAGGCTCCCTTTTCTGTTGTTGAAACATAACCCAGAAGTTCCGGAGGTGTATCGATGCCTGCAACAATCGGTTCTTCTGGAACAGCAATAACAGGTTGAAAGGGTTCTTGAACGATGTAACGCCGTGTCTCTCGGACGGCTTCTGTCAAGACCTCCGGCAGCTGCTGGATATTTTCAACAAAAACAGGATGTCCACCGCCTGTTTCTGCGACTTTCGTAAGGAGTTGTCTATTGGCATCGCCTATTGCTATTGTTGTGAGGCTGATGCGTGCCTCAGCGATCTGCGCTGCGAGTTGAAGAAAAGCAGATTCCGCACCATCGGATTTACCGTCGGATAAGAGGACGATGTGCTTCCGTTTTGCCTCGTTTGCTTTGAGCATCTCGTACGCCTTCTCAGTGGCATCTTTTATCTTCGTAGTGCCACCCGTTGGACGTAGTTTGCTCACGGCAGAGATCAGCGCATTCTGGTCAGAAATGAGGTCAGAAATGCGATGGACATCGGTATTGAAACCGAGGATGCCAGCCATATCTTCTTCGTCGAGGTTACGGATACCGGTGCGGACCCCTTCAATGGCGAGTTGGATTTTCTGTCGCGCCCCGACGTAGTTCGCCATACTCCCCGATGTATCCAGCACAAAGACGATAGCGACAGCGTCCTTGCGTTCACGTGGGGTCATTTCTACCGGGAGTGTCCGTTCCAACGCTGTATCGGTGTAACCTCCAGGTCCATAGGCACGCCTTCCACCGATAACAATCAATCCGTGTCCGAGGGCGAGGACGTAATTTTCGATGTGCCGTTGTTGTCCCGCCGAAAACGCATCTGCGGGGACGTTGTTCAGTATCAGGACATCGCTGCGTTGGAGTGATACAAGTTCCGTCGGCATCTCCGTTGGGGACATTACCTCCACACTGAAGCCATTTTCCTCAAGAACGGTTTTGAATGGGACAGTGTCTGCCAAATCACCTTTTGCGTATACGGTAACCTGGGGTTTGTCCTGAATTTGCACAACGGCATCCGCCTGATTGTTTTCTGGAATTTCATCGGTTACGTTCAACTTCAATCGATACGTGTGACTCCCTTCTTCCGAAATCTGTTTTGTCAGTAAAGAGCGTACATGTCTGCCGCTCGGTAATGTCCATTCAAATTCGTCAATCGGGGTGTCTTCGCGATAGAGGGTGGCGTTCAGGTTTGGGATACTCCCGTCGGTTTCAATCACTACGTCGATTCCAAAATGTTGTCCTTTGCGGACTTCGGCGGGGAGTTGCAGCTGCACCACTTGAACGGCATCCTTGATAGTTTCGAGTGGGATCGTTAATATTTCGACATTGCTTGCAGAGAGCAGCGGTAGGTAGTCTTTGATGGGTGTCCCGCCAGCGTTATGTATGCCGTCGCTGAACAGTACGATCCGTCGATGATAATTGTCTGGCAAGAGGGCAATTGCGCGTTTGAGTGCTGTGAGGATATCCGTGCCGTCTCGCTGGAACGTCTGTTCCGCGAGTGTTTCCACTGACGCTATAGACGCATCTGCAACGGGTAGGTCTTGTTTAGAACGGATTTCTCGTAGGATAGCGGTCTCCCTCGCGAAGTTGATAATACCGAACCGATCAGTAGGTTTTAAACTCGCGACAGCGGCGTTTATCTCTTTGAGTGCCTTTTCGTGTTGTATAGATGGGATGCTTTCGGAGGTATCAATCAGGAAAACGACTGCGAGACGTTGTTCTTTATGGGTTCGGTGCAGATCGGCTAAGGCGAAGATAGCGCATAAAAGCGCGGTACCTCTGAGGAAGAAGATCGCGCTTTTTCGCCACTGCGGTGTGCTGCGGTGTGCCCGTCGTTGCAGAAAAATTAGTAACGGGATTGCAGCGAGTAGAATTAAGAAAAGGGGTGCTCGGAAATCAAACATAATATTTAGCCGTCAGCAGTCGGGTCGCCTACTGCGTAGGCTTTCAGCGGTCAGCAGGGCGTTTGCTTATTAGAACGTCTTTTCATGATACAAGTAAGTTCCTGACATCTTAGTGTGCAGCGGAACGTCCTGAAAGCGGAGCAGCCTGACAACCAGCAGCGATCAACGAAGTTCCTCAAAATACGTTTCTGCTGTTTGTGTTTCCGCGGCGTGTGACATGTTGTAACGTTGGCACAACGCGATATATTCATCAATCAACGTTTGCCGTTTTTCAGATAACATATCGCCTCCAGCTACGAGCATCGCTTTATAGGCAGGGATGGACGCTTTTTCGACGCGTCCTTGGATTTCTGGGTTTTCGGCGAGTGCCAATGCCTGTTGGAAGTAGTCAAAAATGGTCTGTGAAGTCTCCGCATCTAAGCCGACATCCTCTGGTGTCGGAAAACACCGGGGGTGAAGTCTTTTCGCCTCGGCGTTGTCGTGCAGGAAAGCGATGTATTCAAGGATCGGCGGTGCAGCAGCACTGTAATGGAGATTTGCAAACTCGTTTAAAAGCGCATCGGCATCAAGGTGGGGATCCCAGATGAGATGAGAAATCAGATAATTCCGTAAATTGGAGAATTCACCTGTTAACCCGTTGCCGTTTGCCTGCATAAAAACACCTTTGGCATTGTTGCGTAGAAAATAACGGACATTGGGGGCGATACTTCGTAGGTTCGGGAACGGCAAATCGTAAGAACGGAAGTTGGTGTTGTAGTTCCATATCCAGATGTCGTCACAAATTTTTCCCCACGCGTTCGTATCTTGACAGAAGGCTTGATTCTGCTCGCAATTTGGATCGTCAATAGCGTGTAGCGTGCAACATTCGATACTACAGAGTTGGATTTGCACGTTGTGTCGGGGTTGTATCGTCTTCGGAGGTTTTCGGGTATACCAATATGCCAACGTCCCGACTTTGACATGAGGGTGTGTTTTCTCAATACGTTCCGCGACGGCGTTGACGAATGTCAGCTGCGAACCCATTGGCGAGTCTTCGGCTTGATTGAGTGCTTCGCACGTTTCACATCGGCAGTATGCGGCGGTATCTGCCTGACTCACGCTGATATTCGCGGCTTCCGGACGCTCCGTGAGTTGTTGGATTGCAGTTTCTACAGCAACCTCAATGACTTCAGGGTTTGTCACACAGAGTTGTGGTCCACCGCCGTGTATGTTCGTATCCCGTTTTCCGTCCACCAGCGCGTAATACTCCGGATGGTTCTCACCATACGTGGCATAAGGGACTAAAGCGTGGAACGAGTGGTTGATGAGCTGCTGATGGGTTTTCCCACCGAGATTTTCTGCGTCCGTGACGGTGTTGACTTTCCGTTTTGCAGCGAATTCTGGGGCCTCTGAATTTTCACGGTAATAACTCCATCGGAACGAAAACGGGGGCGAGTAAGTATAACTTCCGCACGGTATTTGCAGCGTAGATGCATCGGGAATATAAGTATGTTCAGCTGTTAGAAATCGGATGCCGACGAACTCCTCAAGAAACTGGTAAACTGCGTAAAGAACACCACGGGGTCTGCCGCCCTTGATCTGAATCCAACTTTTATCGACGGTGATTTCGATATCTTCATCGCCTAAGGCAGATGACGCTTCGATAGTGATGTCTCCACCATTAGCGTGTCCGGTGTTCAGTGGTAACGCCAATGGGATTGCCGCGTTGAACCATTTTTGAAACTCTTCAGCGGCGTATCGTTCGGAAGGTGTTGCGTCATCGGTGACGGTGATCTGCCAATTCTGCATCGTCGCAATCCCTAAATCGCCGCCAGTAGACTGAAACACCAGTGTTTTATGGGTTGACATAATTTCCTCCTCAATCCTCAACTATGTGCTTGCTCTACCTTGTTCAATTGCCTCAGCATCTGCTTGGTAATTCTGTTCATTGAATAGCGCAATGAAGGCAATTGCGGCAACGACTGTTACAACGATAGGCACCATGAAGATTTTTGCCCAGGCGTGTCCACCGTCAGCGTAGGCGAAAAAGTCGTGGACGCGTCCGCTGATGATATGTCCGACTAACATCCCGAACCCGTTGGTAACAAAAAGGAGCAGGGATTGAGAACTCGCTCGGATATCTTGTGGGCTCAACCGTTCTACGGCAATCATTCCACCAACGAAGAAGAACGAGTAACAGATCCCGTGTAGGGTTTGCGCGCCAACAACTAACCACACCGGTTGACCTATGGCGAAGATAGCGTATCGGACGGGCCACGCGAGGATACCCAAGAAGATTGTCCACCGCATCCCAAACCACCGTAGACACGGAAATAGCAGGATCATGAGTGCTACTTCGGCGACTTGCCCGAGGCTCATCGCAAAATTGGCACTACTCCCTGCCAATCCAACGCCGTGTTCTACTTCAGTCAGAAAGAGATAGGTCAAGTTGTAATAGAAGGGAAGTTCAATCGCAACGACGAAGGAGATAATCAAAAGCACAGTGAAGTTGCGATTTGAGACGAGAGAGAACGCTTCAAGAAACGCATACGGGTTCTTTGCCTCTTTGCTTGGCGGTGTGTTGGGAAGTGTCAGGCAGTAGATGCCCATAATAAAGGAAAGGATGGCACCGAAGATTAGGCAGTCGCCGACGTGTGGAAGTGTTGTGTCTTGTCCTTCCCAGAACCGAAGATACCAACTCAGCACCCAATTGATTGCGATCCAACCGAGTGTTCCGAAGACCCGGATGTTACCAAATTTATCTGATTGTCCCATGTGGTGGAAAGCGATAGCGTTGGTCAGTGCGATCGTGGGCATGTAGAGGACGGCATGCAGGAAAATCGCGCCCCACATCATCGGGAAGCTTGTCTGTCTCCAAGCGAAAAGCAGACAGACACCGCCGAGTAAGTGTGAGATCGCTGCGAACACCTGAGCAGGCATTAATCGGTCCGCAATCCAGCCAGCGATGATTGGAGAAATCATTGAACCGATGGCGGTCGTGCCGAAGACGTAGCTAATCTGTTTGCCGGTGAATCCGAGGTTTTGCATGTGTCCAGCAATAAGTACTGCCCATGCCCCCCATATAGCGAACTGGAGAAACATCATCCCTGACAAGCGCACGTAAGTTCCGAATCCTGTTTGTCTCTGCTCCATAGTCGGTCTCCTCTTTTATAGCAAATAGCAGTTAGTGAACAGGAATTAATTACCAATCGCTAATTACTAATTGCTGATTACCATTCCTCAATCGGCTCTGTTGACTGCACCACATGCATCCCTGCATCCGAAACTTTGGCAAAAACAGCGTCTGCAGGTTCTGTATAGTCCACTATACCTGGCACAACAACGGGTGAAGTTAGGTCATCCACAAGATAGATTTTCTTTGCCAATTCAATATCCGTTTGCTGAATCTCTTCGAGCAAGTCGCTAACGGTCCATGCGACGCAGTGGCTTTTTGCCTGTCCAGCGACAATCACTCGATCGTATTCGAGAAGCATTTGTAGGAAGGTGGTGTTTCTTTCAGCTATCGGTTTTCCATCGGCATCGTTAAGGACTTCCGGGCGCAAGACGGAATAGTTTTCCGTTAACGGATTCTGTCCTTTAATTTCGTAATGTATCTGTGTCTTACGTGCGATTGTATGGAAAAAGCAGGCTTCATCAACAGCAGAGACAACGGCATGCCCAATCCCACCGAGCATTGCATGGTAGGGCCATATCGCAAGCGGGTATTTCCCGTCTGCTGTGAGGGTTTTGACATAGTGTTCACCGTAAGCCTTGAGCCATTCGTACCGATTTTGGTCTCCCATCAGGCTTTCCGCAACCGCAGGATTGACGCGCCATTTACCTGTTTCGATGTCTTCTTGTGTAATCAGGGTCTGTAGGGGTGTGGGGTGTTCACCGGCATCGTTGATCCAGAAGACTTCGTGAAATATCTGCATCGCTGTGTGTGTATCCATCGTGCAAGCGATTTTGCTGATATTTGGTAGATTGCGATAGATGAATTGACACAAGCGGATATTATCTTCTACGGCACCATTCCCAGATCTTCCACCAACGAAAAGTTCGTAGTCCGGGATACAGAATGTATTTTGGACATCGACGAGCAACAGAAACGTCCGAAACGTATCCTCCGATGCCGGGCGGATTGCATGTTTCTCCGCCCACTCTTGTGCTTCACGTTGGCGTTCTTGGTAGGGAATCTGCCAGACTTTGTCTACCCGATCTGCATCGAAATGTGGCGGAAGTGGAAGTTGTAGTGTAGACATAGTAATGTTCCTCTTTCGCTCCAAATATTAGTGCCAGAACTTACGCAAAATCAGAGAATTAGGTTTATCATAACGCAATCGGTGCGGTTAGGAAACCGCACCTACCAGGGCAGTGCGTAAGTTCTACCTCAATTGATGATTTTCAACACACCCCATTTTGTCGCCAGTTTTCCTTCGGGTTGAACGGACAGTACTTTCTCGAAGCCTTCTTCCATAATCTGCGTGATGTCGTCCTGCGTCAAAGCGACATTGAAGAAAACCAATTCGTCAAGGTAACCCATCCAAAATCTGTCACCGCCATCCCAATCGCCAATTCTTGCGGGACCGAGCTTCCCGGGGACGGCAGCTTGGGCATCTTCTTTGTTCTCTTCACCGTTGATATAATAGCGTCTGATTTTCTCCTTTGTGCTATAGACGGTTGCGAAGTGATGCCATTTGTCGATCTCTTTGTCGTTAAAAAAAATTGTAGAGAACAGATGTCCGCCGTTGCCATTAATCGCCCAAACCAGTTCATTTGCCGGTCGGATTTGATGGTGGACATCACCCGCCACCCAACCGTTATTGTCGAATATGACTCGGAATTGTCCGACCCTACCGGTGTATTGTGCCCAGACACATGCTGTGATCTCCTCAAAAGTTCCGATTTCTGGGACATCTACCCAGTCCTTGGCACCATCAAATTCAAGTGCTTTTCCAAACTTACCATCTACCCATTTCGGTGCCCCTTGAATTTCGCCATCGTGTCCATTGCCTGAGAAGTCCGACAAGGTATCGCCATTTCCCTCATCAAAAAGCCATCCGGCAACGATAGTAGTAGGATCGATTTCTGCAGAACCTGATACTGAAATTAAAAACAGACAAAGGAGTAAGGGAAAATTAAATCGTAGGCATTTCATGGTAAGACCTCCTTGGAATGTGTGCTGTACTCGTTTGTTAGCAGTTTGCTATTCACTATCCACTAAATTAATCGTAGCGAATGCCCTAACCGCTGTCTGCTAATTACTGATCTCTGAATGCCCTAATTTTATAGCATGTCGCGGTTTTTATCAACAAAATTGGTTGATGTACGTCAAAGAGGTGTGCTACAATAGAAAGCAGTAATCGATTCCTATTTTTTTGACCAAAGGGCTTGCAGAAACAAAATGCGAAAATTTTTTAAACCACTCCCAGATTTGGAAGATAGACTTGATGATGTCAACGAGCGGGTGAGGCGGGCGCGTCGAACCTTGGATTGGCGGACTCGGGAGGCACGTATTCCGCTTGATATTCAAGAGGATTTCGGCATCTCTGAATTACAAGGCGATGTGATGTTTCTCTCAAGGAACGAGGATTTACACGATAAGGTGAGGGATCTCGTTCATTCTGCAGGCTACGGATGCGATATTCCAGAACGCACTGGAGAAGCCATCGGTATGCTGAAGGTGGCAAAATATCAGATGGTAATCCCTGATTGTTTGCGGCGCTCGCGGTGGAGACTCTTTGAATATGTTGAGAGGTATCAGCCTCACGTGAAAATTGTTCCTATTGTCCGTAATAACAATGCCGGACGACACGTGATGCGTTTGGGCAGCTACAGTTTTCTATTAGGACGCGATTTCGATCCAGAGCAGTTGCGTACCTGTCTGATGAGTTCACTTCAGTTACGACATGAGGTTTGTTGGTTGTTGGCGCATGGAGAACGCTGCAATCGCTCGTGTATTGACGGTTTTGAGTCTGGTGAAGACATTAGGGACCTTGAATGAAACGTCACGCTGACCCCCACGCTACATTGCAGCAGCGGTTGAAACAGGTAGAACGCCAGACACACGTTGCCCGTTATCAACTCCAGCGCAAGGTTAAAGGCGCGCTTGGACCGCTTGATATTCAAGAGACGCGAGGCATTTCACAAGTGCAGGGGGATATCCTGTTTGTGAGTTATCACAGGAATGTCCGGCGTAGGGTAGAAGCCGTACTGCGTTCTGAAGGCTACCGATACGATACGGTTGCGGCGGAGGATGCTCCCAATTTTTTGCAACTCGCCCGTTATCGTCTGATCATTTTTGATTGGACTTCGCGTGGGTACTGGCGGATTTTCAACGATGTTCGCAGAAATAGAAAGCATATCAAAATTGTTGTTCTCGTCACAAGCGAGGCACGTGCTCGCGCAACGATGGAGGGCGGCGGATATAGTTATATATGGGGCGCAGAATTTAACATAGAACAGTTGCGCACCTGTTTACGAAGCGCGTTAGAGCTTCGGCATCCCGTCTGTGCGTTGCTTAAGAGTGGTGAAGCTTGCAACCGTTCTTGTGTTTATGACTACGAACCCGAGTCCCCATAAGGAATTAATACCAACCCTAATTGATAATTCTTCTTGTAAAGGCTCCTATTTTTCAATGATGCCCGGTGCGGTTGGGAAACCGCACCTACCCAGGCTGATGAGGAGTGCTTAACGTTATATCTGATCAAATATGGCAACAAATTTAGAGTTCAAGGCACAGTGTCAGTCGCTTGAGAGTTTCTATCCGAGATTGGCTGACTTAAATGCAACGCATCGTGAAACTGTGCGTCAAATTGATACGTATTTTTATGTGATGGAGGCGAACGGTTCTTCAATATCGGAAACTTGCAAACCACGCCTTAAATTGCGGGAAGTTGACGAGATGACAGAGGCGTGGCTCATCTATTATGAGCGTCCGAACAGGGAGGTGTCCCGCTACAGTCAGTACCAACTCTGTGAGATCGCTAATCCCGTAACCCTCAAAGCCTTACTAACCGCCGCGCTGGGTATCAAAACAATTGTCAAGAAACAGCGAGAACTTTGGATGTTCAATCACACACGTATCCATCTTGATACGGTTGCTGATTTAGGGCAATTCGTTGAATTGGAGACGGTGTTTCAGGGACAAACTGAAACTGAAACCGTAAACGAACATCAACACGTTAAAACCATACTTCGCTTAGAGACTGCCGACCCGGTTGCTGTTTCCTACAGCGATCTCATTGTGCAAAGGTCGTGACTGATTTGGGTGACACTATCTCATAGAGGCCGGAGGGATTTGAGATGGACGGTTCAATATATCAAAAGATTTTGGAAGCTTACACAGATGTGGATCGTGCTAAACGAGGCAAACTCCTAAGGATCTACTTGCACATTCCGTCTTTACCGCAATTGCGCGCGCTCCGAGTATCGTTAACAGAACGAAAAAATACGTTACAACGCAAGAGAGAGAAATAGTGCATAGTCTGTGTTGTATGTGTTAGTAGGTAATTTTTTCTTTTAAAGGAGAAATTATAGGATGAATGCAACTATTGAGTTAACAACCGAACAACTTATCGATTTTATCCAGCAGATGCCCCCGAAAGAAAAACGGGCAGTCTTGGTTGCGCTTGCAGAGAGAACCAGTGTCAGTGAAGAAGAGCGGATGAAATATGCCGAGTCGCAGGTCCGACAACTCTGTGCATCCCGAGGATTGAATTGGGACACCATGACAGAAGAGGAACGAGAGGACTTTATTGACGACCTTATAGCCGCGAAAGAACTGCCTGCACCAGAAGCGGAATCATCAACTCATGGTGTCCCGTGAACGTATAGCCTTTTCCTCCCATCTCCGTCGGACGTTTGACGACATTCTCTATAGGGCGATATTGCTGATTCATGTCGAAATTAGCAGTCGTGAAATGGGATACCGTATTCCCTAAATTTCGCGCGATTGTTAAAACCTTCAAAAAGACTTCCGGTAAAATCACAGCTGAACCCAAATTGAGGACGACTCCGCCTCCCTCTAATTCCTTTACCAACGCCGTCAACAGGCGAAAATCCGTAAAACTCGCAGCGCCGATAGCAGCACCGTTCGCTGCAGGATGCTGATGGATAATGTCTGTGCCGATAGCGACATGCACCGTAATTGGGACATCGTATTGGACACCGGTAGCAAGGAGACTCGCCGCGTTATAAGGCGCGTTCATCTCTACGAGCTGCTGACCTAACGCTTCGCCCATCCCCATACCTGTATCCGCAGCGTGCTGAATTGCCGTGTTCATCAAACGTCCAGTCTCCTCCCACATCCCGAATTGTCCGGTCTGAAGATACACAGAGACATCCTCAGAGGTTTCCCCGATAAGGGCAATCTCGAAATCGTGGATACTGCTCGCGCCGTTAAAGGCAAACCCGGTAATCACACCACGTTTCGCCAAAGCGATGAGGAGTGGGCTCAATCCGCATTTGATGACATGGCCACCCATCATTACGATAACGGGTTTCTTGCGCTGATGCGCTGTGACGATATCGTCGACGAGTGCTAAGAAATCTGATCCTTTGAGAATTTTCGGGAGGCTCGCTAAAAATACGGAAATATCCGTCTCTGATTCTATCAGCGTTGCAAAATCGTGAACTGAGACTTTGTTGATACGTTCTTTGAGTGGATAGGTCGTTACGAGAGATAGGTCAACCGGTGTTCGAGTTTTTTTCATATTTTGGGTCCTCTGATAGTTGTGAATAAAGAATTATGCCGATGATAAACCAGAAAAGCAACACTGTGCGTTGATGTAGAATGTTATCTGCAAGCCCGTAAACAAGCGCAGAAATGAGGAATCCGCTCGCGCCGATAAAGGTCCCCATCCCCCAAAAATCTGTTGCCTGCCGCATGGCGAATATAGATTGGCAGATGATCGCTACTATCCACAAAAACAGCAAAAGCGATGGAATCCCCTGCTCGGCGGCGATGTGCAAATAGATGTTATGTGCGTGATAAGGCGTGTCGTATTGTTCAGGGGGTCCGTTTAGTTGGTACTCGTAGCGAAATCTACCGGGTCCGATTCCGGTAAGTGGATACTGCTGAATGAATTGTAGGGACATTCGCCACCACTGTGGACGTTCACTCATGAAGCCTGCAGGATGCGTAATCATTGTTTGAAAGCGGGTCTTGATGTGCCGCGGCACCAGGTCAGTTAGTGCCTGCCGAGCGTTTGTGTTCAGAAGTAGCACGCCGCCCACAATGCTCATTAAAACCAATACCAATAAGCCTCGTTTCCATGGGATAGTTGTGGACAGCGTGCTGATGGTAAGATAGGAGACACTGAAGATGATTGCGAGGGTAACACTCACCCACGCTGCACGCGTCAAGGTCAAGACAAGATTCGCGCTCATCAAGACTAAGATTATTCCTAATATTACGGTTAGGTAAACCTTAGCATTAATTAGACATTCAGCACCGGTGCGGTTAGAAACCGCACCTACCGGGTTGGGGCAATCAGCACCGGTGCGGTTAGAAACCGCACCTACCAGGGGCGGGGTAGCGGAATCTTTGCTAATGGCTGACCGCTGATTACTGATGGTTATTAAACCAACAGCAAAGTAGCCTATGACGAATGGAAGACTGAGCGCGAGGTATGCGCCGAGGTCATTGGGCATCTTGAACGTCCCCGTGAGACGTTGCTCAATCATATATACCATAAGGTGTGTTTCACCCTTACGGACTGTGTAGCGTCTATCTCTCGCCGGGTCGTCAATACGCCACGTGTCGGGTTGCGCTGACGGTTTTCTGTCCCTTACGTGGAAAGCGGTTTCCGAAAGTGGCACATGACATGTACGCAGTTCGGCACGTAATTCGTCCGAGAATCCTTCTGCTACAGTAAATTCCTCCTGAAATTGTAACTCAATTCGCCCCATAAAGTCGAGTGCTAAGCGGGTGTCGTTTACGTAATACCAGAGCCCGAGTATAGAAGAGATGCCCGCTGCAGCGATAAAGGCAATAACGATATGTCGCCACCGATTTCCCAAGCGACTGTGAACAACAGCATAGAAGAGTAGGATCGCTCGAAGTAATTTCCAAAAGTAGCCGAGGCTACTCGTTGAAGGATGCGGCGCGAAGAGTGATGCTATGAGTGCTAATCCTAAAAACAACGCGATGGGAAGGTCAAGCCGTGTCCGTCGCCAGCCGAGTTTCCGTTCCGAAACGATTCGTCCGACCCATCCGAATAGCACAAGCGAGAGTCCGATGTTAAGGAACACCGTCGAATAGCCGAGGGGAAGTGCTAAAACGAAAACTAAGAATCCGATATAAGTTGCGGTATTAAAGACTTTTACCGATGTCCACTGTGAGTGGAATGGAGATTTCAGTTCTGACATAAGGGCAGAGCAAGTAAAAAGGTGTTGGAAAATTCGTTGAAATGTAATACAATATTACTAATTGGAAAATCCAAACATATCTAAAAGCGAGCGTGGTTCATTAACTACGTTTATAACATTTAAAGGGGATTTCGCCATGCGCTTTACATCCAGACTCGTTGCATCACTTCTGGCGTTTAGTCTTGTAGGTTTGCTTTTCACACCATCTGCCTCGGCGTTTATTGAGCGAGAATATACAATTCGAGAAGTCGTTGATGCATGCACGAACATTGTCTTCGGCGAAGTAGAAAGTGTTGACAAAAGACGGTTGCGGGGTGTTATTACCGTCAAAAAAGATGTCAAAGGAAAGAGCAATCTCAAAGAAATTAAGATGAACTTCGCCACTGGACATTACAAGTCAGGCACCTCGCCAGAAAAAATGGTGGGTTTGCTCAAACCCAAAATGCCTATTATCGTTTTCTACCGCGAACATTACGGCATTGATAGTATGTGTTTTATTGATAATACATGGTTTCAGATGCGTGCCTATCGGAGCGGCTACAGCGGTTCTTGGTGGACCTTTACACACATTGACCCGATGATGTCACGCACGTTTAATGGCAAAACGAAGGCGTTCCAGAAGATTGTTAGCGATATGTTAGCCGGTAAAATGTGGGTTGGTACACCCAAAGATGCGATAAAAGTCTTAGTCTTGACTGCAAACAGCACACATCCGACATGGAGCCAGACCCCTGTGTACACCAACACGGCAACATACGAGTATCAGGCACTACGCTCTGTGAAAGAGGTGGGCAAACGTGTCGTTGCACATGAACTCACCAGAGCACACGCGCTCCCGCAATTAGAAAACGCTGATGTGTTGTGGATCGGTTACGAAGAGATTTCAAGTTATGGACACTACCTCCTTTCGCGTGAAACGGAGAAAAAGATTAAGGCATTTGTGAAAAACGGCGGTGTCGTCGTTATCGCGGGGCAAGACAGCAGTGACGAAAAACCGTGCGAAACCGGGTGGTTACAAGGGAAATTGAAAGGTATTGAAAGCCCACCAACCCAGAAGTTTGTCGTTACTGAGAAAGGCAAATCTCTCTTCTCCACACCCAACAAGATTGAGTCAGGCAAAATCTTTATTGATGATGCGTGGACGAACTGGAGTCGAAGCGATGAAATTTTTGCGACCACCGAGGATAAAAAAGAGTTAGTTGTCGGCGCAAGGCGATATGGCAAGGGGATGTATGTTATCACCAGCCTCCGTAACGATAGCCAGTATACAACTGCGATGAACAAAAAACTCATAGAGAATATTATGCACTATGTGGTCAGTGAAATCAAGTAACGCCGATTTTTGGGGAGTGTGATTTTCGCATCTCTACATAAACTTCGCGACAACCAACGTGATGTCATCGTTAGTACCTTCACCTTGCTGATGTACTCGGAGATCCGACAGAATCTCATCTTTAATCTCTTCGGGAGACAGATGACGCTTTTTAGAGATCAGTGATTTGAGACGCTCCAATCCATACATTTCCGAGTTCGGGTTGAATGCTTCCGTGATACCGTCTGAATAAAGGACAAGCAGATCCCCCGGATGCCACGCCACCTCTATACTGTGATATTCCGATGGTCCTGGAAAAAATGAAATGCCGACCGGCAGAAAGGCAGATTCTAATTCAAGCGGTTCCTCGCTTTCGCTGTTGCCCCTATTCGGTTCAGCACGATACAAGAGCATTTGCGGGTGGCCTGCGTTGGTGTATTCCAATCGATTGTCCGGATGAATAATCAGGTAGCAGCAGGTTATATAGATAAAGGCTTGCGAGTCTTCTTCTATGACACGTGTAATAGCCTTCATGACTTCCGGCACGGAAGCGTCAAAGCGAATCTGTGTTTCCAAACAACTTTTCGTCATTGCGGCTACCATCGCTGAGTGGTAACCGTGCCCCATAACATCACCGATAAAAATAGCGATCCGGTTTTTGGAGAGTTCCATGTAATCGTAATAGTCGCCCCCCACACTATTCGCCGGTTGGCAATATCCAGCGGTACTGACGCAGGGATGCGAAATTTCTTGGTTCGGGAGGAGGGACTGTTGGACTTCAGCGGCGAAACGCATCGATTCTTCTTGTGCGATTTCTTTACGGATAGCACTCATCTGAATTTCAAGGTCGCGTCGGATCTTTTCGTTTAGTACCCGAAACATACCGCTGCCAATTCGGGGTTCACGTGCCATCGCGTTGAAGAAGTCGTTTCGGGTGATACGCAGGAACTGGGTCGGCTTCACAGTTTTGACAGTAGCACTCCGAGGTTTGTTGTCAATCAGGGCAATTTCGCCAAGACAGTAACCTTTCTCATCAAAGAACAAGACCTCCGTGCCCGCCTTGATGATACTAACCTTGCCGTCAACTATAAGGTAAAGTGAGTCGCCTTCGTCTCCTTCCTCAAATAGCGTTGAACCCGCGGGATAAGTAACTTCGTTTGCAATCTGAGAAATCGCTTTCAGTTCAGTTTCCGAAATTTCCGCGAAAAGTTCTGTTTTGTGTAAGAATTGTAACTTGTCTTCTTCTGCTAACATAGTCTATTTGAACCTTTGACTTTTTGTAGAAAATGTGCTAAAATGTGGCAACTATTACCGAGCGAGAGCCGTCAACAAACAGAGAGCCGCTCACTCATAAAAGATTAGACGAAATTTGTAAATATAAGTTGAAGGCAATGCAAGAGACCGCAGCCTCGTGCTATGTGTTCAAATATCTATTACGACCCTAAAAAGGGTAAGTTGCAGTTAGGAATTAACTACTAAAACCTACTAAATCTACACACATTTTATTTGACTTTTGGTGGTATAAGTTGTATAATAAGTGGACTACGTCGGTGGGAAAACCTTAGGGGTACACCCTACCCTGCTCCACCACAATAGACGTAGGGACGTAGTTCTTTTTTTCCATAATTTTTAGCCGTCGCCACGAGTTGCGAGGAGACGTTAAACGCCTGTGGAGTTCGCGTAAGACCTCGTTTGGAGGCAGTGAACGTTGAATCAGGAAGTATGGCACAAACCAAAGAACGCTGTAGAGTTTATAGGTTTTTATACATTCTAACAGGTTCTTGAGGTTTTGTTAAGTCCTACATAACGGAATTATGTCAATAACTGATTTTTTTCGAGGGAAAGTTCTGCTGATCACCGGGGGCACGGCGTTTTTAGGTCAACCGATGGTAGCAAAAATTTTGACCGCATTGCCTGATGTCGAAAAGATTTATCTTCTCATCCGAAGCCGCACTGATAGAACAGGGAAGCATGTTTCTGCACAAGAGCGCTTAGAAAATGAACTCCTTGTCTCAGATGTTTTCGGATCTCTCCGTCGCTTGCACGGCGAAAATTTTGATGAATGGGCGCAACAGAAGTTAATTGCTGTTGAAGGTGAACTGACTCACGACCGTCTCGGATTCAGCGATGCCGAATACCAACGGCTCCAAAACGAAGTACAGGTTTTTATTAATATCGCAGGACTTGTGGATTTCGATCCACCTTTTGATGATTCTTTGTGGGGGAACGCTCTTGCTGCTAAGCATGTGGTTAACTTCGCAAAAGGCTGCCAAGATACCATATTCCTGCATATTTCAACGGCGTACGTTCGGGGAAGCGAATCCGGACGGGTGCCTGAGGAATTACCGCTTCCATATCCACAATACGCAGCGCAGCATCAGGAAAAAACCGGGACGGCTATTCCACAGACGCTCTCCGAAGAGATCGAAGGACTGCTAGCTCTCAGTGCTGCTATTCATGCTGAAGCCGATGCCCCTGAGAATCTTGAACGTTTCGAGCAAGTGGCTGAAGAGCAGATAAGAGGGACTCGCAAAAGGCTGGCGGCGCAGGTTAAAGAATTGAAAGCAGAATGGCTTGAAAATCGTTTGGTCGAAGCAGGATTAGAACACGCTCGCTCGCGTGGCTGGAACGATACCTATACCTACATGAAATTCCTTGCCGAGCAGATGGTTATGAAATTGCGCGGCGACCTTCCGACGGCTATTATACGTCCTTCGATTATTGAAAGTAGTTTTGATGAACCTGTCCCTGGCTGGCTCGGGAAGTTTCGGATGTCTGAACCGCTAATTGTCGGTTTCGGGAAGGGGCGACTGCCGGACTTCCCCGCGGACCCAGACATAATTTTGGATATTATCCCGGTCGACTTTGTTGTAAATGCCACCTTGGCAGCTGCCGAAGCAACAGCAAGACGGGGTGGCATTGAGGTGTATCATGTTGCAACCGGAACACAGAACCCACTCTACTTTCGAGGTATCTTTGAGGCGACTTACGACTACTTCGTCAAAAACCCGATGCTCGAAGATGGAAAACCGATCGCTGTGCCTATCTGGAAGTATCCAAGTTTGGAAGAATTCCAACAGAAGTTGGACAGCCGTATGCGGCTCATTGATTTTACCACAGCAGTACTCGGGCACCTCCCCATGCGTGCTGCCAAACGGAAACGCCGTCAACTTGTCCTGAAGCAGAGCGGGGTCAAAGCACTTCTGCATTACATCAAAATTTATGCTCCCTACACTCGGACCAACTTTGAGTTTGAGACTGAGAAGATGCAAGGGCTTTACACGGCACTCTCACCCACAGAACAGCAGCGTTTTAACTTCGATGTCTCGAAAATCCACTGGAAGCGGTATTTTCAAGAGATTCATATCCCCGGCATCAAGCGGCATGTCTTGAAAATTGAAGATGGGACAGCAGATGATTCGGAGACAAAACCGAGTAAGGTAGACGCACAAGAGGAATCGGAGGAGTCTGTTACACCCGCTGAACATATTTACCCAAAAACTATTGTAGACTTGATTAAGACCCAGGCATCGCGTATCCCTGATAGGATTGCGCTGCAGATGGTAAAAGAGGATGAATGGGAAGAGTACACCTACGCCGAAACTTATACGCGCTCGCGAGAGGTCGCATGGCGGTTATGGAAGAGCGGTTTACGTAAAGGGGATCGGGTCGTATTAGTCTCGGAAAATCAGCCGGGATGGTGTATCGCCTACCTTGCAGCTACCCAGATTGGGATTGCCGTAGTTCCACTTGACGCACAGACCCCTGCCCACGAAATCTTAGCGATTGCGGCATTCACCACCGCAAAATCGATTTTAGCCTCCGATGCCGTTTTGGAAAAGTCTGGTGCGGTTTTATCGGAGGCGGGGACGATGTTACAAAACATCAATAATGGCTGCGAAATTGTCGGTTCCGAACCTTCTGAGAACGGAACGCTAACCCCTGAGATTCCTGCCGATTTTCCGAATGTGGAAATATCCCCTGATACCGTTGCCTCTATTATCTTCACGATGGGTACCACCGTTGACGCTAAAGGGGCAATGCTCACGCACGGGGGATTCCTCTCTAACGTACAAGCAGTCGCAAAAGCACTTCCACCGACAGACACAGAACGCATCTTGTCGGTGCTGCCACTCTATCACGCTTTGAGTTTTTCGTGCAGTTTGTTAATGGCGCTCTACAGTGGGACGACTGCGACCTATGTCAATGCGCTTCGTCCGACCACGCTTCTGAAGACGATGCGGGAGGCGAAAACAACTGCCTTTATCGGGGTTCCACGTCTCTTTCAGTTACTCCAAAGCACGATTGAACGACAGGCGGTGCGAGAAGACACGCCCGGTGAAACTTTGGCGGAGAAGGCGAAGGCTGTTATGGGCGGTGAAATTCGCGTCCTCGTGAGCGGCGGTGCCTCGCTCTCCGATGCAATTTATGACGGATTTCAGAAATTCGGTATGACAATCTACCAAGGCTACGGTATGACCGAGACTGCCCCTGTGTTGACTGTCAACCCTTACGAAAAGAGTAAGCGCGACTCTGTCGGACCCGCAGTAGAAGGGGTCGAACTTAGGATTGAAAATCCGGATGCCGATGGCGTTGGTGAGATTGTTGCTAAGGGACCGAGTACCATGAAGGCATACTATCAGAACCCAGCTGCTACAGCAGCGGCTGTCCGGAATGGCTGGCTCTACACAGGCGATCTCGGCTATATGGACGCTGATGGTTACCTCTATCTTACGGGACACTGCAAAGACGTTATCGTTCCTGCTTCTGGCAAGAATGTCTATCCGGTCGAATTGGAAGCACTCTATCGAGACAGTCCAGCTATCTCTGAAATATGTGTGGTCGGTGTTCCTTATGAAGATGGATCCGATACGGCTATCCATGCCGTAATTGTACCGACAGCGCCGGATGAAACAACCAAAGAGGCGATTCAGCATCATCTTCAAACGCGGGCAAAGGAGCTGCCGAGTTACCAACAATTTCACAAGTTTCATTTCTGGGACGATGCGCTACCCAAAACTCAGGACGGTGTTATAGATCGGCAACTTATCGCGAACCGCTTATCGCGAACCGCTTATCGCGAACCGCTTAGCGTTTCCCGCGAACCGCCAATAGCCGATAGCCAAGAAACGAATCGCGAGGAAATCCTTTCTACGCTCTCACGATTGGCACGCATGCCAGACCATCAAATTCGCTTAGAGAGTCGATTGGATATTGATTTAGGGCTTGATTCTCTCACACGACTTGACCTGTTGTTGATGCTTGAAGCCAGGCTCGGCGAGACGATTCCCGATGCGTTACTCGCGAACTTGGAGACAGTCGGTGATGTTGTCAAACTCATTGAGACGTTTCAATCTGACGTTGAGAGACAGACTGAACCCCTTAATGATTTCGGAGTTAGAGACGCCTCTCACAGGCTGGAATTGCGGCAGGTGCCGCGATGGTACGCACGTGCCTTCCGTTCTGTGATTACTGGCATCTATAGGAACTATTTCTCGCTGAAGTGCTATGGACTTGAGCATATTCCGCAAGGCAAACCCTATATTATTATGCCAAATCACACGAGTCACCTTGATACGTTGACGGTTATCACTGCGCTTGGAAAGAGGGCGTACCAACTCTGGGTGCTCGCTGCGCGGGACTACTGGTTCGCTACCCGTCTCCAAGGTTGGTTCGCGGGAACGTGTCTCAATGCCCTCCCGATAGAACGGGAGGGCAATTTTACGGAGTTTCTGCAGGATCTGAGGATGGCGAACGCGGTGATGGCGGAAAATAACGGTTTGCTTATCTTTCCTGAAGGCACGCGTTCACTTGACGGCAATCTTCAACCGTTCAAGTCGGGAATCCTCAGCCTGCTCATCTATGGTCCTAATGTCCCGATTATACCGGCGTATATTGACGGCACCTATCACGCCTTGCCGAAAGGGCAGAATTTACCGAAGAAGCACCCAGTGCGCATTATTTTTGGAGAACCGCTCACTTTTCCACCTGAAGGTTGGGGCGATCCCGACGAAACACCGATCGATCCGGACAAATATCAGGAATTCTTGGAATTGGCACAGCATCGCGTCGCAGAACTGAGAGCAGCGTTAAAACAGCAGAAAGGTGCTTAAAAATAATCATGTGGGATCCTAACATGAAAGGAACAGTCGCATTTTTTGATGTAGATGGCACGCTGTTGAAGTCTACAATTGTGCATTACTACATCTGGATGCGTACTGCTGAAATTCCGAGACCTCTGAAGTTGGTCTGGCTTGTCGGGTTTCTACCGAAGGTTGTCTACTACCTGATTTTAGATAGGATAAGTCGAACCCGTTTCAACCAAGTATTCTATCGGAACTATCGCGGGATGGACGCTGCCGAGGTTAAAGCGTTATCGGTGGAAATGTTTGAGACCTACCTTCGTCCAAAAATCTTCTCCGAGGCGGTATCGGAAATTCAGGAACACAAACAACAAGGCATGGCGGTAATCCTCGTAACCGGCTCGCTCGATTTTATCGTCCAACCAATTGCCGATTATCTCGATGTTGACGCTGTATTGGCTCCGCAGCTCCGCGAAGAAGATGGGCAATTTACAGGCGAACTCACAACTGCCCCGCTTATTGGAGAACGCAAGGCGGAAGCGATGCAAGAATTTGCCAAACAACACGAAATTTCACTAAAAGACAGTTATGCTTACGGCGACAGCCAATCGGATTTGCCGATGCTGGAATGTGTCGGGAATCCTGTCGTTGTAAACCCAGGAAAAGCACTTCGCCAGAAAGCACTTGACTCTGGTTGGGAGCTGCACGAGTGGATGTAATGGCTATCAGCCGTCAGGTCGCTGCGCTTTCAGCAGTCAGCAAGACCCTGTGGATATTACAACGTCCTAACCTTCACAAACGAGTGTCTGAAAACCGATAGCCAATAGCCGACAGCGATTAAAAAAGGAGAACATCTATGAACGTTAGGCGTTATTTTGAGTCCATGTCTACCCCCAACGACACGATGTTTGTTGAAATTGAAGATAGGCATCGGTTTACGCGTCGTGGGGACGATTGGATTAAGTTCCGTGAGGACATAATTCAACTCTTAGAGCAGACTGTTTCTGATGAGTTATCGCAGGAATTTGAAGCAGCGACGGAGGATTGGGTTTCGGAGGGGTCACCGTAGGCTGGATGTTCACTTCCAATTTTTGGACGGATATATCTCATGTCAAATTCAATCACCCATGCACAAGCTTTAGAAACCGAAGGGAACTTAAACGAAGCCGTTCAGGCTTACGATAGCATCCTTAACAGAACCGACGAAACATCCACACTCGCGCTGGCTAACTTTAGACTTGGCACTATCTATCGGACGTGGCGGGAACTCTTCACGGCGCAGCGGTTTTTAGCAAAAGCACATCAACTTTCCCCAAGCGACCCAGATATCCGAGACGCGATTGAGGCACTCAATCTGCACTTTTCAGAGAATCGGGAACTAATTGCGGATGAGATGACCCGCAAGAACAGCGATCAGATTGTATCTCTCTTCCGAATCGCTACGGGGATTAAACTCATATCTATGGACAAACCCGTTCAAGCCTACCCGCTATTAAAAAGCCGCACCAAAATCTTTCCGAACGCCGCTATCGCCAAGCATCTCCTCACCGACATCCAGATTACCGAAGAAGAACGAAATTCAGCGATTGATTTCCTGTTGGAACGAGAATGGCTTGTTAGCACTGGTATGTCGCTTTACACGATAGCAGAGAGCGGGTTGTACGCCTTTTATACCGCACTTGCCGAGTTGCACGTCGACAATTCGGATTATAGAGAGGCGATACTGTGTTATGAACAGGCACTCTGGCTCGATCCATCACAACAGCAGTTGTGCTACCGACAAGTTATCTGTCATGCCGAGATAGAAGCGTGGGAGGCAGCAGTCGAAGTGCTATCGCAGCTTCCTGATGATGTACCGGAAGGCGTAGACCTTGAAGCATATTACACAGCTGTTGCCCAGAGTTATCACCATCTCTATGAGACGACCCAAGACGAGTCTGCCAAAGAGAAGGTTATTGAGGCATGTGAGGCGGTGTTGCGTTTGAACAAAAGGGCGAGAGAGATTTCAAAACTCCTTTCATCGTATCAAGGCAAAAAACCGTGGTGGCGTAGATAGTGATTGACAAAAACAGATGTGTCTGATAAGGTATCACTATGTTTCAGTTTTTTTAATTGATGCCGAAGATTTGTGGAGGAGGAAAGATGGCAGAACGTTTAGCAATAGATGGCGGAACACCCGTTATCGGAGAACCGATACCCGGCGGGATGCACGGTCCGAGTGTCATAGATCAACGTGAGATTGATGCTGTGACCGAGGTCTTAGGAAGTGGGAAGCTTTTTCGGTTCGTTGAGGATTCAAATGTAGCGAATTTTGAAAAAGAAGCAGCGGCGCACCTCGGTGCTAAACACGGCTTGATGGTGAACTCAGGGACCTCGGCGATCATCTGCGCACTCACCGGTGTTGGTATCGGACCGGGGGATGAGGTGATTCTGCCGGGCTATACCTTTATCGCAACTGCTGCTGCCATTGTTGGAGTCGGTGCGATTCCGGTGATAGCGGAAATTGACGATTCGCTTGGCTTAGATGTCGCTGATGTGGAACGGAAAATCACGCCGCATACCAAAGCCATTTTACCGGTGCACATGCAAGGTGTACCGTGTCGGCTTGAGGCGATTGTCGAACTCGCAAAGCAGCATAACCTCTTGGTCATTGAGGATTGTTGTCAATGCGTTGGCGGACAGTATAAAGGGAAATACGCAGGCACGTGGGGTGACGCAGGGGCATGGAGTCTCAACTACTACAAGGTAATCTCTTGTGGAGAAGGCGGTCTTGTCTTTACTGATGACTACGATGTCTATGAGCGCGCGGCGTTCGCGGCGGAACCCGGTCTGCCGATGTGGATGAGTGATTCTGAGTGGCAGAATAAACCGTTCTCGCGACAGTGCTACCGAACCAGCGAAATATTAGGTGCAATTGCACGTGTACAACTCTCAAAGTTGGAAGGCATCTTGGCACATACACGCCGACTCAAAAAGGCGTTCATTGCTGAACTCGCCGAGATGCCGAAGGGTTACATCCGACAACATGTCGATGATCCGAGTGGGGAGTGTGGTATCAGTGCTGCGATTATTGTGAGAGATGTGGAACTTGCCAAAAAGTACGCCGATGCGCTCAAGGCGGAGGGACTCAACGCTGGCACGGCTTACAACGAAGGCTTCCCGGATCGCCATATTTATACCTATTGGGATTCAATTCTGTTCAAACATTCGCCGGATGCGTCAGGGTATCCGTGGAAAGATCCACGCTACAAAGGCGATGTCGAGTATTCGCGGGATATGTGTCCGCAGACGCTATCCATCCTCGGTCGCGCGCTACGATTCGGATTCAACGTCAACATGCAGGAAGAGCACGCTCGACTGATGGCAGCTGCTATCAATAAGGTCGATGACGCGCTCGGATAGTAGAGAGTCTATTTTGGTGAGTTTGGGATGACATAGGTGCGCCGACCGATTTCAGTGAAACCGAGTTTTTGCGCGACACGGAGCGAAGCGTGGTTGTCTTCACCGCAACTCCAAGCCGGTACTTTGCCTTTCGCTTGAATTTCTTGTGCAACGAGGGAGGCAGCAGCCGTGGAAAATCCTTTTTTCCGCCACGCCTCCAGTGTAGAGACCCCAATGTCGGCATGCAGGTCGGTCTCGGCGTAAGTATGGGCGATGGCAACGATGTTGTCGTCCACAACGGCTCCAGCAGCGATGCCATCTGTTATCATCGCTTTGTGCGTTTTGTAGCCGTTGCCTTGGATTTCCGCAGGTGCTTTTGATAGACGTTCAACATCTTCTAATGTCAAAAGGCGGACCTCGTGAGAGGGGTTTAGAACCCCGACGCAATGGACAGGTGCTAAGAGTGCGTGGCAGACATCGCCATAATGACGGACGGGTGTGCCCATGTCGGCTTCAATAAGTGCCCCGAGAGGTTCAGCACACGCCGACTCTACGTTGACACAACCCCAACCGTCAGTGGCTTTTAGCAGTTGCCACAATGCGTCAGCATCGCTCCCAAAACCACACGGCTCATCCGGACAATACGCATCGAAAACGAGTGCTGCTGTGACGTTTGATAATGTGCCAGCAATGTAGGCATCGCACATTCCCTGCTGTAAGCGAGACGCGGAGATAACCGTCATCGGTGTATCACCAATGACCTCAGCGAGTGTAAGACATTCTTGGGACGTAAGTTTGGTCATTGTAATAGTTGTTAGTTATCAGTTGTCAGTTGTCAGAAAGAGCAGGTTTCTGACACAAGACCGACAACCGAGAACCATTCCTCCGAGAAACCCAAATTATTGAAAGCCGAGAAGGAGTGAAATGAGAATTACAATCTTGGGTTCAGGCACTTCCACAGGCGTTCCTGAGTATAAGTGTGACTGTGAAACTTGCGAAGATGCACGGGACGTTAACTCAAAAAACTATCGGACCCGCTCGTCAATCCATATCGAGAAAGATGGTAAACATCTTCAATTCGACTTAGGACCCAATTTCATGGATCAGATCGTCCGAAATCGCATTGATTGGATAGATGCTGTCATCTTTACACACTCTCACGCCGATCACGTTAGCGGAACGAACGATATTGTGATGCCGTGCCGAAAACAGCAGATGGATATGCCTGTCTACGGTCCCGAACAAACAATGGGCATCTTACAACGCAACTTCGATTATATGTTCACGAAGGAGACGTTCCAAGGCGGTGGGGTCGGGCATCTACTGCCGAACGTGGTCGGAGAAAAAGAGAAATTGGCGTTGCACGGGTTCGAGATTCTGTCGATTCCAGTCGAACACGGAAACGTTCCTACCTACGGATACCGCATCGATAATTTTGGATATTTACCGGATGTCAAAAGGCTGCCGCAAGCCTCACAGGACTTGCTAAACGGGATTGAAGTGCTTGTGATTGATGCGCTTAGTTTTAATCCGCGACATCCGACGCATCTGTCGGTGGGTGAAGCCGTTGAAATTAGCGAGGCACTGAAAACGAAGGAGACCTATTTTACCCATATCATGCATCGACTGGATCATCGGTATTTCCGGGAGCAGTGTGAAGAGATGGAGATTGAACTCCCCGACAATGCCTACCTCGCCTACGATGGTCAGGTGATTCAGATGTCTTAAATAGTATTGCCTCGATCCGGAGATCGAGGCAACATAGACTTCGTTTTATCTACCAAATCCACCACCTTGCGGCGGTCTCCGCTGTTGTAGAACGACCCGATCGCCTTCGGTTACACCGCTTGTGATGACGACCTGCGTCTCGTTCTGCATTCCCGTCTCAATAGATGTCCGCTTACCTTTAGAACTTCCATCGTCTAACATAACAGACTTCCCTGTTAAAAGGTTCACCTGGGCACTCACACCATCAGCTTTCTTTTGTCCATTGATAAGAAGTGATATAGTCGCGGGCCCCGGCATAATACCGCGCTGTGAACCGTCCAAACGGAAGGTGACGGTACCGTTTCCGGCACTCTCAATTGTACCATTGAAGGTCTTCTCGCTGACCGTTTGCATCGTAATGGGCCGATTCGGCTTGAAGGGTGATGTATTACCGACCTGGGCGTTGACAATCGCGCCCTTTTCGTTGATAACTGCGTCGATGGGCGCTATCAGCACGTTCTTCTCTTCGTAGGTAATAATGTCAACATCCGCACTCATACCTGGACGGAGCTCTTCAGGAGACCCGACAACCTCTACCATCACCTCAAAAGAGATGATATTGTCCTGTTCCTGTCCACTGGGTGAAATCTCGTAGACTCGACCTTCATAAGTTTTGTTTTGAAAGGCATCAACAACGATTTCCGCTCTCTGATCCAAGCGTAGCCGTTCCATATCGACCTCATTGATAAAGGTCTTGACCACCATTTTGGAGGGATCAACGATCGTCATAAGGGGTGGGCTTTGGGAGAAGGCAGAGCGACCGGAGGTCACAATTTCTCCCTCTTCGAGTTCAAGGAGCGTAACGATGCCCGCCATCGGTGCACGGATCGTCGTCCACTCAAGCCGTTCAGTTTCGTTCTTCAGACTACTTTCCCTGCGAAGTTTATTCGCTTCGGCACTGACTTTGGATTGTTCCGTCAAGGATTTTTCATTATCGTAAGTCAGCATGAGTTCTTGGAACTGCGTTTCAGAGTTGTCAACCCGGAGTTGCGCCTCTTCCTCAGATTTCTTGCGCATTTTTTTGAGGTTTTCGAGATTCAACTTCTGGTTTTCAAGCGTCGCTTCGCGGTTTGCTATGGAACTTTCGCGGACGTTAATAGTTCGTTTTTGGGAAACGATGGTCTGCTTCTGCGACTCAACGCGTTTCTGAGAAGTCTCATACTGTGCTTCGGCGTTCGCGTGCTGTGCCTGCGCGTCTTCTAAGGCTTTTTTAGAAACCAGCCCTTTTTCAAAGAGTTCGGTATTTCGGTCGAGTTCAGACTTGGCGTTATCCAAGGAAATCTTGGCGGATTTCTTGGAGGTTTCTTGCTCGGACAGCGTAATTTCTGCCTGTGCGAGGGCGATCTTGGCTTGCTCTAAGGCGATATTGTCTTGGTCGAGCGAGTTCTGGGTCGTCTGAATATCTGTCTCTGCTTGACTGATTTGTGTTATCGTTGTAGCTTTGACGGTCTCAAGATTCGCTTGGGCAATTTTCAGGTCTGCGTCCGCCTGCGTCAGTTGACTTTCAAGCCGTTCATTTTTAAGTTCAATGTTTAGTTGTGCTTGCGTGAGTTGTGCCTGGGCAGCCCGGACATCCGCTTTTGCCTGTGAAACACCTTCTTGATAGAGTTCGGGATCCAGTTCCATCAATATCTGGTCTTTTTCAACATAATCGCTATTTTTGACGTGGAGTTTGATAATCTCACCTTCAACATTGGATTTAATCTCTACGTCAATAAGCGGTTCTAAGTTGCCAGTTGCACTGATGCGCATTTGGAAGTTGTCGCGTTTAATAACTTCGATTTTCTGAGCGAGTGCCGGGTCGGCACCGTTTCCACCGCGTCCGAGTACAACCCAGCCGATGGCGACGACAAGCACCACAACAACGGCAACAGTAATAATTAGATTTCTCAAGGCTAATTCCTCCTAAGTGGCTATCAGCAGTCAGCAGTCGGTAAAGAGATTTTTGATGCACATCAGGAGGCTCTTTCCGAAAACCGAGAGCGAAGTGCCCCGAGTGCCGATAGCCATTAAAAAATTAATCTGATCGGAGTGCTTCAACAGGTGTAAGTTTCGCTGCTTTATTGGCTGGGTACAGTCCGAAGAAGACGCCGATGGCGACGGAAACCAGTAGCGCGATTACCATCGTGCCGAATGAAACCACTGAGGGCCAATTGCTCCCTTCCCAGACAAACCTCGAAATGAGTGCGGCGGTGCCGCGTCCCATAAAGATACCTAAGATTGCCCCGAGAATCCCACCGGAGAGCGTCAGCACTGCTGCCTCAATCAAGAACTGGGACAGAATATCACCACGGGTTGCCCCGAGTGCCTTCCGCAGTCCTATCTCTTTTGTTCTGTCGGTAACAGAGACGAGCATGATGTTCATGACACCGATACCAGCAACCATTAGTGCGATCCCAGCAATCCCCCCCATCAAGGCTTTCATCACCAAGCCGACCTTATTCGCGGTTGCTAATTCCTCGGTAGCTGTCCAGTAGTTGTATTCTTCACCTGTGTTATTGTGCTGTCTTCCTAATATCTGTTTGGCATCCATGATCGCGATCGGAATTGTGCTCACATCCGCTGCTTCAATGCGGATCCGTTCAACGTCTTCGCGTCCTTTAAAACGCTGCTGAAGCGTGGTAATCGGAATGATGAACCGGTCGTCCCAACCCGACGTGTCCATCGCATCGCCTTTCTCTTCCATGACACCGATGACTTTGAGACGGACCTCATAAAGTCCACTTCGGCTTCTCCATCGAGAAGATTGACGCGAGGCTTTAATCTCTTTCCCAACGGGATCTTCCTGAAGAAAAACCTCTTCGGCGACTTTGGAACCGATGACAGCGACGCTACTCGCCGCTTCCACCTCTTCAGCGGTAAAAAACCGACCGCTTGACGTGTACCAGTTATGCGATTGGTCATACCCGGCAGTGGATGCAACGATACGCGATTCCTTTGTGCGTCCGTTATAATTCACTGTCCAGCCCGGCATATCGTCTTCAGCAACGACGTTCACAACGCCGCGGGCATGCTTGAGAATCTCAAAGGCATCCTCAGTTTCCAGATCTTCAGCGCGGTTTCTTTGCCACCTGCCTCTGCCACGTACAGCAGACCCTGCTGCACGACTCAAGGTGCCTGACTGTTTATCCCAATCGTCCTTATAGACTTCAATCATTTTGGTTCCGCCCGTCCGCTCAATCTCTCGCAAGACCATCGCACTTGACCCGTCGCCGACAGATACCATACTGACGACGGAGGCGACACCGACGATGATCCCTAAGATCGTTAGGGCGGAACGGAGTGGGTTTCGCTTCAGGCTGGAAATCCCTAAAATGACGCATTCAAGTAGATTCATTTAAATTCCCTCCTAATCGGTCCGGAGTGCTTCAATCGGTGTGAGTGCCGACGCTTTTATCGCGGGGTACAGTCCGAAAGAGATACCGATTATCGCTGAGAAGGATACAGAAATTAATATCCACTCTGTTGAGATAACTGAGGGCCATTCAGGCACGATTTTGACGATGTTCACAGCGAGCATCGCCATCCCTTCGCCAGCGAAGAGACCCACGAGCACACCGATTGCACCGCCTACACTACACATCCCAACGGCTTCTATTAAGAACTGCAACAGAATGTCGTGACGTTTCGCGCCTACTGCTTTTCTCAAGCCAATCTCTCGAGTCCGTTCCGTTACAGCGACGAGCATCATATTCATAATGCCGATACCACCAACGAGGAGCGAAAATCCTGCGATGCTCCCCAAGGCGATTTTAATCACTTTACTAATCTTTTCTAACTGCGCCATCCCTTCCCGCATATCCCAGATAGAAAAGAAATCATCTTCGCCGTTATGTGTTTTTCTAAGGACTGTTTTCACCTCTTCGATGGCTTGCGGAACTTCTTCAACAGTGTGTGCGTGGACGGACATCATAACGATTCTATCGTTTCCGGTGAAGCGTTGCTGAGCCGTTGTCAGTGGTAAGAAGATCATGTCGTCTAAGTTCCAACCGAATCGTAGGCTTCGTCCGCGAGTTGCCATTGTACCAATAACAGTGAAACGTTCCGTTATCCGCTTCTGATCTTTTCTACCATATCGGTCAAAACGTCCACCTTCGCCTTTAGCGATTTTAATTTCTTTGCCTAACGGTGATGTATTGCCAAATAGGGCAGCGACCACTTCAGAGCCAATCACACAAACTTTGGCTTCATTGTTAATATCTTCGTCTGTAATAAAACGACCTGTCTGAATGTCCCAGTCCATTGCTTCTGCAAAGGATGAGTTTACACCATTATAGCCTGTTCGATGCTCTGCACCTCCGGCAGCTTGGGCAAGAACACCGCGCCATTCAGGAATCCGTGGGACAACTAACTTGACGGACGGACACGCCGCCTCAATCGCTAACACGTCCTCGTACTCGAAGTACTCGTTGCTGCGGTTCGGCACCCAGCGGTTGTTTACGCGTTTATGGCTGCTCCGGTACATCGTAAACTGGTTCACACCACCTAATTTCTGAGCGTCTTGTAACACAATCGCCTTCGCACCATCGCCGATAGCGATCATCGCAAGCACCGAGGCAACGCCGATAATAATCCCCAGCATTGTGAGCAAGGAGCGTAATTTGTTCGCACGAATCGCAGAAAGACCAACAGATAACCCTTCAAATATACGCATCTCATGCCTCCCAATTAAATATAGTTCTACAATTTAATAAGTTAGACAGAGAAGATGATAATAAGGTTCGATTTTTTTGTAAAGGTTTTTCGTGTGGGCGCGATCTACGCCGCAATACTCACAATTGTTGTTATAGCGTACCCTGTTAGACGCAATGAAGGGAAATAAGTTTAGTATAGGGCTTACGCAAAAGTATAGAATTTGGTTTATCAGCGTGCGATCGGTGCGGTTAGGAAACCGCACCTACCAGTGGGGTGCGTAAGTCCTATAGTGTTTTCAGTCTGAAATGGGAGTGGTTAATCTGTCCGGAGTGCCTGAATTGGTGGGAGCAGCGATGCCTTTATCGCTGGATACAACCCGAATGAAATCCCGATTATCGTCGAGAACGATACCGAAATCAGGATCCATTGCAAGGAGATAACGGCGGGCCATTCAGGAACAATTTTAACGATTTTGACGGCGAGCATCGCCATCCCTTCACCCGCAAGCACCCCCAGTCCAATGCCGATTGCACCGCCGACACCGCACATCATAACAGCCTCTATTAAAAACTGCAGGAGAATATCCAACCGCTTTGCCCCGACGGCTTTCCGAAGTCCGATCTCGCGTGTACGTTCGCTGACAGCGACGAGCATCATATTCATAATGCCGATACCGCCGACCAGCAGCGAGAAACCCGCGATGCTTCCGAGAGTGATTTTAATGACCTTACTAATTTTCTCTAATTGTGCCATACCGGCGTGCATCTCAAACATGCCGATGAAGTCGTCTTGGTTTTTGTGTCGTTTCCGAATGACAGCTTTGACTTCTTCAGCTGCTTTCGGGACATCCTCAACGGTGTGGGCGTAAACAACAAACTCATCAATCCTGTCATTGCCGGTGAAACGTTCTTGGGCAGTTGAGAGCGGAATAAAGGCGAGATTGTCGAAACTCCAGCCGAACCGCAAACTTCTGCCTCTCGGCATGAACGTCCCAACGACTATGAAGCGTTCCGTGAAACGCTTCCCTGTTTTTCGCCCCCACTTATCGTAGTAACTACTACTGCGTGCGATTTTGATTTCTTGTCCGATCGGTGATTTATCACCGAACAGTGCGGTCGTGACCTCATCACCAAGGACGCAGACTTTTGCGGCGTTTTGGACTTCTTCATCTGTAATAAAACGGCCCTCTTTTATCTTCCAGTCCAATGCCGTTTGATAGGTGGCATCTACGCCGTTATAACCCGCACGTGTTTCAGCACCATTCGCAGCTTGCATTAACACACCCGACCAATTCCAAATTCGCGGCGTGACAGCCGTCACAGATGGGCATTCTGCCTCAATGGCGAGTACATCTTCATATTTTAGGTATTCATTGCTACGGTTGCGGACCCAACGATTATTGACGCGCTTGTACCACGAGCGGTACATTATGATTTGGTTCGCACCACCGAGTTTCTGCGCGTCTTGTAGCACGATCTCCTTAGCACCGTCACCAATCGCGATCATTGCTAATACCGAAGCAACACCGATGATAATACCAAGCATCGTCAACAACGACCGCATTTTATTACTTCGGATCGCAGAAATTCCGACGGATATCCCCTCAACAATACGCATTTCAGCCTCCAAATTATGGTAAATTTTTTGTGAATGAGAATCCAGAATTTAATTGAGTAATTTTGGGTGTTCATTGTCTGAACTGTGATTTATGTAATTCAATGATTTATAGGATTCAAGTCCCTCTGTGGTTGACAATCATCTTATCTGCTATTATAGATACAATCTAAGGGCAAAAAGGTTGCATAATTTTCAAATAAGCCGGCGCGGTTTCTTAACCGCGCCGGCTTGCCAATCCATTAAACCCTCTTGACCCAGAAAACTTCAAAAAACTACTCCAGAAGCATCGGCATGATGAGCGAAATATACCTGTCATCGTCCATCGGCTTAATAAGAACGGGATCCAATTCCCGTGAAAACTCTATTGCCACGGACTCGGTTTCGATGTGTGCCAATGCATCTGCCAATAAACGTGCATCAAAGCCAATTAGTATACATCCAGTCCCAGATTCCACACGCAGTGTCTCGTAGGGTTCTTCTGGTTCCGATGTCTCTGTGGAGACCCGAATCTGTTCCATATCGATTTCCAAACGGATCTTATGGTCTTTCGGATTGGCTAACTGTCCGATGTGTTGTGTCACACGCAAGAGTTGCTCTCTGGAAGCGACTACGTTGTTCTTGTTCTGAGGGATGATCTTGTGGTAGTTTGGATATTCTCTGTCCACCAATTCGGTTGTCAAGGTGGCATCTCCATCGGTAAATCGGATTTGGTTTCCAGAAACAGAGATGTCCACTTCAATGGATTCGGAGAAAATTTTCGGAAGCTCCTGAACCGTTTTGAGCGGAACTATAAACCCGTTGGCTTTCCCTTGTAGGTCGATCGGATCAAAGCATGCTAGGGCGAGACGCTTGCCGTCCGTCGCAACGATTTCTGTTCTATCTTCAAGGAAGTTGAAGTAGAGACCTTTTAGGAAACTCCGCTCGTCCTCTGTAGATGCAGCATACGCCGTTTTGTGAATGATGTCACGCAATGTCTGTCCACTAAGCGAGAACGTTTCACTTTCAACTGAAAATGGTTGCGGAAAAGTTTCACCAGATATATCGGTAATTTTGTAAATACTATCGCCACACCTAATTTCAACGGTATCGTTGGCTGTTTTTACCAAATTTACCGGCATATCCGTTGGTAAGGTTTTAAGTGTTTCTATCAATTTCTGGGCAGGAACCGTAATCGTTCCCTCCGCTTTGACTGTCGCTTCAATCTTCGTTCTGACGCTAACTTCTAAATCAATCGCTCCGGCTTCCGTGCGGATGAGAACATTTGAGTGGATGAATTCATCACTCTGTCCAATCGTGACACCTTGCAGTCCTTGCAGGGCCTGCAAAAGGTCATCTCTTTCTAAAGTTAATTCCATTTCAAAACCCTCCTTAATTCTGTTACTTGCTGGCTTAGGTGCTTCCTGTTCAGGTACCCTTATAGTTCTTTCGCGCTTGACTTCTTCAACACCAAATTCTGTGCGTAGCAGTGTCCGAACCTCTCTAAGCCTGGTTTTGACAGTGCCGACTGCTAAGTCGAGTTCTTCTGCAATCTCTTTAACAGTTGACATTTCTAAATAGTACAACACGGCGACAGAACGGATCTTTTCCGGGAGATGATACACGGCTTCCCTGACAGCCCAACGGAGTTCCGTTTCTCGAAAACGGGCGAGCGCGTCCTGATCCATCGTCTCAGCGAGTTGATCAGCCCCCTGAAGAATTTCACTTCTGGTGTGAGACTTCTGGGTGTAGTATCGTCTACAAGCCGTATATGCTATTTTTTGGAGCCACGCACCGAAACTACTAACTTTGCGTAAGCCATCTATGTTTTCCCAGACCGCTATCCAAATATCTTGAAAAATTTCTTCGGCATCGCGGGTCTGGCGTGAGTTTAAGACAACCAACTGCCAGATTCGGAAACTATGTCGGGATGCGAGTTGCCCAAAGGCTATCTCGTCGCCATCTCGGACAAGTTGGATGAGTTCTTCATCTGTTAGGTCGGTGTACATGGACGAATTGTATCGCATAAACAGATTCCCAATTAGATTTCGGTTGTAAAGAGGGAGACTTTTTGGGAAAAGGTTTAAAAAAATGAAAAAAGGCGCGCTCGGAAGGCGCGCCTACAAGAACAGATATTGGCTGGATAGCCGATTTTTAATCTTTGCGTAATGCCACAACCGGTGGGACAGTGGCGGCTTTTATTGCTGGGTAGATACCGAACGAGATACCAATCGCCGCTGAAAATGATACCGAAATCAGGACCCACTGCATAGAAATAACCGAGGGCCATTCGGGAACAATTTTAGCGATTTTGACGGCGAGCATCGCCATCCCCTCGCCAGCAAAGACACCGAGTCCAACGCCTATTGCGCCGCCTACCGCGCACATAACGATCGCCTCTATGAGGAATTGTGCAAGAATATCGAACGGTTTTGCACCGAGTGCCTTTCGTAAACCGATCTCACGGATGCGCTCATTGACAGAGACGAGCATCATGTTCATAATGCCGATACCGCCAACGAGGAGCGAAAATCCTGCGATGCTCCCCAAGGCAATTTTAATCATTTTGCTGATTTTCTCTAATTGCGCCATGCCAGCGCGCATCTCAGAGACTCTGACGAATTCATCTTCGTTGTTGTGTCTTTTTCTAATGACCGTTTTCACCTCTTCGATTGCTTTCGGGATAACGTCGACACTGTTCGCGAAGACCATAATACCGTGAATCTTATCACCACCAGTGAGACGTTCTTGGACAGTTGATACGGGCATGAAGGCGAGGTTATCGTAACTCCACCCAAACTGGAAGCTTGTACCTCTCGGCATGAATGTGCCGACGACTGTGAAGCGTTCGGTGAGCCGATCCCGCCGTCTTCTACCCCATTGATCGTAATATCGAACGTCTCTTGCGATTTTAATTTCTTGTCCTAAAGGTGATTTGTTGCCAAATAACTCGGTTGCGAGTTCGTCTCCGAGTACACAGATTTTTGTTGCGTTTTGGACATCTTCGTCTGTAATGAAGCGTCCCTCTTTAATATCCCAATCCATTGCGGTTGCGTAGGTAGGACCGACTCCATTATAGCCGGCACGGGCTTCAGTGCCCCCCGGACCCTGAAACAGGACACCTCGCCAATCCGCGATTCTGGGTGTGACCGCATTCACGGATGGACATTCAGCCTCAATTGCCAACGCATCTTCGTATTCCATGTATTCATTGCTACGGATGCGGACCCACCTGTTATTTTCTCGTTTGTAGGATGTTTGATACAATGTAATTCGGGTTGCCCCGCCCATTTTTTGCGCATCTTGTATCACGATTTCTTTAGCTCCATCTCCGATAGCTATCATTGCAAGGACCGCCGCAATACCGATGATAATACCAAGCATCGTCAGTAACGAACGCATCTTGTTCGCACGCATTGCAGCGATCCCAATAGACAGCCCTTCGACTAAGCGCATGTTTTCCTCCTAAGAGTTTTCGCGTGTCTATTGGTGTGTTTTTTAATTTACAGTTGAAATATTAGAGACGTTTGACGCGATTAACGCAAAAAGGTTTATAAAAGTTTCATATCGGGGGGTCGGTTGGTGGTGGGTGGAATGAAGAAAGCCTCCAACTTTTCAGCGTTAGAGGCTTTGTCCCATTGGGCAGGTTTTAACGAAATAGCGGATACGCTAACTGAACGGTACATACAACTACCACATCAACAACTTTTTTTAGGGACAGTCGGTAATTCTATGAATTCTGGTTCTGACAGTAATCAGCAACTTATTTCGCGTAGGCGGTATTGAGACCGAGAATTACATAAGCCGTCACAAGCCTCGGATCTGCTTCCATCCAACGGCTTTCTTCGTTGAGCCAAAATCCATCGGGTTTCTGGAGTTCAATCATCTTTCCTGCGAACTCTTGGTACCAATCGTGTGAGACACCTTTCGCGTCCATAAAGGTCGATTCACCGTAGAGCCGCAGTGCCTTCGCCATTGTGTGATAGTTGTAGTATAAGCCTTGTGACCCCATACCGTAGTTTTCTTCAAGTGTAAAGTGTTCCTTTATCCACTTAAAGGCGGCTTGGACGCGTTCATCGTCCCTATCAACGTTGGCGTAGATGAAGCTCAGCAGTCCCGCATACGTCATACTGGCATAAGAGCGTGGACTTCCAGCCGCATCCGTACCGGCTTTGCTTTCACCGTCAGGTGAGTAGATGAAACCGCCATCGTTGCCTGCCCACGACTGGTCGTTACTCTCGCTACGATTCTGGGTGCGTTCCAAGAATTTAATTGCCTTGTTCCAGACCTCCTGATCATCCGATCCGCTCTCCTTGAGTGCTTGGATGGCAATGTTTAGGTTAGACAGGTCTTTTACCTCTTGGCGGCTACCGTAACCGATTCCACCGTAATAGACGCTCTCCTCGTCTGTGACCTGTAATGCCTTCAGGAAACCTTGTGCCTTTTTAATAACATCGGTGTATGCTGGATTCCCGGTCGATGAGAGTGCCATCACTGCGATGGAGGTATTGTAATTCGGTAGGGCAGGTTGCATCTCAACACTATAGATGGCACCGTTGGGTTGCTGCAGCTCGACGAGTCGCTGAATGCCTTTCTGGATGAATGGATGTTCTGCTTCGGGATATTTATTTTCTGGGTGCCGTAAAAAAGCAGTGAGGACGAGGGCCGTTATGCCCGGATGATTGGCGAACAGCCCATCTTCGCCTTGCTGTCCTTTCAGCCATTCCAAGCCTCGGTCAATGCTCGCGACGACCTGTCCGTTCAATTCCTCGTATGCTGAGGCATCTGTTCCGTGACTATCCGCTATGCCATTCTGTACAACAGCAAACATAAGGAGTAGTGCCAATATGAACCCATATTGTGTTTTCATTTTCATTTTTCCTCTCCCTTTAACAGATGTGTTTATGTCGTACATAGCAAATACGATGCCAATCCGAAAAGCGGGTTTTCGCTCAAATTCTTAGCGTTCAACGGATAATTGCGTCAAAAAATGAACACTGCTGTCCATAATCTGAACAATTTGGCACTACAACCTCACCGTTTCCCCACTATCCGCAGACTGCATCGCTGCATCGTAGACTCGCATCAGTTTACGCATTTCCTCGGGTTTGACGACTAACTCTGCGCCTTTGTTCAGCACATCAGCGATATTCTGATAATAAGATTTCCACGTTGTCTGAACGCTTTTGATGACGAGTTCACGGTTTTCGCCGCCCGCTTCCGTCCAGACCTTCGCATAGTTTGCGGGGTCTTGTTGTGCGGCATCAATATTACCGGCGACCATCGGTCCCTCCTGCGGGTCCAAACCATGTTTGATCAACCCGCCGAGATCCCCGACGATATACCATCTCGGCTTCTCGGCTTTAGCGAGGTTACCGATTTCAATCTGGTATCGCACATCATTTTCAAACTTGATGATAAGGTTGGCGTAGTTTCCGATGTCGATGTCCCACTTCGAGCCGTAGTGAATGTCACAGAACACGGATTCAACGGGTGCCGTTACGAGTTGGAGTGCCTGATCGACGAAGTGTGCGGGCCAATCGTAAAGGATGCCGCCGCTCTGACTCTTAACACCCCGCCAACCGCGAGGCGGTCCATAGCGCATAATCGCCACCTGATAGAGATAAGGCGTTCCGAGCAAACCGTCGTCAATAATCTTTTTGACGGTATTGTAATCCCAGTCCCATCTGCGGTTGTGAAAGACGCTGAGCAGGACGTTGTTCCGCTCACTCGCTGCAATCATCGCATCGGCTTCGGCAGCGTTCATCGCCATAATTTTATCTGTTACAACGTGCTTACCGGCATCCATCGCTTTGATGGAGAGTTCGGCGTGGGTGTCGTGCGGTGTGGCTAACACAACGAGATCGATCGCATCGTCTGCGATAACTTCGTCAATTGTCTGATACATCTGCACATTTGGGTACGCCTGACGTGCGGCTTCGTGCCGTTCAGCGTCGCGCGTCGCAATCGCATAGAGATTTAATCCGTCTGCCAGACCAACAAGATAGGAATGAAAGGCGCGTCCGGCATATCCGTAACCAATAACGGCTGTATTTACCATTTTATAGTTTTCAGTTTTCAGTTTTCAGTTTTCAGTAGGTGTTTCAAAGGTTGCGTCCTTGCCAAAGCATTTAGTGTTGATGACGGGAACTGAGGACTGTCAACTGGTAACCGATGTCTCCTTCTGTTTATTGTTTTTGATCATTCAATGTCCAATCATAATCCAAGTAACGAAACTGGATGTCCATTGACGACAAATATTCTGCGTCTTCGGGGGGTAGGTAGTCGGCGAGGAAATCTGCTACACCGTCGTAGCCCTCCTTAAAATCGTTCTCATACCACTTGAAAATTTTTGAAAGGTGGACGATGTGCTTCGCACGGTCAACCCGAACCTGCTCAGGGTTCTGAATAAAATTGAACGTTAGGGTCTCAAGCCTTTCCTCAATCGTCTCGGCAGAGAAAGCGCGGTCTCCGATAGGTGGACAGCTGAATGAAGCACATACAATTGCAAAGTGAACCCGTGGATCCGGAAATTCTTCACGGAGAATGCCGTGCTCAATTTGATTCGGTGTATAGGTTTTGCCCGCCACTTGGAACTTCAACCGATAGAAAAAACCTCTAAAAAGTTTGACCCTTCGGACGCTATTTGTCGGGTAGTGGTCGATAACGCCTTTAATGACAATCGCGTTGTAGGCGTTAATCCAAAATGTTAGTTGTTCGTTATAGGACCCTGCCGTAGGTTTCGCGACAGCCAATAGGTCCAAATAGGCTTCCAGTTTTTCAGGATTCGCCTTCAGTTTTGTATAGTTAACCTGTCCGTTTTCATCGACGTGTTCTTGCAAAACCTGATCGAACAGGTCGTGAGAGAAAAGGACACCTTCTGGAGGCTGCTCTGTTCGCACATCTACTTCAACGCGGAAATGGTAAAGGAAAAGCACGCTCCCTAAAGCCAACAACAAGAGACATAGAATAAAAACACGTTTTTTCATGGCGTAGTGCCTCACGCATACTGTTCCAACACGTTCCGATCAATCTCTATTCCCAAGCCTGGCACCTGTGGAACGTCAACGTATCCGTCGACTGCGTTTATCGGTTTCTGTGCCAGTGCCGTGCGGAGACGGTTCTCGGTCATGTCAAATTCCAAGAGTGACGGGATTGGATTGAGTGCCTGTGGTGCATCCGGGAGCGTGGCTTGCCAGTGAAGTGTCGCCGCGAGGCGGATGCTACCGCCCCACATGTGGGGGAGGACTCGGACGTAGTTTGCGCTTGCCATGGCAGCGATTTTTCGGCATTCTGTGAAGCCACCCGCGATGCTTATATCGGGTTGCACGATATCCAATCCGCGTTTCTGTATGAGGTCGCGGAATGCCCAGCGTCCTTTCAGCATCTCGCCGCCAGCGATTCTCACCTTCAGTGCGTGTCGGATTTCCCGATAGCCATCAACATCGTCAGTCGTAATGGGTTCCTCATACCAGAAGAGATCGTTGTCTAAAATCTTCTGTCCGACATCAATCGCGGTTGCGACATCGTAGCCACAGTTCGCGTCAACGGCAAAGAGGGTGTCCGCACCAATCGCGCGTCGGACTGCAGCGACGTTTTTCACATCGTAAGCCTCACCGAAACCGATTTTCATCTTGACAGCGGGGAATCCTGCATCGACGTATCCTTTCGCTTCGTCCATCAATGCTTGGGTTATATCGGGTTTGTCTTTCTTGAAAAGTCCGCTTGCGTAGGCGGGGATCTTCAGTCGGAACGCGCCGCCGAGGAGTTGATAGATCGGCATATCCAGCGCCTTGCCCATAATGTCCCAGAGTGCGATGTCAACGCCGCTGAACGCCCCGAAATCGCCGCGCATTGCCTCACCTATCCGTTCCGTTTCAAAAGGGGATTGCCCAATGAGATGTGCTTCGATTGCTGAGGCGGATGGGGTGCTCACGCCTTCACCCCAACCGGTAATCCCTGCGTCTGTGCGAATTTCGACAACAACAGCAGTACGCGTACCGGTCCAGCCGCGTGAATTGGCAAAGGGTTCGATAAGTGGATAGCGTAAGTTATAAGTTTTAATGTCAGTGATTTTCATGATTTTGGCTTTTGTGGAAATGGTGCTAAGGCACGGAAACCTGTGTTAAGAGATTGGCGTTTAGAGCTTCTTCCTCAAGCGGGATGTGGAACATGCCACGGTGTTGTGTAGCGATGTAGAGTCTATCGTTGTTGACAACGAGTGAGATAACTCTGTCTGGCACACTCGCAGTCATCTGTTTCCACCTGCCACGATCATCTAAGCGATAGACACCTGTATCACCAGCACCATAAATGCTGGTATGATTGATAGCCAATCTGTCTATGACAATAGGCTGACTGGCTCTATCAGTGAGGACGCGCCAGTTTTCTCCGTCCTGTGAGGATAAAACACCGTTGTCTGTGGCAACGTAAACCGTTGAACCGGCAAAGACGATCTCGCTGAAACGGGTAAACAGAAGTGGGAGGCTTGACGTGATGTCTTTCCAGGTGTCTCCGGCATCGAGTGATTGAAACAGTTGTCCGGCTCGTTTTCCGACGTAGACGATTTCACCTGAAGCTGCTAACTTGAATCCTTTCCTCAAATCCGCATCGGGTTGTTTGCCGAGGTCTATGAGTCCGGTATTTGTCCATTCTGGGTCTCCCGGTTTCCATTTGAAAAGCCTGCGCTGATTTTCCACATAGAGTATTTCGTCACTGATCGCAAACCCACCAGTTATCATAAAGGTTGCAAGACTGCGCAGTGCTTTCATGGCCTTTGCATCTTTTTCTATATCATCAGGCACGTCAATTCCTTCTGCTTTTGCAATAGTTGTCCACAACTCGAGGGATAGGACCTCTCCATCAAAAGTAGGTGCCCCCTGAATTGGGATGAATGTATTATCGTCCATAGATAAGCGAAAAATATGCAGATTATTTTTCTCAGGGACAATAGCGTGAAGTCCTCCATTAGTAAGGGTCAACCTTGAATTAGAAGATAAGCTGAGGTGAGGCTGTTCGCCCGAAACCAGCTTGGGATTAACTTGAACACTTTTCCATGTTTCATCACCGTCGATTGATTGAACGATTTCACTACCAGTATATGCATAAAACCTGTCGTTAAACGCTGTTAAATCCCATATTTTCGTCCCTACTATCCCTTCCATGAACGGATGCCATGATTTACCACCATCGGTTGTTCGATGAATTCCGAATTCTCCAGCTCTGTAAAACGTATTTTCGTCAACCGCAACAGCTGGGAATATATTCTGTCTCACTGGATCCTTGTCTAATCCCAAGTCCGCCCAGGTCTGCCCTCCATCGTTTGAATGAAAACTACGGATACCATCTAAAGCCAAAAGGATCTCACCAGCAGCCAAGATTTTGACGCTACGTGGTGTCATTATAACAGTGGATTTACTTTTCGGTGTTATCTCAGTCCATGACCTACCTAAGTCAGTTGTGTGAAAAATCTTCCATGGACGGGCGGTGTCTCTGGTTACTATTTGCACGGCGGACTTTTCTTCTGCGTTGGGTAACCCAAATACAATAGAGTCGGGGCCTGTTGCAACGTAAAGATTGTTTTCCATGACGGCCAAGTCGTGGACTGCGTTAGATGTGTCCAATGACAATTGTTCCCAAATATCCGAATTAAGACGATAGACACCGGCATTGGTGCCAGCAAACACCGTGTTTTCAATCGCATTGACTACGTAAATTCTTTTATTTTTTAGCCCATTGTTCAAGTGTTTCCACTGTTTGCCGCTGTCTGTGGAACGGAAAATGCCCTTATCTCGTAGAGCGAGGTACATTGAAACATTTCTTTGAGAATTACTTACTTGTGTCTCGTCTGTGATGATAAGTCCAATAGCATATCCACTTGGACGGGGGCTAAGTGGATTCCACGTTTCACCGTTATCACTTGAGGTAAGTACTTCATTAGGCTGGACAACATAGAGGACTCCCCTATGTTCAGTCATGGGCATTCCGAACCGTCTGACGGGTGTATCAATATCAATAGGTGTCCACGCAGTTGCATCTGCTGTCAATCTGTAGATACTTGCTGGTGTGGTGGCATAGACTGTACGCTTAGATGTAGCAAAGATGTCAAATACAGGACTCCCTTGGGGGCCACTTGCTTGTGTCCATTGCGAGGTAGAACGTCTGAGTGGATCTTTCTGTGAAGCGGACGCTAAAGATGTCAAAGAAGTCTGCAGACCAGGCCCGCTGTTCTGACTTGGGGAGGTAGTCTGTCCTACCTGATTTCGCACGGCTGGTTTTGAATCAATATCAAGTGTGATCGGTGCATCGATGATTTCAATCGTCCGCTCGGATCGTGCCTCAAAACTATACGGTTTCTGAAAACGGGCAAGATATTGATTGGTTGCACCCAACATCAAAACAATCAGAAGGGTAGCGGTACCGAAAGCAATCCAAGGTGTTAAGGGTTTTCCGACTGAAGGTGGTATCGGTTTCATGTCGGCGACCTGCCGCATGATGTTCTCAGTCAAATTGGGAGGTAATTGGAAACTGCCGAGAATTTCACGAATCAAAAGTTCCTCGTGTTTTTCTAAACGCTTTCGCGCCCGCTGAAGTCGACTTGTGATTGTGTTTGCAGATACGCCGAGAAACTTCCCTATCTCTTTCGTCGTCATTTCACTGAGGTAGTAGAGCGTCACGACGGTTCGCTCGCTTTCGGGTAGTTTGTTGAGCAGTGCCTTGACAAGTGCTTCGCTACGTTCAGCGGTTTCTACATTGCGTTGCTCTGATAGGTAATGTTCATAAGACAATTTGGCTATTTCTTGTCCAGGGGTCCTTTCCAGTGATTGCGCTTCAGACTTGTTTTTTCGGAGCCAATTAGCGCAACATCGGCGTGTAATAACGTAGAGCCACCCGGAAAAGCGTCTGTGGTCCTTTAAAGTTGGAAGTTTTTCGTAAGCTTCAAGGAAGACATCTTGAACAATTTCTTCGGCATAGTGAAAGTCATTCACCTTCCGCCATGCAAGGGCATGCATACTCTTTTGGTACTTTTCAACGAGGGGACTAAATGCGTCGTCATCGCCTGATAAAACTTTGCAAATTAACTGAACATCGTTTTCTTTTTCCATGGGGTGCCTTTCTTTAGGTGTATTTTTTAGAATCGGTGAGGTTCTTGTTGTAACATCTGTCCTATAAGTCGCAAACTAAATGGAGATTAATTTTTTAATTCGGTAATTTTCAAACGTGCGATGAATCGCACTACTACGAACCAGTCCGTTTGTAGTAGGGCAATTCATTGCCCGTCGATTACCGAAATATTTTCTTAAACTTCATAAAGTTGGTGCTACAAAGACAGCATTCGCATTATATTATAGTCATTCAGCGAATAAGTCAACAAAATTTTTGGGTGGGCAAATGTTTTGGCAGTGGATTTTCAGAGCAAGGGTTGTGGGATTGTGGATGGTGATTGGCAGTTGGGACTTGGTGGTCTGAATCACGGATTGCACGGATGACGCAGATGACGCGGATTATAGATTTCTATATTGAAAAAAGTCTTTCATGATACTACCGGTAGGATGGTGTTGACTTTGGTTTCCCAACGGAATTTCGTTTCTCGCTTGCCGCCGAGGCTTTGAAGTTTTTCACTTATCTGGTTCGTCTTTTCGATGAGAAGACACTCATCGCCAATAGTCTCAACGTTAAGCCTCAAAAGCGGTTCTGTATTGGATTCTCGCAGATTGAACCGCCAACTACCGTGTTCGGAAATAAATGCGCGTTGGTTGGTGAGGAATCTGACCGACAAACCGTCAATTGGGGTTTCGATGCAAGGGTGATTTCCCCAATAGCAGATTGATTGTTGGATTGCATTTATAGCATCCAGCATATAGGTGCGGGTTTCATAAGAAAAATTAATTTCACCAGAGACGGGATACGCCGATCGAAACCGATTGACAGACTCAGCTTGACAGACTCAGCGAGAGATGCTCCGCTTGTGCTTAAGTATTCAAGGATAAGCAAAAATGGAATCATACCGTTATCGGCGTAGAAATTATCTCGGAAATAGTAGTGGCCGCTCGCTTCTCCGGCAAAAAGTGCACCGACTTCGCGCATGCGAGTTTTAATGAACGAATGTCCACATCGGTTGCGCAATGGTGTCCCGTTTGCTATAGTAACGACATTTTCTACTGCCCATATAGCTCTTGGATCATATATAACAATATCACCTCCATTTCGTTGTAGAAGTTTTTCAGCGAGCAGCGCTGTAATGTAACAGCCTTCAACGAATTCCCCATTTTCATCAAAAAAGAAGCATCTATCGGCATCCGCATCCCATGCCACCGCCAAATCTGCGCGTGTCCGTTTAACCGTCTTGGTGGTTAGTTCCGGATTCTCCGGTCTCAGTGGATCGGGTCTACCTGCAGGTATTTGAGAGAACGTTCCATCGGGTTCAGTAAACAGGTGTTCACAGATTTCGATGGGTGTCTCTGCCAACAGGGGTTCGGCAATTTGTCCAGTAAGTCCGCTATTTGCGTTGATGACAATCCGCTTTCTGCTGAGCTGCTGCAAGTCTACAAAAGAACGCAGGTGTGAGGTATGCCTTCAGAAGTGATGGAGACTGCAGGGAGCCGCGACAGTGCGTTTTCCGTTTCTCAAATGGAACACCGTTCTCAACCATATCACGGAGATCGAGGAGTCCGGTATCTGCTGAGATTGGTGTTGCTTGCGGGCCGACTAATTTCATGCCGTTGTATTCCGCTGGATTGTGGGATGCTGAGATGACAATGCCGCCATCTGTCTGGTAATGTGCTACAGCGAAATAGAGCATATCGGTTGAAATCTGACCGAGGTTAAGGACCTCAACGCCTGCGTCTGTGAGTCCGTCTACGACCTGTTGCCACAGTTGGGGAGAACTTTCACGAACATCGTGACCGACTGCGACAGTTTTCGGTAGAAAGTGAGCCGCAAAGGCGCGGGCGATTCGATAAAAATCGCTTGGCTCAAAGTCTACGCCGAAAATACCGCGAATGTCATACGCTCGGAAAATGTCTCGATTCATCGAAGAACTCCGTTCTGAAAATGCTGCCGGGCATAAGTGAGTCGCTCTGGGACCCAAATATCAATCCAATTCGCATCGGTTTCCAAAGCGTAGAGATTGGGAACAGAGAAAAAAACGTCCCGTTCAATTGAGAACGCCTCTTGCTGTTTAGGAAATGCATCGGCAATTGTTTGGTTGAAGAGGTACACACCCCCGTTGATGTATCCAGCGCGGCAAGTAGACTGTTTCTCGCGGAAGGCTGTGATTTTCCCATTGCTATCCGACACGATTTCGCCGTAGGGACGAATGTCGTCAACATGCACACTTAGCAGGAGTCCCGTCATCTGTTCATGGAAACGTCTTAACATCTCTTGCAGTGAGAAGTCCCTGAGGAGGATGTCTCCATTGAGGACGAAAAAAGGCGAGGTGTGAATATGTCTCATAGCGTTGGCAATTGCACCGCCAGTGCCGAGTTTTTTATTTTCTTTGGCGTAGCGGATCTGCATACCTTGGTAGTAGGTCCCGGTGTGTTCATGGAGTGTCTGGTGCAAGTGGCCAGAAGCCAGAATAGTTTCTTTGATACCTGCTTCTTTTAGCAAATCAAGCTGCCAATCCAAGACAGTGCGCTCGCCAACTTCCAATAGGATTTTTGGAGTCTTTTTACTAATGCTTCCAAGTCGCGTTGCTAAACCGCCACATAAGATGATTACTTGCATAATTCCTTTTTACGTTGTGTTACAAGGGGCGTGGTTGTAAAAAGGCACCACACCCCTTGTCTCTTTCCTGTACTTAGGAATCCAGACACGTAGCTACGCAAGTGCTACCTTGACACCAGATTAAACAGTTGTTGCAATCTGGATCACAATCATCGCTAGCACTAACGGGTGAAGTAAACATTATTTGAGTTAACAAGAAACTCCCGCTCATTATAGATAATGCCAGCGGTGCCTTAACCTTCACCTTGCCATCTTCAGATTTTAGGAATTCGCGGATTTTACCGCGGAGATTTGCTTTCATTCAGATTCACCTCCTTTCTTCTACCGGTAATCTCAACCGGCGGATTCACTTCCAAATGGGAGACTTAGCCACAAGCGCGAAAACACCCCTTGGAAATGTTCTCTAATAATTTACCTATCGGCAAGCGCATGCCAAAGCGGTTTCAAGGAGGTTATATCTGAAGGTTTATTTCTTTTTTAGTTTTCCCCACATTGTAGTTAGCAGCTGCGGTTGTGGTGAAACGGGCAATGCGTATGCTGGATCAAACCAATCCCCAAGATGATTCCATCCGATATGCGTCAGTTGTTCGATCTCCCTACTCTCTAAACTCACTTTGAAGATGTGGAAACTCTTACGATCCACATATGTCTCATAGAGCAGCGCATCACCCCGCGGGGACCAGACTGGTAAAATTGCTCTTGGACCCGCTTCAGCAATAATCTGGGTAACGCCTGTCCCATCGCGATTCACTATATAAATTGTTTCTGTCTCAAGAAAATCCTGAAAGGGTGCCCGATGGAGCCAAGAAAATGCGAGTTTCTCTCCTGTCGGGGACCACTTCGCACCGTCGGACATCCACGAGGGTATCGCCTGACGGGGGAAAAGGATCTTCTGGTTGCCCGTCCGTAGGTTGAAGAGCGTTATTTTCATCTTTTTTTCTGCCCAGCCAGAAATGAATGCCAGTTCTCTTCCGTCTGGCGACCACGAAACATAACCACCAGCAACGATTCGCTCCTCATTTTCTTCACCGAGTGTTGCGATGTGGATGATTTGTTCATCCTGTATGACACGCGAGTAGGCAATTTGTTTGCCATCCGGTGACCATGCAGGGAGCACTCTCAGAGCCTCCTTCTGAAAGACGCGTTGGACATTTGTTCCATCTGGATCCATGAGGTGTAAGTCAAAAGTGCCATCGCGGTTAGAGACGAAGAGAATCTGTTCACCTGTTGGCGACCAGACGGGCGTGAAGTCTTGGGCGCGGTGATGTGTTATTTTCACTTGGTCTGTGCCATCTGGGTTCATGAGATAAATATCGCGGGTCCCTTCACGGTCTGCCCAAAACGCAATTTTAGCGGTTTTCGGGGCCTCCGCTAAGATGGGAGAAAGCCAGTACAACAATGCCAAGCTGCAAATGGAAAGCGAAAAAAGAAGTCGGCGTGCCATGAAAATTTCCTCCTAAATTAGGACCGGAGCGTTAAAAAGTAAGTTGTAGAATTATGTCCACGATTACAGGCGGACGTGGCGGCTTTCGCCGCCACATTCGCAAGTGTCTAGAAAGCCCATTAGTTTGTGTAGGGCTTCCCAGACAATAGTTTAGTTATTAACTATCCACGCATGTGCCTTCAGAACACACCTGACCCGCGGGGCAAGGAATTCCCGCCGCACCGCATGCGTCAGCATTTGGTGTTCGGACAATAGCAGTTGCGAGCAGGACGCTACCTGTTGCAACGCCGAGCGTCAAGGGTGCTTTGGCACTTACACGCCCTTCCTCAGATGTGAGGAAGGTTTGAATTCTGTCTCGAACATTCTTTTTCATCTTGGCTTTTCTCCTTTCTGCTGGTGCTCTATGCCAGCGAAATTGATTCCTCACTCGTTGTTGAGGAAACCACCTCCAAGGCGAATGACTTCGCTACGGGAGTAGAGCCCTCCCCTTGGAAACGCTTGCTAATGTCTTTTCAAAAGATTAGTTATCTTTCCTCGTCACTTGGGGCATCATTTATGGTAGATTTTAGAATTACCTTTACATTACACATCGGTAAGAATAAGTCGGGATTAGGAAATCCCTCCTACAGAAGAAATACTGAAGTGTAAATGTATTTTCATAATTCACTATAGTTCATGTCTAGTCCTTACTCACAGGGCGTTCCGCTCGCCCGCAATAACTGCGTGGCTCGGAATTGATGGTTATCGACTAAAATCGTGGGTGAAGCTCTGATACCCAATTCTGTGGCACGCTTGATATTTTCTCGGAAAAGCTGTGCTGCTTGGGGACTGTCAAATAACGCTTGGATTTCACCTACGTCAATGCCGAGTTTTTCTGCACAACTCTCCCAACTTTTGTCCAATTTCTTGCCTCGACATAAGATGTAGTCCAGATACTTATCAGGGTATTCTTGCGCTATCAGGAGTTGTCGGATATTTTCCGCCACTTCAGGATAACCGTGTAGACTCGTGAACGGTGTTATATCGTTCAGAGAAACCGTCTCCTTCTCATCTGCGATGAATTGGAGTTTGAAGTCGATTTTGTCACCAAATTCCTTGACGATTGGAATAATCTTCTCTTCCGCCTGAACGCCGAAGGGACAGTAACTCATGACGAATAGTTCCAAAGTCGGTTTGCCCATCCGTGCTATACGGGATTCCAAGAGTTCTTCCAAGTTCATCGGCTCGCGGCTGTGGTCAACATCCTTGGTGTGGAGTGCTACGACATCTGCGAATCCGGGAGAGTGTTTCTGGTCGTGGCATTCCAAACAGAGCCCTGTATCGCCACCGGTGCGGATGTTCGTTTTCTTCGGATTGCCGACGTGCTGTTTACCCGGACCGTGGCAGGTTTCGCATTGTACGCCTTTGAGGGTTGAATCCTGGTCGCCTATCTGAAATCCTGTGGAGTAGCCGAGTCCAGTGGTATGGCAGGAGACGCAACCCGCATCGAAGTAGCGTTCCTTTTTCAAAAGGGTTTCAAAGGCGAAAGCGTGCCGCGTTGCCGACCATTGCAGATACTCTTGCTGATGGCACCGTTGGCATGCCGTTGCTGAGACGTATCCATTTTGCGGATCCTGTTCCAAGTGTTGTCCAGCGAAAAGAGGCGTAAGGTCAGACGACTGCCCAACCTCTCGATAAAAGTCGGTCAGCAGTTGGCGCACCGGTTGGGATTCTGCTACATCGCCGGTCAATGCCAATTGTGTGGCGTAATGGCGTGTGAGTTCTCCGTTTGAATCTAACCAAAATGCTAAGAGTCCTAAGGTCTTGCCTTCGGGTTTAGAACCGACATAAAGTATTCCATCTTCAGATTTTGTTGTTTCGTTTTCGTTGGGTTGAATTATAACGTCAACGTGTTTCGAGGTTTCATAAATCCCCAGAGCCACAACAAGATCGACTTGCGGTCCTGCCTGTTCTGAAAGTTCATCTGTGGCAAAAGCGATCCTATGCTGCCCAACTTGTTTGGTGACAAAGGGTTGTGTGAAATCGTTTTGTGTAGGAGCTAAGAACGGAAACGTCGCAGCGGCATGTTGTCGACTTAGATACGTATCTCCATAAGAAATGTCTGCTTGACTCAGGGCAACGGCATCGTATCCCATTGCCGACATCGCCTTGAGGTTAACCTCGCAGCGTTTCGCGTCTATTTCCGCTTTTCCATCAAAGATATTGCCTGCATCGACCAAGAGCGTTGGGAATCCATACTGCCGAATTTGCTCGACAACATAAGCACGTCTCGGCAGTCCACCCGACTGCTCTTGATAACACCCGCACGGCTCCAGATGGCTTTTGGTGCCACCGGTGTATAAAATAACCACAGAAGGCGGTTCGCCGCTTTTGAGTTCGGATAGAACGGTTTCTAATTGCTCACCGAAAACAGGGCGCGCTTTTTGCTTCACTTCCTGGATCTGGTTGAGTCTTTGAGATTCTGCCCACTGTAGGTAAATCGGTGGTAGCGTTACCACTACGGTTAAAAAGATTAGAACAAAGATCACACGTTTCATAAGGTGTTAATTTGTGCTCCTTTCGTGTGTAAGAAGTAGCAGTCAGTTATCAGCGGTCGACAGTCAACGGAATAACCGATAGCCAAATTTAAAATAGCTGCATCAGTTTGAGATAAAAGGGTCCCTCACAAAGAACCGTCAACAGTGCGCCGATGGAGATAACGGGTGCAAAGCGGATTGAAGGCTGGACGTTTATCTGGTTGCCAAATTCAACAAATGCTCCGGCTGCAGCGAGGTGTTGCAATTCAGCGATCTCTTCCGTCGTCAGACCTGTCGGATCGGGCGAGATGACAATGTTATCGTCCTGACCGCTCGAAAACTCGACCTGTTTCTTTTCGTAGCGGACGGTGCCGTCTGGTTGTGCTACCCGAACAATTTGTTCGGCAGGAATCATACCTACTTGGAGACCGTTGACATCAACGGCGTTGTCCAAGGTTACACTCGCTAAACTGAGAATCAACTGTTTAGCGATAATGAAAACCACGAGATACAGTCCCAAGAAGAAAGCAAAACCGGAGAGAAACACCGAAATAGATGGCGTTGCTTGCAAGGCTAACCAAACACACGTAAAACCAGTAACAGCGTAATAGACCGGCGTTTTCGGCAGCGGCGATAATATCTTTTGAATCACAGTAAATGCGACCAAAACTAAGACAAGGTGCAGAAATCGGTCGGGTTCCCATCCAAAAATTTGCAACACGTAGATCAATCCAGACCCGATGCCGATAAACAGAAGCAGGTTGAAAAGTTTTTCGAGGAGCGGCTCCTTTTGGAAGTAGGACTTAAAGAAATACCGAAGTAGGTCGAGTTTATTTCGCATCAGTGCAAACTTAAAGATCAGATATCCAAGTATCCCTATGGAGTAGGGAACGATGATATTGAGCGCGAGTATCAACGGTGGAAAACTCATCGCACCGCTGAGATTTCTGAAAAGCGACAGCGGAAAAATCAGGCAGAGTCCCCAAAAGAGTTTAGAATCTCCCGGCGAGAAGATACCGAACCAGTAGAGCGCGAACGCAATCAGTCCACTTCCGCAGAAGAGTCCGAAGATATAGAGTGGCGTTGTTGTGCCGAGATACCACGCCATCAATTGGCTAAGTGTTCCTACATACAGGAGTCCGAGGGAGCAGAAGTTGCGAATCTTCTGCGTCTTCAGGTCGGTATAACTCGCGTATCCGCAGAAAGCGAGTGCCAAGAAAATCAGAAAGTATTCATAGTACGACATAATACAAAGCGTGCCTTTCTTTACGGTTTTGTGCTGAGTGCAAACGTATCAACGAAGGGACCGGCTTGCCGTTGGAATTCCTTCGTCTCAAAGTCAACAACTTTAAGTCCAACCTTTTTGTAGAGTGATAGGACTTCATCGGGAGAATCAAAATCGTAGAGGTGCATGAGAAGTGGAAGCTGCAAGGGCAGTGCTGTGATTGCGTATCCACCCGACTTCAGCACGCGCATGGCTTCCAACAACCCAGTTTCTGGATCAGGGATATGCTCAAGCACCTCAACAGCGATAACGACATCGAAAGTATCATCCGGATACGGTAGTTCGCGCAGGTCTCCGACTGACAACTTACTCCTGTCAAGCACCTCTTTTTTTCTTAAAAGTCTCTGGGCATGATGGAGGCAGTGCTCGCTTATATCAATACCAACAGCTTGCCATGAGGGGCCTTGCTGTAGAATGAATGCGGTTAACACTCCCGGACCGAAGCCGAGATCACAGAAAAGCGATTTTTCTTTGAAGTGATCAAGGTGTTTGCCGATGAATGCTTTCCTTTCCAAAGCCGGCGGAAACGCGATGTAGTTCAGGTGTTCACTGATAGGGTAATATTTCGTTTCATAGAGTTTCGCTTTTACTGTCTCAAAATCCCTATCCGCTGTGAGTTGATTGGGAATTTCAAGGGCGAAGAGTTGTTCAACAGTTATATCACCACAGTAGAGAATGTCACTGACGACTTCTTCAGTGTGTGCCCAGTTTGTTTCTGGTTGTTGAATTAACGTTTCTGTCTGCTCTAAGATAGAGGAGAGTAGATACTGGATTGTCTGATCAAAACGGGCGCGGTAATATTTCACGGAATGTGGATATGTGTCTATGTGTGTTTGAAATTGGGCTTCTAATGTGGTTTCAAATTCCGGGTAGTGCATTAACGGTTTCCTTGTTTCCTATCAGATCTGTTCTTTGATAACTCGAAGTTGAATTAATAATTATGCCTATCCTAACTTAATGACTCGGGTAGGCAAAAACTATTATTCTATCAATACTGTTTCCTTCTTCACTCTTCCCCATGTTGTGGTTAGCAAATGAGATTGCGGTAAAACTGGCAGTGCTGCTGGATCAAACCAGTCTGCCATATAATTAGAACCATCTTGTGTAAGTTGTTCTGAAAAGCGAAAACCCAGAGCAATTTTGAAAATTTGTCTTCCATCATTAAAAGCTTGCCTAATAACTTTTCGATGATAAAGGAGGGCATCAACTTGTGGGGACCAGACTGGCGAATCTGCTGCAAGATTGACACCCCTAATAATCTTCTCAAGTTGACTACCGTCGCGATTGACGATGTATATGGTTGCTTTCTCCCCTACCCTCAAGGGCCCTACATGATTTTCAGGCCACTTAACACCCGCAAAAGTAAGTTTGCTACCCTCCGGAGACCACGCTGGGGAAAACATCACAAATTTCTGATTGACTTGAAATGTGTCTAACGCGAGTGTTTGTAAATTAAGAATCCGAATTTTGCCACGGATCGCCCAATCAAAGGCGATCTCTATCCCATCAGGGGACCAATCAGGATAGCAGCGACCGCTTGCGCCTATTGGTGTTAAGGTTTCAATAAGATCCCCGTCTATTGTGGCGATATTCAGTGTATGCGTTTGGTGAGACAAGTAAGCGATCCTTTTGCCGTCAGGTGCCCATGTCGGCTGCTCTCTGTGTGCTCCTTCTTTAAACACTCGTCGCACATTGGAACCTTCTGGATCCATCAGATATAGATCTGGAATGCCTTTTCGTCGGTCCGAGACGAAGAGGATTTGTTCACCAGTGGGAGACCAAGTAGGAGAAAAATCCTCTGCAAAATGTCGAGTTAAATTTCTCTGCTGTCCTCCATCAGTGTCCATGATATAAATTTCCTGATTACCATCACGATTTGACACAAACACAATTTTGGCATTTTCTGGTGGTTTTGCCAAAGTTGGGAAAACACCCGCCTGCAATAACATCAGACTAAAAACAGAGATCATGTTCATGAATTTCATGAGAAGTCCCTCCCTCCGAAGGTTGGAAACATTGCTTTTGACAAATCAAACTGGGACATTAATGGGAATCTAATACTTCCCTTATTCTCAAAATACCTTATCTTTTGGACGGAGACTCTCCTTGCTTGTTGTTTTTTTTATCCGTAAGGCGAATTATGAGTAGGATACGGGAGGACGTGACGGAAAGCGTCCGTCACGTCTTAGCTGCTAATGAAATTCTCTCGGTTTTCTTAAGGAAAACGTATTGATAATTTCATTTCTTTCTTACTCACACACACCTTCGTACCAACAGTGCATGTCATCACATCCGGGCACATCAATACAGACTAACCCCATATCAACACAAGCTTCGCCATCGCCGCAGTCTGTGTCTCCAAGACACGCTAATGCGGGTGTAGTGCCGACGATGGCTTGGGCAGCTAAGAGACTTGCTGTCGCGATGCCAAGCGTCAGTGGGGATTTAATCCCAACTTTGCCTTCTTCGGATTGGACGAATTCGCGGATTCTACCGCGGAGATTTGTTTTCATTTAGGTTTATCTCCTTTCTGCCAGAAATCTCACTCTGGCGGAATTCGCTTCCCAGCCGCGGCTGGGAAACCATTCCAGTGAGAAACACACTTCGCACAGAGGCAAAAGTCTCCAACTGGGAATGTTTGAAAGACCGTATCTGATGTCAGTAAGGATGTGTTGTCATATTTGTCAGAACGGTTCAAGGTGGTTAGGGCTAAAACCTTATTTATTTTCCTTCCTATTAATGTCGCAGTTGATAATTGCAATTAACGATCACCTTCTCCACTTCCAGTATCTTCTGCCTTTTTAAGCTGACCCCACAACGTCGTCATTTTCTCTAAACTCGGTGAAACGGAAAAGAACGATTTTGGCATCCATGTGGGATCGTAATCTCCCTCTGGGTGCGTTGTCAATTGACGCGATTCACCATTAAGGACATTTACCAGATAGATATCCGTTTGACGATTCCCCTTGATAGGTGGAGATGAAGCGTAGACGATCCATCGCCCATCCGAAGACCAAGCAGGATCCTCGTCCCAGAGGGCCCCGTGAGTTAATTGATGCACGTTCAGCCCCTTTTCACTCATAATGAAAATGTGGAAATCCCACGCACCGTTTGAGGAAGGAAAGGCGATTTGATCTCCAGTCGGAGACCATGTCGGACTGGGGCGAACGGCACGTGCAAGTTGCCTCTCGCCTTGTCCAGCGGCGGATACCACATAGATGTGTGCACTTTTACCATCAGAAGAATAGAAAGCAATCGATTGACTATCGGGCGACCATGATGGCGCGTACTCGTTTCTATTACGCATGCGTGTCACGCGTTGTAGGTTGCCACCGTTAGGATTCATTTTGTAAATATCATAACTTGCGTGTCGGTTGGAAATGAAAGCAATCCATTTTCCGTCAGGGGCCCAGGCAGGGGCTCTATCGTTACTCAGGTGGTCTGTCAGTCGTTTACGTGTTTGTGTTTTCAAATCCAGCACATAGATATCTGCGTTTCTTTTATGGTAGGCGTGATAAGCTATAAAACGTCCATCAGGGGAAAAGGTGGGATTGAACTCACCTGTGTCGGGAGAGTTCGTCAAGTTACGGAGATTCTGTCCATTGATATCTATTATATAGATATCACGGTTTTCTCCTCTATAGGACGAAAATGCGATATATCCAACGTCCGCGTCGACTGTGCTTAGGGACAGTAGCATCATATTGAGAAACCATGCCGTGCCTAATAGGGTATATTTGAATGAACGTTTCATTTTTACGCCTCCTGCATAATTAGCAGAGATGGACGTAGCGGCGAGACACCGCTACGTTTGAGATGAAATTTTCCTGGTTTTCAGGGAAACTTCGTGATTAATTTTTAATGATCCTGGACGCACTCACCTACGTCCCAACAGACCTCTTCTCCCAGACAGGTATCATATTCGCATTCCTCTTGGAAGTTATCACAGACAAATCCGTCAGCGCAGTCTGTGGTTCCGAGACACGCTAATGCGGGTGTAGTGCCGACGATGGCTTGGGCGACCAAAAGGCTTGCTGTTGCAACGCCAAGCGTCAGTGGGGATTTTATTCCTACTTTGCCTTCCTCGGATTGGACGAATTCGCGGATTCTACCGCGGAGATTTGTTTTCATTTAGGTTTATCTCCTTTCTGCCAGAAATCTCACTCTGGCGGGATTCGCTTCCCAACCGCGGCTGGGAAACCATTCCAGTGAGAAACACACTTCACACAGAAGCAGAATCTCTACCTGGGAATGCTTGAAACCGTTCGATGTCACGGTTGATAGTTGCAATTAACGATCACCTTCCCCACTTCCAGTATCTTCTGCCTCTTTAAGCTGACCCCACAACGTCGTCATTTTCTCTAAACTCGGTGAAATGGAAAATAACAGCTTCGGCATCCACGTGGGGTAATAATCTCCACCTGGGTGCGTTGTCAATTGACGCGATTCACTATTAAGTACATTTACCAGATAGATGTCCGTTTGACGATTCCCCTTTATAGGTGGAGATGAAGCATAGACGATCCAGTGCCCATCCGAGGACCAAGCAGGATCCTCGTCCCAGAGCGGCCCGTGAGTTAATTGATGCACATTTAATCCATTTTCGTTCATAATGAAAATATGGAAATCCCACACACCGTTTGAGGAAGGAAAGGCGATCTGATCTCCAGTCGGAGACCATGTCGGACTGGGGCAAACGGCACGTGCAAGTTGCCTCTCGCCTTGCCCAGCAGCGGATACCACATAGATGTGTGCGCTTTTACCATCAGAAGAATAGAACGCGATTGATTGACTATCGGGCGACCACGCTGGCGCGTACTCGTTTCTATTACGCATGCGTGTCACGCGTTGTAGGTTGCCGCCGTTGGGATTCATTTTGTAAATATCGTAACTTGCGTGTCGGTTGGAAATGAAGGCAATCCACTTTCCGTCAGGGGACCAGGCAGCGGCTCTATCATTACTCAGGTGGTCTGTCAGTCGTTTACGTGCTTGTGTTTTCAAATCCAGCACATAGATATCTGCGTTTCTTTTATGGTAGGCGTGATAAGCCATAAAACGCCCATCAGGGGAAAAGGTGGGATCAAGTTCACCTGTGTCAGGGGAGTTCGTCAAGTTCTGAAGATTCTGTCCGTTGGTATCTATCATATAGATATCGTAGCCTCCTTCTCTAAGGGAGGAAAATGCGATATATCCAACGTCCGCGTCGACTGTGCTTAGGGACAGTAGCATCATATTGAGAAACCATGCCATGCCTAATAGAGTATATTTGAATGGACGTTTCATTTTTACGCCTCCTAACGGTTAGTATAGATTGGACGTAGCGGCAAAGCACCGCTACGTCTGGGATGAAATTTCCCTGTTTTTCAGAGAAACTTCGTGATTAATTTTAATGATCTGGGATGCAATTGCCTTCATCCCAACAGACCCATTCGCCTGCACAAGTATCATATTCGCATTCCTCTCGCCATTCACCACAGACGAATCCGTCAGCGCAGTCTGTGGTTCCGAGACACGCTAATGCGGGTGTAGTGCCGACGATGGCTTGGGCGACTAAGAGACTCGCGGTTGCTACACCGATAGTCAAGGGAGATTTTACGCCCACTTTGCCTTCTTCGGACTGAACGAATTCGCGGATTCTGCCGCGAAGGTTTGTTTTCATTCAGGTTTATCTCCTTTCTGCCGTTGCTCTGGGCCGGCAAGATTGAGTTCCCAACCCAAGTGTGTTAGGAAAACCATCTCCAAGGCGAATTATTTCGCTACGGGAGTCGAGCCTTTCCCTTGGAAATGCTTGAAAACGAATTCAACTTCGGTAGGGGTATGGTGTTCGGACAACACTTCTACCAAAGCAGCTTCAAGGTGTTCATATCTATTGGTTTCCAGTCGATACACGCTAGAATCAGTTGTCCCTGTTCCTGGATCATATCGGCGACAGAAAACTGATGGGAACAAAGCCTTTTCTGAGTTTGATATATCTACTTCTTGCTGGTATCCCTCTTCAAACAGTTCAATAACTTCTCGTGCTGTTTTTTCCCAAGTGAACTTCTGAGCCAAATTCTTTGCAACATTTTCACATTCGGTGCGTCTCGGAGAGGGTTTCAGCCATTGATTTACCGTGTTCGACAACTCACGCATTGGGACATGAAGATTTCCAAAACTACGCCACTCCGATTTCACAATAGTACCAGCACCCTCAACTTCTGGTGGGAGTCCATATTTTGTCATAGCGACACATGGAGTGCCGGATGCCATCGCCCCTAAAACCAATGACAGCGGCGTTCCTGGGACCACAGGAAAACAGACCAGATCCAGTGCCTGAAAGAAAATGGGTAGAACTGCTAAGGTCTCTTCATCGTCTACACTAAAAATTACGACATTACTCGGTAGATTCACGGAGTGTTCTGCTAAGACTGGATCATAGACGAAAATTGCAAGATGCGGATTAGCACGCGCAAACGCGGAGATCAATTTCACCCCATAGTTGGGTTCAAATCCCGAAATCAATCCTACAGTGGGCTGTTGTGCAAACATCGGCTTTTCAAATAATACAGCAGTATGCTGTTTTGCCAATGCTTTGCCTATGGGGTCAACAGTATTGATACCATCAGGAATAACGCGGACACTTTTCGTAGGAACGCCTAATTCACCGAGCCACTCCTTCATCCATGAAGCCTTGACAACGAATGTATCGTTTGGTTTTTGGAAGGCATAGAGGGTCAGGAAGGTCTTAGAAAGAGAACTTTGTAATTTCTGGGATCCCTCTATGCAGTGCACAATGGGAACATCACGAACCCTATAGTACAATGGGTCCTCTGTCAGAAGTTGTGAAAGAAGTAAAATGCCATTGTATCCCTCCATCGCATACCATGGAGCAGCAAAAGTATGTTTCTCCTTAGACGCTATCGTCCGAATTCGGATATCTCCGAAACCTTCAATTTCCCTCTGTTGGGGGTTAGAATCTCCTGTTTCAGAAAACTGGAACGTTTCTAACGCTGCGAACCGTCCTAAGTGCATCAGGAACTGATAACGGTTCAGGTTTGTTATGTAGTCGAATGCCCCTTTCTCGTTTGTAAAATGGAAAGGAACCAACAATTTCGGATTGCTATTAGTTTCTGGCAAACCGAAACCAACTCCATGTGCTATTGGTTTTATAGGTCTCAGCAGTTTACCTCGCGCACCAAGTTGCTCCAATCGTTTGATCCCTTCAAAAATAGATGCCACCTTGTGCACTTCTTTGAGTTCCTCAACGATCTGATAGCGACTCTGCGTGTCATAACGTTGAAGAATGTCCCACTCTACATCGTTCAGTTGAACAATATCACCAGACTCCAAGTCTGCGACATATTTACAGCCACCTTGTTCAAACTTATGCTGCCGGTTCAGGCGGTAAGGCGTGTTAGTAGTCATGGTTAAATCTTCCTTTATCTTTAGGCAGTTGCATGAATGAGTCCTTGGACCCTCTGGAGTATTGCCTTAGCTTCCGTTTCATCTTCAACAATAGCCGCAAGGAACGCCTCTGCCTCCCTGGGCGTATGGTTTTTCAAGAAGCTTAGCACAAGTCCAATTTCGACCTTCTGTGAATACATTATGTCTCGCATGAGACAACGCTCGTAATGTTCATTCATACTCAGGACAATTGACCGACATCTTGGTTGGTCCTGTGCTTGGTTTGCCAATTCGTTCCCTTTTAAAGCGACTGCTACGTCAGGAGGATTGGGAGCGAATACGTTTATGAGGTTATTTGGGCTGGCAAGCTGCCTTTTTTGACGGAGTTCTTCAAAGAATTGGACAATCCGCTGCGCGGTTTTATCCCACGTGAACGATAGTGCCCGTTCTCTCGCTTTTTGGGAAAGGTTTTCACGCATTTCACCGTCGTTCAATAATAGGTTAATTTTCTCCGAAAAATCTATCGGGCATGGATAACTCACCAGTGTTCCTATATCTTGATTAAAATTCTCAGCATCCGCAATTAAGCCTGCATCTCCAACGACCGAAGGTACGCCATCAAAATTGGGAACGATCGGTGGCACACCGCACGCCATCGCTTCAAGGACTGTCAAACCAAACGTCTCCTCACCTGACATTGAAAGAAAGCAGTAGACATCAAAAGCATTGTAGACCATTGGTAACTTCTCGCGTGGATGGAATCCAGCGTAGACGAGATTATTAGGCAACTCTCTTGAACCATACCTACCCAGGCTGGGTCCAGCAATCAAAAACAACAGATGTGGATTCAATTCAGCGAGTTTCAAATAGACAGAGGCTCCTTTTTCAGACTGTACCCGTGAGAGATAACCGACCGTCGGTGTCGTCATAATTCGGTCATCTCCGATGTATTCCGCGAGTTCTTTTTTCGCTGCTTGCTTATCCATTGGACAGAACAACGTGGAATCTACACCGTTGGGTAGGGTTTTGAAGAAATTGGTGTCCCAGACGTAATCTGAATAGAACTCTCGGACATAATCAGACGGGGCAGTGAAAGCGTCAAAGTCTCGCATCGCAGCGTAATGCCGCAGCATTGAGTTAATGGCGTTTCCGCCGTGTCCGCGCGGCGCGTGGCACTGCACCAGCATCGGTGGGAGTTCTTTATGCTGGTAAAGCGGCAGCAGCCATGTCTCGTGGTCGCGGTGTAGGGTCAGAATACCGAAATAGGTTTCGTTGATCCTTCGGCTGAGTCTGCCAAAGTCATCTATGCTGATATCCACTTCATAGACATTATCGGCTAATTTCCGGTTTTGGTTACCGGCAAAGTGGAGGTCTACATATTTCGTGAGATGTTGAAACATATAGGAGAGTGCCATATTGGTACCTGCATATAATGTTTCAATATCAAAAAACGAGTCAATACTGATGTAGGGTATCGCGACAAGTAACTTTCGTCTTTCGTTTTCTAATGGGAGCGTTTCTGTGAGATTTTCACCCCGATTGAATAGCAGCCCTTCCTTTTCAAGTGCCTCGAATCTCTCGAATGCCTCAAGAATGTCGTCCTCTGCGTAAGAGGTCTTTAGCACTTGAACAATTTTGTCGTTGGTTTGTGTTTCTGCGAGTTTTAGAATATCCGCCATCACCGGAGAAAGTTCAACGACGCGTGCTTTCTCGGTATCTGCGGCATAAAGCATCCCCTCCTCTTGAAAAAGATGGAGTGGGTGTAAAGTTTTTGGGAAATTGAGCAATGTTTATCCGTTACCTTTCTGTGGAATTAAAGTGTCAAATAAAAAGTCCAATTATATAGTCGTAATTTTGAGGTCGAAAACGTGCATAAAATGCAAAATAATTGAAAAAATTTGCTTTTTTCACTCAAAAACTGACAGAAATTGTTTGAAACTGGGAAAAAATAAGATTATAGGGCGGTTTTTAAAGAATCTATGGAAGGAAGTAGCGTTTAGGTTAGAAAACGTGCATAACACCAGAAAAGGGGCTTCAAGACGGTTGTATTCAAAATGCTATTTCTTTTTCATTTCTCCCCAGAGTGTGGTTAGCAGCTGCGGTTGTGGTGAAACTGGCAACGCATACGCAGGATCAAACCAATCCCCAAGATGATTCCAGCCAACATGCGTTAACTGTTCGGGCTCTCCACCCTCTAAACTAATTTTGAAAATTTGGTAACTCTTGTTCCCCACAGCGCGTTTATAGAGCAGCGCATCACCCCGCGGAGACCAGACTGGCGACGTTGCCCTGGGACCCGCTTCCTCGATAATCTGGGTAAGGTCCGTTCCATCGCGATTTACTATGTAAACTGTCTCTGTCTCAACGAAATCCTTAAGAGGGACTTGATGCAGCCAAGAAAAGGCGAGCTTGTCTCCGGTTGGAGACCACTTCACACTGCTGGACATCCACGAAGGGATCGCTTCAGGTGGAAAAAAGTTTTTCCGGTTGCCGGTACGCAGATTGAAGAGCGTGATTCGCATCTTTTTCGCAGCCCAACCTGTGATGAAGGCAAGTTCCGTTCCGTCCGGCGACCATGACGCAGGACCCCCAATTGCGATTCGCTCTTCATCTTGTTCACCGATTGTGGCAATGTGGACGACTCGTTCATCGTTTATGATGCGCGAGTAGGCAATCTGTTTACCATCGGGAGACCACGTCGGCTCTGCTCTGAATGCTTCTTTCTCAAAAACGCGTTGGACATTTGTTCCATCTGGATCCATGAGGTATAGGTCCCAGCCCCCATCTCGGTCAGAGACGAAGAGTATCTGTTCACCAGTTGGTGCCCAGACCGGCGTGATGTTTTGTGAGCGGTGCTGGGTTATTTTCGTTTGATCTGTGCCATCAGGGTTCATGAGATAGATATCGCGGGTCCCGCCGCGGTCTGCCCAAAATGCGATTTTAGCGGTTTTTGGGGCTTCCGCGAAAATATGGGCAGTCCAGCACAAGGATACCAAGCTGAAAATGAAAAAGAAAAATAACAGGTAGCGTGCCATAAAAATTTCCTCTTCGGTAGGTGTATGATGTTCGGACAACATTTCTATCAAAGCAGTTTCAAAATATAAAAATTTATTCCCTTTTCAGTTGTCCCCATGTTGTGGTAAGCAGATGTGGCTGTGGCGAAACCGGTAGGGCATACGCAGGATCAAACCAGTCCCCGCCAGCATTCGCTTGAATTAGACCTCCACTATGTGTCAACTGCGTCCGAACACCAGTGTTCAGATCAAGTTTGAAGATTTGAAACAGCCCGTTAGTCTCTTGTGTATAAAGGATTTCTTGCCCATTGGGTGATAACACAGGATACTGCACATAGGGACCGTCTTCCTCGATAAGCTGCTGAAGACCAGTGCCATCACGATTGGCAATATAGATGGTCTCTTTTTCTCTCCATTCTCTGGGCACACGATCAACGCCGAGTTTATGGTTAGGCGGTAGTGGGTTTTGATTCCAAGAAAAAGCGAGTTTATCACCTGCAGCTGACCAAGATGGATGATATTGCCAAAACATTGCTTTCTTGGGTAAAAGCAGCTTTTCTGCCCCTGTGCGAACGTCGATAAGTGTGATTCGACTCCCTACAACGCAGGCGATTTCTGTTCCATCTGGAGACCATGCTGGATGTGAACCTTTCGCAAGGGGTGCCGTATCTTGTTCACCCAAGGTGACAATGTAAATCGTGAAGTTGATAGTGTTCCAGTTGATATCAACATAGGCGAACTGTTTACCATCAGGTGACCAAGTTGGCCCTGTTCGCCAATCTTCTATCTTGAACTTAAAGTAACGCCGGACATTGGATCCATCGGGATCCATCAAGTACAGGTCACGCACACCGCCGCGATCGGAAACAAAAAGAATTTTCTCACCTGTAGGGGACCAAACGGCTTGTTGGTCGTCTGCGCGGTGCTGTGTTAGGTTTACCTGTTCAGAGCCGTCGGGATTCATGATGTAAACATCACGATTTCCATCGCGTGTGGAAGTGAACAGGATTTTAGGACTTGACGGTGCTTTTGCGGAACCCGGAAGAATCCCTATATTTAGCACCAAGAAAATTATAAAAACTAACAACCGTATCGTTTTCATATTACATACCTTTTAGGTGACTGTGTAAGTTACACCATAGTTTATGAGTCCTTATTCCTGCTTAATTTTTCCCCAGACTAAAAACCTATTTCTGCTTTACTTTTGCCCATGTTGTGGTTAGTAGGTGTGGTTGTGGGGAAACTGGCAACGCATATTCTGGGTCGAACCAATCTGCATCAAAATTCTTACCCTTGTCTGTTAATTGCTTTGGGTTTGGTCTTTCTAAATTAACCTTGAACAGTTGTGTTAGAACAAAACCTTTACCCTTGTCCACGGCTTGTTGAAAAAGCAGTGTATCCCCACGCGGAGACCATACCGGATTTAGTGCCGCAGGGCCTACCTCATCAACAACTTGTTTTAAACCCGTTCCATCGCGATTTATAATGTAGATTGTTGCATTATCAAATTTTATCAGATGTAAGTCCTGATCCTTAGGGATGCCGACAAATGCGATCCGTTTCTCATCCGAAGCCCACTCGGCATTGTGAATGAGAAACTGAAGTTCCGGGAGCAGTGGCTCTATTGTTCGCGTCTGTAAATTAATAAGATAGGTTCGTTGTTTTCGGATCACATCATAGGCTATCGTTGTCCCGTCGGGTGACCAGTCCGGATGGACGTAGGACGGATTAAATAACTCGGTCAAAGCCTCAACTTCAGTGCCATCTTTTCTTGCGATATTTAACTGAAAACGCCTATGAACATAGACAATCCATTCACCATCCGGCGACCAGATCGGAGTTTCACGGTATTCTTTTTCTTTGAAAATGCGGTGAACATTGTTCCCATCAGGCTCCATCAAATAGAGATCGGGAACACCCTCCCGATCAGAGACGAAGAGGATCTGTTCACCTGTCGGCGACCAGACTGGCTCCGTATCATCCGCGTGGTGGTCAGTGAGATTTATTTGGTGATGACCGTCTGGATCCATGATATAGATGTCTCGGGCATTTCCGTCTGCCCGTGAAGAGGTAAACACAATCTTAGCGGTTGTGGGTGCTTTGGCAAAAGCAGGGCAAATAGTGAGATATATTAGGTTGGCACTGAGAAAGCAAAATAGCAAGAGAAGTGTCCGTCTCATAAAAGTTCCCTTTGAAGATGTATATGCGCTTTGCTGTCTATCTTGAATCAATCTTGTGTTTTCACTTCTCCCCATGTTGTGGTTAGGAGTTGGGGTTGTGGTGAAACCGGTAATGCGTACGCTGGATCAAACCAATCCCCACCGGCATTTGCTTGGAGAAGAGATAAACCAACAATATGCGTCAGCTGCGTCACAATGCCACTGTTCACGTGCACTTTAAAGACTTGGAAGTATCCGTTAAGCTCCTGTGTATAAAGGACTTCCTCTCCGTTTGGCGATAATACCGGATTCTGTGCATAGGGACCGGCTTCATCTACAAGTTGTTGAAGCCCTGTGCCGTCGCGATTGACGATGTAGATCGTCTCTGTCGTTTCCCATGCGTCCCAGACGGGTCTCTTCGCCTCAATAGGTGGGACCTTGTGTGTATTCCAAGAAAAGGCAAGTTTGTCTCCCGCAGCTGACCAAGATGGACTATTTTGCCAAGAATTTGCTTTCCGAGGTAGAAGATGTTCTTGTTTGCGTGTGCGGATGTCAATCAATGTCACTCGGCGGGCGTTTAAGATATAAGTGACATAAGCGAGTTCTCCCCCATTCGGCGACCACGCGGGGGCGAAGCCCTCCACGACGCGTTCCTCCTCTTGTTCGCCTAAGGTCGCAATATAGATATGAGATTCTCCAGCGTCCCAGTTTACGTTATTGTAAGCGATTTGTTTGCCATCGGGAGACCACGTTGGATCCTTTCTAAAAGTTTCTTTCTTGAAGACGCGTCGGGCGTTTTTTCCATCAGGGTCCATAAGATACAAATCCCAAGTGCCCCAAACCTTATGCCCTCGGTTGGAGGCGAAAAGAATTTCTTCACCGGTTGGAGACCAGATAGCGCCTTGATCGTCTGCGGGATGCTGTGTTAGGTTTACCTGTTCAGAGCCGTCGGGATTCATGATGTAGACATCGCGATTGCCGTCCCGTGCGGAGGTGAACAAAATTTTAGGACTTGATGGGGGCTCCGCAAAGGCAGGGAAGAAGTATAGAGCGATTAGCAAGAAACTGAAAAAATAAAAGAAAAAGTAGGATGTCCTTTTCATGAGAGTCTCCTTTGAAGAGGGCCGTGTGTTTTGCTATCGACTTGTGTTAATCTTGCGTTTTTATCTTTCCCCACGTCGTAGTTAGCAAGTGTGGCTGCGGTGAGACAGGCAACGCATACGCAGGGTCAAACCAATCTCCTAAGCTATACCACCCTGGGGGTCCCACTTCAACCGGTTCTCCCCCCATCGCGGCAACTTTGAAGATTTGCCACCGTTTTTTCCCCAATGCTTTATCCATAACCAACTGTTGGTAAAACAGGACACTTTCATCTGGTGACCACATCGGATTCACTGCTCGTAAACCCGCCTCAGGCACGATTTGCTTAAGGTCGCCACCATCGCGGTTCACGGTATAAATCGTTTGTGTCTCAAGGAAGTCTTTTAACGGCACACGGTGCAGCCATGAAAACGCGAGTCTGTCTCCACTCGGGGACCACGCCATTTTTTCCATCCATGAGGGCTGTGCTTTTGGCGGAAAGAAAAATTTATAACGACGTGTTTCGACATTGAGTATACTGATTCGCATATTCTCAGGCCACCCGGAGGTAAAGGCTATCTCCCTACCGTCTGGAGACCACACCGGTCCACATCCGAATGCGATACGTTCCTCTTTTTTTTCGTCTATCGTTCCTATATAGAGTACAGACTGCCCCTGTTCACGGGAACAGTAAGCAATCAGCTTTCCATCCGGTGACCATGCCGGCGCGCCTCTATGCTTTGATTTTCCGAAGACTCGACGCACATTCGAGCCGTCTGGATCCATCAGGTAGAGATCTACACTCCCTGGAAATATATCGCGATCTGAGGAGAAGAGTATCTGCTCACCCGTTGGAGACCAAGCGGGATAATAATCGAGTGCTGCATCGTTGGTAAGATTTATCTGATCGGAGCCGTCTGGATTCATCAATAAGATGTCCCAATCTCCGTTTGGTGTCGCTGAAAGTGCTATTTTTGGGGTCGTCGGTGCTTTTGCGAAAAGGGGGCAAACGCTTAGATTCAGCACTAATAGGCTGGCTATGGCAAAACCGAGCGATTTCATTGTTTTCATGTTCCTTTCAAAGGCGCATCAAAGCGCGTTCTGCAAGTACTGAAGATAATCAAGACAATTTTCCGTAATTATAGATGCATTAAAGATGCTTTTCCATATATTAAGACACAATTTTAGGGCTAAAAGGATGCATAAGTTAAAAAAATATCAAAAATCCGAATTTTAATCTATCTATTATTGAATAGTGAAAGATGTCGAGAGTACAAACCCCTCCCACAAGAAACGTGGGGGGACGCGATCGGGAGATCGTAACGGAAAAGGTGAAGTGTTTTTGTTTTGGTGGGGATTTTAAAGGGACATACGTAGGTCCTATTTTAATTGGTATGAACTGTTTGTATAAGCTTCCCTATTGAATTGACCCGCTGGGCAACTGCTCTTGGATCGTAAACTTCGACACTCGTAAGCGGATCTCCACCAACGAGACTGCTCCCGCCAAAGATATAGATTTGTCCATCTATGACTTCAGTTGTATGTCCCCATTTTCCAATCAGCATGTCCGGTTCTTGGGTCCAGTGGTCGGTTGCGGGATCGTAGATTTCAATTGTTGGAAGGTTCTTATATTCTTTACCTTCCTGAACATAACCCCCTATGACATAGATTTTTCCATCAATGACGCTTGCCGTGTGACTCGTTTTCGGGGTAGGTATCTCTGTTATTTCCTGCCATCGATTCGTTTTTGGATTGAACGCTTCAACACTGGAAAGATACGGAGTCGGTGGCACTCCTCTCCCACCCATAGCATAAATTTCTCCATTCACGACACCGATTGCCGCGCAAGAACGTGCGTGGTTCATATCTCTAACTTTTGTCCATCTGTCTGTCGCCGGGTCATAAACCTCTACAGTTTCTAACCGCGGCTGTTCATTCGTATACAAAAGTCCACCCATGGCATAGATTTTTCCATCCATAACAGAGGTAGAAAGGTAAGATCGAGCCGTGGGCATATCCGCTTTCTGTGTCCATGTGTCGGTTGATGGATCATACATTTCTACGGTTGGAAGCACTTTAATTTTGTTCACATGTCCCGCATACCGCTTAATTTTCTCGCTTTGTTCTCCGCCAATGGCATAGATTTTCCCATCTACGACCGAGGTAGCTGCAGCAGACCGAGGTGTCGGCATATCCGTCCTTGGTTCCCATGTATCTGTTTCTGGATCGTACATTTCTACCTTTGAAAGCGCCCGGTCCCCAAATTCGCCTTTTTCCATCTGAGTTTCGCCGCCTATCGCGAATATTTTCCCATCCACAACCGAGGTAGAAAAGTAATACCGGGCTGTCGGCATATCCGCTTTTCGCGTCCACTGCGCTGTCGAAAATCTGAGAGCGTTTCCCTGTGTATCGGATACCGGTGGTGTTTCAGGAACTTGGAGTCCCGCCCCGACTTTTTTATTCGCGGAAGTCGCACGTCCGACTTGGTTCCGTAGGTCGGGTTTTGAATCGATGTCCAGGACGATGAAAGTGTCAACAAGTTCAACCGTGGGTTCGGATACTGCCTCGAAACTATAGGGTCTCTGAAAGTGGACGAGGTATTGACCGGTCGCGCCTAACAGCAAGGCAAGTAGAAGCGTCGCCATGCCAAAAGCACCCCACGGGAGCAACGGTTTTGCCACCGGAGGCGGTATCGGTTTCACGTTGGCGACCTGCCGTATGATGTTCTCGGTGAGGTTCGTAGGCAATTGCACCCCCCCGAGCACTTCCCGAATCATGAGTTCTTGGTCCTCTCGCAAACGCTCTCGTGCCCGTCGCAGTCGACTGGTAATTGTGTTTACCGAGACCCCTAAGAATTTGCTTATCTCCTTCGCTGTCATTTCACCGAGGTAATAGAGCGTCACGACCGTGCGTTCACTCTCTGGCAGTTTGGACAGGAGTTTTTGGACGATTTCATAGCGATATTTGGTGCCTGCGGCTTCGCGCTGTTCAGCGGCATAATGGTTATAAGCGGCTTCTTCTATTTCTTCCATAGGCGTGTCCTCCAGCGATTGCATCGCAGGTTTGTGGCGTTGGATCCAGTTAATGCAAAGTCGATTCGCGATGACATAGAGCCACCCTGCAAATTGGTTGGGGTTTTTGAGTGTCGAGAGCTTTTTGTATGCTTGCAAAAAAGTATCTTGCGTAATTTCTTCGGCATAGTGAAAGTCGTTAACTTTCCGCCACACAAGGGCGTGGACACTCTTTTGGTACTTTTGGACCAAGATGCTAAACGCTTCGTCATCGTCCGATAAAATTCTGCGAATCAGTTGAACATCGTTTTCCGCCATGACAATCTCCTATGATACGCGAACAGATTTGATTGCGGTCACACTCCGATTATAAGCCATCTCACAAAGAATTTACAGTGAAATCTACGATTATGATAGATTTTGCCATAGTTGAATTTAGGCGGTTGTAAACGATTGTTAAGGTCTTTGATATTGTCTCTGCGGTTCTGCTTTGAGTTCACCCCAACGCGTGGAGAGTTTTCCTTTTGCTTCAACAGCACGAAAACCTGTATCAAATACGAGAACATCTGAAAAATACTCCCAACCTCTTCCACCTGCTTTCGTGCCTCCGAGAACATAAATCCTTCCGTTGACCGCTGCTGCACCTTGAACTGCGAAAGGTGCTGGCAGCGATGGAGTATCGCTCCACGCATCCTTCTGGGCATCGTATACATTCACACTTGTTAAATACTCGTTGGCGGCTCCGCCTCCTCTCCAAAAGAGTCCTTCAATCAGATAGATAGAATCCCTAACAACTGCTGTCCCAAAATAAAGTCTGGTGTCTAACATATCATTCTTCTGCCGCCATTGACGGCTTGTCGGGTTATATTCCTCAATGACCGTAAGATCGGGTCCTAAGTTAACTGGTGGCCATCCACGTCCGCCGATGGCGTAAAGCCGGTTGCCGACTGCCGCCACACGTAAATCCGAGCGTGGGGTCGGCATTTCTCGACCTTTCACCCACGTATCGGTAGCGGGATTATAGACATCAACGCGACTTAACCGTTCTCCATTGATGAGAATCCTACCTCCGATGACATAGATTTTTCCATCAACCACACCAACGTCAAAGGATACACGAGACACTGGCATATCTTGTTTCTGTATCCATGTGTCGGTTTGAGGGTTATATGCCTCTACGTTCACTGGATATTTCCATTGTGGATCATTTATTTCTCTGTTAACTCCCCCGAAGACATAAATAGTGCCGTTAACAACAGCAGCTTTATGATTTTGGCGGGGTGTTGGCATATCTACGGCTCGCTGCCACCTATCGGACTGTGTGTCATAGACCTCAACAGTTCGAGTTCCAAAGGGACCCAAAGGTCCGCCTTTATTGCCCAAGACGCTTTCAAAAAGGGTGCCACCGATGAGATAAATCTCATTACCTACGACAGCAGTCGCGAAACCTACTCTCTCAGTTGGGATCTGCGTTTTCCGTTCCCAACGCTGATTAGCTAAAGTTTCCATTTGCATAAGTGAGAGAATGAAAACACCTACGCTGATAACGATGACTTTTTGATATCTGCACATGCTTGACATAGATGGTTCTCCATTGTTTTGTTAATACGTAAGTCCTAATTAAAGGCATATTCTACTTCAAAATCACCATCCGCCGCGTCGCTGAGAAATCCCCGGCGGTAAGCGTGTAAAAATACAGACCGCTGGCGACCGGTTCGCCGACTGTATTCCGACCATCCCAATACGCTGCACGGGCGCGAGAGGTATACCGACCCGCCGCCTGATACCCGAGCGCCAGTTCACGCACCAGAACGCCACGCGAATTGTAAATGGTAATACGAGCCGCTGCTGGTGTTTTGAGTTGGTAGGGGATCCATGTCTCCGGGTTAAACGGGTTCGGGTAATTGTGAAATAGGACGGTTTCTGCTGGTGCCAGAAATGCTAAGAGGTTTTCAAGTACCACGATCCCTCTTGCCATCGTTGCATCTTTATGTCCAAGTTGCTTTGCGTCGTGCAACCACCGCTGGACCTCTCCTGCGGTGAGCGTCTCAACGGCTTGTGGATGTGCAGCGGGTGCTGACACAGTAACATTGAACGCTCCGGCGACTAAGACCAAGTCTTGAATGTTGACGACACCATCTTCATTGATGTCCCCTGCATTCTGCCCGGTTTGTCCGAACTGCGATGCAACGAGGACGAGATCCTGGACATTGACGACACCGTCGGCGTTGAGATCGCCTGTGGGTTGGGCTGGTTCGACAGTGGTCGTGACGGGTGCCAGCTCCCATACCTGAACCGTCCGGTCCCAACTCCCACTTGCCAGCGTGTTACCCTCCCGGGAGAAGGCCACGGAAGTGACACCCGCCTTATGACCTCTAAGCGTCTGCAGGGGTTCTCCGGTTTTCGCATTCCACAACCGAATCGTGTCGTCATATATCTGAATCGTATAATCATAACCTCCACTCACTAATGTGCTGCCATCGGGAGAGAACGCTACAGAATTGACATCATGCGTATGCCCTTCAAGCGTCTGGAGGGGTTCTCCGGTTTTTACATCCCACAACCGGACCGTCCGGTCATAACCTCCGCTCGCTAATGTGCTGCCATCGGGAGAGAACGCTACGGAAAGGACACCATTCGTATGTCCTTCAAGCGTCTGGAGGGGTTCTCCGGTTTTTACATCCCACAACCGGACCGTCCGGTCATAACTCCCACTCGCTAACGTGCTGCCATCGGGAGAGAACACTGCGGAACGAACATAATGCCTATGGCCGTCAAAAGTGAGTTTGTGTTCTCCGGTTTCTGCATCCCACAACTGAATCGAATGGTCATAACTCCCACTCGCTAACATGCGCCCATCGGGAGAAAACATTACGGAACGGACACCATCCTTATGCCCGTCAAAAGTGAGTTTGTGTTCTCCGGTTTCTGCATCCCACACTCGAATCGTCCGGTCCCAACTCCCACTTGCTAATGTGTGTCCATCGGGAGAGAGTGATAGGGAAGTAACACCTTCCGTATGCTCTCTAAGGGTCAGCCTACGTTCTCCTGTTTTCGCATCCCACACTCGAATCGTCCCGTCAGAATCTCCACTTGCTAATGTGTGTCCATCGGGAGAGAGTGTTACGGAAAGGACACCACTTGTATGACCCTCAAGTGTCAGTTTATGGTAGTCGCTCGGGACCCCTTCTACTTCTGCTGGAATGTTCGTCACTGTTCCGTCTGACGTGAGCCGAAGCATATTCCGGCTGCTGTATTTTCCCCATGTACCATTGATGTTAAGCTCACCAACCCATCTGTATTCACCGGGAAGCGTTAGCACATAGCCGTATAATCCCGTAGTTCTTTCTGAATCAGGAACATCAACCCAGGGAGTCGTTGAATCATCTCGCCTCTGCCATTTGGAGTTGCGAACTAAATCGAGAGAAACAGTACTGCGGTTTTGTGCGGTATAAACGGTCCCTCGCCCTTGTGGTGGCACAAAGAGTATTGAAATTCCGTCCTCAAGTAGAACAATACGTGATGTCACGGGATACGCGTCGGCAGCCTCACCGTAGTTAATGCCCTGCGTCCCAATACCTATCAACACAACACCTAAGATCACTACCAAACTTTTTAGATTAACAATTGCACTTTTCATCAAATCTTCGGCGTAGAAACCCTCGAATTTAATTCAAGGAAGGAAACGCCGCCTCCTTTCAAGATGCGTCGGTGTGTCATTTTTTATCTCCTTCGGGACTTACGCAATTTTGACCGTAGCACGTTCTGTTAAATGGGAATGTCCCGGAAAACCCAACCTTTCTGATGGCACAACCTAACAGGTTATGCTACAAAAAAGTTTCATGCGTAAGTCCTATCCTTAACGCTTAATGCTTAGATTTAAAGCATTACTTTATTGTGCTGTTATTTAAAGATGTAATTTTAAGGCAAAAAAGGTGCATAATCTTATTTTTCTTCAGATTTCGTCTAAAAAACGTATGTTCGACCTAAGAGTACTTAGAAAGAGAGGCCTTTCTATTATTAAAGACACATTTTTTTGATAGAAACTGTGCATAATTTGGGAAAAAGTATAAAAATTAGTTGTCAGTTGTCGGTTTTCAGTTACAAGTTGGAATTCGGAGACCTTTCCTACAGGAAAGACAGATCCTTGTGGTTCCGGAAAACCGAAATACAAAAAACTTGACATTTTTTTCGCTTTAATTGTAAGATAGGCGTAACCTTACGGTAACTTCTCAGAATATAATTGAACGAACCTTATCGTGAAAGCGGTATTCCATCGAAAGTCACTCACGTGAGGAGACCCTCTCCTCACGGTGAACGTATCGGAGGTGAACATGTCGAACAACGATGTTGCGTTAATGGCGCACCTCATGCGCCGCGCAGGGTTTGGAGCAACCCGCACCGAGTTGGAAGCCTACGCCGAGAAAGGCTACGAGAACGTTGTTGGCGATCTCGTCCATCCTGAACGTGGAACTCCCATTGATGAAGATATTTTAGAACGCTACTTTGGCGGCGAAGGTGCTTATGTCGGTATCTGGGTTTACCGGATGCTGAATAGTAGATGCCCACTTCAGGAGAAGATGGCACTCTTCTGGCACCATGTCTTCGCAACGGGACTCGGCAAGAATCAGCATATCCTTGCATCTTCAAACCAGATTGATATGCTTCGGCGCGTCGGTATGGGGAAGATGCGGGACATTCTGCTCGAACTCTCCAAAGATCCGGCGATGATCTTTTGGCTCGATAACAATGAAAATCGCAAGGGTGAACCCAACGAGAATTACGGCAGAGAGCTTCTCGAACTTTTCTCATTAGGGGTCGGTAACTACTCAGAGGACGACATCAAGAACTGCGCCCTCGCTTTTACAGGCTGGACATTTGGGCAGCCGATTCCGTTGTATCCGCACGGTTACTACTCGCCGCCATTTATGTTCGTTGAAGAAGAACACGATGACTGTGAGAAAACTTTCTTAGGACACACCGGAAACTTCAACGGGGATGACATCATTGACATCATCGTTGAGCAACCCGCTTGCGCGAGGTTTATCTCTCGACATCTCTATAACTTCTTCGTCGCAGATGAGCCGCAGGTACCGTCATGGAATGTGACCCCGCCGCAGGACCCGGATGCCATTGATACACTCGCAAACGCGTTTATGGAGTCCGACGGACATCTGTCGCACGTCTTGGGGGTCCTTTTTAATTCTGATTTCTTTAAGGAAGCGCAATTCAAGAAGGTAAAGAGTCCAACAGAACTCGTCCTTGGAATCGTGAAGTTGGTGGGAACTTTCCAATCTCCGCAACCCGGCGCGGGACAGTTTGCGAGTGCCACACAGTTAATGGGGCAGAAACTTCTTGATCCACCCACAGTCGAAGGTTGGCACACTGGTAAAGAGTGGATTGATGGTGGACTGCTAACCTCTCGTGTGAACTTCGCTGTTCGTGAGGTGAGTGATGCGTCTAAACCGGGTATTCAGGATCTGATCGGTCGTCTGAAGGCGTCTAATGGGAGCTCGCTCTCCGCGGAAGCGTTTGTCGACCAATGTCTTGATTATGTAGGTCCACTGCCGGTAGGCGATACCACGAAGCAGTATTTGACCGAATTTGCCGAGGCGAGTGGTGAACTCAATTTTGGGGACGACGACGCTGCAGCGGCGAATCAAACCAAAGTCGTGAATATGCTCCAATTAATTGTGGCTTCAAGAGAGTATCAACTTGGCTAACCTTTAGGAGAGATTGACATGGCTACTACGAAAAAACCCCCAGTCCTCGTCGTTGTGCAGCTATCGGGCGGCAACGACTTTATGAATACGCTTATCCCCTACACGGCGGGGATTTACCACGATTCCCGACCTGTTGTAGGCATCAAAGCCGAAGATGTACTACCCCATAACGATACCTTGGGATGGAATCCGAGTGCTGCGCCTCTCAAAGAGATGTTTGATGCCGGCGATGTCGCTGTTGTGCAGGGTATAGGCTACCCAGATTCAAACCGCTCCCACTTCCGGGCAATGGATATTTGGCACACCTGTGAACCGCTGAAGATTGGTGATGAAGGTTGGGTCGGCAGACTCGTCCGCGAACTCGATCCGCAAAGCCAGAACGTTCTAACTGCTGTCAGTTTTGGACAGGGGCTCCCGCGCGCCTGCGCGCTTTCGGGTATTCCGGTTACCTCTGTCGGCGATTTGGACAACTACGGTCTGATGACCAGTATTGGCGATGAAGGACACCGGACGAAGGCACTTGAGATATTCAAGGCGATGTACAGCAGCACGATCGGGAGCGGTATCGTAATGGATTACCTCAGCCAGACGGGGTTGGATGTGATTAAAGGTGCTGATGAACTTAAGAAGGCACCGGCGATGTATCAGTCCGATGTAGAATATCCGCAAAGCTCCATCGCGAAAAGCCTCAGGGATGTTGCCCGTGTCCACTTCGCTGACCTCGGTACACGCGTCTTTTACACGCAGCACGGTGGGTATGACAACCACGCTAACGAGGTACCCAACCACCCACGTCTCTTGAAGGATCTCACGGAAGCTATCCAAGCGTTCTTCACCGACCTACGGGCGCACGATGCCTCTGAAGAGGTTATCATGTACGTCTTCACGGAATTCGGCAGACGTATCCAAGACAACGCCAGCGGAACCGACCACGGCACCGGCGGCGGTGCGTTTATCATTGGTGATCGGGTGAAAGGCGGACTCTATTCCGAATATCCGTCTCTTGATCCGTCCCGTTGGGCGCACGGTGAAGACCTTGAGCACACGATTGACTTCCGGGGTATCTACGGAACGCTTCTTGAGCAGTGGATGGGTGTAGACCCGACGCATATCGTCGGTGGGAATTTTGAACAGATCCACCCCTTTTCTTAGGGACAACGGTAGGAGGCTATCATGGGTAGACCTTATGGCTTGCTGCGTGCGGGGTATCCATTTCACAAGACCCTGAGTATGCGGCGGACAACCAACTTTCCGGTTGACATCGCAATCGGACAAGAGGGACGTTTGTATATCATGTGTCGTAGCGACGGCACTGCGATGATTCGGAAATATACCGTTGAGGATGAAGATCTCGGTACAATGGGGGGCTATGGACAGGGTGATGGGCAGTTCACGTGGCCCGTGACGATTACTGCCGATAGTGAAGAGAATATCTATGTCTCCGATGAATACTTGCATCGGATTGTCGCCTTTAACAAGGACAGTGAACACATCGGCACATGGGGAGAACAGGGGACTGAACCTGGGCAACTCAACGGACCTTCTGGTATGGCTTTCGACCCAGACGAGAATCTGTACATTGCGGATAGTCTAAGCCATCGCGTGCAAAAGTTCACGAAAGACGGTAAGTTCCTCTTGCAGTGGGGCAGCTACGGTGATGGCGAGGGTGAATTCAACATGCCGTGGGGTGTTGCTGTGGACGAACTCGGTGATGTTTACGTTTCGGATTGGCGAAATGACCGGGTTCAGAAGTTCAATGCCGAAGGCGAGTTCCTGTTTGAATTCGGCAGGTCTGGCGGCGGCAACGGCGAACTCAATCGTCCTGCTGGTATTGACGTTGACCTGAATGGCGATATCTATGTTGCTGACTGGGGGAACAATCGCATCCAACTCTTCAACGAAGAGGGACGGTATGTGCAGCAATTCCTCGGAGATGCCACACTGTCAAAGGTATCACAAGCATATATGATGACGAACGGCAGTCCAAATCGGATGCGAGACATGGCGGACCTGGAACCCCAGAAATACCTGCGTTCACCCAAATCTGTTGCTGTCAGTGACGATGGGTTGATGTTCGTGCCGGATTTCGGTTCCTACCGGGTTCAGGTGTATCGGAATATGGCGGTGCCGTTGACACCGCAGCAATTTAGCCCGCCGCGTCGATCGGTTACGTTGCATCAAGAGTAGGATTTAGGCGAATATAGTGTTCTATCCATTTTGAATTTTAGGTAGGTTTGTAGTAGTGCGATTTATCGCACGTTCGCAGGTTAACAACGGGCAATGAATTGCCCTACTACAAACCGGGTTTACCTATGATTTTACATTGGAAAGTTCAGGGATACAGAAAAGCCGAGCGTTGCTTGACGGACGCTCGATTTTTTCGCGTACAAAGGACAGCATAGATTTTAAGTCAACTCAAAATCCGAATTGAGCGTTAAGTTTTCATGTTTCTGCAACTTTCTCAACCTAAAATTGTATTTATAACATGAGTGGAATAAAAGGTTTCTACTTGTAGCGCAAACTTTTAGTTTGCGGACGCAGAGGAAACCCAGATTAACAGTTTATACTACACGGAGGTCAAAACAACTGAATGACATCGCGATTCATCACGATTCTGTTTGTGTTTATCATTATATCCCTACCTGCTTTAGCGGAAACTGGCGACGTTCAAGGAACCGTCTATCAACGCAGCACCGGAAGGCCGCTTGCAGGTGCCGATGTTCGGATTCTTGAAACCGATCAAAATCAAAAGACCGATGAAAACGGCATCTTCCAATTCACGGAACTCTCCGAAGGCACCTATACTTTTATCGTCACTCATCCTACTGAAATGATACCCACAGAAGTTTCCGTTAAAATTAGCAGCGGCGGGACCACTGAAGTGAAAATATCCCTCGGTCCGGCAGTTGAGTTAGAAACCATTATTGTTGAGGGAAAACGCCTCCCACCCACAATCAGCCGAATGGAGGTCCGTGGCGGCGAACTCCTGCGTATCCCCGGTACCTTCAACGATACGCTCAAAGGACTGATGACACTTCCGAGCATTGGTATCCCAAACGACTACTTCGGCGTTCTCTATATCCGAGGTAGTGAACCAGGGTCTAATCTTTACTATCTTGACAGAACCCCTCTCGGATACCCTTTTCACTGGGGCGGCTTGCTTTCGACAGTGAGTTCGGAGACGCTTGAGAAAATTGACATCTATGCGGGGGGCTACGGTGCTGAGTTCGGACTGGATTCGCAAGCTGTGCTTGACATCCATGCACGTGACAGCATTCAGGAGCGATTGAATGGGAAATTCAACCTGAATATCCTCTATTCCGAAGGACTCCTTGAAGCCAGCATCGGTAGCAAGGGATATATCTCTGCTTCTGGGCGGCGGAGTTACTTAGACCTCATTGCTGGCCCGATTCTTGAGGAACAGACAGGACGTCCACAGCAGCTGCCTTACTTTTCAGATTATCAACTCAAATTCGCCTATCTTTTGGGAGAAAAACATCACTTTACACTCAACGCTTTCGCTGCAACGGATCATTTTAAGATTGTGGAGGAGGACAGTGAGTTTGAAGGTGAGGGCGGAAGGGTACTTGAAGATGCTGAAGGTGCTCTCGCCTCTGCTCTTTTCAAAAACGGTTTCGATGGACAAGGGATCCATCTCCGTTCGGACTTTACCGAAAATCTCACCTCACATTTATCGCTGACCCGTTCCTTCAATTTCCTTACTATTGCGTTTGAAGTTCCTGTTAATGAGCAATTTTCTCAGAACCCTCAAGGCGAGTGGGTCCCTGATTCTGTGGACTATGCCCACTACGATGTAAAGATTGACGTTCCCGTCTGGACATTCCGCGAGGATGTATCCTATCGGTTGACACCGAAGTTTCAATTTGAACCCGGTTTCCTTCTCTCCTTTAGTCCTGCCAACAGTTTCGAGGACGGCAGGTTTCCAGAGTCCTTGTACAGTGAAGTGGAAGACCCCGAGGAGCTTCCCGAAATCCTTGAGTATGCAGAAGAAAATGAAGATACGGTCACAGTGGTTGCACTGGATGATGGGACTTATGAGGTTAGGGAGCGCAGTGTTGAAGAGATATACGACGAATTTGGACACGATTTTTATAGGGCTGAGGGATATGTGCAAGGACGCTACGATCCACTTGAGTTCTTATCCGTGGCACTCGGTGTTCGTTTCGACTATCTGAATGTGATTGAACAGGTTTCCGTTCAACCGCGAGGGAGTGTGAGTTTCATATTGCCAAACGGGTCTAACCTCCGTTTCGCGTATGGACATTATGAGCAGGGCCCACAACCTTCTCACCTATTGGCAGAAAATGGCAACCGGGCATTGGTGTCGAGTCTCACACGGCACTACATTATGGAATTAGAGTATCCACTCTCATCGCGCACCGAACTCAAGTTTGCAACTTATTACAAGGACGCGCGGAAACTGGTAACACCCGATGAAGTCTCGAATTATCTCAATCAAGGGGCTGGGTACGTCGGAGGTGCGGAGGTATTCCTACGGCATCGGATTCCAGATAGATTCTTCGGTTGGGTCTCATACAGTTATACGCATGCCGAACGGCGTGAGAATCCAGATGCTACCTATCAACCCTACTTGTTTGACAATACGCATATTGTGAGTGTCGTCGGTAACTATAGCTTCACGCCGAATTTTGAGATTGGCGCGAAGTGGCAGTATCTCAGCGGCACCTCCGAAGTACCTATCAGTTCCGTTGTTCTCATCCAGGACCCCGTAACGCGTGGACTGAATCCGCTTTTGGCGAGTGCTGATGAACAATTAAGCACCGAACTCGCACCGTATCATAAGTTAGACCTTCGGGTGAGTTATAAATGGAATGTTTGGGGATCGCAAGTAGGAGGTTTCCTTGATGTTCTGAATGTGTACAATCGGAAAAATGAGATACGGTTCATATTTGAAGAGGCGACGCTTGACGTACAAGGTCAGGAAATTGGTATTGAACGTGAAGTCTTTGACGCGCCACAACTGCCACGGATCGTCTATTTTGGATTGACGCTTGAGTTCTAAAGTCACGAATGCGTCAGAATTGTTTAGTTTTTTGAAATTATGCATCCTTTTGGTCATAAAATTGTGTCTTAACTATTATGAGATTGGTTTACTGGAAAATCAAATGACCTGCTCTACGCCTCGGTGTTGCTATTTAAACAGGGGCTTGGTATAATACCGGTGAAGTTGGTGGTAAGGAGAAAGAATGTGAAAATCTTAACTGTCTTTGGCATCTGGGTCTTGATACTTTCGGGCTGCACCAGTGTAGAATATCAAAAAATGCAGGCAGAGCGCGATCAACTCCTCAAGAACTATGAAAACCTCCGTGAGGAACACAGCGAACTCAAAGTTAAATCCAGCATCACCGATACACTCCTTGGGAGATGGAAATTCCTGAACCTTGAAGTCGAGGAGGGTGCCGCTATTGAAAAGGCTGCGGAAACCAAAGCTGCGCTGCGCTCCCTTGATCTGAAAAATCTCACACTTGAATTCTTTGAAGAAAAAGGTATCTATCACTACCGAGGCAAAAACGGTGCTACGGAAATTGTCGGTCAATTTACCGTCTTCACCATCCGTTACGGCGATGAACCCTTCCCATTTATCCGATTTCTCAGACGTTCTGGTCCTGAAATGTCGCAGCTCCTTTTCGCCGTAAATCCGAGTAGTAAATCAGCGGGACCCTCTGGATTCGCAAGTTCGCAAGGCGTTTCAACGGCGAAAGAAATTAGCATTTCGGTTACGGAGGACAGATTGTACCTCACGATACACGGGAGGATGCAGTTAGGGCCCACTGGGTGGGTGCAAAGCGGCGGCATGCACTGTTACTTTGGGAGGATCGAGGAGTGAAGATATTAACGGTTTTTAGTCTGCTGCTTCTGGCTTTTGCTGGCTGTACGAGTGCGAAATATCAGGAGATGCAAAACGAACGGGATAGGCTTCGCGCTGCGCATGAGGATGCCCTGAGAAAAAGGGATCCGCGACCAATGGAAGACGATTTGACCCAGAGACTTCTCGGCACGTGGCAGTTTGTGGACATAGCGGTCGCCGAAGGCGATTTGAGTGAAGAATTGGCAGCATTAAAGTATGAACTCAACGCGACGGCTCGCCAAAACCTCACGATTGCGTTTTTTATGGATCAAAACGTCTATCGCCGATATCGCGGTGTAAATGGACGCACGGAGGTAACGGGAAGTTTCAAGATCAGTGCAGAGCGTTATGGTGATGAATTGCTTCCGTATCTGCGGGTTTTTCGGGATACAGGTGAGCGTTTTCCTGAATTCATCTCCGGTGTGCCACCGAACGTGCGCGATACACCAGATGATTCCTCTAAACAGTTGGTGCCATGGAATTGGATGGGGATTTCGGTCACAGCGGACAGGTTGTCCTTAACCCTGTTTGGTGTGATGGAATTAACACCGAACGGGTGGGCGCAGAGCAGAGGCGTCCGCTGTACTTTCAAGCGAGTTAGGTAAAGGAGGATGAGTGGTGAAAATACGAATGGTGCTCGGTATCCTAATGATAGTGTTCACAAGCTGTGGGACGCTAACACCTCAAGAGATGCAGCAAGAACGCCTTCGGTTGATTGAAGCTTATAACGAGGCACGCCAGAGGCACAATCCCGAAAAAGTCAAGCAGGCAGTCAAGGACCTTCTCGTTGGCAAATGGCAATATGTCGGCTTAGAGGTCGAGGAGGAGAATATCACGGCGCAGAATCTGAGACCTGTACCGCAGCCAGCAGCTAACGCATCGGATCCTCCGGTGAATGAACCTTTTCAGGACTCTACAAATGAACAAACGGAAACACTAAATCCATCAAATCCAGAGACAAACGAACAGACTTCAGAAGAAAATTCAACGCGTTTGCCACCGATTGAAGTGACAGACGAGAAATCGGAGCAACAGATATTGGCAGCAAAAGCCGCACTCGTTGCATCTACACGCCAAAACCTGACACTCGAATTTTTTGAGGATCGTAGTTCATACTACTATAACAGCAACAACGGTGGCAAGAGTGCTACAGGACAATGTTATATCACTACCAAGCAGTACGGCGATGATCCATTTCCATTTATCAGTTTTAATCGACGGACGGGACCAGAGATGGTTGAGTTCCTATTCGGTTCTGAACCGGTAAAGTGGAGGACTGCCAAGGAGCGGGAAAGAAAGATCGCTGCGAGACGGAATATCACACCGATAGATGGGGCAAGGCGGAATAGAAGGTTGACCGAGCCGCCGGTGCTACCGGCTCGCCGACAGGAGACAGCCCTCTTAATGCCGGGTATTACGGTGACGGAGGATAGACTTTATTTGGTCCTCTACGGAAAAGTGGAGCTAACGCCAAACGGTTGGGTGCGAATGGGTGGATTGCGATGTACCTTTAAACGGATTGAATAACAGATCGGCTTTGAAGTGAAGGAGGGAATGAACGGTGAAAGTGCTAACAATACTTGCTGTTATGGTAATGATATTCACCAGTTGTGCGGTGCTAACGCCTCAAGAGACACAGCAGGAACGAGAACATCTGATTGCGGCTTATAACGAGGCACGCCAGAGGCACAATCCCGAAAAAATCAAGCAGGCAGTAAAGGATCTGCTTGTTGGTAAGTGGCAGTATGTCGGATTGGAAGTTGAAGAGGGGAGTGTTAGCGCGAAACGGCAGCAATCGACACCGCAGCAGGCGTTGAAATCGGCAACCTCTTTTGTGCAGCAACTTTCTAAAAGTGCCACGGACAAGACAGCAGCGTCGCCCACTGCCCCTGAGCAAGTAGAAGCACCGAGCTCGTCAAATCCTAAAAGAGACGAGCAAACCTCTACGGAAAATACAACTCGCTTGCCCGGTATTGAAGTAACCGATGAAAAATCGAGTCAACAGATATTGGGAGCAAAAGCGGCACTCGTCGCCTCTACGCGCCAAAATCTCACTATTGAATTTTTTCAAGATCGCGGCTCATATCATTACAGTGGCAGCAATCAAGGTAGGCGTGTCACAGGACAATGTTATATCACCACGAAGCAGTACGGTGACGATCCGTTTCCGTATGTTCGTTTTAATCAGCAGACGGGACCCGATATGCTTGAATTTCTATTCGGTTCCGAACCTGTAAAACAGATAGCTGCGAAGCAGAAACAGAAAAGAGCCGCGATGCTACAGAATCGCAATATGGGGGTCCAAGGGGCACGGCGGGCTGCTGCAAAAAAGACCTCTTACGCAATCGCTTCGCTGGCGGGTATTACGGTGACGGAAGATACGCTTTATTTAGTCCTATATGGGGATATGAAGTTGACCCCCAGAGGCTGGATGCGAACGGGTGGACTGCGTTGTACTTTTAAGCGGATTGAATAGATTTTTATAGGAGAAGAGCTTATGAAAATTACGCGTTTTTTGTGTTTTTTTAGTCTCAACTTGATACTCATATTCACGAGTGTTGACTCAATTTTCGCCAATGCTCCGAAAACCGAAAAAATCGCGTTTACATCAGATCGAGATGGCAATAATGAGATTTATATCATGAACCCGGATGGGACAGCGCAGACAAACTTAACACGAAACAAAGCATCAGATTTTCAACCTGCCTGGTCCCCGACAGGTGCCCAAATTCTCTTTGCATCAACTCGAGAAGGGATGTCTAATCTCTACCTTATGGATGCGGATGGTGCGAACGTGAAGAAGGTGTTTAATGATTTTAGATCGAGGTCTGCGCCGGCATGGTCTCCTGATGGAAGACAGATCTCTTACATCCGAGATGATGGCGCGAGAGAACTCTACATCGCATCGCTGAGCGAAAAGATTGAGAAACGAATCGCTCCCGTGGGCCGCTTTGATGGTTATTCCAACTGGTCTGCTGACGGGACAAAAATCGTTTTTGATGCACCCTTAAGACAAGGAAACACGACTTCCAGAATTCACGTGTTCAATTTAGTAAACCGTCAACAAACGGTGCTGTTTGGGGAAGTGCCGCTAACATCTATGAGCACTCCTGTCTGGTCTCCCTCAACGGACAAGATTGTTTTTACTTGGTTTGAAGGCGGTAATTCGTCAATTTACACTGTGAACAGCGACGGGGATGACCCTGAGCGAATTGTTCAACCCCTTGCTGGATTTTCGACGGCTAATCCCGATTGGTCCCCAAATGGCAACGCACTCGTTTATGAACGATACGAGCTGAAAAACAATAACCGCCACATCTACACGGTTGATTTGAACGGCGGTGAGTCAGAGAAACTCACCCGTAAAGGTATCAACTTTTTTGCGGATTGGTTTGATCCAGCGTATGCATTGTCCGTTCAGCCACAACCTCATCTAATCACAACCGTGTGGGGTAAGCTGAAAACGCGAGACTAATTTTTTGTGAACATCAGTAATAGGAGAAGAACCTGATGAAAAGTAAAAGTTTTTTCTTTCTGTATTGTGTGAGTTTGATATTCACGTTTGCAAGTGCTTACCCAGTTGACGCGAGGGCACCGAAGACCGAGAAGATTGTGTTTTCATCAAATCGGCGCGGGAATTGGGATATTTATGTTATGAATCCCGATGGAAGCAATCAAGTCCGACTCACCAACAATCGGGGAGACGATTTCAGTCCGGTCTGGTCTCCGACCCATGAGCAAATTCTCTTCGTCTCTGATCGCAGTGGTGTTGCGGATCTCTATGTAATAGATGCTGATGGTCGGCGGTTACGGAAAGTGTTTAGCGATACGGCAAAGAGAATTGAGCCAGCGTGGGCACCGGATGGGGAAAGGATTGTGTTCCATGCACAATTGCCCCAATGGAGTATCCAAACGGCGACGATACACGGCAGAAATATGAAACAAGTGGCTTCGGCAGACCGGCGCGGTGGGAATCCGTCGTGGTCTCCAGATGGAACCGAAATTGCTTTTGTTGACGATGTCGGAGGTAGCCGTCGTATTCGCATTCTTACACTCAGTTCGAGTGCCGTACAAACGTTTCTGCCCAAAGAATCGCCGTGGATGTACTCGCCATCATGGTCGCCGGATGGTGAGCGGCTTGCGTTTTCTTGGTACAAGTGGGGTGTAGGTGTTGATAAACAGGCACTTTTCATTGCGAATCGGGACGGCAGCCGTTTGAAGCAGATTAGTAAGTCAGCACCGGGAACCCATAGTCCTTCATGGTCTCCCGAAGCGGATAAACTTGTTTATGCAGAACGTGACAACAACAATAGTCAACAGATCGTCGTAATTGATGTCCGTAGCGGCAGAAAAACAGAGATGACGCACCGAGGTTCAAATATAACGCCCGATTGGCTCAATCCGAGCAGCTTGCCCGTCGCACCCCAACCCCATCTGCTAACAACGGTGTGGGGTAAGATCAAAGCCGACTAAGGACGTACCGTCCGTACCTGTCCGCGGAGGTCGAGTTGCACCTTCCAATTATTCCAGCGCGGCAATAACACTGTAGTCAACGCCGGTTGGCGAATGCCGCGCTGCCAGCGTAAGATAACCAATTTTTGAGCCGGGTTGTATTCCACATCGAATTTTGCACCGTTGATGGAGAAATCTTTTGGATACTGCGCCTCAATTTTGTCAATAGTGTCGGGGTCAATTTCAGTAAAGGTCAGGTCCTCGGCAGAGAGGAGTTGCCACTCTTCGGCAGCCTCCACACCTAATGTGGTGAGTTGTGAAACTAACCATGCCTGTGGTGTCAACGCCGTTGTTTCCGATGTTTGTACGTCGGGGTTGAGGGCACAATGGAGTCGCCACGCGTCAATTGCGCGTGTAAGGTTTTCACCGACACCTGAGAATAACGATCCAGAGAGAATGAGAGATGCTACCGCCTCTCTCAACAATGCTCCCTTAAGCGATTGGCGTTCACGTCCGATTTCCCTTCCCGCGTATTCGGTCACTACTTCCGCAACGATGGCCTCGCCTTCGCGTCTGGGAGTAGCGAGTTGAGAGGTTCCGATACCCGCATCCACTAAGTCCTCAAAGGCACAGGGCATAGCCGTGCGTCCCATGAGTTGAACGCGCGTGCCTTTCGCGATGCCAACCGTCTCCAAGATGAGGGCAGCGTGCCGCTCGTCGGGTAAAAGTGAATCAGAATCGAGTAGCACTTCCTCTTGTCCGTTTCCCCAACCTTTCCCTCTCCGCCGTCGAACATACACACAAGCGTCCCATTCACGTCCGAGATACGCAATCAGTGCAGCGCGATCGGGTTGTAGGGGTGTCTTGTCTTTCATCACGGGTGGCAATCCAAGGAAATCCCTGAGCTGCGTTGCGATTCTGCGGCATTCAGCGAGTGCGGTTTTATGGAGGTGGTGGCGTTTTTCATCGCCAGCGCGCAACGTTCGGATTGCTGTTGTTGCGTCGCAGCCATCTCGGTAGAGGTCTTTTTGCCGGGCTTTCTGGACGGTGTCCTGCTGTTCCGTCGATAGATCGTTCATGCGCCGCCATAACGGGGCGGGACGTTCCAGTGTAGCAATCAAATCCACGAGATCGCGTCGGAGCGGCGGCGGGGCTTTAACGAGCAAACGGGCGTGAAGCGGATTGACAGGTAATGCACAAATCTTTGCCCCCGCCGTTGTTAGTGTGCCGTCGTCGGAGAGCACCCCCCAACTTTTCAATTCAGTCTGTGCGCGCACTACGGCGAAGTCAGGGGGTTCATCGAGAAACGTCAGGTCTTGTGGGCGGTAGCCTGTTGCGGCGACGGTCAGCACGAATTGCGTTAAATCTTCCCGCTGAATTTCTGGGGGTGTCTCCTGTTCAAGTTGTGCGTGTTCTTCCCAGAGTCTGTAGCAGATGCCGGGTCCGAGGCGACCTGCACGTCCGCAGCGTTGTTCGGCGGATGCTTGAGAAATCGGACGCAGTGCCAAGACGATACGTCGATTTTGATGGATACGTTGACGCACTAAGCCTGCATCTACAACAGCAGTAATGCCGGGAAGTGTGACGGACGTTTCTGCTACATTGGTTGCGAGGATAACGCGGCGGCGTTGCGATTTTGCGTCAAATGCTAAGTCCTGTGCACCGGGTGGTAGGTCTGCGTGGAGTGGAAGAAGTTCAACATTTCGCATCCTGCGTAATTCGTCTTGACAGGCACTAATTTCACCTTTGCCGGGTAAAAAAACCAGAATGTTTCCTTCGGTCTCTTTGAGGGCGCGATGGATTCCTCTTTTGACGCGTTCCACTAAGCGGTCAGCACTTGGTACGACTGTGCCACCGAGGTAACGCACGTCAACGGGATAGACGCGTCCCGCTGCGCGTAGTACCTGTCCGCCAATAGAACGAGCGAGTTGTTGTGCGGCTATTGTAGCGGACATGATAACAAGCCTTGCATCCCGCCGCTTCTTTCGGCAGATGGCGAGAAACAGGTCAGCCTCTACACCGCGTTCGTGGAATTCGTCCAGAATGATAGTGCCGTATTGATCCAACTCCGGTCCAGCGGCGTATCGTAAGGCGACCCCGGGCGTGACAAAACGGATACGGGTTCGTGCATCGGAGCTGACATCCTCAAAGCGGACGGTATAGCCGATCGACTGTCCCAACGGTTCGCCGTGCTGTTGTGCGACCCACCGTGCGAGTGAGCGACATGCAACGCGTCTCGGTTCAACGACTAACACGGGGGCATCGGAGCGTGCTGCACACCACGGTGGAATTTGCGTCGATTTGCCGCTACCTGTCGGGGCGACAATCACTACGGGACCCTTTGCGATTGCGTCCTGAAATGTCTCCTTTAGTTCTGTGATTGGAAGCACAGTTTCGTTCATGACGGGTATTATAACCCATAGCGGCTTTGGTATCAAGAGACGTTTGGTGATACGCTTGACATTTCACAGTGTTTCTGGTATTATAAATCTATAATTATCAACCTATATTTTGAAGGTCCATTATGTTACAGCAGACATTCCAAAAAAAGACACGACCCAAAAAACAGAAAACTTACCCTCTATTTACGCTAATAATATCAGTCGTTCTATGCATCTATCAGTTCCCTGCTTATGGTCAGCAGTACGTCGTCGTGGATGGAGAGAACGGCGATAGATTAACTGGCATTTGGCGTGGTGCCACTGAAACCCATTTTGAAATTGAGTATAATGGACAGGTGTTACGGCTTCCCGTGACAGGTTATAGCCTTGATTTCACGTCAGACACCGCACACGTTCCAGATCGAACGGCTGCAAAGTATTACCGCAATGGACTTATGCTCTTGGAGTTAGGACTCCCCGAAAAAGCGAAGGGGCGTTTTGAAGCCGCTATTGAGGAACTCCCAAAGTACCCCGCTGCACACTATCAACTTGGTTTACTTTACGAAGCAGATGGCGACACTGCTCGTGCGTTGGAACGCTTCCGCTCTGTGGCGATCCTCGATGCCGCCAATTATGACCTCGTGCCGTTTTTTCAGGAGGTTGGTGATACTGCATTCGCCAGTGGTGCGTATGCTGAAGCGGTAGATAGTTATCAGTTAATCTTAACCTATTACCCAGAACATTCATCTATTCCTGCCTTGCGTTATCTCACGGGATTCCTCCTCGCCGAGCAGTTAGGAGACGCGACTGCAGGGCTGCCCCTCCTTGAATCGGCAATCTCACAGTACCCGGACAGATCGGAACATGAAAGGGCGTTTTTCCTGATAGGAAAACTCCAAGCGGAGACGGGTCGGTTGGAAGACGCACTCCACACTTTACAAGGGTTTGTTATGCGCTACCCAATAAGCGAGTGGGTTTATGAGGCGCGCCTTACCCGTGCTGAGGTTAACTTAAAACTTGGTCGAATCCCGGAGGCTGCGAGTGAAGCGAGTCTCATCTACGAGTCAAGTATAGATGAGACGGTGAAGGAACGCGCGAAACAGATTCTCGATCGGACGCGGTGGACGGTTTACACAGACGCAGACGGATTGCCAGACAAACAGATACAGGCTATTGCCGACGATGAAACAAAGTTGTGGATCGGCACCGCGAAAGGTCTTATGCTGTTTGAAACTGCATACAATAAATGGATACCTATCGAAGATGTCCCGCAACTTATTAATAGTGCCGTCGAAACGGTTCCAGATGTTAGAGCCATCGCTGTCAACGCACAAGAGGTGTGGATCGGCACGCGTTCGCAAGGCGCGATCCATTACAACAGGTTAACTGGCGAAATTCAGGCGTATTCACCTCTTGATGGGTTTCCCGCTTGGGTCAGGGACATCAAGATGGACGAAACAGAGATCTGGTTCGCAACCGATATGGGTGCTATCCGTCGGATTCGCGGGAGTCTTGATCCGCCGCTTGTCTACAACGTTCCGAACAGCCAACTGCCAGCCGACAATCTTGAGACGTTGGCCCTTACACCTGAGAGGGTTTGGTGTGTCTCAGAAGATGGGATAATTGGGACATTTGATCGAGAGATAGAAGAGTGGTATACGTACCATTCGACAGCGATTCGAGAAGGTATGACAATCGTCGGGATTGAGACCGCAGCCGAGCAGCTGCTCCTTACATGGTTCAATACTGATGAAAAGTCCAACGGTTATTTCCGGGCAGATTTGGATGGTCGGAACGGGAAATCGACGACGCTCCACACCGGCGTAGACGATGAAAACAAGCTGAAGAACATTTATATTCAGGGAACTCTGGATACTTCGCCTCCTGTTATTGAGGAACCTATTATCGAAGAAGTGGTCGAGGAACCCTTTGCGGAAGAGACACCGGAAGATACTGAGATAGTGCCGGAGGAAGTCGTAGAAATAGAAGATCCGTCGGAATCCGAATTCTTTCCTGAAATGATGATAGAAGAAGCGCGACCGCTACCGTCTACACCCGAAGTGCCGTTGGTGTTGTGGATAGCGACGAACGACCTGTTTTATACGCACCACACACGGTCTGGCGCGTGGCAGGATACGACGACCCCTCAAATCGTATCGGGTGAATTGGCAATTCAGTCGCTTGTTGTGGCGAATAATAGAGCATGGATAGCGACCGCCAACGGATTGGCAACCGTAAGTGTTCAATGAAGTGGTTGATTCGCAGGCGTGTGTAAATCTAAATACTATGCAACCGACATCCACAAAACTTATTACACGCTGGGCTTCTGCCGAACCGACTCAGGTCAAGGACGAGTTGGTTGTCGAAGAACCGCTTGAGATCCGGGTGGGGCAACAGAGTTTAATCGTTGTCATGCGGACCCCGGGACACGATTTTGAATTGGCGGCGGGTTTTCTCTACACGGAGAGCCTCATAACTTCCTGCGATGACATCGAAATTATCGCATATTGTGATGAAGAGATTTCTGAAGAACAGTCCGTGGGTTTCTCGTCGCTACAGAATATTGTCAACGTCCATCTCAGGGAAGCACTTGACCTTGAGACGCAATCGGGGTGGCAACGGAATTTTCACGCGAATGCCAGCTGCGGACTCTGTGGCAAGATGACGATTGAGTCGGTTAAGCACCAAGTGCCTCCCTTGAATTCAGGGCTGCGCGTAAATCAAGCCGTCTGTTATCAGCTCAATGACCAGTTAAGAACGGCGCAATCTGTTTTTGAAAGGACGGGTGGCCTTCACGCCGCTGGGTTGTTTGATGAGACGGGTGAACTCCTGATTGTCAGAGAGGACATAGGCAGACACAACGCCGTTGATAAAGTGATAGGGCATGCGTTGCTGACGGATCTCTTGCCACTTGAACGGCATATTTTGATGGTGAGTGGACGGGCAAGTTTTGAAATTGTCCAAAAAGCACTTTTTGCGCGTATTCCGGTCGTTGTTGCTGTTTCTGCGGCATCTACACTCGCCGTTGACCTCGCACAAGAAGGCAACCTAACGTTAATCGGTTTCATGCGTGGGAAAAGTATGGCGGTCTACAGTTGTCCAGAGCGGGTAAGTCCCATGTAGCAGAAACTGTATGAAGTGTAAAAAATAAATTAGGTAATTGACGGGCAATGAATTGCCCTACTACAAACAGGAAACTGGCTCGTAGTAGTGCGATTTATCGCACGTTGCCGCTGTAAACATAATTCTAAGTTTTACCGTGATTTGTGGCATTGAGCGGGTTTTTACTATCTTTTTCAGATAGCATGTCTCTATAATAGCAAGAAAAACTTAAAAGGAGTTAAATTCTCATGTTAACCATTTTGAACAGCATTCAAGGGCTTGTAAATCTCCTATTCTTCCTGGCTATTGTTGGGACATTGGTCGTCTCGTGGCTATACGCCAGTCGGTTGAGAAAACAGTACAACGCAGATTTTCCGTGGAGTAAGACGGCATCCATTGTTGGGATTGAAGTCCTGCTCTGGATAGGGTTCAACTTTTTCTGGGAAATCTTTGAGGCGTTCTGGCTACCAATTGTTGTTGTTGCTATTGTTGCTATCGTGATTATTTCCTCGCGAAATAGGCGGAAATACATTTAATATTGATGCGAATCAACCATTCAAATAAACATATTCGTGACGCAATTCGTTATGCCGAAAGTAAAGGCTGGAGAGTCACGAAATCAGGTCCTCGAGCACACATCTGGGGTAAATTGTGGTGTCCGCAACGCGCACGTGATGGCTGCCGTACACAAGTCCTGTCAACACCAAGGAATCCTGAATTACATGCGCGGGACATCCGCCGCTACATTGACAAATGCCCTCATACTGGTAGCAGTACGGGAATCAATAACGGAGAAACTCACTATGAAAGTTCATGAGTTCACACTTATTTTAACGACTGAACCTACCGAGGAAGAGGCTGATCGGTTATTTAGCGTTTTTAACGATGCGACACTCGCCACAAGTGTCGGGGTTCCGCAGATCCGCTTTCATCGGGAAGCTTCATCCTTGGAGGCGGCTATTGATTCTGCCGTGATGAATGTTACAGAATCAGGTTTTGAGGTTATCCGGGTCGAAATTGAACCTCAGGTAGGGACCCAAAGTATTCATCGGCTCCAAAGCCAAGTCGCTACCTAAATTTTCTAAGATTGAACCTATCCATCGCAAAAGGGGCGCGCTTATAGCGATAGTGGGTTGTTTATTGGTGCCCCGCAGCTTACGAGAGGGAAACATAATGAGTCGGACAGGGAGAGCCGTGGTTGCACACGGTCAAGATTTTGAGATTCGGGAGTATCCCGTCCCCGATCCCGAACCTAACACGGTGCTGCTCCGTCAGGAGTTAGCGGGTATCTGCGGAACGGATCTGCATAACTGGCAGAACGGTTTCCAAGAGGAAGTGCTGTTAGGACACGAAAACGTCGGTATCGTTGAAGCGATTGGTGAAGGGGTTGAGGCGGATTATGTCGGAAAACCGATTAAAGAGGGGGATAGGATTATCTTCGCACCCGGAACGAGTTACGGTGCTTATGGGTTCCAGTGGAATCCGGACGAGGCACCGCATTTTCGCGGCGGGTTCGCCGATTATATGTATCTTGTCCATCCGAATACCTGCTTTATGAAAACCGACGCATCGCCTGAGGTTGCGGTCCTCACAGAGCCTTTTACTGTCGGTGTTCATGCGGCAATGCGCGGGCAGATAAAACTCGGCGATACCGTTGTTGTGCAGGGTTCGGGTGCGATCGGGCTTGTGACGCTCGCTTGTGCGAAATTAAGCGGTGCTGCAAAAGCGATTATGGTTGGTGGTCCTGCCGGACGTTTGGAACTCGCGAAACGCCTCGGTGCTGATGTAACGATTGATATTGAGAAAGTTACCTCTGTCGAAGAACGGACGGAATTGGTCAAAGCGGAGACACCGCGCAAAGAAGGGGCAGACGTTGTCTTTGAATGTGCCGGTTTCCTTCCAGCCACGCCAGAAGGTTTGGGATATACCCGCCGGAGCGGCACTTTTGTTGAGGTCGGTCACTTCGTGGATATGGGATCTATCGACTTCAACATTAACCAGTTACTGATGCGCAAAAACCTTCGGGTCGAGGCGATCTGGGGCAGCAGTTATGAGCACTTCGTCCGCGGTTTGCCGCTCCTTGAGCAGAGCAATCTCCCTTTTGCGGACATGATTAGCCATCAGCTGCCGCTCTCACAGGTCGGAGACGGTTTTCACGCACTCAATGGAGACTACCGTATCAAAGGTGAAACGGCGATTAAAATTGCGGTAAAGGCTGAAGAGTGATTTGTGAGATTACCAGAGAACCTCTTAACTTATAACCCACAACTATAGTAAACCTTAGGATTAATCAGACCCTCAGCACCGGTGCGGTTAGGAAACCGCACCTACCGGGCCGGGGTGAAATGTTCATTTATTTTTCTGGTTTACCATATATTCAGGAGGCAAAATTAATGTCAAAAACGTATCGCGTTGGCTTCGCATCTCTGGTGCATGACCACGTCTGGGGAGAACTCCGGCATTGGAAGGCACACCCTAACGTTGAAATCGTTGCAGCGGGCGATGTCAATGCGGAGTTACGCACACAATTCAGTGAGGAATCGGGTGTTGAGAAGGTCTACGACTCTTGGCAAGAGTTGTTAGAGAAAGAAGAGTTAGATATCGTCCAAGCAGCGGCGGCGAACAACGCCGGTGCAGATATTGTTGCGGCTGCGGCGGCGAAAGGTGCGCATGTCGTATCTGAGAAACCGATGGCAGCACGCCTTTCACAGGCAGATCAGATGCTGGCTGCTGCAGAGCGTGCCGGTATCCAACTTATGGTGAATTGGCCCACGGCATGGAGTCCAGCACTTAATACCGCAATGGATCTCATCAAAGAGGGACGCATCGGAGATATTTTCTATTTCAAGTGGCGTTCTGCGCACAACGGACCGATGGAGATCGGTTGCTCCCGTTACTTCTACGAATGGCTCTACGATGAAGAGAAGAACGGTGCTGGCGCGCTGATGGATTACTGCTGTTATTGTGCCGATATGTGTGCCTATCTCCTCGGTTTGCCGCAACAGGTGACAGCCTTCCGTGGCACCTTCGTCAAAGACTATCCGGTACCCGATGATAACGCCGTTATCGTCATGAAATACGGGAACGCCTTCGGTATCACGGAAGCGTCTTGGACCCAGAAGGTCGGCTACATTACGCCGAATCCTGTGGTTTATGGGACTGAAGGGGCTTTAATGGTCAGCGGAAACGAAGTCCATCTCCATCCCGCAGGCGGTGATGCTGAAGTGATAACACCTGAAGCACTCCCAGAGGGGAGACGCAACGCTGCGGAATACTTCATTCACTGCTTAGAAACGGGTGAACCGATTGAAGGTCTTTGTAACGCCAAAGTAAGTCGGGATGCTCAAGAAATCCTCGAAGCAGGGCTCGTCTCGGCAGATAGTGGGCAGGTCGTGAACCTGCCGGTGTCTTAAAATTTATAGGCGTGGTTTCAAACCGCGCCTCTCACAGCGTGAAGGAGAAAGAGATGCGGCTGACACTAATTTTAAGCCTCGGTTTATTGATTTGGGCTCTGCCCGCATCCAGCGAACTCAGCTTGGAGGATTTTGAAAAAATCCGTACACTGTTGAGAGAGGATGTCCGTATTATCGTTAGAGAGGAGGTTGCTGCCTCTGAAAAGCGGATGCAAGCAGAGATTGCTGCCTCTGAAAAGCGAATGAAAGCAGAGATTACTGCCTCTGAAAAACGGATACGCGAATACGTCTCTCAAGAAATTCAGATTGTTAATATGACAATCTCGGAACTGGACAAGCGGCTGGGACAAATCTTCGTGCTGGTCATAGCGTTGGTTGCTTTTATTGGTGTTGTTGTAGGGATACCGCAAATCATCGTTGCAACGCAGCGAAGACACCAACGCGCACAAGACGAGAAAATTGAGGCACAGCAAAAGCAGATCGAAGCGCAGCAGGAACAGATTGAAGTGTTGCGGCAAGAAATGGAGGCGCGCAAGCCCGAACATCCTGTAACATCCTAAATTAAGGAGAATTTTATGAGCGACAGAATCCCAATTGCGTTACAACTCTATTCTGTTAGAGACGATTGTGCTGGCGACCTATCTTTAACACTGCAAGCGGTCGCACAGATGGGTTATGAAGGCGTTGAGTTTGCGGGTTACTATGATCGGACTGCCGAAGAGTTGCGCGACATGTGCGATGATCTCGGATTAGGGGTCGCAGGGACACATACGGGGATCAACACACTTCTCGGTGACGAACTCGCGAAAACGGTTGAGTTCAATAAAATTCTCGGCAACCCGTATCTGATTGTGCCGGGGTTGTCCGGAGAGTATCAGAGTTCTCCGCAGGCGTGGCGCGATACAGCAAAGATCTTCAACGACATCGCTGGAAAAATTGCGGATCAAGGGATGGCTACGGGGTACCACAACCACACGGGTGAATTTGAACCAATGGAAGACGAAATCCCGTGGAATATATTCGGCGGTAACACCCGCGACGATGTCGTAATGCAGATTGACATTGGACATGCGCTTCGTGCCGGTGGTGACCCTGTGGCGGCTATTGAACGCTATCCGGGCAGAGCGAAGTTGGTGCATCTTAAGGAATATTCCGCCACGAATGATGAGGCAAACGTCGGTGAAGGTGATGTCCCTTGGGAGGCTGTGTTCCACGCCTGTGAGACCGTCGGTGGGACTGAGTGGTACATTGTGGAGCAGGAGCGTTACGCCTATCCGCCCCTTGAATGTGTCGAACGTTGTATTAACAGTCTACGGAAAATGGGGAAAATTTAAGTTTGCTTGACGCTGGGACCTCGCGAGACACTCTTGATAAAACGCTTTTACTCTGGTGGGAAGATTTTTATCTTCCCATCTTTAAGTACATTTTCCCAAAGATGGGACAGTTAGAAGGAAAGAAGGTCCTGGAGTTAGGCACTGGAACGGGTGGAACTGCGACCTTGTTGGCGAAACGCGGGGCAACTGTCGTCGGCATAGACTTGCTTCCGTTTCGACTCACTGAAGCGAAGGCGCGGGCAGCGGAATATGGGGTTACCGAGTCGGTCGAGTTTGCACTCATGGATGCAATGCACCTCGCTTTTCCAGATAATACTTTCGACTTTATTATCTCGAAATCCGTGCTGGTGTTTACGGCGCACACGGAAACCGCTCAGGAGTGTTATCGCGTGCTCAAGCCAGGTGGGAAAGCAATTTTCATTGAAAATATGCGACACCATCCAGCCGTATGGCTCTATCGCAAAGCGTTTTTGAAATACTCCGGCAAGTTGCACTACTTTTCACTCCACGATGTTGAGGCAGTCGGTGCCGAGTTTGAGAAGTTAGAGCATCGTGAATTTCATCTCTCCGCAGTCAGCGCGCTGTTCTGGCAGAAATGCATTTCTGTTCCACTGTTTTATAGATGGACTTTCCGTATCCTCAAAGCGATGGATACATTTCTCCTCAAATGCCTCCCTTTTCTCAAGCGGTTCTGTTGGATCACAGCGATGATTTGTCATAAAGATTAGGGTTTGTAGTGTTCTATCTGGTTTGAATTTAAGGGTTAGTTTGTAGTAGTGCGATTTATCGCACGTCTGAAGGTCCATAACGGGCAATGAATGGTTTCCCTACTACGAACTGGATTTACCTTTATGAAGGTGGATAAGGCAGTGGTGTGAAAGTCGCGAGCATGAAGAAATCCGCAGAAATACCCAAGCAAAAACACTCGCTCCTACAGGAAGATGAGAACGCATCCGGGATCTGACCAACCAGTAGGCTATCCATATTTCAACCAGTTATCAAACAACGGCTTAAGTCGAGACGGGAGATTGTCCAAAAACGTCGGTTCGTTTAACCACTCCTGACTCGTTGGACTCTCTGGGTTGGCGGGCGTGCTTTCCGGTGGGGCGACAACAACCGCATAGTGTAGCGTCTGCCGTTGCGTGCCAGTTGGGTTATACCCTTTATGAAGCAGACTTGAGTTGTAGAAAACAATGTCACCGGGTTTCAACTTCACTGCGAGTTGATTCGGCATTGCTGCCTTAGGGGTCTGTTGTAAAACAGCGCGTTCAGCGTCTGTGAGTTCACGTCGGTGGCTGCCCGGGACGATGTAAAGTGTTTCATCCTGATAGAGTGCCCCGTTGAGTTGGACGTGACTCCTGAGACGACTGAGAAGCGTTTCAAGGGGTACCTCTCCATCGGGTGCCGAATCCCGATGCCAGTTGATGTGATACGGTTTCCGCTCGGAACTGACAAGCAGAGTGCAGAGGTGATACCTGAGTCTTTCCCCGATAAGTCCTTCAATAACATCCAATATCTCTGGGTGTGCAAGCGAGTCGACAAGTGCCTGTTCGCGAATGCTTGGGTGGAAGATATTATTAACCCCCCAGGTGTCGTCGCGTTCTCCGTCTATATAACGCAGATGATCAGCGTGTAGCCCTTCAACGCGGCACTTGTGGAGTATCCGGTCAATAGCACTACGGTAGGTCTGGATGTCGGTCTCGGAAAGCGCGCTTGGACGAATGATATAGCCGTTTTCAACAAAGTTGTTAATCTCTGAAGCGGTTAGCATTTTCAGGTTTCTCCACTAAGTCGGGTTGTCTGGACAGTAGAGGTCGTTAAACTCAATTTCGTTTCCGTCCGGATCGAAAATGAAGAAAGCCCGGCATTTGCCGCGCGGATCGTCGAAATCAAAGGGTCCACGCGTCCGATAAGGCAAGGCAGCGAATTGTTCAACGAGTTGTTCAATCCGTTCAGTGCTTGTCACAAAGGCGAAATGCATCGGTCCGCCTGCATCGTGTCCGGGACTTCCGGCTTCTTTGAGGACGAGGTGTCCGTTTTCTAAGTAGATGTAAAGTTGCCGATTGTTGCGTTCGATAACCTCAAATCCGAGTAGGTCCCGATAGAATTCTGATGCGCGTTCAAGGTCAGCAACTTTGACGAAGACCTCTCCAATGCCGTAATAACCTTCCATTGTGTATCCCCTCCGATAAGCAAAAAGGCTCTGGATTCATGAAATCCGGAGCCTTTTTTGTTTTAGGTTAATAACACTTAGGGTTTCTTAATGTGCGCCCATGTGGTAGCGAGTTTGCCCTGTGCTTCGACACTGACAGCACCAAGGAGCGCGCCACCGGCGAGTTCCTCTACTTCGTCTGCACTGAGAGCACGATCCCAGAAGTAGACCTCGTCAATCATGGCATCAAGCCAGAAGTCGTTCCCAAGATTACCACCGACCTGCCGTCCGACACCGATTTCAACCGGAAGGTCTGAGAATGTCAACAGTGGTGGCTCAATGGGTCTTGGGTTCTGCTGTCCGCTTGTGGGTACCTCAGTGCCATCTGTAACGGACGAGGTTACATACGCTGTGGCTTCTGCGCCGTCAGCGACATAAGCCACGTGAACCCATTCCTCTTCGGCGTAAACGTTGTCCGTGGCGAACCAACCTTCAGAGCCTTCCCAGCAACTCCCCCACGTCATATTGGTGGCGTTTGTGGTACACATCCGAATCATGAAAAAGGCTCCCCAACCGACCTTTTCGCCTTTGAAGAACATAGCGGCGTGGTTTCTACCCCCGCCGGTCCTGACATTGACCCACAAGGAGACAGAAAAGACCCCGTCTTCTTGTTCAAGGCTTGCGGATGACGGGATTTCGACATACTGCCCGGTGTTCTCACCCGTCGCGGGGTTCTCTGGATTCTCAAGGTTGAGTGCCATACCGAATTCCGCGTTTGTAGTGCTGGCACCGTTTATAAATGCACCATCGTTACTGCCGATAGAGTCGTTCGCTGAACCGTCGTCAAAGTTCCACACAGAGACGAGACCGTCTGCAAGCTCAGCGTAGCTGTTAGTGCCGAGGACCATAAGTGCTAAAATGAAAAACAGACAAATGTGTTTCATAATAGAAAACTCCTTACTGTTTTAGGCTAAGTTCGTGGGTTTGTGAAGGCATTTCACAAACCCGTTATATTTTTAGATTCTCAATTAGACTTAGCGGCGGTTATCGCGATGGTGATAGGATTTGACCTTCCCCCACGATGTGGTGAGTTTACCCTCCGCTTTGACAGCGAGTGCCTTCTCTGGACGTTCGCCACTTCCGAGTTCCTTGACTTCATCTTCAGAAAGGGCGCGATCCCAGATAATAACATCATCAATGATGCCATCAAGGAAGGTATCGTTTCCATCGTTACCACCGATACCGCGACCCGCACCGAGTTCCAAAGGACGATCTGGGAACAGTTCGTAAGGTTCCGATGAAGCTTTCGGATTCCCTTGACCACTGGCAGGTATTTCGGTTTTCCCACCCTCTGGCGTTACGTAGGCAATTGCTTCCGTACCGTCCACTGTCTGACAGCAATAAATCCACCTATCAGGTTCAATGGCACCGTCCGTCGCAAACCAGTTTTCGGCACCGCCACTGCATGTTCCCCAGGTCATATTGGTACTACTGGTTGTCACCAAACGGAAGGTGAAGTTCGCCCCCCAACCGACCTTTTCGCCTTTCCAAACGCCGGAGTGATTTCTCCCCTCCCGAACAAAGAGCCAATAGCCGACAGTATGTGGACCCTCAATAATTGACTCAAGACCAGGGTTGAACTCAATATCCGCCCGTGAATCTTGATTCCCATCAACATCTAAAGCCTTGCCAAATCTACCATCGTTGGTGATTGTGGCTCCCTTAAAGAGTTCACCGTGGGCATCACCAATGGCATCCGTTACTTTTCCATCGTCAAAGGTCCAGGCAGCGACGACACCATCATTTAGGTCTGCCAACGCAGACGTTGTTATACAAATCGCAAATACAGCGATAGTGAGTATTGAAATGAACAATTTCACTTAAACTTTCCTCCTGTAGTGAATTTTGGTCGAAAATAAAAAATTTAGCGAACTTTTTCCAAACAAAACTATGGTTACTCCTTTTGGTGTGTGGTATACTGTAAAGGGGTTCCCGTAGATTTAATTATTGCACTAATTCATACAATAATGTACCTTTTTTGTCAAGAAAAAAATAACATTTTTATTTAGAGACGATTTTATCCCCTTCAATTGCGATGAACCGTTGGTTTACTGAAAGGTTGGTCGCACTGTCAACAACTCCACTTTGCCAATGAATCTCCAGCAAATCTACGTTTTCAGCATCGTTCAACCCGAAATGGACGCGTAAGTCGCTGAATGCGAGATAACTCCCACTGCTCTTGACTTCTGCATACTGTGTGAGTCCACCCGCAACAACTTTGAGGCGCGCACCGATAGCGGAACGATTGCTTTTTGTCCCGATCGCTTGGACCTGTATCCAGTTGTTTCGGTTTCCACCCTCATTTCTCAGGAGGTCAACGGTCTGATTCCAGTTTGTAATGAGGATATCGATGTCACCGTCGTTGTCATAGTCGCCAAAAGCAGCGGCACGGCTTGTTTTACGGCGTGCGAAGCCTTCTCCGAGTTGTGCCGTGATGTTCTCAAATTGCCCGTTCCCTAAATTCCGAAAAAGTAGGTTCTGCTGTGGTGTCGTCGTGGAACGATCGACCTCGGCGATGTTGTCCATTGTATGTCCGTTTGCGACGAAGATATCTTTGTAACCGTCGTTGTCGTAGTCGAGAAAGCCGATGCCCCAACCGAGGTAGCGGTGCGTGTGTTCAGCGATGCCAGCGGTAATCGTGGTATCAACGAAGAAGTTGCCACCTTCATTGCGATAGACGGTATTTGTCTCGTTCTGAAAGTTGCTGACGGTGAGGTCCAATTTCCCGTCGTTGTTGTAGTCTGCGAAGGCGACTCCCATGCCTGCCTCTGCTTTCCCCATATCGCTGCAACTCACACCGGAGAGGAGTCCGATTTCTTCAAAGGTGCCGTCTCCGCGGTTTTCAAAGAGGAAGTTGAAATCCTGATCGTTGGCGACGTAGATATCGGGGTCGCCGTCGTTGTCAGCGTCTCCAATCGCAACGCCGAGACCGTGCGCTGCGGGAGCACTTAGCAGTCCACTTTGTTGGGTCAAATCCGTAAAAGTGCCGTTTCCGTTGTTGTGATAAAATAGGTCGGGCTGGGGTGGATAAGAGCTGGGACCGCAGTAGACGGGGATGTTGTGTCGATAACACGTTTTGTGTGCATCGAGGGTGTAGTTTGCGTAATTGGTCACGTAGAGTTCCAGAAATCCGTCGTTATCAAAATCGGCAAAGGCGCAGCTCGTTCCCCATCCTGCATCTGCAACCTGTGCTGTCTCGGCGACATCCGTGAAAGTGCCGTCTCCGTTGTTTCGATAAAGGCGATTGAGTCCAAAGTTCGTTAGATAGATATCCACATCGCCATCGTTGTCGTAATCACCAGTGGTTGCGCCGACCCCGTAGTCGGTGTCTCCAACGCCTGATAGATGGGTGACATCTGTAAATGAACCGTCGCCGTTGTTGTGGTAGAGGACGTTGGTGGGCAGCGAAGCGTCCGTCTGTTCTTCCTGCGGACGGGCATTGATAAGGTAGATGTCGAGATAGCCGTCGTTGTCGTAGTCAAAGAAGCCTCCACCCGATCCGTATTGTTCGTTAAAGAGGCGTTTGCCGCTCTCACCGTCTGTGTGCTTGAAGTCAATTCCGGATTCCATAGCCACTTCAGCAAAGGTAACAGCGTATCCTGTCGATGGACCGAGAATTGCACAGACGACGATAGAAGAGAGAAGTAATAGAATTTTATCAGGGCTTATAGGGAAGACTATCATTGTTTATTGGAGTCCTTCATTGCCTGCCGAATTTCGTTCAGACGGGTTTTGTAGGCGGCGTTGTCCGGTGCCAAGGTAATCGCGCGTAGGATAACCTGTTCTGCTTCAGGATACGCACCGTAGCGGTAGTATGCGAAGGCGAGGGTATCCAGACGGGCGGCATTCGCGTCTAACACAACAGCACGTTCTGCCAGTTCAACGGCGCGCCTGAGTTCTTTGCCTTGTGTTGCGTATAGCCACGCGAGGTTGTTATGTGCGTCTGCCGAGTTTTCATCAACAGCAATAGCGTGTGTAAAGGCAGTGATCGCGTCCGAAATCTGTTGTTGATTGAGATATAGCACACCTAACCGTACCCATGGTGAGGCATCATTCGGGTTTGCTTCTGTTAACTGCCGATAAACAGCGATTGCCTCGCCGAACTGATGTTGTTGCACATAGACTTCCGCGAGTCCGTAATAGGCGGGTGTCAGCGTCCTATCTTTCTGAATTGCGGTTTGTAGATAGGTCTGGGCGTCAGCAAATTTACGGAGCCTTGCGTGGAGCCAGCCGAGGTTAAGGTACGCCTCAGCGTCAGTATCGTCAAGTTGAATCAGTCGTTGAAACGCCTTGACGGCTTCTGGAAACTGTCCTGTCTGCATGTAAATCCCACCGAGATTGTGGTAGAGCGCGGGGACATCTGGATGTAACGCCGTTGCGGTTTGATAAGCACGTATCGCTTCTTGATGGTTTCCAATCTCAAAGTGCGCCGCTGCCAACTTGAGACGTGGTTCTAAGGCAGTCGGTTCCTCCAATAAGTGTCTACGGTATCGATTCGTCTGTTCGTTGTAGGTTTTCACCTGTTGGAAAGATGCCATCAGGCTTTTTGCTTCTGCTATGTGTTGTAAGGCATCAGGGTTAGAAACCTCTCCTACAGAACGCTGTCCTAAACGTCGGTGGACGAGCGCGAGGTTGTAGTGGGTTTCGGCGTGATAGGGTGCGAGAGTGAGGGCTTTCTGGTAATACTGCACGGCTTCCTCCAACCTATGCTGGAGGAACGCGACTTTCCCTAAGCCTTGATAGACGGGTGCAAGGTTTGCATCGAGTATCAGTGCCTGTTGATACGCCTGTCGCGCTAAGTCCAATTTTCCGCGTTGTAGGTATGTATCGGCGAGACGAAAAAAGGCTTCAGCACTCTTCGGTAGCATGACGGTGGCGTGTTGCCCGTGGTTTTCAGCGTCTGCAAACCTGCCTTGCGAATGGTAGATTCGCGCCAGACAGACGTGTGCAACGCCGTGTGTCTGTGAGGATGCGAGCAATTCCAAGGCACGAAGATATGCCGCCACAGCCTCGTCGGTTTTTTCCTTGAGTCTATAAGCTGCCCCGAGTTCACAGTGTGCTTCTGCGTTTTCTGGGTCCAACCGCAAGACACGCTGAAAAGCATCAATTGCTTCATCGTAAAGCCCTAACTGAATTGCGCGCATTCCACGGGCGTAATGGTTTGCCTGTTCGTCGTTGATTTGCTGCGCTGCAAGTGATGCCACAAAACAGAAGATGAAAAGGCTTCCTACAATCCAGGCTTTTCTTATGCAGGTGCTATTATGACGAACCGATCTCTGTGACATCACTGCCTCTCCGTGTGGTAAACCAATTCGTTGTTGACGATTGTCGCTATTAGGTTGATTTCACACTGCGATTCATCCCATTCAAAGAGAATTAGGTTCGAGGTTGCTTCTACGTGTGCCTTCGCGTCCAATAGACGCATGGGTTGTAGCGTGGCGAGTGAGACGGCTTCTTCAAGCGAGATACCTGCGAATCGGACGCTGTTTTCAATACCGCGTGCCAATTCGATGGCAGAACCGGCGAGATATTCTGTGCCGACCAAGCGGACACATCGGTCGGCGGTCAATTCTACAGATTTTTCAGCGAACTCGTAGATGCCGGGTTTCATGCCTGCCAGAGCCACCGCGTCGCTGACGAGGACGCATCGGTTGAGGGTCTTCGCCCGCATCATCGACTTGGCGACAGAAGGAGGCAGGTGATGCCCATCCACAATCAGGCTTGCCCAGAGCTCATCGGCACCGAGTTGCTCCCAGATGTAGTTCGGGTGCCGTCGGATTAATGCATGTGCGCCGTTGCCGAGGTGTGTGGAGAGTCTCGCACCGGCGTCGATTGCTGCGTGGATGTCGCTTGCGGCGGCGTTTGTATGCCCTAACGCGACCACAATCCCGTCTGCAACCAGTTTTTCGATGAACGGAATAGCACCCTTTTTTTCAGGAGCGAGGGTCACGATGGTGATTTTCCCCTCGGCGATGTCCTGCCATCGCTGAAATTCGTCCCAATCTGGGTCTCTGACGTGTTCCAGTGGGTGTGCGCCGCGCGGTCCATCTTCTGCAGAGATATAAGGTCCCTCAAGGTGGATACCGAGCATTGCGTGGGCAACCAACGCGTCTGTCTTAGATGCTTCTACAATGGCATGTAGCGAGTTACAAATCCGATCAAAAGAGCCGGTCACAACCGTCGGACATAAAAATCCGGTGCCAACTTCCCAAAGTGCGCGCACCATCGCACACACGTCTTCTGATGTAACGGTAGCAACATTGAGGTCGAAACCAGCGAAGCCGTTTACCTGAATGTCTATCAATGCCGGTGCGACATAAGTTGGACTGTCAGTGGAGGAAATTTCACGGATCTCCTGAACGTGTGCGTCGGCAAGGATGATTTCGACAGGGGTAGTATTGAAAAGGGTTTGTCCTTTGAATTTCATATTTTTATAGCAATCAGCCGTCAGCAGTCGGCTTTCAGCGGAGCGTACGTTTTGTTGGGTTTCATTCGGGGTTTGTAGCGTTCAGGTGGCTTGGGTGGAGCAATTTTCGTGGCGCATACGAGCGTTTTTTTCAATCCTATTCAACCCAACCTACGTCCAGAGCCTTGATCAAACTCACGTTATGATACCTGCAAATTGATTTATTGCCAAGAAAAAAGGTTGCATTTCTGAGTAGAATTCGGTTAAAGTATATCAAAAGAGATTTCAACCAGTTCATAGAATCATAGTCGGACTTTCTTGGATTACATTTGGACGTGGAGGACACAATGGAATATTTAGCTTATGGAGAAACGGGTTTGGAGATCTCACGTCTCTGCTTTGGTGCAGGGCATCTTAATAACACGTGTGAAAATTATGAAGCCGGTGGCAAACTGATGTTGAAGGCGCTGGACGAAGGGATTACCTTCTGGGATACGGCTGAAGGTTACGGGAGTCAACCGCACCTCGGCGAGGCGGTCCGCCAAATTAACAGGGGAGAAGTCGTCATTCAAACGAAGACCGGCGCGAAAGATTATGAAGGTGCTAACGTGAGCATTGAGCGTTCCCTTCAGGAAATGCAAACGGATTACTTGGACGTTTTACTCTTACACGGTATCGCCTCGCCTGAAGACTTGATATCGCGGGAAGGCGCGCTGGATGCGTTTCGAGAGGCAAAAGCTGCTGGTAAAATCCGAGTCATTGGCTGTTCGACGCACATCTACACAGGTCCTGTCATGGATGCCGTGATTGATCATCCCGAACTTGAGGTTATTCTGGCAACAGCGAATAAAGAGGGTCGGATGTTAGAAGGCGGTCCCTTTGATCGGCATCTCGAATATATCCAACGGGCGTACAACCTTGGGAAAGGCATTAGTATCATGAAGGTTATCGTTGCGGGTAATATTTCAGAGGCGGATATGCCGGAATGGATTGAGTGGGGCTTCAACCTCGAAACCGCACACGCCATCAATCTCGGTATTAGCGATTACCATCATATCACATTGGATGTTGGACTGGCACGTGCGAGCGCGAGACGTCGTCTGATACAGACCAGAGCGGCTTAAGATTTGTATGAAACAACTCCGCCGCAAACCGCTTAAAGACTTTCTGAAGCAGGTGAAACCGCCAGAGAGAGAACTGGTTTTTATCCTCCAAGACGTACAAGACCCGATTAATGTCGGTTCTGCGTTTCGGATAGCCGATGCGTGCCGTGTGAAAGAACTCATCCTGACGGGAATCAGTGCGCGACCGCCGCATCCACTTGTTCGTAAAGTTGCGCGAGGTAAGCACCGACGCGTCCAATGGCGGTATATAGAACAGGCAGCGGACGCGATTGTATCCCTTAAAGCCGAGGGTTACACGAGTTTCGCTTTGGAGATTACCGCGCAATCCATCCGCTACGATGCGATGGACTATCCTAATAAAGTCTGCCTTATTGTCGGACACGAGGACCACGGTGTAACGCAGCGGACGCTTGCTGCTTGCGATAGGGTCATCTTCCTACCGATGTACGGGGCGGGTGCATCACTGAACGTTCACGTCTCGTTGGGCATTGCCGCTTATCATATCTTACATTGGTAATGGCTATTGGCTAATGGCAGTTGGTTGTTGGAAACTATTGGTAGTCAGCGGGCAGCGATTGGCGGTTAGGGGTCCACAGCCTAACAGGCTATGGTACAGTAGTCCGAGCGAAGGCACGAGGTGCCGTGCGGTCTGGAACGTCCACAGCCTAACAGGCTATGGTACAGTAGTCAGCGGTCAGGATTTTAGGATTTGCAGGATAAGGAGTGTTTGAATGTCGAAAACGATGCGGGCGATTATGTGTCGTGAACCGTGGGATTACCGTCTTGAAGAGGTCCCGATGCCGGAGGCGGGTCTCGGTGAAGTCGTTATTAAAGTGAACGCCTGTGGGGTCTGCGCAAGCGACATCAAGTGCTGGACAGGCGCGCCGCTTTTCTGGGGCGACGAACACCGAAAACCTTATGTGGAAGCACCTGTTATCGCTGGACACGAATTCATCGGTGAAGTCGTGGAACTCGGTGAAGGCGCGGGTGAGAAGTATGGTCTTCAGATAGGCGATACTGCTATCGCTGAGCAGATTGTGCCGTGTTGGGAGTGCCGTTACTGTCGAACAGGGAAGTATTGGCTCTGCCAAGTCCATAACATCTACGGATTTCAACCCGTTGTCAACGGCGGTATGGCGGACTATATGAAGTTCCCTGCGCGTTCGCTTGTCTATAAAGTACCTTCTGACATTCCGACGGCGAATGCAGCGGTGATTGAACCGCTCGCCTGCTCTATTCACGCCGTGCAACGTGGGAACATTGAGTTCGGGGATGTTGTTGTGGTTGCGGGTGCAGGCACACTCGGACTGGGTATGATTGGCGCAGCGAAGTTGAAAAATCCAGGGGTACTTATTGCTGTTGACCTGATGCCAAATCGGTTAGCTGTTGCCAAAAAATTGGGCGCGGATATCGGGATTAACCCATCGGAAACGGATGCCGTGCAAACGGTGTTAGATTTAACGGAAGGCTATGGATGTGATGTCTATATTGAGGCGACGGGACATCCGAAAGCGGTTGAACAGGGATTACACATGATCCGAAAGGCAGGCACGTTTGTCGAATTCAGTGTGATGCGGGAACCTGTGACGGTGGACTGGACTATCATTGGGGATACAAAAGAGCTGAATATCCACGGTTCGCATCTGGGTCCGTATGCGTATCCATTGGCGATTGATTATATCCACCGTGGTCTGATTGATGTGAGTCATATTGTGACGCATCAGCTGCCGTTGGAGGACTATCTCACAGGGTTTGAGATGGTTCAGAAAGGGACGGATTCGATTAAGGTGCAGTTGGTGCCTTAACTTTGTCCAACAGATGCCTCACTTGCTGCTTTAAAAACGGTATTAATTGCCCCAAAGAGCGTTGGCAAATTATCGATGCTAAAACTCGTTCTGTTTTGGGTGAAGGTATCACCGACAAGTTTCCCAAATTGCCAGCGTTCCCCGTCGCTGACAATACCGTAGACGGGGACATCCGGATCATCGTTTATTTTTTGTGCTGCTACTAATTCTGCCAGACATTGTCCCCAGCCCTGTTCAAAATCATTTTTCTTTGCCTCAACCAATATTATCAAGGGTGTTCCGACAGTCAGGATGCCGAGTTCGGAGCGTGTTGAGATAAAGTAATCAGGCGTGCCGCTCAGGGTTTCATCGTAGGCAAGCGGTTTCTTTACCCAGAGGGCGTAATCCTTAGCGTATTCTTTGTAAACCTCCCGCAAAATCGGGTAGATAAGAGTTTCGCACCGTGCGCCCTCGGAAACAAACACGTTAATGTGTTGCATGCTAAATTCAAGTTCGTTCAGAAATTGCTCTGAAGGATTTACAGTTTCTTCAGTTCCGAGAAGATTATCTATTGCGTAGGTAATCCTGAATTTTTCCTGAACATCGGGGATCGCTTTGAAATCGCTAAATGCCATGATGGTAGACCTATAATGGAAGCGGTAAATCAGACTGTTGCACTGATTAAAGCTGGAAATAGATGTTGCGGCGATTCAACCAGAGCTCCCTGAATATCTGACAGTGCGGATGGGGGAGGGATGACTTCCCCTTGTTCTCGCAGTCCTTCAATATGGAATTCAATGGCTTCTGCTATCAATACCTGCACTTCGTCTAATGTTTTCGCTGCTGCAACGCAGCCCGGAAGATCTGGCACATAAGCACCGTAACTATTTTCGCCCTTTTCAAAAATAACAACGTACTGCATAAATTTGCTCCTATCGCTTCTTAAGTCCTGCTTGCTTAAGGACACTGTTGTGCATTCCAGGCGTTGCATCTTCACCCAAATTTCCGGCAACAGTTACGGTGCCAGGTTTAGTTGGATGATGAAACTGCCTATGACTGCCTCTTGTTCGGACTAAATACCATCCATCTTTTTCAACCAGTCTAATTAATTCTCTAATCTTCATGGGTGGAGCGGTTTCGTTGTTGACAAAAGGAAATCAATTTTGTCACTGCCAATCTCTTCAGTATATCGCCTGCCAAGTCCACTGGCATCAAAGGAAAAATAATACACACCTATTTCTCATGTTCTTCAATAATTGCTCGGCTAAACTCGTTATCCTCCGCGCGAATGCCGTAGTGTGCCATACTCTTGCGAAGTTCTTCAAGCGGCATGAGTTCTATATGGGCAATTCCGAACTTTTCTTTTTCACATCCATTGTTCACTTTAATTGTACTATGTCTTGGGTGAAAAAGCAAGTTGTATGTATGATAATGTGCGGTCATTTATGGTAGATTTTAGAATTAACTGGACACTTTGCAACGGTGCGGTTAGAAACCGCACCTACCGGGCCTGGGGCGAAAGTGTGTATTTATTTTTAGGATCCACCATAGTTTTAAGAAATGAGTCTACGTATGTAAAAGAAGCCTTCGGATAAAATGTACGGATGGATATAGAAAAACGCCTTTAGAGGTTAGCTGCTATCTAAAACAGAGGGCAAAGCCAGTGTCAAGTAGTGAAAGAGATGTCGGCTTTGCCCAAAGATTTTTGGATTCTACTGTTAGTTATTTCTGAACAGTTACTGTGCGGGAGTAGACTGTGACTTGGCCGAGTACAACACTAATAACGACATCGAGCGGAGTAAGGGCGGTCGTGATCTCATAATCGGTTGCCCCTTCTGCCATGGCATTTGTATCAACATTATTAATTGGAACTAACCCCCACAGTACATACCATTTAATTGGCACGGGGAAAGTGGCGTAGTCCAATTTCAGCATTTTAGATTTGACGCTTTTCAAGGGCTTTGGTAGAATACTTGAGAACACGAAAAAACAGTAGGAACAATCCAAAACCAAAAGCGATGGCCAAAGATGTAAGGAGATAGGAATCTTCTCTGGTTCCTTGCCTAATGTTCTAATGAAAATTACTGACATTGAAGCGATTCCGTTACGTGTGCCTTATGAGGAACGGATTCGCAAAAAATACTACCACTTTGCGATGACCGAGTTGGTCACGGTCTATAAGTTCTATACCGATACCGGTCTCATCGGTCTCGGAGAGAACCCAGGTCCACCATTTGACCAAGAGGTTTTGGACCCCTATCTCGGCACAAACCCATTTGACCACGTCATGGGTGAAGGACGTTTTAACCTCGACATGGCGTGCTACGACCTGATGGGAAAACACCTCGGTTTACCAGCGTGGAAACTGATGGGACAGCAGGTTCGGGATTGGGTTGCGATGGGGTGGTGGATGCCGTGTATGTCGCCTGAAGACACTGCTGCGGAGGTTCAGGTTGCCGCTGAACGCGGGTACCGCGGTCTGAAATGCAAAGCGCGCGCCTTCTACGATGTCGTTGAGCAGTCAAAGGCGATTCAAGACGTTGCACCGCCGGATTTTCGCGTGGAGTTTGACTTCAACGGTTCGCTCATCAATGTTGAGAAAGCATTGCCAATCCTGCGGGAACTGGAAAAGATTCCGGTTGTCAAAGGTCTTGAAGAGCCGATCTTTGCGTATGATGTAGAGGGTTGGCGGCGACTGCATCAAGAGATTCGGATTCCGTTTTATCTGCACGGGGTTGGTGTTATCCGAGAGGGCGCGTCGCGTCAACCCTCCGGTCCTTGGATTGGACTGCGATCGGGTGATTTTGACGGTGCGTTATGTAGCCACGAAAGTGTCAAAAGTGCCTTGGCATCGGGGTGGGCTTTTGCTGCCGCGAACACGCCAATCCTGCTGCAGTATGTCGGTACGGGTATCACGGCAGCGTTCGGGTGTCATCTGGGAGCGGTGATGCTGACGGCTACGCTACCGGGTGTCACGGCGAGTCATGCTTACGAAGACGACTTGATTGTTACATCGCACAAAGTCCAACGCGGATTTATGCAAGTCCCAAAAGGTGCGGGTTTGGGTGTTGTATTGGACGAAGATGCTCTGGAACGCTATTCCCAAACGCCTGAACCGAAATGGAAACGGCATATTTCTGTTGTCACACTACCGGGTGGCGTGAAGCACTACTATCGAAACCTACAGCAGGCTGAACGTCTCATGAAGCAAGGGGTAGACGAATCTTATGCGCCGGGTGTGCGTCTGGATGAGTGGGAAGATGACGGCAGTGAAGCCTTCGATAGGTTATTCAAGCGGTTGCAGGAGAGGGATTGGCCCGTATGGGAAGCCTTGACTTAGTAAAGGAGTGAAATGTTATGATGACCCCTGAACAGCGGTATCTTTTTGATGTTACCGGATACCTTCATCTGAAGAATGTTATGAGTGAAGAAGAACTAAAAGCGGCGCAAGACGCAGCACAGGAATACATCAATACCCCTACCGAAAAACTCCCTCCCGGATTTGATTCCAGCGAAAAAAACCTCCCAAACGGCTTCGCCTTTGCGAAACCCTTAGAAGCACTTACGATGCACCGATCCACTTGGCCGATTATTAAAGAGTTAACCAATAACAAACCACAGCTCCTGCGCGGGACGATGATTGCGGATCGGGCGGGTGTGTCGGAATCGGCGGAAGGATTGCGCTTGCATTGCGCTCGAGAAGATTTTGGATGGCACGCCAATCGTTATGAGGTACGGAACGGTCGCATCTTTTGTGACGATTTTGTTATTTTTCCCTACCTATACGATGTGAACCCCGGAGATGGCGGGTTGCTGGTTGTTCCGGGTACACACAAAACTGTTTTTGATCGTCCTGAACACCTCTATAACAATGGGCAGATTAAGGATGCCGATGATATTCCAGAAGGGGTGGTTAACATCACGCCAAAGGCAGGGGATTTCGTAATCATCTCTGAACTCTTGACGCACGGTGCGCTGCCTTGGAAACCGAAGGATCGGTATCGTTGTGTCCTGACCTTACGCTACAGACCGCAACACCGTGGTGAGAGTCGGGTGTCGGAAGAGGTTAGGAAACGATTGTCCCCGGAAACGTTGGAACTCATCTCCCAGGCAGGTCACTTTGACACGAAAGAGATCGTTAAAAAGGACGTTATTACGTTGACATAATCGGGGTTACAAACCCCTCCTACAGATGGATTATTTGGGGTTACAAACCCTCCCACGAATTTTACTAATAGACGGGTCTCACTGCTGGAGCAGCGTGCTGCTCACACCATGCGGCGAGCGGGCTGTCACCACCACCGGCATAATACTCTTTCGTCTTCTTGAAGGGTTCTCCAACCAGATACTGACCGAGTGGCGATAGTTTATCCAACAATCTCTGTTCCTGCGTTCGGTAGTCCAGGGGCATCAGCCATCGGTACCCATAGCCGAACATCACAGCCTTGCGAATTTGATCGGTTAAGTTCGCGCCGCCTGCGTGCAGGATACGGTTCTCAAACAGCAGGCAGTCCCCAGGTCGTAAACTCGGTTCAAATGCCCCCTCTGGATCTGTTTGTCCTTCTGGGACGGGAATCGGATCAGGAAGATTGTTGCTTCCGGGGACAACGAGTGTTGCACCGGAGTTGGGTTCACTCAGATCGGTCAGGTAGTAGGCGCATTTTAGTAGAACGCGTGGTACCTTGTCGCCGAGTACCTTTGTCGCGGTCCCGTAGTCGCGATGCCAACCGGGTACGCGAGCGGTATCGGGTGTGCCCGGTGGATCGGGATATTTGTATATCAGATGCGAGACCACTAATTGTAAGTGTGCGCCGAGAAGTTGTGCCACGACCGAGAGCATCGTCTTGTGGGCGAGTAGCGGGATGAAGGCATCGTCAATAGCGACGCAATTTCGGAAGCCGTCGTATAAGCCGCTGGGGTATGTTTGGCGTTTCTCACGCAGATCGCTTGCTATGAGTCGGTCGCTTGCTTCAATGAGTTTGTCAACCGTCTCCGAGTCGAGCACATTCCGTATGATGAGATAGCCTTTATCGTCAAAGTGCTGTATGTCCTCATTGGAGAGTGGGTGCCAGTCTAAGTCAGTTAACGCTTCGCTTGTGTGTGGCATTGCTTTTGCTCCCGTGTTTTTGTAAAAGCATCAATAAAGTTGTTTGGCTACACGCTGGTCTATTTACCTGCTATTTGTTTGATTTCCATATTTACAATAGAATTAAAGGTGGAGAAATTGCGGTGAAAATCTATTGGTTGACTAATAAAGATTGATTGGGTTTAAAATCTGTGCTGCCGCGAAAATCTTTGAACGATCTGATATGCGGTGCTACAATTCTCCATTGCGTTCTAGCGTAAGCGTTGATGAATTCTGAAACAACAAGTACATCAATATAAATCTGACTATTTGCGTTCAGAATACGGTTAAAAACCTGCGAGTAGATTTGATTCCAATGATTTCGCGGCTCCCGGGGACCAAACAGGTACAACCAGATATTAGCATCTAGAAAGAATTTGTCTTGTGAAGTGAAGTTGTAGTGAAGCACCTCAGCTGTCTTATACTTCATCGTCATCATCGCCCATGACTTCTCGTACCGCTTGGTTGAACCTCTCTGGATCTTTGAAGTACAATTTGGCATTGTTAACAGCACTCTTCAACAGCCTAAGATCATTTTGTGCTGCATCCTCTACCTTCAACAGAGAACGAATTTTTTCTTCACTGAACGTCCCATATAATTCACCGATCGCGGCAGTGAGAAAAGCTGTTGTTAAGGCAGTGACATTGTGAAATGAGAGGACGACATCTTGATTCGCTCTCAGCGCGGCATCAAGGTGTTTGTAAACTTTCTGACCGTCGTCAGAAGCAACACAGAAAGGGCTGCCTACGATTTCAAACATGGATATTCTAATATTTTCTGACACAGTTATCTCCTTAAGAAATCATATTCCAGATAATCGTAATATTCCAGAATCTGTTTAAGGGCATTTACGACTTGCTGATTTTCCGATAAACTCATAAGACGAATCTCCGTGCTATCCTAACATTTTCACAAAAGCCTCAATATCTGTTGTAGGAGCTTGACAGACGTAGTTCTCACACACATACGCCGTTGCGGTGTTGTCAATTTGGGTTTTACCGGCGAGGAGTGGTAACGTTTGTCCGTCGGTGGATTCGCTCAAGGCGACGATTTTGTTGGGTTGGTAGATGCCGTGCAGTGCCGCTAACATTGCCTCTGTTTTCACATCTTCTTGTTCCCCAACAATCGCAATTTCTTTCGGTGTCGATAGCAGGAACGCTAACTCGCAGAGGAGCTGACCGGATCCTGATGGCATCCGCTCCATCTGATGGAAGTAGAGCAACAAGGTCTCAACGGCTGTGTCGTGGAATTCGGGGTTGTCGAGGTGTTTGGCAAGCCGCAGCAGACTATGGATCGCCATAGATGCCCCAGAAGGTGTTGCGCCGTCGTAAGCGGATTTGGATTGGACGATAAGTGTCTCGTGCGCTTTCCCAGTGAAGAAGAATCCGTCGCCTGCGTCGTCCCCGAACTGGTCAATCATAATGTGTGCGAGACGTTCGGCTTCTGTGAGCCATCTCGGTTCAAAACTGGCTTCGTAGAGTGCTATCAATCCAGCGATGAAATAGGAGTAGTCTTCAAGATAGGCGTTGAGGTGGCTCTTGCCATCACGGTAGGTGCGTAAGAGAAGACCGTTGTCTTGGGAAAGCGTCGTCAGGACGAATTCAGCGGATTTTTCGCACGCCTCAAGGTATTCGGATTTCCCGGTGAGTTGGTAACCCATCGCCATGCCGCGAATCATAATTCCGTTCCAACTGGTGAGGATTTTATCGTCCAGTCCGGGTTTAATCCGCTTTTCTCGCGCGTCAAACAGTTTCTGTTTCCCATCTGCGAGGAGCGTCTCCAGTTCGCTGACCTCCATACGGAGTTTTCGGGCAAAGATGTCGGGTGGCACTTGGACATGAAGAATGTTTTCACCTTCAAAGTTACCCTGTGGGGTGATGTCGTAGTACTCACAGAAGATTTCGGCGTTCTCTTCACCGATGATGTCTTCCACATCGTTGGGTTCCCAGACGAAGAATTTGCCCTCTACGCCTTCACTGTCTGCGTCTTGCGTGGAGTAGAAACCGCCGTTTTCTGCGTCGTACATCTCACGGAGCACATAGTCGAGCGTTTCTGTGGCGATGTCGCGGTAGAACGGTTTTTGGGTGGCTTGATACGCCTCAAAATAGGCAACAACGAGTTGGGCATTGTCATAAAGCATCTTCTCGAAGTGTGGGACGAGCCAGTGTGCGTCGGTGGAGTATCGATGGAAACCGCCGCCGAGTTGGTCGTACATGCCCCCGCGTGCCATCTTCTCCAGTGTGAGTTCGACCATCTCTAAGGCGTTGGCGTTGCCACTGTGGTGCCAATAGCGGAGTAGGAACGGCAGTCCCATGCTGGGTGGGAATTTTGGGGCGTTACCGAATCCGCCGTGATGCGAATCGAATTGGGAACGGTAGTTTTGGAAAGCGTTGGTCATGAGTTCTTCAGTGAGTTCGTGATGGTGTGGATCGACGACGTTGCTCATCTGCGCGAGATGTGCTGTGATTTGATCGGCTTGCTGCAGGACCTGTGTATTCTGATCGCTAAACGCCTCTGCTACAGCGTTCATCACTTTCGGGAATCCGGGTCTACCGTATCGGTCAGTCGGTGGATAATAGGTGCCGCCGTAAAAGGGTTTGAGATCTGGGGTGAGGAAAACCGTCATGGGCCAGCCGCCTTGCCGCGTCATGATTTGGACGGCGTTCATGTAGATTTCATCTAAATCGGGGCGTTCTTCTCTATCAACTTTGATGTTGATGAAGAGTTCGTTCATAACAGCTGCGATCTCTTCGTTTTCAAAGGACTCGCGTTCCATGACGTGGCACCAGTGGCATGCGGAGTAGCCGATACTTAGGAGGATGGGTTTCTGTTCTTGCTTGGCGCGTGCGAGTGCTTCTTCGCCCCACGGATACCAGTCGACGGGATTGTGTGCGTGCTGGAGTAGGTAGGGACTTGTTTCGTGGATAAGGCGGTTGGTGTGTTCGGGTGTATCGTGCATTGGTAGTTTCTCCAGCGTTTTTTAAAGACATGAAAAAATGAGCGATCCCAAAGTGTGGCACCGCTCTTGTAGGTAAAGCAAATACCGCTACGGGGATTCGAACCCCGGTTTGGTGGCTGAGAACCACCCGTCCTGACCCCTAGACGATAGCGGCGTATTAAAGAGACTGCCCGGGAAGGACTCGAACCTTCACTACGTGGTCCAGAGCCACGCGTCCTACCATTAGACGACCGGGCATTGACGCGCGTTTATTTAAGACGCGCCGTGTTTTTTTAAGTATACCTTAATGAATCCTGCTTATTAATTTTTCATGGGTGAGTAATTTAACTTTTCTTGGCATGTCTTATAGCAGTGCCTACGATTGTTCCCAAACCAGTGAGAAAAACAATGAACACACCGGCAATGACCCATTCCATCCAGTTCATTACTATTCCTCCAATTCATCAATCTTCCGATATGCTATCCTATTAATCAAGACATTTAGAAATGTGAGCAGAATTACCGCAAAAGCTCCTATTAGGAAAAGAAACGAATTAACTTTCCCATAATTTTGGACTAGCCAAGCGATTAAAGAAATATCAGTAGCGAGCAAAATAGCAAATATAACCTTTAACCAACCAATTTCTTCTTTGAGTTTATCAATTCGTCCCATGTTGATCCATCATTTTTTGAATTGGGAAAAAACAACCTTTCTACAAATATTATACCTTAAAAATAGAACCTTGTGCAAGACAAAACAGAATTGTGGGAAATTTACTGCATCGGTAGGACCGAAACGGATATATTGGAGAAGGTATAGAAGATATTGATAAACCCGATGAGGATTGTTGGGATTACAAAGACGCTCAAGAGGGCAAAAGTGCCGGTGGAAAAAGTGGTACTTGTGCTCGCTGTTTCATCGTCAGCGGCTTCGAGATACATCGCTTTCACAATACGAGCGTAATAGTAGAGCGAAACTACACTGTTCAGCAGACCGACGAACGCCAACCAGTAATACCCCTGCTCAAGGACGGCCGCGAAGAGGAGCCATTTCCCGAAGAAACCGGCGAACGGCGGGATGCCCGTTAGCGAGAAGAGGAAAATCGCCATTGCGCCTGCGACTAACGGTGCGCGTGAGGCGAGTCCGCGGTATCCTTCAATCATTTCGCTGCCTTCTTCGTTTGCAATGAGGACAACAACATAGAATGCCCCCAAATTCATAAAGAGGTAGACGACGAGGTAAAAGAGGATCGCGCCGATGCCTTCAGATGTAAGCAGGACACCCCCCATTAGTAGATAACCCCCGTGGGCGATGCTTGAATATGCCAATAGACGTTTCACGTTCTGCTGAGGGAGTGCAGCGAGGTTTCCGACAGTCATCGTCAAGGCGGAGACGATCGCCAACATAAGCGTCCAATCAACCGATTGCAGGACTTCAGAACTGCTAAACCCGGAATAGAAGAATCGAATGAACAAGGCAAATCCTGCGGATTTTGAGGCAACAGATAGGAAGGCAGTTATCGGGATAGGTGCGCCTTCATAAACATCTGGGGACCACATGTGGAACGGCACGGAGGCTATCTTATAGCCGACACCGGCGAGGACGAAGATAATCGCAATCAACACAGTGAGCGGATAAACTTCACCGGCTGCTAAGAGTTCAGTGAGTCTTATGCTGATTTGCCCAAGATCACCCGTTCCAGCCATGCCGAACAGGAACGAGAGCCCGAACAGCATCGTTCCCGAGGCGACTGCACCATACGTGATATATTTGAACGCCGCTTCACTTGAGCGCGGACTGTGCGTTAGAAATCCGGCGAGAATGTAGGAGGTCAGACTCACCGTTTCCAACGATATGAATATCATCAGTAAGTTGGTTGAGGATGCCATCAAGAACATTCCGAGCGTGATGGCTAATAGGAGTGCGTAGTACTCACCCTTCAACTGTGCATCAAGTTCCTCAGAACGGATGGAGAAAAGAATCGTTGCTGTGGTTGCGAGGAGGAGGAGCACCTTGAAGAAGGTAGAGAATGCGTCGAGCCGGATCATCCCCAGAAAGAGGGAGATGGAAGCTCTGTCCCCGAGCTGCCCGTGCGTGAGAAGGACTGCAACGAATACGCAGCCAATACCTGCGAGGGAAAGATAGGCAACGGTTGAACTCTCCCTGTTTTTCACGCCGAGATCGACGAGGATGACGACAATAGCAGAAACGACTAACAGCAGCTCCGGAGTGAAATAGAGAAGGCTTTCGATGTTGCTTAAGGGTTGCATACCGGACAAAAACCTCCTATATCGCCTGTAGCACGTTGACGAGGTTGGTGACGGACTCTCTGAACATATCAATGGCGAAGTTGGGCCATACACCGAGTACAATCGTGAGGATACCCAGCGGTGCCAACGTCAAGATTTCGCGTCCGTTGATTTCAGGGAGTGCTTCATATTTTGGGTTGAGTGTTCCTAAGAAAACGCGTTGGAGCGTCCAGAGGAAATAGGCTGCACCGACAACAATACCTATCGTTGATAAGATGGTCAGCATCTTGAATTTGTCGTAAGCACCGAGTAAGGAGAGTGCTTCCCCGACGAACCCACTCAAGCCGGGCAATCCCAAAGATGCCATGAACGCGAGCGTGGTAATGCCGGTGTAGACTGGCATTTTCGCGCCGAGACCACCGAACCCATTGATCTCGCGGTGGTGTGCCCTATCGTAGAGAACACCGACGAGCAAGAAGAGCATCCCACTGATGACCCCGTGGTTGAACATCTGAAGAATCGCTCCCGTGATGCCTTCTGTATTCCGAGCAGCAAGCCCCAAGATAACGAATCCCATGTGTCCGATACTCGAGTACGCCACCAATTTCTTGAAATCGGTTTGTGCCAAGGCGCAGAAAGAACCGTAGACGATATTAACGAATCCCAGGATGGCTAAACTGTTTCCCCATGTGCCGGTTCCGTTACAGAAAAAGTCCATGCCTTGTGGGAACATTGCCATATTAACCCGTACCAATCCGTAGGTTCCCATTTTTAGCAGAATGCCCGCAAGAATAACGCTGATTGCAGTCGGTGCTTCGACGTGTGCATCGGGGAGCCATGTATGGAACGGGAAGATTGGCACTTTCACGGCAAATCCGATAAAGAAACCGAGGAAGACCCAAATTTGGAAGTTGAGGTCGTTCAGCGCATGTCCTGCAGTCGCTGCTAAAGTAATAAGGGTTGGGATGTCAAATGTCCGCGCGCCGGGTGCGCCGCTGTTGAGATAGACTGCGATCATCGCAACCAGCATCAGTACACTGCCGAAGAGTGTGTAAAGGAAAAACTTAATTGCAGCGTATTCACGACGCGGTCCGCCCCACACACCGATAAGGAAATACATCGGCAGTAGTGTGAGTTCAAAAAAGACGTAGAAAAGGAAGAGATCCAACGCGGCAAAGAAACCCAACATTCCTGTCTCAAGCAACAGGAACAGTGCCATGTATGCTTTGATTCCCTTTTCGATGTTCCGCCAGGAGGCAATAACACAGATGGGACCTAAGAGGGCAGTGAGAAGCAGGAGCGTGACACTCAGACCGTCAATACCGACGTGGTATTGGATATTAAACGCTTGAATCCAAGGGACATTGACAACGTACTGCGTTCCTGCAGCTGATCGGTCGTAGGATATGAATAAAGCGACTGCGAGTGCGAGCGGAATGAGCGTAAAGAGGAGCGTAACACGTTTAACGAGTTCCTCTGACTCGCGTGGCAGCAGCAAAACAACAATCATCCCGAGCAGCGGGATAAAAATCATTAGGGACAATAACATCTCGTAGGGATCCTCCTTATCCCATTACCGGGAAATCAAAAAGACGAGAAACAAAAGTACTGGGAACACAATTGGAGCGAGTACGAGCAAAATCTGCCCTCTCTTACGCCGCGTTTCGGGGTTCGGATGACGGACGAGCAGCCAAGCGATAGCAGCACCAAGCGGTACTCCAAAAAACGGAAGCAATTTAAGCAATACCATAACAAGTCCATCCTTATAACGCCCGGAAAATTAAGATTAACACCACAATTCCTGCCAGTACGACGAAAAGATAGGTCTGAATCGCTCCGGTCTGGATCCGACGGACTCTTCCACCGATTGACCATGTAACCTCAGCAACCCGATTAACGAGACCGTCGACGATGCGGTTATCGAAAACGCCAACGAATGCGGCGAGGATGTCGCGGGTTACTTTTCCAACACCGTTGACGATGCCGTCAACGATAGTTCCATCAAATTGGGCAAAGAGTCGAGATTTCCATACTGTCACAGCGACTAAGACACCGTCGTAAAACTCGTCAAAGTAGTATTTGTGCCAGAAGAGATTATAAAGCGGTCGGAACGTTGTTGCGACAGACTCAGCAGACAAGGTACGTCTATGGTAGAACAGCCATGACAGCAGTATGCCTAATCCGGCGACGATGATGGATAAGACCATCGCGATCGTGTGTGATGGTCCGTGTCCATGATGTGCGTCATCTCCGTGTGCGCCGTGTGTGTCGTCTGTGCCTTCTTCCGCTGCCACGGCTTCAGAGATTCCGAAGAGTGAGAAGGTGAGACCGGCTTCACCGACTTTGCTATCGGGTGAAACGTATGCATGTGTTGGTGCATGGAGATGCGGTTGTGCTGGTGGTTTAACGTAATCTGCGTTGAACCAGAGCGTGTTAACGACCGGAAAACTCAGGACAGCCAAGACGAGGAGCGGCGCGGTCATGCTCTTAGGGGACTCGTGTGCCATGTCGTGCATTTCTTGATTGCGCGGTTCACCAAAAAAGGTCATGAAGATGAGACGGAACATATAGAACGCCGTAATCCCAGCGGCAAAGAGTGCCATGCCGAACAGGAGATAGTGGTGTACGGAGTTCCATTCCATTGCGCGACCGAGCACGCCGGCTAAGATTGCGTCCTTACTCCAGAAACCGGAGAAGATAAACGGGACACCGGAGATCGACAACGTTGCGATGAGCATCGTTATGAAAGTAATCGGCATCTTATGGCGAAGGCCGCCCATGTTCCGCATATCTTGATCTGGCGGAATCTCAGGAATGGCTGTCGGCTGTCGGCTTTCAGCCATCAGCAAAGAGGTTTCTGATGAAGCGACCTCCTCTTGCTGACTGCTGACGACTGACTGCTGATGGCTATCTTGTGAATGTTCGTGTGCGTGTTCATCGTCATGTCCGTGACCGTGCATCGCATGAAAGGCGTGGATAACGCTGCCGGAGCCGAGGAAAAGCAGTGCCTTGAAAAAAGCGTGCGTTGTGAGGTGAAAGAGTCCTGCGACATAGCTGCCAACGCCAATTCCAAGCATCATGTACCCCAACTGGCTGACTGTGGAGTATGCCAAGACGCGCTTGATGTCAAAGCGGACGATAGCGATAGTCGCAGCAATAATTGCTGTGATACCACCGATATAGGCGATGACCAGAGATGAGGTTTCTGTCAAGATTGGGAACATCCGAGCCGTGAGATAGACCCCAGCGGCAACCATTGTTGCGGCGTGAATCAGTGCACTGACAGGTGTAGGACCTTCCATTGCATCGGGCAACCAAGTATGTAGAGGGACTTGCGCGGATTTACCGACCGCCCCACAGAAAATGAGCACACCGGCAATAGAGAGCCAGACCATATCGCCTGTGTTTAATTGGGATGCGGCTTCGGCGAAAATACCGCTTTCTCCGTAGAGTGAAAGCGTATCGAATTTAGTGAAAAGCATCATCATGCCGATGAACATACCGACATCGCCGACGCGCGTCGTCAGGAACGCCTTTTTGCAGGCATCCGCTGCCGAGTCCTTTTCAAACCAGAAACCGATGAGCAGATAGGAGCAGAGACCGACGAGTTCCCAACCGATGTAGATACCGAGCAGGTTATCCGATACAACCAAGAAGAGCATCGAGAAGGAGAAAAGCGAAAGGAAAGCAAAAAACCGTGGATACCTCGGATCGCCGTGCATGTAGCCCATGGAGAAGATATGGACAAGGCTACTGACGAGCGTGACAACAATCAGCATGATTGCGGTAACGCTATCAAGGTAAAAACCCATTGAGAAGGTAACACTACCGAGCGAAAGCCACTGAACAGTATGGGGTTCTGGATCGGGGACGACCTCTTGCAAGAGCAGAAGCGAGCAGACGAGTGCGATGAGCATCGCTACTGTAGATAGGTAGTCCTGTCGGGGGAAACTCCGTTTCGCTAAGCCCAAAAGTCCGAAGATCGCGAAGGCAGCGAGGGGACAGAGCAAGATGAGACTGATTAAGAGTACAACCATACTTTCTGTTTTTTTAACCTTTCTGTTAGCAGTCAGCGGTCAGCAAAGAGGTTTTGTGGATGGACAAACGTCTGCAACTGCCACACAATTTAGCTGACAACCGATTATTGACAACTGATGCCCATAAAAACTATTTTAACCCTTTAAGGTGTCCACTTCGTCGGGACGGATGCTACCGAATTCGCGGTAGATAGCGAGAATAATTGCTAAAAAGACAGCGGCTTCTGCGGCAGCGAGCACGATCCCAAAGATTGCGATAACCTGTCCGCTGATATCCTCTGGTGGTGTCATGAAACGCGCGAACGCTGCGAAGTTAAGATTGCACGAATTGAGAATAAGTTCGATGCCCATCAAAATGCTAATAGCGTTCCGTCGGGTTAAGACGGCAAAAATACCGAGCGTGAACAGAATCGCGCTGATGACGAGATAGTGTTGTAGGGTCATTCGTCCCTAACCTCCTTTCGGGAAATCAGGGTGGCACCGATTAAGGCGACTAACAACAACACAGAGACGACCTCAAACGGGAGGAGAAAGGGTCCATTCAAAATCAGTTCACCAATCCGTTCAGTTGTCGGTGGAAGTTCAGTCCCGTCATCGGTAAGGTTTTTCCATGCGGGTGTATTGGCAATAACCGTCAGGAGCAGCATAAGCAGCATCAAGGCAATCACACCCCCAAGTAGGAGCTGCCCGCGTTCAATATGGATACGCATCTCCAAGCGACCACTTGTCATCATAACCCCGAATAGAATCAAAACAAGTATACCACCGACGTAGACAATTACCTGCGTTGCGGCGAGGAAGTCAGCCTGTAGAAAGACGTAAAGTCCGGCAACACCGAAAAGCGTCACCATGAGCGAGAACGCTGCGTGAACAATGTTTCGGACCGTGACGACGACGAGTGCCGAGGCGATTGTCATCAGCGCGAAGCCGTAAAAAATAAAAGTTTTAAGCGTAAATTCCATTTTTTTAATGGTTGTTGGTTATCGGTTTTTGGTTATTGTAAACTTATGAAACAGATAACTAATCCGCTGCTTCTGCGTCTACGGCACCATCTTTATTGTACATCTCCTGTTTGTCGAACTTGAAGATTAAATCTGACCGATCGAACTTGGAATACTCAATGCCTTCGAGTGTATCCTTCATGACGAGGCATTCTGTGGGGCAGACCTCAGTGCAAAGTCCACAATACATACAGAGGGACATATCAATATCGAATTGATCCAGATAGAACACAACCGGGTTTCGCGTAACGACCCGCGATATCTCATCGCTGGAGAAAGTCTCGGTTCGACTCTCATTCCCTGAAGATTCAAGCCGATCAATGACTTCCTGCGTCCCTAAGCGAGACGTGATATTTGTGACAGTTATTGAATCTGCCGATTTTATCTTTTTATCATCGCCTTCGATGATGCCGATGACTTCTCGCCCGTCTTTGAGGTGCACGATGTTCATGCTATCCCACAGCTGTTCGCCTTTCGGGAGTTTGGTGCCTGTAATCGTAATGCAATCGACTGGGCAAATCATCTCACACTTCTTACATCCGATACAGTCTTCAATCCGATTGTAAAGCTGCCCGCGGTACCCTTTAGGAATCTCTCGAACGTTGCGTTTTTTCTCATAGTCATGTTCATACGGGTATTGATGTGTGACGTTCGGTTCAAAGAACTGCTTGATTGTCACCCGCATTCCTACAAGAACGGTATAAACGCCTCTGTAGATGTTTCGTATGTATTTATCCATCTTTTAACTTTCCTTGCGGTTCGGTGAGATCGGTTTAGGTTTAAAAATCCTAACTCGGTTGTGGTGCTGGTCTCTGGGCGAAAGTCCGCCCAGCAACTTTATACGCCGTGATAAGTCCGATGTAGATAATAGCGCAGCTAATGGCAGTGCTAATCAGCGTATCCTCTGGGAAAATAAGCCCCCAGATGCCAGTGCCTAAGATGTTGAAGAAGGCAATCGGGATGAAGTATTTCCAACAGAGATTCATCAGCTGATCTACTCGCAAGCGCGGCAGCGTCCACCTCAACCACATCATCAAAAAGACGAGTGCTGAGGTTTTGATAACGAAACCTGGGAAGCCGCCGAGAATATCATAACCCGGTAGCACGCCTTCCCAACCGCCGAGGAAAAGCGTCACCGCGATTGCACTCACAGCGAACATATTCGCATATTCAGCGATAAAGAAGAGCGCGAAGCGCATTCCGCTATATTCGGTATGAAAACCAGCAACGATTTCAGACTCGGCTTCGGGCAAATCAAAGGGTGTCCGGTTTACCTCAGCAATTGAAGATATGAAGAAAATAAAAAATGCAATAAAGGTAAAAGGCGTTCGGAAGATGAGCCAGCTGAAAATACCGTTGGATTGGTTTGCTACGAGCTCCGACATGCTCAAACTTTCAACGAGCATAACAACCGTTAGGATAGAGAGGCCGAGCGGAATTTCGTAGCTAACTATCTGGGCGGCGGAACGGAGTGAACCCAACAACGACCATTTGCTGTTTGAAGACCAGCCCGCCATAATTACGCCCATGACAATGACAGAGGAGATCGCCATGATATAGAAGATGCCGATATTAAAGTCGCTCACCAAAATATTTTGACCGAACGGAATGGCAGCAAAAACAGCAAAGGAGCAGGCAAAAATGACATAGGGCGCGAGCAGAAAAAGGAATTTGTCGCCTTGCGGTGGGATATAATCCTCTTTGAAGAGGAGTTTAACCCCGTCCGCTAACGTTTGGAGGGTGCCCCACGGTCCGACGCGCATGGGACCCGTTCGATTCTGAAAACGTGCGGAGACCTTTCGCTCTGCAAGCACTAACACTAAGGGGAGTAGGGGGACCACTCCAACAAAGATACCGGCACATCCGAACATAACGAGGACCGTGCCTAATTCCACAGGGAAATGCGAAGCAACCGCTTCCGGCAATCGTGGAAGGACGACGTTCTGTATAAATTCCTCTGCCCAATTGAGTCCATCTTGCAAGTTCATATTTGGAAAGAAACTTTCAGATACGTTGAAATATGGGAAACCTGCAAGCATTACCCTAAAGTCCGACATCTAATCTCCTTATCTGACAAGTGCGTTTACCGGTCAACCTCTCCCATCACAATATCAATACTGCCGATGATAGCGATAATATCTGCCACCATCAAACCGCGACTGAGTTCCTGCATCACACTCAAAGCACTAAAACAGGGAGAGCGTCCCTTCACGCGCACTGGCTTGGGGGTACCGTCGCTGACAATATAGAATCCGAGTTCACCGCGCGGGGCTTCACTGCGGAAATAGATTTCGCCTTTTGGCGGACGAACGGCTTTTAAATCTGCCATAACAGGACCGTCAGGGAGTCCTTCGGCTAAAATCTGGCGGACAATCCGGACAGATTCCTTCATCTCGTCCATACGGATTTTATACCGACTCCAACAATCACCGACAACCGCGCCTAATTCTGGCACATCCACAGCAACCGGCACGTCAAAGTCAAATCTGTCATAGATGGAGTAGGGTTCGTCTCGTCGGAGGTCCCAGTCTACACCGGAGCCGCGAAGGTTAGGGCCTGTTGCGCCGTAGCTAAGTGCCATCTCCGCTGACATAACAGCCACGTCAGTCGTGCGTTCCGAGAAAATACTGTTTTTCGTCAGGAGTTCGTTATACTCATCAATCTTCGGTTCAAAATAATCTAAAAATGCTTCTATCTCGTCCAAATAATTCTGCTCGGCAATAGAACCCGACTCCATAGGAATAATTTCGGAGACACCCCCGATACGGACGTAGTTATAGGTGAGTCGTGCGCCACAGACCTTCTCGAAAAGGAGAAGCAATCGTTCACGGTCGCGAAAGGCGTAAAGGAACGGTGTAAATGCACCGAGATCCATGCCATAAGTGCCAAATGAGAGCAGGTGGCTTGCGATACGGTTCAATTCACAGATAAGCACGCGTAGGTATTCTGCACGTTCTGGCACCTCAAAATCCCGACTTTCGTCCGCTTCCAATAACTTTTCGACAGCGAGACAAAATCCCCAATTCTGGTTCATCGCTGCGATGTAATCCATCCGGTCGGTAAACGGAATGATTTGGGGATAAGAGAGGTTTTCGGAATGTTTCTCGAAACAGCGATGTAGGTAGCCGATATGCGGAATCGCTTCACGGACGACCTCGCCATCTAGCTTTAACTCCAAGCGTAACACACCGTGTGTACTGGGATGCTGCGGTCCCATGTTCACCACCATCTCATCGGCGAACGGTTTTAATTCGATAATTTTGCTTTCGGTCTGTTGTGTCGTTTCCATAATGTGGGTTTTACGAAGCTCAAAGTTGTTATTAATACCTATCTGTTTGCCCTATATATGATACCACTTTTGCGGTCCAATGTCAAGTCTTAACCTGTCTTTTCGGTTGTCAATTCTGTGGAAAAATGTTACACCAGTGTAACATTTTTTGTTTGGTATCTATGTCTAATAAACCCTTGTGCTGCCTGAGTTTTCAAAGCATTTCTGGTTCTGATGTTCCGATGGAAAAAAAGCCAAAAGTGTAACATTTTCAGGTGCTAAACGCCACACAAATCTGTCCTAATATGGCACGCGCATGCCGCGATAGAATTCGGGTTCCTTGTAATCTTTGCGGAGCGGATACCCCTCCCAATCGTCGGGCAACAAGATGCGCCGCAGGTCATTGTGTCCTTCAAAGAAGATTCCGTAGAGGTCGTAAGCCTCGCGTTCGTGCCAATCCGCCGTTTTCCAGATATGTGAGACGCTTGGAAGGTGTGGATTTGTTTTTGGTACCAAAGCTTTGATGACCACACTGTGTCGATGTCGCATGGAATAGAGGTGATAGACGACAGCAAACTCTTCATCGTTGGCATTCCGGTCGAGACCGCTCAGACACATCAGGGAATCAAATGCCAATGAATCGGTTTCGGCGAGGTATTGACACACATCGGCGATGGCTGAGGGGGTAATATGGATGCTCGGGTCACCAGCGAGTTCGGTGTCAAAGTTGAGAACGGTTTCACTAAACTGCTTGGTTAGGACTTCATAGATTTCTTCTGGTTTCACGTAATTCCTACTCCATGGTCGCGGTTACAAATCGCATCTACCGTTAGATGCCTCGGTATGCTAAGCAGTGTTTTCTTCTGCGTTATCGTCTTCCGTAGGCGGTATTTCAGTCTCAATCTCGGTGTCAGTTCCCTCAAGTTCGTACCACTCCGTTTTGGTGAAGAGTCGTTTCAAGAACGGAACATGCTCACGTTTAGCGACGGTTTGGGTTCTGATCTTCTCTTGTAGTTTGAGCAATCCTTCGATAAGTGCCTCTGGACGCGGTGGGCATCCGGGTACATAAACGTCAACAGGGATGATACGATCGACACCTTTGAGGACGTGGTATCCGTGTTGCCAGTAAGGACCGCCACTTGTTGCGCAGCTCCCCATTGAGATGACGTATTTCGGTTCCGGCATCTGTTCATATAGCCGTCGGATCCGGGTCGCCATTTTGAGCGTCACCGTCCCGGAGATAACCATCAAGTCGGATTGGCGCGGCGTTGCGCGCGGGACACCGGCACCGAACCGGTCGAGGTCGTAGTTGGAGGCGGCGGTCGCCATAAATTCAATAGCACAACAGGCAAGACCGAACGTCATGGGCCAGAGTGCCGAGGCGCGTGCCCAGTTAGCGACAGCGTCCACTGAGGTGACAATAACGTTCTTATCTAACTTCTCATCAATTATCATAGCTTTCTTCCCTCCGGAGCGATTGGACTTCCAGCTGTGTGGAGCGGATCCACTCCAGATCGCCTTTCGCCCAAACATAGGCAAGCCCGACTAAAAGGATGACGATGAAGACGAGCATCTCTAAGAACGCAAAAAGCCCAAAGTCCCGAAAAACAACTGCCCACGGGAAAAGGAACACGGCTTCCACGTCAAAGATGAGGAAGATCAGCGCGATGACATAAAAACGGGTGTTGAACTTAATCCGCGTATCGCCAATCGGGTCTTCACCGCATTCATAGGGAATATACTTTTCGCCTGAAAATATCTTGGTGTGCAGGAGGCGAGAGATAGTCAGGTTTAGGACGACAAATAGACTGCCAACAATCAAGAAAATTAGCACATTCGCAAAGTTAAAAAGCATTCTGGATTATCCTTGAAAACCGCGGGGTTACAAAACTTTTGTGCGTATTACGATTCTGTTTTTAAAATTATATATTATTTTCCGTTGATTTGCAAGTAAAAAATTTTAACCTATCCGAGATTTTCGTGTGCGCATCTATTTTTTTAAAGCCTCTCTTGTGAAGGACAAACTCAGTTTTGATTCTTGACTGTCCCCCATGTTGTTATCAACGAGAACGCTGAAGGTTCGACAGATACAGTTACCGCTGGATCAAACCAAATTGCTTCTGAATTGAGCATTTCATGAGCGATATAGGCAACCTGATTGCCATCGGGTGACCAAGTCGGTTCCACTCTATATCTCGGTTCAGTGAACATCGGTTTGGCGTCTGTTCCATCAGCGTTCATGATATGTATGTCGTGCTTGCCTTTGTGGTCGGAGCAGAAAAGCATTCGCTGTCCTGACGGCTCCCAAGCGATGTGGTTAATACCTCTACTACGGGATTTACTGATGAGGTTCACTAAATCGCTGCCATCAGGGTTCATCATATAGATGTTGGATTGGTAGATCCCCGGCGGATTTATACCTCTTGACACGAAAGCGATTTTTGCGGTTGTGGGAGCTTGCGCAAAAGTAGGGAGGCATAGCAATAGACTGAGGCTACAGAGTAGGAGCAAACGGAATACCTTCATGGGAGAATCCTATTCTATTGTTAGTGTGATTTCGTTGGATACGAGGGATGCCTTTCCACGACGTGCCTTGACAGGTAGATAGATATTCCTCTGCTCGTCCTTGCTTCTCTCTTGAATGAATTTAATCTGTTCTTGATAGTAGTTCGTCGCGTCCTGCTTGGCAGCGGCTTGAAGATTCGGGTCGTTCTGAAGCCGTGCGAGGTCTCGTCTTAACTCCGCTATTTCTGGATGTTCTTCGGTTATGGATTCCCGGTATACCTCTAAGTCAATCGCGAGTGTGACAGTATACGTGCCGGATTGTAACTGATAGTATCTCTGTATGTCTTTTAGCGTCAGTTCTTGGTTCATGGATGCTTTGAAATCAAACCCCTGGATGCAACGGACAGATTTTCCATCCTGTTGGACGTATTTTTGTGGGTTTTCTTGTGTGATTGCACGCTTCGGTTCAACGATTTGCCCGTTTGCGTCCTTCACTGTTACTTGTGTGAAAGCGCCCTTCGTCGCGACAGCGAAAAAGGGCACGAGTAGATCGAATTTACCGTTCTGAATGTTGACCTGAAGAGGGATTTCTTCCTTCGCCGTATAATTTGTTTTAAGGGTTGACAGTTGGAGCTCGGCAATCGGTCGCGCTGGTTCTTCCGTTTCTGTGGTGGCAGCGGTTTCATTGCTTTCCTGCTGCATCGTTTGCATACTTCCGACACATCCAGAGAGGGTAAAAAGAAAAAGAAAAAGCGTGGCGAATTTTGATATGACTTTCAAGTTGGTATTGGAAAGTATCATTTTATGCTCCTGATGTTTATTATCTCTAACGCAAGTTATTGCCTGTTTATTAGTTTGACTTTCCGACCGGGCGCAAACTAAAGGTTTACGCTACAAAATCTTGTAGATAGCAACTTGGGTTAGGTCTAAAGTGTAATGCCTAATCCCGGTCGGTCCGGGACTTCAAGGAATCCGTCGACGATCTTCTCTGGTGGTGAGACAAGAGAAGCGCGCCATGCTACCTCTCCCCAAGCGTATTCGAGGATAGCGAAATTCGGGACGCTTGCCATGCATTGCACACTCGCAGCCGTTGCAACGGGACCACTCGGATTGTGAGGCGTTACCATGACGTTGCGCGCAGCAGCGAGTATGGCGATTTTTTTCAACCCCGAAATTCCGCCGACGTGTTTGACATCCGGTAGGATATAATCTACTTCTGCGTGTCTGAGCAATCTATCGAAAGCTTCAGGGGTTCGTAAGCGTTCACCGGTTGCAATCGGAATGCTGATAGAACGGCTGATATGCGCGAAAGCATCAAGATTGTCCAACGGGACTGCGTCTTCAATCCAGAAGAGGTGCAAGTCCTCCAGTTCTTTTGCGACCTGTATGAGGATACCCGGGTTAAAGCGGCTGTGGCAGTCTACCATCAAGTCGATGTCACTACCGATTGCGGCGCGGATTGTGCGAATCCGATCGATACCCGTATAGATGGCAGGAGTGAGACTCCCGCTCGATATATTTGCCGTTGAAACGTCGTCAAAGGGTGCGCATTTTATAGCGGTGAATCCTTCGGCAACGGCGCGCTCGGCGTTGCTGGCGAACCCGGACGGACTCCGATCAACTGTCGCACGGTTAATATTTGCGTAGAGACGGATTCTTTCTCGACACTTGCCGCCTAACAGTTGATAACTCGGGACGTTCAACGCCTTGCCTGCCAGATCGCACATTGCTTGCTCAATCCCACTAAGTGCGGTGTGATAGGTGTGGCTTTCGGTATCACGATAGAAACGCTGACGGAATGCCTCCAATTGGAAGGGATTCCACCCAATCAGTGCGGGTTTGAGGGTGTCAATGACGTGTTGAACACGACTGTCATCTCTACCGTGGGAAGCCTCACCGACACCGACTGTGCCATCGTCGGCGTGGAGCTTGACGAAGAGCCAATTGCCGCGATGATTTACCTCAACGACTTCGGTTTCTATGGTTTTGATTTTGAGTGTAGGCATTATATTTATATTTTAAGCAGTGGTGCGGCGAGGCAGTTGTGCCTCGCCGTGCGGTATTCTATGATGCCGCTGCCCATTTTACCCCTTGGGTAAGAAATTTCTGCATACCTTCGCGCTCAAATGTTCCGGGTCCGTGTCCCAAGGTGGTGTAAAAGACGCGTCCAGAACCGTAAGGCTTTACCCACGCCATGGGGTGTGCTTTACCGAACCATTCGGCGGATGCCAAGACATGGATGTGCGGATCGTGTGCGGAGATATAGATTTCATCTTCTACATCGAAATCTTCAACGCCTTGTGTCGTTGGGTGCGCGTTATCCTCGATATGGACAGTAAAGGTTGAGCCGGGTGGATGCCAATTGGACGCACCCCCGATGAGGTCCATTGCCTGACCGCCGATCCACCATGCGGTGCCGTGGATTCCGACCAACCCTTTGCCTTCACTGACGAATTGGAACAAGCCTTCTTCTTCAGCGGGGGCTAAATCGGAAACACGCTCGACAGATCCGTCTTCTCGGCGTTCCGTACGCGTGAAGCCTGTACCAAAGACGCAGGCATCGTAGGTGTTCAAGTCAGGTGATGCTAAGATCCCTTTGTCCTCGGTGAGCGTTGTTGCAATATCGGCATCTTTAGAAAGAAAATCGTGAATGACCTCGGCACTTGCATTAAAGCGGTGATTTTCGCCTGATAGCACGAGAATTTTCGACATAAGAGCCTCCTTTAGAAACGGCACTGAATCCGCCGCTTACGGTGAAAAAATTTAACCTTAAAACGCCACTTTGCGCACATAGTGTAACGCAAAATTGAAATTGTGTCAAACCAATTCTGTCGACCGTCGCGAGCATGAAGAAATCCGCAGAAATACCCTATCAAAGATCCCAAGCAATACGCAGAAACATCCAAGCAAAAATATTCGCTTCTACAGAAGGCGGATGTTTAAAAAAGATTTTTTGACAATAATATGGCATCGTGGTAAAATCAAGGAAAAAAGGGATAATTCTAAATGCCCCGCATTTTCGATAATATTGACCAACCGTTACTGCCTGCCCTCCAACAAACTCTTGAAACTGCTACACATGCCGACTTTTGCGTCGGTTATTTCAACCTCCGGGGATGGAGAGGGCTCGGCTCTTACATCCAAAATTGGAGGGGTGGCGATGGTGAATGTTGTCGTCTACTCGTCGGCATGCAGCGACTGCCTGAAGATGAACTTCGCGAAGCCAAACGACTTGCTCAGCAGCGCGGTGGAATTGATAACCAAACCGCACTTCGCCTCAAACGTAGATTGGCAGCGGAGTTCCGCGAACAACTGCCCGTGGGGGTGCCGACACGGACGGACGAAATCGGTTTGCGCCAATTGGCACAGCAGCTTCGCGACGAGAAGGTCAAGGTAAAACTCTTCCTTCGATACCCGCTTCACGCAAAACTCTATCTCATCTATCGCGCTGACACGATTACGCCAACAGTCGGTTATCTCGGCAGTAGCAACCTGACCCTGTCTGGGCTTTCACTACAGGGAGAACTTAACATTGACGTTGTTGATGCCGATGCTTGTGAGAAGTTAGCGGATTGGTTTGAAGACCGATGGGAAGATCGATGGTGTATTGATATTTCTAAGGAACTGGTCGAAATTATTGAGGAAAGTTGGGCGCGTGAGGCACGCATTCCGCCGTATCATATCTATATCAAAATGGCGTATCACTTGTCGCAGGAAGCACGCGCCGGGTTAACGGAATTTCAGATTCCTCGTGAATTTCAAGACAAACTCTTTGAATTCCAGACCGCTGCCGTGAAAATTGCCGCACATCACCTCAATAGACGCGGTGGTGTACTCATCGGTGATGTTGTCGGTCTCGGTAAGACCCTGATGGGAACTGCACTGGCACGTATACAAGAAGATGATTATGATCTCGACACACTAATTATATGTCCGAGGAATCTTGTTGATATGTGGGAAAACTATCGGGAGGCATATCGTTTGCGCGGACGGGTTCTCTCGATTAGCCGAGTCATCAACGATCTCCCGGAACTTCGACGGTATCGACTCGTTATGATTGACGAAAGCCATAACCTCAGGAACCGTGAGGGTAAACGCTATCGCGCCATTCAGGAGTATATCCAGCAAAATGAGAGCAAGGTTATCCTCCTTTCGGCAACGCCCTATAATAAAACCTATCTTGATCTCTCTAACCAACTCCGTCTCTTTGTGGACGAAACTGAGGACCTCGGCATTCGACCGGAACAATACATCAAGGCGTTAGGCGGCGAACTCCAGTTTAGACGGAAGCATCAAAGCGGTGTCCGAACGCTTTCGGCGTTTGAACAGAGCGAGTATATTGACGATTGGCGGGAATTGATGCGTCGGTATCTCGTGCGCCGTACCCGCAGTTTTATCAGGGAAAACTATGCCGCAACAGACCCTAAAACAGATAGGAAATTCCTCTCCTTTCCTGATGGCAGGCACTCCTATTTCCCTACACGTCGACCGAAAACCGTCCAGTTCACGATCGATGACCAAAACCCTGAAGATACCTACGCCCAGCTGTATTCGTCTGCTGTTGTGAACATAATTAGCAATCTCAAGTTAGCGCGATATGGACTCGCCAATTACGAGATCAGTGAACATTCATCGGAATCTCTTTCTCAAAATGAGAGGACAATACTGGAAAACCTTTCTCGTGGTGGACAACGGTTAATGGGATTTTGCCGAACCAACCTTTTCAAACGCCTGGAAAGTAGTGGGCAAGCGTTCATTCAATCTGTTGATCGGCACATTCTTCGCAATTATATCTTCCTTCACGCCATTGAGAATGACGAACCGCTACCTATCGGTGGGCAAGATGCCGAAATGCTTGATACCCGGTTTGAAGATAGAGATACCGATGATGCCAATCTTATCGTGGATGCTTTTGGTGATGAGGATGATACAGAGATTAATGGGATCGATTCGCCATATAGTGGATATACAGCCGATGCATACAAACAGCGCGCTGCCGAGATTTATGGGCTTTACGAGACGCGGTATCAAAGCCGATTTAAATGGATCCGTTCAAATCTCTTCCATTCAATGCTTCGCGAAGATCTCACGGATGACGCGATCGCACTCACTGAAATCTTGAAACAATACGGGACATGGGACCCCGAAAAAGACGTAAAACTTAACGCGCTGCAAAACCTTTTAACCCAGACACACCGTAAGGAGAAGGTCCTCGTTTTCACCCAGTTCGCGGATACGGTGCAGTATCTGACAGATGCGCTCTCAGAACGCGGCCTCACGCAAATTGCCGCTGCAACCGGCAGCTCAGCAGATCCGACGGGATTGGCGTGGCGATTCAGTCCTGTGAGCAACGATAAACGGCGTAGAATTAAGCCCCAAGACGAGTTGCGGATACTCATCAGCACAGATGTTCTGAGTGAGGGGCAGAATCTGCAAGACTGTTCAATCGTCGTCAACTACGACCTACCGTGGGCTATCATACGCCTTGTGCAGCGCGCGGGTAGGGTTGACCGGATTGGGCAAACCGCTGAAGAAATTTTATGCTATTCGTTTCTACCCGCCGAAGGTGTAGAACGCATTATTGATTTACGTGGACGCGTCCGCGCACGCCTCCAGCAGAACAGAGAGGTCATTGGCACGGACGAAGCCTTCTTTGAAGATGACGGTGATGAGGGCAATGAGACAATCGTTAATCTCTATAATGAACAGGCAGGTTTGCTTGATGATGAGCAAGATAACGATGTCGATCTCGCCTCTCATGTGTATCAGATTTGGAAAAATGCGATTACGCAGGATCCACACTTAGAGAAAGTTATTTCAGAACTTCCTTCTGTCGTTTATTCGACCCGACCGCACGTCCCTAACGATAATGCCCCGGAAGGTGCTCTCGTCTATATCCGTACAGGGCAAGAAAATGACGCACTTGCATGGATAGACCGGGATGGGCAGAGCGTCACGGAATCCCAATTTGCGATTCTTCAAGCCGCGGCTTGCCAACCGGATACTGAAGGACTCCTCCCCCTTGAAGGGCATCACCGTCTCGTAGAAGAAGCCGCGAGGCTAATCGTCTCTGAGGAGCGGTCGGTTGGCGGGCAACTTGGACGACCATCGGGGGCGCGTTTCCGGACTTATGAACGTTTGAAAGATTACGCCTCTGAAGTGGAAGGCTCGTTGTTTGTGGATATGCAGAAACTTGAAAGAGTCATTCAAGCGATCTACCGGCACCCACTCCGTCAAACAGCAACCGACTCCCTCAATCGCCAACTCCGCAGTGGTGTCTCCAATGAAGACCTCGCAGCACGCGTTATAGAGTTATGGGAGGACGAGCGACTCTGTATTATTGAGGAAGAACGCCAAACACGAGAACCACAGATCGTTTGCTCGCTGGGACTTCGCGCAGATGATGCCTAAACCTGTGTAAGCAGAGGTTTGTAACTTCACCTTCCAAAAAATGTTGAACGCCAATAGGATATCGTATATAATTTGCATAAATCTAATATCTTCTCATACGGAGGTTTCCTATGAACTTAACTTCACAAAGCATATTGGAGTCATTCAATCAACTCCCTGAAGTAGAAAAACATGAACTCGCCTCTGAAATCATAAGGAGCGTAGTTATGCTAAATTTTCCACCTTTAACAGATGAAGCACTCGCCGAAGTTGCTGATGCTCTTTTCATTGAACACGAAGAGATGGAGGCAAATGATGCCCAAGCCGAAACGAGGGGAAGTTTGGCTGGTTGACCTCGGTATGGTTGCAAAAGTTAGACCTTGCCTTGTTATAAGCACTCCTGCTCTTGTGCAAGACCGCGCCCTTGTTACCGTGGTGACCCATACAACCGCTTCGCGTCGCTCAAGGTTTGAGGTCTTTGTAGAAACAAGATTTCTAAATGCCACTGGTGTTTTTGACGCACAGAGTTTAATTACTGTCTCAGAAGCGAAATGTTTGAAAAAATTGGGAGATCTTCTGCCCTCCCAATTATCTGCAGTTGAAGATGCAGTGCGTCAATGGCTAAACCTTTAACGTTAAGTTAACAGAAAACCCTAATGCTGAACCTCCAAGAAACACGCCAATACCTCAGAGAATCCGACTTTGAAAACCTCTTTACACAACAACTCGGTTGGGAGTATCACACCCAAACCCTCAACATCGCAGTAGACGAAACCGAATATCAACTCACCGCAATCGCTGAAAAACGCGGGGTGATTGTCTTTGAGTGTCCAGCAATTGAAACCGACGGACGCATCCCCGATTACGCCACCCGCCGCAAGATCCAAAAACAGGTCGCCAAATCCGCCCACGAACACTTTATCATCTACACCGACGCTGACAAAACCATACAGATATGGCAGTGGGTCAAACGGGAACAAGGCAAACCCGACGCCTGTCGTGAACACCGCTATAACAGCAACGAACACTCCGGCGAATCCCTCATTCAAAAATTGCGCGATATTGTTTTTACGCTTGACGAAGAAGAGGAACTTGGGCTCTTCGGCGTAATAGGAAGAGTTCAGACTGCTTTCGACGTTGAAAAGGTCACCAAAAAATTCTATGACCATTTTAAAAGAGAACATACCGCGTTCCTCAAATTCCTCAAAGGGGTGCCCGATGATGATATGCAAAAGTGGTATGTCTCTGTAATGCTCAATCGTCTAATGTTCATCTACTTCATTCAGAAGAAAAGTTTCCTTGATAACAACGAAAATTATCTGCATGCCAAACTGGTACGGAGCCAAGCGAACGGGACCAACCGATACTACAAAGACTTCCTTTGTCCCCTTTTCTTTGAAGGGTTCGCCAAGCCAGAAAACGAGCGGAGCAGAGAGATGAAACGTCTGCTCGGCAAAATCCCGTATCTCAACGGCGGTATCTTTCAAAAACATCAACTGGAGACACTTCACGGCGAAAACATTGAGATCCCCGACAAGGCATTTGAACAGATTTTCAAATTCTTTGAGCAATACCAGTGGCACCTTGATGACCGTCCGCTACGGAACGATAACGAGATTAACCCCGATGTACTTGGTTATATCTTTGAAAAGTACATCAACCAGAAACAGATGGGTGCCTACTACACCAAAGAGGACATCACGGAGTACATCAGCAAAAATACCATCATTCCGTTTCTCTTTGACAAGGCGAGAAAGGCTTGTAAAATCGCATTTGAAGGCGATGCTTCTGTGTGGCAACTCCTGCAAGACGACCCTGGCCGCTACATCTACGATGCTGTCAAAAAAGGTGTCAGAGAACAACTCCCACCAGAAATCGCTGCTGGCATCAACGATATTTCCAAACGTACCGAGTGGAATGAACTTGCACCCGATAAATACGCCTTACCGACAGAAATTTGGCGCGAGACCGTCGCACGGCAGCAACGTTGTAAAACCCTCCAAGGCAAACTCGCAAACGGGGAAATAGACAACATCAACGATCTGATTACCTATAACTTGAACATCCGCCAATTCGCGCAGGATGTCATTGAAAATTGTGAGGGACCTGAGTTACTCCGCGCCTTCTGGAAATCCATCACTGAGGTGACAATTCTTGATCCTACCTGTGGTTCCGGTGCGTTTCTCTTTGCTGCCTTGAATATCCTTGAACCGCTTTATGAGGCGTGTCTTGATCGGATGCAAGTTTTTCTTGACGAGGTACGCGCGGTTTCCGAATCGCGATCCTCCCGTAGATACAGGGACTTCCGCGAACTCCTTGACCGCATTGAGGAGCATCCGAATCGCAAGTATTTTATCCTCAAATCCATTATCATTAATAACCTCTACGGTGTAGACATCATGGACGAAGCAGTTGAGATTTGCAAGCTCCGTCTCTTCCTCAAAATGATCGCACAGATTGAGGATGTCCGACGGATTGAACCGCTGCCAGACATCGACTTCAACGTTCAGGCAGGCAATACCCTTGTCGGCTATGCGACTTATGATGCGGTGGAAAGACCGGAGAAAGGTAGGTTTGATTTTGAGAATGCAATGGTGCGTATTAAAGAAAAGGCTGAGGACGTGAAAATTCTATTTCAAGAATTTCGCAGACAACAGACAACATTAGGCGGTGCCGTGACACCAGCCGATAAACAGAACTTGCAGAGTAGACTCCAAGAATTAGAAGATGAACTCAACTTATATCTTGCCGACGAGTATGGCGTTGATCCGAACAAACAATCTGATTACGAAAAGTGGTTGAATTCACACAAACCTTTTCACTGGTTTATTGCGTTTTATGGTATTCTCGAAGACGGTGGATTTGATGTGATTATTGGTAACCCGCCGTATAAGGAGTATAGGGAGGTCAAGAAGCAATACACAGTAAAAGGATACAAGACCGAAGATTGTGGGAATTTGTATCCGATGTCTATTGAAAGGTCTTTCGACTTGAGCAAGGGATCGGTAGGAATGATTGTTCAACTGCCTTTAGTATGCACCGATCGTATGATTTCAGCACAATCGCTTTTTAAGACTCAAAATAGGAAAAGTTGGTTTGCCAATTTCGATGACAGACCCGGAAAACTCTTTGACGATCTTCAGCATATACGAGCTACTATTTTTCTTTCTAAGAAAGAAGTGAATCTGAATACAGCAACAGTGTATTCCACGCAATATAAAAGATGGTTCACAGAAACCCGTTCAACTCTGTTTCAAGGAATATTTTATGCAAATATAACGAATATCTGCCTTAAAGGTATATTTCCTAAGATAGCGGGTTGCGTTGGGAAAAGTATTGTCAACAAACTCAAGAATACAAAGAAAGCCTTTTTGAGTTTTAAGACTGGAAAATTCGCCTGCCGTTTTCACAATTCGCCTCAATACTGGATTCGCGCCACCGATTTTGTTCCCTACTTCTGGAATGAACGGGACGGAAAAAAACAGTCCCAGCAAATAAAGGATCTACGTTTCAGCAAAAAGGAAAACGCCTTTGCGTTTTGCTGCTTACTCAACAGTTCTTTGTTTTATTGGTGGTTTATCATTTCCTCCGATTGCCGACATCTTAATATGAGAGAAATTGTCAATTTTTCTTTTACTCCCGAGAATTTAAATCAGATGCAGTTGATTCAATTGTCCAAAATAACGGAAGAACTAATGGAGGACTATCGTAAGCACGCAAATCGCAAAGAAACAAACTACAAAACCACTGGTAAAGTAATCTATGATGAGTTTTTTCCCCGTCACTCCAAATCCATCATAGACAAAATTGACCGTGTGCTTGCCGAACACTACGGCTTCACAGACGAGGAATTGGATTTCATCATCAACTATGATATTAAGTATCGTATGGGGTTAGGAAATTGACGAGGCCAACCGGTAAGGTCATCTAGCGGGGGTCAACACATTCCATATATTTACGGAACAATCGAGTATGTTTAACCCAATGAAGTGCCAACGCTTATTAGGGCCAGAATTTAGCAAAGTTAAGATAAGTTTTGTCTCTCAAATTCGGCTGGAGTCAGATACCCTAACGCCGAGTGAGGACGTTTCTGATGATACACCTGTCTGATAAAATGCCCAATGCGGGTTCTCGCTTCATGGATGTCCTGATAGTCGTTGAGACAAACTTCTGCTTCCTTGAGCGTTCGGATCAACCTTTCGGCGTATCCGTTCTCCCAAGGACACCCGCTGCGCGCTACCGAAATCTGAATACCGTGTGCTTTGAGTATTGAGAGATACGCCTTTGAAAGATACTGCGCGCCTTGATCGGAATGATGGATCTCTGGAGACCCGCTTTGGTCTAAGGCTGTCTCCAAGGGTTTCAAAGTCAGTGATTGCGTCAAGTGTGGACCCAGATGCCACGCTCTTATCATCCGAGTGAAAACATCCATGAGCAAAGCGAGATAGATGAAGCGTCTGTTGAGACGGACGTAGGTAATATCACCGACCCAGACCTGATCGGCTCGAGAGACTTCAAGCCCCTGAACTCTATTGACCCAGGGGATTTCACCTTCAAGGGATCTCGTGGTTTGACAGGTCCGTTTCACTGATACACACAGGTGTGCTGCTTTCATCAACCGAGCAATACGTCGATACCCAACGCGGTATCCCATACGCACCAATAACTTCGTGATACGTCGATACCCATACTTTGGATATCGCAGGGCTAACGCCTCTATTTCCGCTCGGAGCTCGGCTTCAGAAGGGTCGCTTTTCGGTTGATAATAGAACAGGTTCGGGTTGAAACCCAGCACCTGAGAAATCTCTCGCACCGAATGTTGCGTCCGCAACTTCTCAACGAGGCATCGCTGTTGAGACGGTGTCACTCCAAGAAAGTCAATGCTTTTTTTTCGATGTCCATTGCCACGGCCATTCTCCCAACGAGGCGTTCAAGGTGCGCGATACGCTCAGCATCCTTGCTTGCTTGCTAATCCGTGGAGACAAACAGCGTCGCCACATTTTCAACGACTTGCTGCTTCCACTTCGAGAGCTGTTGTTCGCTGAGGTTATGGTGTCTACACAGTTCTGCTTGCGAAGTTTCACCACGGGGTGCCTCAAGCACGACTTCTGCTTTAAACTCGGGGGTGAAGTTTCTTCGTTTTGCCATCGGAATGCTCCTTTCAGTAGATTGTTATTCTATCACAATCTTGTTTTAGAGGGTGGCCCTAATTCCCGATGGCAGTACACAAGTTGCTACTTACACGATTTTAGACATGCATACCCCGTTTTTTACTCAAAACTGTCGATGATCGAGGCGTTTTGTAGCGCAAACTGTATGAAGTTTAAGAAAATATTTCGGTAATATTCGATGCGGTTAGGAAACCGCACCTACCGGGTTTGGGGTGAATTAGAATTACCGAATTAATAAATTAATCTTCATTTAGTTTGCGTCTTCAGATGCACAACTTAACAGGTTATGCTACAAACTGGCAACTTGGGTTATGTTTACTGTAAATAATTTAAATTATTGCCTCAATTGTCAACTTATGTTAAAATAATTCGTCAAAGTGTATAGAGAAGATAAATTAAACTGTGCGAAAACAATTAAGCGAAACAGGTTCTAAACATCCAATGAAAACAACACAATCCACCATAATATATGAGAACCCGCCTATTGACGAGATCGTTTGCGGTATACGCTTCGATCCAATTAAGCAGTTACAATCGGGGCATTTCGGTGTGCTATGGCAAAAGTTCAGAAGCGATTTTCCGATGACCGAAGACCAAATCATAGTGGGGCCTGTGTCCGAAGAAGATTTTGGAAGCCCTGACAAGTTTCCATTACCAAGGGTCTGGTTCATACACGAAAACGAAAACGGACTTATCCAAGTACAACGGAACCGCTTCCTTCATAATTGGCGAAAAAGACGACCAGAGGATAAATATCCGGGTTACGAAAAAGTTGTCGAGGACTTTGAAAAATATCTATTTGGTTTCCAAGAATTTCTGTTAGAGGAAAACTTAGGGAATCTTGTACCAAGGGAATACGAATTAACATATATTGACCTCATTCCCAAAGGACACGGGTGGGAAAATCCTGGCAATTTGGAAAATATTTTCCCAAACTTATTATCTCTCACAAGACAGGGCATACCTTTAAACAATGTAAGAGGTATCAATTGGCAAACTATCTTAGATTTACCAGGCAGCTTGGGACAGTTAAGAACCTCAATTCGTAGTGCCCGTCGGATTTCTGACAATCAAGAAGTCCTTCACATGGAATTTAACGCACTAAGTGACCAACCATATCAACCGAGGCAAACCTGGTTTGAAGATGCACATAATGCAATTACCAACCTTTTTACTTCTCTTGTGAACGACGAAATTCAAGAGAAGTTTTGGGGGCGAAAATCGTGAGAACTCGCTACACACAAGAAGCAACAACAATAAATAGGGATATAGTCTTTCCATCTCTCCATGGTGAAGCGGAAAAGTTGGATATTTTAAAACCTTTCCAGCAAAGCGTGAAAACAAGGTCTGGATTTGGCACTACTGTAGCAGTAATAGTTGGAAGTGCAATTTTCCTGCTCGGTGAAAGTGGAACATCAGACATCCCAGAACCTTTCGCGCAAGACCCAAGTGCATCCCTTGAATTAAACTTTGGCGAAAAGATAGAATCTGGCGTAACCCAAGATTTTGCAGATATACGACAGCAACTACCTCCTTTTCCAGTCTATAATGAAGAGGATATTCTTAACCTGGATGCTGATATAATCACTCCTCGGTGTGAATTTAGCACAATACGAGTTAAATTGATATACGAAGAACCAAGTAAACCAACTCCGGTTGAGGATCCTTGGGAATAATAAACATCTGTTCCTTATGAATATTGTGAAAACAACTTATCCTTGGTATTGTTTGGTAGATAGTGATGAAATAGAGCAAGGAGATATTCTGGAAGGTTGTCCTATATTTCTTCCACCGGCCAATTTGACCCTAAATTCCTTAGAAGCAAATTTCAGGTTGACACGACGGAATGTGATCGTTATGTCCCAAAGTTGTGATATGGTTAAGGGTAGAGAAAAAATCACCCAGGTCTTGCTCTGCTTTTTATGGAATCGTTCAGAATACACACAGGGACATTTAGCTACGAACAAAGGTATGGAAGAAGCACGTAGGGGGCAACTTCCAGCTCATCACCTGCTAAACGAGTGTGAATTACCTAATGCAGAAAGAGAATTCAGAATTGTTGACTTTCACAATACTTACACGCTTCCGTTAGATTTTTGTAGGGCGTTTGTGGGAGAATCCCAAAATCGTATTCGGTTGCTCCCTCCATACCGAGAACATCTCTCTCAGGCTTTTGCCCGTTTTTTCATGCGGGTTGGCTTACCTACCGATATTCCCGCGTTCAGATGATAACCCGATCTGACCTTGTCCTCGCCCAACCACTACGGCTTCACTGATGAAGAATTAGACTTCATCACCAACTACGACATCAAATATCGGGTGGGTTTAGGGAATTGATACGGCTGGTTGTCTAAATCGCGGATTTTACCGCGTTCAGGGACAGCGGCATTGGCTCTACACAGTCGCTAATTACTAATTTATCCAGACAGTTCGCATGGATATTTCGTTAATTCTAATTTACCATTTCGTGTTTCACGGAGAGAGGCTATATTGCGTTCCACGGACCCCCTGACCTTAAAAAGATCTCCGTGAATCGCATTGAAACCTACCACAGAAAGCATCTTCCTCGGTAGACTAAAGAACGTTGTCCCTTTCCTATCCTGAAAATCCCATAATCCTGCAAATCCTGATTCAGACAGTATAAATCTAAGTCCTTCCTCCTATAAAATTTCAGAGTAAGCCTTCCGAGAACCTTTCTCCAAAAACCGCCTAAAACTCAGTCCCAGTATGGATTTACAATCCTTATTCAAATGTATCACTTTTCAGACTTTACTCTGAAGTACTCTGAAACGCGCTATTTTCTTTTTGGGATTTTTGCTAGGGCTATTTAGTTTTAAGAGTTAAGTTTACCTACATAAAACCTTCCCGTTTCCGGATGCCCGAATGTATTCGGGATAGCACACTTTTCCCGAACAAGTTCGGGCTTCCGGACTCAAATTATTGGAAAACTAAATGCCCCTGGATTTTTACACAATACGGTTGCACGTATTCCCAACTTCTGTTAAAATTGTATGCAAAAGGAGCAGGACTTACGCAATTTTGACCGTAATGCATGCTGTGAGATAGGAATTCTTGGACAAACATAAACGTTTGGAAGGCACGGATTGGGAAACCCAACCCCTACACCGGTTATGCTACAAAAGAGCAGCATACGTAAGTGCTAAGGAGTCCTAAACATATTGTGAGACCTGAAAAATTATGGAAATCACTGATCTCAAACAATACATTGCACAAGGCGAAAATGCCACGACCGAATTCAAAGAAAACTTCGATCAGGAAGCCATTGAGACCGCTGCTGCGTTTGCCAATACCGACGGTGGCACTGTTCTTATAGGTGTGTCTGATAGCGGAGAAATTAGGGGAATTACTATCGGCAAAGAGACCCTAAGAAATTGGTCAAACCGAATTGACCAAGCGACTGAGCCACGGGTGAATATAGAAGTTGGAGTCGTTGGCGTGGAAGGGAAATTGGTGCTGTGGATACGTGTTGCAGAGTGCTCGATAAAACCTGTCTCTGTTAAAGGACGGTGCTATAAAAGAGTAGGGAATAGCAACCGCGTCATGTCTCCCCAAGAGATTGCCCAGATGCACCTTGATGCCACTGGACACACCTGGGATGGTCTCTTAGTTACACGCGCTGGCATGGATGATATAGATGAGAAAAAAGTTGAGTGGTACCTCACCCGTCGAGAGACAATCCGAAATGTGTCTAAACCGCAAGGTATGAGCATGGCAGCATTTTTGAAAAACATTAATGGTGTCGGCGATGATGGCACGCCAACCCACGCTGGCCTTCTTTTTTTCAGTAAGCACCCCCAACGCAGATTCTTCTACAACGCACAATTACGGGTCGTTAGGTTCAAGGGAACATCCGTTCTCCATCCGGTCATTGATCGCGTTGACTGCTTTGAAACCTTATGGGAGAACGTTAATACCGCTGAGGAATTCATAAGAAGAAACATCCGCCTTCTCAGTTTTCGGACCTCAAGGAGTTTCCAACGCGATGATAAGTTTGAATACCCACTTAATGCACTACGAGAGGCGATTATCAACGCCTTGATTCATCGCGACTATCAAGAAACCGCGGATGTCCGCGTTTTCATATTTGACAATCGCGTTGAGATCATTAACCCCGGCACTTTTCCAGAAGGTGTTAGCCCAGATGAACCGACTCACAAACCGGTGAACCCTACTTTGAGTCAATTCATGTTTGATATTGGTTTTATTGAACGGTACGGTGCTGGTATCAGAATGATGCGAAGACTCTGTGAGGAGTGGGGAAACAAAGCACCGCGTTATGTATTTCACCCGCTTGAGACGAAAATCATCTTTGATTCCCCGATTCAAGAGAGCACTTTTATAGAAATCGATGATATTTCAGAGCAGTTGAACGAGCGTCAAAAGAAGGCTCTATTTTATGTAGAAAATAACGGGCAAATTGCGACAAAAGAGTACGTAGAGCTCAACAATGTCTCGCGCCGGGTTGCCTATGAGGAACTAAAAAACATGGCTGATAAAGGTTTATTACACGTAATAGGCAAGGGAAGAGGAACCAAGTACGTACAAAAAGTAAGCGATTAGGTAAGCGATTAGGTAAGCGATTAAGTGAACGATTCGCACAAGGAGTTATCATAACAGTTAAGAAACCTTGCGAGTGAAGTGATGCAACCCGTTCAAGTTATCAGACGAACAGACACGAATTATCCAGCAGGATTGGAGCGGTATTTAAAAACAGAAACTCCAGAAACGATCTGGACACGCGGGAATCTCAACTTGTTACCTGGACAAAACACCGCCTTAAATGGAGACCTCTGGGCACTTTTCTGCTCCAGCAAATGTCCGGGGGAGATCATCCTAAAAGCACACGACTTGGCACAGGAATTTAGAAAAGCAGGCATCCCAACAATCGGTGGGTATCACTCTCCAGTTGAACAGGAGTGCCTACGCGTTTTACTGCGTGGTTCACAACCGATCCTCGTTTGCCCTGCAAGGAGTATCGAACGGATGCGACCGAAACCGGCGTGGAAGGATGCATTATCCCAAGATCGTCTCTTGATTCTGTCTATTTTCGAGAATCAGGAACGAACGACAGCAGCATTGGCGAACCGGCGCAACGCCTTTGTTGCGGCATTTGCTGATAATATCTGTATTGCGCATGCTGCAGCGGATAGTAAAATCTTGGAATTTGCGCAGATGATAATCGCTTGGGGTAAATCTGTTTTCACCTTTGACACACCAGCAAATGACGCACTTTTTCGACTTGGGGCGCGACGGATTGAACCGTCCCTAAGTGTAAAGTAAGGATCAATTGTGTAAGACGCACAATTACTTGGACCCTGACAGTGGATGAGGTGTTTTTGGGAGTTCTCTCCTACAGAAGAAAGATTAGATTTTTTTGACATTTATGTTGGATAATGGTACAATGGAATTAAATTTAAGAGAGGGACTGGAGTGTATGAAAAAAAGTAGTGTCACGTTAACCCTTGGGCAAATTGCTGCTGGGAGTATTGTTGGGCTATTAGGCGGTTGGATCTGCCTATTGGTGTTTGAGAATTTTATTTGGCAAGTGCTACTCGGGGATCGGATTCGCCATGGCTTTTGGGTCGGTTTGCTGCTCCTCATTTCCTTGAGTGTCTGGTACGCAACGGTGATCATCGGAGCGAGCCAAGGTATCCGTTTTGTGAGTCAAAAATTCGGTGTTAGCATCCCCTTAAAACCGCTTTATTCAGGGGCATTTTTGGGGCCGCCCGCTGTCGTCGGTTTGCTTGCGCTGCTTAACGTTCCATGGGAGATATTTGGTAGACCGAACCTGATTTTGGCGTTGATCCTTCCGCTGCTTAAGGCACTGGCGTATGTTATTTCGTTACCCATGCGCGGGTGGGTGTCGTTGGGTTTACCGGTCGAGATTTGGTATATTCTTGCTGTTCCTATCGGCGCGATATTCGGATACCGATTGGCAGCATCTGAAAATACCGAAGTCAGCGCGGAACATGGATAAATATTAGAAAGGTTATTTTTCATGAACGGTTGCGAAGATCTAAAAGCGTATGCTGGAGGTTTTACTCGCCAACATGCAATATGATGATAAACCAAAGGACGAATGCGGTGTCTTCGGTGTCTTCGGTCACCCTAAAGCGGTAGAGCTAACCTATTTGGGGTTACGTGCCCTGCAGCATCGGGGGCAAGAGAGCAGTGGGATTATCGCGTCAGATGGTGAAAAGTTTACGTATCACCACGGCATGGGTCTTGTCCATTCTGTCTTTACGACTGAGGTTTTAGCGCAACTCAATGGTCATATCGCTATTGGACACAACCGATATTCCACAGCGGGGGAAAGTACACTGGAGAACGCGCAGCCGCTGGTTCGGAATTACAAGCAGGGTCCCCTCGCGCTTGGTCATAACGGCAATCTGGTCAACTCATCGTACATTCGGAACCATCTGGAGAATGCGGGTTCAATCTTCAGCACAAGTTTAGATACCGAGGTTTTTTTCCATCTTATAGCACATTCTCGGAAACAGGTTTTGGAAAATAGAATTATTGACGCACTTCGGAGTATTGAAGGGGCTTATTCCTTCGTGTGCATGGATAAGAATACACTCATAGGTGCGCGCGATGCGCACGGATTCCGTCCGCTCTGGCTGGGTAAACTTGATGATGCTTATGTCCTTGCGTCCGAAACGTGTGCGCTTGATGTGATTGAAGCGGAGCCGATCCGTGAGGTGGAACCCGGTGAGTTGATATTTATACGTTCTGCGCGTCGCGGCGTAGAATCCTTCCGTTTTCGTAGGAGAGAGCCAAAATTATCGCAGTGTATCTTTGAATATATCTATCTGGCACGCCCGGATGGTATGATGTTCGGTCAGAGCGTGAATAGTACGCGCCGTGAATTCGGTAGGCAGCTCGCCCGTGAGCATCCCGTCAAAGCGGATGTTGTTATCCCGGTCCCCGATTCTGCAACAATTGCCGCCCTCGGTTATGCTGAGGAGTCTGGTATTCCTTTCGATTTAGGATTGTCGAGAAATACCTTCGTTGGACGCTCTTTTATGAATCCTACGCAGGATATCAGAGAACTCATGGTGAAGATAAAGTTGAATCCGATACGCGATGTCCTCCGCGGCAAACGGGTCGTGCTTGTAGATGATTCGATTATGCGTGGGACGAATAGTAGGAAACTCATCAAAATCGTTCGGCAAGGTGGCGCGACCGCTGTCCACCTCCGTATTGCATCCCCTCCGAATAAATTTTCATGTTTCTATGGTGTGGACACGCCGACACGTGGCGAGTTGATTGCCAGTTCACACACGATTGAACAGATCCGTAAATATATTCGTGCTGACAGCCTCGGTTATCTGAGCATTGATGGCATGCTCAACTCGGTGAAGGCATCTCAAGACTTTTGTACCACCTGTTTTGATGGAGAATATCCAATCCCGTTTGTGGACGAGCCTTCAGAGCAGCTACCCTTGATTGTAGATTAGTGGATTATGGGTACTGGGTTGTGGGTACTGGGTTGTGGGTTATGGGTTGAAGTGCGTAAGTCCAGTGTAAGTTTGGATTAGTGTTGCCCGACAAGGAACTTTTATGCAGTATAGACAACGTGGTAAACAGAAAAGACCGAATCCGATAGGGACAGCGCAAGGGCGGCATACGCTCATCTCTTTGCTCGGATGTGCGATCCTCGGTATGGTTCTCAGCAGGGTTCTCCCGCCCCTAATTGGGAAATTACGACCCGGTATGACACCGGCTGAAGCCGAGGATACAGGTGTTCTCATTGCGTTGGTTATTAGCGGCATTGTATTGGTCATTAGCCTATTGAGACCGCGAAAACAAAGTGTTTCACCGCTGCGCAAACAATTAATGAAGGAACAAGAAAAATCAGATGGCAGATAAAAAGCCGTTGACATACGCCGATGCGGGTGTCTCATTTGAAGCCGAAGCCGAGGCGATAAAACGGCTAAAAGGACTGGTTCAGACGACCTATCGTCCCGAAGTACTCAGTGATGTTGGAAGTTTTGGCGGGTTGTTCGCACTTAAAGCGTATGACGAACCTGTTCTCGTCTCCAGTACAGATAGTGTCGGTACGAAATTAAAAGTTGCGTTTAAAGCCTCGCGACACGATACCGTTGGGTTTGATATTGTTGCCCATTGTGGAAACGACATCGTTGTGCAGGGTGCTGAGCCGCTCTTCTTTCTTGATTATATCGGCATTAATAAAGTGGTGCCATCGGTGATTGAGCAGGTTATTGACGGTTTGGCATCGGGTTGCCGGGAGATTGGATGCGCGCTCATCGGTGGTGAGATCGCGGAACTCCCTGACTTCTACGCCGTTGGTGAATACGATTTGGTTGGTACAATCGTCGGTGTAGTAGAAAAAAAAGATGTGATTACTGGCGATACAATTACACCTGGAGATCAGCTCATCGGGTTAGGCTCGGCGGGTTTACATACTAACGGCTTTTCGTTGGTGCGTCGTATTCTGTTTGAACGGTGCAACTACGACGTTGACACCTACCTACCAGAACTCTCAGAAACGGTTGGGGACACCCTCCTCGCGTCCCACAAGAGTTATGTAAAATCTGTGTTGGCACTCCGCGAGGTATGTCAGATTAAAGGACTGGCGCATATCACCGGTGGTGGGCTCCCGGCGAATGTGCTGCGGATTCTACCCGATGACTGTGTAGCCGAAATCCAAAAAGGGACGTGGGAGATTCCGTCTATTTTTTCGTTTTTACAGGCAAAAGGGGACGTTGAAGACGCAGAGATGTATAGGGTTTTCAATATGGGAGTTGGGATGGTGGTCGTCCTTTCGCCAGATGATGTCGATATTGCGCTATCGTCTCTCAATGCATCTGGAGAGTCTACCTACCTCATCGGTGAAGTGGTCGCAGGCGAAAAGGGGGTACGAGGTGTCACTTCCTAATACAGACGCACAGGCGATGTCTCCGCTTTTAGATGAAGCTGCGCTAAAAGAATTGGTGGTTTTGCTTGATGAGACCCATCCACAAGTTGTTTTGACAGCGTTCCAAAATGTAGACGACACCGATGCTGCTGTGTTTTTTGTGATGTGTGCCCACTTGGAGAGTGACCTCATCGGCAATGCTCTTGCTGCATACGCCGGGAAACTTTTCGCGCAGTTACCCTTCGACAGGAAGGTGAGTATTGCTGAGCAGATAACTGCTACAGAGGTCATTGATGCTGAACGTGCGACTCAAATATGGCATGAGCATATCGCTAAAATTAAGGAGACACTCCAGCAAACCACTTTCTTAGGGAAAGGCACAACAAACCTTGCCAAATTATTATCCTACATGGATGTAGCGGAACAGAATCAGTTGTTGGAAACTTTGGCAGAAAAAAACCCCAAGATGGTAAATAGTGTCTCTGAACAACTGTTTACCTTTGAGGGTTTAGGTGAATTAGAGAACGAGGCGATTAAAACCGTCCTGAAAGTACTCGACAAGCAAACCTTAGCGGTTGCGTTGCACAACGCGCCCGTTACAGTACACGATCGATTCTTTGAGAATATGTCTGGGTCAGAGGCAGAAGCACTGGAAGCGGAAATCGCAGCACTGACGTTTGAACAGACGCAAATCGCTGAGACAGCCCGTCAATCTGTTGTCAATTTAGTGCGGAATTTCGCAGCAAAGGGGTTACTGAAAATAGGGTAAATTCTGTCCTGAAGTAAGGACGGAGACGCTACATCAGTAAGTGGTATTCTTAGTTATCCTTAAGCTTGAAATCAACGGGTATTTCGACTTCCAGACTGATCGGTTCTCCACCTTTTGTAGCGGGACGAAAGGTGCTCTTCTTTAAGATCTCAATTGCCGCTTCCTCAAATCCAAACCCGAGGCTTGTCAGTGCTACAATGTCTCGTGGAATACCATTTTCGTCGATAGTTACTTTCAGAATAACCTTGCCTTCTTTCTCTGCTCTTTTTGCTGCATCTGGATAATAATCCTTCGGATCCGGAATGTACTTCCTTGCTGGTGGAACAACACCAGGTTCAGGCTCGAAATCGACACTCCCCAATCCGGGGCCTGCTTCTAATGAGTCACCGACATCAAGTTTGTTAATCAGTGATGGTGCTTCACGCTGAATTTCAAAGCCCTGTGTCTTTGTCTCTGGTTCCAATGACCGCGAGGGTTGGGCGAAATTTCGCTCGACCTCTATCATTTTGGGACCTTCGTCTGCGCCAGGTGTTGACAGGTCAACGGTTGCTTCCGCGCCTTGCGGGATGACGAATCCGTCCCTTGAGGGCAATTGTGAAGTGGCGGTCGCAAGCGGGCGCTGAATAAGAACTTGCTGCTGTTGTGGTTTTGTTTCAAACTTTGGTGTCTCTCTGCGTCGGAGTCGACGCTTGGTTTTTGGCTCTTCTGTGACGATGCTAATATCAAACGTCTCTTGATTCATTTCAATCTGCTCGGCAATAAAGAAAGCACTAATAACAAACCCAATAATTACGTGAAATGCGATTGCTACTGAAAACGCTGTGGAACTCCGCCCGACGTGCTTTTGTGTGATCGGATGCTTCACTACGTTTGCTTTTGCAGTGGAAATACCTTGTTGTTGACTGGCATCCAGCGAAACCTTCTTCAGTGCAACAAAACGCTTCGGTTTTTTGCGCTCTGCCCGACGTTGCCGCATTTCAGTAAGCATGCCGGAAGTTCTGCTACTCATCTGTCTTCCTCCTATAAAAAGAAGAACCTATGATTTCGGTTCGGAACCTGTCTATATGGACCCGATTCTAAGAGGTTTAACTGAAACGGGTCTGTGAAAAAACTAAAAACCATTTATAATCGCACGTACTTATTTTGACATCAAATGCTAAGAGAAGGTTTAATGGTCTCTATAGAATATAGCACAATTTGGATATAAAACGCTCTAATTGTACCACATTTCTCTTTTTATGTCAATTTTTTCAAATTCGATGGATTTGGTCTTCACATTAGGGGTTCCACCAATAGGTCATCTTTGCCACAACCGTGGAATCCAGGAGTGTAGATTGTGTTGCGCCATCGGTATCGTAAGTCTGATTGAAAACGAAATAGAAATCGCTTCCAGGACGATAGATGTAATTAACCAGGAAGTTCATAGACACAACGTCTGCATCCGTATTCCATTGTGCAAAGACTTTTGCGAAGAGTTCCGTGGAAAAGGAATAGTCGAGTCTACCTCGGAAAAGATTGACATAAACAGGATGAGGTTCTCCGTCGGTGAAGTAAGTTACAGGCAGGTCAACGATCTGATTAAATTGGTATTCTGCCCGCATAGCGATATTTCCATTCGGTTTAAGGACGGTTTCTATAGAGGCTCTGCGAACTTCACCCTCGTAGAAATCCTCAATACCGACATCCAGCGTTCCACCAATTACTCGACTATCATTACTGGAGAGACGGACACTGTATGTGTTAGTGTGGTAGCTGCCTATTGGAATTTCTACACCGTCCCGAAAATCGAAAATCTCGTCCAACCGCTCAAAACTGCGCCTACCCCTGAACATGATATAGTCACCGGTGTTGAACTCAAACCAATTGAGATAGGAGATATCCCATTCTTGCACTTTGTTGTCGTGATCGAGCAGATAATTCATCTCGGGTCCTGTCCAAACCTGCCGTACCCCGAATTTTTGGGGTCTTGGTGTCCAGCGCATCTCGCTTCGGAAATGACGGATGCCGGTACGGCGGACGTATCCTACGGCGGGATTGAAATCCTCGCCGATGTCGGTATATGAACCCTCTACACGAAAAACATTGCTCTGCCATTGGGAACCGAGATACCAAGAGTTGTTTTGCCCAAACATACTGGACGTCCCGGGTTCGGCAGTCAATGCCCACATACCCCGTACATTTAAACGATCACTGGGTCGATATTCAAAGTCGAGACCGCCGGCGCGGTTGTAATCCCCGAATTCGTCTTTATTGACGCCAATTACTCCGACCCGCGAACCCGCGGCAATGTCTTTTGTGAGTCGAAGCACGGAAAAGTTCGTTCGGGGTACATTGACAGGATCATCATCGGTAATGTCATCGTGGAATTCATCGGTAAGGACGTTGAGAAACCCAACCCCGTAAGATCCGATTTTACCTGTTGTTTTTCCACCGAAAATAATAGGAATGGCGTTTCCTTCAGCAAGTCCAATGCGTCGACTATAGAAGAGGAGCATCGGTGGGGGTCGGCGGAAACTCGTCCGCGGGACTCCAAAATCAAAAAGTCCTGCGCCTTCCAAAAAGAACGGACGTTTTTCGGGGAAGAAGAGGCTAAATCGGGTGAGATTTACCTGTTCGTCATCTGCTTCAACTTGGGCAAAGTCTGTGTTATAGGTAATATCAGCGGTGAGGTTTGAAGTGATACCATATTTTGCGTCAAAACCGAGTTTAAATTCGCGGGTCGTTTCGAGGTTTGCGTCGTCGTCACTGACCTGGGCGATTCCGGGCAGAATATAGGGGAGAACTTCTAAGTTTCGGGAGGGTGCGATCCCTTCTAATCCGACGAGGCTTCCGACGTGTGCTGTTCGGTATTTGGCTCTACCGCCGTAAGAGGAGGGGACGGGATTCCAGATTGCTTCTTCTCGTGAACGGGCGATCCCACGTCCGGCATTGATGCCCCATGTCATTGGATCGTTCTTTTCAAAGCGGAGTTGACTAAACGGAACGCTGAGTTCCGCCGTCCAGTAGGAATCGTTGATTTTCGATTTGCATGCGACGACAGCATCCCAATCCGAGTTAAATGTATCACCACTGTTCGTAATAGCTCTGTCTTGTACTGCACCGAGAGCGTTCATCCGAAAGAAAAAGCCGCTCCGTTTGTCGTTATATGTGTCCAATAGTACGAAAACATTGTCATTTTCGTGTAGGTCGCGTGAATCTCGGCGCATTTCATTGGCGATGAGTTTGGACATCTCCGAATCGTAACAGGTGAAACCGAAATAGATGTTTTCATCGTCGTAGAGAATCCGGAGTTCCATTGGTTCGGAAAGGTCTTCGCCTTCATAAGGCTCGACTTGGATAAATCGGTCCATAACCTCTGCGTGCTGCCAATCCTCTTCCGTTAAATCGCCATCAATCTCAATGCTCTGGTAGGTACGGTATGCTTTAATCTGCTTGTTGTGCAGTTCGGCGTGGACGCTAACAAAACCGTTCAATAGCGTAACAGCAATCAAAAAAATTGTAAGTCTCTGAAAGTGTAGTAAAGAAGATAGATACTCGTTCACAAACGTTGCCTCCTTTGAGGGGCCCTCAATTTTCGTTTTTTGCCCATTTTCATTAAAAAATCGCAAGAGGGAGTTTACCTCTACAGCGAAATGTCCGGATTCGGCACCGTCCTAAAAAACTAAATTCCCTTAATCAAACAGGTTCTGGCACTTCTATTATGGGTTCCACCAATAGGTCATCTTTGCGACAACGGTTGAATCCAACAGTGTAGACTTCGTGGCACCGTCGGTATCATAAGTCTGATTGAATACGAAATAAAAATCACTTCCCGGACGGTAGATATAATTGATTAGGAAGTTGGTAGATACAACGTTCGAGTCAGTATTCCATTGTGCGAAGAGTTTTGCGAAGATTGCCGTGGAAAAAGAGTAATCAAGTCTACCCCTGAAAAGGTTGGCGTAGACAGGACGGGGCTGCCCGTCGGTAAAATACACTTCTGGTAGGTCCACCACCTGGTTAAATTGATATTGTGCGCTCAAACTTATATGCGGATTCGGTTTAAGAGTCGTTTGGATATAGGCTCTACGCACTTCGCCTTTGTAGAAATCCTCGATACCGCCCCCGAGAGTTGCGCTGATTGGACGGCTATCACTGGTGGAGACACGGACGCTATATGCGTTAGAGGCGTAGTCGCCTATCGGAATTTCCACGCCGTCCCTAAAATCGAAGACTTCGTTGAGTCGCTCGAAGGTGCGTCTGCCGTTGAAAAGGATATAGTCTCCAGAGTCGAATTCAAACCAATTGGTATAGGAAACGTTCCATTCTTCTAATTCATTGTCGTGATTGAGGATATAGTTCATCTCTGGTCCGGTCCAGATCTGTCGAATTCCGAATTTTTGGGGCATTGGGGTCCAACGCATCTCACCGCGGAAGTGCCGGATGCCGGTACGTCTCACATATCCGACAGCGGGGTTGAAGTCTTCGGCAATATCAGTATACGAACCCTCCAGACGAAAACGATTACGCCGCCAATTGGAACCGATATACCATGCATCATTTTGTCCAGACGCATTCGGTTCAAATGTACGGGACCACAAGCCGCGGATGTCCATGCTATCGTTGGGACGGTACTCAAAATCGAAACCGCCTGCGCGATTGTAATCCCCGAATTCGTCCTTATTCACAGCGATCATTCCGATCCGCGAACCCGAAGCTACGTCTTTTGTGATTCGCATCACGGAATAGTTAGTGCGCGGGATGTCAATTGGGTCATCGACCGGGTCGGCATCGTAATATTCGTCTGTCATGACGTTAAGGAACCCTACACCGTAGGAACCGACCTTACCACTCGCTTTTCCGCCAAATATAATCGGAATCGCGTTTCCTTCAGCGAGCCCAATGCGTCGGCTATAGAAAAGGAGCATTGGTGGCGGTCTACGGAAACTCGTCCGGGGCACTCCAAAATCGAAAAGACCAGCACCCTCCAAAAAGAACGGACGCTTTTCAGGGAAAAACAGGCTAAATCGGGTGAGATTTACCTGTTCCTCATCTGCTTCCACCTGTGCGAAGTCAGTGTTATAAGTGATGTCAGTGGTCAGGTTTGACGTGATGCCGTATTTGGCATCAAAACCTACCTTGAATTGTCCTTCGGTTTCAAGTCTTGCATCATTCCCATTAATTTGGGTCACACCGGGCAGGATATATGGCAGCACTTCTAAATTTCGAGACGGAGCAACGCCTGAAAGCCCAACAAGTTTTCCCATGCTGGCGGTCCGATACTTTGCCATGCCCCCATAGGACGCTGGAACAGGTGCCCATATCATCTCTTCTTGATTTCGCGCGAGTTCGCGACCGGTGTTCATACCCCACACTATCTGATCGCTCTGTTTAAAACGGAGTTGACTAAACGGAATACTAAGCTCGGATGTCCAATAGGTATCGTTGATTTTCGACTTACACGCCACAACTGCATCCCAATCCCCGTTGAGCGTGTCGCCGCTGTTCGTTACGGCTCTGTCCTGTATTGCCCCAAGCGCGTTCATCCGAAAGAAAAAGCCGCTTCGCTGGTCGTTATATGTGTCGAGTATCAAGAACACAGTGTCATTGTCGTGCAGGTCCCGAGAATCGCGGCGCATCTCATTCGCAACAAGTTTTGATATATCCGAATCAAAGCAAGTAAAGCCGAAGTAGATGTTCTCATTATCGTAGAGAACCCGGACCTCCATTGATTCGGAACCGATTTCGCCTTCGTAGGGCTCAATTTGCACAAACCTGTCAATTACTTCTGCGTGTTTCCAGTCTTCTTCTGTTAAATCTCCATCGATTTCGATGCTTTGGTAGGTCCGATACGCTTTAATTTCGTGATCTTGCGATTCAGCGTTGATGCTGGTGCTATTAATCTGAAACAGCGTGACGATAAGAAAGAGAATAGTGAGTTTTCGGAATGCCGAAAAAGAAAATAGGTGATCGTCCACAAACATTGCCTCCTTCGGAAAAAGGGATCTTATTGATATTGAGCTACTTTTAATAATAATTTAGACGCTTGTTTTGAAAATAGGTGTATTTATTTATGGTAAGGTTTAGAATTAATTGGACACTCCGCACCGGCGAGGTTAGGAAACCTCGCCTACCAGGGGAAAAGTGTCTATTTATTTTTAGGTTTTACTGTAAAAAAAGAGGAATTTTGGATGAGGACTTGATGAATCTCACTGGCACAGGTTAATCAAAATTCGAGCGTCAGTGCGATGAAGGGAACGATAGGTAATTGCGCGATCGGTACCTCTTTTGTGTAATCTTGATTGTAACGGACTTGAAGGATATTAGTACGGTTATAAGCATTCCACAGTTCAAAGGTGACTCCGCCTTTCCAGTTGTTGATGTGAATGAAGTACCAATGGAATTCCTCAATCTGAAGAGACCGATGGAACCGTAGATCCAAGCGATGATATGCTGCGGTGCGTTCTGGATCGCCGTAGATTGGCAGCCACGTCTCGTTTTTTGTAAACGGATTGGTATAGGGTTCTCTATCTAACAACGGTGAATACAAAATGCCGCTCTTATATTGCCAATTCGCGCCAAATTCCCAAGATCCCAATAGATAATTCAGACCAATTCCCAAAACATGTGGTGTGCTATACATATAAAAGCGCTCCTCGTCCCTTGGTGAGTCTTGACGTTTGGAGATGGTATAGGCATAGGAGAGCCAACTCCGAAAGGTGTTACCGATTTCATGTTCCACTGAAATTTCAATGCCTCTGACGTATCCAGTCCGCTGATTCTGATAGCGGCTTTCGGATTCATTGTAGGTAATCATATCTTGAAGGTCTTTGTAATAACCAGAGACTCCTACCCTCATTTGTGAGCCTAAGGACTTCTGCGGTTTTAGCACTTTTTCCAAAGTTACAACATAATGCCTTGCGAGGCTTGGGGCAATCTCTGGATTTTCCTCTCCAAGTACCACCTGGTAAAGCTGCGGGTTCTGCGTATAAACCCCGTACATGAAGCGGAGGTCTACTGGGAAGAGGGATAGTCCATCGGTGTTGGTCGAATCTTGACCGAGTGTTACCCCCAGCAGTCCGCGCGGCTGCAGTGAAAACGTGTTTACCAGATTGAAGTGACTCAACCGCATCCCGACAGTCGCATAGAAGTCAGTATAACGGAACGAAGGCAGGTCCTGCGTTGCTTGCAAATAGCCTTCAATGCGCCTCAAGGCTTTGGATGTCGATGTGAAAATTTTTGCGCCATCTCGCTTGAGCCTAAAGTTATAATCTGGATCCCCTTCTTCAAATGGACGTGCACCGCCGCTAACGAGTGTTGAAGGCAGAACGGAAAGGGCAAAACCCGACTCCAATAACGTCATCGGGAACTTAGCCCAATACTCAAGGTCACCGCGCAAAGCATAGGTGCTTTCTGAGGTCCCATAGAAGTAACCTTCGCCAAAATTAAGTGTTGTCCGAGAAAACGAGCGCGTCAGAGATACAACAGAGTTGAACTGATTCTCTTTCTCAGAATAGAAATGGATACCCTGTGAATCGAACGGGTTATCCGAGCTCAGGGGTCCCTGCAGATCGCTTTCAGACACTTCGTCAGTAAAATTAAATTGAGCGGAATCGTCTGCCGCAATTGCATTAATGACTAATTTGTGAATGCTGCTTAGTTGATAGACCGCTTTTCCCTGATAACTCCAGAAACTCGGTACCTCGGTTACCGAGTCGTTTTCGATTTCCAATAGACGAGGTAGCAATTCAAAGAGCGGCTCCATATAACTCCGCCGTCCAAAGGCGTACCAGTACCCGCGTTCTCCTACGTTTCCTTCAAAGAAGGCTTGTCCATATACTGGGTTAAAGTTGACTGTTCCTCCGAAAGGCGTATCGGTCCGCGTGCGAGAATGGATGTCAATCACGGCTTGTGAGTCGGAACCGAATTCTACCCCGTATCCACCCGGATAAACTTCAATATTTTCAATTACCTCAGCGTTGACTGTCGAAACAATTCCTTGGAGGTGATATGGGTAACCTAACGGCAGTCGGTCGAAGTAGTAAAGATTATCTTCAGGTCCGCCCCCGCGTACGGAGAGGATTCCGACGAAGTCGTTTAGGAGGCCGACACTTGGGAGGCTGTTTAGCACGCGGATCGGATCCCCGCCGCTCCCCATCGCACTCCGGATTTCCCTACCGCTGAAGGTATGACGCGGCTTCTTCTCTAACCGTTGGACTTCAACCGGGATTGGGTCTAAACGGGTAACCTCGCCTGATGTGTCGTTCTCAGTTGGATCCAGCTTTTCGGTATCATCGGTTTGTGCAAAGGCATTCAGTGTACCTACCAGCATCAAAAGAATTAATATATATCTCACGTTCCTGGGTCCTAAAAATGATTAGAATTCTGCTGTAATCCCTAAATAAGGGATGATTGGTAACTGGTTGATGTCGTTTCGTCTTTCGCGGCAGTCCTCTGGTGTTCGACAATCCTCGGGATAATTGAAATCGAGCAAGTTTGCGCGGTTATAGGCGTTCAGGAGTTCGAGGAATGTCCCGAGTTTCCAGTTGCCGAATTGGAAGGTTTTACTGACGCGCAGATCCAACCTGTGATACGGTGGCAAACGGTCCGAATAAGTTTCTGCGAAAATTGGGATAAAGATAGGTTCTCCGTTCCTTGGGTCAATCCCGATATTTGTGCCTTCCCGAGGCGTATAGGGGTTCCCGGTTCGGTACTGCCATTTCGCGCCGAACTCCCAGGTAGGCGTGAGGTTGTAGCTTGCGGCGATCGTTGCCACATGTGTCTGATCAAAGGAGTAGGGTCGATAGGGTTCACCGGGGCGGTCTCTACGTTCAGAAAGCGCGTAGGCGTAAGAAATCCAACCGAAAAATCGTTCGCCACTCTGGTGCCGTAGGAAGATTTCGGTGCCTTGTGCGTAACCTTCACCTTGGTTCAGATAAGCGGCTTCCTCATCAACAGTCACCAAGCCCCTCAGGTCCTTGTAATAAGCCGCCATTTTGATTTCTGTGTCTTGCGAGAGTTGCCGTTTGAGTTCAAGGATATAGTGGCTTGCCTGACTTGACTTTAAAGCCGGGTTTCCTATGCTCGGAGAGAGGAGTGCTGGCAGGGGGGTCTGGTTGTAAAGTCCGTAAGCGAATTGGATTTCAGAACCGCTGGGAAGTTCGACGAGCAGGCTGCCACGCGGTTGGATAGAGAGTTCATCAATACGGTTGAAATAGTCGAAGCGGAGCCCAAATACCACCGATAAAAATGGTAGGAGTGTGTACCTATCCTGCAAATAGCCTTCGATACGTTGTCCGCGCACGTATTCGTCTAAATCGACCTTTTCTTCAAGTCGGATATCAAAGTCGACTTCCCCCTCATCGGGTATCCGAGTGAAAGTGCCAGTAACCTGTCCGGGTTCGAGTCCGAGAATTAACCCGGATTCCAAACGGTGCCTCGGATTTAGTTCGTATATAAGGTCTTCACGAAGTGTGTAGTTGGGCGCGTCAATTTTCAAGGAAATCGTTGGACCGAAATTGGCATCAAAGAGGAAATCTGATCGGGTTAGTGATAGGTAAGAGGTGAGTCGATCTGTGAGAAAGGAGCGGAGGTGGAGGCCTGCGCCCTCGAAACCGCTCTCGAAACTGATGTTTCCTCTAAAATCTTCGTCTACGTCTTCACCGTCGAGTTTCAGGGCAAATCGGTCGCCTGAGGCAAAGAGATTAAAAAAGAGTTGATGTTTTTCACTCAGATCGTATCCTGCCTTGAGTTGATAGTCCCAGAAACGCGGAAAAGCAGTGATAGCACCAGCGTCAAACGCCAGCGATCCGACGAATAGGTCAATGTAGCTTCTACGGCCCGCGGCATACCAGAACCCGTTTTCACCGATTTTACCTTCGAGAAGACCCTCTGAGTAGAGAAGGTTGAGATTAAACTTTCCACCGAGATTCGCTCGGCTATTATCTTGTGAGTAGATGTCAATTACGGCTTGGGAATCCACGCCATACTCGGCACCATAGCCCCCAGCATAGACATCAATTCGATCGATGATTTCGGAGCTTAAGGACGAGACGAGTCCGCCAAAGTGATATGGGTAACCGACAGGAACTCTGTCGAAGTAGTAGAGGTTATCTTCATCGGAGCCACCGCGGATATAAAGTGCCCCGCTGAAATCGTTCGCAACACCAATTCCCGGAATGGCGGGAAGGGCGCGGAGCGCGTCACCACCTGTGCCAGGTAGACGTGTAATTTCTTGTGATTGGATACTTTTTTTGCTGACGGTTTTAGGGTCCCGTTCGCCGGTTACCTCGACCTCATCAAGACGGTACTGCGCTGTACCGACGTAAATCTCTGGCTTTGAGGTCTGCCCTGCTACAACAAGAATTGAGGTTTCATGTGTTAATTCGGGGTCAACCGAAGTTGTGACTAAGGTGTAGGCACCCTCAGGGACGGTGCTGAAAACGAACTTTCCATTTTCATCTGTTTTTTGACGTTCATCTGTCTGGACAATCCGGACTTCTGCATCTACTAACGGTTCCTGTGTAATGTTGTTATAGGCGGTGCCTTCGATGGTTCCTGTTTGGGAAAAGGCAACAGTTGGCACGAAAAGGAACGTTAGCAGGCAGAGAAATGTTTTCATGGCGGTTGGCAACTCCTTTTTTTAATGTCTTAGAGGATAGTTTCTGACGTATGCAAACGTTAGCAGCCAGCAAAGTGTTTACAGGACAGTTTGAGGCTGCTCTCCTTGGTGTTTAAGAAAATTGTGTGTGGTGTTATGCAATAGAAATTATACAATTTTCTGTTGTAGAATTGCCAAGCAAATGGAAAAGTAGGGGTTTTAACTTTCTGGGAAGTTTAATTTCCGTTGGTTTGGGACTTTGTAGGCATTCTATTTAAGGGCGGGTTTGGCTCCCGCCCATTGTTTTTGTATTCTAACGGGCGACCGCCTCAGCACCGAGATTTTCCTGAATCCATGTGCGGAGTGGTACATCTTTTTCACCGGGAGAGGTGTAGCCGTGTCCGCCCGTGCTTTTTCCCAAAATCTGCTGACGAATTGGGTCGGAACGTTCCATCCAGTGTGCCACGGTCATGTCGTCGCGAGGTTGCAACCAGCGGTAGCTATAGCCGTAGAAGAGGACTTTACGAATGACATCGGAGGTATTTCGTCCTGCGGCATGCCAGAGTCTTCGGTCAAAAAAGACGGCGGTTCCGGGTTTGGCGAAAACAGGGGTTGCGTTTTCAGGATCCGCGGTCTTGTCTTCGGGCATCTCGATTGTATTCCATTTCTGGCTCCCCGGTATCACGGAGAAGTTGCCGCGTCCGGGAATAGATGTGTCAGTGAGGAAAAATGCGACTTTCAAGGATACACGTGGGCGCGGCTCGCCCTCCAACTCGAAGTTGAGTCTACCACTGTCTTGATGCCAGCCGAGACGTTTCTGCTCGTTATGTTCCTCCGGCGGCAGCGGGGGCATCACAATCAAGTGAGAATGGTAGAGTTTGATGTTCCACCCCAAAATTCCCCACACTTTTGGGAAAGTTGTGTGCCAATCGAGTAATTCAATAAAGGCTTCGTCCCTGCCGACGAAATCGAGGAGATTGAAGCGCGCATCGGTGGGAAGTTCCTCTTTACCTAAATGCTCCGCTCCGACTCGGTCAACAGCGGCGATCAATCTGTTGACCATCTCTTGTGGGATCGCATCCTCAACTGCAAAGAAACCGTTCTCCTCAAATTGCTGTTTTTCTGACTCAGTCAAACAGTGTTCTAAACATAGCGGGTTCATTGTTTTCCCCTTGTAGAAGCGACTTTGCGTCGCGATGCATTAATTTGTGAAAAGTTTACACTGAATTTAAATTCACGTCAACATCAAAGATATTTCTAAAAGACTTACACAAAATTGATTTGAGGTGCTTATCTTTGGACAGTAAGGGTTCTTATTCCTATTATAGGATCGGTGCGGTTAGATGAAGTTTAAAAAAATATTTCGGTAATGTCCGGTGCGGTTAGGAAACCGCACCTACCGGGTTTGGGGTGAATTAGAATTACCGAATTAATAAATTAATCTTCATGAAACCGCACCTACCAGTGAGGTGCGTAAGTCCAGCCTAATGAGAAGTTACAAAGTTTTCAGAGGCTACCTGCTTCGCACGCTTCACGGCGCGCCATCTTCTCCAAAAATTGACACCGGCACTACAGAGAAAACCGAGGCCGATAATACCAGCGGTTGCACCCCCTAATGCTAACTCAGGTTTCACCGTAATACCGTAAACTGCTCCACCGATAAGGAAAGCGGCAATCAGTATATCTTTGAAGCTATTTTTCTCTGTCCGTTTTTGAAGGAGCTGCAGATTCGCCAGTTTTCGTTGCTTTATATAGTCAATAAGCGGCTCTATGGGAACATGTACTGACGCAACTTGCCCGGGCGGTGCCTCCCGCACGCAACGGAATCCGATATTACCGGCAGTATAATCTGGTGGCGCGTGTAAGCGATTGGCACACCGAAAATAGCGTTCCGCCGTTCCATCACGGACTTCCAACCACGAGCCGCCGCGTAGGGTTTTGTGTTTATCGTCCAGATTGCGTCCATTTTTTTGACGCTTTGTGTCGGGATAGGGTTGATACCAATCTGCAGTCCATTCCCAAACATTTCCGACGGCTTCGCCGATTCCGTAAGGACTCACTATAGCAGGACGCACACCTATAGGGGTGAGGTGTGCTGTTAGGATTTCTGAACTTTCTGGCGCGGTTTCTGCCGATTCAGATTCCTCAGAAACAAAAATATTGCCCCACGGATAAATCCGACCATCAGGACCGCGACAGGCTTTCTCCCATTCTGCCTCTGTCGGAAGCCGCTTGTTTGCCCATTGTGCGTATTCGTTACTGTCATACCAACTTACATGGACGACAGGGAGATTTGCTTCTTCGGGTGTGAAGTTCCCATTTTTCCAATGTGATGGTGGAGAATGACCGGTTTCCCGCACGAAAAGGGCGTATTCGGCGTTGGTTACCGGATACTGCTCAATGAGATATGCTTCAAGAAAGCGGACGTGCATTGGTGCCTCATCGAGTTTGGCATGCTCGGAATTCGCTAAGGCGGTGCCGTAAAAGGCTTCAATGTCAGTACCCATAATAAACGCACCGGATGGGATGAGCACAGTTTTAGGAGGTTTTTGCCCTTGATTCATCGATTAAAAGTTCCACGTCGGTGTGGTATACTTGGTTTCGGCTAAGGTTTCTGCTTGTGCACGCTCCACCGATGACAATTTACCTGAATAAAACGCAATGCCGATGTTAAATGTTTCAGATATTGCTTTGATGAGTGCGCTTTTAGTTATGGAACGTCCATCTGTATTGATGGCAGTCGATTTTTCGATCAATATCTGCTGAACTTCGCAGTCTCTTGAGACACGTCTAAGGATAGACACAGGCGGCATATTTAAGGAAATATAGCCTTGAAACATCATCCCGTTTCGGTTTCGCCTGACAGAAACGCCTGCCAATTTTTTGCCGTTGCACATAACATCGTAATCGGCGGGGTTTGTTAGACAAATATTTTGGCTGGTTTGCGAGACATCGGTATCCACAGCATGGCACTCCGCGGGGATACCGAGTGTTTTAAATGCCTTGACGAGGCCTTCTCCGAGACATTGATACACTTCGGAGATACTCTTTTCGCCTGTATGACGCGGGAGGATTAGCGTATAAGTTAAATCCCATCCATGTACGACAGTGCCGCCGCCTGTCATCCGTTTCACTAACTCGATGCCATCTGCACGACACGCCTCCACGTCAACTTCTGAGGCAATGTCTTGGAAATAGCCGAAGCTGAATGCTGGGGATGACCATGTGTAAAATCGCAGTGTCGGATTCGGTTGTTCTTTCTGTGAAAGCAGCATCGCTTCGTCAACTGCCATATTCATTGGGGCAGAGCTTGCGCCCATCTTCAATAGTCGTCCAATTGTTTGCATTACGATAACGCTACGCGGCACACTGCTGTGGTGTGTGCATCGCAGTACCAGAAATATCCATCCCAGTACGTCATTCCGTGGGGTTCGGGATGCGGTTCGGGTATCTCGATTTTGTTCAGATGGCTGCCGTCCTCTGGGTTGAGGTGAAAGATTGCGCGATGGTTCGTCTCAACACACCAAAGATCGTCGCCAATCCATGCGATGCCGTGGGGTCGGTCGCCGGGAGCAGGGAGCGTGTGAATCACCTTGAAACCGTCTTCGACATTGACCTGATAGATGGTTGCAGCGGGCGGCACTGCCAACCAGAGTTTATTATCTCGCCATTCTAAGCCGTGTGCACCTGTCTGTCCTGCACCGGGTGTGTCGTAAGAAGCGAGGGTTTTACCGGTTTCTGGATCCGTTGAAAGGATTTCACAACTATAAGTGGAGGCGAGCCAAAGGGTATCGCCTGTATCTGTAATACCGCTGCCTCTGTCGGAGCCTGTAGCGAGTGTCTTTTTTACATCGCCGTCGTAGGAGACGAGATGCACCTCATTGGTCTGCTGGTCGAGAATCCAGAGACCTTCTGCTGTGGCTTGCATTCCGTTGGGTTGTGGACCTGGGGAGTCAAAAACTTTTTCGATTGTCGGCATGGGAAACCTCCGTATAGGATATGTTTTACTTGAGTAGAACCTACGCGGAAAAATTCATAAGTCCCCTTGCGAAGGGAAATTTAGAAAGTTAAATCTAACTTTCTGTGGGGTTCCAACCCCTAACCCCCTTATTAGGCAGGGAATGCGTGAGTCCTATTGAGGTTTTATTGTAAATGACGTTGAAAAGAATGTCAAGTTTTTACAGATGAAGTGAAATCAGTTATTGAATATCATTGTAATATTATGTCTTGGGCTCACTTCGTCTCAAGGTCCTGTAAGGACTTCGTAGTCAATGATCCGGACCTCGTAGTGTCCTTCAGGTCGATTAGCAGTGGGGTCAATAATATTATATTCACTGGGATCTTTGCCATCGTTAATAACACTAGAAATTAAGAAGGCAATTCTGTCAGGAAGATTCCATTCCTTAAAATCCAGATTCTGAAGATGAGGGATATCGAAAATGCTGTTGCGAGTGACATCCGTTGTTGCGCCAGCAGGTATAGGACCCGATACTCTCACAACATCAAAACCACTATATCTCTGTAGCTCATCATAGAAAAACACAACGCAATGAATATCTTTTACAGTCCAGCGGTGTTTATTTTTTAGGTAAAATGTATAAGTAGCAGTTCCGGTCCAGATTCGCTGTGGGTTGGCAACCCATGTTACTCCTTCGAATTTTGTTAGGAATAAGGGCTTAAGATTTGCTGGCTTAGAGAGAAGTAGCGAAAGATCATTTGAAGGAATCGCGAAATTGAGATTCTGTCCATCACGAAAACTTGCGAAGGAAACCCCTATAACTCCACCTTTGCTGTTTAGTACGGGACCGCCGCTGCTACCTTGAGAAGTTGGGGCGGTCATCTGAATCAGTTTGTCAATGCCAACTGATCGGATACTACTGATAATCCCTTGTGAGAACGTACCTTCCAATCCCCGCGGATTGCCTACAGCATAGACGGTCTCGCCAACCTGAGCGAGATCACTATTGCCAAGTGAAACTGCTTGTGTGCCAAAAGCGGCAACCTTTAGGATTATTAAATCCCGTTTCTCATCAACCGCGGTGTAGCCTTCTATGTTAAATTTTGTCTCTTTGCCTACCAGTTTTGCGTAGCCTCTTACTGCCCCTTCTACAACGTGGAGATTTGTCGCAATCTGGCTCTCTCTGACGAAGAATCCACTACCCAATGAGAGCGGTTGACCGTTGGCATCTTCCATGACAAGCAATACTGTGGAACGGAAGGCTTTTTGAGCGATTTGTTGAGGAGTCTGAGCAGTTGCCGTGGTTACTATACAAGGTAGGAAAAATACTGAAAATACCAAAGATGCAAAGTGCTTTATCCTTTTTTTGTATTCGATCATGATTTTCCTTTCCATTGTCTAATGATGGAGTCGTAAGTTTCATCTGAGGCGCAATGAATTGCGACTTAACACAGGCGATAAATCACCTTACTACGAACCGATTAACGTTCTCGTCTTGCATAACCGGGCCGAAAGTCGTTGATGAATCTGTTCAACCCGTTGCCTTCTCGCGCTAATTCTTTCATCTCTTCAATGTCATCCTCGTCTGCACTGTCGTAGGTGTACAGATAGACACCACCACTCGTAAACTGGATTCTGATGAAATCCGGTCCCTCCTCATAAGCAGCGATTCCCGAATTTCCGTGACGATTTCCATAGCGTTTCATGTTTCTCTTCTCTATGAATTCAGAAATTCCATAATGCGCAATGAATTGCGGTACTACGAACCATACCTCTTTTGATACCCACATATATTTTGAAGATGCATCTATTGGTAGTCAGGCGATTTATCATCTGTCTGTGTAGATTCTAATAGAAATCATCTCATTCATAGAATAGCACAGCCAAACCTCGTTTTCAAGTAAAATTATCCCAAGAATCAAGATGGAAAGGTCAGGGTGGCGGATAGAAAGTCTCTATTTTTTCACATCCTGACTTTACCCGCTTTTGTTTGACTCTTATTCCTTTTTGTGGTATACTATCTGCTAACTGATTTTAGTAATTACGGGTTTCTCTAAACCGTTTTGATCCTCTTCAAGGAGACACTCATGGCGAATAGCACACCAACGATCCCTGAAGACCACTGGAGCCGTCCAGTGGCTCTGGCTCCTGATGGACAGTGGCTCTCTTTACGGAAAGTGGTAGAAGAAGAACCCGCCCGGTTTTCCTTTATCCAATTGACCCCTGAGCAACAGTCAGAATTGGTTGCGGAACGCATTCGACAGCGTCCCAAATTTGATATAGGTATCCTTGGGTTAGGGGTCCTGAGCAAAAAGCGTGCTATTAATGAAGTTCAGGCGCGAACGCGCATAGGACGCACCCTAATTGAAGTTGAACAGCGAATGATTGCACGTTTGATTGAACGGGCACGCGAAGGGAACCTCTGATCTGCCAAATAGGATGTTATTTCCCACCAGAGGCCCTGTGTTGCATTAGGACCTGATTTGAAAATTCTTGTTTGCGGCGTAAAGCCTCGGCGAGTGTCCCACGCGTGCTCGGCGTTGATTTGGAATGCCCCACGCGCGTTCCGTGTTGGTTCACGCGACGGGCATCATGGAACAAAAGAGCAGCATGCATCAGTTGCCAAGACTCGCACTACTTGCTACTAAGACCTGACACGGTGTCCTTGAGAAGAACGGTAGTCAACAAGTTACCCTCGGCCCATCTATAACCTTGGCTGGCATTCATGACAAATTTCCTCGCCCTTTAGGGTGGGGTTACTGACTTGCCTTCACAATAGTGTATTCCTGGGGTTGACCATCAACAATTTTGAACACGCGGATACCCGCAGCAGGTTTGATAGGATGACGGTTCTCATCAAAGCCGGAAATAGTTGTTGCCCCTTGGTAGTCAGTGATAGCTGTAACTGCATCCCGAATCATAACAGGGTCTGTTGATTGCACGTTTTCAATGGCTATTGCCAATAATTTCATGGCATCGTAACCTAATGGTGCAATACCAATAGTCTGATCTCCAAACATAGTTTTATAAGCCACAGTAAAATCTGGGTCAAGCTCGTCTGAGATACTACAATAGTAGGAATTTTCGAGGGGTGTGTTATCCTCTAAAATGTCTAACATCAACGAATCATCCCAACCATCGCTGCCAATAAAGGTGGATTTAATGCCCATCTCCCGTGCCTGCTTTACTATGAGCGGGCTCTCTGGCGGAAAACTTGCGAGAAGCAGAACGTCAGGGCTTGCCTCTTTGATTATCGCAAGTTGTGCGTCAAACATTGTATCGTCTTGCTCATACGTTTGACTGACAACAATGCGCCCGCCAAGTTTCCTGAAAATCGCGTCAAATGTGTTAACGAAACCTTTAGAGTACACATCCCCGTTCTGCCAAATCATGGCTGCAGTTTTCTTTCCGAGGTCGTTCACCACAAAACCTGCCATGACTTCTGCTTGCAAGGCATTTGAATTCGCCACGAGAAAGAGGAAATCTCTCGGGTCATTACCAGTGTTCGTCACGTCGGCTCCTGTTGCCCCCACAATAACAGGGATATTGATGATCGGTCCAACTTTAACAGCACTACTTGAAAACATGGGACCTAATATAGCGACAACATTCTCTATTTCAGCTAATTCTTTGGCAGCATCAGCAATGCTTCCTATTTCTACTTTATAGATAAATTCTACCTGCCTCCCAAGAACACCGCCTGTCTTATTGATTTCGGCTAATGCGAGTCTTGCTCCGTCGCCAAAAGTAGCGTAATTTAGCAACGGATGAATCAAACCCACTTTAAGTGGAGCCATTGGTTCTTCAGCTATTCCGACATCTTCAGAAAGGTAAGCGACTGAGAGTGTGAGTAATATACATAGTGTTACCCTAAAAATTTTCGGATTCATAAACTACTCCTATGTTTTTAGGCCAAAGCCTCCAGGTTCAGTCTAATATTCAGTTGATAGCAGCCGAGAAGCGTCCATAGACTTCAGGATTCCCCACATAGACGTTGGTAATGGCTTTGAGAAACGGTGCCAAAATGCCAAAACTTAGGCAATGTAAACACGACCTAGGGCTGTTTAGTTTTAAGAATTTATCGAGCCGCGTGTCTGTTTTACTGAGCCAGCGAAGTTAGGAAACCTCGCCTACCGGGTGGGAAGGTCAAAAAAGCCTGAAAAATATTCACAGATATAACGTAAATATATAAACTAAACGACCCCGGACCTAAACCTTTTCAAACACACGTTAATATCTAAGAATTATACTAAATTTTCGCATTTTAGTCAAGTAGGACTTAACCTTCAATCAGGGCTATTTAGTTTTAAGAGATAAGTTTACTTATGTGGAGGAGATATCTTGATGGATGCCCGAATTTATTCGGGATAGCACACTTTCCCGAACAAGTTCGGGCTTCCGGACGTAAATTATTGGAAAACTGAATGACCCTGAACCTTCAATCAGGGCTATTTAGTTTTAAGGTTTTTGTCCAGTTTATCCGAAAAGTCGGGATTAGGAAATAATCAATGGTATGAATGCCTTAATGGCATTCCCCGTCCTACAGCGGATCTGCGGAAATGGAAACTCTAAAATTTTGGAAAACTAAATGACCCTAGTTAAATGTCTCAATATAGATTTGCAAGCTGCGAGAAAAAATGGTATAATTCCGTCATTGATACATTCAATCATGCCCACTATAAGAGGGCTGTCAAGGAGAAGGACATGGAAACTATCACATATACCCAAGTTCAGCAGTTAGTCGAAAAACTTCCAGAAACCAAGTTGGTGGTCGCGTATCATTTATTGCTTGAGTTGGTTGGAAAAGAGGCGGAACCTCAGTCCCCACAAGCGGAATTCATAAAACTTTCTGCAGAAGAACAGCAAATACTTCTCTCGCAGCAAGCGGAACAGATGAAAATACATTATGAACAGACAACCGATGAACGTACCGAATGGCAGGCAGGAGATTTCATTGATGAGCGTGAGAGGTGTCGCCTCAAGCGATGAGAACGATTGTTGTGGCAATTGCAGCAGTGGTTCAATACTGAACTAAGAGCGTAATACCTTGGAGATTACTTTGAATATTGAAACATTAAAAGGAAAAACAGTGGGTGCCGCTGTTTCGGGCGGTTTGGATAGTTGTACTATCACCAAGTGGTTGGTCGATAACGGCGTTAAAGTCGTCTGCTTTACGGCAGATCTCGGACAACCTGATGAACGAGACGTATCTGAAATTAAAGAACGGATGTTGGCATGCGGTGCCGAAGACGCTATTATTGTAGATGCGAAGGACGCGCTTGCAGAAGACGGTATTCGCCTCGTCCAGTGCCAAGCGATGTATGAAGGCGGTTATTGGAATACAACAGGTATCGCACGGCATGTCACGGTGAAAGCTCTCCTGCCGGAGATGGAGAAACGCGATATTTCCATTTTAACGCACGGTGCAACCGGTAGAGGCAACGACCAGGTTAGATTTCAACTCGCTACTAATATGCTGAATCCACGTTTTGAGGTATACGCGCCGTGGCGGGATCCTGAATTTCTCAAAAATTTCGGTGGTAGGAAAGAGATGATAGACTTCTGCCAAGCACACAACCTCCCGATTACCGCCACACACGAAAAACCTTATTCGACCGATGCGAATCTCCTCGGATTGACGCATGAAGCTGGGCGACTCGAATCCCTGAAAACCGCTGCAGGATTTATTAGTCCGGGTATGGGCGTGCATCCGAAAGACGCCCCTGACGATGTAGAGCATTTTACTGTTACGTTTGCGCGGGGAATACCTGTTGAGGTTAACGGAAGCCCCGTCACACCGCTCCAGAGTCTACTGGAGGCGAATCGTATCGGCGGTCGAAATGGTGTCGGTATCGGCATCCATACCGTTGAAAATCGGTTTGTCGGGATTAAAAGCCGCGGGGTCTATGAGTCTCCAGGGATGGAATTGCTTGGAAAGTGTTATGAATATCTACTCCAACTGATTTTCGACAGACGGGCGCGCCGACACTTTGATGGCGTTGCGGCTACAATCGCTGAGCAGGTCTATCAAGGCTATTGGTTCGATGCTGCTACACAGGCGCTGTTGGCTTCTATTGCGCCGCTAACCCAATTGGCGAGTGGAACTATCACAGTAGCACTTTATAAAGGGAATGTTGCGTTCCATGCCGCAGGTGGTGCGCCACATTCACTCTATTCTGAGGAGACGGCATCTATGGAAGCGGTTGGTGACTTCGACCATGCGGATTCAGAGGGATTCCTGTCGGTACTCGGTGTAGGGGCGCGGGCATCGGCTGTTGCTGGACATACGCAGGAGTAAAAAGAATGGAAGGTGGCAACGGCGGAAAAGTGAAGTATTGAAGAAGGGAAGGAAGGGTTCTTAAGGTACTTCAATCTTCGCAAACACTTGTGCAATAATGCTCTCAACATCACGACCATCCGCTTCCGCTTCGTAACTGATAATCACCCGATGCCTTAGCACATCCATGCCGACGGCGTGAATATCTTCAGGGGTAACGTAGCCGCGTTGGGAGAGGAACGCTCGCGCCCTCGCAGCAAATGCCAAAAAGATGGTCGCACGCGGCGATGCGCCGTATTCAATCAAGCTGCTAAGTTCATCTAATTGATAAGCTTCGGGTGTCCGCGTCGCACACACCAGATCGACGATATAGTTCTCCAACTGTTCAGCCATATAGATACTGCGGACGATTTCTCGGAATCGGATAATATCTTTCGGGGAAATCACTTGCTGAATTGCTGAGATTTCTTCAGTTGTCATCCGTCGGAGGATTTGCAATTCTTCTGCGTGCGAAGGATAGTCAACTTTAATCTTTAGCATAAACCGATCCACCTGTGCTTCTGGAAGTGGATAGGTGCCTTCATGTTCAATTGGGTTCTGGGTTGCCAGAACAAGGAATGGGTCATCAAGTGGATAGGTCGTTCCACCGATTGTAACTTGCCGTTCCTGCATCGCTTCGAGGAGCGCGCTTTGGACTTTGGCAGGGGCGCGGTTTATCTCGTCTGCGAGGATGACGTTGGCGAAAATAGGTCCCTTTTTCGTGTAGAAATCACCCTTCTGTTGGTCGTAGATGAGTGTGCCGATGAGGTCTGCGGGGAGTAGGTCGGGCGTGAATTGTAGGCGGTTGAAGGAAGCGGCAATCGTTTGCGCGAGCGCGCTCACGGCGGTTGTCTTTGCCAGTCCAGGTACGCCTTCAAGCAGAATATGTCCATTGCAGAGCAGCCCGATGAGCAATCCTTCCAATAACTCGCTTTGCCCGACGATAACTTTTCCCGACTCTGTGAGGATCTGCTGTATGTGCCCACTGTCCGCTTGGATGCGGGCATTCATCGCTTCTAAATCGTAATTTTGCATATTAGATGGCTGTCAGCAGTCGGCTTTCAGCGGTCAGTAAGAAACCCTTATGGTAGGCGCAAGCGTTTTCAATTACCACAAGTGAGTGGCTGAAGCCGATGACTGATTGCTAACCGGAATTAAAAGAAAGCTTGCGTTTCGCCTTCCTGGAAGGACTGCTCAAGCCATGGATCCTCGGTTTTCTGTCTGAAGTCGATGACCTTTTGGCGCATTTCGTTGGCGATGTCTTGTAACGCTGGCACGTCAATAAGATTTTGTGATTCTGCTGGATCGTTTTCTATGTCAAAGAGTGCCTCGCGCCCTTGGTGTAGAAAGTCTGTCCGCTGTCGTTCACCGAGTTGTTGGACGTTATCGTTCCGAACGGCTGTCCATGAGATAGATCGGAACAGGTCACTGGGGAGCGGTGTCTCTAATTGATACGCCAGATTCCGGACGTACTTATACCGTCGACCGCGCAACACGCGATAGGGATAGTAGTTGGTCACCTCGTGGAAGCAATGAGAAAAATAGGTTTCTTCCCATTCACCGTTCCCTGGATGCGCGCTGTCATCTTCGAGGATGGAGAGAATAGACCTGCCCGGGAGTGCGTCCGTGCCATCGGGATGCTCGACACCGCACCACTCTAACATCGTTGGACAGAAATCGACCCAATTGACGAGTGCTTGGTTGTGGAAGCCGCGTTTTTGTTGTGTAGGGCTGGCGATAAGCAGTGGGCAGTGGTGTCCGCTGTCAAAGCTCGATGCTTTCGCGCCCGGAAACGGCATGGCGTGATCTGTTGTGACGAAAACGAGGGTTTCGTCTGCGCGTCCAGAAGCGTCCAGGGCATCTAATACCCCTCCCACTACAGCATCCCATCGTGAAACGCTTTCGTAATAGTCAGCGAGGTCTTCACGGACTGCTGGGACATCTGGCAGGAAATTCGGCACGATTATTTCGTCCGGGCTATAGGGGTCGGATTCAATACCGGCATGTGTCCGGTCATTTCCGAAGCCTTTGCCTGCTCGGTGTGGATAGCTGCTACCGATGTGGAGATAGAACGGTTTGTCGGCGTTCTCAGCGAGAAAGTCATTTACCTTCGCTGCCATATCTACAGGGCTTCTCGCGTCGACCCTCGGCTCATAATCAAACGGATAGACTGTGGCGGGTTCGACGTGTTTCTTTCCGATACACGCTGTAGCAAATCCGTGTGCTTTCAGGATTTTCGGCACTGATGTGATATGTTCATGCGTGCGGAAGCCATGAATGCCGTGGCAGTGTCCGTATTGTCCATGTGTGTGGCTGTGTTGTCCTGTGAGAATGCAGGCGCGACTCACAGCACAAGATGGACTTGTACAGAATGCATGGTCAAACACGACACCGCGTTCGGCGAAGGCATCAATGTTGGGTGTACGAATAATATCGTTTCCGTAGCATTTTGCGATGCGGCTCCAGTCGTCCGCGATAACGAACATGACGCTTTTGTAGGAATTGTTCATGGTTCTCCTAAATAAATATTTTTTTTTACTGCACCTCACGGCGTTACAAGCGTTTTTATGGGTAAGAGATAACCCACTCTTACACCAAACCGCCCCGTTTCCTTAGAAACCACTCGAAACCAAGTAGGGCGATGACCAACCCGAAAATTAGGGGCATATCCCAAATATCTACATCCGTAATCTTTGACGTTGCACTCTCGACGAGTGGAATCCGATTGGCAAGTTGCGATGCTTCTTCGGGACTGTAGTATGCCCCACCGCTACCTTCAGCGAGTGTTTTGAGAAGCTCGACGTTGAGTTCGGCGTTGCTGAATTCGGCGTAGGAGGTCTTTACCTCAAACAGACTCTGTTGTTCTCCGAGGTTTTCACCATCAAGGGTACCGGTAGCAGTGACAGTGTATTCGCCGTACCGATTCGGAATAAAACGCGCTGTATAAAACCCGTCTTTACCGAGGACCTGCTCAAGTTTCAGTTCCCGTCGTTTTCCCGTTTCATCAACCACAACCGCTCGGAGTTTTGCGTTGTTTGTGGGTTCAAACTGCGGATCTGTAGCGGTAACCTCAATTATCACGGGTTCTTTCAGGGAATAGGCGGTTTTTGCAATATCGAGTCTAATATGTTCCTTGGGTGCGGTTGTCAACCACTTGGCGACCTGTCGCCAGAACCGTTCATAACTATCGTCTTCGTGCGGTGTATGCATCCGCCACCGCCATGAGGTGTGCGGCGTAAACACCATGACGCGTCCTGCATTGTAGTTATGGGTTGCGACAAGAATGCGATTGCCGAATTCATTCCGATCTGTCGGATGTTCAGCGAGAACGAGTGCGCCTGCTTTTGCCCGCTTTACTTTGCTATAGCCCATGAGTGAAGGAAGGCGCGTCCAACGCTCTATGTTCTCCGTTGGGCTGTTCGCCAATGCCATGAGCGTTTCAACTTTTCCATCGGGGGTCAATTGCAATTTATATCCCGTGTTTCTAAGAGACTGTGAGCCGCGTCGTCTCGGTGCTAACGGTGCTGGTGGTGAACCGAGTTCCAATTCTATGGGGAGGCATTGGGCAATCGGTGTGTTAATATAGGATTCCGAGAATTCGTGATTCCCTAAAGATTTGGAACCGCCTAACATCAGCAGTCCACCGCCTCGGGTGCGTACGAATTCATGGGTGTTCTCTAACTGCGTAGGGGTGAATTGTGAGGCATCGACGTTGCCTAAGATAATAGCGTCAAAGTCGAAGAGTATCTCTTTCCGGTCAGGATAAAAACGGAAATCATGTGCTGCTTCGGCGCGGGTGCCCCCATAATGTTGACTATCGCCAGTGAGCCTTGTCAAGAACCGGTCGGTGAGTTGGATGTTCGGATCGTTTTTGAGGGCGCGTTTTATAAAGCCGAATTCGGAACGCGGTTTGCCATCAACGAATAGGATCTTTACGCGTTTTGTGGGTGCTACCTTCAATAAAAATGTCTTCGTATTATTTTGTAGCACCGCCTCCGTTTCGCCTAACTCTGCATGGACTTCAAACCTTTGCGTACCTGCTTCTCGTGGTATGAACCTAAGTAACACGCGTTCTGTTTTTGTGTCAGATGAGTCATCTGTTACACGGAGTTGGCGCATCCAGGAGGACTCTTTATCCATATCAACAGATTCTGTTTTCAGTATCCGTCCGTTGCTGATGAGTTGAACGTTGACTTTCTTTCCGGGAAATCCCTTGCGTTTGAGTGTTAACCACATTTCTACGGGGAAATCTTCCTCGGCGGTTCTCGGAATATCCACTTTGACGAGTTCGAGATCCGGGTTGCCCGTTTCTGAGCCGATACCGACCGTATGGATAGGGAGTTTCCGTTCTCGGATTTGCATCGCGAATTTTGCGATGTCTGCGCTGCTTCTGTCTGCCCCATCTGTCAACAGCACAGCCCCAGAAAGCGGGACACCTTGTAGATCGTCGAGTGCTTCGTTAACCGCCTGCGGAATATCTGTACTTTCGCCGTTCGCTGCGTTCAACGGTTCGCTCGGAATCCGTTTTGCTGTCGTATCGAACCCAAAGAATCGGACTTTGAATTTGGCGTTTAGTTTCTCAAGAAGCCCCTCTCCCTCTTTGAAAAGTAGTTCGTTGGCGCGGTGCAATCGGGTTGCATCATTGGTCGAATCGGTAATCTGCATGCTCTTGGATTGATCGACCATTACCAATAGATAAGAATCATCAGGACTGGTTTGGTAAATTGTGAGGAAGGGTTTAAGTAGACAGAAAGCGAGTAAACAGAGCACAACAGTGCGAAAGAAAATGAGAATCCCTCGAAATGGGCGTCGGGTGCGTCCGCGCGTGCTCCGATATGCCCATATCGTAGCCACAAGAAGCGCGACGAGCAGCACGGCTATCAGGAGCCCCGGCAGCGGCACTCCAAACGAGAAATTGCCTTCTCGGAAGACATCTATGGGGTACTTCATCATTTTCTCAAACATTTTTTAACCTACGCTTAACAACGGGCTGCCCTACTACAAACGGAATTACTTCCAATTTTAGCCCACTTTGTGCCTTTGCCCGGTGCGTGCGGATTCGTGCAATGCATCAATAACCCGCATATTTCCAAGTGCGTCAATTATCGGTAAGCGAGTGGGGGTGCCGGTCTCTACCGCTTGACACAGATCAAGGATCTCAGCGGCATACGGATTCACGCCAGTAACGCTAAAAGTTTCACCGTTGATGGTGAAGTGTGCGTCACCTTCCGAGTTGCCCCACGCGCTCTGGACAAAGAGCGTGCCCTCTGTGCCAGCGACCTCATAACATTCACGCCACGTCCAGCCAAAACTACAATCTAACTGTCCAGTAACCCCATTACCGAAGTCCAAGGTCCCGATGAGGGTTTCCCAAACACTGTTGATCGGTTCAAACTTTCCTGTTGCCCAGACCGACTGTGGTTCTCGCCCAACAAGATAACGAATAATATTAATGGAATAACACCCCAAGTCCATGACGGCACCACCACCGAGGTCGCCTCTCAATCGCCAATTCCGACGATCTGTCAGGCCTGTCGAAAAACTGGAGCGCGCATAGCGGACCTCTCCGATTGCGCCTTCTTCAATTTTCTGTTTCACGGCGAGCGTCAACGGATGGTGTCGATACATGAACGCTTCCATCAGCAGAATATTGGCGCGCTCGGTAACCTGAATCATCTGTTCCAACTGTGTGGCATTAACAGCAATCGGTTTTTCAACGAGAATTCCTTTAACACCACACCGTACGGCTTCCAAGACGTTTTTCAGATGGCTTGAGGGCCACGTTGCAATCACCAAGATATCGGGCTGCTGTTTCTCCAACATCTGTCGAAGGTCGTTGTAAGTATTCTGGACGTTATATTCAGTGGCGAAGCGTGCAAGCGGTTCAAACTTCTCATCACACGCCCCCACAATTTCAATCTCTGGTACATTTCGCCAAGCGTTGCCGTGAGCCTGAGAGATGCCACCACAACCGACGATTGCTACGCGGTGTTTTGGATTAGAGGGTTCGGGCATAATTTTTTCCTTTTCAGGGATCTGACGTGCCTACTTACAAAATTGAAGAGATGTCTACGGGGCTGTTTTCCTGTGCGGATTGGTTCGCTGCAAGTGATATTGCGAGCGTTTTAACCGCATCGCTATAAGGACTCAAGATTGAGGCGGCATCACCACTGCGTACTGCTTCAACGAAAACATCATCAATTGTTGGGCTTGGTGCTGTTTTATCTACCCAGTCGCCATCTTCCTGTACTGTAACTCTTGATGGATTCCAATTCAGGAGTTCTCCCTCATAAAGCAAATCCAGGATATTGGCGTTCGACCAGTCGCCCGCATAAGCCCAAGTGGCGGTCAACGCACCGACAGCACCACTCGTAAACTGAAGGGAGACACTGTTAGCATCTGGGCAATCCGTCTCTTTGAGAAACCGATTTGCTTGCATGGCGTAGACGGTCTCGACTTCACCGCACATATACCGCATCATATCGATGGTGTGTGTCGCTTGTTCGACAAGTTGCCCGCCGGATTTGTTCATCTGTCGGAGCCACGCGTTCGGGTCCCCGTGTCCAGTGCTGCACCAATACTTACCGACGACCATGTTAATTGTTCTGTCCTGCAGGATCTGCCGTGTGATTTGGGTCGAACCGAGGTAACGGAGTTGATAACCGACACAGGTTATGAGTCCGGCTTTCGCTACTGCTGCTTCAATCTCGCGGGCGATTTCCATACTGATAGCGACAGGCTTTTCAACGAAAAAGGGTAAGCCGCGAGCGATAACATCAAGCTCTGGTTGTCCATGGACAAAGACCGGAAGACTCAAATAGACTGCGTCCAAGTCGTCGCGTTCAAGTAGTGCTGGGTGTGCGGTATAGGCATCCGCATTGTGTTTCTCAGATGCGCTTTGTGCGCGTTCGGCTTGAACATCACAGACAGCCACAACGCGTGCACCTTCGATTTCGGCTAACCGATTCATGTGCCCATTGGCGTTGCCGCCACATCCGATAAATCCAATTTTAACTTCAGTCATTTTCACCTCTATTGCGGTCTGAAATTGTTACAATTTTCGTGCTACCTAACGCTCTTTGAAATTAACCTGTAACGCCTTTTCGATATTTTCACGTGGGTGAACACCGAATCGTTCTTCAAAATTGCGATCAAATGCTTCTTCTTCGGCAGGGTCGGGTTGAAGTGGGAGCGCAATCGGTTGACGATTCGTCCGGATGGATCGGTGTGCGGCGATGACCATCTCCTGATCTGCCCTTCCCATTTCTCCCGTCCAAAGGGGTTGCGTGTCTTCTCGGACTGCGCGAGCGATACCGTCAAGCATCGTCGCCAATGAAATACCGCGCTCCGGTAGAGTTGTGTGCCGATAGGGGTTTACCCATTCAACAGTGCCACCTAACGATCGTGGAAGTTCTACAAAGATACGTTGCAGCGTTCCATCCTCACTATATTCTCTCTGAAATTCGTACGTTTGTGCCTTGCTGCCGCGTAGGGCGATGTCCTCATCCGTGCAAACGTTGACCGTCTCACCACCAGTGGCACTCTGGTTTCCGTTGGTAATAATCGTTCCGCGTTCACCACACGACTCAAAACCGACGAGTTTGTTCCGTCCGAGACACCCGTTTTTATTTCCGACCATGGCGATGCCGAGTCCACCATTTTCAAAATCAACGGCGTAAAATTCAAGGTTCTCCCGATTAAAATCCCGCTTTGCGCTATCAATGTAAGGGATAACAGGCATCGTGTGTCCTATGCTGCTGACCGCCGTAGGCGCAGCGTTCATCCGACATCGTATCGCGGCGAGTCCATGGTATCCAGTCGTCGAGAAAAGCCGATAGCACTTATGGACATCCCCGATAACGCCTTCCTGAATGAGTTTGCACACAAACTGCTCAACGGGAACGAAAGGAAAATTCTCTGAGGTTTGAAGTTTGACCCCATTTTCGGCGGCATCGGTAATCATCATATCCATCAAACCGAGGGTCGGTGCGAGTCCGGTCTCGACGTTGTGCGGAATACCGCATCGGGAAAGATAGCAAGAAACGATATGATGGAGTGGTGCCGGCACGACGACATCACAGACATCCACGGATACTTCATCAATAAGTTTTCGGACATCGGTGTATGCCTTAACGCCTAGCTTCGCTGCGCCTGCCGCTGCCGATTCTGGATATGCGTCACACACAGCGACAACCTCAAAGGTGTCCTTTAATGTCGCAGCTGTTGATAGATGTGCTGCGCCGCGTCTACCGTGACCGATGAGTGCATATTTTAAACGTGACATCTCCTTCCCCCAATTCCGTTTCAATGGCAATCAGTAAAGAGATAATGGAAAATCCAACATCCTCAAATTTTCTGAGTTTTCTGCTGACTGCTGATAGCGTAGCGACCTGACAGCCGACTGCTAATTAACACACTGATAGCCGGTCGTCTCAAGCCGGGTTCGGATCTTATCTATTTCGGCAGTGGACAGTTGGCGGAGGGGTCGGCGCATCGTCATTGAGGGGAATCGACCCATCAACCAGCGCGCACATTTCATCCGTTGATGTGCATCACTGCTCGGTTCACCAAAGTTGTAGACAATCCGCGCCAGTGCGTCTACTTGACTGCGTGCCTTACGCGCGCCAAGTAGGTCGTTGTTGAGTGCAGCGTGGACGACATCTACCATCAACTCTGGCACAAAACCGGCAAACCCGATGAGAGCCCCGTCACTGCCTTCAAGCAGCGAAGCGAGTAAATATTCGTCATGGCAAGTCAAAATAGGAACGTCCGGTGCCGCTTCTTTGAGTTGTTCATAATCCCATCGCCAGCGCGCCATGTCGCGGGTCCCCATCTTAATACAGATAACCTGTGGGATCTGGACCATCTCCAACATCTCTTCGAGACTATAGCCTGCCTTCGTCCATGCCGGATATTGATGAACAATAATGGGTATATCTGCGCCTTCAGCGACATCTTGGAAGAAGCCGACTGCGGTTTCCGGAGTCCTCCCGAAACGCAGCCAGTGGTGTGCAGGCATTAAGAGAATGGCATCTGCCCCGGCTTCCTTCGCTGCGAGTGCGTCATCAATTGCCGGAAGACTCCCTTCCGCACTCACGCCTGAGACGACTTTAACTTGGTCGCCAACGGCTTCCGCGGTAATTTGTGTAACCCGCTGTCTTTCACGCAGACGGAGAGACATAATTTCGCCGGTGTGTCCGTTACAGACGACACCTTTTATGCCCGGAACACTCGCGAGTTCCTGCATATACTGACGCAGTCCGGTTTCATCAATGGATTCATCTTCATGAAAAGGACAGAGCGTCGCCGGAAATACGCCTGCCCACGAGTGGTGCTGCCAATTCAATTTCATTTTTTTGTCCTAAAGATTTGCCAAAATAGATCTTTCTTTCTGCAAAATTCTGCGTGTATTTCTGATTTTGTTCTATTTTAACTTGATTTTGAATCCAAAATCAAGTATTATTTTAACAAAGAAGATTTCGTTTCGTCGGTGTCGTTAAAAATCAAAATGTCTGGTTTACATCACTGGAGGATGTTCAGGTGCAAAAACAGAGAAGGGTTAAAATAATTGCTGCGAGCCTCGTTTTGCTAAGTGGTATGGTGTTTTTAGGGTACGTCATGCTTAAAAAGACGAGTGTGCAGCATTTTACACCTGCTTTGCTTGTGGTAGATAAGGACAAAGTTGACAATCAACTCGTCCAAGTTGATGGTCTCATTTCGGAAGATAGTTCCAAATGGGATGCCGCCGATTTTGAACTCACCTTTGCTGTCCGCGACCGCGAGAGTGCAGCAACCGTCAATGTGATTTATAAGGATAGACTTAAGCCGGATAACTTTGTTGATGGCGGTAGCGTTTTCGTTGAGGGTAGATATGATGCCTCGCAAAACCTTATTGTTGCTACGAAACTCATGACGAAGTGCGCCTCGAAATATGAAGGGGCAGAGAGTGCTATACCTACGGATGAAACTTCTTACATTTCGCAGTAAGAGATACACGATACTTTAAAAAAACAATATGTTCAAAAATACCTTTTTAAGGAGGCACAGACGCGTATGACTGCGGAAATTGGACAAGCCGCTATATTTCTCTCTGTGCTTTCTGGTTTATGGGCAATCGGTTTTCTCTGCGTTGGGCTGCGCACACGAAACCCGAATGCTGTGCGAAGCGGTAGAAATGCCGTTATTGCTACCTTTATTCTTATCAGTATTGCAACGGTTGCTTTAATCTACGGTTTTGTAACTGATGACTTCTCAATGCGCTATGTTGTTGAGGTGTCCAGTGCGGCGCAACCGCTTCTCTATAAAATCACAGCACTCTGGGGTCGAATGTCCGGTTCATTATTGTTCTGGCTCTGGCTGCTTACGGTTGCTGGGGCGATTGTCGTCTGGCAGAACCACCGATACAATAAACAGACGGGTGATACCCTCGCAGATTATGCCCTAATTCCTGTCGCTATTGTCCAACTCTTCTTTATTATCCTTGTTACTGGCTTAATCGAAGGCGTTTACAACCCACTCGCTCGCTTCCCGAATGGACAGGTCGCGCCCGATGGTGCGGGTATGAATCCGCTCCTCCAGACACCAAGCATGGCGTTTCATCCACCGACGTTATATATCGGTTGGATTAGTCTAACGGTGCCGTTCGCGTTTGCCGTTGGTGCCCTCGCGTCTGGTAGAGTTGGCAGCGACTGGATCCTCCGTTCTCGGAGATGGACACTCTTCTCTTGGATTGTCTTGACTGTTGGTATCACACTCGGTGGCAATTGGGCGTATCGTGAGCTCGGTTGGGGCGGTTATTGGGCATGGGATCCCGTCGAAAACGCCTCTTTTATGCCGTGGCTCCTCGGCACTGCTTATCTACATTCTGTGATGATCCAGGAAAAGCGGAGTATGCTCAAATTGTGGAATATCCTCCTGATTACCCTCGCTTTCCAATTCACATTGCTCGGCACTTTTATCACCCGAAGCGGGATTATCTCATCGGTGCATGCCTTCGCACAATCGGACATTGGCGGCTATTTCCTCGGTTTCATTCTAATTTCGACGGCTGGGGTCGTCGGACTCATCATCTATCGTTGGAACCGACTGAAAAGTGCCAACCGTCTTGAATCACTGCTTTCGCGTGAAAGTGCGTTTGTACTGAATAATTGGCTTTTCGTTGGGTTAACACTGATTATTCTCTGGGGTACGTTGTGGCCGATTATCTCCGAGGCAATTAATGGTCAAAAGGCATCTGTGCCTGAAGCCTTTTTTAATCAGGTCGTTATTATTCCGGGATTGTTGCTCCTCTTCCTGACGGGTGCGGGACCTATCATTTCATGGAAAAAGATTACCGCAAATAACTTCCGTCGTATGTTTATGTGGCCCTTGGTTATAGGTCTGGTCAGTGGTGCGTTGACTTGGGGATTTCTCGCATTAAGAGGTAATACATCTCCCATCTATTCGGTGCTCTGTGTTTCCGCTGCTGTCTTCGTGCTTCTCGCAATATTTGCGGAATTTTATCGTGGTGCGAGACTCCGCGCGAAACGCCAGGAGACCTCACTCCTCAACGGTTTGGGTCTCCTCATCCAGCGTAACAAAAGACGGTATGGCGGTTATATCATTCACATCGGTATTGTAATCCTTTATATTGGTATTATGGGATCGAAGGGATATTTTCTCCTCGAATCTGACAGTTTATCACTTGGTGAATCGATGAAGGTGGGTGCCTTTGAACTCACAATGAAAGACTCCTTTGAGAGAGAATACGCCAACTATCGCAGGGCTGGTGTCATTTTTGATGTCGCAAAGAACGGAAAGCAGATTGGCACGATGGAACCGGCACGCCACTTCTATTACAAGGCTGGTCAGGGGGAACAGGATACGATTGAGTCTGCCATCCGTCACTTCGGCGTGAATGACCTCTATATCGCTCTCGGTGAGCTGCCGCGGAATATTAAAGGCGGAGATATTGTGAACGTTCAGGTGTATCACAATCCTCTAATTAGTGTCGTTTGGATTGGTGTCGCTATTATGGTAATCGGTGGAATTATTGCTATAGCTGAGAAGTCTCAAGACAGTAAAGAGGCTTAATGAGATCGGGACAGAACTATGAAGATCGGGAAATTGGGTCGCCTTTCAACATCTATCAGTGCTGTATTTCTCGTTGTCTGTTTTTTTCCTGCCACTGTGTACGCACAGGTGGAAACATCTGGCGTGTCGGAAGCGCAGAATACAGCGGATGCCCAATTTGAGGCCAAGTTAAACGAACTCCTCACGACGGTCTACTGTTACTGTGGGTGCGAACGTGAGACGATCGAAGTCTGTGTTTGTGGTACAGCGGAACAGATTGAAGCCGATTTTCGCAATCAATTGCTCGCCGGTCAAACAGTAGAGCAGATTCGGACGAATTATCTTGACAGATACGGTCCCCAATTTTACGCAGTTATGCCAGCGGAAGGCATTAATTTGATTGCTTACATTATGCCTGGTGTTATTCTGGTCCTCATCGGTGGTGTCGCTTTTGTCGTGCTCCGAAAGTCAAAGCAGGTGGTTACAACGACAGATAGCAGCAGGTCAAGCCAACAGGTTTCTGATACGACGCTGAAGCAGGTTGAAGCTGAACTGGAAAGATACAAACAGGAGAAATAGCCGGGACGGTCTTTCGCACGAAATAGCGCGGTTTAAAAAAAGATTTTTATGGATTCACTTGTTCTTTTATGGATGCTAATTCTCGGCATCATGCTCCTTGTTTATCTCGGATTCCCGATCTTCTCGAAGACCGGTTCTCAAGACGCTGTGTCTTCTGAAGACATAATCGAAGAACGGCGGCGAACCCTTTTTCAGGAACGTGAACGGAGTTACGCTGCACTTGCAGAACTTGACGAAGATTATGAAACCGGAAAACTCTCGGAAGCCGACTACCAAGAGTTACGCGAGGCACTCTTGCAAGAAACGGCACGCGTCATCCTGCAGCTTGAAGAGGAATCGCTCTCAGATGTGGAAGCAGAGATTGAGAGATTTAAACAACAACGTGGAACATAGTATGCACATTAACTTAGCTTCGGACAGCAGTTCAAAGGGCAATTTACAGATTCGATATCTCACAGTGTCGTGCCTCAGTAGCCTGTTAGGGGTTGCCCTAATCCTTTTCTATCTGCCTACCGCCACTGCGCAGACAACGAAACTCGGCAATATTCAAGGCACGGTTATTGACAGAAAACTTGAGAAGCCGCTCGTTTCGCATCCGATAACCCTCACTGTTCATAAAGCAGACACCGCTGAAACACAAGAAGTGCTGACGGATGAAAACGGCAACTACCGTTTTACGGATTTACCCCTGGATCCGACTGTCCACTACACAGTTTCTACTGTTTATGAGGACACCGACTACACCGAGAAGGATTTGGTTCTGTCAACGTGGGCTACAAATATAACTGCCAACTTCGACATCGGAGCGTTTACGGACGATACATCGCAAATTCAGGTTAGAACGCATACCTTTATTATTGGACCGCCGCCTGCGGACCACGCACCTGACGGTGCTGTCACGGTTGTTGAGGCGGTCGCTGTTGAAAACCAGAGTGACTTGGCTTTTCAAACAAAACACGGCACCCAGACGGTTGGGTTGCATTTAAAACTTCCGAAAGGGACTGAAGGGTTTCAGCCGCATTCGCCGATAACACTTACGATGAACCCTATCACTCATGACGTTATCCTCCCAGCACCGCTACCGCCCGGAGAATCGCAGTTAGGTTACACTTATATTTTTCACGTTGAAAAAAGCAAGTTAGATTTATCGCGTCGCTTAGATTTCGACACAGCAGAATTCTATTTCTTTGTTCCTGACGGTATCGGTTTTGCACCAAACGCCAAATTTTTCAACGCACCCAGGCGCGAACATATCCATGGGAACGTTTATCTTGTATATCAGAGCGTTGCAGGGAAGACTTTCACTGCGGGAACAACGGTTGATTTGACACTGAATGTGAACATGAATGCGGGTCGTGGTGCGATGCCGGGGCAGACCTCTAACCTCGGGCAGCTGGTACTTATTGCTGTTGCGGCGGCATTGGCTGGCGGTTTTTTCGTCGCTGCACTTTTCAAACTCCGTACCCCAAGTCGTGCGGAATCTCATACGGATGACTCCATAACACCACCGGATGCGGGATGGCTCCGTAAACTCAGTCCCGATGATATTGAGCATGTTCGCATCGCAAGACTTGAATTCATTACATATCTTGATGATACATACGAGAAGCAGGAAATCTCGGAGCGCGTCTATAAACGACTCCGCCGAGAACAAACCGAACGCCTCACCACGCTCTTAGAGCAGCAAAAAAGGGGAAATAATGCATAGCAAACACCACATCGCTGATTTGATAGTCATGTTAGGTCATATAGACGAGAATGTTCGGAACACTGCGAAAGCAGAATTGGTTGCCATCGGTAGACCTGCTGTTCCGCAACTCATCGATGTTCTTACCCAAGAGTGCTGGTATATGTCTGGGTATGGTGCCGAGTTCTATACACATATCGAAGAATCTGCTATCCCTGTTTATATGGAGCAGATGGCGAATCTGGCTTCGGAGATACTCGCAGAGATCGGAGAGTCCACCGTCCCAGAGTTGACAGCGGAACTCACCAGAGCCGAACGCGAGTTTTCTGAGTGGTTTTATAAGTATTTGCGACCTGAACAGACTGACCGTCTTATCACAATGTTGGCGTATGTTAAGAAAGGAGAATAAGTGTGATGGACAGCGAAGGTGCCATAACTGACCTGATCGAAGATCTGTCAGATATGGATGACGATGTCCGTGAGGCTGCAAAAAAAGAACTGGTTGCTATTGGTGCACCTGCTATTCCACAGCTGATTGAGGCACTCGCGGAGAATTTGTGGGACATTTCGGATCAAGCCGCTGATATCTTAGCAGAAATCGGTGCAGCTGCTGTACCCGCACTCATGGAGGAGTTGGGGATCGTCGAACGATACCACGCTCTGTGCATTAGCGATACGTTAGGTCGTATTGGTGCACCTGCTATTTCTGCGCTGAGTGAAGCCTTACAAGACTTAGACGAACAACTCCGCGAATATGCGATTCGTGCCTTCAGCAATATGGGAGCCCCAGCAATCGATGCGATACCGGTGCTTATTGAGGCTTTAGGTGATCCAGAGGAGGAGGTGCGGACGTATAGTGCCTACGCCCTCGCGAACCTTGAGGGTGCCGCCAAGGACGCTGTTCCTGCGCTAATTGCGGCATTGGAGGATGATTCTGAACGCGTCCAACACCATGTAGCGTATGCATTAGAAAAAATTGACACCCCAGAAGCGAAACAGGCACTTATAGCACTGACAACTTAAAAAATTTGAAAAATTGGGTGTAAATATGGTATAATTAAGAAAAGTAGATTATTTTTATGTGCATGAATATTAAGAAAAAGGCGCAAATATTTCAGCTTAACTAACAAAGAATCGATTTGTTTATTTATCCACTCATCTGGTGTCGTCAGGTTCATCGAATTGTGGCGTGTTTTCGGTAAATTGTGCTACATCAGAATGGGATCTGGAAAATTATTAGAAGGGAGCCAAGATGGCAAAATACGATTTTGTAATCGCTGTAGGAGGGGCACCCGGTCAAGGGATTGACACCGTTGGTAAGAGTATGAGCCAAATCTGTGCTCGACACGGTCTCCACGTCTTTACCTATAGTGCTTACCAATCTCTCATCCGCGGCGGTCATACCTTCCTTACCGTCAGAATTAGTTCCGAGCCAGTCGCCAACCACGGTGATAAGATAGACATGATTATCGCACTGGATCGGAACAGTTTAGAAACCCACCTTCCACACGTCGCCCCCGGCGGTGCCATTATCTATAATAGTGATGATGTTAAAGCTGCACCCGAACGCGACGATATCCAACTCTGTCCTATCTCCTATAAAGAGTTATCCAATGGTACAGATAGAAGAAAGTTGATGTTGAACATCTGTATGTTCGGTGTTGCTTTGAAAATGGTTGGTGGAGATTTAAAAGTCCTTGAAGATATTATCAACCTGACGTTCGGACGTAAAGGACAAGCGTTGGTAGACGCGAATATTGATGTCGCGCGCGCGGGTTACAATCATGCAGCGGAACACTTTACCGCCTTTGAAGCGCAGTTTGAGAAGCAAGAGCCTGCACTTGCTTTCGTTGACGGAAATTCAGCAATGGCAATGGGAGGCGCAGCGGCAGGTGTCAAATTTTACGCTGCCTATCCAATGAGTCCATCAACGGGTGTCCTTCACTGGATGGCGAACAATGCCCGCGATCTAAACATTATGGTTCGCCAATGTGAGGACGAAATTAGTGTTGTCAATATGGTTATTGGTGCGGCACACGCCGGTGCTCGCGCGATGTGTGCGACATCAGGTGGTGGATTCGCGCTTATGTCGGAAGCCATTGGCAGCGCAGGGATGATGGAGATTCCGATCGTTGTTATTAACGTCCAACGCGGGGGTCCCTCCACAGGTTTGCCCACAAAAACCGAACAGGGCGATCTATGGCAGATCCTGGGTGCCAGTCAAGGCGATTTCCCGAAAATCATCGTCGCACCGACAAGCATTATGGACGGTTTTGACACCATTCCAGAAATCTTTAATCTCGCCGATAAATTCCAATGTCCGGGCATGGTGCTCTCCGATCTCACACTCTCTATGGGCTTCACAACCTTTGACCCTGACTCCATCAATTGGCATCCGGAAATTGACCGGGGGGCACTTATCAGTGGTCCCGTGCAACTTGACGGTGAATACCTCCGGTATCAAATTACGGATAGTGGTATCTCACCGAGAGCGATCCCCGGCACGCCGGGACACGTTCATGTCGTTGCGACCGATGACCACGACGAAGATGGTACTTTAATTAGTGATGAGTTCACGAATCCGCATAAACGGCGCGACATCATGGAGAAGCGGCAACGGAAGATGGAGGGTATCCTTGAACTCCTACCGCCGCCGACGCTTGAAGGACCCGAAGATGCCCAAATTACGCTCATTGGATGGGGGTCGACCCTTAGTGTGATTGGCGAAGCGGCTGAACAACTCACGGAAGCCGGTATTCCGACTAACCATATCCATTTCAAATGGCTCTATCCGATGGACGAAGACGCTGTCAATGAAGTGCTTGCGAAATCGGGGCACTCGATTATTGTTGAGTGTAACTACACCGGTCAATTCGCACGCTTCCTGCGCGGTGAAACCGGCTTTAAGGCAGACGGTCAGATTCGCAAATACGACGGCGAACCGTTTATGCCGCATCACATTGTTGACGGTGCCCGTGAACTCTTGACGAGTAAGACGGACCTTTATGTTCCCTACCAAGAAATTGTAGTCTAATAAAGGAGGATGAATCAGATGGCAAAAGCAAAACGAGAAAGATCCACTCGACGCGAAAGACCCATTCAAGGGGCACCCACCGCGAGAGATTTCCAAGGTGATGTTCGTCCGGATTGGTGTGCAGGGTGTGGTGATTACGGTGTACTCAGTTCTCTGCAGACTGCTTATGCAAAACTTGGCAAAGGCAATCATGAGCACCTTACCGTAAGTGGCATTGGTTGCTCCTCCAACCTTCCCGGATACATTCGGACTTACGGGATGCATACACTCCATGGACGCTCACTTGCGGTTGCAACGGGTGCCAAGCTTGCCAATCACGAGATGAATGTGGTTGTCACTGGCGGCGATGGGGATGGATACGGCATCGGCGGGAACCATTTTGTCCACACGATGCGAAAGAATATTGACCTCCTCTATATCGTGATGAACAACCAGATTTATGGATTGACCATTGGTCAAACTTCGCCGACGAGTTTGATGGATATGAAGACGAAAAGCACACCCTTTGGCAATATAGAGGCACCGCTCAATCCGATTGCTATGGCAATTGTTACCGGCGCGACCTATGTCGCGAGAGGGTTTAGCGGGAATCCAAGACAACTGGCAGAATTGATGTACAACGGCATGCAACACAAGGGTTTTGCTCTTATTGATGTGTTTAGTCCTTGTATTACTTTCAATAGAGACAATACAACTGACTTTTTCAAGCAGCGCGTCAGAGAACTCGAAGACCACGATCCGAGTGATCAAGCTGCGGCACTTCAGGAAGCCGCCAAGTGGGGAGATGAGATTCCGATCGGTCTGTTCTATCAAGATACCAGCCGCCCCGCCTTAGATGAGATGGAACCGGTTTTAGAAAACGGGCCCATGGCGCATCAACCGCTCGGTGTTACCGAAGAACAAGGCGATGCAATTATCCAGAGTATGATGTAAGACGGACGTGGTATCGGTCGTTTTTTGCACGCCTACTTTTTGTTCATGATATTGGTTGATTATAGGGCGGGGCCAGGCTCCGTCCTATGTCTTTTTTGCGCGTTACGGAATCGTTCACACCATGCGCATCCGTGCTTCCGGACTCACTAAACACTTTGGACACCGCACAATTGTCAAAGGGGCTACGCTTTCGGTTCGTCCGGGAGAAGTCGTTACGATTTTCGGTCCGAATGGCGCAGGGAAAACAACGCTCATCCGAATGCTCGCAACCCTCCTCCGACCGACATCGGGAACCCTTGAAATTGAAGGCGCAGATGCACTCGCGAATCCTTCAGACGTGCGACGGGCATTGGGTGTCGTCGTTCATGAACATCTGGCTTACCCGATCTTCAGTCCTTATGAGAATCTCAGATTTTTCGGACAGATGTATGGGGTCGAGCAGCTTGAACACCGCGCAACAACACTTCTCACAGAAGTCGGGCTGCAACGTTTTATCCATGAACCCCTGCATATCTTCTCACGAGGCATGACACAGCGCTTTATGATTGCCAGAGCCCTCCTTCATCATCCCTCAGTATTGTTACTCGATGAACCCTTCTCTGGCTTGGATACTTCCGCTAAACAGTTCGTCCTTGAACGCATCGCAGAAGAACGCCAAAAAGGGACAGGTATTGTTGTTACAACGCACAATACGGAATTGGGCTATCTTGTGGGGACAAGGTTCCTCTTTATGATAAATGGAGCGTTGGAAGCGGTTGCACAGAAAGATGAGATTTCGGCAGAGACGCTTCTGCTCATATACGAGGAGAAGTTATAGATACACTAATCCGAGGCAGGTATAGATGGATACTTCCAAATCGAGACAGACATGAGGTTTCCATTTCGTCAAATTGGCGCGCTGATTCGCAAGGATCTTGGACTTCAATTCCGTTCAAAGGAGACGCTGGCATTAATTTTCGTCTTTAGCGTGCTCGTTGTTCTTATTTTTGCTTTCGCGTTTGGTCCGATTTTCCCTGAAAAGGTGGAACGTGGTAAATTAGCCGCGAGTGTCCTCTGGGCAGCGTTCGTTTTTGCAGGAATTATTACCTTGAATCGTTCATTTACGATAGAACGCGCACACGCTGCTTTACATGGTATTCGACTTACCGGTGTCGATGCGGGTAACCTCTACCTTTCTAAGGTTATCAGTAACGTTGTTTTTCTGTTGTTATTGGAAATTGTTATAATGCCTATCGCACTTCAATTTTTAGACTTACTTGATGTGGCGACGGTGAGCATATTACTGAAATTATTCGGCGTGCTGAGTATCGGGACACTCGGTTTTTGTGCTGTCGGTGTGCTGTTAGCTGGTATGTCTACAAGCGCGGACGGCGGTGAAAGTCTGCTTTCTGTTATTCTACTTCCACTTGTTATCCCAATCATTATGGGCGGCGCGAAATGCACCGTCTCGCTGCTGGTAACGGGTGGGTTAGAAAACAAATTTTGGCTGCAACTGCTCATAGGATGCAGTTTAGTTTTTCTGGCATCTGCGTACCTACTCGCTGATGCTGTTATTGAGGAATAGTAAAATGGCTGTTGGCGATCGGCAATCGGCAGTCGGTAGTGTCCAGTGCAAAAAATACAAACGTTTTGTATGCCATAACACTCGCTTTTCCAACCGCTGGAAACGCAGTGCCCCGAGTGCTGACAGCCACTAAAAAGGAGAAGAACTTGTCAGAAATTATCCATATTCATGCACGCGAGATATTAGACTCGCGTGGTAACCCGACAGTCGAAGTTGACGTTGATTTAGCATCGGGAGCATTCGGACGCGCCGCAGTGCCGTCTGGTGCCTCCACAGGAGAACACGAGGCGGTTGAACTGCGGGATGAGGATGCGGGTCGGTATTTGGGAAAAGGCGTTCAGAAAGCCGTCGAAAATGTCAATACTGCTATCGCTGAAGCCCTTATCGGCGCGGATGCCTTCGCACAGAGCGATATTGATGCTGCTATGCGTGCACTTGACGGGACAGAAAACAAAAGTCATCTCGGCGCGAACGCGATTTTAGGCATCTCCTTAGCCGTCGCGAAAGCGGCTGCTGCTGAGGCTGGACAACCGCTATATCGCTATATCGGCGGAACGAACGCCAAAGAACTCCCTTTACCGATGATGAACATCTTAAACGGGGGTTCTCACGCCGATAACAACGTTGATATCCAAGAATTTATGGTGATGCCAGCGGGGGCAGCGAGTTTTGCTGAGGCACTTCGTATGGGTGCCGAAATCTTTCACAGCCTCAAAGCCGTCTTACAGGAACGCAATTGCAATACAGCTGTCGGCGATGAGGGTGGATTCGCACCCGATTTGGGATCCAATGAGGAAGCGATTGCTGTGATTATTGAAGCTATTACGCGCGCCCGTTATCTGCCGGGTGAAGATGTCCTTTTGGCGTTGGACGCTGCTTCGAGTGAATTTTACAATCGGGATACGGGTGTTTATGAGTTGAAGGCAGAAGCAGAACCGACCAAATCGCCCGAAGAGATGGTCGCGTTTTACACTGAACTCTGTGAGAAGTATCCAATTGTCTCCATTGAAGATGGTATGGATGAAAACGATTGGGACGGTTGGAAACGTTTGACTGAGGCGATTGGCGACAAGGTTCAGCTCGTCGGAGATGACCTTTTTGTGACCAATACCACCCGTTTGCAGCAGGGGATTGATGGACAAATTGGCAACTCTATCCTCATCAAAGTCAACCAAATTGGTACTTTGACGGAAACGCTTGATGCGATTGAACTCGCACGGCGTTTTAATTACACGGCTGTCGTTTCGCACAGATCCGGTGAAACGGAGGATACCACTATTTCTGACCTCGTCGTGGCGACGAACGCCGGTCAGATAAAAACGGGTTCGCTTTCTCGTACGGATCGTGTCTGTAAATATAACCAACTTCTCCGGATTGAGGAAGAATTGGGAGAAAGTGCCATTTTTGCTGGCAGGAAAGTCTTCTATAATTTAGCAGTTCGCGAATAGCATATTGCTAACCGCTAAGAGTAGAGCGGAGTGGAACACCTTAACAGCAAATGGCGTATTGCTAACAACGAATCACCGATAGCCGTAATGAGGTTTCCCTTATGCACGTTGGGCGTCTGATCTTATTTATCATAGCACTTGGCTTGCTCTTAGTGAGTGTTAGGCAATTTATGAACGGTTACAGTGACTGGCAACAGGCACAGATTGCTGAGGAGGCCTACCGCGCCGAGATACGAAAACTGGAGGCTGAACGGGACCTACTTCAAAAGCGTGTTGAAATGCTGAAAGGTGATACGCTCACCAAAGAACGACTTGCCCGGAAACGGCTCGGCTACGTTAAACCGGGGGAACTTAAGTTTAAAGTCGTCAAGCCTGATGCCGTTGAGTGATTGCGCGTGGTCCTACGATTAAATTGTCTGGGAATAAAAAAGTATTGTATTTTCGCGCCGCGTCCAGTAAAATAAAAACAGAGTTCTATCTTACAGACTACACCTAAGGTTAACTTGATGAACGAATCCGGCTATACTTCCCTACATGATGCAGCACGGGACAACGCTTGTGAAGCGACGACGGTGTTACTAAAAAATGGTACTGATGTCAACGCATTGGATCAATATGGATACCCGCCGCTCCATTGGGCAGCGTGGCACAATGCTTATGAAGCGGCAGCGGTATTGCTGGAACATGATGCGGATGTCAACGCACGGAATGATAAAGGGTTTATGCCGTTACACTGGGCAGCGTGGAACAACGCACATGAAACAGCAACGGTATTGCTGGAAAACGGTGCTGATGCTAATGGGGAGAACGATGATGGGGATACACCCTTACACTGGGCAGCGTGGCGCAATGTTTATGAGGCAGAAGCATTGTCGCTGGAAAACCGCACGGAGCTCAATCCGAGGGAAAAATCGGGCTATACGCTCTTACACTGGGCAGCGTGGCGTAATGCTTATAGAACAGCCGTCGTGCTAATAGAGAGTGGTGCCGATGTTAACGCGCAAAATCGTAAAGGCTATACTCCCTTACATATCGCAGCAGAGGACAACGCGCATGAGGTGGCAATTGCGTTGATAGATCACGGTGCTGATATTAACGCGACGGATGAGAATGGTGATACCCCTCTCCATGTTGCAGCGGCTCACAATTCCCATGAAACAGCGGCCTGTCTGGTAAAAGATGGTGCTAATGTCAATGCAGTCGGTGCCAATGATTGGACGGCTCTCCACATCGCGGCACGGGACAATGCCCGTCAAATCGTAGCAATGCTGTTGGAAAATAGGGCAAACCTCAATGTGAAAGACAAAAATGGCTACACCCCCTTAGACCTTGCTGAACAGCGGGAAGCACTTGAGGCGGTAAAGATGTTAAATGTTCGTCGAGGCAGAAGGCGCTGGTTATGGTGATAGTCTGGATCTAAGTCCTCTTATACCGATAACCGGGTCTGGTTAGTGTATGCTTTAATCCGTTCAGTTGCCAATTCAATATAACTCTCCTCAATATCGTATCCGATATAGTGTCGTCCTGACTTCAAGGCACTCAAACACGTCGTACCACTCCCACAAAACGGATCCAAAACGACATCCCCAACGAAAGTATAGAGTTGAATGAGTCGGTGCGGAAGCTCCTCAGGGAACGGGGCAGGATGTCCAATGCGTTTCGCTGAAACAGCCGGGAAGCTCCAGACGCTTTTTGTCCATTCTAAAAAGTCCTCTTTACGAATTGAGTTTTCTTTTTCGTCCCGTTTTCGCGAGAAGGAGCCTTTGGAGAAAACGAGGATGTATTCGTGAACGTCTCTCAGCACAGGGTTCGCTGCCGATAACCAACTCCCCCATGCCGTTGAACTTCCGGCACTTGAGGCTTTATCCCAGATGATTTCGCCACGCATGTGGTAACCTATCGCCAACATATCTTCTATGATGTAGCTATGCAGCGGGATATAGGGTTTGCGTCCCAAGTTGGCGATATTAATGCATGCCCTACCACCCGTAACCAGTTTTTTATAGGTCTCGGCGAAAACAGTGTATAGGAGTTCTCTATATTCTCCGAGCGATAGGTCTTCGTCGTATTCCTTTTTGGCGTTGTACGGTGGGGACGTGACCATCAGATGGACGCTCTCATCGGGAATTTCGGACATCTCTGCGCTGGATGTGCAGTAAAGTTGATTGAGATTTTCGGTGGGGATGGGGTTTTCCGTCCACGTATCGGGTTCGGGAATTTCCTGATTGGCGTAGAGTTTGCTCCCATAGAATTCACTGGCATCGTGATTGATTCTTCCACGGGTCCCAAACGCGCTGGTTTGTGTTCCACCTTTCCGAGATTTTAAATTGTTTTTACTCATATTCTCCGTCCTGCAATAATTTGAGGAATCTTTCAGCTTTCTGTTGATATGTTGATGCATTATTAGCAGATTCAATAAGTTTGCCAAGTTCTTCCTTACTTTTCATACTGGAGAAGAAATTCATCGGAATCGAAAGTAAGTCAACTACAGAAAGTTGAAAAGATTCATAGGTGTCAAATCTCATAAATCCTTTTTTTGTTGTAGTTTCTAACGTTTCTTGTCCATCAAGAGGTTTCGGATTTATTGACCAAAAACCCTGAGTAATCCCAGACGTTTTTAAATGATCAACCTTGGATAGATAGCTATCTGTTATGGGTGTATTGCCAATCACTATGATGGGAATAGTAGAAGCATGATGGCTTGATACTCGGATGTTAATAGATTTACCAATTGCTTTTAGCATTGAGTCCGAGCGTAAGAGCCCTGGATTCCCTTGATGAGTTTTGTAGTCCCCGAGACATATTAATTCATCATTTCCCAACTCCCAATTCCAGACGACAGACATTTTCACCTCAAAAATAACTAAAATATCTTCTGGGCTTAAATACTTGCTTTTTCTTCGCGCAATAACAACATCCGCTGGTGACTTCTTAGTAAGCCCAATTTCCTCACATACTGCACCTTGCACTGAAAATAAATTTCGGGTTCCCACACAGTTTTGAATTAGTTCACTTATCCAAGTTTCTGTAAATTGCCCTATAAGAGAATTCCTACTTTGCAACGTTGATTTTTTGCCTGTGTAGCTTTTAGGCCAGTACGCAAGAAATCTATTATCATCGGTAAGATAAAATAGTTGTTCTGGCTGAGCAAAACCCTGCATTGCTTTTTCAAAAAAACTTCGTTCAACTTCTTGGCTCCACAAATTCTGCATTCTTTCTTCCTCCTAAAGCGTCTATAGTAAAAATACAAGTATTGCCTTTGTGGGACTTAACTGCTTCCCCCAATTACAATAAGGAACGCACTGTCTTCACTGGCATGGACGCTGTGAAGGATGTCAGCTGTGAAGGTAACGCTATCGCCTTGTTCGAGCGTTATTTTGTCCTGACTTGTTGTAAATATGATGTTTCCACTGAGCACAATGACGGTAGCGGCTGCGGGTGCTGAATGCTCCACAAGCGTCGCTTCCGATTTCATAGCGACAAGGACGATGGTCAATTCATCACCGCGGGCTAATGTCAACGAGGCTCTCCCTGACGTAGCGGACGTGGCTTCTTCCATGAGGTTTTCAGCCATTGCCATGAGTGGAAATGCTTTTGTTAAGGATGTATTTAAATCTACAGGTCTGTAGGGTCTTTCAAATGATGTATTCATTGTATATCTCCATAATTTAATGGACGCTAATACTGATCTGGAGCCCAGAAGATGACATCCCGTTTGGGAAACAGAATCGCTAAAAACGCCGAGATTTCTGTGGGGCCTGTCACATCAGCACTTATCTGTTCCCACCCTATTTCGCCAAATAGGAGTTGCCAAAAATCTGCTTCGGATAGGTCCATGCCAAAATCAACTGCCTCAGCATCTTCAGAAACAATCTGCAGCGTGCCATCGGCGTTGTGTCGTATCACTGACGGCTCGTTGTTAAGAGCGGGCAATTTGACAGCAAACGGTGGAAAGGTCTCTTCAGCATCTGCAATTCGTGACTCCCATTCGACGATAAGACGGCGCAAAAACACAGATGGACGGACAGCATAGAGCATCATCGTCGTGTCTTTTGTGGGAGTTAAAGTGCCGTTGCACCGAGTTATCAAGCGTTCGACAAATGGATGTTGTGCTGGAAGCCTGCCTTCTATCTCCTCAACTTCTTGCGCTTCACATTTTTGCAGAAAGTGGGATACCAGTGCGTCTAAAACCGTTGGATTATCGGTGCTATATCCCACTTCGCGGACCTCCACGCGCTTTCCGTCTATCTCATAGTTGAGATACCCCTCGACATGTCCGTTCCGTTGTGCAATAACAGTCGGAAGAATACCGCGGATCCGTGAAGGTGCCATATCCCAATAGGCACGTGTCCGAGCGATGGTTCCGCTCTGTTCGGTGCTGGCGCGGTCGTATAGTGCTGCGACCGCGTCTAAATCCGTCTCTGGGTCGAAATCGGTTATTTGCCAGTCAGATGAATCTGTCACACGCGTTGCTGCGGCGCATGTCAGATTGAAACTGTGTAGCGGCACAGAGGTCCACCCCAATCGACTGTAAAACGCCTCTGGAATGATCGTGAACAACACACCAAGATCGCCTCCTGTCGTCTGTAGGTAGTCGATTGTGTCTCGCATGAGGGCAGACGCATAGCCGACACCACGATAATGCGGATGTGTGCAGACACCACCGATGCCACCCATCGTTACGAGAGAGGCACCGACCCGTATGCGTCGTTCCCAGACGCGCAGGGTCGAAATAACACGGTCGTTTACAACGACGACTCGCGTCTGTGAAAGCCTATAACTGCTATCGCCTTTCACATACTGCCAATAGCGTTCATGTCCATTTGGGTCAAACGCCAAGCAGCTAAGTTCTATAACCTGCTCTAACTCTGATTCTCGAACCGCTCTAATTTCCATATTTTATTGGTTGTTGGTTGTCAGTTAACTGGTAACTATTGTTGCATAGAGAAAACAACACCTAACGCCTCGTTTGGTGTCTGGATGAGTTTCTCACACCCTTCGGGTGCCTGATCAATCGGAAGAATATCTGTAATCAAGGGTTGTACCTGAATCTTGCCCTCCGACATCAGGCGCAGCGAGAGTTCCAAGTTGCGTTGGGTCGGCCAGGGGACAAATACCGGTGGATAATCCGCACCGTGTTCGTAATCCTCATCGTGATACCCCGGCCCCGTCCGCGCTGCACTGATAACGTCCACGTTACCGAGTCCTGCTGCGAAGCCGTGCGTAATATTTGCACCTCCGACAATAACAATCCGTCCGACTTTGTGCGTATCGGGTGCAGTCTTCAGCATCGCTCGGATTTGCTGAAACGCGCTCGTTGCGTCGCCGCCGAAGGCAATAATCCCGCAATCCATGCCGTAGCCGTTGGTGAATTCCGCTGCGATGGGAATCGGATCCGTCTCTGAGACGTTTATGGCGCGGTGTATCCCAGCCTCTTCCGCAATGCCTATTCGTAAGGGTAACCTGTCCAAACCGATGACATAAGCCCCGGCGATTTTGGCTATCTGGGCGGCAAACTGCCCGACAATGCCCAATCCAGCGACAACAACGTTTTCTCCGATACGGATACGTCCGCGTTGCACGGCATGCAATGCCGTTGCTGCAAGATGAATAGATGATGCCGCCTCGCTGCTAACGTTATTGGGGACCTTCGCACATAAGTTGTGCGGCACACAGGCGTACGTCGCGTGGAGTGCGTAGCCACCGCCCATACCAGCGACCCGATCGCCAATCTCGAATTCGTCGCAGGCGCCTTCTTTGCCGATGACAACACCGGCGTTTGTGTATCCGAAGGGACGTTGCCGTGCTTCGGCCCCTGGATTCTCGCGTCGCCGTTTGACCCCGCCGAGTTCTGTACCCGGGCTGACCATGGAAGCGTGGATTTCGATCAAGAGTTGTCCGGGTTTCGGGGCAGGGGTTTCTTGTTCTTCTGCCCAGATACGTCCGGCTTCGTTCATCATCAAAACTTTTCTGGTTTTGCTCATAGATTATCCTTTCTTATTTCATTTTCGATAAGGTTCCAAATCAATTCCCGGATATGCTTGTGCAAGACGTGCAAGTGCCTCTGGCGTATAGTATGCATCGCCAAGGGCGGGCCACCCTAAAACGCGGCGGGCTGCGGGAGTCGTTCGCGCCACAAATTTCATATACTGTGGACTGCCCCACCCCGGCACCGGGCGCGTCGTTTTGCACCAATCGGCATTGTCCGCACGGTGGAAATGATACCCCATCCATGCGCGTTGCTTGCTTTTATTTTCAAACGGTTGTGCGGCGTGAACGAGGTAACTGGAGCGGAACGCCACACTCCCTGCTTTTGCCGTAACGGGAATTGGCTCGGCGAGTTCTCCTTTAAATTCACGCAAATCAGGAATACCGACACCACCTGATCTGCCGGGGTACTTTGCCCATATTGTATCCAGTTGGTTTTGTGAACCCGGACAAACAAGCATCGGCGCGCCGTCCAATTCGATGTCGTGCAGGATAATGCCGGACAAGATATACCCGTAGCGTTGCCAATCCGGATGCGGTGGCAAAGCCGAGTTCGTTCCATTGTCGATGTGGTATCCTTGCCACGGGTGTTCGCTATGACGGCTATCGGTGAGCCCCTCTCGGAGGAAAATCTGCCCGTAGCTGAGCCGAATCTCTTCTGCCCCTAACAGTTGCTGCGCGATTCCTAAATATGCCGCATTTTCAAGGAGTTTATCCACGGCTTCCAAACCTGTCGGAAAATGCAGTGCCTTTCCGAAGGGACCGGCGAGCCGTTGCATATCACTGTTCTTCTCATAAGCACTTTTCAGGGCATCGGGCTGCGGGTCCCATTTCGCGCGATATTCGGCGTAAGTCAACCCATCGTAGGCGTTCCGTTCGATCGCTTCGAGTGCCGGGGCAGTCGCTTCCGCTGAAAACACATTCGGCACTACAAGCGTTCCATCTTGTTTCCATGCTGTCAGTTGTTCCGTTGTCAGGTGCATGAAGGTTACCTCCGTGTGAACGTTTCCCATTTATCCTCTTGAACGGTTTCGCTATCTGCCTGTTGTTGAATTGTCTGCCACCATTCCTGATTGTCTGTGTACCACTGAATCGTCTCACGCATTCCGACTTCAAAGGGGATTTTCGGTTGCCATCCGATATCGTGCGCAATCTTGCGTGAATCCAATAGATACCGACAATCGTGTCCGGGTCGGTCGGGAACATAAGTTTTTAATGCTTGCGGTTTGCCGAGCGTATCTAAGATGAAATCGCTGATTTCCTCGATGCTTTTCTCTACACCGCTGCCGACGTTGTAGGTTTCTCCTATTTTGCCGCGTTTGATGACCGCTGCAACGGCTCGACAGTGGTCTTCGACATGCAACCATTCCCGGCGGTTCTGACTGCTGCGATAGAGTGTTAAGGGTAAGTTTTGGAGCGCATTCGTTGTGAACAGCGGAATGAGTTTCTCTGGATGCTGGTAGGGACCGTAATTGTTTGCACAATTAGAGATCGTAATCGGTGTGCCGAAGCTGTGGAAATAGGCGTTCACGAGATGATCGGCTGCCGCTTTAGAGGCATTGTAAGGGGTCTGTGGCCGATACGGTGCCTTTTCAGTAAACATATCGGGTGAATCCAAGGGGAGTTCACCGTAGACTTCACAGGTGGAGATATGGTGAAACCGTTGAACACCGGACTTTCGAGCGGCGTCCAGTAATACCTGGGTACCCATTACATTCGTTTCAAAGAAGCGTCTGGGATGTAGTATGGCACGACTGTTGTGTGATTCGGCGGCGAAATTGACAATCACATCTGGACGCTCTGTTTTCAAAGTGTCTGCTACAAGCGTTGTATTGAGAATATCACCGTGGACGAATTTGTAACGCTTCGCGGGGAGCGTTTCCGTTATATCTGTCAGGTTGGAGAGATTGCCGGCGTACGTCAGTAGGTCGAGGTTAATAAGCGTATCGTCCGGGTGGTACTGGAGCCAATACCGTATGAAGTTTGTACCGATGAACCCAGCACCGCCCGTAACCAGTAATTTCATCAAAAATTTCCTTCTGAAAGATCGGGTATTAGCGTGTGATTTGTATGTATATCTTCAGTTTCTTTGATAAATTAAGCAACTATATCTTATCAGAAACAGATTGGGATTGTCAACTTAAATTCATTGACGGATAATGATGAATGGTGTAAAATAGCGAAAAATCTAAGCCACAGGCGTTCTACAGCGCGGGACTCGCGCCTTGCGAAGGAAAAAATAATGCACCAACGTAGATTGGGAAATACAGGGCTCATCGTCTCCGAAATCGGTATGGGAACATGGGAACTCGGCGGACGGGAATGGGGCGATATCGGTGAAACGGAGGCTGTGGATCTTCTCCGATACGCCTTTGAAAGTGGTGTTACCTTTTACGATACCGCGGACCAATACGGCGGGGGACGCGCCGAGCAACTCCTCGGTGAAGCGTTTTCCGCACTCGGGAACAGGGTCGTTATCGCGACGAAACTCGGTTATGAGTTGGACTCTGATGGTTGGATTAGCCACGGATGGGAACGTCCATCGTTCAACGTCTCACCCGACTATATCCGACAAGCCGTCGAAGGGAGCCTCAAACGCTTGAAGCGAGATGTCATTGACATCTATCAATTTCACGCGCCACCCCCCGCAGCCGAGTGGGATGATGCCTTCGGAACAATGGAGGCACTCAAAACCGAAGGGAAGATTCGCTTTTATGGATTGTGCCTCGGCAGCGAAGCCGACGCGCTCAAAGCGATGGCAGAGACCAACGTTTCCGCATTGCTGCTGACGTATAATATCCTCTCCCAAGAGATGGCGGCATCCGTTATGGAAACCGCCGCCGAAAAGGGGGTCGCTGTCGTCGTCCGCCAACCCTTATCGTCAGGACTCCTCTCTGGACAACTCGGACCGGACACCGTGTTCGCAGAAAACGATTATCGGAAGACTTGGCCCCGTGAGAAGTTCCTTGCCGATTTGGAGCGAGTAGAACAAGCGAAATCAATCGTTGGAAACAAAGCAAAAAGTCTCCCACAAGCCGCCCTGAAATTTATTTTGGCACACCCGGCAGTCTCCAGCGTTGTGCCGGGGATGATGACACCCGCGCAGGTTGACGACGGTGTCGCAACTTCGGGTGCAACCCCGCTGCCCAGCAGCGTTTTGGAACAATTACGCAGTGATTAAAGAGAACGCTATGAACGTCATTTTCCCATGAGTTCCATGAAGATTGGCAGAGATTCTCTGAATCCGTCCTCGCGCGTGCCGCCTTCTGGCGTATAAACACTCTCTAAAGAGATCGTACCGTCGTATCCATCGCGGTCCAACGCCTTCACAATGTCGTTGTAGTAGGGGGCCATCTGTCCTTGGCGCATCGCACAGAAATCAAACGTCGCCGCTGGCAAATTCACAATCCCATCCTTGAGGTGTACGTGCGCGATGTACTCACGGATAGCCTCGTAACCGTCTGGATAGGGCACCTCCGTACAATAGAGCGAACTGCACGGATCCCAGAGGACTTTCAAATGTGGCACGTCTAATTCCTCAATCAACTTTCTCGCAAGGTGTGCCGATGTCACGTTCCCGGAGATCGCGGTTTCAATGACAAGCGTAATATCTGCGTCCTCAGCGATTTGCAGCGGTTCTTCCAACCCCTCTAACAACATTGACCATGCCCCCTCGGAGATAATTGGCTCGGCACCGAAAAGTACCATCTCTTTTCGGAAACTGAAAATGCGAACTAAATTCGTGCCGACGGCTTGGGCAACATCAATACATCTTTGCAACGTGTTAATGTGTGAACGATACACAGGCGCGACGACAGATGTATCCACGGGGATTGCCGACAAGTTGTGATGCGAAATACAGGACACCTTTAAATCTCGTTCCTTGATTAATCTCTCGACGCGTCCGAGTTCTCTATCCGTCAGATCGCCAACCTGTTTTTTCCAGAGATATTGTAATTCAACGTATTCCAAGCCGGTCTCTACCATAACATTCAATGCATATTCAAAGTCTCGGCTGATTCCGTCTGTGATGGTTCCCAGTTTACGCATTTAACTTTCTCCCTGTTCTCTATCTTCGCGGGGGTCCAAAGTGCCAAGCGGTGCTTCTGACAATAATCTTAGGGTACAATTATTCTGTCTTTTTAATTTCAATACCCGCGATGTTTTCCAATATTTTGATAATCGTCCAGTTATCTTCGTCCGGGTTCACTGCTTTCCCCGCTTGAAAGAGTTCAAAGGCTGCACTTGCCGCAAAGAGCGGAACACCACAATCGTTTGCCATGTTTTTCGCGAGGCTCAGGTCCTTATACATTGTACCAATATTACTCTGTCCCTTGAAGTTCCGCGTCAAAATATTTTCCGTTGTGTCCCTAAAGAGGAAATTCCCAACGACACTCGTGCTGACAACATCCCGCAACGTTTCTGGTTTTACGCCTGCTTTTACTGCTAACGTGAGTGCTTCAAAGATACCGGCGTAAGTCGTACCAATCAGCACGGCAAGTGCCGACTTGACGGTTTGACCCATCCCGACTTCTTCCCCAACGTGGTAAATATCGCGTCCGACTGCTTCAAGTACGGGTTTCGATGCTTCATATATTTCCTTTGGTGCTGCTACCATCATTGTGAGCGTTCCTGCCGCTGCCCCGGGGGCACCACCACTGACAGGTGCGTCAACGATATGAAACCCTTTCGCCCTCACGAGTTCGCCGACCTCTATCACCTGTGAACGTCCAATGGTCGCTGTGCAGATGATTGTAGCCCCTGGCTTAAGCCCTGCAAGTAGACCGTCTTCTCCTAACAGTGCTGCTTTGACCTGTTCAACATTCAGCACCATGATAAAGACACTCTCTGCAGCGTTCCCAACTTCGCGTGGTGATGCAGCGGTATATGCCCCTTCTTTTGCTAATGTTTCCAACGGCTCTGAACGGACATCATACACGATAAGTTCGTGTCCGGCTTTCAAGATGTTTCTTGACATCCCCATGCCCATGTTGCCGACCCCGATGAGTCCAACTTTTGTCATAAATTACCTCAAGACATTCCTAAAAAAGTTATAAAGCATCTGCGCTTATTCTTGCTAAACGAAGCGCGTCTGCTGCGATTGCACTAACGTGCACCCATAAAATTTAGCATAGGTTTTTAGAAAAGTCAATTAATTTTCCCGCAGTGCACCCAATTTTTACAGAGTCTCTTGGCTAATTTTCACACAATTTTCTGCGTTTGTGCTAAAATATGGCATTCATACATGAAAGAGAAGGAGCGAAAAGTAATGGCAGATACCATCAGAGGTGCCGTCATCGGGTATGGGGCGGCATTTAATATGGGCAAAGCCCATGCGAATATGATGCAACGCACCGATGGCATTGAATGTGTCGCTATCTGTGACATCGATCCAGAGCGGACAGCAGCGGCAAAAGAAGATTTTCCCGGAATCCGTACCTATAATACTGTCGAAGAACTCAACGCCGACGAGGGCGTAGATCTCATCGCAAACGTCCTCCCGCATAGCCTGCACTGCAGTACAACCGTCGCGAGTCTCAAGGCAGGAAAACACGTGATTGTTGAAAAACCGATGTGTGTCACGATCGCAGAAGCGACAGAGATGATTAGCACCGCTGAAGATAATGGCGTTATGCTATCTGTTCATCACAACCGACGTTGGGATGCGGATTTCTGGACGCTTCGTGAGCTCGTCCACTCCGGCATCATCGGTAAGGTCTTCAACGTCGAAATGTGGGGCGGCGGCTACGGTAGACCCAACCCGAATTGGTGGCGCAGCGTCAAAGCCATCTCCGGCGGGCAATTTTACGACTGGGGCGCACACTACCTCGACTGGTTGCTCAATGTCCTTGAGGCACCGATGATCAACGTTACTGGCTTCTATCAACCCAATCTCGTCTGGGACGACATTACCAATGAGGACCACGTCCAAGCGGTTATTCGCTTCGCCGGTGGAGAGGTCGTAGCAGATGGCACGATGGCGAACATCCAGATGTCTAACATCGCTAAGATCGGCGGACCCCGCTGGAAATTGCTCGGCTCTCACGGCGCGATTACCTCTGAAGACGGGGCGTTTAAAGTGCTCTCTGAAGTTGAGGGCAAACCCAAAGAACAGACGGTCAGTTACCACGGTAGACCGGGACCGAGTTACTATGAAAATATCATTGCGCATCTGAACGACGGTACGCCTTTACTCGTAACACCCGAATCCGCTCGCCGCGTTATCGCTATTATGGATCTGGCGGAAAAGTCCGCTAAGACACATCAGGCAGAAACTGTTCCTTACGAGTCTTTTTAAAAATTGTCCAAACTTTAGGACGGGTCGAAGTTAGGCAGAAACCACCGTGAAACGAAGTGGAACGGTGCCCAGATTTAATAGTTAAAAAGAATGAAAGCGATTGTTTTTGAAAAAATCCAGCAATTACGCGTCCACGAAAAACCCATTCCTGTGCTCGCTGCGGGAGATGTACTCATCCAGATGGAGCTCTGCGGTATCTGCGCTTCTGATCTCGCTGCGCTCCGCGGAGATGTTTCAGATTACGCACCACCCGTCGTCATGGGGCACGAACTCGCGGGTATAGTGGTAGAGACTCGGCATTCCGATGTCAAGGTCGGCGAACGCGTTACCGTCAACCCCATGCTCTCCTGCGGGGCATGCCCCGAATGCCAGAACGATCTCGACAAATACTGTACGACCATTGAAGGTATCGGACACGATATCGATGGGGGCTACGCAGAGTACATGCGGATGCCGAAACACGGTATCGATACAGGAAAACTCATCCGGGTACCCGACAGCATCCCACACGAAGAATTGCTGTTCCTGGAACCGTTGGGATGCTGCCTAAATGCTATGCAAGAAACCCTTTTCAAGGATTCCGTCGCCATCCTCGGTGCCGGTCCCATCGGACTGATATTCACCCAACTCGCAAAACGGGCAGGCTTAGCAACATACGTAATTGAGCCATTACCACACCGTAGGCACGTCGCGGAGACACTCGGTGCCGATCGTGCTTTTGATACTTCACCTGAAGCTATCGCACATCTCCGAGACCTCACCCATGGAGGGGTGGATACCGTTATCGCCTCCACAACGAACAACGCCTCAGTGATCGCACTCGCTTTTGAGGTCGTCCGTAGAGGCGGTTGTCTTAACTTCTTTGGACTTGCGCCAGAAGGTGAAGAACTTCGCGTTAACTTAGAGGAGTTTCACTACACCGGTCATAAACTGATGGCATCATGGGCGTTCTCTCGTGCCAGTCTTGAAGCATCGCGCCAACTCCTGATTGAAAAAGCACTTAACTTTGAACCATTGCTGACGGATCGGTTTCCAATCGAGCAGGGTCTTGCAGCATTTGATAACGCCGCTTCGCAACGTGGGATCAAGACAGTCGTGCATCCGTGAGAGATAAACTAATTGGTAGGCGAAGTTTGAAGTCTCGCCTATCCTGCTACCAACCTTTTATTCTCTCCTCTAAAATGCTTAGACAAACACTCCCGCGAACGAATTTTAAACGCTCTTTGATTTGACTTCGTTCCGTTTTTATGGTATCTTTAATTACTAATAAAGTTTGGGCAATTAGGAGTATGGAGTCTGGATAGAGACGTGCAAACCGATTTTCAAGTCTGGAAGATTTATCTTGATACCTGTTGCTTAAGTCGGCTTTTTGACCCTCCAACACAAGTACGAATTCGTCAAGAAGCCGAGGCTATCCATCGGGTTCTCACTTATTGCTTTAGCGGGCGTTGGCATTGGGTTGTCAGTAGTGTTTTGTCGGATGAAGTTGACCAGTCTTCAAATTTTGGCGCGCGTTTTCAAATTAAAAATTGGATAACTCTTGCCCACCAGACTGTTTCTGTTGGGTCAAGTGAAAGTGAGAGAGGTATAAGACTTGAAGTTCTTGGGTTCAAGCGAAGAGATGCTTTGCACCTCGCCTGCGCTGAAAGTGCCGGGGCGGATATCTTTCTAACAACCGATGATAGGCTACTCAGAAGAGCAAAACACTACCAAGCGCAACTTCACACTCAGGTTGAAAACCCTTATATCTGGCTGCAATCGGAGGCTTGAAATGCGTATTTTAGAAATGACAGAGAGTGAACTCTATGAAGCAGGACTTAAAGAACTAATGGCGCAAATGGGTACTGCTTATACAGAGCGATTTCTCAAGCAGTGTAGACCTAACGATTGCGATTACACTGCTGAGCGGCATAAAGGGTTGGATGATGATCCAGATATCCCGACAATGGTTAAGCAGATCCAAGAACGGGAAGCCTTACAAGAAGCGGAGACACGGATTGCATCCGAAAGGATTGAGGCTTGGCGTAAGGGTTTACTTGAACTCACCGATATTGAAATCTATAAATTGGGTGCTAAAGTTCTTACGGATAAACTTGGCGTTCCGGGTTCTATAGGGTTTTTGCGCCATCATTTCAAACAGAACGAAAATCCCTTGCCGCAGCAACCTATGCCAGATAGGGATACCAATGTAGTCTCGAATCAATAGACCCACGCAGTCCAACCACGAGATTAACGTAGTTATAGAACCTTGCAGAAGGAGCAGATACCAACTTAAAATATGATCCTCGGCGCACACGTATCCACAGCAGGTGGCATACACAATGCCATTAAAAATGGAACAGACCTCCATTGCGATGCAATACAGATTTTCTTGAGAAACCCAAATCAGTGGCAAGGAAAACCACCTACCGATGCCATAAATGAGAAGTTTCGCATAGCATGGGCAGAGGCTAACCTCGCCGATGTCATTGTCCATGACATCCATCTCAGTAATCTCGCTTCTCCAAAACCCGACGTACTGGAAAAATCGAATCAAGCATTTCGTGAGCAGATGGAACTCGCACAGGTCCTCGGACTCCGCTACATCGTCACGCATCTCGGCGCGCATCTCGGTGAGGGGGAAACGATCGGATTAAAGCGGCTGACTGAGAGTTTTGATAATCTGTTTGAAAGTGCCGAGGCATCGGAAGTCATTGTTCTCCTTGAAACCACTGCCGGGCAAGGCACAAACCTCGGTTACGCTTTTGAACACATCCGTGATGTGATGGGTATGTCGAAATATCCTGATCGGTTCGGTGTCTGTTTTGATACGTGCCATGTTTTTGCTGCTGGGTACGACATGCGAACCGAAGCGGATTGCGCCGCAACATTCAGTCAATTTGACCATATAATCAGTTTGGACCGATTGAAGGCTTTTCATCTCAACGACGCGAAATCCGCCTATCAGAGCCGAGTCGATCGGCACGAACACATCGGTGAGGGCAATATCGGCGTGCCAGCATTCGCGTATATCCTCAACGACCCCCGCTTTGCCGAAACCCCACTTATCATCGAAACACCAGAGATGAAAACTATGCATGAGGTAAACCTCTCAACGTTACGAAGTCTAAGGGTGTAGTTTGCAAATCTCCAAGCAAAAATTGCCTGAATTCATTATTGGTGAGTGAAGGACGTGCAAGAACGGAGGTAATGAATGAAAAAATTGCTTTTTGCAATTTTTATTTTCATGTTTGTGAGTATTATCGGGTGCGAGGTTCCTTATACCGGTCCGCTACTCTCAGTCAACGATGTAACGCAATTTCTTAGATCGAAGGGTGAGGATACGGTTTGTGTACAAGATGGGTTTGATTCCGTTTGCCTCAAAGTGGTCGTCAGAGAAGTGGAAAGACAGGGAGAGACCACACCGGCACCCATTATCCATATCCATCCGACAGGTGTGATGTACGAATTCTACTATGAAGGTCATCTTGTTTTACGTGGGGAACGGTCAATGGACACCACCGAAATTGCGGGGGCGTTGGTGGCTGCGGGGATTGCGGAACTTCCAGCAGATAGTGCGCTGCTGGGAGGTGACAATGGTGTTGATGTTGACAACGCCTTTGAAGGCTGGCGTATCCGTACTATCCAGAGGCGTTCGCAGAAGTCTCTCGTGGAGACACACTGGAAACCAGTGGGTTTGAAATCCGAATCGTGGAAGGAACGCGGTTGTTTCCAAACACTGAAAAATATCTTGAGATAACAAACTTTACACAAATTGATGAACCTGATGGTGTCCGTATCGCACAATTTGATGTTGGAACAGATGCTACAAAAATACTCGTTCGGGTCAGAGGGTTAGTTCCAGGGTATATTGCGAAGTTCCGCCTCAACATAGATGGCATAGCGTCCGATGAAGGTGATGATACCTTTGAATTACAACGGATACGGTAGGGGACTACGGGAAGGGGTCGCGTATTATGCCCCAAACAGGTGCGAACCGCGCAGCGGCGAGCATGACAATAGGTTTTGAAAGCGTAAAGGAAACCCAGTTCTTATCGTCAAACTTAATCGTCAGTATCCTCATTGTTCTTTTTAGCATAACCGGTTGCTCCGATGCACCGCATGTCGGTTCAATGTTGACAGTTGACGATGTAGACCGATATATAACTTCAACTGAAGCTTCTGTCTGCCTTGAGAACACATGCATAGCCGTTATACCAGAATTCACAGATCGGACAGACGGCATTGAGGGGCCTATCATCCACATCCATCCAGATAACTTCAGCTATATCATCTACCGCAGAAGTGCCTCGGCTTTACCTGCTGAAACGGTCAGACATCCGACCCGTGATGGTGGTGATGGCGGCGGAGGTAATGGTGGTGGTGGCTTCGGTGGTGGCAGAGACGGCGATGGTGGTGATGATGGTGTTCCTGTTACGACATCGCAAGATGATGCTCCACCCCAAGATGGTGGTGGTGGCGGCACGCCCCTTGGTGGTGGCACACTTGGTGGCAACACTGACGGCAATGGCAGTGGTGGTAATGGCAGTGACACGTGCCCTTCCGGATACGTTGTTTGGGTGAATGACGAGAGGAGTGTTGGCGGGTTCCTGTCGAGCGGTGTGATCTGTGAGGATTACCTCCATATTGATAGGGAAAACAGTATGCTCACCTTCACGGGCTCAGATGGTGTGGTGGATGGCGGTGAGAACGAGACGACTGAGGAATACGTGACGGTGGAAACTGGCTATACCTACGAAGAAGCGAGTGATCGCGCGCCAAAGATTTTGAGGGAGTATTGAAACGAGCATGTGAGCCAGTAAAGGTGATACAATGGATACAGCAAGGATTCAGGTTAAAGCAGGCAACGGCGGCAACGGATGCATCAGTTTCCGTCGAGAGAAATTTGTCCCGCGTGGCGGTCCCGATGGCGGAGACGGTGGTAACGGTGGGAACGTTATTTTTGTCGCGACTTTGGGAATGAGCACGCTGATAGATTTGCGTCATAACCCGCGCCAAGTCGCCGAGAACGGTGGACACGGCACCGGCAAGCAAAAACACGGTGCCGATGGCGCAGCTCGCATCGTTAAAGTCCCGGCTGGCACCATCGTCAGAGACCAAGATACACTGGAAATGCTTGCGGACCTGACGGAGCCCGATCAAGGCGTTATTGTCGCACGCGGTGGTATCGGGGGTAAAGGCAATGCCCACTTTAAGAGCAGCACCTTCCAAGCACCGCGCGTCGCCGAGAAGGGGGAACCCGGGGAAGAACGCCAGATTAGCCTTGAGGTCAAACTCATCGCTGATGTCGGACTGCTCGGTTATCCCAACGCCGGTAAATCGACGTTACTGGCGCGAACCTCTGCTGCAACCCCGAAAATTGCACCCTATCCATTTACCACACTCCGTCCTAATTTAGGCGTTGTCCGTATCGACCGAGAGCAGAATTTCATCCTCGCTGATATTCCGGGATTGATAGAGGGCGCACACGAAGGCGCGGGTTTAGGACACCAATTCTTGCGCCACATTGAACGCACCAAAATGCTCATTCACGTCATTGACTTAAGTGCTACAGATGGACGCGATCCCATTGAAGACTATGAACAACTCAATCGGGAATTAGGACATTACAACGAACTACTCACGAAACTTCCACAGATTGTTGCCGTAAATAAGATAGATATACCCGAAGCGCAAGCAAATCTGACGCGCGTGCAGGAATACTTCGGTCAGCGGAAAATTTTCCCTGTCTCTGCTATTACGGGTGAAGGCGTTAATCCGCTTGTGCAGCAGGCGTATCGTTCTTTACAATACCTTGAAACACGCGCCCGGGAAGCAGCAGCGACGACGATTACATTTGAACAGGACCTACCGCCTGAACCGGCAGCACGGTTTGAACTCGCTAAAACCGGGGATGGATTTATCGTCAGTGGTGCAGAACCGCGGCGTGCTGTCCTAATGACGGATATGGGAAACGAACAAGCGTTGATTTTGTTGTATCGGAAGTTGAAAAACATGGGAGTGATGAATGCCCTCGCCCGCGAAGGCGCGGTGGAAGGAGACACGGTCCAGATCGATGAATTCGAGTTCACCTATAGTCCAAGAGCGATGTGATCTGACTGAGGCACGCGCCTGTCTGTCAAACGTGAAACGTATCGTTGTGAAGGTCGGTAGCAGCACCATTGCAGACGAAGGGCACCTCAACGAAGCTGCTCTGATTGGGCTGGTCCACGATTTAGCACTCGTAAAGCAAGAGGGTGTGGAGGTTATCCTTGTCACATCAGGGGCAATCGCCGCTGGCTGGCCTGGACTTGGTCTGAAACAGCGTCCGCAAACACTACCACACCTACAAGCCTCTGCTGCAGTCGGACAAATCCGATTAATGGCGGCTTATGAGGAGTGGTTCCGCAGCTACGAACAGCGGACGGCACTTATGCTCCTCACGCGGGACGATTTCTCGAATCGGGAACGCTATACCCGCATGAACGATACCCTCCGCGCACTGCTCCATCACGACGTGATCCCCATCATCAACGAAAACGACACCGTCGCGGTTGATGAAATCAAAGTCGGTGATAACGATACCCTCTCTGCTTACGTAACAAACCTCGCCCAAGCGGAACTCTTGGTTATCCTCTCTGATCAGGCAGGCTTTTACACCTCCGATCCGAGGGACAGCCCAGACCCGGAACTTATCCACACCGTCAGCACGATTTCAGAAGAGATATGGCAAGCCGCTGGCGAGGCTGGCACGACGAGCGGCACGGGTGGGATGGTGACGAAACTGCGCGCTGCTGACATCGTCACCGGGTCTGGGGAAATGATGGTGCTGGCGCACGGACGAGAGCCGCTTGTTGTCACACGGCTCTTGAAGGGTGAGTTGCTTGGAACGCTCTTCCTGCCACAATCTCGTATTTCTGGACGCAAGCGGTGGATCGCCTACTCCCGTCCCCCGAAAGGCAGGCTTATTGTAGATGACGGCGCACGGAATGCCCTCGTGCAAGGCGGTAAAAGCCTACTTCCCGCCGGTATTCGACGCGTCGAGGGCAGTTTTGATTATAGCGATACCGTCTCATGCCTCACGGAAAAGGGCGTAGAGTTCGCTCGCGGTTTGGTAAACTATAACGCCGTGGAGACCACGAAACTCGCCGGAAAACACACTAAAGACATTGAAAAAATCCTCGGCTATCGCGATTACGATGAAATCATACACCGAGATAACCTCGTCCTACTCGACTGATTTTGCGTGTTTTCTAACGCTCTTGAAAATTTCCATCGATGCTGTTATAATATTCACCGCGTTTCTAACTACCAATTATCTATTGCGTGAATTCTCAAAGGAACATTATGAGCGAAAACATCCAACAACAGATTCAATCACAGACTCGAAAAGCAAAATCGGCAATGCGTATCCTCTCGCGGAGTTCCGCCGATGTCCGGAATCATGCCCTTTTAGCCATGGCTGAAAGCCTACAAGCCTCCAAAGATAAAATTCAGGCGGCAAATCGCATTGATCTCGAAAACGGTGAAAAAACTGGACTCGCTGCACCCCTCATGCAACGCCTCCTTCTTGACGATAAAAAAATAGAGCGGATGGTGGACAACCTCCGTCAAGTCGCTGCCCTCCCCGATCCAATCGGCGCAGTCATCAGCATGGGTGAACGTCCCAACGGACTCAAGATTGGTACAGTTCGCGTCCCTATTGGGGTCGTTGCTGTCGTGTATGAGTCGAGACCTGATGTGACCGTTGAGGTATCCGCACTCTGTATCAAATCTGGAAACGGCGTTATCCTCCGAGGCGGCTCTGAAGCCATCCACTCTAATGCAACGCTTGCACGTATCCTCAGCGATACTGCTGCTGTAGAAGGTGTCCCAGATGCCATCCAATTCGTTGATACCATCGACCGACAAGCCGTTTATGAACTCATCCGTCTGCCGGAATACGTGGACCTCGTGATTCCACGCGGTAGCAACGAGTTCGTCCAATTTTTGATGAAGGAGTCGGATGTTCCGGTATTGGGACATGCTGACGGTATCTGCCATATCTACGTTGACGCAGCTGCTGACCTCGAAATGGCGAACAAAATCTGTATGAACGCCAAGGTCGGATATAAAGTCGCTGTCTGCAACGCCGTAGAAACACTCCTTGTCCATACCGAAACTGCTGAAAAGTTCCTTCCCAGTTTCTGTGCAGCATTGCAGGAGGCGGATGTTGAAATCCGCGGATGCGAACGCACGCAGCACCTCTATCCCGCAGCAAAACCTGCTACCGAAGAAGATTGGCGGACGGAGTACCTCGATTACATCTTATCTGTCAGAATCGTAGACGACATAGACACAGCGATTGATCACATTGAGGCCTACGGTTCACACCATTCCGATGCGATTATCACCGAAAGTTACGGCGCAGCACAACGCTTCCTCAAAGAGGTAGATTCTGCTGCCGTCTACGTCAACGCCAGCACTGTCTTCACTGACGGCTATGAATTTGGGTTGGGTGCAGAAGTCGGCATCAGCACGCAGAAACTCCATTCCCGCGGTCCTATGGGACTTGAGGGGTTGACGACTTATAAGTACATCGTATACGGAGACGGTCAGGTGCGTGAGTGATAGGCACTTCAAAATTTCCTTGACTTTTTTGTGCGTTTTGCTACAATGCTATGGCATGTTACATGACAGGCAATAGCATTTGCTGTGCAATGACTCTCTATTTTTTTAATTTTTCAAGAGAAGGAGATAACAGAATGGCAGGAATGATTCCAACAATTAGTTCCGGGGTTGCAGGACCGCTCGGCGTGTTACACCTCCCCCGATTCTGGTCGAAAGTGCTGATGGATGCCAAGGGTGTACTCCATGAAGATTATCCGGCATGCGGAGCAGGTTTTGATCAGATGGTATTGGATGGACTTGGACTCGACAAGGATACTACACTGGCATATATCGCTGACAATTCACCCACCTATCCACAGTTTGAAGCGTGGGTTTCGGAAAACGGAAGTTTTGACCAAGCAGCCGTCGATGAACTGAACGCTGCGATTTCGGGCTATAATCACGATGACGATACCCGCGGGAGCATCCTCGGTGCAAGTGGTATTAATGACGACGGCTCTATCTTAGACGCTGTCAATCTCAACAACCTTGACGACTGGTATGAATTGCACGCCAGTTTATAGATTAGATATTTGGCTATTGGCTGTCGGCTATCGGCGTTTTGGCTTTCAGTAAAGAGGTTTTTGATGAAATCAGACCCCTCTTTACTGACTGCTGAAAGGCGGGGAAACCCACATGGCATTCATACCGTTGATTTGCCGACAGCCGACCGCTATTTAACAACAGTCCGAGCAGCAATCTCCGCAGTTGTCTGCTTCTGTCCTCAATTCGATTGCCTTACCTGTTTCAGAAGATTCAAGACCCGCAAGCAGAATCTCAGTAACATGCCGCGCCGTATATGCATTTGAAAGCGGCGGTTGTGTCCCCGCACGAATATGCTCCGCGAAGTGTTCGTGCATGCCACTCGGTGCGACATCTGAACAGTCGATCGCTTTAACATCGACCGGTGCGTGTTCGCGTGTATAAGAGGTCGGTGTCCACTGACTCAGCGTTGCGCCATCTTTACCCGGCATCGTGAACTTGCCCGCGGTGCCGTGTACGCTCGCCTCTCCCGTCCGCGCCGGATCGCACCAACTCGTCTCCGCAGTGACAATACCACCCGACTGCATCTCAAGCACCAACGTGGCGACATCCTCTAATTCCGTCGGTTTGTCGAAGGTTGAAACGAAACCCGTCACGCGTTTAAATGTGCCGAGCATGGCAACGAGACCCGAGACGGCATAGACTCCCATATCGAAAAGCGCGCCGACGCTCGCTTGTTTGGCATCGAAAAACCACAAATCGTCCCCGGTTTCACCGAAAATATCACGGATTTCCGCATAGTAAATTTCGGGGCCGCCGTGGCTGCTCCGCATCCTCGCGCCAGAGACGCGTCCGATTGCCGCCTCCGCAATCAATTGGCGAATCTTGTAGATGGCGGCGTTGAAGTGTGGGAGACACATCACTGTTTTACCACTCGCTTCTGTTGCGGCGACAAATTCGTTCGCCTCGTCCATATCGCCACAGAGCGGTTTCTGCATCAACACATGTTTGCCTGCTTCGAGTGCTTTCACACCCCATGAGACATGTAATGGATGCGGGGTGCCGACTAAGATGGCATCAAGTGTGTCGTCAGCGATGATTGCGTCGTAGTCTTGCGTCCAACGCGGTATATTGAATTCTTGGCACTGGTGTTTGAGGCGGTGTTCACGTCTTCCACTAATGACGGTGACTTCAAAGTCGCTGCTCTCTGCGAGATCAGGTAGGTGCATCCGGCAGACGATACCACCAGCACCGATAACGCCAAGTTTTAGTTTGTCCATAACATTCCTTACTAAAGTATATCTGTTATCAAAACGGATTAAAGGGGTTTCAGTACGACATTTCGATAGGCGACGGGTCCATGGTCACCCTGCAACAGCAGTGGACCGGTAGTGGCTTCCTCTTCCACCATCGCGCCACGTGTGACACCCACAACTTCGACATCTTCATGAACGATCTGTCCGTTCCATACGACTTTAACGAAGGTCGCGTTGGAAATCTTATTGCCATCGGTATCAAATTTGGGTGCGCGGAAGGTGATGTCGTAGGTCTGCCACTCTCCGGGCGGTTTGCTGGCATTAACGCGCGGTGGAACACCGTCTACCGGTTGATTGTTGATCCAGCGACAATACACACCGCCACAGGAACCGTAGCGAAGTTCCGTTTCACCCCAACTGTCCAATATCTGGATTTCATATCTACCCATGAGGTAGACCCCAGAATTAGAGCCTTGCGGCACCATGAACTCGACATGCAGCTCGCAATCTCCATGTTCTACCTCAGTGTAGATGTCGGCGGTTCGTCCAGTGGCACCGTTGTAAAAAATACCTTCACCGGTCGTTGTTCTGAGAAGTTTCGAGTCGTCTGAATTAAGGGCGACGCTGCCAGCAGCATTCCACTCATGTTCAGGGGCACCACCTCGTACGAGCCAACCCTCCATGTTTTTACCGTTGAAAAGATTAATTCCGTTTTCGGATTGAGACATCAATAACCCTCCTATATTCGCTAAAAACTTTTGACATATTTCCGTGAATTGGGTATGATATTAATTATTACGAACTACACAATCAACACACGCTATGGTCCGAACGACGTAAAGCAAATTTCTATATAGCAAGTTTCGGAAACCTACAAGTTTCGCCGAAAGGACGAGGAAACTAAAACACATGAAACAATCTTTATTATTTTTAGGGCTATCCATTTTAATGGGAACGGTTGCCCTTTTTACCCTTTACGGCTACGAAGAAATTTCGACGCTTCACGCAGCACCGGTAGAAGCCGCTACCCCTGAGGTGAAAACGCCTTTTGCCGAAGGATGTGAGAAGTGCCACGGGCAGGAACCCGCCTATCAAGAGTGGCAACAAGCCGGACATTTCCATGCCCTTGTCAATCTGATTGAAGGTCCGTATGAGTTGCAGACCTCCTGTCTGAGCTGCCATTCCTCTGGTTATGAGACCTTCAGTGATCGGGTTTATCCCGGACATACCTATAACATAGAGACAGCCGTGAATGCGGTTGCCTGTTCTTCATGCCATTCGCACACCAGCAGATCGGAACACTTGTTAGTAAAACCGGCGAAACACTTATGTGTCAGCTGCCACAAAATGGATTGTGGTTGTGCTGGAGCAGGCATTGTCCACCAATCTCAATCTGAGATGTTCCTTGGACGCGAAGGCGCAGGTGTCAAACGGATGCCGTCGCCGCATGTTCGTGCAATGAAGAAGCGGTGTGTCCACTGCCACATGGCAAAAGAGGACCCAGAAATCGTTGCGCAACACGGGGGTCATACGTTCGTTGCAGATTTTTCGACGTGTAGTACTTCCGGGTGCCACAATAGTGCCGATAACGACATGACAGTGAAACTGCCGCAATATCGTGCTGAGATAGAGGCGAAGATGCAAGCCGTTAAGGCGATGCTTGATGCCTCGCCTAACAGAACCTCACAAGCCTATCTTGATGCCAAGTTGAACTACGACATGGTTAAAGGCGATAGCGGGTATGGGCTCCACAATATGCCCTACGCGAATGCGCTACTGGATTATAGTCTTTCGCTCAAGAGCGAATTGTTAAACGATTAAGTCTGACTGCCGTTATCAAGCAATGCCCGCAGTGGCACATCTTGGTCTTGCGGTAGATAGTAGCTGAGCGGATCGCTGACGACACCGATAAGTTGTTTCTGGATCGGATTGCATTTCGCGACGAGTTCATCAGGCATCGTTATGTAATCCATCGGTTTCACCCAGCGATAGGCGTAACCCATAAAAATGGTTTTCCGTGGCAGACCAGACCAATTGTGTCCGATGCCGTGCCAGGTCCGCTGTTCAAAAAGGAACGCGTCTCCGGCGTTGATGTTCATAGAAATAGCACCGCGTGCCCAACCCGTTTCTGGGTCGGCTGCCGGTCTACCTGTGAGTCGGTTGCTCCCTGGGACGACCACCGTCGCACCAGAAGCCGGGTCAGATTGATCGCTGATCGCGTAAGCAATCTTGAGCATGATACGCGGGTGAGGTTCCTGCATCTCACGGTACGATGTGCCGCCGTCACGGTGCAAACCAATACGGTTTTTTACGTCGTCCGGCGGCTCTTCTTTAGAGGGCAGCACAATCAGATGCGACGTAATCATCTGGACGTTCCAATTAAGGACATCGTAAGCGAGTGGAACCGTTTTTTGCCAGTCAAGAAGTTGTAAGAACGCTTCGTGGTGGACGATGCAGTTACGAAGGTTCAACTTTCCGCCTGCTTCAAGACGACCGCCTGCTTCCTCTTTGGCGTACACTTCCTCAACGGCAGCATCAATTTCTGCGACGACATCGGGAGGTAGCGCGTTTTTTATCAGCAGATACCCGTTATTTTCAACGAATTCTTTATCTTCTGGTGTAAAAACACCTGCTTGGGCAGCATCAATTGTAGTATCCATACGGTTTATCCTTGTAGTAATGCTGAAAGTAGTCTCAAATTCCTGATTGAGATTCAAATCATACTATGCATTATATAGGGTTTCGGAAAAAAAAGCAATGCGATTCAATTTTCGCAAAAGGAAATTCTCATGCGATCAGAAGTTGTCCAATACTTTGAAAAACTCGGTCTTCAAAAAGGTTTTAAACAAGGTTTTAAACAAGGTTTTGAGCAAGGTATTGAGCAAGGTACCCGGGAAAGCATCATTGAAGGTATTCTTGAATCATTGGAACTTCGATTTTCCGTCAGCGACACACAGAAATTGAAGCCGATGCTTGAGAACGTTAAAACACTACAACGACTCAAAAAGCTTCGCCGGGAGGCACTGCAAGCACGGAGCCTTGAGATATTTAGGCAAGTACTGCTTGAAGACGAAAGTAGAACCCAATAGGGGGAAACACCACGCAATTTGAGAAGTGAATTGACCTCAGAACCTCATAGAGAACCCACCCCACAAAACAGTCGAAATGTTCAGCAAAGCCAAGTTTCGCGCTTCAATAGCGCGAAACTTGGTGCCTCCTGGCGAGCGATCTTGCTCGGAACCGTCCTCATCGTTCCGAACATGTACTGGATTCTGGATTCGGTCGGGCAAGGCTATCCAACGACGATCTCCCTCTACTTTAACGTTATCTTCTGCGTCTTTGCTATCACGGGTGTTAATCTTTTCATAGTTCGCGTTGCACCGAGGATTGCAATGGGACAAGGCGAGTTGCTGACGGTTTATGTTATGTTGGCGATTGCGTCCTCACTGGCGGGACACGATGTGCTCCGCGTCCTAATTCCGATGATCCCCTACGCATTCTGGTACGCAACACCAGAGAACGACTGGGCAGACCTGTTTCATCGGTATATCCCGGATTGGATGGCAGTCAAAGACCGAACGTTTCTGACGGAGTATTATCGTGGCGAGACCACCTTTTACCAATGGGAGACCGTGCAAGGATGGTTGACGACAACAGTCGTCTGGGGCGGTTTCCTCTGCGCGATGGTGTTCCTGATGGTCTGTATCAATACACTCGTTCGGAAGCAGTGGACGGAGCATGAGAAACTCAGCTACCCTATTATCCAGTTACCCCTCGAATTGACGAGCATCGGAAGTCGGTCCAATTTGCTCACAAATAAGATGATGTGGCTCGGTTTCGGGATTGCTGGTGCGATTGATATACTCAATGGACTCCATCATCTCTACCCAACCGTGCCGAGTCTCGGCGGTAGGCTCTACGATTTACGTCCCTTCTTCACACAGAAACCGTGGAGCGCAATCGGTTGGACGCCGATAGCCGTTTTTCCCTTCGCTGTAGGGATGGCTTTCTTTATTCCGCTCGACCTGTCGTTTTCTTGTTGGTTTTTCTATCTCTTCTGGAAGGTAGAACGTGTTTTTGGAGATGCTTTGGGGGTGCGTGGTATGCCGAACTTCCCGTTCACCGATGAGCAGTCCTTCGGGGCATATCTCGGTCTGTTTGTTATCGCAATTATAGCGACACGAAAACACCTCGCACAGGTCGGGCGGAAGTTATTTCGGAATGATCGGAGTGTTGACGACTCAGACGAACCGATGTCTTATCGTGTAACAGTGTTGGGACTTATTGCCAGTCTTGCCTTCATCGTAGGTTTCTGCAAAACCGGCGGCATGTCTATCTGGGTGGTGCTGGTATTTTTCGGCATCTATTACGCAATCTCCACAGCAGTGACCCGTATGCGTGCAGAACTCGGTTCGCCTGTCCACGATTTACACTTCATCGGACCCGATGAGATGATGCCCCGCATTTTTGGCACACGGCTTCTCGGTCCACACAACTTGACGATAATGGCGTATCTGTTCTTCTTCAACCGTGCCTATCGCGGACACCCAATGCCACATATCTTGGAAGGGTTTAAATTAGCCGAACGGACTGGAATTTCTAATCGACGGTTGCTATTTGCGATGTGTATTGCGATTGTTATCGGGACGTTCGCTTCGTTCTGGGCGTTCTATCATATCTCTTACATTGAAGGAGCGCGCGATTGGTTTGCCGGGAGACCCTTCAACCGACTCCAGAGTTGGTTGACATCACCGAGAAATCCAGATGTACCCGCAATTGTCGCCATGTGTATCGGTTTCCTCATCACCGGTTTCCTGATGATAATGCGGATGCGACTTTTTTGGTGGCCCTTTCATCCAGCAGGATTCGCTATTTCCAGCAGTTGGTCTATGAACGTGTTCTGGTTTTCGATACTGGTGAGTTCGGTGATTAAATGGATTATCCTTCGGCACGGTGGGGTGAGCGCACATCGAAAACTCATTCCGTTCTTCCTCGGTCTCATCTTGGGTGAATTCATCATCGGTAGTATATGGAGTATTATTGGAATAACGACGAACCAACCGATGTACCGGTTCCTATTTTAAACTATAATTTATCACGCTTTCGGCTTCGACAGCGGTTGAATATAGTGAATCTGCCTTGCAACTTCTGTGAAACCCATATTGGGATAAAAATGGGTGCCTATAGGATTCTGGTCCAACGTTTCAATACGAGCGTAAAGCATCCCTTCCGCCTGCAAATACCCTAACGCTTTTTCAATCAGCTGCCGACCGATACCACGGCGTTGAAACTTCGGTAGCACAGCAAGATTTGGGATACCACCAATCCGGGTTTCGTGGTTAATGCGGGTTGTGATATAACCCGCAATCTCGGCATCGACCTCTGCCACAAAAACACCATCTGGGTTTGCTACCGCGTCGTCATTGATATGGGACATTTTACGTTCTTTCCAGTCCATATCACCGATACGTCCGAATCGGTCTTCAATATTTTTATCTATAGACACTTTTTCAAAACAGATAGCCGTAATCTGTCGAAGTGTTTGCAGATCATTGGGTTTATACTTTCGGATCATCTTTTTATTTTTTTGATTTGCTTAATCAATCACTCTCGCTCTAAGATAACGCACTTCCACACAGAGATATATTATACCTTTTAAAGAAAAAAGGCAAGTTTTTGACACTAAATCCTCAAAAATATAAATCGCTAATACATTTTAACTTGACACCCGTTAGCAAAGATAGTATAATATATCATAAGACTTTTCAAAGAGGTGAATGGTGAATATTGTATCAATCTATAAAACGCTGGCGAGGAAACCGACACAAACGTTTTTAGCGGACTACAGAAGTTGCTTACTGAATATCAACCGCTGACTGCTGACTGCTAATTCAAAAATGTTACACTTTTGGCAAAATTGCGTTTTTTTCAAACAAAAGAAAATCGGAAATTAAACGTCAACAAACCCTTACGGTGACTGGGTTCTCTAACGTTATAGGCAACACACCCAATGGTACACGGGTGTAACATTTAGTGTAACATTTTTAGGGTGTACCGCCTGAAAAATATACCATTAAGTTAATATTATATTTCACAATAATATCATCTTGTAAATACATAAATCCTGATGCTGACAATCCGCTGCCAAAATATTTATACACCCGATTTAGAAGGTGCTCTTGCAAGATATACCAACATCTGCTATAATTGTGAGCAGAATATTTTGAGGAGGAACATTGCGTGATTCGTGAAGCAATTCAGAAGGTTATGGCAGGCGATGCCTTAACCGAAGCAGAGATGGTCGAGACGATGAACGAGATTATGGAAGGTGAGACGACAGATGCACAGATCGCCTGTTTTCTGACTGCGCTTCGGCTCAAAGGCGAGACGATAGAGGAACTTACAGGTGCGACGCGCGCCATGCGCGCCAAAGCCACACCCGTTCCCACACGTCATACGCCTGATTTACAAGCCACGCCGAGAGTGCCACGGCTTGTTGATACATGTAGTACAGGTGGTACGGGTTTGAACCATTTCAACATCTCAACAACCTCCGCTATCGTTACTGCAGGTGCGGGTGTTCCGGTTGCGAAACACGGCAACCGTGGCGTAACGCGGCAGAGTGGGAGTGCGAATGTGCTAATGGCACTCGGCGTGAACATTGAAATCGGTCCCGAACACGTCGGGCGGTGTATTGACGAGGTCGGTGTCGGTTTCTTATTCGCACCTATACTCCACGGTGCGATGAAATACGCCATCGGACCGCGACGGGAGATCGGGATTCGTACGATTTTCAATGCCATAGCACCCCTGACCAATCCAGCGAGACCACAGGCACAGGTGATTGGGGTCTATGCACCAGAACTCACTGAAGCACATGCGAATGCCCTAAACAATCTCGGATGTCAGCACGCCTTTATCGTCCGTGGCGATGACGGTTTGGACGACATAACGACGACAACGACCTCGCGTGTCTCGGAACTCCGAAACGGGACTGTCAAAACCTATACCCTTGATCCGACAACGCTCGGAATTCCGATAGCCGAACCTGAGGCACTCTTGGGCGGCGCCCCCGAGGAAAACGCTGAAATTATAGTTAATATGCTAAAGGGCGAAAAAGGACCCAAACGCGATATTGTCGTGCTAAACGCCGGTGCAGCGATTGTGGCGAGTGGGAAGGTGGATAGCCTTGAGGCAGGGATTGAACTGGCAGCGGAAGCCATTGACTCTGGTGCGGCACTCGCGAAGTTGGAAGGTCTCAAGAAGGTCTCAAACAATTAATCTTTCATAGAAATAGGTCTTTGGGGAACAGCAGGATTGATACTCGACACGATCATCGCGCATAAACAGAAAGAGTTAGCAGCCGAACAGATAGAGGTGCCGCTTGCGTCATTGGAGAGGGAGGTTATAAATCTTCCGCCGACGCGAGATTTCAGCGGTGCTATCGCTGGCAGTGATAATGTCAGACTGATCGCTGAGGTGAAGAAGAAATCACCGAGTAAGGGCATTATCCGCGAAGATTTCCATCCGGTATCAATCGCTGAGACCTACGTCGAAAACGGTGCCGCTGCGATTTCTGTGCTAACAGACAAACATTTTTTCGCAGGTGAACTCGACTATCTCCGCGCAATACGGGGAGTCGTTGATGTCCCACTCCTCCGTAAAGACTTCACCATTGATCCCTATCACATCTACCAAGCGCGTGTCGCCGGGGCAGATGCAATCTTATTGATTGTTGCGGCGTTGACACCAGTACAGTTACGGACATTCATGGATATTGCCGATTCGCTATCGTTGGCATCTCTGGTCGAAGTGCATACGCAAGCGGAATTAGCGATTGCACTGGACGTGGACGCGCAAATTATCGGAATAAATAACCGAGATTTGCGAACATTTCATACGGACATTGCCACAACATTCCGTTTACAGGAGGCTATTCCGGCGGATAAGATTGTGGTGAGTGAGAGTGGAATTTACACCCGTGAAGATGTTGAGAAGCTCCAGGAAGCCGGTGTTCATGCAATGCTTGTGGGTGAGTCGTTGATGCGGAGTTCTGATATTGGAGAGCAGGTGCGATGTCTTTTAAACTATTAAATCTGGTCACCGTTCCACTACGCTTCACAAATCAACGGTATGAATGCCGTATGGCATTCCCCGGGTTTTCGGTTAATTCAATACCTCATCTGGGCAGTTGGCATTTTTCTTCTATAGTAAAACCTAAAAATAAAGAGACATTCACCCCGCCCCTGGTAGGGTTTTTGCTTGGGTGTTTCTTCAAGGTTTCTAACCTCGCCGGTGCGGAGTGTCTAATTAATTCTAAACATTACTATAAATACTGTCAGGGGGTGCTACATGGAAGTGATGGTAATACCGTGCCGTTTCAGGAGCGCAGTGGTCACGCCGTCACCGGACGTGAGGGTTCCCGAAAAAGTGCCGTCGTAAATATTACCGCAACCACAGGACGGACTTCTCGCTTTGAGGATTACCTGTGTCGCGCCGTGCGTCTGAGCAACCGCTAAGGCGTGGCGTGCCCCTCGCAAATAGGCTTCTGTTACATCTACCCCGTCCGCAGTCATAACTTTTGCTTTGCCATCTAAGACATCATTGCCATCGCCGCCCACAATTTCCGCCGGTGGACGCGGGGTCGGTAAACCCCCGGATTCCTCTGGGCAGACGGGGATAAGCTGATGGGTTTTCTTGTGTTGTATAGCCGTTTCACTGTGGCTATGGCCCCCATCGTATCGGCAACGCACGCCTAAAAGACAAGCACTAATAATCACTTTCATCTGGCACGGTTTCCTGTAACGCCTCAAACTGCTGGGTGATTAAATCCGTTTCCCCCGCCTTTAGTTGTAGGTAGGTCTTTTCCAACTGACAAAGTATAGTACATAACAGCGAGGTCCGGCAGATTTCAACGTCCTTATTTCTCGCATCGGCAGCCGCTATCCTCACAGAGGTTGCCGTTTCACGCAATTCGGATGGAAAATCCGCTAAAACACTGTTGACGTTCACGCCGAAGCCCATGACGAAAAAAGGTTGACGCTGGTCGTCATAAGCGAGTTCTGTTAACACGCCTGCCACTTTTTTTTTCCCAATACGTACATCGTTAGGTGCCTTAATCCGCGCATCAAGTTCGTGTGTCCCACGAATTGCCCGCGCGATGGCAATTGCCCCAACGAGATTAGGCAATGCGACCTGATCGCGAAGCAGCCGATGTCTAAAGACAACAGACACGAGAAGACATTTCCCCGATGGTGCATCCCATCTCCTACCATATCTCCCGCGTCCGGCGGTTTGGTGCTCGGCAATTATGACACTTCCCTCTGCTGCACCTGCTTTCCCACGCCCAATAGCGATGTCATTGGTAGAAGCGACTTGTGTGTGGTGCTCAATCCGACGTCCAATGAGCGAAGTCTGAAGGACATTACTCGCGTCCTCTATCTTAGTACTAAGCTTGGAATAACTGAATTTATTTCGTTGCATTATTTATTTTTCGTCCAAGAGAGTATCTATCCCTGACAATATCTTTTCCAACGCATCAATAAGATAAGGTTCAGCGTCCAGATTTGTGCCTGTAACCAATGCTCTCAGTTTTCTAAGTTCTTCGTTTATAGATTTTTTGTCTCTTTCTTGTTGAAAAATTTTAAAAAATTTTAACCAATGTTCTGCTTCGATCCCACATAGCGATTCTCTTTTTGCTATCTCCAGATAAGTGTCCATTATTCCAGTTCGGGCAAATCTTCCGAAATTGTTTCCGCTATCAGATACGGGCTTGTCAGAAATTTTATCACTCTTTTGTGGATAGGGAGAAACATTTTGCGGACTCATGATTTCGGCATTTGACTTTGCTTTCCGAATATATTGCCACCAGTAATTGCGGTATTCTGCTGCGTACTTTGCTAATTCCACATAGGGTGAAAATATCTTGGGGTAACCAGAAATCACATTATTAAGAACCCAAGGAATCACAACGACCAAATCCTGTTGGGCACAAGCCGCGGGGTTACTTGAAATCGAAAACTCGGTTCCTCCTCCTTTGCTAATAGGTACCAACTCTTTAATTCAATCCCCAACAAAATCTCACCCTCGGATTTATCTGTTCCACTTGTGTCTCTTTTCAACAGGACATCTGGAAATGTTTGTGATTGTCTGACGAACCTATGATACATAAATTTCTCATCGGGGTCCCAAACCTCTCGCATCCGATTGAGTGTTGAAACGACTTGGTCTTCAATGGTTGCCCCAAATGCAGCATTTAAGGTGAAGATGTCTGTTGCCAATATTCCTTCTATAGATGTATCTGACCGAAAATAGGTGGGAAGGGCAAAAAGTGCCTCACGTACACGTGTGTACACTTCATATACGGTTCCGTCGCTATGTGGTGGATTTCTTTTAGGTTCGACCGGAATCGCCATAGAATGTGAACTCCTGTTGAGTGTCGTAATTTGAGAGCCTTTCAACAGCTACTTTAAAATAGTCCGGATGGATCTCGGCTGCATAACATTTCCGCTTCAGTTGATGCGAAGCGATCGCTGCTGAACATAGGCCTCCGAACGGTTCCCATACAACGTCCCCTATGTCGCTACTTGATCGGATACATAAGTTCATGAGTTTCAGTGGTTTTTGATTGCTGTGTAAGGGCTTATACTGATTTTTTAATCGCTCGGTTCCACGAACAGCAGGTTCCGTCCAAACATTTGTAATGCCATTTTCAAAGTAAAACTTGGCTCTCATATTTGACCATTCTTTGCTTGTAAGTGGTGTTATACCGTTTACGGAGAAATACGGTTTTCCGTGTTCATTTCCGTGCCTATTTGCGTACGCAGCAATTTTTTCAAATGCTTCAGGGGGTGGGTAGTACCAAAGATGATCTTTCGTAAAATACTTCCTGGTGGCGGCACTTTTCACACCACAGGCATCATTAGTTTTGGAAAATGGAATCCCTGTTCGTTTCCATTCATATCGAAGCCACCTTTGCATATCCATTTTCATACCCTTGACCCAGAAGACAGCTTTTTTGATGTATTGGACACAAACTTCTGTCGTTACAGGGAATTTTCTAAGGGTTTTTCCGTTTGAATTGCCCGCGATATGTGCGATCCCCTTATTCCAGACATGGCAATTTCGGTACTCCCACCCGTGCTTGGTTAACATCGGATGAACGCTTGCCCATCCGAGTTCTGTATTCCAAAACCAGAGGGTTGTCATCGGTGTTGAATATTCCGACCATTTAGTTATATGAGCTTCATAGGACTCAGCCAATTGCTCTGAAGTGGGTGGGTCCCCAGGATAACTTCCAAGACCATAGGGGCCATCCGAGACAATAACGGTTGGAGAATCCCATTTGTCATACCAATTAAGAGCATCTCCTCTGTATAACAAAACCCCATCCTTCTTATGATATTCCACGATCTTTTTCCTTTTGGGCAATTGTTCCCTATGTTCTCGATTGGTTCTACGATAATAATTTTTTGCTAAACATCAGCTGATAAGTGAAAATTAGTAAGGCTACCGTCCCAAGTGCTTTTCCGCCTCGATTTTCCACTGTTCGGGTGGATTCAGATCGAGGAAACGTTGCCACTGCTCCCTTGCCATCCCGTACTTTTCCCTATATTCATACATCAATGCCAGATTATAATTCGCCGTTAGGTTGCGTGGTTCGAGTTGTATCACCCGTTCAAACTGTTCCGTCGCTGCACCGAGTAGATCCATGCTGAAGAGGTTGTTGGCGTAGTTAAGGAGCGTCGGGACATGCGTTTCATCCAAAGCGAGTGCCTGTTCTAACGTCTCTTTTGCCCTATTATAATCTAAGGCGTGGGCATAGTAGAGGTCACCAAGACGTTGGTACGTTTTTACAGCGATCTCATCATCTTCCTTCACGGGCTGTTCGATGCGCTTGGCTTCCGCTTCATAGTATTGAATCGCTTCTTTCCATGCTTGTTCCCATTCTGCGATCCGCCCGAGGTGCAAGTGGATCCCCCGATAGTCTGGGGCATAAGCGCGCATGTTTTCAAAAACATTTTTCGCAAGCGCGTGTCGGTCGATTTCAAGGTAAAGCACACCCAACTGATAGTTTGCTTCGCGGTTTCTCGGCTGCAGTTCCGCGACCTGTTTGAAATCCTCTAAAATTTGGCTATAGCGATAAAGTGTATCACCAATCTGCTTGTAGCGGAGTGTGAGCATCCCACGATAGAAGTAAGCGTCCGCATAATTTGGATTCAAAGCGATCGTAGCAGTGTACTCTTTGACAGCCATCTCTGCGTATGTATGATAGCCATCTCCCAATGTTTCGGCGTGCTGGTCGAGCAGACGCGCATAACTGTAGTGCCAATCGAAGTTTTCAGGATTGTACTGATTCGCCAATCCGTAATGGTGGATGGCCTTTAGGGCGTAGCTTCCAAGCCCATCTTGCATGCCTTGATCGTCCCGTTTCTCAAAGATAACCGCAAGCAAATGATGCAGCTCAGGATGTGCGGGTTCAATTTCCAAGGCAGGTCGATAGACGCGGATGATGTTGTCTTCGTCATTGCGTGCGCGATAGATCGACCCAAGACGGAAAAATGGCTCCACTTCTGTCGCTGCAATGTTTGGCAAAGGACTTTGTAGGTGTCGTCCTATGGCGTTTTCGATTAAGGTTGTATCAAGCGCAATCGTTTTTTCATAATGCTCGATGGCTTTATCTATTTCGCCGTGCTGTTCAAGTAGAATTGCGGCGTGGTAATGCGCCGCGACATCATCCGGGTTCAGCCGCACAGTTGCGAGAAATGCGGATAAGGCAGCATCGGGTTGTGCCAACGTAAGATAAGACACTGCCAGTAGATAGTGCGCCTCAGTTGTGTTGGGTGCGATTTCAATAATCTTCTGTAGCGCGTCAATCGCCTGTTGATGTGCATCACGTTCCCGATAGATGTGAACCATCTTAAAAAGCACATCCGGTCGCTGTGAATCCAACGCCAGCGTACGGTCATAAAAGGTAAGTGCAGCATCTGTATTGCCGTTAGCCTCGTAGCTTTGCCCTAACAAATAAACAGCCTCAATGTCCTCTGGAAACAGCAACAGATGTGTGTTTAGGGGTTCAATAGCATCCCCGTAGTTTCCGGCATCGAAAGCATTTTGTCCTTGTGAGATAAATCTGTTCGCTAACCCTGGATCTACGATTAAAGCGCGTTTGAAGTAGACGACCGCTTCCTCTGTGTTGCCTTGCTGATGATAGAGTTCACCGAGTTTGAAGTACACATCGTTGAAGTTTCCCAAAGGGAGTTCCATTTCCAAATAACTTGCATCCGCTTCGATGATTTGAATTGTCTTTTTGTAATGTTCAATAGTTTTTTCGGTATTCCCGGCATCGGTTTCAAGGCTACCTGCATAAAAATAGGAACGCGGATCATCAGGAAGAACGAGCATCGCTTTCTCCAAAATAGGCATTGCTTCGTTGGCTGTCATTAATCCAGCGAAATAAGGTTCCAGCGGTTCAAAGAAACCATCCTTAATATGTGGCATCAAGGAGAGTGCCTCTTGGTAGTGTTGTAGTGCTGTTGCGGTGTCGCCCGCGGCGTAGAGTTTATCTCCAAGGGATAGATGCGCCTCTCCATGCATCGGCGCAATTTCAAGCGTGCGTTGATACAATTTGATAGCACCCTCCGTATTGCCCTTTTCGTCGAAAATAGCAGCGAGTTCGTAGACCGCCTCGGCTGAGTAAGGCGCGTGTTGTGCGCCTTTAGCGTATTCTGTCAAGGCATCGTCGAAGAACCCTTCAGTAGCGAGGACTTGTCCCAGCTTGAAGTAGGCGGGTGCGAATTTTTTCTTTCGTTGTGTGAGATTCTCAAACGTCTCTCTGGCGCGGTCTATATCGCCTTGTGCGAATCGAACTAAGCCGATACCGTATTGTGGATATTCCCATTTCCGGTTTAACGTCCGCGCTGTGTCGAAAGCGTGGAGTGCCGCGGCGTAATTCTGCTGTTCCAAGTGAATCTCACCCATGCGATAGTGAGCGGGATAGTGGTTCGGATTCAGACGGACGCAGATTTCAAATTCGGCAAGTGCCGACTCATTTTCTTTCTGCTGCTGGTAAATACCACCGAGGTTGAAATGCGCCCAAAACAGATCCGGTGCAATTTCAAGGGCGTGTTTTAAGTAGGTAATCGCCGGATCAAGCGTTTCGCCTGTCTCCGTAGCGTGCAGGGCGTGCGTATAGCCCAGACCATAGTAAAACGCTGCATCAATTGTCGCAGAAGCCGGTTTCCGAGTTTCCTTTTCTGTCTCATACAGCGTCAGGAGCGGAGAAAGTCGTCCCTCCTTTTGCCATTTACCGATGAGGTCTCGATGTTTTTCTGCTGGACGTTTTTTTTCTCGCAATACCTTTGCGAAATCTTTTTTCATGTTCGCTTCCCACTTTTCGGCTGCAATTGCTTGTGTTGTGAGTGTATTGCCCCATAAGCATGTAATTAAAACTATAAGTATCGTGGTCTTTTTTGCTATTTTTTTCATCGTTTATTTCCTCGGTTCCTGATATTCTCAAAGATAGGGTTTCTTATGGTGTTAAGACATCAAAAGGTCTACTTTCGCACGTGTCGGCATAGAGGGTGTCGCGCCAACGACAGTTACCGCTGCTGCCCCCGCGGCATTTGCAAACGCAATCGCTGTATGTAAGGTTTCACCGCTTGCCAATGCCGTTGCGAGCGCGCCACAGAAAGCGTCGCCTGCTCCCGTTGTATCTACAGCCTCAACAGCGTATGCAGGAACGCGTTCGGATGTGGTGGCTGTTAGCATCAATGTGCCTCGTTCTCCAAGCGTTAGTACGACAGTGGATGTTTCTGTGTCCGTCATGCGAGCGCGGAGTACCGCTGCTGCGTTGCGTGCTTCTTCGTCGTTGCTTACCCGCATTCCCGATAGTAACTCAGTTTCGGACTCGTTCGGCGTAAGGATATCAACATATCTCAACAGACTATCCGGCAATGGTTGTGCGGGTGCCGGATTTAATATTACGGTTGTGCCCCCACTTTTTGAACTACCTTTAGCGATCGCTGCGGCATGTTCGGATGCCACAATCGGTGTCTCTAATTGCAGGAGAAGCACATCGGCATCTGCGATGACATCGGCGGCAGCGTCTATATCCCCTATCGTCAGTGCCATGTTTGCGCGTGGTACAACGATGATGCTATTGTCACCATCGGGTTCGATAACAATTGTTGCAACCCCCGTTCCGGTATCAGTCCGTTTTCTGACAAACCTATTGTCAATACCTTCATTTTCAGTTGCAATGAGCAGCATCTCCCCGAAAGGATCCGCACCGACACTTCCGACAAGCGTGACATCAGCACCCAATCGTGCTGCAGCAGTCGCTTGATTAAATCCTTTTCCGCCCGTGAAAATATCAAAGGCATCGCCGATGAGCGTTTCCCCTTTTTTGGGTCGTTGTGTTGCGTGGCACACGAGGTCAATGTTCAGACTCCCGACGACGGTAACTTTCGGTGTTTTGCGGTTCATCACGACCGGCTCCTATCTTTGTAACGATTTTAGACAATTATAGTTGACATAGAATTGGTGTTATTTGGTTTCCCATAGGTGGGGATCCGAATCGCGCGTCCCTCTAAACTGCTGATGGTGCGCTTTGGACGACAGGAATGACGTAACTCCGAATTTCCACGTCTCCTACCTTCTCAGTTTCTCTCCGTGGCTCCGGATTCTGACGATGATCAAAGACAACGTAGTATCCCTCCGCTGCCGCTTCCGATTTCACATAAGCCGCGAGTTGTTTTTTTCCCGCCTGATAATACTTATTGCCCTCCCATATCTTTGTTTCAACGATATATTTTTGCTGATTGTGGAGGATGAGAAGGTCTATCTTGCCGCGCCCGGTTTGAACTTCAAGAAACATATCCGCACCTACAACGTGAACGAAGTGGTCGAGATACGTATAAAGCAGGTGCTGTCCGACGTATTCTTGTGGGGTGTCCGGTACCTGCAAGATACGGAATCCGGCGCGCCCAATGAATGCCTGAAAGTTATTGAGAAGTCTTTCCATCTCAAGTTGACTTGTAGGCGTGAGGTAATCAATAAAATGCTCCCCTGTATCTTCGGGGAAGTATATGTGTTCAAGCCCGTTAAATGTAGGCTTGAATATCTGCAGGATGCGGTGTTGATAAATCGGGTTAACAATCTCACACATACCGTCAGGGCCTTCTGCAATAACGCCATACGTGACGAGTTCATTCATGAGTTCATTATCCGGATTGAAACGCACGCCGCTATCATAAGAAGCGATTTGCAGTAGGACTGTTTCAAAACGTCGATCGCGACGGACATTGGTTCGCAGGTGATCGATGTTCGTGTTCCCTTCCGCCAGTAGCCGCCTATGCGCCTTTGCAAAATGCTCCATCATAATCGTCTCTGTTTTCGGGATGTCCAGTTCCTCTGTCAGAATCTGTGCACACCGATTGACAAGAAAAGGTTGACCCGCTGTCTGTTTATGGATCGCTGCAGTGACTTCTGGCGCGAAGGCTTGTCCGACTTCATCCGTATACTGTGCAAACAGTTCTTGCACTTGTTCGAGCGTAAAGTTTGGCAAACGAAACTCGTCTTGGATATTGAAGGGTGAAATAGACCTATCATAGTCAAGTTGTCTGATATTCTTGACACCGACGATACCCATGCTGTAAGGGCATTGCATCTCATCGGAGAGGTAAATTTGGCGAAGGGCATACAGAAAATCGCTTACAACTGTTTGTGGGATACCATCGAACTCGTCAATGAGGAGCACAATTTTCTGATTTTCCAATAAATTTGCAAGATTTCCAAAGCACCGAACCATTGACAAATGATTCGTGACGGTCGTGTCCGCCAGAAATTCGATCAGTGCCTCAGAAGGTATACTCCCGCGTTTTTGGAAAACGCTCTCAATTTGCAAACAAATAAGATAGTAGAACTCCGCATAAAAAGTGCCCGGTGCAACATTACGCATCGTTTGGAAGTCCAATTGGATTGGAAAATAGGTTGGATCTTCGGTTGCAAGTGCGTCAAGTGCCAATCGGAAAAAAGTCGTTTTCCCGGTTTGCCGAGGCGCGAAAAGGACGATATACCTGCCCTCTTTGATTCGGTTGATGAAATCAGTAATCTCCTCAGTGCGTGAGACAATATAATGCTGCTCAGGACGCACACGCCCTTGGGTGCCAAAGCGTCGCATTTTTGACTCCTTTTCAGCGTTAACATTTTCAGCAACTATTGTATCACATCACTGCCTGAAAGTCCACACTGGATTTCTCCGTTTCGTTTTCGCGCTTTTTCTGTAGTAGTTCGTGCGACTCAAGGCGTGTTTTGATTTTGCAGGTAAGGTGTGAGATGTTCTTGGAGTTGGAGGCGTGCGTTGCGGAGGTGTGATTTGATAGTGCCTTCGGATTTATTAAGAAACGCCGCGATGGTTTTGATTGAGAGTTCTTCTATGTAGTCTACTATAGTTTGGACGCTATTATAAAATTATGCTGCCTTTTCAAAAGGCAGGGACGTATGGTCTTGAACACTCACATTAATATTCTGCGAGTTTGTTTTTTCATTGAACTTGGCAAAAAATGATGATACTGCCATTTGCGAGCGGAGATAAGCCACTTGTAACCCTTGTGTGAGTTTCTTGGGACGATACCAATGAATGCCAAGATGTTCACAGACCTGCTCAACACTTATTGCTTTCTGCGGTGCGTCGGGTGTTGTGAATAGCAACTTCGTGAGACTGGCTGCCACGAAACTCAGTTGAACGCACCGATTGATGCTCTTGCGAGATTTGACGCGATAGGCATCGAATCCGAAGTGCTGTTTAACATCTCGAAAGGCAGTTTCGATTTGCCACCTTTGCCGATAGTATTCAACGATCTTTGGTATCTCGAGCGTCACATCTGTTGTAAAGCCGCAGAAGTACCGATACGGTTTTGAGACTTTCGGACGGTTGCGAATGACGACGAGAAGGAGGTCCATTTTTATGTTCCTTTCAAAACAGTGGTATGTTTTTATGAAAGGATACCTGCTTTTCTGCTTTCTATCACCTTAATTCTTAAAATCGTCCAAACTATTGTAACAATTAGGGGTAATCCACCGATATGTAGACGGGGGACAGAGGACAGGGGACAGCCACGTCTGTTTAACATGATGTTAAAGGGGAAAAACCCGACAGAAAGCGGGACACAGCGGGGATGGGCGTGTTTTTTTATTCTGTCTCTGCTTTCTCCAACGTGATGTGAATGTTGTTTTCGGGTGGGATACGAACCTTGTTTGCCTGTTTCCCTGTATCCAAGACATAGGTTTCGAGCGGACGTAGGATGACCTGTGTGCCAACCTTTAGAAAACTTTCAAACCACCAAGCGTTCTCACCGCGGACGTGAAAGGTGTATGTTTCGCCGTCCTGCGTGTGTCCTGTAATACGGACGTTTTCCGTATTGACTCGGTGTCGATCCGAGATTGTGAGCCTAATTTTGTCTATCATCACGACACCTTCCTGTGAAGTAAAAAGGCGATGCCCGCTAAAATCATCTCTGCACTTAGCATCCAGAGCCGACAGAGTAACGCGACGAGCGTTGCCTCTGAGGGCGGCAGAGCGTTTGACAGTAACAGTCCGAGCAGCCCCTCGCGAACCCCTAAACCTCCGGGTGTCAGAAAACTTAAGAACCCGACAACCCACGCGAAGGCAAAGCAAGCGGTCAGCCCGCCTGCATGTTTCCAGGGGACAGGGGCGAAACTTCGGACAAACAGGTAAAAGGCGAGCCCTTGACAGCACCAAAGCAGGCTATGGCTGACGAGAATACTCACCCACAGGGGGGCATTTGTCATCAGCGGTACGAGTGTTTTCAAAAACGCGGCTGCGTGTGTTGCAAGTTTGGGTATCAAAAAGACCAAACATACCATGATGCCAAGAACAGCAAATGTCAAAAGTCCTGGGTGCCCTGATAACTTTTCAAGGACTTGTATTGCAGTGTCTTGCATCTGTTTTGAAAAAAGCAGTGTCATCGCAATCAACCCACCGAGTGCTGTCTCTATGCCAACGTGTCCGGTGAGACTGATCGCGGTCGTTGTTTTGCTGAGTCCGAACCGATAGCTTAACGAGAGAAGTCTGACAACCCCCCATATCCGGCCGGGGAGGTAGCGCGTGATGTTTGCAAGGTGGAACAACGTGAACGCCTCGCGAAAAGGAACATGTTTTTGTGTCAGACCACTTAACAGGGTCGCAAAGGGAGCAGTGTAGAGGCTTCGGTAAAGCAGCAGCAGCCCAAAGGAGGCAATGAACCAATGCCACTGTATCTGAAATACATCGGCTTTTAAGTGTGAGTGTGTTTCCAAGAAGGGCTCTATGAGAAAAAACAGGAGAAGAACCGCAATAAGGATTTGAAGATATTGAGAGAAAGTTTTCATTGTTTCTCGGTGTTCAAAAATCCCTTGACGCGATAATCTTTGACCCGTTTAGCATGGGTGAAGGAGACCAACTCCCCGAATACTCCATAGGAAAAATTAAAGTTCCACTGCTAATGAGAAGGGTTCTTTCACCAACGATAACGTTGGTTTTCGATAGCCCGATGAAAAGTATACTGCCAAACAGGATGCCTATCTTGCCAAGGGGTCCAAAAAACCGAAGTGGGCATCGCTTGCAAAGGCGTTTCGGTATGTCGACTGGATCATTTTGCAAATCACCATCCCTGCTGATAATCCTTCATCCTTGTGCGAATTCAAATTCCGCTGCCATTGCCGCTGTCTGATCCACATTCTTTTGGAATTGAATAACCACTAAGGGCAGAAACTGTGATGCTGCTCTTTGTTCTGATCGGAAGATTTTCTACTTCGCGGTATATCAATTAGTAATTGACTTTCCAGATTTTTATATCATCAAAAGATGAAGAATCTTTGGTCTCGGGTACTTGTGTTGGATATACTTGTTCAAAGTGGTCCGTATAGTTACCTAAGAAGTACAATTTGAAAACTAACAGGTTGCTAGCTTTCTCATTAAAGTAGACTGCGTGCTTGTATTCAAGAGTTCGATAGGGGTGATGTACATCTACATTTGTAACAACTAATCCGCCTGTTCCCCCAAGATTTTTCTCTTTTTTCCTGTCAAAAATAACATACATTGGTGAGATGTTCATGTCGTTAAGGCGTATAACTGCTTTATGAAAACTTCCATCAGGTTTGTATTCAACTTTGGCATGTTTGGTGCTTGAATCTTTCCGAGAGCACGGAAGGTAACGTTCCGTATATGATAAAGATTGGGGTGAGTCCGAAGCCTTACTTGTTTGTTCATCAATTCTGAAGGCTTCAGTCAATGTCCCAGGATCAGGAGTTTGGGGCGAACCTACTGCGAATATAGTTTCTAAAGTATCAAATATATCTTTAGGGTCAATAAGGATGTGTGTTACCTTATGAGATTTTAGGAATTTTAGGGCTTCTTCTGGGGTTTCGGCACCGAATACTTCATGTGCTATAGAGCGAATCCGAGGCAGGTTATGTTGTTGATCTACTATCGTTGCTCGCTCTGCAAGTGCTTCAATACGGCTACCGTGGACCCACCAAGCAGCGATAACTGATTTGGTAGAGGTGTTGGTCTTTAACCAATTGAAAGCCTTAATTTCAATTTCATTGGGGATGGGTAAGTGTCCTATTGTCTTCTGAGATATCCAACTAGGAAGAAAATACGGAATTCCCCCCGTGATAATACAGACTATCATGCAGAGTGTTAGGCATTTAACTTTTGCTATCACAGGATTTTTCATCCGTGTTGAAAATACTTGATTTCCTCGGAGAAGGACAAAAACTGCACTAAGGACTATCAAATTTGCACATACAAGAGACGAAACAATCCTGTCGAGTCCGATGTTAGTGAGGAAGGCCAGGCACGGGAGCCTCAACTGCCAAGCGAGTACCATAAAACACATTAACATCGAAATTTTTGATATTCGGCTTTCGTCATAACTCACAGATCGTTTTAGTATAAACATAATTGCATAGGCACCAAGAATGACAGCCGGGGGCGCAAGAAAAAGAGCGAATCGCAGTGCACTATGGTTATAGAGTAGGGCAAATAATGCCCAAATCAAGAGAAATAGTAGTAGATCCTTATAAGGACTGACATGACTCTCTTTGTTGAACGTCCTGAAAAAATATGAAACCCCAATCGTGCCTAGAAATAAAATGACAGATCCCAGACAGATAGTTTCCGTAAATCTGTGTTGCATGTTCGGGTGTGTACTAAGAAATGTCGCAGCAAGCGTGATGGAAAGCATCCCTGTTGCTATTTTCGCGTGCATGCAATATGCTTTAGTGACAGTGTACGTTACTAGCAATAGACCAAACAAGGGAAAAATAAAAAAGAATCCATACCGATCGAACCAGTGCAATAATTGAGGTGACCGAAATTCACCGACAGTTGAGGTGAATGGTTCTGTTCCTGCAGGGTGTAGGAAAATCTCGATTATCTGCTTGGGAGGAACTAACACAAACAATAGTATAACTAAACTTGTAACCAGTATACCTGATAATGCTCTTCTAACCCATAGGGGGTTAGCTTGCCTTATCAAAATATCCAATCCAGCAACAATAGCGAAAGTGGTCGGAACAACTATCGCAAAAAGGGTAGGTAGAGCTATTCCGGCAAGTGTGTATGCAAGATGTGGGTTAGAGGAGTATCTTTCAGTGAAAATAAGCATCATTAAAACTGAAGGGATATACCAACATAAATAGATATAGAATTTCTTCCGATCGTAGGATTGGGTCAGTAATTTTATTAGATTAAATACAACAATTATAATAGATAGAAGTCCTACCCCTGGCCAGGTTAATCCTAATGCCCCCGCACTTACGCCTGCGAGAATTGCCAATGGCAAGTATTGCCTTTCTTGAGAGAGTGCTTGATAGGCTGCGATATAAAAATAGATGCACGCCAGCCATGTGAGTAGTGATAGAGGATCCCTGTCTGCCCACCCCGCATGTGTCCGGATCGCAGCAGCGGGTATCGTTGCGAGTATTGTTACCCCAATAAGGGATATAGATTTATCAAAGAAAAGATTTGTTAGCGGAAAAAATACGATGAGGATTAATGTGAAACAGATAACCGGATAATATATAGCAACTCTCTCTATCGTGATATCAGACGAAAAAATCCGTGCGGCTTTGTAAAGATAAGCGATCGCATAGCAGTTTAGGTTTGCCCTGCCCTGCAAGTTGAGTCCATCAGGATAATTTTGCATATAATCACGATCAGGGAGCCCTCCCTCCGTAATTATTGTCTTTGCTTGTCTATAATAGAAATAAGCATCATAACCGCTAAGATATTTATCCTGAAGTTGATCAACTTCCTTAACCCGAACGAAAACGGCGGCGGCAAGGCACATGATTAAAATGCCTACAGTGGTAATGTCCTGCCATTTTATGTGATTCATCAAACTCATATTTCTTGAAACTTTAATCAAAGAGTAGTGCTTCAATCATCCAAATTAAAGGTTGACCGTTTATGATATACGAACTATTAAAAGTGTATTGCCAATTTCCTGTCTTATCAATGAAAACAAAAAAAGGGATCGCTTCAATCTGATAAGCCTTACTCACTTGTTGATGTGGGTCAAGCAGAATGGGCCACGGTGGCTGATGTTCACCTAAAGACTTCTGGACCTGTTGAGGAGTTTCACCGTCATTGATACCCAAAACGACGACATTATCGTTTTTGTTGAAGTGCTCGTAGACGATTTTGACTTCTCGGATTGCCATGTTGCAGGGCCCACACCACGATGCTCCAACATCGAGCAACACAACTTTTCCAGACATTGCCGATAGTGTGTATGTGTCTCCCTCCAAAGTTTCTAAACAGAAATCCGCCGCTTTCCTATTAAGTTTGTTTGTAATAAGTTTCTGGCGAATTTTTTCGCGATCAGCATTTTCTCGAATCCGGTATTCAACTTCGGTGTTTTTGAGGAATGCCTCAAACGTATCGGGAGTTTCTCCTTGTGCTATTTGATGATAGACACGTTCCAATCCCGCCCGCCCCTCCAAGTGAGGGGTAGGTGCAAAGTGTGCATTGGCGTAGTAATGCCTGGCTTTTTCCCATTCACTGATTCCTTCTGCTGAGCGTCCCAACATATAGAAGTAATTGAGGGTGCTCTTGTCGAATCTTGTCCAGACAGATTCCAAAAAATCCGGTGCGTTTGCTACGAGTAGATCATGAGATTCTTCCCATTGTTTCTGCTGAAAATAGATTTCAGCGCGTAAATGCGAAAAGTCTTTTTGTGCTTCTTCTACTGACCCTTCAGTGTGTTCAATAATCCACTTCTGTTCCTCTTTCTCCATTAGCAGGATTTCAGCACGCTCTAAAGCTTCTAACGCTTTGTCTAATCGGTTATTAAACTTCAGCCGCATTTCAACCGCTTCAGCATAAGACCAACTGCCCCCCTGCTGTGTATCTTGACAATAGGAAATATGTGCCTTTAAGAATCGGTCAATGAGTTCATCAAGTGAGTCATCACTTGCCAAAGAGCGATCCGCCTCGACTAACCACAGCATTTGTTCATGTGCAAGTAAATACCAGGATAATCCTGGAACATCTGAAGCGGCACACTCATCTATAAGACGCTGGTAATAATGCCATTTTTGAGATACTTCTTGGCTTCGTGAGGCTAACCCGAGCAACGCAGCCTGATAAAGCTCGGTTCCAGGGTATCGCAACATCTTATCAAACAAAGGCATAGGGACGTTCTTTGCGCGGCCGGGAAGGCCCATATATCCCCAGTGGGCAGTGTTTAATAATTCTGGTGTTTCTGGGTGTGTCTGTAGCAGAGATTCGATTTCAGGAATAACTCTTTTTTTTCCTTCTTCCTCTGAAAACATTTTGGCTATCAGTTTCCATCGTGAACTGTAAGCCTTCAAGTCTGCCGGATCTGATTTTAGGGCACGTTCGCTGATCTCTAAAGCCTCATTAAATTCGCCAGACTTATGGTGTTTTTCAATCTCTGTTGCCAAATCTTTTTGATGATTACTATCTGACTTGGGACAGTTCATAGGATACTCCTGGACGATACATATAGGATCACAGGTAACTAAACAGATGTTTGATAATAAAATATGGTAGAAAGGACCCCTTTGGTATAAGGGGGTTCGTTGGTGTATAAAGAATGAGATATAGAGACAGGCGGGGTTCTCCCCGCCTGCGAGGATAGATGGGTAGCTGCGGTCATGCTGCTCACTAAAAAGCCTACATATTTCTAAATTTTACTCTAAAAGGAGTTTCCGGTGAACATTATACCGCTAAAAATAGTGCTTGTTAACACTTACCATTTACCTCTGTGCATATATTCCCGTGATTGACAATATCACACCGACTATTATCGCTATTGCAGTCACGGTCTCTTATATTACCCTTGTACATTGGAATTTGTACTGCCTACGGTTTTTTAGACCACTCCCTAAAGGAAGATTGTGCTATAATGACAATCTCAATTGAAAGGAGTATCCAATGGCGAAACGAAGAAGATTCACCCCTGAGTTTAAAGCGGAACTTGCTTTTGAAGTCCTCAGCGGTGTCAGTTCCCAAGCAGAAGTCTGTAGGCGACATAATCTCAACGAAAATCAACTCTCAGAGTGGAAGCGACACCTCCTTGAAAATGCCGCCTCCCTGTTTGAGTCTACTGACAAGCGATCCAGCGATGACGAGAAACGTATCGCCCATCTTGAGCAGCTCGTTGGAAGAATGGCAGTCGCCTTAGACATCGAAAAAAAACTATTGACAGAGTTGGACTCACGTTAGCTGAAAAGCGATGCTACATTTCGGCATTGCTAAAGGAGCATTCCGTGCGAGACATTTGTGAAATCCTCGGTGTCAACCGGAGCAGTTTCTATTATCACGCCAAAGAGGACCCCTCCGAAGCGGTTCTACTCGCTGCAATAGAAAAGCTTGCTGGCACGTATCCGAGATACGGATATAGGCGTATCAGACAGCTCCTTGTGCGTCAGGGATACACCGTTGGGACCCGACGCGTCGCCCGATTGATGAGAGAGAATCATCTCTTGGTCTCCGTGAAGCGTGCGTGTCGAACAACAAAGTCGCTTCAAGGGGAGAAACCATGGAGCAACCGGCTCGAAACCCTTGAGGTCTCTCATCAGGATCAGGTCTGGGTGGCTGATATTACCTATGTGCGTCTCAATGGACGTTTCATCTACCTCTGCCTGCTCATGGATGTTTTCACTCGGATAATCAAAGCTTGGCAGATCAGTCAGCACTTGAACCAATCTCTGACGCTCAAACCGCTGAAAGAGGCATTCTGCCACAGTGTCCCTGAGATACACCATTCCGATCAAGGCGTGCAGTATCTTTCAAAAACTTATATCGCAACACTCCAAGCACATGGTGTTGAGATTTCCGTCGCCCGTCGCGGACGGCCTTGGGAGAACGGATATGCTGAAAGACTCATCCGCACGCTCAAAGAGGAAGAAGTTGACATCAATGACTATCAAAACATCACCGAGGCGAGAGATCGCATCGGACATTTTATCACACAGGTCTATAATCAGAAACGCCCACATTCGGCGTTAGGGTATCTGACACCTATCGAATTTCAACGAAAAACCTTATCTTAACTTTGCGAAATTGTGGTCTAAATAAGCGTATGCACTTCATTTCCTGCTTTTCTATCGCCTTCTTGGTAACATTGCACAAGTTGAGCATCGCTGTATTCTTCATAATCGTTTGGCATTCAGAGAACTTAGCCTTTCTATATAAGTTAAGTGTAAAAAACGGTGAAAAGGTTACAAAAAAATGAGACATTATTTCAAAAACGTCTGAACTTTACCTAACTATATAGTCGTAATTTTAGGTCGAAAAACGTGCATAATCGGAAAAAAGTTGTTTTTATCCCTTTAAATATTAATGACACTACTTTTCCGGAGAAAGGGTGCAAAAAAATTAAACTGTCTGGTTTTGATTCTAATTTCGACTTGCAAGTTGCGTCAGAAATTGCTATTATACAGGCAAACTGTGAGATATGAATCCTGCGTCCTGAAAGAAGGGTAGACTGGATACGCCAATGAATTCTAAGTTAAAATATGGCATCGGCTTTTTAATTTTTTTCGGAATCTGTTTTATTTTCAAATGGCGTGCAGCGCAGGTTGGCAGTGCGGAGACGCTTGTCTGGTACAGCGTCATCCCACCCCTACTTGCCGTTACGTTGGCAATTCTGACGACTCGACTGTTTCCGAGTCTCTGTATAGCCGTCGGTGTCGGAATTGTGCTGTCGTGGTATCAGCAACACTTCACGCCAACCGGCTTTTTAACCGAAGTCGTCTGGTTCGTGCGTGCCGTAAGCATCGGAAATGATGGGGTGGACCTCTTCAATTTCTGGGTTGTCTTGTTCGTTTGTCTTATCATGGCGACGATCTCCATAGTCGTCGCCTCCGGTGGTATCAGTGGTGTCGTTGTCTGGCTCTCTCGATTTGCAAAGGGACCGAAGTCGGCGCAATTGATTACAGGTTTGATGGGAATTGTTATCTTTATTGGCGATTACTCCAATGCGATGATTGTCGGACCTACGATGCGTCCGCTCACTGACCACCATCGCGTCAGTCGTGAAAAGTTGGCGTTTCTTGTAGATTCGACCAGCGCGCCGATTGCTGGCCTCGCGTTTGTTAGCACTTGGATCGGTTATGAAGTCGGTCTCTTTAATGATGTCGCGGAGACAATCGGACTCGACCGTGACGGGTATTCGATGTTCTTCGATGCCCTCGGTTTTCGGTTTTACTGCATTCTGACGATTATCTTTGTTATCATCAATGCGATTAGTGGTAAAGATTACGGCGCGATGCACAAAGCAGAGACCCGCGCACGAGAGACAGGAGATGTTGCCGCCCCAGATGCCGAGGCACTCGGACACGCCGCATCCTTTACCAGTTTGCCAAACGCCGTTGTCCAACCCTTATCAGCAGTTTTGCCGCTCTTAGCACTTTTTGGGCTGCTCTTAGGGGGTTTTTGGATAGATGGCAAGGGGACGGGATCTATTCTCTCACTCACTGCTTGGCGAGATGCCCTATCAGCAGCAGATAATGTCAAGATTCTTGCATGTGCCGCCGCAAGTGCGTTTGTTCTGGCAATCGTCTGTGCGCGCTGGCTCTCGAAACTGCGGTTTTCAGAGATCGTTCCGGTCATCTGGGGTGGTGTGAAGGGGAGTCTCACACCGTTGAGCATTCTGTTATTGGCGTGGGGGTTAAAAGCGAGTTGCGATAGATTGATGACGGGTCAATTTCTTGCGACAATGCTGAGTGATGTTGTTTCCCCACTCTGGTTTCCGATTTTCGTCTTTGTCTGTGCCTCTGTGACCTCTTTCGCGACCGGCACGAGTTGGGGGACGATGGCGATTCTGATTCCGACCGCTATTCCCGTGGCATTCTCGCTTGACAACGGAAGTTATGGTCTAACGACAGTTATTTGCCTTGGGGCAGTGTTAGATGGTGCGATTTTTGGGGATCACTGTTCGCCGCTTTCCGATACAACGATTCTCAGTTCTATCGCCAGTAGTTGTGATCCGTTACATCATGTCAGGACACAGTTGCCTTATAGTCTCACTGTCGCAACGATCGCGCTGTTTTGTGGATATCTTCCTGCCGCGCTCGGTGTCACTTCAGGGATTGGAATTGCCAGCGGGACGGGTGTGATTGTTTTGTTGTTTTTTGGTCTTGCTGGTTTTCGCAGAATTCAAGAATCACGTAATGCTTAGTTGATTTGGCGGTTGGCAATCAGTAGGCGCGGTTTCTTAACCGCGCTTATCGTAATTGTGAACATTTGTGAGGAGAATACTATGAAGGTTGCACTTGAAGGAAAGGTTGCGGTTGTTACAGGTGGTGCGCAAGGCATCGGTCGCGCGATTGTGGATGCCTTGATTGACAACGGCGCACAAGTGGCAATTGTTGATATAGACAAAGAAGCAGGCAAGCACACTGCTACAGAAATTCAACAGAGCGGCGGGACGTGTCTATTTGTAGAAGGTGATGTATCTAACGCCTCAGAGATGGTGTCTGCTGCCGATCAGATTGCAGCGTATTTTGGTAAGATTGAAATTCTGGTGAACAATGCGGGAATTAACACGCGGAGCGATAGGGTCCCAATTCATCAGTATACGTTTGAGGATTGGCAACGCATTTTGGAGATAGACCTTACCGGTGTTTTTACGACGAGTCGTGCTGTTATTCCACATATCCTTGCCCATATATCTGCTGAACAAGATGACAAATCTGGTTCTGAGGATGCCATTGGTAGAATTGTTAACATCAGTTCCATCGCCGGGTTAGTGCCTTTGCGCTTACAGAGTGCTTACGTCGCCGCGAAAGCCGGGGTCGCCAATCTGACGCGTTCTATGGCGTTAGAACTCGGACCGGAAGGCATCTTGGTTAATGCTGTCGCTCCAGGTTCGACATTGACCCGCGGCACAGAAGCCCTCTTTTACGGAGATGATGGGGCGTATACAGAAAACGCCGCGAGTCTGTTGTCACATATTCCACTCGGAAGACCGGGGAGGACCACGGAGATTGCGGCAGCGGTGCTTTTTCTTGTCTCGCCAGACGCGAGTTATATTAACGGTAATATCTTGACAGTAGACGGCGGTTGGACCGCTGGCTACACACGAGATTGGTAAATTATCCTCCAACTACTGATGGCTAACGGTTTCCGACAGCCACTAAAAAGGAGAGAAAATGGCAAAGATTATGATGTTTAAAGGGTATCAAGGCGAACCCCCTATTCCGAAACCCGCAAACCAGGTCCAGGCAAACGTCGTCACAGTTCAAGATGGGGTTCCTGTGAAATATTCAGGTTGCGACGGTATTGGGGTCCGGGTCGTGCATCCGGCGAACCCAAGCGCGCCTGCACAAAACTTGGGTTTAGTTATGTTTTTTGTGCCACCGCATGTCGTTCTTGAACCGGGGAGTCATCACACTGAGGAGTGCTATGTCATTCTAAAAGGAAAAGGCGTAATGACCCTCGCCGGTGAAAAAGTCCCTGTTGAGGCGGGGACGTTCATCCATCTTCCCCCGTGGTGCGAACACGGCATTGAAAACACGGGAGATGAATCCATGGAGGTCCTTATCTGTACCTCGCCGCCGAACCCGTAAATTGACCAGAAAGTAGTGTTTTTACTGATTTAAACCCTAATTTTGGTTTTATCCACGTTTTTACTGTGTTTTTTGCATTTTTAATTCAACTTTTTTCTAAAACCTTCGTTAAATAAAATGTCCTAAGTGTTTAATATAGGCAGTAAACCATGCCTTTAATCTTTGGGGGTTTTTAATTTATGCGAGGGATAATGCCGAGGTCATCCAATGTGCGGCGGGATTTTATGCGAAAGAAGCCAAATGGAAGTTCCGCCTTTAAACAATTGGATGACGACGAGCTAACCACAATGGAAGAAGTGCCCGAGGAACTGGAGCAGCAGGCACAGGCTATGCTTGCGGATGGTGAGGAAATTAAAGTCGCTATTTCAACCGATCTGAAGTTTGATGGTAACTACGGCGAAGATTGGCTGATTGCTACCCATAGGCGGCTCATCGCTTTTAATCAGAACGGCACTCCAGAACATCAGGTCCAGGAAATTTCGCTTGCGTCGGTTTCGGCTGTTGAAGTCGTTGAGATGCACGGTAATAACATCTTAAAAGTAAAAACATCCGATAAAGCGATTGAAATGGCGCGCTACTCACGCCGCTTATCACCAAAATTTGAATTGATAACTCCTGAATTGGAGAGACTGGTGCAAGAGGCGAATCCAGAAGCCGATCAAGAGAAGCGACATCGTCCGCACGGGGCGGGAAAAAATAAACACAGATGTGAAACGTGCGGACAACCGATGCCCCGTTGGTCCGAGGTGTGTGTCAATTGTATCGAAAAACGGAAACTCATCTTCCGGCTCATCAGATATTCGTTTCCGTTCTGGCATATCGCCTTGCCTGCGCTTGTGTTGATGATGATCATCCGGTTCGTCTCGCTTTTACCGACTGTGTTGAGCCAAGAGATGGTTGATAATATCCTTGTGCCAGCAGAGCGGACTATGAGCGGTGCCACGTTAACGGCAACCGGTGAACCGCTTGAAGATCCGACATGGGGACGGCTTGGCGGCATTGTTGAAGGTGTTTCGGGGTGGCTAACGCTTCCGATTGCTGGGAGTTGGGGGCACCTCCTTGTAATTGTCTTTTTAATGGCAGGATTCCGGGTGTTCACATTGGGGGCTTCTGCGGTGCGCGGCTATATGATGGCATGGGTGGGTCAGAATATCACGCGCCGGCTTCGGAATGAAACTTATGAACATCTCAACGCGCTCTCATTAGATTTTTACAACCAGCGCGATACCGGTAACCTGATGTCAAGGATTACAAACGATGTTGGTAGATTGCGGGATTTCATTGCAAACAGTTTACAAGACTTCATCGGTGATTCTTTTACACTCGTTAACATCTGCCTTATTATGTTTCTTACCAATTGGAAACTGGCTGCATGGACGTTGATTCCGGTGCCGTGTTTAATCTTTTTCACCATCTTTTTTGGGAAAAAGATGAGCAAGGTTTTTTCTGCGCTATGGAAGCGGTATGCGAATATTAGTACGATATTGGCAAGTACCATTCCCGGTGTGCGGGTTGTCAAAGCCTTTGCACGCGAGCGTTATGAGATAAACCGATTTAGTGAAGAGACATATCAGGTCTTCAATGGTGAAATGAATGCAGCGAAGTTGTGGACCCTCTATCGTCCAATCATGGAATTTATTATTTACTCTGGGACGATCCTGATATGGTTGGTAGGCGGTTCGCAGATTTTCGGTGGGACATTAACTCTGGGTGAACTTGTGATGTTCCAAGGACTCATGGGACAGTTTTTCAGACCGGTCTATACGCTCTGTCACATGAATGAACGCTTCATCCGTGCCGCGACTTCTGCTGACCGTGTGTTTGAAATCATAGACACCCCGCCGAGTGTTGCAGATAGAAAGGATGCGGTTACCCTTGAAAATATTAAGGGTGAAGTTGAATTCAAGGATGTCTACTTCTCTTACGATTCCGAAAAGAATGCAATCAATGGTATCAGTTTCCGTGCGGAAGCCGGTGAGATGATTGGACTCGTCGGGCATAGTGGTGCGGGGAAAAGTACCGTTATTAACCTCATCTCTCGTTTCTACGATCCAGGCGAAGGCTCTATAGAAATTGATGGACACAACTTACGCGATGTTACGGTAAAAGCGTTGCGCCAACAGATTGGTGTGGTGTTACAAGATCCGTTCTTGTTCCAAGGCACAATCGCTGAGAATATCGGTTACTCCAAACCCGGAGCGACCCGGCATGAGATTATCGCTGCAGCGAAAGCAGCGAATGCACACGAGTTTATCGTCAAGTTCCCGGATGGCTACGATACGATGGTTGGTGAGCGCGGGGCGCGTGTCTCCGGTGGTGAACGTCAACGGATTTCTATCGCCCGCGCGATCTTGAAAAATCCGAGAATTCTTATTTTGGACGAAGCGACATCGTCTGTAGATACGGAGACGGAGTCGAATATTCAGGAAGCGTTGGAACGCCTTATCCGCGGTCGTACTGTTTTTGCGATTGCACACCGACTTTCCACACTCAAGTATGCCGACCGACTGGTTGTACTGAAAGACGGAAAGGTTGACGAAATCGGCACACATGAAGAACTGCTTGCTAAGGACGGCACGTATGCTGGCTTGTGCGAAAAGCAGACGGAACTGTCGAAAATTCGTGCTTTATAGGCAAGCACAGACGTTTTATAGTGTGCGCTTATAAAGCGCACACTATAAAACGTGTCCCGATGTATATGACAAGGAGAACAACCTGATGCAGGAGACTACGTTGATTACCGATGAGGTGAAATTCCTTGACGCTGCCAACGTCAAAATCGTACGAAATTCGTTTGAAGAACTCATCGTTGAACTCCCTGATGGGACAAATTATACAAATGTTGAACCGGTTCGCTCATTTCCACTCACCGACTCTAACAAATACATTTCATTATTAGATGATGAAGGCAAAGAAATTGGCATTATTCGGGACATCAAACATCTGTCACGAGAATCGGCGAAGGTGCTTGTGTCGGAGTTGCAGAAGCGATATTTTATGCCAAAAATTACCAAAATCCACCAGCTGGAAGGAGAATTCGGTGTCACACAATGGGTTGTGGAGACAAACCGAGGTCCTGTCACTTTTGGTATGCGTACCCGATACGATGTCGTCAGTCTTGGAGATGGACGCGTGTTTATTAAAGATGTTGATGGCAATCGTTATGAAATTGAAAACTACCACCGTTTGGATCCTGAAAGCATTGCCTTGCTTGAAACCCAGTTGTAATCCCCTGTTTGCTAACACCCTATTTCTTTTTACACCCGATTTGCAGATTATTTTCTTTTAATGTAAAATATACGCTGCTGGCAAGGTTCTAAACTGTGCTAATAGTAAGGGGTTAGGCTGTTTGCTAACACCCTACCTATGGAGGTCCTTAAGATTGGAAAATGTAAGAATTGAACGAATTGAATGGGCACGTTTGACAGGTGAACGTCCGCGTAAAGCCGGTTGTAATTCGAGACTTGGCGAACACGGACTGCATGTTCGTCCGCCTATTGCGCGGATAACCACAACAGACGGGGTCAGTGGTTTCGGATTCTCTCCGATTTCGCCTGAAAAGGCAGCGGCTATCGTCGGATTTCAACTCAGTGAAGCATTTGACTCAGCAAACGGTGTCACCGAAGCATTCAGAATGCTGGAGTACCCGATCTGGGATCTTGTAGGAAAATTAGCACAAAAACCGGTCTATGCGATGCTTTCTGGCGAGAATGGCGCGTTTCGCGCCCCCTGCTATGATACCTCACTCTACATTGATGATTTACACCTTGACGACAATGCAGAAGCTGCAGCACTTATCGCTTCTGAGGCGTTGGAGGGAAAGGCGCGTGGACATAACGCCTATAAAATCAAGGTCGGACGGGGTGCGATGCACATGCCACTCGACAAAGGGACCCAACGGGATATTGATGTCATTCGTGCCGTGCGCGAGGCTGTCGGCTCCAATGCTACAATTTTGATAGATGCAAATAACGGCTATAACCTCAACCTCACCAAGCAGGTATTGGGTGGTGCCGCCGACGCAAACGTCTATTGGATGGAAGAGGCGTTCCATGAAGATGCACGGGTCTACGGTATCCTGAAAGAATGGTTGAACGCTGAGGGGTTAGAGACGCGTATCGCTGATGGCGAGGGTGGTGCGTCCCCACATCTTGTGGATTGGGCGAAAGACGGTCTTATTGACATCGTTCAATACGATATTTTCTATCCGGGTTTCTCACGTTGGCTTGAACTCGGTCCTGAATTAGATGCCGCTAACGTCGGCACGGCACCACATCATTATGGTGGGCACTACGGGAATTATGTATCGTGCCATCTTTCAGCCAAGGTTGAACGATTTGAGTTCGTTGAATGGGATCAGGCAATCACACCCGGCTTAGACGATTCTGGGTATTCCATCTCAAACGGTTATGTGAATGTGCCAGAGGATCCCGGCTTTGGTTTGAACTTGGAAGAAATACCTTATCAGAAAGCGCGAGAAGCGAACGGATTTGAGGTTCGCGCGTAAAGGTTGCCGAAAACTATAGGAGAAACCGAACTATGGCGTACTTAACAGTGGAAGATAAAGCATTCTTTAAAGAAAACGGCTATCTGGTTGTGCGGGGTGCTGTGGAGCCAGAAACAGTTGAGGCTGCGCTTGATAAGATTTGGGAGTCTCTTGACGAAGATAGAAACGATCCAGCATCTTGGATTCGTAAGGGGTATCGCACTGTTCCTGTCGGTGGTGAAGATGTTATCCGTGGCACAATATACGGAAACCGCGTTTTCGCTATGGGCGAGGAGCTTGTTGGCAAGGACAGGTTGAATACAGGCGGTGGTGCGGGGCCACACATCAATTTCCCGGATCCAGACAGAGAGTGGCGCGAGCCACGCGGACATCTTGATGGTTACCACACACCGACGAACGGTGTACCGAAAGGCGTTGTCGGTTCCTTCACGCTCGGCGCGACCGCTTATCTCGACACAGTTGAAAAACAGGGTGGTGGGTTCACGGTCTGGCCCGGTAGCCATCGAATTTGGGCGGAATATTTCAGACACCACGACTTAGATAGTCTCCCCGGTGGTGTTGCCCCGTTCGATTTAGGACCGAGTTATGAATTCACAGGTGAGGCGGGCGATGTCTGCTTCTGGCATCACCAGATGAGCCATACCGCCGGTCCGAACTGTGGGTGTCGGGTCAGAATCGCGCTCATCGGTAGATACCGTCGGAAAGATTTGGACCAAATCAAGTTTGAGACCCCTGACGATATATGGAAGTATTGGGACGGGATTTCATAAGTTCATGTTTCGTGTTTATATTATCAATCCTTTTGCTGGCGCGCTGTATGCGCGCCAAATTTTAACTTGCGAAATAATTGGATATCTGTTACGCTATCTTTAGTTCTCTTTTTATAGCGTAGTCGTATTATAGATATTATATTATTAATTTTTTATCAGAAGAGACTGGTTAGGAAACTTGGGAATGGATCTCTATATGAATCCTTCCAAAATCGCCGAAATCATAGGTGTGGAAGAGGACATCATCACCCGAACCTTGGAACGGAGAGATATAGATATTGAATCCTATATCCGAGTCGTTTCTGCTCCTCCTGACAAACCAGGTGCCCCGCCGAAGCCACAAATTCAATTACGGGTTGATGGACTCGCAATGCTGATAAAGAAACTCGCCTATAATATCCCAACAGACGATATTATTGAAAATCTGAGTTGCCAGGTTTTTCATATCACACACCTACAAGAAACATGCGACAAATTGGAAGCAGAGAATCAAGCACTTATCGTCGAAAATGAGCAACTCCGGGAAAAGATTACATCTTTCCAAGACGAGCGAGGGGATTTGTCTGCGCAAGTGAACGAACTGACAAATCAATTGAGTGAGGAGCAATCTAAAACTTGGGTGAGCCGCCTGCTGAAACGGAAGGATTGAGACACCTCAGCGAATACCGCTAAGTTAGAACGTTCGCAGATTATCAAAGTATCGCTATGGAAAAAGAAAAACGGAATCAGTTCCTTGCGACTGGGTTCTTCCTGTTTGGTATTGCCTTTCTCTATGTACCAAGCATCTTGATGGTTCCAACTGTTATCGCTCAAAACGCTGTTTTGCTCAAGGGCATCGCGCTGGTACTGTTGAGTATTGCCGCGATTTTAGTTGGGACCTCTTTCGAGGACAAGCAGCGAATAGCGGTTATATCCGGTATTGGTTTGGCAGTTGGACTCGGTTTCCTCTATCTACCTGTTCCGTCAATTTTGTCCGGTTCGGCGTTTCACATTCTGTTTGCCTGTGCTATTGCGTTTGGTATGACGACCGCGGCAAAGCAAGCAGCAACTATCGGTTCAGCATTCCTTGCGTGTATTGGCATTGTCTGCCTTTATCAGCCGTTTTTTCCGGCACTCGGTGGGACTGCCTTGCATCTGCTTCTACCGGGAATAATTGTTTTTTCAATCGTCTTTTCGCAGAAGACTTTGTGTGAACGTATCTCTATCGGTTTAATTGCGCTCGGTTTGATTGCGCTCTGCCAACCCTTTCTCATGCTGTTCTATCAAACTGGTTTTCAATTGTTGCTTGCGGGCTTAACAGGATTCATCGTTGCAGCGCATCGCTGATTCGCTATTGCTACGAAAGCCGAAGCCATCCCAATTCAGAAGCAATCGTTTAAAAATTGTCAAACAGAAATTCTAATCCTTCCCCCAGTCCGAAAAGAAAAAGAATCGTAATAATCGGTGCCGGTATTGTCGGTGCGACGCTTGGTTACCATTTGTCCCGAAGAGATGATGTTTCTCTGACGCTTTTGGAGCGAGGCACGCCGGGATCGGGAGCATCGGGACATTCTTTCGCGTGGGCAAACGCCTTTGGGAAAGATCCGCGTGAATATCATACCCTCAATCGGCGTTCCTTGGATATGTGGTATCGGTTGGTACATCAGTTTGAAGTAGATATTGGTGTCCGTTACGGCGGTGAGATGCGGTGGGAAAACAGTCCAGACCGTGCGGCGCAGCTCCGTCAGCGTATCCAGCAGATACAGGCGTGGGGATATCCATGTCGACTCATCACGCGGGACGAGGTGTTAGCACTTGAGCCACATCTACAACCCGGTGACGTGTTGGCTGCCTCTTTCTCTGAAGCGGATATTCATGTTGAAACGGATACGTTTATTAATGTATGTCTCCAGTCCATTTATGAATCGGGGGCAGTTGTGCATTCCGAAACTGAAGTCACAGGCTTTATCCTTCATAACGGTAGCATTACTGCCGTCAAGACCGTTGATACCGAATTTCCGTGTGATGTTGCTGTTTTGGCAAGCGGTGTTCAGACAACTGCGCTCGGATCTCTGGTGGACGTACATATCCCCCAACAGCGGAGTCCGGGGATCGTCATTAAAACGACACCGTGTGCTGAAGTTTTACACAACGTAGCGATCATTCACGCGCCCCCGGTGGATGAAAAGCGGCATCAACACCTCCATCTCCGACAACTCGCTGATGGGAGTCTCAGAATCGGGCAGGGTACCCAAGAAGGTATCAATCGTGATGACTCGCAGCAGCACGCTGATGCCCTTCTTGATCGTGCCAAAAGCTATTTTCCTGCGATAGGCGATGCGAAAGCAATCCCGACACCGGTCGGCTATCGTCCAATGCCCCTTGATGGGTTTCCGGTCCTCGGATTTACGAAAGCCGTTCCAAACCTATATATTGCCCTGATGCACAGCGGGGTGACGTTGGCACCTTTGGTGGGTGAAATGGCGGCTCTGGAAATTATTGATGATGTAGAGGTAGAGTGGTTCAAACCATATCGGCTTGAACGGTTTGGGTAGATTGTCTGAACCGAGATTCTGACCGGGATTTTTGTGATTCGTTATACGCTTTCACAAGATCCCCCTTCCGAAAGCCCGGAACAGCCGTGGCGCACTCCTGCGCCAAGTGTTCGTAATCAATCTCCATTAAACGTCTTAAGACGATAGCATTTTTGGCTTTCACAAGTATCCACTGTTTATTTCGTTCACACCGTTTTTCGTCCGTCTCTCTTCGCGAATAATCCTGCCACCCTTGACACGGCACAGCAAAGTCGAAGGCGTTTTGAAAAACCTTCAGCGCATCTCGTGTGTTGTTGTACTGCCATATCTGAAAATCTTGATGATAAATCGGCAGGCGTTTGTATTGGCGCATATCGTGGTGTGTGCTTGCCAGACGCGTCCATATCTGAAATTCTGTATTTACCGAATAGGGCTTGCCTGTGTCGAGGTGAAAAGCATCTCTTGGTAGTGGTAGCTTACTGATAAAGCGCATGCTGGCGTTAAGTTGTTTGTGGACGATGAATTTGCGGAAATTGACAGGGACAATAAACGCCACAAGGTCTGCCAAAGCGGCGGCGTGGTTAAAAAAGGCTATCGCTAATTTACCGCGTTTGCCAAACGGTGGATTGCCGATGATGGCTGTATCCCTGGGTGAAAATGGGAGATCGGTGACTTCCAAAAAGTCTTGGGATTTCACATCGCTACATTTTGGCGCGAGATCCAGGCCTAACCGCTTTCCCGAGGGTAAAAGTCTGTAAAATGCCCCGGTGCCCGCGGAGGGTTCCACAAAAAAGAGGTCGCTGCGACTTCGGTTTAGCGTTGGAAGCGTCTCCGTGAAATGCTCCCAACAGGCACTCGCGACCTCTGCTTTCGTATAGAATTGGTCTAATGGGTTTTGCACAATTTTTGTAGTAAACTATTCAAAGAGTACCAGTTCACCATTCTTGACGGTTAAAATCTTCGCGTCATAAACCGCATCCCCGTGAGCATCAAAAGAGAATTTACCTAAAATTGTATCAAAATCTTTGATACGTGCGAGCGCGTCTCGAATCGCGGTAGCATCGGTCGATTGGGCATTCGCGAGTGCCTCCGCCAAAATATGAAGTGTCGCATACGCGCGCGCAGCGTAATTGCTCGGTTCCATACCGAATCTGGCGGTATAATTTTCCACAAACGCTTGATTTCCCGGTGTATCCACAGCAGTCCCCCACCCGACAAACGTTATTGCGCCCTCGGCAGCGGCACCTGCGGCTTGCACATTTTCCGCTGCCAATGTGCGCAAGATAAAGGGAGCGGATATACCGAGTTCGGACCCTTGGGTGAGTATGGCAGGTTTTTCTGGCGATAAAGAGGAAACAAAGATGACATCAGGATCCACTGCTTGGATTCGGGTGAGTTGTTCAGAAAAGTCGGTGTCGCCGCCCTTGAAAATTTCGGTGATGAGCACCTCGACCCCCTTAGCAGCAAGGACTTCCTGCACGGACGCGTCTCCATCGGTAGAAAAAAGATCGGTCTCATCATACATCGTAGCAGCGCGTTGATAACCGAGTTGTGTGTGTGTGACCGAAATGCCCTCGGGGATAAGTATATCTGTCGTCAGCGCGACGCGAAAAACATAATCCCCAATCGCGCTAAGTCCACGGGCGGCGGAGGTCGGACTTATTGCCACCACCTGATTCTCTTGTGCAATCGGAAAAACTGCTGCGGTTTGCGTGGAGCTAGAAGGTCCGAGAATGACGGATACCCCTTCCTGATGAATGAGTTTATTGTAAGCTGCGATCGCACCTTCTATCGTGCTCTGGTCGTCTTCAATGATAAATTTGAGTTCGGCACCCTGAGGGGACGCAGCGTTAATCTCACTGCGTGCTAACGCATAGGCTTGCTGTATCGGCATACCGGATGAGGTATCAAATCGTCCTGTTAAAGGTAAGACAACCCCAATAGCGATTTCTTCACTGGGTTCTACCATCTGAGGTGTGGCGGGTTGAACAATTTCGGAGATCCGCTCACAAGAAGATAGCCCTACAATCAGCACAGTAATCACGAATAAAGACGTGAGTGTTACAATTTTTCTCATGTTCATAAAATTCCTTTCGTTACACATGATATATGTTAGGACTTACGCAAAATTCCCAATACCCCCTTTATCCCCCCGCAAGCAAGGGGAAACTTATCGGTCTTAAAGATAACTGCGTAAGTCCTGTATGTTTTATTCTATTGATGGTACGTGAAGTGCCTATTATTTTCATACCCTTTTATTTTATCATTTTCGCTCCCAAAGTCAAGTTAAAACCGATATAGGAGCTGTTTCTATGTACTTGATCAATTTTCAATTATGCGGTATATTATAGTGAATTCAAGGGTCAGAATTTTAGGCGGAGTAGTATGAAAACTGAAACAAAAGCACCAATTCGCTGGGGGATTCTCAGCACAGCAAATATCGCTACAAAGGTTGCCCGCTCCATTCATCTCGCCCGGAACGCGGAGTTAGTTGCAGTCGCGAGTCGGACAGAAGAACGCGCTGCAACATGGGCACAAAAACATAATGTCCCCACGGCTTACGGCACCTACGACGCACTTCTTGCCGACGAATCACTCGATATTATCTATATCCCCTTGCCCCCTTCGCTTCATGCCGAATGGACAATCAAAGCAGCAGCACACGGCAAGCACATCCTCTGCGAAAAACCGCTCGCCGCAAACGCTGACGAAGCCGTAGCGATGGCGGAGGCCTGTCACCAAAATGGTGTGCAACTGATGGACGGTGTCATGTGGGTTCATCACCAAAGAACTGCGGAGATGAAACAGAAACTGACGGACGGCACCCTTGGGAAACTCCGTAGGGTAACCGCCGCGTTCACTTTCAATTGGGATACAATTCCTGCTGGCAATATCCGTGCAATGAAGGAATTCGCAGGCGGAAGCCTTGGCGATTTAGGCTACTACTGCATCCGCGCGATACTCTGGGCTTATGAGGAGATGCCGACACAGGTTTTTGCGACGGCGCGCTACAAAGTCGGTGTTGATTTCAATCTTGCAGGTATCCTCTGGTTTGACGATGAACGGATTGCCACTTTGGATTGTGGGTTCGATACAGCGCTGCGGAAATGGTTCGAGGTTGCTGGCACGCGTGCCTCAATAGTCTGTGATGATTTCACTGTCCCCATCTCTGAAGATTCTGCTCGGTTCTGGGTTCACGGACCCGATGGCAATGAACGAAATACTGTTGAGGGTTGTATTCAGGAGGTCCTGATGATCGAGCGGTTCTCTCAGATTGTGCAATCTGGAAGCCTTGAGACGGAGTGGTCGGATGTCGCGGTGAACACAATGCGCGTCTGTGATGCGCTCCTTGAATCACATCGATGCGGAGAAATTGTAAAACTATAAGGAGTGTGGCTATGAAAATTACAAATATTGAAACTTTTATTGTGGATGCGGGGTGGCGGCCTTGGACTTTTGTTAAGGTAGAAACCGATGAAGGTGTCACCGGCTACGGTGAATGCAGTGACGGTAGAAACCCCAACGGCGTAGTGGGAACCATCAAAGACTTTACACCGCTGCTCATCGGACGCGATCCACGTCCTTATGAGATGCGGTTTTGGGATATGATCCGTGGCTCTCGGCAAAGTCCCGGCGGCATCGCTGCAAAAGCAATCGCGGGTATTGAGTGTGCACTCGTAGATATTAAGGCGAAAGCCTTGGGGATTTCTGTTGTCGAGCTTTTCGGGGGACCGACACGTGATGATGTGCGGGTTTATTGGTCACATTGCGGGAGCTCTCGTGCGCGTAATTACGAACTTATAGGTGTTCCACCTCTAAAGTCGATGGATGACATCGCAGCGTTAGGTCGTGAGGTGGTCGAAAGAGGATTCACGGCTCTCAAAACCAATGTCATTTTTCCCGGCGACACGGCATCTGTCCATTTTGGCGGTTTCGGCGGCGGTCCGGGGACGACTGATGGGAATGTATCATCTCAGGTGCTACGGCACATTGAAACTTTAATCGGCACCTTCAGAGAGGCAGTCGGACCCGATGTCGGTATCAATCTCGACTTGAACTTCAACTTTAAACCAGAAGCATGCATGCGGATTGCTAAAGTCCTTGAACAATTTGACATGTTGTGGTTGGAGATTGATATGTACGACCACGAGGCTATCCGTCAAATCAAGGATTCCACAACGACGAAGATATGCACTGGCGAAAATCTCTATTATATGCGGGAATATCTCCCTTATTTTCAGTGCCGTGCTGCCGATGTCTTTATGATAGATGTGCCGTGGAATGGATTCGCGCCTTCAAAGAAGATCGGTGACTTGGCAAATGTGTTCCAACTTAATGTCGCACCACACAATTACTACAGCCACCTCGCTACCCACATGAGTGCGAGTCTCTGCGCCGTCCTGCCTAACGTGCGTATTATGGAGATTGATATTGACGATGTGCCGTGGAAAGACGATTTGACGACGCACGTTCCGGATATTACGGATGGCTACATGAAAATCCCAACGCGTCCGGGGTGGGGAACTGATCTTAATGAGGAGGTTGCGAAAGCGCATCCATGGCCTGACCGGAGAGGCGAATGGTAAACAGGTGCCGTGAGATTAGTGTAAAATAGCAACATCATCGGCACTATGGACAGGGTGCGGACTCAAGTCGTAATCGCCATCCAGCGAAATATCGTCAACACTGACAACCTTTCCTGTGCTTGCCGCCTGGTGCATTGCGAAAAGCGTTTGGACGACATGTGGGTTGCTGCGTCCGTGTGTGATAGGCTTCTCTCCGGTACGTAAGTGCTCCAAGAAGCGAACCATCGCGTTCCCGAAAACGTCAGGAAACTACGTTCCCTTTATAAAAAGATTGATACGGTTGAGGTGTGGTTATAAGAGGACAAGTAATCCCTGATCTACGTCTCTTACAAAAGTTTGGATATCTGCGTAATGATTTCTCAATATGCCTTCGACTGTACGCGTTGGGCAATTTCCGCGTTTGAGCCAAATTACTTTTGGTGAATGTCCGTGAATAGCACTTTTCTCTCCGAAGTCTGCATCTTTTGACACGACAAGATACCCTTTGGCCTGGGCGTAATCCCAAACTTCGGTATCCTCTGCCGTGTCTAACCCAACGTCTTGAACATGAATGGAATTAGGGAAGAGATCTGATAGTTGGTTTGCGAGTTTAGGCGACAGGTTCTGATCGAATAGGAGTTTCATTGGCGTAGATAACCATCTGTGCTTTTTCTCTGTCTGCCGCGTATGCCAAGCATGCTCGGATGTCTGTTTCAGTTAAATATGGGAAGTCGTCAAGAATTTCTACGACTGTCATGCCTGAAGCAAGATATTCAAGAACATCGTAAACTGTGATTCGCATTCCCCGAATGCACGGTTTTCCGCCGCGTTTACCGGGTTCAATGGTAATAATTTCTGTGTAGTCCATCTCTACTTCCTCTATCTGACATTGTATTATGCTTGAGTATTTTAATCCATATTTATCCGCGAGGCACGTGGCTTTACTGCAGAGTGAATACATCATCGGCACTATGGACAGGATGCGGACTCAAGTTATAATCGCTATCCAACGAAATATCGTCAACCCTAACGACCTTCCCTGAACTCGCAGACTGGTGCATGGCGAAAAACGTTTGGACGACGTGTAGATTGCTACGTCCGTGCGTGACAGGTTTTTCTCCATTACGCAGGCACTCCAAGAAGTGAGCCATCACGTTCCCAAAAGCATCGGGAAACCATGTGCCTTCTATTGAGGGTTTGATTTCGTGGGTCTCTGGTTCTGTGAGGTGAACCGTCATGTCCTCACTATTCCCGTAAATTGCCCCTTTCGTCCCTTGAATCCGAATTTCCTCGTGTGGGTGTTGCAAGTTGCGTCCGGGATTGGCGAGGAACGCCCAGTTACACGAAAGCAAACCTTGAATACCACTACGGCTTGTGAAAAGGGCGACGGACATGGTTTCTCCGGCTTCAATAGACCGGTCGTGTCCGTGTGCTTGACAATAAACGCTCTCATATTCGCCGAACCATTTATAGACGAGTCCGATGTGATGCACCTGCATCGCTGGGATCAAATGGCGTTCGGGAAACTCGGTGTAGAATCCATTGCAGGTTATTGAGACATGATAAATTTCGCCGAGGCGTTCGGCGTTGATGTAGGGTTCAATAGCGAGGAAGCCCGGCACGAAACAAGAGTTCTGGTTCACCATAAGTTCCACGTTGTGTCTCTCACAGATCTCCACCATTTCAACGGCTTGCCTCATCGACATTGAGAACGGTTTTTGGCAGAGGATATGTTTACCTGCTTCAGCAGCGGCTTGAACGATAGGGGAACGGATCCACGGCTGTACTGCCATATCAACCACATTGACATTGGGATCAGCAATCAGGTCGGTGATACGAGTATAACGTTTATCAATCTGAAACTGCTCTCCAACCTCGTTAAGACGTACGGTATCTTTATCGCAGATTGCAGCAACTTGTAGGTTTTGCCGTTGATAACCGAGTAGGTGCTGCTGTCCGATACCCAGTCCAATTAAACCGATGCCAAGTTCTTGTTTGTCTGTCATTGCGGCGATTATCCTCTAAATCAGACTACGGGATAATTATATGCCCAATCCTTCGTCAATTTCGCGCTGATATGTGTTGATTGATTCATTCAACATATCGTCCAGTTGAACGATCTGACCGGTTGCGCCAGACTCAAGCATGGCATAGGAGACAGCAACCGAACGGGTACCTTGATATGCATCAACCTCAACTTCACCATTTCCAGCAATAGCTTCAGCGAAATCTCCATATTCAATAGCGATAATCTTCGCGTCAATTTGCGTAAACGGCAATTCATAGTTCCACAACCGATTGCCACCGAATAGATCTGTTGTAACAGCATCTAAGTGAAAATCTGGAACGAGATCCAAGAGTCTTTCGTCGCTGAGTGGTTCCTGTCCGTCAATGTTAAGGGTGATAAGTCTACCGCTCCGGTCTCCGGGGAGCGTCATAGAGCCTTGGGATCCGTGAATTTGGCGGAGCCAGCCCCCTTGTCCCCATGCGGCGTGCTCCTCAATATACTGCCCGACAACACCACTTTTGAAAGTCAAGGTTGCATACGCTGCATCTTCTGCGGTTGCTTCAAATTCAGCGGGCATCTCACGTTGCCATTTCGTATAGACCCCTGATGGGTTAGAACCAGACTCACCGGTCACCGCTGCAGCGTTGTACCGGATGGGTTCGTGGAGTCGTGTTTGTGCGTAGACGGTATCAACTTCACCAAGCAGATACTCAATCATATCGGCGTAGTGAACACCGACATCCAGCAACACCCCGCTCTGATCCTTCTGGTGTCGCCAGACGGAAATGGTCATACGGTTTGTGCCGCCGATTGCATGGTGGATGAGAAAACGCGGTGTGCCGATGGCTTCGGCATCAAGAAGTGCCTTCGCAAGTCGATTAATTGGGTCACGCCGATAGTTTTCGGCAACACTGAGGATTGCGTCAGAGGCCTCAGCAGCGCGTCGAATGAGGTTACAGGCTCGAACTGTCAATCCCATCGGTTTTTCTACCATGGTATGCCAGCCGCGTTCAAGTGTTTCTATGGCGACAGTATGATGGTACGGCGGCGTGGTCGTCACGTCCACGGCATCTACACCGACTTCAGAAAGTTCTTCCAGGCTCCCGACAACAGCTGGTTTTTGACCGAAACGTTCTTCGGCCTGTGCAGCGAGAGACTCAGCATTAGCGAGGACCGGGTCACACGCGCCGACGAGGTTAAACCGTGTCCATCCGGCACGATGGAGTTCCGCCAATCCGTACATGTGTCGATGTCCCATTCCACCACATCCTACGATTGCCAATCTAATTTTATCCATTTTCTTCCCTCGCAGCAGGAGGGTGCTTCACGGCGCACCCTCTCTAATTATTAAGTACTGCTTCTAACCGATTGAGATCGACTTCCATTTGCTCAGTATTGTCCCGGTAAAGTTGGGAGCGGGTTATCACCTTTTTTGCGTATTTTTTCCCTCTGCTAATAAGAGGACCGCGCACCCGTACCCTACCAGGTCCAACATTGTAAGCACCAAGGGTTAGCGTTAAATCACCTCTGTATTTCTCTAAAAGTTTCTTGTAATAGGTTAAACCGGCGTACAGGTTTTTGGTTGGATTAAAACGTTCATCTCTGTTCGCGTTCTGGGTTGGTTTTAGTTTATTGGAATACTTTGGGACCTTGAGTCCAAGTTCCCGCGCAGTGTGAGGCATCATCTGCATTAACCCTGCTGCTCCACTTTTAGACACAGCGAGTGGGTTAAAGTTGGATTCAGCGTAAACGATAGCAAGGAGGAGTTCTACATCAACGTTATATTCTTCTGCGATCTGAACTGCTTTGTATTTTGAGTGCCTTTGCTCTGGCTGTTGTGTTTGAATTATCTTGTTTTCTGATTTTGGTTGTGTTGGGGTAGTGTTTTCGACATAAGGCTGCTGTTTTTCTGTCTGAATTTCTGGTTTTTGTGAAATAGGTTGCTGTCCGCCAAAAGACATGCCGAATGAAACGAGGTGTTTGTATTCGAGATTTCCGTGGTTGAGATAGGTGTAATGGAGCTGCTTTCCCAATTGGTTGAGCGAAAATCCAGCACTCCATGATTGCGCCAGGGCATCAGTGTTAAAGGAGAATGCTGAACCGACGCGAGCGGTGATCGTTTCGTTTCCGATTTCCAGGCTCGTACCGAAGCCAGGGTCGGTAATATTTAGTCGGTTATGCCATCGAATGCTTGGGTGAGGTGTTAGGGCTGCTCCGAGAGCCAGCTGCTGGTCAAAAGTTTGCAGGATCTGTCCGCTTTCATGTCGGATAGTTACACCGGAAATGTCACGGAGTCGCATTCCGACTGTCAGATAAGGATTGAGTTCCGTCATCATACCGATGTCATAATTTTGTGCCCAGCGGCTGCCGTAGTAAGGTGCACGACTGTATCCGGTACTGGCACCGAGTTGGAAGGGCCCCAGTTTTCTTGCATAAGAGAAAAGTGCTTGGTTACTGCCGAGTTCAAAACTGCCGATTGGGTTGGAAGTGTGTTCTAACAGAAATCGGTCGCCGCCATTTAAATCAAGGAAATTTATGCCAAACGTACCGATTGGGTTGATCGGATATGCGAGGGAAAGTGCGCCTTGCGAGAGATCGTAAATCAGATTGCCACGTTGAAGGGTGGCGAGTCCTGCAGGGTTCCAAAGGGGGCTTGTAGCGTCATCAGCGCTGCTAATAAACGCTCCACTCAACCCAAGTCCCCGTGTGCCAACCTCAGGTCTCAAGTTGAGTGGATCTGAGAGTGTGTCTTTTCCATTGGAGAAATACAAGAATAAGAGAAAGATAGGGACTATGAACAGCCAGCCTCGTTTACTGTATGCTAAGATACTGCGTTGGTTTTTCACTTCTGCCTTTGTACCTAATTTCAAAATGTAAGTGAGGTCCTGTCGAAATCCCTGTATTGCCTGAAAGACCGATTACTTTTCCTTGAGATACCCATTGTCCATTTTTTACGCTAATACGCGATAGATGTCCATACCAAGTTGTAAAATGATCTCCATGTTCTATGCCGACGACTTTCCCATAGCCGCCTTTCCGTCCGGCGAAAATCACTTTACCAGCTCTGGATGCATAGACGCGTGTCCCCGTAGCCGCGCGAAAATCTATCCCATTATGCATCTGGTAGCGACCTGTCACAGGATGAGGTCGATAGCCGTATTTTGAGGTCACGACTAATGGAACTCGGAGTGGATTCGCGAAAGTAAAAGAATCCTCACCGTTTGGAATCCGAATTCTTGTGCCAATCTGCAAGTACCGGGAACGCGCAGAAGAAATTCCATTGACCCTTTGCAGATCCTTTAATTCGACGTTGTAGCGGCGCGAGATATTCCATAAAGTGTCGCCTGCTTTAACAAAATACCAATTGTCCTGAGTGGATGTTCCGGGAATCAGCAATTTTTCCCCGATTTGCAACCGCTTGGTTAACTTAATCCGGTTGGCTTGGGCAATTGACTTAAGAGGTACTTTGTATTTCCGGGAAAGTCCCCACAATGTATCTCCTTTTTGAACCAAATGTTGCTGCACACCTGCATTTGATTTTGTCCCAGCGAGTGCGACGATAAACAAAACAGTTGTAAAAACGTGAATTAAATTTCTCTTCATTTCATGTGATACCCTAAATGTAAAATAAAGGCATATCCTGTCATCGGACCAACTAAACTGTTAGCACATTTCCATAGGATCGCTTTTATTAACTAATTTCTGACAGTCAATAGGACTGTTTTGGTTTCCGAAAAAATTTGGGTATCGGTATCAATGCCAGAAGTTCCCACTGAGACCACTTCGCTAATTACTGTCACAACGAGTTGGATAACCTCAACTTGGACGTTCTCCCCATTTAGCATATCAGGAGCAGTCCAAGTGACTGCATTTTCACTGTGGGTGGAAAGTTCGCCATGTTTGGTAATATTCAGCCAGTTCAATGTAACACTGGTACCTCTAACCCCTTTCACCGAAGCTGTAAGTTCCGTTTCTTCACCTGGCATCACCATTTTCTTTGTAACGGTGATAGTTACGTCAAGATCGGTGATTTGCCCCGGTTCTTCCACGTCTGGGTTTTGTGTAAGTTCAACGGTATCGTCGCTGGTTTCCGCGTCCTGTGTTGTAGTATCTACATCTGATACTGGGTTGTTTAGGTTACTACCCCCACAGCTTGCTAAACTTAATACAAAACCAAGTAGGAGAATGCAAAAAAATATTCCAAGGAATTGAGATGCTCTCATGACACCATCCTCTCTTCATATTCAGATCTGGAAAAACGTTTGTATATTCTGAATCTGACAGAATCGACGAATAGGTTTCCCAACAGCGCATAATGGCTATTTCATCGTTTCTGTGATTTCATGCGCATTGCCCCGTAAAGTTGCCCTTGATTTTCCAAGACAAACGCACATATTGAGCCTTTAATCGTTCAAAAGAACTTTGTTGATACAAACGAATATGAAGAGAGTAGGTTACAACAAAAAATCAAACAAATCGTACACTAAGAGGTTAGGCTGGAAGGATTAATCCCAGCCTGAAGGATTGTTATTTTCCCGCGTTTTCTATTTGTTCACGTAAGAATGCGATGATATCAGCGATGTCTTGGTCACTAAGGATGTCTGAGGCATAGAACGGCATGAGAGAACCGCCGCCTCGGATTTTAGTAGCCCAACGCGCCATGGTTGCATCAACATTACGGGGTGCTCTGGAACGGATGAGTTGCGGACCGATACCAGCTTTCTTGATCGTTGGGTGACAAGTAATACATGCGCGTCCGAAAAGTTGCCAACCGTTGCTCGCGTCGCCACTCATGGCAGCGATTTTCTCGCCTGCTGCTTTTTTAGCGTCATCGTCGAGCATGGCAATTTCAAACTCAGGTCCCTTGTTGTCCCCGGAAATAACTTCAAAATAAGCCATAAGTGCTTCGGCATGTTCTGCTGGAATTGCGGTAGGATTGACTTTATCGGGTGGCACTCTCTGCAAGAAGTGTTCATAACAAAAACCGCCACCGCCGGCTGCACGTGCAAAGTCTGCGCCTGTGATCATCCCGCCTTTTGCCTCTCCACGATGAGGGACACCCACCACGCTATGTCCTGCTCGGATTAAACCATCTGGGTTTGCCGTGTCATCGAAGTCGGCGTGGCAATTTGCACAAGCAAGTCCAGTCGCTTTTGACGGATCAATTGTGCCTTTAAAGGTTGGATCGTGAAAAAGTTCTCGCCCCAGTTGCGCTTTATCTGACATTTGGGCTTGTGTAAGAAGGACAAGCACCATGATTAAAACGCCACAGAGGCTCAACGAAACGAATTTACGCATCATAAACTCCTTTGACACTCCCACACCTAAAGGAGTAGGATTCTTCCTTCAACGCAGTATGCCCGCCTGCCATACCCACCGAAGTGTCTGACGTAATTTTGGGTCTTACTTCTGCTCCAGAAGCGTTTAGCCTCTCGGTATGCCCTACCGCGAGGGTTTCTTTTCTTTTCGTCATGATTTTTTCTATCTCGGTTCTCTGATGAAGATAGCTCTTGGGCGACTCAGGTTTACCGCAACTTGTCCCTCTGGGGATCCGCCAATTCTCACTATCGGTGTTTAACGCTACACATACGGTGCCAGTTGATTGCCATCGCAATGTGGACTTCGGTTCGGTTTACAGTGTAGGGACACTTGTCTCAAATCACCTTTTAGATACTCCCGCACGAAACACGCAGGACTGACCCAAAGCTAAGCATTGGGATTATTAAGTATTATCCTTCAAGCATATGTTTCTCTAATATTCTACAAAATATTCCACTTATTGTCAATAAAAAAGTGCATTAAATGGAATATTGCGGGGTTGGACCGCCTGAATTTGCTATATGAGGGTGTTTAAAGTGATTCCAACGCAGCAATATAAGGCAAATTTCTATACTGCTGTGCATAATCAAGCCCATATCCGACGACAAAAGTATCTGGAATCTCAAAACCGATATAATCAATAGCGACCGGGAATTGACGTTGGGAAGGCTTATCAAGCAGTGTACAGACTTTAACAGTTTTCGGTTTTAGTGTCTGCAGATGTTCACGGAGAAACTTCAAGGTGTATCCAGTGTCAACAATATCTTCCACAATAAGCACATGCCGTTGTTTGAGGTAGTCGCTGCCCCCTCGAATAAGTTCCACGGTTGAAGGTTTCATATTATTGTGGTAGCTCATAAGTTGCACGAACTCAAATTGGAGTTGAACTTCTCTGGCTGGATTTTCAAGTTGTGCTCTAAAGATAGCACGTGCGAGATCCGCGAAAAATAGCACACTGCCCCGAAGCACACCCAGCAGAACGAGTTCTTGGTTTTTGTAATCGGTGAGGATCTGGGTGCCAAGTTCGTGAATACGATTCTGAAGATGTGATTCGGAGATCAAAACAGATTCAGGAAGAGGATTCGTTGCTGACATAACGTAGATAAAGATATTGCTGTGTACTCGGTTTAATCTTGAATGGTTCACAGGTGGTATAACCGATGAGCCACAAAACCTGATCCCTGCAGACGAGCAGTGGAATGCTATCGCGTTCGTAGCGAGGGACCTTGGCATCTATCAAAAAGTCCTTAATCTTCTTGGTTCCTTGCATACCATAAGGCTGAAATCGGTCTCCTCGCTGCCGGTTACGTACTATGAACGGAGGTACCTCTGCAAATGTTTCCTTTAGTTTTTCATAATCAAATATCGCTTCAAATTTGTCACCTGAGAGCACGAGTGTTTCATGAGACGCGATGTCACCGACTTCTGCGGTTATCTCGTCTTTTAAAGCCGTGATAAATGTTTTACCGGGCACAACAAGAGGATAGGTAAAACTGTCCGACGCGCCAGTGAGCGAAAGTTCAGAACTCGTGCCACTCTCGAAGATGAGATGTTGATAGACCCGTCGAAACCGTAAAGTGTTCGGGAGTGCCAGGGCAGCGTTAGGTGCGTTCCCTTCGATAAGATTTAGCATTGCCTCGTAATGCACAAAATAGAGATCGTTCATATCACCTAACATTTCAGCGACACTTTGTCGCAGCACCCGTCTCTGTAACGCGATGTGATACTCTCGGAATTTTGTTCTATTGAGAACAATACTATTCCGGATTGCAGCCTTATCCGTGTCCGATATCCGACACGCCTCGAACGCTGCGAGTGCAATTGTATTGAGATATTCCGACTCAGCACCTAACACATCGGCAGTACGGGTTAATCCTGTTCGGATGTTCGGATTATAGTTGTGTTCAAGCAGCGGTATCAGTTCATGACGGATACGGTTGCGAAGATAACGTTTATCCGTGTTGGTTGCGTCGTGCCGCGGTGTTACACAGATGGAGGCGAGAAATGCCTCAATTTGCTGGCGTGTAAACCCTACAAGCGGACGGATAATCTTAAGATCTCTGACAGGGGCAATACCTTTCAGTCCAGTGGCTCCGCTGCCACGAATGAGGTTCATCAAGACCGTCTCGGCAGTGTCATCATGATGGTGTCCTAAAGCTACCTTGGTGGCACCAACTTTTGTACAAACAGTTTCGTAAAATTGGTATCGCGCTTTGCGACCGGCGGCTTCTACTGAGAGTTTCCACTTTTTCACCAAGCGAGGGATGTCAGCACGTCGGACGGTACACGGCACGTCTAATAGTGATGCGTGTCGTTGGACAAAATCGGCATCTGCGTCAGCGTCAGGACGGAGGCAGTGATTTAAGTGCACAACATGAAGTCGGCAGTCGAGTTGCGTATGTAAAACGTGCAATCCATATAGGAGCGCGAGCGAGTCCGCACCGCCTGAGACAGCAACGAGCACTGTTTCATCGGGTTCGATCATATTATGTTGTGAAATGAGGCGATGCATCTGTTGGACAAAGTTGGTTGTCATAAGGCGTGCCTATTTTTGACAGCAAGTTTTGGCTTGCAAGCTGCGCCAAAAGGACAATGCCGGTGCGGAGAGTCGAACTCCGGACAGCACGATTATGAGTCGTGTGCTCTACCACTGAGCTACACCGGCACTTTTCTGTGGGTAGGTTTACAAACTTTATCCGAAAATCTACCTTAAGTATAGCATATATAGGGCAAAAAGTCAAATATCTTTTTTCTCCAACGATAGGCGCGAGTTGTGTCTATGTATCGGATCGAAGGGCATCAATTGGTGGGAGCCGAGAGGCGCGCATCGCCGGATAGAGACCAAAACAGACTCCTATCACCGCTGAAAAACATACCGAGATTAGTATCCAGGGCACGGATAATACAACTGGCCACTTCGGTACAATAAGGACAAGTTTCACTGCCAATGCTGCCATGCCGTGTGCTAAGAGATGACCGAAACCGATGCCGAGAATCCCGCCGCAAACACATAAACTAATCGATTCAGTGAGAAACTGCCAGAAAATGTCTCGTCGTCTGGCACCGACTGATTTTCGTAGACCGATCTCACGTATTTTTTCACCGACCGAGACGAGACAAATGTTCATGATGCTAATGCCGCTGACAAATAACGAAAAGCTTGCGATGCCGCCCAAAGCGATTTTTATCACGCTTTCAATGTGGTTGAGTCGATGCAAGCTGCGTCGGGGTATCCAATAACCGACAAAATCATCAATGCCTCTGTGTCTTTTACGCAGTACTTTCCGAACAGATTCGATAACGTTATGGATCTCTGCTTCTTTTTGAAAAAAGATGACCATTCTTTCAATATAACGTCTTCCAGATAGCCTTTGCTGGTGGGTTGTCAGTGGGACACAGACGATGTCATCCAGGGACCCGTATCTGTGAAGACTTCTACCCTTAGGTGCCATGATACCGACAACACGACACCGAACGGGTGGCTGCCGCCGCAACTTAATTTTCACCTCATGTCCTAAGGCGGATCCCTGTCCAAAGAGGTTTATGGCAGCTTCGGCACCGAGGACACACACTTGTGCTGCCGTATCGATATCGTTTTGTGAGAAAAAACGTCCTTGCTGGACTTGCCACCGCAGTCCACGATCATAATCTGCTGTTACACCCTCCACAGGCAGATGGACTTTACTTCCCTGTCCAAAGTGTCCAAGGTAATGCCGTTAGCAGGAAAGTAATTGTTAAGCCAAGAACATGTTGCCCGTGAATACGGGTATCTGCGCGCTTCGCCATTCCAAGAGCAGGCGCGATCCACACTGTTAGGACTAAGCCTGTTACAATCAAAGCAAGGTAGGATTTGCTGAGAAAGGCGCACCCCTGACCGAATCCTGTGAGACTGATATCACTCCATTTTCCCGTCCGTAATGCCCGCGCGAGAAAATAGATCGCAAATTCTGTCCAAAATAGAAGAGAAACATCAACCGCATCACTGAATTGATATCCGTGTATTAACCGCATCAAAAACGGCGAGAATGCTTGGATCGTAGCGGCGATAAAACCTGCCTGCCGACTCAAGAGTTCCTTACCGATGAGATATGTCAACCACACCGCGAGCGTGCTTAAAATCACAGATGGAAAGCGTAGTGCCCAAGTGTTAACTCCAAATAACCAATAGGAACCCGCGATCTGCCACAACCCGAGAATCGGTTTATGCAACCACACGTGGTTGGCCCCCCAATCAAAGGCAAAGTTTGGCAGATAAGGGGTATCAATCAGCGTGGGTTTAAAAGGGTGTAGAAGCAGATTTTTTGCAACAAGCGCGTGACAACATTCATCTGATGAACCAAGAGAGGCGTGTCCCAGGTGACGTAGCTGCAGTAAACTTGAGGACAGAATTACCACAAGGAGCAGCAGATTGTAACACACCCGTTTCTTGTAAGACCTATAGGAAATAATCTGTTCTATAGTGCTGCTGCACATGCTATAGGTAAGGAGTCATATCCCACAATAGTATGGTGCCATCAAAGCTTCCACTTGCCAAAAAGGCACCATCGGGTGAAAAAGCAACAGATTCCACATCACTCTTATGCCCTGAAAATTCAACGACGAGTTTTCCAGATGTCACATCCCAAATTTGAATCCTATGTTCTGGCCATGTGCCTCCGATGGCGAGTCGCGTGCTGTCTGGTGAAAACGTGAGAGATTCAATCTGTACTGTGTCCAAGGTAAAAACAGTCTTCCATGTTTGGGTACACCATAGGATAACGGTTTCCCTTGTGCTTGTGACAAGATGTGCTCCGTCTGGAGAAAATGCAACTCGGCTGATTACATCAAGGTGATTCAGTGTGGTAATATTTCTGCCTGTGCTGATATCCCAAACTTTGGCAGTTGTATCAATAGTATTGTTTCCAGAGTAGAAATACTGAACTGTACCATCTACTCTTGAACGGAACCTGTATAAACCTCTAGGATTAAGTGTGCTCCCATCTTCATCCTTTTGGTATTCCCAGTTGCGTCCACCACCACTGACTAGAAGGATCCCATCTGGTGAAAACGCAAGAGCATTAATTTCCCCTGTATGTTCCTCAAAGATGCAAACCGGTTTTTGGGTGCCTACATGCCAAAGCGTGATTCTTTTATCCCAACCTCCAGTTGCGAAAAGGTGTCCATCCGGCGAGACCGCAGCAGAAATAATAGGCATTTCTGAGGTAAAATTCGTAAGTGTTTCTTTGTTCCATAACCTAACTGTGTCGCGTTCAGTGTTCAAAAAACTTATCACAACGTAACATCCGTCGGATGAGGAGGCTAGCGTTCGACTTCGGAATATGGAAATCCATTCACCATGCCCGGTAACCCTTTCAAGCATCGATAGTTTTTCCCCGGTCTCCATTTCCCACAAAGTCAAGGAGTTGGCCTTATTAAGACCTGCTAAGTGTTTTCCGTGGTATGAAAAAGCGACAAGCCATCCATTGTCATATTCTGAATGGCTTGCAAGAATCTTGCTGGTGTTTATATCTTTCCACTTTTTTTCATGGACAGTCCAATTCTCAGGAGATGCCTCTTGTATTGTCCTTGGAACCTTTGTACCATCATCAGCACGCAATATGCTGACAACTCCATCTGATGAAGTAGTTACTAAGTACTTATTATTTTTCGAGAAGCGAATGGAGTTAACTTGTTTTTCATGGGTAACACACCAAATGTTTTCCTCAGTATCAAGATCCCATAGTGTTATTCTACCGTCCCAGTCCGCTAAAGCGATTCGGCTACAGTCAGGTGAAAAAGTTATCGCACTGAGAATTCCTGTGCCTTTGATGCCAATCAACGCTACAAAGTCGTTGCTGTCAGTATCATAAATCCATGCCCCGATTCGTGATGCTACGGCAATAAGATGTCCATCCCGTGATACTGTGACATCACAACTTCCACCTTTTCCAAAACGGGCAACTGCTTTGGGGGGTAGATAAATTGTGTTTTCTATAGAATACTATAGTTTGGACAATATTGTAAAGTTATGCTGCCTTGTCACAAGGCAGGGGTGTATGGTCTTGAAACCTCATATTAATATTCTGCGAGTTTGTTTTTTCTTTGAACTTAGCAGAAAATGCTGCGACTGCGATTTGCGATCGGAGATAAGCCACCCGCAAGCCTTGTGTGAGTTTTCTCGGACGATACCAATGAATGCCGAGATGTTGACAGACGCTTTGAACACCGATAGTTTTCTGTGTAGTATTGGGCATTGTGAATATCAACTTCGTTAGGCTCGCAGCCACGAAACTTAGCTGCACAAATCGATTGATACTTTTTCGAGATTTCAGCCGATAGGCATCAAATCCGAAGTGCTGTTTGACATCTCGAAAAGCTGTTTCTATGAGCCACCTCTTGCGATAGTATGTCGCAATCTGAGGTATCCCAAGCGTCACATCTGTTGTAAAGACGCAGAAATACCGATACGGTTTTGATGCTTTCGGACGCTTACGAATAACAACGAGTCGAACATTCTCATCACACATCTTCGTCCGGACGACCTTTGAGGCAATCGAATAACTTTGACCGTCTATATCTATGTCATTATAGCGTAGCCGGCGAATATCAAGACGGTCTCCGTATTTCCGAGGTCTCCCGCGTTGCGGGCGTTTTGGCGGTTTCGGTAAACGATAGAACACGGCATTAGATTTCGCACGACATAAGATATGATGCCCGAAGTTTAGTGCCATTGCAAAGACCTTTCGCCGTGCGAAACCCCGGTCAAAGATAATAAGTCCCGGGGCGATCTTTGAACAGATACGTTTCAACACCGTCTGACTTTTATCGCGGATCGACTCGGGCAGAATGAGTTTCACCCAAACGGGGAATAAATGCCAGTCTGTCGCAGTTCGACAGAGTAAACCTAACGCCCCAAACTCGTGTCCATGATGAAACTTTGATTGGTTCAGACGATGCTTTTGATAACTGAAGTTGCGGAAAAAATGTAACCCCCATTGGCATTTGCCGGTCTTTAGTGCTTGGGTCTCATCATAGACATAAACCCAGTCCCTAAAGAGATGTTGAATCCGTCTGATGAGAACGGCGGCAACAGCATCGGCGTTCCATTGTCCCCGAGAGAGAAACTTCGGAAATGACCAATACTGGGTTTCTGAGGCACTCGATTGATACAGATCTGTCAGTGTGCCATTGCCTTTATTGGCAATGAAGCCGAAGATGAACGCTTGGAACAAGGCGAAGTTTTGTTGATTGAATAAATGTCGAAAATCCGATAGAATATCTCTCAGGCAGAAAAGGAGGTCCATTTTTACATTCCTTTCAAAACAGTGGTATGTTTTTATGAAAGGATACCTGCTTTTCTGCTTTTTTACACTAAAATTTTAAAATTGTCCAAACTATAGTATAGAATAGTTGGTGGTAAAATCTTTAACAGATTGATTATAAACTTGCATCGTACTATTTTTCCAGTCGAATTATTAGTTAAGCAGAGCTGTTAGTTTTAAGGGATAAGTTTACTTACGTAAACGATTTCTCTTGATGGATGCCCGAATTTATTCGGGGAAGCACACTTTTCTCGAACAAATTCGGGCTTCCGGACCTAAATTATTGGAAAACTGAATGGCCCTGATTAGTTAAGTGTCCCAAATTGATGAACGGATCAATAGATCATAATCAATTTGCTTAATGTTAACCTAAGTTGCCACTAATCTTCAAATCGCATTTTTATATTTGTAGCGATGAGAAATAAAAAGAGTTTCAACTCAAATCCTGTAGCCGTCACGGCATGAATGGACTTGGGTAAAAGTTTTTCAACCAGACTATTGGTCACTTCAACGCGTTTCCTGTAATGATGCTGTAAGTATACCTCATGAGGGGGATACTGACGCTTCGCATTCTTCTTGCGCAAGGGTTTGAACGTAATACCAACATCACCGAGGGCATCTTCAATGGCATAGTTACAATAGGCTTTATCGGCGTAAACCACCGAACCTTCTGGGAGATCAAATCTATAACACCGCATGCCTAAGACATCATTGCAGCCACCCGGGGTGAAGAAGGCTTCAACGATTTCTCCTGCCTCGGAGACCATCAGATGGACTTTGAGTCCGTAAAAATGCCGGTGTTTGCTTGCGATCTTTCCGCGCCAAGTTTCGCCTGAATACCTGCGACACCGAGAGATACGGATGTTATCACAAACACCTACAGGAAAGGTATCCACGGAATAGATGTTATTCGCATTCTCAGTCTTGGCAGTTTCAGCGAAATGGTCAAAGAGCGTCTGAAACAGGGGTATTATCCGATGAAGTCTCCGATTGTATCGAGAGTGTCCGAGCATCTTTGGCATATAGCCGAGCGTCTTCAAAGCAGCACATGCGTTTTGATGGTTGCCTGCGAAGTATCTCGCTGCAACAAGTGCTGTGGTCATCACTTCAGCATCTGTCATCTGTGTTTGTGGATGTTCTTGATGTCCGAGTGAGATTAAAAGATCGTCACAAATCGTATAAACTGCTACAATAGTTAGGTCCATGGGGTGCTCCTTTGGTTTTATGGTGATATAAAAACTATAAAGGATATCCCATGGATTTACAACTTGTTTATACGTGGCAACTTAGGTAATGTTAGCAACTTGGGACACTTTTGAGGAATGCTTAACATCTCAAATGTATCGTATCTACATGGATCAGCAGCTACAGATGTGAAATAGTAACCCACTCTTACGGACTTTGCGTACATGACCCCCTTGGGTACTACAGCTGAAACTCCCGCTGTCACATATACTGGAACAACTGCAGGTACCACAAACACTGCTGCAAGATTTGGAAGAACCTCCGCAACTACAGGAACCGCCGGGACAATTGGAGTGTCCACAAGAACAACTTGAAACAGTGGTACTACCGTTTTTATTACTACAACATCTCTGTAATTCACTAGAGTTTTCATCAGGAGCAGTTGCTAATTTAGCACCTTCACAGCAATTTGATGCTTCTGTTGGTGCAGGCACAAGCATATTTACGGCAAGCGCGCTAGCGAAAACCAATCCGCTAACGAGAACGGAGACAATCATGACGCGCCCTACAAGGCTTTTGGTGTTGAAAACTGAATATGCCGCTTGAGTTTACATCACCGACATCCATCACCATCCACCAAGAATCACTCTGTCATTTTTGAACTTGATAAGATGTGGTATTATTGAAAAACAAAAGTTGTGGATGTGGAAAATTTTCTGTCGTGATACTTGATAACTCATCGCTTGAGAATATGGTATTGCTTGCTATAAAGGGACCTTAGAAAAACTCATCCAACGTTTGGAGAATTGGGAGATAGAGGCATGTTATACCAATAATTGACAGGGCTGCGGTTGTTCATTCTTGACGAGAAAATGATTCAGACGACAGCAAAGAGCAACGATCTTGCGTGAAACAATTGCCTATGTTCATTGGTTTAAACGCTTTAGGCGAAAGGCTGTTGTTATATCAAAAAAATTAGTTGGTGAATCTGGCGATTGCCTTATTTGCGAAATTTCGTGTCAATGGATACGTGCTTGACTTTCAGGGCTATTTATGGTAGGTTTTAGAATTGTTTATACACTCTGCATCGGCGAGGTTGGGAAACCTCACCTACCGAGAGGCTGGGAGTGTCTGTTTACTTTTAGTACCCACCATAGATGCTCTTAATTTCACATTCTAAAGATCGGTCAAATATTCAGCAGAATTTTAAAACTTATCAGAAATCATTAAGTACAAAATCAGAAAGGATTGGGATAGGAAACGGACCTCAATTATTGAATTTGAACGTATGTTTTCAGTTGTCCCCAGCGCGTTGTGAGTTTGCCATTCGCCTCAACCGCAAAGGCTGGAATTTCTTCTCCGTCTATGATGAGATTGTCGTAATGGACGTTTGCCGTATGGGTAATAAAGCCGATGCGTCCGCTATCGCGAAATTTCATATCATCGTCGCCCTCAAACACGAGTTCATCATCGACGAAACATTGATAATTCTGTCCTTCTGCGACGACCTTGAGGCGATAGGTCTCGCCAACTTCCGGTTCAACGGGTAGAGGGGTTGCGATGTGATCCCATTGATTCTCTCTCCATCGGGAAAATTGGCATTTATGCTGGTCGGTGCGAATCCAGTATCGCATGGCGTTGTCTCCATCCGTATCGGCGCGAATTAGCAAACCTGCCGCATTTATGCCCGCATTTTTCACCAAGGTTACATCCACTTCAACGGTATAATCTGTCCAATTTTCATCACCGAACATCGTTTTAGCGTACTCTGCGCCAGAGGTTTCGGCATAAGCATCTTTCTCTATTTTCCATTCGCCTTTGACTTCATTCCAACCGTCTGGAAGCCCCTTGTCGAAATCTTCCAGCCATGTTCCGCCCAAAGCAGTGGAAGTTAATAGGGTGACCGTGAATACAACGGATATTACTTTTAGATAACGCATTGGTTACTCCTGTCTATTAATTCCTTGATGTAGACCGTGTGAGGTCTACATATATTACTACCAATTTGCCGTTGGCACCAACTGTTAATAACGCGTTTAAAAAGTGTAGTTGAGAAAACATTGTGTTTTCTGGACACTGGTTGGCACCTGCCAGAAAACACAAAAGCGTTAGAGGAGATTGTAGGGAAGAAGAAAGATTGCAGGGGCGGGATTTGAACCCGCGTCCTCCGGGTTATGAGCCCGACGAGCTACCTGACTGCTCTACCCTGCGCTAAGATTCGTTAAAAAGCCATGGTCGAGGAGGGACTTGAACCCTCACACCTTTTTAAGGGCGACGGATTTTAAGTCCGTTGTGTCTACCGATTCCACCACTCGACCGCTAATTCTGTTAATAGTATATACTATACGCTCGGTATTTGTCAACTTTTTTTGACTTTTTTTCCAAAATCAGATATTATAGGGTATTATGAAAAACATTAAACTTGCATCAGGACACGAAATACCGATACTGGGTTTGGGAACCTGGCAGTTAAGAGGTAGCCAGTGCGAGCGCATTGTCAAAAAGGCTGTGGCATTAGGTTATACCCACATCGACACAGCATGGATGTACCAAAACCAACGCGAGATTGGCAAAGCACTCCGTGACGTTCGCATCGACCGGGATGATCTCTTTCTTACCACCAAGATTTGGGGAACTCATCTTAGGCATGCTGAGGTCCTCTCCCAATTTGAAGAGTGTCTAAGGGATCTGCAGATGGACTACGTAGATCTGTTATTGATTCACCATCCAAACGATGCTGTTCCGTTTGCTGAAACTTTTGGGGCTTTCTATGAACTCTATGAGGCAGGACACATAAAAAGCATCGGGATCAGTAATTTTAGTATTGCACAGGTAGCGGCATCATGCGAAGTTTCCGAACTCCCGATTTGCACAAACCAAGTCGAATATCATGTTCGCAGAAACCGCTCGGAATTGCGAGATTACTGTCACGCTCGAAATATTGTGATGACTGCGCACCGTCCTTTAGCTGTTGGAGACCTTGCTGGTGACGCGACGCTCAGTGAAATTGGAAAAAATCACGGAAAAACTGCAGCGCAGGTAGCATTACGGTGGCTTATCCAGCAGGACATCATTACGATTCCGAAGTCTGGTTCGGTGCCACATTTACGCGAAAATTTGGATGTTTTCTCATGGCAGTTAACTGAGACAGAAATGCAAAGGCTTGATGCGATTGATAGCTAAATTTGGATTTTTCTGCCACTAAATTAGGTGAGAGATTAATACAGGAAACGATAAGAACGCATGAAATTTGGACTGTTTTACGAACATCAGATTCCGCGTCCATGGGATGAGGGGGCGGAACATAAACTTTTTCAGGATGCGTTAGCGCAAGTAGAACTCGCTGACAGACTCGGATTCGACTATATTTGGGAGGTTGAACACCACTTTCTTGAAGAATATTCGCATTCTTCTGCCCCTGAGGTGTTCCTCGCTGCGTGTAGCCAACGGACAAGTCAGATTCGGTTAGGACACGGGATCGTCCTGATGCCACCGGGTTATAACCATCCGGCGCGTGTTGCCGAACGTATCGCAACACTTGACCTTGTATCGAACGGTCGCGTGGAATGGGGAACTGGCGAGTCGGCTTCACACATGGAACTTGGTGGGTTCAACGTTGATCCAAAATCCAAACGCGAGATGTGGGCAGAATGCACACGCGAGACAGCAAAGATGATGGTGCAATCGCCTTATGCCGGGTATGAAGGACAGTATTTTTCGATGCCGCCGCGTAACGTGGTTCCCAAACCGTTGCAAAGTCCGCACCCACCGCCTTGGGTCGCATGTTCGAGTCGTGATAGCCTGCGCTATGCAGCTCGATACGGACTCGGTGCTTTGACTTTCGCCTTCGTTGATGCAGACGAAGCCAAATTTTGGGTTGAGGAATATTATGACATCTTTGAGAAAGAGTGTGAACCTTTGACGCAGCGGGTGAATCCAAATATTGCGATGGTATCAGGTTTTTCATGCCATGACGATGAAGAGACTGCAGTTGCGCGTGGGTTAGACGGCTTGCGCTTCTTCCGATTTGGCCTTGCTCACTATTATCACAACGGCTCGCAGATACCCGGGAAAACCGACATTTGGCAGCTTTATAAACAGACTCCGCAGGATCCTGCTGAAGCCAGAGCAGGAATCGGCACACCGGACCAGATTCGTGAACACTTGGAGATAATGGAGAATGCTGGTGTGGACCAGGTAGTTTTCATTCAACAGGCGGGGGCAAACCGCCATGAGGATATATGTGAATCCTTGGAACTCTTTGCAGAACGGGTACTCCCGAGTTTCAAAGAGCGAGACGCAGCACAGGTTGCGGAAAAAAATGAACGACTCACCGAAGTAATCGAGGCAGCGGAAAAACGGAAACCTATGCCAACTTCTCTCAGCGAAGTTCCTGTTGTCGATTCTTATCCGGTTCTCAAACGGAAATTGGAAGAGAAAAAGGAAGTTCTTGACGATACTGAAATGAGCGATGATGGTAAAAAGTTTTTATTATCAATAGAGGGCGGTAAACGTACCGAGCCGTCAGCCGCCAGTCAACAGCCGTCAGAGGAGTAGCTGCGAGCGATGAAGAATGTACTGGTAATCGACGATGATGAGAAAATCTGTTGGGCATTTGCGCAATTTCTGGAAAGTGAAGGTTACCACCCCAGTATTGCAAACAATGCTGAGGAAGGTTTGCGCCGCATCGCAGCCGATAAGCCAGATGTCGTCTTGCTTGATGTGAGACTGCCAGGAATGAGTGGGCTTGAGGCGTTAGGCGAAATTAAAGTCCGCCACCCATGGGTCATTGTGATTATTATCACGGCTTATGACGATGTGGAGACAACAATAGAAGCGATGCGCTTACAGGCGTTTGATTTCGTTCCGAAACCGATTGATTTGGACATCGTCAGAAGCGTTTTGGACCGCGCCTTACGTACACAATCCGTCCGTAGTGCTTTGCTAGCAGATGCAGCAGGGGAACCCTTAACGGCAAGGGTTGGCGGACACCGACTGGTTGGAAAAAGCAGCCAGATGCGCGAGATTTACAAACTCATCGGGGTCATGGCAAGCAATACTGTGACGGTTCTGATTGAAGGTGAAACAGGCACAGGTAAGGACCTCGTTGCTCGTGCGATTCATGCGGGAAGTGAACGCAAGGAGCAACCGTTTATTCCCGTTGACTGTGGTGCACTGCCCGATGAGCTTTTGGCAAGCGAGCTTTTTGGTTACAACGAGGGCGCGTTCACGGGGGCGAAAAGGGAGGGTAAACCCGGACGATTTGAATTGGCTGATGGTGGCACTCTTTTCCTTGATGAAGTTGGGAATATGACCCCGGCTTTACAGGTGAAACTCCTCCGTGCCCTACAGACACAAGAGATTGAACGATTGGGGGGAACCCGGACGCTTAAAGTAGATGTTCGTGTCATCGCTGCGACAAATCAAGAACTCGAAGATATGGTGAAACGAGGTCAATTTCGTGAGGATCTCTATTACCGTTTCAAGCGCGTTGCTCTCCACCTCCCACCGTTGCGTGAACGCCGAGAAGATATTCCGTTGCTTGTTACACATTTCCTGCAGTTGATTCAAGAAGAACTCGGTAAACCGATCCGTGGTATTTCCGAAGAAGGTATGCAACTCCTACAAGATTACGCATGGCCCGGCAATGTTCGGGAATTAGAGAATTGCGTCAGGAGCGCGGCAGCACTCTGTCGGGCAGATGTGATTCTTCCAGAGGATCTGCCCATAGAAATCCGGACAGGGGTCCTTACAGATTCAACGGACGCGCCGCAGCTCTTCACCGCTTTCAAGTCTATTTTACAGGATGTCACAAAAGCGGCTATCGCTGATGAGAAATCTGGACTTTATGAGGAAGTTGTTGCTACATTGGATAAGGCATTGATTGAATTGGTGTTAGATGAATTTTCGGGCAATCACAGCAAAACAGCCGACTTGCTGGGCATGAGTCGAACGACCCTTTTAAAGAAGATTCGGCAAGGCGATACCCAGTAGCAAATCGCTCTGGAAGGGAAGTATCATGGGTTCGTGGATTCGGATTGCACATCGTGGAGCGTCAGGCAGTGCGCCAGAAAATACGCTCGCTGCATTCAAAAAGGCGATCGAAATTGGTGTTGATGCCGTTGAACTGGATCTGCACGGCAGTGCCGATGGCGAGGTCGTCGTGATACACGACTCGTCCTTGAATCGAACGACTGACCACGGTGGTCCCGTTAACCAAACCCCCTTGGAAACAATCAAACAGGCTGATGCTGGCGGGTGGTTTGCTCCTGAATTTACCGGTGAACCGGTGCCGACCCTCACGGAAGCACTGGAATGTATTGGGGAAGATACTATTGCGGTTCTGGAAATCAAAGACCCGTTGATAGCCGAGGCGGTCGTGGCAAAGGTTTACGAGACTCAATCCTTAAATCTAACCGTTATTATCTCCTTCCATACTTCCGTTTTGCAAACCGTTCGCGCGTTAGAGCCTCGCATTCCAACGGGTTGGCTCATCGGAAGCCATAACGATCATACGGCTCCTGAACAGTTGTGTCAACAGTTAGGTGAACTCGGTAGCAGCCTCTTGAACGTCAATCATCAACTCATCACAGCGGAGTTTGCTTATGAAGTCCGCCGCCGCGGGATCGCCTTGTGGTGTTGGACTGTTGATGAGATCGCGCGTATGTGTGAAATGAAGGCTCTTGGTGTGCAGGGCATTACCTCAAACTATCCTGAACGTTTCGTCGAAGTGTAGTGCTTTGTCAAGTCAAAGTTGAAGTATGAAGGTCGCGAGCACAGCTCGCTCCTACAAGAAAATGCAAGTGCGTCTCAGAATTCAAGTGCTCTCTAAATACTTTTACCTATCATTTCTGCCTCCAAAATGTAAGTGCGATATATGCGAGAATCGGATAAGACAACAGAGCGGTTGACCAAGCAATCCCCTCTAATCCCCAATATTGCATGAAGAACCAATTGAGAAACGGGTTCAAGATAAGCCTAATGAGTGTTGCCGTGAGGACAGTCTGGTGTGCTTGACGTGCCAGATGTGCACGGATGAGCAACCTACTGATTAAACGCGGAAGCATCCCCAAGAGATAGATACCGAGCAGTGAAGCGATATGAACCTGTCCTGTCTCTGACAATTTCCCATGCCCATACAACATCGCGACGATACCTGACCGGAAAAGATAGAACACAACAAGAAATGGTACCATCAGCACCAGCAAGGCGATAATACCTTGCCAAACACTTCGCTGTAGGTGCTGAGTGTTTTCCGAGTTCGATTTAGATGCGGAAATCTTCGCCCAGTGTGATAGCAAAATGGGCAGTGTGACACCCGTGAGCGTTTCAGGAATTGCACACAAACGGAGGGCGTAATCGAGTTTTGACACCGAACTCGCGCCTAATGTGCTTCCCATACCCCTGTCAACAACCGGATTTAATCCGTCTGAGATCGCTGCACCCATCATCAGTAGACACTGCCGTAGAAACGATTTGGTGTATTGTGTTTCTTGCCAACCGCCGATCTTAAACACTACCAAGTCCCGGACGCGTAAGTTTAGCATGGCGCAGCATCTCGGAAATAGAATAAGGATTTGAAAGAGTTCACCAAGAATCAGGGACAGTGGTATGCTAAACCAAGCCAAAGAAGGCTTGAGTAGGTAGATAGTACCGATGATCAAAACAGCACGGATTCCTTGGACAATGACGGGTAACTGGAATGCTTGGTAGGTGTCTAATATCGCCTTAAGCATCCAGCGGATCGCAGAAACAATCGCAAAGATGAGAAAACCGCACACGATACTAATAGTGGTAGAAGGTGCGAGTCCTGCAGTGGGAAAAAAGAGTTGAGAGACTGCATAAGAAATGCTGACTAAAAGACAGCAGAGTACCGGCATTATGGTGATATAGAGAGAAAATACAGATTGGACACAACGTTGTGCTTCGATCTCGCTTTTTGCACGGGCTTCGGCTAACAACGGAACGAGGACAGAATAGGCTGAAGCAGCACTGAGCAACTCAACCAGGAATACAGCGATACCCCAGTAGTAGTAGATAAAATCCATCTCTGCTGTATCGCCGAACCAGTTAGCAAGGACAATGTAGATGAGAAATGTGCCAGCACGTCCAATGAGACTGAGCGGCGCAATGATAAGGACATTTTTGAGAATAGAAGGCTCGGCGGATCCTGCTACGGCTGCCACGGTACATTGCCCGCTTTCTGCGTCTCTGCCTGAAACAGTTGACTCATTTCTCTGAAGAGCTCTGCATTTGTTCCTGTGTTGTTTGTCGTTTCCAGTGGATCGTTCGATAAATCGTAAAGTTCTAAGGGTTGAAAGGGTCTGTTGTGGAGGAGTTTGATGTCGCCGCGTCGGACTGCGTGTTGGGATTGACCGAAAAATTGTCCGCCGCCTTCCCTTCGCAACCAGTAGAGGATACGCTCAGAGAAGTCTTGCTGTTCCCCTTGAAGCGTTTGCCAGATTGAACGTCCCTCAATCTCATCTGGAATCGGTGCGCCTGCCACCTCACATACCGTCGGGAAGATGTCCATGAGTAGTGCGACCTGATCGGTGACATGCCCTTCTGGAATGTGTCCGGGCCACATCGCGCACGTTGGCACTCGGATGCCGCCTTCATACATATCACCTTTCTGTCCGCGCAATGGACCGTTGTGCGCTCCAACATTCATCTGCCCGCCGTTATCGGAGGAGTAGATAACAAGGGTATTAGCCAACTGATCTGTATCGGCGAGTGTATCAAGGACGCGTCCAATACCGGCATCCATGTGTTCGACGAGGGCAACATATTTTGCGCGTTCCGGCGAAATATCCGGTTCGCGCTCGCGAACCCGCTCTACCCAATCATCTGGGGGTTGTATCGGTGTGTGGGGGGCATTGTAGGCGAGATAGAGAAAAAAAGGCTCGGAGGATTGTGCGTGCGATTGGATGAATTCGCTGCTCCATTCCGTAAAGAGGTCTGTGGCGTGTCCGCGCGGGTCGATTGTCTCAAAACCGTGTTGCATGTAGTTTATATCATGCCGAAGGTGCGTGTAGTAGTCGTCCATCATATCGCCGAGGAAGCCGTGGAAATGGTCAAAGCCTCGCTTACACGGATGATTCTCGGGTTCAAGTCCAAGATGCCACTTGCCGATGAGTGCGGTGCGATAATCCTTCTGTTTCAAGGTTGAGGGAAGCGTAGCTGCGTCCTGTCGAAAGTAGCCCCAACTGTTCTCTGGGTGGGTGCGGATAACTCCGGGAACGCCAGCCCGGTCGGGATAGCGTCCGGTCATAAGCGAGGCTCTGCTCGGAGAACAGACCGAAGAATTCGCATAAAATTGCGTAAACCGGGTCCCATCTGCGGCAATCCGATCTATGTTTGGTGTTTGAATTGATGGCCCGTTGTGTGCTGAAATATCGCCGTAACCGTGGTCATCGGCGAGAATGAGAAGGACGTTTGGTGATTTTGCCATAGTATCTCCTTGTTAGATGATGAATTGTCAATCTACTGTCTCACACCACACGGCGGGAACACTGAACGGCACACCGATAGGTGAGGCGTGGAGTTCTGAGGCGTCTATCTTCTCCGAACCCGCGGTCACCAGCGAAAGATTCATACGGGCCTCTTCCAAGTCATCGGTCTCAAGTGCCGCTTTAAATTCAGCAATTGCGTCATTAATTTTCCCTTGTTGATAGTATGCGATCCCCAAGTTGTTGCGTGCTTCAGCCATTGCCCCCGCTTTTTTGTGTGCAGCGATAGCTTCCTCAAGCTTACCTTGGCGAGAGTGGATAATTCCAATATTAGTATGCGCTTCTGCGGAATCTGAGTCGCTGCGGAGAGCAACTTCTAACATTTCCAGTGCTTTATCGAGTCTATTTTGAGAGATGTAAACAAAACCGAGGTTAATCTGCACTTCGGTTGAATCAGGTGCCATGTCGAGTGCTTCTTTGTGTAGACCAATCGCTTCATCGAACTTCCCTTGCCAACTGTAAATCAATCCGAGGTTGGTATGCGGCTCCTCTCCGCCGCCGAGCTTTATGGAGGTCTTAAATGCAGTGATAGCACGCTCAAGGTCGCCTTGTAACAGATAAACGACCCCAAGATTATTGTGCGGCTCCGCGAGGGTTGGATCGGTTTCAAGTGCTGCCTTATAGTGTTTGATTGCCGCGTCAAATCGTCCCTGCCAACTGTAAATCAATCCGAGATTCAGCTGCGCTTCTCCACCGTCGCCGAGCTGGATAGCTTTTTCCGATGCGATCCTCGCGGCATCAAGTTTCCCTTGGCAAATATAGACGAATCCTAAGTTTGTGTATGCCTCAGCGGAGTCGGGATTACACTGTAACGCGGTCTCAAGCGATTGAACTGCAGTATCAAGTTTTCCTTGCCATGCATAGGCGACACCCAGATTGGTGTGTGGTGCTGAGAGATTCGGCTCCAGGCGCCGCGCTTTGAGATGTAAAGCGATAGCTTCGTCTAACTGACCTTTCCAGCAGCGCAAAACACCCAGATTGGTATGCGGTGCTGCCAGATTCGGGGTAAGGCGAATGGCTTCGCTCAGCGCAGCTTCCGCATCGTCAAGTTTTCCATTATCAATGTCCTCATACGCTTGAAGATTTAGGTTTCGCGCGCGTTCAATGTTTTCATTCATGCTGTCTTCCTACAGCAAACATCCATAAAATAGGTGCAGCCAGTCGTTTAGAAAACACACCAGCTGCACCAATTTACTTTAACCTATTGTCGAGCTTTGATACCTGCCCATGTCGTAGTAAGTTTACCAGAAGGCTCAACGGGCAGCAGTGTTAATAATCCCTTATCCATCAACTCTTCTATATCGTCTACTTCCAGGACGGAAGCGAAAATGGCAACCTCATAGAGCATACCGTCAAGGGTTTCTGAAGTGTTGTTGGTCCAACCGCCAATGTTGACATCAGTGTCATTCCGAGGTGCTGGTTTACCCATCCCGGCAGCACCACCAATTTCTTCAGCATTTTCGTAGATTGTAATCTTATCCTTTGCGTCGTAAGTTGCGGTCATGTACAACCAGGTATCTTTTTTCACCTGATTTTGATTCCATGCCCCTTTCCAGCCGCCGTTCGCAAAGTAAGCTTCCCAACCGGTACCGGTGCTGCTCGTCCTGAAGGCATAATTTGCCACCGTACCCGCCGCAGGTCGTTTGCCGAGAATATGTCCATAGCCGTTCTCGGATTTATTTACATAAGCCCAAGCGGTAATTGACCACGCCTCTTCCAGATACATACTATCGGAGTCTGGGATGATAACCCGATCATTTTGCCCGTTTAAACTTAGGGCAGGTCCATTGGGGCCTTTAACCCATTTTCCGCCCTGAAGTTCACCGTGGTTCTCGTTTCCAGAAATATCGTTGATAACATCGCCTTTCCCTTCGTCGAGTAGCCAAATTCCTCTTGCGGTTTCAAAGTCGATCTCCGCGTAGGTTTGTACTGTGAAGGTTAAGCCGATGGTGATGATCGTTAAGCACATTATAATGGATTTCATTTTACCTCCTAAAGGTTGGGTTTCCATTAAGTTACGTTTTGAAAAAGACTGTATTACTCTAATTGAGACCAATTGTGTTATTGCTCCGAATTTACCGCCTGAATCAAGGCGATGATGTATCCGAATTGGAATGCCCACGCTTGTCGGACGCGTCCAGAAACACCCGATGGTGCTCGATCATCTGGATGCCCGGGTGCGTGGTCAGGCATGAGCATGTAGGGATATTGGACATCTCGCAATGTCTGTGCGACCTTATGCATGTCCAAGTGTCCTTCGTCGGGCCAGACCTCTTGAAAGTTGTGCAGTCCACCACGAATATTACGAAAGTGGATGTTGAAAAGTTTTTTTCGCTCGCCGAAGTAGCGGAGAATTTCATAGAATTCGGTCGCAGGGTCGTCTAAACCCTCCGAAACTGTCCCGCAACAGAAGTTAAAGCCGTGATATGGGCTATCGACGATTTCAGAGAAGCGTTTCAAGCCGTCGAACACGGGGTAATTCCAGCGTTCAACACCTCTCAAAATAGGAGCGGGTGGATCGTTCGGATGGCACGCCATTTGGACACGATTTGCCTCGGCAACCGGAATGACGCGCTCAAGGAAATAAGCGATCCGGTCAAACGCCTCTTCACGACTCACCTCGCCTGCTTCTGAAAGCGTTTCGTTGTCGTATTTGGAGAAGTCGAAGGTACTGTAACGTGAACCGCCGCGTCCGACGGTGCTTTCTGTTCGTTGGTGGCTCAGGATGCAGAAATTATAGTTCAAACCGCGTAACCCTGCCGCTGCAGCGTTTTCGATCATCTGGCAGACGGCATCGAGGTCCCTATCGCGTTGTGGATCTTGGGCGAATATGATGCTCTTTGGCAGCCCGATGTGAATCATTTCGAGGCTAATACCTGCTTCCGCCGCTTCTGTCTTGTGCTGAATCAATGTTTCGGTTTCGGTATCCCCAACGGAGGCGTCCATGTGCGTTACACCGTGGCGAACGAGGAATGCCAACTCTTTGGGAGATGTTCCGATGCCTTGAACACCGACGTGCATCTCCGCCTGCTTTTTCGTGTTATCCATCGCTTCATTCTCCTTTGACGATCGAATGTCCTAATCAACGTGTTGTACTAAGAGAACGTCTCTACATTGTAGCAGCGCGTAAAAGTGGTGTCAATTCAAAACCATGAACATTACAAGAATATAATTTTATGGACATGCACTCAGTAGTGTGCTATCCTAAAAATCATAGAATTTTATTGAGATTATGTAACAGAGGAGACACGATGGCTACAGAAGACTACACCTCGCTTGTACCGCATTACACATTCGCGGAGACATTGGAAGAGCAAGAGGCGGAGTTAGAGACGAATCCGTTGATGCAACGGCTCAACGCTGCGCGGAAGGCTTATGAAGGCGATCCACATCGTCCTATCTATCACTATATCAACCCTGAAGCGATGCTCAATGACCCGAATGGTCTCTGTTTCTGGCAGGGACGCTGGCATCTCTTTTATCAGGCGTATCCACCCGAAGATACGCGGCAGCATTGGGGACACGCAATTAGTGACGACCTCATCCACTGGCGCGACCTGCCTTATGCGATCTATCCGAATCCGGAAAGATGCTGTTTCTCTGGTGCCACGCTTGTAGAGGAAGATCGCGTGATTGCGATGTACCACGGAACGGTTGTCGGGAATATGGTGGCAGTGTCAAGCGATCCGCTGCTCCTGAATTGGGAGAAGGTTTCCGGCAAAGCGGTCATTCCGGCGAAACACGCCGATGGCACAACACCGGTGTATCGCGTCTTTGATCCGTGCATCTGGAAAAAAGATGGTTTGTATTATTCACTTTCAGGTGGTACGCTCCCGCACGGACCTGGTGGCAAACGTATCCGCGCCAACTTTTTGCTCCGTTCAGCAGACCTCGCGAATTGGGTCTATCTGCATCCATTCATTGAGGATGACCAGTTCACATTAGTTGGCGATGATGGCGCGTGTCCATATTTTTGGCCCATCGGCGACCGACATCTACTCCTCTTCTTCAGTCACATGAGTGGTGGTCAGTATCTACTCGGTGATTATGACACGGAACGCGATAAGTTTGTCGTGACAGCAGGGGCGAAAAATAATTTCGGTGCGGCATCTCCTGCCGGTGTCCATGCCCCTTCAGCGACTCCCGATGGCAATGGTGGACTTATCGTTATCTATAATATGAATCCAGCGAAGCCTACGAAAGGCTGGAATCAGATTATGACGCTACCCCGCCGACTGACCCTCCTCTCCAAAGATGAAGTCGGTGTTGAACCTGCGGGTGATATTGCGTCGTTGCGGTATGCGCACCAGCAGGTCAATACGATGACGCTACCCGCAAACGAGGAAGTCGTCCTGGAGGGTATAGCGGGCAATGCGATGGAACTTGAACTCGAAATTGATCCGAAATCAGCACCGATGGTTGAATTGAACGTCCTACGTTCACCACAGAAGGAGGAGTTCACCCGCATCGCCTTCTTTAGAGAACGCGGACTGCGCAACCCAGATATACCCGACCGTGTCCGTGATAGTCTCCTGACCATCGATTCATCGTATTCTTCGGTTGCACCGGATGTCCTTTCACGTGCACCTGAGACTGGACCGATCTCCATCGCACAAGGCGAGACGCTCAAATTACGGGTATTCGTTGATAAGAGTGTCGTAGAAGTCTTTGCCAATGGAAAGCAGTGTGTCGCGATGCGTGTCTATCCGGACAGGGAGGATAGTGTTGGCGTGTCGTTGCGTTCACAAGGACAAGCCTGCGATCTCAAATCGCTAAATGCTTGGCAGATGAAGAATATCTATGAATAATAGCGGAGCCTCAAATACCTCCATCAGATACGCCGCGGACCTTGATAATGTTAGAGAGGTCACACTCCATGGCACAGCAGATTTATCGTTTTGGAAAGAGGCACTGCGCAAGCAAGGTTTCTTTCCATATCAAGAAGCGGATAGGGCGATTCTACTGCTCAGCGCGATAGACGCAAAATGGAGGGGATTTAAATTTCGCGAGTTTGTTATCGCTGTTGGGGTCTGCTATAATGAAAATGGAACGAGTTTGGATGGATACTATCTGCCACACGCATTTAACTCCTCCAGACTCTTGGCTTTTTCGGAGAGGGTATTTTTTCGAACCCCTTATTCTCAAGCCGACATCCAGCTCGAAAACAAACTCCCGGCTGCTATTAAATTATACGATAGGGTAGAGGTACTTCTCCACGCGGAAATGGCTGTTCCTGATGCGCCGCCCATAGTGGAAGATCTGGAGTGGAAGGGACCGATTTTTCTTCCCAACAGGCGTGGTAAATTCTTCGCTATCTTGGCGGGTGAAACGGCGATCTATCCGTTTTCACCGGAAGCAGATCGGTTTGAAATCAAACCAAGATCTCGCTATGAAATTTTTCGGCAGCTGATTGACAGCGATTTCACGGGGAGTGTGTGGAGTCTGAGAAGCAGTGCCCGCCACGCGAAGTCGAAGACTTATGAATGAGGTGCTGAATTCCGAGTTAAAGTATCGGGAAGGGAAGTAAGAAGGTTAGCCTATGTTCGATCTAACTGCTGTTTTCATAGTTTGTCTGGTGTTCTTCTCAATCCAGTTGACCGCAATAGCACGAGATGTCAACATCAGTGCGCCTGTGGCACCTCCTGCTGTCGTGCGCGAAACCTTTAATCTTAATCCATTTTACGAACAGTGGATTGATGTGGAAGGGTTGCCTGTTGTGGCATCAGCGAAGGTGAATCCTTATGCCATCAAGGAAGCAGCGTGGCTGATTCGACGGATGATCGGTCATCGTCAGGACATATTGCAGGCACTCGCAAAAAATAACGTGCGTTTCGCTGTGATGGCATATAGCGAACTGACAACTGATATTCCTGAACACAGTGATCTCCAACCCGACTATTATTGGGACCGACGTGCACGGGGTTTGGGGTCTACACCGACGAGACCTGCGGTAAGTTGCGGTGAGGAAAATCTGCTTAATTATTCAGGCGATCCCTATTCAACTGAGAATATTCTGGTCCACGAATTTGCGCATGCGATTCACCAGATGGGCTTGAATACAGTCGATCCAGACTTTGATGACCGTCTTCAAACAACCTTTGAGGCAGCAATCGAAAAGGGGCTATGGGAAAATACTTATGCCATTACAAACAGAGCGGAGTATTGGGCTGAAGGCACCCAATCTTGGTTTGATACGAATCGGGCAAACGATGATCAACATAACCATGTCGATACCCGCGACAAATTGAAAGTATACGATCCGGCACTCGCTGCGCTGCTTGCTGAAGTTTATGGGGATACGGACTGGCGATATACGCAAGCGGTAACTCGGACACACCTCGCACATCTCCAAGGGTTCAATCCTGAGATGTCTCCAAAGTTTGCATGGTCTCCTGAAGTAATAGAATTGACGGAGTTCTATCAACAGTTGAAGGATCCAAGCAGCGATGGTGGTGGCAGATGGATAAACTTGAAGAAACAGGATCTGAGTTCGCTTCCAAATCTAAGATCGGGAGATGACGACACGGAAACGGCAATTCTTTTCGTGAATAACACGGAAGCCGAGATTGCTTATTATTGGGTGGATTCTGAGGGGAATGAGAAATCTTACGGCAAGGTTGCGCCGGACGCTTTTGTGAACCATCAGACATACGTAGGACATGTCTGGCTCATCAAGGATGTGGACGGAAGTAACCTTGCTGTATTTCGCGCCGAGGTAGAAACTGGACGGGCATTTGTTAGCATACAGCCTTGAGGCGGTCAAGATAGAAACTATGGCGAACTGAAAATGTAGAAACATTTGACGGAGGCTGTAAATTCTGATAAACTTTAGAGTGATTTTGAGGGTATCCCCGCGAGATCACTTTGTTGGCAGCATCGACGCGTTGCAGAGAAGGAGAAAAACCGTGTCAATTATGACAAAAAAATGGGTCCTTAATACCATCGAGAAATTATCCGCTTCTGAGATTGAGGAATTGAGGCGTTATTTAGAATATCTCGTCTGGAGATCGGAAATTCCAACAGAACGTTTAGGAGCCCCTCAATACTCGTCAAAACCTGAACCAACAGGTCAACCTTCACAAGTCTTAGCAGCCATTAACAGATCACATCAGGTGTCAATAGAAGATGCCGAAGCCTTGCTTCAATCCATTAAAGATGGAGAAATCCCGATGCGTTTTGATTCTGTCTTCAACGAGTCGGAAGGCGAATAGTTGATGGATTATCTTTTAGAAACAACCACGTGCAGCTTCTTAATGGCACATGACCCCTATGTTACCGCTCGTTTCGATTCCCTGTCCGACCTTAATGACTACCTTTTTACTTGCGCGATTGTTAAAGGTGAAATTCTTTTTGGGATTCAGAGACTTCCGATAGGCCGCAGGCGGCGAGTTTTGGAGAATCAAGCCATTCATTTGTTTGAAGAGCTGCCTTGTTTAGCAGTCCCAAATGAGGCCGCCGATTACTATGCACCGATGAAGAAGTACGCCGAACAACAAGGAACTCCGTTGTCAGAGAACGACCTTTGGATAGCCGCTACGGCTATGGCACTTGATGCAATTCTCGTCACCGCAGACTCGGATTTTCAAAGGATTGCTGGATTCGGATTAAAACTGGAAGACTGGACAAATTAACATGGGAGGTGTGGATGTTTTGAGAACGAGCTCCAAATAGTATTAGTAAATTGGTAATAACTTTGATCTTATCCTTGATTAAAAATCTAACATTTTAGGAAACGAATTATGGCATCAGACTACAAAAAGATAGCTAAAGAACATGAAAAACGCTATGGGTGGGATGCGAAGCCGCGTCGCATCTACAAACGGCTTTACAGTGACAAAACACATTTTATCTATGAACTCATTCAGAATGCTGATGACAGCGGAAGTGATTGCCTTGAACTGCAATTGGATTCAAACGCTTTACTCATTTGGAATGATGGTCGTCGGTTTACGGAAGAAGATGTACGCAACATCTGCTCGCTCGGTTCAAGTGATAAAGATTTGACGGATATTGGGACTTTCGGTATCGGGTTCAAAGCGGTTTATAATTACACAGAGTTCCCAGAAATCTATTCTAATGACGAACGTTTTCGTATTCGCGATTTTATTAAGCCAGAAGGTATTGATGAGATGACTCCAGAAATAGTTAAATTAGTAGACGAAGGCAAAACAGTTTTTCGCTTGCCCTTCAAGAATAATCTGCCTCAAGATGATCTTGAACACTTGAAAAATCGACTTTGCGATTTATCAAAAGAGCGGTCTCTGCTTTTCCTGCGCTGTCTCAAGAGGGTTGAATGGAAAGACGAACGCAATGCCCAAAGGGGTTTTTATTTTTGTTCCCGCCTCTCGTATGACAAAATTCAGAATGTTTCCGAGAATGAATCCGTTGAATTAGTTAAGTTGACAGCGGTGTTGAATGGGAACAGTGAATCATCGGAAACATTTCTCGTTTTTTGCAAGAGCGTCCATCCTCCAAAGGATGTAATTGATAAACTCTTAGAGCAGGCGGAAGACAAGGAAGAACGACAACGTATTCAACGGTCTGTCGAGGAATCACAGCCTATTGAAGTCGCGTTCAAATTGCAAGATGACAGAATCACAGCAATGGATGACAACTGTGTATTGTTTGCCTATCTTCCTACCCAGAAGGAAACACACCTGAAATTTCTCATTCAGGCACGGTATCAGACAACACCTGCTCGTGACAACATACCAAAGACCAATGAAAATCCATGGAACAGATGGTTGGTACGAGAAACAGCGGACTTTCTTCCTGAAATTTTAGAACAGTTGAAGGCAAGTGATTTACTTGAACCAGTGTTCTTCAATGTATTACCTCTGAAAAGAGATGTGGAAAATGAGTTTAAACCTATTGCTGAAGCACTACAAAAAGCGATGCAGGAAAGAGCGTTTGTGCCGACACAAAGTGGAGGATATGCAAAAGCTGAAAGTGTGTTTTATGTTAACAGTAAAGGTGTTGCCATCCCGCGCGGCATAGAGTATAGATACGCAAAAGCTCAGAACGTGTACTACCCCCATGTCGAAATCCTGCGACAATTGATTGAAAATAATTGGTTGCATTCTGAGAGTAATTGGTTACATCCTGAGATCCGAAATACGGAAGAGTTTCGCCAGTGTTTCAAAGTTATGCAGGAGGCAAGTGTAAAATCAGTGGAGGTCAGTCGAGTTTTAGGATGGTTAGAAGATCGGGATCCTAACTGGTTCAAAGGTCAATCTAACAAATGGCTGCATTTCTTGTATAACTATTTGAAAGAGCAAGGATCCCAATTGGATCGAATAAAAAAACTGCCACTGATTCGACTTGAGAATGGGCGGCATGTGTGTGCCAGCAATGAATTAGTATTCTTTCCGCCGGGTACAGATGAAGAACGTGAAAAAATAGAACCCTTCCTCAGCAATTTGCCTATTCTTCAGACAACCTTATTGGAAGGAAAGGAACGTAATGAGATAGAAGTCTTTTTGAAAAGTTTGGAAGTTAGGACATTGCGGCCTGTGAACCTGATTCTTAAAGGCATTTGTCCTCAATATCGTAGATTTCCCCGGCCTTCTGTGGAGGAAAATCGCTTGCATGTGCGTTACCTTTTCGAGGTTTGGAACGATCTTTCACAATTTGAACGTAACAGATTGAAGGGGCAAATTAGCGAAATTCCGATTTTGCGGGCCTATAAAGGTATTCAATGTAAAACCTATGATTTTGTGAAACCTGGCGATGCCTACTTACCAAAAGCCTATACGGGCGATGATAATTTGGAAACCTATTTTTCCGTGTACAATAGTGACATTTGGTTTGTAGATCATATATACTTAGAAGACGATTCTGATCAGAAAGATTGGTTTCAGTTTTTGAAAGCGATTGGTTTTATGGATACGCCGCGCAGCATCAAAAAGACCATCCGTGCCAAGTCTGGATACGATCAAGAATTTAGCAAGGAACTTAATAAACGTGATATTAAGGGGGAATATACTACCCAGTGGCATAACCATTGGTCAAAAACGAGTATTGAAGATTTCCATCTTGAGGGTTTATCGGAGGTATTGACTGAAATTAGCGAGCATAAAAGAATAAATCTCTCACAAGTTCTCTGGCATCTCTTGGTGAAGGTCCTTTTATCAGAACCAAAGAGGCGAGACGCTTTCTTTAAAGGCACTTACCATTGGTCCTATTATGGTCCTAGATCGGAAAACTTCGATGCTATGTTCTATGGCCAACTCAAGGAATTTGCCTGGCTTCTTGACGAACAAGGTAACGTGCAACTTCCTTTCAAGTGTTTCGCTCCAACCTCTGAAAACCGTAAGGTTTTAGGAGATAGCGTAGCCTACTTGCATCCTGATTTCAATATTGGTGCCGAACCTGTAAAACAGCTAGCTGAAAAGTTAGAAATATGTCTGAAACCAGATGCAGAAAGTGTCCTCAACTACCTTCAAAAACTCAGGAACAGCACGGAAGTAAATGTGGTAAAAGTTGAACCACTCTACCGCTTCCTTCAGAGAGAGATGAAGAATGAACAGTTACGAGGTAAATTTAAAAAAGAATCACTCATCTTCACTTCTAATCCAGAGGCGCGCTGGTGGCGAGTAGATGAGGTATTTTGGGAGGATAAGAGCGAGGTACTTGAAAGTGATCGTCGCTGCCTCAAAGCACATTATCCAGCAAGTCTAAGGTCCTTTTTCATTAATCTTGGAGTTTCGGAACAAGCATCTCAACGAGACTATGCAAGGCACATTCAAGAGATCGCAGCTACAGACCAAGCGGAAAACAAGAAGGTGTGTGAACGTCTCCGAAGGCTTTACGAATGTTTAATGACATGGCGAAAAGACGAATGGGAGATAATATATGACAGTAGATGTTGGCTCGGCAAAAAGGGAGACGAATGGGGATTTTTCACTCGACAAGAATTAGTTTTGAAAGATCATCCCCATATTGGTGAGATTTTTGAAGGCGAGGTTCCTTTTTGGACGTTTGACAGTGATTTGTCAAACCTTGCTCGGAATTTGAAGGTAGAAAAGTGCTCTCAAGCCAAAGTCGAATTCCATCCGGAGGGGGATCAGAAAGAAGATACAGATTGGTCAGAGAAGGTGCGAAAGTTACATCCGTACATTTATGCTTTTCTCAATTCCCCGCGCCTATGTGAAGAACCTGGCCTATTCATGTTTTCGGGCAATGAAGAACTTCAAAAAGAAAAATTTGCTAAGTTTTCGACCAATTGTTCTGTTCAGCGAGTCAAAGAACTAAGGGTGACATACGAATTGAAAGGAATTTCTGTTTCCGATCCGAATCCACGCCAAAGTTTTTTGGATGTAACCGATCAGCAAGCAAAACTCTGGGTAGGGTTGGAAGTGGACAAAAGTGAATATGCCGAGCTTATTGGTGATGCTTTGCAGGATCACTTCGGTGCCAAGGAATTGGGCAGATTTGTTGAGGATTTGCTGACACCGACAAAAAATCAAGACAGAGTCCTTTCTAATTGGAAAAGAAAAGGTCTCGAGACCAAATTCCTTGATGAGGATTTTAAAAATAATGAGGAAGAACGGATAGAGTCTATTGATAAGAAGCTTTCTGATGAACCTAACAGTGAAAATACCGATCCTGTGGTTTATGAATCTGATTTGAGAGTTCCAATGGATAACGAAATGTCAAAAACAGACGATGAGAATAATGATTCGTTACCAGATAGAGTCTATGAATCTGAACTCCATCTTTTTGACAGCGAAGACGATGATTCAAGAACCGATGAGCCGGAGAGCTCAACACTCACAGATAGCGAAACAACAGAAATAGGGGAATCAGATAGCGGTTCAACTGTGGATGAATCCGAAAGCCCTACAAACTCGGTATCGGATATCCGGAACATAAGTTCGTCTGATACACAATCTTCGATTGAGGCCAGTAGCGGGAGCACTCAGAACCTAAAGGGAGAATCTGAATCCGAAACGCCAACGGTTCATAATGATGGATCTGAGACTCCGACACATCCACCACGTTCAGGTAGGAGTGGAGCGCACCATCGCAGTGAAAATGAAAGCAGCACACCTAATAAGAACGGAGGGAACACTCATAATGGCGGTAGAGGGACAAAGCACGCAGAGAAAACAAACGTCCCGCTATATGCTAAAGAGGAAATTGAACGTATCGGTATGGAACATGCTCGCCTCCATGAAGAAAAACAAGGTCGCATAGTTGAAGATGTCTCCGCAAAGAACCTTGGTTACGATCTTCGTTCAACGGCACCGGGCGGCAAAATCCGGCACATTGAAGTAAAAGCCCGTGCTAATCGTGATCCTGTCGTGCTCACGTCCAATGAGTGGTCTGTAGCGGAAGAATTGGAAGATAACTATTTTCTTTATGTTGTCCTTAATGCCTCGACACAACCGGAACTCTATATCATTCAAAATCCGACAGATACAATAAGTACGGTCCAGAATGTAAATGTAACATATCAGGTTCCGCTTTCAGAGATAACGGAACGTGGAATACCTGTTTAGCGTTTTATTGGAGGAATGCGAGCCAATCCGATGAAATTCACATCAATAGATAACACACCTGCTCTATTTGGTTTAAATCGATCTAACACAAATAAGGACTTCAGGGAAGCTAAAGCATGGGGAAAGAACAGTTTTAATAACTGTTTTCCTATCGCTTTATTGTGTTATATGAAAAGTCAAAATGTCCCTCCGATTTACTTGACTTTAGATCAGAATTGGAGCATCGTTCCTCAGAAGATTGATGTGAACTCTATATTTGGGCATGCGTATGACTCTGAAGATATTTACTTTGCTTTTGAGTATACTTATGGACAAAATCAGCAATTTGTCAAAGGGACCTTACCTCGTATTGATTTAGTGGTAATGGATAATTCTGATTCTGAAAGCCCTTGGCTACGGGCATTGGAAATTAAATTAACAGCTTTGCCTGATAATTCAACTTGTAATCTATCTGAAGAACAATACGGCTGTGAACTTGTGGTGCGCCCGAATACGATTATTCATTTAACTCTTGAGATTGTTAGTCAATACGCCGAACATCAGAGCGAACTTTCAGACAGTCTACGCCCCTTTTCTCAAAATAACTTTGACTGGGAATCAGAAGATAGCATGCTGGAGAAAATACCGCATATTATTCAAACTGTCAAGACTCTATTACTTGCGAAAATAGACGAGCAAATTCCATTCGTTATACAACCTGTTTGGAAAACTATTGGGAAATCTTCTCGACTTCATGAGAATTGTTTAGATGTTTTCGTTTGGAGTACGTTCGCTTTTACGAAACTGCTTTTAGATACGGTTGAACGTGGACGTTCTAAAGGATTTTCGAGAGCAAAGCGAGCCATTTTGTGGATGGTGAAGATGCTTTCTGACTTTGCTACAGATGGAAAAATTGACCCACAGACCGTTAGTGTCGGATTTACGAGACAAACGGACAAAGCTTTTGCCTTGAGTGGAAGAAAAACTCATCCGTATATGTCTTGTGCAGAACTCTCAAATCCAAGGATTAAAAAAACTGAGATTAAAAGCGTTATCCTGGGACAGGGAGAAAAATTGCTGAGTCCGGAAAGACGATTTGATGCGATTTTGGTTAATTCTCCCGAACTCTTCACATAAAAGATAGGAACCTACAAATGCCTATGAAATTTATCGATCTCTTCGCAGGGTGCGGTGGTATGACGCTTGGATTTCAAAATGCTGGCTTTGAGGCAGTTGCAGCATTTGATAATTGGGAATCAGCCATCCGGGTACATCGCGCCAATTTTGCCCATAACATACATCAACTTGATCTGAGCGACTGGCAAGAAAGTCTAAGGACATTGAATTCCTATCAGTTTGACATGATTATTGGCGGCCCACCGTGTCAGGATTTTTCGCATGCAGGTAAACGGGATGAGAATTTGGGAAGGGCGGATCTGACCGTGGGTTTCGCACAGATTGTCGCACATACAAGACCGCAATGGTTTGTGATGGAAAATGTGGATAGAGCTGTGAGAAGTCAACGATATCGGCAAGCAGGCGAGATTCTTAGAACGGCGGGATATGCGTTGACTCAGCGGATTTTGGATGCCAACCAGTGTGGCGTTCCCCAAAAACGAAAACGCCTCTTTCTCATTGGCGAGTTAGGGTTATCAACCTCTGTGGATAGCAGATCCCTTGCAAGTTATTTGGATAACAACCTGACGACCCAACCGATAAGTGTCCGTGATTATTTAGGAGATAGCCTTGGCATTACTCACTATTACCGACACCCGCGCAACTACAGTCGCCGCGCTGTGTTTAGTATTGACGAGCCCAGCCCTACAGTGAGAGGGGTTAACCGTCCAATTCCGAAAACCTATAAAATGCATCCAAAAGATACTGCCCCGATTTCAAACGGAGTGCGTCCACTTACAACTTTAGAACGTAGTTATCTCCAAACGTTTCCAAAGGGATTCCATTTTGCTGGGTCAAAAACTGACTTGGAGCAGATGATTGGAAACGCCGTACCAGTAAAACAGGCGGAGTATATCGCACGTTGCATTAGGGCTTATACTTCGGAACACGGAAACGTTTTAGATTCAATTAAACAGAAATCTGTCCAACTACTCTTATTTAAAGAATCAAGAGCGAATGGCTTGTGAATGCCTAAAGGTAAAATAGATAAAATATTTGACTTTTGTATATTTTCAGCGTAATATAATTTGTTAAAGTGATAGATTGATATGCAAGAAAAACAAAACGGAGGCGATATGACCATAGAAGAACTTGAGTCTGAAAATGCGAAACTGAGGGCAACTGTAGCGGCACTCAAACAGGAAAATGCGGAACTGAAAGCGAACCAGTGCAAACTGGAAAATAACGTAGTCCTGATGCAAACTATTTTTGATCGACTTGGTGACGGCGTAATCGCTATCGATCTAAAGGGCGAAGTGCTGGCTGTGAATAGACGTCTCATGGACATGATGGAGGTGGATCCCGCGAAAGCCGAAACAGACGAGTCTGTGAACCTATATGACCACTGGTCTCCTTACAAGATCAAGATGTTTCAGATCGATAAAGTTACGCCGACACCGTTGGAGGAGACCCCACTCTTCCGCGCGTTAAAGGGGGAGACGACGAATTATCTGGAGTTTTTTCTCACGTCTGAAGATATGACCGACGGCATTTTTCTCAAGGTGAGTGGCAGACCGCTGTTCGATGAAACTGGAAACTTGATCGGGGGGGTCGCTATCCTTCACGATATCACCGATCTTCAGGCGGTCAGGACAGAACTGGAAGCAGTCATCAGCGATCTGGAGAGTCAGACGCAGTTGATGGACGTTGTTTTTAATTCTATCAGCGATGGGATCATCGTTGCCGATAAAAATGGGAAATATGTGTTGTCTAATCAGGCTGTCAAACAGATGGCAGGGGACAATCTTATCGGGGCAGGCATTGAGAATGTCGCTGAAAGATATGGCTTATTTCATGAGGATGGTGAAACGCTTTACCGGCGGGAGGAACTCCCAATTACCCGTGCCCTGAAGGGTGAACAGGTGGATGGGCTGAGAATGTTCCTCCGCGAATTAGGCGGCGTAGAAGGCGGGTTCTATACGAGTATCAATGCGCGCCCGATCTATGACGAAAAGGGGGTTCTGACGGGGGCGGTTTCCATTATCCGTGATATATCGCCGATCAAAGAGACAGAACGACAGTTGAAGGAAACCAATAACCGACTCGCCGATCAAAACGAACTCATGCAATGTATCTTTAATTCTATCAGCGATGGGGTTATCGTTGTCGATGAAAACGGTGGGTTCACTATTTTGAATCCGAGTGCAAGACAGATTTCTGGAATGACGGAAACCCTATCACCGCATGATAGCTTTTATTTTGATAAGACCACCCCTTTCCCTTATGAAGAACTCCCGATCATCCAAGCCCTCCGGGGTAAATCCACGGACAACGTTGAAATGTTTGTCCAGAATGAGAAGGTACCATCGGGCGTATATCTCAGTGTAAGTGGGAGACCCCTTATGGACAGTCAGGGAAATCAACGCGGCGGTGTCGTCGTCTTTCACGATGTAACGCATAGAATCCATTCGGAAGAGGCATTGCACCAAGCATTTATGCAGGGTCGATTAGAGGTACTGGACACGATTCTCCACAATATTGGTAACGCCATTAACAGCGTCGCCGTTGGGATTGACACTGTCCACCAGATGACGTTGACGGACAAATCGGCACCTCGGTTCACGGCTTTAGCGAAAGCAGTTGAAGCACATCAAGAGAACTTAGGTGATTATATTCAGAATCACCCCCAGGGGCAGCAGGTCGCTGCTTTTATGATCGCGCTTTCCCAAGATCTTAATAATTTAATGGAAGCCCTTAAAACGACAGTGGACCGCATCAGGAATAAGGCACTCCACATTGTTGATATTGTGCGGACACAGAAATCGTATCATGGTGTCACCACCAGTACCTGCAAAGATGTAAACCTTGTCGCAGCGATTTCGGATGCTGTTAAAATACTGCAGGAGTCCATAGAGAAAAGAGGCATCCGCATCGAAATTGACTGCGAAAACGGACCCGAAGAAATCCGTATTCAGGAGAGCCAATTCCAGCAAATGCTCGTCAACCTTATCAAAAATTCGGTAGAAGCGATTGATGAGTTAGCGCGTTCAGAGGCAGCCTGCGATACCCCCTATATCCGTTTCCGGACCCTGCTTGATGACGATTTCTTCTATATTGATATTACCGACAGCGGGATCGGGATTGACCCGAAAGATGCGGAGCGAATTTTTTCGGCAGGCTTTACAACCAAATCACAAGGAAGTGGGCTTGGTTTGCACTCAAGCGCGAATTTTGTGATCGGCTCCGGCGGACACATCCACCCGCTGATGGATGGCAGCAGCAAAGGGACAACGATGCGGGTCATGTTACGCCGTAGCAGCATTCAACCCAAGCATCATACCTCACCCACTAACCGCACTTCAGAAGATACATGCAATACAATACACGCGTCTTGATCGTTGATGACCAAGAAGAAATCCACATTGACTTTCAGGAGATGTTGCTTCCGAGAAAAACGAAATTGGTTTCGGATGATTTGGCGGCTACGTTTCTGATGAGTGACCTTGAAGAAAAGGCCTCTCATCTCCCGCAATTTGAACTTGCACACGCCTCAAGCGGCGATCAAGCCTGTGAACTCATCAAAGCCGCACGGGACGCGAATCAGCCCTTCGCAGTCGCTTATATTGACATCCGGATGCCACCGGGCATGGATGGGATTGAAACGATTCGGCAGATTAGAACGTTCGAGGAAGACCTCGAAATCGTTATTATGACGGCTTATACCGATAAACCGCTTCCTGAAATTATCACGGATATGAAATTGCTTCACAAATTGCTCTATATCCGAAAGCCTGTCGCGCGTGAGGAGATTCAACAGATTACGCTCTCTCTTGTGGAAAAGTGGAATATTGAACAGGGGGCACGCAGGCACCAGAACGAACTCTTATTGAGTCATAAGCGACTTGAAACCCTCCTTGATGCAATAGATGATGCTATCCAAATGACCGATAGCCACGGACGACACCTCTTGGGGAATCAAGCGTATACGGAGTTGCTTGGGATCTCTAATGAGGCACTTCGAGAGATGTCATTGGGCACTATTGAGGCGCGCTTGGCTTCAAGGTTACAAAAACCGGAGTCCTTGGAAACGGAGCTGGGCGAGGAGACACCGTACGCAGAAAACATTTTGGAAGAGAGGCGGAACGACACTCCATCGGAACGACGGCTGTTTTACCGATCGGTCATACCTATTGAGATGGATGCGGATACAACTGCCAGTCAGGTGATTATCTACCGCGACATGTCAAAGGATGCTGAGATTCAGCGGATGCGTGCGGAAGTCATGGCTTTGCGGACAGCTTTGGAGACCCTGGATTCTTTTGGAAGCCTCATCGGCAAAAGCGAGGGGATGCAGCGCGTATATGCCCGAATTCGACAGGCTGCGGACAGCAATATCGCAGTCCTTATCCAAGGTGAAAGCGGCACGGGTAAAGAGTTAGTCGCGAGGTCTATCCACGCCAACAGCACCAGAGGATCGGGCCCCTTTATCGCTATCAATTGTGCTGCAATCCCGGAGACGCTGATTGAGAGCGAGTTGTTCGGGCACGAAGCGGGGGCTTTCACGGGGGCGACTGCACGGCGGATCGGAAAATTTGAGCAAGCGGATAAGGGTACCCTCTTCCTTGATGAAATTGGCGATATGCAACCCGCTTTGCAAGCGAAATTGCTCCGTGTTTTACAAGATCGCCAATTTCAACGACTCGGAGGGACATCCAATATTTCTACTGACATTCGTGTCATCGCAGCCACGAACCGGAATTTGGACACCGACATCAAACTCGGGAGTTTCCGTGAGGATTTATACTACCGTCTCGCTGCCTTCCTGATCGTCGTCCCCCCGCTCCGCGAGCGGCGCGAAGATATTGCGTTGTTAGCAAGGCATTTCTTGAAAAAATTTGCTGCGAGTGCAGGAAAATCCATCTATGCCATTACGCCGGAGACCTTACAAGTCTTGGTCGTGTATAATTTTCCTGGGAATGTCCGAGAGTTAGAAAACGCCATCGAAAGTGCTGTTTTGCTGGAGACTACGGATCTGCTGCAACGGCACAGCCTTCCTTTCCATATCGTTTTACCGAACGATACCACTGACCCGTCTCCTATCCTCACCCTTGAACAGATGGAACGCAGCGCGATTACGCGGGCACTGAAAGTGACGGACAATAATATCTCACACGCGGCGCAGCAATTAGGTATCGCCAGGTCGACGCTTCACCGAAAATTAAAGGAATACGGCTTGCTAAAATAGACGCGTCTCGTAAAATAGACCCGCTCGTCTTAAACACCTGTAGCAAAATGCTACAGGTGTAGCAGCTTGCTACACAACACTTTAAAAGCAGGTACCGCCTTGCTTTTTTCCCATATCCCTATCATAAAGTGTAGCATTTTGCTACACCCCTTTAAAAACTCCTTATTCACATATATTCGCGACGCAAGGGAGGCTCTGCCCTGATGCTGCGCGGGTCCACACGGTTCTACGTGTCAGAGAAGCTCCAGTTTTCTCGATTGGCACGTTTGTTGCTTATATAGGTTATATCGCGATTCATATTCGGCGAGACATAATAGTGTGTTCGTAAGGAGGCATTTTATGGATTTTAGGCACAGAAATGTAGTTGTGACAGGAGCAGACAGCAGTACAGGTAGAAGAATTGCGGTGGAATTGGCGAAATTAGGAACGAACTTGGCAATCGTCGGTTCCGATGCCGCAAAGATTTCGGCAGTTGTGAAGGAGATACAATCTTTCGGAGGTCAGGCGTTCGCGGTTTGCACAGAGGGTTATCAATTGCGTAAGACGAGCAAGGCGTATCTATCAATCTTATCTGTCTTCTCGCATATCGATTTTGTTGTCAACGGTCTGGGTATTCAGGATCACTCCTCTCTTTTGAAGGATTGGCATGAGGTAAAGAAAGTGTCTCCGAGTTTTCAGACCCTTTCTTTTCAGGTTGAGAGGTTCCCTTCTCAATTGCAAGATTACGTCTTAGGGAGATAACATATTCTCCTGTAAGTTTCCCCTTGCTTGCGGGGGGATAAAGGGGGGTATTCGGAATTTTGCATAAGTTCTGAAAGGAGTCAAGATGCAGTATAGTTTACAAGACGGAAAGATGACGGATGTCAGTGGGAAAAATGTGGTTGTAACGGGAGCGGACAAGGCTACGGGTAGACGGATCGCTATGGAATTAGGGAAATCCGGGGCGAATTTGGCATTAATTGGTTCCGATGCCTTAAGGGTTTTTGCGGTTGCAGATGAGATAGTTTCTGCTGGAGGACAGGCGTTCGCGATCTGTACGGATGTTTTCGAGTGGTACAAAGCCGACAATGCGTTCTTATCCATCCTGTCGGTATTTCCACATATTGATATACTCATCAATAGTATAGATATTCAGGAGGGCCCCTACCCAATAGACAGCATAGAGAGTATAGAGCAAGAATGGGATAATTTTGCTTCTGGGACCTTGAAGGGCGCGTTTTTCTGTTGTCGAATTGTGTTGGACCACATGCGCAGCCAAAATTATGGTCGGATTGTGAACATCGCCCAACCTACCCTTAATTCGTTTCCAGATCAGGCGACCCCCTTGCAAGTCGCAAAAGCGAGTATCAAGGAGATGACGAGAGCATTGGCGGCGGAGGTGGCAAACGCTAATATCTGTGTGAATGCAATTGTGCCGGAAAACCTGAGCATGCCCCTCTCCCGTGACACGGGGTACCGCGTGTTTTCTACCGTCATGGAACGGCAACGTTCCCCAGTAGAGGGCAAATCCAAACCCTTTGAAGAGGTGTTGAGCGCACTGGACGTTTTCTTGTCCGATGGAATGGACTATGCTTCAGGGTTTTGTCACAATGTGAGCCAAAATGATAAATTGGAAAACCCGTTCGTCGCGAGTGACGCAGTAGATGTCAGTGCGGATGAAACAAGCATCCAATTCCGTTATAATCCCTTAGAGCATCTTTCCAGCTGGCCCACAGTTTTACACGGTGGCGTTATCACTTCCTTGTTGGACGAAGCCGTGAGTTTAGCCGGGGTCGCCTGTTTTAAAGGTTTATGTTTCACGGTTTCCCTGGATGTCCGTTTTCACACCATCGTGCAGACGAACACGGAGTTAACAATTTCTGCGACCCGTGTCAGAACGACTCGGCGGCTTATTACCGTCGAAGCCGAAATTGCTTCGCAAGATGGCACCGTTCACGCTTCTGCTGTCGGAAAGGTTATAAAAGCCGCAGATTAAGGCGATATGGGTTTGTGTTGATAAGCGTCTGTAATGCCTATGAGCGATCAGGGCGTTTTGATTACAAGGATATAGATAAGGAGATAACATGCGATTTATTATAGCTTTTCCTGTGATTTGTTTAGTGCTATTGGTAGTAGCTCTTGTGTTCACCTTGGGAACACGTGTAGAATCAATTGAGACGACGGAAGTTCGCTGGGCCGATTTAGGGCTGTTTGGACTGTGGTGCTTTTTCGGTGCTTACGCCCAATCCCGATTTAAGAATCGTAACCTCAAGCAATATCATGAGATACAGAAATGGGTTGCGGCGGTAGACTTAAAAGACTTTGGAACAGTTGGTATCAAAAATCTGAAGCCGGGGATACCAACAGATCGATTAGTCTCTCCGCAATTCCCAGATTGATTATAGTGAATTCTAAAAATAAATTCACACTTCCGCCCCATTGGTAGGCGAGGTTTCCTAACCTCGCCGATGCATAGTGTGCAAATAATTTCGGGATCCACTATAAATCTTTCGGATGTGTTGAAGAATTTGTTTTCAGTTTCAAAATCCATCAGCATGTAGCACAAACTTTATGAAGTTTGTGCTACTGTTTTTTTAAGATAGGGGTTTCCATCTCACAAAGCACGCTACGATCAAAATTGCGTAAGTTTACAGAAGGTGCGGTTGGGAAACCGCACCTACCTCAGAACGGGTAGGCGAGGTTTCCTAACCTCGCCGATGTAAAGTGTATAAATAATTACGGGATCCACTATAAAATCCGATTTCACCGAAACCCAACATTATACCGCCACAAGACAAGTGGTTGGATTTTGTCTATGAGAAAATCTAAATTGTGGTAAAATAAGTATTAGAATAGGTTGCGATATTAACTTTTCAGTTAGCGTATTGGAAAACGGAGTAGAGGAATTATGAGAAATCTTAAACTGACTTCACTCGGACAAATTCCGGAAGCCGACATCTCCTTTGGGGATATGACGGTGTTTGTCGGTGAACAAGCAAGCGGAAAAAGTATCTTATTACAACTTCTAAAGCTCATTTTAGACGCTGGTGATATTACGCAAACTCTGAAAAAACACGGTTTTGATTGGCAGAAAAAAGTTGATAATTTTCTGTTCCTTTATTTTGGTGAAGGGATGCAGACGATCTGGAACAAGGATGAGACGAAAGTCAGCGTTGATAAGGTAGATTTTACACCTCGAAAGGCGTTATCAAAAAGAAAAACAAAGGAAAACCTATTCCTGATACCGGCACACCGGGTTGTAACGCTTAAAGACGGCTGGCCCCGCGCGTTTACAGACTATGCGACAAGTGATCCATACGTTGTTAAGGCATTCAGCGAGGAGTTGCGCCTATTGATGGAAAAGGGTTTAGGTTCAGGCGAGGGTGCTATATTTCCGCAGGAAGGTCGTATGGATAAGACAATACGAAATGCAATCGGGAAAAGCATCTTTGGAGAAGCAGAAGTCAAATTGGATAGATCCGGGTTACGCAAACGCATTGTCTTAGACGTTGCAGGCACTCAGTTACCATTCATGACTTGGTCAACCGGACAAAGAGAATTCACACCTCTCCTATTGGGACTATATTGGTTAATGCCTTCTGGGAAGGTCCAGAAGAAAGATAACATTGACTGGGTTATTATTGAAGAACCGGAAATGGGGCTACATCCACAAGCGATCTCAGCGTTGCTCCTTACTTTTTTGGAACTTCTAAGGCGCGGCTACAAAGTCATCGTTTCTACACATTCATCCCAAATTTTAGAGCTCATCTGGGCAATTCGATTTATTGCTAAATCAGATGCTGCTCCAACACGGTTAAGACAGTTGTTGGATTTGAATGCAAATGCCTATTCCAAGAACCTTGCGGAGACGATATTAGATGAAAAAACATTCAAAACCTATTATTTTTCTCGTCAAGAGAGTGTTGTGAGCGTCAAAGATATTTCAACGTTAGATGCTGAGGACCCGGATGAAGCAGTATCGGATTGGGGTGGGCTTACACTGTTTAGTACGAAGTCTGCTGATGTTGTTACTAGAGCCGTGTGGGAGAGTGATCTTTGAATTTTATCGATGCTGTTCAGAGCATTCCTGAGATTGCCCAGTGTCTGAAAGCTGGGTTACAGGCGTTGGGGGCAAATAGCAGAAAAATAGAAGTGCGTGAATCACGTGATTTGACAGGGAGTGTTGACATAGATACTTGTCTCAAGAGACGTTATCTTAACGATCCCCGTTGGGATTATGTATTTGGCTATAAAGATCATATCTACTATGTTGAAGTTCATCCGGCGGACAATACGCGTAAAGTGAGAGAAGTCACAGCAAAATTAGAATGGTTAAAGCAGTGGCGCAAACGTTCCGCGAGAAACCTTGAAGATTTGGAGAGTCAGAGTTCTTACCACTGGATTTCCACTGGAAGAACTCTATCAACCATAAAAAGAGGTAGATACCTTCAGGTATTAGCACAAAATGGGATCCGTGGACCAGACTTTGTATTGAGAGCTGATGATGTTTCGTAAACGTGGAAATGCTTTGGTTCGTCTTGTTTATTAACACAATTCCTCTGGAGGAAAAAGTATGACAACGTATCGAGCAGGCGTAATCGGTTTGGGACGTATGGGTAGCACTTTTGATGACGAAATCACACAAGGTGGATCAATCTTTTTGCCGTATTGCCACGGTCCAACTTACTATGATGCACCGAATGTGGAACTATCTGCAGGGGCTGATCTGCACGCTGAACAGGCGGCGATCTTCGGTGAACGGTGGGGACTGAGTTCTGAGCATATCTACAGCGATTACCGTGAAATGCTGGAGAAAGAAAATCTTGACATCGTGAGCGTCTGCACGACAGCACGGATCCGATCGACTATTGTGCAGGATGTAGCCCGTTCCAGTGTCAAGGCGATCTGGGCAGAGAAACCAATTGCGCTGAGCCTTGCCGAAGCGGATGCGATGGTGGAGACCTGCCGCGCAGAAGGAGTCGCGCTGGCGATTAATTGTGCCAGACGTTGGAATCCGTTCTTCAGCGAAGCACGGCGGCTCATTGATGACGGCGAAATTGGCGATGTGCTTCAGGTGACGGTCTATGCGCAGTGTGGATTGTCGCATAATGGGAGCCATGCCATTGATATTTTGCGCTATATGGCAGGTGGGAATGTGGAGTGGGTCTTTGGTGAGATGGAGTCCGATGAAGCCGCCGCGGGTGAAAGTGATCTGCAGGGAAACGGCTACCTCGTTTTTGATAACGGGGTGCGTGCGTATCTCCGCAGCACATCGTGTGGCGCGGCACCGTGGGAAGTCGATGTCATCGGCACAACGGGACGTATCCGTTCTGTCAACAATGCCGAGACGTTCGAGTTGATTCGTGTAATTCCCGGTGGACGGCGTGGACGTGGTGTGCCTGCGACATGCCCATTCCCAATCCCCGTGCGAATGCAAGGTATGGGACTGACAATCGTTGAAGATCTCATTAGTGCCATTGAGAATGGAACGTCTCCGAAGTGTTCAGGCGAAGATGGACGTGCTGCGTTGGAGGTGGCTATGGCACTTCGGGAATCGCATCGCCGTGGTGGTGTAAAAGTGGAACTACCGATTGAGGATCGGAGCCTCCGAATTCTCTCTTCGGAGATTCAGAACGACGACACGCCAGCTCGAATTCGACGCTTACAAGCGAGTTAATGGAAATCGCGGGTACGTTACAAATTCCCGAAATAATGAACTCACAGACCGCAGAGAATCGAGGCAAGGAGAATTACATGAAGCCAGCAGATTATGCGTTTTTTAAAGAAAATGGCTATATCTCACTCGGTAAGATTCTGAGTGCTGCCGAGGTTGCGGATTTTGTTCATATCTTTGATCGGGACCGCACTGAGGTTCAAGATCATTGGTATCCCATTGGACATTACCAGACTGTGAATTGCGACGCACTTCTGACTTCACCTGAATTCGACAACGTGATTCGGCATTCCATCGTTATGGATTGCCTACACACGCTGATGGGCAATGCGCCTTGCTTTTCAGAAATCTGCATCCGGCACATGGCACCGTACGATGGTGAACTGAATCGCGGCTGGCATCGAGATGGTCCCAAGCACTGGCTTGAACATCCGTTACGTATCGGGTTCATCCAGTTAATGCTGTATCTGACCGATGTTAACGAAACGACGCATTGTTTCTCCTTATCGCCGGAATCCGTGGAAGCTGAGATTCTCGAGACAGACGCGCAGTTGGATCGTGGTGGGATTGTCGATTTGTATGGACCCGCCGGGACAGCCGTACTTTTCAATATCGGTGTTTTACACACCGCTACGACCCGTCCGACTCAGGAAGAACGCAAGACGGTACAAGTCTATTACGAGCATCCGAACCGTCGGTACTTGAGCGAGGATTCGTTGATACCTGCCGAACTTTGGCGAGACCATCCCGATCCTGAGGTGCGCGCCTTTTACAGTGTGCTCAACAACAAAACGCGCGATTACCTCGAACACACGGCTTCAATGGGTGAACTATCGTTTGAGGACACTTTGGCACTCCTTCGTGAACTGGATGTCAAGCACCGTAAGCGGTCGCAGTGAAATCGGTTCTGTGTTTCTACCAACTCTGAATGAAATCCTCTACCTCGAAATTCGCTGGCATATCTGTCAGTTGATAGCGCATCACACGGGATGTTCTGTCGGGGACAGACCGTGCAACCTCTGCCTCAATCTTCTGGTATAGCGTCGAGAACCGTTGCCAGATACTTTCGGCAGCTTCGGCGGAAAAACGCTCTGCGAAGTCTTCATAAAGATGGAAGTTGAGTCGATGTGCAGAGATTGCGCCGATGCGCTCTTCAACAGAAAGTTTCTCTACTTCGGGATCTTTGAGTGTGTGGACTTTATCCGCTAACTTCGAGAGAAATATGACAGCAACCATGCGTTCTTCTTCACCCGGGTGCAGTTTCGCTAACCCCTCTCGAAAACTGTCAGCATCCCTGTTATACATGGCGTGAAAGGTTGCTTCAATCACATCACACTGTTCCGTATGGAGTTGGAAGAAGTGTTCAAATCGAGTGCGAGCCTCAGTGGGAAGGTGTTGTGTGAATTCCAAATTCCAATAAAATTGGTCAACGATTGGATACGAGTCCCCACCGAAGGCGCGATAGCCAAGGTGAACAGTCCGTCTCAATTTCGTGCTATAGTTGCTGCCCCAGTGCAAGCCCATGTGGCTATAGACGACCCCATCGCCTGCTGAGAGTTCGATCGGAATCCCACCCGGCATCGGTTCCTGCGGACGTGTCATTAAATGTTGATATTCCTCGGGTGTGTTCGGACGACGATAACTTCTCGGCACGAGCCAGAACACGCTATCATCGTAAAGCGGGATGTTCCATTGGACGTATCCCGGTCCGTTTTTAACATAATCCATCTGCATGCCCTTGAGCGGTGCCTGTACCGTCGGATCAATATCACGATGCCAACTGGCGGGACCGTGATCTTGTACTGGGTTACACATCAGTGCCATCAGCGTTATTGCCGCATGAGGTGCTCTCATGAGTTGCTGACTCACACCAAGCGTATTCTCATGAAGGCAAAATTCGACGGTATTGGCAGTCGCTGTGTCAACGACCTCATCGAAAAACACCCTCGGTTGCCCACTGGTTGTCCAAACGCCCCCCGGTTTTTCGTCCGGTTTCCGTTCTCTTGCCCAGATTACTTTTTGTTTCTCAACGAGAGTTTCAAAATTCGTCCTCAGTTCCTCTAACTGATCCGGTGGAACAACCTTTCGTAACACGATGTAGCCGTCATTAATGAGTTGTTGTGGATCTACTTTCATCGCCAGCCCCCTTTAAATTAAGGTTACCACTCAGGTCGGATTTACCGCGATTGTTGAGAGACAGCAGTGTTCCAATTGATGCTTATATTATTCGTGAATTCCGTCTTCATGTCAAGTGGTAAGACTACGGCTAAAAGTCCATTTTGATGTCAGAGATTTCGGTTGACAAGGATGCAGTCAGGTAGTATAGTTACGCCGAGTTCAATTTGTCATCCGATAGAATTATGAATTCAAACCGTGGGGTAGTGTTAAAACATGTAAACCCGTTTCGCTACGATCAAATATTAGAATTTGGCAAAAAATGTCTCAAGAACAGATACTTCAGATTAATGGTGTTCAGCTTCTTTTCCTTCATGGTGCTTGTGATCCGCGTCCAGGGCACTTTATAGAAACATTAGCCTCCAAATTATTTTATGGAACGTTTGTGTCGATTCCTGAATCAGGCCACTACTTTTGGGTGGAGAAGCCTGATGAGGTAAAAGCAGCACTCAGGCAGTTTATAGTGGATTACGTAATTAACGATACAGTATGAACAAGCAAGGTTTAGGAGAAAAAAATGAACGGAAATCCTGAGGAGGGACCATGCTAATTCGCGGCGAAGACAGTGCGATTGATCTCCCGTCCACACTCACAGAAGAAGAGAAATGGCACTATGATCTGTTTGGTTATCTGGTGCTTCGACAGGTAGTGTCGCCAGCAGAGGTCGAGCAAATGCTTGGGATCGCGAATAGGTGGTTTGCGGATCCCGAAACAGTACCTGAACCGGTGAATGTCACCCAAGACGAATACAGCGGTGTACTGAACAATGTTCAGTACGGTGGTCGGATTTTCGAGCGATTATCGCTCAATGAGAAGGTGATGCGGGTTGTGATGGGCTTGATGTGGAATCGTCCGAGACTCTTTAATTGCGCTCTTGTTCTGCAGAAGCGACGCTCTATCTCTGAGGGTGAGAAAGAGAGACTCCACCGCGATACCAGCGGTTTTGAATTTCCCGATGGCTTCCATAATCCACATAACGACTACCAAGCTGGAAACGGACAGATTTATAGCAATTATGTCAACACCGCCATAACGCTTGTTGATGTGCCGAAAGACAACGGTTTCATGTGTATCCCCGGCACGCATAAATCCCTGATTAAGCTGCCGACGACACTTGACATTGATAACGAGTGGGCACCTGCAATCACTTTTGAGTTGAAGGCAGGGGATTGTCTTGTCTTCTCGCCGAGACTGATGCACGGTGCAAAATTTTGGAAAGTTGATTACCCACGCCGGGTCGTCTTCAATCGGTATCAATTCAGTTTCTACTTCAATGAGAACTATAATCTCCCGATAGAAGCGCATCGGGATCGTATCTCTACAGACCAATACGAACTGGAATCTGTCCAATGGAGCGAAAAGGGATTTGCTAAACGGATCCTCAAAAAAATGGAGAAGGGCGAAGAACTATGCTGACACAGGAAGAAAAGTGGCACCTTGATCTACTCGGCTATTTTGTGGTGCGCAACGCTGTGCCGAAAGCGGACGTTGAACTGATGAAGGCACAGATGTTCGAGTGGTACGAATGGGATGCATCAGATTTCAAGTCACCGATGCGAATCAACGCACCAGAGGGAAAACCGTGGTGGGTCTATAACATGCACTATGGGCATAAAGCATTCCAACGGCTCATCTTGAATCCAGAGATTTTGCGTGTAGCGACTGCCCTAACGTGGAATTATCCGCGGGTTTTCGATGTTGTCGCGAATATCTGCTATCCAGATGCGGACGGTTTGGAGCTGCACGGTGGGCATAAAGGTTGGTTTAGAAGTCCGCATCATCAATACCAAGTTGCCAATGATGAGATCTTCGCGAGTTTCTTTAATCTCTCCGTTTCGTTAGTGGATGTGCCACCCGGCAACGGGTTTGCCTGTATTCCGGGAAGCCATAAATCCGAATTCCAGTATCCCGAACACATCACGATGGACGATCCACCGCCGACGGTCCACAACATTCCAGTCAATGCTGGCGACTTCATTGTATTTCTGCCGAACACGCGACACGCCGGAAGACGCTGGAATCACGGCGCGTACCCTCGGATGACGGTGTTCTTGCGCTGGGTCTATGCGAAACAGTTTCATCACGCCGATTCATCTTGGTGGTTTCCTTTTGATGAACACAAAGACAAGATTCCAGAGGCACTCCACGATCTTGAGAGCCGTGACCACGGGCAGCGGGGAGCATTGAATGCTCTCATAGATCCCTTTAAAGTGGATGTTCCTGAATGATAGGCGTGTTTGGTTTTTAGTCAGTGAAGGTCACGGGCAATAATGCACTTCGCATTTGAGCGAGTACGCCGCAGAATTGCCCTACTACAAACTGGAGATCGTTCCTAAAGTTTAGGGAGCTGAGTAACTCCAAAAAAAGCGTTGACGTGGAGTTAGAGAATTGGTAGGATGCACAAGGATACCATTCTTTGTGTTACAGACTGGAGAATTAGATGTCAACCCCGACGAACCGAGAAGTGATTGCCCAGTGGCGTGATGAACCCGCCCCATTGCTGTCATTACTGCACGCCTTCCATGATCGAGACGGATTTATTTCAGAGGCAGTCCTTCGCGATATCGCAGTCGGACTTCGGATGCCGCTTGCCGAACTGTTTGGCACCGTAACATTCTACCACCACTTTGCCCGTGAAGCCCCAGGACAAAGCGCGCCACGCGTGTGTACAGGTCCGGTTTGTCGGTTGCAAGGCGGACTGGAAGTCCTTGATGCACTCAAAGACGAGGGTGCGATACCAATGCCGTGTGCTGGCAGATGCGACGATTGTGTGCCGGTGTTGAGGGGACGCGAGGTTTTCGTCGGGAAAGAGGCGAACGCGCTTTCCGTAGAACCCACACCGCTACCACCACCATATCCGGGCGATGGTGAAGAATGTGTCTTCGCCGAGATTCGAGAACCTGATCGCAGGACATTAGCAGGCTACGAACGCACTGGCGGCTATGAAGCATTGGCGCGTGCGGTAACAAGGCTTACTCCAACAGATGTGATTGAAACACTTAAAGAGAGCCAACTTGCGGGTAGAGGTGGTGCAGGATTTCCGACTGGCATGAAGTGGGAATCGGTTTTGAATGCTCCGGGTGAACCGAAGACAATCGTCTGCAACGCAGATGAGGGTGAACCTGGGTGCTTCAAGGATCGGGTTATCCTCGATTATGAGCCGCACGCCGTAATTGAAGGGATGGTACTTGCTGCTTACGCAACAGGTGCGACGCGTGGCTTTATCTATCTTCGGTATGAATACCCAGAAACCCTCAAAATACTTGAACGTGCACTTGGAGAAGCAGCGGCAGCAGGACTGCTTGGTAATGCTATTCTCGGTGAAGACTTTAACTTCCACATCTATATTCGACGGGGGGCTGGTGCTTACGTCTGTGGTGAGGAAGGGTCGCTGTTGAACAGTTTGGAAGGGAAACATCCGTTTCCAAGAAACCGTCCACCGTACCCTGTGACCCATGGGTTTGAGAATTTACCGACTGTTGTGAACAATGTCGAAACTCTCGCCGCCGCTGTTCAGATTGTCAGACACGGTGCGGCATGGTATAAGAGTCTCAGTTACGACGAAAACTTGGCGGGGACAAAAATTATTAGCCTTTCTGGAGACATCCAAAGACCGGGGAATTACGAAGTGCCGTTCGGGCTTCCGTTAAAGGTGCTTCTCTACGAGTGGGCGGGTGGTGCGCCAGAAGGACGTGAGATTCAAGCGATTACAACAGCGGGACTGTCTGGTGGATTTATCGCTCGGAGTAACCTTGATAGGACAATTGATGAGCCGAGTTTCCAAGCGGTGGGTGCGATGCTCGGTGCGGCGGGCATCATGGTGTTTGATGATACGCGGGATATCCTTGATGTTGCACACAATGCGATGGAATTTTTTGCTGAGGAATCTTGTGGGAAATGTTTCCCGTGTCGGATTGGGACGCAACGATTGACGGAACTTTTGTCGGCACCGTTGCAGCCGAATTCAGAAGCGTTGATTTCAAGAATCGGGGCGGTCATGAAGGCGACGAGTGCGTGTGGGCTTGGGACGGCTGCGCCCAATATTACGGATAGCCTGCTCCGTTATTTTTAACAATTAAATCCGGGCGTTGATTCCCTAAAATTGTTAAGAGACTCACTTTAAGTTATGAAAGGTGTGTTAACGATTGGAACACTGCAAGGACAACGGACGCAGCAGCTCAGAGTGAATCGTTAAAAATATGTGGAGTCGGGGGTTTGTTCTTCTTTGCAGCATCGTGTTTGCCGTCGGCCTGGTAACAGGACCTGTACAGATGCTTTTTCCGGTCTATGCCGAAAGGATCTTGAAAGAAACGGCACTGTTTGCGGCACTACTGCGCGCACTTCCTATTGGACTCGGTGGTGTTTCGGCACTAATTGGTGGCACACTCAGCGACCGGTTCGGACGGAAACCGACCTTGTTGATTGGGATGACAGGGGCAGTGGTGATAGGTGGGCTTTTCACAACCCAAACGCCTTTGTTTCTTTGGGGTATTCTCTGTTATGAGGGTATTGCATCGGGTTTCAAAACTGCAGGTGGGCAGAGTTATCTCATTAGTGCTGTGCCTCCGAATCGGTTGGGATGGGCGACGAGTTGGTACTTTATCAGCATGACTCTGGGAAGTGCGGTCGGGAGTGCAATTGCCGGTGAAGTCATCGACCGGACGGACTATAATGTTTTCGGCATCGGCGCGGTGATTTTGGCGGGTGTACTGTTTGTGGCGGGGTTTCTCTTTTTACCGCGCTTAGCTGGACAACACGCGCCAGAGCCCAAAGGGAAACGCGATAGGCTATGGAAATCAGCCCTTAACGTTCCAGCATATCTAAGTTTAAGTCGGCGGCGAGAGATGCGGATGTTGATCGGTTTGCGGGTTTTCCCGACCTACTATTGGGGGTCGGTGAACCTATTGATGCCGATTCTGATTGAGCGTCTCGCTGGGGTAAAGGCGACGGGTTATTATGGGGCAATTAGCCTACTGTTCGCTTTCGGGTGTCAATTGGCTGTTGGAAGGATATGTGACGCGGTTGGGCACCGTGCGCCTGCACTTGTGGCAAGTGCGATTGTTACGCTCCTCGCTTTTGGTGTGGCGTTTTTTCATGACTCGTTAATCGCGCTGGAGGTTTATGGGATACTTGGTGCAGGTGCCGCATGGGGACTGTCAACGACTATTCCACGATTTATCAATGAGTTTACTGAACCCCACGAGAAGGGACACGGGGTCGGTCTTACACACTTGGCGTGGAGCACCGGATTTCTTCTTGGTTACGTTGCAAGCGGTTTTCTGATTAACATCTCTGTTCACATTCCGTTTATTGTCGCAGGAATTTTCCTGATTGTTTCAACAGGTATCGCCTACAAGCTTTGGCATACAAATACTATAATCACAAATTGAGTGAAGTTTAAGAATTTAATTCGGTAATTTCCCAACGTGCGATGAATCGCACTACTACGAACCAGTCCGTTTGTAGTAGGACAATTTATTGCCCGTTGATTATCTAATTTACTTTTTTATCTTCATACAGTTTGCGCTATTTTGAAAATAAGGAAGGAATGCTAATGATTATTGCAGAACTTGATTTAGAAAATCCAGAACATCGTGAACTCACTAATTCCGAATGGCGTTATGGCGATGGGCTTGTTCCGGGTGAACCGAACGGTGGTTTGGTCGATCAGTTGCCGGAAACGCCTGCTCGTCTTGCGGATTATGACGATTCAGCCTGGCCGGTCTGTGAAGATATTCAAGAGTTTATTTCGACGGGACTTTGCTTTGGGTGGTATCGGATTACAGTGACGCTTCCAGAGGAAGTCGATGGTGTTTCGATTGCTGGCTCAGAGGTATGGTTTCACACGTGCATTGACGACTACGGCGAGGTCTGGGTTGACGGTGAAATCGACTTGGCTTTCGGCGAGTCAGGACGTGGGGCTGCGTCTGGTTTCAATGCGCCGCAACGCGTTGTTGTCACTGAAAGCGCGGAACCGGGTGCGAAACATGTCATCGCATGTTTGGCTGTCAACGGTCCGTTTGGTAGACCGGGCGGTGGCATCTTTATGCGTTTCGCGAAATTGGAGTTTGAAGGGGAGTAAAAAAGATTAAAAAGGTGGAAAGTTGTGAAGTGTAGCTAAAGTGAACTAAAGTTAGGTTGTGTATCAAACATAACTTGCAGAACCTTAGAGCACTTGCTAATTTACCAACTTTCCCCTTCTTTTTGGAAGAAAGTTAGTGTCTAAAAAAGCGGTAGTTTTACTCAGTGGTGGCTTGGATTCAACAACAACACTCGCTATTGCGCGCGATGAAGGTTACGACACTTATGCAATGAGTTTTCGGTACGGTCAACGGCACACAGTAGAGTTAGAATGTGCAGAAAACGTTGCAAAGATGTTAGGTGTCCGAGAGCATACGATCGTTGACATTGACCTGCGTGCATTTGGGGCCTCAGCACTGACAGCAAATATTGAAGTTCCAAAGAACAGACCTGATACAGAAATGGGAAATGGCATACCGATAACTTATGTCCCCGCCCGAAACACGATTTTCCTCTCCTACGCCCTTGCTTACGCGGAGGTTCTCGATGCTGATACCATTTTTATCGGTGCCAATGCCATTGATTACAGCGGCTATCCAGACTGTCGCCCAGAGTATATAGAAGCCTATCAGGCGATGGCGAACCTTGCGACACAAGCCGGTGTTGAAGGTAAGACGAAACTAACAATCTGCGCTCCATTGATGTATAAAACGAAGGCGGAGATTATTCAAATTGGCACTGCCCTCGGTGTCGATTATAGCCTTACCTTGAGTTGTTACGATCCAGATGCCGCAGGCAGCGCGTGTGGTGGATGTGATAGTTGTCTGCTCCGAAAGAGAGGTTTTGAAGAGGCGGGTATTCCTGATCCGACGTGCTATCGCTAAACATGCCTCTAACCTTTTATCCTTGATGTTCACTAGTGCCCTATTGTATAATATCTCTATGGCACAAGCATACGATACGACAGGAAAAGATATCCTAAATGAATGGATTAACGAGGTTGCCCAGTTTGTCCTGAACGTACCTGATCTCGAAGTAGTTGCAGACCTTGACACCGAGCAACAACTCGTCCGCGCGTTTCGCACAGACATTACAAAGCGCGTCCGCATCAACACCCATGAAGCCGTGCTGCACATTGAGTTACAGCTCCGGGACAGCACGGAAAAACCGATGTGGGCTCGAAACGCCCACTATCACGGATATCTTATTGGAGAACACCAGTTACCTGTCTATTCCAATGTGATTTATTTCCATCCAAACGCCGGGAAAAGCGACCCAGGGGTCTACGAGTATAGTTGGAACGGTTACGATTACCGACTCAACTATAAGGTGATACGACTCATTGAGATAGAGGGGCAAGCGATTTTGGAGGCGCAGATACCAGGACTCTTGCCGTTCACACCGCTCATGAAACCACCAGCGGAGATGCCTCTTGAGCGATGGGTGCAACAGTGCGTTGACACAACAATAGCCATCCGCATTGACCGACCAATGAAGGGAACATTGCTTTATGGGCTTTCCCTCTTTGGGAGTCTCGTACATGACCAAGACCTGTTTGAACAAATACCGGAGGAACTCATGCAAGAATCTCCTTTCTTCCAACACCAACGCGAAAAATTTATCGCGGAGGGTATCACACAAGGTATCACACAAGGGGCGAAAGAGGCGACCCTCAAAAACCTCCTGACGGTCCTCAACGCAAAATTCCACGCAGAGGCAGTGCGAGCCCTAACGCCGGCACTTAAAAATATAGACGATTTGAAACGCCTTGAAGAGCTGCATCTTAATGCCATCAATGCGAGCACCCTTGAAGCCTTCACCGAAACGCTCTTTAAATCGGAAATACAGTAGGGCAGCTGCCTCTCTGTCTTGATAGAGGGCATTCAGTAAATTATGATAAAAGCAGTTTTCTTTGATTTTTATTATACCCTATGTGTTTGGGGACAGTCGCTTGAACCGAGACTCCGAAAGATTACCGAGCGGTATGGATTTGAAGTTGACCCGGAACGTTATGTAAAGGCACGCGAGAACCTGTATGCCGAAGCATCCGGGTCGGATCCTACCACACACTCTCTTCTTGGAACAATGCAAGAAATTATTGGGAGTTACTGCGAATTTATAAAAGGACTCGGCGTTCAAGAACATGTGGAACAGATCGCGTGGGAATTATTACAATCTGAACACTCGCTGTTTGCTGCGAGTGCTGCTACGCTCTACGACGATGCTATTCCGACACTTGAACATTTGCGCGATGCGGGTTTCAAGTTAGCGATTGTTTCCAATTGGGATACGCCGCTGGATCCGCTTACTGAGAGGCTTGGTATTGCTCACTATTTCGACATCATTGTTGCCTCGCATGATGAACGCGTCAAGTCCGCAAAACCGGATCCGCATATTTTCAATTATACACTGGCAAAAGTTGGGGTTTCAGCGGAGGAGGTCGTTCATGTTGGGGATACCTACGAAGCGGATATTGTTGGGGCAAGGAACGCCGGGATTCGCCCGATACTGATTGACCGAGACGGGACACAAACCGGCAGGTGGCATGAAACAATCCAAAGCTTGTCTGAATTGCCAGCGTTGCTTAACCAGAGGCATTTAGTTTTAAGGTTTTTCATATTATGAGTTTAACTGCGAGTTTAGGTTTTGCAGCGAAAGTTTGAAGTTCCTGGGTGATTTTCGTATGTCCAGTGAAGCGTAAAACAGCAAGTGCGGTATTGCGGAGAGCTGCCATGACGTGGGGAATGCCTGCGGTTCGGACTTGTGAAGCGTCTTCGCGAAAAACCACGTCTCGTATCCAGTGAAGTTTGTTCTCAATCGTCCAATGTCCGCGTCGGCAGTTTAGCAAGTCTTCAGGGGAGGCATGTTCGGGTGTCAGACTCGTGATGCCATACTGCGTCTGATAGGTGTGTTTGCCTGTTGCGAGATGCTTGCGTTGGCTGTGGTATTGATAAACTTGTCGCACGCCTGGCCAGTCGGTGTAGTCGTTGAGTAAGGTGCTTGCCGTCAGCGTGCGGGTCGTCGTATAGCCGTGTGCGGTTTCCACGTGCTGATGTGTTCGCAGATATGCCTCGGCTTCAGTGTGCATGAGTGCGAACTCGGGGGTTGTGGCTTCGGGAGGTGTTTCCTCGGAGAAGGGTTGAAATAGGTCTTGGATATCTTCAAAGAGCGTCTTCTGATTCGCTTTGACGGGTAGCAGATAATCGGCTTGTAGGTCAAGGATGTCTTGGCAAAATGCGCGTTGGGTCAAGAGTGCGTCGGTAGTAATGACTTTCTCGCTGACGTCGAAGGCTTTCAGGAGTTCTCTGGAAACCGAAACTTCATTGGTTTTTTCGCTGACGGCACATGCTGCCACGGGGATGGCTAAGTCGTGAAAGACGGCTGCGAGCAGATGCGTCTGAGGTGTTTTTCGGGTGGCAGACCCGCGTAAACTTTTCCCATCTATCGCAACGGCAGTCAGACGCGTCTCAAAGGGGATAGGTATGCGTTGAAGGGTCTTGGTGACCCACTGCGTCAAAATCTGTTCTAACTTCACAACGTCGAGGCGTTTGAAAAGGTTATGAAACGTTGCTGGACAGGGCGGGGTTCGCGTAAATCCTAAGACTTTTGCGATCTTGGGCTGCTTGCGTGCCCACAGGGCGATGGCGGTATAACTTTTCTGATCGCACATCAAGGCGATGACCGTCAAACTCAGGATAGCGGTCAATGAGTGGCGTTTGCCTTTTCGCTTGCGGGGATCTGGCACTTCTGCTAACATCTCAAGTAAGTGGCAAGAAGGTGTTCTTGTCATGCTTCACCTCAAAATGGGTTCGTTTTCGGGTGAAGTATAGCAGAAGTCGCGTGAATAATCACGCGACTTCTGCTTATCTCAAGATATTCACATTTGTGAAATATAACAAAAGAAAAACCGAAAACTAAATGCCTCTGGTTGCTTAACCTTGACCTCTGCTAACAATCTGTTATATAATATCTCATGGCCCAACAATACGATACGACAGGAAAAGACATTCTGAATGAGCGGATCAACGAAATTGCGTGTTTTGTCTTGAACGTGCCTGATGTTGAAGTGCTTGCAGACTTTGACAGTGAGCAGCAACTGGTTCGCGCATTTCGTACGGACATCACGAAGCGTGTCCATTTCAATGGCCGTGATGCTGTTCTGCACATTGAACTGCAACTCCGCGACAGCACGGAAAAACCGATGTGGGCCCGGAACGCTCACTATCACGGGTATCTCGTCGGTGAACACCAACTACCTGTCTATTCCAACGTGATTTACTTTCACCCGAGCGCGGGCAAAAACGATCCGGGGGGATATAAATATCGTTGGAATGGCTACGATTACCGGCTGAGTTATAAAGTCATACGGCTCATTGAGATAGAAGGACAAACGATTTTAGAGGCACAGACACCTGGGCTATTGCCGTTCACACCGCTGATGAAACCGCCTGACGATATGTCCCTTGACCGGTGGGTGCAACAATGCATTGATGCAACGATAAACGTTCCTGTTGACTCGCCCACGAAAGGGACGTTGCTTTACGGACTTTCCCTTTTCGGGGAGCTCGTCCATGACCCAAGTTTGTTTGAACAGATACCGGAGGCAATTATGCAAGAATCTCCTTTTTGGCAACGCCAACGCGAAAAATTTATGGCACAAGGTATTGAACAAGGCATTGAGCAAGGTATTGAACAAGGGGCAAAAGAGGCGACTGTCAAAAACCTTTTGGTAGTCCTCAATACAAAATTCCACGTAGAGGCCGTGCGCGCTCTAACACCAGCCCTGAAAAATATAGATGACTTGCAACGTCTTGAGCAGCTGCTTCTCATTGCTGTTAACGTGAAAAGCCTTGAAGATTTCACGGAAGTGCTTTTTGAATAGAGGTATCTGAAAGCGCAAGTGTTCACAAGAAAATTATGACGAAAACTGTTTTCTTTGATTTTTATCAAACATTGTGTTTTTATAGGCATTCGCTTGCGGAAAACCTTGAAAGAATCGCTAAAAGGTATGGTGTTGAGGTCAATTCGGAACGCTGTGACACAGCATTAGAACGTCTCTTTGCTGGTACATCGGCACCCGACCCTCCTACGGAATTTTCTTTGCTGGAATTGTCTATGACTGTGATGACGCGAGAATGCGAATTTATAAGAGAAGTCGGCATTAAGAAGCACGTGGAACAGATCGCGTGGGAGCTGTTACAATCTGGACACCGCCTCTTTGCTGCGAATAGTGCTACGCTCTACGACGATGTTGTGCCCACACTTCAGTGTTTACGAGGTGCGGGTTTCAAGTTAGCGATCGTTTCCAATTGGGATACACCCTTGGATCCGCTCACTGAAAGACTTGGCATTGCCGAGTATTTTGATGCGATTGTCGCCTCACATGATGGGCGCGTGAGGTCGGAAAAGCCGGATCCGCATATCTTCAACTACGCACTCGCAGCGGTTGGAGTTTCAGCGAAGGAAGCCGTTCATGTCGGGGATACCTACGCGGCGGATATCATCGGGGCAGAAAATGTGGGGATTCGTCCGATATTGCTTGACCGTGATGGGACACAAACTGGCAAGTGGCGTGAGACGATTCAGAGTCTTTCTGAATTGCCGGAGTTGTTCACTTAACTCTCAGTTCAGGGTTAGTCGGTAGCAGAGAGATAAGGCTTCATATCCCATAATAGAATAGTGCCGTCATAGCTTGCACTTGCCAAAAGCGTTCCGTCAGGCGAAAAGGCGAGCGACTGAATATCAGTTGGATGGCTCCAGAAGGTAGCGATATTTTTGCCAGTAGCAACTTCCCACAAACGGATGGAGACCTTATCAGTGCCTTGCCACGATGCTCCGGAAACCAGATAGCGTCCACACGGGGAAAAAGTTAGTGCTTCAGCTCTCCAACATCCGTGTGGTAAACATATCACCATGTGAGTTTCGTAGGTTATAGCGTTCCATAACCAAATTTCCCGAAACACGCCGCCTGCAATCAGAGTGCCATCAGGAGAAAATACGATTGCTTTTGGGGTAGATGTGTACTCCTTACCTTTTTCCAACCATTTGAGTCTCTTCTGAATTTGATGATCGTCGCCCTTGTATTTTGCAGTCTCTTGGGGATGATTCATAAAGAATTCGGTAATTTGCTTTCCGCTTTCAATTTCCCAGAGTTTGGCTCTTTTGCTCTCGTGTGCAGTCGCAACGGACTTTCCGTCAGGTGAGAATGCAATCGACCATATCCAATCCGTTTCTTCCGTAAACAGTCGAAGTTTATAGTCGTCCTCTACATCCCATACGCCTAAAACACCGTTAGAATCCGCGCTCACCAATAGATCGCCTTTTGGAGAAAAAGCGAGGGCATAGAGGACGGCTTGATGTCCTACGAGTTCAATAGGTGGTGCTTTTGGTTTTGTAATGTCCCACACTCTCACAATCTTATCGTAGGAGGTGGCAGCTAACTGGTTGCCACAGGGCGAAACGTCAATGGAACGGGTCATGTTAAGACCTTCGCAGCTGAAGGTTGTTCGTAGTTTTAGATCTTGAACATCTCGTAAGTGAATATCGCCTGAAAAATATCCGACAGATAGGGTCTGACCATCTGGCGAGAATTTTACGGAACCACACACCGACGTGTGTCCGCGAATAACCGAAGACTGGGGCGCGGATTCCCCGACGTTCCACACCTGAATCGTATCTTCACCCCTTATAACCCATTGTGAACCTTTTTGTAAAAAACGGACCCTTTTAATGGTCTCTTTATGGTCTAAGGTCGCAATTTCTCTATCGTTTTCTACATCTGAAACCGTAATAGTTGTTCCAGAAACTTTCGCAGCAAGCAAAGTGCTGTCGGGTGAGAAGGTGTATTGTATCCAATTGATCACCTTTGGCAAGGATGTGACGATTGGAATGGATGTATTGGCGATGAGTTTATTAACCTCCCACTTGCGGAGGTTGCCATCCCCATCTACGGATGCTAAAAACTTACGACATGGAGAAAGAAACAGAGCAGTCAACCGAAATGAATGTTCTGTGAGGTGAGCGATACGTTCACCGGTTTCGATGTCCCAGACTGAGAAGGTATTTTCGGGGGTTGCACCTATGAGGCATTTTCCGTCAGGTGAAAAGGTAATTGGGATGCGACTCGGGCGATGGCGAGGTTGAAGTGCTTCATCAACGGTGAATTTGGCAATCTGTTCACCGGTTTCGAGATGCCAGACGTAAACAGCATCGTATTTTCCACCAGAAGAAGCGAGGTGTTGTCCATCTGGTGAAAAGGCAAGTTGGGAAACACCATTAAGCCATCCTTTCCGACTCTCCCGGCTCATTTCAAAGATGCAGTGTTGGCGTTGGATATCCCATACTTTGATGTGTCCTTCTTCATTACCCGTAGCGAGTAGATTACCGTTAGGTGAGAATTTAAGTGTCGAAAGATACCCGCGTTCTGTTTCCCAGAGCGCGATTGGTTGCATTGTGGCGAGTTCATACCACCAGGCTCCAATACTGGTCGCCATAACGAGATATTTTCCATCTGGCGAGGGTTCCATATCTCTTATTATTCCACGTCCTAACCGCGCAATTGCTCCGTTAGGAAGTTCCCAAGCAGTGACGTCCATATTCATCTTGTCTTAATGTGTCCCCATGTTGTCGTGGCTTTCCCAGAAGGTTCGACCGGTAGGAGTTCTCCATCCATTGACAATTTGATTTCATCTTCGGTGAGAACGGTGCTCCAAATTCTGACTTCATCAATGAGACCATTCCACGTTTGTGCGTACCCTTGGTTGAGCGTCCCAATCCATACAGGTTTTTCACCCTTGCTAACTTCATCTTCAGGATGATCTACTTCGTTTTCGAGTTCGCCGTTGAGGTAGAGCAGTTGTTTCTTTGTATTGCCGTTATACACGTAAGCGAGATGCATCCATTTTTTGTCTTCCAAGACGGATTCCGATGAAATTTGTTGACCGTCCTTGGCGTTCACCCTTGCCCAGAACTTGCTCTCATTCCACGAAAAGAGGTTGTAAACATCCGAATTCTGCCATGCTGCGCGTTTAGAGACAATACCTCTTGCAAGTGCATCTGGTCCCAAAGGTTGAACCCAGGCTTCGACTGTCAGTTGTTTCATGCCTTCAAGATCGGGGCTGTGTGCGACTTCGACAAAATTCGCCGCGCCTCCGTCAAATTCAAGTGCGCCGTTGATTTTGCCCTTGACCCATTTCAAATTCCCTTGAATAGTGACTTTATTTTCGTTGCCAGAGGCATCTTTGGGACTTTTCCCTGCTCCGTCATCGAAGGGTAGATAGAGCAGCAATGCATCTTCATTGACCGCTTGTGCTGTGTAGGTGCCGATGACAAGCAGGAATGCAAAAATAAAAGAGAGTGAACGCATGGTTGTTTCTCCTCATCGTCTAATATAGGGATAATTCTATTTTTTCGCATCTGTTGGAAAAAGGAGGCATCAGATATTCACTTCGGTTACGAAAACGTCCAAAGCAGGTTCCTCAACTTCAAGTTCCTCTTTTCCGAAAGTCTCAATATAGAACCGAATTGCTGAGGTTACGTCCGCAACACTTTCTTCATAAGTGTCGCCTTGACCTATAACAACACCCTTTAATCCCAGTGGGTAGGCGACATAGCCATCAGTATGTTTTTCAACGATAACCTTGAACGGTTGCATCTTGTGCTCCTTTTTTCTCTTGAAATTCATGAATTACCAAACCGCGAGCGTAATGCCCATAAGCCTTGTCCGGGTTCGCTGATGTAGAAGAAGTTGCCATCGTTGAAGCCGTCAACAAGCGTCTCTGGATTGTATTCGGCAATAACTTCGTTTACAGGTGCCCATTGGTAGCCAACGGATTCAATCTCAGTCTGGGTGAGATGCCCGGTCGCATAAGTGACCTTGAAACGTCCTTCAGTGCTGCCGTGAATTAGGTGCGCGGCGGCAGAGAGGTTTTCTTGCAACTCTGGGTTTTCTGAGACTGCCTTGAGCGTTGCGGGTGTACCGCGATAGCCGTACTTTCGGATGAGTCGGTCGATTTCTGCGTCCTCCCCGAATTCTCGGAGACCGGGCGCGATGATAATTAACTCACCGTCGTCTGCCATTGCCATCCGTGTGCGGTAGATCGCCTTATTGCCGAGCCATGTGCTTTTAAACTCTATTGGGTCCAAATAGACGACTACTTTTGATAAGGGTTCATCTAAGAACGTCATGTTAACGGTTCTACTCAATTCCGCGGCGGTTTCAAAGGTCTGCGCGTCATCGCCGACGTAGAGTCCACGCATCACACGTTCGCCGGTGGTATCCGCATCCATAACGCTCATGACGTATAAAATGCCGAGTTGTTTCAGGTGGTGTGCGTGTGCGTAATTGAGGACTCTTCTAACCGAGGTATCCGTTCTTCCCATCAAGCGTTCCATGCCATCTACGGCACCGAGGAAATGGGATTTGTTAATCATCTCCACGCCACCTGCACCGACGAGGATGTTCTTGAATCCGTTGGCGATGCCGATGACTTCGTGTGGGATGACCTGTCCGACGGAGATGATGAGTTCATAATCTCCTTCCACGAGGCGGCGATTTACGGCAACAGGGATGCTGTAATCAAGTTTGCCGCCCGAAACCTCTTGGACTAATTCCGATGGAACTTCACCGAAGTGGTAGAGTCCGGTGCGCCAGTTGTGGACGTGATAGGTCGCCTTGGGCAAATCGCCGTACATCTCAGCGATCTGTTCTTCGGTCATCGGTGCGTGTGTACCGATAGCGGGGAGGATATCGAAGGTGGTGCCGTTTGCAGCGCCCCACAATTCGTAGAGGATTTGGGTGAGTTCACCGGCATTTGAGTGGAGGCGTGTGATGTCCGGCGGGATCACCAGAATCTTCTTTGGGATGCCGCCTAACTTGAGCAATGCCTCGTGGAGTAAGGCGCGTTTTTCTTCGGTTGTGATAACGGTGTTTTTTCCACCGTGGGCAATGTAGGTTGACATTTTTAATTTCCCTTTAGTAGGCATCCTTGATTGCAGCCCAGGTTACGCTGAGTTTATCCTGCGGCTCAACGGGTAAAACGAGGTCTTCGACGGCATCCCCGATAAAGATGTTATCAATATAGACGAGTCCGTAGTTGCCGAACTTGCCGGTTTTGAAGTTTCCGTCTTGACCTTCCGTGGCTGGGTCGATTTTGTCAAAGGGTGTCTTGTCCTTCCGTTCTTTGAGTTTGAAGGTGAATTTATCGCCAGAGAGGATAAGTTGTGCGCGATACCAGACTTCAGGATCATTTCTACCATCCCATCTTTAACTTTCGCCCAACCCCCTTGGCGTTTGTAGAAGTGATATTCTCTACCGCCTTGCCGTCGGTCACTCAGGTAGAACTTCTCACCCTCCTGAAAGCGGAAGACGACACCCATATAGAAGTCATCAGGAAACATCATATCCCATTCGGCGACGTAATCATCCCAACCGGCATCCCCGACGACATAGATGGAGCCGCCGACATCGTGCCGCGATGCGTTAGAGGCTTTGTCAGCGGTCAATAAGACTTTATTACTCGCTTTTTTCGGGTCGGCGACGACTTGGGCAACAGTATTTCCGTCGTGTCCAACTTCCCATTTACTTGGCTCTGCTCCGATTTTATCCTTTTCAAAGTCGTCGTGGAACAGTAGCACTGCCGATGCTTGTACTGCTATACTGAGACACAGCAAGGACACAACAATTTTGAGCACAACTTTTGTTTTTTCAGAAATTTGGTTGCATCGGAAAAGAGATAGATGTCTAAAAAGCATTTTCTTCTCCTTATTGAAATAGGACGGGGTTAAAAACCTCGCTAACGCAGGTCAAGGCGAAATTTGAATTTATACTTTGCCTTTGGTTACAAAAGTGATTTCAATGTCAATCTGGCGCATCCAGTGAGGATTAAAACAGCAAGTAAGCCTGTTAGTAATAATACGAAACTCCTAAAAAATTTTGTCATTAGTGTTAATTCTTTATTGAAACGGGGCGAGGTTAGGAAACCTCGCCTGCAAATGAATTGGAAGATACGCCCTACAAAGCGATTATTGTCCGACGACAGGATTTTTCAGAATGCCGATGCCTTCAATCTCGATTTCAACGACATCACCGGCTTTCAGTGCTGTGGTTGTGCCGGGTGTGCCTGTAAAGATTGCGTCTCCGGGTTCAAGGGTGATTGCTTGTGAAATAAAACTCACGATGGTTGTTACCGGAAAGATGAGGTCTGCGGTGGTCTGCTTCTGAACGACTTCGCCGTTGATGCGGGTTTCTAATTGTGCATCGGTATAGTCAAGGTCGGTAGCGATGACGGGTCCTATCGGTCCAAAGGTGTCCGATGCTTTGGCACGCCACCATTGGAGGTCGTTGCTCTGCCATGTGCGTGCGCTGACATCGTTTCCGCACGTTACGCCTAATATATTCGCGGCGGCTTCTTCTGGTGTTGCTTTCCGGGTCTGTTTCTTCATAATGACGACGAGTTCGCCTTCGGCGTGGACATCGTCATCACCGTCTGGTAATTCTATATTGCCCCCCGGATTGTTGATACAAGAGGGGGTTTTGATGAAGATTTCGGGGTTTGTTGGTTCTGGAGCCCCGTCTAAATGACTCCGATAGTTCAGACCGACGGCTAATACCTTTGTCGGTGTTGTGGGCGCGAGGAGTTTGACATCCGCTAATGCGACGGTTTCGCCTGTCTCGCTGTATTCACCGAGCGGGGATCCCGATAGGACGTTGAGGGTATCTCCTGAAACGGCACCGTAGCCGATTGTGCCATTTAATTCATAGCGTGCAAGTTTCATAAGTCGTCTCCTTTTTATGAGTTGTCAGTAGCCGCTTGTGGGGATTGCTAATGTTTATAATACCCACAACGATCTCTGGCCGAAAACCCTAACTTGATAATTGATGACCGATAGTTATTTTACCGTGTATACAGTGGTCTGTCAATTTATTTCTTGCAATTGGGGGTGAGTAAGAGTCGGGATTAGGAAATCCCTCCTACAGTGGAGCTAATTTGACTTTCGCCTCAAAATGTGGTAAAATTCCCATACAATTAACAGACTTATAAAATACATACGGTAAACTGTAAATGATAAAAATTGGAATTGTTGGGGCATCTGGATACAGTGGTAGTGAATTGCTGCGATTTCTTGTTAACCATCCTGGAGAATTGCAAGTAACCCTCTGTACGTCTGAGACCTACGCTGGACAATGTATTGATAGTGTTCTGCCGAACCTCCGTGGGTTCGTATCTGCTAAATTTGAACCGTTAGCTATTGATTCTCTGAAAGAGAAGGTGGATGCTGTTGTTCTTGCTGTTCCACACAAGGTTGCGATGTCGTTTGTGCCGCAGATTCTGGCGCAAGGTCTGCGTATCGTTGATTTCAGCGCAGACTATCGACTTAAGGATGCTGAGACTTACGAAGCGTGGTATCATGTGGAGCATACAAGCACGGGTCTGATCCCACAAGCCGTCTATGGTTTACCCGAGCGGTATCGCGATTGTATTCGTTCCGCACAACTCGTCGCAAATCCTGGATGTTATCCGACGAGTGCTATCCTTGCAGCGATGCCTTTCGTTGTGCAAGGGGTCGTAGCGTTAGATTCTATCATCGTTGACTCGAAGTCGGGGATTTCCGGTGCCGGTCCGAAACCGCGCGAAAATACACATTATCCGAATCGGGAGTCTAACTGTGTTGCTTACAATATCGGTGTGCATCGGCATACACCGGAGATTGAACAGGAGTTGTCGGCTGTCGCATCAGAGTCGGTCTGTGTAACGTTTACCCCACATCTCGTTCCGATGACCCGCGGCATCCTCAGCACCGTCTATATGCGTCTTACAGAAGAGATGTCCACCGAAGAAGCTCTCGATATATATTCCACTTTTTATGAGAATGAGCCGTTTGTTCGAGTGCTTCCATCTGGTACCTACCCGGAAACGAAAGCCGTCCTTGGCAGCAACTATTGCGATGTTGGACTTGAGGTGGATACGCGAACGGGTCGTATTGTCGCTATGGCAGCGATTGATAACCTCGGTAAAGGTGCAGCGGGTGCCGTCGTTCAGAATCTCAATTTGATGTTTGGTTTCAAGGAGACTGCTGGGCTGAAGGTGCCGGGGATGATGCCGTAGACTGGCTATTAGCTGTCAGCGGTCGGCAGTCAGTAAATTCTTGTGGGAGTTACAATATTCGTCGATGCCACAAACATCTTTTCACCAGCCAAAAATTATGATTGTTGCTGGTGAACCTTCCGGTGATCTGCACGCTTCTCATGTTGTCCATCGCGTTAAGGCCCTTTGTCCGGATGTGAAACTTTTTGGTATGGGCGGCGATCTCTTGGAAAAGGCGGGGGTTAAACTGGATTTCCACATCCGAGATTCCGCCGTTATGGGGTTCGCCGATGTTATTACCGTCCTGCCGATGTTTCTTCGGAAACAGGCACATCTGAAGCGGTGTATCCGAGAAGAACGTCCCGATATGCTGCTCCTCGTCGATTTTGCTGAGTTCAATATGCCGTTAGCGAAGTACGCTCGGAGTCAAGGCGTTTCGGTCGTCTACTATATCCCCCCGAAGGCTTGGGCATGGCGTGCGGGTCGGGCGCGGAAGTTGGCGAAATGGGCTGACGTTGTTGCAGCGATCTTTCCGTTTGAAGCGGAATTCTACCGAAACGCTGGCGCGAATACGGAATTTGTTGGGCATCCGCTCGTTGATTTTGCACAAACCCCTCTCACTATGCACGAGGCACGGGCACAGCTCGGTTTAGACGAATCGGAACAGACCCGAGATGCTCCTGTCATCGGATTGGTGCCCGGGAGTCGCCGTTCCGAGATTCGACACATTTTGCCAGTCATGCTGAGAGCCGCTGCGAGCATTGCTGAGGTCTATCCGAATGCACAGTGGATCCTCCCTTTAGCCCCAGGAATTTCACACGATCTTATTGCGAAGTGCCAGCAGGAATTGGGGAACATCGGGGTGCCACCCATCGAAATTGTGGAGAAGATGACCTATCCGGCGATGCGGGCATCAACGCTACTGCTGGTTACTTCTGGTACGGCGACGCTTGAAGCAGCGTGCATCGGGACACCGATGATTATCGTCTTTCGCACATCGGCATTCAACTGGCGTATTATCACGACCTTGTCTCCTTTGAACCGAAGCGGACTTCCTAACCTGATTGCTGGACACGACATCGTTCCCGAACTGCTACAAACAGATCTGACGCCAACGGCTTTGACGGAATTGGCTTTGGATTTCTTGGGGAATCCTGAGAAACGAAAGACACAACAGAAGGCACTGCAAGCGGTTCATGCGCAACTCGGCATAGCCGGTGCTGCTGAACGCACTGCTGAATTGGTGTTGGCACAAATAGCAGTCAGCGGTTAGGTCGTCACTTCGTGCCTTTCAGCGCTCAGTTAAGAAGTGATTGTGGCAGTTACCTATTCAGTTCTTCCATCAGAGTCTGCTTTGTTGATTGCTGACTGCTATCAACCGGGAATCCTCTCATGAGATTCACATATACCCGCGACCTTGCTTCCCTACAACAAAGACTTCTCGCAACCCCTTTACGCTTTCTGTTAATTCCGTTCAGTTGGCTCTATGCTATAGGTGTATGGGTGCGAAATCGGCTCTATGCACTCGGTGTGTTTGGGGTACAGACGCTCCCATGTCCCGTTATCAGCGTAGGCAATATCGCTGTTGGTGGGACAGGAAAAACGCCTGCTGTTATTGCTATTGCGGAACGTCTTCAGAGAGCGGGTTTACGTGTTGCTATCCTGCTGCGTGGTTACAAGCGCGAGGCTCGTGAGGGAATAACGGTTGTCTCGGACGGTAAACAGGTATACGCCTCCGCAAAGGAGAGTGGAGATGAGGCGTACATGATGGCGCAATGCCTTAGCAGTGTTCCAATTATTGTGAGTAGAGAACGCTATCTGGCAGGACAGATCGCACTTGAGCGTTTTAATGTGGAGGTCCTGCTCTTAGACGACGCATTTCAACACCGGCAGCTTGGACGTAATGTTGATATTCTGACTGTTCCCGTAACGCATCCTTTTGGGAATCCGGCGAGGCTACTACCGGCGGGAACCTTGCGTGAGCCGCCATCTGCGCTTCGGCGCGCCGATATTATCCTGCTGACACATGCGAACACACCTGAGATCTCCGAGCGTGCTAAGGAGGCAGTGAAACGGTTAGCACCGGACACATTGGTTTTGGAGAGTGTTCATCAGCCAAGGTATCTCTATCCGTTGCATTCTGAGGACAGTGGAGAACATCAACTTGGCTCGCAAACTGGAAAGTTTGCGCTACAAAGGTTGCTCCGTGAGGACAGCGGAGAACGTCAGGATGTAGAGGTACTCAAAGGAAAACGGCTTCTTGCGGTCTGCGGTATTGGGAATCCAGACGCTTTTGTAGCGACTCTCATGCGGTGTTCTCCAACGAGTGTTGAACTCTTAGCGTTTCCTGACCATCACGTCTATGTGGGAACTGATGCGCAGCGGATAGGTGCGGCGTTTCGGGCAGCGAAGGCGGATTTGGTCGTTACAACGCAAAAAGATGCATGGAAATTGATGTCTGTTGTGGAGCATCAGGAACTTCCGATAGCTGTGCTGGTAGTTGCATTGGTTATTACAGGAGGAGAGGCAGAATTTACTGACCTTTTGTTGGCAAGCATTCGTAAGTAAATCGTGGAACCGCCAACCGCCAATCGCTAACCGCTAACCGTAACCCCCCCCTTATCCCCCGCAAGCAGAGGGAAGAACAAGCGAAGGGAAGCGAATTGCGGTCCGCGGTTCGCGAAGCGCGAACTGCTAACTGCCTCTTTGTCGATCGAGCCATTTGACGGAGAAATGAAGTAGGTTTTCCATGATTTTATCATTAATTTGCACGTCCTCTTCTGTTTCATTTTTCAGGCTCGTGACGATGTATAAGCCTTTCTGGAAAGGAAGTAGCAGGAGCGGGGATGCGTTTTCAAAACCGTTGCTCGGTAATCCAGCGGCAGCGGTATTCGTTTTGGCGAGAGATGTCCATTTTCCGAGCGGATCTAACCACATATCATCCAGTCGGATAAGTGGTTGATCCATCGCTTGTTGGTAGGTTTGATGGTTCCCGTTCAATGGGTTCGGGGATTGGAAGATACGAGAACGTTTACCCTGTGATGTCGGGAAAAGTTGATATGTTTCTTCGCATTCGATGCCGGTAAGCGGTTCTGGAATCCACCCGGTGCCGCGTCGCTGTTTAGCACTGGCTTTAATGTCTTGCCCGGAGACGAGGACGATACCGCCTTGACTGACGAAGTTTTTAATCCGGTGTTCGGCATCGATGTTCAGACGGTAGCCAGATTTGTAGATTTCCCCATTGCCGATCCATAAAATGTCAGTCTTTGCGAGTTTGTCGGTCCGCAAGTTTTGGACGTGATCATAAATTATATGGTGTCCTTGAACATATTCAAAACGTTCGAGGACAGGGAACTCCACGGTAGACGTGTTTCCAGTAAATGCCATGAGTTTGAGTGGCATCGCGATTTGGACTTCTGAACGTATTTTACTGGAACTTTTGGCAGTGCCATTTTCCGGTTTCCAAAGTTTCCCGTTGATAGTGGCATCTACGTATCCCAAGATTCGATTTCGTGCCCGCTGTAAACTCCGTTTTCGCTGTTCGGCGGTGTTTAAGTTGCGTGTTTGCGGATAAGCGAGCGATCCCAACGCGGCATGCCGAATGGGATTGTTATGTATCTGCTCAATAATGGTGGTATATGCTGCGATCCGACCTCGATTTGTGGGTAGGAGTCTCCTGTAGATAGAGAATCCGTGGCGGAGTTTGTTATCGAAGTGGCGAAAGGCGTTCTCAACATTCCACCGCCGACTGTAACTTGCGTCGATCGACTTCAAATCAATCCGTTCTTCGTTAATATTTGTAACGTATCCGTGAACAACATTAATGCCGTGGATAGGTTCGCCATCTTTGTCGGTAATAGCGATGTCCTCTGCGTCGCGCATGTCCAAGATTGCGTCTGTCAAACCGGTAAGACTGAAAAGTTCGGGTTGATATTTCTCTGCGCTTTCGACGATTGTGCAATAGCGGCGAGGGAAGACGATGTCTGCGTCGCGGAAGGAGCGGAACTTGAAGAAGATCCTTTTATAGTTTCTGATGGCATATCGGTGTCGAGTTGAAACCCTATCAAAGGGTTTCACTTTACGATTAACGATGACATCCAGTGGAAACTCTTGAATGCTAAAAGCAGGGATATGGTGTTCATACTTGTAGTCCTTTTCCCATCTCGGTGCGTCCTCCCATAAATGGATACGACCGAGTTGAATGGGATAGGGTGTATTATTTTCAAAGATGATTGTGTTGCCTTCGGCGCGACATCGCAAGCCTCGGTCGTCGCGAACATTGAGTTTGTCAAGATTCTTCTTAAATTCGCATTCATATTCCCATTCATCTTTATACCCGTTGTTGTCCTTATCCTTTACATTCATCAATGCGATGTGTTTGTTGTTATAGTCCTTGAGAATAGCCGTATACTCCGTCTCGTCCTCACCAAAGCGGACTCGGACTTTGACGCGTGTGCCGATGAGGCGTTCGATGAGGCGTTCGTAGCTTTCCTGCTCCAAGTAACTGGCGGATTCGTCTTCAAGTTCTTGAAGTCTTTTTTCAAAGTCGCCATCTGCTGCGGTTTGGTAGGCTTCACTGTATCTTGTCAATCGGGCGTCGGCACCTCTTCTGAAACTTTTCCATACCATGCTAATGGCTTCGTCGAGTGCTTCTCTGAGGGCAATGAACATGTTTCGGATTTTCCGTCCGATTTTGTAAAAGAGGGGTGGGTGGTAGACGCGTTCAAGTTCCCAAGCACGTTCGCGCAATTCGCTGGTGTTCATTGAATCGAGATAGCGGATGTAAGCGACTATCCCTGCCTCACGTTCCTCGCTCTTGAAGATATAACTCGGTGCGTGCCCGCGTTGACGCGACTCCTCAGAGATAATTTCCATGCCTGTGAACTCAAGCCGCATGGTGCCTCGGTACCGCTGTCCGTCTTTCATCTGGAAGACGACGTATTTGTCAAGAAGTTTCTTTAGGAGTTTGTCTTTCTTAAAAAGTCTGATCAGGTACCCGATACTGCTTATCGCAAAGACAAGGATAATAACCCCGACGTAAACTTGCGAGTTTGCCCACCAGCTGCGGACCTGTTTCTGTGCTTCCTCGACGACGTTTGATTCTTGTCCTATTGCCGGGGGTAAGAGGAAAAACAAGGCGAGAATTAGGACGAAGATGGATGTATTAATATGAGAAAACCGTAGGCGATGTCCTAAAAGGTTTGGTGTTTTTACGCTTTCAAACATCATGTGACTCCTCGGATCCGGTGCGGTTAGGAAACCGCACCTACCGGAATTAATGGATGCGTTCCTCGATTAATAGATGCGTACGCCGTTTTCAGTGGCGATTCGCCGAACGTTCTCGTTCGCGAGCGGAATCTTCTCCGCAGGGAGGTGTTCTATAAGTCCATAGCCATTGGGATAAAGTTCATCAAAACGCTTCAGTGCCACGCCGAGTTCCAATTCGCCTTCACCGGGCACCTCTTCATTCAGGTGAAGGACCAGACCGTTCTGTACGCTAATGTCTTTGATATGCGCCATGGGTGCGACGGGACCCATCACGTCAAAAATATGGTTGAGTCTCTCTTCGCTATTATAAACTTGTAATAGCGTTTGAAAATGGTTGACGAAATCCATAACAATGCGAAGTCGGTCGGAGCCGACACGTTCCACAACTTCTCGACAGATTTCTGGTGAACCCATAATTGAAACGGCATGTGTTTCCATTACGAGTGTCAATTCGTGTTGTTCGGCGTATGCTGCGATCGGTTTCAGAGTTTCAATCAAGCGTTCCATTGACTCTGGGAGATGATTGTCTCGATGCGATGTCCAAGCACCGTCAGGATTTAGGCTTCCCGGACGAAATAGGTAGTGGTGCACGTTGAGAGAAGCCGCAGTTGCCATACCGCGTTGGACGCTTGCGATTGCGGCTTCGCGCACGGCGACATCTGGGTGAAAAAGGCATTCCTCATAGGTGATGCCGAATTGCACGAGATCGAGGTTCGCATCTTCTAACATCCGCACGCAGCGCGAGCAGGCATCTGGTAGCACAGTCGGAATCTCCGCACTGCGGAAATGGAAACTTAAGCCGGTAAATTCCAGTGCCTTAATTTTTTCGATTTCATCCGATGTAAGTGTGCGGAAGTCTCCGCAGAGTCCAACAACACCAAGTCTCATAAAATTATACCTTCTTTTTTATTTTAAACGCAAATTTTTTAAACTATTAAATCTGGTCATCGTTCCACTTCGTTTCACAAATCAACGGTATGAATGCCGTATGGCATTCCCCGGGTTTTTGGTTAATTCTAACCTCCTTTTCTCTAATTGCATTCGTTTTTTCCTTCCGAAGTCTTCACCTCCAATTCCATTAGGAGATTTTTGGCGCGTTTGAGGTCTTTGGTGTTAAATCCTTCTGTGAACCAAGTATATATCGGCTCCAGCAATGCATGAGCGTCTTGGTAGCGGTTTTGTGTCATCCAGAGTTCGCATAAACTGAGAGCGGCTCGGAGTTCCCAAGATTTCGCGTTTTGTTGCCGTGCGATTGTCAATGCGTTTTGAAAGTAGTTTTCCGCTTGCTTGGTTGTGGTGCTTTCCTCGTTTGCGGTTTTGCTTTTCTTCGAGAGCATGAGATAGAGTTCGCCTTGTTGACGGGCGAGTTCGGCGGCGTGAGTTCGCTCTCCGGTTTGATTGACGATAGTGCGTGCGGAGTCAAGGGTCTGCAGGGCTAAACTCAGCTGTCCGGCACGTTGGTATGCTTGCGCGAGGCGGGCGAGAAAGAGCGGTAGGAGCATTTCAGCCCGCGTTTTTTTCCATGCTGCGATGCCTTTGCATATCATGGCTATGCCTTCTTCTGAACGGTTTTGTTCAGCGAGTACCCATCCTTTCATTACTGTTGCAGCGGCTTCCCATCCAGAGAATCCGTGTTCCTGACATATCGCTAACATTTCTGTTGCGGCGGTATTGACGTTTTCTACATTGCCTTCGTACTGATAAAGCACGATTTTAAAATGGAGCAAAACGGCGTCACTAAAAGGATGATTCCTATCTTTGCCGATCGCTGTGGCTTCATGAATTCGAGCTTCTGCTTGTGTCGGGTAGCCGAGGCACCACAAGAGCGGTGCGGAATAAGAGAGCAACGTCATCCCGGGATCTGCGACGTAGTGCAGAAATGTCGGCACTGGGTGGTGTTGGGGTTGATAGAGTTCGATGCCAGCCTCCAAGTGTTCCCGAGCGGTTTGGAATTCGCTCAAGTAGTAGAGTGTTGCTCCGAGTGCGCGGCGTGCCTCGACTTCAAAAGCCGGGTCTCCGACCTGCTTAGCAATCGTGAAGCACTGCTGACCGAGTTCACGGGCTGAGCGCAGCCGTCCCTGTACCAGATGAGATAACCATAACCCAAATAGCACAGGGAACCGGAGGTCTTTTACAGTGGTGTTAACCGAGAATTCAGCACCTTCCTGCGAAACGGGTTCTTTGGCTTCGAGTGTATCTAAGAGTTCACGTGCTCGCGTGTAGGCGGTTTCTACCTCCTCAGAGGCGTAACCGCTTGTTGCGATCAAAGCCGTGCCAAGCGTGGTTTGTAGTTCCAATTCTAATTGGGCAGTCGCCTCAAGGTCGTGTATACCGGTGTTCTCGGGTAATTGTTCGAGTGCCGCGAGTCCTTGCCTGATGTGTCGAGCACTTTCGATATTGGCGGAACGTTCTAAGGCACGGTGTCCGGCGTGCTGCCAATAATGGATTGCTTTTTCGGGGAGTCCAGCCTCTGTATAGTGATATGCGACCAATTCAGGCTGAGACCCGTCGCTGATGTTTCCGCTGCTGTCCTGTAATACCTCAGCAATCTGTTGATGATACAGCTGTCGTCTGCTTCTGAGCAGAGATTGGTAAGCGGTTTCACGAAGGAGTGGGTGCCTGAAGGTATAGCGTACCTGATTGTCGGATGTCTCATTTCGATTGAGGATGTATGCGTTTACTAATTCGCTCAATTGTCTTTTGAGAGATGTGAGGTCGATGGTAGGGTTATTCTCGAGATGGATACCGGAAGCGACCTTATAGAGCAATTCGCCTGTCCATTCTCGCCCGAGTGTTGCGCCGAGTTGTACAATTTCTTTTGCGGATCCGAGTTCGTCTAACCGAGCCGTCAGCAAGTCTTGTAGTGTAACGGGAATGTCTATCGCTTGTGAGTGTGGCGTTGTGTGGTCGGAGACATCAGCAATTAGGGAGAGTGCCCCGCTTTCAAGCACCATTTGGGTGAGTTCTTCAACAAACAGCGGAACACCTTCAGTCATTCCGACGATCCGTTTCAATAAATCAGGCGCCACTGGCGTGTCACCGGCGACGTGCTGGATCATGATTTCCGATTCAGCGGATGTGAGTGCCGATAGTGGGAGGGTGCTTGCCCATTCAGGACGTAGGAGTTCCTCCAAAGCCTCTCTATCAAGCGCAGCGCCACCGGCGTTTCTATCGGGTACATCTTGAGATAGCTCGTTGGATCGGAGGGTTTGCACATTGGAGCGACAGGACAAGATTGTGAAGATCCGGGCATTTTCAATGCGTGCGATTAGGCGCGTAAGGAAATCTATGCTTGAGGGGTCGATCCAATGCAGGTCTTCAAGAACAAAAAGTATAGGTTTCTGTTCAGCCATTTTTAGGAGCACTTGAACAAGTACTTCCAGGGTTTGCTGACGGCGTTGTCTCCGGCTCCAGCCTGAAGGATATGTATCTTGTTCGACCGGACCTATACCGGTTTCCATCTGCCAAAGCCGCACGTTTCCGATTGGACCCAGACCCCAAACGCGTTGCGGGTCTATACCGGTTTCCGTCTGCCTCTGAATCTCGAAAGGTATTTCAAGCAGTTCGGCGAGGAGCGATAATGTTTGCGTTGTGTTTGCTTGTGCTTCGTTATCTGAATTTTCCGAGCCGAGCGTTGGGACGCTGTAGTCGCGCAGGAGATTCTTGAGTTTATCAAGTCGCATCTCTGCGGTGTCAGTACTTGTAAACTGTACGATGTATTCTTGAAACAGCGAAAGGATAGAATAGAGCGGACTATTCTGGTAGTAGGGGGAACATCTTCCCTCTATGATAACTGCTTCTGGATGCCGGTTAACGTATTCTTGGATCACCTGTATACATCGTGATTTTCCGATACCGGCTTCACCTTCAATCAGGAGTGCTTGTCCTTTAGATGCGAGCACTTGTGTCCACCCTTGTTTAAGGCGTTCGACCTCCTGATCCCGCCCGATAAACGGGGTCAATCCGCTTTCATTGGCAATATCTAATCGGCTTTGCACTGGGATTTCACCGGAGACTTGATAGATATTTACGGGTTGTGAAATCCCACGGAGGGGCGCGGCACCGAGAGGTTCGCACTTGAAAAAACCCTCAACCAACTGGTGGGTTGTATCGCCAATGACAATGTTGTTGGGTGCTGCGAGTTTCTGCATTCTGGCTGCGAGATTTGGCGTTTTACCGACGATATCGATTGCTTCGGGCGACCCTTCGTCAGAGATATGCCAAACGACAACAAGTCCTGTGTCAATGCTGAGGCGTACGCTAATGTTTACGCCGAAGGTGGTGTGGAGATACGGTTTGAGAGTCTCCATAGCGGCGACAATACCGAGTGCAGCTCTTACGGCGCGGTGTGCGGCGTCTTCATGTGCGATTGGATACCCGAAATAGACGAGGATGCCGTCCCCGAAGTATCGGGCGATGTGTCCGTTTTGTGCTAAGACGACTTCCATGACACAGGTCCGATAGACCTCTAAAAGATTTCGGAGTTCTTCGGGATCGAGTCTTTCCGTAAATGCGGTGGAATCGACAATATCACAGAACAGGACGGTGAGTTGGCGACGTTCGGCACCGTGTGTGAGGGTTGCCTCTACGGCAGGAGTGTCCACAGCTGAAGTTTGGGATATGTCGGGTGCGTCACTGAGGGATGCACCGCATTCACCGCAGAATTTAAAGGACGGATTTAGAAATCCACAATTTGCGCAACGTTTGTGCTCCATGATATTTTTTGTCCTGGCACAAGGTGGGTGCGGAATGGCTGTCAGCGATCAGCAATCAGCAAAGATGTTTTTCTGGCAGTCTGTCGGTTTTTCATATCCTAAAAATTAACTGACCGCTCAAAGAAAGCGAAACCTCTAAGGAGAAATTATTTTCTAAACTGATTTAGGTATTCTTCAAGTTCGGCATCACGTGGATCTAACTTGTATGCTTCCTGATAATTATCGAGTGCTGTGTCGGTTTTGCCGACTTTCATGTAGAAAGAGCCGAGATTCCGATAGGCGACGCTGTGTGTTGGTTTCAAATCTAAGGCGCGGTAATAGTGGTCTCTGGCACGGAGCATATAGGTTTTTGTCTCTCCGATGAGAATGTTAATGGTGATTTCATTCTCCCAGCGCTGTCGATACACTTCGCCATCGAGTTGCCGAGCGTGTTCCTCAATGGCATTCGCAACTGCGGCATCTCGTGTTTTGAACGTGATGACCCCCGAGGTTGTTTTCGCCGTGGCAAGTTTAAGTTCTGCGACTGCTTGGTCGGGTGTTTCCTCTCTGAGTTCTTTTTCCCATGAGGGCCAACTCGGTCCAGCATATTTGAGACCTTGTTCATAATAAACGGTTCCGAGATCGTTATAGATTTCAGCGTTCTCAGGGCGCATTTTTAAGGCTTCACTGTAAAGTTCAATGGCTTGTTTGTATTTTCCGGCGTTGAAGGCATCGGTGGCGTGGGTACGGAGTTGTTTAAATTCCTCACTTTCTAAGTTGACAGCGATGCCCAATTCTGCCTTGTCTCTGCCATAGAAATAGATGCCACCGATTAAGAGGATGGCAATGCAAACGGCGATAAGTGTGGGTAGTTGTAGTTTCATTTTTTTACTTTTGCCTCCGGTCAATTGTGAGTTGTTATAAGAACACTTATCTCCATCGATTGTTTCTATTAAAAGTGACAACGATTGTTTCATCGACACCGTCTCGTTCAAAGTAGAGGCGCATTCCGTTTTGCGTGCGGATAAGTTCGTCAATAACGATTTTAAGAAATTCGAGTGAGTGAATTTTAATATTATCAATCTGATAGATGAAATCCCCGCGCTGAAGCACGTCTCTCAAACCGCTGTTTCTCTCAACATTTGAGACAATAACACCGGGCTGCCGGTATTTACGCGCCATCGCCTTGTCGGGTTGCGAGAAAGTTAAGCCCCATCCAGAAGGCGTGTAGTACCACTCCAAGGTTTTCAGCGTGAGGTCGGTTTTTCGTTTTTTGCCACGCCGAATGAGTTCACAAGCTATGGGTTGATGGAGCGGTAGGAGCCGTGTGATTGCTTTAAAGTCGTCTTCGCTCCTGATGCGGTGCCCTGAAATACCGATGATCACGTCCCCTCGTTTGATACCTGCGTCAGCGGCGGGACCTTGTTTCTCTACCTCGGATACCAGAACGCCGGTGTTGTGTGGTATTGACAATTTCTCTGCGAGATCCTCAGTCACAGATTGGATTTCCTTGATGCCGAGGCGAGGTGGAACGACGGTGCCGTATTCGAGAATCTGGCGAACCACTTTCCGTGCTTTGTTAGCAGGGACAGCGAATCCGATGCCTTGTGAGCCGCCGCTTGTTGATTTGATGAAGGTATTTATACCGATAAGTTGTCCGTGTATATTTACGAGGGCACCGCCGCTGTTGCCGGGGTTAACAGAGGCATCCGTCTGAATCAGGTCTTCATGATAGAGGTCTTCGATAGAGAGTGCGCGTTCGGTGGCACTCACGATACCGATCGTGACCGTGGGCTGGGCGTTGCCTATTGATAAATTGAACGGGTTTCCGATTGCGACGACCCATTCCCCAATGAGTAGCCTGTCTGAATCGCCCCATTGAATTTCTGGTAGGACGGTGCCTGTATCGACTTTCAAAAGTGCGAGGTCTGAGAGATAATCGAATCCGATGACTTGTGCTGCGAATTCTCTCTCGTCCGAGATCGTTACGGTGATGCTATCGGCATCTTTGATGACGTGATGGTTTGTTAGGATGTGTCCGTTTTCGTCAATAATGATACCTGAACCGACTTCTCGGAGCGAACGTCTACGGGGATAGAAAACATCGTCCCAGAACCACCATTCATTAAGCGATGTTCGTCTTTCAACGGTGCGGATTGCACTGATATTGACGACTGCAGGACTGGCGTGTGCGATGGCTGTGACAATTGCTGTCTGTCGTGATGCTGTAACCGCCTCTTGGGTCTGCTTAGCCCGAAATTCAGCACCGTAAGCACTCCGACAAAGCGAACCTCCGAGGGCAAAACATGTACACAACGAGATGAATAGGATATAACGATAGCAACGGCGTAAATGTATCATGGTCTGTTCTCTGCTGCAAGTGTCGTTGTTGCGGGTTAGCGTTTCAGCTTGAGAGATATCCGATAGCCCTCCAGTCCGGGATCGGTATCAACAATTTTCTGTACGGCTTCAGCAGTTCGTCGTTTTGCAGGAAAATCGTCGGCGTTGGCACATCGGAGTGCTACCCTTGCGCCGACTGCACTGGCGGCACGTAGATTCTCCAGTTTTACTTTGTCGAGTGTATCGTAAGCGGTATGTCCGAAGCCTCTGCCTGATGGGGGTGCTTCTGGGTCGCCCATGTGGCATGAAGGTACGCCTTTGAGGAAAAATGGGAAATGATCGGAATAGGAGTGTACCTTTTGCCCGACCGGCATTTCGGCGTGCATCTGCTGACGTGCGGTGTTGAAGAACGGTTCCAAAGCGTCCCAGCAGTGGAGAACGATCCCTTTGCGACTTGCCCCGCCTGCTGCGTCCATATTCAGCATGAACCGGATATTGTCTAATTCCGAGGCATGTGCATCGACATAACGGAACGCCCCGGTGAGTCCGATTTCTTCTGTTCCGAAGGCGATGAACCGAACAGTCCGTTTGAGGGTATCGCCAGCGTAAGTGGATAGTGCGCGGGCGGCTTCTATAACGGACACCATTCCAGAAGCGGGGTCGTGTGCGCCTTGCGAAATGTCGTGTCCGTCGTAGTGGCATCCGAGGATTATCATCTCTTCGCTGTTCTCATGTCCGGGTAGATCGGCGACGACGTTCCATGAGGTACGCGGTTCGTTAATATCGGTTGTCTTGAGGTTCAATGTGACGCTTCCGGACTCGCGCGCCATGAGTCGTTTTAGGAATTCGCCGTCTTCTTTGCAGACGGATATCCCTGGGATGGGTGCTTCTTGATTGTTTTGGAGGCTCCCTGTTTCGGGGCCGACCCCTGGGTGTTCGCTAACGAAGATAAATCCGCATGCGCCAGCGAGAACGGCGCGTTCAAATTTCTCCTTGCGATGGACCCATCTGCCGAGGTCTGGGGGTGAGGCACTCTGTGCCATAACCAGCCTCGCGATGGCGGTGTCGCCGAGTGCGTCATATTCTGCAGGACTTCCGTATCCGGCGGAGACGAGTTCGGTGGTGATGTCTCCCGCGGGGCAATACGGAAGTGAGATACAATGGAGTGTTCGGCGAATCGGTTCAATCACTTCAAGGGTTGCGGTGCCGCGCGTCCAACCGGCATAAGGATATTCCTCAAGGGCAACATTTTGGAGTCCGTAACGTTTGAAGCAGTCGGCGATAAAGTTTGCGGCTTTGTATTCTTCAGGCGTGCCTGCGAACCTTGCGCCGTATTCGTCGCAGAGGACTGTCAAATTTTCCATTGCCTCTTGCGAGGTGTAGATGTCACCGACCATCTGCTGGTCGAGCTGCAAATAGGGGTTCGTTTTGCTCATAAGTTTCGCTCTTCTCTTCTGGGATTTGTGGTATTGTTTCCATTCTTGCGTTGGCAATCTTTTTGAGTTGCCACGGATCAAGTATCTGGATGCGTCGAAACCTTTTCTCAAGGACTTTGTGTTGTTTGAATTGGTTGAGGAGTGTTTCCGTTTTTTCAACGGAACTACCGATGAGTCGAGCCAATTTCTTTGTTGAGAGTTTGCGGAGGGTACACTGCGACTCGTGTCCTCCCAGGGTCTGATTGTGTTTCGGTGCATCGGCGTAATTTTGCAGCAGCAGCGCGAGCCGCGATGCCGAACTCCGAAACGCGATGTTTAGGAGTAGATTGGTCTGTTCCGCACGTGATTTGCTACGCGATATTATAGGATTAAAGTTCCTTAGTTTTGTAGAAAGCCGAGAGATCCACGAATGCAGGAATCTTTTTATAAACCAAGCAAACGTCTTTGGTGGTGGCATCGCTAAATGTGGCTTTCGTTTCAGGAAGAACTGGAAGTTCTTTGTCTTGACGACCCCGACAACGGTTTCTGTAAGTGTCTCAGCGATGACATTGGGGTGCGCTTTATCCTCTTCCCATTGGACGGCACCGAAGATTTCACCGGGTTCGAGAAGTTCTAAAGTTACGGGTTCCCCGTCAGGCGGTTTTTCATATATCTTGACGCGTCCTTCTTTGAGTAGATAAACGCCTTCGGCGCAGAGCGGCTCTCCGTTTTTCAGTGTTTTGAAGGTCGTGAGTCGCGCGAGCGCGTTTGCATCTGCCTCGGTGAGGTCTTGGAAGATGTCTATCTGTTTAACGGACCAGAACCTCTCTGAAATGTTTTGTTGTTTTACCATGTGACGATCGTCCAAAACGTGTAATCTTTTGGTATTACAGACTGCGTTGGTTATTCATTGGGCGTTTTTGGTTTTCTATGCCTTTAATTATAGCAGTGTGTTACTAATAAAGCAAACGAAATGTGATTGGTAGCGATTAGCGGTTGGCAAATGGGTATTAGTGTCTGTCAGAATCAGGATTGACAGGATTCAAAGATTGACGGGATCATACGGAGGTGAATATGGGTTAACGTAACGGTATATTTTTAATCAATTAACGTAACGGCATACCTTAATCAATTTTCGTTAAAAATGTTACACTAAATGTTACACCTGTGTCCCATTGAGTGTGTTGCCTGTAACGTTAGAGAACTCAGTCACTGTAAGGGTTTATTGATGTTTAATTTTCGATTTTTTCTCTTATGAAAAAAACGCAATTTTGCGAAAAGTGTAACATTTTTGCGTTAGCGGTCATTGCTCATCGGTTAACGGTCAGTAATAAACTTCTGTAGTCTGTTGAAAATGTTTGTGTCGGTTTCCACGCCAGTCTTTTATAGTTTGATACAATGTTCACCTCTTTGGAAAGTCTTATAATATATTATACTCTTTTTGCTAAATTTTGTCAAGTAAAAATGGGTTATAGATTTGCAGATAGGTGTTGGGAGTTAGGGATGGTGTGCTTAATCGTTTATTCAGAAGGCAGGATGTGGTATAATGGTTTATCAAAGTCTATTGAGAACAAAGTCTTAGAATTACAAATATACATATAAGGAGGAACAGAAATTTGCACGACCCAAAACCGATTTCTCACCAAGAGGACAAGATGAACGACCTTGACATCGCCGACTGCATCAATGAGACCTGTCCGTGGTCCGGGGAGCCGGTACAAGCCGATTCGCTGACTGCGTACAATGGGCACGTCGTGGGGTTCTGCAACCCGGGGTGCCGCGACAAGTTCGAGGCGGCGGTTCGTCACTTTGAGGCGGCGAGAGGGGACGGGTAGTTTTTCGTATTGATGGAAGTTGCTGGTTCTGGGAAGGTAGGAGGATTGGAAAATTGGGAGATATTGGGTGTATTGTCAGAATCAGGATTTGCAGGATTATTTTCATCATGACACATGTTGGTAGGAAGGTAAAACGGGTTGCTTCTTCGATTTTATACCATATCTAAGAGATTATATTGCATTAGCGGCGTTTATGAAATGTGAGAATCCCGTAAGTTTAGCAATCTCGGTATCCGAGTAGTCGGCAAGGATCTCGGTGACCTTCGCTTGCAGAGTTTCCAAAGTTTTACACGGCTGCACAAATAGTTTCGCTTTCATATCCTGCCAGAGCCGTTCAATCGGATTCAACTCCCGACTATAAGGGGGTAAGAAAACGAAAACGATATTCTCAGGGATTTCCAAGGATTTCGCCTGATGAAAACGCCCGTTGTCAAGCACCAAGACATTGAGACTGTCAGCAAACGCTTCGGAGAACTTCTCTATAAAACATTGAAAACACTCGGATGTGATGTCTGAAAACTCCAAGAAGAAACGCTCACCCGTCAAGGGTTCAACCGCACCATAGAGATAAACCGATTCATAACCGGGAGCTATCTCTGCCACGGGTTTGATACCGCGTAAGGTGATACGTCTATGGATGACAGGCAAAAGTCCATAACGCGTCTCATCTTGGCTAAAGACGCGTATCCGTTGCGCACCACAACGTTTCTTGGAAACCGCATCGGCAACATGTTCAGCAAACTCAGCACGGAAGTTCTCTGAAACTACGGTGTTTTTTTGACATGACGCGGACGGGGCACTTTGAGTTTCGCACCCCATTTATCATGAACCATCGCATAAACCGTCTTGTAGTTCATCTCGATGTCAAAGGTCTTAGCAATATAGGCTTGAATCTGAACATAGCTCTGAAAACCTTTGGGTTTCTGAAGTTCGCCACGCAAGAGTGTTTGCTGTTCTTCGGTGAGGATACAAACGCGTCCGGGAGCATACCCGCGTTCAAGGAGTTTCTCAAGCCCCCCGGTTTCGTAGGCACTCAGCCAACGTCCGACGCTCATACGATCGACACCGAGGCGTTCGGCAACTTGCCTGCGATTTTTCGCCTGTCCGCTTTTCAAGAGATATAGAGCGGTGAGGCGTTGGGTTTCATGCTTCTTTTTGCATTTACGTAACAACACTTTCAGGTCTTGGACACTTTCGGTAATCTCTGGCACTTTTTTGTTCATCGGTTTCACTCCCTTGGAAAGCATACAGCAGAGAATAACACATTTATGATAAATATTCAATTAGATATGGTATTATACCCGACAGTTGGCACGGATGGTCTGCGGTGAGACGCAAGAGATATTTTCTCAGGGGTTATACGCTGGCAACACCCGCAGTGCTGCTGTTTTCAAACCGATGCTTAGCAAACTTGAGACGACTTTGAAACTGGATACGGCATCAAAACGGTGCCGAGTTCGGCTCCGTTTTGATGCCGAATTTGGCACAGATGCCAATATCAATTACGCCTTATGGCGCGGGTATCAGCTCATTGACAAGATATATGCTTCGCGCCGGATCCAGAAGTTAGCAGCAACCGTGGAGGCATGGGTGTCGCTGCCAACGCGCAAAGGCATCAAGGGGAGAGAAGCCGGGTGGGTTCAACAACCGCATCGCTATGCGAGACGGACGGTTCAAGTCGCCGTGAGAACACCGAAAAAAGATGGCACCTGGAGTTATGCCGTGCTGGTTTCAACCGACACCACCGCAACGCTCACAGACCTCGTGCTTGAATATGACCGCCGCAGTGGGGCCCCAGAGAGTGCTTTCTCTCAGGATTATCAGGCACTGTCTTTACGAAAATACCGAAAGGCAGGATTTATCGCACAGCAAGTTTTGATTTTACTCGCAGAATTGGCACATAACTTGATGATTTGGATGAAAATGTGGTTCATAGCGGCAATGGAGGCATCTCAAGGGGCTTCGGAGAAAACCGAAAACTCGCACCCAAAGACCCAAGACATGCTTCAAAGCCGAGGACTCAAACGGTTGAGGCGAGACTTCTTGGCACTCTCAGGAAAGGTTTGCTTTGAAGGAAACCAGAAGGTCGTTGGCATACGGATCAACCCTTTATATCCTATGATAACACACGTCTTCACTGCCTGCAAAGCACTTTTCCAACAATATGAAATGTTGGTACTATTGGACAAAACATAGGTAGTTTATAGATATTTTCCCTTCCTCGATTTACAGACGAGGGATTTCTAATTCTTTACAGATTTCCCTAGCAAGTACATTGGGAATCTCTCTGTGTCTGGGGACTGCGGCGAAGGTGCCTCGCTCCGAATTGTGCCACCACGAGTGTTTACGCCCTTCTCGATCAAGATTGCATCCGTGTGCTACGAGATGTTTGATTAACTGCCTAAGTTTCATATAACGATTTCTATTTCTTCAAATTCGGTTTCATCTTGGGGAGATGATCCTTGTGCGCTGAATTCTAAGATGTCAGAAGTTTTAACCTTCTCAGATTCACTCTCGGTTCGGCGAGATGCTCCCAGTGTATAAAATTCTAGGGCTTCGTGAAGCGTGATTTTAAGTGTATTCAACAATTCGCTTTTCGTTCGTTCTTGGCATGTGACACCACGGACTTCTTGTATCCACCCAATCCACCATCCCTCACTCTTTCGGATAAGAGCCGTATAGGTTTGCGTTGCCTCTTCACGAGCAAGTTCCGCATTGTACTTTTCTCGAAAGAATAAAAGGTCAGATTCATAAGTGTCCGCGTCGCGACTTCGTTTTTTGATAATCAATGGATTCTCCACTACTAAATCAAGGTAGGCTGTGACAACAATAACAAACACGTTAATGGACAAATTGTGGAGTTGTCGGACTACCTCATTTCCACCTTCATGATCGTTGCCCAATTTCATGTCAATGATTGCGCCATAGTAAGAACTATTTATTTTTTTTAATGCGCTTGAAGTGTCTTCTGCGATGTCAGATTCAACAGTTAAATCATACTTTTCATTGAAAATACCTACAACATCTTCAAAGATGAGCTGCTGATCTTTCGCGTCTTCAACAAGCAGGACTCTCATGTCACTCATTTTTCATTCTCCGTTTGAGACTGAAGTATAAAATGGGCACCTTCTTCAGATTCATAAACTTTTAGTTCAAGTTGGTTTCGCTCTGCAGCTTCTCCAGCTATTGCGAGTCCCAAGCCTGTGCCATCTGGTTTTGTAGAAAATTGGGGTTCAAAGATTACTTCGCTTTCAATCAGGTCAGGCTCAATCCCAGGTCCTGTATCGCGGTAGTCAATACGGTCCAATGCGCTATCATTTGTCCGAAGTTCGATGGTAATTTGTCGGACCGGGGCATTTTTTTCACGGATCCAATAAAGGCTGTTGTCAATGAGATTTGTAAAAATTGAATAGATGTCTTGTTCCCAAGCGGAAAGTCTGAAGTCGTCGGGACCTTTAACCTGAGTAGAGATATTGTGTGATTTCAATTGGCTTTCAAAAACGGCCAGCGTTCCTTCTATTGTCTTCTTTAGTTCCAATGGCTGCCTTGGCGAGCGTTTCCCTGCTGCAAGCGGATCTAACCTGCGGAAGAGTTTAACAAAGAAGCTAGCGTTCTGTCCTATCCCTTCAGCAACTTGCATTAACTTTTCAAATACTGTCGGATTCTTGGTTTTCTGAAACGATTCGGACCAATGCCTAAGATTCGGTATCTGGTTTTGGAAGTAGCTAAGCGGCCGCCGACCTTCATGAAGTATAACGTTTATAATTTTTCCGAGGGTGGCTTGTCCCTGATAGATAGCAACGGCTTGGCGTATTTCCTCGGCGACCTTATTTTTATCCGCAGCGTCTTGCTCAATAAGTTCAATAACTTCCTCAGCTGTTGCACCTTTGTCGAGTTGCGTTCGGACATTATGTTTTAATTCGTCAAATGAGAAAAGTCCTTGTAAGTTTTGTTCGACTTTGAGAGCGGGACGACTCAAACCTTCCTTTCTTCTGTAATGATAACGCCGCCATTCAAGTTCGGTTATAACCGCTATTGTAACAGCCTTCAGCCGGCGGAAAGCCTCGTTTTCTCTGAGGCCATCTCTAGCACTTTTCTCAATCAAACCAGATGTATCTTGTGCTTGTATTTGAACATATCCAATTGCTTGATTGATGCCGATACAGCGCGTCGGGGTATTGACACGGCGTTTATTGAGTTCCAACCAATCAAAGTTAGGATCACCTAAGGGTCGGATCCGAAATCTGTTCCGATAAACACCAATGCCGTTATATGTGTTTAGAAGATTCCTTGCTTGATTCTTTCCAAGAGGTTTACCAGATTCGTCCGTAAGACCGCGTCTAATCAAGGAATCAATCGCTTCTGCCTCACGGTCATACACTCGAATATCAATATCAAGTTCTCCACAGCCAGTATCCTTCGCGAAATCAAAAGGAATTTTTTCCTCCACAGTGTTACGTGCCTTCTTGGACGAATAAGTCAGCACTCCTTTACCATCCTTCTTAATTTTACCGGAGATTTTGTAGTCAAAAACGTCGAAAAGTGGATAGGGTTCAATTGTTTCTTCAATGTCATCTACATCGGGGGAGCCGTTAACCGTCAATTTAATACAGAACTCATCCTCACCAAAAACGGTGCTTATAGGTGATTGTAGTTTCTTCAATTCATCTCGGAGTTTATCGAACTGTTTTTTGCCCCATTCGGATAGAAATTCCTCATCCCCTTCTATAGTTAGACGCGTTCCCGGCGATTCAGATGTTTTTTCTGTTTCAACGATGATTTCTACATCATCCAGATATTGGGCATCCTTAAAGGGTTCCCATTCAAGATAAACCGTTGTCTTCTCCCCTACATCTCTATCTCTATTGGTGATGGTTTCAAGGAAAAGATTTGAACCGAGAATAGATGCTGCGTAACGTCCAACCCCCTTACTGCCTTGCATCTTCCTTCCTGAAGGACTTTCGCGCCTATCAAGTTTATCTGAAGTTGAAGGGACCATCCATTTGTTGATCACATCATCCCTTGACATGCCGTGGCCATGGTCGGAGATAATAATAGAATACTTACTAAGATCGTCAAGTGCCTTGAATTCTATATGCACGTCAGGAGAATCGGCATCATAAGCGTTCTTTACCAATTCAACAACAGCTGCGTAGTTGTCTTGGATTAGATCTCGTCCGATGGTGAGGATGTGTCGCCCCGCGGGTCTAATCCTATAGGTTGTATTGCTGTTCATGATTGCCAGTTCTCCTTCAACTTTTCCGCGATTTTTTGTGCAAGAAGCACGGGAACCGCGTTCCCAATCTGACGGTAAGCTGGGGTCCGAGCGGGCTTTCCACTACAACTTTCAAAATAATAATCGTCCGGAAATGTCTGTAACCTTGCAGCCTCTCTTGGAGTGAGAGAGCGATTCTGGTTAATATCTGGATGAATGTAGTAATGTCCATCCATGGCAATATGAGCAACAATGGTATGACAATATGGTAAATTCCCAGCGACAACCTTGAAGCGATTGAGGAAGGAATTCTTGTTTTTATGTGTCTGTAACCATTCGGGAAGTTCATTGTACTGGAGGCGACCTTCTGTGTCGTTCCAAAGCTCAACAGCCATCTTGTAAATCTCACGATCTTGTTTGTTGTTCGTTCTCGCTTGGTGCAGGGTCACTGGGACCTCTTCATTGCGTATACCCGCTTCACGCAGCCACGAATGGTAGTCTGATTTCATACTGCACGATCTGACGCTCCCTCCACCTGCTGTGATAGAAGGCAAGTCGGAGAGAATTTCTTTTATAAGAACATTTGATTTACATTTACTCGGATTTGGGTAAAAACCTGTTGATCTCCCTTTTTTCCCAACAAGAATAATCCTTCTCCTATTTTGGGGAACACCGTAATCCTTTGCATTAAGCCTCTCAAATTCCGTTTCATAACCATACTCTTCTCGGAATAGAGTTTGCATGAGATCTAAGTAAGAATTACCTTCTTCGTCCGTAGCAGACAAAAGACCGGGGACATTCTCAAATACGAAATACTCAGGCTCATATTTTTTTAAGAATTCAGCATAAAAGAGATATAAGTTGTTTCGTGGGTCCCCCTTCATCCTATTCGGGCAACGTGCACGTCCTATATGTGAATATGCCTGACAAGGTGGACCACCGACAATTAAATCTAATTTTTGGTCCCCTAAAAGTTGGTCAATTTTTTGAAAGATGTCTTGTAATGTTTCTTTTCCAATTTCGTTATTGATAACAGATTCGGTGATACGGTCTGGGATTGAATCGTAGAAGTCTTTTCGGTTAATAGTGCCTTGCAGATAGTCCGCGTATGACTTTAAATTATCATTTTCCTTCAGCCAATGATATGCCATTCGGGTCTGGAGTGTATAACAGGCAGCCAGATCCATCTCAACGTGCGCGATGGGATTAAACTCAGCACGTGTGAATCCTTCGGAAAGCCCTCCGGCTCCCGCAAAAAGATCTAGATAGTTAAGTTTACTGCTCATAATAAGACGCTCCAACCATTTTCGCTATAATGAACCTCCTACATATCACATTCATAATGCGGCGTTTAACAAAAAATGCTAAATTTATTTATAGTTTTATACCATAAAATTAAAAATAATGTCAAGTATTTTCAAAATACAACGGAACAAGTCAAGTTTTGGTTTCCTATAGAAGCCCTATAGGGCAAGTTGAGGTATAAGGTTTTTTCTTCTACTGACTTGCAGATGGGAAGCGATAGGATGGTGAATATAGATGTATTGTTTCCTTAAAGTCCACGTCGATATTTACGAAAATACTTGTTTATTCTTTATCGCTTTCATCCGGTTCAAAAATCGAATCAAACCTTATAGGTATTTCCCCTCTTTTATTGACTGATTCAGAGCCTCAATGTCTTCATCGGTGAGATGTGGTGGTTTTTCCAGCGCTTTGATGAGGCGTTGTGCGGCGGCATTTTTTCCCTTTTCTGTAACTCCTTTTACTTTTTTATCTCTTTGAAGTTTGGAATTTGCTTTTATTTCTTCGTGAGGAAGCACTCTAAGTTGAGAGGCAAAGAAACTCAGACACTTGGACATTTGCCCGTAGGCATTGCTGAATTCAACTTCGTACGCTTCGCCGTTTGAAAGGATTTCAACGACTGTGCCGATGTCTCCACGCTTGAGATTGTGCTCGGGGACATCTTGTGTGAGCGCGACGACATCCAGAAGTTTGATTTTGCCTTTTTCTGTAGGCTCTTGATTGCGTTCAGGCAAGCTATCTGTGTTTGAGGTGTTGTCGGAAGATTTATTTTTTATGGTTTATCCCGATTTATCAACGGAACGCTAAGGTATTCTGGGTCTGTTTCGTCTTCGGTGAGACTTAAAACAAGTATAGCATTAAGTTAGGAGGGTTTCAAGTTAAAAATCAAGAAATGGTGAGTAAATATTTTGTCAATTTTTGTCTGAATACAGATCGTATTTGGGGGAGTACGCCGCAAATCACAGATTTCGTGGATTGGGAAATAGTTACCACAGACTAACAGTCTATGGTACAGGTAATCTTTGCCACAGGCTAACAGCCTATGGTACACTAAACTTTGGACGATTTTAAACGGGATACACATATCGCCCCGCTGGGGCTTATGCCTCGGCGGGTATGGCGTTTCTATAAACATTTCGCCCCGCTGGGGCTGCCCGATTGGTGTTTATGTATTTGTTTTTCAGGGAGTTGGGTTTCTGCTTGAAACTGAGAGAAAAATTAGAAATGTTTTGAAAGTCCGTTTCATATAGTGATTTTTACTTCTTCAAATCCACTTGCGGTTTGATCCGATCCTTCCTGATTGCCGAACTCTAAGATGTCAGAGGCTTTTATCGCCTCAGCCTCACTTTCGGTTCGGAGAGACGCTTCCGGCGTTTCATATTCTAATATTTCACGAAGCGTGATTTGCAGGGTATTTAACAATTCACTTCTCGTGCGTTCTTGACAGGTAACCCCATGGACTTCCAATATCCACCCAATCCACCAGTCCTCGCTCTTTCGGATAAGAGCCTTATAGGTTTGCATTGATCCCTCCGTTTCAAGTTGTTCCTATAAAGGGTCGGGATTTGGAAATCCCTCCTACACGCGCAGGCGGAACGAATCCAATTCCACATCAGTCGAGAAAATGTTAAAATGAGTATAGCGTTAATTTAGGAAGGTTTCAAGTTAAACATCAAGAGAGCAATATGATACTATACGTTAAATCTAATTTCACATTCGTTTTTTCACGGAGAAAGGGTATTCTGAAATTTTCAGAGTAAGCGTTTCAGAAACCTTCTATCAAAACCCTTCAGAACCCAATCGTTCTCTATGGTCACAACCTCTTTTGAAATCTACTATTTTTCACACTTTACTCTGAAATACTCTGAAACTCGTCGCGTTTTTTCTTACTACAAACAGGACGACTTGTGGGTATTATGCCAGGAAGCGGTGGTAAAGGAGGGTTGTGAGGATCTTATAGCCTGCTTTGAGGGTGCCGGTGAGGGTGCCGGTGATTTTGGAGGTGCCGATGCGTTTTCGGTAGCGGACGGGGACCTCGCAGACAGGGATTGCCTGTTTCGCGGCTTTGAGTTGCATCTCCACTGTCCACCCGAAGGTTTTGTCTTGCATGTTCAGGGCGAGGAGTTGTGGGTATCGGATCGCTCGGAAGGGACCTAAGTCTGTATAGCGGACGCCAAAGAACCGGTGGATTAAGAGACACGCAAGCCAATTGCCGAATCGCGCTTGGGGTAATAACGCTTCTCGTGCGTTGTTTGCTCTCCTTGCACCGATGACGAAAGCGGCTCTACCTTCAAAGATAGGTTGGAGCAGCCTTGACATATCTGTGGGATAATCGCTATAGTCGCCATCGAGAAAAACGACGATGTCGGGTGTTATTTCCGCAAGTGCCGTGATACCCGCCAAACAGGCGGACCCGTAGCCTCTCTTTGGTTCATTGACAACTCGTGCCCCATGCTGCTCGGCGATTGCAGCCGTGTTATCCGTAGAGCCGTTATCGACGACGATGATCTCTTGGACTGTACCACCCATGTGTCCGTCGGAGGCGTACACCGTTTTCGGTATATCGGCGATAACTTTGGCGATGGCGTTTTCTTCGTTGAGTGCTGGAATGACGACTGAAATTGTTTTCATGGTCTATGGCTAATAGCGGTTAGCAGATTGCAATTAGCGAATTGCTGAAAGTGGAGCGCAGCGGAACGCCCTAACGGCTAAAAGCGCAGCGACCTAACTACAACCTTGCAGCGGGTTCCTGCACTGTGTCGAGCAGCCGTTGGACGACGGTATCGGAATCGACACCCTCCGCCTCGGCGTGAAAGTTGGTTAAGATCCTATGTCGTAGGACTGCCGGTGCGACGGATTTGACATCTTCACAAGAGGCGTTGTATCTGCCGCGTAGAATCGCTCGGGCTTTCGCGCCTAAGATGAGATACTGCCCCGCGCGAGGGCCTGCCCCCCATCGTATCCATTCCTTAATGAAATCGGGAGCATCTTCCATTTTTGGACGCGTTGCGCGCGCTATTTTCACAGCGTATTGTACGACGTTATCAGCGGCGGGTACACGCCTCACAATATTATGGAGTGCTACGATAGTGTGCCCGGAGAGTGTCGTTTCAAGGTCAGGGATCTCCGCCCCAGTTGTTGTCGAAACGATGTCAGTTTCCTCGGCTTCTGTCGGATAGTCGATAACAATTTTGAACATAAACCGATCCAACTGTGCTTCGGGGAGTGGATATGTACCCTCTTGCTCAATCGGATTCTGTGTTGCAAGCACGAAGAAGGGGCGTTCCAATTCAAATTCGTTGCCGCCAGCGGTGACGTGATATTCCTGCATCGCTTCCAGAAGTGCGGCTTGTGTTTTCGGGGGTGTCCTGTTAATCTCGTCGGCGAGGAGGATGTTGGCGAAGATGGGTCCCTGAATAAACCGAATCGTGCGATGCCCAGTTGTCCGATCTTCTTCTAAAACATCGGTGCCGGTGATGTCGGCAGGCATCAGATCTGGTGTGAATTGGATTCGCTTAAATTTGAGGTTCAGGATTTGCGCCAAGGTCCGAATCATGAGCGTTTTGGCGAGACCTGGCACGCCTTCTAACAGACAATGCCCTCCGGCAAAAAGTGCCATCAACATCTGATTAATGACTTCCTCTTGCCCGACTATAATCTTTTTCAGTTGTGCCAAAATGAGTTCTTGGCTTTTCATCAACTCTTCTATGGCTTGAACTTCTTCTGTTGCTGGCATTTTTTTAGCTATGTCCTCCTGGACTGCCCTCTTTAGGGGCTGGGTAACCCAGCCCCTACGGTTTCGGGCAGGTTCTCGGTTAGTAACTGACTGCTGACGGCTATTGTGTTAATATAAATCGTTTTGTGCCTCGATTTGAAGCGGCTCTGACAATCTCTTTGAGATGTTCGATATCCCCCGGTGTTACAGTGGGTGACAGGAAACGGACGATCTGATGCATCTCGGCTTTGCGTTTGGATTGCGTGTAACGGAGTTGAATCTCAGCGATCTCGTTTTTCAGCGTCTGTTCTTCAGGGACGGTATCTATCCTAAAGGGTGCTTCCGTACTGACACTAACTTTATCTTCAAGGGACAACGCCTTGCCGATGACCGCCGAATACATCCGATTTTCCTCGCTCAACAGTTCCGCATACGGGTGTTTCGCGAGGGGGAGTTCAAGAACGAATTGGCTACCGATCGCATATAAATATCCTTCACACGTCCACGTAACTTCAACTTTCAATTCCTTTTCGAGTTGGAAAAGTTTGGAAGATTTGAATTCAATTATTTTGGCGCGGTCGTCCAATTCGAGTTCTTTGTGCATGAATTCAGCCCGCTTTTCGTTCGTGTCAAGACTGGCGAGTTGGCTTCGCAATTTTATGTTGAAGCTGCCAGTGACTGTTAATTCTTGGCGAACGGTAACGCTCATGTCTTCCTTGACGTGTACATCGGTATGAAGGCGTTTCAGATTCGATGTCGCGTCTAAGGAAGGACTCTTCTGGAAAAGGTAAAGACTGTTCTGTAGGTCCTGCGCGTTTTTAGATGCGAGGTCCTCTGAAGTATCTGTTTTATTTTCAGTTAGAAACTGTGGATTGATAATGAGCGTCCATCTATCTTGGTCACCAGCCGGAAAATCCCCGAAAGCACAAGTTTCTGATGTTGGGTCGAGCCAGATAAGTTCATCGTCTTTGTTCCCTTCAACTGCGAGAATCATGTGATTGAAGTAGGCTAAGGACGGAACCGCCTTGACTTCTGAACCGCCATCCGGAAGGTGGGCATTAATGCCACGTGTATCACCCGCGGAGATGAGGACAGGATAGGAGTTAATACCCGCTGATGTGAGCATTGTGGACAGGAGTGTTGTTTTGTCCTTACAGTCGCCTCTGCCGTCTTTCAGCACGAGGTTCGCTGGACGCGGTTTAATCGCCCAAATTCCGAGTTCATAACCGAGATATTGGATGTTGGTTGCGACGTATTCGTAGAGTCTTTTCACCTTCTCCTGCCGTGTCCAAGCCCCTTTAAGGAGTTGCTCTGTTTTTTTTGCAATCTCTGGCGTAAGGGTATCCTGTTCTCGAATCAGGGTTGCGTACCATGTCACGAGTTTGTCCCAAGAATCGATCGAGGAGATGCTAATGCTATAAGCGAGGTCTTGCGGGGCAGGCATGAGGTACTCCTCTTTCAAAGGTGGAACATCCCTCACCTCAAAGGTATAGGTTCGGGCGTAGTTGCTCTCGGCGATTTCGGGTTGGATAGAGAGAAAGCGATCCGTTTGGGAGGCTGCGGGTGCTCCTGAAATTTGGTAATAGAGTTGCTTTTTCTTCGGGATATGCACAGTCAGTCGATAATATTGCAGCGGTTGTGGTGCTTGGAAATAGACTTTCCGCCAAAATTCGCCTTGCATGACGTGTCCAGCGTTGTTCGTAGAATAGGCGTAATCAATGATAGAGCCATCTGTAACGCCAGGGAGCGAAAAGTACATCAAACGTGCGTCAACGTATAATCCGGCATCTACAGCACTCGGTGGGACGAGATCAGTTATCACTTCGTTTACATCAAGTTCAATAACGTTGCCGTCCGGAGTCAGCGTTCGTGCGTGGTGGATAGTGACATCGTCTCTTCCGCGCATGTAGGGAATACTCACCTCGGCGAGATCCCTGCCGTTTTCGTTGAAGATTTTGACGATCCGACGTGTTGAGTAGATGTATCGGCTCTTTTCATCGATATCCACATCAACACTTTCCCAAAGCACGGCAGCACCGTCGTCTGGGTACGCTTTTTGAGAGGGGGCGTTGCTAATGGCATTTTGAATAGTGTTCTCGTCTGCTTCGCTGATGAAGTCATAAGGAAGGGCAGATCTACCGCCTCGGTAGGTATTGGCATCGTTGATCTCCGAATCCGCCTGCGCTTCCGCTTCGGTAGGTGATGCGTCGGCGAGAACTTCGGGTTCCGAGGGTGGTGGTTCGGGTAATGCCGAACGCCGTTTTCCCAGAAACGTTTTCTCGGCGAGCGTGCCGTCGTTTGCACCGTCTTCAGATTCAAGGGCGGTCATTAGGTTTCGAGAGGCATTCCCGTCCCCGTTGTCATCAAGGTGTGGGTGTTCGGATTGAATCGTACCAAAGTCTTCGTACCACGCTTTCGTCCGTCCTTCTACAGATAGGAACGCTTCGAGAAGCGAGATTGCGCCATCACTATTTGTATCGGCAGTTGCTGTGGAGAAGGCATCGACGAAAACATCGCCGAACCCAGCTTGTAGTGCGTAACCCTCGTTCGGTGAACTTGAGGTTAGAATTATGCGTCCTTGTGCGCTGAGTTGGGATGCGAGCCGCCCACTGTAAGGGAAACCGAAGATTAATATCTGGCTCTCAGCGGGGATGCCGTTGATAAGCGTTATATATTCTGTTTCGGTGATGTCTCGCCCCATTAAATTAAACTTCGGCGTGCTTCTACCGGTCCGGGATGCGTGCCCGATCATGAAGAGTAAAAATCGGTCTGAGGGTTGGATTTTCTCAGTGAGTTCTGCGAACGCCGTTAAGACCGGTTCACGTCTCGATTCAGCATTAACAAGTCCGGGTTTTTCCGAATCCCCCATATCCTCGAAAAGGAAGGCGATTTGCGCTGGGTCGTAGCCGTATTCGTCGGTGAGCAATTGATGAAACCGGGAGGTGGCACTCCAGAATGCATCGTAAAAGGATTTTTCACCGGCGGCACCACCGATAATCAGGACGTAATCCGCTGCAAAAGAGATCGGCGCACATATTAAACAAACGGCGAGAATTATGAGAATTTTAGTGAATGATTGATGCATTTTCTTTCCAACCTCCTAATCCGTTTCTCTGAGAGAATTATGTATCGGAAGTCGCTATAAAATCACCACTTTTGCCACCTGTCTTTTTGACAAGCCTGACATCAGCGATGACCATTTCCCTATCTATCGCTTTACACATATCATAGACAGTCAGTGCTGCGACGGATACAGCGGTGAGTGCTTCCATTTCTACGCCTGTGCGTCCGACTGTCTGGACTTCTGCTTGAATCTCAATCCGTGGTGTATCGGCTGCGATGACGAGTTCAACGCGAATCGAAGTCAATGCGAGTGGATGACAGAGCGGAATGAGTTCACCCGTCCGTTTTGCTGCCATGATACCCGCAAGGCGCGCGACCTCTAAAACATCGCCTTTTTTCATTTTTTGCTCGGCGATTAATTGGAGTGTTTCAGGACGAGCGGTTATGTGTCCGCGGGCGATCGCGACACGCAAGGTTTCTTGCTTGCCGCCGACATCCACCATCCGTGTGTTGCCTTTTTCGTCAAAGTGTGTGAGTTGTTTTTTCATTTTTTAATGGCTGTCGGCTGTCAGCCGTCAGCAAAGAGGGTTTTCTAATTGCTATCAGTTTCCGATCTGATTCGAGAGTTTCAGAAAACCGAAATAGTGCCCACTGAAGGCTATTATATCGGGTGTTTTTCCATGATTTGTTCGTATTTTTCACGGAACCGTTGGAGATATTTTCCTTCGCCGTGGTAGGCGGCGATGTCTGTAGGGTTGGGCTGAATTAGTTCCCCGCGTTTCAAGACTGAAGCACTGAACGCCTCAATGTCAAAAGATTCGTCTTCTGTGTCAAGCAGTGATTTCACGCCTGCGACGGCGGCGCCGAGAGCTGCGCCCCCTTTTTCCACTGCGAGTGTAGGTCTATTCCAGATTCCCGCGACCCGTTGCATGATTCCCGGACTATCCGTTGCGCCACCTGTTACAAACAGCGGTGCTTGTGTCTGTTTTGTGAAGACATCGGAGTAGATGTAAAGGGCGGCAAGGCTTGTTTCAATGATACCTGTATAGTCTGCTGCTAACGTGTGTTCTGGTGCGGTGCGTATCAGTTCAAAGGCACCGGAAACAGGAAAAGATTCGGTTTTGGGTTGCCAAAAGGTCATAAATTCGCCGGGTGCAACTGCCTGCAACGCTGCTTCTGCGGGTGCGTATTCTTCTTTTGTGAATCCATAGTTGGCTCTCACGGCATCCCAGACCATCGCGCCGTTGGTGCGGCATCCGAACATGAAGGGACGGTTGATACCGTCGTACATGGCGTTGGCAAACCCTTCCGGGTCGAGCGTGTCGCCGTCCGTTGAAACCATATTGACGAAACTCGTACCGAGACTCAGTAGGTCTCCAGCAACAGGGACTTTTGCTTGTGGATTATCGCCAGAGCCTGCTATGACTGCGCATTTGGGGTCGAAGCCGTATTTCTCAACGTAATACACCGCGAGGGTGCCGACGACAGAATCTGGGGGTGCGAGTGTAGGCAATTTCGATTGGAATGCTTCTACGCCTCCCGGTAAGCCGTGCGCCGTTGCTTCCAGTAGTGCGGTGTCCCATACCTTTTTTCTGTAGTTCATGAGCGACATGCCGCAGGCGTTGCCGTAGTCGATAGGCACGTTTGCATTGCCCGTTAGCACGGCTGGAATGAAACTGCTAATCAACTGGATTTTTGTTGTCGCCGTATAGTCTTCAGGAGATTGTTCTCCAACACGCCGCATCACAGTACCGGTGAACCGGAGCGGTGCATCTGAACCCGAGCGGTTAATCATCTCCGTTTTTCCGCCGACTCCGTTTCGGACCGCCTCGGTTTGTGCGATGGTATTTGCGGTCATCCAGATTGGGGCAGTGGGGTACGCGAAGACATCTGCCAATAGCGTTTTTAATTCAGACGCGTTGCTTTCTGACTTTTGCAGGTTGGAGAATATATTCGCTGCGTTTCGGTTCAAATAAACGTGTCCATGCTGTTGTCCGGATGTGTTAATGGCAACAATATCCGCTAAGGCGATGCCTGCCGCTTGCATGTCAGCGAACAAGGCGTCGAGTGAGGCGAGATACATTAACGGGGGCTGCTCGGCTTCGCCTTCTTCTCTCGGCGGTAAGATGTAGTCTTCCCCGATACCGAATTGGTTGAGTCGTTCATCGGCTCGGTAGTCGAGTGAGTGCTCAAAGCATTTTTCCGCCGTGTCTATATTGATAACGACAGCAGATAGGCTTTGTGTGCTTGAATCTAAGCCGAGGGCGAGACGGGGGTGTTTGCGATCAGTCACTGAAACGATTTCCTTTCAGTTAGTTGCCATTTGTGTTCAAAGTGCAAGCGAATGCCTCGAAAGTTTCTGCGTGTAAAGCCTCGTGATGTAACTCTTGAAGCTGTTGGAGATTCTGTATGCTTTCTATCGCGAGTCTAAGTGCCTTAACGGTGCGCCCATCAAATTTAAACTCTAAGATAACGAAAAGAAATTTGAGGACAGTTTGGTGTGCTCCGAGTTCAATTCCATGTTAAAATCCCCGCTGGTAATCTGCTTCCGCCTTCTGTAGAAAATGTTCATAAACCGAAGATTCTTGCATAACTGCCTCGAATAAAACAGGACCCGCTTGAGCGGTCAAAATTTTCTGAACCTATTGCTCGTTGCCGTTCGTGCCCAAGGTGCTGGCAAATGCCTCAAAGGTTTCCGCGCGTAAAGCCTCGTGAAGCAATTCTTCAAGACATTGCAAATCTTGGATGCTTTCTAATGCGGGTCTAAGTGCCTGAACTGCGCGTCCGTCAAACTTAAACTCAAGAACCTCAAAGAGAGACTTAATAGCGTTTTGTCGCGCCCCGTGTTCAATTCCGTGTTGATAGTATTCTTCTCCTGCTGTTTGCACAAGATGTTTGTAAACTGAAGATTCTTGCATGACTGCCTCCGATAAAAAGGTACCAATTGCTTGATGCGGATGAATCAAGCCGCTCATGACCCACTGTGATACTAAGAGATTGCTCCGAATATCTGTAGGCAGCGAGAGTGTTTTTGTCTTTTCGTTACATTGAATTGCCCATTGGAGTCCCTCTGTGCCAACCGGTGGCTGCATCAACGGGGCAAATGGCATCAACCCAGTATTTTGTGTATCAAAAACAGATTGTCCATCAAGTTCAATCAGACGAATTACTTTGTACTCAACGATGAGCCGGTGGTTCGGGACATCTTGCCTATAACCGCCTGGATCATTCCGTCCAGCATTCGGGCGGAGATAGATAACGTGAGAAAGGATTGGCAAACCGTATCGTTCATAGCATCTGCCGAGATAACCTACGTTGCGACGCACCATTTCGACATCGGTGCTATCGCCTACTTGAAACTCAATGTGCACCAAAACCAGTTCATCACCGAGGAGTACCTTTATGAGACTATCTGTCCGGCGAATTTCAACGGTCGTGAATTCACCTCCTACAAATTCTATAAACTTAAAATCGGCGCGTTCCAGGACTGCTTGTAAGATATCTTCAGGAAATTTCTGCAAAGCATCTTTGGTCACAATATCGTATCTACCGTGCGGCAGTGACGCGAAGTCTGGATCGGGCTGCTCTCTTATGTAGACCATATCAATATTCTACTCCGGGATGCTGGTGAATCTCAATCTTTTTTTGGGGCACCCATTCAACAAATCAATTCCCGGGGTAGGCGCGGTTCTCTAATTCAGCGACGAATTTTTCAGCGGCGATCGCGGCTGCGGCACCCGCGCCGGCAGCGGTAATCGCTTGACGAAATACGTGGTCATGCACATCGCCAGCGGCGTAGACACCATTTACATTTGTACGCTGCATATCATCTACAACGATGTATCCTTGTTCGTCCATAGTTATGACATCTGTAAAGAGCTCTGTGTTCGGGATATGTCCTATGAAGATAAACACACCGTCAATCGGGAAGCGTTGCGTCTCTCCAGTTTTGACGTTTTTGAGGGTAGCACCGGTCACTTTTTCCGTATCACCGTTTATCTCTTCGACGATTGTATCCCAGATGAACTTGATTTTGTCGTTTTTGAAGGCACGTTCCTGCATAATCTGGCTTGCTCGGAGTTGATCGCGCCGGTGGACGATGTATACTTCGGATGCGTATTTTGTAAGAAAGATGCCTTCCTCTAACGCTGCGTCTCCCCCACCAACAACGATAAGCCGTTGGTCTTGGAAGAAAAATCCGTCACATGTAGCACAGTAGGAGACCCCGCGTCCGCCGTATGCCTCTTCACCGGGAACATTGAGGGTACGGGGAGAAGCACCTGTGGCTATGATGACAGATTTGGCGCGGTACTCTTTCTCATAAGTCGTAACAGCAAATGGATGTTGAGAAAAATTGACAGCTGTTACGGTATCGAATTTGACTTCAGTGCCGAACCGTTCTGCTTGTTCTTGCATGCCTTGTATGAATACACCGGCTTCGTTGCCGAAGAAACCGGGATAGTTTTCCAAGTCGAGCGTTAGGGAGAGTTGTCCGCCGAGTGCGTCGCCTGTAATGAGAACAGGTTCAAGCATTGCACGGGAGGTGTAGACCCCTGCAGCGAAACCGGCAGTCCCACCGCCAATAATCACGATATTTCGATCTTCTGTGTTGTTTGTATTGGTTTCCATTCTTTTTTTCTACCTTTTTAGAACGCTTTGAAGATAGCAAGGAAATTAGACCCTTATCGATGGCATTTATAAACACAACCGAGGAATTCCGTCAGTAATTGGGTAGCTTCGCTTGCACGTTTTGCAGTAGAAACTTTGTTCTTTTTGTATAATTTCGCCTTTACACTGCGGACAGACGAGAATCTCTTGTAGTGTTTTTTTTCGACGGGTTCGGTTTCCTTTTCTTAAGAGCGATTTGGCACGGGAAACGATGCTCCGTGGCACTACGCTTTTGAGTATCGGTAGCCACTGACTTTGCGCCGAAGTTTCTCTACCTGAAGCTACGAATTTCTCAAGCGTCTCTGGACATTCGAGATCCAGCGGGGACTTTTGTTCTTGTTGTATCTCGTAATCTATTTCACCTTCCCATTCATATTGGACGAGGAAGAGGTTGTGGTGCGTAATGTGAAACCGCTTCCAGTACTTATCTTTTGCCGCGAGTGTATGAAAAAGTTGTCCGAATTGAGGGCTCGTGTTGTTCTTTTGTAGTATCAAACGGTTGTTGATTAGGTTGACTATCCAGTTATGGTAGTGCCATCCATAAATCCGCTCGCCGATTTCAGATGGCGTTTCGATATAGCCGCGGTTCGCTACGCGCGTCAATTCGGCAATAAGTTGTCTCGGATCTTCAACGTGTTCCAAGACATGCGAGCAGATAACATAGTCGAATGCGTTGTCTGCGAAAGGGAGAAACTGCCCATCGGCTTCTACAATCGGTCGATCGACAATGATTTTACCGCCGCGTTGCTCATCGTCTTCTATGAATTTGTCGCACAAGACATCGGAACGTGTTTTTGGATTATGACCGCTGCCTATCTCTAAGACAAAATCGTCGGCGCGAATGTTCATTTTTGGACGACCATAGTGATATAAGGACTCAGATACGGGAAAGCACCCGCGATGATTCTGCCTTTTGTACCGAACCCGACAGCCTTTTTGACGATCGTGAATCCATTGCGTCGGAAAAATTGGGCGAGATCAATAGGACTCGCGTAATACGCGCTGTCAGCGTCGCCGCCGATGGCATCTGCCTGCAAATCGGGTTCACGGAAGATAAAGTTCGGTGATTTCGTAAAGCATCGTTTTCTTATATGGAGCCTGCAGTTTCGTATAAATTGTTTCAGTGCTTGCTGCTTTGTTTCACCCCAGACAGGTCTACCGGATTTGCCAGACATCAAAGATAGCCAATCAAAGAGCGGGATTAAGGGAGAACAGAGGTTCGGTCCAGAGAGCACAATCTTTCCACCCTTGCGAACGACTCGTATCATTTCGGTGAGTGCCGTTTCTACATCGGGCAGGTGTTCAATCAGTTCATTTGAGCAGATAACATCGAATGACTCACTTTCAAAGGGAAGTTCCATCACGTCACAGACGTGATATTGGAGCCGTGGGTTTTCCCAGTGCCGTGCTTCTGCAAGGAAGAGCGGGGAAATATCTGTACCGACGACATCGAAGTCCGCCTGATTGAGTAGTCGTGCAGAAATGCCGTTCCCACATCCCAAGTCGAGTATCTTAGATTCAGGAGGGGCATAGCGGAGGACCAGTTCTACATAATGTTGGAGGTAGTCCTCATCGTGCGCGTCTAAGAGTCTCTTGTAGGTTTCCGAGGTCTCGTAGAATTCGCGCATCCGTTCTTTTAAACTATTAACTCTGGTCACCGTTCCACCGCGTTTCATAGGGGTTTCCGATGAAGTCAACTCGGTCTGGCTCATGAAAGATGTCCTAATGATTTGGAAGTAAACGATTTCGCTTAGGAGCGGAGCGTGTTCCACGGTGCCTGATCGTATACATCGATAAGTTGGTACCCTTCTGCGCCCTTAGATGGACTCAACGTGACAAAGAGCTTCGCGGACTGATCGGAGACGTTAAAGGAGGCGTGGACCATATCAGCAGGAATGAATACGGAGTCGCCTGCGTTTAGGACCTGTTTCTTGTCTTCGAGCCACTGTTCGACGCTGCCTTCTATAACGTAAATGACCTCTTCTTGCTCGGGATGTTTGTGGAAATCGTGTCCGTATCCGGGGGAGAGGCTAACCTCCATAGCGACAATGTCCTTAGCATTTGTGCTTTCAGGACGGCTGAGCCACCCGATTGTTCCCCAGTCGAGTTCATCTCTTTCTATGTCTGCGGAGGCAATAAATTTTCCATTCATGAGATTATGGGTTCTCCTTTTTTACTAGCTGTCGGCAATTAGCAGTTCGCAAACCGCTATCCACTAATCGCCGAAAGCCGGTAGTTGATACGCCGAGAGCAAATTGATTACCTTTGAGATTTAGGGTTGCCCACGTTGTGGACAATTTCCCCAGCGGATCGACTGGTGTCAGTCCTGATGTTTCCATTTCAGTGAGAATCTCGTCCTCACTGAGGGCACGGTTCCAGATGCGGACTTCGTCAATGAGTCCGAGGAATTCGCGGTTGCCTTCGTGGGTCTTCCCAACGAGTACATCGGCAGTATCCGCAGTTCCTGGCAGCGGGTTTTGACCATCGAATTCGCCCACATTTTCACCGTTGAGCCAGTACCGATGTGTGCCGTTATCTACGTGAGCTACGACATGCTGCCATTCGTTGAGTACAACTGTTCCGGTGCAAACGCTACCGCTACCACCGGCACTGAGGTGGAGGCATTCACTCGGAAATTCGGTATAGAAACTGTAGGAGCGGGGACCGTTGCCTTTTGCGAGGATCCCTTGCCACCGTTGGGCGTTCGGACCTTGATGGCGTTCGGCATTAATCCACGCCATGACAGTGACGTTCTCATCAACGGTGAGAATATCGGCGTGTGGTACTGTAACCCAATCGCTTTCACCGTTCAGTTTAAGTGCGTTGCCGAATTTTCCAGCGACTAACTCTGGGGCACCAGCGATAGTTCCATCGTTCCCGTATTGCGAATGATCGGGGACCGTGTCGCCATTAAGTTCATCAAAAGAGAAGTAGAGGATAAGCGAGTTATCAGACGGATCTGCAGCATAGGCGAAAGATGCCGTTAGTGCAACGATTGCTAATATAGACAGGGATATTTTCATTTTTTCTCCTTGTTCCGATAGCGGAAGGCGCGCTTGGCATCGAACCCACGATTCCAAAGCGCGCACATTAAATATTATCGCTCTGATGTTTTCAAGTGTCCCCAAGTCGTCGTAAGTTTCTGGCTTGGGTCGACGGCGAAAATCTCGAAGAAGCCCATTTCCATCTGTTCCTGAACTTCTTCCTCACTCAAAGCGCGGTTCCAAATACGGACTTCATCAATGAGTCCGAGGAATTCGCGGTTGCCTTCGTGTGTTTTCCCGACGAGGACGTTGGCGGTATCGGCTTTTCCGGGCGGGGGTGGTTTTCCGGGGAAATCACCCACATTTTCACCGTTTATCCAATACCGGTGTGTGCCATCATCGACTTGTGCGACGACGTGTTGCCACTCATTAAGTTCGACTTTTCCGTTGCAAACACTTCCTGAGCCCCCCACACTAAGGTGGAGACATTCGCTCGGAAATTCGGTGTAGAAACTATAGGAGCGGGGTCCGTTGCTTTTCGCAACAATACCTTGCCACCGCTGTGCAGCGGGACCTTGATGGCGTTCTGTGTTAATCCACGCCATAACAGTGACGCTTTCATCAACGGTAAGAATTTCGTCGTGTGGTACTTCGACCCAGTCGCTCTCACCGTTGAATTGCAATGCTTTGCCGAATTTTCCGTCAGCAAGCTTCGGGTCGCCCATCATTTCGCCATCATTCCCATACAGTGAATGGTCGATGGTGGTGTCCCCATCGACTTCATCGAATGAGAAGTAGAGGATAAGCGACTCCTCTGGCTCATTTAGCGCGTAGGCAAAAGATGCCGTAAACGCGATGAGGGTTAGGATAATAGATAGGTTTCTCATTGTGCCTCCATAGAAGTCTCTTTCAAAACAGGACGAGATATAAACCCGTTTGTCAAAAGGAGAATTTTACTTTTCAATGTAACTAATCCATAGGAACGATCTTTTGCCCTTCGACTGCGATGAACCGTCGGTTGACAGGGAGATGGGTCTCTGTGTCAATGTGTCCACTGGTCCAGCGAATTTCGAGGCGTTCAATCTGTTCCGATTTGCCAACGCCAAAATGGGCGCGCAGGTCGTGGAAAGAGAGGTAACTCCCGCCACTCTGCACCTCCCGATATTGGACGTACGTTCCGGTTACGACCTTAATTCTTGCACCGATTCCAGAGCGGTTGCTTTTTTGTCCGACGACTTGGATTTGTATCCAATTGTTTTGGTTGCCGACGACGTTTTGGAGCAGGTCTGGACGTTGATTGCAGTTGGTAACGAGAATATCGAGGTCTCCGTCGTTATCATAATCACCGATAGCAGTCCCTCGACTCACTTTTTTGAGAGCTAAACCGTCTGTCTCTGACGTAACATTCACGAACGTGCCGTCGCCTATGTTCTTGAACAGCAGATTTTTCTGTGGATAACTGACGTGCTTCTCAAGGTCAGTAATGTTATCCATCAGGTGTCCATTGGCGACGAAAATGTCTTGGTGTCCGTCGTTATCGTAGTCAAAGAATCTGATGCCCCATCCCAAGTAGCCGTGTGTTACTTCTGCGATGCCTGCGGTGATCGTATTGTCGGTAAAAAAGGTGCCGTCGTGGTTACGGTAAACGGTGTTGGTTTCGGTCTGATAGTTACTGACGGTCAGATCGAGTTTTCCGTCGTTATCGTAGTCACCGAAATCCGTTCCCATCCCGGCTTCCTCTTTCCCCATATCATTATAGCACACCCCTGAAATTAATGCAAGTTCTAAAAAGTTGCCGTTTCCGTTGTTTTGGAATAGGAAGTTCGGATCTTGATCGTTTGCGACGTAGAGGTCTATGTCGCCATCGGTGTCGTAATCCCCGAATGTTACACCTAACCCGTGCTGTGGATGTAAGTTTGGTGATTGGTATAGGTGTGAAGCGTCCGTGAATGTGCCGTCTCCGTTGTTTTTATAGAAAGTATCGTGAACCGCTGGATACGCATGTGGTCCACAATAGACATGGACCCCCCGCTCTTCACATCGGATATCGTTCTCTGGCGTATATACGGCATAGTTAGCTATATAGAGATCGAGATCGCCGTCGTTATCAACATCGGCGAAAGCGCAACTGGTTCCCCAGTTTGGGTTACCGACACCAGCTTGCGTCGTTATATCTGAGAAGGTGCCGTCGCCATTGTTTTGGTAGAGTTGGTCTTCACCGAAGTTGGTGACGTAGAGGTCAAGGTCGCCATCGTTATCGTAATCACCAACGGTGGCACCTGTGCCGTAGGCAGTGCTGCCGACCCCTGTTTCCTCAGTGATATCGGTAAAAGTGCCGTCGCTGTTGTTTCGGTAGAGCGTGTTAGGTTGTGCTTGGTTTGATGAACTGTCTGTCTGAATTGCACCGTTGACGAGGTAGATGTCGAGATCACCATCATTGTCATAATCAAAGAATCCGCCGCCGGATCCGAGGAACTCGTTGAAGAGTCGTAAACCGCTCCTGCCATCGGTATGCACGAACGTCAGTCCGGCAGATTCGGTGACATCAACGAAAATTGGTTCTGCCGACAGGGATGCGCAATATTGGAAACCGATGAATATTGCTGTAATTACTGATACGGAAAGGCGATAAAGGTATGACAGGCTGGAAGGCTGGAAGGTGGGTGAATTTATTTTCTGCATTGTGTTGTTTATACTATAGTTTGGACAATATTGTAAAGTTATGCTGCCTTGTCACAAGGCAGGGGTGTATGGTCTTGAAACCTCATATTAATATTCTGCGAGTTTGTTTTTTCTTTGAACTTAGCAGAAAATGCTGCGACTGCGATTTGCGATCGGAGATAAGCCACCCGCAAGCCTTGTGTGAGTTTTCTCGGACGATACCAATGAATGCCGAGATGTTGACAGACGCTTTGAACACCGATAGTTTTCTGTGTAGTATTGGGCATTGTGAATATCAACTTCGTTAGGCTCGCAGCCACGAAACTTAGCTGCACAAATCGATTGATACTTTTTCGAGATTTCAGCCGATAGGCATCAAATCCGAAGTGCTGTTTGACATCTCGAAAAGCTGTTTCTATGAGCCACCTCTTGCGATAGTATGTCGCAATCTGAGGTATCCCAAGCGTCACATCTGTTGTAAAGACGCAGAAATACCGATACGGTTTTGATGCTTTCGGACGCTTACGAATAACAACGAGTCGAACATTCTCATCACACATCTTCGTCCGGACGACCTTTGAGGCAATCGAATAACTTTGACCGTCTATATCTATGTCATTATAGCGTAGCCGGCGAATATCAAGACGGTCTCCGTATTTCCGAGGTCTCCCGCGTTGCGGGCGTTTTGGCGGTTTCGGTAAACGATAGAACACGGCATTAGATTTCGCACGACATAAGATATGATGCCCGAAGTTTAGTGCCATGGCAAAGACCTTTCGCCGTGCGAAACCCCGGTCAAAGATAATAAGTCCCGGGGCGATCTTTGAACAGATACGTTTCAACACCGTCTGACTTTTATCGCGGATCGACTCGGGCAGAATGAGTTTCACCCAAACGGGGAATAAATGCCAGTCTGTCGCAGTTCGACAGAGTAAACCTAACGCCCCAAACTCGTGTCCATGATGAAACTTTGATTGGTTCAGACGATGCTTTTGATAACTGAAGTTGCGGAAAAAATGTAACCCCCATTGGCATTTGCCGGTCTTTAGTGCTTGGGTCTCATCATAGACATAAACCCAGTCCCTAAAGAGATGTTGAATCCGTCTGATGAGAACGGCGGCAACAGCATCGGCGTTCCATTGTCCCCGAGAGAGAAACTTCGGAAATGACCAATACTGGGTTTCTGAGGCACTCGATTGATACAGATCTGTCAGTGTGCCATTGCCTTTATTGGCAATGAAGCCGAAGATGAACGCTTGGAACAAGGCGAAGTTTTGTTGATTGAATAAATGTCGAAAATCCGATAGAATATCTCTCAGGCAGAAAAGGAGGTCCATTTTTACATTCCTTTCAAAACAGTGGTATGTTTTTATGAAAGGATACCTGCTTTTCTGCTTTTTTACACTAAAATTTTAAAATTGTCCAAACTATAGTGTTTATAGTTAATTCTTCAAACGCTCCAAATTTTGAAGTGCCTCCCAAGCGTCGCTGTCGTTGGGTTCAATCTGGACGATGTGGCGGTAAAGGTCTATTGCCTTCTGAAATTGCCCCTGTTTTGTGTAAATTTCGGCTAACCCGTGATACGCTAACGTGAGTTGTGGCATCTGTTGTATTGCTGCCTGCAGATGTGCTTCTGCTTTGTCAAAGGACGTTAGTTGAGTATAGAGCCAACCGAGTCGGACGTGTGCTTCTACAGTATCAGGATTAAGTTCAAGGACTTTCTCAAAAAGGGGAATTGCATGCTCAGGTTTATGGAGACTCATGTAGAGTCGCGCCAGTTTGTCGTATCCGACCGCAGACTTTGGATTCAACCGAATCAGTGCCTGATATGTCGTGATTGCTGCAGTGATGTGCTTGTGTGTGAGGTGTATCTCTGCTAATTTCAGTCGGAGGGTGGTGTTCGTAGGGTCTTCCGCCAAGGCACCTTCGATTGCATAGGTCCGGTCGTAGTAGGTTTTCATCTGCTCGAACAACTTGAGTTGTTCCGTTGCTGCTGCCGTGTTTCCGAGGAGCCGATATGCTTTGGCGAGATTATAGTAGTTACTCTGAGCGTAAGGTTTTTTCTGGATTGCTTTCTGGTAGTGTTCGACGGCTTGCTGCGGTTTGTGCTGCATGAGGGCAATCAAACCGAGCCATTCGTAGACTTCGGCGAAATCGGGGTTGCGTGCGAGGGTGTGTTTGAAGGCTGCGTGTGCCTCGTCGAGCTTCGCTTGGTGCGTGTAGATATAACCGAGTCGGTAATGTGTGTCTGCCTCAGACGGACATCTCTGAACGGCTTCTTTGGCGTGCTGTTCCGCGATGTCCAGCTTGCTCTGTTTGCAATAGATTTCAGAAAGCGCGAGATGCGTTAATCCGTGAAGCCTGTCCTTTGTGGAAGGGTTTTCTGGATTTGCAATTTTGAGAATCCTGTTGAACGTCTGAACTGCTAATTCCAATTCGTCTTGCAGTTTATAAACGTTCGCCAGTTGAAAGAGGACGTGTGCGTTTGTGGGTTGTTGCGATAGAATGGATTTAAAGGTATCCACTGCTTGTGGATAGAGCCGCAATTTGGCGTATTCCACCCCTTGTTGAACCGTTGCTGTCGTTTCGGTTCTGCTGGCGGCAGGTATGAGCCACAAAAGAGTCGTCAGTATCAGAAGTGCGCGGGTACATTGGTGGTATTTACGACCTGTTTCCATACCGATTTTCCTGAGCGAACTACGACTGTTTGTCCAGTACATCTTGAATCCAAGACAAGGCAGCCATGCTCGAGGACCAGCCAATGGAAGTTATTGCGAGGAGTGCGACTTGTTGTATTTCTTCTCTCGTGATACCTTCTCGAAGCGCGCGACGGGTGTGCGAATGTACGGCACCCTCAGATTTGGCACCGATAGCCAATGCGAGTTTGACGAGCCTCGCTGTCTTAGGTTCAATGGGACCGGCGGTGCCACACGCTTCACCTAATGCCTGATAGGCTTTCCAGACTTCGGGGTATTCTTCAATGACATTCTGAAGAAAATCGGGTAATTTATCGTTCATTGTTGGTTATCAGTTAAAGGTAATATTCTGTCCGGTGCGGTTCCAAACTACACCTACAAAATTTAAAGTAGGAACAGCAATAGTGGAATCAATGCGTTTCTATCCGGTTTTTTCTTTGGGGGGTATTCCATTTTCCTGTTGTGCTTGTGTTGTAGTTTCGGTTCCCTCTGATTGTTCTTCATTGAGACCCGCCTTAAAGTTTGTGACACTTTTACCGAGTCCGCGCGCCAGTTCAGGTAGGCGTTTCCCGCCGAATATGAGTAACACAACAGCCAACACAATCAGTAATTCCCATGGACCAAGGCCTAACATATTTATGCCTCCGTGTTTGACGTGATATTTGTGCATTCTGAGGATGCACGAAATGTATTAGCGTATATATTACCATATTAAAAAAAATGTGTCATGTAAAATTGGTTATTGGCGATTGGCTGTTAGCGATTAGCAGTTGGCTTCAGCAGTGGACAGGCGCGATAACAATTTGACTCCTGTGAAAAATGCTATTGACAGGCGGGGCAAGGTGTGCTATAATTTAGAGGTAGTTTGCGACAGCGAATGGTGGAGGAGCTTGGTTATGAATAAGGTGCTGGTCAGTGATCTGCTGTCACAGCAAGGTTTGGATGTTTTAAAAGCGAGTGGTGATTTTGAGGTGGATGTTATCCTCAATCTCTCGCAGAAAGAATTGCTGGACCGGATTGCTGACTACGATGCCCTACTTATCAGAAGTGCGACGAAGGTAACGAAGGATGTTATTGATGCGGCGACGCGGTTGAAAGTCATCGGACGTGCTGGTGTTGGTGTGGATAATATTGATGTACAAGCAGCGACACGGAATGGTGTCTTGGTCGTTAACACGCCAACGGGAAATACAATTGCGGCAGCGGAGCATACGATTGCGATGCTATTAGCGTTGGCACGCAATATAGTGCCAGCTGGGATTTCGCTGAAAAATAGGAGTTGGCACCGGAACGATTTCATTGGCGTTGAGTTGTACGGAAAGGTTTTCGGGACTGTGGGGCTCGGTAGGATTGGCAGGGAAGTCGCATACCGCGCACAAGCCTTTGAGATGCACGTCATTTCTTATGATCCCTATATTTCAGCGAGTGCAGCGGAAAGAATGGGTATTCGGCTTGTGGATCGGGAAACGCTGTTTCGGGAGTCGGATTATATTTCCGTTCATACACATCTGAGTGCGGAAACCTATCATAGTATTGGTGCGTCAGAGTTTGCACTGATGAAACCGAGTTGTCGCTTGATCAACTGTGCGCGCGGTGGTATCATTGATGAAGACGCACTTTACCATGCGCTGAAGACAGGCGAACTTGCTGGTGCTGCACTGGATGTTTTTGAAGACGAACCCGCCACCGATACACCCCTATTGGACTTAGAGAATTTCCTTGCTGTCCCCCACCTCGGCGCATCAACATCTGAGGCACAAGAGCATGTCGCTGTTGAGATTGCACAGCAAATAATCAACGCGCTCCGTGGATTGCCCGTTGCGAATCCTGTGAATCAGCCCAAGATTGACCCACGAATGCTTGATATTTTAGGCCCCTATTTGGAACTTGCTGAAAAGATTGGTAGTTTTCATACGCAGATTGTTGAGGGGCGAATATCAGCGATTAAGATTCATTACAGCGGGACTCTTTTCCAGCAGGAGGATGTTACGCCCGTGACTGTTGCTTTGCAGAAGGGGCTTTTGGCACCGGTGCTTAGGGACGTTAACTATGTAAACGCGCCTTTTCTGGTGAAGCAACGCGGCATCTCTGTTACGGAAACGAAAAGCGAGACGGAGGCGGATTTTGCGAACTCGCTGGCGATTACGGTTACAACGGACAAAGGTGAGTCAGTGATTGAAGGTACTGCTTTCGGCAGAAAAGATATCCGCATCGTTCGCATTGATCGGCTTCATATAAATGTAAGACCGACCGGGTATATTCTCCTCATCTATAACCGCGACCAACCTGGGATGATAGGTCTGATGGGGACAATCTTAGGAGAGCACGGGATCAATATTGCGGATATGACGGTGGGACGTTCACGGTTGTGGGAGCGTGCTGTGACCCTTATTAATGTGGACAGTCCTGTCCCTCGGCACGTTCTGCAAACGATCGCTGTCCAGAAGCAGATTGACTTTGTGAAGCAGGTCTTTTTGGAATAGCAATTAGCACGCTGCGCTTTCAGCAGTCAGTAGTCAGCCGACAACTCATAAAAAAGGACAGAACACTTGGATGCCAAACAGAAATGTCTATTTATTAATGACGAAATTCCGAAGGCAAAGTTATTTGAGAGCGAAAAGCGGGAGGTCCATCCCGATTGCAATACTTCGTGGCGTATCTCGCCAGAACCGTTTTGGATCTCTGAAACAGACTTGAAATGGTTTGAAGAGCTCGGTTCGCATCTTTTAAATTTTTATCGGGCATGCAACCTGCTCTATTCACAGAGCGTTCGCGGGATTCAACCGGCATGGGTGGCTGAGTACTTGGAATTCGGGAAACCGGAGATGGTTATCCAATATGGACGGATGAACCGTTTTAAGAGCCAACTGCCCGGTGTCCTGCGTCCAGATATTCTCCCGACGGGCGATCGGATGGTGATTACAGAACTTGATTCGATACCGGGTTTCATCGGTGGGACAGGCTGTCTGGCGCGGTTATATGCGCAACTCGGCTATGCTATCATTGGCGGTAGCGACGGCATGGTGACTGGATATGCGGAGATGATCCGTGCGTTGGCGAAGAAAGAGGATCCAACGCTTGCGATTGTTGTTTCAGACGAGTCGGAAGATTACTGGGCAGAGATGGTGTGGTTGGCTTCGGCACTTTGTGAAGTCGGGCTACAAGCTTTTGCTGTCAAGCCCCACGAAGTAATTTTTACCGAAGATGGGTTGCTGGTCGAGAGTGGAACGGATAGGGTAGCAGTTGATGTGTTATACCGTTTCTATGAACTGTTTGATCTGCTCAATATCCCGAAAGCCGAGTTAATGCTCTATAGTGCGAAGAAACGCACCGTCGTTATGACCCCACCCCCGAAATCCTACTTGGAAGAGAAATTGTGCCTCGCGCTTTTCCATCATCCTGCACTTCAACCGTTTTGGAAACGTCAACTCGGCAGAAGAAGTTATCCATTCTTACAAGATGTGATTCCAGAGACATGGATTGTCGATGCCCGTCCGCTGCCCCCATACGCTGTGATTCCGAATTTAGAGGTGGATGGGAACGCTTTGACGGATTGGCGGCAGCTCGGCTCCGTGACGCAGAAACAACGGGAATTGGTTATCAAACCGTCTGGTTTTTCGGAGTTTGCGTGGGGTAGCCGTGGCGTGGCGATTGGGCATGACATCCCGACGGAAGAGTGGGAAGCCGTTATTGAGAACAGCCTTGAGAATTTTGAGAAAAACCCGTACGTCCTGCAGAAGTTCCACACAGCGGAACGCGTGCGGATGCAGTATTACGACTTCGATCGCGGAGATGTTCAAGAGATAGCGTGCCGTCCGCTCCTCCGTCCGTACTATTTCGTGGCGGGGGATACGGTGAAACTTGGCGGTATGCAAGCGGCGGTCTGTCCGGCGGATAAGAAAATTTTACACGGTATGGTGGATTCGATTATCGTGCCGTGTGCACATAGGCAACAAGGAAGGTAATTCAGTCATGCAATTGAGTGAGAAGCAGTTGGCGCGGTTCCGAAGTGATGGATACCTTGTCATCGAGGGATTTTTCGACTCGGTTGAGGCGAAAGCCCTCCGTCTGGAATTAGAGCGGATTTACGATACAGAACTCAAGAATGGAACGGGTATCAACTGTGCTGTGCAAACAGATGGGACTCAACGGGACAATGAAGGTGAACGGCAGAACCTTCAGGTCATCCCGCTCAACAACCGTAGCGACTTGCACAAAGCGTTACCCTTTCATCCGAAGGTCATCTCTGCTGTTCAGCAGTTGATTGGCGATGAATTTATGTTGGAACTGGATCAAGCGTTCTGGAAACCGCCTAAAGTTGGTATCGGGACGAGTTGGCACCAAGATAATGCCTATTTCAAGATTGCGGATCCATTACGTGGCACGGCGATGTGGATTGCTATCCACGATGCGAACGTTGGGAATGGGTGTATGCACGTCATTCCGGGCAGCCATCGGGAGATGTATGAACACTATCGTGACCCGTTGAGTGACCATCACATCCGATGCGATCCACCTGAAGAACGTGCGGTGCCGATTGAATTGAAAGCAGGTGGTGTCCTTTTCTTCTGCTACGGTGTGGCGCACTGCACGAAGTCAAATCTCTCTGATAAGGAACGCGCAGGGGTTGCGCTCCACTTCCTCCACAACGATTTCGGTGGTAAGGAGCTCTGGGAAAAGAATAACGCAGCGAAACCGATGCTCCGCGGTCCGCTTGCAACCGGCGGAGAAACCGAATTCGGCGAAAAATTTGAGGGCAGATGGGAAGAACTGATGAACGCTGTGCTTGCATCTGATTGACGTGAGTACTGGAAAAAATATTGCATTTTCCATAGTTTCGTGATACACTCTAATCACTTCCGAACCAGTTTGTGTCTTTAGATATAAGATGACTTCACAGGAGGAGAGATAGAATGAAACAGATATTTGGTTATGCGGCGTTATGCTGCGCTCTGATGTTTATAGCAGTAGGTTATGCTACAGCAGATTTAGCGGAAGGGCTTGTCCTTTACTTCACGTTTGACAATGTTAGCGGTAAGATGATCCTTGATGATTCTGGCAATGGACTTGATGCCGATGTTATTGCGAATACCGATTTTGTAGATGGCAAATACGGGAAAGCAATTCATATCACCGCATTGGGGATGGATTGTGTGAATGTTCCTGCGTCTGATGAACTGAAAATCACCGGCGAGATTACAATGGCGGCGTGGATTTATCAAGAAAGTTGGAACACGGATGCACAATGGTTCGATAAGAATTGTCATAACGGCGGCGAACATAATTCCTACGGTATCGGTGCTTTTAACGGCGGCGCGAACTTCAATATGTTCTTGGGTACAGGGAACGCCAGACCTACATTAAGTCAACCACACGGATTGGACACGGATACGTGGTATCACGTCGTTGGTACTTATGACGGTGCAACCATGAGGGTTTATGTGGATGGTGAGGTGGCAGCGGAACAAGACCAGAAGATTGACTTCCAAGGCACGAATGACCAGGATTTGCGGATTGGATGTTCTAAGGACAGACCGAATTATACCTTCGAGAACGGCTCTATTGACGAAGCAGCAGTCTGGCGGCGTGCACTGAGTGAGGCTGAGATTAATGAGATAATGAATGAAGGGTTTCTCGCAGTTTCACCCCTTGATAAAGCTGCAACGACGTGGGGCAATATTAAGCGAGCGACTATTGGTCGCTAAACATAGAATTTCGTAAAAATCAGGGCAGACGCAAAATTGCGCTGAGAGAGCTATCTTGCTACGTCAGGGACGCTACGTACTACGGGAACGGTGCGGTTAGAAACCGCACCATAGGTGTCAATTTAGGGCAATAGGTATGTTTTTCATTTAGAAAAAACTGGAAATCGGAAATACCTCTTGTATAATGTAGAAAAGTGAATAGTGGTTATTTCTACAAAAAAGAGGTATTTCCAATGTCCATTTTACAACAAGTGCCAGATAAAATGCAAACGCTCCTTGAACGTGTCCCAGATGAAGTCGCTGTGGCTACCGGATTCGTGAAAAGAAAACGCAAACTCACCGGGAGTGCACTGACGCAAATCCTCGTCTTCGGGTGGTTGGAAGACCCCGAGGCGAGTTATCAGCACCTCAGCGAAACCGCTGCGACGCTCGGGCTACAAGTCAGTCGCCAAGCTCTTGAGCAACGCCTGACACCTGAGACCTGTGAAATGTTGAAACTCACGCTTGACAGAGCGATTACAGAAATACTTGAAGTTGCCGGTTGCCGGGAGGCACTTCCTTTACTTGAGCAGTTTAGCGGTGTTTATGTGCGAGATTCCACGTGGATCACGCTCCCCGATGAACTCCACGAGACGTGGAAGGGACACCCGAAAAAGAATCACCCCCAGCAAGCGGCTTTGAAACTTCATCTCTGCTTTGATGTCCTTACAGGGGGCTTTCAAGACTTCCAACTCACTGAGGGCATGACGGCGGATGCCACTGCTGCAAAAGCATCCAATCCCCTGCCAGAAGGGAGTTTACATCTCGCAGACCTGGCGTATTTTTCCCTTGATGCGTTTGAAAAACTCACTGAAAACAAGGTCTACTGGATATCGCGTTTGAAAGCCAACTCTTATCTCGCTGATGCAAACGGAGAACGCATAGATTTAGAGAAGATACTCAGAGCAGAGACAGAAACCCACTACATCCGTAAGACCCTATGGATCGGCAAAAGAAAGCAACTCCGGGTTTACCTCATCGCTGAGAGACTTTCTGAAGCAGAAACACAGAAACGCCGACGCTCCATCCGATACCGTGCCAAACGCAAAGCACAGACGCCTTCAAAAACGCTTTTACGTCTCGCTGGATACAACCTTTATATCACCAACATTGAGGAACATCAACTCACACCGAAACAGATGTGTGCTATCGTCAGTATCCGTTGGCAGATTGAACTGATGTTTAAGTGTTTCAAAAGTATTTCAAAACTTCACGTCTCTCGCAGTCAGAAACCCTATCGCATCCTCTCTGAAATCTATGCCAAACTTATAGCACTGTTGATTCAACACGCCGTCATGTTAGTCGCTGGATACCAGCATATACAACAGAGTTTCATCAAGTCCGCAAAGCATATCGCAGGTTATGCGAGACTGATCACCTTGAGTTTTCATCGCTCAAAAGCAGCACTTCGCGAAACTTTGAAAACCATAAAGTGTTCATTTGAAAATGGAGGCACTTGCCAGAGAAGCACTGGAAAAAATACAACCTTTCGCAAACTCAATGACGCTACAGAAAACCCCTAAATTGACACCTATGGTGCGGTTAGAAACCGCACCTACCACGGAGGGTGTAAGTCCTAAACGTTGAACGGCACAGGTGTTAGCGTTAAAAAATGGGAAGTACCTGTGCCTTTTCTATAGGGACAAAAAAAAATGGTAAAAATCGGAATTGTTGGTATCGGGTTTATGGGCATGATCCACTACTATGGGATTCAGCGCGCCACCGGTGCCGAAGTAGTTGCTATTTGCACGCGAGATCCAAAGAAACTTTCTGGTGATTGGACGGGTATTCAGGGCAATTTTGGACCGCGTGGCGGTATGGAAGATCTCTCGAACGTCCGGAAATATAGTGAGATTGACGAACTCCTTGCGGATGAAGAAGTCGATTTGGTTGATATTTGTCTGCCGACACATCTCCACAAGTCGGTCAGTATGGCATCCCTTGCGGCGGGGAAACATACGCTCGTTGAGAAACCGATCTCTATCTCTATGGACGATGCCAATGAGCTTGTTGAACTGGCGGAAAAGATAGGCGCGGAGCGGAAGGCTGCGCTACAAAGTCCGTGTTTTCTGATGGTGGCGCATGTGCTTCCCTTCTTTGCTGAATATGCGTATGCGAAGCGGGTAGTCGAAGAGGGAAAATACGGTAAGTTGCTCGGGGCGCATTTCAAACGTATCACCTCGAGACCGGGGCGGCCACGAAATGTCGATGACCTCGAAAAGAGTGGCGGTCCGGGGATTGATTTGCACATCCACGACACACATTTCATTCAGCTGCTCTGTGGTGTTCCCGATGCTGTGTTTTCGCAAGGTAAACTTGTAGGTGCTAACTATGTGGAGTATTTGACGACACAGTACATCTACAACGATAAAGATATTTCCGTGAGTTGTTCATCTGGCGGGGCAACGCAGCGTGGACGTGCTTTCTCGCACGGGTTTGAAATCTATCTCGAAAAAGCGACACTGCTTTATGACTTTTCAACATTAGCAGGCGAAGCGTCTACCGCAGTACCGTTGACCCTTCTGAACGATGAGGGAGAAGTTGAGCAGGTAGACTTGGGGGATGTTGATCCGATTGATGCTTTTACTGCCGAACTTCAATACGCTGTTGATGCGATTGATTGGGAAAACGAACCGGCGGCACTCTCCGGTGTTGGTGCAAGGGACGCGCTGTTGTTGTGCTATAAAGAGGCGGAATCGATTAGGACTGGCGAGATTGTAGCGATTCGTTAAGATGTGAATATGTTGTGACGGCACGGCGGAGTGTGCCTACTTTTAAGTGTTGTTGTGACGGCACGGCGGAGCGTGCCTACTACTTTTAAGTGACTTCCTTCTATTCTGTTAGCAACATTGGTGAGCTTTATGTTCCAGTTGAATGTCGGGAGGCTGTTTTCGCGCGGGCGCGTGTCAAGTTGTTCGCGCATCAGGACTTGAGACATCTCAATCGGATTTTTACACATATCCGACACGGCGGCGTTGCGGTTGTAGAAGGACAGTGGGAACAGATTACGGATGTTATGGACTATATCCAACGCCACAAACAGGATTTAGTCCAACAATCGTATCGTGAAGTCAAATCACGTGATCGAAAAGAATCGCGCGGAAGATCTACAAACCGTGCTTTGCAAGAAGCCTTAGCACGACTGGTATGTTGGGCAGATGCGGACGGAATATTACAAGTTGAGCCGCCGCCTACCCTTCCCTACCTATTGGAACTTGCCGGTGAACCTCCCGGCGCGAACGCAGGAAAACCTTTTCTTCTATCCCTGACAAAAATCCAACAAATTCAGAACACGCTGGCAGATACATATCCTATCCACGCGCTTGATGCTTCACTTGTTGCTTCCGAAAATGTCCTCGCCCCGCGCTCGCAGGAGACGATTGAATGTTTTCAGGAAGCGTTACAACATATCCGCGCACATCATCCGACTGCAGTAGTCGCTGATATTGGATGTGGAAGTGGGTGTTTGACCTTGTTGGCACGTCAGGAATTGGGGGAGCAGGTTGAGGTATATGCCTCTGATCTGCTCCCGGAAGCCGTTGCGACGACGAAGTTGAACCTTCAACGTCTGCTTTCAGATTCAGACGCTGTCCGTGTTATGCCGCCGGGAGATCTATTTGATCCTTTTTCTTCACGTCAATTTGATGCGATTATCTTCAATGCGCCGTGGGTCGTTGCCCGTATCCGCAACCGTGCTGAACTTGCTATTCACGATGAGAAACAGGAGACGGTGAAACGCTTTTTTGAACAGGTGTCAGATTTCTTGAAGCCTGATGGGAGGGTTTTATTGGGTTACGCTGACGCTTCGGGACCGAGGGCAATTAATAATCTTGAAGCGATAATTGCGGAAGCTGGTTTTAAAGTGGACACGTTCTTTAAAAGGCGGGTTGCGACGCACCGTTCTAAACAGAAGTGGGAGCAGATTCGGGTGTATGTGTTGGTTCGGGAAGCGAGGAAGTTGGGGATTGATGTTATAGGGAACTGAATGTCCCTAATTGAGAGAAGGAGGCGAACGATGGGTGATATACTCAATATTACAGGTTTAGGTAGACTCGAAATTGTAGAAACCTACGTATATTACGATCAGCCTGTCCTCTTCTCTTGTAAAAGTGCGGCAGGTCATCTTTACCTTGTTGTGGCTACTGATAAAAACGATGAGCGTGAAACTTGGCTCTATGTTGGGGTCTCCACTGAACGCCTCAACCTCATCCGATCTGGTGCAATTGATCTCCATGACGCATTTGCTGAGCCTGAAGATGGTTTTTTGCTCCAGGAAATAATTCCATACGACAAACAAACCCAGCCCCGGATGGAATCTATCCAGCCAGATCAGATCTCTGAGGATATGCTACCAGTACCGGGTGAACGCCTTGACCTTAAAACCGACCCCCTCCCAACGCTAAGGAATTCAGAGGAAATAGCCAAATTACGAGAAATTGTTGAAACTCTCCAAAAATCTCGAAAAGAAGCAACGCCAAGATTCACTATCTCCAGCACACTTACAGATGATCTCCTTAACCAACTTGAAAAATTATTGCAGCTTCAGTCTGGAGAACGCGACTATAAAACTACTCTCGAACGATAGACACCGGTGTTCCTTCCTGTAAGCGGTGTTGTTCACTTACAATCACTTGTGTTCCACTGATGAGTCGAGAGGTAACCTCTATTTCGTCCCCATAAACGTTCCCCACATTTATCTGTTCCCGGTGTGCAGCGTTCTCCCTAACAGTAAAGACAGTCCCACTCCCGTTCTGAATATGTAAGACGGCGTGCCAAGGGAGTAATTGTACGTTTTTCCGTTCGCCTGTTTTGATGGAAACTGTGATTGTGCCACCCGGTTTCAGACCACTATTATGAGAGAGGGATCCCGCGGCGTTCGGCACAGTTGCTTGGACAAGCACTGTGTTGTTTTCACGGTCAACCGTTGGACTGATAAAGTCAATCGTGCCGACAATATTTTGAATGCTGGAGTCCGTAGAAATCAAAACGAGCTCCCCGGTGTTAATGCGGCGCGCCTCCCCAACGGGCATGCGCCAAACGGCTTTAAGGACATCGATCCCGATTATTGTAAATATGGGTTTCGCTGCAGGCGATGTGGCGGATAATGCGTGATCTCCGACATTTGAATGGCGTGTTGCGATAATGCCGTTAATCGGGGATTTAAGGGTAGTATCGCTTAATTGTTCTCGCGCGATTTTGAGCTGCTCTTCGGCTTGACTTACCCCTGCTTTTGCGATTTCAATCTCGCGTTCCCAAGATTTTGCTTCCACGAGTTTCTGTGCTGTATTGAAATCGGCTTGTGCTTGTGTCACCTTCGATTCTGCCAAAGCGATCTCGCGTTCCCAGCCGCGGATTTCCACGAGTTTCTGTGCAACTTCTAATTCCGCTTTTGCCCTTTCGACGGAAGGATGTCTTGCGTTCTCTTGGAATTGGTTTGCTGTAACGACGGCTTCTTCATAACGGGTTTGTGCGACTTTCAAGCGGTTTTCCGCGCCTTCAAAATCGCTGTCACTGACGTGCTGTTTTTCATGAAGTGACTTTGTTCGTTCAAAATCCAACTGGGTTTTATCGAGTTCCACCTTCGCCCGTGTCAATGCCTGCTCTGCGTTTGTTTTTGATTTTTCGATGGATTCCTGAGCTGCTGCGTACGCCGCTTCTGCCTGCACGAATCGGTTACGGATGCGCATCTCAGCGAGTGAGTTCGTTTCCGTCAGCTGCGACTGTGCAGTCATGAGCGTTTCTTGTGCGACTGCAAGCTGCGTTTCAATACGGGATTGGGCGTTCGCCTCTGTTGATGTGAGTTGGGATTGTGCCCTGCTCAATGCTGACTCGGCGCGTATCACGGCGAGTGTCGCGTCCCTCGAATCGGTCTCTGCGAGTACATCGCCTTTCACGACATTTTGTCCGACTGTTGCACCCAATGCAACAATTTTCCCCGAAACATTGGCGAATACTTGGACTTCTGCTTGTGGTTCCAGGTGTCCATTGTATTGCTTCGTGGTAACAATCGTGCCGCGTCTTGGTGTTGTAACCGATACGGCTACCGGTGATGTCGCTTCTTGGGCAGTTGCATTGCCAACACCCAAACAACAGAGAATAGTGAGGAGTTTTATCAGATACGTTTTCAAAACGTGTTTATTGGTCATTTTTGAGTTTGTCCTTGAAATCTTTTGTGAACTTTTTCATCTTCGGGTGGATTATGAATTGACAGTAAGGCTGCCTTGGATTCAGTTCAAAATAGTTTTGGTGGTAATCTTCAGCAGGATAGAAGGTGTCTATTGGGGTAATTTCTGTAACAATCGGTGTTTCCCACAGATCGGATGCATCCGTCTCTGCTTTAGATTTTTCTGCACTGCATTGTTGTTCTTCCGTGTGATAAAAGATCGCGGAGCGGTACTGGGTGCCGACATCAGCACCTTGGCGATTTAACGTTGTTGGGTCGTGCGTGTGCCAAAAGACTTCCAATAATTCTTCGTAAGAGATAACACTCGGATCGAATTGCATCTGAATCACCTCAGCATGGCCCGTCATTCCCATACATACTGCCTGATAAGTCGGGTTGACAGTCGTCCCGCCAGTGTATCCTGAGACGACCTCATGAACGCCTTTCAGTTGTAGAAAGACTGCCTCAACACACCAAAAACAACCTGCGCCAAACGTCGCTGTCTCTAATTGCATTTTTCATTGGCGGTTTTCGCGTCGTGGCGAAGTCCGCGCCTCTCCTTTTACTGGTTATTAGTTGTCAGTTGTTGGTTATTGGTTAAGAGCCAAACTTGCCAAAAGCAGAGAATTGTGCTATACTTGTGGCCCTATGGAACGCTTTTTCTTACTCTCCATGTTTCTATGTCTGATGGCGTGTCAATCAGAGGATCAACGGGCAAAGGCACTTGTCAATCAACTTGGTGATACGGAAGTATTTCGTCGCACTGAAGCGGGTGCAGCCTTAGTCGAGATGGGACCCGCGGCGATTGATGCCCTGATTCAAGGGTTATCCCATGAAAATCCTCAGATTCGTGAGATGTCCGTGTGGACGCTCAGCGAGATTAAGACCCCGACGGCTCGCGTTGTGCCTGCAATTATCACCTCCCTCGCCGATCCAGAGGAGACAGTCCGCGTTGTCGGTTCGGTCGCGCTTCAGGGTATAGGTGAACCCGCCGTGCCGTATCTTATTGATGCCTTAACCGCAGCACCGTCAGCGGATATTCGCCTGAATGCCGCCTATGCGTTAGGCGAAATCGGCAAACCACTGGATACAATCATTCCAGCACTCATCACCTCTCTCACCGATCCGGAGTGGAACGTCCGTCGACTTACCGTCCGTGCTTTGATTCGGATAGGCACGCCAGCGGTTGATCCATTGATTGAGGCACTGAATTCACCCGATCAAGATCTCCGTCGCATGGCAGAACGGGCGTTGAACGACATGGGCACTGTGCGAGCACTTAGGGCAATTACAGAAGCAAAGCGACGGTCACTTGACCGCTGAATCTATTCAGCGGAGATTCTTTGCCCCTCAGTCCGAAGGCAGTCGTCCCAATAGGAGACAGCATACGTTCTTACAGCCTCCGGTTGATGTCCTTGCTCAAGGTACTGCGAGACCCAATCGAGCAACTGTTGTCGGAGAGAAGGTCGAATTTCACCGTCAACGTAAGCAAGTTCGTGGAAGTCCTGCCGGGTATCTGCGTCTAACTGGAAATCAATTTGACGATACAGCACAAGGTTAACTATCAATCCAAGCGTGAGCTGCTCAATAGGATTCGGGAAAATGCTAAGCGGCGGATCGAGCGCGAATAGATTTTCTTGTGGTAAGGCGTGAACGTAGTGGCATCGGTTCTCGATGCACGCGAGTTGTCGGTCAATGGTATCAACCTCAGCCAAATGGATGAATGCTCTTGGAAAATCCGCCTCTCTGATTGTCACCTGAAGCGTCCGAATCGTTGTCCTATAGGTGAGCAACGCCTTTAGAAATTCGAGTTCCGTCTGTGTATAGATTGGGATGCTTTCGGTTTCCATGTCCGTGTAGTTTGCCCCGAGCATCCGTTCTTCATCCGATGTAGGGGGCAGGATTGCGCCGTTGTCCAAAAGATGTCGTGCTCTCTCTAACAACTTTTCTGTTAACGTATTGCCGATTTGGAAGAACTTGACGACCCGGTTTTTGCGAAGGAGGCGAACTGCTTTGTCAAGATCGCCTTTGCTGCCGTATTCTAATCCAAGACTGGTAAGCGTAAATGCGGTTTGAATGTGCGTTCGGAGTGCCGACTCATCCGAGAGGTCTTTCGTCTTCATTGTGATGAGTTTGTGGGCAATAGCGGCGATGTTCTGGTAGAGCGTATCCGCCTGTTCACGCGGGATGCCGTCGAGAGTATCTCCGTGTGCTAATGCCTGTGCGAGGAAGAGACGGCTATCAAGCGTTGCATCGGCTACAAGGGAGAATCTATTCGTCTTTGTTGTCGAGTGCATCGTCGTCATCCTCATCAAGCGTAAGTGATTCTAAATCGACCTTTTCCATGAGGTCGGCTTCGGTGACATCAATGCCAGTTTCCTTATCCCGCGTCTGGACGCGTTCCGCTCTATCCGCTTTTGCGGCATCGAAAACAGCAGCGAGTTCAGCTTCGACATTGCCCTCGGTATCAATTGCGAAGAGTTCACTGATGAGCAAACTAAATATCTCGTGATCTGCTTCCCAGATGGCATCGCAAATTGCGCGTGCGCGTTCGTCGATGTAGTCAATCGCCGGCGAGCCGGGGTCCATAAATTCGTTTTCAAGGAGCATCGCGGTATGCTGATCTTTGACGACGATACGACCGTGGAGGAGTGCTGCCAAGAGTCGGATGTCGAGTTCTCTGAGGAACCGTCCAAGGTCGTCTCGTTCGCATTCAGAAAGTTCAAAAAGCCAAAGATCCAATGACTCTTCATCAAGTTTCCCATCATGCCAAACGGCGATGTCAAGGAGTTCCTCAAATTGTTCGTTTGAGAGGCAAGGCAATAGGACCGAGGCGAGTCCTGTGCCGAGCATTGTATCAAGGACTTGGAGTACATCCTCGGTGGCACTTTCCTGAATAAGTTCGGTACAGTCGGGTACGAGATAATACAGCTGCTCACGTGATTTTGGGTTACGGGTTGCAGAGAGTATCTCTAATTGCTGATGCTTTTCGTAGCTTTGAAAGAGTAGTTCTGCTTCACGCGTTGGTAGAGACAGAAGTTTCTTACTTTCGGAGCGTGGAACCATTGTTTTCGGACTGTTCATGCCGATTCTCCATTATGAAACGGGTTCGGATACCAAATAGCACCTTACTTCAAAAGTTATTCTTCACAAAATTGAGATTTTTCGCTGCGGATGCCACTGGATCCTCCTTTCCGGGCGTTTCCAGTACGAACCAACTGTCGTATCCAATAGCGTGTGTAGCGTCAAAGACTGCGGGGAAATCGACATCGCCTTCGCCAGCGTGATTGCCACTTGTATCCTTGATGTGCATCTGTGAGATAGCAGACCCGAGACTCCGAATCTCGGCTGGCGAGTCGTAACCGAATCCGGTGGCGTTACCCATATCGTAGTAGACACCAACGGCTGATGAACCGACGTTATCAATAATTCTTTGGTGCTGTTCTGCGCTTAAGGTTGATTCAATTGCGAGAGAGATACCATATTTTTCGGCGGTTTCGGCAGCGGCTTTCAACCCGTCTATGAAACGTGGTGCGTCGATGTGGTCGTCCTCGATTGTACCGTTTCCAAAAAACGGTACCAGAATCACCTTCGCACCGAGTTGTGGTGCGGTCTCTGCGAGATATTGCAGCTTCGCGATGCCTTCGCTCCGTGTGCTATCGGTCGGATGCATAAATGAATAAGCAGTGAAACCGCCGGGTGATAGTGAGGGGATTTCGACATCAGCTGCTTCTGCTAAACTGTTTACCTTGTTGATACCGCCATCCTGCCAGAGCAGATGCTCTCGGTAGTTGACTCCCATGCAGACTTCGACACCGTCGAACCCAATTTCTTTTGCTTTCTGAAACGATTCTTCAAACGAAACGGGCAACATTCCGTCCCTAATACCTACTTTCATAGTCTCCTCCTACAAGGATATAATCTACGATTCAGACTGAGTTTTGGATTAATTCTGAATTTTAACATAGTCTTAACCCGAATTGCAAGGATATCCGCAATTTTTTTCGATTTGTTTCCTTATAAGGCGTAAACTAAAGTTTTATGCTGCAAATTCGAAGTTGGAAAGTTGGAAAAAATAAAATTGATTTTTTTCAATCAATATGTTAATATACTTTCGTTACTAATTATCTGTACGGACGAACCAAAAATCATCTGAGAGGAAAAGTATCCTCTTTGGATACCAACAAATATCGTCCTGTACAAAAAAACAGAGAGGGTATGTAATGAAACAGATTACTTGCATAGTTGGAATACTGCTTTTGTCTGTATGTCTCATTCCTGGTGTTTTTGCCCAGAACTTGATGAGCGATGAATTCCAGGGGACAGGTCAAGACCTTCAGTCCTTCTGGCAGGTCAAGGATGGCGATAAGAGTCCTTGGGAGCTGCAAGATGGATTGCTGGTTGCCGAAGCGGGTTTCGATCAGAATGTATGGGGTGATGATACATCTACACGTTTTTATCAGATCACGGATCAGCAACAGTTTGACATTGAAACGTCAATGGTTGTTGATTACGCCGACGCTTGTACTGTGGCAGGCATCATCGTGTATTCTGCGACAACAAAAGATCACCAGGACCGTGATGGTCAGTGGGTAACATTGAAGTTGTGGGGCCGTGGTGCTGCGCAAGGCAACAATGCGGTGCTTCAATACCAACGTCGTCAGAATGATGATGGGGCTTTGGGATATGTTGGTACACAAGTCGACTACAACCCAGACCAAGGTGTTATTCCGATTGAGCTCCGCGTCGCGCGCGATGGCGATGATTACGAGTCGTGGTTCAAACCGAATGCAGAAGGCGATTGGGTCTCGGTGAGTACAGTGACCAACGAACTCGAAGATCCGCTTGAGGTTGGCCTCTACGTCGGTATCTGTGAAGGCGCGAGTGCTACGGGTCGGATGACTGTTACTTTTGACTATTTCCTGGAGGCATCCAGCCCGGCGACACCGGTTGACCCGCGCGACAGGCTCGCTGTTACGTGGGGTGAACTCAAAGGACAGTAATCGCGAAAGTTGTTTGTCGTTTTTCTGAGTTGCTGGCGGCTCTAATGCCGCCAGTTCTTTTATGAGGAGGTGAGATTTGAGGTACACCGCTATTTTATTTTTGATTGGTTTTGTGGTGCTTTATGGCACTTCTACTGAAGGGGCAGAGTCTCGGGGTGATCCTTTTGATGGAAATGCTTTGAAGAATCCGAATTGGAAATGGAAGACCTCTGATGTGGCAGATGTTGAACCGAAAGAATGGGATCTCGGGAAAACAAAAGCCGGATGGCTTCACGTCACGGGTGAACTGAATCGTAATCTCTGGCCCTCAGACACAACGAATCGGCTCTATCAAGAACATGAAGGTGATTTTGACATAGAGACGCACCTGTACATGGACTATGAAGATGCGTGTGTTGTTGCTGGGGTCGTTGCCTACTCGTCAACAACGAAGGATCGCCAAGGCCGCGAAGGTGAGTGGGTGACGATTAAACTCTGGGGTCGCGGTCCCGCAAACGGCAACAATGCTGTTATTCAATATCAGAAACGGCAGTTTGATGCGGGTGAAGGGCTTGTGGGTGTTGTCCCCGGTTTCCAAGACCCAGCGGGTGAAATGGAGCTTTACATGCGCCTCCGTCGTGAAAAAGATACGTTTACGGCGTGGTGGAAACGGAAAGCCAATGATACTTGGATCGACATCGGCGAAACTGAACAGGAGTTTGATGAACCGCTTGAAGTCGGTATCTACGTCGGTATCTGCGATGGTCAGGGTGAACAGATTGCGCAGTTTGAGTATTTTGAAGACCTTCTTGTGCCGTTTGATGTCTCGCCTCGTGCGAAGCTGCCGCTCGCTTGGGGTGATTTGAAACGACGGCATAGCATGTCGGATAGTCGTTAACTGTTGCTACAGTATTTTTAAAAACAGATTTCATATCCATTATTTGTTTGTTGTAACTTTGAAAGAAGGTTTATGGCTACATTTTATAAAGGTGCTGGTGTTGGGACCCATTGGCATACTTCGGATGCACGGCGAATGGGTTTTATGGCAAGGTCTCCTGCGACTCAGCCGGAGACTGAAGGACTCATAAATCATATCGCAACAAGTACTATCAATAGCCCTTATATTTCACTAACTCGCTCCTACGCAGTGGCGTGGCACTATGCGGTATTTAGTAGTAAGCAGGAACCTGGGCCAGATAAACCCGCCTACGTTTATGAAATAGAGATCGATGATTCGCTACCACATGGACTTAACCTGTTGGATCCGGCCAAAGAGGTTGTTCATATCTTACCGCAACCTTTGCGAGGAATCATGAACTTAGACTATATGGAAGATCTTCTCGGTGGGCAAACACCTCAACCCTCCGATCCCGAGGAAGGTTTTTCACCAGATGTTGAACGGCAATTAATAGCATTAGTTTTTGCGGAGCGGGATGCAGAGGTATTAGTTCACGGTTATATACCGCCGTTCTGTGTGAAGCACCGTTTTGAAGTAGAGTTCTCTCGGTCAGATTTGCCGCTTTTATAGGAGAAACTATGATGTTTGAAATTCGTAATATTGACCTGCGAAAGGTGTCAGGCAACGATTTCATCAAGTTCCTGAGGATAGAAATACCCCAAAGGAAAGGCCATGGGCTTGCTCGCTTCGGTAGAGTTCGGTACGCTTTAAACGGGGAGCACGATGAACAAGAAAACGGCTTGCCGATGGATCTAGGCAAGGGAATTTTTACCGCAACGCTTGAGGATGAAGAGCTCGAAGAACTCGGCGAAATTTCTCGCGAAGACTTGGAGAAGACTTTGCAAAAGGCGGCAGTAGAAATTATTAAGGTTGTTCGGAAAGAATTAGGACAAGAACCCGATACTGCCAGTATTCTTAAACGTATTTTGAAAGATTATGCGTATCTGGCGTATGATGAAAGTGCCTCTAAACCGCCCGATGTTTTGAAGTGTCGTGTTACCAAGCCCAAAAGTCCACGGGATGTAGAAGATATTTTTGAAATAGCCAATAGATTACGCATCGCCACCAGCGAGAATTATATAGTAGTATACGGTGGTGCCTCTAGCCCTGGGGATAACCCTGATGAAACCTGGAGCAGATTCTCTTTAAGGAAGTTCGATTTTCGAGAGGTTAAGCCCAACGGAAGAGGAAAATGAAACGCTCATGTCTTATAGTCGGGATTTTTCTTAGTGTCTGTGGCGATTTTGCTGTCGCCGAGGTTAGCACTACAGCCCAACAAGTCCTCGCCACAATAGAATGGGTCTCTATCCCCGAAGGCACGTTTCTGATGGGTTCAACCTCTGAAGAAGCAGCGGCTGCCTACGAAGACGCAAAGTTGCGGAGTTCGATGCTGGAGCGGCACACGTTTGATGCGGAATTGCCGCAACATCAGGTCTATTTGACTGCTTATGAAATCTCGCGGTATGAAATTACTAACGCCCAATACCGCGCTTTCATTGAGGCGACGGACCGTCCGACACCGCGTGGACACAACGGCGAAGAGACTTGGTTAGATGAAACGCTTAACGGTGACACACAGCCCGTTGTCGGTGTGACGTGGTTCGACGCTCAGGCGTTCGCGGAATGGATTGGCGGAAGTCTTCCGACCGAAGTACAGTGGGAACGCGCTGCCCGGGGGACTGAGGCACGTAGATATCCATGGGGAAACACGCCACCCAAGGCACGTCAGCACGCCAACTTCGCGCGTCGCTACAACCGTCCGGTGGCAGTGGGACAGTTTCCGAAAGGTGAATCACCAGATGGCATCGCTGATCTTGCTGGGAATGTATGGGAGTGGTGTCTCGATGAATACAGTCCAATAGCCTATCAGCGAGGTAATAGCGATGTGTCCAAAAATCCGCTCAATCTTCGCTTTCGAGATGTGCTTCGGGCGAGGGTGATTCGTGGGGGGGCGTGGGATGTCGGTCGCGCGTTTCTCCGTTCAGGTTTGCGATTCAAATTCTATCCTTTGGATTCAACACATACAATCGGGTTTCGAGTTGTCCGCCCGCGTCCGGCGATAAAAGAATAACCTTCCTATCACCATGTTCCAACCCAAATACTACCCGTCCTGCTTGTTGACTCTTTTCCTTTTCATGCTTCCTATACTCAGTAGTGCTGACCCCTATTTCCGCGATGTAACCGATGCGATGAAACTTGATTTCCGGCACGTCAACGGATTTTCTGCGGAACGCCGACTCGTTGAGACGATGGGCAGCGGTGGTGCACTCTTTGACTTCGACAACGACGACGATTTAGATCTCTACCTCGTTCAAGGCAATTCACTCTCTCCGTCGGCAGAATCTCTACCTAAGAATCGACTTTACCGAAACGATACTGGTATTTTTGTTGACATCACAGAATCTGCAAACGTCGGCGATACCGGTTATGGACTCGGTGCTGTTGCTGCGGATTACAATTCTGATGGGTATCGCGATCTATACGTGACAAACTTAGGGAAAAACGTGTTATACCGGAACAATGGAGATGGCACGTTTACGGATGTAACCGAGCAAGCGCAGGTGGGGTGTCCACTGTTGAGTGCGAGTGCGGCGTTTGCTGACATCGACCGGGATGGCGATCTTGATCTCTATGTGTGCAACTACGTTGAATATGCGTTGGAAACCGACATCCCGTGTTATTACAAAAATAGTTTGCGTATCTACTGCGGTCCTAACGAATATCAAGGTATTGCCGATGTGTTGTACCGAAACAACGGAGACGGTACGTTCACGGATGTTACAAGATCGGCGGGGGTCTATGAACCGACGACGCGCGGGCTTGGTGTTGTTTTTACAGATATAGACAACGATGGTTGGGTGGACATCTACGTCGCAAACGATATGTCTCCAAATACACTTTTTATAAATCAAGGCGACGGGACCTTCCAAGAGGAAGGCGTGCTGCGCGGCGTTGCCTATAACGGTGATGGACTCGCAAACGGGTCAATGGGCATAGACGCTGGTGATTATGATAACGACGGCGATATAGATCTTTGGATGACGAATTTCGCGTTGGAGGCGAACTGTCTTATGCAGAACGATGGCGATGGTTATTTTGAGGACGTAACGTTTGACACGAACCTCGCCGATCCGTCTTTTTATGCGCTGGGCTTCGGGACTCGCTTTATTGACTTTGATAACGACGGTTGGTTAGATATACTTGTTGGGAATGGGCATATCTGGGACAATGTGAAGCAGATTGACGCGAAACAGCGTTACGCGCAGCCTGTGCAACTCTTTCGTAATCGAGGCGGGATTTCACAAAACGGTGCTGGTTTTACTGAGATTACCGCTGAGGCTGGATTGGGTAAAATACCTTATGTCGTCCGTGGGATGCTCTTCGGGGATATAGATATGGATGGTGATGTTGATGTTGTTTTATGCCAGTCGAACCGTCCAGCAGTTATTCTCAGCAATGAGGTCGGCAATGCGAATGCGTGGCTAACGGTGAAATTGGTAGGTACAGATGGCAACACGGACGCGATTGGTGCGTTGGTTCGGGTAGAGACGGACGGAATGACACTTCTGCGGGAGGTTATCTGTGGTGCGAGTTATTTGTCAGGCAACGATCTCCGTCTCACCTTTGGATTGGGAAGTGCAACGCGGGTAGACAATCTCCAAATTCGTTGGCACAACGGGCGTGTTCAGCGGTTAGGCGAAGTGGCAATTCGCCAATCTATAACACTTTTGCAGGATTGACACAATTGGTTGTTGGTATTACAATATACTATTATGAAAGTCGTTGAAGAGAGAGAAGCGTGGGTTCACACGCACTTCATCCTTGATAGTTTTTACGTCACAGAGCAGGAGTGCCGGCAGATTTCTATCAGTGTCGAGCCGGAGTTAATGCAACTCGGACTCCAGTACGGACTGAGGTATGACATCGCGCCATCAAAACATCGCGCTATTGTTGTGCTTGAATGTATTCCATTTGACGCGGTTAAAGAGATTATCAAAAAGTTGATTAATGATGTGATTGCGGACTTTCCGGTTCGGCTGCCTGAACAGCGGAATGTTGTCACGAATATCACCGTGGCAGAAGATGTTGACAATTAACTGATGCTGGTAAAATCGAAAATTTTTTGATTCCGAATGTTAATTTGCGTTACAATTTGAAGGCGTTTAGCTACTGAAAAAAGGAGATAAGAAATGGACCCCAAATTGATCCAATCAAATCCGTCCATCATGATGGGGAAACCTGTTATTGCAGGCACACGTATTCCTGTTGAATTGATTTTGGAAAAGTTCGCTGCCGGAGAAACAATTGAGCAGCTGCTTGAGGCATACCCCCGTTTGACTGAGGAAGGTATCCGTGCAGCCTTTCTTTTTGCTTCGCAAGTCCTACGCGCTGATGTTGTTTATCCCATATCGGAACAAACGTTATGAATTTGGTTGTGGATGAAAGCGTTGATAACTTTATTTGCGAAACGCTTTTAGTGTTATTTCTCCAGGAAGAGTAAGAATCCGCCGTCATCCTTAATATCAAATCATCCAAATGATCTGTATGAGATAGGGGTTGTACGCCAGTCTTGCTTTAGCATAATCTTCGGTGTCAAACCCCCAAGATAAACCTTTAGGGCGGGGATGTAGACACCGCCTATAGTTGTGTGAAAAAAACATTTGACTTTTGTCTGAAATTGTGATATAATTAACGTATCAGGTTGGCAAGCATTCCAAGCGTTGCCACTCGGCAATGTGCTTGCCTTCCCACTTGGAAGGGGATAAACGCCTGATACCTGATATACCATGAGAAAATCCTTTGGTTTCAAAATTCAGTCTCAAAACAACGTCATCAAACTCGGCAACATGATTGACGATATGTGGGGCATCCATTTGCATATCATGCTGCTTGCACGCCGGTATCGTCGTATGTTTGGAAAAGATGTATCGGCATATAAACTCAAAAGACATGTTACGAAACTCAAAAAGCGGACGAAACCGCACTGGGCAGCTTTGCCGAGTCAAGTTGTCCAGGGTGTTGTATTGCGGTATGGCAAATCCCAAGACGCATTTTTTCAGAATATCAAAGACCGTAAAGCAGGCAAAACAACACGTAAAGTCGGTAGACCGAAAATCAAGCCTCGCCACAAATACAACTCTATGACGTTCACACAAGCCGGCTATACACTTGAGGAAAATCGTATTAAAATCAACTGTATTGACACGTGGTTCTCTTTTCATAAACACCGTGAAATTCAAGGAACTCTTAAGACAATCACCATCAAGCGAGATAGGTGTGGAGACTATTGGATATATTTTTCGTGCGAGAATGTTGACGATTCCGATCCCAAATCCAAGACGGGTAAGAGCGCAGGATTTGATTACGGAAACAAAACATTTCTCACAAGTGACGCAGGTGATAAGATAGCATCTCCACAGTTTCTCAAACAATCGCTGAAGACGTTGCGAACTCTGAACAAGGCAGTTTCGCGTAAAGTCAAAGGTTCGGGCAATTGGTGGCGTGCCGTTCGTGAACTCGCAAGGCTTCACCGCAGGATTGCCAGACAACGAGAAGACTGGCAATGGAAACTTGCCACCGAACTTTGCATCGAGTTTGACGTGCTCATTTTTGAAACGCTGAATCTTGACGGCATGAAACGCCTCTGGGGACGTAAGGTCTCTGATCATGCCTTCTACCAGTTTCTACACATACTGGAGCAGAAGTGTGCGAAGCACAATAAGGTTCTCGTCAAGATTGGACGCTGGACACCTACGACGAAGCCTTGCAGTGATTGTGGATACCCTAACAAAGAACTCTCTCTTTCGGATAGGCAGTGGACATGCTCTAAATGTGGTTCTCACCACGACCAAGACGTGAACGCTGCTATGAATATCAAACGGGCAGGCTTGGCTGCCTAAAGTGGAGCAGACGTAAGACGACTTTTCTCTGAGAGAAAAACGCTGACTGCGAGGAAACACAAGCCCCACGCTTTCGCGTGTGGGCACCTATGACTGATTAATGTCCAAGCCCTGGTACAGTGAGAACGTGCGTTCCCACAATGCCGTCGGTGATGTTGAAGACTGACGGAAATTCATCGCACCAACCGTCATTCGCGCGTGGACAGAATTGGCGTGAGTTGCCTTCGATAGCCGTTACACCCGGAATGCGCGCAGCGAGTCCAGCGGAATGCAAGAAAGATGCCCCCGGACACGTCAAGTCCTGAACAGCGAGGAACATACCGTATTCTGCAGCAGCGGCACCCATCAGCAACGCCTGAGATTGTCCCTTACATGCCTTGAGTGCAACACCGGAATACCCTTGCTCACGTGCCAATAGAAAAGTCTCAAAATCGGTCAGCGATTCGTCAATGACCACCGGTTTTATCTCGGCGGCTTTGTGCATTTTATTTTCGGGATGTGCCTTCAAATTCCGATCGGTCGGCTGCTCGATGTAAGCGAGGCGTTGGAAAGCTGCAGGCTCTGTTTCTTGAATCTGGCTGAGAAATGCCAACAGATATTCCACGTCTTGACAGGTTTCGTTGAAATCGGCGGAGTAATGCCACATGTCAACACCACGTTTTGCCTGTGTTTCTGCGGTGACTTTATCGATTGCGAGGACGCGCGCCACATCCCATTGGAGATCGTCACCGTTCAGTTTAATCTTGAGGTGTGTCAATCCGTCAGCGACAATCCATTCGGGAAGGGTTTCAGGAAGACCGTCGTTGAGGCGTTCGGCAATATCGGCATCGGTAAGCGGATCGAGTGCGCCGACGAGATGATAAAGCGGCATGATTGACTTGGGTTGGCGTGAAGTATACCGGTCGAGATATTTTCCAGTGAACTTTTCATTCAAAAAGTGTGACAGATCTACCTCAATAAAATCTTCGCCTAAGCCGTTGTAACTATTAATGCCGTTTGCTTTCCCGAATCCATCATGAATTGCTGCGTCAATCGGACTCGTTGTAACGACGGTGCAGAGTTTGGGGATTGGTGATGCGAGCTGCATAATATCGGACAACGCGTCGGCGATTCGTAAAAATTCGGGTTCAAGCACTTCGGAGAGTTCAAGTGGATGTGTGCATAGCGTGCAATCCTGTGTTGCTTTGACCGCTAATTCGGCGAGTTTTTTCATCGCGGCGAGGCTCTGGTCGAAAGGGGCATAACGCGGTGGGAATGCCCAGACGTTACCGAGCGGCATCGAGCCTCTGCCTTCTGCCTCTTTGCCGTCGCGCGTTTGAACTCGCATGCGGACGTTAAAGAGTACACAGTGATCTGTCGGAACACCGCCGAACTTCAGGGGGGTCCGGTATTGATGTTCTTCAAAGTCGTAATGAACGTCAAGGATGCGAATATCTGTCGGTTTTGGCATAATTTCCTCATAGCAGTCTGTTTTCTTTCATCGTAACTGATTTTCTACGGCGCGTCAAGCAATTTCTTTTTTTTGACGGCACACGGCGTGTGCCTACTACTTTGTCAACGGAGGCTTCTTTCAATGACGCATAACGCAAGCGTTCAAAAACTCACTTCACTTCTCGATAAACATCAAGCATACCGGGATACCTGTCTGAATCTTATTGCTTCGGAGAACACGCCTTCGCCGTTGGTAGAAGAACTTTTCGACGAACGGTTGGCGCGGCGGTATGGGAATTATTCTGGCACTGACCTCTATCAACGCAATTACAAAGGCAACCGTTATATTGCCGAAATAGAGGTGTACACGCAAGCGTTAGCGAAGGAGCTCTTTGGCGCAGCGTATGTCGATTTCCGTCCACTATCAGGGAACATTGCGGGGATTGGAACAACGTTTGCCTTAGCGAAACCCGGAGACACGGCGTTAGAGGTACATAACGGACACCACTATGCTGAAAAACTATTGTCCTCGCCACTCAAGGTGGAACTCCGATCGATTTCGATTCCGTGGGACGGACAGCGTTCAAACATTGATCTCGATGCCACGCTTGCGCTAATTGCGGAATACAAGCCAAGTATTGTTAACGTCGGTTCCGGTGTATTTCTCTTTCCACAACCTGTACGAGAACTGAAGCAAGCGATGCGCGAAGCGAATCCTGATGCCTATCTCATCTACGATGCCTCACATGTTATTGGACTGATTGCGGGTAAACGGTTTCAGTCGCCGTTTGATGAAGGAGCGGATGTTATCATCTCCAGTACGCACAAAACACTGGCAGGACCGCAGGGCGGCATGATTCTAACCAACGATGCGTCTATTGCTGAGCGGGTTGCGAAGGGACTTTATCCGTTGTTGATGAGCAATCACCATCTGAATCGGCTTCCGGCATTAGCGGGGACGTTTATAGAGTGGATGGAATGCGGTGAGGCGCAAGCGGATGCGATTGTTACGAACGCGAAAGCACTCGGAGGTGCGTTAGCGGAACGCGGTGTTCCGATACTGGGTGCGGATCTCGGTTTCACGGAGTCGCATACCTTAATTCTGATTGTGGATAAATATGGCGAGGGTGGTGCACTCGCCAATCATTTGGAAGCGTGTCATATTATTGCGGGTGCGGCGGGGTTGTCACCGGAAGTCGGCACATCTGGGTTGCGTATGGGTGTTCAGGAGGTTACCCGGTGGGGGATGACACCGGCGGATGCCTCGGATATCGCGGATTGTATTGTTGCTGCGCTTTCTGGTGGGAGTCCTGAAGCACTCAAGCCGAAGGTCGCAGAAGTCGCGCGACGATTTGGGACGATCCAGTTCACTGTGGATTAAAATAAAAAGTGTAGTAACGGTTCTGAACAACGCGGATTTCCTATAAATATTCTGTTGGGTCTATCCAGTTTTTTGTGGTGGTTCAGGCAAGCCAAGGGATATGTTGATTTTTCAAATACGGGGTAAGGTATTCTTGGAGTTGGAGTCGTGCGTTGCGAAGATGTGATTTGATGGTGCCTTCGGATTTATTGAGGCGTGCAGCGATGGTTTTGATAGGGAGTTCGTGTAGGTAGTATAATAGAAATACCTCACGACGGGGCTTAGTGAGGTAGGCGATAGCGTTTTGGAACATCTGGTGTAATTCCTGCGCTTGAAGGGATTCACCAGGGCAGGAGTGCGTTTGTGTAATCTGGTGTTCCTTGATAGTGTGTAGTGGCTCGATGTTATTGTGGTGTTTCTGACGACGGAAAAAGTCGAGACACACATTTTCAGCGATGCGGTAGAGCCAAGAGTAGAACGCTGCTTCACCGCGGAAGGTATTGATGGCACGAAATGCTTTGAGAAAGGTTTCTTGTGTGAGATCTTTTGCGGTGTCAAAGTTCTTGACGCGTCCCAAAATCTGGTGATAGAGGGAAGCATGGTATTTTTCAACGAGTGGGTTGAAGGCTTCGGTGTCGCCGTGTTGCGTGCGTTTGATGAGGTGAAAATCGTTTGTGTTATTCATTTTGACCATCGGATTTGGGATGAAATATTCAAGGGATCTGACGAATTACTTATTAGATTAGTTATTTCGTCCGGTTTTCTCCCTAAGTGTGACAATATGATACTTATCTCCGCCATAGTATGATATTGTTTCATTTCCTCGACAAAGCCGACATCTAAGGGAACATCCCTAAAAGTATTGAGTGATGTGCATCGTGTGCCAATTTTTTTTCGTGCTGGATCATAAAACTTAGCGAAGAGATATTCCGGGGGGCGCGGCGGGGTGATAACGGAGTCTTGACTTCCTACGTGTTTAGCACCAGCATCAGCGTACAATTGTAAAATTCGTTTTGAAGTTGTATCCCATGAGATACTGTCTAAGTTAACCGTGTGAGATAACTCTTCATTTTCCAGTACATCCTCAATGATCTCTTGGAGAGTGGGAACATCAAATCTGTCGCAGTGATAAAACCGATCAAAGTATGGATTGTTTGGTAGTGGTTCTTCGCATACGACGATTGTTGGTATACCAACAGCAGCCGCGAGAGAAAGTACGTAAGGTTCTACATTACCTCTGGCGATAAAAATTAAAAGGTCCAAAGCTTTCAATACATGAGGAAGAATATCAATATCTGAAACATCCTCAATTATAAAGGAATGGTGTTGACCCGGAGTTCCTTGTATCCCGGCAATACACAGGTACAAGTGTTTAATGTCATTTATGGCTAAATGGTTCGCCAACCAATCCCCGTCACTGCCGAAAACACCAATCGCGGGAGTGTTGTTGAAATTATCATTTTCAAGGGCTTGTGAGAGCGAACCCTTAAGCTCAGTTTTCTCTGGAAGAAAGCGAATTAAACGTGGATCAACTCCCAATGGCATAGACTCAAGGCAGGGCAAATCACGGAAGACATCACGCAGCTTTGATTCTAACCAGAAATATGGGCAGAACCATACGTCAGTATCCTTAAGGCGCGAATAGGCAGGAGAGAGGTTATTAAATGTGGAATTACTCTCGTTGTAGTTACTGATGAATAGTAAGATAGGAATTTTACACCTTTTAAGGAACTGCAGGTCCTCCTCGTGTAGGGGAGCAAACATTACGATTGCATCACACGACGAAGGGAGATTTGCAACTGCGGTGTAGGAAAAGTGTGGGGTGTAGGAAATTTTCTCAATAAGCGGATATATGCCACCTTCAATCTCATCCGTGTCTTGTTCTTCAGAACTATCTGGTGATTCTGGAACAAGTACTGATAAATTTGTGTGCTGTGAAAGATTGCTGAGAAGGGTATAGTAAGCAGCGTTAGAGAGAAGCGAACGAGATTGCAGATTACGAATGAAGCCAGGTGAGACAACAAATTGGGAGCCGGATAGAGGTTCTACGGCACTCTGATTTTCAGCCGTGGTAAAGATGACTCCCAGTTCAGCGAGTTCAACAAGTCGGAAAACGGCTTTTTCAATCGCGGACCAAGTATAATTAACTCTCAGACCTTCCAAGATATCATTGAATTTGCATCGATTATATTGAGACAGGATTTGATACATGATCGGATCGACTTGCAGACAAACCTCTTTTTCCAAATCGATAACAACAGGTGGATTTCCATCTTGAAGCAAACAAGTTTCTTTGATAGATCCCAATGGAAAATTTAGCATACTATCTCCTTGATCCAACGCTTAGTTAAATAATTGTAAACCCTTCATGTAAAAAGGTCCTTGACAAAGGAGCGTTAAAATAACCCCAAAGCAAATAACAGGTGCGAAATGTAAGGGACGACAGACCTTAATCTTGTTTGAGAATCCTTCAAATTTTCCTTCTTGACACAACTGTTTTACTCTTTCTAAAGTCTCCCTTGGAATCCCTGTTGTAGTTGGCGGTAGGATCACATTCTCGGGTTTAACCTGTTCCTGTGGAGAAATGGCTGTGTATGCTACGACTCCATCCTTATCAGATCGCGCAATCTGTTCTGCTGGAATCGAATGCTCCTGTAGATCCATAACGGACACTTCGTCCGTAAAGATGGTCTGAAGGAGGGATGTGAGTACCGTATGAAGAATCCCGATACCTAATAGAAATCCGAAGGATATCAAAAGCACAGAAATAGGGATAAAGAGTGCCAATCCCAGGGCAATCAGACAACTACTCACCACCAATATCATCTTATGTTTATTGCTAATTTTCTGCTGAATTTCAGCCAAAATTTTTCTCGCTATCAAAAGAGAAAAAGACAAGTAAACCAGATAGTAAAGGTACGATGGTAGTTCTAGTGTTTGTAGAATAGGCAATAGTGCCCAATTCAGGATTTGCCTTGTAACTGCGAAAACAATTAACATAAATGGTATCACGAGAGCATTGTCTTTTAGTGTCTGTGCGTTGTTAGTTAGAAGTGAAGACAGCGCGCTAATCTTCTGTTGCCCTGATGTCTTCACAAGTGCTAAGATAATAATCAGACAAAGACTCGGCACAAAGATATTGATTAAGAGGACAATAGGGATGTAGGTAATAGTACTCACTGGGACTGATATTGAACCAATAGGTGGAAGAAGTAGCATGCAAGCAAAACACAATTTTGCATCTCCGGGTGCCCAAATTCCCCAATAATAGAAGAGAAAAGAAAACACTGCCCCACCAAGAACAAGAGTTAGAATCGCCGTATAACTTACGAGATCAAAGTAGTGATAAACGGCTTGTGCGTAGGTGCCAATAAAAACCATAAAAATAACATGGATATTCCGTATTCTCCGAAATTTGATATCGGTGTAGGTGCATATTAAACAAAAAGCCACTGTCAGTGCAGCATGAAGAAAGATAGTATAAGAGATAAGCATTTATTTAATCAACCCCATCAAAAGTTGCTTCTGCCGACCACGCTTGTTAGCACGGCAGAGAAAAATATAAGCATCATAGCTGTCAAATTATGGTTTCTATGAATGACTTGACTCGATTGAGTGACTCTAAACCCTTATCAGGGAACAGATGGCTGATGAGTGCCTCAATTTCACGCGTTGAATGTTTCTGCATCAAGGATAGAATGATTCCTTCTGCTGTGTCTTGTCTGTACGCGGAACGCATAAAAGGATTTTCCCCTTGAATACCGACGAGACTTAGCAGATGCGACCTAACACATCTATTCTGCTCACCAATTGGGTAGTACTCGGAAAAAATTACCTGGGGGATCCGATTCCTTTTTTGATAAGCAATTTTTTGCTGTTGTTTTTGCTGTCTGATCAGTGTGATAAATGCCTCAGCTGTTTTATCCCAGTCAAACCGCTGTGCTTGCTTTAAGGCATTATGCGCAAGTTTTTCTCTTTTTGAATTATCACCAATAACCTCGCGAATAGCGGTAGACAAAGCCTCGACAGGGATATATCCAGCAAAACTCCCAATTTCATACGTGAACGTATCGCACTCCACCAGAACGCCTCCATTTCCGATAACTTCCGGTAGACCAGAGAAACGACCAGCAATAACTGGAACACCACACGCCATTGCTTCAAGTGGGGCGTTCCCAAACGATTCCTCTCCGACAACCGAAGGGAAACAGTGAACATCAAATGCATTGAAGAAGAGTGGTAAAACCTCTCGCTTTTGTTGGCCCGCGTAGATGAAATTCGCAGGCAAGTCTCTCAGTTGATAAGAAGCGAGTGTCGGAGCAACTATTAGAAAAAGGTAGTCAGGATTTTCGCGTGCGAGGGCAATGTAGTAACCTGCTCCCTTCTCAGGTTGAAATCGAGAAAGGAATCCAACAACTGGCATCCTCTGAATTCTGTCATCACGTACTAATTCCGCTATTTGTCGCTTTGCTTCTACTTTGTTCATTGGCTTAAAAACGGTCCTATCAACGCCATACGGTATACGTGTGAAAACCTTTCCATCCGACGTTAATCTGGTATAAAAATCTATCACTGCTTGTGAGGGGGTCACCAACCTGTCAAAGTCTCGCATGGCAGCATACCAAAGCAATACAGTGTTGATGAAGTTTCCATTGTTCCCACGAATGCAAGGCAAAAAAGTAATAAGCGGACAATTAAAAAATCTTATAAGCGGCAAAATCGTCCGAAACTCGTATGTAGGTATTGGGCAAAGGATTGCATCAAATTGCTCTTGCTGAATTTGAATGATACTGGCTATGTCGTTTCTATTGATGAATACAGTACCTTCACATAGATTTTCTCTCTTTAGTGTCAAGTAATAGATGTCACAGGATATTCCTAATCTTTCAATAATCGTGCGCGAGACTATGTCCGCGCCTGCAGCCGAGGTGCTTATATCATCTATTAAAGATCCGTGAATGAGTAACTTCAAACGTCTTATGGGCCCCTCATGGGTTCGCGGGGCCATTTCCAGATAATTATGAAGGTGTGTTATAATCCCGTGAAGTAGATCAGCCGAATAGGTATGACAGAATTGGGCAAGAATTTCTTCGGTATCTGCCTCTGGGTTGTTTTTCAAATAACGAATGACTTCGTAGGTTAGACGGTTAACCTCAGATACTTCGTATGTCTCAAAACTGGACAGATAAAATTTACCTGCATGTTCAAAGGACTCAATAACTGACAGAACATCTTCAAACATTTTTTTAATCAGCACATTCTCGTTGATGTTTCTCAACGAGGAAGTGGTATTTCCTTTTTTTTATTTTTACCGATTTGGTTTTCTAAGGAAAGGTTCTACCGATTTTTGAAAAAGATAATACCCTTCAGGTACAACTCCCAACTGTTCCTTGAGTTTATATGGCATAAGATAATAACCACATCGAATCGTTCCACTTCGACGTGAGAGATAAGGTTGGGTTGCCCCTTCTATTTTTTCATCAATTGCCTTTAAATTAGAATACACCGCGATATGAATTTCTTGTAATCGTTTTTGGTCTTGAGCAGAGTACAGACCATTTGGTTTTCTTCGCTGTTGGATCTTTAACCTTTCATCATATAACCTTGCTGCCATCTCAAAATTTTCATTGACTAAGCGAGTCAGTGCCTTTATCGCCGAATCCTGCTCAATGGGTTCTTTGATTGGTGTTTCCAGTGTAGTAGGTATTTGGGGATTTGTATCTACTACGCTGTCTTCTCTGCCCGTTAGGACTTCCGATCTTTGAAGGGGTGCACCTCGTGGTGTCTCGACGCTAAGTCGATTTGGCAGTTCTTTCCACTGAACAATTACCATAACGAATAGTGACATCACTCCGATCAAAATGACACCCAAAATATAACGAAATTTCATACTAACTCCTAAGATTCCTGTTAAATAAATGCTTCAACCCAATGCATTCATTGGTTATATTGGTATATGGTGTTCTTGTCCCCACGGACTAACGATATACCGTATTTTGATGCATCTTCATAGTGTTTGGGAGACTCCGATTCCTCATCAAAATGGTACAACCCTAATGTATTAGCATCTGGCGTAAATGCCTTCGTAGGAACGGTGTAATCGCCTTTATAGCGAACTATACTACTGATTCTCAGTTCGTCAATATAGATTCCAGAAGCTGGAAGTGTTTTCTCCTTTCTTGGAAACCAACTTTCCTTTAAAATTGGGATTCCGCCAAGGATGAGCGGATTTTTAACAGAGACAATAGGGTTACCAGATCCCCAGCCTGTGATAAAACCATCGCATCCGACAGCGACACCACCGTCGATTATTGCCACGTAATGGATCCACCTCTTCATCGGTAGAGAAGCACTGACCATACCTGATTCCTGGGTAAGGATGGCACCTTGAACCTCACGAGCCCTATCAATGTTCCTATCCTTGGAACTTCCGATGATCGCCCAGTTAAAACGATCTGTTTGACCAACCACCGAGAAAGCAGTTTGTGGTCTTGGGGGTTCGTCTATGTATATCCATGCCTCAAGCATGAGTGATCCGTGGATGCCTGGAAACCAAGAAGATTCACTTTGGAGAAGTGGGAGTTTGGGATCTAATTCAAGCCATCCACCGCCAGCTGGAGACTGCTCGTGTGGATCAGCGAAAACCACCACGGAAATAACGTGAAAAATGCTTAGTATTGCGAAAATCGCTCTCTTGACATATTTCATGATGTGCTCCACATTATCTTCGATCTGATGGCGGTTTTATGAGGGGCAGGATTGCCGCTTCAAATTGATAATAGCCATCAGGAACTGACCCTAATACTTCTTCAAAAATTTTAGGAAAGATATATTTCTGGCATCCAACCCAGCCTGTCGGATTAGGATGCTGATGTAATCTGACTTCAACTGCACCCGGCACCTCCTCACCTATAGGAGCCAAGGCATCGTAGTATTCATATTGTATTTCTTGGAGTCGTTCTTCATCACCAGGTGGATATTCATAGTAATTTGTACCATCTGAACCTTGAACCCGTCTGCGCCGCTTTTTAATTTCATATTCTTCATAACACAATTCTGATGCTATTACAAACTGAGAATTAATGAATTGTATAGTTTGCTGAATTTCCGCTGGATCAACACCGTTTTCAGGTTCATCAAGGGTTTCATCAACATCTGTATCTGATTGATTTTCAGGAAGCGCATCGAAGTCAATTATAGGGAGTTCCACTGTCGTCTCAAGAAGAGGCATATCGGAGGCATCACCGCCAGTACTATCGACTTCAAAGGTGCCGTTTGTTCGTTCTTGAGGGGCAGTTTCGGTTAATTCTGCACGTCGGATTACAGTCTCCTTATTTTCTAGTCCCTCTAGGAACCTCTCCGTTTTTGCTTCCCGCTCTCGGACTTCACGTTCAACACGATGACGATAGAATAGACTGACCGCGATGACTAATGCTAAGAGAATAATGCATGCAACAAAATATCTCTTTGCAAGTAGATCCCCTAACATAATTGTCTTCCTCCTTTAGTGGATCAGGGTCCCTATGGTTTTAAAGTTGCTGGGGTGTTTAGTCTTGAAAATCAACGTATCGTGCATTTGGGATACACGATACGTTGATTGTATCACAGATATCGAAATTACCTCTATGTACAAAGTTTCAAACTACAATGTGTTATTGACAGCCACCCATGGAACCGCCAATAACGACACAATCCTGACCTTCACAGACTGTTGTCCATTCTCCACCGAAACTTTTCACCTCACATTTTACGTCGCATGTCCAATTGGGGAGACCCGGGTAGCTACAATCGTATTGCGGACATGGATCACAAGCACCAGCTTGTGCGGTGCCAGCAAGGATACCTAGTGCTCCAGCGGCAGCAGAAAACGTCAATCCAGCACGAACAGCTTGTTCAGGACTCACACCCCCTACCTCAGCGGTAAAGAAGTGTGAGAATTTGTTTTTCAACTAAGGGTTAAACATCTATATTCCTCCTGATTGGGTTTAATGTTAGTCGTGAAATGGCTATTAAAAGCCAAATACCCAAGAAATGGTGCGAATTCAAATTCCTTGGAATATGCTTTTGACTATTACATTCATCTACATACCCCAAGTATTTTAGTTTTCACGTATAAGATTAACCTATAGTCATTCCGCAGTCATATCTTTTTGGTGAATCCTAAAATTTGGTAAGACAAAGTCAAACCTAATGACTTCGCACTGATTATAGAACATCTGCAATCTAGTTGCAGAGGATGGGAACCGCGTATACAATATGGTCCCCAAGAACTAAAAGAAATGAGATAATGTTAGATAATTCTCTACTTTCGTTTTACTACTGTCATTGGCATGTTTGTTGAACATTTAGTAATAGTTGGTTGTTGATCATCCTTCCATCAAGCAGCAGCGTGGGTGAACTGGTAATTCGAAAGGGCGTTTTTTGTATGATATTTTCTCGCAAAAGCGTAATACCTTCTTGATTGCCCGAAAGACTCTGAATTTGACTGACATTAATTCCAAGTTTTTCCGCACACCTTTGCCATGGTTCTTCTATGTTTTTAGCACGACACAAAAGATAGCTGAAGAGTTTCTCCGGATAGTATTTCTGAATGAGCAGTTGTCGGATGTTTTCAAGCACCTCTTTACGTCCATGTAGACTACGAAATATTTTACTAACATCCACCTCACCCGCGGGATGATCGGTTTCCGAAGCGATAAATCGAAGTTGAAAGTCAACCTGATTCTTATGTTCTTGAATCACAGGTAGAATCTTGGATTCTGCTTGTGTTCCAAAAGGACAGTAACTCATTACCCATAATTCAACTTTAGGTTTTGAAGGATTCTGTTTAATTCTGCTTTTCAGTTGTTCCTCAAATGTATTTCGCAGCGTACGCGTGTGATCAATATCAGGGAAGTGAAGTTGAACGACTTCACTAAAACCCAATGAATGTTCTTGATCATGACACTCCAAACACACCTTTGAATCAACGTGTTTTTTGATGTAAGGTCCCATGGGGTCGCTTACATGAAAACCTCCAGGACCGTGACAAGATTCGCATTGTACACCTTCATAAATTTCATTTGACAAGTCACTAAATTGGTATCCAGATCCATTTCCAAAACCTGTTACATGACACGGGACACAGTTTGGGTGGAGCGAACGTTGAACTTGCTTCAAGGTATTAAAAGCGTACGCATGTTTGGTTTCCAACCATTGATCGTGTTCTTTTGCATGACATACTCGACAAGCAGCTGCTCCAGCGAAGTAATTTTCGCTGGATTCAGGAATTAGTTGTGAAGGTAACACAACGTGTGACTTGCTTAATTCCGGGTTCTGTGAGATTTTCTGATATAATTCAAGTATAACGTCTTCAACAGCAGGGTCCGGAACAATTGTATCAGAAATATCAACATACTGTATGTGTGTGACAGGCGACTCAGCCAATGCGACATCAATGACTCCAAGACGCTTGCCATTGTTCCCAGGAAATGCGATCAGCGTATCTTCAGCGAAAAAAGAGACGGATTCTGAACCAGCGATACTCAGAATTACGTGTATCCCCGAACCTTGTCGTGCCAACTGTGTACACTCATGCCTCTCTAAGTCTGTAAGTAATACGAAGAAATCAACTTGTTTGCTTTTCAAGAGATGAATCTGATTTTCCACAAAAGACAACAAATTTTCTAACTTTCCTTCTGTTTGATTTACAAGCATTGCTGAAATGACCCCGATACGATAAACATCACTCTCCAAAATTTCTGCCTGTTTGATACTGAAATGACCATTAGGAGTGCCGGAAATAAGCGGAAAGGTAGAACTCAGAGAGCGAATCTGTTGTTCCCAATTGAGATCTTCTTTCGTTAGATGGACGAGATCGTATCCTATCAATTTCATTGATCGAATGTAAGCATCGCTCGATAGTTGATAAAGGGCATCTACCTCTTGTGTCAGCGGGAAAATTCTACCAATATCTAAGTGGACTAAGGATGGATCATTTTTACGTAATTCCTTGATAAGTGTAGCCCTTCTGGAAATTCCTCCAAGCTGCCCGGAGAAACAACCGCACGGCTGTAAGTATCCGTGGGTGTTTCCGGTAAATAAAATTCTGAGAGTGCCATCAGCCCGGGACTCCAGAATTGATTGAGCGATAGTTTCAGTATGTCGTTGTTCGTTTAAAATACGTTCAATTTGGTCAAGTCTTCTATTCTCGTTTAGGACTGAAATGAGTAGAGGCACGGTACATAGCGCAACAACAACTCCGATAAAAAGAATACGGTAATAAATATGTTTTGTAAAACGTTTTGATGTTCTCAATTTTGTATCCCTTTATAAAATAAAGTCTCATAAAATCAAATGCATTTGTGCTATAATTTTTTGTTAGCACTGCCATAGACCAGTTATGGCAGTGCCGCGCCGACCGGTGTTCCTACCACCCTCGGCGCACCTCTGAAAAATATCGGAGACTACCACTACAAAAACTATTTCGTCACATTATGTTAATAAAGACAGAAATAGCCAATAACTATTTGCCCAATTCTTCACCTCCTCCAATTAACGGATGATAGATATCAGGATAATGCCTTTCTAGCCATGCTTTCAATGCTTTCACCGCTCGATGATAGCGAACCTTGGCTGTGTTTGGCTTGATACCCAACTTTTTTCCAATTGCTTTAAATGTCATACTACTGTTCAGTCTTAATTGGAAGACTACTAATTCTTCCAGACGCAGTGTCTTTTCAAAACGACGGCGGATGTTCCCAATTTCGTTATCAATCGTTCCATGTTCAGGTTGATCCGTCACTGGTGCTAAAAGCAATTCTACGAGAGGTATATGTCCGATTCGTCTTCTGCGGTAATACCCAACACTACCTGCGGGTCTTGCTTCTGCTTCTCCTGAATCCATCTTGCGATTACATGTGTTGCGATCCCGTATAACCAAGACCGAAAAACTCTGGGAGATTGTCCTTTTTTCAGACTGTCCAGTGCCGCAAGGAACGTTTCTTGGACGAGGTCCTCTGCGTCTTCCTTGTTTCTGATTTTCTTTTTCAAAAACCTGTAAAGGGCAACCCAGTATCGTTCGCAAAGCGTGTTTCCTGCCTCTTCATCACCGTTTTGATAGCGTTGCACAAGATATGCGTCACTCTGTTCTTCATAATCTTTTGACATTTAAGACGCGTGTCCTTTACGAATATAAGTGTGAAAATTGCGTAAAAAGGTTTCAAAAAAATGAACTGCGTTTTCCCGATTAGGGATACTGTGCTAATTATATAGTCGTAATTTTGGAGGCGAAAACGTGCATAATCTGAAAAAAATCAGTTTTATAGCGATATTTCATGTTTTCTGTCTGAGATTTTTCCGATAATGGTTATACGCTTTATAATTAAAGACACCGTTTTGAGACAACAAGGGTGCATTAAATGAAAAAATAAAATTTGAGAGATTTACAGAAAATCGAGGATTATGTGGATGGACAGAAAAAAGACTACAAAAAGTGATGTAGCGTAATTGCGATGGACGGCTCGTAAGTTGGATTTATCCATTTTTTACTTGACACTTAACAACCTAATCGGGCATAATAGTTAAGTCCTCTAACGGATAACAAAGATAAATTCACCCAAAGGAAAATACTTATGACAAAGAAGCAAGCGTTTATTACAGCAGTCGAAAATGGCGATGCATGGACAGTTGAAAACCTATTGGCAACGGATGAAACACTCGTTGCGCAGATTGATGCACCGTGGCTCAGTTTCGATGCACCAGCGATTGTGTTTGCTGCTGCCTCCGGCAACCGCGAACTCATTGATGTTCTACTCGATGCTGGGGCGAATATTGATGTCAAAAGCAGTTGGTGGGCAGGCGGTGCCTCAGCGTTACATCACGCTACGGGTTCTATGCTGAATTACGACAGAGAACTGGCTGAGTATTTGATTGAACGGGGAGCGACAATTGACGCGCACGCCGCCGCGGGGTTGGATATGTCCGAAAAACTTGCTGAGTTAATTCGCGAAAATCCGGAAGTCGTCAACGCACCAGGGAGCGATGGCATGTCTCCACTCCATTTCGCTGCGACTCCCCGCATCGCTGAACTGCTGCTTGCACACGGCGCGGATGTAAACCGCCGAGACCGGGACCATAACGGCACACCGGCACAGTGGACACTGGGGAGTCGTCCTGAAGTCTGTCAATATCTTCTTGAACAAGGGGCGGAAGGCGATATTGTGCTCTATTGTGTAACTGGAGACGTTGAACGGGCGAAAGCCGTATTACAGGAAAATCCTGCGCTTCTTGATCTACGGATAGATCATAAAGTTCCAGAAGGTTATACGATAGCGTCCCACGGCTCTGAAGAAATAGATGAGGTTCCGGGGGCGCATGTTTATGCCTATAAAGTTGGACCAACCATGCGACTGCTTGAGATTGCGCTGCAGGCGAGGCAGGCAGCGATCGTTGAGATGCTGATGGCATGCGGTTATCAAATCAAACTCCGAGAGTGGTATATGATTGCTGGACAGGGGCCGCGCAATATGGACAGACTTGTAAAGATGTTTCTCGGAAAAGGTTTGGATATCAACGCGCGTCAGAAGCATCGGCGTGGCGTATGGGCACCGTTGCATTGGGTGGCGCAACGCGGTCTGACAGAGGGTATTTCATGTCTATTAGAGAATGGGGCAGATCCGAATATAACTGATGACCAAGGACGTACGCCGATGCATATTATCGCACAGAAGGGAATAGGGAAAAACCAGATCCAGTTACTCATGAAACACGGCGGCAACGTTAGCATACGCGATGCAGAGGGTCAAACGCCGCTCGACTATGCGCAGAAGGCGAAAAGAAAGTCTGCCGCAAGTTTCCTCACAACATACGCAAATCGCACAGAGGAACCGACTTAATTCTGACGAGAAAATTTGAAACGCATATCAAATTTTTTTCGTGAATTGTCAATGAAATATTTTTATTTTAGGGTTGACATTTTTCTTTTTAAAATGGTATAATAATAAGTATTAGTTAAGTGTAGAAATTGATATAGAGATTAGTTTTTATAGTGTGAAACGCGATTTGGAGGAACGTAAAATCATGGAGCATCAAACGCAAAACTGGGTGAAAGTCGCTGAGTTGAGTGAGGTTCCTGAAGGAAAACCGAAAGCGATTCGGATGGGCGAAGGGCGTAGTATTGCGCTCTTCAATGTTGAAGGACAGATTTACGCAACGGATAATCAGTGTCCGCACATGGGTTATCCGCTAACACGAGGAACGGTTCGTAACGGTATCCTCACATGTGATTGGCATCGCCGCAGTTTCGATTTGGAAGGCGGGGGTTGCTTCCATGTTGAATGCGACGACCTACGGACTTTTCCGGTTGATGTCCGCGGTAGCGAGATTTGGATAGAACCGGGAGATATGATCTATCGGCGTGCAGAAGAACACAAGCAGTTACTTCGAGAAGGACTTTTAAGCGAAGACCGATGGACGATGTCCAAGGCGATTTCGCTTCTATTAAAAGGTGGGGTGCCGGAAGAAGAGGTTATGGGAACGATCTTAGCACATGTCAGCCGACACATCGCGAGTTCTCACGACGCAGAGGGCGGTAGCGATGTTTCCCGGCTCGTCAACGGACTCAAAGTCGGACGCAGATACGCAGATGCAGATAGGCTGATTGCGGTTACGACTGCGGCTTGCTCGGCTGCGGGCCCTGCATCCGAACGACTTGAAGTTGTTCCGTTGCCAGAACCTGTCACATGGGAAAAAATAAGTCGGTGGGTTCGGAACTTCTCTTATGAAGGGCAGTCGGGACGCATTGAGCGGTGTCTGTTCACAGCGTATCATAAGGGGGATGCCGATAAATTGCGTCCTTTACTGTTTGCGTGTGCCGTTGAACCACATTTTATCGACCTACCCCATATTCCCCTTTATGTCAGCTATCTCTCAGAAGTGGTTGATGAATTTGGGTGGGAGCATGCCTCGGAGTTGTTTTTCTATCTCGGTGCAAGACTTGTCGGCCATCGTCCAGATGAACCAGAACGCTACCGGCGGGACGCAATCCAAATTATGCGTCAGATGCTTCCGAGTGTTGAAAATGCTGACTTGGAGCGAACTGTTGAGTTTGACGAAGATACTTTTGTTCAAGCATTGACGAGTGTCAATCTCCAGCGAGCATTTGAAGCGGTACAAACCGTTTTGGTTGATGGTGTTAAGTTGGAGGGGCTTATTACAACACTGGTGCTTCTCGCGGCGGATCGGATGGCACATACGCCGGTAAACGTGGATGCGGGTTGGGAGAACTTGACAACGGAGCTCAACCTTGCAGCATCTCTGCGAAGTGCGCAACGCGTGGGTGGCAACGAAATTGCGGCGAAAGGCGTTTTTCACGTTGTGTGGCAAATCTTCGCGAACCGCTGGATAAACATTCCCTCACGCGCGCTCAGTCAACCGTTGAGTCAAGAAAAACTGGATGTCCCGGATCAAGCCGAGGGGATCACGTCTATCATTCGTACAATTCAGACCCTCGATGTCCAAAAAGTCGGACCGCAAGTGCTCGGTTATCTGAATGCGGGTTATTGTCCTGAACAGTTGCTTGCGGAGATTGGGCATACGGTTCTCTGGGATGATACTGGAAGTCAGATACTTCCGACGTTACGCACCGTATTTGAGGAATGGAAGTACGCCGAAGGGCATCCCGCTCAGGCGCAACTTTTGGTCGGATTGGCGCGCTATGTCACGGATATCCGAACAAATAAAGATAATAGGTCTGCGGCTACAACGGCGATGCGTTTTGCTGAAGGTAGAACAACAATTGAGGTGTTTGAAGAATAAAGGGAGGGAAAGACAGTGTTAGCAGAGAATACCAATTTCGTCAAGGTTGCTGCCCGCAGCGATGTAGCGGAAGGGAAACCGAGGGCGGTTAGAGTTGAAGGACATAGCATTGCTCTGTTTCAACATGAGGGTGCTATCTATGCGACGGATAATCAGTGCCCACACATGGGGTATCCGTTGGTGAGAGGGCGCGTCAGGAGAGGCGTTTTATCGTGTGATTGGCACGGCTGGAGTTACGACATGGAGGGGGGCGGATGCTTTACGGGGGGTTGTGATGATCTCGCCACGTTTCCTGTTGAGGTGCGGAATGGTGATATCTATGTGGATGTCGCCAGTGGCGGTAAGAAACGCGACGATGCCCATTTTTTGCTCCTAAAGGAGGGCTTATTAACGACGGACAACTGGACGCTTTCTAAAGCGATTGCGATCATGTTAGCGAAAGGTGTTTCAGAAGAAGAGACCTTGGAATTGATGGTCAAACACATGGGGCGACATGTCTCTACAGATCAGGAGGCGTTCAATGGTGGCAGAAAGTTGGCGATGCTGATGAACGGCGTAAAGGTCGCCCGTATGTACGAACCCGAAGATCGACTTATTCCGTTGATGTTGGCGGCAGAGGGTGCAGCGGGTAGATTGGGAGATAGACCCGATCGCCGTCCTCTTCCCCCACCGATTGATTGGCAGAAACTAAAAGACTGGATTCGGGTGTTCACGGCTGATAAAGAGTGGGAGGGTATCGAAAAGTGTCTGATCACGGCGCGACGGTTAGGCGGACATGATAAAAAAATTGTACCCCTCTTGTTTGAATGTGCCGTTCAACCCTTCTTCATCAATCATTCCAGAAATCTCATTAATCTTGGACACTTGGCTGAGTTGTTGGAGCGGTTTGGATGGGAGTTGACTGAGGAGTTGGTCTGCAACCTCGGCGCAAAGATTCTGGGTGAGGGACGCGGCAGACCGAGCGAACTTCATCGTGAAGCGATCCAAAAACTGGAAGAAATCAGTCCGCTTTTTGATGAACTTCCACAGAGGACATCTGTTGATTATGACGAAGATAAATTCTCGACGGCTCTGGTAAGTGGTGATCTCAATGAGGTTTTTGATACACTAACGGAAATGCTTGCTGCGGGTGTTCCGATTAACGATCTTGCTACAACTATGGTCATGATGGCAGGCGATAGAATGGCACGGACACCGGTGAACATGAGTCCAGGTTGGTGGGACCTACAAGAAGAGATGGAGTTGGGAGCGACTGTGAGAAAGGTGCTTCGGTATGGTGGAACGAAAGTCGCCGCGAAGGCACTTTATCATGCAGCGTGGCGGTTTTTCGAGAACCGATGGCTTAACATTCGCTATCAACCTATCACAGCGTCGAGAACATCTACAAATCGTGTTGTTCTTGATGAGGATGTAGTGCTTTCGGAGATCTTAGATGGGATTGAGTCTGTCCGTATTCAGGAAATCGGGCGACGTACCCGTGAGTATCTTAATGCTGGATGCTCTGCGGAGCGGTTGATGGCTGAAATGGGACTGAGTATTCTTAAGGATGATAACGGTCACCATCTGCTCAGTTCAATTTATATGGTTTCTGAGGAGTGGAAAACGTGTGGATCCCATCCTGGGAGAAATCAACTGATAGTTGGATTGGCACGATGGGCAACCGATATTCGCAGGAATGCAGGAAATGATTCCGCTGTTCAGACGGCTCACCGTTTCGCGCGGGGCGAAACCGCGACGGAACTCTATGAATAGGACATATAGTAGGGCGAGGTTCCAATGCCTCAGCCCTACTTTTTTAATATTATGAAGAATTTGCTTGCACTTTTTTTCTTTAATGTGTTATGCCTATCAGTGCAAGGTGCGACGTTGGAATTTGCCTTTCAACTTGGCGAGAAGCGGGACCCTCGACTTGATACGTTGCTCCCTGATGTCGCGCGACAGATGGCGTTCAACAAAGATGACACGAAATTAATTGTCAAACAGATGGACGGCACCGTCGTGATGTGGGATGTCCAGACACAGCAAAATCGAATTATTTGTACTGTCCCCGAAAAGCGGTGGTTTGCCTATGCTGTTGATGCCGATCAACTCCTCATCAAAACAGCAGATGTGAGCATTGCTGTCGTCCATCTTGCATCCAACGCTGAAATCACACTGACAAAAGGTGCTTATGAGAGTGGTAGCCTGTCGGCTAACGGCACGTTGGCGGTATTATCGGAAGGCGATGAGCAGATTGAGATGTGGCAGATAAAGTTCTCGGATACCATGGAAGCACTTGAGGGAGAACAAGTCCACCCGCAGAAATTGAAGACTTTGGAGACAGCAATGCCCGTTCGGAATGGTCTCGCTCTTTCTCGTGATGGTCGGTTCATTGCTGCGGCAGCAGGGAGTTACCGAGACGGTGAGGGGCATCGGACGGCTATTGAGATTTGGAACACTGTCTCGGAACGTCCAAGGCATGTTTTTGACACCGGCGAGATTTTAGGGGTCTGGAATGTGTTGTTCTCAGCAGATGCGAGGTTGTTAGCTGTTGACACACAGAAGAACGCTCAGTCTGGAATCCGGGTTTGGGAAATTGCAACCGGTAGGCAGCTTCTCGCAAAATCTGGGTTTGAAGCGTATTGGACGCGAGCACTTGCTTTTTCACCAAGTGGTAAATATCTTGCTTCAGGTGATGAAGCTGCGAATCTCCGGGTGTGGGACATCTCCGAGGGTGAAGCGGTAATTTGGGAAACCTATCCGACCGGCATTCAATCGTTAGCCTTCTCGCCTAACGGCGACTATTTGGCGGTAGCACTTTGGGATGCCACAATTCAGATGCTACGTTGGAGGGACAATAGTGAACGGTGAGAAAAATTTAGAAGACGGCTCTTACGTTGATGCGAAGGGACGGACACGTTGGCATGAAAACGATGAAATTGCGCTGAAATTCTTAGAACTTCATACTTTTCTGATTATCGCTGACTATCCAGAAGACCACGCGTCCCGATATCCGTGGTTGGCGAATTATATCTCTCGCTTTCCGGAACCGATGTCGGATCTCATCGCCCAAGGACGATTAATAGAGGAAATTCCGGGGGCTGGCGAAGTCGTAGCGAAAATCGTCGAGGAATTTTTGGAGACTGGCACTACCGCGAAACTGGAAGAATTCGCCGGTGATACACCACGGACGGTCGTCGAACTTGTGCCTATACCGGGGCTCGGTGCTAAAACAATTAAGCGGTTATATGAAGAAGTCGGTGTAGAGAGTCTTGTTTCGCTCCGAGCGGCGATTGATGAAGGAAAACTCAAGGGTTTTCGGGGTATTGGTAAAAAGACCTTGGAGAAGATTGAAGCATATCTTGATGACGCGTTATAGACTCGTACTTTATTGTGGAGTTAGGGCAGATGCCGGATAATGATGTCCAATTTGCAGTCGTCAGAGAAGATCCGATGGTGGAGGTGGAGCTGGTTCGTTTAACAAATGCCAGCAATGTGCTATTGATTGCTTCTGGCGGGTGTACTGCCTTAACATTGCAAGCGTTGTTTCCAGATTTACATATCACGCTGGTCGATTTTAATCCGGCACAGTTAGAGCGAGTTCGAGACAAAATGAGAGCACTGCCCGGTGTTGATGCAGCGGCACGGCATCGAAGATTTAATATTGAGACCAGCGATCCAAGTGGACTCAATCAGTGTGGTAACTTTGAGTCCCTGTTCCGAGGCCTACGGGAGTTCATCTTCGATCTGGTTGCCGACGAAACGGAAATCCGACTGTTATTTGAAGAGAAAGATCGACTTGCGGATGTCTCAGAGCTTCTCTTCTCGAACAAGTATTGGTCAGTAGCGTTTGATCTGTACTTTAGCGACTCACTTCTGAATGCGATGTTTGGTCCAGACGCTACACAGCACGCTGAAACTGGGAGTTATCCGCGTTACTTTCAGAGGTTATTTGAAAAAGGCTTGACCTCTGCAGGGGCGTTTGATAATTACTTTCTTCATCATGTATTTCTTGGATACTATCTCCAACGTCCGGCAAGTCTGCCTTATTACCTCTTAGCACCATTTACCGATTACTGTTTTCAGATGATTGAAGGGACACTGGATGGGGTCCCGGAGCTGCAACGTTTTGATCTCATATCTCTATCCAACATTATGGATTGGATGCCATTAGCTGAGATTACCTCCCTTATCGGTTATCTTCAAAACGAAATGAAATCTGGAGCGACGGTTCTGTATCGTCAACTCAATAATTACACCGATCTTTCAACCTATTTTGGCGATTCATTTACCTTCAATGAAGGGTTGGGTATTCGGTTCCAAGAAATCGAACGCAGCTTATTTTATGCCAGCGTTCATGTGGGAAAAAGGAGGTGAGTGTTAATGAACAGCAGCATTGATAACATCCTCAAAGAGACGAATGTATGGATGAACCCATACTTTCAATCTTTACGCGATGACACTTTTGATTTCGATGATTTTGTTGAAACCCAAATTCAGTTCTATTTTGCTGTCGTGTTTTTTAACCGTCCGATGGCTGCACTTGCTGCGAAAATCCCGACATCAGAATTGCGTTTGGAGGTCATTCGCAATGTTTGGGAGGAACACGGTGAAGGCAATGCGTCTCTGATGCACGAGAAAACGTTTCTCGCTTTTCTTGACCGGTTAGCCGGCATTAAACCCGAAGATATTGCGAAACGTGCAATGTGGCCCGAAGTTCGTGCCTTTAATACTGTGCTTGTCGGTGCTTGTGTGATGGATGAATACTTGATTGGTGCTGGGGTCATGGGAATCATCGAACGAATGTTCTCAGACATTGCAGGCTGGCTCGGAGAGCAGGTTGTGAGGCATGGGTGGATCTCTGCGGAGAAGCTGATTCACTATAATCTCCATGAGGACCTTGATATTAAACATGCGGACGATTTCTTTGATGTACTTCGTCCAGCGTGGGAGGCTGATGTCGAAAATAGATACTATATTGAACAGGGATTGCGCCTTGGTGCGTGCGTCTTCAATTCGCTTTATGAAGGACTTTACAAGGCACGAAAGCGTCGTATCTATCGCGATGTGCGCGGACCCCACACACGGGCATCATAGCGGTGTTGAGGTATCAGATGCGGATAAACCGTTCTTTGGATATCAGGGAATTACGCAATGAGGAGTGGACAGTTTTCCAGGATCGCATCGCGGACTTAGAGAAGGGAACAAGTTATCCGTTGGGTGAAGATCGGTTTGAGATTGACCACGGTGCGGATTATTTTGCTTTCTTCACACGTCTGGGTCAGCTCCGCTACTATGTGGTGCTTGACGGCGATCGTGTGGTAGCGGTGGCTGCTGCGATCTTACGCCGTGTGCCGCCAACGAGCGATAAAAAGCCGAAAACGGTGTGGTATCTTTGTGATTTGAAGGTTCACCCAGAATACCGTGGACGCTATCTCCCTGTCTCGATATTTGTTCACGCTTTTCCAAAGTTGTATCCTCTTTGCCCTCGCGGGTATGCTATCTCTATGGATGCGGACAGCGAACGTCCAAATCGCGTTGCACTCATGCTAAAGCGTTTTCCGCTCGCACCGATGTCAATCGCGGCAAAGTTAGGGATCGTTTCTTTAGATGCCAAGCGGATGCGAGAAGTCGAACCAGTTTTGCGAGACCACTTTGGCAATGTCTCTTATCTGTCGTTGGCGGACAAAAAGGACATCATTTTGCAGAGTACTCGCTCGCCGATGCCACTGTTACATGTTCAGTTCGGTCCGTGCGCGGCGCAAAGGCATCCGAAACCGCTTGATGACTATGTTCACATGTTCTGTGTTTCGATGGATCACCCACTGCTTGAGATGTTGAGACATCAAGGCATTTATCCATCAGCCACAGCCACAGTCATTCATCACGGTATGGAGGCGTGGGATTGGAAGTTCATCCTCACCAGCGACATCTAACAATAAACCGATAGGAGAAAAGCGGGATGTATTGTCACAGCGTTGCTTGCAAGCGCGTCCCAAGTGTGTAGCGTCCCGTGAAATTAATTATGGCGAGGTCACTCACCGATGGTGAAATGGTCAATGGGAAGAAACATGGATATTGGGTCACTTATTACGCCAACGGACATAAGCGTAGCGAAGGTGGCTACATTCACGGTAAGAAGGACGGACCTTGGATCACTTACCACAAGAATGGGAATAGGGCGGGTGATGCGTTTTTCCGAGATGGAAAATATGAGGGTCCTTGTTTCACCTATTATGAAAATGGGAACCTTAGATCCAGTGGAGTCTTTCCTAAACATGTAGGTAAATCCTACGATGGCAAAAAGGAGGGCCCGTTTTACAATTACGAAGATGATGGCAAGACGGTATGGCTAATTGTCACCTACAAGAAAGGTGGGAGCCGTGCGAAACCGGATGAATATCCGCTCGGTGTCTGCGATATTTGCGGCGAGGGAAGACGTTTGGCTTGGGGCGATACTTGCCCGAAGTGCGGTAACGAACTGGAGACATAATTTGAAAAAAGGAGGCTAAAAACGATGAGAGGCATGAATGCTTTAATCATGATAACAGTCCTCTTGATTGCAGGAGTATGGGTTCAGAAAAGTACATCGGAAATTGATCCGGAGGCCCTTATGGGGATGTGGCTCTTTGATCAGGGAAAAGGAGACGCGGTTGTGGATACCTCCGGCAATGGAAATGACGGCGAGATTGTTGATGCCGAGCGTGTTGATGGAAAAAATGGTAAGGGAATAGAATTTGATGGGACTAATCACGTGGTTATCCCAGCGAGCAAAACGGTCAATGATTTCCTTGATGGATTTACGTATCTGCTCTGGGTGAAACCGCTGGGTAACCCTTCGGGTCCCCATGTTCGTCTCATAGAGAGAGATTGGCACAATCCAAACATTCTCATCGGTCCGACCGATTTTTATGGTAGTTTCATCTTCAACGGCGGAATAGACAACAGTGCCGTTCGGGGCGGGACTTGGGAGATGGATGAGTGGAGTTTTGTGGCGTTAACACACGACGGTAAGACGCTCGTCCTCTATGTCGATGGTGAGGTTGCAGCGGATTTAGACGTTGGGAAGCCGGATTTCACCGAACAACACGACGGTGGTTCAATCTGGTTAACCCGTTGGAAAGGGGGACCTGGTTGGGATTTTACGGGGGTTCTTGACGAAGTGGCTATCTTCAATACGGCACTCAGTGAGGACGACCTGGGTACCATCATGACAGAAGGACTTGAGAAAGCCCTCTCGGTTTCCGCAATTAATAGGCTGACAACGACTTGGGGGGACATCAAACGGCAAGAGTAATCACTGCATGATACTTGTTTTTAATACTAAGGGGAGGTAATAGGGGCGCGTCATCGAGACACAACTTGCAAGCTTGTATTTGATGTCGGCGTCCCATAAATTTAACTATGGCAAAATCACTTACTGATGGCGAGATGATTAACGGCAAGAAGCACGGCTATTGGGTCACTTACTACGCCAATGGCTTTAAGCGGAGTGAAGGTGGCTACATTGAAGGAAAAAAGGAGGGACTTTGGATCCAGTACCATAAAAATGGAAACAAAGCGAGCGAAGGCTTTTTCCGTGATGGCAAAAACGAAGGCGACTATGTGGCATATTATGAGAACGGCAATCGCAAATGGGGTGGTCCCTATCGCAAACATGATGGCGGTTCCGCTGATGGCAGAAAAGAAGGGGTCTGGTTCTGCTATGAGGAAGATGGCGAGACGGTGTGGCGTATCATCACCTACAAGAAAGGTGGGAGTCGCGCGAAACCCGATGAATATCCGCTCGGTGTCTGTGATGTCTGCGGCGAAGGCAGACGCTCAACATGGAAGGATACTTGTCCGCAATGTGGGGCAGATGTTTCTGATTAATCCTCAAGAATTCTGAAGTTTTTTATCCAAATCGGGTTTCAATAGGTAATGGGCGAGCCTGTAGAAAATCGAGAGAAACAAGTGGCAATTAAGTCTTACTCTTGGCACACTTTGGTGTTGTTAGTAGCATTTTTCGTTTTGCAACTTCCAAGCGCAGTAAAGGCTAACACGGAAAGGGAATCAGATCACAGAGTTGCGACGGCTATTCGCATTAAGAACACACCACCCCAATTAGACGGCGTTTTAGACGACGACATCTGGCAGATCGCGCCCCTCCATGAAGGCTTCCGTCAGCATGATCCTGATGAAGGTGAACCCGCCTCTGAACGCACTACATTCCAAATTGCTTACGATAACGAGGCGATCTATTTCGGGATTATGTGCTATGATAGGGAACCGGATAAGATTGTTTCGCGCCTTGTCAGGCGGGATGACTATGTTGACTCGGATAAAATCCACATTAACCTGGATCCGTATTACAATCGACAGAGTGCTTTCTGGTTTACCGCCTATCCGTCTGGATCTGTGACAGACGGTGTTTTTTCTGGGGGGTGGGACGATACGTGGGATGGTGTGTGGGAGGTAAAGACCCAAATTCACAAGAATGGGTGGACGGCAGAATACAAGATCCCGTTTCATATATTGCGCTTTTCTCCAAGGGATGAATACGTCTGGGGGTTACAAGTCACGCGCGATATTAGTCGAAAAAAAGAAAATGCCCATTGGCGTTTGATTAAAAAAAATGAGCCGGGCTGGGTGTCACGCTTTGGGGACCTGACCGGCATTAAAAATATCCATCCGTCCCGCCACTTAGAGATTCTACCTTATGCGATGGGCAGGACAATCCTCAATAGTGAAACCGCTCTGTGGAGAAATGTTGGCACTGATCTCCAGTATGGCATTACCACTGGAACGACCCTTAACGCTACAATCAACCCCGATTTCGGGCAGGTAGAGGCAGACCCTGCGCGCCTGAATCTCTCCGCTTATGAAGAGTTTTTTGAGGAGCGTCGCCCCTTCTTTGTCAAAGGTGCATCCGTCTTTCAAACCAGGGGCTATCGTTTCTTCTACTCCCGTCGTATTGGTCGGAGGCCAGGGCATTTTGGACTTCCAGAGGGTGCCATTGAATTGAGCCGTCCCGAAGCGACAACAATTCTTGGTGCTGCTAAAATTGTCGGCAGAACCCAAGGTGGTACCTCCTTTGGCATCATGGAGGCTGTCACCGCGCCGGAATATGCGCAAATTAAGATGGATGGCAATCGCCGCGAACGCCTCGTTGAACCTTTGACGAACTATTTTGTGGGTAGGCTCAATCAGGATGTGCTCAAAGGGAATTCGCGCGTTGGATTGATAACCACGGCGGTGAATCGACAGTCATCCCCTGCTGCGTATGTCGGTGGGCTTGATTGGGACCTGAGGTTCGCGAAAGAGCAGTATCGGGTAACCGGTATCGTAGCGGCGAGTCAAGCGGGAAAGCTGGATGTCCCTAAATCGGGATACCTCGCCCGCCTTGAGTTTAGCAAACGTGGCGGTTGGTGGCGTGGCACTAATGACTTTAGGATGCTTTCACCCGGCTTTGAAATGAATGACTTAGGCTTCCGTCGGCGCAGTAATTTATTGGTGTGGCGGCAGAGTCTTAGACTCCATAAGGAAAGACCCTTTAGTCTGTTCCGGCGCGCGACTTTCGGCTTCTTAGGTTGGTGGCCTTGGAATTATGACGGGGTTAATATCGGCAGCTACGTCGAACTCTCAACAGACGGAGAGTTTAAAAACTATTGGAATTATAACCTCCGAGTTGGCCGCGCTTTACCCTCGTTTAGTGATGATGATGTCCGACGCGGCGGTGTGCTTATCAAGAACCCTCCGGGCTGGTGGACTTATGCGCGGCTCTCAACCGACAGCCGAAAAATACTTCAATTGCAACTCAATTCTGCCTTAGGTTGGAAAGACGATAGACAATCTTATGACTATAATATAAATATCAACATTCGTATCTGTCCGGCATCCAATATCGAATTGCGCCTGGGCCCGGTGTATAGCTATCAGGTTGACAATGCACAATGGGTTGAACAGGTTGAGAAGGACTTTGATGGACACATCAAAAAACACTACGTCTATGGCCGGCTCATAAGTCGCACCTTGGATTTCACAACACGCGCGGACATCAGTTTTACGCCGACGCTGAGTCTCCAATTCTACGTGCAACCCTTCATTGCAGTTGGGGATTATATAGACTTCAAGGAGTTGATTGAGCCCAAGTCCTATCAGTTCAAACCATACCCATTGAATGAGAATCGGGACTTCCATCGGCGTTCGTTACGAGGCAATACCGTACTTCGCTGGGAGTTCCGACCCGGCAGTACGCTGTTTTTGGTTTGGTCCCAATCACGTGCGATTGCGTTGGAAGATGTTGGAGAAACGGACCTTGAGTTTCGACCCGTGCATCGCTTGAGAAGTAGTCTTACGGATCCTGGGAGGAATATTTTCCTAATAAAATGCCGATATTGGCTTGGAATGTGATTACCAACCTGCTATCGTTTTACCGTCAACAGTTCGCTCTATTTGAGGATATGGGTATACTGTAATCCAAGCAATGAACCTGATGCTAACAAGAACAGCCGGAAAGACAAATATGTAAGATTGGAGAAGATAAGGTGATATACCACTTTAGCGAAGAACCGGACATTGCCTACTTCAAACCGCGATTCTCAACGCCTGCGTTCGGAGCAGTTGTGTGGGGCGTATCTAAGGCAGCCATGTATAAATATCTCCTACCACGCGACTGCCCGCGCGTAACCTTCCGCGCTGACGCTCAGACTTCCACACGAGACGCTCAATCATTTTTTAGGCATAGTAGTATGCAGTGTATTGTAGCCATTGAAAGTTGCTGGCTCGAAACAGTGCGAAGGACTAAAATCTACTGTTACCACCTTCCCGCTGATACGTTCAAACTTGCCCTTGGAGATGAAAGAACGCAATATTACATCTCAGATCAGCCTGTTACGCCGTTGTCCGTTGTGTGCATCGATGATCTATTGAAAGCCTTAATCGATTTCGGTGTTGAATTAAGAGTTATGCCCTCTTTATGGCCCCTTTACGATGCAGTCGTAAATTCAACGTTAGCATTTTCAATAATTCGCATGCGAAATGCACAGCCACGGGACCTCGCTACAGCGTTGCATCCGCCATGCGTCGCCTTGCGGTTATAGGCATACTTCGCCCGATTTCAAAAGATTCGCGCGCAGCTCTATTCTTATCAAACGCCAAGGTAAATAGGTCTCCAAAAATTCTGATTTTTTTGTCGGAAATAGGGTTTAAGTAAATAAAATACCCTAAAGAAGAGAAGGAAAAATTAGTGGCAATTATAGTGTATCCCGTAATTACTTATACACTTTTATAATATCATCAATAGAAGTCTGAGCATTATATTGCCGTATCCGCTTGATGTTGGCAAAATCCTTCTCAATCGGGTTCAACTCCGGAGAATACGGGGGTAAAAACAAGAGACTCGCACCTGACTCCCGGATTAATGCAGCCGTCTGTGAACCTTTGTGGAAAGACGCATTATCCATAATCAGAACATGGCTGTCGTTAAGCAAGGGAGAGAGCATCTCCGAAAGCCATGTGTTGAAAGCAATCGCATCACAACTCCCCTCGAAAAGCAGGGGGGCTGTGAAACACCCCTCAAGACGTGCAGCAATCAAGGTCGTGGTGGTATACCGATGACTTGGCACTTTATCTTCAACGCGAACGCCTCTCGGAGCATAAGCATACCGACGAAAATCGGTTTCAGCAAAACCCGTCTCGTCAATATAAACGGGTATTTTGCCATCCGTCTGCGTCGCTGCTTGAAAGGCTGAAAGATACTCTTGGCGTTTTACGGGACACTGTTCTTTGTAGGTCGTCGTCTTTTTTTTCGCGTGATATTGCGTTGTGAGAAGGCATAAAAGATACCGTTGACAGAAACACCGAAGTGTTTGGCACGTTCGGCGAGAGTGGCATCGGGAAAGTCGGCGACGTGTCGCTCAAGCGCATCGTAATCAATATGTCGCGGACCTTTAGGCCCCGGTTTCTCATAAACGAACGGGTCTTCTGCTTCTAACCAGTTATAGATCGTCCTTCTTGAGACCCCAAAGGTGCGTTCAGCGGCGGCTTTACTGCCACCGTTATCGATAAAATCAAGCACGCGTTTGCGTAAATCTGTGGAATAGGCCATAATCAGAAACTATAACATAAATACCAGAAAATGTAAACTTATTTTCGGGATATACTATAAACGGAATTTTCTGACCGCCTGGGTGTTTTTCGTTGTTTTTTTCGTTGGACAACTCCCCGGCGGTCTCAAGGCTGAAAATGAGGAAGAATCACTGCACAGAACTGCAACAGCTGTCCGAATCAATAGCGCGCCGCCACGGTTAGATGGGGTTTTGGACGATGCGATCTGGCAAACCGCACCCCTCCACGAGGGGTTCACACAACAAGACCCTGATGAAGGTAAACCCTCGACAGAACGTACAACGTTCCAGATCGTTTATGATGACGAGGCAATCTACTTCGCGGTGATGTGCTATGATAAAGAACCCGAAAAGATTTTCTCTCGCTTGGTTCGGCGCGATAACTACGTTACATCCGATAGACTTGATGTAGTTCTCGACCCGCATTACAGTCGGCAGAATGCATTCTGGTTTACCGTTTATCCTTCTGGATCTGTAACAGATGGTGTCGTTTCTGGTAATGGTTGGTGGGATAGTACATGGAATGGCGTGTGGGAAGTGAAAACAAAAATTCACAAAAATGGTTGGGCAGCAGAATATAAAATTCCCTATCACGTCCTACGCTTTGCACCTAAAGAAAAATATACATGGGGACTCCAAGTTTCACGGAGCATTAGCAGAAAAAAAGAATATGCCCTTTGGCGTTTGATTAAAAAAGATGAACCCGGTTGGGTATCCCGTTTTGGCGATCTGACTGGCATTGAAAATATCCATCCGCCTCACCATTTGGAATTAGTTCCTTATACCATGGGGCGGACAACACTAAATAGCAAAACCGATTTATGGGGGAACATTGGTAGTGATGTTCAGTATGGAATTACCTCTGGAATAACGCTCAACGCTACAGTCAATCCAGATTTTGGACAGGTGGAGGCGGATCCGGCGCGTTTAAATCTTTCGGCGTATGAGGAGTTTTTTGAGGAACGTCGTCCTTTTTTTGTGGAAGGGGCATCCATCTTTGGCAATAACGACTACAATTTCTTTTACTCTCGACGCATCGGGCGAAGACCCGGGCATTTTGACATCCCAGACGGTGCTGAAGAACTCAGCCGCCCAGAGGCGACAACGATTCTTGGAGCTGCTAAGATCGTCGGTAGAACCCAAGGCAAGACCTCCTTCGGTATCATGGAAGCCGTTACATCTCCAGAGTACGCACAGATCGAAGAAGCGGGTAAAAGCGACAAATTCCTTGTTGAACCTTTGACGAACTATTTCGCCGGTAGGGTCAAGCAGGATGTCCTCGGTAACTCATACATCGGGTTAGTCGCGACGGCCGTCAATCGTCATACTTCCAATTCTGCGTATGTTGGTGGACTTGATTGGGATCTGAAGTTCGCGAGGGAAAGGTACCAGATAACCGGGACGCTCGCAGCGAGTCAAGCGGGTAAAGTAGATGAGCGTCAATCGGGATACCTCGCCCACCTTGAATTTGACAAAAGCGGTGGGTGGATGCGATTTGATACCGATTTCAGGGTGCTTTCGCCGGGTTTGGAGATCAACGATCTCGGCTACCGGCGGCGTGCTGACATGATAGAGTGGAATTACGATTTCACGGTGCGGAAAGAGAAGCCGTTTAGCATTTTCCGCCGCGTCGTCTTTGGGCTCTATGGCTGGCGCACATGGAACTATGACAGAGTCAGTATCAGTCGCTACTCCGAAATCTGGACAGATGGCCGTCTGAAAAACTATTGGGATTATGACCTTTGGATTGGACGCAATTTGGAGTCGTTTAGTGATGATGACACGATGCGTGGTGGAACGCTGATCAAAAGTCCTCCAGGTTGGTGGATTTTTACAGCACTCTCCACCGATAGCCGTAAAATGATTCAGTTGCGGTTGAATCCTGTTTTCGCATGGAATGATGATAGGCGTTCGTATGACTACGATGTGCGGCTCTGGTTACGCATTCGACTTGCATCGAATATTGAGGTGAGTTTCGGTCCCTCGTACAATTATGGGGTGCAGGATGCACAATGGGTGGATCTGGTGGAAGAAAACATCGATGGACACATCGAAAAACATTACGTCTATGGTGAACTGGAGCGCCGCACGCTGGATTTCACAACGCGCGCGAACATCAGTTTTACGCCGACGCTGAGTCTCCAATTCTACGTGCAACCCTTTGTTACTATCGGGGACTATGCCAATTTCAAGGAGTTGGTTGAACCGAAGTCTTATCAGTTCAAGCCTTACGCGCTAAACGAAAATCGTGATTTCCATCGTAGGTCTTTACGAGGCAACACTGTGCTTCGCTGGGAATTCCGTCCGGGCAGCACCCTATTTCTCGTCTGGACACAATCCCGAGACGCTGAGTTGGAGCAGCTTCGCACAGCAGACCTCGAATTCCGTCCCCTACACCGATTGCGTAGCAGTTTCACGGATGAAGGGAAGAATATCTTCCTGATTAAATGTCGGTATTGGCTTGGGGTGTAAGGCATTGATGGAGAATCCTAAGTTAAGTCCTATGATTGGGAAAACACATCTACAACTCAAATTGACAATAGCATTCGGAGGGCACTATGGCAATTAATGTGTCGGAGAAAGAAAGGGTCGTTATTTTTAGGCTGAGTGGGGCAATTATCACCCCTGGTACCAAAGAGGTCTCGGAAACTATAGAGGCGGCACTTGCAGCGTGCGCCTCACCTCCGAGACTTCTGTTTGACTTTAAAGAGGTAACTGGAATAGATAGTTCCGGGCTCGGCGCACTCATGAAAACCTATGCCGATATTCACCCGCTTGGGGGGAAGATCGGCGTGATTAACGTAAATAAGCGCGTCAAAGGCCTCATCGTTATGGCGCGATTAATCACTATTTTCAAAAATTTTGAAAACGAAGACGATGCAATTGCTGCTTTGCTGGAGCACTCATAGTTGAGTTTCAGGGGAACTTGGGTTCTACTCCTAAGAGGAAAAATCATGCAAAACAATTTAAAAACCAGAACGGACACCTACTATAAACTCAATACCCATTTCGCATACCTTGCTACCGAAAAATTAAATTCGCTTCTTGAGGGTGAACAGGACGGACACGGCTGGGGTACAAATCATACAATCAAGGTCGGAAAGGTAAAGGTATTCGTCAAAAAAATTCCAATCACGGAACTCGAATACAATCATATGTTCTCCACGAAGAATCTGTATGATTTGCCAACCTACTACAACTATGGCGTAGGTTCTGCAGGCTTTGGCGTTTTTCGCGAACTTCTGATGCACATCAAAACGACGAATTGGGTGCTGCAAGGCGCGATTGAGAATTTCCCCTTGATGTATCACTACCGAATCCTGCCACGTTTTGGAAAAAAGGCGGATCTGGATATGGAATGGTACAACAAATACACTAAATACTGGAATAGCAATGAGAACATTGGGAAGTACATTGTTGACAGGACGAATGCGAGATACGAAGTGGCGTTGTTTTTGGAGTATATTCCTTACCCGTTTTCAAAATGGTTTAGGAAGAATATAGACCGATTGGACGCGTTCGTCAACGAAATACCCGATACCCTAACGTTTCTGCGAAGAAATGAAATTATCCATTTTGATGTTCATTTCAATAATATCCTCACGGATGGCAATAGACCTTACCTCACGGATTTCGGGTTGGTACTTGATAGGCGTTTCGATTTAAGCGAAACTGAACGCGCGTTTTTCAGGAAGAACACGCACTATGACTATGGAGAATATCTGTTATGTCTTGGAGAACATTTCTTATCGGTATATCGAGACCTTGCGGAGACGAAAAAGAAGAAGATCATGCAGAGATACGGTCTCACAGATGACACGCCGTATCCAGAATCTTTTATTATTTTGCTGGAAAATATCAGCGAAATCCACGCCAACGGGTTCATGAAGCTGGTCGAGAGTTACGTTGAAGCTGTCGTAGAATATCGCGCCATTATCATACTAATGGCTGAGTTTTTTTCGGATATGCAGCGGAATGATAGAAAGGATACGAAATATAGCCACGCAAAATTAAAGCGTTTACTCGCAGCTACGGAAATTCTTCAAAGGAAAATGCCTGAACCTACCCAAGCTGTATCTGATATAAATAGCGATTCGTTGGGGACGTGTTGATCAATTATTTAAGAGAGTAGAGGAGAAAACCATTGAAAATTGTATCGGACTTTTGGTGTGTTTTGGTGTTGTTTTTGATGTTTTGTGTATTACAATTTCCAAGCATGGTGCAGGCTGAGACAGAAACAGAATCCACTCATAGGATTGCGACGGCTGTCCGTATTAAGGGGACACCACCGCAATTAGACGGCGTTTTAGACGACAACATTTGGCAGACTGCCCCGCTCCATGAAGGTTTTCGTCAACGCGACCCCGATGAAGGAGAACCTGCTTCCCAACGCACGACATTCCAAGTCGCCTACGACGATGAGGCGGTCTATTTTGCTGTCATGTGCTATGACAATGAGCCTGATAAAATTGTATCTCGGCTCGTCAGGCGCGACGATTACGTTGAATCTGATAAAGTTCAGATTATCCTTGATCCACATTACAACCGGCAGCGCGGCTTCTCGTTTACTATCTATCCTTCTGGATCGGTAATAGACGGTATTGTCGGAGGCGGCGGTCCGGACGGTTGGAACAATGCCTGGGACGGCGTGTGGGAGGCAAAAACCCGTATCCACGAGAATGGGTGGGCAGTAGAGTGTAAAATACCCTTTTATATGTTCCGCTTCTCACCGAAAGATAAATATATTTGGGGACTGCAAGTAGAACGAGAGATTAGTCGCAGAAAAGAGCGTTCCCATTGGCGACTGATTAAGAAAGGCACACCGGGCTGGATTTCACATTTCGGGGACCTGGTAGGAATTGAGAATATCCATCCGTCTCGTCATCTGGAATTAATACCATACACTATGGGCAGAACAACCTTGAATAGCGAGGCTGATTTGTGGGGGAGTGTTGGTGGTGATGTTCAATACGGTGTTACTTCTGGCATCACGCTCAACGCCACAATCAACCCTGATTTTGGACAGGTAGAAGCCGATCCTGCGACTTTAAATCTTTCTGCTTATGAAGAGTTTTTCGAGGAGCGTAGACCCTTTTTTGTCAAGGGTGCATCCAATTTTAACTTCGGCGCATGGGAGAAGCAATTCTTTTATTCACGGCGGATTGGACGGCAGCCGGGGCATTTTGAGATTCCAGAGGGTGCAACGGAACTGAGTCGTCCAGAAGCGACGACGATTCTGGGTGCTGCCAAGATCATCGGAAGGACCAACAGCAACACCTCTTTTGGCATCATGGAAGCTGTCACTGCGCCAGAATATGTGCAGATTAAGAAGAACGGTAAGAATCGTGATCACCTTGTGGAGCCATTGACAAATTATTTTGTTGGTAGAGTCAAGCAGGATGTTTTAAAAGGTAATTCATACATCGGGTTGGTGACAACAGCGGTAAACCGACAGGCTTCCAACGCCGCGTATGTCAGTGGACTTGACTGGGACTTGAAACTTGCGAAAGAGCGGTACCAAATAAGCGGGATGCTCGCGGCAAGCCAAGCGGGAGAATTGGAGGCACGTAAGTCGGGTTATCTCGCAAATATTGAATTTGAAAAACAGGGTGGATGGTGGCGGCTTGATACCAGTTTTGATGTTCTTTCCCCAGGCTTTGAAATAAATGATATAGGTTACGTTCGGCGCGGCGATATGATGAGATGGTTTTATGACCTCATGTTTAAGAAAGAGCAGCCGTTTAGCATTTTTCGAGAAGTTACTCTTGGGTTCTATGGGTGGCGAGAATGGAATTATGACGGCGTTAGCATCGGTCGCTACTCTGAGATATGGACGTACGGTAAACTGAAAAACTATTGGGAGTATGATCTGTGGGTCGGTCGGAATTTGGAGTCGTTTAACGACGAAGATGTCCGACGCGGTGGAACATTGATTAAAAATCCCGCGGGGTGGTGGATTTTTACACAACTTAGGACCGATAGTCGTAAAATGGTTCAACTTGAACTGAATCCAATCTTCGCATGGGACGATGATAACAAAAGTTCTGAGAAAGAAGTAAGCCTCCGCCTGAATATTCGTCCTGTGTCGAACGTTGAGTTAAGTGTTGGACCGATGTATCGTTACCGTATTTTCGATGCCCAGTGGGTAGAGTTAATTCAGGAGAACGTCAATGGTCACATCAAGAATCACTACGTCTATGGTGAACTGACGAGCCAAACGCTTGACTTTACGACGCGCGCGAATATTAGTTTCACACCGACGCTAAGCCTTCAGTTCTACGTGCAGCCGTTCATCACTATTGGTAATTATTCAAACTTCAAAGAGTTAGTTGAGCCGAGGTCGTATCAGTTCAAACCGTATCCGCTGAAGCGGAATCCTGATTTTCATATCCGTTCGTTGCGGGGTAATACCGTCCTCCGTTGGGAATTCCGTCCGGGGAGCACACTGTTTTTGGTCTGGTCTCAGTCGAGAGAAATAAGTTTGGAAGACGTTGGAGAGGCTGAACTTGAGTTTCGCCCGGTGGATCGTTTACGAAACAGTTTCACAGATCCGGGGAGAAATATTTTTCTGATTAAATGTCGGTACTGGTTTGGTGTTTGAACCTTTCGGATTCGGCTTTTGAAAATTGCTACGACATAACTATATTACGCAAGAAAAATGGAATTTTTCTTGACAAATAATGCAGGAATTGTTAGTATCAACAATACCTTCGCCAACTTATCAGGCCTGAGTTGAGCAGGTGTTTGATGAATAGAGCCAATAGAAGTCAGATGTTCAGTGAGTTGGTCAATAACAATAGGTTCAGGTTTTTGTGGAAGCCTTTTTAGTGTTTCTTGTAAATACTTCAGTCCACGGTAGTGCGCTTTGAGATCTAAGACGCTAAAGTCAGTGTTTTGTATTGGTAAAGCGAGGAGAAAAACACGCGCAATGAATTGCGCTATTACAAACCTCAGGAGGATATACGCATGAAATATATGCCTTTGTTATTGATTCAATTTGTACTGCTTGTATTGGGATTGGTCGGTTATTGCATTGCTACTGAGATTGGCTTTGAAGCCGAAGACGCAGATGAAATTGTAGCAATCATGGAAATTTATGAAGATAAGGAAGCTTCAGGCGGTATGTATATATCGGCGGGAAAGGGCGGGGGTGGGCGCCACCCCGGTAAAGCCGATTTCGTGATTAACGTTAGAACACCCGGTCAGTACACGATGTGGGGGCGGGTGATTGCCCAAGATACGGCGAAGGACTCTTTCCATGTCACAGTCGATCAAAAGAAAAGTCCACAACCGGGTGATGCCAACATGATCTGGGATACAGGTCAGCATCAGGAGTGGACGTGGTCAAAAGTAAAATGGCGCGAAAAGAATCCGTTGACCTTTGATCTGAAACCGGGGAAACATACCGTTACATTTTGGTCTAGGGAAGGCGATACCCGTTTGGATGCCGTTTACATGGCAATAGACCCCAACGCTGCCCCCAAACTACCGAGTGAAATTGAGGGTTTTGCTGTGCATCCCCGGAATCGCTTAACGACAACTTGGGCGAAGCTAAAAAAACAGTAGGGAATGTAAATTTGACTTTTTTTCAAATTATGCACCTTTTTCCCTTAAAATTGTGTCTTTAACGACAGAAGGGGGTTTTCTGCCCTTTTTACAATTGAATCCGGTTAAGAAAAATAAGATGTAGCGGATGTTAGTTCCCCAACTCTTAAACACATAGGAGGTGCGTAACATGAAATCGCGCCGTACACATCTTGCATGGATGGTATCGCTTGTTGTCCACGTCTGTCTTGCAGTCGTTGTAGGGTACATTGCTATCTCGGCGAGTCCATTAAAAGCACAAGATGCCATTGATGTGAGTTTTTTCATTCTTTCACCACCACAGGCTGCGAAAAGGGATATTGTCGCTAAGCCAGAAGTGGTTATTCCAACTCCGGTTCCACCGGATTTGACAGTCGTTCCACAAACTGAGACCACACCGCGTCGCACAACGCTTGCACGTGCAGCGAGGTCGTCCGTGACGGCGGCACCAGCAGCATCTCTAATGGGGGGTGCCCCAGCCGCCCCGAGAGGGCAGCAAGTCAAAGTTTCAAATGCGTCTCCGGTTATTGAGCATACCACACAACCTTTGTCAACTGCTGCGAAACTACCGACGACATCAGATGCGCTACCTACCGCTGGATTGCCCAGTGAAGGCGGAATTACGGATGGGCTCAGTGCAGGTGTCGGTGCCGGTTTAGGTAGCGGTACGGGTCGCGGTGCTTTCGGTGCCGGTTCTGGTTTTGGACAAGGACGGACAGAGAATCGCGGCAGGTTGAACTCACTCGTAGAAGGTGAGGGAGCTGCAAATATTGCTGCCTCGCTGTCGGATGTAGAAGAGAACGTGGTTCTGGGTAACGGTGTGCCACTACTTCCGAAAGGAAGCCCAGGTGCTATTATTCAGGGACGCGGCAAGGAGATTATTGGAAGACTCAATCTCGTCCGTCTCGATGACCCGTTGCATCCGAACTTTGATTTCTGAGGCAGCGGCATCGGACACCTCCGATTCGGGGCAGGTCTGCCCTATTTAGTCAAGTCGCTGAATACAGAAACAGGCATCCAAACCCAAATGGTTGACGCAGTCCAAATTACGGACGCAGCGTTCTTTGAGTCACCGATTATCTTTATGGAACCGATTTCCACGTCTGGAGGAAAACTCCAGAACGGGTTGTTGCGCGGAGATGCTATCTGGAAAACGAAAGGGGATCGTCCTTCCTTCGGTTATACGGATCGGGAAGCGCAACGCATTCGTGAGTATGTTATTAACCGCGGTGGGTTCATCTACATGCCGACGCACGGTAATACAGAGCAGGCGATGCAGCCTGCGCTACGCGTTCTGCGTCAGATTCTTCCTGAATATCATCTGGTATCCATTCCGCATGACCATGAAATTTATAATAGTTTCTATGGGTTGAACGGACCCCTCCGGTTTCCTGTCCGGAAAATCGGAAGTACGATTCTTCATCACGGTCCCTATAGTCAGTTACAGGGCGTTTTCATTGATGACCGATTGGCGGTTCTCGTGGATACAGAGGCTATGATACACGTAATGGATGGTGCGGTGCAGAAACCGTTCTTCGGTCACTATCAGGACCGAAATAAGATTTTGGACGAGTTCGCACCGGCTGCAGCGCGACAGCTTGTTAATATTGTTATCTATGCCGTAACCCACGGGAACATCTCGGATTATAGCAACTATATCCCGGAGGATGCGCTCGCTGATGGCGATGTAGACAACGTCCCTAAGACAGCACCAAATGTTGCGGATCGGTTGTAAGGATCCTGTAGAGATAACATAGGACTATCTGTGAACAATAAGCCGCGTCAATCTCTTGACGCGGCTTTCTTTTTTAAAATTTACCAAATTTCGCAAAAATAGACAGGGGCAGAGCGAAATCGCATTTCTATTTGACAAATCATACCTTCAGATGTATAATGTAATAAAGAATCATTCTATTAGGGCATAGTTTATAGCCCGATACTAATAGGATCTTAACAAAAGTAAAATACGGAGGCTTAACACAGAAATGGCTGATTACGCAAATCCTGATGTTTTAGTGAGTACGGAATGGGTGGCTGAACACGGTGGTGATGATGGTGTTCGGTTGCTTGAGGTTGATGTGGATACCGAGGCGTATGCTGAAGGTCATATCGCCGGCGCAGTCGGGCTCAATTGGGAGACTCAGTTGTGCGACCAGGTTCGACGCGATATCCTCACGAAAGAGCAGTTTGAGGCACTCTGCAATGACAGCGGTATCGCTAATGACACAACGATTATCTTCTACGGCGATAATAACAACTGGTTCGCGACGTATGCCTTGTGGCAATTCCGCTACTACGGTCACGACGAAAGTAAACTCAAGGTGATGAATGGCGGTCGCCAGAAATGGATTGATGAAGGCAGAGCACTTGTCACCGATGTTCCGAACTACGCCGCTACAGGGTACCAGGCGAAGTTTCCTGATGACAATGTCCGTGCTACAGCCGGGACCGTTCGTGAGACACTCGGACAAGGTGTCGTTAATCTTGTTGATGTCCGTTCACCTGCTGAATTTACCGGTGAAGTCATTGCTCCGCCTGGCATGAGTGAAACGGCGCAACGTGGCGGACATATCCCCGGTGCAGCAAATATCCCATGGGCAACAGCAGTGGCTGAAGATGGGACCTTTAAGTCTCACGACGAACTGCAAGCCATTTACGGTGGTGCAGGGGTTGATGAGAATAAGGAGACCGTTGCCTATTGCCGTATTGGTGAACGTTCATCGCACACGTGGTTTGTGTTAAAGTACCTACTCGGTTATGAAAAGGTCCGCAACTATGATGGGAGTTGGACAGAGTGGGGTAATCTCGTGGGCGCACCCATCGCACGCGACTAAAGGAATAACTCTCAGCCGGAATCAACGCCGAATGCGCGTAAATCAGAATCAACGGTATTCATGCCTTATGGCATGAAATCAACGGTATGAAGCCCGTGTGGCATTCCCCGGCATTCGGCGGGCTGTCGGTATCAGGGACCGTCGCTCGCGAGGTTTGTGATCTCACTCTCTGACAGCTGAAAGCCGATGGCTGATGGCAATAAAAAAATGCCTAAATTTGTTTCTGCCCACGTCATTGCTTGTATGACACGTCAAGATGTTGCGCGCCTCCTGAAGCGTTTCAAAGAAGAAGAAAATGCCGATGTGAAGAATATCCGGGTCTTGTGCGATACACTTTCAGGCCGGATGGTTTGCGAGTGGGAGGCGCGCGATCGTCTCACTTTAGTTGAGTGGCTTAAAAAGTGCAACGTCCAGTTGCGCGGCACTGGTGAATGGGTTATGGCAGTCCAATATGAGTCGATGGATAATGAGTTGGTGGCTCCGTCGCGGCGTGTCCCTTAGAGGGTTCATCCATACAAGATAACGGCAAAAACCGATGTATTACTTAACCCGACAGACGGCGTTTGAAGCATCACATTACAAACGTATACCTGAATTGAGCGATGCAGAAAACTTTAAGCTGTTCGGTGCCGCTGCGAATCCAAATAGTCATGGGCATAACTATGTCCTTGAGGTGATGGTGAAAGGCGACGTGGATGCCGATAACGGAATGGTTATCAATCTGGTAACGTTGGATGCGCTGTTGAAGACAGAGGTACTCGCCAATTATGATCATAAGCATCTAAACCAACAACATCCGGTTTTTGCAGGCAACCCTCATTTGCAACCGACATGTGAAAACATCACTATTGAGATTTGGCAACGGCTTGAACCTTCTCTGCCAGATGGAATGTTGCATCGGGTACGTCTCTACGAAAGTGCTACGAATTTTGCTGACTATCATGGAGAAGGACCGGTGGTTTATCTTACCAAAGTTTACGAGTTTAGTTCTGCCCATCGTTTGCACAGTCATGTTCTCAGTGATGAAGAGAACCGAGATATCTTTGGAAAGTGTAACAATCCCGCAGGTCATGGGCATAACTATGTTCTTGAAGTTACCGTAAAGGGCGATGTGGATCCAAGAACTGGGTTGGTTGCGGGGCTGGATTTTCTCGATGAAGTCGTTCAGAAGCAGGTTTACACACGATTTGATTACAAACACCTGAATCTCGACACCCCTGAATTTGAAAAACTTAATCCGACTTCAGAGAACTTCGTCAAAGTGATATGGGATGTACTGGAACCGAATTTGCGTCCCGTGGCTTTATACCGTCTACGTTTGCGAGAAACGCCAAAGAATCATTTCGACTACTACGGCGAATAATCTGTTTTCTACCCCAGTAAGCGCAGCTGAAAATAGCGCAATGGAGACCATTTTAACATAATGGAGTTTAAAGAGGGGGTTTCTAACCCAGAATTAGAGGAACTTTTTACCAATCTTCTTAAAAATTTAGGTGAAGATCCGAGTCGTCAAGGGCTTGTGAGGACACCGAGTCGGGCTGCCAAAGCGATGCAGTTTCTGACCAGTGGCTACCAGCAAGATATTGATAAAATTTTGAACAAGGCTATCTTTGACGAAGATTATGATGAAATGGTGATCGTCAAAGATATTGAATTTTACAGTCTTTGCGAACACCATATTCTTCCGTTCTGGGGCAGATGCCACGTTGGATATCTTCCCCGGAATCGGATTATCGGTCTGAGTAAAATTCCGCGTATCGTAGATATGTTTTCTCGGCGTTTACAGGTCCAGGAACGGCTCACACGTGAGATCGCCGAGGCACTGGAAACCGCACTCGATCCACAGGGCGTTGCTGTAGTGATAGAAGGACAACATCTCTGCATGATGGCGCGCGGCGTCCAGAAACAAGCACCGAGGATGACAACAAACGTCATGTTGGGAACGTTCCGAGAGGATAGTTCAACGCGAGCAGAGTTTTTGCGGTGTATCCAAATATCCTAATATAACTCAAGTTGCTACTAATAGTCTGTCAACATTAGAGTGATAGGTAGAAAGTATTTAAGGTGCCCTTGGATACCGAGATATGCACATCTTCTTCTTGTAGGAGCGAGCTTTGCTCGCGACTTCTATACCCATCACTTTAGATGTGACAGACTACTAACAGATTTTACACATTTCAGAAAGTCTTTTAGTTTCTTTCCATACCCCAGCGGGGTGATATGTCTATAGAAAATGGTGTATTTACGCGATTGCACTCCAGCGGAGTGCTATGTGAATAAATAAGTGACAACTTGTGTTATAATTCGCAATAAGTAGTTTTGGGATTGATAATCAGTTGTGGGAAAGTGCGATAAATCCTTTATTTATCAAGATTTCGTTGTGGTTTTGCAGCAGGGAAAGGATAGCCGATGATAAAAAAGTTCGTATTATTCGTATGTCTATTCTTGATGCCACTGACATTGGTATCAGAAACACAACACAGATTTCGGGTCTTTTTACATGTGTTTGAAGCCGAAGCCGACGATGATCCTTACATCAGAAAAATACTTGAAACCAACCTTAAAAAAGAGTTGCGTTTATTGGAAGATGTTGATATTGTTGACATTGATGAGGATTGGCATTTTATATTGGATGTACATTGTATCGAGAATAAATTTACGTCTGGCAGAAAAACGGGGCAACTTTCAATTGCAGAGGGATTTTATGAACGGGTGCCGCGCTCCTATTTTAAGGCAGATCGTTACCCACACTTCCGTCAACCACCAGTTTATGCTCACCGCTTAGGTGTTGCCTCCTGTCCGAGGGATCGCTTGGAGGCGTATTGTGTGGATATCGTGGGAGCGGTTGACAAAGAGTTCCTTACACCGATAAGGGAGTTATTGCGATAACGCTCACCAATCCTTTAGAGAACCTGAAATAACCAAACGAAAAAGTAGTAAATTAACCTACTGTCCTTTTATACTGCATAAAAACAGTTAACCTAAACTTTACTAAGATTTGGATAATTTCTGTGAGGATGATGCCCATTTTCAAAGCATCTTTGATTTTTCTTCGAGTTCTATAAAAAAATCCAGCTCGGAGAAAAATAAACGCAAATCAACCAAGATACAAGCCCCAGCGGGGCGAAATGTTTATAGAAACGCCATATCCCATACCAAGCAAGCCCCAGCGGGGCGAAATGTGTATCTCTTGAAAAAATTGTCCAAAGTTTAGTAAACTTTACTAATCCCAAAACTACTAATTGCGAAAATGTATCATACTTTAAAAGTCAAAGATGTAAAACCACCAAAAGGGGGGCAGTTTTCTGGTGATCCGAGTTTTCTTAACCTGACTAATAACAAGTTCAACATATTTTTTCGCGTCGTTAATACAAGAATAGAAGGGTTTAGAGCGACCGGTATTTCATCGCACCAAAAGGAATTAAATGAATGGAAAGTAGAAGAATGCCACGGACAAATAGGAATTAAAATACAACATGAGACGAAATTATCTAATAAAGAGGCTAAAGAACTTGCTGTGAAATTAGCAAGAGACCTTAATAGAACCAAGTTTAGGGATACATTGATTTGGGTTATCGTGGCTGCATTATTAGCAGCATTATTTTCGCTCATCCTTCCAAAACTATTCGCAATAAGTAGTTTTGGGATTTAAATAAAATATGAAGGAGGCTATATAATGTTAAAGTTTCGGTTGATCCTTGCATTAATTACTGTTTCGTTCCTTTTCAGTTGCGGACCCAGCAAACTTGAACAAACGGTTGCTGAAGGAAAACGCAAATTAGAAGAACGTCAAGAACAAGATCGTATAAAAGCCCAGGTTGAGAGTGACGCAGCAGAAAGGCGTTGGCAGCAGACTCTGGTAGAAATGAAACGCAAACAGGAATTAGAGGCTGAACTGGCGCGACAACAGGCAGAATATGATTACAAATTATCTCTATTAGACGCAGAGAACCGTAAATTAGAGATAGAAAACGAACTGCGGAAAACCGAGATTACGTCTGAAAATGAACTTCGGAAAGCGGAGATAGAATCACAGAAGGAGATTCGTATAACAGAGATCGAATCCCAGTCTGAAATTCAGAAGTATCAGATACAGGCGTATGAACGAATTACTACAGAACAAATCAAGGCTCAAGCGAATGTGGAGGAAGCAAAACTGCTGTCAATAGTCGGAGTGGAACAGACACGCATGCAAGCATTGGTTGGAGCAGTGCAAATGCGGTTAGATAGCAAAACAAAGTCTGAAGAAATTGAGGCTGACAGACAGATTGAAATTGCAAAAACTATCGCTTCTACACAAATCGCTCAAACTGAAGGGGTGGCTCGCATTAAGGCAGAAGCTGCAATTGCTATTGTAGACAGAATTAGTCAAGCAAAGACTGAACAAGAATTAGTCAAACATGCAGCAACCGTTGCACTATTCAGTCAGTATTAAGAAAAATAGTTTTCTATCAGTTTTAGATAGTTTGCGTTAATAAAGAATCCCAAAACTACTTATTGCGATGATTTTAGACAAAGTGAGGAACGGAGACAGAGACGATGGATCGGATAACTCAGGCGAGATATAATTTTGTTTTAGCATTTCAGTACTGCTGGAATAGCAAGGAATTTCCAATTTTTAGAGAAATTAGTGTCAGCGAACTTGATAATATACACACAGGATACCTTGCTATTGATTTACTTGATGAGGCACTTGACCTGAAACCTGACTTTCAAGAAGCTCGTGCTCTCAGAAGCGAAATTTGGCATGCTATTCTTGTCAATAATCCGCAGGATAATTACGAAAAGCATTATCTTAAATCAAAAGCTTGGTCTGAAACACGTGAGAAATTCTTTGAACAGTTTGGTCGGCTGTGTATTTGTGGGTGGACTGCTACGCAAGTGCATCACAAGACTTACGATAACATTGGTAAGGAAAATCTTCTAACGGAACTCGTAGGTTTATGCGATGAGTGCCATAGAAAATTTCACTCATCGAGAAACAATAATGGGAAAGAGTATTGGGATAAATTCAAAGCTTACGTGGAAGAAAATGGGGACCGGCTGCAACTGTTTCCTAAACCCGATTTACCTTCGTTTTACGGCATCCAGATTGATAGAAAAACTCTCAAATCTGAGGATATACGCACAGAAGGTGCCGTTTGGCTTGTAGCATATAGAAGTGCTACGAAACTACAAGCAAGCCTCTACGTACAATCATTCATACATTACAGTCGCTTAAAAGATATTAAGGGACAATTGGAGGACAATCTTAGCGATTTAAAATGGGAGGATGATAAAAAGCGGATTGGATTTTTTGATGACACCGTAGGGCATGTGAGCACAGCTGACACAGATCGAGAGTTTCCATGGCTACATGATAGACTCATAAGTTTATACAAAATATTCCACCCTCATGTCTTGGAATTATAGGAGGGAAACACAAATACTATAACAGTCTTTGACGTGTTGAAGCAACAGCAGTCGGAAATTGAGACCGAATTGAGTGGATCTCCTATATGGTGGGACAAAGCACCTCGTGAAAAACGTATCGCTTTTCTAAAAATGGATGCGAACCCCACCAATGAGACAGACTGGCCCAATCAACATAAATGGATCGTTAGCAAACTTGAAAAATTAAATGAGGTTTTTCGACCGCGGATTGATGGAATCCAATTCCGCGTCGAACAATGATCAGGGGCTCATGGTTTAAAAAGTAGTGCTTTGTCATGTCGAAGTTGATTGGTGCAAAGATCGCGAGCAAAGCTCGCTCCTACAGGAAGAAGTTAGCGGCCCTGTTGTCACTTAACTCATCATTTCAAGTTTGACGAAGCAGTAGTTCAAAAAAATACAGAGGTAGACATGGTTTCTCACGACCATCTGAATGTGACAGAAATAGGAAGACTTGACGGCAAAGTTGCAGTCGTTACCGGAGGATCAAAAGGGATTGGTAAAGCGATCGCTTTTGGTTTGGCTGCGGCTGGTGCGAAAGTTGTGCTTGCTGCCCGAACACCTGAAACCCTTGAACAGGCCGCAGCGGAGCTGAGAGTAGGAGGGTTTTCTAACCCCGATTCCGTACTCGCTGTGCCAACGGATGTAACCAACACAGCGGCGGTGCAAGGGCTTGTTGAAAAAACGCTGGATGTTTACCAACGCTTAGATATCCTCATTAACAATGCCGGGATTGGTCGTTTTGGGACGGTCATCGATTTCACACCCAGTGATTGGGATGCAGTAATTGACTCTAATTTAAAGGCGATTTATCTTTGCACAAAATCCGCGCTTTCACCTATGTTGGCACAAGGCGGTGGGCAGATTATTAATGTGCTTTCAATCGCTGCAAAAGTTCCGTTTGAGGCATCAGGCGCGTATTGTGCCGCGAAGGCAGGAGCGTTAGCATTCACAAAAGTTTTAGCGAGCGAAGTTCGTCAACAGAATATTCGGGTGACTGCCGTACTACCGGGGTCGGTGCATACGCCATTTTGGGATGAAATTCCGCAGCATCCAGACTTTGAACAGATGCTTAAGCCAGAACATGTAGCGGATACGGTTGTCTCGGTTTGCCAACAACCGGCGGGTATGGTAACTGAGGAAATTATCGTGATGCCGCCATTAGGGATTCTCTAATAGTGTAGGTCGGTAAGCGTATAGGTCTTGGTCATACAATTTGGCGAAGCGTGCTCAAGACCTGAAATTTCCAACCTTCCGTGAGATGCGAATTTTGCGGATAGCACGTTCATCGGCATCTATAACTGTAATGACTGATTCATGGAGTTTGAGGTCTGTTCCGACTTCTGGGATAATCCCGGTGCGTTCTAAGATATAGCCAGCGACTGTTTCGTAATCGCCTTCAGGGATTGGGAGTCGGTACTGTTCTTTGAGCAGGTTGACTTCGGTTCTGCCGTCGCATTCGAGGATTTTGGGGGTGATGAGTCGAATGAAGTCGGGTTCATCACGTTCGTCGGCGAATTCACCAACGATTTCTTCAACAAGATCTTCAACGGTAACAAGTCCAACGGTGCCGCCATATTCATCCACAGCAAATACCATGGTGTGTCGTGTGTCTTGGATCTCTTTGAGGAGGGCATTGATATTTTTTGATTCGGGAACAAAGTGCAAGGTTGTGCGGATAAAAGGCTCCACTGTTTCAGGGTGGTTATCTTCTCTTTTGGGTTGATTCGTCGTAGTCAGTTCTTTGTCTTTTCCCAAAGAACTTAAGTTGTTGTCAGAGGTATCTGATGCGACATCATCATAAATAACATCTAAGAGGTTAATAATCCCAATAATGTTATAGATGTGTTCTTCGTAGACTGGGATTCTCGAAAAGCCGGAGTCGGCGGCGATTTGCAAAAAATCTTCACATTTTGTATTTTTTTCGATGGCAACGATATCAACGAGCGGAACCATGACTTGGGCGACCGTTCGGTCTTGAAGGTTGAGCAGGCTATGAATCATCCTACGTTGGTCTGTAAGTAAGTTTCCTGAACGCTCACCAATAATTGCGAGAATCCGTAGTTCTTCACGTTGGGCATCAGGACTTTGGCTGCGGGCATTTCTGTCTATGAGTTTGATAAGAAATTGTGTAAGGTTTTGAACGAAATAGATGAGGGGTGCGAAAATCACCTCAGAGATTCTTAAGGGGTAGGCATAACGCAGTGCTAAGATATCAGCTTTAACGCGAAAGATGGTTTTCGGTAAAATTTCTCCAAAAATTAGGAGCAGTGCCGTTATACCAGCAGTAGCAATTAATCCTTGTAAACTTACCGCAAGGTTCGGAAGTCCACGTGCGACAAGCCCCTCGCCGAGTTGTGCGATGAGCACATTTGCGAGATTCGTTCCAACTAAGGTGAGTGCAAGCATTCGCTGCGGGGATTCAACTAAGCGGTGAATAATGCCTGCTTTGGCATCATCGGATTCAACGAGTTGATTAAGTCGGATTTTATTAACAGATACGAGAGCCGTCTCTGAGCCGGAGTAGAAAGCGGATAAAACGAGGCAGATGAGCACTGCAACAGCGAATGAACTGAGCACCGCGATTTGTGCTGTGCCACTGGCACCAATTAAAAAGAGAGATAATAAGAGAACTTTCAATTGTTTGTATATGTTAGGCACAGTGGCCTAATTGGTTACTGAACGGTTGTTACGTCTCCACTTTCGGCGTAACTGGCAGCTTGATAAATAGGCTTGTGATGACATTGCCCTCTGTGGCGGTTATTTCAAATTTGATGCCGTTTTCGTCAGTGTATGATTCCCCGACTGAAGGGATTCTACCGAAGAGTCCAAAAGCGTACCCACCGACAGTGTCAGCGTCGTCTTCACTCAATTTGAGTTCGTTGAATTGATGGTTGAGTTCTCGGATACTCATCCTGCCGGACACTTCGAGTAACAATGGGTCTGTAGAGTGTTTAACGAAATCAGGTAAAGATTCGCCTCTATCATGTTCGTCGATGATGTCGCCGACGACTTGTTCAACGATGTCTTCAGTTGTAACGATACCCGAAACGCCACCATATTCATCTAAGAGAATCGCCGTTTTTGTTTTTTCGTCGGTAAGTTGCAGCAGTAACACACCGATTTTACGGGTTTCAAGCACCAGAATGGGGTCACGAATAAGCGGGGCGTTAGAAGGGGCGTTAGGAATTGTATCTCGTTCTTCAAGAAAAGTGTCAAGTGTGAGTGAATTCACTGAGGCGTGCCGCCACAGCGGAAAGTCTTTGACGTAGAAGATTCCGCAGATATTATCAATCTGGTCCCGATAGACTGGAATGCGTGAAAACCCTGAGTCCTTTGCCTGTTTTAGAGTTTCTTGAATCGTATTAGATGTAGGAACTGCGACGACTTCAGTCCGCGGTACCATAATCTCTCTTGCTTCAATGTCGCGCAATTCCAGAATATTGCTCACAATTGCCCGTTCATCTTCGGGAAGTGCTTCTTCGTGGTATGCATTGACAATCTCTTTGAAATCTGTAGCGGTAAGGTCTTCGGTATCAGGTGTCTGTCCAGTAAATATGGGAACGAGGAAGTCAATGATGCGGCGCAGTAACACTCGTAGCGGCGTAATGCAGATCGAAAATATCCACAGAGGTGGGGCTGTTATTTTGGCAAAGGTCTCAGGGTGCTTAATAGCGTAAGTCTTTGGTGACATCTCACCAAAGATGAGCATAAGAACAACACTAAGGACTGTGGCTACAGCAAATTGGAGCACTTCCGTACTATCGGGCAAGACTTGCTTCTTAATAAGCCATAGCATGAGGATTGCAAACGAGACGTTTACAAGGTTATTACCAAGTAGGACAGTAATAAATAATCTCGGAGGGTTGTCAACAAAGTTGACAATAGCAGACGTTCTGCCCTTTTCAAAACGGAAACGCTCAATTTGCACTTGGGTAAGTGCGCACAAAGCAGTCTCGGATCCCGAAAAGAAACCGGACAAAGCCAGCAATCCTGTCAAGCTGATCAGATAAGGGAGTAGTGGAACAACTTCCATTCTTTTTATGAAGCAATCTTTCGGTAGAATTAGCGATCCGAAACTTGCTCTCAATTATACGAAATTAGCGAGAATTTACGAACTGGAATTTCTATTTGATTTTTTTATACTAACATATTGCCAAATAAATCGCAATAAAAAATTTTGCCATTCAATGTGGCGAATAGTTAATGGTTTATAGTCACTCGTTGTGGCAGGTGAAAGTTTTTGCAACTGCCACACGTCTTAACAGCAACCAACAACTATAAATTGAAAGCGCAGCGACCTAATCGAGGATATTCATGACAAAGTTAGAACAGATGCGGCGGATCGAAGCCAGTGGTATCGTCGCTATAATTCGTGCGAATAGTGCAAATGAGTTAATTGATGCTGCCGCGGCAATTCACGCTGGTGGTGTTGACGTGATTGAAGTGACAATGACAACCCCGAATGCGCTGCAAGTAATTAGTGATGTATCATCAACGTATGGAGATGCCATTCTCGTTGGTGCCGGGTCGGTCTTAGACGCGGAGACGGCTCGCGCTGTAATGTTGGCGGGTGCAGAGTTCATCGTCAGTCCCGTTACCAAGGCAGATGTCATTGAGATCTGTAATCGCTACGGCAAAGTCGTTATTCCAGGTGCTTTTACGCCAACAGAGATTTTGATGGCGTGGGAAGCCGGTGCGGATTATGTCAAGGTGTTTCCATCAAGTGGGGTTGGTGCCTCATATATAAAAGATGTAAAAGCCCCGCTCCCTCATATTCCTCTTGTGCCGACAGGTGGTATCAATATTGAAAATGCTGGCGAATTTATCAGGGCTGGTGCCACAGCATTGGGGGTTGGTAGTGCCTTGGTTAATAATCAACTCATTGCAGCAAGGGAGTTTGAATCCCTTACTGAACGGGCTAAGAGACTGTGTGCCGAGGTGCAACGCGCTCGATTTCAGCAGTAGTTTGGGTTAAATTTACGAAAATTGTTTTTTTTGTTGACAATTAATGTTAATTCTGTTAATTTTAATATTAGGAAATTATATCTCATCCCTTTTATTGTCTGCTCTAAACTCTTGAAGATGCTGTTATGCAGATTGACCAATTAATTTTAGGTAAATATAGATTGTTGGAGTATCTGAATTCAGGAGGATTCTCGTCGGTCTTTCGCGCTCGCGAAGAGATGACGAACCGAAACGTTGCCATCAAAGCCTTAGCAAAAACAGCATATCCGGCAGGTAGGATGAAGTTTTTGCTAAATGAATTTCAAGCAATGTCAAAGATTTGGGGACATCCCAATATTGTCTCGATTCATACAGTTGAACCGGGTACGGATGACTATGTTGCATGGATCGTGATGGAATATGTTGAAGGGAAAAGTCTTCACGAACTGATGCAGGAGGGCCCGCTTTCGCTAACGGATACAATCAATGTTGGCTTGGATATCTGCCGCGGACTGAAAGCAGCGCATGCTCACAAAATTATGCATCGGGACATCAAGCCCCAAAATATATTGCTCACGACCGATAAACAAGCGAAGGTCGCGGACTTCAGTATTGCCCGTATTTTTGGCGAAACCACCGAGTTTGCTGAAACGATGGCGGGAACGCGTCGCTATATGGCACCGGAACAACATTATGGATCTTATGACTATCGGGCAGACCTGTATGCTACAGCCCTTATTTTGTATCAAGCCGTGACGGGGCGATTCCCATTTTCGGGTGAGAACAAGGAGATGGATAAAAAGAAGGCTGCTGGCGAAATAGAAGAAATCTATAGATGTCCAGAGGTGCTTCGCACTTTCTTACAAAAGGCACTCCATCGCCAACTCTCTGAACGTCATCAAAATGCGACCGAAATGTACGATGAATTAGATCGTATCCGCCGAGATGAGTACGTCAAACAGGCTTCGCAGCTTATTGATGCCAGCGTCAATTCCAGCAATCCGAGATTAGCAGAGGCACTTGAACGATACCGCAAAACCTTCCGACTGCCTATTGAAGTCGCAGAACGAATGAATCAAAATCTTTTTTTTGAGCAGCGGCGGAAAGAGGAAAATAATAAGCGTGAGAAGTTGGTTGCCCAAATCTACAAACATTATACACTTGCTACACGCTACATTGAGAGCCAAGACTACATGGGCGTTTTTGAAGAAGTCCAGAAAGCGACGCGGCTTTGTCTGGATGACCAAGAGTTACTTAGAACCGTTGATAACCTCTTCCGGCAGCTTAATATCACGACACCTCCTTTGGCGGCAAGTCCGACTGTTGAGGAAATTATCACACTCATTCAGAAATTACCGGATAACGAAAATGCTGTGCTGCGTACATGGCTTGATAACCAAGAACTTACCCGTGAAGAGACAGAGACCGATATAGTTCCTATCCAACCCCAAGTTAAGGCATCGGGCAGCTATCGGATGATAATTGAGGAAGCATCGCCAGAATTTTTGCTGGATCAAGTCCATATTGATATTCAGTATCCGCACGAGGAAGAAGCGTTTCATATTTTCCAAAAAATCCAGATTTACCAGCAACAAGGACGGATGCGGCAGTGTCACGTCCTCTATAATAAACTGGGGAAGTTCTACCAAAAGCAAGCACGCAGCTTTGCCAAAGCGGATAATCTCGAACTTGTCGCCAACTGTTATACGCGTGCAAGATTCGCGTATACTGTTGCCGACAAATTTCGACTTGCCAGGAAAAATGCGAAAAATGGTGGGATTTACTACACCCGCCTTGGACGCCAATTTGAACTCCAGCGCTCATGGGAAGAAGCCGGAAAATCTTATATCCTTGCCGCCTTCAATCATAGCTACGCAAATCTGCCAGCCCTTGTTGAAGAGTGCCACAGAATGGCAACTGTCTGCTATTTCAACGCCGCTGAGAGTGCGCATCTGAATCGTGAATTACAGATCGCTTATGACTATTACATGTTAATCATGATGATAGGTGAGAAAATGTCGGCACCCACAAAGGTGGTGAGTGAGGCACAAAAACTTATCTCGGAAATCCCTGTTCAGAGTTAGAGGAGCACGACGTGAAAGCATCTTTAAAGCGCGGAGAGGTTCTTATAGGGACGTTTGTCCTTGAATTTGGAGGCTCCGCAATTGCGACGCTTTTGGCAAGTGCTGGGGCAGATTTTATTATTGCTGATCTGGAACATAGCTCGTTTTCTATAGAAACAATGGGACGTATAATTCGGGACGCACGCGGCGCGAATTTGCCGTGTATTGTGCGTGTTCCGGTTCTTGAACGCCATTTTGTTTCTCGCATCCTTGACGCAGGAGCAACAGGGGTCATGATTCCACGGGTCGAATCCGGTGAAGATCTCGAAAAAATCCGAAACTGGACGAAGTACGCACCTGAAGGTGACCGAGGGGTCGCATTCGGTATCGGACATACCGACTATGGTGACTTCACAAAACTTGATACCCAGGCGTATGTGCGTCGGGCAAACGAAGAGATCCTTAGCATAGGACAAATTGAGACCGTCAAAGCTGTTGAAAACTTGGAGGACATTCTCGCCACTGGTGGGTTGGATGTTATCTTCATTGGTCCCTACGACTTATCCACCTCTATGGGGATTTCCGGTGAACTTGAACATCCGTTGCTTCTGGATGCAATAAAAAAAGTCATCGCGCTTACACAGCGATACAATGTTCCCTTGGGTTGTTATGTCAACGATTTTGAAAGTGGCGAACAGTGGTTAAGGCACGGTGTGCAATTGATAGCGTGTGGGAATGATGCTTTTTTGTTAACCTGTAAATTTGCCGAGGAAAGTCAGAAATTTAGAAATGCGGTGGGTTCTTGAACGCGAATCTTGTCGCGAAAAAAATGGAAACTTACGATATTCTTACAATCGGGCGGAGTTCTATAGATCTCTACGCAAATGACATCGGAGCTCCCTTCACCGACATTAAAAGTTTTGGTGCCTTCGTTGGTGGGTGTCCTACCAACATCAGCGTTGGTGTACAGAGACTTGGGCTTCGGGCTGCGTTGCTCACGGCTGTCGGTGAGGATCCGGTTGGAGAATTTCTCCTCAAGTTTTTGAATGATGAGGGTGTTGAGACGCGATTTATCCCCTGCAAACCCGAACATCGGACGAGTGCTGTTGTTCTTGGTATTGAACCACCGGATCGGTTCCCATTAATTTATTATCGTGATAATTGTGCGGATATTGAGCTGACCATTGATGACGTTCTGGCTGCACCGGTTGCTGAGAGTCGAGCCGTGCTAATATCAGGAACCGGCTTGAGCAAAGAACCGAGCCGTAGTGCAACAATCTATGCCGCAGAGCAAGCAAAAGCATTGGGAAAGAAGGTCTTTTTGGACCTCGATTTTCGGGCAGATCAGTGGCACGACCCAAGAGCGTTTGGGATTGTTATTCGGTCTGCCTTGCGCTATATTGACATCGCTATCGGGACAGAGGAAGAAATCAAAGCGGCTACGCTTAGGAATGTTTCTCAGCTCACAATTGAGCACTCCCAAATTTCAAATCCTACGATTCAAGGGGATATGGCGGTGGCTATTGAGACGCTCTTAGGGGCAGGTCCAAATGCTCTGATCGTGAAGCGCGGTATTGAGGGAGCAGATGTCCATTTGGCAAGCGGTGAGGTCGTTCACGCAGCACCGTTTCCTGTCGAAGTTTACAACACCCTTGGTGCTGGAGATGCCTTTGCCAGTGGTTTTGTCTATGGGAATCTCAGCGGTTGGAGTTGGGAAAAATCAGCACGTCTTGGCAATGCCACTGGTGCGATTGTCGTAACACGGCACGGTTGTGCCAACTTTATGCCAACGATGTCTGAGGTCAATGCGTTTGTCGCGGAACGTGGCGGATGGTAGATACGATATCCAGTTTTGTGGGACTATGTTTCCGTGCCTCAGTTTCTAAATACTATAAATTAAAGGAGAAGCGACTTTCATGAAAACACGCCAACTTACGATGGGACAAGCCATCGTTCAATTTCTTCAGCAACAATATGTTGAGCGAGATGGGCACGAAACACAGTTTTTCGCGGGTATGTTCGGTATCTTTGGTCACGGAAATGTTGCTGGTATCGGACAAGCCTTGCATCAGTATTCTGACTCATTTCGGTTCTATCAGACCCGAAATGAGCAATCTATGGTGCATACCGCCGCTGCGTTTGCTAAGATGAACAACCGTCTTCGGATATTTGCTTGTACATCTTCTATTGGACCAGGGGCGACGAACATGCTTACGGGTGCTGCGGGTGCCACTATTAACCGGTTGCCTGTTCTCTTATTACCGGGCGACATCTTTTCCACCCGTTTAGTTGCGCCAGTTTTACAGCAATTGGAGTCGTCGAGCTCTCAAGATTATTCGGTGAACGATTGCTTTAAGCCGATTTCGCGTTACTGGGATCGGATTAATCGTCCAGAGCAGATAATCACAGCGTTGCCGGAAGTGATGCGTGTCTTGACATCGCAGGCAGATACGGGCACTGTAACTTTGGCACTTCCGCAAGACGTTCAAGCCGAGGCGTATGACTATCCTTCACAACTCTTTGAGAAACGCGTTTACACTATACCTCGTCCGCGTGCGGATGCGGGGTTGTTCAATCGGGCAGCGGCCTGGATTCGTGAGAGCAAACGCCCATTGATTATTGCCGGTGGGGGTGTTATCTACAGTGAAGCCACGGAACAACTCGCCCAATTTGTGGAAAAGACGGGTATCCCGGTCGGTGAAACCTTCGCTGGAAAAGGTTCACTGTCCCATAATCATCCACAGAATCTCGGTGCAATTGGCGCGACGGGCACACCGGGGGCAAATATCACAGCACGCGAAGCGGACTTGGTGATAGCGATTGGCACCCGCTTGAGTGATTTTACAACGGCTTCCAAAACGGCTTTCCAAAATCCGGATGTCCGTTTCATCAATATTAATGTTGCTGAATTTGATGCCTATAAACACGCTGCTTTACCGCTTGTCGCCGATGCTCGTGTCACACTTGAGGAGCTTACTACCGCCGTCGGAGACTACCGTGTTGACGCAGCCTATGCCGCACAAATTGAGAAGTATCGTGATGAGTGGGAAGTCGAAGTTGATCGACTTTATCATCTCGGACACGGGCCCTTACCGAGTCAAAGTGAAGTGATTGGCGTGGTTAACGAATTTTCGCGTCCTGAAGATGTCATGGTTTGTGCGGCAGGGAGCCTGCCTGGCGACTTACACAAATTGTGGCGGACACGTAATCCGAAACAGTATCATTTGGAATATGGCTACTCATGTATGGGATATGAAATCGCCGGTGGGTTAGGCATCAAGATGGCGGATCCAAGTCGCGATGTGTATGTCATGGTAGGGGACGGTTCATATTTGATGTTAGCACAGGAAATTATCACATCAATCCAAGAAGGCTATAAACTAATTATTGTTCTTGTGAACAATGAGGGGCATAGCAGCATCGGAGGACTGTCTCGCGCAACGGGCGCGCAAGGTTTTGCTACCCGTTTCCGTTACCGCGACGAAGAGAACGGTCAACTTGCGGGTGACTTTTTACCGGTGGATCTTGCAGCGAATGCTGGCAGTCTTGGTGCCAAGGTAATTGAAGCGACGACCTTGCAAAGCCTGAAGGCTGCACTGGCTGAGGCACGCGAAGCGGAGCACACAACCGTTGTAAAGATTGATGTCGACTACTACGAAGGGGTCCCGCGCTATGAATCCTGGTGGGATGTGCCTATCGCAGAGGTTTCCGAAGTTGACACGGCGCAAGAGGCGTATAAAGAATACGAGTCTGATAAACGGAAAGAGCGTTATTTCCTATAAGCATCAGCATAACTTTCAATGGAAGGAAGATTGTGAAAGCATCAGAACTTTTAGAGAACGTTAAGTCTGGAGAGGCTGTCGCATGTAGTTCGTGTGATGAGAAAATTCCAGCGGACGCAGTTTTAGGGTTTGTGTTTAAGTTGGGAAAACTCGCACCGCGTATGGAAAATGCGAACGTCGGTGAGATTACTTGTGTCAACTGTCAAGAGGCGGATCCGGATATCAAGATTACGCCGCGCGGACCGGATATTAAGTTTGTCCGTGGTGATTAATCTACAAGAACGTAAGGGATAGAGGACCCAAGTTTCAAGCGGAAAATTTGTAATTTTCCGCTTTTTGTGTTATACTGCCATAATCTGTTTTCGTGATCATTACCACGGCTCCCCTAAAAAATTAGATTTTAATCGGAGATAACTCATGTCTGAACAAAAGCGTAATTTCGCAAAAAGAGACAACACTAAAGAACGGAAAGTTAAGAATCGAAAAGAAAAAGAAGCCGCGCGCGGGAAGTATTATTACGCGAATACCCATGATTTTCGTAAGGAAAATTATCCACTTCCTGTTGAATTTACTGATAAAGTTATCTGTGGTGATTCACAAGTCGTTCTCAAGCAGTTGCCTGATAATTGCATCGACCTTATTTTCACTTCTCCACCATACAACTTTGGACTGGATTACGAAGATACCGAAGATGCTTTTGCTTGGGATTCCTATTTCAAGACCCTGTTTAGCATCTTTGACGAGTGTATTAGAGTTCTGAAATATGGAGGTCGCATTGTAGTTAATGTTCAGCCTCTATTTTCAGATTATATTCCGACGCACCACCTGATTTCTCAGTATTTTATACGTAAAAAACTGATATGGAAAGGTGAGATTTTATGGGAAAAAAATCACTACAATTGCAAGTATACGGCTTGGGGAAGTTGGAAGAGCCCATCGAGCCCTTATCTCAAATATACGTGGGAGTTTTTAGAAATTTTTTGTAAAGGTTCTTTAAAAAAATCAGGAGATCCAAGAAATGCCGATATTGACGCAGATTCCTTCAAGGAGTGGGTGACAGCGAAATGGACAATCGCACCGGAACGGAACATGCATAAATTTGAACATCCTGCGATGTTTCCGGAGGAATTAGCAGATCGTGTCCTGAAATTGTTCAGTTTCAGAGAGGATGTTATCTTGGACCCTTTCGCAGGTACGGGAACAACCTGTGTCTCGGCACTTAAAAGTGGGCGGCGTTTCTTGGGCATAGATATTTCACCCGAATATTGCCAAACTGCAGAAGATCGATTACGCATCTTACCTATTTTCCGAGAAACCTCAACACTGAATGAGGAAGCATTAAATGGCAGCTGACGCTTCATTCGCTTACCCTGATTATGAATCAATTGTAGATTTGTATACCGAGAGTATCTATTCAATGTACGATATGACTGCGGGACAGATTCGCGGGGCGAAGGGTGCGCTCGTAGAAAATATAGTTGATGCTGTTGTTTCTCTGGCATGGTATGAGATAGGGGGCGAAGCGAGTCGATTTGACATTAGGAAACGAACCGCGGAAATTACGATTGAGAAAAATTATGTTAGGAACCTGATACCTGCTATCGTACGGAGGCATATTCAGGAAAATAGTGGGAAATATATTTATAAAGTAGAACTTGATAGGGCTGTAGAGATAGATAATGCTTTACTTTTAGGTATAGAGTGTAAATCATACATAGAAAATGCTATGCTCAAAAGAACTTTAAAGGACTTTGAGTTGATTGTGAAGTTAATCTATCCAAAGCTGCTTTTTTCTGTTTTTCAACTTGAAAATGGCTTAGGTGGGGATTATGGAGAAGCAAGTAAACAGATTCATTTAGGTAGTGAATCCACTCATACATTACTCTCCCATACACCAACGGTTCGTTTGGAAATTATAACACTTCTTGATGGCGATAGAAAATCAAGCCGGGAAATACATAGGCAAGAATTTTTCAAGGAGCTTCCTGTAAAAAACGTGGAAGCGTGTGTAAGTAAATTTCGGAGATTGCTTGAACCATTTGTTTAGCCTCGTAGATATGTCCGAATACATTGTTGGTAGAAATCCAGTTATCGAATATCTACAGCATCGTGCGCGTTATATCGAAAAAATTTGGGTTGCGGAAGGGAGCAACCACTCGCGTGTCCGCCACATCATCGCGAAGGCACAACAGGTGGGTATCCCGGTAAAACGCTGCGCGCGACGTGAATTGGATAGCATCGAACCCTCTGTTCCGCATCAAGGTGTTATCGCACTTGTTAATCTAACGCATTATAGTGACCTGCCAACAATACTCGCAAAGATACAAAACAATAAGACGGATTCATTGTTGGTAATGTTGGATGGTGTTCAGGATCCGAGGAACCTTGGTGCGATTCTACGGACTGCGGATGCTGCTAACGCCGATGCTGTTATTATTCCAAAGAATCGCGCTGTTGGTATCACGCCGGCTGTACACAAAGCGTCGGCTGGCGCGTCTAAGCACGTACCTATCGCCAGGGTAACGAATATTGCGCGAACTATAGACCTTCTGAAGAAAGCAGGTATATGGGTCGTCGGTTCTGCTGGAGATGCGTCCTGTGCATATACGGATGCGGATTTCAAGGTTCCGCTGTGTCTCGTTTTAGGAAGTGAAGGTGGGGGTATTCGGAGACTCGTGAAACAGAAATGTGATTATCTCGTACACTTACCGATGTTAGGACGAATTGACTCCCTAAATGTTTCCGTTGCAGCGGGTATCCTATTATACGAAGTGCTTCGACAACGCACCTGAGAATGTCATTAAGCCCGTTAAATAAAACCCTCTTCCTTTAGGCTGACAAAGATGCCGTCTCCGATAATGACATGATCCAATACTTTAATCCCGATGTGATCTCCCGCCTCAATCAGTTGTTTTGTCGCGCGAATGTCTTCTTGACTCGGTTGTGGATCACCAGATGGATGATTGTGAACGAGGACAATTGAATTTGCGGATTCCTCAATTGCGAATCGAAAAATTTCGCGCGGGTGAAAAACACTGGCGTTTAGCGTACCTTCAAAAACTGTCCCTTCGGACAACTTTTTCCCCCATGATGCCTCAGTGCCGAGGTCTCCAGCCACACCTTTGGTTGTTACACCACCTTTAGTATCCAGGCACAATACACAAACAATTTCTTTTTTTAGATAGCGCATTTTCGACATCATCAAGTCTGCAACATCGCTTGGGGATGTAATCTTGTCGCGATCGGCGTGAAAGCGTGCCAATCGTTTTCCGAGTTCAAAAGCCGCGACAATCTGTGCTGCCTTTGCCTCGCCAATTCCTTTGATTTTCTCAAATTGCTTGGAGTTGTTGTCTGCCATCCGCTTCAAGTCGCCTTCAAATGTCATGAGGATTTGCTCACCGAGTTGGACAGCCGTTGTGCCTTTAAAGCCGTCCTTAAGGATAATCGCCAAAAGGTCTGAGTCTCTTAGATTTTCGGGTCCGTATTTACGCAGCCTCTCACGTGGACGTTCATCTTTAGGCAGGTCCTTGATTCGTGGGTTCAGAGTGTACATTACTTTCCTTTCTGTAGCGTAGAAAATTTGCTGACATTATATCCGATTTTTGAGATAAAAACAAACAAAATCAGATGGGCTTTCGATAAACTAAATTTTGGGTAGGTAAACCTTTTCTAATAAAGCTTGGTTAAAATAGTTAAACACTTAAATTGAGTGTTGACAAATAAAGAAAAAAAATGTAAAATTAAAAAGTAAGTTGGTGTTTTCAGTTTCAAGAGCATAAATAAGGAGAAAATCATGGCAACTACGATTCGTCAGCAAGATGGTGTTGCAGTTTTAGAACCGAGTGGGAAGATAATGGGAGCAGCAGTTTCTGAATTACGAGAGGCGATCGTTTCGCAAATAGATGCCTCTGACGAACCGCGCATTCTCATTAATTTTGAGCGCGTTAATATGATGGACAGTTCCGGTCTCGGGACCCTTATGGGCGCACATGTCACTGCGACGCGTAAGAATGGTCGGATTGGCGTCATTAATGTCGGAAGGAACATCAAAAATTTGATTGTTCGCAGCCGGCTCGTTAGTATCTTTGAGCATTTTGATAACGAGAGCGAGGCGATTGCTGAGTTATCAAGTGAAAGTTAAGCGGTGCTATTAGAGGGTTTGCATCCAAAACTCAGATAGATTGGTGTATTAGGAGTGTGTTATGTCAATCACCGTATCGGAGAAAGAAGGGGTAGTGATTTTTAGGTTGATGGGTAGGATAATCTCCCCGGGTATCAAGGAGGTCTCGGAGACTGTGGCAGAGACATTGGCAGACCTTGCTACTCCGCCCAGACTTGTGTTTGACTTTAAAGATGTGACGGGAATGGATAGTTCTGGTCTTGGCGCATTAATGAAAGTTTATTCCGATATTCACCCTCGAGGGGGGCAAATTGCGGTGATTAATGTGAATAAGCATGTCAAAAACCTCATCGTTATGGCGCGATTGATCACCGTCTTTAGGAATTTTGAAAGTGAAGACGATGCTGTTGCTGCTTTACTGCGGCACCCGTAAACCGGTTCTGGTGAATTTAGGTTTTATTGCAACGCGGGTGCCTTGAAAAACCAACAAGCGACATACTAAGTCTTACTATCTATATAGGGATATCTCATGATTAAAAATATCCTCGTCGCGATCGGCGATACGGATTATGAAAAGAATGCCTTTGAGTACGCTGGACAATTAGCGGTGCTTTTGGGTACACATCTATCGTGTGTTTTCTTTCAAGACAGCAATCACGGTGGAAGTGCTGAGATGGCTGAGGCTATTCTCCATAGAACAGAAGCGGAATGCTCACTTTACGACTTTTTGGATTATCATGTTGAAGCGATTGCTGGTAACCCTCGCCAGATGATTTGCGAAAAGGCGCGCTCCGCTGATCTCGTTGTTGTAGGGCTTCCTGAAGATGTAAGCGAGCGTCGGCGGAAACTGATTCAGAATCAGATTGACGATGTTCTGTTGCATGTTACGAGACCTATCATCGTAGTGCATGAACAGTGTACGCTTTTGCGAAAGATTCTTGCTGTCCATCACGGGGATGTTTATTCTGATCATGTCTTGAGTTTGGTTGCCGAGGTGGGTGAGTTGACAAAAGCCGGTATCTTCGGGCTCGCGCTTTCGAGTACGCAACCTCAGGCGACAGAAATTAAACAGCAGATGGAAGCGTACTTGCACTACTATGACGTTGAAGCGAATTTCCTTACTGCCCGTGGCTTTACAGTATCGAATATTTTGGAAAATGCGGAGGCAAACGATTGTGATTTAATAGCCCTAAGTGCGAGTCATCACGGTAGGTTATATGAACTGGTTTTTCAAAGTACAACGCAAACTGTTGTCAAACTGGCAAGTCGCGCGGTTTTGGTGACGAAGTAACCTTCCTACCATCACAATGGTGTGGCGCGAGGCGTTTCTACCTCGTACCTTCTGGAGCGGAAATATGAAGCAGCTTAAGAACGCAACTCGCAAGCGCAACGTAACAGAAGACACCGTTGAACTTAATTCTTTTTTTCAAATCTCTTCGGACATGTTTGGGTATATCAGTTGTGACGGTAGTTTCGTCGCGCTTAACTCAGCATGGCAAGATACCCTCGGATTTACCCTCCCAGAAATACAAAATCGGCAGTGGGATCTGTTGATACATCCGGCTGATAGACAGGAAACCCTCGCTAAAATTGAAGGCATAAAGATAGGGGAACATGAGCGCGTTACCTTTGAAAATCGCTTTCAGTGCCAGGACGCATCCTATAAGTGGTTGAGGTGGCACGCAACGAAGCCGCCTGAAGGGGATCGCTGCTATATCGTCGTCAATGATATCACGATGCAGAAGCAGTTGGAAGCGAAATTGAGAGAAAATGAAACCCGTTTCCAGCAGCTGGCAGTGAAACATACCGAAGAAAGCGAATTCTTGCATACCCTGATGGAAAACACGCCTGATCACATCTATTTTAAGGATACAGAAAGCCGATTTGTCCGAATTAACCGCTCTTTGGCTGACCGATTTGGTTTGAAAAATCCAGCAGAGGCGGTACTAAAAACAGATTTTGATTTCTTTACGCGTGAACATGCTCAGCAAGCCTATCAAGATGAGCAGACTGTTATCAAATCTGGGAAACCCATTGAGGCTAAACAGGAAAAAGAGACGTGGCCCAATGAGCAAGACACGTGGGTGTCAACGACGAAAGTCCCGATTCGCGATAGAGAGGGGCGTATTAAAGGAACGTGTGGTATCTCACGAGATATAACCGAATACTATCGCGCCCAACAAGCAGTTCAAGACTCTGAGGCGAAGTGGCGTTCTCTGGTTGAAAGTGCTCCGGATATTATCTCGACTATGGACTTGGATTGTCGTCTAACATTTGTCAATAGACTTCCGGCTAATCTCGGATTAGGACCACAAGATGTTATCGGAAAAAGTGTTTTTGATTTCCTTGCGGAGGAGCATCATGAACGGCTTAGGGAGGCTTGTGCACAGGTAATCGAAACTGGCGAGGTTGCCACCTATGAGGTCCGAGGACAGATGAGTGGATACTGGTACGCTTCGTGTCTGGGACCTATCAAGCCAGAGGGACGACTCGTAGGGTTCGTAATGACTTCGACGGATATAACTGATCGGAAGCAAGCGGAGATTGAATTGCAGCGTAGTGAGGAGCGCTTTCGGCGTGCTGTGTTGAATGCGCCGCTGCCAATTATGATCCACTCTGAGGATGGTGAAGTTCTACAGATTAGCCGAGCATGGACGGAATTAACTGGATATACCCACGCGGATATTCCAACGGTTGCAAAATGGCTTGAGCAAACGAGTAACAAAGAAGCTGAGGCAATCAAAGGGCATCTCTCACAGTTGTATCGTTCCACAGAACGGGTGGCGGAGGGAGAGTACGAAATTTTTACCAAGTCGGGTGAAAAGCAGATATGGGAATTTAGTTCGTCGTTGCTTGGGGAACTTCCGGACAACAGACGCTTAGGCATTAGTATGGCACTTAATGTTACCGAGCGGATAAAAACCCAAAAAGCGATGCAACAGGCGAAGGAGACTGCTGAATATGCGAGTCGCGCAAAAAGTGATTTTCTCGCGAATATGAGTCATGAATTGCGAACGCCGTTAAATGCTATCATCGGCTTTGCTGAAATTCTCAGAGATGAACTCGTTGGGAGTATCAACCCTGAACAGAAAGAGTGCATCAACGATATTCATATTAGCGGTCAGCATTTACTGGAGATGATCAACGACATCCTTGATTTGTCAAAAATCGAAGCTGGAAAGATGGTGTTGCATCTCGAGGAATTCTCTATTGTTGAAGCAGTGGAAGAGGTAAATGCAATTATCACCGCGCTTGCTGTGAAAAAAGATTTGGACCTCACCTTGACCTATAATCAGGAGGGTCTAATTGAAGCCGATCGGATTAAATTTAAGCAAATCTTCTACAATTTGCTCTCCAATGCGGTAAAATTTACACCAGAGGGTGGAAAAGTTACAACGCAGTTGGAGGTCAATGAAACAGAGTTGTGTGCTCAAGTTATGGATACAGGGATAGGTATCTCCGAAGCCGATCAAGCTAAACTCTTCGCGCCATTTACGCAAATTGATACATCAAAATCCCGACGCTACGGAGGAACAGGGCTCGGTTTAGCATTGACACAAAGGCTTATCGCCTTGCATGGCGGTGGAATTAGTGTTAGAAGTCAGGAAGGTAAAGGAAGTAGTTTCACCCTGAGAATTCCACTGCAACACTTAAAAATTGAAGCCAGTAATATGCTTGATGAAGCGATATAGGGTTGAATGATGGAAACTTCACTTTGCACAACTGAAGCTAATTTCAGACGACTGGCTTAAACAGAGGGCGACCCGTGAAAACCTTAAACGCATCTCCGGTAGAGGATCAGACAGAAACACCCAAACGGATCTTGGTAATTGAAGATCAAGAGTTGAATCGTAAGGTTGTGCGGATTGTACTACAGTCAAAAGGCTATACGGTTATCGAAGCGACTGATGCTGTTGAAGCAATTGCCAGTTTAGAAAATGCGATTCCTCAACTCATCCTCATGGATATCGCGTTACCCGGACAAAGCGGTGAAGAATTAGCACGGAGAATTAAAGCGAATCTTGCCTGGGTAGATATACCAATTATTGCGTTAACAGCTGCGGCGATGTCTGGTGATAAAGAACGCATTCTCAAAGCTGGCTGCGATGATTATCTCAGTAAACCTATTGACATCAAGGTACTGGTGGAACGCATAGAAACTCACCTTAAAAGGACAGAGGGATGAATCCTGAAACGAAACCCGAAGCACAAGAGGTCTCAAAGATTCTTGTCGTTGACGATGAGCCGAGGAATGTGAGAATTCTGCAAATTCATCTCAATGCACAAGGGTACACTGTCTACACAGCTGAGGACGGTGTTGAGGCACTTGATGTTGTTGAAAAAGACGCTCCGGATCTCATTTTATTAGATATTAATATGCCTAAGATGGATGGTTTTGAGGTCGTCAAGCGAATCCGTGCCAACAAGGCTACTGAATTTATTCCAATTGTGATGATAACTGCGCTCCGCGACACACGCGAAAATCGGATTAAATCTATTGAGGCGGGGGCAGATGATTTTATTGAAAAACCTTTTGATAGCTTGGAGGTCCTGGCGCGGGTTCGTTCTCTCTTGCGGATTAAGGAGTATCAGGATACACTTGCGAAACATAATGCCCGATTGGAAGAAGAGCTCCAAATGGCACGGAGTATTCAGGAGATTCTGATTCCTCAGAATGGTGTCCAAGAATTATCTGGATTTCGGATCGCTTCTCGGTGCTGTCCGGAAATGGCGGTTGGTGGTGACTTCTTCGATGTCTGGGAGATCGTCCCAAATCGACTCGGTGTCTTTATCTCTGATGTTATGGGGCATGGTGTTTCAGCGGCTTTTGTAACTGTCTTTATTAAAACGATTTTGGCGGAATTTCAAGAGCTGATTGAAGATAATCCGGGCTACCTTCTTGAAATACTAAATACTCGGTTCAACGATTTGATTAGTTCTCGGTTGTTTATGTTTGCAACGGCGTTTTGTGGCATCATTGATCTTGGTAAAGAGGAACTTGTTTGTGCAAATGCTGGGCATTCTTTTCCCCTTTTGTACGATGGACATCAGCAGACTTGTTACGCTATCGGAGATAAGAACACCGGAAATGGATTAGGTATCTGGCGAGAATCGGTTTATGAGACTGTTCGCTATCCGTTTGGTCCCTTGAGCAAAATCTTTCTCTATACCGATGGGGTTTATGAAGCTAAAAGTCCGCAAGGCGTAGAATTTACAATAGAGCGTCTTCAAAAATTGGTAAGCGAGTGTGCCGCTCAACCTGCAGCAAAGCTTATTGTTAGCGTCTCGGAGGCGGTTGACACCTTCACAGCCAACTGCCCAAAAGACGATGATCTAACACTCCTTGCTATTGAAGCAGCAGGATGAGATTAAAGCCCGGTATTGCTTGATTTTAAAAGGTAGAAGACAACACGAACATCTGTACCCCCGGCTTCATTGGATTGCATTTCATGAGTATCTGAGAGCGATTTTGCAATAAAGATGCCGTGTCCACTTTCGCTGCTCGGCGAGCGGTTCGCCTCGATTTCCGATAGCCTTTCATGTGTTAGCCAATTTTTTCCCTCGGCATCTCCCGATCCGGTATCTCTCACTAAAATTTCAAGGGCATGAGCATCAATTCCTATTCGTAATTTGATGCCGACTGCGGTGTTAGCTGAGCCGTGATGTACTGCGTTGGTACAAACTTCGTCAAGCACGAGTTGAATGTCTGCGACGCGTTTTCTGGGGAACCCGAGGCTTTGTGCAAGGTTCCCAATGAACGCCCGAACGGGTTCAATATAAAAGACAGCACTCGGAATCTTAAGTTTAATATCTGCTTTCGCCATATGCTAAAATCTAATGGGTTTAAAATGCAGCGAGTGCACTGTTTTCTGATTCGTAGATTTCAAGGACACTGGAAGCACCGATGAGGTTGAAGGTGCGCGTTAGGTTGTCAGCAAGCGCACAAATTTTAAGGTCCCCGCCGCTCTGACGGAGGCGCTTGGCAACACCTACAAGGGCACCCACGGCAGTACTGTTGATATGACTTACCTCACTGAGGTTGACAACAACTCTATCGACTTTCTCCACCAATAGGCCTTCGAGTACCTTCCGTAAATCAGATGCTGCGTAACTGCTCAAGTCTGTTTTTATCTCAATGATTTTAATACCGGAGTTCTCACGGAGTTTCATTAATTGGGTTGAGTCCATAGAAATTACCTCTTTTAGAATGGAATTAGCTATAATTACTAAAGCAATTTTTTCCTGAATTTTATCTTAATTGGGCAAAAAAGTCAAACAAAATTTTTCTTCTGGATATCGGATTGAGGATGTTTTTGGTAAGGTGAAATTGGGCTGATTAAAAAAATTGTTGCTTTCTTAATGCATTTATGGTATACTATTGCGTAACCGATTTGGAAGTGTCAAAAGCACTTTGAATATAAGGAGGAACTGGCGGATTAACGCGGTTGCGCGTTTTTAAATGGACCAGGTATCTTAATGAACAACGAACAGGCAAATACAAACGCATCTACTGTTGATGTGGAAGAAGAGAAGCACTCGACTGAAAGTTCGGTTGAAGTAAATCAGGACGCAGCAAGCGAGACAGAAACTCCAGAAGCTGTGCAGGCAGCTTCAACAACCGATGCAGAGGCTGAGGTGCATGAGGAAGCCCTAAGCAGTGAAGTGGAAACGACTGCAGCGGATACGGATTCTGAACAGGCGGCATCTACCGATGAAGCCTCGCCTGAACAGGCAGATGAGACCGGACCTGAGGAAGTAGTGGACACGACTCTTAGTGAGGCTGATGGTGAGCAAACAGCTGAACTTACTGATGAAGTCACATCTGAGGAGACGATGGAAGAGGTTGTTAGTGAGGCTGATACTGATCAGACAGATGGAACTGAAACTGAAGAGGTAGCGGTGACGGTTCCTGCCAGTGAGGCTGATGGTGAGCAAGCGGCTGAACTTACCGATGACAGTGCCTCCCAAGAGGAAGCAGCGGTCTCCGAGGAGCCACCGGAGCCGATGAGTGCTGCATCTCTTGAAGAGGCTTACGACAATTCGATCAAGGCATTTACTGATGGTGAGATTGTTAAAGGTGTCGTTGTGGATGTTACCCGCGATGAGGTAATGATCGATATAGGCTTTAAGTCGGAAGGCTACATTCCGGCAGCGGAGTTTGATACTGGAGAAAACGATTTACCCGCTGTACAGGTTGGCGATGAAATCGATGTCTATATTGTTCGGCGTGAGGATGCGGAAGGACAAATCGTTCTTTCAAAGAAAATAGCTGACCAGACCCTCATTTGGGATGAGATTGCAACTGCCCATGAGACTGGCGCACCTGTGGCAGGTCGTATCACTGAAAGAATTAAGGGTGGTTTACGGGTGACGATCGGCTCCCTACGCGGATTTTTACCGGCTTCACAAGTTGAATTACGCCCTATTCAGAACCTTGAACAATATGTCGGTCAGACGCTTGACATGATAGTTATTAGTCTGAGCAAGCGGCGGCATAACATCGTTTTATCTCGTCGTGCGTGCTTAGAGGCGGAACTGGCACAAAAGCGTTCGGAAGTTCTCAGCACGCTTGAGGAGGGACAACTGATCAAGGGCGTGGTGAAGAATATTACCGCTTTTGGTGCCTTTGTGGATTTAGGCGGTGTTGACGGGTTACTCCATAAAACGGATATGGCCTGGAGACGCATCCATCACCCTTCTGATGTTGTTTCAGTTGGTGAAGAGATTGAAGTTCAGGTCATCGGTATCAATCCAGAAAACGAGAAAATCTCGTTGGGCTTGAAACAAAAAACGCAGGATCCATGGGAAAATATTGAGGAGAAGTACCCAATTGGCTCTACGGTTCGCGGGGTGGTTGTGAATATTGTCAACTATGGGGCATTTTTGCAACTTGAAGAGGGCGTAGAGGGTCTGATTCATGTCTCTGAAATGGCATGGACTCGCCGCAACGTAGCACCATCGAGGATCGTCAACAAAGGCGATGAGATTGAAGCGGTCGTGCTTGAAATTTCAAGAGAAGATAAACGCATCTCACTTGGACTCAAGCAGCTACAACAGAATCCTTGGGAGCTTTTAGAGGAGCGTGCCCCCGTAGGCAGCAAAATTACCGGACGTGTCCGAAATTTAACAAATTTTGGTGTGTTTGTTGAAATTGAACCAGGAATCGACGGCTTAATTCATACCTCGGATCTCTCGTGGACGAAACGTGGTGCTGCAGCAAACGAGGCTCTTAAAGAAGGTAGTGAAATTGAGGTGGTTGTGCTACAAATTGATGCTGCTGAACGCCGGGTCTCGTTGGGACTCAAGCAGACGCAGCCGGATCCTTGGGAGGAAGTCCCAGAGAAATATAAAGTCGGCTCTACAGTTCGAGGCACAATCGTCAATCTTACCAGCTTCGGGGCGTTCACAAAACTTGAGGAGGGCATAGAGGGCCTAATTCATATCTCTGAACTTGCAGATCGGCGGATTGAAAAGCCGGAAGAGGTTGTTTCCGTCGGAGACGAGTTGGACTTAAAAGTGATTAACCTATTTCCAAAGGAACGGCGTATTGGGCTTAGCCTGAAAGCACTCGTTGCTGAGCAAGAGCGCGCAGCAGCCCCTGAAGAGGAGCGATCAGCTGGAAGTGAAAGGCGGTCTGAGCAACCATCTCGCTCACGACGGGAACGGGCATCGCGACGCCAAATGCCAGCACACGAGGAACCTGTCACGACATTGGGGACGCTGCTTAAAGAGGAAATGGGTAGATCAAATCTTGAGAGTTCTGAGAACGCTGGGAGTTCCGAAAGCGTTGAAAATTCTGAGAACGTTGAGAGTTCTACAGACACTGAGAACTCCGAGAATTAACTTCCTTTGTATCTTCCCCTTGGATCAGATTACGCTTTGGGCGTGGAAACGGAAGTGCAAACAAAACCTTGCTACAGAAATGTCTTTGCGCATGCCCGTTTTTGTCATTTTACTTATAGGGTGGGGCCGCGTACCCACCCTTCCGTTTCTTATTCTAAAAGCTTAGTAACTGTGATAAGGTGTAGAGATACGTATGTAGACTGGGAGACCCGGAATTGAGCAAAAATTTTCTGTTTACGTCCGAATCTGTCACTGAAGGACACCCGGACAAAATCGCAGACCAGATCTCTGATGCGGTGCTTGATGCTATACTTGCAACCGATCCAATGGGTAGAGTCGCTTGTGAGACTTTGGTTACAACTGGACTTGCTGTTATCACGGGCGAAATTACGACAACTGCAAACTACGACGATAAGCAAATTGCCCGACATGTACTTGCCGATATCGGGTACACCGATATCGAATACGGTTTTGATGCTGAACGCAGTGCTGTGTTGAGCGTCATTGATAAGCAGTCTCCCGATATTGCAATGGGTGTGAACCCAGGTGGAGCGGGTGACCAGGGCTTGATGTTTGGATACGCATGCACCGAAACACCTGAATTAATGCCATTGCCTATTACGCTCGCTCACCAATTAACGCGACGCTTGGCAAAAGTTCGTAAGGATGGCATCCTTCCCTTTATTCGTCCCGACGGAAAATCGCAAGTAACTGTTGAATATGTAGATAGCAAACCTAAGGCTGTTACTGCAGTTGTGATTTCTTCACAGCACGACCCTGATGTTGTGGACACCCATCTCCAAGAATCAATTATTGAAGAGGTTATCAAAAAAATTATTCCTGACAATCTCCGAAGTGCGGACATTAAATATCATATCAATCCAACTGGACGTTTTGTAACAGGGGGACCGCAAGGTGATGCTGGGTTGACTGGTCGAAAAATTATTGTCGATACGTATGGCGGCATGGGGCGGCACGGCGGTGGAGCACTCTCTGGAAAGGATCCAACCAAAGTAGATCGAAGTGCGACTTATGCAGCGAGACACGTTGCTAAAAATCTTGTTGCTGCTGGACACGCCGAGCGTTGTGAAATTCAAATCTCTTATGCGATTGGTAGAAAATATCCGCTCTCTGTTATGGTGGATACTTTTGGCACAGGTGATGATGAAGCCCTCACGAAACTTGTTAACACGCATTTCGATTTAACCCCACTGGGGATTATTGACCGGTTGGAATTACGTCAACCTATCTATCGAAATACTGCTGCATACGGACATTTCGGACGCAAAGAACCGGGCTTTACTTGGGAAGAAACCGATTACGTCGAAAAACTCCGATAGTTTGAAAAAGATTAAAAATATTAGTGAAAAAAAGGACAGTAATGAACTACGATATTAAAACAACAGAACTCGCGGCGACTGGAAAACAACGGATTGATTGGGCAAATCGGTTCATGCCAGTGCTGAGTTCTATCCGTGCACGGTTTGAAAATGAACGTCCCTTGGAAGGATTAAAAATAGCTGCATGCTTGCACGTTACAACTGAAACAGCTAACTTGATGAAGACGCTGAAGGCAGGCGGCGCGGAAGCGGTTGTCTGTGCATCAAATCCACTTAGCACTCAGGATGATGTTGCTGCATCTCTTGTTGTTGATGAGAAGATCGGCGTTTTCGCAATCGACGGCGTGGATACAGAGACGTATTATAAACACATTGATGCTGCTCTTGATACGCAGCCAGCAATCACTATGGACGATGGTGCAGATCTTGTCTCAAGACTCCACTCTGAAGAAACTAATCCATCGTTAATTGAGCAGGTCGTCGCTGGAACAGAAGAGACAACCACGGGAGTCATACGACTCAGAAGTATGGCAGCCGAAGGGGTCCTAAGATACCCCATTATTGCTGTCAACGATGCGGACACAAAACATTTTTTTGATAACCGATACGGTACGGGACAGAGTACCCTTGATGGTATTATCAGGGCGACGAACCTCCTGATTGCTGGGGCGACAGTTGTTGTGGCGGGCTATGGATGGTGCGGTAGAGGTGTCGCCAGTCGGGCGCGGGGTTTAGGCGCGAACGTCATCGTAACCGAAGTCAATCCATTGAGAGCATTGGAGGCGGTAATGGATGGATTCCGGGTCATGCCGATGCTGGAGGCAGTTCAAGAAGCGGATTTGATTGTGACACTTACAGGGGATATCCATGTCTTACGCAAAGAACATTTTGAAGTGATGAAAGATGGCGCAATTATCGCGAATTCTGGTCATTTTGATGTTGAAATTGATATCCCGATGCTTGGGAAATTGAGCGTTGATAAAGGAAGTGCGCGTCCCTATGTAGATGTGTATACACTCGCCGATGGAAGGAAATTCTACCTCGTCGGTGAAGGCAGGTTGGTGAATCTCGCTGCAGCAGAGGGTCATCCAGCCAGTGTTATGGACATGAGTTTTGCGAATCAAGCCTTATCTGTTGAGTACATTGCTAAGAACCATGGTAGTTTTGAAAATCGCGTCTACGATGTCCCTAAGTCTATTGATGAGACTGTGGCAGAATTGAAGTTACAGGCGTTTGGTGTTGAGATTGATACACTCACGCCAGAGCAGGAGGCGTACCTCAACTCGTGGGAAATGGGAACTTAGTTTTCTTCAAATTATTCCATGCCCCGTTTGGAGTTATCCGTTTATGAGGGGACCTTATGAAAAAATCTGAGATTTGGGAGGGAGCCATACTCCTTCTCTCAGCAGTGTTATTGCTACCCATCTGGATGGCATCCTCTCAGAGAATAGAACTACCGGTCGGGTTGTTAAGAGTTCTAAGTTTTTTACAATATCCGATAGTTCTCGTTCTTGGCGTAATTTTCGTTCGTCGCCTACGACGGGTCATCCGTGCGTTACGCGAGAATAGGAATAGACCCGGTCCTTTCTGATTTTAAAAAGAGTTTGTGCCTCAACATTGTAAACAAATTAGAAATTTGTTTCTGGACTTGGGTGTATGTCGGTACAACGGCGATTTTCTTGGGATCCGAGAAAAAACCAAATTAACATTGTAAAACACCACGTCAGTTTTTCCAAAGCAGCAAAAATCTTTGATGGACCACGTCTGGAAAAAGAAGACACCCGTAGAGACTATGGCGAAAAACGGATGCTTGCCCTGGGGCGAAGTGAAGGGCGAATTCTTCGCGTCGTCTATACACGACGGAGTTCGAGTATCCGAATCATTTCAGCGAGGAAGGCAAACACTCATGAAAGAGCAGAATATATACGTCGAATACAGTCGTTCTGAAATAGACGCGAAGTCGGATGAGAAAGAGTGGAGTCGCTTTGATGCTCTAACGGATGCAGAGATTGATGCCGCTGCAGCGTCTGATGAGAATGATCCCAAAACGGATGCAGTCTTCTGGAAAGATGCAACTGTGGCAATGCCAGAAAATATTATCACTATTGATCAGGACCTGTTAGCGTGGTTCAAAGCACATGCCCCGGACTATGAAACACAGATTAACAGGATCCTCCGGGCATACGTTGAGGGGAACGCTGACACTTAGTTAATTCTTTAGCCGGAGGCACGATATGAAGAAAGAAAAATAACTGATAATTCAAGGCGTGTCACGCAGGGTTCATAATATGGGAGTTTTGGTCGTTGGGACGGTTACTTTAGATACAGTGGAAACACCGAGTACACGCGTTGAAGATGTGCTTGGGGGTTCTGGTGTCTATGCTGCTGTCGCGGCGAATTTTTTTAAAAACGCTGTCCAACTTGTTGGCGTTGTTGGTGCCGATTTTCCGAAAGCGTATACAGATTTCCTTGAGACGCAAGGCATTGATCTGCAAGGTCTGAAGCGGATTAATGATGGCAAATCATTTCGGTGGGGCGGTCGTTATGCCAAAGACTTTAACGTACGGGATACGCTTTTTACGGAATTAAATGTTGTTGCTGATTTTCGTCCTGTTTTGCCTGAAATCTATAGACACACGCCCTACCTCTTTTTAGCAAATAATCCCCCAGCGTTGCAATTGAGTATCATTGAACAAGCGGTGGATCCCAAACTTGTTGTTTGTGATACGATGGATTTTTGGATTAATGAGGAGCGAGAGGCATTAGAAGTACTCTTAGCGCGTGTAGATATCCTCGTCCTAAATGATAGTGAAGCACTGCTATTTACGGGTGATTCTAATTTGATGCGGGCAGCACGATCAATTCTGCGCTATGGTCCAAAGCGGGTTATCATTAAAAAGGGGGAGCACGGTGCCATCAGCGTCACAGAATCGTCCTTCTTTAGCGCGCCAGCGTATCCGCTCACACAAGTAACAGATCCCACGGGTGCAGGTGATAGTTTTGCTGGTGGTATGCTCGGATATATCGCATCTGTTAAGGATACTTCCGAAGAGACGATACGCAGCGCGATGATTTATGGCACGGTTGTTGCCTCTTTTAACATTGAAGATTTCAGCGTTAACCGGCAAAAACGCGTTAAGTTTTCCGAAATCTCCTCAAGGTATGGTGAGTTACAGGAGGCTGTCCGTTTTTAGTGTAGGCTGTGAATTGCCTTGCCATCCACTGCCTCTGCAGATTCCATTAGCATTTCTGAAAGCGTCGGATGCGCATGGATAGTGTGTGCAATGTCCCTTGCAGTAGCACCCAGGCGGACTGCAACAGCGGCTTCATGGATAAGTGTTGACGCGTGCGCGCCGACAATGTGAACGCCGAGAATATCCCCACTATCTGTATCAGAAACGATTTTAACGAACCCGTCTGTCTCACGTAGTCCCAACGCCTTCCCGTTTGCTGCGTAAGGAAACCTGCCTATCTTCACCTCGTAGCCTTCAGTCGTTGCCTCTTCTTCTGTCATACCGGCGTGTCCAATTTCAGGTAAGGTGAAAACACACCACGGAATCACCTGATAATCCATTTCGACGCTGTCACCGATACAGTTTTCTGCAGCAACTTTTCCCTCTGCCGATGCGACGTGTGCCAACAGATACCGACTGGCAACATCTCCAACTGAGTAGATACTCGGAACATTCGTCCGCATCTGCGTGTCAACAACAATTTTTCCGCTATCTGTGCGGACACCAACCTTTTCTAAACCTATCCCGTCTGTGTTATAACGTCTTCCGATGGAAACCAGCATTTTTTCTGCGGTGAGCTCTTCACCCGATTCAAGCACTGCTGTGACATGTTCATCTGACTTTTTTACTTTCGTCAGTTTTGCACCGGTATGGATAGTGATACCCTTTCGTTTCATGAATAGTTGGACGTGTCGGATAACTTGCGTATCTTCTGTCGCTAAAATTGTCGGTAGGAGTTCTAATATAGTCACACGGCAACCAAATGCATTAAAGATAGAGGCGAATTCGCATCCCGAAACCCCGCCGCCAACGATGAGTAGGCTTTCAGGAAGTTCTGTGAGGTTGAGGATACCTGTTGTTGTCAGGACTTGGTCCTCGTCAATTTCAAAAACGGGTGGTTCCGCAGGTTCTGAACCTGTAGCGATAATGACATTTTTCGCGTGTAACTCTTCAATTGTGCCGTCAGGTTTGTTAACGACTATCGTATTTTTATTCGTAAGTGCTGCTGTTCCTTTAAGGATGTTAACCTTGTTCGCTTTCAATAGTTTGGCGATACCGCCTTTGAGCTGCTGGACGACCGAGGTCTTGTGGGTCAACACTTGGGTGTAGTCAATTGTCGCCTCGCCGTTGACTTGTACGCCAAAAGCAGGGGCTTCTTGAATCTGTGTCGCGAGGTTAGCGACAGCGAAAAGGGTTTTCGTTGGGATGCACCCACGGTTCAGGCAGGTTCCACCCCATTCTCCTTTTTCTATAAGGCAGACGTTCCCACCGAGTTGTGCAGCTTTGATGGCTGCAACATACCCACCTGGTCCCCCACCGATAATTCCGACATCATACGTGGACATAGCTACTCCTATCTTGCAAAATCACCTTAATTTTATCACGAAGATTGAGGGTTGTCAAGTGGATGTGAGTTTGGTATCTATAGACGGAATTTGACAAAAAAGGCGAGGCATGCTATAGTAATGACAGTTGTTGCCGGTTCAGATCCGAGGCGTGATGGTTGTGCGGTCGGTTATTGAGGCATCAGGGAATTTTCTTGACTTTTGGGGCGAATTAAAGTATAATATTAACGGTAGTAGATGACTTTGGCAGAATAACTGAAGACCGAATCACATAAGCCCGCCAAGCCGGTTGTGAATCACTCATGTGATTCCAATGGCTCTCTCTTGCCCTGGGGCGCGCTATCTCCGGCAGGATACGAGTAGCCAGCGTCCGTAAAACCGTAAAGAGATTCTATCCAATCTTTAAAACGGAGTCCGTTTTCCGGTTGTTTGTACCCTTGATAAAAAAGGGCAGGGCTGAGGCATGTGAACCGCACCCTAAAAATTAAAATACAAGATAGCGGCGGTAGCAAATTCGCTTTACGATATCAATGCAAGAGAACATAGAAGAACGTATGGAGAATCAGTTGACAGATGTATAGAGATTTAAATGAAAAGGATGCCTGTGGTGTCGGTTTTGTCGCGAACCGTTTTGGGAATCGGAGCCACGAGATTATTGAGATGGCGACGCAAGCGGTTACGAACTTGACACACCGGGGCGCGGTGGCGGCTGATGCAAAGACAGGTGATGGCGCGGGTATCTTAACACAAATTCCGGAGAAATTATTTCAAAAACAGTTGGCGAAACTCGGAGTTCGCTTGGACGCGATAACTGACCTGGGTGTGGGAATGATTTTCCTACCAAGGCGCGATCAGGACGCGCAGCGACAAAGCCGAGCACTCGTTGAAAAGACGTTGCAACAGTATGGTATGCCATTTCTCGGATGGCGTTCGGTCCCGGTTAATACGGCTGCGCTTGGCGATAAAGCATTAGAAACACTGCCGGAAATTCAGCAGGTATTGGTAGGGCGACCAGAGCAACTCTCTGACGACGATTTTGAGCGGTCGTTGTATTTGATATGTAAAGAACTGGAACACCGTGTTGCAGCGGCTTCGCTGGATGACGAATTCCATATCGCCTCTTTTTCACATCGGACGATCGTCTACAAAGGATTGCTGGTAGCACCCCAGTTGGTGCCATTTTATCTTGACCTAAAAGATTCGGATTTCCAAGCAGCACTTGCTGTTTTCCATCAGCGCTATAGCACGAATACCTCTTCCACCTGGATGCTTGCCCAACCCTTCCACATGCTTGCACACAATGGTGAAATTAACACCTTGATGGGGAATCGGAATTGGATGCGGGCGCGTGAAGCCGACTTACAATCCCCCCTCTGGAATGAACATATCCAAAAACTCGTTCCGATTATTAACAAACAAGGGAGCGATTCAATGAGCTTGGATAACGTGTTAGAGTTGTTGACACACTCTGACCGTAGTATCTTGCACGCCATGATGTGCTTGATCCCAGAAGCTTATGAGCAGATTCCGGATATGCCGGATGTGTTGAAAACCTGCTACGAGTATCTTTCTTGTGTTAGTGAACCGTGGGACGGACCGGCGGCTGTCGCCTTTACGGATGGTGTTGTTGTCGGCGCGAGTCTTGATAGAAATGGACTACGTCCCGCACGCTACAAAGTCACAGAGGATGGCACGGTCGTCATGGGGTCCGAAGTTGGCATCATTGAACTTGATGAAAGTCGGATCATTGAAAAAGGTCGTTTGGGCCCCGGACAGATGATCGCTGTAGATACATCAGAAGGTAAATTGTTGAAAGATTCGGAGATTAAGCACAGTATTGCCAATCAGAAACCTTATGCTGAATGGGTTCAGAAAGGCACTGTAACCCTTCCTACCGATAAAATCAGTTCATCTGCTACGGTGGAGACCATTCCTGATCAGCTTCCTATATATCAGAAAGCCTTCGGATATATGACAGAGGATATAGAGCGATTTATCAAACCGATGATAACGGAAGCGAAAGAGGCAGTCGGTTCAATGGGTGATGATACGCCACCTGCTGTGATTTCTCGGCATCCGCGTTCGCTCTATAGTTACTTCAAACAACGTTTTGCGCAAGTTACAAATCCACCTATTGACTCAATCCGAGAGCGTTTGGTAATGTCGCTGACAACACACTTGGGGCGACATCATAGTTTGCTCACGGAAACGCCAGCGCACGCTCGGCTCATTCGGCTACCCTCGCCAATTTTGACAAATACGGACTTACATGCACTGCGGGAACTTGATATACCCGATTTTCAAGTGGAAACACTTTCTGTCTGTTTCCCGGTGGCTGCAGGTAAACAGGGCTTGGAAGATGCACTGGAAACGTTATGTCAACGCGCCTCTGAGGCAGTCGATGCTGGAAAAACGCTCCTTGTGTTGAGTGACAAAAATGTTAATTCTGATTTCGCACCAATTCCTATGGCACTTGCTGTTGGTGCTGTGCATCATCATCTGATCCGTGAAGGAAAGCGGATGCGAGCGAGTCTCGTTGCTGAAACTGGAGATGCAAGAGAAGAGCATCATTTTGCTGTGCTTCTTGGTTATGGCGCAGCGGCGGTTAACCCCTACCTCGCGATTTCAACGATTGCCCAACTTGCCGCGGACGGTGAATTTGAAGAACTGACGGCAGAGAAAGCGATTGAGACCTATAAGGAAACTGTCGAAAAAGGTATCCTGAAAATTATGGCGAAGATGGGTATTTCGGCGGTATCAAGTTACAGGGGAGCGCAAATTTTTGAAGCGCTCGGTATTAATGCGACGGTTATTAATAAGTGTTTTACAGGTACTACTTCTCGCTTAAGTGGCATCGGTTTTGCAGAAATCGCCGCTGAAACGCTTCACTTCCACACAAAAGCGTTTTTAGAAATTGATGACGATGTTTCACTGGAAGAAGCAGGTTACTTCCGATTTCGGCGAAACGGGGAATTTCATGCGTTCAACCCGACGATGTTTAAAGCACTTCACAAGTTTGTTAAGGGTGGTGAGTCGGAAGATTATGATAACTATGCTGCTGCTGTTAAAAGTGGAGAGCCCTCCAGTTTACGGGATCTGCTTGCGTTCAGACCGAGTACGCCTATTCCAATTGAGGAAGTGGAACCCGCAGAAGATATTGTTCGACGTTTCACAACCGGTAGTATGTCTTTTGGCGCATTAAGTCGTGAGACGCATGAAACTTTAGCAATTGCTATGAATCGTCTTGGTGCGAAATCGGGAAGCGGAGAAGGCGGCGAGAATAGTACCCGCTTCAAACGTCAACCCAATGGGGACCTCGCCTCCAGCGCGATTAAGCAGGTAGCATCAGGACGTTTCGGTGTAACGCCAACATATCTCGCCTCGGCGCGGGAATTGGAAATCAAGATGGCACAAGGATCGAAACCGGGAGAGGGTGGGCAAATTCCAGGGCACAAGGTGACCGCTGAAATTGCCGCACTTCGACACTCTATCCCCGGGGTGCCACTGATTTCACCACCACCACATCACGACATCTATTCTATTGAGGATTTGGCGCAGCTCATCTACGATCTGAAGCAGGCAAATCCACAGGCAAAGGTTGCTGTAAAGTTGGTATCTGAATTTCTCGTTGGAACTATTGCATCCGGGGTTGCAAAGGGCTATGCTGATGTGATCCAGGTAAGTGGACATGAAGGCGGAACAGGGGCGTCACCACTTAGTTCCATTAAAAACGCGGGAACACCTTGGGAACTCGGGCTCGCGGAGACCCAGCGTGCCCTCGTACAAAATGAATTACGAGATCGTGTGGTATTACGGGCAGATGGCGGAATGCGCTCTGGGCGCGATATTGTTATGGCTGCGATGTTAGGGGCGGAAGAATACGGTTTCGGGACGATAGCGATGGTCGCAACGGGATGTGTCATGGCGCGCCAGTGTCATTTAAATACATGTCCGGTTGGTGTAGCCACTCAGGATCCCGCGCTCCGTGCGAAATATCCCGGGACACCAGAGATGGTCGTCAATTTCATGCTTGGTGTAGCGAACGAAGTCCGAGCGATCCTCGCGAATCTTGGGCACCGATCCTTAAACGATGTTATTGGGCGACCAGAATTGCTCCAACCAATTGATTTGGTGGAGTATCCGAAGGCAGCGATGCTGAATTTGGACGAAATTCTGATGCCTGCTGATCCGACGGGAACCCAGCCACGCTATCATCTACAGGAGCGGAATGATCGCGAAGATAAGCCTCTTGATAATCAGATTCTGGAAGATGCAGCGAAAGCAATTACACAGAAAACATCAATTCAACTTTCTTATCCTATCCAAAATACGAATCGAACAGTAGGGGCGCGATTATCTGGCGAGATTGCGAAACACTATGGCGATGCCGGTCTGCCTGATAGAACAATTCAGTGTAATTTTGAAGGCAGTGCTGGTCAGAGCTTCGGTGCCTTCTGTATCAGCGGTGTGCAGTTCGTATTAACCGGAGAAGCCAATGACTATGTAGGTAAAGGTATTGCAGGTGGTGAGCTTATTATTAAACCTGCTCCGACTGTGTCGTTCCAAACTTATGAGAATACGATTATCGGGAATACCGTATTGTATGGTGCCACAGGCGGCGCACTTTACGCAGCTGGGAGAGCTGGTGAACGGTTCTGCGTCCGAAATAGTGGTGCAACCGCTGTCGTTGAAGGGGTTGGAGACCACGGTTGTGAATACATGACCGCAGGGGTGGTTGTGATTCTTGGCGAAACTGGTAGAAACTTTGGGGCCGGAATGACAGGCGGCACTGCCTATGTCCTTGACGAAGAACAACAGTTTGAGAAGAAGTATAATTCGGATTGGGTGAAACTGGAGAAAGTGACCAATGAAACGGATATTAAGAATCTGCTGGCACTCATACAAAATCACGCCGCGTACACTGGGAGCCAATATGCTGAGAATATTCTGACGAATTGGGAGACTTTCCTTCCACACTTCTGGAAGGTTGTGACCCCGCCGCCACCGCCACCACCAGCTCCTGTCCAACTTAAAAGGAGAGCTGCAACGCGGAGAACGCGGAAACGGTAAAGGACATATTCAAGGGTGGGTTTAGAAGAAAGTCTTGCTTGAGGCGAGTTTCCAGTTCTGTCGATAATAGTGTTATTTTGCAAAAGAAAAAGGCAGCGAATGCTGCCTTTTTCTTTTTTTAACTGCGTTGTATCCTTCAGTCTTCTTCCGATACCGCAAAAGCGATTTCGAGCCCCTCCGTTTTACTGGAGCGTTGTTTCGCTCGTTCTACCACGTCAATGACGACACCGTGTTTTGCACGTTTGTCCGCCTTGATAATCAAAGTGCTAATCTGGTTTTCATGTGCGGCAATGAAAAGTTCCATATCTTCCAGAGTTAACATTTCCTGATCATCAATCGATATGCGTCCGTCAGTACTAATGAAAAGGTTGTACTTCTTGCGTGTGAATTCGTGCTTCGTAGCGGAATCGGGTAAGGTGACGGTGAAAGGCGGAGGAACCCGCATAACAGCAGACACCATGAAAAAGATCAGGAGCAAGAATACACAATCAATCATAGGTGCCATCGGGATGTCATCATCATCGCCCGTTTTTTTCCGTCGACTCATGTTCAAAGCCATCTGAATTCTCCTTCTATAGAGGGTGGCATGCTATGTACGTCGCACGGAGCGTTCACTCCCTTGCGACGATAGCGAACCCGATTTTGTCTATACCTGCCTGTTTCGCTATATCCATCACCTGAACGATCTGTTCATGAAGGACTTCTCGCTCGGATTGGATAATCAGCATGCTTGTCGCTTCCTCGGGTGCGTTGATGAACTGGTTAAACATTTCATCAATTTGGACGACAGTGTCGTTCAGCACCATAGTGCCTCTATCTTCACCGGGTTCCGGATTCGCGATTCGGACAGTCAGCCCTTTCGGTTTATCAGGTGAAGGTTTCCCTGGTGGGGGCAACTGCACCCGAAGCCCTGGAATGGGTGAGAAAGTTGTTGACACCATGAAGAAGATCAGGAGCAGGAATACGCAATCAATCATAGGTGCCATACTGAGTGTTGGCGGCTTACGTTCTCTGATTTTCGTCGCAAGCAAACTCAATTTGGCTTCACCATTTTGTTGCATTTCAAAGTCTCCTTTCTCGTTGATGAGATTAGGGTTAAGGTATGCTGACCTTGTGTTCCCTACAAAGTCTGTAAGGAGAGGGCGGAATGTAGTCTATCCGCCCGTTCCAAGACTTAGGCTTCGCCTTCACCAACAATCAGCTGGTTCACAATCTCGGTGGAAACCTGAGAGATTTCGACCATGTGTCTGTTAACCCAGCTATCAAAGAGTTGGAAGAAAATCAGGCAAGGAATAGCAACTGTCAAGCCAGCAGCAGTTGTAAGGAGCGCCTGTGAGATACCACCTGCGAGCTGCTGTGGGTCACCCGTCCCTTCAAGTGCGATTGTAGTAAAGGCACTAATCATACCTGTAACAGTTCCCAGCAAGCCGAAGAGCGGAGAAACGACTGCGACGGTACCGAGGACCGGCAGGTTTCTTTCGAGTTCAGGAATTTCAAGGAGACTTGCTTCTTCGATTGCTTCCTGAATTTCCTCTTTAGTAATATCACGTTCTTCAATTTGCGCTTGACTGTATCGAAGCAGTCCAGCTTTAAGGACGTTAGCGAGGGGCCCGCCAGCTTCTTCACAAATCGAGACGGCTTCCATAATGTTCTCTTTCCGGAGGGAATCAGCGATACTGGCGATAAACTGTTCAGTTCCAATTCGGGAACGACTCCGGACAAAAGTGAAGAGCCTTTCGATAATGAAGGTTAGTGCGGTGATAGAACAGAGTGCCAGTGGCCAAAAGACGAATCCGAACTTCTGGAAGAAAGTTACGATATTGTCTTTTTTCGTCATCTTGAGGGGGACGAAGTGGTCACCGCCATTAACAACTGTAACAGGTTTACCAAGCCGGTCGCCGTATCCTTCTCTATAAATACTGATGAGGTAGCGGCCTGCTGGAATACCAGAACGTTCATAATCGCCGTTGGCATCAGTGGCTGCTGCGAATTCTTCTCCACTCTGAGCAACGATTTTGACTTCAACGCCTTCAATCGGGTTTTGTGCAGTCGTCGTATCAACAATCTGACCACGGACAGTTCCGCCGCTGTCTTGTGCAAGAACCGTACCAGCCGACATGCCGATACAGGCGATTAACATTAACACTAAACTAAAACGAGTCATTCGTTCTAATCCTCCTTAGGGTAACTTGCCGAATACGGCGGCAAGTCTCTACAAGTCATTTAATAATGTAAGGTATTGTGTGGATAAGGCGTAAACCTTTGTCCAACTACTCGGTTTTGTTTGTACTTGATCATTTCAGAAATTACACAGTTTCAGGTCGCGGCATCGTTGTGTTAAAACGCGCCTACCGTTCACAGCACCGTTCTCATAAAGAACACCTGAATGCTTAAGAAGTTACGCGCTTAATTCAAGTGTTAGAGAAGATAATATCCCAAATGGTATAGTGAGACGGGAGAAATCGCTGGACACGATTTCCGCGTGTCCAGCGATCCAGCTGTCGTTTAGAAACCCATCATTGCTCGCACGAAGGTTGTGTTACTCGTCGTGTGATCAAGCAAGATAGTCGTCCGTCGGTAACCAGCAAGGATAACAATGTTAAACCCAAGCCACTCACCACGGTTAATTGCTTGGACTTCAAATATCCGTGTTCGCAGGTCTGGACGGAAAAGCACTGGTACATCTTCGTCTTCCGGGAAGTTAGTCAAGTAATTCTTGAAGTTGTTATCCCGGTTAGTGAACTTCCGATATTGGAAACCACCAAGGATGTTCATCCGTTGTGTGAACTGATAGTCGAGTCGTACACCGAGAACATCCTCACGACTTCTACGGTTGAAGCGCAAGTATTCGATCGGCTCGTCATCAGTAGGAACAAACAGACGAGGGTTAAGTGCGTCGCCAATTTCCTCTGCGCCGCGGTCAAACGCGCGATCCCAGATATATTTCACCATTGGCGTAAGGGTTAAATCTTCACCGATCCTGTCAATGAAAGGTAGATCTCCGAGCGGAATTTCATACCGTGCCTTGAGAATCGTCTGCTGGTTGCGAATATCCCGTTCTGGGTAACGACGCTTCTTCCAGTTTTCAGCATCGTAGATTAAGCCCGGATCCTCGGGGTCAAGTGCATTAATCCCGTGATCTGGATAGAAGGGGAATTCCCGCCTTTCACCACTCGCTCGCACCTGCTCAACAGGCACCATGAAGTCAACGCGTTGATCAGCGGTAAGTGGATCGTCATCGTCGCCGGAACCTTCGACATCCAAGAAGAGTGCATCTGCCTCATCCTGCTCAAACTGTTTTTGCAGCACAACGAGGAACTTTGCTTCTAATGTCAGGTTAGGAACAGCAGTGTAGAGGAACTGAAGCGTTGTGGTGTTCACACGAGCGTTGTAGAAGTCAAGCTCGTCGGAAATCTGGACAGGTTCCAATTCGCCGACACGGAGGGTAATCGTGTAATCCGGGATATCGTCGCGAACTCGCACGAATCGGTTTTGGAAAAGGACGGTTCCAAAATCTGGAATGTCCCGTTGATAGGTAACATGTAGATACCTGGAATCGTTCTGCCGGCGGCTTGAGACTTGACTCTCATTGAGCCATCCGACTTTGAGTGAAAGGTTATCAAGGAGGTCATATTCAGCGAAGACATGGTATCCTTCTCTGTCTATTCCGTACTCATATTGTGGTTCAAAGTCATCCTCAAGTGAGTCGATAGTCCCGTTGTTGTTGAGGTCAACGAGGTCAGTAAACACTGGCGGGTCAGCATCAAAGATGAGGAAATCTTCTTGGAAGTCAAGGACTCCGTTCTGGTCTCTGTCATCAGCGCGTGGCAGGACTCCGTCGAAGTCGATATCATCGGGCCAGTCGTCATCATCATCGTCATCCTCAATGAGGGCGTAATTGACTTCATCCCACGGGTCTCTTTCAGCTTGGGACTCAGGTGTTCTTTCCAGGGTGTAGGGTTGATCCCTATCGGTATTGGCACCGAAATTGAGGTAGGTTGTAGTGTACCCCGGATCAATATGATAGTAGACACCTTCAAGGTACAACTTTCCGAAGCGAGACCTGAGATGGATGAACCATGCGGATTCTCTACCCATTTCGCCGTCTCCGCCTTCATCAGTTCCGTCTCCGCCTAACCTGGCTTCAAATCGTTCACCTTCGGTTTCGGAATAGGTAGGTATCCCGTTTCGATCTAAGGGTAAGCCTGTTGCTGGATCAATAGAGATACCCGTTTCTTCCTCACCATCTTCGCCGAGGATAGTGGGTTTAAGTCTACTAAATCCAATCTGCTCTTTGGGGATTGTCGGATACTGTTTATATTTCCCATTAATGGAGTAGTGCGCACGAAGGAAGACGTTACCGATGGTTCCTTCAAGATCGAGTCCATAGAGGACTGCTGCACGTGCTGCACCATAGCGGTAGCTGACTTTACGCGGTCTGCCTTCACCTGTCCAAGCATCTGGATTATCGTAAAGGTTTGCCCGGTTACTGGTATAATCGGAAGATTGCCCGTAGTTACCGGGGGCTTGAATAACATCACGGTATGGCATTTCAATATGACCGTCTTCGGTTTTAATCCACTCTTCAGCAAACGGATCCGCCCCTTCAGCCGCTCTGTTTGCTTCACTGAAGCCGATGACGGCGATATTGTAGTCACCTGCTACCACCATGTCAAAAACAACGGACTGAACGGTGCGAGCTTCAATACCGTGGTCTGCAAAGACCAAGTCATATCTCATCTTATTAAAGCCGTCAACAATCGCCCAGTCCCCAGACGAACGCACGTCAGAGGGAAGTCCACCCACATCAATTGGCGTGACATCGCTGGAAAAAACTTCAATTGTTTCCGTTTGTGCGGGTTGTGCTTTCGGATTGACACCTTCTTCAATTTCTTCGGGTGTTAAATCTTCCAATTCTTGTGTAACCACAGTAATTGTCATGCCTTTGAAAGCTGCACCGACACCACCCTGTAGGTTTTCACTGTGTAAGTTTTCATCGTATCCGGAGAATTGTGTAACGGAGCCATGATTGTCTTCAGGCGAATCGTCGCGGAAGACGACAGAAATAGTTTCCGGAGGCGTATTTGCGACGGTACCCATCATTGGGTTCTCAACGCGCTCTGGATGTTCTTTATGAAGATTGACATAAGTAAACCCAACGCGGAAAATATCGCCCAAAAGACCTTGTGCCCGGAAACCCATGAGGCGTGCATTTTCAATGTGCCGCACTCCAGCGTCTTCATTTAAACCGTTCCGACGTCCGAGAGTCGGTGCGAGGTTTGCCGCTGCATCTGTCAATTGGACAGGGTTGGAGATACGAGAGTTAATGAGTGTAAAGAGATGGCGCTCCTGTGCAAAGGAGATATCCCAACGAAGTCCATCAAACTCGGTTTTATAGAGGATATAACGGTTTGGGAATAACGTAGAGGGCTTGAAACGCATGCTATCACCGATGGCAAACTCGGTATATCTGCCCCGGAAACTGTCTTCAGTTAAAACAGTTCTATCTAACTGTGCCGAGAATCTCTCACTATCAAGCTGACCCGTCCAACCAACAAACAATTCACCGTTTTGGTCGAACTCTTTCTGCTCACGATAGTTGTAGACCTCGTTACCTTCAAGCAGCTCTTTACCAAACAGGTCATAGAAGAACTGGGGTTCTTCTTCCAACTGGAACCGCGCTGAAAATTTAGAACTCCCCTCAATCGTTGGTAATAGGGGTTCTTGTGGACCAAGGCTCTGTGCACCACAACCGTAAAGCACAAAAGCACTCAGGATACAGGTCGCTACAAGTAAAACATCAATTGATTGTTTTAGCCTGTTCATTACTTTGTTTTTCCTCCTTGGAAATAATGAATCGGAAGTTTGGGCAACAAAACAGTGATATAAGCATTGCTTGCTTTTTCGCTGTATCTACCCCGGTCTCCGAACAAAAAACCTTAAAAATGGATGAAAACTGCTTTACTTGTAAACGAAAAGGTTAAAATATCGTTAGTAAAACTAACGGTATTTCAGTTTCAGGGTTCTCGGTTACTGCTGCACGGTCGCCTCAAAATTCTGGATCCCGCACCAAGCATATGGAAAGCAAGTCTCCTTCACAACAAATTAAGGGTTAGTCTTGCGGAAGTTAAACACGCGGTGAAACGCCACAAAACTGTTCTTGGTTTTTAAAGTAGCACTGATTTGAATTTCTGTCAAGTTTTTAACAGAAAAAATATATTCATTAGGGTGATTTTTGCATATCATACCGAAAATGTAATATATTTTCAAGTTTTAAATACATCAATGCTGTTTACATTCGTCTTTTAATCCGTTCTAAGGCAGACAATCAATGTCAAGAAAGCATTCTGAAAAATTGTAACAGCAAACCCAATCAAAATACACGAATCGTGAGCCTTAAAGAGTTTCAAATGCTGTCCTTGCCTGAGACAGCAGCGAATCAATAGTGAAATCGTTTTGTCTTATAGGTACGGATTAAGAGTATCGAAAACCCAAGCATAACTTCATAAAAATTTCGCCTATGCTGTGGGCATAATAAATCAATGTGTATTAGACATGCTATATATTATACCATATTTTTAGAAAAAATGACATTTTTTTTTCAAAATTCTGAAACTGAAACCACAAATGTTTCGGGATATCCCATTTAAGTCTCTGAACTTACAACCGTTTTACTGAAATATTCAATGAGTAAGACAGTTGTGATCCCAAGAACCGTTCCGCTGATTCCAGCAATAACAAGAATGAATCTGAGTTGTGGACTGACAGGAATTTTCCTCGGCACAGCACGGTCAATGATTTCAATACCTCCTACCTGATTGCGAGAAGACGTTAACTTGGATTCAGCATATAATATTTCAGCTTCAAGTGAACGCTTGGCAATTTCTTCAGCCAGGGCATTGGTCTTCTGAATTTTGGCTCCCATTTGCGTCAGAATAATTTGGTTTTCCGGAATTTGTTCCAGTAATTGTGCCAATTCAGTTTCTAATGTATCAAGTTCTTGTTTGAGGTGTTTCACTACATTTTCATAACGCGAGAGGCTTGGAATGAACGTTATCAACTGGTTCTTCATATAAGTATAATGTGCAGAGGGGCCGGAGGTAAGGGTAGTGGTTTTAGGTGAGATTTGCGTGTTTTTCTGCTGAATATCAGCGATTTGTGCGTCAAGCCCTTTCAATTCCGAGGGAGTTTTTCCTACTTTCTCTTTGTCAGCAACACGCTGTGATTCGAGGTTAAAGAGTTTCTCTTGTTGGAAGAGCCAGATAGGATCATACGTAGTCGTTTCAGAGAGTTGTGTGTGTTCCGGTAGTGTACTTAATTGTTCCTGCAGATACGCGATATGGATACGCGTTGCATAGACTTGTTGCTGATTTGTCTCAATGTTTTCGCGAACATTGGCATAACGTTCGAGTAAATTGGTAAGCGTTGGGATCCATGTCTCTGAGCTACCATTTTGTCGAACGAATTGGAGAAGGGTATCTAAGTCTTTTTTTATTTGTGCTTGAATTTCTTCTTGTTTGGCTTCGAGAAATTCCATGCGTTTTCTAAGTTTCGTTTCTTCATCTCCACGTCGCAAGGTTTTCATGTCTTGCGCGAGTTGATTGACAAGAAGTGCTGCATTGCGCTCTCCCCCTTCTGCTTCAGTCAAAGCGATCGAAAGATGGATATAATCAGAATCTGGGTTTAGTTGTGCCTTCAGCATTCGTTTAAGTTTGCCGATCGGCGGGAGGAGAGCGGCTGCGTCCGCATTCCCGTTTTCTTCAAGATTCTCGATTGCTGTTTTCAGCATCGACTCTGTGGAGAAGCGGGCACTGATGGTTTCCATTTCTCGGCGGTCAATACCACCAGAGAGGACGCTTTGAAAGAGGTTTGCTGAAGGAAGAGAAGGCGTTGCACTGGGTTGGACAAGCAACATTAGAGTGGAAGCAGCATACGTTTTAGGCAAACGGAGTGAAATAACTAAGGCAGTTCCTAATACCAGCAGAATACTTAGGCAGAATGTAAAGGTGTGTTTTCGGATGAGTTGAAAATAGTCACGTAGGTGTGCCTCCTGTTGCGACATGGATATACAGAATTTCTGCCCCGCGTATGGACAAGAAATTGCCCCTCCTTCTCTGCCATCTATAGGTTATTAGCGATGCGAATTTCTTCGTCATTAAAGGCTTCGTCGTGCCATTCGGTTATCCGCCATTCCTCATTTCTCTTTTCAAAAATGAAAAGATTGTCACCTTCAGCGAACCATCCGGTGAATCCCCCTTCAAGCGACTGACCGTCTGCAACGAACCCTTGAATTCTATAGTGATTCCGGACTTCTGCTCGATTGCCATCTTCATTCATAGAAATTTCTGGCGGTGCGGAGAGTTCTATCTCAATATCCTGAAACTGCTCGAAAACGCGAGTCGCGGCATCACGTTCTTGGCGGATGTCGTCAAATTCCAGATCATCTGTCTTGTCTCCGTCTGTCCCCATATCGGAAACGTAAAGGAAGCCGTCTTCCCAAAAGGTGTTGATGTAAGCGGTAACATCTTCAGTTTCATAACCTTCACGCCACCGCTCTAAGACTTTATTAATTTGAAGGAGTTCTTCAGGTGGAACCTGACCGACTTTTTCGGCATCCCCACACCCCATAAAACCTATGAGTACAATGAGTATACCTCCGATTTTTATCAAACTCCTGAACATAATGGATGTTCTCCCTTTAAATTTAAAAAGTTTTAACAATACCAAAATAAAGATGTGAAGGGGTGGCACCGATTTCAATCCCCAATTTTTCCATGTCTTTGGCATCTTGCTGGATGGATTCAACCAAGGTAGTAGCATTATAGAAGTTTGAACTCACATAAGAGTCGATGAGGCTATAGACCCAGATACCGATCCCGGTATACATAAAAAATGTTCTGAGTTTATAGCGTTGATTTGCGTAGTCGTATCTTTCTAATACCCCGGCTTCGTCATGGGGATTTAAACTGGCATAAGTTGCGTAATCGTTGTAACGATTATTAAAAGATCTCTGTGCCAGCAAAGCACCGATAGCAGAACCGCCTACTCCGAGAACGGTCAAGCTACCTCGGAAGTAGCTGCGGCTATAAAATTGCCCCCACCCTGGGAAAACGGCGGAACGAACCATTGCACCGATTGGCGAAACAAGCTCGACCTCTTCCTCGGTGTCAACTGTTTTCTGCTCAGGGTCTGTACTATTTTCAGCCCCTTGCGCAAAACTGGCATGAAGGGTAAAAAATAGTAGTAAAATAATTAAAAAAACTCGCAAAAATCGCATCTAATGTGTAGGTGTCTGGACTTCACGCTTCCAAGAGGTTGCGCGAAGCCCATCTTAACTTCCATGAATATCTTACCGTCGGCGTTTCGTCCGTTCTGTTGTACGGCTCCGACTGCTACTACTGCTACTGCTCCGTTTATCATCGTCATCATTACTACTTGAACTACTGCGTGATACGCTGGAGCTTGATGTCGTTGGACGCGTCCGCGTCTTTGTGGCAGTAGAACGGCTGACACTTGTACGTGATCTTGACGAACTTGCTGATGTACGTGATCTTGACGAACTTGCTGAGCGGCTGACGCTTGTTCTCTCACGTGATGTGCTTGTTGTTCTTGAACGGCTAACGCTTGTGTTTGCGCGTGAGGTGTTGGAACTTGAAGTCGTGCTCCTATACCTTGAGGCGGAGCCGCTGCTTGTACTTGAAGAGTACGAGCGGCTTGACGATGTAGTAGCCGGGCGTCTATAAAGCGGTGTTGTCCGCCGCGTCTCTATAGACCTGCTGTAGCGATTCACGCTCCGTGTTGTGTCATCAGGATAACGCCGCTGTTTACTGACCGTGTTTTCTGGAGCATAAACACTCTGTCTTACGCTACTTTGGCGGAGCGTTGAGGCAGAGGCAAGGGCGCGCTGTTTCTGCGCAATAATTGTCCGACGCGCAACCCGCTCTGTTGTTGCCGGTGTCTGTTTCCGGTGGTTTTCGAGCGTCGTGCGAACACTTCTCCGGACTACTGAACGATCTGCCTGTCGACTGTTTGCCGACAATCGGCTCCGACTGTATTGCCGACGCGTTGACTCATGCTGTGTGCTCCACTTATTCAACCGAGTCCGTCGCTGATAAACTTTCGGCGTGCCACGGTAGTACGAGTGGTAAGAGCCATAATATGGGGAGTAATAGCGATAATACGAACTCGGATAATAGCCACGGTAGCGTCCGAGGTATCCCCCATAATACGAACGAATGGAGAGATAGTGATGATCGTAGATCGGGTAACTCCATCGGAGGTAGTAGTCGTAGTCTGTCGCGTAATAGACTGGACCATCGTAAAAGTAGAGATAAGTATAACGGTGCCATGGGCGCCAACGATATGTCGGCGTGTATCGTTGAATTACTCTAACTTTCGGCTGCCTACGATAGCTGGATACTTCAATATGCTCTACGTCAATCTGTTCGCCCCCTTCAGCAACGATGTGTAGTTCCATCCATCCATCTTTGACATGACCCACAGCCGGAATTTTGATGCGTTCGGATCGGTTTTTCGCTCGAAGGACGAAAGTGTCGCCGTAACGCGTCTCACTGGCGTTTTCATCATAGTAACCGCGTCGTGTTGCCTCTCGCTTGGTGTTACGAATCCAAGCACGTCCAGCGATGGGCTCTTCATAGTCCTCAATCTCTAAACGATGCGGTTCTCCGCGATATCGCACCAGAACCTCAATATACTGTGTTCCGCTTGGAATTTCAAAGAGGTATACCGCACTTGCAATCGCGAATTCGTAATCATCAGTGTTCTGAGCAGAATTTGCCCATGCGGTGAGTCTTATGCCATCTTCAAAGCGCGGACTTGCAGTAATCGTCGCGCTGCCTCGTTCTATCCACTCATCGACCTCATTTGCTACACGGTGTTCACGACTGAGCCGATCTGCATAGTAATCGTAATCCGCAGCAATGGGGCTTAGCAACCCAACAAATAGAAAACAACTGATCACGCATGCTGCGCTAAAAATGGAAATCCGGGTTTTCATAAGAATCCTCCTATCTTCATCTCCTTTACTTGGCATTGCTAATGGATTTTTCTACCCATTACGTGCGGTGCCGCGTGGATATAATCAAGTAATCTTCTTCTTCGCGAGCGTATTGCAAAAATGATACAATTTCCTTCAAGTGTTGTCAAGGATTAATCGGAGTTATTTAAAGAAATCAGTTTTATTCCTCTTTTTTTAGCATGTTCTCGGGCGAGTGGTGTAATGATCGCGTCGTTTGCGTAAACCAACTCGCGCACATTCGCATCCAAATTTGAAATAGTCGATGCACTAATCAAAGACTTTTCCGAAGTGGCAGGTGAACTGTCCGTTTTCTCCGTGACGAATTCGGCAATTTGCATCATCGGGACCAATTGAACGCCCAGTTCGGACAAAAGGTTTACATATTCAGCTTCGATAGCACCGATTTTTGTAGAAGTCTCACCTTGATTAAGTGCGTCGGAGGTGGCTATAACCTTTTTTCCTTTAGAGAGTGCTTCAAAAACGAGGTAACTACACGGTGTATCCACCAATCTTAACGCAAGTTTTGCGACCATTGGATGCGAAAAAACAGGAAGCACGATCTGCTGATAGGTCGCCACAAAAGCTGATATATCGCTTAGTGCATTTTCCTCCAAAGTGTTATCTTCACCAAACGCAGCATGAATCGATTCAAGATTTATAACTTTAGTTGCGAGTTCGGACAGAATTATTGTAATTTTCCACCCATTCTGCTGGCATATCTGAAGCTGCTTGAGGGGCTCATCCAATTCAAATTGTGTAGCACCAAAGATAGCGAGTAGTTGTTTTTCGTGTACAGCTTGCGTTGTAGTAGTTGTCTGTTCTTGCAGTACCTTCTCTACAACTTTCCTAATCTGGTCAATCAATTCTTGGTTCATATTAGTTCAAAACTATAGGAAATCTGCGAGTTTATCCTGCATCGCGCACGATTTCGACAGGTTCGCCGCCTTTCAGACCAGCGGCATTGGAGTCATCGGTATCCAAGTGCATTTGGAGCGCATATCCCTCGGAGATCTTCGGACGCACATTTTCGAGTGTTAAAGCGCGTTCACCAGGAAAGCGTACTTTCAGAAGATCATTCTCGTGGATACCAAGAGCCTCCGTCTCTTTAGGAGTCATGTGAATGTGTCGTGTTGCGCAGATCGCCCCTTCTTCCAAATAGACGCTTCCTGCGGGACCGATGAGCGTAATCGGTTCGGCACCAGCAAGGTCGCCGGAGTCTCGAATAGGTGGGTTTAATCCGAGTCGAATTGCTTCCGTTTGTGCGACTTCGACTTGAGAGTAGTCCCGTACGGGACCGAGAATGCGAACGGCTTCGATAGCCCGCATCCGTTTTCCAACGATAGTTACTGTTTCATTTGCCGCGAATGCTCCAGGCTGATAGAGCGGGGCGTAGACAGTGAGTTGATGTCCAGCACCATAGAGGATTTCGAGGTGCTCCTGTGTTACATGGGCATGTCTTGCGGAGACCCCGACTGGAATCTGCTGCTGCTGTGCAACGGCATCGCATGCACGATTCCCCGCATCACAGGTTCGCAAAGCACAACCGCTACACGCCTGATCTGTCGTCAGTCTATTGACGACACGGCGGGTAATCAACTCAACAAGGGCTTGGTCTGGCATTTGTGATTCGCCTTTTTGGTTATAAAATCCTGATTAACAAATAGTTTACGCTTTGCTTAAGATGGTTTCAACGTCAGCGTGCGGACGTGGAATCACGTGAACAGAGACAACTTCACCTACACGTGCAGCGGCTTCGGCACCAGCATCCGTTGCAGCTTTTACTGCGCCGACATCACCACGAACCATGACGGTTACGTAACCCCCTCCAACTTGTTCATAGCCGACAAGTTGGACATTTGCTGCTTTCACCATCGCATCGGCGGCTTCGATAGTACCAACCAAGCCTCTCGTTTCAATTAAACCCAACGCATCTCCGGTCATATTAATTCTAATAGCCTCCCATTGAAAACTTAGCAATGAACGTGTGAGTAGCTGTAAGATATTCTGTGTGTGCAATACGGAAGAGCCCACATGAAAACGGAGGAAACTGAGCAGTAATGCATAAGTACCTCACTCTATATAATATATCACATTTTTTGAAGTTTTTCAACAAAAAAACTGAAAATACGTCTGTTTGCCTCATGGATCTCTTTTTCTACCTTAGCAACTTCGCCGAGTTTCTGGTAGATTAAGGCACGCCAATAGTGGGCTTGTATGAGGGCGTTAGGATCACCTTGCCACGTTTGGATTGTTTCAGTAAGAAGTTCTAAGGCGTGTGTATAGTCGGCAATTGCTGATGTATGTGCCCGTGAGTGTTCGTGAATCAGCCCGCGGCTCATGTAAGCGCGAGCAAACCGTGGCTCCAAAGCGATGGCTCGGTCCAGGTCTGCCAATGCAAGTTTTAAACGGTCTTTATCACCTTGGGTGAAAAGTTGAAAGTGGGTATTACCGCGGAAGTAGTACGTTACTGCACTCGGCTGTCGCTTAATCACAGTATCATAATCAGCGAGCGCATTTTGAGGATCGCCATGTTCAAGATGGGTTTGTGCGCGTTTCCGCATGACACGTGGACTCCACCTTTTTTTTACGGAGGCGGTGTAGTCTGCGATGGCTTGCTGCGCGTCATCCAATGCACGATACGCATCGCCGCGACTTGCATAAGCGTCTGCTTGGTATCGTTTGAGTTCTAAAGTTTGGGTGTAATCCGCTATTGCTGTTTTATAGTCTCCAGCGCGGTAATAGGCAAGACCACGTTTCACATAGGCTTCCGCATACCGTGGCTCAATTTCAACTGCTTGTGTGAATGCCGCTATAGCCTGCGGAATTTTCCATGTTCTGAGCGATAGGGTCCCTTTTTGGACGTATTCCTGTGCTTGTGGATTTTCCCCTTTTATTGCGTCCCATGTTACAAAACGAGAGGCAAGAAGGATAGTGAGAATCAGCACGGGAGTCATGATATAAATGAGTGGTCGCATGACGGGTGTCTTTCCTGCGGCGGTATACTGGTGCTACCGTTTCACTTCCCAGTATCGTTATAAAGATGGTGGATGTTCACGCCTAATTTCAAGGCGTGTACAGACGGATAGGTCTCTGCCAAGTCAATCTCAATATATGTCGGAACTCCCGGTGGCCCGCTGTAACCCGTTGAAAAGATGAGTTGGCTTTCTCCGAAGGTTGCTATGCCATCTCTGACGTTTTTTCTTGGGAAATAACTGATGGGTGTGTGTCCAACGACAAGAAGGTTTCCCTGAACAGTTTTAAGAAATTTTTCAATGTGCCTTAAAGTATATCCACCACTATATGCGATTTCTGGACGGTGCCAGAGGAGTTCTTCCAAAGTTTTAGGGTTTGGAGCAACGAGGTCGGTGAGACTTGTGACAAGACGTGCCGGTCCAGCATGAATACCAACGAAGCCATTTTTTCCAATAACAACTGTTGGCAAACTCATAAGGAATTCGTAGTGTGCATCCGTCATTCTTTCGATGAAGTTGAACTGTTCATAATAAGCACCCGACGGACTGGCGTATAATGCCCGGATCACTTCAGGTCGGTTTTCTACGGTCATCCCCATCTTTTTCAGCATTGCGTAGGTGTCTGCTGCGGCGAACTCATGATTTCCTCGAACATAAATAAGCTTGTTACCATTATCGCCGAGTTGCCTTCGGAGTTCGGTTATCCGGTCAACAATACGTATATCGCCATAAGGAGGGTGCCTCGGTTCATCTGGCTTATAGTCGACCGCATCTCCAAGTATTAGTCCGTAAACGTCTTCACCTGCTTGAATCCGCTCGATGAGGTTTGTGAGTCGTAACCACTGGTTAAAATCGTCCCAATGTGCGTGCAGATCAGAAACAATATAGACAGTGCCGTGATTCGGTAGAACAACGATGTGTCCATCGCGTGTCAATTGATTAGGGTATTCTGCAAGCCGTTTGGGTTGTGCTATTGCTATTGAAGCGAGCGAAAAACAGAGGATGGTGTAAACTATAGGGGCGTTCATCGATCCTTAAACCTTAAAGAATGCGTCCACAGTATCTTCCTGTTGCGCGAGTTTATTGAGGTGATGCCGTCTGCGGCTCCAACAGACAAGATAGCCGAGGAGCGCGAGACCGCCGAGTCCACCCCATAAGATGTATGAGTTGGAAAAAAGAGATGCCCATCGGTAACGCTCCATCAACGATTCGCGCCAACGGACATCGTAGGTGGCGAGATTCCATCCAACTACGTCTTCAAAAGCAGTGTTGAAATTACGACCAGCATGAAGTTTCGCAATAATGTCAAACAATGCCTCTCTACCTTTGACTTCAACTAACCAACGGACAGCGTCTTGGCTTTCGGCGTAAGCTAAATCGGCACCTGTTTGCGAACGCGGGAAACTTCGCTCCAACTCTTGAAGTGGCAGTATAGATTTCGAGAATATGTGTTTGAGTAATGTTCCGTGTCGGCTCGGCACCCATTCATCAGCAAAATAGATGGCAATACCCTCCACGAACCACAAGGGGATCTCTTTAACGGCTTTGCGTGTACACTGTCCAAAGAGGACGTGTGCGATTTCGTGGCGAAGGACTTGCACTAACTGTAGTTTGGCAAGAGCTATATGTTTTGGGTTTTGGATAACAATCCGGCGACTCAGCGGAAAGGCACACCCGACCGCCCAATCCTGAATGGGTGCGTGAACAGAAGCCTGAAATGCTTTCTGTGTATCACAGACCCAGATGTCAATTATTCCTGGCGACATACGACTGGTGAGCTGCGGCATTTCAGCGTAAAACTCTTCTGCAATCTGAAGAATTGACACTGGATCCGCTGTCCCTTCTTGATAGTAGACTCGAAAATGTGGGCTCTCTACTGATTCCCAGGTGGCTGATGCTGAAAGTATCGGCAGTAGTAATAGGAAAAGAATAAGGTTTTTCATATTTAGTCACCCGTCCCTCCCAACACGCGTGAGGTTCACCACGAAACCTACGGATAAAAATGAGCGACTGAGCTGCCGTAACCGTTGTAAATCATTGTTGGGAGCCTTTCTCCGGTTCCAATCATTCTCTCACTGGCTTGTGACCACCGCGGATGCGGCACGTTCGGATTGACGTTCGCCTCAAAGTCGTACTCCCGCGGTGCAAGCGTATTCCAAAAAGTGCGTGGCTTCTTGTTTGTCAGTTCAATGCTAACAATAGATTTAATACTTTTGAACCCATACTTCCAAGGCACGATGAGCCGAATGGGTGCACCGTGCTGTGGTGGTAGAATGTGTCCGTAAATACCGACAGTGAGTATTGTCAAGTCATTCATCGCTTCAGCCAATGTGAGTCCTTCATAATAGGGCCACGGATAGCGCAAATTGCGTTGTTGCGGTGCTACCTCTGAATCCATGAATGTGAGCATTCGCACATATTTGGCATCCGCTGTTGGCTGAACTTTTTCAAGGAGTGCTTTCATCGGGAAGCCGATCCAAGGGACCACCATTGCCCATGCTTCAACGCACCGAAAACGATAGATTCTCTCTTCCAGTGGCATCTGTTTGATTAAATCATCAATATCCAAGGTCATCGGTTTTTCGACGAGTCCTGATATTTCGATTTCCCAAGGCCGTGTTTTGAATTTCTTCACTTCTTTCCAAACACCGCTCTTGGAGGTGGTGAACTCATAATAGTTGTTATAGGTAGCAGCAACAACTTCGTCGGTCATCTGTCTATCTACTGTAAAGTTCGGATTATTTTCAGCATTAAGTTTCTGTGCACGATACGGCTCTAACTGTTTTTCGACCCCTTTGTTCTGTGCACAGGCGTTTGAACTCGAAAAGAGTAACGCACCCGCGCCCGCTAATCCCAAATCTTTAATGAACTTCCGACGATTGATATAATCTGACTCAGATGTTGCCTGATTTTCAGGAATTTCCCATTCCTTTGGAATTTTAATATACGGCATGAGATTGCCTCCGTCTTGATTTAAACTACAGCAGCTTGATTCCGATCTCTGTTTCTCTTTGCTGATAGAAAGTGGCATTTAAGAATATCACAAACTTGGCGCAGATACTTAATGGTATAGTATATCTTATTTCCATCTGTGATGCAACTTGAATTTAGATGTTTGTCAACTTAATATCTCATGAAAAAAGAATGAAATTGGGGTACATTCGGCTACCTGATTTTTTTTTGCAACTTTTTGATGTTTTGGTGTATAATACCCTAAAGCGTTTATTTGGTTCCCACTTTCTAATGAAATAACGGAGTTGATTGAGCAATGTTGCAGAGACATCGACAAGTTCTCATTCTACTTGTAGGGCTATTGTATGTTTATTCGGTATGCCCGCTTCTATGCTCGGCTTTTGAGCAAAAGTTCTGTTACAGCGGGTCTCAAGAGGTCCTGAACGGTGCTACTAAAGTCCAATCAAGCTGCTGCCAGAGTCCCAAGACAGGCACAGGGGATAGAGCCGAAACACCGTCAGAAAGTGGTAAGTTATGTTGTTCGATCGATTTAGAACTTGTGATTCCAGATGACAGGCACAATACGTCCGAATTCCGTGAATTGATCGGACAGTCGCTCGTCTCAACCCTTCCTATCTCAGCGACTTTACCTATCACACCGTCGGAGTCACTCCAAACGCTCCGCGTACCTTTAATCTCCACGTTTTTCCCCGACCACTCTCTATCCCGTAGAGGTCCTCCATCTATCCTGTCTTAGGTGAGTTTCCAAAAAATTCCTGAAGCATTCACCTATCCTTTATTACCAATACTTTTACACATCGTTTTCCCGCGTTCTCTTTGAGTGAAAATTTGTGCGGAGAACTGCTAATAGATCTGTAGTGAGAAGTCTTGTGTCTTGCTGCGCTACAATATTTTATGGATGGTATAAATTACAAATTATGAAAATGCGTTTGTTTTTCTGCGTGATGTTGTCCAGTTGGGTTTTTGTCTCTTTCGGATTCGCACAAGAGAGTTGCCCAGCTTGAAGCAATCCCGTCTTACCGCCAAGCGGTATGATGAGTGAAGTCAGTTTGGCTTCAAAAGAGATAGAACAATTTCGAGTAAATATCAATATGTTGGTTTCGCCTGATGCACAAGGTGGGCATCGAGCGTCAACAGGGCTGTCCACAGCAGGAGAGATAATAGATGCTCCTTTGCATAGACACCATGTGGCATTGAGTACTTACCGGATTGATGTTGGGTTACAATACTTGCTTAACGATCAATGGACGTTGCAGGCAAATGTTCCGTATGCGGTCAAAGACCAAAGAGCAAGCATTGAGTGGATTGATCCGGTGACTACTGAAGATAAGCAAGCCATTTTGCGGAGTAGAGACATCCATCATCGGGATGAAACCTACACCGGGCTTGCGGATTCAGATTTGTTCTTAGGCTATAAGTTTCGTGGGCTTTTTAAAGCAAATGATATATTGTTTGCCCGGTTAGGCACAACGATTCCAACCGGTAGAACAGAAGAAAATCCATGGAAACTTGGGGATGCTGGTATCGAACATCTCCATATCCAATTCGGCACTGGTACCTTTAACCCAATTGTTAATTTGCGATACAGTTTACCTCTCTATCGGGGTATGATGATCACTGCTTCGACACGTGGCACGTTTCCGTTCTATGAAAATAGCAAGACGTATCGAGGTCCAGTGGAGTTAAGCTATACGGCTGGTTTTATGTATCGTCTCTTTGATTGGCTTTCATTTAACGGAAACTATCTCGGATTTTATCAATCTGCTGCCATTTGGGATGGGGAGCGTGATATCAATACCGGACTGCGTTATAGCATGGCAGCACTGGGTATGTCTTTGGCAACATTAGATGGCATTGTTGTGTCTGCTAACGTTATGTTTCCACTGACACAAGAGACCCTTTATGATGAAGGGGATGCGATTGAATTTGGCAATTTGGTTTCTTTGACCACAACCTATTCATTTTAATTTAACGTGAAGAAATAGTCTAATCTTCCGTTTATCAGCACACTGTCTAAATCTCGGCGAAAGCCGGGTAATCCGTAAGGTAGAAAAAAGGAGAAACAGATGAAGATGAAAGCGATGGGGCGAATTGTCGCCTCCTTCTTAGCAATTACCACTATCCTGCTGTTTTTAGTCTTTTCCCTTAAAGCAGAGGATGCTCACAAAGCACATGAAACAACCCATCAGCATGGAGGTCACATGGCTGCTGAGAACGACAAAGTCCGTTGTGTGGTTGACGGCATGATGATGAAGCCTTCGGCAATGGTTAAAGTTGAACAGGACGGAAAAGCCTACTATCTCTGCAGCGACATGCAGGCAAAGATGTTCAAGGCGAATCCAGATAAGTTCCTCCAAACAATTTCAGTGGGAAATTTGACTTTCGATCTCAACGTGTTAACGACAGATGCCTACAAAGGAATGATGTCTCACATGGGAATGGGAGGCATGGTAAAAGCCGATGAGATTAAGGGAAAAACACACTATTTCAGTGTGTACCCGATACAAGGTCACGGAGAAGTTGCGTTAGGCGATGTGAAGCTCGCCCTTCAGGTTACCAATGCCGAAGGGGAAACGAAGATGACATTGCTGAAATATAGTAAAATGACCCGCACCTACGAAGGGTTTATCGCTATGCCAACCGGTGATGAACACGAGGTTCGCATTCGGGTGACGAGCCCGGCTGTTAAAATTTCACTTTAGTGACTTTCAGTCTTCGGCTTTCAGCCTTCAGTAAAAGGGTTTCTGTTAAAGTTACACTCTCTGCTGGTTGCTGTTAGCTGAGGACTATTAACAAGGAGACGATGATGCCTAAAGTTAGTGTGCTTTACCAAGTCGCAGTCGTCATTATTGGAAGTGTGCTGATGTTTGGTATTCTGGTACAAATGGAGGCATACGGAATGACGCAGACAGTGCCAACGCCGGAGCAAACTGATGTGACGACACTGTTTGCTGAGACGCTTGGGCTGCCAAGTTTAATTCGGGCTGCTGTTGAACGAAGTCCAAAAGTTAAAGCTGCAAAAGCGCGGTGGCAGGCGACGATTGAGCAGTACCCACAAGTGACGGCATTGCCGGATCCGATGTTTATGTATGGTTACTTCTTGAGAAGCGTGGAGACGCGCGTGGGGCCTCAGCGTCATCGGGTTAGTTTTTCACAGGCATTTCCGTACCCTGGCACGCTTGATGCGGCGGGAGAGGTCATCAAGAAGGCAATTGAGATTGAGCGAATCAAGCACGAACAGGTGATACGCGATCTTATTGTTGAATTGAAACTGAGTTACCACGAGTTGGCATATCTCCAAAGGGCAGTCGAGTTGACGCGACAGAATCACGAACTGGTAGCCTCTATTCTCACGATTGCCACCGCTCGTTATGCCGAAGGAAAGGCGGTGCTCAATGATGTCCTGAAGGCACAGAGTCAGCTCGCGCAATTGGAGTATGATCTTATCCTGCTGGAGGAGTTACAACGCGTTGAACATGCAAACATCACAGGAATTCTGTCGATTCCTTCAGCAACGGTACTGGGTCCGACAGCACCTGTTCCGTACGAACCGCTTGATGTGGGATTGGTTGATATTGAGAAACAAGCATTATCAAAACGGCAGGAATTACGAATTGCCGAATTAAGCATCGAGAAAGCCAGCGAAGGGATCGCACTTGCCGAGCTTCAGACCAAACCCATGCTTAAACTTGATTTAATGACAATAGAAACGGGTGAAGCCTTGATGCCGGATGCCCTTGGTAGTGGTAAAAATCCATTCACTATCGGTTTTGGTATAACAATTCCGTGGTCGGATCTAAAGAATAGTAGCAAGGTTCGAGAAGCTCAGCAAAATCATGAGGTCGTTAAGGCGAACAAACATTCCCTTGAGGATACAACGCGGGTTGCCCTCCGAAAGATTTATTTTCGACTTGAGAACGCGCGACGGCTCGTTGAACTCTATGAGACCACGCTTATCCCGCAAGCGGCTGCTGCTATTGAAGTTGCTGAGACATGGCACCAAGAAGGGCCCAAAAGTATTACTGGGTTTCTTGAGACGCAGAGCGTTTGGTTGAATTTTAATCTCGCTCGCCTGCGTGCGATTGCAGACTATCAGCAGAATCTCGCTCGGTTAGAGCAGCTCGTCGGGGGAAGGATTGATGATTTACAGATTAAATAGTTGTCAGTTGTCAGTTATCAGTTGTCAGTCACAAGAAGGTTTTGTTAAACCAGATCCCTCTTTAACCGACAACCGGTGCCTGAAAGAAAATCTGCTGATGCAGATTTTCGTACCGACAGCCATTAAAATCGGTCTCATAATACTTGCTGTTCTGGTAGGTGGGTGTGCGAGCCGTCAACTGGAGACGTACCAAGAATTGCGTGGCACTGCGTTAGAACAATCGGCGTATTACTATACGGAAGTAGAGAAGAAAATTACGGATGTTGAAAGCGAATCGATTGTAGAACCAGACGCATTTCTCAGCGAAATTGAAGCAGAGATATTGAAATATCAGAAAGAGTGGCAAGCGCAATTAGAGAGTGAAACGCTGATGCCAAATCTGTTTTACGATGTTTCAACAGACCCTGTGAGAGCCTATCGTCAATTAGCAGCGTCTCCTGAAGCAGCGCAGGCACGACTTGCCGAACCAATTACGTTGGAACTCCTTGTGGCGTTCGGGTACGAATGGAACCCTGGTTTGAAATCTATCCGGGAAAAAATTCGGGCGGTGTTGGAGCAATATCCGCAGGCTGCTTACTTAGAGAACGTGTTACGTCAGTATAACGCCTTCACAAAACAACTTGATACGAAAGTTGGACCGAAACAGCATAAAGAGATGATGGCAATGAAATTTCCGTTCCCGGGGACCTTGGCGTTGAAAGGGCAGATTATTACTGAGGATGTTCTGATCGCCCAAAAAGAGTTTGAAATCGCGCTGCGTGATCTGGTGACCGAAATCAGGTTAGCTTACTACGATTATCTTTTTGTTGTTGAAACGACCCGTATTAACGAAGAAAATCAAAAATTGCTGGAGCAGATGATTGCTATTGCTCAGACGAAGTTTCGCGTAGGACGAGGCAAATATTCAAACGTTATTATGGCGCAGGTAGAGTTATCGAAATTAGCAAATGCAATTATTACGCTCGAACAACAGCGGGAGACTGTTATTGCGCGTCTTAATACGCTGTTGAACGTTTCTGCGGATTTGCCGTTAGGCGTTCCAGTGCCAGTGGAAGAGAATAGGGTTATACCGACTTTGGGTGAGTTGTATCCGTTAGCAGTTGAGAAACGTCAGGAAATCCAAAAACAGAAGTTGGCAATCAGTAAGATGGGTTTGGCTGTGGAAATGGCAAAGCAAATGACATATCCTGACCCGACTCTCGGTCCGAGTTATTTTGAAAACCGGAGTATGGGAGACTTAAAACACACAGAAAAAATGCCGATGACATTTTCTACAAGACGGACATTGAATCCAACAACTACGGCGTGGTTTGCACACCGAAGTTCGTACATCCATGAAATGGATGTAAAAATTGAAGCGATGGAACATCAAATTGAAAAACTCGAGAGCAATATCCGTTTTGTTGTAAAAAAACATCATTTTGCTATGGAAACAGCAAATCGGAGTATTCGACTCTATCGACAGACGCTGCTACCGCAGGCACGGCAGGCGTTGGATGCCGCGAACACGGCTTACCAAGCGGCACAAATTGACTTTTTGAGTTTTCTTGACGCGCAACGTACTTTATTAAATTTGAGGATTGAAGAACAGCGAGCATTGCGCGATTATCGTCAACATCTCGCCCAGTTAGAACAGGCAGTTGGGATAATATTACCAAAGCAGCCATTGACTCGAGAATAGTCTTTTCTTGTATAGAATCTTAGCGTGTATTCGTTGCTAATTTCTTTTGAGAGACGCGCATCTAATCCGTAAAGCAAAAACACAGACAATACGAGGAGTTCACAAAATGTATAGAAATTTCTACCTCGCAACTGCACTGATAATTACCCTGCTTTTTATATTCGGCTGTAATCAGCAAGAGAACGCTGAAATGGCGCATCGTGTTAGTGAAGAACATGACTCGGTATCGGAGGACATGTCAGGCATGGATGAACACGTCGACCATGCGCCAAGTGAAGGAACTGATACAACATTAAAGGACACATCTGGTATGGAGGAACACGCTGACCATGCACCGATGATGGCATCCTCAGATGAAGCAAAAACGATTCGGTTCTGGACTTGCGTTATGCACCCCACGGTCAAAATGGCGGAACCTGGTAGTTGTCCGGTTTGTAAGATGGATCTGATTCCTATCTACGAAGGTTCAGGGTTGGAACTCACTGAACAACAGAAGGCGTTGATTCCAGTGCGCACCGAGCCGGTTGTTTTCCGGGAGGTGTCGCGTGAAATCCGAACCGTTGGTGTTTTGGATTATAACGAGACGCGTATGGCTTATGCTTCAACACGAATTTCTGGGTGGATTGAGGACTTGCACATTGATTTCACGGGTATCAACGTCCGTAAAGGGGATGAACTCTTGTCTATCTACAGCCCGGAATTGGTCACAGCACAAGAAGAATATCTAACAGCACTTAAAAGTATTGAGGAACTTCAAAATACAGAATACGTGGAACTTCGCAAATCAGTTGAACAGACACTTACCGCTGCGAAGTCCAAACTTGAATTGTACGGATTAACCTTAAACCAGATTGAGGATATTCGGAACCGTGGGGAAGTCAGTACAACTTTACCCCTCTTTGCGCCGATGGCTGGTACTGTGGTTCACATGAATGTGAGCCAAGGTCAACATGTAAACAGAGGTATGAATCTTTACCGTATCGCGGATCTCAACAGTCTATGGATTATGGCGGACGTTTATGAATATGAACTGCCGTGGATTTACATGGGGCAAGCGGTTGAAATTACGGCACAGTCAATGCCTGGGCAAACATTTTCTGGCAAAGTTACTTACATTTATCCATTCTTTGACACGCAGACGCGGACCCAGAAAGTTCAAATAGAAGTACCCAATTCGACTGGACGCCTCCGCCCAGGGATGTATGTAACGCTTCAGATCAAACCGACACTTGCAGAAATCTATACGCATGGCGCGATCTCTCAAGCACCGTATGCATGCCCGATGCATCCATGGGTTACGTCTGAACATCCCGCTGAATGTGAAATATGTGGCATGGATCTGGAGCCGGCACGTTCCGATATTATTGCGTCTGAATCGGTGTCTGAAGCAGAGGGGAAGTGGGTCTGCCCGATGCATCCTGAAGTACAATCTGAGGAATTCAGTGAATGCTCTATCTGCGGTATGGATCTCGTTGAAAGGGCGGAGCTATCTGCACCTGCAGAGACTCCAGCAACTGTTTGGACGTGTCCGATGCATCCTGAAGTGCAGTCTGAAGAATTCGGAGAATGTGCTATCTGTGGCATGGATCTCGTTGAAAAACAGCCGACAGCTACGGGAACTGACACCCATTTCCACGCACATCAACCTACGGTCGATTCAGATCTGCCGCCCCTGATTTTCAAATATGTGTGTCCTGATCATCCCGATGAGTACGCGACTGTCCCAGGGCTGTGTCCGCGTGATGGAAAACCCCTCCACATGACGGGTGAAGTCCTAACTGTACCCAAAACTGCAGTCATTGACACGGGTTTACGGAAGATAGTCTTTGTGGATCGCGGTGAATCAGGTTATGAACAGATTGAAGTTGCGGTGGGTCCGGAAGCTTGGGGAACATCGGATGGCTCAGAAACCAAACGCCGATACTATCCGCTCGTTAGTGGGCTTACGCCTGGCGATATGGTTGTTACCCATGGCAATTTCCTGATAGACTCACAGACGCAATTGACGGGTTCTGCATCAGGTGCTTATGGTGGCGCGCTCGGCGGTGAAGAATCAAAACCGCCTGTCCATCAACATTAACCTTGGAGATTTCCTTCGCCTTGAGCTGAAGTTGTAATTGCAAATCGCTCTTAGGAAAAGGTTGCGGTAATAAAACATATTTACAAGAAGTGAGAAAGAACATGATTAACCGAATTATTGAAATCTGCATGAAAAACCGCCTCTTGGTATTGGTTATCTTTGTCTTTATCACTATGGCGGGTTGGTGGGCATTGAACCGCACACCAATTGATGCTATGCCGGACATCGGTGAAAACCAAGTTATTGTCTTCGCAGATTGGCCCGGGCGAAGCCCGCGGGATATTGAGGATCAGGTTATCTATCCCTTGAGCATTACCATGCTTGGGATCCCCGATGTCAAGGATGTTCGATCGACTTCGATGTTTAGTTTTGGCTACATTAACATTATCTTTAAAGATGATGTTGATTTCTATTGGGCACGCACGCGGGTCCTGGAGCGAATGAATCTTGCACAAAAAGACATGCCAGAAGGGGTTGTACCGATTCTTGGGCCTGATGCAACCGGTGTAGGACAGGTATTTTGGTACACCGTTGAGAACGGGTACTACTGCCCTAATCATCCCACGAAACGCTACGCGGAACCCGGTAAATGTCCAGAAGATGGAGAAACGCTCATTGCCTCTAATTTAGAGCTTCATGAACTGAGAACCCTTCAAGACTGGACGGTTCGTTACTATCTCGCCTCTGCTGATGGCGTTTCCGAGGTTGCCTCGGTCGGCGGATATGTCAAACAGTATCAGGTTGACATCGATCCAAACACTTTGTTGGCGTATAAGGTGCCGCTGTCGGCGGTTTACAACGCCATCCGTGGGAGCAATCTTGATGTTGGCGCAAAGGTTATTGAGGAAGGCGGGATGGAGTTCCTGATTCGGGGATTGGGTTTTATCAGAAGCATTGAGGACATAGAAAACATCGTTGTCAAGGAACACAACGGCGTACCTATCTACGTCAAAAACCTTGGAACAGTCAGTGAAGGTCCCGACTTTCGACGCGGTGCTTTAGACAAAGCTGGCATTCCAGCGACCGGCGGGGTCGTGCTCATGCGATACGGTGATAACCCGCTGCGCGTCATCGAAAACGTCAAGGCGAAAATAGCAGAACTCACACCTGGGCTCCCGCCCGGTGTCCGAATTGTCTCATTCTATGATCGGAGCCATCTTATTCACCGCGCAACCGACACGCTGAAGGAAACGTTGACAGAGGAAATCATCGTTGCGGCAGTTGTTATCCTGCTTTTCTTAGGACAAGTTTCAAGTAGCCTGATAATAGCACTCGTCTTACCGATGGGGGTTTTGCTTTCGTTTGTAGGCATGCGGATTATTGGTTTACCCTCGAATATCATGTCGATGGGTGGTATTGCCATCGCTATTGGTGTCATGGTAGATGCTGGTATTGTGATGACAGAAAATATCGCGAGGCATTTGCGGGAACCGCATCCTGGTGAAAGCAAGCTCCAAGTGGCAACCCGTGCTGCCAGGGAGGTGGGGCCCCCTATCTTCTTTGCAATGCTTATTGTTATTGTTGCGTTCATACCTGTTTTCTCTCTTACGGGTCAGGCGGGTAAACTTTTCAAGCCGCTTGCCTATACAAAAACATTTGCGATGCTCGGCGCAGCCCTCTTGGCGATTAGTTTTGTACCCGTTTTAGCGTCGTTTCTAATCACAGATCCGACGAGAACCCGGACAGGGACGGTTTCCAAGCGAGTGTCACAACTTCTGGCGTTGCTCGGCTGGCCTCTGCGAAAGTTGGCGGATGGGATTACTTGGTTGCTCAGAACTCTCTATCGTCCGATTATTCGATTGGCTGTAAAGAATATTTGGACAAAACTCGCTGTTGTTGCCTTGGCAGTGTTGATTTTTATGGCGAGTATACCACTAACGCCTTTCTATAAAAATATTGGGCAAGAATTCATGCCGCCACTTAACGAAGGGGCACTGCTATTTATGCCGGTGCTGCTCCCGGGGGCCTCGATTACGCAAGCAAAAGATGTGATGACAAAACAGGATTTGATTATGAATCGATTCCCGGAGGTTTCACTCGTTGTTGGAAAGTTAGGGCGAGCGACAACAGCAACCGATCCCGCTCCAATTGGCATGTTTGAAACCATTGTCAATATAGTTGATCCAGCAGAATGGCCCCGGCGTGCTGTTAAACATAGCGCGACGACGGAGCTTGTGGATCGCCTCGTTCAACGCTTAAAACGTGACGGACTTATGAGTGAAGAACACGCCGGTCATATTAACGCTGATTTTTTGGATGACATTGCTAAAGCCGCCATAAAGCGATTTGATACCTTGGCGACAACGTACCACAATTCTTATCTATCAGTTAACGAGCGCGAAAAACTTTATCGTGTCTGGTTGTTACGGATCCTTTTGGAAGAGCTGCTCTCTGAAGAACGGATGGCGAGAATGGGGTTGGAACAGGTCAAGATTGGCGAATCTGAGACTGAAGTGAAACTGCATCAGATCGCCGAGAAAATTGAGCCTACCCTTGAGCATAAGACTTACTTCCGCACGAAAAACCGCAACGAACTTATCACCGAGCTGACAGAGGCGACCCGAATGCCGGGCGTTTCACCTATTATGACGCAGCCCATCCGCAATCGTGTGGATATGCTTGCAACGGGTATACAAACTCCAATCGGAATTAAGGTGTTTGGTAAAGACCTCGCGCAGATCGAAGAGATTGCTGTTCGGATTGAGCAGGAACTCCTTAAACTTGAGGGGGCGCAGGGTCCCTATGCTGAACGCATTGGAAATAAACCCTACCTTGAATTTCACATTAACAGAGAGGCAGCGGCGCGCTACGGCATCCAAATCCGAACAGTCCAGCAAATCATCATGACGGCAATCGGTGGTATGAATTTAACCTATACCGTTGAAGGACGGGAGCGGTTTCCGATTCGTATCCGTTACATGCGGGAATTGCGGGATAATATTGAAGCACTCAAGCGTGTGCTTGTACCAGCACCAAAAGGACTGCATATTCCGCTTGAGCAACTCGTAACGATTGAAAGACGCCCGGGTCCCGCGAAGATCGCAAGCGAAAATACGCTACTATTTTCTCGTGTTTTTTGTGATGTAGATGTTGACACGATTGGGTTGGTTGATTTCGTGGCGTTAGCACAAAAGACGCTTGATGAAAAGATTAAACCGACTTTACCGCAAGGCTACTTCTACGCTTTTAGTGGGCAGTATGAAGCTGAACTGGAAGCTCGCAGTCGGTTGGCAATTGTCGTCCCGGTGTGTATTGCTGTCATCTTCATATTGCTATACCTCCAGTTCAAGTCGCCTTCTGCGATGTTTTCAATCTTTCTTGCGATTCCTTTTGCGTTCATCGGTGGTATGTGGATGCAGTGGTTGATGCAATACACACCAGAGGTGCTGGGCGGCGGTTACGCCATTAAATACAGTACAGCGGTGTGGGTGGGGTATATAGCCTTATTCGGCATAGCCGTTGAAGATGGCATCGTGTTAATTGAATACTTACTGGAACGCGTCCGCGGGGGTGAATCTATTGACGAAGCCGTGATTAATGCAGGTTTATTGCGCGTCCGACCCATCATTATGACCACAGCAACAACAATTTTGGCGTTATTACCAATCATGTTAGCAGAAATTAGCACGACTACCGGGGCGGAATTGATGAAGCCCATCGCGGTACCTACTTTTGGCGGTATGGTCTCGGCAACGGTAACAAACCTTGTTCTGGCACCTGTATTATTCTCTCTTTTCTATCCTATCGAACGTTGGATTCGCGAACGGTAGCGGGTGAGAAACCAAATTGGAGGAATCATGAAACGTCTGGTTACATTTAGCATCTGTATATTTGTCAGTCTTGTCGGGTTACAAACTGTTGATGCTGCCCTTGAACTTGAAAAGTACTTACATGTCGCGAAAGGTGGTGTCGTAAGCGTTGGTCGCGGATTGGTAATCACCGATGACGAGTTGGAGATAGCACGCACCGAAGAATTTTCTATTGGGTTTCAATTAACCCCTACCCTTCGGTTCTCGGTTCCATTCAGTCGTTACATTGTGGATACTCGCGGCGGTAACGCCGATGTCTTGCCCTTCGGGATGTTGGATGTTGAGACTGTTGGCATGATGTTCACACTAAGTGGGCGTGGAAAATGGGCACCCTTTATTCGGCTCGGAACGAATTTCTACGCCTTTACTGAACAGTTCGCTGCACCCGCTAACATCCAAAATACTTTTGGGGCGGAGGTGTCTACTGGAATTAACAGAAGACTTATTGATAGCATCTTTGGTGTCGCTCAGTTGTCCGGCTCGTTTGGCTATCAGTTCAGTTATTTAAGACCGAGGGTGAGTGTGCCTACCAGACCTGACGTTGAAATGTTATCGTTAGGTCGCCATAGTATCAGCTTCCGGTTAGAGGTCTTGGGGTTGTAAATGGTTAAATAGAAATCTAACAAAAATCCTTGTAAAAATAGACATTTCTGGTAGACTTACAGAGATAAAAAAAAAGATTTGTATCAAACTAACTGACAACGCATAGCAATCAAATTTTTGTAACAATCGCTGATAAGGAGCTTGTAAATGTGTTTTCAAATCAACCGCCAATTCCGTGTGAATATGTTGTTAGCATTTGTCGTTTTCATAGTAAGTGTGCCATTGATTGGTAACACCGATGAAGCAGAGATGCCGAATCAAAAACTAATGGCTCTCTTTTCAGAAGCGAAGAAATTCGTTCTGAGAAATCCAATACTTACGGCGGACCAGATTGCTATAATCGAAAAAGAACTTGGTGCTAAACTTCTGGCGGAAGATCAGAAACCGGTTTTCTATATTCCAATCAGTGACAGGAAAAAGCCTATGGGGGTGGCGTTGTTTGGGAATGCTGAAGGACCAGGCGGCGTTATTAGAGGTGCTGTCGGATTGGATATGGCAGGAAAAGTAGTGAAAGTAGAAATCTACGAGCATCAGGAATCCAACGCGATTGCGAGTCCAGAATTTCTCGGACAATTCATCGGTATGGGTATAAGCGACACTTTCAAGGTTGGGGTGGACGTTGAGACTATTAACGGGCATGAGGGTGCTGCAAACGCAGTCGCTTTGCTGCCTAAAAAGACATTGGTGATGAGTTATGCTCTCTTTTCAAAAAAGAAATCGGAACCGGAGATAGAGCGGACACCAGAGCCTGATACTCCAACGCAAGATATGCCTGAAGTCGAAGACCTTAAAGCACTCATGATGTTGATGATAGACGACTATTTCGTGGTTGTTGATTATTTTGATGAAAAGGAGAGCAAGACGAAAGCGATTGCAGCAGCGAAACGGCTCGCCAGATATGGAAAGAACATTTCAAACTTTGAGCCACCGAAAAACGCGGATCAGACGGAAGAGTATGTCTACCTGCAGGACAAGTTTAGCGAGACGCTCCTTAAATTTGCTGAAGCACTTGAGAGGGAAGGTATTTCTGACGAAACACGCAAGCAGTGGGATGCTGTTGTTGAATTAATCAATCAGGCGCATCTTCGGTTTAGCGAGGAAGAGATTGACTTAGATACGTATTAGTTTAAGTTGCTATCTATTTTATTAAATTTTTAATTGGAGATTGTATGAAGAAACAGTGGATATGTTGCTTGTGTGTAATTGGTATGTTCGTAGGCGCGTTGCAAGCAGCAGCACAGGTCCGCCCACCGCGGCGCAGACACAGGATAATGGTAGATCCAGGTGCGAAAGAAAAAAAGGATGTACTCAGGGCGGATATAGGGGCGAGTCTCAAAGATATTGCACAACGGACAACACAACACGCCCAAAACCCGAAAGTAGATATTGTATTCGTTGTTGATGGCAGCAAACGGATGGCGGGACATCTCTTTGATCTTGAAAAGAAGATTGTTGATATGCTTGCTGTTATAGAGGCAAAGACGATCGATTGCAGATTCGCATTAGTGAATTTCCATTCAGTGCAAGGTGAACCGCGTGTAGTACTGCAGCCGTGGACGTTTGACTATCTCAGCGTTACCAACGCACTCCAGGACATGCAGGTTGAATCTGGGAATAACGTTCAATCTGGATATGGACTCGATGCAGTCGTGAAGGGTCTGAATGAGTTAGAATTCCGTGATGGGATTACAACCCAATTTGTCGTGGTTGCCAACTCACGCATGCGGACTTCATGGACAGACGCAAAAGCGAAAAATAGGATTAGTGAGCAGATTATCAAGTTGTCCCGTCGAAACGATGTTCAACTCAATTTCATCGGCATTAGCGAACGGGTCCAAGCGGAACTTACAGATGAGACGAACGGAAAATGGTATCCGATTGACTCGAACCAGCGTCGGATGGATGGGCAACGGATCCAGAGTGGCGAGACAATTGCGGATAAAGCCATACTTCGCGTAGATGGGATATTCAAGCGCATTGCGGAGAATCTTGTTGAGAGTCGTCCAGGAGCTGTGGATGTTGTGTTCATTTTTGATTATAGCCTAAGCATGGAAACCAAAACGGATGCTGCCTGTGACGGTTTGGATCAGATGGTCTCTGTGTTTAAGTCGGCAGGATTGGATTATCGGTTTGGGATGATCCGGTTTTGGGCGGCAGTCGGTGGCGGCGAAAGCACTATTGTCGTGACCAAGCCGCCGTTGGCTTCCGAAGAGGTAAAATCGCTCTTTCGCCTCCCAAAAACTGGGGATGAGCACCTGCTGGATGCCGTTATTGAAGGGGTACCGAAACTTCAGACAGAACCGGGACGAGACCTCATCCTTATCATTGTCACAGACGAACCAACGAGCAAACGCACCGAAAAAGGATATAGCGTCGGGCAAGCGATTTCAGTATGTCGCGGTGCCCAGGCAAAGGTTTATGTGATTGGCGGTGTCACTTCCATGCAAAGTAGTTCCATGACGGATAGTTTCCAACGTCAGGTCGCTCAGATAACCAAAGGTGAACACTATGTTATGCCGGGGGCCCTGGTATGGCGAGGCACCGGTGGTGCTGACGAGACGCGGTAGCTGCATTTCGGGGGTTGTCTATCACTTTCACTCCAGAGCCAATTCATCTGCGGTTTTGGCGTGAATGGCGATCAGCGCGAAACAGGTTGACTGCAAATTAGCAACCGGTTTTGTTAGTTCTATAGGTGTATTGCTGATGAAGCTGCCGTCTTCCTGCCGGATACTTGTCAGGTAGTTGATAGAGACACGACGGGTATTAAGGGGATCGTTTCCAGCAGCGAGTGCCATAATTGCGATGGCGGTAATTTCAGGATCGCTGGGACTGTTTTTATATCTGCCGAATCCGCCGTCATTGTTCTGTAGCTGCTTTAGCCACGCGATTTGGGCATCGATGTCGTAAACGGGTTCTAAACCTTGTATCACCCAAGATGTGACGAAAATATCCGACTGCGTGCCGCGTTGTAGTGCCCATCCACTGTCATAGTTGATACTTTCTGCCAGCCAATCTGCCCCTTTGGAGACAGGAGCAAAGTTCTGTTTGAAACCGAGCCGCCTGAAACCTGCTAAAACAGCGGCGGTATAAAGCACATTGTCAGCACTACGTTCTTTTTTCCCCCAAGCACCCGTTGGATTTTGTGCTTTTTTTAGCCATTGAAGCCCTTTAAAACGGATTTCTGGATCGGTTTCTGCTGTTGCTAAAGCCACGAGCGCAAAAACGGTATGGGCAGTGTTGTTGTTCCAACTCCCGTTGTCCCACTGTGTGTTCCTGAGGTACATAACGCCAGTTCTGACTACCTGAGACCCGGTTCCCCATCCGGCATCGATTAACCCCCAAATCGCGAACGCTGTGTTCTCAACATTGCTCTCTCCGCCAGGGACCAGGGGCCAGCCACCATCTCGGTTCTGATGTTGCACAATGTAGGTTTTCGCGCTTTCTATGGTTTTATAAAGAGGTGGCTCCTCCAATGCCTCATAGGAAGGGAGATCTTTAACAGGAGATGCCTCGCTATCGGCAAGAGCATCCACTTTAATCCCGACTCCGAAATACAGCAGCATATAGCAACATATCAATATGTGCATACTTCTATGGTTCTTCATTTTTCGTCCTCTATGATCTTGGTTAGCGGTCAAGCGTAGCGAACGCCCTCTTTGCTACAATTGTGGTTCAATCACAACCTTGTAAACGCCTGCTTGCCCAAGCATGTCAATGCCTTTTTCCAATTGGTATAGTGGCAGGTGATGCGTTATCAATTCATCCAACGGTGCACGTGTTATCTGAAGGAAATCCAACGCTGTCTGAAACTGGATTTGTGGATATGCCCACACCCCGCAGACATCGAGATCCTTATTACAAATTTGATGCGGACGCACTCGGGTATCGCCAGAGTCTGTATAGTGTCCAACTTCAATAACCTTCCCACCGCGTCGGACGACATCTAATGCTTCGGAGAAAACCATCGGCAATCCAGCGCACTCAATCGCGATATCCACACCGACACCACTTGTAAGGTCTTGTATCTGTTCAATCCGTTCTTCAGGTGTAGTGTTCCCAACGTTGATAACAACGTCTGCCCCCATCTGTTTCGCCATTTCTAACCGACTATCGACGAGATCAGTGGCAATGATGGTACCAGCACCGCTATCCCGTAGCACTGCGACAACCAGCAGGCCAATGGGGCCGCATCCCAAAACCGCAACCCGATTTCCGATGCTGTATCCGTCGCCGACTTGCGGCACTCCCGGCGCGCAAGCGCGTTCAACGGCGCGCGTTGCTACGGCTACGGGTTCTGTCAACACCTGAATTGCGTCAGGGACACTTTCCGGCATCTTATAGACCCAAGAATTCCCGTGAATATAGGTATACTCAGAAAATTCGCCGTTCAAATAGGGAGGCGTTTCGCTGTTACTGAATCCATAGATCGTCCGTCCGGAACACAACGTCGGACGACCTGGGACGTGTAAGCAGTAGTAGCATCTACCACAGTTTTTTGAACCCGGCACAACGGTTACGCGGTCACCTGCTTTGATCGGACCACCTATCACGTTCATAGCCTGATTTGCATCTTTACCAATCTCTGCCACCGTCCCGACGACCTCATGTCCTGGGATGACCGGAAATTTCAGGGCGGTATGCCCAAGATACATGTGTTTATCACTTCCACAGATGCCGACTCTATCGACCTGTAACAGGAGAGCATCGTCTGCGGGTGTCGGTTTCTCAAATTCGCGGATTTCTATCTGCCCGGGTTGGAGCATCACTGCTGCTTGAACTTGCATAGTTAGATTTCCTCGTTTTCTTGAATATAAGATTGTTTTACTGTTCTTTATGCTATTGTGCCCAGAGAGGGATTAGTATTTTTGTGAGTTCTGCAAGGCTTTCCAAATTGTGTGCTGGGAGAAAATAGTCTACATAGGGCAACGCCGTGCGGATGCCCCGACAGATCGGTTGATAGCCGTCACTACCGAGCAACGGATTGAGCCAAATCAACCGATAGGCATGCCGATGCAACATCTCCATTGAATAACGTAGCACCTCTACATCGCCTCGGTCCCAACCGTCGCTGATGAGAATGACCACCGTCCGATATGCCGAAAAGGAGGGCGCGAACTGTCGGTAGAATTCCAGCAAGCTTTCACCGATTTTTGTGCCGCCCGACCAGTCGGGTACAACATCCGCTACTTCGTTCAAGCCTTCCGCTAACCCTTTCCGCCGAAGGAGTCCTGTAATATCTGTCAGATGTGTGCTGAAGACTGCGACCTCCACTTCCTTTAACTCTTTCTGCATGCCGTATATAAATTGAATAAGAAATTTGGCGTAGCAGTCCATAGAGCCGCTGACATCGCAGAGGAGCAGGATCTTTGTCTTCTTAATTTTTTGTTGTTTCCGAATTAATTCGAGCGGTTCGCCGCCGTGTGCGAGACTCTTTCGCCAACTCCGCCGGAAGTCTATAATTTTACCTTTTTTACCAATAACTTTTCGGCGGCTCAGTCTTGTCGCCAAGATTGCTGCTAATTTCGCAATAATTTCCCGGGCTTTCTCCATATCGTCTGTTGTGAACTCGCTAAAATCCTTTCGGCTCAGGACTTCTTCCACACTATAAGCCGTTGAGTCGTCTTCTTCGCCTTCCGCGTCGTCTTCTGTCTCGGAATCCACCCACTGCTCCAGGATGTCCTGTTCATCGCTTATATCGGAGAGGTCTTGGAGGCTGGTTGGTTCAGGTGTTTCCTTTTCTGTATCAACGGCTTCAAATTCGGTGCGCGGGTATCGCCAAAACAGATTGAAGGCGAGGTCAAATGTCTCTATATCGGTGTCTTTAGAAATGAGATTTGTCCGCGCCGTGTGATAAAACGCGTCCCGATCACCGATATCTATGAGTTGGACGCTCTGGCACCAACTGAGTTGATTGGTTGTCGTTACGTTGACTTCCATCTGTCGGAGCAGGGAGCAGAAGTCTGTGATTTGTTGAAGGAGGGTTTGTTCAATCATTGTTCTCTTTTTTTAGGTAATCAATAAAGGTATCTAATTCTGCAGATAGCGTGTCGAACAGATCGCAGACCGTTTTTCCGTTATCAGCCGTTTTCTCGGGTTCTAATTCAAATACATAGATGTGCCTAGGACGGTGGCGGAACCTTAGAACCTGCTTTAAAGCTGCAACCGTTTCTTCAGAGATCACGGGTGGACGGGACGGACGGGATGCTCCCATCTGCTCTAATAGGTCTTTATGCCACTCTTTTCCTTGAGGTTCGTATATGTCGATTTCTTTGGCGATGCGTTGGAAAATATTTTCTAATCCCGTATAGAAAAGTGAAAGACGCATGGCAACCAATACCTTGAGATCTTCCGTGTCTTCAGTAGAGGCAGATTTCATTTTTTCTAAGCGTATCTTGATTCCCTCAACGGTTCGTTCTATTTTGGTACGTTCGTCGACGATTCGCTCGATGAGTTTTCGCTTATTCATTTTTTTGTAAACTTTCTCGCTCCTCACTGGGATTACCTGATTTTTGGTATTTACCCAGTTGAAACCTGTTTCTCCTTTTTGGATCGAAACAGCCTGGGTCTGAATCCGTTCTCGGAAACGTCCTTTGGCACTTTGGAAGTTGACAAGATCGATTTTAAAATCTGGGCTAAAATTTCTGGTTTTCCATAATGCTTTCAGATATGTATCTCCAGGAAGGCCCCAGACAGCGATATCTATATCCGACTGCTTTGAGAACCAATCTTGTTCGGCAAGTGAACCGAATACCGCGACTTGTGTCGCGCCGAAGTCTTTATAGAGCATCGCTGCGACTTGATGTGCTGTCTGCCATGCGTGTTGCAGCAACGCCTCATCCACCGTCCGATTTTGGAAGTGTTGATCGAGCCGTTGGCGGTATTCTGCTAATTCTTCAGGCGATAAATCTTTTGCTGTGCGATGGGTGTTTGTGGGTTGACGCATATCCGAGTCTCCTTAGAGAGTAGGATAGCACGAAATGGGTTTGAATGCAAGGAAAGAAATTAGAGAAATGTGAAAAAGATTCAGAACTTGGACGTTAAATGCCATTGCTAAGGATGAAAATGAAAGTGTGTTTTGAGGTTTGAAAGTTCTGATTTTTTTTCAGTGATCTTATCACAATTGACCTTCCGCTTCCGTTGAAAATTCATATATTCCGTGCTTGTATACGATTACCCTTTGCCCATTGATTCGTAGACGAATTTCAAATTCATCAAAATGTTCTATCGTTCCTTCAAGCACGTGCCCTTGAATGGTGAGGATTCTTACACTCATTTCCTCTGCGATTGCTGAGTCAAGATGTGATCTTTCACGTCGAAGTTTCTTGTGAACTTTGTGAAGCGGTTTTAGTTTCAGATTCTCTACCTGAGCATCAATTTTGATAGGTTCCAAGTCGGAAGCAGCTTTTACTGAATAAGCGAAAAGAATTTCAAGTTTTTTCAGCGGTGGTAACCGGTTTCCGCTTTCATCAATCCCTGTTAATCCGTATGCGGTTGTTTCAATTTGTGAAAGTTGTATTGATTTCTCGTAGGTAATAAATTTGAAAGGTTCTCTCTCAAGAATTAAATCCCCAGAAGTTATTGGATGAATTGCAGATAAGCTATGCTTGAATATAATCACTTGTTGCTCTTCGATTTGCACGTAGATTGCGTCTGTATCTTGGCACTTCATACGACCTTGAAGTGTATGTCCTGAGTGAGTAGCTATTTTCAAGTTAGAATTAGGTATTAATTTAAAATTAATGGTTGAGTTTTCAATTTGCCATTCTTGAGTATGCGATGAGAGTAACGATGATTTTAGTATCTTCATGTTAGTCCAGATTTTGAGAGGAGTATCGTTAGATTTAGCTTTTACCGAATAAGCAAAAAGTACGTCTTGTGTTGGTATCTGTGTTTTGGTACCGTCTACGTCAAGTCCAGTTATATTGGATCGGCTTGATTTAATCTGGGACAACTCTATCATTCCTGTATCACATATAAACCTAATAGGCTGATTGTTTTTCGATCCAATCATGGACTGCCATTGCATTTTACTTCTACCTCCACTACTCCTGACATCTATCTGTCTTTCTATTTTTACTTCAAGATCGTGCAAACCGTGCCAAAATACTTTCACCGTTTCTTGGCCAATTTGTACAAATATTGCTTCTTTATCTACGTTCTTTACAGTACCCTGAAGCACGTGTCCAGCACGAGTGACTATCTCTACCTCGCTTTGTTTTGTTAACTGTATGTTCTTAAATTTCAGAGGCTCATGTTTTGGAACAGATGTTAGTTTTTGATTCTTTACATCATTTCGGGTGTTGTTCAGATGATCTTGTAAGGCGGACATTGAGGTTGCCGGGAAAGCAAAAAGAATTTCCTTATTATCCAAGACAATTTTCTCTTTTCCTTTGCTTCCTATCACTTTATCGTCTCGTGTTTCATACTTTGACAGTTTTCTTATTCCATTGTAAGTCATAAATATGTGAGGTTTTGAATGAAGCATCTCAAACTTCCCTACTGCTTTTTCGTTTTTTGCTTTTCTTTTTACTTCAAGATCGTGCAAACCGTGCCAAAATACCTCTACCGTTTTGTTGTTAATTTTTATGAGTATTGCCTCTTTGTCAGAACTTTTTATCGTCCCCCGAAGCACGTGTCCAGCACGAGTGACTATCTCTACTATGCTATTTGCTTTTAACTTAACGCGTTCGTTGTCAAACTCCAACGTGTCCTGTTTTGAAAGGGGAGGTAGTCCTTTATTGCTGACGTTAAGATGCGGTTTCAAGGCACGCATTGAAGATGCTTGAAAAGCAAAAAGAATTTCTTTATTCTCCAAGATAACTTTCTCTTTCCCCGTACTGCCTATCACTTTGTTGTCTCGGGTTTCGTGCTTTGATAGTTCTACCATTCCATTGTAAGTCATAAATATGTGAGGTTTTGAATGAAGTTTCAGGGCGGTGTTGAGTTCATAAAGGCCGTGCATGTATACAGTTATGAGTTGATCGTTGATTTGCATATAGATTGCCCTGTCAGTGAAGCTTTTTAGTGTGCCGTGTAATACATGTCCAGCCCGAGTAACTGCTGTCGCATCGGTATCCGGCAGCAGCCAATGCTTAGAATATGAGTTTACTGTCGAGTTATACAATCGAGACCAATACTTAACTTGATGTGATTCCACTTCCGCTTTCGAGACGGGTGTTAATCTTTGCCTTTTTACGTCTTCTTGAACGGGATCGAGAAGATGTTTCAAACTGGACATTGCTGTTGAAGGAACAGCAAACAGGATTTCTTCTATTGGCAATTCAATTTTCTCTTCGTTGGTGCTATCCGCGTCAATTCCAACCCAATTACCTTGTTGTACTTCGTATTCTAACAGTTCTCTCACTCCATCATAGGTTACAAACTTATAAGTATCTAACCAAGGTTTGATTTCTACCGAAGCAGACAACCCGCTGTAAACAATCGGCAAACCGTCTTTGAGGCAAGATTGCAGCAAGGTTTCTGATGATGGCCATATTTCACAAAAATTCTCATAAAATTCGTTCACCTTAAGGTCACTAAAAGAGTATTCAATACGCTCCGACATGTACTGGCCTAATTTCCGAGTCCTTCGCTTTGTCTTTTGCCTTTGAATTTTGTTTGGAGAACCTTTACTAGGGAACGTATTAAAATTAGGGAATAGCTGTTCCAAAATATGAGCTATCGCCTCGTCACTCTGGGATTGTTTGGAGAGTAAGTACCATAGATCAAACAAATTAAAACTCTTTTTTTTATCAAGGATATCAAGAAGCCACCCGTTTATTTTTTCAGCAGGAGCAGTGCGACCTGTGTATAATATCCGCCGCACTACATAAGATTCTAAAAAATCAAAAATTAAGCCACATTCAGAGCTCGACATTCTTAATTCATTGGTTATATATAACACAAAAGGCTTTAGTATTTGAGGGGCGAGCCTAAATTCTGCAGTGAATTTTTCATAAAATTTCATTCGTGATCTAAGTTCTGAATTGGAATTGTGGATATCTCGATAAACCTCAGCACACCTACTTAATTCCTCAAATTCATACTCAACAGGGTTTTCATATTTGATAAGGTTTACTGTTTCTGCTAAATCCTTGCAGTACATCTGATATTGGTCAAACAATTTTTGCTGTTCGTTAAAATCCGATCCCTGTTTTGCCTTGAGAAAGTCCCGCAAAAATTCATCTGCCACTTTGCCTTTTTCTCGTCTCCAGAATTCATATTTATCAAACTGCTGCCAATGTTGTTTATACAAATCCTCTCTTTTTGTTCCGGTTCCAGCTCTGAGAAAGAGATCATTTCTGAGAAGATCGAAGTCGTTAAGTGCTCGGCCTGTACCATTGATTGTTTGAAATATCTTTTCGGGATCGTCATCTGAATCAACCGTTATTTGAACCATGACAAAATCTTTCAAAATAGTTTCGACCAAGGTATCCAGCAGAATCTCCTGTTTGTGGTGGTCTTGGGTTACATATTTCTTAATCTCATCAATAAAATAGACATAAGCACCGTAAATAAACCCACCCTTGTCCTTTTTCTTTGCTTTGGATACTTCAGAGGCAACCAAGCATTGGAATGTTTGTCGATCAGATCCTGCACGTGGAAGCAGTTTGTACTTTTCTTCTTGTTCTGGTGAACGGGAGGGCCGTGAAAAACGAGTGAGATCATTCAGAATGCGGTCCTGGGCTGTCTTCGCAATGCTAGTAGTGTCATTATCAAAAACTTCACAGATATCTCGGATTGCACAAAGAATAATCTGAAAGGTTGTTAAGCGTTGCTGGCCATCAATAATTTCCAACTTTCCCGCGTCCGGTTGTATGACAATAGCCCCGGTGAAGTGTGTTTTCGCGCTTTTTCCTTTCTTTAGTCTCAGATTAGACTTATCTTTAATATCTGTCCAAAGGTGCTCCCAATTTTTTTTATTCCAGACATAATGTCGTTGATAGAGGGGAACTCTGTACAGATTTGTTCTGCTAAACAAGTAGTCCACATTGGGTTCGCTAGACTTCATTTCTAAATTCTCCGCGTTTTCTGGATAAGCATGTATTCTTTTTTCGCATCACAGGTTATCTTAATCCCTTGTGATAGTGTAAACATTATGCCTATATACAATCACTGTTTGCGCGTTGATTTTCATGTAGATTGCATCGTTATCAAAAGATTCTATTGTTCCATTAAGCAGGTGCCTATAACGAGTAACTACCTTCACGTGGAAGGCTGAATTTTGGTATGAATTGAGAAGATTGTCCCTAACGTCCCTTTGTTGAACCTTTTCTAAGTTTTGGATTGTTCGGATGGAGAGCCTCTGATCTTTTATTGAATAGGCTAAAATGGCTTTTCTCGCTTTTATCATTCCTGATACTTTGTTTATACTCTGCTTGGTTGGTGTCAATTCAATCATATTATTAGGAGTGAACAATATATGTGCTTCTCCTGAGATCATAGAGTGCCACCGAGGTTCCGAAGCATCTTCTGTGGGTGTAATCAGGGTAAGGTCGTCTGACACAGTCAATTTAGGGTTATCATCTCCTGTGATCATAGATTGCCATTGGTGATTCAAAACACCTTCTGCGGATGGCCAGATTTTACAAAATAGCTTGAACAAATTTGCTTCTCGTTCCTGAATTTGTGGGGTATCCCACATCTTCGTGTTTGAATCCTTTATCTTTTTAGTTATTTTAAGTTGCGAATGTTTCTCATAACTTTTTTGTTTCTCAGGAAAGTCGCCGTTTCCCAACGCAGCATTGTGTTCTGCTGTAAGGAGAGTTAAATTTCCTATACTTTGTAGATGCTGATCTCTTTTTCTTGCTCTTTCTGCCCTCTGCGCTCGCGCTTCAGAGTCAGATTTTGCTGAGTTCGGTAAAGCCCAATTTTTCTCCCAATTCTCGGGCATTATGTGTTCTATGTTTAACTTCTTGTCAAATTCCAATACAACTTCAGAGCGAGAATGGTCTGTTATCATACGTTCAATTTGGAACAATATGTATTTTGTAAACCTCCGTGTAAACCACCGTTTTCCGCCTCCTGCTTTACCTCTTCCCACTTTGCCTAAGACCCCTCTGACCTGCTTATCGGTAGGCCACCTTTCTTGCAGATGTTCCACGATGTTCCTTATACTAAAGTTATTGCGATCTTTGATTAAAGAAATAAGACCATCTACAGGTTCTGTAAGATTGGACTTCGGACCGTACAGCATGCATCGAATTATGTAAGATTCCAGACTACGAAGAACTAATTCAAGGGTGCCATCGGATAATCGTAATTCCTCCTTTTCGCTTTTTAGGAGCAATATGAGTGGAAGCCAACCTGTGATTTTGAAGGTTGTTTCGAGCAATTGGTAGAACCAAACAGAATTACCTTGGTCACAATTGATTATTTCAGCGTAAACATCTGAGTACCACTTTAGTTCCTTAAATTCACGCTCAACCAACTTCGGACTATCCTCATCAAGTTTCAATTTTTCACGCAACTGCTTACGATAAACACGCTGATATAAATCGAATTGCGGAAGTTGGTTGTCGAAATCTTGCCCCAATTTTGCCTTGAGAAAATTTTCCAAAAAGGGATCTACCACTTCGTCTGATTGCCAATCTTTTTCGTTGAAGTGCTCCCAGTAGTGGGTGTATAAGTCCTTTCTCTTTTTAGCAGTTCCTGCTCTGAGGAACACATTATTACGAAGATGATCGAATTGAGAGAGGGCCCTACCTCTACCGTTGAGTGCTTCAAATATCTTTGCGCCTTCGTCCGTTGGATTAAGCGGTAATTCAACGACCCGAAAAGAGTCTAAAAAGACGTTACGCAGGGTAAGTATTTTTTCTTTAGCTTCGTCTTCGTCTTTAGTTTCAGTTATATATGCCTTAATCTCACGCCAGAAGTACACATACGCGTCCTGAATTCGTCCGCTCCCTTCTGCTGCATTACCAGCAACTAAGGATTTGAATGCTTCTTGATCAGATTTTGCTGTTGGTAGAAGTTTATAATTTTCAGCAGGCTCTAAGTCACTACCCGATTTATTTTCTAGGAGATCCTCTATGCGCCCTATAAAGTCCTCATAACCTGCCTCTTTACAGAGATCTCGAATTACACAAAGAATAATTTGAAAGGTTGTTAGACGCTGCTGGCCATCAACAATTTCTCGTGTTTCATTCTCCCCACGGATTACGATAACACCAGTAAAGTGTGGTTTCACATCTTCAACCGTCAGGAAGAGATTTGTCTTTTCCCGGAGATCATCCCAAAGATGCCGCCAGTTATTATTTTCCCAGACGTAATGACGTTGATAGATAGGAATCCTATATCTCACACCACGTCCACTAAACAGATCTTCTATGTTCTTGTCATCCATTCCTCAGTTTCCTTTGAATATTTTTCGATTATTGGCACATTACACATTATAGTATACCACAATATCACTTTAAGATTAACTTCTTTTTTGCGAATCTGAAGATCGCGGGTGAGTGCGCTGATCAAATGCCCTGTACGGTAGACAACAACGCCTTTTCAACAACGATAAGTAGTTGGAGAAGATGAAAACGATCAGCTGTATAGGCATAATCTTCGCCGCTTTCACCTATGACGCGGATATAACTGTGAGATGCTGCTTCGTCATCCTGAATCACACGATATACTTTCCCGACTTCAAGAGAGGCTGGATACCCTGTGTTGTTAAGGCACAGACCGAATTGAGGAAATTGGTTGTCTTTTGTGTCCATCTTTAATCATGTCACAAGCGCGCTTTCAAGCGTTCCAATTCCGCTTGGAGCCGGGCTATCTCAGCTTCTGCTTTCTGCCGAGCATCGGCTTCTTGCTCGGCGCGTTCAGCAGACGTTTTTAGCCACACTTCTGCCTCGGGATCGTAAATTCCTAAACTATTATCAAGTGCATGGAACTCTAAACCAAGCGTCGCAGACGGAAGACCACCACTGGCAAGTGCCGATATTTCAACATACTCGTCTCCGATGAGACGGAACCCCATCAAGGGGGTTGGTAAATAACGTCTATCCACATCGTAGACGAAGTATTCAGGAATGCCGATCTCCGCATAGAGCCGCACCTTCCTCGTCAGGTCAGTGCGATAGGTCCCTTTGCTGGCGAACTCTAAGACGAAGTCTGGGGGTTTACCCTCCTCCCATATTTTATAGATACGGCGTTCTTTCTTGCCGATGCCGAAGGCAACGAAAATGTCAGGTGAGATAGATTTACGGGGATTCCCCTCTTCATAATACATCATCATATCCCCCAGGACATAGACATCGGGGAGATGCGCGAAATGGTTTTCAATGCGATTAAAATTCTTTAGGAGTTCTCTAAAATGGCGTTCGGTTTCAGCCATAGGCTTTCCATCCGATTCAGGGTATAGATCCGCTGTTTCTGTGGGTGCGGAAGGGAGTCGGAAAGTATTTAGATGCCCCATAAGTCTAACTCCTTTTCCGTAGTTTCTCGAGTTAAGAATTACTAACGTTATCAAATTATAGCATATCTTCAACGGTTTCTCAAGTTAAAATATCTGAAGAATACGCTTTCGCCTATGGCCAGAAGTTATACATCGGCTGCTGTGTCACCACACTCACAAGACTCCAGATACCGCCGACCGTAAAATCACCCAGCATCAATCCAATCGCGAACATCACTAACTGCTGTGAGGCACGGGGTCCGCCAATCTTCAGGACACTCCACTTAATAATAGAACTCACCAGCATACAACTCCACAGATACCGCATTCCCCAATCGCTCGAAACGACAAATCCAATCGGATGAAAGGGCCACCAGAAGAAACGCGCCCGCATAAACATCAAGAGGGTCGAAAAAAGTAAGCCAAATACGATACCACCCGTGGCATAGAAATTCGGCTCTGTCGGGTAATAGAGCCACCCTTGGAGTCCGTTGAAGACACGTCCACCGAAACCCGTTGACCAACCGCTGCTGCCGCTCATGTTTAACGCGCCGTAAGTATAGTAGAGGAAGAGGATAACACCGAATACCATCACAGCGGCAAATCCTGAAACCCCTAATAACGCGAAGAACAGTCGCCTCGGTGCAATACCGGAACGCTCGGAGAGTTTGAAGCCTTCTAACTGATGCGGCATCGGGTTGCTTGTGTAACTCCGATTGAACCATCGGTAGAGCGTCAAGGCAACGAGGTTGTTTGTGCCTAACATCCGGGTGCCGAAAGCGTCAACAAGGATGTGATGGTTCGGCATGTTTTCCATGGCATGCACGGGAAACCCTTGTTCAGCGCGCATCCGTGTCAGTACCAACACAATAATAAAATAGATTGCGAAGAACAGTGGAATTAGCCAAAACGACATGCCAATCCGTCTGGAGAAAATAAAGAGTATTGCCAAGCCACCAACGATCCCCCACAGCGCGTATCTATAGGGAATCGGTTCGTTAGCGTCTTCACCTGTACGGTGGCGTACAATGCGGAGGACCCCACGAAAATGGCGGAGGTTCAACACTAACACGGAGATGAAAATCCCGATCGCAGCACCGAAGCACTGCCGGTCGATGTATGGGAACCCAGGTAGACTCGACAGTCCGACCGCACTCGTTATTACCAACTGTGCTTTGTAGAAAAAGAAGAAGAACCAGCTGGAGAAAGAAAGGTCTAACGGCATTAGTAGTCCAAGTCCGATAACGAATGGGTAGTAGGACATGCTGATACCTCCGATAGCGTTCCACGGCTTTTCTGTGAACAGATGTCCAAACCCGCGCCAACCCCCGATCCGCTTGATGGGTAAGGTCGGAAGTGTCGGATAGAGAAAACTGAAGCCGTTAAGGATAGCGATACCCGCCGCGATGCCAAAACCGAGCCATGTGATGCGGTGTGAGAACAGGGATTTCGTGTTATGGGTAACGTGGAAGGCAATCTGCGTAATTGGATAGGCGAGGCGTTCGCGTTCGACCCACTGTTTCCGTAGGATGACGTTAATACACAGCATCACGAGAACCAGAACCGTCATGAATCCCGCCCAAGAGAGCGTTGGCACTAACCAGGCTCCGATGATCTCCAATGTGGAGAGGTTGGATTCCCCTTTATAGTATCCCACCAATACCTTGGGATCGTCCACAAGAAGCCATCTCGGCAGATGGTCCCAGAAAAGCTGCTTCCATTCATTTTCGGGGGTTGCAAACCAGAAAGCGTGCCCAACAGTCGTGACGAGGATCGTCATCAATGTAATGGAGGGGAAAGCGCATGCTGTGCTAAGGAGGATGTATATCGTGAGGAGTTCCGCGTCCGTGAATAAGCGGCGACGAGCGGTGAAATTGAGGAGGGTAAAAGCGAATACGACGAAAACAACGTTGTAGAAGGGGACCGCGTACGTATTCAGCGCGTAACCGACGAGTCCAACTTCGCCCGCGATGATCCAGTAAAAATTAAGTGGAATCAGCACGAGCGTAATGACAATAGATTTCCATGTGACCCCGTGCGATTTCGGGCGTTCATCTTTTCGCATCTGACTCGTGGGTTTCGGTTAGAAAAGCAGCAAATGTATCAAGTTCTTCAGAAACGGTTGCAAAAAGTCCTGCAATCGGTTTTGCGTGTTCCTCGGCTTTTTCGTAGATTAATTCGTCGCCATAAATGTTGTTAACTTTATGGCGGAAGTCTAAAAGTTCTTTTAATTTCGGCAAAGTTTCCTGAGAGATCACGGGCGGACGTTCTGATTGTCGTTCTGCCATTTGTTCAAGGAGATCATTATGCCACCGGCTTCCTCTGGGTGTGTGCATATCTACTTCACGAGCGATCCGCTCAAAGATCCGCTCAATGCCTCTGTAGACATCGGCGAGATCGGTAGCAATCGTCTTTTCTATATATTTTCTGTGGTTAGGAACAACAACTTCAATATCTTGTAACGCGTTCGCGATGCCTTGAACGGTTCGTCCTATTTTCGTGCGTTCATCTGTTATGCGTTGGATAAGTTTGATTTGATTCATCTCATAAATTGCTCCGTTTTGAGCAGAAATAGTTGGTAGATGATAATATTCATAAGGGACCTGCTTGTCTATTCCTTCGTCCGTGTTTTTAAGAGGGATCGCTTGACGCAGCATCCGTTCGCGGAACAGTCCTGTGGATTCCTCAAAATTAATCAGGTCGATTTTGAACTCGGCGCACAAATTAGCCGTTTTCCATCGAGCATCACGACACTCGGCATCTGAGAGTCCCCAGACGGCGATGTCGATGTCTGATTCTTTTGTGAACCAACTGTATTCCGCGAGAGAGCCGAAGACAGCAACTTTCGCTGCACCAAAATCTTTATAGAGCACAGTAGCAATGCGATGTGCTGTCTCCCATGCACGTCGGAATAGTGCCTCATCAACCCGACGGTTTTCCCATTGGCGTTTGAGGTTTTCTCTGCATTTGGCGAGTTCCGATGGAGACATTTCGCTTGGCCTCGTTGCGCTATGCATGTTTACTCCGGCTCTCTGTTTTGAGAAGGTGTAGACGCTTAATTATGGTTGAATGGAACCCGCATAGAGGTCGTTCAAAGCATCCTCGGGAAGCGGTTCAGGGCTGTTTTTGGCAAACTCAAGTGCTGCCTCAAGTTCGTTTGAGAGTTCTTCCTCAAGTGCTGAGAGTTCTTCTTGGCTAATGCCCTCTTCTTCGATGAGAACTTGTGCGAGTCGACGAATTGGATCGCGTAGCCGTTCCTGCTCTTGAACCTCTTCGCGGTCTCGGTAGGAGGTTCCTGGATCACCGATATGATGTCCTCGGAATCTATAGGTATCACAGTTGAGGAGCGTCGGTCCGCCGCCGTCTCGGGCGCGTATGACGGCTTCACCTGCTGCCGCATACACCTTAAGCACATCGTTTCCATCAACAGTGATGCCGGGCATATCGTAGGCAGGGGCACGGACAGCGGCAATATCCTCTACGCGTTGGTGTTCCCGTTGGGGTGTTCCCATACCGAATCGGTTGTTTTCACAAACGAAGATGGCGGGGAGTTCCCAGACAGCGGCGAGATTGAGCGTCTCGTGGAAGACACCTTGGTTCGTCGCGCCGTCACCGAAGAAGGACACCGCAACTTGCTTCGTGCCGCGGAGTTTGGCAGAGAGTGCTGCCCCCGCTGCAAGCGGAATACCAGCACCGACAACGCCGTTGGCACCGAGAATGCCCGTTTCCTTATCGGCGATATGCATTGAGCCACCTTTGCCTTTGCAATAGCCGGTTGTGCGAGCGAATAACTCCGCCATCATCCGATCGCGTTTCCCCCCTTTGGCGATGAGATGGCCATGCCCGCGATGGGTACTCGTGATGTAATCGTCATCTTGCAAATGGGCACAGACCCCAACTGCTGTGGCTTCTTCACCGATATAGAGGTGGAGAAAACCGGGGAGTTGACCGCTCTGATAAAGCGTTCCAGCGGCTTCTTCAAATTGACGGATTTCTATCATCTTGCGATACATAAAGAGCATCTGATCTTTGATCGGTTTTGACATAATTCCTTTCCCGTATTTGTAGCGTTCAGTTGTTAGGCAATCTCCCAAGTCGCCTGATTACGACGCATTGTGAGATCTAAAATAGTCGGAGATCATTCGTCTCAAGTGGTGCAATACATTCTGGCGAATCATTTGTGGGACGATTGACGAACCTTGATACTGGGTACGCCTCCATCTCCTCACCGGGATAAGGGATAAGGAGGGATTGAAGGGCATCTGCTGGCTGTTCATCCGGGGAGAGCCACTGTGCATAAGCGTCTTGCGGTAGAATCACTGGCATCCTGTGATGAATGTCCGCCAGCATCGTGTTCGGTGGACATGTGATGATAGTGCAAGATTTCAATGGTTCGTCCATATCCCTCGTCTGCCATACCTCCCATAGTCCTGCCACCGCGAAGGGTTTTTGCGATTTAAGACGGATGTACACGGGTTGTTTGACTCTATCGCCGGGAATCTTTTGCCATTCATAATAGCCGTCCGCCAAGACGAGGCACCTTCTGCGTTTATAAGCGTTTCGGAAGGACGGTTTCTCCGCAAGCGTCTCCGAACGGGCATTAATCATCCGATTTCCGATCTTCGGGGCTTTTGCCCAAGATGGAATGAGACCCCAGTGAAAAAACTCCACCTGTTTCTCAGGGGTGTTGGAGACACCTGCTACATCCTGCGTTGGTGAGATGTTGTAGCGAGGAGACAAGTTCATCGGCACTTCAAAGTCGAAGAAAGTTTGCTGTAAGGTTTCAGCGTCGCTTGCGAGCGTAAATCGTCCACACATTTTTTTCTCCTGAAGTGTTTTGCTATGTCCCCTGTTTCGGTTGTGGAACAAGAACGTCATCTCGCCACCGGAGCCGGAAAGACGGACGGACAAGTGCCTCTGGTGATTGGAGCGTCAAACCGCCATCCGCAGTCAGCACGATGCCAGTAACAAAATCCGCCTCATCGGAAGCCAAGAAGAGTGCAGCGTTGGCAATATCTTCAGGTTTCCCGTAACGACCGATTGGATAGCAATCGCGGGAGGCTTGTTCTTCGAGTTCATCCTCAGCAAGAGAGGCTCTACCGCGTTCTCCAACGATTTGTCCGGGGGCAATAGCATTCGCACGGATACCGTCCCTGCCGTAATCGAGGGCAATGCTTCGCGTCAAGGCGTTCAAACCGCCTTTTCCTGCACCGTAAAGTCCAAACCCCGGATTTGTAATCGTAGCGTTAACGGTAGAGATAAATACCAAAGCACCGCCACCGTTACGGATCATTTCTGGGATGCAATACTTTGCACCGAGCCATGGGCCGCCGAGGGTTACACCAAGGCTTTCATTCCATTCTTCGCGCGTGAATTCAATGGCTTTTTTCGTGTAGGAGTGTGCCGCATTGTGGACAAGCGTTGTGATTTTGCCGTAGTTTGACAAAGCCGTGCCGACGAGTTTCTGCCAGGTCGTTTCATCGGCAACGTCCCCCATAACAGAGACCGCCTCTCCACCAGCCTCCTGAATGTGCTGGACGGTTTCAGCAAGTTTTTCTTCTCGACGGCGCGTGTTGACAACCACTTTCGCACCTTCACAGGCAAATCTGTAAGCAGTCGCCGCGCCAATACCACCCCAAGCAGCACCCGCGACAATCGCAACTTTTCCTTCCAATCTCATGTTTAAATCCCTTTCCTGATGATTCTACAAACTATCAACTATTATACCACATTTTTCATTTTTGTGCTACAATGATAATAATCCTAACGAAGGGAGAAACTCGTGTGAAATCAGCAGTAGAAGAATGGCTTGACAATTGCATCAAAAAACTCAACGCAGGCGAGTTGACAGAAGGTGACCTGCGCGGGATAAGGACCGCTTTGAATTCCCAGAAGCAGCTGCTCCTCTACCTCTATTCCAAATCAACGAATTTACGCTCACCGCTTGGAGCGTGGGCGTTATATGACGCAACTGTACCAGACGAACCCATACTGCCGTCACAAGATGTCCCGTATACATCCGTATTGGACGCTGTTCGCGATGGGTGGCGGATCGTCCAATTTCCGCGTCCCGAACTCTATAACTTTTCGGATGTTGATAACGCCTATCTCAGTTTTGAGTTTATTTTAGAAAAATTCGTGTAAAGGAACGCGCAATGATTAATGTTGAACCGACCTTGAATGATCGCCAAGTCATGGCGTTTATTCACAACGGCTATATCACATTGGAAAGCGTCGTTGATGCCGATTTCAATCAGGAATGTGAATCAGTGCCGGGTGGGCATCTCACGGACTTTGTCCTTACAGACGAATTTCGCCGAAACGTCCTGTTACATCCAGAGGTCGCTGGCGTAGTCCGTTCACTGTTAGGTGCAGATTTCCTCGTGCCAACGAGTGCACACCATCATCTATTTGAAGCTGCGCACCGCGGACAGACATGGCACTCCGATGGCCTTACGGAATACGGGTACGGTATCACGCATCTGCAGTGCTACTATTACCCGAAAGCAGTGAAAATTGAGGATGGACCCACGATGATATTACCCGGATCGCACCATCGGCTGGTGGATCGAGAGGCAATCGCACATTATGGGGACATTCTCGGGCAGCTTTCCCTCACAGTTCCGGCAGGCACTGTCGCGATGACTCGCTACGGTATCTGGCATAAGGCAGGTCCGAAGTTGAATGCGAATAGGCGCGGTATGATTAAGTTCTCCTATTTCCGAACCGCCATGCCTAAACGGGATTGGGGCCGAGATTCCGATGAGATTCCACCTTATCAACACGCTGGCAGACATCCCTATGTCACGGAAGTAGAATACTATCGCAACCGGCGTAGGGGTGAGTTAACATGGAACTGGCTATGCGGGTTGGCGGAGGTGGAGGAGGAGATTCCACCGGTGCAGATGTTTAACAGTGGAATCCCGTTATCAGAAGTCCGTCTTCAATAGAAGCCGTCTGTCCTTTGGTTAACGTGCGCCACAGGCTTGTAAACACGCCTGCATGTGCCCACGCGATTCTGCGGCGATGGTGCAGCACTGTTCTAAACTATATTCTTTCGCACCGATGACCTCAAGGTTCAGCGGACCGGTATAGCCGTTCTCATGTAGAACACGGATATAGCCGACGAGGTCGATGTCACCACGTCCGTTCGCTTGTAATTCAGGGGTCCCAGGACCACGTTCCATCCCCTTGCAATCCCGGATATGCACATGTTTCACGCGTGAAACTACAGCTGCGATCGCCTCCACAGGGTTTTCGCCTGCCCGATGAATGTGTGAGGGATCCATGTCGATACCAAATGCTGGTGATGTAATTGCTTCCATTGCCCGGAGCGTCGTCGGTGTATTATAGATGCTGGCACCGACGTGTGCTTTGACGCAAAGTGTCACGCCGTAATGTTCTGCCCGTGCTGAAAGGCTACCGAGTGAATCGACAACCTCAGGCCAAGCGGATTCGTCATCCGACGCACCACCGGGACCGCAGTTAATAATAGGAATACCTATCTCAGCTGCCGCTTGGAAGGCGAGTTCCATGCGTTCTGAGTCGCGTGAGGGCTGCTCCATCGCCAGTGGTTCAAGTTCATAGGCTTTCACGAGGCGTTTGATTTCACCAGCGAGTTCTTGCCAGTTCGCGAGGACAAGATGCTGACTCATCCCATCGATTGCTGAGAGTTCAACCCCGTCGTAACCAGCCATAGCGATGTGTTTGAAGGCGGTTTCCATGTCGTAACCGCCGAACAGTACCGAATTTGCTCCTAATTTCAAATGTGGTTTCTCCTTGTGTAGGGGCAATTACTACCCCATCTGTTCAATTATCCTTTTAGTAAGGGAAGCGGATGTGGACGCACCAAGATCCCGCCTTGTTCATAAGATTCTATCGCTGCCCAAGTATATTCAAGTGCTGCGAGTGCATCTCTACCGGAGGCACGCAGCTGCTCTTTCGGCACACCGTTTGTGATGTCCTCTAAGAAGGCGTGAATCCGCAAGGGGAACGTCTCACCGAAGTCGCTGATGCCGGATTCGGTGACAATCGGCTCTGTATCTGGGAAATCAGGGGCACCCGGAGAGGGCCAGTATGTTACTTTCTCAAGGCAGTTTTCGATGCAGAATGTGCCGCGCGTGCCAGCGAGTTCAACACTCCACCAGCCACCGAGACCGAATGTCGCATCGCCGCGGTGACTCAGAAGATAGCCGATACACCCGTTCTCAAATCGGAGATGAATGCTGTTGATTGAAACCATTAAGTCTCCCGTGTTACGCCTAAAATGTGGGCGTTCCATAAAGGCTTGCACGTGCGTTACATCGCCACAGAAATGGCGCATCACACTGAACGGGTGCGACAGGAAGGCTTTCACGTGAAAATACGGGAATCCGTCAGAACGCGGGGCTTTTGAATAGCTATAGTTGAATTCGCCGCCAGGGAATCCCATTTTGTGAAGACAATAAACCTGCTCCCCGATATGTCCGTCTTCTATATATTTTTTCGCTTGCTCCGCGGGTGGTGTGAAATAGTGATTCAGATTGCAACCGAGATAGAGATCTTCTTCGGCGGCTTTCGCGACCATTTCCCGTGCCTGTCCAATGTCGTTAGAAAGTGGTTTCTCGACGAGAACATGCTTGCCGTTTTCCAAAGCCTCCATCGTCGGTTCATAGTGCCAACTGCCGTTTTCATATCCGCCGGTGCCGACATCAACGATGTCCAAGTCAGGTTCACCGTCAATCATATCGGCTAAACTATAGTATGCCTTTACGCCGAGACGTTCCGCTGCGCTATCCGCACGCTCTTTGACAATATCGCACACTGCAACCAGTTCCGCTAAGTCGTCATTCGCGTGGCAATTCGCGTGATTATTCCCGATGCCGCTCATGCCGACAACGCCAACTTTTAATGCCATTTTGTTGTTCCTTCCAATAGGTACAGTTTGGTCCTATCTGTAGCGAAAACTCGCAATCTGAATGTCATCTTGTAAGTAATGCACCACAGTAGATTTTATGCCTTCATTATAAGCGCATTCGCGGTTTTGTCAATAAATATCTTTGGAAATGTCCTTGACAGTATTTGCAGGATATGCTATTTTCTCATGTAAACAGTGCTGATGGAGGAAAAGTAAATGAGTATCAGTGTCGGGATGGTAGGTTTAGGAATGTTTGGACCGTCGTTTATCCAGTCGTATAAATCGCACCCGGATGTGGATCGACTGGCGCTATGTGATTTGCGGTCAGACAGGTTGTCGAAGTGGGCGAAGCAGTTTGAGATTTCCGAAACCTATTCCAGTCTTGATGAGATATGTGAATCGGACTTAGACGCGCTCGTGATTATAACGCAGCATTGGATGCACGCCCCGCAAGCAATTCAAGCGATGGAGTCGGGAAAGCACGTCTATACGGCTGTCCCTGCCGCGGCATCTTTAGATGAATGCGAAGCACTCGTCAGGACTGTTGAACGGACAGGTATGATTTATATGAACGGTGAGACGAGTTATTTCCGACCAGAAACTGCCTTTTGTCGTCAGAAAGCCGCGGAGGGGGCATTCGGGGAGTTCGTTCACTGCCGTGCAGAATATTTTCATGACATGGACCATGGCCTCTACAACGTGGCGAAAAATCGATGGGGGGCAGATTTTGGTCGGGATAAGATGGGTGGAATTCCCATGCACTACCCAACGCATTCAACCTGTTTTCCAATCTCCGTTATGAAGGCATACGCGACATCGGTTTCTGCACAAGGATATGTCTACCCAAACGACGACTGGTTTCGGGCGGATACCATCCACAAAAACCGGTTTTCTAATGAAGTCGGACTTTTCACAATGAGCAATGGCGCGACGATGCAAATCTGTGAGTTCCGGCGTGTTGGGCATCCCGGTTCCGAACGCGTCAGCGGTATTTATGGCACAGAAGGTAGTTACGAGCAGAGTCTCGCGGGCAGTGTCTGGACAACTAAAAACGAAAGGGAGATCGTCGAGCCTTCAAGATTACATGAGGGCCTTCCTGAACCACTCGCAGCGGATCTCGGTGGACATGGCGGTTCGCACGCCTATCTCGTTCACGAATTTGTTGATGCGGTGAATCGTGAACGATTGCCGCGGGTCAACGTTTGGGAAGCTGTTCGATATTGCGCACCCGGATTTGTTGCACACCAGTCAGCACTACGGGATGGCGAATTATTGCCAGTTCCAGATTGGGGTGATGCGCCAGAAAATTAAAGTAAAAGATTGGGCTTGCTTTTTGTTACATTTTATGGTATACTACTCTATTTAAAAGGTTTCTGCTTGGGAATACTGTGGAATATAGGCTTGCAAGCTTCGCCTAAATAGAAAGCGATGGAACGCTACTCAACGCACACTATGAATCTGAGGTTATTACAAGGAGTACAGAATGGCTATTGAACACGCGGGTCCCTACGATGCATCGGCGATTCTGCCAGATGAAGCCCGCGCCATTGAAATTTATGAGATTCAACTTGGTCGGGTGCAAGCCGGCCAAGTGGAAGAGACCCTCTTTACCGAATTTAGACTTCGGCATGGGGTTTACGGGCAACGCGATGACCGGTCGCAAATGATCCGTGTCAAAATCCCTTTTGGCGGACTCACAGCGGTCCAACTTGAAATGCTGGCGGATGTTGCCGAAGAATTTTCCGACAATATTATCCATATTACCACCCGTCAAGATGTACAGTATCACTATGTAGACATTAACAACACACCGGAACTGATGCGCCGTCTCGCCAGCGTTGGTATTACTACAAAAGAAGCGTGTGGGAATGTCGTGCGGAACGTCACAGCGTGCCCTCTCAGCGGTGTCTGTCAAGATGAGACGTTTGATGTAACACCCTACTCTAAGGCGTTATCAGCATTCCTTTTGGGACACCCGGACGCTCAAGATTTCGGACGTAAGTTCAAAATCGCGTTTTCTGGATGTGAAGAACACGCTTGCGGCTTGGCGAATATGCACGACATCGGTGCGGTTGCTGCTGTTAAAGAGGTGGATGGTGAAGTCAAACGCGGCTTTAGGCTCTATGTTGGCGGTGGGCTCGGCGCAGTACCACATCAAGCGAAAGTCTTTGATGATTTCGTTTCGGCAGAGGAACTCCTCCCGATTTCACAGTCAATTTGCAGAGTTTTCACGCGTTTAGGTGAACGTAGAAATCGGAATAAAGCACGACTGAAGTTCGTCATTGCCAAATACGGCATTGAAGAATTCAAGAAACAGGTGCTTGAAGATCGGGCTACCCTACGCCACGATCCAGCGTGGACAGCGTATCTGGACAACCTTGACGCTTACAAGGAAAGTCCGCTCAAGGCACCAACGCAACTCAACGGCACCACGAAACCGGATGGGTTTGAAGAGTGGTATCAATCTAATGTGCAGCTACAGAGTCAACCCGGGTACGCTTTTGTGACGATTACGCTGCCGCTTGGGGATATTACCGCAGATCAGACGCGGGCTTTGGCGGACATTTCTCGGAGATACGTTAAAGACACTATCCGCGCCACTGTTGAGCAAAACATCGTCCTTCGCTGGGTAACGATGACGGATTTGCCAGCACTCTATCGCGAACTGAGAGAAATCGGTCTCGGCGACCCCGGAGCAGAATCCATGGTTGATATTACTGCTTGTCCGGGTACTGACTCCTGCAAACTCGGTGTCTCTTCTTCACGGGGGCTCGCAGCGCACCTGCGAAGCCATTTCATTGAAGCCGGTGTGCAGAATGAAATCAAAGACTTTCGGATTAAGATTAGTGGGTGCCCCAATTCCTGTGGGCAGCATCACATCGCGAATATTGGCTTCTTCGGTTCATCTCGTCGGATGGGTGAACATATCGCTCCCTTCTATCAGGTACTGCTCGGTGGACACATGATTGAGAACGCCAGTTCCTACGGACTTGCCACTGGAAAAATCCATGGCAGATATATCCCGGCGTTTATTGAGGAGTTAACCGGTAAGTACACGGAAGAGCGAAATGAGGAAGAATCCTTTACCGATTACGTCGCACGGCTCGGTAAGGCGGAAATCAAGCAGATCTTGTCTAAGTACGATAAGATTCCTACTTATGAGGAAGCACCGGAATTCTATGTAGACACTGGCGATACGAAGGATTACCAACTCAAAACAGGCGTCGGTGAATGTGCAGGAGAGGTCGTCGCACTTGTCTCCATGAAGTTAGAAGAAGCGGATCGGCTTATCTATGAATCTGGCTTGCGCTTAGAGGAGGGCGAATATCAGGATTCCGCAGGGATGGCTTTTGATGCAATGATTAGAGCCGCAGACGGAATCTTGACGACGGTAGGGTTGCAATATATTGACAACGCAACTACTGTCAACGAATTCCGCACGCACTTCTTTGAATCTGGTAACTTCTTCCCAGGCTACGGTGCGCATATCTTCAAGGCAACGGAAGAGGATAGCTCTACGTTTGATCACGAATTAGCACACCGTCGCGTTGAAGAAGCCACCCTCTTTGTAGAGGAATCGCATAACGTCTATAATCGTATGCGCATCAAGCAAGAGGAAGAGGAAGCGAGTCGAAAGAAAGCGCGGCGTTCACGGCGCACAGCACGGAAACCAAGGGTTGTCAGAAAGGCGAAACCCGTTGAGGAGATCGTTGATAGTCTCGATCTCAAGGGAGTCGCTTGCCCGTTCAACTATGTCCAAGCAAAAATCCGTTTGGAGACGATGGATCTCGGTCAGCTCCTCGAAATCACTATTGACGATGGTGAACCGATTGAGAACGTACCGGTGAGTCTCACCAACGATGGGCATGAGGTCGTTGACACCAAGAAGGTTGGAAAGCACTATCGTCTGACGATTCGGAAGGGTGAGTAGGGTTAATTCCGCACAGATATTGGCGATTACCCGTTTGCTGCTAAAATAGACGCGGGCGTGTAATCGCCTTTTTTGTAATAGGGATGTCACATTATGGATTCTAAAGAGATGTTTGAAGTGTTACAGCGCGTGAGAACTTGGGAGCCGGAAATGCGTATTGATTTGGCGCGTCGGATTTTAGAAACCTTAGTTCCTCGGCAAATCCCACCACCACGGACTATGTCGCCGGAAGAGGTATTCGGAATTTTGAAGACGGATGGTCCGCCCCCTACTGATGAGGAATGCAAGAAGATTATTGAAGAGGAGCGGATGAAGAAATACGGATGATTCACGCTTTAATTGAAGTAGAAGCAAAAACGCAAAGAAAGCCCTTCGGGGCGTTATGTTTATAGGGAATTTTTTAACAGAATGGATCTACAACAGATTAATGTCAAGGTTTTCACAACCGAAGAGAGCGAAATTAACTACACGAACTTCATCAAGGTCTTTAACCGCTGGATGGAGGAAGCTGATTCGGACGATTACCTGAACTACGCCGATTATTCACACGTTGATGCGGGACCAGGTGTGCTGTTGATTTTGAAACAAGCCAATTACAGTATCGACAATGCTTACCATCAGCATGGATTTCTCTACAATCGGAAACATGCAGTCGAAGGGAATAACGCTGAAAAGATTCGTCAGGCACTCGCAGAGGTGCTTTCTAAATGTGAGGCACTTGAAGCAGCGGCGGAGCTGGAAGATGCCGTGCATTTCAACGGCGCAGACCTGCTGTTTATGATAAATAACCGCCATGTTGCGCCGAATACATCGGAAATCGCAGCTGCTATTCAGGCGGAACTCACACCTGTCCTTGAGCAGATGTATGGTGGCGACGACTTTACGGTAGAACGTACCTCCGAAGATCCACGCGAACGGTTTGCATTGCGCGTCTCCGCAAATTCGGATAAACCGATTTCAGAACTCCTCGCCAATCTGGGGGACTAAGATATATGTTTAATTTCAGCAACGAACAGATTGAACGCTACAGCCGACATATCATCCTCAAAGAGGTCGGTGGGATGGGGCAGACGCGGCTCCTCGAATCGAAAGTGCTGCTCATTGGTGCGGGTGGGCTTGGTTCTCCTGTCGGTGTCTACCTCGCTGCTGCCGGCGTCGGAACGCTCGGCATCATTGATGATGATGTGGTTGATCTCAGCAACTTACAACGCCAGATTTTACACGGCACCAGCGACATCGGTGTTCCGAAGACGAAATCCGCAGAAGCCACTATCGCGGAGATGAATCCCGATGTCAAGGTGATACCCTACAACGAGCGCATCACCTCGGAAAACGCCTTCCGAATTCTGGAGCAATACGATCTAATTGTGGATGGATGCGACAATCTCCCGACCCGCTACCTTCTCAACGATGCCTCCGTTATGTTAGGTAAACCGATTGTGCATGGAAGTATCTTCCAGTTTGAAGGACAGGTCACTGTGCTATATCCGGGTAAGGGACCGTGTTACCGGTGTCTCTATCCCGAACCACCGCCACCGGGAATGGTGCCGAGTTGTCAAGAAGCCGGGGTCTTTGGTGTGTTGCCGGGTATCATCGGCACGATTCAAGCCGTGGAAGCAATTAAAGTCCTCTTGGACATCGGTGAGCCGTTAATCGGAAGTCTTCTGCTTTTCAACGCGCTCACGATGGATTTTAAGCGACTGAAACTCCGTCAAGATGAAGGTTGCCCGATGTGTGGTGAGAATCCGACAATTCACGAACTGATTGACTATGAAGAATTCTGTGAAGTGCGGTGGTAAGTGCGAAGCAACTCCAAAAGTCACAACTAATGGAGAAGGATAGGGCAATGGATTTCAGTCTCCTGCTGCGTGGCATCTTCACTGCGTTGAGATTTGACGAAGTTCATCACAATGTGGTAAACACTATACATGGCACAAAACACACGGGTTGTTTTCTATCGTGAAAAAAGTGGACGGGTACCAATCGAAGAATGGCTTATGGACTTGCCAAGACAACACTATGTGAAATGTCTGTCATCAATTATAAGATTACGTCGGTTGGGTCATCTACTTCGACATCCGCATGCACACGCTTTAGGGGATGGAATCTGTGAACTAAGACCAAGGTACGGCAGAGTCCAGTACCGTATACTTTACTTTTGGCACAGCGAGGGGACTGTCGTCATTTCTCATGGATTTGTCAAAAAGACTGCCAAGGTTCCACAACGACAAATAGAGCGCGCACGCCACCGAAAACGCCTATTTGAGCAGAACCCTGATCTGCATGCACAGGAGATGCACGATGCTTGATAAAGATACTACGCTAGGGACTAATAGCAACCACTTCTTGTTTGATCAAGATCCTGAAATGATAAAATGGTTTGAGGAAGAAGAGATTAAATTAGATATTGCTCAACATATCTATGATTTACGCGATTCTACCGGGCAAACACAAGAAGAATTTGGAGAATTAGTCGGCATTGATCCCGTTATCATTGATGACCTTGAGGAATCGGACTATGCAGGTGATTCTCTTGCAGTGCTCGCGCACATTGAAAAAGCCCTCCGCAGACACGTTGAAGCACCTATTAAACCTGCGGAGACCCTCTACCCGAATGCCTTGCTCACAGCAACTATAACTGGGCTCAAATTGAGACTATTCCGATACCACATCGGCAGGCAGACAACAAACACCAATAGTAAAGAATTTGGGACGAAGACACCGCAAGAAAAACAGTATATCCTTAACGAGTTAGAACCTTGGCGAGATGCCCTTGAACGGAATAGGCAGGAGCTTCAAATATTCGCGCTTGCAGGAATGACAGAGTGGTGCCACCTTGATGGTGGTCTGCGGGGCAATTTCTCTGGAAATCCCAAGGAATATATGGAAGCAGCAGCGGTGCATAACCAGTTAATCGAGGCTCTCATACACAACATCCAAACAGAGGAACGTACTACTCTTGAGCAGTGGCAACAAGATGTCGGCGATCAGGAAGAGGCGCGATATATCAGTGAACTGGAAGCTGCTCTGGAACAAAGAATTTTTGAAGAGTTTCCAGATACGGAATGGCTTGTTCAGACGTTCCTCGGATTCCTAAAAATGTCGGTACTATAACCTATCGCGGATTTCATGAGTTTCAACATCCACCAATTCCCTCTTACGGGTATTAGAGAGAATGGTGCAGGGCTGACTTATAGCAGCGCGTTGAGGGCAGACTCAAGCGTCCGATAGTAAAATTCGTAACCGCTCGCCTCGGTTCTCTCAGGGATAACGTTCTGGCTCAACACAATAAAGTCCGCAAATTCACCCATCATGAGTTTTAATCCAAAAGCGGGAACCGGAAACATTGTGGGTCGCCGTAGCACCGCACCGAGTGTTTTCGTGAATTCTACGTTCCGAACAGGGGTCGGCGCGGTAGCATTCAAGGCACCATGAATTTGATTGCTCTCCAGTGCATGGAGCAGAATGCCGACGACATCGTCAATATGAACCCACGACATCCACTGCCTACCGTTGCCGAGTATACCGCCTATGCCTATCTTGAAAGGTGGAAGTACCTGTTGGAGGAGCCCGCCGCCTAACCCAAGCACAAGCCCGATGCGTACCAAGACCACCCGAATACCGAACTCACTCGCTTTCTGCGCCTCTGCTTCCCATTCTGCACAGACCTCGGCGAGGAAGTCCGTGCCAGCAGGTGATGACTCTGTGAGACTTTCGTCGCTACCACCGTAATATCCAATTGCGGATGCACATACGAGTGTTTCGGGCTTAGTGTCGGCATCGCTGAGAGAGGCAACGAGGTTCTGGGTCGAAAGAATCCGGCTGTCCCGTATTTTCCGTTTCTTTTCAGCATTCCATCTACCAGCAATGGTTTCACCTGCCAGGTGGATGACGGCATTGGTATCTGATGTGGCTGCTATGGGTAGTTTTTCGGTCTCTGGATTCCAGCCATAGACTGCTTTTGCTGAATCTAATTTACTTTGGGCGCGTGCTGGATCACGTGATAGGACATAGACTGCATCGCCTTTTTGGTGGAGGGCATCACAGACTCGACTGCCAATAAAACCAGTACCACCACTGACCAATACATTTGCCATTTTTTTCTCCATTGTGTTTTTTAAATTTCAAAGTTCAGCGATAACAGTTTCCAGTTGTTGATAGTCGTCAACAACTGCATCACTGAGTGTGTCATTTGTTTCTGATTTATTGAAGCCTGTAAAGCGGATTGCCTTCATACCCGCGTTTTTCGCACCGACGATATCTGTTCGGAAGATGTCACCGATGTGCACGGCTTCTGCTGGTTCGGCGTTAAGTTGTGCTAAAGTTGAGTGGAACTGGGGGACTTCGGGTTTTGTGTATTCGGTTTCGTCAGAGAATGTGAATGCGGAAAAGAAGTGTAGAATGCCGTCCCGGTCCATTAATTGCCGCGCGAAACTGCCGGGTGTGAGTGCTGAATCTGAGATAATTCCGAGAGGGTAGTTTTCGCTCAATCGCGAAACAACAGGTTTGACGTTTGCTATCAGAATCGGTGGTGTCTCTAAGAAAGCAGCACCCAGACACGCAACCAGTTGATCCAGGTCTGCTTCTTCGAGTTGAAGCTCCAACACCTCCGCGAACCGCAGCATACATCGCTTTACGGATACGCCTCGATGTTGATACCAGAGGGTTGATACTACATTGTATGCCTCGTCAAGTCCGAAACTAACATCATCTAACTTACAGGTATAACCATGATTGTCCAGGTACGCGTGACATTTTTTCGTACGTACTGCCTGACGTTTTCGCCAGTTTTCTTCGGAGTCCGCATAAAGCGTCTGCCAAAAATCAAATGTAATCGCTTTGAGCATTGCGTTTTTCCATTCTTAAATCGTTTTGATTTTTCAGTTTCACTTGTTCATAGAATCGTGTGAATAATGTTTCTATGTCCTACCACAAACACCCGCTCACACAAATGAAAAGAGGACTGAGGTCCTATAACCTTAATTTTATTTTACGGTATTTGTTGAAAAAAGTCAATTGATATGTCGTTTTGTCGGCACAAAATAGTGTAGACAAAAGAGGTATCAACAAGCAACGAAGTGCCTCGTCCCTTGAAGTTACGCAATAGAATTTTGGCACAAAAACGTGTGATCGTCAAAATAGGCTTGCAATTTCCTCTTAAAAGTGATACCATTAATATATTGATATGTTGCGTCCGATGTGTACGGAGGAATACGAAAGTGCGACTGAAGCGTCGAATTATTCCAGGGTATACAACCACCCGACTCATATTCGTCTATTTCATCGTTGGACTCAGCATGCTGGTCTTTGGATTTGTCTACTACAACCGGCAAATCTCAGAGTTAAACGCCGATATAGATGCCCAGATAGACATTTTTGCTGATCTGGCAGCGGAACTCCCCAGTGTTGAGGACCGGGAGTTTCAATTAAAATTAATAGAGATTGTCAAGAAGTCGTTTGCCGGAGGGCGGGCACGCGCTTTTTCGTTTATTATCACGGATACACAAGGCAACGTTTTAATCACGCGAGGTGTTGACTTAAAATTAGATGCCAAGATTGACAATTTGGATATACATGTCAACCAAAATCAAGGGATTTCGTTAACAGAAGACGAAAGTGGCTTGCTGCAGTCGACATTAGCACGGATGCGAAAAAAGAATACGCCGCGTGAAATACCGATGCTCCTTGAAGATAGGCAGTTAAAAGGGTATATCTACTATGGCGATGCCGCACCCAGTGAAATGACGCACCTACCGTTTGTCATAACCGATACCGCCGGTGTCCCACAGAAATGGCAGATATGGGGTGATGTGATTACGGTTGATAAAGCGACTGTGCAGGAGCGCGAACGCGCGGAGATCTTCGTTCAGAACGCCCAGGCATCTTCTGTGATTGAAACGACACCTGAATGGCATACCGGCTACTTCTATTATGAGAGTAAGCCATACTATGGGTTAATAGTACCCTTCATCGTCCCAATTATCCTGTTAGCCTTCGGGGTCGTCTGTTTCCTCGTTTATCAACGGATAAGGTCTTATGAACACTCGGCAATTTGGGGGGGCTTGGCTAAAGAGACTGCACATCAACTCGGAACGCCGATTTCGTCGTTGTTGGCGTGGACGGAGCTCTTGCAAGAGCGAAGCAAAGAGACAGCCGATCCGACACTCGTTGAACTTGCTACAAGTATGCAAAACGACCTGGAGCGATTGCAGAAAACGACCGCACGCTTCGGTATGATTGGCACCCAACCGCCTCAAACTGAAGTGCATTTGGATGACATTTTTCAAGAAGTTCGACTCTACTTTGAGAAACGGCTACCGCATATTAGCCGACGTGTTGGAATTCGGCTAATACCACACAAAATACCGACCATCCTCGCAAATGCGCTGTTGTTACACTGGGTGTTTGAAAATCTGATTCGCAACTCGTTGGATGCTATGGACAAAACGGATGGATGGATTGAGATTGAAGCGACGCACGATAAGCGCGCTGGCGATATTGTCATACGGTACGCCGACAATGGAAGCGGCATCGCCCGCGAAAATCAGCGAAAAATCTTTGAACCCGGGATGTCTACGAAGGCACACGGATGGGGACTCGGATTGACAGTCGTCCAACGCATTATCCGTGAATATCATCACGGAAGGATTCGTATTGTTAAAACGAGTTCTGAAGGAACAACTTTTGAAATTCGGTTACCTGTCGCATAGCATCAGTTTCACTGGCGTTGTCAGGGCGCACGGAATATCCCGCAGCTGCCTGATTCTCGCTCAGGTGAAATTTGGCGATGTGCTGCGACTGGGTAAGTTGTATAAACTTGAGTATGTCAAAAGCGCACCAAATCTTATGGATTGATGATGAAATAGAAGCGTTGCAACCGCATATTCATGTGCTACGCGAACGAGGTTATGCTGTCACTCCTGTCACGAACGGAGAGGACGGGATTGCGCTCTTAAAGAATGGGGATGCACAGTACAATGCGATCCTCCTTGATCAGGTCATGCCCGGTAAAGATGGGATGGCGACCCTTGAGGCTATCCGTACCGTTGACGCGCAAATTCCAGTTGTCCTTGTTACGCAATCCAGTGATGAGCAATTTGTCGAAGTGGCCCTCGGAAAACAGGTAACCGACTTTTTGGTGAAACCGATTGGCGTAGCCCAGATTGCTTCAACGTTAAAACGCATCCTCGATCAACCACAAATAGTTGTCAATCAAATTCCCAGTCAGTATACCGCCGACTTCAATACGATACGCACGTTGAAGGACTCAGCACCCACTTGGCAAGACTGGATTGACATCTATGTGAGGTTACTGCAATGGGATTTGGTTTCTGAACGACTGGCTGAAGGCGGGCTTGAGGAGACTCACCTTGCACAAAAAAAGGAGTGCAATACTGAATTTTCCGATTTTGTCGAGGCACATTATCGCGACTGGGTCACAGGCAGCTCGGATGCGCCACCCCTTTCAGTAGATGTCTTAGACCGGTACGTTATACCCAAACTCCAAGCCGGAAAATCCGTCTATTTTATTGTTGTTGACTGCTTCCGCTTAGATCATTGGTTAGCGGTAGAACCCCTTCTGTACCCATATTTCTCCATTGATCGCCAATACAGTTTTTCGATTCTACCGAGCGCGACGATGTATTCGCGTAACGCCTTGTTTAGTGGGTTGTTCCCCGTAGAGATCGCTGAACGCTATCCAGAGTATTGGCAGGAGGAATCTGATGGAAGCACGAGCACGAATCGCTATGAGCGGCAGCTCCTTGAAGCGCATCTCAAGCGTAGAGGTATTCGGCTGAAACCAGGACTCCAATACTTCAAAATTTTCGATGCTCGGGGTGGGAATACCTATAAGAAACGGGTTGCGGCGACCAAGCGCACCAGTCTTTCGGCTTTGGTTATCAACTTCATTGATATTTTAACACATCAACGTTCACAATCGGATGTCCTGCAGCAGCTTGCCCCTGACGAGGCAGCGTTCCGTACCTTAGCCCACTCATGGTTTTCGCATTCGGTGCTTTTTGACATTTTGCGCATCATTGCGGCACAAGGTGCTACTGTCGTCCTCACAAGCGATCACGGTTCCGTCTTCTGCAATCGCGCGACACCTGCTTTTGGAAATCGCGAGACGACGACCAGTCTACGGTTTAAAATCGGGGCGAACTTAGGGTGCGAAGAGGGGAATGCGGTCTATCTCCGCAACCCACAGGAGTATCGGCTACCTGCCGAGACTGCAAGCAAGGACTATATTCTCGCGAAAGACGATTACTATTTCGTCTATCCGAACGATTTTTATAAGTATAAACGGCAGTTTCAAGGGGGATTCCAGCACGGCGGCATTTCGATGGGTGAATTAATAACGCCTGTTGTGACGCTGACACCGCGGCTGTAAGACGCAGCGCGGTGCCTCTTAGAAACAGGCACGATAGGAGGTAACAATGGAAAAGGAGATACTTATTTCTGATGATGAGTATGAAACGCGCTGTGCGGTGCTTGAAGAGGGGGTGGTGACGGAGATTTATATTGAACGGAAAGCTGCGACGCAAACATTGGGAAATCTTTACAAAGGACGGGTTGAAAATGTTTTACCCGGCATGCAGGTAGCCTTCGTTGATATTGGGTTGGATAGACATGCATTCCTGCATATTTCTGATCTGAAATACGAGAGCGTCAGTGAAGGTGAGATCGAAAATGGGAATGGAAGGTCCGCCAGGAACACTGTTGTTGTTGATTTGAAGGCGAAGCAGCCGAATCAATCTCGTGGTGGACGTGGGTTCCCGTTTTTGATAAGTGATCTCATCTCTAAGAAGCAGGAGCTTCTTGTCCAAGTCGGCAAAGAACCTATCGGCACAAAAGGGGCGCGCGTCACAAGTAACATCACGCTTCCAGGACGGTATGTCGTTTACATGCCGAATTCCTCAAATATTGGCGTGTCCCGTCGAATTGAGTCACCGGCTGAACGTGATCGGCTACGGGATATGGCGAAGACGATTAAAGCCGATGTTGAAGGCGGTTTTATCATACGCACTGCCGCTGAAGGCTTGAGCGAAGACGAATTCGCAGCTGAAATCCGATACCTTATTAGTCAATGGAAACAGACTTGTGACCGTGCCAAACGAAAATCCGCACCCAACCTCATCAGCGAAGATCTGAGTTTCACGAATAGAATTGTTCGCGATATGCTCACTAAGGAGGTCAAGCAGCTCCTTATTGATTCAAAAACGGGCTACAAACAGGTGATGAATTACGTCTCTTCCGTTATGCCTGACTTGGAACCGAGGGTATCGCTCTATGAGGATACTACAACGCTCTTTGATGCCTATGGCGTAGAACGCGCGCTTAAAGACGCACTCAGTGAGAAGATTTGGCTCAAGTGTGGTGGACACATCATCATTCAACAGACCGAAGCGATGGTCTCGATTGATGTCAACACAGGTAGGTTCGTTGGGAAGTCGGATCCAGATAACACGATTCTCAGTGCCAATCTTGAGGCTGTCGAGGAAGTTGTCCGCCAAATTCAATTGCGAGATTTAGGAGGGATTATTGTTGTCGATTTCATTGATATGGAAGAGGCATCACACCGAAAGCAGGTCTTTAAGTTGCTACAAGAGGCACTGCGGAAAGATCGTGCCCGAACGAATATCTTGCACTTCTCGGATTTAGGGCTCGTTGAGATGACCCGCCAACGCACGAGACCGAGTCTTGCCACCTTATTGATGGAAGATTGTCCCTATTGTGATGGGCACGGCACGGTGTTGTCAATTGAAACTGTTGTTATCCAGCTGCTCCGGGCAATAAAGTTAGCGCATCACCAAACGCGGCAGTCCGAGTTACGCGTGATGGCTAATGATTATGTCGTTTCGCACATCAAGTCCGAAATGGCGAATAAATTGCGGGAACTCAGACGCACCTTGAAATTAAACCTGACCCTTGAATCTGATGCTGACCTCCACCTCGAAGATTACCGAATCTTTGTGGGCAAGGGTAAAGAACTATTTCTCGATTAACGTTCGTTTGCGGAAAATCTGAATTGACAACGGCACGTTTTTAGGGTATAATTTTAAACAGAAAGGAGTGATATAGAAAAATGTATGCAGTCTTTGCAAGCGGCGGGAAACAGCATCGGGTCGAAATTGGAAGCCTTATTGATGTTGAAAAACTGAATGTTGATGTCGGTGCCAGTGTCACGTTTCCATCTGTCTTGGCTGTTTCTGATGATGACGGCAACTTACAAACCGGTTCGCCGTATCTTGAGAATACCGCAGTTACAGGTGAAGTGATTCAACAAGCACGCGCGAAAAAGACAATTGTGTTCAAGTCGAAACGGCGTAAAGGATATAAACGGAAGTTAGGGCACCGGCAATCATTTACACGCGTGAAAATTACCGCAATTGGGGCGGTGGAGGGAGATTCCGATGGCACATAAAAAAGGTGGCGGAAGCACTCGCAACGGACGGGATAGTATCGGGAAACGGCTGGGTGTCAAAAGGTTTTCTGGCAATTACGTCACTGCAGGGAGCATCCTCGCCCGACAGCGTGGAACCCACATTCACGCCGGCACTAACGTCGGTGTTGGAAGAGATTATACGCTCTATTCAAAGATTGATGGATATGTATGGTTCGAGCGGAAAGACAAATATCGCCGGAAGGTGAGTGTCTATACAGAACGTCCTGAATTTTAGCGAATATTCCGGCATCAGGAACAAACGACGAACAGCCTCGCCTGAGGGAGGTGCATTGACGCACCACCTGAGCGGGGCTTTTTTGATAAGTGGCGAATAGCGAACCGCGAATGGCGAATAGCGAATGGCTATAGGCTAATTGCGGAACAAGGATAATAGATTCATGGTAAAATTGACGGTTTGCCTTTTTATTCTCGCGATGTTCACCGGCTGCGGTGGTCAGGTACAGCAGCTCGCTGTGGAGACTATGGAAAACGCTCAAATCGCACTCACGTCTGCCAACGCGATGGGGGCGGAGACATCCGCGGTGACATCCCTCCGGACTGCTGAAGAAATGCTGACAAGTGCTGGAAACGCTATGAATGCGGGGGACGCTGAGCAGGCGTATCGATTGGCACTACGCGCATACCTCCATGCCCGTATCGCAACGGAAACGGCTATTGCTGCTCGCGAAGAGGCGCGTGTTGGAGACGCACAAGAACAACTGGCAGTTAGTGAACAGCGCGTCGCTGAGGCACTTCAGAGGCTTGAGGCTATAAAAGCGGAACTTGAGGCGTTGGAGAAATTATGATGAAATTCTACGGATGTCTACTTTTGCTGCTATACCTTGTTGTTTTTGGGTGCACTGTCCCTGAAATTGATGAGGTTATGCTAACGACGCAACTCCAAGACGCACAGCAGGCGATTCAGAACGCAGCCGAATTGGAAGCTGAACCTCTGGTTCCAGAGGAATATGGGAGAGCGGTAAAACTCCTGAGTTTCGCACGCGACTCCCAAGAAAAAGGCGATATTCCGCAAAGTGCTGAGTTTGCGTATCAGGCGGAATTGGTGGCGCAGGTTGCTATCGCGAAGGCGAGACAGCATCGGGCACGGCAACAGGTTATTGAGATACGTGAACAGGTATATCAGCGAATTATAAAGGCACAGGAGCATGAACGTGAAATCGCGCGCATCCGGCAGGTGATTACCGAAAAGCAGCTTGCCCGCGCTGTGAGTTCACACGGTAAAGAACAGCAGGTCACGGAACGACTTTCGACTGAAATCGCTGATTTAAAAACCGCATTGCGTCAGGCAGAACTCCGTTTACCCCTCACAAATTTAGAGTCTCTGACCAATGCTGCGCTATATTTCTATCCAGTGATTGAAACAACTGCGGATTATGAAAGAGCCCAATTGGCACTCGCCTCGATAGTTAACCTCATTGAACGCCGAGATTTTACCGAAGCAGAGGACGCTCTTGCTAAGGCGCAAGCCACGGTAAATAGCCTTTACGCGTTGGCGAAACAGAGGCGCAAACGGGAGACAGAAGCGAAGACCCGCGCGTGGATTTCAGTTGCGAAGGTTGAAGTAATCATTGCGCGGGCGCAACTTCTTAATGCCGCTCAACATGCGCCACAGCAACTTGAAGAGACGACTGCGCAACTGGAACGCGCCACGCAGGCGTTGACAGAGGGTCGCTATGAACAAGCCGATCAATTTGCCCAACACGCGCAACGGATAGCAGATGAGATGGTCGCAACTGTGGAGGTAGTGGAATTCAGAAAGCGCGCACAGGATGAATTGAATCTGATAATAGCCAAAGCTGAACGAGCCGTCCGTACGCTGGGCGAGAAGATTGCAGCGCAGGAGAACACAGAGGTGCCGCGATTAGAAGCGAAACTCTATGGACTGGCGAAATCTGCTTACGCAGCGGCAAAATCGGCATTGGCGACTAAAGAATATCAGACAGCGATCGAAACGGCATCGGAAGGCAACGGTTACTTGGACCGTGCTATCGCCAGTACACAACAGGTGACCTCTGTCAAGTCGGACTTGGTGGAGGCGGCACGCGGAATTACTAAGGTTTCCGAGGTCATCGAACAGCAGAATAGTGTACTCATCCGTATTCAAGGGGATGCGTTTGCTTTTGGGAGTGCCCACCTCCAAGAGGATTTTCTGCCTACGTTTGCGCTACTTGCGGAAATCTTGCAGAGGTCTCCTTTTCGCGACTATCCGGTCCGAATCGAAGCGCATACAAGTTCCTTGGGGAATGCGAGTGTGAATCGAAAGTTAAGTATGGCACGCGCCGATACGGTGAAAAATTATTTCGTTGATCGGGGCAACCTTGATGTCAAACGCCTGACTGCCGCCGGTTTGGGTGAAACCGAGCCTATTGCTACAGATGGTGTGGGCAAAGCGGAACAGAATCTCAGAATTGATATGATCGTCACAACAAACTGAGGACTTGTGCCACATAACCAACCTTATGTCATCCATCAGATTGCGCTCAACCTGTTTGGCGACAGGTATATCATCATTTATGGGCGTACAATTCAGTTTCACAACCACTGCTACCATGTGAGGCAAATTGATAGACCAGAGCATCCATATCATGGATGTTACTATCTACAAGATGCGAACACGGGGTTGGCGATGTGGAGCGATGTCGATTTCGCGCCGCCGGGGCATTATGGTGTAATCTTTGCGCCGGAAACAGGTGATATTGTTGACCGCGAACCGGTTCGGACAGATTAACTATTGTAGCCTGTAAGCCATAAAAAATATGAGTCACACAAATAACATAGCATTAGAACAGCAAGAGACCATCCTTATTTTGGACTTCGGTTCGCAGTACACGCAGTTAATTGCTCGCCGTATTCGCGAACAGAACGTCTACTGCGAAATTCATCCGTGCACCCTACCGCTCTCGGAAATTAGGGCGATCGCGCCGAAAGGGATTATCCTCAGTGGCGGCCCGGCGAGTGTCTACGAAGCCGAGGCTCCGAAAATCGATGCCAAACTCTTTGCGTTAGGCGTTCCGATATTGGGTATCTGCTACGGTATGCAGCTCATGGCGGCACTTCTGACAGGTGGAGCGGTTCAACCCGCGACCGAACGAGAATATGGACACGCGCCACTTCGGATTCTTGACGCATCGGAACCGCTATTCGACGGTCTTTCTGCCGAATTTTCTGCGTGGATGAGCCACGGAGATCGGATTGGAACGCCGCCAATTGGATTCCGGACGATTGGAGAAACGGAAAATGCGCCAATTGCTGCTATGGTGGATTCTGATCGCGCTTTTTACGGTTTACAATTCCACCCTGAAGTTGAACATACGCAGGATGCTGACAGGATTTTACAGAACTTTACGCGGAAAATCTGTGGATGTCACAGCGCATGGACAATGCGCGCTTTTATTGCCCGCGCAACGGCACAAATTCAGAAACAGGTCGGAGATGAACGCGTTCTATGTGCTGTGAGTGGCGGGGTTGATTCTATGGTACTCGCAACGCTTCTCCATAAGGCGATAGGAGATGCACTCGTGCCTGTCTTCGTGGACAATGGACTGCTGCGCAAGAACGAAGTGGCGGAAGTTGTTGCGACGTGTGAAGGACTTGGTATTCCGCTTATTGCTGTTGACGCAGTGGATCCGTTTCTGAGTGCTTTGGTGGGGATCACGGATCCTGAAAAGAAACGAAAGGTGATTGGGGCACAGTTTATTGAGACCTTCAGATCAGCGGTCCTCGAAATGGCGCATGATTTCCGATTCCTCGCACAAGGCACGCTCTACCCAGATGTCATAGAAAGCGTTTCGGTGAAGGGTCCGTCTGCTACGATTAAAACGCATCACAATGTTGGTGGATTGCCGACGGATATGCCGTTTGAATTGCTTGAACCTTTTCGGGAACTCTTTAAGGATGAGGTGCGCGCTGTCGGTGCGGAACTGAATGTATCGGCAGATGTCTTGGGGCGACACCCGTTTCCGGGTCCCGGACTCGCTGTGCGGATTCTGGGTGAGGTTACATACGATCGGTTGGAGGTTCTCCGCGCAGCGGATGCTATTTTTATCTCCGAGATTAAAGCAGCAGGCTTGTACGACGAAATTTGGCAGGCGTTGGCGGTGCTGCTGCCGGTCAAAAGTGTTGGCGTTATGGGAGACGCGCGGACTTATGAGAATGCTGTGGCGTTGCGGGCTGTCACGAGCAGCGATGCGATGACGGCGGATTGGGCGCGCATCCCTGCTGATGTACTCGCCAGAATCTCGAACCGTATTATTAACGAGGTCCAAGGCATCAACCGTGTCGTTTATGATATTAGTTCAAAGCCACCGAGTACGATTGAGTGGGAGTAGGGGAATTGGCTTATGGCGATTAGCAATTAGCAAAGAGGAGACCGACCTTTGAAGGATACGCTCTTTACTGACTGCTATTCGCTAACGGCTATCTGCTATTCGCTGACCGCCAACAGCCAACGGCTAATCGCTATAAGCCTGTGAGGCGGCTTGAACGGCAGTGCCGGGTTTCACACCATGTCCGCACGCAATTAGCAGTTTCTCCAATGCATTGAGAAATAACATGACGTTCCGTTCGTTAGATGAGTCGCCCATGAGTCCAACTCTCCATGCCTTTCCGGCGAAGATTCCGAGACCGCCACCGATTTCTATACCGTAGTCTGTAATGAGCCGTCCCCGAATAGTTGCATCGTCAATACCGTCGGGAATGCGTAATGTCGTTAGCATTGGTGCGCGGTAACCTTCCTCTGCGGCGGGTTGCAACCCGATCGCCTCAGCCCCTGCGAGAAGTGCGCGTGCATTGCGTTCATGCCGTTCATAGCGCGCTGCTAAACCCTCTTCTAATATGACACGTAATCCTTCCCGTAAAGCGTAGATAAGCGACATCGAAACTGTGTGATGATAACCGCGTTTTTCGGCGTGCCAATAATTTTCGAGCAAGGTCATGTCGAGATAAAAACTCTGAATGGAGGTCTTACGATTCCGAATGACTTCCACGGCGCGTTCGCTGAAACTAATTGGCGAAAGTCCAGGAGGACAGGCGAGACACTTTTGGGTACAGCTATAGGCGACATCAATACCGCGTATGTCGAGGTCTACGGGTTGTCCACCGAGGGAAGTTACACAGTCCGCGAGAAAGAGGGCTCCATTTTCATGGGCGATCTCAACGGCTTCTGTTAGCGGTTGGAGGATACCGGTGGAGGTTTCGCCATGCACGAGTGCAACGAGTTTTGGGTTCGAGACCTGTGCAACGGCTTTAGCGATTTTTTCGGCGGGAATGTGTTTCCCCCATTCTGCTTCGACGGTTGTCACGTTTGCACCGCACCGTGCGGCGATGTCGGCGATCCTGGCACCGAAATAGCCACAGATCCCAACAACTACTGAATCGTCGGGTTCAATGAGATTCGCGAGCGCGGCTTCCATGCCAGCAGTCCCGGTTCCAGAGACCGGTAAGGTTAGGCTGTTTTCGGTTCCAAAGACACGGCGGAGCAGTGCCACGGTGTCATCCATTATTTTAACAAATTCTACGTCTAAATACCCCAACATCGGGGTCGTCATTGCTTTAAGTACCCGCGCGTTCGCTTCACTGGGTCCTGGACCGAGTAGCACGCGCGGGGATGCTATTAATTCGTCATACACTTTTTGATAGGCTCCTCAGATATTGCCTAAATCACAGATTTTGGGAACTTGGGAACATTGGGATTAAGGCGAGTTGGCAAAAAATAGAGGATGCCGTGTGGCACCCTCTATTGGAAAGCCTCGGTCAGGCGACCGAGGCTAAAGTCAGTGAGTGTGGGAATTACTCACCACCACCGCCGCCACCGGCAGCTTCACCACGAATCTGCAGATTATTCGCTCTCATGTAGCTTTGAATCGTTTGAATCTGGCTGATTGCGTAGGTGAGTGCCTGATTGACTTTTGTGTCGACAGGTGGGGTCGTCTCATATTTTGCCCACAACCGGTTGAAGTAATCCAAGGCATCGTTGAAATAGACATCGTCACTATCGGCTAATACCATATAGGCTTCACCAATCTGGACGAGGCCAAGGTCAGCGTACTTGGTCGTCGGGTAGGTCTCAATAATCTTACTATAGGCAGCGATAGCCCCTTCGATAGCGGGTTTCTGCTCGTCACCGCTTGTGAGTTTTGCTTCGTTGAGGAGATCGGTTGCGACCTCATACTCGTAGAAGGTCAAAGCGTTTGCCGTATCGTTGAGATAATTGAGTGCCGTTGATTTTGATTCGTTCCCGATGCCGGGTGTATCGACTGCTTTCTGATAGTTCTCGATCGCCATCTGATAGAAGCTAATACGTTCGGCTTCCTCAATGCCTTGCTCAGAACCGGCGTTGTAGTACTTATTGCCGATGTTAATGAGCGCGTCAGCAGTATACTGACTGTTTGGATACTCAGCGACGAGGATTTCGTTCGCCTCAAAGAGTCGATCGTACCAGCGCTGTCTCGCTTCGGCATCGCCACCCTTTTCGGCGGCTTCACTCAGGAGCTGCGCACAGGTCGAGATAGCGTACAACGATTCCGCCGCGCTCTTGTGCGTCTTGTTCACAGTGCGGACTTTCTCGTATTCTTCGATGGCTTTCTCGAATTGTTGGGCAGCGTAGTAAGATTCACCGACGTGATACTGCCAGAAGGCGGCATCGTTCGCGCTCGGATAACGGCGGACCATATCGCGGAAGACATCACCCGCGGCGAGGAAATAATTCACCGCTTTTTCAGACATTTCACCGTCAATACCGACCTGCATCCGACCCAGCTCGAAGTTGGAGGCGGCGAGGTAATTCAGTGCCGTCTCTGTGTTCTTCCTGAGACCATCGGATGCTGGGAAAAGCCCTTGATCAACGTAGCCAACGAACGTTGTCAGCGGTGTAAGCGCACTCGTCAGGTCTTGTGGCAGTTTCACACCGATACCCACAGAGTAATAAATCTGTCCGGCTTGGAAGAGCGAATTCTGAACATACGGGATGACCGTATCTTTGTCCGCTTTTTCGACCGGTGCAGCGATGGATGTCACTTCAAAGAAGGAACCGGCGGCTTGTCGACTTGCATCAATGTAGGGTTGTAGGTCTGTCCCCGCTTCCGTTGAGAAGAGGGAACGCGCTTTGTCGGAATAGAGGAATCCAATATTGTATTGTGCGGCGGCTTTCTCAGCCACGGTTGCCTGCGGATTCGCCATAGTCCTGTCGCGTGCCTCAACGGCTTCAGCAATGGCTTCATCTAAACGACCGAGTTCGACGTAGAGCGTGGAGCGACGGATACCCGCGTCAGCAACCATTGAGGCGACGTTCGCGTTATCCGAACCGCTGTATTCACCGATCAAAGTCTGGAAGGTTTCCAGTGCTCTGTCGAGCTGCTTGAGTTGGTCTTGATAAATCAAGCCTATGCGATAGTAGGATTGCGCTTTGACGAGCGGGTCCTCGACCAATTCAATGGCGTTTTGGTAGCTCATCAAGGCTTCCGAATAAGTTTTGAGTTGCTCGTCTTGCGCGAATGCCATAGCGAAGTAGGAGCGTCCCTTCATATCCGGATCTTCCGTGTTTTCAATAATATACTGATACTCTTGCACCGAGGCGGCGTGGTCGCCGAGCGTGGCGTTGAGTTCAGCGAGACGTGAATGTGCTTGGAAGATGAGAGTCTTCCGTGCTTCGTCCTCCGTCTGTCCTTCTAATGCCGTGACGGCTTTGAATGCGTCCGCTGCGCCTCTGTTGTCTTCGAGACCGAGTTTCGCCAAACCTGCAGTGTAATTAGCACTGATGAGGTTGTCAGCGTCATCTGTCAAGGTTGCGACTTTTTCAGCGGCGGCGACAGTATTCTGAAGGCTCAGCTGCTTGCTGCCAGCATCCGTAGCGGCTTGTGCAATTTGATAATGGCAGACTGCCGCTTGATACTGTGCGTTGGGTGCCAGTTCGCTGTTCGGGAACTTTTGGACGAAGTCGAGATATGCTGCCAATCCTTCATCATAGCGTTTGGCAGAATAGTAGGTATGTCCAATTTTCAGCTGCGAACGACTGCGTGCCTCTTCAGGTGCACCAGTGTTGTTCACGATCCGTGACAGGGACATTACCAACGCATCGACATCAACTTCTTCGCTACTGCTTTCAACAGCAGTGGCTTTAATCAGATCGATATGTCCAAGTGTCTTGAGAACAAGCTCATTGTCACTTTCGGCATATTTGCTGTTGGCTTCGTCAGCGATCTGAAGGATGAGCGCCCATTTTTCTGTATCGTTCTGTTTTTGCGCCGCGTCACGATAGGCGAGTGCCAGGCCGTAATAGGCTTCAACAGCGTTCGGGCTATCGGCGTAGTCTGAAAGCACGCGTTGGAATGCCGTTTCAGAGGAAGCCAAGAGATCCGGGTTATCAGTGGCGGCTTGGTAGTAACAGAGCCCCACGAGATAGAGCGCATCGTCTGCGTATTCACCCGATGGGTTCCCGTCAACGACGGCTTGATATTGGACAGCAGCTTCTTCAAACCGCTTTTCTGCGCGGAGCAGGTCGGCAAGTTTGATCTCTGCCAACGACCTGTTGTCAGCATCGGCAAGTTTATCCAAGATGCTATTGTAATAGTCAATTGCGGCATCTTGATTGCCCTGCTTGACGTGGCTGTTCGCGACGAGGAGAAGTGCGCGTTCGTAGTATTCACTGGTTTCGGGGATAGACGCATAGCGATCGCGTGCCTGCCCCCAGTCACCCAGCATTTCGTGTGAAAGGGCTTCGTTCATGATACAGGCTTCCACTTGCGCGACCCGCTCGCCGAAGTCGTCGTAACGTTCCTCAGCAACACCAGGGAGGAAGGCTTCGTCATTAAACATGCCAACCGCTTCTCGATATGCCGAGACGGACTTCTGGAGGTATTCTGTATTGAAGTCAGCACCTGCATCGCCTTCCTGATAGCCTTCAGGTTTGGCGGCTTCGTAATAAGAACGTCCTTCAAAGAACTTACCCATCAATTTGACGAGATGGAACTTCGGAAGTGGACGGTAATCCCAGAGTTTTGCGTATTCTTCAGCGGCTTCAACGTACTGTTTGAACTCTGTCCGTTTGATGTCAGCAAACCGGAGTTGAACCTCAGCGGCAAGAATATCGAACTCGTTATCGTTCTTATTCTTGTCGATAAACTCGCGTGCCATGGTTTCTAACTCTTCTTTACGACCAAGATCGTTCAAAGCCCAGATTGCACCGTAGAGTGCGTGGGGGGCGACAGGATCTTGCGGGAAATTGTCAATCGTTTTCTGATACCATTGCAGTGAGAGTTCAAGCGTCCCCATTCCGGTTTCAGTATCCCCGGCATTTCTCTGTTCAGTGCCGAGTTTGTAATATGCCTCAGCAATCTGGTAGGAGCAATAGGGAACGAAGTCAGTGGCTTCTTGGTGTTCATTGATGACGCGTTCGTAAGCCACAGTCGCTTGACTCCAATTCGATAAGCGGAAGTAGCTATCAGCGATACCGAGTTTTGCTTCGGCGATATAGTCGCTTTCGGGGTATTCTTCGAGAAGCGTGGTGTATGAAACGATAGCGTTTTCATAGTCGCCTTGATCGAAGTATGTACGTCCGATAGCGGACTGGATTTCTGCCTGTAGCATCCGGTCGGCGGTATTTTGGAGTGCCAACTCATAGTTGACGCGAGCGTTGTCATAGTCCTTCTGACGGGCGTAAATTGCGCCTTGGTCGAAGTATGCTGCTGTGACGTATTGGCTTTCCGGGAACTGCGTAATGAAGTTGGTGTATCTACCGATAGCTTCATCATCTCTACCGAGTTGATTCAAACTATAAGCGGCTTTATACATCGCTTCGGCTTGCAGGTCCGGATAGTTTTTGAATTCCTCCGTCGCGATTTTGTCGAATTCCTGATAGGCTTGCTCATAGTTCGACTCATTCAGGAATGACTGTGCGATGAGGTGTTGTGCGTCATCTTTGAAGTCTGAATTCGGGAAACCATCAAGAACAGCTTTGAATGCTTGTCGGGAGTCTTCATAGTTCTGTAATTTGAAGTTCAGCTGCCCGATAGCATACCATGCGTTCTCAACGAAGAGGCTGTTGGGGAAGTTCTCGATGAGCTGCATGAACTTCGGTTCCGCCAATTCAAACTGCTCGGTACGGTAAAGGATGTGTCCCCAGAGATAGGTTAATCCCTCTTGGTGTTTAGGGATTGTTGCAGTGGGGGCGACCTTTTCGATGTACTCAATCGCGCTGTCATAGTAGTTGACATCGCCCGACTGTTCGGCGAGTCTCGAATAACTAACAGCGATCTTATAGTTAGCGAGGGTCGTGAAGTCCTTGTCAATAACTTCGGTTTTCACACCTCGTTTTGTTGATTCGACGAGTGCCTCGGCATACTTTTCAATCGCACCTTCGTAGTCAGCTTGTCCGCGTAAATCTTCAGCGGATTGGTAAAGCTGCTCGACCTTTTTAGAGCTCCCCATCATTAGAGGGGAGAGGAGTGCGACTATCAAGGCGAGACCGCCGATAATTCCCAAAATCCTTGGGTTCATTCGTGTTCTCCTTGTTTACGTTGCCTGCTACGAAAGCGAGGCGACGAGATTAGATTAAATAATCTGGGTTTGATAATAGCTGTTTTATACCAGATCGGCGTTTCGAGTCTTGTAGCACAAACTTTATGAAGTTTAGGAAAATAAATCGGTAATTGACGGGAGACCATGAATTGCCCTACTACAAACGGGCTGGTTCGTAGTAGTGCGATTTATCGCACGTTTGAAAATTGCCGAATTAATAAATTAATCTTCATTTAGTTTGTGGTGTATATGACGCAAACTTTTAGTTTGCGGTACATCTACTATAATTCTATTGAATCATAAACTTCTGTAATAGAGAGGGTTTCGAGGGGTACATCCAACAATTTCCTGGAGAACCCGTCGATTTGGCTCCATTTGCGTTGATATTGTTGAAGTGCCTGCTGTCCTGAACGGATACCTTGTAGTAGCAGGAAGGTATACCTCCCATCAGTGAGAACCTCTCGTGCTGTCGGATATTCCCGCGATGCCGCTTGGCTCGGCAGTTCTGCGTAGGTTAGCAGTTCTGAATCGATATCCAAGGCGACGCTCGGAGGTGTCCGTTTATTGTTTTTACGAAGTGTTGTTAGGATATAACCTTCCGCCATCGGTTCATCGGTAAATTGCCAGACATCCGAGTTGGAATCCACCATCGGTGTTTCAGTTGTTCGGTTTCTACTGACGTTTCGCCGTATCTCTGCGGGTTGCGCTGCAGCCGTGTCCTGCTGAATGGCAAGTGTCGCAACGGGCTGCCGCGAAACGGATGTTGACGTGGAAAACAGTTGTGCTTTTGCCACCGTATATAAACGTTGCAGTGGATGTTCACTGTTGTTACCGGACGTACCGAGTTTTAAGGCGAAAGGTGCGACCAGAAGTGCCATCATCGCTGCGACGAGCGTGTAATAAGGCAGCATCTTTTGTCGGACGGAGATGTGTCCCGTCGGGAGGCAGCGGTCAATGTGGCGGCGGACTCGCGCCGTAAGCTGCCAAATCAGCCGGGTGCTGGTCTCGTAGACGCGTTGGTGGAGTGCGGTAGGCGCATTTTGTTCGATGCGTTGCTGAAGCGTTTTTGTGAACGCTATATAATAGGCATCGGACGCTTCGGGTTCAACGTAGAAATTTTCGAGGAGATGACACGTCTTTTTCAGGTCGATAGCTTCTCGTTTACAGGTCCGACAGGTATCAAGATGTTCAGCGACATCCCTCATCTGACGTTCGGAGAGTGTTGCATCGATGTAGTCTGATAAAAGGCGTTGTGTTTTCTGGCACTTGAAGCTCATGGGTATTCTCCACGACATTGCGGCTTTCACGCGCTTAGAACGATAGATCGTTACCGGCGATGATCATTTAGGCTGGCAGCTAAATTGCACCGGCATCTACATAGGGTTTGAGCAAAGTTCGGAGTTTTTTGCGTGCGTAGTGCAAGCGGGAACGGACTGTTCCTTCGGAGCAGTTAAGAATTGAAGCGATCTCGGCGTGTGTCAATCCTTCAAATTCATGCAGGATGACGACGGTGCGGTGTTTCAGGGACAGGCTGTTAACGGCTTCTGTGACGTAGCGTCGGAGTTCAGATTTTTCGGCGTATGTGTGCGGGTCGTTTGCATGGGTGGCGCGATACCGCAGCTCCGCCTCAAATTCGGCTTCTGCTGTCGTCTCAATTGAGCGTTCCTGTCGGCGTTCCTTGCGTTTGACGAAATTGAGTGCTTCGTTCACAGTGATCCGGTAGACCCACGTTTCAAAAGCAGCATCCTTCCGGAAAGTGTGAATGCCGCGATAGACCTTCAGAAAAGTTTCTTGCATGACATCCTCGGCATCTGCGTGATTTTTGGTAATCTGCATTGCGAGTCGATACACCATGCGTTTGTACTTTTCTATGAGAGGTGCTAACGCAGTCTCATCGCCTTTGCATAGGTCGGCTATGAGCAAGGCTTCAGTTCTTTCCACCGAACTTTTCTCCTTAAGTGTTCTCAATAGGATTAGACAACGCCTTTTGAAAAACCGTTCAAAAAATTTTTGGCTAATGGCGAATGGCTGATGGGGCGTTCCGCTTCGCTCCACTTTTGGCTTATAGCGAATGGCTTATAGCCAACAGCCATCTGCCATTGATTATAGCATTAATGCAGAAATTGTGTCATTAAAAAAATGGTTGTCAGTCGTCAGCGGTCAGGTCGTTCCGCTACGCTCCACTTTCAGCCATCAGCCAAGAGATTTTGTGGAAGTGGCAAACATCGGAGAATCACTGCCAGATGGCTTAACTGACGGGAACTGAAAGCGCAGCGACCTGACTGCTGAAAGGGTTGCGCAGCAACCCGCCCTGACCGCGAATAAAAAAGGCAACGTATCCGAAAATACGCTGCCCTTAGTGTCGAAATAGCCGCAAATTTACTCTTTACCCTTGGTTACAAAGGTGACGCTAACGTCAAGCGAATTGCCTGCGGCATCAGAGACTTTACCTGCGATAACGTAGGTGGTTTCGTTGCCAATCTCTTTACCTTTAACAAGTTCGAGTGTACCTGTGGTACCATCGACGGATCCGAGCCAACCGACATCATCGCCGGCTTCGGTTTGAAGGGCAATGTTTCCAGTGACTTCTTCACTGAAAGTGATTTCGATCTTAGCATCGGTGTTGATCGCTTCGGGATCGACATCTTTGTCACCGTCGCTGACGGTTCCACCCGTAACAGTCGGTGCGGTTGTGTCAGGCGCGGTAACAGTGTAGGTGAGCGTCTGGGTTCCGTCTGCCCAGGTAATCGTCAGACTCAAAGGACCTGGGGTGAAGGGACCGGCGACAGTCACATTTTTACCGGCAGCTGTAGCGACACCAGCACTCGATGTAACATCGGCAGGTGCGTTGTCGAAGGTAAGGGTAATACTTGCATTAGCGGCGATCTCTGAACCACTTGGCGGGGCTGCACTGACGAAGTTGGCTGGTGCGGCTTCTTCTTCTTCTGCGTCATCGCCACCGCAGCCAGCGAGCATCGAAACAGCGAGCAAGCCTGCCAGTAATAATGCGAAGGTTCTAAACAATTTTGTCATTAGAGTTAACTCCTTAAATTTAAGTTATCAAAATACACCCATTGAAATCGGGTGTGCTAAAAACTTTCGGTGCTTCCCCGATATGTTTGCAAGAATGCACCCGAGGGAAAGTTAGCTTCGGTATCGTTGTTGATTGTACAATTCAACAGTGATGTTGGAAGCCTACGGTTGTATTCTCGTTAAGTCGAGTAACGTAAGGCTATTTCGTTGTTGTTCTGTGCGAAAACCGCAAAGAACGAACCGACACGTTGAGAATAGAATTTCGCGAGAACGGCTTGTTGTTGATCGAAACACCATTGGAATGCCGTACACTTCGCCCGAAAGTCAATATCTAAACGAGTACCTTAGAGTTTAACAAAAATTGTAAACTCTGTAAAGGTAAAAATACCGGTTTTTGGAAATTATACAAAAGTTGCTTTCTTTTGTCAAGAAAAAAACTTATTTTTTGGTAAATTTACCATAAATTTAAACGTTGTCAAGAAAAAAAATGATACACGTCGCTATACGGAATCGAATTTAAGGACATTGTTCGATATATAAGTATACTATAAAGAGAAAAAAAATGCAAGTTTTTTAATGGCGGTTCGCGAACCGCGAATCGCGAACCGCGAATCGCTATTCCTCAAACAACCCCATCTGTTCGCTGGAGGTGCCGGTCATGTATGTTTCGAGCTGCTCTGGATTCAGTAGGACATCAACAACTTTATCGACTTCATTCGGAGCGAATGGAAAGGCACCGCCGCGTATCAACTCGCGCGGGCCTTCGCGTGTGGCAGCTGCGGGTCCGTCCCATCGGCATGCGAGAAGTGCTTTATCTTGGCGTTGGGCGTATCGGGCGGTATGCATGGCACCGCCGGTCTTCTGCGCCTCAATTACAATTGTTGCCAGTGCGAGTCCGCTAATAATACGGTTGCGTTGGATGAGGTTTCCGGGTGAGGGTGAGGTGCGGAAGGGATGCTCTGAAAACAGACATCCGTTCTCATAGATTTGCATGGCGAGCGCATTATGCTGCACTGGATAGATAGAAGACAGGTCTGTTCCGACGACGCCGATGGTTTTCCCCATAGCAGCGAGTGCCCCAGAGTGGGCATTGGCATCAATACCGGCTGCAAGTCCGCTGACGATGGTGAACCCTGCGAGTGCTAATGCTGTGGCGAGCGAGAGTGTGAGTTGTATCGCCTCGGTTGTTGGCTGTTTTGTCCCTACGATGGCGACGCACTGCGCGTCAATTTTTGTTAATTCCCCGGTATGACACAGGATCGCGGGGGCATCGGGAAGCGGTTTGAGTTGCGCTGGATAGGCTGAGTCTTCGGGACATAGCACGCGGATATTCTGGTTGTTGAGTGCAGCGAGTCGCTCTCGGAACGTCGGGAGATTGCCGGATACTGTGAGTATTCGCGAAGCGAGGACGGGATTGAAGGACGGCAACCGTGCGATTTCGGGGAGTTCTGCCTCAAAGATTGCCTTAACGCTTCCGAAACGTGCGATGAGGCGTTTGATCCGAACACTGCCTAACCCTTCAACCGAGGAGAGGGCTAACCAGTATTCGAGGGGTGTTTTGTCTTTTGAATCCGCCATGTTTGTATGTCCTGTCGGGTGTGGGGTTGTGTGTTGCTATATATTAAGGAGTATAGCATATTGTTGCGGAGGATGTCAAGGGCACTGCCAACCGCTTTATAACATTGACAAATAACAAAAAAAAGATTAAAATTATTAAAAACAGTCGCTTTAAGGCAGGAAGCGGAATTCTATGAATGAAGAGAGATCCGGTCGGAGATGGCGTGAGATTGTGACCCCTGAATGGTCACTTGCCATTTTAATCCATGTCGTTGTTTTGGAGATATTGTACGTGTTTCTCCTACTAATACCTAATGGAGAAACCCTAAACACTATCATATTGAATACAAGTGCAGTACTTCCGATTTTCACACTCATAGCAGTAATGCTCATGGAGATCTGGGAGGCTGCCTGGAGGGTTATCATGTTAGTGAAAGCGATTCTTGAGAAACGAGAGGCGCGCAGGCTTGAAAAAGCGCGTTTAGAAGGCTTGGCTGAAGGTTTATCCGAAGCCCGAAAAAAACATGAGGAATGGGTGGAATGGGCTAAAAACGGTCAGGATAAACCGCAACCTGAACCTCCAAAAGATCCAGAGGCGGATTAGTGTTCCGCCCATTTTGAAATTTAAAAGAGAGAATCCAATGAGGAGATAAAAATGGAGAGGGCTCCTATACGGCTGCTGGCGGTCAATGAAATGAGCAGACATTATGGCGGTGTCATCGCATTGTCGGATGTGACGATGGCGGTACATCCCGGACAAATTTTCAGCCTAATCGGACCTAACGGTGCAGGAAAGACGACGCTCTTTAACTGCGTCACTGGACTCGATAGCCCGACGTTCGGCAGCGTTGATTTCTTAGGTGAGTCTATCACCGGATTGCGTCCGGACCAAGTTACAAGCCTCGGTATCGGTAGAACTTTCCAGAATATCCGACTCTTCACGGAGTTGACAGTCCTCGATAACGTCAAAATCGGACGGCACCCTCGTACTGCAAGCAGCCTCATCGGCTCGGTGTTTCGCACGAAGACACAGCAGCGGGAAGAGGCGGATATCGCGGGGCGCGCACACGATATGTTGGAATTCGTCGGGTTGGACGCGTTGAGCGGCCAGTCGGCGGGTAACCTCTCCTACGGTGATCAGCGTCGCGTTGAGATTGCAAGAGCGTTGGCAACTGAACCGAAACTCCTACTTCTCGATGAACCTGCTGCGGGGATGAATCCACAAGAGACGCAGGAACTTATAGAACTCATCTATACGATACGTGAGCGAAACGTCACTGTCCTCCTTATTGAACACGACGTTAAACTGGTGATGCAAATCTCGGATTGGGTGACCGTGCTCGACCACGGCGAGAAAATCAGTGAAGGTCTACCGGCTGATGTTCAAAACGACGAGAAGGTCATTGAGGCGTATCTGGGGAAATCTGACGATGCTTGAACTCAGGGATATACATACATATTACGGGCAAATTCGGGCTGTGCAAGGGGTCTCTATCACTGTAAATGCGGGTGAGATGGTCTGTCTCATCGGTGCGAATGGTGCGGGTAAGTCGACGACTTTGATGACGGTTTCGGGGGTCTATACGCCGGTGCAAGGGAGCATCTACTTCGAGGATGAAGATATTACCGGATTATCGGCGGAGCAGCGCGTCGCCCTCGGTATCTCACAAGTGCCAGAGGGACGACTCGTCTTTCCAGATATGAGTGTCCTTGAGAACCTTGAACTCGGTGCGTATACGCGAGAGGATCGACAGCGCATCAGAGACGATTTAGACAAAATTTTTCAGTCTTTTCCAGTATTGCAGGAACGGCGGCGGCAGCGCGGCGGTAGCCTCAGCGGGGGTGAACAACAGATGTTAGCGATTGGACGGGCACTGATGTCCCGACCGCGACTCCTACTGCTCGATGAACCCTCCTTGGGACTTGCACCCCTTATCGTTCAACGGATTTTTGAGATCATTGAACAGATTAACGACGATGGTACGACGATTCTGCTCGTTGAACAAAACGCCCAATTAGCGTTGCAGGTAACCCATAGGGGCTACGTTATGGAGACCGGTGAGATCGCCATGGCGGGGGCTTCTGCGGACCTGTTAGCTGATGAACGTGTGCGACAGGCGTATTTGGGGGAATAGCGGACCGCGAACCGCGAACCGCGGAAGAGATAATGGACGGAGAAACGGTGCGGTTAGAAACCGAACCTACAGAGAGAGGGTGAACCGCGAACCGCGAATAGTGAACCGCGAAAGGAGTAAGTATGCGGGATTTCAGAGGATTGCAGGTGTGGGAAAAGTCTCACGACTTAACGTTGAGCGTGTATAAGTTTACATCACAATTTCCGCGCGAAGAGATGTATGGGCTGACAAGTCAAATCCGTCGAGCGTCTGCCTCGATTCCGACAAACATCGCTGAAGGCTGTGGCAGAGAAAGTTCGGCTGACTTCGCTCGTTTTCTGCAGATAGCTATGGGTTCAGCAAGTGAAACAGAGTATCTCATTCTGCTTGCCCGCGATCTCAAATACATCCATACTAATCAATATAACGAGTTAATGGATCCAGTTAATCATATAAAAAGAATGCTAATCAATTTACAAAAAAGTGTCAGAGGAGATAGCGGACCGCGAACCGCGAATAGCGAATAGCGAATAGCGAGTAAACATGTACCCTACACTAATTGATTTTGGACCCATTGGTATTCATTCTTACGGTTTAATGTTGGCGACTGCGTTTATTACAGTCGTTTTTGTTTTACAATACGAATTAAAGCGTCGGGGTTTTGTTGCAGAGTTGGCAGGGAGCATCGTCATGGCGGCGGCGATCGGGGGGATTGTCGGCGCGAAAATCTATTCTGCCCTTTTAGACGGGTCAATAAATATCCGGGAACTATTTTCGACGGCCGGATTGGTCTGGTATGGCGGTTTGATCGGTGGGTGCATCGCCGTGACGGTGGTTGTCGTGCGTTCCCCGAACCCGTATCTTCCAACAATCGACATCATCGGACCGACGCTCTTACTCGGCTACGGCATCGGTCGGATTGGGTGTCTGCTTGCAGGGGATGGGGATTACGGACCGCCCTCTGACCTCCCGTGGGCGATGGCGTTCCCGAACGGGACTGTCCCGACGGATGTGCCGGTGCACCCGACACCTATATATGAGTCGCTGATGTCGTTCGCGCTTTTCGGGATGCTGTGGTCGCAACGTCAGCGGTTTGAGGGTGTTCCGGGGACGACGTTCGGTCTGAGCTTGATGTGTTTAGGGATTGAACGATTTATTGCGGAGTTTTGGCGGATTACGCCGCGTGTGTTGGCGTGGATGACGGCGGCACAGATTTTTAGTATTGCTGCGTTTGTTGTCGGGATTGCGCTGATTTTCTGGCTGCGGAGTCGCCCGCGTGCGGTTGCAGCGGCACCCTCGGCGGAGGTTGCTACGCCATCGACTCGAGAATCGTCGTCTCCCCGACGGAAACGGCGGCCACGAAAAAGGTAGACGAGGTTCGTAGTGGTACAATTCATTGTCCCTTAGGTAAGGAGACTTAACGGTGGATTTTAGTTGGTTTGGGATTACGGCTATTGACATCGTTATTCTAATTGCAGAGATTGTTGGTTTCGTTTGGCTTTCTCGTAGAATCACCGCGCTTGAGCAGAAAAACCGAGAATTCAAAAAAAGATTTGATGGCTAAATTGCATATATACCTTAATATATAAAGTGCAGAAAAACAACATGCAAACGAAGCGGATTTGTCTGTGGTCGGGGCCTCGAAATGTGTCTACTGCACTGATGTACGCCTTTGCACAACGTAGCGATACACAAGTTGTTGATGAACCGCTCTACGCCCACTATCTCTATAGGACGGATAGGGCGGGGGCGCATCCGGGGACGGCTGAGGTGATGGCATCGATGTCAACGGATGGCGAAGAGGTAATCCGTGAGGTGATCCTCGGTCCGTGTGAGAAACCCGTGCTTTTCATGAAACAGATGGCGCACCATCTCATCCATATCGACCGCGGGTTCCTTCGGGAAACGCTGAATGTGTTCCTTATCCGTGATCCGCGAGAGATGCTCCCTTCGTTGATGAAGGTGATTGGAAAACCGACGTTAGCGGATACGGGCTTCAAGACGCAGCACGATCTACTTCTGGATTTGCGGGCAACAGGTCAGTCGCCGCCGATTCTTGATGCGCAGTTGCTCTTAGAGAATCCGTCGAGTGTGCTTTGTCAATTGTGTGAACGGTTGGGGCTGCGATTTGAGAAGGCGATGCTTTCTTGGTCGGTCGGTGGGTGTCCCGCGGATGGGGTTTGGGCGAAGTATTGGTATGAGAATGTGCATCGGAGCACGGGGTTTGCGCCGTATCGTCCGAAGTCGGAACCGTTTCCAGAGGAATTAGAAGATATTTTGGAGGCGTGTTTGCCGTATTATGGGGTGTTGCGGCGGGATGCGATATGTAGCGATCGGGGTCCATACTGCTAACACGCCCTTATGAAAGCAAGAATAATACCCATGAGCGCGAGGCCGGCAGTCATCGTCCATTGGAGTGTCTTAATCCCCGTTTCAATGCGGTCAAGGCGTTGTCCATGGGAACGAACTTCGCTCTCAAGGTGTTGCCCTTGGGCGTCAATTTTGCTCTCGAGGTGTTGCCCTTGGGTGTCAATTTTGCTCTCGAGGTGTTGCCCTTGGGCGTCAATTTTGCTCTCAAGGCGTTGTACCTGAGAACCAATTTCTTCACGAAGAGCATCGACATCGGTTTTATCCGCTTTCGTCTCGATCTTGGTATCCATAGAACCAATTTCTTTGCGAAGAGCATCGACATCGGTTTTATCTGCTTTGGTGTCGAGTTTCGCGTCCATCCGATCCAAGCGATCATCAATCCGATCCAAGCGAATGTTTATCTGTTCGAGGGTCTGTAGTAAGAGTTTGTTGAAATCGTTTGACATGGGAAATTCCCCCTATGATTTATAGTAGATTTCAAAAATAAGTTTACATTACGAGCAGAAGCCTGCATCCCTGCTGGCGAGGTTTCCTAACCTCGCCACTGTAAAGTTAATTATGGGTTCCACTATAATATAACAGAAATTCGTGATGGATGTCAAGCAATCATTGATCTTTCCCCAAAACCTCAAGCAATTGCTCTAAAATCGCCTCCGTTTCGGCATCGCGCTTGGCGCGGCTTTGACGCAACTGCTCTAATAGCTCCGCTGCGGTTGGCGGTGCTTCGCCTGCTTCTGTGGGGACGGTCGCGGGTTGCCCTAAGAACAAGACATCCAACGCTTTGTCTAACGTCTTCGCCGATGCGAGTTCACTTGCCCCCGCCTTGACGACGACCCTCTCTAACTTCGGTCGTCGGGGTTGTGTGTCGTCGCCGTTCGCACGCTCCTGCTTCTTCGCCTGCAAATAGATCGCCTCGACATAGAAAAGCGCGTCATCAATCGGAATAATCAATAGGTTGCCCCGAATGACATCGCTCGCCTTCTCCCAACCGACCTGTAACTGCCCGGTTGCTTTATTAATGTCCTCCTCGACCTGTGTCGGTCCAGCAACATCAGCACCCTCTGGCAAGACATAGACAATCCGCTCGCCGTAGTGTGGGGGGTCACACCGTGAGACCATCCACGCCTTCAACCGTTTCTCACGTTTCGGTGGCGTGAAGGGTATCATATTCACGAATTCCAGGGTGTCTTCCCCCGGTAGCTTGAGCATAGCGTAGTAGGGCATCATCTCCTGATCGGCTTCCGATGAGTAGTACGCCTCTTTCGGAATCAGCCAGTGATCGCGGCGGTGATAGAAGTCGTCGGCACGACGGTGATACGCGCCGTACATCTTCGCTTGGATGCGCGTCAGGTAATCGGGATATCGGAGATGCCCTCTCAAGCCTTCGGGCATTTCTGAGAGGGATTTAAAGAGATCGGGGAAGGCTTTGCGATATGCCTGCATCACGGCTTCGTCATCTTTGATGGCATAGAAGTTGACGGCACCGGTGTAGGCGTTGACGACAGCAACACCTGAATTTCGGATGTAGTTGAACTTCTTAAAATCGGGTTCCTCGTAAAGTTGGGTCTGTGTTAAGCGTGCGGTATCGTCGATGTAGACTTGTGCGTTCGGGTAATAACGACTCGTCACGTAGAAGTCAATAATCCACCACAACTCGCCGTCGCTAATGACGATGTAGGGGTCAGGGTCGTAGTTGAGGAAAGGTGCGATGTGCGAGACGCGGTCTTTAATGAGTTGATCGCCGTGCCGAGTCCCAATCTTTCGGCGGAACATCACGCGGCTCTCGGCTGTCAAGCGTTCGGAACGTAGGATTCGGAAGAAATCGAATCGGAGTCCGAAACAGAGACGACGGAACCAACCGCCTAAGGGGACGCCACCGTCGCCGGTGTAGGTATGCCGTTCCCACGTTTCGGGTGCCGCACGTGCAGCGGCATCGTTGATATTGCGTTGCGAGTTGACAATCACGTAGGTGTTTGTCATTTCGCCGTAATAGATCTGCGGACGTTGGACGCTGAGTGCGTCGTAGTCACTACGGATGGGTGTATCGGCGACCCAGAAGTTCGGGAACCCGTCCTCAATAAATTCGTTGACTGGAGAAACACAGACACCATACCCGTGGGTATATTGCAGTTTCAACGGCTCCCACCCGACGATATCCTCCTCCGGACTGACCTCTCTCGCCGCGATGAGTACCTGCCGATATTCGCCCCCGACGCGATATCGATCGACATCTGTGTAGGGATGGAAATCGTAATGCGTCTGAATCTGTGCCTCGCGGAGTGCCTCGTAAAGGACGCGCCGGTCCCAGATTTGAATGTTCTTTTTAATCTCTGCGTTCTCAGTGATCATATCCAGTGTGGCGAGTCCTTTCACGCGCGCCTCGGTTCTAATGGTATCGAGTTCGAAGGCGAGGCGGGTCTCTTCGATGTGTCGCTGTAGGTATGGCTCCTCTTTATCCAAGACGTTGATACGCGCATCCCAGAGGTGCAGCCCTAACGGATAGATATGGATGAGAAGCAGGTAACTCAACCCCCAGACACCGAGCGTTGCATACCAGAGGAGCCGTTTCCGCCAGAAAATATTGAACACGACTGCGATGCCGACGCCGACCAAGACACCGCAATAGATACGTGTCGCGCCTTCGAGGTGAGAATCGACATAAAATAAGCCGTGGAGCGATGATAACTCCTGCGTTAGCGGACTTGTGTAGACTTTGTTCCAGAGATGGACGTAGCTCCGCCACCCGCCGACGAGGAGCAACAGCAACCATAACACCGACCCGTGGAAGATGATATGTCGTTTGACGCGCTGCATGGTGTGTGCGTCCCGTCTGTAGTAGAAGTTATAAAGCAGTCCGACGACGATGCACGTCACCCAGAGCGTTATCTGCACCCAAAGGCTGACCCATCGGTGGAGCGGGAAACTGAAGAGATAGAAGTTTCGGTCTTTACTGAAGTGGCTGTTATCTTGCTGACCGCTGACCGCTGACCGCTGACCGCTCTCTGTAGGTGCGGTTTCTAACCGCACCGTTTCTCCGTCCATTGTCTCTTCCGCGGTTCGCGGTTCGCGGTTCGCGGTTCGCGGTTCGCTATCTTCTGTCGGCTGATTCCGATACCTTAAATAGACATCATCCAATAGCAACATCGGTGTTGCGAGGAGGAGTGCAGCGATGAAGGTGAGGCAGAACACGGTGCGATGGAAGGAGAACGTCTGTGTATGTGTCCAGCGTCGGAACTCGCGGGATTCCGGGCAAAGAACGTTCGCGATGGCGGCGTTGATGTTCATGAAGCCGAGTGCGACGAGGAAGCAGATCCCGAAAATACCCCACCGTATCTGCTGGAGCCCCCAGAAGACATCAGCGTGTCCGAGGCTCTCGAACCAGAGGTGCTCTGTATAGAGGTGCGCCAACGGCATGAAGCTGCTAATCCCGATGAGCGCGCTGAGTATCCAGAGCAAATATGCTTGAAATTTGAATGCACCTCTCCGGCGTTGTTGGCTCCGACGGTATCGGAAGATACCTATTATGAAGGTAACAGTGCCGAGGGCTATGCTGAGTAACAGTTGGGCAATGGCGAGATTTGCTGTCATAGTTATTGGTTGTTGGCTAATGGCTATTGGCTGTCGGCTATTGGAACCGGTAAAGTGTGCTGCGTAGGTTCTTTTAGGGATTTGTGATCTGTTGTTTAAGCATCTCTATTTCTTGTGTGAGTTGCTCGAATTTCCGATCTTGTTCGCGATCTTTCCTACTTCGCCAAGCGACGACGATCTGTGGAACACCTACGGCAACCAAGATTAGTGCCATGAGCCAATTGATTACTTTATCGATACTCTCTATTCGTCCATTTAACCCCGCCATATCCTCTTTTAGAGAAGCGACATCGGTTTTTAGTGCGGTGACATCGGTTTTTAGTGCGGCGACATCGGTTTTTAGTGCGGCGACATCCTTTTTTAGCGAAACAATTTCGGTTTTCAGCGCGGCGATCTCTGCTTTTATCGGCTCGTTTCCCTCGTGAAATATCAATCGGATTTTATCGAGGTCTTGCGAAGTGAGTTCGCCGAAGGCTGACACCGCGATTGTGGAAAAAAATATCATAAAAAAGAGAAGTGATCTCATCAGTGTTTCCTCCTTCTCTTAAGAATATCACAATTTTGGAGAAAGATGCAATATCTTTTGCCAGCGGTCAGCGGTCAGCAATCAGCAGAAGAGATAGGGACGAGAGAACCAGTGCGGTTAGATGAAGATTAATTTATTAATTCGATAATTTCCTATCCGCATAAAGAAAAGCCGTCCCCGCCGCTGGCGAGGTTTCCTAACCTCGCCAATGTCCAGTTAATTATGGGTTCCACTATAGTTTGGACAATATAGGTAAGCGGTTCCTCACGCCAGCGGCGTGATATGTCTATAGAAATCCGTTGTGTCCGTAGAAGCACTCCAGCGGAGTGCTATGTATGTGGGTCCCATGTTTTCGTGGATGAAAAATAGATTCTATAAGGAACGCTAAATCCTGATTCAGACAAAAACCGGTGCGGTTGGGAAACCGCACCTACCTATTTTATAAAGTAACCCACCACTCATAAAAGACAACCAATTTCTTTCTTGACATCTATCGCTAATTTCTGCTAAACTGCCTTAAAAGGAGGCTTTTTGATGGCGAATCATTTTAACGATCTACTCCTACAAACCTTGAAAGAGATGGGTTTGCGTCTGGATCGCGTTGAAGGGCGTTTAGAACGCGTTGATGACCGGTTGGATCGTATCATTGAGCAAAAAGCGGATAAGTCGGATCTGAACGCGACAAATAACAGGCTGGATGGCTTAGAGAACAAGGTTGATGCCTTAGATGGCAAGGTAGACACCCTCGGGCAGCGCCTTGACCGAATCGAAGGCGGTATCGGCACACTCAAATGGATAATAGGGGCAGAGGTAGCGGTGATTGGGGTCGTCCTCGCGTTCATTAAGGCATGCTAAAGGAGCGATTGGGAGACAAAAAATGTTGTTTTATCATTCTAACCTCATCAAGCAAAGAATACTTGAGGAAGGGAGACAAGAAGGGAGACAAGAAGGGAGACAAGAAGGGAGACAAGAAGCCACGCGAGAACTCTTGTCTGAACTCGCTGCGTTTGTAGAAAAAAATGGTGATGCTTCTATCAAGCAGTTTATAGAAGACCACAAATCAGAGATGGATGGTGGTGAATAGTGGTCGGGGATTAGGTTGCTGATTGCTGATTGCTGAGAGTGGAGCGCAGCGGAACGACCTGACTGCTGACCGCTACAAAAAAATCCTTGACATCCCCAACAATTGCTGCTATAATTATAGCAATGTATACCGCAAAACGTGTTTTTTCAAAAAAAATCTTGACACATACCGCGAAATTGTGGTATAATTCCAATATACTGAAAAAAAGGTTGACATTTTTTTGTAACTATTTTATAGTAACGGTGTTAACCCTGAAAGGAAACATTAGAGAGAAGACGCAATTTTTTGCGGACTTCCAAAGAAAATCTAATTTAATATATGGATTTCACTTTTCAGGTTGTAAAATTACCTGAATTCCGTGAGATGTGTTTGAACCTTAAGAAGTACAATTAATTAATACGCCAAATGTAGGGGGGATTTGTAATCCCGATCCTACCGTTGATTTTGTAAAAGGTTAGTTCAAAATAGATTTCATCCCTGAGTCTATTCTTGATATTTGTTTGAAAGTATGAAGTGCGTTATGCTAACGCACACGGAGCGATACCTGTGTATCGCCGTTCCTTCAGCCCCGGTAGATGCGGTTTGTAACCGCATCGGGCGTTGTTGGAACATTGAAGTTAGCTAACGTTTTTTAGTTTGAATTTAAATGGAGGAAAATACCGAATGTTGTCAAATAAATTGACATTTTCCTTAGTTTTGGTTTTGATGTTGGCATTGGTTGCTGGCCCGGCATTGGCACAGGTGCAAACTGCTACTGGTAATCTCAACGATTCCACCAGTTTGGATACCGATGGTGATGGGACTCCTGGGGTTATGGGGGCGAATCATTTTGTGGTTGTTCTCCCTGCGGCGAATGCAAATGTAACGTTGAGGCCTGGTGCTGATGATGTACAGGACACTGCTTTACCAAATCTCGCTGATCTTTTCGCCTTTGGTGGCACGATTGATCTCTTGCTTGGGGCAACCGATGACACTGCTGCTACAGCTAAAACAGCCCCTGCGAATTATCGCCTCGTTATCACTGAAATTATGTGGGGAGAGGATGCTTCTGGAACAGATGCTGCTGGACGGCAGGGCGGACAGTGGATTGAAATCTACAACGCTGGTGCTGCCCTGTTAGCTGCGGATGAAGTTCGTCTTCTGTTCACTACGAACCAACGAACGGGTGGCCTTGGTGAGACGGTGGATGGCGATGATGTGACGGCTCTCACAGCAGCTAGCACCTATACAATCGTTGACAGTGTGAGTGTTATCAACCGTTTTGGTTCGAGATGGGCCCCGAAAGGTCAGAGTGGTCGGACAGCTCTGACTACTGGTGTTGATGAACCTATATCCAATCTCGTTTCGATGTATCGGAAACGTAGCACGGACGATGCGAAGACGATGTACAAATACAAAGCTGGCGCGCCCGATGGCGACAAGTTCGCTGACGGCACCGATTCGGGTCAGTGGATTGCGTCTATTGGACGTATCAACCTGTCTGGTGCTTTCATCGGCACACCGGGTGATGTTCAACAAGATGACGGCGGTCAAGTCGTCTCTGCGAAGGCACCGGCTTCCCTCCCCGTTGGCAGTGTGATCATCAACGAGATTTTCAACTCAGCGGGTCTGCGGTGGATTGAACTTCATAACACCGGCACGGCGACAGTCAACGTCAAAAAGTATAGAATGCATGCCGTCTATGGCGACAAAAAGCAGGATGTCGTCTTCTCGATTCCTGATAAGGATACGAACATTCCTGCGGGGGGTTTCTTGGTCGTCACGAACCGTCAACCTGCTGATAGCATCTTGGCGGGTGGTGTGGATCTGCATGATTCCAACAAGTTCCCGTCAGGTGCGAGCCAGAACTATATCGTTACGGGTGTCAACATGCCTGAAAAAGGGTTCTTGTTGGTGCTGAGAAACGGCAATGATAAGACGAATCATGAGAAGATTGTAGACATCGCTGGCAACGCTTTCGTGAAAGTGGCAAATGACACGATCGTGACGGATGTTTGGCCCCTGCGGGGTTGGACGGTTCCGGGTGATCGGGATAATGCCGACTTCGGCGATGCTGCGAATAGTCTGGGTCAGAACGTGGGTAAGACGTATGCCCGTATTGAGCAGAAGAGTGGTGGCAATCGTTTGCACAAAGACCACTGGCGGATGGACGGCACCGTAGGCGGTCTCGGTTATGACCCAGGTGTGGACTTGGCGATCGCACCGGGAACACCGGGCTATGCCAACAACGGTCAAAAAGCGAATCCTGCTGACATCATGGGTGAAGTGGTCATCAGTGAGATTATGTATGACGCGGGTCCTGAAGGCAGGCTCGTGCAGTGGATAGAACTCTACAACTCTTCGATGATGCAATCGGCACTTCTCAACGGTGATTGGGAGTTAGAGATTCGTAACATAGATACGGATGTCGAGTCCTACGTGGATGCGAAGTTCAAGTTCCAGAATGTGGTGATTTTACCGAACCAGACGTTGTTGTTGGTCTCCGACCGTAGCAGTGCGAGTGATGTGCCGAGCAATCGGATCTATAACCTATATCAACGACACCGCAACGAGTTGGGTCTCTCAGCGCGTAAGAGCGTTCTGTTGAGCAGTGAAGGTTTCCATCTGGAACTCCGGTATAAAACGACCGTTGTAGACACAGCGGGTAACGTCATGCTGGATGGTCCGCGTCGTAGTGTGCAATGGGCATTGCCTGAGACGGGTGGTGATATGCGTCATTCGATCCTTCGTGGTTTCGGGACGCGTGCGGCGTTTGATGGGACTGCGGATATGGCGAATGATGGGACGATGATGTCGTCTTGGATAGTCGCAGAAGCTACCGAGAGCCACTATGGTCATCGGGATGATGTGAGTTCTCCGGGGCATCGTGTCGGTAGTCCATTACCTGTTTCGTTATCAAGTTTCCGTCCGGTTCGGGATCAAGCGACGGGTCAAGTTGTTATCACATGGGTCACGGAGTCTGAGTTGAACAATGCTGGGTTTAACATCCTGCGGAGTGAGACGAAAGATGGTGATTTCAGTGTTATCAACGTCAAAGGTCTGATTGCTGGACACGGGACGACGAGTGAAAAGCACGTGTATACCTACACGGATACAACTGCGAAACCCAATGTTGTGTATTATTACCAGATTGAAGATGTTTCCTTAGATGGTCAACGGACGACTTTACGGACGACCTATCTGCGTGGGAATGTCACAGCGGCTGGTAAAGACATCACGACGTGGGGTGATTTGAAGTTACAGAAGTAGTTCAGGGATATTCTAACTAACCTACAGACAGGGCGGTGGACTTCGGTTCACTGCCCTGTTTTTTTTACCGCGAATCGCGAACCGCGAACCGCAATTCGCATCGAGAGATTGTCGCTGCGCTTTCAGTGCTGCCGCTGGCGAGGTTTCCGAACCTCGCCCATATAAATTATTTCCGATGGCAGTTTGCGATTCGCAGTTGGCTGTTTATTGTCAGAATCAGGATTTGCGGGATTCAAGGATTTGCAGGAGAATAGGAGTCTGTTTGTAGTAGTGCGATTCATCGCACGTTCTGTAATTATTTTAACGGGCAATGAATGGTTTCCCTACTACAAACCTGCCAATCTTGATTCAGACAACAAAGTGCTCGGAAACAGGATCCACATACATAGCGTAAGTCTTGTATAATTAGCGGTTGGCAGCCCCATTCGTATTCAGGGCTGTGATAAAAGCGTCAAGACTTTGTGTCTGTATCGCCTCTCGGAGCAATTGCTTGAGGCGTGGCAAGTCGTCAATCGCCTCCAGAGCCGGTTTTAGGGTCTGTGCGGTATTTACCTGAAAGCGCGTATCAAGGCACAGCAATATGCTCTCAATAGTCGTCTCTTTTGTCGCTTGTTCGATGCCTTGTTCGATGCCTTGTTCGATGCCTTGTTCGATGCCTTGTTCGATGCCTTGTTGAATGCCTTGTTCGATGAGAACTTCTGCCATAGATTGTGCCATGGTTTCTACCTCCGTATCATAACTATGATCCTTGACAACTGTTATTAGGTCAGTATGCTCCTCCGCTGACCGCCGATGCAGGATGAGATGCAGCAGATACGCAATCGCACGATACCGCTCTGCTGCGCGGTTCTCGTCAAGCGCATTCAGCCGCGAGAGTGCCGCAATCAAGGCTTCACGGATCGATGCTATGTCCGCATATTCTTGTTGTAATACCGTCAGCAACCATCCAAAGGGATGATCGGTCTCCGTCAGCCTCTCTGCCGGTGTCTCCCTGACGCTGAGAAATAACGTCTCAAAAGTCGGGACGAACCGAGAGAGTGTCTCTGGAATGTCCATGATACCCGTCAGCGACAGAGGCACACCCCACCGCTGTTCACCCGTATAGAAAACGATAGGCAGGATTGCCGACAACCGCCGTTCGCTGAGGGGTAGGTTCTGCGTCTCCCACGCCTGCCGTTGTTCTGTCCAAAGCTGCATCATATAAGACAACACACGAAACCCCATTGTTGGGTCTACCGTGGATTGATGTTCAATGAGAATATAGATAATCAGCTCTTCAGTTTCACCAGCCACTTGAAAAGGGACTTGATAGACGATGTCTGACTCTTGTTCTCGGAGTGCCTCAGAGATGAAAGTTCTGTTCAGTGCTGTGAGTTGGGCAAAGTTGATAGCGTCAGCAAGTTCAGGAGCGATAATTTCGATCAAGCCTTGTACGTTTTCATTAAATTGGAATAACCATCGCGTGCTTCTGTCGGGGAAGTGTGCGATGGAGATGGCTTCGCGCGTGTATGTCTCAGTATTTGCTGGCACGGTGCCTCCTATGAGATGATATTTATGTATAGTATAGCATATTTCAGATGCGGAGTCAAAGTTGTTCTGTTTTCACGTCAGCGGCGTGATATTGCTTAGCATTTCGTAGCATAGCCTGTTAGGCTGTGCATAATCAGTGCTATAAAATTGACGGGCAATGAATGGTTTCCCTACTACAAACCTGCTAATCTTGATTCAGACAACAAAGTGCTCGGAAACAGGATCCACATATCTATTGTCAAAAACTTTACACGCCCCAATTCTATAAAAAATTTGCATAAATTTGCTAATTAAGGTATCATTTTTATGAGAAAGACGTTAATTCATGTGAAAAAAGTATTATAAAAAGTATTATAGCTTTGGATTTGTTAATTTATTACAACTATGAGAATTTATTACAACTATGAGAAGGAAAGTTAGGTATGTACCCATATATTTTAGAAAACAGAATGGGGACGAACCGGTTAGAGATGAAATAGATAGTCTTACTCAAAAGGATCAGGACTTAATTAAATCTCATATCTTTGTGGTATCAAATAATTTCCCCAATGTACCAAAGAGAGGTCTAATTAGGAAAATGCGTGAGTATGAAGATATATGGGAAATCAGGATTAAATTAAACAAAAGGAGTGTGAGGATACTGTTTCTTGATAATCATTCTCGATCAGAAATAGTATTGTTACATTTTTTTTTCAAAAAATCTGGCAAAACGCCTAGGAACGCACTAAAATTAGCTGTAGATAGAAAGAATCTCTATCTAAGTTATGTAGGAGATTGACTGCTATGAGAAGTAATCCGCACAGAGGAACTAACTTCTATGATGATTTGAGAAAAGATGGTTCCTATGATAGGGTTGAAAAAATCGCTGAAGAATTGGCTGAAAAGTACTATGGAGATAAGAAAAGTTTGTTTTTGAAAGTAAGAGTATTTCTAAGTGACAAACTAGAATTGTTGGCAATTTATTTGAAACCTTGATATTCTAACTAACCTACTTCGACGGGGCGGTGGACTTCGGTTCGCTGCCCTGTTTTTTTTTACTGGCTGTTGGCTATTGGCTATTGGCTGTTTGCTATTCGCGGTTTATTGTCTGAATCAGGATTATCAGGATTTATGGATTTGCAGGAGAATTGGGGTCTGTTCGTAGTCGTGCGATTTATTGCACGTTCTATACTTATTTGACGGTGGTGGATAAATATCCTCGTAGGGGTTGGGTTTCCCAACCCGTAAGATAAAAGATAGCAGATTTTGCCAGAGGGCGAGGGGACCTCGCCCCTACGTTAGTCTCGGATTCTAACGTTTGGAATAATGAACCGCCCTCAATTATTTTAACGGGCAATGAATTGCCCTACTACAAACTTGTAAATTCTGATTCAGACAAGTAATAGAACCCACCCACAACCCCGCGGAATGCCACCCGCGCGTTCATACCGTTGATTTTGGAGTGCTATGTCTTAGACTGCTGCCAAAATATTTACACCCTCCCAAAATATATCCCTTGACATAGATAGGAAGCTGCTGTTATTCTATAGAGGAAGGAGGGCTTTTGATGGCTAACCATTTTAACGATCTGCTCCTACAAACCCTCAAAGAGATGGGTTTACGTTTGGACCGGGTTGAAGGGCGTCTGGAACGTGTTGATGACCGCTTAGATCGTATCATTGAGCAAAAATAATACCTTTTTTTCAGAAAAATTTGACAAAAAACACAACTTTGGGTATAATTATAATAGATGCACAGCCTCAATGAAGTTTGAAAAAATAAATCGGTAATTGACGGGCAATGAATTGCCCTACTACAAGCGGGTTGGTTCGTAGTAGTGCGATTTATCGCACGTTTGGAAATTACCGAATTAATGAATTAATCTTCATAATAGGAAACCGTGCTACAACTTTTTTTGAAGAAATTCTTGACATCACAACACAATTGTGATATAATTTCTGAAATAGGTGGTTAAAAGGGTTGACTTTACCCGTAACCCTTTTCCCAGAAATAACGTTTTTAGGTACAAGTGGGATTTTCAAATCCTGATTGTCAACCGCCAAAAAATAACTTGACTTTTTTTCGTAACCGTTTTATAATCTAATACGTCAAAATAAGTAAAAGGGGTTTTTGAATCCCGCATCTGAATCTTCTGTAGGTGGGCTTTGTAATCCCGATCCTACTGTTGATTTCGTAAAAGGTTAGTTCAAAATAGATTTCATCCCTGAGTCTATTCTTGATATTTGTTTGAAAGTATGAAGTGCGTTATGCTAACGCACACGGAGCGATACCTGTGTATCGCCGTTCCTTCAGCCCCGGTAGATGCGGTTTGTAACCGCATCGGGCGTTGTTGGAACATTGAAGTTAGCTAACGTTTTTTAGTTTGAATTTAAATGGAGGAAAATACCGAATGTTGTCAAATAAATTGACATTTTCCTTAGTTTTGGTTTTGATGTTGGCATTGGTTGCTGGCCCGGCATTGGCACAGGTGCAAACTGCTACTGGTAATCTCAACGATTCCACCAGTTTGGATACCGATGGTGATGGGACTCCTGGGGTTATGGGGGCGAATCATTTTGTGGTTGTTCTCCCTGCGGCGAATGCAAATGTAACGTTGAGGCCTGGTGCTGATGATGTACAGGACACTGCTTTACCAAATCTCGCTGATCTTTTCGCCTTTGGTGGCACGATTGATCTCTTGCTTGGGGCAACCGATGACACTGCTGCTACAGCTAAAACAGCCCCTGCGAATTATCGCCTCGTTATCACTGAAATTATGTGGGGAGAGGATGCTTCTGGAACAGATGCTGCTGGACGGCAGGGCGGACAGTGGATTGAAATCTACAACGCTGGTGCTGCCCTGTTAGCTGCGGATGAAGTTCGTCTTCTGTTCACTACGAACCAACGAACGGGTGGCCTTGGTGAGACGGTGGATGGCGATGATGTGACGGCTCTCACAGCAGCTAGCACCTATACAATCGTTGACAGTGTGAGTGTTATCAACCGTTTTGGTTCGAGATGGGCCCCGAAAGGTCAGAGTGGTCGGACAGCTCTGACTACTGGTGTTGATGAACCTATATCCAATCTCGTTTCGATGTATCGGAAACGTAGCACGGACGATGCGAAGACGATGTACAAATACAAAGCTGGCGCGCCCGATGGCGACAAGTTCGCTGACGGCACCGATTCGGGTCAGTGGATTGCGTCTATTGGACGTATCAACCTGTCTGGTGCTTTCATCGGCACACCGGGTGATGTTCAACAAGATGACGGCGGTCAAGTCGTCTCTGCGAAGGCACCGGCTTCCCTCCCCGTTGGCAGTGTGATCATCAACGAGATTTTCAACTCAGCGGGTCTGCGGTGGATTGAACTTCATAACACCGGCACGGCGACAGTCAACGTCAAAAAGTATAGAATGCATGCCGTCTATGGCGACAAAAAGCAGGATGTCGTCTTCTCGATTCCTGATAAGGATACGAACATTCCTGCGGGGGGTTTCTTGGTCGTCACGAACCGTCAACCTGCTGATAGCATCTTGGCGGGTGGTGTGGATCTGCATGATTCCAACAAGTTCCCGTCAGGTGCGAGCCAGAACTATATCGTTACGGGTGTCAACATGCCTGAAAAAGGGTTCTTGTTGGTGCTGAGAAACGGCAATGATAAGACGAATCATGAGAAGATTGTAGACATCGCTGGCAACGCTTTCGTGAAAGTGGCAAATGACACGATCGTGACGGATGTTTGGCCCCTGCGGGGTTGGACGGTTCCGGGTGATCGGGATAATGCCGACTTCGGCGATGCTGCGAATAGTCTGGGTCAGAACGTGGGTAAGACGTATGCCCGTATTGAGCAGAAGAGTGGTGGCAATCGTTTGCACAAAGACCACTGGCGGATGGACGGCACGGTAGGTGGTCTGGGTTATGATCCGGGTGTTGACTTGGCGATTGCGCCGGGCACCCCTGGTTATGCGAACAATGGTCAGAAAGCGAATCCTGCTGACATCATGGGTGAAGTGGTCATCAGTGAGATTATGTATGACGCGGGTCCTGAAGGCAGGCTCGTGCAGTGGATAGAGCTCTACAACTCTTCGATGATGCAATCGGCACTTCTCAACGGTGATTGGGAGTTAGAGATTCGTAACATAGATACGGATGTCGAGTCCTACGTGGATGCGAAGTTCAAGTTCCAGGATGTGGTGATTTTACCGAACCAGACGTTGTTGTTGGTCTCAGACCGTAGCAGTGCGAGTGATGTGCCGAGCAATCGGATCTATAACCTATATCAACGACACCGCAACGAGTTGGGTCTCTCAGCGCGTAAGAGCGTTCTGTTGAGCAGTGAAGGTTTCCATCTGGAACTCCGGTATAAAACGACCGTTGTAGACACAGCGGGTAACGTCATGCTGGATGGTCCGCGTCGTAGTGTGCAATGGGCATTGCCTGAGACGGGTGGTGATATGCGTCATTCGATCCTTCGTGGTTTCGGGACGCGTGCGGCGTTTGATGGGACTGCGGATATGGCGAATGCTGGGACGATGATGTCGTCTTGGATAGTCGCCCAAGCTACCGAGAGCCACTATGGTCATCGGGATGATGTGAGTTCTCCGGGGCATCGTGTTGGTAGTCCCTTACCGGTCTCGTTATCAAGTTTCCGTCCGGTTCGTGATCAAGCGACGGGTCAAGTTGTTATCACGTGGGTCACCGAGTCTGAGTTGAACAATGCTGGGTTTAACATCCTGCGGAGTGAGACGAAAGATGGTGATTTCAGTGTTATCAACGTCAAAGGTCTGATTGCTGGACACGGGACGACGAGTGAAAAGCACGTGTATACCTACACGGATGCGACTGCGAAACCCAATGTTGTGTATTATTATCAGATAGAAGATGTTTCCTTAGATGGTGAACGGACGACTTTACGGACGACGCATCTGCGTGGGAACGTCACTGCGGCTGGTAAAGACATCACGACGTGGGGTGATATGAAATCACAGAAGTAGTTCAGGGATATTCTAACTAACCTACAACAAACAGGGCAGTGGACTTCGGTTCACTGCCCTGTTTTTTTTACCGCGAATCGCGAACCGCAATTCGCATCGAGCTCGCGACCCCTCCGCAGAAATGTCTAAAAAAACCGACAATTGAATGGCCCTGTGCTATCCGCTATTCGCTTGACATCCATCGCCATTTTCTGCTATACTATGACGCAGGAGGCATATCCATGGCAAACGAGTTCAACGAACTGCTACTGCAAACGCTAAAACAGATAAATGTCCGATTAGATCGTCTTGATGGACGCGTTGATTATTTGATTGATCAGAAAGCAGATAAATCTGATCTCAATACGACGAATGAAAAGGTGGATGCTCTGAGTGAAAAAGTGGACGACCTTGGGTGCCGTATGGATCGGCTTGAGGCAGGCATCGGTACGCTAAAATGGGTGATTGGTGCCGAGGTTGCAGTGATTGGTGTGATCCTTGCCTTCATCAAAGCGTGTTAGTGAAACCCAATGCATTATGATACCAACGGGGCGGTGGACTTCGGTTCGCTGCCCTGTGTTTTTTTGGCGGTCAGCGGTCAGGGCGTTCCGCTGCGCGAATCAGAATCAACGGTATTCAGGTTTCCGTGTGGCATGCAATCAACGGTATGAAGCCCGTATGGGCTTCCCCGGGGGTATGAATACCTTAATGGCATTCCCCGCACTCTCGGCAGTCAGAATCCCGAACAAGTTCGGGCATCCGGACGTGGGGGTGTTATGCTTGTAACCAATACCCCATTTAAACGTATAATCGTATAAGTTATCAGTTTCCTAATCGTCTATGGCAAATGGTGATTAGCGAATAGCGAACCATCAACAGTCCAACGACCAATAGCCAACAGCCAATAGCCAATAGCCATTAAAAAATACTTGACATCCCTATTCAATTTGTGATAAAATTCATCTATAAGGCAGCAGCTTCGCCAAAGCATAGAGGTCTCATTGAACGGAAAACCGAGAGCAGCATTCTTATCAAGAAAACGGAACGGGCGAATAGCGAACCGCGAATGGCGAATAGCGATTATGTTACTTTATTTTCATAAGATAGAACAAGCCACAAAGCAAGGCATTGAGCAAGGCCGATCAGAGAACCACCGTGAGTGGTCCGATTGGAATACGCGTCGGCAGGAAGCGGAAGCAAAAGGCATCCCCTTTAATGAGCCACCGCCACCGAACCCTAACGGTGTTAAAAAAGAAACGGATTAGAAGGGGCAGATAGCGAACTGCGTATCGCTATTGGATTTAGACGAGGTTTAATATGCAAGAGCACATCCTAACAGCAATAGAAAGGTTGCGCGAAGATATAGAGAGCGCGCGAGCAGAGTCCCGTGCGGACATAGAAAGGTTGCGCGAAGAGTCCCGTGCGGACATAGAGCGATTACGCGAAGAGTCCCGTGCAGATATAGGGAAGTTGCGCGAAGATATGACAGGTATGAAGTCCGACATCGCGTGGATAAAAGGGAAATTAGAAGGACGCTCAGAAGTCCGTCACCTTTTCCTCACAGGAATTTCCATCGCGATCGCTATTTCAGCAGTCATCGTTGCTGTATGGAAAGGATAAGTAGCCAGTAGCGGTCAGCGGTCAGGGCGAGTTGCTACGCAACTCTTTTAGTTTGAGTTTAAGAGGGGTTCCCACCCATGTTCCCCTATCACAGCGTTTTTTAACAAATAGCGATTAGTGAACCGCGAATAGCGAACCGCGATTAGCGAACCGCGAATAGCGAACCGCGATTTAGTTTGAGTTTAAGAGGGGTTCCCACCCATGTTCCCCTATCCCAAAAAAATCGAATAGCAGTTGACAATTAGCGAATAGCGGTCAGCGATCAGCAGTCAGCAAAGACGCAAGCGTTCCCGAACGTTTCTTTTCTTTACTGACGGCTGAAAGGGTTTCGAAGAAACCCGCCCTGACCGCTGACGGCTAAAAACCATTTTAGTTTGAATTTAAGAGGTATATTTTTACATGAGAAACTTAATGACACGAAAGATCGTCTTCGGCATACTGATGACGCTTGTGCTGGCGTTCAGCGTGCAAGGGGTTGCAGAGGCACTGAGTGATCTTAGCGAGAGTACTCTTCCTGCAGATCTCGGTACTCAAAATATTGCAAGCACCTTTAACGCAACCATTAATGCAACACCTGATCGGGATAATACCAGAGAAACTGTTAGGGTGACCGTTACTAACGCGACTTTCCTCGTTGATGGTAACCCGAAGTCTTCGTATACTTTTCAGGAAGAAGATGGTGATGGGACCACCCCGGGCTTCCAAGACGGATCTCTAACAGTGCCAGCATTGACATTTACCGTTACGAGGGCTGGTAAAGTAAATGTTACAATAATCGGCACGGCTTCCGCAGATAATACAGCACAGCGGATCGTTCGGACGTATTATGCACCACAGGCTACAATTCCTGCATCGGCAACTATCCGCCTCGCCGGTATAAGCAATGGAATCAGCACAGGATACTTTTCTGGCACCCAATTGGTTTATGGGGGCGGCGGTAACTATCCAGTCACTTATACTATTACGGGTGCTACAGCCCAGATAGAAGAGGGTACTCGTACCGCTACTTATACCAGCGGTGATCAAACATCCACTGCTGCCAGAATATCTCTGCAAAACCGGACAACAAGTGCTACTGTAACCGCAACAGTGGGTGCCAATGTAGTCACTGGCGTTTATGTCTATGGGTTTCCTACATTGTCATCCACAAATTCAGAAGTAGGCGTAGAGGTAGCTACCGCGGCTTCTGATGGGAGTGCTACTCCTGGTCAGACAATTACGGATGCCTTTACGGCTACAGTGAGAGATGGCACCACTGCACGCGCTGAAATTAATGGAGTACCAGTCAAGTTTGAGGTCAAAGATAAATCCGTCAGTGGGGGTAAGCTCCTTCCTGGGGATGCGGTTATCGTTGATTCCAGCAACAGGCTCGTAACCAACCCGCAACCCGGTAAAACATTATATGTGCAAACTACAGGTACTGGTGACGCTGCGATTGACTATGAAGTCGGAAGTGCTGGTAGGAGACAGATCGTCATTGTCAGTGCAGTGGGTGAGACGGAAGAAGTCGCGGCGATTACGGCAGCCGACCCCGAAAGGGTGCTTTCTGTGCATGCAAATGTGAAACAGACAGGAACTACCAGTACGTATGATCTGATTGTGCTTCTTAAAGACGATGGGGAAGAGAGAAGTGGTGTGACTGTCACATTCAATACACTTAAGGGTACGTTGACAAATACACCTCCGGGTGGTAGTCCTACTACGGGGACGCAAGTGACACAGACTACTGATTCGCAAGGTCAAGCACACGTCATTTACAATGCAGGCGATAGTACGGGTGTTTTGGAAGTTGTTGCGAGGGTTCCTAAAACAGATGATGCAAATGACACAGAAACTGTTCAGTTAACCATTAACGTCAGCGGTGGCAGTGTTACGCCTACGCCGCAGCAACCCGACCAACCGCGCACCAACACTTACGCACTCTCGTTCAACTTAGGAACTTCCATTACGGGTAACGACGGGGACGAGATTACGATTGAAGCGCGGGCAACGGATCCTGATGGATTCAGAGTGCCACAGGTGCCTGTCTCATTTACGATCAGCGATTCTGACACAGGAACCCTCTCCGTGTCATCCGATGATACCGATAGCAACGGTGTCGCACGCACAATCCTCACACTCGGGGATGAAGATGGGGAACTCACGGCGACGGCTTCCGGGTATGATACTGCAACGGCGAGTATCACGATTACACCCGCAGCGACTGACTTAGAGGTTTTTTCGGGAAGTGGGCAGACGGGTACACCCGGCTCTACACTCTCCTCACCCTTTGTCGTCCGCTTCAGAGATGACGATGGCGACCCGATTGTAGGCGCGCAGATTACCTTTGCTGTCGAAACCGGGGGCGGCTCGCTCTCAAATGCAACGGATACCACCGATTCTGACGGTGAGGCGGAGACAACCCTCACCCTCGGTACCGCCGGGATGCGGAATACCGTCCGCGCAAACGTTGATTCCACGGACTACCCGGGTGTCGCTTCCGCCGTCTTCACCGCAGAGGCATCACTCGGTCCTGATGCAATCATCATCGTCAGTGGCGACGGTCAAATCGGACAGGTCGGGAGACTCCTTGATGAGGACCTCAGCATCCAAGTCGTTGATAGAGACGACAACGGCATCTCAGGGGTACTCGTCCGTTTCCGCATAACCGAAGGCAGAGGGCGCCTCTCTCGCAACAGTGATCGCACCGATCCAGATGGCTACGCAGAGATCGGGTTCACACCGACTGCCGACGGCGAAACGGTCGTTGAAGCGTATTCAACAGGACTCAGTTCCGCCTTCTTCACGATTACCACAGGGGAACCCCCTGCGGATATCGTAAAGATCTCAGGCGACACGCAGAGCGGGAGTCCGGGGGCCCGCCTCGCCAATCCGTTTGTGGTTGAAGTGGTTGATGAGAACGAGGACCCGGTTTCAGGAGTCACTGTGAACTTCGCTGTCACAGCAGGTGGCGGTAGCGTTTCACCGTCAAGTGCCACCACGAATGCAAGCGGACGCGCACAGACACGACTCACGCTTGGCGATGAACCGGGCGATAATCGGGTCGCTGCACGCGTTTCAGGTCTCACGGCTGTGAACTTCACGGCGACATCGGGGATGCAGGTGCTTGTCGATGCCTCAGAACGCGCACCGATGTACTGGATTAGCAGAGCGGAGGGGAGCCTCTACCGACTCGTTGATGCGGACATTGAGGCACTCGCACCAAACGTCACGGGTGTCATGAGCATCACGGTTGATACGGCGAACAATCTCCTCTATTTTGCTGTGCAGACGGGTGGGAACCGAGGTGAAATCCGAAGTGCGAATCTCAACGGCAGAAGCATCCGAACCCTCAAAACGTTGACAGCCGTGCCGATAGGTATTGCGGTTGACAGTGCGGGTGATACGGTTTACTGGACGAACTCCCGCGGCAGAATCCAGAGCATTGCTGCACAGGGGAGTACGCAGTTGACAAACGTCCTCCAGAACCTGCCGAGCCCAGGACCAATTGTTGTATCTAACGGTCATCTCTATTGGGGAGAAACCGCTGGCAGAATCCGGCGTATTGACCTCACAGCGACACGGCAGACGATCCAGAACATCGCCACAGGTCTCGATGAACCCTTGAGCCTCGCGGTTGCGAAGAATAAATTGTACTGGATCGAGCGGGGTGATGGCGGTGGCGGAAGCCTGAATCGCTCGAACCTTGACGGCTCGAACGCCCAGACACTCAAGACCTTTGCATCGGGTGTGCCGACCTCGCTTGCGGTAGATGGCTCGGACAACAAAATTTACTGGACGAGGGGGACAGGCAAAATTCAACGTGCCAACCTCGTCGGTAGATTCGTCAAGGACATCGCTTCAGGTGTGATGAGTCCGGCTGGTATCGCCCTCAACGTCGCGGCATCCGCGAATACGGCTGGTACGCAGCAGGCGAATAACCAACAGTCCAATAATCAGCAAACGACCTACTCTATGTATGACGTTAATAGAGACGGTGCAGTGAATAATGCCGATACCCGCGCAGTCGCATCCGCCATCGGACAGAGCGGGAGCGCGATAGCGAACGCCCGCACGGATGTTGACGGGAGCGGCGAGGTTGATGTTACCGATATTATCCTCGTCATTGCGAATCTTGATGATGATGTTGCTGCCCCGGCGATTGATATTGATGTCAAGACATTGGACATCGATTTCGATCGTGTGCAGGAGCAGGTCGAGGTATTGCTCGCATCGGGGGACCGGTCGATTGCGGCGCAGCGTGCGTTGTTGTATCTGCAGCACCTGTTAGCATCGGCACGTCCCGATGAGACGGTGTTGTTAGTGAACTATCCGAATCCGTTCAATCCGGAGACGTGGATACCGTATCACTTGGCGGAAAGCACAGAGGTGCGTGTGAACATCTACGATTCGCAAGGTGTCTTGGTGCGTGCGTTGACCCTCGGTCATCAGACGGCGGGTTACTACACGTCTCGGAGCCGTGCGGCGTATTGGGATGGTCGGAATGCACTCGGTGAACGTGTGGCGAGTGGTATCTATTTCTACCAGTTGGAGACGGACGCAGAAGTTTCGCCGCTGCGGAAGATGGTGATTTTGAAATAGCGATTGGCTTATGGCTATTAGCGGTTGGCAATTGGTGGTTTCCATAGACCATCAGCCATTCGCAATTCGTAAAAGAGGCGCGGTCTTTTGGGACCGCGCCTTTTTTCTTGACCCCACCATTAAAATCCTTGACTTTTGACCGAAAATCTGTTATACTTTAACCCATAAAAATCACACAATCGGAGGACATCTATGAAGCCCTATCTACTCATACTTTTACTCACACTCGCACTGGCATCCACACTCCACGCAGCGTCCGAATATACGATCACAAACAGACACCGCGTCATCGAAGAGACGACCCTAAACCAGCACACCGTCCCCGTCGGTACAAAACTGCCCGCCGTGAGTTTCACAACACTCGACGGTAAGACACATAACTTAGAGATACTCACCAAACAGGGACCCGTCGTCATCACGTTCCTTGCAACCGAATGTCCCGTCGCGCAACGTTATACGACGCGCCTAAAACGCCTCCATGTCGAATTTCCGACACACACCTTCGTCGCCGTCTATCCCAATGAAAACGATTCCATAGACGAAGTGAAGGCACACGTCGCGAAGACGGAATACACGTTCCACATTGTGAAAGATGCAACAGGCAAACTCGCACGCATTTTCGGCGCAACGATGACACCGCAGACTTATGTTGTTGATACACAACGCACACTACAATACCGGGGTGCGATTGACGATAACCGCTACGAGACGCGGGTCAAACACCACTATCTCCAAGATGCGCTCATCGCAACGCGCGACAATGCATCCGTCCCCGTTCAAGAGACGACTTCATTCGGGTGTACAATCCACTTCCCTGAAACCGCACTCCCCGACGAGGTCACCTACAGCGAACACATCGCCCCGATCCTCCAGAAACAGTGCCAAGCCTGTCACCGTCAAGGTGAAGTCGCGCCGTTCACACTCGCTGACTATAGCGATGCGAAGGCGTGGGCAACAGAAATCGCAGCGTATACACAGGCACGGCTCATGCCACCGTGGAAACCCGCGCCCGGCTACGGAGACTTCAAAAATGAACGTCGTCTCACCGATACCGAGATTGAGATGATTGCGTACTGGGTCGAATCCGGGGCACCCGCAGGCGACCTTGATGCTGTGCCACCTGCCCCCAAATTCCACGACGATTGGGCACTCGGTGAACCCGACTGGATCGCGGAGATGCCCGTTGAATATGAGATTGAACCGGAAGGCGAGGACGAATATCGGCAGTTCATCATACCGACGAACTTTGAGACGGATATGTACATCAGGTCCGTTGATGTGCAACCCGGCAACCGGAAGACCGTCCACCATGTCATCCCTTATCTTGATGTGAACGGTGAAGCGCGTAAACTTGACGCAGAAGATCCGAAACCGGGTTACGTCATGGAAGGCACGGGACCTGGGTTTGACAGTGTAGGGTCTCTTGGGGGTTGGGCACCCGGAATGACACCGATTGTGTTACCGGAAGGTATCGGTTATCTCTTACCGAAGGGTGCGGACATCGTTATGCAGGTGCATTACTACCGCACAGGTCACCTCGAACGCGACCGCACGCGCTTGGGACTCTACTTCTCGAAAACGGAGGAGACGACGAAACTTCGTATCGGTGATGCGACGAACAGCAAATTCGTGGTGCCACCGGGTGCAGATTGGTATGCCGTTCAAGCGCACGAAGACTTCAAGCGCGATGTCTATCTGTTAGCGACGATGCCCCACATGCATCTCATCGGTCGGGATATGCGTCTGGTCGCGACGACACCGGAAGGTATCCGGCACGATCTGATATGGATTCAGGATTGGGATTTCAATTGGCAGGACATCTATCACTATCAGGAGCCCTTATTTTTACCAGCAGGCACGCGTGTCGATTTAGTGGCGCATTTCGATAACTCGGCAGCGAACCCGACGAACCCGAACGACCCACCTGTTCCGGTCGGTTGGGGTGAGAAGACCACGGATGAGATGTGTATTGGGTTTTTGTATTATGTGAAGGCGAGCGAGTTTTCGCCTGTTTCCGAAAAATAATAGCCGGCAAGGTAGGTGCGGTTTGTAACCGCACCTACTGAGTCTGGGGGAGCCGTTAAAAAACACCCACCTCACAATAAAGAAGCCACCGTAACCTTCTCCAAATGTTCCCGCTGCGATTCCCGTAGATCACCCAACACACGCTCACGCGCCGCAGACGATACATCCAGCGCAAGATGTCCCGCTATGTTCCCCTCCACCGCGTCCACAACCTGCTGCAACGTAATTTCCGCTAACCCACGCGCCGGCAAAAATCCGATCGTGTCACCGTCCACCTCATAGATCAGCCGCGCCGCCTTAAACCGTTCGAGACACTGATCCACGATGTCTTCAGAGATACCCGAAAGCGAGGCGACCTGCTCGGGTGGACACGCCCCGCGCCCCTTAGAGAAATGTTCCGCTACGATCAGAAACAAAGTAATCACATCCGAAGCGTTGAGGTAGTTGCCAGACACGGATCCGAACCGCTCCCGCGGAAACGTCGTCGAACGGAAATGTTGCGCTGAATTCGAGACCTCCGCACCTAACAAGACGACCACCCACGCCACATAGGTCCAGATAGCGAATACGACAAGCATCGCCAGCGCACCGTAAATATCGCTGTAGTTCTGCCAGACCGCTTCCAAATACCGTCCAAACGCTAACCGTGCAATCTGAAACAGGGTCCCCGCAACGAACGTACCCAAGAGTGCTGCACTCCACTTGACAAACGTGTTTGGCATTGCAATGTACAGCAAGAAAAAGACACAATAGACCAATACCCACGGGAACACATGCGCAAAGACCCAGTTCGTCGCTGTCGAAAAGAACAACCAAATCAGGAGCGGACCGACCGATAACAGTGTGTAGAAAACCGCATATTTCTGGAACGCTTGCACAATCGGCAGCCGTCGCCGCGCCCCCCAGATGTCGTTGAAGTGTTGCTCTACAGACATGAAGAGCATCGTTGAGACCACAAGGAATAGGAGGAACCCACCCACCCCGAGTCCACCAAGATTTCTGTTGGCAAATCCTGAGAGTTCTGATACAATTTCCGCTGCAGCATACCGCGGGAGAAAGTTGTCCCGAAGCGCAACGATTAGTGGCGAATTGTCGTCTTCAACAGCACCAAATGTTTTTAACAGGAACAGCGCAACAGCGGATAACGGCACAAGACACAACAGTGTGTTAAACGCCAGCGACGATGCTTGCTGCAGACATTTGTGCCCTATAAATTTGCGCCACACAGTCGCCGTCATGTGCAAAGTAGATTTACGGGCACCGGTGACATATCCCACATACTTTTCGGAAAGGTTGTTTGTAACCATATTTATGACAGACTCGAAACCTGACCTGATTTCACGCCTGAAGCGCAAGTTCAGGCAGCACCGATTATTGTCCCTCCTTGTTGGATGCCCCTATCCCGCCCCGCGCTGGAACCGGTGTGTGAAACGCCTCCTTCGGCAACTCCATGGTGATGCGAAAATCTTGGACCTCGGCGCCGGTAGGCACCGCCGTGCCCCGAATGTCATTAACCTCGAAATCGAACCGACTCCGGAAATCGACCTCATCGGCGACGGGCATTTCCTCCCGTTCAAAGATAATACCTTCGACGCTGTCATTTCTGAAGCCGTGCTTGAGCACGTCCACTCACCGAACGGCGTTGTTCAGGAGATACACCGTGTGCTGAAACCCGGTGGCTATGTATGTATCGCCGTCCCGTTTCTACAGGGTTACCACGCCTCACCGCACGATTACCAACGCTGGACAGTCTCTGGGATCGTCCAACTCTGCGCCGCCTTCACCGAGATCGAAAGCGGGGCGTGTGCAGGACCGACTGCGTCCTTACATTGGATTTTTCGGGAGTACATCGGGCTGCTTTTCTCTTTTGGCAGTCTGCTCCTTGCGAAAGCCATCTCTCTGCTTGTCGGGTGGCTAACGTTTCCGTTGTTGATTTTAGACGCTCTGTTGTCTTTACACAAAGATGCCGACATTTTAGCGTCGGCAGTCTACTTTTTCGGGAAAAAATTGTGAATCTGTGCTATCCTTGATTTAGATAGCGAGGGTGAGGTGTCCGATTAATTTCCGTTTCGCGAGGGGGGTGGCTCATTGAAGGGGATGCCTTTCGCTTCAGCATCAAGACGACGGCTGTTCCAAGCGGCTATCTCTTGATATGCTTCCGTGCGTCCTTGCTCAAGCCCTTGCTCAAGCCCTTGCTCAAGCCCTTGCTCAAGCCCTTGCTCAAGCCCTTCCGCCTTCGCATCAGCGGTTATTTTAGCATCGTACTTCTCTATTTGGCGTTTCATCAGGTTCCAAAATAACATCAGTAGTGAACCTCCTACATCCAGTAAGAAAGTGAGAAAAAAGGCGGCAGGGATAGCAGCAGCTATATCGGCAACTATAAGCCGGACACGTTGTGAGAATGTACTCACAGCAACCGGGGGTGCAGTGAAAAGATAACCAATGACCGCGAGAAGAAAAATGATAGCGTTCCCCAATCCAATGTTTTGTGCAAAACTGAAAAGTGAGGGACGCTGCTTTTCCGCCACGGAATGCTCCTTATTGAAGCGTGATCTGCTCCTGTTCCGCTGTCTCCAAAAGATTTCGGACAATCTCCAATGTCAATTTAGAAAGTTTCTGCGAAAATTCGGCATCCGTGAGTGTCCGATATCGCGTCGGTTGCGATGTCGTAAGCCGTTCATTCGCGATTGTCAAAGCACTGGAAACAAGCGATATTGGCACTTCGAGAGCAGTGGGAGTATAGGTCGGAGCGGTGTGAGGGACGGGTAAAGTTACGAGCGATTCTGCGGTATCCCCCGCCAAAAAATTTTCCCGCCGCGAATCAATCTCCGCTAACACCTGTTGCGCAGCGATCTGATGTGCAAATTTTTTTGATCCGGGTACCGGTTCCGGGGTCTCGTACGTCCTATCCCCGTAAGCCACCGTTACCTGCCAGCTGGGTGCATCCGCTGGACCGTGCTGCGTTTCGGTATACGTCGGTTGGCTCAACCCGCGTTCCTGACAATATTGAATCAAAAGTCCTTTATAATTTTCTAAAATCTCGCCGGTAGCCGGATCTGCCATGCCTCGCTCCTGTTTGTTCTAAGATCTAACACTACTATGCCGGGGACCGCCCATCATTTTGCGGGGTTTGACTTTCCGCTGCCGTTTCATCTCAATTCTGCGGCGTTTTTCGCTCGGTTTCTCATAGAAACTCCGCTTTTTAATCTCAGTAACGATACCAGCTTTCCCGCACATCTTCTTGAACCGTGCCAATGCCCGATCAAACGTTTCGCTTGGGTTGACATTTACTTCGACTTGAACCATTTTTTAGCCTCCGTTGGGGTTGGAATTATAAAAACATTTTATAAATTGTATCACATCTGATACGGGATGTCAAATTTTTTAATGGCGAATCGCGGATCGCGAACCGCGGATCGCGAACCGCTCTTGACAATTTACACCGAATCCGCTATACTCGTCACACGAAAAAGGAGGCAGCCCCATCTACGAAATCATCATCCTCTGCTTCGGCGCATGGCTTACCGGTGTCAGCAAAGCTGGGTTCGGCGGTGGAATTGGCATGATTGTCGTCCCGATGTTCACACATTTCCGAAGCGCACGAAACGTCATCGGACTCATGCTCCTACTGCTCTTCTCCACCGATGTCTTCTCACTCCGTCACTACTGGAACCGTTGGCACCGCCAGAGCGTCACACGTTTGATCCTCGGTTCTCTCCTCGGTATCGCTTTAGCAAGTCTGATTCTAAAGGACATCTCCGATTATCACCTCAAGAAGGTTATTGGTGGGATTGCCTGTCTCTTCGCGCTCTTGGAATTCCTGCGTCCCTATTGGCAACGATGGCTTAGGAACGCCGAACAACACGTCGAATCGGCATTCCGCTTTAAGACGTGGCAGGGGCTGCTTGCAGGTCTGTTTGCTGGTGCGTTCTCGACGCTCGCGCACATGGGTGGACTTGTCGTCGTCATGTATCTCCTCCCGCAACGTTTAGGGAATACCGCTTTCGTTGCGACCACGACCGCCACTTATTTCCTGCTCAATTTCATCAAAATCCCGTTCTATTATCAACTTGATCTTTTCTCGACGGAGATCCTCATTGAAGCCGTCGCGCTTTTACCCTTCATTGCGTTAGGTGTGCTGACCGGCATCGCACTGAACAACCGTGTTTCGGAGCGGCTCTTTTCGAGAATTGTCTTATTTTTCCTGTTTGCGACGGGCGTGCATCTGCTTTTGGGTTAATAGCGAACCGCGAACCGCTATTTGCCAAAAAACATTGCTGCTATCTAAACCCTTGTGATACACTATAGATATGCTGACCGCCAAAGAAACGAGGTTAAAAAACAATGACACTGAAATGGGGAGTGCTCGGTGCCGGGAGCGTCGCACAACGCAGAGCGATGCCTGCCATCAACAAAGCAAAGGACACCGAACTCCACGCCTTACTCTCTCGTAATACCGACCGCGCAAAACACCTGGCGGACGAATACGGCGCAACCAGTGCCTATACCACCGTCGATGCACTCTTAGCAGATGACGCACTCGATGCGATTTACATTTCAACCCCGGTTCATCTACACTGTGAACAGGTCGTCGCCGCCGCGGAACGCGGTTTACACGTACTGTGCGATAAACCTATGGCACTCACACCACAAGAGTGCCGAGAGATGATAGCTGCCTGTGATGCCAACGGTGTCCACTTACAGGTCTGCTTTCTCTTTCGGTTTCACTCCTGTTTCCAGCAGATCCGGGCGTGGGTGAACGCTGGACGGTTCGGGCAGATCGTCCACGGACGCATGCCGTTTTTGAAACAATACCAACTCATGCCAGACGAATGGCGCGCCAAACCTGAAGAAGGTGGCGGTGGATGCTTTATGGACCTCGGACCCCACAGCGTCGATTTGCTCCGCTATCTCATCGGCGAAGTCAACGCCGTCAGTGCATTCTATAACAGTGCTGTCAACAATGCTGCCGTTGAAGAGACCGGGGGCATCGTCCTGCACTTTGATAACGGAGCGCAAGCGTTCACAGACCTCAGCTTCTCAGTCCCGCACTGTGACATCGTCTTTGAACTTTACGGAACAGAAGGCTCCGTCTGGGTCTACAACGACGACGGTTGGAAGATCCGCACCCATTTTGATGGCGAGGCGGAGTTGATCCCGTCTCAGTTTGAAGACCTTTACCAATACCAGTTTGAGCATTTTGCGGAATGTGTGCAGCAGGGTGTCTCACCTATCACGACTGGGGGTGACGGATTAAGGGCAAACGAGATTTTAGCCGCGGCGTATCGCGCTGGAAAGATAGGGCAGACGGTTTCTCTAAAGTAAGTAGGTGAGGTTTGTAACCTCGCCGTTCTTCCCTAATTTATTAACGTGCGATAAATCGCACTACTACGAACCGATTTCCTGTTTGTAGTAGGGCAATTTATTGCCCGTCGATTCTCTAATTGATTTTTTAACCTTCATAAAACCGTACCTACCCATTTTATACGGGAACTGCTATCCGCTAACAGCTGATCGCTAATAGCGACAAAATGACACATATTTCGCTTTATGTGTTTTTTAAAAGACAAATTGTCACGTCAGAAAACATGCCAAATTGTCACACATCTCCAGCAATCTATGCCGATATGGCACTTTTACCAATTGGCACGAAAATTGCTACTGTTAATAATAGCAATAGAGATGTTTTTCTGAAATGGGGTTTGCAACGCGGAATTACCGCGCTACTTCTTTTAACTTCATTGGAATATCTCACGCTAACGTGAAACAATATGGAGGCTTTGAAGCCTTAAACCCTAATTTTTTATGCCAGATACAAGGAGGAATCCACTAAGATGGCACTTGTACCCCTTGGCGATAGAATACTCGTCAAACGTTCAGACAACGATGAACAGACAACCAGCGGTGGGATCATCATCCCCGATACCGCTAAGGAAAAACCACAAGAAGGCGAAGTCGTTGCTGTTGGAAACGGCAGACTTCTCGACAGTGGCGAACGGCAACCCGTTGATGTCGCAGTCGGAGACCTCGTGCTTTTCGCTAAGTACGGCGGCACCGAAGTTACTTATGAAAATGACGAATATCTCATCTTGCGCGAAGATGATATCTTAGCCAAAGTTAACTAACGGAAAGGAGTTAAACACATGGCAGCAAAACAACTGGCGTTTGATGAAGAAGCACGGAGCGCGATTAAAAACGGCGTGGATCAACTCGCTGACGCTGTTAAAGTTACATTAGGCCCTAAAGGACGGAACGTCGTCCTTGATAAGAAATTCGGGGCACCGACGATCACCAAGGATGGCGTTACGGTCGCGAAAGAGGTCGAACTCGAAGATCCTTATGAAAATATGGGCGCGCAGATGGTCAAAGAAGTCGCCTCTAAAACCAGCGATGTCGCTGGCGACGGAACCACAACTGCAACCATTCTGGCACAGTCCATCTATCGTGAAGGTCTGAAGAACGTCGCTGCAGGACATAACCCGATGGCACTCAAGCGCGGTATTGAAAAAGCCGTCCACGCCGTCGTAGGATCCATCCAAGGTTTGAGCAAAGAGGTTTCCGAGAAGACCGAAATCTCGCAGGTCGCCGCGATCTCCGCAAATAACGATGGTGCTATTGGTGATCTCATCGCTGACGCTATGGAAAAGGTCGGAAAAGATGGGGTTATCACTGTTGAAGAGGCGAAGAGCCTTGAAACGACCCTCGATGTCGTTGAAGGTATGCAATTCGACCGTGGGTATCTCTCACCTTACTTCGTTACCGATCCTGATCGGATGGAAGCCGTTTTAGAAGATGCCGCGATTCTCATCCAGGAAAAGAAAATCAGTAGCCTTAAAGACCTTGTGCCGGTCCTCGAACGCACCGCACAACAGGGCAAACCGCTGTTGATTATCGCTGAAGATGTCGAAGGTGAAGCACTCGCAACTGTCGTCGTCAACAAGATTCGCGGAACCCTCCGCTGTGTCGCTGTTAAGGCGCCCGGCTACGGTGATCGCCGTAAAGCCATGCTCGAAGACATCGCTGTCTTGACAAACGGACGCGTCATCTCTGAAGACCTCGGTATCAACCTCGAAAACATCACCTTAAACGACCTCGGCAGTGCCAAACGCGTCGTCATTGACAAAGACAACACAACGGTCGTCGAAGGCGCAGGCACAACCGAAGCCATCCAAGGCCGTATCGATCAGATCCGTAGGCAGATTGAAGACACAACCTCCGACTACGACCGCGAAAAATTGCAAGAACGCCTCGCGAAACTCGCGGGTGGAGTCGCTGTGATTAACGTTGGTGCGGCAACTGAAGTCGAGATGAAAGAGAAGAAAGCGCGCGTTGAAGACGCTATGCACGCCACACGTGCCGCCGTTGAAGAAGGCGTTGTCGTCGGTGGCGGCGTTGCACTCGTCAGAGCACAAGCTGCGCTTGATTCCCTCGAATTCGATGAACCGACTGAAGAGGTTGGTGCCTCTATTATCAGACGGGCACTCGAAGATCCGCTCCGTCAGATTGCGAAGAATGCCGGACAGGAAGATTCCGTCATTATCGCGAAGGTTAAAGAAGAAGGCGGAAACGTTGGCTACGATGCGCACCAGGAACGCTTCATTGATATGTTTGAAGCCGGTATCCCCGATCCGACGAAGGTCGTCCGGGTGGCGTTGCAGAACGCAGCAAGCATCGCAGCGTTGATGATTACCACCGAGACGCTCATTGCGGAACTCCCAGAAAAAGAAGCACCGGCACCGCCGATGCCTCCGGATGGTGGGATGTACTAAACCCTTCAAATTAACAAAAGGTGCGGTTTTTTATCGCACCTTTTTTCTTTAATCCTGTTCATCCTAAAATCCTGCCAATCCTGATTCTGACAAACACCAACTTGTCATAATCCGGGGGGAACTGATCGCTGACTGCTGACCGCTGATAGCCCTTGTAACAACCGCTCACATTCCTCAAGCACCCGTGCCACTTCGATTGTGTGCATACACGGCGAGGTCCCATCTGGTAATGCCTGACACCCGTATTCAAATCCCAAATTCAGACACGGGCTGCACGGTAACTCCGCACAGACGACACCCGCCTTATGACTCCAAGGGCCCCACTGGGCGAAATTCGTCGGACCGTGCAACCCAACGACACGGGTACCCGCTGCCGCCGCAAGGTGCATCGGACCGCAGTTCCCGCTGACAACGAGAGTCGCCGCTGCAAAGAGTGCCGCAAGTTGATTAACGTCCGTCCGTCCGGCAAGCACTACTGATCGCTGTTTCGTCCACTTTGCAATTTCTTTAGAAACTTCTACCTCTCCCGGCGCACCCGTCAAAACAATTTGTCCACTGTACCGTGCGACGAGTGTGTTTGCCAAAGTGGCGTAACGTTCCGGGGACCAGCGTCGCCTCGGTTCACCGCGCCTCCCTGCTTCTGGGTGTAGCACAAAAAGGGGTTGTTCCAGTGAGATACCCTCTTCTACCAAGGTTTGATGCACCCATATCTGTTCCACTTCGCTGTACCAGACTTCAAGCCCGAATTCAAGCGTTGAGCATCCCAATCGTGCTACAAGGTCTAAGAAGTTCCGAACCTCATGCCGTCCGGCGGTGTGTAGCACTGATGTTGTGAAGAGGAAATGGCGATATTGCCCGTGCGTCCGAAACCCAATCCGCATCGGGGCACCGCTTGCATAAGCGAGAAGCGCGCTCAATCGGGGCCAATGCTCCAGATCAATTGCCCAGTCGAAGCCTTCCTGTCGGAGCTGTGCAAACAACTCCCGTTCCGGCGTACGGAAACGGATACGTTTATCAATATACGGGCAGTGTGTCAAATAGTTCAGATTCGTTGGTGAGGCTAATATCGTGAATTCTGCGTTAGGAAAGGCGTGTCGGACAGCACGGATAGCAGGGATGGCCAGAATTGTATCACCCAATGCAGAGAGTTGAATGAATAAAATCTTTTTCGGTGTGTCAGGTACCGGTGCGCGTGTAGGAAATAATCGGAGTAATAAATTGAGGGGAATGCCGAGATAACGGTCTAAGGACTGTTGAAGACGGTTCGACTGCATGGCATGTCCTAATCCTGTAAATCCTAAAAATAACAGTCAGCAATTAGCGGTCAGCGGTCAGTGAAGCGTATATCCTTTAAAGAACAGGCACTGTACTACGCAAGTCGCGTGTGGGCTTGCGGGACATTGCTGAGAGGAAATGGGTACTCCGATTTCCGCCCTGACGGCTGAGAGTGTAGCGCAGCGGAACGCCCTAATTGCCATCAGCCACCTACGGCGATGCTGTGTCATACCCGTACAATTCGATCTCGGCGATGTCGGCGAGTGCCGTCGTCGGTCCGGTTATAAAATAGCGGTATCGTCCGCGTCGAATATTGCCGTCAGAGGTCTGCACGTTCTCCCGCCGCATCTGGACATTCTCACGTCTACGTGCCGCGTCCTCCGTTGTCCGCCGCACTACCACTTTAATACCTGATGTCATAACAACTTTGTTGAAGCGGATGTCGATGATTGGGTCTTTGTTGCTTCGGCGATCGTAGATTTTATCCCACTCCCCGCGCGAATTAAAGGCATGGAGTTCAAACTCCTCAAGGTTCGTAGAGTGAATCACAATGCGATAGATTGACTTCTTTTCCGGAAGGTAAACAATCGCCTCTGATGGAATGTTGATGTCCGTTCCTGCGCTACCAGACCCCTGCTTGCGTTGGGATTGACCAATAGTTTCCGGGTTATCATCAATAAATGCCGGATCGCTTGCCGTTGCCCCCGGCAAGAGGGCGTAGTTCTCGCTCCACTTCTGTCCGAGGGTGCAACCCCAGCAGAAACACAATATCCCCAAGAGCATGTATTTGCAAGTGCTGAATCCGTTTAAGTTTCTGCTCACGGTTGCCTCCGGATTTGACTGTTCATCTCATCAATCTGTTTCAGAATGTCCTCTTTTGTGAGTGAGCGCACCTTAAACTGTAGTTCCGTAAAGAAGGGCACCAAATCCTCACCCGCTGCTTTACTGAGATAATAAACAAGAAAACTCGTCCGCATTTTGCCCTCAAGTCTCTGGTGGAGCGCGTCGGCTTCCATCAACTCGAAAACCTTGATATAAAAATCGTTGCCGTACCGTTCGCGCAACTCAGAGACGAGGGTATAAGAATACCTATAGCGCCACTGCGTCAGGGGCCCGCCATCAAGGTGGCCACCCCAGTTCTCCAATTGATTCACACCATCAAGATCGACCCTTAAATAAACGCCTTTAAGGCTGTCAAATTTCGGATGTGTTCCACCCTGAGCATATTCTGTCTGAATGAGCACTGCGATACCTTCGGAGAACCAGACAGGTAGGAAATAAATATTTGTAAAGGCGTGTGTCAACTCGTGTGCCCGGACGCCGTGCTTCTCGTACATCGCCAGCGGAAAATCCATCTTAATCCCATTGACGAATTTCAAGTACCGACCATTCTGGAATCCGTAGCGGTAGTTCGTCGTCGTCGTTGCGGCAAGTCTGGTGCCTTGATAGATGTCGTGCAACGTCACATGGATTTTATGTTGCGGTTGAAAGCCGAAAAGTCGGTGCATTGCGTCGTAGAGGCTCTCCATATAACCGAGCGCACTCCGTGCGAATGTCTCTCGTTCCTCAACAGAATCAAGTTCTGGATGCCCGTGCAAATCTTCTGCGAAAGTAAGTGTATAGTGGTCGCTCGTGCTGTACAGCGCGTCAGGTTCTCTAATTTTGATCCTTTCACTTGCTTCCGAAGGGGTGAGCATAAGCGAACTGGCATTCCGTTCCTCAAGTATCCGTTTGTCCCGGCGTTGCTGCGCTTCCTGTAACGCCGTACAACCGTTGCCAACAAACGCGGCAATAAACAACACGACCGTAATTCGCATCCAGACTCGGTAGGCACGGTTTCCTAACCGTGCCGGGATCGAGAAAAAAAGGTTCTGACTATTTCTACGTTTCACGATTCGCCTCTCAAAGCGGCACGGCTCTTGATTTATCACCAATCCGCCGCATGGTAATATCTTGGACAAGCGTTGGGTCAGGTAGCCCTGTTTCAGCGAGTCGGTGTTCCAAGAACGCCTCCATATCGCCTTTCAGGCGTGCAACGACGATGTCCGCTTCCTCAGCAAGGTTGTAGACCTCGTCCGGATCCTCTTCAAGGTCATAGAGTTCCAAATCCGGCGTGTTGTAAACGGCAGGTGTCCCCCCTGTCTCAACAATCAATTTCCATTTTTGCGTCTGCCACCCGCGTTTTTTCATCCAACCGCATTCTGTGAGGTAGATAGCCTCCGTCGTTCCAGCGTCACTCCCGTTCTCCATCAGGCTCCGCAGGCTGCTGCCCTCCATGTTTTCACGTTCTGCGATTGCTGTCAACCCCGCATAATCGAGGACCGTCGGCGCAATATCAGTGAGACGCACGAGACCACCGAGCCGTTGCCCATCGGAAATAAGCGCGGGACAGTGAACGATTAAGGGAACATGACAGTTGGTCTCATACAGCCCATGGTGGTCATACCAGAGTTCGTGTTCGTCAAGCTCCTCGCCGTGGTCTGCTGTGATGATGAGGAGCGTCTCCTCAAGTTGTCCGCAATCTTGTAGATATCGGAAGAGTTGTGCCAGACAAGCATCCATATAAGCGATTGAGGCATCATACTGAGCGTTGACATACCGCCTATCCCGCCAGAGCCGTTTCTTGGCGATGTTTTCTGGATCTGTCGGATCCGGCGTGCACATCCACTGTCGGAAGTAGTCCGTAAAGGGTTCATGAGCATAGACAGCGTCCATACTTCGATTGTTCGGATCACATTCGGCACCGCTGTAAAACATCCGTTCAAACGGGAGCGGCGGCAAATACGGCGTGTGTGGATCCCAGTAGTGCAGAAAAGCGAACCAAGGTTTATCCTGCGCTTGTGCGAGATCCAACAATTCCATTGCCGTTTCGTTAACCGCCTCCGCCTTGCGAGCGTTCCGATAACTGTTATCCCATTGGTAGCCTCGGTAATGCGTTTCTGGAAAACCTCGCTGAAACCAGCGTCGCAAGTTATCCGCAGCGACGGTAAAGTAACCCGCCTCGCGCAACAACTCGGGCACAGTCTTTATATCGTCTGATAAGTCCAACGTCCCGCCTTGTGTGATGATTTGGTGGGACAAGACATCCTTGCCAGTGAATATTGTTGTATGTGCGGGGTGCGTCGGGATGTGCGGACTGATACACTTCTCAAAAAGCGTTGATCGTTCCGCAAGCGCGTCGAGATACGGCGTTGTCAGATTGTGATGCCCGTAGCAACTCATGCTTGATGCCCGCAGCGTATCTAATGAGATAAGGATGATATTACGCAAGAACGCTGTTCCTCCAATTGCTAATCTCCTGCAGCGACCTCCGCTGTTGCGGTCTGTGCCTCACGGATCGCTTCACACAGATAGGTGATCCCTTCGGGAATATCGTCCACGTGGCAATAAGCGTACGCCAATCGGATCGCTTTCACTGGCGCGTTTGCGTAGTGGAAGGCACTCCCGTTGCTGAAACCGACGCCCTTCTCCGCAGTGAGTTCACGGAGTTTGTCAAGGTCTGTGGTCTCTGGTAGATCTATCCAGAGGAAGAGTCCGCCTCGCGGGCGGGTCCATGTACAGATGTCGCTCACCTGCTTATCAAGTGTCTCCACCACAGCGCGACATTTCGCGCCTACAGCAGCATTCGTCTTTACAAGATGTGCTTCGAGGTGCTCCATAAAGAATTCGGCAACAATCGCGCTCGCTAGCGCGCTCGTCCCGCCGTCCCATCGGTTCTGATGGATTTGTCCGTAGTACGGTTCCCGCGCCACGAAATAACCTTGTCGGACCCCTGCGCCTAAGATTTTTGAGAAAGTGGCGATAAAAATCACACGGTTCGAGGTATCCAGTTTAAGGAGCGAAGCGGGTGTCGGGGTGGATGTAAAGTCGATGTCGCCGTAGCAGTCATCTTCAACAATGAGTGTGTCGTATGCCTCAGCCAATTCCAGCATCCGTTTCCGCCGTTCAAGCGAAAGGATCGCACCTGTCGGGTTCTGGTGGTTTGAAGTTGTATAGATGAACGACGGACGGATATTTTTCCGCTTGAGTGCTTGCAGTTTGGATTCCAGATCATCCATATCCATGCCGTCAATATAGTCCATACCGACACCCTCGATGTTTGCTTTGAAGTGCCGCATGATCCCCAAGGTGCCGCTGTAGGTGTATTCCTCTGTTAACACGGTATCGCCAGGATTGATGAGCGTTCCGAGCACCAATTCCAACGCTTGCATAGAACCGGAGGTGATTGAGATGTTATCTATGGGCAGTGGGACCCCCTCACGCCGTTCAAACCGCATGGATGCCAGTTCCCGTAAGCCGCGATAGCCAGATTCGCCCGGATAATTAACCAGATCGCCTCCCAACTTACGGAGTGCTTTTGCACTCGCCTCAATTAAACCTTCCGTCGGAAACGTATATGGATCCGGCCGCCCACCTGTAAAAGCAAAGTCTTTCATAACGTATCTCCTTACGCTTCTCCTGAAAAAAGATTGTGTATAAAAATAATTATAACAGACTGGTGAAAAAAAAACAATAAGGTAAATTGAATATGAATTTCGTTTTTGATTGCAACAAGGAATTCACTATGATATACTAAATAAACACCACATGGCGATATAACTGTAAAACTTGAACTGATGCCAAAGCAAGTTAGGTAGAAAATAAAATACATAGGTCGGGGGTGCCCTTGAAAGCATTTCTGCGAAAACATCGAGAATTTTGGAAAACAGGAAAAACAAATTTTGCTCTTACCATAGGTCTCATACTTGGAAGCCTCTTTTTGGGATATGCTGTTTATGAAGAGATAAGGGTTGGATGGAAAGGGTATAAGTCGTTACGTATCGTGCTAACTGACACATCAGTGTTTATCCCTGTTGGTGGATTAATCGCTGGTGTTCTAACGCTCATAGGAGATTTAATGATGTTATGGTCAGATAGATCAGAGAAACGGATTCAAGAAGCCGCTGCCAAAGCCGCTGCTGAAGCTGCTGCTGAAGCTGCTGTCAAAGCCAGAGCCGAAGGCATTGAGGAAGGCAAAAAGGAACTTGCTCAAAAGGTGATCGCTTGGAATCTCCGCCGAATGGAGGCAGAAAGGAGAAATGAGCCTTTTTACGAACCGCCTCCAACTGAGTAGTCCGCAGCCCGAAGAATTCGAGAATGGCAACCCAAAAACCGCTCCGAAATCTCACGTTTGAACCGATGTGCTTATCTGACCTGCAACAGGTCTTGGACATAGAAAACGAATGCTTTGAGGACCCATGGAGCGCGACCTATTTTACATTGTCCCTGAAGCGACCGAGATCTTATGATTTTTTTTACGTTGCGCGGTGCGAAGACACCATCATGGGTTACATCGTGTTCACCGTTCTCTATGAAGAAGCGCATATCTTGAACATTGCGGTACCAAGTGCCTATCGAGGGCAAGGTATCGGCAAATACCTCCTTGCTTCAGCCTTAGAGATGATAGCCGCACACGACGGACGCGAGGTCTTCTTGGAAGTCGCTGTCAGCAATTTACCTGCCCAGTACCTCTACAGACAGTTCGGGTTCCGCATTTATGGCACCCGAAAAAACTATTATGGTCGTCATAAAGACGCTTACCTTTTTCGCAAAGGAGCACCAGAAACCGATGCTACTTAACATTTTAAGCCAGACCTTTTCAGCCACTGAAACCCTCTCACTCTCAACCCGCCGACAGGAGGCGCGGACGGCTGGCAGGAACGGTTGGCGTATCATTGAAGAAGAGGTCCACTGGAACCCCGCTGAAACGGCTATTGTCGTCGTTGATATGTGGAACGAACACTGGTCTTGGGGTGCGACAGAGCGCGTAAATGTGATGGCACCTCGGATGAACATCGTGCTTGGACGGGCAAGGGAAAGCGGCGTTCATATTATCCACGCACCCTCCGACACAATGGACTTCTACGAGGCGCACCCGGCGCGCCAATCGGTCTTAGCATTACCACAGGCTCAACCGCCCCCTGAACGGGAATTACCTGATCCACCCTTGCCTGTTGATGCCTCCGATGGTGGTTCAGACACCGGCGAAACCGATACCTACAAAGCGTGGCACCGGCAACATCCTGTCATTGAGATTGCTGACGCAGATGCCATCAGTGATAACGGACAAGAGGTCTACAATCTTTTTCATCACAACGGTATTAAGAATATCATCTTCATGGGGGTGCACACCAATATGTGTGTCCTCGGACGCTCTTTTGCGATTAAACAGATGGTTCGTTGGGGTTTCAATGCCGTTCTCGTACGTGACCTCACGGACGCGATGTATAATCCGTTCAAACCGCCTTATGTTAGCCATGAAGAAGGCACGCAGCTTATCATTGAATATATCGAAAAATTCTGGTGTCCCACAATCCTCAGCGGTGATCTAACGACCCCCAAGGTTTGATTTTCTCCAGAGACGGTAGGCGAGGTTTCCCAACCTCGCCTCTGATTGCTAACCACTAACAAAAAACCCGCGGTCACAAAATACCGCGGGCTTCTTTTTTAAATTCAATTCACGTATTACTGACGGCTGCCTTTCAACGCACCCCAGGTCGTCGTGAGTTTCGCCTTCGCATCTACTGCAGTACTCAGAGATGGTACGACTTCCAGGGCACTAAACATCGCATTCAGGTCCCCCGCACCCGTATCTGCGTTACCAGCGAAATTAAAATCCAGCGTACCATCGCTCACTTGAATGTTTGGATACACTTTGATGTCAATCTCGTCTTGACCGGGTGTCACGTAGAGCGGTTCAACGTTTTCCTCTTCAATAAAAATGTCGAAGCCACGGTTGTTTGGCGACCAGTGTTCACCGACAAGATAGGTAACATCAAAAGTGCCGTCCCCTGTCTTGAACTGATACTTAACGGTATCAGGGAACTGCGCCCAACTAACCGCATAGAAGAGTTCGACATCGTAACCAGCAGCTTCGGCTTGCGCTTGTGCATCCGCTGTCAAATTGTCGACATTCGCGACACGGGGTGCTTTTTCAATCCAGCCGCCCCACGTTTGGTCTTCCTGTTGTGCGCCGTACCAGACACGACCCTGTGAATCAGTAAAGTCATCTGCTGTGCCGCCCTTTACCCGAAACTCTTCCGCCGGAAGCAGCGTCGGCACCGCGAGAACACTCAGAAAAACTACAATCGTTAAAACACTCAATTGTCTTATCACAATTACCTCCATCTATTCGTTTTGGCGTTGCCCTTTTAGCACACCCCACGTCGTAGCGAGTTTCTGTTTCGGATCGACGGCTAATGCAGGAATCACTTCTATCCCACTGAACATCGCATTAAGATCGCCCGCGCCGGTCTTCGGATTACCAGCAAACTCAAAGCTCATCACCTTATCTTTAACCTCAATACCTTCGTAACGTTTAATATCGATCTCGTCTTGACCGGGGGTGACATACTCCTCCTCAACGATTTCGTCTTCAATGATGATGTCAAAGCCTCGGTTGTTTGGCGACCAGTGTTCACCCACAAGATACGTAACAGTAAAAGTGCCTTTACCGGTGTTCAGATCCATCTTAACGACATCAGGGAACTGTGCCCAACTAACGGCATAGAAAAGCTCCTTATCGTATCCTTCCGCTTTCGCGAGTTTTTCGGCTTCTTTCGTGAGGTTTTGAACTTCTGCTATGCGCGGAAGTTTCTCAACCCATCCGCCCCACTCTTTCTTTTCATTCTGTCCGCCGTGCCAGATACGACCGTCGGAATCTTTAAAATCGTCCATCTTGCCACCCCATACCCGAATCTCTTCGGCAGGTTGCGCATTGTAGGCGATTGTTACCGCAACAAATACGGCAAGCAGAACGACGCAAAATAAGTTTTTTCGCATGTTTTCCTCCTTGATTGCGTTCAAAAAACGCGTATCTGAAAAGAATAACAGATTTGAGAGGCAATTTCAACCTATTTTCTTTTACTTGCTGCTTTCAACGACAACAAGTCGTTGATTCACTTCCACATCCGTCAGTGTTTGCACAATGCCACTGGGCCACTGGATAACAATCTGGTCTATTGTCTTGTGATGCGCAAGCCCAAATTCGACATCAAGACTGCTCTGTGAGAGGTAACTATCCCCGGCTGTTACTTGCTGAATCTGATGGAGATCCCCGATGCTGACTTTCACGAGCGCACCAACGCCATCCCGATTGCTCACCGTGCCAACCGTGCGAATCTGGAGCCAGTTCTGTCGGTTCCCGCCATCATTTCGGAGGAGGGTCGGTTTCCCGCCACTGTTGACGATGAACAGGTCCAAGTCGCCATCGGCGTCGTAATCGCCGACCGCTACGCCTCTCCCAACACCGTCGGAGCTGAATTTTCGGAGTCCGACAGCTTCGGAGACATCCGTGAAAGTCCCGTCACTGTCATTGCGAAGAAAGACATCAGGTTGCCCGTGTGCTTCCCACGAGGCGGGATCGATGTGTCCCGCGGAGAAAAAAATATCCAAGTCACCGTCATTATCGGCATCAAACAGCGCGGTGCCCCAGCACGTTTTTCCGAGTCCTGACGCAAAAACGCCGCTCTGTGCCGAGACATCACTGAACGTACCATCCCCGTTGTTTCGGTAAAGTACATTGTTCTCATCGAGCCAATTCGTAACAAAGAGGTCAAGGTCGCCGTCGGTGTCGTAGTCACCCCAAGTGACCCCCATACCGCTTCGGATGTCACCCGTTCGACTCCTCGCGTCGGGTTGGTTCGTGTTGGTGAATGTCAGTTCACCGTCATTGCGATAGAGGATATTCTGGTCGGTATCGTTAGCAAGATAAAGGTCGAGGTCGCCATCGGTATCGTAGTCCGCTGCAGCGATACCAAGTGTTAGATGGAACCCACCGTTTACCCTCGCAGCGTCGGTGATGTTGATGAAACCGCCATCGCCTTTATTCAGGTAAAGGAGATTCGCCTGCCCGAAGAAGTCGTAAGGGAAAAAGACTTCATCGCCTTGTGGGACTTTGGTATATTCAATGTAATTGCCGATGTAGAGGTCGAGGTATCCATCACGATCGTAGTCACCCCAGGCGATTCCGGATCCGAAGCCGTCGTGTCCAATACCGCCTGCGCCAGATGAAAAACGCTTAAAAGTCGCGTCGCCGTTATTTCGATAAAACACGTTGGCTTTGTAGTTAGTGACGTAGAGGTCGGCATCACCGTCGTTATCGTAGTCAGCGAAAGCGCATCCCATACCCCAGCCGGTATCGCCGACTCCCACGACTTCTGTGACATCTCTGAAAGTCCCATCGCCGTTGTTCCGATAGAGGGCGTTTTTCGGCAGAACTGCGTCTGGTGCCGGTCGCGCCAAGGCACTATTGACGATGTAAAGGTCAAGCCAACCGTCGTTGTCGTAGTCTCGCCACGCTGCACCTGAGCCGACGAGCGCAGGCACAACATGCAAATCAATACCTCCGGCATGCTCGAAGTGGATACCGGCGTGTTCAGTGACATCCACGAATTGGATATCAGAAGCGTGACTGTTCAATGCTACCATAACGCTCAAAATTGCGATAGCACGTCCTAACCGGTTATACATCCAGATTCCTTTCTATAACATGATTTGTATTATTTTAGTAATGTTTAGAATTAATTAGACACTCCGCACCGGCGAGGTTAGATGAAGTTTAAGAAAATATTTCGGTAATATTCGATACGGTTAGGAAACCGCACCTACCGGGTTTGGGGTGAATTAGAATTACCGAATTAATAAATTAATCTTCATGAAACCTCGCCTACCAGGGGCGGGGCGAATGTCTCTTCATTTTTAGGTTTTACTATTTGTTGACATTATACACAAAATCTTGGGGTTGGTGTGTCTTAATTTTTAGGTTCATTGTCCATTGACAGCCAACCGCCATATAGTGATTTTAGTTGCAATTTGACGGGAAATGTGGTATCATACATAAAGAGTTAATGTGGTTAGAACCAATCATTCAAGTTAGAGGAGCTGCAAGTGGAAATATCTGTCTTAGTACTTAATGCAAGTTATGAAGCAATCAACGTTTGCAACCTCCGGCGTGCGATGAAAATGGTTTTCAAAGGCACGGCACAGACGGAAGAAGTCTCTGACCTTAAGATTCATTCACCCAGTGCTGCAATAGAAGTACCACATGTAATTCGTTTGGTGAACTACGTGCATGTCCCACGGAGTGTCGTCAAATTTTCACGGAAGAATGTCCTCGTCCGAGATCATTACACGTGTCAATACTGTCATGGTGAGTTCCCAACAGCGCAACTCACGCTTGACCATGTGATACCGATTTCGCGGGGTGGACAAACGAATTGGGAAAATGTTGTGACGGCGTGCAAGAAATGTAATAATAAAAAAGGAAATAAAATGCTCTACGAGACACAACTCACACTCGCACGCCAGCCCAAAACACCATCAATATTAACGTATTTACAACTCAACCGTCATTTTCGAGGATGCCATCCGTCGTGGAGAAAATATCTGTATCTCAACTGAATCATGCCAGATCCGAGAAAACTAAAAAAACGTTCGGAATTCCAGCGTGCCTATCAAGACGGCGGTAAGTATTGGAATCGCTATTTTGTGATATACGTACGACCGACAGGCTTCGAGCATTCTCGATTGGGGATAACCGTTAGCAAAAAAGTCGGAAACAGCGTCCAAAGGAATCGGGTTAAAAGATTAATTCGGGAGTCGTTTCGGCACTTATGTCCTCACCTACAGGCAGCTTATGATATCGTGGTTGTCGGTAGAACTGCAGCGACTCGGCTTAAATGTCAGGAAGCAGCAAACGCGCTCTGTAGTTTATTCCGAAGAGCCTCTATCTTGAATAGCGCGAATGTCACCACAACGCCGTGACGCAGGAACCGAAGTAGCCGATGAGGAACACAGGCGTGTCAGACTGTCAGCAGCACTTGGGAGTTATGAATCAATGCGGGCACCAGCAAACGTGCCGCAAAACATATATGGCGACTGTACTCGTCCAACCGATCCGTTTTTATCGCCGTTTCATTTCACCGCTGCTACCCCGTTCATGTCGTTTCTATCCCACATGTTCCCAATACGCACAGCAGGCATTAGAACGTTACGGGACGCTCAAGGGGACCTGGCTAACTCTTAAACGACTTTCAAAATGTCACCCATATCATCCGGGTGGCTTCGACCCGCTGAAATAGCGGCGTAGACACGCCACGTCGAAAACGGTTGGTCTCAGAAGTACACATAGATGAGGAGTACCTAATTTCAATGGGAGTACGTTATATTCTCGCACTCGTCCTAATGATTGCTGTCATGATTGGATGGAGCCTGTTTTTCGGCAACCGGTTTGCGCCCGAGCCAGACGAATCCGCAACGACCGAAACAGCCCCATCATCTGATACACGTCAAGTGCCATCCGATGACGCAACACAGACGGCACCCGACGGAACCGAGGCATCCGTCGATACAGATCTCTGGACCCCTGTACAGGAAAGCCCGGATGACGCAAAAGTTAGCGTTCACACCGATAGGTATAGTGTCGTGTTCAACGAAAAACTCGCAATTGCCAAAGTGTGGGAACTCAATCAGTTTCCAGACCGGACCGTTGACATCGATGAACCCCTGAACCTGATTCCAGAGAACGCGCTGAGCTGCCTCGCACTTCGCTTCGCAAATGACCAACTGCAACTCGACTTGCTTAATGCTTCATGGCGCGCGGACAAGCTTGAAATCGATCTCACAGCGGGCGAGGGTGTAGAAACACTCACTTTCCGAACAATCATCGCAGAAAAACTGCAGGTTGCCAAGCAGTTAACTTTCATCCCTGGCACCTATTTTGTTAATCTGGCAATTACCTTCCAAAATGTCTCTGATGAACCTTTACTTATGGGTGGAAATGAACCGGCGAATGGATATGAACTCCAATGGGGACGCGGTATCAACGCCGACCTCCTACCTCACGAAAAGAAAAGTGGGAAACGTGGGCGACGTGGTAAAGAGGGCGCGAAGGTTTACACAGGCGAAGGAAATCCTGTGCACAAACTTAAAGACGAACAAGCTTTAACGACTGTGCTTTGGGCAGGACTTGATAGTCAGTACTTCAGCGCGCTCATGATCCCTGACCCGGAAATCGCGGCAACATATAGACTCACAGAGACTCCCAATGCGAGTGCCGGTGCCGATGTCGCTGTCGTCGCACCCACAGAGACAGTTGGGCTCGTTGTTCCCGGTTTTTATCTTGCATCTCAGCAGAAAGCCAGTCACGAATTCCGGCTCTACGTCGGACCGAAAGACGACAAAATTCTGAAAACGATTGAGGCACCCAACGCGCCAGAGCTACCGCTACATCTTTCCAAAGTGATTGACTTCGGATTCTTTGCCCCCCTTGTTTGGGGCATGCTCTGGCTATTCCAAGGATTTCACGCCGTTTTCAGAAACTATGGGCTCTCGATTATTCTGTTGACTGCCTTGGTGAAGGTCATCACTTATCCGTTTACCCGCAAGGCGCACGCATCGATGAAAAAGATGCAGAAACTCCAACCCGAACTTTTGGAATTGAAGGAGAAATACAGGGACGATCCGCAGAAGCTTAACCGCGCCACAATGCGGCTCTACAAGGAAAATGGCGTCAATCCGCTTGGGGGTTGTATCCCGTGGCTTCCACAAATTCCGCTCTTCTTCGCACTCTTTTCGCTCCTTGGCGGCGCAGTAGAACTCCGTGGAGCACCTTTCCTGCTCTGGATTCAAGACCTTTCCGCTCCCGATACTTTGTTTGAATTGCCCTTTACGATTCCGCTGATTGTCACACAGATAGATGCCGTTCGACTGCTACCTATCATCAACGGATTAACAACTTGGCTCCAACAGAAATTCGTCGGCAATATGACCCCAACAACCGACAATACCCAAATGAAACTGATGCAATTCATGCCAATTATCTTTATCTTCATTTTTTACAACTGGGCATCAGGATTTGTGTTGTATTGGTTGTGTAACAATGTGTTCACTATAGCACAACAGTATCTACAGAACCGAAGCGCGACGGACGAAGACCTATCGGGGTCTGCAGATACTAAAAAACGGAACACTTCCAAACGGAAATAGACTTAGTCCATAGTCATACCCCGCGTCAACGACTTCACTGCCGGAAACGTTTTATACGAGGAGGACTCAACCTATGCAACATTATATTCAAGCTGAAGGCGATACAGTGGAGGAAGCAATTGAACAGGCACTCAATGAACTTGAGGCGACTCGCGAGCAGGTTACAATTGACATCATCAGTGAACCCACAAAAGGTATCTTAAATTTCGGCGCGAAACCTGCCAAAGTCCGAGTAACAATGAAGCAAGATGTCTCTTCGGCACCCGACACGATTCTCAGAGAGTTGCTCAGCCGGATGGGAATTGGTGCCGAAGTGGAATCGGATTTCGTTGATGGCAGCACGCATCTCAATATCCACACCGACAGTCCTGCCCTCCTCATCGGGAAGCATGGGCAGACGCTTGATGCTATTGAACGCCTCCTCAATTGCATTGTTAATAAAGCCTCTCTCGTAAAAAGGCGGGTTTTTGTTGACACCGAGGGTTACCGGGAACGCCGAGAAGAACGGCTCGTCGAAATGGCACACCAAATGGCGGAGCAGGTGAAGTATACCAACCGGGAGGTTGTCCTGGCACCAATGTCGGCGCGTGACCGCCGCATCATCCATGTCGCCTTAAGAGAGGATGATATTGTATCCACCTATAGTCAAGGCGAGGGAGACATGCGTCGGGTTGTCATCACAACTAATGGTTAATGGTTAATGGTTAAGAAAACGTCGTGGTAAGGGCGGGTTTTTCTAATAACTAAAGGTTTTAACCAACAACCAACAACTACAAGCGAACCGCGAACCGCTAAAAAAGATGAAATTCCACGATACCATCGCAGCCATCGCAACAGCACGCGGCGAAGCGGGTATTGGCATCGTCCGAGTCAGTGGACCGCTCGCCCTGCCGATTGCTACCGATTTATTCCGATCTCCGCGGGCTGTATCTCCCGCACAACTACCGACGCATACGCTTACATACGGACACGTTGTAGATACTAACGCATCCGATGCCGTAATTGATGAAATTTTACTCGGCATCATGCACGCGCCAAAAACGTATACCGGAGAAGATATCGTTGAGTTTAATTGTCACGGTGGGATCCTCCCCCTCACGGCTGTATTGGACTTGGTAGTAAAGCAGGGCGCACGGCTCGCAGAACCGGGTGAATTCACAAAACGCGCTTTCCTTAACGGTAGACTTGACCTTGCACAAGCGGAAGCCGTCGCTGAACTCATCGCCTCGAAAACGGATTTAAGCCGAAAAATCGCAATAGAGGCACTCGCTGGGAAGCTTTCTGAGACTGTCAATCAATTCAATGACCGACTCGCAGCCCTGCTCGCAGAGATTGAAGCGTCTGTTGATTTTCCTGAGGAAGACCTCGATTTCATGAAGGTAGAGGCGCAGCTCGAATGTGCCCGCACCGTTCAGACAGACTTAACGGTGCTTCTTGAAACTGCCGATGAAGGGAGACTCATCTCGGAGGGTGTCAATGTCGCCATATTGGGTAAACCAAATGTCGGAAAATCCAGTTTACTTAATGCACTCGTTGGAACGGCACGCGCTATCGTTACAGATATCCCTGGCACGACACGCGACACAATTGAAGAGGCTATTAACATCAGCGGTATCCCATTGAAACTTTTTGACACCGCTGGTATCCGACAGACGGATGATATTGTTGAACAACAAGGCGTTCAACGGAGCAAAGCCGTCTTAGACAAGGCAGAATTGTTACTCTTGATGTTTGACGCATCGCAATCTTTAAACGATGCCGATAGGGACCTCTTGCAGACAGCGCAATCGCAGAAAGCAATTCTTATCTTGAATAAGACAGACCTACCGGTTGTGACATCAATGGCGGCATTACTGACGCACTGCCCAAAAAAGCGGATCGTTGAAACAGCGATCCCCCAAGGTAAAGGACTTGAGGCACTAAGGACCGCTATCTCTGAGGAACTGCTTGGTGATGAGTTCGTTGTCGGGGAATCGCCGATTGTGACCAACGCACGCCATCAGGACGCACTCAGACGTGCACACAATGGACTCAATTATGCCATAGAGAGTCTCGCAAACGGTATGCCTCCGGAACTCGTTGCTGTCGATTTGCGAATCAGTCTTGATGCCCTCGGCGACATCGTTGGCAAGACGACAACGGAAGATATTCTCGATAGGATTTTCTCTCAGTTCTGTGTCGGGAAGTAATATTTGTCGAGGCGAAGGAAAAAATGAACTTTTATCGTGGTATGGTGTGACTGTTCTCTGCGGACGAGTAGAGGACATTGATACTAAACACAATATCACAAAGGAGCTACCCATGTTAGGCGCGAAACAACAGTGGTGTCCTCGCTGCCAAAGACACGTACAAACAGAGCAGAAACAGTCTCATATTGGCAAACAGAAGAAACTCGTCAAAATTGTTGTTACTTGCGGTAGGTGTCGAATAACATTATCAAGCAAAACAACGAGTGCAGCTGCGGTTGAACAGAATCAAAACGCTGCAGCTGAAGAATAGTAATGGAATTTTGGATTAGCGTATTTATCTAACACACAAGGAGAGAACATTATGTTTAAGCCCGTTTTTCACTGGACCGCCGCATATCTGACAGGACTCATCGTTCTGTTGTTGATAGTTGGCACAGTCCCCGCGCTCGTCGCGAGTGAAGAGATTCAGTGGCGTGAATCCGTAGAGGTCACCCTGAAGGAAGCCGAGGAAACCGACAAACCTATCATGATGGACTTCTATACCGATTGGTGAGGGTTCTGTAAGCGGCTGGATGCCGAAACGTTTACAGATGCCCGCGTCGTCACCCTCGCGGAAAATTTCATTTCCGTCAAAGTAAATCCAGAGGACCCAGAACGTCCCATCAATGAGGAGATGCGGAGCCGATACGGAGTCAATGCTTACCCGGCAGTCCTCTTCATCAGTCCAGACGGTGGACTCATTAAATATCACTCAGGATTCCTACCGCCTGATCAATTTACGCCTGTGATTGAAGATGCCTTGAAGGTGGAGTCTGCGTTCCAAAAGCAGTTGGAAGAATTGGAAGCGAAACCGGATGATGGCAAACTCAACGCTGAGGTCGCGCTCATCTATTTGGAACGGAAACAATTAGAAAAAGGAGTTGAGTTTAGCGAGAAAGCGTTTGAACACGATCCGAAAAACAGGTCGAAACTCATCCCGAAATTGCACAACCAGTTGGGACTCACTTACGGCACGCTCCTTGAAACCGCCGGTGCTGAAAAGTCAGAGGCGTATTTTGAGAAGTCGGTCTCTCACTTCAAGGTGCTTATAGACAAGTATCCGAATAGCGATGTTTATGAACCTGCCCAGTATTACCTCGGTGTGACCTACGCCATTAAGGAACATTATGAGGACTCGATCGCAGTGCTTGAAAAGTTATCGCACCACGCCAAGGATGCAAACATCAGGCAGAGTGCTGAGGCAATGCTCGAACGGGTCAAAGATTTGGCAAACGCCGATGAATAGTTTTTGATAGGCGTGGTCTCAGACCGCGCCTATAAACGCAGTAGCTCCGATACCTCTTCCGAAGTCAAAAGTCGATGCGCGCCTAATGGCAGATGCCCTAACTTCAAAGTGCCAATCTGTACCCGTTTCAGACGGATGACGGGATGTCTCACGGCTTTGAACATCATCCGCACCTGTCGTTTTTTCCCTTCATGAATTGTTACCTCAAACGCTGTTGCGTGCCCATCTTTGCTTATTTTCAGTCGTCTGACCTTTGCCGGTGCCGTTGTTCCACTCGGAATCTTGACCCCTCGACGGAGCTTCTGAATCACGTCGTCGCGCGGCACGCCTTTCACCCACGCGATATAGATTTTCTCTATCTCATGGCTTGGGTGTAGCAGTCGGTAGGCGAAATCCCCATCGTTTGTGAAGAGAAGCAATCCCTCAGTCTCCAAGTCTAAACGTCCAACTGGATAGATTGTATCCGATAGGTCCCGAACGAGGTCCATAACGGTTGGACGCCCGCGTTGGTCGCTGCGCGTTGTGATACAGCCCGCCGGTTTATTTAGCATTAAATAGATCCGCTCTTTCAACGGCTCAACGCGTTTGCCTTCAAATTCAACGACATCGGTCTCTGTGTCGATTGGGTGTCCTGGCACCAGAATAGGTTCGCCGTTAACGCTGACGGCACCAGCAAGAATGCGCTTTTTCACCGCCCGCCGAGAAGCGATACCTGAGGTAGCAATATATTTTTCAAGTCGCATCGTGTCAGTTATGTTTCTATTTTCCAGCCCTTATCTATGGCAATGCGTCGCAATCCGCCGTCTGGGTTAACGGCGACGGGATGCCCAAACAATTCCAGTTTGTGAGCATCTGTGTGATGGTTTCCGTAGGCGTAAGAGTGGCTTAAGTCAAACCCGTGTTCAGCGGCGAGTTGTTGGGTGAGTTTGGCTTTGTTTTCGGCATACGGGTGGAGCCCAATCCGTTGTCCCGTACATTTTCCGTCAACCATCTCCAGTTGGTGTGCGACCATTAGGTCGGTCTGGAAATGCTCATGAAACGGCTGAACGAGAAAGGACAACGAACCCGACATCAGGATAACCGTCCGTCCTTCGGCGCGATGGCGGTGTATCAATTCTGAAATGTGAGGTGCTATGCTCGGGCGCAGCTTCTCGTTGAAACAGCGTTGGGCAATCTCCTGAAGGTGTGTCTGCTCCAAACCGCGAAGGTAAATCTTATTAGGTTTTGCTGCGCGAAGAGATTTAACCTGCAGGAGATAGGAGACCCACGCCAGCAAATTTGGTATTGGGATCTCACCGTAGCTCAGCAGATACCGCAGAAAAACTTGTTCTGAGGAGAGGCGGATAATCGTCCCGTCTAAGTCGAAAACAGCACACGTTTTGGTGTCTCTCATGTTACTTGTTGCCCCAGTGCTTGTCGATATGCTTTGACGGCAGCCTCCATTCCAATGTAAAGTGCATCTGCCATGAGATGATGACCGATAGAGACTTCCTGAAGCCCCGGTAAGTCCTGCATCAACGGCAAATTGTCAAGGTTCAAGTCATGACCGGCATTGATCCCAAGCCCTAAATCCATCGCCTTCAGTGCCGCGTTCTTTAGCGATCCGAATTCGTGTTCAACTTCTGTCTCGGTTGTTGCCATGGCGTAAGGTGCCGTATAGAGTTCAATGCGATCCGCACCGATGTCCCGCGTCATCGTTATCTGCTCGACATCCGTTCCACTAAACAGACTGACACGGATACCCGCATCTTTCAAGGCTGCGATGATCGGTTTCAACGTATCGCCATCTTTGTGAATGTCCCAAACAGTGTGGCTGGTTATCTCACCCACCACAACCGGAACGAGCGTGCATTGCGTCGGTTTCGTCTGAAGTACCATATCAATGAGGTCAGGTCTCGGATCGCCTTCAATGTTATATTCGATAGTAGGTGATTTTCGGGTGTTGATTTCTATTAATCGTTCGGCGATGTCCTGCACGTCTGTTGGTGTGATATGTCGTTGGTCTTCGCGGGGATGCACCGTGATCCCCTGCGCGCCAGCAGCGACGCAAGTATCAACTGCAGTGCGTAGGTCCGGAATATCGCCACCTCGTGAGTTTCGCAATGTTGCGACTTTGTTTACATTTACACTTAATGCTATCATTTTTTTCTCCATCAGGACTTACGCAAAATTGGATCAGAACGCCCGTTTTGATATGATGAAGGCACTTTCTATCAGGGTTCGGTGCGGTTAGAAACCGCACCTACCAGCGGAGTGCGTAAGTCCTGTCCATTATGCTTTTTGATTGACCATACTCGTAAGGATACCAAGAATTTTTTCACATTGCGCAATTTGATAGACGGTCAAATCAACGTACACAGATTTTTCCGCCAATTTAAGGAATAGCCAGTCTGTCCCTGATGTGACGGCTCCATAAATGCAAGGAATGTTATTTCCTTTTTCTCCGTTAAAGCGTTGGGCTGCGAGCATCTCGGCGATACACTGTCCGAGGCCGCCGGTCAAATCCTCTTTCTTTGCTTCTACAAGGACGATGACGGGGGCATCTACAAGCAATTGCCTTGGAGAGAGGCTTATGAGGAAGTCGCATACACCCGTCAAGCCGTTTTCAGCATCAACATTAAAGTCGATCCCAGAAAAGAGACTGATACTGCCCTGGCAGTGTTCGCGAAGTTCAAACAACACATCGGCGACAATCAGTTCTGATCGGGCTTTCTCTGTGTTTATAGCAGTGGCTAAGGGTACCTTTTTTTGCAGTTCCTCTGTAAAATGAGATCTCGGAAGCACTGACTCTATTTTGGAAAAGAGCCCTATAGCCTCAACCGTTTCTAATTGAAATGTCGTACGAACTTCTGCTAATGTAAAGTTGCTATAAGCCATTGTACCCCTCCTTTCGCGAATCACAACGTGATTAAGGAAAAATACCGAGCTGCATATAGGACTTCGCGATTCTGTGGATGGCATTGATGAACGCCGCTGTGCGGTAATCCACGTCGTCATTTTTACTTTTGTGTTGCATACGGGTTTCACGTATCTCTTGATAGGCGTTTATCATCGTATCCTGAAGTCCAGAGTTTACGAGATCTTCTTCATCGGCACCGTGTATTATTTCGAGTTCGTTGTCCGAAAACTGGTAGCCAGTGGCTTTTTCGACGGCACGGCGCATTGCGTGTTGTGTCTGGTCCTCAAAACGTTTGCCGAGCCTTCCGAATCGGACGTGTGACAAATTACGGAGCCACTCGAAATAGGAGACCGTCACACCACCGGCGTTAAGAAAGGTGTCCGGTATAATCATAATCCCGCGTTTTTGGAGAATTTCATCGGCATCCGGTGTCGTTGGTCCGTTCGCAGCCTCTGCAACAATGGAGGCTTTGATTCGGGGAGCGTTTTCCGCTGTCAGTTGGTTTTCAAGCGCAGCCGGCACGAGGATATCACATTCTAACTCCAAGCAATCGTTCGGGTTCTCAATAAACTGAGCACCCGGATACCCGCGGATTGACCCAGTTTCTTTACGATACATGGCGACTTTTTCTACATCAAACCCACGTGGATCATGAATACCACCGTTTCGCTCAATAATCCCCGTAACGCGTGCGTCTGCCTCCATCAGAAACTTGGCAGCGTGGGAACCGACATTTCCAAAACCTTGAATGACCACGTTTTTCCCGTGTAAACCTGGGGAAAGCCCAAGCTGCTTCATATCCTCTACGATACTGCATGCCTCTTGCAAGCCGAAGACAACACCGCGTCCAGTCGCCTCTTTCCGACCATGAATCCCGTTTTGTGTGATTGGCTTACCTGTTACACATGCGATGGCGTTGAGTTTATCGGGTGCCATTGTGATATAGGTATCAAGAATCCACGCCATCTCGGTCTCACCCGTCCCGAAGTCCGGTGCGGGTACGTCTATCCCAGGTCCGATGTAATTCTTCTGAATTAATTCATAGGTATAACGGCGGGTGATACGCTCCAATTCACTTTCCGAATATTCGCGTCGGTTCAGCTGAATACCACCTTTTGCACCCCCGAACGGGACATCGACGAGTGCGCACTTGTAGGTCATCAATGCCGCAAGTGCTATAATTTCATCTTCGTTGACAAGGGTGCTATAACGGATTCCACCCTTTGTGGGTAGGATATGGTGGCTATGTTCCGCCCGCCAACCGTGAATAGTTTGAATAGTTCCATCGTCTCGCTTTATCGGGAATGTGAAATGGCAGGAGCTGTTACAAATCTTTATCTGTTCCAAAAGTCCAAGGGGATATTCGGTGAATTGGGCAGCTTTATCAAAATCCCTATTTACTTTCTGGAAAAATGAGAAACTTTCTGCCATGATACGCCGACCTTATAGTAGGTTTTAGAATTAATTTCACACTTCGTATCGGTGCGGTTAGGAAACCGCACCTACCGGGGGATGTTGAGAATGTAAAAGTATTTACGGGATCTACTATAATGTAGGGACGGGCAAGGCACGGGGACCTCGCCCTATAATATGGTAAAATATACAATTACCTTTATACTTGCGGTGGCGAGGTTAGGAAACCTCGCCAGCGGTGTGATAGGTTTTTGCTTCTGTTGAAACGTCCACTTATTTTCATAATTCACCATAGTTTAGATTTCAGGGACGTAACATGAGACCCTTCACCCCAAAAAACGATTTTACCGCTGCCGAATGAATTTCTGGAGTCGCGCATCTGCTTGAACTTCGCCGACATACATATCGCCCTTTGAATCTAACCAGATCCCGTGTGGACACGCGAAAAACTCACCGGGGACGGTACTGCCACGTTCAGAACCCCATTGGGAGACGACTTCACCGTCCAAAGTCATGATTGTAACGCGCTGCTCTAATTCGGCGATGTAGACAAGATCCTCTTCGTCGATATAGATGGTGTCTGGCTGCCGGAGGTCTCCCCACTCTTCGATGTACTCTCCATCGAGTGTAAAGAACTGGATCCGATTGTTCTCTCGGTCAGCGACCATAAGTCTATTGCGCGGATCGACTCTGACGCAGTGTGGCAGGTCAAATTCCCCGGGTCCCGTACCGGGCTGCCCCCACGACTTAATCAGTTCACCATCAGGTGAGTATTTGTGAACGCGGGCATTGCCGTAACCGTCCGTGATATACATTTCACCCTCAGGTCCGATTGCCAAGTCCGTCGGCTTATTGAAGGGTTCTCCATCTGCGCCGGGTTCATCGGGTGTGCCGAGTGTCATGAGCAGCTCACCTTCCGGCGTAAACTTCCGCATGACGTGTGTGTCCCGTTCCGTGCAGTAGATGTTATCGTCGGCATCGATAAAAATCCCGTGTGCGTCCTTGAGGATGTCATCACCCCAAGAGGTTAGAAAGTTGCCATCGAGGTCGAAGACGACCATAGGGTGTTCGCTTCGACTGTAGACATAAACACGATCCTGTGAGTCAACGGCGACAGCGGGAACCCAGCCAAATTCCCAACCCTCTGGGAGTGTCCACCAATTTTCTTCTACTGTATACTGATGTGTGCCTTGTCCAAAGACCATAAGTTTTCCCTCTGCTTTAAAAGGATTGGCATTTATTTTAACAGGTCTATCAGAATTTCTCAAGGGAAAATTAGGTGGTACCCTGATAGTCAATAATGCACGTCGCATTTAGGCGAGTACGCCGCAAAATTGCCCTACTACAAACGTTGTCGCTTGTAGTGGGGCTGAAAAACACACTTGGAAATTACGCTACAGAGGGTCTTATTTGACGAGGATTTGATTGAAAAGTGAACGGGTTGTCTCTGTCCACTTTCCGTAATCTTGTAAGAAAGCCTCTACTGCAGATATATCTTCGGTTGTTGTGTATCCGAGGCGGCGTGCCAATTGCGCCAGCTCTGTGCGGTTTCTCGGCAGGTCATCCAATGCCCGATCATGGACGATCCGCAATGCATTCTCAACGCGCCTGAGAAATAGATATGCCTCGGACAGTCCGTCACGTTGTGCTTCCGTCAGGACCCCGATACTATGGAGTCTCTCAATGGCAAGGGGTGTGTTTTGTACGCGAATAGAAGGTGCTTCGCCGCCGTGCACGAGTTGCAGGGTTTGCACGACAAACTCAATATCGACAAGTCCACCGTATCCAGATTTGACGTTCTGGGTTTTGCCACGCCGTCTACGTCGAGTAGAGGTCGTTCGAGTTGCTTGTGCTTCCTTTCGTTGGCGTGTGTGGACAATCTGAGCGATCTCCTCAGATGTTATCGGATCCGCGTAGCAGAAGGTGTGGGCGATTTCTAAAAACCGCTTTCCGAGATGTTCTGTGTCTCCAACAACGACGCGTGCCCGCGTGAGTGCCTGACGTTCCCAAACTTCGGCGGTTTTATCGTAGTAATTCTGATACCCCGCTAACGGTAGCGCGATGGCGCCCCCGTTGCCGTGCGGGCGGAGTCGTAGATCGATTTCATAGATACCCATGCCCTGATTTCCAGCAAGTCGTTTTACTAATTCTAAACCGGCTGCTGCAAAATAGTCGGCATTTGACATACCTTGTGTCGTTTCACCGGCTGCGGAATAGACGTACATAACATCCAGATCCGAACTGAAGTTCAATTCGCGACCTCCAAACTTGCCCATCGCAATAATTGCGAAAGTGACGGGTGTTCCATCGGGTGCAAGCGGTGTGCCGTGTGCCTCGCGCATTTCTCCTTCAATCTCTGGATAAATCGCTTGCAAGGCGGCTTCCGCTAAATCAGAGAGTTCTTCAGTCGTTGTCGGGAGTGTCGCATTACCGAGGATATTACGTAAGGCGATACGCCAGATCTCATCGTTCTTATACTGCCGCAGCATACTCAACATCCTTCCGCTTGGTGCTTCTGCCACAATCTGCAACGCCTCTTCTTGTTTCTCGGTAAGAGTCTTGGAGCGTTCTACTAATGTGGGGACAGTTAGTAGATCGAAAAGTTCAGGACTCGCGATGAGCATGTCAGCGAGATACAGACTTGTCCCGCAAACACGGGTCAGTACTTCAAGGGTTGACGGTTTTTCAGCGAACATCGTATAGTAGCTGCTCCGCGCACCAACTTTGTCTGTGAATGCTGAAAGATAGCGGAGTGCCATATCCGGGTTCGGGGAATCACGTAAAACGTTTAGGAGCGTTGGTGCGAGTTTAAAGAAGGTGCGTCTGACATTCGGGGAGAATTGGATGCCGTCGCCACCATTCGCGAGCTGCTTTAGGAGACGCTGTGCCTCTCTCGCATTTTCAAAACGGAATGTGCTTAAGAAAGTCTCAAGTTGTTGTGAATCCTCTTCAGAAAGCAGGATTCCGATGTCAAGTCCGTCTGCAGATTCAATTGAAGTCGTCGTAATCTTCCGAAAAATAGCACGGACCTGCTCGGTGTGACGGCGATAGTCGGCACGAAATGTTTCCAGTGCATCAATTTCTGACGTGTGTGGGTGGCCGACGCGACGGGCGAGCTCGCGTGCTTCGGTTTCTCCCTCGGGGATAGCGTAGCGCTGCTGATCGGCTTCAATTTGGATGCAATTCTCAACAGTGCGTAAAAACCGATAAGCAGCGGCAAGGGTGTCCGCATCTTCTGCGTCGAGGAGGGTGTTTTCCTTCAACGCTGTAATCGCTTCTAACGTGTTGTGTGAACATAACGATTTACGCTTGGCACCGTGGATCATTTGGAGGCATTGAACGGTGAACTCTATATCGCGAATCCCGCCGGGGCCCAGTTTCACATGCCTCTCAAGATTCGCGCCTTCATTGACGAGTCGTTCTTCTATTCGTGCTTTTGTGCGTCGGATGTCTGCCTTAATCTCAGTGAGTGTCACACCGTCCAAATAACGCTGATACACAAACGGCTGGATCATGCGGATGAACTCTGCTCCAAACGCCATATCCCCAGCGACAGGACGTGCTTTGATGAGAGCCTGACGCTCCCATAGATCGCCCCAGCCCTCGTAATAACTTTCATAACTCTCCATAGAGCGGATAATGACCCCTGCGCTGCTTTCAGGACGCAAACGGATGTCAACTCGAAAGACGTAGCCGTCTGATGTTATCTCGCTCATCGCCTTGATTAAGAATTCACAGAGACGAGCGAAGTATTCGGTATTCTCGTTCCCCGTATCCGTACGTGCGTCATCTGAATAGACAAAAATCAGGTCGATGTCGGAACTGAAGTTCAGTTCATAACCGCCTAATTTCCCCATTCCAATGATAGCGAAACGGCAGGGGGCATCGCCTTCTTCATTGAGGGGTGTACCGTACCTGGGGTTCATTACCTGATCTCGTCCAATTTCATAACAGTGTTGCAGTGCCGCTTCTGCTAAGTTACTCAACTCCAACGTTGTTGTTTCGACGTTTGTTATTTTGAGAAGGTCCCGGAGTCCAATACGAAGCGTTTCTCGCCGTTTGTAGCGTCGGAGGATGCGGAGTTTCTGCTCGACTGAAGCGAACCTCGAAATTGATTGCGCCAGTTCCTGATACATTATCTCGGAAGTTTTCTGGGTTTGCATTACGTCTGCATCAATGATGTCGTAGAAATATTCGGGCTTGCGAATCAGCGTTTCAGATAGATAGGTGGACGCGCCGAAACTTAAGATGAGGGGTCGTATGAGAAAGGGGTCATCTCGCAGGAGTTGATAAAGCGATCGGCGATAAAACGCTACTTGCCCAAAACGCGAGAAATGATTTAGCGCGGCTTCAGGGTTTGGGGAGTCTATGGCGGCTTTCAACACGCGGATAACGATGTCTAAAAAGCAGGATTGGATGTCTGGGTCATCGGTGGCGAGTTCTTGTAGACTTCGCAATATAGATTCGCTATCTATGCCCCCGGTTCTATCGGAAGCGTTGGATAGAATCCGATGAATTTCCTCTCTCTGACCTTGTGGAAGTGACAATTCTGTATAATTCATCAATTTCTCCTCTATGTGCGACACTGCAATTAATTCTATTTTAGCGCATTTTTTGTCTCCCTTGCAAACCAAATTTCCTAATTTATTTGGGAGAGGTGCGCTGTTCTGAATAAATTCAGTATCCATGCCCCTCGCCGATTTCATCGTCAGCACCGTGATTCATAGTATTCATAGTATTCATAGTAACGTTTTGAAAATTGTGCCTTTAAAACCCCCATAAAGTCAGGTGTGGCGTGGGTTTGTTGGGTGTCTATGAAAGTGTTGTTTTTTTGGTGTTACTATGAATCTGCATTTTTCGGTTCTCAGAATTGTCCCTGTAACGTCAATGGTGGCGTGGGTTTAGAGGACTTTTTCCTTTTAGGGGTTTTAGGAGGGTTACTATGAAAATAACGTTCATGAATATAGTATTAACTTAACGATATGTTTCTTCACAATTCCCGTTAAAAATGTTACACTGGTGTAACATTTTGTGTTGGGTGTGTAACGTTAGAGAACCCAGTCCCCGTAAGGGTTTATTGACGTTTAATTTTCTTTTATGAAAAAAATAATTTGGCGAAAAGTGTAACATTTTTTTCGGCTATTGGCTATTGGCTATTGGCAGTTCGTAAGAAACTTATGTAGTCCCTGAAAACGTTTGTGTTGGTTTCCGCATTAGTGTTTTGGATATTGATACAATACTTCCTCTTTGGAAAGTTTTATGATATATTATAATATTTTTACTAACTGATGTCAAGTTAAAAATTGATTTTTTAGCGGAGGCATTCAATGTGTGCCTACTACTTTTAAGACTATGGTGGCTTAGAATTAATGAAACATTCTTACTGACGAGGTTTCCTAACCTCGCCAGATGCACAAACTAACAGTTTATGCTACAAGGAGAACCTTCGTGAATGTCTATTTATTTTTCAAGTTTACCATAAATGCCCCTGAATCTCGTCCAATTTCTCTTGACCCTTTGCCCAAAACTTGCTATCATACCGACATGCTACAACTGAATCTTAAACCCAGTCATAAGGCAATTCGGGACTATTATGCCACGCTGCAGCAATATGACCAGTATGACATCAGACACGAAGGTGCAGTTAGTAACCCCTTCGCCTTTTTGCTTGATGCGTGTGCAAAGCAGGTGGATGCCACACTCGTTCCTCAATACGCTATGCGTACCCCAAAAGGCAACCGTGTTGTCGTTGATGGTGTGATACTTGACACTTACGGGCTCCCTTTTGCCTATTGGGAAGCGAAGGATATGGACGATGATCTCCAGAGAGCTGTCGAGGAAAAACGGCACGCAGGCTATCCGCTTGACAATATCTTCTTCCAAAATCCGCAGCGCGGTATCCTCTATCAAAGCGGAGAACGCGTTTTTGATGTGGATATCATCGAGCCGACCCGCCTGATCGCTGCACTTCAACACCTCTTCGCCGCACCGCCTGCTGCGCTTGAAAACTGGCACGCCGCTGTCGCAGAATTCAAGGAGATGGTTCCCACACTGGGGAGACGACTTGCAGAGTTGATAACCGAACAGCCTCGCGAGACTCAAAAGCGACAAATAAAAACGCTCTCTCGGACCCATACGTGAAGGCAATATTGTGGGCATCGAAGCGAATTGGAAAGGAAGGCGTTGTCGCCTTTGTGACGAACAACGGTTTTCTCGACGGGATCGCGTTTGATGGGATGCGGAAACACCTCGCACAGGATTTTACCAAAATATATCACATTGATCTCAAAGGAAATGCCCGTACCTCTGGTGAACGCCGTCGGAAAGAAGGAGGTAACGTTTTTGATGACCAGATTCGGGTTGGGGTTGGTATCAGTTTCTTCATCAAAAAAGCCGAAGCAACATCTGGGGCTGCTAAGGTATGGAACTATACTGTCGATGACTACTTGAAAGCACGCGAGAAGTAGAAACTTTTAATCGATTTTGGAAACTATGCAAATATGGGAATGAAACAGGCATCGATTGATGCAAAACATAGATGGTTGACAGAAGGACTTCATGCGGAGTTTGACCCTTTTATTCCTCTGGGAACTAAGGCAGCAAAGGCAGTAAAAGGTCCAGCAATTACTGTAATCTTCAAAACGTATAGCAATGGAGTTAAAACCAACCGTGATGCTTGGACTTACAACTTCAATCGAAATATTCTTGTTGAGAACATTCAGCAGATGATGGCATTCTACAATATGCAGGTATTGAAGTGGCTCACTACTCGAGAAAAATCGATTGCGAACATTGATAACTTTGTGACGTATGACGATACGAAAATTAGTTGGAGCTCCGGGTTAAAACAAAAGTTGAAGAATGGGCAAATGGTTGAATTTTCAGAAACAAAACTACAGCAGTCGCTTTATCGTCCTTTTACCCAATCAAATCTCTACTTTGACCGGATCTTGGTAGAACGCGTATATGTATTCCCATCTATCTTTCCTACACGCGAGGCAAGATCAGAAAATCGAGTGATTTGTGTTAGCGGTCTTGGGAGCAGTAAACCCTTTCAGACTTTGATGGTATCAACAGTTCCATGCCTCGATATCCTCGAAAAAATGCAGTGTTTCTCCTTCTACACCTACGATGAGGACGGTACCAATCGCCAAGAGAACATCACCGATTGGGCATTGGCGGAATTCCGAACCCATTACGGCGACGAGACCATCACCAAGTGGGACATCTTCCACTACACCTACGCCCTTTTGCACCATCCCATCTATCGCGAGAGATACGAGAAGAACCTCAAGCGTGACCTCCCGCATATTCCGTTTGCTGAAGACTTCTGGGGTTTTGCGAAAGCAGGCGCAGCGTTAGCAGACCTCCATGTCAACTATGAATCCGCTCCAAAATATGATCAATTGAGGCAGCATGAAACTCCCGGCGTGCCGGTCAATTGGAACGTGGAGAAAATGAAACTCTCCAAAGACAAAATGCAATTGATATACAACGATTTCTTGACGCTGGACGGCATTTCTGCGGAGGTTTATGATTATAGGTTAGGCACTCGGTCTGCCTTGGAATGGGTGGTGGATCAATATCGCGTAAAAGTAGACAGGCGGAGTGGGATTGAAAACAACCCGAACCGTGAGACGGAGCCGCGGTATATTGTGGACTTGATTGGACGTGTTATTACTGTCAGTTTGAAGACGGTAGAGTTTGTTAAGAACTTACCCGCATTGTAACGGTTTCTCCTTTATAAGTTAGAGAAAATGCCCCTTGCGATTAACGCCGCGCTGTGCTAATATATCACAAAAGTTTCAAAGGAGCCACAGTTATGTTTAAACTCGGTGTTATCAACGACGAGGTCTCACAGGACTTTGCTACCGTTGTTAATTTTGTAAAAGAATTCAATCTGCACTCCATCGAAATCCGATCGGTCTGGGACAAACTGCCTAACGAGTTGACCGATGCCGACATCGATGAGATGAAACGCTTACTCGACGGCACGGATATAGAAATTATTGGGGTCGCATCCCCGTTTTTTAAATGCGATATAGACAACGCTGCAGAACGAAAAGAACATCTTGAGATACTCAAAGGGTGTATCCGGACAGCAAAGGCGTTTGATACCAACCTCATCCGCACCTTCGTCTTTTGGGATACCGGCGAAACCGAGGAACGCTGGGACGAGATTATCGCCTCTTACGATGAACCGCGCAGAATGATAGATGGCGAAGGCATCGTCCTCGGCATGGAGAACGAATCCACGACTTCACTCCGCACCGCCAAACTCACAGGGGAATTTATTGAGGAGATTGATTCACCGAATATCCGGGGTATCTGGGATCCTGCCAACGAGGCGCACGCAAAGGGTGGTGAGACTCCGTATCCTGATGCCTACAACCGCATGAAATCGACGATGATCCATGCCCATCTCAAGGATGCGGGTCCGAACCCTGATACGGGTGAAATAGAATCTGTGCCTGTCGGCGACGGTATTATCGACTGGGAAGGGCAACTACAAGCCTTGATTGATGATGGTTACGAAGGACATCTCTGCCTTGAAACACATTGGCGACCCTCGCTGAAAATTGACGAGGCGATTCTGAATCGTCCGGCAGGGCAGGCATTTTCTGAAGCTGGTGAGGAAGCCTCTCGCATCTGTATCCAAAATTTATTGGCGATGATTGAGAACTTAGAGCAGTAGGCAGGTGCTGATGAAAATTAAAGCGGTTCGCACATCTCTTTATGACATCCCGCCTGAAGTTGAACGGGTTGATGCTATCCAGACTTTTGTTTCTATGGAATTCCCTTTCATTGAGATTGAAGACGCGGATGGCGTTATCGGGACTGGTTTCTCCTATACCATCGGCAAAGGTGGAGCGGCGATCAAACAGATTATGGATGCCTATCTCACACCTATCCTTCTTGAAGAGGATGCCGCCAACATTGATCGGATTTGGAACCGGATGTGGATGGATACGCATTGGGTAGGGAGAGGCGGTATTGTCACTTTAGGCATGGCAGCGGTAGACATCGCCCTCTGGGACCTCATGGCAAAACGCGCGGAACTGCCGCTCTATCAACTCCTCGGGGGCGCGAGAGCGTCTGTTCCTGTTTACAATACAGACGGCGGATGGTTACACCTCTCCGAAGATGAACTTGTCAGGCAGTCTGTCAGATTTGTTGAGCAAGGCTTCAAAGGTATCAAGATTAAGGTCGGACGCGATAGCCTCCATGAGGATGTCGCACGAATCTTTGCCGTCAGGAAGGCGATCGGTCAAGAACCCTACCTCATGATTGATGCGAATATGAAATGGAACGCACGGGAAGCGATTCAACTTGCCTGTCGTGTCGAAGAGGCAGGACTCTTCTGGTTTGAGGAGCCGATTGAGGCGGACGATGTGGAGAGCCACGTCACACTCCGCGAGAAAACGACTATCCCAATTGCTATCGGTGAGACGATTTACAATAAATATGTCTTTAAGGAGTACATCGCACAAGGTGCAGCGGACATCCTCCAACCCGATGCCGTCCGCGTTGGTGGTATCTCTGAGTGGATGAAAGTTGCGCATACGGCGGAATGCTTCGGGCTTTCCGTATCGCCACACTTCCTGATGGATTTACACGTGCATCTCTCGGCAGCGGTGCCGCACTCGCTTTTTGTGGAATACATTCCATCATTTGACCCGGTACTTGAAGATACTTTGGTGTTAAGAGATGGACACTTTTCACCGCCGGATCGTCCGGGACACGGCATTCTGTTTGACAAACAGAAACTTGGGGCGTATCAAATATCGTAGAGGAATGGCACACGAAGTGTGCTGGCTACTTTAAGGAGAATTCGTGAAACTTGAAAACCGTATTGCGATTATCACAGGCGGCGGACGCGGCATTGGTCATTCAACCGCTTTAGCGTTTGCCAGAGAAGGTGCCGATATCGTCGTTGCGGCACGCACCGATACCGAGATAAACGCTGTCGCCAAAGAGGTAGAGGAGCTCGGCAGACGCGCGCTCGCCATCAAAACCGATATCCAGTTGAAAACTGATGTTGATGCGATGGTTGCCCAAACGCTTGATGCCTTCGGCAAAGTGGATATTCTTGTTAATAACGCAGGCGTGGCAATCCACAACCCGATTCCGAAGATTCGGGAAGAGGATTGGGATCTGACGATGGCGGTCAATCTTAAGGGCGTATTTCTCGGCACGCAAGCCGTCTTCAGCCACATGTGTGAGCAGAAATATGGGCATATCGTCAATGTCTCCTCAGTTTCTGGCAAATTTGGGCATGTCAACGGTGGCGCGTATTGCGCATCTAAATTCGCTGTTGTCGGCTTCACGGAGACGACGAATAATGAGGGTAGACCGCACGGAGTGAAAGCCTCGGTTGTTTGTCCGGGTCCCGTGGATACCAAGATGCGCCGTGATAACCATCCAGACGATGTAATTGAACATCTCACGCTTCCAGAGGATGTCGCGGATCTAATTCTGTTTCTCGTGACGCAACCCCCGCGTGCACATACTTTGGAAACCGTTATCCGAACGCCTTTGATGTGATGGTGAACCGCGAACCGCAGACCGCAGACCGCGAACCGTAGAAAGAACCCCGGTCTCCTAATAGGAAACCATGGTACAGCGAACTGTAGAAAGAGCCACAGCCTAACAGGCTATGGTACAAGAACCACGGTCTCCTAACAGGAAACTATGATACAAGAGTCACAGCCTAACAGGCTATGGTACAGCTCTAAAAATGCTTATTGATTCGCATGCACATATTCAGCTCTCCCAATTCGATCGCGACCGTGATGTGGTGCTAAAACGCGCACAGGAAGCTGGGATCTCTGCTATCCTCGTTATCGGATTTGATATGGAGACGAGCCTCGGCGCAGTGGAATTAGCGGAGAAGCATGCACACATCTACGCCACCGTCGGGATGCATCCGCATGACGCAAAAGACCTAACACCAGATGTTCTTAAGACCTTTCGGAAGCTCGCTGCACATCCGAAGGTGATTGCCCTCGGCGAGATGGGATTGGACTATTATCGCAACCTCTCACCGCGTCCGCTGCAAAAGGCGGCGTTTGAGGAACAGTTAGACCTCGCCGAAGCGATGCAAATGCCCATCATTATCCACAATCGTGATGCGTATATGGACATTCTACCTATATTGGAAGCACGACACGGGAGCATCCGAGGGGTTCTGCACTGCTTTACTGGCGATGTGGAATTGATGCATAGAAGCCTTGCGATCGGATTCCATATCGGTGTCGGTGGCATCGTGACCTACCCAAATGCCAAGGATGTTCAAGCGGTTGCGAGGGAAGTGCCTGAAGATCGATTGCTCATAGAGACGGATTGTCCGTGGCTGGCACCGCAGTTTCGCCGCGGCAAACGGAACGAACCCGCTTATGTCCGGGCTGTAGCGGAAAAGATTGCCGAACTCCGCGATACTTCCGTGGAGACAATCGGTGAAACGACGACAAGAAATTTTGAGATTCTGTTTGCACAAACATGAAGGGCATTGTCTAACAATCCCACTGCTTTAGCTTTGGGTCCAACCCGCGTGTCTCGCGCGTTGGCAGCAAAAAACATTTGACGAAAAGGTGCATTTTGTGGTATAATTACTATATCAAGTTGGCAGATATTACCAGCGTCATCGCAAGGTGGCGTATCTGCCTACCCACTGGTAAGGGGTTAAAGACTTGATACTTGAGACACCATGATAAAGACACATAAAATAGCATTACGCCCGAATCGCGATCAGGTTGCGTGGTTTTATCAACAATGCGGTTATGCGAAGTTTGCCTATAATTCTGCGTTGTCTGATTTTAAGGCGGAACTTGGTAAAGCTAACGTCATATCCATGTATGACCTAAACAAACGCTTTAATCAGGAGAAGAAAGCGTTTGCTTGGACGCAGGCACAAGACCAACGTGCTGCGATGTACGCTGTCCACAATCTCGGCAAGGCAATAGAGAATTGGAAAGCGAAACGTGCGGCGTTTCCAAGATTCAAGAAACGTGGTTGCAAGCATGCCTACACAACGGATGAGCAAGCTGTGCGTGTGGAAGGCAAACGTATCAAGTTGCCGAAAATCGGTTGGATACGCACTTTTGAGAAGTTGCGGTTTGTGGGTAAGATCGTATCTGTGACGCTCTCAAGAACAGCACATCGTTGGTTTGCGTCTGTATCTGTAGAAGTGCAACTGCCTATAGATCGGTGTGCGGTTTCGTCCGAGTTTGTAGATTATTTTGCGTCAACTGTTGATATTGGAACACCTTATCAGATAGAACGTTCTATCTACCCCAGTATCGGTATAGACGTAGGTATCAGCACACTCGCAACGCTTGACGATGGCACGAAATACGAGAACCCGAAAGCACTCAAGGGGTATGAGCGAAAACTCAAACGTGAGCAACGCAAGTTAAGCCGCAAGGTATTTTTAAGCGAGAACTGGTATAAGCAGAAACGGATTGTGGAGCGTATCCACTACCGCATCGCTTGTATCCGAAAAGACGCCCACCATAAAGCAACGACGGCACTTGTAAAGTGTGCGGGTCGTATTGGGATAGAAACACTTTTGGTTGCCAACTTACTTAAGAACAGAAAACTTGCCAAGGCGTTATCAGACGCAGCACTTGGTGGTTTTCTTGAGAAGTTAAGAACCAAAGCCGAATCGTTTGGAATACCGGTTGTCCAAGCAGATAGGTTCTTTGCGAGTTCTAAGACTTGTAGCACTTGTGGGGATAAGAAAGACGACTTAACGCTTTCAGATAGAGAATATCAGTGTAACCGTTGCGGAACGTCCATAGACAGGGACCTAAACGCAGCAATCAATTTAAAGAACGTCGCGGTGGGGCACACCGAGACATAAAACACTTGTGGAGTTTCTGTGAGTCCTCCACTTGTGGGAGGCACGAAATGACGAAGCAAGAATTCCACTCCTTTAGGTGTGGGAGTGTCAAGCACCTCAATTTCCGTATGTATGCGATGGTGCTTGCCCTCGTCTGTGTATGGGTGATTTTCACACTACTGACCGGCGGCACCTTCCTCAGTACACGGAACCTGTCTAACCTCTCCCGTCAAGCCGTGGTTACAGCGATTCTTGCTGTAGGCATGACACTCGTTATTGTCTCTGCTAACATTGATCTTTCTGTCGGTTACGGTGCCGGGTTACTCGGTGCTATTGCAGCAATCATACACGTGCGGTGGGGACAACCGATCATCCTGACCCTCTTTGCCGTTATCTGCATCGGCATTCTAATAGGACTGATGCAAGGTTATCTCGTGGCGTATCAACGCATCCCGGCGTTCATTGTCACATTGGGTGGATTTTTGGCGTATCGTGGTTTAATGTTAGCCTTTACCAGAGGTGAGACCATTCTACTACCAGACAATTGGCTCAAAGCAATCGGCAATGCCTATCTCTCGCCGACACTTGGATGGGGGCTCGTGGTTTTTGGGCTCTGCCTAAGTGGTGAACGCTTTTACCGACAGCACAGCAGACGGCTACAGTATGGCACTGAAAAAGCCTCCCGACTCCTCGTTCTATTGAAGATAGCCGGGATATCGGCACTAATTGCGGGGTTCATCACCGTGATGAATGCCCATAAGGGAATTCCTTTTCCAGTGTGCATTCTGTTTGGATTGGCGTTTGTGTTTCATTTTATCGCGAACCACACCCGTTTTGGACGTTATGTTTATGCGGTCGGTGGGAATGCAGAGGCAGCTTACCTTTCAGGGGTCAACGTACGCAGTATTACTTTGAGAGTGTTTGCGACGATGGGGGCATTGATGGCGATTGCTGGCGTTGTCTTAACAGCACGCGTCGGAAGTGCGAGTCCAGAAGCCGGCCGGTTGTTAGAGTTGGATACTATTGCTGCGTGTGTCATCGGTGGTGCCAGTTTAATGGGTGGACGTGGGAGCATCTTTGGCGCGATTTTAGGCGCGCTCGTCATGGAGAGTCTCAACAACGGGATGAGCATGGCAAACATGGGTGCCGCGTGGCAGGACATCATCAAAGGTGTCGTACTCGTCGCTGCAGTCGGGTTTGATATGGCATCACGGCGGCGATGACCGGTCCCTATTTTGCTAAATTCCGTGCTTCTTTGAATTTTTCTTTAGCGAATTGTCCCCATTCCTTGATCTTTTCATTGCGGATACTGGGATCTTTCCAGTCAGTAGCCGCCATCCGCATTGCCTCTTCTTCAGTGATAGGCATCTTCGTGAGAACAGCGATCGCTGCGTCGCGTTTTGCTGGATCTTTACACTTCTGGATCGCTTTCCAGGCATTGACGAGGTCTTTGTGGGAATTGATAATGAGGACCCCAAAGAGATCGTTGACGATATTCCAACGTCCGCCACCTTTATCTGAGTCGTAGCGGAACGGGGTTCCTTCCATAGCAAACGGATTTGGAACAATACATCTTTCACCGAGTTTATCGTAGAGTGCTGGTAGCACGCTTGCGCGGTTCAAGCCACCTTTCCATTGGGGCCCCTCTGGATCGGTGTCGCGAAGCATCCAAAGTTTCTGGGCATCTTCCGATAAAACGAATTCAAGGAACTTTTGCGCGACTGGCAGATTCGGTGCGCCTTTAAGGATTGCAATCGGATCAGCAGTGACGACCGCACCGTCGGCTGGAACAGTATATTTAATTTTATCCGCCCCGACGACAGCGATTTGACCGTAGGCGTAAAAGTCGATGGCGAGGCCGTAGATGACTTGTCCAGCAACGACATCTGTCGGAATAGCATTAGCACCGGCAGAGAAACCTCGGACGTTACCACCGATTTTCGTCAGGAGTGCGAAGCCTTCTTCCCATCCGAGGGTTTGCAGGATAATTTCGTACACCATGTGTGCGGAACCGCTTTCTCTGGGATCGGCTGCGCCGATTCTACCGAGTAGCGCGAGATTCCCTAAATCCTCCCATGCCGCGGCTTTAGGAAGTTGAAGTATTTCACGAAGTTCCTCATTATGCATGATACCGAAACTGGATAAAGCTGCACCATACCACTGATGTTCAGCATCATAGAGCGGAATCCCTTGGAAGGATTGCATCATCTGTGCCAGTTGTGTCTCAGGAAGTTTGTAGGCGTGCAGCCACCCCATGTTTGAGAGACGGAGGTAGTTGTCAGTACCGCCACCGAAGAAGATATCAATGCCGATCCCGTCGGGTACGCGTTTAAACTCTGATTCAATAAATCGGTAGTTGGAGGAGGTTCCCCCGACATCTCGCCAATCCGTCTTGACGGTTCTACCGGTCTGTTCGTGGTACCATTTCTCGAAATTTGTGCCGAATTCTGTCTCAATGCCTTCAGGGTGTGGGGAAATAATGACGAGTTGGTCTTGTTGCGCAAATGAGAGAATAGGAAGTGCAAGAAAACATAGGATTGCCCCCCAAAGTAGGGGCTTGAAATAAGACATTTTTCACTGCTCCTTTTTTCTGTCTGTAATAATACCAAATATCGAGATTCGTGCTATTTTTCCGTTGCGCGGATAAGGGTGTTTCAATTTGTTAAAGGCGGCTAATTACGGTGAAAGCGTTGGGCGTTGATCGAGGATATAGGCAAATGGGTTTACCCATGCATTTTTGTTCGCATCGTGAATGCCATAGTGCAGGTGTGCACCCGTGCTGCGCCCTGTATTTCCGACGTAACCAATAATCTGACCGCGTTTCACTTTTTGCCCGACTTTGAGTCCCTCCGCATAATCTTTCAAATGTGCATACTGCGTTTTGAACTGAGGAGCATCATGAGCAATCTCGATTGTCTTTCCTAAATAGCCGTTTCTTTCAGCTTTGATAATCGTTCCATCAGCGGCAGCGATAACGGGAACCCCGGCGCGGGTTTTAATATCCAACCCTCGGTGAAATTCGCGTTTTCTTGTTAATGGATGCATGCGCCACCCAAACCCGGAGGAATACCAAAAAACGTGTTTCTCACCGTCCGCTTTTTGAAGTTTCACCGGTAAGATCGATGGATATCCGTCAATCTGTTTTTGTTGTGTACTGACATAGTTGTAGAGCGGCTGTACCTCTTGTTTCAAGATACTGGGTGTTAGTGAGCCTTGCATCCGTTCTGATGCAGGCACAGTATCAATCACAGATGAGGTATCTTCCTGCGGAATCTGCGTGTGTTCCTCCGCTCCTTCGGGGAGCCAGTCCATGTTGCCGCTTCCACCGCCTTGACCGAGAATTCCCAAAGCCTCTTGAATCTTTTCTGTCATCTGGCGAATACTTTCCATCTCCTCATTAACCGCAGCAAGTTCCAACTCGACTTGATTTTTTGCCTGCACTAATTGTTCAATTTCTTCCGCGCTCGCCTGTAAGTCTTTCTCCAGCTTCGCTGTCTGATATTTTTGAAAGATTCCGTAACCGGTGCCAGTGATTGCAGTCAGAAGTAGTGCAAGGAGGATACACAAGAAAAACAGTGTGTGCCCTTGGCTAATTGCATGTTGACGGACTGAATTTTTATCGGATGACAAGAGGATAAGCGTGTACATTCATAAACCCTCCTTTACACAGCAAATTATACCAGCGTTAATTAATTAGGTCAAATTAAATGTGAGAAGCGACAAGTGCCTTGATTGATTTGTCTTATAGGCGTGAAACAATCGCAGGCATTTTCCAGACAAGGATGATGATACCACCAAGCAGAATAAGGTACCAGACAATCAACATTCGGATGCGTGTTCCTTTAAAAATGCGATGGCGAGAGCGTTTTAATTTCATAGCGTTTCCTATTATCCCTTATGTTTGGGCAACGAGTGTCAATTCTGTTCTACCACCGAGTCCGGCAACAACAGGAAATGTCTTCTCCGCGGGTTTTCCTCCTTGTGGAACATATCTGACCTGTGGTGAGAAATAGGCGTACAACGCCGTATTCCGAGGATTTGCGGTGGTGTTTGGGCCCGAACCGTGTACCATCAAACTATGGAAGAACAAGGCACTTCCTGCGGAAAGAGGGACATCCATTTGTTGTTCTGCAACTTCTTTCCGGTCGGTAAGTTCTGCGCCCTGCTGCCGGGCGATGTGTCCCCAAGACTGCATACCCCATAGATGACTTTTTGGGATTACCTTGAAACACCCGTTTTCCGGTGTAGCATCGTTGAGTGCAATGCTGACAGTAACAAGGTTCGGCGGCTCCATCGGCCAGTATGCCGAATCCTGATGCAGCCCGTGCGAAGATCCATGAAACGCAGGTTTGAACATCAGTGTACTTCTAAAGAGTAACAGGTCTTCTTCACCAATGAGTTCTTGGACGACAGCGATCAGTTTCGGATGCTGCGCGAGATCGCGAAACACATCGGAGTACTGTCGTGTATTTTCCGCTTTCCGCAGCACCGGTAACCGATCCCCTTGCGTTTCGTTCTTGGCGAATGGTTCATGTTGGACGTGCCGGCGTGCTATATCCGCCCGTTCCTTTTCTGTATCGGATTCTTGCCCTGCAGCGAACTGATGCAACCTGTGAATTTCTGCTTGACAGGTCTCAATTTCTGCTGCTGACAGCAAATTTTCGACAACAAGATAGCCTTCTTTCTCAAAAAAGGCTTTTTGTCCATTCTTATGCATTTCTATCCTCCGATCAATTGCTTAATTTCCCATAAGATACTTGAAATCGCAAAGCCGATATAGACACATGAGGCGATAAGCATCATAAAAGTAGAGAGTCGTTTCGGTTTTGCGAAGTCAGGTAGGAAGCGGTAGTTCATATAGAGTGTAAGCGGCACATAAAGTGCCATAGCGAAGCCGCCCATGTATGCCGCATTAAAGAGAAATCCTAATTCACTGACCTTCAACTGCTCCATCACAAAGGTTATGACACATCCGCCGACGATCCAGATGCCAGCAATGAGGAGATACCACCAACTCAAGTCCCGTTTTTGTGCACCTTGAAAGTTGGTGTAGATAATATCAGAAATCGAGCGCGACACCCCATCAACCAGGGCGAGTTGTGTTCCAAAAAGTGTGGCAACCCCAACTAATAAGAATATCTTCTGACCTGCGACTCCCCAGATTTCCCCTAATATTTGTGCTTCATCATAAATAAGTCTTCCCTGTTCGGGGACAATCCCTTGCGGATGTAGAACCGAGAGCGCGCCAAAAATAAAGAGCATAATTGTGAAGGTATTGAGTGCCCAAAAGAAGAGTATCTGGTCGTTTTTCACATATTGCCACCATGCCGTGAAGCGTTTTCGATTTTCCTCGGTTGCTTCAAAGAGAAATCCTGTTGCGGGCACTTTTTCGCTCCTGCCCCGAAGGGGGTTCTGTAGCCCTGGTAGCTGTGCACCCATGCCTATATTTTTATCGCGTAGATAGAACGTATAGAAAAGATTTGCAGTTCCACCTGCACCCGCGAAGACTAATGCGCTAAATAGTTTTTTCACGGATATGCCTGGATCGATGTACCCAACATTTACCAAACCGGCACCGAGTTCCTTCCATGTATCCATTGAGCCGACAGCGAGGGCGACCAGAATTAACCCAATCGTTACAATACCGACAAGTACTTCGACAGTCCGTTCGACGGATTGGTAAACCATCTTCGGTCCGAAAAGGATGAGTGCAACGCCTGCAAACGTCACGATTGTCCAAAAGGTATCGGAGCCCCAACCGCCGGGTCCAAATATGAGTGCTTTGAGAGCAAGCCCTGATGTCCGCGCCCATCCCGGTGCTATCCAACCCACGACAGTGAGGAGAATGAACAATGGACCAAAACCGCGCCAAATGCGGCTGTAACCTGTATATACCGTCTCACCCGTTGCGATTGTCCAACGTCCTACCTCGAAGTTAATCCAGAGTTGGAGAAATACCCCCAATCCGGCTGCCCAGATCATACTGCCGCCGTACTCAGCGGCAATGAGGGGCCAAATCACACTCTCACCGGCACCAATGGACAGACCTACTAAGATAGCCCCTGGGCCCGCAATCTTCCAAAACGGCAACTGTTTCTCCGGCAACTCAACAATTTTAAAATCGTCAAGCGGTTGATAGATTTTAGACATTATGTCTTCCTCCGGTGCTTAACGTTATAACAGGATTTACGCAAAATTACGGGATTCCGCTATTTATCACGCGATCGGTGCGGTTAGGAAACCGCACCTACCAGGAGATTGCGTAGGTCCTAATTTAAGTTTGCGTTAGCGTCTCACGTAACACTTCAACCGGATGCTTCGGTTTCACACCTGTCGCGTGCTCAAGTTGATGCCTACAGGAAAAACCGGCAGCACTGAGCGTGAAACTTCCTGACGGTTTCTCACGAACGGCACCAAAGAGCCGCAATTCACCAATTTTCATGGAAAGTTCGTAATGTGCCTTCTCATACCCGAATGCGCCCGCCATACCACAGCAGCTCGAATCAATCACTGTAACGTCGTGTTCTGCTGGTAAACTTAACATCTTCACAGTTGGCTGGATACCAACGAGGGCTCGCTGATGGCAATGTCCGTGTAGAAGGATGTCGCTCGGTTCTGTCGAAAATTCCAGCGGTAGTTCGCCGTTTTCAGTTAGTTGTGCGAAGAATTCCTCAAACGAACAAGTTGCTTCAGCAACGCGTTTCGCAGCAGGTGTGCCGATTAACTCAAGGTAATCGTCTGTGAGGGCAGACGTACAACTCGGCTCACATCCGATAATCGGAATCCCTTCATCAGCGTAAACGCGGAGGGCATTAATGTTGTAGTTTGCATTCTCAATTGCCCGGTCGAGCATCCCCTCCGAGATGAGTGGACGGCCGCAGCACCGCTTCTTGGGCAGAAGCACCTCGAATCCGCACGCTTCTAACACCTCTACGGCAGCCTTGCCGATAGCAGGTTCACTATAGTTCATAAAGGTGTCGGGAAAAAGGACAACTTTCTTATCCGATGTTCGTCGCGAGCGGCGTTTTCGGAACCACTGTTCATAGGTTGGACGGACAAAGGTAGGCATGTCTCGCCGTCGGTCAACGCCGATTATTTTCTCAGCGATCCATTTAGAAAGTGTATTATTGACTGCCCAGTTAGAGAGCGGTGAAAACATTGAGCCGAGGGGGGCGAGCGCACCGATTTCGCCGAACAACCGTCGATGCAACGGTAAACCGTTTGCTTTATGATAGTGTGCAAGTACCTCATACTTTATCTTCGCCATGTCCACGTTAGACGGACATTCCGCTTTGCATGCTTTGCATCCGAGGCATAAATCCAGAACTTCTTGCAGCCGCTCATTGGTGAGCTCTGTGTGTGGCAATGCTCCTGAAATAATAGAGCGGAGCGCGTTCGCGCGACCCCGCGTTGAGTGCTCTTCTTCACGTGTGCCAATGAAGGAGGGACACATCGTCCCTGTGAGTGTTTTCCTACAGGCACCAACACCGTTGCACATCTCAATCGCGCCACCAAATCCATCTTGACTGGAGAAATCGAAGTAGGTGTCAATTTTAATGGTACTATAGTCTGAACCGAAGCGGAGGTTTTCTGTCATCGGTGGCGCGTCAACGATTTTACCTGGGTTCATAATGCCGTCCGGATCAAAGGCTTTTTTCACCTCAGTGAGTGCTTGATATATCTGCGGACCGAACATACTCTCTATCCACTCACTCCGAACGAGTCCATCGCCGTGTTCTCCACTCATCGCGCCATCCAATTCCATGAGTAGATCTCGAACTTCACGAGCGATGTCGTGCATTTTCTGAATATCGGTTTCGGATTTGAGGTTGACGATAGGTCGGTTATGCAACAGCCCAACGCTTGCATGTGCATAGTAGGCGGCGGTTGTATCGTGTGCTGTGACGATCTCGTCAAATCGACGGACGTATTCCGGCAAGTTCTCTATCGGTACTGCCGCGTCTTCGACGAAACCGACCGGTTTGGCATCGCCTTTCATACCCATTAGCAACCCGAGTCCGGCTTTTCGGGTTTCCCAGACGCGTGCTTTTTCTTCAGCAGTGAAACATCGCACGAACGCATAACCGAACCCGGTACTTTTCAGCGTCTTTTCGAGTGTATCCAGCTGTGCGTCCAATTCTGCCTGTGTTTCACCGTAAAATTCAACAGCAAGGAGTGCAGCGGGTTTACCTTGTATGAAGGTGGTAAGCCGTGAGAATTCTAATGATCCACGCGCCATATCGAGAATCGTTTTGTCTATAAGTTCTACAGCGGTGGGGTTACATTCCAAGATGGGTTGCATCGCCTCCATGGCGTTGACGAGCGATTCAAAATGAACAACACATAGTGCTGTCTGTTTGGGAATCGGGACAAGGTTCACCGTTGCTTCAGCGGTTGTGGCGAGTGTTCCTTCAGAACCGACGAGAATTTTCGTCAGGCTAAACGGGTGATTCTCATCGCATCCGTCACGGCGATAAGGGGTGACCTCTTTTGAACCGGCATCTGGAATAAATTCGTCGAGATTATAGCCTGCAACACGCCGCAAGATACGCGGATACCGTTTCCGAATTTCTGCTTCATTATCGGCGCATATTCGGCAGAGCTCGCGATAGATATTTGCTTCTAATGTATTTCCCTGTTTCTTGATTTCTAATTCTTCGAGTGATATGGGGGATGTTGTGATCTGGTCAGCGTTGGAGAGGATTAAATCGAGCGACATGACATGATCTATGGTTTTACCGTAGATAAGCGAATGTGAACCTGCGGAATTATTCCCGATAGTTCCACCGACATTTGCCCGGCTGCTTGTAGCGACATCCGGGGCATACATCAGACCGTGGGGTTTCAGTTTATGATTCAACTCGTCTAAAACGATGCCGGGTTGGACCCGCGCCCAGTGTTCAGCGACGTTCACTTCAAGCAGTTGATTCATGTATTTGGACATATCCAGCACGATTGCTTCACCGACGCTCTGTCCAGCAAGGCTCGTGCCTCCACCGCGCGGAAGGATCGGAATCTTGTGTTCTGACGCGATTTGCACTGTTTTGATAACGTCCTGCTTATCTTTTGGAATTACAACGCCTATCGGTTGTATCTGGTAGAGACTTGCGTCTGTGCTGTAGAGTGCTTTAGAGTATAGGTCGAAGCGAACCTCTCCAGCAAGCGTATGGGATAGTAGGTGTTCAAGGTTTTCCGGTGTGGAGGTATCCATATTTTTGTCCAAAATTTTTAATCTATTAAATCTGGTCACCGTTCCACTTCGTTTCACAAATCAACGGTATGAATGCCGTATGGCATTCCCCGGGTTTTCGGTTAATTCCAACCGCCTTTAGGTTATGGATGGCTTTAGCAATTGGGAACCTATTAGAACGCGACGATTCAGTAGCAATCGTTAAAAACCTGAGAAAAATTTGACATCGCGGTCTGAATAAGATATAATTAACCACAGAATGCCCCTGTGGTGGAATTGGTATACACGGCAGGTTGAGGGCCTGTGCCTTAATTGGCATGCTGGTTCGAGTCCAGTCGGGGGCATCACTTTTCTATGCTCCCGTTTCTCTATTCTCAACCTACGGTGCCTCTCCAAGCAACTCCTGATATACCTGATATGTCCGTTCTGCAATCGTCTCCCATGTAAAATTTTCGACGCGGGTAAGCCCGCGCCCAATCAGGTCCTTCTGAAGATTTGCATCGTGTGCGATTCGACGTATCCTTTCTGCCAAGGCATTTGCATCTGCCTCTGGAAAAATAAGACCGGCATCGTCAATCACATGCGGAATTTCGCCAGAATCTGAACCGATGACCGGGACTTCGCATGCCATACCTTCTATAAGGACTCTCCCAAAAAATTCGACCCATCCTGGGGTTGTCCGAGAGGGTAGGACTAATGTATCCATACAATTAATATAGGCGGGTACCTCTTCGGGTGGTACCGCATCTATCCAGACAACCTGTTCAGAGATACCGGAAGTTCCAGCGACCCTCTGGAATTCCGATTTGTCCTCGCCTTGTCCAACAATCAGAAGTTTGTAGGTGGACGTGGCATCTTGACTCGCGAGGTGTGCCAGTGCCTTGAGTAGTGTGTCTATTCCCTTCATTCGTAGCAGCCGACCGACATAACCGATGACAAAACAGTCATTGAGTCGCAATGCATTCCGCAGTTCGCTGGCATCCATTTTATAAAAATGGCGCACATCAACACCATTTGGAAATGGTGTCTGTTCTCCAGTATATCCGCGTTCAGTTAGAATCTTACCCGCGTTTGTACTGAGCGGAAAGGCTCTATCGGTTTCTCGAAAGACGCGATGTTCGATCCATACCGGCAATATACCAAATCGCTGTTTGATCGGTATGCTCAGTGAAGTGCGAAAGATAAAACGACTCTGCGGACAATACTTCCGTTTCAACCGAACTGTCTGTAGCGCGTTGAGACTCCATGCCTCTTCTTCCAAGTGGATAATGTCGGGTTGGAAATCTCGGAAGTGAGGCTTCACACCCTGACGGTAATAAAAACGACTGCCGTAGCCGGAAAAGCGGATTGGACACGGAAATTCTTCGCACGGTGTCTCCGGTTCTGGTTCAAAGACGATGTCTTGGAAACTTTCATACCAGCGCGTAGGTGTAATAACACGTAGTGTAACGTCCGGACGTTCGGCGATGAGTGCGAATTTTCGCCGATACGGTTTCATAATATAGGAATGAGAGAGAACTAAGACACGCACAACTGTTTGTTATCTCGGCTTTACCAAGTATGCAGGCAGGCACAAGACCTGCCCCTACAATCGCTATTTTGAGGCTGCGGTTATTTCTCATCAAGTATGCAGGCAGGCACAAGACCTGCCCCTACAATCGCCATTCGGAGCCTGTGGCTATTCCTCGTCAAGGTTCTATATTTTGTCTTCATCATTCCGGACGGTGGTAAAATCGATTTCGGGATGTGTATCTGCTTCCGTTTCTACCGCTGTTCTTGTCTCCGTTAGGGTTTCACTTGATGCGGCAAGTACATTCATTAAGCCCTCAAGACGCTCTCGAATGTCGGCGCGTTCTTGCGCAATGGCTAACCGTTCTAAATTAAGCTCCTCTTCAAGATGGCTATTCCGCTGTTCAAGTTCTTGAATTTGGGCATCGCGTTGTACCACATCGCTGTTAAGTCTGGCAATCTCAGCTTCAAGTTCAAGTTTGTTTGCTCTTAATTCTTGAACTGTTGAGACTGCAAGTTCAACATGCTCTTCCAGAAGTGATACAATACTTTGTTCCAATGATTCAGCCATATTTTGGTCTCCTTTCAGGTTATCTATTTTGTTCAATTTACTACAGATTCGCAACTTTCTGTTGAAAGTTCGGTTTCTACTTCAATAAGTGATAGGTGTTCAGCGTTTGCCCAGTCTGGACATTCATGGACGTAGTGGAAAAGATACTGCTGTGCGTATCCGACACCATCTCCGAAATAGTTGGATGCGAATTCGCGTATTTCGCGATGTGTTGCACGCCGCCGTAGATAAAGCGTCTCGAAAATGCGTTTTATCCAGACATCGATCGGCAGTGCCGCAAGATGTCCGAGCGAAAATAGACAGATACAATCAGCAACCTTTTCGCCAATGCCTTTACGCTCCATTAATTTCTCTTTCGCTTCAAGATATGGCAGTTGCTTCAGTGCGGCAAGTGAGAGTTCTCCGTTCATGACCGCACGCGCGGTATCCTGAAGGTAACTTGCCCGGTAGCCAGTGCCATAGGTGCGGAGTTCTTCTTCAGTTGTTGTCGCAAGATCGTGTGGGCTTGGGAAGCTATAGTCCACGTACTCGCCAATCTTTAGTTTCTTACCGTAACGCTCAGAGAGCCTACGGATGATGCCGCGGATCCTCGGGACGTTATTATTTTGTGATAAAATAAAGGACGCTATTGTTTCCCAAAGTTCTTGGTTCAGAATGTGCATCCCCCAAAGCGTTTGAATTGTTCGATGAATATAAGCATCTTTGTCAACTTCGGCGAGGAGTTTCGGGACATCGCGTTCCAAATCAAAATAGTGACGAAGATATGGCACCAAGATTACCATGTTTTCATTCGCTGAGCTTTCAACGTGTAAGATAGACCCTTGTTGAGAGATTCTGAGTATCCGTCCCTCCACAACACCGTAGTAGGCATCACCTACTCTGTTCCATCTAAACGATTGTCCAGATTCTAAGGTATATTTGAGACTAAAATCTGTTACGTTCTGAATCTGCATACCAGCGTTTGCCAATTTTTCAGGAAAGTTTGTAGTCAATTTTAGAATTATTTTGATGTTATCTACGTTGCTGAATGGTTTTATCCAATTAGTATATAGCATATTTTAAAAATTGGCAAATTTTTATCAAATAGGGGTGTGTAAAGTTTTAGCAGCAGTTTGTGTTGGAAAGGTGAAAGGTTGAAGAAGGAAGACGTTGATCCTCAGAATTAGAATTTGCAGGGTTGGGCTGCTACAAAATAGGTGGATATAATGAGTTTTTTGTAACTTTCTTCTTCATTTTTCCCACTAAATTAATAGAGACTAAAGTTTGGGCAATTTATGTTTTATTCCCATTAGACTTCCAAAACCTTGGTAGTTTTTCTAATAAGAGGTGTGTGGCAATCTGATATCTGAGAAAAAACATGATTTCATCAGGTTTTTTAAATAATGCACCCTTTTTGACATAGAGTTATGTCTTTAATTATAAAGGGACAGAAAAGAGGATCAAGTTTAGACGATCCTTAATTCTTACAAATTGTCCAAATTTTAGTAATAGAGAGATAAAACAAGGCTTTGTTTTTTTCCTCTCGCGTTTGCGAATGAATTAATGCAGTCGGAGAATTAGGGACATTTTCTTCTAACTTCTTTACCTGAGACCTATTTGTAGCATAAACTGTATGAAGTTTAAAAAAATATTTCGGTAATGTCCGGTGCGGTTAGGAAACCGCACCTACCGGGTTTGGGGTGAATTCGGATTACCGAATTAATAAATTGATCTTCATTTAGTTTATGTGAGTTTAAAGGACGACAATGGATATTCGGCGCGTTTGAAAAGGTCCCTCTCATTCTAAAATTTACCATAATTTAAGAAGAAAGGGGCAAAAGCGCGCCGAATGTTGACCGACTCTACCGATTATCAAGAATATAGTGATGCCGAACTCGTACAATGTTGTCAGAAAGGGGACCGAGAAGCAGAAAACGTACTCTGTAGGCGATATTGGGGGGTCCTTCATAGATTTTTCATACAGAAAACAGGCAAGAATAGTCCGTATGCAGAAGACCTCGTCCAAGAAACGTTCATTGAAGCGTTGGGAAGCCTAAAAACGATTTCAACGCCGAGCAGTTTTCGATGGTGGCTCCGCACAATTGCAAGACGGGTTTTGGCACGGTGGATAGTGGAGAAGCAGAAGCGAGGGGACCAGGTAGCCTCGGATGCTGCCTCAGATATTCCGTCAGAACGCGATCTGAATCCAGAAGATGCTCCGGGACAAACAACTCTCAAAGAACTATTTGCGGCACCCGTGACATATCAACCTGAATATGGTGTGCTTGACGACGAACTCAGGGAAATCTATCGGCGTTTTGAAAGGACGCTTCGACTCGAGGAGTTAAGGTTGTTCCGATTAAGGTATCACAATCGTATGAAATTTAGAGAGATTGCCAATGAGTTGAATATCAGAGAAGGAACGGCTAAGGTTCGGTATCGTCGGTTGGTGGAGAAGTTTAGAACGTGGTTAGAAAGGCATTATCCTGAATACTTACCGCTCGTTAAGTTGAGGGGAGGGGTGAATAGTTGGATAGATAGTTATTGGAAACCATTTCGTCTTTTGGGTGTAATGTGACGAAATAGTTTTTGTAATGGCAGGCTCCGATATTTTTCAGAGGTGCGCCGCCGGTGGAGCGAACACCGATCGGCGCGGCACTGCCATTAAGTGAGTAATGACAGTGCTAACTTAATTGTAGCATAGAGTGGGTTCATTTTGTGAGACTTTTAGGTTAGCATCTTATGCAACAGAGGGTTGCCGAGAACGCAAAATATCTTGCCTTCCCAAAGCGATCTGTGAAAAATAAAGGAGAATCTCCGAATGAAAAAGTCATTGTGTCAAATGATTGCGATTGCCTGCATCTGTGCCGCGGGGTTCCTAACAGTTGCCCCGTTTTTGCAACAAGAAGCGTATAGCGGAGCAGATGAGTATCAAGGCGACGCTTATGAAGTAAGGTCTTTCGCAACTGGACAGGTTGTTACTTATGACGTACAACCAGGGGGCGGACCGGTAAATACAAGTCACTATGGTTACTACCATAATCCCGGAAGTTCCACAGCTGCCTGGGAACACTACCAAACTTGGCCGTCAGGGCATAGTACAACCCTCAACTTGAATATTATTGGTACGAGATGGGTCCCGTAGGATCAACGTTCCTCTGAAGCAGACAAGAAACGCAAGCCGAGATGTTGCGTTTCTTGTCAAGATTATAGGAAATTCACTCATGAAAATTTTGATAGTCGCCACGTGTCTCATTTTTGCTATACTTTTCGCACTTCTTCTCTATACGCACTATGATACCCAAAAGTTCATTCAAAGTTTGCCGCAGGCCTCTACTACGCAACGCGAAGTGTCCCCAGTCGAAAAAACACCCATGTCCCTCGAAACGGGGGCTCCCGAAAACGAAGCAGAACAGTCCTTGGTAGAGGCAGAGGCTATTCCGGACAATCATGACAATTTTCACGATCCTTCCCGTTATCATGAGCCCGAACATCCAGACGACTCACTTGTGGAATCGATGTCTTTTTTAGAAACCGATGGTACGCAGCATGCCGAAGAGTCTGTCGAAGATATCGTAAGTGAGGAGCAACTGCCCCCCGGTTTGGTGCTTTGGAAAAGTGTAGATTCAGAAGGAGTCATCAGGATAGATAGAGAAGCTGTCATTGCTGAGTTCGGAAATACTCCGAAAGTCTATAAATATTTAGAGTTGGCGAATATCATAAACACAGCCGACTCCTACACGGCGAGAGAGTACTACGAGTATTTAGTGTTGGAGAAAGAGTTCACTCAGGATCCGAATATACTCCCATCTCATATAGAAAAAGTAAGGCAGGCAGCTGCTCAAAATCCAGATGCAGTGACAAGATCTTGGCGGTCATTGAAAAACGATCCGAATATTACAATAAGGATTATAAGATAGGGACCCAAGTTGCTACCTATGGATAGACATAGCACTCCGCTGGAATGCTGCCTCTTGAAATAACGCTTTTCTATAGACATATCACCCCTCTGGGGTGAGGAGACGTGGGAAAAGACTTCTGCAAACGCGTAAAATTCGTTAGACAGAAAGCGTTGTTTCACATCGATTCCCTCCACACTATCGACCAACGCTGCATCGCAATGTTCCACCCCGATCCGTGTGAATTGCTTCAACAACAAGAACTCCGACAACACCTGCACGCGGCGATTGAAACACTCACACCACCGCGTAAACGTGTGTTCTTCTTATACTACATCGAGGAACTCTCTATTAAAGACATCGCTTAAAGACATCGCTGCATGCACCGGACGCAGCGAAGGGACGGTGAAAACGCATCTCCGCAATGACCGCCTCCAACTCCAAGACCTGCTCGCGCCTTACGTGAAAAATCAGGGCGTTGGAGTAGCCCCTAATACGATTTGACATTCATTCTGTTTGTATGTATAATATTATTAACACGCTTCATGCATGAGAGTCCGTTAGACAAAAACCAAAGAGGAGAGACCTTAATAACACATGATTATCTTTCTACGCGAGAAATTTATTGCCCAACTCTTTATGTGGGTCATTGCTATCGTGTTTTTGATAGGAACAGTGTTCCTCTATAGTAACACACGCGGTGGCGGTGAAGGACCGGAAGGAGAAGTCGTTCTCAGGATTGACGGTGCCGAAGTCAAACGGGGTGAGTTTGAAAACGCTGTCGCGAATGCTATAGAGTCGCAAAGGCAACAAGGTCGGAGTGTCGGTACACCTGACCGGGAACAGACACAACAGGCGGTCATCGATCGTTGGGTGCAGCAGACGATTCTTGGGAGTGTCAATATTGCTGACGCGGACATAAGACGTTACATCCGGAGCGACGCAGACCGTGTCCAGCAGTATAATCTTTATGAACAATTCGGTGCAGCGGACCTCTATACAGAAAATATTCGGCTGCAGCTCAGTTCCACCGCCCTTCGAGACAGTATTCAAACCTTAGAATTAATAACCGATACTGAAGCAGAACAGGCATATCGACTTGAATCCGATAAGGCGAAAGTTAAATTTATCGAATTTAAGCATAGTAATTACACTGCAATGGTTGAGGTGGATGACGCGGCAGCAGAAGCCTATTATGAAGAGAATAAGGATGACTATAAGTCCCAAGAGCAGGTGAACGTCAAGTTTATCAGAGTGGAACCCATCCTTTTTGTTTCAGATTCAGAGGTTAAAGATTATTACGAGGCAAATAAGTCAGCGTTTACCACACCCGAAGCCGTCAAAGCTCGCCATATCTTGAAGAAGTTTCCTGACGGTGCAACTGACGAACAGAAAGCGGAGGTCAAAGTCGCTGCAGCGGAATTGCTGAAAACCATTAATGCCGAACTCGCAGCAGGTGCCGATTTTGCTGAACTTGCAAAAACACATTCGGAGGGTCCCTCCGCAGTACAAGGTGGCGCATTAAGAGGGTCGAATCCAAATCTCCCTGCTGGCGACTATTTTGCACGTGGCGACATGGTGAAACCCTTTGAAGAGACTGCGTTTGACACACTGGAGGTCGGAGAAGTCAGTGGTCTGGTTGAGACGCAATTCGGGTATCATATCATCAAATTGGAGGAGAAGAAGGCACCAGAGGCCCAACCTTTTGCGCAGGTCCAATATGAAATCCAACAGAAGTTGGTTCAGGTTAGTGGGGTTGATGAGGCGAGACAGGTCGCTAATGATTTGTTGTATGAAGTCGAAATTCAGGACTATGACGCTGCACTCGCACATGAGAACTTTAAAGAACTCCCACTTGCTGTTTTAGAAACCGGACTCTTCAGTCGTGATGCGACGACGATTCCTCGAATTGGCGCGAGATGGGGCTATGAGGAATTAATCCAAGAAATTTTTGATATAGAAGTGAATGTCATAAAGGTACTTGAGGCAAAGAAACGGACGGGTGAAGTGGAAGCCTATTTTGTCGCAACCGTTTTGGAGAAGAAGCCTGCTGCTATCCCGCCGTTTGCTGACGTAAAAATAGAAGTGGTTGAGGCACTAAAAGCGGAAAAAGCGAAAGCGAGTGCCTTGACGGATGCACAAAGTCTGTTTAATCAGCGCGATAACACCGAATCCCTTGAGGCGTTGCTTAAAAAGTATAACGCCCCCGAAGGTTTGACGGCTGATCGGCTCTCAGTACAAGAAAGCAACCTATTCTCACTGAGTGCCAGTAGCAACTATATTTCGGGTATGGGGAATTCTGATGAAGTGATGTTTGCCGCATTTCAGATGAAGATGGATGAAATTGGGGGTCCCTTCAAGGGTAACTCTTCCGTGTACATCGTTCAGCTTGTTGAGCGACAGGAACCGGATGTCGAAGCGTTCCAAATGGATCCGGCTGAAAAGACGCGACACCTTCAGACAATCATCCAAGCGAAAAAACGGGAAACGTATTTGAACTGGTTCGCTGCACGCAAAAAGAGTAGTGAACTCTGGATTCATCCAGATTACCGTTAATCTTTAATCCGCTGTTAGATACGATGTGATTAGGCGAGGTCGACGTGCCTCGCCCTTTTTCGCGTCTGCTGGCAAGGTTCCTACTGCTCATTGCTACTTTAATAGTAGATTTTAGAATTAATTTCACACTTCGCATTGGTGCGGTTGGGAAACCGCACCTACCAGTGAAGTGCGTAAGTCCTAACGACGCTATAAGTAAGGGTAGGTTGCGTCGGGGTGATAGTCTGGCAGCAAAGCATCGTGTGTTTGCCCTGTGATGAGGCTTGTGCCGTCGGTGAAGCGTTCGGGACGGTGGCGGAGAAACTCAATTAGGCGATTTCGCCACGGGATTAAATGGGGTTCAGCCCCGCTCTGGCTTGCCAGATCGCGTGTTTCATGCGGATCGTCCTTCAGATTAAAGAGGTGTTCTCGACCGGTTTGGGAGTACCAGATGTACTTATGGTGTCCGTCCGTCACATAGTGGCTGCCGTGATTGTAATCGTAACACCCTGAATGCTCGCCGTGCAGACAGTCTCGCACCCGATCAGTGTCACCTCGCATGATGGGGAGTAGGCTCCTACCCGTGCAGGTGCTTGGCGTCTCAACACCAGCTGCGTCCAGAATAGTGGGCATAATGTCTTGTAGGCCGACGGGACTTTGACAAACAGATTCTTTTGGGTAACCCCATTTCGCCGGTGCCCGCATTAAAAATGGAACTCGAGCGGAGGCTTCATAGGACCAGGTTTTACGGTACAAATTATGATCACCAAGCATCTCGCCGTGGTCGGAGGTGAAAATGACCAGACAGTCTTTCATTCCGCCTGTATACTGAATCAGACGACCGATCTGATCGTCGATGAAGTTAATCATCCCGTAATAGGCAGCTCGGGCGCAGCGCATGTCGTAGTCATCGAGACGGATTTCCCATGCATTTGGATCCAATCCCTTCTGAGGGTCCTTAAATTCGGGTGCCCAATCGCCAACCACGGGTGGTGGGAGATCCCGCTGGATGTAGCGTTGGTAATAATGCGCTGGTGGTGTCAGTGGTGGATGCGGGTCTATAAAAGAGATGTTGAGAAAAAAAGGGGCTGTCGGATCGCGTTTTTGCAAGAAATTGAGTGCGCGATCAATACACCAAAACGTGTGCATCTGTTCTTCGGGGAGATGGTGCGGACGGCCAACCCATCCGTTCGCAGAGACACCGTGTGCCATACCTGGATCAACATCGTTGCGGCCGTGGTATTGTCGCAGCCAATCGACGTAGTCATTGTGGTTCCCGCGGGTGGCATCAGCCAGCTGGAGGTGATCAAAGCCGTATCGCTTCCGCGGCGGGGTCAGATGCAGTTTGCCGATCATCTCGGTTTGATAACCTGCTGCGGACAACTCGCCTGCTAAGGTATGAGGTGGATTCCACTGGGCGCCTCTAAATCCGACTGCCCCGTTCGCCGCGGGTGCGGTTCCAGTCATAAGGCTACGCCGGGCGGGAATGCAGCTTGGGCATTCAGCGTATCCACGGCGAAAGTGCGTGCCGGTGCGACCGATCCAGTCGAGGTTTGGGGTTTGCAGGCAATCAGGACCGTCAGGATCCAGTCCCAGGCAATCGCCGCGTTGCTGGTCAGTGGTAATCAGAAGGATATTAGGGCGGGTGTCAGACATCTCAAACTCCATGTGACCAAGCGTCAAACGAGCGATTCACCGCGCTGAGCGGTGTGCAGCGATTAATTATTAATTGAGAAGTTTGTAGAAAAAGTTGCGACGTTTGGGAATATACCCTAACTCAGCAATCGTCCTTTCAATCTCCTCAATCGGCATGCAATAGACGGTTCCGGCTTGGCTGACCACGTTTTCCTCTATCATTGTGCCGCCCATGTCATTTGCGCCGAATTTCAGGGAAAGTTGCCCAATCTTAGGACCTTGCGTAACCCACGAAGACTGAAAATTGTCGAAATTATCCAGAAATAATCGAGAGATGGCAAGTGTCTTAAGGTACTCAAAACTTCCCGCTGGCGGTATATGCTCCATACGTGTGTTAGCGGGTTGTAGGGACCAGCAGATAAAAGCCGTAAATCCACCCGTCTCATCTTGCAAGTCACGTAAACGTACGAGATGCTCAACCCGTTCAGCGTAGCTTTCTACGTGTCCATACATCATTGTTGCACTCGACTTAAGTCCGACCAGATGCCCTTGCCGCATGACTTCCAACCATTCGTCAGCGGTGCATTTCTTGGGGCTAATCTCGTTGCGAGCGTGTTCGGTGAGAATCTCCGCACCACCGCCGGGGATCGAATCGAGTCCTGCGTCTCGTAAACGGCTAAGTGTTTCTCGAAGCGGCATACGATTTATCTTGGCGAACCAGTCCAACTCGGGCGGTGAAAACCCGTGAATGTGGATGCGGTAATTCGCTTTAATCCATCGAAGGAGGTCTTCGTACCAGTCGAGTTTTAGTTTTGGGTGTAAACCGCCTTGCATGAGAATCATCTCACCGCCGAGGTCAATCGTTTCCTGAATTTTTTTTCCAAGTTCGTCACGCGCCATGACATAGGCATCCGGATCCTTGCGATGTCGGTAAAACGCGCAGAAATCGCAATCAACATAACACCAATTGGTGTAGTTGATATTCCTGTCAATAATATAGGTGATGTACCCTTCAGGGTGTTTCCGTTGCCGAATGGCATCTGCGGCGTGTCCTAAGGCGAGTAGATCGTGGCTCTTGAAAAGCGTCAGACAATCGTCAAAGTCTAATCGTTCTCCGGCAAGCGATTTTTCGAGAATGGGCTGGATGTTTGTATCCATTATAGAAGTTTCCTTTGATTTTGTAACAATAGAGGCACAATTCTATATCTCAATTCTACCACTTTAAAATTAAATTGTCAACTTTTCTGCGATTTTAACTTGACTTTTTTGGAAAATCGGGTATAATTAATAATTGCGCTTAACAATCTGGATCCGTCTATAATGGGGAGAGGTATCAATGAATGAAGTTGTTTACAACGAGGATTTGGTGAAAACAGTGGAAAATAAATATCTTGCGGTAAATGTTGTTGCGAAACGTGCGCGGCAAATAAATGCGGATGGTTTACCGATCGTCCGTCCAAGTGCAGGAAATAAAAAACAGAAACCCGTCGCTATTGCCACACAAGAATTAGTTGAGGGGAAGCTTCATTATAAACAGGGTGAAGCGGAAGCACCCGATTCCAGTGCAGTCTCAATTTTTACGGATTCTCAAGACGCAAATGATGAGAGCGATATCTTCAATGAAGAAATCGTTTCTGACGCATCGCAGCAGCCTGAAGAGGAGGAACGCGAAGAAGGGCTCTAATCTGGGTGAATCGGAAGATATTTTCTGCTGAAAGTGCTTCTCGGTTACAGAGAAAAATCACTTGACAATCTACAGTAGAGCGGGTATAATTATAAAATGTCTGTTTGCTGACGTGGCTCAATGGTAGAGCAAGTGATTTGTAATCACTAGGTTGGAGGTTCGATTCCTCTCGTCAGCTTTTATTTGGGGGTATGCTTGAGTGGTCAAAAAGGGCAGACTGTAAATCTGTTGGCAATGCCTACGGTGGTTCGAATCCATCTGCCCCCATCTGTTATTTTATGGTAGATTTTAGAATTAACTGGACACTTTGCAACGGTGCGGTTAGAAACCGCACCTACCGGGCCTGGGGCGAAAGTGTATATTTATTTTTAGGATCCACCATAGTTAGAGTCGTAGGATTATTGAGATTCTGCGGGAGTAGCTCAGTTGGTAGAGCATTGGCCTTCCAAGCCATGTGTCGCGGGTTCAAGTCCCGTCTCCCGCTTGTTGATGTTTTTTATGTATGCCGACGTAGCTCAGTCGGTAGAGCGCGTCCTTGGTAAGGACGAGGTCACCGGTTCAATCCCGGTCGTCGGCCCCACTTAACTATAAAGTAGAGCGTTTATTATGCCAAGAGATATTGCACAGTTAGCCTGTGACGCATGCAATCGGCGGAATTATGTGACGACCCGTAACCGTCGGACGAATCAAAATCGGTACGAACGGAAGAAATACTGTCGCTTCTGTCGAAAGCATACAGTCCACAAAGAAACACGATAACTTTTAAGTAGGCATCGCCTTAAGCGTGAGATTTTCTCGCTTAAGTTCGTATGTTGTCCTACGAAACTCTTGCAGGCCAGTAGCTCCAACGGCTAGAGCGTCGGTCTCCAAAACCGAATGTTGGGGGTTCGAATCCCTCCTGGCCTGCCTTTTAACTTATGATAACTCGTTTGAAAAATTACATTCAGGGCATTAATCTGGAGTGGCAGAAGGTCACCAAACCCGACATAAAAGAGGTTCAGGGTAGCACAATTACTGTCATCGTTGCGTCTGCGCTGTTAGGATTATTTATCGGTTTGGTGGATGGTAACTCTGCTTTCCCTGAATGGAGTAGCCCCTTAAGTTGGGTTGTTTTGATAGCCCTTCCGATCCTCGTTTTCTTTTTTGTTAAAAGTTGGGAAAACCAACCTCGGAGTAGCAGAGAAGCGAGGGCATCCGACGATGACTCGCTCTTCGGAAGCGAGCAAAACCGGAAGTTGGTGGCGACAGCAATAGCGTGTGTTCCTTTAATCGCCGTTGTTGTGAGTCGATACCTCTTGAACACTTCACTCGAAGGCTTCGGTATGGCTTTTCTTAGAACACTCTTTATTCGCTAATGGCTTTGGGTTTTTTAATAGCACAATTGACTTAATCGTGAATCAGAATATGGATGGATACTGGTACGTTGTTCAGATATATACCGGACATGAAAAGAAGGTTAAACTCAGCCTTGATAATATGATTGCAAGGGAAGAGTTACAGGATGAAATTTTGCAGGTGAACGTCCCCGAAACCGAAGTGGTGGAGGTAAAAGACAGTCAGCGCAAAGTCAGTATCCGTCCTTCTTATCCAGGGTATGTTCTCATCAATACCACCCATGAGCTGGGTCCACATGTCGATAGTCAGATTGGGCAGAGAAGTTGGGCACTCATACAAGAGACCCCTGGTGTTATGAATTTCTTGGGTCCGCCTGCTCATCCATCGCCCCTAAGTCCTGAAGATGTTGAAGCGATGTTACAGATGTCGACGGAGGAAGAGGAAGTTCCGCCAACACCACTGATCGAATACGAGGTTGGTGATAAGGTGAAAGTGATAAATGGTCCCTTCAGTGGATTTCCGGGTGAGATTGAAGAAGTTGATATGGTGCACCACCGTTTGCGTCTGAGTATTTCGCTTTTCGGACGCTCAACATCAGTTGATCTCGGAATGCTTGAAGTTGAGCAATTGAACTAAAACGCAATAGTGTTGTTTTATAAACGCACTGTAGAATTCACAAAATTCAGGACAGGAAGAACAATGGCAAAAAAAGTGGCAGGTGAAGTTAAGCTCCAATTGGTATCCGGACAGGCAACACCGCAACCGCCCGTCGGGCCGAGTCTTGCACCTTATATGATTAATCTGCAGGAGTTTATCAAATCCTTTAACGCCCAGACGCAGCATCAAACCGGTATGGTGGTCACGACAATCATCACGTGTTATAGCGATAGATCGTTTGCGTTTGTCGTGAAATCCCCACCCGCCGCGGTCTTGTTGAAATCCGCAGCGAAGATCGCTAAAGGTTCAGGGGAACCGAACCGAAATAAGGTCGCTTCCGTCAAAATGGAGCAGATTCGCGAGATCGCACAGACAAAGTTGCCTGATTTGAATACCACAGACTTAGAGGCTGCGATGCGGATGGTGGAAGGTACTGCCCGCAGTATGGGGCTTACAATTGAATAATGTCTTTCGGAGAATAACATGGCGAAAAAAGGGAAGCGATATCGCGAAATTAAAGAACAGGTGGACAGGTTCAAACTTCACACGGTTGATGAAGCTGTCTCGCTCCTGAAAAAAACCAGCAAGGCAAAGTTTGATGAGACGGTAGATTTGGCATCACGTCTCGGTGTAGATGCTCGACAAGCCGATCAGAATATCCGCGGCACCGTTGCACTCCCATACGGGACGGGTAAATCTGTCCGGGTTGTCGTTTTTGCCCAAGGCGACCCGGCACGACAAGCCGAAGAATCTGGGGCGGATTTTGTCGGAACAGACGAATTGGTAGATAAAATTGCTGATGGATGGCTTGAGTTTGATACAGCAATTGCTACACCAGACTTGATGCGGAGTATTATGCCAAAACTCGGACGTATCCTTGGACCGCGAGGGCTGATGCCTAATGCCAAGGCTGGCACTGTCACAATGGATGTTGCCGAGGCTATTCAAAGTGTCAAAGCCGGACAGATTGAATATAGAATAGAACGATCCTCTGGTGTTGTTCATGTCCCAATTGGGAAAGTCTCTTTTGAAGAAGAAAGCATTAAAGGGAATCTTAACGCAGTGATGGGTGCCCTCGTTGCCGCTCGACCGTCAGCCATTAAAGGCAGATATATTCGGAGCGTGGCAATTTCATCAACAATGGGAGCGGGCATCCGAATAGATCCGCAACAGTTTGTGTAAGTTCCGTGGGATGCTAAGATTATTGGAATAGCCCTTACAATTAAATAAAGTCGTAGACCGTAGGTGCCGTTGGCTTAATTGCCTACCGAGGCTTAGATGGAATAAAAGCAGCAGAAGTTTTTCGGGTAGAACGTAACCGTTCTTCATTCGTCTCTTTCTTGCCTTTTGATATGAGCCTCCAGCAGCCAATGGGGGCTTTTTGCATGTAATCTTGTGTTGAATTAAACAGTTTGTTGGGTGTCGGGGTGCCGCACCTCGACTCCATATAACGCGAGTAGAAAGGAGCTGACATAATGCCGAATCAGGCAAACGTTCAGCAGGTAGAACAAATTCGTGAACTTTTTGATGGCGCGGATGTTGTGCTTTTGGCAGATTTTCAGGGTCTTACTGTCCCAGAGGTGAATGAACTGCGGAATCAACTTCGAGCGGCAGAAGTCCAGTATAAAGTCTGTAAGAACACATTGGTAAATGTCGTTGCCCAGGAAAGGGGTATTGAAGGGCTGGAGCCTTATCTCAAAGGCAATACGGCTCTTGCTACCAGCACGGATCCGGCGGCATCGTCAAAAATTTTATTTCAATTTGGCGAAGCACACGAAAATTTTAAGGTTAAAGGTGGGATTCTTGGCACGCAAGTGGTTGACGCTGCAGGCGTTGAAGCCCTCCAAGATATGCCGTCACGAGAGGTTATGCTCGCCCGCGCTGTGGGGACTATCGGTGCGCCGCTCACCGGGCTCGTCAATACCTTACATCAAGGTTCACCTATCACAGGTATGGTGAATGTACTCAGTGGAACAATACGTCAGGTAGCCTCCGTGCTCACGCAGGTTGCTGATCAAAAGAAAGAGGCGGAAGACGCCTAACACAAGTGCCAGTCTTTAGACTGTGGTGCTATCACAGAAAGGAATAGAAAAATGGCTGCAGATATGGATAAAATGATTGACGAAATCAGTAATATGACCGTTTTAGAACTGTCTGAACTGGTCAAAGCGTTGGAAGATAAGTTTGGTGTCAGTGCCTCAGCGGCTCCGGCAGTCGCTATGCCAGGGATGATGCCCGCTGCCGCTGCGCCAGGCGCAGAGGAAGCTGCCGAACCGGAAGAGAAAACGGAATTTGACGTTCAACTCAAAAGTTTTGGCGGAAAGAAAATTCCTGTTATTAAAGAGGTCCGCGCGATTACTGGACTCGGCTTAAAAGAAGCGAAAGAGAAAGTCGAATCCGCCCCCGTCGTCATTCAGGAAGCTGTCTCCAAAGAGGATGCCGAGAAAACAAAAGAGCAACTTGAAGCACTCGGTGCTGAAGTTGAGATTCTCTAAGTGTAGACACACTGTTTTACGTAATAGACCGTGCGTGCTAAAGCCGCACATGATAGGTAAGCCCATTATGGTTCTTGAGCATAGCGATGCACGAATCCATCGCGCTACAGCGGACTGTAATGGGTTTTCGTTTTTGGTAAAAGGTACTCCTTTCAAACATAGTACCCCGAAATTACCAACCGACTTGAATGTTCAGTATTGTTGATGTTTTTTATCTCGTTTTCAGCCAACTTGCAGTTGGTGGGTTTGTTCTCCTTTTCTTGGTTCCGAAAGGATTGGTAGGATCAAACTTCTATCGTTTGATGGGAGTGATTTATCTACTCGTAGGTGGTTTGTCGCGCTGTGCGAACCTTGCCCTTTATCAGCAACCCGTTACGTTTCTCAACTTTTTCGGATACTGGCAGCATCCAGAATCTATTTCCGTCATTAGTTTCTTCCTCATTGTACTTGTTTGGACCTTGACGTGGTGGTTCAAAGCATCACTGCTCACGCGAATCACTTTCTGGGGCGGCGTAATTTCTGGCGTGGCATGGATCATTTTAAGTGCCCAGCGTTACTTGCAAATTATCCAGATCCCCGGCGAAATGTTTCTATTACCCATCCAATTCTTGGCTGCTGCGGTGTTACTGGGTGCTGTCCACACGGGTATGTGGTTTGGTCACTGGTACCTCGTAGTCCCCGACTTACCGGTGCGCTATCTGAAACGGTTTAACAGTGGGCTCCTCTATACGCTTTTGGTGATGGCACTATTGCTCTGCCTGAATTTCTTTTTCAGACAACAATCGACAAATGTTGTTTCTTTTAACCTCTTTTATCATATCATTTTCGGGATGCGAGTGCTTATAGGTATTGCTGGCACGCTGTTACTCTATTTTATTACATGGGACTGCTTACGTCCTAAGACCGTCGCCCGCGACGAACTTGGCGCGACACGCGCTGCAACTGGCTTCCTTTTCATTGCCATTATTACGGTCTTCATTGGTGAATTTTGCAGCCGATTGCTGCTTTTGGAGATGCGATTTATCCTCTAATTAATTCTGATGGTCTATATCGAATTTCGTTGTAATTTAAAATCAGATATGCTAAAATAACACCATGCATTAGAAGTTTAAGGAGGCATATCGTAGTGAAATCTCAAATTTTTTATGAACCTGAATCAATGAGCCTTGAAGATAGACCCGTTCCAGCACCGGGGGACGACGACTTGTTAGTTCAAGTGCGTTCAGTAGGTATCTGTGGTTCGGATGTCGCATATTATTTCGGTAATAGTTCACTTGAAACCGATGATGGCAAAGGTCCGCTGATCCTGGGGCATGAATTCACGGGTGAAGTCGTTGAAGTTGGCAGTGAAGCAGGGACAACAGGTGGGTTTAAAGTCGGTGACCGAGTTGTTGTTAACCCCGTTCAATCGAACCCAAATTCTTTCTGGAGTCAGAAGGGGTTGTCCAACTTGTGTCCGGAGAAACGTGTTCTGGGTGTAGGCGTTGATGGTGGTTTCGCGGAATACGCGGTTTCTGACTATCGCTGGACGGTCAAACTACCGGACAACGTCACGTATGACCAGGGTGCCTTAACGGAGCCTTTGGCATGTGGACTCTATGCAGTTAACAATCTCAACGCTGAAGCCGGACAGACCGCTGTCGTTTTTGGACCCGGACCTATCGGTTTGATGATGGTGCAAGTCCTGAAAAGCCGCGGCTTAGAAAACGTCCTACTCGTTGGCACTCGCGATTATCGCTTAGATTGCGGTAAGGAACTCGGCGCAGATGTAGTCGTTAACGTCAGCGATACCAGCTCTCCACATTACGTTGAAGACTTAGGTGCCGCAATTCAGGAACTCAATAATGGAGAATTGGCAGACCGCGCAATTACGGCAACCAGTTCCCTTGACGCAATTCACACCGCCTTAGACGTCACCGGTCGGCATGCAACCGTCGTTATCTTCGGGCTTCCCGGCGACACGGATGTGATGCAAGTCCCAATCCTTGATACCATCCTCATGGATAAAACTATCAGATTCTCTTGGCTTGCCCCCGATACTTGGGAGGAAGCGGTGCAGCTCATTTCGAGTGGCGATGTCGATATGGACAAAATTATCAGCCACGAATTCCCACTTGAATCACTGGTTGAGGGAATAACGAAGGTACGCAATCGTGAAGACAGTTGCACAAAAGGTATAATAAAAGTCTCCGCGTAAGCGATATAGAACATGGGTATCCCATTTTTCGTTGTTTTTGTCCTTTCAATCGCTTTTCTGTCGCTTGGGATAACTGGGTGGGGTGACTTCGTTTCGGTGGAGTGGGATAAGCAAAATTCATCCGATGCAACCAGCGATCCTGCAGCTGTCACCCCTTATCTTAGTTTTCAATCCGATTATTGGGCAATCGCGCGGTGCTTTATAGGGTTTCTGCTGTTTTTGGTGAGCCTTTATTTTATGGGGTTCTTCCTCTATCTTGAAGAACGAGAAAGTGGCAGGATTATGAAGAACGTTAAGAGTTTTGCCAAACTACGGCAGTTTCTTGAACGACACCAAAAAGGAGATCTCTCATGAATTCGCTCGGACGATTTCTTGCTAACAAACCGAAACAGTCCCGGATGCTCATAGGTTTTGGATTCGCGCTCCTCGCTGTTTGTTATGCTGCGACGAGTTATGCCAAAATTGATCCGAAAACAGTCGTTGGTATCTGGCTTTTTGATGAAGGGAACGGAAAAGTGGCCGAAGATTTATCTGGGAACGGCCACGATGGTGAACTCAAAGAAGGTACGAAGTGGGACGATGGTCAATTTGGGAAAGCCGTGATATTTGACGGAAAAGATGACTATGTTGAGATAGCACCTTCACTCGACTTTAATCCAGAAGTATTTACTGTCACTTTCTGGATGTATCCGTTGTCTGTTGGGGGCAACAATCCAGCAGGTAAGGGTTCAGCCACGCTCATCATCGCAAACGGTAATCCCGGGGACGGCGGCGGTGCGAATTGGTGGTTTGAATACTGGAATAGCGGCAATTTTGAGTTCAAAAGCTGCCAGGCGGGCTGTGCTGCCGCGAGTACACCTGTGGACAAACCAGACGAATGGTATTTTGTCGCCGGTATCTACAACGGTACTGAATACGAACTCTACATTGATGCCCAATTTAAGTCGAAGGGACCAAATGAAATCGGGGCACCCGAAAAGGGTCTACTCATCGGGAGCGGGCTCTGTCCAGCCGGTCACGGATGTGATGAAGGCTATTTCAAAGGTATCGTTGATGACGTGGCGATGTTTAGTGCTGCTTTGAGTGAGGCGGATCTGGAAACGATTATGGAAGACGGTGTGGGTAAAGTACTTGGTGTTGCTCCTGTAGAGCCCACTGACAAATTGGCAACGACATGGGGCGATTTGAAGGCGCGTTGAAGGATAGAGCCTGTTAGTATGGAACAACAAATAAAGAACGACTTACTTCTTCGCGCATCGCGATGCCTGCCGGTGGCGCGCGTGCCTGTGTGGATGATGCGGCAGGCTGGAAGATCAGATCCCCTTTATCGGCAGATTCGGCAAGAGATTAACCTCCCTTTGGAACGTCTTTTCCGAACCTGCCCTACCCCGATGTCGGAGACCGATGTAGAGTGGGCGGTCAAAATCTCACTTCTGCCGAAGCGCATCGGTGTCGATGCCATCATCGTCTACAAAGATATTCTCACACCTCTTGCACCAATGGGGGCACACTTCCGATTTGCCCCCGGTCCCATCTTAGACTCGCCGATTCGGACGCAGGCACAAGTCGATGCGCTTCAGCCACTCCATGATCCCTCAACGCAATTAGCATTTACTGGACGGGTCATTCACGATCTACGCCAGACTTTGAATGAAGCACTACCGCTCATCGGTTTTGCCGGTGCACCTTTGACGCTTGCGTTCTTCCTTATCGCGGGCGAAAGTCCCATCAAGCGAGGTGCTGGTGTATCCGAGAAGGCGACCCCGGTTTTCCAAATGATAGAGGAAACTCCTGAACTCCTACATTGTCTTTTGGACAAGTTGACGGATATGACAATCCATTACTTAAACTACCAGATTAGCCAAGGCGTTCAAGTGGTACAACTCTTCGAGTCGATTGCGGATGTCTTGCCGCGCCAGATCTATGAAAACTTCGCTTTCCCTTATCACCAACGCATTTTTGCTGAGGTGAACTCGGAAACACCCCGAATACTCTTCGCAAAAGAGTGTTCGTATCTCGATTTAATGCACCAGAGTGGCGCGGATGTACTCAGTGTCGGAAAATGTGTTGATCTCGGTAAAGTTAGAGACTTGACAAACCGGACTGTCGCTTTTCAGGGGAACGTTGATAACGATATCCTTCGAGACGGGACACCCGCTGACATCACGGCAGCTGTCAAGGCTTGCTTAGAACAGGGCGAAAAAACAGGGCATATCTTGAACCTGAGCCATGGACTCCATAGAGATACGCCTTTTGAAAACGTTAAACATTTTGTAAATATTGCGAAAACACTACAGGAATAGGACTTACGCAATTCCGTGATTCGGTGCGGTTAGGAAACCGCACCTACCACGGAGGAATGGGCGTGATTTTATAATTTTGTGTAAGTTCTGAGGAAAGTTGATGAGAAACATGTTGGAAAATCCTTTTGCCCCACGGCAATATGGAGAACTCGTTAAGGTAACGGAACGCGTGTATCTGTTTCGTAATATCGTTAATTCCTCAATCATCATTGGGGATAAGGGGATCGCAGTAATTGATACACAGGTAAATCAAACGATGGGACAGCGACTCCTTAAAGCGATTTGCACCCTCACAGATAAACCCATTCTGTACGCAATTAACACACACTATCACTGGGATCATACAAATGGAAATACTGTTTTTCACGGTGCAGGCGCAACCGTTGTTGCACGTGAAATGACAAAAGACTTTATGGTGAACAGATCACCGCGACAGGAGGCGTTCTTGCGTTCTCGTGGTTTCACGCTTGGCGATGCGCCATTTCTCCCCCAGCAGACGTTTGAACATGAAACCGAAATCGATTTAGGCAATCAACCGCTGCACCTTGTTCATTTGGGGAAGGCGGAGACTGATGATGCGACTGCCATTCGAGTGCCAGCGGAAGGGTGTATTGTCTCTGGTGATACCGTCATGACAGGGAGTTTTCCTATCTTTGGACAACCCGTTATGAATGAAGGACTCATGGCAAATCACGATTGGATTGACACAATTCGTGAACTTCGCACTTATACACCAGAACACGTACTTCCTGGACACGGCCCCTTAGCACACGATGCCGAAATCGATTTGTTGCTTCAGATTGAGACCTATTTTCTAACAGAAGTTCGCAAACGTTTTGAGCAGGATATGCCTTTGCCGACCTTGTTGGCTGACATGGAAGCCAATTTTCCGAGTTGGATTCGGGATATTGCTGAGGTCTGGGGAACACCGCGTTACGCGATTTTAAGGGTGTACCGTGGGTTAATCGATGATCCAGAACCGGGTTGGCAGCATCTCAAACCCTCAGCGATTCCAGAAGCGAACCCGGAGAAGCTACATCAACGGACACGCGAACTTAAGGACTTGGAAGCCTATTGCGAAACTGCTGAAGAGGTCGCAGAGGGCAACGACTTCGGCTTAGCTATCGCTATTTTGAGGACTGCCACTGAAAAACATTCAAACCTACCCGATGCCTGGACCGCTTATGCAGATATGCTCACACAGGCATCCCGAACAGTGTCGAGTGTGCTTGAAAAGGGTGATTTCTTCGCTGAGGTAGAAAGGGCTTTGGATATTGCACTTGAACTAAACCCCGATTATGCACCTGCCCATCTCCAACGGGGTTATAACCGTATTCTTTCTGCTTATCGTAACGGTGATGAAACAGAATCTGGACTCAAGTCGATCTATAGAGCCTTGGTCGGTGGACTTCACAGCACGCAGCTCGCACAGGCGTATTTTTCTATTGGACTTGCACATCGGGCAAATGGCGATGAGACGCTGGCACGTGAAGCGTTTGCGAACGCAATTGCGGCTGATGCCAGATTTATGCCTGCACAACTTGCCAATATGGCATAAAGGAGGCGAAATGAAATATGATAGTGTTTTGTTAGTCGCATTCGGCGGACCAACACCCGGATGTTGCCAAAAATACAATAACGACGCATGTCCCGGCGAAGCCTACTGCTTTGTTGAAGGGATTGTCGGAACGGCTGAATCTCAAATAGAACGTATAAAAGACATCTCTGCCCATTATGTAAAATTAGGCGGATTTTCACCGTTTAACGAATTGACTTTCGGGCAAGCCACCGCATTAGAAAACACACTGAAAAAACGAGACTTACCACTCCCTGTTTATGCCGGATTCAGACATTGGAGCCCGTATTTAAAAGAAGTCATCGCCGAAATGGCACAAAAAGGACACCGCAAAACCCTCGGCATCATCATGGCGCCGCACCAATCTGCAGTCAGTTGGGAATGGTATCAACAAACGGTAAAAAAAGGGCTTGAGGCAATTGCTGGTGAGAAACCGACTGTTGATTATCTTGAGCCGTGGTACACACATAACGGCTATGTCGGTGCTATCGCTGAAATTATCAAAACCGCATCTGGCGACAAATTAGAACGTGCGGAACTTGTTTTCACCGCACACGCGATTCCGCAATCATCAGCGGATACCTCGCCTTACACCCAACAATTTGAAAGGACTGGCAAAGCCGTTGCCCAAGCGGTTGGAAAATCTCGGTTTGGTTTGGCGTACCAAAGTGCTGTAGAGAACAGCCCGATACCGTGGACACAACCGGATATCAACGATTGGATTAAAGCCCAAAAAGCGAAAGGCGTTGATACTATTGTCGCATCTCCAATCGGTTTTCTTTGTGATCATGTTGAAGTTCTCTATGATCTGGACATAGAAGCGACGGAAACCGCTGCGTCGTGTGACGTTGATTTTATTCGGGCAGGCACTGTTGGTGACCACCCTAAATTTATCAGCATGTTAGCGGACTTTGTCTATGAGAAATCTGTGAGTGAATAGGAGCAGTCTTTGTAGTATAAACTGTTAGTCTGTGTCTTTACTGTTTTACTGATCTCACGTTAGTGCTGAATTAAGGATTCTTATGTCGGAAAACTCGAACGGGAAGCGTGCTATTGTTGTCGGAGGCGGTATTACAGGGTTAGCGGCGTGCTACCGCTTGCAACACGAAGCAGCACAGCGCAATATTCCGCTTGATGTCACGCTTCTTGAAGCGACTGGGCGCGTCGGTGGTGTGATTCGTACCGAACACCGCGACGGATTCCTCCTTGAGCACGGTCCCGATGCTTTTCTCTCAACAAAACCGGCGGCGAAAGCACTTTGTGAAGAACTCGGAATTGCGGATCAATTCATTGGAACCAATCCAAAAGTCCGTCGGAGTTTTGTCGTCCGACAGGGCGAATTGCACCCCGTTCCTGAAGGCTTTTATATGATGGCACCGGGGTCTTTCAAGCCATTTTTAAAGAGCCCACTCTTCAGTTGGCATGGTAAGCTGCGAATGGCAATGGAACTCTTTATTCCACGCCGTGGAAGGGATACGGATGAAGCCGTAGCACACTTCGTCAGACGGCGGCTTGGGACCGAGGCTTTCACACGGATAGCGCAGCCTATGATAGGTGGCATCTATACCTCGGATGCTGAAAACCTCAGTCTAAAAGCGACCTTTCCAAGATTCTTGGAAATGGAAAATACACACGGTAGTATTATCAAGGCACTCCGTGCAGAAAAGAAGCAGGCAGCCGAAACAAATCAAGGGACAAGTGGTCCTCGCTATAGTCTGTTTCTCTCATTCAAATCTGGCATGCAGACTTTGGTTGACACGCTCACTGAAGCTGTATCTGACTGTATTAAGTTAGGTGCCAGAGTGGAACATATCCAGCATACCGATGATACTGGCTGGCGCGTTTCGCTGGCTAACGGAAATGTGCTTAATTCGGAACTCCTCTGCATTGCTCTACCAGCACTACAAACGGGCGCGCTTATCGAAAATGTGTCCATACCACTCGCCACTCAGATTAATGCGATCCCCTATGCCTCTTCTGCGACTGTTAATTTGGCGTTCCGTCGTACTGATGTTACACATTCATTGGATGGTATGGGGTTTGTCGTTCCAGCTACAGAAAACCTTTCTATCATTGGTTGTTCGTTCAGCAGTGTTAAATTTGAAGGGCGTGCCCCAACCGAACAGGTCCTGTTACGTGCCTTCGTTGGTGAACCGAAGTCTAAACAGTCTGAAAGTGAACTGATTGAATTGTGCCAAGCGGATCTAACACCCATCTTGGGAATCAAAAATGCGCCACAGTTTACTGTCGTTAGTAAGCATCCGCAGGCAATGGCGCAGTATCAAGTAGGACACCAAGAGGTCGTTAACACTGTGGAGCGACTTTCCAGCGGCTTGCCGGGGTTTGCCGTTGCGGGAAACGGTTATCACGGTGTGGGAATCCCAGATTGTATTCGCAGTGGGGAGACAGCAGCGATCTCGCTCTTAGATAGGTTGTGAGAAAAGACGATGGATTTCACACTAACACGCCGAGGTATGATCAGTGTCGGTTTTGGGCTTTTCGGATGTGTTTTCGTCACGCTAATTGGTGTCCTTACGCTGCGTGCTGACGACCATACGGAGGGTGTGGCAGCGGCGTATCAAGGATTTCGAGATGGAAAGTGCCAAAGCTGCCATCCGGCAATCTGGAGGGAGTGGGAAAATTCCATGCACGCCAAGGCGTGGGTCGATGAAATCTATCAAGCCGCTGCAAGTCAAGTTCCTGACAGAGAAACGAAATGCGATCAGTGCCATGCCCCGCAGCCGGTGCTCGTCACAGGTGTCGGGAAAATGCCGAAACTGAGAAATACGGACCGGGAAGCCGGGGTTTCATGTCTTGTTTGCCATCTTGATGCACAAGGTGCGATGCATGGACCTCCAGCAAGCGCGGAAACCTATTTTCATGCCAACGTAACCAATCCTGTTTACACCGATCCAACTGCTCTCTGTAGCACCTGTCACGGTCAACCGACTGTCCCGGAACACGATCAAGTTTCCAGTTTTCTTGGTAGTGGATTCGCTGAGAAAAACCAAGGTTGTGCCACATGTCACATGCCGGTTGTAACCCGATTACAAAGCACGGCGAGTTATGAGAGTATCAAAGGTAGGAAGCATACTTGGCGTGGCAGTCGGAGTGTTGCACAACTCAGACGCGCAGCGAATCTTCAACTCGAATACACAACTGGAAAGGTAGAGGTCAAACTTCTGAGTAAGACCGGACACGTCTTACCGGGAGGAACTTTGCGCACGATCATACTTGAGGTGGCTCTTTTCGCCTCAGACGACACTGAGAGTCAGAAACAACGCATCTTAATTGCTGCCGAGAATGGTAACCGTCTCCTCCCAGACGAGAATAGGACTTATACTTTTAATAATGTACCTGCTGCCCCCGGTGATACAATCAAAGCCCGGTTGATGTATCAATTGACACCGAAGACATTGGTGTCTGAATGGATATTAATGGCAGAGGCGATTCATGTTGTGCGTTGATACAGTGGGAATTTTTGTAGAAGGGATTTCCCAATCCCGATTAAGTGTTCATGTTGGGTAAGGAGTCAAAACCGAGCAATCGCTTTAGGGTCGGTGTTGCACGTGAGATAACGTCGTCCGATACCAATTTCAGGTGTGCTTGTTGTGGTTTTAAAATAGAACGACAGAAGAAACCGAGTAACCCAACACGCGGTACATTCGTTTTATTTTCTGAAGAACCATGCCATATCGCACCATTGACAATCAAGACGGATCCTCGCGGTCCACAAATTTGCAACTCGTCGGCGTATTCGACCCCGGATTCAGGCAATGTCTCAAGCCGTCGATGACTTCTCGGCACACAACTGGTTGCCCCATTTTCGAGTGTCCAGTCGTCCAGAAACCATACACTGTTAGCAACCATGGGAAAACTCGGGCGCGGTGTGGGTAATGCAGATAACGGGTAGTCGATGTGGAGTCCTGCATCGGGCGCGCCGGGATAAAGCACATTTACTGTAAATGAGCTCAAGGTGCAATCGGGACCGAGTAGATACTCCATTGCTGCGAGCATCTTTGGTTGTTGGATAGCCTCTTCAAAGATCTCGCCTTTGTCAATAAGGTTCCAGACGCGTTGTGCGCTGTCGTTAGCAAGATATGTATGGCTTTTACCGGCTTTCTGCTCAGCTGCAGCTAATGATAAAGCAGATTCTCGGAGTTGGTCAGTTGTATCAGGGGGTATTAGGCTTTCGAGAAGTAGAAAACCGTTCTCGTTGAGTTGTTTTTTTTCAGATTGCGTTAACATAAGGTTGCCTTCAATACATTTTTTCTTGACAGTTTAGGCGTTTTTTGATAATATGTCAATTAGATTGTTGATTTCTACATGAATGGTCGGAAATCTGTAGGCAAAATCAAAAGTTTTTGATTTGACATACTTTGGAAGTTGTGGTATCATATTATAAGCGGACTGCAATTTAATCGATAGATATACCGATGCGGCGGGAACAAATATTCACCGATTGCATAAAAGCATCACGTAACTGCAGGTTGATTCGTTCAGGGCGTTTTTGTCCGAATGACTAAATGTCTCTGCCACGTAACGATTAAATGTTTGCTTAATTTCGCCACTTTGTGTTAAAATAATAGAAAAATTCCCGCAAGGTCAGATATGAAGGTTAGTTATCCGTTTTTACTTGCTTTTGACCTGTGCCTTATGTTATACCAACTCTATCTTAAGGCTACATCGGTATCGGGAAATTTTAAGTTCGTTGGTAGGATGTTATTTGGATGGGCAGACATCTACCCCGGTCGTTTTTGTCGTATTCGCGCTTGCCCATCTAAAAACTCAGTACTTAGTCTCGCTTGCGCGTAGACTTAATGAGGAGGATGAGTTAATGAAAAAACGAACACTCGTTTGTTTTTTGATTTTTACTTTGTGTGTTTTTTACAGTTCAATTCCGAACACTGTTTTAGGGCAGGAGGCTTCTCTCGCCCAACAAGTGTTTGACACGCACAGCGAGACGCTTCAGCGTGAAGATATTCAGGCGGTTTTGCCGCAGGTTCTTGAGGGATTGAAAGCACCGAATATTCAAGCCCTTTTGAACCCTCAGACGATTACGCTCGTTGTCGCAAATCCGGATCTCCTAACACAATTTGCTCCAGACATAGATCAGGCATTTGTGACACTCTTGAAAGAAGATGCTGAACTCCAAGGGCTGCTCAGTGATCCGCAAGTGCAAGAATTACTCCAGGATCCAGCAGCAATTGACGAGCTCGCAGGGTTGTTAGGCGTTGGTGCTGAACCACCGGTAGAAGAGCCGACGACTCCACCTGTTGAAGAACCAACAACTCCACCGGTAGAAGAGCCGACGACTCCACCTGTTGAAGAACCAACAACTCCACCGGTAGAAGAGCCGACGACTCCACCTGTTGAAGAACCGCCTGTAGTAGTGGAACCACCCGTGGAGGAGCCGCCCGTAGTGGTGGAACCGCCAGTGGAAGTTCCGACGGTAGATCCGTTTGAACCAATCATGCCTACAAATGAGTCTCTTATTGGTAGGTCGAGGCTTGGTGGACTCTCGCTAAATGCTTCTTCTGGAAGACTTTTTGTAGAACAGATTATTCGGGCGACTGGTCTGCCGCTTGAAGCAGACACCTTGGTGGACGCGGTACTTGATGCTGTTCCTCGAGGCTTTCTCCCGAAAAAGCAGATTCGCCAGATTTTAATGGCGAACCGTCTCTCGGTTTTTGAGCAGGAAGCAAAACAATTAGATTTCGAGAACTTCGGAAATGCCATAACACCAAACTTTGCTGATTTTGCCTATTTAGAGGCGAGCAACAAACATGTAACGCGAGACAGTTTGCAGGTTTATATGCGTGTTCCGGCGAAGGTTGGGGGTGTTAGTTTCAGCCTCTCAGGTGGGGAACCCGTTCCTGGCACGGAAATTACAACAGATGAATTTCAAGGCGATACTATTGATTATACCTTCCGGTTAGATGAATCGCTTGCTGCTACAAACCTACCCGCATGGCCCAGTTTAGCGGGTCAATTATTCTCCAGTGTTACGCTTCGGTATTCAAACACAGGACCGACGGGTGATTATATCGCTGTTGATATGCAGCCGATGCTTGGTGCCAATGGCGTGGTTTGGGAAACATCGATAGGCATTCCACGTAGAGGAAGCACCTATTATTATTTTCAAGTGGTGCTCACTGAACCAGTATCATTCACAACGCTGGATCGCGAAGCAATCGCCGCGATGGACCCAACTACTGTGAGCCTTGCAGAAGTACTCAGTGCTACGAGGGGTTACACAATTGAAGGTTGGGCAATGCCGGATCCGAAGAACCTTCAGATCGTGGATCGTGGTATTGTTGACGAGCTGTTTACACCTGATTTAAATGGTGTGATTACTGATATATTAACTTCGCCTCGGGTCGCTAACATAATTCAAAAAGCCTTAACGGGTCAACAAGTTGGTATAGGCGAATTTCTGAGTGCTGCGACCCCAAGGCAACAAAACAGAATTGCGAGTATACTTGCCCGTAATGCAAACAGGATTACGACTAAATTTGAGACGATGTTCGATCCGATGTTGGCTTCTGTTTTCACGGTGCCACGTGTGAATATGGAAACGGAATCGCTCTGGGTTGCAGAGATTTCGGACATCGCCGATGGCAGCTATTACTTGGGTGCTGTTGTTCATGATGCTAATGGAAACCCACTCGATCAGGTTCAAGAGCTGTTGACCGTTGATACGAGTGCCCCGGAAGCCGATATTCAAATTACGAGTGGTGGCAACACTACTGGATATATGAATGCAGAAGGTATCTATGTTGCGACTGCCCCTCACGCTGGTGCCGCAGCTCTTAATATCATGGGTATGCCAAAAGGTGCTGGTGTCGGTGCAGGCGAAGGGTACCTGTTTTATCAAGAGATTGCGCTGGATGCAGATGGCAATCCGCTAAGCACTTGGATGCCGTTGAACGTTGAATCTACGATGTTAGCCTCCAGGATTTGGTCGGCTATCGTCTCAAGGCAAGGAGACAACCTTGCTGGGTTCCTGAGGCAGGCTGCGCCACAGCTCGTTGGCGGATTGGATAATGCCGCGATACAGGCTCTTTTGAGTACTACGACTCCTCAAAGTGCCTTGGCACTGCTATCACCAGGGCTGATTCAAGACTTTGCAAATCCGTTCCTTAGGAGTTTACAGCCTTTTATAGGACGCTTTCAGTTGACTGAATCCCAAGCGCAATTAATAATGGATGCTTTGGGCGGTACACTCGCCTTTGTTGATGGTCTTGTCCCAGTGACTTTTGATGCGTCTGGTCATCTGACAATGCCGATTCAAGGCGATCACATGTCGCTCCTGATGGGTGACTACGGCATCCGCGCAATGGGAATTGATACGCTTTTCAATGTTGGATCCTACACTGAACCGACTCGCCTCAGAATTGTCGCGCCAGAATACGACGTAGCAAGCGTTACATTTGCTGTGATTGGCGATTGTAACTTGGATGGCGATATGGACGACCTCTTTGAAAGTGGTCCTATCGGTGATGTGACGATCTTCAGTAATACTACAGAGAATGTTGTCCTAACTGTCACGGTTGACCACCGCACAGCCCATCCGGCTTCTGTTATGGTGCAATACATGGATGCGAGCGGTGCATGGCAAAACATCGGCGAACTTGATCTCGCTGGAACCGAAACAGGTTCAACGCTTGAAATCGGTTGGAACGTTGCTGATTTTGATGCATTGGCAGCAGCGGGCGATGCTGTAATGGTTCGTGCTGTAGCGAGTAATGCGCTTCAACTCACTGACCCCAATCCGATGGCAGGCAGTATCAAGTTAGATACTGGTATCTGTCCGCTTGATCCTGAGGTTGTCGCAATTACAGTGGATCCTCCCACTGTCACGAATCCGGATAGTGGCGGCCCACAAGGTGCCCTCACCCTTAATGCCTATACACCAAGTCGGACTTCTCTACCTATTAGTGCTGTCCGCCTGGTTGCTAAGGGACCTCAAGATGCTGAATGGGTAATTGAAAGCAGTGAAGCCGTTGAGCACGTTGATGGTCAAGAGCTTGCTGATATCCTTGGAGACCTTGTCAGCACTATAGGACCCGACAAACCCGTCGTTCAGGTGAATAGTACCTACCAGAAATGGGTGGTTACTGTGGATACCACAACTCTGGAAGATACTATCACTGCGGATAGTCCCGCAGCACGAGATGCCTCTAAAGATGAAAACCAGTATGTCGTACAGGGATACGCAAACACCAATGGAACTGAGGTTCCTCCGATTCCTGGTGTTCAGGCGATGTTCTCTGTTGACAACGTCGACGATGTCGCACCGCTTGGTCCTACAAACATCAGTGTGACAAGTGTTGAGGGAACTGATAGCACCTTTGAAACCGCTGGAGATGGTAGTTACACGGTTGGTGGACTCGTTGATAAGTATGACGAAGAAGTTCCATCTCCGGTTGCGACGCTGACCATTGAACCGACAGCAGACCGGACTACTTACATGTCGGTCAGGTTGGTAACGGATGTTGAAGGTCTTGTTATCGGTGAGGTTACCGAAACCGCCGAAAATAGTGGCGTTTTCACGGTAACGGTTGATGTCGGCACACTTGCTGATGGTGAAACGTACTTGGAAAATGGAACTTATATGTTCCATGCCCTTGCGTATGATGAAGCGGGCAACGTACAAGCTGATGCGTCTGAAACCGATGGGTCGAAAATCTCGGTAACTGTTGAAAATACTTACCGACCGGCTCCAGAAGTGTTGGCGGTAACCACTGATCCTGCAGCAGTGACGAACCCAGATAGTGGTGGACCACAAGGTACACTAACGCTTAACAGTTATTCTCTTGGTGAGAGAACCTCTCCGCCTATCACTTCGATGCGCTTTGAAGTCAAACGTCAAGACGCTGACGATTCTGAATGGCAAGATGTAGGCATGAGCAGTGAAGGGACTGCTGTTACTGCCGAAGAGGTCCAAGCATTGCAGAATGACGCTGACTTCGTCGCTGACATTGTTCACATCGCAGCTGATACGGTTGTAGGTGGCGCGGCAAGTTCGTTGATTTATCAACATGCCTCCTATCAAAAATGGTCGATTGAGATTGATACGGTAGCATTGGGTCTTGAAGACACTATTGATGCAGATAGCCCCGCAGCGCGCGATGTATCCTTGGATACTAATCCCTACGTTGTCCGGGCAATTGCGATTTCCGCAGCAAACGAAAGCGAAGCTGCAGCAGCGGCTGGTATTAAATCGCAATTTTCACTCGACAATGTAGACGATGTCGCACCCCTTGGGCCCACAAACATTACGGCTGTCGCCCATGTGAGTGAAAGCGGTGAAGTTGTTGAGATGGTTGATGCCAACGCAGATGGAAGTTATACCGTTGGTGGTATTGTTGATGAGACAGTCCCATCGCCGATGGCTATGCTCACTATTGAACCCACAGCCGCTCCAGAAACCTTCACAGATGGTTCAGTGAGGTTGGTGCGAACGGATGCAGATGGCACCCAAACCATTGCTGATGGTGAACCGGGGGTTGTTGATGCAGCGACTGTTGATGTCGGAATGCTTGAAAATGGAACCTATATGTTCCATGCCCTCATTGTTGATGCCTTCGGCAATGTACAAGCCGATGACTCTGAAACCGATGGTTCAAGAGTCACTGTCCATGTGCTCAACTTCCGGCTTTCGGATATCACCGACTTGGCGGTCACAGCCGTTGATGGCGTGGACGTAGCGGAACCTCCCGCTGAACCGATTCCACTTCGGAATTCGCTCGCGGTCGGTTTCATGGTTGCTAACGGCTCGTTAGCTGCTGACCAGTTGAGTGCCAGCATTAATGGAAATCCGATAGCCAGTGAAAGTGCCGAAGATCCAGAGATGACTTTCTCACTTTCAGTAATGGAAATTTCAGCACTGCCTGATGGTGTTTATACGCCAGACGGTGTGGTCACTCAGTGGAACGGTTCGGTATCCTTCGCATTGGCGATGGTTAACCTTGATAACACCGGTCCAATGATTAAGATTGAAACACCTTCCGAAGACCATACGGTGGATAGTTTACCAACTGTTCACGCGACATACGATGATGGCGCGGGAAGTGGTGCTGATGGTACTGGCACTGGTGTCTTAGCTTGGGCGACAACGGACCTTGCGAACGGACCAACCGTTATGTTGACACGGATATTACCCGAGCAAGGCGACCAAGATGTTATGGTTGACCAAGGTGCCGTTGAAACCGATGAAACGACATTGATTTACACCCGTACTGAGCAGCTTTCCGGTGGGGCATACCGAGTAACTATCCAAGTTGCTGATGTGCTCGGTAACATTGGTGAGGCTTCTGCTGAATTCGCTATCGGCGGTACACTACCTACGGTTGCGATTCAGTCGCCAGCTTCGGGACAGACCTTCGAGCACGGACAACCGCTTATCAGTGGTGAATTTTCCGGCGCAGGTACTATTGAGGTAACGACATTTACCGTCAACGATGTTGCTGCCACGCCAGAGGTAGACGGGAATCGATTCTCCTATACCCCTGAAGAGGCATTGGCTGACGGAAGTCACACGGTTGTTGTCGCAGTCACTGACGGTGATGGCAATACGGCGCAGACATCTGTCGCTTTCACGGTGAAAGTGCCGAAAGACACAACGCCACCTGTCATCTCTGAAGCTGCTCCCTCTGGTGTCATCAAGGGTGATAGCTGGATAACAATCTCAGCGGTTGTTACTGATGAGCAGTCGAAGGTTGTTAGTGCGAAGTTCGCTATTGACGATAAACCGTTCCGCTCTATTCCACTGGCGCAGATTGCTCAAGGTCGCATTGAGACGGCTGAAAGTTTCACATCTGGTACGCATACGGTAACCCTCGTTGCAATCAGTGAAGGGGGAACCACGCAACATTCGTGGACTTTCACATTGGAAGTTGACAATGTCGCACCGACTATCACTTCAATCTCACCAACAGGAACTATCCGCGGTGGACTCCCGACGATCTCGGCGAGTGCCAACGATGAGTCTGGCGTTGATGACATAAATATCGTCGTCTTGGATAGTGATGGTGAAGAGGTGGAAGGCAATACCGAAGATGATGGTGAAGATGATGTCGAAGGTATCACACGTTTGGACTTCATTCCTGAAGCACCCCTTGATGAAGGGACTTACACGATTCAGGTTCGAGCGACTGATACAATCGGTAATTCTGCCACAGCGCAAGGCTCCTTCTCGATCGACTTTGATACTGCTGCCCCGGTGATCACGATGTCGTCGCCACAAAATGAGGCACGCCTGACTGAACGTCGTCCGCAGATTTCGATAAGCTACGCTGATGCGGAATCTGGTATAGATATGGATTCTATCCGTTTCGTTCTTGATGACCAACTGATTAACCTCAAACCGAACCAGAAATCGGCATCACAGGTGATATACACCCCAGATCTCGATCTCGCTTTCGGGCAACATACGGTCAAACTTGAGGTGTCTGACATGGCGCATAAAGAGGGCAACGTCTCTGAAGATAGCAGTGGTGCCCGTGAGGCGAACATGGCAGTCCATGAGTTTACGTTCTTTGTTGAGAGTGAGGCTGGTCCAGTATTGGCATCGCGTCCGATTAATGCGCCCAACCCGTTCAAGGATAATACTCGTATTTCCTTCACATTGACTCGACAGTCGACAGTGAGCATTGTCATTTACGACATGACGCTCCGCCCCGTTCGAGTCTTGGTTGATAACGAGGTATGGGACGCAGGCGAGTACGTTGGTAAAGGCGCGATTGGTTGGGACGGCACCAGTTCTTCTGGCGAAGATTTGGCTCGAGGTGTCTACTTCTGTCAAATTATAGTGGCAGATGGTTTTGAACCCGAGTATGCCATTCTCAAACTCGCACTGACGCGCTAAGTAAATGGCAGTCTGCATATCGGGAATTGGATGTCTGTCCAGTTCCCGATGTGGACACTGAAGGAGGATATAATGTTAATGACAGAACAAATCGCTAAATGGGTTTCCAAACGGGGCCCGAAATTGTTATGCGGTTTAATACCCCTTTTCTTTCTTATCCTAGCGGTGTCGCCGGTCAGTTTTGCCGGAGTGGATGCCATGCCACATCTGCGGCTTGGTGCCGGTGCACGCTCAATCGGCTTAGGTGGTGCCTTCACAGCAATCGCTGATGATGCCACCGCGACCGTTTGGAACCCAGCAGGACTCGGCTCCGCAGCGGATTTAAGCCTCAACTTTTCGACACAGCAGCTTGATCTCGATAGAAGCCATAACTTCATCGCATTGACAAAAGCTCTCGGTTCGGCGGGATCCATTGGACTTGCTGTCACGAACGCCGGTGTCAGTGGCATCCAGCAATATGATGCTAATGAACGCTATGGTGGGGAATTCAGCTATAGTGCCAACGCCTATTCTCTCTCTTACGGTATTGGTCTCGGGAACTTCGGTATCGGTCTAACGGGCCGCATGCTGGCAGATAACTTCGGGGCAGAAGGCGTTGAAAGCCAGAGCGGTTTTGGTGGTGTTGATGTCGGAATCATGGGACATGCCCTGCACATAGATGTCGGTGAGGAAAAAGTCCCAACTTTTCACTATGGCCTCGTTGCGAAATACCTCGGTGCGTCCCTTGGTGAAGACACCGTACCGATGGTTATTAACCTCGGCTTAGCCTACAATCTTTATATGGGTAATGTCGTCACATTCGCCGCAGATATTGAGCAAGAACTCGTAAATCTTGACCAAAGTGCCACGAGTTTGAAACTCGGTGCTGAATATACGATTCTCACTTACAAATCAACTGCTCTTGCTATCCGCGGTGGTGTTAGAGCCTCACGTGATGTCCAGAACCTCTTCGGTGGGTTTGGGGTGAACATCGGTGGGCTGCAGATTGATTATGCCATTCAAGACGGTATGGCTGGTGAAATCAACGGAGTCGGATCAACTCACTTTGCTTCCCTCTCTTATAGTTACTAAAGGAGAAAATTGATGAAAATGATAAGAGGCACGCTAAAGTTAGCACTGATTCTGTACATCTGCGCAGCACTCAGTGGCGTTTATGTGTTATCCGCCTCGGCGAGGATCACGCCGCATGAAGGTGATGACGATACTATGCTCATTACGATTGTAAAAGGCGATACACTCTGGGACCTCTGCCAAGAGCATCTTAAAGATCCGCTCCAGTGGCGCGAACTGAGCAAATATAACGACTTCACGAATCCACATCTCATCTATCCGGGTGAACAGTTGCGGATTCCAGTTGCTATGGCAAAAGAGGTCGTTGAAGTGGCTGAGGAAGAACTCGCTGAATATCAAGCAGAACTGGAAAGGCTGAAAGTGGAATTAGCCGAATCGGAAGCGACGCGGGATAAATTGGAGGCAGAAATTGGCGGACTCAACGAGAGTATGGCGGAACTCAAAGGACAACTTAAAGCCCTTGAGGATAGCCTGAAATCGCAAGAGAAGTTGATGGATGCTGTCGGTCAGTCGGGTGAAGCCATCGCTTCGAGCCTCAAAGAAGCCCTTGCAGCCAATAAAGATGCTATCCTTCACGAAATCGCCCACCTTGATGAACATCTTGAAGCGGTCGCTTCAATGCTCGAAGAGCGTGAAATGAACGCTAAAGCGACACACGCACTCATTGAAGCTACCCAAGCCGAAGTGAAGGGAATTTTGACCCATATTGAAGCGAATCAAAAGGCAATCAGTGAAGTCAAGATGATACTCGAAAATGCCAAGGGTGTCCACGAGGAACTTTCCACATCCAAACGTGCTTTGGTGTTCCTGACAACCGTCGCAGCCGGTGTTGGATTGTTTGTTATCGGTAGCATCGGTGGACGTAGCGGCGAATAAATCAAACTAACTCATCACCTTTTAGGCAGGGAAGGTGTCTAAACCACCTCCCTGCTTTTTTTATACGGTTTGCTATCGGGTAAAGGTGCTGCGTATATGTCAGTAAATACCTCTGAATATCCTAGGGGAAACACCCAAGCAAAAACACCCCCCTTCACTCAAACGATCACACTCTCTGGTGATAGAGCCGGGAGTAAAGGGGCTTTCCAATTCGCCGGGTTCGCTTGGATATATGACACGAAAGTTACTTTTGTCCAAGGTGGCACGCAAAGTCTAAAGACACCGCAAGGCTGGCGGCAGCTCCTACGCCTCATTAGCCTTGCGCGTCGCCTTAAAAAGCCCATCGTTTTGTGGAACCTGCCTATCATCCACATTGCTACAAAGCAGCGGAAAACGTCGTTAGCCAATACGCAGGCGATTCAGAACGTTGAATTGGCACTCCTGAAACTACCCCATCCTATTATTACGGTTTTTGACGAAACTTACGACAGGACTTATCCACCTTGGGAGCTCATCTGGAGTGATGGTGTTGTATGTATCGGATCTCCGGATATCCAATCTTCTGAATCTGAGAAAGTTAAAATAGCGCGGCGTCCAACAGAAATCGCATCTGCAATTTTGGAACTTCTCTCTCAAGCGGAAGCTGTTCCGACCATAGAATTAATTGAGAATCGGAGTGCTTCTTTGCGGCAGATGTTTGCTGAGGACAGAGCTGAGGTTTCGGCAAAATTACCGTCTCAGTGAGAGGTATGCCAATGTTTGAAGCAAAATTAAAACCCCGTCTTGAGGTTATTCTATCTGCTGTGGCAAATAAAATGGTCGCGCTCGGCATTACGGCGGATATGGTAACCCTCTTTGGATTCCTCGTTAACCTCGTCGCGACCTTTTATCTGGCAACCGGACGGCTTGTTGTGGGGGGAATTCTCATTTTGTTTGGTGGGAGTTTTGATATGATAGATGGAGCAGTTGCCCGAGCTCAAACAAATCTACGTGCATCAGGTGCGCTCTTGGATTCTGTGATTGATCGTTACTCGGAAGGTTTTCTCTTTCTTGGTGCCCTCATCTATTTTTATAATTTAGAAAGTTTGATTGGAATAATTCTCGCCTTTGGTGCTTGGTTCGGTTCAATCTTAGTGAGTTATGTAAGGGCGAGAGCTGAGGGACTGCAAGTTACATGTAAGGTTGGACTCATGCAGCGTCCAGAACGCATTGTCTTGCTCGGTGCTGGTACACTCCTTCAAGGGGTACTATGGCATAGATTTCCCATCGTTCAGACCAATGCCGTGATTCTACTCTGTGTACTTGGGATCCTCACCCTCACAACCCATATTACTGCGCTCCATCGACTCATCTTCTCCTATCAAGAATTGAATCGCTAACTGCCTGTCACACTCAGCCAAACCAGACGGATAGCAAAAGCAATTACGGCGACAATTAGCATCACTTTAATCCATTTGTCCCCTTTTTCGACTGCCCAATGGCTTCCAAGCCATGCGCCACAGGCATTACCAACTGCCAGTGTTGGTCCTAAGTACCAGTTGACTTTGCCTTGGGAAATAAAAATACCAAGTGCGATCACGGTATAAAAGAAGATAACAAAAACTTTAATCGCATTCGTCCGAACTAAATCCATACCGGTGAGAAGACGCAAAGCAGTGATAACGAGCAAACCCACACCGGCTTGGATGAATCCTCCATAGATTCCAATAAAGAAGAAAACGATCATTGCGACAATTTTGGAATCCTTGCCCCCACTTTCAATCCTGTCCTTCAACCGCTCTGTTGGATTAAGTAGTGTTAGAATCAGCATGGTGATCATCACAACGGCGAGAATTAGGTTGAATAGCGCATCTCTAATATCGATGGCGATTAGCGCGCCTATCGCGGCACCGATGACCGCTGGCACGGCGAGTAAGATGCTATACTTAAAATCGGAGACACCTTTACGGCGAAATCCCATAATAGCACTGAAATTTTGGAAAAAAATAGCAACTCTGTTTGTCCCGTTTGCTACTGCGGTGGGAAGGCCGAGAAAAATCAGCATAGGTAGGGCTAACAACGAACCGCCGAAGGCAACCGTGTTTAAGAAACCCGCAGCGATACCTGTACCAAAGAGCAGTACAACGTGAAGAAAGTTAAAATCCACTTTAAGTTTTTATTACCTCCGTTTGTCTTCTGACCGCCATTTCGCAATTCCAATTGAAATGAGGGCAACAAGGTTTCCAACAACAATTCCGCTTCCCAGTCCTACAATACCTAAGAAACCACAAATCTGAATCAGTCCGTTTCCGAATGGACATTCCCAGTTATTCATGAAGATGGCACGGGCGGGAATTAGCACGCCGATGATAAAACCGATGCCGGCAGCCACAGCAGAAATCGTCTGGAATTTTCTAAAACCAGGAAGCTGCATTTCAAACATTAGGAATTCCTTTATCTGCCTATGCAGTACCGAGGTACCGATCCCGTCCTTGCACTAAAGCCTCTATTTTTCTGTCCACCACGGAGCGTTGGAGCATCCAAAAACCACAGTCTGGATGTACCCAACCAATCCGTCCTCCACCCATTATCTTTTCTGCTTTTTCTATACTGGCTGCTACGTCGTCAGCGGTCTCAATCGGGTTAACTTTTACGTCAATCACCCCGATACCGAGGACGATATCTGACGAAACCGCCTTGAGTGCTTCTAAGTCTGCTTCAGGACGATGTGCCAGTTCCAACACAAGATGGTCGCATCGGAGCATGTTTAGGAAGTCAATGAGAGCCGCCCAGTTCCCTTTCTGGATAACCTGACCTCCATAATTTCCAAAACAGAAGTGGACTGCCTTCTCTCCGTCAAACGCATCGAGTACAATATTAATCGCCTCAGCAGCGCGGGGTCCGTCTTCTGGGTTGCCCGGTATATTCGCTTCGTCAATTTGAAGGCAGGCGCAATCGAGTTCCCGCACTTGTGCTGCTAATGCCTCTGCCAAAGCAGTGAGCAAGGCATCAAAGTCTCCATAATGTTTATCCAATAGCGTCCGTGCAAGCATATAAGGACTTGTCACTGTAAATTTGATGTCTTTACCAGCGACGCTCACGGCACGTTCACAGTCAGAAACGAGGTTTAGCGTGCCTTCGCCTAATGCGTTCTCGACAACACCAGCAGGTTTTGCTCGAAACGACATCGTTTGCATCTGCCGGAATTCGTGCCATTCCTGCCGTCCCACCTCTGCCCTTATACCTGAAAGTGGACGGATGAAATAGTCGATCATTCCATTGGTGTCTGGGTGGTTGGGATCAAAGCGGTAGAGTTCACCATCTGTTGGTAAGTCAATGCCGCGTTGCCGTTGGATATCGACAACAACGCGTGTTGCATCGAGAAGGCTCTGCTCGGTTGGTATCGAGAGCAGCCACGTCGGTACGGGGTAAGAGCCAACAGTTGTGGTCAAAATTTCTGGTTTTTTAGATATATCTTTCACGGATTTAACTCAATTTTGTACCAATTCAAAGGATTCGAGTTCAAAAACGGTTTCAACTGTGACGTTCCCGCGGGTTTGCGCCTGTGTGAATTTGATGATGCCAACATCTGGAGCGACCCATTTTTTCACGACAGTAATATCGAGTGGAAAATTCTGGTTCTCTATGTCGAATCCCCACCGAAATGATTCCTGAACCTGAAAGACATGTTTAAAAGTCCCAGCAGGTACGGTCACAGTCTCTTCCGAAAGCACTTCAAATTCATCAAGCCCTTCACCAATCGGAAAAAGTTCGGGAACTAATTGTGCCTGAAACTTAGTTTCCCATTTATTACCGGGAATGAGCGGGAATTGATATAGAGGTAGATAGGGTACAAACAGAATTGTATCGCTTGTACCAGATGTTGTGTTTTGCGCATGTTGTAGGATGGCTGCAACTTCGCCTTCTTCGTCAACGCTTGTGCCGAGATAGGAGTAGTTTACTATGTTTTCCAAGCCTTCAGCCTTACTGGATTTCTGAAGGACGAAGCTCTCAATGGTTTCTCCACCTGCTCGTTGAATCTGGATGGTATCCACAATTTCAAATGTAATTTCGTCCCCATTGGGGTCTCGGTAGTGCCAGGTGTTCCCGACTGCCAGTGGATAATAATCTCCCGGTCGGGTCCGCCATACTTGGATGTCAAGCGTGCTGGTTGTGATTCGGACGCCGTCGCTGACTGCAACCTCAATCTGGTACTTCCGTTCAGTTTCCGGTGCGTTCCAGACTGCCCCCGAGTCGGTTTCTGTTAATTCACCGTCCGTGGCGGACCAGGTGTATGATAAAACGTCGTTTTCGAGGTCAGTGGCTTTCAAACGGATCTGTACCGCTGCCCCGGGCGCGACTATATCTGATTCGGCTTCAAAGATAAGAATGCTCGGTGCGAGGTTTGTGCTATCCAAGTCACCCTCTCCGCAGCCAATTACAACACCAATAAGCAAAACATAGAGAATCTTCCAAGCGTTAGTTATGTTTTTCACTTTCATCACATTTTCTCCCACATACAACCTTTTCCACACAATACCCATAAATTTCGGTGGCAGGTTCGTTGGGAAGTACCTTTGGTCAAGCAATACGTTTACTTCTTATGCCTCAAGGGGTATACCACGTAAGACTTCTCGGCATTGGGTCTCGCCGTTACCTGTCACGTTGTAGGCAAAAGTGTTCATCAGTCGATCATTTTCCGAGTTATTCGGAGCAGAGCCGTGGATAATGAGGGCATTGAAGAATACACCGTCCCCGGGTTCCATTTCTACAGCAACAGCATCTTCGCGTTCTTGATAGTGCCCGGGTAAAAATACACCAAATGTTTGCTGTTTCCGTTCATGCTCCTGTAATCCCCAATTATGGCTTCCAGGCACGAACTGAATACACCCGTTCTCAAGATTTGCCGCGCTTATCGCCAATTGGCAATTAATCATCACCGGCTTATTGTTGTCATTTTTCCAATAAGCGTAATCCTGATGCCACGGGATCGCTGTTCCGTCGCCACCGGCTTTTGGAAGCAATTTACTGTGATACAGTGAAATGTTTTCACCCATCATTGCTTCTAAGATATCCAGTACATCATTAGAACGAAGCAGACGATTGAGTGTCGGACTCACCAACTCACTGTGCATCAACTGCTTAATACGCGGTGGATGATCCTCTGAATCGTAGACTTCCCAAGAGATTCCAATACCCTCTGCTGGTTGCGCCGCCATACGATTGTGGATATCTTCGATCTCGTCACAGATTCGCGCAATATCTTCTGAAGAAACAAGTCCTTTTTTCAGAAAATAGCCGTTTGTTTGGTAAAATTCCAGTTCTTTATTTGTAAGTCCCATCTGATTTTTCCTTAGCCTATTTAGCCTAATCAGCCTCGTTGCTGGTCGTGAACTTGATGTCTAAAACTAAATAGTACCGGTTTTGCCTCCTAAGTAATGATACAATTAAGTATATATCAAACCTTCGGAAAAATCAAAAGATTTTCGTGGAACTGTCCCATTAAACGCATCACCTTAGAAAAATGTTTACTTTCCGGCTGACCCTTGCTAAAATATAAGTGAGTTGAGATTTATCCACCAGAACGTTGACAAAACATAATGCTGGTTTGCTGTGCTTTGTCAGTCGTAAAGAACGCCACGGAACGGAGTTAGAAATTGACATGGACTATACCCTCGAAAATTGCCAAAAACTCGTAGATGACTGGATACGGACCTTTGGCGTCCGCTATTTTTCTGAATTAACCAATACCGCGATCCTTATGGAAGAAGTCGGAGAATTAGCGCGGATTATGGCGCGCCAATACGGTGATCAGAGTTTTAAGAAGAACGAACATGATCTTGATCTCGGTGAAGAGATGGCAGATATTCTCTTTGTGCTTATATGTCTTGCGAATCAGACAGGCGTTGAACTTGAGGATGCATTCAAAAAGTCGATGGAGAAGAAGACGAACCGAGACAAAGAACGACACAAGCGTAACCCAAAACTTCTAAAAGAAACAGTGTAGCCTCACTCCTGCTCCAAGGAAACCGACAATGACATTCCCTAAAAACTACGTGCTTTTTCTATTAAGTCTGCTTTTTCTCGTTAGCGGATGCGCGCTCTTTCCGCAAAAAACAACCGCACCGTCCGTAGTTGACCCGCTTGTTGAGCGGAATCGCCAGTGGACCGAGCATGTTGAAGTCGGCAATTATGAATTGAAGCGTGGAAACCTCCGAGCTGCCCTTAATGCCTATGAAGCCGCTATCGCAATCCGTCCGAATTCCGGGGATGTCCAATACAAAATCGCGGAGATATATCTTCAACTTGAGGAATATGAAAACGCGAGAGACGCATTTCTCACATTTCTGACGCTGGAACCGAACAATATCACCGCTCTGAATTACGTCGGGTACATCTCTGAAAAGTTAAGCAACTATGCTGCTGCGGCCGAGTACTACGAGCGGGTTTTGGACATATCAGCCGATAACCTATATGCGCTAAATCATCTCGGTTTGGCTTATAAGCAGTTACAACGCTACGATGAAGGTATAAGAGTCCTTCACAAGGCGTTATCCATTGATCCGAGGTGTGAGCGTCCCGAATGCGAGAATTTGCACAACTACTTGGGACTTATCTATCTGGAGCAAGGTGAAATCGGTGAGGCTGTCGCGGAATTCCGAGAGTCGATTCGGTTGTTTCCAACCGATACCTGGGCACGGCAGCAGCTCGCAGCACTTTATGAAAATCAACAACGTTATTTTGAGGCGCAGCTGCAATATCAGCAACTTTTAGAGGTGGCACCAGACAACCTGCTTGCTATCACACGCCTTCAAGCACTTTCCCAACTCAATCTCAATCCAGTGCAGGCAATTAATGTACCGCCTGTTACCCTTCTGAACCCAGACGTTGAACAGATAATCGCAAACGCCCCAGATGCCAGTGATTATCCCGATGCTGATACGCTCGTTTTGTTCAATCATTTCAGTCATGATGTTTTACCGACAGGCAAGTCCCGCTATACAACGCACCAAGTCGTTAAGATTCTCACCGAAAGAGGCATCCAAAAATATGGAGATATCGCCATCCCTTACCAACCCGCATCGCAAAATATTGGCGTTAACATAGCACGAACAATTACAGTAGATGGCACAGTGCTTCAACCACCCGATGAGGCGTACAACGATGTAACGCCGCCCGGTTTGTTGTCCTACAATCTCTACTCAGACGCGATGTGGAAGGTTATCTCTATGGTCGGTCTCGCACCGGGGGTCTGTATTGAGTATAAAGTAACACTTGAAGATAAAGTTGCTGGCGGAGAAACATGGATTACGGGTGGGTATAATTTTCAGTCAACAGAGGCGACTCTTGAAACGAGTTACGCCCTTCAGATGCCGAAGGCATGGCACTTTCAGTGGGAGATCGCTAACACAACATCACAAACGAAGCCTTTAGTGCCACAGGTCTCTTATACGGAAAATGATACGGTTATCTACTTATGGAGATATGGGGAGACTCCGGCGGTGGAAGCGGAGGATGGCATGCCACATATTAATGACATTGTGCCACGCCTGCACTATTCCTCCATCGCAGACTGGCAGGCTGTCTACACGTGGTATAAGGAACTCGCAAAAGGGAGATATATACCCAATGCTGACATTGAGTGGAAAGTCCAACTTCTAACCGAGAATCTCGAAACGAATGAAGCAAAAATCCGCGCTATCTATAATTTCGTCGCCTCAAAAATTCGGTATGTTGGTATTGAGCTCGGACAAAGTGCTTACCAACCGTCGTATGCCACTGAGGTTTTTCAGGTGCAATACGGGGATTGCAAAGACAAAACAACCCTCCTAATCTCAATGCTGGATCTCGCAGGCATTAAAGCCTATCCTTGCTTGATTAGCATGGCACCATACGCGCGAGTTGATACGACGCTGCCGTTCCTCAGCCAGTTCAACCATATAATTGCTGCGGTCCCTACCGGCATGGATACCTATATCTGGTTGGATACAACGGCGGCAACTTGTAGCTACGGCGACTTGCCGTATAGCACGCAGGGACGCACTGGATTCCTCATTTCTGATACGCAGGGAGTCTTTGTGGAGACACCTGTTTTTCCGCCAGAAACCAACCGACTTGTGAGTACGACGGAATTGACGTTAGACAGTAAAGGTGACGTGCAAGGCACGCTTCATATTCAGACAACTGGGCAATACAGTCTAAATACGCGGTGGACCTATCAGCAGGTCCATCCGAGTGCTATGAAGACCACCTTAGCCACTGAACTCAGTCAGCAATTTCCGGGAATCCAAATAGAGGGGTGGAGGATGTCTGACCCTACTGACCTCAATAATGTGCCGGTGGAAATTAATCTCGGTTTTCATGTCAAGGATTACGCTGAGTCTTTGGAAAATAGCATGTTACTCCCCTTGCCGATTGATGAATTCGCTGCTTATGCTGAAACTTTTGCTAATGAACATCGCACCTATTCCCTGGATTTTGGCTACCCAATGCAAATTGAGAAAATAATTAGCATCCAAATTCCAGATGGATGGGCGGCTGTTTTGCCAGAAGACATCCATCACACGATAGAGATAGCAGAACTGTGTCGGCAGTACAGACAGGTTGAAAATGTTATCACCTATCGGCTTGTATTTACTCTTAAAAACCGGATACTTCCAGCAGACGCGTATCCGACAGCGAAATCGCTTTTTGTGTTGCTCGCAAGCGAAGATGGGAGTTGGTTATTGCTAAATAGGGGGCAGCAGTCAGCAGAATTTGGTTGGAAGATCGGAAAACTGGAAGGTGCTCGGATGGAAGGATGGGTACCCACGCTTCCAATCTTGCAACCTTCAACCAAATTCTGAAAATTTCCGATAACCTCTGGCGGTTAGTTTTTGACGTATTTCCAGCCATCAATCAAAACAGGAAGTCCGCGAATTAAGCACATCGCAACGGTTATAGTTGATAAAATTACACCTGTTAATTCCAAACCGACAGTCAGTTCCGGGTAGACACCAGAGTTTTTGAAGGCTATGAGACCGCCGAGATAGATAAAGGCAATCGTTTTCGCAATGCCATAAATGCTTCGACTCATACGTGAACTCGTTAGCGCGCGCGTCCATTTTGAGGACATCATTGTATTCTCACCGAACGCTGTTTTCCCTTGTGCGAAGGCAGCACTCCGCAAGCCGTCTGTAAAGAAACCACGCGCAATTACAATAACTGGAATCCAGATGGGAATCAGTCCAACAACAGCGAAGTAAACCCAGAAAATGCATTCAACAATACGGTCGCCGACTATATCCAATAGTGCCCCGAAGTCTGAAGTTTGGTTGAATTTTCGGGCAACGTAACCGTCGACCGCGTCAAGAAATAGAATCAGTCCGATCAGCGCGACAAGCAAAATGTCTAAATAGAGATGCTGCCCAAAGAGTGAGATCACAATAAATACCAGGATTAAGCGGAAAAGCGTAATTAAATTCGCAATCATGTTTTGCTCCTTTGTTGAGGGAGGTCCTGATGTCTTGTTTTTACTTAAGTTTTGTGTCTCTCCTTTAATCGTAACGTAACCGTGTCACTAAAAGCAATACTAATTTCACGAATGAAAGGAATTTACTCTATGAACGAAAATAACAAACCTAACGTTATCCTCATTCTGAACGATGATATGGGTTTCTCCGACTTGGGCTGCTACGGCGGCGAAGTCCATACACCGAATCTCGACCGGCTCGCTACAGGTGGATTACGCTTTACACAGTTTTACAACACGGCGCGGTGCTGTCCGTCCCGTGCATCCATGCTAACTGGTTTACATCCGCATCAAACCGGCGTGGGACACATGATGGGCGACGACGGACTTGAGGGGTATCGCGGTGATCTGAATGACCGGTGTATTACGATTGCCGACGCAGTCCGTTCGGAAGGCTACGGCACCTATATGAGCGGCAAATGGCATATCTCTCGGCATGCCGGTGCAGATGGTCCCAAGCACAGCTGGCCCTGCCAACGCGGGTTTGACGAATACTACGGGATTATCACAGGTGCCGCTAATTTCTGGAAGCCGAATACCCTGACGCGCAATAATACCCGCATCGAACACGATGAACTCCCTGAAGGCTACTTTCTCACAGATGCCATCAGTGATGAAGCAGTGACATTTATCCAGAACCATACTGAAAAGACACCGGAACGTCCATTCTTCACTTATGTCGCTTACACAGCACCACACTGGCCCCTGCACGCACACGAAGAAGACATCGCACGCTACAATGGACGTTTCGCCGCCGGATGGGACGAACTCCGAGAAGAACGGCTCTCGCGGATGCGAGAGATGAAGATTTTAGATGAGGCATGGCAGCTTACCACACGGGACCCTTCACAGCGACCTTGGCGCGAAGCGGAATATAAAGAGTGGAATCAACGGCGTATGGAAGTCTACGCAGCGCAAATCACCCGCATGGATGCAGGTATCGGGCGAATTATCGACACATTGGAGGGGACAGGACAGCTCGACAACACGCTCATCCTCTTTTTAGCGGATAACGGCGGCTGTGCGGAAGAACTCGGGGGTCCTCCAGCGATACGTGATAGCGATTCACTGATTAGTACCGAGACGACCTCCGACGGACAACCCGTCTATCGCGGCAACGACCCAAGCATCATGCCAGGTCCCGAAACCACCTATCAGAGTTACGGCGTTCCGTGGGCAAACCTGTCCAATACCCCTTTCCGTGAATACAAGCATTGGGTACATGAAGGCGGTATCGCTACACCGCTGATTGCGCATTGGCCGGATGCCATAGAATCCTCAGGCGAATTACGCCATCAACCCGGACAACTCCCGGACATCATGGCGACATGCCTCGAAGTTTCAGGTGCGACCTATCCTGAAGAGCACGACGGGAAGCCAATTTTGCCGTTAGAGGGAACGAGTTTAGTGCCGATTTTCGATGGGAAGGACAACGGTAAGGATGTGCTTTATTGGGAACACGAGGGCAATTGTGCGGTGCGTCAAGATAATTGGAAACTGGTCTGCAAGTTTCCCGGCGATTGGGAGCTCTACGATCTCGCCGCCGAGCGGACGGAGATTAACGATCTTGCCGCTAAGCATCCACAAAAATTAGAGGAACTCGTTGGGCTTTACCGAGACTGGGCGGATCGCTGTCTTATCTATCCATGGGATAGACTCCAAGAACGCCGCAGGCAGGAGCGCGACCAACGTTAACGTATTTTGTTTGGGCGGGACCTGATACCCGCCCATTCTCTACTAAACACAGGGAAGCATCTTCAAACAGACAGGCGTTGGCACTTCTGTTACGTGTCCCGTCGCATTTAATTCGCCTGTTTCTTGGTCGATTGCGAATGTCACAACCGTATCTGTTTGTTGATTCGCAGCAAGAAGGAATGTCCCTTCCGGATTCAGTCCAAAGTTCCGTGGTGTTTCTCCTTGTGTGGATTCGTGACCAATAGGACTCAGGGTGCCCGTTTCTGCGTCAATCGCGCAAATGGCTATGCTATCGTGTCCACGGTTTGAGCCATACAGGAATTTCCCGGAAGGATGGACGTGAACATCAGCGCAGTGACTTCTGCCATCAAAATTATCAGGCAGCGTAGAGATCGTCTGGAATTCCGTGAGCGTTCCAGCACTCGCGTCATATCGGAATGCGGTGAAGGTTGAGTCCAGTTCGTTGATTACATAAGCGTACTCTCCGTTTGGATGGAAATCGAAATGTCGCGGTCCCGCCCCAGGATGCACGCGTGCCCACGGTTGGGTATTAGGCGTAAGTTTGCCGTTTTCTGCGTCCAATTGGTAAATAAGGACTTTATCAATGCCGAGGTCAGGTGAGAAGGCATAACGATTGCTGGCATCAATCATAATTGAGTGGGCGTGCGGTTCCATCTGCCGCTGCGGGTTGATACTCGACCCTTCGTGCTGCACAAAATCAGAGGCTTCGCTCAACCGTCCATCTGATTCTATCTGAAAAGCAGCGACGCTTCCGCCGCCATAATTTGCCACAAGCAGACACTTGCCCGTCGCATCTACACTCAAATGGCAAGGCGCGCCACCCCCCGTCGCGCGTTGGTTGAGGTAACTAATCTCGCCAGTCTCTCGATGGATGTAAAATGCTGTAACGGCACCGCTATCCTTACCCTCAAACTCACCGACTTCATTGACAGCAAAGAGATACTGACCGCTCGGATGTATCTCCAAAAATGACGGATTTTCAACGCCTGTGAGTTTGCTGCTATATTCCAGGGCACCCGTCGCACCGTCTAAGCGATAGACGTAAATCCCTTCGCTGTCTCCATGCGTATAAGTGCCGACATAAACGAAATAGTCTTGGCTGTTCTGTTGCGCCATTGATAATCTCCTTATGAAACTTTAAGATGAATCGTTCTTTCTTCGCTTTCAAGGTAGCCGATGCGGATTGCTTTCGCTCGCACGGTGGTTTCGCCTTCCGGTATACGTAGCGGTTCGGTATACAATCGCCACTGTGCGTTCTCACCTTGCTCAGTCGTGTAAGCAATTGATGCGCCATGAGTAGAGCAGTGAAGTTGCAAAACGAGCGGAGCCGACCACTCGCCATCCTCATCTTCTACCGTTGTACCGGGTTGTTCGGCATTAATCGGGATAAAAATAGGAGCCGCTGTTTGCGGTTGTGTGCCGTCAGGATACCACTGCGCCACCATCTGCTCTTCGGATATATCCCCCATATCGCCAAAATCAGACTGCCATTGCGACAGCGCACCCCGCATCTGTTCCAACACAGCATGATGTTCAGGGTCTGCCGCCAGATTGTTCAACTCATACCGATCGTTTTCAACGTTGTAAAGCTCTTCAGCAGGGCGCGGGTAACGGAACATAACCGCCTGATCCCCTTCAAGTTCACCCGCTGCATACAACCGCCACATCTCTTGCATGACCGGATGCCGGTTGCGATACGGAATCCAGAGCAGATACGGTTTTTCCGGATAGTAATTTCTGATATATTTATACCCTTTGTTACGCACGGCGCGCACCATATCGTAAGATTCGTCGTACCGGTCGCGCGTGGCGAAGATGTATTCGCGTTCAACCTTTTCTGCTCCAAGGAAGGGCTGTCCTTGTAGATGTTCAGGTGCTTCTATACCACAGAGCGAGAGCACTGTTGGACCGAGATCAATCAGACTTACCAATTGTTCGCTGACACTGCCAGCGGTGAGCGTATCGGGCCACCGCACAATTAAGGGTATGCGGATACCCGCATCATAGGGCCACCGTTTTCCGCGTGGGAGTCCTTCACCGTGATCACTCCAGAGGAAAACGATAGTATTCTCCGCAAGTCCGTCCTCTTCCAATTGATCTAAAAGTTCACCGACGCGAGCATCGGCAGTCGCAAGGTTGTCGTATTGACGCGCCAGTGCCTGTCGCGCTTTCGGTGTATCCGGTAGGTATGGCGGTAACTCTACATCATCAGGATTCGTAGTTGTAGTCAGCGGACGATCTTCCCGTTCCCACATACCGCTTTCGTGTGTAACAGTCGGATTGAAAACTGAAAAAAACGGTTGTCCCGCTTCACGATTTCGCCAGTGACCTGTGTTATCACACACATCCCATGCTGTGGTTGGTGGCGTAAACTGATAGTCGGTCTTGCTATTATTCGTGCAATAGTAACCGGCCCCTCTGAGATATTCGGTAAAGGTTTTAACGTAAGGCGGTGGTACTGCTGAATATGGAGTCGGCATGTCCGGTGTGTGCTGGTTTGTATGTGCTGTTCGCATGTGGTGTGTACCGATTGAGGTTTGATACATACCCGTAATAATTGCAGAACGGCTCGGAGCGCAGACTCCAGCAGTCGAAAACGCATTTGGGAACCGGCATCCGCCCGCAGCGAGTCGATCAATATTCGGCGTACGCGCAAGTGTGTCCCCGTAACAACCGAAGCGAGGCGTTGTGTCCTCTATAGAGATCCAGAGGATATTTGGACGATCTGATGTATTCATTGTAGCTCCTTTTTTACGAATGATTGTACTTCAAGCAGCGATTTAAGTCAACATAACTCTCTGAGTTTCAGATTATTGGAAAAGCATTGCAAGTGTGTTGAGAGTGTGGTAAAATAGCCGTCGCGCGCTGTAACACAGGTTTGTAAGTTATTTCTTATGACGTTTTATTTAATTCCAAAATCAAGCGATTGAGGCGACAACACATATATTATGAGCAATTCTCATCTACGTTATCTACACACTGCACAAGAGGTTCTGAAACAGATTGAGGCTACACAAACCGAGGCAATCGCACAAGTATCTGAGATGTGCGCCGAGACAATAGCAGCAGATGGGCTCGTCTACCTATTTGGTTCTGGGCATTCCCGCATGGCTGTTGAAGAGATGTTCCCACGCTACGGAAGTTTTCCCGGATTTTTTCCTATCGTCGAATTAGCGGTCACATATCACAATCAAGTTGTCGGATGCAACGGTCAACGACAGGCTCTCTTTTTGGAAAACATTTCGGGGTACGCAGAAGTAATCTTACGGAACTTCACCTTCGGTCCCCACGACTGTATGATAGTGTTTTCCAATTCTGGAACAAATATTCTCCCTATTGAAATGGCGATGGGTGCTAAGGCGCAGGATCTGCCCGTAATAGCAGTCAGTTCTATCGCGCACAGTTGTTCATCGACCTCGAAACACCCTTCTGGCAAACGTCTGTTTGAGATTGCCGATCTGACGATTGACAACTGCAATCCGCCGGGCGATGCTGTCGTGGAAATTCCAAATTTAGCGTATCCTGTCGGTCCCACCTCCAGCATCGGTACACTGACCATTGTGAATGCTATGAAATGTCAAGTCGCTGAACTGCTGACGGCGCGTGCGAAACCACCGGTCGTACTGACGGGCGCGCCTTTCCTCGGACCTGAAGAATCAGCAAAACAGATTGAACGGGCTTATGACGATTACAAGGCACGCGCCCAGAGAAGTTGACATTACACAATTTTTCCGTTGACTTCTCTCGTGCAAACTTGTATACTTTAAGCAGGACGAAGGAATGCTGGGTTTACTGAATTGAGTTGGGATCCGCAGGACATTCTGATGCTGAATACTACCGAAAGAATTGCTGTGATGGGTGGAACGTTCAATCCAATCCATTACGCGCACCTGCTAAGTGCTGAACAGGTTCGGACAGGGCTGGGCTACGATAAAATCCTGTTTATCCCTTCTGCGAGACCGCCTCACAAGGTGGCTGATGCTGATATTATCGCACCCGAACACCGGTACCAGATGGTGCTTCTGGCGATCGCAGAAAACCCTAATTTTGAAGTGTCACGCATTGAATTGGATCGGGAAGGTCCGTCATACACGATTGAAACCTTGAAAGTCCTTGAGAAACTTTACGGAAACACCCGTGAACTCGGATGGATTATTGGAGCTGATTCGCTTATTGAGTATAAAATCTGGAAAAACTTTGATGAAGTATTGGCGCGATGCGTTATGATTGCAACAACGCGTCCGAGTTACGATCTGAATCGGGTGCCGTCTGAGATACGCAATCGGGTTACAACCTTTCCAGTAACTGGCGTTGATATATCTGCCACAGTCATTCGTGAACGGATTAGAAAACGGCTTTCAATTCGGTATCTTGTGCCCGAAACAGTTCGATCGTACATTTATCGCCATAAGTTGTATCATTAACCGAAGTCGTCGCTTTCCTGTTGAATGATAGGGATGTAAGAATATGCAACACACATGCAGTATATGCGGAACAGTTTACGATTTTGTGTGGAAAGAAGGGACACCTCTACCGAAAAATTTTCCGTTCTGTAGCGCACGGTGCAAGGCAGTGGATCTGGCTAAATGGCTGAATGAAGAGTACACCATTCGTACCCCCTTGCCGAGTGTGATATTGTCGAATACCGAGCGGGAACTCCTTATCGAATTGGGAATGGACCCCGACGATGATGACGGCTAAAACGGTAAAGGTCTATGTAATATGGACTTGCAAGGAACATCTAACAACATTCTAAATCTACAAAATAATCGGGCAGCTTCTACATTAGAAATGCTCCGAGCACACCCAAAGTCGGTTGAAATTCAAGAATACCTCTCAGCAAAACTGAGTGTGGAACGCCTTCAGCACGTTCTCTCTGTCCAAGAGATGGCGGTTGACTTAGCACGCGCGCACAAAGCGGATGTCTGGCACGCTAACCTTGCTGCACTGCTACACGACAGTGCAAAGTGGATGAACCCCGAGAGGTTATATAGGGAAGTAGAACGTTACGGAATTCGCCTTGATCCGATTGAGAAATTGAATCCATCCCTTTTGCATTCGCTTGTTGGCGCGGAACTGGCAAGAGAGAGGTTTAAGGTAACCGAGTGTGAAGTCCTTGAGGCGATTCGCAATCATACAACCGGTAACCCGTCAATGTGCCTTATTTCGCAAGTGCTATACGTTGCAGACTTTGCAGAGCCGATGCGCACATACAAGGCAGCGCATGTTGTTAGAAAATTTGCATACATAAATTTAGAACGGGCAGTGCATCATGTCGCGCGTGCACAGATTGAACGTCTCCTGCAAAAAGGAGGAATGATTCATCCGAACACGCTTCGGACATATAACAAAATGTTTGCTAATGTTAGCGGTTAGACGCAAAGATGATACGCGTGTCTCGTTCAACAACGGCTGAGAACGGTAAGGAAAATTAAATGGCAGAACACAACACATTAGAGATAGTAAAAGCCGCGGCTTCTGCCGCGATGAGCCGACGTGCACAAGATGGTGTTATCCTTGACCTGCGTGAGCTTGATTGTTTCACAGACTTTTTTGCAATCTTCAGCGGCGTTTCCGATATCCAGGTCGAAGGTATTTCGCAAGCTGTTCTTGAAGAACTTGAAACGAATTGGGAACAGCGTCCTTGGCACCAAGAGGGCGAGCGTAAAGCGGATTGGATTCTATTGGACTATGTTGATTTCGTCGTCCATGTTTTTCTCGCTGAGAGGCGCGCTTACTATAACCTTGAGCGCTTATGGGCTGAAGCAGGACGAATTGAATTGCCGGAATTAGCGATGCCTGCACACTTGGAATCTCTATCAGATGAGGCATCGGAGGAGCGTATAGACCCGGATGGCGCATTGGTCTTCGGGGGGCATGAGGAAGGGGAAGGGGTGTCTGAGGAATAGTTCGTTTCTTAAAGCGGCGAATATCGCGACAATTAACAGATCGTAAGCTAATCGACACTTACAAGAAGCACTGTGACGTTGTCGGTGCCGCCGTAGTCGAGAGCTGTATTGACAAGGTTATCGCACGCTTCTTCGAGATTGGCGGCAGATACGATAATGTCAGCGATTTCTTGGTCGTCCACAATTAAATCGTGCAAACCATCTGTACAAGCGACAACGATGTCACCAGGGACGAGCGGATAGGCATCCGCGTTGACAGTGACTGTTGGCCTGAGTCCGATCGCCTGTGTAATAATGTTTCGCTTCTCATGGACGCGGCCCTCTTCGGGCGTTATTTCGCCTTGTTCGACCATTTTTTGGACGAAAGAGTCGTCTGTCGTTATCTGTGTGAGGTTTCCATCGCGCAAAACGTAGAGTCGACTATCACCGACGTGGACATAAGCAAGGTAACTAAAGGTAACAAAGCCAGCGATGAGAGTTGTGCCCATACCGCGGGCTGTACCACCGTTTTTGGCGGCAGTATAAATGCGTTGATTCGCTTCCTCAGCAAGTTCGCTCAAGACACCAAGCCGTTTCATTGGCCCAAAATCGCTATGTGGAGATGCTTGTGCTTGTCCCCATTGTTCGATAACATCAAGCGCGAGCTTACTTGCCAGGTCACCTCGTTCGTGACCACTCATACCGTCGGCGATAGCAAACAACTGGAGCTGCGTATCAAAGTAGTATAGGTCTTCGTTTCTGTCACGAAGTCTACCTGTGTCCGTTTTTGCTGCAAATTGCATTTTTTCCTATCGTCCGCGTGGAGTGTGATCGATAATACAAAAGGTTGTCGCGCGTGCTTCGTGTTCAAGGAAGGTACCAAATTCATTCAGTAGAACCATTTATTTTTTTACAGTCGATAGTAAAAACGATAGAATACAAATATGGTTTCAAAATTTTAGTAGGATGTGGCGTTGCTTCAGTAAAAACAGTGAGATACATAGGTTTCCTGAGTTTGGTGAAGAAAGTTAACATGGAAATTAAGAGACTGTCTGCCGGTCCAAAACATCATTTTTTTGGCTATTACGGTATTAATCCATGGGATAGTAGTGGAAGGTATCACCTTGCGCTGGAAACGGATTTTCATACCCATCGCCCGCTACCAGAAGATGTCGCCACGGTTGGACTGATCCACCGCGACACCCATAAATTTATTCCACACGCTAAAACCGCCGCTTTTAACCTCCAGCAGGGAAGTATGATGCATTGGATAAATGGCAGCAAAGTGGGTGAAGGTGATGGGACCGCTGCGGAATTCACGTTTAACGATTGGGAGAATGACCAGCTGGTATCACGTGCCTTGAACCCAATTACAGGCATTGTTCGCACAATTCGTGGGGCAATTGCTGCTGTGTCCCCTACGGCTCCAATTGCTATTGGGCTTAACTATGGACGAATGGCACACTGCCGTGCTGTTGTCGGTTATGCAAGTCACACCAAATCTGCTGATGTTGAGGCACAGCCAGAGGATGACGGTTTGTATCAGCTTAACCTTCAAGATGGCAGCGCAAAACTCGTGCTTTCTATAGCCGATGTCATCCGGGCAAGTCAGGGCGAACATTTGCTCGGAAAACGGACATGGTTCAATCATGTTTTGTTTAATACAGATGGCACGCGACTTCTGTTTTTTTGTCGAGTCCGTCAGGAAACACGGTTTTATTCTTCACTCTGGACAGTGAACCCAGATGGCTCTGATTTAGAAATGCAAATCCCATTTGGCTATAAGGTTTCACACTTCGATTGGCGGACACCGACGCGGATTCTTGTTTCTTCAGATATATCTGGTGAGATGGGGTTCGTTGAATTTACAGATGGGCTGCGGGACTTCACGCCGCTTGGGCGCGGGGTCCTACCACGCGATGGACACGCTTCATACTCACCTGACCGAGAGTGGCTGCTTTGTGATAGTTATCCAAGTGGCCCGCAACGTTTGGCACAACTAATGGTCTACAACATTGCGGAAAATCGGAAGATTGTTTTAGGTGAGTTTCATCATGAAGAACAGTTCGTTGGAGATATTCGGTGTGATCTCCACCCGCGTTGGACACCTGATGGTGCAACTGTTACTTTTGATTCAGTTCACGAAGGCTCCCGGCAAATCTATCTGGTCGATCTCTCGTCACTGGAGTGAAGGTGCCTAATCTCGTTAGAGGATTCTGATGTTGCAAGATGATTGTTCTTATGACAAAATTGGACGGCTACCGAGCATTGTCAAATGCGCGTTTGCTGATATTAACGAAAAACGCGATGCTGTCGTTTTGACAACGGAACCCGCATGGTCAGTTGTCAATGGAATTGCCGTACGCCCGAAACAACTTATCTATGTTGATGGGAACACAAGCGCGTATATGGCTACGCTCGCCGAAGCGTGTGAAGGCGAAGTGATCTACGGCATCGGCGGAGGTCTGGCAATTGACGCTGCTAAATACGTTGCATCGACAAACGAACTTCCTTTAGTTGCGCTTCCTACTATCCTGTCAACGGATGCTTTTCTCACTGATGCGACAGGTGTTAGAGAAAATGGGTGTGTTCGCTATCTCTCTTCAAAGGCACCGGATACTGTTATTATAGACATGGATCTTTTGTGCAACGCGCCTGCGTCAATGCGTGCGAGTGGTGCTGCGGATGTCCTCTCAATTGCAACGGCGATGTGGGATTGGCAAGAAGCCGAAAAAATGGGTGAGAACCTACCCGGTCAGCAAATTACACCGCAAACTATTGACATAGGTGCTACCCTCCTTCAAACGCTTCTGGATAACGCACGGGAGATTGGTCGCGGAACACCTGCGGGTCTGAAACTTCTGCTTGACCTACTTTGTATGGAGGTTCAACTCTGTTATCTGTGCGGACATAGCCGCGTTGAAGAGGGAAGCGAACACCATTTTGTCTATGCAATTGAGAACCGTCTAACATCTGATAAACAGATAAGTGTGGAAAGGACGCATGGAGATGAAGAGACTGTTTTACACGGGGAGCTCGTAGGACTCGGCATCTTGTTGATGGCTGCCTTGCAATCTCAACCCTCTTGGACGCAGTACCGTCACGCGTTGGAGTGCTTACAGATTAACTACCGACCGCCTGGCCTCTCTACTGATGCGATTGCTGAGACCCTTATTGGTTTATCCAACTATGTCAGTGAACATCAACTACCCTACACCGTTGCGACGACATTGCGAATTACGCCTGATATCGCCGAACGAACTATAAAAACTGTATTGGATTAAAGCTGAGGACTATGGAACAGAAAAACAGCCAGACACGATCAGAGACCCCTATCTCGGTACTTCACGAACAATCCATCGTAATTGATTCGCACAATGATGCTATCGTGGCACATATCCGCCGCGGTAATATCAGCCTTGCTGACGAACATTGCCAAAAGCCCACACAACCCCAAGGGACTATTGCTTATCTACGAGGTCCAGTTCCACCAGCGGAAGAAGCGATTGGTATCCAACTCAACATCCCAAAAATGCGGAAGGGCGGGATTGATGCTGCCTTTTTTGCTGTTGATGTGACGCGCGCATGGAAAAATCACCTCGCTTACGCTATGGATGCTTTCGGGTGGTTCGATGCAGAGGTAACAGCCAATGCCGCCGATATCCGTATCGCGCGACAAGCGAAAGATATTCGCGAAGCAAAAGCGGCGGGCAAACTCGCGGCAATCCTTGCGATTGAAAACAGCGAAGCCGTAGAACGGAGTCTAAATGTTCTCCGTTCCCTTTACCTATTGGGAGTTCGCTCAATCGGATTGACCCATAATCCCAATACGTGGGCATCAACAGGAAATGATGAGGAAGATCTCGGCGGCGGCTTGACCCGATTCGGCATGGCATTGGTCAAAGAGATGAACGAATTGGGAATGCTTGTGGATGTTTCCCATATCAGTGAACGCGGGTTTTGGGATGTTCTGGAAATCTCTGAACGTCCTGTCATCGCATCTCATAGCAATTGTCAGACCTTATGTCGCCACTCACGGAACTTAACCAACGAGCAGTTAAAAGCCTTGGCAGCTAATGGTGGTGTTATTGGTATTACCTTTGTGCCGGGGTTTATTACCTTGGACGGCTGGACAAGAATGCCGCCGTTAGCGCAACTCCTTAATCATTTTGCCTACGCAATTGACATCGCAGGCATAGACCATGTTGGCATCGGATCTGATTTTGATGGCGGTGGCGATTTACTCAAAGATGCAGGCGAATTCATTAAAATCGCGGAAGGATTGAGTGAGCGGGGCTATTCCGATGCGGATATCCGAAAAGTGCTCGGCGAAAATCATCTGCGCGCTTTTGAAGCGGCGTGTGGATAGGACACTCAATCAGTTCTACTTACGGATTTTCCATAAGCGCGCGAGAGATAGAATGCCATACCTCGTCTACACCAATGCCCTTCATACAGATGTTATCTTTGCACTTATCTGTGAACTGCTTACAAGGGCTGCACGGCACGGCATGGCGGATGATTTGGTGTCCGATTCCAAGGGGCTGAAAACGGATATGATTGCCGGGACCAAACAGTGATACAGTGCGGGTACCTACCCCTGCTGCAATGTGCATTGGACCGGTATCGTTGGTGACAAAAAGATCGCACTGTTCAATGCAAGCGGCTAACTGCCTAATCTGAAGATTACCCGCAAATGGAATTGCCCGCGTCTCCATGAGATTCGCAACAGTCTGCACGAGTTCGGATTCGTGCTGGCCGCCAAAAATCAGAACGTCCGCGTTGAAGTGTTCTACCAATCTATCCCCAATGGCAGCAAAACGTTCGGGCATCCATTCCCGTAGTTTCCACCCAGCCCCCGGAAAGAGCCCTATTTTTAGTCTACCGTCAGCGGTGCCTGCAGTCTTGAGCCGCTGCACGGCGTCCCTCCGTTCAGATTCAGCGAGAAATAGTTCTAACTTCTGATCTGCTGCTGAAATACCTGCCGCATGCAACAGGTTGAAGTAGTGTTCTGTGGCGTGTTTGTTCCCTTGCTCAGAGACACGAACGGTGCAAAACCTCCCTTTTCCGACCCGTTCGGTAGCACCACTGAGGTACATGAGTATCTCCGTCCGAAACTTCCGTTGGAGATCAATAGCCAGAGTGAACTTACGTTCGCGTAGAAGACGAATAATCCGCCACATCTCACCAGTATCTTTGTCTTTGGCGAGGCGGTCAAAGGTAATTATTTCGTTGAGATGTGGATTTTCACGAAGGATATCGGCGGATTGTTTCGCTACGAGCATAGCGATGTGAGCGTTAGGAAAATTGGCGCGTACAGCCCGGATAGCTGGGGTCGTGAGCACAATGTCCCCAAGGGAGCTGAGTCGAATGAGCAATATTTTGAGAGAAGCCATCTGTGTAGTAGTTATTGGTTGTCAGTAAAACTGTCCGAACTATAGTATAAATAGACGATTTTCTCTTAACTGAACGCTGAAAGCGTAGCGACCTGACCGCTTCTTAACCAACCATCTGTTTTTCGAGATTGTTCAGTGCCGTTTCAACCAATGCGTCTATATCTAAGTTTGACTCTGCGTCTGCTAATTCGGCAAGTGAGGCACGCGTCGCTGGGTGTTTAGGCACAAAAAGGGAACAACAATCTTGGTGTGGACGTGTGGATACGTCAAAGGTACCGATCCGTTGTGCCTTTTCAATAATTTCAGCCTTATCCTCGCCAATAAGGGGTCGCAGAATCGGGATATCAGCAATCGCTTCGATGGTACGAAGATTCGTTAGCGTCTGTGAAGCGACCTGTGCGAGGCTCTCACCTGTAACAAGTGCCTCGGCGTTTACCAAAGTCGCCACTCGTTCTGCGATGCGCGTCATCATCCGCCGGTACAACAAAACGCGGAACGGTGCCGGTGTCTGTGTAACAATAGTCTGCTGGAGTTCAGCAAACGGAACGAGATAAACCAGACTTCGATAGTTTGAAACTGCCAAAATCTGAGCGAGTTCAATCACTTTCTCCAGAGACGCTTTATCGGTATATGGGTAGCTATAAAAGTGAATAAAAACGGCTTTCGCACCGCGCTTTATCATTTGCCATGCAGCAACAGGAGAGTCAATTCCCCCAGACAACATTACGAGCACTTTTCCGCTTACACCGACAGGCAATCCACCAATACCTTGGATCTTTTCTGTAGAGATATAGGCATTTTTCTGTGTTATTTTAATCCAACAGATGAGATCCGGATTATGCATATCTGCTTTCGCACCGGTCTTTTCAATGAGGTGTCCGCCAACCTCAGCACTAATTTGCGGCGACGTTAGCGGAAAAGTTTTGTCAGTTCGTTTTGTTTCGACCTTAAGAGACTCGTAAGTTCTTCCCTGAATTTGCTGCAGGGCGGTCTCTTTGATAGCCGTCATATTTCTCTCCGTAGCGCAGGCGAGTTCAAAATAGGCGATCCCCATGACCTGTTGTAGACGTTTCTTAATTTGAGCGACATCGGCGTTTTTTTCGAGTCGTACGAGAATTCTATCGTGAAGTCGTTCTACCTTTGCATAGCCGGTGCCGCGCAGGGCAATCTTGATATTACTTACCAGTCGTTTTTCAAAAAATATCCTATTTTTCCCTTTGAGTCCAACTTCGGCGTAGTGGACGCTAAATAATTCTTCCATAATTTGTCTCGCGCGAAAAAAATTTATGGTGGATCTTAGAATTAATGAGACACTTTGCACCGGCACGGTTAGGAAACCGTGCCTACCGCGGGAGAGTAGAAGTGTCTATTTATTTTTAAACTTTACTATAAAAGAAAACTTGTTTACGAAGGACAGCATCTGTCAAACTGAAATGAAGTTTCGCGACATCTTCCAGAGCATTGCTTCCATGCAATCGGATAAATTCTCTACCCGCATCAACAACTTGATATGAACCTCTTGGTAGACGTATTTCATATTTTTCAGACAGTGCTTCCATCCGCTTTAGAAAAGTGTCACGAGCAATAATAGAGGCTGCAGCAACAGCGATATCCCGTTCCGCTTTTGGCACTTGGATTATTTCTATTCTTGGGTGTCGTTCATCATCTGTTTGTTGTTTGAACTGTTGTGTGATAAGGTCATTTTTAGAGAATTTGTCAACAAGGGCGTGTTTCGCACCTACCCGAGTTGCCAATGTCCGGATGGCTTCTCCATGAAGCGAAGCGAGTAAGTGATTTAAGTTTTGTCCACGCCTACGGAGATCGTTGTAAAGAGTGTTGTAGTCGGTCGGCATTTTTTCAACAACAACGATATACTCCTCATAGTCATTGTGCATCAGTTCAGCGAGGTGTTGGATGCGTCGGTTCGATAGCTTTTTCCCATCGGTGATACCCAAAGTCGAAAAGGTTTCGCGGCACGCTGCGTCTACATAAACGGCTGCAACCACAAGCGGGCCAAAATAATCGCCTTTTCCGGCTTCATCTGTGCCAATCCAGGCATCCCAGTTGTGTATAGTGTTCATCTAATTTATTGTGTTCTGTTTGTGTTGTTTTTTCTGCTTTCACGTTGAATGCCGAAGCGCAGCAAATTCAGTAACCTGTATGCCTACGGCTTTAACACGCTCACTGAGTTCAGCGTCACGTAAATTGCCATCCGTATCAAACGCATCGGACGAGTTCGGAATTGATGCGTCATTCGGGACAACCCAAGCGTGCAGTGCAGTTCCTACCGTTCGTAACATAGAAATAGCGTTTACGGCTCCCATCCGTCCACCGGACACACCGATGAGCCCGATAACTTTATTCTCGAATTCGTCAAACCCCATCAGGTCGAGTGCGCTTTTGAGGACCCCGCTGAAGCTGCCGTGGTATTCCGGCGAACCGAGAAGTATGCCGTCGGCGCGTTGGACCTTTTCCCGCAGTTTGAATACCCCGGGTGGGTAGTCGCTCTCGTTCGCAACAGAGCCTTGAAAAACGAGTTCGTATTCACTCAGGTCGAGCAATTCAACTTTAGCACCTGCCGCTTCTGCAGCAGAGAGCGCGATTTGGAGTGCAGCGTGTGTCGTACTCCCCTGTCGCAGACTCCCGCAGATGGCAACAACGTAGATGGACTGGTTATCGGTATCCTTCATTTTTCGTATCCTTTTCTGTTAAGTTGTATCATATCGTAGCATAGGCGTAAAGGGATGTCAAAGATTTTATTGGTTTGAAACACCGATGGTAGCCGTGTGCCTATCTTAATTATATCATATCTGAAAATCAGATATCATCGGTTTCTATGGAAACTTAAAGGCTGAAGGTAGATTTTTCTTGACATATTTTAGGGTTTTTTGTACGATACGCTTGTGGTTTAAAGGAAAAGTTTCTTTTCAACTCAACTATGGGCATTGAACAACTCCGTGTAACGGACTGGCACTGTCCATTAACAACCATATTTCAGATAGACATGAGGAGGTTTACTCATGCGTTCAATGGTATATCTATTCGCCGTTGCCCTCCTAATGATGGGCAGCGCACTCTCCACGAATGCCGCACAGGTTCAAGATAAGGGTTTAATCCTTTACTTCAGTTTCGATGAAGCCAAAGGTGGAAAACTTGTAGATGAAACCGGGGGCGGAAATGATGGTGAAATAGTTGATGGGGCGAAGATTGTCAAAGATGAAGTAGTCTACGGCAACGGCTCAATGTTATTCGCAAAAGGCGCAGACAGTGTGACGGTCGATTCCTTCAAGGAATTAGAAGATTATACAGACAACTCCTATCTCTTCTGGCTCAACTTTACGGATCCAAACTCCGGTGGCTGGGATCAAATCATCGCGAAAAAGGCACCCGGCTCTGACCGTTCACCTGGTATATGGACCTGTAACCGCGTCCCCTTGCACATCCACTATCGGTTCAATCCCGGCAACGCCGGAAGCCATTGTGTCGGTCCTGATGGAGAAGGCGATACATTTGACGAAAATAAGTGGTATCACATTGCTGGGATCAAAGAGGGTACTGATTTCCTATTTTACATTGACGGTAAAGTGGTTGACGAACAGACTGTTCCCAAGGATCACGCGCAAGGGGCAGAGAAACTCTATATTGGAAAAACGAATTATAATGCTGCGAAATTCTACATTGATGACCTCTATGTCTACGATAGGGCACTTGATGCTGATGAGGTCACCGATGTTATGGATGGGAATCTACTCCCAGTTGAACCTCAGGACAAACTTTCTACTACATGGGGACAACTCAAAGCACGTCGTGACTAATAACGCATCCACAAAGTGTAGGGACGGGGTTTCTCCGTCCCACATCTATTTCTTCATCCATGCATGTTTACGCATCAGTCCCGTCTGTCCGTTCCAGTGAAAATCTTGTTTCTCTCCTTTATTCTGCTCGTTCCACCTGTATTGATGCAAGGGTGGTGCGATACTGAAGCAGAACTCAATAGCCGGATTGAACGTGGAATCCGTTATCTTGACACGGAACAGTACAATCTGGCACTTGCTGAATTTCAATCTATCCGAAAAGAATTCGCCACCTCCGAGCGTATTAGCAGTTTCGCCCAATGCTATATCGGTATTGTCTACCAGGAACTCAATAGTCTCAGTGAGGCGATAACGGCGTATCAGGCTGCATTGGCACTGGATGGGCAGCCGGAGGTTCATGGAAGTGCTTACCTTCATTTAGGCATCGTCTACAAAGTGCAAGGCGAGTTATTGCTGGCTGAAAGTCATCTCAAACAAGCCCTTGGACTCCTGGTTGAGACTGCCGAAGCGCACACTCATCTTGGCGATGTTTATGCGCGCCAACGTAGATTTGATGACGCTGAGAAAGCGTATCATGCAGGCATTCGATTGAATCCGAACCAGACTGAATCCTATTACGGATTGGGAAGAGTGGCAGAAATGCAAAATCGACTGGAACAGGCTCTTGCGTATTACGAGGCTGCCCTCGCGCGGAACCGCTACCTATCCCAGGCGCACTATCGGCGTGCTCTTGCACACCGGCGACTTGGGAATAGTGAACACGCTGAGACGGCGATGACGCAGTTTCGTCGCTTAAAAACTTACGAAGATAGGATGCACCAATACCGAGAAGCCCTCTACAGTAATCCGAACTTGCCGATGCTCTACATTAAACTCGGTGAACTCCATGAAACTTATGACAACTTAACAGAGGCATCTCAAATCTACGAAGCTGCAATACAGGTACACCCATCTTACTTACCAGCATATCTCAGCCTTGGTGAGGTATTTATTCAACAGCGCAATCTTGAGGAAGCCATTGGGGTCTACCAGAAGGCTACAAAAATTGCTCCCAATAATTCACAAGTGTGGGGGAAGTTGGGGGTCATCTATATCAACCAACGCCAATTTGAACCAGCAATTCTGGCATTCAAACAAGCGATTGCGGCAGATAACACCGCAGCGGAAGCGTATAACAACTTGGCACGACTCTACGCTGGACTCGGTAAAGAGATGCAGCAAGCAATTGACTTAGCCGAACACGCAGTCACTTTGATGCCGACGGCGAAACATTACGACACACTCGCGTATACCTATTATCGCAATGCTGAATATGCTAAAGCTTTAACGGCGATTAATCAGGCGCTCGCGTTAGCACCTGATGCAAATGAGTACAACAAGTTGCTACTGAAAATTCAGGAAGCACAAGTCGCAAATAAGCATGAGAAAAAATAAAGTTTACAAACATAATCGAAAGGAAGCGGAATGAAGAAAGGAATATGTATCGGTTCATTGCCGGGTGATTCGACGGAAGCGCGCTTCAGACTTGCAAAGGAAGCCGGATTTGACGGTGTTGAAATCGGCACTCTCGAAAATGATGCCGACCGACACGAAAGAAAACAGATCGCAGCACAATGCCAATTGGAAGTGTTCAGTGTGATGAATAGTAAACATTGGGCGTGTCCACTTTCTGATCCAGATGATGGCGTTCGCGCCGAATCGCGAGCGGGTATGCTTGATTCAATAACAACCGCATCGGCTGTCGGGGCAGATACTGTGTTGCTTGTTCCCGCTGTTGTAAATGACGGAACGAGTTATGAAGAGGCGTATGGGCGTTCGCAGGCGGAAATTCACAAGTTAATTCCAGAAGCGGCAGAAAAAGGCATCGCGATTGCCCTTGAAAATGTTTGGAATAAATTTCTGCTCAGTCCAATAGAATTTTGTCAGTATCTTGATGAGTTTGAGAGTGATACGATAACTGCCTATTTCGATGTCGGCAATATCGTCCTATACGGGTATCCCCAACACTGGATCCGTTCTCTCGGAGATCGTATCTCTAAAGTACATGTCAAAGGTTTTAACGCAGATGAACGCAGATTCACTTATCTCATTGAGGACTGCACAATTAATTGGAACGCTGTCATGGCGGCGCTTGAAGAGATCGGTTATGACGACTATATAACGGCGGAACTACCTGTTGATAAAGGCAATCCGGAAGGAACAGTGCATGGCATCAGTGATGATATGGACAGAATTATCGCTGGGAATGTCTAAAATAGAAACGCCTACCACCCTTAGAAAGCGTATCTACAGAATCAATGGAAATTATCATTCAACCTACTTATGCCCAACTTGTAGCAGTTTCAGCGGAGATCATTCGGGATGCCCTTTTAAAAAAGCCGAATCTCGTTTTGGGACTCGCTACGGGTAGCACCCCTATTGGGCTTTACGAAGCCTTGGCGCGGATGCACAAGACAGAAGGGCTCGATTTCTCGAAGGTGACGACTTTTAACTTGGATGAATACGTCGGAATCCCGCCGAGCCATCCGTATAGTTACCACACTTTTATGGAAACCCACTTTTTTAGTGTTGTTAATGTTCCGCCAGAGAATTGTCATATCCCACAGAGCACTGCGGTTGCACATGAGGAATTCTGCGAAAGATACGAAGCCGCAATCGTAAATGCTGGCGGCATTGATATCCAAGTGCTCGGTATCGGAAAGGACGGACATATCGGTTTTAACGAACCGAGTTCTTCCCTCGGCTCTCGAACGCGCATCAAAACGCTTGCGCAGAGTACCTTGGAGGCGAACGCGCCGCATTTCGGTGGCACTGTTGACGCGGTGCCAAAAATGGCGATTACAATGGGAGTGGGCACAATTATGGAAGCAAAACAGTGTCTGCTATTGGCAAGTGGGGGGTCAAAAGCGGAGGCGATCGCACACGCTGTGGAAGGACCGATTACGGCGGAGGTGCCAGCATCGGTGCTACAGATGCATCCGCGAACAATTGTGGTCATTGACGAGACGGCGGCTTCGCAATTGAAACGCGTAGATTACTATAAGCAGGTTTACGCAAATAAGCAGAAACTCTTGAGTAGCAGTTAGCGGATATTCGCTTACGAGTCCTGCTCTTGGCGCAAGCCGTACTCTTTTGCTTTTCGCTGAATCGTACGACGACTCACCTTGAGTATTTCTGCTGCTTTTGCTTTGTTATTGTCTACAGATTCGAGGGTAGCACGGAGTGCTTCACGGTTGATTTCATCAAGCGACATGCCGACTTCCACGTTTAAAGGCTGCTTCCCTTCGATCACGGCAGTTGATGCCCAGACATCCGGAACTGAGGGTAAATTTGAAAACTCTATTCCGGTTGCTTTGAGAATTCGTTCCGGTAAGTCAATCTGCTGTATTGTGGATTGGGTGGACATCACAACGATACCCTCAATACAGTTTTTCAATTCGCGAACATTTCCGGGCCACTTATATTTCATCAGTGTTCTGATGGCCTCTGGTGAAAGGCTTACCAGAGATTTGTTGTTTTGTAGACAAAATTCTTCGAGAAAGTCTTTAACGAGGAGTGGGATATCTTCGATACGTTCTTGAAGCGTTGGAAGATGAATGGGGACTACATTAAGTCGGTCGTAGAGGTCAGGTAGAAATTCGCGTTTCCTTGATGCCTCTTCTAAATCGTGATTTGTGGCACATACAATTCGGACATCAACTTGTATCGTTTTGTCTCCACCGACGCGCTCAAATTCGCGTTCCTCAAGCACCCGCAAGAGGCGTGCTTGATTGGATAAACTCAGCTGCGAAATTTCATCGAGAAATAGGGTGCCGCCGTGCGCGAGTTCAAATCTCCCTTTGCGTTGATGATAGGCGCCACTGAAGGCACCGCGTTCATGCCCAAAGAGTTCAGACTCAGCAAGGTTTTCGTTCAGTGTTGCACAATTAAATGCGATCAGGGAACCGTGTCGCAAACTGCGGTGGTGAATCGCGCGAGCAACTAATTCCTTTCCTGTACCACGTGCGCCGTAAATCATTACAGTCGCTTTAGTCGGTGCGATTTGGGCAATCATTTCTCGGATTTTGGTGATTTCAGGCGACTTGCCCGTCAAACGACGTAGACCTTCGTTTTCATCTATTTGTGATTGCAGCTGCCGATTTTCAAACGCGAGACGTTGATTTTCGAGGGTTCTGTGTAGCAGTGCCGCCAGATGAACTGGGTTGGCTGGCTTTGGCAGAAAATAGGTATCTTTGTAAGCGAGCATCGCTCTGATACCGATGTCAGTTTCTAAGATGTTTGGTTCTGTGATAAAAATTACGCCGACATCTGGATGATGCTGTATCGCCGCCTCCAACAGTGCTAATCCGTCAATCCGTCTTGCTTTCAATTGTGCAATAAGAATATCTACCTTCAGGTGTTCAATATGATAAAATGCCTGATACATATTGCCTGTAACAACGAGACGGAGCCCTTTGCCGGCTAACGTTTCACAGACAAGTTCACGTTCCGTCCGATCAGCATCTACAACAAGCACGGTTTTCTGTGTGTCCATGGTCGGAAGCACCTTCCCAATATCTCAAATTTCTAATCACATTTCTTAATCTATAGGACTATGATACCTTATCGCGCCAAAAAAGTATTGTTTAAAGTTGAGAATTTTGATAAACTATAAATTTAATAACGAACACTATAAGAAAATTTATTCATAATTTTCGGAGGAATGAATGGATAGAAATCTCAGTTCACTGTATAGGCTCGGTGGGCTCACTGGTATCTTGAGCGGTTTCCTCATGCTCGCGTCAAGTATTTGGTTTATTTTTGGTTTATCATTTATTCTATCAGAGAAACAGTTTGAACTTATAGGGAGAATAGGGGTTTTTCACGGTATAGGCGTTCTAACGCTTATTTTGCTGATTCCCACTTTGTTAGCCAGTTATGGCTTGCTTTCTTCGGAAGCAGGTACACGCAGCATTTTGGGCGCGACTTTTGCCGTATCGTGGCTTATTATAGAGTTAATAGCCCACTGCTCGCAAACTGCTCCGTTGAACGAACTATCCAAGTTAGCAAATGAAACCTCTACTGCTTCGATTGGAGAATCGCTTTATACGCTCTGGGTAGAATGGGGAGAGGCACTCTTTATGACCGGTGCCTTTCTGTGTGCACTGTTAGCAATCTGTTATGGTTCGGCACTTGGTGCCTGGGGAAATTCGATTGGCATGTATTTGTTCTTTATTTCGATAATCGCTTTTCCAGTGGGTGTTATCCTGAACATGGATATACAGTTGCATATACTCACCCGAGGTATTGCATTTTTGTTTCTTGGTGGTATCCTCTTACAAGCCCCCGCGGAGGGAGAACCGCTATAGCCGAGTAAGACTTGGAACTTTACTGTCTTCGACCTTTTAACCAAAGGATTTAACGGAAGTAGGAACTACGCTTCATTTTCATCTTCGTCTTCGTTTAGTAATCTTTCCAATTCCGCTAAAATATCCTCTTCATCGCTTTCTGTCTCGGTGGTTTCTGTATCAAGTGCTTCCAGATCAGAACGAAATTCTATGAGGTTACTGAGGTAGCGTTCGCGTGTAATATTTTCTGCTTCCCCGTGCTCCTCGCGCAAACATTCACCACAAAATTCCCCAATCTGTCGGATACCGGTGTCTATATGTTGTAATGCTGCCGCTGCATCGTCTTCTTGCAAACTCAATTCTGCGCTGGCGATGCTGTGCATCATAAGCATGTAACCCTTATATTGATAGCTCTGCCAAGCGACATCTGGTGGGGCACATTGGCGTGCCAGATTCGTTACGGCAATATTAGTAGCGGTATCACGCTGCACGTCTTTCCATCGTTTGATGCCTGCAAACAAAAGGTAGCGTGTATAGCGATGAAAGGATTCCTCAAAGAGCGTTTGCCATTCCTCTGATTCTAATTGGAATCCTTCGCGAGTCCCGTGCTGTTCTTCATAGGTCCTTAATTTTGCGAAAAAATAATCGTAATAGGAATCCATCCCGTGTGGACGCGTACCGTCAGGACGACCTGTCGCGTAAATGCGCGAGATAGTGAAGGCGTTTGGCTGTACAACGACAACCTCCCTACCATCTTCAATTTTCAGGACACTCACGGGACGATCGATATCAAGATTCAGCATTTCGAGAATCCGGTCAAAGGTCTGAACCCATCGGGTGTTTCTTTGTATAGAGTCGTTGGTTGCCATTTGTCTATCCTTTTTACACTTTTCAGTTTTCAGCAGTCGGTTGTCGGTAACTCATTATGGTAAGCAAGGGCCTGTGGCATTTGCCACACGCTTAGCTGAAACTATAATCAATAACTATTAAAGCGTCCGAAAATAATCTTGGAGGGACGTGACAGTAATATCTCCACGCTGCAGCGCATCAATAGCATTAACAGCTGCGGCTGCGCCAGGAATAGTTGAAAAAATCGGAATGTCATGTGTTATCGCCATCTCCCGAATTAAGAGTTCATTCGGACGGTGCAAGTCTCCAGTCGGCGTATTGATAATCAGGGCAACGGCGTGATTTTTGATATAGTCGTGAATCGTCGGTCTGCCTTTTCCGATGCTGAAGACGAGTTCTGATTCCATTCCGTTGCGAAGAAGCACTTTTGCAGTTCCGTGCGTGGCGATGAGTTCAAAGCCCATATCTATGAGTTTCTTGGCGATGAAAATAATCGCGCGCTTGTCTTTGTTTTTCACGCTAATAAAGACTTTGCCACCCAACGGTAACGTGTAACCGCAAGCCTTTTGTGCTTTCGCAAAGGCGCGAGAGAAATCTGTATCAATCCCCATTACCTCTCCAGTAGATTTCATTTCGGGTCCAAGTCGAGTATTAGAACCTGGAAAGCGGTTAAACGGAAAAACCGGTGCCTTGACACTGAAATACGAGGGTTCGATTTCACGGGTAAATCCAAGTTCGGCGAGCGTTTTGCCTGCCATGACACGCGCTGCAAGTTTCGCCAGTGGCACACCGATCGCTTTGCTAACAAACGGGATGGTTCGAGACGCACGGGGATTTACCTCAAGCACGTAGATTTCATCATTCTTTATTGCATACTGGACATTCATCAGGCCGCGCACGCGTAGTGCTTTTGCTAAAGCGTAGGTGAAAGTTTTTAGGTTTTCAATCTGTTCATCTACGAGTGTATAGGGTGGTAACACGCAATCGCTGTCTCCCGAATGGATACCTGCCTCCTCAATGTGTTCCATAATACCACCAATCACCGTCTTTTCACCATCGGATATTGCATCAACGTCTACTTCGATCGCCTCTTCAAGGTATTTGTCGATAAGAACTGGATGTTCCGGTGAGGCTTGAACGGCAGAATGCATGTATTCATGTAGGAGTGCTTCGTCGTAAACGATTTGCATCGCACGTCCACCTAAAACGTAAGACGGACGGACAATAACAGGATAGCCGAGTGCTGCAGCGATAGGCGCGGCTTCCTCGCTTGATGTTGCCGTACCGTTAGGTGATTGCATCAATCCAATTTCATCTAATACCGCTTTGAAGAGTTTCCGATCCTCGGAGCGCGCAATATCTTCAGGACTGGTGCCGATTATCGGAACGCCTGCGTCCTTGAGCGCGATAGCAAGGTTTAATGGGGTCTGTCCGCCAAACTGAACGATGACACCGAAGGGTTTCTCTTTGTGATAAATATTTAAAACGTCTTCGCGCGTTAACGGTTCAAAGTAGAGCCGATCCGAAGTATCGTAGTCTGTACTGACGGTTTCGGGATTGCTGTTCACCATAATGGTTTCATAACCATCGGCTTTCAGCGCAAGGGCAGCATGGACACAACAGTAGTCGAATTCGATACCTTGTCCGATACGGTTTGGACCCCCGCCAAGGATCATGATTTTCGGTTTATCGGATGGACGCACCTCGTCTTCGCTGGAACAGGTAGAATAATAGTAGGGCGTTTCTGCCTCAAATTCTGCGGCGCAGGTGTCAACGGTTTTAAAGGTCGCTTCAATACCGAGCCCTTCTCGACATTCACGAATGGCTCCCTCGGATACGTCGTAGATGTCCCCTAATTGTCGGTCCGAAAATCCGAATTGTTTTGCTTGCTGCAAGAGTTTCTTTGTGGGTATCCCATCAGGTTCGCCGTTTTGTGGTGTGTGATTTAACACGGGATCTTGTAAATGCTGCTTTATGTATTGCTGCGTCCCCGGTTGGGACAAGGTCTGTTCAAAGTCAACGATTTCCTTCAAATTGTAGAGGAAAAAGGGATCAATGTGCGTGTAGGCATGAATTTCCTCAATACTCATTCCACGCGCAAGGGCGGCTTTAATATAAAAAATGCGCTTGACGTTCGGAATGCTGAGTTTACTCGGGAGTTCGGACAGTGGAAGTTCATCAAGTGGATGGTTGTCCAACCCGGACCACCCGGTTTCTAACGAACGTAACCCTTTCTGTAGTGCCTCTTTAAATGTCCCACCGATCGCCATCGCCTCCCCAACGGATTTCATTTGTGTCGTGAGGGTTTCATCGGTGCCTTGGAATTTTTCAAACGCCCACCGCGGAATTTTAACAACGACATAATCAATCGTAGGTTCAAAGCAGGCTGGTGTTTCAGCTGTAATGTCGTTGGGTATTTCGTCCAAATTATAACCGACAGCCAATTTTGCAGCGATCTTAGCGATCGGAAATCCAGTGGCTTTTGAGGCGAGCGCGGAGCTCCGAGAGACGCGAGGGTTCATCTCAATGACCACCTGTTTACCTGTTTTCGGATCAACAGCGAATTGGATATTCGAGCCGCCGGTGTCAACACCAATCTCGCGGATAATTTTAATCGCCGAATCCCGCATTAATTGATATTCTTTGTCTGTTAGGGTTTGAATAGGTGCAACGGTGATGCTATCACCGGTGTGGATTCCCATCGGGTCGACATTTTCAATCGAACATATTATGACGACATTGTCTGCCCCATCTCGCATAACCTCCAACTCGAATTCCTTCCAACCTATAACGGATTCTTCGATAAGAAGTTCGCTGATTGGGCTTAGCGCGAGACCGGTGGCGACCATTTTTTCGTATTCTTCGATATTGTAAGCAATCCCACCGCCCGTGCCGCCGAGCGTAAACGCGGGGCGAATGATTGCGGGGAAACCGATCCCTTTAACGAGATCAAGGGCTTCCTGCACGGAATGTGCAATGCCGCTCTCAGGGACATCCAATCCGATTTTTATCATTGCCTCTTTGAAGAGGGCGCGGTCTTCTGCTTTTTGGATGGCTGGCAATTTGGCACCGATAAGTTCGACCTCGTACTTATCTAATACGCCATTTTCCGCAAGTTCGACAGACACGTTCAGAGCTGTTTGTCCACCAAGCGTCGGTAGCAGTGCCTGTGGACGCTCTTTGGCAATGACGAGTTCCACCGTGTCCGCTGTAATCGGCTCAATGTAGGTCTGATCGGCGAAATCCGGGTCGGTCATGATAGTCGCAGGATTACTATTGACAAGGGTAATTTCATACCCCTCCTCTTTGAGTGCCTTGCATGCCTGCGTTCCTGAATAGTCAAACTCGCACGCTTGACCAATGATAATCGCGCCGGATCCGATAATTAAGATCTTTTGTATATCTGTTCGTTTTGGCATTTTTTTAGTTGTAGTTAAGAATCCATCATCTCTGTAAAACGCGAGAAGAGATAACTTGCATCGTGCGGACCGGGGGATGCCTCCGGATGATACTGCACGGAAAAAATGGGATACTCCCGATGTTGTATCCCTTCCAGTGTGTCGTCATTTAGGTTAACATGTGTAATGTCAACGCTGTTTGGCAGTGAGTCAATGTCAACGCAGAATCCGTGGTTTTGTGAAGTAATTTCAACCCGATCGGTCTCAAGATGCTTAACGGGTTGATTTGCGCCTCGATGTCCAAACTTGAGTTTGAACGTTTTTCCGCCGAGGGCAAGCCCTAAGAGTTGATGCCCCAAACAGATGCCGAACAGCGGTTTTTTGCCCATCAACCCTTGTATTGTCTCAATCGCATAGCCGACTGGCATTGGATCCCCTGGACCGTTTGATAAGAACACACCGTCTGGTTCTGCGGCGAGAATCTCTTCAGCGGTTGTCTTTGCTGGCACAACTTGGACTTCGCATCCGTGTTCTGTCAGTTGACGCAAGATGTTATATTTAATACCGAAATCGAGGGCAACAACTTTATAATTGTCGGTTGTCGGTTGTCGGTTATCAGTTAAGAAGAGCTCTGGTTTAACAGATTCATCTCTTAACTGACGACTGGTAACCGAAGACGGATGGCCATTCCGCCATGCATACGGATTCGGGCATGTCACGCGTTGCACCAAGTCCCAACCGACCAAGCCGTGCCACGCTTTGGCTTTTGCGACCAGAGACTCAGGGTTCAGATCTTCCGTGGAGAGACAACCGTTCATAACCCCGTGCACCCGGAGACGACGGGTGAGGGCCCGGGTGTCTATCCCTTGAATACCAATAATACCGTGTTCGGCAAGGTAGGTATCTAAACTCCATTTTGAACGCCAATTGCTGTGGTATGCGCTGTATTCACGAACGACAAATCCCTCTACTTGTGGACCGATGGATTCAACGTCTGCTTCGTTGCAGCCGTAATTGCCAATCAACGGGTATGTCATTGTGACGATTTGTCCTTTGTAAGAAGGATCGGTCAAAACTTCCTGATAACCCGTCATACTGGTATTAAAGACAACCTCGCCGGCGGTTTCACCCGTCGCGCCAAACTGTTCGCCCTCAAAAACTGTTCCGTCGGCTAATGCCAAAATTGCTTTCATTTTTTTAATGTTCCTTGCGGTTCGTTCAGGGGAGTTGCGTGAGGAACAATCCTCTCCGTATATCCCCCTGCGCCGTTGTTGCAGGCTACATGCTTTTTTATTATCAACTGTGGCATACTCCTATTCTGCTGCCCTCTCGGAGTGTAATTGTCTGCCAGCCTTTAAGTTCCCATCCATCGAAAGGTGTGTTTTGGCTTTTTGAACGAGATTTTGTTACGTCAACCCGATTCACCGAATCAACATCGATGATGGTGACATCTCCGACTGCTCCAGCGGACAAGGTCCCGCGGTCGATACCGAGGATGTTTGCCGGAATTGCGGTCATTTTCGCAATCGCCTCCATCAATGTAAGATGTCCTGGCTTGACGAGATATGTAAACACAAGGGGTAAACAGGTTTCTAAGCCGATAATTCCGTTGGGCGCGTCAAGCATGCCTTGTGCTTTTTCAAAAGGTGCGTGCGGGGCATGATCGGTCGCAATTGCGTCAATTGTCCCGTCCTGCAAACCGTCGATAACCGCATCAATATCGGTCTGTGTGCGTAAAGGGGGATGCATCCTTGCATTCGTTCCCTGTTTCTCCACCTCCGTATCGGTGAGGATCCAGTGGTGTGGACACGCCTCGGCGGTCAGATGAACGCCTCGGTCTTTGCCTTGGCGGACTAACTCGACGGCACCGGCTGTGCTCACGTGAAGCACATGGAGATGTCCACCTGTCATCTCTGCTAACATGATGTCCCGTGCGACGATGATGTCCTCCGCGGCGTTTGGGCTGCCGATGAGACCTAACTTTCGGGAAGTCTCTCCGAGATTCATCACCGCACCTGCATTGAGATTGTGATCTTCGCAGTGAACCATAATTGGGAAACCGAGTTCTGCGCTCAAGGCGAGTGCGTCGCGCATGAGCGCAGCATTCATAACGGTAACACCATCGTCGCTGAAACCAACTGCACCCGCGGAACGCATCCCACGCATATCGGTGAGTTCATTACCTGCAAGGTCCTTGGTAATACTACCGAAAGGAAATACATTGGTTGCCGCAGTTTCTTGCGCTATGTCATAAATCTGCTCAATCTTTTCCGGTGTGTCCACCACTGGTGATGTGTTCGCCATACAAGCAACCGACGTGAATCCACCTGCTGCTGCAGCCGCTGTACCCGTAGCTATTGTCTCTTTATGCTCAAACCCTGGCTCACGCAGATGGACGTGCATATCAATCAAGCCGGGTGCGACAATCAAACCTGTCGCATCGTATACATCAGAAGTCTGGGATTTTGGAACCTTTTCCTTACCATCGATTCGGGAAATTCTGCCATCGGTGATAAGAAGGTTACCAACTTCATCAATGTTATTGGCTGGATCAATGATATGCCCGTTAGCAATAAATGTGTCGCTCATTCATCCTCTCTTTCGTATATTGTCGCTGCGTCTGTGCCATGCCCTTCGGCAAGCTGCACCCGAATGAACTCTTTTCGGGAGGTAGGGACATTTTTACCGACGTAATCAGCAGCGATTGGCAATTCACGATGACCTCTATCAATCAGCGTAGCCAGTTGAATTGCTGCAGGTCTGCCAAAATCCATCAGGGCATCCATTGCGGCCCGAACCGTGCGTCCTGTATAAAGCACCTCATCTACCAAGATAACCCGCTTGCCCGTAACGTCAAAGGGCAGTTCGGTGCTATTGACCTGGATTTGCGTTTCATAGAGATTGAGGTCATCGCGATAGAGTGTAACATCGATAGCACCCACGTCGACTTCAATATTTTCGATGCGATCCAAATTTTCGGCAATGCGGTGGGCGATAATATCGCCTCGACTTTTAACACCAACGAGTACAAGATCTCCGATGTGCTTATGATTCTGCTCTAAAATCTCGTGAGCGATTCTGAGCAAGGCACGACGCATTTCTTCAGCGTTCATGACTTGTGCTTTTTCGCGCCCTGTGAAATCTGTTATTGGCATTTTTTTTGTCCTATATGCGTTTGTTATTTGCGTTTTCTTAATAAATAAAAACCTCTCCCGTCTGATGTGACGAGAAAGGCATCACTCAATCGATTCCGATTTACAATTTCGATTCACATTACGATCTTGCATCCTTTTTTCAACCTCTCTGGATTGGATTAAAAAGGGTTTCTTGCTAACAACGCTCCATTTCTTAATATTATACCGTATTTGTGTTTTAATTGCAAATTATTTATTTTCCGAAGGGCTGATATCAGATTTCTGAAATTATAGTCGTCTCGGAAGACTACACTTTTTGTTCCACCATACTTGCGAGGATGCCGAGGATTTTGCTGCACTGTGCGATTTGGTAGACTGTTATATCAATAGATAGATGGTTGCCTTTTAATTTAAGAAATTTCCACTCTGTTCCCGTCGTGGCGGCTCCATAAACACAAGGAATGTCATTCCTTTTTTCGTTGTTGAAACGTTGTGCGGCGATCATCTCAGCAACACACTGCCCTAACCCAGGTGCTGGATCTTCCTTCTTTGCCTCAACAAGGACAATAACGGGTGCCCGTAAAAAAGATTGCATCGGCGATAAACTGATTAAGAAGTCGCAGACCCCCGTCAATCCATTTTCGGTATCAACATTAAAATCAATGCCAGAAAAGAGGCTGATGCGACGCTCGAATTTCTCACGGAGTTCAATGAGGACGTTGGCGACAATCAGTTCGGAACGTGCTTTCTCTGTATTTACAGCGGCAGCTACCGGGACCTTTTTTTCTAACTCCACCATGAGTTCAGCACTTGGCTCTATGGGTTCTATGTTGGCAAAGAGGTCTATAGATTCAGTCGCTTCTAATTGAAATGTTGTTAATACTTCTTCTAAGGTCCAATTACTGTACGCCATTTGTTAGAACCTCCTTCTAAGAAACAATACGTTCGACAACCCACTCCCGAATTAGATTGGCAGTAGATATTCCGCGCGACTTGGCAAGTGTTTTAATAACCTCATTAAAAATGTTACACTAAATGTTACATCACTTAACATTTGATAACACATATATCTATTGGTGGAGAACATAGTGGCCGTAAGGGTTTATAGGCGTTTTTCTTTTGATTTTTCTGCTGTGTGCAAAAAAACAATTTGACGAAAAGTGTAACATTTTGGCTCTTGTGGGTTTTTGAAGATTAGCGTCAAACTTATTTTGCGTATAGTATAATTATATCATACTTTTGGACGGGTGTCAAGTTTTTTATGTCCTATCGGGTGTGTCGATATTTTGTCAGTTGTCAGCATCAGGATTTTCTGGATTCAAGGATTTTCAGGAATGGCAAAGGTTTCCATGCACAACCTAAAAGGTTATGCTACAAAAGGGAGCCAACTTACTCAAAATTGTCCAAACTTTAGTATTAACATCAGAATTCATGAAAAATAGAATGGTGCTCTATTCATCCTGCACCGCACTGATTTCATCTTCTGAAATCTTATGAACGCTTTTTGGGTTAAACGTCTGTGTTGTGTCAACGCGCAAAGCAACCTCAATCCTGCCGCCTGTCAGTACGAAGAACTGGATCAGAAATCCACCGCCCTGCATCGATTCAACCTGGTATTCTTCCTTGTCAAGGTCTCCGAGCCATGACGGTAAAGATTCCTCAAACTTCGGATGTGAGAGGACATCCTCTGGTAACGCGATAATCAGAGTACCGGGATCGTCACCGATTGCATCGCCGATGACCTCACGTTTCTCCACCATAAACGGTACAACACAGTTAGCATATTCAAAATCATCAGTAGTCGTGCGTTCCGGTGGCACAAGTCCCCAAGTCAAGTGATGGATAAACGGGTTTCCGTATCCTTGACTCAGCATGTGCTGGAGTGCAGGTTTGTCAACAGGATGTACAACGGCGACGTAGTCGAACCAGCCTTCGCTGCGTGCGGGGCTATCTGCGGGTAATTGCGCCGATACATTAATGTAATCGCAGCCGTCAACAGGCGATGGATAACACCGGGCATCCCAACCGTTGACATAACCGAGTCGTTTCAAACCGTCGGCTACGAGGTGGGGTGGGTCGCAGAAGATCGCTGCGTGATCCATATTCGGATGAATTTCTACGCCTGCTCCGGTGACGCGCTCGGCAACGTCAGTCGCTTCTGTGAAACGAAGGTCGGCGTTTTCAATTGTCAAATAGTCAGCAAAATTTGTTGGTAGTGTGATAAGGTGTTCCATGGGTTACCTCCGTTTCATAGGGATGTTTGGCGGGACAGACGGAGTTGCAAGTTGCCGTTACGTTTTCCACATTAAGAGGGAATGATTTAGACAATTTAATTTTAGCAAAAATTGTGTTCATAAGCAAACACTATTTTGCATTTGCAAAAAGTACAGGTTGTTGATAATATAGATATACTACGGGCGATGAATCGCCCTACTACAAACAGATGAGGGGAAATTGATGAGAAAAAATACCTTTCGAGAACTACTCAACGCTGACAAACCCACTGTTGGCACCCATATCCATACCACTTGGCCCTCCATTGTTGAAGCAATTGGGCATACAGGGTTGTACGATTATGTCGAATTTGTAGGGGAATACGGTCCATTTGATTTACACGATCTGGATAACTTGTGTCGGGCAGCTGAGCTTCACAACATCTCTACGATGATTAAGGTTGACCAAGAGCCGCGCGGCTTCATCGCACAGCGGGCAATCGGCTCTGGCTTCCAGAGCGTACTTTACGCCGATTGTCAGAATGTTGAAGATGTCAAAGAGTGCGTTCGCATCACGCGCGCCGATACACCCGAAGATGGCGGCAGTTATGGTGTGGCGACCCGCCGATTTTCCTATATGGGATATGGAGGGGGTCCAGAATACGTCCAAGCCCTCCGTGATGTCGTCAATGTCATCATGATAGAGAAAAAAGGCACCGTTGAAAACCTTGAAGAGGTGCTGTCTGTTGAAGGCGTTGATATGATTCAGTGGGGCGGTTCGGATTATTCCATGAGTATCGGGAAAGTCGGTCAGCGTGGGGCTCCTGAAATTCAGGATGCACACGATAAAGTGTTTAAAACCGCTGTAAAGATGGGAGTACCACCGCGCGCTGAGATCGGAAGTGCTGACGACGCGAAACGCTATCTCGATATGGGGGTCCGACATTTCTGCATCGGCACGGATATTTCTATTCTCTACAGTTGGTGGCGAGAGAATGGTGACGGGTTACGGAAGGCTATTGAGGGACATTAGAGCAGTCGTCAGGTCGCTTCGCTTTCAGCAGTCAGGTCGTTCCGCTGCGCTCCACTTTTAGCAATACCAAGAGATTTTTCTTTAAAGGACAGTCTCTTTACTGACTGCTGACCGCTGAAAGGGTTGCGTAGCAACCTGTCCTGACTGCTGACCGCTGACGGCTACTAAAGCATTGCCTGCATCTTTTCCGCGACCCAATCTACAGCGACATCAATCATCGCTTGTCCTTTCTCAACAGTCGCTAACTTGGCTTGATGGTGATATTCCCGATCGGCTTTCGCTTGTCCTTCGTTAGAGATGGTGAGCTTCGCGGTGTCGTAATCTACACCGTTCCAATCAACATTTTCGACAAAAGCGGCAAGTGCAAACGCCGTCTCAAACTCCGCTGCGTGTCCAGGGCAGATTCCCGATTCCATCTGCGCTTTGACCAGTTCTTCGGTGTATGCTTCCCAATAGGAGTGGAACGCGATATTAATGCCCAGTTTTTCCCGATAGCCGTCTAATCGCTCGTGTACTGGACCTGAGTTGCCTGCATGCCCGTTGATAATCAAGATGTTATCAATGCCGTGCCGACGCATACTATCAGCGACATCGTATAGCACCTCGCCAAAGACTTCCGGACGGAGCGTGAGAGTCCCCTTATGATCCATCCAGTGTTCGGATACACCGATCGCTAAAGGGGTTGTTACGATAACTTGTGGGAACAACTTTTCGGCGGCTAATTTGGAGACATACACTGCGCTTTGTGTATCATGATACATCGCTAAGTGTTCGTTGTGTTGTTCCGTACTTCCTGTGGGGATAATCGCGCCTTTAAGGGTACCCGCATCGATCGCCTCACGGACATAACGCCGTTGGTTTTCCCAAAGTAGCACAGATTTGATTTGAGACATTGCCTAACTGACCTCCATATTTGGATATGTAGGACAAAAAATAATTTTTCTGCCGCTACGCTACTTCTGTTTATAGTAATGTTTAGAATTAATTAGACACTCTGCACCGGCGAGGTTAGAAACCTCGCCTACCAGGGGAGAAGAGGCGAGGTTAGAAACCTCGCCTACCAGGGGAGCGGAGAGTGTCTCTTTATTTTTTGGTTTTACTATAAATCTCAAGTGTGCTAAGAATTTTGATATTGTGCCAATGTGCTTCGGATAGCCGCAATTCCGTCTTCCATATACGCTCGGTTCGGCGGAAGGTAGTCTTGTAGGCTTTTCCAGTCGTATTCGTTCTGTGTCGCGTCGTCGTTTTTGAAAAGAATTTTGGTGCCGTAATCTCGGATTTCATTGATTGCCCATTCATAGATATAGAAGCCGAAAATATCTGCGTGTAGGGCAACGTCGTTCTTTCTTTCCGTGAGATACCGCTCCAAGACCACCTCAAACCGTTCACCGGTGAACGAGACCAAATCTTTTTCAGGTGGACCTAAGCGGACCCCATCCCAATCAATTAAGTGGAGTCGATCGTCAGTATCCAGAATGAGATTGCCAGGTGTTGGGTCACCGTGTGTAATGACAAATGGCGTTTGTAGTGTCTCTGCTGAACGTCCAAGACTATCGTATCTTTCAATTGCTTGTAGAATCTCTGATTTATGCTGTGTGAGTGCTTTGAGGAGCTGCTTCTGATATGGGTTCTGGGGCGATATCTTTTTCGCAGGTGCTTCAAGGACTGTGTTGAGTTCATGCCGCGCGGGTAAATCATACTTTGCGACTGTGAGGTGATTGGATGCAATTGTCTCTGGACATCCGTGAATTGTCGCGAATAGTGCTCCTGTTTCTGATAATTCTGCATCAGTAAAATCTTTTCCGACTTTCCACAAGTCCCAACGGCTTTTACCTTCAATGAATGGGAATAGCGAAACACGGAAATTGTGCCACGGAATGCTCAGCACACCTTCCTGCGTTTCCAGAGGCGCGACAACACCGAGTATGTTGCATCTGTGCCGTAATCGGGACGCTACGTGCAAACGGCTATTTGGCACCGAAGTTGAGGCTTTAGCAAAGTATTTTTCACCGGTTTCGGACGAGACAATATAGCCATAACTGTCTTCGCCTTCCGGGAAAAAGGTTATGGACTGCAAAGGTAAATCGTAGGCAGTACTGAGGTTTTGCAATAATTCCGTTTTATCAAAGGCGTTATCAACTTTCATAAGCGAAATCCGCTCAATCTGCTGAAGGGGAATCTACTTTCTGGAGAACCACTTTAGTTTCACTCTTCAACTCCAAGGTTTTCGCGATGTTTCCCATGTTAATCGCAATTTTAAACCGTTGCGTTGAGGTTGAGAACCGTCCCAAATAGTCTCCCTCAGGCACATCCCCATAGTTTTCAACGTATTTTATCTGAATTTTCTGCCCTGTCGCAAATGCTGCTTCAAGCGTGTCCCCGAGTTTCCATTCACGTTCCGTAAACGGTGCGATTACCAGATCGGTCACAGCGTTACCGTGGTCGTCTATTTCGGTAATTGTCCCAATGAGGGATGTTGATTGAGAGGACTCCGGTGCACTCGTTTTTTGACTGCATCCAATAAGGAATGCTGTTGTCATAAGAGTGCCTATGACTACTAATTTCCAATAATCCAAACAGGATTGATAATAGAATTTCATTACGATACCTCCATAAAAATTTTAAAAACTGCCTTAAGTATAGTGGAATGATAGGTAAATGTCAAGCGGAAGTAACAAGACAATTCGGTTTGACATATAAGCAGGTTTGTGGTATCTTCTTTTTCGCATGAGTTTCTTCATGCTGGATAAAAATTCAATACAAGGATGGTCGAAAGATCGCTTGTTAACAAGTAGTCTCGTTATAAAAATTGAGGCGTTGGAGATGAATATGTCAAAAAAAATGAGTCTTTATAATAGATTTTCAAAACCTGTCCATTTCATCGGAATCGTGATTCTGTCATTTACAATCCTGTTGAGTTTTTCGGGTTGTGAAAAAATACAGATGCCGATGATACCAGATGCCAGTGTCCCAGATGCGGAACCACTCACGGTGATGACCTATAACGTTTATGTCGGGAGCAGTGCGGAACCACTTTTGTCCGTAGAGAATGTGCTACAGGTTCCGACAGAAGTTGCTAATATGTACAACAACGTCATGGCATCCGATTTTCCAGGACGCGCTGTAGCAATTGCTAAATCAATAAAAACGTATCAGCCACACCTTATCGGTTTACAAGAAATTTCGCTGATTCGCCGACAGAGCCCAGGCGACCGCATTGCCGGTGGGACTGTTCCTGCTGAAGAGGTTGTCATAGATTTCCTGCAAGTCCTGATGGATGCGCTTCAAGCGGAAGGTCTAAACTATCAAGTTGCTGCGCAGGTTCAAAACATTGATGTCGAAATGCCAATGTTTGCTGATACCGGAATTGTGGATGTCCGATTAACCGATTTTGATGTGATTTTGGCGCGTAGCGATGTCGCAATATCACGTCCCGTGGGCGCGAACTACACAAACGCGCTGGCAATTGAAATGCTTGGGCTTGAAGTCCAAAGGGGATACACTGCTGTGGATGCCACTGTCTCTGGTACGACTTACCGTGTTGTCAATACACACTTAGAGGCAGCTGTAGAGGCAGCTCGGGTCGCGCAAATGCAAGAACTCGTGGAGATTCTTAGCGACGAAAACTTACCGATTGTCCTATTAGGAGATTTCAATACACGAGCACCTAACGGCACTGCTTATCAAATTTTGCTATCGGCGGGGTATATTGACGTTTGGCAGATGGATTCCGAGGGAACCGGCAACACTTGTTGTCAGGACGACAACCTCTTGAATGAAGTGAGTGACCACTCTGTCCGAATTGACCAGATTTTCGTCCGTAATCTGGAGCTTCCTGCTTCTGTTATGACACATACCATAGGTGATGAACCTGCCGATCGGTTAGCCTCTGGGTTATGGCCCTCCGATCATGCGGGGGTCGTCGCGCATCTCTCGCTTGAGTGATGAAAATTGATTTGGCTGTCTAAAAACGTAAAGCGCGCTGCAACGGAGGTTTGAAAGCCCGTCGCAGCGCGTTTTTTAGTTTAACTTACTCGGATCCAGCAATCTCGTAGACTGTATCGGTTCCCACAACTTTGTATGGCTGCACCTGTCCGTCAACAATTTGGAAGACACCCACACTTTTAACAGGATGGCGGTTCTCGTCGAAATGAGAGATACTTGTGGCACCCTCATAATCGGTAATCGCAGCGATTGCGTCCCGAATTGCGGTTGGGTCTGTCGATCCTGCTGCCTCAACCGCGATTGCCAAGATTTTCATGGCGTCGTAGCCAGATGCAGCAATCCCATTGGCGGAATTTCCAAACATACCTTCATAAGCCGAGATGAATGCTGCTTTATCTGGATCGAAATTGGTACAATAGTAGGTGTTTTCAAGAGGTGCGTTGTCCTCTAAGACTTCAAACATTAGAGAATCATCCATGCCGTCGCTACCAATAAAGATAGATTCAATGCCCATATCCCTTGCCTGTTTCATTATGAGTGGATTTTCTGGTGGGAAACTTGCAATAAATAGGATATCGGGGTCGGCGGTTTGGATGGATTCAAGTTGGGCATCGAACGTTGTATCGCCTGTTTCATAAATTTCACTGGCAACAATGCTGCCACCGAGTTCTTGGAAATTGGCATCAAACGCTTCGACGAAACCGATAGAATAGACATCTTCGTTTTGCCAGATCATCGCAGCCGTCTTCGCGCCGAGTTCATTCACGGCGAATTGTGCCATGAGTTTCGCCTGCAACGCATTAGAACTCGCCACGAGAAACAGGAAATCACCGGTTTCTGTCACGTTCGCGCCAGTTGCTCCCACAAGGGTTGGCACATTAATAACCGGTCCAACCCTCACGGCATGGCTTGAAAACAGGGGTCCCAATATTGCGACAACGTTTTCCATTTCAACCAATTCCGTCGCAGATTGAACGACATCTGCTGTGAGTTCTTCTCTATAGACAAACTCGACCTGCATACCGAGAACACCGCCTGTTTGATTGATTTCGGCTAAAGCCAGTTCCGCCCCTTCACCAAAACTAAAGTACAATGGGTGCGGACGAATTACGCCTACTTTCAGGGTCGGCATGGTCTCGGTATCAGGTGGGGCGATCATATCTTCAGTCATTCCCGCATCGGGTATCCGCTCGCATCCAGACAACACTGCGATTGAAAGTGAAAATAGAATGCAAAATATCAATTTAAGGTTTTGCGTGTTCATAAAGTTCTCCTTGTAAGTCCTAACAAAGTTAATTCCGCGCTTCAGGTGTAACTGTCAACTTGACTCGTTCTCCATCTCGGAGAACGACCACTTCGAGAGGTTCACCAATTTTCACTGCATCAAGCGCGTAAGTGTAGTCGTAGATGTTGGTAATTGCCTGTCCTCCGAATTCAACGATGATGTCACCACCCTTTAGACCGGCTTTATCGGCGGGACCTCCTGCACGGACACCGGAGAGTTTGACACCGGTGCCTTCGGTTGTGTAGTCAGGGATTGTGCCAAGATATGCCCGCAGTGTGTCCCGGCTCCCTTCCTCTGATTGACTCCGCTCAACTCGAACGTATTCAGGACGTTCAGTGGCACTGATTAAATCCGAAATGATGCCGTGTGCCAATTTGGAGATCCGCTCAAGCCCGTCATAATTAAGTGTTTCTATGTCATCGGTTGGACGGTTGTAGTTTTCGTGTCCACCCGTGAAGAAACTGAGGACCGGTACCTCTTTGGGATAGAACGCCGTCACATCTGTCGGTAGGTAGGGATCCGCTTGTAGCGTCAGGTTAAAGCCGATCGGAATATTACGCTTTTCAATCAGTTTCGTCCATACCGAAGATGAACCGACCCCTTGCAAAATAAGTTTGTTTTCACGGAGGCGTCCGACCATATCAAAGTTGAGATACGCCGCGACTTTTTCTAAAGGGACCGTCGGATGGTTGACGAAGTGCGTAGAGCCGATGAGTCCAAGTTCTTCTCCCGACCAGAGTGCGAAGATAATGCCTCTACGAAACTTCTCTGGGTGTTCTTGGTACGCCTCACTGAGCGTTGCTGCCAGTTCTAAGACGACAGCCGTGCCGGAAGCGTTGTCATCTGCGCCGTTGTGAATTTGTCCTTCTTCACCTTTCCGCGCAAGTGAACCGATTTCACCATGTCCGATATGGTCATAGTGAGCACCGACAATAACGTACTCGGTGTTATCTGTGGATGCTGATGGTGGGAGAAGGGCAACCACGTTCTGATCGGTTTTCTTCACTTTCTCAACCGAAACGACGATTTTCACGTTGACATCGGGTAACGGAAACTGCCCAACGAAATGTGGGTTTTCCACATCAAGCCCCGACTGAATTTCTTTTAGGTCTTTACCAGAGGGTGCAAAGAGTGCCTTCGCGACGGTATCGCTTATTGATGCCGCAACAATGCCGGAATCTGCAAGGCTACTATCGAAATCGAGTGGAATCAGCTTGCCAGCGTTTGGAGAATTCGGACCGGCGACGACGAGAAACGCTTTTGCGCCGTGCTCTCGCGCCTGCATCGCTTTATAACGGAGTCCGGCATATCGATTCAATTGTTGGCGGCGTTCCGGCGTAACCGCTTCAGGAACATAACGAAAGGCAACAACGATTTTGTCTTGGACATCCAGTCCGGCATAAGCGTCATAGCCCTCACCTAACTCGCCAGGGACGGTTAATCCATACCCAACAAAGACCACTTCACCTTCAACAACACCGTTACGAGAAAAAGAAAGCGGCTGAAAATCTTGTTCTACGCTGAATTCCGTCACCTGTTCAGAACCGTGCATCTGACGTGTGATATGAAACCGGTTCTCTTCGGCGATAATCCGCCTACCCGCAGTGAACTCGAACTTTTGAAAATAGTTCGATTCATCACTGATAGGTTTGAGATTGAGTGCTTCAAACTGTGTGGCGATGTGTTCCGCTGCGCGCTTCGCACCCTCTGAACCCGTCATCCTACCTTCCAGCGCATCATCCGCAAGGAATTCAATATGCTGTCGGATGCTTGTTTTGTTGGCGGATTTGGGGTCAGAAATCCGTTCTCCTATCGTGTGGACAAGTGAATTTTGGTGTTTGGGTGCTGCAGTAATTGCCGTCAGTGCAGCTTCGTGATTCCATGCTGCGAGATAAAGCTGCGAAACCTCTTGGCTGTTTCGATTGGAGGTCCAACAGAGACGCTTCCCGTCTGGTGAGAAAACAGGGAGTCCGTCAAATCCATCGGTTGAGGTGACTCGGACGGGTTCGTGCCTGCCGCTCGCGTCAACGAGATATAACTCGAAATTGGAAAAACCGAGTTTGTTAGAGGCAAAAATAACATAAGCACCGCTCGGATGGAAGTAAGGTGCCCAGGACATACTCTCGAAATCCGTCAGCCGTTGGACGTTTGAACCGTCTATCCGCATCGTGTAGATGTCTGCTTGGCTTCCATCGGGTGTGAAGTGTCGCCAGACGATATGTTGACCATCGGGTGTAAAAAAGGGACCGCCATCGTATCCGGGTGCGTCTGTTAGGCGTGTCTGATTTGACCCGTCGGCGTTCATAATATAAATTTCACCGAAATATGCGGGATCAACTTCCAGTTGCTTCAGTTCTTTCGGAGAAAGTTGGCTTTTCGGATATGCGTCCCGAAGTGAACAGAAAACGATACGTTGACCATCAGGCGAGTATGACGCTTCAGCGTCGTAGCCGGGCGCGTTTGTTAGCTGCTTGAGGTTGCTGCCATCACGATTTGCCGAGAAGATGTCCATCGCTGCATCGTAGTCCCAACTGTAGCGACGTTCTTTTCCGGATGCCCGGAATTTTAGCTCCTCTTCTTGTTTCGCCTTCGCGAAGGGGTCGTGATGCGTTGAAGCGTAAAGTACTTCGTCGGTCCCCGGGCGGAAAAAGGCACAGGTTGTCTTGCCAATACCGGTGGAGACGCGATGTGTATCACCGGTCAGTAGGTCTAAAAAATAGATCTGGTAAAACGGGTTATCGGGTTCACGTTCACTTTGGAAGATGAGTGCGTTGCCGTCTTCGGAGAAATACCCCTCGCCAGCACGTTTTCCATCATAAGTGAGTTGTCGGATATTGCTGAGGAATTGTGGTTCCGCAGCATGGGTCTCTATTTCATTTGCGGCGGTGTGCTGTGTCGCGACATCGCCCGTTAAGGAAATGGCAAAGAGTATCGCACAGAGCAGTCCGATTGATTTGATGCAACGCATTTCAATCCCTCCGATTTTGGGTATAATCCTAAAAATTCGCTAATCCTGCCAATCCTGATTCTGACAATTAGCAGCATGTATTACTGATTTATAGTAATGGGAAAAAGCACTTGAGAATTTCTTGAACACGACGGGCAATAAATTGCCCTACTACAAACGGGAGATAGGTTCGTAGTCGTACGATTTTGCGGCGGACTCGACTGTTCCTCTCCTCGCTGGCGAGGTTTCCTAACCTCGCCGGTGCAGAGTGTCCAATTAATTCTAATATCTACTATAAATGCTTAAACTTCATATTTACTACTGTTTATAGGTATTGCGCTGCTTTTTCTTTCAGGAAGGCGAGTCCGTCGGTAGCAAGGCTCTCGGCACTGGGTGCGATGTCGCGCCAAATACACGTTGCAGCAGCAATTTCCTTGACTGCTGGTGTAAACGATTCAATCACGAGCCATCTGTCGTAGTTCACTTCGGCGAGTGCGCCAAACACACCGTCCCAATCCACGGGTCCTGTGCCAGGGGTGCCGCGATCATTCTCACAACAGTGAACGTGATGCAAGAAATCGCCAGTCGCAATAATGGCATCCGCCTGATTTTTTTCTTCGATGTTCATGTGGAACGTATCGAGGTGAACCTTGAAATATGGGCTATCCACGGCTTGCGCGAGTTTGACGGCATCTTCGGCAATGTTGACGAAGTAGGTTTCAAATCGGTTGAGCGGTTCGCTGGCGAGTGTCACACCGTGCTGTCCTGCGAATTCAGCGATCTCTTGGAGTCCTTCGACGCACCAGTCCCATTCTTGTTGATTTCTGCCTCTGCCGACGAGTTTACCGACTGCACTGTACATGGGACCGACAAACGTATCTCCTCCCAACTCAGCGATAATCTCGATGGCGCGCTTGAGGTAGACCTTCCCTGTTTCACGAATAGCAGGATCCTCGTCAATCGGATTCCTATCGGGTCCCATGATATTACAACCGATGGGTTCCAAACCCGTTGCCTTGAGTGCTGCTTGTGTGTGTGGCATATCTACTGTGTCTGGATCGAAGATTGGGATTTCAACGCCCTCGAATCCCATCTCCGCGACTTTGGGAATGAGGTCTACGGTTTCTCTATCAAACTTATCTGCCCAGAGTAATAAATTTACACCAAACTTTGGCATTGTGTGTTGTTCTCCTTAAATTTAACATATACAGAATGTGTATACTATTTTTTCCAGTTTAGCACAAAAGGCAAAGTGTTTTCAACTTTTTTGTAAGTTGTTGGTTAATGGTTAATAGTTGTTAGTTAAGAGTCTCCGTTTTTCTAACAAGTTTCCGCAGTTTGGCGTATTCCAAAGCGCGGTGAATTGTTACAGCGTGCCTCTTTAACGAAGTACCAATAACCAATCAGAGCCATTCAATTTTAAGGAATTATTGAGTTTCACGTCTTTTTTTGCGGATCCGGTGCGGTTGGGAAACCGCACCTACCGGGGAAGTGCGTAAATCCTAAAGATATTTCGGTGCGAGGAGTGTCAGGGAGACACCGCGGGCGACCAAGAGAAGTGTTAGCGCAGTCCATAAGCCGTGATTGCCATAAGGCATCAACAGGTAGACGGCACTTAGATAGAGGAGGGTTGACACAATTGCGGAATCGCGCAGCCCCTTAGAAGCAGTTGCACCCAGAAAAATACCGTCCCAAATGTAGGCGGCGACATTGACAACGGGTGCGATGATTATCCAAATAAGATAAGGTTTCGCCCCTTCAATAAGGGGCATCTGATTTGTAAAGAGGTGCAGCATCCCCTCTCCAAGGACCACGAAAATTAACATAATCGCAACGCCAAACAGAAACGCCCAAAGGAAAATTTGACGCGTCGTCCGTTTGAGGTTTGGCATATCTCTTGCCCCTTTGTATTTGCCAATCATGCTTTCTGCTGCAAAAGCGAAACCGTCAATCGCATAAGACATTAGGTTAATGTATTGCAGTAGAATCGTGTTGATTGCTAAGAAGGTATCACTCAGGGCGGCGGATTTTGCTGTGAAGTAGGCATGACTAAATACCAAACAGAGCGTGCGGATAAAAATGTCACTGCTGATGCTCAGAAATCGCTTGAGTTTGGAAAGTGCTAAGACCTCCCGAAAACGCCACGTTCTCAAAATACCTCGATAGTATCTCGAAAAGAGTAGGACTGCTACGAATAATCCGATATATTGCGCAATGACAGTCGCCAAAGCGACCCCTTCCACCTTCATACTGAGCAACTGCACAAACACAAGATTCAGGGCAATATTGACAAGGTTTACCACAATTGTCAATAACATCGGATAATGGGCGTTCTGTAAGCCTAAGAAGACCCCGTGGAAGGCGTGGAGGCATAAGGTCGCAGGGGCGGCATAGATACGGATATGGAAGTAAACACGGGCAAGGTGTTCGACTTCAGGACTCGTATCAATGAGCGAAAAACTGACATCCGCGAACTGCCGTTGGAAAATAAGGAGGAGTAAGCTTGCCGTGATGCCGATGTATACCGCTCTTAGCAGTAAACGTCCGCATTCTTGGAGGTTTTTTTCTCCGAAAGCCTGTGCTGTGAGGCCTGTGGTTGCCATTCGGAGGAAACCGAAACCCCAATAGATAAAGCTGAAAAGAATGCCGCCGATGCCGACTGCACCGAGGTAGTGTTCGGATTCTAACCGTCCCATCAAAGCAGTATCCACGGCACCTAAAAGGGGAATGGAGAAATTGCTAATAATGTTCGGGATCGTAAGATTAACAATCTGCTTATTGACGTTTTCAGAGGTATGCATAGGGGTTTCCGTTCTATATCTGCTTTAGAGTTTACTGGTAACTGCGATGAAAATCAAGTCCTATTTTCATTAAGGCTGATATAAAAATGGATAGACACTTCCAGTCGTGGTAGGCGAGGTTTCTTAACCTCGCCGATTTACAATACTATAGTATTTTTTTGAAGATAACCGAAACGCTTCGTAACTAAAGAGAAGAAATGAAGAATTTCTTTGTAATTTTGGTAAAAATTTAGTATACTAATTAACAATGAAGGACTGGTGTTACGAGTTTACCGCCAAATTAATCGGATTCTTTGTGTCTCGACTGCCCCGTTCGGTGACGCTAACTATCGGAGGTCAGTTAGGGGCTCTCATATTCCGGCTTGCACCGCAGCAAAGAGCGTTAGCGTGTGAGCATCTGCGGCGCAGCTTGGACTGGACGGATGAACGCCAGATTCGGTCGATAGCCAAGCAGTGCTTTGAAAATTTAGGCAAGAATATCTTTGAATTTATGCAATTTCCGCGTATGAATTCAAAACAAATTCAGCAATATGTTAGTTTTGAAGGCACTGAGTATGTAAAACAAGCACTCGCGCACGGGAAAGGTGCCATCATTCTAACGGGCCATTTCGGGAATTGGGAGCTGCTGGCAGCAAGCATTTCTGCTACAATTGCACCACTGACCCCTATTGTTCGCGAGTTGCGTTCCCCCCGTTTAAACGCCTTGGTTTCGAGTTACCGATCGCAAGCGGGTTATACGACGATTGATCGGGATACGGGCATTCGTCAAGCACTTCGATGCCTCAAACGTAATGAACTGCTGGGTATTGTCGCCGATGTGGACACAAGTGTGAGTGGGGTTTTCGTCGATTTTTTCGGTAGACCTGCCTATACACCGTATAGTCCTGTCGCTATTGCCCTTAAAACAGGGGCGGCCGTACTCCCAACATTTATTATCCGTCAACCCGATGGTTCACACCGCGCCATTATTGAACCGCCCTTGGTGTTCCAACGGACAGATGGAAAAGAGAAGGACCTTGTTATTAATACACAAAAATTCACAAAAATTATCGAATCCTACATTCGGCAATACCCGGTGCAGTGGATTTGGATGCATCAACGGTGGAAAACCCGACCTTAGTTGCATTCTCACGTGTTTGGGGCTTTGTTTGTTGCTTTGCGGGACCGGTTGTAAAAGTGCAGAAACCCCAGTCGGTACGACTGACGAATCCGTAGAGGCGGTTCCGACGCAGAAACTCGAACGGTTCGCTACACAGCATACGGAAGCGGGTGTCCTTAAATGGACGCTTGTCGGGGATACCTCAACATTCCGCGGCAGTTATGTTGAAGTGGAAAATCCGACAGTTGAGATTTTTGAAGACGGTGTTGTTTCTCTCACTTTGAATAGTAAGAAGGGTAAGCAGTTTCTGACCGGGAGTGAGAAAGATAACCTGCATCTTTCAGGAGATGTCGTTGGTGTCAGTAAAGACGGCACTTTGTATAGTGAGCTTCTCCATTGGCAGAACCGGGCGGGTCGGTTGTATGCACCAGATGAAGTGACGCTTGTACGTGGAGATTCCACCTGGGTCGGAACGGAAATGTATGCGAATCCGACGCTTGAAACCGTAAAAATGAAAAACAATCAATTTAAACTTTATCCAAAAGATGAGAAAACTGATGAATATCACAAAACCTCTGTTGTGCCGGAATAGACATAGATTCCCATTTCACCTTGATAAATTGTGTGATTTTTGTGTTTATGCCGGCTGCCTCTTACTTTTTGTATGTATTGTTCCTTTAGTCCTCACCGCAGCGGAGACAGAAATCGAAACGCCCGCTCCGAGCGCGGATGGTGTCGCATCAGCCACAGAGAACAGTGTGCAGGCGGCAGAGGGTACTGAAAATGCGAATGGCGCAAGTGCCGCTGCACCTACTACGGAAACCATTACCGGCACCTCAAAAAGAATGGAGAGGTTCGAGAAAGAGGGCATAACGATTCTTATTGATGAAGCCAAGACTATCCGGTATGACGAACAGGGTGTTGAAGTTGGGTTTCTCAATGCTGATAAAATCACCCTCAAAGCCGATCCAGAAACGGGTACAACAACGGAAGTTATTGCTGTGGGCAATGTGGAGATCCGAGATCAAGATATCTTTGCTACCTGTGACCATGCTATCATGAACAACTTGACGAATACTGTTGTCCTTAAAGAGAATGTCGTGGTCTTACAGGAGAAGGATCGGCTCGAAACGAAGCTCTTTACTTTTAATAGGACAACCGGAAGGCAGACCGGTGAGGGCGGTGTCAAATTTAAAGTCACCGTTACGCAAGCAGCACCGGTAGCGGCAGAGGCGAGTGAGGACGGTGAAGGCGACGCAAGTACAGATGAGGAAGGGGCTTCCACAGATACTTCTGACCAAAAAACCGAGGCAGATACTGAGACATCTAATACAGATGGCACTACAATAGAAGAAGCACTTCCGGTAGATGCTGAAGAGGCTGAAAGTGCGGATGCCGCGGAAGAAACTGATGCAGACACCGAGGGGCTTGACGACGCAGATGCGACCGCTGAAACAGAAGCGTCTGAGAACGATTAAGCCGATTGTGTAACCCGAAATGTTTTGCCGCTTGGACACTTTTTTGTCAACGCCGATGTAGTAAATGCGTTATATCAGATTAACCAAGGGTGTCAATCGTAGTGAGGGACCGTAAATCAGAAATCATGGCAATAGAACTTCAAGCACACAGACTCGTAAAACGGTATACACGCCGTGGACCCATCGTTGTCAATGAGGTGAACCTGTCACTCAGGCAAGGTGAAATCGTAGGCCTCTTAGGTCCCAACGGCGCGGGAAAATCGACGACCTTTTACATGGTTGTCGGGTTGATTCGTCCCAATGCTGGCAGAATTACATACGGCAATGAGGATATTACGTTCTATCCGATGTACAAACGTGCGCGGCTCGGCATCGGCTATCTTGCACAGGAGACCTCAATTTTCCGGAAATTGACAGTGCAACAGAATATCGAAGCGATTCTTGAAGCACAAGGGGTGCCGAAATCTGAGCGTGAACCCCGTATTCGCGAACTGACGGATGAACTCGGCATTTCAAATCTCTTACTGCGCAAGGCGTATACGCTCTCAGGCGGTGAGTGTCGTCGCGCAGAGATAGCACGCGCCCTTGCGGCACAACCCGATTTCATTCTACTTGACGAACCGCTCTCTGGGATAGACCCGATTGCTGTCGCTGACATTAAGCAGCTCATCTCGCATCTACGCGATCGAAATCTCGGCGTGCTTATTACAGATCATAATGCTGTTGAAACGCTCGACATCGTTGACAGGGCATACATTATTGTTGATGGAAAAATCACACTCGCTGGAACACCCGAAGAACTCATCAACAATGAGACGGCGAGAGATCTCTATTTTGGGCACAACTTTTCCTATCAGATGCCAGAAACTATTGTGCCACCTGGGGATTAGTCCTAAACACGGCACGCATATTCAGTAGAGGCAAAAAATGTACAAAGCGCAACTTACTCAGACTCCCCAGTTGACACAAAAGATGTCTATTACACCGAGGCTGCAACAAGCGCTTAAAGTACTCAATATGCCCCTGCAGGAGCTGACGCAATTCATCAAGCGAGAATTAGAACAGAACCCTCTCTTGGAACTTGAAGAAGAGACGGATCCGCCCCTTGAAGACATAGACCCGGCACTTGAATGGAATGAAACTGAAGGAAATATCGATCGAGAGGATACTGAGATTGATATTGATTGGGAGGCTGTCCTTGAAGATCGGGTCTCACTCAGTGAACGGTCAAATTCCAGATACTCGGACGCTGACGAACTGTCCCTCGATGTACCAGAAGAGCGTTTGTTGCACGAACACCTTGCTGAACAGCTTCAACTCGCCTACCCGCAAATTATAACCTCCGAAACAGGACGGACTATTGGTGAATATATTCTCGGAAATTTAAATGATGATGGTCAGTTAGAGTTGAAACTCTTTCAAATGCCGTGCGAATTCGTAACAGAACTTGATGATGGAGACCTCTCAGCCGAGTTACATAGCCTTATTCAGAAAAACTTGCAAAAGACAACCGATAGTAGCGACTTCCAATTCTCGAAAACTGCTACAATTACACCCCAAAAGACGGCATGTCCTTCCGTCGAGAATAGTGGTGGGCATATCAAACAGGCATGGAAAATCACTGATCACGACAACCAAAAAACGTATACGATTTTATACGAGCGGCTTCCGTGTAGCGAAAAACTTGTTCTAAACTTTTATCAATTGACCTTAGATGATATTGCTGAGGCGGTCGGATGTGATAGCGCATTGGTTGAGGTCGTCCTTCGTAAGATACAAGATACCTTTGAACCCCTCGGTATTGCCTATCGGGATGTCCGGGAAGCACTGCTCATCCAGATTCGCAACCTTCCAGGCGGTGGACACCGAAAGACACAAGGGAATGGTGTGTTTCTTCCTTCAGAATATTCGGAAGAGGTGCCGAATTTTTTGCATCAAGAGGGGGACATCTACCATCTTGCCCAAGAGATCGTTGAAAAACAATTTGACGCTTTTCTTAATCAGCGATGGGACGATATTGCTGAGGCACTGAAAGTTGACATGACAGAGATTGACGAAGCCGCACGGTGGATACGAACCTTATCCCCGTACCCAGGTCGCTACTTCGCGGATCCAGCGACGCGCACGCTGAAAAAGGGGCCCCTCACCGAAACCGTTACACCCGATGTGGAGATACAATACCTTGATGGAAAATATCAGGCTGTGTCCGTGGATAATTACGTCCCGAGACTCCATATAAATCCGTACTATCTGAATATCCTGCAAAAGCACCAAGAGACGTTAGATGCTGAGGCAAAGGAATGGATAGAAAAACGGTATCGTGACGCAGCAAATTTGCTCAGCAGCCTTTCACAACGTGGCAGCACAATCGCTCGCGTCACTGAAGCCATCTTTGAGATACAAACCGAATTCCTAACGCAAGGCGTTAAGGGTATTAAACCGCTAACGCTGAGAACAATCGCTGAAAAACTCGGCATCCATGAGTCAACAGTCAGCCGTGTAACGAGCAATAAGTATGTGCAAACCCCACACGGTATGTATCCATTGCGATTTTTCTTCAGCAACGAACTCTCAACGACCCAGGGCGAAGGTGTTTCTGCCAAGCAGGTGAAAGGTCTGATTCAAGAAATGATTCGTGAAGAAGCCTCCGCAAAACCTCTCAGTGATCAGGCAATCAGTAATATTTTGAAAGCAAAAGGGATCCGAATCGCGAGGCGGACGATTCAGAAATACCGCGACGAATTGGGTATCCCCACATCGCGTGCAAGGTCTTCTGCCCGTGGTGTTTCTCGGTTTAATTGACCCTAATAGAAAATAGGAGGCTGAAAATGAAAGTAACTTATTCCGGACACAATTTAAAAATTACCGACGATCTTCATGCACATATCTTGAAACGCGCCGATAAAATTGAGACCCGTTTTGGAGGCATGCACGAGTTAAATATTGTCCTTAAGGCAGAAAAGCATCGGTTTGACGCTGAGATGATGGTCACAGCCCCACGTGTATCGTTCTATGCGAAGAGCCATACGAATGAAGTCGTGTCGGCAATCGATAGCGCAGCAGATAAGATTGTTAGCCAAATTCGTCGTTATAGGGACAGAGTAAAAGACCGAAGAAATATCGCACCCCACCGAGAAGTCGTCGCGCGGCTCAATCCAAACGGTGAAGAAGAAATGCCTTTGGAAGTTGATGTGCCGGAAGAAACGCCGGCGATTGTGGCAACGCAAGAGAAATTTGCTTCTAAACCGCTCACTGTTGCGGAGGCTGCAACAGAACTTCAAGCCTCAAATGCAGGGTTTCTTCTGTTTCTAAACGCCGAGACGCGTCAGGTAAATCTGCTTTATGAAATGGCAAAAGGGACATACGGATGGGTAGAACCACTCTTCGCTTAATGATGCCCCTCGAAAACCAGTATTGGAAAGAAAGGTCTTCAAGGACATGACAAATCTTCCGAAAACCTATACCCCTCAGGAAATTGAGGAAAAATGGTACCAATTTTGGCAGAAAAACGACTACTTTCATGCCGAAGCAACTTCCGAAAAACCGCCTTATGCGATTGTGATCCCGCCGCCGAATATCACCGGTAGTCTGCATGTCGGGCATGCCCTTGACAATACGCTTCAGGATTGTCTTATCCGCTGGCGACGGATGCAAGGCTATAACGCCCTCTGGATGCCGGGGACGGACCACGCCGGTATTGTCACGGAACTTATTATGGAGCGGCAGCTCGCCGAAGAAGGCACGAGTCGAACTGCTCTCGGTCGCGAAAAATTCATTGAGCGGATGTGGCAGTGGAAAGCGGAGTCTGCCGGTTATATCGTCTCTCAACTCCAGCAAATCGGATGCTCCTGCGATTGGGAACGCGAGCGTTTTACACTTGATGAGGGACTCTCTGAAGCGGTGCGCACCGCTTTCGTCAAATTCTATGAGCAGGGACTCATCTATCAAGATACCTATATGGCAAATTGGTGTCCAGAGTGTAACACCGTCATCAGTAATCTTGAGGTGGAACCCATTGATATAGACGGTAACTTTTATCACATCCGTTATCCTGTGAAAGATAGTCAGATTGTACTTGAAATTGCGACAACGCGACCGGAGACGATGTTAGGCGATACTGCTGTTGCTGTGCATCCCGACGATGAACGCTACCAACATCTCATCGGGAAAACGGCACACCTTCCGCTGTGCGATCGGGAGATTCCAATCATTGCCGACCCTTATGTTGATAGAGAGTTCGGTACGGGCGCGCTGAAAGTGACACCCGCACACGATACGAACGACTATGAAATCGGTTTGCGGCATAATCTCGAACAGTGTATCGTGTTTACCCGAGATGGATATATAAACGAAAACGCACCAGAAAAATATGTCGGCTTATCAAGGTCTGACTGTCGTGAGCGTGTTGTTGAGGACTTACAGAACGCTGACTACCTCGTCAAAATTGTGCCGCATCGGCACGCCGTTGGGCACCATGATCGGTGCGGCGCGGTTGTTGAACCGACTATATCCTTGCAGTGGTTTATGAATGTCAAACCGCTTGCACAGCGCGCAATAGCGGCGACCCAAAAAGGGGAAGTCAAATTTATACCAGAGCGTGAAACAGCGCGTTTCTATCATTGGATGGAGAACATCGAACCGTGGCCCATTGCACGTCAACGGTGGTGGGGACATCGAATTCCGATATGGTACTGTAACGCATGCGACGCGATTACCGCTGCGATGGAAACACCGCAGCAATGCGAGTGTGGGGCTTCGGATTTCCGACAAGAAGAAGATGTTTTGGATACTTGGTTCAGCTCTGGACTCTGGCCCTTCTCCACTATGGGATGGCCGGCGGAAACACCCGAATTGAAGACCTTCTACCCCACCTCTGTCCTTGTGAGCGGTTGGGATATTCTTTTCTTCTGGGTAGCACGGATGATAATGTTAGGGTTGGGTTGTATGGACGAGGTTCCGTTCCGGACTGTCTATCTACACGGACTTGTCGCTGATGAAAAGGGTGAGAAAATGAGCAAGTCAAAGGGAAATAGCATTGACCCCCTGGAGACAATTGCGACCTATGGGGCTGACGCTTTCCGCTTCGCACTCGCAAACGTGAGTACACCACTCCCTTATGTCGCGCTCCCCGAATCACAGATTGAGGCGGGTAGACGGTTCGCCAATAAAATCTGGAACGCCGCCCGATTTATTCTCATGAATTTGGAGAAACATCCTGTTCCTACTGAAACAGGGACGGTGGAAACTCACCAAGAAATACTGGAAATCGCGTGGATACGGAGCTGTCTTAACGACACCATTGAAACAGCGACGGATGCCCTCGAAAACTTCCGATTCTATGAAGCAGCACAGGTGCTTTATGCCTTCCTCTGGCATGAATTTTGTGATTGGTACTTGGAATTCACCAAGCAACGAATCGCTCAAGATGAACCGGAAGCACTCTGGGTGGCTGCCGATGTTTTGGAGCAGACGATGCGGCTCATCCATCCGATCATGCCGTTCTTAAGCGAAGAGATTTGGCAACAACTCCCGCATGGCGGTAGCAGAAGCGAATTCGCAGCGGATAAAAGTTCGGTAACAATCGCGCCGTGGCCAGAGCCAATGGGAGAAAATTCGACAGCAGAAGCCACTATGGCGACCCTTATGGAGGTCATTGAGAGCATTCGGAGCATTCGGGGTGAGTTAAATGTTCCAATGGGTGCATCTGTAGAAGTCCACATCCAGTGTCCAGATGCTGAGATTCGGGACCGCCTCGAAAGGTATCTCGCGCAGTACTTACCCGCTTTTACGCGAGTCGCAGGTGTCACCATTGCTGAAACGTTACAAAAGCCGCCTGCTTCAGCAGAAGCCGTTATTGGGGAACTTGCTATCTACATTCCGCTTGCGGATGTCATTGATCTCGACGCTGAACATGCAAGGCTCAGTAAACGGTATCAGCAGGCAGTCAAGGACGTAACAGCAGCGCAGAAGACTTTAGATAATCCCAATTTTATCCAACGTGCCCCCGAAAAAGTCGTTGCCCAAAAGAGAGCACAACTGGAGCGGCTACTGGTTGAACAGGAAAAGTTAGCGCGAAGCATCGGAATGTTGACCGAATCAGCAGAGGGAAATGATGGCTGATATGCAATCTGACACATCTACAGGTCTCTTGCTGAATAATGATCACTGCTTTGTTTGTGGGATGAAAAATCCGTTCGGACTCCAGGTTAAACCCGAAATTGAAGACGGTGGGGCATCGGTTCGCATTGAATGCACGCCCTCGGAACATTTGCAAGGTTGGGCGGACATTCTACACGGTGGTATCCTCAGCACCTTGTTGGATGAAGCGATTACTTATATTGGGATTGGCACGTTCGGACAGCACGCGGTAACAGCACAACTTGAGGTCCGTTTTCGTAATCCGGCACCGACTCGCGTGAAACTATTTGTTTCTGCAGAGCGTATTAAAGTTTCACGAAGGTTGGTGGAGGCAAAAGCGGAGGTTCGGCTCACGGACGGGACGCTTATCGCTACAGGCACGGGTAAGGTCGTGCCTGTGAGTGAAAGTTTCGCACCTAAGACATCAGTTCAGTAAAAAGTCTGAACTATGATTGATGTGATTATCTGATTTGCCCTGATTATAAAAATGGAAAATTCAACATCTGTGATGAATCCGAAGAGGCATTCAAGTTGGGATACCGATGTGCTTATCATCGGTAGTGGTGCTGCAGGGCTGCGTGCTGCGCTCGCTGCGAGCGAGCGCGCCGATGTGACGTTAATCACTAAAACGACGCTCACCGAAAGCAACACACATTATGCGCAAGGCGGCATTGCTGTCGCTATGAACCTTGATGATACGATTGCCTTGCACATAAAAGATACTTGCGCAGCTGGGGCTGGCTTGTGTGATGCCCAAGCCGTTGAAATGATGGTATCTGAGGGCATTCCAAGGGTCGCAGAACTTCTCGACTGGGGCGCGAACTTTGATTGGGAAGGCACCTTACCCCGTTTTACACAGGAAGCAGCCCACAGTCGGCGGCGGATCGTCCACAAAGGGGATGCAACCGGACGTGAAACGACGGATGTCCTCATTCAACGTGTGCTAAATACCGAACGCATCAATGTCCTCCAGAGTGCTTTTGCTATTGACTTGTTGACGGATGCAAATGTTACAACAGGGCGTGAGGAACCCCTCACCTGTTACGGGGTTACTGCTGTTGTCGATGAGGAATTAGTCTACATCCGGGCAAAAGCCACAATTCTTGCCACGGGTGGGCTCGGACGACTCTATCCCTGTACCTCTAATCCAAAAGTAGCAACTGGAGACGGTTTTGCAGCAGCGTGGCGTGCGGGATGCGAGATGGTCGATATGGAATTCGTGCAGTTCCATCCGACAACACTTTACTTAGATGGTGCTCCCAACTTCTTGATTTCTGAAGCCGTCCGTGGGGAAGGTGGCCAACTTATCAATATACGTGGTGAGCGTTTTATGAGGAAATACCACGAGAAAGAGGAACTTGCACCACGCGATGTCGTCAGTCGTTCTATTCAAAGCGAAATGGCGTTGACCGGTTTTCCCTGTGTTTACCTTGATATTACCCACAAACCGGCTGAATTTATACTTGAACGGTTTCCGACTATCTCTGATACGACGAAACGGTACGGCTTAGATATTAGCATTGACTTAATACCTGTCCGCCCCGGCGCACACTTTATGATGGGGGGCATCCGCACGAACACCGATACAGAAACTAACCTTAAAGGACTTTATGCTTGCGGAGAAGTGGCATGTACAGGTGTTCACGGTGCGAATCGTTTGGCAAGTAACTCCCTTTTAGAGTGTCTTGTCTTTGGTGCCCGCGCTGGGACAAATGCCGCTATCTTTGCCGAATCCGGGTCTCCTGACCACCCACCAGATATACCTGCCGTTGATAACGGACTGACATCCGTTGAAACAGATCTTACCTTTATAGAAGCAGTAAAGGACACAATTCAGGAAGTGCTTTGGGAGAGTGTGAGCATTGAAAGAGATGGCGAGGGTTTAGAACAAACCCTCGCCGAATTGCAAGATTTGACGGTAAGTTTGGAGAGTCTACAATCGGTTTCACAGATCCTTCTTCAAACAACGGATGTAGAGATAATTGAAGCGGTTAACATGCTCAATGTTGCTTTGATGATAACCGAATCGGCTCTGGTTCGCACCGAGAGCCGCGGCGCACACTACCGCGCCGACTTTCCCGCCCAAAACGATACCGATTGGTACCGCCGCGTCCTCCTCACACGAGACGCAGCACCGGAAGTTGTTGCCTTAAACCGCCCTAAAATGAAGTAAAACGGTGCCCAGATTAAATAGCTTAAAATCCTTGGAGTCGTTTTTCGCTTAGATCTGTCGTTGAATTCACAGCGGGCGGTTCATCTGTTTTCCGATAAATCTGGACGTAATGATCGTAGCTGTTGATGACCTTCTTGATATGAAGCCGCGTCTCTCGGATCCCAATCTTCTCCACGAATAAGTCGATATCCTTTATGTTTTTTGACTTCACCCATCGCTTCATCCGCCCAGGACCTCCGTTATACGCACCGATGACCAGCATTGGGTTGCCATCAAACCACGAGTTGAGGTCGGATATATACTTTGTCCCCATCCGAATATTAATGTCGGCTTGTTTGAGCATCGAAGTCCGGAAACGCCGGATTTTGAGTTGTTGCGCGAGTTCCCTGCCAGTGGCTGGCATAATCTGCATCAACCCGATCGCGCCTGCCCAACTAATTGCCTCCGCATTGTATCGGCTCTCTTCCAGGATCATAGCGGCAATTAAGAAAGTATCAACGTTATACATCTTGGCGTACTTCTCAACTGCATCGGCATAATAGCGCGGATAAAGTTTCTGGTAGAGGTTCGCTAAATCGGCGCGCGAGGCATTCGCGAAAGCTGGACTTTCAAGCGACGCTGCGGTGAGTTCCCTGGCTTTATCGTACATAGCGAGCCGTTCATAACACGTAATCAAGTCATAAAAACACTGACGCTCAGGAAGCGAGTTCGTGTCAATGTGCCAGTTCAATTGCGCAATAGCATCTTCGTAAAGCCGGAGTTCCATCAGCAGTGGAATCTGCTCTGGACACGCCTTAGGCACCGGTAATTCTGCATCCTGAACGGCTTTCGGTTCCAGTTCAGATCTGGTGATCCCCAGAATCGTTTTTGCCCTTGCGGTATAGTACCAATAGTGTGCTTCAGCAACTTCTTGGTAGAGTTTCCGTGCCAGGGCGGGTTTGTTTTGGCGTTCCCGAATCTTTGCCATCCAGAAATGTGCGCCCATTGCGTATCTATTGCCGGGGAAATGTTCCTTTAATCCTTTGAAAGCCGTGTAACTTTCTTCGTAGCGTTTTTCGTCAAAACGGTGCCAACCTATTCGCCATGCTGCTACATCGGCATAAGGACTCTTAGGAGCCATTTCTATTAAACGGGCGTAAGCGTCGAGGGCTGCTTCCGATTTGCCTTGTTTTTCACGGATTTGTGCAATATCGTACAGCGCATTGTCTACCAGCTCACTCCATGTGTATTTTTTCACGAAGTCCTCAAGTCGACTCACCGCAGTTTTGAGGTGCCCTTTCCGCCGGTAACATTGTGCGGCTTGATAGGTCGCCCGTGTTAAGTATTCACTTTTCTCCCCAAACGCAATCACAGCGTTAAACTTTTTAATCGCTGTGTTGTACCACCTACGTCCCTGGTAGCTCTTTCCCATGAGGTAAAGCGCGTATCCACGCGTGCTTAAATCTGCTGTTTTGGAAATCCGTTCCAATTCTGCTACAGCCGACTTCCATGCCCTATGTGAAAAGAAAACTAAGCCAGAATTAATCCGATCATCAGCGGTGAGTTTTAAAGACTTATTTTTTCCCATAAGTTGTTTGAGGCGATCGAGTGCTTTTTTGGCAACGCTGCCTGAGTGTTCTTTCTGAATGAGTTCACGATACGCTTCAAACGCATCAGCAGTGGCACCGAGTGCTTCATCACAACGGGCTAACTCAAAAGTTGCTCTCCTCGCGTATTGCCGGTGTTTAGCCAGTTCGTTTAAGTGGGGTCTCGCCGTTTCATACTGTTTCTTATCAAGATACAGTTTCGATAAAGCCCAATTTGCCTCCAAAAAGTGGAAACTCTTTGGGTAGTCCCTCACAAGCTGCGCATACCATTTTATCGCCCGTGTTTCATTCTTCATACCTTCATAGAGCCGCGCAAGGCGGTGGGCTGCGTAGTCTGCTAATGGATAGTTGAACGAGACGACTCGTGCATAGTGACGCACGGCTTTCGGACGATCCCGAAGTTTCTCGTAGTTGTAACCGAGCGCGTGATGGATCTCAAGTTTCTCTGACTCGGACAAACCGGTTTCCAGTAAAGCCTCCAGTTTCAAAACTGCGCTTTTGTGCTGTCTTTTATCAATCAGAGCGAAGGCTTCTTGCCATGCCGCACTACGTTCTTTATCAGCAAAAACCGGTGTCCCAATTACAAGGCAGCTGTACGCCAAAACCAGCAAACCCCAAAAAAATTTCTGGAGTATCATAGAATCTGATGCGATATATGAGTTTGCTGTTTGATTGGACTGGATGCGGTTGCTGCTAAAAAATTTTATATGTTTCATTTCGAGTCTTTTTTGCGGTCCTCCTTACGAAAATTAGCATGAGTTCGATTGCGATGACAAAAATTACCCAAATACTATTCTAATACTATAACGTTATTTAGAGTCAAAAAGCAACAAAAAAGTGAGTGTTAGAGAAATCAGTTGCCTAATTTCGGGTCGTTGTGTTACACTTAATACAGACTTAACTGATTGCTCGGTTTGGGTGCGGTGTATATAAAAACGCAGGAGGTATCTGATGGAAATTGTAGCACTCGGAAAAACAGGTTTAAATGTTTCACGACTCTCGATTGGCACTGGGTCAAATGGCTGGAACGGACGCTCAAATCAGACGGACTTGGGATTTGAAGCCTTACGCGATTTGCTCCTGTTTTCGCACGAAAAAGGTGTGACCTTTTGGGATTCTGCCGATCAGTATGGAAGCCATCTACATGTGAAGGCAGCACTCAAAGAACTACCACGGGAAAGTGTCACGATCACGACAAAAACTACATCTCGAACGCGAGAGACCGTAGAAGCAGACGTAAAGCGATTTCTCAAAGAAATCGGGTCTGACTATGTAGATATTGTCCTACTCCATTGCCTTACACAGGTTGACTGGCCGCAACGCTATCCAGATGCGATGGACGCACTTGTGCGTTGTAAAGAACAAGGATTGATTCGCGCACATGGTGTATCTTGTCACGATTACGGGGCGTTCCAAACATCCGCGATGACAGAATGGGTCGAAGTTGTGTTGGCACGGATTAACCACGCCGGGGTTAGTATGGACGCATCGCCTGCTGATGTTATCCGAACAATGGAACAGATGGCGTTTGCTGGAAAGGGTATCTACGGTATGAAAGTTTTAGGTATGGGGAAATTGGCACAAGATGCGGAGCGCCAGCGTGAAGCAATTGAATTTGTGATGGGTCTGCCTTGTGTGCACGCTATGACCATTGGCATGACCTCGAAAAGTGAAGTGGAAGCGAATGTTGCCGTCGTCAACGAATTATCTTAAAAAGCGGTTGGCTATCGGCTAACTGACTGCCGGTAGCCATTTAAAACAAGACTTAGCTGGGTGAATTGTTAAAAAATGGAAAAATATGAGATAGTTATCGGATTAGAAATCCACGCAGAATTATGCACAGAGAGTAAGCTTTTCTGCAATTGCGCCTACACTTTCGGTGCCTCGGCAAACGACTGTACCTGTCCAATCTGTTTAGGAATGCCTGGCGCATTACCCGTTGTTAACAAACGTGCTTTGGAGTTTGCGGTTCGTGCTGGATTGGCAATGGGGTGTGAAATCACGGCTTCCAGTAAATTTGACCGTAAGAACTATTTCTATCCAGATTTACCGAAGAATTACCAAATTTCGCAATATGACATACCCCTGTGCCAGAGCGGACAGGTAACGTTTGAATTTGAAGGTGAGCCTCGTACCGTTGCGCTCCGAAGAATTCATCTCGAAGAGGATGCTGGCAAATCAATTCACGCCGAAGTCACGGGTGACCCGACCCGTAGTTTTATGGATTTCAATCGCGCCGGTGTTCCTTTATTGGAAATTGTAAGCGAACCCGAACTACACTCCCCTGATGAAGCTATCGCCTACTGCCGCGCCGTCAAGGAGATTTTAGAATATATTGATGTCAGCGATTGCAACATGGAAGAAGGAAGCCTGCGATGTGAGCCGAATCTCTCTCTCAGACCGAAAGGTAGTAAAGCGTTAGGCACGCGCACAGAGATCAAAAACAAAAACTCGTTCCAAGAGTTGATTGATGCGATGGAATATGAGGTGAAACGACAGGCACGCATCTTAGACGCGGGTGAGGAGGTCGTCCAAGAGACGCTCTTGTTTGATGCAGATACCGGCAGAACTATGGCAATGCGCGGCAAAGAGGAGGCGGACGACTATCGTTACTTCCCTGAACCCGATCTCGTTCACGTCCAGATGGAGGATGACTGGCTCGTTGAGATTCAGGCAACACTCCCTGAACTCCCCGCCGCCCGTCGAGAACGTTTTATCGCCGACTACGACATTTCTCCTGAGAACACTGAATTCCTGACCAGTACCCGGCAACTCGCCGAATTCTTTGACGCAGCCGCACAACTCAGTGGTGAACCGACGACTTGTGCAAACTGGATTATGGGAGACCTGACTCGACTGCTCAACACGGCAGAGATTGAGATTCAAGATTCAAAGGTCACACCCGCACATCTCAGCGAACTCATCGGGTTGATTGAAAATGCGACCATCAGCGGCAAGATCGCCAAATCTGTGCTCGACGATGCCTTTGAGACCGGCAAAATGCCGAAGGAGATTGTTGCTGAGAAAGGGTTAGCACAAATTACAGATACCTCGGAGATAGAAGCCATCGTTTTGCAGGTTGTTGAGGAAAACCCCGGTCCCGCCCAAGACTATCGTGACGGCACGAAGAAAGCGATTGGGTTTCTCGTAGGGCAAGTGATGCGTGCCACTCGCGGAAAGGCGAACCCGCAACTGGTGAATCAAATCCTTACGCGTGTGTTAACAACAGATTGAGGCTCTAATGGATATAGCCGAGTTAAAAGACAAACTGTCTGAGATTAATCAGAGAGGCTATATTGCTTCATTGCGAGGCGGTAATACAGGTATAGGCTATACGCTGGAGACTTTGCTTGGGTTAGAGGAAAATAATCTTAAAACGCCTGATTTGGGAGATGTAGAGCTGAAGTCCCAGAGGAACGGAACTAACAATCGAGTGACCATGTTTACTTTCAACCGCGGCGTTTGGAAGGTAAAACCGAGGGAATTGATTGAGAAGTATGGCTATATAGACACAAACGGGCGACCATCTCTATACTGCACTGCCAACAGTCAACCAAATAATCAGGGACTTTTCGTCAAAATTGAGCAGGACACTGTTAGGCTTTATCATTTGGACGGAACTCTTGTTGCTGAGTGGCCAGGGGAACGGTTAATTGATAGGTTCAGGAGTAAAATGCCTGCTCTGATTATTGTTAATGCGGATACCCGTGTTAATTCAGATCGAAAGGAAGAGTTTTGGTATAAGGAAGCATATCTGCTAACCGATCCAAACGAGGATAATTTCTTGGATCTTATTAAGAAGGATATCATAATCGTTGATGTCCGAATGCATCTGAGAGAAAATAGAGTCGTCAGGAACCATGGTACCGGTTTTAGAATTGAGGAAAGATTTTGGAATCTGTGCTTTGGTAATCGAGAAAAACTGATATGAGCACAGTCAATCTGAAATACAAGGACGAATCGTGGGACTTTCGAGACTCTGATACCAAAGAGTACACCCATTGCTTCCACACCTATCCAGCGATGATGATTCCACAAATCGCACGGAAACTTCTTAAAGCGTACGGTGTAGAGGGCGGATGGCTCCTTGATCCGTATTGTGGCACTGGTACCTCTTTAGCTGAAGCATCTCTCTTCGGCATGCACAGTGTCGGATGTGATATTAATCCACTTGTTCGCCTAATAGCGACTGCTAAGTCAACACCAGTTTGTCTATCTATCCTCGATGAGACGCTGAGCAGATTGAATGACCATCTCTTTCAGATTGAATTCCGAAAAGGCGAAGTGCCTGATGCCCCAGTTCCTAACATTCTGAATCTGGCGTATTGGTTCTCCGAAGACGTTATCAAATCTCTTGCTTACCTACGAAACTGGGTTAAAGACGTAGCAGATGAGGGGGTCCGAAACTTCATACTTGTAGCTTTTTCAGAAACAGTTCGAGAGGTCTCCTATACTCGGAACGGGGAGTTTAAATTATATCGTATGCCTGCTAAGAAACTTCAGGACTTTAAGCCTGACGTTTTCGGTATCTTCAGCAAGAAGTTGAGCAGAAATCGGCACGGATTAGCAGCATTTCTCGAAAAACGGAAAAGCGTTGAGGCATCAGTATCCGACGCGAACACAGTGCAAGGCGAACTTCCGATGCCGCGCCCCCTCGGAGGTTATGACATAGTGATTACATCGCCACCTTATGGAGACTCACACACCACAGTGGCGTATGGGCAATTTTCGCGTCTCTCAGCAGAATGGATAGGGTTGCCGAATGCTCGCAAAGTTGACAAACTCGCAATGGGTGGGCATCATTCAAAAGAAGTATTGACAGACGCTCCAGTATCGTCTGCGATTGAGAAAATCCGTTCAGTTGACGAAAAACGAGCGTGTGAGGTATCGGCGTTTTATGTTGACCTTGAGCGTAGCATCAATTCAATAGCACAGGTACTTTCACCTCATGCTACAGTTTGCTATGTTGTCGGAAATCGCCAGGTCAAAAATGTTATGCTGCCGACTGACGAATTTGTTGTTGATGCCTTTCGTCGATATGGGTTTGTACATAAGGCGACTATCGTCAGAAACATACCGAACAAACGAATGCCGAAGAAAAACAGCCCTTCCAACATCGCAGGTAAAACCTCTACAACGATGCACGAAGAAAACATTGTTGTTTGTCAGAGAATAACTCGGACATGTCTGTAGGACAAATCACCCTCACATCCGTAACAAAACAGTTCGGGGACACAGTAGCAGTTGACGATGTATCACTGCAAGTAGAAGACGGTGAGTTCTTTTCTCTGCTCGGACCGAGTGGATGCGGAAAAACAACGACCTTACGCATCATAGGCGGGTTTGTGTATCCTACGACTGGAGAAGTACATATCAACGGTGAGATAATGGCGGAAATCCCACCCTATCGTCGTCCCGTTAACACCGTTTTTCAGAACTACGCCTTATTTCCACACAAGACCGTCGCGCAGAATATCGCGTTCGGGCTACAGATGCAGAAAGTGCCTAAATCAGAAATAGCGGATGCGGTTGAACGCTCGTTGGATTTGATTCAGTTACCCGGATACGGCGATCGGAAACCGAGTGAACTCTCCGGCGGTGAGAGACAACGCGTCGCACTTGCACGTGCGTTAATTAACGAACCTACCATCCTGCTCTTAGATGAACCGCTCTCAGCACTCGACTTAAAGCTCCGAAAGCAGATGCAGTTGGAACTCAAGGCGTTACAACGCAAAGTCGGCATTACGTTTGTTTACGTCACACACGACCAAGGCGAAGCGTTGGCGTTATCAGATCGGATTGCGGTAATGAACGATGGGGAAGTCCTGCAGATAGGAACACCCTCTGAAATCTACGACTCACCACAGAGTCGCTTTGTTGCAGACTTCATCGGTACTTCCAACTTTCTTGAAGGAACACTTATCAGTGAGAATGAGATCGCACTGACCACAACCCGCCCCACTAAAATCGTCTGCAAACCGACCAGCGATATTCCATTGAACACGTCTGTCACGGTTGCCGTTCGTCCAGAACGCATCAACTTGACGGCAACCGCAACCTCTGATACCATGAATCTCTTACGCGGCACAATTCAAGACGAGAGTTACCTCGGTACAACGCTACAATACACCGTGCAGACTGCCTACCCGACCCCACTTATTGCGCACCAACAGAATATAGGTACGAAAGACACACATCGTTTTCAACGCGGCGATACGGTCTATCTGCAATGGACACCTGAAAATGCGATTGTCTTGAAAACTGATGCAGACTAACCGGCAGACAACGGCAGTTTGACTTTCCCGTTGTCCCGCTGCTGCGAAGTCAGGAAGCCGATGATGATTTGGACAACCTTATAACCTTCGCTGCCGGGCGAGACGGGTTCTCCACCCTCTGTAATCAGACCTACCAATTCTCGTGGTCCAGCAGGGATACCGAAAATGTCCCATGTCGGTGCTTCGATTGTTTCAACAACATCGTCTTGATGGAGTGTTGCTCCCCGGTCACTGATAAGAATATAACCGTTGTTGCCAACAATTTCCACACGGAACCCAGAGAGGGTTGTCTTTGGACCGCCAGCATAATAGCCCCGCACGCCGTTCGCAAAATGGATATAACCGTGTGCAGACGGTTCCGTTGCCGGGACGTGTCCACCATCGCCTTTATACTCGTTGTAGTCTTCGTAGCCGTCTTCTAACTCGGCAGAAACCCATTCGGGTTCTGAATCAGCGAAATAGCAGATAGCATCGACGAGATGGGTCCCGTTGCGGAAGAGCATGGCACGACCACCACTCAACGTACCAATAACATACTGAACATCCCCGATACGTCCACCACCTACGATTACTTCTTTGGTATGCCGCCACAATGGCTGCCATCGGCGGGTGTGGTCAATCGACAAGATGGTTCCATTTCGCTCCGTTGCTTCCATCATTCTGTCTGCATCTGCGATGCTTGTCGCCATCGGTTTTTCACAGAAGATGCCTTTCACACCAGCGTTTGCGGCATCAACGACCAGATCGGCGTGTCGATGGTCAGAGGTCGCCACCGTTACGATGTCTAAATTCTCAGCGGCGAGCATCTCTTGATGGTTGGTATACAGAGAAATGTTGTCCCAGGTGTCCTGATATTTTTCCTTGAAAGCATCCAACGTACTCTGAACAAAATCGCAGCCAGCGGCTAATTCGACGTTCTGCATGTCTACTAAACCTGATACATGTGTTGTGCCGATACCGCTACAACCGATGACCCCTACGCGTAATTTTGCCATTTTCGTGTCCTCCTCTATTCCTTCAACCTTAAACCTCTATTTCACCACAGCAAGGATTATATACTGTCTCAAATTAGAAGTCAATTTGTTTTGATGTGTTTTGGCTTGCAAGCTGCGCCAAAAGTTTGATAAACTATATAGGCAAAGGAACGAACTTTTTAGATGGAGAGGTAAAAAATTATGGTTAGAATAGTTGCTAATCCGGGCATCCTTGGTGGGAAGCCGATTGTTGAAGGTACGCGTTTGAGCGTGGAACATATATTGGGTTTATTGGCAAGCGGGATGTCAAATCAAGAGATCATAGCGGACTATCCGCTTTTAACGGAAGAAAGCATTCGAGCAGTGCTCGCCTACGCGGCAAAAGCTCTCCGGAATGAAATTTTTATTGATGTTGTCTCAGACCGGGATGGAGATTCTTAAGGTGCGCCATTAATATCCGTCAGTATACCAAAAGATATGATGAGACTTCATGTCTTGCGTCAAAGGTTTAGGTTGGTTGTGTAATAGATCGGGAATTGAATTGAATGAATCCGAAAGGACGGTTGACTGATTGATACGATACATCGCACTCCCATGTTCTTCAATCGTTGAGGCGTTAAAGCCATCCGCGATCGGGGCAGGATAGACGACCTCAAGCGATTCCACGTCCATTTGCGCTATGATATGAGAGAGCATGTTTTCAAGAAGTTGCTTACCGCTATCCATTGTGAAAGCTGCCTCTGAAGCGATGAATTCTCTAACCCATAGTTCATCTTCACGCTGGGCGACGGAGACATATCCTTCAATACTACCGTCGCGTTCAGCGAGCCATGCATTTGAAGACTCAGTTCGTACCCACTTTGTCCAATATTCTATCTCATCTCTAACGAAGGTCCCATTGAATTTTCGGGCATACCCATCGTAGCATTCAGCGATTCGTTTGACTTCGGCTGCATCACCAAAATTGACCGGACGGACTTCCCACGTTGACCGTTTTTCAGCATTGAAAGATTGTCTTGCATAGTAGCGAGGGACCTTTTCCCACCCTTCAGTCGAATAGATGTGTTGGCTTCCATGGAGCGAAGACATCGCAATCTCACGATCTTCCATGAATCTGATAGCGTCTTTAAGGAGCTGTGTAGCGAGTCCGCGTCTGCGATATTCTGGACGCGTGCTGACCTCTCCAATGCCACCGACAGTTATGGGTTCGCCGTGCAAAAACATCTTCCGAATAAAGACGCGGACTGTACTGATAATAGTCCCCTTGTCGAGGGCAATTCGGATGCCTTCAGGGTCCCGCCACGGGTCGTTGTGCCAGTGATTAGAAAAGTATTTGCGACCGCCTGTAAAGACGGTCGTAACGTGGTCCAACCACGCCTCTAATTCTTCAGGATAAAGCGCGCGAAACTCCATACTAACAAAAACCTCAAAACTTTATAGTCAGTTCACCGATAAATTGCCGGGCTTCGTTGCGACTTCCAAAGACTTCATAGAGGTCCCCGGAAACATCATAAAATCGACGGACAAAATTCCGACTCGTTTCTGCAGGGTTCAGATCAGCGTACCGGAGCCATAGGTTTCCGCGTGACCATATATCCCAATTCAGTTCAATCACCGTAGAACTCGCATCGCCAGTGTCCTCTCTGTGCTGTCTATTGAGTTCAGGAAATAGCGCGTCCTGTGTCAAGTCAGACGTGCCGTCGATACGTCCAACAGACAGATTTAGTTCCTTATAGCGATACGGATTTGGGTTGGTGATAAACTTCAGATTCGCTGCGAATGCGTTTTCTAATGCCTGGGTCTCGAAATCGTAACTGTCCTCTACCTTCGCAGGCGTGATATACCGTTCATCTTGCTCGCCGTAAGTTAGTTCATCAAGGAAGGTCAGCTGCCACCGTTCAGAGAGGCTGTACGTCCATCCAAACATATTTTTCAGTTCTAATTGGCTGAGTTCGTCTTGGACATCTGTTGAGAAGTCGATATCTTCATAGTCTTCCAAATAATTGTTGTTTAGGATCGCCGCGCGAGTGGTATAAAACCCGTTCATGTGAGAAGGTCTCACAGTAAAACCGGTGACCGAATATTGCGCGATCGTAAAATCACTGGCATCTCGCAGGTAGAGATACCCAGAGCTGTCAAGGTCTAAAAAGGTCTGATCGTGTTTTTCTTCGCTGAGTTGATCGGTTTCGTAGATGATGCGTCCCAAATACCGACCATTATTGTCAAACTTCTGAATACGTGAGATGACGTTATGGAAGAGCGTAAGACGAATGTCTGCCCGCTTGAGTTCTTCAGCGAGTTCTGCCTTGCCTTCATCATCAGTTTCGTCAGCGTAGTAACGATTATATTCTGCTTCTTCCAGCAATCGCACGCGTCGATTCAGGGCAGCGGTATCGGCAGCAGCCGCGGGACTCTGCGCGAATGGACCGTATTGTGGACGGGTCGCATTCGCAATTGTGTCGGCGAGCTCGGCTTGCCCCGGCGTAATCTCCGTCAGCTGCGTCAGTGTCGGGGAGAGCGCGATGATCTCTGGAAGTCCACCTATCTTTCTACGGAATTGGCTGGCATCTTTAACTAAAATCTCACCCGTAGGCAGCGTGACGAGTGCCATCGGTTTCGTGAATTCCCCGTTTCCGCGCCCTTTTCTACCGAAACTACGGACAAATTTACCCGCCGCATCAAATTTCACGATCCGATGGTTCCCAGTATCTGCGATGAGGACATTTCCGCGTGCGTCAATCGCGATGTCTGAAGCATCCATATCGAATTCGCCGTCCCCCGAACCGTACCTACCGAAAGCAAGCAAATTCTCTCCATCAGCACCGAACTTGTAGATACGTCCGCGTTCTGCGTCCAAAACGTAGAGTTCATTTTCGGAATTAAGGGCGACACGAAGGGCTCTGTTATATCCCTTCGGTTGAATCGCAAAGGCTGTTTTCCCTTCTTCGTCAATGATGAGACTTACCGGTAGGACGACTTTGGGACGGACATCCACCGGATCGACAAAGTAAGTGTCTAACAACTCACCTGTCGCGCTGAATTTGTGGACACACGGCACAAACATGTAGACTTTCGGATCCGCGCTTTCAGCGATGTGATGCACAGTTTCATCGGCGACATAGATATTTCCGATATTATCTACGGCAAGATGCCCCGGTTTTCGCAGGATATTATCTGGAGATTCTGGGACTTCCGGGAATTGAAACAGGAATTCCGCGGTCGCTGATAGTTTCTGGATAAGCCGATTCTCGGTATCGCTGACGTAAATGTGTTGTCTATCAAAGGCGAGATGAATATCCTTGCTGAACCGTCCTTGGGTTGCCCCTTTACCTGCAAATTCGCGTTCTAATCGGATAAAATCTACTGAAAAGGCGGGATTTGTTACGATGTGCAATAAGCAGAGGCTAAAGAGCAAAAGTTGTGAAATGAGGACTGATTTTCTCATAATTTCCGTGATATTGTAACTTTGATCTCCGATTTAAAGAGTGCTTTTTTATATAATACGCCTTGTGCATCCGAATGTCAAGGCAAAACGTTTCTAACCGCTATCTGCTAATCGCTATTGGCTATTGGCTATTGGCTGCTGGTCTATGGCTTATAGCAATTAGCAATTAGTGATTAGCAAAAAGGTGTCCTGTTACTGAATCCCTTTTTTGCTATCCGCTATCTGCTAATCGCTATTGGCTAATCCGGCAAAATGCGGTATCCCGTGCTGATTCCCGTAACCATTCCGATGATTGCCCAGAGTCCGGCACACGTCATCTCTCCGAGAACCAATCCGAGGAAAACAGGTCTCGCACTCCGATATGCTTTCAACCCACCGTATTTCACAATACTAAACTTCAGGCCCCAACCCAAAAATATTGAGAACCAAAGTTTAAACGTCGCCCAGGAACTCAGCATTGTATAACCGAGCGGGTGCAGGGGCCACCACACAAAGGTTTGGCGCATCCACATCAAAAAGACCGTGAAACCGCTACCGACCACTATAAACCCGGTGTTTGTCCAATTCGTACTCGTTTTTGGACTTGTAAGTAAACCTTCAAGTTGCCGCATAAACCAACTACCGCCCGTGTAAGGCGCGCCGTGGGCGTAGCTAATCTTGATTGCCGAGTAATAGGAAACAGCAAGTCCAATAACCATCGCAACTGCCATCGCAAGGAGCAGCTGCCGCCGCTTGACGCGGGCATCGTCTGCCGCTTTCAATCCGTTCATTATGTTAGGCATCATAAACTCACGAAGATCTAATGTCATGCAGACCGGGTGCATCATCATTGAGGTCACCGTGGAAGGATGAATTTTTGAGGTGCCGAGCGTCGTTAGGAAGAAACTTTGTGGTGAGAAAGAAGGATTGATAAAAGGAATACCGCCGTTAATCACCTGCCACGTCAGCACGACATACATTGCAAGCAGAAACAAGACGAAACCGAGCGCAAATAAGATGGTCATACCCATCAAATGGTTGAAGAATACGAGGACACAGATACCGCCAAGCAGCCCAAAAATTGTAACGCTATGCGGGAGTGCTTCATCGGATGGACGGAACTGAAGCATGTTTTTAATGTGGTGCCGCATCTTCCAGAGCGCAATAGCGATAAACGCCAAGCACGCCCCCGCCTCTTGTGCCGCACTGAATGACTTCCCTGTCCACTGAACACCGGGTCCCGAAGTGAGTTGGAAACCCATCATTACACCCAAAAGGCATTGCAGTTTGTAAAAGATAAAGAAGAACCAGATGCTAAACGACACTTCCAGCGTCAAGAGGTAGCTGAACCCGACCATCGACCAAAAAATAACAATCTGGAATGGACGGAGGGCATTCCAAGGGCGTTCGACGAGGTACTGATTGAGCCAAAAATCGCGAGGGATGTGTGGGGCAGCTGGGAAGAACGTATGCAAACCGTTCATTGTATGCAGGAATACTGGAAACGCAAACCCAAACCAGAGCGCACTGTTCTTAAAAGTTGGACCGAGACTCCCGCTGCCTTGTGCCGCCATTTCTACGGGTAACTTAACCAGCGGAAACGCACACCGTTCGTACTCTACCCATTGCTTGCGGAGTAGCGCCGAGAGACAGATCATCACGAAATAGGCGACCAGCACATAAGCACTCCACGTCAAAATCGGGGTTATCCATGCGCCCCACGGCACGGATTCACCAGCAAACAGACCTTCAAAGAATGAACGCGCTGCCGCACGATCTTGCACCACTCGCCAGTGCGGAATATAATGGTGAAATAGAGACTCCCAATCGTTTTCCGGGGTTGCAAGGTACTGGTAAGCCACCATCGGGCTAAGCGCATAACGCATCATCCCTGAAGACGGGATGCCGGCTGGCGCAAGCATGATACACCAGATTGTGACGAGTTCACCGGGTGAGAACGCTGAAGTCGGATGCACCCGTTTCAGGAAGACGTTGATACCTAACACAAAGATCGTCAGGACAAAGAAGGGAGCGACAGGGAAGTGCCCACCTGCCAGGAAGATGTTGCGGATGACGTAATCATTATAGGGAGCGAGGAGGCATTCGGTGGTAGCGCACGCCAAACCGATGAGCACTGCCCGCCATGTCAGGCTATCTCGAACCTGTTTTTGAATCAATGCATTGCCTGCGCTTTCTCTAATTCAAGTCCAATCTGTATGTTTTCAGCGTGTGCGTTGTGCTAATGGCGAGAATTATAGCACGTTTCTTATTTTTTTGCGATAGCAGAAATTCGAGGGTTCAGGGGTGTTTATTGTAAAAATGTGCAACTTTTTTTCAACTCGTTTGTAGTAACGTTACCCCCAAAGCGTACGGTGTTGGTTGGTATATAGGGGGAGGTAGAGACCGTGCGTTCATTTGTAATGTATAGGACTTACGTATTCCGCTGGGTAGGTGCGGTTTCTAACCGCACCGAATCGTGTGAAAATAGGCAGAATTCAGTCATTTTGCGTAAGTCCTGATGAAAATTAATTTATTAATACGGTAATTTCAAACGTGCGATGAATCGCACTACTACAAGCCGAATCGTTCGCAGTAGGGAAACCGTTCATGATTCTTTTAGGACATCCTTCGCCGCTGGCGAGGTTTCCTAACCTCGCCAATCCTAACATGTAAAGTGAATGATAGGTTTCACTATAGAAACCAGAAAATATCAGAGGACCAGATGACAGGACAGGAAATGTTGGCAGCTCAAAAACGAGCAGATTCCATTGTAGATAAATTGAAGACTTTACTCGCTTTAGAAAGTCAGTTACTTGAAGCGGGGGCGGCTGCCCGTGACGCTGCCCATGAACAAAGTGGAAACGGCTCCCTGCAGGACCTGAAGGCACGATTAAAGACGAGTGTCGAAGAACTGAATAGAATTGCGGACGAACTCGAATGGGCAGTGCCCCGTTTCAGGGCTTACGTCTTGCCCCAAATTGGTGCCATCATGGAAGGGCGCGCATCTTTCGATTCGCAAGAGCGGCAGGACCTTGAACGCGTTATCGCTGCGCTGACCGACGCAGAAGGAGCGGAAGCCTCTGAGGAATTAGCCTCAGAAATCATTGCCCGATTGAGAGCTAACTTAGAAAAAACCTTTGGTAGCTAGTGTCCAGTCTAAGATTCAGAGTGCCCGTTTGTAGTAGGGCAATTCATTGCCCGTTCCTGACTTTTGGAGGTGCGATAAATCGCACTACTACAAACAATCGGGCTCGTAGGCGTGTGATTCGGGTTCTAATCTTGCCTTTTCTCGCTACGTCCATCTACCGCGTTCACTTCAGTATACGTTTTTAGCGTCCGCCGATCTATGCCCAATGACGCTGCCGCTTGTGTTAAGGAGCCGTGTTCCTTCACCCGTCGCTGAGCGACCTCCGCCAGAATTTGGTGCCGATCCTTGCCACCTATGTAAACCGTATCTTGATATCCCCCCAGAAGTTCTGCGAGATAAAAGGCAGTCTCACGAACAACCCAATTCCGGGTTTCTGTCGGGAGGTGTTGCCAGACATAAATCGGGATGCCACCGAAAAGGGAGATGAATTCTATCACAGAGAGTCTCGCCAGGATCTCACTCACTTCTGGCGGTAGCGTTCTTTTAACGTTTGGCTTCCGACTTTCAGTCGACTGCGGGGCAAACGCAATGTCCGAGGGCAGGTCTTCAACCGCCAATTGATGCGTCTGGGTAGTGATAATCGCTCGTTCAACCGCATTTTTGAGTTGTCGGATGTTCCCTGGCCACGCTGCGCCTTTGAGATACTGGAGTGCTTCTGGGGTAATCCCTGTAACGTGTTTTCCGTGTCCTGCGCTTAATTCGGGGATAAAAGTCGCTACCAGCGGTGGAATGTCTTCTTTCCGTTCATGTAAAGGCGGGAGATGGATATGAAACCCGTTCAGACGGTAGTAGAGGTCCCGCCTGAATTTATGATTTTCAATGCTGGTTTCAAGGCATTTGTTCGTAGCCGTAATGATGCGGACATCTACATGGATCTCCTGATTGCCGCCGACTCGCGTGAATTCCTGCGTCTCTAACACGCGCAGGAGCATCGCCTGAGTTTCAAAACTCATTTCGCCAATTTCATCGAGGAACAGCGTACCGCCATCGGCTTGCTGAAACACCCCGTGCCGCTGCGAACTTGCCCCGGTGAATGCCCCTTTTTCGTGTCCAAAGAGCTCGCTTTGCAGCATCCCATTGTCAGGAAACGTACTGCAGTTGATAGTTCTGAACCGGGTGTTTTTTCGGCGACTCAGGCGATGAATTTTATCTGCGATCACCTCTTTACCGACTCCGGTTTCACCGGTAATCAAGACGGTTGCGTTTGTGGCTGCGACCTGCTGGACCTGTTGATAAATCTGCTGCATCTGTGGAGATGGCAAAGCAATAGCGGTATCATTCATATATCTGTCTCTCAACATGAGTTGCGTGATTGCAAGCGTGCAAGTTGTTCTCGGATGCTTAAGTTTCTGATTACTGGCAGATAGGATACCTTAAGTCGCGTTTTCGTGCAAGCAAAAAAAAACGCGCGATTGTCCAAATCTACGCAAATTAATCAATTTTCGTCTATACAATTTTTGTAGGTATACAGTTTTTGCACATCTTGCTGCTTCAGTGCGGGAAGATTTATGTGGGAAGGGTTTGTAACGCCTGAAAGCAAGATATGACTATCTTTGTAGTGGAGGTTTGTAATTCGGACTCACATACCAACAAGACATTATTTTTATGAGAACTACCAATGCCTACATGCTATAGGTTGGCATAAATATTGCTAAAGTACGTTAACGCTTTAAAGAGCGATCTGGTTACGAAAAATTGGTAGAGATATAGTTTTCCGCAACTGGTCGCATGCGACGAGCATGCAGAACGCACACATCTTTTCGTTTATTGAGGAGTCTAAAAATGCCTATTCAACGAGTCAGCAACCTTGAATTTGACCAATGGAATGCCCTGAAAGATGCCATCGCCGAACTTATGAACACAGGAACCTATAACACTTTGGTTGAAATCCATGCAGAAATGGTTACGGATCCTGATGGATTTCGACACACTCAACATCGTATGCACGGTTTAATGTCGGGTCCATTGGGATATAGAAGGTTCTTGCCGTGGCACCGTGTCTATCTCATCGTTTTTGAACGAGCACTGCGTAGTATCGATGATTCCTTATCGATTCCGTATTGGGATTGGAATGTTGATGGTGGGGAGTTATTTGGGTTTCCAAACCCAGCAGATGCCAGGTTTTCACAGGGACCTTGGAACCGCGCTCTGGGCACGCGTCGGTCTGAGGAACCTGTGGAGGGAAGAGAGGCATGGTTCTCGGACGAAATACGGATCAGAAGGCTGCTCTTTTTAGAGAACTACTATGATTTCGCGCAAAGCCTAGAGAGAGGTCCACACAACACCGGACACAGGTGGATCGGTGGGGACATGAACTCTATGGCATCACCGAGAGACCCCGCTTTCTGGTTTCACCACGCGCAGGTAGATCGTATCTGGGCACAGTGGCAAGCGCGCTCTGAAAATCAGCCCAAGATTGCCCACCTTTCAGGGAGCGCAGCACAACTGGATCCGTGGGAGGAATTCACAATTGAAGATGTTAACGATATCAGCGATCTCGCGGATGACAGTTATGAATATGTCTAATTGCCTGTCACCTGAACATTTCTTACCAAAAGAGGAACAACCATGAGTATTAATGGAAGTGCAGTCATTTATAGCGTTACAAATGTGGTGCCATCCCATCAGGAGAACTCTAATGATGGCGATACTTTGGTTAATACACCCACAGGCGAGCAAGCAACTCCCTCCCACATAACAAGGAGAATTCCGATGAAAAAACGAACACTCTTTTCGTTCATCTTTAACAGCGAACGAACATACAGACTCGCACGCACGACGGTGATCGCGATGATCGGCATCGCTCTCGTCTGTGGCGGCATGATCGGCTGCGAGAACGGCGAGGATGTCGTCACCGACGTGGAGCCTCCGGTGCAGGTCATCTCGGACTACGATGGCGACGATATCTATTTTAAGCGCGGCGGCACTATCTATGAGGGGCATGTCATTGAAGGTGTCTCTGTCGATGAAGTACTGGTCAGTTTAGAGGGTGGCGGTGAGATGGTCATCAACATTGACCGTATCGGCGGCACATTGATTGCTGACCATGCTGATCTTGGAGAAAGAGTGGTATTGTTTTTTAACCGGGACAGGTACGTAAGCCTAGGTATCCCAGGTGAGGATGTAATCGTAGGTGAAATCGAAGGAGTCTATAGCGACGGCATACGCAAGATCCGGTGTTTCGGCATCTACAGTTTTTTAGATAAAACATTTAAAAATAGAGTCGCAATACTCTTAGATAAAACACATGAAAGTATAGAAACAATACGCTTCGCGCATCAAGCGTCTGGAGCACGCGACTTCAACGACGGGCTTTACATTCCGGTCGAAATATATGATGCCTTCGACCCTGAATTTAAAAAGTTTATCGAGAGGCATCTCGACGAGTAACGTTTTATAGATCGATCTGGTTCCAGAACAGATGGAGAAATACAGTGAAAAACGCATAACAAGGAGAAGTAATTATGAGCCAAAACGGCGAGCAACGAACTACAGAACGAGTGTAACAGCCGTTTCGCTGTCAATTCTCACGCGGGGCCCCGATGCCTTGTTAATTATTGTGACTGGTCATGTTCCTACAACTGGGGCGCGGAATGTGAACATTACTCCCCACCGCTACGCACATCCACCTCCGGATGGAATCCAAGAGTTTTCCTTCGGGGCTGAGGCATCTGATGGAAATTCGTTTGAACAATTAATACCCGTTTCTACGGAATATGTCATGACAGAGTTTATTAGCGGATTTAAAGGCATTCGCGTCACTGGATCGGATGGCGAATCTGTTGAAGCTCTTCTCGACACTGCTAATGAAACTCCTAAATCGTTGCAAATTGTGGATTATAGGGCGTGAATCTAAGAAAAAGTAAGGTTCTAAGGAGGAACAAAATGAAAAGAACAGTTTTTGTCTTAAGTATCAGCGTATTGTTAACGATAACAGTCTGTCTTTCTGCACCAGCACAGGGGACCTGGAGCCTACACAGAGAGTTCCCCGAACCTTCTGATATATCGGAATTCTGGTGTGTAGAATTCGTAGACAACAATACCGTGATCATCGGAGCTTCGCGCTTGGATAGTGGTGGTAGGCTCTACAAATGGAATTTTAATACAAATTCCAAGTCGTCTGTGAACATCCTTTCCCCCGTCTTTGGACTTGCCATTGCTCACACGACATAGTAAGTTAATGTTGCAGGGTGATACGATTTCTATAAACTATATGCAAGTTGCCACCTATGGATAGACCTTGCACTCCGCTGGAGTGCAGCCTCTTGAAATAACGCTATTCTATAGACATATTACCACTCTGGGGTGAAGAGACGCGGGAAAAAGTGTTCTTCAACGGCGTAAAATTCGTTAGTAGCAAGTTGAGTAAACTATATGTGTATTTCCCCGAAAAGTTTATCCGTTTGTGTCTTATTGGTTCGGTAAAACTTGCAAGCATCAAAAGGAGAGTATAATGAAAGGGAAAATGCGTCTTACTTTAACCTTAATGCTAGCGTTAGTTGTTGTGTTTATATCTGATCAATCCGACGCGAAACCTAGTGGAGTAACGACTATAAGGGGTTTAAATAGATGGAGTGGAAGCCTCCCTACCAAGGGCGGAAATTCGTTTATTATTCTCGAACAATTTGGTAGGGATTGCGGGCCGAGCAGTGCCGAGATGGTCCTCCATTACTACAAAAAATGGGTTACCCAGAGAGATATATGGGAGAAGGGAGACATTCATACTATTTATATGGGAACTTTTCCATCTGAACTAGTATTGCATCAAGATTGAGTTTTAGGGTATAGTCGTTTTAGTTTAATGCGTGCGTCATCCGTTGTAAACCGCCAGTCGACGCGACCTGCGTTCTGATTGCGATGTTTCTGCCAAGCTTCCGCTTCTGACCGAAGCGTCTGTAGGTCAGGGATCCGACGGTTTAGACACTGCCGGGAGAAGACACTCAACTCAATCTCAGCAATGTTCAGCCAACTCCCGTGTTTCGGCGTGTGCACTAACTCTAACCGCGAAGACAACCGCAATGCCTCGTTAGCAGGAAACGCTTTGTAGAGAGACGCGATTTTATGTGTATTGAGATTATCGCAAACTAACGTCAGACGCTGGGCCTCGGGATAAACTGCGTCTAAAAGATATTTGACTTCCTCCGCCCAATCTATGGCGGTGCGACGCTCTCGGACTGAGACCCGTCGCCACCCCTGAAGGGGGTTGGTAAATAAGAAAGCAGAAACCACGTCAACACGCTTATACTCGTAATCTCTGCGGGCGATGCGTCCGGGTTTCGCAGGCACAGGAGACCGGAGGTCTTTGAGCAACTGCACAGGACGTTCATCCATTGCGACAACTGGATGCCTCGGGTCTTCAGGACGCTCGTAAACCTCTAAGACCTGCTCCATCGCCGCAACGAAGGCTTCATCTTCATCGGGTGGGATCACCCAGTAAGCCCACCGATGCGGACGTAAGGCGTTTTTTTTAGAATCTGCCGGACGCCTTCAGCAGAGAGACTCTCAACGATCTGAAGCGCAACGAGTTCATCAGCAAGGAGTTGTAACGTCCAGCGCGAAAAACCTTCAGGCGGGTCGCTACAAGCTAACGCTATCAAACGCGCCTCACCCGCACCATCAAGTTTCGGTAAACGAGAGGGGCGACTTTGGGGTTTCCGCTCCAAGACGGCGAGTCTCTCACCCGTCGCAAAACGTTTGCGAACATTATAGGCGGTTTGTTCATGGCACCCGAACGCCTCAGAGATTTTCGCATCTGTCCAACCGGGACCCTTGCTATCTGCCTTCAGCAAGATGTGAGCACGCATGAGTTTCAGCGCAGAATGCTCTCCCTTGCGAACTAACGTTTGTAGCGTCTGACGTTCTTCAGATGTCAGGTCAACTTTATGTTTTTGTTTTCTCATCGCAGACCTCTTGGAGATAGGATTCAAAGGATACGAAGAATATATCACCGAACATCCAAAAAGTCAACAACTTTATCATAAACTCAATCTTGATGCAATACTAGATCAAGCGCTTGATAGATTAGGTGTTCCCACAGATATATATGGCGGGGGAGACCCGTATCCTTGGCTGAAGCAACTGATCCGAGAAAGTAAGCCATGTATAATTTTATTACAAAAGGGACTTAAAGCTTATCATTGGGTAGTTGTTGTTGGATATGACAATCGGAATAGATTTCTGATAGCAGATCCGAATGGGCATTTTAAATGGTGGGAGAAAGCCAAGTTAGATAAATATTGGGGTTTCAGAAATGCATCTGGGAGTGGGATAGAGGGAGACTTTATTAACTCTACCATTCGGACAGTTGCAAGTCCATATACTCTCATTGTGCCTAAATATCCGCCAACAGAACATTGGGAGCCGCTGTGGTCTGAAATGAGGGATACCCAAGTAACTGGAGGACACCGGTGGAATCCTCTATTTAAGACCGAGGGATGGACACGCACTTTTTCTTTTTCTAATCGTCCTGATTATTGCAAAGCCACAGGGGTCAAACCGGCGCAGATTGGCTCAGCCGGAGGAACAGCTCAAGCGTGGGTAAGTGGGTGTAAAATAGAGGGAAATCAAGTAAAGGCTTGGGGAAGAGTTGAGTACGGCAAAGTTCCTCGAGGCAAGTTGTGGGTCATTGTGAGAGCGTACCGAAAACAACCCTTTTAGGTAGGACTTACGCACTATTGTTTTCCGGCAAGGCATCGCCAACCTTGAATTTCTGTTAACGCTCATAGCTCCTGAAAAAACAAAACTGCTCACGAACTACCCGAACCCGTTCAACCCGGAGACGTGGATCCCGTATCATCTTGCGGAGCCATCAAATGTAACCCTGACGATTTACGCCATAGATGGTAAGATTGTGCGTAAGTTAGACTTAGGGCATCAGGCTGCGGGGTATTATCAGCGCAAGTCGCGTGCGGCGTATTGGGATGGCAGGAACGGTGTTGGTGAGCGCGTTGCAAGCGGCGTGTATTTCTATACACTTGAAGCAGGCGATTTCACTGCCACGCGGAAGCTGCTGATCCGGAAATAGTATCAAATGACTGGTTGAGGTTCGTTCATAATTAGTCAAGATTTATGGGACTGGTCCATTCCAATTGGACATCGTAGAGATGGACAACTTTATTTACGCAATACTATCACTTCTAGGACTTACGCACCCCACTGGTAGGTGCGGTTTCCAACCGCACCGAATCGTGTGAAAATAGGCAGAATTCAGTCATTTTGCGTAAGTCCTGACTTCCTATGTTCGGTGATAGAAAGGAAACTATTATGAGACCTAAAATTAAACAGAAACCCTTCGTTTTGATTTTTACATTAGTGTTAATGGCATTTGTTGCCCAAGAATTACACAGCCAATTCCTCCGCGTTCCCGATCCAAACTTCGATCTCGCATGGCGCATGCATAACAAATACAAGGCTGTCCTGACTCGGGATGATCTACGCCCCCTGCTACCGGAGGTGCTGCCCGCTTTCAAGGATCCTAAATTTAAGGATCCAGATTTTTATACACCGGTTTTTTTTACGCCGACCCTGCTCCTAAACCATCTCTTCCACATAGATCGAGGAGTCTTAGATAAATTCATAACGTTGCTAGATCGGGTTCCCCAAATCAAGCAGATGTTTCTTGCTTATGAATTTGCGCAATTATATGGGAACGCAGCAGCGATTGACGCGCTCCTTGCCTTATTAGGTCCCAGTAATCAGGTGAAAATTGACCATGTGATTACCGACACAAGTCCCTATGGCACAGTGGCAATCGCAGGCTCCTACTTCGTAGGTGAGTACGCCAGGGGCGGCTCTACATATACACTCACGTTTACTATAACCGATGCAAATCAAAACCCTGTGCCCGGATTACCTCTTAACCTCAGACTCCAACCTGTGAACAACACCGCAGCGACGGCAGTCTTCGATCCCGCCGCGGGGACTACAAATCAAGAGGGTAAGCTACAGACGCAAATCACTTTCGGACAAGAATCCGGCGATCTGCGTCTCACTGTTGAGGTGGACAGACAGCAAATTGTAAACTTTGTTGAATTTGAACTCGAGCGCGGCGATACAAAGGTGGATAAGGTCGTTCTGAAAAATCCCAAATATCCGTTTGCACGCCCTGGCACTACCCAAACCCTTGTTTTTACCGCAGTGGATGTCAACGGCCTGCCTGTACAGGGCGAGGAACTAACGTTCGGTGCCCGAAGTGCCTTTGGCAGTACGGCAACGGCGACGTTCTCACCAGCTGTTGTAACAACTAATCAGAATGGCGAAGCGAGAACCCTGGCGACTTTCGGATCCGAACCGGGCGATATTCACCTCACTGTTCAATCAGGGGCAATTAAATTGGTGAATATCACGGCGATCCAGATGGAATTAGGGGGCTCTCTTAACGGAGCACTCACCGGTTTACAAGTTGGTGATGCTGTGGATGTCGGTTCGACACATACCCTCGTCTTCACTGTCAAAGATCAGAAAGGGAAGCGGGTGTCGGGAGTCCCCATCGCGTTTAGTGGGGCGCCATTAGCAGCGATCGCGTTGGGTGAGGTTCCGCTCGTAGCGACATTTGATCCCTTGAATGCTATCACAGATAGAAATGGAGAGGCGCGTACAAAAATCACTTTTGAACCCGAACCCGGCGACTGCCAAATCCATATTTCATTAGACCCACAGCTGGCCATCGTGTTCGCCGAACCCGAGCTCAGACTGGGGGCGACCAACATTGCAAACTTGAAGATCCAAGGTATGGAAGATGGATTCGCACAGCCAGGCAGCTCCAGGACGCTTACATTTACCGCAACGGATGCAAGAGGCAGACCCGTAGCCGGTCAAGAGCTCATGTTGGGGGGCGGTCTCATACCCGACAGCCTGGCGCTGATAGAATCTTTTCAACCCTTGACAGTCAAGACCAATAAAAACGGCAAAGCAAATACGCGCGTCACGTTTGGTCCCGACCCCGGTGTGATACGTCTGACAGTAAAATACGGTATGTTCCTCCGTCATGTTTTTTTTGACTCGGCCCCCTATGCCACCCTGAAAGTTGGCGGTTTGAAAATTGGGGATACCGTTAAGGGCAACGCCACGCATAAACTGATATTTACGGCGACGGATCAAAACAATAAACCGCTGCCGGACCTCCCGCTATTCCTGGATACCATGGCTATAGATTATTTCTCCGAAAATGAAATAATCGCGACGACATCCGTGGCAGATTTTAGCACGACACACCGGGTCGTAACCAATAAAAAGGGAAAGGTGCATACAAATGTAACCTTTGGAGATTTCCATAGCGATATCATGTTATATGCTACGGTGGACCAGAAACGAATCGTTGCGTTTCCTAACCTTGATCCTAATCCTAAAATCACGCTCAATAACAGTCAGATCAACCGGGTGACAGTTGAAGGCATGGCGCACGGATTCGCACGCGTCGGCACCACACACCCACTCGTCTTGACGGCACTGAAGAGAAATGGGGCACCAGTGAAAGGTGCGAAGTTTACACTTGGGTTTCGACGCCCACCCGAAAGTAACGCCACAGCGACCTTTGTCCCTGCCACGGTAACAACCGATCCAAAAGGACAGGCGCGAACCGAGGTTACCTTTGGTCCAAACTCGGGGACGGTGCGCTTTGCTATCCAACCCCCTTCAGCCAAGATAACAATAGATGCCGTCCGTGCTGATTTTAACCTTCCCCTGTTGGGGGACGGTGCGTTGATGTACGAAGGTGTGAAGATTGGTGATAGGTTTGACATTGATGCCACACGTAACTTAATCTTTACCGCCACAAAAGCAGATGGAGACGTAGTGCCATGGCTCCCCCTGCGGTTTGAGGCAGTCTATGTTGATGGCACGCCAACTGAGACGACATTTACCCCGGTGCAGGCGGTAACAAATAAAAAGGGCAAGGCACGCACGCGCATCGCCTTTGGCGGCGAGCCTGGGAACATCCGCTTAATTGCCGAGGTGGATCGGGAACAAATCGTTGTGTTTTCTGAGCCCGACATCACACTGAATAACAGTGGCATTGATCAATTGGCAATTAAAGGCATAGACCAGGGGTTCGCCCGGGTCGGCACCAAGCGGACACTCGTCTTCACAGCAACCGATGCGACTGGTGCGCCGGTAGCCGATGCCAATCTTGTATTTGGGTTTGAAAGCCCGGCGGGTAGCGAAGCGACAGCCACGTTTGCCTCGGCGACAGCGACAACCGATTCAAAGGGACAAGCCCGAACGGATGTCACCTTTGGGCCCAACGGTGGAGATATAGCAATTAACGTGTCAGTTCAGGCTGCCTCTTTTTTCTATTGGATATCAGGAACTGACATCATGAGTGCAAATAGAGACGGGTCAAACTGGCGATCCCTTCTCAACCGCCCCAACATCCCCAACATAGACTCGGGACTTGCCTTAGACCCTGAGCGGAAGCACATCTATTGGGTGGAATATAACGCAGGCAGAAGTAGTATAAAGCGTGCGAATTTGGATGGCTCGAATCCACAAAATATCCTTACAGATGTAGGCGGACAACCATCGGGTTTTGCCTTAGATGTTCTCGGGAACAAGATTTATTGGTGCGACTCACGTCCGTTTAGTTCCGCTCTCATACAACGTGCGAACCTTGATGGTTCAAACGTAGAAAACATCCTAATCGAAGAATCTGATGAGGTGTGGAATTTCGTGAGCCTCACTGTGGATCCAGTACGCCGCAAAATCTATTGGGTTAGAAACAGCGGGGTGAACTTTCCCAAATTCAGTAAAATCCAGCGTACAAACTTGGACGGTTCAAACTTAGAAACGGTCATTAACCCCCACATCTTCGCAGTGGAAAAGCAAGGTGCTAACATCCCTGGAATAGCTTTAGATGTGGAACGTGGCCAAATTTATTGGTTGGAGGACAAAGGAAATTCTATCTATAGCCTGCGTCGCGCGAATCTTGATGGTGCGAACATACAGGACCTTAATGAAATAGAAATGGCGGTATATCCACAGGCTTTTGCCTTAGATAGTGCAGACGGTAAAATCTATTGGACTACTGACGACCTTTATAGTGCCGATCTCAACGGCAACATTACAGATACCATTGTTCCATATCGGGAAAGAAATGACGGCGCGCGATCCGGTACTAGGCTCAGCCTGATATCCAGATTTGCCTTGAACACTAAAATTGATCCCGCAAGCGTTGTCTCCCCAACAAGACCGCGCAATGTATGGATTCGGAACAGTCGTTTCACTGTAATACCGAGTAGTCCGGACACCCTTGACATAGATATGAAGTTTGACGCGGATGGCCTCAGCGGTGGATTCCTACCAGGATCCAAACACAAACTTACCTTTACCTTCACGCGGAATTCTGGCGAACCGCTTTCTGGCAATGCCCTTGTTAAAGCACTACACGCTATAGGATATACGCCATCTCTTACCACGGAACCAGATGGGGAGGGAGAGCCTCTGTTACAACTCGCCATAAACCCGCGATCTTCTACAACAGCGACGTTCAGTCCAGCCACAATCACACCCGATGAAAATGGAACAGCTGAAACTTACGTCACTTTCGGACCCAACGGCGGTGTCATTGATATTGACGTTAACCTTCCAATCGTAGCCTTCCAAACGATAATTACTGACATAACATTGCGGGATGTTGATGCGGACCAAAAAGTAGAGTGGCAAATAGTTTCGGGGCAAAGCATAGCCGGGCAGAGTCAGAAATTTCGTTTCACCGCCAAAGATGCTACCGGTAAACCCCTCTCGGGGTATCATCTGATCCTGGGTATCCATATTATAGACCCTAACTCTTCCACACGGGCAACTTTTAATCCCGCTACCCTTAACATTGATGAAAATGGCGAAGCCGAAACGGAAGTAACTTATGGACGCATCCCAGGACCTCTCACAATTTATGTCACACTGAAACCTCCCGAGAGTATTCTGATTACCGAGTTAATCTATAGTGAAGAACCCGGTGTTGATATTGAAATCGGGATTGATACAAACAATGATGGTGTTTATGAAGCCATGGACGCTTTCCCTTTCGATTTCACTCCGATGTTTAGCCCCGAGGCGGAATCTGTTGATATACCGATGCAGTTCGTTGTTAAAAAGGAGGGTGAGATTGTTCGTGATGCCGACATCTCTGTTAACTTAATCCGTACTGACTCCCCTCGGTTTGTTACGTTTAGGCCCGCTAGTTTTGGCTTTGACCTACAACAGGGCAAAGCGACTACTACTTTAACTCTTAAGAAGGGCTTAAAAGAATTCTATATCTACCTAAAGGTGAGTAGGAGTGTATTCATTTCCTCATACACAGCGGGGGTCGGTGGCTATGACTATGAGATTAGTTACAATATGGTCGGTAGCGACGGAGAGTTAGTGCCCGTTTTACAATCAGGATTCGCGTTTGGATCCAAGCATAAACTTATCCTCACGGTGAGGGGGAAGGATGGTGAAGCAATACCATCTATTGAGCTCATTTTAAGTGCCAGATCTGTTTTACGGACAGCAGCGGCAACTGCTACGTTTGAACCATCTGGGGTTACTACGGATAAAAATGGTCAAGTGGAAACCTATATAATCTTTGGAAATAAGCCAGGGATGATAGGCATTAATGTGGATATCCCGTTACCAAGAGAGGCGGTCTTTCAAGTTAATAATGCCGGGATCCAGATCGGCAGCAACCGGGACAAGATAGAAATAGATGTAACGATTGATGGTGAATCTGGAAAGATTTGGAAAGAGACTTCGTATGCGGGTTACGTTTTTCGTTATCCGCTTTCGCGATTTGAAGCCCAAACTAAAAAAGTGATCCTGAAAGCCAGGAGTTATGCAGGAGAGAGTGTCCCATTTATGGATATAGAGTTGGACAGCTTTCCTAAGGGAATCGTAACGTTTAAACCCAACAAGGTCCGCACCGATAGAAACGGTCAAGCAGTTACTGAGATTACTTTTGGTGCTGGGCAAGAGAGTGTTGATATTTATGTACGGGTGAATATGGCTCATATTGAGTTCTATCTTACCCCGGATCCTGACTTTGTTACTCCGGGTGCCACTTTGAATGATGATGTAGGACACATGTCAGACGTTGGTATCTATGTAGATGGTAAACTTGTCTCTGATTATCTCCTGGGGGAAATCTCAGCTTATCGCCTGGGTCAAACCTCAGTAACCTCGGCAAAAGAGATTACTGCTTTTGAAGGTATATTGCCGCTAAACGCCGAAGTTTATGTTCAGTTTAAGGTTTCCAGTACTGCTAGTCCTAGTGAGTATACCCCATATGCTTTGTACGATATTCACACTCGTCAGCGTAGCGGCACAGACATAAAATTTGATCGAGACTACGCTACCAGTGATGCAAATGGTGTCGTAAAAATTGGAATGAATACTGTTTCAGAATCAGGGTCCGCCGAAATTACTCTGAAGCCCCTGACAAGTGCCCAGTTACAAGGCAGTGCGAGGACGGTTATCAAGGACGATGATTCTCCCTTGGCTGATTCCTTTTATAGCAATGCTGTGGAACTACCACCCATTAACATTACTTCTCAACAAGAATTTAAGTACCGGTACGCTTGGAAGGACGGAAAAGAAGATACTACAATCTTTGGGCCACATGATGGGATACGGGTTGAAATAGAGATAAGAACAGGCAGAATTCTGAGCACAGGTGTGGAAATAGGAGCATTTGTGAAACTGTATGAGGGTGAGTCATTCAACGATAATGATCTTGAGGATGTATCTTGCCAGGTCTTCGTAATCCCATGGACTCACACATCGGCTTATGTTTTCAGGCAGCTTAGCGTTCCTCGAACTACAGAAGATTATATATCCAGGAGGGTTGGCACAAGGCTTATCAATCCTACAACTCTCCCGGACCTCCGCGTCTACAACATTTCAAACGAGGCGTTGGGTCGTCAAGGTTTTTTCAGGGATAATTTTGGGACGTTAGCAGCATACATAGGAATTGATCCAGATTGGGTGGATCGAATAACACCTGATCGTTGGGGTGGTGATGAAGCTATGATTATCTTGGGTATTGAGTTGGCTCCGATCAATTGGACACCGGTCTTCGGTGCCCCCGCGGCAGAAACTGCTAATGTTTTTTCCTTCTCGGATGTCAATGTAGACGGGCAGGTGAATGTGACAGACCTCATCTTAGTGTCAAATGCTCTTGAACAAACCTACCTCGTGAACCTGCGTGTGGATGTCAACAACGATGGAATCTTCACGATTGCTGACCTCATTCAGGTCGCGCAGCACCTTGGACAATCTATAGGTTCTGACACATCTGCTTCCCTGATCGTGCCGGATGAACTCGCGTACGTCACCGTTGAGGAATGGATAGACCACGCGCGTGCAGCAGACGACGGGTCGCTTGTTTTCCGGCAAGGCATCGCCAACCTTGAATTTCTGTTAACGCTCATAGCTCCTGAAAAAACAAAACTGCTCACGAACTACCCGAACCCGTTCAACCCGGAGACGTGGATCCCGTATCATCTTGCGGAGCCATCAAATGTAACCCTGACGATTTACGCCATAGATGGTAAGATTGTGCGTAAGTTAGACTTAGGGCATCAGGCTGCGGGGTATTATCAGCGCAAGTCGCGTGCGGCGTATTGGGATGGTAGGAACAGCGTTGGCGAGCGCGTTGCGAGTGGCGTGTATTTCTATACGTTGACTGCTGGGGAATTTACTGCCACGCGGAAGCTGCTAATACGGAAATAGTATCATAAGACCCTTTTGTGTTCAGGAGGGCCCCGCTGTCCACTATGGTAGATTCCAAAAATAAGTTTACATTGCGAGTCGAAACCCGCATCGCTGCTGGCGAGGTTTCCTAACCTCGCCACTGTGTGATTAATTACTGAATTCACTATAATCTTAGCCCCTTGAAAGGAAATGAAAATGAGAAAACTCCTGCTGATCACAATTGTTTTTTTAGTGCTAACGTTGAGCATGATGCGTGCAGCGATTGCCCAAACCGTCAACATTCCTGATCCCAATCTCCGCGCTGCTATTGCGGAGGCCCTCGGTAAAAATCCAGGTGCTGCGATCAGCCAAGCAGATATGCGGGCGTTGACCATATTTATCTCAAGGGATCGGGGAATTCAAGAGCTAACTGGACTTGAGTTTGCTACTAAGCTGGCATGGGTGGATCTCCGCAACAATCAAATATCGGATGTTTCGCTGCTGGCGGGACTCACACATCTGACACGGTTGCATCTCGGTGGCAATCAAATATCAGATGTTTCGCTGCTGGCGGGACTCACAAATCTGAGATGGTTGGGTCTCTACAACAACCAGATATCAGATGTTTCGCTGCTGGCGGGACTCACAAATCTGGAAAGATTGGATCTCGACAACAACCAGATATCAAATGTTTCGCTGCTGGCGGGACTCACACATCTGGAAGAATTGTATCTCGGTGGCAATCAAATATCGGATGTTTCGTTGCTGGCGGGACTCACAAATCTGGAAAGATTGTATCTCGGTGGCAATCAAATATCGGATGTTTCGCTGCTGGCGGGACTCACAAATCTGGAAAGATTGGATCTCTCCAGCAATCAAATATCGGATGTTTCGTTGCTGGCGGGACTCACAAATCTGGAAAGATTGGATCTCTCCAGCAATCAAATATCGGATGTTTCGCCGCTGGCGGGACTTACAAATCTGACATGGTTGAGTCTCTACGTCACCCAGATATCGGATGTTTCGCCGCTGGCGGGACTCACAAATCTGGAACACTTGAATCTCGTTGGCAATCAAATATCGGATGTTTCGTTGCTGGCGGGACTCACAAATCTGGAATACTTGTATCTCTCCTACAATCAAATATCAGACGTTTCGCCGCTGGCGGGACTTACAAATCTGACATGGTTGCGTTTCTCCTACAACCAAATATCAGATGTTTCGCCGCTGGCGGGACTTACAAATCTGAAAATATTGGATCTCGACAACAACCAGATATCGGATGTTTCGTTGCTGGCGGGACTCACAAATCTGGAACACTTGAATCTCGTTGGCAATCAAATATCGGATGTTTCGTTGCTGGCGGGACTCACAAATCTGGAATACTTGTATCTCGGTGGCAATCAAATATCGGATTTCTCTGCGATTGCCGGGTTGATACCAAATCTGACATCCTATAAAAACGAGGACCAACGCGTAGCCGATGTCAATGGGGATGGTTTTGTCAATATTCAGGATTTGGTGTTCGTGGCTTCACGTCTGGGACAGACTGGGGAAAATCCTGCGGATGTCAATGGGGATGGTTTTGTCAATATTCAGGATTTGGTGTTCGTAGCTGGCGGGTTAGGGGGTGATGCGGCGGCACCTGCTGTGTGGCATCAGACTTCGTTGGGTGTGCCGATGCGCGCTACGGTGGAGGCGTGGCTTTTGGAGGCGCGCCGCTTATCGCTCACCGATGCTCGTTCTCAACGAGGTGTTCTCTTGTTGGAACGCTTTTTCGCAGCGTTAGTACCGGAAGAGACGGCACTGCTCACGAACTACCCGAACCCGTTCAACCCGGAGACGTGGATCCCGTATCATCTTGCGGAGCCTGCGGATGTGACAGTGACGATCTATGCTATAGATGGCACAGTTGTGCGGCGTTTAGCGTTGGGGCATCAGGCTGCGGGGTATTATCAGCGCAAGTCGCGTGCGGCGTATTGGGATGGCAGGAACAGCGTTGGCGAGCGAGTGGCGAGTGGTGTCTATTTCTATACGCTTGAAGCAGGCGATTTCACTGCCACCAAGAAGCTGCTGATCCGGAAGTAGAATGAAAGCAGTGTGTGCGGGAGAGGCGGATATTGCCTCTCCCACATTTCCATACAAAAAGATGCAGACCCTTTCGTCCGCTTTTACAAGGAGAGTTGATCTAATGAAAATTGCAACCATTTTATTCAGGACTTACTTATTAAGACTAACGTCAGTAATTTTTGCGTTAGGGCTATTGTGCTTGGTGTGCCCGCTTGCCCCTGCACTTGCCCAACTTAACATAGAAACCTCCGGCACAGATACTATCAAGGCGTTCTGGACACCCACGGCACTTAACATAGAAACCTCCCTAAGTAGCAGGATCTCCGTAGAAAATGGTTTCGGTTTCGGTTTCGTCTTTTCACCGGATGGGTCTACAATCGCCGTTAGCATGAGGGGTAACAGGATTGATTTATGGAATGTTCGCTCCGGCCAACGCGTTGCTACACTCCAAGCCGATATAGATGAGGGAGAAGATCCACAGCATTACCTACCCAAATCATTGGAGTTTTCACCGGATGGACAGACACTTGCCGCCCTTGCTAACAACAATAACGCTCGGAGCTCCAGGAGGCTTCATTTATGGGATGTTCGCACCGGCCGGCACATCGCCAAAACGACAATTGAGGGCTTCTGGGACCTTTCATTTTCACCGGATGGTCGGACAATTGTCACTGGAAACAATAGTTGGAGGCAGCGCTCGGCTGTAACAGATACTCTCTATTTCTGGGATGCCCGGACCCTCCGACACATTGACACTGTCGAACATAAGGTTTGGGAAGCACACTATGTAAAATTTTCGCCCGATGGACAGATAATAGTCACTGTTGGAACTCAGGAGGGTAATGTCAGTTTCTGGGATGCTCGCACCCGCCAATTCCTCGGCAGCCTCGGACAGAAGCTTCAGAACCTTAAAGGTATAGCATTTTCGCGGGATGGTCGGACGCTCGTCGCTAGCCACAGTAATGAGAATAGTTTCGATTTCTATTTTTGGGATGTTAGCACTCGCAGGCACATCACCACACTCCAAATGAGGAGCGGGAATTTCGCGCTGTCACCGGTTGGAGAGATACTCGCTACTCCAGTTGGTCAGGAGTCCGTCGATTTTTGGAATGTTAGTACTCACCAGCGTATTACTACTACACTCACGTCGCCAGAGTTTTCTTTCGCGTTCGCTTTCAATAGCTACCTAACGTTTTCACCTGGTGGGGAGACCCTCGCTGCAGTGGTGCGGGAACCCTCTGGCGGTCGAGCCGTTTATTTCTGGGATGTCACAATTGGTGTGCAGGAACAAATTGTAGAAAATGGTGTGCAGGAACAAACTGTAGAAAACTGGGAGTATGGAGACTCCTTTATTGATCATACGAGTTTAGTTCGGGCATTAGCATTCTCTCCGGACAGTCAAATCCTCGCCAGTGGGGGAAAAGACACTATCATTCACCTACGGCACCCTACTACCGGAAACCTTCTGAGAAGCCTGCGTGGGCATACACGCACGGTCACATCTGTGGCTTTCTCACCCACCGGTCAGAGACTCGCGAGTTCAAGTGCGGATGGCACAATCCGATTGTGGAATCCGCAGACAGGCGGATTGCTGCGGACGATTCCTAATGCCCATTCGAGTGGTGTGCAGTCTGTGGCTTTCTCTGCGGATGGTCGTCTGCTTGCCAGTGGGGGTCGGGACAACACGGTAGGCTTGTGGGATCCCCAAACGGGTAGGTTGGTTAGTAGGCTTAGCGGTCACACAGATTGGGTGTTAGGCGTTGCGTTTTCGCGTGAAGGTTTGTTAGCGAGTGCGAGTCGGGATCGGAGTATCCGCTTGTGGGATACTAATGGTCAGTTCCTTCGTTCTCTGCGGGGACATACGGACTATGTAACGTCTGTAGCGTTTGGGTCAACGGGTGAGTTAGTGAGTGGGAGTCGGGATTTGACGGTGCGTTCGTGGAATCCACAGACAGGTCGGGTGGTGCACGTTTTTCGCGGTCACACGGATTTCGTGAATTCGGTGTCGGTTTCAGTTTCCGGGGGTACGGTAGCGAGTGCGGGTGCGGATTTGAGTGTTGGGTTATGGGATTTAGGGACGGGTGCGTCTCTTGGGGTTCGTGCTGCGCAGGATACTGTGCGCGTGGTTGCGTTTGCGCCTGACGATCAGTGGCTTGCGGCTGGAGATGAGTCGGGGGTGGTGTCGTTATGGCAACAACGAAGTGCTCCTAGTTTTTGCTTCACCCCTGATCCCGCCCCTTTTGTTACACCTTCTCCTTCCGTTATACCTCCTGGTGCATCGCTTGCTCTTGTTGTTGTGCCCGTGGTCTGGACTCAAGCACACACGCTGTATAGCGAAAAACCAACCGAGGGCATAGTCTTAACAGTTGGATTTTTTGGCGGCGATTCTTATAGGAGGGGGTTGGTAGAAAAGTACGCACCCAAGTGGAGTCAGCATTCTGGTATACATTTTAGATTTCTTGACGAAAGTGGTCCAGCGGATATCGTTGTTGGTTTCAAGGAAGGGAATCATCCAAGCCACTCGAATGTGGGCATTGGAAGTATTTCTTCGGCGCGTAAAGGGATACCCACTATGAATCTGAATTTTGCAAATTATAGCACAGAGGAGGGATTGAGGGGAGTCATCTTACACGAGTTCGGTCATGCATTGGGATTGAGCCATGAACATAAATCACCAGCTGCAGGCATTAACCGATCGGCAATGATGCGCGAACTGGGACCAAGATTTAGAGAGAGGTTTACAAAGGAGGGATATACGGGTGAAGAATTAGAGAAAAAGATAAAAGAGCACATAGAGATAAACTATTCAATTTTATCTTCTGATGTGACGCAAACCAACTTTTCAACATTTGATCCCCACTCAATTATGTTGTATTCGGGCCTACCTGTGATAGGGGGTGGAATGACAAAATATAACACCGACCTTTCGGAAACGGATCAAAGGTACATCGGCTATACTTACCCGAAGCCTGATCAGAGACCGGCTTCGATGAAAGTCACTGGTACTCTTTTTTCTGAAGAATATCGAAATGGAAACTTTCAAGAAATTCAACAAGAACTTCCTCGAATTCCCCTAAAAGTAGATACCGGCGACTCCATTCAGTTTTCTGTTGAAGTCCTTTCAAGCTATGGAGCCCGACTTCCTGCAGGGGTTGTTGAATTTTCTGTGGAGGAGGAGCCTTATGCAGATGTGAGTTTCGACGGTAGTACTCTCGCTCGTACGGGTGTTGAGGGTAAGGCAGCAACGGCTAAAGCGAGATTTTCCGGTGTAGATGGATATGTTACCTTACACATAGAAGTTCTCAATTCTAACCTGAAGAAAAGTTTCAGGATCTTTATAAAGGGGCAAATTCAACAGGGTTATAAACAGGAATATGAATTTACAAAGAAAGCATCGAGAGACCTCTTCGGCGGAGAGGTGGACTGGGTTCACTCCATCACTATCCCCAGTGAAAAAGACAGTAAGATTATGATAGAAGACGTTGAGGTAAATGGTGGACTTGGGGATTATGGATGTGGTTTCATTTTCGGGGGATGTGGCTCTGCTGGCGTGTATAAGGACAAAACTACTTGGGAGGGTGATACGGTTACATTCCACGGTTGGTACGAGAATGGGGCAAAGATCTGGGCCGACGCACATGTGCATGGATGGATAAAGTACTATGTTCTGGGATCAGACCCAATGACAGGGTCCGGTATAGCAGTAGTAACAGGAGGAAAACTCGCGCCCTCCAAATTTGCAGATGCAAACAACTTTGCTATGGATATTAACAGAGATGGGCAAGTAGACGCTGCGGATTTGGTGTTGGTATCCAACTATATCGGGCAAACCGGGTCGGTAGACCCGCGCGTAGATGTCAACGGCGATGGCATCGTCACGATTGCGGATTTGGTGTTGGTTGCACAATATCTTGGGCAATCCTCATATTCATCAGCACCCGCTGCTGTCATTGTCCCCGCAGGACTTCAGTATAGCACCGTTGCGGGTTGGATAGACCACGCGCGTGCGGAAGACGACGGCTCGCTGATTTTCCGTCAGGGCATTGCCAACCTTGAATTTCTATTGACGCTCATAGTTCCTGAAAAAACAACGCTGCTTCCCAACTATCCGAACCCGTTCAACCCGGAGACGTGGATCCCGTATCATCTTGCGGAGCCTGCGGATGTGACGTTGACGATCTATGCTATAGATGGCACAGTTGTGCGGCGTTTAGCGTTGGGGCATCAGGCTGCGGGGTATTATCAGCGCAAGTCGCGTGCGGCATATTGGGATGGTAGAAACGAACTTGGTGAACGGGTCGCGAGTGGTGTCTATTTCTATACATTCACTGCGGGTAAGTTCTCCGCAACTGGCAAAATGTTGGTAAGAAAATAAGGTTGTTGGGTATGGGCGGGTTCCTGTACCTGCCTATACCTTATGTTCTGCTGTGTTTTCAACAAACTGGATCTGAGATCTTGCAGGTGAATTCTTGGGTTTCAAGCAAATTGGCATAAATATCATTAATACGAGTAACGTTTTACAGAGCGATCTGGTTACAAAACTGGGGAGATATAGTTTTCCCCAACTTTAGGCAGGTATGGATAGACTATTAGAAGGAGAATTTCATCGTGAAAAAAACGACTTTTACCTTAACTCTCACCTTACTGCTAATGGCAATGCTATGTTTCACAGCATCGGCACAAACTTGGACATTTAACAGAAAGTGGTCACCTTGGGGTGTCCCTGTCCAAAGTGTGGCGTTCTACGGAAATAACACGGTTTTTTTTGATCAAAATTGGTCCGATGGGGATCGCTATGACCTTTATAAGTGGAACCTTTCCGGCGGTAGTTGGAGCAGAGATGTGGGGGATCCGATTAAAAAAATAGAAATTCCGGTGGACGATAATTATTTTGTTGCCTATGCCAAAGACGGGACCAACTGGGATTGGACAGTTGGAATGCGCTACACAAGTGACATGAGTTGGCGTGGAGGCTTCGTGGGTGTGAGAAATAGAGGGGATATTTTTGGAGATATGGCAGTATCTGCTGACGGAGATCGCCTTGTCATTGGTGTATCAGGTTCCCAGCGGAACACATTTCCGAGGGGGGGAAGGGTCGTTACTTGGGATATAAGTGCCCCTGATGCTACGGATGAGGGGAGCCTTCTTGAAGGAAATCGAACGCAGATTTTAGCCTTAGCAATGGACTGGGCTGGTGGATATTTTTTCGTCGCAGACGGAGACCAGAATACCGACGAACGGCACTTTCACAGTGGGAGTATAAGTGAAGTCTACGATTCAGGATCGAAAGTTATATCCCTGGCGTATCGGAACGGGCTTTTTGCTACGGGGTGCCAGAACAATCGGATCCATCTCTGGGATTACAATCCCCCAGGTTATGTTCGTACCTTCTGGGGAGCTGGCAGCGATCCAAGGTGTTTAGCATTTAGTAAAGACGGCCGATACCTTGCTGCAGGGACTCCCCACGGAAGAGTCTATGTATGGAGAGTGAATGATGGAGTACTCCTTGATACCCTCTATACGGTTCCGCCACCAGAAGCAACCCTCCTTGATCGCCAGGGAGAGTCATCCTATCGAATTAACGATGTTGCGTTTAGTGACAATGGACACTACATTGCTGCTGCCACTGGAAAATCATACGCAATCACAAGTAGGAGCGCATACCTCTTCATCTGGAGCCAGGATACGACAGCTGCACCGACCACCACACCGCAGGCAGAAACACCGATAGCGGAAACAACGCTCCTTCCCAATTTCCCAAACCCCTTCAACCCTGAAACTTGGATACCGTATCAGTTGGCAAAGTCTTCGGAGGTCACGGTATCTATTCACGCAGCCGATGGGAAACTCGTTCGGACATTGGAATTAGGGCAAATGCCCGCGGGTGCGTATCAGGATAAAGATCGCGCTGCATATTGGGATGGTAAAAATGAACAAGGTGAGTCTGTTGCAAGCGGAGTCTATTTCTATACGCTTAAAGCAGGGGATTTCTCTGCCACGAAGAAGATGCTAATACGGAAGTAACGCATCTACAACCCAAAACCCTTTGCTTGCGAGGGGTAGGTATAAACCTTCTGTCTCCTTTTATCAAAGGGGACAGAACTATCACAAAATAGGAGATTTCTTGTAATGAAAATAATGTTTTTCAGAAGTGTGTGCCTTCTCATGGCAATTTTGATATTGGGTCTGCCTTTTGCGAGTCTCGCGCAAGATGAAATAGGCGAAGAGGTAGCTGCGGCGCGGGCTGCAGCTGAACGCGACGCTGTAGCGGATATCAGCGGGGTATCTCAGGGACTCTGGTTTGCTTTCGGTGTCTTATTGGGTCCTTTGCCCATCCTTTTTGCAGCACTTGACAAGCCTGCTCCGGAGCCTATGAGATTGGCAGGCAAATCCCCAAACTATATTGCTGCGTACATAGACTTCTATCAGAAAGCGACGCGGACGCGTAAAGTAACGGCAACTGGGTCCGGGTGTCTTGTCGGTGTTTTGGCCGCCGTACTGATAACACAACAGTCCCAATAGAAAGGGAATAGAAATCTGAAAAGAAGCGACTGGGCGGGTGGAGCGATACCCCGCCCTATTCGCACGAACGCCACGAGTGGTTCCTCGGTAATGAAGTTTCAATAACGTGAGTTTGATAAAAGTGGAATGTCGGGTTTCGCTACCGGTATTTACACAGAAAGTCCCCTTAGAAAGCGGTATATTCGTCCTAATGCTAAGGGTTTTTGTGTGTATTGACCGCTCTACCCGACCTACAGATCTATTTTCAAACTGACGTTCAATAGGTAATTCGGTAATCGACGGGAAACCATGAATTGCTTTACAAGGAGATTTTTTTATGAAAGCAAGTTTACATATTTTAGGGATAATTCTGATCGCTCTAATTACCATTTCTATGTCAGAATGCCCAGATCGTGAAGACAACGCTCGGGTGGGAACCTATACAGTCGCTTTTGCTGAAGTAGAAGTGGATGGCGTATCAGTGACAGTATATCCTCCAGAGTTTACAGGAACCTTGACCCTCAGTTCGGATGGAGGTTTTTCAATGCGTGTTTCCAGTAGTTCAAATAGTACATCAGTATCAGGTACCTGGAATTCCACCACTCTCACTGCTGATTCTGATGAAGATATACATTATTCATTTGATGAAAATGAGAACATGATTGAATTTATCCTTGAGGAGGCTGGCATCACTATTACTTATGTGTGGCAAAAAATTTAACCCCATCTTTACGATGAGGATTCACTATAAATCGGGAAAAATCCTATAACCCTCATTTTGATGATTGACAAAGACAGGAGCGTTTTTATCAGGGGGTTTCCATGATTTCTTTATTTGAACGTCCGTTTGGCTGTCAAGTAGATTGTTATTGTAACCCAAGTTGCTACTTACAGGAATTAGACATGCAAACCTCGTTTTTTACGCAAAAGCGTTGAGGATTGGCACGGTTTTGTAGCGCAAACTGTATGAAGTTTAAGAAAATATTTCGGTAATATTCGATGCGGTTAGGAAACCGCACCTACCGGGTTTGGGGTGAATTAGAATTACCGAATTAATAAATTAATCTTCATTTAGTTTGCGGCACTTGAAGGCACAATCTAACAGATTATGCTACATAGTGGCAACTTGCGTTATTGTAGCACAATTTTGGTTTAGAGAGGGGTCTAAATTTCCGATAGCAGTCTAGTGTTCTGTCACGCCTAAAATGATGGTATCTGTTTTGGTATCGGGCGAGGCAACCTCGCCCCTACGAGGAAATAACACCTATCAAGATAGTGTTGACAAAGCACTAGGACCCTTGAGGAGAAAATCAACGTATTCCCCACCGGAGATAGAACACTATGAAATATATTAAGATGCTATCGTATAGTTGCAATATCTTCCCTGTATTTACTACTTTTACAATGCTGGTTGGGTGTTTGCTGGTGCCGCTGCTCACGTCTGGTTGTAGTCGTTTTAGCATGCAAGAGGTTCAGACCTTGTTGGCGGCAGGGAAGCCTGAAGCAGCTTTCGCTTACATGGAAGAGAAGGGCCCCAAGGAGGACTCCATTTGGGGAGAAACAAGGAAATTCACGAAAGAAAGCGGATTCCTGTTTGAACGGGGATTGGTTGCCCATTATGCAAAACGTTTTTCTGAGAGCAACAGAACCTTTTCTCTAACCGAAGGTATTCCGGAAGGTCCTCGGTCAAGAGGGTATGCTGGTGCCCGATTTGAAAGACTTCTGAGGCGTTATTATCGGGTGCTTAACTATATTTATTTGGATCAATTGGACGAAGCACTCATGGAATGCAACCGCGCCCTGAGTCTCATGGACACCTACAAAAAGGAGGACGAGAATTATGCCATCTTTGGTGGTGCCGGGCTTTTGACACATCTGGCTGGGATGTGCTTTGAAGCGGCTGGCAAGTGGAATAACGCGTTCCGTTGCTACCAGTACGCTGAAACCTATTATCAGCGTGCGACACTCAAGACAGAGATTGAAATGCCTGCGGATGTTGGTGAATCGCTCGTGCGATTAGCACAACAGCTCGGTTTTGCTGACGAGGTTGCACATTACCAAAAAGAGTACGGCAAACCGGATGTGGAGACTCATCGCACAGGAGAACTCGTTCTTTTTTACGAAAGTGGATACGTGCCTACTAAGTATGAAGCAAAACAGACCTTTCCTATTTTCAAATCTGATCTGGAGAATGAGGTTTTTCATAAAGGTAACCAAAGCAACGAGTCTCTCGCTCATAGTTTCGTTATTGATACGCTTCTTCCTCGAGAAGGACAATCCTATTCCGTAGCATCGGAATATGTTTTATCTGTTACTACACCGGCAATACGCTCCAATCGCCCACAACTGGCAGGAGTGGTCGTCCAGGTTGGCGATGTCCAACAGCGCGGGGTGTTGGTAGGTGATGTTGAAGTAATGGCGATGATGACTGTTAATGCCGAGCGTTCCTCTATTCTTGTCGGTTCCTTGACAAACACTTTTTTACAATACCTTGTTTATAGCGTGAAAAAATCAGAGGCGGACAGAGAGGCTGCACGGCAAAGACAAATAAATAACGAGCGTATAAAAAAAATAAAGGAAATTGAAGCGAGTGAACTTCCTCCAGCAGACAAGTTGAAGTTACTAAAAGAGGCGGAGGTTCTATGGAATCTTGAGGACAAATTGGACAAAGCGTTTGCCGGGAGACCTGCGGTAAAACCAGCCTCTAAACCTGCCGACACACGTTCTTGGAAAATGCTTCCCAACCGAATATTCTTCGTGAGGATGCCGCTTCCGGAAGGGATTCATAACGTTACGCTCTCCTTTTTAGATATAAATGGTCAAAACAGAGGTTCGCAAACGCTTCAAGATATTGAGATTTCTCCGAATCAAATAACATTTCTCAACTATCGAACGTACGAGTGAAAAGAGAGTAGACTATTGAATACCACTCACAAATTGTAGAACTAACTCATTGCGGGTGTAGAGTGTCCAATTAATCCTAAAGTTTATTATACTACTGAATCTCACTTTCTAACAAATAGGAGGACTGTTAGATGAAATTTAAGTTGCTTGTTATTCTTACCACTTTAACTTTCACTGTGTTTAGTGTCGCTTATTCTGACAAAGAAGAATTGTTTGACCACCCACCTCTCAATACTCCGTCGTATGCTCCTGATTGTCATTGGCATATCAGTATATTTGCTGATTTTATTGATGATCATACGATGAGTCTTTCTTGTCCATCACCAGTACTACCACCGAGTACACCGAGTACAACTTCATCACCTCCTTCTACGTCTGATAATTTCATAAGCGAAAATGTCGAATACATTACTGCGGGAATAATTATTGCTGGTGCAGCAATGGTTTATTTAGCTATAAAAGCACGCAACAACAGTTTGCTGTTTGATGCTGCAGCCCCCCCAGATGCTACCTATCGTTATGTGAATCAGTTCCCATCGGGAATCTTGGTCAATACGCCTCTAATTCCCCGATTCGATTTTACTCGACAAGCGCATGATGGTTGGGAATTTCGATCGAGTTTTACATTCCGATTTTGACAATACATAAAGTGCGGTTTGAGTTTTTGACATGACGACTTATTGCTCACTTTGGGTAGAGACAATCCCGAATTTGAAAGTTATAGCACGTGGAAATACAATTACCTTCCTGTTAATTTGCTACTGATCTTTAATGAGGACTACTGGGGCTACGGACAGGTTAGAATAACGACTGTTTGGCGGTAGAAAGAGTAGAACGGATGTCGCGTTTCATCTGTGTAAGCAAGGAGATTTTTTATGAAACCCTTTGTCAATTTATTCGCGTTAATATCTATAAAAAAGAGATGGATTTATATTGTGTTTGTATTGGTTTTCCTCCCAACACCCGTATACGCCCAACCCATAAGTCCCTTCAAGTCTGTGAGTGGAAAACACAGTCTCAATCTGGGATACGTAAGAGATTTTGGGACGCATGGACTGTGGCTGGGTGGTGATCGTGGGCTTAGCGATAGAACCAAAATATCTACGAATGCCACCGTATTTTTTGTGCCTTCCGACCAAACCATAGGTGTTTACGAATCATCTCAAATTGTCCACATTGCCCCTTTAGGATCGACAGGCTTAGATTGTTTTTTCTTTGCGGATGTGGCTTTTTTTATTGATCCTAAACGTTATGATAGATATGCTGATCTTGGTCTGAGCGAAAGAGTGTTGCAATATCTTTCAATAACGAACTTGTGGCTTGGCGGTGGGGGTGGCCTTTCAAAAACATTAGGGCAGTTTACCGCCTTTGCAGGTCTATTTTACCTGCGCAACGTTTATACCAGAGAAGAGCATGTAGACCCTTGGTATGGTGCGGTATCAATAGGTGCTGAGATTGAAGTAACACCATACATGAATTTGACCGGAGCGGTTGACGTTTGGTACGTACCAGAATTTGGGTTTTACAGTCCTCCGGCCTTTTATATCGGATTAAATTTGAATTGGAACTAAAGGGCAGCGTTGTAAGAGTTAACTCTTCCTACATTTTTAATATGAAACATTCAGTAACCCTTAAGATTGAGGTGATCTCTCTGTTAACTGTTGTTTTTGGGATTCGATGATTTCTGAGAGGGTGTCAATCTGTTTTTGAAGCGAGTTGTCCTTGATGCTTCGCCATGCGATCATGAGCGTGATGAGTGCCATTGGGATGGCAATACACGCGATGATGCGGGTGTTTTGCCTGTCGAAATTCTTTTCAAAGTTATCAAAGCGTTTTTCCAAAGCATTAAATTTGTCGTCAATTTTTCTGTCCAACGTGTTAAATTTGTTGTCAATTTTTCTGTCTAACGTCTTAAATGTGCTGTCAATTTTTCCGTCCAACGTTTGAAATGTGCTGTCAATTTTTCCGTTAAGGTTCTGGATCTCAGCCTTTATCACGGCAATGTCAGTTTCAATAGCCGTCTCTGCGGTATCAGCTTGTAATGGAAAAAAAACGATCACAGACAAGAGGATTGAGAGGGATACGAGCAGTTTTTTCATAGGGTGTCTCCTTTTGAAAGTATTGATGTCCTTCGCTGCGAAGGCATGGGATTCTTGAAATCCTCCTGCGGGTTGAATTGTGGGGTCAACGTATACGCTAATTATACCCTATTGTCTTTGAAATATCAAGCGGAAAGTCGCGAGTTCGCGAGTTGTGGGAAACGCCCTATCGAAAACACTCGCACCTACAGACAATTCGCTGCAATTGAAAATCCGAAAATTAATGTAAACCCCAACCGAATCTTCAACGTTTTAGCGTCCAATCCAAAAAGGAGCGGAAAAATGACACGAAAAACGCTTATAATCCCCCTAATTACCGCCTTTTGCGCTGTATGTTTTATCAGTGCCGTCCCTGCCGAGGACATCTTTATTTGGGATGAAGACCTTAGGGCAGCGATTCTCAAGGAACTCAACAAACCCGACCCCAAAGCCGCCATCACGAAATCGGACATGCTACACCTGACAGCGTTGCGGCTCGAAGATGTCCACATTTCCAATCTCACGGGACTGGAACACGCCACAAATCTGACAACACTTCATCTCAGTTGGGATAACGCAGGATCTCCCATGCAACGGTCAAATTACGCCTCGGATGTCTCACCGCTCACGAACTTGACACAACTGAAAACACTGGTTCTGCACAATAGTAACATCAAAGATGTATCGCCCCTTGCAACCTTGACACAACTCACGGAACTGCGTCTTGTTCTCAGTAGAATCGTAGATGTGTCTCCGCTGGCAAAATTGAAAAACTTGACTGTCCTGGAACTTAAGAATAACCAAATAGAGGATGTGTCCGCACTTGCACACCTGACACGCCTCATGGAGCTGAATCTTGCCAGCAATGAAATATCAGATATAGCCTCGCTCGCCGGCTTGACAAATCTAACAGCGTTGAACCTGACTTACAACGCCATCGTAGATGTATCGCCGCTCGCGGGCTTGACGAACCTGACAGTGCTCGACCTTAGCAATAACAACATCGTAGATGTGTCGCCGCTCGCGGGCTTGACGAACCTGCCACAGTTGGACTTGAGTAGCAACGACATCGTAGATGTGTCCCCCCTTGCACACTTGACACACCTGGTGAAACTCGATCTTGCTGGCAATCAAATAGAGGTATCCTCGCTCGCCGGCTTCACAAACCTGTCACAGCTGGACTTGAGTGGCAACGGCATCGTAGATGCCTCCCCACTCGCACACCTGACACGCCTCATGGAACTGCGTCTTGCCGGCAATGAAATATCGGATATATCCGCGCTCACCGGCTTGACGCATTTGGAAAGACTCGACCTGAGTCACAATTTTCCGCTCTCATATTGTGCACCTCTCACGCACTTGACGCATTTGACAGAGTTGGGCCTTGCACACACCTTCATCTTTGATCTGTCTGCCCTCGGCACCTTGACGAATCTAACACGTCTGCGTCTGAACAACAGCCGCGTTTCAGATGTCTCTTGGCTCGCCAGTTTAACACACCTCACGATGCTGGACCTGTCTTGGAACGATATATCAGACCTTTCAGGACTTGCCAATTGCAGGAACCTAATGGAGTTGTCTCTTGACAACAATCCATTTTTGGACCTGACTCCTCTCGCTGAGCTCACGCAACTGAAACAGCTGCGGATTGACAACCGCCACCACAACAATGCGATCGTAGATATATCGCCTCTTGCGAACCTAACGCAATTGGAGACGTTGTCGCTTGAAAGCAATGCGATCGTAGACGTATCGCCTCTTGCGAACCTGACACAACTCACAACGTTATCTCTTGAAAGAAACGCGATTGTAGATGTGTCCCCCCTTGCGAACCTAACACAACTCACAACGTTGTCTCTTCAAAGAAATGGGATTGTAGATGTGTCCCCCCTTGCGAACCTAACACAACTGATGTCCTTGGATGCTGTGTACAACAACATTTCTGATATTTCACCACTCACCGTGCTAACACAATTGAGAAGTCTGGGAATTGAGGGCAATCCGCTAAATACAGCTGCTTTCAACGTACATATCCCCGTACAGAGAAACCCGCGGTCTCCCCAGGCTGCCGTCGAAGGTGCAGCCCCTGAAGGCATGGTGCTTATCCCCGCTGGCGAATTTGTGATGGGCAGCAACTACAAGGTGGCAAGCTCGGGCCCCGTGTTCTATACCGATGATATGTTCTATGCTGAAAAGCCGGCACACACTGTCCACGTTGATGCGTTCTATATGGATACATACGAGGTGACCAATGCACAGTATAAGCAGTTTGTAGATGCCAATCCACAGTGGCGGAAAGGTGAGAAGCCGCCAGCATCGTTTTACGCTAAGCCTTATCTAAGCCATTGGAATGAAAACGGTTATCCAGAAGGCGAAGGCGACCATCCGGTGCATTATGTGCCTTGGTATGCGGCAATGGCTTATGCTGAATGGGCAGGGAAACGTTTACCGACGGAGGCTGAGTGGGAGAAGGCCGCCCGGGGCGGGCTGTTGGGTAAAATGTATCCACATGGGGAGACGATTGATAAGACCAGAGCGAACTATGACCGTAATGTTTTCGAGACGACACCCGTGGGGAGTTATCCTGCCAACGGGTATGGGCTCTACGATATGGCAGGGAATGTAGAGGAATGGTGCCTTGATGCGTATGATGGGAGTTTCTATGCGAAGTCTCCGCGTGAGAATCCACTCTCAGGGGCGGACACGATAATGGGTATATTAGATACATATATGGATGTTAAGGCGGCTCGCGTCATACGCGGCGGCTATTGGAACAGTGCACCGCCTTGGGTGCGGGTCGCCTATCGCGGGCGTATGAACCCTGGGGGCATACCTGCCAGCATCGGATTTCGGTGTGTGAAAGATGGAACCCCTTGAATCTTTACGATTTTACCGCTTGTGGCTGCCCAAAGGAGCGTTTCCATGAAAAAGCGTTTCGCGATCTTCTCAACAGTGATCATTGGTTTACTTGCGCTTTTCCTTAACAACTGCCATAAGCCAGTGCCAGTGACAATCCAAGAGACAGCGGAAAATGAAACCGAGTGGATGCCGGATGCGACACTAAGGCAGGTTGTCCGAGAAGCCCTCGAACTCGCCCCGGATGCCTTACTCACGCCACAGATGTTAGCAAGGTTAACGAAATTAGAATTAATAAATTTAGGGAAATCGGACAGTGCCAAGCAAAAGATAGGGTCACTCACAGGGTTAGCGCACGCAACTGGATTGAAGGTGTTACGTCTCTATGAGCATCACGTCAAGGATATAACACCACTAACAGACTTGACACAATTGGAGTGGCTGGACCTCTACGACAATGAGATAAGTGACCTCACACCCTTGGCAAGTTTGACAGAATTGAAGCGGTTACATCTCGGTTCCAACAAGATAAAAGACATCACGCCGCTGTTGCCTTTGACGGGATTGAAAGAATTACATCTCTCCTCGAATCGGAACATAACAGATTTCACACCCTTGTCAAGCTTAACTGGTTTGAAAGTGTTATCTCTCTACTATAATAAGATAGTAGACCTTGCCCCATTAGCAAACTTGACAGAATTGAAAACGTTGTCTCTCCGCAAGAATGCAATAACGGACCTCACACCGTTATCAAGCTTGACAGGATTGAAAGAGCTATCTTTCCCCGACAACGAGGTGATAGACCTGGTGCCGTTAGCAAACTTGACGGAATTGGCTCAGTTGTCTCTCGGGAATAATGAAATAAGTGACCTCACGTCGTTAGCAAACTTGACAGAATTGAGGATATTACGACTCTCCGATAATGAGATAAGCATGCTTACGCCGTTAGCAAACTTGACGGAATTGAGGCAGTTAGATCTCGCTCAGAATGAGATAAATGACATGGGACCTGTGGCAAACTTGAAGAGGTTACAAGAGTTAGCGTTGGAAACTAATCAGATAAGTGATATCAGTGCCCTCGCGCAGTTGACAAACTTACAAAAGCTGCAGATCCAGCCGAATCCGATTCAAGATTTAACACCCCTCCAAACCTTCCTTAAAAGTAATCCAGAAATGGTGATAGATGTTGGATTCATAGGGAAGTCTCTATGTCCGGTTATGTATTGGATAGATATGGAGAAGGGCACGCTCCACCGCTGCGTGGGGAACACGGTGGTAAACATCTTCCCAGGCCTCCAAAACGCAACAAGTCATGTCCTAAGTCATCATGACTACTATTGGACAGAAAAAACAGGCGATACCACATGGCAGATCCGGCACGCCAGTAAAGACCGAACCACAGCGCGAATCCTAAATTTTTATGAAGAATTAACAGGCATACCTACAGCTATGATGATCGTGGAAGGGCCTCTCTACGATCTCTATGTGCCAATGGCATCGGGTAAAATTCAGCGGCTCAGTGAGTACGGTTTTGACTTTGATCCCGATTTCATCACGGATTTGGCTTCGCCCAAGCATCTGGTTGCCGATGTATTAGACGAGAAACTTTATTGGACAGAGAAAACAACGGATGGAATATGGCAGATCCGATGCGCAGCATTGGATGGATCGAACGTTCAACCGGTTCGGATCTTACCGCGTATGCCCCTCGGGCTCGGGATTGACTCTATAGCCAAGCAGCTCTACGTATCAGTGGCTGCGGGTAAGATTCAGCGGCTCCGGGTTGATGGCTCCGACTTTGATCCCGATTTTATTACGGGTTTGGGGTCGCCAGGGAGCATCGCTGTGGATGTGGAAGGCGGAATGTTGTATTGGACAGCAAAAGATAGCATCTGGGGAGCGTCCCTCAGTGGTGAAAACGTTGCGTGTGTCGCCACAGGTTTAGGCATGTCTGCCCACTTAGTTCTGGATATTAGCCTCCCTGTTGCTGCTAATGCCCGATAGATTGACCCTTGGTGGCAGGGTCATTCAGTTTCACATATTTCCTAATGTATGTGAGTATTATCTTGCTGTAGGAGCGAGCTTTGCTCGCGATATTTCTTAAAAACGTTAACTTGTAAAAAATGTTCTATCTCAAGAGAGTTTTGGCTGTATGTAAACCTCATTGGTATCTCCAACGTTTTAGATGCAAATTATCAACAAGAGTGAACGAGGAGAATCTCATGAAACGACTGAATCGGATGCGAACGCAGCTGCCTCAGGCCAGCTTCATCGTCGTGTTATTGATGCTCATGATAAGTATATCCAGCGTTTCCGCGGCTGCAGAAACGCCGCCACCCGTAGACCCGATGGGAGAACAGGTCACCCAGGGAGCCTTACGGGTCAAAATCAACGATGAGGTCGTTGAATGTCCGCTAAAACATACCGATGTGAAGGTGAATATTACCGGCTTTATCGCCCGTGTGACCGTGACTCAAACCTTCTACAACCCTTATGACGAAAAAATCGAGGCAGTTTACGTCTTTCCGCTCCCACATACCGCTGCAGTAGACGCGATGACGATGAAGATCGGAGAGCGTACGATTGTCGGTGTGATGAAACGTCGGGATGAAGCACGCGCTATCTACGAACAAGCGATTCAGCAGGGACAGACAGCAAGTCTCTTGGAACAAGAGCGTCCGAATATCTTTACACAGTCGGTCGGCAATATAAAACCACAGGACGAAATTCATATTGAAATCTCCTACGTGGATGTCCTGAATTACGACATGGGCACTTACGAATTCCACTTCCCAATGGTCGTTGGACCCCGCTATATTCCCGGTGATCCGATCTCCGAGAAACCGCCGCTTCCCAAAGCGTTAGAGGGGAAGGTTGGCGTAATAAAAAAGAACGTAACGAAGGTTACACTTAGGGATGACCCGTCAGGGACAGGCTGGTCTCCGGATACAGATCGGGTGCCGGACGCATCCCGTATTACACCACCCGTGCTCAAACCCGGCTACCGCACAGGACACGACATCCGCCTCGCAGTCTCACTGGATGCGGGGGTGCCGATGCAGGATATTGAGAGTGTAAATCACACTGCAAAGTTGGAACGGATTGACGCTTCAAAGGCAAGGGTAGAAATTTCACCCATGGATGCCGTTCCGAACAAAGACTTTGTCCTGAAATACAAAGTTGTCGGTGAGAAGCCGGAGATGGCGGTTTTCGCGCATGCTACGGGGCCAGAGCAGCGTTATTTTATGCTCATGATTCAACCGAAACTGCATGTGCAGCTCGCCAAAGCCCCGCCCCGTGAGCTCGTTTTTCTCGTTGATGTTTCGGGATCAATGTCCGGTGAACCGATGGCAAAGGTGAAAGCAGCGATGCGCCACTTTTTCCAACTCAGTAAACCCGATGACACCCTACAAGTGATCACCTTCTCAAATCGGGCGAACAAGTTGTTTGAGAACCCTATGCCGATGACAGAGACGAACATGGCACGCGCTCGCACCTTCACCCAGCAACTTTACGGCAGCGGCGGCACGGAGATGCTTGAAGGCATTAAGGCAGTGTTGAATGCCCCCGTTGACCCGAAGCGGGTCCGCATTATCGTGATGCTCACCGACGGCCACATTGGCAATGAAGCGAAGATCATAGCGGAGGTCGGAAGACGTGCTAACGACACTATTCGTTTTTGGACGATCGGTATCGGCTCCTCGCCGAATCGTTTCCTAATTGATGGCGTGGCGAAACAAGGCGGTGGGATGAGCGGTGTGCTGGATCTCAACACGAACCCGAAGCCACTCGTCACACAAGTTGTTGAACGCATCCATCACGCGCAACTCGCTGACATCCAGATGGATTGGAAACAACTCGCCGTTTATGAGACGTATCCCCGAAGGATCCCTGAACTCTGGGTGGGTCGTCCGGTTATCCTCTTTGGACGCTATGCAGCGGGGGGCAGCACAGAGATTGCGTTATCCGGCACTGCGGAAGGGGAACCACTGACGTATACCTTGGATGTAACACTTCCGGATGTCGATCCAACACACGACGTTTTGGCGAAGGTGTGGGCGCGGAAGAAAATAGAAGACCTATCGGCGCAAATATCCGATGTGCATACCCCTGAAGTGGTTGAGGAAATCACGCGCATCGCCCTTGATTACCGATTGATGAGCGAGTACACCAGTTTTGTCGCCGTAGATGCGAGTGAAATGTCACCTATAAGTGAGCAAGCGACACCCCCGCGGCGGGTTGTAGTGCCTGTGCCGTTGCCCGAAGGTGTCGATTTTCAAGGAATCTTTGGACAAAACGAAGAGCCCCAATTCTACTACGACCTGTTCGGTAAAGAGCTGCTTGAAGGTAACGAGGTCTCTAACTATCCTAACTATCGCGAACAGAAAGCGTTCGACGCAAATGGCGAATTAGTTGTCGGTTGGACCGGTCAGTTGGACAAAGGGAGATTCTTGGTGCCCCAAGCGCAATTGAGAGCGGGTGGGCAGCGGCGACATTTTCCTGGCTCGTATAGAGGACGGTATAGTGGGTTTGCATTCGGTGACGCATCGGCAAACCTTGCGCCGACCCACGGCCGCCGCAATGGGAACGTGGCAGACTCTGGCGAATCTGGGCGCGTCATAGATGCTGCCCGTCTTCTGGGATTCCGCGCACAGGCTTCACCGGTAATGGACTTTGAATATGTGCCTCAGTTCAACCTTCCTGCCCTGGAGTTCTTCTCCCGTGAATCTGTGAAACGGCGCGCGGAAGCAGCGACAGCAGTGGCAGAAGCAGCAGCCCTTGAGAAACAGGGACACCTTGAAGCTGCGCGCCTGCGGTATCAACATGCATTGGGGCTTCAGACCGGGACCGACTCAGCGGATAGCACCTTGCTAACCACAATCGAGGCAATTCAGTCCTTAACCGATGAGATCGCACACAAACGAATCAAAGTGTATCCAGGGTTAAACCGAAAACTTGATGCAATCGTTCGGAATCAGCCACTTGTCGACGCAATACGTACCGTCGTCGAAGCCGGGGGGTTCCACCTCGATCTCGTTCAGGGGAGCCTCAAAGATGTTGCGGCACTGTTGCGTCAAACAGAGCTCCGAGTAACCTACCACGACTTGAGGCATGCTACAGTCGTGCAGGGGTTAGCGAGGCTGCTCGCACCGTACCATCTCACATGGCAAATGAAGGACGCGGAAACCCTCACTATCGGGACCGCCCGGCGGCTGCAGGGTACCTCTGTCTGGGGATATAATATCAAGGAGATCGCGCTTATCTTAACCGCCAAACTTGACGATAATGCTTCAAGGGAGGATGTTGCCAACGTGTTAAATGTCTTCCTCCAAGCTATCAGAACCGTCATTGACCAGAAAGATGATTCGGGAATCAAGCCCGGATCTGCTGTCCTGCTAACGCCCGCCCTCTTGCTCGTTTATGGGGACCCGGGTATCCATGAAAAAGTGAAGCAATTTCTTGAGGCACTGAAAGATAGCGATAGGGATATTGGGAGCATCCCCGATCATGAGGTGTCAAAGGAGGCGCGTGAAGACCTGAAAGCCCTGCAGAAGTTGGTGACGGGCAACTGGAAAAGGTTCGCCGAAGCGCATGAGAAGGCAGCTGCAGCCAAAACTCATCAACGTGTGATTGCTGATATGAAGACTGCATCTTTGCAACTTTTGGCAGAAGCACTGAATGGTGAGATTCACCTTGAGGCACTCACCAAACTTCAAATGGCTTGGGAATATCCAAGACTGGACACAGTCGCAGGAGCCTTTTTGATGTCGCGCTCGGCGTTCTGTGTTAGCACCGCGGCAAAAGTAGTTCCCACAGATGTTGAACTCGCAGCGTTTTCCCGAAAAGTCCTCTCAAAGGTCAGGCGGATGAAGATTTTAAAGCCTCGAGATCCTTCCTTCGCTGATTCCCTCGGGACCCTGTATGCCGTGCTCGCCCTCCAGAATGGGGAAGACGCACCGGATCGGGAAATTGACAGGGCAATAACAGCACTGATGAAGAAAGTCGAATATCTCGACGAAGTAAGACTCATTACTACAGCTTTTCTTTCGCCATCAGAAAAAGTCGATACCGAGTTGGAAAAAGCCATATCAGAGGGTCGAATTTGTGATTCTGACGATCATCTTTTGCTGAGCTATCTGGCTGCCAAACGGCGCGGGGGTCGGTTGTGGCAAACTTTCCATGAAAAGTTACCTGATATCGTTCACCAGCATTGGGTGAGCGGACAGGTTTTGGTTATTATCAGTCGTCTTCAAGCTTTGGGCATAGAGTAGTAATAAAAGTGAAATATAATCCGGTAGGTGAGGTTTGTAACCTCGCTTACCGAACCCTATTAGCCGTTCCTTGTACCAATAACCTAAGTTGCGACTTTGTAGCATAATCTGTTAGATTGTGCAGATAAGCCCGCAAACTAACAGTTTGCGCTCCAAAATATCCAGCAATGCGAGCCGTTTCAGTGAAAAACAAGGTCCGCACGTCTAAAGTCTTGTAGGTAGCAACTTGGGTTACCAATACATTAACAGCAGGTAGAATGGGAAATGATTAAGATCATTGAGTAGAAAAAGGGGACTTCTTATGAAAACCACAATGTTTTTGAGTCTAATACTCTTAGTCGTTTCAGAATTTTTACTGATGCCGCACGCCGCCGGAGATGAATTTGACACACAATGGCGTTTACCCGAAGGTGCCAAGGCCCGTCTTGGCAAAGGGAGTATATGGGAGATAACATATTCTCCCGATGGCACTCGACTTGCAGTCGCGAGTAGTATCGGTATTTGGATCTACGATGCGCGGACCGGCGAAACACTTGACCTGTTCAGAGGGCATACCGGGAGGGTTTGGAGCGTCAGTTTTAGTCCGGATGGAGGGATGCTTGCCAGCGGGAGTGAGGATCACACGATTCGTCTATGGGATGCGACTACGGGCGAATGCCTCCGCACCTTCACAGAGCATACGAGTTGGGTCATGAGCATATCTTTTAGTCCGGATGGGGGGATGCTTGCCAGCGGGAGTAAGGATCACACGATTCGTCTATGGGATGTGACCACAGGTGCACGCCTTCACACTCTCACGGCGGATATGGTGAGGGTCGAGAGCGTCAGTTTTAGTCCGGATGGTGAGACGCTTGCCAGCGCGGGGGATGGGATGTCAGATAACAAAATTCGTCTGTGGGATGTGACCACGGGCGAACATCTCCGCACCCTCGACCCCTTCAGAGGATATGGAGGGTATAGCCGGAGCATCTGTTTTAGTCCGGATGGTCAAATGCTTGCAAGTAAAGGTTTGAGAAACACGATTCATCTGTGGGATGTGACCACGGGCGAACCTCTCCGTACCTTCACGGGACATACAGCGGGTATTGAGAGTATGTCTTTTCGGCAGGAGGGTCGGACGCTTGCCAGTGGAGATTCAGAGGGAACCATTCGTTTATGGGATGTGAGTACAGGTACCCCCCTCCGCACCCTTATAGGACATAGGAATAAGGTGAGGAGCATCTGTTTTAGTCCGGATGGTCAGATGCTCGCAAGTGGGAGTTTGGACGGTACCATTAGAATATGGAATGCAGACACAGGCACACTCGTCCGCACCCTCACAGGACATAGAGGAAATATCTATTATAGTGTCAGTTTTAGTCCCGATGGAGGGACGCTTGCCAGTGGGAGTGCGGACGACACGATTCGTCTGTGGGATGTGGACACAGGCACACTCGTCCGCACCCTCACGGGACATCTGGAAAGTGTTGGAAGTGTCAGTTTTAGTCCGGATGGTCAAATGCTTGCAAGTGGGGGTAGAGACGGCGCGGTGCGTCTATGGGATGTGAACACGGGTAAACACCTTCGCCCTCTCATCGCGCGTCCGGAGAATGTCGATACTCTCACAGGGTGGCCGCTGGATGTCGAAAGCGTCAGTTTTAGTCCTGATGGTCGGATACTTGCAAGTGGGGCGGAGGAAAACATTTATCTATGGGATGTGGACACAGGTGAATGCCTCCGTATCCTCATAGGACATACAGGAAGTGTTGAGAGTGTCAGTTTTAGTCCTGATGGTCGGATGCTTGCAAGTGGGAGTGGGTATAAGGACTGCACAGTGAGTCTATGGGATGTGAACACAGGTGCACACCTCCACACTCTCACAGCGGATATGGGATATGTCAAGAGCGTCAGTTTTAGTCCGGACGGACAGACGCTTGCTAGCGGTGCGCTGGGTGACGGCGAGGTTCATCTATGGGATGTGACCACAGGTGCACGCCTCCGCACCCTTATGGTGCCTCCGCGGAGTGTCGATCCTCGCGGATGGCATCCGAGGGTTGTCCATAGCGTCAGTTTTAGTCCTGATGGTCAAATGCTTGCTAGCGGGACTTCAGAGGGAACCATTTGTCTATGGGATGCGGACACAGGTGCACACCTCCGCACTTTTGCAGGACATACGAAGGATGTTGAAAGCGTCAGTTTTAGTCCTGATGGTCAAATGCTTGCAAGTGGAAGTCAAGACGGTACCGTGCTGTTGTGGGCGTTGGCCCCTCTACTGCGCTAACGCCACAGTCAATAGACGCTCTGCCCTTGGATAGGCGAGGTTTTGCAGCGGACACGCTCCCGGTTCATGCTCTAAGGCATGAATACCGTTGATTCTGATTCATGCGATGTGCATTCCCAATCTCGCCTCTTGCATCAATCCGTGAATTCAATGGGAAACTTCCATCGGCAACCTCATCAAAACTATTGTCCCTTCCCCAAGTGTGCTTTCAATCTCCACTTGACCACCGTGCTCCTCAAGAATCCGTTTCACATTCGCCAACCCAAGTCCCGTCCCTTTCGTTTTTCGAGTAAAGAACGGTTCAAAGATGTGTTCCAAATCTTCTGCTGGTATGCCAACCCCCGTGTCCCTAACTTTGATACATACCTTGTTATCTTCTATCAACGTGGATACCTTCAACTCACCCCCTTGCGGCATCGCCTCCATCGCATTCAGGACGACATTCATAAACGCCTGCTTTAATTTATCTGAATCAAATTGAACTTCTGGGGTTACAGGTGACAAGTCTAATACTAACTGAATCTGGTGGTGTGCCAAGTTGGCTTCCATCAAAGCTAAAACCTCTTGAAGGACAGGCGCAAGTCGTTGGTTTGTGAGATTAAGTGCCGTGGGGCGTGAAAAGTCCATTAACCCTTTGACGATAGCGTCAATTCGCTCAATCTCCTCAAGGATATAACGGAGCGATTGCTGATGCTTTTCCATCGACATTTCCGGTTTCTGCATCAACATTTGTGCCAGCATCCGCATAGATGACAACGGATTTCGGATCTCGTGCGCGAACGAGGCGGACATTTTTCCTGCTGTCGCCAAACGCTCCGCTTGAATCAGTTGATCCCTTGATTGCTTTAAATCTTGGGTCATCTGATTAAACGCAGTGGCGAGATCGCCTATTTCATCGTTTGTTTTAAGGGGGCACTGTTCGTCTAAGTCACCTGTAGCGACGCGTGCTGTTGAATCCACCAAAACTTTGATTGGATTCGTCAAGTTTTTCCCAATCCGTTGACTCATAAAAGCAACCAGAGCCAGAACGAGGACAGCAATACTGAGCATATACCATGTGAAAGTGCGTTTTGCCTCGGCGATCGCTTCCATTGGACGCAGCAAACAGTAGAAGCGTCCAAACTCAAGCGGAAGGTAGAAAACCTTATACGGTTTCCCAGCGAGTGTAACGTCTTGTGTAATAGATGTTCCGTCTGGGTTTTCAAAACGCTGCTTGACCTCGCGGAGCCGCATTTTATCCGTCAAGTTCGCCCAATCCTGCTCTGCATCGGAGAGTCTATTGAGTGAATTATAGTTTAGCGTGTAATCGGAACCGAAAATCATAATCTCAACGCTGTAGGCACGCCTGAGTTTTTCTTGATCTTGTTCAAAGTAACCCGTTTCTATGATGGTATCAAGCCAACTTTCCGTTTCACGCGTAAATTGTTCGCTATACTTCCACGCAAAGATTTCGATAGCCACCAAAGGTAGCACAATAGCAACTACAGCAAAGAGAAGCAGGAACGGGAGAACGATTTTGGTTTGAATACTATACCGACGCATCGGATTCACCCTTTTCTTACATTGGGACTACGAAGATTCTACAAACTAATATTGTTATCAGTATAATCCAAAAGGATAGGCATGTCAACGTATACACAGCATTGGGCGTTTCTGTACACCAGAAAAATGACGAGCAGCTTTGGAATTGAAATTTTAAACGAACAAAAATCATATTTGAGATGTCTAATATATGAAAATCGGAACTTTTTGGTGCTTATGGTGTGTAAATCTTGGAGCATTTCGCTTTTCAATAGACATTATGAACTGAGGGCTTTTCAACCTTAACTTTGTTCCTTATGGAGAAAACACAGATGACTGATGCCATAAAATTCGGCACTTCGCACACAGATGTAGAATACACAGACCCAAATCTTGAACGGATTAGTGAGGATGAACTTATTCGGCGGTTCCAGAACGGGGATACAGAGGCTTTCAATCCTCTTATTCTCAAGTATCAGAAGAAAATATATAATTTCTTGTATCGACGTGTGCGTGATCGAGAAACAGCAAAAGACCTGTGTCAAGAGGTGTTTTTAAAGGCGTTTAAGGCACTACCTAATTTCAAAGGTGATTCCACGTTTTATAGTTGGGTTTACCGGATTGCCATCAATTGCAGCATAGATTTCCAGCGTCAGCGAAACCGTGTTAAAGTTCTTACGTTTGAGGAATTATCATTTGATGCCGACGATGTCTTGAGAATGCTGAATTCACATCCGTCCCCGGAGATGCTCGCCGAATCTGAGGAACTCGGACGTATTATTCGCAAAGCGGTACAGAAGCTGCCACCGGGCCAACGGCGTGTCTTTAATCTGCGCCACCGGAGGGAACTCGCCATTAAAGAGATCGCAGTGCTCTTAAATAGGTCGGAAGGGACAATTAAAGCGCACTTGCATCACGCGCATCAACGGCTCCAGGGCATGCTTCTCCCCTATTTGCAAAATCAACCGCTGGAATGGAATGGAGAGGTTTAGCGGATGAATCTCTAACAAATGGGCGAGGTTTGCTAACTTCGCCAGTTCACTCTAAATATGTAGATGTACCAATAAATATGTAGATGTACCAATGGACGGGAATTCAGCAAAAGTATTCCCATCTTTGCTTGCAGAATCTGGAATCTTACCAGTTTGGTTTTCGTCTTTCGATTTTCCGATGCACTCGGAAAAATAATTGCTACTTAATTTAACTTGACAACCTTGCCCAAATAGAGTATAATATATAAGATTCTACGTGAAGAATCAGAACGTTAGGTGGGATGGCTGAGTGGACGAAAGCGGCGGTCTTGAAAACCGTTATGGCGCAAGCCATCGTGGGTTCGAATCCTACTCCCACCGCCATTAGGAGAGGTGCAGGAGTGGTTGAACTGGACTGCCTGCTAAGCAGTTATGGCGTAAGCCATCGTGGGTTCGAATCCCACCCTCTCCGTTCTAATAGTTATTCATTTGACTGAAAACTATTACAATACGCGCCTGTAGCTCAGCGGATTAGAGCAGCTGACTACGGATCAGCAGGTCGGGGGTTCGAGTCCTCTCAGGCGCTTTCAAACTTTATGTCGGGCAAAAAATGTAAAGCAAAGACAAATTGTTCGCGAATCACTCACAATTTGAATCGCGATCTTTTCTGGATGGGACAGGCAATCGAATTAGCACGACAGGCGGGCGAGAAAGGCGAAGTGCCAGTCGCCGCAGTGTTGGTTAAAGAAGATAATTTGATCGCTGAAGCGCATAATCTGCGTGAACAGCACGGTAATCCCATCGCTCACGCAGAAATGCTCGCGATACAAGCAGCAGCGAAAAAAATCGGGAACTGGCGATTCGTTGACACAACCTTATATGTAACATTAGAGCCCTGCTCAATGTGTGCCGGGGCGATCGTGTTAGCACGTATTCCAAAGGTCGTTTATGCCACGACAGACCCGAAATCTGGGGCAGCTGGAACACTCTACAACATCCTACAAGATGAACGCTTGAATCATCGCGTTGAATTGGTGAGTGGCATCTTAGCAGAGGAGAGTAGTGCCCTTCTGAAATCTTTTTTCCAGCAACGCCGTCGAAAATAAAATTAATAGCGGTCGGAAGAGGAAGTCTGAAACTGAATGCTTGTGATTTCAGGATGCCGTGATTGTGGAACATTTAATCATAGCATATCTGGAAATCATGCCTATCAGCAGCCGATAACTGACGACCGATAGCCACTAAGGAGAGATGCAGGAGTGGTTGAACTGGACAGTCTCGAAAACTGTTGTGGCGCAAGTCACCGTGGGTTCGAATCCCACTCTCTCCGTTCTTTTGTATTTGTTAGTTGAATGACAGCATTCAAGAAAATTTAACTGTTGTAAGATGCTGAAAGTCTTGCAATTCTGGGGCAGTAGCTCAGTTGGGAGAGTGCATCCCTCGCACGGATGAGGTCACGGGTTCAAATCCCGTCTGCTCCATTATGGAATTTCGATTTACACACTAAATCGAAATTCCTATTTTCCTTATAGTATCTATTTCATGTCGCTTAAGGTGTATTGGCAATTGGCTAATGACTCTTGGTAAGAAGCAGTTTGGAACATACAAAATCACTGCAGCTGCCACAAGTCCTACTAACTGCCATTCCGTTTCATGAGATACAGATATTTTGCGGAGAGATGCAGGAGTTGGTTGAACTGGCATGACTGGAAATCATGTGTGCTGTTTTGCAGTACCGTGGGTTCGAATCCCACTCTCTCCGCCATTTTCTTTTTACAATTTTTTAAAGTATTAAATCTCGGTGCTATAAACATCGTTCATCGTGATGAGAAATTAATCAGAAAACCTGTGATAGGTTATCAAAGGTTTCTTAACGATTTAGAATCTGCATTCTGCCCAAGCCTATAGAGGCTTGGGGACAATGCGAAGCAAACGGACTTCGCCCTATACGCTGTTCGCTATGGGATGGTTTTGGCTTTCGGCTCAGATTTAATCGTTAAAAATGTCTTGGCTATGCTAGGTGGGGAGGTAGCGGTGCCCTGTATCTGCAATCCGCTAAAGCAGAACTGAACCCCCGGTATGCGGCCTGTTTCTGTGGGGCCTGTCCCACGCACGTGGTGTTGATGGTTGGGTCTTGAGCAACGAGTGCTTGTTGAACCCCGTCAGGTCCGGAAGGAAGCAGCGGTAGATAAGTGGCTCGTGTGACGCAAGGGTGCCTGACCTGAGCTAACGACGTGGGAAACGCTCGGAGAAGCTTGTCAACTCTGGGTGCATAGTCATTTTTTTTAGAATAAAAACTTTTCATGATCCAGGGGCGGTTGGACTTAACCGAAAACCCCGGTTCATGCCCCGGTGAATGCCATTAAGGCATGAATACCCTTGATTGAAGCCCACACGGGCTTCATACCGTTGATTCTGATTTGCGAAACATAGTCGAGCGGTGACCAGCATTTAATAATTAAAAAAATGTCTTACGAAGTACTCGCCCAAAAATGGCGTCCCCAAAACTTCAGTGATGTTGTTGGGCAGGAGCACGTTACAACGACGCTGAAAAACCAGATTTTGTCCGAGCGCGTCGGGCATGCCTATCTCTTTTGGGGTCCGCGCGGCACAGGAAAGACAACGGTCGCGCGTATTTTTGCCAAAGCCGTCAACTGTCCTAACCGTCTTCAAGAAACGGAATTTGACTTCACCACCACCGCTGAACCCTGCAATCAATGTGAATTTTGCAATGACATCTCGCACAGTAGATCCCTTGACGTATTCGAGATGGATGCTGCCTCCAATCGCGGCATTGATACCATTCGAGACCTTCGCGAAAACGTTAAACTCTCCCCGGCTACCTGCACCTATAAAATCTATATCATAGATGAGGCACACATGCTCTCGCCGGAAGCATTTAACGCCTTGCTTAAAACGCTTGAGGAGCCACCGCCACATGTCATCTTCATCATGGCGACCACTGAACATGCCAAAATTCCGAAAACAATCAGTTCTCGCTGCCAAGATTTTGATTTCCGGCACTTAGAAGACGAAAAAATCATTGAACGTCTGCAGTTGATTGCTAATGCGGAAGAGGTCTCGGCGGATGCCGATGTCCTCGCGCTCATCACCCGACAATCTGAAGGATGTCTGCGAGACGCTGAAAACCTATTAGAACGCCTCATCGCTTCGACTGGAAAGGATTTGACGATCGAGGCTGTCGAACAAACCATTGGACTCGGATCCAGCTCTCTCCTTCGCGATCTTGCCGCAGCAATTATAGAAAGACACCTCGCAAAAGGATTGAAGACGCTGAACAACCTAACGAAGCAAGGCACCGATTTATCGAAATGTCTTGATCATCTCATCAGCCATTTTCGGGATCTTCGACTCTTGGCGATTGATGATAGCCTGAGTGAACTGCTTCAAAGTCCCCAATCGGATCTCCCTGAACTCAAACAGCAGGCTGAACAGATGTCAGTCAATCGGCTATCGCGAATTATTAGAGTTTTGATGCACACCAGTCGCGATATCAAGCAGTACGGGTACCCCCAACTGCAATTAGAGGCTGCGTTTATTCAACTTAATTCGCTTGAAGAAGGTGTACATCTTGAAGAGATTGTTAGCAAACTATCGACATTAGAGCGGAAATTCGATGAGGCCGGGATTTCAGCAATACAGAAAATGCCGCCCCAGCAATCTCTATTTTCGAGCGAAAATCCAACGAATACACAGCCTATATCCGACCAACTTCCCTTCCCAACAAGGCAAAAGACTTCTACCTCAAACCCATCCGATTTGGCAAAAGAGGCAATAGGTAGACCTTACGACAAACAAGCCGCAACGTCCGCTGCACCGACATCAAACGTGTCAACCGATTCACCGATGCCTGATGCTGTCTGTTCACTGGCGGAATTACCTTCGTTTTGGGAGGAGATCAGGTCGAACCTTCCAATGAGGATCAGTCGTGGCTTATTGGCGGAATCCGTCCTATCTGTGAACGCTACAGACGTGGTTGAAATTGCGTGTTTGCCTTCATCTCTCCCGATAATCATGGAAGGCGACAAAAAAATTATAACCGAGGCAGTCACGCACGCTGTCGGCAAACCTGTGAAAATTGAGTTGGTTGTTTTAGATACTGTTCCTGAATCAGCAAAACCTGAGAACACGCCCGAAGAGACGAATCAGAAAACCCCGCTCATGCGGAGGGTTGAAGCTGAGGACGATCCACAACTCAAAACAGCACTTACTCTCTTTGAGGCTCAGGTTTTGGAAACCCAATAATCGCGTCTTTCCTAATGGGAAAGACGTATTCTTATAAGGAAATTTCTATTGTACTCAGCATTTTTGTAACAAGTCAATCACTTATGCGTATACGATTATAAAATTGTTTAGAGGCAGGAAAAAAAATTATGAAGATGAATGACCTGATGAAACAGGCACAGCAGATGCAGAAACGGATGCTGGAAATCCGAGAAGAACTCGCAAACCGAACCGTCGAAGCAACCGTCGGCGGCGGTATGGTAACTGCTGTCGTCAATGGACAACAGGAAATTGTTTCACTCCATATTACACCGGAAGTTGTTGATCCAGACGATACTGAAATGCTTGAAGACTTGGTTGTTGCTGCTATCAACGAAGCACTGCAACAATCACAAGAATTGATGTCCTCAGAAATGAGTAAATTGACCGGTGGGCTTAAAATTCCAGGGCTACCCTAACCAGAATTGTTATTAACTGATTATTAGCAAAAGCGCGTTGTCTGTACCGAAAAATCTTCACAATCTATGCGCAGGATTGATAGTTAACCGCTGATGGCTGACAACCGATAATCAAGAATTCATGCAAGAATATCCTAAACCGCTGGCGAAACTTATCTCAGAGCTCCAGAAACTCCCTACGATTGGACAGAAAACAGCACAGCGCTTAGCGTTCTTTATGCTGAAGCTACCTGATACCGAGACTGCTCAAATCGCAGAAGCTATCGCACAAGTAAAGAAACTGTTATGTTACTGTGACATCTGTGGTGCTATTACTGATACCGATCCGTGCTACATCTGTACAAATCCACGCCGCGATCAACAAGTCATCTGCGTTGTTGAAGAGTCTGATGACCTGTGGGCAATTGAGCGAACTAATGGTTATAAGGGGCTTTATCATGTCTTAGGTGGTGTTTTATCACCATTGGATGGGACTGGACCCGATGAACTCGGAATAAATAAACTCTTTCAACGCATTAAGCAACCTGCTGCTGGGGCAAAACCTGTTCAGGAGGTAATACTCGCCACAAATTGGACCACCGAAGGACAGGCAACGGCACTCTATCTTACGCAGCACTTAGAGATGTTTAAAGTCGATGTCACTCGTATTGCCTACGGTATTCCTGTTGGTGGTGATTTGGAATACATTGACGAAGTAACCCTCGCGAAGGCACTCGAGGGCAGGCGGAGAGCTTAGATGAGAAAGCAACCATTCGTATTTATAGCACTCTTGATAGCAGTCAGCAGTCAGCAGTCAGCGGTCAGTAAAGAAGACGTTCTGATAGAAAACAACACACAGGCTGCTCCAAAGGAGTTGCCGATAACTGATAACCGACAGCCGATAGCCATCTTTGATGCGCAACGGGCTTTCGCAATATTAGAGAAACAGTGCGAATTTGGACCGCGACCGCCGGGTTCAATAGCACACCGTCAAACGCAAAGTTATTTGTTCGCTGAACTTCAAAAATATGCGAATAACGTAGAACTTCAGCCATGTCAATACGAGGTAGATGGTGTAACGCTCCGACTCAATAATATCTTAGCGGAGTTTGGACCGAAAGCCGAAGCCATCCCATCCGTTACTGGGGTAGAACCGATCGAAGAGACGCTTCTACTCGCTGCACATTGGGACACGCGTCCCTTCGCTGACCGAGATCCAAAGATAGAAAATCAACATAAACCGATTCTCGGTGCTAACGATGGGGCCTCTGGGGTTGCGGTACTTCTTGAGATCGCGAGAGTTCTCAGTCTACATCCACCACCGCGTCGAATTGTTATTGTACTTTTCGATGGTGAAGATTACGGTAGATCCGTTGACGACATGTTCATCGGTTCTCGCTTTTTCGCACAAAATCTTGGAAAATGGAGACCTGATTACGGTATACTATTGGATATGGTGGGAGATAAGGATTTGAGTCTTCCAATAGAGCGTTACTCTTGGGAAGCAAATCGTGAGTTCACCCAAGCAATCTGGGATCGAGCATCAACCCTTGGTTTAGCGCCTTTCCAGCAACGCTTAGGGGCAGCGATTTTGGACGATCACGTTCCACTTATCAAAGTGGGGATTCCAATGGTGAATATCATTGATTTCACCTACCCATATTGGCATACTGTTGAAGACACAGTGGACAAATGTAGTGCAAAAAGCCTTGAAGTCGTTGCCACGCTTGTTATCAGTATCATTTATGATGGACTCTAATTATGGTAAACCAGAAAAATAAATGAACATTTTACCCCGGCCCGGTAACCACGAAAAGATATGAACACTTATCAAAAGCATTATGATGTTATTGTAGTCGGAGCAGGGCATGCCGGTTGTGAGGCTGCACTTGCTGCTGCGCGGATGGGTTGTGAAACACTCATCGTTACTATCAATCTTGATACAATTGCGAAAATGTCTTGTAATCCCGCCATCGGTGGGCTTGCTAAGGGGCATCTTGTTAAAGAGATAGACGCGCTCGGCGGCGAGATGGCAAAAAATATTGACAAAACCGGCATTCAATTCCGCCGTCTCAATACCAAAAAGGGACCGGCTGTTAGGTCGAGTCGAGCACAAGCAGATAAGAAGGCGTACCAAGATGAAATGAAGCGCGTCTTGGAGGCACAAGAACGACTTGATATCAAACAGGTATTGGTTGAAGAACTCCTTATTGAAAATGGGAAGTGTATTGGCATTTTAAGTCAGACACGGACTGCTTATTTGGGCGAAACTGTAATTCTCACAACCGGGACTTTCCTGAAAGGCATAATTCATATTGGTGATGTTTCCTATAGTGCCGGTAGAGCTGGTGAGTCCTCTGCTGAGAAACTCTCGGAAAGTTTTTTGAACCTCGGTTTTGAGATTGGCAGGCTCAAAACGGGGACACCCCCGCGCGTCAACGCCCATACAATTGACTTCAGCCAAATGGAAATCCAACCCGGCGATGAAGATCCAGTCCCCTTCTCTTTCACAACTGAACGCATTACCCAGTCACAGCTGCCCTGTTATCTGACTTACACAAACGAGAATACGCACGCTATTATTCGTGAAAATCTCCATCGGTCTGCGATGTACAGCGGTCGCATCGTTGGTATCGGTCCCCGCTATTGTCCGTCAATTGAAGATAAGGTAGTCCGATTCGCCGAAAAAACTGGACACCAAGTTTTCGTTGAACCGGAGGGGAGGGATACGGATGAGATTTATCTGAACGGGATTTCTGCAAGTCTACCAGAAGATGTGCAGGTCGAGATGGTGCATAGCATCAAGGGGTTGGAGAACGCCGAAATCATGCGCTTCGGATACGCCGTGGAGTACGACTTTGCTCCAGCGACCCAACTGCAGCCAACGCTTGAGACGAAACGCGTACCTCGACTCTATTTCGCAGGACAACTCAATGGCACCACGGGGTACGAGGAAGCCGCCGCACAAGGACTTATGGCAGGAATCAACGCAGCACTAAAAGTCAAAGGTGAAAAACCTCTTATCCTTGACAGAGCCCAAGCCTATGTAGCTGTACTTATTGACGATCTTGTTACCTTGGATATTCGTGAACCTTACCGCATGTTCACGTCGCGCGCCGAGTACAGACTGACCTTGCGGGAAGACAACGCCGATCTAAGACTCACTGAAATTGGTAAACGAATTGGGCTTGTTGATGACAACAGATACCGTCAATTTCAAAAGAAAGCCAAAAATATTCAAACAGAATTAAAACGCTTGCACGAAACTGTTCTCAAACCAGCGGAACCGCCTCTTATTGGAAAAGGACAGGTTGTGTCTGCTGACAGTTGGGCAACTATAGTCAAAACCGGTGAATTAAAGCAACCCACATCTTTGGCGGAACTGTTGAGACGACCTCAACTTCATTACGAAGATATAAGTCAAATTATACCATCGCCTGAGATTTTGTCGGAAGCCGTGAAGGAGCAGGTGGAGATTCAAATTAAATACGATGGCTACATTCAGCGACAGCAGCGACAAATTCACCAATTCAAAAAGATGGAAAACTTCCGGATACCCGATACGTTTGACTATGATGAGGTTCCCGGATTAAAGGCGGAAGCACGTGAAAAACTGATGAAAATTCGACCTGCTTCTATTGGACAAGCCTCGCGGTTGCCCGGTGTTTCGCCTGCGGATGTTTCAATATTGATGGTTATCCTTCATCAACACAACGGAAGATAGCGAATAGCGAATAGCAACAGCAAAGAGGACGTTCGGTCACGCTGCGCGTCTTTGCTAATTGCCAAAAGCCAATAGCTAATAGCGATAAAGCAATTGATAAATTACAAACAGCACTTAAAACAGACGTTTAATCGCTACGGATTTCCGCTGACAACGCGTCAGGTCGCACAATTTACGCAGTATCGCGATGAATTACTTCGGTGGAATGCCCGTATAAATCTGACGGCGATTACGGATGATGACGAAATTATTCATAAACACTTTCTCGACTCGCTAAGTGTCTTGGAATATATCACACTCAGAGATGGAGATTCTGTTATTGATGTGGGAACGGGTGCCGGATTTCCAGGCGTTGTTCTAAAAATCTATGTCCCGGAGGTCCGGTTAGCACTTGTTGAAGCCTCAGAAAAGAAGGCGAGTTTTCTAAAATTTATCGTTTCCCAATTGCGGTTGCATCAAGCAGAGAACGTCGCCATACTTGCCGAACGTGCCGAGGTTTGTGCCCAACAGCCTGCACACATTGGGGCATACGATTGGGTTTTCACTCGTTACGTTGCTACCCTCGCGGATTCAGCCGATTTTTGCTTACCGTTGCTGAAACAAAATGGAAAGTGGATAGCCTATAAGTCTGGCGTGGAGACAATCAAAACTGAAATTGACAAAAGCGCAATGCGTCTAAATACGCTCGGTGGAGCGGTTGAAACTGTCCTTACAAACGCAAAGTTCAATCGAAGTTATATTGTAATGCGCCGTGTGAAAGTGTGAGGCGTGCAAATTTCGCGTAATAGGACGAAGGCAATGCTTTTAAAAGTACAATATCTCAAATAAGAAAACTAAGGAAAACCCTATGAATTTTGACACAACGATTGCAGAAAAAAATATCTCTATTCTTCATGTAGAGGGAAAGATTCTTGGAAATGCCGCTGATGTATTTCGCAGAGAGATGGAACAGCAACTTCAAGCAGCAGAGGATAAATTAATTGTTGATTTGATGAATGTTCCTTTGATGGACAGCAGCGCGTTGGGAGCGATTGTACTTACGTTGAAATACTGTCAGGAATCGGGTGGTAAATTAGTTTTGCTCAATCCACAGAAGGCCGTTCGGGAAGTCTTGGAAGTGACGCAGCTCGCAACCGTTATTGAAATTTATGATACGGAGGAGAGCGCAAGTGCCGCTTTGATGTAGCAGTGCCAAAAATGTGCCTACAAGAATTCCCGTGGTAACACGGGAGGCAAAGCCCTATGGAGCGTTCTCGATTTAAGATAGGTTTACGCGGTCAACAGATCGTTTTATTTTTGTTAGTTGCGTTGATGCCGCTATTTGCTGTTTCATTGGTTATAAAAGTTATTGGCGAGAATGCTCTCAAAGACAGTGTTGGAGAGAGCCTCGTACTCCTCGCACAGGAAAAACTGGCTCGCGCCGATAAGGCTATCTCTCAAAGAATCGCAAATATTCAAGCCGAACTTCCCAACATCCAACCGGCAGTCGCACGGTCAAATACTGCCGATGGGCAGCAATCGGTGTTTTTCAGCGTATGGGCACGCCTCGAAGATAGTATCCGCTTGCTTGAGACTTATGCTGGCTATAAAACTGAAGTGACCATTGTTAATGCTTCGGGATATGTTCTCCGATCGAACAACCGACAATTGGATTACGACACAAAAAAGGAACTACCCTATACTGTAAAAGACAAGAAGTGGTGGCAAAGAGCTTACAACAACGGAATCGGTTACCAATTCGTGGAAGATGTCATTTATGATGACGTACGCGGGATATACCTGCTTCCAGTCGCACTCCCGATACGTACATCTACCAAAACTTCTTCTGCTCTACAAGAAAGCAATACAATAGGCGTGCTCAGAACGATTTTGTTGCTACCTGAGCTTACCAGTTTAGTCGGATCACAACACGATCTCGCTGGAACATATACCTTTTTAACAAACGGCTCTGGGAAAATTATTGCAGCGTCACCTCATAGCGGATATCGTATCGGGAGTTACATAGACATGAATGATGCTGTAGAGGAGGCGATTATTGAGGCAAAAAAAGGTATCCATGGTAAGTACTATGACTATGAGTCGCACGGTGAAGAGGATGCATTCGATGAACAACGCGTCTACGGTTGGGCACGAACTCGACCTGTAACTAACGAATCTTGGAAGACGCAACAAAACTTTAGCAATTGGATGCTCTTTATTTCACGTCCAACCTCTTCTGCTTACACCGGGGTCGTTAAGCTGAACAGATACATTTTTTACGTTACTATTGCCTCAAGTGGCATCGTTGTAATTATTGCGTGCTGGGCTGCCCAACGTATAGCAAGACCGATATTGGAAGTCGCACAGGCAGCCGACAGCATTGGACAGGGCGAATTTGACAGTGAAATTCTCGTTGAGAGTGATGATGAAGTCGGGGTCCTCGCTGAAAAATTCAATGAGATGCGCCGAAATCTCAAAACGGCGGTTGATAAACTCAGGCAGGAAGAAAAAAAACTTACCACTATTGTTGAGAACCTCGGTGAAGGGCTTGTTGTTGTTGAACCCGGTGGACGCGTGTTATACGTCAATCCTGTAGCTGAACGGCTTTTAAATCTCGGACGGACTGCTGGTTATCAGAATTTTATCACTATTGACACTAAGACGGGCACCATTTCTTGGACAAAACGAGTGGTTGGGGAAGCATCTACGACGGCAGATACAAAAACCGTTGATCTGAAAGTGTTGTCTGCCTCACGACGGGAAATGGAACAGCACCAAACGATGATTGCCGAAATCGGGGTTGGTGGAAATCGCACGAATGATGAGGCGCGAGTGCTTCGCATTATAGCAAGCCAGTTCGCTGATGAGAGAAATAACGTCGCAGGGATGGTTTACGTCTTCGATGACATCACGCATGAACATGAAATAGAGCAGATGAAGTCGGAGTTTGTTTCCTTGGTTTCACACGAATTACGGACACCACTCACCTCTATCGTCGGATTTATTTCGCTGATACTTGATGGAAAAACTGGAAAAATAAATCAAAAACAGTATGAAAGTCTGAGTCGCGCACACCGACAATCTAAACGACTCGCTGCGCTTATTAATGATTTACTTGATGTCTCCCGAATTGAAGCTGGACGCATTGAGATGAAACAGGAGCAAGTGCAGATAGATTGGATTGCTGAAAGAAGGATCGAAGAACTTCGACCCCAAGCAGATGAAAAGGCCCTCCGTTTGTTGTTGGATGCTGAACTCAGTCTACCCATATTAATTGGGGACGCAGATCGGATCGGACAAGTCTTTATTAATCTCATAGGAAACGCAATTAAATTTACACCCGACGGTGGAAAAGTGACAGTGAGGATATCGAAATCGCGGCAGAATGGGAATCCGGTGAATGGTGTTTACGTTGAAGTAATTGACACGGGACTCGGGATCCCGACTGAAGAACGAGAGAGGGTTTTTGATAAATTCCAGCAACTCAGAAGTACGCGAACCCAACACCAAGGCGGTACTGGGTTGGGACTCTCAATAGCATCTGGAATAATTGAAGCGCACGGTGGAAGAATATGGGTGGAGGCGGGCGATAACGGGCAAGGATGTAATTTTCAGTTTTTTATTCCGATCGGACAAAAAGAAAATGGCTGAAACGATTTTGGTTGTTGATGATGATCTGGATATCCTTGAACTCCTCAGGATGAATTTAGAGCCAGATGGGTACGAGGTACGCACGGCAAGTGATGGCAAGCAGGCTGTGGAAACTGCCACTCTTGATCCGCCGGATCTCATCTTACTTGATGTCATGATGCCGCATAAAGATGGCTTTCAGGTCATTGAAGAACTTAAAAATATAGAGGAGACAAAGACCGTTCCGGTCATTCTGCTCACTGCGCGCGGACAAACGGAAGACAAAGTTCAGGGGCTTGATGCCGGGGCTGATGATTACATCACCAAACCCTTTGACCTCCGAGAGGTAACCGCACGGGTTAAGGCGGTGCTTGGAAGAACACGGCCCATCAAATATATAAACCCTCTCATGAGCGCAATGGGATCTGGGTTCAACGAGGCTGGCGTTCAACAACTCGCTGGACATCTGCAGGCTGCTGCTGCTATTCAGAAAAAATTGTTGCCAGAACAAGCCCCCAGTTTTCAAGGGTTTGACATCGGAATGCTGCTCCAGAGTTCCATGTCTGTTTCTGGAGATTTCTATGATTTCATTCCGCTCAGTGAAACACGTGTCGGAATCGTCCTCGGTGATGTGAAAGGGAACGGAATTCCAGCTGCACTTTTAATGGTGATGATCCGAACCGCACTACGTTTGCTCTGTCGTGAAGAGGATGATCCTGCTTCAATTCTTAAACGGATTAACGATTTAGTCGTCCGCGACACGGATGCGACCCTCTTCGCGACGATGATCTACGGCGTAATGGACACTGTGACTTCCACTTTCACGTATTCAAATGGTGGACACTGCTATCCATTGCACCGGAAAAAGACGGGTGTGATAGATGTTTTAAAAACGGGCAGTATGTTGGTTGGCGCATTTGAAGAGGCGACTTTTGCCAGCAATACCTGCCTGTTAACACCGGGCGATATTGTCGTTTTCTATACAGATGGCATCACTGAGACGAATGCTGGGGATGGCTTGGACCTGAACGAAAATGAAAACGTATTGGTAGGTTCGGAAGAAGTTAAAGGACATCAAAATGCAACACCGCTGGATGTGTTCTATGGTCAGGATAGGCTGGCTGGCTGCATTTCCAAAAACGCCGTATTGTCTGCATCGGCGTTGTGTGAAGCAATTGTTGAGGACTTGGCACGCTTTAGTGGCAGTACACAGACGCATGATGACAGAGCTTTGGTCGTTATCAAACGCGATACGTAAATTAGTAAAGCGCGCACAACGGTGCTGCGCGTATAATATGCTTTTGGCGTGATGAATATTATTCGATTATTCTATGAATTGAATTCGGTCTCCTAATCTGAGATATCGGCAAACGCAGTATCTTTTTTATCTGCAACCGAGAAATTATTAAGTCAAATTCTAAAACTTCATCAAGCTAAAATTCAAATCAAAATAACAAAAGACGGGCTTCTTCTCAAAACCTGTCTTGTAGGGCTCTTGGCAAAGGTCCAATCCCGTAAAAAAGGAGCTTCAAACGTGGGCGAGAGAACTGAACAGGTTATTACGCTTTCTCTCCCAAGCTCAATGCAACATGTTTACCTGCTTGATGTTGTTGTCAGCGAGATCTTAAAAGAGATGGGTTTCGGTGAGGACATCCAGGAGCAGATTAACCTTGCTGTCATTGAAGCGGGTACAAACGCAATCAAACACGGCAATAAAGAGGATCTGGGCAAAAAGGCTACTTTTCAGTTCATTCTTGCTGAGGATAGACTAACCATTGTCATTGAGGACGAGGGTGAAGGGTTCACGCGTCAAATGGTCGCAGATCCACTGGACCCGGAAAATTTGCTTAAAAGCAGTGGGAGAGGACTTTTTCTAATGGAAGCCTGCATGGATTCGGTAAATTATGAAGCCAACGGCACAATTATCAAAATGGTCAAATATAAGCAGACTCCTAATCCATAACAATTTTTTAAGGAATTCCTATGCAAGTCAACCTTCGACACAAAGGCAGTATTACAATTCTGGATATCGCAGGAAAAGTTATTGGCGCCGATGCCTTAGCTCTAAAAAAAATCATTGAGGAGCAGGTTCAGATTGCTGATAACCCTGCGGAACCCCGAGAACATCTCAACCTGATTTTGAACTTGGAACGCGTCCAGATGATGGATAGTTCTGGCTTAGGTGTGCTCGTCTCTGTCCATACTTCTGTCCGACGAACTAATGGACAGGTGGTCCTCCTTAATCTCGGTGGGAACGTCAGAAGTCTCATCGTTATGGCAAAACTGATGACAATTTTCGACTGTTATGATTCGGAAGCAGAAGCGATAGCAGGAATTATGAAGTCTTAAAGACACGTTCCTAAAACAAATCTCGGAGTAGACGAAAAATGGAAGCGCGTATCTCTAACGACACAGAACAGGGCGTTAACTTATGGTATAAGTGTACCAGATGTCAAGAGTTCGCTTTTAGAGGTGAACTTGAACGGAATCTTTATACCTGTTCATATTGTGGTGCACTGTTCCCTCTACTTGCTGAAAAACGAGTTGCGTACCTGCTTGATGATTCTTCGGCAATGGAAATTGAGTCTACCAATGCCTTCGGACTCGCCGTTGAGGGAACAATTTCAGACCATCCTGTCTGTCTTTTCATCGTAGATATTGACGTAATTCCTACAGAAATTGATGTTTCCCTCCTTCTCACTACTATTGAGAAAGGTCTACAAAAACGGATTCCGCTTATTACAATTGTCGCCTGCCAACCGGAAGGGTCGGCGGGTGCTTCTACTGGAGTCACCTATTTGACAATGCAGATGGAACGATTGGCAGACGCATCGCTACCTCACATCACTGTTTTAACTGAAACAGAAGTATATCCGCTTGCAACGTATCTCCCGCTTGGAGAATTGGTGATTGCCGAGGGAAGTATACCCCTTCAGAAACGAACATCTCCGAATCTACAACCGGCGCTACACGCACCCGAGGAGCAACTTTTGACGCAGGCACCCGCATCGGATATAGCGGTGAAACCTGACATAAGCGTTGATTGCTATGTCCGGCGCGCCGATCTACCTGATGTGTTGGGACGATTTTTGAAATTTTTTTCCCAGTGATTAGCGGTCAGGCGTTCGCTACGAAACCGGAAGCTATTGTCAGCAGTTAGTCAAGAGGTCGTCTGTAACAATCTACTGGAGATGCTATGAAACGAGACGCTTTGATGGATAGTCCAAGTACTCCAAACACCCTCGGAAGTAGACATAAGCATATTTCTGCTGCGAAACAGAAGTTTGAGGCTATCTTCGGTGCTTCACCAAGGTGCGTTGTATCTGCCCCAGGTAGGGTGAACCTAATCGGTGAACATACGGATTATAACGACGGTTATGTGTTTCCAGTCGCGATTGATAAATATATCCATATCGCTATGCGTGCACGGACTGACCGGCGTGCTGTTTTACACGCGTTAGATGTCAATGAATCCTTTGAACTGAATCTTGATGCCCCCCGTCCGGTTCCACCGAAGGCACCGACTTGGAGTTACTACTTGATAGGGGTCGCGTCCCTTCTACAAGAATCTGGCAATAAAATTGCTGGAATTGATGCCGTTATCATCGGAGACGTTCCTATTGGGGCAGGATTAAGTTCTTCGGCTGCCCTGTCAGTGTCCGCCGCGCTTGCTTTTTTAACCAGTGCTATACCGCAGTCTTCCCCAAACGCTGCAGTGTCAGAAGCGCGCAAGAAAGAACTTGCTGCAGTGTGCCAGCGCGTGGAGCACGAATTTGTTGGCGTTAATTGTGGTATCATGGATCAGACCATCTCGCTCTTAGGTCGGGCGGATCATGGACTGTTTCTTGATTGTCGTTCACTTGCGTATGAGCATGTACCCCTCAATTTAGGGGCGCATTGCATTGCTATTTGCAACACTAAGGTCAAACGGGAACTTGCTGCTTCTGAATATAATAAACGGCGAGCAGAATGTGAAAGAGGCGTTGACATCTTGAGCCAGTGGCTACCCGGTATATCTTCTCTTCGCGACATTACCCTGTCTGACTTCAAGAAACGTGAAGGAAAGTTACCCGCGCTAACACAAAAAAGATGTGGATACGTTATTGAGGAAAACACGCGTGTACTTGATGCCGTCTCTACGCTCAAGGCACGGAACCAGCAAACATCCGAAAAGGTAGATGATCCACTCATAGCGTTCGGTAAGTTAATGAACGCCTCACACAAAGGACTACGCGATGATTACGCAGTTAGCTGCAGAGAATTAGATATCCTTACGGACATCGCCCGTGATGTTGAAGGCGTAATTGGAACCCGAATGACTGGCGCAGGGTTTGGGGGGTGTACGGTCAGTATTCTTCATAGAGACGCTTTAGAGACCTTTCGTACCCGTATAACAACAGAATACCGCAAACAGACTGGCATTGAACCTGAAATTTACCTCTGTAATATTAGCAATGGCGCGCAAGTCTTTAACTATTAGCCTTCAGGAGTTGTTTCGGATCAGGATTTGCAGAATTAGCAGATTTTTTTAGGACTATATAGATTGGAAGCGATAAATGGGTATCAAATACCCTAAAGCAGACACTGGATATAGTATTGGTGTTGATTTAGGAGGAACTGACATTAAGGCTGGATTGGTCTCATCGGACGGTGATGTCTCTTGTCGCGTGGTCCTTCCAACAGATGTAAACGTAGGTGGACCCAAAATCGTGGCAGCTCGAATTGCAGAAGCCGTTCGTCAAGTCCTTGTAAAGTCGGAGCGAACCGCGAACCGCGAACCGCGAACCGCGAACCGCGAAATTGCAGTTGGATTAGGGGCGCCAGGGCTTATCATCGCTGAAACAGGGGTCATCCACTTTTCTCCTAACTTTCCCGGTTGGAGTGATATTCCACTCGTCGATTATGTGAACACGGAGCTGGTAAAATTACGCGGCGTAGCGCACAACTCAGAAGTACACACGAATGGCAACAAATACGAACCCGTGCTAAAAGGCATGGACAACGATGTGAACGCTATGACCTTGGGTGAGCTGCTTCACGGTGCTGGGGTTGGGTATAAAAGTATCGTCGCGTTGACACTCGGTACAGGTGTGGGCGGTGGGGTTGTGATTGATGGACGCGTTTACCACGGAAGCCAAAATACTGCTGGAGAATTGGGGCATACGGTTGTTGAACCTAATGGACGTTACTGCGGTTGTGGCAATCAGGGCTGTCTGGAGGCTTATGCTGGTGCGAAAAATATTGTTGAGCGTACCCAAGAGAAGATAGAAACAGGGCGCGATACGGTTCTAACGGCTCCAACAACAGATGATGTCCCACTGACACCTCGGAGAATAGCGGCGGCAGCACAAGCAGGTGATCAACTCGCAATTGAGATCTTTGCCGAAACGGGACGTTACATAGGTATCGCACTCACATCCATAGCACATATCCTCAACCCACAAATCGCCGTCATCGGTGGTGGCATTGCGGAAGCTGGTGAAGGGCTGCTTTTTGAACCTATTCGTACCGAGCTGTCTAAACGTGCTATGGATATCCCCGCACGAATGAAAATTGTAAAAGCGCACCTCGGAAATAATGCTGGTATCGTCGGAGCCGCGATGCTTGCCCTCAATGGAGAAAACAATGAAGAATAAGATACATTGGTTAAAAACTTTCCCCCTCTTGCAAAACCCGCTACCTGAAAATCGTGGACAGGTGGAAGATACACATCTGTCTCGAAGGTCTGTCTTGCAAATCTTAGGGGGCATCTGTTTGTCATTTACGCCTCTGGGCTGCTCAAAAGTGCCGGAAGTCCCGGATTTCATCAAAGACACATTTCAACCTGAAATGATTGTCCCTGTGTTCGACCCAGATGCCGTTATCATGCCACAGACAGGCACTGTCGTTTATGTCAAAAACGGCGTAACGGCTATGGCACTCCCCCTCAACAACGTGAAGGCGGTTGATGCATTTGCTATCTTTATCTATAATGGCACAGACTATTGGATTTCCTTCAAAAGAAAGGATTGCCAGATGCTCGATGGCACCGGAAATGTTACCAAACCCATTGACAAATCACAGGAATCCTTTTATCTAAAAAAGAATTTCAGGCCGGAATTACCGCCGGAATTTGCAGCGGAAATATTCCGATGGGATAAGACCATTAGAATACAGGGCGACCCAGCAATACTGCCCAGAGAAGATATTGAAAAAACGACAGTGATGCCACGGCAACATACCAGATTTTTCCTCTATTTCCGCAAACGCAGCATCAGTTATAGCAGCTTGCGGATTATTGTTCCCAGAGTCACGAGCGATTTCAATGAACAGCAAACAACGTTCGTTTTCAAATTTAAGGTGCAACGGGGCTAAAAACCTCGGCTACTTTCTCCTTCTCACATTATGTTTGAGTTGTACCCTACCCGAAACTGAAATTTCACAACCGCCTATTGAAATTTTGCTATCAAACCGTGAGCGGAAGGCACCTCCTATACTGGGTATCAGATACTTGGAAACCATCGGTAGTGTCGGGCAGGGCGTAGGTGAATTTCGGACCCCATTGGGGCTCGCTATAGATGAACAGCAGCGCATCTATGTAGCTGACGCAGGGAACAACCGGGTTCAAGTGATTGACCACACTGGTGGTTTTATCACCGAATTCGGAGGGCGTGGATGGCAAACAGGTGAGTTTGATCATCCTACCGATATAGCATTGAGTTTCCAACGGAGTTACCGCCTCTATGTCGCAGACACTGGGAACGATCGGGTCCAATACTGCAATTTCGTCGATCAGATTTTTTATCCGCTCAGTGAAACTGTAGACGACGTTTTACTTGACCGACCCGAAGGTATCGGTATCGGACGCAATGGCGAGGTCTATATCGTTGATACTGGGAACCATCGTTGGATTGAATTCAATGTCGCGGGTGTCCCCGTTGTAGCACACGGCGGCTTTGGGAGTGGCAGAGAGCAGCTTTGGAACCCAACAGACTTGAGTGTTGACTCAGACGGGAACGTTTATATTGTTGATACAGGCAACCACCTCATCAAAAAATACGATTTCAGTGGGAACCCTATTAATGCGTGGGGCGGAGAAGGACGCGAACTTGGGCAGCTCCAGGATCCCAAGTGCATCGCTCTTGACGAATGGAATTATCTTTACGTCACAGATAGTGGTAATCGGCGTATCCAAGTCTTTACACTGGACGGAAAGAGTATTATGGAGTTTAGTACCTCTGGGCTCTTACAGCCAGTGGGTATCGCAGTCTCGAAAAGCGGACGCGTCTTTGTGAGTGATGCGGAAGCGAACGATATAAAGGTATTCCAAGTTTTTCTTAAAGAAATGGAGAGCCCATAGCGACTAATGTCTAAGTAAGACTGAACCCGTTCCCCTTGTCGTATTTCAATTGTTAAAAACTTTTGATAATCCAGAAACGGTGGAATTAACCGAAAACCACCGTAAATTTTTTCTATCTATAGGCATCTGATCTGCCCTCTACTTCGTTTCGGACAGTTTTTCGGTGTAATTCACACGGGCTGGGTTCGCTGAAACCCTTTCGTACTTAACCAGACACCATCGTGAAACATTGTCCTGCAAGCCTCTATAGGCTTGCACAAGGAACGATGACCAGATTTAATAGTTTAAAAAACAGATTTAATAGTTTAAAAATCCTTTTCCTTGCCTTCTGTTTGTGTCTCCTACCACGCCTCGGAAGCACAGCGCAAGAATCCCCTGATAACAAAACCAACGCTCTCGAACTTCCAACCTTTTCTGTCCTTCAAAAGTCCGAATCCCTTGAACTAAAAACAGGCACTCTGGAATTCACGGTGAAGTATCCGCCAATCCTCCCCAATAGCGAGCGGATAACGGAAGCGAGTGGAAAAGTCCTTGTCCGCGGCATAGATTATCAAATCGATCCCTATTTGGGAAAAATCACTTTAACTGAGCGGGATACTACCGTTGCACCCAATCTGTCCTATAGGCTTACGATAACTTATCGAACGCTGCCCTTTGCAATTAAGCAGGTCTATAAACGCGACCTTTACGGAACCGGCGTTGACAATCAGCAAGATAGCGATCAGCAGTTAGCAGTCAGCAGTCAGCGGTCAGCGGTCAGCGGTCAGCAAACGGATCTGCTTGCTGAAGGTTTCCAACAGCCGACAACCGACAGCCAATTAGAAGTCTCCGGCAGTCAAACATTTGGGATTTCGGTCGGTAGCGGGCGGGATATAACGCCGAACCAGGAACTTCGGGTCAACGTGGAGGGGAAAGCTTCCCAGAATATTGGTGTGTTGGCAATGCTATCTGACCAAGATTTACCTATCCAACCTGAAGGCACAACGGAAAATATCCAAGACATCGATCAGAAGTTAATTCGCATCACGCATCCGAATATGCGAGGTACATTAGGTGATTTTGAGGGATCCCTCGGTCCATCAGAGTTTATCTTCTTTCCGCGTGCATTGGAGGGCGTGCAAGTTGAAGGCGATTTCAAGTGGGTAAACTTTCATCTCATTCCCAGTGCCATTCCCAAGGGGCAATCTACAAGCTTAGTCCTGCGGGGTGAGGAGGGGCGTAGCGAATACCGACTCACAGTTGACGGGCAGTACGTCATTGTGAAAGCAGGCAGCGAAATCGTTTGGCTGAATGGCGATAGAATGCGCCGCGGTGAAAATAACGATTACGTTATCCGTGAATACGGGGATCCCATCGTTGAGTTCAACAGCAAGCATCTCATAACAAGCAACGACGTGATTCGCATTGACTTTGAATACATTCCCGAAGAGCGGGCATATCAACAAAATCTTTACGGACTCAACAGCATTTTCACGCTACCCGGTGAATGGATATCCTTCGGTGCCTCCTACGCCGTTGAAACGGATCTGAATCAGCCAGAGCAGGCTTTAATCTCTTTCGCTGAGGAGGATTTGGAAGCACTTCGCCAAAACATACTTGACCCCGACGGGGATGGTTCACTTCTCATAGCACCCCAAAAACATAGCGTCTGGGGACTGGAAAGTCGCTTAAACCTTACCGAGAAGGCTTATGTTGAAGGAGAGGTCGCTTACAGTGCTGTTGATGGAAATACTTATTCTACCGTTGATCGGAAAGAGGTGAGTCAGGCATGGAAACTCATCGGTTATGCGGATTGGGACTTCGCAACCTGGTCTGATAAATTGCGTCCTAAGGTAACAACAAACCTTGATGTTCGAGCAATGGATGCTAACTTTGTACCCGTTGGTGCATCAAGCAGCAATCGTACCCGCTCCCGTTATGAGACCCAATACGCCAAGGAAGGATTTGATGATGCGTTTTTGCTCGGCATCGCGGGACCCTCGCGGACTGCCCAAGATGAGCGAACCATCAATTTTGACATCCGAGTGCTTCCAGTGGATTGGCTTGAAGTCGATGCCGGGGTCGGTAGAAGTGAGGAGAGGGATCCTGAACCGAATAGCGGTCAGCAGGACGGTGTGGCGGTGGCAAACGTTGGTGAACACCCCAACGATCTTTTTCTCGACAGCCGACAGCCGATTGCTGATAGTCAATCCGCAACTATCCGTAATAACTTCAATTGGGGCATAAATTTTAATAGCGGTCAGCGGTCAGCAGTCGGTGGTCAGAATTATAGCGGTCAGCGATCAGTCGTCAGCCGTTGGCAAGAAGACCTTGTACCGGGCACAGAAGTGTCACGGTCCAGGACTACTGAGAGCCGTCAGCCGACAGCCGATAGCCTTAAAAAATGGCTCCCAAACCTGCGTTGGGACGATTATCGGAGTAGTTCGCGTGTGGAGGATGTCAATTCAACCATAACGCAATTACAGCGAAAGTCGCGGCAAGAGGGGAACCTCTCTTATCCTATCGGACCCTTCAGAATCATGGGGACATTGGGCACGGTTGAATCGACTGAGGCGCGCAATGCTCTGCTAAACCAAAAGCGAAACCGTGCAACCGGACGCCTCAATCTCGCGCGAGATTGGGCATCCTTTGATACCAGTCTTTCTCTTGAGGAGGCTTTTGCGAAAGAACCGCTACTCACGATAGATAATGAATCGATCGGGCTGTCCGATTGGCAACCGAGTACCACGGCGCGAACGTGGAAAGTTGGTGCCTTTTCACAACAAGAGTCCTTTCTCAAAGGTGGGATGAATCTATCAGCGAACGTCGCACGCCGCACCTTAAAAGCACATACCGATCTCGGAACAGATACGACAACCCAACTTGCAGATGTTAGTTTTCAGTTGACACCGCTCAGTCGCGCAATTGATATGGAGATCACCTACGAATTGGATAAAAAACTGACCAGTCAACGCCGTGAGGTCTACACCGACATCCATCCACATACAGGTATTTCGCTCCTACCGGGTGAAGGATATTACGTGAAATTGGACGATTTACACTATGTAGAGGATCCCGAAGAGGGTACCTATATCAAAATTTATCAAAACGTCGGTGATAAGCCAACAACGGCAGTGGACACCGAGTTTCGATTGCGGTTTCAACCGCGTCAATTTTTCGCACGCCGTGCCCGCGAGCGACAAAACCAACGGCGTAATGCCACACAGAACCGTGATAGTTTACGACCTACACCGCAAAGTAGCCGTCAGCAAATAGCAGATGGCGAACAGCCAACAGCGAACGGCGAACAGCGAACAGCCAATACGGAGTGGTTTCTGAGTGCGCTGAGAGGACAAACACGATTTTGGTTGACCGAGGAACAGGAAGTGGAGGATGCGGTTTCGCTTTACTTGCTTCAGAGTCTACAAGGTTCAGATACGCTTTTCGGGCGACTGAACCAACACCATCGGTTTGAATTTTCACCGTCACCCGCATTCAGTTTTGAATTCAACCTTCGCACCGGCGAGACGCTTAATCGCCGAATTAACAACCAAGAACGCCACAGGCGGCATCGGACTTATGAGGTCAGTCTTTCTGTGAATCCGACCCAACGGATGTCTGTCAATGCAAACTGGGAGCAACGCCGGGAGACCGAGAAGTATGGTCAATTCGATTTTGAGATTACCGCGCCCCTACCAAACGGAGATGAAACAGAGTCTTCTCCAACTCCTATCTCCGACCTACGCCAATTTGAGCAAGTTACTGAATTGGGACTCCGATGTGAACTGAGTCGCACGCTCCGATGGAGCGGCACTGGTGGATACAGACGAACAACCGACGAGGAGCAATTCGACGAGGAACCGGAAGCCAGAACGCGCACTTTTTTCTATGAAAATCGCGTTGTTTACAGTCTTATCGGTAAGGGACGTATCGACATCAACTACAAACTCGGCTATGGTGAAAGTAGTGGAGGTATACCGTTTGCGCAATACACTTTCTATGAAGGTATCAGCCACGATATCCGCACAACAGCGGATTACAGATTGCGAAGATTTACGGATCTCTTGTTTCGACTCAATTACCGCTTACTCTCTACAAAACAGCGGAAACCCGAACACCGTTTGGAGATGACGGTGAGTGCAGAACTTTAAGCATACCTCCATTCGGTAGGCGAGGTTTCCTAACCTCGCCTCTAATTTATCCTTAGTCGGCAACTGCCCTTCGCTTAATATCACCCCACGTAACGGGAACCTTGTCTTTGGGTGAAACAGCGAAAAAGTTGCCTTGCATTGCTGTTCTGACTTCACTTTCGGTGAGCGCGCGATTCCAAATAGCAACTTCATCAATCAAACCGTGGTCAAAGGCGAACTCCTTTTTGCCCTTGGCGCATCCAATCCGTAAAGCCTCATCATTTGTGTCTGCGAAAACTTTAGTTGGTTCAAAACCTACCGTCTCTGTGTCGAAAAAAACTTCGCCATTAAGATAGATTGTCCTGAACGCCCCGTCGTAAGTTCCAACAACGTGATGCCACGTTTTCTTGCCCAGACTCGGAATACTCACACTGAGTCTCGAATGATTTCCATTGCTACCCAAGCTCATCACAAGAATAGTCTCTGCGTTTAAACCGCCAATGTTCCAGTGAACATCCTTAATCTGAAAGACTGCCATACCGTAAGCATGCATATTTGCAGGTCCAGCATAAGACCCTTTATCGAACCAGTACCCTGATCCTGAAGTCCAATCTTCTCGATAAATCCAGGCACTCATGGTTATTTCACTAATTTTCAATGCCTCCGAGGCGGGAACGTTGACGCAATCTTCAGTATTTGCCGTAATCTTAATGGCATCACCGTGTTTGCCTTCAACAAAATTTGCGTTCTGGACAACCTTAGCATCCAAGTTGTTACCAGAGGCATCAAGGATTTGCCTGCCTTTCACATTGTCAAAAGTGAGATACAGGACGAGGTCATCCTCCAGTCCAGCAGAGACTTGGCTCACTATGAGTAACATAACAAAGGAGAGAAGTAGCAATTGTTTCATTTTTATTCTTCCGATGGATATTGATGTGGAACAATTTCAACAACCTCATTCCCCGAGTTTGCCTTGAAAAATGCAACAATATCGTCAATCATTTCTGGCGTGATTTCATGCCCAGTATTCTCGTATGTGACAAATTGCGCGGGAATACCAAGTGCCTTATATATCGATTGACTCACGCGCCACCGATCCGGCATCATTTTAACGCCAATCAGTCCTCTGACTAATTCAGCATCTACTTCATCGTATGCATCTCGATGCGGAACAGTGTCGTTATTGTCCAAAGCACCCATGTAGATATACTGGGAGACCTGCTTATATGCCGTTTCATCAAACTCAATATCAGCGATCTCTTCCACGTCTGCAATTCCGACTGGATAGCGGAGCGTTTTATCTTGCCAGCGATCTGTTGGAAAAGTCGGAATGCTGTTGACACCGCCAGTTGCGACCGCACGAACAACCGTTGGGTGCAAGATAGCAAACCGATTCGTAAATGTCCCGGAAGCCGAAAATCCGTTCATGAACACCTTCTCATTTACCTTTACATTATTGTGCCTTAGAAGCCGCTGGGCATGGGCTATCATTTTGATGAGCTGCAAGTCAATTCTCCTAAGTTCGCCCTCTTGAATTAGGAGCGTGTCCCTATCTAAAGCATGTGTGTAGATTTGCCAGCGATCACCCCTAGGCCGCGGAAAAACTGGCACTAATAACGGAACTTTCAGTTCTCTTGCGATTGCAGTCGCATGGGATTTTTCTGCTAATGCCTTTGTTTTCCTATCAAGGCTTTTAAAACTGTGAACCGGTCCTGTGTTGCACGGTTCTACCAGCAGATGGACCGGCCTGTTGACATCTATGCCTTGTGGCACCAACAGATAATACGGAAAAGCGAACCCGTCTGTGAAGTCCGTTGAAACGCGACAAAACAGTTCACTTGAAAGATCAAGCTTTTCAATACCTTTTACGTTGATCGGTGTTGTATCCACGAAAGTTGGCGTAACCGGTTCAGGACCTTCGGTTGTAAAGGTGAGGGTGTATTCTTCTAACGGATTGCCTGCTATATTTCTGATGTTCCCGTCACCACCTAATATAAGCCGGTAAATCTTTGAAGACTCCAAGGGACGCTCAAGTAAAATAATAAGGGTTGTGTTGTCGTTTCCCCATTGCATATCACCGACTGGAACCCCAGCAAACTCGACATCCATACCTAACATTCTTTCACTGAAGACGACGCTTATCTCCTTTAGATCCGTCGAAACTTTTTCAGATAAGTCTGGAATAATCCGCTTTACTTCTGGAACGGTCGTATCTGGACCTGGCAGCCTATCGGAGTTTCCGACAACACTACACGTTTCAATAGCCGCTTCGTCTCGATAATCGTTTTGCCATTTGTAGGTCCATGTGTTACCTACTTGTAAAGGAAGGTATTCTGTGTCCTCCCCTGCTACTGTGTATGTTAGTAATTCCGCTTCTGTGGTGATACCGTTGGCATGTTCATAGCGCATTTTCACAACCCCAACTCCCTTAGCGAACCACAAATAGCGCGTGCCGTTCACAAGTGAACTCTTCAGTGGAGAGCCTGCCTCGGCTCTTGTAAAGACCGTTTTATGCTTAAGGCAGTCCAAGAAGGTCCCCGCAGCAATTTCTACCTGTTCATAACCTTCTATCGTCGTTTGTACCCATGTATCCCAGTGACCTTCTTGCGCCCAAGTATCTCCTATAACCAAAGGAGACCTGAAGAGATCGGTTTTATAGTAGAGGATGTAGTACATCAACATATACATGGGATTTGGGTCACCTTTGCTAGTTCCCGAAGTAGCATAACTTCTGGGTGTCAAAACTAAATCCGTTTTTTTAAGATGAAAGTTCCCCGCTGCCAAGAATGTTCCACTTTCTTCCTTGGTAATGGCACTAAGGGTGATGTAGCGTTCACCTGTGTTAGTATCGGTAGTTTCTGCTGCTTCATCTATCGGGGTGGCGGCAAATCTCGCCAGATATTCGGGTGGATTGGGTTGCCGCCCAGAACCGTCATTTTTGCTCAGCGCAGGCGAATTTCCAAGTTGCGTCCGAATATCCGGTTTCGATTCAAGGTTCAACACAACAGAGGTGTCAATGAGTTCTACCTTCATCTCAGACATGGCATCGAAACTGTAGGGCTGCTGGAAGCGAGTTAGATATTGGTTACCAGTACCCATCATTAGTAATGCCACCGTTACGGCTGATGCAGCAACTATCCACGGCACTAATGGCTTACCTCCGGAGGGTACAACAGGTTTGATACGCGCAATTTCTCGCATAATATTCTCGGTTAGATTTGCGGACAGTTGGAAACTGTCTAAAGCCTCTCGAATCATGGGTTCCTCCTTCTTTAGGCGTTGCTGAGCACGGTGGAGACGACTTCTAACGGTATTTGCCGATATACCCAAAAACTCGCTAATCTCCACATTTGACATCTCACCAAAGTAACGTAGCGTAATAATCGTGCGTTCACTCTCCTGAAGTTTCGCGAGCAGCTTTTTTACGATCTCACGTTGTGCTTCAGCTGTTCTACGCGCGTTTTCTTCAACGACATACGTCGAATACGTTGCTTTTTCTAACTGCGTGGTACTCGTCTGTTCCAGCGATTGTGTTCGCAACCGTTTTCTGCGGAGCCATGCAGCGCACCGTCGCGTCGCTATTACATAAAGCCAACCCGCAAACCGCTGTGGTTCTTTAAGTGTCGCCAGATTCTGGTACGCTTTTAGGAATGTATCTTGCGTAATATCTTCAGCAGTGTGGAAATCCCCAATCTTCCGCCACACAAGTGCGTGAACCGGCTTTTGGTATTTCCGCACAAGTTTAGTAAAAGCGACATCATCACCATCAAGCGTCTGGTGAACGAGTTCAGCGTCTCTGTTCTTCATAAAGTACCTCCCATCACCCTATAGTGACGCGACTTAGAGGTTGATTTGTTGCATAATTTTAAAAAATGGGTGAATGGAGCGGTTAAAAAGCGGGATATAGAGAGGAATTAACTTTTGGAAGGTAGGTAAAAAGAAAAAGGATGGAGTAAGAAGGATACGGACAAGGCAGAAATTGTAGCCGTTCTGCCACGAATCTTCGTCCTGTTTTTATTTTCCTGCAGTGTCTATGAAAATTCTGGCGAGAAAGGAATTAACCTGCTCTTCACCACTGAACGCATTACCGGCAACTCCCAGCTTAAAGAGCGTTCCTTCTTCAAAACGGTATGTGATCTTTCCCACTTTACCGCGCCGAATCCCTGATGCTGAGGTGAGCACAACCTTAGGCACGCCTTCTGTAGAGAGTTCACTGTCGCTTGCAAATAGAACAAACTTACCCGAAGCTTCGGCACTCCCTATCCAGATGTTAACAGTGAGTGTGCCTCCGTTTTTAAACGCTGTGGTGTCAATCTCAAAAACATTATAATCTTGATAGCCTCCTGTCGGTGTTTGAAAAACGCTCAAGATTTCCTGTAAAGGCTTTTCATCATTGAGAACGACGTTCTTTGCTTGTGCATGGAGAAACCTAACGACATGTTCCGATTGCGCTGCATCCGGTTCAAGTCCGTTACCTCTACTCGGTACAGCGGACCGACCAAACTGGGTACGTACATCTGGTTTCGAGGTAAGGTTCAGCGCAATAGGTGCATCGATAAGTTCTACTCTCATCTCGGATGTAGCCTCAAGGTTATAGGGTTGTTGGAAGCGAGTCAAAAATTGATTCCCTACTCCCAGCAGCATTACAGCCAAAACAACGGTTGAAGCGGCGATTGTCCACGGCATAAAGGGATTGACTGTCGGAGGCGTTTCAGGTGTTATGTCGGAGACTTTTTCCATGATGCTCTCGGTGAGCGTCGTCCTAATTTGAAAGCCCTCTAACGCTTCTCGGATCATAGGTTCTGCTTGCTTCAGGCGATGTCGCGCACGACGGAGCCGACTCTTAACAGTGCTTGCTGATACCCCTAAAAACCGACTAATTTCTTCGCAGGTCATTTCCCCGAAGTAGTGAAGCGTGACGACCGTCCGCTCACTTTCCCGCAGCCGGGCAAGCAGCCTCTGTGCAATATCGCGTCGCGCTTCTGTTGCAGCCTTTGCTTGCTCCTCAATGACATACTTGGAGTATGTCATTTTCTCGATCGCTTTGCCGTCTGTGTCCTCAAGCGGTTGCGTCTGTAGCCGTTTCTTTCTCTGCCACAGACAGCATTGACGTGCAGCAATTCTGTAGAGCCATCCAGCAAAACGCTGCGGATCCTTCAGCGTCCCCAGTTTTGCATAGACTCTCAAGAAGGTATCCTGTGTGATCTCCTCAGCAGTATGAAAATCACCGACTTTCCGCCAAGCGAGCGCATGCACCTGCTTTTGGTATTTTTTCACCAATTGTGCAAAAGCATTTTCATCACCTGTGAGACTATTTTGGATGAGTTCAACATCGTCATTTTTCATCCGTTACCTCCAAAGCGGGATAACTGTATTATACACGTTAACGGTATTTCCTGTTAGCGCGTTTTGTCGACACGCTAACAAGATAACCTAACCAATTTCCGGCGCATCATTTGATCTCATAAATGAACCACTCATCTCCCACTTTTCGCATCTTAACAGATACTTCTGGGGGCGACCCCGCGGGGATCCTCAAGCGAAAATGGAATTCATCGCCTACATATTTGCTGCTCAAAATTTCCATTTGACTCAGCATTTGACTGATCTGAGCACGCATATCTTCTGGCACGTCATCGATTCCAAAAGTGTGTTTGGCCTCCTCTGTCAACATGGAGTGCATCGCCTCTGCGTCAACATTCTTAAATGCTTTCACGAAAGCGTTCATCAGATCTTCTGGAGATTGATATGCGTGTGTTGATGGTGCTTCTCTCGGCACTGGCTTCTGATTCGGTTCCACAGAAATTTTAGCGACGAAAGCGTTAACGCTCCCTTTCTCGCTGAACCAATCGCCGGTAGCCCCGAACTTAAAGTGTTGACCCCGGTTGAAGGTATAGGTGATTTTCTGTGTTCCTCCGGGTGGAACGCCGTACGTTGAAGCAAGTGCGTTCTCAGGTGCTCCTTCCCTCGGGAGTTCACTGTCCCCGTTGAACAGATCAAACGATCCAGCAGCTTCAGCGTGCCCAACAGAGATATCGATTGTAAGCACACCTCCGTTTTCAAAGGTTGTCGCATCAATCTCAACAACAGTATAATCCTGATACCCCAGTCCTGGTGCCCGAAAAACGTTCAGTACCTCTTGTGAAGACCGAACATCGTTGAGTACAATATTCAGCCCACTCATTACAGTGCTTGAATCAAGTGGTGCTTGTTTTGAATCATCTTCTCGGAATCCGGGGAGTTCCCCTGCTAAAGAGTCCTGGAGGAACATCAAATACTCCTGTACAGGCTCCTGTCTATAACGCTCATTGACTGGTAGCCTGCCCATGACTTCAAACGCTGGTGAGATAACCAACGAATCCGCTGGGGATCCCTCTTTCCAGCCCTTCATAATGGCTTGTGCTAAAGCGTGGCTTGTGTCGAAGGTTGTGCCTTCACGCTCGCGTCTCTTGGCAATCGGCTCCAGTAAACTTGGGACGCGCCCTAATTCGGAGTTCGGCACCCATGTGTTAATAAAATTTTCGTTCAAAAATTCGATAACTCGGTCGTCGGAGAGGACAACTGCCCTCAGGCTCTTGCCGCTCCCTCAGCACGCCTCGTCTGCAAGCGGGCCATCTATCGAAATCGCGTGAACAGGTTTCTCCTGTACCTGCATCATCTCCAATGCCTCTTCCAACGAAACCCAATTGATTTGCTCGGATTTATAAAAACGCAATATCATCTCGCGTTCCGCTTCTTCTTGGGTAATGGATGCGACAGTTTCAGTGTCCGATAAAGTTGTTTGTGTCTCCGTACGGAGTTCTATTTGTGGACAGTAACCGACATCTATAGCCCCAAGTTTATTCCACCCAACATCGAAGTTCAACACGCCTTCAGGGACGTACATCTTAAAAGAGACAACCTTTCCGTTCATCCGATCAATAAGAAGATGTCCTTTGAACTGAGACGGTGTAAACCGACCCTCATTAAGGACGAATTCAGCGTGGATGCGGAACACAATTTCAGCGGATTTGTCGTTGTAAGCGCGTAGACATGCCCATAAGCCATAAGAATCTCCGTTATTAATATCCAGATTAAACCTCGGATTCGGGTTAAGTTGCTTCAGCAGTGCTAACGCACCCTCCTCTTCAACCTGCCAGAGATCGCCTGCCGCAACCGCTGCGTCCGGCAAAAAAGCGTGGAATACCGATGCGGAATGCCGTTTCTCAGGTTCAGCCACCGCGAAGTTTGTCAACGCATCCCATTCTACATGGAAGTTGTATTGCGTATATTCAACCGGGGCAATGAAGCCTTTGAGAGCCACTTCTGAAGTGCCATCAAGGTTGAGTGTAATTTTGTTGCCGGTTACCGAATGGTTATCGGCATTCAGGTGTCCATTGATGATGACTAAAATCAGGAAACCAACCGTTAAAATTTTCATTTTTCAATCTCCTTTAATTTGCTTTAATTTTCCCCACATCGTCGTTGCAGATTGCACCGAAGGCACAACACCATAAAAAGGGTCGAACCAATCTGGACTCGAATTACTTCCTTCGTGTGTTAATTGCTTTTCATTGCGACCGTCCATATCGGATTTGTAGAGTTGTGAAGAGCCCACCCGAGTTCTGTAAATCAGTTCATTACCATAGGGCGACCAAGTGGGGTCAGCGGAATTATTTTTTTCCTCAGTAATCTGATGAAGTCCTGTCCCACTGCTGTCTACAGTATAGATTGTCCCTTTATTATATATAAGAAAACCTTGTCCGTTGAACATAGCACCATCGAGTTTTGTAAAGGCTATTTGGTCGTCTCGTGGAGACCACGCTGGATCAAATATCCAGGGCATCTCCTTTAGGAGCAGGAGTTTTTGAGAGCGTCTCTGCAAGTCATAAATACCCAGTGGCGTATGTTTGAGGTCACCTACCACAAAAGCTATCTCGCGTCCATCAGGAGACCAACTCGGATTAAATCCGGCTGTTAATTTTTCAACGGAATTTCCATCTGGTGTTGCGATGTAAAGGGTGAGGTCAGCGTAAGGGACAAATCGCAATCCGAATTGTTCAATTGACTTTCCTGGATCTCCTTGAGCATAGGCAATCCATTTACCATCGGGAGACCAAGCTGCATCCATTCTATATTTACTACTTTCAAATACCTTCCGAACGTCTGTTCCATCTGCATCCATAAGATACAAATCGAAGATTCCATCTCGATCTGAGCTGAACAGAATCTGTTTTCCGTTTGGTGACCAAGTTGGATTGTAATCCGCTGCAGGATGTTGAGTCAAATTGATCTGTTCACTTCCGTCGGTATTCATGCTATAAATTTCGGCGTTGCCATCCCGCTTTGACATAAATGTAACTTTCGCTGTGCTCGGGGCTTCTGCCCATCCAACATGGACACCACTAAACACGAGTAGCGCACTGAGGGTGTAGCTGAATATAATAAACTTCGTATAATTTTTCATAGATGCTTCTCCCGTATAGATAAGTGATAAGTTTTGATGTTTACCTGTATCAATATATAGTGACGCGGTTAAGGAGCGAAACGGTTGCCTAATTCTGCAAAAATCGTGAAAAATCAGAGAAACCATTAGTTAAACAGGCATTCTTGACAAAATAGAAAATCTGTATAGAATAATATGCAAAGTAATAGGCATACGCCGTTATGCCGTCCACCTGATGGAAAGGATACAATTTCATGATCCAGACAGCTTATAAAGAAACCTATCGTCCGCAGTTCCATTTCACACCCAAAACCAACTGGACCAACGACCCAAACGGTCTGATTTACTATAAAGGCGAATATCATCTCTTTTTCCAGCACAATCCATTCGGCATCGACTGGGGCAACATGACATGGGGACATGCGATCAGTCGAGACCTTGTCCATTGGAAGCAGCTTCCGCACGCCCTGCACCCCGATGAACTCGGCACAATCTTTTCGGGTTCAGGGGTTGTGGATTGGAACAATACCGGTGGTTTCCAGACAGGAGACGAGTCAATTCTCGTCAATTTTTATACTTCTGCGGGTAGCCATGCCCCCAAAGAGGTGCCGTTTACGCAAAGCATCGCCTATAGCAACGATCGCGGACGGAGTTGGACGAAATATGAGGGCAACCCTGTTATTGAGCATATCGTCGGCAGCAACCGCGACCCGAAAGTAATCTGGCATGAACCGACAGAAAAATGGGTCATGGCACTCTATCTCGACCAAAACGACTATGCCCTGTTCGGATCGACAAACCTTAAGGAGTGGACTCGACTGTCTGACCTCCAGATTCCCGATACAGAGTGTCCAGATATCTTTGAGTTGCCTGTGGATGGCGATTCTGATAATACCAAATGGGTTTTCTGGGGCGCAGCAGGAAAGTATTATGTCGGTGATTTCGACGGAACAACCTTTACACCCGAAGACGAAGCACATCGCGCCGATTACGGTGCCAACTTTTACGCGGCGCAGACGTGGAGCGATGTCCCAGCATCCGATGGCAGACGCATCCAAATCGCTTGGATGAGCGGCAGTAAACCGCCAGATATGCCGTTTAATCAGCAGATGAGTTTTCCGTGCGCGCTAACCCTGCGGACGACTTCGGAGGGGATCCGTCTACATCGGGAACCGGTAGCGGAGATTGAAAGTATCCACACCTACACGCACGCGTGGAGCGATCTCGCGTTGAAACCGGGTGAAAATCTGCTTGCTGGATTGACAGGTGAGTTATTCGATATCCGCGCTGAGATAGCACTCAACGACGCTGCGGCTGTTGGATTCAACATCCGTGGAGAGGACGTTCGCTACGACGTGGCAGAACAACAACTCACATTTCTTGAAAGGAGTGGTCCACTTGCGCCACAAGGTGGAAAAATCAGTTTGCAGATTTTGGTGGATCGTATCTCTATTGAGGCGTTTGGCAATACTGGCGAACTCTCAATGACCTCCTATTTCCTACCCGATTTGAACAATGCTGACATCGGAATTTATGCCGATGGTGGAACAGCGAGGGTGGTATCCTTGAAGGTGCATGAATTAAGATCATCGTGGGTATAGTGCTTTAGTCTTGTAGGAGGGGTTTGTAACCCCGATACCTACTAAAAATAAAGCGTCGCCGTGAGGTTCCGCCTGCCACCTCTATTTCGGAATTCGCAGAGGTAAATCCCTTGCCAGATGCCTAAGTTGAGGCGGTGGTCGGTAATCGGAACGGAGACGGTAAAACCCACGAGTGATGCTTTGATATGCGCCGGCATATCGTCGTCGCCTTCTATCGTGTGTCGGTAGAACGGCTCGCGTTCCTTGACAAGCCGGTCGAAACTATTCGCAAAGTCTTCGCGGACTGTCGGATCATCGTTCTCGTTGATGGTCAGTCCGGCTGAGGTGTGTTTAATAAAAAGATGTAGGATGCCTTCTTTTGGCAGTTCGCCGACGGATTTCATAATTTCATCTGTAACGAGATGAAAGCCACGTGGATATTCTGGCAAAGTTATTTCGATTTGTTGAATCACTTTTCAGTCTGCTCCTTGGTTTACTGGTTAGTTCTGAATGTATTATGACATGGTTTGAGAGGTGTTTTTATGGACGTTATTTGTGCTTCTATCTGCTACCGAGGCTACGCTGAAGATGAGGTAGCCGCAACTTTGGAATACGCGCCGCAAATCGGCTATCGTCTCATGGAAATCCATGGCCCCCTTATCTGGAGCGTAGATGCCGCACTCGCATTTGACATAGTCGGTATGAAGGCGAAAATCGATGCCGCTGGCATGAAGTGTGCAGGACTCTATCCTCCCGGATGGGGCGGACAGGACACTGCCGATGTTGACGCACGCGCAGGCGCAATCGCGAGATGCGTTGAAATCGCCCAAGGACTCGGTGCAACCCATCTGACGACAAGCGGTGCCCAACGCAGAACGGAACCCGGGGCATTGGACAGGGTTACTGCCTGTGTCCGAGAAGTACTCCAGCGCATACCTGCGGAAAGTCAGATCAAATTGACACTTGAACCCCATCACGGGAACGTTCTTGAACAAACCTCGGATTTCCAAGCCATTTTAGATGCAATTCCAGACGAGCGGGTCGGTGTCTGTATAGATACCGGACATTTCCACTCGTCGGGTGTTGATACGCTTGCGGCAATTCGTCAATTTGCATCGCGTCTGTATGCAGTGCATCTCAAAGACCATCTCGGTACTGTGTCTGTCGGCATCGGACGCGGGGATCTCAATCTCAAAGAGATTATTGAGGCACTCCAAGCGGTAGACTACCAAGGTGACTTGACACTGGAATTAGAAGTCGAAGATCCAGAAAATCTCCCTCGCTATACGGAAGAGGCTTACTACTATCTGAAGGGAATGCTCGGTTTACCGCTATAGACCCCACGTTTCAATAAAATCCGCAACACCGAAATTAGCAGGCATCTCGTTGAAGTAATAGTGCATCGGCCCCGATTGAAAACCCGGTAGATACAACTCTTCGTCGGTTTTCAAAAGCGCATCAAGTGGCTTAAAACGTTCCCATAGGACAGACGCTTCCTCCTGCGTAAACCGATCTTCAGCGAAGGAGGGTCCCCAGTTCAGCGTGATAGCGTGAGGTCCCTTGCCGCGGTTCTTGAGCTCATCGGGAATATCTTCGAGTTCACAGCCGTGTGTAAATGCCACGAAGCACGCAGCTTTACACAAAAAGACGGTGGAGAGTATCTTCCCTTTCTCACCTCTGTCCGGATGCAGTTTTTCCAAAGCGGTGTGATAGGCATTTGCATCCTTTTTGATAGCAGCTCGGAGTGCTTCTTCACACCATACTTTCATCTGATTGCTGCGCACGTTCCACCGGTCAAACATCTCTTGAACTTCCGGCGACAGATACTCTATATAGTCGAACGTCGGATAGTGGGTGTAGTTTGAGAAACCACCATGAATCGTGCGCCGCATTTTTCGGCTATAGTTGCTACCCCAGTGCAAAATTGGCAGAATGTAAACGACTCCGTCACCAGCATTAAGATGTGTTTGAACAGCACCGGGTAAGGGAACTTTCGGGTCTGCCAACAATAGTTCGTTTTCCGTTTCACTGTTTACCCGTAAGTGGCTGCCCGGAAGCACCCATAGCACACTGTCATCGTAAAGCGAGAGGTTCCACTGAACGTAGCGCGGTCCGGTCTCCACAATATCGTCAATATAGCCCAGTAATGGGGCTGTATCAATTGGGTGATGGTCTCGATGCCAAGTCGCAGGTCCACAGTCTCGGACTGGATTACACATAAGCATCATCTCGGTAACACCTGCATCCGCTGCGCCGAGGAGTTCACTGCTAATCCCTTGCATATTTTCGTGCGCCCAAATTTCAATGGCACTGGCAGTCTTTTCATCGACGTGTCCTGAGAGTGGGTCGCGTCCCAGGAGTAGACGCGGTTGTGCTGAAGTCTCCCATACGCCGCCCGGTGGGTCGTTTGGTGACCGTTCTCGTGACCAGATTTCTCGCTGACGCGATACCATCAATTCATAACTTTCCCGAAGCCCATCGAGTTCTTCTGGTGGTATTACCTCCCGAACAACGAGATAACCTTCCTCCATGAATTGCGTCCGATTCACTTTCATGATGTGCCTCCGACTGCATATTAGCCACGTCCGACATAGAGTTGACCAATAGGCAAAACAGTCGCTTCTAACATATTGATGTTTGGCGGAAGGGTTGCCATCAAAACAGCCGCTTGTGCCAGATCGTCAACGTCCATCATCGGTTCGCTGGGGGGTTGTGAACGACTTTGATGGCGTTCTACATAGGTGTTACCGGGTTGTAGACAACTCGCCGTGATTCCGTGGGGTCTTCCCTCTAACGCTGTTACCTGCGTCAAACCCCAGATACCGAATTTGCTTGCACTGTAAGGCGCAGTCCGAGGACGAACCCGATGTGCGGAGATACTCCCGACGTTGATGATACGACCCCCGTCACCTTGCGCCTTCATGATTGCGAACGCCTCGCGCGTACAGATAAACGGTGCTCGGAGGTTCACGTTAATGACCCAATCCCAATCCTCTGTTGCGAGTTCACCTATGGGACCTCCGTTAAATGCCCCAGCGTTATTGACAAGGATATCCAAACGTCCGTATTCGTCCATCGATTTTGCAAAGAGTGCTTTGATCTGTTCTTCATCTGTTACGTCTGTCGGAACGGTTAACACTTTTGTGCCATTTGCCCGAAATTCGTCAGCCGTTTCCTCGAGGAGTTTGGCGTCCCTTGCAGCGATGGTTAGCGTCGCGCCTTCCGCTGCAAGTCCTCTTGCAATCCCTCTGCCGATACCGCGATTTCCACCCGTTACAATCGCAAATTTTCCATCTAATTGTCCCATTATTTTCTCCTATTCTTTTTAGCCTATAGCACAAACCGTATGAAGTTTAACAAAATAAATTAGGTAATTGATGGGCAATGAATTGCCCTACTACAAACAGGTTAGTTCGTAGTAGTGCGATTATCGAATTAAATTCTGAAACTTGCTTAATTTGTGATCTTTGAAAATAATTCCATCAAAACAGATTCCGTTCTAACGGCCTGTACGGTGTCACCCGCAAGACGCGTCGCGGATATATGCGCCTGCAGAAATGCTAAATCCTGAGCTGTATCTATATCATACCACAGCGGTAGGAGTCCAAGTGTTGCATCTGTCGATTGGATACGTGTTAGCGTCTGCTGCAGGACATCCGCTGTGCTCCACGCAATCTTTGAAAATACGAGTGGGACTATCGTTGTTAAATTCTCCACAGCAAAACCGATGAGGTAATACCCACCGTCTACACTCGGTCCGATAACGATATCCCGTGTATCAAGCAGCCTGATTCCTTCGGCGATATACGAAATCGGTAGCGTCGGCGTGTCAGAGCCGATGATCAGAATGTTTGTGTATCCGTGCTGTGCTGACCACTGCGTTGCGGAAATGAGTCGTTCTCCAAGGTCGTCACCGATTTGCGGGATGTAGGTCGCATCGTCTCCGAGTAATGCTTGTAGATCGGGGTGTGCTTCCGGGGGCGTATACGCAATAACGATATCCACATCCGAGAGTTCTGTGAGTGCCGCATACCCGTCTGTAAGGAAGGCGGTATAGAGGGTTAACGCCTGCTCTGGTGAAAGCGGCGGGACGAGTCGCGTCTTCACCTGATTCAGTATAGGGTGTTTCGCGAAAACAGTGAGACATGTTTTCATCGGCATAAACGCTCTGTTGCTATCAGGGACGTGCTTGACGCAGGCGCGCGGAACCTCCAGGGGTAGATGAACGCAATCTACTGCCACAATCTCAGCTAGCCCTTCTGCGTCGGCAAGGTCAGAGAGACGTAATGCGTCCTCAAACTGACGTTGCATTGTTGTATGGAGGTGGTGGGAATTGAACCCACGTCCGAAGATATTTCAATAGCGGTTTCTACATGCTTATCACAGATTTTAAAATTCGCCTATCAGACACCCACTGTGCAGGGTTCATGAATGATAGACTATCTCAAAAGGTAGTTCGCCGCACGCCCCTTGAGAACGGACGAACGGCTATCCCATATTGAGACGCATTCGCTTCCCTGATGGGCGACAGGTTTCAGAAGCCAATGCTGCGTCTTCATCTTTTTTTACGTGTTCCGCCTATTTAACGAGGCCTGCGGAGACCTCGGCATGCAACCTCTATCTCATTATTTTCGTCGAATACCTTTACACCCCCAAGTTGTCATTGTCGGGCAATTCTGTGGCGGACTCGCCCAAATGCGACGTGCATTATTGCGGCTTACGTGAGCCCTATAAATACTGGGAAGGGTGCAGACCTTCTTGTCCTGCCCAGTTCATTAAGATACTTCGCTCTTCAGGATTTAGGGACCGATTCGCTTTGCCCCGCGCCTCAATGATTCTTCTTAAGGAGTTATCCACTGCGATCGTTGCAACTTTTTTTTCTGCGGTCTTCATCGTCCAAACGGATTTCCTTCCCGCACGGCATGAATCCCAGTAAGTTCCGACGCAGTGGCTCATAATCCTCCCTTCTCTCCTCAGTTCAGGGCGGCTTAGCACTTCTCGAATTTGCCAGTCTTCCCCATCCGCGTTGCAGGAAAATCCACCGATACCTGAACGCGGGATCTCATTGCGTTCCCTCTTTTTTTTACCTCGTAACCCTTGTGCTTCGCGTCTTAACTCCGCACGCCATGCATGCGCTGCATCGAGTAAACTCTCAGGCTTTCTACGGCTCATGCTGAAGTTAGGCTGTACCGGCAAAATATCCCTTTGCGGATCCCCGTATTTGTGATCCCGGATGTAACCAATTACCATTTCGACATGAGAAAAATCGAACATCGGATGTCTAATAAAGAAACGAATGACATTTATCCAGAAACTATCTTCAGCAAACCAAAAATCACCGGGCGGTGTGTCCAGGTTCAGGGCACCAACGAGGTAGGTTTCTCGAAGTGCCTCTGCTAAATTGATATTGCCATCAAGTCCGTGGACTTGTCCCCAACGGAGGGCTTCCGCTATCGTGTAATCCTCGGGCGCATCCAGAAAATGGTGTGCCATCTTTTTCGTGAGCACAAAGGGCAGCCCGGGGGCAGTTCGGATATTTTGACCCGCACCGATATGTTTAAACCAGTGCTGCTGGGTCGGGTTGCCATCAAGCCACGCTTTATCCATAAAGCGGGGCACATCATAGCGACAAAACAGATGCCGAGTGAGTTCGGCAAACTGTTCGTCAAGGTTGATAGTTTCGGGATGCCAATTTTCCGATGTGCGAATCCAGCTTTCGCTATTGTTCGCAATCGCTATAAGTCCGTGCGTGTAGGTCCTATCTTGCAACATGTTAGACTTCTGATCGATATCCGCCATGAAATTCAGAAACACTTCAGGGGTCTCGTGCTGCGCAAGTGCATGCCTGACATCCATATAATCCCGATAGTCTAACGTCGGCAGTCCTAAACTACGAAAACCTTCGGCTTGCCATGCCTCCGTGTATCCCTCAAGTTCCATCTCCTGAGTGTGTTTGCGGATTCCCCTGTTTAAATAATATTTCTCATCCGTGCAGAGATAACATTTACAACGCGGCGACCTACCCCAGCGGCGACTTTTGGTTGCCCAACGGGCTTTATTTTTTCTCCGAAGCGACATAAACGTCTCCAAATGCTTAAAAACGGTAGATTAAAAGACAGACACTGAACATCATCTGAACGCATGTTTAGATTTCTATTCCGGACAGATTTTATTAAAAAGTTAACGCAATATAGAGATCGGAGGTTTACAAAAAATATTTCGATGACGAACTCAATCTATCTCCCCAATGATTTTTAATTTTACCACATACCTATTGGGGTGTCAACTGAAAAAATTCTGTTCCCGCTACCGATCCTCAACCATCTCACGAACCGGCGGTGTCTGTGGTTCTACAGGTTCCGGACGCTGACTCAACCACCACGCAAAGACAACCACAAGACACGCAAGCACAATCCCACTCAGTGCCATCGGGATACCCGTCGATTTTCCATCACTCGCATCAATCTGATATTTCGCAACAACCGCCGAGGCAACTGCCACGACAGCCATCACAAGGTTGACAAGCCAAGGTACTTGAAAAAGTACCGCAATCAGTGAAACCACTGCGACAGTCAAACTCAATTGTGCAAGCGGGTGGTAAGGCGGTCCATCAAATTCCTCAGCATCGGAGGTGCCTCCATGTCTGTGAGAAACTGGAATCGGCGCCCCCTCTTGATACGTCATCTCTATGAGGCGGATGAATTCTGCAAGTAGCTTTCCTTCTTGAATCCACTCAAAGAGATCAGGATATTCGTGACGGAGAAGGATGACAAACTCTTGACGCTGCGCACTGAAATCTGTGAATTCTTCCCAATCCTTTTCTGGAACAGTGACGTAGGGTTCAGGACCAACGCGGAGTTCATAACCTCGTTCAGCAACGTAGACGACGCTGCCGACGCCTTCGCGTTCGGAGATGAGTAGTTCTGTTGGATCGTCAGGATCTACCTGTTGATTACCATCTTCCTGAACGGCAGCCATATCGCGCTGTTTGAGTGCTGCCGCTGTTTCCTCGGCGCGCATTGTCATTTCATTATCCGTGACAACTGCGTCGATACGGCTTATCAGCTCCATAGCTTCCACTTCATGTTCGGGTGCCACGAGGAGCGCAGTTTGGCGTTCCTGTTTTAGTTCGATCGGTCTGCACCGAATCTGTTGCGCACTCAGGGTGGCTTGAATCAGTTTCACCTCCCATTCATCGTTGGTACGGTGAATCTCTACCCACTCGTCAGTGTTAACAGTGCCTTCACCAAACAGCTGGGATACCTGTCTCAGCTGGCCTTGGCTCACTTGCCCGCCCTGCGGTGAGCTGGTTGTTTTTTTTCTATCTCCATCCATAATAATTCCTTTGGTGTATTAAGATGCCGTTAGCAGTTCCGTATAGACTGCCTCCGTCAAAGCGGTGTTTTTTTGACTACTGAATAGCTGCACAGCACGTGTGCGAGCGGCTTCTCCCATTGTTCTCAATCTTTCTCGGTCAGTTGCAAGAATCGCGATAGCGTCCGCAACTGCTGACGCATCTTCGGGTGGCACTAACATTCCTGTTTCAGGCGTGACGAGTTCTTTACTCCCACCGAGCGGTGTAGCGATCACTGGCTTACCTACCGCCATCGCTTCAATAATCGTACGCGGACAGGCTTCTGGAATAATAGATGGCACCAATACAATGTCCAGTAAACTCATTACGATACGCGTGTCCGATAGAAATCCCGTGAAGATGACGGAATCTTCAACACCCAAATCCGCAACCTCCCGTTTGAGGGAATCCATATAATCAACGTCTTTTTGGAAATAGGGACCCCCGACAATCAGGAGTTTAATAAGCGTTTTTCCCTTAAGTTCCGCCATCGCGCGGACTAAGAAATGAATACCTTTTTCCGGTGTAATCCGAGTCACGACCCCGGCGAGTAATGACGCGTCAGCGGCATCGGGAAAAAGTTCTCTCCGAAGGGTTTCTACCTCCTCTGGCGATGCCTGAAAAGCGTCTAAATCTACACCGTTATAGATTAATGTCTGCTTTGCCGTAGGCGCAAAGTCCCAACGCGTCGCCTCTGACACCAGAATCACGCGTTGGAGAAGCCTTTCGCAGAGTCGGTCTAAAATGCCATACGAGGTTGCATAACGTTTGTGCATCAGGATCGGAATGCGATTTATCCTTGCAACAATCCCGCCGAGGAGTGCCACTGAAAGTGAGTTTGCGTGTATAAGATCTATCGCGTGTCGTTTTACGGCTCGGTGGAGTTGAAGGACGACCTGGAATTGCTGAAAGTCTGCCAACAGATCACGAAATGTAAACCGTTTCACCTTATCCGTTTTATTGTGCGCCGCGGGTAGAGACAGTGGAACGATCTTCGCTTCTGTCTTTGCGACTTCCGCTGCGAAAGCACTATCACCGAGACATCCGACAAAAGGTGTCCAGTGATTCCTATCTAAGAGACTTAGCAGCAGTAGAAGACTCCGTTGACCGCCGCCGATACCTGAACCGCTATCGAGGTATAGGATGTTGGATTTCGATGTGTCGGATATTTTCATTTTTCCCCGCTGGCGAGGTTTCCTAACCTCGCCAACTCTTGGGATGTTGAATTTGGATGTGTCGGATGTTTTCATCTACAGGACTCTGTGATACTGACGCGTCTGCTTCGTTATAGTTATCTGAGATGTTTGTCTCTTCAACCGTTATGTGAATCTTTATACAGGTATCAGGCAAGGCATCTGCCATCCGCTCTGCCCATTCAATGATACAAATCCCGTCGCCTTCTACATATTCGCTGAGTCCGAGTTCAGCAATCTCTTCGCTGTTTTCAAGTCGGTACAGATCAATGTGGTAGATCGGCACCGTTCCATTGTATTCGTTAATCAGGATATACGAGGGGCTGCTGACAATCTCGTTGGGTGCGATACCTACACCCCGCGCGATGCCTTGGGTTAAACAGGTCTTGCCAGTTCCGAGGTCACCAATAAGTGCGATGACATCTCCTTGTTTGAGCGTTTGACCGAGTTTCTCACCGAGTGCTTGTGTCTCACGAGGACTTTCTGTTGTAAAGATTTCGTTTCTATTTTCCATCTATTATTTACGTTCCAGCCGCAGATCTTAAGATGTCTTCCTGCGTTAGATTATCGTTGGTAAATTCACCCGTAATTTTTCCCTCATGTAGCACCAGAACCCGATCGCTCATGCCTAAAATCTCCGGTAATTCAGACGATACGAACACAATCGCAACATCGGCTTGTGCCAGTTGCGCCATGAGTGCGTGGATTTCCGTTTTCGCACCAACATCAATACCGCGAGTCGGTTCATCAAGAAACAACACCTTCGGATGCGTCATTAGCCATTTGCCGAGAACCACTTTCTGTTGATTTCCGCCACTCAGGTGGTTCACAGGGATATCAAGTGAGGTCGTCTTAATCTGAAGAGAATCCACATAACGTCCACTTTTTTCAGATGCCACATCGTCATCAATTACACCGTGCGATACAATATCCGACGAGGCATTGAGACTCGCGAGCGTCATGTTGCGGACAACATCTACATCCAGAAGTAGTCCGTAACGCTTCCGGTCCTCACTGACCAGTCCTAACCCATGCGCTATCGCCTGATGTGGCGCGTGGATTTCGACGGGTGTGCCGTCTATAAAAACTTTACCCTCCCATTTCCCAGAATAAGCCCCGAAAATAGTGCTAATCAGTTCTGTTCTACCAGCACCCATCAAACCTGCAATGCCGAGGATTTCCCCGCGCCGCACCTCAAAACTAACGTCTTCCAGCTGCGGCGGTTCCGAAGGGTAAGTGCTTAAGTTTTCTATTCGGAGTGCTACTTCTTGATTCGATGCATCTTCAGAAGTCGGGCGGGCGTGTCGTTTCGGAAAGAGCGTCGTTAACTCCCTACCGACCATTTCTGAAATGAGTAATTCTTCCGTGCATTCCTGAGATTCAACGGGGTGCGTGGCTACCGTCTTGCCATCCCGTAACACCGTCACCCGATCAGCAATTTGAAAAATCTCCTTAAGTTTGTGGGTAATGTAAATACACGCCACACCTTTTTCCCGGAGTTGCATCAAAATACGCCGGAGAATCTCCACTTCGCTTTCCGTCAAGGCAGCCGTCGGTTCATCAAGCACCAGTAGAGGCAGGGTTTCCCTGCCCGTTGCCTCTGCCCGTAGGAAACCATCGGGTTGGGAGACCCAACCCCTACTACGTTCTAAGGCTTTTGCTATCTCTACGAGTTGTTGCTGACCGATACCGAGTTCATAAACCGGACGATCTAAGGGGAGTGTCAACCCGAATTGCGACAAAAGTTGTCCAGCGTCGTGATAAAGCCGTTGTTTGTCGATAATGCCAAATCGCTCAGGTTCCTTACCGAGATAGATGTTCTCGGCAACCGTCATCTCTGGAATGAGTGCCAATTCCTGATGAATAACAGCGATTCCAGCGCGTTCTGCGTCACGCACAGTGTGAAATTGCTGTTTGACCCCATCAATGCGTAGCTGTCCATCATAAGTTCCGAAGGGATAGACACCCCCAAGGATCTTAATCAGTGTTGATTTACCCGCACCGTTTTCTCCACAGAGGGCGTGGATTTCGCCACGATTTATTTCAAAAGAGACAGTGTCTAAAGCGCGGACACCGGGAAAGTCTTTCGTAATCATCTGCATGTCGAGAAGTGGGGCTGTCATTGTTCGTCAAGACTCCCATACGCAATTTTTGGTTATTATAGCAGCGTTAGGAATGAAAATCAAGTTTTTCATCGGATACGAATTGTCCAAACTTTGGTAAAATTAATTTGATTTTTTTAATGAAATATGTTATCATATATATTGTAGTAACAACTTTTTTCAAAAAATCTAAGCCACCGAAATTGTCTCTAAATTTAACATAAACATAGACTATTTAACCAAGCAGCCTTTTTCTGTAACCCATATCAGAAGATATGTTATACTATATTGTGTGCCTATTTTAGAAATTGGAGGATATCATGGCTGAAGAAAAAAAGGACGAAATGGTTCCAGTTACTGCCGAATACGAGGTCGTTGATCAGGTGGATGATCAGGCTATTATTGAGTTGATGACAGGTCAGACGATTCAGGATTACGTCTATTCTTTTAAACAAGGTGGACGTACGGTGGAAGGGTTGACTTTAGCTGGTATTAACGAGGCTGCCAACCGCCGCGGCGGCATCCAGATCGAAGAGGTCAAATACGAAGAACGCGATCACTCTTGGATTGCGACCGCCAAAGCAGTTGATACAATTACCGGTTCGTCTCGTTATGGTGCGTATGAGCAACCGAAAATGGCCGGGAGTCGGCAGGATCCATTCGCTTTCACCAAAGCTATCCATAAAGCGCAACGTAACGCAATAAAACAGTTGATACCTGTCCCGGTTATCCGTGAGGTGTTAAACTTTTATCTCCATCGGAAGACCCACAATGCGAATGCAGCACAACAACCGCAATTGCCACAGACGGGGGGTAATATTGCCAATGCCCAAAAAGCCGCTTTCGCTATCGCAAACAATCTCGCAGCTCCCCTTGAAAAGAAAGGCGTTACGAAGGAAGATCTCTGGAATTACATCAAACGTAAGTACAGTGTAGAGTCCCGGAACGACATGACCGAAATGCAATGGACGCAGCTCTCCGCTGAACTCAAAGCCGCAGAAACATCCCCTAAATTGCTCGATGAACTTTGTGAGCGGATTAAGCAACTGACCGCAGCTTCTCAAGAGAGTGAAGTCCCAACCGCGGAGGAGTCCGCAGACTCAGGAAACGCAGCTCCCAGTGGCACGCAGCCGGAAACCGCACAGGCACAAGAAGATCCTTTTTAATCCATTCCGTTGACTCGTGATAACCGCTGCTGACGAGGTTTCCTAATCTCGCCGACTCACCCAAAAAGCGATTATTCGGGGTGAGGCAATTATGCAGGCGCGTCGATTCTCTATCCAGCACATCGTCGTGATTGTACTACTGGTGATACATATTTTACCAGTTTGGCTGTTCAAGTACACCGCCACCCAAGACGGACCTGCCCATGTCCACAACGCCCACGTCTTGAAGGTATATCACAATCACGAAAACTACATCTTGCGGGAAGTCTACGAGCGCAACCCCACGCTTTTTCCGAATTGGACTTCCCATGTCGTTATGGCGGGGCTGATGTTTGTCTTTCCGCCACTTGTATGCGAAAAGATATTCTTTAGCCTTTGCATAGGACTCCTACCGCTCTCCCTCCTCTATCTCTTGAACAGTGTTCAAAAAGGCAAACCCCTTTTTTGCTTAGTTGGCTTCATTTTTGCCTATAACTACCTGCTACACATGGGTTTCTATAACTTCGCCTTAAGTGTCTCCCTATTTTTCTTCGCACTCGGTGGCTGGTGGCGATGCAAGGATAAACTCAGTGCGAAGGCGTTCGTTACGGTTTATGTGTGGCTGACTGTCGTTTACCTCACGCATTTTCAATCCTATGCCTTGCTCGTAGTATCCCTGACGGTCTGCGGTGTTTTCCTCTATATTTATGAAGCCTTAGAATCGTCTCGCGACCGTTTAACCGCGCAGTTGAAATCTATCTTACTCTTTTTGGGATCTATGCTTCCCGCCTATGTAATTCTCCTGTCTTACTATCTCGTCAAACGAGAAGGCGGCGGCTTCCATCGAAGTTTTGAAGGGTTGATGCAGTACTTTCTCTCCATCGGTTCCATTATCTCTTTTCGGGATGACCATATCCTGATAGGCAATCTTCTCCTTGCTGTATTTGCAATCGCCTTTTTGCTTACCGTATTCGACAGGGTTCGCACAGTCTATACCCATCGTAACTCACCAAAATCCGAAGGCGCAGATTATAACGGTGCTGCCGCTATTCTGGATCGAACGGATGTGTTTTTGTTGGTTGCTATCATCCTAACATACCTCTATTTCACATCCCCATGGAGTTTACGTTCGGGTGGTATGTGGATCAGTGATCGCATACATATCTACATTTTACTTGTGCTATTGCCGTTTTTTACATTCAACCTCCATAGATTCGTTGACTATGCCTTTAGCGGTATCCTGATTGTTTTATCATTGTGGCATTTCGGCTATTATCTTCAAACCCATTACCTGATGGACAGAGATGCTAAAGAGGCGCTATCATCGGTGGAGATGATTGAACCGAACACAGTCCTCGCAAGTCGTCCCAGTTCGTGGGGAGGCACACCGGATTCAGCTGAGTGGGATTTTAAATACATCCTTCCATTTGAACATATAGAGGGTTATCTGGCATTGGAGAACGGTGTCGCCTATCTTCAGAACTATGAGCCGAACACAGATCATTTTCCGCTCCGTTACAAAAATAAAAAGGTACCGGCCGACTATGTTCTCGTCTGGCGCACGGAGTATGATAATGTCGGAGACCTTGTTCAAGATTATGAGATTATCCATTCAACGACTTATAATCGACTGTATCGCCGAAAGAAAGCAGTGCCAGACGCGCAATTATGGAACGACACCACAACCCTCACTTTCGACATGCAGCCTGCCGATGGCGAGAGTGCCGCTGGACATATCACTGTATATAAGGGCACTGGCTATACAGATGGACAGTACGGTTGGATATCGAAATCTATTCAGGATGAGTTTGAAACCGGTGGGGGTGGTTTTGAACTCAAATATTGGCATACAGAAGACACGAAATCTACACCAGACATCCGCGATATTTTTGGAGAAGACGAATCACCTCTCCTTCTGTATCAGGATAATCTTTGGGATGAAGAGGATGGCGTTTTCAGAGTCGCACTCCCCAATGGCACTTATGAGGTAACGTGCTATTTCCACGCCGGTGTTATCGCACCCGTGGAAATTAACCTTATTGCAAACGGCGAAAAGAGATTCCAGGAACTACATCTCACTTCCGCAGATGCGTTTGCGGAAAGACAATACACTATCACGATCACCGACGAACGTCTGACTCAGATAATCTATACACAGAAGAAACGTTGGACGTGGAGTGGTTTTACGGTTAAACAGTTGTCAAAAGGAGATTAAAAATGAAAACGAGTTCTGGTTGGAGCGATGTAGGTTTGGTCCTAACAGCTGAGCAGATATTCTCGGCTCCGTACAGCATCTTGCAGCGAATGGGCAGTCGGTGTGTTCTCAAGAAGTAGATCGCCAGTATATTGCCGCGTTTTCAGGTGTTCGGCAATTGCTTGGAAGTCCACAAATCCATCACCTACCTCTGAGAGAACACCGGCTTCCGTTTTCTGTTTGAAATGCACGGATGTGAGGTCTGACATCTCGACAGCACTCCAGAATTCGTCCGGCGGATTCACCGTTGTGCCATCAGCGAGATACGTATTCGTCTCGTCGTACGTGAGTTTCGCATTGCCTGCAATTGCTAACTTCAGGGTTAGCGTGGCGGTTTGTCGCGCATTCTCTACGGCAAAAATCATCGGGTAATCTGGTAGCAGTGCCTTATAATGTTTGAGGTTGGCGATAGCCGCTGCCTCGTCAATATCGCCTTCAGTTTCGAGATCGACAAGTCGGAGTCTCGCTCGCGCCGGACAAAGCAGATACGCCAATTTCTTCGCACTCACGATCTGTTGCATATCTGCCTCCCTATCTTTTGGGGCGGAAAGCCAAGGGTGCGACATAGCGTAACTCAAAGTAAGTTCGGATGCTTTTTCGGCGAAGGACGCAACAGCTTCAAAAAGCGAGGGGTGCTTCGTTTCGTGAGTCTTTCCCATCCAAACAGCGTCGCAGATCATTTTGAATTCGGCATCGGTGTATGCAGACATCGCGGATTCGAGTTGTCCAATGAGTTCCCCGAATTCGGAGTTACGGAGGTAATCGCCTTCACGCACCTCCATATCCTTAAACCCATTCGCACCGAATGCTACCATCAGTTCATCGAAGCGCGCACCCTTTTCTATTTCTTCAGACCAGATATTGGTTACAATTCCGAGTTTTTCAAACATTTTGACACCCTTTTCTAATTCAGGTATGATATATAGCAGAGATTATAGCATACTTATAGGAGTTTTAACAGTACCTATGGCACGAACCGAAAAATTTACCGATGAACTCAGACGCGCTGCGGCACCAATTTGGGAAGCCGACCTTAAACATCCTTTCGTTCGCGGTATTGCCGATGGCACGCTACCGACAGAGAAGTTCAAGTTCTATCTCATTCAAGATTATCTTTTCCTATTAGACTATAGTCGCGTGTTCGCGCACGGTGTTATCAAAGCTCACGATGAAGCGACAATGGCGATGTTTGCGGAGCTCCTCAATGAGACGCTGAACACCGAGATGGATTTGCATCGCGGGTATTGCGAGAAATTTGGTATCTCTGCCGCTGAGATGGAAGCTGCACCCATCGCACCTACGACACATGCTTATACCCGACATATCCTCAATGTTGCGGAAGCCGGCACTTTGGCTGAGCTCGTCGCCGGTGTCCTACCGTGTCAGTGGGGTTACGCCGAAATCGGAACAACACTTGCTGAACAAGGGGGTTCACCGGCACCGCTCTATCAGGAATGGATCGATATGTACGCCTCACCTGAATTCCTTGCGTTAGGTAAGTCGCTACGGGGTCTACTCAACGGTCTTACAGCCGAGCACAGCCCTGCAGCAAAAGAGCGAATTAAAAACTGCTTCTTGATGAGTAGTCGTTATGAGTATCTCTTTTGGGAGATGGCTTATACGCGAGAAGAATGGAAAATTTAGCCTTGCAACGGCACAGCGACATGAAAGACGCTACCTTGTCCTAAAATGCTGTCCAGCCATATCCTGCCTCTATGACGAAGCACAATATGCTTGACAATCGCCAGGCCTAACCCGGTGCCGCCCATCTCTTGGGCGCGTCCCTTGTCTACTCGGTAGAACCGCTCAAACACGCGAGATTGCGATTCCAACGGGATACCGATCCCTGTATCTTGAACATGCACGATGACCTCTGCCGAGGTTATATCGAGTCCTTCAAGGACGTTACTCGTGTCAGTTTCTGCCGAAATCGTAATTGTCCCACCATCTGGCGTGTATTTAATCGCGTTGTCAATCAGATTTACGAAAACCTGCATGAAAAGTTGTTGGTCCACGTTAACCTTCGGAAGTTCTTCAGGGATCTCCCATTTTAGAACCAGTCTGGACTCTTCTAATAGTGGTTCAAACAAGTCTAAAATTGGTTCATAGAAAGCATTGAGATGACAAGGTGAGCGCCTCAATTCTCTGTCACCCAACTCCAGTCGAGAGAGTTCCAGCAGCTCGGAAACTAATTTTGAGAGGCGAGCGGAGTGATTGAGAATTTTCACGAGAAACTGTTCACCCGTCTTTGTCCGAACGGTATCTTCACTCAGTAACGTTTCGGCGTACCCTCGGATTGTTGTGAGGGGTGTGCGAAGTTCATGCGACACATTTGCTACAAAGTCAGCACGGATACGTTCCAATTGCCGTTCCTTCGTAACATCATGGATAACGATGATGTACTCTTGACCGGCGGAAACAGGCACAACCGTGACCTCTGCTTCCGGTTCATATAGGTTACCGAGTTGGATTTCTGCAAACGCTACAGTTTCTGTCTGTTCTGCTTTTTTGAGGAGGGCTTGTAGTTCGGGGATACGGTTGATTTCAATCAATGCTTTGCCAATATAGTCGTCTGGGAGTTCCAGCATAGTGACAGCCATTGTGTTAGCGTAGGTAATCTCGGATGCCCCATCCACGAGTAGCACACCTTCGCCCATGTTCGTTAGGATGGTCTCGGAGCGTCGGTGTTCTTCAGAAATTTTGTCGATCTGTTCCTGTACCCTATCTGCCATCACGTTAAAATTCTCCGTGAGCTGTCCCAATTCATTTCGTGAATCGACGGGAACACGCGAATTTATGTTGCCAGCAGCGAGGGATTTTGTCATCTGTGTTAGTTTCTCAATCGGTTTTATAATGACACCCGTGCTAAAAACACTGAATACAATTGCAAGAACCAGTCCCGCCACACTCGCAATGAGTGCCGTTCGTCGGAGGTTACCGATTGCTGTGTTGACGGCTTCCATCGGAAGTGCGACGCGACAAATACCAATCAAGGAAACTTCTCCATTTGAAGCGTTTTCAGTGTGAGTATTGCGATATATTGGCATCGCGAAATAACGAAATTCTGTCTGTGTTGTGTCGCTGTATCGATCCAGAATGCCTCTTCCATTTTTAAGTGCGTCTTGGACCTCTGGACGTGCGAGATGGTTGTCCATCCCTCGTAACGCTTGTCCATCTCGTTCTGTATCGCCCCAGACAGTTCCATCTACGCCGATGAAGGTTACTCGTGCTTTACCCGTCTTTCCGAGTCTATCCACGAGGGGGTCTATCGCATCATAAGTAAAGTCACCCTCAGCAGGAAGTTTTTCGATGAAAAATTCCCGGGTTAATGCTGCTTGAACTTCCAATTCACTGGTAATTCGATCGCTCATGGAATCCTTGAGCATCGTTCCAAGAAAGATATATATAGCGAGCAACACTAAAAGCATAATACCTATGTACCTGAGTGTCAATTGTGTACGGATGTTCATTTGCTGTCTTTTTAGTACTTCTGTACAACCTGTCTTCTATATCCGATTTGGGTCTTTTAGAGGAACATGCAAGCCGATATTAGAGGGTCAAGTTTTGATACAATCATAGCACATTTCAGTGCACCTTGCAAATCCAAACTTGATGTGTAAACCGAATGCTCCTTGACATCTAAATCAAATTCTGCTAAACTGAAACTTAAGTCTGACAAAAGATTTATGGGGCATCCCTCGCCAGTCCACGCCAACAAGAAAGACTTGCAACCATAGGAGGCATTCATGAGCATCCGATTTGAAGGCATTTTTTCACCGACAATAACCCCGCTTGATGAAAAAGAGCGTGTTGATGAGCTCGGATTTGTTAACCAATTGAACCGTTTGATTGACAATGGTGTTCACGGCATCTATCTATTGGGCACTTCCGGCGAATTTACGACCTTAACGAATACCGAGCGCGAGCGCGCAATGGACATCGCCACCAAAGCCGTTGGCGGTCGTGTCCCGATTATCTGTGGTGTCATGGACACAAGCACCCAGCGCGTCATCGAAAATATTGAAGCCGCCACACAGTTTGGGGTCGATGCAGTTGCCGCGACACCCGGTTACTACTACCCTTCTACCGACGACGCAGACCTGATTCAATTCTATCAAGCCGTTGCTGGCAGCACCGAACTCCCCGTTTTCATTTACAATATCCCTTCAACCGTTAAAACCGCAATCAAACCGCAGGTAGTTGCTGAACTTGCAGATGCGTGTGATAACATCGTCGGTATTAAAGACAGTTCCGGCGATTGGACAAACTGTCTCAATCTTCTCGCTTTACTCGGAGACCGAACGGATTTCGCTGTCATGCTCGGTTCACATACGGCAATCGGCGCGGCTGTGCTATTCGGTGCCGACGGTGGTGTTATCTCTATTTCAAACGTTGCTCCAAAAGAATCCGTCGCACTCTATAACGCTGCAAAGGCGCGCGATATCGACGAAGTCCACCGATTACAGAAGTTGTTGCTCCGACTCAGCAAGATGTATACTTACGGTCAAGGGGTCAGCGGCATGAAAGCGTGTCTGGAAATCTTGGGGGTCTGCAACGCTTACACCACAAGTCCGTTGCTCCCGATTAGCGACGCTGCGAAAGCCGAACTGCGAGAATTGCTAACGGCGTTGGAGATCCTTGAATGATTGAAGTCCAACCGATTCGTAAGCCGATTGATGCTACGATAGAGGTTCCGGGTTCCAAAAGTTATACCAACCGCGCACTATTGGTTGCCGCCATGGCGAATGGTGTTTCGACGCTGACGGGTGCTCTCTTCAGCGCTGATACCCACTATATGTCTGCCTCGTTGCGAAAACTCGGTGTCCACATTGATGCCGATGAGAAGCGAGCGAGGTTTGAAGTCCATGGAAACGGCGGTGACATCCCGGTTTCGAGTGCGGATCTCTATATCGGCAACTCAGGCACTACTTCACGCTCCCTTACCGCCTACGTTTCGTTAGGTCATGGAAAATTCGTCATTGATGGCGATCCACCGATGCGACAGGGTCGACCTATCTCGGATTTGTTGGTTGCCTTGACGCAAATTGGGGTATCAGCACGCTCGCAATTTGACAACGGACATCTGCCTGTTATTGTTGAAGCCAATGGACTTGACGGCGGAAAAACCCAATTGGATGTCAGCAAGAGCAGTCAATTCTTAACCGCATTGCTCCTCATCGCGCCTTATGCAAAAAACGGGATGGAGATTGAGGTCATTGGTAAACGCGAAATGCCCTACATTGACATTACGCTGGCGGTCATGGAGGCATTTGGTGTACACGCTGTCAATGAAGACTATCGCTATTTTCGGGTTCGAGGGGGACAACAATATCAGCCGTGTGCCTATAACATTGAACCCGATGCCTCCAACGCCTCTTATTTCTTTGCCGCCGCTGCCCTCATTGGTGGACGTGTCACTGTCCGACATCTGCACTCGGATTCCGCGCAAGGCGACCTTCAGTTTGTTCGTATCTTAGAGCAGATGGGGTGTCAAGTTACCTTTTCTGACGCGTGGATTACTGTTACCGGACCCCGCCAATTAAAGGGAATTGATGTAGACATGCGGACGATTTCGGATACCTCCCTGACCCTCGCCGCAATTGCCCCCTTTGCCGATAGCAAAGTAACCATCCGAAACATTGAACACACGCGCTGGCAAGAGACTGATCGGGTCCATGCGATGGTGACAGAACTCCGAAAATTAGGCGTGCCTGTTATTGAGCACCAAGACGGCCTCGAAATTTCACCCTCCCCTATTACCCCTGCAGCAATTGATACTTATGAAGACCATCGAATGGCAATGGCATTTTCGCTTGTCGGTCTGAAAGTCCCCGGCATCCGAATCAATGATCCAGAATGTGTCGCCAAGACGTTTCCTCATTATTTTCAGGTGCTTGAAGAATTGTATGCTTGAAAGCATCTTTTTTCAGTTTTCCCAAGAGATTGAAGATTCATCAAATTTATGGTATACTTAAAGGAGAGTATGCTCAAATTATTTTTCCAAAAGTTTCTACGTAAGCGAAACCAAGTAGGAATTCATGAAGTCAGCCCGTTATAATGACAACGTTTTTATCAACTGTCCATTTGATTCGGCTTACAAACCGTTGTTTGATGCAATAGTGTTTACTGTTCATGATTACGGTTTTGTTGCTCGTTGTGCGCTTGAAGAAGAAGATGCAAGCCAGGTTCGGATCGATAAAATCTATGATATTATTGAGGATTGCCGTTATGGAATCCACGATATATCCAGGACAGAATTAGATGAAGTTTCACAGCTGCCTCGATTTAATATGCCCTTAGAGTTGGGAATTTTTCTCGGGGCAAAGAGATTCGGCATAGAAGAAGAAAAAAGAAAACAATGCCTTGTAATGGACAAAGAACAGTATAGATATCAGAAGTTTATTTCGGATATTGCAGGTCAAGACATTTCTGTTCATAACAATTCCCCTGAAGAAGTCGTAAAAGTTGTCCAGTATTGGCTTTTCACCGCATCGAAACGCCGGACAATTCCAGGTGGAGGCACTATTTGGCAACATTACCGAGATTTTTTGAGCGATTTACCTCACCTAGCTCGAAGGTTGCAGCGAGATGTTGCAGACCTGGAGCATTTCAATGCTTATACTTTTGCTGTTGCGGAATGGCTGAGTCTGCAGCCACGTAGTTAACCCTAATATGTTTTGAGGAGGTAGTTAAAATGACAAGACAAAGAACCGTCAAGTACCCACCTAAACGCGGACAGTTCTCAAGATCAGAAGTTGAAAAAGCCGTCAAAGATGTTCTTGAGGCGAGAGGTGTCCCTATAGAGCCAAAGCGTGATACCTATAAATATCATTTGAAGCGTGGTAACAAAGTTATTCGCAGCGGGATTACAAACAACTTAGACCGACGTGAGAGAGAACACCAACGGGACCTGGGAGATGATGTTCATATTCAGCAAGTTGGAAGGCGTACCACTCGAGAGGGTGCTAAAGAGTGGGAAAAGAAGCAGAGACGTGGCACGCCTTCTTAACCCAACTCACATTACCATAGTCATTCTGACAGGCATATTCTGTATCTTTTTATTCTCAAACTGCACAGTCTGCCGAGATGAAAGTCGTCGACAACAGCGTCTTTGTCGAAACCGATACTTATGAAGTCCAGTTCACCGATGGTGTTATTACCTACATCCATAACAAACTGACTGAGGAACTCTATACCCTTCCTCTCGGTCTTGGTCACGTTCCTGTAGGTATTAGGGGTCGCAGTGGATTATTGAACTCATAGCGCGTACTCGCTATGAGTTCTACCGCAAAAGGCGTTGAACCCAACGAGGATATCAACCAAGACGGAACAGTCAACATCCTTGACCTCGTGCTTGTCGGACAGAATCTTGGACAAAAACCGGCATCCAATCCACGAGCAGATGTCAATAACGACGGACAGGTGAATGTCCTTGACCTTGTGCTTGTCGCAGAACGTCTCGGGGAAAAGGTGGTCTCCGCTGCACCATCTCAGATGGGCATTGCCAAATCTGACCTATCTTCACCTGAAGAAATCTTTGCGGTCCAACGTGCGCTGCGAGAATTAGAAGCACTGCCAGAGAAGTCCCACAATGTTGAAATAACGATTCAGTTTTTACGTCTGTGGTTGGAAAATGCCAATCAGAGCGTGCAAGAAACGAAACTTCTCCCGAATTACCCCAACCCCTTCAACCCGGAGACATGGATTCCGTATCAGTTGGCAGAGGCAGCAGATGTGAGTGTGAAAATCTATGATGTCGGTGGTCGTTTGGTCCGCACAATTCCTGTTGGGTTCAAACCTGTAGGATATTATCTCACGCGGGAGCGGGCAGTCTATTGGGATGGTCGCAATGAGATTGGTGAATCCGTTTCAAGCGGAGTTTACTTTTTGCAGTTCATAGCAGGAGATTTTGCTACGACACAGCAAGTAGTAGTAGTAAAGTAGAGTCAGAATAATGGGCAATGGCAAATTTTAATGAGCAGGCAGGTTTAAAGTACGATATGCTTAGCAACTGTTATGGAACACGAAATTCTGTCGGCTTTTGACATTAAACAGGCTAAAAAATCTTATGCCGAAGTTTCCCATTCTGGTTTAATGTGCCTTTGAAATCAAGGCGAGCGCGTCAGGAGTAGGGTAACGACGAACGGTCACCAATTCCTCACGCTCAATCAAACGGTCTATATGATTGAAATTTAAAATACGAGCGGTGGCCTCACCGATAGGAGTAAGAGAAGCAATCCTAACGCCGTCCAATCTAAAATGGTCCATCCACTGATCGATGCGCGGGTTGAAAAAACGACAAAATCGCTGAGGCTGCCATACAATAGACCCGATATCGCTGCCTTTATTGCGATTACAATAGGTACACGCATAGGCGAGATTATCCTCGTGCGTAGGGCCTCCATGCTTTTCACTAATAATGTGATCTACTTGACAACCGAAGTAAGTGTCTTCTTCATGAATTAGACAATACTCACATAACCCTTTAGCACGTATCTTAACCAACTGTCTTAAAGCGGCAGGGACGTAGGTTCTACTCATTTTTCAGATAATGTCGGGCGCGGGATTTGGCAAGGCGCATCAGATGCTCAAGCTGCAAATAGTGCTCAAGTTCCGATGTCTCTTCAGGATTCAATCCAGTTGTTTTTTCGCGATGAATCAGTTCTGCGATACGTTCCTTCGTATCTTCAGACGGACAAAAATCTACCAAATTTTGAGGAGTTGTTCCCGCTGCTATAAAATCAAGTATTTCTTCGTATGCAGGTGATATATGCATTGACGTTCCCTCCTTGCTGTTCTGTTTATCGTAACCCGCCTATTTCTTCTATACCAATGTATAGGATACCATATACACAATCAAAATACAAGATTTTTCATTTTCAAATGAATCATTCGGGCCGAACAACAGAAGTCGGAAGGGTAGCGAAAATCCACTTAATCAAACTGAAATCTCGACCGAAGCTCCCCAAAAAGAGCAATCCCACCACCATAAAGCAGCACCGCCAACGGAATCAGCACCCAAATCGAGAGAAACCCCTTCAACAGGGTCAGGCCCATCCCCATCACACCACAGAGAAAGACCACTTTCACAAGCGTGAGAAATATAAGCGGCGTTTCGCGGAGTTTAACAATATTTCTTGAGATATAACCAATCCCAACAACAAGCAGATACCCCTCGCTTATAACCATCGCTATCGCCGCACCGACATGACTGAAACGTGGGATTAGGAATAGATTCAGGCATATATTTAGAAGTGCCGTTGTCCCCATGAGAACCGAGAACGCACGGCGTTTATCCGTCGCACGAAGCACCGCTTGCACCGCTGTCGTTAGGAAGATTAACCCGCCCGACCAACTCAGCCATTGGAGTGCCTTTGATATTTTGCCTATTTCGTCAGGGGTGTAGGTCGGAAATAACATCGCCGTAATTTCTGGGGATAGGACTGAAAGCCCAACGGCGAACGGAAGTCCGGTCAGTAACATCCACCGCATACCAAACGTCCATGCCCCCGGAAACCTCTCTTTTTCCCGTTCCCATGCGCGAGATAGCACAGGAAACATCGCGCCCATCATGAACGCACCCGGCAGAATTGTGAAAGCGTTGACAATTGTATACGCCAAGCCGTACCATGTATTGGCATCCACGCCGTCCGAACTCAATTTCGACACCAGAATCGCATCCACTCGGAAATAGAGCAGATTGAAAAGGTTACCGATGGCAAACGGCAGTGCCTGCTGCATTAGCACGGTCACAATCTCTCGACTCGGTTGAAAGCCGAGAGGTGTGAAACGAAATCGAGTAAGTCCAACACTCAAGATTAGGTTCATACAACCCGCTACCAACATGGCGTGGCAGACAGCCATCAGTCCGTAATTAAAGAGAATCGCGCCGCCACCGATTAGGAGAAACACACCCCGCTCGGCTATCACAGTGAACGCTTCATACTTCATCTTCTCGTGTGCCCGAAAGACACACCGATATAACTGCGCTAAGGAATTCGCAATCTCTGCCAATCCCAAGAAGACTATCATCTCTACGATGATTGGGGTATAGAGGAATATGCCACTAACAATCATGGTGGCGTAAGCAATGATTGACAGCATGCAGCGAACAATCAGCGCGTTGCCGAGGTAATGCCGCGTCTGTTGTAGATGGAGCGTCATTTCCCGTATGAGCGGGTTTTGCATGCCGAGTTCCGTCAGACTTGCAATCAGATTCGTGAGCGCAATCGCAACAAAATAGCCGCCAAGTTCACTTTCTGAGAAATAACGGGGCATAAGCCATATCGTTATTACGAGTGAACCCAGGCGACTGATAAGATGCGCGCTAAAGAGACTCGACGTGTTTTTAAAGATGCGGTTCATCTAATTGGGCTGTGTTTATTGTTTTAATACAATCCAACTCTAACGTAGTTCGGTACCAAAGTCCAATAACTATCAGTATCTCCATTCTTTAAACGTTCCTGACCGAGATGCGCAATTGTTGCCCCGCGTGGGACATTGAAAATCGCATCTGCAAAGTGCGCCCGTTCACCGAGGTTTTCCCGAACGACATTCCTGTAGGTCTCCAACCCGTCCCCAACAAAGTTAATAATGCTGTCTGGGGCAGTATCCGCTTTGATACGTTCCAAGAAGGCATCTATCGGTAAACAGATATCCTCGCTGAGACGCTGCCATTTCGTGTTCCCTTCAAAAATGGCACCGTAGATTTCACTACGCCGAGCGTCGAGCAGTGGACAGATAATGCTATTTGACCAGCGCAGATTATAAGCGATTGCCTCCAAGGTTGAGACACCGATGATCGGTTTGTCAACAGCGTAGCAGATAGATTTGACTGTCGCAACGCCGATACGGATACCCGTGAACGATCCAGGTCCAATACCGACAGCACATCCATCTAAATCGTCCACCGTAATATTGCCCCATTTCAGGACGCTATCAATCGCAGGCATCAGTCTGGAGGAATGCGCTTGGACAATATCGAGCGTATGCTCCGCCACTAAATTATCGCCATCTATTAAAGCAACGCTTCCAATTGGAGTCGAGGTATCAACACCTAAAATTTTCATTCAAATTCAACCAGTAATTGTGAGCCGAAACCTTCGTCTTGTTCACGTTCTCGTAGGACTGCCTCTGGCGTTACAGAGTCTTGGACATCATCAGACAGAATGACAGGCAAAATTTTATCTAATGCGTCTTGAAGATTACCGATAAAGGGCTTACACGGAATTGAGAGGGCGTTTAGGATCTGCTTAAACCGCTTGTAATCACCAGTGTTTTTAAGTTCAACCCAGAAAATACCGTTTTCATCCATTTGTTGTTTGTTCAAATCCGAGAGTGTATTCGCAACCAATACGCGGCTGTCTCGAGCATATACCGCGTCTGCGCTTTCGGGGTTTCCTTTTCCCATCAACTTTACTTCACAGGGAAAACCTTTCCCTACGTCATCAAACAGGTAAAAGTCGGATTCACGTTGTGAGTCTGGAAGTTTGCTCTGATCGTAATATTTTTGAGGAACTCGAAAAAGGGCGCAAAGGGTTGCCATTAAAGGTTTTTCAACCTGTTTGCCAGCTGTGCTCCATAATCCTCCACTAATCGCGGAACGTTTCACTGCAAGTGTGTTAATGACAATCAAACTCTCGTTGATATTCAAATCAACGCTCACATCCCGAAATTTTATTGTGAGGGTTACATCCATGTTATCTTGTTCAGTCAGACTGTTAATTGCATCGTAAAGTGCATCGTAATGGTCGGCAGATGCATCTAACATAATTTGTTTACGTCCTGAATTGTACATATTCGTGATTGTTTTCTTGTTCAACCCTGAGTGAATAGCGACTTCTTGAGGGGAAAATGAATCTGAACAAAGGAATTCCTTTTTGTACCAATCAATAGTCACGTCCTCATTATCCAGTTTTGCCCAAGCGACCCTTTTGAAGAAATCGATAGCAAATTGCAAGAACTCCGCATCAAGCAGCGTCACGATTTCAGAACGATAATCTTGGCCTGTCAGAAGTTTGCGAATTATATTCTTTATAACGATACCAGCAAGAGTCATAGATCATGGTTCCTTTCAGCGAGTTCAGGCTTTAGATCGGTGAGTGAGCGAACCCGGGGCTTTACGTGAGTAAACAGAGCAGCATTAAGCAGCTGTTCTGCCCGTTCAACGTATTCAGTTTCCTTTTCACAGAGCAGAAAGTACCTTTCGTGAGTGAGAGCAACGTGTCCGACTGTCCCACTACCACCAAATGGATCAAAGACAAGGTCCCCTTTAAACGAATAAAATTGAATCACTCGAGATGCTAATTCAGGTGGAAAAACTGCGGGATGAACCTTATCAGTGGTCGGGTTGATATGCCATAGATTCGTTTTTTCATACTTTCCCGTAACTTTACTTGCCTCAACCGTTTCGTCATCGTACTGCTGAATATTCCAATCAATCAACTTATTTGTCTTCTTTCGATACACCATAACGCTTTCAGTGACAGAATTCGCCTTGTAACCGAGAGGCTTACGATGTTGGAAAAATCCTCCGTTTCGATTTTTGGCGGCATAGTCAGGTTTTGTCCAAACAATATCGTCTATAAACTCCCATCCCATGTCAGTAAGGCGCGGGTGCATATCGTAAGGGATAGCATATCTCTTACTTGAATGTGCTCGACTAATGCGCGGCACGATAACAGGTGATGTATTAAGAACAAAAAAACGTCCTTCTTTGGTAATACGATGCGTTTCCTTAAAAACAGCGGTTAGGAAGTCAAGATATGCCTCGTAGCTTTGATAAATTGTGTAGTCGCGGGCATTGTAATAAGGGGGTGATGTGAAGGTGAGATGGATTGACTCGTCTGGAATTACTTTTAATGCTTTCTGGACATCGGCGTGAACAATCACATTTTTAAGAGCATCCGGACTGGATGGATGTGAAGGGTCTTTTTTAGTATTTTGTGAGCGTGCACTTTTGTCCTTCACTTCGCTAGCAAGGTGTTCTCGGATGAGTTCATTCGGATGTTTATATAGCGAGTCTAATGCCTTTTGGACTTCAGGTTTTTCCTTGAAGTAGAGTAGCCCGCGCAGTGCTTGTAGGATGACCTTTGGATCTGCGTCAGCGAGGTGCTGTATCAAAACTGGAATTGCCTTCTCATTCCTCATGCGTCCGATGGCAGAAATTGCCTCGCGACGGGTGAGTGTGTTTTTTTCGGTGGAGGCGAGTTGGGAGAGTTCTCGTAAAAATCTGGAGTTTTTGAGTTTTCCTACGTTTTTTGCGGCGAGCGTGCGAATTTTAGGGTTCGTATGTGTGAGTAGAGGGACAAAAAGTTCACCATTGAATCCTGCTGGTAATTTACCGAGATTATCAAGTAGAGACAAAAGAGTTGGTTCATCGCAAGTTGGTGCGAGAGCATTCTTAAAAAATTGTGAATCTGGATTTAATTTTTCTGCGTCGATTTGGACTTTGGCAAACATGTTCTTCTCTTTTCCTCCGATCTGTATTATTTCCGTTCCTTAGTGAGCAGATCCTAAGCCCGCTACTACAACGAGTTTTAATTCAACCGCGAAAGTAGTTTATGAAGATGTTGTATGTCCCGTTCAATCGCCGCCGCATCCGGTGGCGATTCTGCGACTTGAAGGTACTTCTCAAAAGCTGCAATACCTTCACCATAGGCATGGTTTTTGTAATGCAGATAACCGAGCAAACGATAATCGGTTGCTGCATCAGGCAACAACCACGTGATGCGTTCCGCCGCGATGAGTGCTTTATCATAACGCTCAAGCAGCGTATAGGCACGCACCAAATTCCGTAGAATACGCGCTAAAATCTCCCGATCCGAGGCTTCCGCTAACATGCGAGGTTCTAATCGCACCGATCTCCCCACCACTTCCTTGAGTTTTGCCTGAAGTTGGTCTTCACACATGAAACGTCCTGCTTTAAAGACATCAAGGTGAATATCTAAATGCTCACACTGGTATTTGACTAAGAAATGCCCCGGAAAATTAACACCGACAAGCGGTAACCCCGCACGCCTACCGACTTCGATGTAGACAACGCCTAATGTGATCGGAATTCCTGTTTTGTTGTCAAGTACAGCGTTCAGAAAGTTGTTACCCAAAGCGTAGTAGTTCTCGGTGTTTCCTGTAAATCCGTTTTCCTCAAAAAGGTAACGGTTCAACGCAGCGATATGATGTTCAGCGAGCGTCGTGTCCTGAATCCGTTCTTGAACAACACTCGCCATCTCGTCTAACCGGCAGAGATAGTCCTCAATCTTAAGCGAAATATACTCGCTTTGCGCGATGAGGAGCGCGCCCGTTGCGAGTTGAATTTCGGCATCCGCACGTTTGGCAAAGGAAAAAAATGGATCGGTTTGCTGATTTTTCGCCATTTTTCTAAAGAAGCAATTTTTTCTTGCATTCCCTGAAGATGTATGATATAATTAAAGGCAATAGTCAAGTGGGGGATTAGCTCAGTTGGGAGAGCGCTTGCATGGCATGCAAGAGGTCACCAGTTCAAGTCTGGTATCCTCCACCTTTTTTATTGCGTCTCTTGCTCCAGAGAGGGTGCAGCGTTTTCGTCTGTTTTCTGACCGCTTTGCGATCTCGCCATTTTCCGCGGGATACCATTGTCCAGGACCCCTAAAACCGTCAGATGGAGTTGTGCCCGAGTAGGCAACGTCTGAATCAGTCCTTCCTCAGTTTCGTCAATCCGTTTTTGCATCTCCTTACGTTTTACGCGGAACTCATCCAACTTTTCTTGAATTTCCACATCTGCGGCAAGCGAATCCCTTACGAGCCGGTTCAACGTCTTCAAATCAGCGACTGCCTGAATCTGTTTCTGGCGTTTGAGTTCCCAGAGGGCTTCGATTTGGGTTTTCTGCGCTTCTGACACGCCAAGATCAGCCAAGGTGACACCTTTCTGGTTTTCGTTGTTATTGTTTTGTGCCCACGCGATAACAACGAAAAGTGCGACACACATTAGAATCCCCAAGGCACCTTTCCAGCAAATAGATCTGTGTTGCCTTCGTATCTGTTCAACTTCTCGCATAATTTTTTACCTCCAACGCCGGTAGCGGGTTTCAGACGTTCTCATGTTATTATAGTAGCACGGAGTATAGCGAATGTCAAGGGGAAACGGAGGGAATCCCAGAAATACCCTTGACAAAAAATACCCTGTCTATTACAATTACTTTAAAGTAATATCACATCTCAGACTGCATAACGTTATGCAAAGAGGGATTGGCGTGTAAAGGAGAGTTGAATGCTTTACAAGGGCTTACAACTTGATCGATTTCAAGAAGAAGCGATCGAGGCAATTGACCGCGATGCTTCAGTCATTGTCACCGCTCCGACAGGTGCGGGCAAAACTGTCATCGCTGAATATGCTGTCGAAAAGTGCATCGAAGAAAACCGCCGCGTTATCTACACCGCCCCAATCAAAGCCCTCAGTAATCAGAAATATCGGGATTTTTACGCTGAATACGGAGACAAAATCGGTATTGTTACCGGCGATGTGGTCCTAAATCCTTATGCGCAAGTGCTATTGATGACCACTGAGATTTTCCGAAATACCATTTTTGATGATATTGAACGCTTACAAGATGTTTCTTACGTCATCTTCGACGAAATCCACTATATTAACGATACTGAACGCGGTACCGTCTGGGAAGAGAGTCTCATCTTTGCACCCCAACATATCAAGTTTGTCTGTCTGAGTGCTACAATTCCAAACATTGACTCTTTCACAGAGTGGATGCAGAGCGTGCGGGATATAGATATTGAAATAGTCGAGGAATTGAACCGTCCCGTGCCTTTAGAGCATCATCTCTATTTTCAAGATTACGGTATCGGGAATCTAAAGCATATTCCGCACATCCGTAGCATGGCACAACGTAAGGCACGTAAACGAAAATACGACGCTGATGATGAGCCCGCACCCGCTCTGCCGTCTGACTTTATAGAAACAAGACTTATCCCACATCTGCGCCGTGAAAAGCAATTACCGTGTCTCTATTTCTGTTTTAGTCGGAAGGGTTGTGAGGAAAACGCCAACGCACTCGTCTATGGATCGCACCTGCAGCTACTCAATAAAAGACAGCAAACCCAGATTTTGGAACAATTTGATGCACTCTGCGTCCAATTTGACATTGTAGACGAAAAGAAAATTAATGATTTTCGCAAGTTGATTAGTCGCGGCATCGCCTATCACCATGCGGGTATGTTACCGACACTCAAAGAGGTCGTAGAGAGGTTGTTTACGTCTGGGCTGATCCAACTCCTTTTTACCACTGAAACGTTCGCTGTCGGTATTAATATGCCAGCCTGCACTGTGGTCTTTGATAGTCTTGAAAAATATGATGGGATCGGGTTCCGTCATCTCAAAGCGCGTGAATATCACCAAATGGCGGGGCGCGCTGGAAGACGTGGTATTGATACCATCGGTTATGTCTATTCCCAAATTATACCTGCTTATGCTGATTCAAAAGAGATTCGAGACGTTATTGCTAATAAAATAGAACCTATTGAGAGCCAGTTTAACCTCTCCTATTCCAGTATTCTTAATCTGTATCAGAAGTATGGAGATGACATTTACGATGTTTACACCATGAGTTTGAGCAACCATCAAAACTACGTTCGCGTCGCTAAACTCAACGAACAGATTAAAACTAACACTCAGAAACTCCAAACGCTGCCTGAACCTGAGTGCATCCATGAAGGAATTGATGGTAGCACACAGATTGAACAACACTATCGCTTGAACCGAAATCGTGAAAAGAACCTCCAGCGTTTATATGCTGAGAGGTCGCAAATTAAATCCCAAACTCGAGGAAAGAAACGAAAAAAAGAGCGAGTTAAAAGATTAAACATTGTTCAACGCAAGATACAGCATTTTCAGACAAAAAGTGAACGCAGTCTTTGTGACGAATGTCAGCATTTGAGCACATGCAGCGGAAGATACAAAGCCATCCGTAGAGAGGAAGACCGGATCCAAAAACTCAAAAAGAGAACTACACGTATTGAGAACAGCCCCAGAGAGCAAATTGCAGCACGTCTAAGGGTGCTTGAAGAACTCGGCTACGTTGAAGCGCAAACGCTTCTCCCGCGCGGAAGGACCGCTGCACACCTCTATGGATATGAACTCCAATTGACCCAATTGCTCTTTGGCGGGTTTTTTGAAAGACTCACAGAAGATGAGATTAACTGTCTCATGGTCGCGATTATTTCTGAACCCCGTAAGGATGGATATTTTAAACCTCTCAAAGACGAACGCTTGTTGGAAATACTCTATACAGTCAGTAACGAGATTTCACTTATCCAGTATTTAGAGGTTGAGCACGAGGTTACGGAAACCACACCCTTTTTGGAACTTCGGCTTTGCACTGCGATGCTCGCTTGGAGCCGCGGTTGTGACTTTGACAAACTTGAAAGATATGCGCGGGTCGATCCCGGTGATTTTGTCCGAACTTTTCGACTTGTTATTGATCAACTCCGCCAAATTCGTCGCGCCATGAGTCAACACACCGCCCTCGTTGAGAAACTCAATCGGTGTATCGAAAAAATCAATAGAGATGTTGTTGATGCAGAACGGCAATTGCGGATTGGACAGGAGAACCTTGATGACGCAGCCAGAAAGGACGTTGTGGCTACTGAGACTCCACTGCCGACGAGATCTGAGCACACAGACGGTGTTGTAATTGAGAATGAAACGCCACGTTCCTAAGGAAGGGCATTTCAACGCCAACGCTCGAAAGAAAGTCGTTGTAATGAGAAATTAATTGTATTATAATAATTAGGACTTAGTCACCGCGCGGTGAGTTGTTCCCAAAAAACCCTCTTAACTTATAACTTATAACTAAGAACCAATTACAAAGGAGACGGTCTATGGCAAATCAAGATTTCAACTTAATCGGAGCTATTAAAGTACGATCAGCTGCAGAGAATGATGCAGTAAATTTGCACGCATATTGTTTTCCTGAAAAAACCATAGAGCAGGTTACCGAAGAATTAAAAACCGATCTGGAAGCCGAAAGTGGCACGTATCGGCTCGTCGCCGAAGCCAGCGGATACCCGATCGGACAAATCACTGTCAAGAAAGATACCGTCAATTCGGAAATCGCCCAGGTCGGAAGTCTTGCAGTCGCGGGACCCTTTAGACAGTTAGGTGTCGCCGATTACCTTATGGAAGCGGCTGAGGCGACTGCAACTGAAAATGGCGTGAAGTCCCTTGAAATAGAGTTAACCCCTTCAGAAACGAGCGTCATTCAGAGATATAAAGCATGGGGGTTTGCCGAGAAACCCGTTGTCATCCTCCAAAAAGTACTTGGTGAAGCAGAAGCTGCAGCAGAAACTGCAGAGGAGAAAATAGAAGTGGAGGCGGATGATGCCGATGAAGATACGGAACAGGTAGAGGCATCTGAAACAGGTGATGAACAAGGCAACCTTCTTGATAGATACTTAGGGGATACACAATGAAAAAACTCTCGCTCGCCTTCGTACTCGTCCTGTTTGTGATGGGGTGCGGCACTCAGAACGAGAACCTCGCTAAGGGCAAGGAATTAATTAAATCGGATAAACGCCGGAAAGAGGAGCGCGCTGTCCGAGAATTTAAGCTCGCCCTCCAACAACCGACCGATACTGCCGAAGCGCACTATCTCCTTGGGTTTTACAATTCGCAGGAATTTTATGAACCCAACACCCCTGATTGGGAGGGGGCATCAATCGCTGAGCGCGGCAGACACATGTTCCTCGCATACAAGGAAGAGCCGCGTAAATATCTTGAAAGACTGATTTTTGAGACCCTGCGCGATGACGATTTAGATATTCAGAACGCTGCACTTGACGCGCTAAGACATATATACAAACAAGGCGACCAGAAACGGCTCATCAGTCAACTCCAAAAGGCGATTAAATCCGGGGATAATCGCGATAGACACAGCGCACATTGGGTCTTTGGAAACCTCGGTAAAGACGACCCCGCAACACTTGTACCTATTTTGGTGAAGCTGCTTGATCACCGACGAGAGGAAACCCGATTGAACGCCGTCAAAGCACTTGGGGAGATTGGAAGTGAAGACGCAATTCCTGCGCTCGCTGCGATCATCGAATCTGGCTCTGCCAGATGGAAACGCGACCGAGAGAAACCCGAAGTCCGTCAACTCGCTGTAGAGGCTCTCGGAAAAATTGGTGGTGCTGCTGTGCCGGAACTCATCAAAATTGTTGAGAACAAAGGATCGTCTCTACGCGTTGACGCTATACGCGCATTAGCGACACTCGGCGATGAAAAGGTGGTTGAGCCGCTCTTAAATGCTTTGAGAGAGCAGAGCAGTCGAGATGTCCCTATCCCTCTTAATTGAATTGTAAATCGGGATAGCACTTTTCGACGCACCTCATAAGCTGAGATGTACTATTGGATGGAAAGGATTTAGCATGCTACAAAAAATAACACGATTGGAAAACATAGCCCGTTACGCATTTATCCTGCCGTTCTTTACACTGGCGCTCGGACTTGGATGCGATAATCGGCATTACGATGAACGCTTAAAGATGGAAGTTCAACAGTTAGATAGCGACCTTATGAATCGTTGGGCAACAAGTGGCGTCGTCGTTTTAAATACGCAACCCAATGGACCCGCGCACAACGCAGAACTTGAAACCGGCGAACTCATCTCTTATATCATCGTAGAATACCCAATCGGAAGTGCTGGGGACTTTAAAAGTGCAATGAAGGAGGCACTTGATGAGGATAATAACCTCATCCTTCATTTGAAAGATAAGCCTCCAATTCGTATCGCGCTTCGTAGACGCGGTGATAAAGTAGGGTTCACCGTTGAAGGGAACGGCAGTGTACGTGTGAATCAGATTCAACTGGGAACACCCGCCGCAAATGCCGATATTCAAGTGGGAGACATCGTTGAAAAGATCGTTGATGAGCGTAATATTTATAGCCTTGGGGATTACAAGAAAACGGTCGGAAAACTCGCCAAACACAACGTCGTCTTCCGAACCTCTGAATTAATAGGTGTGAAAATTGCCGCTGTCAGTGCCCTCGGCGATTTAGGGGACGCACGGGCGATTGAGCCACTCGTAGACCTCTTCAAAAATAGTCCAGAATTTTCACTTCGCAAAGCTGCTATTACCAGTCTCCAACGCCTCGTTGAATTAAGCGTACTCAATGACCTCTTCCAAGAATTTCAAAAGGCGGATGTGAACCAGCTCCCTGCCGATAGCCTTCAAGCGAGCCAACTTGAATCCGCCTCAATCCTCGGTTTGCTGACTGTTGATAGAACCGAAAATACGGCTACGCTCAAAGCACCTTTCGGAACACAATTCAGACACAAATCCGAGGCACTCTATCAGAAAATCAACGAGGGACAGCTCGCTGAACTTGCACAACAATACATTCAGATTCAGGTGGAACCCGAACAGGAGATTCGGCGTGCGTGTCTCGCGATACTCGGCATTCTCAAACCCATTTCGGCAATTGATGATCTCGTCACTGTTCTCGAAAACGCAACAGAAATCCCCGGCATCCGTTTCCAAGCAGGACTTGCACTGAGTCAAATTGGTGAGCCCGCTGTTGATGCGCTCATCGCTGCTTTTGGGACGGAAGATACTAGCACCAAAGACATAGCCGCTTCTGCACTGGGGGGTATTGGCGGGACTAAGGCACGGGATCAACTGATTAATGCACTCGATACCGCAGACGAACCCGCAATCCGGCTTACGCTTGTTGATGCTATCGCTAAGATTGGCGATGCCCCTTCGATACGGGCACTTGAGCGACAACGTGAAAGATACCAACAAGACCCTGACAGCGGCATCCGTATCTTTTTGGATGAACTCTTTAGAAACTTAGATAAAAAATTGATGTAGTCCAACGGAGGGCTTCGCGCAGTCGGGTGTCGGATACCAATGAAAATTGGACTCGTTTCGGACTTACATATAGATGTCACGGCCCTGAACAAAGCACTCATTCCACATCTCCTTGAGGCTGTAAAGGCGGCGGAACTTGACGTTTTGGTGATTGCTGGGGATCTCGCACGACATCTCGTACAACTTTCTGAAACCCTCAACGCTTTTCAACTCGCAGATTTGGCGTGTGAAAAATTGTTCGTTCCGGGTAATCATGACATCTGGGCAATTGAGACACCCGACGTTACAAGCGAGCAGAAATGCGACATTATTTCAAAGCTCTGTTATGAGTGTGGGTTTCACCCACTTATGGATGCGCCTTTCATTACTGAGAAGGTTGCTTTCTGCGGGACTATCGGTTGGTACGATTACACTTTCGCACCAGACGGTTACGATTTCTCCGAAGCACAATATGCGAAAAAAGAATTGATGGGGGCAGTCTGGAATGACAAGCGATACGCGAAATGGTCGGATACGGATCGCAATGTCACTCAGCGTTTTGAAGTCGCACTTGAGGCGCAAATTGCCAGCGTCCGCGATGCGGTATCCCGCATTGTTGTCGTTACGCATCATGTCCCGTTCCGTGAGTGCCTCCAATACCGAGGCGAATTGCCGTGGGACTTCTTTCGAGCATTTATGGGGAGTAAACACTTTGGGGACTGCTGCTTGCGGGAACCCCTTGTCACGCACGCACTTTTCGGGCATGTCCATCAATCTATTGATATGCAGCTTCGTAGTGTACGTGCTATCTGTGCCCCTGTCGGCTATCTATATGAAGAACCTAAGATTGGGTTAGAAGCGTATGCCTCACGATGTTTGGCTTGTTTTGACGTATGATGGAATTCCAAAGATAGAAAGGAAACCGCTATGGAGATAACCTTGACCAATAGTAATGACACTGGTGCCCTTGAGTTCCCATGGGGTGCAATTAAATGGCTCTGCAACGATCAAATTGACCCAGCGGCTGAGATGACCTTCGGCGTTGTCTATATTAACGCTGGCGAAGGCAACCCTATCCACTACCATCCGAACTGTGAGGAACTCATCTATGTCCTCTCCGGTGAATGCGATCATAGCTTAGGTGATGAGGTCATCCCTCTCAGACCTGGGATGATGTTGCGTATCCCTCGGAATGTCAAGCATAATGCCGTTAACACCGGTTGGCAACCCGTGACAATGATTATCTGTTATTCGGATGCAGACAGGCAAACTGTCTTTGAAGAATAGGAACGCTTGTAGGAGGGATTCATAATCCCGACTGTTTTCTCTTGTGGGAGGGATTTGTAAACCCGCCCCTATCCGACGCAAGGAAAATTAAAAAATGTCCAAAGAATCACCTTGCAGTGTTAAAATCTGCGGTATTACCTCTATCCACGATGCTCGACTCGCTGCTGATGCAGGTGCGAACTACATCGGCGTGTTAGTTGATGTCGCCGTGTCGGAACGGACACGTTCTACCACGCAAGCCTCCGAAATCGCAAACGGGAGTCCTATCCCGACTGTTCTCCTGCTATACAACCGCACAACATCTGATATTCAAGAAATCGTTTCACAAGTTCAGCCGTTTGCTGTACAACTCCTTGGGCAGGAGCCACCGCAACAGGTCGAAGAACTTAAAGCTACCGTGTCATGTGAACTCTGGAAGTCCGTCTACCTACCCGCAGGAAGCCCGGAAAATGTAGATATGCCCACTGTCCGAGCGGAGATGCAGGCTTATCAAGATGCTGGTGCGGATTTCCTGCTCTTTGATAGCGTTGATATGAGTTTGGAAAAACCCCGATATGGTGGCACAGGGAAAACTTGCGATTGGAACGTCGCTGCTGAACTGATTACAGAAAGCCCACTGCCGGTATTTTTCGCCGGTGGAATCCGCCCAGAAAATGTTAAAGCCGCGATTGAGACAATCCGTCCACACGGCATTGACCTCTGCTCTGGCGTTGAGGCATCAAAAGGTATCAAAGACCCACGTAAACTCGAGCAACTGATGGAACAGGTTAAGCAAGCCAACTAAAAAGGAGCCTTTTATGAAGAACTATCTCCTCTGCCGCACGCAGATATTCAATAATCTATTTCGGTTAACCACTGTTATAGTCCTAATTTGTATGTTATCTTTTGTTAGTTTCTCGACTGCCTTCGCTGATGCTCATGAAGTTGAAGGTGAAGCGTCGGAAGAAAAACCTAAAATTACCGGATGGTTTCAAATTGATGTTGATAGTTTGGGCACCTATTTTTTAGTTGGTGCGAGTCATCCACTCAGCGGTGGTCTTTCATTTGATTCTAATATCTATGTGAACGATCATTTGGGCGAGTTTGATATGGGGGTTTCATTCCCTGTTATCGCAAATGATAGCATGGCACTGCTGCTAACACCGATGCTCGGTGTTGGGTTCAATTATACGACACCAGACGGGCCCTATGCCTTATACCCGCAAATCTTTGCGATCCTACCCGCTGGTAAAATCTTCGGTTTTCATTGGACAATCGGCACGGTCAAGACCCTATTTGATAGCGAAACCCTTGATGAACTCTACAATCGCACGTATCTCACCTACGCTCTTAATGATACCATCGCTATCGGTCCGCAGTTTGAATCTGTGCTCGGCCTTGGTGATGGGGGTGGACTGTGGGCTTTAAATTTCGGTGGACGTATAAATATCGGCTATGGTGAGAATAACACGCTTGGCATATACGTTGGGTATGAGACCAAAAAAGAGGAAGGGCAAACCGGGCTGACCGGTCGAATGAATTTTACGCGTAGATGGTAACGAATTTTAGGCAAGCGAGCACTCCAAATGGTAGGCGAGGTTTCCCAACCTCGCCACCAATGTCTTTGGCGTATAGTCCTTCGTATTCTACTCCAACAAATAAACATGAATCGTCCTATCTTTCGCCCGTGAGAAGGCAGGCAATGTCTTTACAAGATGCCCGCGTTCGCGGATCCAACTGCGAACTGCCACATCCGCATCGAAAACGTTAAAACTCGCCACATCCACAACAAACCATAATCGCTCTTTCCCAGAAGTTTCCCATTCTCTCTCGAATCCTTCCCTGTCGTCCAACAACCCGCCGATGTAGACTGCGGTCAGTTCTGGAAGATAATATCGACCCATCTCAGGCTCCGAAAGTACCACTTTATCCTTTGGCCTCTTCTCAACCTGAATCGCTGCAAACGCCTCCCGCCATCTCGGTCGTCCCCCGTTTTCCACCTGAAAGTAGAGATAGACTTGTGAGAGCAGCGTCACCACCAGAACACACGGCATGAGTATCCGCAGTATTTTTCCACTTGATTGTGATTCTACCGCCCTCCAAACCCTTTCACACGCAACGCCAGCCAGAACAAAATAAGCAGGAATCGTCCAGAATAAGTAATAACCGGCGACGTTTTGAAACTGCGATGCTATGAGAAAAAGAGCCATCGGTATACCGGCGTAACAGAGTAAAAATCGGACAGACCTGTTGAGTCCCGTCGCAAGGAAACCGAAAAAGGCAGTCACTGCTATCGGCACACTCACCCCGTGGACGAGCGTTAGCACAATATAGAGTGGGCTCCGCTGCCACACATTGCGTCCCCACCCCGAGAAAAGATAGCCCCGAACCTGTGGAAGTATCAGTGCGAACACCGGCATCGCGAAAGGGATAAAGAAGATAAGCAGATTCAACCACCGTTTTTTGTTCGATTTTTCTGATAGACAGACTACCGCATAGACGGCTAATGCTGGCACAATTACAACGGAGAGGAGGTGCGAGAGAATTAGACAAAAACAAGAAAGGAGTGCGCCTATCGTCAAAAGCGTCGAATCGCGTTCGAGAGACAGATAGAAGTACCACGCTGTCAGGACCGCAAAGAGTAGTGTAAAGACGGGATAACGGGCGTTCTGTGTCCAAAACAGATGCCAACTTGAACATGCCATAAACGTGCTACCAAGAAGTCCAATTCGCCAATTGAATAGCGTGCGTCCTAACCCAAAGACTGCAGGAATTGAGACGATCCCAACAATACAAGGAATCAAACGACTCCCCCATTCACTATCACTCGAAAGCGCGATGGATAATTTTACTGCCAGATATGGAACAGGGTTTGGGATGCCCTGCCAACTCTCCAACGAAAGTTTCTGGGCATCTTTAACAGTGAACACCTCATCGATCCAAAAACTCCACTCGCCCAAATTCCAGAAACGGAGGAGTGCCCCGAATATTACAACAGTGCTTAAAAGCGCAATATGCTTTTTTTTTGGGCAATCTTTTGTTGAAAATTTCAGCATTTTTGTTAGAAATCTGTCTCCTCACTTAATAGTGAATGGTTAATGGGTAAGAACGGTTTGTCGCAAGAACACATTGTGCTAACCGCTATAACGGGAACTACCAACCACCAACCACTAATAACCAATAACCAATTGGCACGCGTTTTGCTTTAAGCGACAATAGGTGCGCAAGATGTGCTGGTGAAAGCCTGTTGTTTGCAGGCGAGTATATCAGAAAATTATGTCGGAGTCAAGAGGCTCCGTTCTAAATAGAAACCTGAACTGGCACGATAGCACCGTGATTGTCCGTTAACTAAATCTACACAACACCCATGCACGCTTTGGTGTGCACAAGGAGATTTTAATGAAAACGCATACATTTTGGTTCGCTCAGTTGTTAGCAGTCGTCTGTATTTTCGCCGTCGGTAGTATCCATACTGCCTATGCAGATGCACATGAAGCCGGTGAAGAGATGGCGGAGGAAGAGGCCTCAAGTGCTTCGGGTTGGTTCCGTACTGACACAGATAGTTTAGGCACACAGATATGGGTGGGTGCCAGTCATTCTCCAAGTTTCCTCGGCGGTCTCTCATTAGATACCGACATTTATGTTGTTGGGACGTTCGGTGAGTTAGATATTGGACTTGGTATTCCGGTTGTTGATAGCGACTCACTGTCACTTAGTTTCCTTCCCATGGTAGGTATTGGGTTTGATTACGCTGCACCGAACGGGCCATCTTCCTTGATTGCCCCGCAGTTGTTTACGTATCTCACCGCTGGTTCCATCTATTTTGAGTCATGGATACAAGGGTTCTTCAATTCGCCTTTTGATTATGGTGACGATTCGATCTACACCCGAAATTTTTTACTTCTGTCGCTCAACGATACACTCTCTGTTGGTCCACAGGTAGAAGTAACGCTTGATTTGACCAACGGCGGACTCGATGGTCTCGCTCCCGGTCTTCGGGCTAATGTTGCCTACGGTGAAAATAACACCCTCGGAGTCTTCGTCGGCTTTGAGACCCAAAAAGAGGACGAGGATACAGGAATTACTGGCAGAATGACATTCGTTCGCTCGTGGTAAAGACGCGAACTATCAGTTGTTAGTTATCGGTTATCGGTAACAAAAGGCGTGTGATGGATCAGCCCTTCTTTACTGACTGCTGACAACTGGCAACTGACTGCTGTTCTACAAGGAGTTATTTCAGATGAAGAAAAAGGTGATTATAGTCGTTTTTGCCCTTACCTGCCTATTAAGTCTAAACGTTTTCGCCTTAAATGGAGCTATTGAGGGCGAGAAGGTTTCTGACGCAAAATATATGGCTGACACGTTATGGGTGCTTGTCGCTGCATTTCTCGTTTTCTTTATGCAAGCAGGATTCGCTATGGTGGAATCAGGATTCACACGCGCCAAGAACGCCGTCAACATCCTTATGAAGAACCTAATGGACTTCTCGATGGGTTCAATCGCATACTGGGCGATCGGTTTTGCTATTATGTTTGGTGCTGGTAATGCGTTTATGGGAACAAGTGGATGGTTCGTTCCATCTGATTCTGATGTATTTGGTTCATTGGAGTGGAGTTCTGTTCCGACACATGCCGCATGGCTCTTCCAGCTCGTGTTTGCCGCCACTGCCGCAACTATCGTCTCCGGTGCAATGGCAGAACGCACACAATTCAAGAGTTATCTCATTTACAGCGTCTTCATCACCGGTGTTATCTATCCGATTGTTGGACACTGGATTTGGGGTGGTGGTTGGTTGTCAAATCTGGGTATGTCTGACTTCGCTGGGTCAACAGTTGTCCATTCGACAGGCGGTTGGCTCGCTTTGACAGGTGCTATCGTCTTAGGTCCCCGTATGGGTAAATACGATAGTGAAGGCAACCCGAGACCGATTGCTGGACACAACCTTCCACTTGCTGCACTCGGGGTCTTTATTTTGTGGCTCGGATGGTTCGGATTTAACCCAGGTAGCCAAATGGGGGCTGATGCCGCCGACATCTCCAGTATTGCTGTAACCACCAACCTCGCAGCAGCAGCGGGTGCTATTCTGGCTATGATTACCGCGTGGATATTCCTCGGTAAACCCGATGCTGGTATGTCCCTCAACGGCGCACTCGCTGGATTGGTCGCAATTACTGCAGGCTGTGCCTCTGTGAGTCCAGTATCCGCTGCGATTATCGGTGCCCTGGGGGGTATCGTTGTTGTGTTGAGTGTCCTGTTTTTTGAAAAACTTCGCGTTGATGATCCGGTTGGTGCTATTTCTGTACATGGTACGTGTGGTGCGTTAGGAACGATTCTCCTCGGGTTTTTCGACAGTGAAAGTGGCGTTTTCTTCGGTGGTGGATTCGAGCTTCTCTGGGCACAGTTCGTCGGTGTCGTCGCTGTCCTCGTCTGGTGTCTCGCTACTGGCTTTATTCTCTTCTACGGTATCAAAGCTGCTACAGGTTTACGGGTTACGGAAGAAGAAGAACAAGCAGGACTGGACTACGAAGAACACGGGGCAAGTGCCTATCCAGACTTCAACGTCTCTGCAATACGTTAAGCGTATTTTTTTTCATAGCCTTTCGGCTATAAAACGAATAGGGACCGCCCACTGGAAGTTTCACTTTTATCCCTGAGTTTTACTTCACGATTTGTGGGCGTTTCCCTTTTTGCTGTTGTATTTGATTGCCTTTTTTTCTTTGTTGTAGACTATAGTTCACTGGTTATTCCAATAGGAACTGATGCTACCTTCACTGGATCGAAACGCTGGTGGGACTAAATACACTTGAAATTATCATAATCTTCAGCGTCAAAACTCCGTCCTTTAGGTAGGAGATGTAGACGTTGTTTTCCTTGAAACAAGTGGTTGAATCTGCTATAATACGCATTGTAATCGGCATAGGTTGTAGTTGATGCTATGGTAGATACGCTAAACAAGTGAGACAACTACGTAAAAGCCTTACAACTCTATACTTGTAAAAAATCTGCCTGACATACACAGTAGGGAAAGACAGGTCATGCTGAATCCCATTTGAAAATGTGTATCAAACTTTTCGTAAGGACACGTTTGTGTCGCAGTTGGGATAGCGTCTGTTGCAGTAGGCTACGTAAGTCTTTGACTGGAAGCAGTGGTCGTTGATCGCACGAATGCTTCTGTAAAACTTTTGCAGAAGTCTCGCCCTTTAGGACGGGGTCTATCACTACTTGATACCTTCGCTGTATTCTGCTAAAATGGCAAATTAATGCCTGTTATCGTAAAAATCGGGAAATATAACTTCTGGCTTACAAACTCACTTTTCTGCTGGATGAAATTTTGGAATTCACCAGCGAAAGTGTACCCTTAACTGAATAGTAGACAGAGCAGTCTGCTTTTATAGAACAACGGAACAAGCATCATTTGCTTGTGAATATTATGGAGGATCCCAGATGCGACAACGATGTGCATCAACGTCTGCGAAAAAACGATCTGGTTACACACGAATTGGAACACTAATTGTTATTCTTTTGATTTGTGGCGTGCCGAGTTTGGCGATGGCACAAGAGGCTGCACATGATTCAGGCGACACCGCTTGGATGCTTACCTCAACGGCTCTCGTCCTATTTATGACTATCCCCGGACTCGCCCTCTTCTATGGAGGACTCGTACGGGTCCAAAATGTACTCTCTGTCCTTATGCAATGTTTTGCATTGACAGGGTTGATTACTATTATATGGGTTATCTGTGGTTATAGCCTTGCCTTTAACACCGCTGGTATGGAGGCAGGAAAAATCACGCTTACTTCTTTTGTTGGCGGGCTCGGTACTATGTTCCTGCAAGGCATCGGTGTAGATACCCTCTCTGGGACTATCCCTGAAACCGTTTTTATCACCTTCCAACTCACATTCGCGATTATTACACCTGCGCTGATTGCTGGCGCGTTCGCTGAGCGGATGAAATTCTCGGCGATGCTCATCTTCTCTATAGTCTGGTCTATAATCGTGTACGCACCGCTCTGCCACATGGCATGGTCTGGCGACGGATCTCTGTTTGGCGATATTATCGGGGCACTTGACTTTGCTGGTGGTACTGTTGTGCATATTAACGCGGGAATCGCAGCACTCATCGCTGCCATCTTAGTCGGAAAACGTCTCGGTTACCAAACAACAGCAATGCCACCGCACAGCTTAACGCTGACCGTTGTTGGCGCATCTATGCTTTGGGTCGGGTGGTTCGGCTTCAATGCCGGTAGTGCTGTTGCCGCTGATGGTGCCGCGGGTATGGCGATGCTCGTCACCCAGATTTCAACCGCAACCGCCGCCATTGCCTGGATGTTCGTTGAATGGGTGAAACACGGTAAACCGAGTGCCTTAGGGATTGTAACGGGTGCCGTTGCTGGCTTGGTCGCAATTACCCCAGCTTCTGGTTCCGTTGGACCTATCGGTGCCCTCGTCATCGGTATCGTTTCTGGGGTCGTCTGTTTCTGGGGGGCTACGGGCTTAAAATCCCAACTCGGCTATGACGATTCCTTAGATGCATTCGGTGTTCACGGTATCGGGGGGATTGTCGGTGCCTTGTTGACTGGCATTTTTGTCGCTGAGGGTTTAGGCGGCGTTGGGTTGGCTGAAGGTATGACAATAGGCAAGCAGGTCTGGGCACAGTTCCTCAGCATCCTCGTTACCGTTGTTTGGAGTGGTGTGCTTTCGTTTATCATCCTCAAGATTGTTGATGCCATAGTCGGCTTACGGGTTGAGGAGGATGAGGAACGCATGGGACTCGACCTTTCTCAACACAACGAACGTGGATACAACCTTTCATAGAAGACAATTTTGTAATTCCGCACGGTTACAAATCGTGCTGACAAACGTAAGGGCGGACCGCAGTGTCCGCCCTATATTTTTTCCTTATTTTGTACCGCAAACTTTTAGTTTGCGACTTAGAACACACAATCTGACAGATTATATTACAACTGAAGTGAGAACACTCAATCCTTATTTGTGTCCCCGCACTTAATTAGCCTGCCGTCACCCGTGCAACGATCTCTTCATGGGACAATCTACCACTCTCCACAAGCAAACGCTCGCTTGCGCCAATATTTCCGTATACCTCAGCAATCCATCCCGTGTCAAATACATTACCCGTATTGTGGATAATCAGCGGTCGCGGGGCAATCAGTGTCCCCGCAGTCCGAAAGTCCCCGACCTGCCGGATATTCGGTATGGGTAGCGTTTCCAAGAAAGCAGCGTCACCATCAAGATCGTCTTGCAGGTCAAATTCTGCTGCATCCACAACAACATTTTTTACATCCGTAAATCCTGCCGCCAACAGACTCCACAGTCCCGCTTCACCAATCCCAATCAAATTCACTTCCGAAACGTCACCCCTACCTGTAAAACAGTGCAGTGCCGTCACAATGTCTTGCACGCGTGATGCAGCAGTTGTTCGGTTATAGGTAGTAAAGTAATTGGTGTCTTCTGATCTCTTATAATCCGTATGTTCGCCTGTACCAAAAACATCAATCAGGAGTACTTTCCGGTCGGCACTGAGCAAGTCCGTGATGAGTGGCAACGGTTCGCCCGTTTCTGTATCAATTAACTTCTCTTTGCCTTCTGGGTGAACAATAACAACCACGGGGTCATGTCCTACCTGTGGTTCTGGGCTAAATAGAATAGCGGGAATACCGTCCCCTATATCCTTTCTACCGATGACGAGATGTCTCGCGGATAAGTTCCTTTGATAAGTCGTTGGAAATGCACCCTTCGGTTCAACAAGCGTTACGTCCGTGCTTTTCGGAATTTGTAATCCGAGTGCGTGTTGCAACCCGCTCCCCATCTCTTCATGGAATGTCTGGAGTTCTGTTTCATTCGTCGGTTTCCGTTGTTCTATTGCTGTACGGCAGCGATTCGCCCAAGTCGGTAGAAACGCCTCCTGTTTTAAGGCATGTGCGGGCATCTCGCGTCCTGAGAAAGCCAAGAGTGCCTCATCCGACTCAACCTGAAACGGAACCTCTTTGAACGCCGAAGCGTCCTCTGCTCCTAAAAACCATTTAGCAAACCAAGCATATACGGCTTCTCGGCTTTCTTGATTGTAGTTATGTTCTGCGTCTACCTGAACCTGATGCACTTTATCTTCTGCATCAAAATGGGTATAGATGCTTCGGATAGCAGGATATTCGACCGTCGGTGTATTCACCGTCCAGTCCCCTGTCGCCGACACCAGTAGAAGCGGTCTCGGTGCCATCAGCGCGCCAATCTCAATGTTGCTGACATCTAAACGCAGGTTCGGCGCATTTTCACAGAGGCAACCGCCTTGCATCGTCGCTGAAATCATATTCACAGGTGCTGAAACCTTGATCCGTTCATCAACCGCTGTCAAGATAAAAGTCTGCGTTCCGCCCCCTGACGCACCTGTACACCCAATGCGTTCACTGTCTACATCTGGTAGGCTCTCTAAGAAGTCGATGGAGCGGATACTGTTCTGAAGTTGAAGTCCCATTGCGCTGAGACCCCACAATCCTTCCTGCACACCACCATAGCGGTGATCTATCTGTTTACCACTATCGTTGTAACCGAGCATATCGTAGGCGAAAATAACGTAACCCTGCTTAGCAAAGTTGATGCAGCGACCAGGGATTGAACCCCGTTCAATGCTCTCAAGCCTCCCGCGCGCCCAGTGTCCGTGTGGACTCACAATCCCCGGAAACGGACCTGATTTCCCAAGCGGACGGTAGAGATTTCCGGTTGTGAAGAAACCGGGAAAGGGTTCAAAGTAAACCTTCTCCACACTGTAATCTTCTCGTTCGATTCTCCCGAAGATTTCGGCATTTAGCGGTGTCGGTTCGTGTGTTGGGATTAAGCCGTTAGCAACCCGAATTTGTTGGCGCAATGCGGCAGCTTTTTCGGTCCATTCTGTTTTACTATAACCCGGAAAGGTATAGGGCGTATTCACGTCGCGTGGCGTGCCACCGCGGGCATCGTTAACAACCTGCGAGGCATCCGTAAAAACATGGGCGAGTTCATGGTGTTGTTCAGTCATTGATAATTCCCTTGTTATTGAGGTGAATTTGATCCAGTCAATTGAGTCTCGGCATTTGTGAACTTTGAACTTTCCATTTCCGCTGTAGGCTCAAGATCAGATAGTCTCTCCTCATCTTTTAGAGGTTCGATTGAGAGCCTGCACCCGAGCGCATTAAGAATAGTCACGAGCGTATCAATGCGCGGTGCAGCGTCGCTTGAAAGCACTTCCGAGAGAATGTGTGCATCTATGCTGGTTTTTTTAGCAAGTTCAGCAATCCCGCCCTGCGATTCCACAACCATAGCTATTGCACTCACCACCGCTGCGGCGTTACCGTAAACTGGATAATCCTCCAAGACTGCTTGGAGAAAGCCAATTGCCTCCTCTCGGTCGGCAGCAAATCGTTCAGTTAAGTATTCGCGCCAATCTCTCATTTTTCTCATCGTTGGGTCTCCTTGTATTCGCTCCAATAGGTTTTTGCGCGTGCAATATCTCGCGTCTGAGATGATTTGTCTCCACCACAAAGCAGAAGGACGATTGTATTATCTACCTCGCCGAAGTAAATACGATGGCCTGCGCCGACATGGATACGGAGTTCAAAAACACCCGCCCCAACAGAGCGGCAATCGCCGAAATTACCTTGCTCAAGATAGATAAGTCGTGCCTCAATTAGAGTTTGTGTCCTTTTATCTCGAATTGAATCAAACCATTCGGTGAAAGGTACCCGCCCGTTTGGAGTTCGGTAGGCTTGCAATTTTCGAGGATGTGTGTTACGCATTCAGGCGTTCTCCTTATCTACAATTAGCATAATCCAACTGATGTCTTTTGTCAAATTAAAACCTTTGGATTCCGTATTGATTGAAAATTCTTGATTCCCCGAACATATTCTGATATAATACATTCAAAAAAGGACAGACATAATGAAAATACTGGTTATTGGGCAAGGCGGACGTGAACACACACTCGTCTGGAAACTTGCCCAGAGTTCACTCGTTGAAAAAATCTATTGCGCCCCCAGCAATGCCGGCATCTCACAAATCGCAGAATCTATATCTATGCCAGACGAGTTCACGGACTTGGCAGACTGGGCGGAATCCAAAAATATCGGATTAACTGTTGTAGGGCCCGAAGCACCATTGGCTGAAGGGATCGTTGATACATTCCATGAGCGCGGACTCAAAGCGTTTGGACCCAATAAACGCGCCGCTCGTCTTGAAGCAAGCAAAGATTTCGCCAAGCAGCTGATGGTGAAAAACAATATACCAACCGCAGCGCACCGCACATTCGTGGATGCCGAAGAGGCGATGGCGTATGTCGAAGATCAAAATATACCTGTTTTTGTTAAGGCAGACGGACTCGCTGCGGGTAAAGGCGTTATCCCCGGACGTACCTTCAAACAGGCTGCGCAAGCTGTCACAACCATTTTAATAGACAGAGCATTTGGCGAAGCAGGCAATAGCGTCGTGATTGAGGAAGAATTAATCGGTGAAGAGGCCTCGTTTACCGTCCTCACTGATGGTATACACTGTCTGCCTTTTGTCTCTTCGCAAGACCATAAAATGTCGCACGACGGCGATATGGGTAAAAATACCGGCGGAATGGGTGCCTATTCGCCTGCCCCTGTTATCACGCCTGAATTGCACGACGATGTAATGCAGCGCATCGTCTACCCAACTGTCAAGAGTATGGCGGATATCGGAAGACCTTTCACGGGTGTGTTGTACGTCGGATTGATGATTACGGATGTTGGTCCGAAGGTGGTGGAGTTCAATTGTCGTTTTGGGGATCCTGAGGCGCAAGTGCTTTTACCGCGTCTCAAGAGCGATTTGGTGCCTTTGTTGATGGCGTGTATTGATGGAACGCTCGCACAGCACACTGACGTGCAATGGCATGACGAAGCCGCCGCTTGTGTCGTCATGGCTTCGGGGGGGTATCCTGACCCTTACCAAACGGGCAAAATTATTACAGGCTTGGAAGATGCTGCAACGCTTGAAGGGGTGAATGTCTTTCACGCTGGCACGAAACAGGATGGTGAAAACATCGTCACGGATGGCGGTAGGGTGTTAGGTGTTACGGCTACTGCTGACGGGTTACACGATGCGATTCAACGGGCATATCAGGGCGTTTCTGCTATTCAGTTTGCAGATGCACATTTTCGGAACGACATCGGATACCGAGCATTGAAACGGGATTAAGCCACTGCTGGCGAATTTTTTTAACCTCGCCAGGCATCTGGTATAATATATAACCTAATAATGGTGCAAAGAAATGCAGGCTGAACTCACATATAAAATCGCCAAATGTTGCACCCCACAAGATGGAAACCCAATTACCGGCTATTTCAAAGAGGACGGCACGATTACTGTCCACAACGCCACCTGCAATGCAGTCCAAGGTTTACGAATAGAGCGGTTGCTAAAGGTAACATGGGATGAGATTCGGACGACTGAAGCTGCAGCAGATGCTGTCCCACTCGCACCCGAATTTGCCGAACTTGATGAAACGGATTACTTTATACTCAAGCACCATCAAGAATTCGGAATGGACTACTCTATCGTTGTCGCTGAGGTTTTGAGGGTTCCACTTGAAGAGATGCAACAACGACACCGAAAATTAAGGGAACTTGGTGGATTAAAACGGGTGCAAGGACGTGTAATCCAATATCGGAAAAATATCGTTAAAGGCAAATGGATTAAGCACCGGAATCATACCTACTATGAACTGACATCAGAAGGCAAAACGTGGATTGCAGCTTTTGAAGACCAGCAGCCTTCGCCTGAAACATAGATATCTACCATGTATCGGAAGTTGTTCGTTTGTGGCGTTCCGTGTATAGTTATAACCCTATAAAATACCTCAACCGTTAATTGCCGAGACGTACCAATCAAAGAGAAAACACACTAAGAGGGTTTATCATGTTAAATCAACTCCTGAATTGGCGCATTGATGCCGAACGGCGTAGAAATAGGATACGTTCTGTCGTTTTATTATCTCTTATTGTCCACATGATTGTTGGTATTGTTTACCTCTTCTTGCCCATAAACCAACTCAGCAATCAGCAGGAGGATGCTTTTGCCGTCGATTTGATTGACGATGCAGAAGCACCCAGGAAGCGCAGCCCAAAACCGAAACCGCCATTGACAAAGAAATTATATGATCCCAATCAGCAACTCGCAAGAAATGCGGAGGATAGGAAAATTGAAACGACGCGGAACAAAATAGATGAAGTTATGAAACTCAGTTCACGCGTTGTGATTGAGGATGTTGAAGTCAATAAAGCACCCGTGAGTGAAACCATCCCAGATGTTATGACGGATGCCCAATTACGAGATGCGGAAGCCTCAAATCTCAGTAGGCTCATCTCACAACCCGGACGCACCGATGGTCGCGGGGTTGTTACCGGCAGAGTTCGGGCGCGCGGCGATGGCGGGATGGGTAGGTTCCGCGGCAGTGGACAGGGCGGCGGCGATGGACTCCTCGGCGGCGGTGGGGTTGACGGTATCGCAGATAGGCTCGGCATCATCGATTTCCTCAATGAACTCAATGGACCCAAGGATGTTGTTTACTGTCTTGACGTATCCTCAAGTATGCAGGCGGCAGGACTCAACAAACTTGAATTAGCCATTACTTCCATCCAAGATTCGGTGATGATGCTCGGTAGCGGAGATGCCTTAAATCTGGTGACGTTTTTTGCACAGGCAAACGCCATGCACAGGGAGATGCTGCCGGCGAATTCCGCGAATATAAAACGCACCTTGAAATACCTTGACAAATTTACACCACGACGTATTCAAGGGAATGTAGGAACTAATATTCTCGCTGCTCTTGAAGCCGCTTTGACTTTTGATCCTTCTGTTATCGTTTTAGTAACGGACGGTCTCCCTACTCCAGTCGAGGGGTATTCTATTGAAACCGGCACGCAGAAAATTCTTGATGCTGTTCGTGAACAGAATCTCAATAACGCTGCTATCTATGTTGTCGCCCTTGAAATTAATTTAAAACTCTCGCCAGGAGCAGAACTGCTTGTCTCTCTTGCTGAGGAACACAACGGAGAAATAAAACCTATTAATACTAACCTGCTGTCCGAATATGCGGAACAGGAAGGGTTGAATGATTAGTACTGCCCTGAAATTGGAGTAATATATGAATCAAAAATCTGCTACGAGTATCATCCAGCAGTTTCGACTCGACGGCAAGGTGAGTCTCGTTACTGGCGCAAGTCGTGGCATTGGGCTTGCCATGGCGGAAGGGCTCGCAGGCGCGGGTTCCAAACTCGCCATTGTCGGCAGAGAACTGGAGACATTAACACCCGTTGCTGAACAGATTACTGCGGAGACCGGTAGAACCGTCCTCCCAATTCAGGCGGATGTCGGGAATCTCACTGAAATTGATACGCTCGTTGCCCAGACTGTTGAAACCTTCGGCAGAATTGATGTGCTCGTCAATAACGCTGGAGTCAATAGACGGAATCCTGCACTGGACTTTACCGAAGTGGATTGGGATTTCGTCACAGATATTAATCTCAAAGGTGCTTTCTTTCTCGCAAAAGCCTGTGGCAATGTTATGAAAGAACAGAAATCTGGCAAGGTCATTAATACTTTATCGCTCACCTCAGCGATTGGGTTACCCACGAGCGTCGCCTACACTGCGGCAAAAGGTGGATTGCTCCAACTCACAAAACTCCTTGCCGTCGAATGGGCGGAACACAACATTCAGGTAAACGGTATCGCACCCGGTTTTATCCGAACAGAGATGACCGCACCCGCACGTGAAGATGCCCGGAATGAATGGATTCTCAACCGGACACCCGCCTATCGGTGGGGAGAGCCTGAAGACTTGGCAGGTTTGACAATCTTCTTCGCATCCAATGCCTCCGATTTTGTCACCGGTCAAATGGTTTTCGTAGATGGTGGATTCATGGCGGGAAGCGATTGGAGGCGACGTTCCTGAGATGCAAAAAGAACACATTCTCGGACAAGGCGAAAACCCGACTTCACTCAAAGAAATTGAACAGGTACTGCACGAATTTCAAATTGAAGATGCTGTTCTCTTCGATCATGCCCCCGTTTTACGCATCCAGATCCCCGAGGCGCAATTTGCGCATGCACTCGAAATCCGAGAAGTTTTAGTTGAGCGTATAAAACCCCTCGGATACCGTTTTGTTGCCCTTGATTTAGATGAATTGTAAGGCGAATGATGCTTTGTTTAGTTTAAATTTAAGGGTCTGTTTGTCTGGCTTGGAACTAACACCCAACCGCCAATCGCCAACCCCTATTCGCAATCCGCTGCGAAAATATTTACACGCGTCTACTCAACAAAAATTTGATTTTCCCGTCCCAATGTGTTATAATTTTAAAGCAAAACTTGCGAGGCTTGATGGAGCCTGACGTTCGTGCTTAAGTACCCCATGAAAGTGCGGGAGAAATGCAACAGAAGAGCGGCGTAAGATATAAGGACACCGATGCAGAAAACTGAACAGGAACCTTCACCAACACAGCACCTTGTTACGACTTACCTCAGCGATGTCAAACGCAGGGTTGATGCCTGCATCTTCGATTTCCTCCCGACTGCCCACGAGCACCCGGATGTACATCAGTTGTACCAGATGATGTTAGACTACCCGCGCCGCGCCGGTAAAGGGTTAAGACCCGCGCTCTGTATGCTTATTTGTGAAGCGTTCGGCGGAGATCCAGAACGCGCCGTAAACACTGCCGCCTCCCTCGAACTCCTCCAGAATTGGCTACTGATTCACGACGATATTGAAGACGGTTCCGAACTCCGTAGAGGTGAACCCTGTCTCCATCAAAAGCACGGAATTCCGATGGCAATCAACGTTGGCGATGCCCTACACTGCAAGATGTGGGAACTCCTCCACCGAAATACAGAGGTCCTCGGACATGAACTTGCCTTCCGAATTTTATCGGAGTTTATACAACTCAGCAACCAGGTGGTTGAGGGACAGCACATCGAATTAAGTTGGGTCAACGATAACCGCTGGGATCTCGACGAGGAAGATTACTTGACAATGTGTGTACAGAAAACCGCTTGGTATACCTGTATCACGCCTTGTCGGGTCGGGGCAATTATTGGCGGTGCAAGTGAAACAGAAATAGACGGATTCGTTGAACTCGGCAAGGACATCGGAATCGCTTTCCAGATTCAGGACGATGTCCTTAACCTCATCGGTGATGTCGGTAGGTACGGAAAAGAGATCGCTGGCGACATCAGCGAAGGCAAACGCACCCTCGTTCTTATTCATCTCATTAACGCCTGCACTGCTACCGAAGCACAGCAGGTTATTGATATCATGGCACGTCCGCGAGATGAGAAGTCCGAGGCGGAAGTTGAGAGCGTTCTTCAGTTAATGCAGAAATATAAATCTATTACTTACGCCCAACAACGTTCTAAAGCCCTTCTACAGGAAGCTGCAGGACGGTTTAGCCATAACTTTGCCCTCCCTGATGAACGTGCAAAACAATTGTTTTTATCTTTAATTCATTTTTTCGTTGAACGTGAATACTAACTGATAACCAGTAAAAAAGGAGAGGTTAATGAACGATATTTCTTCTGGAAAATTGCGTGGTATCACCAAACTCGCCGATACAAACGGTCGTTTTAAAATGATGGCAATCGACCAGCGCGGCTCCATGGTCCAAGCACTCGCTGATACACTAAACAAGGACAATGCCGATGTCCAATATGAAGATGTCGCCGCACTCAAAACCTTGATAACGCGGGTTCTTGCCCCGAATGCCACTGCAGTTCTCACCGACCCGATTTACGGACATCCCTACTCTATCAGGGAGATCCCACGCGATGTCGCACTCCTACTCGCCTATGAAGAATCAGGTTATGTCAGCGAAGGGGTTGCCGAGAACGAGCGTCTCTCCAACCCTATTGAAAATTGGAGTATTGCCAAGGCGCAGCGCGCCGGAGCAGATGCCATTAAACTCCTCGCCTACTACCATCCCGATGCCTCACCGGAAACCCTGAAGCATCAGCAAGCCTTTGTACGCCATGTCGGAGACGAATGTGAGAAGCACGATCTGCCGTTTCTGTTGGAATTGGTGAGCTACGCACTTGAAGGGACTACGAAAAGCGTCGCATTTGCAAAACAGAAACCTGACCTTGTTATTCGGAGCGTCGAGGAATTCATTGATCCCAGTTATAAAGTCGATATTCTAAAGTTAGAGTTCCCCGCCGACCTTAAATACACTGCGGATTATCAAAATTCTGATTTTTATGCTGGGGATTCGGCTTATGAGCTTGCTGAAGTGAAAGAGGTCTGTCAGAAATTGGACGAAACCTCAACGCTGCCTTGGGTCATCTTAAGTGCCGGTGTCGATATTGAGGAATTTATCGAGAACGTCCACCTTGCAACCGGTGCGGGTGCAAGTGGTTTCCTCTGTGGTAGAGCCATCTGGAAAGACGCTGTCCAGTATTACCCTGACACCAACGCCGTCAAGCAATTCCTTGAAAACGAAGCGACAACGAACTTCACAAATGCGAACGCTGCAGCTGAAAGCGCACTGCCGTGGTTTGAACATCGCCAGTTCGGAGGCGAACAGAATGTTCGTGTAGCCAAGCAGTCCGGGACGTGGTATCAGGACTATTAGATCCCGGAGGCTCCCTTCGCTGGTAGGCGAGGTTTCCTAACCTCGCCGGTGCAGAGTGACTAAGTAATTGTGAAATCTACCATAGATGATGAAAGGTGCTGGCAGCTCGCAACAACGGCGCAAGCGGGACTTGACCGAAAACCGTCAGGATGCTAATGTTTTTATTCTACGCTTGGCGAATCGATAAAAAAGTGAATCTTTGAAAAGATTTTTTGGGCAATCTGGAGGGTTGTGTCCGCTGAGACCTTCCCTCCTGTTTCTGCTACCAGGATAACAACGGTGTCTTGGACGAATAGGAAATTCGCACCCGCTTGCCATACCATATCGCCCAGCCCGTGTTTATTGTTCGCTGGTGGTTGATAGATAGAATCACGTCCACCGGGTTTTGGCACCGTCTGCGCCGATAGCCGGAATCTACCTTCATCAGCCGCTGTGCATGCCTCGTCGCCCGACGCAAAAAACCAGTAATGAATCGCTACTGCTGCTGCCGCTGTCTGGTTTAACCACCATCTATCACGCCAACCGAATTGCGCGGAAGGAGCCTTCGGTGCTGTCGGAGAATAGATCTCTTGGGAGGAGACATGGCGTGCTGCCACGTCTGCAAGATCATCAGTTGTGAGTTGAATCTGTTCCAGCGTGAGTTTCATAAGGGATATAATAGCATTTCAATCGCGGAATTTCAAATTAAAAACGGTGTGTATTCCCACTAACTTATGGGTTTTCTAAAAAAATAAAGGTTTTTTAACCATAAATCAACTAATAGAAAAATAGATAAATATTTTAAAGGTTCTCGGTTCCTGACAACTATATGCGAATATTATCACGATATATCCTCAAAGAATTTTTTCCGCCCTTCATAATAGCACTCACCTGTTTCACCGTTATGCTTATCTTCAATGATCTGTTTCGGCTGACGAAACTTTTTGTGCAGAAAGGGGTCAGTCCGTTCTATCTTATTGAATTAATCTTCTATATGATGCCGGTCATGGTTGTGTTAGCACTCCCGATGGCAGTTTTGGTCGCGATCTTGCTTGCACTTGGACGACTCGCCTCTGATAACGAAATAACGGCAATGAAATCGCACGGTGTGGCATTCTACCAACTGATGCTACCCCTTTTGGGAGTCGCGCTGATATTGAGTTTTGTGAACTTAGCACTAATGGACTATGCCTTGCCACAGGCGAACCTCGCCTATGCTTCACTCAGACGCGATATACAAAAACATAATCCCGCTTTCGTCCTTGAGGAAGCCACTGTTATGAAGGAATTGGAAACCGAGGGGAAGTTGTGGATGTATGAATCTACCAATGCAGAAAGCGGACGCATGCAGAACGTCAAAATCTGGGATAGCATCTGGGGTGGACGCCCAGTATTTAGCCACGCACAAGAAGCGACCCTCGCTTTTGAAGACGGTCGAGCAATGCTGACGCTTTACGACGGACTTTCTTATGAACCCGCAACAGACAATCCAGATGAGTTTCGTATAACGAAGTTTCAACAACAAAAACTTTCACTTCAGATGACCGAAGACTTGGAGCGCGGCGAATTTCAAAATCAGACCCCGCGTTCGATGAGTGTTGCTCAACTCAAGGAATTCATCGGCACATTGCAATCTACTGTCCAAACCAGTGCAAACCCAGACTACACACGCCATAAACTCCGTTTTGCTCAGGTCGAATATCACAAAAAATTCTCTATTCCATTTGCATGTTTCGCACTCGGTTTAATTGGTATTCCGTTAGGGTTGATGGTGAAACGGAGCGGCAAAATGATCGGATTTGGGATCGGATTAGCTGTAATCGTCATCTATTATTTATTATTACAAGCCGGACAGACGGCAGGGGTTGACAATGTTCTCTCGCCAATGTTTGCTATGTGGCTACCGAATATTGTCATTGGGATATTTGGAATCGCGCTCAGTCTCTGGGTAATGGGCGAAGGAAAATTACGCGCTTGGCGGGATCGGGACAGGAAAGTGCCACTCGTTGTTAATAGGAAAGCAGAATCTTAGCTGCTACATCATAGATATACAAAACGCGAAATTGTAGCATACGCGTCCCACTGCCTCACGATTTGAAATCAAAGTTTCAGGATGTGAACATCGTTTGAATATTTTAGACCGTTACTTGCTTCGGGAATACCTCCGCGCCTTCATTGTGGGGCTCTGTTTCTTTATCGCGTTAGTTGTTATCGTCCGTCTGCTCGATTATGATCTCAAGAAATTTGAGGACGATGTCGACTATATAACCGCGGTCAAGATTGTTTTTTTTCGAACGCCTCGTCGGATCATGGAAATGGTACCCATCGCTGCGTTCGTCGCTGTCTTTTTTACACTCGGCAGGATGGTGAGAAACAACGAATTCACTGCGATGAAGGCTGGTGGGATCAGTGTTTACCGGATTCTCGTCCCTATCCTTGCTGTGACACTCCTTATCTGTGGGCTCTTCGCGCTTTTCTATGACCGAGTCGCATCACCCGCCTTCCACCAAGCACACCTCTTGGAAAACAAAGTCCGACCTCGACGCGGCAGAAATATCGTCTTTAAAGGCAAAAACAATCGTATCTTTTATTCGCAGCGAATCGTCTTAGATGCTCAGAAAATCAGCCACTTGACAATCTATGAGTATGATACAGACGAACAACTTGAGCGCATCTTCTTTGCGAAGTCAGCAACATGGACACCTACGCAGTGGGAACTCACCGATGGATATATCCGTCATTTTGAGAAAGGCGTTGAGGTAAATTACGAGACTTTCGATGCTTATGCTATTGAGCGTTATGAAGATCCCGCTCGTTTTATCGGGAGCGAAAAAGACCCAAGAGCAATGACGATTAAGGAGCTCCGCGAGCAGATCGCATACAAACAACAAGCAGGGCAGATCTCCCGGAAGGAGCGCGTAAAGCTATACCACAAAACAGCATATCCTTTCGCTGCTGTCGTCGTCATTATGCTTGGCGCACCAATCGCCATCCGGTTTGGCAGGGCTGGGTTTTTTGCGGGTTTAGTCATTGCCTTCTTTATTTCTTTCATCTATTGGGCACTTTCCTTCGCAACGCTTGAGGGATTGAGTGAGAGCGGAAAACTCCATCCATTCCTCGCCTGTTGGGGCGCGAATATCCTCTACGCAGTTATCGGTAGCATCCTCATCTGGCGGACACCGAAATAGAATCAACCCACTCGTTGGCGCGATACAAAACATGACTTCTGCAAAGATTGGCAACTTCCTCTTCAAAATCCGTAGTTACACGCCGATCCCTTTCATCTTTGCACTCCTCTATTTCGCTAATCCCGCATGGTATACAATAGCAATCGGTGCACCGTTTATTGCCGTAGGCGAGTTTCTCCGAATATGGGCAGTCGGCTATGCTGGCGCGTCCACCCGTGCCAGAACACTCGGTGCCGCCCGGGATCTCGTCACAACCGGTCCCTATAGTTACGTCCGAAACCCACTCTATCTCGGCAATTTCCTGCTCAGTTTCGGGGTCTGTCTTGTCGCAAATGTCTATTGGCTCGTTGCTGTCTTGATTGTGGGTTATTTCTCCCAATACCTTCCAATTGTTGCGCTGGAGGAGGCGTATCTCTCGGAGTCCTGCGGGCACGTCTATCAGGCATATCAAGAGCGGGTACCCCGTTTTCTTCCACGTTTCTATCCGTATCCCGATCCATCGACCCACGATTTTTCTTGGAGGCGCGCTATTAAAAGCGAGAAGCGCACCTTAACAGCAATTGTCTGTATTGTCGGATTGATTTTCGCGCGGCAGCTTGTAGGTGTGTTATCGGAATTTTTATGATCCTACGGAGTTTTTTCTGACTCACGAATTTTCTTGCCATTAATTCCTCAATAGTATATTATGCACAACAGTCCTATCAGTTACAGGTTTAAGGTTAACTCACTTACTTGAAAGACAACTTTCAGAAACAGGAGGAAACCACCTCATGAAAAAGAGATTTTTTCCACTCGCCATTCTATCTGCTCTCCTGACGCTGCTGGTCCTGTCTGTGCACCTCGCTTCAGCGAAGACGTTTAACAACGATTTTGAAACAGGCGACCTCACGGATTGGGAAGCAGATGGAGAAGCGTTTGACTTTCAGCCCACTTGGGGCGATAACCCAACAGCACGGAACCGCGGTCAGCCTTCTGAACATCAGGGAGACTGGTGGTTAGGGTTATATGAGAAGTACCAAGGTCCAGATAAAGGTAAGAAACTCGGACAGAATCCAGGGGCTACTCAAGGCGATGGACCTCAAGGCACCCTTACCTCCATCGAGTTCACGATTGTCGGAAAAACCATGAATTTCCTCATCGGCGGTGGCAACCACCCGTGGAAAGATGATCCCGCGCCGTGCAGTGTTAACTTGGAGATTGATGGCAAAGTTGTGCTCACATCAACCGGCAATAACACCGAAACCATGGCACGCGTAGAATGGGATCTCTCTGGATTTGATGGCGATACAGCCCAAATTGTTGTTGTGGATAACAATAGCGGGGGCTGGGGGCATCCAAACTTTGATGATATACATCAAGCCGATTCCAGAGGCAGAAATATCCCCTGGGAACAGGTCCTCACTGTCGATGCCCGCGGTAAGTTAGCTGCCACTTGGGCGCAAATGAAGAAGTATTACTAAACCAATAGGAAAATTAGACAATAGCAGTACATTTTCACGCCTTGGGGGGTGTAATTACCTTCACCCTTCAAGGCGTTATCTGTTCGAGTCCTGCCCGCTCACGGAAGCGGTTGAACGTTTTCAGAATCCCCTGTTCCATTGTATACGCAGGTGTAAATCCCATCTCCTCAGCAATTGCTGTCGCGTCATAGTCCCATGAGATGCCAAACACCCCCGGTTCTAGTGTAATCTGCGCGTCCGGTACCAGCGTCTTAAGATACGCAACGCCTTCCTTGACGGGTCGAATGCCACCTTTCACATTAAAAACGCGTGTCCGTGTTGTCGGACAGGTACACGCCAGCACAATCGAGCTCGACACGTCTTCCACATACTGCCAATCCACCGCATCATCGCCGAAAGGACAGACGTACGGTTCACCTAACGCCACTGCCTCAATCATTTGCGTCGTAAAAGAGCTCATGCCACGCGTCCGCCCGACTCCATAAACAGCAGTGAACCGGAGTCCAATGGAGTCAACCCCGTAAGCGTCGAAATAGTGTGTTGCATACCTCTCGTTCAGAGATTTGCACGCCCCATAGATAAACTTCGGGTAGTGCGGCGCATCGTTGAGAATCTGTTGGTGGTTGTAATCTTCTGGTGCACCGAAGACAGCAACACTGCTTGCCCAGACAACCCGTTTGAGATTGAAAATACGCGCCGCTTCCAGTATGTTGATTGTCCCTTCGCAAACGACTTTCAGTGCTTGAGGTGGATTCGCGTTACACGCTGGCACCTGCCACGATGCCAGATGGATAATCCGATCAATCTCATGTTCTTGGACGGTGCGTAAAACCTGTGGCAGGTCGGTAATATCGCCCTGCACGAAAGTGAACCCTTCAAGTTGGTCGTCCCTAAGTACCATCTTTGGGATGGTTAAGTCGTAAGCGAAATCGTAAACGACTACCTTTTCACCAGCAGCCAGTAGGTCACGGATCACATAAGTACCGATGCATCCCATGCCACCGGTGAGCAGATATGCCATATTTTTTCTCCTATTTGAAAGGCGTGATCACACGATCACGCCGCCATACTAAAACCCGCGGACAACGTATTCATTAATTGCTTTAGAGCGGCGTTTCGACATCTACAAGGATATCTTCACCCTCCACTTTAACAGCATAAGTGGGCTGTTTCTCCTCCCCTGGCCAGACACACTCACCAGTCGTCACGTCAAACTCCCACATGTGGAGTGGACACGTAACACAGTTATCATCTAAGAAACCGTAACTTAAAACGCCACCAAGGTGTGGACAGATGTTGTTCATAGCGTAATACTCGCCTTTCACGTTGTAAATACCTATGAAAACACCGTCGACTTTTACACCAATACATTTGCCCGGTTGAATTTGATCCGTTGTCGCGGCTTTTACAAATTGTGCCATGATTTCTCCGTTTTTTCGCGCCTGTCACAAAGCACGAAGTTGAAGTCACATCGGGAAACCTTACCAAAGGTTTCCAATTGATGTAATTGCTTCCGAAAGTTTTCGGTTCAAGGATTTGGTCTCGAGATGACCAGAATCATTAGACACCGAGACCTACTTGCTAAACCAAACGAAAAATGTATTCACCTATTTCTTATGAGACCTAAGCGTCATCCATCGGGTACAGGCTACATCCACCATCTACCAGCAGCACCGTCCCAGTCATATAAGCTGCAGCAGAACTACACAAAAACACAAAGGCGTCTGCCACCGAATCAAGCGGTTGCATAACGCCGAGTGGTATCGCTTTCTGTGCCCGGGCGCGGTAGGTCGGATCCGTATCCCACTGCTGTTTTGCGAGTCCGACGCTGACGATCCCAGGCGCAACTGCATTGGCTCGAATCCCTTTATCCGCTAATTCACGGGCAAAGGAACGCATTAACTGCTGCATCGCCGCCTTACTCACATTGTACGGTCCAATCTCCGGCCACGGTACATCAGCGACCCAAGATGTTGTAAAAATAAGGTGTCCCTTAACACCGTTTTCAAGCATTGAACGGGAGGCAGCACTACCCAACAGAAACGCTGTCCGGACGTTGACCGCCATTGTCTCATTCCATTCTTCTGCTTTGTATGCTAACAAGGGTTTCGGAATCACCATACCAATATGACACAGCGCAACGTGGATAGGTCCGAAATGCTCACGCGCCCGACTAATTAACATATCCGTTTCATCGGGAACCGTCAGGTCTGCCTTGACATAGTGGATCTTTTCAATATCAACTTCATTCTGCGTGAGTCGATCCGTGGCGAGTTGCACCGACAGAATATCGTTCACCGTTACATTCGCACCGTGTGCCGTTAGTTTTTTGACGATTCCAAGTCCGATCGCCCCACACCCGCCAGAGATTACGATATGTAGTCCAGCGAGGGCATCGTCGCGAAAAACCATTGCCAGAACTCCTGTTACTTCGTCATTACTTTACCTTCGCCTCGCGGGTCTGTCCCACCGTCATGCCGTACCCCATCTTCCCATAGGCGAATACCGTGTCCAGGACCGCCGATACCTGCGCTTGGCGTAATCTCGTGTCCAAGTTTCCGCAACGCTATCAGCGTCTCTTCACCCGCACGCGGTTCGACTTGAATCGGTTCGGCACCATCGGTGTGAAGCCTCGGGGCATCCAACGCCGCCTGTATTGGTACCTGAAGGTCCATAAGACTAACGCTAATGTTCAACTGGTTATTCGGAATAGTCCTACCTCCCGGTATACCGTACGTAGCGAAGGGCATCCCTTCTCGTGTGGCAAGAAACGGAGCCATATTATGAAGTGGACGTTTACCGGGTCCAATTGAGTTCGCAATGCCAGGTCTGGGATCAAAACGTCCGACACCGTGACCAAACAGCAACCCCGTGCCAGGCACAGTCACCATTGAGCCGAAACCACCGCCGTGCGTTTGTGTCAGGGATACCATATTCCCTTCTGCATCTGCAGTAGAGATATGACTTGTGCAGTTCATCGGTTCGTAGTAAACAACTTCTCCGGGTTGCGGAGATTGAAGACCGGCTTGTAGTTTCTCCCTGAGTGTAGCGATGAAACTATCAGAGAGTTCTGTTTCTATGTTTATATCAACAAACTCTGGATCGCCGAATCGACGGAGCCTTTCGGGCCAGCACACTTTCATCGCTTCAGCGAAAAGGTGAAACCTTTCGGCGACCGACATTACTGCCATGTCAAATTCTTCTACCAATCGCAGCATTTGTAAAGTCGTTAGTCCCCCCGCACCCAAGGGTGCCGTATAGACCGAATAGCCGCGATACTGAATTTCGTAGGGGTGTGTGATAAATGGACGGTAGTTCTTCAGATCCTCCACAGTGAGACAACCCCCTAATTCCTGAATGTGGTTCGCGATTGTTTCAGCGATTGACCCTTCGTAGAATGCCTCGCGTCCGCCTTCCGCGACTGCCTCCAGGGTCCGAGCAAGTTCAGGGTTCGTGAGTCTTTCACCTTTCTTCGGTGCTCTACCGTCTTTCAAGAAAACGCGCGCCGTTTCTGGAAAATCTTTTTTCCATCGCTCGGCGTTTCCTGCCATACCACCCCGATTCGCACTGTTCGGGGCGTAACCGTGGCGTGCTGAATTGATGGCTGGACGCAGCACATCCGCAAGCGGTAGGCTTCCAAACTCCGACAACGTTAAACACAAGCCAGCCACAACTCCCGGCACCCCGATGGATTGTGGTCCGTGGACATTTACACGTCCCGGCACACGATACCCCGCAACTGCGTCTGGAGCATCTTCAATTGTAAACATATCTTCAGAAGCAGCAGCGGGCGCAGAGGTGTTGTAGTCTATCGCAATAACATCTTGTGTCTCCTTACGATAGATGAGTACACAACCCCCATATCCGGCAATGCCGTTGTGCGAGGGTTCAACAACCCCTTCTGCGAAAGCAGCGGCAACTGCGGCATCAACGGCATTTCCACCAGCAAGCAGCATCTTAAACCCTGCCTCTGCAGTGCGAGGGTGTGGTCCAACAACTGTACCATAATCTCTTTTGCGTAGATTCACAGATCTCTCCTTTCACTCAAGGCTAATAGGTGAGATTTTAAAACTTTTTCACAGAATTGTCAAGTATTTCAAATATTTGTGCCAGAGGCATTCAATAACCGGCACCTGAAAACTAACTTGACACCTCGCCTGAAATGGTGTATAATACAAACTAATACGCGCACTCGAACAAATGCCTTTATGTAGTGACGATAAAAAGCAGCAATAGGAATATATAATGTTCTCTCGCAGACAATCACGCATCGCTGCGATGCAAATGCTATATCAAATTCAACTCACTGAGACACCGGCGCAAACGGTCATAGATGGGTTTTCACAGCGTCAGGATACATCGGTCGAACTCTGTTGCTTCGCAAGGCAACTTGTTGAAGGCACCACTGCACATCTCGAATCTATTGATACGCTGCTTCAAAACACCTCTAAAAACTGGAAACTCCACCGAATGCCTATCGTAGACCTCTCAATCCTACGATGCGCGACTTATGAGATACTCTATCTCACTGACGTTGATCCAGCCACCGCGATCAATGAGGCTGTTGAGATTGCCAAGTCTTACAGCACGCCAGACTCGCCTAAATTCATTAATGGTGTCTTAGACAATATCCGAAAAAAACACCTGAACCCACCAAATCATCAAAATATCTGTCCATGAGAAAGGTCAATCGCTCGTCCAAAAAATAGCAAATGTCTAAACTAAGAAACTTTATACTCTGTCTTCTGTTCTTATTTCCGATGTCTCTAAACGCCGCTGGAGAATTCAAATTTGTTAGTGAGTTCGGTGAAAAAGGGGAAGGCGAGGCGCAATTCGCAGAAACCTTATTTATGGCGTTCGGACCTGATGGTGCCATCTATATTACAGATACGGATAACTTCAGAATCCAAAAATTCGATGAAACCGGAAGTTTTGTATTCGACATTCAGATGGCGGCAGACAGCGAATTTCGATTCATCAATCCTACAGATATTGTTGTAGGGACGGACAATGCTATCTATGTAATGGATTGGATGTTCATTGAGATTTCCAACCCGACGCCGCAAGTGCCACCGGAACTAAAAATCTTCAACTACGCGCCATGCGTCCATAAATTCGACGCGCACGGTACCTTTGTCGCAACCTACCCAATTCAGGATTTCAGCAAACGGGTGGCACCCCTTGAAGCAGCCAGCCCCGGACTCGATGCCGACGGCAATTATATCCTCATTATTCCGCAGGGCGACACAAAGCGCAATTTTTTGCTAACTGTAGACAGACGCGGCAATCTCTATGTCTGTGATGCTGGCGGTCGAAACAAACGCATTTTCAAACTCGATGCTAATGGCAAACCTCTTGCTCGCTATCCGCTCAGACAATCCGGAACGGGAGACTTTATCTATCCCGTCGATATAACCGTTGACGAAACCGGAAACTTCTATATTGTTGATGAAAAAGGGCACCGCGTGCTGAAATATAGTGCTAATGGGGAATTCTTAAACGCTTTCGGCGAATATGGAGACGCAGCGGGGGAATTTATTGAACCTTTCCAGATAGCGGCTTTGGAAGACGGAACGCTGCTCATTGCCGATACAGCGAAGTATCTTAAAGATTTCGTCTCCACGCTTCCAATGCGACTTGACGATCCAACGAGACGACTTACCGATGGAACCCGTCTGTTTCGCTATCGACTGCGGCGCATTCAGCGATTTACCACGGATGGTGTCTATACCCAAAAGTTGCTGATCCCATTCCGACGAGAAATGGAAACCGACATTGCATTGGAACTCAAGGGCATTGATAGCACTGGAAACCTTTACTACCTCAATCCAGCCGAAGTGCGATTTAGGAAGTATGCACCAACGCAGTCCCTAATCTCGCCGATGTTCCAAACGGAACTCAAACTCCGTTATACACGCGACCTACACGACGTGGAAATTGACAATCAAGATGACTTAGACGCGGACCTCTATACCAAATCTGATTTTGACGAACAGATTGTTCAGGATACAGCAGATGCAAATCTAATTGTATCTTACGACATCAACGAAGCCTACCGACTCGCGCTCTCCAACAGGCTTACTTTTATCCGATCCACCGATACAAGTTACTATCGCGCACGGGATTTTGAAGATTTCCGTGGACGTTTCAATCAAGATGATAGAACGACGGAAACCTCTTGGGACGATCGCGTCCAGCTTGATTTCACGTGGATACGCGACCATAGCCTCTACAATTACCGAGAAGCGCGTGCATTCGTCTACTTCAGTGTTGTCCGCGTCGGTTTTATTAACGATGCCCTTGACCGGTTCAACTTCCGATACTTCGACTTCAACGCGAATCTCTCTGACTGGGGCGCAGGCATATATTACGACTTGAGCCGAACATTCCGTCTGAATTTTGAAGTCACACACTTTTTCGGTGAGAATAGATATACGTATGTTGATGAGACAAATGTCCTCTATGCCACCGGTTTTCAAGAAGCGGATCTCATACGCGCCGTTTTGTTGATAAATGGAGTCTTTTAAAAAAAGTTGCAATATATCCTAAAATCAGATATTATTGAATTTGAAATCCTTTTGAGATGTGTTCAGAGGTGCTTTTGTAGCAGTTAAGAGCTTTGTAGGACACTTAAAAGGAGGCTTTCAACGATGCAAACATATCCATTGTCACAGCTCACCGAAGATGCACTCAATACGCTTGTAACCCTATACGAGCGGCCAGATATATCTGACAAATGGGATGAGATGAAATTAGCTCTGAATACGGAAGAAATCGGGTTGCTTAATTATGTGAAATCTCTGTTGCAGAAACGGCAACTTATACTTATGAACGAAGCCACTCTCTGGGCGCGCGCTATCTATCCGCTGTTGGTTCTGGCAGAGCAAGGGCATATTCAAGCGTGGGCAGGAGTCCCACTCACAGCCCGTTACCCGGCGTTTGAACTCGAGGGCGAAGCCGATGGTGCGCTTGCCCTATCTATTGCCGGAAAGATGCGCGAACCTTATCTTGTTGTTCATGAAACTAAGAGGGGTATTCACGCCCCCAATCCACAGTATCAACTTTACGGGGAAATGCTCGCTGCCGCATGGCTCAATTGGAAAGGGAACTCCAAGCCTGAACAAGAAATCTTTGGATGCTATACTGTCGCTGACACCTGGACCTTTGTTTACGGAATTGTTAACGAAATTGAAACAAAGAAACCTGTGCTTACCGTTGAATTGTCGAAAGCATACAATGGTGTTTTGGAAGCAGAACGCATCGTACAGATCCTGAAGTCTATTGTCGCTAAATATGTAAACGCTCACACCTCACAGGAGGCATGACCATGGCAACTTTTGGGACAGGTGATTATCAATATGAGGTCGTAGAAGGGTGGGGGATGATTCCCCAACTCGGACTCGTTTCAGGGGTGGCGTGTGACTCAAATGATCGCGTCTACGTCTACAATCGCAGTCCACAACCCGCGATGCTCGTTTTCGAGGCTGATGGCACATTCGTCACCGAATGGGGCAAGGATATCTTCCAGAAACCCCACGGCATCTGGATTAGCCCCGATGACGAAATTTACACCACAGACACTGTCGATCACACTGTTCGGAAATTTTCGCTTGACGGCGAACTGTTGGAGACATTCGGCACTGTCAATCAACCCGGAGCACCAGGCGGTCCCTTTAATGAACCCACACGTGCTGTCCTCTCGGCATCGGGTGAGATGTACGTCTCTGACGGTTACGGACAATCGCGGGTACATCGAATGACCGCAGACGGCGAAGTCATCGTTTCGTGGGGGGCACCAGGCACGGGACCAGGAGAATTTAATCTACCGCACGATGTCACCGTAGACCACAACGATCGCGTCTATATTCTCGACCGCGGGAACCTCCGCTGCCAGATTTTCAACAATGACGGTGAATACTTGACCGAGTGGACAGACCTCCGCTCGCCGAACGATCTCTTTATTGATAGTGATAATGTCATCCACATCGCCGAGGGTGGACAACGCATCAGCATCATGACGCTTGAGGGCGAAGTCATCGGACGATGGGGGGAGAAAGGAAGTAATCCTGGTCAATTCAGTGATTCCCCACACGGCATCTGGATCGATTCAAATGGGAACATTTACGTCAGTGAAGTCGTCGCCGACAGACGTTTCCAAAAATTCGCGAGGATTTAGTCAGTGTTGAAGAAACGTTACCCTTTTATTTTTACTATTGTTTTTATCGGTGTTATCGCGTGCACATTAGGATTGGCGGATGAGGGACATGAACATTCAGGCGATAAGATAAAGGAACTGATAAACCGGCCCCTTACCTTGCAGCTCGCAATCGCTGCGCTTGTCATTTCATTCGTGCTTGGCGGTTTGCACGCATTAACACCCGGACATGGAAAAGCCATAGTCGCTGCGTATCTCGTCGGTTCTAAAGGCAGAGTCATTGATGCGGTGTTCCTTGGGCTTGTTGTCACTTTTACGCACACCTTCAGCGTTATCGCGCTCGGTGTTGTCATGTTGGTGGCACAGGAGTTTGCACCCGAGGATATCGTCCCGTGGTTGAGTCTGTTTTCTGGGATTTTGATTGTTGGTATTGGCGCGTGGCTCCTCGCAAAAAACATGAAACAGTATTATAGCGGCGGTGTCCACAGCCACAGTCACGGACATCAGCACCCTCATGGGCATGATCACGCACACTCACACGATCACGGTCATTCGCACGACGATGGGCATTCGCATTCACACGACCACGATCATGACCACGATCACGACCATGGACATTCGCATGATCACGACCACGACCATGGGCATTCACACAGTCATGGAGGGCGGACGCATACCCATGTCCCGCCGGAGCGAACCGGTTTTTGGGGGCTGCTATCGCTGGGTATCTCCGGTGGCATTGTACCGTGTGTTGATGCACTCATCGGACTTCTGTTTGCGATTAGCCTTGGCAAACTTGTGTGGGGTCTAATTATTCTGTCTGCTTTCTCATTGGGGCTTGCTGCTGTATTGGTTGCTATCGGTATCTTGATGGTAATGGCGAAACCGTTGATTGAGCGTTTCACCGGCGAAGGGGTCTGGTTACAACGCTTGCCAATTATCAGTGCTGCTGTCGTCATTCTGCTCGGTGCGGTATTGGTATTCAAAGCAATCAACACTGTCGGCGTTCACATCTGAAAAAACGCCACTGCCAGGTCTACCTTAGTGTTGTAGGTGCGGTTTGTAACCGCACCGGACATCAACGTTTAGAAACATTGCCTTTACCCAGAATTTCGGATTTGACAAAGGAAAAGAGAAGGGAGTCTCAGCCTATTATGCCAAACACTGTCGGAATTTTAAGTCCTGGGGATATGGGACACACCGTCGGAGATGTGCTCCGTCAAAATGGTTTGCGCGTTATCACCTGTTTGCAAGGAAGAAGCAAACGCACGCGGGAGCTCGCAGAAAAAGCAGGTATCCAAGATGTCCCAACGTACCCACAATTGGTAACCGAAGTAAACCTTATCCTCTCGATCATGGTGCCAGCACAGGCGATGTCTGCCGCTTCTGCAATCGCAGAAGCACTTCAACAGACAAATGCGACGCTAACTTATGCCGACTGCAACGCCATCGCACCACAGACGGTTCGCAAATTGGGAAAGGTCATTACCGAAGCAGGTGGGACTTTCGTCGATGCTTCCATTATCGGGCCACCCCCGCGGAATCCAGGAGCAACCCGATTTTACGCCTCAGGACCCGACCTGAGTCTCTTCTCAGAACTCAGTAATCACGGCTTGGATGTACGACCACTCAGTGATGAGATTGGACACGCTTCTGCGATTAAGATGTGCTACGCATCCTTAACAAAAGGCTTAACTGCTCTCTGCACGGAATTGCTCACAGCGGCGCAGGTTTTGGGTGTTTCAGAAGCACTCACCGCCGAATTTCAGTTGAGTCAGTCTGCACTGTTTGAACGGATGGAGAAGGGATTGCCGGGTATGCCTCCTAAGGCGAGACGTTGGATCGGTGAGATGGAAGAGATTTCAGCGACCTTCGCGCATGTCGGTTTGACACCGAACATCTTAACAGGTGCAGCGGATATGTACCGCTTTGTGGGGGACACGCACCTCGCTGATCTTCCCCCAGAGGCGCGCGACCAGTTCCCAACTTTAGCGGGACTCATTGAAATCTTGGCGAAAAACCTTAAATCGGGGTAGACGACTGCATCGTCCGTATCGTATGAAGCGAGGTGCCACTACCTCGCTATACCACTTTTTTTAATGCTTCCCCACGTTTTAACAAGTTTACCCGTTGGATCGACGCTCTGAGGAAATTCGCCCGTGTCATAAACCTCGACAGTAAGCAATGCCTCTTCCGCATCCTCAATGCGTCCACCAAAGACGTAAATTTTCCCCCTTATGACTTCGGCAGTATGTCCGGATTTACCAACCGGCATGTCCGGTTTTTGCGTCCAACGACCCCGTTCAGGATCGTAGATGTCAATCGTTGAAAGATACCTAAAATCCCGTCCGTCACCTCGAAAAAATCCGCCCATCACATAGATTTTTCCGTTAACCGCAGTTGCAGTATGACCCGATTTTGCCTCAGGCATCTCTCCTATTTCTCGCCATTGGTTCGTTTTTGGATTGAAAACTTCAACGCTCGAAAGAAAAGGACCTGGATGAAATGGAATCTGTGGCCATCCTGTTCCGCCCATGGCGTATATTTTGCCATCTACGACACTCATTGCTGCACCAGAACGCTCACTGTTCATACTTCTGCCTTTTGCCCACATGTCAGTCGCTGGGTCATATACCTCAACAGTTTTTAATCGCCACGGCTTCTTTATCTTGATATTATTGGGTGCTGATCCACCAATGGCATATATTTTTCCCTCCACGACACAGGTGTTGGTACTTCTGGGCGTTGGCATGTCCGCTTTTTGTATCCATGTGTCTGTAGTTGGATCATACATTTCCACGGTTGCTAACTCTTTAATATCGTATCCCCAACCGGGACCAATCCGGCGCTTATGTTTTTTGGCTCCACCGATGGCGTATATTTTTCCATCCACAACCGAGATGGATACACCGGAGCGGGCTGTGGGCATATCTGCCTTTCGGTGCCATGTATCGCTTTTAGGATCGTACATTTCTACTGTTGCGATCCCCATATCCCCAAATCTGTCGATTTCACCACCGATAGCATAAATTTTACCATCCACGACACAGGTAGAGAAAGAGGATCTAACTGTAGGCATGTCTGCTTTCCGGGTCCAATTTTCTTCGGCAGTAAGATTGGCTACGTTGGTAACTAACAACGCGCACAATATCAAAGAGCTTAAAATCCAGCGCATTTTCATGATTTACCTCCATTGATTTTTTGAGAGTTTCTTAGTAAAACTTGGAGTAGACATCAGTTGCGAAGCACATTGCGTTGCAAGCCAGAACGTCTATTTTAGAATTAACATCCGCCGCGTTGCTTTGAAATTGCCCGCAGTGAGTGTGTAGAAATAGACACCACTTGCAACAGATTCTCCTAAAGCATTCTTCCCATCCCAATGCGCCGCACGGCTACGCGATGCATAGACTCCAACCCCTTGCGTGCCTAACGCAAGGTTCTGGACTAACTGCCCATCAGCCGCATAGATAGAGATTTTGACATGTGCAGGTTTTGACAACTGATACGGTATCCATGTTTCAGGGTTAAACGGATTCGGGTAATTTGGCAATAAAGCCGTCTGTTTCGGTGTTAATCTTGCAAGGAGTTGTTGTAGAATGAGAAAACCGCGTTGAAAAGTCGGGTCTGTTAGCGGTAATTGCCGGGCTTCCTGAATCCATTTTTCTAAATCTACAGTGCTGAACGTTTGGAGGGCTTGCGCATTCAAAGCAGGCGCGGAGGCACCTGCGTCTAAGGCACTTGCCACGAGGACAAGATCCTGTATGTTGACAGTCCCATCGCCGTTGACATCCGCAGCCTTGTCTCCCGATTGCCCAAGATCTGATCCTGATTTCCCAAGATTTAATGCAACCGATACAAGGTCTTGGATGTTGACAATATTGTCCCCTGTGACATCCTCTCTGGGTCTTGGAGGTTCAGTGACATCTGATGTCGTGGAGGGATTGAGTTCCCATACGAGTACGGTCCCATCCTTACTCCCGCTGGCGAGGGTATTGCCGTCTGGACCAAACGCTACGCCGTCGACCTCGGCGGTATGCCCAGCGAGCGTGCGGAGCTCGCTACCCGTGTTGACATTCCAGAGACGCACGGTGCGGTCCCAACTCCCACTTGCAAGGGTGCCATCTGGACTAAACGATATACTGACGATCGAATCCGTATGCCCTGTGAGTGTGTGGAGGAGGCTCCCTGTGTTCGCATCCCAAAGACGGACGGTGTCGTCATAACTCCCACTGGCGACGATAGTGCCATCTGGACTAAACAGGACGCTGGCGGCTCCAGCCGTATGCCCTGTGAGCGTGTGGAGCTCGTTACCTGTGTTCGCATCCCACAAGCGGACGGTGTCGTCATAACCCCCGCTGACAATAGTCGTCCCATCGGGACTAAACGCGGCACTTCTGACCCAATGTGTATGCCCTGTGAGTGTGCGGAGCTCGCTACCCGTGTTGACATCCCAGAGACGAATGGTGCGATCACCACTCGCGGTTGCGATGATTGTTCCATCTGGACTAAACGATACATCTCTGATCCAATCTCTATGTTCGGTGAGTGTGTGGAGGTGGTGCCCCGTTTTCACATCCCAGAGACGGGCAGTGTCGTCATAACTCCCACTGGCGAGGATAGTACCATCCGGACTAAACGATAGGCTGTTGACCGTATTCGTATGCCCTATGAGTGTGCGGAGATGGTTCCCCGTGTTCGCATCCCAGAGACGGACAGCACCGTCCTCGCTCCCACTTGCAATGGTCATCCTATCTGGACTAAACGCTACACCGATGACCCCTGCCGTATGCCCCACGAGTGTGCGGAGCTCGCTCCCTGTATTCGCATCCCAGAAACGGACAGTGCCGTCTTCACTCCCGCTGGCGAGAGTGGTGCCATCCGGACGAAACGCTACACCAATGACCTCAGCCGTATGTCCTGTGAGTGTGTGGAGATGGTCCCCTGTGTTGACATCCCAGAGACGGACAGTGTTATCATCGCTCCCGCTGGCGAGGGCCGTACTGTCGGGACGAAACGCTACGCTGTTGACTCCAGTCGTATGTCCGGTAAATGCACGGAGATGGAGACCCGTGTTCGCATCCCAAAGACGGATGGTGCGATCCCAACTCCCACTTGCGAGGGTGGCACCATCTGGACTAAACGCTACACTGGCGACCGGAATCGTATGCCAGGTGAGTGTTTTAAGTTCGCTACCTGTGTTGACATCCCAGAGACGGGCAGTGCGGTCCCAACTCCCACTTGCGAGGGTGGCACCATCTGGATGAAACGCTACGCTGTTGACCCCAGCCGTATGCCCCGTGAGTGTGCGAAGATGGAGACCCGTGTTCGTATCCCAAAGACGGACAGTGTTGTCCGTACTCCCGCTGGCGATAATCATGCTATCCGGACTAAACGCTACGCTGAGAACCCCAGACCTAATAAAGTTTCTGCCCGGCTTCGTATGCCCTGTGAGTGTGTGGAGATGGTTCCCTGTGTTCGCATCCCAGAGACGGATAGTGCTGTCCGCACTCCCGCTGGCGAGGGTATTGCCATCTGAACTAAACGCTACGCTATTAATCTCAGCCGTATGTCCTTTGATCAGTTCAAGTGCTTCGTCAGTTTGTGCATCGTAAATCCAAATACCTATAGCACTTACAACTGCCAGACGTGTGCTATCTGGAGAATACTTTATTTCATTTATCTTACCTTTACCGAGACGTGCTTTAGCACCTTCAGGTAATTCCAATGTTGTGTAGTCTTGCGCAAAGGTGTTCGGTGCAATCGTAAATATCGCCAAAAGTCCAACTAAAATCGAAAATCGTGTGGTTTTCATCTGTATTTTCTCCTTAGGAACGTAAGTAACTTAGCACTGTTTTAAATGATAATTAACAACCGACTACTCCTCAAGCGAGATGTGGAATATCCCACGACTATTAACAGCACTATAGAGTCTATCTTTAATGACTGCGAGAGAGATCACTTCATTTACACTTTCTGAAGAAATCTTCTGCCATCGGTTACGGATATCCAAGCGATAGACGCCCGACTCGCCGGTCCCATAAACTTTGATACCATCCGTAGCGAATCTATCTATGATAGGGCGCGCGCCCGCGCTATCCGTTAGCACCCGCCAATGCGCGCCTGTTTGTGAAGTTAAGACCCCTGCGTTTGTTGAGACGTAGAGGGTTGATCCTATAAAAGTTATCTCTTTGAAGTGCGTGAAACGCAGCGGCAGGCTGGATGTAATGTCCCGCCAACTGTGTCCTTCATCAAGCGACTGAAACAACCTGCCATCTCGTTGACCTACATAGATTGTTTCTCCCGAAACCGCCGTTTTGAATCCGCCTCTGTATTTCCCAGCATTCCAGTGATCATACCCTTGGCTATCATCTACCAATCCCGTATATGTCCACTCTGGATCGCCGACTTTCCATTTGAAGAGTCCCCTTTGGTATTCCACATAAAATGCATCGCTGCCGACTGCAGCTGTCTCACCTTGCAGCCGAGTTATGGCGTAAGATGTCTCAATTTGCATCCGAGCGATCGCATAAGAAGAATTTGTTTTACGATCAAAAAGCGGAACACCTTGAACAGGGATGAGCATGTCGCCATCTGTAGATAGACGGAAAATTTGGAACACCTCTCCTTCAGATGAAACAAAATAAAGCGTGTTCCCAACAATCGCAAACTTTGCCTCACCCGCGTGTTTCGTCCTGGGGTTAAGCACAACGCCCTGTCGATCAACTGGCACTTTTTTCCAAGACATGCCCGTGTCGGATGATTGATAGACTTCGTAGCCCGTATGTGCGTAGAGTCTGTTGTTGAACCCAACCAGATCAACTATATGTGTCCCTATTATCCCATTCATAAATGGATGCCATGATTCACCACCGTCAGTCGTGCGGTGAATGCCCCATACACGCGCTTTGTAATATGTTTTTTTCACCATTACAGCTGGAAGGCTACTATGCGACACCCAACCCGAGTCGCTTGCAAGTTCTGTCCAAGTTTGTCCGCCATCTGCTGAATGAAATTGATTGTAGCTCAGTGCCAAGAGTGTTTCATTTTTCGCTAAAATCGTTATACCAGTATGCGCATGCCTAAGACCATGTACACCAGTGTGACTTATTTCGGTCCACGAAACTCCCAAGTCAGCTGAATGAAAGATCTTGACTGGCGGCGAATAGGTATTCTTCGTTGCTTCATAGAGTTCTGTGTCAGATAATTTCACCAGCAGGTCGGAACCTGTTCCAACATAGAGATTCTTGCCGGACACTGCTATGGAACAAATGGCATCTGGTGTATCCAACGGCAGTTTTTTCCAAATACCTGAATTGAGACGGTAGAGTCCGTTTTCTGTGCCTGCAAACACTGTTTTGCCAACAGCAGCGAGTGTGGAAATTTTCTCGGCTGTTATCCCGTGGTTAAAAAACTGCCATCGCGCCCCACCGTCTGTAGATCGGAAAATCCCTTCATCTCTAAGCGCAAGATATATCGTCTTGTCTGTTGCCAAACTTTCTGCCTGTAGTCCTTCTGTGATGATGAGTCCAACAGCATCTCCAGTTGGTCGGGGACCCAGGGTCCGCCACGTTTCGCCGTTATCATCTGAAGTGAATACCGCGTCAGTAGAAACAATATAAAGTGCTCCGTCATACTCCGCCATTGGTATTCGAGATTCACCAATAGGGATACTCGCGTTGACGTGTATCCATGCGGTCGCATCTGCTGATAATCTATAAATCCCTGTTGATGCAGCAGCATAAACGGTTCCTTCAGATGTAGCAAAAAGGTCACGGATATAACCCGCTGGGGGTCCTTTTCCCTGTGTCCATCGTGAGGTAGAAAATGTGGTGCCATCGTCCGATGTAACAGATGCTGGTGTCACATCAGAAACTTGTGGGTTGCTGCCACTACTCTTGCCCGGTGTAGCAGCACGACCAAATTGGTTGCGCACAGCCGGTTTCGCCGCAACATTAAGAACGATAGGGGCTTCAACGATTTCAATCGTTCGTTCAGATGCTGCCTCGAAATTGTATGGTTTCTGAAAGCGAGCCAGAATTTGGTTGCTCGCCCCGAGCATCAACAGAATCAAAACCGCTGTCGTCCCAAAAGCCACCCACGGCACTAACGGCTTTCCAACCGGAGGGGCTGTCGGACTAATATCGGCAACTTGTCGTATAATACGCTCGGTTACGTGGGCAGGAAATGGGATACCTCCGAGTGTCTCATTGACCAAGAACTCTTCCCCTTGATCTTGTAAACGCTTGATGCCGCGGCGGAGCCGACTCTTAATCGTATTGACCGATACCCCTAAAAATTTTCCAATTTCCTTTGCTGTCATTTCTCCGAGATAGTGGAGCGTCACCACCGTGCGTTCACTCTCTGGCAGCTGTGCAAGAAGTTTTTTCACCCGTTCATAGCGATGCTCCCTAACCTCTATCTCCCGCTGCTCCGATACATAACGCGTATAAGAGGATTTTTCAATCTCTGCCATAGGGGTGCCCTCCAAGGATTGGATCGTAGATTTGTTCTTTTTTAGCCATCTCAGGCAAAGTCGATTCGCAATGACATAAGCCCATCCCGCAAACTGATTCGGATTTCTTAATTTTGCGAGGTTCTTGTATGCTTGGAAGAAAGTATCTTGCGTAATCTCTTCAGCAGCATGAAAATCACCAACCTTCCGCCACGCAAGCGCGTGGATACTCTTTTGGTGTTTTCGGACTAAGACACTAAATGCCGTATCGTCGCCTGACAAAATGCTGCGAATTAGCTGAACATCGTCTTCTCTTTCCATCAGGGTACTCCATGTTATAGTGAATTCTAAAAATAAATTCACACTTCCGCCCCACTGGTAGGCGAGGTTTCCTAACCTCGCCGATGCATAGTGTGCAAATAATTTCGGGATCCACTATAAGAGTTATTAGTTGTCGGTTATTAGTATTTGCGTTGTCTCATGGTGTGGTAAGTTTTCCTTCTATCTCAAGGTTGAGGCGTGTGTTTGCTTTTAAGTTCACCCCAAAGGGTGTACCGCCGATGAGATAGATCTTGTCGTTAACGACAGCGGTGGAGAATTTCTCTCTATGTGTCGGAAGTTGTGAGATAATTTCCCATTTTTCCGCAGTGCTGTTTTCTATAACTAATATATGGAATAGAACAACAGCAGCTAAACCAACAACAGTCCGTTGTAGATGTCTAAACGTTTTGAACATCATCAGATCCCCTCATCAACACAAAAATTGTCCGAACTTATTACAAATTGTAAGTGTTACTATAAAACGTCACTTTGCCGTACCTGTACTTACTTAAAGAGACAATTTTAAGGCGGAAAAGGTGCATAATCTGCAAAAATCTGAATTTTTAAGCAAAAAATAGTAGGATTTCTTGGAATTGTTGAGAGGGTTTTGAGGAGAATAAGGTGGATTTTTCGAGAAGGATTCAGGGCAAGGTCGGTAACAGATTTCAGTGTTCTGACGCTTGTGCTTCAGGTTCGAGATGTGTGAAAATCAATGCTTGAAACGCTGTCATATCCGTAAAAAACGAACGCATCAATCCAAACTCAGCCGGTGTAGCAATCGCACACCATAGAAGTCCTGATAGGTGTCCATCCATCTTTAAACGTTCGTGCCAGACCTCTTTGAAAACTTGGGTGTGCTCCGCCATGAAAAAAGTAGACATGCCGATCTGGACGATTTGGGTGTGAAAGCCGGATATCTCTACATCGTTCTCTATTAACGGTGCTATCAGGTACGTCTGATGGAGTTCATGGAGTTTGCCGAGTTTAAACATGATGTCATGCGGATCTTCAACAGTAATACCCCATTCTCGGACTCTGAAATAGTAACTCGTCCAGATTTCTAATTCTTCATCGCCCTTATCCGTTCCAAATGTCGCTTGGATACGAGCGCGTGCAGCAGTTCTTATACTGGGTGTGGGCATTGCAGCGATGTATGCCGAAAAATCTGCGTAACTCTCGCCTTCCACCGCTTTTAGATATGTTATACCATATCTAATTGAATATTTTTCATAAATGTGTTATTCTCTGCTGCATCTTTTACCAAGGAGCGAAGCAGACATGAATAAAAAAGTGCCAGAGATTACCGAAAGTGTCGAAACCCTGAAAGAGTTGTTACGCCAGTGTCAAAAGAAGCATGAAACCCAACGTCTCACTGCCCTATATCTCTTGAAAAGCGGACAGGCGAAAAACCGTATCCAAGTTGCAGAACGCCTCGGTGTGACTCGCATCAGTGTCGGACAGTGGCTGCATGCCTATGAGACGGGGGGTCTTGAGAAACTTCTCGACCGTGGCTACGCGCCGGGACGTGTGCCGATCCTAACAGCAGCCCAGCAAAACCGGCTCCGCAGCGAACTTCAGCAGCCCGAAGGTTTTCACAGTTATGTTCAGATTCAAGCCTATATTGCCGAGACCTTTGGTATTCAGATGAACTACAAGACGGTTTATGCGATGGTGCGTGATAGATGGGGGGCGAAACTGAAAGTGCCTCGTCCGCGTCATGTAAAAAAAACGCCGTAGTCTCCGAAAGGTTTCGTGTGGATTTTCCTGAACATATTGCGGATGCGGTTTCCAAGAAACGCTGTGCTTCTCAGCCGATACGCGTCTTTAGTCAAGATGAAACGCGGTATGGGCTTTTGCCCGTTCTGCGTAGACGTATCACCTTACGGGGTATCAAACCCGTGGGAGAGATAGACGTTCGCTATGAATCGGTGTATCTCTATGGGGCGGTTGAACCCTTGACGGGTGAACGATTTTTCTTGGAGTTTTCACACTTGACATCCGAATGTTTTCAATATTTCATAGAGCAGTTCTCCGAAGCGTTTGCCGACAGCCTCAACGTCTTCGTGCTTGATAATGGGCGTTTTCATCAAGCGAAGTCCTTGGAGGTTCCTGAGAATATCGTTTTCGTTTTCTTACCGCCTTATAGTCCGGAGTTGAACCCGATTGAACGGCTCTGGCAGGATATCAAGGCGCAGTTATTTACGCAGCCGTATAAAACCTTAGAGGCACTGCAGACGAAGGTCACCGAGATCCTTAGAAACTACTCGGATACCGAGATTGCCAAACTCACGGGTTTCTCACATTTCATAGACGCAGCTAATGCAATATAAACAATTAGAAATGGTATTAGGTACGGTTCACTCGACAGGACCCTTTCTAAATCGTTTGGGTTTTCGGATATATCCGTTCCCGCTGCGATTTCGAGGAGTTGCGCCAAAAGCTTTTCTTGTTCCGCAGTCAGTGGTTCGTGGGCTGACGCTTCTAAGGCACGTATAAGTTGATGGTGCAGTTCGGTGATAGTTTCCATCTCGTTGAACACCTGACCGGACCACGGAACAACAAAAACCACCCCAACCACAAGAAGCGCAACACCTATACCGATAAGCGTCAGAAAAATGGGTCTCTTCATTTGATGCGTCCTTTTCTGTTAATCTCTTTGCATCCAGAAAGTTAGCATCATCGCACCTGCGCCAACAACAGTTATGGTAGGATAGTACCACCACAAGAACCGATTGCGTTTTTTCTCGATGGCTTTCCTTTGCTGTTGGATAATTGAGAGTGCTCTGTTTGCCCGTTCGAGGGAGGCAGGATCGTAGTTGACTAACATCCAGCGTTTAACGAACAATTCGTCCTCAGTAAGTTTGCGAATTTCAGCCTGCCATTCGTCTAACGGTGTTAGCCAACGTCCAAAGGAGGTGACACCTATGACAACAAGGGTTGGGAGTCCAGTGAGAAGTCTGCTTTCTTTTTCAATAGGTGGATTACTTGCGGTTTCAATTGGAGTGGCAACTGAAACATTTGTCAATAGCATCGCAAATATTACCGTCCAAATTAAGGCAAAGCGCGGTACGAACGCTGATGTCATGAATCTTTCTCCTATGGTTTAGGTTCAAAAAATCGCCCGCTATCCATTTCAGAAACGTGAAGAAGACATAGTTATCTGATGAGCGATGGTTATGTCTTCTTCGTTGGGATTCTGGATAGATTCCTTCAAAAAAGGTGTGTATCTTTCTCGATTGGGATCCATCGTCATAAAGTACTTCCTGAATTTCTACCGCGTTTTCTCAAGGGAAACATAGAACATCCCACGGTGTTCAGTCGCGATATAAAGTCGATCCCCGTTAATAACAAGCGAAGTGACGCTATCCGGTACTTCCGGCGAAATCTGTTCCCATTCACCACGACTGTTCAATCGGTAGACCCCACCATCGCCAGCACCATAAACCGTCATGCCAGCCGCAGCCATTCGATCAATGACTGTCTGCCCTTCTGCTGTATCGGTGATTACACCCCAATGTTCGCCCTCTTTTGATGTCAAAACTCCGGCGTCGGTAGCAATATAGACTGTTGATCCCGCAAAGATTATATCATTGAAATGCTCAAAACGCACGGGTAGGTTCGAGGTTAGGTCTTTCCATGTTTCCGCCCCATTGACCGATTGAAAAAGGTTTCCATCGCGTTTCCCGACATAGACAATATCTTCATGAACAGCAAGCTTGAAACCTTTGTCAAAACTATCATCAACAGATTTCTCCGTGTCTATCAGTCCGGTGTTAAACCATTCGGACGCGCCGCGTTTCCATCGGAGAAGGTGCCGCTTACGTTCTGCATAGAATATATCGCTACTAACGGCGAACGCACCCGGGAAACTTTCAAGTTGACGGTTTACATCCACTGCATCCATTATATCTGTTGTGAAGGTGTCTGCCTCAAAAGCAGGTACTCCTTGAATAGGAACTAACACATTACCATTCGCAGAGAGACGGAAGATACGCCATGCAGTCTCTGCGGCTAAACCCGGTTCGATGCTGATGCCGTAAAGTGCACCGCCAGCAATTACTAATTTAGGAAAAATCAGCATATTGTTGAGAGCATCGGCTTTTTCTGTCGGTTTTAATGTGAGTTCGCCAGAATTCATGGGAAGTTTTTCCCATGTCTCGCCGCCATCCGTAGATTTTGTAACACCCGTGGCGGTACTCGTGTAGAGTTCATTTTTGAATCCTACTAAATTGAATATCTGCGTGCTTACAATTCCATTCATAAAGGGATGCCACGATTCACCACCATCCGTTGAACGGGTCAGTCCCAAAGTACCCGCTTTGACGATGGTATTTTCGTTCACTGCTATGGCAGGGAACATACTCAGCGTCATCGAGCTCAACATTGTGTTGGTTAGTGAGTTCATGTCACCTGTTTTAAAGTCGAAACCAAACTCTGTCCACGTCTTTCCACCATCTGTTGAACGGAAGTTTAGCATCATTCCCAGTGCCAAAACTGTGTTTCCAGATGCCACGACTTTAACACCCGGTGAGACTTTCATAAAGAAGGAATTGCTCGTCGGTGTTATATCCGTCCATGAATCACCCAAATCGGTTGATTGGAAAAGTTCCCACGAACTTGGGATATCCTTACGCATAAGTTGCTCTGTGTACTTCTTTACGCCTTCTGGTTCTTCTAATTCGGAAGTATTGGGACCTGTTCCGACGTAAACACTGTTTTCAGCAACAGCCAACGAGTGAATGGCTTTCGTCGTATCCACCGACAATTTTTCCCACTTGCCTGAACGGATACGATAAAGACCTGTCGTTGTTCCAATAAATACTGTGTTTTCAATAGTCGCAACAGCGAGGACTTTTATTTCAGATACTTCATCGTTCAGCAAGTGCCACTGCTTACCACCATCTGTGGATTGGAAAATGCCTTTGTCTTCAAAGACAAGATAAAGTACTTCATCTGTTATTGCCAAACCGATAGCATCTCCCTCTGGACGCACACCCAATGACTCCCATGTTTCACCCCTATCTGTTGAAGCGAAGACTGTATCAGGAGACACGAGATAGAGGGTGCCCTTTCGCGCTGCCATGGTTATCATCTTAGAGGCGTTGGGATTTGCTGTATTAACGGTTGAGACGGTCGTATTGACGAGCGTCCACGCAGACGCACTTGGTGTTAATCTATAGATACCGGCTGTTGAAGCTGCATAAGCGTCCCCGGTAGAACTTGCTAACAATCCCAATACTGAGCCGCCTGCTTTTGGACCGCTTGCCTGGACCCACTGCTGATCCGTTGACAGACGCGTCTCCTTCTCTACCTGCGCAGCAGCGAGCATTACAGGTTCCGAAACTTGAGGTCCCGTACCACTGCTTTTGCCCGTGGTATCAAAACGTCCAACTTGGTTCCGTAAGTCCGGCGTTGCTTGTGTATCAAGGACTATCGGCGCATCAATAATTTCAACGGTGGTTTCGGATTGTGCGTTCAAGTTGTAGGGTCTCTGAAAACGGGCGAGATATTGAGAACCCACACCCATTATAAAAAAAATAAAAATCGCTGTCGCTGCAGAAACTGCCACCGGAATGACCGGTTTGCTACCGCTCGGACTCGCCGGTTTTATATCAGCAATTTGCCTCGCAACATTTTCGGTGAAAGTTGTAGGTAGATGGACGCTGCCAAGTGTTTCACGAATCATCTCTTCTTGCTCCTTTAATAAGCGATGCCGCGCACGTTGCAGCCGACTCCGAACCGTGTTGGGGGATACACCCAAAAATTCGCCAATCGCTTTAGAAGTCATTTCGCCAAGATAGTGGAGCGTTACAACTGTGCGTTCACTTTCTGGCAATTTTTCTAAAAGAGCGTTGACGCGTTCACGACGGTGTTCAACATCGGCTTTTTCACGCGCTTCATCTTCATAGTGGCGGTAGGACATTTCTTCAATCTCCGCTCCGCTTGTGGTTTCTAACGATTCCATCGGAGGTTTCTGTTTTCGATGCCACGCTATGCAAAGCCGATTCGTAATCACATAGAGCCATCCAGCAAACTGACTGGGATTCTTCAGTGTTCCACTCATAAGCCTTGAGGAAGGTGTCCTGTGCGAGTTCCTCAGCGATATGAAAATCCCCAACTTTCCGCCACGCAAGCGCGTGAACGCGTTTCTGGTACTTTTTTATCAACGTCGTAAAAGCACTGTCGTCCCCTGCCAAACAGCGATGAACCAGCTGTGTATCTTCGTGTTTCATCTAATGTCTCCTCTTTAAGATACCGATGCGCGTTTTTCACACGCAACTATCGTACGACTGTTACTATTAATGACGCGATTTAAAAAGCCAAGTGTTGCATGACAGAAAAAAAGTATTATTTTTAGTTCTTTCTCTTGACACAACTTAAGCAAACCCATATACTAAGATGACGTGAATTTAACACAAGAATCTATTAGGACTTACGTATGCTACTCTTTTGTAGCACAAACTTTCGAGTTTGTGGCAGGAGAACGCTGTGTTTTCCGAAAATTTTCATCTAACAGAACGGGCTGCGGTCAAAAGTGCGTAAATCCTGTCTATAATCGAGAATCAACACCTACTTGCTTGACAGCCAACAACCCATAACCATTATGAAGCTTTTATCTATAAACGTCTCAAAACCGAAACCTATCCAATACGGTGGCAAGACGATCCGGACCGGGATTTTCAAAGAGCCTGTATCAGGCACCGTTATGCTCAGAGAAAAGAACATTGACGGCGATGGACAGGGTGATCTCCGAGTACACGGCGGCACCTACAAAGCCATCTACGGTTATCCTTTTGAACATTATACCCACTGGCAGCAGGAATTGCAAAGAGACGACCTAACTTATGGACAGTTTGGGGAAAATCTCACTGTTGAAGGTCTGCTGGAAAAGGCAGTCCACATAGGCGATGTCTTTCAGGTAGGTTCAACCGTGAAATTACAGATTACCCAACCCCGTGTGCCTTGTTTCAAACTTGCTTACAAAATGGGACTCCCAGAGTTTCCCAAACAGTTTTTAGAGAGTCGGCGCGTCGGCTTCTATTTCCGAGTGCTTGAAGAAGGCGAAATCACCGCTGGCGATACAATCGCCCGCGTTGAGAGTCCCCCCGAATCGATGAGCATCACAGAAATAGTTAACCTACGCTATTTTGACACCGACAACCGCGAGAAAATCGCACAAGCCAGAAAGCTCCCTGCCCTCTCGCCGAGTTGGAAACGGGATTTCACAAAAATGTTAAAGTAGTAGGCACACGCCGTTGTGCCGTAACAAAGTAGCAGGCACACGCCGTTGTGCCGTAACAAAGACATGAATATCTTTAAAGCGACAACCAAACGCGAAACCAGCGAAGCCGCAGCGCATCTCGCAAGTAAAAAACTGCGTGAGGCATTAATCGCAAATGGACAAGCCAGTTTCATCGTTGCTACCGGCGCGTCCCAATTTGATTTCCTTGCCGCGCTTACCTCAGATGAAGCCATTGATTGGGGCAACACAACGATGTTCCATCTTGATGAATATATCGGCATTCCTGAGACGCATCCCGCCAGTTTTCGTAAATACCTCCGAGAACGTCTTGTAGACATCGTGAATCTCGGAACGGTACATTTTTTGAATGGTGAGACGGATGAACCGCAAGCCGAATGTGACCGACTCAATCAGATTATCTCGCAACATCAAATCGATGTGGCGTTTGTCGGGATCGGTGAGAATGGACACCTCGCCTTCAACGATCCGCCAGCGGATTTTGAGACAGAAGATCCGTATATCCTCGTTGAATTAGATGAGGCGTGTCGGTTGCAACAGGTAGGAGAAGGGTGGTTCAGAGGACTTGATGAGGTGCCGACCCAAGCGATTTCCATGTCCATCCGTCAGATTATGAAAGCAGAAACAATCGTCTGCACTGTACCGGATGAACGAAAAGCAGAAGCGGTACGGAATTGTTTGCACGGTGAGATAACACCGATGCACCCTGCTTCAATCTTACAAACGCATCCGGACTGCTCAGTGTTTCTCGACGCTGGATCGGCATCTCTGTTGTCAGGCAAGGTGGGATGAGAATTAAGAATTTAATTCGATAAAACCGTTTCTCTCAAACACTGTAGGTGCGGTTTGTAACCGCACTGAACCTTACTGCCACTTTTTGATTTGTCCCCAAGTCACGGCGAGTTTGTCTTCTGGCGCGACATCAAACGGAATCTGACCGAGGGCGTAGAGAATGGAACGATGAATCAGTTCCCAACCGTCCTCTGTCACCATCTGCCAACCGGTTGAATGAGGCCAGATGTTGACGTGTATTGCTTTCGTGGAACCTTTAATCGTTTTCGCGCCTTTTTCATAGACAGAGATGGCAACCAAATCGTCATTATCGGCGCGCGCCGCTAATACGTCAATATCGCCTTCAAACCCGTTACACGTCATGAGTGATGCCGCGGGTTTGCTAACCGTGACTTTACCCTTAAAACCTTCGGTGATGGGGTGATCGCTGTTGACGATAGTCAAGTCGTCGCCCGCATCGGAGTTGAACGTTCCATCGGGTGCGAAACCCATATCGTCATAAGTCCATGTCTCTGCATTGACAACTGGGATGGCGGAATCTTTGTAAGCGTCCAAAATGTTAGCACTCGACGTTGATTCCGAAATAAAGACAAAATCAATACCCGCGAGATTACCCGGATGCTTCGCCAGGTGTTCGCGAAGTTCGATTTCATAACCCCAGTCCTCAAGGTAATCTACAAGCAAAACGTCCTTCGGATCGGGTTCACCAGAGCCAACAAGCAACAATTTTTCACCTGCAGCAATAACCGGACCTACAGCAAAAAGTAGCACAAAAATCGATACGAAAAAGTAGCGATACATGATAAGGATTTCCTCCTCTTGGATTTTGTTTTAGGATGTGGTTAGTTTCAAATTAAACTTAGGTATACTCTATAGGAAGACACGAGAAATGTCAAGCCTTTTTAATCTAATCAATACGCCGGTATGCGATTTCACTCACTGTCAATCTAACGCAAATGGAGAGTCTGCATGAAGGATCCAATCAAAGTGGGTATCATTGGTGTCGGAGGAACGATCAGCAGCACAACCGTTATTCTTGCTGGAGAGCCAAATGTCCAACTCGTCGCGCTCGCTGACCCAGACCCAACTCGCAGGAAAAGGGTCTTAGACGGAATTAAAGGGGTCCGCGTTTTTGACGATTATCGGCAGATGTTTGATGCCTGCGACTTAGATGCTGTCTGCATCGGACTTCCGACGTGGATGCATGCTCCCGTCTCCCAAGAAGCGATGGAGCTTGGGCTCCATGTCCTCTGCGAAAAACCACCCTCAAATGATGCCGCCGAGCTTATACCGGTCACACAACTTGCCAAAAATAAAGGTCTCACCTATATGTTCGTCCGGCAGTCACGTTTTACCTCTCAGTTGATGGAAGGGCGTAGACTGGTACAAGCCGGGGAACTCGGCGATGTGTACTACGCTGAAACTCGATGGATACGCACACGGTGGTGTTCTGCACGGGGATGGCGGCACGATAAGGCAAAGGGTGGCGGTGTCCTACTCGATCTCGGTATCCACGCCATTGACAATGTCTGGTTTATGATGGGATGCCCACGTCCTACAGAGGTTATGGCTGGACTCTATTGCACCTTTTCACATCTCGCACCACCTGAGCAAACCTACACCGCAGATGATGCGGCGTGCGGGTTTGTGCGCTTTGAAAATGGATGCACTTTACACTTTGCTGTCGCATTTTCCATGAATACCACGAACCGACACACCCCAGCAGCCGGAAACGATCTCGTCAAAAGTGAGACGCAGGAGTTTCATCTCTATGGCACGAAGGCGGGACTTGAAAGCGGGAAGTTGTTGGTTGGAACACCTGACGGCGTTAAGGTCAAACCGATAAAAGCACCAGCACAAGAGGCAGATGAGATAACGCTTCAAGCACGAGAATTCATCCGAGCAATCCGGGACGGAGATGAACCACTCAATTCCGGTTCGCAAGCAGTGATGCTAATGCAAATGCTCGATGCAGCGATGAAATCCAGCGAAATCGGCAGTGCCATCGCAATTCAGCCCATCTCTTCATAACCGATTTTCATTTCGGAGGTTCGCAATGTCTACACAACGCAATTCAGAAGTATCACAGCAAGGCGGACTCACTCCTCAGCAGAAGCAGCAATTCCACGACGACGGTTTTTTGTTCGTCCGAAACCTGCTTCCAAACGATGCACTCCAGCTTCTGATTGATGAGTTAGCACAATTCGTTGACGACGGTGCACAGGCGGCAGTCAAGCACGGAATTCTCGATCCGTCAGACACTTATGACAACGAGCCGTTTGAGACGCGACTCGCACTCGTATCAAATGCCTGTTCTGAACCGAACTGGGTTTGGAGCAACTATTTCCGCGACCAGAAAATCCGAACCGCGGGGATGTTTACACTCAGAACGGCACCTGCGCTCCTTGATGTCGTCGAGTCGCTCATTGGTGGTGAAATCTTGGCACACCCACAGTTTAATTTTCGCGCCAAAATGCCGAACCAAGACATTACTGTCATCCCGTGGCATCAGGATTTGGCGTATCTTATACCCGAAGAGGCGGGTGATACACTGGTTGTAAACGTGTGGCTTCCACTTGTTCGTGCAACCGAGGAAAACGGATGTATGCAGGTCATCCGCGGCTCACACCGTTTCGACCTAATTAATCACAACTTCCAAGATCAAACCCCAGGGCATACCGGCGGTAAAGGCATCAGCGATATAGAACTACCCCCCGGCGATATTGTCACCGCCGAACTTGATGTTGGGGATGTGTTGCTAACGAGTGAACGGGTTGTCCATCGCGGACTTCCGAACCGCGCCGGGACCGTTCGTTGGAGCGTTGATACGCGCTATATCCAAATCGGTCTGCCGACAGGTCGAGAGAGCGTTCCCGGTTTCATCGCTCGGAGTCGTGAGAATCCTAAGAACATTGCCAAGTCTCATCACGATTGGAATCAACTTTTTGCGTCAAACTAAACGTCTCCGAACTTCTTCCGAAACAGAGCCACAGTATCGTGGTCAGGATGGTTCGGAAGTTCAGCGGGTGATTCCCAGTCTTCAGGGACATCTGTCAATTTCACAGGGTTACCGTCATTTTCCAGAACCGATTTCCAGCCCGCGAGGAATACATTCGTTTTGTGTGAAATTTCCGCAAAGGTTTGTGGCATCTCGTTGTGCAGTGCCATATTCTGAAACGCCCAAATCGTCGGTACCCAGATTTCCGTCTTGTCGAACGGATAACCCGTGCCGGTGTAAATCTTAAAATTCTCACCACCGTAGGCTTCCTGTGTGTGAATTTGCACCGTGCCCCATGAACCGCTTACTTGATGGAGCGTGCCATAGAATTGCCGTCCACTGCTGTCAACATGTTCAAGCGTGATGACACCCGGTGGACTGTGCCAACTGTCCGCTTGATACGCTACGGATACGACCGGATTTCCCGCCGCCGCTATCGCCTTGCAAACCATATAGACACCGTGAATCCCGTGTGTCGGATAGTCGTCAAACGAATTCGTCGCAGTATAACAGACGATTTGTTTGTCGCTTGCCCACGCCTTGGCACGCGAAATAGCATCATTGTGCTCATGGCTCGATGGCGCAAGGATTGTCGCACCGTGCTTTTGCGCCAGTTCAATCATCTGCTCCGCTTTAGCAAGAGAGTTAGCAAAGGGACGATTAATCAGGTTCGGCAACCCCGCTTCGAGATACGGTTCATGGAGAATGTGGTTCCACGGGTGGTTGTAGTAGCCACCAGAGATTACGCCGTCTACCTTCCCCAGCATATCGTCAAAATTTTTAACAACTTCGCAATCGTAAGGCGCAGCGATCTCTTGTGCTTTCTCGTATTCAATATCCCAGCAGTGCGTAATCCGCATCCCTGTGAACGGCGTATCTTTTTCACCCGGACGCGGGTTGATATGCGGCGCCCACAACGGCATGTGCGAATACGATGCAACGTTCAGAAACCCGACGCGGAAAGGTTCAAAATTAGATGCTTGCATAGTTCTCTCCCTTTATGAATTCCCGGTTTGTAGTAGGGCAATTCATTGCCCATTCCTTCGGCCTATGGATACCCGGACAACCGCTGGCGAGGTTTCCTAACCTCGCTCGAATGCGTGTCCGATCTCTCTTTTCTGACTGCTGACCGCTGATTGCTATTTGCTAATTGCTAACAGCCATTTACATCGAAACCCAAGTCGAACCCTTCTCACAGGACTCAACCGCCTTGTAAATGAACTGCATCCCCCGCAACCCATCGTAGACCGTCGGAAAATCATAGGCTTCCGTTTCCATAGGCTCGCCGTCAATGTAGCGTCGGATCGTTTCGACAACGCCGACGTAAATAGTTGCAAACGCCTCCAAGTAGCCTTCCGGATGCCCAGTCGGGATACGTGCTCCTGCTGCCGCTGCGTCGGAGAGGTATCCTTGACCGCGCGTAAGCGTCTGTCTCGGTTCGCCGTAACGATAGAGTTCAAGATAATTCGGGTTCTCTTGTGCCCATTTTACCGCGCCTTGTTCAGCGTAGACGCGGAGCGTGAGTCCATTTTCCTCACCGGTGGCGACCTGACTGATGCTTAAAACCCCTTTTCCGCCCCCCTTAAAACGGAGCAGGGCATTGACATCCTCATCCAGCACCCTATCCGGAAGGAAAGTGCTTTTGTCAGCACAAAGTTCGACAATCGGATCCCCTGTGACGTATTCAAGCAGGTTCACGCAGTGCGTGCCAACATCGCCCATTGTGCCGCCGATACCTGACTGCGCTGGGTCAACCCGCCACGCTGCTTGCTTCTGACCGAGTTTCTCGTGTGGAACCATCAAAAAGTCCTGAAGATATTCGACAATAACCTTACGAATTTGCCCCATTGAACCTTCGGCGAATAGGGAACGCGCATGTCGCACCAGCGGGTGACCTGTGTAATTGTGTGTCAGCGCAAAAACGAGCCCTGAATCTTCAACGAGTTGGACAAGTGCCTCGGCTTCCTCAAGACTGTAAGTCATCGGTTTATCACAAACAATGTGAAAACCCGCGTCCAAAAAGGCCTTTGCAATCTCAAAATGTGAGATATTTGGCGTGACAATACTCACGAAGTCGATGCGCTCATCTTCAGGAAGCCTTGCTTCCGCTGCCGCCATCTCTGCGTAACTGTCATAACAACGATTTGGATTGAGATACAACTCCGCACCCGTGATTTGTGTGTTTTCCGGGTCACGCGAGAAACAGCCAGCGACGACCTCAATTTGTTGATCGAGCGTCGCAGCGATGCGATGCACGCCGCCGATAAACGCGCCTTGTCCACCGCCTACCATACCCATCCGTAATTTTCGTTTCCAAGATTCCATAAGGTCTTACTCCAATTCATTATCAAGAACTTAAAAACTAACAACCGCCTCAACTCAAGCCGAGAATATCCCGATTCCGTGCCGTATCGGTCTCACCGCCTGCAAAGTCATCGAAGGCGACATCGGTAGTTTCAATGATATGTTTCGCAATAAACGGGGCACCTTCTGCCGCGCCCTGTTCTGGACTTTTGACACAACATTCCCATTCCAGCACCGCCCAGCTGTCATAACCCGCTTCGGTGAGCAGTGTGAACACCTGTGTGAAATCCACCTGTCCATCACCGAGCGAACGGAATCTCCCGGCGCGTCCAGCCCATGACTGATAACCGCCGTAAACCCCAACGCGACCTGTCGGGCGGAATTCAGCATCTTTAACGTGGAAACCTTTAATCCGTTCGTTGTAAAGTCGGATAAAATCAATATAATCGAGTTGTTGAAGAAGGAAATGACTCGGATCGTAGTTCAGACAAGCAGCCGGATGGTCGTTCGTATAATCAAGGAACATCTCATAAGTTGCACCGTCGTAAATGTCCGAACCTGGGTGGAGTTCGTAAGCAAAGACCTGACCGTTATCGTGTGCCAGATCCAGCAAAGGCGACCATCGTGCAGCGAGTTCCTTGAACGCTTCTTCGATGATCCCATCGGGACGTTGTGGCCACGGATAGACGGTCTGCCACGCGAAACCCCCTGAAAGCACAGGGATAACATCCAGTCCCATATTCACCGAAGCGTGGATACATTTCGTCAATTCACCTACTGCCCACGCCGTTCTTTCGTCACCACGCAAACCGGGTGGATGGAACCCTTCAAACATAACCTCGTATGCCGGATGTATCGCCAAGACCTGTCCAGCGAGATAGCCTGCCACCTCCGTCGCTTCGAGCCCTATTTCATTGAGTGTTCCTTTTAATTCATCACAATAGGTTTTAGATTCCGCAGCTTTTCCGATGTCAAGAACCCGTTCATCCCAATTGGGAAGTTGAACACCTTTGTATCCTAAACTCGCAACCCATCTCCCAATATTTTCCAATGTATTGTATGGTGCTTCATCCCGCATGAATTGCGCGAGAAAAATAGCTGGACCTTTGATTTTCGGCATTATTCCTCCTTGCCATTTTTCTGTTCAAGTCTTTTTCGTCCAGTAGGAGCGATCTCCTACTGAAAACCGATAACTGACAACTGATAACCAATTCAAATTGGTGAAAAATAAATTACCAAATCTTCGCCGACTTTGGGTATAATAATATATAAAAGCCAATACGAAATGTCAAGGATTTTGGAAACTGTTCAGTTAAGTGAAAGGAAAAGGTGTGGAACAACCTATCTACGGATTAGCCGTTCGCCGGGTAACGAAACATTTTCACCGGAACAAGCGGACGAACAATAAAATACATTTTCATCAGAAGATTCGCCAGATATTTAAACCAGAAAAAGAGATTGTCCGTGCAGTGGACGACATCTCCTTAGAGGTGAACATCGGAGAGATCTATGGGATTCTTGGGGCAAACGGCTCTGGGAAATCGACCTTAATTCGTCTCATTTCAACGCTCCTTATTCCCGATGCTGGGAGTATTCACGTCTTTGGAGATGACGTTGTAACGGATAGCCTGAAGGTGAGACAAGTCATGAACCGTGTCTCCGTTGAAGCCTCGTTTTTCAAACGCCTCTCTTCAGCAGAAAACCTCATTTACGCCGCCCGTCTCTACGGGATTCCTGCGCCCGAAGCCGAGCGAAAGGCAAAGCAGATTTTGGAAAGACTCGGTTTTGACGCGAATCGGATGAACGAAGAGATGGAGCATCTATCGCGCGGCATGCAACAGAAAGTCGCTATTGCCCGTGCCCTACTCACGACTCCCATGCTCCTCCTGCTCGATGAACCCACAACAGGGCTTGACCCCAAATCCAAGCGCGATGTCCAAGCCTTTATTGAGGAGATCCGTCAAGAACGAAATGCCGTCATCGTACTAACAACACACGATATGGCAGAGGCTGAGAGATTGTGTGACAAGATCGCAATTATTGACAAGGGAAAGTTTATCGCAGAGGGTACCGTTGCGGAACTCATCGCTAACGCACCCTCGCAGAACGGCGCCCCCGCAACATTGGAAGATGTCTTTATTGCCCTAACCGGCAAAGCGATTGAAGAGGAAGACTAAAACCGTGCTTAATCTCATCCGGGAGACTGTTGTCTCTTACGCCTTCATTGAACGCAACTTTAATCTTGTAAAACGCTATCTCAGTTGGGAAATCCTCTTTTTCAGTTACTCTATCGTTAACGCCCTAACAATTGGCTTGATTATGGTAGGACGCGGCAGCAGTGAGGATGTACTTTATCTCGTCATCGGCGCATTAATCTGGGGATTTCTCTCTGTTATGATGCGTGAGGTAAGCGACGCAATTACGTGGGAACGCTGGGAAGGCACGATCGAGTATACCTTTATGGCACCGATTTACCGCATCACACACTTGGTCGGTTCGTGTCTCTTTGCAATTATATACGGATTACTGCGGACAGGTTTAGTGCTGGCGATAATGCCATTCTTTTTTGGTGAACACATCAACTTGGGAAACGCGAATTGGTTGACGATGGCTCTGACTGTCCTCATCTCTAGTCTCTCTTTCATCGGTATCGGTCTGATGGCAGCAATTTTCCCTTTGCTTTCACCAGAAAAAGGGCAAGCTGCAACCGGCATTATCCAATCTTTATTGCTCTTAGTCTCCGGTATCTACTATGAAATTGAGGTGTTACCAGAATGGCTGCAACCGATTTCCAAAATATCGCCTGCTACCTATACACTCAGATCAATTCGTGCGGCAATCCTTGATAATGCATCAGTTGAGAGCCAGATGGGCAATTTATTGTTGTTGTTCGTCATTGGCGTGCTGCTTATTCCATTCGGGTTTTGGATCTTCCATCTCGGTGAAAAGTATGCCAAGCGCGTCGGTAGGCTTAAAAGAAGCGGGTAGACGCTTGATTATTTATCTATCACGGAGGAGTTAATGTCAGGATATTACAGATTTCCAACAATTTGTCAAGATACCATTGTTTTTGTATGTGAAGATGATTTATGGACAGTTTCAATCAACGGCGGTGTTGCCCGCCGTCTTACGTCGAATCTCGGTGCGGCGAGTTCTCCATGCTTATCACCAGATGGCGAGCGGCTCGCTTTTTCGGGGCGTGAAGAAGGCCCCTCAGAGGTCTATGTGATGCCAGCACTCGGTGGCGAAGCGAAGCGGCTCACCTATCAAGGTAACAACGCCGCCATCGTCAACTGGGATCCCCAAGGCAAACATATCCTCTATGCGAGCGGTGCCGGTTTGGCGTTCGATCCGTGGATATGGAAGATTTCACCAGAAGGCGGTGAACCGCAACGTCTCTCTTATGGTCCCGCCAATCACATTGACTTCGGCGATGCAGGCGGTGTGATCATCGGTCGATTGACACGGGAACCCGCACGCTGGAAACGTTATAGAGGCGGCACAGCCGGACAACTCTGGGTGGATAGTGAAGGGGATGGACAGTTCCAATCGCTTTCACCTGTTGACAGCAATTTCACGACACCTATGTGGATTGGCGAGCGTCTCTATTTTATCTCTGACCACGAAGGCGTTGGGAATATCTATTCCTGCCTCCCAAACGGCGAGGACGTTCAACGCCACACGCATCAGGATACCTACTACGCCCGTTCAGCGCAAACGGATGGAACTCACATCGTCTACCATGCCGGTGCAGACCTGTTTGTTTATAACATCGAAAACAACACTGATGCCCCTGTTGATGTGGACTTCCGCAGCCCCCGCATTCAGAGACAACGAAAGTTCGTTAGTGCATCAAGATACTTGCGAGAGTACGCACTCATCCCAGACGGGCACGCATTGGCTTTGACAGTCCGAGGCAAACCTTTCACAATGGCGAATTGGGAAGGCGCAGCTCTCCAGCACGGCGAGCGGAGTGGCGCACGTTACCGCTTTACAAAGTGGCTCAACGACGGAAAACGTCTCGTTACCCTCTCCGATGTTGGTGGAGAAGAAACACTTGAAATCCATGCCCGCGATGGCAGCGCAGAGGTGGTTCGACTTGACGCACTTGACCTCGGGCATGTCCGTTCTCTTGAAGTTTCTCCGCAAACGAAAGACGACAAAAACGACTGTTTGCTGCTAATCAACAACCGTTTTGAGCTGCTGCACATTGATCTCGAAACGCAGGAGATGCAGGTGCTTGATAAAAGTCACTATCAGAACATCCAAGGCGCAGTCTGGTCCCCTGACGGCGAATGGTGCGCCTATAGTTTTCCATCGACAGAAACCACGCGATCCATCAAATTCTGCAAAATCGAAACAGGTGAGACGTGGCTTGTCACCCAACCCGAATTCAGCGATTTCTCACCCGCATGGGATCCCGATGGAAAATACCTCTATTTCCTCTCTTATCGCGAATTCAATCCAGTCTACGATGCGCTCCACTTTGATCTCGGTTTTCCTTCAGCGATGCGCCCCATGCTGATAACCTTACAGAAAACTTTAGGCAACCCGTTTGTGCCGGAACCGCGTCCGCTTGAAGAGGAGAAGGAAGATAAGAACAAGGATAACCAAAAAGAGCAAGGTGAAACATCCGACGAGAAGGATGAAAAGTCTGAGAAAGAGAGTAAACCCATCACCATAGATCTGGGCGGAATTTCGCAACGCGTCGTCGCATTTCCCTATCCGAGAGGGCATTATGGACAGATTGCTGGTATTGAGGGCAAAGCGGTTTTTACGTCCTATCCTTCACGAGAAGTGTCGGGTCCTTTTGATGATGGCGACAATAGGGCAAGAGGTACACTCCACGCCTACGATTTCAAGGAACAGAAAAAGGAAACGCTCGTTTCGGGTATTGACGATTTCCAAATCTCTCGTGACGGCAAAACACTTGTGTATTCCAGTGGGAGTCGGTTGCGTGTTATAAAGGCGGGGAAGAAAGCGGAAGGAGACTCGAAATCTGGAAGTAGAGGCAGTCCGAGTCGCCAGAACGGATGGATTGATCTCAACCGTATCAGAGCCTCCGTCGTCCCCACAGCCGAGTGGCATCAGATGTATCGAGAGGCGTGGCGGCTTCAACGAGATTACTTCTGGACGGAGGATATGTCAGGCGTGGATTGGGAACATGTCTATCAACGCTATCTTCCACTCCTTGACCGGATTGCCACGCGGGGCGAATTTTCTGACCTGATGTGGGAGATGCAGGGCGAACTCGGCACCTCACACGCCTATGAATTCGGCGGCGATTATCGCAGTTCACCGAATTACGCACAGGGATTTCTCGGTGCTGACTTTGCATACCACGCTGAGAGTGGCGGATACCGGATTACGCACATTCCGCAAGGCGATGCATGGGAGGCAGCAAAAGATTCACCGCTGAATGCACCGGGGATTAACGTCCGCGAAGGGGATATTCTCCTTGCTATCGGTGGACAAAACGTCAGCGAAACCGTCTCACCCGGTGAACTCCTTGTGAACCTCGCAAACCAGGAGGTACAAGCCACCTTCCAAAACGCAGAAGACAGCGAAAAACGGTCTGTCACGCTCAAAGTGCTACGGAGCGAAAGGGAGTTACGGTATCGCGAGTGGGTCTCCCGGAATCGGCAGTACGTCCACGAAAAAACGGACGGCAAAGTCGGCTACGTCCATATCCCAGACATGTCGCGACGCGGGTATGCGGAATTTCACCGCGGTTATCTCGCCGAGGTGAGCTATCCCGGTTTACTCGTTGATGTGCGTTATAATGGCGGAGGACATGTTTCGCAGCTCCTGTTAGAGAAATTATCCCGTCGTCGGATTGGATATGACATTCCCCGTTGGGGGACCCCGCATCCCTATCCAGATGCGTCAGTCCTCGGTCCGATGGTAGCCGTCACCAACGAAAACGCAGGCTCCGACGGCGACATCTTCTCACACTGTTTCAAGTTGATGGAGTTAGGACTGCTGATTGGAAAACGAACGTGGGGTGGCGTTATCGGTATCTCTCCACATCAGATGTTTGTGGATAGAGGTGGAACAACGCAACCCGAGTATTCGTTCTGGTTCGTTGATGTCGGTTGGAGCGTTGAGAACTACGGCACCGACCCCGATATCGAAGTAGACTATCGTCCACAGGACTACACCACCGAAGCCGATCCACAGTTAGATCGGGCGATAGAGGAACTCCTCCGACAGATGGAAGAGAACCCCCCGGAAGTCCCAGATTTCGGCGACCGGCCCCGTTTAACATTGCCAACGCTGCCGAAAGCGTGATAAGATATATGAATGGCAATTTTCTGTAGGTGCGTTTTCCAAACACTAATCCACTTCCCTTACGTGATTGGAAAACGCTCTTATGCAGGCAACTCGGAGGTGGATGCAATGAATATCCGTGATATGACAGATGCTGAGGTGTATGAACTCGGGCTTCAAATTCTTTTGGATAAATTGGGGTATGCTGGAGCAGTCCGGTTTCTTGAACAATGCCGGCCGGCCAGTGGTGATTATACTGCCGAACGCCATAAATGGTTAGATAAACTTGATATGGAGACGATTATACAAGGTATTCAAGAGCTTCGCCAAAAGCAACAGACGGCTCCGGAAGGTAAACCTTTGAAAGACGTTAGTGAAATGACAGATATTGAGCTTTATCGGTTTGGACTCAGCGCGATTTCAGGGAAGTTGGGGCCTTCTGGACAGGTGAGGTTCCTGCGGCAGTGCAGGCCCGGAACGGAGGATTATACCAAAACGCGACAGAAACATATAGATAAACTTGCCCTGCTTGCAGAAATCCGGCAAGGATGCCAGGATAATTCGGTCAAAGAAAAAGAATAGGCGAATGCATGCAAATTCAGTTTCAAAACCTGAAAATCTATCTGGATACATGTTCAGTAGACCGACCCTTAGACAATCAGGAGCAAGATCGGATACGCCGTGAAACCGAGGCCGTTGAAACGATCACTTTTTCACAGGTCAATTGCATTGGGTTGCTAGCGAAGTTTTAGCCATTGAAATTGCCAATAACCCTAATTTAAGAAAGCGCGAGGCAACAAGAGACTTATTGAACTCCGCACATGAAACTGTTTTGGTAGGGCCAGCAGAAAGACTAAGAGCTATTAATCTTGAAGCATTGGGTTTTAAGCCATTAGATGCCTTGCATATTGAGTGTGCTGAAAGTGGTGGGGCAGATATCCTTCTCACAACCGATGACCGGATGTTGAGACTCGCCAAACGTTATCCCACACAGCTCCGAGTCCGCGTCGAAAATCCGCACATGGTTACAGGAGATGGATAGAGGTTAAGCGACAACGTCCCAAATGTAAGCCAGGTGCCTGATAATATCTCTACTCCGGAATAATACTAAACATTCGCACTATAGGAATAAAATATATGGATGAACAAATTTCTGATCCTTTTATAAATGATGTGGCCTTTAGAGACGCTGAAAAACGTGTATTGGGGAATATCCTAACACAATTTGAAGAACTGTCTAATGATAGGCTTGATGAATTAGTTAAAACGAATGTAGAATTTTTGGGAAATGATCATATCAGAAAGATTATTGGAACGATTTGTAACAAAAAAATCGAATCCGTTGAGTATACTATTGGAAGTTCAAATTTTAATGCGGAAATCCTATCAAGTGCTTCCGCGAAGATGAAAGGGAAATGGGTAATTTCGATAGATGAATCAATGGTGGATACAGAGAGCTTTGTCGGTGAAGTGGCGTACAGACATAGTTGTGCTTTCGGATATCAGATTCCAACAATTTCTCAGGAAGGAACTGTAACAAGGAAAGAAAGGATCTTAGCAGTTTCGTCAATTCTACGACTTCAAGATGAGGAGGACTTTGATAGAAAAAAAGATTTCTTAACGTACATACTCAATTTGTATGTTGCTTTTTATACTGCCAAGGTCCTTCAGTCTTCGGAACAGCCTATATACGCCGTAATTTTGCATGGACCGCTAATCCGACTAATTTCTCCATTTTTGAATCTCCTTTTTCGGAGAAAGGATATCAAAGAGGTCGTTACTGCTGATACTGAACCGCTGATACATACTACTGATGAAATAAAAACCATTGCTTGTGGGGGTTTGCTGGACGTAATAGTGGATGATCCAATTTATCAAGGCCTCTCGGAGTCCTTTATTGGGCTATTTCCTCGCGAAGAATATCACAGAGCAAAAGAAAGGATAGATGAAGGCGAAATATCTGGGATTGGATTTTATTTCTCTTTGCTCAGAAAATTGTCAGACTTAGCTAAGGAGATGGATTTTCATCTGATAGGTTGTGTGGAAAATCCTCGTTCAACAGAATATTCAAAGTTGTACGTTCAGTATCAAATTGAAAATTTCGTTCAAGATTCAGCCAATCAGGAAGCTCTACGTGAGTTATTTGATGTTTACAATGTTAACTTTGATGAAGGCCATATCAAGAAAGAGTTCCGGAACTTAATCGACAAATCGGGTTGGGATGATGAAATGATTCATGCTTTTTCACTGAAATTTGATGATGAAAAATCAATTGAATCCGGATTTACTCAACCAGTGCCAATCCGAAGATACTTTACAGGTGGTAGAAATGAGGTTAGTTTTGGGTTTAGGTTCGGTTCTTCATCTATTTTTGAAAATCCTGCACGGGAAACTTTAATCAATCAGATTGTAAATAGTCTATACCCATTTGAAGACTACAGAATGTTAATGAGTTTTGTTCGAACAAGTGCGCTCAAAGCTCCGATTCGAGTGGAGTTCTTAGAACAGGGAGATAGAGAAAACTGGAAAGAACTCTTAGCTTCAATCTATGTCGCGAGCCTTCCGTATGGCAGTTACGGGTTACCAGTCTTCTTGTATTATGCAGATAAAATGGCGCGGATGCCAAAAGAAATTATATCAGTGGTTACTGAATCATACCTTGTTGAACAAGCAACGAGGGCTCTTCATCGACTTGGATTAAGTGATGTCAGGTTGAGAGATGTTCTGTTAAATGTCCCCCAAAAGTTTCGGAGAGATTTTCATGAACGTGGGTGAAGGGAGGAAAAATAATGGCTTTGGGAGTTATTTTCGGTGAAACATCAACGCGGGAGTTTTCCTTTTTGTTTGGTGATGCAGATGGACAGCATCAAAATCAATTAAAGTTCGCCTATATTGAAGCTGATTTGCAAGAGGATGGTAGTAGAGTTGTTGCACGTGTTGTTGATGTGAATACAGAAAATCCCCTTTTGGCAAAGGATACCGCAAAATTCTATTCAGAAACAGATGCATCTGGAATTCCGTTTCCTGATCTGATTTCGCATCGATTTACACTTTATCAAGCTAGGTGTGAAGTCATTGGCAAATATAACAGCACAACCGAAAAAATTGAACCTTTAACGCAGCCAATAAAACCAGCAGAACAAGTAGAACTATTATCCGAAGATGTCCTAAGCCAACTCTTTTCAGCAAGTGAGTCGTGGCACCTCCGTCTCGGATATGTTGAAACTCCTGGCAAGCAAACGCAAGCGCAGGTTTCTTTAGATGCGGACTCAATCCTTACAATGCATGCATGTGTTTTTGGTATGACGGGCATGGGGAAAACTACAACAACAGCTGCACTTTTAGAAGAATTGATGTTCCGCGGGGCGAAAACTATTGTATTCGATCCTCACTCTGATTATGTTAACCTCAATCAGATGAGTCAAGGCTTGTATGAGGATCTTTTTCGTGAAAGAGTGGAAAACGATGAAGAGTTGAGGAATAAAATCGAAAAATATAGGCAGCATTTGAAGAGCACTTGGGGAAACAAAGTTACACCGTGGAATGATTTTGATCCATCTTTCGATGGTTTTGCAAATGATGAAAGTGCTGAGGAATTGACTGATAAGAACATTTTCTACCGCTTGCTGAATTTTTGCGTGATTAAGGATCGTAGTTTGATGATTGATGCCACGCGGGTGTCTGAGAATTTAGATGCTCGGGTAGACGCTGTCATTAATGGAATTCATCAACTCAATGCCCAAAAAGATGTCCCTGACGGACTCGCTAGTCGAAGGTTGACTATCAAGTTTAATGCCTTTCCAAAAATTCAGGTGTATCCGGATAAAAGCTCTTATTTCACGATGAGGTTAATTGAGGCAATAGCAGGAGAAGGATTTACAGAGGCCCAAGAAGGGTATATGATTGGTTGGCTTACGAACTTACCGGAGAACAATCTATCGGATGAAGAACTTCTTAATCACCTCATAGACCAGATTGACGCTTTGCCTCCATGGGGCTCGAATAGACCTGACCCTTCCCAAATACCACTGAATCGGATCATTGCCAAAGCTCAGCGAACCATTCGAGCTCTGATACGACGAAAATGTAAGTCTTTAGATATGAGCAGCTTTGTTGATGCTTTTTGCGCGAAGGATGGGGCGTTATCTCAAGTATCAACAGCAGTATTTGACTTGTCAGATTTGGAGAACGATCATGCAAGGAGAGCTTTGATTTATGCCGTTATGGAATTTGCTTTTGATAAGTATAAATCAAAGCGTTTCCGCATGGGTGAAAATGCTCATCCTGTACTATTTGCTCTTGAAGAAGCAAGAACATTAATCCCTCGTCAAGAAGAAAGTAGCACTCGTGGTGAAATGCATCCAGCTACGAGGGCTGCTCGTCTTGCTGCTAGGCAAATTGCAACTGAGGGAAGAAAAATGGGACTTGGTATGCTTGTTATCTCGCAAAAGCCTGCTTCTGTAGATCCATTGACTGTTTCTCAAGCTAATACGCTGATTTTGCACCGAGTTATTAACCCTGACGATCAAACTTACATCAGAAACGTCGGTGAATCTCTATCGGTTGAGGATTTGGAAACATTAAAAACGGTTGAAGCAGGGGTTGCCATCGTCACAGGGAATGCCTTGAAAACCAGAATGTCTACGTTGGTTAAGGTTAGAAATCGTTACAGCGAACCCGGTGCTGAAAAACCGCGTCCGATACAAAACATGTGGAAGGAAGTATCCTGAACATGCAAGGTGGTATTAATTTCGATTTGAATGAGAAATACTACGATGATCAGGAATAATGCGTATGTCAAAAGGTTCACGATCTAAAGTCCAACAATCTCCTGGCGGTTATTTATTAATCTTGGGGTGTTCTGATAGGAAAATTGAGAATCTCGGTCAAGCTCCTGCTCTTGTAGTCTATGATGGTTCCAATTACCGAGTGCTACGAAAGTACTTGCGAGAGAATGGATGGCCTCCAGGTCTCATGATAAAAATTATATCAGCTGAGCATAAAATCATCGATGCTACAACACCCATTAAACCTTATAACAAACGATTGGATAAAAAAACAGCGGCAAAGATGAGAACGGAAATCATGGAAAATCTGAAGGAAGTTGGGTTACCGACATCCGTTTTCATCAATCTGGGCAAAGATTACCTACCCGCAATTTCTTGTATTACGACAGTATTTGGTTCTGACAGAGTTAAGTTTGCTGATGGTGGCATTGGGAAAAAACAGCAGGCAATGAAACAGTGGCTTCATGATTTGCCAAATAGTCCTGCCACAGTCAATTCTCAAGCCCAACTAAATGAGGGGCCTCTTTACTTTTTTCCGGATTGGGATGACTATGTTTATGAACCTTTTCATCCTGAGGAAACGGATGAAATTCGAATATCCGGAGATGTAGAAAGGAAATATGCTCATGAGGTTTTTGAGGACGACCCTCCTTATGACGGTTTGCTTTTTAGTCTTGCTCAATTACGGACTAAAATAGAACCTCTCAATTGCCTTAACAAAAAACGCTCATTTGACCTTCGGGGTGAGAGACGGATCCCTAAAGATATGTTCCTGTTTGGAGATTGTGGTGCCTTCTCATACACTACGGACTCGGAACCACCGCTTTCTCCTGAATATGCAGCTTCTCTATACAATCAATTCGATTTTGACTTTGGTGCATCTGTAGATCACATTCCAATTCCATCGCTATCTGAGAAAGAAAAGCAGAACCGGATGAATTTAACGTCCGCAAATGCTAAAGAATTTTTGGCAGTCCATCTTTCTCACAATTATCAGTTTGTGCCGGTTGGATCTATACAAGGCGTTACACCTGATGACTATGTTCGTTACGTTCGAGAATACGTTGACATCGGATATAAGCATATTGCATTGGGCGGATTGGTCCGTAGAAAGGATGCAGAGATTTTGGAGATAGTCACAGCCGTTCGAGAAGCTTTACAGAGGCAGACCCGTGGTAAAGATGAAAATATCTGGGTTCATCTTTTTGGCATTCTGAGACCAAATCTTTTTGGCGTTCTAAGACCCCCTCTTCAATCCGTCTTTCGATATCTCGGTATTTCCAGTTTCGACAGCGCGTCTTACTTAAGAAAAGCGTGGGCATGTCCAAGTAGGAATTATCTTACAGACGATGGAGAATATGGAGAATGGTATAGTAGCATCCGGATCCCCTTTAGTACATCAAAGCCGATGCGCGAAGTTGCGGCATCTGATCCTGAGTATTCAAATGGTGCTATGCAGGAACTCGAAAAAAAATGTCTCACGAACCTTAAACTTTTTGATGATAAGAAAATATCAAAGGAGAAAGTTCTTGAGAGCGTTAATGAATACAGCGCGCTGCTTCAACGAAAGAAAACATATAACCACTTTTCTGAAAGACATCAGGAATTACTAAATGAACGCCCTTGGAAAAAATGTAGATGTAAAGTATGTAAAGATGCTGGGATCAATATTGTAGTCTTTAGAGGCGCAAATCGTAACAGACGGAGAGGATTTCACAATACTTGGGTGTTTTATCATAAGATTTTACATAGAAAGCGTAAGAAATCTTCAAAAAAGTAAGATGTATGGTACTTGTATGTAAATGAGGTAATAGGTATGGCAAAAACGGATGTTGAAGTCCAATTCACATTTACGCTTCCTATCGACGAGAGTTTTTTGCAACACAAAACTGATGCGGAACGTAAAGCAAAAGAGGCTTTTGTGCTTGAACTGCTACGGCATGGGGATATTAGTGCTGGTAGAGCTGCGAAACTCCTTAACATTTCCCGCTGGCATCTCTCGGACTTGATGTCTGCGGTTGGCATCTCCCCATTTGCTGAGCTTACTCCTGAAGCATTGGATGCTGAAGTTGAAACTGCACTCAAAGTTTTGAGTAAACAAGTCGATGAAGAATGTCACGAATAGGACATTGTTAATTACTCGCGTGATAAATAGAAAGGAGAACACTTATGATACCCCCTATCACGAAACTGCTCATAAAGGTTGAACAATTGGAATGGGATTTAGCAGAAGTAAAAAAAGAGTTGGAAGCACTTCAAGCCCCATTCATGAAATCACTCACACCTGAGGAGCGCGCGGCAGCATATTCCGCTCGAACACGCGCACAAAATCAGAGACGGCGACTATCCATTGAACGGAGACGCGGGAAATCTGCCCCTACCGCTGAAATTCCTACTGCTGAAGAACTTCAGCAGCTTTCTCTGGAAGATGGAATAGATCCAGAGGAGAATCTTTTTAGCAGTGCTATCATCGAAGAACGGGAGAAACGAAGAGGGTGAATTTCTTCTGGTTATACCATTTCTAATTGTTTATATTGCATTAGCTGCGTCTATGAAATGTGAGAAACCCGTGAGTTTGGCAATCTCGGTATCCGAGTAGTTTCTAAGGATCTCGGTGACCTTCGTCTGCAGTGCCTCTAAGGTTTTATACGGCTGCGTAAATAACTGCGCCTTGATATCCTGCCAGAGCCGTTCAATCGGGTTCAACTCCGGACTATAAGGCGGTAAGAAAACGAAAACGATATTCTCAGGAACCTCCAAGGACTTCGCTTGATGAAAACGCCCATTATCAAGCACGAAGACGTTGAGGCTGTCGGCAAACGCTTCGGAGAACTGCTCTATGAAATATTGAAAACATTCGGATGTCAAGTGTGAAAACTCCAAGAAAAATCGTTCACCCGTCAAGGGTTCAACCGCCCCATAGAGATACACCGATTCATAGCGAACGTCTATCTCTCCCACGGGTTTGATACCCCGTAAGGTGATACGTCTACGCAGAACGGGCAAAAGCCCATACCGCGTTTCATCTTGACTAAAGACGCGTATCGGCTGAGAAGCACAGCGTTTCTTGGAAACCGCATCCGCAATATGTTCAGGAAAATCCACACGAAACCTTTCGGAGACTACGGCGTTTTTTTTACATGACGCGGACGAGGCACTTTCAGTTTCGCCCCCCATCTATCACGCACCATCGCATAAACCGTCTTGTAGTTCATCTGAATACCAAAGGTCTCGGCAATATAGGCTTGAATCTGAACATAACTGTGAAAACCTTCGGGCTGCTGAAGTTCGCTGCGGAGCCGGTTTTGCTGGGCTGCTGTTAGGATCGGCACACGTCCCGGCGCGTAGCCACGGTCGAGAAGTTTCTCAAGACCCCCCGTCTCATAGGCATGCAGCCACTGTCCGACACTGATGCGAGTCACACCGAGGCGTTCTGCAACTTGGATACGGTTTTTCGCCTGTCCGCTTTTCAAGAGATATAGGGCAGTGAGACGTTGGGTTTCATGCTTCTTTTGACACTGGCGTAACAACTCTTTCAGGGTTTCGACACTTTCGGTAATCTCTGGCACTTTTTTATTCATGTCTGCTTCGCTCCTTGGTAAAAGATGCAGCAGAGAATAACACATTTATGAAAAATATTCAATTAGATATGGTATTAGATGCAAGTGCGTATGCCAAACGATACGTGGCAGAAAAAGGGACACAATTGATTAACAATCTCTTCACTCGTGTGCCGTTAGAACGTATGGTCTGTTTGTCTGAAGGGGGAGGCGAAATCATTTTCGTCTTCGTACGCCGGAGAAATGAGGGTAAAATTACCGCAACGCGTTTCAGTCATATCCGAGAACGCTTTGAAACTGAGTTCATTGATCGGGACGAAGTGGCGCGAGTATTCCCAACTGAGGATCAAATAACCGATTCGTGGGACCTCATTGAAAAGCATTCTCTCAACAGCACTGATGCTATGCTGCTTCAATGTGCACTTGATAGAACTCGCGAACTGCGGAGGAACGGGGATAATCTGGTTCTTGTGAGTGCTGACAAACGCCTCCTACGGGCAGCACAAAGTGAAGGACTGCTCACATTCGATCCCGAAACCGATAGTCAAGCTGCTTTGGATGTTTTCGTTGATCCACCATGAGAGGTCATTTAAACCTATCATTGCCGCATATTCACCAAATAAATCCCAGCCGCCACCAGCACAGCACCCCCCAACAAACTAATCGTCAGTTCATCCCCCAAAACCAGATGACTAAACAGCACTCCCGACAAAGGCGTTGCAAAGAACAGCACAACCAGTTTACTCGCACTATACCGCTCAAGTATAGATGTCCATGCCAAAAAGCAGAAACCCGCAATAACACCCCCTTGATAAAGGAGCGCAACGGCACTTGAAAGCGTGAGATGCATCGGTTCACCGCGTTCAAATAAGAAACTGATTACACCATAACACGGGAGACTCAAACTTAAATACCACACGAGGAGTCGGTACGGATGAATCGATTGGACGAGGAGTTTTGTCACGACAACGCGGAGCCCCAAGAAGCACCCACTGATGAGTACAAGGATATCGCCGAGAATACTCGTTTCACCATCACCGAGGTGCGGGGCGACTGTTACAAAAACACCACTGAAGGCAACGATAATCCCCAAGGTCTTTGGAATCGAAAGGCGTTCCGTCGGAATCCAGAGATGCGCAAATATTGCTGTAAAAAACGGGTAGACATTGATGAAGATAGTTGAGCGCGATGCCGTTGTGAAGAGCGTCCCTGTGTTCAATGTGATAATTTGAAGTATGAAAATACTCGTGAGTAGGATCAGTCGCGGCAGTTCACCGCGACGTAAACCAAGCGAGACACGTCTGAAGAGTGACCACCCCCCAATAATAACCAGTCCAATCACAAACCGGAAAAACGCCAGTGCCATGGGTGGGAAGTCTTGCAGCCCAACTTTGATTGACGGCGAATTCCCACCCCAAAGAAATGCGAGGAGCAAAGCGAGGGCGATAATCTTCCCCCGCGGCTCCTCACTAATCACTGCTGGTCTTGGCGATGTCCCGATAGTCTCTTTTTTATTCAAAGGAAGCTGATGTCCTCAGTAGAGGTTCCCTTTCTTTACAGTAGGAGGGGTTTGTAATCCCGATTTCATTAATCGTAGGCACCCGGACGGTGGTTCCCCATTAAGCGTTGTTGACGTTCCGTCGCCAATTTCAAGATGTTGTCGTTGAATTGGAACCGATTCAGGTAGGGCGGGAATTTCTGGGTTATCATCCGATTCGCATAATGCACCTGTAAGAGATACCGCGTCTGATCGCTCCGATTCGCTGTGCCTCGATGCCAAACCTCACTTCGGAAAAGCACGACATCACCACCATTACAAAGAATGCTCTTCTCTTGATTCCCTTTCCATTCCGTCTCGCCATCAGGTCGCCGGCCAGAGAGGTGGCTCCCCGGCACAAACTTTGTTGGGCCCAGGTCTTCGTAGAGATCATCCAGATAGTAGTGTGCAGTTGTGATGAAAATCGGGACCTTGACGCGAGGGTCCTCTAAAATATCCGCTGGCAGTGGAATCGGCAACCAATCTGTGTGTAAACCTTGATCAGGACGACCCGGACCTGTTACCCATGCTGTCATACCGATGACATGGCAGTCTTCGCCGTGCACTGCCTCTGCTAACGCAATGACGGGAGACATGTCGAGATATTGTAGGAAGACCGGATCGCGATTGAAGGCATTATTAATATGTTTGTTGAGGAAACCGTTCCCATTTTCTGGTGTACCGTGCCTATCAAAACTCTCAGGAATAGCCGTTAACCTGTCCATCGCGGCGCGAAGTTCCGCCAGTTGTGCCCCTTCGATAACCGTCGGTAGATAGGCATATCCGTCTTCCTCCATTGCTGTGACTTGGCTCTCGAGGTCGGGATAGGCTACAAGAGGTAAGGATTCGCTCATTGTCTGTTTCTCCTTTTTCTATAGCGAAACTTGGAAAGTTCAATCTTTCACTTCTGTATTTTACAACTTTCAGATGTCTATGTCAACTTTTTTCCGAACAATTCGTTAACAAAGTACATCCAAATTAATGTTAAGAGTAACTAAAGTATTATCAAAAAAGGAGAAAGAAAAATGAAAAATGAACACGTAACGCCCGAAACTTCTGAAACTATGACTAAAGATACAGCTATCCGGGTGCTTGGAACAGTGTTGGAATCTTTACCCGGCAATCTCTTTCACGTGAAGTTAGAGGATAACGATTACAAGGTGGTCGCCTACCTTGCCGGTAAACTGATGCAGCACAAAATCTGGGTCCTCCCCGGCGACCAGGTTACCGTTGAGCTTTCTCCGTATGATCTCACGCGTGGACGCATCGTTTGGCGGGATCCGGGTGCTTAGGATCTTCCGCTACGCACACCCTTTCCTGGAGAACGCTGCGTTTCATGCGATCACGTCCGTGCAAGTATAAAAAGGAGTAACAGCCTGTTTTTTCTTAATGCGCACATAAGCAACGCGCCTCCGACAGGCAACCTAATTATGGAAGGCATTGTAATCAAAGCGCGCGGTGGCGAATACGAGGTGCAGGTCGGCAATCAATGCTATACCTGTGTCTTGCGCCACCAACTCATTGAGGATGAAAAACGGAGACTTGATGAGACAAAAGAGATGCCCTATGTCGATTTAGTCGCTGTCGGTGATCGGGTCCGTATCTCGGCAACAGCGTCTACACAAGAGAGCGGATATATCGAGGAATGTCTTCCACGCGACACGCAGTTCGGACGCACCCGGATGGACGGTTGGCGGCAAATCATCGTCGCCAACCTCGATATGTTACTCATCATCTTCTCCGCACGCCATCCGACCCTCAAACTTCGCATGCTTGATAGATTCCTCGTTACCGCAGAGGCATCTGATGTTGAACCCGTCATCTGTATTAACAAAATCGACTTAGCGAAATTCGAGAATGTACAGCGCGAACTCAATTTATATGAAGAATTAGGCTATAAAGTGGTTTATACAAGTACTGTGACCGGTATAGGCATTGACAAATTGCGCGAAGTGATGCAAAATAGCATTTCAGCGATTGTAGGTTCATCAGGTGTTGGAAAATCTTCGTTGCTCAATGCATTGCAGCCCGGGCTACAACTCCGAACGGGCGAGGTCGATGACCGCATACACAAAGGACGACATACCACAACTGAAGTCGTACTCTTACCGCTCGAATTCGGGGGCTTCGTCGCCGATACACCGGGCATCCGAACCCTCGGTTTGCTTGAAATCGATGACGAACAGGGGCTTGATATCCATTTCCCAGAGATGCGGACTTATATACCGGAGTGCAAGTTTGCCGCGTGTACACACCAACACGAACCGGCTTGCGCCGTTAAGCGGGCAGTCGAAACCGGGGACATCAACCCGCTCCGATATGAAAGCTATCTCCGGATCTCCGGATTTAAGGAAGGGAGATATGAACGAAACTCAGATAAGAAACGAACCGATCGAAAGACACGACGACGTAGACGCTGATCCGCAGAAGTGGGCAGAGGCTATCCAGAACTTGCACCGTATTATTGAGAGAAGTGAACAGAAACTCGGATACTTCCAAAACCGCGTGAAGCAGGCAAAATTCATGGATCGTCCAAATCAGCGGCAGATTCGCGTCGCAGGTGCACAAATTGGCGCGTACTCCGCACAGTTAGAAGGCTTGCGGAGTGAACTCTATCAACTGGAACGTCTTTATAGCGGCGGTATCCATTTTCGGCACACCACGGAGAATGAAACCCGCCAAATTTGGGGGTGGATAAACCGCCCAGCCATCAGAAAATATCTCTACACAGCGCGCGTATCGTTTGAAACCTTCCTCGGAGATTGGCACCGGTGGACGGCGCACGAGCGAACGCACGCCCTCGCTATTGAACTCCGTACAACGCGGCTTCTCATCGGATTTATCCTGCTCCAGCACGACGAAGATACCGTTACCATCAAATTCGTCGTCATTCGACCTGATTACCGTGCCCGTGGATATGGTACGGATACCCTCGTTGAAGCCGCGCATTATGCTTTTGAACAACTCGGTGCTGAACACATCACGCTACAGGTATCCGTTGACAACGGACCCGCACTCATCTGTTTTGAGAATGCAGGCTTCCGATACCTCGGTTACACAGATACTGCAGGACAGACCTATACCATGGGCATTGATCGCAGCGAATGGGAAGGCGACGCTCCGATAGACGAGGCATCTGCATCCCCACGACTCAGTGCCCCGCTTGGTGTGTTTTTTCATGAGGAAGAGTGAATTTTCTATACCGCTGGCGAGGTTCCTAACCTCATCTTCTTAACTTAGTCCTTCCTCTATCCTACTCTGGTAGGCGCGGTTTCCTAACCGCGCCGATTTTCCTCAATAAATAGCCCTAATTTTTACCAAAAAACACCCAAAAGTGCATCCGAAAATGTGTATAAACGAATCGTTGCCGTTTTTTAAATGGCGATGGTATCCTATTGCTGCTGTATTGTGGCAAGCGAAAAAAGGAGGAATTTATTATGTTAGCAAACCAGAGGAGGTGTGACCCTTAGTGTTACGCCCTTGTGGGTGTGGCACTGAGTGTCGCACGCTTTGGAAAGGGACGGGGGGCTGAAACCCCTCTGTCCCTTATTTTTCGTCTGTGTTGCTTTTAGAATAGAATGAGATCACACTGAACTAAATTTTCATGGCATATTTTTCTATTTTTTGGTATACTATCCCGTACAATTAGCAAAGCGTAATCTTTGCCAATATGTTGCTAATTTTTTCAATCGTGCTAAACTACAAAGAGAGACAAAAAGGAGGAGGTAACCATTATGCTACGTTTGAACCACGCTACCCTTCGTCTAAAAACATGCAGTCCAGGGCGATGGTGCCTCTGCCCATTATCGACGGTTTGATTGAAATGGCATAGGCGCAGTCGCCTCATACGTGAGGAGTCGCTCTATCTATGCCCAAATTTAATCCTGAATTTTGGGAAATTCCGGTCCCACCGGAATATTTCGATCAGTTTACGACAGAAGATTATCTTTGGTATCGAGCACCTGATGACGGCTATACCATAGCCCGTCGTCTCAAACGTCAAGCGGTCTTAGAACAGATCCATCAGATTATTGCAAACGATCTAACCCACCGCCAAGCCGAGTGCGTCCAACTCTACTTCTACCAAGGCAAGACCCAAGAAGAGATTGGCTATATCCTCGGCATTTCCCGGCGTGTTGTCAGTCAACACCTCTTCGGTATCACGCGAAACGGGAAGCAGATAGGGGGTGCGATTAACAAGATCCGCAAGATGTGCCGAAAACAGGGAATAGAATTTCCTTAGTACTAAAGCGTCAATTTATCTATCAACACTACAAGTGCAATTCAACGCGAGAGGAACCTTCAACGGTTATCTCTCGCTTGAAAGCACTTTGATCTCTTCTCCATTTTCACCACCCTATGCTTAACAATTATCTTCCCTAAATTAAAACTTCTAACCTTCCTGTAGGAGCGATCTCCCGATGATGATTCTCACTCATCACCGACTGCTGACCGCTGATTGCTGACTGCTGACCCCTAAAATACCTTGTCAAAAAAGGATATTTCGTGATATTGTAACCTATATCGTAATTTGGTATTTCTGCCGAAAAGGGGAACACTATGGCGGTTCAGATTGCAATTATCGGTTGTGGCGGGATGGCAAACGGTCATCTCAACGCCTATCTCACAATTCATCAGACAGTTCCTGGAAAAGTTGAACTCGTCGCCATGTGCGATGAGGTTGAAGAACGAGCCGATCAATTTGCCGAGCGAGTCAAAGAAGTAACTGGTAAAAAACCTGCTGTCTTTCAAGACACCGACGATATGCTCGCAAAGGCGGATTTGGATGGCGCGGACATCTGCACTTCCCACGCGCATCATCATATCAACGCAATAAAGTGCCTCAACAACGGTGTCAACGTCATGGTAGAAAAACCGATGGGCGTTACCGTTAAAGCGAGCCACGCAATTATCGCCGCAGCGAAAGCCAACAACAAAATCGCGGCAACCGCTGAAAATATTCGTCGAATGCCGAGTCGGCGCACTGCTGAATGGTTAATGAACAAAAAACAGATGCTCGGAGATTTACGGATGTTCTCCGCACAACACGCCAGTTATCGAGAACCCAATCCACAAAGCAATTGGCACTGGCGACTCGACCTCACACTCGGTGGCGGCGGTATGGTCATGGACTCTGGTGCACACTACTGTGATACCATACGCTACCTCTTTGGCGATCCAGATACCGTTTATGGACGCGTCTGTCAGTTTGAAGACCTAAAGGTCACCAAAGCCGGAGAAATCGTCAAGAACGAACAAGAGGACACATGGGTAGCGACCATTAACTTCAAGAGAGGCGTGATTGGGCTTTGGACGTGTACATGGGCGGCAGTTGGTCACGGTTTCCATCACGTTGTCTATTACGGCAGTGAAGGCTGCCTGCTCGATGATGGGGATATTTTCCACGGTCCGTTTGACGGCGCGGAAGTCATCCTCAAAGATGGCACACGCCACAGCATGGAAAGCCTTGTCGCCGAATATATAGCAAGCCTGTCAGATGAGGAAAAGGAACGACTTTTCCCTCATAATTTCACCGATGGGGTCGTACTGGAATGCCACGATTTTGTGGATGCGATAGAGAACAATCGTCCGCCCGAACTCGATGCCGAGGTAGGGCTCCGCGCGAAATCGATCTGCGAAGCGATTTACGAGTCTAATGCCTGCGGACAAGCAGTGGACTATGAAGAGGTCGTGGCAGGGAATATTGAAGTTTATCAGAAATCGATCAACGAACGGTGGAATCTCTAATTGTCTAAACAGGAATGCTCTCCAACAAAGCCTGCAGAGGAACACCAGCCGGAGATTGAGAAGCCGGTCGGATATTTTGAACTCATCCTCCACAATCGCAACTTCCGCTGCCTCTGGGCAGGACAGGTCGTTAGCCTCCTTGGCGATTGGTTTAACCTAATCGCCTCTGCAATATTAATCGCTGACTTAACGGGGTCAGGACTCGCTCTGGGATTCTTGTTCACAATTCGGATGATCGCCCCCTTTGTCATTGCTCCGATTGCCGGGATATGTGCAGACCGATACAACCGTAAACACCTCTTAATCATTACTGACGTTGCACGTGCCATCATTGTTTTCGGATTCCTTTTTGTTCAAGACGAGAGTCATGTCTGGCTGCTCTATGCCCTCACAACGCTCCTGTTTGCAGTCAGCGGTTTCTTCAGCCCCGCCCGGAGCGCGATCCTCCCAGACATCACTTCCCCACAAGAACTTGGCACTGCTAATGCCCTCGGTGCTGCGACTTGGTCAGTCATGCTTGCTGTTGGCGCAATGATTGGCGGTTTAACAACCGGACTTTTTGGCAGCCAAACGGCTTTCATCGTTGACGGGTTAACCTTTTTCGTTTCAGCCGCTTTTCTACTTCCAATCAAGCTACCCGGACCACCGTCTGCCGTGCCAGGGACCCCGACCCGGGCAAAGTTAAGTGCCTTACGCTACATGTTCCAGCATCCCGACATTCTTTTTATCGCGATGCATAAAGCAGCCATAGCCCTCCTCCTCTCTTCAGGATTTCAGATTGTACAAATAGAAATCGCCAACAGTTACTTTGTCATCGGCGTTGGTGGCGCAATCAGCTTAGGTCTCATATATGGTGTAAACGGAGTCGGTAGCGGTCTTGGACCTATTCTTGCACGACATTGGACCGGTGATCAAGATAGACTCCTTCGGATAAGCATTAGCATCGGCTACCTGATTAGCGCAGTTGGGGTTCTTATTACCGCCCCTCTTTATAATCTCACAATTGTACTGATCGGCGGATTTGTTCGAAGTATCGGCGGTGGGATTATATGGGTCTTTTCAACGCAGCTCCTCCTCCAGAATGCGCCGAATGAGATCCGGGGACGCATCTTCGGCACGGAATTCGCGCTTTTTACACTCATGGGAAGTGTCGCCACGGCGGTCGTCGGTGCATTGTTAGATCAGTTTCCCATCCACACGATTTTGTGGGGGATGGTAGGGCTACCCCTGATTCCAGTAACCCTATGGTCCTTGTGGCTAATCCGTTACAATCGAATAAAATCAGGATAAGAACATGTAGGCGGATAGGAATCGTCTATTTCCTTAAAGCTGAGTCTATCTCCAAAAAAAACCATCCAATTTCAGCCTATTTCTCAAAAAAATAACTTGCGAAAATACCTTTTTTCAGATTATGCAAGTTTTCTATCCTAAAATTTCGTCTTTAATATAAAGAGGGCATGAACCCTATCGCATTGCATAATTTTATAGTAAAGTCCATAATTATCTTTACCCTATGGTAGGCAAGATTTCCTTAAGGAAACACCGAAGCAAAACCCCGCGCCGGTTACCAGTGTCCAAGGAATTGTAAAGCCTACTGTAAGAAGGAGCCGCCGTGGAAAGAGAAGATGCGCAACTGATTCAGAATATTTTATTAGGTGACGACGCTGCATTCAACACATTGGTCCACAAGTACCAAAAAGGCGTTCACGCGCTTGCGTGGCGGAAGATTGGCGATTTTCACTATGCCGAAGAGATTACACAAGATACCTTCCTCCGAGCATACAAAAAGCTCCCGACGCTCAAGAATCCCGACCAATTTGCTGGATGGCTCTATGTCATTGCCAATCGGCTTTGCCTTGATTGGAATCGGAAGCAAAAACCTGCGACGCAATCGCTGATATGAAACTCACACCCACTCCAGTTTCAAAACCTTTGCTCCCTTGGGTAGCTTTTGGCGCAGCTGCGGTTTTACTTGTATTCCTGATTAGGTTCAGCAATCAATACCTCGTCCGTTTTCAGAAACCGTATAATTTCGAGGCAAAGTCCAAACCCACGATCGAAATTATTGAAGCACCCGCTGTGCTTGATATTGACGCAAAACCAGCTGTGTGAAATCAAATCGGATGGGTTGATACCGACGGTAAAAACAGCGGAACCAGTACACAGGTAGATGAAGCCGTTTCAATGTCCAGGACACTGGAGGATTCGAGAGACCTATCTACGTCAAAATGGATGCCGGATCCTGCATTACGTGCCGCCGTTCGGGAGGCACTCAGACTCCCTGAGGCTGTTCCGTTGACACAGAAGCAAATGCAAGGGCTGCAATACTTGGTAGCCGGTGGAAGAGGTATTAGGAATATAAAAGGTTTAGAATTTGCCCAAAATTTAGTAGAGTTAAATTTAGGCGATGAGGGTAATTATGTTACCGACTTAACGCCTCTCTCCACACTTACCTCCCTGAACTCTCTCAATGTAGGAGGGAATCAGGTAGCAAATCTGAGACCCCTTGCCAACCTAACGAATCTAACTGGGTTAAGTCTCTGGTACAATCAAGTGACCGACGTATCTCCGCTGAGCTCGCTGACTGCCCTAACCTACCTGAATTTGGCTGACAATTATGTAAGAGATCTCGGTCCGCTTGCGAATCTGATAAACTTGGGAGAATTAGACCTTTTTGACAACGAAATTAAAAATATTGCGCCTTTGTCAGATTTGAAAAACCTAAAGCATCTGATCCTCACACACAATCGCGTTGAAGACTTGCGTCCGCTTGCGGAATTGATAAATTTACAGATACTCTGGATCAAGAAAAATCCGATAAGAGATTTGAGTCCTCTCATCCAATTGCACCTCACAGACCTCAAATACGACGGTGTATCACTGCCGGCAGAACAAATAGCACCTTCCGAGATATGGATGCCCGACCCTGCGTTATGGATGACGGTTCGCGGTGAACTGGGGCTGCTACCGGGTGTCCCTTTGACGAAAGAGAAGATGCAGGAACTTACATATCTTGAAGCCCAAAACAGAGGCATTACCGACATAACCGGCTTAGAGTTTGCGATGAATCTCAGAGAGTTGCACCTTGGTCAAAATCCGATAACAGATTTATATCCACTTTCCAACTTGACGACCCTTGAAAGTTTGCATATCTGGAGTCTCTCTCCGAGTACGCCCAATCTTGATCTCCTTCCGCTGGCAAATCTTATCAACTTAGAAGAGCTCGTTATTGACGGTTACGGAATCTCGGATATAAGCATTCTTGCCAATTTCATGAAACTTCAACGATTGTATCTCGAAAATAATCACATTGAGGATTTCTCGCCGCTCGCTGGACTTACAAATCTGCGGGAATTGCGAATTCGGAACAACCGGGCAATTGACTTCCGTCCGCTCGTTCCTTTGAACTTGATCCTCTTTGAGTACGATGAGGTCTATGAAGATCTCCGCACAGGGGCTTCCCGTCCTTGAATGTGTTCAAAATATGTGATTCAAATCGCAACTTAATAGACCTTCCATAAGACCGAGGATACATCTATGAAAACCACAAAAACTCTTTTTCTTTTCACGCTAACTATCATTGCGTTAGGAGTCGGAAGTGCTTATGCCCAACAAAATCTCGCGCAACAGGCGTACGCTATTTTTCAACAGAACTGCCTTAACTGCCACGGGGAACACGGTGCCTATACCGAAGAAATCATCATTGATCACACATCGCTCATCGAAACCGGAGCAGTTGTTCCGGGGCAACCGATTGAATCCGAACTCTATAGGAGACTTCGGACAAACGATCCTGCGAAACGCATGCCCCTGGGGCAACCCCAACTTTCCGAGGTAGCGATTTTAACGATTAACAACTGGATTCAGGCAGGCGCACCGGATTGGACAGATACTTCTGAAACAGCAGGTCCCTTCATTACACCTGAAGAAATGCTGGATAGCATCCAAAACCATGTTAGTTCGCTCTCACCTTTTGACCGCCCCTTTGCACGCTATTTCACGATAACCCATCTCTATAACGCGGGTGAGACGACTGAAGCACTCCACGCCTATCAATGCGCACTCTCTAAGCTGGTGAACAGTCTCTCCTGGGGACGCGAGGTTATCAGACCGCAACCCGTTGACCCAGAAGAAACGATCTTCTATATTGATCTCCGAGACTACGAATGGGAAATCGGAACGAATCGGTGGACACAGATAGAACAGGTTTATCCATACAACGTTGAGTTCGACGCACCGACCCAGACGAACCTCCGTGAAAAACTGACGAACCTGCGCCAAGCAATGAACTGTGAAGTACCGTTTATTCATGTTGATTGGTTTCTTGCAACCGCCGCCTTACCCCCGCTTTATCACGACATCCTCGGTCTCCCTGAGACGGATCGGGAGTTGGAAACACGACTTGAAGTAAATGTCGTCGAGAATATTCGCAATGCCGCTGGCAAACGCGTCTGGCGTGCGGGTTTCAGCGATTCGGGTGTCTCAAATCACAACCGCGTCGTCGAACGACACACCTCTCGGTATGGTGCGTATTGGAAGAGTTACGATTTTGCGGGGAGTGCCGGCACGCAAAACATCTTCGCTCATGTCAAAAGTTGATGCAAAATTTTTTTGCATCGTTCAGAGTTTAGGGTATGGATTTCCCGATAATAAACCTCATTGCTGAAGAAGAAGCGACCTCTTGGTTGCTGGAACACTTTCACCCGGAAGGGCTACATTGTCCACATTGTGGATCGGACATCGAGGAGGCACGTCCTTTTGGCACGACTCGGACGAGTCGTCTGCAAATCTATCGTTGTCTTTGGTGTGATGGTGTCTATAACCTCTATAGTGGCACGGTTTTTCAACAGACGCAGTTTACGGCTTCACAAGCAGTGTTGTTATTGCGCGGTATCTGCCAAGGTGTTTCAAGTGCACAACTGGGTCGTGAAATCGGTGTCAGTCGTCAAACAGTGATGTCAATACGTCGCGTCCTTCAGTCGAATGCGGCGATGCAGCCGGGTTCAGCGTTGCCGGATGCGATTGTTGAGACCGATGAGATGTTCCAAAACGCTGGTGAAAAAGGGGATCGGCCTCAGGATCCCGCGGACCCACCCCGACGACGTGGCAACAAACGTAAAGGCCACGGCACTTACGCCAACGACCGGCCTCCGGTCGTTGGCACGCTCGGTCGTGAGAGTGGGGGTGTGCGCTTGCGTCTGGCACATCATACGGATAAAGCGACACTGACGACTCACGTGCATCACTTCACGCCTCAGGACGCTATCGTCTATACAGATGCTTGGCGTGGCTACAACTCGCTTGACCGCTTCCATGAGGTGGTCTGTCATGGAGACGGTGAGTGGGCGCGAGATGCCGATGCCGATGGCATCTGTGAGATTCATACAAATACGATTGAGGGTATCTGGACGACGCTCCGAAACTTTCTGCGTCCGTTTCGAGGCGCGCATAAAAAATACCTCCCTGGCTATATTGCCATCTGTGAGTTTGCTATTAATCTGAAAACCATCACGACGCTGTTTATTTCAAAACTTGTTCAAACTTAGAAATGCATTCAGGCTTGACATGAGCGAATAGATTTAGTCAAATCGGCTGAAGCGGGAAGATGGATACCTCCGGAGGCAGAGCTTTGAGAAGTCGCACTCGATCACTACCCCGGTTCATTCTACAAGGCTTAGATGGAACACTTACTTCAAAAACAGTAAAGGAACTATAACATGGAACCAAGATTTACCCGCGGCGAGTATTGGCTACTGGAAACCGCCGTTGAATCGCGATTTCCAGTCTCTGTTCTCACGGCTAACAACCTTGAGGAGATTCTGAATAAAACAGGGCATGGATTAACGCGAGATGCACTCATTGAGACCCTCCATCGCCTTATCGTTTCAGGGCTGATCTCTATCGAACATGAGGTGGATGGCGTGATTTCAACACACCAACACATCGAACGCGCCCTGAATGAACCCCGGCGCATCTCTCGCGTTGGTGAGAGAAAAAGAACGCGTTATGGACTAACGCAGGAAGGGGGCGCACAATGGGAGGCGTTCGCTGCACCCAATTGGGAACAATATATATACCAGGCTTCATTGGCCAGATCATCCAGATGGCTTTCCAGATCCCCCAGATGGCATTAAACGTGACATTGAGGAGGCGATTTGTGCCGATAAATCGTTGCTTGAAAGTTACTTTAAATCTAAATGTTTTTATAGCGCAAAGGATGTGTATTTAGAATCAGTAGAGTGGGATTATATTGCGCCGTGGGACGTAATGTATTGGAAACAGCTCGACGGGGCACATAGAGTCCGATTTTATCGGCTAAATGCTGAGGAGACACAAGATCTGGAAAGGTATCCACGGTATCAGTTGTGGCAACCCCAATTTTTTCGTAGTCTTTGGTGTGCTTGGAAATAAAAAATAGCACCGATGGACTTCCACGAAAAATAAATCTCAGGTGTTCATCTTAAAAGGGCAGGCTATTCTTTCCACCGTTGAATGAGTTGCGTGTCTATGCCGAACTGGTCTAAAATTTTTGTCACGACGAAATTAAACATATCATCTACGGTTTTGGGGAAATGGTACAACCCCGGCATCGCTGGTAAAATACATACCCCCATCCGGGACAACTTCAGCATATTCTCTAAATGAATAGAGCTGAGCGGCGTTTCACGCGGCACAAGTACGAGTTTGCGGTTTTCTTTGATACACACATCGGCAGCGCGTTGTATCAGGTTTCGCGATATACCTGTTGCAATAGAGGCAATGCTCCCCATACTACACGGCACCACAATCATCCCTTCCGTACGGAAAGAACCACTCGCAATTGACGCACCAATATCCGATTCGTGATGGTAGATAACGCTTGGCGAGGATACACCAATAAGTGATTCCAACTCGAAATTATCAGGGTCTATCTTAATTTGGAGTTCTTCCCACAAAGCGCGCACACCCGACGCAGAAATCGTCAGATGTACCTCTATATCCTCATGCTGCGTCAGTACTTCGAGCAATCGGACACCATAGATACCCGCGCTTGCCCCTGTTATCCCAACAATCAATCGTCTCAATTTTAATTCACTCCTCAGCGAAAATCACACAGTGTTAAGCAATCTCTGTATGTACCAGATGTAACTATTGTAACTGTTTTTTTCTAAAAAATCAAAGATAAACCGTCTGTAGGCGAGCCACCAGAGGCATTCAATTCTCCAATAATTTCAATTAATCCAACTTGACAGAAAACTTCATAAGGGGTAAATTAAACGCAGAAACCAGTTCACCGAGGAAAACGATGAACATCGCTGATTTAGATACACCGACACTCGCTGCAGACCTGGATGTGCTTGAACGAAATATCCAAGGTATGGCAGCACACTGCCGTCAACTCGGGGTGCCGCTTCGCGTTCACACCAAAACGCACAAGGTGCCAGAAATCGCCAAATTACAAGTCGCCGCCGGTTCTCAAGGGATTACCTGTCAGAAGTTAGGCGAAGCAGAGGTGATGGTCGATGCCGGACTTGACAACATCCTTATCCCCTATAACATCGTCGGCAAGCCGAAACTCAGGCGTTTAACTGCACTCGTGAAACGGGCGCGTGTTACCGTCGCCCTCGATTCAGAGGAGACCGCAACCGGTATCTCTCAGCAAGCCACTGCTGATGGTTGCGTTGTGCCTATTATCGTGGAGTTGGACACGGGAAGTGGCCGTTGTGGCGTGCAGTCCCCACAAGCAGCACAACATCTTGCGCGGAAGATTATGAAAATGGGTGGCATTGATTTCCAAGGCGTGATGACCTATCCGAGCAACCTCCGAGCGAAACCCTTCATTGCAGAGACACTCGACCTCCTTGAACAAGATGGAATCCGCGTGAATATCATCAGTGGCGGTGGTACAGGCTCCGAAGCGGCATCGAAGGAACTCGGTTGTACGGAAACCCGTAGCGGCTCTTACGTCTACGAAGGCATGACTCGCATTGGTAACTCAGGCATGCTATCACCAGACCGGTGTGTGCTTCGCGTTATCGTGACCGTCGTCAGTACACCGACCCCAGAACGGATTATTATTGACGGCGGACAAAAGACGTTTGCCAGTTATCCACCGACCCCTTATGGGCATATCATTGAACATCCGGATGCCAAGATTTACGGTATGTCCGTTGAACATGGGCATGTGGATGTCAGCGAATGTTCACACCAGTTTAAAGTCGGCGAGCAACTCTCCGTTATCCCATTGCACCAAGGGATGACGAGCAACCTTCACAATGAACTTGTAGGTATCCGAGACGGTAAAATTGAGGCAATGTGGCGAATCGCAGGCAGAGGTAAAGTCTTTTAATTTGGTGCAAAACTTGTAAAGACAGGTTTTTGATCCAATCTTTGTCGTAACGAACCCGTAGCCCGTAATGAAATGGAGGGCGGATATAAGAAACGCATGCCAAAGTTCAAACGCCCGCCGTTTCTCCGCAAGGAAAAATTAAAAAATGATTCTACCGACACCCGAACAGAAAGAACAGTGGGAAGAGGAAGGGTATCTTGTCTTTGAAGACGCGATTCAAGGGGAAGATCTCAAAAGGCTTCAGACCGCCTTCGATTATTGGGCAGCGGAATGTAAGGACGAATGGTTGGATGGGGTTGAAGCCGGTGAAGCCGCCGCAACCTTTTATGACATCCCAAATCCGTTTGAAAAAGATCCCGTTTTCATCGATATTGTCGATTACCCAAGTTACTATGGTGCCTTGATGGATTTCACAGACCACGATCTGATTATATTAGCACCGCAGGTTCGGACCGTCGCTCCTTGGCCCGTGAGTTATACCGGATGGCACCCGGATGTCGCACAGAGCAATCCGCTTCACATTAAGGTGCAAATCTATGTGAACGATATCCTTCCCGGATGCGGCGAATTCGCTTTTGTGCCCCGTAGCCACAAACCAGACGCGGGTCCCTATAAGCGTCCGCTTCGCCAAGAGAGTATGCCCGGACATAAAACGTTCCCCGGTAAAGCAGGAACCGCGATTATGTTCAACTCGTACGGATGGCACGTCTCGATGGATAACGCTTCGGATGTCCCTCGGAAATCGATCATACTGATTTATGAGAAACGGACACCCGAACGCGTCGCACCCGACCGGTTTGCATCCATCGCATCCTATTGCCAAACGCCAGAGCGTCGTAAATTGTTTAGTCTAAATGCGGATTAGAAAATTGACGGGCAATGAATTGTCCTACTACAAACTGTCCTGCTTGTAGTAGTGCGATTTATCGCACGTCCGGCAGTTACCTGATTAAATTCTTAATCTTCATGGTGACTAAGTAAAGGAGATCTGTTCTATGCCACGGATTGATGCACACCTGCACGTATTCGCGAAAGCCTCACCCGAATTTCCGCGTGAAATAAGCGATGTCTGGCCGGCAGAACGTGAGGAACCCGTTGAGAAGTTATTAGGTGAGATGGAGCAAAACCAGATTGATCAGGCGGTTCTTGTCCAGATGGCTGGCACGAGTCTCGAACAGCACCGTTACCTCTTGCGATGCCTCAAGGATTATCCAAAGCGGTTCTTGGGGATTGGGCTTATTCCACAAGACCATCCGAATCCTGCCGAACACATGGCGCGATTGACGGATGACACCGGCATTATTGGATTTCGGCTCTCGACATTTGGCGGCCCCCGTGATATTTTCGCAAAAATGGATGTCCGCGAATTTGAGACCTATCCTATCTGGGAATACGCTGCTGAACACGATTGTGTCCTCTGGCTCTATCCACAGGCGATTGAGGCACACCTTCTTCCGTATCTAATACAAGCGTTTCCACAAGTGCGGATTGTGCTAAATCATCTCGGCATGACACCAGGCAAAGGTAAATTTAGTTGGGATGAACTTGGTCGTCCACAAATCCAAGTATCAAGTTACAACCTCGCTATGCACACCACATATCGTTTGGCGCGATTTGAAAATGTTAACGTGCAGCTCTCTGGTCAGTATGCCTTCAGTAAGGAAGCGTTTCCCTATCAAGATTCGGCGGGCTGGCACCGGAGCCTGCTGAACGATTTCGGACCCAAACGATTGATGTGGGCAACCGATTTTCCATGGATCTTGGAGGATCCGGGTTACGACAAACTCACAACTGTTATTGAGAAACTCATGCCGAGTTTGACGGAATCGGAGTTAGCAGACATTATGGGTGGAAACGCAAAACGAATCCTACGTTTCCCCGATCTGTAATTACTTTACCCCATGGTAGGCGAGGTTTCCTAACCTCGCCGGTTCATCTTGTCTCAGCAATCCTAAAATCTACTGTTATCCGCAATAGGAAATATTAAGTTAAATGCATATACTTTGTGCGAACGTAGGCAGCACCTCGTTCAAATATCAAATTATTGATATGGAAACAACAGCCTCCCTTGTCAAAGGAGGTGTGGAACGAATCGGCAATTCCCCGTCAGCCTTTACGCATGCTGTGCCAGGCAAACCAGCCGTTGAAGGCGAAATAGATGCACCGACACATACCGCCGCAATTGTCCACGCAATTCGCCTCATCACTGACCCCGAAGTCGGATGTCTCGCAAATCTGGAGCAGCTCGACGGGATTGGATTCAAAACCATTCTCGCCAAAGGCTTTTGGCGTTCAGCAAAGATCACTGAAGATGTGATAGCCGCACTTGAAGCGTCAACGCCACTCGCACCGATGCACAACCCCGCCTATATTGCCTCTATCCGTGCGTTTCAAGAACTCCTCCCCACAACCCCGCTCGTCGCTGTTTTCGAGACGTGGTTTCATCAGACCATCCCAGATTACGCCGCCGAATTCGGTGTGCCACGCTTCTGGGTCGAGAAACACGACATCCGTCGGTATGGCTACCACGGTGCCTCACATCGATATATCTCCGAACGCGTGCCGCAACTCCTCAGACGCGAATCAGGAGAAGGACTCCGTATTATCTCTTGCCACCTCGGAGGCAGTTCGTCTCTCTGTGCTATCAAAGACGGAAAGTCTATTGATACCTCAATGGGAACCTCAACGCAATACGGAATGATTCAGTCCACTCGATGCGGTGAATTGGATGCCTTTGCTGTGTTGTATCTGATGGATAAAGAGGGGTTCTCTACCGATGAAATCCGCCGTCAACTGATTGAGGACTCCGGTGTGAAGGGCATTTCCGGCACGAGTGGCGATATGCGAGATGTGGAGGAGGCAATAGAATCAGGGAACGACAAGGCGCGCCTTGCATTGGATACATACTGTTATGGCGTGAAAAAGTATATCGGCGCGTATATCGCCGCACTCGGTGGTGTCGATGTCATCGCTTTTGCAGGGGGTATCGGGGAGAAGGACCGAATAGCGCGCGCGAAAATTTGTGAAGGATTAGGGTGGTGCGGTATCCATTTGGATGCGAAAAAAAATGAGCAACTCACTGGAGAATCTGACCTCTCTGCTGGCAAAAGTCGCGCCAAAATTCTGGTTGTTTCCACAAACGAGGAACTCATCGTATCGCGTGAAACCGCCCGCGTGTTGAGCCAATCTCATCAATAGTGGTAGGCGAGGTTTCCTAACCTCGCCGAGACGGAATGTCCAAGTAATTCTAAAATCTACCATAGTTTGTGTTATTCGATGGACCAACGTAGGGGTTGGGTTACCCAACCCTACTTTTAATTTTAAAGTTTTTATCAAAAACAGGAGGGAGAAAATCATTATGCGACAAGTTACACTCTATCGCGAACCGGGGCGTTACGCCGGTTGGCCAGCGAATTACGGTATATGGACTTATGACAACGAAATCGTTGTCGGTTTCACGGTTGGGTATCACAAATCCGATGCGGGTTTCCATCGCCGAGACCGAGATAAACCCTTCGTCGGGATGCAAGCACGCAGTTTAGATGGTGGTGAGACATGGAGGGTCTCAGAAACACCGTGTCGCCTGCCCGCCAGAGGCACACTTTCCGCAGATGAACATGTGGAGGAACAGCATAGACTCAAAGTGGAGGCGGCGTTCGACACCCCGCAACGCGTTGATTTTACACACCCAGATTTTGCGATGATGTGCAGCAGATCCGGACTGAGAGCCGGGGCGTACTCGTGGTTTTATACCTCTACAAACCGATGCAAAAGTTGGAGCGGCCCATACCGACTCCCGATGTTCGGTTATACCGGTGTCGCCGCTCGGACAGATTATCTTGTTTCCAGTCCAGACGAATGTCTGGTATTCCTCACCGCGTCAAAATCGGACGGTGAAGAAGGCTTGATATTCTGCGCGCAGACAACGGATGGTGGTGAATCTTTCTCGCTGCTATCTCAGATTGGACCGGAACCCGAAGGGTTCGCCATTATGCCCGCAAGTGTTAGGTTATCCGATTCAAAAATTCTCGTGGCGGTTCGTTGCCGCGACGCAAGCGGCTACACGCGACCCGACTGGCAGGAACGCAGAAACTGGATTGATCTTTATGCTTCAGAGGACAACGGGAAAACGTGGGACTACATGAATCAACCTATAGATGATACGGGACGCGGTGGGAACCCGCCAACCCTCACTCTTCTTCATGACGGAAGGTTGTGCCTTATCTACGGCTATCGGGATGCACCGCATCGGATTTGCGCTAAGTTGAGCAGTGATAATGGTGAGACTTGGGGTGAAGAGATTGTTCTGCGCGATAACGGCGGCGACCACGATGTCGGCTATCCACGTACGATTCAACGTCCCGATGGAACTGTAGTAACTGCCTACTATTTTGACGAAGAGCCCGATGGGGAACGATTCATTGAGGCGACATTGTGGAAGCCGTAGCAAGAGAGCACGGCTCTCAGTCTTTCTGGGGCGTGAGTGCGAAACAGACTAACCGGTCTTTGCCTCGAACATATAACAGCCCGTTTGATAAGGCAGGTGCCGACCATGCTGGATATTCTATAAATTGTCTGCCATTTTCGTCTCTTGGCACTGCTTCAGAGAGGATCTCCATCTTTTCAGGTGTGCATTTGAGCAGCATCAACCCCCCGTATTCACCGAGGTAGATGAAATAGTCATTCACCCAGAGGAGTGAAGCGCGTTCGTTAACGCGTTGTGCCCATACGACTTTACCTGTTTTGATCTCTACACACCGAAGTTCTCCACCAGAAGAATGTCTTGAACTACAACCGTAGAGGTAGCCTTCGTGGTGGATCGCCGTGTTCCAGTGCAGTTTCATTGATTTCTCGCGGCGCGGCGAATCTTTCCAAACAACTTTATAGCCACCAGGATACACTTGGAGAACTGAGCTGCCAACCTCATAGGATTCACTGATAAAGACGAGATCGTCTGCAACGACAGGAGATGAGGCGTTAACGGATTCAATTCTTGCGCAGCGCCATGGATAGTAAAAGTCGAATTTCCCAGTGGTCGGTTCAAAACCGACGAGTCCATCGCGGGCGAACATGAATCCCCAACGCCGCCCATCAATTGTTGCCGTAATGGGACTGGCGTAACTCGCTAATTGGTCAGTGATTTTATAAACCACTTCGCCTGTGTGTTTGTTGAATGCGACGATACCCGTGCCGTTTGGTGGGGGCTTACCGTTTGATGCCCAAACGTCTTTCGGCGTTCCCGGTGGAGAACCGCCAATTTGGGCAATGAGGATATCGCCTTCAACGATGGGGGTTGAAGCCGTCCCGAAGAAGTTTTGAACGACGTTGAAACGCGCCGCCGTATCCACCTTCCATAATAGCGTTCCATCCGAAACGCTCAGACAGTGCAATTTTCCCTGAACACCGAAGATATAGACACGGTCTCCATCAATGACAGGGCAAGACCGTGGTCCATTGTTGTATCCGTACATATCTTCATAGTCTGTGAGGTATTCAAATCGCCAGAGCTCCGTACCGGTGTCGCTTTCCATACAGGTGAGGCGCGCCATGTCGCCATGACGCGCGAACATGAACAATCGTCCGTCTGCGATGGTGGGTGCCCCGTAGCTGGTGCCAATCTTCTTGTGCCAAACGACCAGGGGCCCTGTGTTTTTCCATGGCGCGATCTCTATTTTCTCTTCCGACTTGCCATTTCGCGCTGGACCGAGAAAGTCGGGCCAGTCCAAGCTGTCCGTATCTGCCACCTCTATCAACAGGAAACTCAATATGAAGAAGACGATTCGCGCAAATATCCTCACGCAGCGACCTCCTCATTCGCTCGTTTGACAAGTGCGTTCATATAAGCGATTGTATATGCCGTTCCGATGCGACCGTCGCCTCCCATTTGTGGAATATGATCTGGAATCAGCACGCCGTTGAAGTTGACTTCGCGGAGTGCTTTCGCCACTTCGTACATATCCTGATAACCGTTATCAACGAAGGTTTCGACGAAATGCGGAAGCGGTTGATCTACGTTGCGAAAATGCACTTTGAAGATTTTGCCCCGTTCACCGAAGTAGCGAATCGATTCAATGACATCTTTGCCCATCAGTTCACCACCTTCTAACCAGCAGCCAACACAGAAACACATGCCGACATTCGGACTATCAGCGATTTCCAGTGCCCGTTTATAGCCTTCAAAACTGCTAAAGATACACCTCGGAATGCCCGCAAGATGCACCGCCGGCGGATCGTCAGGGTGGATACCAATCATCACACCCGCTTCCTCAGCCACTGGTGCCGCCTGCTTGATGAAATAAGCGTAGTTATCCCAAATTTCCTCTTCACTAAATTCGCGACCGTGTGAGAGTGGCATTCCATAGTGTTTACCGCCCCAGTGTCCTACATCGGCAGCATCAAGGTTAAATGCCCGCGCGCTTGCACCACCACGAGTGGTTTCACGCTCAGTACTCCAGATACCGTTCCCCATGTGTGCATAAGTCGTATATGGGATCCCAGCTCTACCCAGATCACGAATGTAGCGTTTGTACTGTTCAACCTTCGCATCTCGGTTTTCTAAGTTAAGCACGATCCCGTCCTGATTGTGGACATCGCTGTTGCCGAATCCGTAAATTTTGAGTCCTGCGTTCTCAAAAATCTCACGGCGGCTCATGAAATAGTCGTAGTTCGCATTTTCGCCGTTCGTCCAAAGGACAACGTACTCAACATCCATCTGCTTAGCAAGCTGCAGATCAGCCTCACTCGGTTCCGGTGACATCTGTGCCGTAACTTTCATACCGGGTTCAATCTTGCTTAACGGATTCTGAGTTGCCATTTCGCGCCTCCCTTTAGGTTGTGAGTTTTAAGTTTTCCACTAACAACTATTCTTCATCTCCTGCCTCTGCTTTGAGGCGATAGAGTTTTGCCGTCAATTCGGTGACGATATCTGCATAAGCCGGATCGTCGTAGACGCTACACATCTCGTTCGGATCCTTCTCCAGATCAAAGAGTTCCCACTCCGGCTCTTTCGGTTCATCAATAGAGCCCGTTGTACCGAGTGCCTCGCCGTAATAATAGATGAGTTTGTAACGGTGCGTCCGTATCCCGTAGTGCGCTGGGACATAGTGATGTGTCAGATGCATCCAGTAACGGTAATACATCGAGGTCCGCCAATCGTCCGGAGTTTCGCCATTAAGGATAGGACGTAAACTCGTGCCTTGCATATCATCTGGGATTGAGACCCCTGCGTAGTCGAGCCAAGTCTCTGCGAAATCTATGTTCAACGCCATCGCGTCTGACGAACTACCGGCTTGAATCTCACGCGGATAGCGGACAAGGAAAGGCATCCGTAAAGATTCTTCATACATGAAACGCTTATCGTACCAGCCGTGATCACCTAAGAAAAAGCCTTGGTCGGAGGTATAAATGATCATAGTGTCATCAGCAATGCCTTCAGCGTCCAGATAATCAAGCATCCGTCCGACATTATCATCAATCGAGGCAACGCACCGGAGATATTCTTTAATATAACGCTGATATTGCCAGTTTGCCAGTTCCTTCTCAGACAAGCCGTCAGGCGGCGGACCAAGCGTATCAATCTTGAGATCGCTTTCAGTCATGTGTCCGAAGACACGCATCTTCGCCTCTTTCGCGGCGTTTGAACGGTTCGCGTAATCGTCGAAGAAGTTATCCGGCATCGGAACGTCTTCGTCCTCAAACATGTAGGCGTGCTTCTCATCCGAATCCCAGGGTCGGTGCGGTGCTTTGTGATGGCACATCAAGAAAAAGGGTCGCTCCTTGTCCCGGTTCTGGAGCCAATCTAACGAGAAATCGGTGATAAGGTCAGTCGCGTAGCCTTCGTGGGTCGTTCTTCCTTCAGGTGTAAGCATCACCGGATCGTGATAGAGTCCTTGCCCAGGTAAGACGTTCCAGTAGTCAAAACCCGTTGGATCCGCATTGCCACCGTGTCCGAGGTGCCATTTGCCTACCATTGCTGTCTGGTAACCATCTGCTCGTAGCATCTTCGCGACGTTCGGTTTCCTACCGTCAAGAGGGTCTGATAGGGTTTTGACACCGTTAAGATGGCTGTGTTTGCCGGTCAAAATGTTTGCCCGGCTCGGCGTGCATATCGAGTTCACGCAAAAACAGTTTTGGAGAATCATACCGCCATCTGCGATACGATCAAGGTTCGGTGTCTGGTTAATCCGACTGCCGTAGCTGCTGATAGCGTGTGAAGCGTGGTCGTCGGACATGATGAATAAAATATTAGGTCTGCTCAACTTTTTCTCCTTTAGATTTACAAATAAATACGGATTGACTATTTTGCCTTAATTTCTTCCCATGCACGATTGTAGTGTCGCGTAAAGTCTCCAGGGTCTTTCAACCACTCAAGAGATTCCAGAACCTCTTTCGGCGGATAGATGAATTTGTGTGCCCGCAGATGTTCCGGTAGATATTCTTTCGCTGTAGGCACGCAGGTACCATATTTCGTGAAAGCCGTAATCTTAGCGTTGACCTCAGGACGTAGCAGATAGCTGATAAACTGCTCAGCGAGTTCCTTATGCGGTGCGGATTTCGGAATACAGACCGCATCAATAAACTGGCTGGAGCCTTCTTTCGGGATGACGTACCGAATCGTCGGGCGGGTCTCAACCGCTCGGAACGCATCCCCACTCCAGCAATGTGCCATCACAACATCCCCCGCGATAAGGAGTTCTTCCGCTTCGCTCTTGTACTGTTTAACAAGCGGTTTCTGGTCAATGAGTTTCTCTTTCGCCGCTTTGATTTCCTCTGGATCAGTTGTGTTGAAACTGTATCCGAGCATCTTCAGTGCAGCACCAATCGTCTCACGCTGGTCGTCCAGCATACTAAATTGATTCTTGTATTGCGGATCCCAAAGCACTGCCCAACTATCAGGGTCGGGCGTAACGACTGCGGAGTCATAAGCGATACCCGCTGTACCAAATGTGTAGGGGACAGAATGTTTGTTTTCAGTATCAAAGTACTTGCCGAGGAACAGTGGGCTGATGTTCTGGAAGTTTGGGATGTTTTCACGGTTCAATTCGGCTAACAGATTCTGCTTGATTAGAATTGATACCATATAGTCAGACGGCATGATAATATCGTACCCTGTCGCGCCTGCTAACAACTTCGCAAGGAGATCCTCGTTGCTGGCATAAGTATCAACGAGGACGCTCACTCCGTATTCCTTTTCAAAGCCTTCACGAATATCATCACTGACGTAACCTGCCCACGTAAAGACATTGAGTTGTTTCTTTTGCCCATCGCTATCGCCGATGAAAAGCGTGAGGAGTATCAATGCTAAAATGATATATTTGTTGCGCATGTTTTCTCCGTAATGTTGACAAGGTCTGTTATCTGTGCTAACCTACATACATGGAAACACTTACTCGTCGGATGCTTCGGTTGGCAGTCCTTCGGTTTTCCAACCGCGAAAGCCACCAGTTAGCACTGAGACATTTTCATATCCCATGTTTTTTAAGGTATGCGCGGAGAGTGTTGCACGGGTACCGCCGCCACAATACGTGACGATATGTGTATCGGCATCGGGCACAACCTCGTCAATGTCAAGTTCAATGTATCCGCGTGGGAGTGAAACTGCATTCGGTAAGTGTTCTTCATCGTAGTCGGGTTCATCACGAACATCTAAAATCACAACCGATTGTTCTGTCTCCGTGAGTTCGTCCGCGGAGATGTGTCCAACGTTTGCTTTTGCTTCTGCAAGAAGTTCTTCAAGGGTTTTTAATGGCATCGTTTTCCTCCAAAAGTGTTAAAAACTGCTGATTGAATTTAAGAGAATTTTGGCATTTTAGGGCGCAGCTTGCAAGCCCATATTCAAAAGTCTAAGCCAAAGTGAGTTTCTGCAAAATATAGCATAATGTGGTGGATGCGTCAACATTTTTTGGCACACCTTGTGGAGCGAGGTGTCATGAACAGGAGATTGCTCTTATATGGAGAGGAGAAAAAATGGAATTGCTTAAAAAATCTGTACAATCTGTGCTGGAAAAAGGACGGATTGGCAGTCCAGTGTTCTTACGGTGTGTCCTTCACATCACTGATGAAGGTGAAAATTTGCTGTCACCGGTAACAGAGATTGCTACGCTCGCAAATGAATGGATACCCTCACAGCCGACGCACGTCTATGCCCAAGGGGACGCAGAGGCAACGCAGGTTACCATAATGATTCACTATGTCGGCGGACAGATGGCACTGTTAAGTGTCAATCGCGTTGATGTGCAAACGGCAATTGACCTTATGTTAGTTGGTAATAAAGGAGTCATTTACCACGAGACACCGATAGGCAGACATTACTCGAACGCCATTCCACCAGAATTGGATGGTTCAGGTGAACTAACAGCGGTTATCGCGCAATCGCTTGAAAGCGGTCAACCCATAACCTTGGAGGGTTAACATGCAGCAGAATGGAAAATACGGTGTGCTTTTACTCGGTGGACATCGCACGCATCAAGAAAATTACGCCTCAAATTTCGCACAAGATGAACGTTGTCAGTTGGTCGCCTTTGCGGATGAATTGGACGGACCACCAGAGCGAATTACGTTAGCGCGTTCCCTCGCAGCGGAATTAAATCTACCTTTCATCGCCGACCTTGATGAGGCGTTGGCACGTGAGGATGTACATATTGTCAGTCTCTGCGCGGATGTAGAACGCCGCGGGCGCATCGGGGCAAAATGTGCCGAAGCAGGAAAACATGTCTATCTTGACAAACCGATGGCACTCAACGCGGAAGATGCTGATAAGATTGTTACTGCTGTTGAGAGAAACGGTGTAAAATCTCAAATGTTTAGCAACATTTATAGTACCTGGGCGCGTACCGTTCAGCAGGCATTGACATCTGGAAGTATCGGGCAGCTTCAGGCAATTCATTGCGATGTCTTGTTCTCCAAAGGACATCCCGGCACCGCACCGGTCGGCGAAAAACGGATCCAAAAACCGACTCTGGAACGCTATAGTTTCGTTGAAGCCAAACCTGAGATGTTTGATGTCGGTGTCTACGCTGTGTCTATGGTGAATTGGTTAACGCAAAAACGGGTGCAGCGGGTCTTCGGTGGAACGGCGAACTACTTCTTTCAGGAGCATCGCAACTGCGGACTTGAGGATTTCGGTGCTTTGGTCTTAACCTTAGAGGACGGGATCACGGCAACGATTGTTGGTGGACGCTACGGTTGGCAGAGCCACGCCCAAGGCGGTGTTCGGAAGGTTCATCTCATCGGCACCGAAGGGGCTTTAACGTTTGATGCTTCGGCAAATCGCTTGGAGGTTTTTGCAGCTGAACCGGCTTTTAAACCACCAGAACCTCACCCCTTGGATCCGATGGGGATGTGGAGTAGCACACAAGCAGGGATTGGGATGCAACCTAAGCAACAGTGGATAGATGTCAGCAGCGGTGATGATGGACAGCGAGAGTTCGGAGCGTTTGTGGATTGCATTGAAAAGGATGTGGAGAGCGAAATGAACGCAGAATTTGCAGCACATTCTGTGGAGATCATCTGTGCTGGGTATCGTTCCGCAGCGAGTGGGGAGGCCATCACTCTCAATTGACGCTGGAACTTACAGGGGATTAATTACCTCATGTAACTTGGGATTGTTGGTTGGTTGATTTTTCTACGACAAAGGGGCAATCGTTACATTGCCATTTGTTACGACATCTAACGTCAGACGACTTCCGTGAAGCAATGACATACCGACCAGGGCACCACTTCTTGCTCCCAACACAGGTACTTCGCGTTCCTCACCGTGCCATAACACTTTGGCACGATACAGTTGGAAAGCGGCTGTCGTTCCGTCACCGAGAATTCCGTACCGGCGACCGGCGTGTCGGAGGTTGAGACGGTTAATGAAATTGTTAGGCAGTAAGAGATGACCAGTGAACCCTGTGTCAATGACTACCTCAATTTTTTCCCGCCGAGTAAAGCCGAAAATTTCTAATTCAATGATAGCTTCTTGATCGGTTGTAATTTTCCCTGTAATCATTCAGTGTACGCCTTAAAGTTAAAGCCGATACCATAGGCGGCTGGAAATCCAACTCGCACACCGTAAATGATAGCATTCGGGTGTTTGGCAAGAAGGCGGTCTGTGGCCACCAAATCCTCAGCGTCAATTTCATAATCTCCGGTTTCTATGTCAAGTACCAAGAACTTACCTTTGTGCTTTGGGTCAACCTTATTACGTATTTGCTGCTGGTAAATCTCTTCGCCGCGAGCCGCAATGGTTTCGGAGGTCTTATTGGGATATAGCATGATGATTCTCCTTCTAAAACATTATTTGAAACACCTCACGATGTTTTCTACTTATTATACCAGAGGATTGTGTCGTGGATCAACTCATAATGTTCCATGTTTATCCCCTAACACCCGTAACTTCAAGTCCGGCAATCTGCTTCACCCAAGATTCTCGGATTTCTGGGGAGTAGTCTCCGGGGAGTAAGGATTTTCGGGTGCAATTGACAAGAGCCTGTAGGGTTTGATAACGTCGAATCGGACCGATGTCAGGGAGAATCCGGTCTTCGACGACAGCGATGATCTCATCGAGCGTCAATTCACCTGTTTCGTCTGATGTTGTTGATAAACGCCCCTTGTGGAGGCTGGCGGCTTCTAAGTCGGAACGTAGCGATGCAAAACTCGCAGCAGAATAGTCCGTTGTCAATTTCAGGAGTTGTTCAACGGCTTCTTCAGAAATCGGACCCCCAATGACTTTAGCAAGCGTCCAGCGAAGGAAAGCCTCTCGGTCTTCGCCACTCGGGTCAAGCACAGGAACGACCATATCTCCAACTCTACCTTCTCGCCGTAGGTCGGGTGAGAGGTTATAGATACGCGCCGTCATCAAGAGCCACGTGATATTGCCACGGAGTTGCGGATCCGACATCATCGCCTGTATCTTGCCTGTCAACCGCCGTTCCGTGCTGTGTGCATCCCGCCCGACATCCCCGAATTGTGTATCCGCTTCATCAACGAAAATAAGCACCTTCACAAGTGCCATCAACAGTCGCCTGAGTCGCTCAAAGATAACATCCGTCTGTCCGAACCACATACTCCGAATGTTCTTGAGTACGAGAACCGGAATGTCAAGTTCACCGGCGAGTCCCTCAAAAATAAAGGTTTTTCCGCTGCCGATGGGACCACAAACGCTCATGCCAGCGATTGCATCAGGACCCGTTGAAGTGATACGCGGAATTAATTGGGTCTTCAGAAAATCTACGAGTTTCTGGTTACCAACGATGTCTTTTAGACTATGTGCAGGTTTCTTAAACTCTACAACATCTTCGCCTAACTGTCCTTGGATAAATTCGGACACTTTGTGAATCACATCTTCCGGTTGCAATTTGTCGCCAGAGTAGCGAGCAGAGAGGAGAAGTTGACGCAATGCCTGTATCGATAAACCTGCTGTAAGCATCGCGAGTTGGGCTTGCGTGCCCCAAAGGTTAAGCGGTTTTTCCGCTAATTTCGGTGTGTTGTTGAACCATGAAATGAAGTGCTGGCGTTCCGACATCCCTGGTGATGGGATTTCAACGGGGACCACTTGTGGCAATCTGATAATCCGAGAATTCACGAGACTCGCGGATTCTGTGATGAAGATGACGGTGTCGTTATCATTCATGAAATTGGAGTCTGAAATCCAATCCTGAACGATGCTAATCCGGTGTCTATCTTGAAGGGATAGGCTCCGAATTTCACCTTCTGGGAGCAGCATATCTGCCGCTTCAATGAAAATTATCAGTTTTTCTGAAAGTAGTCTTTCACCTTGGGTGTTCGTGCTTCGGGAGAGCAGACAAAACTGACGTAAGAGTTCGAGTGCTAACGTCGGGCTCCCGATTGCATCGTTCATATACTGTGTAAAAGGGACATCAGCAGGTTCGGCAGCGGCATCTAACAATCCAATGGAACGTCGCTTGCTTGTGCTCGCATTTGGATCAAACTCCGGCTCGGTTGTCCCTCGCCACACATTGAATGCCTGCTTAACTTTTTCCCGATCAGCATCCTGGGCAAACCGTATAGGACCGTTGAGTTCGTAAACGATCAGGATGAACCCAGGGATGTCCCAGCTGCGCGTTAAAAAGGGGACGAGTGGAATATAATCCGTATCCTCTTCCTGGCGTATGAAGAAGAGGTCGTGGATATTTCCAGATAGAACGAGACTCCGTGACGTTCCTGAATTGATGAGCATTCCGGCTTCTGTGCGGAATGTGTAGGTTGGGCTTTTAACGGCTATGGATTACCGCCCCCTTCTATTTCTGCAACGCACGAAAAAGAGCCGCGTTATATCGGTAGTTCGGAATCCGAGTCTGATTTTGCCTTATCGGGTTCAGCCTTTGTCTGTGTGTCCGTTTGCTGTGCGCCGAAAATTAAGGCATCAAATTCATCATTGGTAGCAGAGGAACGTGCTGCAGTGAGGAATTCTTCCTCTTCGCTTTTTGAATCGGTGCCAGCCAACTCCTGTGCGACTGTTGAGCGGGCTTTCGCTTTCTCACGTATTTCACGCATGCGCGTCAATTCGGCAGAAGTGCCATCCATACTGATACCCGAGAGCATATCGGCGATTTCTTCTTGTTCCCGTGCCGTAATCAGATCCGCAACTGCCTCGGATTGTTCGGACTTGATTTTATCTAAATCACGATGGAGACTGGTAATCTGCAGTTTGTGGGATTCAATATCTGCTTGTGCACCTTCAATCTCGTTTTCCAGTTCCGTGATGCGCCCAGTTTTTTCCGTCAGATTGGAATTGAAGTCTTGATAAGCGGTAACACATCGCGTGTATTCAGCGTGCTGCTTGATTTCTTCCTGTGCGAGCCCTTCACCTTGCAACGCCGCAGCCGTCTGCTGTGCCTTGGCGATCGCACCTGACTTTAGTTCTTCCAACCGATCAACTTCATCAGTCAAACTCTGGACTGTGGACTTCTTCTGTTCAACCAGCGCGATAAGTTGTCCGATCGCCGCCTTATAGCCTTGGATATTCCCCTTTTTGTCCTTGATAATATCTTCGTAAACACCTCTGACGGCTTCGGGGTTTTCCATCATTCTATCCGCAGATTCATGTGCGCGGCCCGTTAATGTGTACCAGATAGCCTTGAAAAATCTTGTGAATCCATTTGCCATTGTTGTTTCTCCTGTAAGGGCGCGGGTTTGAAACGCAGCCTTCCTATGTTGATTTCCGAGTTATGCCAGTGCCACTTCGCACGGCTCTGCACCGCGCATAGACACCCATAATATCGTAATTTTAACATATTTTATCTAAAACCGCAAGAAAATTTCACGTAAGTCCCACTGAAATTCTACTTGACACCGAGGATATATCTAAATAGAATAGACGGTAAACACTACTTTCAACATTAATCTTCAGTTTTGGAATCTCCATGCTTTAGCGTGGAGAGGAAAAACTGCAAAAAACGCTTGATTTTATAAATGACATGTGATATAATACTTCTATCGCGTTGGCAGACACGCAAGCCCTATCTCTCAGATAGGGGTCTGCCACCCATCTTGCGAGGGTTAACACGCGATACGCGGTAAATTACATGTTACTTACATACAAATATAAGATTTATCCGACTCAGGAACAAGAGTTTTGGTTGTTTCGGGTTATGGAACATTTGCGTCAACTCCATAACTCCGCACGCTTGAATCGTATTCGTGCCTATGAAGAAGAAGGTAGATTTGTTTCTTATCAGGAACAATCTAAAATCCTTACCCAAGCACGAAAAAGACACGCTGATTTTAAGGAAATTCCACAAGATTTTCAGAATCATGCCTTACGTAGAGTTGAGAAAGCATTTGCGAACTTCCGAAGACGATTGAAACAAGGTGCTGACAAGCCTGGGTTTCCAAGATACAGACGACGAATTCGTTCACTCACTTTTAGTTTGCGTAAACGAAAAGATAAACATAGCAATAGAGTTAGAGAGAATCCTATAATAGAAACCGACACACGCCTTGATAGATTAAAAATCCCGAAGTTAGGTGAAGTTAAAATACGCATGTCGAGACCTCTAATAGGCGATCCGAAAGAAGTTACCATCGTCAAGAAAGCCAGTGGTTGGTATGCTCATATTTCTTCTGATATTGGTGATACACCCCAAGTTGAACCGACGGATGCTATAGCAGTGGATATGGGGACGACTCATTATCTAACGACTTCCGAAGGTGAACCCATTGCGAATCCAAAATGGTATAGAAATGCTGAAGGGCTTACGAAAAAACACACGAAAGACTTGTCGCGTAAGAAACTTGGCAGTAAGCGTTGGCAGAAACAGAAACACAAACTCGCCATACACCACGAACGCATAACGAACAAGCGAAAAGACTTTATCGGTAAATTAGTCTACAAATTGTTCCATCACTACAATAATAATGTATTAGTATCAGAGGACTTACAAGTCTCCAACATGATTAAGAATAAACACCTCAGCAAGAGCATCAGTGATGCGTCTTGGGCTACCTTCTTTGATTGGTGTGCGAGCATAGCCGAAAGAGACGGTTTGCACTACCATAAAGTGAATCCGAGAAACACGTCCCAAATCTGTTCTTTTTGTGGTGTTAAGTTAGCAAAGAAACTTTCTTTGGGTGTACGAACATTTAGGTGTACATGTTGTGGTAAAACTATAGATCGGGACCACAATGCGGCACTGAATATACTTTTTAGGGCTGCTGAAGCCCTTCGTGGAGAGCGTTGGGTTACCGACCTCTGAGAAACGAGAAACTCCCAAGCGAAGGCAGGAATTCTACAATCTCCTGCCTTTAGGCAGGAGTACCTGAATCTTTAAAAAATGCGCATAACACCTATGGTACATAGGTCATTTTCATATTGGTTCTGGTTCATTGTGTTCGGTATGTTGGCATTCGTACTTGCCAACGTGCCCCTGTTTAATATCCTCGCCTTTGAATTTTGCGCCGTGATGGCACTTAGTATTTCTTTCGCTGGCGCGCATATAGCACTAACAGTGCTGCAACAAATGAAGCGGAGTCCGCAGGCGCTTACCGGTCCACCCCGACAAATTGTCTTCCGGTGTTTCTGGCATGCGCTGCTATTTAACACGAGTTTGCTCGTGTTCCCCCTTACCATAATTTTGCTGAACGCTTTTCGGGTCAAAAATTGCGATTTTGGTGAAGGATTTCTGTTTTTCGTTATTTTGCCTCTAATCAGTTGTCTGTATGCGACTGCGGTGGGTGTGTTTTTTGGCTTCTGGATTCAGAAACGGTGGGCAGCATATCTGGCGTATCTCGGTTATCTCCTACTTTCTTGCGTTCCAGTGGTTATCAATCTAATATTTCATCCACCCGTGTTCGCATATCACTCGACTTTCGGATATTTTCCGGGACCAATTTACGATTTCGTTATTCGGATAACTGGCACCCTCCTGATTGCCCGTACGGAGACGCTGCTCTGGGGGCTTCTATTTTTAGGACTTACCGTCAGCACTTGTGAGGTGAGCAGGGCAACCGGGTTGATGCCGAAGCTTAGGTGGCGTAAACTTGTTGGACCGATTACACAACGCGTACCGCTATATTTATTGATCGTTGGCTTATTAGGTTTTCAATTTTATGCAGGCGCGCTCGGTATTCGTCCCACCCGGGAAGATGTCGCTCAAAAACTCGGCGGCTTCCGAGAAACAACGCATTTTGAAATCTTCTATGCACGTGAACTTGAGACTGAGATTGAACGCATGGCTGAGGATTGTGAATTTCAGTATGCCCAACTCTCTGCGTATCTCATGCCTGAAGGTGAAGTGCTTTCTCAAAAGGTTCGCGCATACATTTATGCTTCTCCAGAACAGAAGAAACGGTTGATTGGTGCCCGTCATACATCTGTTGAGGACCCGTTCGGTTATGGATTTCACATCCATGCCCAAGGTTTTCCGCATCCAGTACTGAAACATGAATTGGCGCATATCTTTACTGTGCCTTGGTCCCCTCTGAAAGTGAGTCTGAAGATAGGGCTCCATGAAGGGATCGCAGTCGCTGCGGATTGGGAGGAAGGTAGACTTACTGGACATCAGTGGGCAAAAGCGATGCGACAGATGGAGATCGCACCACCCCTTTCAGGCATCATGGGATTCGGATTTTGGGGACATGCCGGTTCGAGAAGTTATCTACTGGCTGGCTCCTTCGTTCGGTTTCTTGTTGATACCTACGGCATAGAAAAATTTAAGAGTGTTTTTCCAACCGGTAATTTTGTGAAGCATTACGGGAAAGACCTGTATTTACTGGAAATAGAGTGGATCGAATTTTTGGACAATGTCCCTTTGACAGATAATGACATAGCTTATACAACGTACCGTTTACAGCAGCGGAGTGTTTTTGAGCGCGTCTGTGCCCATGAAATGGCTGCTTGGCGAGATACGGCGTGGCAGGCATACTACCAAAAAGATTTTGTCACTGCTGTCCAAACCTTTGAAACGATGTTGGCTGCTGAACCTAACAACTTAAGCACGCTATACGGCTTAATGTACAGTGCTTATCGGATACAAGATTATGATAAGGCGCTGTCGTTAGCAACTCGCGTCGTAGCTGCGGAGGACACACGATTGAGTCCAGAAGCAGTGCTCTTAATCGGAGACATCTACTGGCGCAAGGATGATCGCGAGAAGGCATTAGAGACTTATGCCTCGCTTGAAACAGAACACCAAACGGTTGAGTTGAGGCGTATCAAGCGAATTGTAGCACTCTCTCATTCTGATACAATGCCAACGAATTGGGATTCCCAATTAACTGGGAAGCCGGAAGAAAATTCGTCCTTACCAGAGTTACTGCGTGCTGCATTAATAGAATCCAAAGATGGCGCAGAAAAGATGGTATACCTGTCGAGGTGTATACAAACGGCACCAGATATGTGGTTAGCATATCTCTTAGCTGGCGAATTATTGCATAGAGAAGAAGCGTGGCAGAGCAGCAACCGATATTTCCAACGCGCAGCGGCACTATTAGAAAAGGAGAATTCGCCAGAAACACCAGCACGCTTCCAGTTGACATCCCAACAGTATCAGAGTCTCGCGTTAGAAATCCAGACGACAATAGGTATCAATGCCTACCACCAGAAAGATTATGACACTGCAATAGAAGAGTTTTCTGCAATTGCAAAGAACGAAGCATTGCCCCTCGGAACCACACTAAAAGCAGGTAGGTGGCAACAAAGGTGTCACTGGGCGCGATTAAATTGGGAAGATGCCATAAGTCCATAAGCGCGAACCCCCAACTGAGGCATTTGAACGAATTTTCACTTCAACTAAAATTGCGAGGTCTTCGTCTAATTGAGGTTGATCTAAGAACAAATTTTACTATTTTTATTAAGGAGCTGCTATGAAACTTTTTGTGCCGGGAAGAATTTGCCTGTTCGGGGAACATAGTGATTGGGCAGGCGGGCACCGGCGAAATAACGCAGCGCTCGAAAAGGGCTATACGTTAATAACCAGCACAAACCAAGGTGTGTATGCCGAGGTTAAACCGCATCCAACCTGTCTAATTTTGAGGACAACACTCAGTGATGGCACCCGTCATGGTCCCTATAGCCTGCCCATGGACGGTAACGTGCTTCTCGCCGAAGCTGAAAAAGGCGGATTTTTTAGTTATGCCGCCGGGGTCGCATATCAAATTTTAACCAACTACCGGGTCCAAGGGTTGGAAATCGATAATTATCTCACCGATTTGCCCGTCAAAAAAGGGTTGTCTTCAAGTGCAGCTATCAGTGTTTTGGTGGCACGTGCCTTTAATCGTACGTATGATCTCAAGATGACGACGCGCGGTGAGATGGAATATGCCTATCGAGGCGAGACAACAACGCCTTCACGCTGTGGACGGATGGACCAGGGGTGTGCATACCAGCAGCCTATCCTCATGACCTTTGACGGGGACCATATTGATGTCCGAGAGTTCAATGTATCGCAGAACATGTACCTCGTGATCGTTGATCTCGGTGCTGGTAAAGATACACGTCTCATACTAAACCAATTAAATCACTGCTATCCATTTGCGGAAAGCGAATTAGATAGAAATGTCCAACACTACCTCGGTCCATTAAGCGCGCAGATTACACAAGAGGCATATCAGGCACTCCGCGATGGAGATGCCGAAGCAGTTGGGAAGCTCATGACACGTGCCCAGATGGAGTTTGACAAACACCTCATCCCAGCATGTCCATCGCAATTGACGGCACCTGTTCTTCACAAGGTCCTCAACTATGAACCGATTCAACCGTATATCTGGGGCGGCAAAGGGGTCGGTTCGCAAGGTGACGGATCCGCACAATTTATTGCAAAAGACAAAGAGAGCCAACAGAAGGTTATTGAGATTATTGAGCGGGATTTGGATCTGTCTTGTTTGGAGCTCGTTATTGAGGCGGGTAGACACGTCCGAAAAGCCGTCATCCCTGCTGCAGGATTTGGAACTCGGTTGTTCCCTGCTTCGAAGGCGATGAAGAAAGAGTTGTTTCCAGTGATTGACAGTGCCGGGCAAGCAAAACCAGCGATCATGGCGATCGTTGAGGAGGCAGCGAAGGCAGGCGTTGAGGAAGTTTGCCTTATCGTTCAGCCAGGCGATACCGAACTCTTTGAGTCGTTTTTCAAAACGCCACCCCCGATTGAACACTTTAATAAACTCAGCAAAGAGAATCAAACGTATTGTAACTATTTGTTGGAATTAGGGAGTCGAGTGACGTTCGTTACGCAAGACGTTCAGGAGGGTTTTGGACATGCTGTCTACTGCGCACGGGAATGGGTCGGCAACGAACCGTTTCTGCTCATGCTCGGGGACCATCTCTACGGTTCAGATGAGGAAAGGTGCTGCGCTCGACAGGTCGTCGAGGCTTATGAGCGTGTGGGGCAGAGCGTCGTTGGACTCAAAGTTACGCCGATTGAACACTTGTCGAATTTTGGATGTGTCAGTGGGGTTTGGGAAGAAGAAAACTCGCTACTTTCGGTAACGGAGTTTTACGAAAAACCGGATGCTGAGTATGCGATGGAACATTTGCACGTAGATGGAATGGATATAGACCAGTTCTTGACGGTGTTTGGTATCTATGTAATTCAGCCCCAGATTTTTGAATTTCTTGAACGCAACATCACCCATAATCTCCGCGAGCGCGGGGAATTCCAACTCACTTCCTGTTTGGACGAATTGCGGAAAGCAGACGGATTTTCAGGATATGTTGTTAAAGGCCGCCGATTCGACATCGGGCTTCCTGAGGAATATCGGCAGACAGTTATTGAGTTCAGGGATGCGTAGATTAGCGGTCAGCGGTCAGCACAAGAAAGTTTGCAAGTTCAAAGTTGTGAAGAGTCGTTTTTTTTTCATCAGAAGTCTCTTGCAACTTTACGGACTTTAGATACACTTTGAACTTTACAGCTTTATGGGATTCTGATGACGACGATTGTCATGTCATCATACTGCTCCGCCTCACCCACAAAATTGCGGACATCAACGACAAGGTGCTCAACAACTTCTGCTGCGCTACAACCCTCAGGAATTCGGGCAACTGATTCCTTTAAACGATCGGTGCCATACATCTCTTCCGCTTGGTTGAGTGCTTCAATCAGACCATCGGTATGAAAGATAAGAATATCGCCCTCGCTTAAATCGAAGGTCGCCGATTCATATTCCACCGTTCTCATACTACCCAGTGGAAGGTCGCTGTTTTCAATCTCAATTATGTCGTTCCCGCGCTTAAGAACAGGATAGGGTTGTCCTCCGTTAGCATAGTCGATTTGTCTTGTATTTTCATCAAGAATCGCGAGGTTGAGTGCGATGAAACTTGGACCGTACATGCGTGGGGCTAATCCTGAATTAAGGTCGCTGAGAATGACATCCGCCTCGGATTTGAAACGTGAGACTTCATATAACATTCCATTCGTCAGCACTGCATTCATCGCACCTCGCAGTCCTTTCCCCGCAGCATCTGCCACTGCTATTGCTGTCTGACCGTTTGCTACAGTGAGATAGTCGTAGAAGTCTCCACCGACCTGCGTTGCAGGTACCGACATTCCTGCGACATCAAACCCTTTCGTGTCAGGTGCTTCTGTGGGCAGAAGTCCCATTTGGATATTTTGTGCTTCACTCAACTCAGCGCGGATACGGCGCATTTCCGCTTCTTCGCGTTGACGCACTTCATTGCGTAACTGCGCCGTGTGCCGTCGGTTGACAATTAAACGACCTAATAAGGAGAAAACCACGGTCAGGAAAATGAGCGTTGGTAAGTAGGTACGCCATCGCGTCCAAAGCGGCGGTTGGATATTAAAATCCACAACTGCGGGTCGATGCGTGTAGTCCCAGTTTTCGCGGAAAGCCTTAACAAGGAAACTGTAGTTTCCTGCTTTCAAACCGGTGTAGCGAATGCGTAGAATACCGTTTCGGTTCTGAAGTGCCACTTTAACGCCGCTACTGTTCATGAGTTGTGTGTCTGTTGACTCGGATGTGGCGAGGTTAATCCACTCCTCAGATGAAACGCTTGGATTCGTTGTTAAAAGAGAAAACATCTCTGCTGAAACGTTAGTCCATTTGGGATTATCTAATCCGAGTAATCTGAATTGATATGACAGACCTTCTCGAAGTGGACTAATGCCCTGCACATCAAAGATAACATTTCTGGTGCCACGGGCGGGTAGCGAGAGGTTAGATGAAAGTTGCGTGTAGGTTTTGTCAGCCGCTAAAGCGGTTAACCGACAGAAAGGGATTCCACCGCGGGTAGGTGTATATTGTGTAGCACCGCCTTCGGTTGCAAACCAGATCTCTTGATCCTTGAACTCATAAAGTTCCCAGATGTTATTATGTGCCAGACCGTCTTTTGTCGTGAGTGTATAAAAGGTTTCGCCATCATATCGAACAGTGCCGCCACCCCTTGTGGCAAACCAGATATTACCGCTGCTGTCCTCCATCACATCCCGCACATTGTCCACAAGAAATCCATCTTTTGTTGTGTACGTTGTCAGTATGTTTCCATCGTAGCGAACCGCCCCACGGGATGTTGCTAACCAGAGGGTTTGGTCCTTGGAAATCAGTGAGGCATTTACTGGCGCGAGTTCAATGTTCTTAGTTGTAATTAACTGCGTGCCTAAATACGTCCTGAGGGCGTCTGAAAAGAGAAAAGTTATTTCGTTGTTTTGTTGTGTCGGATCCTTCCAAACCGCGAGTGGTGCTGAGCTGGACGCTCCGTCAAGAAAAAGCGGAGCACCGAGTTCAGTCTCACTCCAGAGCACCAATTTTCCTGTTACAGCATTGAAGAACCATTTACCACCAAGCGCAGATTTTAACAGGGTTGTCGCTTTAAGTGGCAGAATTTCTGGCTTGATACCACCGGTTGTGGACGTTAGGCGGTCAATATTTTTCGGATAGCGTAAAACCCTTCCATTCTCAAAATGCACCCATAGCCTCTTATTTGAATCTCTATAGAGGGCGGTAATAGCGGCTTCACCGTGATCTATCTCCGAAGTCGTGCCGAACATAATTCTCTGAAAACCACTGTTTGTGATTCGTAATAAACCAGACGTATCCGCTTTAAAAAGGTTTCCACCGAAGGCTATCCATCGGTGTTCGCCTTCACTAACAAGAACTTCAGGATCACTGGTCGCGCCTTCGCCACCAGGGCCGATTCTGGTCTGAATGGATATAGAAACTTGGTCAAATTTTCCATTGGCGTACCGAAAAAACGTATATCGTCTTGATCTTCCACGCGACCTTGGATCTACGAAGTTGACGAACCAGATGTGTCCGTTCACTTCAAACATTTTTATGATTTCAGTGCGAGAACCCGATCCAGCTTGCCGTCTATTTGTAGGGTTGGTTTGGGTGGAAGACGACGTGTCTTGTGTCAGGCCTAATCGCAATGAATTGATGGTGATGTCTTCCGTGTCCGCGGTGGGGTTGTAGCGCGCAACGCCTCCGGGAATACTGAACCAGAGGTAGCCACGGCTATCTTCATATATCATCCGGACTCGGTTAGTGCCGATACCAGCGTGTGTACTAATGACGGGTCTCGGATCGAACGCTGTCACACCGTTATCGTGTCCAAACCACAACTTACCGTCCATGGCTTCAAAAATTGTGTGAACGTTATCGTTTTCCAGACTGCTACTGGTGGTATAGGAAATTGGTTGAAGGTCTTGGTCATATCTCTGTGGTCCATATTCATTGGCGAACCATAAGTGCCCTGTAGCATCTTCGACTTCAAGAAACCCGGATAGGTTTGCGCGCGTATGCAACCGGGCCCCATCCCACCATCTTGTGGTATATTCGTCGCTGAACCAAATTCGTCCTTTTTTATCACTTCGGATTTTTGTAAATCTTCTGGTCGCTGTTGTTTCTAAAGAGGTGGTTATATTGGAGCCTCTGTACGCCCAAGGTAGTGGGAGAATCTGCTCAAAGTCTTTTCCGTCAAACCGTAGGAGAAGGTTGTAGCCCCCGAACCAAAGATTTCCATCTTTATCTTCGGCTATTGCCTCAATTGCCCCCACAGCGCGAAGATTTGACGTATCGTAACGTACGAACCCGGAACTCACTGACATACGCGGTGTTTCAGCATCTATTTTACCACTTGCGTCATCCGTTAGGAGTTCACGTGTCAAGGGACCCTCTCGAAAACTCAGAATCACACCGGTTTGTTCTTTTTTACCTTCACTCCCACCCAACCAGAGCGTCCCATCTTTACTTTCAAAGATCACGTTGATTGTCAGATCCGTTGAACGCAGCAAATCTTCGCCTACGATTTCGTTTGGCTGTGCTTGTGGTGGACGTTCGGCATCTGTGACGTATTTTGTCAATCGCTGATTTTCACCAACCCACACGTCACCGAGTTGATCGACAATCAATGAGTTCCCATTGCCAATCAGACTGATTGCGGTGCCGTCAAATCGACTTACGCGTCCTTCTCTTTCTGACGACATCCGCGTGAGGAACCAGATATATCCCCACTTGTCTTCAGCGATTTGTCGCGTCCTTCCAAGCAACGCTCCCAATTTCACTTTAGCGGAAGGTGCTTCATCCAGAGCGTTCAGGGAGCCTGCATAGGATTCAAAAGTGTTGCCATCAAATTGGCTTACGCCATTTTGGTCAGAACCGAACCAGAGAATACCACGACTGTCTTGAAAAATAACAGGGACGACAGGACCCACCAATCCATCGGCAACGGTATAGGTTTGCATCTGCTCAGCCTGTGTATCTGCACAGGTAAAAACAGCAACAAGGACTGTGCTAAAGATGAGGATGGCATTTTTTGCTGAATGCGGGTGGGCATATATCATGAGTCTGTTGTGAACCAGAAGCATTAATTCAAAGGCTGTGTCTAATGATTAGTGCGCGAAATCGCGAATCCGGGAAATTGCTTCTTTGATAACCGAATCTGGATACGTAAGAGAGAGTCGGCAATAGCCTTCGCTCCACTGACCATATCCAAGGCCGGGTGTTACCACAACCCCGACTTCTTCAAGGAGTGCTGTCGCGAAGGCACGACTTGAATCGTTAAAACGCGGGGGTACGGGTGCCCAAATATACATCGTTGCCTTCGGTTTTTCGATATCCCATCCGCTATCTGTCAGGGCATCCACTACCATGTCGCGACGTTTCTGATAAACAGCGTTAATTGCAGGCGTAACTTCGTCCGCTATTGAGAGTGCTTTCGCACCAGCGAATTGAAGGGCGCGGAGTGAACCGTTATCTATGTTATCTTTAACGGTTTTAACGGCACTGACAGCGGTTGGATTACCGACAACAAATCCCAATCGCCATCCGGTCATGTTAAATGCTTTGCTCAAGGAAAAGAATTCAACGGCGACTTCAGCGGCACCGTCTACCTGCAAGATGCTTGGTGACCGGTAACCGTCATAGGTGTTTTCGCTATAGGCGTTGTCGTGTGCGATAAGAATGTTATTTTGCCGCCCGAATTCCACAGCACGCTCGAAAAAATCGAGATCGGCGGTTGCCGTCGTTGGATTGTTTGGATAGTTAATCCAGAGGACTTTGGCGAGGCGTTTTATCTCATCAGGAATAGCGTCAAAGTCGACATAGAAATCGTTTTCTCGCAGAAGCGGCGCATAGTAAGTCGTCGCACTTGCGAAGACGTGTCCGATGTTATAGGTCGGATAGCCAGGACTTGCGGCGATGCCAATATCACCCGGATTCAGTATGCCTAATGCCAGTTTAACAATAGCATCTTTACTTCCCATTGTTATTGCAACCTGATCATCGGATAGCGGGACACCGTAGCGGTGTTGATAAAAATCGCAAACCGCCTGCGGAAAATCGTCGACAGGATTGTCGCATCCATAACGGTGGCGGTCAGGGTCTTTTGGGTTTTGGATTGTATAGACGAGACTTTCGACGACTGGATCGGGAGTCGGGATATCCGGATCACCAATGCCGAGGCTAATGACATCAACGCCTCGTGCCTGTGCCGCCTGCATTTTTTGACGTATATCCACGAAGAGATAGGGTGGAAGTTTCTGTAACCTTTCTGCGATTGTAATCATATTTTTAATTATGACCTCATAGTTAAAAAATTATTTAAGTTCAAGGATTGCTTGTTGGGTTTCGCTGAGGTTTTCCATAACATTTGGACTAAAGTGCAAGCCTTGACCACCCCAGTCTGGCATATAACCGATACTATAACAATAGTAAAGCGTCCGCCTCGGTTTACCAGAAACGTTGATAACAGACCCGTGGGTTAACGCCTCCGTGAAAATAATAGCATCGCCTGCCTTTGCGGGAATCGGGGTCAAGACAGGATTTTCATCTGGATGACTTCCCCAAGGCTTACGGAAATTGCTCTTATGCGCGCCGGGTATAACAGCAAAGCATCCGTCCTCCACATCACAATCCAGCATCGGAAAGACTGCCTTTGTTAGCGTAGACACCATCTCCCCGTTTCGGCAGTGGTACTGGCATTTTGGGATAATGGGTGTACCGTGCATGTGCAGTCCAGTATAGCCGCCTCCCCATCGGTAGATCGTGTAGGTGTGATTGAGTCGATAGGGACCGCCTGTTACACCTTGGACGACATCAAGTACCTCTGGAATGTCGATGAGCGCGTTGAAGGTGCTATCGGCTTCCAAAATATTGGAGATATAGAGCTCCTGCTCCGTTCGCTGCGTTCCCAGACACAGCGGCGGCGGATAATTCGCAGGTGGCATCTGCTCGTATTGATCCAGCACCTCGTTGGAGGCATCGATAACCGTTTGCGGGATAACATCCTTTAATACAATAAAACCCTGCAGATCAAATAGATATTTTTGTTCGTCCGTCATGTTGCTCTTCCTTTAAGGTATTTTTAACGCTTACGGAACGGCTTCGTATCTAAGAATTGTTCCGTTCTGCCCAACGACCCATCCAGTGTTTGAATTACTTACGTAAATAGCCTTCAAATCTGTGCGTGTATCCGTACGTTGGGGTCTCCAATTCTGTCCACCGTCTTTTGTGTGTAGTACGAGTCCCTCTTTTCCGACAACCCAACCTTCAGTTTCGGAAGTAAAAAATACGTCGTCAAGGAAATTCGGGGTATGACTCTCTTGGCGTTTCCATGTTTTTCCACCGTTATCCGTATGAAGAATCAAGCCATCCATACCCAAGCTACGCAAATCCAGCCCGACCACCCATCCCTTGTCTGCTGTGACGAAGGTGACGGCATCTAACAAAAAGAATGAATGGCTTCTGCTAATAGAGGCGGGCTGCCAATGGTCACCCCCATCGAGCGTAGAAAGAATTGTACCACTCATCCCGACTGCCCAGCCGCGTTGTTTTGAGGTAAAATGAACGTCAAAGAGATTCCAAGTCGTTCCACTCTCTTGGCGTTGCCAGGTCTGTCCGCCGTCGTCTGTATGAATAATTTCACCACCGCTTCCAACACACCATCCTGTTTCTTCGTCCACAAAGAAGACGGCGAGTAATTCTTGCGTCGTTTGGCTCTCTTGGTGTTGCCAGAGGCTTCCACCGTTTGTGGTGTGCAAGACCACACCGGCTTCCGCAACCGCCCACCCTTTTTCTCGAGACACAAAATGCGTTGCCCCGAAACATTCAGTAGTTCGGCTATCTTGGGCATCCCATACAGCCCCGCCATCTTCAGTGCGTAGGATCGCGCCGCGATCGCCTACAACGTACCCTTCTTTTGAAGAGACGGCGCAAACATCGACAAGGAGATGGCTCGGACTTGATTGCGATTCCCAAGTTATACCGCCGTTCCGGGTGTGTAGAATCGTGCCGTTTTCACCGACAGCCCAACCGAGTCGTTTAGAAACAAAATCAACGCCTAAAAGGACAGCATCCGCACTGTTGTGGAAACGCGGGCCGCCACGCTGGTGTTTCCATTTGCCTTTCCCGCCAGATGCCGTGTGGAGAATAACACCTAAGTCACCGACAATCCAGCCGTTTTGGGAGTCCGTAAAGTCGATGTCGTAGAGCGTAAAGGTGTGGAGCGGCTCATTGCCGAGATACTCCGGCTGCCCATAACTGCTTTTATGCCGTTGGTTGCTCCCGTCAGTGATGAACTCCCATGTCTGTCCGCTGTTAATTGTTACAAAGACGCTCCGCCGATCACCCACAATCCAGCCAGTTTGTTCGTCAATAAAGTGAAGGTTGAAGAGAGCCTGCTCTGTCGTAAACTGCTCTTCCCATGACTGCCCACCATCTGTTGTTCGGTAAATGTAACCTGGATTTGTGCCATTCGGGGTTTGTGAGTCGCCAGCGTTTACTCCCGATGTTGGTGTGCTGTAGGTGATAATCCATCCCAGATGTGCGTCCACGAAGTGAACTCCTTTCAAGGACTTTCTACCAAATATGCCTGCGTCAGCCTGCGTAAACGTCTTTCCGCCGTCGGTTGTTTTGAGCAATGTTCCCCAATCCCCGACGATCCAACCTGTAGTTTCACCTATAAAGATGTCGTGCAGGTTATTTTCCGTACCTGTTTTGATATGGGACCACGTCTTCCCGCCATTGGTCGTATGGATGACTGTTCCGCTTTCTCCAGTGCACCATCCCTCTAATGCAGAGCGAAAATAAACTTTGCGCAGCGGTTTATCGAAAACGCTACTGCTCTGCCTATGCCATGTTTGTCCACCATTGTTTGTGTGGATGATGAGGCTTTCAGCCTCTTCCGTAAAGTCTTGCCCCGGAATAATATCTACTGCATTGCCGACTGCCCATCCTTGTGTTTCAGAGATGAAGTGAACGTCATATAGGTGTGAGCTCCAATCACCTTCCATAACGGTTTTCCACTCGTACTGGATTTGTCGTTTGGACGCACTGTTTTCACAACCGACTATAGATAGAATACCGATGAACAGCACGAGAAGATAATTCTTAGTTATCAGTAGCGGGTAGTCAGCTAATTTCTCTGGCAGTTGCCTATTGTTTGCATACCCCAAACATCTCTTTAACTGACAACTGATAACTGATAACTGAAAACCACTAAAAAAGGACTTCGCTAACATCGTGCAATCCTTTGGGAGCGTTGACGACCCATCTCGCTGCGCGAATCGCACCTTTGGCGAATGCTTCCCGATTGTGGGAACGATGAATGATGTTTAATTGTTCACCCTCGGTTGCGAACAGGACAGTATGATCTCCGGCAATATCACCACCACGGACAGCGTGAGTACCAATTTCCTGTTGGGTCCGCGCGCCGACGATACCGTGGCGACCGTAGACCCCAATCTCTGCTAAATCACGTCCTAATGCTACAGCGACGGTCTCTGCTAAACGGAGGGCTGTGCCGCTGGGTGCATCTGTTTTGCGATTATGATGGGTCTCGATCGTCTCAATATTGTAATCATCTCCGAGGGCTTTCGCAATTAATTCCGATGCTTGGATCATTACATTGACACCGAGGCTCATATTGGGTGCCATGACGCAGCGCGTCTGTGAGGCAAGCGTTTTAACGATAGCCAATTCATTGGTGCTGAAACCTGTTGTTCCAATAACCACCGCTTTATCAGCGTCAACAGCCTGTTGGAGATACTGTACAGTTGCTTCTGGCTTCGAGAATTCGATGATAACATCCGCGCTGTCAAGGACATCCTCAAGCTTACCTGTGACAGGTACCCCAATCTCGCCGATGCCTGCGACAACGCCAACATCACTTCCGATTTGTGGGTGTCCAGAATATTGAATCGCCCCAACAAGTTCCATATCAACCTGTTCGGCAATGCCTTGTGTAATACACCGACCCATGCGACCGCAGACACCGGTGATAACGACACGGATCATGTTTTTACCTTTTATAGTAAAGCCGAAAAATATGTGGATACTTATAGCACAAACTTGCCTCGCAGTGAGAGTTTGTGTAAAGTGTGCACGCAAACTAAATGAAGTTTAAGTATTTAAAACTGATAGGCACTAAAAAAGGACTTCACTGATGTCGTGCAATCCTTTGGGAGCATTGACGATCCATCTGGCGGCGCGAATCGCACCTTTGGCAAATGCCTCTGGACTGTGTGCACGGTGGACAACACTTAATTGTTCACCCTCGGTTGCGAACAGGACAGTGTGATCCCCGGCAATGTCACCACCACGGACGGCGTGGATACCAATCTCTTGTTGTGTCCGCGCACCGACGATGCCGTGGCGACCGTAGACCCCTACTTCCGTTAAATCACGTCCTAACGCTGTAGCAACGGTTTCCGCTAAACGGAGGGCTGTGCCGCTCGGGGCATCTGCTTTGTGATTGTGATGTGCTTCTATCACCTCAATATTGTAATCGTCTCCGAGGGCTTTCGCAATTAATTCCAATGCTTGGATCATCACATTAACACCAAGGCTCATGTTCGGAGCCATGACGCAGCGAATCTGGGACGCAAGCGCGTTGATAGTTGCGAGTTCATCGGGCGTGTAACCGGTTGTTGCAATGACCATCGCTTTATCAGCAGCGACGACTTGCCGGAGGTGTTGCACAGTCGCTTCTGGACTTGAGAACTCGATAACGACATCCGCGCTGTCAATTACATCATCAAGCTCACTTGTGATGGCGATACCAGTCTCACTCATGCCTGCAACAACACCAGCGTCATTCCCGATTTGTGGGTGTTCGGAGTATTCAATTGCGCCGACAAGTTCCATATCCTCTTGTTGCGCAACACTTTGGATAATGAGCCGCCCCATACGGCCACAGGCTCCATTAATAATTACACGAACCATTTGTTTCCCTCTGGTTATAAGTTATAAGTTAAGATGATTCCGAGAAGCCTCTTAACTTATAACTAACGACTTACAACTAACCCCTATTTTTTTACTTCAATGTCAACATGTATGCCAAGAGATCATGCATCTGTTTCACTGAAAGGATATCTGCGAAGTTTTCGGGCATAACACCCGCTTGTGGTATGTTACTGGATATTAAATCCTTCTTGAAGTAAGTTGTCCACAACATCCCTGATTCGTCAAGTATTTGCACGACATCAGGGTTTTCATTGCCCCGATGATCGTAGAGGTACCGCTTTCTGCCTGTAATTTCCTCGCCATCTTTGGTAACAACAGTCAACATTTCGTATTCAGGTGCGATATAGGCGCGTGGATCGAGGATAGACTCCACGATGAATTGTAAGGAGCGGGTGCGAGCAACATAAGTCAAATCGGGACCTATTTCGTGACCCGTACCAGTGGCACCCCTGCCATGAACGGCATGGCATTTCCCGCAAGCGTATCCATCAGAGTAGAAGATTGCTTCTCCGGCTTTGACATCACCGTCCATATACGGGGTCCATTCCTCCGTAGACTTTATCTTCTCCAAGGAGATACCCGCCGCTTTCGCCTGTTCTGTGCGAACGTAGGCAACGATCATGTTAATTGCCTCATCGGAAAGTTTGCCCCCGAATTTTTGCATCTCAGTTCCCGGTAGTCCGTTAAATACGGTTTGAAAGATACCGCTGTCGGTCCATCCATAGAGCCACTCGGCTTTGAAGAGGTCAGGGGCTTGTCCACCACGAGTGCGTCCAGCGTGGCAGTTCCAACACATCAAGCGAAAATAGAACGCACCATCTATAACGTCTTCGCTATAAATGTTTTCCATTGGTAGCTCTGGAGCGATGTCCACCTCAAACTCTTGTGCTTGGAGAAATAGATTCAGACCTAAAAATAGAAGGAGAATACCGCCCGCTGTGTATGTGACAGAAATTGTACGCCCACGCATTTTAGACGCGCACCGCAAAAGCGCACCTATAAAGCCACGAGTCGAGTGTATCATTTCTTTTCCTCCTCCTGAAACGGAGCGAAGTAAGGTAAATGGTACTTCTCAGTAAGTGCCTTCAGTTTTTCTTTGCTCCATTTCTGTTCAATAATTGTGTTAACAACGTTTTGAAGTGCTTGTGTATCTCGCGCTGCCTTGTTTTTTCTGAAAGCGATAGAGACATTCCAACGGAGACGAGATGGCGGCATGTATCCGTCAACGATTTCTAATTCTGGGTAGGCAGTTTCTGTCTGTGCGGCTCGCTGAATTCGGGAACCTTTTTCAATCAACCAACCCGAATTTGCCCACATACATCCGTAAGCGATTTCACCTTTCTGTAGCGCATCCAGAACAGCGATTTGTGAACGATAAACCCGGCGGTTGTATCCCATCTGTCGAAGCACGTCACTCGCGATTGATCCAGCTTCTGTCCCAATCGTTTCCAGTTTGATGTCTTCCAGTGTTTTAGGGGACCGTTGCAAATCTTTCCGCTTTATCAACACATAGCCCGTGCCGTAATACGGTTTAGAGAAGTCAACATTCTGACCCAATTGGACGTTTTCACTCATCGCGCGCTCTTCAATAGGGATTCCGATAACGCAGTCGCAATGCCCGCGTAACATATCAGCGAGCAAGCTATCCCGGAGCGAATCGAGCCAATGGAGTTCCAGTTTAACCCCTAATTCCGCTGCCAATAGATGTGCTATTTCAACGTCTAATCCAGGAAGTTCTGGATCGGCATTAGAATAGGGCAGATTCCGGACATCCATGCAGACTGTTAACACTCCTTTTTCTTTAATCTCTTCCAAGACATCGTCAGCATCCGCATTGTGCAATATCGAAACGGACAGCGTGAAAAGCAATACCCATAAAAGTATGTGATATTTCACAGTGCAAACCTCCTTTATTGGTTATTAGCAGTCAGCGGTTAGCATATAGTAATTAGCGAATAGCAATTAGCAAAGACGCAAGCGTTCCATAACGCCTCTTTTCTTTGCTATAAGCGCAGCGACTTATACGCTACATGCTAATCGCTATAAGCGTAGCGACCTGACTGCTATTCATCAAAGAGCGCGAACACATAGAGGGTGCCGCCTTGGCGGGCGTTAACTTCGGCATATTTCACCGCACCCGATGCTATGACAACATATTGAACACCATCAAGTTGATAGGTAATCGGTGGCGCGAGCACCCCGGATCCAGTTTGGAAGTCCCAAAGCACTTCGCCGGTTTCTGCCGATAGTGCCATGAATCTTCCCTCTAAGTCCCCCGCGAAAACGAGACCGCCCGCTGTTGTGAGGCATCCACCCCATTGTGGAAAGTTCGTTTTGTGTCGCCATTTGATTTCGCCAGTAGAAACATCAATTGCGCTAATGTGCCCCCACATCTCCATGTCGCCAGCGGCATCTCTTTCTGCCGTCATACCGCTTCCAAGATAGGGTAAACCCTTCACATAGAACACGCGCCCCTGATGGAAGGAACCGCAAAGTTCCAGCGATGGAACGTAGAGGTAATTTGTGGAAGGGTTGTACGCCGAAGGTGGCCAATTCTTTCCACCTTCAACACCCGGGCAGACGCGTATCGTTCCTTCTTCTGAGGTAGACACACCCGGTTTGACAGTAGGTCTGCCGTTTTCATCAAGCCCCGAAGACCAGTTCATTTCGCAATAGGGGCTTGCGTACAAGAATTTTCCGTTGGTTCTATCAAGCACATAGAAATAGCCGTTACGATTCGCTTGCATCAGTGCTTTGACGGGTTTTCCATCGATTTCCATATCAATCAAGACAGGTTCACTCACGCCGTCCCAATCCCAGAGATCGTGCGGTGTAGCTTGGAAGTGCCATTGAAGTTTACCGGTATCGGCATCGAGTGCGACGATGCAGTCGGTATAAAGATTATCGCCTCTGCGGACAGCACCGTTCCAATCGGGTGCGGGGTTGCCAGTTCCCCAGTAGACGAGGTTCAATTCTGGATCGTACGAACCGGTGACCCAAGCGGATCCGCCGCCTGTCATCCATGAATCACCTGCCCAAGTGTCGCCGCCGGGTTCGTCTTTTGAGGGAACAGTGTAAAACCGCCATGCCTGCTCACCAGTTTCAGCGTAATACGCATCAATGAAACCGCGAATACCGTATTCCGCGCCGGATATACCGACAATCACTTTGTCTTTGACGACTAACGGCGCAACGGTCAGGGATTCGGCGTTGGTTGAATCGCCAACGACTCTATCCCACAGTACCGTTCCAGTTTTCACGTCAAGCGCAAGGAGATGTGCGTCGAGGGTTGTCCAAAAGACTTTGTCTCCAAGAATGGCAGCACCGCGATTGACCATACCGCAGCAGATAGCGAGACCCTCTTGGAGCGGATAGTTATATCGCCATATTTCCTTACCCGTTCTTGCATCCACCGCATAGATACTGCTATACGGAGTGGTGATAATCATCACCCCATCTATAACAAGTGGGGTGCATTCAAACTTATCGAACTCTGTTCCAATTTGAAACGCCCATTTCGGGACGAGTCTATTGACGTTTTCGGTATTAACCTGTGAGAGTTCGCTATATCGCCAACTTCTGTAGTCGCGTCCATACATCAGCCAGCTTTCCTGATCGCCTTGTGATGACAATAACATTTCGTTGGTAACGGGTCGGACATTGTTGACATCGGTACCGGCTGTCACAATACCCGGTATCGCAACAAGTGATAGAACTGCTACAAAGATAAGAAGACTTACGCGTTTTGTGTGTAGCCAATCGCTCGCTGCTTTGAAAAAGATCTGTACGTTCATATTTCCTGCTCCTTAGTTCTATCAATAATACAATCCCAATTTTTTACCTTTTTAGCGGTCGGGTCATAAAGAAACGTGAGGCATTTTGAACGGTTTCAAGGATAGATACCTCAAGCATTAGTTTACCAAAAATCGGGTTTTATGTAAAGCGTTAAAAATCTGTCTAGGTGTGTAAATATTTTGTCAATTGGCTAAATCAGGATTTTGGGATTTGCGGGATTGGTTTCAGGTGGGTTCGTGATTCGGAGAGGCTACATAGCATGTCTTTGTTATTTTTATCCTAATTGTGCTTGTTCTCCAGCGTGGTAGGAACTTCGCACCAGCGGACCAGATTCCACGTGCCGAAAGCCCATCTCTCTCCCGACTTCTTTGAGTTCATCAAATTCTTCGGGGGTATAATAACGTTGTATCGGTAGGTGACGTGTGGAGGGTGAAAGGTATTGTCCGATGGTGATAATATCGCAGCCGGTATTACGGATGTCCTGCATTGTCTCTAAGAGCTCTGTGATTGTCTCGCCTAAGCCTACCATGAGTCCCGATTTTGTGAGCATTTGGGTGTCGAGCCGCTTGACTCTTTCGAGGAGTGTTAGGGTCTGTTGGTAGTTAGCATACGGACGGACGCGACGGTAGAGGCGCGGTACAGTCTCTGTGTTGTGATTCAGCACTTCAGGACGGGCGCGTACAATAACATGAAGTGCTTCCCAGTTCCCTTCAAGATCAGGAATGAGAACTTCGACTGTACATCCGGGTTGATTTTTCCGAGCTTCTGTGATGCATTCGGCGAAAACACTCGCGCCACCATCGGGGAGGTCATCACGGTTAACAGAGGTAATCACGACGTGTTTGAGTTTTAAGTGCGCGACAGCCTCGCCGATGCGTCTCGGCTCATCGGTATCAACGATGCCACCGGGCGCGCCTTTCTTGACGGCGCAGAACATACAACGCCGTGTGCAAACATCGCCTAATATCATGAAGGTTGCAGTGCGGCTATTCCAACATTCACCGATATTTGGACATCGTGCTTCTTCACAAACGGTGTGAAGTTCCAAGTCGCGCATCAATTTTTTAAGTTCAGCATAGTTGCCACCACCTGGGATCCTCGCCTTAATCCATGATGGATGGCGGCTTTGCTGTCTATTCACGTTGACGATAGGGAGGGTTTTTAACATCATTTAGTCCGGACTGCTGTCAAGATGACGGGAGAGGGTGGGAGTCGAACCCACCTATCCACTTGCATGGACAAGCCGGTTTTGAAGACCGGTAGGGCCACCGGACCCTATCCTCCCCCATATTCAGACACTTCACAACTATATCTTTACGTGCCGCGAATGCAATCTTCGAACGTTCCCGTCTCGGATTGTGAGGTTTTGACTATCGCAATACTCCAAAAACGGCACGGCATATTTTCGAGATGTTTCTGCGATTTCGCGGAATTCCGCAACAGTTATTATATCATTTTCGCGGAGATATGTAATTAATAATTCCTGCACTTCTGCAAGAGCGACACTATGAATGAAAAGATCATCGGCTATCCTAACGAATCGCCCCAAGCGATGAAGCGCGTAAAAGGTTGATTCAAGGACTTTCGGTGTATATTCGGGCAATCGCGTGCTAAGTTCATTAAGTGTGGGTGTATGGATACCTGCTTCTAAGAATAATTTCTCTAACGACTCTTTGGCGGTCTCTTCCTCTTGGGAGAACTGAATCTCATGGGAGGCAAGACGTAAGAGATTACCATCTTTAACGAGTTGACGCTCCGCAGTGAGTTGATTCTCCAATTTCTCAAAGCCGGTTTCGTCCAATCCAACCTCACTACGAAGTTGTGTGGCGTTTTGTCCGGGGAGCAGCGGTTGTGCTTCATGGAAGTCTGCTAATGCGTTTAATATTTTTTCTTTCGTTTTTGTAGTGCGTGAGGCATCGGAGACTAAGGGGTTCCTACCAGATGTATCCCAGCGCACAATTTTCTTATCGGCTTCTAAGCTGCCTAAAATGGCTTTCACGCTCTGCTGTGAATGTGGAAGATAGTAGTGAAGAAAGGACTCCAGGACGCAAAATGCCTTGCTATTTTCCAGGACGGTGTTAACGATCTGGGCATTATCAGCCTCTTCCCATTGTGCTAAGGTGGCTGTAGTTTCCGGCGTAAACCGTTTGTGCTTAGGCGCGAAAGGATTGATAACTTCGCCCCCGCCGACGGTATGTTGCGCTGAGAAGTCTCGCAAAATGATGCGATCACCCCTAAACGTTAGGATCGGTTGTTCTAAACGGAGTTGCGCTTGCACGGTATCTCCGGGTAGAATTGCCTCGTCGACCAACAGAATCAATCGACAGAATATCTCACGGGTTCCAATGTACGCACGAAGGCGACTCCAATGTTCCAGTATTCTTGGAAAGGAGGACAGAACTCGCAAGGACACGTCGATGTTGTTGGTTACCTGAGAAAAATCGGTTGGGCAGAGAACATCGCCGCGTTGAATATTTTGGACAGAGGTGCCTGACAGGTTGAGTGCTGTTCTTTGACCTGCTTGGGCAACGGATGCTGGTTCGTTATGCACCTGTATACCCCGCACCCGCACAGGGTCTCCTTGCGGTAGAATTACCATTCGTTGGTCGCGGTTGATGGAACCTCCAATAAGCGTCCCGGTGACAACGATGCCAAATCCTTGAACCGTAAAAACCCGGTCAACATAGAGTCGCGGGATTCCGTCACTTTCCTCAACTTTTGTTGCGAGTGTTACTTGTTCAACAATCGTCTGCTTTAGGGTATCAATACCCGCACCGGTTATTGAGGAGACGCTAACGGTGGGAATCCCTTCGAGGCTTGTTCCGACAAGCATTTCCTGTGTCATCTCTGTGGCTTCCGCCAATTCGTCCGCCGTTGCCAAATCCGATTTCGTCATGACGAGAATGCCGTTTGAAATGCCTAACAGATCCAGGATTGCTAAGTGTTCAAGTGTTTGTTCTTGGACCCCTTCCTTTGCGTCTACCACAAAGAGGACGATATCCATACCGTAAGCACCGGAGAGCATACTTCGGATAAATTTCTCGTGTCCGGGGACATCGACGATCCCAGCCCGTGAGTTATCGGGCAAATCGAAGTAAGCGAAACCTAATTCGATGGACAGCCCGCGTTCGCGTTCCTCCTTGAGTCGGTCTGTCTCCATGCCGGTAAGTGTGCCAATTAGAGCAGTTTTCCCGTGGTCCACATGCCCGGCTGTTCCGATGATAAGGTGTCGTCTGTCTTGATGCATCAGTTTTTTATGGTTGTCAGTTGTTGGTTAAGGATGTCCATGAATGATTTTACCGATTCGGTTGAACCTGACATTCCCTACCAGTTTCCACACTTGCCAGAGTTTCGCCGGTCGTGCGTCAAATGACCAATACACCATAAACGCTTGCCCTTTGATGTCGTTTATATCTACTGGGCCCCAAGAGCGGCTGTCGCTGCTCTGGTCTCGGTTATCACCCATTGCGAAGACTGTGCCTTTCGGAATAGTAAACGGTTTCCCTTCTGGGAATTTACGACTAAATTGGCTTGCCGTTAAAGTGTAATCCGAAAATACTTCGTTATCAGGTAGATACTCCGGTTGCCGAAACGGCGGAAAATTACCTTTTCTAAAGTGGCTGAAAGACATGTATTTCGTATAGTGACTGTCATCAACTGCTTTGCCGTTTACATAAAGTGTATTACTACGGGTTTCAACGGTATCGCCTTCAACGGCTACGATGCGTTTAATGAAATTGCGTTCTCGGTCGTGAGGCGGGATGAAAACGAAAACGTCACCGCGCGCGGGCTTATGGAAATCAAAGACCTTGATACTCGTGCCAGGAATTTTAACCCCATAAATGAACTTGCAAACAAGAATTCGATCTCCGATCAGGAGTGTATCTTCCATCGAACCTGAAGGGATCTTGAAGGCTTCGACAACAAAAGGACGTATGAATCCAAAAACAAGAATCAGCGCGACGACGATAACTTGCGTGTATTCCCATACGACGGTCTGCCGAAATTTCTGCCATTTAGATAGCTGGGTGTCGTTGTTATTCATAATATGTGTAAAGTCGCTATGAATAGAAAAGCGTTCTCCTTTGCTCGGTTTAGTTCACCTTGAACGAATCCGCGTACGATGGGATAAGTTTGGTTCAGACCCTTGAATATGTTTCTGTGTATTCTTATACATTTCTATATCATTCCTCATTTGCGAGCATGGCAGTGAATGCTTCTTGGGGGACATCAACGTTGCCAATTTGTTTAAGCCGTTTTTTGCCTTCTTTTTGTCTTTCCAGCAATTTCCGTTTTCGTGTCACATCCCCACCGTAGCATTTCGCTGTGACGTTTTTGCGGAGTGCGCGCACTGTCTCGCGAGCGACAATCTTGTTCCCAATTGCCGCTTGAACCGGGACTTCAAACATCTGTCTCGGAATTAATTCCTTGAGTTTGCTGACTAATACTTTTCCCCGCGCCTCTGCGGTGTCTCGTGGTAAGATAGTAGAGAGGGCGTCTACCGGTTTACCGTTGAGTAGGATATCCAGTTTCACGAGTTTTTCGGTTTTGTATTCGCCAATATCGTATTCTAACGACCCATATCCACGGGTCAGCGATTTAAGTTTCGGATAGAAATCCATCAGCATTTCACTGAGTGGGAGTTCATAAAGTAATTGGACACGTTTTGCGTCCAATTGGTTCATTCGCTTGTATATACCCCGTCGCTTCTGACAAAGTTCCATTGCATTTCCAATGTACTCGCGCGGCACAATGAGATCAATGTTCACATAAGGTTCTTCAATCCGCTCAATATCGTTGGGTTCGGGGAGATGCGCTGGGTTGTCGACCGGGATGTACTCACCGGTTTTCAGAAGGACTCGGTACATAACACTCGGTGCAGTCCGAACAAGCGCGAGACCGAATTCCCGTTCAAGACGTTCATGGATGATCTCCATGTGTAGCAACCCCAGAAAACCGCACCGGAACCCAAAGCCGAGGGCAACAGAGGTTTCGGGTTCAAAATTGAAAGAGGAGTCATTGAGACGTAGTTTATCGAGTGCCTCACGCAATGCATGAAATTGATTCGTATCCGCCGGATACAGACCGCTAAATACGAGCGGTTTCATCTCGCGATAGCCCGGAAGCGGATCCGCTGTCGGTTTCGTGTGGTGTGTGATGGTATCCCCGATTTTTGCCTTGTCAATTTCTCGAATACCGGCAATGAGATATCCAACGGCTCCAGTGTCGAGTTCGGCAGTCGGTTCCATCTCCGGTGTAAAAATGCCCACCTCCTCAACCTCGTAGGAGCGTCTGGTCTCCATGAGCTGAATCTTCTCGCCTTGTTTGATACTGCCCTCAAATATTCGCGTATACATGATGACACCGCGATAGTTGTTGTAGATAGAATCGAGGACGAGTGCCTTCAATGGCGCGTCAATTTCGCCGACGGGAGCAGGGATTCGATTGACGATTGCTTCCAATATTGCGGGAATGCCGATTCCCATCTTGGCACTCACGAGGAGGGCATCGTCTGCTGGAATACCAATGACTTCTTCTATCTGTCGTTTGGCTTCATCGGGTTGTGCCATTGGCAAATCAATTTTATTGATGACAGGAATAATCTCAAGATCGTTGTCAATGGCGAGGTAAGCGTTGGCGAGGGTTTGTGCTTCGACACCTTGTGCGGCATCGACAATTAAGATCGCACCTTCGCACGCCGCGAGACTCCGCGAGACCTCATAGGTAAAATCGACATGACCGGGCGTATCGATTAAGTTGAGTTCGTAGCGGTTTCCATCGGGGGCGGGATAGTGGAGTTTGACAGCGGTCGCCTTAATCGTAATACCGCGTTCACGTTCCAGATCCATCAAGTCAAGTACCTGGTCACGCATTTCACGATCAGCGAGTGTATTGGTGTGCTCAAGGAGCCTGTCGCTGAGCGTGCTTTTCCCGTGGTCGATGTGTCCTAAGATGCAGAAATTCCGTATATTTTCAAGCTTCGTTGGCATAATATAGATAGTGTATCACAACTTCGGTCAGATTGTCCATAGAATTCCACTTGTTCTGATGAGTCTTAGCGTTTGAAATAGCCGATTTTCAAATTATGTAAGTTTGCTGCAAGGGAAGGTAGATTAATTACTCGCGAAGCAAGAGGGATGAATTTTGAGGAATTCGTGGCAGAGGTTATAAAATATCCTAAACCTCTACCAATGTAAAATTAAGACAATCTTTTCACGCTTAAATTGTATCCATAACAGCGAGAAGAAAGAGAATTTTTTTACATCAGATTTAAGGTTCTGAAGATTTAAGGTTCTGATATCGAACACACATCTCTGTAATATACATAAACTAAATTACCTAATCGGGAATCGGAAAATACAGATTCACAAAAATTTGGAGGATGAAATGCGCACAGTCGAAGCAATATCTATCGGAATTTCTGCGATTCGTAGCAACAAAATGCGTTCGTTGTTGACAATGCTTGGTATTATCATCGGCATCGCTTCAGTATTGGCGATGATAGCCATCGGTGATGGTGCCAAGGAGATTGTCCAGCAAGACGTACAGAAGTTAGGTGGAGCAAATCAGTTCTTTGTGCTCCGGTCTCGGCACAAACGCGTAAACAACCGGCTGGTCCGTATTCGACACAATGAATACCTGAAATATGGTGATGTGTTAGCAATTGAGGCAGAATGTCCATCCGTTAGTGCAGCCACACCGCAGATGTGGAATTGGGGAGGCGTGCTCATCCAAGCTTCAGGCGGTGCTGAAACCCGGGCAGGTTGGAACGGTGTAGATGCTAACTATACAACCATAATGGACTGGAACGTTAAAGAGGGGCGTTTTATTACAGATGAAGACGTTAAAAACGCATCAAGAGTCTGTGTACTTGGAGACGAGGTCGCAACAGCCTTGTTCGGTGGTAAATCCCCTCTCGGACAAGAAATTAAAATCGCACGAGACAGCGATTATCACAACCGGTTTGGGATAAAAAAAGACGGAAGGCGATACACGGAACGCTTCACGGTGATTGGAACATTTATGCCGAGAGGGACGAATCTTCGGTTCGGTGTCAGTTTTGACAGCCTTGCCTTTATCCCTATATCAACCAGCCAAAAACGCTTCATTGGCACCGATGAGATTCAGAATATCACGGTCCATGCGCATAGTGTCAAGGATGTTCCTAATGCGGTTGAAGAGGTAAAATCTGTTCTCCGAAAACGGCATAAAAATCAAGACGACTTCATCTACATCTTTGAGATGCATAAAGGTATGGCGCAGTTAGATAAAATTAGCAGAATCATAAAAATCGCCTTAGGTAGCATCGCCGGTTTCTCGCTACTCGTCGGCGGCATCGGGATTATGAACATGATGCTCGTTGCTGTTACCGAACGCACGCGTGAAATTGGGCTTCGAATGGCACTCGGTGCCAAACGATTGGATATTCTACTGCAGTTCCTCATAGAGTCAGTGCTCATGTGTGCTGTCGGTGGGGCAATCGGCGTTGGGTTGGGGATTCTCGTCGGTGAAGGGATGGCAATGCTCGCTGTCAAGATCGTTAAAATTGTTCCTGAATGGCCTGCCGTTATTTCCTGGCAATGGATCCTGATTTCTGTATCCGTATCGGCGATAATTGGCATTGCGTTCGGTCTGTATCCGGCACTAAAGGCATCCTCACTTTCACCAATTGAGGCACTCCGCAAGCAGTAAACACAGTTACCACAAATGCCCTTCGTGCTAATAAATAGGAGAAAGTTTTATGCAACGCTTATTTAAATGCCACTACTATTTCATGACCTTACTCGTCGCTGTGCTATTTATCGTCGACACAGCTACAAGTGATAATCAGACAGGCGTATTGACAGAGGAGACGCAACAGATGACCCAAAAACCGACAATTATGATTCTCGGCAGCACGCACTTGGCGAATAATGGATTAGACTACTTCAATATCAAAATGGATGAGGTCCGCATTCCCAAACGCCAACGCGAGATCGAGCAACTCGTTTCACAACTTAAAGCGTATCAACCCACCAAGATCGCTCTTGAGAGAGATATGATATTTGATAACGGAATTAGTCGTTTTGGGCTTGAGAAGGTTTTAGAACTTGCCCTTTATCGGAAACATCCGCTTACTAACTTCGCGAAGATATTTTCATTGCGATAGTTATATTTATACTATAGTTTGGACAATTTTAAAATTTTAGTGTAAAAAAGCAGAAAAGCAGGTATCCTTTCATAAAAACATACCACTGTTTTGAAAGGAATGTAAAAATGGACCTCCTTTTCTGCCTGAGAGATATTCTATCGGATTTTCGACATTTATTCAATCAACAAAACTTCGCCTTGTTCCAAGCGTTCATCTTCGGCTTCATTGCCAATAAAGGCAATGGCACACTGACAGATCTGTATCAATCGAGTGCCTCAGAAACCCAGTATTGGTCATTTCCGAAGTTTCTCTCTCGGGGACAATGGAACGCCGATGCTGTTGCCGCCGTTCTCATCAGACGGATTCAACATCTCTTTAGGGACTGGGTTTATGTCTATGATGAGACCCAAGCACTAAAGACCGGCAAATGCCAATGGGGGTTACATTTTTTCCGCAACTTCAGTTATCAAAAGCATCGTCTGAACCAATCAAAGTTTCATCATGGACACGAGTTTGGGGCGTTAGGTTTACTCTGTCGAACTGCGACAGACTGGCATTTATTCCCCGTTTGGGTGAAACTCATTCTGCCCGAGTCGATCCGCGATAAAAGTCAGACGGTGTTGAAACGTATCTGTTCAAAGATCGCCCCGGGACTTATTATCTTTGACCGGGGTTTCGCACGGCGAAAGGTCTTTGCCATGGCACTAAACTTCGGGCATCATATCTTATGTCGTGCGAAATCTAATGCCGTGTTCTATCGTTTACCGAAACCGCCAAAACGCCCGCAACGCGGGAGACCTCGGAAATACGGAGACCGTCTTGATATTCGCCGGCTACGCTATAATGACATAGATATAGACGGTCAAAGTTATTCGATTGCCTCAAAGGTCGTCCGGACGAAGATGTGTGATGAGAATGTTCGACTCGTTGTTATTCGTAAGCGTCCGAAAGCATCAAAACCGTATCGGTATTTCTGCGTCTTTACAACAGATGTGACGCTTGGGATACCTCAGATTGCGACATACTATCGCAAGAGGTGGCTCATAGAAACAGCTTTTCGAGATGTCAAACAGCACTTCGGATTTGATGCCTATCGGCTGAAATCTCGAAAAAGTATCAATCGATTTGTGCAGCTAAGTTTCGTGGCTGCGAGCCTAACGAAGTTGATATTCACAATGCCCAATACTACACAGAAAACTATCGGTGTTCAAAGCGTCTGTCAACATCTCGGCATTCATTGGTATCGTCCGAGAAAACTCACACAAGGCTTGCGGGTGGCTTATCTCCGATCGCAAATCGCAGTCGCAGCATTTTCTGCTAAGTTCAAAGAAAAAACAAACTCGCAGAATATTAATATGAGGTTTCAAGACCATACACCCCTGCCTTGTGACAAGGCAGCATAACTTTACAATATTGTCCAAACTATAGTATATTTATAGCAGGCCTCTGCGAGATACAGGGGCGTGTATCGTGTTGAATAGTGGTGATGCGATCCATACCACGCACGTTTGATAAAAGACCAGAACCCTTCAATCGTATTGGTATGCATCTCACCTGCTTGCCACGTTTGGCTCCGATTCAGCGTCTCGTGCTTCATCTGTTTACCGATCTCGTTGTAGCCTCTATACTGATCGGTATAGAGTTCTGAATCGTCAGTTTTGACGGACTTCCTAATAAACTCGGCAATCGTGGCACCTTTGGCATTCTCGACGAGTTTAGCGACAACTTTCCCACCTCTTGCGACAGCACCCATCACAATATCCTTCGCTGTGCCACGTCCACGCTTAGGTTCACCTGTCTCTTTATCGTAGTTCTTCTTACCTTTGCCACCGATATAGGTTGCGTCTGTCTCTACGGTGCCTTGTAATAAGACGTTATCCTTCCCCATATCGGCACGTATTGCCATCATGATACGCCAGCATGTCTTTTGTTCTAACCCTAAATCGCGGGCGAGTTGAAAACTGGACAAACTTTTCTTTGCATTCGCCATCAGCGAGATCGCAAGAAACCACTTTTGAAGCGGTATCTTCGTGCCTTGAAAGATGGTGCCGTGCGTCACCTTGAAAGTTGACTGACATTCATGGCAATTCCAGCGTCCTATACGTCCTGTGTCTCGTTCATTTCGTTTTCGGACGTGTGTAGACTCACAGTGTGGACATTCTGGGGATCCTTGCCATCTCAGACGCTCTAAATACTCGATGCAATACGCTTGCGTTGGGAACGTCTCCAGGACTGTCACTAAATCCATCAGAAAGACTCCTATGTTTAAGAGTTGCCTTTTTCTGATGAATTCTGATACAATAACCAGATACGTCTGAATCCGAAAAAAGCAACTCGCTTTTTGGGTTCAAATAGGGGGTTGCAGCCCCCTATTTACTTACCTATATTGTATCATGAAAACCCTTTATTTACAAAGGTTTAGAGCGGTTCTAAAAAACTTTTTGCAAGTCCAAAACGACTAATTCCGTAATAAAATATTTCGGTAATTTAATTGACAGGCAATGAATGGTTCCCCTACTGCAAACAGACTGGTTTGTAGTTGTGCGATTTATCACACGTTCAGGAGTTACCTGATTAGATTCTTAATCTTCATACAGGTTGTGCTACAAAGTATTTTGATTACTTCAAGATGAACATGCGGCGCGTGTGTTGATAATCGCCTGCTGTAAATGTATAGAAATAGACACCGCTTGCAACAGACTCACCCAACTCGTTTTTGCCATTCCAATATGCCGCACGGTTCCGACTCTGATAGATACCAGCAGACTGATGCCCTAATGCCAACGTCCGAACCACAGTCCCATTCACGGAATAGATTGTTAATGTGACATCGGTAGCCTCAGATAATTGATACGGTATCCACGTCTCGGGGTTGAATGGATTTGGATAATTCGCAAGAAGGGCTGTGCTGTTCGGGAGTGCTGCCCATTCGATATTCATCGGGGCCGCAGCGACAGAAGCTAACGAGGTGCCTAACATGATATTCGCGGGATCCCCTAAGTCTGTGATGATGTTTTGGAGGTTTTCACCGATGAGACTCGCACAACCGATACCACCCTCCTCTGCCCAATACAGCTTGCCATTTACCGCATCTACAGCAATACCTTCTGGCGAATCCAAACCTGTAATAAGATTAGGTGCAAACCCTGAACCGTCAAAGTTCATACGTTGGATTTTACCCCAAGCGTTCGTCAAATACAACTTTCTGTTGGTCGTGTCAATAGCAATATCAAGCGGGACACTCGTTAAGTCCTTGACGAGTTGCACATTTGAACCGTCAAGATCGGCACACTGGACTTTACCGGTTCTGTCACCTGTCTGCTCTGTCCAATAGAGTTTACCATCCACCGCAGCCACGGCAATACCTTCTGGCGAATCCAAACCTATAATAAGATTAGGTGCAAACCCTGAACCGTCAAAGTTCATACGTTGGATTTTACCCCAAGCGTTCGTCAAATACAACTTTCTGTTGGTCGTGTCAATAGCAATATCAAGCGGGACACTCGTTAAGTCCTTGACGAGTTGCACATTTGAACCGTCAAGATCGGCGCGCTGAACTTTGCCGGTCCTGCTGCCCACGCGCTCTGTCCAATAAAACTTATCACCCGCTGCATCTACAGCGAGACTTGTCGCATTCCGGACATTCGGGACGAGAGTTTCGACGGTGTTTCCTACCGAACGATGCAGCGTGCCTGCCTTCGCATCTACCCAATACATAGGAGGCCCAGTGGCATGAACGGTAAAAGTCACCGACGATTGAATTTTTTTTGCGGTTACGAGAACAGTGTTTTTGCCTGGAGTCGATGTGAGTCTCAAACTGGCACCGCCGCGACCTTTTGTATTGGTGGTAGCGGTGGTGGATGGAAGCGTTTCGCTCCCGGAGGTGACAGTAAACGTGACGAGGACCCCTTGTGCGGGTTTACCGTGTTCGTTGATGACTTCTACGACAAAACGTTTCGGCAAGATCGTTCCGACTTCACTGACTTGACCATCACCTGATATTTTAATGAGTACTGGATGGGCGCGTCTGTCAAACGTTACTTTAACCCCCTTCGCCGGCATCGCTGGAATATGTGTGTGAATAGAGGTGTAACTCAGTGGGTTCCCTCTAAGATCTAGCTCCTTCAGTAGTGTCAACTTGGAGAGAGCAGATACATCTGAAATGTTGTTGTTGCGAAGATACAATGTGGTCAATAGTGTCAAGCCTGACAGGGCAGATACGTCTGAAATGTTGTTGCCAAGCAGGTGCAGCCTGTTCAGTTGTGTTAACTCGGATAGGGCAGACACATCCGCAATGTTATTGAAACCAAGATGCAGCGTGTTCAGTTGTGTTAAGCCTGATAGAGCAGATACGTCTGAAATGTTGTTACTATTAAGATACAATGTGTTCAGTTGTGTTAAGTCTGATAGAACAGATACGTCTGAAATATTGTTGCTACCCAGATACAACGTGTTCAGTTGTGTCAAGTTTGATAGAGCAGATACGTCTGAAATATTGTTACCCCCCAGGTCCAACGTAGTCGGTTGTGTAAACTCCGGCAGGGCAGACACGTCTGAAATATTGTTGCCATTAAGATGCAGTGTGTTCAGTTGCGTTAACTCGGATAGGGCAGATACATCTGAAATGTTGTTGCTCCTAAGATACAGTTTGGTCAGGTTAGAAGCATGTTCAAGTCCCGCAAGATGCGTTATCTTGCGACGGTTGGCCACAAGCTGCATTAAATTTAGGATCGTGTGCGTCGTGATTGCCTTGCCAATCTCTTCACGCACCGCCGCTGCTAAATTGGCATCTCGTATTGATACACTTCTGGCGCGCGGTAGCAGGGACGTAACATTGATCGGATAATCCTCACCGTAGGATATATTTCCATGCACATCAATCCCTCGAAGACGTATAGACCTATGCCCTGGTGCCAAATCGGTGGTGACAAATTCGACAATCTTGTCTGTGCTCCCGTTTAACGCTTTGCAATTCATTACTTCAAGGTATCCTGTAGCAGTGCCTGTAAGCGTTCGCGTGAGAAGTTGTACTTGATGGAGTCCGCTCGGATGGGTTACCCTAAAACGTAGACGGATAGCATTCGGTGGAAATGCGAGACTCGAGGACAGGACTTCAGTTATAATCCGTTCGTATTTGAAGACAGGTCGACTGGCATTGAAAGCGCGGTGAACATCCAACCATTCGGCAGCACATCTTGATAATCGATCACGGGTTGAACCGCCATAAGACATAATGTAAGCATCAGCGCTAAAGTCGTGTTGTAATCCAAAGGCGTGTCCGAGTTCATGGGCGGTTATACCAAAATCAAAACACCCGCCAGAAGTGCGAACGAGACTTCGCCCTCCAGCACCACCGGCCAAGCTTACGCCTCGACCGCAGACCCCACTTTCTATATCTATTGCAATGAGATAGATATCTGTTGATGTGTCAAACTGGCCATCAATTTCTTCATAGATATTCCCCCAGTCCAATAAACCACTATAATGTTTATGCGTGAATCGTCCCCTCAGGTGATGCACCACAACCTTTCCGCTTGCATCTGTTTCAATTTGGAAAGTTTTCCTGCCGAACCCGTGTACTTCCATCTGATCTGCGTAGAATTGCTGCACCTCTTTGATCAAACTATCTATCTTTGCGTCTATGTCGGATTGCGGGGCGCGGTCGCGCGGAAGGAAGTAGGCACACCGCACGATAGGCCGGGAATCTTGGGCAAAACTCAAAGGTAAAAAATTAGACAGGACTATTAAAGTGAAAAATAAACCTAAAGTTAGAGGGACGTGTTTAAGTTGCATGGCACGCTAAAATTCCCTTTGGTCGATGCTCGCACCTTTCTATACTGGCTTGACCTTAATATTCCTACACCAGATTTTCCCACCGTGATCTTGGATACCGATATGTCCGCTTCGCGGGAAATTTTTGAGCGCAATGCCGAACTTATTCCTGCTGCCATCGGGATTTTGATGGGGTGTATCCCATTCGTCTAAGTCTGCCCGAACGATCTCTTCGCTATTAAGCGTCACAGCGATAATGCTTCCATCGCACGTGATAATCATCTCATTCCACTCACCCGCAGGTTTACAAGTGTTTCGCGTCGGTCCCAAGGCATCATAAAGCGCACCACAATCGTGGCTGTCAGTAGGTTCTTTACCGTGCGTATCTAAAATCTGGATTTCAAGTCCGCTCTGAACGGCATCCTCAAGATCCGCCCATCGGACGAAAATCCCGCTATTAACTTTCGGTTCGGTTTTGTATTCAAGTGACAACACGAAGTTATCGTAGTGCTGTTCGGTGTAGAGATATTTTCCGCCTTGAACGGTGCAGAGGATACTACCGTCATTGATAACCCAACCTTCGTCACTGCCAGTGGCTCCCCAACCGTTGAGCGTTTCGCCGTCGAAAAGGGATATCCAACCGTCAGATTTTTCTTTTTCTGTTAACATTTTTTCTCCTTTTGTTAGGACTTTTCGGTTCTCCATTTTGTAGCACGAACTGTCAGTTTGTGGAGGTATGGGTCGCAAACTGACAGTTTACGCTACAATTGCTTAACGCAAACTTTCTAAAAATAGCCTTCCGACATCAAGGTTGTATTTAAAATCTGTTGCCGCCCACGGACTGTTATACCCAATGATCGGCACATAACTTTCGTGGCGCGAACCGTGTGAGCGCACAGCAGTCGGCTCTACTGCCGATTCCAACTCCCCAAAGACAGTTGTCTCATCTGCTAACACAAAGATGTCCCCGATCCGTTCACGATGAAGTCTGAATAGGGTTGCAGCCTCTTCCGCACAATACGCCTCTTCAACACCCGGTGTATTCAGAAGCGTCTGAATCGCTTTATCGGTGTCAGCGCGGTTTTCGAGAAACACATACGCAGCACCGCCAAGATTGCCGTGGTGTGCGACGTAGCGATCCTTAATAATCGGGATGGAACTCGCCGGGATGCCGTGATCCGTCAGCACACGGCCTGGGTCAAGCGCAGTATTTTTCTCTAACATCCCGTGATCCGCTGTGATATAAATCTCGCGTTCCGGTGCGTCGTCAATAATATCACCAATAATCTTGTCCAATTCTGCGAGATGCTGCTGGGACAAATCTGCATCAGGGGCGTATTTATGTTGGACCCAGTCTGTCGTTGAACAGTAAAGCAGTTCTGGATCGTGTATACGCAGGGCTTCCCGTACGGCGCGAAGGAGCCACCAGTTAATTTCGACCGAATAGATTGGCTCAACAGGTCCTGCGGTTTGAATGTATTCGGGGGGCGGGTCTTCAGCGGCAACTGCGATATCAGTACCGGCTTCTAACATGCGTAGCAGCTTCTTCTTTGTCACAAACAAGGCGGTTTTATCAGCGAATTTAGAGGCTTTTGCCACCTCAAAAAGCGTTGGCGCGAGCAGGAACCGGTTATCCTCAATAAATTCCCCAACGCCGGTTGTTCTATCCACGTGATAATTCGTTGTGATGCCGTGCGTTTCCGGGAATGTTCCCGTCGCAATACTCACATTGTTGACATTTGTCACGGACGGGATAACGGCGTTGACGTGTTCATAGAAACCAGCTTCCGACAATTTCCGCATATTCGGGATGTCGCTTGCAGCGAGGTAGTCGTGACTGCCCGCGTCGATACAGAGGATGAGAACTTTGCGTCTTTTCACGCCTTGTGTGTTGCTCCATTGTGAGTGTTGTCGTACTTTAAAACCTGCCTATCTGTGAAGAACATTGTAGCAGCACTTCACTCAAATTGCAAAAGTTTTCTTTCGTTTTGGGATTTAGATTGTTATTCCGATGGAAACCTGTTATAATAAACCTAAATCCGGCAATAGCGAGGTCTGGTTATGTATAGGAGAAACGGCTCTTCCGAATTAGCGAAACTAATGTTCAAGAATTTCGGAGACGATGAAAAACTGAGACAGCTTCTGACGGATACCTACTCGGAAGCCGATCTGACGACCTATCTTCATAGCGATGACCCGTTGCTTGGACGTGCTGCTGGGTTTGCCCTTCGGTTAATCGGCACGTCCCAAGTGATTCCCGCCTTGGTAGACGCACTTAAAAACGATGATCGCGGTACGCGCTACAATGCTGAATACGCTTTGTGGGAAATTTGGTCACACTCCGGCGATGATGCTGTTGACGCGATGCTCGCTGATGGAAAAGATTTACTGAAAAATGAAGCGTATCAACAGGCGGTCGCGCTTTTCACGACAATAATTGAGGCGGCTCCGAGTTTTGCTGAAGGCTATAACCAACGCGCAATCGCTTATTTCATGCTTGAAGAGTGGAGCAAGGCGATCCGCGATTGCAAGCAGACGATTACCCTTAATCCGCACCACTTCGGCGCGTTCGCTGGAATGGGACACGTTTACGTGAGGCTCGGTAAGATTGAAGAGGCTCTTGAGGCGTATAAGCAGGCGTTGATTATTAATCCGAATCTGATTTCTATTGCTGAAGCAGTTTTACGGCTCCACCGTCAGCTTGAAAAAGAATAAAACCAGTTTGTGTATATGGCTATATCGGATCGAAATCGCTTCTTAAATCCGCTTTTAGTTTGCATTGTGACGGCAAGTTTTTTGCTATGGGCAATCTATCGGTTGCTGGTGCAGGCGAAACTTGCTTTACCCGTGGATTGTTTCTTCATGGCACAAGCATGTGTCGTGTTTTTGATTGCGCCTTACCTTGCTGCCAGCAGTTTTCTGGGAGGGTATTTTGGATCGCCGTCTATGAGTTCTACTGCATCGCTACTCAGACTCAGTCCCATTTCTTCTGGATGGCAGTTATTACGGATGCTTCTCATAAGTCAGATGTCTCTGTTATGCTGGATATTTTTATCCACTGCTGTTGCTTTCTTTCTTACAAATACCCCTTTTGTAAAGATGTTACAGATGTTCACGATATTGGTGGTTTATAGTCTGTCAGCAGGGGCAGTTGGAATGTGGAGTGCACGGGTTTTCAAGGACGCGCTTTTTGGGACGGAATGTGCCTATCTTTTATGGTGTGTGTTAATAGGTGGCGTGTTTTTATTAGCACCACTGGATCGTTACGTGGACAATATTCAACCTGTGATTTCACCCGTGCTTCATATCAATCCACTTATTGCTGTCTGCTATATCTTTGAGATAGATCCTTTTAGGTCGCCGTTCGTCTATAAACTGACACCCGTCGGGTCGTATCATGTCCCGTATACGCCTTGGTATGTTGTGGGTTTCTGGCAACTTCTAATAGGTATTTGCTGTTTTTTCGGGGTGTGGCGAATATCCAGTCCGTATAAGCGTGTTTTGTAATATGTTTCCTGCCGAGAGGATTTCATGGCTATAGCAGAAAAACCAATTATTAGTGTTTCAGGTGTCCGAGGTGAGGTAGGTGTTTCACTTGATGTCAGAGTCATTACGCGCTTCGCGATGGCTTTTGGAACCTTTGTGGGTGGTAGGACAGTGGTTGTTGGGCGTGATTCTCGGACCTCCAGTCCAACAGTCCGACATGCCGTCCTTGCTGGACTTTTTGCCACCGGATGCCACGTCATAGATGTCGGTGTCTGTCCAACACCGACGATACTCTTAATCGCAAATGCGCTGCATGCACAGGGGAGTATCACCGTCACAGCCAGCCACAATCCGGTCGCTTGGAATGGAATTGAATTTGCCGCCGCATCAGGGAATCTCTTGACACAAGCGGAACGAGATGAATTGATGCGAATTTATGAAACAGAGGATTTCGCACTCGCACCTTGGAACGAACAGGGAACACTTGAGACTTATGGCGAGGCAATAGCGTATCATTTGGAGCGGGTTCTGCATGCTCGGTGGCTCGTACCAGATTCGATTCGGAAAGCCAGTCTAAAGGTCGTACTGGATTGTGGGAACGGTGCCGGAAGCGTTATCAGTCCGTCCCTATTAAGAAAACTCGGTTGTCGGGTTGTTGAACTTAATTGTGTTGCAGATGGGCACTTTCGTCGTCCGGCTGAACCGACACCTGAGGCGTTGGATGAACTCTGTGAAACTGTTCGTGCTTCTAAGGCAGATATCGGCTTTGCGCATGACGGCGATGCCGATCGGCTTGTGCTTGTTACAGACCAGGGGATTCCGCTGAATGGTGAGTGGACACTTGCCTTCGTCGTCGATTTCATCCTCGGTAAAACCAAAGGCGATATAGTGGCTACCGTATCTACAAGTCGAATGTTAGACGATGTTGCCGCAAAGCACGGTGTTACGCTCCATCGTACAAAGGTTGGTGTCGGTTGGGTGGTTGAGAAGATGCACGGGGTTAACGCAGTTATCGGCGGCGAAGGCACCGGAGGCGTTGTTTATCCAGATATCCACTCGACAACAGACGGTATCGCCTCTATTGCTGCAATCACACAATACCTCGCCGAGTCTGGTGGCACCGTTACGCAGCTCGTCGAAAACATGCCGCAATATCAAATGTGTAGAAAGAAATTGGAGATTCCGTCACAAGAAGTCGCAGCACGCCTCATCGAACGCGCCGTGAAGGTTTATAAAGCGGAAGTTTCTACAAAAAAGAGTCCGCTTCTTGATCTCACAGATGGCGTCAAGCGCGTCTGGGAGGATCGGTGGGTGAACATCCGTCCGTCTGGCACAGAACCTGTGATTCGGGTTTTCAGCGAGGCACCGACCTTAGCGGAGGCGGAGCAATTGTGCGACGAAACGCTTGAAACCCTGAAGGTGTTAATGAAACAAATTTCGTCTTAACTGCGTTATTTAACCTAACTTGCTACTAACGGATTCTACGCTTTTGAAAAACCTGTTTCAGCACGTTTCTTCACCCCCGTTGAATGCCACACGCGCATTCAGCGTTGATTCAGAGGTGATGTGTCTATAGAAATGGTTGGGTTTAATGGTTTAAAAATTTTGGAGACATTATGGCTTTGAAACTTGCCTGCATCGGGGGGGGCAGCGGTTTATCCGCCTTGCTGAGTGGCATTAAACACTATGCCGATCTTGAGAAAGGTAAAGATAGTATTATTGATTTGGATAGTTTAGCGGCAATCGTTACCGTCTCTGATGATGGTGGCAGTTCAGGGCGACTTGTTGAAGAGTTTGACATGCTACCCCCGGGCGATATTCGTAGACTGCTCTTTACCTTATCTGATGCTGATGAACTCGCAGGGCTTTTTGAATATCGCTTTTCGAGCAATGGCGAACTCGGTGGACATACCGTCGGAAATCTCTTGCTAACGGCGTTAACAGAGAAATTTGAGGGTAATTTTCCGAAGGCGATTCAAGCTGCATCAAGGCTCCTCGCCGTTCGTGGACAGATTATCCCTGTTACATTGGATTATACGGTTTTATGCGCGGAGCTTGCGGATGGAGAGGTTGTCCGAGGTGAATCCACGATACCTATCAGAGAAAATCGTGAACCGATTAAGCGCGTTTTTTTTGAACCGCGCGAGAATGGAAAGATACATCATGTCCCGGATGAAATCTATGAGTGTCAGGCGCATGCGGGTGCTATAGAGGCACTGATTAACGCTGACGTGATTCTCATCGGGCCCGGTAGCCTTTACACCAGCATTATGCCAAATCTGGTTATTAAAGGGGTCGTTGAAACGATTCAACGTTCAGACGCTATTAAAATCTACGTCTGTAACGTCATGACGCAGCCCGGCGAAACCGACGGCTACGCCGTTACGGATCATGTTAATGCTATTTGGGACCACGCAAAAATTCCGATAGACTATGTTGTGGTTAACAATCAACCGGCGCCAACGGAGATCATGCAAGAGTATGTCCGCAAAGAATTGGTGTCGCAGTTGACGCGAATTCGATCGATTGCTGAGGAAGGACTTTCGATGCTCTATGAAGATGCTCAGCAGCTTATGGAAGTCCTAAACTTAGCGAAGGATATCTCGTCGTTATCAGTGGAAACAATACAGCTCGCCGACGCTTCAAAAGTACAGGTTTCTTATAATCGTGAGCAGGAGAGTCTTGAAGAGGAAGGCATCAGTGTGATTGAAGCGGACCTCATTCGGGACATGGTTGTTACTGAGTTTGGGACATGGCTGGGTGGTGTTCAGATGAACGTTATCCGTCACGATCCCGAAAAATTGGTCCGCTCACTTGTTAAGATCTTTAGGAGTCACCCAAAACTCCAAGAAGCTGTCTAAGAAAATTTGTAACCTTCAATTTAGCGTTGTTGACGCTTAGAAACGGTGGTGTCTTCGGCAGCAATCTGTAAGGCGAATGTATCACAAATCTGGGATAAATTGTCAATGAAAAGTTCCCAGCGTAATTCATCTTGGCGTGCTTTTGCTATTGCCAGACATAGAGCCGTTTCGTATAAAGATAGATGATTTTTCTTACGAGCATCAGTGGATTTCATAGCTTTATCCCTTTCTAAAGAATGGTAAATTATCTAAAAATAGATATAAATTCCAACGAACGTAACGTTTAAACGAAGAGTCGTCGGAAAGGTTACATTTTTTTTAAACAAAGCAATTTTAATTTCGTAACCACGTGGGCAGTGCCTCTTTCGGAACCTTATCATAAGGTTCCTTTTTATTTTCCAACGCAAAAACCGTGCCATATTCACAATAGTGCCACAATAGGTGCTGCAGACGGCGAAACATTAAATAGCAGACATATCTGCCTATTTTTTACGCGATCGCGGTCTGTTTTTACGACATTGTTCCCCAGATGTTTTCTTGTGTTCGGTAGTTCCAGATAGAAACTGCGTCTTTTTTTAGTAATCCATCTGCTAATATCCTTTCAGAGAAGACGACCGTGACCTGGGTTATATGGAAAACGTAACTTTGATAGAAAAAGAGAATGCTTTCTACCTATTAGATACAATCAGAAGGCAAAAAGGTTGCATAATTTTTCGGAAAGTAAGTTGATCGGAATCTTGACTTTATTTTCTTTTCAAGGTATAATATATTAATCAGATGTGCCAACCCTTATAGACCTACCGCTTCATCGGAGCGGCGGTCTCTGTAATACACCCAACACAGGATATATTGAGATATGAAACATTCAGATTCCGATTTAAAAGAAGACGCTAACAAACCGTCTGACTTTATTCGCCAAGAGGTTGATAAGGATCTCAAGATAAACAGATATGACGGTCGCGTCCATACCCGATTTCCGCCAGAACCGAGCGGCTACCTTCATATCGGACACGCCAAGGCTATCTGTATCAGTTTTGGTATCGCCGAAGATTACGACGGACTTTACAATTTGCGGTTTGATGACAGCAACCCAATCACTGAAGAGAGCGAATACGTAGACGCGATTAAACGGGATGTGCACTGGCTCGGATTTGATTGGAAAGACCGGGAGTATCACGCTTCAGACTACTTTGAGACCCTCTATGGATATGCCGTCAAACTCATAGAAAAAGGGAAGGCTTACGTCTGCGATTTGACACCAGACGAGACGCGCGCCTACCGTGGTACCTTAGTTGAGTCCGGCAAAGATAGTCCCTACCGAAACCGATCGGTTGCGGAAAATTTAGACTTGTTCCGTAAGATGCAGGAGGGTGAGTTCCCTGATGGTTTCTGCACGCTTCGCGCAAAGATTGATATGACGAGTCCTAACCTGAATATGCGTGATCCGGTGATGTATCGTATCCTTCGGGCACATCACCATCGCCGTGGGGACAAGTGGTGTATCTATCCCACCTACGATTTCACGCATGGGCAATCTGATTCGATTGAAGGCATAACGCATTCGTTGTGTGACGTTCAGTTTGAGGACCATCGTCCGCTCTACGATTGGTTTTTGGAAGCCTTGGAGATTTATCAGCCGCGACAGATTGAGTTCGCACGGCTGAACCTGACGTATACTGTGTTAGGCAAGCGGAAACTCAGAGTTCTCGTTGAAGAGGGGCACGTCAAGGGTTGGGACGATCCGAGATTGCCTACACTCTCTGGGATGCGCCGTCGTGGGTATACACCAGAATCTATCCGAGATTTTTGCAGTCGCATCGGTGTTTCGAAAGCCGATAATCTCATTGAGATATCGCAGCTTGAGTATTCCATTCGGAACGACCTGAATCAGCGCGCCCCACGCGTCATGGCTGTTCTCAATCCGGTTAAGGTGATTATTGACAACTACCCGGAGGGGCAGGTCGAAATGCTTGACGCTGGGAATAATCCCGAAGATGAGAGTGCTGGGACACGGGAAATTCCGTTCTCACGGGAGATTTACATTGAACGGGAAGATTTTATGGAGGATCCGCCTCGAAAATTCTTCAGATTAGCACCGGGACGGGAAGTCCGGCTTAAACACGCTTATTATATCCAGTGCGAACGGGTCGTCAAAGATGAAAACACGGGTGAAATCGTTGAAATTCACTGTACTTATGATCCAGAAACACGTGGGGGTTGGTCCGAGGATGGACGCAGAGTCCGAGGGACATTACATTGGGTTTCTGCCGAACATGCTGTGGATGCGGAGGTGCGTCTCTACGATTCACTTTTTACGGAGCGTGAACCCGAAAGTGCAGCAGGAGATGCTGACTGGATACAATTCCTGAATCCGAGTTCTTTGGAGATTTTGCACAACTGCAAAGTTGAACCGGGTCTCGTCGATGCGTCTCCTGAAAGTCGGTATCAGTTTCTACGAATGGGTTATTTTTGCGTGGATCCAGATACAACGTCAGAGAAATTGGTATTCAATCGCACGGTACCGCTAAGGGATAGCTGGGCAAAGATTCAGAGAGGGCAGAAATGAAAAATACACCAAGCGGAACAACGGGTTCCGCTGTGAATGATCAAATACGGGTTCGGATGGCACCATCACCCACCGGCTACTTACACATCGGTGGGGCACGAACGGCTCTATTCAATTGGCTGTTTGCCAAACATCACAACGGCACGTTTATCCTCCGTATTGACGATACAGACGCAGCGCGTTCCACTGATGAATCCATGCACGAAATTTACGAGGCGTTAAAGTGGTTAGGTATCGATTGGGACGAGCACTATGTCCAATCAGAGCGGAGAAGTATCTATGACGGTTATGTTCAACGTCTACTTGAGAGCGGTAATGCATACCATTGTTACTGCACACCTGAAGAACTGGAGGCGATCCGTACACAGGCGCGTGCCGATAAGCAAGCGCGTTCCTACGACGGCAGATGCCAACATCTGACATCGGAAGCCGTCCAACGCTTTATCGCTGAAGGCAGGAAACCGACCGTACGTATAAAGATGCCTGACAGACCTATCCGTGTTGACGACATCGTTCTCGGTTCACGGAATATCGATCCTGCTACCTTAGAAGATGAGGTAATTGTCCGTTCAAACGGGATGCCGAACTACAATCTCACCTCAATTATCGACGATGCCGAGATGCGGATAACCCATATAATTCGCGGAACCGAGCATCTCAACAATACGCCGAAACAGATTGCGATTGCGAATGCCCTTGATTTAAAGGTGCCCCAGTTTGCACACATCCCGCTGGTGTTGGATAGTGGTGGCAGGAAGATGAGCAAACGGCATCACGGCGATCTTGTCGCCGTTAACCGTTACCGTGAACAGGGGTACCTCCCTGAAGCGATGCTGAATTTCGTTGTCCGACTCGGTTGGTCCTATGACGACAAACAGGAAATTTTCTCGGTTCAAGAGCTCATAGAGAAGTTTGACCTCGCACGGATTGGCAAGAGTGGTAGTGTCTTTGATATTAAGAAATTGGAATGGCTCAATTCCCACTATATTAATCAACTTGATATTCCAGCACGGACGGACACCGTGATCCTGTTCTGGCAGAAAGAGGGATTGCTCAATTCGACAGAAGATCGCAGCTGGTTGGAAAGTATTGTGGAAGCAGTCGGTGAACGTCTCACAACTTTGCAGGATATTATTCCACAGACTCGCTATTTCTTTACCGATGAATTTGAATACGACCCGAAAGCCGTCAAGAAGTGGTGGGGTGGTTCCGTGGAGAAGAAAGAGAAAACGCGCGAGATACTCACAAGTATCTCACAAATTTTGGAAGAAACGTCTACTTTTGACATAGAAACAGTTGAAGCGGCTATTTGGAAATACACGGATGAGCACGACATCAAACGCGTCGCGGCGATGCAAGCGTTGCGAATCGCACTGACAGGAACATCGTTCGGACCGAGTCTCTTTGATATTGTTGTCCTGCTCGGCAGAGACGAAGTTTTAAAGCGGATCCCACAGGCAATAAACCACCTCTAAAAATCTCTGATGGAAATTATTAGACAAGACCGTCTCGTTGAATTTGCCCAGAGACATCCAAATACGCGCCCGTCACTTAATCGTTGGTATAATTTGATGCGAGAAAGAAATTTTGGCTCATTTGTGGAGTTGCGTTCTGTATTTCCTCACGTCTCCCGCGTAGGAAAACTGACAATTTTCAATATTGCCGGTAACAACGTACGCCTCATTGTTTCTATGAGGTATGATGAAGAAAGAATCTACATTCGCCATGTATTAACGCATGCAGAATATGATAAGGGAAGGTGGAAGGAGTAAACTATGGCTCCCAAGACGGAAAATACGCTGAATGTATCTGCAATTGACGCACCTGTTGCCTTTCAACCGCGCGGCAAAGGTAAATTGCAACCGTCTATTAAGGCGTTATGTGACTTAATTGATGTTTTAAGCCAAAGCGAAATTCATAAGCCTGTTTTATTGACAGAAGTTGAATATCAGGAACTTGCAGCACGGTTAGACGATTTGCTTGATATAGTAGGGGAAGATGATCATCCTTTGGTCCCGTTGATGCATTTCGTTGGGACGCTTATTAAAAATTATGAGGATGAATACGTTCCAAGACTCACAGAACTCTAAGGTTTTTACGATAAATTCTTAATCTTCATTAAACCCGCCCAGTGGAAGTCTACCTCAAGGAGGTTCCCCATGCCGGCAAAACTCGCTATATCTGGGGGCAAAAAAACTGTCCCCGATGGACTAATTCAACCCTGGCCACAGGTTACCCAATCCGACAAAGACGCGATTGCCGAGGTGATCGCTTCTGAAAAGATTACCGAACAACAGCGAATTCAATCTCAGGGTCTCGCAGACGAGTGGGCAGAATACATGGGGGTCGAGTATTGCATCCCCGTCAACAGCGGCACGGCTGCGTTACATCTCTGTGTTGCAGGTGTCGGTATTGAGCCGGGAGACGAGGTCATCATTCCCGCCTTTACTTTCTGGGCAACCGCCGCCGCTGTTCTTCATCACAACGCTATCCCCGTCTTTGTTGATATTGACCCAATAACCTATTGTATTGACCCCAACGCGATTGAAGCGAAAATTACCGAAAGAACCCGTGCGATTGTGCCGGTTCATATTCACGGTATGCCCGCTGATATGGACCCGATTCTGGAGATTGCAAAAAAGCACAATCTGAAAGTCATTGAGGACGTTGCCCAAGCGCACGGCGCACGCTATAACGGCAAACTGTGCGGCGCGTTCGGTGATGCCGCGGGTTATAGCACACAAGCCTCGAAGACGTTGAGCAGCGGCTGTCAAGGCGGTCTGTTCACAACGAATGATGAACAAATTCACGAACGTGCAGCGTTGTTGCAGTATTTTGGAGAAATCGTCGTACCCGGAAGGGAAAGGGAAGAGCAGGAATATAATGCCTACGGACTTGGGTGGATGTATCGCGGCGATATGTTCAGCCAAGCATTCATCCGTAGCCAACTGAAACGATTGGATGCCAATAACGCGCTGCGCGTCGAAAATTGCGAGTATCTCACAATGCATCTAAGCGGAATTGACGGTATCGAAACCCCTATTACCCCAGAAGGGTGTGAACCGGTATATTACAACTACGTCATCGGTTTTGATCCGACAGCGTTGGGATTAGACATCTCCGCTCGCACGATGCGTGAGAAGGTGCAGGCAGCACTACGCGCCGAGGGAGTCCCAACGGGACAATGGCAGCGGTTACCCGTGCCATCTCAGGAGATTTTCCAGAACCAAATCGGCTACGGCACAGGGTGTCCGTGGCGGTGCAATAATTCGACAGTTGAATATAAAACTGAGGACTATCCGCGAGCCATTGCATTCATCGACTCCCACTGTTATATCTTCGATGTCAACCCACCCAACGATTTCGAGTTGATGTCCTATTACGTCGAGGCGTTCCATAAGGTTATGGGCCAGCTGGATGTTGTGCTGGAAGTGCCAAATGCTGCCTAAATTATATCAATATTTTTTGGAAATCTGCAACATTTCATGATACACTATAAGACACGCTTTGGCGTGAGTCGTAGGTTTTGACACGTGTATTATGTTGTCAATGTGATTGGTTTACTTTGGGAGGAAGACGAGATGCGCGAAGAAAGTTTGGAGGTTGCACCAATAGTTAGTGAACCAACTCGAACGCAGAGCGAAAGTGTTGAGACGATTGTTAACAATTTTAATAGGGGTAGCATTATCATTCCCGATTATCAGCGCGATGCCGAGCAGTGGGATGATCGCAAAGAGTCACTCTTCATTGAATCGTTGTTAAATAATCTGACAACCCCTGCCCTCTTTTTTTTGGACGATCCAGATACAAACGCTTCTGAAGTGATTGATGGACAACAGCGTTTAAATACAATCCTGAAGTATGCGAAGGACGAATTTAGTTTAAGCGCGGACGACGATATTAACTATCTTTCACCACAAAGTGTCCACTACAGTGGAAAAAAGTTTTCGGAGATACCTCAAAGATACCAAAATGTCTTTTGGCGGTATCCACTTACGATTATTTACCTCCCACCGCGGCTTGACCTTAGCACAAAACTTGAGATATTCCGACGCATCAATGAAGGTGGAACACCTCTAACAGCACAAGATATTCGGCTCTCATATTATAGTGGATCTAAACGCGTCTATTTTGTCCGTGTTGCTGGAATTTACGCAGAAACGCCCTCGGCGGAACGAATGATAAGAGCTGCATGCGAAAAGGGAGTGGGCAATCCATGGGAGAAATACCCCGAAACGTGGGAACTGTGGAAAGATTGGTGGGAGGGGAAAGATCGCGCCAAGGGACAAACTCCCTCAGCCATGGTTCTCTGGTACCTCGTCTTTATGCATAGAGAAAAGTTGGATAACCTCCTTTCATCTCCGAATTTAATGAAACACCTGCCGCTTGTATTTCATGGATCTACAGAGGAAGCCCTTGACATTTTTTGTGCACAATTGCAGTTTACAGATACACAAGGCGGAACCTCTGTCTTTCCAACATACGGAAATGGGCTTGAGGAGGAATTCCAAAGTTTCGTTAGTTGGATAGATGCGATCCTTCGGCGCGGGCTTCCTGGTGTGAGTGTTGATAAATACAAACAGATGGCATTGCTGATTGGTGCTGCGGTCGAATTGGATATTGATCCAGATCGCCTAAGTTTTGATGCATGGGATGCCATTGCGGGGTTTATACAAGCCCCTCGTAAGACCGGTGAAAAATGGCTTAAGCAAAAAGGGGGATACCCAGAATCAAGAGGGCGTTGGAAAGGGGACCGGGGCCAGAAAGCACAGTGTGATATGGCGAAACGCCTTTTAGAAAAAATTGTGGACGAGTATCCTTGAGCCCATTACCACCTAATCTCCCTCCATGTGATCCACGGGATCGATTTTTTCCTTTTGAGTGGAAACAATCATATTTCCTTCGGAATTATGACCAAAGTCGTGGCGGATATATGTGTCCTGACTGCAAAAAAGTTTTCTGTGGACCCACGGGTTTCAGGCAACTTGAGGCGGATCACATAATTCCATACTCTGGTAGTAACACTGTATGGGAAAATTTGACATTGCGATGCAAACCGTGCAACGTAGCAAAACGTGATAAAATAATATAATATGCTCAGTTTGTGCTTGTCTTGTAAAAACATAGACTCGGAGAAAGAACGGACATGCCAACACTCAACTGGATCGGAAAAGAATCTGTCATCAACCACCACGACGAAGTGCCAATACACACCCTGACGCACGACCGCGACCGATCCTTTGGAACGGAAAATGAACCACTCGGTACAGGAAATCTCCTCATTGAAGGCGATAACCTCCTCGCCCTCAAAGCACTCCTCCCTTACTATGCTGGTAAAGTCAAATGCATCTACATTGATCCACCGTATAATACAGGCAACGAAAATTGGATTTACAACGATAATGTCAACAGTCCAATTATTCAGAGATGGCTCGGCAAAACTGTTGGCAAACTCTCTGAAGATCTCTCCAGACACGACAAGTGGCTCTGTATGATGTACCCCCGCCTCTGCCTCCTTCATCAACTCCTTCGAGAGGACGGGGTGATCTTTATCTCAATTGATGATAATGAAGTGCATCATTTACGAATGCTAATGGATGAGATTTTCGGAGAAAAGAACTTTTTTGCAATTCTCACAAGAAGAGCAATGCACACCGTGCGTAACTCCAGTAAAGATTTTAATCACAATGCTGACTACACCTTGGTTTATGCTAAAGAGAAATCTTGGTTTGGCGAAAACAAAAGTCGGTATATTCGGTACATTACTGATAAATCAACGAAATATCCTCATGACGACAATGATGGTAGAGGTAAGTATAAACTTGATCCACTCAGTGCACGAAACTATTACGCCCCATACACGTTCACCTTTGAAAATGGAGTTGTGTGGTCTCCCCCTTCGGGACGTTATCCAAGTTATTCGCAAGATACATTACGTAGCATGGAACGCGAAGGTCGCATTGATTTTTCTGGGAACGAACCGCGGGCAAAACGCTATCTCTCTGAGGTACAAGAAGGACAACCACCAGACGTATTCCTCTCACCAGAAATCGACCGTATACTATCCTAAAATCTGTTCCTCTGGTGGTGACAAGGTCTTTGTAGCATAAACTGTTAGTTTGTGCCTCTACACAAGGAACATTGAGACAAAAAGGTTCTCGATTGATCGTCCTTCCTTGCAATCGTTCTATAAAGGTAAAACACAATGATACCCAATATTACAGATATGACCTCTCAACAGTTGATTGACTGGCTCTTGCCTATTGTCGACGTAGAGATATTCCGATCATGTGAACAGCTTATCACGCTTCTTGCAGGGGATAGTCCACACGAGGAGCTTGAAGAAGAGTTCCGCGAATTCTTCAACGGTTATTACGTGCTGGCCTTGGAGTTGGAGGAATACGAAGAAGTTATACTTGGAATTGTAAGACAGAACGATGCATTTACCCACCTGAATCACCGAGTCGAAGCGGTTGAGGCACAACGGAAAAGTTCACCTTTGGGACGCGCAGCGCGGCGAATGGGTCTCTCCGTACATGGGGATCCTGTACCACAGATAAAGGTTGCTGCCTTATCTCCTGATGAATTCCGAATATTCGTTCATACGCTTGCAAATTGCCGCCTTTTTGTATCACGCGCTCGTCTCGTTAAGTTAATGGAAACGAGGGATCCCGTTAAGCTAACGGAGCATCTACGTGCTGAATTTTATGAGTTCTTCGTCTGTTATTTGGAATTGGAACTGTTTCTTGAGAATTATGACTACGACCCGGACGAAGGGCTGGAACTGCGTCCAGAATTCATTGAATCACTTAAACGTGAAGAGGCGTATATCCGGTCTGGTGGTAAAATGTTTACACTTGAGGAGGTTGCCAGAAAGTTAGGGGTCAAGTTGAAATGTACGAATTGATACTGACTCGAAACGCTGAGCGGGATTTACAACGTTTGGATGCCAAAATCCGAAGGCAAGTTTTCAGTAAACTTGAAAGGTTATGTGAAAATTGTGAGCAGTACCCCCATGAAGCACTGAAAGGGCGATACAAAGGAAAATTCAAATTACCTTCTGGTGATTATCGAATTATCTATACTTACAATAAACAGATACAGACAGTTGAAGTCTTCCGAATTCAACATCGCTCATCTGTCTATGGAAGAAATTTGATCTTTCTCTAACACGCAAAATAAAAAATGCACCTACCCCTCAAAGAATACCAAGAACGCACCCTTGAAACATTAACAGAATACTATCAAAACTGCCTGCGTTTACAAAACGCCAACACCGCATTCTACGATCTTACCCAACGCCCTTACGCCTCCGTTGAAGGCTTGCCCGGTATGCCTTATGTCTGCCTCAGACTCCCTACAGGCGGTGGTAAAACCTTTGTAGCGTGCCATGCTGTGAGTATCACAGCATCTGAACTTCTAAAAACCGAGAGTCCAATTGTCCTCTGGCTTGTCCCATCAAATGCCATCCGCGATCAGACGCTCAACGCCCTTAAAAATCGATCGCACCCCTACAGAGACGCGCTTGAGTCTGCAAGGCGTAGCGTTGAAATTCTCACCATTGACGAGGCACTCTATCTATCTCCGCATATTCTCAACACAAAAACTACAATTATCATTTCTACGATGCAAGCCTTTCGCGTTGAGGACACCGATGGTCGCAAGGTTTATGAACCATCAGGCGCGTTGATGGGACATTTCACACATCTCTCAGATGAGACCCTCGCCGAGGTTGAGCGCGACGAAAGCGGCAAACCTGTCTATTCGCTTGCGAACCTTTTATGCATTAAGCGTCCACTTGTTATCGTTGATGAAGCACATAATGCAAGGACTCCATTATCTTTTGAAACACTCGCTCGATTCAATCCTTCAGCAATCATTGAATTCACCGCTACGCCAGATACCATCAATCATCCTTCCAACGTTCTCTATACCGTTTCCGCTGCTGAACTCCAAGCGGAAGATATGATTAAAATGCCGATTCAGTTGGAAGTTGAACCGGATTGGAAACGCCTGCTTACTTCGGCTATTGCACAACGTAACGCACTTGAGATAGACGCTAAGCAAGAACGGCAAGAAACAGGCGAATACATCCGTCCTATTATGCTCATTCAGGCGCAACCAAGGCGTAGAAACCAAGAAACGCTGACTGTCGGAGTTGTTGAGCAGTGCCTACTTGAGGAGCACAACATCTCTGAAGACCAGATCGCGCGTGCCACAGGCGAGGATAGAGGACTTGATAATGTTGACCTCAACGATCCAGAAGGTCAAATTCGCTACGTGATTACCGTGCAGGCGTTGCGAGAGGGTTGGGACTGTCCGTTTGCTTACGTTCTCTGCTCTGTCGCCGAGATGAGATCTTCTACTGCGGTTGAGCAGATATTGGGTAGGGTGATGCGTCTCCCTAAGGCACAGCGGAAAAAACAGGGATCGCTCAATAGTGCTTACGCTTTCGTTGCCTCTCATAATTTCCATGATACTGCATCGGCGTTAGCCGATGGGCTCATTCAGAATGGATTTGAGAAGCAGGATGCCGCTGCGCTCATCCGCCCTACAGATGAGAATCAACGGGATCTACCGCTTTTTGGAGATCGAACGCCACCAAGTACCGAACCTGCTCCTGCCCAGCGCGGTGCGGTTTTTAACGTGCCAAAGTTGATGGTCCAAGGCACGCAAAGGCATCTTGATTTTGAGGCATCCCGATTTTCAGAAACGCCATGGCAATTATCCGAATGTAGTGCCGAACTTTCTGAAGAAGAATTTCCTTCAACGTTTGAAACCGGGGCACGTGGCGAAATCGGGCTTTCGCGTGAAGGGCGAGTCGTGACGGAATTCTTAGGAACGCTCCATCAACAGATGACGCTACTCGCCCCCGATAAAGGTTGGGATGCTAAACGACTTGCTGACTGGCTTGATAGAAGCATTAAACATTGGGACATCTTACGTAGCGAATCGCTTCCTTTTCTCCAGCGGTTAGTCGAACACCTTATTGAGGCACGTGATATGCCAATAGAGGTTCTCATCCGGAACAAGTATGCCCTCAAAGATGCCGCTGCAGCGAAAATTGATAGCCACCGTCAAAACGCGCACCGCGGTGCCTATGACCATCTTCTCTTACCCGAATGCGAAACACCCGTTATTGTCTCGCCAGACCACTGTTTTTCATTTGATCCACACCGTTACCCTTGTAATAAGCGTTATACGGGTGTCTATCAATTCCAGAAACACTATTATCCACACGTCGGTGACCTGAAAGTTACCGGTGAAGAATTCCGATGCGCGCAGTTCATTGACACCTTGCCCGAAGTTAAATTCTGGGTGCGGAACCTTGAACGCCAACCGATGTTTTCTTTCTGGCTTCAGACTTCAACGGATAAGTTTTATCCTGATTTTGTATGCCTACTAACCGATGGACGCTATCTCGTTGTCGAGTCTAAAGGTGAGCATCTTTGGAGTGCTGACGATGCAAAAGAAAAGCGCGAACTTGGTGAACTCTGGGAGCAGCGGAGCGGTGGGAAGTGCCTGTTTGTTATGCCCAAAGGCACTGATTTTGAAGCCATCCGAGGAAAACTCTCTTAAAATCGCGATTGATTCAAAAAGGGCGGAACACACCAATGTTCCGCCCTTTTACTTTTTCTACTCCTGCGACTCATTAGGATAATCAATCGACCATTTACCCCGACCCTCGCCAGAAGGTTCTTCTTTCCAGAGGTCAAGGAACTTCTCAGGTGCGTTATGCTCCGTGAGATGCGACATAAAGAGTTCGTGTAACTCTTTGACAATTTCCATATTGTCCGCAGCGATGTTGTTCTCCGCTAACGGATCCGCTGGTAAGTCAAAGAGTTCCGGTCTGCCGTATTCACCGACAGGCGCATATCCCCAACGTTCCGTAACGAGGAACGGAGTCGTCGCTTGACGCGGTACACTCTCGTCCCGGGCAGCGATATGACACCCCGTTACCGCGTAGTCTCTATGCTGTCCCCCACCTTTAAGGAGCGCGTCCGCGAAGGAGCGTCCTTCAAACGGTTTCGGTGGATCCAAACTCACACCCGCCAGTTCGCAGAGCGTCGGCATAATATCCATCGGTTGCGCGATGAGATCAAGGCGTTGCCCGGACGGGACATCGCCACCAGCAATCAGAAATACCTCGTGGTTAATCTCTGGATACGTCGGCCAGTAGCGTGAATCTTGTGGGTCGATGTTAGATTTACCCGTCCGACTGTGTTCGCCGATGGACATCCCGTGATCGGATAGTACAACGACGAGGGTATCGTCCCACAACTCCAAGTCTTCTACTTTTTGCAGAACCCGTCCGATGTGTCTGTCGATGAGTTCCGCCTCACCGGCGTAATGTGCCCAGAGGTTGTGGAGCTCGGCATCCGTAAAGAGCGAGGATAACCCGTAGTTCGGGTGTAGCATCGGCGGTCCCGTATAGTCCGGATCGTAGCGTTTAACGAGATATTCCGGTGGATCCCACGGTTCGTGTGGATCGAAAAAGTCTACCCAGAGGAAGAAAGGACCCGAACGGTGATTCTCCTCCAACCACCGAATGGTCGTTTCGGAGGTCCTGCCCGAGAACGTCTCTGATTCGTATTGATAATAGCGGTTTGTCCAGCGGTGCGTGTTCGGCAAGGTATGCCCGCGGTATGAGGGATGCGGTCGCGTCTTCTCATTCGGCATAACGATTCTTATTTCGTCGTTGAGGTGGAGGAGCGGTTTGTCTCCTTCTTGCCCGCGATGCTGGAAAGCAGCATGGAAACAGTGTTGGAACCGGACGTTGAACAGGTGCGGGGTGTCACATATCAGCTGCGTAGCGTACCCTTGCTCGCTCAGGAGTTGCGCGATGATGCTCCGTCCGCTCAAATCAATTGGCTGCCACGGATAGTGGGGCCACCCGACTGTTGCAGTCATAATATCTGTCCGGTGTGGCACCGTCGGGAAACTGCTCATATAGAATTTATCGATAGCGGTTGCGCGCTCCGCCTCGAACTTGTCGAGCATCGGTGTACGAATCGGACGTTTTGCCCGTTCGCCTAAATTGTCGTACCGAAAGGTATCGGTAATCAGTAAAACAATATTTTTCATATTTTGATAGTCAACCTCGTTGTGATCGCCGGTTGGGCAATCATCGGTTACCGCGCCTTAAACCTCTTGGCGCGTCGTTTTTAGCAGAAATAGTGTCACTAACAACAACGGCACAATGATAGCAGCAGAGACAACGATAGAAACCTGCGCCCCGATGAGACACGGAAAAAAGAAAATTGAGCCTATCATCGAGCCCTTCAATGCAAAGTAACCGTTTTTCTCATTCGGTTGCAGGTAAAGTGAAATCCGGGTACCAACTGTAGCGATAATGCCTAACGTTACCCAAACGATATAAGGCTTCTGAATATCGGGTTCCAGCCAGTAGGGCAAAAAAGCAATCGTAAACGCCAGAATCGTTGCAATCGCTGAGAGCAGCAGTGCAGGACGAATGCCAATCTGGAGCGGTGTTGTTAGGATGCCAAGTTCTTTGTCACGTGAGAGGTCTTTAAAGGTCGTCGTGATATGGGTGCCTAAGTCGTAAAGCGTTGTGGCAGCAAAGGCGTACCACACCAATCGTGGCACAGTCCCACGCACCGCTAACGCACCGAAAACGCTCAGGAGTCCGATACCCAAAGGCAGGGTGAGACTGCCTAAGATGCCTTTCGCTTTGAAAATGGCGTTATAGAGATGTGAAATTGCGACCAACCCCATTACCAACAAACCGGCTTTGATATTCATCCAGAAACCGCCAATTACGCATAACCCGTAGATAACACTCGCCGGTACAATCGCCTGTTGGGGGGTGAGACGTTGCGATGGTAACGGACGCTCTGGATTTGTCTGCTTGTCGGTTTCATGGTGAAAGTAGTCGTTCTTTATCATTCCGGCGAAGTAGCCGCAGAGCGCAATCAAAAGGACTACAGTGACACGCCATGTCCAGTGTCCTTCACTTGCAATGAGTGCCCCCGGAAGTGTGGCGACAATCGGGATCGCAAAAAGCGGATAGCGAATGAGTTCCAGGTAGGCTTTGAGCCGAGTCATTATGTTAATTTCCTACTAAAAATTTTCTCGTGGCACACCGGCTTCTGTTACCGGTGAGTTCCTCGGATCAAATGTCTCGTCTACGCCGTAAAATTGCTCGCCTTGTGTTCCGATGCCGAGTTCCGTTACGTTAGGACCGACCTGTTTATTTCCCTGAATAAAGTTATCTCGGAGTCTACCGCCGTCGTAGACTGCCCAGCCAACATTCATCGTAATGTTGTTGGAGACTATCTCTGGTGAGGCTGTGGAATAACAGACGATAGCGTTCTCGTAATTCGCGCGAAGGATGTTATATTGGATACGGGGTCGGGAGTCGTCTTCGCATGTAATTCCGTAATTGTTGGCAGTAAATTCGTTGTATTCTACATCTGGTGACGAGCTCCCTCGGAATTGTGCCCCTATACCGTTTCTATTAAATTCGTTGCCCGTAATAGTGGGTCTGGTGTTTTCAGAGAGGACCCCTGTTTTATTTTCACTGATGAGGCACCTCTCGATTTGCACGGCATCTGTTAGGCATGTAATACCGGTAGTTGCGTGTTGAATACGGCAGTATGTTAGACGGCTGTTCGGACTTTCAGCTGCAATCTGAATGCCTGCCCAATCGCCTGCTTTCGGTGGATCGGCAGCAATAGTTTGCTGTTGACTTTCTCTGCCACCGAGTCCTCCACCTCGCAATTGTTCTTCTATGCCCATTGTAGTAGACGGGGTTGCCGCTGCGTTTGGCTCTTCTCGGGGTTCTCGCTGTTTTCCTAAAGAGCCAAAAACGACCATTCGTTCTGGTGACCCCTCGGCGTAGAGTTCGCCGTACACGATAAGTTGGGTCGGTGTATCTATAGGCTCAAAACCGACGATAGTGCCAGCACGGATAGTCAGCGTGACACCTTCAGGAACGATAACGGTGTCAGTAATGTAGATGCGTCCATCCCAGATCTCGTTTTCTGTCAACTCACCAGATTTCTCTATGATTTCTGAGCTGGAGCTACCCACATCGAAATTAAACGTTTCACCTTGGCATCCGCAATACAATGCAGCTAAAATACAGATAAAGAGGGTAAGGGACTTGCAGGATACGGTTTGTAAATTCAGATTATAAGTTACAAGTTTCCAGTAGTGTTGGGTGATGGTCGTGATTTTCATGATATATTTTTATCATGCATACCGATTTCTGTCAAGATCAAAAAAAGTTTGACATCAAGGGTTAAATTTGCTATAATTGTATAGTTAAGAAGTGCAGTTCGTGCGCTACTTTAAAATCAAGAGTTACGCACAGTAGGTGAACGCGCTTTGATGTCATTCCAAAGAAACGGACCGAGAATTACATACTTGCAACACAAGTACTCCTCTAAAAAAAGGCATCGACAATGTTTGAAAGTTTAGGAAATAGGTTACAAGGCACCCTGAAAAAAATCAGAGGACAAGGGAAGCTCACAGAGAGCAATATCTCCGATACCTTGCGTGAGGTACGCCGTGCCTTCTTGGAAGCAGATGTTAACTATAAAGTCACACGTGAATTTATAGAGCAGATTAAAACGCGCACACTTGGTCAAGAAGTACTCGGTAGCCTTACACCTGAACTTCAGATTGCCCGAATTATTGGCGAAGAACTGACCCAGTTGATGGGCAGTAAAGCGGAAAAGATTAACATTGCGCCGAGTGGTCCTACAGTCGTGATGCTTGTTGGGTTACAAGGTGCCGGTAAAACAACGGTAGCGGCGAAATTAGCACTCAGGTTTCGCAGAGATGGACGGAAACCCCTGCTCGTTGCTGCGGATGTGTATCGTCCTGCTGCTATTAAGCAGCTGCAAATCCTCGGTGAACAGACGGAAACCCCCGTGTTTTCGATGGGAACAGAGCCTTCGCCGGTTGAGATCGCCGAAGCTTCGGTCAAAGAGGCTTTAGCACACGGACACAACTGCGTTATTATTGATACTGCTGGACGTTTACACGTTAATGATGAGTTAATGAGTGAGCTTCGGCAGATTAAGGAACGTGTGAATCCTTCTGAAGTGCTACTTATCGTTGATGCGATGACAGGGCAAGATGCTGTAAATGTTGCCGAAAACTTCAACAACGATTTGGACATTGATGGCGTGATCCTCACGAAAATGGATGGTGATGCCCGTGGGGGGGCTGCCCTCTCAATTCGTCATATTACACACAAACCGATCAAGTTCATTGGGGTCGGAGAAAAAATTGAGGCAGCCGCATTAGAAGAATTCCACCCGGAACGGATGGCTTCACGCATCTTGGGGCAAGGCGATTTTCAAACTTTGCTTGAGAAAGCCGAGGAAGTCTTCAGTGAAGATCAAGCAAAAGAACTCGAGCGTAAACTCACAGCCAACAAAGGGTTAGACTTTACCGATTTTCTGACGCAACTTGAGCAGCTGAAAAATATGGGACCCTTGGATCAACTCATGGATCTCATGCCCTTTAAAAATCAGTTGCCGGTTAAGAATCTCACACCCGATGAGAGCCATCTACAGACAGCGAAAGCGATTATTCAGTCGATGACGGGTGAGGAACGGAGGAATCCGCGGTTGTTGGACAGAAGTCGGAAACTTCGCATTTCCAAAGGGAGTGGAACAACAGTAAATCAGGTGAACATGCTGATTTCGCAGCTACAGATGATGAATCGTATGCTGAACCAGCAGGCGGCGATGGCAATGCCGCAAATGGGAGCCGGTTTAGGTGCAAAGAGGGGGCAGAAAATGGGAGCACTTCCCGGTCAGAAACGTAAAGCGAGAAAGCCCCGAAAACGCAGACGCCGTAGATAACAATGGGTACGACCTTAAATCTCTGCCTTTCTATAAACACGGCGTGAATGCCACCAGGAGGTATTTTTTTGGCAGTTAGAATTAGATTACAACGACACGGTAGAAAGAAACGTCCTTTTTATCGACTCGTCGCAGCTGATGCGCGGGCACAAAGGGATGGCGCGTTTTTAGAACGCCTTGGCTATTACAATCCGTTAACGGATCCGGCAGATGTTTTCATCGATGAAGAGAAGGCTTTGAAATGGTTAAGGCGTGGCGCACAACCGACTGACACGGCGAAACGTTTGCTTTCTAAACGTGGGATTTTGATGAAATTTGAATACGAAAAATTAGGGCGACCGATGCCAGAGGCTGCTGGCGACGCAGCGGTTCCTGAGACGGAAGACGAACAATCCGCTGAAGCTGAAGCAGCTGACGCACAACCTACTGACGCTGAAACCGGCAGCCTGCTCACTGAAGCAGCACCCGATGAGGCGACACCTGAATCCGACGAAGAAGCGTAACGTCTCTTTCAAAAGATTCCGAAGAGACAGGCAACAGACACATCTACTGAAATGCGAAAGTGAACTATGTTCAAAGATTTGATTGAATACATCGTAAAATCTCTCGTCGATTACCCCGATCAGGTGGTCGTCCAGGAAGTAACTGGCGAAACGGTGGTTATTGTAGAGTTGACTGTCATGGAAGAAGATTTAGGGAAGATCATTGGTAGATATGGACGTACCCTTAAAGCGATAAGAAGTGTTCTCTATACGGCAGGATTGCAAGCGAATAAGAAGGTTATTCTTGAGTTGATTGAACACCCAAGATTAGAGGAGCAATAGGAATTTCGTTTACGACGCGCGGTAGACGCATCAGCAAAGAATGTAGGGTGTCGCTTGCAAGCCTATATCAAAAATGAAGATTGATGTTCTCGCCTTGTTTCCAGAGATACTCGCGCCAGCGTTAAAAACGGGTATCCTCAGACGCGTTCAGGACGCCGATAAACTCACCGTCAACCTCCATAATCTTCGCGAGTGGACGACCGACAAGCACAAGTCGGTTGATGATTATCCTTATGGCGGGGGCGCGGGCATGATTCTTAAGCCGGAACCTATCTTCGCTGCGATTACGGCGTTGAACGCGCAGGAAGCGGCGCACGTTGTATATCTGACACCACAAGGTGTCCCGTTGACGCAGGCACTTGCGGAATCACTCTCTTTGGAATCGCACCTTATTCTCTTGTGCGGACGGTACAAAGGCGTAGATGAGCGAGTGCGACATCAATTGGTTACAACGGAACTTTCTATCGGGGACTATGTGCTCAGTGGCGGGGAAATTGCTGCGCTCGTTTTGATTGATGCTATTGGTCGTGTCCTGCCCGGCGCACTTGGTGATTACGAATCCGCCCACGTTGATTCGTTCAGCCATGATTTGTTGGACCACCCGCACTATACACGACCTGCAGCGTTCGCTGGCATGAATGTCCCTGAGGTTCTCTTGAGTGGAGATCATAAAGATATTGAAAAATGGCGGTACGCGGAGGCACTCAAACGCACTGCAAAGCACCGTCCAGATCTGCTCCAGAAATTCGAGTTGAGTGAGGAAGACATCGCTATTCTCAAAACTGCTGGGTTGGTGGATTGAATCGAAGCAGTAATCGCCTAATTTTTTAGAAGGTCATTTGCCAATCAATGGATGTGGTGAGATCTATATTATACAAGGAGGAATAATACAATGAACTTAATTGAATCTGTTGAAAGCCAATATGTGAAAAGTGATATTCCTGAGTTTGGTCCTGGGGATGTTGTCAAGGTAAACACCCGTATCCGCGAGGGACAGAAAGAACGTATTCAGACGTACGAAGGAACTGTTATCCGTCGGGCACACGGTGGATTACGCGCAACGTTTACAGTCCGACGCGTCGCTTTCGGTGCCGGAAGTGAAAGGACGTTCCCGCTCCATTCACCCAATATTGAGAGTATTCAGGTCGTTCGATACGGAGCCGTCCGCCGCGCGAAATTATATTACTTGCGCGATCGTACCGGTAGAGCCGCACGCGTCAAAGAACGTAGACAATAATCTGAATACAGATGAATGTCTTTGAACTCGCTTGTCAGCAAAGTGGGTATAAACAGATCGCGGGCGTTGACGAGGCAGGCCGAGGTGCCTTGGCGGGGCCCGTCATTGCCGCTGCTGTTATCCTACCAATTGATTGTGCACTTGACGGTCTCAATGATTCAAAACAGTTGTCTCCAAAGCAACGCGATCGACTCTGTGACGAAATCCACCGGGTCGCTGTAGCAGTAGCGGTTGGTGCTATAGATAATCAGGGGATTGACCGTCTAAATATCCTTAATGCCACCCTGTTGGCGATGAAGGAAGCCGTTGAAAATCTCATACCGCAGCCCGATTATCTGCTCGTTGACGGTCTATATCTCCCGCAAATAGATATTCCCGGTGAAGCGATTCCAAAGGGCGATAGCCGAAGTTATTCTATCGCCGCAGCCTCCATTATCGCCAAAACCACGCGCGATAAACTCATGATTGAGTTGGATCGCGCCTACCCAAACTACGGATTCCTCAAACACAAAGGATACCCAACCTCACAACACCGACAAGCAATTGCAAAGTTTGGTGCGTCCGACGTTCATCGACACACCTTTAAACTTTTACCAGATGATCAGATTGAACTATTTCTCTAAGGTGCTTATGCGTCCAACCAACGGAGACCGTACATGGATCGTTCACGCTTGAGTATTGGAAAAATTGGTGAATCGTTGGCAGTTGCGCATCTCGAAGCACGCGGGTGTAGAATCCTTGCGCAGAACTACCGGGCAGGGCGCGGGGAAATTGATCTAATCGTCCAGGACGAACAATTTATCGTCTTTGTGGAAGTTAAAACGCGGAGAAGTCTTAAATTTGGGGTGCCACAAGCCGCCGTAACCAAACAAAAACAGCGGCAGATATCCAAGATAGCCTTGGCATATCTAAAAGCAAAAAATCTCTGGGATGCCCCGTGTCGTTTTGATGTGATTGGCATCCACTTGTCATATCAATTTGAACTGTTGAATCTTGAGCACATCGAAAGTGCATTTGAATTTCAGCGGTAGCCGGTATGCATTGTTGATGAATTTGGTTCACTGCTTCAACTATTGGACGCTTTTGGCTCATACGCTGGGTAGATTTCTATATCGGCGCGACGAATCATCGTGCCGACATAGAAGGTTAACCAGTCTCCACAGAGTTCAATAGACATGAATTCATCTTCACCCGCCATATATTCGTGGAGTTCGACCTCAAATTTCGCTTCCCCTTCAGCATCGGTAACCGTGAGGGTTGCCGGTACAACGTCCTGCCGACTGTATTCCACAGCGATGTCGGCTTGCTCGTTCTCTGGATCAGGAAAATAAAGGGTCATCTCGTCTGGCAAGGGATCGCCGAGTTCAGATTCACCATCGACAATCCACCGAGAAATTTCGTAATCTTCCTTCGTTCCTGCCACATGGTCAACACCGACCACAACCTCTTCCTCAGAATCCCGGATATGATACATATAACGACGAAGTGCCTCGCCTTCATACTTCTTTCGGGTGACAAGTTTGAAGGCGTGCGAAGTATCTCCCGTCTCCTCGTAGGTGATGATGTCGGAGAGTTCAATCATGCTATCAATCGGAAGGTCGACGAGTTCATGCCGTTCCAGCTTTTTTGTATCAGCCTCTTTCCGTTTGCCAAACAGTGATTTTCTGCTTTTTCTACCAAATAGTGCCATCGGACCACCTAAAAATAGCCTTTGTTGTACATCACTAACATGATAACGCCAACAACGATGATACCTCCGAAGATAAGGAGGAACCATGTTGCTCCTGAAGTTTTCTTTTCGATAACAACAGTGCGCGTCTCTGGTGGTGCGCGTGTTGAGGTGGTCGTGGAAGTGGATGCTGTGACTGTCGGTGTCTCTTCAGCAGCTGCAAGGAGTTCTCCTTTTAGTGCCTCCTCGTCTGGAAGTTCGTCAACAGTGAAAACTTCTGCGTTTTCTCCATAAAATTTATCAGGGTTCTCTTCTACATAACTCGCAGTGTAATTTTCGTCGGCGTTCGTGCCAGGGTCTACATAATTTGCGTTAGGTTCAATGCCCTGACTCTCGTAGTAGTCTCGATAGTATTCGTATTCCCTCTGTTTTTCGGCACTCCAATGTGACCGGTCATAATCTCGATGGTGATAGTGCCAGAGATAACTATGGCGAATGGCATGATTGTAATAGTCGTGGAAATAGATACCGAATAAGAGGTTGTTAAACGCCATAGATGCAGTCAGACTGTACATTGAATATCCCATCATGGGATAGTAGCCCCCAAAGTTATTGACAGTGATAACTTGTCGCTGCTGCCGACGGGCGCGGGCAGTTTGACGATTCGCGACCCGGTTTTGGCGTTTCAAACTCCGATTTTCCGCCTTCAGTTGCCGTACCTGCTTCCGGTTTTGTGCTGTCACTTGCCGTTGCTGACTACGAGTTGCGTTCCGCGTCGCCGTCGTGCTTCGATTTGACGTGCTACTCGGTGTAACTCGGGCGCGGTTAGTAGCGGTTTGCCGTTGACGTGCAGTGGTGCTTGCACGCGTACTCGTGCTTCTCGATGTACTACTTCTGCTGTAGCTGCTCCCTGTACTACGTGTTGTACGAGATGTTGAGGTGCGTGGGCTTGTGGAACTTCTACTTGTAGAAGACCGATTGTAAGATCTGGTAGAGGAGCGGCTCGGTGTATAACTCCGCCGACTGGTGCTGCGGCTGAAACTCCGGCTGCGACTGAAACTCCGGCCCCCACCGCGGCGGCTCTCTACAATATCTGGCGCAAAGCTAAACAGAAAGACAACCAGAACAGCAAGGACTGAGAGTTTTTTAAATTTATGTGGCACCCTGATCTTCCTCCTTGGATTTTTCGCGAAAAAACTTGACAAAAGCTGCTGAATTTGTTAAAATACTTCTAAAGATGTATGCGAGTTGGATTGATTTCGTTTACGGAATCCGCCTCGCTTTTAAACTTATGTGCCTGTAGCTCAGTTGGATAGAGCGTTAGCCTCCGGAGCTAAAGGTCGGGCGTTCGAGTCGCCCCAGGCACGTTTAAGGCTTCGGGTATCCTTATATTATTAAGATACCATACGGTCAGGAAAAAGTCAAGCGAAATTACATAGGACTTACGCACTAAAAGATTGATAGATGCAGTTCTTAACTGCCCCTATCCCAAGGATAAGCATCTTTGCTGTCCCAAGATATGTGTCTCAGCTCAATTTTGCGTAAGTCCTGTTTTTTTACCGAATACCAAAAAAGGAAAGATATGGCACTTGACGTACGCAACGAACGGCTTTTAGAGTTGGTTGATGCTGAAGCGGGTATTGAACAACTGGCGACGGGATGCCAATTCACTGAAGGACCTCTCTGGCACGTTACAGAGCGGTTCTTGCTTTTTAGTGATATTCCCGCAAATAAGATGCGCCGGTGGGACGCAGATTCGGGAATGACTGTTTTCCGTGACCCATCTGGAAAATCGAACGGCTTGACTTATGATAAAGGCGGACATCTCATTGCTTGTGAACACGCGAACCGGAGAGTTTCGCGGACAACGGCGGATGGACAGGTCATCACAATCGCCTCCCATTATGAAGGGAGGCGTTTGAATAGTCCCAATGATGTGGTCGTGAAGTCGGACGGAAGCATCTATTTTACGGATCCGCCTTACGGGTTAAGCGCAGCCTACGGAGTCGAATCAGAGAAAGAACTCGATTTTCAAGGTGTCTATCGTCTATCGCCCAATGGCGACACATTGACACTTCTCGTTGATGATTTTGACAGACCCAACGGTCTCTGCTTTTCACCTGATGAATCTATCCTTTATATCAACGACACCGAACGCATGCATATCCGCGCATTCGATGTGCAACCCGACGGTACAATTGCGAACGATCGCGTCTTTGGTGAAGAAGAAGGGGACAACGGCAAACCTGACGGAATGAAGGTCGATACGCTCGGGAATGTCTACCTGACCGGTCCCAATGGGATTTGGGTTTTCGCACCAGACGGAACGCATCTCGGAATCATCCTCGTCCCTGAACGCGCAGCCAACTTGGCTTGGGGTGGTGACGACTGGACAAGCCTCTTCATCACTGCGAGCACCTCCCTTTATCGCGTGGAATGCAAGGTAGCAGGAGTCGCGGTACCATAATGTCGATGAAAATTAATATCAAACGCATAGACAAAACCCTCCCGTTGCCGAAATATGAGACGGCAGGTTCCGTTGGATTCGATTTAATCTGCCGAGAATCAGCGGAAGTGCCACCAAAATCCATCGTCCTCATCCCTGCGAACGTCATTGTTGAAACACCTCCGGGTTATATGCTAATGGTCTGTGCGCGAAGCAGCACCCCCCGCAAATTCGGCTTAATGGTGCCACAGGGCGTAGGTATCGTTGATAACGATTACTGTGGTGAAGAAGACGAACTACAAATTCAGATTTACAATTTCACGAATGAAGTCGTCAATGTTGAAAGAGGCAGTCGAATCGCACAAGCGATTTTTGTGCGTGTGGAGACGGCGGAATGGAACGAGGTTGAACAGATGCACTCACCCTCTCGTGGAGGATTTGGTAGTACAGGTCAATAGATATGGAACAGTATATAAATGGGCTTCGGCAGATATTAGATACCGGTGTTGACCGACCGGGTAGAAACGGCGTAACCCGAGCACTCTTCGGCATGCAAATGCGATACAATCTCGAAGAGGGATTTCCCGCCGTAACGACGAAAAAACTGGCGTTCGGTGCCGTGAAAGCGGAACTCTTAGGTTTCCTACGCGCGTATTCGCATGTTGATCAATTTCAGAAACTCGGTGTTCAGGTCTGGAACGCCAATGCTGAGGCTTGGGGACGCAACGGTTCCCTCGGGCGCATATACGGGGTTCAATGGCGAGAATGGCAAACAGAAGATGGGGCAATCGACCAATTAGCCAGCGTCATTGAACAACTCCGAACGAATCCACACAGTCGTAAACACGTCGTTACAGCATGGAATCCTGGAGAATTAGATCAAATGGCGTTGGAACCCTGTCACATGTTTTTCCAATTCTTTGTGGCGGATGGTAAGTTATCCCTACAGATGTATCAGCGGAGCTGCGATATGTTCCTCGGAGTCCCGTTTAATATCGCCTCGTATGCGCTTTTGGTACATATAGTGGCGCAGGTGACTGGATTAATGCCCGGTGAGTTCGTTCATACCTTAGGGGACGCGCATATCTACCATGAACACTTTGAAGCCGTCAAGACGCAATTGAAACGGAGCCCTTATCCGCTCCCGCGACTTGTATTGGACCCGAAAGTCTCATCAATTGATGCCTTCAAGATGCAACACATTCAGTTAGAAAATTATCAGCACCACAATGCTATTCGTGCCAAGATGATTGTTTAGAATCATGGCATATTTCCGGGTCTCTTCCAATTCTGCTGACGATTGATTTCACCACGAAATACTTGAGGTGACCATGGCGCAAGAACCACGAATTAACATTGACAGCTCAGAACAGAACGGGAACCATCTGGATCTCAAAGAATTAACACTGCCAGAGGAAGCCGCATTTCTCATTCGTTTCGCTTTTGAGGAATTTGAAGAGGTCATAATGAACTATCCGCATCATGCGGCTTACTGCTTCGCGTCGATCACTCGACTCGCGGGTACAAACGAGGATATTTCTGTCTTCGCGCGTCGACTTGGCATGTGGATATGGATGGAAGTACTCGCCTTTCAGGTTGAAGAACCTTTAAGTCTCAAAGAACTTGCCAAAGATATTGAAACCGATGTGAAAACTGTTCTAAATGGAATTGATGAACTCGTAGAAATAAGAGAATTTGATATCGAATGGAAACGCAAACGGGAAATTAAACTCATCCCTCGTATGTCGAAAGAGACAGTGACCCTGTTTGCTGAGCACGTTATCAGTGGGATAGAAGCCGGGCAACAAGAATTGGAAATGGAATCCTAAATGTTAATTTCAATGATTGCAGCGATGGACAAAAATCGACTGATCGGCAATGGGCCCAATATTCCGTGGCAAATGCCAGTTGATCGACGACATTTTCGCGACATGACGGTCGGAAAGCCGGTTGTTATGGGACGTAAAACTTTTGAAACGCTCAAACGACCCTTGGGCAGACGACACAACATCATCCTTACCCGAAACGCAGCTTATAAAGCACCCAAAGGCTGTAGCGTCGCACATTCAGTAACCGACATTCTTGAGCTTTGTAGGGAAGCGGAAGAACTCATGATCTGTGGTGGTGCACCTATCTATGAAGCCTTTTTACCGCACGCCAACCGACTCTATCTTACACAGATTCATGCTACATTTGAAGGGGATGTCTATTTCCCGGAGTTTGACAGCACTGCGTGGGAAGAAGTAAAACGTATTGACGGCGAATCTGATGAGAGAAATCCTTATCCCTATAGTTTTCTGTTTTTAGAAAGAAGGCAAGGGTAGGGGTGCCTACAACGCTTTTCTAACAGAGGAGTGACCTGTGCTTAACTTGTGTATGCTTTCCGGCTCTTTTGAATATGACTCTGAGACATCTTTGACTATTTTCAAAAAGTATGTTGAGAGACATTACCCAATTCAGGCGAACCTGATCGTCTACAATTCAGAGGACGACGATCCTTCTTTGGCAGCTCTTGATGATGCCGATGCTTTGTTAGTTTTTACACGTCGTCTCAATACAGAAGGCGCGTCGCTCAGCCAATTTCAAACCTACTGTGAACAAGGCAGACCGATTGTCGGAGTTAGAACAGCCAGTCACGCCTATCAAAATTGGCTGGCGTTCGATAAAGTCGTCCTCGGTGGCGATTATCAGGGACATTACGGTGAAGGTCCCATTGTTCGTGCCGAAGTGATTGCTACGGAACATCCAATTTTGGAGGGGGTCTCGGCGTTTGCCAGTTATGGGAGTCTTTACAAGAATCCATCACTGCGCGATGATACGTCTGTTCTCTTGATGGGGCGGACGAGTGAACATTCAGAGCCGGTGGCATGGACCCGCTTGCATAATGGCGGACGCGTCTGTTATACTTCATTGGGACATCAGAAAGATTTTGAAGTCGTTCCTTTTCTGCGATTTCTGGCGCAGAGTATTTTGTGGGTATCAGAACAACTATAGCAAAATTCAAAGCACTTTGGAGATATGGTGGAAACGCTGACAATTGTAAACGGTGATATTTATACCCCAACGCATTACGGACAGGGCAGTATTGTTATTCAAGGTGACACAATTGCAACCATAACAACGGACGCGCTTCAGCCAACAGGCGAGACGCTTGATGCTTCTGGTTGTTTTGTCATTCCCGGATTAATTGACGGATTGGTACACGGCGGCGGTGGTTGTGATAGTATGACTGGCGAGGTCGAAGATGTTGCCACAATCGCCCGTGCGCATGCCCGTAATGGTGTTACCTCGTTAGTGTTGGGTATTTCATCGGGGAGTATGGCGCAGATTAACGGTGCCTTAACGGCTATCGCGCACGTCGCTGACGAGCCAGTGGTGGACGGTTCGCAGATCTTAGGTTCGTACGTTGAAGGAAAGTTTGGAAGCCTCGCGAAAAATGGAGCGCAGAACGCAAAATACATTACGCCACCGAACTTTGAAGAATTCCACGCAATGTGGGCAGCTTCTGATGGCACCTTGAAAGTCATCTCCATAGCACCTGAAAACGATGAAAATCTACAATTTATCAAACATCTCGCAGCCTACGGGTCAGATGCCTATAATGACATCATCATCGCTATGGGGCACACAAATGCGACATACCAACAGGCGATGGCGGCGATTGATGCTGGTGTGACGCGCGCCACACACACCTATAACGGCATGAGTGGTATGCACCATCGGGCACCCGGTGCAATTGAAGCAGTCCTCTCTCACCCAGATATTCATGCTGAACTCATCGTTGACGAACACCATGTCCATCCGTTCTGGGGCAGCCATTTGATTCGGCAGAAAGGAATTCACGCTGTCGGGTTAATTACAGATTGCACCGAGCTTGCGGGTGTGCCTTCTGAAGACTGGCAGGCATCGGCAACATACATTCCTGAGATTGATGCGTATCGTCTCAGCGATGATATGATTTCTGAAAAGGATACTGCCTTTGAAGCCGGTAGCACCGAGAAATACGTCCGTAACGACGCTATGTGGCTTGATGTTGGTAAACCGACGGAGCGGCTTGCGGGTGCGACGATTACGCTTATGGATGGGGTTCGCAATGTTATTAACTGGGGTTATTCTCTCGAAGAAGCATTAACGATGGCAACATTGACACCCGCACAGAATTTAGGGGTCGCGCAGTCGGTCGGCGCAATCGAGACTGGGAAGACAGCGGACGTTATTATTGTTGATGAAGATTTGAGCGTTCAAAACGTTATTCTACGTGGAAAATTGCTAAAAACGAAGTAATTTGCAGAATTTCTTATATTTTTTCACTTTTTTTGAAAAAAATTTGACAAATCGTTATTCACATTGTATAATATTTATCTTGGGAACCCTAATTCACTCTTTTTATAGAAACGGGGGCAATTATCGGAAACATTCTAACGTCGTGTCTGACATTCCACGTTAATGTGTTCTACTGAAATTGTGATGCCCCGCGTGGGGTTTTTTTAATTCAGAAGCCCTTAGATATGGCGTGGCGGAGGTGCAAAATGCCAACAATTAATCAGTTAATCAAAAAGCCGCGTAAGCGGTATCGGAAGAAAACGAAGTCGCCAGTGCTACAGCAGTGTCCTCAGCGTCGCGGTATCTGTTTACAGGTCAAAACCGTAACACCCAACAAACCGAATTCGGCTTTGCGTAAAGTCGCTCGTGTACGGTTTACTTCTGGTTATGAAGCGACCTGTTACATTCCGGGGATCGACCACAATCTGCAGGAACACTCAGTTGTTTTAGTCCGCGGTGGACGCGTTAAAGACCTGTCTAATGTACGCTATCACATCGTTCGTGGCAAGTTGGATACCGCCGGTGTTGACAACCGCCGCCAAGGGCGTTCAAAGTACGGTGCACGCAAACCGGGTTAAACAACGGAGGAATACCTGATGCCGAGACGTGGAAACATTACCAAGCGCGACGTTAACCCTGACGCAACCTACAATAGCAAATTGGTCTCGAAGTTTATTAATAGTCTCATGCTTGATGGAAAGAAGAGCACTGCGCAATCCATTTTATACGAGAGTTTTCAGATCATCGAATCACGGACAAATGAAGACGGTTTTACGGTTTTTAAGCAAGCGATTAACAATGTCAAACCTGTGTTAGAAATTCGACCAAGACGGGTCGGTAGCCAAACATACCAAGTCCCGGTTGATGTAAAGGCGGAACGGAAACAACGACTGGCTTTCAGCTGGATTATCCAATCGGCGCGTTCTCGCGGCGAAAGACGGATGGCTGAACGGCTTGCAGGCGAAATCATGGAGGCTTCGCGGAACGAAGGCGGGGCAATCCGTAGAAAAATGGATCAGCATCGGATGGCTGATGCGAACCGGGCTTTTGCACATTATCGATGGTAAAAACGTAAGCGCGGTCCTAAGGACCGCAACTTACTAAAAAATCAAAAGGAATCACGCAACCGTGGCGAACAAAAAACAAGATACCTCCCATCGCTTAGAATTGCCCCACATGCGAAATATTGGTATCATGGCGCATATTGATGCCGGTAAAACTACCGTGACCGAGCGAATTTTGTATTATACCGGTAGAGTTTATCGTATCGGTGATGTGGACGATGGCACCACCACTATGGATTGGATGGTGCAAGAGCAGGAGCGCGGTATTACAATCACTGCTGCCGCAACAACCTGCCAATGGAAAAAACACCATATTAATATTATTGATACACCGGGGCATATTGATTTCACGGTCGAAGTTGAACGTTCTCTCCGCGTCCTTGATGGCGCGGTTGCCGTTTTCTGTGCGGTTGGGGGCGTTGAACCCCAATCTGAGACCGTCTGGCGACAGGCTGATAAATACGATATACCGCGCATCGCTTTCGTGAATAAAATGGATCGAACGGGCGCGGATTTCTTTCGTACCGTCGAAATGATGGAAGAACGCCTCGGTGCGAACGCCATCCCTGTGCAACTACCAATCGGTTCGGCTGAACAGTTTACGGGTATCGTTGACCTCATCTCGATGAAAGGGCAGATCTGGAACATGTCTGCTGCCTCTGGACGCGATGGCACTCTCATCCAAGAAACCGATATTCCCGAAGAGATGGAAGAGATGGCATTGGAATATCGCGAGCGGATGTTGGAGTCTATCGCTGATTCTGATGAAGAACTCCTTCTTAAGTACTTGGATGGTGCTGAGATCTCACCAGAGGAAATTAAAGCAGGACTCCGTAATGGGGTCGTCACGGGCAAAATTGTCCCGATCCTTTGCGGAACGGCTTTGAAGAACAAGGGAGTCCAACCCCTCTTGGACGCTATCGTTTCTTACCTGCCAGCACCGACGGATGTGCCACCTGTAATGGGCTTTCATCCCAAGACTGAGGAAGAAGAAGTACGAGAAGCCAATGAGAATGCGCCTTTCTGTGCGCTGGTATTCAAAATTACAACAGATCCGCACGTCGGTAAACTCACTTATCTCCGTGTCTATTCTGGTGTTCTCCACAAAGGTGATACCCTTTACAACAGTAAGACTGGTAAACATGAGCGGATTGGACGTTTGATGCAGATGCATGCCAACAAACGTGAGGAACATGATGCCGTTTATGCCGGTGACATCGCAGCAGCAATCGGATTAAAAGACCTTTCAACGGGTGATACGCTCTGTGATCCGAAGGCGCATATTACTTTGGAAACGATGGTATTCCCACTTCCCGTCATGTCTATCGCTGTTGAGCCCCGCACACAATCTGATATTGATAAGTTGAACCTCGCGCTCTCGAAACTTGCCGAAGAGGATCCAACTTTTAAAGTCCATCAAGACCCGGAAACAGGACAGACTTTGCTCTCTGGAATGGGTGAACTTCACCTCGAAATCATCGTTGATAGGCTTGTACGCGAATTTAATGTCTCGGCGAATGTCGGGAATCCAGAAGTCGCCTATCGGGAAACAATTCTTGACTCGGTGAGATCTGTCGGACGTTTTGTGCGCCAATCTGGGGGTAGAGGGCAATTCGGGCACGTCGTCATTGAAGTAGAACCTCTTGAAAAAGGCACCGGTTTTGAGTTCATAGATGACACGAAGGGCGGCGTTATTCCGCAAGAGTACATTCCAGCGGTACAAAAAGGAATTGAGAATGCCATGAACACAGGTGTTCTGGCGGGCTATCCGGTGGTGGATGTATCGGTGAAACTCGTTGATGGATCGCATCACGCCGTTGATTCCTCGGAAATGGCTTTCTCCATAGCCGGATCTATGGCATTCAAAGATGCAATGAAACGGGCCACACCGACACTTCTTGAACCTATTATGGATGTTGAGGTGATCGTCCCTGACGAGTATCTCGGCAAGGTGATAGGCGATCTAAACTCCCGGCGCGCACAAATACGTCAAACGGAAGTGCAAGGAAAATCTCGTATTCAGGTCATTCGTTCTGATGTGCCGCTCTCAGAGATGTTTGGATACGTCAAGGTCCTTAGGTCGCTCACCCAAGGTAGAGCGAACTACTCTATGGAATTTTCTCATTATAACGAAGTCCCTACCAGTGTAATGGAGGACTTAATTTCAGCAGCGAAACGTTAAGTATTTAGGATGTGCCCGAACTGTAGGAGTGTTATCTCTTCCTATAAGCGGGCACAGTGTTTGAGTAAATGAAACGGTTTGCCATACGCTAAGACGTTTGGCTACCTTATAGAAATGGGGGACGCGGTTTTAAGATATAAAGTGTATGTATCTATTGACAGTACTTGAAACGGTGTCTACAATACCCAAAACAACACAATTTTATTGGAGCTCGGACAAAAATGGCTAAGGAAACGTTTGAAAGGACTAAGCCACACGTCAATATTGGAACAATTGGCCACGTTGACCACGGTAAGACAACGCTTACGGCGGCGATTACTATGGTGCTCTCGAACCTTGCCAACGAAGATTACGTCATGGAATATGACGAGATCGACAAGGCACCGGAAGAAAAAGAGCGTGGTATTACGATTAATACAGCCCACGTGGAGTATGAAACTGAGAATCGGCATTATGCCCACGTTGATTGCCCAGGACACGCCGACTATATCAAGAACATGATTACAGGCGCAGCACAGATGGACGGGGCTATTCTCGTTGTGTCTGCTGCTGATGGTCCTATGCCGCAAACCCGTGAGCACGTCCTACTCGCTCGACAGGTGAACGTGCCGTCCCTCGTTGTCTACCTTAACAAGGCAGACATGGTTGATGACGAAGAGCTTCTCGAACTCGTTGAACTCGAAGTCCGTGAATTGCTAAGCGACTATGAATTCCCCGGTGATGATATTCCGGTCGTTATCGGATCTGCCCTTCAGGCTTATGAAGAAATGGACGGTGGCGGCGATCCGAATAGCGAAGCATGCGCGTCTATCTTGGAACTCATGGAAGCCGTTGATGACTACATTCCAGAACCTGTCCGCGACACTGAAAAAACCTTCTTGATGCCGATTGAGGACATCTTTACTATTAGTGGACGCGGTACGGTCGTTACGGGACGGGTTGAGCGTGGTATCATTAAAACAGGCGATTCCGTTGAAATCGTGGGGCTCCGCGAAACACAAACCACCGTTGTCACTGGTGTTGAAATGTTCCGTAAACTCCTTGACGAGGGACGTGCGGGTGATAATATTGGTGCCTTGATACGGGGTGTTGACCGCGATGAAGTTGAGCGCGGGCAAGTCTTGGCAATTCCAGGCACTGTTCAACCACACACCAAGTTTGAAGCCGAAGCTTACATTCTGACAAAAGATGAAGGTGGACGCCACAATCCCTTCTTTAGCGGATACCGCCCGCAGTTCTATTTCCGGACAACTGACGTGACTGGAGAGATGAACTTGCCTGAAGGCATTGAAATGATTATGCCCGGCGACAACGCCCAGATTACCGTTGAACTGTCTAAACCTATCGCGATGGAGGAGCAACTCCGATTCGCTATTCGAGAAGGTGGACAGACTATCGGTGCCGGTGTTGTCTCCAGAATTCTTGAGTAATAGAGCAGGCGGAACAACCAGTTCCGCCCTTTTAAGGCATCAACAGAGGGTTTCGTTCCTACAAAAAGCGTTCCCTGTTTGATGAAGGCGATACGGAAAGATGGACAATCAAAAGATTCGGATCCGGCTCAGGGCATTTGACTATCGGTTGTTGGATCTGTGGTCAAAGCAAATAGCAGATACTGCAAAACGGACAGGCGCAGCTGTTTCTGGTCCAATTCCATTGCCGACGAAAAAGCATCTCTATACCGTTCAGCGTTCGACTTTTAAAGATAAGAAATCGCGCGAACAGTTTGAAATGCGGATTCATAAACGGCTTTTGGATATCTCAGAAACAACCCCTAAAACCGTTGATGATTTAATGCGGTTGGACCTGCCTGCAGGTGTTGATGTCAAAATTACGCTTCTCTAACTATTAGCTCTGGTCACCGCTCCACTACGTTGCGCGGTGGTGTGCGTCGAATTCTGACGCGACTGAGGATATGTATGATTCTTAATCTGCTATCTATCAGCATCCAGAGGAAGCTGGACCTAACCACAAACCCCGGTTCATACCCCGGTGAAGCCCATACGGGCTTCATACCGTTGATTCTGGTTTGTGAAACGTAGTGGATTCTTAGAAAAATGATTAATGGAATTATAGGCCGCAAAGTCGGCATGACGCAAGTCTTTGAGGAATCAGGCAAAGCGATACCTGTTACCGTTATTCAAGCGGGTCCCTGTCCGATTGTCCAACTGAAAACGCAAGAAAAAGACGGCTATCAGGCAGTTCAGTTAGGTTTCGGTGAACAGAAAGAGAGTCGTACGAATAGTCCGAAGCGCGGACACTTCGCGAAAGCCGGGGTAGACCCAGCATTCGTACTTCGTGAATTTCGGGTTCAGAGTCTTGAGGATGTGTCCGTAGGGAATGTCGTTGATGCAAGCCTCTTTTCAGCTGGTGAGTTTGTTGACGTAACAGGCACCTCAAAAGGACGTGGTTTCACAGGTGTGGTTAAACGCTGGGGATTCGCTGGTGGTAAGAAGAGCCACGGGGGTGAACAAGACCTTCGCCGACCGGGTTCTATCGGGGCAAGTGCGACACCCTCTCGCGTTTTTAAAGGGAAGCGCATGGCTGGACGTCATGGTGCTAAACGACATACTGTCCAAAATCTACCTGTGATTCAAGCCGATGCCGACCGCAACCTATTGGTTGTAAAAGGAGCTGTACCGGGACCGCCCAACGGACTTCTCCTAATTAAAAAGGCATCTAAAGCACGCAATGCATAGTCGGCAATGACGGCTCAACGGTTGCCGAGAGGAAGCAAACACACAAAGATGTCAACTTTAGACGTACACAACAGTTCCGGCGATGTCCTTCGCGAAAAGGAATTGGCTGATGTGTTCACCGATGCTGAGGTGAACGGTCCAGTCATTCACCAGTGTGTTGTTGCCTATCTTGCTAATCAGCGGCAAGGCAGCGCATCAACAAAGACTCGGAGCGACGTGAGGGGGAGTGGAAGAAAACTCTATCGCCAAAAGGGAACCGGTAGAGCCCGTGTCGGGCATGCTAAATCCCCGATTCGAGTCCACGGTGGTGTAGCGTTTGGACCGAAGCCTCGCAGCTACCGGCAGCATACGCCCAAACGCGTCCGTCGGCTTGGACTTCATAGCGCACTTGCTGATAGGTTCCAAAATCAGCAGTGTATCCTCGTTGAAGACTTTGTGCTTGAGCGTCCACGCACTAAAGACATGGTTAGCATGTTGAAATCTGTGAACGCCGAAGGCAAAGTGTTGCTCATACTTGATGAACCTAATCAGAATATTCATCTATCTGTGCGGAACATCCCTAAAGTGAATGTCTGTACATGGGATACGCTCAATGTTTACCAAGTTATGTGGCATGACACATTGATAATCACCGAGAATGCCGTCGAAAAATTGGAATCCAAATTCGTTAATACCGGTTCTGAGGCAGAAGGATAAGACTGATGAAGGATGTATATCAGGTTATATTACAACCGCTGATTACAGAGAAGAGCACGATTCTTCGCGACGCTAATAAGTATGTTTTCGTTGTGGATCGAAACGCAACGAAGCCTCAGATTCGTCGAGCTGCAGAAGAATTGTTTGATATTCATGGGGATATTCTCAAAGTTCGCACAATGCGCGTTCGTGGTAAACCGAAAGGTAAAATGTTGCGGTACCAGCGTGGACGTAGACCACATTGGAAAAAAGCCATTATTACCCTCAGAGAAGGCGCGACGATCCAAGCTTTTGAGTCTATATAGGATAAGCAGATAAGGAACTCACAGTGCCTAAAACATATACACCTGTAACCCCAAGTCGCCGGTTTATGACCGGTTATACCTTTGAAGAGCTTACCCGGAGTAAACCGGAGAAGTCTCTCGTCAAAGGCAGTAAAAAGATGGCTGGGCGGAACGCCAACGGGCGCCTAACGGTGAGGCGTCGCGGGGGCGGACACAAACGCCGATATCGGGTTATTGATTTCAAACGCGACAAGTTTGGTGTACCTGCCAAGGTCGCCGCAATTGAATATGATCCGAACCGCTCTGCACACATAGCCCTCCTCCATTATCGGGATGGAGAGAAACGATATATTCTCGCGCCAGTAGGTATACAGGTCGGCGATATACTCACCTCAGGCGCGGATGCGGAAATTCGGGTTGGAAACGCCTTACCGCTTGAAAGAATCCCGCTCGGTTCTTCAATCCATAATATAGAGATGCGCCCCGGTAAAGGTGGGCAATTGGTGCGAAGTGCCGGTGCTGCCGCCTCTTTGGTTGACAGGGAGGGAAAGTACGCACGTATTCAGTTGCCTTCTGGTGAAATTCGACTCGTTCCGGTGAATGCTATGGCGACGCTTGGGCAAGTCGGGAACGTTAGCCAGATTGTTATCGGCAAAGCTGGACGTTCGAGATGGCTTGGGAAACGTCCGAAAGTTAGAGGCGTAGCGATGAACCCTATCGATCATCCGCATGGTGGTGGTGAAGGAAAAAGTTCGGGTGGTAGACATCCGGTCACCCCGTGGGGTTTTCCCACTAAGGGGTATAAGACGCGGAACCCGAAGAAGAAATCAGGACGCTACATTTTCGGGAAACGAAAATAGTCGTTTTCATTGGGGATTTCATGCCTGATGGGCATAGTGTCTACAAAGTAGAGGAGAAACACAATGGCGCGTTCTCTCAAAAAGGGACCTTACATAGACCCGAAACTTGTGAAGAAGATAAACGCTATGGAGCGTTCTGGTAGCAAACGGGTCATTCGCACATGGTCTCGCCGCTCAATGATAACCCCTGAGTTGGTAGGGCATACCTTGGCGATTTACAATGGGAAGAAATTTTTTCCAGTGTATATTACAGAGAATATGGTAGGACATAAACTCGGTGAATTCTCGCCAACACGGACCTTCCGGTCTCACTCAGGGGGCGGTGTTAGATAGTTTGATAATAGCCTTCATCGTGGATAGCAGATGTTCACATATCCCTATTTCGTTCAGAAATGGGGTTGCAAGTTCTGTTGAGGAAGCGATGAAATTAGAAAATTGCTTTTATTAGGAGACACTGATGGAAGCCAGATCCAGGATTCGGAACGCGTCGGTTGCACCTCGGAAAGCACGCTTAGTAGCCGATCTCGTCCGTAATCAGTATGTTGAGGATGCATTAAGTCAATTGCGCTTTACACATAAAGCCGCATCCCCGATAATTTACAAGTTGATTCAATCAGCAGCTGCCAACGCGCAGTATCAAGACCCGAGTGTTGATATCGCGGAATTATACATCAAGGAAATTCGGGTTGACGAGGGGATTACGCGGAAGTGGATTCGGCCCCGGGCACGAGGTATGGCGAATAGGATTCTAAAGCGCAGCAGCCATATCACCGTCGTCGTTGATGAGGAGAGTACTGAGAATGGTGAGTAACGATGTGTACCTTTACACAGCATCACCCCAGACAGCTCAGCCTCCACGTCGCGAATGGGAAAGATCCGACAGGAGGTTTGTGTGGGACAGAAAACTCACCCGCGTGGATTACGCTTAGGAATCATTGAAACGTGGGATTCAAAATGGTACAGCGAACGGGATTACGCAAAGTGGCTCCATGAAGATTTTCAGATTCAGGAGTTCGTCAAAGAGCAACTTGCGCGCGCTGGGATTTCACGCGTTGAAGTCGAACGGGTAGCAGACCGTTGTAGTATTAATATCCATACGGCGCGCCCTGGAATTGTCATCGGCCGCCGTGGAGCAGAAGCTGAGAAATTACAAGCATTACTCGAAAAGCACGTTGGATGTCCAGTCCGGATTAATGTCTCGGAGATTAAAACTCCCGAATTGGATGCACAACTTGTATCGGAAGCTGTCGCGACCCAAATCGAACGTCGCGCCAGTTTTAAACAGGTGATGCGACGGAATATCACAAGTTCAATTCAAGCTGGGGCATTGGGCGTTAAAATTATGGTGAGTGGTAGACTTGATGGCAAGGAGATCGCCCGATCTGAGTCCAGTCTTGAGGGACGGGTACCCCTTCATACGCTTAGAGCTGATGTTGACTACGGATTTACCGAAGCGAATACAACATACGGTAAAATAGGTGTCAAAACGTGGATTTTCAAGGGCGAAATTATTGGTGTCCCTGATAAATTAAAAGGCGATCCCTCTGCACGCCGCCAACCCGGCCGTCGTGAAGATACAGGTTCACAGCGTCCAGATCGTCGCCAAGGGGACAGACGTTCCGGACAATCTGGAGAACAGGGCAGAGGAAGGGGCCGACGCCGACAGCGTCGGGGGCGTGGCAATTCCCAAAGCCGTTCATAACGCTACTGACACATTTTAAGGAGGCATTTGAGGTGTTAATGCCCAAACGCGTGATGCATCGAAATGTGCATCGCGGAAAACGCCGTGGAAAACCGGTCCGAGGTTCAAAAATTAACTTCGGCGAATACGGATTACAAGCAATGGAAGCTGGCTGGATTACAAGCAACCAGATCGAATCTGCTCGTATTGCGATTACACGCTACGTACGCCGTGGTGGTAAACTTTGGATCAAAATTTTTCCGCATAAGCCGGTTAGTAAAAAGCCTGCTGAAACGCGCATGGGGAGTGGAAAAAAAGGTCCCCCTGAATTTTGGGTCGCTGTCGTTAAACCCGGCAGAGTCCTTTATGAATTAAGCGGCGTTTCGCTTGAGGATGCAAAAGGGGCGTTTGAACGAGCCGCCCACAAATTACCAGTCAAGACTAAGTTTGTTGCACGGAATGAGTAATTTCGTCTGCGATTCCGGTTGGAGAAAATACCCCTGGCGAGCACGGCGCGGTAACTTTGACAACACGTAAGGAGAATCAGAAAAATGAAAGCGGATGAACTACGCGGTAAGACAACTGAAGAATTGGAAGGTGAATTGCAGTCTCTAAAAGAGACTTTATTTAACCAGAGGTTCCGAAGTATCTTAGGACAACAAGAGGACACGACACGTATCGGAAAGATTCGCAAGGATATCGCTCGTGTGAAAACTGTGCTGCAAGGACGTTCACAATAGATGGCTATTGGCTAATGGCTGTTGGCTATTGGCTATTGGTAGGTTTGGAGGATAAAGTTGAACGAGGAAAGGCGAAGACATCGCAAATTTCGGACAGGCCTTGTTACGAGTAACAGTATGGACAAAACTGTTTCAGTCTCGCTTGTGCGGCGATATCAACACCCCCTTTACAAGAAGGTCGTCCGGAAAACGAAGAAGATTCTGGCTCACGATGAACAGAATAGTTGTAATGTCGGTGACGTGGTACAGGTTGTCGAAACCCGTCCACTGAGCCGTCATAAACGGTGGCGGGTCCAAACGATAGTGAGCTCGGTGCAACCCGCAGACGATTAAGTACCGATATAACAGATGTCCGTCGTTTCTGCCGCGTCCATGGAACAGATGACGCGCCAGCAACGAGTGGTACTTGAGAAGGAAGGGTTTCATCCCGACTCTGACGTTTCCGAAACACACATTTTTGAAACGCTGGAGGAGGATACAAAGATGGTTCAATCATATACTCGATTAACCTGTGCCGACAATACTGGCGCGAGGAAATTAATGTGCATTAGTGTGTTAGGTGGAACTCGTCGTCGTTATGCGCGCGTGGGTGATGTGATTGTTGCAAGCATCAAGGAGGCAGTGCCTAATACATCCGTGAAGGCTGGCGAAGTTGTTCGCGCAGTTGTTGTCCGTACTGCCAAGGAATATCGGCGTGCAGATGGTTCCTATATCAAATTCGACCAGAATGCGGCGGTGCTTATTGACCCGCAGAACCAACCGCGCGGCACGCGTATCTTCGGACCCGTCGCGCGCGAGCTCAGAGAGAAGGCGTTCACCCGAATCGTCTCGCTCGCGCCTGAGGTTATTTAGGAGGACAATTGTGGCACGTCGAAAACTGCATATCAAGAAAGATGATACGGTCTTAGTTCTCAGTGGGCAGGATCGCGGGAAACAAGGGGTCGTTTTGGAGGTGTTTCCACAGAAACAACGCGCAATCGTTGAAGGTATTCATATTGTTACGCGCCACCTCCGACCGAATCAGATGGGACAAGGTGGGATCGTCGAACGCGAAGGCACTATTCATATTTCCAATCTCAAAAAGGTCGACGCCTAAGGTACAGACTTTCCACGCACGCTGAACAAGACACGCTTTGAGCGCGTCCCGCAGGGAATATATAATTTCTATAGGATACAAGGCTCATGAGCCCATTCAAAGAATTTTATCAAACGGAAATCATGCCTGCATTGCTAAAGCATTTTAGTTACGAAAATGTGATGCAGATTCCGAAACTGGACAAAATCACACTCAATATTGGGGTCGGTGAGGCGATTCAGAATCCGAACGCATTAGAAGATGCAGTCGAAGAATTGTCACTCATCGCAGGACAACGCGCTATTATCACTCACGCTAAAAAGTCTGTTTCTGCTTTTAAAGTCAGAGAAGGCATGGCGATCGGGTGTAAAGTTACCCTGAGACGCGAACGTATGTATGAGTTCTACAACCGTCTTGTGAACGTTGTTCTCCCCCAAATTCGAGACTTTCGCGGTGTATCTCCCGATGCTTTTGACGGGCGAGGTAATTATTCCATCGGACTCACTGAACAGTTAATCTTCCCGGAGATTGATTATGACCGGGTTAACGATATCCGCGGCATGAATATAACTGTTGTTACAACTGCACCAACCGACGAAGAAGGACGCGAGTTGTTAAGATTGTTGGGAATGCCATTCCGATAATAGTCCTCGGTTCGCAGACTTCGTCTCCTTTCGGTTACCAGTTAAGACAACATGGACGCTTAACCGATAACTGACAGGTTTGCGAAGCAAACCGAACTGACAACTGATACCAGTAAAGGAGCATCAAGGTTGGCAAGTAAATCATGGATTGCTAAGCAAGCAAGAACCCCGCGGTTCCGGACCCGACAATACAGCCGCTGTAAGAGTTGTGGCAGGTCGCGTGGGTATCTTCGCAAATTTGAATTGTGTCGTATCTGTTTTCGCCTCTTCGCCCGCGCCGGTAAAATTCCCGGTGTCCGAAAGGCGAGTTGGTAGAAAATAGGAGTCAGGGGAATGGTTATTGGTTCGCTACGCTTTCAGTGCGCCTGCTGCGCAGGCTTTCTGTCTTCGGTTGAAGAGACCCCTGACGCGCATCAGCACCCTCTTACCGGCAACTGAAAGGATTACGTAGTAATCCGAACCGATAACCGACAACCATTAAAAAGGAGAATCTTTCATGTCGATGACCGATCCGATTGCAGATATGTTGACTCGTATCCGCAATGCCAATATGGCAGGACATGAACGCGTTGAAATCCCCTCTTCAAAAGTTAAACTTGAGATTGCACGCATCTTATCAGAAGAAGGTTTCATCCGGAACTATCGCTTACTTGAAGATGGAAAACAGGGGATTTTAAGAATCTATTTGAAATACGGAAGCACGAGAAAAGAGAAGGTCATCACGAATCTCAGACGGATCAGCAAACCAGGCAGGCGCGTTTACGCGAAGTCCGACAGCCTACCCCGTGTTTACGGCGGGCTCGGTGTCGCTATTTTGTCGACATCCAGTGGACTAAAAACCACGCCTGAATGCCGAAGAGAAAAAATCGGAGGCGAAGTCCTCTGCTACGTCTGGTAAGATTTTCGATCGTCTCAGTGAACTGGGAGAGATAGCATGTCACGTATTGGACTTAAACCGATTCCATTGCCGGAGAAGGTACAGGTCGCTTTGGACGAAAACAACGTCCAAGTGGAGGGACCTAAAGGCAGCCTCGATTGGCAACTACCTGAAGGAATTGATGTGGCTCTTGACGAAAACGTCCTGACCGTCGAAAGAAAAAGTGAACTTAAACACTACAAAGCCTTACATGGACTGGCACGAAGTCTTATCGCTAACATGGTTACCGGTGTTTCAGAGGGTTTTGAGAAGAAGCTGCGTGTTGTGGGAACAGGGTACCGGGCTGAAGTCAATCGTGAGAACAATTTAGTTCTTGACGTTGGCTATTCGCACGCTGTTACCTACGCACCACCTGACGGAATAACGTTAAGTGTTGAACCCTCCGAGAATATTGATGGACAAGCGCATACACCTATCGTCGTCACGGGTATTGACAAACAACTCGTTGGTCAGGTCGCAGCTTCGATCCGTCAAATAAGGAAACCTGATACCTATAAGCCTTGTAAAGGTATCCGTTATGAGGGTGAGCGCGTCAGAGATAAAGAAGGAAAGGCTGCTGTTTAATACTGTTGAGCCTTGCGCGCTGTAGGACAGAATCTTCGAGTCTTATGAAATACGAGCGCGCCTATTGTGATAAGGAGATCCCTTGACACTAATAAAAAAGAAACGGATGAGCCATTTGCGGCGCCGGAAACGGGTCCGCCAAAAAATTAGCGGTACCGGCGATAGACCGAGACTCTCTGTTTTCAGAAGCTTAAAACATATCTATGCGCAACTCATTGATGATGAGCTTGGTGTAACGCTTGCTGAAGCCTCTACTTTGTCCCCCGAATTGAAGGAAACCGTCGCAAATGGCAGTAATGTTGAAGCAGCACAGCGGGTCGGTGCGCTTATTGCGCAGAAAGCCAAGCAACAGGAGATTGAGGTCGCTATCTTTGACCGGGGCGGGCATCTCTATCACGGACGCATAAGAGCTCTCGCGGAAGCCGCGAGGGAAGAGGGACTGAAGTTCTAACTGCCCCGCAACCCCGATTCTGACACCGCGCGGACTGCAGGTTTTATCTATGCACCTACGGTGAACAGAACCGACATCGGATAGGAGTTTTTTTTGCTCAAAGAGAAGATCAATCCCGATGAATTTGAATTCGAGGAACACATGATTGCGATCAACCGTGTTATGCGGGTTGGTAAGGGGCGGCGTACGCCAAGTTTCAACTCCCTTACGGTTGTGGGTAATCGCGATGGTATCGTTGGTATCGGCTTTGGCAGCGCGAGCGAAGTACCGGGCGCGCTTCGGAAAAGTTTCGCGGATGCCCGAAAAAATCTGGTTCGGGTGCCGATTGTCAACGGAACGCTCCCTCATGAGATTATCAGCGAATTCAAATCCGCCAAAGTTTTGCTAAAACCGGCGAGTCCTGGAACTGGTATTATTGCGGGACCCGCGACGCGTGCTATCTTAGAATACGCAGGGGTCCGAGATGCCCTGACGAAATGCCTCTCTTCTCGGAATATGAAAAATATCGCTGAAGCCACTATGTTAGGGTTGAAGCAACTCAAGGATATTAATGAAGTGGCGCGGTTACGGGACCTGTCGGTCGAAGAACTACTCAAAAAACGCTAATGGGTTATCAGTTATTAGTTGTCAGTTATCGGTTAAAAGGGAATTTGGTGAAACGAAGATCTCTTTAACCGGCAACTGAAAACCGATGGCCGACAACCGACAACTATACTTATAACGAACGGAGTAAACCCTAATGAAACTCAACGAATTGAAGCCTGCTCCTGGTGCTACCCGCTCCAGAAAACGGGTGGGTAGAGGTAACGCTTCGGGACATGGGGGGACCTGCGGACGCGGCCACAAAGGGCAAAAGTCCCGATCCGGCAGTTCAATTCCAGCATGGTTTGAAGGCGGACAGATGCCGCTTGTACGACGGCTCCCTAAGCGAGGTCCTCGACGGACCGGACATAAACGATTTGAATATGATATTATTAACGTTCAAACGCTCAACCTTTTTGAGAATGATACCGTTGTTAGTCCACAATCGCTTCGCGAAGCTGGTCTCATTAAACGGAAAAATGCGCTGATAAAAATACTCGGCGACGGTGAACTCGAAAAACAGTTGAAAGTCCAAGCCCATCGCTTCTCAAAAGCCGCAATTGAAAAGATTGAATCCAAAGGCGGTACAGCCGAGGTTCTCGGGCTGCATGCAAACACCAGTGACGCTGCTTAGCAGTTTGCATGTAAGGAGGAAGAAAAATAAGTGATTAAGGCATTTCAAAACGCTTTTAAAATTCCCGAATTGCGGAAGCGCATTATTTCTACAGCGTTACTCTTGGTTGTTTATCGCCTTGGTGCCCACATTACACTTCCAGGGATTGACGACCAAGCACTTGAAGCATTTTTCCAACAACTCATGGAGCGCGGTGGTAATGTCATTGGGTTCATCGACCTGTTTTCCGGTGGCGCGTTTAGTCAGATGACTATCTTCGCTCTCGGCATACAACCCTATATTAGTGCCTCGATCATTATGCAGCTTCTTGCTGTTATCGTGCCTTCCTTGGAAAAACTTTCCAGGGAACCCGATGGCAGAAAGAAGATTACCCAATACACCCGATATGGAACGGTTATCCTGAGTATTATTCAGGGCATAACAATTAGTATTGTCCTGCGGAACCCAGAAAACATAACGGGTCAAACGGGGGAGATCGTCAGAGACCCTAACCTCTGGTGGCATTTTCTGGTTGTTTTGACACTTACAGCCGGGACCTCTTTTGTCATGTGGCTCGGTGAGCAAATTACCGAACGCGGTATTGGGCAAGGTATTTCGTTGATTATTACTGTCGGAATTATCGCCGGGTTACCAGGGGGTGTTACGACCGTTTTCAACAATCTCGTGACAAGACCAGAGTTTGGAATTCTGCAACTCGCACTCTTAGTGGCTCTCGTTATTGTAGCTGTTATGGGTACGGTATTCATTACGCTTTCTGTGCGGAGAATTCCGGTTCAGTATGGGAGACAAATTCGTGGACGTAGGGTCATTGGTGGACAATCAACACATCTGCCACTCCGTGTTAACGCAGCAGGCATGATTCCGATTATCTTCGCTGTCACCTTAATTCAGTTTCCGCCAACTGTTCTTGACTTTCTGCCACGCGACTGGGCATGGGTAACATCTGCTAAAGCACTCATTGATCCAGGGACACCGTTGTACCTCACCGTTTACGCGTTGTTGATTATCGGTTTCACCTATTTCTATACGGCTGTTCAAATTAACCCTGTTCAAATGGCAGAGGATTTACAGAAATATGGCGGGTTTATCCCAGGTATCCGTGCTGGAAAACAGACCGCAGATTACATCAACACGACACTCACGAGAATCACGCTGCCAGGTGCTGTTTTTCTCGCCGCTATCGCAGTGATTCCGATTATTATTACCAGCCGACTCGGTGTCGGCAACATGGTTGAAGGTGCTTCTATCTTAATTGTTGTAGGTGTTGTCTTGGATACGATGTCACAAATTGAATCCTACTTAACCGTCCGCCATTATGAAGGATTCTTAAAGGATCGAAAACTTAGGGGCAGGCGACGTTAAGCCCTTTCAAGGGAAAGAGATAATTATGAAAGTCCGACCTTCTGTTAAGAAGATGTGTAACCAGTGTAAAATTATCAAGCGAAAAGGGGTTATCCACGTTATATGTCCTTCAAACCCGAAGCACAAGCAACGACAGGGATAATCGTCAGTGGCCTAAGCCGCGAACCGCAGACCGCGAACCGCGAAGGACGAATAGCGGTCCGCGAATAAAGGAGAAAACCATGGCAAGGATCGCGGGGGTTGATTTACCCCGAAATAAGCGAGTGGATATCGCACTGACAGCAATTTACGGTATCGGTCGTTACACGGCATCCCAAATCGTCAACGACCTTGACATTGACCCAGGAAAGAAAGTTGACAACCTCGCCGAAAACGAAGTCGGTCAACTCCGAGACAAAATTCTCGATTATAAGATTGAAGGGGACTTGCGTCGCGAGGTCGACCAAAATATTAAACGCCTGATGGATATCAACAGTTATCGTGGCTTGCGGCACCGTCGGCAGTTACCTGTCCGCGGTCAGCGTACAAATACCAATGCACGCACCCGTAAGGGTAAGGCGCGGACGATTTCTGTCGGTAGAAAAGCCAAAGAGGCAGGACGCAAGAGTGGGTAATCCGCGTACGGGTTGCCAGTTTGCGATTATCCGTAGGTGAGGTCTCTAACCTTGGCTGTGGACATGAGGCTCTCTTAACTGACAACTGACAACTAACAAAGAGGAGAACAGTTTTGCGTGGAAGAAGAAGAGAACGCAAGAACGTCCCAGAAGGGATAGCGCATATACAAGCTACCTTCAATAACACAATTATTACAATCACAGACTTAAACGGAAATACCGTTGCTTGGGCAAATGCTGGTATGACTTTCACCGGTTCACGAAAGTCCACCCCATTTGCTGCACAGCAGACCGCGGAGGCATGTGCCCGTAGAGCAATGGATCACGGTATGAAACGCGTAGAGGTCAGAGTCAAAGGTCCCGGGTCCGGGCGAGAATCTTCTATACGAGCACTCGCTGCCGCCGGACTTGAAATTACATTAATGAAGGACGTGACTCCGATCCCACACAACGGATGTCGTCCCCCGAAGAGACGACGGGTTTGAGGAATACGAATGAGCAGATATTTAGATTCAGTCTGTAAATTATGCCGACGGGAAGGCGAAAAGCTCTTTCTCAAGGGACGGCGATGCAACGGTCCGAAATGTTCTTTTGAACGCCGTAGCTATCCACCTGGACAGCACGGACAGACCCCACCCCGCCGCGGTCGCGAAAACAATTTCCGCAGGCAGTTACGCGCGAAACAGAAAGTAAAACGCACCTATGGTGTTTTCGAGAAACAGTTTCGGAACTATTATTTCAAAGCTGCCCGCCAAAGCGGTATTGCTGGTGAAAATTTAATTGGTTTCCTTGAACGCCGCCTTGACAATGTTGTTTTTCGCCTCGGATTCGCAACATCTCGAAATCAGGCGCGTCAACTCGTCAAGCATAACCACTTTACTGTCAATGGGAAGCGCGTTAACATTCCTTCCTATATAGTACAAGTTGGCGATGTCATCGCACCACGCGGGCGGAGTCGCAACCTCGCTGTTATTCAGGAGGCTTTAGAGTACGCACAGCATCGCGGCGCACCTGAATGGCTTGATGTTGACATCGAGAAGACGGAAGGACGCGTTCAGGGAGCACCCGTGGTAGAGCAGATCTCCGCAGACCTTGAAACACAACTCATCATTGAACTTTACTCCAGGTAGGCGTGTCCCCTATACCGTGTGTGTTATTAAATACTGAGTGTTTATAAGCATGAACACTCTTACAGCGCATCTGCATCCGATAAGATACTCGCAAGGACTTACAGCACACAAGGGACGCGGGGCATGTCCGATCATACGCTATCGATGCAAACTGTGAGTTGAATACGCCGACAGCATCCGGTGCTTCAGTTTGCACGCGTTCTAACATTCGTTTTAATTCTATGGGAGGAAATCGATGATAAGGTCCGAGCTCGTGATACCCGAGCGGCTGAAAACTGATATTGAGTCTTTACAGCCGAATTATGCAAAATATACCGCTGAACCCTTTGAGCGCGGCTTTGGGACAACCCTCGGCAATTCTCTACGCCGAGTCCTCCTTTCCTCAATCAAAGGTGCAGCGATTACGGCTGTTCAGATCGAACAAGTTAAACACGAATACGACACAATTCCCGGGGTGCTTGAAGATGTCGTCCAAATCATTCTTAATCTCAAAGAGGTGCGCCTCAAGATTACTAACGACACCCCAATGACACTCACCCTGCACGCAGAAGGTTCAGGTGAAGTTACTGCCGCTGATATTCGTCCTAATTCAGACGTTCAGATTATCAATCCCGACCGGCATATTGCTACACTTGATGAATGCGAGGGGTTGGATATGGAAATTCATGTACAAACAGGACGTGGTTACTCTCTTGCTGAAGAACACAGACCGACAGACAACCCAATCGGGTTGATTCCTGTGGACGCAAAATTCTCGCCCGTTGAGAAGGTTAATTTCTGGGTAGAAGAGACGCGGGTCCGAGACACAACTAATTTTGATAAGCTCAACCTTGAAGTCTGGACTGATGCCACTATTACGGCGAAGGAAGCTGTCACTCGAGCTGCAGAAATTTTACTACAACAATTGGAACTCTTTACGGAATTCGATGAGAACTACGTCGAGCCTGAACCTGAGATTGATGAGGAAAAACTGAGGCGCAACCGATATTTAGCCAAACCTGTCGCGGAACTCGAGCTCTCGGTTCGCGCCAGCAATTGTCTCGAAACTGCAAATATCAAGACTATCCGAGAACTCGTTACAAAAGAGGAAAAGGATATGTTGGAATACAAGAATTTCGGACGCACTTCGCTTAACGAAATTAAGGAGCAACTCGCCAACATGGGGCTTTTCCTCGGAATGAAACTCGACGATATGGACGATGCCGACATCGACGAAGAAAATATGGCGCAAGAATCTTTGCAGCCGCCCATGTAATTCTTCACGACGACGCTCATAGGAGGAATACAATGCGTCATAGAAAAAGCGGGAGGAAACTCGGACGGACGAGTAGCCATCGGAAGGCACTTTTTCGTAACCAAGCCACCGCACTCTTTGAGCATGAACAAATTCGGACAACGCTCGCTAAGTGCAAAGAACTACGTCGCGTTGCTGAAAGATTAATTACGCTCGCGAAGCAGGGTGATCTGCCCGCACGTCGACAAGCCGCAAAAATGCTCTACGGTACCCATCTACATTATAAACCGAGGCGCGGAGAAGAAGCCAGTAGGGTTGATAAACACGCCGTTCTGCGAAAACTCTTTGATGATATCGGACCCCGTTATCAAGACCGGAACGGCGGATACACCCGTATCATCCGTGGTGAACTCCGAAAAGGAGACGGCGCACAGATGGGCTACATTCAACTGGTTTAATCGCTAATAGCGGTCAGCAGTCAGGGCGGGTTTCTCCACTGCCTTCCGAAACCCTCTCAGTGGTCAGTTAAGAGACTTTCTGTAACGCTCGCGTCTTTGCTGGTGGCTGAGAGTGTAGCGCAGCGGAACGCCCTGACTGCTGAAAGCGAAGCGTGCTAATTAAAACCTATACGCCGCTGATACAAACACCCGATGTGTCAAGTGTTCAGTCTTGACATCATTGCGCTCTTGTGCCCAACCACCGAGCACATACGTAACATCAAGTTTCAACGAATCCTCGAAAATTTTACCGACTCCTGCTGTCAAGAAATCATGCGTATCTACCTGGGTAGATCTGAACGGGATAGGGTCGCGAAAATAGCCGAGGCGGATATGTGTCGCAATAATCGGTATCCGATATTCCACACCCAACCGAACCTGAAGTGTTGTGGCATAGTACTCCTCAAAATTGTCTTGTGAAATATCATCTGCCGGCGCGGGATCGTAGCGCGTCTGGGTCCAATCTGTCAGTTGGAGGTCGCCCGCGAATATCAGCTGCTTGTCGAAGAGTTTCACAGCAATCCCCGTCCCGACTTCAAACGGACGTTCAATATCATACACTAAGGCACCGCTTTCCGTATCACTTGACCTTTCTCCGTCATCGTAATCGGCGATCGTTGATTGATACCAGAGTTCATCCACACCTAATTCTACGGGGGATACTACGTTTACACCGAGGCTAATCTCATCAGTGAGGTGTGCAAGAAGCCCTATCCTACCGCCTACGCCTGAATATTCCCGATCAATCTCGTCGTCATATCTGAAACGTGCCAAATCTCGATCTATATCCACGATGTCGGTCGCCGTTACGTCCAATTCATTAAGACTATTCCCGTGCCAGAAATCCAAGGAACCGCCAATCAGAATGTGTTTTGAGACGTAGACACTCGTGCCGAAACTCCAAATCCCGATACCGCCGCTATACACATCGGTTTCATTGATAGCAAGCCCGCTGAATTCCGTACCGGAACTCGGATCAATCCCTTGTATCGCCGTCTGATAATCGAAGTTTTGCGGACGATTGTAGCCGAAAGCGATCGCCCAACCCCCTTGTCTCGCCTGAAACGGATAGACAAACCCAATAGAATTCAGACGCATCTGTGAGCGACTCGTTGCCGTTTTCACTGCATCCCTTGTAAAGTAGGTATCCGCAATCGCTGTGTTGTGCGATAGGCTGCTGAACATCTCAAACTTTTGGATCTGTGCCATCCCTGCCGGATTCCAATAGAGCGCCGTAAAATCATCAGCGAGTCCAAGTGAGGCACCCCCCATTCCCATTGCCCGTGCCCCGACACCAAACGTTTTCCCGATTGCCATCTCTTCCACTTGCGCTATGCTGATAGTCACAAGGAAAATCGTAGCAAATAGACAAATGAATGTTAAATATACTGCTCGTTTCATCGTTCCTCTTCCTCCGTTTTGTAGCATAACCTGTATGAAGATTAATTTATTAATTTGGTAATTTTCAAACGTGCGATAATGCACATCGCATTTGGTCGAGTACGCCGCAAAATCGCACTACTACGAACCAGCCCGTTTGTAGTAGGGCAATTCATTGCCCGTCAATTACCGAAATATTTATAATTACGTAAGTCTCGGCTAATTCTCATTCCTACTCCTTGTACGTCGCTGGGGTCGTTCCGATTGCCTCCGTGGCGAAGTCACACTCCGTGAATTCCGTGAACGTTGGCTTTCACTTCGCCAGTTGCTTCTGTTGGGATAGGTACGCCGCGAGGATGGGACATACCGACTGCCACCGTGGTACCGCCGATAAACATTCGTGTAGGGATAGTATCCGTAGTAGGGGTAGTAGCTTCGGTAATATCTATAGTACGGACGGTAGTATCCAGAAAACCAAGGATGGAAAGGATACCACGCCGGCGAATAAGCGTAATAAGGATACGGCGCGTAAGGTGCCCAATGATAGGTATCGTAGCGGGACGGATGCGAATAGGTCCTACGATAACTCCGTTTCCGTCTACCGTAATAGCCTTCTGAATCTTCAGTATCGTCACCCTGCTTCTCTAACTCGGATGCTTCCGATTCCGTTTTGGAGTCGTGTTCCATTTTTTCTGATTCTAAAACCTTATGGTATCTCCGATCGAAGTCTGCAGACGCATAATAGCCCAATTGCGTATAACACCCAGTCAGTCCGATCATTGCCCCAAGCAACAATAGCGCGAACACTAATGACAACTTCATGGTCTCTTTCTCCTTTGGATTTCCCCGTGAGTCTGGACTCATTATAACATATTATACGAGAGAGTGATAAAAAAAGTTTACATCCACTTTTCAAATTGTCTGATATCGCGGATTACACGGATTATAGATGTTTTTGATTGATGGTTGTTTATCGTCCGAATCAATACTAATTTTCTCTTCCCTCCCTTTTGAATCCATGCTAAATTAACCCTATGCGAGTCTTTATCCAAATCGGGCACGGGGTTATCGGTGCCACCGTTATCTCATTTCTCTGTATCTGGCAAGCAGGCAGCTTCGGTGAAGCGAGACACACGCTTAGCATCATCGGTGCAATTGCTATCGTCATTGCCAGTCTCTATATCCTCCGAAGTCGCTGGATCCGATGGGGAAACCGTCAGACGTGGTTGAAATACCACCAACGGCTCGCTTCCTTAGGCTTGTGCCTTGTGCTACTGCATTCCGCGTTCCAACCGCTTGTATGGCACTCATGGCTTACCTTCATACTCGCCTTATTGAATTTAGGCACCGGGGTCGCCGTGAGTCTAACCGCGCGTAGGACACGGCAGATACTCCTTCGATGCCATCTCATCTTGGCACCTGTGCTGCTTGTCGGTATCGTATTCCACGGTCAGAAAAAACTCGAACACGACGAATTCCTCCCACTCACCGATGTTCATGACGTGCCTTGCGCCAGGTGTCATACATCCGAACCCCTGATCTTCCACTTTGATTTGGTGCTTCACCCAGGAGTGGACACCGAACTGGATACCTCAGAAACCGTTCCCGATGATTTACACTGGTGGCTCTTACAGAATGAGTCCAGAGTGCCGGAAACAGCCCCCATTGCTGTCAAAGAAATGGGGAACGCCTGGACAATTACAGACCCTGAGAAGAACCGCACCTATCATGCACGAAAAGTTGAGGATAAAATCGCCATCTACGCCGATAATTTCTATCACAGTTATACCTGTCTCAAGTGCCACGTACATAACACAGAAGAAATTCAGTTAGCGCATGAGCTGCACGGTGTCACCGAAGCCCATAGGTGCTTCGTCTGCCACCAGGCCGAAATTGACGGCATACGTTATGGACGACAACGCTTTGATTGGGAATATGCGCCGCACCGGTAAGCTGTAAAAAATGCCAAACAGAGATGTCAGCCTTCGCGCTGTGCTGCTTTCACTCCTCATCACCATTCCGAACTCTTACTGGCTCATGATTAACTGGGGGCCCAGTGGTTATGGCACCGGTCAGAGTTTTCCCACTGTCACGACCGTCTATTTCAATGTTATTTTTGTTATCCTCATCTTAATGGCGTTCAACCCACTACTCCGGACAATCCGAAAGGGTTCGAGTTTCACCGACGCGGAGTTGATGGTGATTTATCTGCTCGTCTCCATCGCTTCTTCTATTGCCGGACACGATACACTCCAGATATTGTGGCCCCTGCTCGCCTATCCGATCTGGTTTGCGAGTCCAGAGAACGAATGGGGTGAGTTATTTCATCAGCACATGCCGGATTGGCTCACTATCAAAGATAGAGGGGTGTTAGCCAGTTTTTATCAGGGGGATTCATCGCTTCACACTGCGGAACACCTACAACTCTGGATGACTCCTGTGCTTTGGTGGTCTGCGCTCGTTATTGTGCTAACCTGTATGATGCTCTGTGTCACGATCCTCATCCGACACCAGTGGGTGAACCACGAGAAGTTGAGTTATCCAGTCATTCAGATTCCGCTGCAGCTGACAGAAAATGGCGGGAATACGCTTTTGAGAAACCGGTTATTTTTGCTGGCTGCTGTACTTGCCGGTGGTATGAATATCCTCAATGGGCTACACTTCCTATTTCCAGTCGTGCCGGGGTTAGGTGGGAAGCTTTACAACTTCGGGCAATACTTCCAGACAAAACCGCTGAACGCCATCGGAAGACTACCGATTGCTGTCTATCCGTTTGCGGTTGGAATGAGTTTTTTCATACCCTTGGAACTCTCATTCTCTATCTGGTTTTTCTATCTCTTCCACAAAATGACGCGCGTATGGGGAACGATGGCGGGCATCGGTCATCTACCGGGGTTCCCATTTCTTGATGCGCAATCGTTCGGTGCTTGGTTCTGTTTAGGTATTTCCGCTGTATGGCTCACCCGGAAATTCATCGTGCAACAAGTAAAAAACGCCTTCTGGGGTGGCAATGGACGGGAAGAAACAACTGGCACACCTGCAACACACACGCGATATGCCATAATCGGCTTGATAGTGGGTAGTATTTTTGTCCTTTATTTTTTTAAAAGCACAGGCGCACCTATCTTTAGCATCTTCGGTTACTTCGTACTCTTTTTCGCATTAGCGATTGCGATTACCCGTATCCGTGCGGAAGTGGGACCGCCTGCGCACGACGTACCGTGGCGACCCGATAAAGTCCTCGTCTCCTTCTTGGGCACACGCCGCATCGGTGCTGAAGGATTGACGACCTTTAGTATGTTTCACGGCTTTAACCGTTCCTATCGTTGCCATCCAATGCCAATTATGTTAGAGGGGTTCAAGGTGGCACAGTTGCGCGGGTTGTCGCATAACCGATTTATTATTGCTGTGATTTTGGTAACCGTCGTTGCGACGATTTCATCGGCGTGGGCATACTACGCCCAAGGTTATCATTACGGTGCTGCAGTCTACGGTGAGCAGGGACAGTGCCGCTGGACTTACGAACAATTGAAGCAGTGGCTCATTAACCCACAATCCATAGATGTCGGTGCTGTCTCCGCTTCTGGCGGTGCGGTTGCCTTGACGACACTTCTCATGATGCTACGCCGTCGGTTTATCTGGTGGCCCTTTCACCCCGCAGGCTATGCGCTGTCGCTGAGTTTCTGGAACACGAGTTGGTATTGGTTTTCGATCTTCTTATCGTGGGGAATGAAGGCGATTCTTTTTCAGGCGGGAGGTTTGCGTACGTATCGGCGTGCGATGCCGTTCTTTATCGGATTGGTTATTGGTGATTTCGTCGTTGGCGCAATTTGGACATTAATCGGGATCGCTTTGGAACGTCCCATGTATCGGTTTATGTTTTAAAAGGAGGTATTTATGAAACTCAGCTGTCTCCCCGTCTCTCTTTATGACGACATCTTTTCTGGAAAAAGCAGCGTTGCGAATTGGATTCAATTCGGCGCGGAATTAGGGTTAGATGCCGTCGATTTCAGCATCAAATTCTTCCCAGAACGCGATGCAGCGACATTGAATCACACGATCACCGCGCTGGAAAAGTTTGATGTCCGTCCGTGCATGCTCGCTTGCTACTCCGACTTTACACATCCCGATCCAACCCAACGCCAGCAAGAGTTAGTCAATCTAAAGGCAGACATTGCATTAGCAAAGACGTTAGGAGCAAAATTCGTTCGTGTGACCGCAGGACAAAACCATCCGGGTGTCGAACGCACATCTGGAGTTGAGTGGGTAATAGACGGATTCCGCCGCGCACTTGACACAGCCGAAAGCAGTGGTATCACCCTCGCCTACGAGAATCATACCAAAGGCGCGCCTTGGGATTATTGGGACTTCTCACAACCGACAGAGATTTTTTTAGAGATCCTGAATGCCCTCTCGGACACGCCGCTTGGTGTCTGTTTCGACACAGCAAACCCACTCGTTCTCAATGAAGATGTTTTGGCACTTTTGGACGAAGTCGTTGCGCGCGTCATTGTGCTTCATATCTTTGATATGCGTGAAGCAGGAAAGTTCGAGGCGGTTCGGGTTGGCACGGGTGCCTCACCGATTCCAGAGGTCTTCTCTCGTATGAGACGGGCGGGTTATGACGGCTGGCTTAGCATCGAAGAAGCCAGCCGTTTAGGAAAAGAAGGTTTTACAGAATCCATCGCGTTTGTTCGAGAGGCGTGGCAACGGGCACTATCCGCGTGACGGTTCATTCATCCGTTCCCGGGCTTGGCGCGAGAGTTCAGCCAAGTGCCCATCGTTTGCCCTGACCTGTTCGAGGTGTACCCACCGTTCGGGCGTTGCCGTACGTGTCATCTTCTCGCCATACTTCCGGTCAATCCAGAACCGTGCAGAGCCACCTATATAGGCTTGCAACGCATCTAACTTGTCATTAGGATACCGTTGACACAGGTTCATGGTGAACATCCGTCGGCGGATTCCACCACCGAAAGCAGCGTGTTTTGTGTTATGATTGAACAGCACCAAATCGCCCGGAGTTGTCTCAAAAACCGTTGCTGGCACATCCCGTCCATGTATTTCCCAGAGTTCTTGGCTCTTTCCAACCTGCTTTGAGAGTCCATCGGCATAGTTATCGCCGAATAGATGACTACCGGGAATGACGCGAAGTGCCCCCGTATCGCGCGTCAGCGGATCGAGATAGAATGCAATTTTTATATGCATCGGGTCTTCTAACTTATGTCCGCCGTCCGAGTGCCACCCCGTATCGCCGACATAGAAATTCCCGTCGCTGCCCATATAGTTGAAGTCGTCACCGAGCAACGTCTTCGCGATGGCGAGGATCCTCGGATCGTCCAGCAGTGTGCACAATTCTTCGTGTTGATCGATGAACGGGACGATACAGGAACGGGCAGTCCCTTCATGTGGTTTACCGTCATGACCGCCGCCTCTCTCCTGCCAGACGGCTTCAAAAGCATCTTGAATCGCTGTGATCCGGTCTGCCATCAGTTGTGGAAAACTGAGGTAACCGAACGTCTTGAAAAAATTAATTTCCGAATCGGTGACAGTGAAATCGTGCTGATTCATTGCTACATCCTCCAAGTAGACCAGTAGGAAACAGAAAACAACGCATCACATTTTGTTTCCTGAATCGCAGGAAACTGGATATTGATACCGTATCATATCACATCTGTATTTAATTTTCCAATCCAGTCTTCTGCCAAAAAAAATTGCCAAATTCGTCAAATTAATGCTACTATTATCTAAGACTTTCACCGACGCAAGGTTGTAAATGATTATCAATTCTAAATCTTTTCCTGCCTATTTCGCTCTCTTTAAGGTAACGTTCCGCCAGATGTTCTGGAGTCGTCGAACCGCATTAATTCTGCTCGGATGCCTGCTACCGATTGTCATTGCCCTCGTCTTTCGGTTTATCGTACGAAGCGGTGGAATGGCGAATCGGTTCATTCCACAGATAACCCTTATTTTGTACGGACTCTTAGTGAACCTGTGTGCGATTTTTTATGGAACCGCTATTATCTCCGATGAGATTGATGGCAAAGGCTTGACGTATCTCCAGATGCGTCCGCTCCGTAAATCGGCAATTCTCCTTAGTAAGTTCGTAGCCTATTTCTTTGGCACTATTGCCCTCATTGCTGTATCACACCTGATTCTGACAGGCGTTATGGTAACACATCCGAGACTCGACAAAAGTGTGTTGTTTCAGTTTGGGATGAGTTTGCGGTACACAGCCTCGTTGACGTTGGCGTTGTTAGTTTACGGGGCACTCGCAGCCGTTTTAGCAGCAAAGTTTAAGAATCCCGTCCTCTGGGGATTAATATTCGTGATGGGTTGGGAAAGAATTGCCTCAAGCCCGTTAATGACAGTCGGAATTAAGCGATTATCTATATCCCACTACCTTTTTGTCCTATTTCCGAGTTACAAACTACCGCGAAGCCAACTTAATGCGTTCTTAGGGAGTTCACCGCCCCCAGCATGGGTGGCACTTTTGGTTATTTGTTTGTTGACGGTAGTGTTCCTGTATTTCGCTATTAGAGTCTTCAGGGAGCGCGAATACTTGATGTAACTCGGATTTCGACGAGACATCGCGAGGCATAGAAAAAATTGACAAACCAGACGCGAGATTATCACGTCCAAGAAGATCAGCACAGCACCCGCTTGGACAGATTTCTAATCCGTACAACTGAAGGGGTCTCTCGGACTTACCTCCAAAAACTGATTCGCGCAGGTGAAGTCACCGTCAACGACAAAATTACCAAACAACCGAGTTATCAGCTTCAAGACGGGGACCGAGTCTGTTTGACGTTTCCTGCCCCGCGTCCTTTGGATACCCTACAGCCTGAGAAGGTCGCACTTGATATCCTTCACGAGGATAGCCACTTGATTGTTTTGAACAAACCCGCAGGAATGCTCGTTCATCCGGCAAATGGGGTGAATGTCGGAACGCTTGTCAACGCGCTCCTCGCGCACTGTCGGGCAGACCTGTCCGGTATTGGTGGAGTGGAGAGACCAGGGATTGTTCACAGGTTGGACAAGGATACCTCGGGAATTCTGGTTGTTGCGAAAACGGATGTTGTACATCGCGGGCTCGCCGTTCAGTTTGAGAAGCATAGCATTACTCGGCAGTACGTCGCTGTCGTCTGTGGTACACCTACCAAAACTGCTGGCACGATAGATGCTCAGATTGTTCGGAGTCGACGGGACCGGCGACGGATGACAACGATTGAAACCGGCGGACGACATGCCGTCACGCACTACGAAGTTTTGGAAGTGTATCCAAAGTTCGCACTTGTGCAGCTCGCGCTGGAAACCGGACGGCTCCATCAGATTCGTGTGCATCTGCAGCATATCGGTCATCCGGTAGCCGGGGACGCAATTTATGGTGGGGAACAACGTGCCTTAAACGATGCAGATACGGTTGAGCTGAAGCAGGCACTCACGCGGCTTAAACGACAAGCCTTACACGCACGCCTGCTCGGATTTCTGCATCCGGCTACGGGTGAACGATTAACCTTTTCAGCACCGATGCCGAAAGATATGCAGCAGGTCGTCGGTGCTTTGAGGCGAGCAGCATCAGCGTAGCCCCAATTCTAATAAAAAAGTAGGACTTGCCGTGTTCCTGCTATATATGCTATCCTAATAGGAAAGGAGGGGTTCTAATGTCAGATCAAGATTTTCGAGAACGTGTCCTATCTGCCTTAGAGCGGTTAGAAAAAAAAACTGACCGGCTGGAACAGAAATTTGAGCAGAAATTTGAGTCTCTGGAAACCCGTATGGGGCTTTTGGAGCAAGGGGTCGGTTGGATTCGAGGGAAAATGGAGGGGAAATTGGAAGCGGGTGCAACTTTATGGAGTCGGATAGCAGTAGGGACCGCAATTGTTTCTGCAATAATTGCATTGTTCGCACTGTTCAGGGGAATGTAGAAAAGGAATCTATCTATGGAGTATGTCAATTTTGGAAAAGCAGGGGTTAAAGTGAGTCCACTCGCATTGGGCTTGGGACTCAGAGGACAAGGCGACGCGAATGCCGCCCAAAGACTGATTGAACACGCTATTGATTCCGGTATCAACCTCATCGACTGCGCCAACATCTATGGACTGATGGACGATCGCGCCAACATTGGTCGCTCTGAGGAGGTACTCGGTAAAGCGATTCAGGGAAAACGCGATGACGTAGTGATTACATCAAAGGTCTTCAGTCAGATGGGGCCGGGTCCGAACGATGCTGGACTGTCGCGCTACCATATCATGCGTGAGGTTGAACGTTCCTTGAAGCGACTCAATACTGACCATATTGATGTCTATCTCATTCACGCCTATGATGAGACAACGCCACAGGAAGAGACGATTCGGGCATTGGACGATCTGGTGCGTTCAGGTAAAACGCGGTATATCGGTTGCTGTAATCATCAGGCGTGGCAGGCGTGTAAGGCACTCTGGATCGCCGATAGCATCAGCGCAACGCCTTATATGTGCATCCAGAACATGTATAACCTTCTGAATCGAGATTTGGAGACAGAGATGTTCGGTCTGGTCCGTGAGGAAGGACTCGGTGTTATGTGTTACAGTCCGTTGGCGGTCGGTCTGTTGAGCGGGGTCTATTCTCCTGATGAACTACCACCGCCTGGCACTCTATGGGCAGCACGCCAAGATGAGTTTTCACAGCGGATGAGTGGTGCAACCGGACAGGTAATTTCAACCCTCAAGCGATTGGCAGCCGAATTAGGCAAAACGCCAGCACAACTCGCCGTGGCGTGGGTGCTTTCACATCCAGAAGTCACCATCGCCATCAGTGGAAGCGACACAATCGAGCAACTCGACGATACACTCGGCGGTGTCGGTTGGGAACTCGATTCGGCGGTTCGGGAAGAGTTGGATGAGGTTTCTCGCTCGTTTGTCCGTCTCATCGCACCGCCAGCTTAACCCTAAACTACAGAAAATAAAAAAGGCGAATCATCGGATCCGCCTCTGTATTTTGCTGGCGAGGTTTCGTTGGTTCGTAGTAGGGAAACCATTCATTGCCCGTTAGCGAATCCTTGAAATCCTCGAATCCCGGTGAGGTTTCGTTGGTTCGTAGTAGGGAAACCATTCATTGCCCGTTAGCGAATCCTTGAAATCCTTGAACCCCGGTGTAGACAACTAACTGCCAACCGCCAATCGCCAAATTACAATTTCTGATAACGTTCCCATTTATCGCCTGCAGCGGCGGCTTGGCGTTCCAGTTCGGTTTGCCAGCCGACGACTTTTCCTGATTTGATCTGCTGAATGTCAAAACCGGCATAGCGATCCTCAAGCGTGTCACCGAGTTTATATCTTGCCGCCCAACGGTCCCATGCTGTCTTCATCCATTCGTGCGGAAGCGCGTCACGGACGGCGGGATCGAGCATCCATGCGAATCGTGCGTCGGAGACCGTCGGTTCTTCATCGGAGGGACCGCCCCACTTCGACCACCCGATTGCCAACGTATTGCGCTCACGTTCAGGCACACAGTGTCCTGTGTGGATCGTCACACCGTTGCGGATGAGTGCTTGACCCGGCTTGAGACGGATAGCGACTTGCCCAGGCAGTGGATCCGTCCCGTTCCAACTCGGTGTATATGGTACACCTTGATCTTTCATGGATTTCGGCAGTAACACGTCGTGTTCAAGGGGGGTCCGCCATCGATGATGACTTCCCGGAATGAGTTCGTGGCATTCGTCGTCTGTCAGTGCGAGAAACATACTCACGCCATTGCGTTCAGTAATTCGCTTCTCATTTTCTTCCTGAATCTCTTTCCAGCGGATTCGCTCGACTTCCTCGGAATAGGCTTCAGGTCCCTCCCCACGGTCGGCTTCTTGTGAGTGGTAACTTTTCCCTGTGCCCCACCATGTGGTGTCCCGATGCCACCCCAGTCTGTTCTCTTTCTTACGTGGATTACACCAGAGGAGTATGTTCGTCATTACCAGGTCTTCAGGCTTTGCGCCCGTCCACGATTCGACGAAACCCGTGAAATCAGGGGATCCGTAAAATTCAGCGAAAACCGGTTCTTTAAAAGAGGGATGAATTAATCCTCGAATTGCCCAAGGTTCATTCTCACCTGCCCGGTGGACGTATCCCTTTGAGCAGTCGATGACATCGTAGACCTTCTCTGGCGCGCATGCTTGTGTTACCCGACGACCGGCTGCCCGTAGGATTGGGATCCAGGGGTTATCGACAAAATCGTTGATAATGACGAAACCGTGTTCCCTCAAATGTTCTAACCTTTCAGGTGTCGGTCCAGGTGCTGAGAGTTCAGGTTTAAAATCAGCAAAAGCTGAAGCACGATAAACCTCTGTTGTCGAGCCTTGATTGGTGTCCATTATCTGCCTCCTTTGAGCGTTCTGGAACTTATGTCGAAACTTGAGGTTGTACTTTCACATATCTTCACAAATTTGTCAAGAATTACGATAAATCGCAGGTGTGTAAATATTCCGTTGAAGTTACCTACGCTCGAAATCGCAGCCTTCGTAGGGGCGAGGTTCCCGCGCCCAGCTGCAACATGAGTTACGAATCGATTTGTTTGTAGTAGGGCAATTCTGCGGCGTACTCGCTCAAATGCGAAGTGCATTATTGCCCGTTAGCGAATGCCACAAATCCTAAAATCTTGTAAATCCTGATTCAGACGGGAATAGCTGTCGGCTGTCCAGGGTCAGTCAGCAGTCAGCAAAGAGACCTTGGGGCGGTTTAAACGTTTGTAACTGCCAAACGTCTTAACGGACCGCGGTTCGCGGTTCGCGGAACGCCCTGACCGCTGATAGCCACCTAATGCATCTCAATCGAGAGGACATAACTTAAGATCGTCACCAAAAGCCAGGTCGCAACCAATACCACGCCGAACGGCCGTTTCAACTGATCGCCTGATACAAAAATCCCACAACGGAAGACGATGAGGATAAACAACATCGCAGGGAATAGAAACTGGAAGAATTGACCGTCCGCTTGCAAACCGCCTGGCGTTGCCGAGGCGGAGACACCCGCGACAAAGAGGACATTGAGAATATCCGCGCCGATAATGTTCCCCACTGCCAATTCACCGTGTCCACGTCTGACCGCCGTTATTGCCGTTACCAGTTCGGGTAGCGATGTTCCAAACGCAACGAGCGTCGCTGAAATAATATGTTTCGGGACCCCGATCCTTTCTGCCAAAATGCTCACGGCTGGAATCAGAATTTGTGCGGAGACGACAATGATAGCAATTGACCCTATGAGTTTAAAAAGCGTTCCAACCGCGCCGGCTTCCGCTGCGTCCGCTTCTTCGCCATTCTCAGGATTCGCGCCTGTGGCACTTGCCCACCGGATGGATTGATAGATGTATAACGCCAGTAGTATAACGAAAACAACACCTACAAGTTGGGGCAGAGTCCCGCCTTGTGTGAAAACTTTTGCTGGGGATGTCCACGGAAAGCACCCGACGACCAGAAGGATACCAGCACCTACCTGCACGTTTGAGAGTCGGGAAGCCAACTCGCGGTTAAGCGGTAAGGGAGCAATCAAGGATGCCAATCCCAAAATAAGCCCCGTATCACAAATAATTGAACCGACGGCGTTGCCGAGTGCAAGCCCGGGTTTCCCTTGTATTGCCGATAGTACAGAGACCGCCGCCTCTGGTGTTGTTGTGCCGATGCTCACAATCGTTGCACCGATGACCGCTTTCCCCAGACCCCATCGGGTTGAGAGAATGACGGCTTCATCCACAAGCCAATCTGCGCCTTTGCCGAGTGTATAAAGCGTCACCGCAATTATCAGAAAAAGAGCCAGACTTGGGAATTTTCTAATAAAAAGTTCAATCCAACCTGCCTTGGCAAGCCCTGTGAGTTCGGCGAGTGCTTGTGAGTCCTGAAGCACAGTTTGGAAATCGGCATCCTTGAATAACGCTTGAACCTCTGTATCCTCTTTGAGAAGCGTTATAAACGAATTATCTATCTCTGGAGCCAACTCTTTTAGAAATTCAGGATCCGCGCTGATACTGTCAATATTCTCCGGAGTCAGGCGTATTTGAACTTCTGGTTCTTTAAGGATGTTTAAGACATCTTGAATGTCAGTCCGCTGAAGTGTTGCTTTATACTTTTCAAATACCTGTTCGGTAGAGGAACTTTCATTTCCGACAGCAGCGTGTGGAAGTAAAGAATGGAAAACGCAAAAGGCAAGAATGAGAAAATAGATGAGAGTTTGTCTTTTCATTAACCCCTCCGTGTTTTTTAAGATGGTATACTATTTCCAAAGAATAGAATAGCATATACCCTTGCTATAGTCAAGTTTTAGTTATTAGTTGTCAGTTTTCGGTTTTTTCCTGTCGCGGTAGGCGCGGTTGGGAAACCAAGCCGTTTTTCTACTAACAACCAACAACTAACCACTAACAACTAATCAATAATAAAACGTATATGTCGGTCTATCGAGGATGATGCTTAAGATATTCCAGAAGCTGCCCATCACAAAATCCCCCAACGCCAATCCGAGAAAGAGCGGAACTGCCTTTCGGTAAAGACCGAGACCGCCGTATTTGAGGACGCTCCATTTGGCGAGCGCGCTAATAATAAACGCTGCCCAAAAGAGATGGAGATGGAAGGATACCCCATAGCCGAGCGGATGAATCGGCCACCAGAACAACCGACTCCGTACGGCTGAAAGTAGGAGTGTTAGGGAGAAGCCGATGGTTATCGCTGTAATATGACCGCTGTTTGGGTCTTGTGGCGAAGTGAGCCACCCCTCAAGGAAGCGATACGCTCTCCCGCCGAAACTATTAATCTGTCCGCCTACCTTACCAGTATTAACACCGAGGTTGAAGAACGTTTCTACTAACATAAAAATACACAACGGCATTGCGATGACTGTTAAGGTGAGCATAAGACGGGACAGGCCTTTTACATCAAGGTTGCCGCGTTCGGCGAGTTTGAATGCCTCAAGTTGATGCGGCATTGGATGACTGCGGTTGTCCCGATTGAACCAGAAAAACAGGGCAAACCATGTCAAGTTTTGTGCCTTGATGCGCCGCGTGCCGAATATGCTGACGAGGCTATGGTGTGGACCAATAAAGGTTGTTGAGTGAATAGGAAAGCCAATTTGTGCTCGGATACGCGTGAGTGGCATCGCAATTGTTGCAAAATGTGCCAGAAAAAATAGGATCGCAACCCACATCGCCATCCCGCCGCGCATTGCGAATCCGATGATGAATATTCCACCGAAAACGAGACCCAAAAATGCCGTTCGATACCGCATCGGTTCTGCTGCGTCGGCTGCTTCGCTTTGCCTAAATGCCATGCGGAATGCCCGCCAGATATGCCGACGTGTCCCCCAAAGCGCAACCGCGCAGATACCAATATACGCCCCGATGTTCTGTTCGTAAGGATAAGGAAAACCAGGAACGTTCTCCAGCCCTGTTAGGATCGCAATGAAATATTGCACTTTATAGAGAAAGAAAAAGAGGAGACAGGATGAAAGCAGTTCGAGTGGCATGAGGAATCCGAGTCCGACTGCGAATGGGTAGATAATGATTGCATTTCCGCCCCGGAGGAGTGCCGTCCACGGTTTTTCGGTGAATAGCGCGTTGAGAGGTATGTGCTTATTGGGGAATGCTGGAATAGATGGGAAAAAGATGTTGAGTCCGTTGAAAAGACTGATGATTGCGGCAATGCCAAAGCCCCACCACATCGCCCGATTGCGAAGGAATCGGTTTGTATTGTAGGCGAGTTGGTACGGGAGTTCAACGATCGGATATACGAGCCGTTCTTGTTCTGTCCACTGCTTTCGGATAATGACGTTGATGCACTGCATCACGAAAACAAGCACAAAAGTGAAGACGCACCACCAGAACGTGGGAATCATCCATTTTGTTAAGTAATGCGTTTCAAAGAAGGTCTCATCGCCGAGATAGAAGGCGCGAAGCACGCTCGGATCGTTGATTGTTAGCCAATCGGGTAGGTAGCTCCAGAACAGTTCGCGCCACTCGTTTTCGGGTGTGCCGAAATAGAAGGCGTGGACGATAATTGAGACGAGTGGGAGGAACATGTCGTAAGACATAAACAGAAGTGTTATGGACATTAGCACATAGAGGCTAATCAGTTCACCACCTGTTAGGGCGTGCTTGGCTACATATTTTTTTAGCGCGAGATTAATCGTAGCGATGACCAAAAGCGTGAACACAACGCTGTAGAAAGGTGCCATCAGCGTCGGGAAGGTATATCGAAGTGCCTCACATTCAATATGCCATTTGTAGATGAGGGGTAAGAGTAGCAGGGATATAAGGATGGTACGGACGGTGATTTTTTCACGGTTTGGCGTATCTGTAGATGGGTGTGATGATGAAGACATAATAAAAGTTTACTGGGTGACTGGAGGATCTGCGAGAGATCATTAGCGTATTAGTGGGGAAAAATGAACCGTCTGCTCATATTTTACGTTTATTTAGGTAAAAGTTCAAGGAAATCTGTGAGATAGGTATTGAATATGCAAATTACGCAAGTTGAAGCGTTCGCGCTCCGATTCCAAACTGAAAAATCGTCAGAACAGCAGGGACCCCACTATTCTGTTGCGCCTGAAGGGTGGCGTTCCATCTATTCGCGCCACCATGAGACGACGGTTGTCCGAATCACCACGTCAGACGGAATCGTCGGCTACGGCGAAGCACAAAGCCCTGTCTCTCCACGCACATCCAAAACAATTGTCGAAGATTTATGTCGTCCAGTCCTGATGAGAAAAGACCCGTTTGATGTGGAATACCTCTGGCAGCGTATGTTTACCTCCATGCGGGAGCGTGGACACTATACGGGATTCTTCATTGATGCGCTCGCTGGATGCGATATTGCGTTGTGGGACATCATCGGACAGGCGGCTGGCAAACCTGTCCACAAAGTCCTCGGCGGTCGGTATCGAGACAGGATTCCGTTGTATGCTGGGGTGGGCGGGACCACACCGGAAAGAGCCGTCGAGCAAGCGACTAAACACGTTTCGGAGGGTTATGGCGGACTGAAGATTCACTCGACGCACGGGCGCGCCGAGATTGTGGAGATTGTTGCAGCCGTCCGCGAAGCCGTGGGGCCGAAAGTCACGTTGATGGTTGATCTCCATACCCAATACAGCGTTACAGAGGCGACTATGCTCGGACGTAGACTTGAGGAATTGGACGTATTGTGGTTAGAATCCCCGACGGCACCCGAAGACATCCCCGGGCAAGCAGCACTGGCAGCGGCACTGGATATGTCGGTTGCGATTGGCGAGTGGACGCGCACGCGTTTTGAGTTACGAGAGGTTTTTGAACGGCGCGCCTGCGACATCACGATGCCTGACATCGGTCGAACTGGCCTCACAGAGGGCAAACGCATCGCAAGCCTTGCCGATACCTACAACATTCCAGTGACACCACACATCGGTGGCGGTGGTATCTTATCAATTGCTGCAACCGTTCAATTTTCCGCAACGATTCCGAACTTCCTAATTATGGAGCATTCCCCGGAAGCATATCAGATGAAAGGGCAGATCACCACGCGAAAACCGACTGTTGAGAACGGGGCTTTCGTGCTTGATGATGTGCCCGGAATTGGTGTTGATATTGATACGGATGCATTAACCGCCTTAGCGATAGAGGGTTAAAACGATTGGATGATTCTAAGTGTCTTGAAAGTCTTGCCAATTGATTCCCAATTGACGGACAGCAGAACGAACCGTTCCCAATCGCAGATCCTTTCTACCCCAATCTGGAATAACAGTTCCTCGTTGGGTGTTCGGATTAAACCATTTTCGATGGGACCCACCACCTCGTCTCCTTCGTTCTTGGCATCCAAGGATTGTTAATTTTCGAGCAACTTCTCGATATGTCACGAGGCAGATACTACCGTTTCTAGCCACACAGGACTCTTCGTGTCAGGGATATGGGCGTTCTCCGGTAATGAACGTCCCATATCCTGATAGAGTTCAATAACAGCAGCAAAAGCGTCTTGGACGTTTTCTAACGCTTCGTTTAACGAATCACCCTCAGTAACTAACTCAGGCAGCAGCGGGGAAGTCACTGTATATCCACCTTCAGGTTGGGGTGTTAGAAGAAGTGGTATTTTGTATTCCATCAAGAACTCTCCATTTTAATATCCCTTTTCCTTGTCCACAACGTTGATTAAGGGTTCGCCGTTCACATAGCGATACATGTTATCGAGAAACGTCTCCATTGCGCGTTTGGCGATGTTCTGCGATGCACCGGCGGTATGGGACGTTAGAATGACGTTGGGGAGTGTCCAGAGCGGATTGTCAGGTGGGCACGGTTCGGTATAGGTGACATCCAATCCTGCGCCCGCCACTTTTCCACTTTTGAGTGCAGCGACCAATGCCTCTTCATCAACCACCTTGCCACGACTGACGTTGATAAAGAAGCAACCCTCTGGCAGGGCATCAAATTCGGCATGAGACAGCAATTTGTGGGTTTGCGGTGTGATTGGGCAACAGACCGTCAGCACTTCGGAACGGGAGAGAAATTCGTGTAACTGATCGAGTTGTCCTAATTCGTCAACGGTGTCCGGTTTTTCCATCGGTTCCGGGTCTACCGCAATCACTTCAAAATCGAACGCTTTGGCGCGTTGGGCGACTGCCCGACCGATACCACCAAGTCCGAGGATTCCCATTGTCATTCCAGACACTTCGACGCACGGGAGCCACTTCCACTCTTTCTCGCGCATCAGATCAAGTTGTGTGTTGATGCCACGGGTTAGGGAAAGTAGCAACGCGAAGGCGTGCTCAGCAAGTTGGGGTCCATACAGACGCTTGCTGTTTATGAGTGTGATGGGACTCTCTTTGAAGGCGGGATACATCGACCTTTCCACCCCGACGAAGGGCTGCATCACCCATTGCAAGGATGTCGCGTGTGGGAGTGCCTCCTCCGACACCACGCCGTAGAGAATTTCAATATCTGAAATATGGTCCTTCAGTTGTCCGCCTTCGGGTAGAAATTGGATTTCCATTTCTGATGGGGCATCCTGCAGCATATCTGCAACTTCTTGGCTGATTCCACTGGCAATCAAGACTTTGTGTTTAGCCATTGATAGTCTCCTTGGTTGTAGAATTTTCTGTAATGATTGTTTACATAAAGTGACTGCATCAATATGGACGCGCTTGACGGTCAACTCTATTCTGTGGTAGGTTCATAGAGAATGGTAGTGTTACAGGAATGGGTTTAGCGTTTGGGAACAGGGAACCCACTCTCGGTTTCAACACTTTGCCGAGGTAGGCCTCCACACCGTCACGGAGGTATGACAGCGTATCCGTCCAAGTAACAAGTAAGTTCAGATGCGCGTATGCTTGAATTTGAGGATCGCTGCGATGCGCTGTAAGTCTTTCCCTAATATTTCCTTGTCCGACTCTAACGGTTACAGGATTCCCGAAACTATCCCAATACCAGATGATGTAGATCCCTTCAAGATTATTGTAATAGTTATGACTTAAATCCACGTGATGTAATGAACACCAAGCGTTGTTCTCACATCTCATCCAAAATAGATTCATTATCGTTTGGTTCATCATTTTTCTTTCCTCTATTTGTTATGGTTAGATGAATGTGCTCATCTGTGAGATTTTTTTCTAGTAAACACGATATGCTGTTCCATTATTTCGTTTAAAGGTCATTGTCGTTCTGATTGCTCAATTCCTCTGACTTTTGGCGATCTGCTTCTGCCTCTTCGTATCGTTTCAGTTGTTCTTTTACAACTGCGCGCTGCTGATAGATAGAGGCATCTCTGGGATTTAATCGAGCTGCTTCGTCATAATCAGCGATAGCCTCTTCATGTTGCCCTAATTGTGCTTTCGCAAATCCACGTTGGTAGTAGGCAGATGCATCGTTGAAGTTTAATTGGATTGCTTCATCGTAATCCTTAATAGCTGCTTGGTGTTGCTTATCTTGTGTCTTTGCAAGTCCACGCAAGTGATAAAGGGAGGCATCGCTAGGTTTTCGGTAGATAGCTTTGTCGTAATCGGCAATGGCTTCCTCAAACTTATGTCTTCGGATTGATTGCTCAGCGCGCTTCGTATATTCTTCAGCAGTGAGTGGTGTGTATGGTGTACGGTCGTCCCGTAGACTCGCGAAACCCTCAAAATCTGGGAACAGTCTTATTTCAGTGATACCTGATACTCGCTCTAATTCGGTCCGAATATCTTTCTTCTTACATTTTTCGATAATGCACGCTGCACATTCCTCAAATTCATGATGTCCAAAAAAGAAAATAGATTGCTGTGCGAGAATACGGTTGTTTTGTTGCCGGGGTTGCCAGTGATATAGTTGAGATTCATTAGTGTCCAAAAAGTAAGGAAGCGGCTCTGTGAGCGAATCTGGTTCAATTTCTATAAATCTATCGGCCTCCTTATACACTGCGAACACCTTACCATTTGTAGGATCTGAGGTTTTGGAATCTTGGGCACAGGCAAACCAAAGCGCGGCTTGCGCGCTATAAGTAAAGTCTATCAGACATGTCGCCGCTCCGAAGTGTTGGAGGTCAGCAAGTATTTCCAAATCACTGAGGTGTCGCCCCGCTTTCTGGTCATATCCACGAAGCCGCGCTTCACGGATTAAAGCCATATTGATTTCAACGAAAGTCTGAAAACCTTTGTCTGCAGAATTTTGATCACTCTCGGGCACTCGACGATACGCGGACGCTTGTATTCTATATTTATTGTTGGGGACACCGCGGAATACATAGGCTCCTTCCTCGAATTGACTTGCCCATTGAAAAAAATCACTTAGTGTTTCAATAACTTCGGGTTCTATGTTCCCCATTTTCAATAGGGTCCTCTCAATATAGGTTGCCTAACTCTATTCTTTTTCGGTTTTATTGAAGGCGGATAGGTATTGGACATGCCCTTACGGAAAATCCGATTTATGATGCCAATTCCGGATTCAAAATTAGTCTATCACATAAAGGAGGAAAATGCAACTCAAATCAGTTTTAAAATCAGAGGCATTTAGTTTTCGGTTTTTCTTTTGTTATATTTCACAAATGTGAATATCTTGAGATAAGCAGAAGTCGCGTGATTATTCACGCGACTTCTGCTATACTTCACCCGAAAACGAACCCATTTTGAGGTGAAGCATGACAAGAACACCTTCTTGCCACTTACTTGAGATGTTAGCAGAAGTGCCAGATCCCCGCAAGCGAAAAGGCAAACGCCACTCATTGACCGCTATCCTGAGTTTGACGGTCATCGCCTTGATGTGCGATCAGAAAAGTTATACCGCCATCGCCCTGTGGGCACGCAAGCAGCCCAAGATCGCAAAAGTCTTAGGATTTACGCGAACCCCGCCCTGTCCAGCAACGTTTCATAACCTTTTCAAACGCCTCGACGTTGTGAAGTTAGAACAGATTTTGACGCAGTGGGTCACCAAGACCCTTCAACGCATACCTATCCCCTTTGAGACGCGTCTGACTGCCGTTGCGATAGATGGGAAAAGTTTACGCGGGTCTGCCACCCGAAAAACACCTCAGACGCATCTGCTCGCAGCCGTCTTTCACGACTTAGCCATCCCCGTGGCAGCATGTGCCGTCAGCGAAAAAACCAATGAAGTTTCGGTTTCCAGAGAACTCCTGAAAGCCTTCGACGTCAGCGAGAAAGTCATTACTACCGACGCACTCTTGACCCAACGCGCATTTTGCCAAGACATCCTTGATCTACAAGCCGATTATCTGCTACCCGTCAAAGCGAATCAGAAGACGCTCTTTGAAGATATCCAAGACCTATTTCAACCCTTCTCCGAGGAAACACCTCCCGAAGCCACAACCCCCGAGTTCGCACTCATGCACACTGAAGCCGAGGCATATCTGCGAACACATCAGCACGTGGAAACCGCACACGGCTATACGACGACCCGCACGCTGACGGCAAGCACTTTACTCAACGACTACACCGACTGGCCAGGCGTGCGACAAGTTTATCAATACCACGGCCAACGCAAGCATCTCGCAACAGGCAAACACACCTATCAGACGCAGTATGGCATCACGAGTCTGACACCCGAACATGCCTCCCCTGAAGACTTGCTAAACTGCCGACGCGGACATTGGACGATTGAGAACAGACTTCACTGGATACGAGACGTGGTTTTTCACGAAGACGCTTCACAAGTCCGAACCGCAGGCATTCCCCACGTCATGGCAGCTCTCCGCAATACCGCACTTGCTGTTTTACGCTTCACTGGACATACGAAAATCACCCAGGAACTTCAAACTTTCGCTGCAAAACCGAAACTCGCAGTTAAACTCATAATATGAAAAACCTTAAAACTAAATGCCTCTGGTTTTAAAATAGGTAGGCGCGGTTGGGAAACCGCGCCTATCGTTCCTAATACGCATGCGTATGATTGCTGACGGCTATTTGAGAATCTGATTTCTCAGACTTCGCTTTATCCAGTCCGTTTTTGGCGGGCGTTGATGGCATACCATAGAAGCCTTGTAATGCTGAGGGGCTGAGGACTTTTCGATGACCGACTTCCATAGCGAATGTTCCGGTGCCTGCGGCCCATCGCGCTGTAGAGGGCAGTCCTTTTCACGCGTATCCGTCTTAAGGCTCCTGGACCCGTCAATTTTGACATTTCCGCATCCTCCAAACAAGTCACATCTTGTTTTTTCAAATCGTAACGTAAAAAAGCGTTATTCGGTTACAGAATTGTGAATAGCCCAAAATAGTGGGCGTTGGATATTTGACGTAAATAGACGAACGGATGTTATTAAAGGTTTATATTTTTCTTATAAAAAGGAAAAAGGGACTGGTTAAACCAGTCCCCTTTTGACATTTCACTAAGTTTTAGATGTTATGCTGCCAATGCCGAAACCGCTGCGTCTTCGCTGTCGAAGTGTTCAAACAGGCTCACGATCCGACTCACAGCTACTAAGTCTTTGATGTGTTTCCCAACATTGATGACCCCAATACGTCCCTGCTTTCGTGCTGCTGTAGTACGTGCCTCCATCAGGGCAACGAGTCCTGAACCGTCAATCTTGTTGACTTTCCCGAAGTTGATGAGGATACGAGGTGTATCGGCTGTTTCTATTTGTGGTGAAATCACGTCCCGTAATGCTGTTACTGAGGAGCCTACTATCTTTCCGTTGGGTTCCAAAATTGCGATGCCGTTTTCCTGGCGAATTTGGGTTCTCATGATACGTTCTCCTTTTTATTTCCTAAACCATTTGCGTTTAATTTTTTTATACTCTCTTAGCGTTCTATTGATGTATTCGTTACGTTAGTCAGATTCTATGAAAAAAGGTTCGTTTTTTATAATGAAGGCAACCCTCTCACAATCTCCACCGTCTGCAGACTCACATTGTGCCGCTGCCCTCTTGTTTACCTTCCAGTTTTCCCTTTATCCATCCTACATCGCGTTCCAAAACCCCTACGCGCGTGTCCAGAGAATCAAGACGTTTTTCCAGGCGGGCGTTGTTTTCTCTCGCTTGCGTTTCGATCCGTGACAGGGCTTCAAGAACCCTTTCCCTGAAATCTTGATCAGCCATTTCGGTATCTCCTTTGTTCTGTGTGTTGTTTTTTTCAAAGTATACCATAAATGTAGGCAAAAGTTAAAAAAGAAGGAACAATTAATTTTAGCAATCCTGATGCCAAACCTGCTATACTTATAGTATGCGCAATACGATACTCGAACCCCGCACAAAAATCCTGATGATGCTCATTGCAGGGTGTCTTGTTATCCTGCTGGATAGTCCGACGGCACTGCTCGTCTGTTTTCTCGGTAGCCTAACGCTGATTGCTGTCTCCGTGCCGACGTGGCGGCAAATCGGACTCCTCTGTACCTTCCTCTTTTTCACGACTTGGGGCTTAATTTACAGTCAAGCAATCTTCTATAACGAGTTTCCGCGCACCGTGCTATTCACACTCGTGCCTGCCGATCTACCGCTCATCGGGAAGATGACAGGCGGCATCCGCGTCTATCGGGAAGGCTTGTTTCACGGCATTGTCCAATCTCTACGTTTCAACACGACACTCGTCATCGGGTGTTTCATCGTCTGGACAACGCAACCTCGCGATCTGCTCCTCGCACTGACACAATTGCGCGTGCCATCGACACTCGCTTTCATGGTGACAACGGCACTGCATTTCATTCCAGTTATTGCGAATGAAGCAGCGACAGTTCTCCGCTCGCAACGGTTGAGAGGGTTCCGGTATCTTCGGCTCAATCTATTCGCCACGTGCCGTGGGGTGCTGAATAGTTTTCGTCCAATCTTGGCGGGGAATATTCGGCATGCGACGCATCTCAGCGAATCCGTTGAAAGTCGAGGGTTTTCAGCGGAGACAATGGCGGAACGCACTTCACTGCGGACACTGAAGATGGGGATGTGGGATTACAGCCTGCTAACGATCCTGTTTGCCTGTTTGGTTGGCATCATCGCGTTGAAGCTGCTCTATTTTTTCTATGCGAATGGCATTTATTACGGGTCGTGGTTACGGGGTATTTATACTTTTACGCGTGAGGTGTTGTGAGGGGTTACGGGTTTTGGGTACTGGGTTGTGTTTAGTGGTTAGCGGTCAGATTTGGGTTGATGAATTGGGGTGTTTTGTTAGGAAGGATTGGCGAGGTTAGAAACCTCGCCTACCGTGGTTGGTGAGAAGCGGGTTAGCGTCCGACCTCCCATGCAAGATGCTGCAATTCCGGTCCAATCAGTTTTTCCCATGCCAATTCCACTGCAGCCGTTGATCCCGGCGTGGAGATAACCACTTTCCCACGATAAACACCAGCCGTTGCTCTTGAGAGCATCGCCGCCGCGCCAACCTGATCGTAACTGAACATCCGAAAGAGTTCCCCAAATCCGGGAAGCGTCTTTTCCAATTTACGATTGAGAATATCGAACGTCGTGTCGCGTGGCGCGATACCTGTGCCGCCATTGAAAAGGATGACCTGTGCATCGCTTTCCGCCATTTTATCTAACACGGCAGCGACTTGGTCGGGTTCGTCTTTTATAATTTGATAGGCAGCGACGCTGTTCCCCTCTGCAGCGAGTTGTTGGCGTAGAAATGATGCGTTTTTGTCTGTTTCCGGGGTACGCGTGTCGCTCACGGTGACAATAGCGACAGCGACGGGCCCCTCTTCGGTTGCCATTTCTCTGTGTTGTTGTGTGCTTGTAGAAGTTGTTGCCATAGTATCTCCTTTTTATTGGTTTGGAAACGCTTGGTTTAGGTGCTTCGGCATTGTAAAGAAGCGTCCGCCCGTCTTTTTAACGAGAGTTTTCTGAAAATCTGTGGGACCGGGATGTCCAATGACATACGCACGGATACCTAACGACAGACATAGATTAAGCGCATCTTCAGGTGGATATTTTCCGGTTGTCGGTTCGTCTGTCAGGATGAGCAAAAATCGGCTGGCATACGGACTAAATTTCACTTTCGGAACGCCTTCGACAATTGCATCAATGAGGTGTTCGTCGCCGCCAAATGGGTCTTCCATATAACTCTCCAACATCGCCTCGTTGAGGGGCATCTGCGTAACGACAGCACCGTTGATGACCTTGATTGCATCTTTCGCTTCAGCAAACCGGATGAGTCCAATGCGATAGTTAATCGGTAGAATGTCTAACCTACCGAGTAGCGTGCTTAAACCGAGCATGACGGCTTGAGACTTCCCCCCCATACTCCGACTGTAATCGAGCATAACGACGATATCCACAGCCGGTTCGTATCCCTTTACCGCCTTGTCAGGCGATGCGCTGAGTGCTGCGCCGTCGTAGATGTTCAATCGGTTATCTTCACTGCGAATGGTGAACATCCGTCGCCGATTCCGGTCGTTCATGAGCCATCGGCTTCCCCGTTTTTGCGTCATAGCCGTGAGGCTTGTAGAGGCGTTCCAACTTTCGGGGTAAATACCGGAGTAGACGTTCAACTTATTCCCCTCTTTCCGAACCGTGTAGATACGTCCGTTAGTATAGTCGGTGATGACCCATAAGTCACCCTTCTGTTTCTCCCAGACCGTCGCACTTCCGAATAGGTTGTCAATACCGGCTAAGCGGGCACCGTTTTTTCTGAATTCACGCTGTAATTTTTTCATCGGCACGTCGCCGTCTTCGAGGAAGACTTCAAACTGAGATTCCATGCTGAACAGGAGTTTACCACTGTTGCGGCGCAGGTCAGTAGCGATGTCTCGAAACACCTTCATGAACCCTTCATTGGCGACGCGATCACTCGGAAGCGTGGAGGCATTGACGACATCTCCGGGAATCCGCTGCCAGAGTCCGCCTGTCATCTCCGCTAACTCTTGCTGAAACTGCTCTGGATATCCGAGGACGTTGACACGTATATCCTCAAGTTGATAGAGTTCGATAACCTTCTGCCGCATCGTTTTGTAAGCGTCCGCCTTTTTGAGATGTGTTGAGGCGGGTTCGTCGGTTACAAGGACGATATACTTATCGGCATCGGCGTGGAAGTCGATGTAATGCGGTGTGTCTGTGAGTGCGTCAAGCGCGTGTTCGTTGCCGCTGAGGGTGGCTTTTTGCATCCGCCTGCGGAGCATGCTGACTTCGGGTAACAGAGAACGGATTTCAATCCTTTGACCCTCTCGCCGGACGCTGAATTCGGACATACCGAGGTGATACTCCAAGTTGACGAGATCGAATTCATCCGTCATAGCGTAGAGGTTTGCAGCGACTTCTTGGATGTTATCCCGCATGCTGGCACTGGTGTCGAGGACGAACACGACGTTCACTTTATCCAATTCCCGCGTTCCGATGATATGGTCAGCAATGTTTTTAAGTGCTTTAGCGAACGGATTGCCGGGACCCTTACCGCTGCCTTCGCCAGTGTCCCCACCGTCTCCCTCCCCGATGGTCCCGATTTCAGAGACACTTGTAGATGCCAGCCTGTGGAATCCACCGCCGCCCTCGCCTTTAACGCGTTGCCGTAGGCTCTCTACGCCCGCTCCCGGTGTCGTTTGAAAAGGGCTGTCTACCGATTCAGCAATCGGCGTAGCGCGGCTATTGTACCGTTCGGTATCTGTCGTTACGTCGGGAAGTGTTGTTTCAGTGTCCGACACGGATTTCGTCGCGCTGTTGAGTAGTGCCTCCTCCGACTGCCGAATTGTCTCATCCATTAAGTTGGCAGAAGCGAGTAAATCTAAATGGCGTTGATTTGCGTCAGTAGTGTCATCGGTACGTTTCGGAATGAGAATTGTCTTAGGAGGCGGTGGTTTGAGGGTACGCCGCTGTTCTCGGAAGGCTTTGGGATTGATGAGTTCCACTGCCAGCGCGTCTTCATTGCCGATGTGTCGGTCCGCGTAGAAAGAGAACATAAAGATAATGGCAAGGGTCAGGTGGACAATACCCGCAAAGAGCAATGCGCGCACTGAACGTTGTCGTCTACGGGACCGGTTCATGATATTTTCTCCATTGTATTTCTAAAGAGACTATCTCTTTTTAACTTCTCCCCAGGTCATGGTTAGCAGGTTCGGTTGGGGTGAAACCGGCAACGCGTATGCCGGGTCAAACCAGTCTCCTCCAGTATTCCATGAAAGATGATGCGTCAACTGGGTCCGAACACCACTGTTCAGATCCAGTTTGAAAATCTGAAAATTTCCATGAGTTTCCTGTGTATAAAGCACCTCTTTTCCGTTGGGTGATAGAGCAGGATATTGTGCGTAGGGGCCGTCTTCTTCGATAAGTTGCTGAAGTCCGGTACCGTCTCGGTTTACGATATAGATTGTCATTTTCGCCTGCCATACATCCCACACGCCTCTCTTCGCCTCGACCGGTGGCAGCGGATGCTTATTCCAAGTAAAAGCGAGGTTGTCTCCTGCAGCAGACCAGGACGGATCGCGTTGAAAATTCACTGCTTTCTTGGGGAGGAGTTGTTTTTGTGCACCCGTGGGGATGTTGATAAATGTGAGTCGTCCACCAACACTACAAGCAATTTCCATGTCATCTGGCGACCAGGCAGGAAAAGAGGCATCCGCAAGCGATTCTGCATCTTGTTCTCCAAGGGTCGCAATATGGAGAGTAATCGATAATTTTCCCCAGTTTATGCGTTCGTAAGCGAACTGTGTGCCATCGGGTGACCAAGTCGGAGCTGTTCTCCAATCTTCTATCTTGAACTTGAAATAGCGGCGGACATTGGATCCATCGGGATCCATCAAGTACAGGTCACGCACACCCCCGCGATCGGAGACGAAAAGAATCTTCTCACCAGTAGGTGACCAGACGGCTTGCAAATCCTCGGCGCGATGCTGGGTCAGGTTCACCTGTTCACTACCATCGGGGTTCATAATGAAAACGTCGCGATTGCCATCGCGCGTAGAGGTAAATAGAATTTTGGGGGTCGTCGGTGCTTCTGCGAAAATTGGAGGAACGCTTGCATTCAACGTCCATAGGATAGATATTGCAAAGGTTAACAATCGTCCCATTTTCATAAAGCGTAACCCAAGAAATCAAAATCCGTTTTCATAATAGTAGCGAAAGGGCATCGGTGTTTTTGCAGAATTCAGATTATTTTATTATACCATAGGAAACGAAGTAGAACAAATTAAAGTTGACAAGTTCTCTGCTTAATGATACACTTTTAAGAAATTTTTCAGAAAATGTGCTTTTTTCTTGCAATTCAACGTTAAAAAGTGCTATAATTTGTTATCGTGATTCCATTATTTTCTTGGAGTGACGTATACTACTCTGCAGAAAATATGAAAAGAATCACACCGCTGACAAAAACCGACATCGGTTTACCGGTGGAACGTCAGCATTAAAAAACGTGATTTGCATGCAGTACTGCGATCACCGAATGTAAAATCTGATGAGGTGCTGAGGCTTTGAGAAGCGCGCTTCTTGCTCGAAACCCGGAACCTTGTGAATATTGAAGAAAAGGAGATTTCATAGCTATGAAAAAAATCACAATCTTTATCACACTTGCTTGTGTTGTCATGATTACACCGATGGCACTCGCACAAAATTGGCAGCCAGCGGGTGATAACTGGATTGCAAAATGGTGGGGAATGGATCTGGTAACGAATACCGGTGGCTTTGGTACTTCTGCTGGTATTGATTATCTCGCTGAAGGCAGCAGCGGTCTTATCTCAAACGCTTCCGTTTCCACACGCGACGGTGCTGGAAAAACGGCGAACGCTATCGTCAACCTTCCGGATAACGGTGGTTCACTCGCTTGGTCGATCGTTAACATTAATGTTGAGGATCAGGTGAATATGTCGACAAGCCACGGACATCCAGATGCAAGAGACATCACATGGCACGGCATTATTGCTATTATTTCACCCGATGAACGGACGACAGTAATGCACCCGGCACATGATGACTATGCACAGATTTGGATCAATGGCGAACAGGTCTACGACAATTCGGCATGGACAGGCGGCGTTCAGGTCGTCACAACGCCAACTGAGATTCAACTCAAGAAGGGCGAAAATTTCTTGCACTTCAAATGTGGTGAATCCGGTGGTGCCGATTACGTCAACCTCCATTTTGAACCCACTGACACCGATCTGCTCATCGCACCGACGACGGATAACCTCTTCTTAGATGTGCTTACACCCGTCGAGCCGCAAGGCAAACTCGCAACCCAGTGGGCAGACCTCAAACGGAACTAAGTTTATTTACCAACAGAGAACCCGTATCCTTGCTTGGATACGGGTTTTTTGTTGTTTATTCCGGCTCCACAATCGTCAAATACTGATTGATAGACACCGCTGTTAGTTCTTGTGTTGCGCCGCTCTGCCAGACAATATTAATCTTTTCAACATGTTGGTTTTCACCTAAACCGAACAGGAGGCGCATATCACTTCCTGATGCGTAACTTGAACCGCTCTTTACCTCCCGAATCTGTGCCACGCCTCCTGCTACAAGTCGGACCTTCGCGCCGATACCGTCGCGATTGCTACGGGTGCCGACCAGTTTAAAACCTACCCAATTTTTCAGATTTCCACCATCGTTCCGAAGGAGTACAGCACGTTGATTGGAGTTCATGATGACAATATCGGTATCGCCGTCGTTGTCGTAGTCAGCCATAGCGGCGGCTCTGCCGACAAGTGGCTCTGTGAAGTAGGACCCAGCGGTTTCTGAAACGTCCGTGTAACTGCTGTCTCCGTTGTTCCGAAACAGTTGGTCGCGCTGCGCGTAGGTCTCATGGTCGGTTAAGATGTCGATAACATCTTGTGGGTGTCCATTTGCACAGAACATGTCGAGATAACCGTCATTATCGTAATCCAAGAAAAGCGGACTAAAGCCGACGAACGGGAGTGTCGGTTGCTCCAATCCACTATCCGCTGTCGCATCAAGAAAAAAAAGCCCCTCCTCGTTATTATAGAGGGTTGCTTTCTCCGAATTCGCAACGATGAGGTCAAACCATCCATCTCCGTTATAATCTCCAGCGTCCACACCCATAGAGCCTTCGGCGACTCCCTTTTCGTCATAACCGACCCCAATGAATAGGCTCTCGTCGGTGAAGGTGCCGTCCCCATTGTTGTGATACATGAAATTGCGGTTGGTATCGTTAGCGACGTAAATATCAGGGAATCCGTCGTTATCGTAGTCACAAGCGATTGCTGCCATGCCTCTGCCTTCGCTCGGGTTTGTGACACCCGCCGTTTCCGCAATATTGGTAAACGTGCCGTCCCCATTGTTCCGGTAGAGCACATCCGGTGTTCCCTCGTAGCTGCGCGGATGTCCGTAACCGACAATACCTTTATAGGTTGTTACCGGCATTGATACTTCATACACGAGATAGTTGACGACGAAAATATCCAAGTCGCCATCGGCATCGAAATCGAGATAGACGGCTGCGATGCTCCAGAGGGAGTTATCAATCCCGGCGACTTCGGTGATGTCGGTAAAAGTGCCGTCTCCATTATTTCGGTAAAGCCTATCGTTTCCGAAATTTGCGACATAGAGGTCGGCATCACCGTCGTTGTCAATATCGCCAGCGGAAGCCGCCATCCCGTAGCCTGTGTCCCCTACACCTGCTGTCTCGGTGACATCTATAAAATGCCCGTCTCCTTCGTTGCGATAGAGGACATTTCCGAGTTTGGCTTGTGCTGGATTTTGCGTCTCTTCGGGGATAGGACCGCCGTTAACGAAATAGAGGTCGGCATCGCCGTCTGTGTCGTAGTCAAAGAAGACGACCCCCGAACCCATCGTTTCAATGATGTGTTTGTGTTCAGTTTTACCGTTGTTGTGTCTGAATTGGATACCGACTGCTTCGGTGACATCCGTAAAGGTGGGAAGTTCTGCGGAAGCACTACCAATAGTGAGTAGGAGAAAAAGTATCTGTAAAAATGAATTAAGGGTCATTTTGTCGTAGGGGCGAGGTCCCCTCGCCCGTTTGAATTAAGGGTTATTTTATAGAATACTACTTTTCGCTTTTTTCAGCAGTTTTTGCGAGTCGGAAACCGACAAAGGCGGTTTTCAAATTTGGATAGAGATAAAATCGGAATGTCGTGCTGCACCGAGTGAGCGCATCGATCCATGAACCCCCTCGGAGAACCCGCCAACTGCCGACCGCTGGTCCCGTTGGATTCTTTTTTGGACGTTTTGCTGCGGCTTGTGAACTGTACGAATAATACACATCGCTGTACCAATCGGCTGTCCATTCCCAGACGTTGCCAGCCATATCCAGTGCGCCGTAGTAACTTTTACCTTTCGGAAAACTCCCGACAGGTGCGATACGATTCTCGTAGCCATCCTTTGCTTCAGCGGTGTTCGCGTGCGGTTCCATTGCGCTCCCCCAGGGCCATATCCTGTTGGTATACCCGCGCGCCGCCTTCTCCCACTCCGCTTCAGTTGGCAGGCGCATCCCTTTCCACGCTGCATAAGCGGCAGCATCGTGCCACGATACACCAACAACGGGATAATTCGGGAACTGTTCAGCGCGTGCGGGCCAGTCGCCGATATGCGGGAGATGTGGGAAACTTTCCGGAGTGTGTTGAGGCGTTGCGTCTGGGACGTTGCTTTCTGATTGCGATTTCCAAAACTCGTAGTATTCGGCGTTCGTCACTTCGTATTTACCGATATAGTAGCCATCGAGATAGACTTTGTGCATCGGTCTTTCATCGGCGGCGCGACGCTCACTGCCCATCGTAAAGGTGCCGGCAGGTACCAATATGAGTTCTGGTTCTGCTGCGAGGATACCGAAACAGGTGCTGAGACTGAATATCAAGGTGCATACAATACCGAGACAACTATTTTTTTTTCGACATGAGATATTCATAAATGCGGTGATGCTCCTGCGCGAGTCGTTGGTTACCCATGCCTTGGTAGAGTCTTGAGAGGTTAAGATGGTAGAAAGGTTCTTCACCATCGAGTTCTATGGCTTTTTGGAACGCAACAATAGCATTTCGGCTATTGCCTTGCATCGCATAAAGGCTACCGAGGGTGTTGTAAAGGATGGCTTCGTTCGGCATGAGTTGGATTGCCTTGTTAGCGGCTTCCACCGCGGGTTTGGGATAGTTGAGGTTCATAAACGCTCGGCTCAGTCCGTGATAAAAGGTGGCGTTGTTTGGATCGAGTGCGATGCACTTCTGAAAGACCTGAACGGCTTGTCCATAGTTCTTTTGTTGCATGAGCAGACTGGCTAAACCTGTCCACGCTTCGAGATTATTCGGTTCGTTGCGTGTGAGGCGTGTGAGACGTTCGTATTCGGCGTACTCTTTCTGATATTGTTGGAAGATTTGCATTTCCGCTCGGCTTTTCTCTCGATCACCTAAACGGAGGTACGCCGTCCCGAGTCCAAAGTGTGGGTCGGCATAACGGGCGGGTCCGAATGCTATCGCCTGTTTGAAGTTCTCTATCGCTTTCGCGTATTCTTTGAGATTGAGGTATGCGGTGCCGAGTTCGTAGTAGGTGCCTGCGGCGTTCGGTTTCAATGCGAGTGCCTGTTTCAAAATTGGAACGGCTTCTGCGTATCGGCGGAGTCGGACGAGTGATTTGCCGAGTACCTCATGCCCGCGGGCGTGTTGCGGATCGAGTTCAACGACCCGTTGTAGCGGCACAACTGCCTCTGCCCATTTATCGAGTTTGAAGTAAGCGACACCCAGTGAATAGAGTGCCTCGATATTATCCGGCATCAATGCGAGGGAACGTTGGTAGTTCTCGACGGCTCTGTTCAGAAGCTCTTCTTGGGCGTATGCCATTCCGAGATAGTGCAAAATCTCAGCGTGTTCAGGCTCAATGGCGAGAGCGGCTTCAAACGCGTTGATGGCTTCCTTATTATTCCCCTGAAATGTGAACACAAAGCCTTGCTCCACGTGTTGGACGTATTTGCTATGGCCACTCGATTCTGTATCGGCGATACCGAATAGGGGTGCACAGAGTGAAAGGAGAGTAGCAATTGTCAACCAATTTCGCATGAGGCTTGTCCTAATGTTTTGCTGTTTTGTTTGGTGCTGTTTGATGGTCTGTTTTCATTTTAACCCGTAAAAAGAAAAAAGTCAAGGATTTTGGTTGTTCCTGAACCCAATTGACACCGACCTTTGTTTTTGATACAATCTGACTATGCCACGTAAAAATAAGATTCTCAGTATCGGTGATACCGCGCCACGCTTCACACTCCCTTCGCATCAACGCGTGGAAGTCTCCCTCGAAACATACCGCGATAGGCAAAATGTCGTTTTAACCTTTTTTCGAGGAACTTGGTGACCAAACAGTCGCCGCCAGTTGGCGACGGTGCAGGAATATACGGAAGCATACTCGGAATGGATGGCTACGCCGCTCGCGATTGCTGGGCAGTGGCCCCGTGAACTCCGGGGCTATGCGGATAAAAATGGTATTACGTTCCCATTGTTGGTGGACAAAACACGAGAGGTCATCAAAAGTTACGGTGTCTATCACTGGTTGAGTCTGGAGGCGTACAACATCGCGCGCCCCGCAACGTTTGTCATTGACAAAGCCGGGGTTATTCAATATATGTATATCGGTTCGCACCAGTTCGATCTCATCCCACAGGCGGAAGTCCTCGAGTGTCTGGAGAGGCTAATCGCCAGGAGTTAGGGATCTTAATAGTCAGACGAGAACTTATTCCACGGAGCCCTCTTAACTGATCGCTGACCGCTGACGGCTGAAAGCCAATGAAAATTCATTTTGATTTCTGAACAAAATATGATATACTATTAACCTAACTGCTGAAAAAATAATACCCTGGCGGCAACCTTTTTACTGGAGTACTTTTTTTGAATAGAAGTGAGAGTGACTATGTATCATTAGTGAGGATCCCGCGAAAATGGTTCCGTCTCTTTGTATGGACTTTTTCAAGTTTGGTAATCCTCAGTGTTTCAGCAGAGCTTTCGTTAGGTTGGACTTGGGAGGCTTTGGGTGAAACGATATTAACCCGTATGGCGGTTCTAATGACGCTCATAGTCGGTTGGTTTTTCATTCTATCGCATGTATGGGAGGGCATCATGTTAGGATATGCAAAACTCTATAGAGACAGGCTCCGTGCCGAGGGCATAGAAATTGGTAAAGCCCAAGGTCTTGAGCAAGGCAGAGCTGAAGGCAGAGCTGAAGGCATCAGACAGGCATATCAGGAAATCGCTGATTGGAACAAGCGTCGACTTGAAGCGGAAGCCAAAGGCATCCCATTCGACGAGCCGCCTCCTATAGGAAACGGCAGTAACACGGATTTATCCTGACAATAGAACGCAACACGAATGGGAGTCCGAACCCGCACGCCAGCGGCGTGTTATGTCTATTCTTCATGGACGAAGCACATAGAACCTTTATGAAACGCGCCTTGGATTTAGCGCGTCGAGGACGTGGACGTACAAGTCCAAATCCGCTCGTGGGTGCGGTGATTGTAAAAGCCGGTCAGGTTGTCGGTGAAGGATACCACCAGAAAGCCGGAACCCCACACGCCGAGATCCACGCCTTGAACGCCGCAAGCGAAAACGCCAGAGGTGCGACGCTTTATGTGAACCTGGAGCCGTGTTGCCATTGGGGACGGACGCCGCCCTGCACGGAGGCAGTCCTGCAGGCGGGTGTTGCTGAAGTCTACGTTGCAGAGGTTGATCCGAATCCGAGTGTTGCCGGTGAAGGGGTGCGCCAGTTACAAAATGCGGGGATCCGCGTCCATGTCGGCACGTGTGCTGAAGAAGCCGCGCGGTTGAATGAAGTTCACAAGAAATATATTCAGACCGGCAAGCCGTTTGTGATTCTGAAAACCGCCATGAGTCTTGATGGGAAAATCGCTACTATGTCGGGTGAATCACAGTGGATTACCTCTGAGGGGTCACGACAGCACGGACATGAAATTCGCGACGCAGTGGATGCAATACTCGTCGGCAAAGGTACAGTTGTTCGCGATAATCCTACACTCACGACGCGGCTACAGAATAGAGAGGGACAAGACCCAACTCGGATTGTGTTAGATTCGCACGGCAGAACCGCCACGGACGTACGCATCTTCAACCCCGAAAGCAGTGCCGGTGTCATTATTGCTGTGACACCAGAGGCACCCGCGGAAAACATCAGGGCTCTTGAAAAAGCGGGGGCAGAAGTGATAATCGTTCCAGCGGCACACGGCAGGATCTGTTTCAAGCGTTTGATGGAGATATTGGGTGAACGTGAGATAACAAGCGTCCTGATAGAAGGCGGTGGAGAAGTCAATGCCTCAGCGATAGCCGCAGGCGTTGTGGATAAGCTGATGTGTTTTATTGCACCGAAATTGATTGGCGGGCGGGATGCCCCCGGACCTATCGGCGGTGAAGGGATTGCAAGTTTAAAGGATGTACCGCATTTGAAACGGGTCAGTATCACACCGATTTCTGATGCTGCCGACTTTCTTATTGAGGGGTATCTGTAGCATGTTTACCGGGATTGTTGAAGAACTTGGCACGGTGAGGAGTATCCAACGCAAATCCGAAGCGGCGACCCTCGAAATTCAGGCGGGTGAGATCCTCACGGATGCAAAAGTCGGCGATAGTATTGCCGTTGATGGTGCCTGTCTTACGATTGTTTCGCTCACACCGACGGTGTTCGCTACGGATATATCTGCTGAAACCTTACGCCGGACGACATTAGGTGAACGGAAAGTCGGCGAACAGGTTAACTTGGAACGTTCACTTCGGCTAAGCGACAGACTCGGTGGACATCTCGTCCTCGGACACGTGGATGAAGTCGCAACAATCTGCGCCTGGAAAGACGAAGGAGATGCCTCTCTAATGCGGGTGACGATAAGCGATAATACCAGACGCTACATCACTTACAAAGGTTCTGTCACCGTTGACGGTATCAGTTTAACTGTGTCAGATATTTCTAAAGATTCCTTTGAAGTCGCTTTGATTCCGCATACGAAGGCGGTCACGACTTTGGATATGAAACGGACTGGGACCAGAGTCAATCTTGAAGTCGATCTTATTGCGCGTTATATTGAAACACTTCTGAAAAATAGTGACGAGGTGTCGGGTTGGACTGAGCAAATCGGTTCCGAGACCCTCAATTTGAGTTTTTTAGCGAAACACGGCTATATCGAATAGCCGTCAGCGGCGATAGTAATCGGCTTTCAGCACGGTTTTTCTACGAAAAACCTTTCAGCGGTCAGTAAAGAGGCGTTTTTTAACGCTTGCGTCTTTGCTGATGGCTGATGGCTGACAGCTGATGACTAATACGCCGATAGCCATTATGTCAAATACATTTAACACCATTCCTGAAGCACTCTCTGCAATCCAAAATGGGGAACTGATTGTCGTTGTTGATGAACCCGATCGCGAGAACGAAGGCGATCTCATCATGGCGGCTGAAAAGGTGACGGCAAAGACTATCAATTTCATGGCGAAATATGGTCGTGGCTTGATATGTTTGCCTACCTGTTCAGAAAGGCTTGCCGAACTCGAACTCTACCCCATGGTCGCATCGAATACCGCACAGATGCAAACCGCCTTCACTGTCACAATCGACGCGAAAGAGGTCACGACAGGTATCTCGGCGCAAGAGCGCGCCTATACCATCCGCAAATTCATTGACCCAAACGCTACACCCTCAGACTTTGTCCGACCCGGACATATCTTCCCATTGGAAGCGAAACCGGGTGGCGTGCTCCGGCGCGCCGGTCATACAGAAGCCACTGTCGATTTGGCACGTATGGCAGGACTCTATCCCGCAGGCGTTCTCTGTGAAATACTCAACGAGGACGGAACTATGGCACGCGTGCCTGAGTTGCTGGAGTTTGCTGCACAACACCAACTGAAAATTATTACAATTTCCGATCTGATTGCATATCGCCGTCAGACAGAAACCTTGATTCGGCGAGTTGCGACTGCAGATATTCCAACAGCACACGGTGAATTCAAACTTTACGCCTACGAAAGCACAGATACCGACGGCGAGAGTGTTGAAGCCGATAAAACCCATATCGCACTCACAAAGGGCGATGTTGCCAACGCAGCACCTATCTTGGTCCGTGTCCATTCCCAATGCCTAACAGGCGATGTCTTTGGATCCCTCAGATGCGATTGTGGTGAGCAGCTTGAAATCGCCTTGCAAAATATTGAGAAAGAGGGCAGGGGTGTGCTCGTCTATATGCGCCAGGAAGGCAGAGGCATGGGGCTCAAAGGGAAACTCCGCGCCTATCAGCTTCAAGACAGCGAGGGATTGGACACCGTTGAAGCCAACGAACACCTCGGTTTTCCCGCCGATCTCCGAGATTACGGCATCGGGGCGCAGATACTCGCCGACTTGGGGGTTCGGAAAATGCGATTAATGACGAACAACCCCCAGAAAGTTAGAGGGTTAGATGGACATGGACTCGAAATTGTCGAACGCGTTCCTTTACAAACCGAGCCGAACCCCTTTAACCGCCGATATTTACAGACGAAACGTTCTAAACTTGGACACCTCCTCTTAGACGAGGAATAAATTTCTGTCTGGGATCAGGCATCCAGATTCCTGCTGGCTTGTTGTTCCCGAAAATTGTTCAAACTTTGGTGAATTGTTAGGAAACTTTTCATAACCCAGATGGGTTCAACTTAACCAGAAACCACCGTGAAACGAAGTGGAACGGTGACCAGATTTAATAGTTAAAAAAATGGCAAATGTTTATGAAGGACATCTTCTCGGCGAAGGTCTCACATTCGGGATTGTTGTAAGCCGATTCAATAGTTTTGTTACCGAAAAACTCCTTGGCGGTGCGTTGGATGCCCTAAAGCGACACGGCGTTGACTTGGATGAGGTCGATGTTTTTTGGACATCGGGTGCCTTTGAGATTCCCGCAATCGCCAAACGTCTTGCGGGCAGTGAAAAGTATGATGCCGTTCTCTGCTTAGGTGCCGTCATCCGAGGCGCGACACCCCATTTTGACTACGTTGCTGCTGAGAGTGCGAAGGGAATTGCCCAAGCATCTGTCAATACAGACACGCCAGTCATCTACGGGGTCATCACCACAGATACAATAGAGCAGGCACTTGAACGCGCTGGGATAAAGGCAGGAAACAAAGGCTTTGAAGCGGCTGTCGCTGGGATTGAGACGGCGAATCTTTATAAAACGATTGATAGCGTTTTAAAATAATAAATAAACCCAAGTTGCTACTAACAGATTTTGAGCATTTCAGAAAACTTTTTCGTTTTTTCCTCACCCCAGCGGGGTGATATGTCTATAGAAAGGGCGTATTTAATCGAATTGCACTCCAGCGGAGTGCTATGCGGCATTCATACTTGGGTTAAATAACATCAGTCTTAGTTAATAGTTAAAAATATGGTTGCAATCATAGATTACGATGCCGGTAACTTGACGAGTGTTGCGCGCGCGTTGGCACATCTCGGTTACGAAAATCAGATTACCTTTGATGCTGAAACGATAGCCGCCGCTGAACGCGTTATTTTTCCTGGTGTCGGCGCGGCAAAAGCCACGATGGAGACGCTGCAAAAGCGCGGACTCGATGAGGTCTTGGTTGATTTTTATCGGACTGGCAAGCCGATGCTCGGTATCTGTATCGGTATCCAGATTCTTTTTGAGCACAGCGAAGAAGAGGATGCCGAGTGCCTCGATCTCCTACCGGGATATGTAAAAAAGTATCCGGCGACCCGGACAGGTTCGGGGACCGAAATGTTAAAGGTACCACAGATCGGATGGAACGAAGTCTACCAAACGGCATCACACCCAATCTTTAAAGACGTTCCGAATCCTGCACACTTCTATTTTGTTAATTCCTATTACCCTGTTCCGGCAAAACAGGGCATTGTTATTGGAAAAACGAAGTATGGGCTTGAGTTCTGTAGCGCGATTGCGCATGATAATCTCATTGCAACACAGTTCCACCTCGAAAAGAGCGGACGCGTCGGGTTAAAGATGCTCAATAATTTCTTAGCTTTGTAATCGTGTCTGAACCGTTAAAAAACCTTTCATAATCTAAAACAGGGCTTTAACCAATTTTAGAGAATCAACGGTGTGAATGCCGTATGGCATTCCCCGGGTGTTGACAACGGAAACACCGTTCAGACATAATCGTTAAAAGGATGCTAACGTTTTTTCTCGCGCTTCTTGTCCTCCTCGTCAATGTTGGTACGCATCTGTTTCAGATGCAGGAATATTATATCGCAGTGAGCCACTGCTACTATGGCGTGATGATTCTTGTTGTGATATATGCTCAACCTCGTGAACAAAACGTCCTGTTCGGCATTACGACGGTAGCCAATTGGGTTTATGTTTTTCGCTATCCGACGCACACTGAAAGCACGATTGTCGCGCTCCTTTATCCGTTTCTTGTCTTCGGTATTATCCGTGTCATTCGTCAATTCCAGACCCAACGCCGTAGCGGTGCCGCCGAAATAGAGGAGATTAACAGTGTCAATGCGAATTTAGAGAAACAGGTCCGGGACATCTCTACGCTGTTTGAGGTGAGCCAAGCGGCGAACGCGAATCTTGAGTTAAAAGGTCTCTTTCAACGCATCATTGAGATCCTCTCTAAACGGCTTGGTATATACCGCGGGGCGTTGCATCTCTATGAGAACGGGAAGGTCGTTACTTCGGTGGAAACCGTCTTAGGACTTACACCCGCTGAGATGAAACGCGGCACTGACAATCAGATAGAAGACATTCAGCGACAGGTGCTTGAATCCGGTAAAGCGATCGGTGTGCCACAAACTCGGAATCCGCGGAGCTACGTTAAACTCTTTGAACCGGAGAGCGTTGAGTCGAAAGATATAATCGCCTTCTGGTGTATACCGATTATTATAGAAGAGCAGGTCATCGGTACATTAACGATTGACAAAGCATCGGACGAATTTTCAGCAGAGGACGACCGACGACTCCTGACGATTATTGCTTCGACCATCGCGCAACGGGTCAAGATTCAACAAACAATTGACGCACTCGTCGAGTCAGAACGGATGGCAACGCTTGGCAGATTGGTCCGAACCATCGCACACGAGGTGCGAAATCCTTTGGGGAGTATCCGACTTGGCACCCAATTGCTTCAACATGCGGATACGGTGGAATCGGATTCTCAAGTCGAGACTTATTCCGATCAAATACAGCTCTCTCAAAATGAGATTAAGGAGTACACCGGAATCATTATCAAAGAGGTGGACAGGCTAAACCGGTTCATTGAGCAGTTGCTCGCCTTCAGTAAACCGGCGATGCAAGCCGCAAAACAGAAGGACATTCATCACCTACTTGAAAATAGTCTCGCTATCTGTCGTCCCGAATTAGAACATCGGGCAATCACAATCGCCACCCAATATGACAGCAATTGCCCGCTGGTCAAGATAAATGAAGATGGGATTACACAGGTGCTCCTCAACCTGTTTTACAATGCTATTGAGGCAATGGATACAGAAGGGACATTAACGGTTCAGACAGAATACCTACAGGAAACAGGTCTCGTCCGGGTACGAATTCAGGATGATGGTCCCGGAATTTCGTCCGAAGATGTGCCAATGCTTTTTGATCCATTTTATACAACGAAACAAAAAGGGACGGGTCTTGGGCTTTACATTAGCCAAAAGATTCTCGCCGAACACCAAGGGAGTATTGAAGTTGATCCGAACCTTGATGTCGGCACGGCGTTCATTATGTCGCTGCCAGTGAATAGCGGTTAGCGGTCCGCGGTTCGCGATTCGCAAAGAGAGTGTTCCGTAACGCTTGCGTCTTTGCGAATTGCTAACGACTAATAGCGAATAGCGAATAGTTAAAAATATGTCAAATGTAGTGCTGATTGCTGACGATGATGATAGTCTTCGACACATCCTCGCGGCCACCCTTGAAAAAGCAGGATACAAAACCCTCAGAGCGCGAAATGGGAATGAAACTTTGGCGCATGTCAAGCGCGCCGATATTGATGTGATTCTGCTCGATATTTGGTTAGGCGATGTCAATGGACTTGAATTAATCGAGGAAATCCAAAAATATAATAGCACCGCCGCAATCGTTGTAATTACCGCACACGGAACGACGCAGACGGCCATTGATGCAGCGAAACAACGGGCGTATGGGTATCTGACAAAACCGATTGATCAGAGGCAGCTCCTGGATCTTGTGTCGCGCGCTGCCGCCGCTACGAACCAGACGAAGAATGTCAAAACATCGGTGTTGCCTGATGTCGATAGACAAGGCAGAATGGTCGGGCAGAGTCCAGCGATGCAGGAGATATATCTTAAGATTGGGCGCGCTGCGGTTAGCGACGAAACGGTTCTTGTTTTAGGTGAAAGCGGGACGGGTAAGGAGTTGGTTGCCCAATTGATACACCAAAACAGCCATCGGGCACACAATCCTTTCGTCATCGTCGATTGTGGTGCTATGCCGTCGAGTCTCATAGAGAGCACACTCTTTGGACACGTCAAAGGGGCGTACACCGATGCTCACACCGCAAGGACAGGGAAATTTCAGCAGGCAGATGGCGGGACTATCTTTCTCGATGAAATCGGAGAATTGCCGGTTGAGGTCCAAATGAAACTGCTCCGTGTGCTACAGGAGCGCGAAGTAGAGCCGATGGGCGGGATGGAAACGCACCCTATTGATGTGCGTATTATCGCCGCCACCAACCGCAGCCTTGAAGCCGCAATTGCGCAGAAGGCGTTCAGGGAAGATCTTTACTATCGTCTCAACGTCATCCCGATCTCTCTACCACCGCTCCGTGAACGGAAAGAGGACATCTCAGAACTGATAGATCTGTTTACCCACCGGTTCGTCGAGGAATACCAGCTCCCGGAAATCCGCATCTCCACGGAAGTCGTCAAACTCCTCACGGCTTATGAGTGGCCCGGCAACGTTCGTGAATTGGAAAATGCTATCAAGCGTGCACTGGTGATGTGTGCTGGGCAGATGCTGCTGCCTGAGCATTTCGACCCGATTCTGAATGAACCGAGTTCGCTGAGTCCAGCGCAACAAGGAAACCTTGACGCACAGATTTATGGGTTGCTTCATGCGTATGTGGAACAACACATGGAATCCGAAACGCCGCCGGGTGAACTTTACGCTGAGATCCGCGCTATTTTTGAGAAGCCCCTCTTTAAAATTGTGCTGGAACACACCAACGGAAATCGAAGTAAGGCGGCAGACATCCTCGGTATTAACCGAAACACACTCCATACGAAGTTGGTCGAGTATAAATTGGTTTGATGGTTGTAAGGTAAGTGTGCTTGGTAACTTAACGTGGGTTTGATAAAGGGTTCTACTGATCTGACAAACTGTTCGTCTACGTAGTCCGTGCCACAAACTAAAAGTTTATGCTACAATTTGATGTTAACTTATAACTTATACTATAGTTTGGACAATATTGTAAAGTTATGCTGCCTTGTCACAAGGCAGGGGTGTATGGTCTTGAAACCTCATATTAATATTCTGCGAGTTTGTTTTTTCTTTGAACTTAGCAGAAAATGCTGCGACTGCGATTTGCGATCGGAGATAAGCCACCCGCAAGCCTTGTGTGAGTTTTCTCGGACGATACCAATGAATGCCGAGATGTTGACAGACGCTTTGAACACCGATAGTTTTCTGTGTAGTATTGGGCATTGTGAATATCAACTTCGTTAGGCTCGCAGCCACGAAACTTAGCTGCACAAATCGATTGATACTTTTTCGAGATTTCAGCCGATAGGCATCAAATCCGAAGTGCTGTTTGACATCTCGAAAAGCTGTTTCTATGAGCCACCTCTTGCGATAGTATGTCGCAATCTGAGGTATCCCAAGCGTCACATCTGTTGTAAAGACGCAGAAATACCGATACGGTTTTGATGCTTTCGGACGCTTACGAATAACAACGAGTCGAACATTCTCATCACACATCTTCGTCCGGACGACCTTTGAGGCAATCGAATAACTTTGACCGTCTATATCTATGTCATTATAGCGTAGCCGGCGAATATCAAGACGGTCTCCGTATTTCCGAGGTCTCCCGCGTTGCGGGCGTTTTGGCGGTTTCGGTAAACGATAGAACACGGCATTAGATTTCGCACGACATAAGATATGATGCCCGAAGTTTAGTGCCATTGCAAAGACCTTTCGCCGTGCGAAACCCCGGTCAAAGATAATAAGTCCCGGGGCGATCTTTGAACAGATACGTTTCAACACCGTCTGACTTTTATCGCGGATCGACTCGGGCAGAATGAGTTTCACCCAAACGGGGAATAAATGCCAGTCTGTCGCAGTTCGACAGAGTAAACCTAACGCCCCAAACTCGTGTCCATGATGAAACTTTGATTGGTTCAGACGATGCTTTTGATAACTGAAGTTGCGGAAAAAATGTAACCCCCATTGGCATTTGCCGGTCTTTAGTGCTTGGGTCTCATCATAGACATAAACCCAGTCCCTAAAGAGATGTTGAATCCGTCTGATGAGAACGGCGGCAACAGCATCGGCGTTCCATTGTCCCCGAGAGAGAAACTTCGGAAATGACCAATACTGGGTTTCTGAGGCACTCGATTGATACAGATCTGTCAGTGTGCCATTGCCTTTATTGGCAATGAAGCCGAAGATGAACGCTTGGAACAAGGCGAAGTTTTGTTGATTGAATAAATGTCGAAAATCCGATAGAATATCTCTCAGGCAGAAAAGGAGGTCCATTTTTACATTCCTTTCAAAACAGTGGTATGTTTTTATGAAAGGATACCTGCTTTTCTGCTTTTTTACACTAAAATTTTAAAATTGTCCAAACTATAGTAACTTATAACTAACAACCCTAAATAAATTGAAGGACAACAAGGAAAAATAAAACTAATGGATTTAGGAAAAGTTATTGGCACTGTCGTCGCGACCCGAAAAGATCCGAGCTTGGAAGGCACGCGTCTCTTGCTTGTACAACCTTTAGACGAGAAATATGAGCCCATTTCTGAACCGCTCGTGGCAGTTGACACCTTACACGACGCAGGCGTGGATGAAATTGTCTACATCGTTACTGGGGGTGATGCCATGGGCATTGTACCGGGAAAACGAATGCCGGTTGATGTCGCCATCGTTGGCATTGTCGATTCGCTTTCTCTGCTCGATGAAGCAGACACAGGCTCAGAAGTGGGAAATTGAAAAATGTACCTTGCCAAAGTAATCGGAAAAGCCGTTTCTGTCGTTAAACATCCTGCATACCAAAATCGGACGCTGCTGCTTATTCAACCGCTGAGTCTGAAATCTCAACTTGTTCGCACTCCAACGATTGCTGTTGACTATGTGGGTGCGGGTGAGGGGGACACCGTGATTGTAGGAGCAGGTCCTGGTGTCGCACAAGAGGTCTTCGGTGTTGAAGATGCACCGATTCGTGAGCTCGTCATGGGTATTGTAGACCATTTTGATATAACTTTTCAGGAGGAGGAAGCATGAAACGCGCTATTACACTTTTCGGTACTGTTTTGTTTCTCTGCTTACACTTCAGTGCTTGTAGAATGGCACAGGTGTTATCGACCCAATACAGCGAAAATATTGCACAAGCCGCCTACGGCACGGAGTCAAATCATCCGGGTATGAACGACGGGAACCTTGAAACGCTTGCCACACTCCCGGCGGAAAATGAGCGAAACTTTGTTATCCGGTTTGCTGAGATCCATCCCGTGCGAAAGATCGTTATTCACAATGGGAACCTTTTCCGGTTTGAAATGCAATATTTAAACGAGGAAGCTGGAGAGTGGGAGACTTTTGATACGATTATTCAGCGACGTAATATTGGCGACGAACGCGCACAAGCCGAATTCGTTTTTGATAGATTGAACTTTCAGACGCGGATGATTCGGATTGTTGTTACCCGAACTGTTGATGATGTAATCGTGAATAAGATGATCGCGGAACCCGATGATAAAATTGTTGACCAGCGGAAAACGCTTGCCGGTTTTTACTACCCACATTATCGTGTCATGCAGCCCGCGATGGCTCAAATTCGGGAAATTGAGATTTATCATCTTGCTAATCGCTAATAGCGTACCGCTATTCGCTTTACGTTTTTCCTTCTTTGCTATTCGCGGTTTGCTAATCGCTTCTTCGCGGACCGCGATGAGCTATTTTGGAGTTACTCTTTAATGCAAATTCGTCCGATAAAGCGTTGCCTAATTACCTGTTTTGTATTTTTTCCCCTTCTCTTTTTTCTCGGAACAGATTCCTTTTGGTCTTTCACCTACATCGGTTCGTCCAGCAATGCAGAGGCAGTGCCGGTTTCGTCCAGCAATCGGCATGCCAGAACAGCCGTGCGTGAAGGCGTAGGCGCACAACGAGAGATTGAATTGGTACGTACAACACCGCAAGGCGTAACGATTCAACTTCTCATCCCAGCGTCCGATTTTGAAATACGGACAGAGGGCGATAACGGCGATCAATTTCAAGTATCTCGTGTTGAAACGCAGACTGTCTCTTTTTCGGGATGCCGTTTTACTGTCCAGTCTCCGGGTGCGCTACGACTCCCTGTGCAGTCTACCTTCATCAGTGTCCCTGTAGATGCCGATTTTCAAGTGCGGATTGTTGAACAAGAGTTTAGCACACGTAAGGTGGCTGCCAGTGAAGGTGCCCCTGATTTCCCAGAGAACCTCTTTGCCAACAACCAAGAACCAACAACCAACAGCCAACAGCCAACAGCCAACAGCCATAAAACCGACCGCTTTTTTCCTACCAATCTCGTAGAGACCAGAGAAGCGGGTTGGATCCGGGAGAACCGGGTCCTTCCGATTCAATTCAATCCGGTCCAATACAATCCTGTGCGTCGGGAGTTGCGACTTTATCACAGGCTTATCGTTGAAGTTCGTTTTCTCCGCTCCGGTGAAGCGTTGTTAACACAACGGGGACCCTTGATGCCTGAGTCCGCTGCTTACGATGCGATTTTTGAAAGCGTCTTGGTGAATCCGCAAGATGCCAGGCAGTGGCGTGGGACGACCTTCCGAGTTCCACAAGCACCAAGTATTGCTGCCATAGCACCTCGCCATAAACTCAGTGTTACTCAGGATGGGATGTATAGCGTTACTGGACGAGACTTGGAGGCAGTCGGGGTTGATATAGACGCCATTACACCCAGGACGTTGACAGTGACAAACAGAGGGAAACAGGTTCCAATCTTTGTTCGAGGTGAGGGCGACGGAAGACTCAATCCGACAGATGAGATTATTTTCTACGGCGAGCAGCTTCATGGAGAAGCAAGTTATATCAACCCGTTTTCTGATGAAAATGTGTATTGGCTCTCGTGGAACGCCGGACCCGGAAGCCGCATGGGGACGCGGACCTCCCTTGATGGAAGCGTTGACGCTCAAATCCACAAGCACTTTCTCACACGTGCTCACTTTGAAAAGGATAGCCACTTTAGACGGTTTCCCAATGCGAACCTGACGGAGGACCAGAGGTATCAGGAATTCAGTCAGGGACTGCAGGAGCGCTGGTTTACTTTAGCGGAACTGCCACCGCTACCAAATGACAGTTGGTTCTGGGCGCAATTGACCGCCCCTGAGTCAAAACCGTTCGGTGTTACGCTCACGGGTGTCGCGGAGACTGCTGTACCCGCAACAATACGGATCGGATTTTATGGGAGATCTAACACAGAACACCAAGCGGATGTATGGCTAAACGACGCGGTTAGCCTCGGCGAGGTACGTTGGAAAGGTGAAGCCGAATATCAGCTTCAGAATCAACGACCGCAATCTTTTCTCCAGAATGGACGGAATGTCATTCGTATCATCAATCCGGGAAGTAGCGATCAACTTCTGGATATCGTTCTGCTTAACTGGATTCAGATTGATTATCGCCGGACTTTTGAAGCGAAGGGGAATGTGCTACCCTTTGCTATCACGCCCTTTCCTGATGAAACTGGAGCTATCAACCCAAACTTTGAGGTCGTTTTAGAGAATTTCTCTACGCCTGACATAGAAATTTATGGTATTGACGGGACCCGTTATGTCGGTTTAGCACCTATTATTGACAATTCTGGGTCTGAGACTTACCGACTCCCGTTCCGTTCAACGCAGATTCGACCGAAGGATGTGGATGATACCGCCATCCAATATATCGCACTCGCGCGTAACCGGTTCCAAAAACCGAAAATTTCGGTAGACACGCCGTCCGATTTACGTAGCACGCACAACGCCGCGGATTACATCCTCATTACACACAAGAGTTTCATTGAAGATGTACAACCGCTTGCTGATTTTCGCAATCAACAGGGGATGCGAACTAAAGTCGTTGATGTCCAAAATATCTACGACGAATTTAATCACGGCATCCTCAACCCGAATGCGATCCGTGAGTTTCTCAGTTACGCCTACAACAATTGGCAGCCGCCTGCCCCAACTTACGTCTTCCTCGTCGGTGATACACATATTGATCTTAAGAACCAACCCAATTTCGTTCCGACAACGCAGGTGCAAATCCCAGGATACGGTGCTTCGGCAAGCGACCACCAATTCGTTACTTTTCGAGGCACAGACAGTTTCCCAGATATGCTGATTGGACGGATGCCAGCGAACAATCGTGTAGATGTCCGTATCTTTGTTGAACGGACAATCAACTATGAAACGACCTCGCAGGTCGGCCCGTGGCACAAGAAACTTCTCATGCTTGCCGGTTCGGATCTTCGGTTTCACTCTCAGACGGACCGACTTATCTCTCGTAATCAACTCAACGGTCGATATGAAACTGAACGTATCTACGCACCGCACACAGAGGAAGCAACTTTCGATGAACGGATCCGATCGCCTATCGCGAGGCGCGTGATTGACGGTTTCAACGACGGTGCCAGCCTCGTTAACTATATCGGACACGGGGGCGGTGGTATCTGGTCATCCAGTCGGATGCTTGACTTTGAAGATCCTGAGCAGAACTTAACCAATATTTCACAACTCCCGTTGGTTATCAGTATGACCTGTTACACAGGTTCCTTTGACAGCAATAAAAATAGTCTTGTTGAGGAGCTCCTCCGATCTGAAAATGGCGGTGCGATTGCAGTCATTGGCGCAACCAGCATCGGGCTGTTAGACGGTGATTATCTGCTGAACTTGGAAATTTTCAATGTTATCTTCAAACAACGAACGCAGCATATAGGGGCGGTGCTCGCTGAAGCCAAGACGCAGTTTCTTATCAACGCTCCGGGGTATCTCGATCTCGCTGAAGTCTTTACACTTTTCGGGGACCCAGCGACTCGGCTGAAACTGCCGAACAAACAGATGCAAGTTGAAGTAGAAATCGGGACCTCGCGGAGTCGAGAGACTTTACTGACTGTCTCTGGGACATTACCCGATCGCACTTTTAGCGGAGATGCCGAGATTATCGTTGTGCCTGCGATTGAAGAGGCGGTTGACATGCCCTCGGAACAGGAAAATGTCCCTGTTACCAACGGACGGTTCACCACAGAAATAGAAATCCCAGCGAGTGTTGAATTTGATGTCGGCGATGTACAAGTTTACGCTTGGAATGCCGATGAAGATTTAATCGGTCATGCCTCCTATAATGTTTTATCTCGATACGTTGATAATGTCCGTATTGCGCCTTATCCGGTGGAACCGCATCAGCCTGTTCACCTTTATGCAGAAGTATTGGATGAAAGCGGTATTGAAGAACTGACCCTTTTTTGGAGTTGGGATGCTATTGAGTTTTTCACGATTCCTGTGAGTCGTCAGACCGGGACAACCTATAGAAGCGAACACCCGATTCCGGGATACCCTGAAGGGGACCTCATTGATTATTACTTAGAGGTGAAAGTAGAAGGTGGACGCACACTGCAAACGGAGGTCGTCACTTATGAGTTCGGACACGTCAGAGCTGAGGTGGATCTCCTCCTTTTGGACCAGACGATCGCTTGGACGACAACACCGCCGTTTGTGCTCTCGGCGCAAGTCCGCAATCAAGGCAGCGCACCTGCCCAAAATGTCCCTGTCCGCTTTTATCTCCAAACCTTGAGTCCTGAAGCTGCTGCAACTGTTCCGCATACCACCTCCGTCCCAACGATTGAGGATTTACAGAACGCGACACCGCTTGGGGATGTTCAGGTCATTTCCGAAATTTTACCCGGTGGTCAAGGCGTTGTGAGCGTTCCATGGGAACCGACACCGGGCGAATATCTTATCTCTGTCTACGTAGATCCACCGTCTGAGGAACTGCCGCGTGGGAGTATCCTTGAGCAGCGGGAACTAAATAACAGCGCAGCGAAACGGTTTACGGGGAATCGGTTCGTTCTTACACCGGATACGCTTGATCAACCGATCCGAAGCGCAGACGGAACTTTCCAAGTTACTGTGCCATCGGACAACCTTCAAACCACTACCATACTAACCTATTCGGAAGAAGCTTTGACAATTACAAACCAACCCGATATCGCTGCGGTTTCGGAATCTGCGCCACAGGTTGCCTATCACCTCGATGTGGCTGAACAGACGGAGTTGGTGGCGACTGTTACGTTCCTAAAAGGGGAAACCAGGGACGATGCATACATTTATAGGCGAGACGATGATAACGGCAATTGGATTCGGGTGGGTCAGGAGACTGCTGATGATGAGCGTATCTCCGCGGAGGTCGAGTTACCGGGGACGTTCGCGATGTTATTCCATAGCGATTCAACACCGCCATCGGTTGAACTAACCTTTGAGCATCAGGGCTTCATTGATGGGGATTATGTCTCGGATACACCTGTTATCTCTGCACGGATTGAGGATGCGAACGGCGTTGACTCGCGTTCAGCACACATCATCCTCACGAAGAACGGGCAGCGCGTGCCAGAAGACGAATATGTAATTGCTGCGTCACCAACGAATAACAATCTCTTGTTGGTAACCTATACGCCTGTTTTGGAACCTGGAGAGTACCGCGTCCGGCTACAGGCACAAGACACAAACGGCAATGTATCAGACACGGAGCGCACCGGAACGGTAGCCGGTGAGTTTGAGATTGCAAACATCGCCAATTTCCCTAACCCCTTCGCACCCGGAAGCGGCACGCATTTCGCTTACTATCTCACGGAGAGTGCTGACGAGGTGAGTCTGAATATTTACACGATAACGGGTCGGCGTATCGTGACGATTGACACCCTCGATGCGTCTGTCTCTTACAACGAATACCACTACGACGGCTACGATGCCGATGGCGAACCCCTTGCGAACGGGGTCTATCTCTACAAATTTACGGCACAGAAAGGCGATATTCGTAAACAGAAGGTCGGGAAAATCGCTGTGCGGAAGTAGGTGTGGGAACAAGTTATGACCATAGCTCCTAATGCGATAATGGTCAGTCAATTACCAGCTGTTTGAGCGTACCCCAGAAGGTGATTTGTTTCTCTGCAGTAGCGGAAACCGAGAAGAAAGTTTCTGGCACCCATTCTGGATTTAAACCGAGTGAGAATCCATTCGCCACCTCGGTGGGTTCGTTGACATTACCTGTAGCCTTTACAAGATAGATGGCACTGTCACCAAAGACTTCATTAATGGGTACTCTCTCACCGGGTCTCAGCTGGCGGACCATCTTTTTGAAGGCATAGGCGATCCACTGTCCATCGGGCGACCATGCTGGTTGACTGGCCTGGGCACCTGCCCCCACCCGCGTAAGTTTTCGGAGATTGTCGCCATCGGTATCCATAACGTAGATGTTGATGCCTTGATCTCCAGGATTCCCGGCAGCAAAGGCAATCTGTTTGCCATCGGGCGACCATGTGCATCCCGATAAGTTTCGAGCACCTCTGAGTCGTTTCGACCTACCTCCATCGGCAGCCATTCTATAGAGATAATGCCGTCCAGGAACACCTGCGTTGTGGTTCCCGCCGCGATACGAATCATAGACAATCCACTGGCTGTCTGGCGACCAAGCAGGATTTTGGTTGTCTCCCCTATTTGTCAATCGCCTTAGATTTGAACCATTTACATCAATTCTATAAATATCCATATCCCCCGTCCGATCCGAGACGAAGGCGATCCATTTTCCGTTAGGCGACCACGCAGGCCATAGGTCTCTACTAGGATGGTCTATCAACTTACGGGTCTCCTTGTTTCTGATGTCCATCACGTAGATGTCGGGACTACCAGCATGATTGGAAAGGTAGGCGAAAAAGCGTCCATCCGGGGACCAAGTGTGAGAGGATTTATTCGTGTTATTGGTTTCGAATTTTTGAAGATTCTGTCCTGTGCTATCTATCAGATAAAGGTTAGATTTTCCTTCGTGCTTGGAAGTAAAAGACAGGATTCCGGCTGCAGCGGCTTGTGAATATATGACGAGAAGGCTGCTGCCGAGCAACAACACAGTCCATAAGGCTTTATAGGCGAACTTTCTTTTTTCCATGGGTATCCTTATAAAGTTTGCCCGACTACAGAAACGAGTAGGACAGATGGAAAAGCAATAAGATAAAGGATTTACCTAAAAAAGGTGTATTGGTGTATATTTCTCCTGTTATTAAAGACACATATTTTTCGTGGTATGGGTGCATAAAGTGAAAAATCACTTTGTAAGGGGATCAGATATCCCATCTTCTTAGCGGATCACATCTGCACCGAGTGCTTCAAGAATCCTATCAAAAGGCTTATCTGGAAACAGAGATGCGAGTTTCTGTGTATACGTCAGCGGCGTAAGTTCCAAGATTTCATCATCTATATCCACCTTATAGGACCGGTGCAAATCTGCACCTGCATCGAGGAGTGCCTTCACAACTTCCAAGCATTCCGCAAGTGCCTCTGCCGCCTCTCTCACCCCATACCACGTCCCTATCGCAACAAGGAGCGGAGACATCTCGTGAGTAGGCGAGACAGTTTCGTACGCCAGTGTATTTGTACCTGGTAAGAAAAGCGGAGATCTTTCACAGGTATGAGAGCCATCGTCATCCAATTTCAGATTCTGCACGACATCGTAGCGAAACTTTGCCTTAAAGGACGCGCTCGGATCGGCACCGTATTTGAGCAACAGGTGAACCTTTTCCGGCTGATAGACCTCACATGCGAAAGCAAGCGCATTCGTCAAAACTGAAGGGGATGGTTTGCTGGCTTTAAGCAGTCGTTCCGTTACGTCCAAAGCAAAGGTCTGCGTCAAGGCGGATGCCAAATCCTGCGTAATATCTACTTCGTACGCTGTGGCGAGACCGCATAGGACACCAAGAACGAAGTCATGCCCATAAGCCGCCGCAATTTCAATAGGACGAAATACCATCTGATTGCCACAAACGAATTGCTGCTCAAACACTTTTGGGTCGCGCCAGATGTGTTCCACGACCCTTGGTTCATCATCCATTATGATTGCGGCACCTAAATCTGGCACAGCACCTTTTTCAATCAATAGGTCGTAAAAAGGTTTCCGCGGTTCGACTTCAAAAGCGGAATGATGCCACGGTTTCACCAATAAATCCATTGGAGCTTTACCGTCGCCTTGCCCTGCTGTTACCAGTGAAGGATCTGCTTCGATAAGGGTTTTGCCGATCTCTGTCCGAGCGCACCCCGCCGCAATCGCGAGAAGACTTATACCCTTCCAAGTACTTGAAATGTCAAACCATTGCTTAAGCACCTGTGGATTGCTACGGATAGTCGCCTCAACATAATCAAGGTCGTCCATTCGGATCGCCGCGACAATATCTGTTGCTGCGCCGTGTTCCCTAAAGAGGCCATAGAGTTGCCGTATCGGTCTGTACCACTTCTCTTTACCGAAATTTATCAGGCCTCTTGAAGCAAGTGCTTCGATAGGTGTTCGTCCATTCTCGTCTCTCGCAGACACGAGCGAAGGATCCGCAGTTAGCAGTTCTGCTACGCGTTGAATATCCGCCTGTGTGAGATCAGTTATGCGAAGTATTTGAAACAAAAGGTCTTCGGCTGATGTTCCTTCTGCTACTTGTTCTTGATGCAGCACCGCTACCTTCAACCGCGACCAACTTGCAAACCCGTATTCACGGGCCATAACCAATTGCGCGTCCTGTAAACCGAAGGCAGCACTTTGGATTTCTGCGTCTGTAGCATCGGACAGTTTTGGAAAGAAGGAGCGAATCCGCTGGAAAGCGTCAAGAGAACCTTCTTTGTGTGCCTTAAGGAGTTGTTTCGCTTGAGACTTAAGGTGTTCAAGATTCGGGTTGGTGGGTAATTGCTTATATCGCATGAGAATCTCCTCTCGTGGTACCTGTCGTCCGCATTTACAGGCAAAGAAAGAAGATTTCAGTTATTCGGAAGAAACAAGGCAGGTTGAACCCTTCCCGCGGACTGGCGGCTTCCTTGTGAACCTAAGAATAGGATACCACAAGGATTAGTGGTTTGTCAAATTGAAATGAGAGGTAAGAGAGGCATACTTACAGAGTATGCCACCTCTCTCGTCATTCCCGCCCAAACACCAAAACATCATAAGTCTCTCCACCATACACAAACTGCTTTTCAAACCGACCTTCACAGGTAAATCCTGCCGTCTCTAAAACCGCTGCCTTCTGCTCAGCACCGCTATCAACATAACACTGCACCTTCACATCAGGAAACGCCACCGCCGAAAGCAATGCCGGAACAGCGTCCGTAAAATTCGGATGAAAAAAGAGGTCCAATACTGCAGTCGCCGGCTGCCAGCGTCCGTCACGGTTTACAGTCGCCCACCCAACGATGGCGCCCTCCGAGGTAACCAGCAATTTGGCAGCGTCGTAGGCATCTTCGACTTCTAAAGCGTGTTTGAAGCCGAGGAAGCCACCTTCCATGTTCGTGGGACCGTAGACATCCCACGCCAGACTCCGGAGTGCATCCCATCCGACAATCCCTGAGAGTGCCGTGACTTTCGGCCAATCGTGCCATTCAACCGATTTCGCCGCCACAGGCGCAGGCGCGAAATAGCGTTCCTCAAAGTCCGAATTGACATGATACTTCATAAATCCAGATGCTGAAAACACGCTCTCAAATCCGAAACTGTGATAGATATAATACGGATGGCTATTGTAGCCTGTGCCGAGATAGAGGGCGCGACCGGTGCGCTCTCGGAAATCCTCCATCTGGTATCCCATCACGCCTTTACATGCCCCTTTCCTACGCTGGTTCGGGAGCGTAAAGACATGCCCTAAGATGCCGATACCTTCATGTTCGACCGTCATAATGTTCGTAATCACGCGTCCGTCGAGTTTACCGACATAGAAACGGGTTTCCAACGCATCAAGTGCTTCCGTGACACACCGCTCAATATGCCATTCCCAGTTGCCGCCTTTATGCCCGAGGAATTGTTTCACCTCTTCAGCATGCGGTTCGTCAGGGGCAGTAATCACACCGACTTCCATCCGTTCTTTTGTTTTTAATACCGCTTCTCCGAGTTTATCGTACATAAGCACCTCTATTAAATCTATTTTAGGCAAATAAAATTGAAACCGTCTCGAAAATATGATATACTTAAAAAGACTTGATGTCAAGTCTGAGATGCTTGTATTACGGTAGTCAGTCGCTCAGGTTTAAAGTGTATGTGCTATGTTGGCACACGTAAAGGGTTCGGATGGAGGGATGATGGAAACAGAACAGACATTGGTGCTGATCAAACCCGATGGAGTCCAACGTGGACTTATCGGGGAAGTTATTGCACGCTACGAGCGCAAGGGACTGAAAGTTGTCAGTATGAAACTACAACAACTCCCGCGCGAGACGGTAGAAGCACTCTACGCTGTACATCAGGGACGCTCTTTTTACGATGTCCTTATTGAATTCATGACTTCGGCACCCATCGTTGCCTTAGTTATTGAGGGGCGAAACGCGATAGAATTGGTCCGGCTGCTCAACGGAGATACGGATCCGATGACATCCCAACCCGGAACAATTCGGGGCGATTTATCGGTGAACGTAACACATAATATTGTACACGCATCGGACTCCGAAGAGAGTGCTAAGCGTGAACTCGACATCGTGTTCGGGCCCGAAGAACGCTACAAATATAACCGAGTAGACGAAGTAATCTTGCATCCAGCAGTCGTGTAACTTGGACATGCGAACCTCCATTAATAACATCTTTAAGCTTGATTTGGATGAGTTAGATTGTGAACTCATAGCGAGTAGGCGTTATGAATCGCTGAAAGTTATACGTAAGTTAATCATAGAATATGCGAGATGGCGAAACCCTAACCGGGTCTCTTTGAGTTTATCGTAGCTCAGTGCGAGTTTTCGATAAGTATCTTGCCACCCGAAAGTTCGCTCGACTTTATATCGTTCTTTGTATATCACTTTGTCAAACCAGCGGAACATGCGCGCAATGACGATAGGTTCTTTAGCATTTCGCCGGTTGGGATAGATCACGGGGATCAGTCCCTGTTCTCTAATAAGTTTATGATTCACCTTAGAATCAAAGGCAGAATCAAGTGTGAGAGCAGCCCCCGAAAGATCCATGCCAATCCGTTTACTAAAGGCGATTATATCGCTGAAGGCCTCGGGCAAAATCGTTGTATCATGTGCGTTGACAGGTTTCGTCGTTATCGGTCCTATGATGAACCCGTGATTATCGGTGAGCGTCAACTCTTTTTCGCCTTTCTGATGTTTGTGTCCTGAGTAGCTGATACCATCACCCCTTTTTTTACGATGGTATTTGATCCATCTCCATGAAGGCGGGTCGTATCAAGTTGGTCCGTATCAAGCAAATGGATGACGGATGCCTGAAAAAGGTTCTCATACGAACCATCTTTTGACCAGCGATTATGCCATTTATAGACATTCGACCAATGGAGTTCATTCCGCCGGGTTCGGAGTTGATCCCATTGCATACCGGTATGTAAAACATAGAGGATATAGTTGAAGATCTTGTAGAAAGAGAGTTTCGGTTTTGGACCTTTGACGCGTTTTGAGAGATGTGGCAAGATATAGCGATTAAAATCCTTACGCGAAACCTGCTTCGGAATACCTTTGTATATCGGGGACTTTTCAGAGGCGTTGGTTTCCATAAGACCACCTTTCATAAAGTAAGGGGTGTCAAAAGTGGAATAAAGGGACATAAAAGAGAACCTTTTCTTCCACTATTTTACTACATTTCTATGTTTTACTCAATAAGACTTCTGTGTGTAAGCACAGGAGACTTGGTCTGAATCATGTTTTTTCTTGCAATTTTGTGCAATATAATTTATTATGAAGTTATACTAAGAACAGAATCTAATCGTAGCAGCGCGCTTCCGAAGCGTGCTTGCGATAAACATCGGAGGAAGAAACTGTGAAAAAAGTTCTATTAACCCTCGGCGTGGTGTGTTTTAGCCTTATCGCTGTTCACATCAGCACTGCCGAGATTGACTTTGAGACAGCAGTCGGTATCTGGTTGTTTGACGAAGGCAAGGGGGGTGTCGCTGGAGACATTTCTGGGCAAGGTAACGACGGAGAATTGGTAAAGTCTCCGTCGTGGGTAGATGGTAAATTCGGAAAGGCACTTGAATTTGATGGAAAAGCCAGTTGTGTGCAAACTGGTCAGAAACTCCTCGACAACCTCGAAGAATTCACCATTCTTACATGGGTACAGACCACGGACACTCCTGTGAACCGGACTGGACTCGTCGGACAGAACGATTCTCCTGAGTTCGGGTTCATTACAGCCCAAGCGATCAACCTCTGGACACCTACTGCGGGTGGCACACAGAACCCTTGGAAATACAAACACGGGGACGGTGAATGGCATCATGTCGGGTGTGTCGCTACGACGGAATACGTCCATACCTATATTGATGGTGAATACGTTGAGAAAAAAGGTGGTTGGGCAAATCACGGCACGTCTGCCTTTAACGTCAATATCGGTGGGTGTGGTGTCTGGGATCCAGGCGGAAACTTTTTCCCGGGTCTGATGGACGAAGTCGCCATTTTCCATTCGGCACTCGAACAGGAAGATATTCAAGAACTGATGGACGTAGGGTTCGAGCAGTATTTGGCGGTTGACCCTGAAGGCAAACTCGAAACAACGTGGGGTCGTATTAAGGCGACTCATCATATCAGGCAATAACTTTCCTTTTTTCATGTTTTCATGCTCGTAGGCGCGCTTGGTGATGTCTAAGTGCGTCTATGAGGGACTTTCCCGAGCACATACCTTCTTCTTACACATACTGAAGTCGCTACTTCAATTCATGCAGCTGCTGGAGCATGTCTAACGCAACCTTATTACCCGGTTCTAATTCTAAAACCTTTTCAAAGGTACCAATCGCCTCTGAAATATGTCCTATTTTCTGGTAAGCGACGCCTAACGCACCATACGCGCGAACGTGCGTTCCGTCAATTTCGATAACTTTTTTAAAATGGGAGATGGCTTCAAGGTAGTGATTCTTCATTACAAAGATTAGACCTAATCTATAAATGGCTTGGACATCCTCTGCCTCGTGGGCTATAACCTGTTTGTAGTGCGGCTCGGCTTCCGCATAACGGCGTTTTTTCCAATAGACACCGGCAAGGTTGCGGTGCAGAGACAGTTTTACTGGCTGCAGTTCAAGTGCTTTCTGATAGTACCCGATCGCCGTTTCAAGTTGATTTCTGTTTTCATACACCATCGCCAGATTCGCGTGTACATTCGAGAAAAAGGTGCCGTAATCCGAACCCAATTGTCCTTCAGGCTTGCCATTTTCTCCGCTCCTGATGAGTAATTTCCCGAACTGAAGGGTCTTTTGACAGGCGAGAATTGCTGCGTCCGTCTGTCCAATTTCATAGTAGATCTGTCCCATGTAGTTATAGGCTTGTGCTTTCAAATACGCTATTTCGTCTGTACTTCTCTCTTTCTGAATCTCCGCGTCGTTATGGAGTAACCATTGGGTGCGTTCAAACACAGCAAGGGCTTCAGTATGTTGCCTTGTATGCATGAGTGAAATCCCGTAGTCAAACCACACTTTTATATCTTTTTGCGTATCTGTGATGAGCGGCGCAAATTCAGCGACAGCATGGGCATAATCCCCTCTTGACATATAGTGTCTCCCGCGTTCGGCATACAGAGGCGCAGTGACACCGGCTTGTAAGACTTCCCACCACGCTGGATCTGCTAACTCACGGTACTGACTGGGTTGGCGTGCCGCTTGTGCGTGCTGTTGTGCCGCTTGTGTATCCCCTGCCGTAATCGCGATTTGTGCCATTAAGGCGTGTGCTTCGCTCTGCCCCGGATTCAGACGAAGGGCACTCTCCAAATGCGTCCGAGCGGCTTCTATCTGTTGCTTCGACAGCGCAATTTCACCAAGCCAGAGTTCAGAGAAGGGGTTGTCAGGTTGGAGCTGCCTCGCGCGTTCCAAATGGTGGCGTGCTTCATCAAGCCGTCCTAAAATACGGAGTGCCGAAGCGAGATAGAGATGTGCAGGCACGTATTTCGGATCCAAAGCGAGCGCACGGGTTAGGTATTCGACAGATTCCTTTGGGTAGTGCTGCTTGTTGAGTCTTCCGAGGAGGTAGTACCACCGGAATTCATTCGGAGCGAGTTGGCTGGCTTGGCGATAACACGGTATCGCTGGAATTTCCCAACCGTGACTCAGATAGACATCCCCCAAGTGCCCCCATACCTTCGCATCTTTGGGGGCGTTTCGGACTGCTGCTTGGGCAGCTTCGATTGCATCTAAAAGGAGTTTTTCTTCTACTAAACCGAGGTCCGCCGGTTGTGGGACATCAATCTCACTCTCTACGAGTGTAAACGTGTTGATGAGTATGAGAGATAAACAGAGCGTTAATTTCTTCAAAAGGACACCCCCTCTCCCTGGGACACCATTACACGCCGGTTGGCAGCTGAACCCGGAAATTTTTCACGATCCCCATCCGGCCAGTGAACTTCAATCGCCTTGACAGCCTCGATCTTTCCCAATCCGAAGTGGACGCTCGGCTCACTACTACTGAGGTAACTTGTTCCCGGCAGGACGTGAGCCATCAGATCGCGGGATTCGGTGCGTAGTGTCACGCGGGCACCGAGGGCATCTCGGTTCTGCGTGAGGGCTTGAACAAAAAGATAGTTGTTCTGCGATGGCGCGCCATCATTTTGGAAAAGGCGCATCCGATTGTCCAGGCTGCTCACCACCATATCGACATCACCATCTCGGTCAATATCCCCGAAAGCTATGCCGCGGCTCACTTCAACCGGGCGTGTGAAATCGGGAGCAAGCGCGCTTACATCCTTGAAAGTGATGGTTGATACTGGATTTTCAGACGCCGTCCGAGAATTTTGGAAAAGCAAATTCGGTTCAGCGTAGAAGTTCCAGAATTCGCCAACGTTGGCACTCTCTAAAATAGTCCCACGCTTCACACGTCCATTGACAAGGGCAATATCGAGGTCGGCATCGTTGTCGAAATCGAGGAATCCGCACCCGAAGCCTGTAAAAAGCAGATCATGTCCTGCGAAACCTGCCACCTCAGTCATATCAACAAACACGGCATAAGGCGTAGTGATGTAAAGCGTATTCGTTTCACCGGACAAATGCGTTGCGAAGAGATCCGCCCGCATATCACCGTTGACATCTCCGACTGCAATGCCCATGCTGCCTTCGGGTTGTCCATAAGCGTTAAAGGCGAGCCCGCGTACGATCGCTTCCTCACTGAAGGTGCCATCTGTCTGATTGACCCAGAGTTGATTTGCTTCGCCGTCATTTGCAACGTAAAAATCCACCCACCCATCACCCGTCAGATCGAGACAAACAACGCCGAGCCCTCTTCCCGGCATTGCAGCGATACCCGCCTGTTGTGTCACATCTGTAAACGTGCCATTTCCGTTGTTTCGGAATAGGCAGTCTGGAGCGGCGTCAAAAACTTGCGGATTACAATAATCTGGCGCGCTGTGCTTTCCACGACACACCGCTGCTGGATCAAATTGAACGTAGTTGGCAACATAGAGATCGAGGTATCCGTCCCTATCGTAATCGCCGAAAGTCGCCGATGTCCCCCACCCCTCGTTTGAGATACCTACGTCTGCGAGACTAAAAGTACCATCTCCGTTGTTTCGGTAAAATGCATCGGGTCCGTAGTTCGTTACGTGGACATCAGCGTCCCCATCATTATCCACATCACCAATTGCAACCCCTTGTCCGTAACCCTTGTCTCCGATGCCAGCCGCATCTGTAACGTCAACAAACGTGCCGTCGGGTTGTTGTTGAAAAAGTCGGTTAGGCGCGGGTGTATCGGTTTTTCCCGGTGGTGGAAATCGGATGTGCAGGATGTCCAATGCGGCGTCGTTATCATAATCAAACAGAGCGACACCGCTCCCGATGACTTCGGGCAGAGCATGTGTGCCTGCTGGCCAAACCGCGTCTGTTTGTGTCAAACCGAGTGCCGAAGTTACCTCTGTAAAAACGGGTGAATCGGTTTCTGCTTCGGCTGTCCATAAGATACTGGTAAAAAGAATAAAAATTGTTGTGTATCGTTTAACAAACATATTACGTATTAGATTTAGGGGCTTGGTGTGTAAAATCCCTACATTCTTTACTACTAAGAAAATTCGGATATTCCTGTCGTATTCTATCAGAATTTTGTTCTTCTGACTATTTATTTTTTGAGAATTATTGCACTTTATGCTATACTAACAAAATAGTGCTTCTAAAAAAAACTTGCATTTTAATGCAAAATGTGTCAAAATATAATTTAATCTGCTATCTCTGGTAACGCTGCGGAAAGCATCGGACAGTCAACATGTCCTGATGATTTCAGAAACAGCGGAATAGGCTCAAAAGACAACCCGCCTCGTGGCGCGGTAAATCTCTAAAGAAAGCGAGAGGATTCAAATGAAATTTAATGCTTTAACATTTATTTTCTTCAGTCTTGGACTGATGGCTATTAGTCTCGTTGCTGTCAACAGCAGTAGTGCCGAAATTGATCCCAGTAGTGTTGTAGGTATTTGGTTGTTTGATGACGGTGCAGGAAGCATAGCGATGGACTCATCAGGAAATAACAATCATGGAACCATCGTCAACGCTCCAATTTGGGTGGACGGACGGTTCGGCGGTGCTTTGGGCTTTGATGGCACGGGCAACTGTGTGAGCACAGGGCAGAGGCTTCTCAACGGTCGGCGTGAATTCAGTGTCGTTGCTTGGGTGAAACCGGGAAATATTACCTCCAATCGCGTCGGATTGATAGGGCAGAACGACTCACCCGAATTCGGTTTTATTAACCCAACGACTGTTGCCTTGTGGACACCCACTGCTGGCAGCAATAATAATCCATACCCCCATCCATCTGGTGAATGGCACCACGTTGCTGCTGTTGCTACCCGAGAATTCACCAAGGTTTACGTAGATGGAGAAGCCACGACGGTAGAAGGTAGTTGGCCCAACCACGGTCGGTCGGATTTCAACGTCAATATCGGTGGATGCGGCGTCTGGGATGGTGATGGTAACTGGTTCACCGGTGCAATGGACGAAGTCGGCCTTTTCCATGCCCCCTTGACCGATGATGATGTCGCTGACGTTATGAATAACGGTTTACAGGTCTATGGCGTCGCTGTAGAACCTGCTGGAAAAATCGCTGTCACTTGGGGAATGCTTAAGCGGCAAGATTAATCCAATAGAGACGGAGATGCTGCAGATGCGATAGTTGCTATCGCATCCGCAACTGTCGTCTCTATTTTTTCCGCGCTGCTTTTTAAAGAGAAAGCCCCGGTTTGGAACGTGTTTAAATAAAACATGTCCCAAAACTGGGGCAAAAATTTGCAAGTCACATCGCAGCAGATGTTGCCAACTTGGCGACATCGCTTCAATCCGATTCCACAAGTTATATTGGTGTACTCCTAAGGAAGACACCCGAACGGAGACTACATCTCCGCGTTATACTGACGAGGCTCACGGCGTTGCTCGCGAGGACGTGCTGGGTTGACCTTCAACGGACGTCCCATCATTTCTTGACCATCCAACGCTTCTATCGCTCGCTCGCCATCCTCTTGGTTTTCCATTTCAACGAAGCCAAATCCTTTGGAGCGACCATCGTACCGGTCACGGATAATTGTAGCAGTCGCAACCGGACCGTACTCACTAAAGAGTGCTTCAAGGTCCTCTTCCGTGGCCGCATAAGGCACGTTGCCAACGTAGATATTCATCTCGTTTCTCCTTTTAGAAATTATATGTATCCCAACCCAGTATTATGAATACGAACGGCACATCCATGCGCACCCACATCTTCCAAAACACAAGGAATGGAATAAGAATACGGGAAAATGAGAAAACTGAGCACTGTCAGCATTTTCAAAGGCAGAAATTTGGCAGCAAGCGTAGGAAAGATTGGCAAAAAGTAATTCTTATCAATCTCTTGTTGGACCCTCGTCACATCGCATATTGAGAATGCTCTGGTTCCAAACCGTAAAACTGTCAAAACACTACTCGTAACTTTGCCAGCGGACACTATCACATTTCCCTTAAATTTACCTTAACCTAAATTATACCATAATTAATATTGTTTGTCAACCTTAATAATTTTCGGGCTTACCCATTTCCTTTTAAAGTCCATCTGATGACGGGGATTTAACGGGTTAAATACAACAAAATGTGCCGGTCTTCAGCAAAATGTACCGATTTTCAATACCTACGGCCCACACGCCGCTGGTGAGGTTTCCTAACCTCACCAGTAGAGGAGCTGCGTGAGTCTTGTAAATTCTGAAATTTAAGCGTCAAAGATGTTACTGTTACTTCGCGATCATCCAATTATCACCGATACCCGCTTCTGTCCGCAGCGGTACTCGCAAGGACATGGCGTTCTCCATCTCCTCACAAACAATCTCAGCGTATGCTTCGGCGTGTGCTTCGGGGGTCTCAAGCACTAATTCATCGTGAATCTGTAGGAGCATTTTCATGGGGAGCCTGTCTTTATCAATACGTTGCTGCACCCGAACCATTGCCGCCTTCATTAGGTCTGCAGCGGAACCTTGCACCACTGTATTGATTGCCAGTCGTTCGCCGAGGCTTCGCTGCCTTTGGTTGGAAGCGTAAATTTCTGGGATTGCCCGTCGCCGTCCGGTAAGCGTGCTAACGTATCCCTGATCCGATGCCTCGCGGACACACGCCTGTAGAAAGCCGTCTATCCCCGGAAAACGGGTCTTATAATCCGCAATGAGGGCTGCCGCTTCCTGTACCTGCATCCCTTTAATCCGGCGCGAGAGACCTGTGGGGGATACACCGTAGATGATACCGAAATTGATAGTCTTTGCTTTATCCCGAAGTTCCCGCGTAACGGCATCAGTCGGCACCTCGAACACCTGCGAAGCGACTGCTGTGTGGATGTCTAAATCCTCAGTAAACGTTTCGATTAAATGCTCGTCTTCGCTGAAGTGCGCAAGGATGCGAAGTTCAATCTGTGAATAGTCAGCACAGATTAACTTATGGCCCTCGGGTGCTATGAAGGCACGCCGCAACTGTCTCCCGATTTCTGTCCGGACTGGAATGTTCTGTAAATTCGGGCGATCCGACTTCAAACGTCCTGTTGCTGTTGTGAGTTGGTAGAGATGTGTGTGGATACGCTCGGTTTTCGGATCTACTGCTGCCTGAAGCTGCGCCAAATAGGTACTCTGCAACTTTCGGAATTGGCGATATTCGATGATCAGACGCGGCACACTCGTCTTCGGATTATTGATATCCTCTCTCAAAGAGAGGGCTTCCAAAACCGTCACATCCGTAGAAACTTTACCACCGCGCGTCCGTTTCACCGGTTTGAAACCGAGTTCCTCAAATAGGACTTGTGCTAATTGTCTCGGCGAATCAATATTACACGGATACCCAACTATTTCGTGAATCTCTTCTTGCCGTGCGTTAACGAGTTGGCTGATCACGCCGCTTTGATGTTTGAGTTCCTCTCTATCACAAACGATGCCGTTATATTCCATCTCAGCGAGAATAGGGGCGAGCGGTGATTCTATATCACGGACTAACGCCGTAATGTCCATCTCTTCCAATTTCGGGGTCAGGAAGTGATGAAGCCGTAACGCAATATCAGCGTCTTCTGCAGCATAGATTGTCGCTTGTTCTAACGGGATCTCATCAATTGTTCTCTGTTCTTCTGCTTCTGCCTCAAAGAGTTCTCCTAAATCCTTCATTTCATCACTGTTGTTATCACTCGGAGCTGCGGTTAACTCCTGAAAGGAGATCATTTTATGATTCAAATGAAGGAGTGCCAACGTATCAAGATTATGAGAGGGAGTCCGAGCGTCAACCAATTGACTTGCCAATAAGGTATCGAAAACAGCACCTTGGAGTTTAATCCCGTTTCGGATGAGGATACCCGTATCAAATTTCAGGTTATGCCCACATTTCGGTAGGTCCGGGTCTTCCAAAATCGGTTTGAGTGCGGAAAGCACCGTATCGGCATCGAGATGACGCTCAGGTTGCGGTGAGCGGATTGGGACGTAAACGCCCTGCTTCGGTGCCCACGAAAAACTGAGACCACAAAGCGTTGACTCGCGCTCCAAACCGTCCGTTTCGGTGTCAAAACTGAAAATCGCTTGTGCCGAAAGCGTCTCGACGAGCTCTTTTAATTCGGTGTGTGTAACAATTGCTGAATAGGTGCCTGTTTCCGCGGTATCGTAGTCGCCTTTATCCAAGATAGAATCCGTCTTTCGCGCCAACGCTGCAACACGTTCTTTACGAGTTGTCGGTTGGGTGAGCGTAGAACTATCCGAACCAGCGTCGCCCTCGGCGAGTTCCGTTACGACCTGTTGATAACGTTTAAGTTCCAGTTCTTCAAACAGCGGTAGGATTTTCTTCAGGTCAAGTGGTTTAACGCCAGCCTGCTCCAGTGAGAAGTCTAAAGCCGCATCTCGCCGCAACGTCACGAGTTGTTGCGCCAGGGCAATTTGCGAACGTGCCTTCTCCAGATTCTCGCGACGTTTTCCCTTAATTTCCTCAATATGCGCAAAAATACCGTCAACAGAATCGTACTGCTGAATCAGTTGTGCTGCCGTCTTGGGACCGATTTTTTCAACACCCGGGACGTTATCTGAGTTATCTCCCATCAACGCAAGCATATCGACGACCTGCGACGGTTTTATGCCTTTCGTTTCCCACAAGGATTGAACGTCGATGATCGTATCTTTGTGAAGGTCTAACATCGCTACCCGATCACAGAGAAGCTGCTCAAGGTCTTTGTCTCTCGAAACGATGGTAACATCTACATGGTCTGCTTCCGGGGTATCAAGAATTGTTTGTATGAGAGATGCTATAATGTCATCCGCTTCCAACTCAGGTTTACCAAGCGTTAGGATGCCGAATGCCTCAAGCAATTGCAAAATGCGATGAATCTGGGTCACGAGATCGTCAGGTGGTGCAGATCGGTTTGCTTTATATGCTGAGTAAAGATCATTGCGAAACGTTTTGCCCGGTGTATCGATCGCAGCGACGAGATATTTCGGCTTAAGTTGCGAAAGGATTCTAATGAGCGTTCCCGCAAATCCAAACACGGCGTGTGTCGCTTCACCGGTGACGCTGCTCGTTAATCCGCTGCGGATGGCGTAGTACGCTCGGAATATCTCGGCATGTGTATCAATGATGTAGAAAGTATCTCTCTGTTCATCTTGCATTTAGCCGTCTTGCCTCCTAATCTGGGAAATGCCATCGGCGCAGGGAGTCTGACGCTGACAAGCCAGCCTCTTGTCCGAGGGCAAACGCCGTCGCAATGAGGTTCCGCTCGCCAGATATGATGTCGCCCGCGGCGAAGAGCCCAGGAATCGGCTCGCCGCTGCTATCCAGCATCTGCATATCCTCGTTTGCGATAATCAATCCTTCCTCGTCCTTCTGATAGTCCCAGCCTTCAAGGAATTTTGTGTTTGGGATTAACCCTTCGTCAACGAGAAATCCGTGGAAGAACAACTCGCTACCATCAATCATCTCAAACCCCAAGAGGTCTGTTTTTTCGCCAATGTGCCGTTTGATTTTTGTTTCAATAATATTAATTTTACGTTTTTGGATCTGTTTCAACACAGGGGGCGACATGCCGTGCGGTCTGCCGTTCGTTAGGATTGTAATTTTATCTGTAAAGTCTTGTGCGCCGATGGCTGCCTCGTAGATATAGTCGCCAACACCGAGAAGTGCAAGGTGCTCGTTCACGTGCAGATGCCCATCGCAACGGATGCAGACGTGCCACCCTTTTCGATTGCCCGCATAGCGAAAGACGGTAGCGTACTGTTTATACAATCGCTCCTCACCGGGTTCAAACTCAATATCGGGCCACTTGTCATCAAATCCAGCGGCGACAACAACGGTTCGAGACTTAAAGTTCTCTATTTCTAAATTCCTACCGCGTTTGAGTGTTTTTGTAGACGCTTCGAGTTCAAACAATTCGCCGTTCCGTTTGAGTTTCGTTACCAATCCGTCGCGAATATCAATACCGGTTTTACGTTTCTCACCACCAATCATGAAGTCCATGACCGGGCGGCTTTCCATCCAGCGCATGAGTTCTTTTGCAAAATGGGGTCCGATAATCCCCGGGAATACCGGCGCATCTTCAATCTCAACCGACTTCGACCAGTAAGCACGCCCTCTGCTAAAACTCACTTTGCCAGAGTGGAGGACCAAAACATGCCGCATCTGGTGACTCGCTGAGACCGCCGCTTGCGCCCCTGCGGGGCCCGCACCAATGACTGCAACATCGTAAATCGTTTCTGCCATCGCTTTTCTCCTAATTTCTCAAAGCCCATATTTCTTCCACTTTTCATTCACTAACGCGATAACCTCATCAGACATCCGAATCTCTTCGGGCCACTCGCGTTGATAGCCTTCTTCGGGCCATTTCGTTGTAGCATCAATGCCCATCTTTGACCCAGCACCCATGAGTGGCGAAGCGTGATCCAGCACATCGACAGGTCCTTCAACAATTGTTACATCGCGTTTCGGATCGACGTTGCTGCCGACGTAGAAAAGTACCTCCTCCACGTTCTGAACGTCAACGTCTTTATCAACAACGATGATAATCTTGCTGAACATCAGCTGCCCAAGTCCCCACAAACTGTGCATCATCTTTTTCGCCTGATACGGGTATCGCTTATCAATCGAGATAAGTGCGAAATTGTGAAATACACCGAATAAAGGTAAATTCATGTCCACGAGTTCCGGGAGCTGCGTCTTAATGAGTGGCATAAAGATGCGTTCGGTCGCCTTTCCCATGTAACAGTCTTCCATCGGCGGTTTGCCAACGATGATGGTCTGATAGATCGGATTCTTGCGATGTGTGATTGCTGTGATATGAAACAGTGGATATTCATCCGCTAACGAATAAAAGCCTGTATGATCCCCAAAGGGTCCCTCTATACACGTCTCACCCGGCTCAATATACCCTTCAATCACAATGTCCGCTTCCGCAGGCACAAGCATGTCAATCGTCTTGGCGGGCACCATCTCAACATTCGATTTTCGGAGGAACCCCGCGAACAGGAGTTCATCAATCCCAGAGGGCAGCGGTGCCGTACCGATATAAGACATCACCGGATCCCCGCCGAGTGCGATCGCAACAGGCATCTGTTGTCCTGCCTGTTGATACTCCCGATAATGCGCCGCACCGTCGTGGTGAATCTGCCAGTGCATCGCCAACGTATATGGCGTTAACTTTTGTAAACGATACGTACCGACATTTCGTTGACCGGTTTTTAGGCTATGCGTAAAAACTTGTGGTAAGGTAATATACCTATCGGCATCAAGGGGCCAACATTTAATGAGCGGCAGGACATCCAAGGATGCCTCTTCATCCGTCAGGACGACTTGTTGACAGGCACCCCGTTTGACCGTCTTCGGTGGAAAGTTTGCCAATTGGGACAGGAGGCGGAGAATTTTCATCTTATCCAGAAGCGAATCGGGTGCCTCCAGCTTAATCATCGCCTCAATTTCAGATGCAATCTGTGCGAGATTATCAACACCGAGTGCCATCGCCATCCGTCGATATGAGCCGTAAGTGTTAATCAGCAGCGGCATCCGACTGCCTTCGACATTCTCAAATAGGAGCGCAGGACCCCCTGCTTTACTCACGCGATCGGTAATCTCACTGATCTCTAAGTCGGGTGATACAGTCGTTTTAATGCGTTTGAGTTCGCCTGCCCGGTTCAAGGCTTTCACGAACGCTTCAAGGCTTGCGTATGCCATGCGAGTCCTTTCTTTTTATTTCGATCCCACTTTGCCAGAAATCTGCTTCAGTCCTTGTTGATAATTAGGATTTTCAGGATCCAGTTCCAACGCCTTTCGGATTGCCTGCTCTGCCTGCAAATAGTCTCCACGTCGAAACGCAATGAGTGCAAGCGTATTGTAGTAAGTTGCAACGTTCGGATTCAAGCGGATGGCTTCCTGTGTATAACGACGCGCCGCTTCTAAATCTGCGTCCGCTTGACGCGCGTAACACATCCCCAAGTTATGATATATCTCCGCATCGTCAGGGGATAATGCCGCGCTCGCCCGATATGTATCCACTGCCGCCGCATAACGCTTCTGTTTCAGCAGAATTTTTCCAATCTTCAGATGGGCATCTAAAAGATCGGGTTCCAGCGCGACAGCGTGCCGGTAGTGTTCCAACGCCAGTGCTAACTTATTCTGCATGAAATATGCCAACCCCAGTCCTGCGTGTGCCTTCGCGAAATCGGGGCGGAGTTCCAACGCTTTCTGCTGTGCTACAATCGCTTCTGGATATCTTTCAAGCATCGTGTAAGCAATACCGATGCCGTTATACGCCAGCACAAGTTCAGTATCCATTCCGAGTGCTTTCTGGTATTCCCAGACCGCCTTCTCATACTGTCCGTTTTTGAGGTAAAGTCTACCGATGTTAGCAAGGATCTGAGCCCTGTCTTTTGTCCCTTGTGTCCTTTGCAATGCGCCGCGTAACTGCGATAGTGGTGTTAGTGTCGCTTTCTGTTTCTCAAAAAGTGCCATCTGCTCGCGTGCCGCCGCCGTATCCCCAGTACGAAGATAGGCTTGCGCGAGGTTGTAGAGGGCTTCGACTAACGTTGCGTCGTGTGAATAGGCAGTCCGATAGGACGCAATAGCATCAGCCCACTGTTTCTCTTGAGCATAGAGGAGTCCGAGTTGATAGTGTGCAGCTGCGAACGCCGGTGCGATCGCAATTGCCTGTCGTTGATGCCGTATTGCTGCTGCACTTTCCCCACGTTTACTGTAGACATTTCCGAGTTGATGGTGAATCATCTCATCGGTTGGATCCAGTTCAACAGCAATTTTATAGGCATCAAGGGCTTCAGTATAACGGTGTATGTTGGCGTAGGCACTCGCTAACGCCGCGTGGCTATATGCCCAATCAGGTTTATATGCAATCGCGCGCTGATATGCTGTAATGGCATCTTCAAACCCTTCAAGCCCGGTATATGCCAGGCCCAAACCGTAGTAAGCCTCGGCTAAAATATCCGAATGAGGGACTACTTCGACAGCAGCTATTAATTGTTGATACGCCTCAACCGCTTCCGTATAAGCCTCGATTTGGAGGTAAACCTTTGCGAGTTGAAGCCGAGTCTCAATCTGAGTGCTATCGGCAGCAAGTTGTGCCTTATAGGTGCGGATCCGTTCTGCGATGTTCGCAACATCTGTTTCTTGACAGAACCCGTCTGAGACGTACCCGAAGATAAGGCGGCACCCGACGAGTGCCACCGCTGCGACTGTGTAATAGGAAAGTCTCCGTACCACTTGCTACCGTCCCTATAGTGGAGTGGAATGGCAGTTCCTACCTAAAAGGCTTGTTTGAGGCGACCCCACGTCGTTGCAAGTTTATGGTTTGGATCAACGTCAAGGGTATCTATGACATTATCACCGGTAATCATAACATCATCAAAGCTTGCACCGGTTTCCCAGCCCCACACACCAATCATACCAGTTTTATAATCGCCATCTGTCTGTTCGCCCTGAAGCTCACCGTTGACGTGGAGTTTGAAGGTGTCGCCTTCAACAATAACCTTAACGTCGTACCACTCTTCATTTTCTATCTTCAGTTTTCCAGCGGCACCGATATTACTGTTAAGCGCGACGCGCGTATCCCATGCCCCTTTACTGTGCTTCCAAAGTTCAGACTTGTTGCTTGGGATATTCAGGTAGTAGATGTAATACTCCATCTCACTTTGTGCCCGAAAGATTACGCCTGCCCAGTTCCCCTCGTCCATCCGAACCTTCGCCTCAACGGTGTAATCATCCCATCCGTCATCGCCGACGAGGGAATGCTCGGCTTTCCCGCCTCTATCGAGTTGGTAGATACCGTCCTTAATTGCCCAGTTGCCGTTCGCAACTTCCCAGTCATCGTGCTTTTCCTCAAAGTCCCACAGTTGGGTGCCTGCGAAGGTTGGTAATGAAAGCACCATACCCAAAAGCACAATGAAACCCAGAGCCGTTGGCTTCAGTAATCTCATAGTCATTTCCATAATTCTTCTCCATCTTTTGTTAAGGGAGTTTAGACCTTCGTTAATGGACCTCGCTATTGCGGCAATAGCAGAGATACTATGAATAGAATAACGTTAAAGAACAAAAAAAGCAACATTTTTCCCGTAAAATATAGGGTCATTTAATTTTCCAAAAATTCATGCGAGGATGCCCGAACTTGTTCGGGGTAAGCGTGTTTGCTGACCGCGGATAACCAACAGCCAAATACTGCTTGCTTTTGAATCTACAATCGCGTATGATAAATAACGTTGGAACGCTTCATCTCTATCTATCCAAAAACAAATTGAAAGGAAAATATTGTGTACATAAGGATTCTCATCGCGCTTCTTATAGCGTATTTTGTTACGATCGGGACAGCACCCGCAGCACTGAAAGTAGGTCTCATCTATGATGTGACAGGACGTGGGGATCTCTCATTTTGTGATGCTGCCTACGCAGGCGCGAAAAAAGCCAAAGACGAATGGGGTTTCAAACTCACAGAAGTTACCCCAAGCCAGAGTACCGATACCGAATTGACACTCCGCAGGCTCGCAAAACTCAAATACGATCTTATCATTGGGGTCGGTTTCCTTTTTCAAGAGCCGATGAACCGCGTCGCAGGCGAATTTCCCGATGTCAAGTTCGCACTTATCGACGCAATCATAGAACAACCCAATGTCGCATCACTCACCTACCGCGCACACGAGGGTACGTTCTTAGCAGGTGTCATCGCAGCGTTGAAAACGGAGACAAAGCAGATCGGTTTTGTCGGCGGAATGAAAGTGCCGCTGGTGGAGGCTTTTGAAATCGGCTACCGTGCCGGTATTAAGGCGACGAACCCCGATATTGAGTTTGTGGCGGACTATGTCGGTGTTACACCCCAAGCGTTCAACGATCCGACACGGGGCAAAGAACTGGCGTTAGCACAATATAACCGCGGTGTGGACATTATCCTCGCCGCTGCGGGTGCCAGTGGTCTTGGGGTCTTGGAAGCCGCGAAGACTCTGAAAAAATCAATTATTTGGGTCGATTCCAATGGGAATAATCTCGCCCCAGGCTTGGTTCTCACAAGCGTTATCAAAGGTGTAGAAATATCTGTCTACGAAACGATAAAGAGCGTTCAGGAAGGCAGTTTTTCTGGCGGTCTAAAAGATTACGGGCTTAAAGAAGGCGGCGTTGAATACATCGTTGATGATGTCAACCGTTCATTGCTTCCAGACGAAATTTTGGAACGGGTCGAAGCATTTAAAGCAAAAATTATTGCTGGCGAGATCGTCGTACCACACGAACGAGAGTAGAGATGAAAAACGCACCAATCATTGAGATGCGAGGCATCCATAAGCAGTTTGGAAGAATACAGGCAAACGCCGACGTCGACTTTACGCTCCAGCGTGGGGAAATTCATGCCATCGTCGGTGAGAACGGTGCTGGCAAATCCACACTCATGAAGATTCTCTATGGCTTGTATCACCCTGATGCGGGTGAGATTTTTGTTGATGGACGTGCTGTGACGATCGCTTCTCCGCGGCAAGCCATGCGCCTCGGCTTAGGAATGGTGCAGCAACACTTCACTCTTATCCCAATTTTCACGGCACTTCAAAACATCGTACTTGCCAAAGAACCTCGTAAGTTCGGCACGTTACTTGATTACCAGCAAGCAGAAGAGAAAATAGCAGCACTCGCAACGCAGCTTGATTTTGATGTACCACTGAACACACCTGTTGAAGCTCTGCCGATTGGTACGCAACAACATACTGAAATCCTGAAGGTTCTCTATCACGGCGCGGACATCCTCATCATGGATGAACCGACGGCAGTGCTTGCACCCCAGGAAATCGAGGGGCTTTTTAACTGCATGCGCAACCTCAAAAATGAGGGAAAAAGTCTTATTATTATCACACACAAACTCGATGAAGTGATGGTAATCGCCGACACGGTTACAGTAATGCGGCGCGGGCAGTCTGTCGCTACGTCTCCTATCGCCGACACCAATCCGACAGCCTTGGCGGAAATGATGCTCGGTGAACCTGTCATTCCAACTGTTGTAACACGAGAACAGACCGAAAATCCGACACCCATGCTCCGTTTGGAAAAAGTTACGCTCTCCGCAGATGCAGATGCCAAAACAGGTTTTACGCAATTCATTCGGAGACGGGTCCACAAAAAACGGCCTTCAAGTTCAAGTGAGGTCGGCAAAAAGCACCTCAATCAGATTAATCTTGAAGTATTTCCCGGTGAAATCGTCGGAATCGCGGGAGTCGAAGGAAATGGGCAGACACAACTCGTTGAAGTCCTGACAGGTTTACGACACATTGATAGCGGAAGCCTTACCTTAAACGGTGAACGGATTGCTCATATACCCGCCGATAGACACCGACACGGTATCAGCTTGAATGACCGAATTGACAATAATTTCATTATCGGACACCATAAAAGTAGACGCTATTGTCAGCACGGATTTCTCCGGCGAAAGCCGATTCAGCGAGCTACGCTGAACGCTCTGGATAAATACCAAATTCAGGTTGGGGATATAGTTGACCCGATTAAAACGCTCTCTGGAGGGAATCAACAGAAAATCGTTGTCGCGCGGGAGTTAGAGGGTAGACCCGAACTTATTCTCGCCGCCCATCCGACGCGAGGATTGGACATTCACGCCGCAAGGTTTGTCCATTCGCGTCTGCTTTACGCTCGCAACCGTGCGAGAGCCGTTCTGCTGGTCTCCTCTGAACTCGATGAACTCCTCCACCTTAGCGACAGAATCGCTGTGATGTACGACGGCAAGATCGTCGGTATTGTCAAGCCAACCGAGACAAACAAACAAGAATTGGGTGCCTTGATGCTCGGATTAAATGGATAGATACAAAAAGCAATGTATTTCTGCTTAGGAGAAAAAATGATAATTGACTCACATACACACGCCTGGCCCCGGTGGCCCTACCAACCCCCTGTTCCCGACGATGAAAGCCGTGGCAAAGTCGAACAACTCCTCCACGAAATGGACCTGCACGGCGTCGATAAAGCAGTGCTTATCTGTGCACGCATCGACAGGAATCCAGAAAACAACGATTACGTCGCAGAGTGTGTCAAACGTTACCCAGATCGGTTAATCCAATTCGCCGATGTGGATTGTTCGTGGACAGACACCTATCATACAGAGGGGGCATCTGAACGACTCAGGACAGCAGCCGAGACTTACGCTCTTAAAGGCTACACCCATTACCTTAGAGGCGATGATAACGGAGATTGGTTCTTTTCCGATGAAGGACAGCGTTTCTTTCAAACGACCACCGAACTCGGATTAATCGCCAGCATCGCCATGGGAAGCCATCAGCACGAACCACTCCGAAAACTCGCAGCGCAGTTTCCGGACATCCCGTTTCTGTGTCATCACATGGGCGGCGCACGTACCGGTGAAGCACACCCCTATCCACAACTCAAGCAGGTGCTTGCCTCGGCAGACGTTCCGAATATCCACATCAAAATGTCAGGTTTCGCTTATGTCTCGCAGGTACCCTGGGATTATCCGCAGTCGGATACCCACTGGATTGTCCGCGCCCTCTACGAGCATTTTGGGCCTGGAAGGCTCTGTTGGGGTTCCGACTATCCCGTTGTTCGGAACTTTATGACCTATAAACATGCACTTGAAGCATTTCGGACGCACTGCACATTTATCCCAGAACCAGACAAAGCAGAAATTTTGGGCGGAACACTCCAGGGTTTGCTCTGAACGCCGGAAAATAGTTACAATGCCTTCTGGCACGCTGCTCTTTTGTAGCATAACCTTTTAGGTTGTGCCATTTTTTGTAGCATAACCTTTTAGGTTGTGCGACCCTACTGTCCAAATTTGAGTGACAACTTAAAAAGTTGATTTTTTTATTTTTTTAAGATATAATAAGGCTTAAGGTCAAATAGGTACAGTATTACGATTACGTCTATTAAGGTGAATCTAAAAAAACAAAGGGAGAGATTCAAGATGAGAAGCATCTCTGTTTTAACAACACTCGCACTGATCTTAGCCGCCGGTTTCGCCTTTGCGACCGAAACCCCAACCGTGCAAGGTGAGTACATTGAAGCCAGATCCGCGAGTGTCTATGTCGGGGCATGCCACTACGGTGCCGAATTTGTGGAAGGCGGCAAAGAGGCAACCCTCGTCTGGAACATCCAGCACGGAAGCTGGAACGACGTTTCGATTGATGGCTTAACCGTCGTTGCTGTCGTCAGTGCGAAAAGCAACCTCGCAATCGATACCGAAACCCGTAAGAGCGTGTTGTACATGGATCCAAGCACGACAGCAGCGCAACGCACCGCGCTCCGTGATCTGCTAACCACAAAACAGTCTGACGTTTTGGGTGAAGTTGTTGCGACGCAAATCGCTACGGTCGAATTCGCGAAAGAAGGCACGAAGTACGATGTAACGGTCGGTGAAGTCCTCACGCTATCTGCCAACCGCTATCCCTGTGCGCACTGCACACAGCCACACCAGATCTGGTATGAACCACTGACGGCAATTCAGAACGCTATCGTTGGCAAATCTGAAGTCTATCACTATAAAGACAGTCACCTCCCGGTGACGTGGCACCAAGGCGGAACGGCGAACAACGTCTTTGTTGGCAGTTTTTCGATGTAATTCCGCAATGTCTGTGGCTGCCTGCCGGCAGCTACAGACACTACTTACCCGCATCAGCATCGTAGTTTGATAAATCTTCGCCGCAATTTAATTTTTTTCCTAATTGTTGGCACCCTGCCTTGTAATGAAGCGATACCCTATAAAATTTGTGAATGGATGGTGAACATGAACACAGATACAACATCCGAGGAACGGAAATTTAGACTGACGCCTGAAGAACGCGCCTCTTGGGACGAAAACGGGTATTTCGTCCGCCACAATGTTTTCACTGAAGAAGAAAACGATCTTTTGACCCAAGTTGCTGATGCCATCGCTCTCGGAAAAATACACTTCCCAGACCATCGTATCTTTCAAAACGCTTTAGTAAGAGATGGAAAAGTGGAAGCCTCTGGTGTTCACGCCATGCACAGTATCCATCAGATGAATCTTTATTCTCCTGAATTCCTCGCCCGTACACGTGATCCGCGGCTCACCGACCCCGTTGTTGACATTCTCGGTCCCGATCTCCTCGGTCTCAACAGCCTCTATATCTGGAAACCACCAAAAATCGGTTTAGGGTTCCCGTGGCATCAAGATAGATGGTATACGCGACCGCAGTTTAAAACCGAAACCACCGTCGGAACGTGGACAGCTATTGATCCTGCCAATGTAGAGAATGGGTGTCTCTACGTTATCCCGGGTAGCCACAAAATCGGCATTCTTGAGCATGTCGACCTTGAAGGTTCACAACAACAGGAATTTAAACAGGCAGTCGGTGCGCGGGACGAAGATGGCGTCGCTGTTGAAATCCCACCCGGAAGTGTTATCTTCTTCGACAACCGAATCCTCCATAAAAGTACGGATAATAAGACTGAAGGCTTTCGTCGCTCTAACATCGCACATTACATAAGTGCAAAAGCAGAACGCGTGCCACATAAGAATTATATGCGTCCGCTTATGTGGGTTCGGGGAAAAATATACCCAACGCTGTCTGAGGGAGTCTATCGCGACCCTTTACCCATCGCGGAACCCAAATAGAATTCATCAAGAGGAGCATGAGTGAACACAAATACAATTTCCGAAAAACAGAAATTTAAACTCACCCCTGAAGAACGAACTTCTTGGAACGAGAACGGATACTTTGTCCGTTACGACGTTTTTACAAAAGAAGAAAACGACGTGATACGTCAGATAGCTGACGATATTGCTATCGGAAAACGATCTTTCCCAGACTATCATATTTTTCAAAACGCTTTAGTCAGAGACGGTAAAGTCGAAGCAGAAGGTATCCATGCAATGCACAATATCCAATATGTGAGTTGTAATTGTCCAGAATTCCTTGCGCGTACCCGTGATCCGCGGCTCACCGACCCCGTTGTTGACATTCTCGGTCCCGATCTCCTCGGTCTCAACAATCTCTATATTTGGAAGCCTCCAAAAATTGGCTTAGGGTTCCCGTGGCATCAAGATAAATGGTACTTTAATCATCAGTATAAGACCGGAACGACCGTTGCAACATGGACGGCAATTGATGACGCAGATAAAGAAAACGGGTGTCTACATGTTATTCCCGGCAGCCACAAGTATGGCGTTCGTGAACATAAGGACCTTGAAGGTTCACAACAGGGAGAGTTTAAACAGGCAGAAGGTGCTCGCGATGAAGATGGGGTCGCAGTTGAGGTCCCCGCTGGAGCGGTCATCTGGTTCAATAGCCAAGTCCTTCATAAAAGCACGGATAACCACAGTAATCGTTTCCGGCGTGCTAACATAGCACATTATGTGAGTGCGAAAGCAGAATGGACGCGTCCTGAAGCAGTCAATAAAAAACGACCCCCCATGTGGATTCGGGGTAAAACCTACCCCGGTATGGCAGATGAAGTTCAACATGATGTTATACCAATTTTAGACGATTGAGGAATAGGAGCACTCGTGGATACAAATACAACGCTTGAAGAACGAAAGTTTAAACTGACACCTGAAGAACGAACCTCTTGGGACGAGAACGGATACTTTATCCGCTACAACGTTTTTACAAAAGAGGAAAACGACTTTTTAGCACAAATCGCTGATGATATCGCCATCGGAAAACGATCTTTTCCCGCTAAAAATGTTCACCAGAACGCATTGGTCAGAGATGGAGAGACTGAAGCATCCGGTCCCAACGCGATGCACGCTATTCATCATATAAACCATTATTCGCCTGAATTCCTTGAACGCACACGGGACCCGCGCCTCACCGACCCAGTCCTTGACTTAATTGGCCCAAATATCCTCGGTCTCAACAATCTCTATATCTGGAAACCGCCAAAAATCGGTTTAGGGTTTCCATGGCATCAAGATAAATGGTATTTTAACAACCAGTATATAACCACAAAGACAGTCGGCACGTGGACTGCGATTGACGCTGCGGATGTAGAGAATGGGTGTCTCTACGTTATCCCGGGTAGCCATAAAAATGGAGTGCGTGAGCACGTTGAACTTGAAGGATCACAACAGAATGAGTTTAAATTGGCACTCGGGGCAACGGACGAAGAGGGTGTCGCCGTTGAAGTGCCACCGGGAACTGTCGTATTTTTCAACAATGAATTGCTTCATAAAAGCATGCATAACCACAGCACGCGCTTTCGCAGATGTAACGTCGCACATTATATCAGTGCAGATTCAGAACGTGTTCCGCATAAGAATGTGAAGAATATCCGTCCGGTTATGTGGGTTCGAGGGAATACACACTCAGAAAAAATGGAACCGGTTTGTTCGGAAGCGCTGCCTATTCCAGAAGCACAGGAGAATCTATGGGTACCCATACATCGCCATTGAAACGTAAATTTGCCTTAACATCTGAAGAAGAATCGGCGTGGGAGGAAAACGGATACTTCGTCCGTTACGACGTTTTCACTGAAGCAGAAAACGATATGCTGCGTCGGATCGCTGACAACATTGTTGATGGGAAACGACCTTTCCCGGTGGATAATATTAATCAAAACGCGTTGGTTAAAGATAGGAAAGTTGAAGCATCGGGTATCCAAGCAATGCACAAAATCCATCATGTCAGTTGTTATATTCCTGAATTCCTCGCACGTGTGCGTGATTCCCGCCTAACGGATCCGATCGTTGACCTATTGGGTCCAAACCTACTCGGTCTCAACAATCTGTATATCTGGAAAGCACCAAAGATTGGCTTAGGGTTCCCGTGGCATCAAGACAAATGGTATTTCAACCATCAGTATAAAACTGAAATGACCGTCGGAACGTGGACAGCGATTGATGCTGCAGATATAGATAATGGGTGTCTCTACGTCATTCCGGGTAGCCACAAATATGGCATTCTTGCGCATGAAGACCTTGAAGGTTCGCAACAGAGCGAGTTTAAAATAGCACGCGATGCCAAAGATGAAGATGGTGTTGCTGTTGAAGTGCCGCCGGGAGCAGTCGTTTGGTTCAACAACCAACTCCTGCATAAAAGCACTGACAACCACAGCCTCCGCTTTCGGCGTTGTAACGTCGCGCATTATATCAGTGCAAATGCGGAACGTAATAAGGGTGTAAAGAATATGCGTCCTGTGATGTGGGTTCGGGGGGATACATACTCAGAAAAGATGGAACCCGTCTATCGAGACGTTTTACCAATTCCAGAATCCGAAAACACAAACTAACGGTTTGTGGTACAGGTGCTCACCTATTTTCGGGCTTACTATAATTCGGTGTTTTTTGGATGCCTGGATTTAGTCTGGGAATAGACTAAATCCATTCCTTGTATTACATTCTTGTTGAGGACATGTCTCAACGAAACATTCGCGAACAAGTTCGGGCATCCAAATATTCGGGTATTACCGATCTAATTTACCATCGTAGAACTAATCATCTTCGCGTTCACTCAGCAACTCGCCGCGGGCAAGACGTTCAGCATTCTCGGTAGACCATAAAATGTTCTTCATCAACTTTTGTGCCGTGATGTAACGGGTCGCTGCCAGCATGTGCATCCGCCGTTCTTCACTGTCTTCCGATAAATCGTAATGCCGAAACGCAACTTCCAGCACTTGGAACATGTGGAGCTCCGCATCCTCGCGCAGCAGGATGTGTGCGAGTGTTCGCTTCAACGCATCGATGTCATGCCCCTCTTCGAGATATTGGTTCACCAGGATTTCTGCCTCGTACACCTTCTGGAAGTCCGCAAACTCTTGAAGTCTCGCTAACATTTTATCAGCAGACGCGTAAGTTTCATCCAGTCGCTGACCATGCCTTGGAATCCGGGCGGCGGGCATGTTCAACCAACGCAGATATGCTAAGAAGACCACACCGTGAAAAATCCCGCGCAGCAAATTCGTGCTCGGCGCATACGCAAAAGCCTTATAAAGCGCGTGGGCATACGAGTAGATGTTCGCGACATCGTGCCAGTCTCCTTCGTTCTTCAGATGGAAACGAGCGGTACGAATCGCAGAAGCGTAGGTCATCGCACGGCAGATGTCTCTCGGATCCACACCAGCGCGTAGTTTCGCCTCGACTATAGCGACAGTCGGTTCAAACTCGTCGCCGAGTAGCGTTTGTGTAAATGCGGAGATATCCAGTTCCGATGCGTTGGCTTGATTCTCTGCCCAGATACTATCAAGTCGCTCAAAGACCGGTTCTAACACGGGCACTGCATCCGCCCATCGCGAAGTCTCTTCATGACGCGTTCGGCTGACGAGATCAACCACAATCGGACGTAAAATCTCATGGGCACCTTCCCATTCGATGTAATCTAATGCCTCGAACATCTTGTTTGCAAAATCGAGGGCGTGTCCGTCGCCAGTGAAATAGTAGTCGGTTGCTGCTGTGAAGACGAAATCCGCAATCACAGATTTTTCGTAGTCGCGGTCGTTGAGTGTCAGTAAGATGCGCTCCGCCGCGCCTGCGTGCCGTTTATCAATGAAATAGCGGAACCACCGCATGAGCGTTTCGAGATCGTGTGCCTCGCTCACTTGCGGAAACGGTGCGCGATACGGACGTGAACTGCCAGTCGTTCGACGGCTAATCTGGCTCAAGCCGTGTACGAGAAATAGGTTATGGTCTTTCGGGTCAATATCGTCCCATAGATTCGCTGCGAGAGTGAGAATAGCAACACCTGATGACCAGCCTTCACTACTTTTATGTGCCCCGTAGTGAAGTCCTTGCTGAATGATCTCATTTGGGGTCGCTTTTGCATCTCGAAGTGCTGTAACAGCCTTGGCGATAAAGAAAGTGCTGCGGTCTTTAAGTCCCCGCTCAAGGGCACGCTTGCCGCGATCAATGACCCGTCGTTTTGCGGCTTCCCGCTCACCTTTGGCTAATCCGACATACAGGTAGCCATCATCTCTGAGTTCGACAGGAAACGCTTTCAGATCATCGCCAGATGCCAAAAAGCACCCTCCTGATTTGAGGTCGAATTCCCAGTGATGCCAGTGGCAAATAAGGACACCGTCGCGGATACTGCCTTTCGACATAGGATACCCCATGTGTGGGCAACGGTTATCGACGGCGTAAAATTTATCCTCAAACTTGAAAACCGCGAGGTGTGTACCGTTGACGTGAAAGGGTTTGCCTTCGAGGTCTTCAAAATCATCAGCGAGACAGAGTTGATGGTAAACGAGTTCGGTTTCTTCCACCGCTTCTATCGGCAATTCTTCAATATGGATAGAACCGGCAGGGGTTTCTTGGGGAGTAAATGTTGAAGTCTGCACAATCGACCTCCTAAAGTTTGATGTTCAAGTGTTGCACATTTTATACCACGTTTTTATGTAAATGTCAAGTCTATTTTTTGATTTTTTGCTGAGATAGAAATTTCTTGGTTGTGCCATAACTTTGTGATATACTACGGGTACTATACTGCTCTATCGCATATTTGAAGGAGATTTCAAATCAGATGCATCCCATATATAGACAGGTTGTACAATCTTGGAAACCCACAAGTATTGCCGGAATTGCTGCAGTACTTATCTTGTCGTTTGCCATTCTCGCTACAAGTACCGCACAAACGCCTACAGTCGCAGAGCACTTGCAAAGCCCCGAGCGGATGCCGATTGTTGAACGACCTTTTACAACGGATCCAGATAAGTTCACCTTCGCTATTATCGGTGATAAAACGGGGGGCGGTTTGGATAAATGGCACGTATTTGACCGGGCGATCGACGAAATCAATGTCCTGAAACCCGACTTCGCCATCATGGTTGGGGATTTAATACAAGGATATACCAGCGATGTGGCGCAGGTTGAAGCGGAGTGGAAAGAATTTTGGCAGCACCAATCCGATTTGATAATCCCGTTTCTGCCCCTGCCTGGCAACCACGATATTACAAATCGAGTCATGTACGACTATTGGCAAAAACACCTCGGACGTACCTATTCCGCATTTGCCTATAAAGGCTGTCTATTTCTCCTACTCAACACGGAAGAGAGACACAGTCTACCTGAAAGCAGTGAAGGCTGGACAGGCACGTGGTTCGGCGATGCACAGATCGCATACATAACCGACGAATTGGCGAAACACAAAAATGTGCGTCATACGTTTGTTATGTTGCACAAACCCGCCTGGCTCCACGAGGACTCAGGGTGGTCTCAGGTTGAAGATGCACTCGCCGATCGGGCGTACACTGTGTTCGCCGGACACTACCATAACTTGACGTTACACACGCGCAATGACCGGCGATACTTCGTACTCGGCGCAACAGGGGGTGGGTTCACAGAACGAGAAGCACGTATCGCAGGTGCTTTTGACCACTACAGTATTGTGACGGTAGATGGAAACGAAATTAACGTCGCCATTGTTGAACCCGGAAACATCTATCCTGCGGATTTCTCGACTGCTGAACTCAAAAAGAAGTTGAGAGATATAATCACACTTCAGCCACACCTTGAAATCGAATCGGAGTCCCCAATGTCTGAGGGGAGGCTTGACCTTGCTTTGAAAAATGGTTTAGAAAAACAGGTCGAGGTTGACCTCATTTTCCATTCGAGTGAAAACTGGCAGACAGCACCGAATGAACTTACATTTCTGCTCAAGCCGGGACAGGACGTAATTGGAAGTGTTGTGCTCTCTGCACCATCGGATGCCTTTTTGCCCCTACCGACCTACGAGTATTCTATTCTGTACGGTGGCGAGCAGCTATACCGCCGTACGGAAATGGTTTATCCCGTCAATCCATCGGAGATGCAGATGATTACCGATTGGGCACTCCTCGGTCCCTTCACTCTTGATGTAACGGAGGAAATCGCTGCCTCGAATACCGTTCCACCAGACTTCGCTAATGCTCAGCTGCCCTCCTATGACAAATCTCTTGATAAAACCTATCAAGGGAAGCACGGAGACATTCAGTGGCAAGAGCATCATGTTGAATCAGGACGGGTCAACTTAGATGTAGTGCTCAATAAACCGGAGTGGTCGTCTGCTTACGGCGTAACCCGCATCAAAAGCCCTGACGCGCGACAGGTTTTTGCACAGGTTCGCTGGTGGAGCAATCTCGGTAGGCTCTTTGTCAACGGTGTTGAGATAAATCTCGCAGCAACACCCGGAGAGCATCTGTTTTACGGTAGAGCCTATGTTGAATTACCGCTAAAAGCCGGATGGAATACCATAACTGTCCATTCAGGAGACTACACGGGTGGATGGAGTTACCAGATGGCGGTTGATAATACGACAAAAGCACTCGAATTTGGTAGCAATCCAGATTAAAATACTTTCGACCTGATAGGTGCGGTTCCCCAACCGCACCAAACCCATAAAACTTGACAAAACGTTCTCCCTACGCTATACTTACACACAAGATGACCTCCTTCAAGGAAAAGTGGTGAATCATGGTTTTTGATAACAAATTTCAGATTTCAAGCGACATTGAAAAGTACATTGACTCGCGTCTGGCAGAGGGTATGAGAAGCGAAACAGCGGAGCAAAAGATTGATACATTGTTCGGCTACATGGAAGACCGTGGACAGTCGTTTTATGATGAGGTCGTGACGCAATTAGAACATGCCCTCCAATGCGCTGCCCTTGCACAGCAGAGCAACGCAGCTCCGACGCTGATTACAGGGGCATTGCTCCACGACATCGGGCATATCATTTTAGATAAACACAGTGCCCGCGAGGCTTTTTTGAATACGGACCTGAATCACGAGGAGGTCGGCGCGCAATATCTGCAACCTTTTTTCCCGGAAGCCGTCACGACCCCTATCCGACTGCATGTGCCAGCAAAAAGATACCTCTGTACAACCGATCCCTCTTATTGGGACGGGTTATCCGAAGCCTCAAAAAGGAGTCTCAAGCTTCAGGGCGGTAACATGTCAGACGAGGAGCGAAAAGCGTTTGAACGGATTCCATATTTCGAGGATGGACTCACTTTACGGCGATGGGACGATCTCGCTAAGGTGAAAGGATTGGAAATAGCCGGATTAGAGACTTACCGAGACATCGTGCAACAGTGCCTCGTGTAAAATCCAAGATAAGAGTATCCTAACCCACGCGGTAGGTGCGGTTTCCTAACCGCACTAAATAGCATCTTCTGTAGGAGCGAGTGTTTTGCTTGGGTATTTCTTCACGCTCGCGATCTTAATAAAAATCGTAGGAGTATGAAACATGAGTTACGACACAATCGAATCCAAATTCATCGCAACGCCGGAAAAAGGCGAAGTCTCTTCAATCCTGATACGTCCAGACAACGCGAAATGGCTACTCGTCCTCGGACACGGTGCGGGTACAAATATGCGCCATTCGACCCTCCAGACCATCGCTGAACGGTTAGCAGATATAAGCATCGCAACCTTCCGTTACCAGTTCCCCTACATGGAGCGCGGAGGCGGGGGCAGGGAGTCAGAGGCAGTCGCACTCCAAACCGTTCGATCTGCTGCCGCTGCTGCACACGCAGCCGCAAGCGATGTATCCATCCTCGTCGGTGGACATTCCTATAGCGGACGCATGTCCTCAATGTCCGCAGCCAAGGAACCCATTGAGCATGTCAAAGGTCTCGTATTTTTCGCATTCCCGCTGCACCCATCTGGCAGGGAAGGCACAGAACGTGCTGAACACCTTACTGATGTCACTATCCCGATGCTCTTCCTCTCTGGGACCCGCGATAAACTGGCAGTCCTTGAGCTATTAGAACCCGTCTGCGAAAAGTTAGGCGACAAGGCAACCTTACATCTATTGGACACAGCAGACCACGGCTTCAAAGTCCTCAAACGCCGTAAAACCGAAGAAGACGTGTTCGTAGAAATGGCACGGGTTATTAGTGAGTGGACTGAAACACTGAATTGATAACTACTATAATCCTCATCTCCAAATTCGGTAGGTGCGGTTTCCCAACCGCACCGGCTCCCTTCCTAAACGCCACTCTCCACTCTCGCTCCCGTAGTAACATTCCTAATTTCTAATGGGCGTGTAAAGTGTTGACGCGCGATTGTTATAGTAAAGCGCGAAAATATATGAACACCCCTATTTGGGGACCGTCTTCGCTGCTGGCGAGGTTTCCCAACCTCGCCAATGTAAAGGTAATTGCGGGTTTTACTATAAAAGTGCTGCACTGTAGCATAGCCTGTTAGGCTGTGCCAAATATTTCCCAATCAGCCAGATCCATGTCATTCCCAAGAGTCGATGATTCAGACAATAATTGACAAAATATTTACACACCCATTTCTAATTTTTCCTATAGTTTGGACGATTTCTGTGAAGCTAATGCTCATTTTCAAAGCGTTTCTGATTTTTCTTTAAGTTCCATAGAAAAACCCAACTCGTAGAAAAATAAGCGCAAATGGAAGAAGGCACAAGCCCCAGAGGGGCGGAATGTCTATAGAAATACCATTGGTCCCAGGTAATAAAGCCCCAGCGGGGCGATATGTGTATCCCATTTATAGCGTATCCCGTAATTACTTATACACTTTTATAATATCATCAATAGAAGTCTGAGCATTATATTGCCGTATCCGCTTGATGTTGGCAAAATCCTTCTCAATCGGGTTCAACTCCGGAGAATACGGGGGTAAAAACAAGAGACTCGCACCTGACTCCCGGATTAATGCAGCCGTCTGTGAACCTTTGTGGAAAGACGCATTATCCATAATCAGAACATGGCTGTCGTTAAGCAAGGGAGAGAGCATCTCCGAAAGCCATGTGTTGAAAGCAATCGCATCACAACTCCCCTCGAAAAGCAGGGGGGCTGTGAAACACCCCTCAAGACGTGCAGCAATCAAGGTCGTGGTGGTATACCGATGACTTGGCACTTTATCTTCAACGCGAACGCCTCTCGGAGCATAAGCATACCGACGAAAATCGGTTTCAGCAAAACCCGTCTCGTCAATATAAACGGGTATTTTGCCATCCGTCTGCGTCGCTGCTTGAAAGGCTGAAAGATACTCTTGGCGTTTTACGGGACACTGTTCTTTGTAGGTCGTCGTCTTTTTTTTCGCGTGATATTGCGTTGTGAGAAGGCATAAAAGATACCGTTGACAGAAACACCGAAGTGTTTGGCACGTTCGGCGAGAGTGGCATCGGGAAAGTCGGCGACGTGTCGCTCAAGCGCATCGTAATCAATATGTCGCGGACCTTTAGGCCCCGGTTTCTCATAAACGAACGGGTCTTCTGCTTCTAACCAGTTATAGATCGTCCTTCTTGAGACCCCAAAGGTGCGTTCAGCGGCGGCTTTACTGCCACCGTTATCGATAAAATCAAGCACGCGTTTGCGTAAATCTGTGGAATAGGCCATAATCAGAAACTATAACATAAATACCAGAAAATGTAAACTTATTTTCGGGATATACTATAAAATTGTCAAAGTTTAGTAATTTCTCACTTGACTTTGCTTAACAGATGTGTTATACTTTAGTCAAGCAATCGGTGGCACGCCGACGGTTAAAATAACTTACTGTTGATAGTAGAATGTTGCGTAATCAGCTCCTAATTTAACCTTCTTTCAGTGTCGAGTTATGGGGAAAAAATGGCAAGGAAAAAGCGAAAAAGAAAACCCTTAAAAGCAAATCCCAAGCGTCAAGCAGATGCCCAGTTAAGAGGATACCTCTATCAAATCTGGCATAGCGTGAACGCTTGGCTGGACCTTGCTGAAGATGAAATCCTCTATCTGGAAGGCGCAGAAGACTTTGACCTCTTATCAAATGATACCGACACGGCAACACAAGTTAAACACACACAACGTCCTATAACACTCAGGTCTCAGCAGGTGATTGACGGAATTAATAATTATTGGGAACTGCGGACTAACAATCCAGATCGACGTGTGAAATTCCGCCTTCTCACAACATCTAAGATAGTTAAGGAACAAGGTAATCCACTTCAAACGGATAAACCGGGTCTTGAAGTATGGGGTCGTTGTTCTGGAGATGAGGGAACTATCACAAAAATCTCTGAATTTCTAAAAGATCAAGAAAAAATATCAGATGAAGTAAAAGATTTTCTCAAACAAGCAGATCCCCAAACAATCTATGAACAACTCATTGAGCCAATCACTTGGGAAACAGGCAGCAAACCCGCCGGTTATGTTGAGCAATCTATAAATGAAAAACTGGTTCTTCATGGGAATCAACTCGGTTTTTTACCTTCTGAATCCAAAAAAGTTGCTGACCACCTTCTCAAAGAAGCCTTAATGGTTGCGACACAGAAGGAAAACCGTAAACTTACCAAAGTTCGCTTCCTTGAAATTTTCGAGGAGCAAACAACGCAAAGTATGCCGACCCCATATTTGCGCCACCTGCAAATGCAGGCTACAATTATGGGCAATGTTGGATCCCCATTTATCGGGGGCTCATCTGACATCACTATTCAATCTCAACCCTTTATACAAACCGCTATACCTCAGCTCTATTTTACTATTGTTCCGAGAGCGGATAAGGTCACAAGCATTCAAACTAAACTCCAATCAGAAGGTATTGCTATAATTCAGGGAGGGACAGGGACCGGAAAAACAACACTCACAAAATTGACCGCAAATGCTATAGATAGCAACTGGCTTTGGTTAAATTTGACGAAAAAAGACCCATCTCAGGTTGCCCAACTTTTACTGCAACTTGCTATCGTAGTAAGTAGTGAATCTTCACAAGTCAACGTCGTCCTTGATGATCTGAACCTACTGTACTGCCTACGGTTTTTTAGACCACTCCCTAAAGGAAGATTGTGCTACAATAACAATCTCAATTGAAAGGAGTATCCAATGGCGAAACGCAGAAGATTCACCCCTGAGTTTAAAGCAGAAGTTGTTTTTGAAGTCCTCAGCGGTGGCAGTTCCCAAGCAGAAGTCTGTCGGCGACATAACCTCAACGAAAATCAACTCTCAGAGTGGAAGCGACACCTCCTTGAAAATGCATCTTCGTTGTTTGAATCTACTGACAAGCGATCCAGCGATGACCAGAAGCGTATCGCCCACCTTGAGCAGCTCGTTGGGAGAATGGCAGTTGCCTTAGACATCCAAAAAAAACTATTGACGGAGTTGGACTAACCTTATCTGAGAAGCGATGCCACATTTCGGCATTGCAACAGGAGTATTCCGTGCGAGATATTTGTCAAATCCTCGGTGTCAACCGGAGCAGTTTCTATTATCAACCCAAAGCGGATCCGTCCGAAGCGGTGCTGCGTGCTGAAATTCAGAAACTTGCTGGTGCGTATCCGAGATACGGGTATAGACGTATCAGACAGCTCCTCGTGCGTCAGGGATATACCGTTGGGACCCGCCGCGTCGCTCGGTTGATGAAAGAGAATCATCTCTTGGTCTCCGTCAAGCGTGCCTGTCGAACCACAAGATCGCTGCAGGATGAAAAACCGTGGCGCAACTTGCTCGAAACCCTTGAAGTCTCTCATGAAGATCAGGTCTGGGTGGCGGATATTACCTACGTCCGTCTCAACAGACACTTCGTCTATCTCGCACTGCTCATGGATGTTTTCACCCGAATCATCAAAGCGTGGCATCTCAGTCAGCACTTGAATCAATCTCTGACGCTCAAACCGCTGAAAGAAGCATTCTGCCACAGCGTCTGTGAGATTCATCATTCTGACCAAGGCGCGCAGTATCTTTCAAACGCTTATATCGCAACGCTCCAAGCACAGGACGTTGAGATTTCCGTGGCACACCGCGGACGCCCTTGGGAGAACGGATATGCAGAACGCCTCATCCGCACCCTCAAAGAGGAAGAAGTTGACATCAATGACTATCAAAGCATCAGCGAGGCGAGAGATCGCATCGGACAGTTTATCAGACAGGTGTATCACCAGAAACGCCCACACTCGGCGTTAGGATATTTAACACCTATGGAATTTCAGCGAAAAACCTTATCTTAACTTTGCGAAATTGTGGTCTAAATACGCGTATGCACTTCATACAACCTCAAGATTTGCAGACGTATAAAGAAGTCTTAGGTGCGTTAGTTTATAGAGTATTAGAGCGTGGTGCAAAATTGCTGATTACAAGCCAGTATAAACCACCCAATAACCTCCTCCGTAGTCTTGGTTTATCCTCATCGATAGTCATCAATGTTCCTAATTTTACTAGATCCGAAATTAAGCAGTTTGCACAACAACTGGGGTGCCCAGAGGAAGATGCAAAGACTTGGGCAGAATTGTTTCAATTCCCTACACGGAGGCATCCGGGGCTTGTACACGCGCTACTCACGCATCTACGGGAAAAAGACTGGAAGCCACAGAATGTAATCGAAAGTATCTTGCATACGCCCCAAGAAGTGTTAGAAGAACGTGAGGCAGCGCGGCAATTGCTCATGGATTTACCAGACGATCAGCGGGAACTTCTCTATAGACTTAGTCTAATGTTTACTGTATTCAGAAAAGATTACGCGCTTAATATTGGTGAGATACAGGAATCTGTCCCTTATCCCGGGGATGTTTTCAGTCAACTGGTCGGACCATGGATAGACCAAATTAGCGAAAATTACTACACAATTTCTCCTTTATTGGAGGACGCAGCCAAAGAGGTTTGGTCGGGGAGGAAGATAAAGGAATTTCACGCTCAGGTTGCAGATGTGATGCTTAAAGCAAACAATCTGACTACGATAGAAGCGCGAGCTGTGCTTCTACATAGTATGGCTGGGCAAAACAGAGACGGGTTTATTTCTGTCGTTCATGCATTGGTGACTACTTCAGAGGATAATTGGGAGAATTTCTACCAAGAATCCCTATGGTTTACATACGTTAAAACTGATCCTCCCGAAGAACTATTTCCGGGGGATGCCTTAGCAAATTATTGTTTCCGGTTTTTGCAATATCGTATTGCTGCTAAGGTAAAACCGGAGCTTGCACCAGAGATACTTGAAGTTTGGGATAAAGAAACCAAAGCGCAGCAGCAAACTCAGGGATATCAATTTTCTCGTTGGATACTAGCGATAGAGGCTTTAAGATACAATCAAGTGTCCCTTCCAGCCAAGCAGATGGTGAACTATCTCCAAGAAGTCATCGAAATTACAAACAATGATGCAGAGGTTCAAGATGCACATGGTGATTTCATAGAACAAATTGGAGAACATAAAACTGATAAATCCAATTATTTCAGCATTTTATTCGACTTCATCTATGCTCGCGATCCTTTTTATGCTACTGACCTCAGTGAGCTTATTGATGCTCTGGATGAACTCCAACCAGAAATTCGGAATCTGATATTGGCTGACTTTGAGGATGATACGATCGAGTCTCGAGTTCTTGTGGATAGAATCCGATTATCGGAAGCAGATATTGAAAATCCAAATTGGGCAAGATGCCTGCAGGTATATGACAAAGTAATTGGAAAAACCCTCGCGTGGGGCTATCCGTATATTGCCGCGGCATCAGCAAGAGGCAAAGCCATCATTCACGATGAGTACTTGCACAATCCTAATACCGCTCATGAAGCACTTCAAGATATTATATCAAAAGTGGGGGTACTACCTGTAGTAGAGGAAACACAAGCAGACGTGTACTTTAATCAGAAATGTTATAGAGACGCACTCGATATTTACGAGCGTATGAAGTGCATACGCGTATTTAGACCACAATTTCGCAAAGTTAAGATAAGGTTTTTCGCTGAAATTCCATAGGTGTTAAATATCCTAACGCCGAGTGTGGGCGTTTCTGGTGATACACCTGTCTGATAAACTGTCCGATGCGATCTCTCGCCTCGCTGATGCTTTGATAGTCATTGATGTCAACTTCTTCCTCTTTGAGGGTGCGGATGAGGCGTTCTGCATATCCGTTCTCCCAAGGGCGTCCGCGGTGTGCCACGGAAATCTCAACGTCCTGTGCTTGGAGCGTTGCGATATAAGCGTTTGAAAGATACTGCGCGCCTTGGTCAGAATGATGAATCTCACAGACGCTGTGGCAGAATGCTTCTTTCAGCGGTTTGAGCGTCAGAGATTGATTCAAGTGCTGACTGAGATGCCACGCTTTGATGATTCGGGTGAAAACATCCATGAGCAGTGCGAGATAGACGAAGTGTCTGTTGAGACGGACGTAGGTAATATCCGCCACCCAGACCTGATCTTCATGAGAGACTTCAAGGGTTTCGAGCAAGTTGCGCCACGGTTTTTCATCCTGCAGCGATCTTGTGGTTCGACAGGCACGCTTGACGGAGACCAAGAGATGATTCTCTTTCATCAACCGAGCGACGCGGCGGGTCCCAACGGTATATCCCTGACGCACGAGGAGCTGTCTGATACGTCTATACCCGTATCTCGGATACGCACCAGCAAGTTTCTGAATTTCAGCACGCAGCACCGCTTCGGACGGATCCGCTTTGGGTTGATAATAGAAACTGCTCCGGTTGACACCGAGGATTTGACAAATATCTCGCACGGAATACTCCTGTTGCAATGCCGAAATGTGGCATCGCTTCTCAGATAAGGTTAGTCCAACTCCGTCAATAGTTTTTTTTGGATGTCTAAGGCAACTGCCATTCTCCCAACGAGCTGCTCAAGGTGGGCGATACGCTTCTGGTCATCGCTGGATCGCTTGTCAGTAGATTCAAACAACGAAGATGCATTTTCAAGGAGGTGTCGCTTCCACTCTGAGAGTTGATTTTCGTTGAGGTTATGTCGCCGACAGACTTCTGCTTGGGAACTGCCACCGCTGAGGACTTCAAAAACAACTTCTGCTTTAAACTCAGGGGTGAATCTTCTGCGTTTCGCCATTGGATACTCCTTTCAATTGAGATTGTTATTGTAGCACAATCTTCCTTTAGGGAGTGGTCTAAAAAACCGTAGGCAGTACAGTATTCTCCCCCAGTGGAACCCGCCGTCAGAGCAATTAAACATCGGACCTTTAGAAGATTATCGTCAAGGTGCTATCTGTGCTGCGTCGTTAGGCGATTGGAAAAAGGCAGCTACTTTTCTTGAGGAAGGGGCAAAGAGAACCCAAAAGATTGAGAATACTGAAAGATATATCGGTTTGTACGCAGATGCAGGATTTTCTCAGTTTAAAGCAGGTAATATGTTAGAGAGCATAAAACTACTAAATTTGGCATTGCAAAAATTTGAGGCACTCCCTCAAAACAATACAGATGTTAGGTATTTTACTTTAAAGCAACGTTTAATATACACGACAAGACAGATGGTGGCCCTTAGAGCTCTTAGTCAAAATCATGATTTAGAGTTTGAAGAACTTCCGGTAGGTTTTTGTAGCAATCCAGACACAGATGAAAAAGTTTTAGACCTACCCGATTCTCCAATTGGAGAATCTTGGGTCAATCTGGCACAAATCGAGTACAAGTTTAGGGATAAAACGACAATCTTTCAGAAGGCTTTACAGATAGTAGATCGGAATGCATATCCAATGTTAGATATGTCCCTTTCTCTACTTGAAACACGATACGATTTTAGGAACAAAACCTTTGATAATTTGCCACAGCGTATATATCAATTAGCGAAAGTGTACGCTTCAGGACGGAAGCATGAGGAAAGTCGGAGAGGAATTGGAGAAAAGGGGATTTACTCTATATCTATTTCTGATTTATCCAATTTTGCTTCTGTTGAGAGCATCAGTAGTATATTAATACCAGCCCTTCTTACTCAATTAGTAACAGAGCAAAACATGCAGGAAATTCTAAGCATATGGCGTACAAATTCTTCAGAACTGCCTATAAAAGATAATATATTCGCCACCCTTGATTTAATTGAATCAATGTTATTTGAAGATCAAAATAATGCTCTAACAATGATGAAGACACGAGAGAGCAGATACGAAGAACGGCTCTCGGCAGCATTAAAGGTTGTGCATGACATCGAAACGACTCCAGCAAATCTCTTTCATGCACATATACTCATTACAACTGCTCTTGTTGATAATCTAACATGGTTAGACCCCGTTGTGACAGATTTAGCAGAGCTGCTTTCTGCCCAGTGGCTTGAAAAAATAAAGTTCCGATCGACCTTGAAAACACCGATGATTACAGTGCCCCAAATAGAACAAGCTTGCAACAGCAGGGCAACAGGTAAGAAAAAAATCGGGCAGATTCTACTCGCTACGCATCAGGCTGTTTCACTCAGGTTGGACCCTGAGACTTTGCAGCAGTTTCACAGTTGGTCAGAATCGGCATCAGAACAGAAACAGGCACCTGCAATAAGAAAAAATGCCGCTGCCCAACGCCTCATCAAAGCAATGGAAAAACCACCACATCTCACCGATGAAGACATTGAAGCACTGCACCAGTCAATTGAAGAGGGGAAAATACCTGTGAAGTTCGATTCGCCCTTTGAGCCGGATGAACAGAAAAAAGAATGAACAAGTATCTCTTGGAAACAACGACGTGGAGTCTGTTGATGAAAGATAACCCCAAAGTTAAAGAACGTTTAAATTCTCTAACCGAGTCGGATTATCCTTTTATTTCTCTTATTGTTAAAGGCGAGATTCTGTTCGGAATAGCTCGACTCCCTGCTGGAAAAAGAAAACAAGATCTCCAGCAAAAGGCGGATGAATTATTTGTTGCAGTCCCATGCGACCCAATTCCAGAGAATGTTAGTGATGCCTATGCACGGATAAAAATTACAGCGCAACAACAAGGGACACCTTTAGACGAATGGGACCTCTGGATTGCTGCTACGGCACTTGCTCTTGATGCGATCTTGGTTACGTCTGATTCCGATTATCAGAGAATTGCCGGGGTAGGGTTGCGCTTGGAAGATTGGAAGAACTAACGAGAGGAAAATACTTCAATTCGACAGCATAAACAAACCAAAAGGAATTGCCCATGCCCACACTCGAATTCAAAGGAAAACAACACATCTACGCCCACCACCTCACCGTCCCCTACCGACCCCTCGAACCTGACAAAGACCGCTCCTGCAACCCAACCGATACCGATGACAACCTCATCATCCACGGCGACAATTTGCATGCCCTTAAGGCACTACTCCCGCGCTACGCGAACCGTATCAAATGCATCTACATCGACCCACCCTACAACACCGGCAACGAGGGGTGGGTCTATAATGACAACGTAAACAGCCCATTGATGCAGCAGTGGCTTACGGAGAACGCACCCATTGATAACGAAGACCTTGAGCGACACGACAAATGGCTCTGTATGATGTGGCCGAGGTTGCATCTTTTCAAAGAACTACTTTCGGAGGACGGTGTAATTTTTATCTCCATTGACGACAACGAAGTGCATCATCTAAGAATGTTAATGGATGAGATTTTTACAGAGAGAAATTTTAGGAATGTAATTAGTGTCCGTCGTGGTGTCAAAAGTGTTCAAGCCCAATTTGAGTATGTGGATCGCCTTAATGTCGGTTCGGAATATATACTTTTTTTTAGCAAATCCCCTGATATGAAATTTCCTCATCTGACAGTCGAGGTCGATGAAGATAAAGCTGGAAGCTGGAACAATCATTGGCGCGGCACTGACAGACCAACGATGCGATATGAGTTGATGGGGATAACCCCAGAAACAGGTCAATGGAGATGGTCGAAAGAGAGAAGTCTAGCTGCTATAGAAAATTATGCACGTTTGCTTGATGAGTGCGGATCCAGTCCTACCCAAACTGAAATTGATGAATGGTGGTTTGCGCAATCACCCCGAAAACCTGATTTGCTACGAAGGTCAACGACAAATCGTCCTGAACATTTTGTCCCTCCATCAGATAGACGAATAGTGAGCTCTTTGTGGACAGATTTGATTATTAATGAGTCTGCCTCTTTAATGAAAGCATTAGGTATTGACTTTCCAAATCCAAAACGGACAGATTTAATAAAACGAATTGTCGACTACGCAACCGCTAACGACGAAAACGCTATTGTCCTTGATTCCTTCGCTGGTAGTGGCACTACTGCCCACGCCGTTCTTGATTTGAACAAAGAAGATGGTGGCAATCGAAAGTTTATCCTCATTGAATGCGAAGACTACGCCGATACCATCACCGCTGAACGCGTTCGTCGTGTTATCAACGGCGTACCCGATGCCCGTGACGATGCACTCCGAGAAGGCTTGGGAGGCTCCTTTACCTATTGCACTTTAGGGAAACCGATTGAAGTAGAGACGATGCTCACTGGAGAAGCACTCCCCTCCTATTCAGCACTCGCCGCCAATCTGCTCTATACCACCGCAGGCGTTTCCGTAGGCGCAGATCAATTAGAATCCGAAAACGATAACGGGCTTTTTCACAGCGACGATAAAAACGACTACTACCTCATCTACAAACCCGATCTTGAATACCTCCGCAGCAACGCTGCTATCCTTAACCTTGAGCGCGCCGAACGCATCCGAGATACCAGCAATCAAAACGGTAGAAAAGCAATCGTCTACGCAGCAGGCAATTACATCGGTCAGCGTGAACTCACGCAGATGGGAATTATATTTTGTCAACTCCCCGATGCCCTGCACGAAAGGTAGTCAGCACATGTTACGTGCCCTAACAAAAACGTTTAGCAATCTTGTTGACATTTCGCCTATTATTATAGTATACTCTCGTTAGGGTAAAACATTAAGAGTTAGCATCAACCCCGGAACGAAAATCAGCAGATCCATAATGAAAGTTAGAGATGTCATCAAAATACTCAAAGATGATGGATGGTTCGCTCACAAAACAAGAGGGAGCCATAGACATTTTAAACATCCCACTAAACCTGGAAAAGTGACAGTTCCAGGACAGATGGGTAAAGATGTTCATCCCCGGACATTGAACTATATTTTGAAACAGGCTTCTCTAAAAAAAGGAGACTTTAACTAATGCGTTATCTCGTGTTTTTTGAACAAGGCGACACAAATTATAGTGCGTATGTCCCTGATCTTCCTGTGTGTGTAGCAGTCGGTGATACACTTGAAGAAACACGTAAGGAGATCTCTGAAGCCATAAAATTTCATATCGAATGTTTACAAGAAGATGGAGAAACTGTTCCAAAGCCCACTTCAAAATTACCTAATCAAACACCCTCAGGGGTTTCAGCCGAATTTGTTAGTATAGAGTTAAAATCAAAGAAACAAATAGTTTTGCCTTCCTACCAACATGTATCAAGATAAAAATAATCTTGGAAATCTTACAATCCAGTGAATCCTCGGTTCAGATATTTTCAAAGGATATAGCCCCCATGATGGAGCTAAAGGAGTATCAACGCGGTGCCCTAGACGCTTTGGCGCGTTGGTTAGAAGCACTTGAAGACGCAAGGCGTGATTCAGAAACTACAATTGAGATGCTGCAGCAGAGACAAATTGATACCTCACTTATCAATGAGCTGCGCAATTATCCGAAAGATGCGTGGAGAAGATTGAGAGAAAACGGTGGTGTTGCAGCAACTGCAGGTGAACACGTTGACCGCACCGACGACGCAAATCGTCCCATTCCCCATATCTGCTTCAAAGTACCGACGGGCGGCGGCAAAACCTTACTCGCTGCCGCCGCATTAGAACGCCTCCCTTGGCAACGCGGGTTAGTCCTATGGATCGTACCAAGCAAGGCAATCTACGCCCAAACAAAAGCCGCACTCTATGATAAGCAACATCCGTACCGTAAAATGTTGAATCGGGCAAGTGCCGGACGCGTCAAGATGCTCGAAAAAGAGGACACCTTCAACAGAGACGATATCGCCAATTACCTCTGCGTCATGCTGCTGATGTTGCCAGCAACCAACCGACAAAGAGGCAGAGAATTTCTCCGTATGTTTCGGGATTCTGGACGTTATCCAAGTTTTTTCCCCGACATTGATAATATCTTCGGTAATACCGAGATGCTAAATGAACACCCCGATCTGGAATGCCACACCGAAGGCGGACTCATCAAACAGAGTCTCTTTAACGTGTTCAAAATACTCCGTCCAATCGTTGTGCTGGACGAGGCACATAAAGCTTATGGCGCAAGAAATCAGACAGCAAACGAAGAATTTGCCAAGTCTATTAACCGTCTTGACCCACGAATGGTAATCGAACTCTCTGCTACACCGAACCGTGGGATTAGCAACCTCCTTGTTGATATTGGGGGACCCGACCTGAAAAAAGAGGAGATGATTAAGTTACCAGTCCAGGTAACATCGTTCCCAAACGCCGAGTGGCAGCTAACACTTAGTCAGGCAGTTAATGAATTGGAGCGACTTGATACCGAAGCACGGTCACTTGAGAGCAGCACAGGACGGTATATCCGACCTATCGCCGTTGTGCGTGTTGAACGAACAGGCAGAGATCAACGAGATGGTGTGCGAATCCACGCCGAGGATGTACGGGAATATCTGACGCAAAATCTCGGTGTGCCTTCCAATGCAGTTCGCGTCAAATCCGCTGAAAACGATGAACTCGGTCGCGAAAATCTACTCTCTGAATTCTCGCAAGTGCGTTGGATTATCACAAAATCCGCACTGATGGAAGGATGGGATTGTCCATTTGCCTATCTGTTGGTAATGCTCGACAATACACAAGCACAAAGGGCTATTACGCAACTCGTAGGGCGGGTCATGCGGCAACCCCACGCACAATGCACCGGTAACAAATTGCTGGATCAGTGTTACGTCTATTGCAATAATGCCGAGGTCGGAACCGTTGTCACGCAAGTTAAGAATGGATTGGAGTCGGAAGGGCTAACGGGCTTAGAGGACGAAGTGATGGGTGCATCAGGTTCACAGCAAACAGACGCAGTTCAAGAGGTCGAGCGACAAACGATAACACGCCGCGAACGGTTTCGGAATCAAGGCATTTATCTGCCGATGGTCCTCCATAAAGATGACAAAAATTGGGTCCGCCTCAATTATCAGGCACATATCCTACCACATATAGACTGGTCGGCAATTGAACCGCCCGACCCGAACGCATCAGCACCTCAGAGTGTCCGACGGCAATCCGCAACGGTTGATGTCGATGAGGTTCCACCTGTTTTCCATACCGAGCAAGAAGCACACATTGAGAGGCAAATAAGCATTTCCGATTTTGCACGCCGACTGTCTGACCTAATGCCCAATCTCTGGCAAGCCGCTCGGATTGCACAGCAGATGTACGAACATCTCAGAACGGAGGGTGAAACCGAAACAGCCATCTACGATAGGCGTTCTTACCTCGCGCATGTCCTACGAGAACACGTAAAAAGTGAAGTCGAAAAGCAAGCAGAGGGGGTCTTTCGCAACAAACTGGATCGCGGTGATATCCGTTTTGACTTGGAAACGCAAGAACCCAATTATCAAATGGTGGACAGTTATGAAATACAAGTCTCCTCTGGTGACAGACCCCTGTTAAGAAGGGATTATCAACCGCTGCAGCTAACCCTGTTTGAAACGGTATTTGAGCAGCAATTTGATTCCGAGTTGGAAAAGAAGTTTGCCTATTATCTTGATGAGGAACTTGCGTTACAATGGTGGCACCGAGTCGCGGCGCGTCAACGCGGCGAGTATTATTTGCAAGGTTGGAAGCGAGGACGTATTTACCCCGATTTTGTCGCAATGGCAAACGAAATTGGCGGCGTGAAGCACGTCATGATTTTTGATACAAAAGGGCAACATCTGGAAGGCAACCTTGACACCGAATACAAACGAAAGGTGTTGGAAACACTTGAGGGCGCGTTCAATACCGCGGGTAGGATGATCGTGCGTGATGGTCCCACGCGTCAGGGCATCTTTCAATTGGTATTCAGTGATCAAGAATTTCTGGAAATATCCGCCCGATTGGATATTGAGGCTTATGCTACAAGACGATAAAGAGACCGTCTTAATTCCGCCTAAGTCTTGTCATTTTACGATTTAACTTTACATTTGTTAGCAAAAATGGTATAATATATTATATTATAACTTTTTGGAAGGTGGTAAATGATCCTTCAATCTACAAAAAACTGCAACGGCTCATAAAATCTGGTTTATCGTCTTTGAATAAAATGTTACACTTTCGGGAAAATTCGTTTTTTTCACACAACAGAAATTCGGAAATGAAACCTCTATTAACCCTTACGCCCACTGGGTTTTCTCGCCGATAGTCTCTGTACACCAAATGTTGCAGGTGTAACATTAGTGTAACATTTTAAGGGAAATTTTTGGCGACTTTTTAGAATGGAACCCTTCATGGAATAGCGAAAAAAGGATGAAGCAGCAGAAAAATTAACGCTCCAAAATATGTTCCCTTATGTTAAAAATAAATTCACGTTCGTTTTTCACGGAGAATAGGCATACGCAAGTCCAGGAATCCACGTGACACCTATAACGAAAAAACGCGCCGTGAAGCCTCCGCGAATTGTCCTGAAAATTGAGGAAAAGAAACAGTAAAAACCAATGCCTACACCTACCTTCAAAATCACCGCTATTGAAAGCCAACTTTACGAATGGAACAAACCGCCTATCTGGAACGGCATGCACGTCTACGATAAGGGCAGACTCCATCTCGTAAAAGTGACAGCGAAAAGCCGCACGGAAGAAATAGTCGGATACGGCTTCAATGGTGGCACCGCTGCAACCCGTCCCCTCTCCATATTCCCAAGCTTTGTAGACCTGTTCCGTCCCGCTTTAATAGGACACGATGTAACAGATACCGCCTCCGTTTCACGATTAGCCGAAAACTACAAAATCTACGGGCCCGGTGGCTATCACACACAAGTTATAGCCGCGATAAACCAAGCCTGCTGGGATATCCGCGGGAAGATCGAAAAAAAGTCGGTTCACGCTTTGCTGGGTGGCACACAACAACGCATCCGCACCTATATCGCTGGTGGCTATTACGGCAGAGGGAAGGGGTTTGATGAGCTCCGCGAAGAGATGATCCGCAATAGAGACGAATTCAACGCTACCGCAGTCAAGATGAAAATCGGTGACCCCGATGCCGGACTTGACACAGACATCAAACGTATTGAGGCTGTTCGGGAAACAGTCGGTGCTGATGTTACTGTGATGGTAGATGCCAATTGCGCCTTTTCAATTGAAGAGGCACAGGCAATCCTTCCTGCCCTTCAGGCAAATGACATCTTTTGGTTTGAAGAACCGATTCATAGCCACGATTATAGAGGACATAAAGTGCTGCGCGCGATAGCACAAGATTACGGTGTCCGAATCGCTACGGGAGAGAACGGATACGGGCTGCACTATTTCCAAATGCTTATCGACTATGAAGGCGCGGATGTCTTCAATCTGGATGTCGCTATCCTCCCCGGCTATGATCCAGCGATGAAGGTCGTCGAAGAAGCGTCCGCAGCCGAAAAGTTAATCGCCCCACACGGCGCACAAGAATTACAAATCCACATCGCTGCGAGTCGAGACAACGGTCTGATGTTAGAGTATTACCCACCCGCTGTTGATCCGTTGCGGGGTGAAATGTTCCTACCCGTGATGGTTTTAGAGGATGACGGCTCTGTTCCCGTTCCGTCTCGCCCCGGTATCGGTTTTACCCCAAATTGGGAATTGCTGAAACACCATCGCCTCTCATGAAAATAGCACAGTCTATACTTGGAACTGCAGGCGAAATTCCAACCTCCCTCCACACCAGAAAAACTTGTTACCCAATTTTAGATTCTTTCGTTAAAATCTAAATACACAGGTACCGGAACCTAACAACAGTGTTATGGAAAGCGCACGCCTTTCCGTCTTTTCTGCGTGCAAGGAGCTCCTTTTATGGATCGAAGTGTTGAGGAATATCAGAAAGACCTCTTATGGCAGACTGCCCTTGAAACCTTCTACCGTGTCGCTTATGCTGAAAGCCTCATGAGTTCAGTCCTCCAGAAATGGAGACCGATAGATGGAGTGGTCAAAACTGTGGTGACGATCGCTACCATCGCCTCGGTCATGGTAGGGTGGATGACTTGGGGGACACCAGCAGGAAAAATTGGATGGTTGGCTATAGCAGGCGGTGCCGCATTATTAGCACTGCTGCATGTCATCCTTAAAATTTCAGACCGTATGGCGGATTTAAGCCATAACGCACAATACTTTAAAAGTTTACGACTCAATTTGGAACGGTTCATCTATGAAATGGAAGTCAACCCAGATTTCCCACTGGAACCATTCAAGGCTACTTTTGAACAGTACCGAGAATGGTACTTGATCGGTTCGCAAATGTTGAAGGACGATGTCCTCTTGACACGCCGACACCGCCAAAAAATTCAGAATCAGTTGAACCAGCAAATGGGGGATATGATTCTATGAAAGAGCAACCCGTTGGAGTTGGACGAAGTGCTGTTGATTATTCCGTTGGACAACGGCCCGTACATAATACCTATGAACCACCCAACCCTATTCCACAGTTTCGAGCGCGCCCGAAAATACATCAGGCGGAGCCTCCCATCAAGAGACCCGCATATTCGACAATCACGCAGCGGCTAACAAAAACGGGAGTACCTGAGACATCCGCGGATCCCCTGACAGCAGAATCGAAAAAAAATAATTGACTTAATTTACGAATGCTGCTACACTCCTCTCATCAAAATTCTCAAACAATGGGAGGTTAAAAGACCGTGAGACACGTTTGTTTAGTCTTGTTTATTACTGTATTTGCTATAACTTCTGCCTTTGCAGGGATCCCTGACGATGCCGATTTGCTTTCATGGATTGGTGAAGGGAGTGGAAACAAAGCCGTTGATGGAACCGGAAACGGGAATGATGGCACATTTCACGGTAACGCCAAGTGGGTTGCCGATGGCAAATTTCAGGCAGGGATTTCCCTCAAAGGCGCGGAAACCTACATGGAAGTCCCCGATCAGATCGCTGAAGAAGGAAGCCTACTCTTCTGGTTCAAACCCGATTGGGACGGCTCCGATGGTGACGATTATCGGATTTTTGATGCCAGTTTCGGACCCATTTACTTCTTCGTGTCCAAAGGGGCTAACCACGCTGACATCAACCCCGAAGATTTCGGTTTCTATTTTGAAGCGGCTGACGATGCCGATTGGCAGGATGTCGAATTCGATCCAGCAGGGGTCATCAAAAAAGATAAGTGGTTTCATGTCGCGGCCACATGGGACTTTGGAGGCGGAAATCCTTTTCTATACATTGACGGTGCCGAGGCAGCAACCAGTGGTAAGAAAATCACTGGCGGTTTCCCAAAATTACACGAAAAACCGAGATTCGGATGGGAAACTATTCCATATATTCCGCTACAGAACGGCGCAGAAGGTATCATTGATGAAATCTCTTTTTGGCAACGTGCCCTTGATGAAGATGAGATTCAAGAAATGATGGACACCAGTTTGGATGTCAAAGCGGAGGGGAAACTCGCTGTTACGTGGGGCGATCTAAAGAAGACCCGCTAACGACACAGTTGGATGCATTGTATTTATAAAACCTGATTTGCTAAGTCTGGCGACGCGTTTCGCCAGACTTTTTTATTTTTTAATTGAACTTTTCAACCCTCTAAAAAAGCGGTTCCGTTGTTCTCCCTAAAGCCCGAGGTAGCCAAAGGCTCAAATCTGGAATATAAGTCACCAATATTAACGCTACCAATAACAGGACAATAAACAAGAGCACCGAACGGTAAAGCACAACGACTGACCGATCAAACTTTATGCTGGAGATGAATAAATTCATGCCAACCGGCGGGGTCAAATAACCGATCTCAAGGTTCGTTAAGACGATGATGCCCAAATGTGCTTTGTCAATTCCGAACTCTTCGGCGATGGGCAGCAACAACGGGACAACGATAATGACTGCGGAAAAAATGTCCATCAGACACCCGACAATGAGCAGAAAAATATTGAGTCCAATGAGCGTGACAACTTTGTTTTCTGTGGTCGCTTGAATCCAATCGAGGACGGTTGTCGGCACATCAAGCGTGATGAGGTAGTTTGTCAAACCTAAAGCGATACCTAAGATGATGAGGATTGCCCCGACAAGCAGCGTACTCTCTTTGACAATACGCGGTAAGACTTTCACTGAAATGGAGCGGTGGATGCCAAATTCCACGATACAGGCATAGATAGCCGTCAGCGCGGCGGCTTCATCCAATGTAACGAAGCCGGAGATGATACCACCTAACACAACAAACGGAAGAAGCAGCTCCCATTTTACGTCCCAGAGCGTTCGGAGAAAAACGCGGATATCGAACGGTGTGGTCTCAATTCGTTTGGCAAGACTCCATCCGCAGCAATAGAAACTCAAAATACCGAGGATCAGCAGTCCCGGAATAATGCCCGCAAGGAACATCCTTTCGATAGGGACCTGAGCAATAATCGCGTAGAGAATCAGCGGAACACATGGCGGAAATAGGAGTCCGATACTCCCGGAAGCCGTCACCAAACCGAGCGAGAATCTGTCGCTATACGTCTGACGCAGGATTGGATATAGCAATCCGCCGAGAGCGATAATCGTTACGCCAGACGCGCCTGTAAAAGTTGTGAAGAAGGCGCAAGTCCCAAGGACAACCACGGCAATCCCGCCGGGTAACCATCCAACGCTGGCACGTGCAAACGCAATCAACCGCTGCGGTGCCTTCCCTTCAGCGATGATATAGCCCGCAAAGGTGAAGAGTGGGATAATCAGGATTGTCGAATTTCTTGTGAGTCGGTTGAAGTCGATGAGGATCGTTGAAATCGGTTCGCCTGCCGTGAGGTATCCGATAATCGATGCACCACCTAATAGGACGAAGAGAGCACCGCCGAAAAGCGCGAAACCTACCAATCCAATACCAATGATGAGACCCATTATTCCGGCACTCCTTTACTAACCTCGGAAACCGATCCGCTATTTGTTAAACGGATGCCAATCTGAAGGGCGAAGTGAAGTCCGATGAGGACAAATCCAACCGGAATAATGCTCTTTGCCCACCACAGGGGGATGTTACCTATTAGCACAGCCTCGCTTGATTGTTCATCTATAACGAAATCGAAGCCGTAGTATGCTAAGATGCCGACAACAATCAGAGCGAGGCAATCAACAGTCAGGTTACTCCATCGCGTGATTTTTTCGGGAAGAATTCGGCTAAGCACATCAATACTGATGTGTCGTCTCTCACACGTGGCAAGCGCAGCCCCGAGGAAACACAACCAGAGCGTCAAATGCTGGAGCATTGTATCGCTCCACGCCAGACTCATTTGAAACCCATAGCGCAAGACAATTTTGAGGACCGCAAGTCCTAGCATCATTGCGATAATCGCACACAGCAAGCCGGTTTCAATCTTACCCAGACCGGTATTGATACGCTGTAGAAACGAAGCCGTATTGTGTGGGACTTGCGGATGTTCGGAGCTTGCTTTAGAGAAATCGTTCATGAGTTATTTCCCTTGCGCTAACACCTGGATCCCCGCCGATGGCAGTACAGCAACTTTAGCATTTGCGGGCAGCTGCTCAGCAAATAACGCAATGAGTTGTTTGAGATCCCGGAAGAGGAGCGCACCCGGGTGCTTCTTGTAAAAATCGTCCACTAAAAAGTGTTCCGACCAGACGTGCAATTGCTCTTGATTCCCAAGTTGTGGTGCCGGAAGTTCAGATGCTGTCCGTTCCGCTTTCTGTTCAAGGAAACGGGCGTAGTCGATTTGATCGAACAGCCCGTGGTAGCAGATGCCGTCACTCGCTGGATTCAGTGCCATCTTATACGCCTTCTCGAAATGACGCGTTGCCCAGAGGGCTTTGCCCGTCTGGATTGGATCGCTATCAAGAGGATAACAGTTTAGCACAACCAGATCTGTCTCTTTCCGACTCGCTTCTGGTATCTCTGTGCCGTAAGTTTCCAAAGCAAAGTGCGCGCCTTTCCGATGCGCCTGTACAAAATCACCGACGAACAGTCCGCAGATTTCACGACGACTGTTGAGGACAGTGTTGACGATCACATCAAGACCGAGGACACCTGCCACGGCTTCAGAGAAATCACGGTGGTCCGGTTCACTGCCTTTTCTTTCTATAACAGCGTGCCCACGACTCGGTGAGAAAGAGTGGAAATAGAACATCGTCGTGAAACCCGCAATTCCTGGGACAACCAATTTCGCACCACCACCGAAACCAACGGAACCGTGCGGATAGATACCACCCAAACAAATCTTGAAATCCGCATCTGCAACAACTCGGTTGAGATAGATCGGCATGCCGTTATCAAGGCTGCCTAATGCACGGAGATCACCGCTCATAAAATCGTGGCTGGTGGCTTCGTGCGCAGCGGCAACGTCTGCGCCAATCTTTTTCGCAACCTCTTCGTCAGTGAGCGGACGGTGAGAACCACCGCCAACAACAAATCGAATCTCGGATATCGGGACACCCGCTGACGCTAATTCGCGCAAGAGGAAAGGAACAACTGTCGCAGCGGGGGTCGGACGACTCAAATCGTCTACGATAATAGCAGCACTTTTCTTGCCTTTTGCGAGTTCTGAGATGCGGGATGTGCCGATCGGCTCAGCAAATGCCTGTTCAATTTGAGCATCTGAAAGCACAGGTGCATCCTTGGAACCTAATGTTTCGACCTCCCAACCCGAAGGAAAATTCAGCGTCAATTCTTCATCCCCGTACCATGCACGGGAGTGGACTGTAGCAGTGTTGTTCATCAAAATCTTCGGTGTGGAAACCCCCAGTCTTTAGACGGGGGAGGAAACACCGCTCCTTGAGTTAAAGTTAAGGCGTGTCAGCACTTGAAAATCTATGCGTTTTGCACCTGTTGTGAGTCGTTTCCCCCGCATATCGTATAGGGAAAAGAAACCTTTCGCATTAACACCCGAAAGGCGTGTGAGTCCATATTTGATATGCCGGACTAAAGTGTTTTTAACAAGTCCGTTTCCTAACACAGTTCCGCCATATCGTGGGCGTTTTCCGCCTTTCTGTGGGTTTTGCCTATGAAGTTCGCGTCTGCGTATCGGTATGGGGGCTATGCAGAATATATCGGTATTATCGGGTATCTCTGAACCTCCGACGGTGTAATATGCGAGACACCAACTATCGACACAATGAGCGTCAAAGTTTTCAGCGAGTTTCTTTGACGACTTCTTAAGTCCAAGTCTATCGCGTATCTCTTTCGTTTCAAAGCCTTGTAACGTTGAAAGTTGCCAGCGTTTTTGTATCTCGGTATAGAACCACTGCTTACCGACTTCCAAAGGACTAAAGGATTGATTCCACTTCTTTGCATGTTGTAGGGTTCGTGCTTTTACATCCTCTACACAAACCTGTGTGATCGGATAGAGTTTGGATAGCCACTCAAGGATACGCAGTTTCCAGTCCCACCTATCACGCGTCCCAGCAGGAATGCGATTGCGGTTAGAAAGATTGTGCATCTTCTGTTTCCGGTTTGGACACTTCCGAGGACGTCTACCTCTCCGCAATATACGACGCTTTTCTACCTTCTTACCTACCTTGCTATGAGCGTCGGCTTGCACATTCAAATAGGTATGCTTTTCGGATTTGACGGTAAAGCCTTCTTTCTTACTGCCGGGATCAACACCAACAGCAATCTCTTGGAAATATCTATCCGACGGGTCTACATTTAATCTCACGCAGAATATCCCATTTTTCCAAAACGGTGTTGCCTTCTTGTCGCGTATCCACTTCCGTGCGCGTGAAGGCTTTGTCGGCATCAGTGGATTTTGGCTTTCGTCTACAACCGGAACAAACATAGTTTGTAATTCTCCTATGGAGTTTGTATTGCCCCATCCAGATCGTTGTATCAGCGTTTACATAGGACTTGGGGAGTATCCTAAACACCTTTGCGAACCACCACAGATACAACGATATTTTACTGTAATAAAGAACTTAATCTTTGACAGGGAACGTGTGGTTACGCTATGTCAAAGCACCCATGCTTTAGCAGGGTGATCTTTACACGGTTTCTCCATTTACTGGATCAGTCTCTGGGACTAATACCTGAATTCCGGCTGCTGGCAAGACACCGACGCGCGCCCGTGCCGGAAGTTTCTTTGCAAAGAGTTGAATCACTTGTTCAAGGTTGCGAAAAAGGCGTGCCGCTGGGTATTCCTTGGAGAACTCATCTGCCCCAAAGTGCTCAGACCAGACGTGTAGTTGGTTGCGTCTTCCGATTTCCGGTGCTGGAGGTTCGGACGGAATCTGTTGCGCCCGCTGGTGGAGGTAACGCCGATAATCAAGTCTATCGTACAGTCCGTGGTAACAGCTGCCGTCACTCGCTGGGTAGAGGGCTAATGTATAGGCGTTCTCGAAATAGCTAAAAGCCGCCAACGCCTTGTCGAGTTGGATCGCATCAGAATCAAGTGGGTAGCAGTTGACTATAACCAAATCGGTCTCTTTTTCGTTAATTTCAGATACCGGTGTGCTATAAGTATCCAAGGCGAAACGCGCCCCTGCGCGATGTGCCTTCACAAAGTCACCTACGAATACCCCAGAGATCTCGCGATAACTATTCAAGGTAACGTTTGCGATAGCGTCAAGGCCGAGAATTTGTGCTGCCCTCTCAGCACAGTCGCGTCGATCAAGTGCTACCTCTCCCTCAATTACTGCGGGACCACGGCTCGATGAGAAAGTATGGAAATAGAATATTGTCGCAAATCCTGCGACACCCGGGACAATCAACTTCGCACCTCCGGTAAAACCGACAGAACTGTGCGGATAGATACCCCCGACACAGATTTTGAAATCCGCATCTGCAACGATACGATTAATATAGATAGGCATGCCGTTATCAAGGTTACCCAATGCCCGGAGATCGCCTGCCAGGAAGTTATGGTTTGTTACCTCGTATGCCGCAGCCACATCTGCCCCAATCTTTATAGGGATCTCTGCATCGGTTAGGGGACGATGGGAACCGGGTCCAACAACAAAACGGATTTCGGACTTTGGAACACCCGCTACCGTTAACTCGCGCAAGAGAAACGGGATAACCCTTGCAGCAGGTGTCGGGCGACTCAGATCATCCACAACAATCGCGGCACTTTTCTTGCCTTTTGCGAGTTCCGAGATGCGAGGCGTGCCAATTGGCTCAGCGAATGCACGTTCGATTTGTGCGTCAGAGAGGGCAGGGGCATCCTTAGGTCCTAACATTTCTACTTTCCAATTGGTTGGGAAATTCAGTGGCAACGCTTTATCTCCATACCACGCACCGGAATGAACTGTAATCGTATGATTCATGAATGCTCTCCGTTTTAAGACAAAATATTATAGAGTATAATTCGTTGAGCTTCTGAAAGTAAATATACTTACTGATTATCGGTAAGTTCGAGTTTGGAGTTGGCATCCACAGGCAACTTAACAGGATGGTTCTCGTCTTTGATTTCAAGAACAGAACCTGTACCTTCCAAAGGTTCGACTGAAAGCCGACATCCAAGAGCAGTGAGAATAGTTCTGAGTGTATCTATCCGCGGTGCCTTCTCACTGGATAGCTCTTTTAATAATACTTGTAGTTCAGTGTGAGTATGCTCGGCGAGTTTAGATATTTCACTTTGCGCTTCAACAGCACTCTCAAGTGCCATCTGGACAGCAGCAATGTTTCCGTGTGTTTGATACTCTTCCATAACCGCTTCAAGATAGCCAATGACATTTCCTCTATCAACGAGTTGTTCAATGAGAACTTCGCGCCATTCTCGGTATTTTTTCATCCGTGTGTCTCTCTTTTCAAGAAGCATCGCATTCTTTCGATTGCTCTTGGTGGCGAAGCACCGCCGCTATAAATTCGCGGAAAAGCGGGTGCGGTGCAAGCGGTTTTGATTGAAATTCGGGATGAAACTGTGAACCCACCATCCACGGGTGATCCATCACCTCAGCAATTTCGACGAGGCTTTCATCCGGCGACAGTCCACTAAAACAGAGTCCTGCTGCTTCTAATTCCGAGCGATACGCATTGTTCAGTTCATAACGATGCCGGTGACGTTCTACAATGATGGGTTGCTGATAAGCAGCGTAGCTTTTGGTATTTTCTTTAAGCACACAAGGATAGATGCCGAGTCGCATTGTCGCGCCGAGATCAGCGATGGCACGTTGATCAGGCATCAAATCAATGACCGGATAAGGTGTTTCTGAATCTACTTCTGTGCTGTTCGCACCTTTGAGGTGGGCAGCATGTCTGGCAAATTCAATCACAAGGCACTGCATACCGAGGCATAATCCGAAGTATGGAATCCGATTTTCACGAGCGTATCGCGCGGCGACCAGCATCCCTTCGATACCCCGATAGCCGAATCCACCGGGGACCAAGATTCCATCAACATCTGAAAAAACGCTGTCAAGGTCCGGTTGTTCTGTGAGTTCTTCAGAATCCATCCATTCTATATCAACAGCGGCTGCATTGGCAATCCCGCCGTGCTTGAGGGCTTCCTGTACGCTGATATACGCATCGCTACCCGTTGTATATTTTCCGACAACGGCGATTCGTGTTTCGTGTTTCGGGTTTTTCAGTTTTTCAACCATCGCAGCCCATTCAGCGTCCATCGGTGGACGTGTTTCGAGCCCAAGCCGCTTTAAAACGAGATGTCCCATACCTTGCCGTTCAAAATTAAGCGGGATTTCATCAACACATTTCGTGTCGAGCCCTTCAAAAATGTATTCTTCACTGATCCCGCAGAGGAGCGCGATTTTCTGACAAAAAGCCTCCTCCAAGGGCTGGCTGGTGCGGCACAGCAACAGATCGGGTTGAACCCCTAATTCTTGGAGCTTACGAATGCTATGTTGGGTCGGTTTGCTCTTGCTTTCACCGTTAGGGAGGGTGTAAATGAGGGATACATGGAGGAACAGCGTGTTCTGACGACCCACCTCGACCGCCATCTGCCGAATCGCTTCGACAAAAGGGGGCATTTCAAAATCACCGATCGTTCCACCTATCTCCGTAATCACAATCTCGGCTTCGTTATCTTTACCGATCTGGTAGATGCGGCGTTTGATTTCGTCGGTAATGTGCGGAATTAACTGCACCGTCTGACCGAGGTAGTCCCCGCGTCTTTCCTTCGCGATTACTTCGCTATAGACGGATCCTGTAGTGAAGTTGGAGTATTGATTGAGATCGATACCGAGAAACCGTTCATAGTTCCCGATGTCAAGATCGGTTTCCGCGCCGTCATGCGTGACAAAAACCTCGCCGTGCTGAAACGGGTTCATCACACCCGCATCAACATTCAGATACGGATCAATCTTGACGACAATCACCTTGAAACCGCGATTAATGAGCAGTCTGCCCAAGGACGCGGTAGTGATTCCTTTGCCGATACCTGAGATAACCCCCCCGGTCACAAAAATATATTTTGTCATTTTTACGTTATAATGCCCTCCTTGTGCTACAAAAAATACTATAGTTTCCGCATTGACCATCCGGTGTCAGTTTGTTTCTAAAATTTGTTTTACCCGCTCTAAGTCAGCCGGAACATCAACGCCAATAAGTGGCGTGTCGGTTTCGACGACATGGATAGGGACACCGTGTTCCAGAAAACGGAGTTGCTCTAAACCTTCTGCGAGTTCATAAGGCGTGGACTTCCACTTTGTGAAAGCGAGGAGCTGTTCTCGACGGTAAGCGTACAACCCGACGTGTCGATATACAGGAAATTTGTGAAGTTCATCCTCACTGATTCTTCCCGGTATAGACGCACGCGAGAAATACAACGCATCCCCCTGCAGGTTTGTAACGACTTTAACGACGTTAACGTCTCGATAGTCTGTAGCAGTCTCAACCCGCTGTTTCAACGTACAAACTTGCACCTCGGGTCTGTCTATGAAAGGTTGTAGCATCGTGTCTATCTGCGCAGGTTCAAGAAGCGGTTCATCGCCTTGAATGTTGGCGACAATATCACATCTTAATCCTTCTGCAACAACAGCGACGCGCTCAGTGCCAGTCGCACACGGACCCGTCATTTGGACATTTCCACCGAATTGAGTTACCGCATCATAAATCCGCTGGTCGTCTGTAGCGACAATAACTTCGTTGAGCATTTTTGCGCGGCACGCGCTTTCGTAGACGTGTTGCACCATCGGCTTCCCAAGCAGATTTGCTAACGGCTTCCCCGCAAAACGACTTGAGGCATAGCGAGCTGGGATGATTCCTACACTTTGCAACCTTAAGCTTCCTTTTGACTTCCTAAATTCTTTATATTTCCTCTCTATCTTCTAAATCAGTTTAACGCAAAGCGGGGTTAAAAATCAAGAATTTTTTCGATTTCGGTTTGCAAATACAATTGAGAAAGTGATAAACTTTAACACAAACAACGGGTTTGTATAAGAAAGCAAATGGATAACTCGTCCAAAGGAGATTTCAAAATGAAACGAGATTTTCGATTTCTAACATCAACTTCTAAGCACCGCCTTCATCTGGCGTGCTTATTTTTAATATGCACCTTCTCTCTACATATAGTAGGGTTCCTTGGGTTTGAAATTCAGAACGCATCTGCTCAGATCATCGATCCGGATTTAGTCCTATATTTCGATTATGAGGATTTTGATGGCAATACTGTCGTTGGCAAGGCTGGCCGTGGTTATGACGGTGCGATTCAGGGGAAGGTCACACAGTCTGACGATGGGAAGTTTGGCAAAGCTGCCCATTTCGCAGCAGGTAGTTTTCTTGATCTTGATGGACCCAACATCAAGCCTGATGATATTCCAACCGAAGGAATGAGCATTGTCGCGTGGATTAACGTTGAGGCTATCTCAGACATGGCAATTTTCAACGCACGTGCTGCCGATAACACATGGCTTGTGCATCCAGAGGCACGCGGGGACGGAAACTATCGCTGGCTCAATCGGAGTGCAGGCGGCACAACGATCTTTGATATCCGCGCCGGGAAAAATGAAGCCAATGAATGGATACATTATGCCGGCACATTCAGTCGCGCCGACGGGTTAGCTGTGCTTTACATCAACGGAAGCAATGTTGGGGAAGAGAAGGCTCGCGTTGGCACGCCAATCGCACCAGATTGGGGACAGGGGGCTCGCGTCGGTTTTAATATTGATAACAACCGTCCGTTTAATGGACTCATGGATGACCTTAACATCTGGAAACGTGGTCTGACCGAAGAAGAAGTCAATATTATCATGAACGATAGCGTTGAGGCATTTCTCGCTGTTGAGGCCCAAGGCAAACTGACGACGACTTGGGGTAGACTCAAAGCCTCACAGTAACGCGAAACCTCAAACGCAGTAGGCACGGTTCCATGAAGATTAATTATTTAAATCGGTAATTCTAATTCTCCACGGACCCGGTAGGTGCGGTTTCCCAACCGCACCGATATGACTATTTATTTTTCAACGCCTCGGCGAGGTAATCTTTCTGGGAGAGTAGGTCTTTGTTAACGCGAATACTCGCTTCGTGGAAACGGTAATCATCTTTACCGCGTCGGTAGTAACACTGCAAGTGACCTGCTTCAACCGCTTTTTTCAGGTCTGCTGGTGAGATGTCGAGCAGGGCTGCCGCTTCCGCCAGATCATACTCAACCACAGTATGACGTATTTGCATTTTTATTATCTCCCGCTTCAGTAATGCCTTGTTGAACCTCTTAATTACAACACAAGGACAGGCAATTGTCAACGTCTTTTCGGTTGAAAGCATACTTCATAAGCGTCTCGGTTTTTTGTTGTTTTACAATAGGGTTAGAGGCGGATGCCGAAAATATCTTATCGCGCTGGGATCAAACCCTCTTTGACCGTATTTATGATGCGCCACCACGCCAAGAGCCGATGTGGACGATCATGGGAGGTATCTCAGATCTTGGCGACTATCGCGGTGTGATGGGTGCCTCAATTCTCCTTATGGCCTACGGAAATGAATCCCATCGAGAAACCGGAAAGTTGTTGGCTTCGGCGTATATGGGGGCTGCCGGCATAACGTATGGCATGAAAAGGCTGATAGGCAGGAAACGTCCGCTTGATGAAACTTTGGGGAATCCAGCGATGCCGTCAGGGCACGCCTCTATTATCTTTAGTGTTGCAACCATTTTGGGGTATCAATATCCAAAATGGCGGATTCCGCTCTACCTCGGCGCAGGGCTCGTCGGTTTCTCGCGCGTCTATTTGGGGCGGCATTATACATCAGATGTTGTCGCTGGCGCAGCGATTGGCACTGCGATGGGCATGCTTGTGTGGCATAAACGCATCACGCTACTAAAATGGGAGTTTTAGTTTCTAAAACTTGTTGATTAACACCATTAAATCGTGTTAACACTAAATCACTTGACAATAAAATTCACGCTGTGTAAAATATAGTTACCAAAGGAGGGTGGGACACATGACTTCTAAGAGAGATCGCGTCTATTTCCGATACCAGATTATGGGCAGCATCGGTTTGCTTCTTCTAACTGGTGTATTCTTGGCTGGGTGTGCTGCTACGCCATACCCTTCAGTTGAAGTCTACATGGAACCCGTCGAGGGACGTTTTAACGCCCAAATTGATCCAGAAACGGCGGCGGCGACCGTCGAAAAAAAGGGCGTCGCGGTTACGATTGAACCGATTGATGAGGTCGAACTGTTCGCACTCACCGAAGATCCAAAATTAAATCCTTATCTTATCGTTGAGCGGAATGGGGCTGTTGAACCTATCTACACCGTGTTTGGCATTACGGTCCATAACCGCGACCACCGTCGTGTCCTTGTTGATGATATAGCAGTTCTAATTGATGGAAAGGACACGCAGTATGCCAATCTCTCCACCGATTACTTCGACTCACTTTACGACGATGTAGATCTCTCGCACCAGAATCCTTATGTCCCGCTGACTTACCCCTCCTATTACGGATATCACCAGTCCTATATAGATGCCGAAGCATTAGAATGGGGACGCATTGTGATAGAAGATAGCGTCTTTGAAAGTGGTAAATTGTTCTCCGGCGCGAGACGGAGTGGTCTTTTAGTTTTCGATCGACTTCCCAGGGACACGACAGACGTTAGGATTGTTGTTCCTGAAGTTCGGATAATTCATTCAGACGGTAAAGCAGATAGATTGCAATTTAAATTTGATTTTAGACAGGTCTTGCAACAAAATAGCGAATAACCTCACCGGCTTAATTCGTCCTAATAACACGCAGGATCGCTAAATAACGAAGGGAGTATACCTAAAATGCGAAATTGGCTTGTCGGATTACTAATAGTAGGACTCGTGTCCATTTTGGGGTGTCAAGCCCAAGACAGGAGCACAGGCCAAACACAGAGGGCACCAAGGGAATTAAAAGTCGCCGTTGCCGCGCCATTTACGGGCAATGCCGCCGCTTTTGGAGAGATGATCCGCCGCGGTGCTGAACTCCAAGCAAAAGAAATTAACGATGCCGGTGGAATCAACGGAATGAAGTTTACACTGGTTTTTGAAGATGATGCCGGTAAAGATGCAGAAGCAAGCCTCGTAGCAGAGCGCATCGCCAATAATCTACAGATCCTTGCGGTCGTTGGACATTTCAACAGTTCTTGCTCGTTGGCTGGAAAACCGATTTATCAACGGGCGGGTATCGTCGAGTTGTCACCCGGGTCCACGAATGTGACGGTTTGTGAAGGGAGCGACTGGACGTTCCGCAACTTGTATCGCGACGATTTCCAAGGAAAATTCATCGCACAATATATTGACAAAGTCTTGACGGACCTGCAATCTGTCGCTGTTTTTTTTGATAACGACGATTATGGGCGTGGTTTAAGGAACGCATTCGTTGACGAAGCTGAAAAGATAGGGCTTGACCTGGTCGCTTCGGAAGCTTATGATCGCGATAATACCGATTTTAAGGCACAACTCACCAGTATTAAAGCCAAAAATCCCGACGCTGTTTTCATCTCAGGACTCTATACTGAAGCAGGCTTGATCGCCAAACAGGCGCGGGAGGCTGGAATTGAGGCACAATTCTTCGGAGCGGACGGTGTGGATTCCCCCGACTTCCTCACAATCGCAGGCGATGCCGCCGAGGGTACTTATCTCACAACGCCTTTTACCTTTGGTGCAGCTGGCGAAGATGCCCTACAGATGGCAGCTAATTTTGAGGAAATGCACGGGGTCGCACCCGATACATGGGCTGCACTGACCTACGATGCCGTTGGAATGATCGCAGAAGCCCTTGAAAAAACTTACAACACAGAGGCAGCCGTCGCTGATAACCGAAAAGCCATCCGAGACCATTTGGCATCTTTGGATACGCCTGAGGAGGGCTACAAAGGGGTTACGGGGCTAACCTATTTTGATATAAATGGCGATACGGTAAATAAACCGGCTTACGTGAAAATTGTGAAGGATGGACAATTTGTTGCCGCTGATCAGCAACTACTTGAATTAGAGTGATTTTAAAAGGGATTTTTCACCTTATAGAATCGGAACAGTCCGCCATCAGGGAAATAGTCATCAATACGCTCACTTCCTTCGTTTTTAAAAGGGCAATTGAAACTTTGCCACTTTTTGTGGTTTTATTGTTTTTTGACTGACTGCTGAAAGGTGGCGTAGCCACCGCCCTGACTGCTGACGGCAAAAAAAGAAGATTATGGCACAATTTTTAGAGCAAATTATTAACGGATTGGTACTCGGCGGCATCTATGCACTCATCGCGGTCGGTTATACCATGGTTTACGGTATTATCCAACTGATTAACTTCGCACACGGCGAAATTTTCATGTTTGGTGCATATATCGCACTCATGCTTATAACTGTTTTCGGTATACCGTTCTGGATAGCACTGCCACTGAGTATGATTCTGTGTGGGATGTTAGGAATGCTGATAGATCTGGTCGCATACCGACCGCTTCGGAATGCGCCGCGCCTATCGGCATTGATTACAGCAATAGGTATGTCGTTGGCACTACAGAACCTCGCGCGAATGATTTGGTCAGCCCGGCCCCGTCAATTTCCCTCTGAAGTGCTCCCTACTATTTTCCTGAGTCAGAACGCGGTTTCACTTCCCGGAGGCGCGTCTTTACCTTACAGGGATGTGTTTATTATCCTATTGGCACTCGTTTTAATGGTAGCCCTAAACAGGTTGATTTATCTAACCAAAATCGGCAAAGCCATGCGGGCGTGTGCCCAAAATCCCGTTGCAGCGAATCTGATGGGAATCCGGACAAACCGAGTGATTGCTATAACCTTTATTATCGGTTCTGCCTTAGGGGCGGTCGCGGGAGTGATGGTAGGTTTGCGAGAAGTGGTTACGCCAACAATGGGCTACTATAAAGGAGTCGCGGCTTTTGCCGCTGCGGTTCTCGGCGGTATCGGCAACATTACTGGGGCAATGCTCGGCGGCATCATTATCGGATTAGCCGAGGTTTTTGGAGCGGGGTATATCTCCTCCGGATACCGCTTGGCAATCGCCTATATTATTATGATCGCAGTAATTGTTATTCGTCCTTCTGGACTCTTTGGCAGATCAACGGGGCAGCGCGCTTAATATGAAAAATCGATTAACACCCAAAAACATCATCTTTGGTTTATTTATCTGTTTTCTGCCGTTATTAATGTATGGCATTGATGCCATAGCCCTCTTCCTGTCCCATCAGGATATTTATCTCGGCCTCCCAAGTGGAGATTACATGCTGCGGATTATTGTCCGCGCCTATCTCTATATGCTCTTGGCTATCGGACTCAATATTGTGTGTGGGTTCACAGGACTCCTTGATCTCGGCTATGTCGGTTTTTACCTGATTGGGGGCTATACGGCAGGTTTATTGATGGCGCGCCTCGGCGTGAGTTACTGGATTGCATTGCCGCTCGCTGTGCTCAATGGCGCGTTGTGGGGATTGTTGCGTGGAGCACCCACTTTGCGGCTCACGGGTGATTATTTCGCAATTGTTACCTTTGGGTTTGCTGAGCTGCTCTTCCGTATCGTGAAAAACGAGCAGTGGTTAATTGGCGGTCCAAATGGATTGGTTCGCGACATTCCGCCACCTGCTATTCTCGGAGTGGTGTTCAATCAGAATTGGCACAATTACTACCATATTCTCATCCTGCTCGTCTTAGTGGTCTTTATCACCTATCGACTGCAGCATTCTCGGGTCGGGAGAGCGTGGGTTGCAATTCGTGAAGATGAACAGGCGGCTGAAAGTATGGGGATCAATGTCAGTCGCTATAAGGCACTGGCATTTGCAGTGAGTGCAGCCATCGGTGGTTTAGGTGGCGGTTTCGTGGCGCAATTCCAAGTTAACATTAGCGCACCTTTCTTTGAATTCTGGGAGTCTATCCTCATCCTCTGTATGGTGGTCCTTGGCGGTATGGGAAGTATAAGGGGTGCAATGATAGGTGCAGCGATTCTCGGATCGTTAGGAGAAGTGCTGAGACCCGGCTTCATTATCCCTTACCAATTTGGCGGTGCACGCTACCTTATTTTTGGGCTTATCCTCATCCTCTTAATGCGTTTCCGTCCAGGTGGGTTAACGCTCAAAAAAGCCTAGGACTTACACCCCACTGGTAGGTGCGGTTTGCAATCGCGTCTACACCCCGCTGGTAGGTGCGGTTTCCAACCGCGTCTACACCCCGCTGGTAGGTGCGGTTTCCAACCGCACCGGGTTTCTCTGATGGTTTCCGACTGCTGACTACTGACTGCTGGCTGCTGACCGCTGATAGCCGACCCCTGACAGCCATCTTTCGCAGATAAGCAGAATTAATGCCCCTGCTACAAACAATTGGAAGCGTTCTCGGTATTTGCCATCTCCATGGATGCTGACGCGCTGCCTTTCCAGGCGCGCTAAATCTGTCCGTAACGCTGTGATTCCAGCGGACGCACGATAGTAACGACCACTCCCTGCTTTGGCGATTTCTTGAAGATGCGTTTCGTCTAATGCCGTTAGCACAAGTTGTCCGTTAACATCACGCTTGTACGGCGCAGTCTCTGTACCAGGCACTTGTGGAAGCGGAATCGGGACAGGTTGGGTAGGATTACCCACACCGACGCAGTAGACGTATACGCCTACCTGACTCGCCGCTTTAGCTGCTGAGATTGCCGCTTCTCCGTGATCCTCCCCATCTGTGAACAGGATCAGCACCTTCTGTCCTCTATCATCGGGGTCTATTGCTGTTAGGTCGTCCTGATCCGAAGTCAGTCGCTCGGTCGCTATCTCTATGGCATTGCCGATCCGGGTGCCGCTATGGATCAGTGTATCGGCGGTTATTGCTGCTAAGAATTCTCTGAGCGTGTCAATGTCGTTCGTCAATGGACATACCACGAAACTCGCTTCGGCGAAGTAAAGCAGACCGAATCGGTCACCCTCAAGTTCCGCCAAGAGTGAGAAGATAGCCTCTTTAGCCTGCGTGAGTCGTTGAACAGATGTGTTATCTTCTGCCAGCATACTCGTTGAAATATCAAGCCCAAGCATAACGTCCAACCTTTCTGCAACCCGTTCAGGTGCCGTGCCCCATTGTGGGCGAGCGATCGCCAGCGTCAGAAAAAGATAACTCAACAACAGCAACCCCGCTTCAACTTTGTGTCGTCGTAGATGCGCCGGATCCACATTACTGTGGAATCGCAGCAGTGCCCTCCGTTTCTGTCGCAATCCGAAGAGTAGCAACAGAATTAGTGGCGGAATTGCCCATAGGAAGTGGAGAAATTCTGGATGACCAAAACGGAGCCAGTTCATGAGGAAGATAGGATAGAGTTCCGGGCGCGTTCAAAAATCTCGATGGCATAGTCGAGCTCGGATTTGGAGGCGATGTTGAATGAGATACCGAAATTCTTGACTGTCACGTTAGGTAAGTTCGCTCTACACTCGACAATTTGGAGTGGTGTGAAGTCCCCGTGGACATCAATGCGGAAGTGGGTCGCTCTTCTTGACGGGTAAGTATCAAGCCACCAGCGGCCACCGATCGTCATGCGGAGCTTGGCAATACGCGGTCGGAGTGTTGCGCCGCATGTATCAACGTACGCTAAAAATTCATGGACGATTTGTAGGAGTGCCTCGTTTGACTGTAACGTCTCAACGAACGATGTGATAGTCATGAACTGTTCTGCAGTGGTGCGATACGTCCGTTCCTCTTCCTTGACGAGCTTCCGACCTAAAACGGTTTCAGTAGCGACTAAAATTTCGTCTGGGGCATGATAGGAAAAATAAGAGATATAAGTGAGATCCAACCCAAGCGTGCGGAGATATTCCGCGACTTCCAAAACGCGTGTATCGACCCCTTCCGAGACGAGGACTAATCGCTGCCGTTGATTGAATGCCGAGGGTCGAATATCGCCCGGTTCGTATTCAAAGAATTCACTGTGAAGTGCCGTAAGTGACGAAAACTCTTTACCCTGTTGTTGGCACCATCGATAAGCGAGCTGCTCTAATTCTATGTAAGAGAGCTGAGAAACCCCAGCGGCGTATTCGAGAATCTGGGTGATCGCTGTTCGGGAAGGTTTCCCGCGCTTGAGTTCAATAATTACGCAATTGCCCTGTCGATCAAGTGCCAGCAAGTCAATTTTCTGTTTTGATGTACTCAGCGGGGGTTGTCTGCTGATGACGCAAAGTGGTTCACCAAGGACCAGCGTTGCGTCTTTTTCGAGCAGGTCCTCAAAGTCGCGTTCTGCGCCAAAACGTAAAGGTTCCAGCTTCCCAAATTTCCGATCTTCCCAACGATAAACTTCCATAGTTTTTCTGTGTCTGTAGTACTTAACGTGTCCCTCTGCTGTCGAGGTTTCATAACCTCGACACCTATAAGTTCCAAATCAATTATTGGTCGTAGGTCCTACAGATTGGCATTTAACCAGCAGATACGTTCGCGGTATTTTTCCATCTCTGCCCTGATCCTATCTTGATGCCAGTTGTTTTTCTCACCTAAGAATTGTGCAATCTCAGACGTGACGTCAAGACCTTGTCCTCGAGTCCAACCGATTCGAGTGCGTCGCCAGAGAAGATCCTCCAACGTTATCGCCATCTCACCCCAACAGGCGTAAAGGAGTTCTGCCTTTGTGAACAGCAGAGACGGTGTAATCCGTTCGGCAAGCGTTGGATCGGTGCTGATGAAGTCTTGAATCGCGCGATACCCTTCACCGTACCGTTTAATAAGCCGCGCCGTATCAAGATTCCCGTATGACTCGTGGTTCTGGTCTATGTTTGACACTTCTCCTACCGCATGAGGCAATGGAGAGGTGTCGGTTTTACAATGACGAGGAACGTTCAAAGACAAAGCAAGACGATTTACCGTTTCTTCTGCCATTTGTCGGTGTGTCGTGAGTTTCCCGCCGTACAAATACATTACCCCGCTTGGACTTTCTGTGATGAGATGTTCTCTTGAAACGAATTCGCTTTTTGAAAATCTTCGCTGTTGTTGATTGGCAGCGATAAGCGGACGCGTACCTGCGTAAGCAGCGATGATAGCATCATTATTGAGCGTTTTTTTGGGAAAAATCCGTTGCGTTTCTGAAAGTAGGTACGCCACTTCGTCGGCTGATGGACGCACCGCCGATAGTTCTTCTTCAGGTGTTGTTTCAGTCGTACCGACAATAGAAGTATTATGCGCACCGGGCAAAATAAAAATAACGCGGGGTTTGCCGCCTTGTTGTTTTTCTGCCCGTGTGAAAGTTACTAAACCGTATGCCTCTGAATTGTGTTCTGTTCCACATCTGGGTAAAACGATGTGAACACCTTTTGCGTTCTTCGTTACGAGGCGCGGAACCCCGCCATAACTCGGATCTTTACGCCATACATGGTCGCTCCAAGGACCTGTCGCCGATACAATTTTTCGGGCAGAGATTTCAAAACGGTGTCCAGTGATAACATCTTCAGCGATTATCCTGTAACTATGGTTGCCGTTATCAGCAGTATCGGGTTGGTTGACAAAATCGAGGAACCGGACATAATTTGTAATAATCGCACCGTGTTGATGGGCATCTTTGAGTGTCACGAGGGTTAATCTCGCGTCGTCAACAATGCTATCCCATAATACAACACAACCTTTTAGAGTACTCGTGGCGATAGATCCGAAGAGTTGTTGAATCTTTTGCGTGTCCCGAATTGCTGTTGATTTCTCTGACTTATCTGTTTTAGAGAGCGAATTATAGTAGTGCGCAGCGAGTTGCATACCTGTCAACGGATACGGATCGCCTTTGTAGCAGAGAAGGGCTAAAGGAATCGGTTTGACAAGGTTCGGCGCGATGCGCAGAAGAATCTCACGTTCTTTACGAGACTGCTTGACGAGATCAATATCGCGTTTCAGGATGTAGCGAAACCCGCCGTGGATCAGCTGTGAGGTAGCACTGCTCGTTCCGCTCGCAAAATCCCCTTGTTCAATTAAACCGGCTTTGATGCCTCCATTGAGCGCAAGATCGCGGATGACACCCGCGCCGACGATACCGCCCCCAATAACCAAAACATCCAACGGTTCGGTCTTCAGTGTTTGAATATTCTTAGATCGGGTTCGGGCTGAAAACTCTATGGGCATTTTCTACCCTTAACTTCGGTCATTTATCAAGTGACTGTGTAAGGAGACCTTGCGAATAGCATTCAGAATTCCCGATACAGCACCCGCTATTGGTTTCGTCAACAACGGCAAAAATATCAGTTGAGAACACGCTTTTTCGGTGACAGGCAGATCCCCAGCTGCATAAGTTTCAAACACGCCATCCGCATTGACCGGGCAAAGAGGACCCCGATTGTTCTGGTAGATGTCGAGCCCGTATGTAAAGAGCGGCAAGGTGTGGAGAAGTGGATAAGGATTGCTGTTTGTCGGCAGGCTGCCTGAAAACAGCGGGACACCATCGCCAACAAGGAGCGGGTACGGGTTATTGTTTGCCAAGACCCCCTCTTTTCGGAGAGCATCCGCGAATACTGGGGCTGAGAGTCCGTGCATTTCCGCTGCGTGGTATCGAATCGGGAAGCCATAGAATCCTGCTGATTCACTGCCTTCACAAGTTTCAACAGCCGAAACCCCTGGAATTTCCTGCAATCCGTCCGAGATTTCTTGAATATAGGCGCGACGGTTCGCGTTGAGTTCATCAAGTTTTTTCAGTTGGACAGAAGCAATGCCGATAGCGAGCGGATGTGCACGGAATTTAACGCCGAGTCCCATCGGTGGTAGATACGGATGCCGCAATTCATCTGGTGCTGCGTCGCTTATAGCACTAATCGGACGATTGACCTGACCCAGTAGACACGCACGTTCAAAAATCGCTGTATCGTTGGTTGCAAGCATCCCGCCTTCACCACCGCTAACCGGTTTGTTACCCTGTAAACTCCAAGCACCCGCCTGACCAATGCTTCCACACGGCACGCCTTTGTAAGAGGCTCCGTGTGCGTGAGAGCAGTCTTCGATAACGGCTATTTCGCTCTCCGTGCTGAGTGCCATCAGTGCCTCCATATCACACACATTGCCCCATAGATGGACTGCCACGATTGCTTTTGTGCGGGGTGTGATCCGCTGCCGAACATCTGCCACATCAATGAGCAGTGTTCTTGGATCCACTTCACAAAAAACCGGTGTCGCCATCAATGCCAACGCCGGTGTAATTGAACCCATCCATGTATACGTTGGGCAGATCACTTCATCCCCGGGACCAACACCGACCCCAAACATCGCGCTCTGTAATGCCGCTGTACCGTTCGTAGTGCTCAATGCGAATCGAGTGTGGTGACGGTCACGCCAGATTTTCTCAAATTCCTGAACAGTTGGAGACGCACCGGAGAGCTCGTTCCGTAAGGTCATTTCATAAACGATCTGTGCTTCTTCTTCTGTAATTTGCTTCCATTCGTCTAACTTCGGATACGGCGCGTCAGGAGAGGTTTCAAAGACGGGTGTTCCACCTAAAACGGCGGGGAGATCCTTTGGATTCGTCTTAAGATGCGGCGGTTTTGCGCTGTTCATCTCCATAAAGTTTCCTCGGTGTTTCTTTCTCAAATTGTTTTTAATCTCGCACCCGTGCTATACTATGGTGAATCCTAAAGAATAGCTACACACTTTCGCTCAGACCCGGTAGGTGCGGTTTCTAACCGCACCTTTCGCCCAGACCCGGTAGGTGCGGTTTCATGAAGATTAATTTATTAATTCGGTAATCCGAATTCACCCCAAACCTGGTAGGTGCGGTTTCCTAACCGCACCGGACATTACCGATTTATTTTCTTAAACTTCATCTAACCGCACCGGCGCAGAATGTACAATTAATTCTAATATCTACCATAAAAGTTGTGTTATAGATGGATTCAATATTAGCCATAATAACATGTCTTAAGCACTTTTGTCAAATTTTATCAGAGAGATTGAAAAATCTTGAATATCCAAAAGGTACTCGCTTCCCTGTTACAGAACAGAACATCTCAAATCAAAAATCTGTTTGTTAATTACTGCGGACCGCCCCTTCTCGCCCTCTCTGGATTTTTTCTGTTGTGTGGCATTGTACTCCAGATACGCGGACAGAGTCCCCTTGAGTTCTACAGCATCATCTTTGTGAGCGCATTTTCAAGCGTTGACGATTTCGGCTATGTGCTCTTTAACGCAACACCACTAATTTTTACAGGGCTTGCTGTGGCGATTGCCTATAAAAGTGGACTCTTTAATATCGGTTGTGAAGGGCAGCTCTACGTTGGGGCGTTTGCTGCTGCATGGATAGGCATCCACCTAAACCTCCCCGGCTTTTTGCTAATTCCGTTGTGTATAGGCAGTGCCGTGATTGCTGGGGCTGCATGGAGCGCAATCCCCGGTTTCTTGAAAGCGAGATACGGCGCACACGAAGTCATCAACACGATTATGATGAACTTCGTAGCGTTTGCACTCATGAATTACCTCGTTACGTCTGTATATCAGGAACCAGGCCAGATGATACCGCAAACACCTCAAATTTATGAAGCGGCGCGACTCCCACGATTAGCATCCCTATTCCCAATGCTACCGCACAGCAATCCGCTGAATTTAAGTTTCTTGCTTGCCTGTGGGTGTGCGATTGGCTGCTATATCTTCTTAACATACACCCGTTGGGGCTATGAACTCCGGTTGTTAGGAAACGCGCCAGATGTTGCCGCCTATGGCGGGATTAACCCGCGGGCTGTGACCGTCTGGGTAATGGCATTAAGCGGAGCCGTCGCAGGATTAGCCGGAGTCGCTGAGGTGTTAGGATACCGATATCGGTTTTTGGATAATTTCTCGTCGGGGTGGGGTTTCACGGGTATTGCGGTTGCGCTCTTGGGGAGAAATAATCCTTTTGGTATTTTGGTGGCTGCTGTCTTGTTTGGATTGTTGAATAAAGTCGCCTTAGATATCGAAATTTTGTTGGAGATCCGGCGAGGACTGTTCCTGGCTGGGCAAGGTGTATTGATTATCTGGTTAGTTTGCATGGAGGGTCTCTCCTTACCGCCCTCATCGAACCGCAAGGAAAATTAAAAAGTTGATTTTTGAATTAATCCCCACCACTTTGCGAATGGCAACACCGTTAGGGTTCGCCGCACTCGGCGGAATTTACTCCGAACGCTCTGGAGTGATTAACCTTGCGCTTGAAGGGATGATGCTCATCGGAGCGTTTGGCTACGTTATCGGAACACAGATTTCAGGTTCAACATGGATCGGGCTGCTCGTCGCGATGGGTTTCGGATTCCTTTTTGCCTTGTTACATGCTATTGCGACTATTACTTTTCGGGCAGAACAAATCGTCACTGGAATCGCAATTAACATTTTGGCGTTAGGCATCACGGAGTTCCTCGTCCCTACGCCTGAACAGGTCGGCGGTCTTCCACAATGGAAGTTACCCTTTATCGGTGCTTATAGTTTTCTCGTCTATCTATTACCCGTATTGATGGTGGTAAGTCATATCTTCTTGTTTAAAACACCGTGGGGTTTGCGGTTGCGTGCCGCCGGTGAATCCACCGAGGCACTCGCAGCAATGAGTCTGAGCCGAACAAAATGGCAATACTTCGGTGTGCTGTTAAGTGGTGTCTTGGCAGCAATTGGTGGGTGTTTTTTGGCATCTGAAGTCCACTATTTTACAAAAGGGATGACAGCAGGACGCGGATATCTCGCCCTCGCGGCGGTAATCTTCGGAAATTGGCGACCTTTGAGCGGGGTCGCAGCGTGCTGCCTTTTTGGATTCGCGACAGCTTTGGAACTCGCAAACCGATGGGAGGTACCAGTCCAACTTCTACATAGTTTGCCCTATATCTTAACGATGGTTGTCCTCGCTGGGTTTGTCGGGAGATCACGCCCCCCTGCGAGCTTGGGAAAAATGGACCCTTAACCTCGTACAGGGATTGGTAGGTGCGGTTTCTAACCGCACGCTTTAAGGTTCACTCTCGTCGTTACCGAGCCTATAGGCATCGGCATGGCGACTATAGTAGCCGTAGGATTTAGCCTGTTTCGGATCAATCATATTGCAAAGCACACCGATCCCTTTCGTTGGAAAGGCTTCTGTCAAATCCCGTATACCCGTGAGTATATCAGCCCGTCGGGTTTTCGTAATATCAAAGACGTAGACGATAACATCGACGATGTTTGCCAGAATCATCGGATCCGCCACAGCGCGGATTGGCGGTGAGTCGATGACGATCACATCATATTCCGATTTTGCGAGTTCCAACCAATGCGTCATCATTTCTGAGTTGAGAAGTTCAATCGGGTTGGGTGGGACAGTGCCACTGGGAACTAAATGCAAATTGGGAATCCCTGTCTGCTTGACTGTTGTGCGCAATATGTCTTCGGCGTTTTCGGCATTTAAGTGGATGAGTGCCTCGCTCAATCCCGGCTTACGTGTATCGACACTGAGCGCAGTGGATTCAGAAGGGGAAGTATCTCCTGCGTCCTCAGATTGAAGCGGTTCATCTGTTGGAAAGGTAGTGTGCTGCGAAGGTCTTCGCATATCAGCATCTATGAGCAGAACCCTGTTTCCTCTTTGTGCCAGCGCAACAGCAAGGTTAGAGGAAGTCGTACTTTTGCCTTCCCCACGCGTCGCGCTTGTGACAAGGACGGTTTGCACGGGAGCACCCGGGTTCAGAAACGGCAGTTTCGCTTGTAGGACGCGAAACGCCTCCGCTGACCTTGATTGCGGCGCGTCGTGAACGATAAGTGGAAGTCGATAAGCTCGGCGTTTTTTTATTGACGGAAGGATACCGAGGAAACTCGGCGATTCAGGCATCGCATCCAGTTGCCGCACTGCCTCCTCCAATCGCAGGTATGTATCTTTGAAATAATTTTTCGCAACAGCAAATGTTACACCTAATAGCATACCGACAAAAGCCCCCAAAGCGAGGTTAAGTTTTAGGCGAGGCTTCAACGGCTCTTCGGATGCCCGGGCCTCGTCCAGCACCTTGATGCTTTCCGTACGTGCTTCGGAGAAAATCTCGGACTCTCGCATTCTCGTCTCTAAAGCGATTACTTGCGCGTTGTAGATTTCAATATCTCGCTTGAGTTGATAGAACTTCAATTGGTCAGGCGACCATTCTCGTAACTCGGTGAGGTGTGCCGCAATTTGGGCGGTGACCTCCGCTTTCTGTTCCTTAAGGCTAATAAGGCCTCCCTGCGCCTCATTTACCTTCTCTGAGAGGACTTGGTAGAGCGGATTGTAAGAAGATGTTGTACTTGTTATCTTTTTTTCTTCTGTAGCGAGCCGTGCCTTCGTTTCCCTGATTTGTTCATCTACAGCGGTGACTTCCGGATGCGTTTCATCGTATTTACCGAGAAGCGCAGCACGGTCAATTTCATACTGATTCAGACTATCTCGCAATTTAGCATGGGAAGGGTTCTGCGCGACTGTCTCCGAAATTACATCTTCTGATAGTTCTTCTAACTCTTCTTCATAAGAAGCGAGTTTCAATTCAGCACCTGCTAAAAGGTTAATCAATTCATGTTCTCTGACCTGGAGTGCCAGAATGATTTGTGCTTGTATGCCGCCTTCCGCGTTTAAAGTAATCTCAGGGTGTTCTTGCTGAAAGGCAAATAGTTCCTCTATGGCGTTTGTGAGGCTCTCCTTTGTCTGATTCAGCAGAGTCTGCGGGAACGGTTTTTGCCACCAATCCATCTGTTCCGCAGTTTCTGCTTCCACGACTCCCTGAAATACCGCTGCGATCTTATTGACGATGTTTTGCGCCCGTTCCGGTGTCCGCTGTTTCACGGTAACGGTAATCACGTTTCTATCGAGGACTTCTTCGACCTTTAACTGTTCATCAATAAGGGTCTTGATGAAGAAATCTTCCCATTCAGTGATCGTAAGTTCCCCTTGTTCTGTAGCATTTGGATCGAGTTCAATATTGAGCAAATTGGCAAACCACACCAGAGATCGCGCACGATAGACAGGTAAGGGTTCAAGTAACCCTTCCGCTCTCAGCTGCCGAACTGCCGGCGCAACTACAAGATCCCGGGACTGTAATTGGGCAGCGTAGGCACCTAACGAGGTACCCTTCAATAGTCCAGATAGCGGCAACTGGGCGAGCAATGTCGAGGCTGGTTGGCTGTCTATCATACGAATCACTGTTTCGGATTGATAAACAGGTGCCGTAAAATCGGTTGCGAGGAATCCCCCAAAAACAGAAAGCACAAAAATGAGAAGGACACTCCACTTGTTCCGAAAGAGGATCCAAAAGTAATCTGATAATCGGATTTCTCTAATTTCTTCAAGGTGTCTATCGGTGGTCTCTCGCATCTCTAACCTTACCTCTAATAGGGCTTACGCAATTCCGTGGTAGGTGCGGTTTCCTAACCGCACCGACTGTCTCCGAAAAGATATGCTTCTCTGATTTTGCGTCCGTCCTGTCTCTAATTTATCTTGCCAAAATGTTAAAAAGTAAATTCACAAATGATATAGCAGATGTGATAATTCGCCAATCTAAACGGAGCCGTTCACGGACTCGGAATTGATCTTTCGGGTGTAGATAAATCTCCGACTGCACGAGGTCGAAGTTTATCTCCTCTTCTGTTCCATCCGCCCGCGTTAAAATGCATTTTTTCGGATTCGCTCTGGTTTCGTCAAACCCACCCGCCATGACGATAGCCTCTCTTAAAGGCACGGGTTCAGTAATCACGTATTGCCCCGGTTTCTTCACTGCTCCCGTAACACTTATTTTCGCATCGGCAAGCGGGATGTACAACGTATCCCCAGGGGATAGCATAACAGTGGTATCTTCTTCAGACAGATCCACCAAAATCCGTGCTTCGCTGGTGATGATTTCTGCGTTGTTCAGATCCGCGAACTCCGATCTCGACCCACCAGCAAGCTTCAACACCTGAATCGCTGGGACTTCCGGGACTGTTATACGATAGACACCCGGGGAGGTCACGGCACCTATAACGCGCACAGACCGCTGTTGGTAAATGGAAGGAACAAAGATAGTATCGTGATCTTCCAAAGGAATATCGGGACCGCCATCGTCAATCAGTTGAAGATAATCAACCTTTTGGTGAAGCTTCCCATCACGCCAGATATAAACGTTCTTGAGATCGGCGGTTTCATAGATGATGTCTGCCGATGCCAACGCCTGGAGCAGATAAACTTGTCCGACTTCAAAGACATGCAGATTTCCGCGTCCACGCATCGTAACCGCACCGAAAACGAGAATCGTACGCTTCGGTTCCATGAGGGTCACAAACACACGCGCCGTCGGAAGTTGTGCTGAAAAAGCAGACTGCATCTCGGCTTGAAGCTCGGAAACGGTGAGACCCGTCACCTTGATGAGTCCAATAAGCGGATAGGAAACATAACCATCTTGCTGAATTGGCACTGGAATCCTGTCCATACTATATTCTGGATAGCCATCAACGGTAACGACAAAACTGTCTCCAATTTGCAATTTATACGTGGACAATTGCTCTGAAGGATTTTGAGCTTTGGGTGTCGTTTCTGTATGAGTAGTAGGGTTATCGGGAGGAGAGTCTTCCGCAAAAAGCGACACAGGGGAACCAATTTGTATAATTAGCAGAAACAGAGCGAACTTGCTCAGAGTCCATTTTAGAAGCCTGCTAATGTCACTCAAAAGATGCCCGCGTAAAGGAAGTATATTCATAAAAAATTACTGTTGACCTTTTCCAAAATATTTTCGTTTTTCGATGCTTTTTAAACGCGTAGGCCTTATTAATTCTTTGCACGCAAGCCACGGTCTGAAAGCATACATCCTATATTTTAGCAGCTATATGGCAGAAATGCAAAGGAAAATCACGCGTGCCATTTGTGAGCTAACTCTCGCTTTTAGTTACAAACCGCCTCGCTTTTCTTCAAAAAATGTGCAGTTATAGAAAACCAAAAACTGTAGCAAATTATAAAAATAACGTGAGCTCGGTCTAAGGTTCTTCTTTGTAGCATAAACTGTGTGGAGATGAGCATTTGCAGCCCCAGCGGGGCGGAATGTGTATAGAAATGCTTTTATGGAGGTTTAAGGTGTTCCATTGAATCCAAATTGTGACACGAGAACTTTAAAAATTGCCCAAAGTTTAGTAAAGGTTTAGGGGAGTTCTAAGCCGACGTAAGGCTTGTGGTGCTCTGTGGATACAAATTAGGAGACAAGTTGTCTGAACTTTATGTGGTGTAAGGTTACAGGAGTCAGACACAATTGAAAACGTTCCATTGGGCTGATCTGGCTGTCAGTGTAAGGCGTTGCCTGTCTGATTTTTCACCCTATTTCAATCTGTATTACTCCGATTCTTGGTCGAACTTCCTGATATTCGCCTCCCGGTATCCAAAGCCAAAATTCTTTGAGTCTCTTTCTGATCATTGTTTATCCCTCCTATCGGTATTTTGCTGTGGGTTGGTGCGTTTTTTCAGTCTGTTTAGCGTAACACGATTTCTAGTGGTTTGATCGGAGTTCCTACAGGCTTTAGCTGATTCTGTATCTCTGGTTCTGCTATTTCAAAGATATCTCCCCAAAAATGGGAGTAAGTGACCGATATTCTTTGTTCCGGCGCACCGAAATTACTCAAATAGGTAATTCCGCACGGTTAATCAGTTCACTACAGTCAATTTATCTTTAGAACTTTACGAAACCCATCCTGATCATAATATTCACATGCAAAAATCTCCGGATCTTTTGTAGGCAACATAACCCGTCCACATTCAACCGCAATTGATATAGGAACTGCCGGTAAAATAAAGACTTTGCAACGGTGTCCATGCGTAGTTTGAATTTGATTCAGGAACTTCCTATACTCATAACTGAAATGTTCAAGCTGCTTGGGATTTTTCAAAAAATGCGGCGAAGGATCTTCAATAGTTATTTCATAAATGCTGAAAGTATCGTCAATGAAATTAGCATATTTATCCTTGTCAATTGTATCGCTTAGAGCCAATATGATCGCAACGCTTTCACTGTTTTCTACTACCTTAATGGGATTCACAATGTAGGATGTTGGTATCTCCGGTTCTTCTGCTTGCCATGACCATGTTTGACTTGTATCCTTGATATTTCTATGGCTTTGGTATAAATCTGCTGGTATGGTATCCCCGATACATTTACCCAGAAACATAAGCAGCGGCATAGGTCCGATGGCAAATACAGAGAAATGCTTGATTTTTTTCTCGTTTATTCCTTCCTCAACACGTGTTTTGATTTTTCCTTCAATGGTTCTCGCGTAAGTATTCCATTCAACTTCATCGCCATGCCGATCAAAATCAGGTATTTCAATTTTAATCCCTTCATCGACTGGATATTTCGGAAACATTGCATTGCGATTATTTATAGTGTATCCCGTAATTACTTATACACTTTTATAATATCATCAATAGAAGTCTGAGCATTATATTGCCGTATCCGCTTGATGTTGGCAAAATCCTTCTCAATCGGGTTCAACTCCGGAGAATACGGGGGTAAAAACAAGAGACTCGCACCTGACTCCCGGATTAATGCAGCCGTCTGTGAACCTTTGTGGAAAGACGCATTATCCATAATCAGAACATGGCTGTCGTTAAGCAAGGGAGAGAGCATCTCCGAAAGCCATGTGTTGAAAGCAATCGCATCACAACTCCCCTCGAAAAGCAGGGGGGCTGTGAAACACCCCTCAAGACGTGCAGCAATCAAGGTCGTGGTGGTATACCGATGACTTGGCACTTTATCTTCAACGCGAACGCCTCTCGGAGCATAAGCATACCGACGAAAATCGGTTTCAGCAAAACCCGTCTCGTCAATATAAACGGGTATTTTGCCATCCGTCTGCGTCGCTGCTTGAAAGGCTGAAAGATACTCTTGGCGTTTTACGGGACACTGTTCTTTGTAGGTCGTCGTCTTTTTTTTCGCGTGATATTGCGTTGTGAGAAGGCATAAAAGATACCGTTGACAGAAACACCGAAGTGTTTGGCACGTTCGGCGAGAGTGGCATCGGGAAAGTCGGCGACGTGTCGCTCAAGCGCATCGTAATCAATATGTCGCGGACCTTTAGGCCCCGGTTTCTCATAAACGAACGGGTCTTCTGCTTCTAACCAGTTATAGATCGTCCTTCTTGAGACCCCAAAGGTGCCTTCAGCGGCGGCTTTACTGCCACCGTTATCGATAAAATCAAGCACGCGTTTGCGTAAATCTGTGGAATAGGCCATAATCAGAAACTATAACATAAATACCAGAAAATGTAAACTTATTTTCGGGATATACTATAAGTCCATCAGATCTGAATGAACCGCTCAAGCAGAAATTTCGCTATCACCTTATAGTATATCACCTATTATGGTTGATTTCAATCGGTTTTGTGAGGTCCTTTGCGCGAAAATAGTTTTGACTTAGTTCAGAAAATACGCGATAATATAATGAGGGTGTTTCATAAATCGTTAATTTTTATCGAAAGACGGTTTTGATGTGTGTAATATTTCGTGTAGGTAAACTACATCGGGCATTCATTAGCATTGCGAGTTGCAACAACAGAATGCCAATGCCCAAAAAGGTGGAAACATACGCCAGCCCTCGCAGCGGTAAAGGTTTATGTGCCCCTGTGATGGATAAGAGTTTAGAGAGTAAATCAAAGACGGGTTCAATGGCAGTTTTTCGCGCGCGCTGCCATGTGGCGACTTGGGTTGCGGTATACAACGGGTCTGCCCCTAAGAGTGCGTTCGCCGCTGTGAGACTCGTCTTTGGCGTGAGCAAAAGCACGTCGGTTTCGGCAAAACTGGCTTGGCGTTTTTTATCGACATATCCGTTATCAGCGACGATACACCGCACGCCTTTTTCAAGCAGTCGGTCTTTTTTGCTATCCAAGACTTTGCGTTCATTGACGTTGGCAGGGAGAACATCAAACATCACGGGAAACCCGTTGCGGATGCCGGTGAGATGGAGTCCGTAGCCATAGACCCATCCGTGATACCCACTCTTAGACCACGTGGCAGTTGTATCAACACCGCGTAAGGCTTTGCGGAGATGTCCCTTGAGACGATCCTTCTGATGCCAGACGGGCCCCGCGGCTTTCAACAAACTTTTATCTTCATAAACGACTTCTTGAAGAAACCCAACTTCTTGGGCGAACCGAGAAGCTGCGATGTATTCGGTGAAGGCTTGGAGTTTCGGGGTCAACGCTTTATACCTACGTCCCAGGGTCACATGAGACGGACACGCCGGCAACCGACATCGTTGAAGGTAGATGGGGTGATGAAATAAGTAAACTTGCTGTGCGCGCATAGCAGTAATCCCCTTGAGCGTCATAATCGTGTAAAAGACGATCAGCGAAGCATCCGAATACGTTTCGGGTCTCCCGCGTTTTGAAACTTTTTCTTCAGAGGCTAAGAACTCGTCTAACATTGAAAACAGAAATGTGATATACTCTCTCATGTCAGGATATTGCATGGGTGTCTCCTTCAATTTATGGGGTATAAAATGAAGGATACCCAGTATCCTGACTTTTGACAACTATTATTTATGAAACACCCTCAATATAATACATGCAAATTGGAATCAATGGACAATTGAATGCCTCTGATAAATGCCTTAATTGCTTTGATACAGAAGTATAACCGGAGTAAACGATGGGAAAAGCGTGAGATTCTCATCTTAGAAAAGACCAAATTATAAAAAAAGAGGACTTATGGCGATATTTTATCGCGGGGCAGGCATTGGGACTTATTGGCATCTCAACAATCCCGTAGAGCGAGGTTTCATTGCAAGGAGCTCCGAGATGGAACCTACAACAACTCGGTTGAAGGAACCTCTCATGAAACATATCGTTGATACCGTTAACAAGATCAATCTCACAATTAAACCTCTTGAGTTAGCAGGACGGGTACCCTTTACCGACTCTATTGAACTCCTTCGCGTAGAATTGCAATATCAAGACGGGTATGGACCGCTTTTTATGGGACGAGTTCGATACGCCCTTGAGGGTGTTGAGCAAGAGGATGGCTTCCCTCTTGACCTACACAAAGGCGCATTCATCGCGACTGTCCCTATCCAAGAGGCAGGATTAGAAGAAAAACTTCAGGAAATTGGACCCGAAATTGCCAAGATTGTATACGAAGATTTAGCAGAAGAGCGACGCGCGCTCGCCTGAAAGGAATCTGCTTTTAGCCTGGCGGCTCTGCCCGAGCAAGCAGTTCACTAAGGTCATAGTTCACACTCGTCGCGCCGAAGTCCCGTTCCTTCTGGAACGGTTGTCGAATGTAACGAGGTTCTTTTGCCGTGTCGCCATCCACTTCAACGATAGCGAGAATGAAATTGTCGGGTTTGTTGAATGTCGTAAAAATTTGCGTTTTGGAAACAGGGACAGCGGAACGATAACGAGTGTGTAAAGTTTTTGACACTAAATCCTCAAAAATATAAACCACCAACACATTTTAACTTGACAGGAATTAGCAAATAGCGTATAATATATCATAAGACTTCCCAAAGAGGCGAATATTGTATCACACGACAAAATACTGGCGCGGAAACCGACACAAACATTTTCAACAGACTACAGAAGTTTTTTACTAACTGTTAACCGCTGACCGCTGAGAGTAGAGCGCAGCGGAACGCCCTGACCGCTGACTGCTAACTCAAAAATGTTACACTTTTCGCAAAATTGCTTTTTTTACACAAAAGAAAAATCGGAAATTAAACATCAACAAACCCTTACAGTGACTGGGTTATCTAACGTTACAGGCAACACACCAAATGGGACACAGGTGTAACATTTAGTGTAACATTTTTAACGAAAATTGATTAAGATATGCCGTTACGTTAATTGATTAAAATATACTGTTCCGTTAACCCATATTCACCTCCTTATGATCCCGTCAATTTTTGAATCCTGCAAATCCTGATTCAGACCGAGAAAAAAGCGATCTAAAGTGCCTAAAGCTGAAAGGGAATCCTGACGACCCAACAACTTCCCAACTTTAGCTCGCTTTAGCGCACTTGCAAACTTTCTTGCGCTGATTGCTAACTCCCCTTGATTATCTTATTGCTTTAACGCGCGGATTTATGCTAATATACTCTCGTGAATCTAAAAACTCTTTTTACACAACTTCAAGGCAAACGGGTGATGATTATCGGCGACATCATCGTGGACGAATATATCTGGGGTGATGTGACTCGGATTTCGCCTGAGGCACCTGTCCCCGTGTTTGAAACGTACACCGAGACGAGCGGTTGCGGAGGGGCGGCGAATGTCGCCCAGAATGTCGCAAGCCTTGGCGGGGACGCGGCGCTTGTCGGTGTAATCGGGTCAGACAGAACCGGTGAAAAGTTAATCCAGATGGCTACCGAAATGAATCTGGGTATTGCTGGAGTCTGTATTGATTCCGAACGACCAACAAGCACGAAGACCCGTGTAATTGCCCGCGCTGCTACTTCAACTTTCGCTGAGGGAACGCAGGAACCCGGACAACATCTACTTCGCATTGATAGGGAGTCTAAGCAAAAAATTTCTGATCGACTATCAGAGCATCTCTTAGCTGAAGTGGTCTCTCAATTGCCAGCAAGTGATGCCGTTGTTTTCGCTGACTACGATAAGGGGGTTGTGAATGCGCAACTTATCAAGGAAGTGGTAAAACAGGCGCAATTTTACGATGTGCCGGTCGTCGTCGATCCAAAGCGCGATAATTTCTGGTATTATGAGGGTGTCACCGCGCTGACACCGAATCATAAAGAAGCCAGTGCCGCTGTTCATGAAGAAATTACCGAGATAGCAGACCTGATTACTGTTGGAGAGAAAATTTTGGATCAGTTATCGCTTGGGGCGTTGTTAATCACACGTGATGCCGACGGAATGTCTCTGTTTCAGCGAGAAACCGACGGGAGCCTGCAAGTGAAGCATCTACCCCCTTATTCCAGCGTTGTAACGGATGTGACAGGCGCGGGGGACACTGTTGTTGCAGTATTCACGCTTGCCCTTGCCGCAGGAGCCGAATTTCATAGGGCTGCAGTATTGTCCAGTCTCGCGGGTGGGATTGTTGTCGGAAAAATGGGGTGTGCAACCGTCACATCAGAAGAACTCCACCAGGCAATTAAAGCACTACAAACTGACCCTGCATTTTAGAGAGAATAAATGAAAACTGTCTTTCTTGATCGAGATGGCGTCATCAATCGGAACCTTCCAAATATGGGTTACGTCCGGAAGTGGATAGACTTCTCCTTTATTCCAAGTGCCCGTAGCGCAATTCAACAACTGACACAAAGCGGGTATCGCATCTTTGTCGTAACCAATCAAGCAGGGATTGGCAGAGGCCTTTATTCGGAGGAGGACCTGAAGGATATTCATTCTCGAATGATTGCCGAGATCGCAAGAGCAGGTGGAAAAATCGACGCTGTTTATTACTGTCCGCATCATCCTGACGCCGGTTGCGAATGTCGAAAACCGAAACCCGGCATGCTAAAGCGTGCTGCACAAGAACATAATATTGACCTCTCAAGCGCATATTTCATTGGCGATGTACTTACAGATATTCAGGCGGGTAGGCGTGCTGGGACCACAACATGCCTTGTCTTAACCGGACTTGGGCAAGAGAGTTACCACGATTACATTAATGCTAAGTATGATCAGTATGGGAATAAAGAGGAGTGCTCCCCAGACAAGATATTCACGAACCTTTACGCAGCAACACGCTGGCTCCGGTTTTTTAACACTTAGGACTTACGCAGGATGCTTTGGGCATAACTTGTTAGGTTGTACTACAGACCGCCTGCGTTTTTTGGATGATCCCTCTCTCACGACGCTGGCGAGCATCAAAATCCCGTAAGTCTTGTGCTTCTAAACATTACACCAAAACAGTAGCCTGCAACAACGGCGCAGGCGGGTCTACGCAAAAGCACGAGAGAGTCCGAACCCACCTGACCGACCCGCAAGGAAAATTAAAAAGATGATTCTTGAAAAAATAGAAAACCGGACTGCTCATGCGGGTGTTATCGGGCTCGGTTATGTCGGATTGCCGCTTATGGTTGCTATCGCGCGTGCCGGATTCCGAGTCACAGGTATCGATATTTGTCCACACAAAATAGCACAGCTGAAACGGGGCATATCGCATGTGCCAGATGTCACCAATGCCGTGCTCGGACCGCTTATTGCATCTGGACAGATACAAGTCACGACCGACACCGCTGTGCTCCGTGAATTGGATACCGTCAACATCTGCGTGCCAACGCCTTTGCGTGAGAACCGAACGCCTGATATGCAGTTCATCACCGCCGCAGTCGAGCAGGTCGCACAGCATTTACACACCCAGCAGCTAATCGTCCTTGAAAGCACCACCTACCCCGGTGCAACCGAAGAAATCGTCCTTCCAATCCTCAAAGCACATTTTAGAAAAACCGAAGATTCCCATCCCGCACAGGTAGGACGCGATTTCTATCTCGCTTTTTCACCCGAACGCATTGAACCCGGAAATAGCACCTACTTCGTGACGAATACACCCAAAATTATCGGTGGTGTTACCCCGCAATGCACCCATGTTGCCAAAACATTTTACGAGCAGTTCATCAACAAGACGCATACCGTCTCTTCCCCCCGAACCGCTGAGATGGTCAAGTTACTGGAGAACACGTTCAGAAGCGTCAATATCGGGCTTATCAATGAAATTGCCCTTATCTGTGACCGAATGGATCTGGATGTTTGGGAAGTCATTGATGCCGCTGCAACGAAACCTTTCGGCTTCATGCCGTTCTATCCGGGTCCCGGACTCGGTGGACACTGCATCCCTATTGATCCGCATTATCTCTCTTGGAAGGCGCGGATGTATGAATACCATGCACGTTTTATTGAACTTGCCAGCGAAATTAACAACGAGATGCCCAAATATGTAGTAGATAAGATTGTTCACGCCTTGAATCTTCAACGTAAGTCCGTTGAGGGTGCGCAATTATTAATCCTCGGTGTCGCCTATAAAAAAGATGTCAGCGACACTCGCGAATCGCCAGCACTCGAAGTAATTCGTTTAATTCTTGACAAAAAAGCAAAATTTCTGTATCATGACCCCTATGTAGAGACCTTGTCTCTTGATAAACAGAAAACCTATCGTTCGGAACCGTTGACAGCGGCTTTGATCCAAAATGCCGACTGTGTCGTCATTCTAACGGATCATAGTGCCATAAATTATAAGTGGCTTGTTGAACACGCCCAATTAGTCGTTGATACGCGCAACGCTACACACGCTGTGCAACATGGACGAGAAAAAATTATCAGAATTTAATTTCCTACATCCTTTGGAGCCCACGTACTTATGCCAAACTCAGATCTAAAATTGAAAATACGGCGAGATCAACTCACATGGTTCCTCGATCTGCTCTTAGATGAAAGAGAGGTCTTCCAATTGAGTGCTTCTGCCAGTATTGTGCCGGATTTTGACCGGTTATACGCATTGTCGAAGCGGGAGTTATTGGCAAGTCTGACGGATGCTTTTTTGCATCAAACTGGCGACCCCAAGATTGCTGTTGAGAGTGATGGGGCGTACGCACCAAGATCTCCTGAAAAAAATAGTGAGTCTTCAGTGGAAGAACTCGCGAGCCAGTTCTTTACCGAAAAGGCGCAAGGAGCGATCTCCCGAGTCGGTTACATGGAAGTCTCCGAAATCGAAACCTTTTTTAAAACATCTGAGGTGCTCATTGAAGCCGGTGATTTTGCCGAGATTGTCTGGGCACTCTTAACGGATAAACGTCGAGAAGTTGTTGAACACGGCTATCAACTCCTTAACAGAACTTATGAATCATTAGAAGAACCACACGTAAACGGACAGGAAACCCTACCGAACACAGAACAGTTGGAAGAAATTCAGCCACAGTATGTCTACGATGCGGAAGATGGCCGGCAGCAATCGGATGCTCCCGTTTCCGAAATTGCGCAGCTTGAACAACAATTGGCAAATTCCAAGGCGGATTATACTTCGCTGGAGCAGCGCCATGACCGACTCGATCAACAGCGCAGTTTTTTATTACAAGAGAACAGAGGGTTGAAAAGCGAGGCGGATGCCTATCACGAAAACAACAAGCGTTTGAAAACACTTGAAGAGGAGAATCGTATTCTCCGTGAGCAAGTCGCACGCTATATTGATGAAACATCGGAACTTCAACAACTCGCTGAAGAGCGTGAGCTACTCATCGTTGAGAAGGGCCAATTAGCAGAAAAACTAAAAGAATATGAGCAAGTTAAGGCGGTGAAAGAGACTTTTACTGCCGACCTCAAATTGGTTGAAGAGGCGATCTATAAAGAGCATCAAGAACTTGAAGATTTTCAAAGAAGTTTAGACAACCATTTCGATACCTTGGAGAGTTGCCATCAAACGGCGCGGGGGGCACTGAACCAAATTCGTCAAACCCTTGCTTATTTAGATACACAAGAGCTTAACGCGAGTCAAAGACCTTACGGTATGACATCGGAACAACCGCGCGTCGGTGTTTTCGTCGATGTACAGAATATGTTTTATGCCGCTAAAGACCGGTTCGGACGCAGAGTTGATTATATCAAACTGCTCGATCTGATCGTCGGCCCCCGATACCTCATGGTCGCCTACGCTTATGTTGTTCAGATACCCGAAATCAACCAATCCAGTTTTCTTTCGCTCCTTGAACACAACGGTTATACGATTAAGAGCAAAGATCTACGCTTACGCGGGGACGGCTCGGCGAAAGGCGATTGGGATGTCGGGATTGCTGTAGATGTCGTTTCAATGCTCGGATCATTGGATGTCGTCATCTTAGCCAGTGGCGATGGCGACTTTTGCCCACTCGCTGAACTCATCAAGCAACAAGATAAACGGGTCGAAGTTGTCGCTTTTGAACACAATACCTCCATGGATCTACAACAAATCGCAGACCAATTCTTTCCAATCGGGGATGAATTGCTAATCTAACCGCAAAGAAGCGGCGTGATTACACAACTCATTCTTTCTACAATGCATTATTTTCTTCGTTCTCTATGGAACGCTATGAACACGCCTTCAAACCGCGGTTCTTTTCTACGACTTCCAATGTGTCTCGTTCTCGCTATCCTCTCCGTGTTTATCGGAATAGGTGTAGCCAGCGCAGAATGGACGACTTCCCCAACGCAAAACCTACCCTTATGCACAGCACAAAACGAACAACATTTCCCTGTCCTTGTTCCCGATGGGAAAGACGGTGCGATCGTGGCGTGGAGCGATGCACGTAACGCGAATCGTGATATTTATGCCCAGCGCGTCAGTGCTACAGGCGATGTGCTCTGGAAAACCGACGGTGTCCCAATCTGCGATCTACCCTCATCGCAGAGTTGGCCACTGATTGTTAGCGACACACAAGGCGGTGCCATTCTCGTTTGGGGTGATACGCGACACGGAAATCAAGACAGCTACGCACAGCGCATTGATGCCGACGGCAATAAACTTTGGGGGGCTGAGGGTGTCCCTGTCTGTACACATCCAACGCTACAAGATGATCTCAACGCTATCGCAGATGGAAAAGGTGGGGTGATTGTCGTATGGGAAGATTGGCGGAACGAGAATCAAGATATTTATGCCCAGAGAATTGACAGCACTGGAAAACCGTTATGGGAGACGAATGGTGTCCCCGTCTATAGGGGTGAGGGAGATCAATACGATCCGGTTCTCATTGCTGATGGGGAAGGCGGTGCTATTTTTGCATGGTGGGATATTAGCACCCCAGATTGGAACATTTTCGCACAGCGGCTCTCAGCAGACGGAACGCCGCTGTGGAATTCTGGCACTGATGCCGAAACTGCGCCTATCCCCGTCTGTGTAGCACTGGGGAACCAGGGCGCGCCTGTTGCTGCCAGTGATGGAAATGGTGGGGTCTTCTTCGTCTGGTCGGATTACCGTAATGACCCGCAGTTTTATACGAGAGCACAGTTATACGCACAACGTATAACGGCACAAGGGGAAGCGTTATGGGAGAAAGATGGTATTCCCGTCTGTGAATTGCAGGTCAATCAGCAACAACCCCACTGCATCTCTGATAGAACTGGCGGTTTCATCGTTGCTTGGTGGGATGAACGAAATATTTTCGCTGACCTCTACGCACAACGTATTGACGCAAACGGTAAGGCACTCTGGGATGGTGAAGATGTTGACTTACAAAACGGGGTGCCTATATGCACTGAGGCGGGTGTCCAGAGGCTCCCGCAGCTCCTGCCTACTAATGATGCAGGCGTTATCGTCTATTGGCTCGACTATCGGGAGGACTTTGGGGATTCAACTGAGGATGCAATCTATGCCCAACGACTCGATGCTGACGGCAACCCGCTTTGGGAGATTGATGGTATCCCAGTCTGCAGTGCCCCGAAAGAGCAAATTAGTCCGAAAGCCGTGGCTACAGGTCTTGACGCAGCAATTATCGTCTGGAGCGATGCACGCGGTCCAGATTATGACATCTATATCCAACGCGTGCCATAGCAGACAAAATGTTGATTGAATTCTCCGACAATCTATGTCATAATAGATAGAGAAAAGGAGGACGAAAACATGTCAGACCAAGATTTCAGAGAACGGATGTTAAGTGCTATTGAAGATCTCAAACGCACAACTGAACGCATAGAAAACAGAATAGAACGCGTGGAAGACAGAATGGAAAAAATGAACGAGAGAATAAATAGTAGGTTAGCAGCCGTGGAAAAAGACGTAACCAATCTTCACGGGGACGTTAGATGGATTCGGGGGAAATTTGAAGGAAGACAGGAAGCCACATCAAACCAAGACGCGAAGGCTGCTATCTGGATAGCATTGGGTTCGGCATTAGCAGCTATCGTATCATTAATTAAATCTTTTTGGGGATAATCGGCATAAAAGGAGGTCTGAATGGCAAAACGCACACACTGTGCCCCCGCAAAACGGGCAATTATTGTCGGGATGGATGGGGCGAGCATGGAACTGGTGAAAAATATGATTGACTGGGGACACACCCCGAATATGGCGAGGCTCCTCCAGAACGGGGTCTACCGACCGATGATTGGTGTATTTCCCACTTTGACACCCCCCGGATGGACCGCGCTCTCTACGGGTTCGTGGCCCGGCACACATCGAGTGATGGACTTTAACATTCGCGCCCTCGGAGAACGCCTTGATAAAACGACATGGGGCATTAACACCGGCTTGTGCCAATCCGAATATCTATGGAACCTTGTAGAGCGAGCAGGCGGGAAACCAATTTTGGTGAAGTGGGAGATGTCTTGGCCCCCCACTGTGAAAACTGGGATTCAGGTTGAGGGAACCGGACCCGGTGTCTCGAATCACCATCAGATTGCAGGGTATCATCTCTTTGTCGCAGGAAAATGGGCACCCCGTCCTATCGGTGGACAACGCGACCCGGAAACACTCGACCCAAGCGCACTGCAAAAGGTCCGACACGTTGATCCTGTAACCATTACGCCTATTGACGATACTGATTGGGATGCCTTGCCGGATTCTGCAGAACCGGTACAAGCCGTCCAACTTACTATCCGACCTCTGGCGCGTGGCAGGGAAGATGTGATGCCTTCAGTCCATTCCGAAGGTGATGCCTCTGATGAAGCGCGGGTCCCAAAGAAATTTTATGGTTTAATTTACGCTTCTCAAGATAACGGCTACGACCGAATACGGATTTGCAAAAGTCGCTCTGGAGACGATGCCGTCGCAGATCTCGGGGTCGGTGAATGGAGTGAGTGGTGGTTGGATGCCTTTGAGATTGATGGTAAAGACGTAGAAGGTTACGTGCGAATGAAGCTTGTTACCCTCACCGCCACAGCTGATGCTTTTGAACTTTTCGTGCCACAGATTTGGCCCCGGACGGGCTACACGGTTCCAGAAGCTGTCGCCACCGCGATTGACACAGAAATCGGCTCGTTCCTTCAAAACCCCGCGCGCGATGCACTTGGACAGATGGACGATGATACCTATTTTGAGGTGTTAGACTACCACCACCAACGCCTCGCCGATGTCGCAACGCATCTCGCAAAAAACAACGATTGGGATGTCCTGATGGTGGAGAGCCATGCTCCCGATTACGCCAGTCATTTCTTCCTCAGCCAAGCAGATGAAATTAGCGGTGCTGCACCGGAGACAATTCACCGGTGTCGTGAGGGATTGCGACGCACGTATGCGTCTGTGGACCAGATGATTGGGCGGATCGTAGAATGTGCTGATGACGATACAGTCGTCCTCATCTGTGCCGATCACGGGGGAACGCCAAACCAATTCCGTGCTGTCGATATCGAAAAAGTGCTTGAAGAGACTGGGTTTATCGTTAGGGAGGCCAGCGGCGCAATCGACTGGACAAAAACACGGGCAGTCAACGTCGGTTTGGTGCATATCTTTATTAACTTAGCCGGACGTGAACCCGATGGAATCGTTGCACCTGAGGACTATGAAGCGACGCAACGAGAGATTATCGCTGCACTCCATACCTATCAGGACGCAGAAACGGGACGACATCCGTTTACATTAGCCGTCACCCGCGCAGATGCCGAGATGTTCAACCTACATGGCGATTTAGTAGGCGATGTTGTTTACGCGCTCCGACCCGAATTCGATGGCGCACACGGTAAGCAACTCCCGTCTGTCAGTTTCGGAATTGGTGGACAGCACTCTACGTTTATTTTATCCGGGGCTGGTGTCCGGCAAGGAATCGCTTTACAAAGACAGGTTCGCGTTGTTGATGTCGCGCCAACGCTCTGCTATCTGTTAGGACTCCCAATGCCTGAGAAGGTAGAAGGTGGGGTCGTTTACGAGGCGTTAGAGGACCCAGATTGGCATTTGACCCAACTCGCGGCTTTAGCGTAAGCACAGTCGGCGCGCCTTCTATGGGCGCGCACCGATATTGCATACCTCACGCAATTCCGCTAAAGTATATGTATTAATAACCTCGGCTTTCGTCAACCACCCGCGACGCGCAACATTCAGTCCGAATCTACGACGCTCAAGTTGTCCGATGCCGTGGGCATCTGTATTGACCGATAATAACACGCCCGCGCTTTTTGCCATCCTGACAAATTGAGAGTCCAAGTCTAAGCGACTCAAGGATGCGTTAATTTCCAATACCGTGTTATTTTCTGCCGCAGCTGCGATGACCTCTTCAATGTTCAACGCATACATAGGTCTATATCCGAGCATTCTACCCGTAGGATGGCCGATGATGGTAACGAACGGATTCTCAATTGCACAAATGATGCGCTTTGTCATCTCCGCTTCGGTTAGCGTGAAAAGGCTATGAACGCTTGCGACAACAATATCGAGTTGGGCTAAAATCTCATCAGGAAAATCCAACTCACCGTGTCGTCGGATATCTACCTCAGAGCCAGCAAAAACTGTGATACCCTCGGTTTGGGCATCTAATTCACGAACTTGTGCCACTTGTGCGAGAAGTCGCGTCTGATTTAACCCGTTCGCAACGGTGGAAGAGACAGAGTGATCCGTGATAGCGAAGTATTCCAGACCTTCTGCCTTCGCCGCTGCTACCATATCCTGAAGCGTATGTCGTCCGTCACTCCAGTCGGTGTGTGCGTGCAAGTCACCCCGCAAATCCGTAAATTCAACCAGATTCGGCAAGGTATTATCTTTCGCTGCTACGACGGATGTTTCGTCTTGTCGGAGTTCTGGTGGAATATAAGGGACACCGAATCTGTTGTAAATTTCCGTTTCCCTTAGATTGCGCGTTGCATTGAAGTTAGTTTCTGATCCTGACGGCCTTACCTCAGTAAGTGCGGCGAGGTGTTCGTCTGTTGCTGTTGTTAAAAACAGCGTTGATTCGTAGGTGGCAGCACTGGATAAATAGATAGACACTGGGAAATCTTGGTCGATACAGAATTGGATGGCAGGAAGTGCATCGCGTCCGTCGCCAGTCAATGCGTCTTGACGTTTTTCGATAAGAGTTGTAGCGTCCGCATCGTATGCGTATTGAATTTGTCGAGTTTCACCAGAGCCCGTTTTGAAAATTATTGACGAACCGGGGTTCTCTGATGTTTCTGACGAATCTGTTATCAGGTACGCTGGTCCAAATTGCGTTTGTGAGAACACTTCAAGCAGCGATTGTAGCGGAGGCGTAAGCGTCCCATTTTCAAGCTGAAATACGCTCTCATCTTGGCATTCAATGATGAGTTCTATACTTCGACATGTCTCTTCATGCCTACGCAAATCTCCTGTGACTTCAGGTTCCCGTGTTATCCATCCTTCCGCTACAAATTGGGCTAAACTCTCGACAATCTGCTGAACGATAGGTAAAACACTCCAGAGTGGACGCTGTTTTTTCTGTTCTATGTGAAACGCCAAACTCTCAGTTATCATTCGGAGCGTTTTGCGTCCGATCCCTTTTATACCCCTAAGTTGTCCGCTCTCTAACAATGCCTGAAAGTCCTCAAGACTCCTAACACCAAATTCATGGTAAAATCTGCTGGCTGTTTTTATACCGATGCCTCGGAGTTTCAGCACCTCGAGAATACCGGTCCCTGTTTCTTCTGCCAGATCATTATAGAATTTGCAGCGTCCGGTTTCCAGAATTTCAACCGTTTTATCCTGAATGGCTTTCCCGATACCAGGTGTGGCGCGAAGTTGTTCTAATGCTTTTGGGTCGTATTTGGATGTGTCTGGTTGGGTGGAAACAGAGGCGAGTTCGTATGGAAAATCCTCAATTATATCGGCTGCTCGATCATAAATGCGTGCGCGAAAGGCATCATCACCGCGGATTTGTAACAGAGACCCGATCGCTCTGAATACCTCACTAATGTCACGGTTTGTCATTATTCATAGTCTCCGATTACAAGATTTTAGGTATATTTCCATTGTGTAATCAAACCAACAAAGGATCCGACGAGCATACTACCCACAACGACCGAGATAAGTTGATAGATATTGAGAAAGTCGATTATCCCTAATTCAGATCTGAATATGTAAAACATTCCATAGAAGCAGCCAAGTCCACACACGGCACCGAATCCGCCGAGGAAAATTCCGTGCCAGATAAAGGGACCAAGCAGATAGCGTCGAGGCATACCGAGTAACTTCATGAGGGTAATCTCTTCAGCGCGTGCAGCCGCTGTTTTGTTTAAAAGAGAACCGATAATGAACCAAACAACAATAGCTGCCACGCCGATACCAATCAAAACTGTTCGCTCCGAACTCCGCAACCGATCATTTAACTGTCCCTGTCCTGTTAAAGTCACATCTTCGATTTCATTGTATCCTTTCATCTCTAAAGCGATCTGCTCTAATACGCGGCGTGTTATCAATTCTTCGTCTACATAGATGTTCAGGGATGCAGGAAATGGATTTACGCCTTTCGTCTCCGCGAACGCCTCCTTAATCAAAATTCCCAAATCTTGAAACTCAGTTTCACCGCGAGCGAGGTTTTCTGCTTTTGAGGTGTAATTCGCAGCGAGGATGTGTCCGCTTTTCTCTATTTGGCTTAGCAGCGTGCGTCCTTCTGATTCGTCGACGCTGTCTTTTAGAAAGGCTACAAGCGTTGGGGAATGGTCTTTAAATTCAGAACTTTTTGATATAGACGAGTGGTTTAGCAGTAGAACGGCAAGCAAGGTTACAACAAACGCAATCCCCACGATACTCATAAGGTTTGAGCTACCCGCACGCGAGATATGGGAGATGGCGTTTTGAAAGCGGTAACGCATGTTTTTTTAAGTCTTTCTCTGTTAACCAAAATGAAGAAAAACAGTGAGAGGCATAGAAGCATCACTTGACTGCATTTCAGATGGACGCTGACGACGGGTCCCAACGGATCGCACCGTCCTTCAGTTCAATAATTCGTTTATTACATTTCTCGGCGAGTTTCCGGTCAGCTGTAGCAATAAAGACGGTCATGCCTTGGAAGTTAAGGGCATCGAGAAGTGCCATGACTTCAAGCGAGAGGCGTAAATCTAAGCCTTCTGTCGGGGCATCTGCAATCAGTAATAGAGGTTTATTGATAATGGCTCGCGCAATGGCAAGTTTGCGCCGTTCGTTATTGGATATTTCTGCTGGGCGCGCATTTTGATGATGGCTCAGCCCCATTTGATGGAGAATTTCATTCACATTATCTTTTAACAACCGAGGTGCCGTACCCACCAATTTCTGTGGAAGTGCCAAATTTTCCTTTACTGTTTTATCCGCTAATAGCTTAAAATCTTGAAAAACGATGCCTATTTTTTGCCGAAAATACGGAAGGTTTACCTTGTTCAGTTCAGCGAGTTGTTGTCCAACAACACTCATCTCACCACCTATTGGAGCTAAGTCCGCATATAAAAGTCGTAAGAGGGTCGTCTTTCCTGAACCGCTCGGACCAACGAGAAAAGCAAACTCGCCGCGCTCAACGCGAAAACTCACTTTCTCAAGCACGCTAAGTTCATCGTAACTGAAACTGACCTGGTGGACCTGTATCATTTTAATCGTTATGGGTGCGTTCGCTTTGAAAGCCGAAGCCATTTTCAGCAGTCAGCAGTTGGTCAAGTGGTATCTGAAGACCGACAGCTAACAACTGACAACTATTTTGTATATTCACACGAAGGGCAAGCGATGAAGGTAGACACGGTTTCACTACCTCTCGCTTTTTTTGTTTTCTCAACCAAGAATGGGGCGTTACATTCCGGACAAGATTCCGAGAGCGGTTTATCCCATGTTGAGAATTCACACTTCGGATAGTTACTACACCCGTAAAAGACCCTGCCACGGCGGCTGCGCCGTTCACCGAGGTAACCGTCGCAATCGGTTTCTGGACAATCAACGCCGATTGGGATCGGTTTAGCATTTTTGCACTTCGGATATCCGCTGCACGACAAAAATTTGCTACCGGCACGACTCGTCCGGATAACCATGGGCTTACCGCACTTGTCACATTCGGTATCGGTTAGTTCAGGTTCTGGAGGCGGCGTATCATCTGCATTTAGCGGTTTGATGCTCTTACACTCCGGGTAGTTCGCGCATCCGAGGAACCGTCCATACCTACCCCATTTAACGATCATGTTACTTCCACACTTATCGCATTTTTCATCGGATTCTTCTTCCATCGCTTTTCGGGCTGCATACATCTTGTCAGGTGCTTCTTGCAAAGCCGTTTGGAAGGATGGATAAAATTCGCCTAAAGTATGGGACCACTTAACTTTACCCTCTGCAATGATGTCAAGCTGCTCCTCCATCTCTGCTGTGAATCTAACGTCAACGATATTCTTAAAACCTTTAATGAGTAACGTGTTGACAAGTCTTCCAACATCTGTAGGTACAAGCTGCCTGCGTTCTCTGGTCACGTAACCCCGATCCTGAATTGTTGACAAAATAGACGCATAAGTACTGGGGCGTCCAATTCCTTTTGCCTCTAACATCTTGACGAGTGTTGCCTCGTTATAACGCGGGGGCGGTTGTGTAAAGTGTTGCTTCGGTTCCAATTTACGCAGATCCAGTGCATCACCTGCTTTGACTGTAGGTAAGTTGATGTTCTCTTCACTAACTTCGTTTGCGTTGGCAGCGGTGTCATCTTTACCTTCCATATAGATACGTCTGAATCCGTTAAACTTGATGACTGAACCCGTCGCTCGAAAGAGATAAGTTCCTGCTTTGATGTCAATCGTTGTTGCGTCCAAAATAGCAGGATTCATCTGACTCGCTATAAATCGTTTCCAAATCAAGTCGTAAAGACGGTACTGTTCGTTGTTCAGATAGGATTTCAATTCTGCTGGCGTTCGCAGAGGGACAGTCGGACGGATAGCCTCGTGCGCGTCTTGTGCCCCTTTTTTGCTCCGATAATTAACAGCACGAGCAGGTAGATAGGCTTCGCCGTATGTGTTTTTAATGTGGTTTCGTGCTGCTTGAACCGCCTCTTGAGCAACGCGCGTCGAATCGGTACGCATGTAAGTGATAAGTCCAACCGAACCTTCGCTCCCGATTTCTAATCCTTCGTAGAGTTGTTGGGCAATGAACATCGTCTTTTTGGCAGCAAACCGTAGTTTTCGAGACGCTTCCTGTTGTAAGGTACTCGTTATAAACGGCGGAACCGGACGCTGTTTACGCTCCCGTTTTTCGACCTTTTCAACGACGTAGTTCTTTGTTTTTGCATCTGCGGTGAGTTCTTTCGCACGTTCTTCATCTATGCGAAATCCGTAATTATTAATCTCACCTTTCTTGCTACCAATCTTATGTAATTTGGCAGGAAAAAGATGCTCAACATCAATTGGGGTCAGTGTTGCCGTGAGTGTCCAATATTCTTTAGGTTCAAACTTCTCAATCTCTTCTTCGCGTTCACAGATAAGTCGTACCGCAACAGATTGGACTCTGCCAGCACTGAGACCCGGTTTAACACTTCGCCATAAAATCGGACTAATCTGGTATCCGACGAGCCGGTCGAGCACGCGGCGGGCTTGTTGGGCATCAACGAGCGACATATCAATCTCGCCTGGATTTTCGATCGCATTTAAAATTGCACTTTTCGTGATTTCGTTGTAGGTTATCCGATAGATGGGTTTCTTGGTTTTCTTCAGTTCTTCGGCGAGATGCCAACAAATAGCCTCGCCTTCGCGGTCCGGGTCTGCGGCGAGATAGATGTTCTCCACCTTCCGGGCTTCGCTTTGGAGCGATTTCACAACCTTGCCCTTCCCACGAATCAGGACGTATTTCGGTCTGAAGGCGTTTTCAATATCGACACCGAGTTCTTTCGTCGGTAGGTCGCGGATATGTCCAACGGAGGATTCGACGATATAATCCCTGCCTAAAATCTTTTTGATGGTTCTTGCTTTCGCTGGTGATTCAACAACAACGAGTGACTTCGACATGTCTTGTTCCTATTCTCTTTATTTTTCGTGGATGTAATGGTTTAGCAGACATCTACTTTCAGTTTAGTCTCTTTGTTAGGTTAAAAAATATAAGGCGTCTTGTGCTGGTACTGATACTTTTAACGACACGCTATCATTTTATAAATATACACTATTATTAACGGATAGCGTTGATAATAGTTTCATATCCTGTTTATTCGTCTGCGTGTACTGTGTGAGTGTTGGGGTGAACTTTGTTTTTCTGTCTACAGAAGAGAGGCCATAGCTTCGCGCATTAGGACGCAAAAGTGATCAGATCAATAAGCGTCTGGCGCATATCTGCACGGTGGACAATGGAGTCAACGAATCCATGTTCGAGTAGCGATTCTGCTTTCTGGAAGTTTTCTGGGAGTTCTTCGCGAAGACTCGCAACGGCTAACGGACCCGCAAATCCGATGCGAGCACCCGGTTCGGCGATAATCACGTCCCCGAGCGAGGTATAACTCGCAGTAGCCCCCCCAAAAGTCGGGTCGGTGACAACGGAAATATAAAAAACTCCTGATTTGGTATATTCGACGCAGGCGGCGGCGGTTTTTGCCATCTGCATCAAGGCGAGTGTGCCTTCCTGCATCCGCATGCCACCACTCACGGAAACAATCACTAACGGCAGTTTCTCTTCAAGCGCGCGTTCGATACACCGAGTAACTTTTTCGCCAATCACCGAACCGCAGGTTCCCCCTATAAAACCCACATCCCCAATCGCGATGGCCGTTGAATAGCCCCCGATTTTCGCTATGCCCGAAAGCATCTCCGATCTGAGTCCTGTTTTCGCGATATCTCTCTCCAGTTTTTGCGGATATTCCGGGAACTCTAACGAATCAATAGAATAGAGATCCGCATCGTATTCCTCAAAACTGCCTGCGTCTACGATGAGGTCGAGTCGCTCGTACGCACGCATATAATGGTGGTAGTCGCAGTGTGGGCAGACCTTAAAGTTTTTAATGAACGTTTCTACGACGATCTGTGTGTCGCAATTTCTACATGAGATTGTGGCTGAAGTTTCAGACATTTTTTTACTTAACAACGCGCCCTCAGAAAGCGCACTTCGTGAAAATAGGCGAGGTTAGGAATGCACATCGCATGAATCAGAATCAACGGTATGAAGCCCGTGTGGCATTCCGAATCAACGGTATTCATGCCTTAGGGCATGAACCGGGAGCGTGTACGCTGCAAAACCTCGCCATCAAAACAAATTAGCTTACAAATTTCGGTCTTAAGTCCGCCTTAACGACTTTCTTTAAGGTACCCCCAGGTTGTCGAAAGCTTCCCGCCTGCCTCAACAGCAAGCGCATCCACACCTTGCTCCATAAATGTATTGATTTCGTCTTCACTCAAAGCACGATTCCAAAGACGAACCTCGTCAATAATACCAGCGAAGACATAGTTAAGGCGTTCACAATCTTGTCCGATTCGCCACGGATCATCGTTGGCATTGAGTTTACCAGGGACATCCCCGTCAACTTCTTCTTTGCCATCAATGTAGATTATGCCTGTTTTGGTGTCATTGGTGAAGGCAACATGGATAAATTTCTCGGTGTCCGGTAGACCTGTTGAAATATCAGCGCGGCCCCCTTCGGTTTCAAAACGGAGTTTAAAGACCCCACCTTCACTGAACAGTCCATACTGAACCCTACCGCCGCAACCACCGTGGACGGATTTGCCAACGATTTGGCGCGTACCGTTCCAATGCTCTGCGTTAACCCACGCCATAAACGTCATTTCATCTACGTTGAGTTTCGGTGTGCTTTCAACGGTGACAAAAACGTCGCTACCTTCACCGCCAAATTCCAACGCCTTTCCGAATTTTCCATCAACCCATTCAGGATTGTCAATTACACCCTCATGATCGTTTCCACTCAGGTCTTCCGCTTTATCCCCTTTCCCTTCGTCATAAGGGTGGTATAGCACCAAGCCGTCCAGAAATTCTGCTGGACCAATAGACATAGCGAACGGCGTTAATATTAAAAGCAGTACCGTTGATAAACAAATAGCCAATTTCATTCTTAGAGTTCCCCCTTATAGGTAAAGATACGGTAGTATAACAAACAGCAAAAATATCTGTCAAGAGAAAATAGCGTGTATTTAGGACGCTATAAATCAAACGTTTAGACCCAACTGATCGCTCAGTTCCATCAAACGTCTATTAATGCCTGTTTTATCAATCCGATTTCCCTCCACAAATTCTTGGTAAACCGGCAGTAGGGCTTCAGGAATCATCCTCCGAGAATTCGCTTCTCGCAATGCCAATAACCCCATGAACAGCTGCATCTCTGGTGAATATGCCGGTATGAAATCTTCTAAGGCTTGACGGAGATCGGCTTCTGTTAGGTGCTCGCGTTGATGATGTTTCGCCATGTTATTTGCGCGTTGGACAATCAGAAAGAGATCTCGCCACGTCAATCCATCTGTATCTGGACCGCCAACGAGTCCGCGGAAGTTAATTCCGTCTTCAGTTTGACCTTGGCAAAATATCCTTAAAATTTCCACTCTGCCTTCAGCGATGGGGGGTAGCATAACGAATTTAGTGTCAAAAACGCCGTACTGACGAAATATCTGCGGCATCAGGTCCGGACGGTGCGATGCGCCAACCCATATCACTCTACCGTGCAACGACGCGTCACTGATAGCATTCACGAGGCTTTGTGGAAACGGTTGTCGTTCCTCTGGATGCATACTCGTATGTGGCGGTGCCTGCTCAATTTCGTCAATGAAGACAACAGCGGGTGAAATGCCGCGGATGAAACTGATAGCAGCGTTCAGATTTCGCTCATAAGAGTTCCCGTTTTCGTTGATGTTGATTGTCACTTCGCCTACTTGACTGGCGTAGCGGAGTTGGACAAACGTCATGTTTGCTTCGCCAGCGAGCAGTTGCGCCGCGTAAATCTTGCTGGTTCCCGGTGGACCGAGGAAAAGGACACCCCGCGGCACGCGCCGAAGGTCTCGGTTTTTCATTCCCTCCGCAATATCCCGGATTGTCCACATCACATACCAACCATCTGCAGAAGAGTTTCTCTGTGGATCGCCAAGCTCGAGAACACCATGACTGAAAGTTCTGATGCTCTCACGCCGGTATCTCACAAGCGGTTCACCACCGGCTTTCTGTGCTGCGGATTCTGCCTGTCGAATAACGTCGTGAACGCCGAAGAGATTGAGACCTATCGTCTCGTGTGCCAAGACCTCTCGATCGCTGTCATCGCCGAGCGTTTCACGCATCTGTGAGTCATCATCTGAAATTGCACGCAGATGGTCAATAAAGTGCCGTCGTTGATCGTAATCTGGGAACGGAATTTCTATGACTGGAATCTCTGGGTTGACGGTGAGACTCGGATGGACATCATAAGTGTTTTGGGTCAGGAGCAGAATAATGTGTCTACGTCTTCGTATCTCTAAGTCGGAAGCCCAGTTTTGGATTCGACTGAAAAAGCGTTGCAAATCATAATGACCACCGCTGCTTAAGGACGGGTCGTTTGGTGCCAAATGTTCCAGAGAATTGATAACCAACCCAACTTTCGCTCTGCCCTGTTGTAAAAGGTTGTTCAGTTGCCGTTGTAACCCCTCTGACGGTTCAGGGTCGGTGTTTATAAACGGATCTTCATGTGGTTTGTCGATTGCCAAATTGGCGTTGATTCTCGGACGTTCAGTTTCTGGTTCCTCGTTTTGCAATGCGGGAATTAGGTTTAGCATCTTCTGCGTATTGCGCCGCCGCCCGATATTCGGCCAAATAACGCCTTGTGATGTATTATATCCCACAACGAGGTCACAGCCTAATGCATTGAGCTGCTCCATTAGGTAGTCGAGGGCAGGTAAGTAGCCGTAAACATCGTCGTACAAGAGGTCCTGTACATTAAAATGGAGCAGAAATTCGTGTGCGGAACCCGCGTTGTAATGTCTTTTTACCTGTTCCCAAAACATTTCCTTCTCCAATATGAGATGTTCATTTTTTCTGGTAGGTGTAGAGCAGGCGAGATACAGGAAAGGGGGCGCGTGGCAAGCGCGCCCAGATTATTTATTTTAGCGACTGGTTTTGATGTTACCCCAAGTCGTCGTTAATTTCGCAAGCGGATCGACAGGTGTGAGCAGACTTTGTGCACCGCCAATTTCGTCGGCACTCAACGCACGGTTCCAGAGGCGCACCTCATCTATCAAGCCTGCGAAAACGTAGTTGAGACGTTCACAATCCTGTCCGATGCGCCACGGATCGTCGTTAGCATTCAACGCACCCGGCACTTCGCCGTCCACAACTGCTTCAGCGTTAATATAAATCATTGCGGTTTCACCGTCGTTGGTAAAAGCGACGTTGATCCATTCATTCGTTGCTGGGAGATCGGTTGTGATGTCGGCTCTGCCGCCATCTGTCTCGAAGCGGAGTTTGAAGACACCACCCTCGCTGAATAGGCCGTATTGTGTTCGACCCGCGCAACCGCCGTGAACAGATTTACCGACAATCTGGCGTGTGCCGTCCCAATGATCGGCGTTAATCCACGCCATGAACGAACATTCATTCACGTTCAACGCATCTGTGCTCTCGACCGTAACATACGCATCGCTGCCTTCACCGCCGAATCGGAGTGCACCACCGAATTTTCCAGAATCCCAATCCGGATTCGTAATTTCACCATCGTGACCGTTCCCGCTCGCGTCCGCAGCGAGTGTGCCTTGCCCCTCATCATACGTATGATGTAGGATCAACCCGTCTGTAAGATTCGCGGAGATGGGTAGCGTGAATAGCATAGAGACTGCTATGAAAAGACACGTGATCCCGTAAAGGGAAAACTTGTAAGTCGATGTTGTATTTTTCATCTTTCTGACTCCTTGAAAGGTTTAAGAATAGTATAACAAGTTTTTAATTATACTGTCAAAGAAAAACACTTTTTAATAAAACGTCCTTAAGCGTTTTTCAGGTTCAGAGATACACAATACGCCGGAAACCCAGATTTTCGTCTTGACGGCTGAACGGAATTCTGATAATATGGACTTGGCTTGTACAGAATCCGTAAGTCTGATACCAGAACATTCTTGTCGGATTAGGACTTACGCACTTGTCCGGTAGGTGCGGTTTCCTAACCGCACCGATTGCGTCAGGATAGACTTAATTCTCTGATTTTGCGTAAGTTCTGCAGATATTGCAATTCAGTGGAGCAGCTAAGCAGCTCTAAGTAGGAACCCAAATACAAAAAATATGAGAAAAGCACGGGGCGATTTGACCCGTGGAAGTATTTTTAGACACCTTCTACGGCTCTCTGTACCGATAATATTCAGCTACATTCTCCAAGATGCCTTCAACATCGTTGATATGATTTTCGTCGGAAGGTTGGGTCCAGGTGCAATCGCAGCTGTCGGCGTGAGTGGGAATTTACTCCGATTAATCGGGGTTTTTACACTCGGTATCTCCACAGGTGCTGGGATTATGGTGGCGCAGTATCTCGGTGCTCGCGATCTCGCACAAGCAGAGCATATCGCGATGCAGGCAATTCTGTTAGCCGTTTTCTTCTCTGTTGGTGTTACGCTGATCGGTTATCCGTTAGCCGAGTATGGTCTGCTTGCTGTCCGAATGGTGGATCCAGAGGTGTTACGCCTCGGCACGACTTACATGCGTATCACACTCTTGGGTATCAGTACGATGTTTGTGTCGATGGCACTCGGTTCTATTTTTCGCTCTGGTGGTGATTCTTTCACGCCAATGGTCGTGTTGGTGTTTTCAACACTGATTAACATTGTACTTGATCCGTTGCTGATTTTCGGCTTATGGGGTTTCCCGAAGCTCGGGGTTGCTGGATCAGCGTACGCAACCCTCATCGGACGGGGTGTGGGGGCGGTTGTGCTCCTCTATCTGTGTTGGACGGACCGCGCCCCGGTTTCACTACGGCGAGTTCAGTTTCGGATAGACTTCGCTCAAATGCTTGACATCTTACGACTCGGTGTTTACAGTTCTATGCAAGGGTTCTGGCGACATTTATCGAGACTCGGTTTCTTATGGGTAATTGGGCCCTACGGTAAGGATATCGTCGCTGCATATACAATTTGCATGCGGCTTCGGATTCTGGTCATGAATCCCGGTTTCGGTATCGCAAACTCCGTTTCCCCATTGGTCGGACAAAATTTAGGTGCGAATCAGATGGAACGCGCCGAAAGATCGACACGGATTGCGAATCTTTTAGGGGCTGCGCTCATGGCAGTCATTGGTGCTGTTTTCCTCGTTTTCCCGCAGATGTTCATTCGGATTTTCGCGCCTAACGACCCTGTGGTCGTCGAAATAGGTGCTGTTTACCTGCAGTTTCTATCCCCAACGTTTGGATTTATCGCTTTTTCGCTCATTTTGGGCAGAGCACTCAACGGTGCGGGGGATACACTCTCTCCGATGATAATTACACTCGCTTCACAAGTTGGAGTCGGTTTGGGACTAGTGATTTTACTGTCGCATTTCATTGGACTCAACGGCGTTTGGCTGGGGATCGCTCTCTCAAATGTCGTTCAAGGGGTCGTAATGTGGCTCTGGTATCGGACTGGAAGATGGAAAGCAATAAAACTTGTTAATAAAAAAGTGCCGAAAGCAGCGTAGGAAAACCGGAACACGCTGACGGCAAAAATAAATAACTTTAAAAGGAGTTGCCAATGGAAAATTACAAAGGCTATGTAAATCCACAATTGGTTATCTCTGCTGAGGAATTGAAAGGCACCCTCGACGATGACACCTACTGCATCGTTGATACACGACCGACTTATGAATATATGCGTGGGCATATTCCCGGCGCACTTCATTTGGATCTGTTCGGTTTAAGCCTTATTGATACCAGCAAAGAGACTTTTGATACCTTTATGTGGATGATAGCGTATCTGTTTCAGCAACGCGGACTTGATCCGAGTAAACCGATTGTCTGGTATGAGGACATCTCTGGCACGCGTGCCTCACGGGGATTTTGGTTTTGTGAGTATTTAGGACATCCGGAAACCCGTTTGTTAGATGGCGGTTTCAAAGCATGGCTTGCAGCGGATGGACCTGTGAGTACAACAGGGGTTGAACCGCCAGAGGTGCCGCCTTTCCCGATAAAGCCCCAACACGACATACACATGGATGCCGATGTCATCCGTGTGCTACTCAGTCGAGACGACTTTATCCGTTTAGATACGCGCACAGATGATGAACACTACGGCAGGGTTGCCCGTGCGGAGCGTGCAGGTGCCATCCCCGGCTCTATTCACATTGAATGGCTCGATAATCTTGACGAAGCCGGTGCATTCAAACCTGCCGATGAACTCCAGCAAATGTATGAAGCGGTTGGTATTACACCCGACAAACAGGTAATGTGCTACTGACAGGGCGGATACCGCTCTTCCCAAGCCTATTTAGCATTGCGGCTTTTAGGATACCCGAAAGTCAGCAACTACATAGGTTCATGGAAAGAGTGGGGTGACCGGCTGGATTTGCCGGTCGAAATTCCAGGAGTTTAAACGCTACGTCACAGAAAATCTCCCGATGACTTTACTGATTTCATTCGGACATTCGTGTGGCAAGTAATGTCCGGCATTAGGGATCCAGACCCATTGAATGTTCGGATTGGGCGGAATGCGGAGTTGCTGTTCAGTTGCCGCGTTCCGCCCCATACCACCAAAGACTTCATAGATAGGGATCTCTGCCTGCTCAAGATAGACATAGCCATCGAATTCTTTTACCGATTCCCAGAAATTGTTCCACACCTCAGACTTAAAACGACTTCGCGTCTCTTCAGATTTCCACTGAATTTGTGCAATCGCTGTTTGGGACAGTGAGCCGTAAAAGCGTCCAGGGTCGAAAGTACTACCCGCAGAAGAGAGACTTGTCCAGCCTTCCAACAAAACCAATCCAGCAACACATGGTGAGTGTTTGGCAACTTCCATCGCTACCATCCCACCGAGACTGTGCCCAACAATCACTAATCTTTGAAGTTCCAAATAGTCTATCAAATGTCCAACATCGTCAGCGAGATCGGCTAATGTGAAAGGTTGCGTAGGTACAGCACTCTGCCCATGCCCACGGAAATCGATAGCAATGCAACGCAAGTTCCGAGGTAATCCTTCAATCACATCTACCCAATCCAATGAATCGCATCCAGTGCCGTGCAGAAAGAGGACGGATTGACCCGAATTATCGGAGTCAACATAAGCCATCTCTCCCCAACACTTATGAATCGTTGTCATGTTGTTAGGTTCCAAATCTGTGCAGCTGTGCCGCCCAGAATCCGATCCTTGTCATCTGATGTTAAAAACGGGATCCCTTCTCTGATGAGGCGAAGTTCCTGCGCTAAAGACGGCCAGTTGTGCTTTTGTCTATGGTGTCCCGGGTACCCTGTTCCCCAGACCGTCCGTGACGCACCGAAAGCCGAAAGCAATTTCTCAATAAACGGATGGACATCTGTATAAGGAAAATCCTCCTGGGAGCGTCCAGCGACATCCGATAATTTAAAATAAACGTTATCGTATTGCGCGAGATCCACAATCGGTTGGAAAGCCGCTTCATCAGCATCCACCTGTGGATATCCTATATGATCAAGGATGAGTGTGAGATGCGGATACTGTTGCGCGATAACCGCGACCTGATCCGCAAACTCAGCACGTAGGTGGAATTGGATAACCGCGTCCAGCGCGGCGATCTCTTCCCACATCGGTCTGTTCTGTTCAGTCAATAATATCTTTTCATCAGGGTAGTACATCGGATGAAAACGGAAACCTACCAAACCCCGTTCTTTTATCCAATACCGGACCTGGTCTGCGTTTTTTGGATCTTGTGGGTCGATTAAGCCGTGTCCGATGAATCGATCTGGAAAACGCGCCACAGAATCAGCGATGTATCCGTTGTCCCAAGTAGACCAACTCGTCTGAACAAGGACCGTCCAGTCCACACCGTGTACATCCATCTCTGATAGGAGTTCATCGGCAGTGCCGGGTTCATCTGGATAGGAATTCCAAGTCGGAGCCGTAGGACCAACAGGATATTTAGGTGGATCGATTTCCCAAACGTGAACATGTGTGTCTACAATCATGGAAAGTTCCTCAGCACTCGATTTAGAATAGGAATTGGGCATCCACAGTTTCTCCTGCCTCTAACGTTACCCCTGCTGGAATCGTAATCAAACCGTTTGCCAAGACGAGTGAATGCAAGATACCAGAACCTTGGGGTCCCGTTGTTTCAGCGGTGTATTGTCCATCAGATTCCTTAAGGATTGCCCGCATATAGTTAACGCGACCATCTCTATTGGTGATACTCTCTGAGAGAACCGCTTTGAAGGTCGGACGCAGTAAATCTGTATGACCCGCCATTTTCAAAAGTGCCGGACGCACAAAGAGTTCAAATACGACGAGCGAAGAGACGGGATTACCGGGAAGTCCGAAGATCGGTTTCCCATCGGCGATGCCGTAAGCCTGTGGTTTTCCGGGCTTCATCGCAACGCGCCAGAAGTTAACTTCACCTAATCTCTCCAATACACTTTTCACAAAGTCGTGCTCCCCTACCGAAACACCACCACTTGTGATGAGGGCATCCGCCTTAGCGAGTGCGGCACGAAAGATGTGCTCTATTTCTGCTTCATCGTCAGGGGCAATACCCATATCAATCGGTATGCCTCCCGCTTCCTCTACTTGTGCGTAGAGACCGTAACGGTTGCTTTCTCGAATCTTTCCCGGTTCAAGGGGTTCACCGAGTAACAGGAGTTCATCACCCGTCGAAACAATCGCAACGGTGGGTTTGCGATAGACGGTAACCTCTGGGCGATTCAGAGAGGCGAGCATCGAAACTTCGGGCGGACGCAGGTGTTTCCCTTTTCCCATCACCAAGTCGTCTGCCTTAACGCTCTCGCCTGTAAAACGGACGTTTTCAGACGCATCAACGCCTTCAAAAATTTTGACTTTGTTACCTTCTTGTTGGGTTACTTCCTGCATGACAACAGCGTCGGCACCCTCAGGCATCATAGCACCCGTCATGATACGCGCTGCTTGCCCTGTGGCGACCTGTTTTGTAGGGGCATGCCCTGCAGCGATCATTTCTACAACTGAAAGAAGCACGGGATTTTTTTCGGATGCATTCTGGACATCCGCTGCTCGCACCGCATACCCATCCATCGCCGAATTATCAAAAGGCGGAATGTTTTCAGCAGCACAGAGTCCTTCTGCCAGCACATAACCCGCACAGTTCAGAATGCCTCGTCTTTCTGGCGGTAAAACCGGGATGGTATTGAGCATCTGTTGACGGGCGACTTCAACACTGAGCATATAATTTTTCTCCTTTGCATAAACTTTTACCAATATGATAAAGCATCATGCCGATAAGTGCAAGTCTATCTTTTCGTCTTTTTAGGACTATTTAGTTTTAAGGTTTTTATCTGTTTTTAATGAGAAAGTCGCGAGCACAACTCGCTCCTACAGAAGAAAGATTTTTGATCGTTAACTAAAAATCTTTTTTATAGTTTTTACTATAAAAAACTTGACAACAGTAATCCTGATGTGATATACTATTAAGAAATATTAAAATTAAATTCTCGTTTTGGTCTTTTAAACTTCATTTGACATTAGCACGATAGTATGCATGATATAATATTTCGCAAATTAATCAGCAACCCTCTTTTCTCTATAATCAGGTTTCGTTTATGAGAAATGGCAAGACCTTCCGCAACACACTAATATTAGGGCATCATCTGAAAACCTACATTCTAATAGGCTTATGTTGCTACGTCATGCTGCTGAGTGTCACTGCACTAACACATGATCACGATACGCATGACCATTGTGAGGATGGCTGTGCGGCTTGTTTCTTTAACAGTCAGCATGTCGGTGTTGAAGTTACAATCTTTGCACTCATTTTTCCATTTCTCTTCGCTGCTACATTCATACTTTATGAAACCGTTTTTCTTCCCTTAGAGCTCCCCGCTAACACGCGCAGCCGTGCCCCACCTGTGTTCTCCACTGAACTCGCAAATTTTGCATCTTAAAGGTAGGCTTTGTTTTTAGCTTGCTTGTATCTTTTATTGTCCAAAGATCGCGGGGGTACCTATACGCGTCCCGCGCTTTAGTACATCTCTGCTTTGCAACATAATAGTAGTGTTTCTATAGTAGACACCACCTGATTGTGTATCAATGAATGGTGCTTTTTCAGGAGGTCTATAGGCACCTCTATTATTCTAACAAAGCACGAGGCACTCGCGGCATGTCTGCACGCGTTCCATATCTTTCGCGTGGCATGTTCGCTGTTAAGTGTAATTTCATTTTAGAGCGATAGGCACATACTGTGCCCCATTAGATTACAAAAGTTTAAAAATTTAAAAATTGGAGAATACAATGTTTACCTACTTTTATAAAGGCGACTTTTCTGTCGTCATTTCACGATTAATGTTAATAAGTTTCATAGCCGTGCTACCGTTTATGGGCGGTTGCGGTGAAGATGACAACCCTATTGTTGATGATGACCATGACCACGAACACGAAGCGGATGCACCCCTGCACGCCGATGTCGACGGCTTTGTTTTGGAAGTCGAGGAGGTGGAGGTCTATCGTCAGTTTCAAGGCACGCATAGCGGCGGCCTCACTGTCGGCGTTGGCGAAGAGATTGAGGTCCATGCCGTATTTCTTGATGCAAACGGTGCCGAAGCCCACCTCGATGAAGTAGAGGCAGTGGATGAACATGGACATGAGGAAGAATTCGGCTTAGGCTTGTCGGGGTACGATTCCGCTATTATTGAAATTCATCTGGAACATGCAGATGAACATGACCACGATGAAGAAGAACACGGTGAAGAAGAACACGCCGAGGAGGAAGGCGACCACGAAGAACACGGTGAAGAAGAGTTAGGGTTTGGACTTGAGGGTCTGAAGGCAGGCACAACGGAAATCAAACTCCAACTCCTTCACGGGGACCATCCAGATTTCACGGGAGCACTTCTCATACCGGTAACCGTTCAATAAGGGGAACCCCATGTTAAGCACTTGTTTAAGCACTTGTGCTTGTTCGCGCAGGTCTCCCGCGGTAGGGAGGCTTAGAAAGCGTCCCTACCTGTTCGTGTTGGTATCTGGGATAATAGTATGTCTATTTTGCTATCTCAGAGATGCCCAAAGTGCTTCAGAGGCAACGCCATCTCTGGAGGGCGAAGTTGTCGAAACACGGAGCCGCGCCCGCCTCACTGGGGTTACCGTTCGTATTGTTGGGCTTGAGAAAAGCATACAGACCGACGCGAACGGCAAATTTAAGTTTGACGGTGTACCGGAGGGACAGCAGACGGTTCTGTTCATGAAAGTCGGCTATCGGCAGTTTGAACAGACGGTTGATGTCAATGCATCCACCCCGTATCTTCAGATTGCGTTGGAGGCACTGCCCTTTCAATTGGAAACAATTAGGGTATACGGTTCAAATCGCGCGCTTTCACAGTTTGAAGAAACAACCGACTTAGCATTGGGTGAAGCGGAACTCCAAAGACGGTTAGGGATGACCTTGGCGAACACGTTGGCGGATGAGCTGGGCGTTTCACAACGGATGATGGGACGGGCGATCGCCCGTCCTGTTATTCGGGGGTTGGGCGGTGACAGGTTGCTCATCCTTGAAAACGGTGAACGCACCGGCGATAAATCGGCATCCAGTGCCGACCATGCCGTATCCATTGATCCGACGACTGCCGAGGGCGTTGAAATTACGCGCGGCCCCGCATCGCTCATTTACGGTTCAAGTACGTTGGGCGGTGTTATTAATGTCAAAAGCAACAATATCCCTCAAGTCTTGCCAAAACGTCTTAACATGCACCTAACGTTCCAAGGTGAATCTGTAAACTCAGGTTTGACCGGAACAACAGGTTTTACGTTCCCAATTGGTGATTTTGCGGGCAATGTGGAATGGAATCGGCGCCTTGCATCTGATATACAAACGCCGGTAGGTGTACTCGAAAACACCGCCCTTTCAAATGTTAATTTTTCAGGCGGTGCTTCGCTGATTAAGCCGTGGGGTTTTATCGGTGCCTCTGGAAGCAGTTATCGCTCAGATTACGGCGTTCCCGGCTCACCAGAGGGACATATTAGCGGGGTCAACATCGAGCTCGATAAGCAGCGTTATGAAGGACAGATGGAGTACCGCTTCAATACAGCAATGCTTGAAAAGGTAAGACTCCAGACTGCCTATACGCGTTATCAGCATCAAGAATGGGAGTCCAACGGGAGACTTGGTGTCGAATTCGGTTTGTTAACCTACAACGTCTCAGTGATGGCGCATCTATTAGACAACGCGATTGCAGGTGTTTGGTGGGAATACCGAGACCATGCCACAGACGGATTTTACTGGACCCCGCACACCCGTGAGTTTGCGTTGGCGGGATTTTATCTAAACCAGCGTAACTTTAACAAACTCACCTTACAGGGGGCCATCCGCTACGACCTTAGGCGTTCTGAACCGTTTAGACCTGGGGCAGTTGTCCGAGCCGGAGCCGTCCAACGCCGCGATTTCAACGGTTTCTCCGGGGCTGCCTCTGGAATTTACCATTGGACCGATAGGCTGAGTACCGGAGCTACCCTGATGAAGACGTTTCGCGCACCGGGGATCGAGGAACTTTTCAGCGATGGCCCCCACTTGGCTGTCTATTCCTACGAAATCGGCAATGCAGAACTCGGACCCGAAGACGGATACGGCACTGAACTCTTCGTCAAATACGCAGACGACAGGTTCAGACTCAATCTTGCGCTTTTCAGGAATCAGATACAGAACTATCTCGTTCCGATGAACAGCGGTGAAAAGGAGTGGGGCAGCGGCGCAGCAGGATGGTTGTGGATTTATCAATATATGGGACACGACGTTGTGATGGATGGGGCTGAAATCCAAATAGGGGGTGAGATTCTCTCACAGATTCATCTTCAGCTCAATATGAGTTACGTCAACGGAACGATTCAAACCAATCGGCGACCGCTGGAGCGTGTCCCACCCCTCAACGGTAAATTCGTCATCAGCTACACGCCTGCCCCGTTGCATTTGTATGTCGCGTCCCGTTTTTCAGGCAGCCAGACCCGGCTCGGTGAATTTGAGGAACCAACCGATGGCTATCTTGTCTATGATATCGGCAGCTATCTCAATTTTTCGTGGTGGCAGCTTGAGAACATGGTCGTTTTCGAGATTGAAAACCTCTTTGATACAACGTATCGCGAACATCTGTCCCGCATCAAATCGGCAATGCCGGAACCGGGACGGAATGTGAAACTCTTGTATAAGCTTAATTTTTAAAACTGTAGGACGGGGCGATGATTTCTATCATACTGCCCCGTCCTCGATTTTCTAAGGAGATGAAATTGAAAAGATATTTTAACCACGAATTAGCAGATACGACTGGCGCGTGTCTCTCTGTCGTGTGCGCGGCGTGTCTCCCTTTCGCATGCGCGATCCATTGCCTCGCGATGCCGCTTTTAGGAACAGTTTTACCTTTGATTGGGTTGAGTTTCCTTGCGAATGAGCGTGTTGAGTTTATCCTTATTGCCAGCGCAATTGGACTGGCAATCGGGAGTTTAGCGTGGGGGGTTCGACGCCACCGAAACTGGCGAGCGTTTTTGGTACTGATAGCGGCGTTAGCATTCATCGCTACCGCTCAGACAGTCGTTGAAGGCACTTTTGAAGTGGTCTTCTATAGTATCGGCGGCGTTTTACTCGCATCGGCGCATCTCGTGAATCGGCACCTCTGTAAGACCTGTTTAACATGTGAGGCAGAAAATGCATAAAATTATGCAGAGAATATACATTTCAGTGTGTTTAATAGGCATACTGGTATGGGCTGGCTGTGATCCGAAAGGACAACCAGATGTTGTCACAGGCGATAAACTTCGCGTTGTTACGACGATCGGTATGATTACCGATATTGTTAAAAATGTCGGCGGTACGCGTGTTGCAGTGACTGGGATAGTGGAACCTGGCGTAGACCCACACTTTTACAACCCAACCCCTAAAGATGTTCAAAGGCTCGGTTTAGCACACATTATCTTCTATAACGGGCTGCACCTTGAAGCAAAAATGGTGGACATCCTTGCGAAGATGTCGGAGGACACGCTGACGGTCGCCGTAACAGACGCAGTAGATCGGAGTCTGCTGCTAACACCCTCAGAATACGAGGGACTCTACGATCCGCACGTATGGTTTGACGTGAAACTTTGGATGCAAGCGGCCAGAAAGGTTCGCGATGCCCTGAGTGAATTCGATACCGATAATACTGTTCTGTACCGAAGCAATGCCAAACGCTATCTCACGAAACTCATGGAACTCGACGAGTATGTAAAGTCGCAAGTGGAACGCGTGCCATCTCAGCAACGCGTCCTTGTGACGGCGCACGACTGTTTTAACTACTTCGGAAAGGCGTATGGGTTTGAGGTACGCGGATTACAAGGTGTTAGCACCGCGACAGAAGTCGGTATCGCTGATGTACAGGAATTGGCGACGTTTATTGCGGAGCGGCGTATCTCTGCTATTTTTGTGGAGTCATCCGTCTCTTCACGGAGTCTCGAAGCCGTGCAAGCCGCTGTGAAGTCAAAAGGATTTGATGTGAAGATCGGTGGTGTGCTCTTCACAGACGCTATGGGAAACGAGGGAACACCTGAAGGCACCTACATCGGGATGATCCGATATAATATTGATACGATTGTACATGCTTTGATTGCGGAATCAGAGTTATAAACCCTTTCTACAAGAGAATCGGGGATCCTAACCTCTTATACAACGGAGGCCATACAACAGTGCTGAATTTTTTCAATTCACAAAAAGAGAGTGACCCACAGCAACTCGTCCAGATCAAATCGTGGGTCTCCCAAGCCTTTGACCTATCAGAAGACATCTCCGTGATGATTACTCAGTTGCAATGCACCGAAGAAGGCTGTCCGCCTATTGAAACGGTCATTGCAATCATGGAAACGCCGGGAAAGCCCCGGCAATACAAGATTCACAAACCCCTGGCGGAGGTGAAGCAGACGGACATCGTTAGCTTGACCGCTGACTAAATTCAACAAGGAGAGAAAGATGAACACAGCCACGCTAAACAATCAAGTCCCTGTCACCGTGTTGACAGGCTTTTTGGGGTCTGGTAAAACCACGCTTCTCAACCGTATTCTCACCGAAAACCATGGCAAACGTATCGCCGTCATCGAAAACGAGTTTGGCGAGATCGGTGTCGATAATGATTTGGTCATCGGTGCCGAAGAAGAGATTTTCGAGATGAACAATGGTTGCATCTGCTGCACGGTGCGCGGTGATCTCATCCGTATTTTGGGGAATCTGATGAAGCGTCGCGATAAGTTCGACTACATCATGGTCGAAACTACAGGGCTTGCGGACCCCGGGCCAGTTGCGCAGACGTTCTTTATGGATGCCGAAATGCAGGAGAAACTGCAACTCGATTCCGTCACGACGCTGGTTGATGCCAAACACATCTGGCAGCACATCGATGACAGCGACGAGGCGCGTGAACAGATTGCCTTTGCCGATGTCATTTTGTTGAACAAGATTGACCTTGTGACCGAGGGAGAGTTAGAGCAACTGGAAGCCAGAATTCGCAGCATGAACGCTGCAGCGAAGATTTATCGAACGAAAAACGCCGTGGTTGAAATGGACAAGATTCTCAATGTCGGCGGATTCGATCTGGACCGGGCGATGGAGATTGACCCACAGTTTATGGAACCGGAGTATCCCTTTGAATGGGCGGGTGTTTATAACCTTTCGACAGGCACGCATGAACTGGTTCTCCAAGAAGGTCCTGACCCGACGATGAAAGTCGCGTTGGTGCCCGTAAATGCGTCAACCGATGCAGCTTTGGAAGCCGCTGTTGAGCCAGTCGTTATGGTTTTCTCCGATGATGAGCATAAACTTTCGGCGGGTGGTGCCTTTCAACCGAGTGGACAACTCATTGCGTTGAATCTCACAGCGAACGCATTACGCTTTGACGTGCAAATCGACCGCCCTGGTGCTTACGCGCTTTTTACCGAGCATCACCCCGATGAATTTCAAGCACAACTCTTTGGCAGCGGCGCCCTTGTCAAGCCAGTTGTTGAACGCGAATTTAAGCCGGACCACGAACATGATGACGAAGTCACATCGGTCGGCATCACAACCCCCGGCGACCTTGATCCCGACCGGCTGAACGATTGGATTAGCAATCTGCTTATGACAAAAGGGATCGACATCTTCCGCATGAAAGGTATTCTGAGCATCAAGGGGCAGCCAAACCGATTCGTCTTCCAAGGTGTTCATATGCTCTTTGACGGGCGCCCCGACCGCCCCTGGGATGATGAATCGCGCTACAATAGCCTCATCTTCATCGGGCGCAACCTCGACCGGGCCGAATTGACTGAGGGGTTTGAAGCATGTCTCGCTTGAACACCGTGAGCAACCGCTTTTTCCAGCCCTCTCAACTGCGCGAAAATTGGACGGCAACCATCAGCGACCACGTCATTGATCTGGCCTGGTCCCCTGATGGGAGATACATCGCTGCCGCGTCAGTGCTCGGTCCAGTGACAATTTTTGAAGGGCGTCATCGAGCGGTTATCCATGCCTTTGACGGGCATGAATTCGGTACAATGTCAATCGCGTGGCGTCCAGACAGCAAAGTGCTTGCAAGCGCAGGACAGGATGGGAAAATTCGGTTGTGGGAAATAACAAGTGGCGAAGCGACCCATTCGCTTGACGGGGGTGCAGCATGGGTTGAGCACCTCGCTTGGAGGGGGGGCAAAAAACCGATACTCGCCTCTGCCGCTGGTCGTAAGTTGAAACTCTGGAACGCTGTCGGCGATCTTGTTCGCGAATATCCCGACCATCAGAGCACGATTTCTGGTCTCCAGTGGAGACCGCGTGTAAGGCAACTCGCCTCGATTGCCTACGGCGGTGTCACATTGTGGGACCCGCAACAGTCGGAAGCCGTCCGCCGATTGGAATGGCAAGGCTCATCACTGGTGGTTGCGTGGAGCCCTGACGGCAAACACATCGCCACCGGAGATCAAGATTCAACCGTACATTTCTGGATTATGTCTACCGGTAAGGATTTGCAAATGTCTGGCTATCCGACGAAAGTGCGAGAACTCTCGTGGGATGCCACGAGTCGATACTTGGCTACGGGAGGCGGTCAGGAAGTTACGGTGTGGGATTGTTCCGGGCGCGGACCGGCAGGTACCAGCCCTGTTACGCTTTCCGGGCATCAGGATTTTCTCAGCGTTGTGCGTTTTCAACATCACGGAAAACTGCTGGCCTCAGGCGGCACCGACGGTCTGGTCTACGTCTGGCAATTGCGAGGCAGAACCAGTTCTCTGGCGGTTTATGAAGCCGCTCTGACAGCAGGGGTCACAAGCCTCGTTTGGTCACCGAATGACCAATATATTGCTGTTGGTGACGAGTCGGGTGCGGTGAGCGTTTTTTCGATAAGTTAAGTTCAACATCCAAACGGAGTTGGCTGCCCGAGTTCTTAGTTTGGTTATTTAACCAAGCTAAGAGCTTAGGCAATAGTTTATAGTAACGTCAATAATTAAAGAGACATTTCAGTGATTGTGGAGACCCTCCCTCGTAGTAAATTCGTCTTAAAAGTTGGCTTTCAACCCCTCTTCTTCAAGCGAGATATGAAACAGCCCGTTATGGTCGGTAGCAATGTAGAGCGTGTCGTTACTGATAACCAGAGAATTAACTTTACCCGGAACGCTCGGCGAAACCTGTTTCCACTTCCCACGATCATCTAAATGATAAAGACCCGCATCACCGGCACCATAAACCGATATGCTATCTCCAGCAAGCCTGTCTATGACAGGACGCCTTCCCATTTCATCCGTCAGCACCGACCAGTGTTCTCCAGTCTGTGAGACCAAGACCCCGGTGTCCGTTGCGACGTAAACCGTTGAACCCACAAAGTCTATCTCGTTGAAACGTTCAAAATGAAGTGGAAGGTTGGATGTAACATCTTTCCAACTGTTGCCTGCATCAAGTGATTGAAACAGTTTGCCATCTCGCTTACCGACGTAGACAGTTTCTCCTGAAACCGCTAACTTGAAACCTCTATCTGGTTTGTCCTTACGAGGTTCACCGGTATCTATTAAACCAGTATCTGTCCATTCTGAATCGCCAGGTCGCCATCTGAAAAGGCTCCGCTCATATTCCACATAGAGGGTGTGTCCATTAACCGCTAATCCACCGGTGACGGTGCGTATTTCAAAAACGTTCATCGATGCTGACAAGTCGTCGCTTTTTTCGATGTTATTATGTGAATGCTTCGCTATGAGTGCTTCGATTCTTGTTTTCTCCTCAGTAAGTGGGGATTCTCGTTTGAAAGGGGGTGCTTCGTGAACAGGAACAAACGCGTCGTCATCTGTGGATAAATGGAAAACGCGTAGGTGTGGGGCGTTTTTTCCCGGTAGGATTCCGTAGAGAACCTCGCCGTCAACTACTAATTGTGAAGCGAGATAAGCATTAATAAGAGAAAATTCTTTCAGGGTGCGATTGCTGGAATCAATCCGAAGGGTTTCCCACGTCTCACCACCATTTGTTGATTGAGCGAGATCCCTACCAGTATACGCGTAGAGTCTATTGTTGATTGCGACCAAATCTTGTATTGTCGTTCCGGTTATCCCCTTCATAAATGGATGCCACGATCTACCGCGGTCGGTTGAGCGATGAATACCCCAGGGACCGGCTCTGTAAAAAGTATCTTTGTCCGCCTTTACAACTCCCAGTGGGAAGAACATTTCACGGGTGTTAGTTAGAAGTACCATGCCAAATGCTGCATTCATAAAGGCGGATTCATTTTCATCTGTTATCTCAGTCCATGACGCTCCTAAGTCAGTCGAGTGTAAAATTCTGCTTGAATTTGTGTCGTCAAGGATTGTCACATTATACGCTTCATTTTGCTTCGACGCGATCGGATTCCATGGGAAATGATTAGAACCTATTTCAATGTAAAGGTTGTTTTCAAATCTCGTCACGGCGTAGACAGGTCCTGGCAGCCCCACAGGCAATCGTTGCCAAACGTCTGAATTAAGGCGATGGAGCCCCTTGTTTGTGCCAGCAAACACCGTGTCTCCGACCGCAGCCATTGCATAAACGTTTTCGTTTGCTAACCCCTCCGGTAGATGATGCCATTGTGCACCAGCATCTATAGATCGAAAAACGCCTCTGTTTTGTAACGTGAGATACATTACAGGATGTGCGTGTAAGCTCTGCTGCTCTGCCGCAGCCATGACGACGAGTCCAGTCGGATGTCCTTTTGGACGGGAACAAAGGACATGCCATGTCTCACCCTTATCGGTTGAAGTGAATATCTTATCCGTCGAAACAATATAGAGCGTCTCGGCGTATGCTGCCATCGGCATTCGCAACCCTCCGATTGGTATATTCGTGTTGATGCGCGTCCATGTAGTTGCGTCTGCTGTTAATCTGTAGATACCTGTTGGTGCAGCAGCATAAAGGGTCCTCTCGGCTGTAGCAAAGATGTCGTATACAGTACCACCGTCGGGCCCATTTGTTGGTGTCCACTGTGAATCAGAGATCTTCGTAGAATCCGCCTGAGTATTAGATGCTAAAGTTGTCTCAGCAGTCGATAGACCTGCACCGCTGTTATGGGTGGAGCTATTCGCCTGTCCTGTTTGATTCCGCACAGCTGGTTTTGAATCTATATCAAATACGATAAAGGCATCAATGATTTCAACTGTGGGTTCGGATACCGCCTCAAAACTGTACGGCTTCTGAAAACGGGCGATGTACTGATTGCTGGCACCTAACAGCAACAGCACTAAAACCGTAGCCGCGCCAAAAGCCGCCCATGGGAGCAACGGCTTCCCAGTCGGAGTCGGAGTAGGTTTCAGATCAGCCACTTGCTGCATGATACGCTCTATGAGGTGAGTCGGTAATTGGACGTTACCAAGCACCTCTTTGATGAGGAGCTCTTCTTCTCCTTGTAAACGCTTTCGTGCCCGATGGAGTCGGCTATGGATCGTCTTTACAGATACCCCTAAGAACTTGCTAATTTCTTTCGCGGGTATCTCGCCGAGATAGTAGAGTGTCATGACCGTCCGTTCGCTCTCTGGCAGTTTTGCGAGCAGTTTTTGGGCAATTTCATGACGGTGCTCAGCAGCTTCTGTTTCGCGATACACCGACATAGAATGCTCATAAGTTAGCGTATCTATTTCTCTCTCAGACATCTGCTCCAACGACAGCATCGCAGATTTTTGTTTTCGCATCCAATTCAGGCAAAGCCGATTTGCGATAACGTAGAGCCACCCAGCAAACTGATTAGGATTCTTGAGCGTCGAGAGTTTTTCGTATGCTCGGAGGAAGGTATCTTGTGTAATCTCTTCAGCATAGTGGAAATCACCGATCTTCCGCCACGCCAACGCGTGAATGCCCTTTTGGTACTTTTGGATTAAAGTGCCGAATGCCGCCTCGTCGCCTGACAAGACACTGCGAATCAGTTGCGCATCGTTTTTTTCCATCACAGTTCTCCATAGTTAATGAATGAGTTTAACGGTTTGAACATTCCCTTTCCTCCTCAAATATCTGCACGGAAAAATTTCAGAAACGCAGCAGTTGTCAATCCACCTGCGAAGAAGCAGAGCAATAGCAGATCCAAGACAGCATGCTGGAGCGTCTCTTCCAAGGTCGGTTCTACGATGGATGGCGGTGGCAGCGGGGATGGGGTTTCTTCTGGGTGCCCAAAAGAGGCTTCTGATATTTTGCTGAACATTTCCGCATCAAGCGTCTCATAGTAGCGGGCTCCCGTTTGAAAATAGGCGTTTCTTTTCGCCTGACCGGTTTGCGTGGCATCGGTCGCTAAAGAGATGAAGGAAGACGTAGGCGTAATCCGAGAAAGGTTGATGCCGATTTCTTCTTGGTGTTTTCTGCGCTGCTGATATCGTTGGTTGACCTCCGCCGCGAAGTCACGATATTCTAACCGCGCAGCCTCTTCAAGCGGTGCCATCTTCTCATTCATTTTATCGAAATATTCTGGACCACCTACTACGGCAGCGAAACCACCGGACGTTGGCTCTTCTGGCAAGAGGTCTTGGAACATTTCAGAAAAGAGTTCGTTTCTTTCTTTTTCAAGACCTGCACGCAATTCTGCTTGCTTCGCTGCTTTTTCTCTGTAGACGCTTTCCGCTGTTGGGGCAGGCGCGACAATTTGCGCAGCGAGGAACCCGACCCGCGGTAGGATTAGAACGGTGAACACCCAAATCGTAAAGGCAACAATCAGGGCAGTTTTGGAACTATCAAAATAAATCGAAATTACCGACCCCAGCGCAAAAAAGACCGCAATATAGAGCAACGAGATGCCGATGAGACAGAGGACTCGAGGATAGATAGCAGGTTCAGCCAAGGGGAATCCTTGTAAGACGAGCACGAGTAAACCGATGATTAACGAGACTAAGAAAGGAACAATGAAGACGAGGTAGCCACCGATGAGTTTGCTCCACAAAAAGATATCGCGTGGCAGCGCGTTGGCGAGGGTTATCCGAATTGTTCCTGCTTCCTTTTCTCCCGCGACCGCATCGAAGGTAAACAGGAGTGCCAACAGACTAAAAACCGTACTGACAACGAACACAAAGTCGAGATGCCCGAAGAGAAAGGCTATCGGGGCAGAAGACAACACTGTATCCCCCGGCTTTATCCCGTTGCGTGTCATCCCCAGATAACTCGGGATGATGGACTCTAAACCGGTTGCAAACACACTTAAAGGCGTGGGTTTAAGAATCAGTTTAGACACTTCAAGATTTGGATCTGTATCTTGTCTGTGTACCCAAGGCTCGTCCGCAGGATTCTTATTGTTTTCCTTTTTCACAGCTTCTTGATAGTCAACTTGGCGTTGGAGATACCGATGGTAGTTGATGTGGAAATTGAGCGGAATGAGCAGGACACACATCAGGAGTAGTGCGACAAACCGTGCACTCAAAATGTGAAGCATTATCTCTTTCTGAATTAAAGTTATTGACATTATTAAAGTGCCTCCATTCCCATGGAACGTCTTGTGGGATCCGATAAAAAGTGGATATGTAGAATTGGAAATTGCCAGAAAGGCGAAGCTGCCGCGTGATTTTCTGTTTGATGAAACACCACTGTTGCTAAAAAGTTTCTTAGTGGTATAGCAAGCCTCCATTCTACCAAAAACCGCATCGTTAGAATTTTCTAAAGGGTATTGTTTATATCCTCATTTGTTAAAGACACAATTTTCGACGGAATGCTTGCATAATATCAAAAAAATCTAAATTTTCATCTAAAAACTGGCAAAACTGCTTTGAATCACTACAAATAGCGTGTCTCGATTTCTGCTTCACGCATCGCTTCTAAGGATTGCATCGGAATCCTTTTTTCTCCGAGCCATGTGAGAGAACGGCGGGTGGCAATCATATAGAGCCATCCTGAAAAGCGGTTCGGGTCTCTTAGCGTACGAAGTTTTTCGTAAGCCCTGAGAAAAGTATCTTGCGTGATTTCTTCGGCGATGTGATAGTCTTTTACCAGCCGCCATACGAAGGCGTGTATCTGCTTTTCGTATTTTTTCACGAGAGCAGTGAAAGCATCTTCATCGCCTGCTATAACGTGTTCAATCCATTTAGGGTCGTCGTTTTTCATGCATATTCTCCAATCAATAATATCGGCTTGTGACATGTGACACATATTGTGGAGAAGAAGGTTGCATATTCGTAATTTTAAAAGGGGATGTGAGGATAGGCGGGCAATTTGGAGAAAATCTGCGGATAAGCGGGGCTCTGAGAATCAATTATTGAGAATGGCATCTCAGATATCGTCTGTTTTTTCTATGGAACCATAAGATTAAACCCGTTTAATTTTGGTGTTGTGCTTTGAGTTCTCCCCAGCACACGGGCAGTTTGCCTATTGCATCGACGGCATGAAAATCGGTGTTAAACACCTCGACAGTTGGTAGAAATTCTCCGTTCTCCCCCTCGCCGCCGAAAACGTAAATTTTACCCTTAACAATTGCTACACCAAACGGGGTTTTTCCCGTTGGCATTGGCGGAATATCGCTCCACTCTTCTGTTTCTGGCGTATAGACATCTACAGTCGCAGGATCCCTACGGAGTCCGTCTTGCCAAACGAAACCACCAATTAAATAGATTTGATCGTCAACAACAACCGTTGAGGAATAGAGCCTCAGGTCCAATATATCATTTTTCTTTCGCCATTGATTGGTTTCTGGGTTATATTCCTCAATGACGGTCAGAAAGGTTCCACTCGGGTTCCCGACTTGTGGCCATCCGCGTCCGCCGATGACATAAATGCGATTGTTGACAACGCCTACCCCGAAGTAATCGCGCCGGGTCGGCATCTTCGCACGTTCTGCCCATGTGTCAGTCTGTGGATCGTAGACTTCAACGCGGTCTGTCCACTTAAGTGAGTTGGACTCTTCTTTATTAGAATCCGCTAAACCTCCGATGGTATAGACCTTTCCAGCAACCACACCAATGCCGAAATTGCTACAAGGAAAGGGCATGTCCTGTTTTCTAACCCACGTATCTGTTTGAGGGTCATAAGCCTCTACGATATCCAGAAATTTAAAGTTTTCACCGCGGTTGTCTATCCCACTATAGCCTCCAAAGACATAGATAGTTCCATTGACAACCGCTGTCCTCGCACCGGCACGTGGTGTTGGCATATCTGTGCCTCTCTGCCAGATGTTCGTTTTGGGGTCATAGACTTCCACGGTTGAAAGCCCAAAGGGGCCGCGTCCATTTTCAAAGAGAGTGCCACCAATGAGATAAATTTTATCATCTGCGACAACAGTGGAGAAGTTCGTTCTCTTGGTCGGAATTTCGGTTATCAGTTCCCAATGTGAGGTAGAAAAATGAGAGAAACCGAGCGGGGCATTATATACTGAATCTTTCTCGGAAATCTGTGAGTCTGTGTCTCCATTTTTTCCGGTAGCCCCAGCCTGTCCAATCTGGTTTCGCACAGCGGGTTTTGATTCAATATCAAGAACGAGAGTAGTATCAATGATTTCAATAGTGGCTTCAGCGGCTGTATTGAAACTATATGGCTTCTGGAATCGAATGAGATGTTGATTGCTTCCGCTAAGAAGCAAGGCAATCAATGCCGTAGCGGTCCCAAAAGCAATCCACGGGAGTAAAGGCTTACCGGTTGATGGAGGGACCGGTTTCATGTCGGTGACTTGCCGCATAATGTTCTCGGTCAGGTTGGCAGGGAATTGGAAACTACCAAGAATTTCGCTAATCAGGAGTTGCTCTTCTTGCTGTAAACGTATGCGTGCTCGGCGGAGCCGACTCTTAACCGTGTTCACCGACACACCTAAGAAATTGCCGATCTCCTTTGTCGTCATTTCACCGAGGTAGTAGAGCGTTACCACAGTGCGTTGACTCTCAGGCAGTTTTTCAAGAAGTTGTTTGACGATTTCATAGCGGCGTTCGGCATTTTCTGTTTCGCGTTGTTCTGATACGTAACGTGAATAAATGAATTTTTCTATCTCTTGGGTGTCTGTGTGCTCCAAGGACTGCATATCGGTCTTTTTCCGCTGGACCCAATTAATGCAAAGCCGATTCGCAATGACATAGAGCCACCCCGCAAACTGATTGGGGTTTTTTAAGGTGGCGAGTTTTTTGTATGCGTGGAGGAAGGTGTCTTGGGTAATCTCTTCAGCAAAATGAAAATCACTAATCTTACGCCACACGAGCGCGTGAACACCCTTTTCATACTTTCGGACTAAGGTGCCGAACGCATTGTCATCGCCTAACAAAGTTTTCCGAACCAACTGTGCATCCTCTCTTACCATCAGAACCCTCCGTTTTCAAATGGGTGTTGCTAAGCAGAAATCTCGCTACACATAAGTTCAAGTTTGATATGATTGTTTATCAAACTTTTTATCTTCACCCTATTTTCCTTCTTTTATCTTGTTTTTCGCCATTCCAATTGTTAAAGACACAATTTATAGGCAAAAAGGGTGCATAATACTAAAAAAAATTGATTTTAACCGATAAATATGTAGAATATCACTTAAATCAGGCAAACTGTGGAAGGTAATTTACTGCTGGCTTTGCGATCTCATATAAGAAGTAGCGCGGGCAAAGTCTTCTGGCGTGTTGATGTTGAAAAAGGACATACCGTCTGGATCGAACTTCTGCCAGATTTCAGGTGGGATACGCTTTATGTTTGCCCATTCCTGTAGTGCATGGACACGTAACTCAGATTCTTTGAGCATCCGTTCGGTGATAGATAGACAGGATTTAGAATAGGCAGCGCACAAGGTTTGAAGCGTTAGTTGGGGTTCGTCACGGCTGGTGGTATACGGCATCACCGCATCATATTCATCCAGAACGGAGACAAGATAAGTGATTAGTTCCGGTACTAAAAACGGACTATCGCACGCAACACAGAGCACAACATCGTGTGAAGCGTGCGTCAAACCGGTATAGATACCACCCAACGCACCGGTGTTTGGAACAAGGTCTTTGTGCATCGGTAAGCCTACGTGCGTGTATTCAGCAGGATTGTTGGTAATAAGGAGGAGTTCATCTGTAACGAGACGCATGCGCTGGATGACATGTCCGATGAGAGAGTCTCCGCCAAGCTGTAGGAGTGCCTTATTCTCTCCCATTCGTCGGCTTTTACCGCCTGCAAGGATGACCCCCGTCACCGGTGATGTTTTATGTGCTTTTAATGACATCGGTAATTAACTCACCTACCTGTTGTAGACTTTCCACATTGAGTAAGTCGGCATTATCTTGTTTTGAGTGGATTTTCAGGGCAACGCTACCCACATCTCCTGCCGTTAGCGTAACCGTTTCAAATCCACGACTCGCCATCGGAATGCTGTCCAACCCGACACCTATCGGCAGATACCGTTCCGATACCTGGACGCCGAGGGATTCACCTGATGTCCGAAATATCTTAGCTAACTCGCGCGTTGTACTGACCGGTGGAATACCGTAGCGGGTAACGAGGTTGACACCGTTTCCAACACCGAGGCCATCTAAGTTGATGATGTAGGTATGATTACGGTTATATTCATCAGCATGCTTTTGGATATAACGCAGGGCACCGCACATACCAAGCTCTTCTGCGCCCGCAGCGAGGAAGGTAATAGGTCTTTTCTCACGGCGCGCCATCATCACGCGTGCCACTTCAAGCATGACCCCAACGCCGGAGGCGTTATCAAAACCGCCAGGAGAACGATTCTGCGTCAAATTGATTTGCAAGAGCAGAAGGCAAAAGACAGTAATTCCAGTAATACTCCAGATAGCATAACCCGGCATCCAAACAGCCGTGATAACCTGAATCACTGTTGCAAGTGTGAGTCCAATAAGTCCGAGAATTGCTATACCGTAAGCCGCTGCTCGCACGACAATGGGTAATACCTGTGATTTGGAGTCGTAGTGTGCTACGAACAGGACGGCAGACGCATTATCATTCGGTTTCCTACCGTTCGTCGCGATAATGTTCTCCGAATCATACTTTCTGCCCACATTATACAACCCTTCAAACTGTCTCTGCCATTGGGTGAAAAACAACGCCACGAAGATACTGAGTAGGCAGGCGAGACATACAGGTATCGGAAACCGTTCACCGAACCACGGCACAGAGACCACTACAGGCACAAAGAGACCACAAAGGATACGGGGTAGTACTTCAGCGGGAAATTTTGTGAAGTGGAAAGGTTCCTTTACAACGTGCAGTCCGAGCGCAGTGAATTGCTCGACGATATACGCCCGCGCGTCAGGCTCACCCGTGCTGCCCACCAGTCTTGGAAAAGCGAGTTGTCTGATGTGATGATACGCGCGTTTTGCATCATAAGCGAGGTTTGCGTCCATTGGAATTTATCAATCCGCGCCTAACTCTGAACGGAACCGCCGTCCTAAACGACCACTGAGTGTCCTCACAGTTTCGCGTTCTGAGGATGCGATGTTATGCAGCTCCGAAGGATCGTTTTCCAAATCGTATAGTTCCGTTACATCGTTGTAGTTTTCGATGAGTTTATGTGTTGCTGTCCGGATACATCGGAAGTTTCGGAGCGCACTCACGGTTTCGGAGCGGTGTGTTTCGGTTTCGCCGTGAAGAACGGGTACAATAGACCTCGCGTCAATACGTGGCAACACAGGCACCCCCACCAAATCACATATCGTCGGATTCAAATCAATGAGTTCCACCAGACTCTCTGAAATCTGGTTTCCCGCAATGCCGGGTCCAGCGACGATAAGTGGGACTCTCAGCGATGCCTCATACGCGACACTCTTTGTGTAAAGCCCGTGGTCCCCAAGCATTTCACCGTGGTCGCTGGAATAGATGATATAGGTATTATCAAGCATTCCGCGTTGTTCGAGTGTACGGAGCATCTTTCCGATTTGGTCGTCAATCAATTCCGTCGCAGCGCAGTACTGTTGTCGTGTTACGGTGATCTCCTCTGGACTCACATCAACGACGCGTCGTTTCACCCATTCAGGTTTTCCGTCCATATCGTCAGCAATCGCAGGCGGCATCTCGGCGTGGCGATACTTGTCCCCGTATTCAGTCGGCGGGTCGAACGGATCGTGCGGTCCGACAAAACTCACGAACATGTGCCACGGGAAGTCGTCTGGGATATTCTCAATAAATTCGGTTGCCCGCCTGCCAATGTAGGTATCTGCGAAGTCTTCTGTCGAAAGAACGGAATCGTGAGAACCGTTTTTAATCCAACCGCCGCCACTGCGTTTACGATAATCTTCGTGAAATGCCTTGAGCATACCTTTTTCCTGAAGGTAGTGAGTATAAGGACCGATAGGTGTTGGCGAACTTCCAGCGTGCATCTTGCCTTCACACTCTTCGGGATGTGTGAATCCCCAACTATAAGTACGTGGACGGTCACCGTAACGTCCGTTATAGCCGTCAGGTTTAGCGAGGTCGAGTTTTCCGACACATCCGACGCGATAGCCGTAATCACGGAGCTGTTGGTAATAGGTCGAGACGTTAGCGGGCAGAAAACTGCCGTTGTCCACCGCTCCCATACGAGAAGGTTGCAATCCAGAGGCAAGGGCAATACGCGATGGCGCACAAACTGGCGCGTTCACGGTGCAGTTTGGAAAACTCACGCCTTGTTCCGCCAAGCCACGTAAGTTAGGCGTATTGAGGGCAGCAGGCGCATTTTCATCAGTTTCCAGATAATCGTAACGGTGCTGGTCTGACATGATAAAGAGAACATTCGGTCTATCGGTTTTTCGATTCATTTTAATTGTTCCGTAGGTGTACCCGAAAAGCAAGAACGGTGTACTTAGGTAACTTATAGTCTTGGGATTCCTAACTGTTTGCAAATCTCTATAGCGAGTTGATTATCAATCTCAGTATGGCGGGGGACAGGAGTTTTAGTATTCATGACAGGATTTCCCCATATAGCGTGCTTCCTCCCTTCACGAATTAAAGAACAACCGTGCTTTCTGAGGTGTCTAATTAATCTCCTTCGTTTCATATTTGGATTGTGACTGCCTGATACCCATTTTCAACGAGATGGATGGCTTCTTTTTGGTTGATTTCCAGTATTTCACCAAGCGTAATTTTCAACGTATCGAGCAATTCGGCACGCGTTCTTTCTTGACAATTTACGCTGGGAATTTCTTGGATCCGACCAACCCACCACTCACCTCGTTCTTGGATAAGGGCAGTATAAGTGTGTGCCATGAGGTCCTCCTTTCAGTGTGTTTTTAGGCTATTATATCCGGTATTATACCAATTTTCAACGAAAAAATAGCTCCTAATTTGAGCGGGCTGTCTTTGAAAAACGCTGTCAATCTTCTTGATAAAATTTACGGAATACGCTATTATATTTTCACAATTCTCAAAAAGGAGACGCATAATGGCAGTTTTTTTACATACACGGGTTCGCGTCAGCGACCTTGACGGTTCTATTAATTGGTATTGCGACCACTTAGGGTTCAAAGTCCTCAGTCGGAGCGATAAATCACCGGCGGGCAACCAGATTGTACATCTTGAACTCCCAGGTAATGACCATACGTTAGAGTTAACCTATTCACCCGACTTCGATCTTCAGGTTCAAGAGGATCTGATGCACTTTGCCATCGGTGTGCCTGATATTGTCGAATTTTGCGACGGACTGGAGAAAGCCGGGCTGGAAATTTGGCCCGATGAGTGGCGCAAACAGTTCACATCCGGTGGAATGAAAATGGCGTTTATCACCGATCCTGACGGTTATGAAGTTGAGATATTGGAACGGGCAGATACCTCTGGTGATCCGCTGGATGTTCTTGACGAATAATCCTAACCGTAGGGCCAGAATTGGTTCCACGCAGTCAACCAATCTTTGGCACGGCTTTCGACGTTAACGGGACCTGTGATTTCAACACCCGCGCGCCCTTTGAAGTCTGCGAGTTTATCAACACTTGAGAGTTCGATCTTGATTGTCGTCGGTGCTGCCGGAATATAAGGCTTAACCCGACTTAAATCTTGAAGTGCATCTCGCGCGCCCTCCTCAATCAGTTGACGAGCACGTACCGGTGGCAGTTGTCGCGCACTATATCGGCTGAGCCCCTGTTTAACGACGACCGTGGGCAATGCGTCGCCGAGAAGTTCTTTTGCTTCTCGGCAGACTGCCGCGTCGCCTGTGACAAGCGCGACTGGCACGCTGTATGCGCCGTTGAGCGCAGCGTTCACGCCGGTTTCACCGACCAAATCGTCGTTGAACCACAGATTCCGGTACTGTACACTGGAAATCGTATGGCATAACACACCGTCAGGCGTGCCGTTGCGGGCATGCATACCGATGAGCAAGCAAGCATCGCAACCACTTTTCCACATATCTTCATAGCGTCCCCAACCGTGATGCGCCACCCACTCACAATCTGGATGAATTTTCTCTGGAATGAGTGAGTTGAAAGTCCAGCCTTTTCCTGCACCGTGGCAATCCACAACGACGATTTCTGTCGCGCCCGCAGCTTTCGCACCACGCACCGCGGCGTTAATCTCTTCTGTATAGAGGTGTCTCCCTTCCTCAAACATCGGTGCGCCCCCCATCACCTGATCCCACACAACGATACCGCTAACCCCTTCCATATCCGACATGATAAGTACCCGCATAGTTCTACTCCGTTTCCATAGACTTTCCTCCCAGTATAAAGCTGCACTCCTTAAAACACAAGTAGAAAATTACGAAAGCGCAGAACCATTCGATTTAACTTGATATTTTACTATCCCTTGTTGTATGATATGGTCTAAACCAATTCTTTTACCGAACGCACGTTAAAGAAAGGAGAATTTATGATACGACCCGACATCATCCAAACCATCCTCAAAGACAGCAATTACCACCTTGACCTCTTTACAAACACCGAAGTTCAGGCATTGCGCGGAGAAATTCTCACCCAAACAGTCAGGGGTAAAGAGACTCCGTTTATCCGCTGTCCCATTCGCAGAAAGCCCATCCAGCTAAAACCCGAAGAACTTATCCGCCAACTCTACGCTGTGCGGCTCCTAAACCGATATTGTTACCCAAAAGAACGCGTGAGATTTGAACACCTCGTCAATTTCGGTAGGGAAAAGAAACGCGCCGATATCGTTATCCTTGACAAGGACAGAGAGGATACTCCGTATATCATCGTTGAGGTAAAGAAGCCGAAGCTCCAAGACGGTAAGGATCAACTCCGTTCCTACTGCAACGCGACAGGCGCGCCCATCGCTGTATGGACAAATGGACAGCAAATTTCACACTACCACCGCAAGGACCCGAATTACTTTGAAGAAATTACTGATATTCCGAATGCGGATCAAACCCTCGCCGACATACTCAACGAACGTTTTACGCTCAAAGACCTCATCCTCAAGGACAAGCTCGCCGCCGATCGGAAATCCCTAAAGGACATCATTTTAGAATTAGAGGATGAAGTCCTCGCCAATGCCGGGGTCGATGTTTTTGAGGAGGTTTTCAAGCTCATCTTTACCAAACTCTATGACGAATTCAAGAGTCAAGACGACAAAATGTTTATCAATCGTCTCTTACGGCAAAGCATCAACACCGCTATACAAGAAACAAATCAGGATTATGAGGTCGAGCACCCAGATTACGAGGTGCTCAAGAAAGCCGTTGAAGCCATCCCGGACGACGATTTTCGGGTTATGGAATTTAGGAACACTGGACAAACTGATACCGAACTGAAAACCAAAATTCAAAGGTTATTTGATGATGCTAAAAATCAGTGGTCGGGGGTTTTCTCTGAAGGTTCAACGTTCAAACTTTCCGACAGTCACCTCGCTGTCTGTGTGTCCAGTTTGCAAGATATAAAGCTGTTCAACTCCAATCTACAGGTCGTTGATGAGGCGTTTGAGTATCTCGTCAGTAAATCTGCCAAAGGCGAAAAAGGGCAATACTTCACGCCGCGGCACGTGATTGACATGTGCGTGAAGATGCTCAACCCAAAACGCGGTGAATATATGATTGATACAGCCGCTGGGAGTTGTGGATTTCCCGTACATACCGTTTTTAAACTTATTGATCGTAAATTTACCAATGCAGAAATTCCACCACAGGACAAAGAAAGTGTCCTTAAAGTATTTGGTATTGATTTTGACGAAAAAACGGTCAGGATTTCCAGAACGCTTAACCTAATAGCAGGAGATGGTGAAACAAACGTCTTGCATCTCAACACGCTTGATTATGAACGCTGGAGTGACAGAGTTGAAAGAGATAGAATATGGAACATGATCTATGGTAGAGGATTTGATCGACTCAAAGCACTAAGAACTGAACCAGAGAATAATAAGATGTTTAACTTTGATGTCCTAATGGCAAATCCACCGTTTGCTGGAGACATCAAGGAAAACCGTATCCTTCATCAATACAAACTGGGTTTTAAAGGGAACGGTCAAGCACAAAGCAAAGTCGGACGCGATATCCTATTTATTGAGCGTAATTTAGACTTCCTCAAACCCGGTGGACGCATGGCAATTGTCCTTCCACAAGGCAGATTCAACAACACGTCTGATAAATATATTCGCGATTTTATCGCGGAACATGCCCGTATCTTGGCAGTCGTCGGATTGCATACCAATACCTTCAAACCTCACACCGGCACCAAAACAAGCGTTCTCTTCCTGCAAAAATGGAACGATGACCCTTCTGAAGGTCCCCTTTGTCCTAAAATTGATGACTACGACATCTTTTTCGCTGTCTCCGAAAAAAGCGGCAAAGATAATTCCGGCAATTACGTTTTTCTTAAAAATAGCGATGGGCAATACAAGTTAGACGAGAATGGACATCTGATTATTGAGCATGACCTACACAATCACGAGGGGGAATTGCCCGATAGTATTGCTGAAGCCTTTATTGAGTGGGCACGGAATATAAAATTAAGTTTTTGGAGTTAGAATGTCTAATCTTGAAATTATCAAACTCTGGAAGGAAAAAGCAGAGATCGATTATATTCCACCTTTTATGTCTTTATGGGTTTCGTTAAACGCATGGATGAAATATCGTTTTAAGTATAGCAAAGATCGAAACGGGTTAGAAGCATTAAAAGATAGTGCGCCCGTCCTTCTTGATAAATTTAAGGAATTAATTGGTACTCAAAGTATCAACGGTGTCCTTTTTAGAGGGTACTTTGGAGGATTACACCGCGCACTGTCAAGCGTCCGTATTCCCTACAACATTAGGCCTAATGAAATAGTTAGTTTTGAATGTTGTGTAATTGATTGGAATCACGGAGATCCACAATTTGAATCCATACTGATAGAAAGCGAAGCCAGTAATTTATCATCTGAAACGTCCACAGAATTTGATGAAACCAGGCAGGAAACAATTAAATTAGATGATGACTTGACGGTTGAAAACAACCCTGAACGTTTATTTGCTGCTTACATTGAGATTGTTTACCAAGTCAGGTGTGCTCTTTTTCATGGAGATTTAGCCCCAACCCCTGAAGAAAACAAAAAGGTGATTCAACAGCTATACTTAACGCTATCAATGGTAATGGAGGATATTTGATGCCGTATTCAATCGTTAATTTCAACGAGGTCAAATTTCATAAAGATAAGAGACTGGATGCGGAGCATTACCATCCCTACCATTTGGAAAATCTTAGAAAATTTGAGAACAAATCTCAACCCCTCTCTGAATTTATTATGCATATAACAGGAGGAGCAACCCCTCTTGGTGCAGAATATCCAGAGGAAGGTATACCCTTTCTAAGGGTGCAAAATATAATGCAAAATTATATCTCAGACGCTGATATAAAATATTTATCCGCTTCACAAAATCAAGAAATACTAAGAAGTCAATTGAAAAAAGACGATGTTTTACTGACTATCACAGGTGTTTCTTATGGAAAATCGGCTGTTGTAACCGATGAGTTTGTAGGTGCAAACATTAATCAGCATTCCGTAAAAATGACGGTCAAAAACATCGCCCCTTATTTTTTATCTACTTTCTTAAATTGTAAATACGGTTATTCACAATCAACAAGACATGTGGTGGGAATTACCAGACCAGCTTTAGATTATTCAGCTATAAGGTCCTTTTCGATCCCTGATTTAGACGCAGGTTTCCAAGAAGCAATAGCCTCGTGCTGTCGTCAAGCAGAAAGATCAAGAAAAGATTCAAAGGACATTTATACTGAAGCACAAACGCTTCTCCTCTCCGAACTCGGTCTTGCAGATTGGCAACCGAAGCATCGGCTACATTTCTTTAAAAGGTTTTCAGCTACCGAACGTGCCGAACGCATTGACGCTGACTATTTCCAGCCGAAATACGACGATATTGTCAATGCTATCAAAAATTGCCCGGGCGGTTGGGATAACCTCGAAAATCTGGTTACGTTCAAAAAATGTACTGAGGTAGGGAGTGGTGAGTACCTTGAGGCAGGCATACCCTTTGTGCGCGTCAGTAATCTGGATCCATTTGAAATCACGAAAGAAAAGTACATTTCTGAAGAATTGTACTCGGAAATCAAGGAACACCAACCGAAACAAGGAGAGATTCTACTCAGTAAGGACGCAACCCCAGGTGTAGCTTATCATTTACGTGAACGACCTCAAAAGATGATTCCGTCTAGCGGCATACTCCGATTAAAAAGTAAAACGGATAAAGTCGGAAACGAATATCTGACGCTGGTGCTTAATTCTATTCTGGCACAGGAACAGGTCAATCGGGATGTAGGTGGTTCGGTGATTCTCCATTGGCGACCGGATCAAGTAGCAGGAACGGTTATTCCTATTCTTTACCAAAAAAAACAGGCTAAAATTGAGCAGAAAGTTATTGAATCCTTTAACTTACGCAAGCGTGCTAAAGATCTTTTGGAACACGTCAAACGCGCCGTCGAAATCGCAATTGAGCAGGACGAACAAACAGCTATCAATTGGTTAGAATCTGTTGCAGATCTTCTTTGAAGTAGTTAACTTACAACTATTATCGATACATGCCACTCAATTGTTTGAGTTCGCGCGTTAACCATACGGAAAAACGCCAAAAATCGCTCGAAATTGCAAGACTGCTCACAAACAATTGGATCAACTAAAATCTGTCTGTGACGATCAAGTTTGTAGCGAATATCCAGACAGAGAGGATGCGATCAAGGTTTATTATGGAGGATTTGATGAAGCTGCTGAACACGTAAGGCGTAAGACATAGCAAAAGACTAACGTTCTACTGAGTATTAATCACCAAACTGAAGTGCCACCTTTAATTTAGACCACAATTTCGCAAAGTTAAGAGAAGGTTTGTCTCTGAAATTCGGCAGGAGTCAGATACCCTAACGCCGAATGGAGACGTTTATGGTTATATACCTGTGTGAGAAAATGACCGATGCTTTGTCGAGCCTCGGTAATATCTTGGTAATCGTTGAGGTGGACTTCTTCTTCCTTGAGCGTGCGGATGAGTCTTTCGGCGTATCCGTTCTCCCAAGGACACCCGCTGCGAGCTATTGAAATCTCAATAGCGTGTGCTTTGAGCAGCGAGAGATACGCCTTTGAAAGATATTGCACGCCTTGATCGGAATGGTGGATCTCCGGGACGCTGTCGTGTAATGCTTGCTTCAAGGGTTTCAATGTCAGAGTTTGGCTCAAGTCTTGACCGAGGTTCCACCCTCGAATCATACGTGTGAAGACATCCATGAGCACAGCGACATAGATGAAGCGGCTGTTGAGGCGGACGTAGGTGATATCACCGACCCAGACCTGATCCTGATGAGAGACCTCAAGGGGTTCAAGCAGGTTGCGCCACGGTTTATCGCCTTGAAGCGATCTGGTGGTTCGAGACGCACGCTTGACCGAGACCCAGAGATTCATCTCTTTCATCAACCGAGCAACGCGCTTATACCCAACGGTGTGTCCTTCGGCCGCCAGCAGCTTCGTGATACGTCTATATCCGTATGTTGGATACGCCGCTGCCAATCGCAGTATTTCAGCGCGTAGGACGTCTTCAGAGGGGTTGCTTTTGGGTTGATAATAGAAGGTGCTCTTGTTGAAACCCAGCACCTCACAAATCTGTCGCATGGCATACTCCTTGCGCAACGTCTCAACGAGACAGCGCTGTTGAGATGGACTCAATCCAAGAGCGGCAATGCTTTTTTTTCGATTTCCATTGCCACGGCCATTTTCCCAACGAGGCGTTCAAGGTGAGCGATACGCGCAGCATCCTTACGCGATTGCTGATCCGTTGCGCTAAATACAGAGACAGCATTTTCAAGGAAGTGCTGCTTCCATTTTGAGAGTTGGTCTTCGCTGAGGTTGTGGTGCCGACATAATTCCGCTTGCGAACTTTCGCCTGTCAGTGCTTCAAGAACAACTTCTGTTTTAAACTCGGCGGTGAAGTTTCTTCGTTTTCGTTTCGCCATCGGAATGCTCCTTTCAGTAAGATTGCATTCTACCACAATCTTGGTTTAGGGGGTGGCCCTAATTTCCGATGGCAGTACAAACCTTAGAATTAATTGGACACTCTACACCGGCGAGGTTAGAAACCTCGCCTACCAGGGGAGGGTCAAATGTCTATTTATTTTTCAGGTTTACCATAGTTTTAGGTTTTGATTTTGGTTTTCATTTACACGTGTTAATGTTTTTTGGGCAAGATCGCGAGCACGGGGAAATACCCAAGCAAAAACACGTGCTTCTACAGTGGAAGATATATACATGCATAAAGCAAATATGTAAAACTAAATGACCGTGCCCGACAACAAATCAAAGTTTGACATACACTTTACTATTGTGATATAATTTTGCTTATTGAAAATATGAACCTGAAAGAAAACCCACTGATAAACATTTAATTTTGTTGATATGGACGCAATCAAAACAGAAGTTTACAATATCCTTGAAACCGCAATCCGTGCCGCTATGGTGTCTGGTGAGCTCTCTATAGCCGAAGTGCCGGATATCCCTTTTTCCCCAACGAAGACCCCTGAACACGGCGATATCGCCACCCCGGTCGCATTAGGGCTCGCAAAACAGGCACGGATGGCACCCCGCAACATCGCCGAAATCATTGTTAGTCACATCAATCTTGACATACATCCAACCGTCCGCCAAATTGACATTGCTGGGGCAGGTTTTATAAACATTCATCTCTCAGATGAATGGCTCTACGACACGCTCCGAACAACTGCATCAATGCAATCGCAATATGGCACGTGCGACAAGGGGGCAGGAAAACACCTGCAGATTGAGTTCGTCAGTGCTAACCCGACAGGACCGCTTAATATTGTGAGCGGACGCGCCGCAGCTGTCGGAGATACACTCGTCAACCTCCTAAACGCTATAGGCTATAAGGCAATCCGTGAATTCTATGTCAACGATGCCGGTGGTCAGGTCGACAGACTCGGTGAATCAATTGATGTCCGTTATCGACAGACCCTCGGTGAAGAGGACTTAAAAATCCCAGAAGGAGGGTATCAAGGAGAATATCTCCGAGAATTCGCGGCGGCGATTGTTGAAACTGAAGGTGATAAGTTTCTTCAACTTAAGGCGGACGAGCGAATTGCCCACTTCCGAGATGAAGGCATTGCCCACATCTTAACGCAACAGAAAGCCTCTTTAGAACGTTTTGGCGTTCATTTCGATGTCTGGTCGAGTGAGAAAGCGATTCGGGACAGCGGGAAACCCGAGGAAATCATCGAACTCTTTCGAGAAAAAGAGTACCTCTATGAAGCCGAAGGCGCGACGTGGTTTCGAATGACAAATTTTGGCGACGATAAAGACTGCGTGGTCATCCGGAGCAACGGCGAATATACCTATTTCGTGCCCGATGCTGCCTATCACCGGGATAAGTTTGACAGAGGGTTCACAACAGTCATTGACCTGCTTGGACCCGATCATCAAGGACATATTACACGCCTCAAAAACTTCGTCAAAGCACTCGGTATGCCCGATGATTGGCTCGAAATTTTTATTATTCAACAGGTGAACCTCGTTGATGCAGAAGGCACTCGGTTGGATATGTCGAAACGGCGCGGACAGTTCTTTACACTTGATGCCCTCATTGAGGAACTCGCCGAAACTGTCGGTGAGCAATTCGCCGTAGATGTCGCCCGCTATTTCTTTCTCATGCGTGCTAACAATACGCATCTCGATTTCAATATGGAGTTAGCGGTCACGCACGCCAGCGAAAATCCAGTTTTTTACATCCAATATGCACATGCGCGCTGCTGTAGCATTTTTGAGCAGGGAAATGAACAGGGCATTACGCCCAAACCTATTGAAGCCGTTTCCCTAAAGCAACTCACTGAACCAATAGAATATGAACTGATTCGGAAGTTAGCCGAATTTCCAGCGATTGTGCTTCTGAGTGCCGAGGCGCGCGAGGCACACCGTGTTCCACATTATCTACACGAACTTGCCGGAATTTTTCATCCATACTACAACCAACACCGGGTCCTCGATCCGTCGGACATGGAAAAGACGCATGCACGACTGATTCTGGTCCAGAGTGTGCAAACGGTATTGCGCAATGGGTTGACCCTGCTGGGCATTTCTGCCCCCACATCTATGTAAAGAGGTACAATCTGAGGTAAAGAAAACATGACGATGGACTATAGAAAAACAGATAAGGCGCACGTATGGCATCCACTGTTTCAACATCAACGCCTTGAAGAGACATCACTGGTTGTATTTGAATCTGCACACGGCACAACACTCGTCGATTCAGATGGACGCGAGTATTTAGACGCTTATTCGGCGTTGTGGAATGTCAATGTTGGTTACGGACGACAGGAGATAGCAGATGCTGTTTACGAACAGATACAGCAGTTGCCATACTATCCACACTCGCAGATTAATGTGCCTGCAACGGTATTAGCCGAGCAACTCGCTGCATGTCTGCCGGGTGATTTGAACCATGTCTATTTCTGCAATAGTGGTTCAGAGGCAAATGAAACCGCTATCAAAATGGCACGGCAGTATGGTAGGCAAACCTATCCTGGTGAGAATCGCTATAAGATTATCAGCCGCTACCGTGGGTATCATGGATTCACGTATGGCGCACTATCAGCGACAGGACAGGCACGAAGAAGGAAAGCGTTTGAACCCCTCGTGCCAGGGTTTCTACACGCGCATCCGCCTTATTGCCACCGATGCCCCATCGGGTTGGACTATCCATCCTGTGCTACCGAATGCGCCGATGAGATTGAGCGGATGATTCACTGGGAGGGCCCCGAAACTGTCATCGCTGTCATCGCTGAACCGATCATCGGTGGCGGTGGCGTGATTGTCCCACCCGATGAATACCTGCCAAGACTCCGGCAAATTTGTGATGACTATGGCTTACTCCTCATCCTTGATGAGGTAATTACCGGTTTTGGGCGTACCGGAAAAATGTTTGCATGTGAGCATTGGGACGTACAGCCCGACCTTATCACACTGGCAAAAGGACTCACCAGCGGCTATATACCACTCGGTGCCTGTGTCGCTTCGACCGAAGTTTTCAACGCATTCCTTGGAGCGTCCGATGAACATAAGGAATTTGCTCAGGTCTGTACCTACGGTGGACATCCGGTAGCGTGCGCTGCCGGGATCGCGAACCTAAGAATCCTCCAAGAGGAACGCCTCTGGGAAAATGCAGAAAAAGTGGGTGCTTATCTACTCTCGAAGTTAGAGAAGCTCCAAGATTTACCGATTGTCGGCGATGTCCGAGGCAAAGGGTTGATGCTCGCTGTGGAACTCATTGAAGCCGATGGCGCGCATCTCGAAACAGCAAAGACGAACCAAATTGTAGGGCAATTGCGAGAAGAAGGTATTATCGTCGGGAAAATCGGTCATGCTATCGAGGAACCCGAAAATATTATTTTCATCGCACCCCCGCTTATTCTAACCGAGACGGAGGCGGATAGAATCTTTGAAACGCTACATCAAGTACTTGTCCAGTAAGAGTTTTAACTGGTGTCGTTTCGCCGGTGGTATCTTGTTCGGATGCGTAGCGAGTGCGTATTCAAGCGCAGCTGAACAAGCGCAGCTCCGCTGTTCCTCTGGAATTTTAGCAATAGCACTGCGCACTATTTTCTTGGAAGTCTCAACATTAAAACGGACGTTATCAAGAATCATCTCGGTGGTCACGTTATCGTGTTCAGGATGCCAGCAGTCGTAATCTGTGGAACAGGCAAGAACAGCGTAACAGATTTCTGCCTCGCGCGCGAGTTTGGCTTCAGGAGCTGCGGTCATCCCGATAATGTCAAATCCGAAGTGTCGATAGACATTAGATTCTGCTTGCGTTGAAAACGCTGGGCCCTCCATACAGATGTAGGTGCCACCGTTATGTACCGCTGCCCCGGTCTCCAAGGCTCCTGTGGACAAAAACCGACTCAGATCTGAACAGAAAGGATGGGCAAGACTGATGTGGGCGGCGATACCATCACCGAAAAAGGTCGACTTCCGATCCTTCGTGTGATCGTAGAGTTGATCGGGTACAACAAAATGACGCGGTTCAATATCTTGGCGTAGGCTGCCGACCGCACTCACGGAGATAAGCCATTCGACACCTAACGATTTTAAGGCGTAAATATTAGCGCGGACATTAATCTCAGATGGAAGAATCCGGTGACCAACGCCGTGTCGTGGTAGAAAAACAACAGGCTTTCCATCAAGGTTACCCAGAATAAGAGCATCGCTGGGTTTGCCGAAAGGGGTTTCGATCTCGATTTCTTCGATATCTGTTAAACCTTCCATCTGATAAAAGCCGCTACCGCCAATAATTCCGATACGCATTTTTTGTCCTTTCATGAGGTATAACTGATGAGTTGTCAGTGTGTGGTAAGGACAGAAAAATCGATGAATTCGTCTATCGCCACCTCACTGAGAACCAATAGCTAAAAACTGATAACTACTATGGCACTGTTGAAATGTAATAATTTAACACTTGAAGGGAAATCCAGTTCCGCTGTCGCGACTTACATACGGGTGAAGGAGCTTGATCTGGTTTTCGATTTAGGCAGATGTCCGATGAATTTCATCGGCATTAACAATGTCTTTATCTCGCATTTTCACCTCGATCACTACTTTGGATTACCCATCTATATTAGCCAACGTTGGCTTTCTGGTATACCACCAGGGAATATCTATGTGCCGTCCAGTGGTTCTAAACAGTTAGTGCAAATCCTTGATAGGATTTCGGCGTTGGATACAGGGCGGAGTTGGGCATATCGAATCAACCCTGTTCGCGTCGGGGATGCAATTCCGTTTCGACAGAATCTGGTCGCCCACATTTTGCCCGGTAACCATAGTGTTCCGGCGGTATCTTATCTGATTTGTGAGGTCCGTAAGAAGTTGAAGCCGGAATTTCAGCATCTGTCCGGACGCGACATTGCCGAATTGAGAAAGTCAGGGACTGAGGTGACAAAGGAGGTGCAATTGCCGTTGATTGCCTATCTTGGAGATACGCGGAGCATCCCTGTTGATGCGCATCCCTTGCTCAAACAATGCAAAGTCTTGATTTGTGAATGCACTTTCATCCTACCCGAACATCGGACACGTGCGAAGAGAACAAGGCATTTACACCTTGAGATGTTACCTTCGATGTTAGCCGATGTTGAGAGCGAACATATTGTCTTAATTCATTTTTCCCGCCGTTATACCCCGGAGCTCATCCGGAAAAAAGTGTTTAACTACTTACCTTCAGAGGAACGTTCTCGCGTCCAACTGTTTCTCTAATATCCAGCCCCAACTATCTGGAAACTGCCTGTTCGGGTGTACCCGCTCGTTCCATGTAAAGATGTGTTGTCACAATTGCCTAGATGGGTGCTAATACTGCGTTTATCATTTCAACGATGGGAACGCTTGATTTTTCCCCACGTTGTTGTTAATTTATTCAACGCCTCAACGGCGAGTCCCTGTTCCGCGAGTTTTAGAATCTCATCTTCAGACAGTGCCCTGTCGAATATCATCACCTCGTCAATAATACCTTTGAAATAACGATTGCCCCCACAACAGTCAACCCATCCGATGTTCAATGGACCAATCTGCTGTTCAATATGTGGAATGTCGTTGATCCCTTTCGTCAAGCCGTCGGCATCGCTGTAAATGTAAAGGATTGCGTGCTTTGGTTCAATCGTCATCGCGGCGAGAGCCCACTCTTCCATTGGGATTTCCGGTCCACCATCCCATCGCCATGTCTCAGCGGAATTATTGTTCCAGACGTAATGGAGCAGGTCGTTATCGCCAAATATCAGTTCTGTGGCAGTCGGCGTGCGCGACCCAACGATACCTGCCCATGCCGAGGCTTTCCAACCGTTAATCCATGCCGCGTAAGTTGTCGTTTCGGTAATAACTTTGTAATCGGGAATATGAATCTTCTGTGAGCCACCATCCAATTCAACCCCTTTGTCGATGCGTCCATTGACCCATGCCGGACCACCGACGACTTCTCCGTCGTGTTTGCCAACTATATCCTTGGCATCGCCATCAAGTGGCCAGTAGTTGATGAGTCCTTCTCGGAGATCGGCGGCACTCGGGAGAGTAAATAATATGACGAAGAAGAGTGAAAAGAACGTATGGCGGAATGTAAATTCAACACAACATTCAGAGGGTGTTCTGATACCAAACATTTTCGTAAACATGGCAGTCCCCTTTAAATAGATATAGGGAAACCAAAGCACGAGGCATGGTTTCCCTATCATTCCAGTTAGTCGAAAATTAGCTACCCATACCGGGATGAGAATTTGCATCTTGATCAGATGTGCCAGCTTCTTGTTCTTGATAGAACAGATATCCATCTTCATCTTGGTCAAGTTCATATTGGCGCACAATCTGCTCTGCTTCGCGAAGGTAGGGGGTATCACCCTTTGTAATACTCATATAGGCTTTGAATCCTTCGTAAGCAGCACCGAATTCACGGATAGAGCGATAACAGACCGCTTGTTGGTAAACAGCTTCGTTGCGCCATACAGACTCGGGGGCATTTTCAAACAGATTGTCGTATGCCTCGATTGCCCGTTCATACTCAGCACTTTGCTGATAGAGCGTACCGATACGATACATAGCATCTGCGGCGGCGAATTTCTTGTGGGATAAATCTCGTACCAACGTACTGTACGCATTAATAGCACGAGGGAAGTTGCGAAGTCTTTCCCAGTTACCCGCAATCTGTTGGAAATTTTGGACGACCTGATCACTATACCCCATCACCCACATATCAGCAGGGGTAATCTTTCGTCCGGTCTTTTGGTATTCGACCGCTTTCTTATTGCGAAACTTATCGATTTCGTCCATCAGGAAACTAATTTCCGTCAAAACTTCCGCTGTCTGCTTTAGAAGTGTGCCGGCTTGTGAGGCTTCGTAAGAATCCGGGAATTTCTCCACGACTGCCGTATACGCGGGCCAACCGCCGATATAGTCATAAATCTTGTAGAAGTAGAGGTTGCCGATTTGGAATTGGGCTTGTGGTGCTTTCGGGTGCTCAGGAAATTCTTCGACCATTCGCTCATAGTTACGGGTGGATTCCGTGTAATTCTCTAAGCTTTCATAAGCACGTGCGACTTCGTAGAGTGCCTCTGCAGCAATATTAAAGGTTTCATCTGTCGGTTCACTATCATAAATAGCTTTATAGTTTTGATATTCAGCCCGCTTTGTCTTAATGATTTCGCGATTCTTCCGAATATTCGCTGTGCCACCTTTTGCCTCGTTGGCGTAATATCCAGTGGGATCCAAGGTAACAATGGCATCATAATGCTCAACCGCTTTGTCCCAGTCATAGCGGCGCTTGTAGATTTTAGCAATCTGGTAATGTGCGCGCTGTGCCCATTTTCCCTTCGTATCGCGGTCAATAACCTCTAAATAGAGCGTCATCGCTCTATCATAGAGTGCCCGTTGCTTCGCGCGGTTCTCCTCCATTTTTTCGGGATCATCGTCGCGGATATCCATAGTTTCTGCCTGGTCAAACGCACTGTCGGCATTCTGGATCTTGGCACCGATCGGAACGATATTGACACCGCATCCCAGAATCGTCACAGACAGAAGTGCGAAGGCAAGGATGAGAAGTGAGGCTCGACCTATTCGGAGATCGAAGTCGTGTGTGAAACGGTTCATCGTGAGTCCTCCTTAGGAATGTAAAAATCTGCTGGTATATCTCTAACTTACGCAGCAGCCGTTCATTGCTGTCCACATTATACTAAATTTGCAAAAAAAGTCAACATTTTTTATTTTTAAAAATACGAAAAACTTGACAAACATCGAAAAGTGTGTAAGAATTGAACTTGTGTAAAGGATTGATACGCCAATCGCGCTGTTATTGTTAGTATAAATTTGGAATGGAAAAATTAGATATAGAAAGGACAAGGAAAGGAAATAAAGATGGCGAATGCAGACTACAAAATTGGTGTTGTAGGTGTCGGCAGAATGGGAGCGAACATCGCTCGACACCTCAATGATGAAGGGTTCAATGTCACTGCTGTATACGATGTCGCAAGCGAACGCGCAGAGGAGCTCGCGGCAGAAATTGAAGCAACCGCAGCTGGAGAACTCGCCAACGTTACGGTTCTCGCTGATTATATCATCACCGTGGTTACGGACGATGCGGCGATGCGGACAATTTTCTCCGACGCTGCCGACGATAGCCTACTCAAAGAGGCAACGGGCAAAGTCTTTATTAACTGTGCAACGCTGAGTCCGCAGATCCACGTAGATATCGAACAACTCGCAGCGAAGCATGGTGCTGAAAGCCTTGAAGGATGTATGGCAAGTAGCATTACACAGGCACGCGAAGGGACGCTCTACCTAATGTGCAGTGGTAAAAAGGCAACATTTGACAAGGCACTCCCAATTCTGGAGTCAATGAGTGTTTCCCTCCGGTACATCGGTGAAGCCGGTCAGGCAGCACAGGTTAAGGCACTCGTCAATATGGTCATGAACATCAATACAGCAGGATTGGCTGAAGGTCTCGGTTTGGGTGCCGCACTCGGGTTGGATCTGGCGATGTTACAAGACGTTTTCTCACAAACCGGAGCAAACTCCCGTGTCTTAGAGACCGATGGAGAGGATATGGAAGCACGGGATCATGAGTGTTATTTCTCGGCTGCGCATGCATCTAAGGATTCAGGAATCGCACTTGACTTGGCAAACGCTGAGGGGATTTCGCTACCTCTCGCAGAAGCAACTAAGGCACAGTATGACCGTATGATTGAACTCGGATTGGGTGAGTTAGATAAGTCGGGTGTTGCTGAACTCACTTTCCCCGGACGCGGAGGGAAGAACTAAGCCGTGCTTAAAGGCGTAATCCTCGCAGGCGGACTTGGTACCCGTTTGCACCCCCTTACTAAAGTTACCAGTAAGCACCTCCTGCCTGTTGGTAATGAACCTATGGTGTTTCACAGCGTCAAACAGCTCACGACAGCGGGCGTTACCGATATTCTTATCGTGACGAATCCGCAATATGTCGGCGACTTTGTGAATGCCTTGGGCAGTGGAAAGGATTTCGGATGTGAATTCACGTATCGCGTGCAGGAGGAGGCAAAAGGTATCGCGCATGCCCTGGCATTAGCCGAGGGATTTGCCAATAACGGCAGCATCGCCGTTTTGTTGGGGGACAATATCTTTGAGACCTCAATCCGGCATGCGGCCGATGATTTTCTCGCGCAATCGAAAGGGGCTCGTGTCCTGCTTAAACAGGTACCTGATCCAGAACGTTACGGTGTTGCCGTTTTGGATGGAAATGACCGCATCGTCGCAATTGAGGAGAAACCTGAGCGTCCGAAGAGTAATTATGCTGTCGTAGGGGTCTATTTTTACGATGTATCCGTGTTTGACATCATCCGTACGATTGAGCCTTCGGCACGTGGAGAGTATGAAATAACCGCCGTCAATAACGCCTATATACAGCGTGACGAGTTGGCATACAGTTTTGTGCCAGGAAAATGGGTGGACGCCGGAACTTTTGATTCACTCAGTGAAGCGCATCAAATCCTTTTGAATGCATCGGAGTGGCACTAATGTTCAGCAGTCAGCGGTTAGGTCGGTGGCTGCGTCACCTTTCAGCAGTCAGTAACTTTTCAAGCGAATCTACTGATTTTCAAAGGACAATGCTGAAAGCCGAGAGTGAAGCGGAGCGGAACGCCCTGATTGCTGATGGCTAAAAGAGAGTATATGGACGAGAGACCAATTCTATCCATCGTGGTCCCGGTTTACAATGAAGAAGACAACATTCACCCCTTGCTTGAAAAAATTCAGGCGGTATGTGAGACAATCGGTGATACTTATGAAGTCTTATTCGTTGACGACGGGAGTAACGATACGACTTTTGCAGTGCTCTCAGAACTGAGTAAACGGGTTCCGCAATTGGTCGTCATTCGATTTAAAGAGAATGCCGGGCAGACAGCGGCGATGGCAGCGGGATTTGAATTTGCGCGTGGCGAACGAATTATTAGCATGGATGGCGATTTACAAAACGATCCTGTCGATATTCCGAAACTCCTTAAAAAACTGAACGAAGGCTACGATTTGGTTTGCGGGTGGCGCAAAGAGAGGCAGGATAAATTCTTGACGCGGCGCGTCCCCTCTATCGTTGCGAATTGGATAATCGGTAAGGTAACAGGCGTGCCGATTCACGATAACGGATGCTCACTGAAAGCATATCGCGCTTCGGTTATCAAACAGGTGCCGCTCTATGGTGAAATGCACAGGTTCATTCCTGCGATGTCCACTGTGGCAGGGACGCGTATCGCTGAAATCGTCGTCACACATCATCCGAGACGTTTCGGTCAAAGCAAATATGGACTCGGTAGAGTCTGGCGTGTGGCGTTGGATATTATAGCCTTCAAGCTCATTGTCTCCGTCTTCGCACCACTTCTTGAAGGACAGGAACCTTCGCTGTGGCAACGCCTATCCAACGTCCTTTTTAATCCGAAGCAGAGAACCTTTCGAGCTGCAGCATTATTCAGTCTCCCTTTCTTCGTCTTAGGACGCGTTTTGTTTGGTAGCACTAATACTGCAGCATTTAGCTGCTTCGTTTTAGCCATCGCGTTGCTAATGCTTGGATGGATAGCGGAAAATCAAATTCGACAAGCGAGCCAAGAACTATCAAACCTAAGTAAACTGGCACGCTTCTTTATTTTTCGATACAAGCGGCGACCCGTTCGATTTTTTGGTCCTATCGGTGTTTTATTGTTCATACTTGGTGGCATTCTCTTAACAACGCCTATCCACTCTTTTTTCTTCCGAGTTTTGAACCTTGCAGAAATTCCGAATCTGGGTCCTATTTTCGGGGTTGGTGGGATTTTGGTATTCTGTTTCGGTCTGTTTGGTGAACTCATCGCCTTCGCTAACGCCAGACACATGAAAGATTATACGGTCGAAATACTTTTGAATACGGATGCGTGAGGGAACGCTTTGAATAATTTGACTGATCGCAAATTGCACCAGCGTCTGCGCGATGAATTTCCGGTAACCGAGACCTATATCTATATGAATCACGCCGGGGTCGCACCACTATCGCGTCGGGTGCAAGCTGCGATGACTGACTTTTTGGAAGATGCGACTGTAAACGGTGCCGTGAACGCCAAACTTTGGGAGGCGGAAGCGGAAATCTGTCGAGGCGCAGCGGCACAACTCCTCAATGCCAACACAACCGAAATCGCCTTTATGAAGAATACGACACAAGGTATTCTCATCGCGGCGAACGGTATCGATTGGCAAGCGGGGGACAACGTCGTCACAACAGCGGTAGAGTTTCCCGCGAACGTCTATCCGTGGTGGAGTTTGAAGGAACGCTATGGGGTCCAAACGCGTATGGTACCGGAGCGCGCTGGACGCATCCAGGTCGAAGATGTGGCTCCCGAAATCGACGAGCGCACACGGGTTGTAACGATTAGCCACGTAGAATTCGCCTCCGGCTTCCGGAACGATATTCAGACACTCGGCGAAATTTGCCGAGAACGCGATATTTGGTTCGTTGTGGATGCTATTCAGAGTCTCGGAGTGATTGAAGTGGATGTCAAGTCCTGTAACATTGATATTCTCGCCGCCGACGGGCATAAATGGTTGCTCGCCCCGGAGGGTGCAGCGATTTTCTACTGTGCTGATGAGAAACGGGAACGCCTGATTAATACAAATGTCGGTTGGGCGAGTGTCGTGAATCCACGCGATTTCCTCAATTACGACCTCACACAGAAGCCGGATGCAACCCGCTTTGAAGAAGGTTCCTACAACAGCGTCGGATTGTATGGACTTAGAGCTGCAATCGAATTGCTCCTTGAGATCGGTATTCCCGTAATCGAAGGACACCTTTTGAAACTCACAGGGCACTTAATAACTGGGTTGGAAGCCAAAGGCTACCGCGTCATCACACCGCGAGCGGATTCAGAACGGGCTGGGATTGTCATTTTTGACAGTGCTCGACTAACACCAACTGAAATCTATGAGATACTGTACGCTGAAAACATCGTCACTGCAGAGCGTGGAACCGGGGTCAGGGTTTCACCGCATTTTTACAACACAACATCTGAAATTGAACGTCTCCTTGAAGTGCTACCAGACCTTTAATGCTAATTTCAACTTAGGAAAAAAATTGGAAACGCTACAGACACACAATAACATCCAGAATGATAGAGTGAGATCGGTTTCAAGAATTTGCCTATCGCTTATTCTTGTTTCTCTACTGATGCTCGGTGCTTGTACGATGCCCGGGGGCAATCAGAAGATTAGCAAGATTCGCCTCTCCATTCAAAACACCTTACCTCTCCACCGAAAAAAAGTCCCGATTGTGCTGACTGGTGCCCAACTCCGAAAGGTGAACCCTGATTTCACCTTCAAAGCGTATTCTGTTGTTACTGGAAAAGCACCACGAGAAGTGATGGTTCCTGCGCAAGCGGATGATTTGGACTATGACGGCGAACGCGATCAACTTTGCTTCTTGTTGGACCTGGAGCCGGAAGAAACGAAAGAGATTTCAATCCTTTACGACCCGAATGTTAAGGCGACCTTAACGCTTGACATCAATAAACAGACGCGCGCCGCAATTCTTCCTGAACTGAATGCTGTTGCAGCAATGGAATCGAATTTGATTGCGTACCTCCTAAAACCAAACGGTGCCTTTATTGCGTACGGCAAAAAACGGTCGGAACTTTTTAGTGTGGATATAATGTTCCAACCCGAATTAGATTACGGGCGGCCAATCTCACCAGAACTCAGACACCATTTTGAGCAGAACGGGATCACGCTCTCCCAACAGGTGCAAATAGAGATAGAGAAACCCGAGCAGCAGTGGATCGCCCGCGACCTTGAGAACCAAGACGTTTACTTTATCCGAAAATCGTCCAATAGTGCGGTTTCCGAACTCGGACAGGAGGCTGCGGCAGCGGAGCAGTTGAGTGTCTCTAAATCCATCGGTTTATCCCTGAATGAACTCCTCAACTCTGAAACAGAGAAGATGGTGGCACTAACACCCTCGGAGGGGCTCATAGGTTTTGGAGGGATTGCATTATGGCACAAGGCGGATAGAAAAATGATTCCTCTGCCGACCGAAGGTGATTACATCCGGATCCTCGCCGACGGGGCTATTCGCTCTATCGTTCAACGGATTCTGCCAACGTGGGACATTCAGGGTGAGGTCCGTCGGTTCATATCAACCACGTTTGTTTATGGCGAAAATCCGTGGATTGAGCATCATATCCATATTGATGGAGACCTACCGACGGATTATGCTTTTATCACGGGTATTCCATATCCGAACGGTGCTTATGATGAGGATGTAAAACAGGGATGGGTTTGGAGTTGGGGAACGGATCCAAGCGGCATGGATACACTCGGCGTTGCGCTCATCGTCCTCACCGGTCGCGATCCACAAGATGCCGGACTTGATACATCACAAACCGAATTTTCGTCTTTACCTGTTATTCTAACCCCAAATGCGGATGGCAGACTTACCTATCGCACATTCGTTATCTGGGGCGGTGGTATTGATGGCATTGAAACCGAGGCAGAATTCGCACAGCACGTCCAGATTACGACGACCGCGCTAAAAACACCGCCACAAATTAAGTTCCTACCACCAGAGGAAGAACAATAGTCAAGACTCACGCACTAAAAGTCTGGTAGGTGCGGTTTCTAACCGCACCGATCCTGTGGCGGTAATCATCTTTGCTGTTGAAAAATTAGGTGTCTCAGCTCAATTTTGCGTAAATCCTGATAGTCTCAGACGATTGGAGAAAACTATGCTCATCAAAGAGGAGTGTCTACAGCTTATCGCAAATCGACGGACAGATGAAATTGTTGTCACAACCATGGGAACAACCGTGCCGTGGGGCAAAATATCAACACATTCGTTGGACTATGCCTCCGTCGGCAGTGCCATGGGACACGCTGCGGACTTCGCACTCGGCATCGCACTCGCGCAACCGGATAAGAAGGTTATCGTGCTGAACGGTGATGGAAGCATGCTGATGTGTTTAGGCACATTAGCGACGATTACTGCCCTAAACACACCACCGCCCAACTACCTTCTTTTCGTCTGTGATAACGGTACTTACGAGGTGACAGGCAATCAACCCGTCCCTGTTGGTAACGGCGGTTTCAGTTGGACGATGATTGCGAAAGGTGTCGGTTTTCAGCAAGTTTATGAATTTGACGATGCAGACGCATTGGAAGCGGCACTCCCCAAAATCTGGAATGAGACCGGCCCTGTTTTTGTGAGTCTGAAAATCGCACAGGCGCACGAACCACCCCCTGATCGGTGGGGCGGTTTTCCGTATCCGTATCTACAAGAATCCCTTGCTGAATCTACACATAAATTAAAAGAGGCACTGGGGTAATAATAGGGCTTCGGTCACCTTGAAATTAGCGGTAGGTCTGGTTTGTAGTAGGGCAATTTATTGCCCGTTACGGACGCGTAGACGTGCGATAAATCGCACTACTACGAACATACCTCTGAAAAAACTGAATGAAACAATAGGCACACGCCGTCATGCCGTTACACATTTTATTGTGCGTCGCAAGGTAGTAGACACTGTCGTGCCGTAACTGACAGGACGATTATGGAAAACTCAAAATTAGAAACCCGACGGATGGGACGTACGGAGATGCGTCCAAACGCACTCGCGCTCGGCGCGGCATGGCTCTGGCAGAAACCCGATGCTGAGGTTATCGGTGCAATCCAACGCGGTATCGAACTCGGCATTAACTATATTGACACCTATCCGGGACATGCCGAACACCTCTGGGGCGAAGCACTCTCTGGTGGGTTGCGAGAGAATATCTATCTGCAAGCAAAGGTCGGCACGCACCCGGAACGTCGAAAAGACTTCTCCGCAGATGGCACACGCTGGAGCGTCACGAACAGTCTCAAGTCCTTCCGCACAGATTACCTTGATGCTGTGCTTATTCACGACCCGCTTGATATGGAAAGCGTCCTGGCACCCGGTCAAGCGTTGGATACACTCTTAGAAATGAAAGCCGAGGAATTTATCCGACATATCGGTGCCGGTGTGCGTTCTCATGAATTTCACAGGGAACTCATTGAAACCGGACATATTGACATTATCCTGACCTTCTTAGACTATACACTGCTATCGCAATCCGCAGCGGAGACGACCTTGCCGTTGGCACGTGAACACGATGTCGGTATCATCCTTGCGAGCCCGTTGGGTATGGGCAGTTTGACAGGTGTAGAACCGGATGTCGAAACCGAACGCCGCCGCAACCCTGACGCTGAACCAAAAGCACATGCAATGTGGCGGTGGTGTCAGGAGCGCGGTGTTAACATCCGTCATCTGGCGATGCAGTTTTGCCTTGCTGCGCCAATAGACGGTGTTGTTATGTTCGGTCCTGCCGACAAAGCACAAGTGGAAGATGGGTATGAAGCAGCGACGGTTGATATTCCTGAGGATATTTGGGAGGCGTTTGAGGCGGAATTCGGTATCAAACGTGGGATGTAGTTAATCGTCTGAATCGCTATTTATTTTATGCTTTTTGTGATACCATGCTGGCGAGGATGCCGAGGATTTTGTCGCAACGTTCAAGCATATAAGTTTCCATGTCAATGTGGAGTCGTTTCCCTTCCAATTTGAGGAAGAGCCAATTGACCCCTGTCGTGGTAGCACCATACACACACGGAATATCGTTCCCTTTTTCGGCATTAAAGCGTTGCGCCGCGATCATCTCCGCAACACACTGTCCGAGACCTGTTATGAGATCGTCCTTTTTCGCTTCGACGAGGATGATAACAGGAGACTCCAAATAGTACTGGTTTGGAGATAGGCTCACCAGAAAATCGCACACACCCGTCAAGTCGTTTTCGGTGTCAACATTGAAATCAATACCTGAAAAAAGACTAATGCGATGCTCAAAGTGCTCGCGGAGTTCAACGAGTATATCGGCGACAATCATCTCCGACTTCGCCTTTTCTGTCCCTATCGCAACGGCTAAGGGTACCTTCTTTGCCAGTGCCTTGCTGAGCTCTGAACTCGGCTCAACCTGATCTACTTCGGAGAAGATGCCTATAGACTGAACCATTTCCAATTGAAATGTTTTTTGTGCTGTTTGTAAAGTGAAGTTGCTATAAGCCATAATGGTAGAACCCTCCATCCATTAAATTCAGGAGGAGCCTTACGCCTTTACCCCGGCGGCCAAATCTGATGCAAACTGTTTCACCGCAGTGAGCAATTTCGTTTCATCGTTGATATGTTCTTTGATGACATTGACAATCGCACTTCCCACAATCACACCATCGGCGATCTCTGCCACCTGTTCTGCTTGCTCAGGCGTTGACACCCCGAAACCGACACTAATGGGTTTATCCGTATGTTTTCGCAACTCCGCGATCGTCGGCGCAATTTCGTCTGACAACATTGCCCGCGCCCCTGTCACACCCGTCAGTGAGACACAATAGATAAATCCTGTGCTGACCGATGCAATCAATTGCATTCGTTCCGGTGGACTTGTCGGGGCAACCATGAAGATCGTAGCGAGGTTATATTGCGGTGCGATTTCAAGGAGCGATTGTGCTTGTTCTGGCGGTAGATCCGGGACAATTAAACCATCAACACCTACTTCACATGCCGCCTTGCAAAACGCCTCTTCCCCCATCCGGAAAATTGGGTTATAGTAGCTCATCAAAGCGATAGGAATTTCCGTCTGTGGGCGGAGGTCTGCCACCATTGCCAAAATCTGCTCCAGTGAGATACGATGTGTAAGGGCGCGTTCACTTGCGCGTTGGACAGTCGGCCCGTCTGCGATTGGGTCGGAAAAAGGGACACCGAGTTCAATAATATCTGCCCCAGCTGCCTCAAGGGTGAGAAGAAGTTTGTCGGTAAGTTCGGGATTCGGGTCTCCAGCACAGAGGTAGGGCATAAATGCGCTGGCCCCTTGATCTCGGAGTTCTTGAAATTTTTTGTCAATTCGGTTCATGGGTATAATTGCGTCCTGGCTTTCTGTTAAGATGTTTTTTCAATTACACCTTGCACAAACCGAATTGTCAAGATGTTTTGAACGGTGCGTCAGAGACGTTTATAGTGAATTATGAAAGTAGTTTACATTTCCTCTCTACTTGGTAGGCGAGGTTTCCTAACCTCGCCGGTATAGAGTGTCCAAGCAATTCTAAAATCTACTATAGCTCTTCTTTGGGACAGAACCGAATGACCCTGTTTGGTTAGGTTACTGTTGTTGACAATGTTTCAATACGTTCAGCAACCCACTCCTGAATCAGTTCACGTGGAAAGATGCCACGTGCCTTCGCTATATCTGGCACAATCCTGGCCTCTTCAGTGGTTAAGGACCCGGTAATTCGGGAGTTAAAAACGGATTCACGCACTTCTTCAAGTTCATCCTCAAAATCCGTTAAGTCATGTGTGTCCCAAAACTGTGCCAGTTCTTGAATGGAATCGGTCTGCGGCATTTTTTTACGATTCATCGGCCTCCCCACTCCTTTGCGGATAAAGCACTTGGCTTGTTGCTACAAATGCCGCTTGTGCTTTACGGGGTAGTTCAACAAAAATGAAATAAGATGCCGGATACAAGTAGTCTTCTTGAGATTCATCGACGACTCGCAGATATCCATCTCGAGCTGCGTCTGCATCAGGCAAAATTTGATAAAGTTTCCGCTTCTCTAAGTCTTCACAACCACTATTTTCGATGCAAAGCATAAATTGTGTTTCTAATGGTTTCTTTTTCATGCTGCTTGTTTTTTTATCTATTGGCGGCAAGCCACTCTCTAAAAAGTCCGACCTTAATTCGATAAGATTTATCATGGCGTTCAACAACATCTCGTTCCACCAGCTCGTCTAGGATCGCGTCAATTGAAGTATCTGTCTTACAGTTAATACGCTCGCGCGGACAGAGTTCTTTCCTGCTACTATTGTCAGCAATTATCGTCAAGACTTTTAGAGAATCCTCAGCTGAAATAGCATCTGGTGATATGTCTCCTGAGTTAATGAGATTATCAAACTTATCTAAACCTAAGGCATTTACACCATATATCAATTCATTTTTGACATGTTCAACATCTGCTTCTGTTACCAGGCCAGCACATCTAGCATTCATATAGCCAATGAGGCGATCACAAATGATTTGAATGTAAAATGGATTGCCCGCAGTGAGATCTAAAATTCGCTCAATTGCTTGTTCCCGGTAGCGGCTCTCACCCTTTCTGCCTCCAATGCGTATGGGTTCGTCAATAAGTCTGCTTGCATCGTCTGACTTTAGATAAGTGACGTGTTCATCTTGTGTCGTGCCAAATTCGTTAGGAAAGCGTGCTTTAAACTTTGGCATCACATCTTGACCTACTAAAACTGTATGGAAATAGTTCGCTTGCAATAAAGCCTTCCAACTTTGCATGAACGACTCAGGAATCCTACCATCAACGATTCGAGCATAAATATATTGGAATTCATCAATTAGTAGAACAACTCTGACACCATGCCAATCTTCTTGGAGAGAGGTTAAGCCTTTTAATTCCTCGAAGGTTTCTGTAAAAAGTTGAAGTGGGGCTGAATGAGTATAGAATTCCTTATAATTAGGAATGGAAAGATCTAAGGAAGTAAAACCGTTATTAACTCGATCTCCAATTGCGGATTTCAACGCCTCTAAAATTTCCATGAGCATTTGGTATTGGAAAGAAACTGTAGAATCCGGATCCTCAATATTCCAAATACTTCCTACATTTAGAACAAGTAAATTTTTATCTTCATGGAATAGCCTCTCTAAATGATGCAAAATCGTAGATTTGCCGGATCTCTTCTGGCCGTATATCATCACACATTTACTCTCCGAATCAGATTGTCGAATAGTATGCGCGACGCGTTGAATTAGTTTCCTACGTCCAAAGAACATATTTGGATCAACAACACCACGTCCAGCGTGGAAAGCGTAAGGGTTTGCAATTGGTTCAAATGCTTTATTCATTTCGTTCTCTTTAAGTCGTTCTTAAGGTGGCTCTGTGACCACTGCTTATGTACCGCCAAAATTTCACGGCAATATTCCTCCAGTTTATGAACCTGAGCGGGATCAAGTATATTTTCGCGATTATGAGCCAAAGCGTTTCTACACTTCGTAAGGAACTGATTGCGCTCTTCCCAATATTGCTTGGTGTTACTAAAAATGTTGCTGAAATGAGAATCCCATAAGTTTTTTACGAAGATAATCTGAAACAACTCTGAGGGATTGGTAAAGCTAATCAAATCCAGTGATGCACTACTTGGAGAGAACTTTTTTTCCTTCTCTTGTAATTGCTGGCAAGCTTTGAAGATTAGACGTAAATTTGAGAAATTCTCCTTCAGTTTCTCAGTCCAATTGGCCCCGTACTCGGGGGATTCGGAAAGGACAGTTGTAATTATCTCTCTAAGTGCTATTTCGGTTTCACTCCATAGAGGCCATAACTCTGCAGTAAATTCCTGACTCCCGAGGTAATCTTGAAAGTGTTCTGAGTACGTAACATAAAACTGTTTGTTTTCTGATAGCTTAATCAAACCATACATTTCAAGTTCAGTTATTTCATGATTCTCGACATCAACAATGGGCCCAAACAAAATTTGGAGTAACTTGCTAAGCAAACCTCCGTCCCGCAGGAACTCAATTAGGTCCTGGTAAAACTTAGAAAACTCCAATTTAAGGGTGTCGGCAGCTTTTTCAACATTAATTTCGCGATTTTCTTGAAATTGGTCAATAATCTTTGAACCTAACTTTTCCAGCAGACGAGGGTGACCGCCGCTGTAGGACAATATTTTTTCCTTGTCAGAAGAAGTAATCATTGTCTTTTCTGAGAGGTTGGAAAAATAGATGTCCAAGTCGTCCTCACTAAACATCCCCAAACGCATAGTAGATGAAACAAAGAGGTTAAACAAATATGGATTAGCGGATCCAGCCCGCACCTCAATTTTGTTAATGTCCCGACGAGATATTAGAAGAAGAGACAACCCATACCGTGCTTGATCAGCTAGTATTCGTAAGAATTGGAAAGGATTTGTTCCATCGAAGAAGTCGCGGGCTCGATCAAATCCATCTATAATCAAAAGTATGTGGTATCTTGACCGTTTGACCTCATAAAAAAAATTTTTAACTGCAAAACCCGCATTCCCAACATTCGGTATTTTATCGCCTTTCGTCCTGATATCTTCCGTTAGCCAATTTTGTTCCTCCATTTTAAGAATGCAGTCTCTAACAATCTCCCGGAAGAACTGTGAGTTCGGATCATCTTCCTTTTCTAGAAACATACAGAATGAAACTTGAAGTGGCAGAATCCCCTTTTCTCGCAACGTGGTTTCGTGCTTCGTAATTATTTGGTCAATGAGATAGGTTTTATGGGTTCCAGTTAATCCGATAACTGAAAGATTCAGAGGTATAGATCCGCAAATAATGTCTTTTTCGATTGTATCCATAGCCTTCTGATGTCCAATGAAGTCGGCACCTAGGTTTTTGCTGGAACCAGCAGTCGGAGTTTCAAAATCGCTCATATATTTATCCTTTATCCGTTAATAACAAGCCATTCTCTAAATAGACCAACCCGAATGTGATAGCGCCCTGAAACGCGTTCAACAACATCCCGTCCTACAAGGTCGGCTAGAATCTTATCAACTTCAGTTGACGAGAGGCTGGCACAAACAATGTCATCACGGGGACAGGGATCTGTTTGGCTGCTATTGTCGGCAATCACTTTTAGCACTTTTAACATATTACCAGACGAAATAGCATCCGGGGATGTATCATCTGGATTGATAAGATTGTCAAAACTACCCGATCCGAGTAAAATTTCCTCGTCTCCATTGCTTATTAGTTCGTTCTTGATATAATCTACATGGGCATCTGTTACTAATCTAAAACTTTTCCGGTTTAAATAATTAACGAGATGGTGACAAATTATCTGAATGTAGAATGGGCTACCCGCAGTCAGATCCAAAATCCGTTGTACCGATTGTTCGCGATAACGACTATCGCCTTTTTCCCAATCGCCGATACTCATAGGATCTTGGATGAGTGCTTTCGCGAATGTGTCAGTAAGATAAGTGATTCGTTCATCGTATGCTATGACAAACGCGTTAGCAAAATCTGGATCCGCCTTAAACTTAGCCATCACATCTTGTCCTACAAGAATAGCATCGAAATAGTTTGACTGTAACCAAGACCTCCAACTGCTTGTGAACGATTTAGAAAGTTTACTACCTACGATTCCTCTATAGATATCTTGGAATTCATCTACTAAAATCACAACACGGACATCTTGCCAACCTTCTGATCTTTTGAGACAACTTTTAAATTTCCTAAGTGTATTTCCAAAGTATTGTAGTGGATTACGATATGCATAGAATTCTTCTATATTTGGAATACAAAAATCAAGGCCGGACCTTGTGCTGCCTTGCTCTTTAATAGCATCTTCTAGAACTAGCAAAATCTCCGCGAGAAGGTTTTGTACCGGAGCACCATCATAGTCCAATATACCCGAATATCTCCCAAATTCAAGATAAGTAAGTCTTCTGATTGTTTTTTCAAATCGGATTCTAGGTGATATAAAATTGAGGATTTACCAGATCTTCTTTGGCCATATATTAACACGCACTCGCTATGCCCACGATCATTTTGTATCCTCTCTACGATTTTGTCAATTAATTCTTTACGCCCAAAGAACATTTTCGGATCCTCCACAATTCCTGTTCCTTTGTTATAAAGATTTGGAATATTCTCAAACTGCTCTTCTGAGTCAAGTGTTATTGAAAAACTGTGAATGTCTGAAAATTCTGGGTCTCTTGTGCGGCTCAAATACTTTGCAGAAATATTTAATGTGAATGCTTCCTCCTCCAAAGCTTTAGAAGTTAATTGCAAAGGAACTGTCAAGGAGCGTTTTTCACCACCAGATAGAAATTTATCACCGACATTCGGTTCTGTAATAATAAAATATGTTTCATCGTTTTGAATAACTAACTCTAATGCCTCAGCGGGGTTCCGTCCCTTTTTATTGCTTACTTCAACTCGAACAGGAATTTTTTGATCGTTATCCGGCGTATAAGATTCCACCAACAAATCAAGTTTCACATCGGGTTTTGACTGTTCCTGGAGTTGTTGAAGATGTGCTTTTACTTCATCCTGAATGATTTTAATAATAGGATAAACGTTTTCTACTGATAACTTTGTTGGTTTTCCTTCGATCTCTTCACACAGAGTTTGACAAGATCGGTCAATTTCATAACACAAGTTTTCCTGAATCGTAAATTCTTCTTGTTGGCAAAGGACCGATGCACGCTCAAGAGCTTTTACTAACACTTCGACGCGTTGCCGATCTAATTCAAAAATTAGTTTTGGAATAATTTCTTTGGCAAGTGCAATTTTCTCTGTTAGCCAGTGTGTTGCAAGTGTAAATCCCCGTAGTTCCAACTTGGTTAGTATTTTGTCTGATTCTTCGCGATGCGTGCGCTTTAACCGGTCCCACGATATAATAAAACCCTCCGAATCTTCCAGAGAACGCGGAATACTAATCTCATTGTTTTTTAGATAGTCAAGAGCCTTCGTTTGTAAAGACCTATCTCTATAGAGAGACCCCAAAATTTGATCGGAAGCATACTGACTGTTTGAAATGAGATAGACGATGGCATCAAATCCTTTTTTTTCCTCGACAGAAATCAGGTCTACTACCGCCTTATCTATGGATGGAATTTGAGGTGGTCGAGGGATTTGGTTAATTCCCAATATTGAGTAGAGATATCTAACAAGTGAAGCATTTGCTTCATCTACAAGGAAGCCGATTTCGTTATTGCTATCAAGGGTTTTGGCCTCGTCGTAAGCCCTCAATGCTTCACAATACCATGCCCTTGCAGCATCCAAATCTGTATTGTCAACGGCCATCTCTCCTCTAGAGGCGAAACTGAGGCAAAGTTGTTGAAAAAAAAGATTTTGATTATTTCCTCTATCAAGGTAGATTCTGGCAGCTGAAAGACTAAATCTACTGCGTTCGCGTGGGCTAAAAACCCCTCCTACCTTGGTTACACTTCTGAGTTTCTTTATATGTCGTTGAACGTCTTCATCCAGCCCAATATATTTTCCATTGTGGACGTTTTGGACTAACATGTTCGATGCTAGTCCCTCGAACTCACAACGTTTCAAGAAGAACTTTGCAAATTCAGTTAAAGAGATTTCCTCTGTATGTCTATTGGTATGTTCGCATACATTAGCCAGTAAGTTATCCAAGGCCTGTTTATTATTATCGGTTATATTTGGATCGTCTACTACGATTTGGCGATACTCTTCAAGAATACTTGCAGCTTCCTCTGATTGGTCTAGCCTGACAAGGACTATTGTCAATTTTTTGATTGAGGAGTCTAAGATTAGATACTCGGAACTTGAGGTGCCGAATTTACGAATTTGCTCAATGCATTGTTGATAACAAAATTTAGCTAATTCAAGGTCGCCCGTCTTGTAGTATCGATTTGCTTTCTTATAAAGTTGCGTCATTCCGAGCCCGGATAATGATTCTGGAACAGAAGGGGCATCCAGTTCGCTACTCAATTTATCCAACTTTCGCTTTGAGTCAAGTGCAAAATTCTCAAAGTCCTTTGAAAATCGAAGATAAGATTGGGTCGGTTCGCCATCAAATCGCTGGGATATCTCTCTAAGTAAAGATTCCAGAGATTCTGCTGGGGATTCTTTTGAAGAATATCTTTTTGAAAGTTCTGTTGCCCACTCTGCGTTTCCTGTCTTTTTGAGCAAATAAATGGCTGTCTCAAGTAAAAACGCAATTTCGTCCTCTCCAATTTTGTATTCTTCCATATTACACAGTTCACTGAAAGCAGGGAAATTATTGAATTTTTCCAGCAAATTAACATAGACGAACCAAGCCTCTTGCTGGTTAATAATGGAAGTTCTATGAAAAAATTTCCCTAGACTGTAACAAGCGAGTTCTTCTTTCCCTAATTGTAAAGCCAATGCTACCACGTTAATCCAATCGTTAACCTCTTCAGATTGAATAGCGGCCTCTTGGTAGTTCTGAAGGGCTTCATCCCAATTCTCTGATATTGAATAGAAATAGGCAAGAACTCGTTTCAGAGTTGGAGAGGTTTGAAAAAGTTCAACTAAAGGTTTGAATTCCTTGATAATCTGATGAATTCTGTTAAATTCAGAACTTAATTCGTTGGCGTTCTGTGCTTCCTCATACTTCTGCTTAATTTCTAACCACATGCCACTGATGCTCGTGCCACCAGCAAGGGATTTCTTTTCCCAGCCTGGTAGTTCTTGTCCTGGAAAAACAATATCTGTTAAATCTAGGGGTTCCAATTCAATGGTAGATTCCTTAATCCCAATATCAAACTTGTTCTTGATTTCAACAAGTTTTTCGGAAGTCTGCTCTTTAAAATGAATAAGATCCCTTGGTAGTTGAGGGGATCCGATCTGAAAATCTGCGATCCTTTCCAACGGGAGTGTCCTTTCGCCATCTCTTGTATCTAAAATGATACTTTCGCGTGTTATCCCAGCAAATACACCTGAGATTTCTTCACCAGTTTGCAACGTGAATGTAACTTGGCTATCAATTGGCACTTGTTTTTTTATGTCTTCAATTAAGTCCTTAGGCATAATTGTTTTACTCCGTTAAAATAAAATCAAGAATTTCACTTAATCCATACCAAATCACCAGAGATCGATTTCATACATGCTTGGCACCCGTGGTCAGTCAAATGCCGTGCCAACTGGCTGGCTAAATCATCACCAAGCTCGCGCCATAAGCCGTGCACGTCTATTTCCACGATGTTGGGAAGATGGTCAAGGCCACAGCGAATTTCGTTAGGTATGGACGAAATTGATTGAGTTTTTTCTTGGATGAAGCGTCGTAGGTGAAGAACTCGAAGCAAAATGCCGGAGCCTGTGGTTGAACAGAGAGAGCGAGCTGGATAGAGAACTAAGGCAACCTTTCCTTCTTTTTTGCAGTCTTTCCATCGGCACAGAGCAGGTCTGTGACGGAGAGAATCTTCGCGAGCATCTCCAACGTACCAGTCCAATTTGTATAGATATCCACTAATTAGATCCAAGAGTCGTGAAAAACCAGCATCCACATATATTGTTTGGACGATTTTATACGGTGTTGAATCCATCCTATTTCTCTGATCTGAGTTTTGATCTGAAATGAGTATATCCCGGAAACAAGTCTGCGTTGATTTAGATCAGGCAGAATTCTCTAAGGTCGAAACCATATTTATCAAATTATACGATGTTCCCCAGAATTTTGTCAAATTAAATTTTTTTAATCTACGAATAATTTTAAACGATCCGTAACCTAATGGTCTGTCCAACCTAAAATTATAGGACTTTTTGGATCAATCGATTCGCCCGACACTATGACGGGCGATGAGTCACCCTACTACGAACAGATCTGCCTGCAATTTTTAAGGCAAACATTCTCTATAGACATATTGCTCCGCTGGAGCATGGAAAGGGTAATTGTTGGCATGCCTATATCCGACACGGTGCCGTGCATCATTGGTGTCCGCCCTTCCGGAAATAGGTTTTAAAACCGACGCGTTCAAAAAAAGAGGAGAGGTCATGCCCTCAGTACGCCGGCGTTCGACGATCTCTGAAATAGAGTCACCGAACCAAATTCGTCCACTTTTCGGATGAAGTCATATTGAGTAAAACATAAGGATGTGGTAAAATAGTGGAATCAGAGCAGATAGTTTATGTCTTTTTTCCACTTTACATCGCTATTACTTTATCAAACGACTTGTGCTAATTAGATTTTGAGAGATGTCGATTTATGCGAGGACGAGGTCTTTGAGTTGCATCAAAGGACGTCCGAAACACTTATTGAGGAAAACACCTATCAGACAGGCACCGATCTTATTGCTCATGCGGGTTTGAAGGCCCCAATGCGTTCGCGCACGCACCCGAGAAACCCCGAACTGCTCTGTGAGTTGACTGATCGTCGTCTCAATGCGTCTGCGCATTTTCACGTGGTGTTTGCTAAAGTCCTCTGGATACTGTCGCTTCTGATTCCGGCGCAGCGTCGGCAGCAAACAAGTGTTTTCAGTTTCAAGTAGCTCTTGCTGAAGTGCCTTAGAGACATAACCTTTATCCCCGAGAATGATGGGATACCCCCGGTTTCCAGACATCACGCGCAGGACTTCTCGGTCGTCTATATGTGCGCAAGCGATGGCGAAGTCAACAGGCACGCCGTCAAGGGTGGTTATCAGATGTCCCCGAAATCCAAAGAACGTTCCGAGACTTTTCGTGGCAGTATGTCCATAAGTGGCAAGTGTTCCCGATGCGTCTGCCCACTTCAGGTCGGACTTTGACGCTTCGGCGCGCTTGACATCGCAGATGGGCATTGGAAAAGAATCAACGATAAAGACATCCGACTTGGGTAAGACCTGCGTCAAAGTCCGACGGATGACTTCAGAAGCACCCGATAGATTCCGTCTGCGTCTATTGAAACGCGAGCGTTCAGGTAAAGACGGGAAAACCGTGCGGAGTTGAGATTTCAAACGCCGATACCCCGAACTTTCACTGTCCGCTCCGATGGATTCCAAGAGCCACCCGATAGCGAGGATGTCGCTGTCGGGGCAGTCGGGGTTGCGACCGGGTCTATGATTCTCAGCATCTCGAAAATGCGTCTCATAAAGGAGTTTCATGATCTTCCGCACCACGCCTGCGACGGCTACGAGCGTGCAGGGGACATTTTTCAGTTGCAACGCATAGTGTTCTAAAGTAGACTGTAACTCCATCCTTATGTTTCCTTTTGTTAGCTGAACTTATAGGATAACATAAGGATGGACCTATTCAACCTAAATTCTATTTAGCACAAGTCGTTTATCAAAGGTGCTATTATGTCAGAGGAAACTCCTGAAAAGAAGTCCCCGAGATACCACGGTATTCCGAAGCAGGTTTCACGCAAGGATTTTAATGCCTATATCTTGCCGCATCTATCGAAACGCATCAAAGGTCCGAAGCCGAAACTCTCCTTCTATAAGATATTCAACTATATCCTCTATGTTTTACATACTGGCATTCAATGGGAGCAGCTCCGAACACGGCGGAATGAACTGCATTGGTCGAATGTCTATAAATGGCACAATCGTTGGTCCAAAGATGGTTCTTATGAGAAACTCTTTGAAGCATCGGTGATACACCTGCTGGAGACGGAACAACTTGACACGTCTCGTCTTCATGGAGATGGGTCAAATACGGTCGTCAAAAAAGGGGCGATGGCACCGGGTATTCAGGACACAAACACCAAAAAGGTGAAAAAGAACTGACTATCACTGATAATCATGGATTCATCATCGCGCCGATAACGACGAAACCCGTCAACCAACATGATACAACGATCTTGCCTGAAGTCTTTACCGGTCTTATGACCTTGAGTCATCGTATCGGTATGGATCTCAGCGCATCTGCTCTGACGCTGGATTCAGGGTTCGATTCTAAAGCGAATCATGACCTTATCAAAGCACATGGATTGATTCGCGTCATCTATCCAAACCGCCGGAATGCTAAGACCCCTATCGTCATTGCTCGCAAGTTCCGGTGGTTTAGAAAAGATTTATACAAAGACCGATATAAAGTCGAGCGAACTTTCGGGTGGCAAGACACTTATCGGAGACTCGCACTGAGTTATGATAAACTCAAAGAAACGCGTTTAGGATTTCGGTATCTCGCATATTCTATGATTAACTTGCGTATAACTTTCAACGAGGCTTAGCGCGTACTCGCTATGAGTTCAATGCTATAGTTTGGACAATATTGTAAAATTTATGCTGCCTCGTCGAAAGGCAGTGCCATATCTTCTTGAACACTCACCTTAATATTCTGCGAGTTTGTTTTTTCTTTAAACTTGACAAAAAATGATGACGCTGCCATTTGCGAGCGGAGATAAGCCACCCGCAAGCCTTGTGTGAGTTTCTTCGGACGATACCAATGAATGCCAAGATGTTGACAGACCCGCTCAACGCTTATGGCTTGCTGTGGCGTGGCTGGTGTTGTGAACAGCAACTTCGTCAGACTTGCTGCGACGAAACTGAGTTGAACCAACCGATTGATGCTCTTGCGAGATTTAACGCGATAGGCATCGAAGCCGAAGTGCGCTTTAGCGTCCCGAAAGGTGGTTTCGATGTGCCATCTGCGTCGATAAGACTCGACGATCTTCGGGATCTCAAGCGTCAGGTCTGTGGTAAAGACGCAGAAATACCGATAAGGTTTTGAGACTTTCGGGCGACTGCGGATAACGACGAGTCGGATGTCGGCATCACACATTTTCGTCCGCACGACCTTTGAGGTGATCGAATACTTTCTATCGTCTATGTCTATCTCCTTATACCGCAACCTACGTATATCGAGACGGGCTCCATATTTGCGAGGTCTCCCGCGCTTGGGGCGTTTGGGGTGTTTGGGTAAACGATAAAACACGGCATTAGATTTCGCACGACATAAGAGATGATGGCCGAAGTTCAATACCAGTATGAAGACTTTTCGCCGTGCGAAACCCTGGTCAAAGAGGATAAGCCCCCGAGGTATCTTTGAACAGATACGCTTCAATACCGATCCACTTTTATCGCGGCGCGTCTGGGGCGCAATAAGTTTCACCCAGACGGGGAATAGTTGCCACTGTGTCGGTGTTTGACACAATAAACCTAACGCCCCAAACTCATGTCCGTAATGAAACTTTGATTGATTCACGCGTCCGTTTTGATAACTGAAGTTGCAGAAAAAGTGTAAACCCCATTGAGATTTACCGGTCTTGAGTGCCTTAGTTTCATCATAGACATAAACCCACTCCTCAAAAAGATGTTGGATGCGTCTGATGAGAACTGCGGCGACGGCATCGGCGTTCCATTGCCCCCGGGAAAGAAACTTCAGAAAGGACCAATACTGGGTTTCCGAGCTACTACATTGATACAGGTCGGTCAGGCTGCCTTTGCTTGTATTGGCGATGAAGCCGAAGATAAACGCTTGGAAAACTGTGAAGTTTTGTGGATTGAATAAATGCCGAAAATCTGATAGAATATCTCTCAGGCAGAAAAGGAGGTCCATATTACGTTCCTTTCAAAACAGTGATGTGTTTATGAAAGGATACCTCGTTTTCTGCTTTCAAACACCTTAATTCTTACAAATTGTCCAAACTATAGTTCTGTTAGGATGTTTTCTCAATTATACCTTGAGTAACTCGAATTGTCAAGCGGAGTTCACGGAAGACCATACGTCCAGAATGTCCTCACAGTACCCTTCAAGTGTCTTACGCTGACCGGGGGAAAGTATATTATCACGATTATGAGCCAACGGATTTCTGCATTTTGCTAGTAATTGGTTGCGTTGCTCCCAGTAATTTGTGTCACGACCAAAAATAGCCCGAAAATGGTCATTCCACAATTTTCTCTTGCAAATAATCGCAAACAGATCGGCGGGATAAGTAAAATCCATCAAATCCTGTGATGCTCGGTCTCCAAATGATTTCTCTTCTGCCTGTTGTGTTTTCCGGCAGTTGTCAAAAATGTTCTGCAAGTTATAAGGCTGTCTTCCCAATACTTCAATCCAGTTTTCTCCAAACACGTTGACCATAGTGGTTGTAATCACCTCGCGAAGTGCCTTCTCAGTATCTCTCCAAAGCGGCCACAAATCAGATGTAAATTCTGTAGAGCGTTCGTGCAACTTAAGGTAGTCCTGAAAGTTTTCTGAATAAGCGATATAATACCCTCCTTGGGTTGGTTTGATTAAACCATAGTTTTCAAGCTCAGCCACATCAATTGGTTTGACATCAATGACGGGACCAAACAAAATTTGGATCAACTTACTAAGCGTTCCATCCTCCCGCAGTAACTGAATCATATCGTCATAATGGTCGAAGATAGACTGTAGAATACTATCAGAGGCTTTGTCAACATCAATCTTTTGTTCTTGATTTTGACGAAACATCTCAACTATTTCGTAACCTAACATTTCAAGAAGATAGGGATGAGTTCCGCAATAGAACAACACACGTTCTCTTTGCTCATCAGATATTGATATCCCGGTGTCTGAAAATCGAGAAAAGTAGGTTGCTAAGTCATCATCATTGAACATTGCTAAACGTTGAACTTGGAAAATGTTATGAAATGGAGAGGATGAGCCAGCTAGACGCTCAATATCTCTAATGCTTCGACGAGAGGTTAGAACGAGAGAGAATCCGTAACCTGGGTAATCAGCAAGTTCTCGTAATCGTTGGAATGCTGTGTCTCCTTTGAAGAGATATCGCGCGTGATCAAATTCATCAAAAACAAGGAGCATCCAATATCCGATTTCTTTAACTTCGGTAAAAAAGTCTTTAATTTCGTCCCATGAATTTTCGGTTTCCAATGCATAGTCAGCTAATTCTTGAATCGTTTCTGATAGCCAACCTAATCTCTTCATTTCTCGAACAGATCTCTTTACAAGCGCGTGGAAGAAATCCGACGACAGGTCGTATGAAGCAACTCCCATCCAAATCGGAAGAATCCTTTTTTCAATTAGGTTATCTTTCTGTTCAATGATTACCTTGTGAACCAGACTGCTTTTGCCGATGCGATGCATTCCAATGATAGCAAGATTCCCCGGATTATTGGGATGGATAATCCGGTTTTCAATATTGTTTACAATCGCCTTACGCCCAATGAAACGGTCACCATGGACAATTCTACCGTAGTTAGCAAATGGATTCATGCTTCTTTTCCTTTATCCCTTGACGGCAAGCCATTCTTTGAAAAGTTCAACCTGAATTTGATATGATCGATCACGGCGTTTAACAACATCCCGCTTCTCAAGATCATCCAGAATCGTATCAATTGGCGAATCTGTTTGACAAACGATTCTATCGCGATGACAAGGATCTGTCCTATTACTATTATCAGCGATAGTTTTCAGGACTTTTAAAGCATCTTCGTCTGAAATAGCATCTGGCGATGTATCTCCCGAATTGATGAGATTATCAAATTTGTCTAAGCCAAGTGCATTTACGTCGTGTATTAGTTCATTTTTAACTTGTTCTACATCCGCCTCTGTTACCAGTCCAGCATGTTTAACATTCATGTAGTCAACGAGGCGGTTGCAAATAATTTGAATATAGAAGGGACTTCCCGCAGTGAGGTCTGAAATTCGCTCGATTGCTTGTTCCCGATAACGGCTGTCGCCCTCTCTTCCACCAATACGTATTGGTTCATCAATAAGTTTACGTGCATCTTCTTCCTTGAGATAGGTGACCCGCTCATCTTGCGTTGTGCCAAACTCATTGGGGAATCGGAGTTTGAACTTCTGCATCACATCTTGTCCTACCAACACAGCACTAAAGTAGTTTGCTTGTAATAAAGCTTTCCAATTCTGCATAAAAGAGTCAGAAATTTCACCTTTAATGATTGGCTCATAGATATACTGAAATTCATCTATCAAAAGAACGATCCTTATGCCTTGCCAGTCTTCTTGGCCTTTTTGATCATGAGTCAAGTCTTTTAAGTTTCTAAATGTATCTTCAAAAAGTTGCATTGGCGCGGGGTGGTCATAAAACTCTCTACCGGGAATAGCAAGTTCAAGACGGCTCAAACTCTCCCTATGTTTCCTCCGAATCGCCCGCTCAAGTTCCCTTAATATACCGTTGAGAAATTGGTGTAAGAGTGAAGCTTGTGCCTGTCGATCCAGGAGCGTGGACATATTTCCTAAATCAAGGATAAGAAGTTTTTTATCTTTCTGGAGCGACTCTTTTAAGTGATACAACACCGAAGACTTACCAGATCTTTTTTGTCCAAAAATCATGACAGACTTGCTCTGCGTACGAGATTCTCGGATGGCCTGTGCAATATTTTGGATTAACTCTTCACGCCCGAAGAACATATTCGTATCGCCAACAATACCACCTTCAGCATAAGCAGTATAAGGGTTTTTAATTTTCTCAAACTCGTCTTCTGAATAGAGTCGGATGGAGAGATCCTGAACTGGAGTTCGTAATTGTTCTTCTGTCCGAGTACGGTACTGAGCACAAAGGGATAAAGAAAAGGTTTGGGATTGTAAAGCATCCGGAGTTACGCGTAATGGAACTGTCAGAATTGACTGTTCTCCTCCACGTAAAGATTCATTCTGTTTAATCTCCAGTTCTGTTACTACAAAAAATGCTTCGTCCCCCTGAACGATTAGCTCCAATGACTCAGCGGGACTCCGACCTCTCTCATTTTCTAACACAATCTGGACTTTTATTTCTCTGTCAGTATCAGGGACATAAGATTCCACAGGTAGTCTGAGCGTCAATTGAGGTTTTGAAGTCTCGTAAAGTTCATTGAGGTATGAATCCACTCTTTCCTGAATCACTTTAATAATAGGATAAACATCTTCTACAGATAATCTTGTTGGACTTTCTTCAATTTCTCGGTGTAGATCCTGACAAAGGTCCCCAAGTTGAATGCACAGACGTTCTCGTTCCTCAAAGGTCACCTGTTTACAAAGCTCCAAAGCTGTCTCAAGTACCCTCTGCAACTCTCCGATGCGCTGCTGATCTAATTCAAAGAACATGCTTGAGCGAATGTCTTCTGCAAGTCTAATGTTATCTTCTAACCAAGACGGGGTAAGATCAAAGTTGTTCAATAACCGCAAGTCGTTTGATATCGTCCCTGCTTCGTCGGATTGCTTAAGCCGCAACTCATTCCACAGTCGAATGAAATCATTCTGATTTTCTATAGATGGCGCAAAAACAAGTCCCGGCTGCTTTATTAAATAGTTAAGAGCTATTGTCTGTAGAGGTAAATTTTCATATAGACGCCTCAAAATTCTGTTTGCCGCATATCGACTGTGCAAAACAAGATAAGCAATTGCATTGAAAACCTTGTCTTTATCCGGATGCTGATTAAGCACATCTTCTATTGCTTTATCAATAGAGGGAATGTTCGGAGTAAGGTTGATATAGGTCCCTCCCAATGTTGAATAGAGGTACCTTGTAATGGACTTAACAGCATCTATTTCATTCTGACGATCACGATCTCCATCATAAGCTTTTAGTGCTTCACAATACCAATTTCTAACGGTATCCAAGTGTTTGTTTTCGCCTGCGGCATCATCGCCTCTTGAAGCAAAACTACGGCATAGGTATCGATAAAAGAAATTTCGGTTATCCCCTCGGTCAAAATAGATTCTTGCAGATGAAAGATAGTAACTACTTCGATCGCGTGGCCGTCTAGTCCCTAATTGCTTAGCTAGTTTTTCAAGTTCCTCTATATCATCACTAAAATCTTTTTCAGAACCTGTGTATTTTCCATCATTTACTCGCTCAGGTGGGACACCATCAAATGTACACCGATCCAGGAAAAATTGTGCAAAGTTGCTTAATTCGCCTGAAAAATATGAGAGAACAGTTTCGATCTCAATGATACTGTCATCATCAAGATTAAATTTCCCTGTCATTTGAGCTCTTTCTATTGCTTCTAATAATTTCTTAGTCTTCGCGTCAGGAGACATATTTTGAATTCTATTCAAAATATACTTTGCTTCATCATAACGATTTTGCTTTGAAAGACAAAGGGCCAGGTTTCTTTGTACGGGAACATTATTTTTTTGTAGTTTTAGCACTTGCTGGAATTGGACTTCAGCACTTACATAATCTTCTAATTTGATATAATTATTCGCGATTTGCAAGTGGATTTCCGATTTTTTTTCTTTCTTTGAAGCCCGCCCAAGAGAATCTTTGAGCAGAGCGATTGCTTTCTCATATTGATTTGCAGCAGGGTACACAGCAATAAGGATGTTATCCAAAGACCGTTTGTCTTCTACGCCCGGTCTCCTCTCCTCAAGGAATTTAACAGCTTCATCAGGGCGGTCTAACCGGACGAGTACCATCGCCAAATCCTTTATTGCACTATCAGTCCGAATATTTCGGGCAATACATTTTCTATAAAGGCGTTCCGCCTTCTCGAGGTTCTTCTCTGTCATGTCCGCATGCTTTGCTTTGAAATAAAGAGTTTCATCTTGTGTTTGTAAATTCTGTTTTTGTGGTCCACCTTGAGGATCGGGTTTTTTTACTGTACTACCGGATTTAGCACCGTCGGATGGTATTGGGCCCGATTTCTTCTCCGATTTGATTATTTCGTTCATGAATTCGGATAAAAATTGACGGTAGGACGTAGTGGACTGCCCTCCAAGTTTTTGACATACTTCTTTTAGTAAAACTTCTGTAGATTCGCCTTTGCCTCGTTTTTGGACAATTTCTGTCGCTAATTCTGTAGTCACCTTTTTCTTTAACAGATAAATCGCCGCGTCCAATAACACTTCTATGTCGTTTTCGTCTGTTTTACACAGTTCACGGAAGGCAGAAAGGTTGTTGAATTTTTCTATGAGACTGACATAAATATACCAAGCATTAGGTGCATCGATAACGGAAACATCTTGGAAAAATTTCTCCAGACTATAGCAGGCAAGTTCTTCTTTATTGAGATTCAACGCAGATACTGCAACATTAAACCAATCATTAGAATTGTCTGAAGTAATCGCCACCTCTTGATAGATATGAATTGCCTTTTGCCAATCATTTGGATGTGAAAGTGCGTTAAAATAGGCAGATGCCCGTTTTAGTGATGATGAATTTGGGAAACGTCTAACTAAAGGTTTGAGGTCTTCAAGAAGGGGTTGGATTCTGCCAAATTTAGTACTTAATTCGTTGATTCTTTGAGCGTTCTCATATTTATTTTTGATTTGTAACCATTTGGCAGCAATATCTGTATTTTGCCAACCTTTCAATTCATCTGCTGGAAAGGTAAAGTCTGGCGGTTCCAATTCAATTTTAGCATCTTCAATTTTATTTTTAAACCGTTTTTCAATTTCATTGAGTTGTCCATCAATAGCATCTGAGTGGTCAGATTCCTCAAGATGAATTCCTTGTATCTCTTCAACATCCAAAATTTTTTGTCCATTTGCTACATCTAGCGCAATATAATCCATACCAAGCTCAGTGAGGGAACCTGATATTTTCTCGCCAGTTTTCAGCGTAAATGTAACTTGACTACCAATTGTAACCTTCTGTTGAATTAATTGTATACGCATAACTATTCCTAATTTTTGTTACCTTAGCATAAGAGCAGGAAAACGAAGTAAAGGCCTCCTTAAACTCAACGTAAAACAATAACTTTTGCTACAAAATCAGGCAATGGGACACAAGTGGATATTCTAACGCTGTGTAATGCCGTCGGAAATTCTTTAAGAGTTATCGAAACTTTTGAATATATCCCCATTATACGTTATTCCGAAAAATTTTGTCAAATTAAATTTTTTCAATCTATAGGCGATTTTGAACAATATGTAACCTGAGTTGCTCCATGTGTATAGACATAGCACTCCGCTGGAGTGCGCGGTAATAATGGACGATTTTCTATAGACATATTGCTCCGCTGGAGCATGGAAAGGATAATTGTTGGCACACCTACATCCGATACGGTCCCGTGTATCATTGATGCCCACCCTTCCGAAAATAGGTTTTAAAACCGACGCGTTCAAAGAAAAGTGGAGAAGTCAAGCCTTCAGTGCGGCGTTGTTCAACAATTTCTATTGCTGAGTCGCCGAACCAAATCCGACCACTTTTCGGATCGATCCCGGCTGTCTGTCCAATTCGATCGCTAATATCGTGCCGTTTCTGGTATTCCGCCCAAATCTGCTTGCATTTGCGTGAGTCGGCTTCTGTCCAGTTTGAGTGTTTCATTGTTGATTTTCCTTTCCGTTGCAAGCACAGTTTGAAACTTGGCAAAACGGGCAATAATGCAGATCGCATAAATCAACGGTATGAAGGTTTTCCTTAAGGGCATTCCAAATCAACGGTATGAGGTTTCCCATAAGGGCTTCACCGGGGGCGAGTACGCCGCAAAATTGCCCTACTACGAACGGTTAGGTCCAACGATCTAACGCTTCATTAATGCGCTCATAAATCCATTCGTCAATAAGTTCACCCGCTGGGATCCCGCGTTCCTCAGCAAGTTTTATCAGAACCTCGGCATCTTCAGATGTTAACCAGACAGAGGCTTTGAATTCGTTGCCCTGTTTCAAGAGCATTCCTTCTCGTTGCTGCAGTTCTTGGGCTGCGAAGTATTCATGGTCATCGTAGACATCTTCGTATTCTTCGACTTCGGGATCTATAATGTGTTTAAGCATTGTCAGTTCTCCTATTGGCTGTTTTCGCGTTAGGAATCTCGCCAGCAAAAACAAGATTTGATTAATCTTAAAGCGATGAGGGTCTTTCTTGCATCACAGAAATGACATAACTCCGAATCGTGAAACCTTCCACTGTCTCTGTCTCTACTCGTGGTTCCGGGACTTCGCGGTGATCAAAGACGACATAGTACCCTTCTATCGCGTTCTCCAATTTAAGATACGCAGCGAGCTGCCGTTTGCCTGCTTGATATCGTCTCTCGCCTCTCCAAATCTTGGTCTCAACGACGTATTTTCGTTGGTTGTGGACAATACAGAGATCTATTCTTCCACGTCCCGTTTGGATTTCAAGGTACATGTTGCCTCCCACCGCTTGGACGAACCCATCAAGGTAGGTGAGGAGGAGATGTCTACCGACAGATTCTTGTGGGGTTTGAGGCACTTGCAGAATTTGAAAGCCTGCACGTGCGATGAAATTCCTAAAGTTATCAAGTAACGCCTGCATGTCGATCTGTCCCGTGTTTGTGAGATAAGCCCGGAAACCTATGATGTTGTTTTCAGGAAAATATTTCTCCTCAAGCCCATTTACCGTAGGTTTGAATGCCTGTAGGATAGCATATAGGTAAATTGGGTTAGCAATGTCACACATATTGTCTGTGCCTTTGGAAATAACGCCATAGGTGGCAAGGATGTCGATGAGCTCATCGTGAGGGTTGAAAGGTACCCCATCCTCGTGTGCTGTGATTCTCATCAAAATTTTTTCAAAGCGCGGATCTTTACGAATATTCGTTGTCAGATGCACAATGTTAGTGTTTTGGCTGTAGAGGAGTTGTGTGTGTGCCGTTATAAAATGCGACATCGTGATCATTTCCGTTTTCGGGATATCAAGCTCCTCTGTGAGAATCTGCGCGAGTCGATTGACAAGGACAGGTTGGCCGGCAGTCTGTTTATGAATAGATGTGATAACCGCTGGATCGAAAGTTTGGCCGACTTCAGCCGTGTATTGTCCAATCAGGTCTTCTACCTCCTCCCGCGTGAAGTTCGGCAAATGGAACTCATCTTGGATATTGAACGGAGAGATGGATCGATCGTAGTTAAGTTGGTTGATGCTCTTGACCCCGACAATGCTGACGCTATGGGGGCACCGCGGTTTACCGGCAATGTAGATGTGGCGGAGGGTGTGGAGAAAATCGCTCAGTGCGGCTTGCGGAATGCCGTCAAATTCGTCGATAACGATGACAACTTTTTCCTCGTTACATTCAACGTCCAAAAAATTTGCAAACTGCCTAAAGAATTCCAATAGGGAAAGGTGATTGGTAAGCACTGTGTTTGTCAAAAATTCCGTTAAAGCGTCCGAGGGAGCAGTGTCACGTTGCTGGAAAACTTGTTCAATTCCCTGGTGAATCTGCTGGTAGAGATGTCCGTAGAAAGTGGAAGGGGAGAGGTTTTTATAAATATCAAAATTCAGCGGAATCGGAAAGTAGGTAGGTGCTTCTGTGATGAGTCTGTCCAAGGCACGCTGAAAGAAGGTCGTTTTACCGGTTTGACGCGGTGCGAAGATAACAATATATTTACCGTCTTTAATGCGGTTGATGAAATCGTTAATTTTCTCGGTGCGTGCGACGACATAGTTTTCCGCTGGATGCACGGGACCTTGGGTGCCAAAACGTCTCATTTTTTCCTCTTCCTTCTAATTTGAGTGTTTCATTGTTGGTTTTCCTTACCAGATCTTCACGAGTTTTCCCACTATTTGCAAAACTTGAATTACCGTTGCATCTGGCATGTCACCTGCGTACTTGGCCCCTCTTGCCCACCAATCAAGACTCTTAATATGGTCGGCTTGGATAACTCCGGTGAGTTCAAAAGTGCCAGTATTTTCCCTATTGCGAATCTCCACTCCCGGAGGTATAGAAACATCAAGGTCTACGCGGTAAGATTTCCGACTCGTCGTAATCGGACACATAATTGCCAACCACAATCTGCGATTGTAGAGTTCCTCCGATAGGACAAGTGCTGGACGCTCTTTTGCTTGTTCATGTCCTGTTTGTGGATTGAAGTCAACCCACACTATATCACCGTGTCGTGGGACATACATAAACTAATCTTACCATACTTCTTTGCCGACTGGCGGACCCGTGTCAACTTCACCCGAAAAACCGGGTTCTGGCCCTCTATTTGTAGGTTCTGGCACTTTAGCTAAGAGTTCCTCCAAGGTATAGTTTGGAGGGGGTACGGGACCCTGCCGCTCTTTTTTAGGTGGAATATCACTGTTTGCAATTTCAACATCATCTTTTCGCAAGTCGGATTTCGGCACGTTGACTGGAATTTTCGCTGGTGCACAATTCGATTTTTTCACGAGATAACTCCTTGTATTTTCGCGGATTTATAACTTGTAATATAACATGGAATCGCGCGGATGTCAAGTTTTTCACGCATTTCACCAAGACGGGTTTAGGTCAGGACCGTCTTTGAGAAAGAAAATAGGCGAGGTGTTTTTGCTTGGGCATTTCTGCAGGAAACCTCGCCAGCAGCCAAAATTGGAGATTGTATGCAGTAAAGGTGGCGTGGATACTACCACTAACAACATTGAGTGTGGTAAGTTACGCCTTCCTGAAAACGAACCCTTCATCTTCAAAGTCAACAGTGATTGCATCACCATCGTGGAAAGCACCTTCCAACATCTGAATAGCCAACGGATTGAGAATATCGCGCTGGATTGTCCGTCGGAGCGGACGTGCGCCGTAGGCAGGATCAAATCCACGTTTCACCAACTCCGCGTTCGCAGATTCAGTGAGCGTCAAGGTCATCTCCTTCTCGGCGAAGCGAAGACTCAGCTGCGCCAATTCCAATGTAACAATCCGCTTTAACGCCTCAATGTCAAGGCGATCGAAGATGATCAGATCGTCAATACGGTTCAGGAATTCCGGTGGGAAATGTGCTTGTACGGCTTCCATTACCTTACGCCGAATTTCCTTTCCATCCAGGAGCGCATCGCTAATCCACTGACTACCGATATTCGAGGTCATAATAACGACCGTGTTCTTGAAATCGACTGTGCGTCCTTGCCCGTCCGTCATTCTACCGTCGTCGAGCATCTGAAGTAAGACGTTGAACACCTCTGGATGTGCTTTCTCTACCTCGTCGAGTAAGATGACACAATACGGATGTCGTCGGACTGCCTCTGTGAGCTGCCCGCCTTCATCGTAGCCGACGTATCCCGGCGGCGCACCAATGAGTCGCGAGACGGTGTGTTTTTCCATGTACTCGCTCATGTCGATACGCGCCATAGCGTTTGCGTCGTCGAAAAGGAACTCCGCAAGCGATTTGGCGAGGTGCGTTTTGCCAACACCGGTCGGACCCATGAAGAGGAAAGAACCGAGTGGACGATCAGGGTCGCCGAGGCCGACGCGGGCGCGCCGGATTGCGTTAGAAACAGCACTCACAGCCTCGTCCTGTCCAATGATCTGTTCGCACAGGCGTTCTTCCATGTGAAGGAGTTTCTGCGTCTCACCTTCCATCAACCGATAAACAGGGATACCCGTCCATTTCGCTACGATTTCGGCAATATCATCCTCACTCACTTGCTCCTTCAGCATCTGTGTGCCTTGGGCATCTGTTTCCAGTGCTTCTCGGATAGTTCTGAGTTGGGATTCCAGTTCCGGTATTTTGCCGTATTCCAGTTCTGAGGCTCTACCGAGATTGCCTGAACGTTTAGCTTGTTCCGATTCAATACGGAGTGCCTCAATCTGCTCCATGAGTTCACCAATTTGCGTCAAACTCGCCTTTTCGTTCTGCCACGCGGCTTTCAGGGCATTTGCCTTCTCTTTGAGTTCAGCGAGTTCAGCAATCAGTTTTTCAAGCCCTTGTTGTGAGGCGGCATCCTCTTCTTTCTCCAATGCTTGTTGTTCGATTTGGAGTTGGATGATACGGCGTTCCACCTCGTCAATTGCCTCCGGCACGCTATCAATTTCAATCCGCAGGCGAGATGCCGCTTCGTCCACCAAATCCACGGCTTTATCGGGTAAGAACCGTTCCGAGATATAACGTTTTGAAAGCGTCGCAGCAGCAACAATCGCGTTGTCCTGAATTTGTACGCCGTGATGCGTCTCATAGCGTTCCTTCAGACCGCGTAGAATAGCAATCGTGTCTTCAACCGATGGCTCTTCGACCTGCACAGGTTGGAATCTACGTTCCAAGGCAGCGTCTTTTTCAATGTGCTTACGATATTCGTCGAGCGTGGTTGCACCGATGCATCGGAGTTCACCGCGCGCCAGTGCCGGTTTGAGCATATTCGACGCATCAACGGCACCTTCCGCAGCACCTGCACCGACAATGGTATGCAGTTCGTCAATAAACAGAATGACCTGTCCTTCCGCCTGTTCTATATCGGCGAGGACAGCTTTCAGTCTGTCCTCAAATTCACCGCGATATTTACTGCCGGCAATAAGTGCGCCTAAATCCAGTGCAATGAGCCGTTTCTCACGCAGGCTTTCTGGGACATCGCCATCAGCGATGCGTTGTGCGAGTCCTTCCACAATCGCCGTTTTCCCGACACCGGGTTCACCGATGAGCACGGGGTTGTTTTTCCGCCTGCGGGAAAGGACTTGCATCACACGACGGATTTCATCATCACGTCCGATAACCGGATCGAGTTTCCCAGAAATCGCTTCTTGCGTCAACTCTCGACCAAATCGGGTGAGTGCCTGATACTTATCCTCTGGATTCTGATCGGTTATCCGTTGGTTGCCACGGATGTCAACGAGTGCCTTGAGGATTTTATCTTTCGTTACACCCGCTTCCCGAAGGATTTTGCCGACCTCGGTTTGCTTAGCTTCAGCACACGCGATCAGGAGATGTTCTGTACTGACGTATTCGTCTTTAAGTGCCGTTGCCTCTTTGAAGGCACCGTCTAATACGGATTGCAGGGCAGGAGCAATACGCATTTCAGCTGCCGCGCCTTGCACATTGGGTGTCTTTTGAACGAGATCCTCAATTGCTGAGGTAATTCCGGGAATATCAGCACCTAATTTTTGGAAAATAGGCGTGACAATTCCATCAGTCTGCCTAATGAGTGCCAGCATCAGGTGTTCAACACCCAGTTCGGGACTTTGGGCATCTGTGGCTAAACTTTGTGCTGTCTGGAGTGCTTCTTGTGCTTTAATTGTAAATCTATCAAATCTCATAATGTGCCTCCTATATTGTTTCTATTTTATTCAAATTATATTCAAATCAGCTCTATATAGATGTAGCAAAATCTATGCCACTTTTCTCTGGACGTTGAGATTTGATAACTGAGGGTAGGGGCAGGTCTTGTGCCTGTCCAATATAGGTATCCACAAGGGATACCCCTACGATTGGTCGTGTGTTTATGGGTATCCGCAAGAGATGTCCCTACGGTTGATCGTGTGACACTTTGGCATCCTATGTGCTAAATTGGCAGGGAGAATGAGTTAAATTAGGACAATTTGGTATAGGTGAGTTGTCGCAGGATTAGTTATTGACCGTCCGATACATCTCTCGGATCAGTTCTACGATGTCCGGTGCTTTGGGCAAGAGGAAACGGTTCTCTGCTTCTGTTTTAATGGCTTCGGGAATTCCGTGTAGTGCTTCAGCGATCGCGCCTGCGATTGCGCCGAGCGTATCCGAATCACCGCCTAAAGAGATCGCATTGCGTACAGCATCTTCATAGTCCTCTGATTCCAAAGCGCACGTGACGGCTGGCGGGACTGTACCTGGGCAGGTCATATCAAAAGCGTAATCGGATCGGATAGCGTCCACTGTCTGCGTCAAGTCGTAGCCGTATTCGGTAGTGATAACCTCGCGAATCCTTGCGACACTTTCACCACGATAGGCGAGCCAGATGGCGTGAGTTGTTGCCTGTGCCCCTTTTACCCCTTCCGGATGATCGTGGCTGATAACGGTTACTTTCTCGGCATCAAGAAGTGCTGCGTTGAGATCGTCTCGATTCAGAAATGCTGCTGGCGAGACGCGCATTGCTGCCCCGTTGCGGAAGGTGCAGTTAGGGGCGTCCACCTCGGAAGCAATCCACTGTTTGAATATCTGGCTGAAGCCACAGTTTGGATACCGTTGTCCCCAGTCGCGCATCGTTTCTGCTGGTGGAAGATCGTGCAAAAGCGCATCAGCGACGGCTGTCGTGCAAACCGAGTCATCTGTGAAACGACAATTATCACTGAAGAAAGGAAAATCTTTGGTTTTGATCCGGCTATCTTTCGGTTCATAGATGGAACCGACAATGTCTCCGATAATTGCGCCTAACATGTTCTGAGCCTCTTCATTAAAAAATGTAGGGCGAAGGCATCATACCTTGCCCTACAACATACAAGCACAAATTGGATAAATACTACCGCAGCGTGCGTTGTGCCTTGATGTTCGCCCAGGTCGTGGTGAACTTGTCTTGCGGTTCAACACTTACGACTGCTTCGGCGTATTCAGCCAAATCGGCTTCATCGAAAGCGGAATTATAGACGATAACTTCATCCACGCTACCGCCGAAGTAGTGGACATCCGTGCCTGAAATCACTTCATCGTGAAAAACGGTGTCGCCATTGACCTTACCAATAGCAATAGCAGCACCGTGCCCATAAAGTGCCCCACCGTCTTCACTGGCGATGAGTTCGCCGTTAAGCCACAATTCGTATTTGTCGGCTTCAACTGCGTTTGTGGTGTCGCGTAAAACCATAGCCACGTGATACCACACCCCTGATTCTATTGCGACAGAGGGCCACGCACCATCCCAGTTGTATTCTGCTCGGTTCCATGCGCCGACATAAACCTCTCCGTCGAAGACATAGAGATTAAAGCCTCGCGTCGCACCGCCTTCCTCATAAAGCGTCTGCTTATGGTCGGCGATATCTACATCATCGCAGTTAAAGTAACAGGCAATTGTCCGGTCCGAGTAGAAGTCGGGCTGTGCAATGGTATTAATACCCACGTCATTGGGGAGGTGGACCCCATCATCTATGCCGTCAAAACGTAAAGCTGAGCCAACAGGACCCTCAACAATTTCGGGGTCCCCCACAATTGTACCATCTAAACCTTTCCCAGAGGTATCGACAACATCCAGGTCTTCAAGACTCCACTTACCTTCAACGGTCGCTTCGTCTTTTGCTGCGTGAGTGGCTGCAATAATAAATATAAGTAAGATACTCAATACGAAAATGGAACGATATTTCATCATTATGGCGATCTCCTTTATGGATTGTTATTGTTGAACCTCAATTGAAAGTAGAGGTTACTTTTCGGTTCGTTGGGCTTTCAGGTGTCCCCAGGTGGTTGTGAATTTGCCCTGCGCTTCAACACTCAACGGAGACGCGAGTTCCGCAAAATCTGCCTCGTCAAAAGCCGAACCGTAGACAAGAACTTCATCGATTAAACCACCAAACCAGTCAACATCGGTTTGACCAGCACCAGTACCATCATGATAGACGGTGTTTTGATTGAGGTGGCCGATGCCGATATCATCAGAGTGCGCATGGAGTTGACCGCCCTTTTCTTGAGCGATACGTTTGCCATCCAGCCACATTTCAAACTTATTACTTTCTACCTTCGCTGCACCGTCGCGAATCACTAAGCCGACATGATACCACCGCTTTGACTTTACCTCTGCGAAGGGCCATGCGCCATTCCAGTTGTACTCAGCGCGGTTCCACCCACCGACATAGACTTTACCGCCGTGCACATAGATGATTAAGCCACGTGTTGCCCCACCTTCTTCAAAAATCACCTGCTTTCGATCGTCAATCTTCACATCATCGCAGTTGAATAACGCAGCAACTGTCCGATCGGTATAGGGGCCACCGGTGTTAATATCCGCGGAATCTGGCAGTTTAATACCGTCACTTTTGCCGTTGAACTTCAAAGCTTTTCCAGAGATACCCTCGACAGCTTGCGGTTTTCCAGCGAAATTACCATTGACACCTTTCTTTGAAGCATCTTTGGCATCTCCACTATTAAAATCCCAAATTGCAGCGACTGTTCCTTCATCGCGCTGTGCGCTTACTGGTTCGATGGGGAACAACACACATAACAACAGCGCAACGCATCCTATAGAAACAAATACACGAATCAATTTTCTTCCTCCTTGTGAGATTCCTCCTCTTCTACTGAATATGGAGGTTAGAATTTCTTTGAAGCAGATGGCTCATGCCTCAAATTGCTGATTTACAATGTTTTTTGTATTATTCAAAATTGTTGAAATTTTGTCAAGTTAAAACTTAAAGACAAAAGCCGAAATAAAAAGGCGTTGACACTAAGTCGCATTTTAAGGTATTCTTTACTTAATGTGAAGTTACACCAATCCTGACCTATTCTTACTATCGAAACGGATTATTAACCTCCACCAGGAATAGAAAAGGAGCTAAACCTAAATTTTGTCCATACACCGAGAGCCAAATTGGGTTATGTTATTATGGAACTTAGAAAAACAAAACAGATATTAACTTATACACTCTTGCTCAGCGTGACGATGTGCTTGATGTTTCCAACAACGACACCGGCGCAGACCGCTAATATCCCAGACGCGGGTTTGCGCGCTGCTATTAATGATGCACTTGATAAAGCACCCAGTGCCACAATTACAGCAACCGAGATGGCGACGTTGGAGCACCTTGATGCGGTTGACAGAAGCATCCGAGATTTGAAGGGACTGGAGGCTGCAACAAATCTAAGGAGTTTAGAACTTCGTCATAATCTAATAGCGAATTTATCGCCACTCCTGAAGTTGATTCAACTGCGTCACATAAATGCGGAAGATAACGTGATATCCGACTTATCACCACTTGTAGGTTTAATCAACTTGGAAGGGCTGCATGTTCATCACAATTTAATATCCGACCTCTCACCTATTAGTGGATTAATCAATTTAAGGCATCTAAATATCTCGCATAACGTGGTAACCGATTTATCACCGATTTCGGGGTTAATAAGGCTTGAGTCGGTAGCAATGAGCGAGAATCCAATAGCAAATCTGTTACCCCTCACAGCGTTAATCAGTCTAAGGAGTTTTCACTCTTGGGGTACACCGATACTCAATCTGCCAGCCTTGAAGGAACTGCCAAAGTTGAGGGTGTTAGATATTTGCGGTGGTGATTTGTCTGATCTCTCTGTTTTGGAGGGGTTCACAACCTTGCGGGAACTCTATCTTGCAGGTAACGAGATTTCGGATATCTCTCCGTTAGCGAGTTTAACGGGCTTGACGCGTCTGAATCTTGAAAATAACCAAATATCCGATGTTTCCCCGCTGGCATCTTTGTCCAACTTGACATTGATTGAACTTAGTAATAACGAGATAGTGGACTTTTCGCCTCTGGGTGTCTTTCCTGAGAGTGTTGTTATCATTGGAAACGATAATCCTGGATTCACAGGCACTGCTCCGAAAATAGCAGGACCTTGGTTATGGGTTATCGTGCCGACAAACGGATTGTCCGGCTCAAGAGCAGCCGCTTCCCGAACAGATTTTCTGGCGCAAATCAGTGGCGGCGCGGTAACAGAATTGAGGATTGCAAGGCAGGGAGCGATGGAGGGAGATGCCGTCGGAGATATGGTGTGGACATTGGGTAGGATCCCCAGGGATGGCGGCAATAACATAAATGAGCTCGTGAATACTATCGGTTTAGGGGCAGGCAATATAGATCACCATGTCGCTTACGGTTCAGTAAACTTGGATTCCCCCAGGGAACAACGCACACGGATGTTTGTCGGAAGTAGTGATGCGGTTAAGGTCTGGCTCAACGGTGTATTGGTTCACAACAAAGCCATAGATCGGGATGCTGACGGTTACAAGGAGAATTTCCCTGTTACGTTAAGAGCTGGAACAAACACACTCTTGGTCGCCGTTTACGAAGGTGAGGGTTGGTGGAGTGGCTTTTTTGGGTTTGCGCGTGAGGCGGACTATACCCTATGGACGCAGAGTCCTCCAATTCCTATAGGCTTCGTCCGGGTGGCGGATGTAAATGAAGATGGAATCGTGAGTATTTTGGACCTAATTTTTGTAGCACGTGATTTTGAAAGAAACAAACCGACAAATCCGCGAACGGATGTGAATGGTGATGGAAGGGTTAACATCTTAGACCTTAACTTGGTCGCAAGCAATATAGATGCGATAATATCCGCCGCGCCTTCTAACTTTATATTAAGTCAACTATCTCCAGAAACGATACGTGCCTGGATAGCACAAGCACACGCTGAGAACGACGGTTCCCTTGCTTTCCAACAAGGCATCGCAAGTCTCCAACGGCTTTTAACTTCACTGATTTCGAGGGAGACACAGTTGCTCGCTAATTATCCGAACCCATTCAATCCAGAAACCTGGATACCGTATCAACTCGCAACGGCTACCGATGTCCAGATCCGTATCTATGCAGCGAATGGCACTTTAGTCCGGATATTAGATTTTGGACATCAACCCGCGGGTATCTATCAACAACGAAGTCGTGCGGCATATTGGGATGGCAAAAATGAGATGGGTGAATCTGTCGCGAGCGGTATCTATTTCTATACATTGTCCACGGAGTCCACGCGCGACTCCGTTACCGCAGGTGATTTTACTGCTACTCGTAAGATGTTGATAAAGAAATAAAAAGGAGAAAAATATGAAACGTCTCATCGCAATTGGTCTCTTATTTCTGTTGATTGTAGGCTATCAAACCGTTGCAGCGCAAGAGGACATCGCAGAGCAAGCTTATCTCATCCTTGAACAAAACTGCCTCAGCTGTCACGGCCCTCACGGTGCTTTTACAGAGCAAATCGTCATTGACCTTGACCGTCCAAAGGACTTAATCGATTCTGGGGCGGTTGTTCCAGGCAACCCACTGCAATCTGAGCTCTATACGCGCCTTACTCATCCCGACCCAACGAAACGGATGCCATTAGGCGGACAGCTTTCAGATGACGCGATTGTAACGATCGGCAACTGGATTCAGGCAGGTGTACCGAGCCCGAAAATCCGACGCAATGACAACTTCATCTCCACCGATGACATGCTCACCGCTATGCAGGGACATCTGGCAACCTTGGAATCTTTTGATCGTCCCTTCGCACGTTATGTTACAACCACGCACCTTTACAATGCCGGTGAAAGCCAGGAAGCCCTCAAAGCGTATCACATCGCACTCTCAAAATTAATAAATAGCCTCTCTTGGGGGTTTCAAATTATCAATCCGCAACCCATTGATCCTACAGAAACCCTCTTTTATATCGATCTGCGCGACTATGAATGGGATACGCGGGACGCATGGACGCAGATTGAGAATATATATCCCTACGCCATTGCGTCTGATGAGGGGACACAAGCCGGGCTATTGGCAAAGCTGACAGCCCTTCGTGCAGAGATGCAGTGCGAGGTTCCCTTCGTCTATGCGGATTGGTTTCTCGCTACAGCGTCCCTGCCACCCCTCTATCACGACATCCTTGCACTCCCTGAAACCGAGCAGGAACTGGAACGAGAACTCCGGATAGATGTCGCCCGGAATCTCCAAAGTGCCCCCGGTGTGCGCGTCTGGCGTGCAGGAACGAATAACTCTGGAGTCTCCAATCACAACCGCGTTGTAGAACGGCACACGTCTCCTTATGGCGCGTATTGGAAGAGCCATGACTTCGCGGGGAGTGCGGGTGCACAGAATATCTTCACGCATCCCTTGTCTTTCGAGCGAGATGGTGGCGAAGTGATCTTCAATCTCCCGAATGGGTTACAAGCCTATTACATCGCCGACGGTTTCGGGAATCGGATAGATGTTGCGCCGACGACTATCGTTTCTAACCCCGCAGCGAGCGATCCTGCGGTGCGTAATGGTATTTCGTGTATCGGTTGCCACACGGAAGGGATGAAGGATTTTGAAGATGAAGTGCGTGGGACAATTGAACGGATAGAGAATCCAAATTTTGATAAAGACCATGCGTTGCGATTATACGTCACCAATGATGTAATGGCTGCTCTTGTTGAACAGGACACGACGCGTTACAAGGCTGCGTTGGAGGCGACTGGAGGTGTGTTTGGGGGTATTGAACCCGTGCATCGGTTCCACGAGGAATATCAGGGGGCACTTGATGCGCCCCACGCTGCGGCAGCTGTCGGTTTAGAAACAGAAGCATTCCTTACTGAAATTCAAGAGAAGTCAAGTTTACAGCGATTAGGCTTAACAGGGCTACTCAGTGGCGGGAATGTGAAACGGGATGTGTGGACGGCGCAATTCTCGGAAGTGATTTCTGCGTTGAATTCTCCAGATACGACGGTCGTTCCTACCCCAGTGGTTGTAGTGCCACCGAGACCAAGACCCACGCCTTCTGGTCTCATTCCTGATCCAAATCTCTATGCCGCAATCGCAGAGGCACTCAATAAATCACCCACTGACGCAATTACGGAAACGGATTTGGCACGGTTGACGCGTATTGATGCCGATGAGAGGGGCATCACTGATTTGACGGGACTTGAGCATGCTACAAGATTGGAACGCATAGAATTCCGGCACAATTCAATATCAGACCTGTCCCCATTAGAAGGATTGGTGCGTCTGAATAACATCAAACTCCGTGGAAATCGGATCACCGATGTGTCACCGCTCGCCAACTTGACCAATGTTGATTGGTTGGGGCTTGAGCAGAACGCAATTACGGATTTATCCCCGCTGAGAAAGTTAATAAAATTGAATGGGATCGGGATTGATGTCAATCCTGTATCGGATGTTTCGCCGCTCGCAAGTCTCATTAGTCTAGAGCGTCTAAACGCTTGGCGCACGCCTATTACGGACTTTTCCGCTTTGGCGAATCTACCCAGACTCCGATGGATAGAGTATGGCAACGACAGATTAATATCGGCGATTCCATCTCTGAAAGGGTTAAGAGCACTGGAGCGGTTGGTAATCCACGGCTGCAACATTTCAGACCTTTCCGCACTCACCGAATTGACACAACTGGAATGGTTGGAGTTGGTGAATAACTTGATATCGGATGTCTCGCCGTTAGCGAGCCTAACAAATCTGAAAATACTGAATCTCGATGCCAACGTCATATCCGACCCATCGCCACTTGCGAAGTTAACGGGGTTGGAGGTGCTTTACCTTGAAAATAATGCTATATCAGATGTATCGTCCCTCGCGGGGTTCAAAAACTTAGAGCGACTTGACCTCCGCAACAACGCTATATCCGACTCTTCATTTTTAGATAGATTGCCTGCTGAAACATTTGTCCGACTGGAGGGTAACCCTGTATTCCCGTCAGGGGGTCCCAAAATAACGGGACCCTGGTTATGGGCGATAGTCCCGGGCACGCGACTTGAAGACAACGTAGACTTTCTGGCATTGGCGACTGATGGTGGGGCCACGGAAATAAAGGTTGCTACCAACGGTGCTAAGGAAGGAAAGGCTGTCGGGAATAGTAGTAAATGGACGCTTCATCGGCTCTCTTCTTCTGGCGGCGATAACATAAATCGGATGACAGCAGCTCTCGGTTGGGGAGAACGTGAAGAGATATACGACCATATCGTCTACGGTTCGGTCGTCTTGGATTCACCTGAAGAACAACGGACTACTATGCTCGTCGGTAGTGATGATGCCGTCAAAGTCTGGCTCAACGGTGAAGTGGTCCACCAGGCGTTTGTTGCCCGTGGGGCTAACGATTACCAGGACTTTTTCCCGGTTACCCTGAAACAGGGACAGAATGTCTTATTGGTCGCTCTTGATAACCACGGTCATGGCGGGTTTAGCGGTTTCTTTGGGTTCGCACCGGATGCCAAATATGAGGTCTTCCAACCGGGTATTAATTTCACCTTTTCCACAGAAACGACACAGGTTGAAGTCGGGGACACATTTACTGTGGATCTGATAGTGGAAAATATCGACAATTTAGCAGGTTGGCAGACAGATATTGTATTTAACCCGACTGTCCTGAGGGCACTGCGTGTCACCGAAGGGAATTTCTTGGAGCAAGGTGGTGGAGATACCTTCTTTAAGAATGGTCCGATTAATAACACCACCGGTAAAATCACCGGGTTGCAGGGGGTACAACTCTCCAAAGGCGATATGAACAGATACGGAACACTCCTCTCTGTGAGCTTCACAGCCGTCGCGAACGGAGAAAGCCAGTTAACAGTGGATAACTTCCAAGCGGGTTCGAGCAGGGGTGAAAAGATTCCGGCAACGCCGTCGGGGATTACGCTTATTGTTGGAGGCGACGCATCTGCGACACCGGCGTGGGATGTGAACGGAGACGGTACAACAAATATTCTGGATCTGGTTCTTATATCCCAAGACTTCGGAAAACTTGCTTCCCTAAACTCACGCACTGACGTGAATGGTGATGGTGTCATCAATATTTTGGACTTAATTGTTGTGGCACAGCACCTGGGTGAGTCTACCGGGGCAGCAGCACCTTTGCATGTTGCTATCGGCGATTTAGAACTGAATCCAGCGACAATTCAGGCGTGGGTCGAGCATGCAGAGGCTGAAGATGACGGCTCTATCCGTTTCCGGGAAGCCATCGCGAACCTCCAACAACTCTTGGCAACACTGATTCCAAAGGAAACCGCGCTCCTCCACAACTATCCAAATCCGTTCAATCCGGAGACGTGGATACCTTATCAGCTCGCTGAATCTGCTGAAGTCACGGTGCATATCTATGCTGCGAGTGGTGTATTAGTCCGAACACTCGCCTTGGGACATCAGGCTGCTGGTATCTATCAGAGTCGGAGCCGTGCGGTGTATTGGGATGGCAAAAATGAGGTCGGTGAATCGGTCGCAAGTGGTGTCTATTTCTATACCCTGACTGCTGGTGATTTCACTGCTACCCGTAAGATGTTGATACGGAAATAGCGGTCAGCAGTCAGTGGTCAGTTAAGAGGCTCTTTGCTGACTGCTGAGAATGGCTTCGGCTTTCGGAGCGAACGCCCTGACGGCTGATTGCTATCCGCTATTTGCTATAATAACCGAGGAAGGCGATATCGCGTAAACCGCGGAAAAGTTGGCGACGGATGCCGAAGCGACTCCGCGCCCAACTCTCTATATATCTTATTGCTTCTCCTGTGTCGAGTTGTGTAAAGACGCACAATTTCCCGATGAAAAGCGGTGGACCCCATTGAAATAGATGGATTCCAAGACGGATCCGCGTCCGTAGCGGTTTGGGCAACTGCTGAACGAACGCATCAATTCTAATGATGGATATCTCCAATTCTGAGTCGTTTGGAACCCCGACCATATAGGCACACACGGACGTGAGAATATCGTGTTCAACTTGCGTAAAAAAGTAGGTTCCGTTTGAAGTTGCTCTATGCATCGGCTTGCTCACTTGATAGCGATTCGCACAGTTCTCGTGCTTCTCTCACGGGTTCCGCAGCACAAGGACGAATTTCCAATACCTTTAGCATCTCTGCGGACAGCTCCGCGAAGATTTTGTCCCATTCGAGGTCCCCTGTTCCTGGCGGATGGTATGCCTGAAGCCCTTGCAAGTCGTGCAGGTTCACACCGACGAGGTGTTCTGAATAGTGCTCAAGCCATGTATCTGCCCAGCAAACACCGAGTCTTTCCTGTAACGCGGCGTGTCCAATGTCGTGCCAGTAGCGCATCGGGCTGCCGTAAAATTCCTCAAAGAACAATCCAACTTCGTCAAAATTCGGGATTTGGTAGTAGTGCGGACGGTTTTCAATAGCGATACAGAGTTCCATCCGCAGCGCAGATTCATTGAGCGCATCGAGACTCCGTAGAACCGCGTCTTGGTGTTTTGCTTCTTTCCGTTTTCGCCATTCAGTGGCTTCCGTCACTTTCTGATCAAAGGCTTCAAATTCACGCTCACCGTAATTGTAAAGTTCAGTCATCAGGTAGGACCGGTCGTAGGTATCGACCTCACCGAGATGCAGAACGACGATTGGCGTTTCCAGTTCAACGGCGAGTTCCATCGTTTGGATTGTACGTCGGACCGCCTCTTGTCGTTCGTCTGCATTCAAACTGGAAAGTAAAATTTTGTCTGCGCCCGCCTCTGTTTGGGACGTTCCGGGAAGGATGGGACAAAAATTGTGAATGGAGCATGGCGGATTTTCACGGAGGTACGGCTTGAGTTGTTCCACCTGATCCGGCATGAGATGTCTACTCAGTTCGAGCTTCTCAAAACCCAGCGTTTTGAGTTCATCAAAGAGTTCGGCACCGTCTGACTGATTCAAGGCGTTCCACAGTGTTGAGATTGCTAACATCTTTTTAACGATTATGTCTGGACGATGCCTCCGTTGTCGGCATCGATCTAAAATTGTTAAGAAACCTGTTTAAGGTTATGAAAGGTTTGTTAACGATTCTGAATCTGCAAGGACAACGGACGTAGCAGCTCAGGAGCAATCGTTAAAAATAACCTTTCGTCCTTCAACTTTTAGTTTCCCTTGTGCGTACCATTTAATCACTTTCGGATAGAGTTTGTGTTCCTCAATCTGAATGCGATTGTGTAGGCTCTCCTCGTCGTCCGTATCGAGTACCGGCACAGCCGCCTGCGCGATAATGGGTCCAGAATCGACACCTTCATCAACAAAATGAACGGTGACACCCGCAATCTTTACACCGTAAGCCAACGTATCAGCAACCGGATGTGCCCCTGGGAATGCGGGTAATAGCGTCGGATGAACGTTAATGATGCGATTTTGGTATTTTCGGACAAAAGGGGGTTGGAACAACTTCATAAAGCCCGCAAGGACAATCAGCTCCGCGGTATGCTGTTCGATAATCTTTGAAATTTCTGCGTCAAAATCGACGCGATTCTCAAAATCTTGGATCCTCACAACGTGTATGGGTATACCGGCACGTGCTGCGCGTGTGAGTGCATACGCCTTCCGCCTGTCACTAATCACAACGGCTATGTCAATACCACTTGTTTTATCTTGGTGTAGCTGCTCAATCAGGGTTTGGAGATTTGTTCCACTTCCAGAAACAAGAACTGCGATTTTCAATGCTTATCCTTTACCAATACAGATTATTTGTTGTATGTCCTTCTGGGATAGGCACCCATACGCCGCCAGTTTTGTTTGCTACCTGCTGCTGAAAATCGTCGTAAGTGCCAACAACACTGACAAGGACACGTTTTTGCTGTAACATTTGAATAATTGCGAGCGGTGAGTATTCACCATCTGCCGGCTCATCTGTAATCAAGATAAAATACGGTTGCGCATTTGAACGGAGTTTAAGCCGCCGCAGTCCCTCAGCAACGGCATCTAACAACATTTCGTTTTCTTGGCACGGCAATTCGACGATTTTCCGAATCTCTTCCAGTGTTTGTGGTGGGTTGAACACGTTCACAATGTTCACCGATGCCCGCGATCGGAAACGCACCACACCTATTTGGTAATCTATAAAGGCGTTATCCCAATCACGAACGATGATGTCGAGTTGTCGCAGAAAATGTGGCAGTTTTTCGTCCATACTCTTGCTACTGTCAACGAACAGCACAATATCAACCGGTGTGCTGCTACCATGCTGGAGTAGATCGCTGCCGATTTTTGTAACATTTGCCCATTGGGCATGGCGGAGGGATGCCGCTTTGCTTCGCGGTGTCTTTTGAACATTGATTCGTTGCGCTATTTGTGGCTGTCGTTCTTCAGGAATAACGTGCCACTTACCCCCTGTTTTCGCAGCGAGGATTTGGTGTTCATCAATAGGAAGTCCAAGCACATTCACATAGATGCCGAACTCTCGGCAATACGCGATTGCGTCTTCGACCGCCAATCCGTCTCGACTCGTCAGGGCTTCATCGGTAACAAGAATAAAATGCCTTTTAGATGTCGGGCGGAATCGGAGTTCCTTGACGGTTTGTACAATAGCGTCCAGTGCGTGTTCGTCTTGATGTACGTCAATCGCTTGAAGGGTGCGTTTGTATTCAGTGAAACTCTTTGTGAGTTGAAAAACATTGATTCTGTTTCGGTTTTTATTCGCCCAGAATTCCGTTACCCCCAGGGCGTAGTCTATTTTAGCGGCTTTGTATACGTCTACCATCTCCTTGAGGTGTTCTACGACAGATTTGATATTATCGCGCATACTCCCACTGGCATCAATAACGAAGACGACATCAATGGGGCCACCGTCGCTTGTTTCGACAATCTCTCGCCCCAGTTTTTCCATAAGTCTTGAAAACGGGACGTGTGGGAGTGCTTTCCGTTTTTCACGTATTTCTGCTAACTGTGCCGGAGAGAAACTCACCTCTTCTTCGATTATTTTAATCGGCACAACTTCTGTGGTGCGTTGGGCGCGCGGAGGACCCGGACGTTTCACACCGAAAGTCTTGTTTCCTGCTGGACTTGCGGCTTCCGTTTTGGACAAATTTCCCTTGATGTCCCGAAGGTTCCGAGTTTCCGTGCTGACCTCGTTCCAGTTCTGTTCTGCGATACTGAGAGCGGTTGATGGCTCCTCTTTTTCTACTTCAGCATCCAAGTTGCGTCCTAAGGCGGGACGCGGCGTTTCAGGGGTTATCGGGACAGGGGCTGCTAAAGATGGCACGGATTCGCCAGTACTGACTTGTGGCGAGATAGGTGCTAATTCACGTGTAGGCGCGCTAAAACGGGGTGAGACCTTTTTCAGCAGTGGTTTTGGTTGGACAGTGTGTTCTGCTGAAATCAGTTCCACCGCAAGATTTGCTTTCTCCGACGCTATCGGTTGGTTCTGGACGGCGATGTAGAACGTCGTGATCAGGAAAAAAAAGTGGAATATTAGCGAAATGAATAATGCTTTCCGAGTTACAGATTTCATTTTTAATAGTCGTTAGCGATCAGCAGTCAGATGGAGGACGTTGTAACTGGTAATACTCACAACGATCTGTTGACCGCTGAGAGGTGACGCAAACCACTGTCCCGTAGCTGACGGCTATTCTGCTGAAAGGTTGGTCGTTAGTAAACGTTTAGGCGGATCGCGACGAATTACCTCAAAGGATATTAACTTCTCATTATGCAGCGCATCCGACTTCTTCCACGCATGTGCCGATTGTCCAAATCTGTCACTGCGCGGTGAGTAGAGTGTCACACCGACCATCGTAAAGACACAGAAGGTTAGGGCAAATATGTAAATCGGGCTGCGCGTCTGAATATTCTGGCGCAGTTTGTAAGCCAATATTGAGAGATGTCGGAACCATTTTGTGGGAGAGGTTTCTAACCCTGGCACCAAACTTTGCACGACGCGAGACCAACGGGACGCTTGTTGTTGATGTTGTGTTATCTCTGATACACGCGTCATAACACCCGCTAAAAAGTCAGTAGAGACTTCTACTTCTCCGCTTTGACGTAGAAATTTATCGGTTTTTCGCAACCGCTGCACGTAATCGGCACAGGTCCCGCATTTTTTGAGATGCTGCTGGATGAGGGAGCGTTTCCATGCTGGCAATTCTTTGTCAATATAAGCAGACAACTCATCTCGACTCGCAATTTGTGTTTTGCATGCTAAGTTGTGCGAATGTGGGAATTCGGTGTCTTTATATTTTCGCATTTTTTAATTATTCCTTGCGGTTCGTTGAGGTGTGCCAGGGTTTTGATGTTCCTTTCCGTAGATCTGAAGAAATACCCAAGCAAAAACCCCGCCATTTCATTTCGGGCTACACGCTTTTGCTGATGACTATTCCCCTATTCCCGCTTTAATGAGTAATTTTTTCATCTTTTGCCGAGCACGGTGGATGAGTGCTTTCACGGCACCCACTGAGCAGCCGAGGATTTCTGAAACCTCTTCGTAGCGTAAATCTTGATAAGTCACGAGTGTCAGTGCCACGCGTTGGTTTTCTGGTAGCTGTGCAAATGCTTTACGTATAATTTGTTGCTGTTCCTTTTTCTCTAATAGAACATCGGGCATATAACGAGTATCGCGCATTATATCTGTATGATAGACATCTTCGCCTTCCTCAACAAGGTCTTCAAGGTAGTACGTATTGCGTCGTGAACGGTTTCGCACCTCGTTTCGACACAAATTAGTGGCGATGGTGTAGAGCCAACTTTTAAACGATGCCGTCGGTTCATAACGACTTGCGCTTTTAAAGACCCTTAGGAACGTTTCTTGCGAGAGGTCTTCGGCGCGGTGGTAGTCATTAAGGGAGCGATGGATGTAGTTAATCAACGGATTTTGATAGCGTCTGACCAACAACTCGAACGCGCTCATATCCCCTTTACGACATTTCATCATCAAATCTTCGTCTGAAACAAACATTTTTCTATTGTTCCTTGCGGTGCGTTTAGGCGTGATTTACGGTAAGGCATCTTTCCGTAGACCCAGCCCGGCGCGATACTTGGGCTTACGCGCGCTGGTCAAGAGATGACTGAAGGTTCAACTTAAGGCGCATCGCAGTTTTGTAGGCAGTGACTGCCTCGCGTCGCTTCCCTTGGAATGTATAGACTGCCCCAAGTTCGGAGTGTAATTCCGGGTGATTTGGGATGAAACGAATGGCACGTGTGTAAACGTCAACCGCTTCATCGTAGCGTTTAAGCAAACGATAGGTTGCTGCAAGATTTAGATGTGCTGTTGCTTCGCTCGGTTCGCATGCCACCGCCATCTTGTAAGCGTCTATCGCGTTTTCGTACTCCTCAATCATAAAATAAGCCAGGCCGAGATGGAAATGTGCCTCCGCCGATTCACGATTATGTTGAATTACCTGCTGGAATTCTTCAATCGCTTTTCCGAAATCTCGTGCTTTTAAAGCATCCGCGCCCTGTTTCAGATGTTTCGCGACGGTTTGGTGCGTGTGAATATCAACACGTCCCCGCTGGATGAGTTCCTTTTGCAAGCCGCTGGAAGATACCTCAGCGTCATCAGGTGTTAGCGCGCGTCCTGCATCAGTTTTTCTGTCTTTCATGCTGCTTTCCCTATAAACACAAGGCTGGATTCACTGTCTAATCTTACTGCGCGATGCGGAATCCAATCACGAACTCTGCGTATCCGTTGCTAAAGAAATCGTAACTCGTGCAAGTGCTATAGTCGTGATTGTAATACCATGCACCCCCACATGCTACACGAAAATTCCCATCATCATCGTAAGCCGTGTCTGTCCACTCCCAGACGTTACCGACCATATCGTAGCATCCAAAAGGACTCACGCCGTCTCTGAATGCAACGACCGGGGTTGTCGTTCCCGCGCCAAGTTCAGCCGTATTGCATCGCGGTTTGTCAATTTCATAGCCCCACGGAAAGAGCCTATCATCGGGACCGCGTGCAGCGTATTGCCACTCCTGAAACGTCGGCAATCTACCACTAACATAGCCAGCGTACGCTTCTGCTTCTTCACACGTAACCCACACAACAGGATGATCGCCTCTGTTTTCTGGATACCTACCGTCTGTCCAGTCCTGCGGAGGTGTATGTCCAGTATCCTGAACGAACCGTTCATATTGCGCGTTGGTTACAGGATAGACCCCTATCCTAAATTCATCAACTTCTAACGGTGCGCGTTCCTCACCGATACAGGCGATGCCGGCGGGAATATAAACGGTTGCATCTAACGCCTGTAGTGCCGCCTCTCGGATCTTCTCATCTTCATGTCCAAGTGCGTAACCGAGTGGTGAGATAATTTCCCCAACCGGTGGCGTTGTCAGTTCCGGCATCGCCTCCCAACCGAGATCTGTGCTGAGTAGCAGCCGAGCTGCGTCAGATAGCGATGCGTCGAAGTGCCATGTCCAGTAATCTTGGCATAGTTTTTGGAAGGCATCCGGCGCGTTGCTTTCTAAGAGGGCAATGCGAGATTCTTTTGGCTTTGTGATATTCAGGATATTTTTCGTTGAAACGCCGTTGGTGCTTTCCATGTTCATTATGATAGCATAAAGAGAGCGTTTTTTGCAAGTGGAAGACGACACAAGTCTCAGCCCATCAACGCTCTTTCGGAATTTCTAACAACAGTTCAATTTTTTGCCAAACCTTTTCTAAGGTCGCGAGGGGTATCTGACAGATGAACGTTGCGTTTCGTTCTCTCCAAGCCACGCAACGGATTTGATCTGCCAAAATAACTCCGGTCACTGACAAATCTGGTGGGATAGAAACCTCAAAGGGATAGCCTTTCGATTTAGTGGTGATAGGACAAATGACCGCCAAACCAGTTTTTCTGTTATAGTCACTTCTTGATAGAACTACAGCAGGGCGATGTCCGGCTTGCTCTCGTCCTTTTTGCGGCTCCAAGTCAATCCACACTACATCCCCGCGCCATGGAACGTACGCCATTCCTCTCCTTATACTTCGCTTTTCACTGAAGGATCTGGGTTAGTCTCATCGGGCAGGTTATCCTCTGTGACCTGTGCTAATAGGTCGTCAAGCGTGTCTGTGGATTTCTTGAGTTTCGCTGGCGAATACGCTTCTTCTGGAATACTACGAGTCGGAGACGTATCTGTGTTACAATTTCGATCTACAGGGGTCGTCTCTGGATCCTTGCACTGCACGGCATCTTCCCGTGGATCAAGATCGTTGTAAACGTCCATCTCTGGGTCGTTCCAGCCAGCACGGAGCTCACATTCAATAAGCAGGGCAGTTTGTTCCTCCTCTGTTAGTGGACTGTCATCGTAGTATGTCCCGTTTCGCACTTGTTCATAAGTTTCAGCAGTTAATACAACATATTCTACATTCGTTTCCGGGTCAATAAGCCGTACAAGATTATTTTTTGATTCCTGAACCGCCTTCCGAAGTTCTATGGGAATTGCAATCATAATTTTCTCCTCTATAGTCCTAAAATTTTGGGTATTTCAGTCAACGAAGCTATCTCATAGTCAGGTTGAATCTCTGTATCGTTCGGTACGCTTTCGCGATTGAGCCAGACGCAAGGAGTGCCAACGTTCTTTGCACCCGCAACATCGTTTTCGAGAGAGTCTCCTACATGTAGCATTTGCGTCAATTCACAGCCTGCGCGTTCTGCGGTAATCTCAAAGATTCTTGGATGAGGCTTCTCGACCTGCACATCTTGGGAAAAAACAACGAAAGCAAAACGTCCGTCGAGTCCACAGCGTTCTGGATAGGTGTTCCCGTTCGAGAGCAATCCGAGTTTGAAATGCGGTGCCAGAATGTCGAAAGTTGGGACGACATCAGGATATAACTCTATGTCTTCAAACCGATGTTTCCGATATATCGCATTCAGATGGGCAGCGAGTTCTTTATCTGGGCAACCGACGTGTTCGAGCGTCCGCTCAAATGCGCCTCGCCGAATTTCTTCTAAGCTCCAGACTTTACCCTTCACCTCTTCGGCAAGTTGTTCACGAATCGCAATCATTTCGCCAATTGTCAATTTTAAGGTGCGCGGCGTCGGTCGCTGTTTCTGCAGCGCCGCGAGTGTATGTTTGAGGGAATGACGCATGACTTTATGAAAGTCCCACAAGGTCATGTCGCCGTCAAAAGAGATCGCCGAAATTTTCAAAGAGGTCTCCTTATTTCCTCCGTGGGTCAAGATCGTTATAAACGTCCATTTCCGGATCGTCCCACCCGGCACGGATCCCAAATTCAATCAGCAGAGCACTTTGTTCTTCCTCTGTTATTGGACCATCGTCATAATATACCGCATTTTGCAGCTGCTCAAAAGTCTCAGCAGGTAACACAATATATTCTACATTTGTTTCTGGATCAATGAGTCGCACAGGCGTATCCTTGGCATCCTGGACGGCTTGTTGGATTTTCTTAGTAAGTGCTATCACGATTTATTCCTCCGTTATTGAGGCCCCGATAGAGGCGTGAATCTGGGCGAACTTCCATGATGCGTCAGTCTTTTCCAAGACCCCCGTCATCCGCATCACGAATTCCTCCGGTGTACCTTGCCATCTGAGTCGCCAGACTTGGCGCGTGTAGAACCACGCAACACTATCGCGTTCCTGCACATTGAGGTTAATAAATGTGATGCTGAAATCCTCAGTGCTTGCAGCGTGATTTCGATAATACGCGGCGATTTCTGCGCTGCCCTCAATGACTTCATTGGCATCGGTGCCAATTTTGACGTAGTGGGCGGCAGGCAGCATCATTGCAATGAGGGTCTCAGCATCTCTGGCAACGAGGGCGTCAAAATACGCTTGGACGGTATCATGCGCATTCGGCATCGTAGATTCCTGTGAGCGCGTTCCATAAAGCAATACTCATCTGTTCACACGCTTGGATAACAGTGGCGTGTGATGCCGATGGCAATTCAGCGATTCGCGCAAGCAGCATTTCCGCTTCGTGATCGTTGTGCGAATGTGTTTCAAAATACGGTTCTACTGTTTTCGGGAGTTGATAGAACGCCTTCAAACCGACTAATTTTGATTGCGCTGTTGCGGGTTGCTGTGCCTCAAAGGCGTAGAGTGCACCCAGTGCCGCAGCGGGTTCGGAGAAGAGTTCGTTTGCGGTTTCGACAAGGGTTTTCACCTGCGGAATCTCTGCTTCAGAAACGGTCGTGTCGAGTCCGGTCGCGAAGTCAGCCCACAAGTCGATATGTGCGATCTCTTCTGCTGCGGTCTCGGCATCCCCAACGGTTTCCCATCCATCCGGCACGGTGGATATGAAAGCACCGTACTCACTGGCATAGGAACGGAGGGCATGGCGTGGCAATTCGCCAGTGCTCCACGCTTGATAAAATGGGTGATTGAGTAGATTGTGGTCTGCAATTTTACTGTCTAACGCTTGTTTGAAATCCATCAAATTGGTTACTCCATTTCTTTTTTCTGGGTAAAATTCAACAGCACGGCGTTGTCTTTAGGGACTGGTGAACCTGAAGCCGAAAAGAGCCGTCTGTGAGATGTTTTTAGTATAACATAGGGTGAGTATCGGTGTCAAGAAACGGTTATCAATTTCTTATCTGTAGGAGGGGTTTGTAACCCCGACTGCTGACAACCGACCACTGACAACGAGATAAAAATCATTTTGAATTAATCGAGAAATTTGATATAATAATCTTAGTTAGTCGGAGGCACTGTTTGCTGAAGAGGATTGCTATGGCTGAAGAACAAAAGTTCATCTTCAATCTCGCAGAATCACTGACCGATATAGCACGATCAGACGCATTGCAAAGTGTCTCAGGGTGGCGATGGACAGTATTGGGTGTAATTCTCGGTATTGTGCCTACTATTAATGTCATCCTGCTCGGTGTGTTCACCGTTACTGTGAGTGTCCTGACCCCCAACATAGATTTGTCATCGTCGAAACGATTGGCGTTTTATTTTCAAAATCCGGCGTGCTATACAGCAGAATACCGGAAAACAGCAAAAAGGTTGCGGTGCATGCGGACGCTCTATGGGTGGCTTGCTGGTGTTATTATTTTAAATTTCTTCTTTTGACGGGGAAAAAGAGACACGAATGGCAGATGAATCGAGACCTTACACAGGTTTAGAAGACCAGCTTATCTTACGAGATCATCTCGCTGCGGATCGGACTATCCTCGCGAATGAGAGAACTTTCCTCGCGTATATCCGTACGGCGTTGACGCTGTTCGTGGCAGGTTTATCCTTCGTGCATCTCAAGATATTCGATTCACACATTGTTGAGGTGATTGGTGTTATCTTCATTTTATTGGGCATTGTTACCTTTTTTCTTGGACTCGTGAGATACAAGCGGATGCAGGGACTGATTCGTAAAATTAAACAAGAAGAGCTGAAAGCATTAGAGGAAAAGAATTCACTATGAGAATAAGAGAAGTTGTTGTAACCGGCCAGAACCAAGTCGAACTACAAACTGCCGATATGGACACACCAAGGCTCGCTGCCAACGAGCTCCTGATAGACACGGAATATACGTTTATCAGTAGCGGGACGGAACTTGCAAACTATACGGGTAGGGAGCCGAAGGTTTTTCAAAAGGGTGAATGGTGTGAATATCCGTGGCGTTCCGGCTATGCGAATGTCGGCATCGTCCGTGAAGTGGGTGCCGGTGTTACCCGTGCTGCACCGGGGGATCGGGTTTTTACTTACGGACGGCACGCTTCGACAATTTCCTATTCACAGGACCGGTTGGTCGCGCCTGTCAAGCAAGCCGTGGATCCGGCTGTCGTTGCGGCATCGCGGATGGCGGGTGTTGCTATGACTGCGATTGTTGTCGGTGAAATTGGTGCGAATCCGTGGGTTGTTGTTTTTGGATTAGGACTCGTTGGGAATTTGGCATCGCAGATGTTTCGGATTCACGGGTGCCGTGTTATTGGTGTAGACCCGGTAGCGGAGAGACGCAAACTTGCCGAGCGGTGTGGACTTGAATGGACTGTCGGCGGTAGTGCTGACGAAGCACAGGCGGAGATTCAGGAGATTACAAACGGTGATCTCGGCAATATTACCGTTGACGCTGTCGGGCATAGTGCCGTCGTTATGCAGGCACTTAAGGCAACGGCTAATCACGGGCAAATCATCATCCTCGGTTCACCGCGTGTTAGGGTCGATGGCAATCTAACGGAACTGCTCTCCGACACGCATTTGCGGTGGATTACTATTCGTGGGGCATTAGAATGGTGCGTTCCGATGTATCCTGACATCGGCAACAGGACTTCTCAATGGAGTAAGCAGCAAACCATTTTTGACTGGATGGCACGTGGACAGCTGCACGTTGCGCCACTAATCTCTCACCGACTCAAACCGGAGCAAATTAAGCAGGCTTACGACGGCCTCCTCAATGAACCGAATATATATACAGGGGTTGTTTTAGATTGGACCTCGGACTAAATTGGTAATCAGGAGAGGAATATTATGGGAAAAACAGCACTGTTCCAGAACTGCATCCAATCTGAATTGCCGCCAGGACTCAAGTCAAGGCTGGATAAGAGGCAAGTGACAGATATGGCGTTCTCACCCGATGGCACGCGGCTCGCTGCCGGTGGCGATGGACGTATCTGGATATACGACGTAGAAAGTGGCGCGCAATTCGCGATGCTTTCAGGCTATACAGAAAACATCCGCGCATTGGCGTTTGCGCCGAATAACACGCTACTTGCCAGTGGAAGCGAAGACAATACACTCCGACTCTGGGATACTGCCACGGCGCGTGAAGTATTGACACTTGCTGGGGATTCCAATTTAGTCCAGGCATTGGCGGCTTCGTCACCTGATGGTGTACCGCTACCGAGTTGGGACCCACGGACAGAGAGGCTCCTTGCTACCTCTAATGAAAATCCTGGACGCGTGAGAAGTTTAGCCTTTTCACCCGACGGCACAACCCTCGCAAGCGGTAGTGCCGATGGGCGGATACGATTGTGGGAAGTGGAGACGGGCGCAATCTTGACATCTTTCTCAGTGCATGATGGACTCGTCTTGGCTTTAGCGTTTTCCGCCAATGGTGAAATTCTCGCAAGTGGCGGTTCGGATACCCTCGTTCGGTTGTGGGATTTGGACAGCCAACGATTGATCGCTAATTTAAGAGCGCATACGGATTCCATCAATGCTTTGGCGTTTTCCGCCAATGGTGAAATTCTCGCAAGTGGCGGACGGGATCGCTACCTACAATTATGGAATGTGGATACCAAAGATCTTGTGTCAACATTTCCGGTCCAGGAAGGTGTTATTCGGGAGTTAACATTTTCACCGGATGGTGAGAAACTTATGTGTGCGACCCGTGAAGGTTTCCTGCTTATAAGGGAGTGACACATACACACGGTAGGCGAGGTTTCATGAGGATTCGGCTATCCGTTCACAATCTACTGACACAGTTAATTCATGCGTGCCGCTGCCAAAAACAACTCCCTTGAGTGGTGTTACGTCCGCATAATCTCTCCCCCAAGCCACAGTAATATGTCGATCGGTCGGTACTTGGTTATTTGTTGGATCGAAATCTACCCAACCGAATTGCGGAAGATAAACAGAAAACCAAGCGTGGGAGGTGTCAGCACCCTCTAACGGTTTCTGGTCAGTTGGCGGGTCTGTTTCAATGTAGCCGCTAACATAACGCGCAGCGAGTCCGAAAGCGCGAAGGCAGCCAATACCGAGGTGCGCAAAGTCTTGGCATATCCCGCGGCGGTGCTTTAGGACATCTACGAGCGGGGTAGCAATTGTCGTGAAGCCGGGATCATACGTGAAGTCAGTATAGAGGCGAGCGGTTAAATCTTCGACAGCTTCGAGGAGCGGTCGTCCATTGGTGAACGATTTTTCAGCGTAATCATGGAGGTCAGGCATCACTGGAACCATTGAGGACTTGAGGATATACTGACGCATCTCCAGAATTTCTGGATCTAAATCCGTGTGTAGCTGCCGATGTGCCTCTTCCCAAGATAGATGTTCCGCGAAATCTCGTTGTTGTTCTCTGCCTTTGACATCCACATGACTGGTAACTGTTATGGTGAGTTGGTTGTGGGGCTGCTGGATTGTGAAGTAGTAGACGGTGTTTCCGAAAAAGTCTTTGCGTTCTCGACACTCCTTCGGTTCAGGTTCAACGGTGAATTGGCTGTCGCTGCACTCCTGATAGGCGAAGTTGCGCGGGGTCAGGCGTGCTTCGTTGTAACAGAGGTTCACCGGATGGGTATAACTGTATTCAGTTTTATGCGTAATTTGATAGTTCATGTGAATAGCGAACCGCGAATAGTGAACCGCTAATTGCTATCTGTTGTAGTTAGCTGCTGCGGTCTCTGGACATGACTGAAGTAGGTTTGCGTCAGTACGTCAGAAATGTCAACCAATATTTGTGCGAGCCGAACGAGGAGTTTTTCTAACCCTCTACGTTGTGTTGTGTGTTCTGAATGTTCAGCGAGGTCCATCGTATTAGAAAGCTGCAGCTGCGTGAGAGCCTCGAGAATAAGTTGTTCTTCCTCGCTAAGCCGGTAACCGAGTTTTTCTCTTGGTAGGATAGAAATTTGTTCTTCAAGTCGTTTGAGTTGATAGAGAAGCGAGCGCGGATTTTCATCATCAAGAAGCAATAACTCAAGAACTGTCGGAAAGTGAAGTGCCGAACGGTATCGACTCCGATAAGTAATCAGACTTTCGGTGGCAGCGAGGACAGATTCGAGCAGCAGATCTTCAATCCAATCGTCTTTCACAGCAACAAGACTTGAACGGCATAGCACGATGAGAAGAAGTGCCCGTTCAATACGTCGTCCGATATCCAAACTAATCCAACCGATTGTCTGCGTCATGCTTTCAGCGTTCAACCCACTCAGGGCTGAGAGAAAGATCATGAGTTGATCGAGTGAAGCCAATTCCGCTTCTTGTAACACAAGGTCTGTTAGTATCTGTGCGCTTGTGTCTCGGTCTTCGGGAATGCTCTTTTCGAGCGTTGTGCATAGATTTTCAATGCCGTTCATCACGCGCCATGTATCCGTCGACCACCGGTCCCGGACTGCGTACGCCGCACTTACGAGTGCCTGAAGCGTTGACACCAAACTCCCGCTATTTTCTGTATTGAGCATAATCGAAAGGATCTCGTTTCCTAACGACTGTTCACTATTGTTGGCGAAATTCGGGTGAGAGGAGGTTAAGCCGGTTAAGGAACGGAGCATGCTGCGGAGGTAAGTGAGTTCGGAGACCTCTCTGGCATCTTCTCCCAAGGTTTCAGTGAGGTGTCGAGAGGGGGACACCCGTCCTAAGCGCGAGGTTTCTAAACCCATCTTGCCCATTTTCGCTTTATCGAGCATAATCCGAAGTAGCCGCGCTTGTCCCTCGGCGCGTTCTGCATAGCGTCCGACCCAGAATAGGTTTTCAGCGGCGCGACTCGATAGTCCAACAGACGCACTCGCGGTCTGTATGCGTCCGGTTTGGTGTTGCCATAAACTGATATGCGGTTCTGGTTCAGGCGCGAGGACCCAAGTATCTTTACTAACGCCACCATCTTGAATCGAGATCGTCAGTTCGCCTTTCTCGCCCGCGCATCGGGTAAGCCCACCGGGCATCACGGTGTATCCTTCTTTTTCCCGAAATAAAAAGTTACGCAGAATCGCGCGCCGTGGTTCCAGCGCGCCTTCAATGAGTGAAGGCGTTGTAGAGAGGTGGACATGCTCCTGCCCGACATAGAGATGCGGTTCAGCGTTAATTCGATCACGAAGTGCGTCGAGTTCAGCACTACTGAGTTCCATTCCGAACAAGGAGCGTCCGCCACGTTGACGATGGATCGGTTTGATGACCAGTTTTCTAAGGTTCGCTAACACATACGCTTGTTGTTTGGGTTGTCCGCACCACCACGTAGCAACAGAGGGGAGCCGTAGGTCTTCACCTATTAGTCGTTTTGAGATGTTCGGTAGAAACGGCATCAAGCCCGGATTTTCCAAAACGCCGCTGCCCGGAGGATTTATCACAATTACATTTCCCCGTCGAATGACTTCCAGCAATCCAGCAACACCGAGCCGTGAATCTTGTCGGAGTTCCAACGGGTCACAGAAGGTATCATCCACTCTGCGCAGAATAATATCAACGGGCCGTAAGCCGTCAATCGACTTCAACCAGACCCGTCCGTCCCAGACCGTCAAATCGTCACCTTGCACCAGAGTGTAACCGAGATAACTCGCGAGGTAGGCGTGCTCAAAATAAGTTTCATTAAGTGGACCAGGAGTTAGCACGACAACGTGTGGGTTGTCTATCTGGCGTGGGGCAGTCCGTGTGGCGTTTTCCAGTTGCCCACGTTGATATTGTAAGGGCATGTCCAGTATACTGTTCTGTAGTGAACGGAAAAAGAAGGAGAGCCGATGAACACCGACTTCGCCGAAAAGATGTGGTAGTGCGCGGGCAAGCGCGGTTCGGTTTTCCAGTGCGTAGCCTGCCCCCGATGGTGCCTGTGTGCGATCACTGAGTATCCACATTTTACCATCCGGGCCTCTCGCTAAATCGGCGGCATAATTCAAGAGAAGCGGAAGTCCAGGGGCAGTAAGCCCGACACATGCCCGTAGGAAACCCGCATGGGCATAGACCACTTCTGGTGGTATCAATCCCTCTTTAATTAAAGTGCGTTCCCCGTAGAGGTCCATCAAAATTAGGTTTAGGAGTTCCGCACGTTGTCTGAGTCCAACAGAGATGGTATCCCAGTCAGCATTCGAGATAATGAGCGGAATGGGGTCCAACGCCCACGGGCGATGCCCGTGTTGTTCCCCGTGTACCACATAAGTGACCCCATTCTCACGAAGCAGACGTTGGACCTCTTCGTGCCGAGATTCCATCTCCGGGAGTCCAAGGGTGTCGAGTGCCTGCATGAAGGTGTGCCAGTGTGGATTGATGGATTTATCTCGGTTTAGCATCTCATCAATCTGTTCACCGTGAGGAGCATCGGCGCGTTTCGTGCTATAACTGCCCTTAATCACCTTCCAATTTGTTGTGTCTGTTCGTTGCATCTTGTTTTCTGCTTAGTTTAGATAGGTGTTGACGACTTTCCCAAGACTAAAAACCAATTGCTAACCGCCGTTCAACCTGAAGAAGTCCTACGAAGATCCAATGTATACGGATATTCAGCGTTTGTCTCTTCTGGCGGCACAGCCATCGGACCCGGAGACGTGCCTTCCGTCAGAAAGTATCCAGTGGTTGTTCCCGACGGTTGCGGTTGAATAACGCCCGGTGTGTGTCCATCTGCGCCAAAACGACTTGTCCGGCGCCCCTCTGCTTCGTAAGCGTTGACTGGGAAAGTATCGTAATGTCTTCCACCCGGATGTGAGACGTGATAGGTACAACCGCCGATTGCTCTACCGTTCCATGTGTCGATGATGTCAAATACGAGTGGAGAATGTATACCGATCGTCGGGTGCAATGCTGATGGCGGTTGCCACGCCCGGTAACGGACTCCACCAACGTATGCTCCGTGCGTTCCCGTATTGTGCAGAATTAAACGCCGTCCGTTGCATGTAACAATGTATCGCGAGTCCGTCAGTCCACGGACCTTCACCTGCACCCGTTCAACAGAAGAATCGACGAAACGAGAGGTCCCTGCCCGTGTCACTTCCTCACCTAACACGTGCCACGGTTCAATTGCCATCCGTAATTCCAGTTCAATATCTCGGACGTTTACAACTCCCAATTTTGGGAATCGGAATTCAAAGAACGGGTCAAGCCACGTCATCTCAAATGGATACCCCGCTTCTTGAAGTTCGCTAACCACTTCTTGTATATCCGCGCGAACGTAGTGGTGGAGCATAAATCGGTCATGTAATTCCGTACCCCAGCGCACGAGTCTACCTTTATAAGGGGTCTTCCAAAATTTGGCGATGAGTGTCCGAATCAGAAGCATCTGAACGATGCTCATCCGTGCGTGTGGTGGCATCTCAAAAGCGCGCATCTCCAATAATCCAAGCCGTCCGCTCGCTGCGTCTGGCGAGTAGAGTTTATCAATGCAGAACTCGGCACGATGCGTGTTCCCTGTAAGGTCTACCATGAGGTGTCGCAGCAACCGGTCAATTAGCCAAGCCGGTGTCTCTTCCGTTTCACCGTTGGATGCTTCGGGTATCTGCTCAAAAGCGACCTCAAGTTCATAAAGTTGCTCATCGCGACCCTCGTCTACACGCGGTGCCTGACTCGTCGGACCGATGAAAGTGCTGGAGAAGAGATACGATAAACCCGGGTGGTGCTGCCAATATGTGACGAGACTCCGTAACAGATCGGGTCGTCGTAAGAGTGGGCTATCAGCAGGCGTCCGACCGCCGACGATAATGTGGTTACCGCCACCGGTGCCGGTGTGTCTGCCGTCTAACATGAATTTCTCAGCACTCAGTCCTGCCAATCGTGCTTGCGCGTAAAGCGTTGTGGTGTTGTGGACGAGTTCGTTCCAATTTTCTGCAGGGTGGATGTTTACCTCAATCACGCCCGGATCGGGTGTCACACTCAACGACTGAATTCGCCAATCGTGCGGGACCTCATAGCCTTCGATAATCACCGGCATATTTAGGGCTTCAGCGGTTGCTTCCGTCGCTTCAAGGAGTCTCAAGTAGTGTTCTAAATGCGTTAGCGGCGGCATAAATATGTGCAATCGTCCATCACGCGGTTCAACGCAGAGTGCCGTTTGAAAAATCGTCTCTTCTTCCTCGTCTTTCGGCATTGGTATGCTTCGTGAGTTTGTTTGCACCGATGCGTCTAAATGCTTCTCGCGTGGTTCAAAAGGATCGCGCTCATAGACCTCATCTCGCTCTTCAGGCGGCACCCACTCCATCGACTCCAAAGGTAGACGGAGTCCTATCGGTGAATCGCCGGGAATTAAGAACATGCGTCCATTCTTGAAGTTCCACACACAGCTTTCCCACTTCTCCTCTGCAAGATTCCATCGTATCGGTAACGCGTAGCCAATCGGTTCACCGAGGGTTTCTGTTTGTAGCAGCTCGGCGAGTCGATGGCGTTCGGATGCCTCTTTAAAGTCAAAGTCGAGTGGATTAATATTGGTAGGAAGTCTGTCCTCTGTCCAGAGAAAAAAGAGGGCATCTTCATAAGCCGGTATCATTGAGTCTGGTGTAATTTTCAATAGTTCCGTAAGGTGGCGCGTCCATCGTTCAGCCTCTTGGACACCGAACCCATAATCCTTGTGAGGTTCAGTGAGCAGTTTGTCGTTCTTCCAGACAGGCACCCCGTCTTTACGCCAAAAGCAGCCGAACTTCCAACGCGGTAACGGTTCACCCGGATACCACTTCCCCTGTCCGTGATAGAGGGCACCCCCGGGTCCGAAACTATCCCGCAAGCGTCGCAAGAGTCCTGCGCCTAACTCTCTTTTTTTTCGGCTATCCGCTTCTGTGTCCCATTCTGGACTCTCTGTATCGTCAATGGATACGAAGGTAGGTTCGCCTCCCATTGTCAACCGAATGTCGTGCTGGATTATATCTGCGTCTACTTGCTGACCGAGGGCATTAATATCTGCCCACTGTGTTTCCGTATAGGGTTTTGTCACGCGCGGGTCTTCGTAGATACGTTGGACGGTGTTGGTATAAGTAAATTCTGTTTCGCACGGGTCTGTATAGCCGGTAACGGGGGCAGCACTCACTGGATCGGCTACACACGCTAACGGGATATGACCCTCACCCGCAAGTAAACCCGATGTTGGATCCAGCCCTATCCACCCTGCGCCGGGCGCGTAGACTTCACACCACGCATGTAGGTCGGTAAAGTCTTGCGGCGGACCGGTGGGTCCATCAACAGGTTTCTGATCAGCGACGAGTTGGACGAGGTAACCTGAAACGAAACGAGCCGCTAAACCGAGATGCCGTAAAATCTGAACGAGGAGCCAACCTGTGTCCCGGCAGGAGCCAATCTGCTTCTCTAACGTCTCCTCACAGGACTGCACGCCGGGTTCCATACGGATTGTGTATTTTATCTTTTGCGAGAGCGACCTGTTGATGTCAACGAGAAAGTCGATGAGTTTCTCCTGCGTCCGAGGAATATCTGCCAGTAGTGCTGTAAGGAGTGGGCCGTTTTCTTTGATTTCAAGAAAAGGCGTTAGTTCTTCTTTAAGTTGTGCTTCATAGTCAAACGGGTAGTGCTCAGCATTCGATTCGAGGAAAAAATCGAACGGGTTGATAACGGTCATATCCGCCACAAGGTCTACTTCAATAGACAGGGCACGCGTGGGTTCAGGGAAGACGACGCGCGCTTGGTAATTCCCGAACGGGTCTTGCTGCCAGTTGATGAAATGCGTCTCTGGTTCAATCTTGAGCGAATAGGCTTCAATCGGTGTACGACAGTGGACTGCAGGTCTCAATCGAAAAACATGTGGAGCCAAATTAACAAGCCTGTCGTAACGATAGAGTGATTTGTGGTTGATAGCGACACGGATTGCCATATCTGTCGTGCTCCTTCCTGCAAACTTCCCCTACAATAGCGGCTGTTCCTCAGTAGCAGATTGTCCGTTGACAGGTCGCAAAGCGAAGAATGTCTTGTGGATATCTTCACCGACTAAGTTGAGTTTAGTTTGGAATGCGTCCAGAAATTCGTGCAAACCGCTGGATAGCACCTGTTTAACTTGGGCGTACGCAAATTCTGCTCGGAGCTGCCCCAACCGCTGCTCTGCTGAATTGGAGAACGTTTCCAACGGGGTTCCAGAGATGGCGTGCAATGATTCTTCTGCCTTGGAGAGACAATAGAGCACTGAGCGCGGAAATTCACGGTCTAACAGGAGAAAAGCAACAACATCGTCTGGGGAGATGAGTCCGTAAGTACGGCGGTACATCTCGAAACCGCTGGCAGAGTGGAGCAAAGCCCCCCACTGAATATCGTCGAATGGGGTGTTCACATCCCAGATAGATGGCAGTAGGATAAAATATTTAACGTCAACGATTCTTGATGTTTTATCGGCACGCTCAATAAGCCGTCCCAATTGACTGAAATGCCATCCTTCGCTATGCGACATGATATTATCTGTTAGTCCCATAAAGAGATGCGATGCGAGTTTGATTTCCCTGAAGAACTCATGCGGTTCTGCCATTGCCCATTTTTCCGAGGTGTTGGTGACTAACAGATAGGCATCGTTTAACTGTTCCCACATCTCCGATGAGATATTTTCCCGTATTGACCGAGCGTTTTCACGCCCAGCCCGCAGGCAAGAGACAATTGAATTCGGATTTTCAGTGTCAAATGCCAGAAATCTAATCACCGCTTCGCGGGAGGCATCGCCGTAGCGTTCAGCAAACACCTCGTCGTCGCCTGTCGTGGCAACGAGCGGTTCCCACTGCGCTTGTATACCGACTGGCATGTCGAGAATAAGGTGCAAGTTGACGTCAACAAATCGGGCAACGTTTTCGGCGCGTTCGATATAGCGGCTCATCCAATAAATTGATTCTGCGACGCGACTGAGCATAGCTCCCTCCTATTCTGGACCTGACAAGACCCACGTATCCTTACTACCGCCCCCTTGGGACGAGTTGACGACCAACGAGCCTTTCTTGAGAGCGACCCGCGTTAATCCGCCCGGTAGTACATAGATGTCTTCGCCGTAAAGGATAAATGGGCGCAGGTCAACGTGTCGTCCTTCGAGGTGATCCTCAATAAGCACCGGGACGCGTGAAAGCGAGAGCGTCGGTTGCGCGATGTAGTTGCGCGGATTGTTTTTAATGCGGTCAGCAAACTCTTCCTGCTCTGCCCGAGTCGAGTGGGGACCAATCAGCATCCCATACCCGCCAGACTGGTTGGCTTCTTTCACAACGAGTTCGTCGAGATGCTCCAAAACGTATTTCCGATCTGAATCCTCCCAGCACATATAGGTCGGGACATTTGGGACGATAATATCTTCGCCGAGATAGTACTTGATAATCTCTGGTACGAACGAGCAGACAACTTTGTCGTCAGCGACACAGGTGCCGGGCGCATTGACGAGCGCGATACGTCCCGCTTTATAGACATCCATTAAACCCGGGACACCGAGCATTGATTCAGATTTGAAGGCTTTCGGGTCGAGAAAATCGTCGTTGATTCGCCGGTAGAGGACATCGACGCGTTCAAATCCTTTTGTGGTTCGAGCGTGAACGAACCCGTCCATCACGACGAGATCGCGTCCCTCGACTAATTCGACCCCCATTTGTTGTGCGAGAAAGGAGTGCTCGAAATACGCAGAATTATAGATACCCGGTGTAAGAAGGGCGACTGCAGGTGAAGACACTCTATCGGTTACGAGGTAGCGAAGCATATTTAGCAGGTGACTCGGATAATCCTCCACAGGTTGAATCTGCGACATCCCGAAAATCTGTGGAAACGTCCGTTTCATTAACTGCCGATTTTCCACCACATAAGAGACCCCGGATGGACAACCGAGGTTATCTTCCAAGACGTAGAATTGCCCATCGCTATCGCGCACTAAGTCTGTGCCAGTGATATGACACCAGATACCGCGTGGCGGGTCTAAACCGATGCACGGCTTCAGGTATCGTTCTGATGAAAGCACGACATCTGAGGGAACAACCCCATCTTTGAGGATTTTCTGGTCGTGATAAACGTCGTCGATGAATAGGTTGAGTGCGTGAATACGCTGTTTGAGCCCGCGTTCTATCCATTCCCATTCATTGGCATCGATAATCCGTGGGATAAGGTCAAAGGGAAAGATTTTTTCGATCCCTTGTTCATCAGCGTAGACATTGAAGGTTATGCCCATCCGAAGCAAGGCGTATTCAGCGGCAATTTGACGACGATTGAGTTCGCCATCAGGAAAACTTTCAATCCGCTCCATCAACATCTGAGCGGCAGGACGCGCACTCCCGTCTGGCGCGAACATCTCGTCATAGAATTCTTCAGTGTCGTATCCATCAAATCCCGTCATTGCAGGAGCCTCCTCTACCTTAATGCTACCTCAAGCATATTATTTAGCTGTGACTATCCTATCACACTTTGGCGTATTTGTCCAAATTTAGTTATTGTTAGGTTCTCTCTAAAATAGGTAGGCGAGGTTTCGTTTGGGAAACCCCCAAGCAAAAACACCTCGCCTGTTGCAATGTATCAATAATCCTAAAATTTACCGGTGTGGGTTTAGGTGACCGTTTGAAAGGCTTCCCATGCGTCGCCCGCTGCTGCGGCTTGACGTTCCAACTCCGTACGCCACCCGGCGACTTTCCCGGATTTAATCTGTCGGATATCAAAGCCAGCATATCTATCCTCAAGCGTGTCTCCGAGTTTCTGGGTTTCTGCCCACCGGTCCCATGCTGTCTGCATCCAGGCGTGTGGCAGTGCCTCTCGGATGGCAGGATCGAGTTGCCACGCGCTTCGCGCATCCGCAACCGACGGTTCACCCGTAAACTCTCCGGACCATTTCGACCAACCGATTGACAGTGTGTTGCGCTCGCGCTCAGGCACGGTGTGCCCTGTGTGAATGTTGTTGCCATTGCGGATGAGTGCCTCTCCGGGCTTGAGCCGAATAGCAACTTGATCGGGCAACGGGTCCTTCCCGTTCCAACTCGGTGTGTACGGAACGCCTTGATCCTTCATCGCCTGTGGGAGTAGGACGTCATGCTCAAATGGTGTGCGCCATCGATGGTGACTCCCCGGAATCAGTTCGTGGCATTCGTCGTCCGTGAGTGCCAAAAACATGCTCACGCCGTTCCGTTCCTTAATTCGCTTTTCGTTGCTTTCTTGAATCTCTTTCCAGCGAATCCGTTCTACTTCTTCGGAATAGTCTTCAGGTGTGTTTCCTCGGATTTCCCGTTGTGAGAAATAACCTGCGCCGTCCCCCCACCATGTCACATCTCTATGCCAACTGGGTCCGTTTTCGTTCCGTCGAGGGTTTGCCCACAACAACATACCACTAAATGTCATGTCCTCGGGTTGAAGCCCGTGACACCAAGATGCAACAAAGTCGAGAAAATCCGAAGAGCCGTGGAACTCGGCGAAACTCGACTCACCGAAAGCAGGGTGGATGAGTCCTCGGATTGCCCACGGTTCATCTTCCGCGGCACGATGGACGTAACCCTTTGAGCAGTCGATGGTGTCATAGACGTTTTCCGGGGCAGTTGCATCGGTAACACGCCGACCCGCCTCTCGAAGGATAGGAATCCAAGGGTTATCGACAAAGTCGTTGATAATAACAAAACCGTGCTCCTTCAGGTATGCCAACCTTTCAGGTGTGGCACCCGGAGCGGAAAGTTCGGGTTGGAAATCTGCAAACGCTGTGGCGCGATAAGTCTTTTTTGTGCTCATTATAGTTCCTCCATGTTAGACAGGGACTTTGAACCAGCAACGACGCTATTTTAGCACATTTCGCGTATTTCTCAAAACTTTAGTGCTGGCTATCAGTGGTTAGCAGTTGGCTGTCAGCAATCGGCGGACAATGAACGGTTTGGGTTCGGTTTGACTTTATTTATCTGCTATGTTATATTATCTCTATCACCTCAATAGAATAACCTGCCATTTCCGAAGCTTTACAACAGGAGAGCGTAATGGGTACAGAATCAACACCACAAGAGAGACGTTTCGCGTTAAGTGCGGATGAGTTGGCATACTGGAACGAAAACGGTTATCTCGTCCGTTTGAACGTCTTCACGCCTGAAGAGAACGACGCGTTCCGTCAGGTTGCTGAAGACATTGTTGATGGCAAACGTCCGTTTCCACCCCAACACATTGATCGGAACGCGCTCGTCAAAGACGGAAAAGTTGAAGAGCAAGGCATCTATGCGATGCACAAAATCCATTTTCCGAGCTGCTACGACCCAGAATTCCTTGCCCGTGTCCGGGACACCCGTCTCACTGATCCGATCGTTGACATTCTCGGTCCGGATATCCTCGGTATTAACACGCTCTTTATCTGGAAAGCACCGAAGATTGGTCTCGGTTTCCCGTGGCATCAGGACAAGTTCTACTTCCGTTCTCGATTTAATACGGAGACGACTGTCGGAACGTGGACGGCGATTGATCCTGCGGATCGTGATAACGGGTGTCTCTATGTTATTCCGGGTAGCCACAAGTGGGATATTTTTCAGCACGATGATATTGAAGGTTCACAACAGCAGGAGTTCAAACTGGCGCGCGGGGTGCGTGACGAGGAAGGTGTTGCGATAGAGGCACCACCGGGTGCGGTGATCTGGTTCCACAGCCACCTCTTGCATAAGAGTACGGATAACCATAGCCTGCGGTTTCGTCGGAGTTTCGTTTCCCATTACCTCAGCGCACAGGCGGAGTGGTCGAATGGTCGGAGAGGGCAACCGGTCATGTGGGTTCGCGGTGAGACCTTTCCCGGCAAGGTTAACGAAGTGAGACGCGAGGTCATCCCCATCTCTGAATAGGTGTGAACTTAACAGGAGAGCGTAATGGGTACAGAATCAACACCACAAAAACGCCGCTTTGGCTTGACTGCTGACGAGTTAGCCCATTGGGACGAGAAGGGATACCTCGTGCGTTTAGGCGTATTTTCTCCTGAAGAGAACGATATCCTTCGTCGAGTCGCCGAGGACGTTGTTGACGGAAAACGTCCCTATCCTACTACAAACATTAATCAGAACGCGCTCGTTAGAGACGGGAAGATAGAAGAACAAGGCATCTATGCGATGCACAAAATTCATCATCCGAATTGTTATTGTCCAGAATTTCTTGAGCGTGTTCGCGACCCCCGTTTAACCGATCCGCTCGTTGATATCCTCGGTCCAGACATCCTCAGCATCAACAATCTGTTTATCTGGAAGGCACCGAAGATTGGTCTCGGTTTCCCGTGGCATCAGGATAAGTTCTATTTCCGCAATCGGTTTAACACGGAGACGACTGTCGGAACGTGGACGGCTATTGACCCGGCAGATCGTGAGAACGGGTGTCTCTACGTTGTCCCGGGTAGCCACAAATGGGATATTTTCCAACACGAGGACCTTGAAGGTTCACAACAACGGGAGTTCAAATTGGCGCGCGGGGTGCGCGATGAAGACGGTGTTGCGGTAGAGGTGCCGCCGGGTGCGGTGATCTGGTTCCACAGTCATCTTTTACACAAGAGCACGGACAACCACAGCCTACGGTTCCGACGGAGTTATGTTATTCACTACCTCAGTGCTAAAGCGGAATGGTCACGTCCTGAAGCACGCAATAGCAGGAAACAGCAACCCGTGATGTGGATTCGCGGTCAGACCTACCTTGACAAGGTCCACGAAGTCGAACGCGATGTACGACCCGTTTCAGAATTCGGGTGACAAAACTACGAAAGGAGCGAACAATGCTTACAACTATATGGAAGTCAGCTGCGATAACATTGGTGGTATTAATCGGCATGCTGTGCAGCATTTCTATCTGTGCAGCGGATGTGTTGGAAGACGCACTTGTGGCTGTATGGCTTTTTGATGAGAATCAAGGTCTTGAGGCAGCGGATGCCTCCGGTAACGGTCATGACGGCGATATTAAGGGTGCGAAATGGGTTCAGGGCAAAATAGGGACGGGTCTCGAATTCAACGGTGACGGTAATATTGTAGAAATCCCACATGAAGCTGATTTCGATCTCACGGAATACACAATATCGGCGTGGATCAAAACGGAACCGACGGGTCTCTGGCAAACTGTAATCGGGAAAGAACCTGTTGCTGGGAACCCCAGAAATTACGGTATCTTTGTTGCCGGTAATACGAAGCTGCTCGGTGTGAACTACACCACAGCGGGTGCATGGAAGACTGCTTTTAGCAAGACGGTTGCTGCAGACGGCAAGTGGCATCACGTCGCTGCGACCTTTGATGGCGAGTTCCTTCGGGCATATTTTGACGGTGTGATGGAAGGTGAGACCCGGACGGAGATTCCACCCGACCACAATACGGAACCTGTCCGAATCGGACGCTGGGGCAATCCGAGAGGCGATTATTGGTCAGGGATGCTTGATGAGGTTGCCATGTTCAATCAGGCGTTGACTGAAGATGAGATTCAAGACATCACGATGAATATGCGGGATGCGTTGGCGGTTGAAGCACGTGGGAAACTTACGGTGACGTGGGGGGTATTGAAACACTCAAGGACTCTACGACACTAATCCAAGAATTTTTGCCTTTTTTCCGCTGACGTGGTTTCCTAACCTCGACCTATAAGCCTCTTTAAACTCATTCGTCCTATCTAAGTGGAATATAGACGATTTCGTCAAGAAATTCGTCTTCATGAGATGCGCCAGCGATGAGAATAAGTTGTTCAATAATTAATCCCATTGACACTTCGAGATTAATCGTGAAAATCCCTGGGACATGGTGCCCCGCAGCCAGATGGTCGTCAAGATGTTGAGGCATACTTTTCCGATTGTTTGTTATCAAACTGAAATGGTTCTGCTCACACCACTTTAGGATTTCAGGATCCGGCGTGCCTCTTGCAGGAGCACCTTCATCCCCAATGACCCAGACCGTTAGCGATGTTTCATGGTAAATCAATTGTGCTCGGTAAGTTGGCGGAACATGTTCGTCAAGGAGATACCGACGCATCTTTACTCCTGTTCATTTTTAGATGGAGAGGATGTTGTGCGTGTGGAACTACTTTTGGGGATATCTCTATGTGGATTATCAGAAACTTTCCGTCTTTCCGCTAAAATCTTACGCAGGCGAATAACACCAGGCGGTGGATTTTTCTCGTATTCTTCTCGTGCCTTCCGGCAGTATTCCAGATAATCCTCCAAATACGTACCCACTTTCTCCCGATTTTGTAGGTAATACAGAATTGTCGCGTAAACCTGTTCCAGCGTGACCGTATGGAAGCGTTCAGCAATCGCCTCTGGCGTTTGTGAGCGGTGAATATATTCATATAAGATACTTTCAATGCCAATACGTGTGCCTTTTATACGAATATCGTCCGCAGCCAAAAAGTTGAAGTAATCTGCAACTTGCATATCTAAATCTCCGTTGAGAGTGAAGTCTGACTCAATTTTGTTTTAGAGAGTCTTTCGGCTTGAGCGAGATTGATGATCACTTTAGAATTATAACATGCCGGATGCAGAACTTTCAAGTTAAGATGTCTTTTCACCAGAACCATTTCGTTTTATAGTAGGTTTTAGAATTAATTTCACACTTCGTATCGGTGCGGTTAGGAAACCGCACCTACCGGGGGATGTTGAGAATGTAAAAGTATTTACGGGATCTACTATAAGAGATAAGTTTGCTTATGTGAAGATTAACTGGTGTGGATGCCCTCGCCGATTTCATCGTCAGCACTGTGATTTATACTGTGATGAGATGGGTGTGATTTTTTATTTTTAGTCCCGTAGGAGCGACATCTCTGTAGCCGTAGGGAATCAACGGTATTCATGCCTTGAATCAACGGTATGAAGCCCGTATGGGCTTCAATCAACGGTATTCATGCCGTGTGGCATGAACCGGGGCATGAACCGGGGTTCAGCGGCATCGGGATTCATAGTATTCATAGTAACGTTTTGAAAATTGTGCCTTTAAAACCCTCATAAAGTCAGGTGTGACGTGGGTTTGTCGGGTTACTATGAAAGGACTGTTTTTTTGCTGTTACTATGAATCTGCATTTTTCGTTTCTCCGCGTTACCCTTGTAACGCCACGGGTGACGTGGGTTTAGACGACTTTCTCCTTTTAAGGGTTTTGAGGAGTTACTATGAAAGTGACGTACGTGAACATGGTCTTAACTTAATGATATATTTCTTTGTAATTTCCCTTAAAAATGTTACACTGGTGTAACATTTTGTGCGCAGTGTATAACGTTGGAGAACCCAGTCACCGTAAGGGTTTATTGACGTTTAATTTTCTTTTTTGAAAAAAATAATAAGTCCGAAAAGTGTAACATTTTTTGTGGCTATTGGAAACCGTCGGAAACCATTGTTTGTAGGTTGATACACTATTCCCTCTTTGGAAAATCTTATGATATATTATACTATTTTTACCAACTTATGTCAAGTTAAAATGAGTTATGAGTTATGGGTCGTGAGTTGCAGGTAGGTGTTCCAGAGGATTTAATGTCAACAACTTTACGCATCCCTGTCAGCACAAAGGCATTCAGTTTTCCAATATTTTACATTCCGGATGCCCAACTTGTTGGGGAGTGTGTGCTATCCGAAATAAAAATGTAATACAAGGAAGGGATTTAGTCTATCCGCAGACGAAATCCCGTCTATTCCCATGTTGTTGCGATAGAAGTAGAACGGTTCTCTGTTTTAGAAATATTCCGTAATCCTTTGTTGATAACATGCTCGCCTAGGCAACGTTTTAGCGATTGTCCCACGCTTTGAATATCGCTCAACTCTAACGCCTCGGTCAGGTCTAGCTGCGCCTGCTTAAGCCAATCCGTGAAAATCGTTTTTTGGATCGGGTGTTCTTGCCATTTGTCAGCGAAGTTCTCAAGTGGATTCACTGGATTGCGTACGAGAGTTACGCCGTTACTATCATATTCAATGTAGTACGGCATTTGTGTTAAAATCTTCAGTAGTGTTTGTTGAAGATCACTCTCGTTGTAGTAGGCATGCGCCGCAAGCGTTGTGATAATGATAGAAGTCGGTTTAACCTTTTCGTCGTAATCGGCTTGATTCTTGTCAAACCAGATGTCGCGATGTCGCTTCAATATTTGAATCGCTCGCTGAATTGGTGTTTTGATTTTATAGGCAGGCACGTCGTTAATCTGCCTTCGGGTGAGAGACCTTCGGATCGCGCTAACCCTTTTTTTCATACGACTTCGGAACCATTCTGCGTATCCCTTTGGGTTACGGTAGGGCCAGTTAGCGTCAATTTGGCAGTAACTGGGTAAAGTATTATCCGTAATTGCAATCTTGAAATCTAATAGGTTAGAAGATGAATTCTTTTTTGATTCAAGGGATAATTTGAAGGGGTCAGCGTTTGAAACCGCAGGTAAGATATCCACGTGGAACTGAGCACCATCGGCGTAATTCAGTTTCCAAGAGTTCTGAGTCTCTTTCGGTGGAGAGCACATATTCATAACACGGGCATAAGCCTTGATTTCCTCCCCGACTAAATGCTTTAATTTTCCTTGACTGATTTCAGTTTTCTGAAGGTTCAATTCACTAACAAGGTCTATATCATACGCTTCGGCATCAGACAAGGGTTTCGTGACAGTGCCAAGTACAAAAGAACCTTGCGGATAAATTTCGGGGCTGTAGCGGGCAACAGCAGATTCATCTCGCTCCAACCAGGCACCGATCGCTTTGTAACATTTTATCGCGTGTTCGTAGTGACTTTCAGAAATGTCTAATGCGTCGGCTATTGCCTCAAGCAGGGGACTGGCTTGCGCGGGGTAAGTAAGTCTGTGAGGTTCTTCTATCCCGCGTTCACGCCGCTCCCGAATGACCTTTTTTACTGCCCGTTCAATCTGGGAGACTGTGAGTTTTCCACCTCGCTTACGCGGAGGCAGTTTGACGGTTCTTTCTCTTGCCATCTGAATCATCTCCTTGAACTACTTCAATAACCTCTTTCGGCGAGCAACCATTTTCCTATCACGAAAATATAATCGTTAAAAATTAGGTCTTCAACATCTAATTGATATTCTTCAGCCATTTGCGGCAAATTCCTCAGAAAAATTTGGTAACGTTCCGAAATGATATTTCCACCTGGAATCGTCTGTCTGCCTGAAGCAGTGCGAAGCCAATTTCGGACGACTTTAACGATTATTTCAACCTCGTTGTTATGGCCCTGAATGTCCTGTCCAGCGATATCCGAGATGAACTGTTGATACCGATACGGAATTTTATCCAAAACAAGGCATTTCTTTTCTTGCTGCGTTTCAATCCCAAATTGCTTCGCTCCCAGAAAGATTCCAAGTTCCAGAGGCATATTAAACCGAGGAAGCCCCGAATTCTCATCTAATTCTGTTCTGGAGATGTCATGAATACCATAACGACAATCCGCAATGATGTTATAAATCTTGTCAATGCGGACTTGACTCGCGTCTTCTTCTTCAAGGGCACACCGGGCAATGAAACCGCAATCATGAACTGTAAACACCATGGCATCAAACAACGGTTTATAAGCAGCGTCAAATGGACAATTGATAAAAACGTTATCGGTATAGTGGGCTGATCTCATGAATCCTTACAATCGCGTTGAATTTAACCCCAATTTTCGCAATGTGAAATTATTCAAACTTCTAATAATTATGCCATACATCTGTTGGTATATCAAGGGATTTTTACAACTTTTTCAGGCATATTTCGTTTTCCACTCTTTAGCCCCGTAGGGGCGGCATGTTTATAGAAAAACGTTCCATCCATACGCCTTAGCCACAGCGGGACGGTGTATGGATAGCGTTTTATTTATCAACATACCAATTCGGAAACGGAATCCCTTTCAACTTAAGCTTCGCCAACTCCGCATCAAGATCACATTTAGACTTCTTCCCACCGTGGATACTCGGTTCAGCACAGAGCATCTCACGTAAAGTCTGCATAGACGCGAGGATTCCTATATCTTTGATACCAAGCACTTCCGTCAAAAGATCTGTATCCAATTCGTGTCGAACAGGGTCGTGAGCGCATTCGTTGACAGGCAGCATCCGCTTATACTTCAACCGTTCAAAAAGCGTATTAGCATTTGCCAGTTGTTTTTCGGAGAGTTTACGAGTATCTAATGTTGGCAGCGTTTTTAATGTTTGCTGGCGTAGGGTGCCACGTCCCATCTGCTGTTTCCCACAATGCAACCAGTGGCAGAGCAATCCAAACGTTGAATTGCACCAAAGGGTCCAGGCGATTTCATGATAAGGGTCGTTGAGTAATACGTTTATCATTGAACGGATGCCGATAGAGGGTTTCTCGGTAAAGGAAGATATAATTGAATTTGCCCCGAATGTCAGATTAATATGATAATGGGTTCTACTGAAACAGTCCAAAACACGGTTAACCATCGCATTATCATTTGAACGGGGGATCGCAGTATAATCTGGTTCCGCAACCATACTTCGCTGCAAAGGCGCGTTAACTTTCCAGAGTGCATCGTAGCCATCACTGTTCGGTTCGCATCCTTCAACCATAATAAATGCGCCATCTTTTTCTCTGTAAGCATCTGCTGATCCGACCTTAGCAATATTATGTACTTGGCAGATGTGAATAGAAACAGCCTCTCTTGACATAGGAAGATGGAGTTTTCCATCTCTGATTCTGTGTGCTGTCTGTAGCAATGCCATTGACTTCGCGCGTGTTGCAATCCACGCGACACCATCATTTATCGGGGAGTCTAGCATTTGTCCGATACTTGTACTGCCTACGCTGATAATATCGCCACCATCAGGAACATCTTCGAGTTTTCGCGTACTGTTGCTTCTATTAATCCGATTTGCTATTTCTATCGCTTCAAGCCCGCTTTGAGGCTTCTGATTCAAGCAGACAAATTTACCCCGTCCTGTGTTCTTATCTATACCTTTCGTCGCGACAACGATACATTCTGCCATACCTGTGTCGGCAGAGAATGCACTTCCCCGCGCCTTTGCTTGTGCCATCGTTATCACGATTACGTCATGGTATTCGGTAGCCCACATATCCCTCAGTTTTTCCGTAGTCGGAGATCTCAACACTGTCAGTGGTAAGATTAAACCCATGGCACCGCCGGTTTTAAGTTTCTTGTCAGCGAGGTCTACGAAAGCGGAAACAAACCCACTTTTCCCATCAGTTACTCTTGTATTTTTAGATTTCAATGCAGCTTGCATTAACTTTTGATCTTCTCCCAGACGATCACTGCCTTGAAATGTAGACTTTGGAATATCAGTATTGCTATCAGATCCAGGTCTTGTAAATGGCGGATTCTGTATGACAATGTCAATATTACCATGTTGGAACTGTTGTTGGAGTTTAATGATGGTGTTTTCCTCACCACCTATTTTTTCAGCATCCGTATTAAATAGTTTTATATCATCAAGCAATTCCAGTGAACCTATAGCGTAACTGCCATCATCCATTACGCCATACGGTGCGGTGACAATTTGAGTCCCGCCGATTTTGATTCCAGCATACGTACTTGCAAGCGCAGCAGCAGTAAGGTGGGTCGCATTCGGCATGACATCCGCACCAGCAATATTTTCCTCAAGCATCTTTTGATGAATATCTTTACCGTTCCCACCTTGCTGTTCATACAGAGATAGGATACGCTGATAGACCCCATTCAGAAGCGCTCCCGTTCCGCAAGCAAAATCCGCCACTTTCGGAAGTTTACCTTTGGGCAGTTCAGGCAACACAAGCGTTGACAGCAGTACGGCACTTTCTGGTAGTGTGTAGTTCGCCTTAACGTATTTCCGGTCGGTGATAAGTTTTTGGAAGACGATACCGGCGAGTTCGTGAATCTGTGCGATGCCGGTGTCAACGAGGTCTCTGGCTGCTTCGCAGAGGAGGGTTAAGATGGGTTTGACCAATCTGTCATCAGTAGCGAGTGCCTCAACGAGATTCCGCGCATCCTCAAAGATAGGACGATAGTTGACTTTCAGGATAGTGTTCCAATCGGCGATAACATCGGCGTAGTCGATTGTAGGCAGGAGTTGCCGAAGTGAGCGGACGGATTCCATCTCTGCTTTGCCAGCAAGCGAACTCTGAAAAACGAAGGCATCCGTGATAATCAGGGCTGCCATGCGAAGGGTTTGTAGATTGAGGTGTCGCGATTCGGAGATCGCTCCTACAGGAGTGGAGTCTTTAGAGAAGACCTCTTGGTGAAGAATGGTCTCAATTTTGGTCCCAATAGCACGATGATTGACGATTGCGTCTTCAAGTAGATGGGCCGCACTGTCAATGCTATATTCCAAGCTCTTTGCTGCCTGTTCCAGTTGAGAGTTAGGCATTGCGCCGACGTGCAACGCGTTCGCAATGTCTCCTACTGTGCCTGTTGCCCATCCATTTTCTGGAAAGTGTCCGACGGTGCCTCTGAGGGTACTGATGAGTTTGTATTGTAGGTCATTCGCCTCTCGGAGTTGCGGATTGATGTCGCGTCCCGGCATCGCCTTAAAGCGGTCGGGATACAGAATCGCCATGACGTTGTTCAGGGTTTTCGTGGCGGTATGGTATTCGGCTTCGAGTTCATAGACGAGTCTGGTTTCGGCTTGTTTGATGAGGTTTTTGGCGTTGGCGGTTGTGGCGAATTTGGCTTCGATGCCGATGGGTTCTCTGCCGCGTTCAATTACGAGGGCATCGAGTTCGCTATTACCTTTGATGAAGGCGTTGACTTCTGTTTCGAGTTCCCATCCGTGACGCATGTTCCGTAAGATGTTCACCAATTCATTTGTAATTGTTGTTTCGCGTCGGTTGGGCATGGTGTTTCCTGTTACCGCGTAGGCTGATCCGGTGGCTGAGGCTGGGAATCAAACCCATAAATCCGACGCATCGTCGGCGTGGCGCGTTCGACAACCTCTGGCTTGAGGTGATGCACGAAGTCAAACATCGGCTTGACAAAAGAACGGCAACAGAAACATATTAACGCGATGCGTTGCTTGTCGGTTTTATTCGCACCCGCAGAATGCCAAATCGCGCCGTTGAACAGGAACACAGAACCTTTCGGAGCAGACAACCGAACTTCATCGGGGTGGTGTGTCGTGCCGGGAGGCGGTTTTTTCCGCTTAAGATGGATGCCCGGGACATGGCGTGTGCCGCCGTTTTCAGGTGTGAAATCGTCGAGGAGCCAGAGACTGTTCGCGACCAAGGGGAAACTGGGGAGCGGTTCCGGCATTGTTCCTACGATATGATCGACGTGGTAGCCGCCATCAGTTGCCCCCGGGTTGATGATGTTGGAGGTGAGTGTACTGAGTGTATAGTCGGGACCGAGTAGATGTTCAAAGAACGGCATCACTTTAGGATGAGCAACGAGTTTTTCATACATCTGTCCCTTGTTTACCAACCAGCGGACGTGTTGCCCATACCCATCGGTGTGTTGACGCGCCAATCCGTTCTGCTTCTCTTCCGCTGCCAGTCGGCGTATATCGGCTCTGTAGACTTCGATTTCCGCTTCGGAAAGCACATCTGGGATGACGATGCATCCCTGCTCGTCTAACTGTTTCTTCTGTGCGTCGGTGATACCCATTTTGTGTTCTCCTTCGATCGGTAGGGAAGAGTCGCGATTCGGAAATCGCTCCTACAGGAAGAGGCTGCCTCAGTATTTAGGAGTCGCGATTCGGAAATCGCTCTAATGAATTTTGACGTGCCTGTTTGGTATTCGTAGGGGCGAGGTTGCCTCGCCCGATCAACGATTAACAAGTCCAGATGGGTTGGGAGACCCAACCCCTACGGCTACTCTTATCAATTTTGATTGTCAAATTTTATCGTGAACAGGCTATCTTGGTCCTGACGAAACTATGCAGCAAAGGGTTTCAGACAATCTTCATAGACGTTAAAGCGTTCGCCTTCGTGTTCTTCAGCATCGACAAGTTTCAGCCAGAGTGCGCTGTCTTTCTTGTCGCCGCTCAGCTGCCGACGGCTGCCGAGATTCGACGGATCCGGTCCGCTCCAGACGACTTGACCGTCTTGCATATAGATGAAGTTATCGCGATACCGATCAATGAGATCTTTCTGGTTTTCTTGATAGACTAACCCTTGTTCACACGTCGTGCGTCGCCAATTGGCGACCGTTTCTGGCGTATCCGTTTCCACTGAATCGAATTCTGCCAAAGGTGCCGTGACTTCGCTCTCCCAATCAATCTCGTCAAGGTTGACAGTGCCATATCCGCGTTGTGCAGCGATAAGGATATGGTTCCGATCGCGTTTGAACGGCGGCGTGGGCCAGTCGGACTGCGGATCGTGTCCCATCAGGTGCATACCGACAGCATCCGTCGTGATTGGGTGATCGCCAGCGATGAGCGCATTACAGATTCTGCCGACCCCGCCCCACTCGCGTCCCCACTGTCCTGTCAACGCGTCGATGATGTTAAGGCACGGTTTTGTGATGAGTGCCAAATCGGGGAGTACGTAGGAGAGACGGATGAGGTGATGGTAATAACTCCGTGTCCTGCCTTCGGGGAGGATCATCGGTGGCAGCCCAAAGAGATTCTTTGTGCATAGCGTGATACCCATGAAAGCGTGGTTCTTCATCTTCGCCACAGAGACGACCGCATCTGCATCGTCGAAGCAGGCACTCAGTGTATAGCGATCGAACATGGAACCGCCACCCGGAACGTCGTAGGTCTTAAACGGCGGTAGGTTGGAATCGACGAATTGCACATCGAATTCTTTCAGGTGGTGTAGGTAGTTGAAATTCGGAGGCATCCGATGCCCGTGGGTATACGGGTTCGTATCGGTAGCGACGAGCTGCGCCGTGGTGTGTTCCTTGATGAGTCGCAGAACAGCGCGGCAGGTGGCATCGTCTACTAATTCTCGGCGACGCCCTTCATAGTAGATAATCCGCTCAGGGGGTTTCATCATATTGAATTTCATAACCACCTTCTTGGCGGTTTCAATCGGTTTCCAAGCGCGGGTAAGCGGGTCAGTGATACGGCGGAGGGTCTGATAGATTTCCTCTTCCGTGGCACGATAATCGCAGTGCGCTGCTCTAACTTTGAACTGTTTTTCCATGGTAGTCTCCATTACAAGTGCGTAATTTTCTAAAATAGTACGAAATTTTGGGGCTTCGCGCATCAAGTGTCAGTCATCTGACAAGCGCGCTTTGAGACGCTCAAGTTCTTCGCGCAGGCGTAAGACTTCCGCTTCCGCTTCGGCGCGTGCGGCGGCTTCACGCGCGCGTGCGGCGACTTCTTGTTCTGCGCGTTGCTCTGCCGCTTCTGCAGGCGTTTGCAGCCAGTGTCTCTTCGCCTCCTCATAAACGGCTAACCCCTCATCCAACATGTGGAACGATACGCCTAACGTTACAGAAGAAATACTACCATCTGCATTCTCGGGTATCCGCTCATAAGTCCCATCTTTGAGGCGAAACCCCATCAGGGGCGTGGGCAAATAGCGTCTATCTATATCGCAGAGAAAATACTCCGGTATTTCCATTGACGCGTAATGTGCCCTTTTATGCCCTAAGTCATTTCGAAACGTCCCTTTGCTCGAAAACTCCATCACGAAGTCTGGCGGCTTCCCCTCTTCCCACGCCTTATAGGTGCGGCGAAGTTTCTTGCCTATGCCGAAAGAGACGAGGATATCGGGCGAGACGGCGGTGCGGTCGGGGCCCTCTATATCATACATCATGAGAGTCCCGGAGACATAAGTATCCGGGTTGTCTGCGAAGAAGCTGTCAAGACGTTGCCGTAAGTCGATGATAGCCACTGCGTGCATATCCGTTTCAGCCATAGGTTTTCCATCCGATTCAGGATATAGGTCGGCAGTTTCTGTGGGAGCGTAAGGGATGTGGCGTGAATTCGGATAGGTTTCCATGAGAACATCTCCTTTTCCACAAAGTGATTAAAAAACAAGTGTATGTCACTTGGGTATCTGTTAAGTATACCTAAAAAAATTCCATAAGTCAATCTTTTTGAAAAGGTCACATCGCTTGCTGGCGCAAAAGGCGACGCATCACCTTGTTAGAAGCGGTTCGCGGTAACGCGTCTACGATAACAACATCGTGGATGCGGAAAAGTGGGTTGAGGTGTTGAGAGATTTCGGCTTGCAACTTGGTGTGAAGTTCCTGTTTTGTCGGTGTCGATTCGGGTTGTATCAGCACGGCATAGATGACGAGTTGGCTCGCCCCCCCGTCTTTGGGTGAGACGGCAACCGCTGCGGTCTCTTGGATTTCGCTGACGACATTAAGGACTTCCTCAATCTCTGCGGAACTCACTTTGATACCACTCAGATTCATCGTATCGTCAACACGTCCGAGTACCCGATACTTAGTTCCCTCCAGCCAAGGTTCAGTATCAAAGCCGTTACCTAACCGTTCAAGCGCATCGCCGTGGCGGCGCAGCTTCGGTCCTGGTGTTCCCGCAAAATAGACTTCATTATGGTCGGCGTTGAGGAGACTTGTAGAGAGACCGAGGGAGGGTGGCAGAATAAAGACTTCGCCGTTGTCAACTGGGTTTCCCTCATCATCGCGGAGTAAGAAATCCAAACCGAGCGCAGGTGTTGTGAACGTCGAAGGTGCAGCGGGTTGAACTCGTGTTCCAGTAACATAACCGCCCCCGATTTCGGTGCCGCCGCAGTATTCAATTACCGGTTTGTAACCCGCCAAGGACATCAGGTACAGCATCTCCTCTGGGTTAGAGCATTCGCCTGTTGAACTAAACGCTCGGATTGCCTGCCAATCAAGCCCATGCATGCAGTCAGTATTTTTCCATGCCCGGACAAGCGTCGGCACGACCCCGAGCATGCTCACCTTCGCGTCCTGCACAAATACGCCAAAGTCGCGTCCTGTCGGCACGCCGTCATATAAGGCGATAGTCGCTTTATTAATAAGGCTTGCGTAGATAAGCCATGGACCCATCATCCAACCGAGGTTCGTGTACCATGCAAGCACATCGCCGGGATGAGTGTCGTGGTGTAGGTGAGCATCCGCAGCGCATTTGATGGGGGTGGTATGTGTCCACGGAATCGCTTTAGGTTCGCCGGTGGTTCCAGAGGAGAACAAGATATTGGTGTGTGCATCAGGATCGCACGGGACAGCAGTAAAAGTCTCTATTTCACTGAGAAAGTCGTTCCACATTATATCCTCCTCCCGCTCGTTCTGTGCGATGGTATTACTGCCTTCATTTGAAAAGAGAATGGCTTTCGGTGCGTTCGCAGCAATCACTTTCTCATATAAAGGCAAGTGTTTCCCTGCCCTATTGATGTAATCCTGCGTGAAAATGGCTTTTGCTCTACCGATGCGGAGGCGCGTGGCTATTTCATCTGGTGCGAAACTGTCGGCGATTCCGACGACAACACATCCTGCCTTAACGATTCCGAGATAGATGGCAACGGATTCAGCGTTCATAGGCATATCAATCGCCACCGCATCTCCCGGTTTTAGTCCAATATCTACAAGTCCATTTGCGACTCGATTCGTAAGACATGCCAATTCGTGATAGGTAAGCGTTACGAGGTTATCCTCGCCTTCGCGTTGTGCAATAATCGCGATGGCATCATCGGTGGCACTGAAGCAGCTATTGACGATGTTGAGTTTCGCGAGGTGTGTTGCAGTGCCTGTTGCGTCTTTTTGTGCTTCGGTATTTGTTTCAGTTGCGTTAATGCCCAGTCTGTCAATCATCATCTGCCAGAATGTGTCTCGGTTGGCAATTGACCACGCGTGGAGTTCAGGATAGGTTTTGATGGAGAGTTCCGTCATAAGATGTGTGATGTTTGCTTCGGTAATGTCTTCGTTGGTAGGAAACCACGCCGGTGGAGGTCCGTATGTTGCGCGATCAAAGTCGGCATACACAATATCATAAAGCAACTGGTGGAGTGCACAGGGGTGTTCTGGTCTGAGAATATAGCGCGATATTTCGTACCAACAGGCTGTCGGCGACTGTGTTGACATGAGTCGGTTGACGGTTTCTGCTATCTTTGATGCTTCAGTCTTTTCCAATCCGCAGGCGATGAGTCGTTCAGAGGTTAGCATGCGACGCGCGTTTCCTTTTTTAGACGTTACGGGTAGTTTGAGGGGTATTATCCGTTTCCAGTTCAACAAATCTGTAGATTTGATTCAACGAAAGTTCTGCCGCAATTGAAGTGAGGGGTAACACGTTCTCAAGTGCGCGAAATTCGCTGAGGAGCCACTGCTCGCCTTGACGAAGATAATGCTCAACGTGGACCTGATCCTGCGAAATCAGGATATATTCTTGGAGCGATTCTAATTGTCGATAGCGTGCGAATTTCTCACCTCGGTCATAGCTTTCGGTTGACTCAGAAAGCACTTCAACAATGACTTGAGGGTTGGTGAGTATGTCAAGAACGTCATCTTCAAAACGGGGTCTATCACAGGTAACAGCAATATCTGGATAGAAGTAGGAGACTCCCGCGCCAATGCCGACGCGCATATCACTGGCATAGACTCTACATCTGCGTTCCGTCACTTGGTTGTAAAGTCCGTTTGCCGTATTCATCGTAATAAGATTATGTTCATTACTGGCACCGGATATTGCGACGATCTCGCCGCTGAGGTATTCACTTTTGAGCGTCGCCTTGCGTTCGGCAGCGATGTATTCTTCGGGAGTTAGGTAGGTTCGGGCTGCGATGGATGACATGTGGGTATCCTGCTCTATCAACTAACTTAGGGTGAGATTCAGTAATTGACAGTATAACATACCAATGGTAAAATTACAACAATTCTACAGAGATGAAAAAGGGCGAGGTTAGGAAACCTCGCCAGCAAAAAACGAGAATGCTTTGAAAAGGAGAAAGGTAGACGATGAAAAAACAGAATGAGTTCCCACCCGGTTGGGATGAAGAGCGCGTCCAGAGTGTTATTGCACACTACGAGCAGCAGACAGAGGATGAGGCCGTTGCCGAAGACGAGGCAGCATTCGCAGATGAATCCAGTGTGCTGATAGAAGTTCCCATCGAGCTCGTTCCTGCTGTGCGTGAATTGATTGCTAAGCACGCCGCAGAAAACCCACTACAGCCGGAACAAAGTTCCTAACGCTTTGCTATTCAGGTGCTAATGCCCGCAACCGATCGACGACCCTTGTAACCTCATCAGCAACAATTTCTACCTCTTCAGCTGTGTTGTAGCGTCCCAAGCCGAAACGGACGGTCGTCAATGCCAATTCATTCGGAACTCCCATTGCAACCAAGACATGTGATGCCTTCACCGACTCTGAATCACATGCAGATCCTGTGGATACCGCAACACGCTTAAGCCCCATTAGTAAAGCATGACTTTGCACGCCCGCGAAACAGAGATTCAGATTACCCGGTAGCCGTTGTTCCGGGTGTCCGTTGAGATGAATGTCATCTAAGTTTTCTCTGAGTTTCTGATGAAGTGCGTCGCGTAAGGTAGACACACAACTTTTCCCCGATGCCATATAATTTTTAGAAAGTTCGCACGCCGCGCCTAAACCGACAATCCCGGCGACGTTTAGCGTACCGGGTCGCACCCCTGACTCCTGACCACCACCGTAGAAAAGCGAATGCGGTTGAGGGATATTTTGACGGATATAGAGGGCACCAATCCCTTTCGGGCCGTAAATTTTGTGTGCCGTCAAGGATGCCAAATCTACACCGAGCCTCTTCATATCTGACGGCAACTGCCCAATCCCTTGCACGGCATCTGAATGGAAAGACACACCGTGTTTCGCAGCCACAACCGCAATATCGGATATCGGGTTTATCGTACCGACCTCGTTATTCGCAGACATGAAACTCATCAGTGTCGTCTCTGAGGTTATCGCTGCTTCAACATCATCAGGATTGACCCTCCCATATTTATCCACAGGAAGGTACGTCGTCTTAAATCCTTCAGCCTCTAAGGCGTGGCATGTATCGAGGATTGCGTGGTGTTCGGCTGTGCTTGTGATGATGTGGTTTCCCTTGTCTCTACAAGCGTAGGCGATGCCCTTGACGGCGAGGTTGTCCGATTCAGTCGCGCCACTGGTAAAGAATATCTCTTCTGCTGAGCATCCAAGCAGTCCAGCGACTTGGTGGCGCGCCTTCTCTACAGCGTCTTTCGCCATCGTGCCGAATGAATGTGTACTGGAAGCGTTGCCGAAATGCGTCGTGAGGTACGGCATCATGGCTTCCAACACTTCGGGTGCGATTGGCGTTGTCGCATGGTTGTCCATGTAGATGAGGTTATTCATCGGTGTAATTTCTTTTGTAAAGCGTACTTATATTGAAAAGGTGGTGAACGGCGCACGGAGTGCGCCTACTACTTTTAAAGCCGTTCTCTGAACATGTCAATCATACCATCGGGCGGATCAAACGGCAATTCAACGACCGTATTCGTTAGTCCGCTGTAATAGATACCCAAAAGCAGATTGAATTCAGCGAGGGATTGCTTGAGATGCGTCGGATGTACCTTACTCTCATCGTCAAGCCACTCAAAAACCGCGTCGGTAAGTCCACCTTGCGCGATGACATCCTGATCGCCGTAGCTTAGGTCCCCGCCTTCGTATCCAGTGCCCGGTAGATTACGTTCCCAACTCTCAAACCGCCAGTGAACGAACCCTGTCTCACCGAACACACAAACGCGTTTGTGTCTATTGTTTGAGGTATCGGGTAGCACACGGGGTGCCATTTCTGGACCGAATGCGACTGAAGCTTGCACGCCGTTTGCGTAAGTGACGAGTGCTGTCGCATTTGCAGGCGAAGGTTGCGCCGAATCGAGTTGTCCGGCTCCGGAGATTTGTCCCTGCACCTTCACCGGACGCGAATTATCGATATAAGAGGACACGAGTTGTAGGACGTGTGGTGCCTGATCGACGGGTGGGTTGCGTGCGCTCGCTTCTATAAATTTAATCGCTCCGATTTTTCCTTCGGCGACATCCTGCTTGAGTGCAAGGTTCTGTGGGTGGAAATTGAGTTGTGTGTTAACGACGAATTTCGTTTTCGTGCGTTCGGCGAGCTCAGAGATCTGCTGCCAGTCTTCACTCTCGACAGCAATCGGTTTTTCGACGATAGCTGCAGGCACGCCGTGTTCAGAGGCTTGATTCATCAGTGGATAACGAATGCGTTCGTTGCTGCCTCGTAGGATGGGTGCGGTAACAATGTGTAGTAGATCCGGTTTTTCTTTTGATAGCATTTCGTTGAGGTCGGTATAACGGGCATCAATCCCGAATTCATCGCCGAAGTCATTGAGCAGGTCTTCCTTCATATCGCAGATCGCAGCGAGTTTACCACCCTTGACGTGTTGATAGGCGCGAGCGTGCCCGCGTGCACGTCCCCGACAGCCCAAAATCGCGCTTTTGTACATAGTTTTCTCCTTTATACCTATGGATACAGATAATACAATTATATGTCGGATTCGATTTTAAAGCAACGGTTTTCACAAAATTCTGGTTCAAAGAAGAATGGAAATGTGGTATGATATTCTCTAAAAGCGGGAACCAACAAGGGGGGAGAGATGCGACGTTACCTCTTTATCTTATCAGCAATTTTCGCGGTTACAATCGTTTTAGGATGTCAGTCCAAAGTATTGCGGATGATTTTTGAACCGCAGGAGCTTTACAACTACGCTGTCACGGAAGGCGTTACCTGTACTTCACCGGAAATGATAGACGGTGATGTCCAGACGAAAGGATATGCGGATGGCAGATGGATTCACCTAAATTTGCCAACGCAAAAGGCGATTCATCGGATTGCTATCCGTGGGACTAACATCATAAACTGTATGATATACGAGAAATTAGAGGGTGAAGGACATTGGCGCGCAATTCTGCAGGTTCAGAACAACGACAGTCCAGTCATTGAAGCACGTGTCAGTGGTGTTGTGACGGATACAATCCGTATCTACATCAGCGGCACCACCGAAGATAAAAAGAAAGCAGGAGAATGGGATCCAAGGCGTGGCGGAATTGTGGCGTATACAGTGTTGGGTAAAGCCTTCATACACGAACTTGAAGTTTACGGGTTCGTCTCAAAGGAGAAACCTGAAGCCGTCCCATAGCAACTAATGTGTGAGGCATGTAGTAATGAAACGTTTGATTTTTGAAGATTTATACAGTTGGAGCGTCTTTAGTCCAGAACGGCAGGTAGACTTTAACGGGCATTTATGGGTACGTCCTGACGGAAATATCCTTATAGATCCGGTTGCAATGTCAGATGCCGATCAGGAACACCTGACAGCACTCGGTGGCGTGAGGTCGATTGTGCTGACGAATGCCGATCATGAACGCGAAGCCGCTGCGCTTCGGGAGCAGACGGGTGCCGACGTGATTGTGCATGAAGCGGATGCTGACGCGCTGAGCATCAGACCCACAAGGCCCGTGCAGGATCGAGAGGCGATTATCCCTGGCTTACATGCTGTCCATCTCAGTTATGGAAAAAGCCCAGGCGAAATCGCACTCTACTTTCCAGAGAAGGGGACTGTTCTGTTCGGGGATCTGGTGGTAGGCGCGCCGATGGGCGCGTTGACGCTACTCGCCGATGAAAAATTAGCTGATCCGCCTAAGGCAGCACTCGAATTGCGTAAGATTTTGGGGCTCCGCTTTAACACGATTCTCGTTGGCGATGGACACTCCATCTTTAAAGATGCCCGACAACACCTCGTTGACTGCCTCCAAGCGCGCCGCGACATCTACATCAATCGTATCCATATTGATGAAGTAGCGTGGCAATATAAAAATGCCCCACATCCTTATGATTTTGAGGACAAGGACATTGATCCGCTCATCGGTGGCAAGAATTTAGGGTATCGCGTTATCCGTCTCCTACCCGGTAAGATGAGTTTCCCGATGCATTTTCACAATTTCGGCGAAGAGATGTGCTACGTGATGGAGGGTGCCTGCACGCTGAAAACCCCACGCGGCGATGCGGAAGTGAGGGAAGGAGATTTCATCGCGTTCCCACCCGGCACAATCGGCGCGCATAAGTTTGTGAATAATAGTGATGCCCCAGTCGTGTTATTTATACTCGGAACCACTACACCTCACGATGTAAGCGAATATCCAGATTCTAACAAGGTGTTGCCTTATGTCGTCGGAAAGATTTACCGTAAGGATCCAAGTCTCAGTTACTGGGATGGCGAGGTTTAATAACAGGAGGAACAGATGGATAACGAACTCATGAGCAATGAAGAGAATTACGCTTTTGATGTGGCGGGCTACCTACACGTTCCGGGTGTTCTCACTCAGGAAGAGGTGGCAGCACTGAACGAGGCGTTAGATGCCGTTGCGGACAGTGAGATGCTCTTAGGCGGTCTACATCGTGAATTGTTCCGCGACCTACTTGTACACCCTAAAGTGGTATGGTATCTCAACCAGATCGTCGGACACGGTTTTCGACTCGATCAAGCCCCACGACTGCTGGGAAATCGAGAAGGCGAAGTAGGGATGACCCTCTCCGGTGGCGATGAGCCGAGAAATCCGTCCCAAGCCTATTTTCTACAAAACGGTCAGCGAAGTTCTCAAGGTGTGAGGGCAATCTGGGTGCTGGAGGATGTTGCAGCAGGAGACGGAGGATTGGTTGTCGTGCAAGCGAGCCACAAGAGCAACGTTGAAACCCCGCACGACTTGACGACCGGTGTTGATGATATGGGGTTAGTGATACAACCTGAACTCAAGGCAGGCGATCTGTTTTTAGTCGCATCCGCTACGCTCCAAGGGGTTCGACCGTGGAAAAATGGATTGAGAAGATTGCTAACTTACTGGTACGCCGGACGTGCCGCGATTCAATCGAATCCCGATGGCCCCAACGCAGAAACCGAGGTGCTGCCGAGATGGGCGGATAAAGCAGTGCCTGCGCAAAAAGCGGTCATGTATGTCCCTGGATTTAAGGGGTCAAGCCCGTCGCCGGTGCTAAATACGGATGGTGAGGAGACGTGGGTCGAGGAAGGGACATCCGTCATTCATCCATCGATTTATACCCGCGACCCGATTTCAGGGATTGATGAGAAAGAGTTTTATTTCTGGGATCTGAACGGGTATCTCGTGGTGCGCGGTGTGATGGATGAGGAGTGGTTGGCAGCCGCCAATGAGGCGGTGGATAAATTCCAAGATCGCATCGTCGTTGGTAGCGAACTGGCGAGGGGTTCGATCAGTCAAGCCGGGACAGGTCGTCCGCTTTTGCCGGGTTTGTTAGACCTACCCGACCCGTATAACGAACCGTTTCGACGGATGATTGCGCATCCGGCTGTCGTGCATCGCCTCAATTGGATGGGCGGTAGCGGCTATCGCACAGGGGGTGCGACGGTGTTCTGTGCTGTTCAAGGCACATCGGGGCACTCACTCCACGATGGAAATGAGCCGATGAGTCCATCGCGCGGTTATTATTTTAAGAACGGACGGAGTTACTGCGAGACCGTCACGATTACGTGGCAATTGCGTGATGTCGAGCCAGGACTCGGCGGTTTCGCATGTGTGCCGGGATCCCACAAAACCCAGTATCCGTCGCCTCGTGGGATTCGGACGTGTGATGACACAATGGGACTGGTGGTACAGCCGGTGATGAAGGCCGGGGATGTCCTCTTCTTTATGGACGGCGGTTGCACACACGGTGCTTTAGCGTGGAAGAATCCGATCCCCAGACGCGGGGTACTGATTAAGTATCAGTCGAAAAATTCCAATTGGGGTGGCGGTGTGATTGACCCACAAGATCGGTGGGGCGATATGGTTGAAGATATGACGGAGGCACAATTCGCTGTCATGCGGGGACCTGAACGCGATGGTCGCCACCGCACTGTCCCCCGACTCGTTGTGCATGATGGACAGGTATCCGTTTCGTACGATCCGGAAGGCGATAGCTATTCGTCGAAGTATCGCAAACCCGGTGAAAAGCGGGAATAATGGTTATTTCTCACCTACCGTTCCCGGACCAAATCCGAGAACGGTAGGTGATAGCATAGATAAGTAAACGATTGTGTTTCGCGCCGGATTCTACCAGCGGAATCCGTCATTTATCATTACCGACTTTTAAGTCGCCCCAGGTCACTGCCAATTTGTCTGAAGGTTCGACAGCGAGTATACCGAGTGTCTCCTCCAAGCCGTCGTTCATGATAGCGTTGATGTCTTCTTCTTCCAAAGCGACGCTAAAAATCGCAGCCTCGTCGATAAGGCCGTTTACTGGCTGAATGCCGGTTGGGTAATTGGTTCCAATGACTACAGGCGCGTTCGTGTCGGCAATGTCCGCAGAAAAGACCCGCGTGCCAGAAAGCACGCCATCAACGTAAATCTGTGCCTCTTCGCCGGTATAGACACCAGCCACATGATACCATGTGTCATCTTCAGGTAGGATGTTGGATGCTGTCCAGACGGTATTGCCTGCTTCCCCGAAAGGCGCGAACTCGAATTTGCCATTAGCAGCCCGTTGTAACAGGTAACACATGTCGACTTGCCATCCTTGTGCTTTTGTCACTAACCCGTGCCAGTCGTTCGGCCTGTAAGTGCCTTGAACCCAGATGACGATTGTGAGTGCCTCACTGAGTTCGGTATCCAAGGTTTTATGGTCAGGGACGCTGACGTAATCACCTGCACCATCCAATTCCAGGGCGTTGCCAAATTTGCCACCGGGGACCCAATTCGGGTCACCCTCCAGTGTGCCATCATTGCCGTTTCCAGAGGAATCGGATGCCGTATCACCATCAGTTTCATTAAAGAGCCACACGCTAACGGCAGTTGTTGGGTCAATTTCGGCGTTGCTGTGGCTCACAAGCACGACAAGGCAGCACAGGATACCGAAAACGATTACTGTTAAACGCATCATTGGGTTAACCTCCATTTTTACAGAATCTGGAAAACTCGAAGATTGAATAGCCCTAATTCACGCTAAAAATCAGTGGACATTAAGTTCAAGCGTCTGTTAGGCTTTTAATATTATCACACATTCAGTAGATTTATGCAAACGCGCAGAAAAGAGGTATTGTATGAGACATGAGGTACGATGGGAACGGATGTTTCCGGATGAGTTAGAAGCGGCATTAGCGGCGTGTCCAATGGTGTATCTACCTTATGGGTTGTGCGAACCGCACGGTTGGCACAATGCAGTCGGAATGGATGCGATTCGGGCACACGAATGTTCCTGTCAGGCGGCGGAAGCACACGGCGGGATTGTCGCGCCACCGTTTTATTGGCACTGCCATGAGATTGGTGGCTACGGTTCATGGGGACACAATCAAGTTAATCAAGAACGACCGTGGTTGACAGTGATACCGCCGTGGATGTTTTTGAAGAATATTTGCTATCACATTCGAGCGGTGGATGCATTGGGGTTCCAAGGTGCGATTCTGTTTTCGGGACATTCGGGTCCGCATCGGTTAGACGTACCAATAGTGATTGACATTATGCAGGCACATGTCGGTGTTCGGATGTATTCGACGATGAGCATAGGCGCGGATATTGAGCGTTTTGAGGACGGTAAAGGATTGGGTGGACACGCGGGACGCGGCGAAACCTCTGTGCTTTGGGCAGTCGCTCCCGATTGTGTGGATATGTCGCGGATGCCGACGGATGATACACGCGCCCCTCATTTTGCAATGGGGTCTTTCAACGAGTCTTCAAGTCGTCGCGTTGGAGAACAGATGGTCGCAGATATTGTGGCGCATTTTGGTGAAAAAACGCAGGAGTTGTTAGCGGCGTATAAGGCAGAAGTGTCAAATCCAACTCCGTTGACGTTTGATGATGTGGAAGGAATTTGGGAAGATGAGATCCGACCAAAGTTGGCTGAGTTTGCTTCTCTACAGCCTCCTGAACCCGCACCGCCTTCCGATTCTCGGTGGTACCCAAACTCACAGCCTCCGAAAGGGCGAGTCTTGTAGAATGCCAAATAGGCTCAGGTAAATCGCAAACTAACAGTTTGCGGTACAAATCCTTTTTGTTTAGGTGTTCCCGCTCTTTAATCTACGTATTCTCTGATTTTCTTTCGCTCGGATGTCTTCTCGTTCTGGATTGAGCATCGCGCACAAGGTGGTTTCCAGTTCGCTACGTTTTGCTGCATATTCAGGTTTTGCTGCCAGATCGTTGTTCTCCAACGGGTCAGCGTCCACGTTAAACAGCTGCGGTTCGTTCCCGACGTAGTGACACAGTTTGTAATTCCCAGACTTGAGCATGAAACCGGCGTTGAGCATGCCCATGTGATGGTACTCGGAGAAAACGGTGCGTGTCGTTTCGCTGGATTGATTTCGGGCTATCCGCAGCAGGCTATCCCCCGGTAAATCAGACGGTATTTCCAGACCCGCGACTTCCAACAGGGTCGGCAAGACATCTACCAGAGAGACGTTTTGCGCTACGCGACCGTTCTCACCTGAAGGTAGACGCACCATTAATGGCACCCTCACTGCCGGTTCGTAGAAACACTGTTTTTGCCAGATGCCGTGGTGTCCTGCCATCTCGCCGTGGTCCCTGGTGTAAACGACGAGTGTATTTTCGCGTAGCGGCGACGTATCAATCGCCTCGAGTATCCGTCCGATGTGGGCATCGAGACACGAGACAAGCGCGTAATAGGAGGCTAACGCACAACGGACAACGGCTTCAGGGGGTGGGATGTCGTTCCGCCACGCCCAACGGTGGTGTCGGATGATGGGGTGTTGCGATTCAAGCCGTTCGTTCCATGTATCGGGCAGTTCAAGTGCGTCTGGGTCGTATAGTGCGTAGAATTCCGGTGGTGCAATCAGTGGAAAGTGTGGGTGCATGAATCCGCAGTAAAGTAGGAAAGGGTTATCGTCAGGAAATGCAGCTTTTTCCCGAAGAAAGTCCACTGCTAAGTCTGTGACGTTTCTATCGTATCTCGTGTGTTCGTGGTCCCCGGGTCCACATTCGGTAACGTGTGAGTTAGAACCGCGGCGTGCGTGGGGTGTACGCCGTGGGGGTCTTCCTGTTGTGTGTCGCCATCGAGGTAGGTCATCCAGCAAGCGATAAGAGAATCCGAGAAGTCGATCCGTTCCGTTGAAATGTGTCCGTCCACACAGCACGGTCTCATAATCTGCCCTCGCCAAATAATCTCCCCACGTCTGGTACTGCCGATCGGCGATTGCCCCCAAATCCCACGCGCCAATCTGATGTGGGTAGCGTCCGGTGAGCATTGACAGGCGTGAAGGTGTACAGATTGGGTAATTGCAATAGGCGTTGTCGAACGTGTAACTCTGTTCAGCGAGGCGGTCAAGATGAGGGGTCTGGACAATCGGATGTCCACTGTTCCCCATGACACTACCGGCGTGTTCATCTGAGAATAGAAATACGATATTCATTGTCTCACCAAGGATTGGTTGCGTCCATTTCCCATTTGACGATATTTCTGACTGCAATTCGCCCATCTTCACAAAATAACCGCACCTGTTTGCTGTCGGGTCGCGTTGGATAAACCCGTTGAACAATGCACAACTCAGCGTTGACGAACATTTCAATTACCGACCTGTCAACGAAAATATCGAGTTCAAGGACTCGGTCGCCTTCCAGCGCATAAGGCACCGTCTGCTTGAACCTTCCGGGTTTCAACACTTCCCGTCCACAACGGTATGAAAGCGTCCAGTCGTTACTCGCTTTTTCAAAATCGACAACAAAGGCTTGCTGCCCCACATCGTAGCGAATCACCGTTTCCTCTTCGAGATCTGGCGAACAGAACAGTTTGAATCCGAACCGTTGCGCCGCATCTGGTTCTATCGTCAGTTTCAGTTCCATGCAGTCTGAAGCAAGCCCTTCAACGGTGATCTCCTGCTTTGCCTCTAAAAATATATCTTCAGTTTGAAATGGATTGTATCTCAAGGCCTGTAATTCTGGAACCGGTTCAATATTTAAGCGGTTGTCCGAAGTCGGTTTCAAATGCCAAGGGAGCGTCATAATGCTCTGCCAACCGTGTCTATCTGCATCGTGGGCATCGGCGATCCACCCCCAAAAGATGCGTCTCCCTTTATCGTCAATCAGGGTTTCGGGACCCGCGAGCATACTGCCGAGATGGCTGAGCTGTCCGTTAGCTTCTGGATGGAAGGTCTCATTCTCGTAGTGTCCAATGTAATACTGACATTTGTTGAAAGGGAAATGCGTGTGCATCAGGAGCATGTACTTCTCGCCAAAGCGGAAGAAGTCGGAGCAGGCGCAATCTTCGACTTCTGCTGTCCACTGGCGCGAGGATTTATAGAAGGGACCGACGTAGTGCCACCGCTTGAGATCTTCCGACTTAAACAGGCTCGTCGAATCGCCTTCATAGCCGGGCCGATGGTTCTTATTGCCGATTAAGGCGTAATAGGTGTCCCCCTCTTTCCAGCCACTTGGATCAAAAATCACGCATTCGGGAAATTCGTCGGTATCGATTGGAATCACTGGGTTTTCTGCCAAGGGTGTCCAGTGTGAGAGATTCGCATCGTGGCATTGGTAGATACAGATACCCCTTCTCGGCATATTGGTAATAATCGTCGGAATTTCCATCCCTTCCATGATGTCGCCGCTATTGAAATAGTCGCCTTTCTTCCCTTCAAGCGGCTCGTCGAGGTACGCTGTGTGATATTGCCAATGCAGCAGATCCCGACTCGAAATGTGTTGCCAACTCGAAAAGTCTCTCTCATCGGGACCGTTTCTTATCTTTTGGAGGTAGCCGATATGATACCTACCGTTGAAGAAGGTCGCGCCGTTGATGTCATTCCAACGACCATAAGGCGGTAAAAAGTGATATTTCGGTCGAAATTTATCGGCGACCATCTTTTCCCTGAATTGATACGCCTCCATTAAAAAATCGTCATAATTCCGCATAACTCACCTTCCTTTGTGTGATTTCCACACGTCTACGAATCTCTCATATCTCAATCCAGCAAGATGCGGTAACCGGTTTGAACGCCGGTTATCATCCCAACAATCGACCAGAGCCCTGCACACGTCATCTCACCGAGGATCAATCCAAGAAACAGCGGACGCGCTTCTCTGTACGCTCTGAGTCCGCCATATTTCACAACCCCATATTTGAAAAAATAACCGAGCATGATAGAGAACCATAACTTGAAGGATGCCCATGAGCTGAGCATCGTATACCCAATCGGATGAATCGGCCACCACACAAAAACTTTTCGCACCCACATCAATCCGATCGTAAATACACTGCCGAAAAGCGTCCAACCGGTATGTGTCCAGTCTGTTCCCATCGGCGGACTGTTAAGAACAGCACTCAACCAACGCACGCCACCGCTACCGCCCGTATGTACGAATAAAGCACCGTGTTGATAGCTGACTTTCAGCACGGAATAATACGAGACAAACAGTCCGAGCACCATCGCCACTCCTATCCCTATGAGGAGTTTACGTCGGTTGGCTCTAACCGTGTCCGCTGCCTTCAGCCCGTTCATCACGTTTGGCATCATAAACTCTCTCAGATGTGAGGTTAAGCCGGTGGGTTGCATGAACAGCCACGTTGTCGTTGAGGGAGTGATATGTGCTGTTCCAAGTGTTGTGAGAAAAAAGCTTTGCGGTGAAAACGAGGGATTGATAAAAGGGATACCGCCGTTGATAATCTGCCATGTTAAAGCGACGAACACCCCAACCGAAAAGATTACAAAGAGCACCGCAAATCCGAGCGACATTCCCATCAGGACGCTTAGATATATCAGGAGGAATAAACCGGCGAGCAATCCAAAGACGGTCAACCCGGCGGACATAGGTTCGTTCTGAGCATCGGATTGGGAGGATCCGCGTCCGAAGCCGCTTAGAAATAGTTGCTTGATGTGCCTTCTGGCTTTGAAGATTGCCCAAGCGCCAAGCGTCAGACACGCACCGGCTTCCTGCGCTGCACTGAACGAATACGCCGTCCATTTTACACCCGGCCCCTTCGTTATGAAGAAACCGAGCATACTGCCGATGAGACACTGTAGTTTGAAAAACAGAAAGAAAAACCAGAGACTAAAGGCAACCTCAAGTGTGAGCAAGTAGCTGAATCCTACCATGGACATCAATATCACAATCTGAAAGGGTCTCAAGGCGTTGAGCGGTCTGCCGACGAGAAACGGGTCGAGCCAATATCGGATCGGGATATTGGGTAGCGTCGGAAAATACGCATGCAGCCCGTTCAGGGTGTGAATAAACGCCGGTATCGCGAAACCGACCCACATCTTTCTGTTTTTGAAGAATGAATTGACAACCCCTGACTGATGAACGGAGATCTCTACAGGCAGTTGAACGAGTGGAAATGTACATTTCTCGTATTCAATCCACTGTTTTCGGAGCACCACAGCGAGACAAACCATAACAAAGTAGGCGGTTAGAACATACAAGGCCCACACAGAGAGCGGTTTCAGCCATGCCCCCCAAGGGATCCGCTCGCCGACGGATAGGCCTTCATAGAAGGAGACAATCGCGGTTTCATCTCGTACGACGCGCCATTCGGGAATATATTGAAAAAAAAGGGATCGCCACTCGTTCTCTGGTGTGGCGAAATAGTGATAAGCCGCGAAAGTAGACAGCGCATCTCGCATCATGCCTGATGATGGGATCCCCGCAACGGCAATCATGATACACCAAATAACGACGAGTTCTTGGGCGGAGAGGGCGAGTTTCGGATGCAGGAGTCTTAGGACGGAATTAACAACCAACGCCAAAACGGTCAGGACAAAAAACGGGGCAAGCGGAAAATGACCGCCCGCCAGAAAGGTGTTCCGAATAACAAAATCGTTATAGGGTGCGATTAAACATTCTAAAACCGCCAAGGCGAGTCCGATAACCAATGCCCTTTTTGACCATACGGTTTGATATTGGGTGCGTGCTGATAACACATTACCCGTATCACCGGCTCGATGGTGTTCCATGCCCTATTTTCCCCATTTTTTGACCAAGATTTTTATGATTTACGTGATTTGCCGCGATAGAAGGATGACCCCTCCGATAATCATAGTAAATCTAATAATCACATCAATCATAGTTCAGAATTATAACATACGTCAGTTAAAATGTGGATTTTTGTTTAAGGATTGCTAAAACGAGAGAGTCGTGATAACATAATCCGCATATTAAGGAAACAACAAACACACCGACATGCGGACTATGCAACTTAAACACCTCAGTCAATCAGAACTCGCGAAGAAGATAGCCCTATGGGCACTATCAATAGGACTCCTATGTTTCGGGTTCCTCTTTAACGCATGGCATATTGCTGAACAAGAATGGTTTGACACGCATCAGCGAGACACCGAAAGTCTTATTATCGGAAGAATGGTCAAATCTCGCCAAGATGGTATTTTCTCGGTAGGCGGACTGACAGGGGCGGGAATTACGACGAATATTCAGCAGGACTGGATATCTGAAAATCAGATTGACAACCAATATGCAGCCTATCTTAACAGCGGATCCTTTGATAAATTCTCGCCGTACATGTCGCAACCCGGTGGACAAGGCATAATTTTTAGTCTGCTTGATGGACTCATTCCCCTATCGCCCCAAGTCAAACTCTGGTTGTTCTATGTGTTGACGGCTCTACTCTCAGCAATCGCATTGACCTTAATTGTAAACTGGTTTTACGAGGAGTTCGGCGGCTGGGTCGCGATCTTCGTCGTAGGTTCGGCGGTGCTCGCGCAATGGTTGACAGTCTTCGGTAAGAATCTGTGGTGGAGTCTATGGGCTTTTTACCTGCCTATGATTGCTATCCTGTACTTCCTTAAACGCTACAGAGGTCCAGAGAATCGTCAGTTCATCAGACTTGGTATTCTAATCTTTGGTGCCGTTTCTATTAAGTGTTTTATCAACGGCTACGAGTACATTACAACCACTTTGGTAATGATGGTAACACCGTGTGTCTATTATGTTATCCTCGACAAGTGGAGCAAACACCAGTGTGTGAAATCGGTCCTTGCAGCCGGACTGGGATCAGGGGTCGCAATTTTTTTTAGTCTCATCATGTTATGTTTCCAGATCGGTGCTGCCAAGGATGGGTTTATGGATGGGGTTGCGCATGTGCTCTGGTCTTTTGGTAAGCGCACGTATGGAGAGGTGGGAGACTATCCTGCTGTGTATGCTGCCAGTCTGGAAGCCGGTACAATCGGGGTGGTTATTACTTACATGAACGGGATCTTCTTTGATTTTAACAACTATCTGTCTGTTCCTAATTCCTTTATTTCTAACCTCCTATTGAAAATCCGCTATATCTACCTAATTGTTCTGTTTATAGCGATGTCCGCGCTGCTGTTTTTGCGAGGTCAAAAAATGATAGTAGCGCAACGACGACAGGAAATCGCATTAATTTGGACAGCATGGTTTTCGATTCTCGCCCCTTTATCGTGGTTCGTCATCTTCAAGGCGCACTCATATATCCATATACACATGAGTTTTCTTCTGTGGCAGATGCCCTTTACGCTCTTTGGCTTTGCCCTGTTCGGTGCTGCTATTATCACATGGACGAAAAATAAATACTATTGGAGGACATAATATAGAAAGTATTTATTATAACCCAAGTTGCTACTGACAATATTTTAGGTATGCAGAGACCGTTTGCATTGAAAGTCGTTGAGGTGCTGCATGTTTTTGTAGCGTAAACTTTTAGTTTGCGCACGCATAGGCACAATCTAAAAGATTATGCTACAAAGATAGTAACTTGTGTTATGGTCGTGAATGCGTTTCCCTTCCTATGAAAAGATTGCGAATCTTTTTATCGTGTCTGCACACTTGTGACACTACTCTTTCGCAGCCCTGCCTCCCCGCAAGGGGCAGGGGCATGCTATACAATGAAACACTTTATATCCTTTTATTTACCGGTTTGGAGTTGAAAGACCCTAATGAAAAATACTAAAAACCCGATTGACGAGACTATCCGCGTAGAATCTAACGACGCGAATTTCTATTACAACCGCGGCTCTGCTAAAATGAATCTTGGAGAAGTTGAAGGAGCGATTTCGGATTACGACGAGGCGATCCGCATAGATCCTAACAACGCAGATTTTTATTACAGTCGCGGACAGGCTAAGGAGAAACTTGGAGACATCGAAGATTCTCTTTCCGACGCTTTTGCCGCTGCTATAGAGAGTCTTGAACAATCCGAAGAAGGGTTCCCCGACTTTGACGAGGCTATTCGTATAGATCCTGATAACGCAGATGTCTACTACAATCGAGGCGTTGCTAAAGAGGAACTTGGTCGACTCGAAGGAGCGATTTCGGATTACGACGAGGCGATCCGCATAGAATCTAAAAACTCAATATACTACCACAATCGAGGAATGGCTAAATATAATCTCGAACGATACGAAGAGGCGATTTCCGACTATAATATGGCTATCGGCATAGACCCTAACAATGCAGATTTCTATTGCAACCGCAGCTATACTAAAATGAGTCTTGGGCAACCCGAAGAGGCAATTTCTGACTGTAATGAGGCGATCCGTTTAGAATCTAACAATGCAGAATTCTATTTCGTTCGCGGCACTGGTAAATATAATCTTGGAAGGTACGAAGCAGCGATTTCTGACTTTGACGAGGTGATTCGCCTAAATCCTGACTATGCTTATGCTTACTACTACCGAGGACTGGCTAAAAACTTCCTGAATCGGACTGTAGAGGCGATTTCTGACTTTGACGAGGCTATTCGCATAGACCCTGACGACGCGGATGCCTACCACAATCGCGGTGCTGCTAAAGAGGAGCTTGAACGAATTGAAGAGGCGATTTCCGACTATGACGAAGCGATCCGCATAAGACCTGAGGAGGCAGACTTCTATTTCGTTCGCGGCTATTCTAAAGAGAAGCTTGAACAAATCGAAGAGGCAATGTCCGACTATAATGAAGCGGTTCGCTTGGGTGCTGACTGGGCAGAATCCTATTACAATAGCGGCTATGCTAAAGAGGAGATTGGGCAAATCGAAAAACCCGTTTCCGATTTTGACGAAGAAGACATTCTCGGCTATGACGCGTTTCTGTTTGGTCTAGATATTGAGAAAATCGAAGAGGCGATTTCCGATTATGATGAGGCGATCCGTATAGCCCCTACCAACGCAGGTTTCTATTTCAGTCGAGGTGCTGCTAAATATAAACTTAAACGATCCGAAGAGGCGATTTCCGACTATGATAAGGCAATCCGCTTAGACTCTACCAAAGCAGAATTCTATTACAATCGAGGACTGGCTAAGATCGTCTTAGATCAGGCTAGGGGAGCGATTTCCGACTATAATAGGGCGATCGGTATAGACCCTAACAACGAAGATTTCTATTATAATCGGGGACTAGCTAAAGAGGAACTCGGATGGTACAAAGCAGCGATTTCCGACTATAATAGGGCGATCGGTATAGACCCTAACAACGAAGATTTCTATTATAATCGGGGACTAGCTAAAGAGGAACTCGGATGGTACAAAGCAGCGATTTCCGACTATGATAAGGCAATCCGTATAGACTCTAACTGCGAAGTATACTACCACAATCGCGGTACTGCCAAAATAAATCTTGGACGCTACGAAGCAGCAATCTCTGACTTTGACGAGGAAATCCGAATAAACTCTGACTATCCGAGTTCCTATAGTTTCTACTATCGCGGACTAGCTAAGGCGAAGCTTGGATGCTGCGAAGAGGCGATTTCCGACTTTAATGAAGCGATCCGCATAGATACTGACAACGCAGAATTCTACCACGATCGAGGACTGACCAAAGAGAAACTTGGACAAATCGAAGAAGCAATACCCAATTATGATGCGGCGATTCGCATAGATCCTGAAGTGGAAGACTTCTATTATAATCGTGGCATTGCTAAAATGAATCTTGGGCAATATGAGGAAGTGATTTCTGATTTTGACGAGGCGATCGACATAAACCCTTACAGTGCAGAGTTCTATTTTATTCGCGGCACTGTTAAAATGAAACTTGAACGCTACGAAGAAGCAATATCCGACTTTAATAAAGCAAGCAGCGGTGTATATTCTTACCATGTAGCACCCTATTACTACATAGGATTGGCTAAGAAGTACTTAGGTCAAGCTGAAGAAGCTAAACAAAACTTCCAAATAGCATTGAGGTTAACGGGTATGAATCAGGATATGGAGCCGTGGGGGAAGGTATCCAGGAACAAAATTATGCAAGAACTGTGACGGGATGTTGTGTTGGTAAGTATCCGACAATTTTCGCTTGGTGTTGAAAGTCAGCTCGACATCAAGGAGACAAAAAAGTGGCATGGAGAGTATATGAGCGTTGTTAATCGATTGGATCATTACATGCTTGTAGGGGCTGGGTAACCCAGCCCCTACGGTCCCCACCGCACGTGGAAATAATTATAGGCTTTACTGTGAATAATCGTTCCGTTTCACTGGATCATTTGTGAAGTATTCCACGAACTCCCATTCAAAACCTTCCGCATCAATGAAATAGATTCGCTTTCGGTAGGGATGCGGTTCAACTTTAAAACCTTCCTTGTATCCAGCAGCCAGTAAACGTTCTCGGATACCCTCAGCGTCATCAACAGCAAAACCGAGGTGGTTCACATAGGTCCCCTTACGGTCTCCTATGAACGGATGCTTGCGGTCTGACAAGGCAATGTAAAAATCGTCAGTCCCGAGATGACACCATTTCGTTCCGTTCGCATTATCGCCACCGCCCCTGACTCGAAAATCTGGAAAGGCAGTTGTTAGAAAATCGATCGCTTTTTCAAGGTCATTCACGCTCATGTTGGCGTGTTCAAGATAACGGCTCATTTCTGAGTCCTCCTGAAATTTAGTGTTATAGTAAAACCTGAAAACAAATACGGAATTCACGTTTATAATAGTGTTGCAAATTCCGTGCCAAATATCCAGAACCTATAGAATTGAGATATATCAACGTTTTAGAGGTTGAAGTGAAGCCTCAAATTTTACCGATATATTTCAGATTTGAAACAAAACCCGAACTAATTGCTGAGGGGACTGAGAAATAAAGGTTATTTCACAAATGAAACGTTTTTCATTTATGAAACAAAATTCTTGACATTCGCTGCACTCTATGATACTCTGTAACCTATAGGGAGCAAATCCTGTGCACGCGTGGAGGAGAAAGGTGAAGTGGATTAATACCGATCAGGTCTATGAAATCCTTGAACAGATTCAGCTCGGAAAGACCCTTGATGAAGTCTTTGAAAACATCTATTCTGAACTTCAGAACATAGTGCCGCATAACCGGTTAGGCATCGCACTCATTGACGAGTCCTCCGGCGATTTAGTGCAGTGCAAAACGAAATCCAACAAAAAAATCTTGCTGGACAACGGATTTTCAGCAAAAATCAAAGGGTCAAGTCTGGAGCCTATCCTCAATTCAGGTGAAGCACGGATTATTGACGATTTCGAGGAAATTCTCGCAAAAAGACCGACAAACTGGACAAGATTGATGGTCCAGGAAGGGATGCGCTCAAATCTGACACTGCCACTCAAGGTGCAGGGTAAACCGATTGGGGTCGTCTTTTTCACCAGTGAAAAACCCCGATCGTTCTCCGAGGCGCATATTGGTCGGCTGAAACCGATTGCTGGACAACTCTCAATTCTGATTGAGAAGGGGAGTTGGACAGACAAACTCGCCGAAAGCAACAAACGATACCGCACACTTTTTGAGATGTCCAACGACGCAATCTTCATAGCTCCGTCACTCACAGAGGCGTTTGTTACGGTAAACGAAAATTTCTGCAGATGGCTCGGTTACACACACCAAGAGCTCGTCAATCTGTCCCTACGCGACCTAATGTCTCCCGATGACTTTCAAAACACCCGCGAAACCCTCAAAGGCCTCAACCAACAGAGTCCTCTTACTTTCCAAACCGAACTGTCCCGAAAAAATAAAAACCGGCTACCATTGGAAATTCGCGCCGTCCGAATTGCATACGACGAGAAAGAATTCATTCAAGGGTTTGCCCGCGATCTCTCGGAGGTAAAAGCACTCAGTGCCAAACTGAAGGAACACAATTCGTTTGGAAACCTCATCGGAAAAAACCGGAAAATGCAGGAGATTTTCGAGTTAATCCAACTCGTCGCTCCGATGAAAACGACTGTCCTGATTCAGGGCGAAAGCGGTACCGGCAAAGAACCGATTGCCCACGCGATCCACAACAATAGCGAGCGGGCAAAACAACCCTTCATCCGCGTCAATTGTGCTGGCTTGGTTGATAACTTGCTGGAGAGTGAACTCTTCGGACATGTTAAAGGGGCATTTACCGATGCCATCACAACACGCGAAGGGCGGTTCGCAGCTGCGGACGGTGGCACGCTTTTTCTTGATGAAATCGGTGAGTTAAGTCTCGGAACACAAGCAAAATTGCTCCGCGTCTTGCAAGAGGGCGAATATGAAATGGTCGGTTCAACGGAGACAAAAAAAGTAGATGTCCGCGTCATTGCAGCGACAAATCGAACCCTGAAGACAGAAATTGAGGCTGGACGTTTCCGCGAGGATTTATACTATAGACTCAACGTCGTCCCGATTACCCCGCCGCCACTCCGTGAAAGGCGAGACGACCTTCCACTCCTCATTGAACACTTCATCGAAAAATTCAGTCAACAGACACAGAAACCTATTCATCGCGCCTCACCCGAGGTCCTTGAAATCTTAATGGATTATGCTTACCCTGGCAACGTGCGGGAGTTGGAGAATATCATTGAGCATGCCTTCGTCAAGTGTCAGAGTGGCAGCATTGAAAAGCAACATCTACCACTCGACCTTATTTCGTCGAGAAACGACATTGTTACGCAGGCACTCCGCGAAAGCAACCCACTTGCTGCCTTGGAACGTGAGTTAGTCCAACGCGTTTTGGAGGAGTCTGATGGGAAACCACAACTCGCTGCACAACGTTTGGGCATCAGTCGTACAACCCTATGGCGGAAACTCAAGGTTGTATAGTTGAGGTATCAGGGTAATCGCTTTGTGGTGGCCCTGAGAAGAAATCCAGTACCAACATATTTTTTTATTGACAACTTCGCTGAGGTTAACATACCATAGCAATAAGCGTTGACCTCTTGCTATTGTCCGAAAGGAGTACCGAATATGGCAAAAGAACTCTCGCTCGTCGCCTATAACGATTTAGAAAGCCAAGTTGAGGCATTGGAAAGGGATGGTTATGTCTATTTCCCCGGTGTGCTTGATGCCGATGAAATCGCTGAATTGCGAGCCACCATGGATCGACTACCGGTAATCCCAGAATCTCATGATCGCGACGAAACACTTGAAAATGGTGATGCTTTCCTTCACAAACTCATTAGCAATTCGTTTAATCGCGACCCCTTGTATCTCCAGTTCCTTGACAGATCACCCGTTTTTGAAGTTGCCGAGGCAGCCCACGGTGAGGATTGCCATTGCATCGGTATGCATTCGTGGTTGACGGGACCGGGTCGTCCGGATCAGGGATTACATACGGATTGGCTGCCGATTCGTCTACCTGCAGATGTTCGTTCCGATCCACGCGTCAAAATCCCAATCTTCATCACGACTGCCCACTACTACCTCAACGATATGTACGAAGAATTGGGGCCGACGAAGTTTGTTCCCGGCAGCCATTTCTCCGGCTGCTCTCCAAACGGCGCAACGAAGTGGAATAACCGAGGCGAAGAGAGTATCTTATGTAATGCGGGGGATGTGGTGCTTTTCCGCAGTGAAGTCTGGCATCGCGGCTCAGCCAATACGAGCGATGAAGTCCGTTATCTCATGCAGGTACACTACGCTATGCGGATGATTACGCAGAAATACCCACCTTATCTGAATAAATTTCAGTTTGACGCATCGATTCTCGCCCAAGCCAGTCCTCGACAAAGACGGCTCCTCGGCGATCATCGACCCAGCAATTATGATTAAAATCCTCAAGGAGCAAAAAAAATGGCGAAAGTTCTCTCACTCGTGGCACACAATGATTTAGAAAGCCAAGTTGAAGCACTTGAAAGGGACGGGTATGTCTATTTCCCCAACGTGCTTAATGCTAAAGAAGTCGCCGAGTTGCGAGCAATGATGGATCGATTAGAGACGATCCCTGAGTGTTTGGATCGGCATCAAACACCTCAAAATGGTGACGGTTTCCTTAATAAAATCATCAACAACTCGTTTAATCGCGACCCGCTGTATCTCCAATTCCTTGACAAATCACCAATTATTGAAGTTGCTGAGGCGACGCACGGTGAGGATTGTCATTGCATCGGTATGCAATCGTGGATAACAGGCCCCGGACGTCCGGATCAGGGATTACATACCGATTGGCTGCCCATCAGTCTACCGGCAGACGTGCGTTCTGATCCACGCGTTAAAGTTCCAATTTTCATCACCACTGCGCATTATTATCTCAATGATATGTATGAGGAATTGGGTCCGACGAAGTTTGTGCCGGGCAGTCATTTTTCTGGATGTTCTCCAAACGGGGCAACCGAGTGGAATAATCGGGGAGAAGAGAGTATCCTATGCAATGCGGGAGACGTGGTGCTTTTCCGCAGTGAAGTCTGGCATCGTGGCTCTGCTAACACGAGCGACGAAACCCGTTATCTCTTGCAGGTACACTATGCGATGCGGATGATTACACAGAAATATCCGCCCTATCTGAATAAGTTTCAGTTTGATCCCTCAATTCTCGCCCAAGTGAACCCTCGCCAGCGGCGGCTCCTTGGGGATCATAGACCGAGTAATTATGATTAAGAAGTACCTAAAATGCTATGAATACACAACGGACAATCAATCAGATTGAATTTTACCGCGAAAATGGATTTCTGGTTATTGACGACTTCCTGACAGGGGCCGAGTTGTCATTGTGGCAGGATGCTGTTGACGAGGCTATCATAGAACATGTGAGCCGTGATGATGCCTACCACAATCAAAAGGGAGAAGGCAACTACTACAAAGATGAACATCTGCCGTTGGTTTTCTCATATCGAAACGGTAGCACGTTGTCAAATCAGTCTTAAATCGAAAACCAAATATCAGGAGTTTTCTCATGTTGCGCGCAATTGTGAATGAAAAAATCATCGTGTTGATTCTATTGACGATATTATTTCTTACCGCTTGTGGTAGTGATGTCGATTATCTGGGGGACTCCTACTCGCCTACCGCCCATGTAGATGTTTACTTCTCGGATGATGATATAATCACGGACTATCTGGTGATGGGACATGCTACTATAGAGGGAGGTGAGGCGGAGGCGTTACAAGAAAAGTTAATGGAAAAGGCACGCGAGAGCGGTGCCGATGGAATCGTATTTGAAGAACTTCGAGTAGAGACCGGCGTATTACAAGTTAGATCTATTTTTATCAAGTATAAGAAGAATCAGTAATGTCGGACATAAAACCGACCCTATCCTTATCAAAACCGCCCTCACCAATCCGTTGGCGGTCTATCGCAGTTGGACTTCTTCTCATCCCCATCAATTGCTATTGGATTACCTATATTGAACTCGTCCAGTATTCCGCGCAGCCCACAATCGTCTCGTTGATTTTCACGGTTGTTTTCAACCTGCTTGTGTTGATAGGATTCAACCAGATATTCAAGCGATTCCTGCCTCGATTGGTGCTATCTCAAGGGGAACTTCTCGTCATCTATGTCATGCTATCTGTAGCATCCGCCACAGCGGGGCACAGCATGATGGAGATTTTGGTCTCCACACTGGGACACGCTTTCTGGTTCGCAACGCCAGAGAACGATTGGAAAGATCTGTTTTGGCGATATATTCCGAGTTGGCTTGCTGTGACCGACAAGAATGTTCTTTCCGGCTACTACGAAGGAGATTCTACGTTACACACAAAGCAGCATCTGTTGGGTTGGCTAACGCCTGTGATGAATTGGTTCGCCTTTCTCTTTGTAATGCTATTTGTGATGGTTTGTATCACTGTCATCGTACGGCGACCGTGGACGGAAGATGAGAAACTGGCGTATCCGATTATCCAACTTCCGGCGCGAATGACAAGCGCGGGTTTTTTCACGAATCGACTGATGTGGATTGCTTTCGGAGTTGTCGCGACTTTCGACATCATTAACGGTCTTCACCACGTCTTTCCAGCAATACCATCGGTATACGAGAAAGCATACCGTTTCAGATTCACAGAAAAACCTTTCTCCGCGATGGGGTGGCTGAGATTAGGGATTTACCCGTTTGTGTTGGGCATCGGGTTCCTAATTCCGTTGGATCTATTGTTTTCGACGTGGTTTTTCTTTTGGGTGTGGAAAGGACAACAGATCGTCGGAAGCGTTATGGGGTTGGAAGGGACGGGCTATCCTTACATCAACTATCAGGGATTCGGGGCGTATATGGGCATCTTTCTGATTGCGGTGTGGAGGAGTCGAAAACACCTTCAGAATTTGTTGGGCGTGAAAACCCAGTCTGTGTTCACGCGAGATGAACCGATGTCGCCCCGGACTGTTGTTCTTGCACTTATTTTTGGCGTTGCATTTCTGACCTTTTTTTGCTTGAGGGCAGGTATGTCCTTCTGGGCGATACTCGTTTTCTTTGGACTCTATTTTGCCTTTTCGACGGCGGTTTCCCGGATGCGCGCCGAACTCGGATCGCCGATGCACGACTTGCACTATACGGGACCCGAACGGGTCATGGTTGCGGCTGTAGGCACGCGTCCGCTGGGACCGATGAATCTTTCGATGTTCTCTTTTTTCTGGTTCTTTACACGCACCTTCGATTCGCATCCGATGCCCCATCAACTTGAAGGATTCAAACTTGCCGCAACGTCAGGAGTCCGAAGTCGTTTCATGCTCTTTGCGATCCTGATAGCACTGTTCGTCGGCATCCTTTCGCAGTTTTGGGCACTTATATCCATCCCTTATCGACTCGGTGCTTTACACGAGATGTCCCGCGTGCCAATCGTCTACGGATCTGAACCGTGGACGCAGCTACAGAAATGGTTAACACACCCATTACCTCCGGATTATTGGGCGTTAGGATTTACTGGGATAGGGCTATTGTTCGCACTTTTTCTGATGCTAATGCGAATGAAGTTTTTTTGGTTCCCGTTTCATCCCGCGGCGTATGCCGCTGTGTGTGGGAGTTGGGCGGTCAATTACATCTGGTTCAGTCTTGGGATCGTGTGGGTATTGAAATTGATTCTGCTGAAATACGGCGGGAGAAATGCCCATCGAAAGGCGATGCCGTTTTTCTTAGGGTTGATATTGGGACAATTTACCGTCGGGAGTCTGTGGACAATATTAGGGATGGTGTTTAATATACCGGCTTATGGAATTTGGCCATAGTCAAAGTATAGTGAGTTTACGGGCACCCATAAGGGGTGCCCCTACATATTTCTATAATTCACCATAATTTAAAAGGAGATAAGAACAGTATGAAAATTCAGAAAATTCAGGCGTTTCCACTTGCGTATCCAGAGCCACACTACAAGGGTATCGAACGCTACATCACGCTCGCTCGCGTGGAGAGCGACGACGGTCTTGTCGGTTGGGGTTGGATAGCCATTACGTCCCTGCTACGACCCCCTTGATATAACTGCCGTCTCCGTTTGTCGCTTCCTTGAGGAGTGCGGGATAGTCCTCAAGCGGCACGATGTGCGTTACAAGTGGCCTGAGGTTGATGTGGCCACGCTCAAGCATCCGAATTGCGGGTGGAAATGTATCCCGTATCTTTGCGCCCGGCGATGAACTCACCAAGTTAAACGCACCGCCGTGCCACTCGGAACCGTTGATTGTTACCTCTTCTCGGATACAACCGAAGAGGTTAATGTGTCCGCCTCTACGAACAATTTTCGTCGCGAGGTTTAACCCATTAGGCTTCCCAGAACAGTCAAATACCACGTCAATTGGAAATGCCCGCAGTTCGGATATGAGATCGGAAGCGGGAATTTCCTTCGGGTTGTACGTGAGGTCAGCCCCTAACGACTTCGCCAGTTGCAGCCGTTTCTCAACAATATCAATAGCGATAAGGTTAGATGTATAAAAGCGACTAAGTGCTTGGACGAACATCATCCCCATAAAACCACATCCGATGACTGCGACGTTATCAGCCGGTAACAGCGGTGCCGTGTCGAGTCCTGTTACAACACATGAGACGGGTTCAACTAACCAGTACTCGTCTGGAATGTCCGATTCTGGAACGATGTATATCTGATCCGCTGGGCAGTTTTTAAGACCGTCAAACCCTAACACGCTGCCCGTAACACGCATCCCTTCCTCAATACCTTGAACACCGCTCCCAACTTTAGTAACATAGCCGACACCTTCATGACCTGGCGGCGCGGACCCGCCGTCCCGAAAGGTCGCTAAATCCCATGCGCAGACCCCACATGCAGCGCGCTGGACTTGCACTTCTCCCACTTGCGGGTCGCGGACATCAATATCAATGATCTCAACTCCGCCGTTTTCTCCATACCTAATCGTTTGTGTCTTCATTTGATATGCCTCCCTGTCCGTTTGCTTCCATGTATGACCGGAGTACCGTATTAATTTGTGCTTCGTAATCAACGTTACGGGCTTTGAACCACTTTAAGATATCCTGATCGATACTCGCAAAGTGTGAAGGGAGAGGCGCGGTTTTCCAAAAAGTTTCATCGGTAGGTTGGGCATCTTTATCATTAAGCGCGTCCTGATAAACTTCCTCATCGGTCATGGCATCGACCTTTTCCCAATCTGTTTCATCGGGAACATGTGCAAGTTCTTCACGCGTATATTTGACTGAAGTAGATTTGTCTTTCATTTTTCGTTGCCTTCCTTGCTGAAATAATGCGACGCCTGCTGCCGCGCCACGTATAAACCACATACAAGAGACTACTTGCGCTTCGACCAAGGACAACGATTCTTTCTTCATCGTAGTCGTATCGAGCATCTACGCGCTCTATCCGATCCGGATCATCAAAGACGAGGGAAGCGCGTTTGAAACTAATTCCACGTTTTTGGATACATTCTTGATTCTTCTGCTCGTCCCATTCAAATTCCATTATGGCAGGTTTGAGGCGTGTCTTATTCTAATTCTTACAAATTGTCTGAACTTTAATGCAGTATAACATATTTTGTGTGAATAGTTAAGAGAAATCTAATCGGACAAATTCGCGTTACTTCCACAACCGGCAGTCTCCGTGAGGTAGGGAACTTGCCAGTCAGTGTTCCGAATATAGTGTTTCCAGAAGAAGATAGCAAACGGTGTAATGATTGTGAACCCTATGAGTCCTATCCACCAGAGTTCTTGAAATTCTTCGAGCGTCGTTTCTGAAGGAGAGGCATCAGACAGTATCTCAAACCACTCCATAATTGATGGAATGCTGTTATTTGCTATATGGATGACCATTGGAATAAAAAGCGACTTCGTTCGGATATAAAAAACAGCCATCACACAACCGAAACAAAATGCACCAATAGGGTCGAGATGCAAAATGGCGAAAACCAATGATGACGCAAAAATGCTTCGCAACACACCCCACTTGACAGCCCATCGCGTTAATAAGATACCGCGAAAGAAAAATTCTTCAACCATAGGTGCGATAAAAACAGCCGTTAAAAAGACCAACAGATTCGCCAGCACATGTTTATCGCTACTCAACGAGATTGTAGAGTGGTCACTTTCAATAAATCGCTCTTGGAAGAATTCAGGCATGAAGAAGGCTATGGGAAAGTAAAGGAGAAAGAAGGTTGATAAGGAGAAAATGACCTGGGGGAATGCCCAGAGACTATACAATCCAAGTCTACGCCACGTCGGGAACTCTCCACACAGTTGCCTGTAAGACAGACCTGCACGCCCTAACATTCCGAAGGTAAACAGACAGAAGAAAACATACAATAGTGGTAGTATCACGGATCCTCGAAGTGGTGCCGACTTACCTTTAAACCAGGCAGGTAAGAATGCTCCGAGGATAACAACGGTAAAACCAGTCGCGATAAAGGCGAGAATGGCGTAGCCAACTAATGCCCTAAACCGAATTTTTTCAAAAGGATTGATGTACATGTTAATATCTATCTAATGCCTCTGTCCTCTAATCAGAGAAGATAGGTGAGACTCTGACGCAAACTAACAGTTTATGCTACATACAAAAAAGAGGCTCGCGTTCGGCGCGCCTCTTGGTGGAGATGTGCTACCAATTCGTATGGGATCCGTCCCGTCGGCGGAGGTGTGGCGGTTCCGAGAATTTGAAGGTCTGCGCCATTACGAGTTCTTCATTAACCTCAACACCCAAACCGGGACCGTCCGGGACGGGTATCATCGCGCCTTCAAGTTTGTGTTGCACGGGGAATAGATCTTCATCATAGTGTCCAGAGGCTTCTGTTGGAGAGACCCGGATTTCCAACCATGCAAAGTTTGGAACCGCTGCTGCGAGATGAACCGTCGCAGCCGTGCATATAGGACCTAACGGGTTATGGGGCATTAAATCGATATAGTGTGCCTCTGCCAAGCTCGCGACTTTCATCGATTCCGTCAGTCCACCAACATTACAGACATCAAGGCGTGCAAAGTTGGTGATACCGCGTTCCAGATACGGGAGAAACTGCCACTTACTCGAAAATTCTTCGCCGATAGCGAATGGGACATCGGTCATTGTCCGGAGGGATTCATAAGCCTCTGGCGTTTCGTCTCGGATGGGTTCTTCCAGAAAATCAAGTGTGCCAGAGGGCATACGCTGACAAAAGGACGCTGCTTCCGCGACGCTGAGTCGGTGATGATAATCGATGCCGAGAACGGGTTCGGATCCGATGGCTTCTCGCAATGCTGTCAACCACTCCGCTGCGAGACTTATCGACTCGCGCGGTTCAAAGATATTTTCCTCACCCGGTTTCGCACGATGCAGCACATTTGTGCGAATGACGTTCCAGCCGTTATCAAGCAATAGTTGGGCGTTTTCGATCAATTGCGCAACCGATGCTGCACCCGTCGTAGCAAAGCACGGCACACGGTCTCGCTGTTTCCCACCGAGGAGTTGATAGACCGGAACGTTCAGTGCTTTTCCTACAATGTCGTAGAGGGCGATATCGATCGCTGAGATTGCTCCTGTCAAGGCACGGCCTCCCTCAAAATACTGGCTTCGGTACATCTCCTGCCACAAGCCACCAATCTGCATCGGATCGCGCCCAATGAGGAATTCGCGATAGTGTTTCACCGCACCCGCAACAGCCAATTCTCGGCTTGAAAGTCCAGATTCACCCCACCCGTAAATGCCTTCGTCGGTCTCTACTTTAACGATGTGTTGATTCCTGTGTCCTACCCAAACAGGAAACGGTTTGATGTCGGTAATTTTCATAATGTCTTTCTCCTTGGATTTTGTGCTCAATTTCTAATCCTTATACCAAATCGCTTGGCAATTGTCAACCGATTTTTGTATGTTGACCATTGATGGCTGACTGCTGATTGCTGAAAACCTATCGCGCCACTTGAATTAGATTCGCAGGTCTGATACAATGGCGAAAATGGAAGGAGGAGGTATTAAGATGGCGAATAACCAGATTAAGGTCGCAGCATGTCAGCTGCTAACAAGTGAAGACGTTTCCGCCAACACCGTCAAGGTATTAGATCAAATCGAAGCGTGTGCAGAGATCGGGGTTCAGATTGCGGCGTTCCCGGAAGGGTGTCTGTTCGGGTACTGTTGCCGGACGGATTATTGGGAACGGACCTCGCCGCAAGTCTTTAAAGAGGCTGAGGCTGAAATTGCCGAAGCAGCACGTCGGCACGGAATAGCCGTTGTCGTCGGTTCAGCACATCACGATGGTGAGAATTGGCACAACGACCTTGCCGTATTTAATCAAGAAGGTCTCCTGAAATACCGTTATGGCAAGACCTTTCTCGCTGGGGAGAAATGGTGTATTAATAACCGTGGAAAACTGCCGATTGTCGAACTCGCCGGTGTTGCGTGTTGTTTTATCATCTGCCACGATGTACGTTATCCTGAATTAGTTAAACTTCCTGCAGCAATGGGGGCACAACTCTGCATTTTCTGCTCGTGTGAATCCGGACTGCTCTCAGAATATAAACTCTCCGCTTACCGCGCGATGCCGATCTCGCGTGCGACAGAAAACGGCATCTATCTCCTGATGGCGAATACGCCCGCGAATCCTGATAACATTCGGGCACCCGGATCATCGCATGGCAACTCGAAGATTATCCATCCAGATGGCAACGTCATCAAAGAGGCAGGATTTTTTGGAGACACCATCATCGCTGAAACAATAGACCTCTCACAAGCAACAGGTTCACAGGCGAAGCGGACTTGCAGTGAAGATACGATCTTGCGGGAGTGGTTCCAACAAGGATGTGAATTTGTAGTGAAAGTTTAAAGCAAAGCATCTAAGGAAAAGGATTCATGTCAAATCAAATCGTTTGTATCCGTGCCAATTCGCTTGTTGACGGGATAAGCATATCTGCCAAATCCAATCAGGCAATCCTTGTGACTAACGGACGCATTGATGCAGTAGGCGATCAAGAAGAGATTGCGAAAAAGACACCGCCTGACGCAGAGGTTATTGACCTCGGCGATGCGTGTCTCGCGCCGGGTCTCATTGATGGACATACACACTTGAGCCTGGCAGGCGATGGACGAAACTATGTTCAAATGTTCTCTGAGACGGATGAGATGATGGTGTTGACCGGCGCGATGAATCTACAACGCCATCTCGCCGCAGGGATTACAACGATCCGTGAACACGGCGCGCGGAACAAGGTAGGATTTACGCTTAAGGAAGGACTTGAACGCGGTTATATTCCGGGGCCACGCGCCTTGGTCAGCGGACGACCGATTACCTGTACAGGTGGACACTTCCACATGTGCAACGAGACAGCGGATGGCGAGGCGGAGATGCGGCGTTCAGTGCGTCGCTTAGTTCATGAAGGTGCGGATTATATCAAGATTATGGCGTCAGGCGGTGGGACTGCCGGAACAATTCCCGGACGCGCCAGTTACACCGTCGCCGAATTGCACGCCGCTGTCCACGAGGCACACCATTTCCATCGGCTCACGGTGGCGCATTGCCGTGCCAGTGAGTCGATGGTACGCGCCGTTGAAGCAGGTATTGATCTGATGGAGCATGCGGAATTTCTTGATCCGGACGGTGAACTCCGCTTTGATCCGAAAATTGCGGAGATGATGGCGGAGTCTGGTATCTGGATTAGTCCGACGCTCCAAGCGTGGACGGGATATCCACGCATCGTTGAACTCCGAGCAAAACGGGACAATGGGACGATTTCTGCCGATGAAACAGCCGAATTGCAACGAAGTGAGGCGCGATCGGAAGTCCGCTTGGATGTGATGCGGCGTATGCTCGACTACGATCTTCGTGACCGGATTGTTCCCGGCACGGATTCAGGTGTCGGTAATCTTGCATTCGGACATCTCGATTACGATTTGCAGCTACTTGTCGAAGTTGGGTTTACACCCGCAGAGGCACTCATCTCAGCAACCCGCATCTCCGCCGAAGCGATCGGAATGGCGGATGAGATTGGAACTATCGCGCCGGGCAAAATCGCCGATCTCGTTGCTTTTGAGGGCGATCCGACAAATGATGTTGGGGCGGTGAGTCGAGTGATTGCGGTATTTCAAGCAGGGCAACGCGTAAAATGAATCACAATATAGCCTCAAAACTCATAGATATCCGCACGTCGTTTTGCGACCTTATGTCGAACAAGTGCTTGGAGGTCTTCCGGCATCCGCGCAAACGTCTCTGGAAAAACGGGTTGATGACCACCCTCACGCATGAGATTCCACCAAGCGGGGTAGTAAGCGATGTTCAACGCCATACGGTGTTGGTTGTCGGTTGTATTTGCACCCTGCCCGTGCCATGTCCCACCGTGCCACAACAGCACCGAGCCTCGCCGTCCGCAGACAGATACTGGATGACTTTCTGCAATATCAGATTGTGTAGGTCTACGCCGGGCGCGATGGCTAAACGGCACAACGAGCGTCGCGCCGTTCTCAACGGTAAAGTCGGTTATCATCCAGATGGAGTTAATCATCCACGGCGTTTCGGGAAGGCGTGCCGGTAAGTCGTGCGTCGAATCCGAGTGTATACCCCCCTGCGGTGCACGCGGTTTGACCCACTTGGTGCAAGCCTCACCCAGTCGCGCACTATCACCGAGAAAGTGACGGACAACCTCCAGCACTTGTGGATGTGCAATACATTCCCAACACATCTCATCGAGGTTGACCACACCGAAAAGCGTTTGGTATAACGCATCATTTGGATCTTGAAAGGCGTGGCGGTTCATCGGATCTCGGTGGAGTTGGAAATACTTCTCCGCCATCGTATCCGCCTGCGCTGCGGGAATCGCATCTTCAATCAGACAATAGCCGAATGTTTCGAGATGTTCTATTGCTTCTTGTTGCGGCATTTACAGACCTCCGTTTCTCTTTTTGTTACGGAACACCAACATAAATCTGTTTTCTTCTATTTGCGCAACGCGTTCTAAAAGAAAATACTTCTCAATAATGTGCTTAGCAAAGGGGACTGTCCAAAAGTAGGATGGATACGCGTACGTACCTTTGTCAGGAATTGTCCTACTTCCTCCTATCAAACCGGTCTGCACGTCGTATCGATCTGGAAGGGTTTCCTCTCCCACTCTCTTCACCAATTCATCGTGCATTATTACAAGGAAGAGGCCATTGTCCGATAGAATTTCTTTAAGTTGAACTGTTAAGCACTCCAGCATCTGATATGATAAGTAAATGTTATTTTGAGGAAGCAGCGCGAGGTCGAAAGAATTCTCTTTGTAAGGTAGCGCAGCCATATCCCCGATATTGAATCGACATCTGCTCTTTCTTTTCTCTGCGACCTCTTTTGCGTGACGGAGTGGAATCTCCGCGCAGTCAATACCTGTTGCTATCGCGCCCATGTCTTCCATGGCAAAGGTAAAGCGTCCAGCATTGCAACCTAAATCTAAGGCGCGCATGCCGGATCTTATGAGTCTACGCAGGTGGTTTTCATATCTGTCAACGGCAAATCGTGATCTTGGGTTATCAGGATCGGTTGTCGGATGGACCCCCGCTGCATTGTAATGTTTCCGAGTCGCATCGAATACGTTCATATATTTCTTTTCCTTCAAATATCGCTTGCATTGTCCGGTGCTGTAGTGTAAATTAGTGAAACAAGATGTGTCAAACATTTTGCCATAATTCATCATACCAGACAAGAGAAAATTTACTGTAAAGGAAGTCCAGCAAATGCTCTCAACCGAAAATATGGGGGGCGTTGTCGTCACGCCAAACCAATTGAGCGAGATGCAAGCAGGTGATTATATTCTGCACGCCTGCGATGGTCTGCTGAACAAGGTTCCTGTCGAGAAAATCCGCATGCCTTTGGATCCACAAGGACACTATCAGGGATTGAATTTCGCTCAGGCTCCCGATGGTACGATCTATGCAGTCCAGCACACCGTTATCTCTAAGTCCACAGATGGTGGCAGGAGTTGGGAGCATCTCAACAGAGACCCTGCTGCTTTCGGTTTCAACGGATGGTTGTTGCAAGCCAATAGGCATGGGCAGCTTATTCACGTGAGTCAACATGGAGAAGAACAGCCAACCACCGTCTGGGTTTCTGATGATGAAGGTGAGACATGGGAACAGACAAGTGAAATAAATGTCGCGCCGTTTCAGAAAACCGTCGCTGGCGCAAGCCTGACTCGACTCAGTGATGGCACGCTGCTCCTACCAATTAAGAGAAGAGACGACCCGTTTTACGAAGGCACGAACCCAACATATCTCTTCGTCTCGGACGATGAAGGATACACCTTCTCGAACCGCTTCTTTTTGTCGGATTATGGCAATGAAGTCAACATCGCAGAACTTTTTTCTGGTAGACTGCTCGCTGTCATCCGATACCAGCCGGGACCGCCAGATCAACCACATACAAACAAAACGGTTTTCCTCGCAAATTCAACGGATAACGGTGCTACATGGACGAACCTCCGTCAATTGACGAGTGTGCATGGACAGTGCCACGGCGCGGCTGTTGGACTTTCCAATAACCGTGCTGTTGTGGCTTATGATCACCGGTATCCGCGGGAACTCGGCAGCGGTAGAGCAATGGTAAGCGACAACAACGGCGAAAGTTGGCGTGATGAAGTCTACTATCTCTGTCATGGACATGTTGCTGGCTTTCCGAGACACATTACCTTAGATGGCGACGAGATTCTAACCTTCATCGGTTCTTGCTACGGCGATGTCAGCAAATGGGAGAACGCCACGGGGAACTCACACTTCTGTATTATCCGATGGCGACCAGTTTAGGACGAAAACTATGAAAATTACAGGATTTGAAACGATACCTGTTCAAGGTCGGGCGATGATCTTGAAAATGTTCACAGACGAAGGAATCATCGGGTATGGTGAACCGATGAACTACGAGCATTGGCGCGTCGTTGCGCAAGCCGTGGATGACATGGGAGAGTATCTTATCGGCAAAGACCCACTGCAGATTGAAGCGCATTGGCAAGCGATGTACAGATCAAGTTATAGTCGGAGCATGCCGGTACTTGTAGGGGCACTCAGTGGTATTGAGATGGCGATGTGGGATGTGTTCGGCAAGGTCGTCGGAATGCCGGTGTGGAAGTTATTAGGCGGTTCGGTGCGGGATCGGATTCGCGTCTATACCGGTATAGGGGGGACAACACCTGAAGCGTGTGCAGAGAGTGCCAGAAAAGCAGTTGCAGCCGGATTCCGAGCGGTAAAGATGGGAGCCTCGCCGCAACCTGTTCGGTTCGTTGATACCCCAAAGGCGATTGACACGATGGTGACACGGGTGGCAGCGGTGCGAGAGGCAGTCGGTGATGAGGTCGATATTGCTGTTGATCTGCATCGGCGCTTGAGTCCAACGATGGCAGTCATCTTGGTAAAGGAATTAGAACCCTTCCGTCTCCTGTTTGCTGAAGAGCCGTGTCACTCGGAAAACAATGAACCGCTTTTGACCTTATCCCGGTCCACAACGGTACCCATCGCGACGGGTGAACGGCATTTAACACGATGGGGTTTCCGGGAGATAATTGAACGTGAGATGTGCGCGATTTTGCAACCCGATATCCGACATTGCGGTGGGATACTGGAACTGAAAAAGATAGCCGCGATGGCGGAGATCCACAATATGGCAATTGCACCCCACAACGCTGCCGGTCCTGTCGGTGTTGCCGCATCGGTACACGTCATGGCGACCGTACCGAATTTGCTGATATGTGAAGGCGGACATCGGCGCGGGGAAGGGTTGTTTCGGACCCCCTTGGTATTTAGAAACGGTTTTATCGAACTCCCGACAGCACCCGGACTCGGTGTGGATATGGACGATGCAGCTATTGAAGCGATTCGAGATGAAACATTTCGGCTGCGTGGAATGTTCTGGCACGCAGACGACGGGGCTTTCGCAGATTACTAACCACGCGCACTTTACGTCATTTTATTTCGATCATTCGGTCGCGTGGAAAGATTTGTTTTGGGAGGAATGTCCCATGAAATGTGTCCGCAGCGCGGGCATCGCATCTCAAATTCGACGAGATTTCTGACGGTGCCGGTTTTTTCGGGTTTCCGTCGGGTTTGACATTGTGGACACCGGACAGCCCGAAATTCGTCGGCATCGCTTTTGCCAAAGTAAGCACCTATCTTAAAGAGGATAAATAGCAACCCAACGATGAGAATACAGAAGAGGCTGAAAATGAGAAAAGGGACAAGCGTTGGCATGTGGCTTTCCTCACAAGGGGCAAGGCTGGAAAATAAATGCGGTTGTCGGTCGGCGTTAATCTGTTAGTCGTATGAGCGGTTTGACAGAGTGCTGAAGATACGTGGCTTCTGTGACATTGTCGGCAAAGAAAGGGATAAAAAATGCATCAGCGATTTCCAGGAATGCGGGTAAGTCGAGTCCCATATAGTTTCCGAAAGCATCGTCACACTCAACGACAACCTGCCTCAATTTGTCCCGTCCCGCAGTGGAAAGTGTGCGCAAGGGTCGCAGCATTCGCGTATGATATTTGATGAGGGATGCTGAAACCTGAATCAGTCCTTGAAGAAAAAGACGATACGTGTCCTCTGCTTGGTGCCACAACCCTTCCCACGCTTCATGTGCTTCCCACCAATAGGCAAAGTTATATAAATCTATCCCGTAGAGATAGTCCTCGTTTTCTCGCCAGAGTTCTGGAGGTAGCGGATCAGCATCGTGTTCTTCTTCGAGTCCATAACTGTGTCCGCGCGGATCTCGGATGGGATGCGGTGTGACACCAGGGATATGCCGATACGGCGGGAACGGTCTTTGTGGACAGTATCGATGCCAACTTGCATCAAAAGGTTTGGGTTGTTTAATAGTGTCCATATTGTGGGAGGGGTTTGGAACCCCGAATGCCCTTATATTCTGCCGACCCCGATATAATGAAAACCCGCGGCTCTTGCTTCTTCCGGCGAATAGACATTACGTCCATCAATGAGGATGGGAGTCTTCATCTGTTTGGCGAGTTTACGGAGTTCGAGTCTGTGGTAGAGTTCCCATTCAGTGACAAGCACTAACGCATCCGCATTGTAGGCGAGTTCATCTATATTTTCTGTGAAGTAGAGGTTGGTGTGAGCAGATGAATCCCTTCCGCTCAAAGCACGCTGCGCATTTTCGATAGCGATCGGATCGTGTGCGCGAACGGTTGCACCCTCAGCAATAAGCTCACGAATAATGTCAAGCGACGGGGCTTCTCTAACGTCATCCGTGTTAGGCTTGAATGCGAGACCGAGGATACCGATAGTTTTACCTTTGAGCGTCTTCAGAGCACCTTGCAATTTTTCGATGATATGCGCGCGTTGGCGAAAATTCACGATACGCGCGGCTTCCGTGATAGGCATCTCGTAGCCGGATTGTGCTGCGACTCCTAACAACGCTGAAGTATCTTTAGGGTAGCAACTCCCACCCCATCCGAGACCGGCACGAAGAAACTGATTTCCAATACGTGCGTCAAGTCCAATACCACGTGCGACTTCTGTCACGTCTGCTTCTACCTTCTCGCAGAGTCCCCCAATTTCATTGATAAAACTGATTTTGAGGGCGAGGAATGTGTTCGCAGCATATTTAATCATCTCAGCACTATTTGGATCGGTTGTCATCATCGGGGGCAGGTGGTAAGCCGATGGGCGTGGAAATTCACTCGGCGGATCAAACGTCTGTTCAAGGATCGGTTTATAGAGGCGACGTAAAGTATCAACGGCTTCATCGCTATTGGCACCAACAACAATCCGATCTGGATACAGTGCGCCTTGTAACGCTAACCCTTCTTGTAAGAACTCAGGGTTTGAAGCAACGGACACATTTCCCTGAATACCACGTGTCAAAAAAACAGACTCGACAACCTTAGCGACGCGTTGGTTAGTGCCGATGGGGACAGTGGACTTAACGACGAGCGTATAGTGTTTATCGGGCAGACAAACTTCTGCAACTTCCCTCGCCGCTTGTTCAACATGCTGTGTATCGGCTTCTCCGTTCTTTTTCGGAGGCGTTCCGACGGCAATCAGAATCAGCTCTGAATCGGGGACGACCTCAGCGACGTTTGGCGTGAAACGGATGGTGTGCTGCACTTCTTCAAGAAGGTTCTGGATGCCGGGTTCGTGGATAGGGCTTTTCCCTGCGTGTAGAAGGTCTAACTTGTTTTCGTCTTTTTCTACTATTGAGACGTTGTGATTGAGGCAAGCGAGGACGACACCCGTGGTCAAACCGACGTATCCTGCTCCTATAATTGCAATCTTCATTTTTTTTGCTATTGAATCTGGTCATCTTTCATTGTAACTTGGTATAAATTCAGCAACTTCAAGAACTCTTTGAAGTCGCTCGGTAGTTGGATCGTAGCCATAGTTAATCTGTCGCATCAATTCAAGTGCTTCCAATCGTTCTTGTGGGGTTTTGGAATGCCAATATGCTTTATCAGCTGCATCCGCTTCTTCAAAAGATGACAGCACAGAAAATTTTTCCTTGTCCATCTTAAAAGCATCAATCGCACGCATAACTCTGTTTAAAACCTCCGTTCATTGAACCGGTGGGGGTTCGACGCTTTCCAGCAACCTATTGATAATATCTAAACTCGTGATACCGTCAGCCTCAGCATTGAAATTCGTCAGAATTCGGTGGCGTAGGACTGGGATCGCAACCGCCTTGATATCCTCATAAGCGACATGATAGCGTCCGTGAAGAATGGCTCGCGCCTTTGCGCCGAGAACGAGATATTGCGATGCTCGGGGGCCTGCTCCCCATTGGACCCAATCCTGAATGAAGTCGTATGCGTCTGGGGCAGGACGCGTCTGCCTATTCAATTCCACGGCATACTCTACAATCGCCTCAGCGATGGGGACTTTCCGGACGACCTGCTGTATTTGTAGTACCTCTTCTCCGGTGATAACAGCATTGATTTCCGGTTCATAAGCCGCTGTTGTTGTCATCACAATCTCTTTTTCAGAAATTTTGTCTGGATAATCGAGGGTGATATGGAACATAAAGCGATCCAGTTGTGCTTCTGGTAGTGGATAAGTCCCTTCTTGTTCAATTGGGTTCTGTGTGGCTAAAACAAAAAATGGGCGTTCCAAGAAATATGTTCTACCGCCTGCGGTGACCTGATATTCTTGCATGGCTTGTAAAAGTGCGGCTTGTGTTTTCGGAGGTGTTCGATTGATTTCATCGGCGAGAACGATATTGGCAAACACGGGACCTTTAATAAATCGAAAGGCGCGTTTACCGGTTCCATCTTCTTCAATAATATCGGTCCCGATAATGTCGGATGGCATTAGGTCCGGTGTAAATTGGATGCGGTTAAATGGCAGTTTGAGAATCTGTGCGAATGTGCTAATGAGCAGCGTTTTTGCTAACCCCGGTACCCCAACCAGCAAGCAGTGTCCCTGCGAAAAGAGCGCAATCAGGAGCTGCTCAATGACCTCGTTTTGTCCAATGATACGTTTTTTGAGTTCAGTTAGAATATTTTCTTTCGCTGTTTTTAATGTTTCAGCGATTTCTATATCAGTTGCAGGTTGTGTGGAGGGCATATCGTTTTTCATATATTTAAGGTTTAGTAGTTTGAGACTCTCCACATTTGGAGACCATCGAAGTCGAAGTTGACATCAATAACGCGTGCACCAGCATCTTCGAGTTTCTGGCGTACACTATGTTCGCGTGTCGGTTCACAGTAAAACAGGAGACACCCACCACCCCCGGCACCACACGCTTTCCCGCCGATGGCACCGTGTGCTGTCGCGATTTTAAAAAGCTGCTCAATCTGCTCATTTGTAACAGATGGGTGTAACTTTTTCTGATTTTGCCAATTTTGGGTGAGTAGTTCGCCGAATTCGGTTAATCTGCCGCGCATCAGTGCCGTTTTTGTCGCCTCCGCGGTGGCTTTGAGCGTCTCTAAGGCATCGCGGACATTTGGATCGGCACTTTTATAAGCGCTTGTCACGTTCTGATGGATGTTGCCCGAGAGTCTCGGTTGCCCGGTATAACAGAGGACAAGATTTTTTTCAAGTTCGTAGCGAATCTGAGGCGGGAGTCTCAGCGGCGAAGTTTTGACCTCTTCTCCTTGGAATTCCATAAAATGAATACCACCGAGGGCACTCGCGTAATGGTCTTGCTTCCCACCGAGTATACCGAGTTCATGGCGTTCGATGGTACTGGCGAGTTCGGCGTATTCATAGGGAAGGTAGGTGGCTTCCTTGAGTGCACCGAGGACGCTGACGAGCGCAACTCCCATTGCTGCCGAAGTTCCCAATCCACTGCCAGGAGGGGCGTTGGACTGTGTGATCAGGTCGAATCCACCGATCTGTATAGACATGCGCCGGACCCCTGCCTTTACTAAATCGATATTTCCATCGTATTCGAGTTGACGGACATCGTCGGCTTCAATGAAGGTATCGAAATCTGCGGAATAGATACGAATACTTTTATCTAAAATCCGCTGCAGTTCAACGGAATCGTCCTGCGTTGTTTGACTTTCACAGCGGAGCGTTGCGTAAGCATATCGGTTGATTGCTCCGTTAACGACCAGCCCCTTTGAATGCTCGGTGAATAGGGCTACGTCGCTCCACCCGCCAGCAAAGTCAATTCGGACTGGAGCTCTCGCTCGGATTAGCATGACGAGTCTCCTGACATCGGTTTTTTTACCAGCGCGCTTGCAAAGGATTCTATAAAGAGTGCGGAAGAGCAGACAAGCGAGCCTGTGGATTGTACAAACCGAAAATAAAAACGTACCCTTCCAAAGCGCGATGAAGACAAAAAATTGCGGCGAAGGTTAGCCGATAGTCGTATTGGAATATTTTGCAAGGGCAGTCTCTGTCGAGAAAGTGGTTAAAATAGTTGATGATAGATGTAGCGCGGAAAAGCCGCAGCTGCCCCCGATTTGGAAACGGGGCATAGCCTCGCGGCTTTTCCCAGAAACTGAGCGAAATAACCGCTAATCTTAGGCAGCAGCGTCGCGAAGCTTCTTACCAGCTTTGAAGACAGGGACGGTCTTCTCAGGAATACTGAGCGGTTCGCCAGTCTGTGGATTGCGACCTGTACGGGCTGGCCGAACTTTGGCTTCAAATGTTCCAAAACCGATCAACCCAACGGAATCGCCGTTACTCAAAGCATCGCAAACAGTCGCAGCAAAAGCGTCAACAGCGGCTGTTGCTTCTTTCTTGCTAAGGCCCGTCTGTTCGACAATACTGCTGACGACATCGTTCTTCATTAATTTTGCCATGTCAAATGTTCCTCTAATTTTCAGCCCGAACAGGAAAACAATACGTCTGCCAAATAATTAAGAAACGCGGGTTCTCCCATATCGAGCGTAAATTGGATTTAACAAAAAACTAATAGTAGTAATTATATTATACTATACAAATATAGATATGTCAAGGTGAATAGCACCCACAACCTGAAGGTTGGGGCTTTGGCTTCGTAGCGACTGCGGTTTTCTCAAAGAGTCAACCGTCTTAATATCGCTCCACCCGTAGGCAATTTCCCTATACCCCGAAAGAAATGGGTGATAGCACCCACAACCTGAAGGTTGGGGCTTCGGTTTCGTAGCGACTGCGTTCTCACCAGAGGTTTGAACATCTTAGTATCGCTCCACCCGTAGGCAATTCCCGTCCACCCTGAAAAAGCGGGTGGGGGCATATCGTGCGAAAAACTTTCACGGCTATCCCTGCCTACCTCTCTCTATGATTAGAGAGAAAAGTTTTGAGAGGGTAGCGATAGCAACGTAATACAACGTGCGGACTTTCACCTCCGCTCCGAAACTTACGCGTGAGCTGCTACCGATACATGTTTTTTACAAGGTCTCACTTGACACCCACCACACACCATACGACTGGTGGCGGTTGGACTCTCTCAGATGAGAGAGGTCGTATTCCCGTCCAGCAAGCGTAATATCATTATACTACATTTTTAGGTGAATATCAAGTTTATTTTTCAATAACGCCATTAGTTACCGTCTACATCCCGCAAGCGAAACCAAGGGATTTAACGCCGCGTGTTAAAATTAATACCATAGATTGCGGAATTTGTCAAATTTTTTCTTTTAAACCATAAATCAAATTTTTAGCGGAATGCTTTGATTTTCAACGGCTTCTTTACCTGCCTCTGTTGAGTGGCTTTACTGAAAATATTTGCTTTAAGCGGTACGTTTGTGGTAAAATTAATGAAATATAGTTTACTGAAGATTCCGCTTGAGTAACACAATAAAGGAAAATATCAAAAATGCATGAAAGTTATCGTGTCGCAATTGTAGGCGCGACCGGTGCTGTTGGCAACACGATGTTGCAAATTTTAGAAGAGCGCGGCTTCCCTATTGCCTCCTTGAAACTTCTGGCATCGCACCGTTCCGCTGGTGAGATTCTGTCCTTTAAAGATGCCCCAATTATCGTTGAAGAATTAACGCATGATTCCTTTGGAGATGTGGATGTCGTCTTTTCATCGGCGGGTGGGTCTGTCAGTCGCGAGTTCATTCCGACAGCCGTCGAAAAAGGAGCACTCGTCATTGACAACACAAGTGCCTTCCGTATGGATCCAGACACACCATTGGTTGTCCCTGAAGTTAATATGGATGCTGCACGGACACATAACGGACTCGTCGCTAATCCGAATTGTTCCACCATTCAGATGATGGTAGCCCTGAAACCGATTTATGATGCTGTTGGTATCAAGAGGATCGTTGTTTCGACCTATCAGAGCGTCTCTGGCAAAAGTGGGCGTGCTGTTATAGAACTGGTTCAGCAAACAAAGGACGCGCTTGAAGGGGTACCGGTTACTTTAGATAAATTTCCACACCAGATGGCGTTCAATGTCGCCTTTGATTGGCCCTTTTTAGACAGCGGTGACAATGAGGAAGAGGTCAAAATGATCAATGAGACTCGCAAAATACTCGCAGATGACACAATTGGTGTCTCTGCTACAACCGTTCGAGTCCCCGTCTTCTACGCACATTCCGAATCCATAAACCTTGAAACACACGGAAAACTCACCGCAGCTGAAGCGAGAGAATGTCTCGCCACTGCTCCGGGTGTGAAACTTGTGGATGATCCGAGCAATCAGCAGTACCCACTTGCTATAGATGCCGCAGGCAAAGATGATGTTTACGTAGGTAGAATCCGTGAGGATGCCTCGATAGAAAATGGCTTGAATCTTTGGGTCGTCGCCGACAACCTGCGGAAAGGCGCAGCCTTAAATGCTATTCAGATAGCTGAGAACCTGCTGTTATAGTCGGTTGAAAAAGATATGGAACTCAACCTTGCGACTCTCCAAGCCTACTTGCGTCGACGAAGGACGGAGATAGGTGTATTTGAACCTGACACGGAGTTCCACATAGAAGAGATTGGTGATGGGAACCTTAACATAGTCTATCGCGTCTCGGATGCGACGCACTCAGAACGTTCGCTCGTCTTAAAACATGCCCCGCCATATATTAAGATATTGGGGCCCGATTACCCATTGTCTACCAAACGTTTGACTTATGAAGCCCGAGCACTGGATGTTTACAATCGGTTGATGAGTCGGGCTGTGCCTGTGCAATACAACTTTGATGCAGATATGGCGGTCATAGCGATGGAGGACCTCCGAAACGCACGCGTGTTACGAGATGATCTGATTGCTGGCAGAGTGGACATCGCAATTCCCGAACAGGTGGGGCGGTTTATGGCGGTTGTGCATAGTCAGACGTATGTTGATAACCTTGATAGTGAGACCGCGCAGCACCGTGAACAGCAGTTTGCGAATACCACTATGCAGGCGATAACTGCCGATTATGTGTTCACCTTTCCCTATACTGAACACGAGACGAACTTCTGGACTCCCGGATTAGCGTCTGATGTTCAGCGGTTGAAAATGGATGCGGACTTTTTGCAGTGGACAGCGCATCTTAAACAGGTTTTTCTTACTGCACAGCAGGGCGTTACCCATGGCGACCTACATACAGGTAGCGTTCTGGTCCAAGACGACACAGCTAAAGTTATTGATGCTGAATTTGCCTTTTACGGTCCCGTTGGATTTGACCTCGGATTATATTGGGCGAATTATCTGTTATCCTATTTTTCGCATCAAGGTGCCTTGAGCGTACAATCGGCACTTAAAGCAGCGGTTGTGCAAACGTGGCATACCTATAGTGCTGAATTCAAAATGGTTAATGCTGAATTGAAGGCGCAAATATTGCAGAATATCTTTCACGATGCAGTTGGGTTTGCCGGATTGGAAATGCTACGTCGTCTCATCGGTGCCGCGCATGTCAAAGATATAGAAGGTATCGCTGATATATCTCGAAAACTGCGCGTAGAAAGAGCAGCACTTCAATTCGGAACGGTCCTTGTCAAACAACATCGATCTATATATGATGTCGCAGCGGTCATAGCCATGCTTTAAAATAATTGCGTATGTACCGCACAGCCTTTACAAGATAATGTATTTATGAGAGATTACTACGAAATCCTCGGTGTAGACCGAAGAGCAACTCCAGAAGAGATAAAAAAAGCCTATCGCAAACTCGCTGTTCAGTATCATCCGGATAAAAATCCGGGTGACAAAGGGGCAGAAGAGAAGTTTAAGGAGGCATCGAATGCCTATTCAGTGCTCTCTGATCCAGAGAAGCGACGCGTCTATGATACGCGCGGGCATGCTGGCGTGAACAATATGGGATTTGAAGGCTATACGACGATGGATGACATCTTCGCAAACCTGAACCTCGACGATATTTTTGGGCGCGGTGGGTTTGGTGGATTCGGTGGGTTTGGTGATGCTTTTGGTGATGCTTTTGGACAACGACGCACGACTGCTCCTACACGTGGACGCGACATCCGTATGAACATCAGCATCCCTTTCGGGGATGCCGTATTGGGTAGCAAGAAAGAGGTGACTGTCCGAGGCAAGCGGATTACCCTTACAATTCCACCGAGTATTGAGAATGGGAAAACCTTACGCATCCGTGGACAGGGCGAATCTCTCGGTATTGGTACTTCCGGCGATTTATTGGTGACAGTTTCTGTGCAGCCCCATCCGACGTTAACACGTGATGGTTTGGATCTGCTGACAGACGCAAAAATTTCTATGACAACTGCCGCATTAGGCGGTTCGGTTCGTGTGAAAACGCTAACTGAGGATGTAGATCTCAAGGTCCCACCGGGCGCGCAACCTGGACAGCAACTGCGTTTACGTGGACGGGGGGGAACGGATACCTCCGGTAGGAAGGGCGATTTGCGGGTGCGATTGGTTGTGGAGATACCGAAGTCGTTGTCTCGCAAGCAGCGGAATCTGCTGAAAGAACTTGAGAAGACGTTGTAACGTGAAGACTTCATGGAGTTTAGCGATGGAACTGGAAAGTTACTTTGACTTTGTTCAAGAAGATGTCATCCGGATTAAAGGGCATCGCCTTGACATTGAGATTGTGCTGGAAGATTATCTGGCGGGCGCGAGTCCCGAAGAAATTCTGCTACGCTATCCCACCTTAAACCTTGAAAAAATACACGCAACGATCCTCTATTATTTAGCGAAAAAAGAGGAAGTAGAGACATATCTTGAACGCGTGAGACAATTTGAAGCGGAAGCTGAGCAGGAACAACTCCGGAATCCATCACCTTTTGTGGTTGAATTGCGGGAACGTTTCGCAAAGGTTTCCCAAGAACTATTTGAAGCGAAAAAAACGACTACCAAATCGGTGAATACTGCATGAAACCTCGATTTCTCCTTGATGAAAACATGGATCGAGCGATTCAAAGGCAGCTCCACCGATTGAATTCAGAGATAAATGTAAGATTGGTAGGAGACGCGGGAGTACCACCACGAGAAACACCTGATCCAGACATTTTGATGTGGATAGAACACAATAACTATATTTTGGTTACCAAAAACCGCCGGACAATGCCTAAGCACTTCACTAAGCATCTGACCGAGGGCAGACATGTGCCAGGGGTCTTCTGCATTCGCAAATATGTAACGATGGCAGAGATCATTGATATATTGTATCTGGTTTGGTATGCCTCCGATGCTGAGGAATATCGCGATAGATTGGTATTCATCCCACTGTAATGTCCAATGATTTTTAGGAAACCGTGAGGTCTATTTATTTCAGAGGCGGAGCGAAGGATAATCACCATGCAAACTCGACTTGAACTTATCCATGGCAATATAATGGACGCAGAGGTTGACGCTATTGTAAACCCTACGGATCTGGTCCTCAGCGGTGGAGGTGGTTTGGACCAGGTAATTCGTCAAGCTGCTGGTGAAGAGGTCGATCAGGCGTGTGAGGAGATTCGCGAAAACTATGGTGGTTGTCAAACAGGTGAAGCTGTTATTACCTCGGCGGGTGACCTTTCTGTGAAACATATCATTCATACCGTCGGACCAATTTGGACCGGAGGTGGCATTGGGGAACCGAAGTTACTTGAAAGTTGTCACCGAGAATGTCTCCAACTTGCAGTAGAAAACGGAATTCAATCCATAGCGTTTCCGGCGATTAGTACTGGGACATTTAGATACCCACTTGAGAAAGCAGCCCCTGTTGCGCTGACTGCCGTAAAAGAATTTGTGGAATGCGCTCAGCGTAGTGGCGGCCAAGTGCCGGAACTCATTCAGTTTTTTCTATTTCAAAAGGAAGCTTATATTTCCTATGTGAAGGCACTTTCAAGTTTTGGACTTTGTTTGTCTTGTCCTCTCGAATAAAGAAATTAAAATCGTTGCTGAAATTCTATTGTCTGTACTTTAATCGATTTTTAGTATAATGTGATATAGGAGAGGATACACGTGTCAACCGTCTACAGTGTTAGTGAGATAACGAATATATTATCGACCATCATAGGGCCTCAGTCCGCGCTTCAAAATGTCTGGGTACGTGGGAAGATATTGGAAACCGTACCACCAAAGAGACTAACACTTGGCGATACGGGATGCTCAATTGACTGCCGCAACGATGGCAAGGGGGCTGCTCTCTTTGTAGGTTTAGGACCGGAGAAAGTGTATTATGCATATGGAAAGGTCATCGTTAATCCACAAAAAAGCAAATATAGGTTTGCTGTCACAAAGATACAACCCAATCCACCACCCAACTTGTCTGAAGATTCTTCGTCTCTAACGGAAAAGTTAAAACAAACTATGCAGCAACTCGGAATAGTTCAAGTTCGTGGAAAAATTTCATCTGTTCATAAAATGGTGGCGTTTACATTACTGCGTCTCGAAAATGCAAATTTCAACAAGCGAATTGATGGAGAAAAGATTGAATGTGCTATTCCCATGGGGATTAATCCACGAATTGTTCTAACCGCTGGTAGCGACGTATGTGTCCGTGGACAAATTAACATATTTCCAAAAGCATCCGTATATCAGATCATGATTGCGAGTGCTAATGATATAAGGTCCGGACCTAGCTTAGAACGATGCCAGTGTTCCGGATGTAGGTTCTGCCAACCGTTAGGTGCTGAATGTAATCAAACACGTAATCCGAAATATGAGTTGTGCTCCGCGTGTTACGCAGACAGTCGGGATCATGAAAAAAGAGTTGAGGAAGCAGTTGAAACTTATTTTGCTAATCTCAAGGTTAAGGAGTTTTCTCCAAAAACACAACACGGAATTCAAATAGGTTCCGAATTCCGCATAGCTGATGTTGTATTAACTAATGAGAACAGAAATTTCGCCTCTATTGCAGAATGCAAGGGAGCTGGGTTTGTAGGAGATGGAAGGGAGCAGTTGCATTCTTATCTCTCAGCAACTGATACTCGGTTTGGTATTTTTGCGAATAGGGCAGAACCTGAGCATTGGGAATTCTATGAGAATCGGAGGCGAAATCGATTTGATCAGATTGACCGTTCTAAATTTGAGAGGGGAGTTGTTGAAGGGATAACCATTCGCGAACGACATGAAGATGAAATTAAACACCTTGAGGATAAAATCATGGAGTTGAAAGATATGAGATGTGAACTGGATACTGCAGTCAATCGAATCACGCAAACCAAGCACAATCTAACTGAACGCACCGCAAATCTCACAGAGCAGATTGAGGCATTAGAAAATTATAAGTCCGAACTATATGAGGAAATCCATCGAGGGTTAGACGAACTTCTTGAAAAAAAGATGCAGAGGTTAGAAAGACCTCTCGCGGACCTGAAAGTTGAATTGCAAAAACGTGGCATCCTAAATTGGTTTAAAAACCTATTTTCAAAGGAGCAAGAATGACCTCATTATCACAATGGAGTCAAAGCGTAACACCGTCATCTACCTTAGCAATCACTGCGAAAGTTAACACCTTGATCGCCGATACGTAGAGGTCGTCAAGTTCGGGGTAGGCGAACCCGATTTCGACACAATAGAAAATCAAGGAGTTCATTGAACCCCAGATAATAGTGAGGAGAATTCAATGTACATATCACCTGCATATCAAGAAATTGTTGATTTTATCGCAGCAGGGACGACCCCTGAAAATATAATAGCCTTTTGTCCATCCGAAGATGCGAAGGAGCGTATTGCAGATCTTATCCATCGCGAAAAGACGACGGGACTAACCTCTGAAGAAACGGCAGAACTCAATCACTGTTTGCAACTTGAACATCTGATGCGTCTTGCTAAATCTCGCGCTCGGCATTACTTGAAAAATGAGTAAAACTTACGTCTCTGTTGCCTTGAGACACTTCGTTAGGACACATGCTAAAAGCCTGTGTGAATACTGTCTGATTCGTGAAGAGGACACTTACTTTGGTTGTCAGGTAGATCATATTATTAGCGAGAAACACGGAGGTTCTACTCAAGAAACTAATCTCGCCTATGCGTGTTCATACTGTAATCGAAACAAAGGCAGCGATATTGGGTCTATTGTGTGGGAGACACAGCGATTTTGCCGTTTCTTCAATCCCCGTATCGACCAGTGGCCGGATCATTTCAGATTGAACGGTGTTAGTATTGCTGCCCTTACACCTGTTGGCGAAGTGACTGCCCGTATTCTGGATTTTAATCACGTTGACCGACTGATTGAACGTGAGGAATTAGCTGTCCTTGGACTATATCCTTCGATAGATGCTTTGGCAGTGATTTCATAGGAATCGGAAAATTCAATCTCGGACCCGTGGACGATTTTCAGATGCAATAAGAATTTTTGAGAGATAGACATAAAACTTAAATTTGCCCAATTTCGGCTATACCTAAAAGTAAGGAGCAAAATGATCGCATTATCACAACGAAGTCAAAGTGTAACACCGTCATCTACCTTGGCAATCACTGCAAAGATTAACGCCTTGATCGCCGATGGCGTAGATGTCGTCAAATTCGGTGCAGGTGAACCCGATTTTGATACACCCGATTATATCAAAGATGCCGCAGTCAAAGCACTCAGTGAGGGTTTTACGAAGTACACCCCTGTCCCCGGCACCCCCGAGCTCCGAGAGGCAATCACCGAGAAATTCAAAAGGGACAACGGACTGAGTTATGAACCCTCCGAAGTCATCGTCTCGTGCGGTGCCAAACACACCATCTATAACATCTTCCAAGCTGTATGTGACCCAGGCGACGAGGTTATCTTTGCCGCACCCTATTGGGTAAGCTACCCAGAACAGGTTAAGCTTGCAGGCGCAGTGCCAAGCGTCATTGAGACGACACCCGCACAGAACTTCTGCATGGCACCCGATCAGGTCGAAGCAGCCATTACCCCGAAGACAAAGGCAATCCTCGTTAACAGTCCAAGCAACCCCACCGGTACAACTTACGATGTGGACACGCTCAAAGCCATTGCTGAGATTGCCGTTAAACACCAAATTTACCTTATCTCCGATGAAATCTACGAAGCGTTGCTTTACGACGGGGCAACCCATCAGAGTCCGGCTGCCTTCAACGAGGAGATCAAGGCGATTACCTTTGTTGTCAACGGTGTGTCGAAAGCCTACTCGATGACAGGGTGGCGAATTGGGTATACCGCAGGTCCCGAAGACGCTGTTTCGGCGATGTCGCGTATCCAATCCCACAGCACGTCAAACCCGACATCCATTGCACAGAAAGCCGCCCTGGCCGCACTCAATGAACCGCAAGACGCCGTTGAAGAGATGCGAAAAGCGTTTGAGGAACGCCGAGATGTAATCTGTCAACGTTTTGACGAGATTGAAGGGGTCAGTTATGCCAGACCACAAGGCGCGTTCTATATCTTCCCCGATTTTTCCGCACATTATGGTAGAACACTTGGTGGGAACAAGGTCGAAAATTCGATGGATATGACCGATTATTTATTGAATTCTGCAGGTGTTGGTGTTGTGCCGGGGGACGGTTTCGGTGCCGACAATCATTTGCGACTCTCCTTTGCGACTTCATTGACGGAGATTAACCGCGGATTGGATCGCATCAAAAAGGCGTTGCAGTAAGTGAGTGCTGTATCAAGTTTGAGTTTATGGGGAGTAGGTTGGGTGGAGCGCGAGCAAAACCCAACATAATTCCCCGACATCCGATGAAAAAACGAAAAAACTTGACACCTATCCGAAAGTATGATATAATTATACTACACTGGGAATAAGTTAGACGTTAATCTTGGAAAGTTCACAATCGCTAAAATGTTACACTTTTGGCAAAATTGCTTTTTTTCACACAAGAGAAAATCGGAAATTAAACGTCAACGAACCCTTACGGGGACTGGGTTCTCTAACGTTATAGGCAACACACCAAATGATACACGGGTGTAACTTTAGTGTAACATTTTTAAGACGAATCTATTAACGCAAGGAAAACGATGATGTTGAACGGACGGGCAATGCCTTGGAGCATTTTCGGAATATTCTTTATCTTTTCAATCACCTTTACTGCTTTTGCACAACAGGAGCAGCAGTCTGGTACTGCCCTGTCCCAATCACAATTTGAAAGGATTCTTGAGAAAATAGAAGAATCTGAAGACGAAATGCGCGCCCATGTTGACAAAAAATTTGGTGAACTTGACAAGAAAATTGATGAACTTGACGGGAAAGTTGCTGAAATTAAGACTGATGTTGCGGTGCTAAATGCCAGATTAAATCTTTTACAATGGGTTATTGCCATAATAGGCGCGCCTTTTCTTATTTCTATTATAGTCCTGTTTGTGCAGATGCGCCTTAACCAGCAGAACGGTGTCGAGATACCTGCCGAAAACAAAGAGGAATCCGATGAAGGCATCATGCAAAGAACTTTAAGAGATAATAGACCATCCGCACCCGTATAGGAGAAACCAGATGAAAAAAGATAATTCCCCTAAGAACGCTACCGAATCTGTTCAGAACTACATTGGGAAAGGTAAAAAGTTATGTGATCAGGAAGATTATGGTGCTGCTATCTCTGCTTTCGACGCTGCTATTCGTTTAGACCCTAATAATAGGGACGCTCATAATAATAGAGGTAACGCAAAATACCTTTTAAAACAATACTTTGAATCGGTTTCTGACTATGACGAGACGCTCCGTTTAGACCCCAATTTCGCGATCGCTTATTATAACAGGGGCCTCGCGAAATACAATTTAGGACACCCCAAAGATGCTATTCCTGACTTTGACGCTGCTATTAGACTTGATCCTGAATTTGTGAATGCCTACCGCAACCGTGCTATTGCGAAAAGCGACATAGGACAATATTTTGAATCAATATCCGATTTAGACGTGGTTATCCGTTTAGACCCTGAAAATGACATAGCATACAATGATAGGGGAAGTGCTAAGGCGAACCTTGGGCACCATGATTCCGCAATTTCTGACTATGACGAGGCTATTTGCATAAATCCTGGTTATCTATTTCCATATTTCAACCGAGGGGTTTCTAAAAAAGAATTAGGGCGAGATGCAGAGGCAGAACAAGATTTTCAGAAAGCACTCAGTTTAGCACAAGAATCGGGAGATGTGGAACTTATAACGACAATTAAGAAACATATCTAATTTGCCTCATAATTCACCTATCTTGTAGGAGGGGTTTTCAACCTCGATAATAAAACCCTATGAACCTCCAAAACCGAACCATCTTCTCAAACGACAACCTACCCATCCTACGAGGCATAGACACAGAATCCATCGATCTAATCTATCTTGACCCACCCTTCAATTCCAACCGCAACTACGCAGCACCCATCGGCAGCAACGCAGCAGGCGCAGCCTTCAAAGACACTTGGACGCTCTCCGATGTAGATAACGCATGGCACGGCGAAATCGCTGACCGCCAACCCGCGCTGTATCAAGCAATACACGCAGCCGAGCTCACACACGGCAAAGGCATGAAGTCTTACCTGATTATGATGGCGGTGCGGTTGTTGGAGATGCAGCGTGTTCTCAAAAAGACTGGCAGCATATACCTGCACTGTGACCCGACTGCGAGTCATTATCTCAAAAGTGTAATGGATGCAGTGTTTGGAAAAGATAATTTTCGGAATGAGATTGCATGGCAACGCACAAACACGCATAGTCTTGGTAAGCAGTTCGGTAGGGTTCACGACACAATACTATTTTATAGCAGAAGTAGCCAAAGGGTATGGAATGATGTCTATACCGAACACGATCCAGAGTACGTCCAGAGAACTTATCGTCATAGCGACGAAAGGGGACTTTTCCAAGTCGATAATCTTACTGGTGGAAGTGTCACGGAAAAAGGGGAGTCTGGTCAACCTTGGCGCGGTATAGATCCGAGTCTTGTCGGTAGAAACTGGAGCACTCCCCAGAGATCAGCGTGGCCAGAAGGTGTAGAACCGCCCGATAATTACGAAGAACTCTCAGTTCATGAAAGACTGGATGCTTTGGACGCTGCCGGTTTGATTTATTGGCCCCCAAGAGGAAGGGTGCCAAGATTCAAGCGTTATCTATCAACATCAAAAGGGCGAAAAGTACATGATGTCATTACAGATATAAATCCGGTTGCAAGCAAATCCAAAGAACGCGTCGGCTACCCTACCCAAAAACCCGTCGCGTTATTAGAACGCATCATCAAGGCAAGTAGCGAGAAAGATAACGTCGTATTGGACCCGTTCTGCGGATGTGCTACAACTTGTGTCGCAGCGGAACGGTTACAACGTCAATGGATCGGTATTGATATATCGCCCAAAGCCGTTGACCTTGTGCGTGTGCGGTTAGAGAACGAGGTTGGACTTCTCGGAAAGGTCATTCACCGCACGGACATTCCGAAACGGAGTGAGAAATTACCCAATTATCGTACACACAAGCATACGCTGTTCGGTAAGCAGGAAGGCTTATGTAACGGATGCAGGACACAATTTCCATTTAGAAATATGACAGTTGACCACATCGTGCCGAGATCACAAGGCGGCACCGACCATGAGGACAACCTACAACTCCTCTGCGGCGCGTGCAACTCCACAAAGGGACGAGGCACACAAGCCGAGTTGATTTCACGCTTGAAAGTACAAGGCGTTTTACGCTAATCGCTTTGTAGTCGCACAATTCAGCGCACTTCTTAACATTAGATGGACGATTAAACGATAAAGGAGATACAATCGTGGCAGAACAGACGACACCGAACCTCGTCTTTGTCATCACCGACGACCAAGGCTACGGCGATTTGGGATGCACCGGAAATCCCACTATCAATACACCCAATCTGGATGCCCTCGCGGCGGAGAGCGTACAACTGCAGAACCTACACGTCGGACCCACCTGCTCCCCGACCCGTGCCGGTATTATGACGGGACACTACTGCAACTCTACAGGCGTATGGCATACCATCGGTGGACGCTCACTCCTCCGTAGCGACGAGGTCACGATGGCGGATATCTTCCGACGCAACGGCTATAAAACCGGTATGTTCGGTAAATGGCACCTCGGCGATAACTACCCCTTCCGTCCACACGACAGAGGCTTTGACGAAGCACTCTACCACGGCGGCGGCGGTATCAGTCAAACCCCGGACTATTGGGGCAATGACTATTTTGACGACACCTATTTCCGCAACGGTTCCGAACAGCCGTTTGACGGTTACTGCACGGATGTCTGGTTTGATGAGGCGATGGCATTTATTGGGAGACAGGCTGGAGAAGGTCAGAACCGTCCGTTCTTCTGTTACCTCTCTACCAATGCCCCACATGGCCCATTCCGTGTCCCTGACGCTTACGGCGAAGTCTACCGACGGAAAGGTGTGCAAGGCGAGCGTGCGAATTTCTGGGGTATGATAACCAATATTGATGACAATATGGCGCGGCTGCGGCACCACCTCCGGGTCTTGGGGATTGAGGAGAACACGATTCTTATCTTCATGACAGATAATGGGTCTGCAATGGGGTGTGATTTGGATAGACAACAGTTCGTCAGGGCGGGTTACAACGCCGGAATGCGCGGTAAAAAAGGATCGCCTTATGAAGGTGGGCATCGCGTCCCGCTCTTTATGCATTGGCCCGGTGGCGGTTTCAGTGAAAAGCACGAGGTACATGAACTGACTGCAAACATTGATTTACTCCCCACACTGATAGACCTCTGTGATCTTGAAGTTTCCTCAAGCGCGAGTTTCCACGGTAAGAGTGTTGCTCCGTTGTTGAAAGGTGAAACAGAGGCGTGGGAAGAACGGGTTATCGTCACGGATTCGCAGCGTGTTGAGAATCCGATTAAGTGGAAAGACAGCGCAACGATGTCGCAGCGGTGGCGACTCATCAACGGCACTGAGCTTTATGACATTCAAGAGGACCCTGGACAGCGAGATGACATCGCCGATGAACACCCAGAGGTTGTCGCAAAACTCCGCGAACATTATGAAGTGTGGTGGAAACTCGTTTCGGAACGGTTTGATGAGGATTGTCCCATCGTCATCGGGACGCAAAACGAACCTGTTGCCTGCATCACGACGCACGATTGGCACGGAGAAGCACAGGCTTGGAATCACGGCATGATTCGCCGAGGGCTGGAATGTAACGGATATTGGGCTATTGAGATTCCCGAAGATGGGGAGTACAGCTTTGAGTTACGTCGATGGCCCCTCGCCGAAGATAGAGCAATAACGGACGGCATACCCGGCGAACATATCGATCTTTACAACGGTGGAAAGGCTTTGGCATTAAAAACGGCACAAATCCGCATCGGGGAACAGACCGCAACGCAGGAGATTCCATCGGATGCGAAAGGCGTAACCTTTACGTTCCACCTTACTGCCGGTCAAACGCGCATGCATACCGAATTCGCTGATGAAGCAGGTGAGTTAGCGATTGGGGCGTATTATGTATATGCGAAACGGGTCATCTGAAATTAGAGGAGAGACGCATCGGGACAAGCGGCTGTTGCAGCGAAAAACAGATCCTCTAATTCAGCCATTGACACACCGAGGCTCTCTTCAAGGTCTGTCTGTGTTAACCCAAGCTGCTTGACACCGAGGCTCTCTTCAAAGTCTTTTTGCGTTAACCCGAATTCACAGTATCCCTGAATGACCATTTCCAGATACCATTTTGCCGGTGGTTCTGAATCTGCACCCCCTTGCGCCATCCGGTAAAACATGACCTCGTCTTGGTAATATTTGCCGTAGTAGTCTGGATAGCCTTCATAGCGGTCAAGGGCTTCTTCATGGACTTCTGTAATTTGCCAGAGTCCGCCGTGGACTGAACAGCCCTCCATCGGGATAATATCGGCGTGATAGTTGAAAACGAGGCGAAAGCCTTCAAGTCTCAATTTTCCGATGGAAACAATACCTGGGCAGTGTTGTTGCATGTGATCGTGATTCATGTTCGACCCGTAAGCGAAATATTGCATCGACCGGTTCCTTAATCCTAAAGAGAGGTCTCCGCGCCAGATAAAGCGTGGAGACCTCAACATCATTATCGCGCCTTCAGTTCACCCCAGAGGACGGGAAGTTTATCCAACGGTTCCACAGCAAAAGCGGTGTGATAAATGCCGTCATTCATAATCCCCTGAACTTCATCTTCGGTGAGTGCATCGTTAAAAAGTCCAACATCATCCATAATAGTGGCAGAGAGGAAGCCAGTCCCTTTATCGGTAGCGAGCCACGCCGTCTGGTCCTGGTCTAAAAGTTGGAATTTCGGGACCTTTTGTGAGACTTTCTCCTCGCCATCAATATAGATATTACAGGTTTCTCCGTCATAGACATTGGCGACGTGATACCAGGTCCCCGCCTTAACGGTCACACCACTGGCGACATCCCATGTATTGGTCCAACTACGCATGAGGTTTCCACCGTTTTTGTAAGGCACATAGCGGTTATTGCTCTGATCCCATATAGAGAAATAGTTCTGCTGACCACCGATGTCAGTAAACTGCAACCAGAGGATAAAAGTCACCTTATCTTCAATAATGCCTTTACCGAGCGGAATGGTAACAGTCCCACCTTTCTTGATTTCAAGCGCACCGTTGAACTTACCTTCTTCCCATTGACCTTGTGTAATCGTCCCTTCACGGCCATTTTCAGATGCGTCTTCAGCGACATCACCCTTGCCTTCGTCCAATAGCCAGATACCGACGATTCTATCTGGATCAATCTTGGCATAACTATAATTGGCGACGAGACCCAACAGGAATATCGCACAGACAAATATATTCATTCTCATGGATTTGTGCTCCTTTTTGTTATACAGAGAGTCATGACCATAAATCGTTCCTATCCGTAGAAATTGCAACCGGTCTGTCAGTTACATTAGACTTATTGATTATATTTGACGTTTAATTCCGAATTTCTGCTGACTCGTTCTCTCTGATTTAATTTGACAACGAACAGAGATTCGGGTATACTATAATTGCTTGCCGGGATGCTGGAATTGGTAGACAGGCTAGGTTCAGGGTCTAGTGTGCATTACGCGCGTAAGGGTTCGAGCCCCTTTCCCGGCATTTTATCGCAAATTTGGAGCCAATCGGTGGACGACACTCGCCTGAAAAATAAAAATGGAAAAATGCTCCAAGATTTAGAGCATGCCGACAAATATGTCGCTTTTCCTGGTGGAATTCCTAAAAGATGGTTAGAGCCAGCATTTTACATCTTTGTAGCCGTTTTCATTGGATATGCTTTATGGGTTATAGTTGGTGAAATTCTGGAAGGTGAAAAAGTAGGGAGGGATCCGCTAAAAACAGCAGAATCTATTGTAATCCACCTTTCAGCCTTCACCGTTGTCTTAACGATAACTCTCGTTATTTGTTGTAAAACATTGGAGCGTATTATGTATTATTTGGATGCCAAACGCCTCGCTGAACAAGAAAGACAGCGCGCCGAACGAGCAGAGCAGCGCGCTGAACAAGAAAGACAGCGCGCCGAACGAGCAGAGCAGCGTGCCGAACGGGCAGAGCGGCTTTTAGAGCAGGCAAAAAAACAGAACTCTTAACAAGGACCTCTCACTTTGGACAATTTTCCTTATTAGGATTGTTAAGGTGAGAGGGTTCACCGCTTGCAACCTTCCTCACACTTTAATTCGCATTGACCTTTCTTTGTCAAGATGGTAGATAGAGAACATTATTCTTTTCGTAAGGTCTCCGGGACCAACCATAGAAAGATGCCAACCGCGAGATAACCGATGCCTCCCAAAGCGAAGCCAGAATAACCCAATCCGAACAAATCGGCAAGGTTACCGACAATAACAGGGCCCGCAGAACCACCGAAATCTCCCGTCAGTCGCCACAGACCTAAGAATTCACCGGTACCCTCGCGTGGCGCGAGGTCTGCCCCGAGCGTCATCATTGTCCCTGAAGCAATACCGTTGCCTATTCGCATGAAGATCGCTGCGAGCAGCAATCCTGTAAATGTACCCGTAAACGGCATCAACATCATTCCTGTAGCAAAAACACAGACCCCCGGCACTGTCGCGAATCTTCGACCAAATCGATCCATCATATAGCCAGCAATGGGGAACATCGACATGTCCACTGCTGAGGAAATCATAACCACCGCTCGGACTTGCTGCGTTGTTAATCCAACAACCTCGTCGGCATAGAGCGGAATAATGATGTTGCAACCGCGCCGAAGCGTTTGTACACATACCTGTCCCACGCCGGCAGTCGCAAGGAGCCGTGCATGGTGACGCGATATTTCGAGAAGATGTCTAAGATACGGAAGTTTTTTACCAGCAGTTTGGTTTGTCGAACGCCGTGTTTCTGGAATAAAAAAGAGACAGAGGATAAAATTCAAAACCACAATACCCGCAAAGATGAAGAACGGCAGGCGGAGATTCACCCCAAGAAAAACGGAACAGAACTGTCCGGCGAAAGTGCCCATCCGGTTTACACCGCCAAACAGCGCGATCGCTCGTCCACGATTTGCTATTGGAATGACATCTGTCATGTAAGCATGCCGAGCGAGCATCCACAATGCATTTCCGATACCCCCAATTAATTGTGCACCGATGAGTTGGAAGAAATTCGTCGCTATCCCCATCCCAAGCGTTGACACCCCTATCATTACCAGTCCCAGCAACATTGAGGGTTTACGACCCAACCGTTCCACTAAGATACCTGCTGGGATATTTCCAATCACTCCGACAGCAAGGACAACAGTCGTTAATGTGTAGGATAACTCAAATGATTTAACATAAATGGAGAGCGTTGGTAAAACAATACCCGCGCCTGTTGACAAGAGAAACGCTGGAATGTAAAGCGGAAGAATCAACGAGGCACGGCTAAATTTCGGGTTGTTCAATTTTGGATAACTTTCAGCAGCGGTGGCTTTCTAATGTGTGAACCCTAATTTGGGAAAAAGATGGACATAACGTCCACATAATGCGTGTGTGTCGCCTCGTCAAATAGGACAAACTGAATCTCCCTGAGTGCGACGGTATTCTCCTCTTGCACAAAACCTTTTACCGCCATCAGCGCAACGACTGCTGCCTTCTCCGTTGGATAACCGTAAATTCCGGTGCTAATGGCGGGAAAGGCAATGCTTTGAATACCATTTTCTATCGCGAGTCGAAGGCTCTCCCGGTAACAACTCGCTAACAGTTCGGGTTCACCTGAATTACCGCCTTCCCAGACGGGTCCAACTGTATGAATGACATATCTTGCAGGAAGATTGCCCCCTGGGGTGATGACCGCCTGACCCGTCGGACAACCACCGTCGCGTCTACGAATTTCCGCACAAGTTCGCTCAATTTCGTCACCGCCAGCACGACGTATTGCACCATCCACACCGCCTCCGCCGACGAGTTGGCTGTTCGCTGCATTCACGATAGCATCAACTCGCGTTTTCGTTATGTCACCTTGGAGGAGCGATAAATTAATCCCTTGAATTTGTATTGTCATTCCACGACTCCTTTAGGATTTACGCACTTCACTCGTAGAGGCGAGGTTGCCTCGCCCGCTGCGTAATGTCTCATGAATTGTAAATTCTACCATAGTCATCGATTTCTCTGAATCAAACCAGTTCTGTGAAGTTCCTCCAGAACAAAGGTTTCAATTGGCGTATCAGTTTTTAATTGGACGTAACCGATACCTTGGTCGGTACAGAAACGTTGTAGATTATCGCAAAACGCTTGCTGTTGGGTTTGGTATTGCGTTAAGATTTCAGCATTAATTGTAATAGCCTTCGTTTCACCCGTCTCGGCATCTTCCATCAACCAATCGTTTCCTGTAGCTGCATTTTCCAAGTATGTCTGCGGATCTATTTCTTCTCGACTTACCACGTGAATTGCTGTGAGTGAGAATCCGTGTCCTCTGAGTGATTTAAAACCTGCTGTGTAACTATCTGGGTCCAAAAAATCGGAAAAAACAACGATCATTCCACGGTGTCGTTGATACGTGGGAAGTTGCTTGAGGCATTCCGTCAATCGTGTGCGTCCGCCTGCTGCAATGGCTGTGATCGCCCTTGTAAGTCGTGGGAATTGCGCTTTGCCCGATGTAGGGGGTAGCGTTAACGAGAGGCGTTCAGCACAGGTGTAAACTGCAACGCTGTCTGCGTGTGCTAAAGCGACATAGCCAAGTGCTGCAGCAACCTGCTTGGCACATGTCAACTTCGTCGGTGCGCCAAATTCCATAGATCGGCTCCTGTCAAGTAGGAGAACAATGGGCAAGTCCTCATCAGTATGATGAAGCTTGATAAAGAGTCTGCCAAGGCGGGCATAAATGTTCCAATCGACATACCGTAGGTCATCACCGGGTTCGTAAGCCCGATGGTCGGCGAATTCCATACCTGTGCCACGATTAAGGCTTCGCCGTTCGCCTCTGAGTTTTCCTCGAAATGGATGTTTCGAGTGGATGTAGAATGGATCAAGTTGTTTCAGGAATTGTGGTGTAAGCATTATTGATGTAGGTTTTTAGAGGGTAGGTGAATGCGCCTGTAACTCTTCTTTTCCCGATGGCTATTATATTAGCATGAGTCTAAGAAAAAGACAAGAATTTTCATATTTAACTTGACAGACCCCAAAAAATGATGTATAATTTAAACACTGAAAAAGATATACAGTTTAACTTGCAAACGTCCATTACACCAGCAAATGTAGTCTTCAGTTTTGCTTGTGTTGCTTGTAAGTGTAGGCTGTAGATACAGCTCGGGGCGTAGCGCAGCCCGGCTAGCGCGTCTGCTTTGGGAGCAGAAGGTCGGAGGTTCGAATCCTCTCGCCCCGATTTCAAAACAGAATAAGATTTCTAACACAAGCGCCTATAGCTCAATTGGATAGAGCAACGGACTTCTAATCCGTAGGTTGCAGGTTCGATTCCTGCTAGGCGTGCTTTTCATACTACTGAAGGCAAAATCTAAGTGTGGTGGATGTAGCTCAGGGGTAGAGCACTTGACTGTGGATCAAGTGGTCGTGGGTTCAAATCCCATCATCCACCCTCATTCGTATCCGGGGTCCGCTCTATCACTGGGAAGGAACCCGTTTGTATACGGACGTCGGGAGGCGTTAACGGTTTGGCTCCTTCGCGACGCGTTACTTATAATAGACTGGGAGACCAAGTACGTCACAAGTTAAGAGCAATGCTTGTAGAGACCCTTTCCAGTGGTAAAGATACTGGGCAGACGCGCCGTTAGCTCAATTGGCAGAGCATCTGACTCTTAATCAGGCGGTTGAAGGTTCGATTCCTTCACGGCGCATCGCTTATAATATGCGACGAATGTAAGACAAAGGTAAATTTGGTTTCCGCGTAAATCAACGTCAGAATGCGTGTGTGGCATTCCAAATCAGAATCAACGGTATTCGTGCCTTATGGGCATGAACCGGGTATGAAGCCCGTGTGGGCTTCCCCGGGGCAAAATTTGGGCGGGTGCTGGAATTGGTAGACAGGATAGACTTAGGATCTATTGGGGTTACGCCTCGTGAGGGTTCAAGTCCCTCCTCGCCCATAGTCGCAGATTTTTAGTCAGTGATTTAAAGTATCCGGGCTTTAAGGGCTCGGCATGAGGACAAAAGACTTGAAAGTTCAAACTGAAAGGTTAGATGCCACGCGAGTTCGTCTCAATATAGAGGTTCCTTCTGAAGATGTTAACACGGCGTTGGCTGAAACTTATGAGACGCTGCGGTCACAAGTCTCTATTCCCGGTTTTCGCAAAGGGCGCGTCCCTGTAGCTATCCTTAAATCTCGATTTCCCGAATACGTTAGTAGTGAAGCTGTCCGGTATCTCATCGTACCTGCTTACGAAGATGCGATTGATAGAGAAAGACTCAATCCGCTTTCACAGCCTATTTTTGAGCCACCACTCAATGAATTGCAAGTTAAAGAAAACCAACCGCTCGCGTTTTCAGCGACTGTTGACACCCGACCCAGTATCCATCTCCCAAATTACGACGAACTCGAAACCGATAAAAACCCCGTTGATGTGCCTCGTGAAGATGTTGATGCCTATATTACACGATTACAAGCCCAATCTGCTACTTACGAACCACTTGAGGTTGAACGATCAGTGGAAGAAAAAGACTGTGTACGTATAGATTGGGAATGCTTACTTGACGGTGAGCGTGTTGACCCTGAATCGCGACAAGATGTTGATATAGAACTCGGTGTCGGCGCGATACACGAAAAACTTGAGCAGGCGTTGCTTGGTATGCAAATCGGGGATACAAAATCTGTGGATATTGGGTTTCCGCAAGAACACAGCAACCCAGAACTTGCAGGAAAGTCTGCCCACTATGAAATTGCACTGCATGCTATCACGCAGAAACATCTTCCCGATTTAGATGATGAGTTTGCGAAGGATTTGGGGTATGAAAGTTACTCTCAACTCTATGGATTAATATGGAACAATCTTGTTGAGGAGGAGACCAGTATACACGTTGATAAGCAGAAAGCGGAGTTACTGACGCAACTCATTGAAAAGACCGATATCGCTATTCCTGAACCTTTAGTCGATCAGTATGTGCAACAGACACTGCAGAACCTCCAACGGCAGTTGGAAAATGAACATAGAACACCCGAAGAGGCTGGCATTGACATGGAGGCACTGCCTGATGAATTGCGGAGAGATGTCATTCAGCAAACCAAGCAGTCATGGATTTTTGAGACAATAGCTGAGAAAGAAGGCATCTTCGTATCCGATGACGAGCTGGAATACGAGATTCGGCGCGCCGCTGAGCAACAAAATCGGGACGCTCAAAAATATGCTGCGCTTCTCAAATCAAGCAATCGATTGGAGGATTTCCGAGGGCAGTTACAACACGAAAAAATCTATCAGTTCCTAATTCAGCGTGCCTCCGCCAAACAGTCGCTTATCATTACCTAAGGAATAGTTATCAGTTATCGGTGATTGGTAGTTAGTGGTTAGTTAAAATATGAATTTGATACCTGTCGTTGTTGAACAGACAAGCCGAGGCGAACGCTCTTATGATATTTATTCTCGCCTGCTTGAAGACCGTATTATCATGATTGGGACACCGATTGATGATGATGCCGTCGCAAACATCGTAACCGCACAGATGCTTTTTCTTGAGGGAAAGGATCCTGATGCCGACATTGTACTCTATATTAACACGCCGGGTGGTTCTGTTTCTGCCGGTTTGGCAATCTACGATACAATGCAGTACATCAAAGCAGATGTACAAACTTGGTGTCTGGGGAGAGCCTATAGTATGGGGGCTATCTTGCTCGCTGCGGGTGCGCCGGGCAAACGCTACGCGCTACCACATGCAAAAGCACTCATTCACCAACCCATGGCAAGTGGTATTGGCGGACAAGCCTCCGACATTAGTATCCATGCAAGCGAAATTTTGCAAGAGCGTGATCGGCTTTATACAATTTTAGCGAAACATACTGGTCAAACTATTGAGAAAATCGCTACCGATGCCGACAGAGATTTTTATATGACTGCCGGACAGGCACTTGAATACGGTTTGGTCGACCAAGTTGTTTCCCAACGTGCTACAGAGTCGTAGAAAGTTTGCCAGTTGAAAGTGTTCTAAAGTCCGTAAAGTTGTATGTGTATCCCAACAACTTTAGTTCACCTTAACCATACTTTAGTACATTTCTTCTTGTCTGACTGTTGAAAGCGCAGCGACCTGATGGCTCATAGAGAGGAGAACGCTATATGTCACAATCCATCCAGCGTGAGTTATTCTGTTCTTTCTGCCAACGCGATAGTACACAAGTTCGTCGCCTCCTTCAAGGCAGGGAAGCGAATATTTGCGTTGAATGTATTGTCCGGTTATCTGCATCCACTGCGGAAGAGGCTTCCTGTGCCTTTTGTAGACGCGATAATACCCAAGTTGAAAGGCTCTTTAATGGGCTTGAGGCAGATATCTGTGAGAAATGTCTTGCTGAGTGTATTACTGTCTGTAACGACATTCTCGCCCATCAAAATCCAGATGGCAGTTTTGATGTCTCGATGGAAAAAGATCAGCAGGAACACCACGGAGTGGGTCACGAGCAGCAGAGACGGACAAGAAGACAGAGCAGTGGACGGCGCGAAGCAGACACTGAAAGCGCAACTCGCCCCCAAGCACAGGATCAACAAGAAACACTCTCAAAACCGCCTTCACCCGAAGAAATAAAAGCAAAACTTGATGAATATGTAATAGGTCAAGAGCAAGCAAAAAAAAGTTTATCTGTTGCTGTTTATAATCACTATAAACGTCTACACCACGGCGAAACGACAGATGAAATTGAATTAGATAAAAGCAATATCTTGCTCATAGGTCCAACAGGTACAGGAAAAACGCTACTCGCCCAGACGCTCGCTAAGGTTTTAGATGTACCGTTCGCTATTACTGATGCAACGACGTTGACTGAAGCGGGTTATGTTGGTGAAGACGTTGAGAATATCATCCTGAAATTGGTCCAAGCGGCGGATGGTGATGTCGCACGCGCCGAAACTGGCATCATTTATATTGATGAAATTGATAAAATTACGCGTAAATCCGAGAACCCTTCAATTACTCGTGATGTTTCTGGTGAAGGCGTTCAGCAGGCATTGCTCAAGATTCTTGAAGGCACAACAGCAAATGTCCCACCACGCGGTGGGCGGAAGCATCCACACCAAGAGATGATTGAGGTGAATACCAATAGAGTCTTGTTTATCTGCGGTGGGACTTTTATTGGATTAGAAAAGGCGGTTAAAGATAGACTTGGCAAACAGAGTATCGGCTTCGGAACTGTTATACAATCCAAGGATCAGACCAAAATTCATGAGCTGCTTGCACAGGTGACACCCAAAGATCTCATCAAATACGGCTTTATACCAGAGTTGATTGGTCGGCTCCCGATTGTTACAACCCTCCACGAGTTGGATGCTCCAGCATTAATTCGCATTCTTACTGAGCCGAAAAACGCGCTCGTCAAACAATATCGTCAGCTTTTAGTTTACGAGGATGTGGAGTTCCACGTAACCGATGCGGCGTTAACTGCTATTGCTGATGAAGTGATTGAACGCGAGACAGGGGCGCGCGGATTAAGAGCCGTTTTTGAAAAAATTATGCTTGATACGCTCTATCACCTCCCTTCACTTGAAGATGTTGAAGCCTGTCATATTACTGAAGACTCTGTCCGTAACCATGAGCCACCGCAACTTATCTACAGAAAATCCGAAGAACTTAAAACTGCTTAATAGCAGTCAAGGCGTTCGCTACGAAAGCCGAAGCCATTCTCAGCAGTCAACAATCAGTGGGAAAGCGTGTAAACTTTCGGAACATTTCAGTTCGGATGTTGTCTTTACTGAATACTGAAAGGTTTGCAAGGCAAACCGTCCTGATTGCTGATTGCTAATAAAGGATAAAAATCATGAACTCGACAGCAACAAAAGAATATGAAACAGTGAGTTTACCCGTTATCTATTTGCCTCCGGATTTTGACGCTATTTTTCCGAGAACGAAATCTGTTTTGAATGTCGCTCGTAAAATGGGAGTTGCAGCAACCCATGCAGCCCTGCGTTTAAAGCGGCATATACTCCTCCTCCATCAAAAAGTGGAGTTGGACGAGGGAGAAGAAGCAACCCCCGAACATCTCCATGCGATTGGTGCTGTCGCGAATATCATTGAGTCTTATGAACCCGGCGATGGCACTATCCGTATCGCTATTGCAGCCGAGCAGCGCGCAATTGTTCTCCGCTATACCAAAACTGATGACTTTTTGAGAGCGGATGTCCAAATTGTTCATGAAGAGATAGGTTTGGCAGATGCTGCCGAACCTCTTATGAAAGAAGCTAAGAAACTTTTCAGTAATTACGCAAAAGTCCGACAAAAAGACCAAGGACAAGGCTCACAATCCCACGTCTTGACCTCCGAAGAAGTCAAACGGGCTATTACAGAACAGGAAGAACCCGGACACCTTGCTGATACGATCGCTGGACTTCTCAACCTCACACCCGCGGAGCGTCAAGCCATTATTGATGAACTCAATCCTATTAAACGACTGCAACTCGTTATCCAATTCTTAAAGGAAGCATCAGAGCGAAACGAGTTACGCGACGACATTCACAATCAGGTCCGGGAATCCATTCAGAAAACACATCGCGAATTTTACCTGCAGGAGCAGATGAAGGTTATCCAGAAGGAACTCGGTCGCGATGACATCGCCGAGGTTGATGAACTTCGGGAGCAGGTGAAAAACGCCGGAATGTCCGAAGAAGCTGAAGAAAAAGCACTCAAGGAACTGGATCGGCTTGCACAGATTCCACCTCAATCTGCTGAATCCGGGGTTATCCGCACTTATGTCGATTGGATACTCGCGTTGCCTTGGAAAGAAAGCACTGAACATCAAATCCATCTTCCTGAAGCTGAACGTATCCTTGATGAGGACCATTACGGCTTGGAGAAACCCAAGGAGAATGTGCTTGAGTACCTTGCTGTTTTGCAACTCGTCAAACATCTGAAAGGACCGATTATCTGTCTCGTCGGTCCCCCAGGCGTTGGAAAAACCTCGCTCGGTAAGTCGGTCGCTCGTGCCACAGGTAGGAAATTCGTTAGGATGTCGCTCGGTGGTGTTCGCGATGAAGCCGAAATTCGTGGGCATAGACGCACCTATATCGGCGCAATTCCCGGTCGAATTATCCAAGGACTCCGGGATGTCAAGTCAAAAAATCCGCTGTTTCTGCTCGATGAGATTGATAAACTGAGTTCAGATTTTCGAGGGGATCCGGCATCGGCACTCCTTGAAGTCCTTGATCCCGAACAGAATGCAACTTTCCGGGATCACTACATGGATATCGCATTTGATCTTTCTGATGTGATGTTTATCACAACGGCGAATACCCGTGTCACCATTCCACCGGCACTCGAAGACCGGATGGAAATCATTGAATTGCCGGGGTACACTGATTTTGAGAAGCATAAAATCGCTACCTTTACACCGAATGGACTTATTCCGAAGCAGCTTGAACGTCATGGTCTTTCATCTGAGAATATCACCTTCACAGATGAAGCCATCTTTGAGATGATTCACAAATACACGCGCGAAGCTGGGGTCCGAAGTCTTGAACGAACGATTACGACTGTCATGCGAAAGATAGCGAAGGAAATGGTCACTGAAGAAAAACCTGACTTCAATATTGAGATAACGCCAGTGAATTTGAGTGATTATCTCGGTCCGGCGAAATGGACACGCACAAAGGCTGAGGAGAGTGATGAGGTCGGTGTCGCTACAGGAATGGTGTGGACCCAGATTGGTGGAGATATCGTCTCTGTTGAGGCAACAACCATGCCCGGCGAAGGTAAACTCAGTATGACTGGACAACTTCAGGAAGTGATGCGTGAGTCAGTCCAGACGGCTGTCGCCTACATTCGATCGCGTGCGGAATCTTTGGGAATCTCTAAAGACCAGTTTGAGAAGCACGATATTCACATTCACATTCCAGAAGGGGCTGTCCCGAAAGATGGTCCCTCAGCAGGTATCACTGTCGCTACGGCGATACTCTCTGCCTTGACAGGAAAATCTGTCCGAAAAGATGTCGCTATGACTGGCGAGATTACACTCCGGGGTCGGGTGCTACCGATCGGTGGCTTGAAGGAGAAGGCACTCGCTGCCTATCGCAATGGTATTTTTGACATCATCATCCCCAGCGATAATGAAAAAGATGAGGTTGACATTCCAACTGAAATTCGGGAGGGTATCCGTTTTCACAAGGTCAACGATATGATACAGGTGCTGGAACAAGCACTCAGAGAGCCGATGGTGGAAACCGAAGTTCCCGTAGAGCTGCCGGTTCCCTCCCAACCCTCTGTGTAATAGCCAATGGTCGTCAGCAATCAGCAGATAGCGAATAGCGAAAAGTGGAGCGCAGCGGAACGCCCTAACTGCTAATAGCCAATAAAAACATGCGATTAGACAAATTTCTACAGATCAGCCGCCTTGTGAAACGGCGAACGATTGCCAATACGCTCTGTAGCAGAGGTGCTGTGAGTGTCAATGGACACGTCGCAAAAGCCGGGAAGGTGCTCGCTGTTGGAGATGTAATCCGATTGCCTGTCGCTGTATCTGTTACTGCAGAGGCGCATCTGGATGAAGAAGCTGCCGACCCTGCGTATGAGGTCCTTGAGTTACCATCAGGGAATGTCTCACGCGCCCGTGCTACAACACTCTATCGCCAAATAAATCCGTAGCCTCCATCTCTTGATCGAGGCCCGGGTCCCCGCCCGTTACAGGGGAGGGTATCTTACTTGATCAAGGGAGAGAACTTGCTATGACTCCTGAAGAGGTCCAAATCCGACAAAAAGTGACAGGTGTGTACCGAAAAGGTGGGGCATCTGGTGTCAGGAAACCAAAGATTGGGATAACGATGGGCGATGCAGCTGGCATCGGTCCCGAAATTATCGTCAAGGCACTCGCTTATGAAAGCATATATTCGGTGTGTCAACCGATAGTCGTTGGTAGTCCAGATATCCTTCGGGACGCAGCTGTTAGATTTACTCCCCCCGGTATACCACAGCTAAATCTCAATATCATCAATACACCGGCGCAAGCGGTCGCAGTGCATGGAACGATTGATGTTTTGAACGTAGTTCCAATATCTCCACAGGATATTCCTGTTGGGACTGTGGATGCGCGCGCGGGTGCTGCTGCCGTCAAAGCGGTTGAAACGGCGACTTATCTCGCGATGGATGGCGAACTTGATGCAATCACGACCGCTCCCATTTGTAAAGCTGCCATACATCGGGCAGGGATGCCGTATCCGGGACACACGGAAATGCTTGCTGCCTTCACCAACGCACCTGATGTGGTGATGATGCTTTGCACAGCTGAGGCATTAGATAGCGGTTCGCGGTTCGCGGTTCGCGGTTCGCGGTTCGCGGTATCTTTTGTGACAAACCACATTGCACTGGCTGATGTGCCAAAACATCTGTCTATACAAAGAATTGTGGATGTCATCTGCCTCACCCATCAAGCACTCATTCGTAGTGGTATTTCTGAACCACGGCTTGTTGTTGCAGGGCTGAACCCTCACGCCGGTGAAGAGGGGATATTCGGGAAAGAAGAACAGCAATTTATCTGTCCAGCCATCGCGCAGGCACAAGCGCATGTCGGCAAAATAGACGGACCTCTTCCTGCCGATGCACTTTTTGTCAAAGCAGTTCAAGGAGAGTGGCACGCCGTGATTGCTATGTACCACGATCAGGGTAATATTCCGATAAAACTTTTGGGTTTCGGTGAACTTGTAAATGTTACCTTGGGTTTGCCGATAGTCCGCACCAGCGTTGATCATGGGACGGCTTTTGATATAGCCGGTAAAGGAATCGCCAGTGAAACGAGTTTAGTGGCGGCACTAAAGTGTGCTTCACAACTCACAGAGGCGTATATCCATAAATTAAAACCTATGAAAAAATGCTGATGGATGAAAAAAACAAACTTGATTTTTACCTGAAAAAGTTATATAATTTGCTCAGTTTGTCGGAAAGAAAAAATCATGAGCAAGCAGGTCAAAAAGGGGCACTAACTATGAAAACCATTTTGCTATTTTCAATCCTGTTGTCTGCGATTACTCTCCCAGCGACTGGTGAGCTGACGGTTGAAGACATTGAGAAGATTGATGCTAAAATTCAAGCATCTGAGACTCGAATAAAAGAAGATTTCGGCGAAAAAATTCAGGCAGTAGACAAGCACATGAACTCGAATTTCAGTTGGATAAAGTTTTTTTTAACCATTATTGCTGCCATCGTCGGTATACCACAAATAATTGTTGTCTGGCGTAGTAGAAAAGATCGGGCACACGAGCAAGAAATTGAAGAACTCAAGAACGAAGTAAAGACACTGAAACAACAGATGGTCGTAAACCCTTGATGGCATCCATCCAAGGAGTTGCCATGACCTTTATCATCCACAGTTGTTTAGGTTCTATGGATTGCACAGAGGCGGGTGTATCGTCAAAGCACCATACTTTTCAGAGGTATTTGGTTTTCCAATAATTTACATCCGGATGCCCGAACTTGTTCGGGTGTGTGCTGTCCCGAATAAATTCGGGCATCCATCCATAGTTAACCTTCACATAGGTAAACTTACCCCTTAAAACTAAATAGCCCTGCCATACTTTTAGCCAAATCGCTGCGACCGAAAAATGACCGAAGAAAAAATCGTTTCCATGCCAGTGAAGGTCGCAAAATTCTCCAATGTTCAAACAGCTGAAGCCGTTTTGAAAAAGATTCTATCGGCAATCAAGAAAGGCAAAAAGCCATCGCCATCGTGAACTTAGAACGGGATGAACTTCAAACTTAATAACTACACGCTCAGAACTCAAAGCAGGATGTCATTCAGTGACTTGCTAAAAGGGGAAAAGTGGATATTTATGAAAAGGTCTTTATTAATTATTAGTTGCTCTGGAACGAAAGATAAAACGCTAGGATTGATCCCTGCACTTATGAGATATAAAGGACCACTCTATACGACACTGCATAAAGCTCGTAGAGAGAATTGTTTCCCGGAAAGTCTTGATATTCTCATCGTCTCAGCGAAATATGGGTTACTCAAATCGGATGAACCCATTGAGGACTACGATCAAAAGATGGACGATAACCGTGCCAAAGAGTTACGCCCGAGTATACAGAAAAAACTTGAGGCGTTTTTAGATGGAAAGGACTATGACCAACTTTTCAACGGTTTGTGGAAGGATTACCAAGCAGTGCTCAAAGGATTTGATTTAGAAAGGTATTTTGAAAATGTGATTTTAGTAGAAACGAATAGAGGAAAAAAGATGTCTCAATTTAAAACATGGATTACAGACTTGTTTAAATCTGAAACACAGCAAGAGCACGACGGGACTCGCTGAATCACTATTAGGATGTTGCAACCCGTTCCACATCAACCATTTCTTTTTCATATTTTCCATAAGAAATTTACAATAGTCGGAAGATATGCTACTATAACTAAGGGAGGTATAGTGTATGGATCTTCAGGAAATGCTAACTACCATTAATGATAAAACAAAAATCGAAGTCAACGATGAACAGAAAGCAGTAATTGCTCATGAAGATGGACCGCTATGGGTTATTGCCGGTCCTGGTTCAGGAAAGTCGGAAGTGTTGGTATTGAGGACCTTGAAATTAGTCTGTGTTGACGGAGTTCACCCGAAGTCAATTATACTCACTACTTTTACTGAAAAAGCAGCTAGGAACATACAAGATCGGTTAGCGATTTACAAAAACTATCTTGATCAGGTTGATGAGAATCTACGCCTAAGAGTTGATTTGTCCCAAGTCCGAGTGGGGACTTTGCATAGTCTGTGCAACCGCATAATGCATGAATATCGTTACTCAGAATATCAGAATTATCGCCTGCTTGATGATATAGAGCAATTACTTTTTGTTTATGAACAGTCAGACTTATCTAAATCTCAACAAGCACATCTGCCTTTATGGCAAAGATTTGACCTTTTGACAGCAAGGTACAATCAGGCAGCAGGGACTCGGTGGAATAGATCGTCTGGTTATCTGCCACATAGATGGATTCGTGTCAACGCGGCTGTTACCTTATTCAATCGAATTGTTGAAGATCAAGTTGATGTTTCTCAAATGCATGCTGAAGGCGGAACTTGGAAAATCTTAGCGAATGCTTATACACAATATCGGGATAGTTTAGAAGAACATAAGGCTTGTGACTTTGCTCATCTACAGTTAAAATTTCTTGAATTTCTTGGTTCACCCAGCGGTAGTCGTTTTCTTAATGGTGATGGTTTATCAGATCAAGATCATCCTGGCATAAATCATGTTCTTGTTGATGAATACCAAGATACGAATCCAATCCAAGAAAACATTTACCTACGGTTGACACAATGTTTTCCTCATAACTTGTGCGTCGTGGGAGATGACGATCAAGCTTTGTACCGATTTAGAGGAGGTACAGTAGAATGTATGGTAAACTTTGATCGCGCATGTCAATCTGCATGGGGGGCTGGAGTAAGGCCATACCCACTTCATCTTTCTACAAACTATCGTTCACATCCTGAGATTATTGATTGGTGTGATAATTACATTCAGTCCTTCCAGGTTATGACTGAACCTGGAGCAAGGGTTAGTAACAAACCCAGTCTTTCACCGGATCCACAATGGGTTGACCGTCAAACTGAACACGGATGCTCCATTGGTAATTATCCAGCTGTATCCTACTTGCTAGGTCAAAATTATGAAGAGGTTGCGGCGCGCTTTGCGGAAACGGTGAGAGGTTTATTGGACAATGGGATTGTGAACGATCCGAGTCAATGTGTGCTTCTATTGAGGAGCACACGACTTTTGACTCAGTCAGCCGAACCGTATCAAAGAGCGTTACAGGACCAAGGATTTGATGTTTATAATCCACGATCTCGAACGTTCCTGGAACAACCTGAAATTCAAACGGCATTGGGAACATTAGTGAAAATACTAGATCCGAATCAAAACGGACTTTCTGACGTAAAAACGAAAAATGTGAGAGAAACTATTGAAGATTGGATTCAAGTTTACACCGATCAAGCATCACAGAACCCCGAATTAGCAACTTATGTCGAAGGAGCAATCCGTCGGATTATGCAAACTCCGGCTAACAAAACAATCACGCAATCCGCAGGGCAGGATAAAACGATGAGTCCAGCTACGATTCAAGACATCTTCTATCACATGATCAGTTTTGAACCTTTTGTGGGATGGCGACAGGACACTGAGCGAGATTTTCGTTTAGGAAAGTTATCACAAGTCCTTGAGTCATATTGCATGCTTCCTTTTAGCGGTTCGATAGGGTCAACACGAGAAATTCTGCGAACAGGCTATACAGATGGTTTAATCAGTTCTGGCCAATTGGGGCACCTTTATTATTCCCTCGTAGGGTTGCTTGTTTCAGAAGGTCTCAACGATCCAGAGCATGAAGAAATTATCTGTCCACCAGGAAGTTTCCCGATAATGACAGTTCACCAAGCGAAAGGTCTTGAGTTTCCCTTTGTTTTTGTTTCACTGTTGGGTAAGATTCAAAAAGTAGAGGTAGGATCAGAACTTCAGATTGAAGACACTATGCGGCAGTTTAGGAATAATCCATCCCCATCAAGTTTTAGTGATCAAGAGCGTGCAGAACAAGACAGGATCCGTTTTTTCTATGTCGCATATTCTCGTGCCATATATTCCTTAGTGTTCTTGGCAAGAAACCAAGACTTCAGAAATCAAGGGATTGGTTTTGGAGATAAGGGTCTTCAGTGGTTTACGGATGAAATTGAAAGGTTATAGGGAGGAAAAGTAAATGTCCTGGCAGAAATTTCAAGATCTTAGGGTGCCCCAAACTATGGATGCCTCAGTTAAACGTAGGTATAGCGTAACAACAGATATTCTATCATTTAAACGTTGTCGTCGCCAATACGGACATTTTGTGGTGAGAGGGTATGAACCGGCTCATGCTGTTCAAATTTATTATGGAACACTTATTCATCAGGTTTTAGATCGTGCTTATATGCACTATGCTGGATTAAGAGATAAAAAGACAGAAGGGCAAATCCCTAGAGATGAAGATATAGAGTATTATTTCAACGAAGTTGATACTGCTTTAAAAATCCGTGGGATTCGTTCGGTTCGCGCGTTCACACATGCAGCAGAGCGCGAGGCAGCTCTAAGACGGCTAAAAAGATTTAATCAAATTGAGGGATCTGAACTTTATCCCAGAATCAAAGATACCGAGCATCACTTGCAATCCCATCAAGGCGATTACTTGCTTCACGGAACGGTGGATGTTCTGGCAGATGTCCAAAACTGGTGCCCTGGAATGGAAGCAGAAATATGGGATTACAAAGGAGGACACCCACCCGATGACCGTTATTCTGAAGAATTTCGCCAATACCAATTCCAAATGAGGGTTTATGCAGAACTTTATCGCGAACGCAATGGTGTTTATCCTGAGAAGGCAATTCTTTATTTTTTAGGTGCGTTAGATGTTGTAGAAGACTCTTCAGCTCGTCCATCGAATGCTCTTATTGAGGTTTCATTGAATGAGCAGAATATCCAACATGCTTTAGTAGATTTTACTAATACTGTAAAGAAGATTGAGGATTGCAGGCGAGAAGAGGATTGGCCCGCACCTTACCCTAGTCCAGATGATAATACTTGTAACATTTGCGATATTCGCTGGAATTGCCCTGCCAGAGAAGGCGAATATCAGATGCGGTATCCATAAAACTGGGTTGCCTTAGAGGCAGGGATGTCCTCTCAACAAAATACCTTTTTAATCCTCTGAAACCTATCGTTGGGACGGTAATAACAAGTATGTCAAAAATTTCACGATCTAAGCCCGAAGAATCTCCAGCAGGACATTTACTAATTTTGGGATGTTCTGATGGAAGAATCAAGAATCCCTATTTTAATCAAGTCCCCGCATTTATGGTTTATAAGGAGCACAGCTACGAAGTGCTGCAAAAGTTTCTCAGAGAGAATGGATGGCCTCCCGGCCTTATCATAAAAATTGTTTCTGCAAAACATAAAATCATTGATGCCACAGAGCTCATTGAACCCTACAACGAGTGTTTAGATAAAGAGAAGGCAGAAAAGATAGGACCACAAGTCATCCAAAAATTGGAGAAACTTGAACGACCAGAATCTGTTTTCATTAGCATAAATAAAGACCACCGCCCCGCAATTTCGAGCATTGAGACCTTATTTGATGTTGAAATCGAGTATGCCGAGGGTAGAGGTGGGAAAAAAAAACAACAGCTGAAGGAGTGGCTTCATAATTTACCAAATAAGTTTCCTTCCGTCAATTCTCAGGAACAATTAGATACGCGTCCTTATTTCTATTTCTTTCCTGATTGGGGCGATTATGTTTACGAACCATTCTGCCCTAATGAAACAGATGAAAACCGAAAAAAAGAAAATAGGAAATACGCACATGAGATTTTCGAGGACGATACCCCTTATGACGGTCTGCTTCTGAGTCTAGCACAACTGCGAACTCAAAATGGACACCTCAATGATTTCATGGAAAATTTTCGGGAGAAGATGCAGGTTCCTAAAAAACTTTTGTTGTTTGGAGATTGCGGTGCGTTCTCATACATCAAAGAGAAAGATCCTCCCCTTTCCTGTGAAGACGCAGCCTCTTTTTACAACAAATTTGGTTTTGAATTCGGGGCATCTGTTGATCACATTCCCATTTCATCATTAACTAAAAAAGAAAGAAAGCAACGAATGAAGTTAACGGCTGAAAATGCCGAAAAATTTTTAAAAATTCATCGAGATGAGGCTTATGATTTTAAACCAGTCGGTAGTATACAAGGCATCACTCCCGAAGATTACGCTGATTTTGCTAACAAATACATTGAGTGGGGATATGAGCATATTGGTTTAGGTGGATTGGTGCGTAGACAAGATTCAGATATTTTAAAAATAGTCGCAGCAGTTCGGGAAGTATTACAAAAGTCTACCCGCGGTAAAAAAGAACCTATTTGGGTTCACCTTTTTGGTATACTGCGCCCCAAACTTCAACCCATCTTTAGGGAACTCGGTGTTTTCAGTTTTGACAGCGCATCTTACTTGAGAAAAGCATGGTCCTCTCCAGATAGAAATTATTTAACAGAAGATGGCACATGGTATGGCAGCATCCGAATTCCTTTTAGTACATCAAAAGTGATGCGCGAAGCTGCGGAATCTAATCCTGAACTTTCTAATGGTAATATGCAAGCAATGGAAGAAAAGTGCCTTTTGAGTCTTAGTCGTTTTAATGATGGGGAGATACCAGAGAAGAAAATAAAGAAAATTCTTCTAGACGTTAATAAATATAGTGAGTGTTTTCCGAGAAAAAATTGGCCTCTGCAAAAAAAATCAAGCAATCATCTCTGTAAGAAACACGAAAAACTTCGTAAAAAACACGAAGAGTTACTCATGGAACGTCCTTGGGAGAAATGTGAATGTAAAATATGTCAAGAGGCCGGTATTCATGTTGTAATTTTTAGAGGAGCACATAGAAATAGACGTAGAGGATTCCACAATACTTGGGTTTTTTATCACAAAATTTTACATGGAGGACGTAAGAAATCTTCAAAGAAATAGGTTGTATGAGCTATTAGACCTTAAAGATTGTCTTCATGTGAGGTCAATATTGCATGAAAAAGGAAATCATTAGTCATTAATTGCTCCCAGAGGTTATCTGTGCAGTCTGCGAATGAATTGGATATTTTAAGACATCTTTGAGGATTAAATAGACGCGCCCCACCGACCTCTGTGGAAGGTTCATCAATCTTCAACTCAGACAGATTTCGTAGTGCCTCACTGGTTTTACCGCGGCGGGTAAGATGCCCAGACGCAAATAGAATACGACTTATAGGTGAGGTTCTCCAACAGTCGCGAGTCATTAGCGTTAGGACAGATTGCCAAACCTTCATTAGTTAACCGAAAATCCCCTTTTTTGAAACTCATGTTATGAAAAAAACTTATATTTTTTTATTAACAGTCCTTATACTTTATACTGTTTCTGCCTCAATTTCTGCAGAACAGACACATCCAACGTCGCCGCTGCAGGTTCTTTCGACCACATCAGATACGCTCACAGCGCGTTTTGAGTTACCTGAACTTGAAGTAAAGACAAGTACTCATTCTGCTGAAGGCAGTTCCGTAGAACCGGTGACCGATATCCGTTTTGCAGGTGCTGATTGGACGCTTGATGTAGGTAGACCTCGACTTCCTGTCTATGTACAATGCATCGGAATCCCTATCGCTGGAACGCCGATCGTTACTGTGATTCAGGCGCGCCCAGAAGTAAAAAGTGTTGAAAATGTTCGTGTCACACCCGATGACCCAATTTTCCCAGCTTCAACTCCATCGCGCCCTGATTCACAAGGGTTTTATCCGTCGAAACTGGTAGAAGTTATTCCGAGTGGGCTTGTGCGCAATCAGCGTGTCGCGAGCCTACAAATCAATCCGGTGCAATACAATTCGGCGACAAAGCAATTAAAGGTCTACACATCTATAACATTCCGTATTGAATTTCCGGGTGCTGTCCCGTTTGCAAAGAATGGCGCGATAGAATCTACCACGCTTCCGTCCTTCCGCTCTTCTGCTTTTGAAAGTCTCTTTCGGGGAACACTAAGGAACTATGAACAAGCAAAGTCGTGGCGAAACCAGCGACGGATGTCCTATAGAAGTGCGCCCGGAGCACCAGAATTAACGGCTTCTACCACCTACCGCTTTAAAATTCCAGTTGTTAGAACAGATCTCTATCGTATCACTTATAATAATATCAGGGCTGCCGCTGGTATTGAACCAGAGGATATTGATCTGAACACCCTTCGATTAGAAAGTAGCGGACAGAAACAGGGTGTTTACATTTTTGATGACAATGAAAACGATAGACTCGATGCAGGCGAACAGGTTGTTTTTTATGGACGGGCATTGTCGGACAACAAATTTACTGACGAAAACGTTTACTGGCTCCATTTTGCTTTACGAAGTGAGCCTGTTACTGGAGACCTTGAACCGTCCCGTGTGGCAACGCGAGACGCAACACCACTCACGCCAAACTTAGTAACACCGACTGCCTTTTTAACGCGCGCCCGTTTTGAAGAGAACGTACATCACGATGTTTTAGCCGGAACCAATATTAAGTCCGAACTTGCTGATCACTATTTCTGGACTCCCTTCCGTGGTGGAAATATCAACACAAGTCGAAAGGATTTTCCTATAGAACTGCCTGCCGCAGTCCCGCGCCTTGAGATTGATCGCACTGCGACGCTGCGTATTAAATTCCAAGGGGCTTCCCGCAGAGGCGCAGCACTCCACCAAGCGCGAATCGCTTTCAATGGACTGCAACTTGGTAGGATTGAGGAGTGGAAACGTCAAGCTGCGCCTATTGCAACCCGCAGCATTCCGCAATTACGCATCCACCATAACCAAGTCAATTATATGCGCATTGAGGCACTTGATACCAACAGAACCCCCGCAGGTTCCTACGATTTCTATCTCGATTGGTATGAACTTGATTATTGGCGAAACTTTCGGGCGGATGCCAACCGTCTTGAATTTAATACAAATACCGAACCTCGTAACCGCGGCAAGGTCCAATACCGGGTTGAGAACATTTTTGATGAAACAATTGATGTGTATCAACTTGATGAAAAAGGTATTGCGAGTAAACTCATCAACGGTGAAATTTCGCGAAGAGGTGCGACTTATCAAATGCTCTTTGAAGATACCGTCAATCTGCATACGCGCTATTTTGTCATAGGGCGTTCTGCCTATCGGAGTATCAACGCACTCATACCGACACCACCAACCTTGCTGAGGAATCCGTCCAATCAAGTCGACTATGTCGTCATAACGCATCCAACCTTTACGGAGAGCATCCAGCCGCTCGTTGAATTCCGGCGCTCGCAAGGCTTAACAACGATGGTGGTTGATATCGGCGACATCTACGATGAATTTAGTGATGGACTCTTCAACCCACTGGCTATCCAAAAATTCCTCCGATATGCCTATGATAATTGGCAACAACCCGTCCCGACTTATGTTGTTCTTGTAGGGGATGCCCATTACGATTACAAGCGTGCTACTGTTGAACTCTACCGTCGAGATCCGTCATTCCGGGGGACCTATAATCTCTATCCAATCTTCGTACCAACATTCCACGGTTGGGCACCTGAAAGCGGTGAAACTGCCATGGACCAGCGTTTCGTCAATGTGAGTGGCGAAGATCCGCTACCCGATATGCTTATAGGGCGACTCTCCGTTCAAACCACTGAAGACCTCGCGACTATGGTTGAGAAAATCATCAATTATGAAAAGAATTTGAGAACGGGATTATGGCAAGGCACATTAATTCAGGTTGCTGATGACAACACAGACAACCCTGGTGATGGACTCTTTGAGGTATCGCGGGATGAACTGATAGCGGATGTTATACCCGTGGGCTACGACACACGCCAAATCTATCTCCGAAAAATTAAAAGTCCAGAGCGCACGCGCCTCCAGATACGATCTGCCATCAATCAGGGCGCGATCGCAATTGAGTATACAGGACACGGTGGCATTCAGACATGGGCGGATGAATCTATTTTTCGCCTTGAAGATGTCGTCGGATTGCGGAACCGATACCTACCCTTTGTTATAACGACAACCTGTCTCAATGGGCAGTTCGATAAACCCCAACAAGTTGGGAATTTCTGCCTCAGTGAGCAATTCCTATTGGGTGAATACGGTGCTATTGCTACACTCTCGGCGACGCGGTTAACTTATGGCACAGCAAACGCTGAGTTTGACATCGATCTCTTTGAGTCCTTATTCGGGGTCGGGCGCGCTGGGCATCTGGATACCGGGTTTCAGCCCTCGCGAACTGCACCGACGGTAGGGCATATTGTTGCCAATGCTAAAATTAGTTTTCTCTCCCGCATTCGGAACACGCAGTGGATTCCCGGCACGGAACAATACACGCTCTTTGGGGATCCAGCATCTCGTCTCGCACTCCCTGAACTTGATATAAAGGTCGAGTTAGAACGCATTGCGCTCAACGATGGTCACCAGATAGTCATCAAAGCGAACGAAGTAGGGACAATTGAAAAGACTGGTATTGGTGGAACGGGTGGGATAACTTTCACACGCGCCTCCGATTTTAGCACAGAATCACTTTCTGCTTTTGCCGTTTTCGCAAATAATTTTGACGATGACCCTGGAAATGAGTTAACGCGGCGGATGGGTGGCAGAGTTTGGCAAGGTGAGTATGGAACGATTCGTATTGATGTGCCTAACAACGCCCTGCCGGGTGGTGGTGTGGCACGGATCTTCGCTTTTGATGACACGCGCGCCGCTGTTGGAGGTACTCGCTTCTGGGTTGATACACCCGTTGTCCACGACATCCGAGAAACGCTTGATATTAAAGTTACTGACACTCTTAATATTAGTGTCCTCGTTGTTGATGATGGCGGACCGGGGGGTATACGGAGCATTGAGGTCTTATGGGATGATACTGCTACCTTCAAAGACGAAACGATTCCTATGGTTAAAGCACCTGTACCCCTCGGTGATGTGCCCGTGGGTGGGCAGTGGTATGAACTCCAAACACCTATTCCACTTCCACAAGGTGGACGACAGATCCGCTACCGAATCCTTGTTACGGATAGGAGTGGAAACAATATTGCCATTCCATCAAAGATAGAGCGCAACGTCGTTAAGGTACCTGAAGGTCCCAATATCGCAATCGGGACAGACGAAACGAACAAAGCACCGATTCGATATGAGTTTGCTGAAGAGAAAGATGCCTACCAACTCGTTGCGGAAATTGTTAACATCGGTGGACGACCTGTACGCGCAGATATTGAAGTCGTGTTTGCTGAAGGAAATCCGGATGTAGAGGGTGATAGCATTATTGATGAAGATGCTAATATTTTGGGTCGCCTAATTATCAAACCCACTGATTGGACAGATGGCACCCATGTTTTGCAGCATGTGACTGCAACCTTAGATCTTGACAAGCCTCTCCTGACGGGCGTACATAAAATCTATGTTCTTGCAGATCCAGATGATCCCACAGTTGAGGATGAAATCCGCGGCAGCGTTCAAGAATCGCGCCAGTTTGATAACAAACAACACGTCTCGTTTATCGTCAATGAGTTTAGTTATAAACCTCAAGAAGCGTTGACGGCGTTTAGTTTGGATCGGGTATTTGACATCCATTTCCCCGCGAATGCCCTCGACATCGACGAACAAAGTAAGGCAGGTATCCCACTTTCTGTTTCTTCACAGGCACCCGTTGCGCCAACCCAACCTGACCTCCAATTCGCACCCATTCCTCGCGTCGCAGCACTCCGCCGCGGTCTCATCCGGCAGGGAACAGAAGTCGCGCAATACTATGAACCCAGTTTCCGCGCAGGGATAACAGAACTCGCTAAATCTGCTGAGGTTAAACTTCGTTTCGATGTGAGTGCTTTGGAGGATATTGTGCGCGAGGAGACTGCCCTCCGAGATGACACCCCTGCGTTTAAAGCCGCATTAGCCGAAACTGCGGATCAGTTGGCGATTTATGCGTGGCAAGCGGATTTTTCGGCGTGGCGACGCTTATCCTCCGAAATCCGTTACGTCTCTGAAGGGGAATTTTTGCTTGAAGACTATGTCACACCAACGCAAATGGAGAACGCAAGTGAGCAGAAATTAGAGGATTCCGCGATCACCGTCAATCCAAATCTTACACCTGCTGGGACGTGGGTGCTGGTCTTTCTGGATTCTTATGAATACGAGGTTTTTCTCCAACGGAAGGGCGAAACGACTGTCCAGAAACTCGATCAATCTGGTCAATTGGACAATCCATTCAGAGAGGAAGGCTTCGGTTTAGAATTGCGGATTCCGAGGCAAGAGAGCACGCCACTTGGGGTTAATTACACCTTTGAATTTGCTGATGTTCTTGCTTTTAAAACTGACTATAATCCGAGAGGCGATGTCGTTCTCACGCACACGTGGAATGCCAACACTGGAAACGGCAATGCAACAGTGGACGGCAGACGCGGACCTAGAGGCGAATTCATAATTGGGGATTGGTTCATCTTTTTTACCGAATCTGAGCGCTACGAACTTCGTAATGCCTCCGGCGAACCGTCCTATTATCCGAATGGTGTCAAGATTCGAGGTAAAGTGAACGAACCGATTTATCTTGGGCATCTCGGATTAGAACTCCTTGTGACTGCCAGTTCCGAAAGTTTCGCGTTTGGCGATAAGATTAAGTTTAGCAGTGCTCAAGTCGGAACGATTACAGCGGAAGTCAGCGAACTGACACAGTTTAGTCTCATGCGCAGCACGGATACCGAACCACCTGCCTTCAGTCTATGGTTGGATGGTATCCAGCCGCAAACCGGTAGTGTGATTCCGCCTCGGCCTACCATTTCTATTGTACTCGAAGATGCTAACGGCATTGATATGGACTTCTTTGCTTTTGACGGAAGAAAGGACGGTGCTCCCTTTACACCTATCACCGACTATGAGATCCGAATACAGGGAAGGGCGCAAACTGTGCCAATTGATTATCAACCAATTCTCTTCCCGGGTGAGCATACTTTTAACATCAGCGCACAAGATTTCAATGGAAACGCCATCGGTGGTGACGAAAAAGTCATCAGTTACAGATTTTTTGTAACCGAGGCTCCTGATCTGACACCGCCTACTATTGATATCCAAATCACTGCACTCGGTACAGGTTCAACGCGCGAACCAATTGACGAGCCTTTGATAGATGGTGCTGTGCTTACAGAACAACCCCGCTTTAAAATTACACTCACCGATGATAGTGCGCTTGACGAGACCTCTTTTAATCTCGGTTTTGGAAGTCTGTATGAAACACTTGACCCGTTAGATGCCAGTGATTATACTGAAACCTTCGATCCTGATGCACCAGCGGATGCCGCTATCACTTATGCCCCGGATCTCCCTAACGGTGAGTATCAGTTCCATATTACCGCTGCGGATACCAGTGAGAACACAGCAGAATTTGTTACGACCTTTGTCTTGAATGAGGAAGTCACGCTCAGTGAGGTTTTCAACGTTCCGAATCCGACGGTTGATGGAAAGACCTTTTTTACATATCACCTCGCACAAGCACCTGACACCGTTACAATTAAGATTTACAGCGTCAGCGGCAGACTCCTTCGCACACTTACCGATGCAAGTGCCAATCGTGGTGTCAACGAAACCTATTGGGATGGTAGGGATGAAACAGGGGTGCGGTGTGCCAATGGTGTATACTTCTATCGTGTTATTGCCCACACGGAAAATGGAAAAATCGAGCAGATCGGGAAGTTAGCCATTTTACGTTGAATGGTTATTAGTTGTTGGTTGTTGGTTCAAGAGGTTTCTGATTAGCAGAAAACCTCTTTGCTGACCGTTTCCGATTGCTGGCTGCCACTAACGCAACGGGGAATAATCCGTGGGTTCAATAATCTTGGAACTCGCCACGTTTACCAAGGGTCCACCAACTTCCGTCAAGCGTTTCGCGTTTTGCCACTCTGGATCGGCGATAAACGCGTCCCACGCTCGCTGATAGTGTCCTAAATCCTCAAAAGCGAGCATATAGATGAGTTCAGTTGTTGTCGCCTCACCAATGGCAGTCTCCCAAAATCCGATAACCTTCATACCGTGTTTTTCAAACAGTGGAATCGTAATGTTTGCAAACCGGTCATTCAGATTTTTCATCTTTCCCGGCACAACCTGATAGGTGCGCAATTCATAAATCATCTTTTTAATTTTCCTTGCGATTCGTTCAGGCGGGTTTTACGAAGAACATCTATCTCCGTATATCCAGCCCGGCCCGTTGGTTGGGCTTACGCGCTTTTCTAAAGAATTGAAGTTGCTCTCTTTAATTTTTTCTTGGACGAGGGCCCCGTATCTCTGTCTAATCTATTGGTTAAAGTATTCCATATTTATCATAAACTTCCCGAAGGGTCGCGCCAGCGCGGAGTTCATCACGTGTGCGATTTTCACCACTCACCTTTGCCAAGGCAGCCTCAATTACCTCGACTTCCACCGCTTGTGGAATGACAACGACCCCGTCTATATCACCGAACACAATATCACCCGGATTAACTGTGACACCGCCGCATTCGATTGGAACGTTATACGCAACCACATCGCCACGTCCATAAGAATCTACGGGAGATAGACCCGTCATGAACACTGGAAACTGCATCTCTGTAATCTGTCGGGCATCTCGAATGAAACCTTCAATAATGGCACCCCGTGCCCCGCGCGCCCGTGCTGCTGTTGAAAGCAGTTCCCCCCAAATGCAGTTACGGGTGCTCTGATTTGTAGAACAGACGAAGATGTCGTTCTGTTTGAGGCTATCCACTGCCGCAATTTCCTGCTGATACGGTTCAGCTGGCATTTCGTAGACATCTACACACAAGACAGGCATCGCCCGTCCCACGACAATTGCCTCTGGATATAGTGGACGGATGGTGTGTTGCAGTGTTTGCTCGCGATATCCAGCTGCATCGAGAGCATCCGAAATTACAGCAGCATATAGCTGCTTTTCCATCATATCAAATAGTTCTGTGTCGTCGTGCCACTTTTGGGTTTCCATAGTTTCCTGCTTGAAGTGGCTTATAGCGGTTGGTTGTTAGCAATTTGCTATCTGCTATCGACTAACCATTAATAGCCAATAACTAATAATTCTGATAGCCAACTTTTGCGAGACGTTCGGCTTTCTCCGCAACGCCATCGCTCAACTTTTCTTTGTATGCCAACAATTTTGCATCGAGTTCAGGGAATTGGAGAGCCAAAATTTCGACAGCGAAGAGTCCAGCATTTCGCGCACCCCCAGATCCGATTGCCATTGTTCCGACTGGAATGCCGGGTGGCATCTGCACTGTTGCATAAAGCGCGTCTACACCGTTGAGGGGGCCACCATCAATCGGGACACCAATGACCGGCAGAGTCGTGTGTGCTGCAATGACACCCGCGAGGTGTGCTGCGCGTCCTGCGCCAGCAATGATTACCTTACCACCTTCGGCTTTAATCTTTTCCGTCCACGCGACTGTCCGTTCTGGTGAACGATGTGCAGAGGAGACGGTTATCTCAAATGGGACCTCAAATTCTTCTAAAACCTTTGCGGCTTCCGCCATCTTTTCCAAATCGGAATCACTTCCCATTACAATACCAACAAGCGGGGTCTTTTGTTCTTGTAGAGACATATCTTATCAGTTTTCAGTTTTCAGTTTTCAGTTTTCAGTTAAAAAAACTGTGCGTGGCAACTAACCCTGACAACTGCTCCTTTCTATGGATAAATAGTGTATGAATTTCTCTCAATAATAAGCGGTTTGGGACTACCAGCAGGAAAGTTGGATGCCCACTCGTTCGGATCATAATCTCGCGTGACGAAACAGGCACGATGCACCGGCACAGCATGCTTCAATCCGATACGCGTTGCCATTTTCACACATCCATCGTAGAATGGGAATTCACCTTCCGTTGGGTGGTTCGTCAGGAAACCGACATCCGGTTTGTATGCTGCTACTGCCGAAATCAGTTCATCATGCTCCGCGAAGTTGTTAATCGGATCTCCACTAAAATAGAGCGTTACACCGTTGCTGACAATAACGTAACCCAAATGTGTAACATCAGGTGGGTCTATATCTGCAGACGCATCACCTTCAGGCGGTTTGGCATAGACGGCATGCACGGTGAGACTGTTTAGCGTCGCTGATTCACCTGCCCGAATTTCTGAAACGTTCGCTGCCTCAACATCTGTTTCTGATAGAATCTGACGGGTGCTCTCTTCAGGTCCAACAAACCGAGTGGCATCGGAGGTCTCCCAAATTCGGCTTATGGATTCTGAACAGGTATGATCTCCGTGTGCGTGTGTTAAAAGGACGAAATCGGTTGGAAGTGTTGATTCGTCGAGCGGGGGCTCGGTATGAATGAAACGATCCGCCGGACGTTCCCGCGGAAAATAGGGATCGATTTGGACAATCGTGCCAGCCGAATCCTTTACCGCAAAACTGCTCTGTTCAAACCAATGAACAGCAACGGAGTCTTCTGGCACTTTCAAGTCAACGAGTGGATGCATTATGAATTCCTTTTTTAGTAGTTGTCAGTTGTCGGCTTTCAGTGATCGGCAGAAACGCAAGTCAGGAACGCTACTTTTTTCGCTGACCGCTGACCGCTGACCGCTGACGACTTCTATAATAGAGATAGGCACCAAACACACCGGCAATTGATCCTAACACATCTGCGACCCAATCTGCGAAAGTAGCGAATCTACCGGGAACGAAGGTCTGGTGCCATTCGTCACTCGCACCATAGAGAATTGACAACAGTGCTGCCATAAACCACACCAGATGTGATGACACTACTGAGGGTTTCGCCTTCACAAAGGCTCTTGCGAGTAATCCACCAAGTATGGCGTATTCGATAAAATGGTAGAGTTTGTCAATCGTCAGCCATTCAAACTCTGGCATCGGCAGCGGCGGTTGTTCTAAGGACGAAATGCCAAAGATAAGTGCCATGTATAGGAGAGGCGGTGCCCAATATTTCATATACTTACTTCAGAGCGTTGAGGATTGCGTCTACATCGTAAACACAGCCACCCCATGTACCGCCGCCGACAGATTGTAGTGCTGCCCAGAGTCTCGTATCGTCTGGTAACGCCTCATCCGATGAAAGGTCTTGCCTCGGTTGTCGCTCTGCTAACAGACGTTCCCCCACTTCAGCACCGAAATGCTCACTACCGTGTCCTACCAGATCAATACTGCCTACGAGTCGTCGGGTATCAATCTCAATCTGAATTATATCGCCATCAAGCACTTTCCCAATAGGACCATCTGCAAGGGCTTCCGGTCCGACGTGTCCAATACACGCCCCCGTCGAAACCCCAGAGAATCGCGCATCTGTAATCAAGGCGATGTTTTTACCGAACGACAGATGTTTCAACGCAGCCGTGAGTTGGTAAACCTCTTCCATACCTGTGCCTTGCGGACCGCGACAGCACAGCACTATGATGTCCCCCGGTTGGATATGCCCTTCGGCTTGTCCTTTAAGCGTCTGGATCGCATCAGATTCACGAACAAAGACCCGCGCCGGTCCCGTCATCCGATACACACCATCGTCATCGACGACGCTTGGGTCAATAGCAGTACTTTTAATGACAGATCCTTCTGGTGCGAGGTTGCCGCGTGGGAACGTGACAGTGCTTGTCAATCCTGCTGCCGCTGCTGCATCTGGATTTAGGATGACATCATCAGGAGCAATGTTATCCGCTGCTTCAAGGATTTCACGAACACGTGCGCGCCGTTCAGACGCTGCCCACCAATCCAGGTTGCTACCGAGCGTTTCGCCTGTTACCGTTAACACATCTTCGTTGAGACATCCGAGTTCACGCAGGTGTAGCATAACTTCAGGCACGCCACCGGCGAGGAAAACCTGTACCGTCGGGTGTCCAACAGGTCCGTTCGGAAGCACATCCACGAGCCGTGGGACGTTCTGATTGACTTCAGTCCAATCCTCTACAGAAGGGCGTTGGAGTCCAGCAGCGTGTGCAATCGCGGGAATGTGCAGTAGAAGATTCGTCGATCCACCAAACGCTGCATGCACCACCATAGCGTTCCGAATTGACGCCGATGTAACGATATCGTTCATCGTCAACCCTTTCGCAGCCAAGTTTACCACAGCGCGGGCTGAACGGAGTCCCATGTCCGACCAAATGTTCTGTCCGGACGGTGCTAACGCCGTATGGGTCAGGCTCATACCTAACGCTTCACCGATAACCTGTGAAGTCGCGGCTGTGCCAAGGAATTGACAACCACCACCGGGTGTTGCACAGGCACGGCATCCCATATCGGCTGCGTCTTGCAGGCTAATCTCACCGTGTGCGAAACGTGCTCCGATGGTTTGTATCTTTCCGGCATCCTCACCTGTTGTTGGCGGCAGTGTCACACCACCTGGGACGAGGACAGCGGGTAACTCTCGCATTGAGGCGAGTGCCATCATCATTGCAGGTAGACCTTTATCGCACGTAGCAACACCCACAACACCTTTCCGCGTCGGTAGCGAACGGATAAGTCGTCGGAAAACTTGTGCAGCATCGTTGCGATAGGCGAGGCTGTCCATCATACCGACGGTGCCTTGTGTCCGTCCATCACACGGGTCGGAGCAGTAGCCTGCGAACGGAATTGCAGCGAGTTCTTTAAGTTCGTATGCGACTGCCTGCATGAGAAGCCCGACCTCCCAATGCCCCGTGTGGTATCCGAGGGCAATAGGCGTACCGTCAGGGGCGCGGATACCGCCTTGCGTGCTGAGAATCAGAAATTCTTCGCGTCGCAGTTCCGTCGGTGCCCAGCCCATCGCTGTGTTGTGGCTCAAGCCAAATATATCGCCGCTCGGTCGAGTGAGGAGCATCTCTGCCGTGAGCGGTAGACTACCTTCGGGACCCGCGGCATGCGTTTGGATGTCATAAATGCCGCTATCCCCGGTCTCTAAAATGTCGGTGTAGTTAATCGGTTTTGCCATTTTGCACTTCCTCCCCTAAAAATAAGGACTGAATTTGATCTTTTTGGAACAGATGCAAGTTGCTTCCTTATAGTCATCTGCAATAGAGGCGTTCCTATATAGGGGCCCCATGAGTTAGACCAGTACTTCCAAATAGTTTTAAATTGCAAAGGCGGATCTTCTGTATCCGCCCGTTTATATTTGGCATGCTCCTTTAATTTTTCTTTGGTTCTAATGTCCATCCGTTTTTGGTGGCGAGTTTAGCGAGTGCCCTACGTAACAGTTTGAATGCATTTTTTTGTTTGTTTTTTGAACCAAAGAACTCGGGATTTACAATAATTTGTGAGTGAGCAGGATTATCAACGGTGGGAACGTGGATTACATCTACAGCGTGAACGATCCCTTCATCTTGAATTTTTGTTTTTACTTCTCCTATTGCGCGGACATCACGAGTCATAAGGCTGACGATGCCATCCATATCACTTAATTTAGATAAAGAAGGATTAAATCCCTTTAACTCCGCTCTATCTACGGAAGGTTTTTTATCTCTATCTCGAAAAGCGTCACTACGAATTCGGAGTTTTCCTGTGTCATCGTAAGAGTACTCGTCATTTAATTTACCTCGTACACTTCGATAAAGCACCTCATCGTCCCGTACGAAGTCATTGTTATCCATCAAGTAACCATTCCCAAAGCGTTAGATAATCGTCATTGTGTAGAAAATCTACGTGCATTTCCGTATCAATATTCGTTCCCCAGACCTGGATATATTCCGCCTCCTTTTCCTCTATCTGAAGATGTAATTCCCGTTCTCCTTTATACCATTCAGCAGTTATATAACCATCTTCATCGCTGGAGATGAAAGGCGTGAGCCATAGGTGCCCAGCGGCATCGGTAGAATCAAACAATTCTTCTATAACATACCTGGCATGATCTAGGGTTAACTCAGTAGGGCTTTTTGATTCGTACCCATCCCAATTGTCTTCACGTTGTGCTAGTACCTCAAATCGTTCTGATATTTTACGTTTTTGCCAGGATTGGATGAGGTCCCTTAGTTCTATATTGGCAGTTGTGAATCTCCTGACATGGAAAACTGGAGCTGCATCCAACCCTAAAGTTGGGTCAACATTTGCAGTTTCAGGTTCTATATGCTGGAGAATTCCGGGCGAGTCTGACCACGTAGTTATATTAGCGAAAAAAAAGGATATTACGCGAGAACGCAAGCGAAAGTATGCTTCATACCTTACTGTTAGGTCAACAGACCCAAACGGTTCTGAGGTCACACTGAGTATATTAGCATTCTCATGACTTCGATTTTCCCATGGCTTCGCGTAAGTTATCGGTGATGCTCCACTGGAAGATGTTCCAATTAAGTCGTTTGAATGTGTCACATTTTGTGAGAACATTATTAATCCCTTCTATTCTGCTTTCAGAGAAGCAATCTACGTCAATTATATACGATTTTTCATTGGCCAATTGCTTCTCTCCAAATTTTCCAGATACCTTGGAAAGAACGTGAACCACATTCGCTCTTACATTTCCATCATTGAATTGGGACACTTTTTGCAAAGTTTCAATATCCTCTGCTATGGGGGTCGTTAATTCGGGAAAAATGTACTCCGGGATAAAAGCCTCAACTCCTTTTTTTAGATGGGGAAGCGAGACTCCATTTGCTATATCTCTATACCGGAGCCCAATGCGAGTAAAATACGAGGGAGCATAGATTTCATTGAATATTTGCAAAACTTTTTTCAGTTTCTCTTTAAAGTCCGCGTAGTTTCTATAATTTCCAATGCAGGCAAGAGCAATAAAATTGTTGGCTAAAGATATTTGCCAATTTCTGTCTTCAGAGGAAAAACGAAATAGTTTATTTACAGAAACAGCTTCCTCAAATTCTTTAGGCATACCAGGGGGCAAGAGAGGGATCTCTGAACTAAATTCCGGATACCCCTTTTTTCTCACAATATCCTGAAATTCGGCAGGTACTTCCTGCGAAATTTTCATAATTTCTGGAAAGCTCGCCTGGAATACAACCTCAAATAAGATATTATGTTTATATTCTACTCTTTCGAGTTCCGGAAAGTTCATAATTCAAGAACCTCAATTGACTGTATGTTCATAAAACAGAGTGCCTCTACAAATGTTTTGAGAGTATCCTTTAAGAAAACAATGCTATGGGGCTCAGCACAACCACCTGCACATAAATTTAGCAATGAAACCACTAGGAAAACAGGGTATATTACCCTATCTTGCAAACTGACGTGAAGAATATTTTAACATATAAAATTAAAAAAATCAAACTTTTTCGGAATTAGTCAGGGCTGTTGTTATATAGGTTACTCGCTCTCACGTATCGGTTCAAGAAAATGGACATCAATACCTATTATCATGTCTTTACAAACATCAGATAACTTTTGGATATTTGGCGTATAATTGACTAAGTGACGACCTTTAAGAATCAATCCTGTTACATGGTTCTCTACAAAAACATAGGAAATTGCCATATTTCCTTTGAAAAGATCAGTGTATATTGCGTCTATATATAGAACGTGAGTTGCATACCCTTTATTAATTTCTACATCTCCGAGTCTTCGCACTTCACTTTTCAGGTAACTTTCCATCTCGTTTTTCACTTTTCAACTGGGCAATTCACCTGTATAATAAATGCGAATCCCTCGTATGTGGACTTTTCATAGGTTGGTTCACTTTCAGACGGTTGCCGGAGAAAGAAAACAGCGATAATCACGATGACAACGAAAATTGCGCCGATAACTATGGTAAACCTGAAAAATAAACAGACGTTTTATCCCGCCCCGGTAGGTGCGGTTTCTAACCGCACCGGTCCTGAATGTCTAATTAATTCTAAGGTTTACCATAATAGGCTTAAACGGTTGGCTTTCATAGTGTCACCTTAAATGCATATAGAGGGGTTAAAACCCTTTGTGCAATGTAAACTCAAAAGACATAGCATAGTTGTTATAAATAGGGAACCTATCTGCAAAACAAACACTACAATATCCGAAAATAGGGGTTGTCGGGTGCCCCCTAAGGTTTACGTGATATACTATTTTTTTGAGAACGCATAGTTTTCCTCGGGCATGGTTACCCGATCTGACTCGCCTAAGCGATAGAGACCGCGCCAAAGGCTGACGCGGATCAGATTCTCTACCAACTATGCATGGCAATATTATATGGCTTTTCCAAACAAAAGTCAAATTTACTGGGCTATTAGTCCACTGACATCAAATCAAAAAATCTACGCAATAAGTAGTTTTGGGATGGGGTAAATTAAGTTTTACAGGAATTTATAAAAACCATTTGAATTTTGTTTGTTCACCAGAGATACCCACTTTTTATTTTCGCATCCCTGATTTTACTCTGGTAAAATCCGCAGAGTCAGATCGGAAGTAGTTGGTATATTGTAGTCCACTGACAAATACTTCCGACTTCTTTTTACCAGATTCCATTGATATAGATGGTGAATTAGCAGCATCGCCAGCACCCCTTAGTGATAGCGATGCATACCCCTCATGATCCAAACTGAGACTTGCGTCGCTTCGATCCTTATGCATTATAGAAATTCCAGCATCTTGGGTTGATACAGGCTCTGCACTTATTACTATCATAGCAGGATATTTATCAAAGCCTCCGATGTATATTGATTTTTCCACATACAGATTTTCAAAGTGATTATCTTTGGAATCTTCAGTATCTTTGAGTTTATCAGATACCCAATAACCTGCAAAAAATATCGCTCCGCCCAATAAGAAAAAGGCGATTCGGTTCAAAAACAAAGACCTCATCTTTAGATCCTCCTAATTAAATGACGGTGTTTCATAAATCTTTAATTTTATCGAAAGACGGTTTTGATGTGGGTAACCTTTCGTCTGGGTAACCCCCATCGGACATTCATTAGCATTGAGAGTTGAAGCAATAAGATGCCGATGTCCAAAAAGGTGGAAACATGCGCCAATCCTCGCAGCGGTAAAGGTTTATGTGCCCCTGTGATTGACAGGAGTTTGCTCAGCAAATCAAAGACGAGTTTAATAGCAGTTTTTCGCGCTGCCTGCCATGTTTCGACTTGGGTTGCGGTATACAACGGGTCTGCCCCTAAGAGGGCGTTCGCCGTTGCGAGACTCGTTTTTGGCGTGAGCAAAAGCAGATCAACTTCGGCAAAGGTGGCTTGACGTTTTTTATCAACATATCCATTATCGGCGACAATACACCGCACGCCTTTTTCAAGCAGTCGGTCTTTCTTAGTATCCAAGACCTTGCGTTCATTGACGTTGGCAGGCAGGACATCAAACATCACGGGAAAGCCGTTGCGGATACTTGTGAGATGGAGTCCATATCCATAGACCCATCCGTGATACCCACTCTTAGACCACGTGGCAGTTTTATCAACACTCTGTAAGTCTTTGGGGAGATGATCCTTGAGACAATCCTTCTGATGACAGACGGGACCCGCAGCTTTGAAGAGACTTTTATCTTCATAAACCACTTCTTGAAGAAACCCGGCTGCGCTGGCGAACTCTGAGGCTGCGATGTATTGTGTGAACGCTTGGAGTTTCGGGGTCAACGCTTTATATCTGCGTCCGAGCGTCACGTGAGGCGGACATACCGGGAGTTGACATCTTTCAAGGTAGAGGGGTGATGAAACAAATAATCGTGCTGTGCGCGCATAGTAGTGATCCCCTTGAGCGTCATAATCGTGTAAAAGACGATCAGCGAAGCATCGGCATAGGTCTTGGGTCTTCCACTTTTGGAGACTTTTTCTTCCGTGTTTGAAAACTCATCTAACATTAAAAAAAGAAACCTGATATACTCTCTCATGTCAGGATAATACACGGGATACTCCTTCAATGGGTTGGTTTTCATTAAAGGATACCCATTATCCTGACACTTCACAACTTTATTTATGAAACACCCTCATTTAACTATGGACAAATTACTTATCTATTCAAACAACTGTGCCACCGGACACGTAAACCCTTCAACGACATCTTCCCCTGTCAATGTGTCTTCAAAATTCAGCAATGTAAAGTCCATTTCAGAACGATAGACCGTAACCGTTTTCATAATCGGTTCAATAACCCAGACCAGGCGTGTCCCTGCCTTCAGATAGGCTAACGCCTTTTCGGTAACGTCATAATGCTTATCTGTTGGCGAAACTATCTCAATAGCGAGGTCAGGAGCTACTGAGAATCCTTTTAGCTTATCTTCTGACAACCGTTCTGTCGAGACAAACGCAATATCAGGTTTCACTACCCGGTCGTCCAATTGAAATGTCGTTTCTATCGTATACAAACGCCCTAATTTATTGTCTCGAACGTATGAACCTAAAGGTATTATAATGTTAACACCTATTTCACCATGCACAATTGCGGCAGCTGCCATCGGCACTAATTCTCCTTTTATGTACTCATAACCCTCGAAATCGTTTTCAAGAAACTCCTCCAGTGTTATTGTACGAGGTACTGGTATCTCTTGAATAGATTCAGCGTTCGTCTGCGAATTAGGCATCGGTTCCCTCCTCTTTCGTAGGGGCGATCTTCTGATCGCGGCATCTTCTATCTTTTCTGTCCTGTAAGCAGCTTCGCAACCTCGGCTCTACCTGCTTTAACTTCTGCCTCGTCCACCTCTATCTGTAGCATCCCAGCCACGAATTGCGTCAGTTGCCAGTCAACTTTCGTGACAGCCAGAGGGGTCATACCTTGATTATCCTGGATGGTTGTATCCGCACCCTTTTCTAAAAGTAACTTTGCTGTTTCAGCGTGTCCGAAGAAAGCCGCTGCGTGTAGTGCAGTTCCACCGTCTCGACTCCTGACATTGATCTCTGCGCCGCGTTCGAGGAGCATCGCGACTGCTGCTGTGTGGCCCATTAATGCCGTTGTGCTCAACAGTGTTGACCCGAATTCCATGTGCATGGCATTGGGGTCCGCGCCATCTGCTAAAGCCTGTTTCAGTGCCGCGGTGTTACCCGTGAATGCTGCCGCCCATATATCACCTATGACTGCGTCTGATTCCGAAGGTGGTTCGACCTTGAGCATCTCAGCAATTTTGGCTTTCCCTGCTGCGACCTGTTCCTGTTCGAGCTTTACGCCTAACGATCTCGACAAAAACTGCGTCATTTCCCAAGGCACCGCCAAAATGTCTATAGGTGTTGCGCCGTCGCCATTTTTTGCCTTTACATCAGCACCGTTGTTTATAAGCAGTTCAGCAGTTTCAGCGCGTCCTAAAAACGCAGCCAAATGCAAAGGCGTATTCCCATCTCGATTTCTGCCGTTGATATCCGCCCCATGTTGGAGCAGCAGTTCAGCAGCAGCCGTTTGATCCATCATCGCTGCCCATGCCAGCGGCGGCATCTCAAAACGCGTCTCATTAACATCGGCACCCTCTGCTATGTGTTTTTTGATCGCTGCGATGTCTCCGGCGCGTGCAGCACCTATTAAGGTATTTTCAGTTAATTTTAGAAACCCTTTCATGAGGTCGCCATCCTCTGGAATAGCGAACGGCGGGTCGGGTTGTTTGTTCCATATCGGCATTCCGTCGGCAATTTCCCGCTGTATATCACTTTTGCGGCTGCGAATGAAGTCGCGTGCTGCCGCTAATTCACTCTCAAAAGTCGGCTTAGGCGCGTTTCCCGACCTTCCACCTCTGCCCCATTCTTCTTCAACCACACGCTGAGCAGGCACTAAATGTGGCTCAACCATCACAGCGACCTCGTCTAACCTCGCTAACAATTCCGTTGTGTTCCAATGTTTGTCTAAAATCTCAGTAAGCACTTCCTTATATCTCTGCCGTCCGGACTCGAATTGATACAACTTATAGGCAATCAGTCCCTGTGTTTTGACAGAGATTGGTGCCCCTGGGTCGTTCATGAAACCAATTTTACTCAACTTGGTAAAGACAGAGTCCATACCCCACGGAATGAAATAAAATTTGTTGTCATCAGGGTTCAAATAGGCAAAAAAGTTGTTCTTGTTCCCCGAGTAACCGTCCCAGAACCCGACTAAGCCTTCAGCTGCCCAGAACTTATAAAACGACTCCAAATCTACCAACTTACCGATGTCAACCTCTGTTGTTTTCGGGTCCGCCAGAAGGTCAATCAAGGCTTTAATGTGTGCTCTGCCCTGTGTATCGTCGCCACGTTTGTGTTCAAGACTGTTTTCCCAACCTTCATAAAAATCCACGACCGTCCCTTCGTAGAGGGGACCATCGCTGTTCCCGAAGGCACGTTTCAATAAGGGTGCCCGCATGGTTTCTACGTGCGAATATATTCCAAGGTCTTTGCCGTTCACTGTTACTTTCGCGTACGCGCATCGCGGTGCGGGTGATCCGATCGCATTAAACAGCGCATACCCTATAAACTGGCTCACCAAACCCGTGTCTTGTTTGTTGTTATTAAGAGTAAGGTTTGTTAATCCCTCAATCCCACCATCTTCGTCAACGTGATTTAGTTTGATTTTGAGAGATGGGCGCGTGTGGCTGAGTGAGCCGATAAACCCTTTTTTACGGATTCCTACCTCTGGGAAAACTACGCCATCAATGCTGACACTCGCTTCAACATAAGTATACGGACTCTCCATCGGCTTGAATTGCCGAGATGCGCCGAGTGCTGTCCTGATATCCCGCGACTGATACCGGATTGTATCCCAATCCTGCTGCGGGAGCGTAATCTGCACGTCTATAACGCGATCGGTTGGGAAAATATCATCTAATGTCAATTCTTTTGCATTGGTATGTTGAGCAGCAATCCCAAAAGAGAGAATTATTGCCAAGCATATTATCCATTTCGTCATTTTTTTCTCCTGTTATTTGGACTTCAGTTTACAATGTAGTATAGCATATTTTGGGTTTTTATGCTTGCTAATTTTGAACAGCATTGGTATCCTATCTTGTAGGAGCCATCTCCCGCTCCCAAGCGAGAATATATTTAGAGCAACCATTTCCAGAAAGATAACACAATGTCAAATACCTCCCACATCCGAGACAACAGTATGTATGGCACCGTCGCCGATTTTTTGCGAGATAAAATCCAAGACGGTTCCTCCCTCTCTATTGTTTCTGCTTATTTCACCATTTACGCCTTTAATAAACTCAGAGATGAGTTGAGCAGTATCAAGGAACTCCGTTTCCTTTTCGGAGAACCGAGTTTTATTGGTGGCATAGACCCTCGAAAAACCGAGAGCAAGGCTTTTGCGTTAACCGAAACAGGATTAAGTCTTGGAAATTATCTCCCCCAAAGCGAAGTCGCTAAGGCGTGTGCGAATTGGATTGAGAAGAAAGTCCAAATCAAATCTGTACGTCAGTCAAACTTTCTGCACGGCAAAATGTATTATATTGAGAAAGACGGGAGCGAGGATGCGCTTATCGGCAGCTCCAATTTTACTGTACGCGGCTTGGGGTTAAGCGAGACCGCCAGCAATATAGAACTCAACCTCGAAGTTGACAGTAAAAGCGACTGTGCCGACCTTAAAGCATGGTTTGATAACCTCTGGGACTCGGATCAGGTAGAGGATGTAACGAAAGAGGTTTTGCGGAATTTGAAAAATGCGTATCAAGACAAAGACCCCGAATTCATCTACTATAAAACGCTCTACCATCTCTTTGAAGATTTTTTGACAGACGCAACCGACACGGAATTTGCCGAAGCGAATCCTTCATTTTTGCAGACAGAAATCTGGCAGACGCTCTACGCATTTCAAAAGTACGGTGTTCAGGCGTGCCTCCAGAAACTCAAAGCTTATAACGGGTGTATTATTGCTGATAGCGTCGGATTGGGCAAAACCTACGAGGCACTCGCGATTATCAAGTACTTTGAACTGCGAAATAAGAATGTTTTGGTACTGTGTCCGAAAAAGTTAGAAAAGAACTGGACGCTTTATCCGGTACACTATCGCAGAAGACGTAATCCACTGAAAGCCGATAAATTCCGCTACAATGTGCTGGCACACACAGATTTGAATCGAGAATACGGGGATGCCAACGGTATTGACTTGGCACAGCACGAATGGGACGGATATGATCTCGTCGTTATTGATGAATCCCACAACTTCCGAAATCGTGGTGTCCGCTACGAGAAATTGATGGAAGATGTCATCCAGAGTGGCGGCAAAACACAGGTGCTTATGCTTTCCGCCACACCGGTCAACAATCGACTCACCGACCTTGCAAATCAGATCTGTTTAATCACCGAAGACAAAGACAATGCTTTCCGGCAGAGCGGCATCCCAAGCATTAGGGGAACACTCAACGCTGCACAAAGTCGTTTTGATACATGGACAGCGGAAAACGATCAACCTTCAACTGTAGGAGGGGTTTCCAATCCTGACAATCAAACGGAAAGCCTTGCGGAGAGCTTGAACGCCGACTTTTTTGCCCTATTAGATCGACTCACTATCGCCCGTTCCCGGACCCATGTCATCAACTTCTATGAAAATGCGATTGAAGAGGTGGGGCGGTTTCCAGATCGCGAACCTCCGAAATCTATCTTCCCTGAAATTGATAGACAAGGTTCATTCCCGAACTACCAAGTGATTAGCAACCAAATTGATGGGTATCGACTCGCCATCTTTAACCCTTCAAAATACATCCGAAAAGCGTTCCAACACCATTACGGTGAGAGACTTCTCCAGCAGCGCGAGTTCAACCTTATCGGTATGATGAAGGTGAACTTTCTCAAACGACTTGAAAGCAGCGTCCACTCCTTCGCATCAACCCTTGAACGCACCATTGAAAATATCAAAGCGCGTGAGTCTGAAATTCAGAGATTTCTAAATGCAACTCCAAGTGTTGTCCACGAAAGCGGTTTCGATCCGTTCGCAGAAACAACGGAAGAATACGGAGAAGACGACGAACTACAAACCGGTGTCCACGCAGGAAAAAACCAGTTCTATCTCTATGAACATCTCGATCTTGAGGGTTGGCTTGCCGACCTTCACGATGATAGAACGCAATTGGATAAAATTTACAAAATCGCACAAAATATCACGCCTGATCGTGACGCAAAATTGGCGCAACTTCGGCAGCTGATCGCCGCGAAGGTCCAGAACCCCACAAAAAATCGAGATGGGAAAGAGAATCGCAAAGTCCTCGTCTTTACCGCCTTTGCCGATACTGCGAACTATCTCTACGATAATCTATGCGAATGGGCAAAGGATACCCTTAATATCGAATCCGCTGTCGTTACAGGCGGTGCAAGCAGAAACAGTCTCGTCCGAAACGACTTTGACGAAATTCTTACCAATTTCTCACCCATCTCCAAAGAGAGAGACGGTAGCGAAACAGAAGGTGAAACTCCCGAAATAGATCTTCTCATTGCTACTGACTGTATTTCTGAGGGACAAAACCTACAAGATTGCGATTATCTTATCAACTACGACATCCATTGGAACCCTGTCCGTATCATTCAACGTTTTGGAAGGATTGACCGAATCGGCAGCAGGAACAAAAAGATTCACCTCATCAACTTCTGGCCCACGCCTGAACTTGACGCATACATAAACCTGAAACCTCGCGTTGAGGCTCGCATGGCACTCGTCAATCTCACTGCCACAGGCGACGATGATCTGCTTTCATTGAAGGAAAAAGAGAGCATGGAACAGGTCTGGACGCACCGAGATGAACAACTCCGCCGCATGCAAACCGAAATCCTTGATTTTGAGGACATTGAGGAGCAGCTGAATCTCAATCAATTCACACTTGACGATTTCCGGGCGCAGCTCCTCAACCATCTCCGTCAAAACGAAGCGAAACTCAGGGATGCCCCACTTGGTTTATACGCCGTCACTGCACCACTCACACACGACGGCGTTCCTGTAAATATCAAACCCGGGGTTATCTTCTGTCTAAAGCAGAAGAGTGAGACCGCAGACGACCCAGAAGGGAAAAAACGCAACCCGATTCATCCGTACTATCTTGTGCATATCAGTGATGATGGCGAAGTCTCTATCGGATTCACCAATCCAAAACGGATTTTGGAGTATTTTAGCAGACTTTGTGTTGAAAAAACAGTGCCTGATCAAGATCTTTGCAATTGGTTTAATGCGGAAACCGACAACGGCAACGATATGACGATCTATGAAATGCTACTTGATACCGCTCGCAATTCAATTCGCGCGGAATACAACCGGAAGGTCAGCGATCAACTGGACGCAAGTACCGACGCACTACTGCCAATTGCCGACACGCAAATTACCGACAAGACCGAGTTTGAACTCGTTACATGGTTGGTCATTAGACAGTAGCCTGTGTTGTACTACAATCTTCCAGATTGTGTCTGTTGTAGAGTTCTGTTATTCGCCAACTGGGAATGGAAGTCGAACTACCTATCCAAAACATGCGACTTGTAGCAATATCTGAAATTTTCATAGCACAAACTGGAAGTATGTGCTACGCTATAGAAGTAATTGATAACTGAGAAAGGTAGCCTATGAACTCAAAAATAACAACGCTCAAACAAAACATTGAGCATACACTAAAGGACTTTGATAACCAACCGTTAAGAGAAGCCGCCACAACCTTCCTGAACACTCTCAGTTACTACAGCAAGCGGATCGGAAACGACGAGATCGACAATGAAAGATTTAACCGTCTCGTTGAATCTGCTCTTAACTCTGCCAATCCATCTGATAAACTCCGCATTGACGAGTGGCAATCCTTTTTGCAAATCATGCAAGTAGCAGATGAGGAGATTAACCAACAGAAAACGCCAGATCAAGGTACGTTGTTTGAAAGTAGCGGGATAGACGATATGCTCAGAACCTCCTATATGTTCGTCACGGTTCAACTGACTAACAACACTTATACGCGCACACAACTCGCTGACATCACCCGTTTTATCAACAAAGTGTATGAAAAGCCGATCATGGTCCTGTTTCGGTATGGCGTTTTTTTGACGCTCGCCATTATCAACCGCAGACACCACAAACGTGCCCCTAATAAACAAGTGCTGGAAAAGGTAACGCTCATCAAGGATGTTAACCTTGATTCTCCGAAGCGTGCCCATATAGACATTCTATCTGAACTCGAGCTGCACCGACTTATTGAAAATGAAGACGTGCGGAACTTTGATACCCTCCATAAGGCGTGGGAAGGGATTCTCAATACAGAAGCACTCAATAAACGTTTCTATCGTGAACTGGAGGCGTGGTATGAATGGGCAGCAAAGATATGCAAATTTCCAGATGGAGAAAATAAGACACAGGTTGTCCGTATGATAACGCGTTTGCTCTTTATTTGGTTTCTTAAAGAGAAAGATCTTCTCGTACCATCGGATCTATTCGACGAAGGAGAAGCACAAAAGCATCTGAAATACTATGATCCAGAGACATCCGATTACTATCAAGCCATTTTGCAAAATCTGTTTTTCGCGACGCTTAACACGCCAATCAATGAACGCATATTTAGTACACGCGATAACCGGACACATCGTGACGCAAGCAAATATCGATACGCTGACTTGCTCCAAAACCCTATTGCGTTCTTGGAACACCTCAAGCAAGTCCCGTTTGTCAACGGAGGCTTGTTTGACTCTCTGGACTCGTTTAAAGGAAAGCGCGCCGGAGGCGTAAGAATTGATTGCTTCACGGACGACGAGATTGACAGAGGGAAATTGCATGTTCCTGCCAAACTTTTTTTTGAAAAAGATAACGGCATTTTCGAGATTTTCTCCCACTATAAATTCACGGTTGAAGAAAATACACCGGTTGATCAGGAAGTGGCATTAGACCCTGAACTGCTCGGGCAGGTGTTTGAAAATCTCCTCGGCGTGTATAATCCTGAATCGGAAGCCGCTGCGCGTAAGACCACCGGATCCTACTATACCCCACGTCAGATTGTTGATTACATGGTAGACGAGGCCCTCATCGCTTATTTCCTCCAAAAGGTTGAACCGTATGACAATGACAAGGCATACTTGGCAGATCGGATCCGCGATGACCTACTTGCTTATGACCAACAAGGTAGGATAGATAACCGTAATGACCATCTCATTGATGAAAACGAGATTGAGCCGATGATTGCAGCGATAGACGAACTCAAAATCCTGGACCCTGCTGCCGGTTCTGGTGCGTTCCCAATGGGAATTCTCAATAAACTCGTCTTGATCCTCAAAAAACTGGATCCAGAGAATGACCATTGGAAGCGACAACAAATTAAGCAAGCGGAAAACATCCCGGATCCGCAAAGCCGAGAAGCCTCCGTTTCTGTAATTGAGGCTGTTTTCTCTGAAGCGAACCAATATAATAATTACGGCAGAAAACTTTATCTGATCCAAAACTGCATTTATGGCGTTGATATTCAGCCGATTGCAGTGACGATTGCCAAACTCCGGTTTTTCATTTCACTTGTTATTGAGCAGCACCCAAACGATAATCCGAATCAGAACTACGGCATTCGTCCACTTCCAAATTTGGAGACGAAATTTGTCGCTGCCAACACACTTATCGGTTTAAATGAGTTGCGTCAAGATGATTTACAACTATTACTTGAGAATGACCGCATCCGGCAACTACGAGAGGAAATCGAGGATATCTGTGTCAAGTATTTTAGTGAGAGTGATCGTCAAGTCAAGTTGGAGTATATAGACGATGAAGACAGGTGTCGTGAACAATTGGCGGAAGCATTAGCGACACAGCATACGGAGTGGTGTGAGCGAGAGCAAAACAAAATTTCGGAACAGGTCGCGCAGATTCCAACAGAAAAAGCACAAAAGCAATTGAGAGAAAAATTGCAGAAAGCGTACAAAGTGCGAGAGGCAAAGCTTACTGCTGGGGTTGCCGAGGCACAGCGAATCGCTAATTGGAAACGGTATAACCAGAATGAGAAAGCAGATTTTTTCGATCCCGAATGGATGTTCGGTATCACAGCGGGGTTTGATGTGGTGATTGGTAATCCTCCGTATGTTGAGTCCAGAAACAGTTTGCTTACAGACGAACAAAAAGTAGCCTATGGAAAACAAGTTGTTTCTGATTGGAAAGAATCTTTGCCACGTGGAAGTGACCTGCTAATTTACTTTTTCGCCCGCGCCCCCAAATTTTTGAATGAGTCTGGTAATGGCTGCTTTATCACACAAAATGCTTGGCTTAATACAGATTATGGACACAAATTCCAGCAATTCTCACTCAACAAATTTTCATTTTTGAAAATTATTGATAGTAGTAGCAAATTTTTCTCAGACAGTGAGAGTCAGAATATAAATACTATCATCACTCTTTTTACCAGAGAATTAATCGAGAATATAAAGTATGGCATTGTTGATGCGAATCTGATTGTCACGGACAAAAAGGTAATAAAATCAAGCCAATCAATGAAGTGGGGCCACATCTTCTCAATGCCCGAATTTTATAGAGAAATACTGGCAAAGATAACATCAAAACAGAAAAGAAATATAAGGGACAAGATTTCCTTTGGACAAGGCTTGAATTTTCCGTTAAGTCAATTGAGTAATGATAATTCCGATTTGCCAGTGATTGTCAAAAGTGCACAATTTGTTGCTATTTCCGTTGATAAAAGAATCAGACCGGCATTAGCAAAGAAAAGAATGGAAAAAATACCGGCATTAGTTATGCCCAGAGGGATCGGAGCGCGTCATTACTGTGCATTTAATTCGTGTCGAGCATTTTCATATAGTCATGTAGAGTTGTATCTGCCGGAAGATCTTTGGAATTCTGATATGCACTATTGCTTGTGGATTTACTTCAATTCCTCGTTTGTTTGGTTGTTCAGAGAAATTACCGGTAGAAAAAATTTAGGTGGTGGATTATTGAAAGCAGAAGTGACCGATATGAAAGTGTTACCCATAGGCTTTAATTTTGATTTCGATCAAGAAGCAAAGCAGGTGTTTAATGTACTTAAAGATAGAGAACCCTTGCCTGTTGCAAAGGAAATTCAGACAGATGAACATTTGCTCATAGATGACATAGTTGCCGACTATCTTGGTTTCCAAAACCGATTAGAAGACATCAAAAGCGCCCTGGTTGAGCAGGTAAATTTTCGTCTGACAAGGGCAAAATCTTCAAAATGAGAGTAATAAACGGGTATAGGTCTTATAAGGATTAACCGACGATGAGAGGGCGATTCAGACAAAAATTAAGATTGCCCAAAGGTTTGCTCTTAAGCCTCCTGATAAGGAGGTTTGTCACATAAAAGTGTGAGTCTGTGCTTCTAATATGCACAGGCTAACAGCCTATGCTACATAGAGGACAACAGAGGCTCGTGAAACGGATTATGTTTAAGAGGTGAAATCGGTGCGAATTCCGTTTAGTCTGTATGATTTTTTAGGGTATACCTTGCCGGGCATTATTGTAATGGTTATCGCCCTCATCTTGGTAAAACTGGAGATTTTGGAACACCGCCTTAATGACCTACAAGAAGGTTTAGCCTATTATCTACCGAATACTGTTGTCCAAGGTGTTCTTTATGTGTTTGCCGGTTACCTTGTGGGTTTTATATTTCACGGATTCAGTGAATTTGTTCTTAAAATCGTTTCTGATAAGTGGAAACGATGGGAGAAATTTTATACAGATAAGGGCTCGTTCATAAACGGACTATTCAACCCTAATTGTAGAGACTCTCGTGAAGATTTCAACCCGTACTCAAAACAATTTATACGCGAATTCAGAAAGCAGGTTGAAGCAGTCTTTTCGATCAAAGTAGATAGAATGGAAACGGCTGTAGAATATACCGAAATTTTCGATTTGTGTCGCAGTGTTCTAATTAAACAAAGTCCTGCTCTTTATTCACGAGCGTTTGTATTGCTTGTCAAGCATGAGTCTGCTAAACTCCTGATATCGATATTTTTTTTAGCAACACTTGGGTTTTTGGTCCGAGGTATTCCGCTATGGTGTTCATCCGCATCTATGAATGTGAAGTGGTGGGTTGCTATCTTGGCAGTGGTTAACTGCCTATTATTTTTCCTATTCCGCTACATGTATAAAAGACTCCTGAGGTATTATCGTAACACTGTTATTTACGGGTTTTACGAGTATGCCGTAAACCGCGAAAAACCGGGAGAATCCAGAAACAACGAAAATTAATTTGAATTACTTAACATAATATAGTATAATTAATATTATGACAAAACGACCTCATGAAATGCGAGACCCAATTCATGGGTTTATCAAACTTTCTAAAACAGAGAAGAGACTAATTGACACTAAGGTTTTCCAACGGCTTCGTCGGATTCGACAATTGGCCATGACGTTTTTGGTATATCCGGGTGCTATGCATACACGTTTTGATCATTCAATTGGGGTCATGCACGTTGCTGGACGGATTTGCACTAAGCTCCAGGAATTAAATTCGCCGCGAGTGTGCAGTCGGGACATCGATCATGTCCGCCTTGCAGCACTGCTTCACGATGTAGGGCATGGACCCTTTAGTCATGTTTCCGAGCATCTTTTGAAAAAGTATGCACCGGCAGATGCTGATACAGGGCAGGTTCTGGAAAAAATACATGAGAAAATCACGGTAGATATTGTCCGTAGCGATCCACAAATAGACGAAATTCTGAGTGATGAAGAATGTGATTTCGTAGTGAACATGATTCAAGGGCAAGAGTCGTGGGATTGGCGGTGTGACGTTGTTTCAAGTGAGTTGGATGCCGATAAAATGGACTACCTTTTACGGGATTCCTACTTCACCGGGGTCAAATATGGAGAGTACGACTTAGAAAAGGTGATCGAATCATTTCTTATTGACACCAACGAAACAGAAACTGCGCTTGCAATTAGCAGTAAAGGCATTTATGCCCTTGAGCAGCTCCTGCTTGCCCGATATCACATGACCCAGCAAGTCTATTGGCACCGAGTCAGTTTAATTTCCAACGAAATGATTATTCGCGGGATTAGCCTTGCAATTGATAGTGGTAATGAAAAAATGAAGCAACTTTATCGATACGATGAAAAAAATAAAGACGAGTTTATCAAAAACTATCTAAAGTATCACGATGAAAAATTAGTTGAACTTTTAAGAAATTGCGAGCAACAAAAGGCATGTGAGATTTTTAATAGACTTTACGAACGATGTCTCTTCAAATTGGTTGCTGAACTCCGCCTTAAAGATGAGACTGATATGAGGGTCAAGAGAAGACTTATTGGGATGGTGGATGACAAGACCCAGAAAGGGCAATTGGAAAAAGAAAAGGAAATCGCAGACTTCCTAAAGGTTGATGCCGATTATGTGATCATCAAACCACTTCAAATTCGCAATCCAAACTATGGAAGTCGGAGTTATATTCTAAATCCCGACGCTATTAAGATTTTTGACGCGAGACAAGAGGAGCTCAGGGATATGAATGATTATACAAGCGAACTCTACTTTTCAAGACCGACTATCGACGAAACTTCTTTAGAGACCTTGCAAGTTTATGCACCATACGATGATTGGCATCTGTTGGATGAGCAACGCAAATCTGACCTTGAGGCTCATATTCAAGATATTTTGAAATCTGCTTAGAAGGAGAAACAATGTACACTATAGATGTCCTGTTACTTGTTATCAAGGAAGCAGGGGAAAATGGCTTAAAGGGAAGAACGCTCCTGCAAAAGAAAGTCTATTTTCTATCTGAGCTTATGGATGTTGATTTAGGATTTTCCGCACATTACTATGGACCTTACAGTGGCTTGGTTGCCGGTCACCTAGCAAGTTTAGTAAATCATGGATTTCTTGATGAACAGACAGAAATCTTTGAAACGGATCCACCTCGGAACCGCTTCGGTGAGAGAAATCGGTATACTTACTTTCTAACTGATGAGGCTGAAGAGTTGTGGGACGACATTGAGAACGATCCAGAAGTCGTGGAATGGAAGGAAAAGTTGGAGTGCATAAACTCTCACGAAATCGCTCAAGACTTTAACAAACTTTCCATCGCTGCGAAAGTGCATTACATTGTTAAGTGGAGGGGAAAAACCACAGTTGCAGAAGTCAAACAGGTCGCTGGAGAGTATGGATGGAACGTCCAACAGAACGATATCGAAACCGTCATCTCGTTTCTAACCGAGCTAGGGCTTGTAACAACCGGTGAGTCTGATGACATTCCGTTCTAAAAAATGAAGGATATTGTAATCGTGTTAGGAGAACACCTGAGAAAATTTAGACTTGCCCGTGGTATGTCGCTTGGGGACTTGGAAGCTGCAATTGATAGGTTGGTTAGCAGTCAAACGTTGTCAAAGTATGAACGCGGGAAGCTACAACCAACAGCGAGAGCCCTCAATCGAATTGCTTCCGCCCTTGGAATTAAGTCTGCCCAATTGTGGGGTGATCCGTCTTGCGATACAGAAGCCGAACCCTTTCTTAATCAGACCATGGACCCGTCTACCGATAAACCACTTAGTGAACGACGTAGATTTCTGCAATTACCAAAAGAGGAAAGAGACCGTATCCTGAGCGAGCAAGCGGAGGAGATGGCAGATTTCTACGAAAATGATACAGAATGGCGGGAATGGGAAGGCGGCCCTATTGTCGAGTACGATATCCCCTAATCCACGTCGGGGAGAAGCTTCGGATGTAGACTTCAACCCAGCAGTTGGGCAGAAATTCAGAAAATCCGTCCTGCTATGGCGTTCAGGGTCAATAGCATCTCATCAAATCACGCCAGCGGCAACAGAGGGAGCTTCTTGCAAGACGGGTATGATGTAGCTGCAGATGGTGTGTCCATCAACAGTATCGGTCTCAAAGCGCGGTTCTGAACTTTGACGATAGTCGAAAACCACATAGTAACCCTCCATCTCACCTTCAAGTTTGAGATATGCAGCGAGTTGCTGTTTTCCTACCTGATACCCCCTTTCGTTTCGCCAAACTTTCGTCTCAACGATGTACTGCCGGCCCTTATGTCCAATAATAAGATCGGCTCTGCCTCTGCCGGTTGGGACTTCTAAGTGCATCGCAGCTCCGACAATTTTGACGAATTCGTCCAGATAGGTAAAGAGTAAATATTGCCCGACGAATTCTTGGGGTGTTTCGGGGACTTGTAGGATTCTGAACCCGGCACGTGCGATAAAGTTCTTGAAATTTTCCAGCAGCGTGCGCATCTGAATGTGTCCTTCCGGTGTAAGGTATTCCGTAAAGTCCATCGGGCCGTTTTCGGCGAAGTATTCATCTTCAAGTCCGTTGATGAGCGGTTGGAACGCTTGGAGAACGCGGTGCAGATAGATAGGGTTTAATATTTGACAAATACCATTTTCGTCAGCACCGATGATGCCGTAAGTCGCCAGTTCGCTGATAACCTCGTTGTCCAGATTAAAGCGTCTGCTTTCCCCATAAAATGCAATGCGCATGAGCATTTTTTCAAAATGTGGGTCCTTGCGAATATTGGTAATTAGATGTTCGATGTTTGTGTTACTTTCAGTGAGTAGCTGGGCATGTGCTTTTGAGAAGTCGGACATCTGAATCGTCTCGGATTTTGGGATGTCAAGCTCTTCTGTGAGGATCTGTGCCAGTCTGTTGACGAGGAAAGGCTGTCCAGCGGTCTGTTTATGGAGTGTTTCAATGACTTCCGGTGCAAAGGGTTGTCCGACTGCCTCGGTATATTGGGACAGGAGTTCCCGCACCTGTGCCAGCGTGAAGTTTGGGAGCGTGAATTCATCTTGTATATTAAAAGGGGATATGGAGCGATCGTAGTTAAGTTGTGTAATACTCCTCACACCGACGATACCAACGCTGTAGGGGCATCGGGTATCCGAGGGTTCGTGGTAAATCTGACGGAGTGTATAAAGAAAGTTGCTTAACTCTGTTTGCGGTATTCCATCAAACTCGTCAATAATAAGAACGAGTTTCGGCGTAGAGGCGTACGTGTCCGGGGGTATGAGAACGCTCGGAAGTGCTTCAAAGAACTCTAACATCGAAACATGGTTTGTCACGTGGGCACCTTTTAAAAAGTCGCGGAGTACTATAGGAGGTAAAGTCTCACGTTTTTGAAAGGTGCTCTCAATTGCGATGCAGCTTCTTTTATAGAGGTAGTCATAAAACTCAGCAGCGGAGAGATTTTTGCAAATCTGGAAGTTAAGTTGTATAGGAAAATAGTCCGTTTCCGTTTCTGTCAGTGTGTTAATCGCTTCTTGGAAGAAAGTTGTTTTGCCTGTCTGTCGTGGGGCGAAAAGCACGATGTAGCGGCCGAGTTTGATACGTTTTATGAAATCAGTGCGTTCTTTTTTTCGTTGAACGACATAATTATCTTTTTTGTTGACGGGGCCGTGTGTTCCAAAGTGTCTCATTTTTTTCCTCCTCTCCTTATGGTTGCATTATACTCGCGTAGCGTTTCTAAGTCAAGATGACGTTATCGTCACTGCAGAACCATTCAATAATTTTTCGGATTTTATCTGAAACCGATTTCGTGAATCTGACGTTTTATACTCTCATACATGTCTACATGTTTGCATGTGCACATGTGTATATGCACGGAGGCATAAATGATATGAAGACAGTAGCAGTTTTATCAGACGAAGGCGGTGTTGCTGTTCGGAGGACGACGAAACCGACTGCAGCGGTCCCGCCATCCCGTCAAGGGAAAAAGATGATTTCTGGTCATTTTGACAAGGATGTGCATCGGCAGTTGAAAATGCTCGCGCTTGAGAAAGACACGAGTATTCAAAGTTTGTTGGGTGAAGCATTGAATGCGCTGTTTGAGCGGAACAACAAACCGCCGATAGCGTGAAATACCGGGAGGGTATCATGATTTCCAACGCAGATTGGAGAATTTTAGAAAGAACAAACCGGATGCTGGCGTTGAGTTGGGAGGCACTTAGACGCGCGCGGGCAACTAAGGATAATCACACAATTAAAATGGCTGAAATGAACTACTTTCAGGCATTGCAAAGTGTGCTTGTCTCTACGCAAAACGCCGTCGCTCAACGGACAGCGTCGAAATAAAGCGGTGGGTGCTGAATGTTTCGAGGCACACTGTGTTTCTGCTGAGCATTTCGTAACTTCTTCTGAATTGATTCATTTTTGTTTTAACAAAGTAAGGGGAACAACGTAATTGTTGTTCCCCTTATATTTTTAGTATTTATAAGTATTGGAGCCATAAGAGTTGCAGCTCTTATGACAGAATAGGCTACGCGACAGCAGTGAATCCTTGTCTTTTCTCAAGTCCTATTCTTTCCACTATTTTTTTTGCCAGAATTTTAAAGTCTTGGCGTGCGTCATTAACAGCGGCTGCATGGCTCCCAAAAGCTCCATCTGACGTGGTGAGGTGAAAAATGGGTTTGCGTTTTTCTTGTGCCATAGGGATAAGGCTCCGGTAGTGCTTGAGAGTAGCGAGGGAATTTTCAGGATCATTCTCAGGTGTCCCAGCGTAAGGACCCGTGTTGTTCTCCAGCAAGTTTCGGGCGTATGCTTCGGGCATCCTGTTAACCCATTTATCGTAAGCCTTAACAGGACGTTCTAAACGGACACCATGTTGTTGCATTATATACCCAATAGGTTTCATGTTACCCTTTGGAAGAGAGAAGTCTGGTTCGTTCCAATTAGTTCGCCTGCGTTTCCAATCTTCCCGCCATCGCTTGAATGTTGGACCGAGGTTTTGCAACCCACGAAGCGAAAATAAATCAGCTCCGAGTGGGACCACAACGTAATCGCTTGCAATCAGTGCCGAACGATTGATGGCACCCAAATTGGGACCGACATCAGCCAGAATAATAGAAGCATCCATTTCCGCAGCACCCCGCTGCATAATGATTGAAAAGGCTGTTAGTATTCTGAAGGAACGGTACAAGTTGGCGGAGCCCATCGCGTTTGGCCATTCAGTGGATAATATATCCTCAAATTCGGCCAGTGCTAAATCGCCGGGAATCAGTTTTAAATCACCCGATAGACGCTGCTGTACAAGAACTGACTGGAGACGCGGCGAGCGTAAATCACCAACTTCCGTCAGAGGTTTTACACATTCAAAAATTGTGCTTCTTGTCTCTGAGGCATCCTCGTTTTCATCCCAAAGGTTTTCCAAACCTTCCTCATCTAAAAATGCTGCAGTAAGGTTTGCTTGTGGATCGAGGTCACAGGCAAGCACTCGATAACCAATATCGCATAGCATCCAGGCAAGATGGTAAACGAGAGATGTCTTACCAACACCGCCCTTATTATTGAAGAAAGTTAGAACTGGGATAGGCATCGTTATATCCCCTCAGACTGTTGCGATGTTCTTATCGTAGCGAGGACATTGTCCCCAATTTCTCTAAATTCCGGTTCTGGATGTCCTGCTTCTTCCAGCAACCTTCTCGCTATTTGTATTCCAACCCCAAAACGTTGTACTAAATCAAGGGTTTTCATTGCCTCTGCCAAATTTGGGTTTCGATAATCGGTCACTCCGTGCAGCCCAAAATTTTCAACAGTTACCCTTCCGTATGCACCGCCAGGACTTAAAACCTCGATCCGGTCGTTGTACCAATGGACCCGGACCGGTGCATTCGTCGCTTCATAAGTCCTATGCATAAGGGCATTTCGGGTAATCTGTTGCACCGCTTCCATCGGATAGAGTACTGTTCGCTTTTCGAGAGGGCCCGACGTAATATCAACTGCAGTGCGATTATGTGCTATCAGTTTATCGTCTAAGCGACGGACCTGGTCAGGAATTGCACCACGTATTGCCTCGCTGTCAAGGATATCATCCGTGAGTTCATTCCCATCAATTTTGAGGAACTGCACGTACGCACCAGGCAGAAAATCCTGCGTATTTTTCCCAAGCGTGAGGATTCCAAGCACAGTGGCAGTAAGTTGGTCGGCGGAGACGATCATCTTTGTAGCAGCTAATTGCTCATTCAAGGTTCGGTCATTGGCCTCTAATATCTCGGGAGAAAATGCTTGAGGTAGGTATTCATACCTAAATTGGACCAAATTAAGATCTGGCACGCTAGCAATTGGAATAGAACATAAGTCAAAGGGTAATTCTCCTGATCGCCGTTTTTCATTAAGAATACTCTCATCTTGTGCCGTGGCGATACTACGCCGTGGACCAGTCCGGACCAAAATAGCCCCTTTATATCGTACTGGTGGTGAATTAGATGGTTGCACTGTGACAACAGCTATCTCATTGCTTTGCAGCACACGCTTTTTCACCGTTAATGATGGTGGCGGCACAATATTTCCGTCCGTTTTCATATCTGCTAACCGCCGCAACAATTCGTCAGTAATCGGCGTAGTTCCGATAGTCTTGTTGTCTTTCACGCCTACAAGAATGAGACCGGGCTTCTTATAATCTGGCAGGTCGTTGGCAAAGGCACAGATCGCTTCCCTAATTCTTTCTGGAGCACTACCAGACAAAGATTCCTTAAACTCAACAGCGTCAGACTCTCCAGTTTCGATAATTTGCAATAATTCTTCGTCTGTAAACTGTTGCATTGTAATTTCCATTGTTTAAAGGCATGTTAATCGTTTGTATTTTCCCCAACAACCAACCATTGTGAATGCGGAAAGTATACAGTATATTGCAAAATATATCAAGATGAATGTTCATACTACAAAAAATCAATACAACACATGCACCCGATTCTTTCCACGCACCGTTTCATCTGGCATCGCAATCGGGACCTCAACGATAACGATGAGCGCACTATCTGCACTAATCGAGAGTGTATCATAAGGGAGCTGCCCTTCCGTGCGGTAGGTGTATAGGTATTTCGATAAACCACTTCCTTCTGCGCTTAAATCAAACATTGATACGCCGTGGAGGCTCTCATTCGGATCCTGCGTACGCTTAGAAACAGATAACAGCGCGTAGCGATCCTTCGCGTCAATACGTAAACCTTGCGGCATATTCTCAAGTTGCCACTGCCACATTTTTTCACCCGTCCACGAATACGCGAACAGGGTCATCGCATTTGGGTGTGCTCCCGAAGGGCGTTGTGCGCCTTTTCGGAGATGATAGGGAATATATGTATCACCCGTAACAAAAAGTGCCGCTGCGTCCGTCGCATCGATTGTGCCAGAGGTTGCTACGATAGGAATACCACTCACCTCCAGTGGAGTCGTTAGGTTCTCACTCCATACCGGTTCTGGATTATTCACGTCAAAGATGAAGGCGCGTCCGTCGTCTGTTGTTACGTTGATAAACTTACCATCAGGAGAGACGCTAACTCCACGCCAAAACGTGACCTGTGAGAAATAGGGGGTCAACGGTTCAATAGCTGCCTGCCACTTTTCTGTGCCGTCTTTCGCGTTGAGAACGACGAGTTTGCCACTTCCATCAGTCGTGTTTCCTTGTAAATTATGTCCTGCATCTGTTACGAGTGCGAGTGTTTCTCCATCAGCACTCACGTCAAACCAGCGTATTATCCTTGATACCGCGCTGTCGTGGGGCCATTTCCAAGTAACGTTTCCCGTTTCACTGTCAAACCTATAGAGTTGGGACTTCTTACGAGGTGTATCGTTTTCTGTCCACGAATGGACACCGGCAACCAGAAGGTCGCCGCTCACCAGCGTTTGCATACAAGACTGACCGGGGTAGCTGACCCATGCGTAGACACTTCCGGGATCACTCGGCGTGGAAGTCTCGATGTCGTCGGCTGTACGGTATTTCCAGCGAAGTGTCGGTGTATCAGTTGTTAGATTGTAGCAGTAGATGAATCCGTCTGATGCCTGTTCCCCGACGTAGAGCAGGGCGTTGTCAGGACTGAAAGCTACTCGTCGCACGTAGCCTTCAGAAATACGGGTCTTCCAAAGCGTTTCACCCGTGATGGGTTGAAGAATCGCGAGATGTCCGCTATCTGTCGCAACTGCCAACTTTTCTGTGTTGGACGCGTTTCCGGTCCCCAAGGCGATTGCTGTCGGTTTTGCGGGTTGACGGAGATTTTCCATCAATGACAAAAGTCCATCTAATTCAACAGTCCGAATCAGATAAGGTTCAGGATTGAGTGGTGAGGTTGCTGTTGTTTCGGTATCGTTCAGACGAAATTGATAATTTTGGTTGGGCTGCCACGCAAATTGAAGCAAAACCCGGTTTGCATCGAGCCATTGAATTGTGGACGCTTCAGAGGCGTTCGCTGTCTTGATAGATAGTGTTATATCATTGATCTCGCCTTCAACCCCGTTTTTCTGTTGTGTTTCAAGTACTACGCCTGTCCGTACCCAGGTGACATCCATATCCGCTGTCACAATACTGATGGGTAAAATCATAAGCAGACAGAATAGACTAAAAAATTGAATTCGCTTCATTGTAATAGCTCCTCGTAATGTAGAGTAATTCTATAAGAACATCTGTTAACCTGATATGTTCCCTAATTCTGATCATCCGCTAATCCTGTAAATCCTGACTCAGACAACAATAGATGCCTTCTTTAATCCGCTACACGCCACAGTCCTCGTCCTAATCTCGCACCCAGCAGTACGCCGATAAACGTATAGACGAATCCTTCTATCAGAATTCGGAGAAGGATATACCAATCGGCGTAGAAAAGCCGATAGAGCAGTATAGAGAGTTGAAGATCGACATAGACAGCGATAGCGTCGCAGAGACCCAGGACAACTGCCCATATAAACAAACTACGTCCTCGCACGAATAGGAAACCCGTTTCCAAGAGAAGAACGCTTGTACCGGTATAGACAATCGCCATCGGTGTAAACAGTCCGAACGTCACGCCCCCGAGAAGTAAGCGGACCGCGGAGACAAGCAAAATGATGCCGCTCCCATTATTCTCTGCCTTCAAGACACCGCGTTCCGAGTTTTCAGGATCTCCGGTAATATAAATTAACAATGCGGTCAGCAAAGCGTAGTAGAGCGTCTCATTTATCAAGCCAGTCAGCAGTACGGAGATAGGGCCGAGGAGTGCGCTGATTAAGTTAAGAAACAACGTGGATGGGACTATTACCGCCACGAAAACTGTCGTGCCAAATAGTGCGATAACAATGAGTTGTTTCGTCGTGAAACCGGCGAACAGTTGTTTGTGCAACTTTAAGACAACTGCCAATCCGATCGTACTGCTGATGATTGCCAAAAGGCTAACAAGCAGTGCTTGTTGATTTGGGACAATCAGGTGAAGCGGACGTTCTTCGCGGAAGATCGTCGCGTCGCTTCCCCAGACCTTCATCACAATATCGCGCGTGTATTCGCCAGGAATCGCCTGCTCTATCTTACCCTCTTTTAGATACGTCGGATGAAAGTAGATAGGTAAGGGAATTTCCGTAACTTCACCACCGGGTAGACTCGCGAAAGCGACGCTCTGATTCGTACCACCATTCGCTGTCTCTGGTGGTGTGAGAAAAGGGACAACTTCGCCGGTCTTTATATCTCTATTGATTGATGACACAGCCACATGGATAGTCTCTTCACTCTGATTGCGGAGGCGGATGGTCTGAAAGGTTGTCGGCTCAAATGGATTCGTCTGCGAGGTGTCAAGCCAACTGAACAGTGGACGCGGGTAGTAGATGGTATCCGCCCGCTGCTTGGCGTCTACTGCGCCTGTTGCATCTGTAGGCATCTCGATTAATGCTATTGAGAGGTATTCAGTCATCTCGGAGACAGTTGCCGTTCGCAACTGTACCCTTGTCTGTTGTTCCCACGTTTGCCCTCTATCTGTTGTGAAGCGGACAACTCCCGATACTTCTTCCCTGTCTGAGTTAGTTGTTGTGGAGGTCTTCAGCACCAGTTCACGATACCAGACCTCCGATGCGACGCGAAATCTACCAGTGGTCGAGAGACAGGTTTCTGCATCAGTTGTTTCAGCCTGCCAGCTTGTTGGCAGATGTACAACAGTTAGTGTTGATGGGAGACAAAGTTCAAGGTCAAAGGTCGCTGGTATCTTTCCATTTCTAACGAGGATTGTGGCTGTCATTTCGCTGTCGTGTAGGACGAGAGCGACTTGGTTGTTACTTGATGTGTTTTCTGCCGCTATCTGCATTCCAACACCATAAGGGATGGCGATTTCTAAGCTACCTTGTGTGTACGTCCGCGGCGCAGTTACCGTTTGGACATCCACATCGCCTGTTGTCAAGATCGCTTCAAACCTGTAGGTTTCACCCTCACGCCATTCAAAATAGAGTGGCTCTGTCTGACGGGGGGGCGTGGGAAAATTGAGCTGCGCAACCCTCACGCCATCGGCGTTAAAGGCATTCAGACGTTGAACGGGTGCTTCTGCACTCAATTGCACCTTTGCCCCCAATGAAAAGAACGTCACTTTCCATGAGAACGGTCCCTCTTTAGGGGCTGAGGCACAACTGAACAAGAAAACAAGGAGAGGCAAATAGTAGGCAGCCTTGGATAAGAAGTCTGAACTATGATTTATGAGATTGGTAGATGGTCCGTGATTAGATACTTTTTTAATCATAGCAAATCTGAAAATCATGAGAATCCTGGTTCAGACTTCTACTGAGATCTGATAACCGTTAAAGCCACTGTCCTATTAGCACTAAGTCAAGGACATTAACGACTTGGTCTCCATTAACATCGGCGACTATCCCGGGGCCCTCATCCCCCAAGAACCGGCTGGCGATTATTAGGTCTTCCTCATTGACGAACCCGTCATTGTTGATATCTTCGCGACGCGGCACAATCGTTGCAAACCCCAAATTATTGGCACCGGGTCCAACGCGGTAGGTTTGTAGGAGAGACGCATCCATGACATCCATAACGCGAACGAAATCCTGTCCACCGCCCGACCAATCGGGCTGGGTGATATAGAGACTTCCATCTGGCGCGAAGGTCAGTCCCCCACTGATAGAGGCATCTGCATCGTTGCTGAAGTTGGCGATCACGTCATCTTCGTCCCGAATCCACGCTTGTGCCGCAACATCGTAGACGAGCAGGCCCGGGTTTTGCCAGCTCCCTTGGAGAAACAGCTGCTTTTGTGAGTTGAGGGCGACGGAGCCAGGCGCGAAGCCGAGTTTGACTGTTTCGATGATCTCATCAGTCGTTGTGTCAATCAGAACGAGATGTCCCGAAATATCATTATAATTCCCCGTTGTTTTGAGAATAACAGTGGATTCGCCATCGTTGACAATTGTGCTGGCATTTGTCGGCACTGGGATGGATTTCAATATAATATCAGTCTCTGTATCAATCACTGTCACACTGCTATCGTAATAGGTCGTTTTTCGTTCAACTGGATCCCACTCCCATGCCGGATTTGAAACGTATGCCTTACCGTTGAGAAGTGTGATGCCCGTCGGTTTGTTAAAGGAGCCGGTGAGGACCTTCGTTACGTTGCGATTCGGGATGTTAACGACATGCACCTCATGCGTCGCTGCACAGGTGACGTATAGCTTCTGATCACTAACCAAAGCGATCTGCTGCGGCGTTGTACCTGCCTGGATTGGAATTTCGCCAATAAACTCTCGATCTTCCAAGTTGATTATAAAGATACTGTCACCCGAACTTGTTTCGCCAGTGATAGGTAAGTTGAAACTCGTGATATAGGCGAGATGCCCGTGAATAGACAGACCTATTGCCCGCCGCCGCAATATTGGATCAAAGCCGATGCGGAGTATCTCGTTGTCAACAGCCCGTCTTTCATTCGGTTCCATCAGATCGATAAGTGAGAGTGAAGCGGTGATGCCCAAGTCAGGATGCGTCAAGGCATTTATGACCACTGCCAGTTCCTGAACTTCTGTTTGTCCAAAAGTGGGGCTAAGGAGGAGTGTGAAGAGTATCGCACCGATAAGTAGGAGCGATTGTAAATTGTGAGCATGGCACGAAAAATGCCGCCGAGTCAAAAAAACTTTGTTCATTAGAACCTCCGTAATGAAACAAAAAACCCCTGCCTTCATAGCCTTTTTGTAGCAAGTGCTAACTTGCAAACGGCTCGAAAAGCAGAGGAGGCGACATTTTGTGTGAGTCTTATCCTGTCGTTTCGTGCAAGGATTTTATACCTTTATGAGTATTTCTATGTTCTGACAGGATATTGCTGCGCGCTGTTCCACTGCTTTCCCGCGAAAGCAGATGTGTGAAACACGATTTAGGCAGGTCTCCTGACTTCCGATCTTGCGCCCGCTGAACCTTCCCATCAATGCGTTGACAGTGGTTTCTACAGCGGATATTTACGATCGTTCACAGTGGCGGGGCCGTGGCGGATTCTCACCGCGCTTCCCTATTCTCCGGCTCTTCCGGCACCTAAATCGTCAGCTTATTCAATTGTAATGCATATATTGTATCACGTTGTGCTATTTTTTGCAAATATTTTTTTCATTAAAAAATTTGACAACGCGAAGTAGATGTGTTATTATTAATGTTAGTCTTTGAAACGTTCCACAGACGGAAGCGAGTATTTACCAGTTATTAATCTATCTGCAAAGAACGATAAACATGACACTTGTCCGTTCACACTCCAGTTTGCATAGCGTATCCAACCATTGGCATTGGTGGCGTTCCAACTGCTTATCGGGGAGTGTGTGCTTAAACAGATAAATACACTAAAAATAGAAAATCGCCTTTTTTCATTTTTAAATCTTGTTGAAGCCTTATGCATACCACTCCCGGAAGCGTAAGGTTTTTTGTTTTTAAGGAGGAGAATCCGAATGAAAATTCTATCGGAACTTAAATATGACCGCGACGGTTTAGTCGCTGCAGTCATTCAAGATGACACGAACAACGAAATTTTAATGGTAGGTTATATGAACACGGAAGCCATAAAAGAGACGCTAACAACCGGACGCGTTTGCTTCTGGAGCCGTTCCCGCCAGAAACTCTGGATAAAGGGGGAGACTTCAGGGCATACACAGACGGTTAAGTCTATCGCAGTTGATTGTGACGGCGATGCCTTGCTCATTAAAGTTGAGCAGAAGGTAGCAGCGTGTCATACCGGCTATCGCTCCTGCTTCTTTCGAGAAGTTTCCCCCGACGGAGAGTCAACGCGTGTGGTAAGTGAAAAGATTTTCGATGCAGATGCTGTCTATTAGTGCTTTGTCCACCTTGAATTTAAGGATTAGTTTGTAGTAGTGCGATTTATCGCACGTTTCAGTTCAACGACGGGCAATAAATTGCCCTACTACAAACGGAAGCGGACCCCCTTAATTTGAAACTGGATAAAGCACCAGTCTCCTATGTTCTACTAATTTTCGTATCTTAGCATTTGCTCAGAAATTGTTTGATTCAGTTTACCCCGTACAGGTCAAAACAGAATAGCACTGTCCATCGTAAACACTGTTTTCAACTGCTGTTCTTATGCTTATGATGTTTGGTGCTGTATAAGAAAAACTTTGATGTTACAGATATGAAAAAGGAGTTATGGATGTATCATCCAACGTTGGAAGATTTTCGCGAGGCAGCGAAATCAGGGAACACAATACCCGTATACCGATCGATTTTAGCGGATATGGAGACACCGGTATCTGCTTTTTACAAGTTGATGCCAGATAATTATATGTTCTTGCTCGAAAGCGTTGAAGGCGGTGAAAATGTTGCGCGCTATTCATTTCTGGGAAGTCAGCCATCAGTGCTTTTCCGGAGCAAAGGCCATCAGGTTACTATTGAGGACTTGACGACGGGTGAAACGGTATCACAAGAATATGAAGACCCGTTAGGGGCACTTGAGGAGATGATGCGGAATTATAACCCTGTCCATATTGAGGGCTTACCGCAATTCCACGGTGGAGCGGTTGGTTATATGAGTTACGACATGGTGCGTTTCGTAGAGGAATTGCCTGATAGCACTGAAGATGATCTGCAGATTCCGGATTGCTTTTTCATGATTGCCGAGACGATTCTGATATTCGATCATGTGAACCATCAGATTCGGGTGGTAGTGAACGCACATATTGATGGAGATGTAGACACGGCTTATGCGAATGCAGTTGCGAAAATTGATGCCTTGGTTAAAAAACTCACGGCTGTTCCAGAAATACGTCTGGACGCGAACAAAGATGATCAGCCAGAGCCGCGGGAGGATGTCTCATCTGAGCCGCAGTCGAATTTCACGAAGCCTGCTTATGAGGATATGGTGCGACGCGCCAAAGAATACATAGCAGCAGGGGACATCATCCAAGCTGTATGTTCGCAGCGGCTGAGTTGTCCGGTATCCGTAGACCCATTTGAGGTTTACCGAGCTTTGAGAGTCGTCAATCCCTCACCATATATGTATTATCTGAAATTTGATAGTTTTAACATCGTGGGTGCATCACCAGAGATGATGGTCCGTGTAGAAGACGGCATCGTCCAGACGGTTCCAATCGCTGGCACGCGTCCGCGTGGCGCGACACCAGAAGAAGACCAAGCGTTAGGACAGGAACTTCTCACGGATCCGAAAGAACGTGCGGAGCACGTCATGCTCGTGGATTTAGGACGAAACGATCTTGGACGTGTGTGTGAGTATCATAGCGTTGAGGTGACCGACCTTATGATCGTCGAACGTTTTTCACATGTGATGCACATCGTTTCACGCGTCGTTGGCCGCCTGCGCGAGAATATGACGGCTTTTGATGTCCTTCGCTCGTGTCTACCTGCGGGTACACTCTCTGGTGCCCCCAAGGTACGCGCGATGGAAATCATCGACGAACTTGAATCGACACGTCGCGCCACATACGGCGGCGCAGTCGGTTACTTCAGTTTCTCTGGCAGTGCTGACACAGCGATTACGATCCGAACTGCCCTCATTAAAGATGGCATCGCTTACGTACAAGCTGGGGGTGGGATCGTCGCGGATTCGGTACCTGAAACCGAGTATTATGAAACCTTAAATAAGGCATGGGCAATGTTCACGGCTATTGATTTGGCGGAGCAAGGGCTCTTGTTGTGAAAAATAATCGTCGATTTTTGTTAAAGGAGCAAAAAATGGTTTTAATGATTGATAACTACGACTCCTTTACCTATAATCTCGTTCAGTATCTCGGCGAGCTCGGGGCTGAACTGGAGATTCATCGGAGTCGAAAGATAGGATTGGAAGCATTAGATGCCCTGCAGCCGGAACGAATTGTCATTTCACCTGGGCCTTGCACGCCGAAAGAGGCAGGCATATCTAATGACGTTATAAAGCACTTCGCTGGAAAAGTGCCGATTTTGGGTGTCTGCCTTGGGCATCAGTGCATCGGTGATGTGTTTGGCGGTGAGGTGGTGCGTGCGGATCGATTGATGCACGGCAAAACCTCCATGATAGTCCACAACGGTGCTGAGCTTTTTGAAGGCTTGGATAATCCATTTGAGGCGACGCGCTACCATTCACTTATCGTCCGAAAGGAAACACTGCCGGAATGTTTTGAGATTACGGCGTGGACAGACCAAGACGAGATCATGGGACTTCGGCATAAAACTTTACCTATCTGGGGTGTGCAGTTTCATCCGGAGTCAATTTTGACGGCTGCTGGGAAGAGCCTATTGGCAAACTTTTTGGCAGTATAGATTAACAGAGAGGTTTAATAATGGCAAAACAGACGAGCGGGAAGGCACCCGTGCCGGTTTTGGTTTCTTGGTCTTCTGGTAAAGATTCCGCTTGGGCATTGCATACGCTACGGCAACAACCGGAACACTATGACGTGCGCGGTATCTTTACGACTGTTACGAAAACATTTGACCGGGTGTCTATTCACTCTACACCCGCATGGGTGTTGAAACAGCAATCTGAGAAACTTGGGGTACCGTTGTACGAGATACCGATCCCCTATCCTTGTTCTAACGCTATCTACGAAGAGGCGATGCGGAAATTTCTTGCTGAGGTGGAAGCGTTACCTGAGCATTTGGGGGCATCACATTTCGCATTTGGGGATCTGTTCCTTGAGGACATTCGGGAGTATCGCGAGGATAAGCTCAGCGGAACGGGTTTCACACCGATTTTTCCAGTGTGGAAAGAGGACACAACGGCGCTTGCCCAAAGGATGATCGCATCCGGCTTGCGCGCCATTGTTACGGCACTTAATCCTACCAAAGTTCCCGCTGACTTTGCGGGACGCTGGTTTGATGCTAACCTCCTCGCAGATATGCCTGATGGCGTAGATCCGCTCGGCGAAAACGGTGAATTCCATACCTGTGTTGTTGATGGACCGATGTTTAGTTCGCCTGTTGCTGCCAAACCCGGTAGAGTTGTCCAGCGGGATATTGTTTCTGCTGAAGATAACAACGACAAAATTCACACAAGAAGCAACACGTCGCCGACCTATATCTATGCTGATGTCGTGCCGTTGGATGCGTAATCTTTGGGCTGTCTCATGAAGAAAAAGAAAGCTGTTGTATTATGGACGGGTGGAAAAGATTCCGCCCTCGCCTTTCAAGTCTCCTTAAATCTTTACGATATAAGGAGACTTGTCTGTTTTGTCCCAGCAGACAATCGGCAGTTCTACGCCCATCCGACGCAACTCATGGAACTGCAAGCACGAAAAATCGGGATCCCAATTGAATTCATGCCGATCTCTGAACCTTATGCGTCGAGTTATCGTCAACAAATTGAGAAGATTAGAAATAGTGACATTGAGGTGTTAATTACGGGCGACATTTCGACTGTTGGTGGGATGCCGAATTGGATTGATGGTGTTGCGGCTGGCGTGGCGGGGGTCTATAAGCCGTTGTGGGAGTTGGAGCGAGAGGCGATATTGGATGAGTTGGTCTCTAAAGAATTTAAAGTCATCTGCTCTTTGGCTTACAAGAAGTATTTTCAGTCTACTATTGCGGGTAGATATTTAGATTTGGAACTCATTTCAGAACTGAAGCAGTTACCGATTGACCCCTGCGGAGAGCAAGGCGAATACCACACGTGGGTGTTAGATGCACCGTTTTTTAAGGAATCTATCCGGTTGGAAGGCACACAGGTCGTTGAGGCGGTCGAATATTACTACCTCACTTACGAAAAGGCGATATGAAGCATTAACGTTCCGATTTCAGCCACTTCTGCACCCGTACGAGTTTGTCCGCGGGGATATGGGAGACATTCGCATCTGTGGGGAATGTACCGTTTGTTACCTCTTCTCGATACCTGCAGATTGCTTCAAAAGTCAGGTGATTGTAATCCTGATAGCGTTTGGCGTGTTTGAAAGGCGGACCTATCCCTAATATATCGTTGATAACGAGTACCTGTCCGTCACAGAACCGTCCGGCTCCGATACCAATGGTGGGAATGTTGAGGGTCTCGGTGATGATTTGGCTGACCTCTTCGGTGATTTTCTCAAGGACGATGAGTTTCGCGCCAGCGTCTGCAAGTGCTGATGCTGTTTCGATGAGACGTTTCGCTTTTGAAAACGTTTTGCCGTGTGTCGTTGCTTTAGTGCCATGGATCTGTGGGTTATGTCCGATATGTGCGCAAGCTTCTATGCCGTGTTCGGTAAGAGCCTCAACAATCGGGACCTTTTCTATACCGCCTTCTAATTTAACACCATCTGCGCCATCGGATAAGAAGAGATTCGCATTGGCAAGAGCCTGTTTCACGTCTCGGTCAGCGGCGTAAGGCATATCAACGAGGAGGTAAGCGTCTGTCACACCACGGTGTACTGCTTTGAGGTGGTGGTGCATATCTGCCATCGTCACTTCTACCTCACTGCTATAGCCGAGGATATTCGTCCCGACACTGTCTCCGACAAAGACGATGTCGATCCCTGCCGCGTCTTGCAAACGAGCGGTCGGGTAATCGTAGCAGGTTAGCACAGTGATCGGTTGCTGCTCCCGTTTTTTGGTGTGTAAGTAAGCAATATCTTTCTTCATCTTTTAAATTATTAACTCTGGGCACTGCTCCAAATGTAAAGCTAAGACAAATTGTTCGCTAATCGCTCACAATTTCATTTCGCAGTGGTTTTCGGTGAATTCCAACGGGGTTTCTGAATTTCAGCCCCAGCGGGACGATATGTTTATAGGAGAACGATGCCCAGATTTTAATAGCTTAAAATATCTGCTACAGTTTCCCCAATGACATCAAGGCTATCAGCCACAGCGATTCCCGCGTCTTTGAGTGCCCGAATTTTGTCCGCAGCCGTACCTTGTCCACCAGAGATGATTGCCCCCGCATGCCCCATCCGTTTTCCTGGTGGCGCAGTTTGCCCGGCGACGAAACCGACAACCGGTTTTGTCATTTCGTTTTTCACAAACAGTGCTGCCTTTTCCTCCGCCGTACCGCCGATTTCGCCGATGAGAACAACGGCATCCGTGTCATCATCCGCTTCAAAAAGTTTAAGGACATCAACGAAGTTAGTCCCAATGACTGGATCCCCACCGATACCGACACAAGTAGACTGACCGATGCCGAGACATTTCAGTTGATAAGCAGCTTCGTAAGTTAGGGTTCCACTACGGGAGACGATACCGACATTGCCGGGAGTATAGGCAAATTCAGGCATCACACCGATTTTGCATTCGCCGGGTGTAATGACACCGGGACAGTTCGGACCGATTAACCGTGTTGGTTTTCCGTGAAGGTACGCCTTCGCCCTAACCATATCAAGAACGGGGATATGTTCGGAAATACAAACAATCAGTTCAACGCCAGCCTCGGCAGCTTCCATGATGGAATCCGCAGCGTTGAAGCGTGCGGGGACGAAAACCATTGATGTATTAGCCTCTGTTGCTGCAACGCCTTCTGCTACAGTGTCGTATACCGGAATACCGTTCACATCCGACCCGCCCCTACCGGGAACTGAACCGGCGACAATTTGGGTGCCGTAAGCTGCGCACTGCTCCGTGTGAAAGCGTCCAGAACGACCAGTAATGCCTTGCACAATCACTTTTGTATTTTTGTTAACAAGTATGCTCATATTTTATGGTTATTGGTTTTTAGTTATTGGTTGTCAGTTAAAGAAGTCCTGATAACTGACAACCCGTCTAATAGGCGCGGGCGAAAATTGTGGTCTCCTCGGCAGGTTTACCACAAACGATACACGCACCATCTCCGTTGGGTTGTTCTATTGGGACGCATCGGATCGTCGCCTGTGTTTCTTCTATAACTTTGTCTTCACATCCTTCGTCGCCGCACCACCATGCCCGGGCAAATCCCTCTTCGACCACCTCTTTAAAAGCGTCGTAGGTAGTGGGCTCTGAGGTGTTCGCATCGCGGAATTCCGTTGCCCGTTTGAGCATATCTGCTTGAATTGTGTCGAGCATCTGGATCACTGTTTCAGCAGCATCGGCAATCGGCACAAAGGTTTTACCTTCTTTGCCGAGTATATCGCGCCGTGCAAGAACGATCTGTTGGTTGCTCAAGTCACGCGGACCTATCTCTATGCGGAGCGGAACGCCTTTCAATTCCCATTCGTTGAACCGCCAGCCGGGTGAATAGTCGTGTCTGTCGTCAATATGATAACGGACACTGCCCAAGGTCTCACAAATAGTGTCAACGGCTTGCATAATTGACTGTTTGTCATCTTCTCTATTTTTTGGAACGATTGGAACGATGACGAGTTGTGTGGGAGCGAGTCTCGGCGGGAGGACTAACCCTTGATCGTCTCCGTGTGTCATGATAATCGCGCCAATCATTCGGGTGCTAATCCCCCAACTGGTTGTCCAGCAGTACTGTTGTTTCTGGTTGGCATCGAGGTATTGGATATCGAAGGCTTTCGCGAAATTCTGTCCAAGATCATGTGATGTGCCTGCCTGTAGGGCGCGTTTATCACCCATCATCGCCTCAATCGTATAGGAGGTTAAGGCACCAGGGAACTTTTCGCTTTCACTCTTGCGACCGGGTATCACAGGTATCGCGGCTTCGTTGACAGCGAAATCGGTGTAGAGATCAAGGATGCGGAGTGTCTCTTCTTCTGCTTCTTCATGCGTCGCATGTGCAGTGTGTCCCTCTTGCCAGAAGAACTCCATCGTTCTTAGGAAAAGACGGGTGCGCAACTCCCATCGAACTACGTTTGCCCATTGGTTGATAAGCACCGGCAAATCGCGGTAGGACTGGATCCACTGGCTATACATATAGCCGATGATGGTTTCAGAGGTTGGACGGACTACAAGAGGTTCTTCCAACTTTTTCCCACCGCCATGCGTAACAATGGCGAGCTCGGGTTTGAAACCTTCAACATGTTCTGCTTCTTTCTCAATGAAACTCATCGGAATGAAGAGTGGAAAAGCGGCGTTTTGGTGTCCTGTTTCCTTGAAACGGGTATCCAATTGTTCTTTGACGTTCTCCCAGAGCGCGTAACCGTAAGGACGCACGACCATACAGCCGCGCACGGGCGCGTAGTCTGCCATTTCCGCTTGACGGATGACCTGTGTATACCATTTTGCGTAGTCTTCACTACGGGGAACTATTTTATCAAACATACTTTTCACTATTAAATCTGGGCACCGTTCCACTTCGTTTCACGAATCAACGGTATGAATGCCGTATGGCATTCCCCGGGTTTTCGGTTAGTTCTAACCGCCTTTGGATTATGGGTGATTTCTTAACGACTTGTAAGTTAAGAATCCGTTAGAGCAGCGATGCCGGGTAAGGCTTTTCCTTCTAAAAATTCTAAGGACGCGCCACCACCTGTTGAAATGTGATTCATGCGATCTCCAACACCGGCTTGCTGTATCGCTGCGACGCAGTCACCGCCGCCGATAATACTCACTGCCTCCGAATCGGCAATCTGTTTCGCTACCGCAATTGTCCCTTGGGCGAATTTCTCGAATTCATAAACACCTAAGGGACCGTTCCATACGACTGTTTTCGCCGCTGCAATCTGTTCACCAAATGCAGAGACCGTTTCGGGACCGATGTCTAATCCTTGCCAACCGTCAGGGATGTCCTGTTTATCAATAATCTTAGATTCGGTTTCAGCGTCAAAGTTTTGTCCTACAACGTGATCTACCGGTAGTGAAACAGATGCTGAGAATGTTTCCCTTTCAACCAATGATTTTGCGACATCAAGTTTTTCAGTTTCAACAATTGAATTGCCTATACTGAGTCCCATCGTCGATAAGAATGTGTATGCCATGCCGCCGCCGATCAGCAGTTTATCAACTTTCCCAAGGAGATTCTCAATCAGTGTGATTTTATCCGATATTTTTGCGCCACCAAGAATAGCAACATAAGGACGTTTTGGATTTTCGAGGGTTGTGCTGAGGTAATAGATTTCGCGAGCCATTAAAAGACCCGCGGCGCATGGGTTCAGATAATGGGTCACGCCTTCCGTTGAAGCATGGGCGCGGTGCGCAGTGCCGAAAGCATCGTTGACGTAAACATCCGCCAGCGAACCGAGTGCCTCTGCAAATTTTGGATCGTTTTGGGTTTCTTCGGCATAGAAACGGACGTTTTCAAGAAGCAGGACTTCCCCGTTGTGCATTGAAGCGACAGCACTCTGTACGGATGCACCGATACAATCGTTAACATGGGCGACGCGCCTGCCGAGTTTCTGACTGAGCGCGATGGCGATCGGTTCGGTCGTGAACGTCTTTCGGTCAGCAATTGAACCCGGTTCAGGTCTACCTAAGTGTGTTATCAAAATGATTTTCGCATCGGTGTTGATAAGGGCAAGGAGGGTTGGCAGCGCGGCAGTGATACGGGTTTCATCTGTGATCTTGCCATCCTTCATCGGGACATTGAAGTCCACCCGTACGAGAACGCGTTTCCCTGTAACGTCTATGTCCTTTAGTTCGAGTTTTGCCACGTGTTTAATGCTCCTGAAGCCTAAATTTTCTATGTAGGGATATCCCTTGTGGGTATCCGATTGGGCAGGCACAAGACCTGTTCCTACAACAGGGATATCCCTCGTGGGTATCCAATTAGCAGGCACAAGACCTGTCCCTACAACGCTGAAATTTTGCTTTTTATGCGGGATTCGCCGCCGCTACTGCGAGTTCTGCCGCTTCAGAAAGTCCATCTGCGAGTTGAACGTTCAAGTCCGATTCGGCGATAATCTGTTTTCCAAGTTCCACGTTTGTGCCTTCCAACCGAATCACGAGTGGAACATTGAGTTCAACCTGTTTTGCTGCGTCAACGATACCGTTCGCGATTGTGTCACATTTCATGATGCCGCCGAAGATGTTGACAAGAACGGCTTTCACACTTTTGTCTGCGAGGATGAGCCGGAAAGCGTGGGCGACTGCCTCTACAGACGCGCCGCCGCCGACATCAAGAAAGTTTGCCGGTTCGCCGCCGTTCTGTTTAATGATGTCCATCGTCGCCATAGCCAGTCCCGCACCGTTCACCATACAGCCGATATCACCGTCAAGACGGATGTAACTCAAACCCGATTCACTTGCCTCTAATTCGCTTGGGTCTTCTTCGTGTGGATCACGCATTTCGGCTATATCGGGGTGTCGCCAAAGCGAGTTGTCATCGAGATTGACCTTTGAATCGAGAGCGACAATATCTAATTCATCGTTCGTTTTTACAATGGTTAACGGATTAATCTCTACAAGTGAGCAATCATACGCCGTAAAAGCATTATAGAGGCCTGTGATGAGTTCCGTTGCTTTCGGGATAATAGAACGGTAATCCGGGTGCGTAATCAGTTTATATGCGAATTCCCGCGCTTGAAACTCCGTGAGTCCGAAAGCCGGATGAATCTGTGCTCTAATAATTTTTTCAGGTATTTCTGCCGCAACTTCCTCAATATTGACACCGCCCTCTTCGCTACCGATTAAAGTGAGATGCGAGGTTTCTCGATCCAGAAGTATAGCGAGATAGAATTCTTTTTCTATCTCTCCAGCTTCAGCAATCAGCACTTTTCGGACGCGTTTACCTTCGGGACCTGTTTGGGGCGTTACGAGTTGCATGCCGAGAATCGCTTCGGCATGCTGTTTTACTTCAGCCGGTGAATTGGCGAGTTTCACACCACCGCCTTTTCCGCGACCGCCAGCGTGGATTTGTGCTTTGATGACGTAGGTCGGACAATTGAGTTCTTGCGCGATGGCTTCCGCTTCCTCTGGTGTTTCAGCGACCTTGCCCGGTAGTATGTTGACCCCGTAGGATTCTAAAATTTGTCTGGCTTGATATTCGTGAATGTTCATCTTTTCTCTTGTCTGCGATAAAATTCCTTTGGCATTTATAATTGCTGGTATATTTGGTTCGTATGTTCCGAATTAAAGATATTAGGAATTATATCATACTTGGGCAGAAATTGCAAGTTTTTCAGAATGTGTAGGCATCACTGCTAAGGCGTGTTTAGAGTCAATCTGAAGGACGTTCTTGAATCACAGGAATCACATAACTCCGAATTGTCAATCTATTGAGGGTTTCTGTCTCTGTGCGCGGTTCCGGAGCGTTGCGATGATCGAATACCACGTAATATCCCGCTGTGGCGTTCTCCAATTTGACGTACGCAGCAAGTTGTTTTTTGCCTGCCTGATAACGCGCAGTTCCGCCCCAGATTTTTGTTTCGACGATATGTTTTCGCTGGTTATGACGAATGAGAATGTCCATTCTACCCCGTCCAGTTTGTGCCTCAAGGTACATGGTGCCGCCCACAATTTGGACAAACTGTTCAAGATAGGCAAAGAGGAGACGCTGTCCGACATATTCCCGGGGCGTATCTGGCACTTGTAAAATTTTGAAGCCTACGCGTGCGATAAAATCACGGAAGTTATCAAGAAGTGCTGCCATTTGGATGTGTCCATTTGGTGTGAGATAATCCTGAAATCCTGCGCGAGTGTCTTCGGGTAAATATTCCTGTTCCAGTCCATTCACTATCGGTTTGAACGCTTGCATAATGCAATAGTGATAAATTGGATTGATAATCTCACACATACCGTCAGTCCCTTCAGCAATGATACCATAAGTTGCCAGTTCATTAATGAGTTCATTGTAAAGATTAAATTCTGTGCCTTCATCGTAAGAAACGATCTTCATGAGGAATGCCTCAAATCGCCGGTCTCTGCGGATATTCGTTATCAGGTGATCAATGTTAGTATGTCGTTCGCGCAGGAGCTGCTCGTGTGCTTTTGAAAAGTGTTCCATTGTAATCGGTTCGCTCTTCGGGATGTCCATCTCTTCAGTAAGAATTTGGGCGAATCGATTGACGAGTACGGGTTGTCCAGCCGTCTGTTTGTGAATCGCTTCTATGACTTTGGAAGCGAAGGGCTGTCCGACTTCTTGTGTGTATTGTGAAAGGAGTTCTTGCACCTGTGTGCGCGTGAAATTCGATAGTTTAAACTCGTCTTGTATATTGAAGGGTGAAATGGAGCGGTCGTAGTTGAGTTGTGTAATGCTTTTAACGCCGACGAGGCCAATGCTATGTGGGCATCGCGTCCTTCCAGAGAGATAGATATGGCGTAGCGAATGCAGAAACCCTCTGATAGCGTCTGGAGGGATACCATCAAACTCATCAATGATCATAATAACCCGCTGATTTTCCAACAAACCCCCAAAGTCTTCAAAAAACCTTCGCATTGAAATCGCTTCGGTTATTTGGGTATTTGCTAAAAAATAGTTGAGTTTATCGGTGGGATTCTCTTGGCGTTTTTGAAAGATGTTCTTAATTTGTTTACATATTTCTTCACAAAGAGATGGGTAAAAAGTGGCAGCGTCGCTGTCTGCGTACCCCTCAAAATTAAGTTGTATTGGGAAGTAGGTGTTATCTTCAGTTTCAAGTGCGTCAAGCGCGTTTCGGAAGAAAGTCGTCTTACCTGTCTGGCGCGGTGCGAACAAAACGACATATCTCCCCCTTTTTAGCCGATTCATAAAATCTGAGCGTTCATCTGTACGTGTGACGACGTAGTTATCCTCAGGATAGACAGGCCCGCGCGTCTCAAACCATCTCATGTTTCTGCTCTCCTTAATATAAGGCATTGAGGAGATTATAGCATATTGTGGTGTGGAAGTCTATAAGAAACAGTGTTGAAATATTTCGCAATTTGCCAGCAAAGGTTGCAATTGTGGTGCTTAACCAAGTAGTTCGTCCTTATAACACACCGGAGAAAATCGTAGAGAAAATAGGGTTGTGAGATAGTGATTCAGACAATTTTTAAAATAGATTTATCGTCCTCAAGACGCGCAAGCAAGACCTGAACGGTTTCCTGAAAAACGGGATGCACAAGATTAGGGGCAATTTCTGCTAAGGGGACCAAGACAAAACGGCGGAGATGCATCTCTGGATGTGGCACAATAAGTTTCTCGGTCTGGAGACATAAATCTCCATAGATTAATATGTCCAAGTCGATTTCTCTCGGACCCCAGCGGATGCGGTGTTGTCTACCAACAGCAGTTTCGATGTCTTTTAAAGTGTGTAATAAGGAGAGAGGCGAGAGAGGGGTTTGGATCGCAGCAACACCGTTCAGGAATTCACCTTGTGCTTCATATCCTACCGGTGCTGTTTTGTAAATGGAGGAAATCTCTTGTAAAGTGATTCCCTCCGTTTTCGATAAGGCGTGAATGGCATTCTGGATATGTTTGAGCCGGTCGCCGATGTTGCTTCCGAAGCCAATGTAAGCTGCGTACATAGCGTCTCCGAAACATATCCAAGTAGATGAGAGTGCTAACCTGCAAATTTGCGGACAGCAATTGAAGTATTGTGTCCACCAAAACCGAACGCATTGGAAAGCGCGACTTCTATCTTCGCGTCACGGCTTTCATTCGGGACGTAATCCAAGTCGCAGGCTTCATCTGGCATATCGTAGTTGATCGTCGGCGGCAGAAAGCCTTTTCCCATTGCACCTAAACAGGCGATGAGTTCCACAGCTCCAGCAGCACCGAGCAGATGCCCAATCATGGATTTGGTGGAACTGACAGGGATTTTATACGCATATTCACCGAAGAGCGTTTTTATGGCGTTTGTTTCAGCCACATCGCCGACCGGCGTAGAAGTGCCGTGGGCATTGATATAATCAACGGCATCTGACGACAATTTTGCATCCTTAAGTGCGAACTCCATCGCTTTCGTTGCCCCTTCACCGTTCTCAGGGGGGCTTACCATGTCGTGTGCGTCTGAAGTCATTCCATAGCCGATGATCTCTGCGTAGATATGCGCACCCCGTTTTTGGGCATGTGATAACGATTCGAGGATTAATATGCCGGCACCATCTCCCATCACGAAGCCGTCCCTGTCTTTGGTGAACGGGCGCGAGGCGCGTTCAGGTTCATGATTTCGCTCCGACATCGCTCGCATTGAGCAGAAACCCGCAAAAGCCAGAGGTGTAATCGCAGATTCCGTGCCACCCGTGAACATTACATCTGCCTCGCCGCGTTGAATGATACGAAATGAATCCCCAATAGAGTGGTTGGCACTGGCGCATGCAGTAACAGATGTAGAATTAGGACCCTTGAGACTAAAGTGGATTGAGATCTGTCCTGCTGCCATGTTAATAATCATGTATGGGACAAGGAATGGGCTGACGCGTTTAACGCCCCGTTCAGCGAGGGTTTTTGCGTTGTCTTCGAGGACCCCAATGCCGCCGATGCCAGAACCGACTTGTACCCCAGCGCGGTAAGGGTCAACGCTGTTGAGTTCCAAGCCAGCGTCTTCATGTGCCATGATTGAGGCAGCAAGCGCGTACTGGATAAACAGCGGGAACCGAGACGCAGCGCGACGATCCATATACTGTTCCGCTTGGAAGTTTTTTACCTCTCCAGCGATTTGGGTGCGATGCTCAGAGGCATCGAAATAGGTTAAAGGTCCGATTCCGTTTTTACCGCTGGCAAGCGCATCCCAATATTCTTCTTTCGTGTTGCCAATCGCATTGACAACGCCGATTCCTGTAATAACTACACGCTCCACGAGACCGATCCTTTTTTAATGAGGTTGCAAGCGCGCTCGGAACAGCAACCAAGCGCGCACTAAGGCGGGCTTATAGGGTCCTGCTATACGCCCATCAGTGATATATCTTAACTATACATGCTCGTCTAAGTAATTCAAGGCATCTTGAACAGTCTGAATTTTCTCAGCATCGCTGTCTGGAATTTCGATGTCGAATTCCTCTTCAAGAGCCATAACTAACTCAACAGTATCAAGTGAGTCAGCCCCAAGGTCTTCCATGAAAGAGGCATCTGGGGTCACATTACCTTCATCAACACCGAGTTGTTTCGCTATAATTTCAATGAGACGATCTTGATTCGTTGCCATAAGTGTTTCTCTAATCTCCTTTTTAGAGTTTACAGTTGTTAGTTGTCATGAAAGAGGCTTTCGGTTAAACAACACACCTTTTGTGGCTGTTAACTGATAACTATTAACTGACAACTTTTGAATTACATCACCATACCCCCGTCAACTTGAAGTGTTTGACCGGTGATATAGCGTGCAGCGTCCGATGCCAGAAAACAGACAGCATCTGCTACGTCTTCTGGATGCCCAAATCCTCGCAACGGAATCAGTCCAAGCAGTTGTTTCTGATTCTGTTCCGATATTTGTGCTGTCATATCCGTCGTGATAAAGCCGGGGGCGATCGCGTTCACGGTAATACCGCGGGCACCAACTTCTTTAGCCGTTGCCTTTGTCAGACCGATAATGCCAGCCTTTGCAGCGGCGTAATTTGCTTGTCCGGCGTTTCCCGCTAAGCCAACTACCGATGAAATGTTAATAATCCGTCCACTTTTCTGACGTATCATAGGACGAAGCACCGCACGCGTGCAGTACATCGTGCCGGTCAGATTCGTCTGTAGAACGGCGTTCCAATCCTCATCTTTAAGGCGCATCAGCAGCGTATCACGAGTAATCCCGGCATTGTTTACAAGGATATCAATTTGTGAGAATTGCGCAGTCGTTTCTTCAATCAGTGCTTCAACATCTGCCTTTTGGGAAATATCGGCAGCCATCGCATGTACACTGTGACCTTTATCTTCGAGTGTATTAGCGATCTCTCCAACAGCATCCGCAGAGCGTGAACATAAGACGACGTTGGCACCGGTTTCACAAAGCCTCTGTGCAATCGCAGCACCGATACCACGAGACGCGCCCGTTACAATCGCTGTTTTGCCACTCAATAAGTTTTCCCTAAAAGCACTCCGTTCCGTTGTTACATCCATTACTCTTGTTTACCACTTCCATATTCATCTGTCACGAGAGACAGCGTCTTGAGGTCTTCAATATTCATAGCACTGCTTTCGGGAAGCGTACGCTTTACCAAACCCGACAAAACCTTTCCAGGACCTACTTCGACAAAATGCGTAATACCCGTATTCGTGATAGTGTGTAATGTTTTTTCCCATTGGACAGATTGTGTTATCTGCTGAAATAGGAGGCGTTTAATATCATTTGCATCTATGACGAACTCACCCGTTACATTCATCGCAATGTCGATTTGAGGTGGATGGAGCAGCACTGAATCGAGTACAGATTTGAACTTCTGTTGTGCTGGTGCCATCAGTGCGGAATGAAACGCTCCGCTGACCGGTAGTGGACGACATCGCCTTGCACCTATTTCAGCTTTAGCAAGAGAGACGACATGATTAACCGCTTCGACCTGTCCAGATATAATGAGTTGACCGGGACAGTTGTAATTGGCGATGTTTACAATCCCCTCGGTTGTCTCACAAAGTTTTTGGAGCCGTTCTGTTTCCATTCCAAGGATTGCTGCCATTGTGCCTTGCTGTATTTCACCCGCTTCCGCCATGAAACTCGCGCGTGCGTGAACGAGACGCAATGCGTCTGAGAAGTCAAGTACGCCCGCTGCTACAAGCGCGGAATACTCACCCAAACTATGTCCAGCGACAGCGTTTGGAGTAATGTTGTGTGCCTTTAGGACCCGCAACGCTGCGACGCTACACGTCAGGATTGCGAGTTGTGTATTTTCAGTCTGCTTTAAATCTTCCGCTGGTCCTTCAAAACAGAGTTTCCGCAATCCACGCCCAAGCGTTACATCGGCTTCTTCAAAAACAGCATCAGCGACTGGGTAATTTTCTGCCAGTTCTGCTCCCATACCGACCTGCTGTGAACCTTGTCCTGGGAAAATAAACGCCAGTTGTGTCATTTTTGTCTGATGTCAATACCTGCGTTCAGTTCTCGGCTACAATTGTAGAAGCGTGCTTCCCCATGTTAAGCCTGCCCCGAAGGTCACAAGCAGCAGCAAATCGCCCGGTTTCGCTCTACCTTCACGAAGTGCCTCATCTAAAGCGATGATGACTGTCGCTGCAGAAGTATTACCGTATTTGTCAACGTTAATATAGACCTTTTCTCGCGGGACCCCGAGCCTATCGCCGACTGCCTCAATGATGCGCAAGTTTGCTTGATGCGGTATTAACAGATCGATTTCTTCAATACTGACGTTTGCCTCGCGTAATACGCGTTGCGCGGCTTCCGGCATGAGGCGGACACCTAACTTGAAGACTTCTCGTCCATTCATTTGAATCTTGTCTAATTTCTGATCAATCGCTTCCTGTGTGACCGGCATTCGGGAACCACCAGCGGGGATACCGAGCAGGTTGATGTCGGCGTAATCCCCATCAGATCCGATATAGGACGCGAGGATCCCTTTTGGTTCATCTGTGGCTTGAACAACGGCGGCACCTGCGCCATCTCCAAAGAGAACGCATGTCCCCCTATCGTTCCAGTCAACGATTTTATTAAAAATCTCGCCACCAACAACAAGAATTGTGTCGTATTGTCCCGATCTAATCAGGCCATCTGCGAGGTCCAGTCCATAAAGGAAACCGGCGCATGCAGCGGAAATATCCATCGCAGCGGCGTTTTTTGCACCGATGCCTTTCTGAACGTAACACGCTGTTGAGGGAAAAAATGTATCCGGCGTAACAGTCGCGACAAGGATCATCTGAATGTCAAGCGGATTGATATTGGCATTTTTAATAGCCCAACGGGCAGCATGGACGCAGAGGTCTGAAGTCGCAACATTGTCTTCAGCAATACGCCGTTCCCGAATACCCGTACGTTGACGAATCCATTCATCGCTGGTATCGACCAATTTTTCGAGGTCGAAATTAGTGATAACCCGCTCAGGGAGGTAAGAGCCTGTCCCCGTAATTGTTGCATGTCGAAGTTGCGTCATTATATCTCTCTTTTATGGCTACCAGCATTCGTCATCTATGCCTCATCGGCAGATTTGAGTACAGGTCGTCCGTTGTAGTACCCGCATTCGGTGCAGACACGGTGGGATATCATAGTTTCCCCACAGTATGAACAAACACTTGTCGCTTTATCATAGAGTGCGTTATGGCTTCTCCGCATTCTTTTTTTCGATTTTGAGGTTCTCCGTTTTGGGTGCGCCATGGAATTGTCTCCTTTAGTCTTAGGTCTGAAAGGTCACGGTTCAGATCACTTCTATTTACGTTTGCTATGATTTCATCTGTCTTCCAGTATTTTTGAGAGGACTGGCGTTAGAAAGGACGCTTTCGAGCTGCGCTCTCAGGGGGTTAGAATCCCTCACCGGTGCCTCATTTTCAATCTCGCAAGAACATGTACCAGCATTAAGTTCTAATCCGCACTGTGGACAGAGGCCTTCACATGTTTCGGAGCAGAGGGGCCACATCGGTATTTCAAGGAGCAGTGCCTGCCGCGCATCTTCAGAAATGTCTAAAGTCTCCCCGTCATAATATCGCGTATCCGCGTCATCTTCGTCTGAGGCTTCAGTATTGAAAGAAAAAAATAAGTTTAGCGTAGTGGCTACGTCAATCTCAAAAGGTTTAACACACCGTCGACATTCTACCGAGAGTGCCGAGGTGATGTCTGCTGTCACCCAGATATTGTCGTCGCCTTGGCGGAATAAAGCAACTGTGCATAATAATGGGCTAACAAATTCGGCTTCCTCATAAATCAGATCGAGGGTCTCGTGTGGCACAAGTGCTTCGTATTTCTTGGAGTCCTCGTGTCGAAGGTCTTTCACGTCGAACACTAAGGTATCTCTTATGCCTTCCTTCATATTCAATTTTCACCTCTCAAAAATCGACCTCTTCTTCAATCCTGATGAGTTGCGCGTCCTCTTTCACCTCTTCGAGCGTATAAATTTCTGCCAGTGCTGCTTTCATATTCTTTTCCCGTGCCGTGTGTGTTAGCATAACAAGGGAGACCGTCTCCATGCCGTGTGGGTCCTTCTGAATGACAGAGGCAATGCTAATGTGCCAGTTTCCGAGGATCGTGCCGATTTTCGCGAGAACCCCGGGTCGATCAGCAACAACGAACCGGATATAATAACGTGTTTCTATATCGTCGATGGAACAAATATCAACTTCCGCTTGTGCACCGGCAAGCCATGCTTGCGAAATCGGCGTACTCACGCCTTGTTGTGCGGATTTTGCTGCATCGATGATGTCAGCGACGACCGCACTTGCCGTTGGCATTTCGCCTGCGCCTTGCCCATAAAACAGTGTTGGACCGACGGCGTCGCCGATAACACAAACTGCGTTGAATGCACCACCAACGTTCGCCAGCAAACTCCGCTCCGGTACAAGTGTCGGATGCACGCGCGCCTCCACACGATTTCCATCCGTCAGTTTCGCGATAGCAAGCAATTTGATAACGTAACCCAATTCCCGCGCATATTGAATCTCTTTCTGGGTGACATTTGTGATACCTTCGACGTGGAGTTGTGGCAGTGAAATGCTGCTCCGGTAGGCAAGCGCGATGAGAAGGATGAGTTTCTGGGCGGCATCAATACCTTCAACGTCAAGCGTCGGATCGGCTTCAGCGTAACCCATGTCTTGTGCAGCTTTTAGCACATCCGAAAAGTCGACTGTACGCTCGTGCATTTCAGTTAAAATGTAGTTACACGTGCCGTTTACAATGCCGTATAGAGAGTGGATCTGGTTACCTGCGAAACTTTCCTGCAGCGTTTTGATGATCGGGATACCACCTGCAGCGCTTGCCTCAAAATTAAGGCTCACCTGATGTTCGGAGGCAAGTTGGAACAGTTCGCCACCATGTTCCGCTAAAAGTGCTTTGTTTGCCGTAACAACATGTTTGCCATTTTGGATGGCACGCCTAATGAGACTGTGTGCTTCTGTGACGCCACCGATAAGTTCGACAACGATGTCAATATCTGGATTGTCAGTGACTTCTGCTGGATTGGTTGTCAGGCAGTCTACGGGAAGTTCAACGCCCTCGCGCGTCGCAGGAAGCGTCCGCTTCACTATTTTTTTTAGGTGTAGTTCCGTACCACTATTTTTGGCAATAAGGGCATGCTGATTCATCAAAATCTTGGAAACGCCGGTTCCGACGGTTCCCCACCCTAAAATGCCGACATTGATGCACGACTTATCCACTACTGCAACTCCCTCTTTTACGTACGTTTACTGCGCAAGCGACGGGCAAGGCATCCCCCCTGCCCGACTTGCAAATCGATATGACATATCAAAATCGGGGCGACTGGATTCGAACCAGCGACCTCTTGAACCCCATTCAAGCGCGCTTCCGGGCTGCGCCACGCCCCGTTAACAGAAATAAGTCCTGTTCGCCTTTAATTGTATCATAACGAAGCGAGAATGTCAAATAAAAGATAAGTTCAGGGTAACCTGAATAAACATTTAGGTTCGTAGTAGGGCAATTTATTGCCCGTTGGGAAACACGAACGCACAATGAACGCGCTACTACAAACACAAATTAATTATAGGTAGCAGCGATGCATCTATGCGAACCCCATCTCTTTGAGATTATTAAGGCTGATGCCTAAACTCTCAAATGGATCCCGTTCATAACAAGTATCTTGCTCAATAATATACCACTCAACACCTGCGTAAACACAAGCATCTAAGATAGCGGACCAATTAAGGTTGCCTTCGCCGACTTCAGCAAAGCGTTGTGTCGAGCCTTGCATTGCCATATCCTTAAGATGAATGATGTCGGCGCGCCCTTTTAAGTCTCTTATCCACGCTGCCGGATCCCCACCGCCGTGTTGAATCCAGTATGTATCGAGTTCGCTCTTGAAATGGTTCGGATCGCTTTCAGCGTACAAGATTTCCAAACCCGTGCGGCCGTTGAAACGTTCCAACTCGAAACTATGATTGTGGTACGAAAAGGTGATACCGCCTTCGGCGAGACGTGCTGCAACTTCGGATGCTTCTTTGGCAAACCTCGCATAGCCTTCGGCTGTACGGTATTCGCCGGGCAGACCACCGATCGCCGCATGCTTGCAGCCCCATAATTGATGTTCGTCAATAACGGATTGCGGTTCATCGCGCATGCGTCCGTAATCGGTATGTGTCGCAATGATGCTCAGACCTTCACTGTCAACAATGTTTTTCAGAGCGGCGGGCGAAACTGGACCGAGTGCGGAGCATTGCACCGCTTCGTATCCGAGCTCTCGGACTTTTTTCATCGTTTCAGCGATGTCAGCCTCAGTTTTGGTAAATTCTCTAACTGTGTAAAGTTGCGCTGCGATTTGCTGCGCAGAAAGCATGTTTTGTGTTGCCATGTCTACTCCTTCTGTGTGGCATGTGCTATTTGTCGGTTGATAGTATATCAGAAAAAGGTGGGGTGTTCAAGTTAATATATCTGTGTGGTGTGTAAATATTTTGGCAGCGGGTTGTCAGAATGCACGTCGCATGAATCAGAATCAACGGTATGAATGCCTTAATAGCATGAACCGAGGCGAGTACGCCGCAAATCAGGATTTACAGGATTCAAAGATTGACGGGATTATATGGAGGTGAATATGGATTAACGGAACGGTATATCTTAATCAATTAACAGAACGGCATATCTTAATCAATTTTCGTTAAAAATGTTACACTAAATGTTACACCTGTGTACCATTTAGTGTGTTGCCTGTAACGTTAGATAAACCAGTCACTGTAAGGGTTTGTTGACGTTTAATTTCCGATTTTCTCTTGTGTGAAAAAAAGCAATTTTGCGAAAAGTGTAACATTTTTGAGTTAGCGGTCAGCGGTCAGCAATCAGCAGTGAGTCAGAAACTTCTGGAGTCGCTGAAAATGTTTGTGTCGGTTTCCTCGCCAGTGTTTTATAGATTGATACAATATTCATCATTCGCCTCTTTGAAAAGTCTTATGATATATTATACTATCTTTGCTAACTGATGTCAAGTTAAAATAGATTGTGAGTTTTGGGTTGTGGATTATAAGTTAAACTTGACTTTTCTGGCACCATCAGATATTATATTTTTTAACGTAGGGGCGAGGTTCCCTCGCCCGTCTTGGAGCTCTCATCCCATGCCTATCATCCCCAATTGCGTAAGGAAATGATATGTCAGAAACAACACAAACCTATTTCGCCTTGGGAACCGAAACTGAAGAAACAGATAACGGGTTCTACACTGCCCTCAATTACATCCGAGAAAACGCCAATACACAATACGGAAAAGGCGAACTTTTCGAGCGACTCATCTATTTGATATTATTTTTCGCAACAAGTAGTTTTGGACTTGACGGATTGTGATACGCCGTCTTAGATTATGGCAAACCACGATAAACGGAGTATAGGATGAACTTTGATAACCGAACGCTTTTTATTGCCGACAATCTTGACATTATGCGGGGTATGGATTCAAATACGATTGACCTGATTTATCTTGACCCTCCGTTTAAATCTGGTAGACAGTGGAAAGCACCAATCGGTTCACCAGCAGAAGGGGCGGAATTCAAGGATATCTGGACAGATGAGGACATCCGCATGGAATGGCACGGGCAGATCGCTGCCGAACACGAGGAGTTGTATCAGATTATCCAGGCCTCTGAAACTGTCCATGATAAGTCTATGAGGATATACCTGACGGCGATGGCTGTTCGGTTGTTTGAAATGAAGCGGATACTCAAGCCCGCGGGGTCTATCTACCTACACTGTGATCCGACTGCAAGTCATTATCTAAAAATGGTGATGGACGATATTTTTGGGCAGGAGTACTTTCGAGCGGAAATCGTATGGAAAAGGCATAACGCTCATAATGACAAGGTGTTTGGGAGTATTCATGAAATCATATTTTGTTATTCAGCACAGATTATTAAGATATCTGATGAAATCCGATTGCCAATAGAGAAAAAATCGCTAAATGAATATACCTATCCCGATGAACGTATAAAAGAACATGGTAAATATAAGACAGGTGATCTAACAGCTTCTGAACCTCGTAATGGTGAGTCTGGAAAACCTTGGCGTGATATTGATCCGGGAAACAGACATTGGGCAGTTCCTCGTACGAGCGACTATGCGAAATACATTGAAGATCATTTCATACCTAACTATAGAGCTATCAAAAGTCCGCACGAACGACTCGATTTACTCGAGGAAAAAAAACTAATTCACTGGTCAGAGAATGATATGCCAAGCCTAAAGCGATACCAAAATGCCCATAAAGGACATATTCCGCAAAGTATATGGACAGATATAAAGCCTGTTAGAAAACCGGAAAAGACGGGCTACCCAACCCAAAAGCCACTCGCCCTCTTAGATCGCATCATCAAAGCGTCATCAAACGAAGGGGACATGGTATTAGACCCCTTCTGTGGGTGTGCGACAGCGTGTGTCGCAGCAGAGCGTTTACATCGGAAATGGGTTGGCATAGACATATCACCCGATGCAGAAGACATCACGGGGGTCCGTCTCATGGAGGAAGTTGACAAATCGGCAAACCTATTCAATCCGCTAACAGACATCATTGTTCGGAATGATGCACCAGAACGAACGGACAACGTTGAGGAGATAGCCGTTCAGATGCGTTTACCCAAATACCAAACGCACAAACCGGAGTTATTTGGCAGACAACAAGGTAAATGCAACGGATGCCAATATCCGTTCCATTACCGAAACTTGACGGTAGACCATATTGTTCCGAAGAGCAAAAACGGCACTGACCGTATAGAGAACCTACAACTGCTTTGTGCGTCGTGCAATTCAACAAAAGGAACGGGCACGCAAGCAGAACTGACTTCACGATTGAAAGAGCAGGGCGTGCTGAGATACCAAGCCTAAAACGACTTATTGTGAAAGTTAAAAATTCAAGTCTGAGACTGATACAAAATCACACCACTGAAAAAACAACATCCTCAACGCTCCAAACGGCTGGTTTGCGGATCCCCGCGATCTTGTTACGGCGGTTGCGCGGGTTGTTTATGTGAGTGTGGAATCGGCACGGATTATTGAGGGGCTGCCGTCTGGGTTGACTTTCTAAGCCCCAGCGGGGCGAAAGGTGTATAGAATAATCAAACCACAAATATTCAAGCCCCAGCGGGGCGAAAGGTGCATAGAACTATGGCAGATACCTATACCCAAATTTACATGCATATTGTCTTTGCTGTCAAAGGAAGACAATCCCTCATTCCAAAACAGCACAAAGAAGCCTTACACCAATACATTACCCGCATTATTACCAACAAAAAGCAAACAGTCATTCGGATTAATTCCATGCCCGATCATATCCATATTCTTGTCGGTATGACACCCGATATGGCACTCTCTGATTTAGTGAGGGACATCAAGGCAAATTCATCAAAATTCATTAACAAAAAGAGATGGGTTCTCGGAAAATTCCAGTGGCAAACGGGCTTTGGCGCGTTCTCATATTCTCACTCACAGTTAGATACTGTCGTCCGTTACATTAAAAACCAGGAGGCACATCATTCACGTCAGACGTTTAGAGAGGAATATCTCGCGTTTCTGAAACGGTTTGATGTCCCTTATAATCCGAAATACGTTTTTGATACGGATGAGACCTCTGACGCATGATACACCTTTCGCCCCGCTGGGGCTTTTATGGATGGGGTCCGCATGTACTATACACCTATCGCCCCGCTGGGGCTGAAGTCCATAATCCGTGATTTGCGGTGTACTCGCCTAAATGCGACGTGCATTCAGACGAAAAAATCTTGTAAATCCCACAAATCCTGATTCAGACAACCTCTAACCGAAAACAAGATCGCCCAGTAAACCTAATTTTTCCTTTTGCACTTGTAGAGAAATTTAACGCAAAAATCAACTTGCAATTCAGCGTTCTATGTGATATACTATTCTAACCAGTTGTGGGTGGCACTGCTACGAACAGCACACGCTGTTTCTGCCACCCTCCCACCGTAGCAGGGGGATAAATCAAACTGGCACTGGAACACGCCATGAAAACCATACTCACCCTCTCGATACTCCTCTCTACCATTGCTTGGTTTCCCGCTCTTGGTGAGTTGACCGATGCGGACCTTAATCAGATACGTTTGATTATCCGCGAAGAAGTCAAGACAGAGATAAAAGCAGAAATCACAGCATCCGAAGCCCGCATGAAAGAATACATTGACTTGAAAATCGCTAATGTGGACAGTCAAATCAAGGCAAACACTCGCGAAATCGGTGCGGTTCGGAGCCAAATTAACGTCTTTATCGGTATTCCTTTACTCATTATAACGCTACTTTTCGCGTGGCGTGCTTTGAGGGATCGGGCAAACGACAAACAAATACAGGCACTCATTGCTGAAAATAAGGACTTAAAACGCCAGCAGACCATCGCCTCATGACACGTCCGAAACGCTCTCGGTGCTTAGCAGGACTGAACCTGTATCAAAAACAAGCCTGTGAGCCCAACATACCCCTAAAGGCGTGCAATACACAAAAACCCAAAATCTGCGTCAATCCGCTGAATCCGCGAAAATCCGCGATTCAGACAATAAACCGCTAACTGCAATTCAGCACCGCATCGAAAAAAAATCAATATTTCCCTTGACTTTCCCATTTATATATGCTATACGTAAAATAATTATTTTCAGAGACGGTAGGAAATCAAGAGTGTATCTCATAAATAGTTAATACAGATGTCGCGCCTACGGGACTTGGACGCCTTGGCATATACGTTTCTTATGAGACACACTGTACTAACTGCTGTTATCAGTTTTCAGTTAAAAGATTATCCTTAAAGAAACGTCTCTTTTACTGGTCACTGGCAACTGGTAACTTCTCTGCTGACCGCTGAGAGTGGAGCGTAGCGAAACGCCCTGATCACTGACCGCTAACTAAAAAATGTTACACTTTTGGCATTTTTTTTCTAACGGACACGAATAAAAAAACGCCCATAAACCCTTACAGGGACTGGGTTTGTCCAACGTTACACACTTACACAAAATGTTACACCAGTGTAACATTTTTAACGAAAATTACTTAAAACATACCATTAAGTTAAAATAATACTCGCGCCTGTATGTTCACGGAAAATGCGCTTACCTGCAAATCCTGATTCTGACAAACACCGAGTTATTAAAAATTGGTTTGCATCAAAAAAACGGGTTTGGTAAACTGTATGGTATGTTTAACTCTTTTTTCTTCGGTGGTAAAAGTCGAGGGCCCTTTCGATTTTTGCGCCTCCTACTCCATTTCCCAAATTTCATCAGGTTAACCTGGCGGTTGTTTGGTGATGCGCGTGTGCCTATCTACCGGAAGGCAATTCTCATCCTTGCCGAGTTGCTGGCGGTTGCCTTTGCTGTCGCCTACTTGGTGAATCCGCTGGATTTCGATTTTATTCCTGTCTTTGGGCGTATTGATGATCTTGTCGTTGGTGCTTTTGTAATTCTTGTGCCGGGAGCATGGTTGTTTATTCGGATGTGCCCTGATGAGGTTGTCCAAGATCATGTGGAGCGTATTTCGCGCGGTGAGTAACAAATACCGTCTTAACAAAAATATTTTTCTGGGACACACCCCATTTTTTTCAAACTTTTTTGGAACTTTATTTTCTAATAGGTGTGTCTTTAGAACGAAAATACAAACTTAAAAAAGGTTTTGGTCACCTGTCAGAACCAGAACCGACACCAAGTTACACAGGAGGTTACATCATGTTCAGGCTCAGAAGCACATTGCGTAACCCTATACGGGTCTTATTGATTTTAGCAGCATGCATCGTCGTAGCGGGGATTGTTATTGACCGTGATGCCGATGAGTTCACGCTGCAGACTGCCGTTGGGCAGACGAATGACACACTTCAAACATCAGAAGATTTTCTGCACTTAGAACGCGCAAATCGAGCATTCATTGATTTAGTGGCACGGACGCGTCCTGCTGTGGTGAGAGTTACAACTAAAACAGAGCGAAATACAGATGGTTTGTCACAGCGGCGGCAGATGTCCCCAGAGGAAGAGGAACAGTTTAGACGCTTCTTTGATGAGGATTCTCCCTTCAGATTCTTCTTTAGAGAACCCACCCCGCGCGATCTGAATCCGAATCCAGAACCCGCTACGGGGATTGGGTCCGGCGTTATTATCAGTGAAGATGGCTATATTCTGACGAATAACCACGTCATTGAAGGTGCCGATGAAATTACGGTTACCTTGTCAAATGAACGGGAATATAAAGCACAATTAATCGGACGAGATGCGGGTGGGACGCAAGTTGGCGGGACAGATTTGGCGGTTCTGAAAATCGAGGCTGAAGGACTGCCCAAACTTCCGTTTGGTGATTCGGATGCACTTGAGGTCGGTGAGTGGGTCGTCGCCATTGGGAATCCACTTAACTTCTCGCAAACCGTGACGCGTGGCATCGTGAGTGCGAAAAGTCGGACTGGATTTAGTAATATTAAATACGGAGATTTTATTCAAACGGATGCGCCGATTAACCGCGGAAACAGCGGGGGCGCGTTGATTAACATCCGTGGTGAGTTAGTTGGTATTAATACCATCATTGCCACAGGTGGTTTTTCTATGGGGAATATCGGTCTCGGCTTTGCGATTCCGAGTAAGATTGCACAGCAGGTCTTGCCGCAGCTTATTGAAAAAGGCAAAGTAGAACGAGCTTGGCTGGGTATCAGCATGCGATCCGTCAATTCAGATTTGGCGGAGAAACTCAATTTTGAGACCCCCCGCGGTGCCCATGTCCGCGCAGTTGGAAAAGACAGTCCTGCTGAAAGAGCTGGTGTCCAACGCGGCGATGTTATCCTTGAATTTGATGGCGAAACGATCCGAGATTCGTCTCACCTGATGCATCTTGTTGGCGCATCGGAAGTCGGTGAATCTGTTGGGATGGTCGTCCTCCGAAGGGGTAGTGAAGAGAAACGCTTAACTGTCACATTAGAAAAACGGACGGAGGAAGTCCTCGCAAAACTCAGCGGGGAACCAGATAGGGAACAGCAAGAAGCCTTCGCAGGCCTCACTGTCGAAAACCTAACTTCGGCAATTGCTGAGCGTTATGGATATGCTGCAAATGAAACTGGCGTGGTCGTCACAGATGTCGCTAAAGGTAGTGACGCTGAGAAAAAGCGTATCAGACCCGGGTATCTCATTCAAGAGATGGAATGGAGACCTATCGCTAACCTTGAGGCGTATTCCCAACTTGTTGAGAAACTGAAGGCAGAGAATAAAGAGAAGATCCTCCTCTTTGTTAAATCGCCCGATGGACGCGATGGCGGATATGTTACGGTGGAAGTTTCGACATCTGACCGGTAATTAACACCACAAACACCAGCTTAATCGTTTGATTTAGAAGGGCGTGTAAAGTTTTTGCCATGCAATTGGCTGCGTTGTTTTCTAAGCTTCAAACATAGCACTCCGCTGGAGTGCCAGAAGGGTACTCTGCTTTTTCTATAGACATGTTGCTCCGCTGGAGCAAAGATTTATCTTTCGAGGTAAATATCTCTTCACGCCAGCGGCGTGATATGTCTATAGAAATCGGTATTCTCTGCAGCTGCACTCCAGCGGAGTGCTATGTGTTTTGACGAGGGCCTTTGGTGGTAAACATCGCTTCCACAGGGGAACGCTGTCGAAATATGTACACACCCATTTAGAATTAACGCTTGACGGATAGTTGTTTTTGTGCTATACTGCGCGGAAACAGCTATCCTTTATTGTATTGAGAGGTTCATGTTTCACATGAAAGCACAAAGGGTTGTTTGGCCGAGTCGTGCCAAAGTTGACGTTGAGACGTTTGATGTGCCGCCTGTCGGAGATGGTGAAGTCCTTGTTGCGACGGACTGCACGCTCATCAGTCCCGGTACGGAGCGTGCGTTTCTATTGGGACTGCCTAACGCGCAAGGACGCTATCCATCCCGTCCGGGATACAGCAACATCGGCACGGTGATGACGGTCGGGAAGGCAATCAAAGACTGGTCGGTAGGTGACCGCGTCGCTTCAACTCAGGGACACACCAGCCACTTTATAACCGCACCGAATCGCTTGCTAAAAGTCCCAGCTGCCGATGTACCTGCTGAAGAAGCCGTCTTTTTCAATCTCGGTGCGATTGCACTGCAAGGTGTCCGCAAGGCACGAATTGAATTGGGTGAAGCGACGTTGGTTTTAGGGCAGGGACTTATTGGTTTATTGGCGGCGCAGCTCTCGAAACTCAGCGGTGCGATACCGGTTATCGCTGCGGACCTCACTGACAGTCGGCTTGAGCTCTCTAAAAGGATGGGAGCCGACTTCGCGCTCAACCCTGAAGACGCTAATTTCTCCGAGCAGTTGGCGGATGCTACCAATGGCGATGGACCTGCGGTTGTTATTGAAGCGACTGGACATCCCGCCGCCGTCAGCACGGCTTTAGATGCGGCAGGACAATGGGCACGGGTAGTCCTGTTGGCGAGTACTCGCGGAGAGACACCGAGCGTGAACTTCTATCGTGATGTCCATAAGAAGGGACTCATCCTTTACGGTGCCCATAATGCGATCCGCCCACGCCAAGACTCTTCACCGAATTTCTGGACGCTTGAAGACGATAGTCTATTGCTCTTATCGCTTATCGCTCAGAAACGGTTCGACGTTACGCCGTTGATTAGCCATCGCGTTCCCGGAAAAGACGCACCCAAGGCGTATCAACTCCTCATGGAATGGAATCCCGGCTTACTCGGTGTTGTTCTACAATGGAACAACGTGTAGCCCGGAAACTAAAGGACAACATGGCACGCGAATATCCCATTGAAAACGTTCGCAACATCGGCATCGCAGCGCACATTGATGCCGGTAAGACAACCACAACGGAACGGATTCTCTTTTATACCGGCAAAAAACATAAAATCGGGGCAGTCGATGACGGCACTGCTGAAATGGATTGGATGGTACAGGAACGCGAACGCGGGGTGACAATTACCGCCGCCGCGACCACCTGTTTCTGGCGACAACACGCAATTCACCTTATCGACACACCCGGACACGTCGATTTCACTGTAGAAGTAGAGCGTTCTTTACGGGTTTTAGACGGTGCGATTGCCCTTTTCTGTGCGGTCGGTGGGGTGGAACCCCAGTCGGAAACCGTCTGGCATCAGGCTGAGCGATACGGTGTCCCACGCATTGTTTTTGTGAATAAAATGGACAGAGTTGGCGCGAACTTCCCCCGCGTTCTGGAGATGATGCAGGAACGATTGGGCGCAAATCCGCTGCCGCTGCAATTGCCAATCGGCGAAGGTCCCGATTTCACAGGTGTTATTGATTTGCTGACGCAGAAAGCGATGCGTTGGGACGAAACTGACCTTGGACAAACTTATACGGAAGCCGGGATTCCAAGTGAATTGCAGGATGCAGCAGCCGAGGCACGGGAAAATCTTTTTGAAAGTATCGCTGTTGAAGATGAGGTGTTGCTTGAAAAATACCTGGAGGGCGAAGAGATAACCCACGATGAATTAGTGAAGGGTATTCGTACAGCGACGCTAAAGCGAGCGTTAGTTCCTGTGTTCTGCGGGAGTTCCTTAAAAAATCAAGGGGTTCAACCGCTGCTTGATGGTGTGATCGATTTTCTGCCTTCCCCCGTTGATGTGCCGCCCATTGAAGGGACAGTGCCATACGCTAACTCAGGGGGTACGCGCGCTAAACGTGCAGCGGAGACACCTGTTGAACAGGGCAGCGTGACTCGCACCGCAGACGATACCGCGCCTCTGTCGGCGTTGGCGTTTAAAGTGGCGAGCCACCGGACAGTAGACAAACTCGTATATTGTCGGGTCTATTCGGGGACGCTTAAGAGTGGTGCCGTTGTCTATAATGTCCGTTCTGAGAGACGCGAACGGGTCAATCGTATTTTACAAATGCATGCCAATAAGGAGGCTGTCTCTGATGCGGCTTACGCCGGAGACATTGTTGCACTCGTCGGGCTCAAGCATACGAAAACTGGAGATACCGTCGCTGATGAAAAAGAGCCTATTGTGTTGGAATCCATCACATTTCCAGAGCCGGTTATCTCTATCGCGATTGAACCTGAACGTGCCAGCGATGCGGATGCATTGGAGGAGACGCTCGAAAAATTGATGGACGAGGACCCAACCTTTACAGTCGGGATTGATAAAGAGACGGGGCAGCGGATTATCTCCGGGATGGGTGAACTGCATCTGGAAATTTTAACAGATAGGATGATACGCGAATTCGGCGTTAAGGCACGGGTTAGCAAACTTCAGGTAGCATATCGGGAAACTATCAGCACGACTGCAGCGGCGCGCGGGACACACATCCATAAAACCGACGAAGCAGGTATCTACGGGGATGTAGTCCTCACAGTCGAGCCGTTAGAACGCGGTGCTGGGTTTCAGTTTGAAGATGAAACGGACGAAACACAGATTCCGCGGCAATACATAGCGTTCATTGAGAAGGCACTGGAAGGCGCGATGGGAACGGGTCCGCGCATCGGTTATCCGATGCAAGATGTGAAAGTAGTGCTTACGGGTGGCTCTTATCATCCCACGGATTCCACGGAAATAGCGTTTGAGGCATCGGCGGTTCTCGCGTTTGAAAATGCTGTCAGGAAGGCGAATCCATTGCTCTTGGAGCCGATTATGCGGATACATATCACTGTTCCTGATGAGCATGTTGGCAGAGTCATTGGAGACCTAAACGCACGCCGCGCGCAGATTAATGAGAGCATGACGCAAGATGCATCTATAAATGTCATTAATGCCTTTATACCGTTGTCGGAGACGTTTCAATACACAACGCAACTCCGTTCGATGACGCAGGGACGGGGTGCTTTTACATTGGAATTTTCGCATTACGATGTTGTGCCAGCGTCTCTCGCCCCCGGGGTCAATCGTGTGCTTCCCGCTTAAATGCCCTTCAGCGTCTGTGTGCTTTCATCACCTGTTGCAGTTCTGTCAGGGGAATCGCATACATCGTTCTGTCGTTGCGTCCGGTTGTTGTAGTCGCCATGGTCATCGAATTGACAATCGCTTCTTCCGTCGCTTCAATAACTGCTTGGAAGAGTGCGCTCAAACGTCCATTAACTGACATCTCGATTTGGAAAGTGCCGCTTTCCGTACGGCTTGGGAAAATATTCGCCGTGGAGAACGCGATAACGAATTCACCACTACCATCGGTACTCGGTGTGCCTGTCCGAGCGAGTCCGTGTGTTGCCCGTATCGTTAACTGTTTCAATTGACGATGCGTCAGTGGTGCATCGGTCGCGATAACGATGATAAAGGATCCGTCTCTGCCCAGTTTTGGTGGAGAACCTGTAATCTCCTTACCGACAGGGACACCGTCAATGCGTAATTGGGAACGACGACCGCCGTTGGAATTAACGAGGACCCCGACTGTCCATCCGCCTTGTTCTTCGGGAAGGACACGGGAGGCAGTGCCGATACCGGCTTTAAACCCATAACACCGCATACCCGTTCCACCCCCAACGCAACCTTCGGCGACAGGACCGCTCGTCGCATTTTCAATGGCTTCAATGGCGTGTTCGGGTGTGACGTGGAGACCGCTGATGTCGTTCAAACCGCCATCGTAGCACTCTGCTACAATCGGTAGGACAATGTTATTGTTCGGGTATCGGTTCACAATATAACGCACAACACCGTCATGGACAGCACCAACACTGAGGGTATTTGTGAGTAAGATAGGAGATTCGACCCATCCGGCTTGGTTTATGCGGGCGATACCGGTTGCTTCACCGTTGCCGTGAATGGTGTGTGCTGCGCCGAACAGACGTGCTGTCCAGATATCGTCGCTTGGAAGAATGGCGGTCACACCGGTGCGAATCGTGTCGCCTTCGTTCAGGGTGACGTGTCCTACTTTCACACCGGCTACATCGGTAATAGCGTTGTGTGGACCTGTTGGGATAGTTCCAATCTGGATACCGATGTCGCGGGCACGAGCGCGAGTCTCTGAATCTGCGGATTCAGCGTTTGTGCTGTATAGGGAACATGCGAAGAAAGTGCTTGTAAGAAGGACAAAAATCAACATTTTCATGCCACTTGATGGCGCGATGCTTTGTGTTTTTTTAGGGAGTATTTGCATTTTCTAATTGATTCCTGTAAATTTTGCGAATTCGGTTAAAAATAGCAACATAAGTTGGTGAACGATAATCCGGGTAGCTCCATTCCCAAGATTGAAAGGTTTTGCGATAGAAACGGAGTGTAATTTCGGCATAAATGCCGTCGCGGAGATAGATACGGTGGGCGTTGTCTTTCGTTGAGGCGAGGACGAGTTTTGCCATACACAGGTACCCCGCATCTAAATTGACGCGCCGCGCCTTTCCGTTGGGCTTTTCTGTCGCAAAGGCTTGCTCTATTTTGTTTGTAAAGAGTTTCATTTCTACCAAGGTGCCTGCGTCAATCAGTCTTTCAAAGCTGATGAATTGTCTTTGAATGCTTTGTCCCATCTCTCTTTCGTAATAAGTTGTGCTCGTGAAAGGCATGAGCTCGCTCGCGAAGTCAATCGGACCCAGATGATGTGTCAGTTCGGTATAAACAGTTGGCAGAAGACAGGGTTCCGGGGTCAGCACACCGATAATCGCTTTAACAGGTTGTGGTATTGTAATTGTTCCCATGCTGTTCTCCGTAGCCTTGCTCATAACAAGATCCGCGTGTTTCACTACCATAATAGGACTTACGCAATTCCCCGGTAGGTGCGGTTTCCCAACCGCACCGAGCGTGTGATAAATAACGGAATTCCGCAATTTTGCGTAAGTCCTGCATAAATTGGGCATATTGAGTATATCAGACAACTTTATAAGGTGTCAATGCTTTGTTAATCGTGCCAAAATTGGGCTTCAGGGGCAGATATTCTACATTATTTTAGAGAAATATGAAAAAATTATATATTTTTTGGTTTTTTCTTGACATTTTCTGAATTATAATGTATAATATTCTGTTATGCTATGTCGCCATATTCAGACGGAAAAAGCAGCTGGCGAAGCGGGCTTTTTCAAAAGTCTATTTTTACGCTGCGTAACCACCGCCAAATAGGGAGACTCCATTCAGTGAACAAAAAGCCAATCCAGAAGAATAAGAGACTGTCGTTTGCTAAAACCCAAGTTAAGACTCCACTCCCAAATCTCATAGAAACGCAAGGAATCTCGTATGATGGTTTTCTACAACGAGATATTCCTCCCAATGAACGTAAAGATCAGGGCCTCCAAGCCGTATTTAAGGAAGTGTTTCCGATTCGTGACTTTTCGGAGACAAACAGCCTTGAATTTGTTCGTTATAGCCTCGGTACACCTAAGTATACACTTCAGGAGTGTGTTGCCCGCGGTGTAACCTATCAGGTATCTCTCACAGCGCGTATTATGTTGGTCTTACGCGAGGCAGACCCGGACGCCGATGAACCACATGTTGTGGATATCCGTGAATCCGATGTTTATCTCGGCGAAGTTCCCTTAATGACTGAAAATGGTAGTTTCATTGTCAACGGCAGTGAACGTGTGATTGTGAGCCAGTTACACCGCTCGCCAGGGGCTATCTTTCTTGAAAAATCATTGCCGAATGGACGGCGAACGCCGACTGCCCAGATCATCCCCTATCGAGGGGCATGGGTAGAATTTGAAGTTGACGCGAAGGATCAAATCTACGTCCGCATTGACAAACGGAAGAAATTACCCGCAACTGTGCTGCTGCGTGCACTCGGTTGGGAGTCCGATGCCGATATTCTGAAACTCTATGCCAAGACGGAGCGACTCGTCCTCGATGGATGGCGTGTCACCAGCGTTGAAGCACCCGCGAAGCAGATTAAGCCCGGGGACTTGTTGACTGCTGCAGAGTTTAGACAGGCGAAGAAGGATTATCCAGAGATTGAAGCAGAGAAGCATTATCGCGTTATTACTGTAAAGGATGAAGGCTGTCCCCTAAAAGTCGGACAGGAAATTACATATAGGGAACGCACCAACCTTCGTAGAAAATGGAAAGGCTTTGAAACCGAACTTCTTCAACGCGTTATTGATACCCATAATAGCGGATGTGAGTTCACCGTTGGACAGATACTGACGAATTCAGAATACGAAGACGCACGCGACCGTTATGGGAAAGATACGTTCGCAGCTGAACGCGCTTTGCCACAAAATAGCCAAGGTAGAGTTTGCGCTGAAGATGTTATCCATCAAGAAACCGGCGAAGTACTCCTGACTGCGAATACATTACTGACTGAAACCGAGTTGGAACGCCTCCAGGAATCTGCTGTTGAGGCACTTACAGTATTGGATGAAAAGGATTGCCAGCATATCCGGTTTTTACGGAATACTTTGGAACGCGATCGACAGGCGGACTACCCGGATCAGCCTGGTTTGAGAGATGCAGCGCTGCTGGATATTTTTCGGACGCTGAGACCTGGGGATCCAGCGAGTGTGGAAAATGCTCGCAAACACCTTTCGTGGCTCCTTTTTGATCCACACCGGTATGATTTAGGTGTCGTTGGAAGGTACAAACTTAATCACAAATTTAAAAATATGTCTGTTTACGGAGAGCCACCCGAAGAGACATTTCGCACGCTGCGTGCCGAAGATATTGCTGCCACGGTAGCGCATCTTCTTAATGTACATAACGGTGTCGCGCCAAAGGACGATCTTGACCATCTCGGCAACCGACGCGTGCGGGTTATCGGCGAATTGCTTGAAAACCAGTTCCGGATGGGACTCTTTCAGATTCGCAGAACAACACGTGAGCGATTGAGTACGACCAACGATATTGATAAGATCATTCCTTCTACACTGATTAACCCAAAGCCCTTGATGATGGCACTCCGTGAGTTCTTCGGATCGAACCAGTTGTCGCAATTCATGCAGCAAATTAATCCACTGGATGAGTTGACGCACAAACGTCGTATTTCAGCCATTGGTCCGGGCGGACTCCACCGAGATAGAGCCACAGCAGCTGTCCGAGATGTCCATCGTACACACTACGGACGGGTCTGTCCGTTGGAAACACCCGAAGGTCCTTCGATTGGACTCATCGTTTCGTTGGCTTGCTATGGACGGATAAATCCTTATGGCTTTATAGAGACACCTTATCATAAGGTTGAGAACGATTCAACGGTGGGTTCGGTAGAATACTTGACTGCGGATAGCGAAGATGCCGCTTTCATTGCCGCAAAGTCAATTCCACGCGATACGAATGGGGGTGCGAATGCTTCTGAACAGACGCTACCTGTTCGGAGTGGAGAAGATGTATTGTCCCTTCCGATGGAGCGGGTGGACTATATCGGGGTCGCCCCACAACAAATTGTCGGGGTTTCTGCTGCGCTTGTTCCATTTCTGGAGCACGAGGATGCGAACCGCGCCTTGATGGGATCCAACCATCAGCGTCAAGCTGTGCCACTCATCCGGCCAGAAGCACCGTTAGTTGGAACGGGGATGGAAGAACCCGCTGCGCGCTATTCCGGGGCGCTCGTAACGGCGACACGTGCCGGGACCGTCACAAGCGTCTCTGCTGATGAAATCCTCATATACACGGGTGAAACCCTTCACCACGATAAAGGCGAGAATACCTTTAGTGAGATGGGTTACGATGTTTACAAACTTCAGACCTTCAAGCGGAGTAACAGCGGAACCTGTATCCACCAACGTCCAATCGTCGCAGTCGGCGATACAGTGAAAGTCGGGCAAGTCATTGCAGACGGTACTTCTACAGAGAACGGAGAACTCGCGCTCGGACGGAATGTGTTGTGTGCTTATATGCCGTGGGGCGGTCACAATTACGAAGATTCTATTCTCATCAGCGAGAGCCTCATTAAAGGGGATACCTTCACCTCTATCCATATTGAAGAGTTCGAGGTCGAGGCACGTGAGACGAAAGTCGGTCCCGAAGAAATTACACGCGATATTCCCAACGTTAGCGAAGCACGGCTCACGCAACTCGATGAAGAAGGGATCATTCGCGTCGGGAGTGTCGTTGGCACGGGGAGTATACTCGTCGGAAAAATTACACCGAAGGGTGAGAGCGAGTATGGACCGGAGGAGAAACTGCTGCGTGCAATTTTTGGCGAAAAGGTTAAGGAGGTCCGAGATGCCTCTACTTATGTCCGTCCCGGCGTTGAAGGGGTCGTTATTGATGTAAAGGTGTTTTCCCGTAAACCCGATGTCTCGCAGAGACGCGGGGAGTGGACGCAGGGCGAATCTGGGTCTTCAATTCCTGATGGCTTGCGCTTTGAGTCGAAACGTAAAGAGATTGAGGAGACTTGGCACGAACAGTGTGTTTCTATTCGTTACCGAAAGGGTGAAGAGATTCGGAAGACGCTCATCGGATGCGAACTTGCTAATCCACTTTACACGGTCGGAGGTAACGATGCCGCTGTACCTTTTGCTGATGTGGGCGATACACTCACTGCTGAGATTTTGGATACGTATATCTCTGGTTTTACGGCAGATGCATACTATACGGTAACCGAAGACACGATCTCCGAAGCTTTTGTCGCTGAAACGCTCTATAGGGTAACAGGTGTTCCTGAACTTGCACCAACTGTTGTGGTGCATTATCCGGACCTGTCAACTGAAGACCCAATGGAGATTGAAGGCGACGAAAATGATGGTATGATAGAAGCGATCGCCGAATCACCACATTTTGGACCCGAAACCGTTGCAGCAGTGCAAGCATATCTCGGTCGGATTTGTGAACCCCTTTTAGAAAATACTGAACCGCTTTTTGATGAAACGATAGAACCTTTAGGGACGCAATCGGATGCTATTGACGTTGTGCTCCGTGCTCCCGATGATGGCGTGGTTGCAGTTGCTGTGTGTGAGGAGGCTCACGCCGAAGATGGAGAGCATTCCGAACACCTTAAAGAGGTCCTTACTGAGACAGGCGCGCGATTCGGAGTGTTGGTAACTGAAGAAAACGCAGAACCCGATAGTTGGGGTTTCTACGAATTGGTAACCGCGAACCGCGAACCGCAGACCGCGAACCGCGAATTGCGAAAAGTGGAACGTTCTGAATTTGAGCAAGCCGTTGTCGCACAACTCGAAGCGTCTGGTGGACCCCTCACGGAAGGACAGATGCTTATCCAAAGCGAATGGGAGCAATTGAGCCAAACATATCTGGATTTACAGACCGAGTTGTTTTGGCACGTTACGGCAGTCTTTGAAGACGAGTGTCCATTGACAGTTGGTCAGGATATTTCCGATGCTGATCACCAGCAAGCCAGCAGGGACTTTCCGGCGCGTTCTATTGCAGCCGGTCAACGATTAACCCCTGAAGAGCGCGAATCACTCGTTCGGACTGCGAGAGACCTTAAAACTGAGGCTACTTGGCATATTACAGCTGTTTTCGACCCCCAGTGTGAACTCCAGGTTGGCGATGATGTCTCTGATGCTGACTATCAAAAGGCGCGCAAAGCGTGCAGTTTGTCGCTCTCGGACATCCGTGTAACCGATGCGGAAGCGATGGAACACATCCAGCGAGTTGAGGAGATGGCGCAGGGAAGAATAACGGCTTACACAGAAGAGAAAGAACAAGCACTTCAGCAATTAGAGATGGGTGATGAATTGAAACCCGGCGTTATTAAACGCGTGAAAGTCTATGTTGCCAGTAAGCGTTCGATTTCTGTCGGTGATAAGATGGCGGGTCGTTACGGTAACAAGGGCGTTGTTGCTAAAATCTTACCTGAAGAGGATATGCCTTACCTTCCAGATGGTACGCCGGTTGAGTTGGTACTCAATCCGTTGGGTGTGCCGTCTCGAATGAATGTCGGTCAAATCTTGGAGATCCACCTCGGGTGGGCGTGCCATGAGCTCGGCATTCGTGCGGAATCCCCGGTATTTGATGGCGCGACAGAGGCGGAAATTTTTGAGATGCTCGGAAAAACCGATCTGCCGGAACGGAGTAAGCAGACGGGTAAAAGTATCCTCTATGACGGTAGAAGCGGCGAACCGTTCGCGCAAGAAGTGACAGTCGGACACGTCTATTTCCTCAAACTGAACCATCTTGTTGCGGATAAGATGCATGCTCGTTCAACCGGTCCGTATTCCCTCGTTACACAGCAGCCCTTAGGTGGTAAGGCACAGCACGGCGGACAGCGGCTCGGTGAGATGGAGGTCTGGGCGTTGGAGGCTTATGGCGCAGCGCATACGCTCCAAGAGATGCTCACGATCAAATCCGATGATGTGCTTGGCAGACGGGAAATCTATGAGTCGGTTGTGAAAGGACTGAACCCAGAACCACCAGGTACGCCCGAATCGTTCAAGGTCCTCGTCCGTGAACTCCAAACACTTGGACTGCATGTATCCCTTGACAAAGACAGTGATGATTAGCGAACCGCGAACCGTGGATAGCGAAGAGCGAACCGCGAAAAACGAATAAAAAGGAGAACTGATGAACAAGGCATTTGACAGCATCTCCATAAAGATTGCTTCGCCGGAGCAGATTAAAGACTCGGCGAAGCAGACCAGTTGCAGACGTAGGAATCCTTCTGATGCTGCGGATGGTCCCTTTATATGCCCGGAGAAGGGGACATGTAACTGCGGCGAGGTCAAGAAAGCGGAAACAATTAACTACCGTTCTTTCCGACCCGAACCCGAGGGGCTTTTCTGTGAGGCTATCTTCGGACCGCAAAAGGATTGGGAGTGCAACTGCGGCAAGTATAAACGGATTAAACACAAAGGTGTAATATGTGACCGTTGTGGCGTTGAAGTTACGCAACAGCGCGTCCGCCGGGAACGGCTCGGTTATATCCAACTTGCTGCCCCTGTCTCTCATATCTGGTACTTCAAAGGTATTCCGTCGCGTATCGGCACTTTCTGTGAACTCTCCTCACGCCAAGTTGAACTCGTGCTCTATTTTGACGCGTTTATTGTCGTTGAGGTGACCGATCCGGATTGCCCACTGGAACCTCGGCAGGTGCTAACCGAAATTGAATACCTTGAGTATAGTAACAAATACCGAGGCGGATTTCGTGCGGGTACCGGGGCTGAAGTGATTCGCGAGATTTTGAGTAATATTGACCTTGAAGCGGAGAAGAAACGACTCACCGAAATGCTTGAGGAAACCACGAGCCACCAGAAAAAGCTTAAGGTTGCCAAGCAGCTGAAGCAGATAGCGGAGTTTGTCGAAGTGGGACAGCGACCCGAGTGGATGATTCTGGATGTGATTCCGGTTATTCCGCCGGATTTGCGGCCCTTGGTTCCACTTGAGGGCGGACGCTTCGCTACGAGCGATCTCAATGATCTCTATCGGCGTGTCATTAATCGTAACAATCGACTCCGTAAGTTGATACAACTCCGTTCGCCAGAGGTGATCCTCCGAAACGAAAAACGGATGTTGCAGGAAGCGGTCGATGCGTTCTTCGACAACGGACGCCACGGTAGACGCGTAACCGGTCCCGGTAATCGTCCCCTGAAATCCCTCGCGGATGTTCTTAAGGGTAAGATTGGGCGGTTCCGTCAGAATCTTCTTGGAAAACGGGTTGACTACTCTGGGCGAAGTGTTATCGTTGTTGGTCCCGAATTGGGGTTGCACCAATGTGGTATTCCAAAACGGATGGCAGTGGAATTGTTCAAGCCGTTTATTATTGAGCGACTCCAAGCGCATAACCACGCGCAAACGATTAAACGGGCGAAACATTTCGCTGAACATGTTGATGCGGATTCACCGGTGTGGGATGTTGTGGAGGAGGTTATTGCCGACCATCCTGTTCTACTCAACCGCCCGCCGACGTTGCATCGACTCGGCATTCAAGCGTTTTTGCCTGTCTTGGTGGAAGGCAAATCCATCAGAATTCCACCGCTTGTCTGTAAAGCCTTCAATGCCGATTTTGATGGCGACCAGATGGCTGTTCACGTACCCCTGACTGTTGAGGCACAGGCTGAAGCGAAAATGCTGATGCTCAGTAGCCATAATATTCTCAAGCCTTCACATGGAGATCCTGTAGTTGTCCCGGAACTCGATATGGTGCTTGGACCGAGTTTCCTCACGAAGACGTTACCTGAACACACGCAGGACGCTGAGGATTTGCATGCCGCTTATGCCGCAAAGGATCCTGCTGCTTTTGAAGCACTTCAGGACAAACCGTGGTACCACCGACGTTATTCCGGTCCAGAAGAGGTTATCGCTGCCCATGTAGCCGGTCAACTTAAACTTCATGACAGTCTCCAACTTTTTTGTGAAAAGACGGAGGGTGGAAAAACCACAGAACCCATTCTCACAACGGTTGGGAGGGTTATCTTTAACGAGGTGCTACCCCCTGAATTAGACTGGGAAGACCAAGCGTCGGCGCAGCATATACGATTTTTCAATGCTGAGGCGGGCGGTAGGGAATTATCTGACCTCATCTCCAGATGTTTCAACCATCCCGAATTGGGAACACGCGCGACAACCGACGTACTTGAGAAAATCCAAAAACTTGCTTTCGAGTACGCAACGCTGAGTGGTATTTCACCGGGTATCATTGATTATCTGACCCCTGAAAACCGGAATGCCTTGGTCAACGATGCGCAGGCACGAATTGATGCACTCCTTGAAGGTGCTTCTGCCACTGAGAGCGAGGAGTCCGAAAACGAGCAGATTCGCATCTGGATAGATGCAATGGATAAAATAGAAGATGAGATGTTCGATACCTTGCCGAGAATAGGGACTGCCTTGGTCGAGCGTGGCGATCCACGCAAGGTTCACCCGCACGTGGATGCCAGTGGATCGGAGATCCACGACAAAGCCGTAGAAGGGTTTAGCCCGGTGCATATCATGGCAGATAGTGGTGCGCGTGCAAGGAAAAACCCGTTTATGCAAATCAGTGCATTTATTGGGTTGAAGGCGAAACAGGATGGCGATATCCTCATTCCGCCGATAGGGACATCTACGCAGCGTCAAGACGACCAACTCCCTAACTATTTTTGTTCTTATCGTGAAGGTCTGGATGTTATTGACTATTTTAATTCTACCTACGGCTCTCGTAAAGGTTTGGTGGACACGGCGATGAAAACCGCTGCATCGGGTTACCTCACACGGAAGTTGGTGGATGTTGCGCAGGATGTGCGTGTTACCGCCGAAGATTGTGGTACCCTCAACAGCATCCAGAAATTTTCGACGGCTGGTGGAGACCTCGCCTTTAAAATTAATGGACGTGTTGCTGGCGAGGATATCATCGACCCAGAGACCAATGCTGTAGTTGTTCCCGCGAATGCTGTCATATCAGCAGAGATGGCGGAACACATTGGCAACCTTGACATAAGGGTGGTGAAGGTGCGTTCCGTACTCACCTGCGAAGCTGAAGAAGGGGTCTGTGCCAAGTGCTACGGCAACGATCTCACGACGAACCATCTCGTCAATGTGGGTGAAGCGATCGGTATCATTGCTGCGCAATCTATCGGTGAACCCGGAACCCAGCTCACCATGCGGACGTTCCACACGGGTGGTGCCGTCGAAGATGTTACCGAAGCCCGGCAGCGGAAAATCTTATCTAAAGTCAATGGGACGGTGCGTTTCCTCGATTTCCAACCCGGTCGTACGGTGCAAAAAGAGGGCGAACGCTGGATATCCACCGAAAACCGAATGAGTTTTGATGGGCCTGCCTATAAGATCTTACAAATCAATCACCCCGATTGCCCGTTGCGTGTAAACGAACTCCTCAGTGAGAAGCAGTATATCGAAAACACGGAACGCTATAAGGGTTTTGATACCAAGGCGTGGTTGTACGAAGTCACAGAGGTCTTGGATGGTGATTGTGACTTGGAGGTCGGTGATCGACTCTCACAAGCGGAATACGCTACAAAGCAAGAAGAATACGGCTTCCAGCGTTTTGTAGAGCAACACTACCGCGTGACAAAGGTGCATCACGCTGATGTCTCACTGAAGCCTGGTGATCTACTCACTGCTGAAGAGGTAGAAAAATTGAAAGCGGAGATTCGGGACGGATTCAATGGGGAATGGCAATATTTAGATTCGGAAACCGATGCCCGTCTTGCCGCGGAAGGTCTCACTGAAGCAGGTGTGGCTGATGCTTCTCTTAACAGTGAAGAACGCGATGCTAACTTCAAACGGGTTTATCGTGTAACCGAGAAGATGAGTGAAGCCTTTCCTTATGAAGTCGGGGAAGAAGTGCCGACGGAAGACATCACCCCATGGCTGACACCCTTTGAAGTGGATTCAAAGTCGGTTTACATCATGAATGCAGAAATCCCTGATGCGCCTGCTTTGCTTAAGCAGTCTACTGTGTTGGCTGAGGAGTCAACTTCGGATGCTTCGCCGTTCACGGTCGGTCAGGAATTAACAGAACGTGAATATACGGAAGCGCGCGCACAGTACAAGCAGCTTGAACGGGCGTTTAAGGTTGAAAGGCAAGAAACTGAACGGTACGTCGTGACAGCCGTGTATCATGCTGACTGTCCTTTTGAGGTCGGTGCTGAGCTAACGAAGACTGAGGTAGAACGTGCCCATCGACGTTACCTTGGTTTTGATGCACCGCCACTCCGGCACCGTGTAACACAGGTCTATCATCCTGAGTGTTCCCTCAAACAAGGCGACTTGCTGACTGAGAGTGAGAAAAAGCAGTTTGGGATAAAATATCCTGCTGTTGCCGTTGATAAAAAAGAATCGGAAGTCGCCAGTGATGCCATCAAGGCAGAACGTATCTATCGTATCACGGCTCTTAATCGCGCCGATTGTCCATTCGAGGAAGGCGCGGAACTTACATCCAAGGAAGTCAACGCATACCGTCGCCAATACAAAGGTTTTGATGTTGAAGCCTATTTTGAGGTGACAAAGATTGAAGGCGGGACTACAGAATTGGTTGTTGGTCAGCGTCTTACGGAAACCCAGTACAAGGAACTTCTGAAGTCGGATACCCCGCTCACAGTGCAACTCACGAAAGGCTATAAGGTTATTGCTGTCCATCACGTTGACCTCAAGAAGGAATTGGAGGGCAAGGATGAACTGACCGAGGATGAGTACAAGGCATACAATCGAAAGTTTAAGGGTTTCGATGCTATAATTGACAAGTACCAGATCCTTGAGGATAACCGGGATATTGAGAAGCCTCTTAAGGCGGGTGTTGAATTTTCCGCGAAAGCGTACCGTGATCTCAGGAAGGAAAGCCAGCAGCCGACTTACACGCTCACCGAGATTTACCATGCGAGTGTTATGACGACAGAAACCTCTAATCCCAATAGAGACCACGAATTGGAACGTGCACATTTTGTGCCGATCAAGCAACGGGATGTGGAGGACGTAGCATCTCCTGCGGATGTATCTGCTGAGCAGGGTCAAGCTTCCGATAGTACGGATCACTTCTATAGTGAAGGCGATGTGTTACCGCCAGTGGTTGCTGAGGGTATCCAGAAGAAGGGACTCTGTCCTGGATTTGAAGTGGATGACCTCGCGCTGCGGATGCGTATTGAAATCGAGACATCTGATGGCACTCGGGTGCCTCACGTCATCCCACCCGGCTACTCTTTTGATGTCAAAGAGGGGGATAGGTTGCAGACGGGTGAGACGCTCGCAGAACTCCATGAGAGAACGGCGAACAGCGATATTGTGGCAGGTATTCCACGCGTCACGGAACTCTTTGAAGCGCGCCGACCCAAAAGCGACGATGCCGCTGAAATCGCTGAGATTGAGGGGTACGTCCGATTTGCAGGCACGAAGAACGGTGTTCCCAACTATCGCATTGAACATGAGGGGTACCAGAGCCGTCTCTATCCGATCCCTGATGAAAAACGTCGTGTCGCTGAAGGCGACTGGGTCAACGCAGGCGACTCACTCACCGATGGATTTCTCAATCCACACGACATTTTGAGTATCGGACGCACTGCAATCGAAGGTGTGGCTGTGGAAGGTGAAGAAGCGGTGTGGGCATACCTCGTTGACGAAGTTCAGCGGGTCTATGGGGCAGGCACTATCAACGATAAACACGTTGAAACAATCGTACGGCAGATGCTCACGAAGGTTCGGATTAAAGAACCTGGTGATACGAACTTCTATCCGAATGATGAGGTGCAGCGCAAAGCATTTGCGCGTATTAATAACGAAGTTGAGGATAGAGGCGAGATACCTGCCACAGGTGAACCGATTCTCCAGAGCATCAGTAAGGCTTCTTTGAGCACGGATAGTTTCATCTCGGCTGCTTCCTTCCAGCAGACGACGAAAGTCCTAACGGATGCTGCTGTCAGTGGGCAACGAGATCAGCTCTATGGCTTGAAAGAGAACGTTATCCTCGGACGCCTCATCCCGGTTGGTAGCGGATTCTCTGATTTCCGAAACTTAGAGGTTGATTCTGATGATACGGAAATCGCGGAAGCCTCTGATGATTAGTAATTAGCGGTCAGGTCGCTGCGCTTTCAGCCGTCAGTTAAAACATTATTCTTAAAGGAACGTTTCTTTGCTGACCGCTGACCGCTGAGAGGGTTGCGTAGCAATCCGACCTGACCGCTGATAACCCCTTTACCCCAACAAATTCGGTCGCGTCATATCGCCTGGCACAACAAGCTCGTCAAAAGCCTCTCCAGTCAAGGCATCTAAAGCGATAGCAGCATCGCGGAGTGTGCATCCATGCTCATGGGCGTATTGTGCCACTTTTGCTGCTCGGTCGTATCCGATGTGGGGTGTCAGTGCTGTTACAAGCATCAGAGATTCTGACAGATGCCGTCCAATCATTTCCGTGTTCGGAACGATGGCCTCAACGCAATTGGTTCGGAATGATTCGCATGCATCGCCGAGGAGTTGGATGGATTGTAAGGCGTTATAAGCAATCACAGGCATAAACACGTTCAATTGCAGCGCGCCGTTCGCACCCGCAAACGCCAGTGTCGCATCGTTTCCGATAACCTGTGCGCATACCATCGTAACGGCTTCGCATTGGGTCGGATTTACCTTTCCGGGCATAATGGAACTTCCCGGTTCCATCTCAGGTAACCGCAATTCACCGAGTCCACACCGGGGTCCTGAAGCGAGCCACCGGATGTCATTTGCTATTTTAAACAGACCCACAGCAAGCGTCTTCAGCGCGCCGCTTGCACTCACCACTGCGTCCCTTGATGCCAATGCTTCAAACGCGTTCGGTGCCCGTTTGAGTTCTGAAATTCCTGTTGTTTCTGAGAGTCGTGCCACAACGCTTGCCGTGTAATCAGGGTGTGTATTCAATCCCGTCCCAACAGCAGTACCGCCAATAGGAAGTTCACAAAGGTGTGGCAGTGAAGCTTCGATGCGCTGTTCCGCAGCGGTCAATTGCTGGACGTAAGCACTGAACTCCTGTCCGAGTGTCAGCGGTGTTGCGTCCATCAAATGTGTTCGTCCAATCTTAACAATCTCAGCGAACTCGGATGCTTTCTCCGAAAACGCCATTCTCAAGGCAATCAGCCGCGGCAACAGGTGCCCCTGAATTTGCCGGACCATCGACAGGTGGATTGATGTCGGGAAGACATCGTTTGTTGATTGAGATTTGTTGACGTGGTCGTTTGGATGAATCGGGTCCTTACTCCCCATCTCCCCCCCAAGCATCTCAATTGCTCGGTTCGAGATGACTTCATTGACGTTCATATTCGTCTGCGTTCCGCTGCCTGTCTGCCAGATACGGAGCGGGAAATGGTCATCTAAGTCACCATCAATAACTTCTTGTGCTGCGTTGCTAATCGTCTCTGCAAGTTGCGGTTCAAGCAGACCGAGGTCGGCGTTAACTTGTGCAACTGCCTGTTTGATGGTGCCGAGTGCCCATATAGCGGCGCGTGGCAGCCGTTCATCACCAATCTTAAAATTTTGGAGTGCGCGCTGTGTCTGTGCCCCCCAATATCGGTCGTCTGGGACTTGAAGCGTCCCCATACTGTCTGTTTCAGTTCGCATTTTTTAATTTTACCTTGCGGTTCGGTGAGGGTGGCCGAACGCCTCCCTCAACTCCTTTCAATTTTGATTTTAGTATTATACCACATAAAAACGAAGGTGTCAAAAAACAACCGTAGCGCACTAAAAATTTGCTATTTTCTCTTAGACATGTTATAGTTAATAAATGTCAGTTTCGATTTTTAGTTTTCAGTTTCTTGCACTTCAGTGAAGTGCCATGTCTATAGAGGAGCGCGAGTGGAAGCATCATTAGCCAATCCGTATCTGACGAACATTTTGACACCGCCGCCGCCACAGACCTATCGCTATAAGTGTTGGCAGGAACGGGGCTACCATCCCGACCTGCGTCCAATTCCGTCTGACAGTGAATGTGGGACACTCATAGGTCAGATGGGCTGGGTAGGTGCCCATGCACACGCTCACCAATACTTGTGGGCGACTGCTGGTAATATGGGAGCCGTTTTAACGGAAACCCTCGAGGAAGCATGTCTTATCCCTTATGATGCTTCACCGCGTTATCAGTTGCCCCCGCAGATTGTTGTCAAAGGGTTAGCGGGTAGGCACGTACTGCTTACAAAATCTGGTTCGCGTTTGGACATGATTGGTATTGAACATCCTGCCCTTAATGTAACACTGATTGAGGTCGAACCCGATGGTGTGCATTATCGGATGCGATTTGGCACACCAGATCAGGCGGCTCTGGATCGAAATCGAGATCGTATTGCACCACCGGCACCAACAAGTGAGATGTTCCATTACCTCCTCATTTTTGAGCAATTGGAGGCGCAAGGGTTTAATGCGCTTGTGCATTTACAACCGAAGTTCTTGAATCTGATTTCTCGCACGGAGCATGGGGCACCTGATCGATTCTATAACTTCCTCAGAGGATATGAGCCAGAGACTCCGATTATATACGATGCCTCCAGCGGTATCGGATTTGTGGAAGAGCGGGCACCGGGTATCCCAGAGTTATCATACGAGAGTTTGCGGCTTTTTCAAAATGGCGGGAGCCCTGAACGCTACATTCTCTATTGGGTAGGACACGGCACATTTTCACGGGGTAGCGACCTACTTGATGCTTATAAGCACGCCGAATACTTTGAAGCCGCTGCACGGATGGCTTGGGAAGCAAATCAGCAGACTGTTAAGGCGCAGGCGTACACAGAGGAAATTGTTAGCTGCATCTTACGTGAGTTCAATGCGAACCGTGAAATTAATAATCAACACTCAGATGCCGATTTTCCGGATCCGGATACACCCGTGCAGTCTGAGAACGTCTATAATTATCCGTAGTTTTAGGTTGTAGGTTAAGCGGAGGAACAGCATATATGCAAGACCCGATGGATTTCCAAGACGCAGCGCATGACGGTGCGGAAGTCGAAGCAGAACCGGCACGAGAGCAATTAGAGGCGCAGCTCCGTGATAGTATTGTTGGACGGTATATTAGGAGTTATAACAAGCGTTTACGTACCCTCAATCAAGAACTAAAGGAGATGCAACAGGAAGTTGATGACAAACTCACACGTATGGACCAGCGTGTTACCGAGGAGATAGCAGAAGTTAAGGCTGATATTCGCGGTCTTTCTGCCAAGCTTGGCAGCGAGGATTCCGGTTTAACACTGGATAAAATTGAGGGACTCGTTGATGTAAAGATTGATGCCCGGCTTGATGCGGTTACTGCGCGCGGCGAATCGGATCTTCAGAAGTTGTCAACACTGGTAAACGAATTTGCCCACGAATTCCAAACGGAAATCGATCGGCTGAGTAACGAAACAAAACTTCTACGAGAGCAGGCACGCCGCGGTCAGGAGTCGTTGCGCACAGAGTTAATCTCTGAAACCGAAACGCTTGAATCCACAAAAGTTGATCGGCTGACCTTAGCTGAGACACTGATTATGCTCGGCATGAAATTGAAAGACGATGGTTTGTTGGATGAATTCGGAATCAGTTTGGACCTCGATGAAGTCTTGGATGGAAACCCGGAAGATGACGAAAATTAGATGCGCTAAACGTTCCTTAAGCCTTTCATGCTGCCGAAGATTGCAAGTCCACTTTCTGATTAGCAGTCTCTTGTGGGTTATGATCTTCAGCGGAGTCGCCGATAGGGTCGCAGCAGACGAAGCATCTGCCTCAGACGAGATTTCAGTGCTTGCTGTCGGGGATATTACCGTCAGTAGCCGCATGACACCCCTGATTGAAAGGAAAGGTGCCGGACTGTTTTTTCAAGGCACTGCTGCCCTGATTCAGTCGGCAGATGTCGCTACCGCTTCCCTGAACACGAGCATTTCAGAGAGAGGTGAACCTCGGTACGGGATTGAAAATCCGTTTCGGTCGGCACCGGGGCTTGGAAGGGCTATCGCAAATGCCGGTTTTGACGCTGTCTCTTTAGCCACTCCCAATATGATGGACTTTGGGTTTGAAGCCTTAGCGGATACCATTGCTGAACTCGAACGGTATAATGTCAAGTCGATTGGTGCTGGCACAAGTCCTGAAACGGCAATACTTCCGGCTTATGTGCCAGTCACTGTAGACACGGGATCCGTACACGTCGGTTTGCTCGGATACTACCGGGTAAATGAGTTCACACGGGACACTGAGGATCCGCTTGCTTACGCTGTTTATAGTGAGATGGTGGCGGCAGTTGAGCAGACGCGGTCAAAAGCAGCACTTGTAATTGTCTGGTTACACTGGGGGAGCCAAGGGCGAGCTGCTGATGACGCTATCGGACGACAACAGATTTTCGCACACGCACTGATTGACGCTGGGGCAGATATGGTATTGTGTCAGCAAATGCATACGTTTGGGGGTATTGAGTTATATCAGGGCAAACCTATTGTTTATAGCCTCGCGGACTTCATCTATGATACCTACGATAAACAGCACTCACATATAGTTATCCCAAAGGCGACATTTGCATCTGGTATTCTGAAATCAGTTGAGTTAATCCCGATTTTGACCGATCCACCGAAAATCCCTGTGCGACCTGGGAAACCTACGGAAACACCTGCCGCCTCCGAAATTGGGGCCGACCAGTTTCCGAGTCTCCTTACAGGCGAACAGGCGGTGAAAACCTTACAGGACTATCAGCGGCGCTGCGCGAAATTCGAGACGGAGGTAATCATTGAGGGCGAACGCGGATGGATTCGATAGAGGTGAACGTGGTTTAACGCTTAAGGCGTTTGTCATCGCGATGTTCCTGATTCCTCTTAACGTTTTCTGGATTATCGAACTGGAGGTAGTTCGTTATACACATCCGACATTAATCCATCCACTGTCCAATGTTATTTTTATCATCTTTTGGTTGTTAGTATTCAGTGCGATATTGGGAAAACTGTCGTCAAAATTGAAACTGACCTCAGCTGAATTGCTAACAATTTACGTCATGTTGTGCATTGTTTCTTCCCTCTGTTCGCACGATATGATGGAGATCTTAGTCACTATTCTTGGACATCCCTTCCGGTTTGCAACGTCCGAGAATGAGTGGCAACAGCTTTTTTGGAGAGACCTGCCGACATGGCTAACGGTTCAAGACCCTGGGGTCTTGTCAGGGTATTACGAGGGACAATCGAGCCTCTACCGTGAGGCACACATCACTGCTTGGGCGGTGCCTGTTGCCTGGTGGACGGTTTTTATCCTCGTATTGATGTTCGTCATGTTGTGTATTAACACACTCCTCCGCATCCAGTGGACCGAGCGTGAACGATTAACGTATCCGATTATTCAACTGCCGCTCGCAATGACGGAGACGAATACGAAGTTTTTCAAGAATAAGTTGATGTGGTTGGGTTTCGGGATTGCAGCGGCTATAAGCATCCTGAATTTGCTGAATTCCATTTATCCGGCGGTGCCGTACCTGCCCGTTAAGCGGCAGAACATTAATCAATATTTTACGGGTCGCCCTTGGAACGCGATGGGTGGCATCCGGCTTTCGTTTTATCCTTTTGCGATTGGCATAAGTTTTCTTATCCCGTTAGATCTGCTTTTTTCATGTTGGGCGTTTTATTGGATATACAAATTTGAGCTGATGGCAGGTAGCATTATCGGTGTGCGGAATTTGCCCGGCTTTCCGTATGCGGATGCGCAAAGTTTCGGCGCGTATATGGTGCTCCTTGGTGCCGCTGCTTGGGTGGGTAGGACACATTTCAAGCGAATCTTCACTGGAGTTGTGGATGGACTCCGAGGCACATCGCACGTAGAGATGCGACGTGAACCGATGCCGTATCACATCGCCGTTCTCGGTATTGTGGTCGGGATGCTGTTTTTGACGGTGTTTTCCTATAAAGCGGGAATGTCGCTTTGGGTGATACCCATCTTTTTCGGGTTATACTTTTTGCTGGCGACGATGATTGCCCGTCTTCGCGCAGAATTGGGGTTCTTAGTCCACGATTTACATAGGGTTGACCCACACGGATTAATCGTGACGGCGGTCGGCACACAACGGTTGACGACGAGTACAAAGGCTGTTTTTTCACTGTATATGTTCTTTAACCGGGCGTATCGTGCCCATCCGATGCCGCAGGAACTGGAGGCTTTAAAAATTTCGGAGCGGCGACAGATACATCCGCAACATACCGCTGCTGCTATCCTCATTGCTACCTTCGTTGGCGCGATAGTTGTGTTCTGGTTACTCTTGGATAGTTATTACCGACATGGTGCGGAAACGGGATATTATGGACCTTGGGCACTTGGCTTTGGCAGAGGGGTTTATAGGCAACTTGAGAACTGGTTGAATTATCCACAGGGTACCGATGTCCCCGCACTCGCTTTTATGGGAGGTGGGGCAGGCATCGCGTTTGGTTTAACGCTGTTACGAACTCGGTTTCTGTGGTGGCCCCTGCATCCGCTCGGTTATGCAATGGCGAACAGTTGGGGGATGTATAATCTCTGGAGTTGTCTTTTCGCTGCATGGGTGATAAAAGCACTCATCCTACATCAGGGAGGGCTCAAAGCCTATAGGCGTACCGTGCCGTTTTTTCTGGGACTTGCGCTCGGAGACTACTTATGTGGAAGTTTGTGGAGCATTGGGAGTATTCTCGCCAATACTACATTGTATCAGTTTTGGCCCTAATTGTAATTAGCAGTTGGCTGTTGGCAATTGGCTGTTGGCTTTTGGAAAAAAAGAAGCGTTCCTTTTTCGCTTGCGTCTTGGTTTCCATAGACCATAGATCAAAAGCCATAGACCATAAGCTATAAGCCAAAAGCCATTAAAGGAGAAAAAATATGGAAACCAAAGAAAACGAAAAGATAGAAGATACTACGGATCAAGAAGAACTCACCCGGGAATTACCGGTTCTTCCATTGGATGACCTCGTGGTTTTTCCATATATGCCACCTGTGCCGCCTTTTCCGCCACACCACGTCGCACTTTCAGGGAAGATGGCGACTGAAGCGGTTCAGGACGCTATGGAAGAGGAGCGGATGCTCTGCATCTTTCGTCCGAAAAAAGAAGAAATTAAAAATATTGCTGTGAAGGATCTCAGTCCGATTGGGAGTTTGGTTCACATCCTCCGTTATAAAACGGATGATAACGATGTCCTGTTTCTCGCCCATGGACGCGAACGTGTTGAAATCGAAGAAATTTTGCACACCGAGCCTTTCATCAAAGCCCGTGTCAATATTCTTAAAAGTGATGAAGAAGCGTCTGATGCGAGTGAAGGACAGGTCTTAGAAATTGAAGCACTCGTCCGTAGCAACGATGAGACTTTCCAACGTATCGTTCAGATGTCATCGCGCTACCAAGAAGAATACGGCAGCATCACCAAAACAATGCTTGACGAACCCGGACGTTTTGCCGACTACATCGCCGCTGTCTTGGACTTAAAGCCACACGACAAACAGCGCATTTTAGAGGCTGTGTCTGTCTATGAGCGGTTAAGCGCACTCGCTGTTATTCTCGCGAAAGAACTTGATCTCCACGAACTGGAAAGCAAAATACAAAACAACGCACAAGCCGTTATTAACAAAGGACAGCGCGAATACTATCTCCGAGAACAACTCAAGGCTATTCAAACCGAACTTGGTGAAGCGGACGATCTCAGTCTTGAGATTGATGAGATGCTGGAACAGCTACACACAACTGAAATGCCGGACAAAGCGAAGCAGGCAGCTGAAAAAGAACTAAAACGGCTCTCCAAAATGCAGTCTTTCTCACCGGAATCCACGGTTTCTCGAAATTACTTGGACTGGCTGCTCAACCTTCCATGGTGTATCAGTACCGAAGATATGTTAGATTTGTCGGCTGCACAAAAGATTCTCGATGCGGATCACTACGATCTGGAAAAGGTTAAAGAGCGCATTCTCGAGTATCTTGCCGTACGCATGTTGAAGCCAGAAATGAAGGGCCCAATTTTCTGTTTTGTTGGACCGCCGGGGGTGGGTAAAACCTCACTTGGGAGATCTATCGCCCGCGCGATGAACAGAAAATTCGTGCGGATCTCACTGGGGGGTATGCACGATGAAGCGGAAATCCGAGGGCACCGCCGCACCTATATCGGCTCTATGCCCGGTAGAATTGTCAAGGGACTCCGACAAGCCGAGTCTAACAATCCGGTCTTTATGCTTGATGAAATTGACAAACTCGGATCTGATTTTCGAGGGGACCCGGCGGCTGCACTTTTGGAAGTCCTGGATCCGGAGCAAAATCACTCGTTTACCGATAACTATCTTGATGTTCCTTTCGATTTGTCGAAGGTGATGTTCGTCACAACAGCGAATCAGCTCCATACGATTCCACCACCCTTGCGCGACCGGATGGAGACGATAGAACTCCCCGGTTACACCGCTAACGAGAAAGTGATTATCGCTAAGCAGTACCTGATTCCACGGCAATTGGACGCGAATGGACTGAAAAAGAAACTTATAAATATAAGAGATACGGCTATTAACAAGGTGGCGAGTGAGTACACCCGCGAGGCAGGTGTCCGGAATTTAGAGCGTGAACTCGGCACGCTCTGCCGGAAAGTTGCGCGCCGCGTCGCCGAAGGGAACACAGAACGAACGAACATTGCAGCGAGAGACGTTCCGTCGTATTTGGGTCCAGCGAAGTTCGATTCTGAAATTGCGGGTCGTAAAGCCGACATCGGTGTCGCAACAGGGCTGTCTGTCACACCCGCGGGTGGTGAAATTCTTTTTATTGAAGTTACCGCTACGAAAAAAACAAATGACCGTGCGGAGCTTCGCATTACCGGTCAGATCGGTGATGTCATGCAGGAATCCGTGCAAGCTGCACTCAGTTATGTCAAATCCCAAGCCAATAAACTCAAATTTGATCCAAGTGTATTAGAAGACGATATCCATGTCCATGTGCCTGCTGGCGCGATTCCGAAGGACGGGCCGTCGGCAGGTATTACGATTGCAACCGCCCTCGCCTCCGTTGCCACTCAGAAGCGGATTAGTCCTAAAGTCGCTATGACAGGTGAGGTCACTCTCAGAGGCAGAGTCCTCCCGATTGGCGGCGTAAAGGAAAAAATCCTCGCGGCGAAGCAGGCGGGTATCAAGAAAGTTATCATGCCACAAGGCAATGAAAAACATTTTATTGAAGTGCCTGAGGACATCCAAGCAGGTGTTGAATTTCTATTTGTGGAGCATGTCACCGAAGTTTTCACGGAGGTATTCGCATGAAACGCCTATTGAGAGTATCAGTTGGAAAACAGCACGCTCGCACCTTCTACAGTGCGCAATTTTTTACATTTGCTGTTGTGTTGCTGTTTGCCACTTCATTTGTGGCACAGGCGAACATGACAGGGGGCGGGAGCCTTGATTCCACAACTGTACCCTACTTCCTCAAGGACATCGCGCCTATCCTTGATAAACAAGGATGTTCCGCCGGTATGTGCCACGGAAAATTTGGCGGACAAGGCGGTTTGAATCTGTCTTTGTTGACCTTGAATCCAGAATCCGACTATGAACCGATTGTACACCACAATCGCGGCAGACGTATCAATCTACTTGAACCGGATCGGAGTCTCTTTTTTCTTAAACCTACTGGGCAGGTCCCGCATGAAGGCGGTATGCGATTTGAACCGAATTCGGATATCGCATTAACAATTCTGCGATGGATTGAAGCAGGCGCGCCCTTTTCGGATGACGAACCCCGCTTGAGAAAACTGGAAATTGAACCGAGTACTGTTGTCTTATCCGATATTGGAGAGACCGCACGACTCAAGGTCCTCGCCTATTTTTCTGATGGTTCTGTTGAGGATGTGACCGAAAAAGCCGTTTATGAATCTAAGGACGCACCGGTTGCTGAAGTGTCCCCCACTGGTGAGGTGACAAGCGTCCGCTGGGGCGGAACGGCGATTATCGCTCGTTTTTTGGGTGTTGTTGATGCCTCGTTTGTGACAATACCGCGGGCTTCTGAGATAGACGCGGCTTCGCAAGCAGCCCAATTCACGCCTAATAACTTCATTGATGAATTTGTCCTTGCGAAGCTCAAGAAGCTCAATATCCGTCCCTCCGCGCTAACGACTGATGAGGTCTTTGTTCGTAGGGTCTATCTTGACACAATCGGTAGATTGCCAAGGTCTGATGAGATAAAAGCGTTTCTCGCCGATACCCGTTCTGATAAACGCTCGAAACTTATTGATGCCCTTCTTGAAACGCCTGAATGGGTAGACCTGCGGACGTTAAAATTAGCCGATATGTTGCGGATCCATCCGCGTAGATTGGGAAATGGTGCGTTTGGTGAACGTGGAGCGACCCTCTTTCACGAATGGGTGCGCGGGGCTGTTGCACAAAACAGACCGTATGACGAAGTTGTGCGCGAACTCATCACTGCCCGTGGTAGTACGTATCAACACGGTCCTACCAACTACTACCGCATTGAGCGTCAACCCGCAGGTAGAGCAGAGACAACGGCGCAAGTATTTCTGGGTATCCGGTTGAGTTGTGCGAGATGTCATAAGCATCCATTTGACCAATGGACGACTGATGATTATTGGAATTTCGCTGCCTTTACTGGAAAGGTCGGAATTCGCGGCGGTGAGCTTTACAACGAGCAGGTTATCTACTATAACCCCACAGGACGCGTTATAAATCAATCTGTTCAAGGCAATCGCGGTGAAGTTGCACAACCGACTTTTCTTGGTGGTGAATCACTTTCTTCAGATTATCAAGGGGATGTCCTGCAAGTCCTGGCAGATTGGATGACCTCCTCGACGAATCCGTACTTCGCCAAAGCAACCGTCAATCGTCTCTGGAGTCAATATTTTGGCAGAGGTATTGTTGATCCGGTTGACGATATGCGAGCGACAACGCCCGCAAGCGTTGAAGGACTTCTCGAAGCGTTGGCGGATGATTTTGTAAAAAGTGGATTTGATACGAAACACATTATCAAGCGAATTCTCAACTCGCGAACCTATCAACTCTCCGCGGTGCCAAATGAGACGAATGAATTAGATGATCGGTTTTTCTCGCGTTTCTATCCACGTCCAATGGTCGCGCAGGTGTTGTTGGATGTCTTAAATGATGTTACTGGAACCCAAGAAAAATATGGGCGTTATCCGCTTGGCACGCGTGCTGTGGCACTACCGCTACCGGTGAGTTCACGTTTCTTGTCGCTTTACGGTCGTTCTGATCGTGAGTTCCTTGGTGATTTGGATCCGAAACTTGAACCGACGCTTACCCAAGCACTCCACATGATTAACTCCAATTACGTCAATAAGAAATTGAGAAGTTCCAGTGGTGCGCTCACGCGTCTGATAAAAGCGAAACCTGATAATCGGGAACTCATTACTGAGTTATATCTCAGCACATTAAGCCGGTTTCCAACGGCTACGGAGGTGGAGACTGCTGAGGCGTACATCACAGGAAGCCCGAAGTATCGCACAGCATGCGAAGATCTCTTATGGGCACTCATCTCGTCGCGGTCATTTCTCTTTATCCACTAAGCTAACGCTCCGGCTCCGCTGGCGAGGTTGGAAAACTTCGCCAGTTCATAGTTGTTGATGAGAGTGAACCTTGCCAGTTTTTTTCTCTTTAAGAAACCGAGAATTAATTTCAACACTGGAGGTTAAAATAATGAAGCATCTAAAAAACTATTTCATATTCAGTTTCGCTTTGCTGCTTCTCGTCGGGAACCTAATTATGCCAGCATTCGGACAAGGAGAGAGAAAAGGAGATCTTGTTGGGCATTGGACCTTTGAGAAAGGTGTCGAGTTAGAAGACCTGACGGGACACTTTAGCGAGATTGAGCTCTTGGGTGCTGAGGTGAAGGATGGGAAATTGCACATCGGCAGCAATAAGTGGGCAATGACGACTGGATATAAGGGAACGGACATTGGACCTGACAAGACTCTGGTCACATGGATCTATTTAGATGATTTGAACGTTACAAAAGGTGCGACGCTGGCGGTCAATAAGAGTAGTGCGGATACCTTTGATGCGATCGTCTATGCGGAACGTCAACCGAAGCGTTGGATGGCTGGGAGCAGCTTCTTTATGCGGACGCAGGATCCGCTCCCTGGATTTGAGGAAAAAGAGACGGGGAAGTTAATCCAGTTGGCGATTTCGTATGAAGATGAGGGCGGAAACGCAAAAATTACGATATATCGGAACGGGGAGCGCATTGGTGGTTATACGATGGGACCGATTATGTCTTGGGAAGAAGGCGATGTGGAAGCACTTTTTGGACCGCGCGCCCTCATCGGTGGGACAGCGTACGGTTGGGTCGTCGCTCGCATAGAGGATGCGAGAATTTATAACGCTGCCCTCAGTAAAACAGAGATTGGTAACTTGGTTGAGAACACGCTCAGTGTCGAAGCGCGCGGTAAACTCGCGACGCTCTGGGGCAAGCTGAAGTTTTCTAAGTAGGGGTTCGATGAATGGTTATCTATTTCAAGAAAGGCAAGCATCGGTGGAAGCGCAAACCCCATACGCTAACCTGTGTTCGGGACGATGGAAGTGTCACTTGGACGCATCTCCCGCGTGGAATTGTGCAGCACGACTTTGCTCACTATGTTATTGAGACAACGCTCGGTTTAAAAAACGCGTTCTTAGGGCTTGTGGCGAAAGGGTACGACATCCCGGATTTCAACACACCAAAAGCGGCGCGCCCCTTTGAAATTCCGAAAGAAGCGATCGATGTTGAGCCGATTGTTGCATTGTTACAGGCGGATATGTTGGACAGTGCCACTGAAGGGAACGGCATATTTCAGAATTACAGCGCAGGGCTGCCCATAACGCTTACAGAGGAGCAGCTGGCGGTAATGCGCCAGAAATTGGGTAAACTATTACAACAATGGCAAAATTTGCAACCTGGCGAGTCAATGGTGCTCCAGTTTTAAAATATAGAACGCCGCGAGGTATTCTTGTTGCGGCACAACGGAGTGTGCCTACTACTATACCTTACGGCGTTTTATTGGTTTTTGTGAGTTTTACGATTCACCGTTTTTTGTCAACCGTGTGACGATTTCTTCAACGGCACCCTCTGCGCGCTCCCGAATCTGATCGGGGGTGAGACTCTGGATCGGGTGTGGCACGGTGAGGGGTTCCAAGTCGCTATGCCCGAGCACACGCGCCTGTACTTTACCCGCAGCAAAAAAAACTTCTGTACAGACTGCGACACTGGGGACACCGCGTTCCTCTAAAGCACTTCCATCGTGCATACTGCACGATATGCAAGAGCCTCAGTCGGCAAGTCCTTCAATAACGAAGTCTGCCTGCTCCGCGAGTTCAGCGAGCAATTCCGTTGGTGCCGGACGCGTGAATGTCGGTTTTTTGACCTGAATCACTTCGGCAAGGTCAAACCGTTCTTGCATTAATTCAGCAATGTGGTCGAGAAAAATATCACTCCCATTTTTCGTGATGTTCAGGAGACCCATTACTTTTCCATCAAGGCTATCGAGCCGTGGTGAGAGAAATTTCGCTGGCGCATCACCTTGAGAGGTTGGATCGAGTAAAGTGGCGTTTGGCATTAGAAAACCTCAATATTCTGTTGCTGGCGAGATTTATAACCTCGCCAATCCTTCCAGAGATCATGTAGATGAACCGGATGCTTCCATCTGCAGCTGCTGCGACTTTGCCATCGCATCTTCTGCTTCTTGAATCATCCCTTTTCGTTGGTAACACACGGATAAACTGGTATATGCGAGCGGGTCCTTCGGGTTAATTTCTATTGCTTTCTGGACGGCTTCAATGGCTTCATCGTATAAACTCAGCCGTTCATAAGCGTGTCCCAGCCCAAGGTGTCCTTCGATGTAGTCTGGATACGTGTCAGTGAGTTCTTTGAAGGCGTTGACAGCCGCTTCAAGGTCGTTCTCCGCAAAGTGCGTGAGCGCAGCGTCGTAGAGTTCTGCTTCGGTTGGCATCTTTTGTGTCCTTTGGGATATAAGTTTAACGAGATTTTATCAAAAAATAGGGTAAATGTCAAGATAAAATGATTCTGAAAAACCGTTTGGATATTGAGTCGTTTTGCGGTATGCTACGGCATACCTGTTAAGGAGTTTTGAAATTTGCGCGATTACACTGAAATCACTGAACGTCTGAAACGCTTGGATGTGTCAATGGCATTACTGGGGACTGCCCACGGTTATCCGATACATCAGATTTGCTTAGCGTCTCCATCTGCACAGGCAGCGCGACAAGTGCTTATCACGGGTGGTATGCACGGCGATGAACCCGCTGGTGTTGAGGCAGTCTTACAATTCCTTGAACGGGATAACACCCAACTTTTAAAAGACTTCTCATTTTTGGTGATTCCGTGCATTAATCCCTACGGTTACGTTCACAACACGCGTGAGACGTTTGATGGTGTAGACATCAACCGCGCCTTTGAAGCAGAAGATATTGCTGAGGTTGCTTTTGTCAAAAAAGCACTCGGTCAAACCCAGTTCTCGTTGGCGATAGATTTCCATGAAGACTACGAGGCAACTGGATTTTACCTCTACGAAGGCAAACGGGATGAGAAATACATTGGACCCGAGCTCGCCGCTGCTGCCAAAACAATCGGTCCCGTAGACCCAGAAGACACAGACACAGATAAAGAGGCACCAAATCTCGCCGAAGGGGTTTACAAAGTCTCACCCGAATGGGGCACGGAAGGTTTGATCCCTTACCTGTTGCATTTTCACAGTGAACATGTTATCATCTCTGAGACACCAACGGTCTGGGAACTTCAACAACGCGCATCGCTCCATTTAACAATACTGGATACCGCGCTAAGTATCATATCAGGAAAGGACGTATAGATGGAAGATCAACAGGTACTCTCAAATGTCAATACTGCTTCTCAACCTTCAGCACTGAAAATCACTGACATGCGTATTGTGCGGACCCAAACGGGGGGTCCTATCTTGAAATTGGACACCAACCAAGGTATTTATGGGCTTGGCGAGGTTCGTGATGGTGCGAGTCCGACGTATGCGTTGATGCTCAAAAGTCGAATTCTGGGTGAAAATCCGTGTAACGTCGATAAAATCTTTCGACAGATTAAACAGTTCGGTCATCACGCACGGCAAGGCGGAGGGATCTGTGGGATTGAAATGGCACTCATGGACTTGGCTGGCAAGGCTTATGGCGTACCGTGTTATCAACTCGCTGGCGGTAAATTCCGAGACAAAATTCGATGCTATAGCGATACACCGTCCCTCAGAGACCCCGAAGAGATGGGTAAGGTGCTCCAAGGACGTATGGACATGGGATTTACCTACCTGAAGATGGACATCGGCATTGGACTGCTACGCGGCACTCCTGCCACAATCTCTGCCCCCGCAGGAAATTTAGAGACTCGCGACCTCATGCATCCGTTTACGGGCATCCGTCTTACCGAAAAGGGTATCAGTATATTGTGCGAATACGTGGAGACGGTTCGCGGTATTATCGGTTATGAGATACCCCTCGCGGTCGATCACTTCGGGCATATTGGGATTGAGGACTGTATCCGTATCGCGAGAGCATTGGAGAAATACAATCTCGCGTGGTTAGAGGATATGGTGCCGTGGCAGTATACCGACCAATACGTCCGTCTCTCCAACTCGTGCGCCACCCCTATCTGCACAGGTGAGGATATTTACTGCAAAGAGGACTTCATGCCCCTGTTTGAGAGTCGTGGGATTGCGATAGCACACCCCGATATTGCGACATCGGGTGGGATTTTAGAAACAAAAAAGATTGGTGATTTAGCGGAGGATTATGGAATAGCGATGGCACTCCACATGGCAGGTACACCTATCGCTGCGATGGCGAGCGTCCACTGCGCCGCAGCGACATCGAACTTCTTGGTGTTAGAAAACCACTCGGTTGACAATCCGTGGTGGGATGAAATGGTGACAGGCTTGCCGAACCCGATTATCCAAGACGGTTATATTAATGTTCCCGAAACTCCAGGGTTAGGGATTGATCTTAATGAAGAGGTGATTCAAGAGCATCTCCATCGAGATGAGACGGCATATTTCGCTCCGACGACAGAGTGGGATTCGGAGCGTTCGCACGATAGGCTTTGGAGTTAAACGAACTACGCGTCGCCAAGGTAGCAGCGCGGACAGTTACTACACTACTTCGTGTTATTGAGTTCCTCAAGCCGTTGTTGAATGGTAACTTTGGTATTATCACAGTCTTGTTGTTCAGCTAATTTGAGTGCGATCTGCAAATCATTATCCGCCGCCTCATTCTGATCGAGCGTAAGTTTCGTTAAACCACGATTATAGTAAGCTGCAACAAATTTTGGCTTCAGGCGAATGGCTTCGTCAAAGTCAGTGAGGGCAGATTCGTATTGGGCAACGAACGTCTTTGCGGTTCCGCGATTGTAGTAAGCTTCAGCGAAATTAGAGTTCAAGCGAAGCGTCATATCGTAGGCAGAAATGGCTTTCTTGTGCGATTTGATTTGTGAAAAAAGTCCACCAATACAGAAAAATGCATGGGTAGCTATCTCTGTTTCAGTCCATACTGGAACGGTGGATTTCCTATTTGGCGAGGCAGCTTTGACAGGGGGATCCTCCTTCAGTTCTGGAAATAGGTCCGTCAATTTTGGAAAGTGTTCATCTTCATATCTTTTAATAAGTCCCCCAACGAATGCCATTGATGACCATAACGGATGGCTTTCATCTTCGCCGATTCCATAGATTAAGTCCTCTAGGACCTCTAAGAGCTGTTTATAGTTCTGCTCCGTTATCAAGGCACAGTTTATGTCTGGATTTCGCTCCACGATATCAATTAACAGATTCAAGACCTCTGCAAGCCACTGTGCAGCACTTTCTGGATAAGGCTCAGCCTCAACAGTTTGCTGGTGTAGAGGTTGCTGAAGTACCGGAGCTTCCTGCTTTTGAAGTTCAGGTGTACTCAATCTAACTGATATTGAGGGTGCTAACAGAGGTGGAACATTCTGTGCAGTTTGTGTGTTGGTTAACATCGTTTTTTATCTCCGCTTGTTCGATTTATCGTATTCTGCATGCGTTTCTACCTTCTCAATGATAACCCGCTGAAACTCGTATTGTACAATTGCGGTAAGGCGCGCCTTGTTACCACCAATGTTGAAAACTGTGTATTTTGTTTCTCGGTTGCTGTAAGGAACCCGTCTCCCAGAATAAGTTGAACGTTCCTTTCTAATATCCGCGTGTGGAAACGTTTGACGCAGCTCAACAATTGAACGAAAACTGCCTTGTGCCATCAACCGAAGCCAATGTTCGAGTCCCGATCTGGCATTCGGATGTCTCTGTGCAAATTCCGTTAGTTTTCGTCCGTAAACAATTTTCATCGGCTATATATTTCAATAGGACCTGCCGTTATCATTGGTGTATGCTTCACTCTTTGCTTAGCAACGCGGGAATCTTCATCACGACGCTATCTATTATACCCTATTGACATTGAAATAGCAATGTTGATTTACTGCCCGAACTGATTTGCCACAGCCACCAAATCCAAGACATTCACAACCCCATCGCCATTGACATCTGGGACATTTTTCCCAAATCCATTGGCAACCGCGACCAAATCCAGAATGTTCACAACACCGTCTTCATTGACATCGTGCATATCGGTTGTGCTTTTCAGATAGATTTCGCCATCTAAATCGGGCAGAATATGAAGGTCGTTACGCAAACCACTTTCTACACCCGTTGCCTGTTCTGGGAGTTGAATAGTTTGGGGAGCACCACTCCGGTTATAGATCGCCCAGCCATTGGTGAACTCTCGGATGAAGAGGCCATCTTGCTCGCGATACTGTTGCCCTTTCTCTCCGATCGGACGACCGAGGGGTGCATCCCAGAAATCATAGTAGAGGCTACCCGATAGACTCTGATGTACATTTACATAGCCATCTGAATGTGTGAGACTGAGTGTCGTAAACACACGCATGTTTTGTAGATTTTGGGGCGATTGCGGATCGGTATAACTTGGAAGTTTGGTAACCAAAAATGTGAAGTTGGGTTCCTTGTAGTTTGCTTCGTTCCAGAGAAATGCTTCCTCATAATTAAGATAGTCTTGACGGGTGTAATCTCCAGCCCCCCACTCTTGCGTACCCTGATCTGCTGACCCCCATGTTTCCATGAGCGCACCATTAACATACGGAGCCGAGCGTGGAATTTTCTGCCACGTTGCATTGACAGCGATCAGAAAGTCCTCTGGCACTGCTTGGCGAATCTTTTGTAAAATCTGGACCCGCGCCTGACGGACAACTTCCAGTGGTACAAGTCCCGCCAAATCTACAGACTCGCTCCAATTATCGAGAACGATACCATCATAGAGACCGCAATTCGCAACAGCAACGGTTTGTGCGACGATCATTTCAATGACATCCGGGTTCGTGAAATCAACCAATGACTCATCGTACCTATTGCCTTGGGCATCAACAAACCACGCAACCCTCAGAATCTCGCCATCAGGGTTGCGTAGCCAATACGGTGAATCGTCCGTGAACCCAAAACCGTGACCATCATAGTAGCGAATCTCAGCAAGGAACAGCATGTTCGGGTTTTCATGCAGGAGGTTGGCGTGAATTTGTTTTATCTCCTGAAGATGCCAAGGTCCCTCACCCGCACGCACAAATCCGCCGAAAGGCGACCGATCGAACCAGAGCCCGCGTGCAAAAACATGGGTGTCGTTGAAGAAATCCAATCGGGCGGGCTCGACACCGGCTGTGTTCTGAAATATCTCTGTATTCGCCGCGCCGATCGAAGGATAGTCGCGATCTTCAATCCGTTCCTTTACGGGTTTCACATACGCCGGAGTCTCAAAATTACACATCCACTGTCGTAAGGCTGCTATGATACCTGGATGTGCGGATACAAACTGACCTACGCCTGAATTGGGATTATATCGAATATCAAGATACCCCAAATTGGTGAGGTTCAACAAGGGTGTGAAATCGGTAATTTGATTGTTCTGTAACTCGAGCACCTCTAATTGACTTAAATTTGAGAGTGGTGAAATATCGACAATCTGATTACCAAATAGTTTAAGTTCTCTGAGGTTCTGAAGACCTGAAAGTGGTGTTATACCATTTCTAATTGTTTATATTGCATTAGCTGCGTCTATGAAATGTGAGAAACCCGTGAGTTTGGCAATCTCGGTATCCGAGTAGTTTCTAAGGATCTCGGTGACCTTCGTCTGCAGTGCCTCTAAGGTTTTATACGGCTGCGTAAATAACTGCGCCTTGATATCCTGCCAGAGCCGTTCAATCGGGTTCAACTCCGGACTATAAGGCGGTAAGAAAACGAAAACGATATTCTCAGGAACCTCCAAGGACTTCGCTTGATGAAAACGCCCATTATCAAGCACGAAGACGTTGAGGCTGTCGGCAAACGCTTCGGAGAACTGCTCTATGAAATATTGAAAACATTCGGATGTCAAGTGTGAAAACTCCAAGAAAAATCGTTCACCCGTCAAGGGTTCAACCGCCCCATAGAGATACACCGATTCATAGCGAACGTCTATCTCTCCCACGGGTTTGATACCCCGTAAGGTGATACGTCTACGCAGAACGGGCAAAAGCCCATACCGCGTTTCATCTTGACTAAAGACGCGTATCGGCTGAGAAGCACAGCGTTTCTTGGAAACCGCATCCGCAATATGTTCAGGAAAATCCACACGAAACCTTTCGGAGACTACGGCGTTTTTTTTACATGACGCGGACGAGGCACTTTCAGTTTCGCCCCCCATCTATCACGCACCATCGCATAAACCGTCTTGTAGTTCATCTGAATACCAAAGGTCTCGGCAATATAGGCTTGAATCTGAACATAACTGTGAAAACCTTCGGGCTGCTGAAGTTCGCTGCGGAGCCGGTTTTGCTGGGCTGCTGTTAGGATCGGCACACGTCCCGGCGCGTAGCCACGGTCGAGAAGTTTCTCAAGACCCCCCGTCTCATAGGCATGCAGCCACTGTCCGACACTGATGCGAGTCACACCGAGGCGTTCTGCAACTTGGATACGGTTTTTCGCCTGTCCGCTTTTCAAGAGATATAGGGCAGTGAGACGTTGGGTTTCATGCTTCTTTTGACACTGGCGTAACAACTCTTTCAGGGTTTCGACACTTTCGGTAATCTCTGGCACTTTTTTATTCATGTCTGCTTCGCTCCTTGGTAAAAGATGCAGCAGAGAATAACACATTTATGAAAAATATTCAATTAGATATGGTATTAGATCGCTAATATCATCATCTGCAATAAGAAGAGTCTCAAGATTTGTAGCATGTTCTAAACCCTTGAGACTCTTAATACCATGATCGGAAACCACTAACTCATAAAGCTGTTGCATATCCGCAATTGTAAATATTTCAACACCCAGTTTCTCGGATACGACTTGTCGTAAGTTCGCGTCCGGCATCCACTCCTCTCGTGCTGAGGCAATGCTGCATGCGACACCGATGAAAATTAGAACATATAAACCATATCTATAGATCTTTTTCATAATCAACTCACTTCTATATAATTTCCCCTTATGATGTTAAGCGGGGTTAATATTGCAATGGTATTCAAAATTGGGGGGATGGAATCAGAAGTTACCGGGTCCAGACAACACATTCGCTAAGTTTTTAGGCACACCACATTTACTTAAACTAATAGGTTGTTTTTGGGTCAGGCCTACTTTGAGACGTTTGAGTTTATCGCGTTGTGCCTTGTGACTCCCACTACCGTGGAATAGGATAGGAACGCATATAATTTTGATACCCACCGGGATAAAGTTTTTGGCGAAATTTGCTCCGCCCTGCAGCTGTTCAGCTATATCTCTTGCACTATCGAAAGTTCCGCCCTTGTGTTCAATTAAAACAACAACAAGGCTATCTTGGTCCGTGTGTTCATAAAAGAGAATTCGGTCGCAGTGCTTTCCGGTCCTTGCGTATGTTTCAAATGCCAGATCCACATCCACGATAACTCGGTCGCCCGGGATGCCAGTCATGTCCACACGACAGTTACGACCGCTGCAGGAGTTCGTAAGGTTTTCTTCACCCACCCGCGTGCGGATTTCGTTAAGGACATCACTCATTTTCACCAACTGCTTCCTCGTTGAGGAACTGTCGCTCAAGTTCAACAAAAGTGTTATAGAGTCCATCAGCTATATCTTCGTAATCTGACGGCTCTATACCTTCAATGCGATCGAACGGAATCTCTGTGACTGGCTTGTCCCTGTGGAACCACCATGCACCGACTTCTTCCTTTAATAGCCAGTCTCCCGCTTCTCTTGTATCCGCCTCTTGTTTTTTCAATTCGCCTTCGCGAATCAGATTTCCAATTTGCTGGATGAACCATTCACTGTGTGTCGTAACAACCACGCGGACTCCTGCTCGAACCAATCGGGCGAGGATGAGAGCAATTTCGGTTTGGCCACGGGGATGCAAATGTGCCTCAGGTTCTTCAATAATGAGTGTATCACCAGAGTGAATAACACTCCGAAGAAAGAGAACTAAAGGTGTAAGCTCCGATACCATTGCCGAGACTCGACTCATCTGCAAAACCTGTTTTGTCTGCTGGGGATGGTATAGGAATTCTGGATACCCTCCAGGAACAGAGTGTTTGACCTCTATCTGTCCATGCAGTATGTCGTCTTCTAATGCTTTGGCAATGCTGCTCACTTGACCCTCAGATCCGTTCCGTTCCTTATAGCGGATAATCTGCTGCAGGAAGTCCGCTATCATTCCCGAAAATGTAGATACCTCAGGAAAACGTTCCACACCAGTACGGGTAGCACGCTCTACGAGAGAACTTGCAATCACCCCGTGACTTTGCATGAGACCGCTCCGGGCAGCTGGCAAGTAACACACTTTTTCTCCATCCCAACTGTGCTTACGCAAGAGTGCCTCAAAACTTTTAACATCAAGTGTTTCCTTGGGTACCTCCACATCCTCCGGACAAATAACGATGTCTTTGTTGATGTTTCCATCCACAGTGATGTCTGATGCGGTGGTTTGCATGCTAACAGACCAGAGCGTTTGATCTTTCTCACAAACCTTCAGCAACACTTTCAGTTCATTGTTCGAGTTACCAGTAAAACGCACCAAATCTGAAACAGAACCAAGATCGAAACAGCGTTTGAGTTGGTTCCTGAAAATTTCGGAATCGTTGAGAGAAGATTGCAATTCGGAACGTATCCCTTGGGGTAAATCCGAAAATTTGAATGGCAGCTCACTTGTCCTTAGTTTTTCGAGAGTCTCTGTAATTTCTTCGTCCTCCGGAAACTGTGAGTCACGTATCATTAAGTGCAAATCCATAACATCGTAGTGTGACCACGGGAATCGTGCGAAACCAGCAAAACTACCATACAGTGCATAGATAAGTGCAGCGAGATACGTCTTACCGGTGTTGCTTTCACCTACGAATACAGTCAACGGACGTAGATCTATTTCTGCCTTTTCTATTGGGCCGAAATTCTGCACTTTGATATGCACATTCGTAGGCTGCATGTTTTTGATTTTGTTCACTGCTTTTCCTCCCGTGAGTAGTGAATTTAAATTCAATTATACACACATTTTTGGGTGACTGCAAGGAAAAGAACTTTGATAGGATATGACAGAAGGCGGCCACAAAACCTCCAAGCGAGCCATAATGAGACTCATGGAATCACAGCAACATAAACCTGCGAATGCCCCGAAACATCCGATGTATACACAACCGCCGACTCATCAGGACTAAAAGACGGATGTGGATGCGTCCACTGCGGTCCATAAACCGTATCCACCTTCATCTCCATCCAACTGAGTGCCTTCTCTCTGTCGCCTGATTGTTGTGCCGCTGCCCAGTCCTCCGCGAGGGCGTACCTATCCGTTTTCCACTGGCTTCCGCTGGACGAGCTCTGCGGATAACAGATGGGCGTATGCTCACCTGATTCCACATCAACCAATCGCAAACCGATGTCAGGGTGAACGGTATCGCATAATACCTTCGTTCCGTCGCGGTTACTGGCGATGTGCCATGCGTTGAAATCGGCAATCGTTTGCATCTGTAGCGTTTCCAGAGACATCCGCCGAAGTGCATGGGGCCAATGCGTCACAATCAGTTCGTCCAGCGCACCGAGAAAGGTCTCGTGGACCAGGAACTCGTTATTGTCGTGTTGATAGAGGCTTAGGTTTTCCGTGCCGTCCCGTTTGATAGTCCACATCCGCGGTGCCGGGTCGCCGGAATACGCAATGAGATCGGGGTGTTTCGGGTGAAACTGCGGGTGGATAATCGTCTGGTCGGGGGAGGTATAGATGACCTCACCACCGCTGCCATCGGTAGTCGTAACGGTGATGTGTGATTTGTCGTCGCGTTTCATCGCTGTTACGATAAACCGTTCATCTGCACTGACGCTGCATTCACCGAGGCTTCCACCCAGGAATTCCGCAAGCACGCGTTCCTCAAGTGTATCAAGATGAATTGCTTTTATAGCATCCCCTTGCGTGTAGAATAGCTCCGTGCCGTCTTTGGAGATTACGCCGGAGTAGCCGTGGATGTCGTCGGCATCCGTGAGCTGCACAATATCACCGTTGGGGAATTCCAACTTGAAAAAATTCGGCTTTCCTGAACGGTAGGAGGTAAAGATAAGGTGTGCTTGGTCGGGAGTGAACGAAGGTGTCAGGAAGTAGAGGTTATGGTTGATAGAGGTATCGTTAGTGAGTTGATAGATATGCGCGCCCGTTTGGCTGTCTTGAAACTCGCGTAGTTCTGAAGGGTGAACGGACGCTTTCGCGTATTTTGCCATAGTTTACTCCTCGTGCGTTTGTTTATAAAATGAATTCTATAGATTGAATAGATAATCCAGCAGCTGCGCTCCCTCTCGGAAGTCAGGAATAATAATATCCGCACCGGCACTGATGAGGCGTTCCCGTTTGTCGGCGTTCATGTTGTACATATTGTCCTCAATGGACGCTACACCGACAGCGATTGCGCCTACCTCTTTGGCGTTTTCGATCTCTACGTACCCGTCTCCGACGATAAGCAATTCGCTTCCGCTGAGTTCAAAATCTGTGATAATTTTTTGGATGACCATGGCTTTGGAAAACTTCTTATATTCCCGCAAGGCACCGAAAATCCCGCCGTCAAAGTATTCCGCAACACCGAGGAGTGTCGCCTCATTTTTGACGAATTCGACATCTGTCCCACTGGCGAGATAGCAGCTGATCCCCATCTCACGTAAGTTGTGGAGAAATTCCAAGGACATCGGCACGCGGAGGGGATCCGCGGGCAATGTCCCTGCGGCCAGTCCAGCAATTCGTTCCTCAACGACGGGCAGCAATCGGCGGTTATATTCGTCTTTGTAGGCGAGTGGTGTCTTCGGTGTTCCGCCGCGTTTCTCAATCTCTTCACCTAATTGAATCATCTGATAGATGGTCTGTTTGCCGGTCAGTCTATCCACAAATTCAACGACGAGTGCCTCCAGTTCTTCTTGTGTTTCGGTGGTGTCCGTTTCGGTTTGGAGGCATTCAATCATCAATGGGACCATTACATTCTGCCAACCGTCTCGAATCAGCGAGATTGTGCCATCGAAATCGAAAACGACATGACGAATATTCCCTGTTTGAATCTCACGGTGAATCTCAATTGCGGTGTTTTCTAAGTTGTTCATAACGAATTTTGACTTGCAAGTTATACCAAGTGATCTCAGAATAAAAAGGCGTTGATTTCCCTTCTTTTTCCTGATAGTATAATGGGACTTAGAGAGTTAAGCAAGTGTTTTTATTGATAACCGACAACTGACAACTACCGATACATGAACGAAAAAGAGATTCTTAAAAAAATCCAGCACATCGAAATATTTACCAATCGCCTCGTCAACACCGTCTTCGCGGGGGAGTATGAGAGTGTCTTCAAAGGACAAGGGATTACCTTCGACGAGGTCCGCGAATATCAAGTGGGAGACGAGATTCGTGCGATTGATTGGAATGTAACCGCACGCATGGGGCAGGCTTACATCAAACAGTATGTAGAGGAACGTGAACTCGTCATGATGTTGGTTGTGGATATGAGTGCCTCGACGGGTTTCGGGAGTATCGCTGAGACGAAAGCGGAAATTGCTGCTGAAATTGCGGCACTCCTTGCTTTTTCCGCTATCAAGAATAACGATAAAGTTGGACTTATCTGTTTCACTGATACCGTTGAACACTTCGTTGCGCCGCGGAAGGGGAGAAGACACGTCTTACGCGTCGTTCGGGATATACTTCGTTTTCAGCCGACGCAACCGCGTACAAGTATTGAAACGGCGTTGGCGTTCGTCGATCGCGTGCTCAAGCCCCACAGCGTTGTGTTTCTCATTTCTGATTTTAAGGATACAGGATATGAAAAGCAGTTGCGTTTGAGCAGTAAACGGCATTCACTTATTGCGATTGCCTTACAGGATAGACGCGAGGTAAAATTGCCAAACGTTGGACTCATAGAACTGGCGGATGCTGAAAGTGGAGAGACGGTCGTTATTGATACGCGTTCCGAGACAGCGCGGCGGTCGTATCGAGAGCTTAATCAACGTGCCGATGCTGAACGTAGACAGATTTTTCGAGCAAGCCAAATTGATTCTATTCACATCAGAACAGATGAATCCTATGTAAAGCCGCTTATCCGATTTTTCCGTCAACGCGCTGCTCGAGGCTAAGGCATGTAAGGTTATGAGTAAATTAGAGGTCCGGAATTTAACACAAAGCTTTGTTCAAAAAGATACCCGATTACAGGTGTTGGGGACCTTGAATTTCTCTGTTGATGAAGGGCAGTTTGTCGCTTTATTGGGTCCCTCGGGTTGTGGGAAAAGCACGCTTTTTAATATTATTTCTGGGCTACTTGTGCCGGACACTGGAGAAATTTACCTCAACGGCAAAGGCATCTATGGCAATACCGGTGATTTTGCTTATATGCAACAGAAGGATCTTCTCTTACCGTGGCGAACTGTCCTGAGAAATGTCCTCATTGGTCCAGAGATTCACAACGAACTGCTTGACACCGCGCGGGAGGAAGCACAAAAGCGTTTGGCGCAACTCGGATTAAGCGGGTTTGAAAACAGTTATCCAATGCAGCTATCGGGTGGAATGCGGCAACGCGTCGCGCTCGTCCGGACGCTCCTTTTTCGGAAAAAGGTGCTGCTTTTAGATGAACCGTTCGGTGCGTTGGATGCAATGACACGGACTGTCATGCAATCCATCCTACTCGACATTTGGGCAGAGGACAGGCAGACCGTTTTGCTCATTACCCATGATATTGAGGAAGCGCTGTTGCTTGCAGATAAAATTTACGTGCTAACTGCCCGACCCGCGACGCTCAAGGCAGAGGTGCCTGTCTCTCTATCGCGTCCAAGGGACATCACTGATACTGCTCTCATTCGCTTGAAAAGAGAACTTTTGTCTCTCCTACAGATCGAAATATCAGCCGTTTTCGATGCAGGCTAAGTCTATTTCTCTTCAGAATCCTTGGTCAATTCATGCCAAAATGAACGTGAGGAGCGATTCATATTGTCAAACATCTCGTAATTCCCCTTTTTACAAAACTCGTAGAGTGCTTCGGTCAAGGGAATTTCAAATCCGGCTTTCTCTGCTGCTGCAAGGAAATAGGGCAGTTCGGGGTATTTAACGACGAGCGTGTTACCGGTTCCATCAATGATGCGTTTAGCGATGCTGTCAAACTGTCCACGCCATCCATCACCCATACCGACTGCGTTGCGGATTGCCTCTGGGTCTACACCGGCACAGACCCCATAAGCCATCGCCTCCATGAATGCTGCATCACCGAGTCCCATCGCCAGTTGATTCACACCCTTGACAATCTGACCGGAACCACTCGGACCGCAATACACTACGTATTTCGGTTCACCGATGATTTCCAAGATTGGACGATGCTTTTCAACGACCGCTGCATCACCACCAACGAAGATCCGAAGTGTTCCTGTTTCGGATCCGTTGGGTCCACCACTTACCGGTGCGTCTATCAGGGTCGCGCCTTTTTCGGTGAGTGCTGTTGCGATGTTCCGTGTCTGTTCTAATTCTGTCGTGCCTAAGTCGATAAAAACGTGACCGTCGCGGGCATTGGGAATGAGGTGTTGTTCAGCGACGCTGCAAAAAACAGCGGAGGAACGCAAACTGGTCATAATGACATCGCTGTTTTTGACGACCTCATTGCTATCTTTTCCAGCAGTCGCGCCTGTTGCAGCGAATGCCTTGCATTTTGTGGGGTCGATGTCATATCCCATGAGCGGATACCCGGCATTATGGAGATTTTTCGCCATCCGTCCGCCCATGTTTCCAAGTCCAATAAAACCGATTGCGGGGAGTTGTTGAGCGTTCATGATTTTCCTATGCTTTGATTTCTGAGAGTTATTGGTATAATTACCCTACCGTTGGTGTGATTGTCCATGCGTCCAGTCTGTTTAAAATTGCTTCACTACCCTTGGTGAAAATTGAGATGCCGAGGCTGTCCGCACGCGTCGGGTAGATGCACTGGGTTAAACACAGGCGGCTGTTGGCAAAGACTTCCAGGACAGACTTATCTAAGAATATATGTAATTTCAGTGGCTCCCTGTCAGTCAATGTGAAGGGTGCTGCCTGTGAATTGGTATAACGTTCGCCGCCGTCTTCGTCTTGTGGTGTGAGGCGCGGGTATTGGACTTCATCATCTAAGGTTGACTTTGTGAGATCGATTTTGAGTTGTTCTGTGATTGGCGAATAGACAATTACAGTTTCCTCCTCGCCATCGGGAGAGCGGCGAACCTTCAGACCAAATTCTGTCGCGCCCTTGGGTTCAATTTCCACCTTTAGTTCCAGGCAATCGCCGCGCGCCTCTGCAATGTTGAATTCCATGTCAGCCTTGAGGTGCATTGTTTCTTGGTGGTAATGCTTGATACGGAGTTTCTCAAGCTCTGGGGCAGCTTCAATACGTAAGTTTCCATCTTCACCCAGCGATAGGATCCGCGGGAGCGTCATCACAGAAGCCCATCCATGTTTTTCCCAGGGTCGGGCTTCTCGAATCCAGCCGAAGAAGATACGCCGTCCTTTGTCATCAAGGAGCGTTTCGGGGCCAGAGAGTTGCCCGCCTTGCCAGTTCATACGTCCATGTGTTTCGGGATAGAACTGTTCGTTTTCGTAGTGTCCTAAGTAGTAGTGCGCCATTCCATACGGACGGTGACCGTGCATCAGGAGCATGTATTTGTCATCGAGTGGGAAGAAGTCTGGACACGCGCAATCTTCGACTTCATCTGTCCAACGCCGCGAAGATGTATAGAATGGACCACGATATTCCCAGTGAATACAATCGTCCGAACGGAAAAGACTGGTCGCATCGCCTTCATATCCGGGTCGGCTGTTCTTATTGCCTATCAGAGCGTAATAGGTGCCATTTTCGTACCATGCACACGGATCAAAAACACGGTACTCCTGTGGTTCATTTGGTATTGGGATGACCGGATTTGCAGGCGAAGGCGTCCAATGAATTAAATCACCGTCCTCGCTGGTTGCAATACAGGTTCCTTGGTTCGGCACATGGTAAATCATCGTCGGAATCGGTGCGTTTTCAATGGCATCGCCGCTGTATATACCGCGAGGCATCGATCCGTCTGTGGCAGGTTTTATCGCAGGTGGATGATGTATCCAATGCACCAGATCGCAGCTGGAGGAGTGATCGAGGACTGGCAGCCATTCGTCTGCCTTTGGATTTGGCATCCGTCCGAGATAGAAGACGTGGTAGCGTCCGTTCCAAAAAATGGTGCAGTTTGCATCGTTGAAAAACCCGTCCGGTGGGATTAGGTGGTAACGCGGACGGTGTGAATCTGCCAAGAGGTATTCTCGCAATTCACGCGCTTTTTCGATGTGGTCATGAAAGTCTTTGATTGACATTACGGAGTCCATTTACTATCAATTCTCCTTATCGTTCCGATGCCGCCTACGAACTGAACACAACAGATAGTATGAGAGTATAGCACGGTAGGAAGGGAGTGTCAAGAACGAATCGGCGCATGCTGAATCTACTTGGATTTATAAAGCCCGTTTTTCCTTGATTTTTTTTCTTTTTTCTGGTATGCTGCCGATGGTGAGTTACAGTATCACTGGATTGGGCGGGTTTTGCTTCGTCCTGTAATAGAACCATTGAGGCGAATCTCGCCCTTAAACCACAATTTGTCTTAATTTCCTTAGACTACTTTTCCAATGTAATGGACCCGAATAAAGGAGTTTCAAAAAAATGATACACCTAATTAGATACGCCTTGATTTTGGCGTTACTTGTTTTTGGGGCGTATAATGTGCATGCGGAAATTTTGTTGCAGGAAGATTTTGAGGGCGATTTGGACTTAACGACGAAATGGCAGACGGGGCACCCCAAATTTGTCTACCCGAAAGACGGTATCCTCTATTTGAATCAAGGGAAATCCGGTGGAGACTATGTGAGTCTGCGGTCTGTTCAACACTTCAACGATATGGTTATCTATTACGAATGGTTCATCATCGAATGGAGTGGACAGGGAGACGGTGGTGGTGCGCTGCGGCAGACCCCAGATGGTTCTTATTGGATGCGCTGGTGGGGACGCAACAGCGTTAAAGTGACAACAAACAAAGCTGGACCGGTTGCTGCTTGGCAACCTTTCCCAGCGAAGGGTGGGCCAGCGCAGTCTAACTACGATGCAGCCTCTGAACATTTCATACTCAAAGCGGCATTGATGACGGACGAAAAGCGGGTGACCATTCATATATGGGACATCACGGATAAGAAGAAGCCGATACAGGTCGCCGAGTGGGAAGTTAAGGACGATACTTACAAGTCAGGAAATATCAGTTTTGACTGCTGGAAGTTCGGTATTTATGGTGTTGATAACGTTGTTGTTGCTACACCTGAGCATGAAGAAGAGATCTTCGCCGATAATTTTGATCCACAAAAGCTTGCTGTTGAACCTGAAGGAAAACTCGCGACAAGGTGGGGAGACCTGAAATCGAAGGTCCGATAAACTGAGAGGAATTGAGCCATGACAAGATGTGCGCTTATCAGCGGTAGAGGTATGGGGTTGATGCACGGTGGGAACTTCCACAACCATCCGGACGCGGAAGTCGTCGCGATATGCGATATGGACCCGGAACTCCTCGCGAAAGCAGAAGAACAATTTGATGTGCCGGGATATTCCTCGATTGAGGAACTCTTAGCGGATTGCGATGCCGAACTCGTGCTTCTCATTGTCAATGAGACCCGTCGTATTCCCCCGCTTCGGCAATTGCTCGAAGCTGGACGTAATGTGTTCACAGAGAAGCCTCTCTGTGGATTAGAAGGACAGCATCGCGTACGGGAACCCGATCTGGCTATTGCGGCACCCGCTATATCAACATGGCGCGATTCTGGACTGAAGTTCGGCATTGATTTCAACTACCGATTTATGCACCATTTCCGAAAACTTCACGATGACGTTGCAGAAGGTCGGTTGGGTGAAATTCGGATGGTGCATGCCCGGGCACACTTCAACTGCTGGTCGCACGTTATCGACCAAATCCTCTGGACGATGGGCACACCGGAGTGGGTAAGTACTATCGGGGATCCGAAGCAAGACCGCGACTGGGAACGACTGATTCATATCGGTTGGGAAAACGGGGTCATCGGATCCCTGAGCGGCACGAACCTGTGGGGTTACGATGATCATCCGCTTCGGGTGAAAATCCTCGGCGAGACATCTTACGCTGAGGCGCGCGGTTTGGAGGGTTGGTACTGTCGGCGAAAAGCGAATAGTTCTGAATACGAGGAACTCTGGGAGGCTGAAGCCGGAAGTCCAGAGATGCCGGAGTCTTTTAAGCGGATGGCTGACGGTGTGGTCAAAGCGATGCACGCCGACACATCTTTTCCCGCCGACGGTGAAGCCGCGTGGAATGAACTGTTGTTTGAAGCAGCGGTACATCGCTCCGCCTTGCAAAATGGTGCGCGGGTGTTCCTCGCAGATGTGGAAAGCGCAGCGTTTGTCTAACCGAATGTGTAATGGACGCTATTCTTGTAGGGGCAGGTCTTGTGGCTGCCCTTTGTGTTGACATTTTTGTAGGGGCAGGTCTTGTGCCTGCCCCTAACCTACCCGTTTAGGCACCACCCCTGACAGCAATCTTAATCGTATCTTTGCCGTCTAAGTGATAGTTTTCATGAAGCGCATCAAAGCCTTTGGATACATCTTCTAATGGAAGAATGTGGCTGACAAACCCGCCAAAAAGCGAGGCGTGCTTCTCAAGCATTGGGATGGCGCGGAGGAAATGCTTCCGCTCGAACCCCCATCCGGCTTCCAATCTCAAGTTTTTACGCATTAACATCTGGTTCGGATTGCAGTCAAAAGTGCCGACATCTACGAAATGTCCATAGACAACGTACGTTCCGCTGTACCTGATGTAGTCCAAACCTTCGGGGATAGCGGCGGGAAAACCGGTGCATTCGTAGACGACATCGGCACCTTCGCCTTGCGACGTATTTTCGCGGACAATTTTTTTCCGTTCTTCCGGGTCTGACACTTCGGCGATGTCGATGGTAAGGTCTGCCCCCAGTCTTTTCGCCATTTCAAGCCTTCCTGGAGGTCCACCAACAGCGATAAGCCTACCTGCGCCAGAAACTCTTGCCCAATTGAGAGCAAGCAGACCGATCGGACCCGTACCTTGAATCACCACTGTATCCCCAAATTCGATCCGTCCACGAGAGACACAGTGCGCCGCACAAGAAGCCGGTTCTGCCAGAACAGCGATTTCGGCTGGTAGATCGGTTTTAAGGAACATATTTGTGTCTGGGTTTGAAAGATAGATGTACTCACTGAAGCCACCGCGTAGATACGGCTCTTCTTCTGACGGCGAGAATCCGAGTCCGCCACTCGGTGAGAGTGCGATTCTGTCCCCTTCTTTAACCGGGTTCCCAAGGTAGTCTGTTTCGACACCTTCCCCGAGCGTCTCAATCACACCGACGTTCTCATGTCCGAGGATAATATCGTGTTTGATATGTCCGAATTCCCAGTTGTGGAGATCGGTACCACAAATACCTCCCAACTCTTGACGGACCAAGACCGTCCCGGGTGCGGGATCGACTATCGGATATTCTCGGACTTCAAAATTTTTGCCACTCATCACGGTGGCGCGTGCGGTTCTGGTGGTTTCCATTGTAAAACTCCTTTATACTTTGACGATTATTTTGCCGAGTTTCTCACCTGTGAAAAGTGCCATAAACGCCTTTGGTGCATTCTCTAAACCTTCTACGATTGTCTCTTCCCAGTGTATTTTGCCGTCTGCTATCCATTGGCGCATGTCTCGATAAAATTCAGCGTTTCGCTCCATGAAGTCGGTGACGATAAACCCTTGTAGTCTAATCCGTTTACCGATAGCGGAACTGAGGTTTGTCGGACCCGGTGTCGGTTCAATATCGTTATATTGGGAGATCATCCCACACAGCGGAATACGTCCGTGCATATTCATCACTGCAAGCGCGGCTTGGAGATGTCTGCCACCGACGTTCTCAAAGTATACATCAAGCCCATCTGGGCAGTGTTTTCTAAGCTCTGCTTCCAAATCATCGACATTCTTATAATTAAAAGCGGCATCAACGCCTGCTGTTTCCGATAGCCATGCGACTTTCTGATCGGAACCTGCGCTCGCGACGACTCGGCATCCTTTGATTTTAGCGATTTGGCAGACGATTGAACCCACCGCGCCTGCTGCTGCAGAGACAAACACTGTTTCTCCTGCTTTGGGCTGCCCAATCTCCAGAAATCCGAAATAGGCGGTCCGTCCGGGCATACCGACTGCCCCTAAAAATGACTGCAGCGGAGCGATTGACAGATCGACAGCAGTTAGGCTTTCTGCCGGTGCAATGTAATGATCCCGCCACCCTAACATGCCTGTCACATAGTCTCCGACTTGAAACGCATCGCTGTTGGATTGCAGAATCTGACCGGCACACCTACCTTCCAGGGGTTTGCTGAGTTCAACCCCGCGCATGGCACCGCGCATATATGGGTCTACGGATGTGTAAAGGTTTTGGACTAATACCTCTCCTGCCGCGGGTTCAGGCAGGGATGCCTCCACGAGTTCAAAATCACTTTCCTTCGGCATCCCAACAATACGGTTCTTAAGACGAATTTGACGACTGACAAGGTTCGACATTCTATTCTCCTCTCGACTGGTAACTTGATTTATCTGATTTGGTGTTAATCTAATGATAGCATATTTAGGAAAAAAGTCAAGATTGGGTACTTGATGCTCTGAAATTCACTTGACATTTATCTGCAAATGTGGTTTGATTAGTAAGGTGAAGAGTGAACCTACCTACAGAACAACTTATCTTCAGAACTAATCATCTTAGGAGAAAAAATGAACGAGCTCCCCACTGAGTTTCTGAGAACCGATTTCGGACACGAGGTATATGATGAATGGTACCTTGAACATGCGGGACACAATTTTGAAGCACCGGAATTTGTAAAACAGCATATTCCGTTCTATGAAAAGGCACTCCAATTATCTAAAAATGACAAAATATTAGAGGCAGGCTGTGGGATTGGCAGTTATACGCGTGAATTTGTTCTGCGCGGCTACCCTGTTGTTGGCATGGACATGTCGCCTAACTTTCTTGCTGAAGCTGAAAGAATTACACAACTCGAAAATTTAGAGATTGAATATGTTTTGGGTGACTACAATGAAATGCGTTTTGAAGAGGCGTTTTCTGTTATTTTCTTTGAAGGCTCGTTTTTCTACAACTCCAAGGAAGGTTTGGTATCGCTCCTAAAACGGATTCATAAAGCACTCAGACCTAACGGCAGGCTTTACTTTGTGCATTCAAATCCATCAATGCGAAAGAAGCGATTTCCAATGGCGGATCGGAGTGAGATTGCGAAAAACGTGTTTGTCGTACAAAAGGCAGAATGGGACGAAGATAACGAAGGCGAAAGATGCACTTGGCTGAAAATAGACTTAGAGACGCAGAAACATTACAGATGTGACTTTTTTGTTCAGCACCTCCCTCCGGATGAACTCAAAAACTGCCTTATGGAGGCAGGATTTACGGATTTCCATTTCTACAAGAAGCGGAGACTCGAAAACTTCCATCCGGTAAACGATGATGGGTTTTCTGTAGTGGCTAAAAAATGATAGCAACTAAGGACAAATATGAAAGTTGAAAAACCAAAGGAAAAATACGATCAATTAATCGCTGACGGTTATTGTGTCGTTGAGAATGTCTTAAAAAAAGAAATGCTTGCTCGACTTCGGACGGTGACCGACGAACTGCTTGACGCACAGACCGAAGATGAACGTGCTGCGTATCGTTCCTCTGGCAGCATGATTAGCGTGTATATGCACCCGCTGTTTGCTGAATTGGTTGCTTATCCACGGGCGTTGCAGGCTCTTGAGGCTTTGGGTTTCTTGAGACCTAAATGGTCGTCAGGATATGTCATTAGCAAACCCGCTCAAAGTCCACCGCTATTTTGGCATCAGGATTGGTGGGGGTGGGATGATCCATGCAGCTACACGGCATTACCGCAACAGTTGTTCCTTATGTACTATCTGGTCGACACGACACCGGACAACGGGTGTCTCCGAGTTATTAAGGGTTCGCACCTCAATCGTCATCCGCTGCACGATATACTCCCCAATGCGCACGGTGAGGCACTGCAGCGCGTGGAAGATGCCGCTCATCCGGCATATCAACAGTTTCCTGGTGAAATTGACATACCTGTGAAAGCAGGGGATTTGGTTATCGGCGATTCTCGACTCCTACACGCTTCGCACGGTAATCAATCAGATGAACGTCGGACGGTGATTACGCTCTGGTATCATCCGTTTTTTGCGCTGTTGCCGGCAAGTATGCAAGCACATATCGGTAGACTTCGGCAAAGTTTCGCGTGGTCAGAGGCGGAGTGGGAATGCATCGCCGAACTTGCACCGGTCTGCAATGGCGATGTTGAACCTCTAAAATGGAATCGGAATCCGGGACCTGCATTGAAGTAGTTGAGTTTTGATAGAGACAGAATTCAATTTGAAAAAAGGCTATTTCATGATACACTATACAGTATGTAGGATTTAAGCGCATAATTGTAATGCCTGAACGAAAGGAAGTTTTCCATGCCACAGCCCCCGATTTTTCATCCCTATACGTTTGGCGAACAGGAACGAGAAACGTTGGATAGCGATGGTCATTTCGTTCTCCCCGGCTTACTCACGCCGGATGCACAGGCAGATTTAACACGTGCACTCTCACATATTCACGAACTCTCTCGTACGTCAAAAGAAGGACATGAACCCAACCGATTTTCTGCAGAATATGACGATTATCTCGAAAGCCTGATTGCACACCCGCAGATGATTGAACTTGCACGGAAAGTTTTGGGTGAAGATATCCGATACGACCATTGTGTGAGCCTCAATAGACCCGGGGGCAATCGTGGTATTGGATGGCATAGCCACGGATACGCTGATGACGATCCACGCTTAGGTTTCGTTCGTATCTTCTTCTACGTCAATGGATTTGAACCCGACGATGGTGGGTTAAAGGCTGTTCCTGGAAGCCATCTCTATCGGGATGCAAGGATCCATGCTCCAACAGACGAGGTGCTCCGCGAAGGTTGGCTCGCTGGCAGAAAGCATCCAGAGACTGGGGAACCGCTTGAAATTGAGGCGTTATCCGCACCCTCTGGCACAGTTGCGTTGATGTGGACACATGCCGCACATGCAGTGAGTCCAAGAAAACCTGATAGTCATACTCGGTGGTGTATCGTTTATGCTTACCGGAACCCCGGCAGACCGTCCGGTGCCCGCTGGATTACTCCCGAATTTGAACGAAAACCTATTCCCGGTGCAGAAGGATTGATGTCTCTTTATTAGCAGCCAGTCCTTAGCGATTTCGGTTGTTCATTCTCTCTATAGGAAAGGCTTTATGATGAAAAACGGATTGTCTTCAACGCCCGCTGTCCAAGACTATACGCAGTGGAACTTACCCGCGGGTGTGAAAATCCGTCTCGGTAAAGGGACGATAAACGAGGTCGCCTATTCTCCGGATAGTACGCGTCTGGCGGTTGGCGGGAGTCTCGGGGTGTGGCTCTATGATGCGAAAACGGGTGAAGAACTCCGTATCCTCACTGGACCGACAGCGGAGGTTAGTAGCCTCGCGTTCAGCCCTGATGGTGAGAGGCTTGTGACTGGCAACGATAATGTTGTGGGGCTGTGGGATATTGAGACGGGCGAACTTCTCCGAACCTTCAGGGGGCATACGGGATCAGTTTTCAGTGTGGCGTTTAGTCCAGATAGTGCGATGATCGCGAGTGGGAGCGATGATAACAGTGTGAGGCTATGGGCTGCTAACACGGGCGAACTCCTCCGAACCCTCACGGGACATACAGGATTGATTAATAGCGTCGCGTTTCGTCGGGATGGCAGAATGCTTGCAAGTGGGAGCGATGATAACAGTGTGCATCTGTGGGATATTGAGACGGGCGAACTCCTCCGAACCCTCATTGGACATACATGGTGGGTTTCCAGTGTAGCGTTCAGTCCTAATGACGAGATGCTTGCAACTGGCAGCGCGGACAAAAGTGTGTGCTTGTGGGATATTGAGACGGGCGAACTGATACGCCCCCTCGCGGGGCATACAGAGGTGGTTAAGAGTATAGCATTCAGTCCAGACGGCAAGACGCTTGCAAGTGGGAGTGGCGATAATACCGTACGTCTGTGGGGTGTTGACACGGGCGAACTGCGGCAAACCCTCACGGGGCATACGCGGCAAGTCTTCAGCGTCGCGTTTCGTTTCGATGGTAAGATGCTGGTAAGCAGTAGCCGGACAGAGGTACACCTCTGGGATGCCAACACGGGGGATGCCCGAGGCACACTCACTGGCCATATAGGACTAATCAATAGGATTGTGTTCAGTCCGGACGGCAAGATGCTTGCGACTGATAGTTCAGATAACAGTGTGCGTCTATGGGATGTCGAGACTGGGGAGTTACTACGAACGCTCAGGGGTCATACCGGTTTGGTGTCGAGTGTCGCGTTCAGTCCTGATGGTAAGACGCTTGCGAGTAGCAGTCGCGATAAGACGGTGTGTTTGTGGGATACGGAGGCGGGTGTTCTCCTCCGGACGCTCAGGGGTCATATCGATTTGGTGTCGAGTGTCGCGTTCAGTCCTGATGGTAAGACGCTTGCGAGTAGCAGTCGCGATAAGACGGTGTGTTTGTGGGATACGGAGGCGGGTGTTCTCCTCCGGACGCTCAGGGGTCATACCGGTTTGGTGTCAAGCGTCGCGTTCAGTCCTGATGGTAAAATGCTTGCGAGTAGCAGTCGCGATAGGACGCTGCTGCTCTGGGATATTAAAGTCTGAACGCGTTCGGATAGATCAGAAAAATATCGGTGCGGTTTCCTAACTTCATCGGCACGTATTCAAAAACATATCAGGGCATCGGCTCGGAGACCGAAGCAGCGATGGCAGAGAAAAAACCTCACATTCTACTCCTTATCAACGACGAACACCGTCCCGACATCCAACCCATCGAAGGGGACACGGCTATCCGTATGCCGACGCTGTCTCGGTTTATGGAGGAAGGGACCTACTTCCGTAACGCTTACACACCTTCGCCAATTTGTGTGCCTGCCCGACAGAGTTTCCTTTCAGGACTTTATCCACGTAACTGCGGGAGTCTCAATTTCGGCGATCCGATGCCGACAGAGGTCCGGACGATTCCGGGGCAGCTGGGAAACTATGGATATTACACCTGTTGTGCTGGTAAGATGCACTTCGTCGGAACGGATGTGATGCACGGCTGGCGCGAACGCGTCGGACGCGATATCATCGGTAATAACGGGTATCCGTATCCGGCTGTTAAAGATGAACACCGCGCACGGATTGAACCGGAACCAGGTACGGGTATGAAACAGAACAAGGTGATTCAAGAAATTCGTGATGCCCAGCCCGGTATAGGGCAGTGGATGATCCATGACCAATACAATGTGGACGGTGCGCTCCTGTTCCTTGAGGAGTATTTCGTCAACGCCTCCTACGATCGTCCGAAAGCAAACCCGCTCTGTATGGCGGTAAGTCTCATAGCACCCCACTATCCGTATCAGTGTCCGATGGATCTGTTTACGTACTACATGCAACGGGTGGAGCCGATTGTTGAAGAACCCAATGAACATTTTGAATGTGATGATTTCTTCAGGGTTCGGGTCGGCGAAGACGTTACCTATCGTCAGGCGCACCGAGCGACCGCTGCCTATTATGGGATGATTGAGTGGATGGATGCACAGTTCAACCGCGTCATTGAGAAACTCGAACATCTGAACGTCTTGGACGATTTTATTATCGTTTTCCTCTCTGACCACGGTGAGATGCTTGGGACGAAGGGCGTATGGGAAAAACAGAGTTTCTTTGAGGCTTCGGCACGGGTGCCGCTCTCTATCTGGTCCCCGAAGCGGTTGGGGCGAGAACCGAGAATCGTTGAGCAGAATGTCTCGTTAGTCGATCTGTTTCCGACTGTGTGTGAGTTAGCGGAGATTCCAGCCCCCGACGAACTTGACGGACGTTCGCTTGTGCCGCTGATTGTAAGGAAATGCAACCGACTGGCACGATACTGTTTATAGTGAACTCTGGCGTGCTCAGAACGGACCGTCTGTGATGGTCAAAGAGGGCAGCCTAAAGTATTTCCGGTTTGATAACGATAAGGGGTGGCCCGAACAGTTGTTTGATCTCTCCAAAGACCCAGACGAACGCAACAACCTGATTGATGTTCCCGCCTACACCGATGCGCTCGCGAAACTGCGTGCCAAAGCCGATGCATTGCCACCACCGCGTCGCAAGGATGAGAACAATAGGCTCATTGACCCACATCGCCCGATTACCTGATAAAAGTTGTCGCTTTTCCACTGTAGGCATCTTTGATACGTCGCACATGATTTGAAAGCATATCCAATTCTTCTATCTCTTGGTAGGAGAAGTATCCATATTCAGTTGTTTCGCAACTCAGCCGAAGTTCACTACCCACAATTTCCGCTTCAAAGCAGAGTGCCACCAACTGGATTTTGTTTCCATCTCGATATGCAATCAATTCGTGCGGGGTTGTGTAAACACCAATTAAATGCTTTACGACGACTTGCAAACCCGTCTCTTCTTCGACCTCTCGAACGCATACTTCACTTGCGCTCTCGCCCGGCTCCATCCCCCCACCCGGTAAACACCACTGGTTGTTATCCTCGCGTCTTGTTAGCAGAATTTTTTCACGATGCTCGTCAAAAATAACAGCCGAACATCCGACGCGAATTGTGCCGTCTTGCCCGACCCGATGTCCTGTAATAATTTGAGCCATTTCCAATCTCCTTCTATCCTTGAGTATTATACTCTAAAGTATAATACTTTGGAGTATAATTAAAAATCCAATAAAATTAATGGTATTTGCAGATATTTTACTTTTAGGACCCAAGTTGCTATCTTCGTAGCATAGACTGTTAGTCTGTGCAAAAGACTGTGCGCAACCTAACAGGATACGCTACAAAACCGCGCGGGGTATCCTCGCCCCCGTGTGTCAGACGAAAACGTTTTTTAGAAAAAATGTTGACTGTGGTCAGAAATTTCGGTATAATGTCGATAGTATGGTCCCGTATAAGAACAAAACTTTCAGGAGGCTTATTATGATGGTGTTAAAACGAAGTTTAGCATTAAGTTTCGGACTCCTGTTTTTTGGGGTCAACGCGTTTTGTAACGTGTGGTACAGTGAAAATTTTGACAACTTCAAAGATGGGGACATCGCTGGGCAAGATGACTGGAAAACGGTAATGAACCAAAAAACTTGCCAAATTGGAAGCGAGGTGAAGCGCGGGGACACAGGCAAAAGCATTCTGGTCACAGAAAACACAATGGTCGTCAGAAGCTTTGAAGGCACCCATGATGGAATTCAGTATGCTTCATTATTCACGCAGCGAGAAAAGGGCGCAGGCACAATGTTGTTTTATATCGGCGGAGATGCCATCAAGTGGGGTGGTGCTGCCGTGTTTAATGTTTCGCCGGATGGTGCTATCAATGCGCTCGATGGCAATGCAGGACAAAAGGTGACGCAGGGAAAACTGGGGGAATGGCATCATTTCCGCATTGTACTTGACTTTAAGAAGAAAATTTATGACTTTTACGTTGATGACGAACAAGTCGTTGATGATTTCGGTTTTAGAGGCGAAGGGGGCAAAGGCGGCGTGAATCCAAGTCTAAGTTGGATTTTCTTCGGTTGGGACCACCCCACTGCTCTGACGGCTTATATTGATGACATTGAAATGGGAGACGGTGAGGGCGAAACGGCTGGCAAACCTCAAGCGGTTTCTGCCTCAGACAAACTTGCGACTACTTGGGGAAGAATCAAGCAGCGATTGTAGCATTTGTTCATGCGATGGTCAAAGTTTGTCAGTTGTGAGAGTGGTTCGCCTTATATCAACATAGCGAGTTGGGAATGGACGGGCAGTGTGGCATCGCCCGGACAGAAAAACGGAGGAAACATTCTATAATGTCACAGACACTGCTATCACGTTTAGACGGTTCAATATGCGTGCGCAAAGGTTTTATGAGCCTTATCGTATTTCTGCTGGGGTTCACTGTTGCCCTACAATCAGCCTATGCAGGGAAACTTCAATTTGACCGTGATATTCGACCGATTTTGTCGGATAAATGTTTCGCGTGTCACGGTCCCGATCCGGCAGTGCGACAAGCCGACCTACGACTTGACACAAAAGAGGGGGCATTCTCTGCCCCAAGTGGTTATCCCATCATTGTTCCAGGGGAACCCGAAAATAGCGAACTTGTCCTGCGGATAACACACGAAGATATCGACCAGCGGATGCCGCCGCAGATCTCCAATCGACAGCCGACACAGGAGCAGATCGACACGCTCATCCAGTGGATTGCTGAAGGTGCGGAATGGGAAGAGCATTGGGTCTACAATCTTCCCAAACGCGTTGATCCGCCTCCCGTTAAAGACACGACATGGGTTCGGAACCCGATTGATGCGTTTATACTTGGAAGATTGGAAACAGAAGATCTCACGCCATCACCAGAAGCAGACAAACGGACGCTTATCCGCCGCTTACATTTTGATCTGACTGGGCTACTGCCTACGCCTGCTGAGGTGGAGCATTTCTTAAGGGATGAAACACCTGATGCTTATGAATCCCTTGTCAATTCCCTTTTGTCTGAACCGCAATACGGCGAGCGGATGGCAATGTACTGGCTGGATTTGGTGCGCTATGCGGATACGAGTGGTTACCATGCTGACGAAAATGTGAGTATCTGGCCCTATAGAGACTATGTAATCCAAGCGTTTAATGATAATATGCCTTTTGATCAATTCACAGTGGAAAATCTTGCAGGCGATCTCTTACCGAATACCACGGCTACACAGAAGGTAGCTTCCGGTTATAACCGCCTGAATCAGACGACCTCAGAGGGTGGTGCACAGGCGAAGGAGTATCTCGCCATCTATGCCGCAGATAGAGTTCGGACGACTGCGTCTGTCTGGTTAGGGGCGACGCTCGGCTGCGCGCAGTGCCACGACCATAAGTTTGATCCGTATACCGCGGAAGATTTTTACAGCTTCGCGGCATTTTTTGCCGATGTTGAGGGACCGGGGGTATATCCCGGTAGAAGTAGGTGGGAACCGACCGTGATGCTACCGACACCCGCGCAGAAGTCGGTGCTCCAAGATATTGACGACGAATTGGCGAAATTGCAAAAGGTCTTCAAAGCATCATCTCCGGGGTTAGAATCAGAACAGAGGGAATGGGAGAACGAGGTGCTTTCGCTGCTCGATGCAACAGAAACGACCGATTTCGCGTGGATAGACGATGCCCAAGCAAACGGGGGTAGAACTGAAGGCACATGGGAATTTGTCGGTAAAAATGAGGCACCTGTTTTCAGTAAACGCTTATCGCGCCGGCAAACAGCGGCACCTGAACAGACCGTCCAGCACAGTTTCCGCAGTGCCAATCGGACGTTTACCTTAGCAGAGGACGATCGACTCTTCGCTTATGTCTGGCTTGACCCCGAATCACCGCCAGAAACGGTAATGATCCAGTGGAACGACGGCACTTGGAATCACCGTGCATTTTGGGGTGAAGACAAAATTAACTTCGGTGAGATTGGGAGTGACACGCCTGCTCATAAGCCGATGGGTCCATTACCCGCCACTGGTAAATGGGTTCGTCTTGAAGTGGACCCAGAAGTTGTTGGTTTGGAACCGGGAAGCGTTCTGAACGGAATGGCATTTGCGCAATTTGGGGGGACGACTTATTGGGACCTCGCTGGCATTGCGACGACTCGCGGCTCGGCGGTAAAACATACGCATACGGAGCAGGTTATTGCCGCTATTCAGGTGGATCCGTCTGTCAGGACGACGAGTCAGCGCGAACAGATTGCGGCGGAGTATCGCCGTATCACACCCGCACTTGACGGCATTCGGAACCAGATTGCGAATTTACAGAAACAGAAAACTGACCTCGAAGCAGAGATACCCTTCTCGCTCACAACGGTATCTACGCTCCCACGGACGACCCGTGTGTTACCACGAGGCAATTGGATGGACGATTCGGGTCAGATTACCGAACCGATGATACCCGCTTTTCTCGGTGATCTGGGTATCAAAAATCGCCGTCCAAATCGCTTGGAGCTCGCGCGGTGGATAGTGTCGAAAGAAAACCCGTTGACTGCCCGTGCGTTTGTGAACCGTCTCTGGGCACTCTATTTTGGAACAGGATTATCTCGCGTCTTGGATGATCTCGGCGCACAAGGTGAACCGCCGGTACATCCCGAACTGCTTGATTGGCTCGCTGTGGAATTTATGGACAGCGGCTGGAACGTCAAACATATCGTGAAACTTATTGTCACCTCAAGTACGTATCGCCAATCCTCGAAATCGAACGAGATATTGAACGAAAAGGACGCTTACAACCGCCTACTTGCCCGCCAATCAAATTGGAGACTTGATGCAGAGACAGTCCGCGATAACGCACTGCTCTTGAGTGGGCTGCTTGTTCCTAAGATCGGTGGTCCGAGTGTGAGACCCTATCAACCCGTGGGGTACTACTCAAACCTGAACTTCCCAAAGCGTGTCTACGCTCACGATACAGGAGAGAACCAGTACCGCCGCGGGCTCTACACACACTGGCAGCGCACGTTCTTGCATCCGAGCATGATGGCGTTTGATGCCCCGAGTCGTCAGGAGTGTACTGCTGAGCGTGCCACCTCTAACACACCGATGCAGGCGTTGACGCTCCTCAACGACCCAAGTTACGTTGAAGCGGCGCGCGTCTTTGCGACGCGGATTATCCAAGAGGGTGGTGAATCTGTCGCTGACCGTATCAATTGGGCGTATCAATGGACGCTATCTCGTCTGCCGGAGCCAAAGGAATTGGAGATTGTGACGAATCTCTATGAAAAGCATCAAGCCGAGTACACCGCTAATGTTGATGCTGCTGACGCGTTGGTTGCAGCAGGCGAGGCTCCGCTAACAGAGAACATTAAACCTGCTGAATTGGCGGCATGGACCTCTGTGGCACGGGTGATATTAAACTTGCACGAGACGATTACGCGGTATTAGGATTGAATAGGAGGTATAAGGTATGGCTATAGATATTCATGAAGAAACCAATCTGCGTCTTACGAGACGCACATTTCTGGGGAAGACGGTGCGTGGTGTTGGGTCGCTTGCACTCGCATCTCTGCTGTCCCCATCACTCATCAACGCTGCGGAAATTGAGAAGTGGCAGGGAATTATTACCACACCGCACGTGCCACCGAAGGCGAAATGCATTATCCATCTCTGCATGGCAGGCGGTCCCTCGCATCTGGAGACGCTGGATTACAAACCGGCACTCGCTGAACTCGACGGGCAACCGATGCCGAAGTCTTTCACGGAAGGACAACCGATAGCGCAGCTCCAAGGACAAGCGGACTCACTCAAATGCCTCGGTCCGACACATGAATTCAAGAAGTTTGGAGAGTCAGGACAGGAGATGAGTACGGCGTTTCCTCATATCGGGAGCCTTGCTGACGATATTTGTATTGTCCGTTCTCTGAAAACCGAGCAGATTAATCACGATCCAGCGCACACTTTCATGAACACCGGCACTGCAATCGCTGGGAGACCGAGCATGGGGTCGTGGCTGCTCTATGGTCTGGGCAGTGAAAATGAAAACCTACCGGGTTACGTCGTGCTTATCTCTTCAGGGGGCGGTCAGGATCAACCGATCGCAACACGGCAGTGGCACAGTGGATTTCTTCCCGGTCAGTTCCAAGGCGTGCAGTTCCATTCAACCGGCGATCCGGTCCACTACGTTACCAATCCTGACGGCGTAAACACGGAACAACAGCGGGATGTTGTTGATGCTGTCCAAACCCTAAACGGTATGCTCGATGAGACTGTAGACGATCCCACGATTGCGACGCGCATTAGCCAGTACGAGATGGCGTTCCGAATGCAGACGAGCGTACCAGAGTTGACTGACATCTCGGAAGAACCTCAGCACGTTCTTGATATGTATGGGGCAACACCGGGAGACGGATCTTATGCATCAAATTGTCTGCTTGCGAGACGATTGGCGGAACGTGGTGTTCGGTTTATCCAACTTTACCATCGCGGTTGGGATCATCACGGTGGCATTGAGGACGCTATCAAGACAACCTCTGGCTATGTTGATAAGGCAACCGCTGCCCTCGTTAACGATTTGAAACAGCGCGGGATGTTAGACGAGACCTTGGTGATTTGGGGTGGCGAATTTGGACGGACCCCGATGGCACAAGGCACCGGACGCGACCATCACATCAAAGGATTCTCAATGTGGATGGCTGGCGGTGGCATTAAAGGGGGCATCAGTTACGGCAACACCGATGAATTGGGTTACAACGCCGTTGAAAATATTGTGCATGTCCACGACTTCCACGCCACGATGCTTCATCTCTTCGGGATTAACCACGAGAAACTCGTCTACCGGTTCCAAGGTCGGGACTTCCGCCTCACGGATGTCCACGGACATGTCGTCCGCGACATTTTGGCTTAATGAGGAATAGACACACGCTGTGGAGACCAGAGGAATTTATATGAAAAAAGCAGACAGACTTTTCGTATATATCTCGTTTTTATTGGTTTTAACGGTATCTGTCTTTGCTGACGGGCTACCTATAGTGGAGCCTGAGTCCGTTGGACTTTCCACCGAAAGGCTCTCAAGAATTGATAAAGTCATGGAGGCACACGTCGCTCAGCGGAAAATCGCTGGTGGCGTTACGCTACTTGCTCGGCACGGAAAGATGGCACATATCGGTACTTACGGTATGATGGATGTCGAGGCGGAAAAGCCGATGGCCCCCGACACGATTTTCCGTATTGCATCGATGACGAAGCCAATCACGTGTGTCGCTGTAATGATACTTTATGAAGAAGGGCATTTTCGGCTGAACGAACCGGTCTCAAAGTTCATTCCAGCGTTTAAAGAGATGCTCGTGTTGCCTCCAGAAGATGCTGAAGATTCTGCGCAATCTGTACCGGCAGAACGGCAGATTACAATTTGGAATCTGCTCACCCACACCGCCGGTCTGACGTATCACTGGAACGAGCGTCTCGGTCAGCGATACACCGATGCAGGTATCACCCACGGGCTGCTCCAGGATGAGGGCACCCTCGCTGAGAAAATGAAGGTATTGGCGACCATCCCGTTATTACATCAACCGGATGCCGAATTTGAATACGGATTGTCGATAGACTTGCTCGGTTATTTCGTTGAAGTCGTATCGGGAATGTCGCTCGATGCATTTTTCTCTGAGCGTATTTTCAAGCCGCTTGGCATGAACGACACACATTTTTTTATTCCTGAAGCCAAACGCGAACGACTTGCGACGGTTTATGAGCGCACCAAAGATGGTCCCATAACGCGGAAATCTCAAGAACCGACAGTGGACGGTTCACTGATCTACTCAACCGACTATCCCTACAACGGTCCACGAACCTATTTCTCTGGCGGCGGTGGGTTGGTATCTACTGCCCCTGATTACGTCCGCTTTGCACAAATGATGCTCAACGGTGGAGAACTTAACGGTGTTCGATTATTAAGTCGAAAAACCGTTGAGTTGATGACCCTTGATCATTTTGCTGACAGGGATCCCGACTTCGGGCACGGTTTAGGTTTTAGCGTCGTCCGCGACGCATCAGACCTTAAGGAGATCGGATCGGTTGGAACGTTTGGCTGGGGCGGTTTCTTCTACACCAATTTCTTCATTGATCCGCAAGAAAGAATGATTGGTATCTTTATGTGCCAATTGCATCCCAGTGGTGATTTGGATATCGGAGGGAAAATTCGTATCCTCTGCTATCAAGCGATCGCTGACTGAGTTAAACGTTAACGGGAATTTTAGCGAAAACCTTTTATCGAACTCACGTTAGGAAGGAAATTAACCAATATGCCAAGAGAACTCATTGCACCTGCCCAAGAGCAGGTCGCTTTCAGGGAATATGAAAGCCAACCCTTGCAAGCGAATGAAATTCGGGTTAAAAGCCAGTTCGGTGCCGCCAAACACGGTTCGGAAATGGCATCGTATAAGGGGTACGCAGGTCCACGCGGTGGCTACGACGGCGAATATCAAATCTTTCGCGCAAACGAATCCGGGATGGTGCACTATCCTTCAGGACTTGGCAACATGTGCGTTGGCGAGGTAACTGAGGTCGGTGCGGACATTACCGAAATCGAAGTCGGGGAGCGGGTTTTTCGGCACAGCTCCTTCCGCGAGGAAAATGTTTGGGCTGCATCGGGTGTACGGAAACTGCCCGATGGGGTGCCGTGGCAGGCAGCCGTCTGTCTGGATCCAACGGATTTCGCGCTCGGAGCAGTGCGCGACGGTCATGTGCGGATTGGTGATGCCGTCGCAGTTTTTGGAATGGGTGGAATTGGACTCATGGCACTGCAACTTGCTAAGTTGGCGGGTGCGTATCCTGTGATTGGTGTCGATCCGCTTGAATTGCGCCGCAACGTTGCCCTCGAATGCGGTGCTGATATGGTCATTGATCCTGTGGCGGAAGATGCGGGTTTGGAAATTAAAAAAGCCACCAACAAGCGTGGTGCCGACGTTTGTATTGAATACAGTGGTCATCATAGCGCGTTACAAGATGCTATCCGTGGTGTGACCTATTTAGGAACGGTTGTCGCCGGGGCGTGGCCCGGTATCTACCCAGCAGGATTGGATCTCGGTGCCGAAGCGCATTTCAATCGACCGACGATTATCTTCTCACGCGCCTGTAGCGAACCGAATCCCGAATACCCAAATTGGAATGAAGGCAGGCTCTTTGAAATCAGTTGGCGACTCCTTTGTGACGGAAGCTTAAAATCTGAACCGGTTGTGCATCCTGTTGTCGATTTTGACGATCTGTTGGTTGAGTATCCGAAGATCGCGACGCATCCGGGTGAGAATGTAAAGTTAGGCGTTCGCTTTGCATAGACGCAATTCTCGAACTTTCGCCCTTTGAATTTTAATTAGTACGTGAGCGTGTGCTTCGAAACTAACCAACACCCGTTTTGTGGAATTGGAAATGAGAGCGTAAATTTGGAGAAATAGGAAACCATGACCATCGGAATCATGCTGGTTTTAATGGGGCTTGCATCCTCTCAAATTATTAGCGACAACTTAGTGGAAAGCATTGAAGTAACGCCGAAAATTGAAATCGTAGAGATACCGAACGAATTTTCTGCTTTCAAACAAGTGGGCTGCAGCAAATATGTCAGCGTTTTCGGCGTTCACATCTTCGCAAGCCCAACGACATCTGAAGATAAACTCTCTCATGCCGCAGGTGTTTTGGCACAATACCTTGATAACGATGAAGACGGTATCCCCGATAACACACAGGTTCTCAGTCACTTGGTGAGCCGGAATGTCTTCATCATTATGCCCGGAACAGAGGCGGAAATGGAAGAGTTGGAAATGGATGTAATAGAAGCGGCTGACTATCGGTTTGGTCAAGATTTGTATGGCGAAGAAACCAAACCGGACTTCCTTGTTGATGGCAAAATCAACGCTCCTGATGGCTGGTACTATGACGGGGCATTAGAGGAAATTCTGCATCCTATTACACAACATGGTTATGCCAACGCTTACCCCGATGTGTTCGGGGAGGAACGAGGATCCACCTTAGCAAAGTGCATGGATGCTGCCCGTGGCGGATATTTCGAGCAAATACCCAAAGATGGTCCCAAGAGCGGGTATCCGACAGAAGCTTGGTATCACTATACCGATGAAACCTGTGACTATGGTTGCATGATTACCGAGTATATCTACTGGGCTTTAACATCAATATTAGGGACACAAGATTTTCCAGGGCGACACGAGGCACTCGAAGTCGAATGGGAATTGAATACCAGAGAACGGGTCAGAACTAAGGATGCTGCGGTATATGAACTTCTGACAGACTCTCAATACAGATTCCCGACCAAAGCGCCAGATGGAAACTACAAACCATCAGCATTTCCTGTTACAGTTGTTCCCATCATCGGTATCAAAGATGAAGATTAATAAGGGTGACAAGGACACATTATTGTAGTCCTGCTGCTCGCAGCACCGTTTCCTGAACTGCGAACTCATGATCCAGGGAACGATCTGGAGACTTCTCGCCCCGAATATCAGCAACAAATGCTTGAAGGCTCTCGACGTAACGCGGGCGCGGCTCCACAGGTACGGTTTGCCAACCTTTCGCATACCCATCCTGTTCTTCATCAAGACACAACCGCAATTCTGGCGGCTCAAGCGGCTCCAGGATTGCGCTCCCGCGTGTCCCGTAGACTTCCAACCGCCTCGACTTACCCGAATCCACTTCCAATGCCGTTGATTCAAGAATCGCCAATGCTCTCGGATATTCAAAGACAGCTGCTGTGTTATTCCGATACCACGGCACGTCATGTCCATCGTGTCTTGAAAAGGGTGTTACGTGTGTGGGTCGTCCGAGCAATGCAACGATAATATCGGTAAGATGACAGGCGAGGATGAACATGATGCCACCTGAGTGTTCACCGAGTGAATCCCAGCGTTGCCAGTGTGTATCGCTTGAAGGTCCAGATGAGATCCGCCCGCGAACAGAAAAAATATCACCGAGTTTACCGGAGTGCACCCAATCAAGAATAAATTGAAAGCCTGCATTGTAGCGGAACATATAGCCGAGTTGCACGAGCAGATTTTTGTCGCGAGCGATCTCTAAGACCTCTCGAAACGCATCAAGATTATCACCTGCAGGTTTATCAAACCAGACATGTTTGTCGTGTTCAAGAATCTCCCGTGCAAAGGTGAGATTCTGTGACACACGTCCCTGCGCCGCAACCCCAACAATTGTTTCATCTTCGAGTATCTCTTCTTTGGACGTAAACCAATGAACGCCTTCATAGGTTGCAGTTTGACCGAGCGTCTCTCGGACTTCTCGCGAGGGTTCAAAGACACCGGCGAACTCAATTTCGTCACTTTCCTTCATCACGTGGGCTTTCCCCGAAGCGTGGTCGTGGGAGATGCCGTATTGCGCAAATCTCAATTTCACTTTTTTCTCCTTGAGGACCGCTTTTTTAGTCTCAGAAATACCGTGTTCTGTCCGCTGCTCTGGTGTCAAAATTATTACCGCTTTCTGCGTAAATATCGAATGGTATTGGTATGGAATTTTCTGGTTTGCTGGATGTCTGAATATAGAAGTCTATCATCTCCTGAAAAGCTGTTCTTAATTCATTATCTGTATTGCCATGAAAACTCACCATTGAATCAATATTAACGACATGCCCAACAAAGCATTTATCTTCATCGCTATACGAAATCTCTGCGTTATAGCCTTTATAGGTCATAGATTTCATTTGTTACACCTGCTTTCAGTAAGAATTTTCTTAATTCTCGTATCTGATAAGGTTTCGCCTCTTTTTGGTGAGGTCGATGAAGATGTATAGTTTCACCTTCTAATTCAAACTTCACGCGAGAACCGTCCCCTTCCGTTTTTATACTACCAAGAGCTATAATAAGAGTTTCAATGCGCCTCCATTGTAAAGTGCGAGTTACTGGTGTTCTAAAAATAGCTTGTAAAGTCCTGATATGATTCTTACTTAATTCCATTTTGCAGTGCCTCGCCTGCCTCTCTGGAAGGAAAAAAATAAATGCTCACCCCAAAAAGGGCCAAGGCGATCAGAAACACAACCATCAAGAGCATCGGTTCTACAAGGGTTCGTCTGCGTGCTGCCAAAGTGTTTCTATCTCTACTGACCTGCATACCTCAGAATCCCCTAAATGCGATTTTATTTTTCAGATATTTATAAAGCCAAGAAACCAGCACACTACATAACGGGTTCTGATAATTAGAACTTTAATTCAAGAGTTTAGGTTGTTCGGTTCCTTTCCACTCATAAATTTCTGGAGCAGCCAGTTCGCGGTGATACCAAGAGTCTCCTATCTTTTCAAACGGAGACCTGTCAACTGTAAGCTGAACACGGACCCATGAGTCCCACCTGTATTCCTTCGCAATCCCTGATATGTCTGTCCGTACTAACTCTATTGCGTTTTTGACTTTTTTATATTCCAACTTATACTGATATGTTAGATGAGCGTCGAGGCGACCGCCGAAATCTGTATAAGACACATAAAATCCAAAACTCTCGATCTGATCAAGTGTGAACAGGTTCCGTCTTTCTAATTCAAGTGCCAGCCATTGCATACGTGTAGGGGCATAGCGTTTCAACCCTTCTTCAAGATGGTCATGATTGAAAAGATCAACACCAAGATTGAAGCGTTCCTGTGCCCAACTTCCTGAAAAAAATATAAGGGCAGCTCCGATAATTCCCAATAAGACTTTTTTCATCGTTGTCACCTACTTTTACTATAGTTTGGACAATTTTAAAATTTTAGTGTAAAAAAGCAGAAAAGCAGGTATCCTTTCATAAAAACATACCACTGTTTTGAAAGGAATGTAAAAATGGACCTCCTTTTCTGCCTGAGAGATATTCTATCGGATTTTCGACATTTATTCAATCAACAAAACTTCGCCTTGTTCCAAGCGTTCATCTTCGGCTTCATTGCCAATAAAGGCAATGGCACACTGACAGATCTGTATCAATCGAGTGCCTCAGAAACCCAGTATTGGTCATTTCCGAAGTTTCTCTCTCGGGGACAATGGAACGCCGATGCTGTTGCCGCCGTTCTCATCAGACGGATTCAACATCTCTTTAGGGACTGGGTTTATGTCTATGATGAGACCCAAGCACTAAAGACCGGCAAATGCCAATGGGGGTTACATTTTTTCCGCAACTTCAGTTATCAAAAGCATCGTCTGAACCAATCAAAGTTTCATCATGGACACGAGTTTGGGGCGTTAGGTTTACTCTGTCGAACTGCGACAGACTGGCATTTATTCCCCGTTTGGGTGAAACTCATTCTGCCCGAGTCGATCCGCGATAAAAGTCAGACGGTGTTGAAACGTATCTGTTCAAAGATCGCCCCGGGACTTATTATCTTTGACCGGGGTTTCGCACGGCGAAAGGTCTTTGCAATGGCACTAAACTTCGGGCATCATATCTTATGTCGTGCGAAATCTAATGCCGTGTTCTATCGTTTACCGAAACCGCCAAAACGCCCGCAACGCGGGAGACCTCGGAAATACGGAGACCGTCTTGATATTCGCCGGCTACGCTATAATGACATAGATATAGACGGTCAAAGTTATTCGATTGCCTCAAAGGTCGTCCGGACGAAGATGTGTGATGAGAATGTTCGACTCGTTGTTATTCGTAAGCGTCCGAAAGCATCAAAACCGTATCGGTATTTCTGCGTCTTTACAACAGATGTGACGCTTGGGATACCTCAGATTGCGACATACTATCGCAAGAGGTGGCTCATAGAAACAGCTTTTCGAGATGTCAAACAGCACTTCGGATTTGATGCCTATCGGCTGAAATCTCGAAAAAGTATCAATCGATTTGTGCAGCTAAGTTTCGTGGCTGCGAGCCTAACGAAGTTGATATTCACAATGCCCAATACTACACAGAAAACTATCGGTGTTCAAAGCGTCTGTCAACATCTCGGCATTCATTGGTATCGTCCGAGAAAACTCACACAAGGCTTGCGGGTGGCTTATCTCCGATCGCAAATCGCAGTCGCAGCATTTTCTGCTAAGTTCAAAGAAAAAACAAACTCGCAGAATATTAATATGAGGTTTCAAGACCATACACCCCTGCCTTGTGACAAGGCAGCATAACTTTACAATATTGTCCAAACTATAGTACTTTTAGTCGCGCAATTTATTTTGCCTTTTACAAATGAAAAATTAGAGCCAGCAGCTACCGATTTTGACTGTTCTATGGACGAGCAATAGATGACCATGTTGTGTCAATGCTATTACTGTTATATCGCTCACTCCTAAAGTCTCTGCCCAAATACAATTCCTGCGTCAAAGAACAAATATGTAATAAATCCTGGTATCGAACTTCATTTAAATGTGACTCCCAGAGCAAATCCAGATAAAGTTCTTTTCCAGTAAGGATCAATATAGGATTATATGGCTGATTCTTACCATAGCGTTTCCAAGATGCTTTTACAAAAGGAATAAGAAGTGCTTTCTCGTCATCATTAAAGGATTCTGTGAGTTTGGCAAAGACGAGGATCGCACCGGGAAAAGCGTTTCCTAAATCTGTCATTCTATCAATATCTTTCTGTTCAAACGCATTAAATGTTTTACATTCCGCAAAAATGATTTTAGTTTCAGACTTAGAGAATTTTGATGTTTGGAAAAATAGGCCCAAGTCAACCTCTAAAGATTTTGTTCCCGTTTTTTTAATTTCAAAACTCATAAGTGGCGTCGTTGCACCATCAAGTAATACAGAAAAAAAACGAAATGTCAAAAGCACCGTGTAGGCACCGTCAGCTTGGTTAGACGAACTAAAGGCACCGAGTGTACGATATGCCCACTGAATATCTTCAATATTTTGTGGAAAGGAAAATTGTGCGTGGCACTCTGGACATCGTAACTCGTAATCCGAATCTTTCAGAGAATACCACGAGCGTTTATTACATACCGTGCACTGAACTTCCAGTCCCAGTTGGAGCGCATTTGAATCAATCAGTTTCTTACGGATCTCTTTTGCTTCAATATCAACCCGTCGCTTATAAACTTCGTTTGACCACCCGCTTTCTTTCTCCAATGCTTTGCCCACAATCTCATTAAGCCTTTCCCAAAAAGTCGTTGCGAGCATAGGTCTTTTGTCATCAGCGAGTTGCAGTTCAATTTCTTTGAGATGTTTTACAAATCCTTCAATCTCATTTACCGAACTCTGAACTCCACTCTGTTGTAAGGATGTTTGTAATTTTGTCAATTCTTCGGGGACCTTCTTTAGGATATTGGCATAGCTACTCATTTCTCCTAAAAGTTCAATAGTACCCTTTTTTGCCAAAACCCAAGTGCCATCAATACCATCAAGCTGTTGTAGCATCTGCTTGGCAATTTTACCCGGAGATCTTAAGTTGACTGTCCATCCTTGCAATTCCAACCATCTTGTAAAAATCGATTCTGCTTCAGGGATAAATAGCTCCGAGACTTTTTCTAAATGTTTGGACAGGTAGACTAACCCTTTTCTGGATATACGCCAGTTGAGCCGATCATATCTACCGATCACACTGGCAAGGTGCAAATCGCCTTTAGGGATTACATCCGCTAAGAGTTCTTTGTCACCGTATAATCGCAGATTAAACTCGTTTACAAAACGCGGTTCACCTAATCCGGTAAAAAGATGGCGAGAAAACTTCGGTTCCAGGATTTTTACGCGAATCGATGCCTCGCTCGTTGATATATCATGCTCTGCTGTGTCAGATTCAATATCACAACATTCAACATGGTCATAACTTCGTGCCCATTCGTCCCATATTCTCGGATAAATCCTCTGTAACAAGCACTTCGGCCCTTTATTTTTATTCGGAACATCAGAAAGGGAAATACCCAATGAACCCGCAAACTGCTTCTGCTCATCCTCGGAGACAGAGCGGCTTTTCAAAAGTGTTATCGGGCTATAAAACGTTTTTTTTGAACGCGGCTGATCGTAGTTCGCTTCAATAATACCTTGAACTACTTTCTGAACTATGTCATCTTCTGACAATTGTTTTGGCACAGCAAACACGTTCCAACCAACAGCTCGGAGATTCCAGTAATCTATAATATCAATCGGTTTGGTAGCATCAAGGAGGTAAACACAATCCTCATAATTACCACTATGCGTAAGATATAGACGGGTCATACGCCTTAAAAAGAGGGGGAATTCAAGCAACTCTACGTAATTTGAGGCGGAACAATCTATTTTTTTTGCTTCTAAGTGATTCGCAACGCGTTCCCAAAAAATCGGGTCAATACTTTCAGGAAGCTTTCCAAAAACACTTGCAAAAAAAAGATCAAAGTTACCGCTAAATTGAGCCACGCGTATATTTAATGGATATTTTCGTTGAAATTTGAGTTCCTTCTCAAAAAAGTAACTCAAAACTTCAAAAAGACCTATGCCGTAGGTAGGAGCACCTTCTATATCCACAGATTCAAGTATTTCTGATACATCCGTGATTCTATTGAAATTGCCTATATCAGGGACATAATCAACACACTTACCCATCGGAACAACATAGTCAGGATCAAAATTGTCCAGGTACCCAGAAACCAATTCTTGAGAACTCGGGTTTTGAGGAAAACGGTCATCTTGCCATTCGTCAGGAAGTTCTTTATAAGTCGGAATTATTGGATTATACACTCCACCCCACAGAAAAGTGTTAATTTCTATAGCTTGCTGCAGAGAAGCTCTATCTTCAGGGTTTACAAGGAATGCTAACTTGATAGGTCTTAACTTGGTCTCAACAGTTCCGCGTATCATAAACACTTCCTTTTTTTTCTCTGAACGAAAATCTCTGAAATATTCACCTGACCGAGGTGAGCGTGAGATGTTCATTCTGATGACCTTACGGGAATGCTCCCTTGGTGCTTTCGCCAGTTTATCGGAATTCTACCTGTAGAACATCGGCAACTCGTATCTTTCATATCATTATGCAGGTGCTTCAAGTCTTTATGATAAAAGAGTTGTGTATAATATTTCGCAGAGTTAACTCCCGCGGAGTTCCCAATGCTACCCAGTGGCGGTAGAGATCTCGCTATGCGACGAGGGTAGCATTCTCTACCAACTATGCTACTTTAAATATACCAAAGCTTCTGACAAAAGTCAAATGTTTTGTCAATGGAGTCAAAGGAAAAAAATGGCGTAAATCAGAGCCATGCAATTCTGTATGAAATTCTCCAAGTCTCGAATCCGTTTCCGATGGCAAATATCTTAAAATCCATGTAATCCCTGCAATCCGAGATTCAGATAATTTAACAATTGCATGCCTTTGGGACAGATATAGGATTTACACATTTTCTTTTAAAGTCCCCCTGATAAGGGGGATTTAGGGGGTTAAAAGCATCGAAATAGCCGTTTTTCAGTAAAATATGCCTTGTCTCCATTTAATTTACGTAAGTCCTAAGATAAAAAAATAAGTGCGATTTTTGACGACTTGTGCTAAACTCCAAAGTGTAGAACCTTCTTTTAATAACCGTCATACGTCTCGATATCCGCCGTACTTCACTGAGGGTGTTTCATAAATCGCTAATTTTTATCGAAAGACAGTTTTGATGTGGGTAACATTTCGCGTAGGGAACTGACACAGGACATTCATTTACAGTAGGTGCCATTATATTTGAGACGAAGCATCTGATCTTATCATAAGTCTTATGTCTTGACGAAATATTATATAGATTGGCCGGATCTTGTGAAAAACTAGCTACTGAACAGGAATAGCACGGGTTCTGTGATTTCTGCTAGTCCTTGTTGCAAGGCCAGATCATAAACTAAAGTAATACAAATCACAAGGGTCTTTTCAGTAAAAAGGAGGGAATTGTGAGCAGTAAGTGTGTATGGCAAGGTAGGAGCAATGGCCGAGAGGGTACGACGTGGACAGGATCTATCCGATGTCTTCGCAAGAAAATACCGAATTTCACACAGATACCTTTTAGTGTGGAAAAGGATATCAACAAATATATGGATCTCATTGTAAGGGAACCCATTAGTGATGTTACAGTGGACCTTGGATATGTCGAGGCTACTACACGTGAACGCATACCCGTTGCAGCTGTTTATAATGGCTATGGAGCTGACCTATACAGAGGTCGTAGGCAGGGGTATAAGCTCGTTGAGCATCATATGATGATCAATGATGTGTTAGAATCGGCAAACTTAGAACGGATACACATATTTAGCCGATCTGAATCATCAATAAAATCGGAGTTTGAATCCCTTGAGGCTACTTTGTATCTTTCTATCTACGGAGCACGAATGTATATTGATTTCCTTCTGCCATATTACCGCGACGACTATACGCTCAAAGTAGCCTGTCGCAATTCGGTAGACAAAAAGCACGCTTTGACGATAAACTTGTCTGTAGTTCCAAAATGTGGGGGGGGCAGACATCCCTTTTGGTGGGTTCTATCGTCTCCATTCTCAAGAACTTAGAGATGGAGATATTCGTGTTTTTTTGGATCACGATATTAGATACTTTTTACATGGAGCATGGACAACAGTTGAGGCTGATAGAAAAGATGTTGTAAGAATCATCCGTAAAGCACTTACACCTGACCAACAGAAGCAAGTAATAGGGAAAATGGATACTGAAAAACAGGATCGCGTGAAACTATTACGTTTCCGACAAATACTCGCAGAACTTTTCATTGAGGGCAGGGATATATTCCAATCTGGAGAGCACGCTGTGAGGCTAGCAGACCTTACCAATGCCCTCAATCAACTAGCAAACGAAGCCGATACACAACAATTGCTCACATGAATGCCCCTAGAACAACTTTCAGAGAACATCCTTGTGGTTATACTTTCCTGAAATCAAAGCGGACTATTCTGTTTGAATTAGACCCTCAATCCCTACTAATTTGTGATCCATTTTATTTCTGAAACATCCTTACTTAACTGGGAACCTGCCCAAAACGAAGTGGAGGGCAAACCAGAAGTGCGTAATTAAAAAAGTTGAAAACTACACTGATTCAACTCCAGTTCTACACAAAACCCGATTGCCCGCTCTGTGACGAGGCAAAAGAGGTGTTGGAGGGTGTTAAAGCAAAAATGTCGTTTATTGCCATAGAAGAAATCGACATCACTAAGGATCTGAGATTATTCACGAAATATCAGCATCTGATTCCCGTACTCGAGTTGGATGGACAACAACTTTTTGTGCATCGCATTGTCGAAAAAAAATTGATGTGGCGATTGCGGTGGTACCGGTTTTGGAGGATTTTGATCAAGTTGGCAAGTTAAAACTTACTATAAAAAATAACAAGGAGATACGCATGGCTTTTCCATCTCATGGTATAACACACCGATCGACTGTAACAGGCACACGCGGAATGGCGACGAGTGCGCATCCGCTTGCGAGTCTTGCTGGTGCACGCATGTTGCTTGCTGGGGGGAATGCGTTTGATGCAGCAGTTGCGGTCGCTTCGACACTCAACGTCGTTGAGCCTTATATGTCCGGTATTGCTGGCAACGGGTATATGTTGCTCTATAGTGCGAAGGAAAAAACGCACCGTGTGATAGATTATCTGGGGACTGCGCCTTACGCAGCGACGCTGGATGTCTATCCGACGCTCGAAAGCCAGCAGATTGGGGTGCGTGCCGGTATGGTCCCCGGTGGATGCGGTGGTTGGTTGGCTGCGCTGGACCGGTATGGAAGTATGTCTCGCGCAGATGTTTTCGCGCCAGCGATTGAGTTGGCAGAAAATGGATACGCCGTCACCGTCAAAAATGCGGAGTTCATGGCGGGTGCGTACCACTATTTTTCGGAGAGAGCAGCAGAGGTTATCGCTTCAAGAGGTAGAACGCCACATCCCGGTGAGGTCTTGGTGCAGAAGGACCTTGCGCAGACGTTCCGAACGGTTGCCGAAGGCGGGGCAGAAGCGTTCTATCGCGGTGAGATTGCCAAAGAAATTGTCCGTTTTTCCGAAGAGACGGGTGGGTTAATAACCGAAAAGGATTTGACCAATTTTGAGGTGCTGTGGCAGGATCCGATCTCCGTTACTTACAAAGATTACGAAGTTTATTGTCCACCGCCGCCGTGTTCGGGCTTTCAGTATCTGGAGACGCTAAATATCTTGGAGAACGATGCCCTCGGTGAACTCGGACACAATACCCCGGAATACCTCCATCTGTTGATTGAAGCCATTAAACTGGCGAGTGCGGATAGAGCCGAGCACGCACCCCGTCCGAATCCGCCGATTGAACGTTTGTTGTCTAAGGACTATGCCCGCGCGCAACGCGAGCGCATCGGCGAAGAGGCTGCAGTCAGTGGCGGTGAACGCTGGTCAAAAGACAAACTACCCGGTGAAATTATCGCTAATGATTGGACGACCGAATGCACAACCCATTTTGATACCGCTGATGCCGAAGGCAATATCGTTGCAGTGACACAAAGTCTTGGTCAACCCTTCGGTACAGGTGTAATTCTCGGTTCAACGGGAATGTTCCTCAACAATTTCATGAACTGGTTTGATAGAATCCCAGAGAGTCCGAATGCCGTCGGACCGCATAAACGAATAGAGATGTGCATGTCGCCGTGCCAAGTCTGGAAAGGCGATAATCCGTTTGCCGCAATCGGTACACCGGGAAGCCACGGTATCCTTCAGACAACGCTCCAGATGGTGTTGAATCTCATTGAACACGGGATGAATGTCCAAGCGGCGATTGAGGCACCGCGCGTTCGGTTGGTTAATCCGGGAACGCATGTGAGTATGGAGGGACGGATTCCTGTTGCAGTCCGTGCAGCGTTGGAAGCGCGTGGACACGACGTAGAGGTGTTGCCCGATTGGACAGCAACTGTTGGCGGTGGTCACGGTATTGCTTTTGATACCGAAGAAGGGAGCTTCATGGGTGGTGCTGACCCGCGGCGTGATGGGTATGCCATAGGTGTCTGAAAATGGTTCATCCGAAACACATCATTGCTGTCTCTGGATTGATTAGCCATCCTGACGGTAAAATCTTGCTCATACGAGGTCCGCGCCGCGGCTGGGAGTTTCCGGGTGGTCAAGTCGAAGAAGGCGAAAACCTGATTGAAGCACTACAACGTGAAATCCAAGAAGAAGCTGGTGTTACTGCATCAATTGGGCCTTTGGTTGGTGTTTACTCAAATATCCAGTCACCTACGAAGTTGATGTTTGGTTTTTTAGGGGATTACGTCTGCAGTGAGTTACGGACAAGCGACGAGAGTTTAGAGACCGAATGGGTTGCGCGTGGTTCAGTTTTGCAACGTGTATCGAATCCAGTTATTTATGACCGGATGGAAGATATGCTCAATTTTTCGGGACGTGTCATCTATCGCGTTTATACCAATAATCCGTATCAGGTTTATGAACAACGTTTTTTGTGAAATTGTAGTGGATTCGTTCATTATTGACTAAGATATTTTTCAGATTTCATATCTATCATAATGTGAATTCTGTATTTGTAGCACAAACTTTATGAAGATTAATTTATTAATTCGGTAATCCGAATTCACCCCAAACCTGGTAGGTGCGGTTTCCTAACCGCACCGGACATTACCGATTTATTTTCTTAAACTTCATTTAGTTTGTGACTTATCATAATGTTTTTTAGGGAGTAACCATGAAGAGTTTAAGTGTTGTGAACAAATACCTTTTCTTAACGTTCGGACTACTTTTAATCTGTGGTTGCGACACGATTCAGGACGTAATCCTCACCGAACCACCGAGCGAGATGGACACCACACCACTTCGCGTAACCATGATATACCCCAGTGATTGCGTCGGTTCTGCTGCTTACTGTGATGCTTTTCATATCGGTGTAAGGACTGCGGAGGCGGAACTTGGAATTGTGCTGACTGAAGTAAACGGTATTGAAAGCGATCCTGTAGCCACGGAGATGCTCCTGAAAGACGCAGCACGAAATTCAGAACTTGTTTTGACGGCAGGTTATCAGATGGGAGACGTACTCGCTCGCGTGGCACCGGAATTTCCTGATATTAAATTTGCAATTTTCGACGTTGTACTTGATATTCCAAATGTGGCTTCTGTGAACTATAAATCTAACGAAGGCTCGTTTCTGGTTGGAGCAATTGCAGGTTTGAAATCGGAAAGTAACAAAATCGGCTATATCGGCGGCGCGGATGTTCCGTTGTTACACGAGTTTGAAGCAGGCTACGTGGCAGGAATTCACACGGTCAATCCAGACGCTGAAGTCACTGTAGAATATATTAGCAAAGATGCGGCAGGTTTTTATCAACCTGAAAAGGCAAAAGAGCTCGCTTTGGCACAATATGCAAACGGAATTGATGTGATTTACACCGCTGCGGGTGGGTCCGGTCAAGGTGTGCTCGAAGCAGCGCAGGAACAACAAAAATTCATCATTTGGGTTGACTCTAATGGTAACCATCTTGCACCGGGACTTGTCTTGACAAGTATGACAAAAGAAATTCCGACCTCTGTGCAGCGCATCGTCCGAGAAACCGCTGAAGGCAATTTTACGGCGGGTATCCGCTTATTCGGTATAGCAGATGGTGATGTCAGTTATGCCGTTGACGAACACAATCAACCGCTGCTTTCGGACGACCTCGTAGATACTGTCGAATCGCTGAAAGCAAAAATCATTGCTGGCGATATTGTTGTTCCGAACACCGTTTCGCTGCCCCGCGAATAGTACTGATGATAACGTGAATTCGATAAAAAGGTCTTATGTGTAGCGCAAACTGTTAGTTTGCACAGGTAATGGGGAATTTTATGCTTAACCAACATCCGTACCCTGAATCTGAAGGTAGGCGAAGTATTGTGATTGGGATTTTGCTGACCTTAATCACTAATAACTTCGTAAAACAGTTCCCTTGGCACCGACAATCCAACCCGCATTTTTATTCAGATAAATATCCTGCAAGTTATGCCGTGCCGGTGAAGGATAACGGTGCCATGTCTTACCACTGTCTTCTGTCCGAAGGATTAGCCCTTTCTTGCCGACCGCCCAGCCACTTTTTTCGTCATGAAATGCGACATCTCGTAGGTTTTCGTTGATTGGACTTTTCTGCCGAAGCCATGTTCTTCCGCCATTCGCAGTGTGGAGGATCAGTCCATTTGTACCGACAATCCATCCGCGCGATACGTCTGTGAAATAAACACTAAATAGCGGCTGCTCGGCATGGCTTGTCTGACGCACCCATCGTTTTCCGCCATCTTGGGTATGAAGCACCTCGCCTTCTTCCCCAACAATCCACCCGCGCTCTGGATCGACAAAATGGACACCCCAGAGGTGTTTATCTGAAAGGTCTTGTATGTTTTCCCAACGACCGCCGCCGTTTTCTGTCCAAAGAACGGTTCCTTTTCCGCCAACTGCCCAACCTTCCGTTTTGCTAACGAAGTGGAGATCCAAGATACCCGGCGGTCTACTTTGACTCCGTATTTGGTGTTGGACATTCCATGTAGCCCCGCCGCTCGCGGTATAATGCACTTGTCCAATACTGGCGAGCCAACCGTTATTTGGTGTTGTGAAATTAACCTGCGTCAACGCGTCTTTGGAAATAGATGACGATTGCCAAGTCGTACCACCGTCGGTGGTAGAGAGAACCGTCCCCGCAGTGCCGACTGCCCAACCGCGCTTGGCATCCACAAAATGGACACCGTAGAGATGGGTGTCTGTACCGCTCTCAATCTGCTGCCACTCGAATTGCGCGCCATCTTCGGAGCAACCGAAGTACACGAGGCTTCCACAAAGCATAATCAGTGTGAGGTAGTTCTTTTTCTGCATTTCAGGGTCCTTTTTTCTCAAAAAAATTTTTATTGCATCTAATTGTTGGATCGTGATAAACTATAACTATTATAAGGAATCTGTAGGTGAGTTGTCAAGGGCTTATAGGAGTAGCACATTGGTGTATCATGTACATCATCGGAATTGATGGCGGTGGAACAAAAACCGTTGGCATCCTGGCGACGGAAACAGGACAATGTCTCGCAGAGGTTCAAGCGGGACCTGCAAACTATCACATGGTTGGTGAAACAGAGACCCAGGCAGTTCTGGAAAACCTTATTGAAGAGCTTTGCGAGAAAGCCAGTGTTTCAAGAACAAGTCCGATTCGGTTTTGTTTGGGAATGGCAGGCCTAGGACGCCCTGCAGATCAAGAAGTCATTGGGCGAATCTGTGATGATCTCGGCATCCGAGACAATCGGATACTCACGCATGATGCACACATTGCTCTCGTTGGGGGAACTGAGAAGCAGGAAGGCGTAATTATTATCTCTGGGACGGGTGCTATCGCTTATGGCATCAATGCTCATGGCAGAGAAGCACGTGCGAGTGGTTGGGGCTATCTCCTCGGAGATGAAGGCAGTGGCTACGACATTGCTCTAAAAGGGCTTCGGGCTGTTGCTCGTGCTGCTGATGGTAGAGATACGCCAACTGAACTCACAGACCGAATTCTCAATAGGCTTGAACTGAATGAACCGAGTGAATTGATTCGTTGGGTACACGCTGCAAGTCGAGATACTATAGCCCACTTGGCAGAAATTGTGTTTGATGCTGCCCAAGCAGAGGAGGGCGTTGCAGGGCGGATTATTGACGGTGCTGCAGATGAACTCGTTTGTGCTGCACGATGTGTGATTGAACAATTAGGATTCGGAAAGTCGTTTGATATTGTTCTTAGTGGCGGTAATCTCGTTCATCAACCGATGTTTGTTGATAAGATCCGTCAACAGTTTGCGGGGATTCAACCAGAGGCGGTGGTGCGACTTCCAAAGTATGAACCTGCTTACGGGGCGGTGTTATTAGCACAAATGAAGTTGTAGTCAGAAGTTGTTTCCGGCGAAGGCATGCATGCAATCCACAACAGAGCAGCGAAACCTGAATTCTACCGAAATTGACCTGAAGTCGATTTCAGAAATCGTCCAAATCTTTCACGAAGAGGACCGAAAAGCGGTTGCAGCCGTTGAGGCAGAATCTGATGCAATCGCACACGCAATTGATTTGTGTGTTACTGCGTTTCGCGCCGGTGGCAGGCTATTCTATATCGGTGCAGGCACGAGTGGTAGACTTGGGGTCTTAGATGCTTCCGAATGCCCACCGACCTTTAGCACACCTCCTGAGATGGTACAGGGGATTATTGCGGGTGGTGATGTCGCCCTGCGTCGCTCTATGGAAGGCGAAGAAGACAGACCTGAACGTGGCGCACAAGCTATCAGGGAACGTCAACTCACCCCGCAAGATGTACTCGTCGGAATTGCAAGTAGTGGACGCACACCTTATGTCATCGGGGCTTTGAAGGAGGCTCACGCTATCGGCGCAACGACGATATTTTTGTGCTGTGTTCAACCGCCTGAGCAACTTAAAGAATGGGTGACGCATTTCGTTGCACCGATTGTCGGTCCCGAAATCATTACAGGTTCGACGCGTTTGAAGGCGGGGACAGCCACAAAACTCGTCTTGAACATGCTGACGACTGTTTCTATGATAAAATTGGGCAAGGTCTACGACAATCTGATGGTAGATGTCCATGCTTCTAATACCAAGTTAATTGAACGGAGTATACGGATCGTCCAAGCCGTCACTGGCGTTGATGCTGCGGTAGCTGAAGCGACGTTAGTACAGGCAGGTGGCCGGGCGAAGTTGGCTATTGTAATGCTTGCAGAAGGGGTGAATTCTACAGCCGCAGACATCCTATTAGAAAGGCACGCTGGATTTCTCAGAAAAATTGTTGATAAAGAACACTAATCTATTCTTAGCAGACGCTGTGGCGCGCGGCTTGCAAGTGCGTCTAAAGAGGATAAACGCGCAATTTATAAGGAGAGTCTATGGATACGAAGGATACAAAAGTTGGGCTTGCCAAAACCGGTAGGCGACGCGCTAACGTTTTTGAGGCACTCGACAATATACGTGAAGTGCTTACACCGAAAGTCCGTGAACAGGTGCTGTTGAAACCGAATTTTCTCTCCAGTACAAATCAATTGGCTTCGTCGCACCCAGATGCGATACGCGGCGCACTTGATTTCCTACTGAGTACCCCGCAACCCCCGAAAGAGGTGATTATCGCCGAAGGTGCTAATGAGAAATTTTCGGGTGAGGCGTTCCAGATTTTCGGCTATGAAGCACTCCAAGCCGAGTACGATCTCCCCATTCGACTCGTGGATTTACATCAAGAGACCGACTGGGTAAAAACGAAGGTGTTTCTCGCTGAGCGCAATGAAGATACGGTGCGGATGCCAAAAATCGTACTGGATTGCCCCTGCACAATCTCTGTCGCTATCGCTAAAACGCATGACGCGGGTGTCGTGACGCTTGCTATGAAGAATATGATTATGGGCACCTTGCACAAGGAAGACCGGATTAAAATGCACGGTTACCACAGTCATGCAGACCGTGTGCTTCCGCGCGAAGCACAGACGCTGAATATCAACCTCCTTCGCCTCTCACGCTACCTTAAGCCTGATATTGCTATCGTTGATGGCACCGTTGGGTTACAAGGCAATGGACCCGGCGGCACCGATTCTGTTCCCCTTGGTGTCGCGATTGTGAGTGATGATGTGTTCGCAGCGGACGCTGTCACAGCGAAGACAATGGGGTTTGAACCGTTGGAGATTGGACTTTTTCATTACGCAAATGAGATGGGCTGCGGCGTTGCGGATTTGAGCAAGATTGATGTCGTTGGACCCGCAGTTGAAACGGTCGCGACATCTTTTAAGCCCCATGAAACCGCTGACCTTCAGTTCCAGTGGCAGGAAATGAATCCTACAGAATATCTGGCAGCTGACTAACAAAAGGAGAACTATGAAACGCTTCTATAATGTACTTATTCTGTTTTCAATGCTCCTCACTGCACCAGCGTGGGCATGGTGGGGCGGTGGACACGACATCCTCACACAGGCAGCCGTCAAGGCGGCTCCAGAGGAGATGCCTGAATTCTTTCGAGCTGCCGAAAAAATGATTGCCCACTGCGCCTATGATCCTGATATATCAAAAGAGCGTGGCACACCGCACGCACGGCAGGCTGAATACGGCGAACACTATGTGGATATAGAACTGTTCGGAGAGCACCCGATTCCAGAGGGGCGCGAGGCGCATATCAAGTTGTGTGCAGAGTTAGGACTTGCGCCACGAGCGGTCGGCACCCTGCCTTATGCCTTGGCAGAGTGGACGGAACGGCTCGCCGTTGCTTTCGCGGAGTATCGTAAATGGCCCGATAATCCGATGATTCAGAACAAATGTTTTCTCTATGCCGGATTCCTGTCACACTATGCACAAGATATGTGTCAGCCGTTGCACCTGACGATTCATTTCAACGGTATTGTTCAGGAAGATGGGACGCGCTTGCATGCGGGGATCCATGAGAAGGTCGATTCGGCAGTTGAGATGTTGAAGCTCGATCCCACAGAACTGGCGCAAGCACAAGAGGTTGAAGCGGTTGGCGATTTAATGCCAGCCATAATAGAACAGATTAAAGCAGGGCACGGTTTGGTTGATAGCGTTTATGCGCTCGCGGAAGACTATCAAGATCTGAAAAATCCATCGCCTGCGGTGGTTAATTTCACAAATGAACGGGCGCGCGAGGCAGTGCGCTGGACCGCATCGCTCTATTTAACTGCGTGGAAACTTTCTGAGAATATTAAACTGCCCGGTTGGCTTGACCGCGCACAATAATGAAAATATATAACACTCAAAGGAGAAATAACTTTGTTACAACAGTGGAAACCTGATCCGACTTTTTATCCTTCCCCCAAGATGGCGATTGAGGCACCTACGGAAGAACTCGCTTATGTCGCTGCACCCCGGGATGACGGCAAACCTGATACGATGTGCGTTGTTGACCTCAACGAAGCATCTGGGACTTATGGTCAGATTATCAATAAGTTGGAGCTCGGCGTTCGTGACGAAATCCACCACTTTGGTTGGAACGCATGTAGTGCAGCACTCTGTCCCTACGCACCACACCCTTACGTAGAACGCCGCTATCTCGTTGTGCCGGCACTACGGGGTTCTCATATCTATATCCTTGATGTCAAAGAGGATCCAAAGTCCCCGAAACTCATTAAGACTTTATCGGCTGATGAAGTTGAAGATCGATCTGGATATACGCGCCCGCATACGGTACATTGTGGACCCGAAGGTATCTATATCAGTGCACTCGCTTCGGCAGGCTCTGAAGAGGGACCCGGCGGCATCTTCCTCATGGATCACTACAATTTCAATATTCTTGGACAGTGGGAAGTCGAACGCGGTTCTCAATCCCTCTCTTACGATTTCTGGTGGCACTTGGGCTATGACATCGCCGTTACCAGTGAGTGGGGATATCCGGCAATGATTGAAAACGGTGTGAGTCTTGAAGATTTGGGCGCACGCAAGTTCGGACATAAAATCCATATCTGGGATATTCGACACCGTAAGAACATCCAAACCTTGGATTTAGGCGACGACTACCAGATGATCTTGGAGTTGCGTCCCGCACACGACCCAACCAAAGCTTATGGATTCGTCAATGCCGTGCTGAATATGAACGACCTCTCCAGTTCCATCTGGACATGGTACAAAGATGGCGACGATTGGGGCATTCAAAAGATTATTGATATTCCTGCACAAGCCCCTGAAAATCCTGATGATTTACCGCCAGCCTTAAAGGATATTGGAATGATTCCGCCACTGGTTACGGATCATATCCTTTCGTTGGATGATCGGTTCCTGTATGTCTCTTGTTGGGGCACCGGGGAGTTATTGCAATACGATGTCTCCGACCCGTTCAACCCGAAGCATACCGGCACCGTCGAAATAGGCGGTATTACAAAATCTCATCCGCATCCGGCAGCTGGACCCGTCAGCGGCGGACCCCAGATGGTTGAGTTGAGTCGCGATGGCAAACGCCTCTATTTCACGAATTCGCTTTACGTCGCTTGGGATAATCAATTCTACCCGGACGGCGCAAATGGATGGATGGTGAAAGCGGATATAAATCCCGACGGCGGACTCGAACTGGATCCTAACTTCTTTGTAGGTTTCGGTGACAGTCGCGCTCATCAGATTCGCTTGCAAGGTGGCGATAGCTCATCTGATACCTTCTGTTATTCCTAAGGATTGATGGTATTTCCGAATAGGCATACCATTACTATACTTGTTCTAAAAGAGGGTGCGCAGGTTCTTTTGCAGCACCCTCATATTATCGGTAGAAAGATATTTTATGGACGCTATTTCATGGGTAGGTTACATTAGCCTCGGTGTATTTCACGGTATTAATCCGGGGATGGGATGGCTTTTTGCGGTTGCGTTGGGTATGCAGGAAAAACGGAGAAGCGCGGTTATTGGCGCGCTCTTTCCAATGGCACTCGGACACGCGGTTTCGATCGGGGTCGTGGTACTGGTAATCGCTTTGGCACAACAACAAATACCGGAGAAGGTGCTTGGCATCGCTTGTGCAGTTGTCCTGTTCGGTTTTGGGCTATATAAATTGTTTCGAGCAAGGCATCCGAAGTGGGTGGGGATGCGTGTTAACTTCAAGGACTTAACAATCTGGTCTTTCCTAATGGCTTCTGCACACGGCGCAGGCTTGATGCTTGCACCGCTCTTATTGCGGATGCCGATGGCATCGGCACATTCTGGACATACCCACCACACATCGGCAACTATGACGGATAGTGCTACGCTGTTATTATCCGCTGTCGGCGTACATACCCTCAGTTTTTTCGTTGTGACGGGGATTGTGGCGGTTGTTGTTTACGAGGTAGTAGGTTTGGCACTGCTTCGCAAGGCGTGGTTTAATCTTGATATGTTGTGGTCTATTGCTTTGATGATTGCGGGTATTGTCACGGCTGGCATGCTTTACTGGGGGCATTAGGCAAGTGTGGATTTGAATTATCCTTAATCTGCTCAGGGAGCAATTCAACATTGAATTTATCGTGTAATGCTTGCATATCGGCGAAATCTGTGTCTTGCAATGGATATCCGGTGTGCGAGCGGACTTGATAATCTACTGAGAGGCATCGTGCCTCCCGTCCTCCAATGTAACCCACTGCATTCAACTCCAATTCAGAAATAATCCAATCGAGTTCTCCCGGTCCGTAGACTGCACCGCCCTCTTCGGTCCGTTCAACCACATGAAAGTCGATCATTCCGTGTGATGGATGTCCCAGCACGAAGTTTCGGTCCGTGTGGTCATCGGTATGGATGTCAACAAATCCATGTGCAAAGAGTGCCTCGGTCAGAACTGCTGAATCTTCCCACGAGATGATAATGTCCAAATCTTGGTGATTTCGAGTCTGTTCACCCAATAGCGCATCGACACCCCATCCACCGTCAATCCAGACTTGAATACCGAGTTCATCAAAAAGGTCGAGAAACCAGCAAACCATAACAGCAGTCATAGGATTTGCACATTTGAAGCCAGTGGGGATGTTGTTCATTTTCTTTTTATTTTTTATTCACAGAGCGCAATGAGGCTGTAATATAGAAACCCTTTCTAACTCAACGGTTTGGCTTACAAAATTGACCAATAAACGATACTCTCGTAACAAATGAGTCCCTATGAGAATTTCATGATTGGCAACGAAGGTTGCTTCTGCCTTCATGATTTCGCCATCAAAAGGAAAATCGACTAAATAGACAGATTCCTCGATTGTTTGTCCTCCCGCTAAAGCGGAAGTCACTCGCCCTACATAATGGGCATTCAGAAAATTTCGTAAGGAGTCAGGAAGTTCCAAATCTCCATTAAAGCCTGTATCAATAGTAGCCTTCCAATTTTGATTTGCAATTGGTAGTATAATTACTGGCACCCCATCCGTTGAGACTATTCCGCGAATCACCTATGTCCCCCCTTGCGAAAATAGGTTCTGGAGCCAACACGTTCAAAAAAGAGTGGAGAATCCAATCCTTCAGAGTTCCTTTGCAGAACAATATCTTGAATTGAGGTGCCAAACCAAATTCGTTTACTCTTGGGGTCAATTCCTACTGTTTGTCCAATTCGATCCGAGAGGTTGTGTTGCTTCTGGTATTCTTCCCAAATCTGTTTGGCTTCATGGGAATCTGTTTGGGTCCAGTCGAGATGTCTCATCATCGAGTCCTCCTTTGTGTCATTTTCGCTAACAACGTATGAAATTCTATTGCATTTGTATCAGCAGATTCCAAATCTGTTAAACTGGAACGTATTATTATTTAATATCCTTCAGGGCTTGTTCTATTTCGGGCTGAAATACCTCTTTGAGTTTTAGCAGATTTTCAATATGCCATTCTCTGATCTCTTCCAATTCATCATCAGACAATTCAATATTTCCATCACGCGGTACACCAATCCATGAGATTTTTTGTTCCTCAGAACGATTCCATTCAAGTGAACTACCGAAATCGGATTCAATTTCTTCCTTTCGCTTTTCTAAAGCATCAAATATGACCAGCCTGTTTCCTCGAACACTTTGGTAAATGTTCACGTATGTGAGTACTTTGTCGCCTTTTGCAAACTGAATTCCATAACCGACCCCTCGAATCCCGGAAGAAAAGGTGTACCAATTGTATGGCTGGCCAGCACGTGCTCCGGTAAACTGATGTTTTTCCCTAAGCTCATCAATAAGCATTTGGGTGTAGGATCGATACTTTTCGCCTCTGGACGATGGATTCATCGAAGTTTTTTGTTTCTGAGATTTTTGCCATTCATTGGGAGAAACAACGAGTTTGAAATCAAGGGCAAGACTTGAATCACCAATTTGCAGAATTTCCGCCACGACTGCAAAAAACTGGGTCTCTGTATCTGTTCTCTGATTTAGCCATTCCATTGCTTGACGGTGTTCATCCCTAATCTCTTCTGATATCCAGATCACCATTGAAGCGTCAAAACCAGCGGCATAGGTAAGAAGTTTACCAAGATGATCGTGATCAGTTCGATTAAACTGATTTTCAATAACAACTGTTCTTGAACTTCCTAAGTCTCGCGCAAGCAGATCCAGAGAGAAATCCCCGACAGATGCCTCTTGATCTACGATCTCAATATCCATCCCGAGTGCGTCTCCTAACATTTGAATATGTTCTGCCAACCACGGTGTGAATTCACTTGCTTCATTCGTCCATTTTTCACGCAGTGGAATCCTTTTCAATTCGCTAAATTTAAGCATTTAATAATAGGTTTCCTTTTTTGATTGGACTACAGTCAATTTTAGGATTACTTAGACACTCTGCACCGGCGCAGTTAGGAAACCACGCCTACCGAGGGTGTCACGTTTTTGGATTTTCAGAGAATTTTCAACGCAGCCTCATACTTGTCTCTAACAAGCTCTTGAACATCCTCTCGCAATTTCTGCCAACTCCGTTGGAGTTTTGCCTTGACCCACGCGCGACCTTCATCAATTCCCATCCCGTGATGAATGTATGCCAGATATAGCAGCGAAGGAACCCCCTCAATATGAGACATCGCATCGGCATTCGCAAGACATGCCCCCTCTGCACTCTGATGTTCCGTTATGACACTCCCCCGGTGTGTCGCGATAGCCTCCTTGACAGCCTCTATCTTTTCTGTGGGATAGTCGAAACGTTTCAAGAGTTTCTCGGCTTCAATTGGACTATGGATATGGTGATCGGCGTAAAGTGCTTCATCCTTTATACTGGCATAATCGTGGAGTAACGCCGCAAATTCCACAATTTCAGAGTCGGCATCAAAACGTGGGGCGAGTTGTTTCGCGTTTTCAATGACTTGTAGGATATGGTGGGTCCAAATGTCATAACCGAAAATATTCGTATCAGCAGCACACGCCTGTTCGACAATCCGCTCAATTTCGTTTTTCAGGGTTTCAATCATGTCAATAGTCTCTGTCTTCCTTTCATCTATATTTAATAGACCTTGCTGCGGTGTCCGATTTGGTGAACAGTTACCTCTCTGATACTTTTATTAAACGAATAGATGATCCGATAATGTTTGGCAATTTTTAAACTGAACTTTCCTTTGTACTTGCCTTTCAGTGCTTTGTGATGTTCATTGTCAGGGTTTTGGCACAGCTTTTCCAATCTCTTACGAATCCGCTGGGCTATTGGCGGAGACAAACGCTCCAGATCTGATTCAGCCCGCGAGTCCATTACCAATGTATACATTGTCAATCTATTCCTAACTTTTTGAAAACCTTTTCCATTGGAATCAATTGAGCTCTTCCAGCTTCGTAATCGGCTACGCGCCGATCCAGCTCTGCTGCGAATTCAGGTCGCATCTCTAACCCTTCGTCCGGATCATAGTGATAATCTTCCAAGGCGAGCTCCAAGAGTTCATAAGCCACGAAAAACTCTCGAAAGACTCCATCCAATTGTTCAATTGGGGCATCCACTTCAAGGAGTGCTGCAAGTTGTTCCTGTGCGACAAAAATATCTTGGGTGACGAGTATATGTAACAGTTCGCGAAATTCAGTAGGAGACAACTCGACAATTTTCTTCTTAGGCATGGGGTCACTATCTAAGTAGATTCCCATCCGTCTGAAGATGCGCTGTTCAAGCGTTGTTTTACGATTAGTAAGGATATATTCACGCTGTCGCTTTAGTTTTTTGGCGAGTGGCGTGTGTGGGTCTAATCCGTTGAGGGGATCTTCTTCGTATTCTTCAAACCAAAACCCCAAATCTTCAGTATCACCGTGAAAATGAAAGAATTCTGCTTCCAGTGCCTCCTGAGAACTATTCTTCACCAATAGCGCAGCGAGCCGTTCTCTCGATTTGAAGAGTTCCTCGTTGACGAGTATGCGTAGAAACTCGCGGAACTCAATAGAGTTCATCTCTGTAATTTTTTTCATGGTCATTCTTTCCTATATTTTTAATGTGGAATTGCATAATGAATTCAACTCGCTTCCAATAGTATTAAGAATACCACATAACTGGAGTTGCGACAACGCAAAAATTAGATTGCGAGCGATATGAGACGTTTTTGATATCCCAAAACTCAAGACGAAAAACTTGCCTTTTTTCTCCACCTGTGCTATAATTGCTTTTCAGTAATACAGAAAATTTTGATCCAACTTCTCAATATGGGCTTAAAAGGAATGTCCCTACATTAAAAGACTCGCGCTGGACTAAGAAGGAGAATCTTAACTTGATAAATCTATATGGAGCAACGTATGACAGAATACAACTACTTCGCCATGTTGGAGATGTGTCGCAAATCGCCCACGCCAAGACATATCAACTAACGGATGGCAATGAAAAGGGTGTTGATGCGATTGACTTCCGAACCGGGAGCGGCCTCAATTTTACCGTGCTACCGAGCCGCGGGTTAGACATCTCTTACGCCGACTATCAAGGCGTTCCACTCTGTTGGCGTTCAAGTACGGGTGATGTCAATCCTGCATATTACGAACCTGAGGGGCTCGGTTGGTTGCGCAGTTTCTACGGCGGTCTACTGACAACCTGTGGGATGCGGCAAGTCGGCGTGCCGGGTGAGGATGACGATGAAGCATTAGGACTTCACGGTAGAGTTTCCAATATCCCCGCGAAAAACGTTTGGGTTGACAGCCGATGGGAAGGACACCGTTATATGTTATGGGCACAAGGCAAGGTTAAAGAGACCGCTGCTTTGGGCGAACATCTCTCCCGCACACGTAGAATCTGGACTGAACTCGGCTCCCGTACGTTGCACATTGAGGATATCGTTGAAAACTTGGGATACCAAGATTCACCACACATGTATCTCTTTCATATTAACGTTGGGTTTCCGATCCTCACTGAAGACAGCGAACTACTTGCCCCCTCTTCGCACGTCACACCACGGGATGAAACAGCCGCAGCAGACTTGAATAACTATAAGCTTTGCGAACCTCCGACTGTTGACTTTCAGGAACAGGCTTTCTATCACGAAATGGAACCCGACGTTGATAATCACATCCGTGTTGCTCTCGTGAATCGCAGTTTTAACAATGGACAAGGTATCGGTGTATCGGTACGCTATCATAAAACACAATTTCCAAACTTCGTTCAGTGGAAAATGTGTGGTGAAGGCACCTATGTTATGGGCTTAGAACCCTCAAACTGTGGGGTAGAAGGTCGAGCAAAGGAGCGCGAACGCGGCACCCTACAGTATATTGAACCCGGTGGACGGAGACACTATGAAGTCGAAATCGGCGTGCTAACTTCCAACGAAGAAATTGATGAGTTCCAAGAGAAAATCGCAAAAACTCAAAATTAACGCTACTCATTTTCAATGGAAACGACAATGTAAAAGGAAAAATCAATGAAAAACTATTTGCCCTTACACATAATAGCATTGCTACTACTGACAACGTTCGCGTTCATCGGTTGTAGCGCGAAAGAGACGGCACCGCCGGACACCGCGGAGATACCTTTGACCCAGGAACCTGTGGAGACAGAGGAATCGCTCTCTCCTGAGGCGGAGATGACAGAGAAACCGCAAGCCCCTGAAGCTGATGCGGATGACGAATCACATTCTCCTGAAGCAGAGATGGCAGAGAAACCGCAGGCACCGGAACAAGAAACACTGCAAGAAACTGAACCTGAAGAGACAATACCAACGGTGGAGATTCCGAGTGACAGTGTCCTGCATCTGATCCCGGAGTCCACTTTAGGAGTCATTTATTGTCCCAGTCTGACTGAATTGGATAATCGGATTAACATGTTAGCAACCGACTTGCTGCCCACGGCGGAGCCACCAGAGGTCCTCGCCGGAATTTTGGCAGACGCTTTCGGTGCTGGGTTTGAAAGTCTTTCCGAATTAGAGCAAATTGGGTTGGATCTGAACCAAGACTTTGCAATCTTTATGACTTCTTTAAAACCGCCGGATCTCTCTGCAACCGTACATCTCACGGATCCTGCTGCTATGAAACAGGTGATTGATGCAGAGAGCGAAGGAACCGCACCCATAGAATATAAGGGTGTAACCTATTGGAATGCAGCCGGTGGCGGCGGGAGTTTCGCGATTATAGATAATGTTCTCGTTTTTACGCGAACCCCTGAGGTCTGTGAAAGCGTGATTGATACCTATACAGGCGCTAAACAGGCTGTCACAGGTAATCCAGAATACCATGCTTTCCTCACTAACATTGCTGAAGCAACTTCACAACTCGCCGTCTATTTTGATTTTGAACCAATTGCCTCCGACTTAAACGCTCGCTTTGAGAGCGGATTGGAGGGGTTGAGAGACAACCTTGAAAGCGATCCGACGACTATGGCAGCGGGCCCCTTTCTTGAAGGGATAACCAAGACAGCTATAGAAATACTGAATCAGGTGAAATCTCTAAATGCAGCCCTTGAAATCGAGGGAACCGATGTGCAACTCTCCCAATTCTTTGAAATCAAAAGCGGTGGTAACCTTCAGGATATATTGACGCAGATGAAACCACATCCATTCGCACTTCTTGACGATTTTTCAAGCCAAGTGTTTATGAAAGGTGGGTTTCAAATTAAACCCGAATTACTCAATCAAATGAATATGTTCTGGATAGAGATGTTTTCGCAAAATTTTACCCCAGAACAGGCAGCGGCGTTTGAAGAACTCGTTAAGCGGGTGGAAGACGTTTATAAGTCCTTCGGTGATGAATGGGTTTTCACTGCCAATTACACCGATAGTCTGCTTCCCGATTATTTGCTGGTCTGTGAAGTGAAGGATGAACAACCCGTAAAAACCTATCTTGAAGAGATGCTCCTTGAGCAACTGCGTCATTCAACCCAGATTATGCGCGATGTAACCGGCAACATGCCGCAATTAAATATGTATGACGGCGCGCACGCCGGCACACCGATTGTGCATAACGGTGTTGAAATTAAAAGTCTGGTCTTCCCGAATTTCGGTACAGCTTTCGGAGAGATGCCAGCACCAGCTTCTGAGCTGATACCTAAAGAATGGTCATGGTACCACGCGTTCTATGAAGGTCAACTCCTGCTTGCTATAGGAAGCCTTGAACCTATAAAGACGGCGTTAGACCAGAAAATGCAAACCGACGAGACACTGGATGAAAGTCCGAGTTATCAGAAACTTGTTGAAATTTTGGGGATCGACAATAACCTATTTTTCGCAGTTTCCCCAATGACTGCGGCTAAGGGTTTCTTACCTATTATAGCGAAAGCAGATCCGGATGCTGCTGCCCCTATGCAAATGTTGTCCGGGATGCTTATGAGTATGCCGGAGACTTATAGCATTGGATTCTCTGCTAAAGCCGAAGAGGGGGGCATCAGTACCAAACTGCTGTTTACCCTTGGTGATTTCAAACAACTTATCCAGATGATTGCGATGATGCAGAACATGGGACAGATGCAGTAAGTTCGTTCCTAACTCGCCTACAAATTCTGTGGGCGAGTTTTTTATTTTTTTATAACCTAAATTTCTACTTCAGAATAAAATTTGGCTTTTATATTAATTATTTTTATTATTTTTTCAATTATGTTATTATGAGCATATAAGGCGGTAGGATTATAGAGTGAAACTATAAGAACATACTTATCCTTATACGATTTACCGGTTAAATTTGTGTTGTTTTACCGGGAGATAACTTAGGTTATCATAATCAGAGGGGTTACATTACCGAACAACCGAAGAGAAAAATTGAACGTCTTTAGGCATAGGAGGCCTACGAAATTATTATGGATAATTGGAGACATCAATACCTATCCGGCTTCAGCGTCATGTTTTTACTAATTTTCTCTTTATTTGCTAATGCTGATACCACCGAAGTAACAGAAGAAGCTGTTGAGACACCTGCACCGAAGAAAAGTCCTATTAAAGTCGGCGGGGCAATGCGTGTAAACTACGCCTACGGTTCTTATGGCGATGACGACAACCCACACCGCCGAGGTGAAAAGATCGGCGATGTTGATCTGGAGATATTCCGTCTCAATGCCGACCTTGATTATCACAATATCATCAGTAGACTTGAATACCGATGGTATGATGGCTACAGCATGATACATACTGCATGGTTAGGGTACAAACTCAGTGATTCCGGCACACTTAAGGCGGGTATTGTGCGGGTCCCCTTCGGTCCAACCGCCTACGGTATTTCTACGAGCTGGTTCTTCGACCAGCATTTTTATGTCGGGCTTGCTGACGACATGGATTTGGGAATCAGATGGAGTGACACCCTCGGTAAGCTTGCACTGGATGTAGCCTATTATCCTATGGGCGAATTCCAAACGGATGGCGGCAGTCTCATGAGCTCGTTATACGCTTATGACGTGGTCAAATGGGAAGAGAAAGCCGATGCAAAGGGAAACGTTGAATGGGGTGCTGGCGAAAACGGGTTTAATGAGCAACATCAATTTAACGTTCGTGCGATCTACTCTCTTGAGGGTATTGCTGACGTGGGTGCCTCGCTGCAATTCGGGCTGCTGAGTGGGACCAATGTCGGGGATGATGATGGTGGCAACCATTATGCGCTTTCCGCACACATGAAAAATACCGTCTCCGACTTTACGCTCTATTCACAATTTTCCTATTATGCACATAACATCACCGACGATACACCTTGGGGCACCGGTGATCTGATCCCAATGGGGGCTTACGACTTCGCCTGGCCCATTGCCTCAAAGGGATTAATACCCGGGCTATCGCTCCGATACGGAGGTATAGATACCTCAGGTATCTCATGGATTGATAGTGTCACGCCTTATGCGGAGTGGAGTACTATCCTCAAAACCGTAGATGATTACAACCCCAGTACCCTCATAACGATCGGGGCGAGTTGGACAGTCTTGGGGGCACTCTACGTCTATAGTGATCTCGCACTTTCCGATGGCAATTTCTTTGTTGGGAACAAGACAGCTGATGGGAAGGTGGAAGGCTACGGTAATATCTATACGGGTGCTGGCGACTTTGGTGCTAACGGAAATAACGCCTGGAATTTGCGACTTAATTTTAACTTCGGTTATTATTTCTAATCGACTTTATGCTCCCTTACCATAGGAGAATTTTGAAAATGCACGAAGAAGGAAAACAACTCCAGAACAACACCAAGATATTTGGTTTGACACCGGTATTCCTTGTTTCTTCAGTCGCTATCGTCATTTTTGTCATCGGATCCCTCGTATTTCGGGAAGGGGCAACAAACCTCTTTGGGGCTACCCGTAAATGGCTCACCACGAATTTCGACTGGTGGTTCATGGACATCGTCAACCTCCTCGTCTTGTTCTGCTTATTTTTAATTGTTTCCCCGCTCGGCAAGGTGCGTATCGGTGGGCGGGATGCCGTCCCCGAATACTCCAGCCTCACATGGTTTGCCATGCTCTTTGCAGCGGGCATCGGTATTGGACTCTTGTTCTTCGGGGTCTTGGAGCCCGTCCAACACTTTATGAGCCCTCCGCTGGGCGGTGAAGCGAAAAGCGATGCCGCCCTCGGTATCGCGGCGACGACCTTTCATTGGGGAATACACGGCTGGGCCGTCTACGGGGTCGTCGGACTTGCCCTGGCATTCTTTGCCTACAACCGGGGATTACCGCTCACCATCCGATCCGCATTCTATCCCCTCCTCGGTGATAGAATTTGGGGCTGGCCGGGGCATGTCATCGATACGCTTGCCGTCTTCGCCAGCCTATTCGGGCTCGCCACTTCTCTCGGCTTAGGCGCACAGCAGGTGACCGCCGGGCTCAACTACCTCTTTGAGGTTCCCGCGACCAACACTACGATGGTCGTACTCATAGCCCTAATAACCGCTGCTGCACTCATTTCTGTATTGACAGGACTGAATGTCGGTATCAAACGCCTCAGCCAGTTCAACGTGACCCTCGCGTTTTTGCTCCTGCTCTTCATCATTGTCGTTGGACCGAAAATCGCAATCTTCAAAGGCATATTCACTGGGCTGAGCACCTATATCTCCAAGTTAAGACCCCTCAGCAACTGGGTAGGCCGTGAAGACACGGGGTTTCTGCACGGTTGGACAACGTTCTACTGGGCGTGGTGGATCGCCTGGGCACCCTTCGTCGGAACGTTCATCGCCCGAATTTCAAAAGGACGCACGGTTCGCGAATTCATTATCGGTGTGCTACTTTTACCAACGCTGTTGTGTCTGATTTGGTTTAGCGCGTTTGGTGGCACCGCCCTTGACCAGTTCATGAGCGATGGATACACGGGTGTGACGGAAACTGTTGAAGCATATAAGCCGGAGCTCTCGCTGTTCAAAATGCTTGACAAATTGCCGATGACGATGTTGATATCCTCCGTCGCGATGCTGCTGACAATCATCTTTTTCGTGACCTCGTCGGACTCTGGCTCCCTTGTGATTGATACTATCACGGCGGGCGGCAAATTTGACGCACCGGTATCTCACCGAGTGTTCTGGTGCACCGCCGAGGGGGCTGTCGCAATTGTGCTTTTACTTGGCGGAGGCCTGAGCGCGTTACAGGCTGCCTCCCTGGCAACTGGCTTCCCGTTCGCTATTGTGCTGTTAGGCATGGCGGTCTGCGTCTGGCTGGGGCTACGGAACGAAGCGCGCCAATCTGAATAACAATGGGTTGTCAGCAGATGGCAGCCAGGAAAATAGTTGTCGGTTCTCGGTGGTCGGCAGTCGGTTGACGGATCTTGATTCATTCAAACATCTCTTAACTGACTACCGACCACTGACCACCGACCGCCGAAAGCCAATAAATATGAACACAACAGAGCTTGAATTTGAAAGACCATTTATCGAATTGGAACGTCACCTCACACAATTGGAAGCCTTCGCGCAAGCACATCCTGAATTAGATCTGAAGGAAGGAATGGATGCGCTAAAACAAAACACGGATACGCTTACAAAGCAGACGTTCCGAAATCTGAGTCGCTGGGATAAAGTGCGCTTAGCGCGCCATGCGCAACGCCCGCAAGCCCCCTTCTATATCGACACGCTTCTTGATGAACCTACCGAACTTCACAGCGATAAGTTATACGGCGACGATCGCGCCCTCATTGGCGGATTGGCGTGGTTCGATGGACAACCGCTCGTTTATCTGGCACAGCAGAAAGGCACAAACCTTGAAGAGCGGCAGGAGATGAATTTCGGTTACACACACCCGGAAGGCTATCGCAAAGCGAGACGGTTAATGCAGCTGGCGAATAAGTTCAATCGTCCCTTACTCTGTTTTGTGGATACACCCGGCGCACACTTCGATCTCCGTTCCGAGGAATACGGGCAAGCAATGGTGATCGCTGAAAATCTTGCTGAGATGATGGCACTGCGCGTCCCGATCCTCGTCGTTATTATTGGTGAAGGTGGGAGTGGTGGTGCGCTGGCAATTGCGGTCGGCAATCGTGTATTGATGATGGAGTACGCCGTCTACTGTGTCGCGCCGCCTGAAGCCTGTAGTGGTATTGTGTGGAAGGACAAAGGTGAACGCGCACCAGAAGCGACCGAGGGCTATAAACCGACTGCCCCGGATCTGCTCAAGTTAGGTATCATTGACCAAGTTATCCGTGAACCCCTCGGTGGTGCACACAGGGATCCCGAAGCCGCGGCGCGCAGCGTTAGACGCGCTATACGTAGGCATCTCACCGAATTGATGCAGATGACACCCCAACAACTCATCCAACAGAGACATGAACGTTATCGCCACATCGGGCTGTATGGCGAAGATTCTGCTTGAGGAATGAATGCAAGCGACATGAAGATCCGAACCATTACGACAGGCATTCCGCTCCCTTTTGCGCCGTATCAACTCGAGCGCGCTGCGAAGTTTAACGCCGCCTCCCAAACCTATTTTGAATCGAACGGCTACGAGGTCCAAACAACACGGGTCAGTTCCCAAATCTGGGATGAGGCACGGGATATAGAGGCAATTCTTGGATTAGAGTCCCGCGCGCAAGCGTTGGGGATTGACTTCCTTAACTTAGGGACAATCTTACCAGGAAAACGATCCACGAAAACGCATCTCGCGTGTGTTGCTGATGTGATTGTCCAAAGTGAGATGCTCTTTGCTACTGTTACGGTTACCACACAATCTGGGGATGTAGCATCGGAAATCACTGAAAGCACAGCAGGCATCATTCAACAGATAGCACACCAAACCAACGCTGGCTACGGGAACCTCCGCTTTGCAGCGTTAATGAACTGCCCACCGAATACCCCCTTCTTTCCAGCAGCATATTGGCAAGACACTCGAACGAACTTCGGCATCGGATGGCAAGCGGCGGATTTCGTCAATCAGGCGTTCACGGGTGCCCAAAATTTAGAGACGGCACTGCAAAGCCTGAAAATTCTAATGGAAACGGAAGGTCAAAAAATCGTCGCGCTCGCAGAAACGCTTGCACAGGAGTGGGGCATAAAGTTTGTCGGTATAGATGTGTCGCCTGCTCCGATGGGTGATGAAAGCATCGCTTATGCAATGGAGCAACAACTCCGTGGTTATTTCGGTGAACGCGGGACGCTAACGGTCGCTGCTGGTTTGACACGGACACTCCGATCCCTCGACCTACCTCTCTGCGGTTATTCTGGGTTAATGCTCCCCGTCCTTGAAGATGTCGGGTTGGGCGCGCGGCGTGAAGCAGGCTATTTTAACCTCGACAGTCTCCTCCTCTATTCTACTGTTTGCGGCACGGGTTTGGATACAATTCCTATACCCGGGGACGCTTCAAACGCTCAGCTTACCGCCATCCTCACTGATGTTGCGACCCTCTCTATTCAACTCTCTAAGCCTTTATCTGTGCGTCTTTTTCCGGTTCCGGGACGCAAGGCTGGGGACATGACACAGTTTCAATCTCCATATCTGACAAATACTAAAGTGATGCAAATATAGCGGTAAATCCTCTGTTCTGATTTTTTCGTTGCCAATTGTAACAGCTTTTGATAAGATGATGCGAACAGAAATCCCTCAAGACTTTTTATTTCGCACGGTATAATCGGTAAAAGGAACAACTATGTCTGACAAACCCCATGTGCTTTTAATTTCAACAGACCATTGGCCCAACTCGCTGTTGGGGGTCAGTGGGCATCCCGCTATCCAAACACCGACGTTAGATACCCTCGCGCGCGCTGGCACGCGTTTTACACGTGGGTACAGCGAATGTCCTGTCTGTGTTCCAGCGCGAAAGACGTTAATGACGGGAACAACGCCGCGGACCCACAAAGATCGGGTTTTTAACGATCAACAAGGGCTAAATGGACTCCCGACGATTGCCCAAACCTTTCGGGATGCCGGGTATCAGGCGTATGCTGTTGGCAAACTCCATGTCTATCCCCAACGCGATCGGATCGGGTTCGACGATGTGATATTGGGTGAGGAGGGTAGACTCCAATACGGTGCGATTGACGATTATGAGTTGTTCCTTGGCGATAGGGGCTATGCCGGTCAGCAATTCGCACACGGTATGTGTAACAACGATTATCTCAACCGACCTTGGCACTTGCCTGAGGATTGCCACGTCACGAACTGGAGTACACGGCAGATGGTGCGGATGATTAAACGCCGCGATCCAACTCGTCCCGGATTTTGGTATCTCTCCTATTGCCACCCACATCCGCCACTGGCACCGCTCCAGTGCTACATGGATATGTATCGCGATATTGACGTAGACATGCCCTATTATGGGGAGTGGGCGAAACAAACTGATCAGCTGCCCTTACCCATAAAAGGACGACAGAAACAGGACGAACACTTTACAGAGGATCAAATCCGTTCGGCACGCCAAGCGTTTTATGCCCTCTGTACCCATATTGACCATCAGCTTCGTGTTGTTATCGGGACTTTGCGAGAAGAAGGTCTGTTGAACAACACGATTTTGCTCTTCACGTCCGACCACGGCGATATGCTCGGAAATCATCGGATGTGGGCAAAACGGCTCTACTATGAAGACTCCGCTAACGTTCCCATGATTCTCGTCGGCACCGCGGGCGATGAACGCGTCGGACACCACAGAGTGGACGATCGGCTCGTTGGATGGCAGGATGTCATGCCAACCTTACTCCACTTAGCAGGCATCGACATTCCAGATACGGTTGAAAGCATACCGATGGTAGGCGACCAGAAGCGCGAATGGTTATACGGTGAGATTGGTGTGGGTGGAAGTGCGACTCGGATGGTCCATGAAGGACGCTTTAAGCTTATCTATTATGCCACTGGGAACTACCGACAACTCTTCGATTTGGAAGAAGACCCAAGGGAATTAAACGACCTCGCCAATTCATCAGCGCACGCTGAAGTCCTTGAGCGACTGACAAATCTTATGATTGGCGAACTCTATGGAGACGATGAGAAATGGTTGCAAGATGGCAAACTCGTCGGTTTACCAGATCGGGAGTATCGACCATCTCCTAACCGCGCCTTGTCGGGCCAACGCGGACTTCACTGGCCACCACAGCCGTCCACGGGACGCTAAGTCGCCTCTCCAAAAGCGGTAGGTGCGGTTTCCAACCGCACCGTTCAACTCCCTCTAAGCTATTCGCGTAACTCCATAATTCTGACAATCAACGCTTACATTTCCGAATTAAAACCGTTGAATTTCTACGCCAAATGTAGTATTATTTTAACGAAGTTAGTTCATCATTTGTAGCTCTTTGTAGCGCAAACTGTTAGTTTGCGTGCCTCCTAAAACAATAAAATATACTGCCAGTTGTTAGCAAGAGTGGCGATTAGCGTATGTTGCTCATTGTAATACCTCCTATAAACAGGATTCTCTGAAAAAAATGACTAAAAAGAAATCAGACACAAATTCCAATAAAAACGGCGCAACCCTCGGCTTTGAAGCAACCTTATATCAAGCAGCCGATAAACTCCGAAACAACATGGATGCTGCCGAATACAAGCACGTCGTGTTAGGGTTGATCTTCCTCAAGTACATCTCCGATACTTTTGAGGAGAAACACAATTCTCTGCTCCAAGAATTTGCCAATCCACAGAGCGATGACTACATTAAAGAAGAATCTATCCGTTATGAGGTAGTAGAGGACAGAGACGAATACAGCCGAAAATATCTTCTATGTCCCGAAGGAAGCGCGCTGGTCATATTTACAAGCAAAAGCTAAGCAACCCGAAATTGGAACGCTGATTGATAACGCAATGCATGCGATCGAACAAGAGAATCCGCGTTTGAAAGGCGTTCTACCGAAAAATTACGCACGTCCCATGCTTGACAAGCAACGCCTCGGTGAACTTGTTGACCTCATTAGCACAATCGGTTTAGGAGAAGAAGAAAATCGCTCAAAAGACATATTAGGCAGAGTCTATGAATACTTCCTTTCGCAATTCGCCAGTGCTGAAGGGAAGAGAGGCGGACAGTTCTACACCCCGCGCTGTGTTGTGCAGCTCCTCGTTGAGATGCTCGCGCCGTACAAAGGACGGGTTTACGATCCATGCTGTGGCTCAGGCGGGATGTTTGTCCAGAGCGAAGCGTTTGTCGAAGCACATGGTGGACAACGCGACGACATCTCCATCTTCGGGCAAGAATCAAACCCAACCACACGCCAATTGGCGTTGATGAATCTCGCGATTCGAGGCATTGAGGCGAATCTCGGTCAGGAACACGCAGATAGTTTTCATAACGATCTGCATCCAGACCTAAAAGCCGACTATATTCTCGCCAATCCTCCGTTTAATAGCAGCGATTGGGGTGGGGCCCGATTGCGTGAAGACAGACGTTGGGTTTACGGTGCGCCACCACCTGGCAATGCTAACTTTGCTTGGGTGCAGCACTTTATCTCTCACCTCGCCCCAAACGGCATCGCTGGCTTTGTATTGGCAAACGGTTCGATGAGTTCAAATACGTCTAACGAAGGTGAAATCCGCAAGAAAATTATTGAAGCCGATTTAGTAGACTGCATGGTCGCGCTGCCGGGACAACTTTTCTATTCGACATCAATTCCCGTTTGTCTCTGGTTTATCGCGAGGAATAAAGAAAACCATCGCTTTCGTAACCGCGCTGGCGAAACACTTTTCATAGATGCACGCAGATTAGGGAAGATGATAGACCGCGTACACCGCGAGCTAACGCATTCGGAAATGACGCGAATTGCCGAAACCTATCACGCATGGCGCGGAGATGAGGGCGCGGGTAAATATGCCGACGTGCCCGGCTTTTGCAAAAGCACAACGCTTGTAGAAGTCCAAGAAAACGGTAACGTCTTAACGCCTGGACGTTACGTCGGTGCAGAAGTGCAAGAGGAAGATAGCGAACCGTTTGAAGACACGATGGCACATTTGACCAAGAAATTGACCCAACAGATGGCAGAAGCCAGGCGGTTGGATGAGGCTATTGCTAAGAATCTGGAGATATTTGGATTCGGAGAGGATTCATGAATTTCAGCAATGCAGAAATCAAACGCCAAATGCGCTTAGGCGAAGACAGTCACTGGGAATTCAAGGAAATCGTGTTCACAGGAGATGTTCCGAAGAGTCCTCGTCGTGACGATCTCGCAGATGAGCTCGCTGCATTCGCCAATACCGATGGGGGCGTGCTACTCTGTGGTGTAACCGATGCCAGCGATGTTCAAGGCATGTCGCGCGAGCAGATGGATGCCCTCGAGCGTGTCTTGACTGAAATTTGCATGGACAGGATTAAACCCTCAATTCGTCCCACTATTCTTCGCAGAGAAATAGAGGAAGGAAAGTCATTCTTGCTGGTTCAGATTCCACGCGGTGATGCCCAACATGATAGTCCTGGGGGCACTTACTACCGAATTGGCAGCTCAAAACGTCGAATGACAAGCGATGAGCGGCTCCCCCTCGCCCAGCAGCGTGGGCAGGCACGTTTCCTTTGGTTTGACAAACAACCAGTTCCAAAAACAGGTTTTGGATCATTAGATGAATTTCTTTGGAAACCTCTATTGAGTGCAGAGGGTGCCGCCGCCCCTGAAGTAGCGTTGGAAAAAATGGGACTTCTGACCAGTGACGAAAACGGTACAACGCGTGCTACTGTGGCTGGGGTCCTGTTGTGCTGTCGTTCTCCTGAGGAGTGGTTACCTAATGCCTGTATCTCCGCAACCTGCTACCGTGATAAGGATCGGACATCTGGGCAAATAGATGCCCAAATAATCACTGGTCCGTTGAACCGACAGATTACCGAAGCAGTTGCTTTTGTGGTCCGCAATATGCGCGTCGGTGCTTATAAGAGTCCCGCTCGCACCAACCTACCACAATACAGCGAAAAAGCACTGTTTGAAGCCATCGTCAATGCCGTTGTCCACCGCGATTATTCAATTCGTGGAAGTCGGATCCGACTCTCAATGTTTGCTGACCGTATTGAAATAAACTCTCCTGGAGGTTTACCAAACAACCTCACGATTGATAGTATGGATGTCCGACAATCAACGCGAAACGAAGCCCTTGCCTCAATGCTCGGACGGATACCCGTTGAAGATATCCATGGCTCCGGTGAGAGGCAATTCTTCATGGAACGGCGAGGCGATGGAGTACCAACGATTTTTCGTGAAACAGAGGCTTTGAGCGGAAAAATGCCGAAGTATCAACTCATTGACAACTCGGATCTTTTCCTCACAATCCCTGCAGCCGATACAGTTCTTACACCTGCAACCGCTGGTATTCTTGCTCACTACGATGGTAATCCGCTGCTTGGGATTGAGTTATTAGTGCTATTTCCGAATAAGACATGGAAACGTGCAACTACTGATGAGAGTGGCGAGGCAGAAATCGATCTGCATACGACTCACCTCCCGATGACGGTATACGCAGCCGCTACCGGATTTGCTGCACACCTCGTACACGATTGGATACCAATGGAGAGAGGACTGACCCTTGAAATGCAAACGCTTTCAGGTGGTGGATCGGTAATTTTCCCAGAGGCAACAGGTTATCTTCCGGGCTTGTCTGGACGTTTGAATCCTATCCGTGATACAAGCGACCGGACCTATCTTTATGCTTCCAACATCGCCATAAATGAAGGTCAGCAGCAACCGGTTACTTTCGTCCCTGGGGAAGATTTGCACCTCACCGATGCTGATGGAAAGGAAATGTTGGTGCGAATCGTCTCAATTATTGGTAGGTCGGTGTTGATAGAGTATCGTTCTTATGACAAAGGAAACAAAAAATGACAGTAAAGGAATTAGTAGAATTTCTCGAAAAATATCCAGACGATTTACGAGTTGTTGTCAACGGCTATGAGAATGGCTATGACGACATCTCACCAAATCGGATTTTCACCAGAAAAATAGAGTTGAACGCTGGAAAACATGACTGGGAAGGCGAACACGGTGATCCGCCCTATGAGAGTGAAGAAACAGCTGATGATACCAAAATTGTAGAGGCTTTGGTTTTCCACCGCGCTCCGTATTATTAAAATTGAAAAGGATCAAGTATGAAAAGTGAGCGAGTTACAACCAACCTTGGCAGCTTGTTATCACTCTCCAATGGTAAATCCAGTCCTGAACGCTCCAGCGACTTACCATACCCTGTTTATGGCGGTAATGGGATTATAGGATTCTCCAATGAGGCGAATTCCAGCCCTGGTACTATTATTATCGGACGTGTTGGTAGTTATTGCGGATCTGTACATTTTAGTAATAGTTCTTGTTGGGTGACCGATAACGCTATTAGGGCTAAGGCAATGAACGGAAACGATCCAAGATTTCTTTTTTACATGCTTCATACGCTTCGCTTGAATGATTTTCAAACGGGTTCGGGACAACCGTTGCTTAATCAGACTATTCTTTCGCAGATACCTGCGACTATCCCAGGGCTTTCTGAACAACGCCGTATCGCTCACATCCTCAGCACGCTTGACGACAAAATTGAACTCAACCGACAGATGAATGAGACGTTGGAAGCGACCGCACGAGCAATTTTCAAGTCGTGGTTTGTGGACTTTGACCCGGTCCGGACTAAGATACTAAGCGAAGAGCCATATCTGCCACCAGATGTGCTGAAGTTGTTTCCAGACCGCCTTATGAACTCGGAGTTGGGCGAGATACCGGAAGGATGGACGGTTAGGAATTTAGGCTATTTATCCGACAAACCTCAATATGGATATACAGCATCGGCAAAGGATGAGATTGTTGGCCCAAAATTTCTTCGTATCACTGACATTAACAAAAAATCTTGGATAGCTTGGGATTCAGTCCCGCATTGTGAGATTACAGACAGAGATTTTGAAAAGTATCGTTTGCATAAAGGGGATATTCTAATTGCGCGTATGGCAGATCCCGGGCATGGAGTTTTAATTGAAGAAGATCAAGATGCAGTTTTTGCATCTTACTTAATTCGTTTCTGTCCTATACACAACGAGTACGCGCGCTTTCTTCAATACTGGCTCCGGTCAGAGAGTTATTGGAAATTAGTAAGAGCAAGGGAAATAGGGACGACTCGAGCAAGCCTCAACGCCAGAACATTAAGTGGATTTCCTCTTGTAATTCCACCGCTGGATATTGTAGAATTTTTTTCAAGTCAAGTTATTAGCCTACGTGATCGTGTAGTGGCAAACACATCTGAAACAGAAGTGCTTGCTAGCCTGCGTGATACGCTGCTCCCAAAACTATTGTCCGGTGAAATTCGCGTAGACGACGCAGCTAAAATAATGGAGGTAACTTAGATGCCTCAACAGACCGTTCCGCACGTTGAATTGCTGCGTGTGAAAAACTACCGCGCACTACGTGATATAAAGTTAAAACAACTTAAACCACTGTCAGTATTCTTAGGAGCAAACGGTAGCGGTAAATCAACACTTTTTGATGTGTTTGCATTTCTATCGGAATGTTTCACAGTCGGGGTACGTCAAGCATGTAACAAGAGAGGAGGACTTAAGGAACTGCGAACACGAGGCTGTGAGGGACCGATTGAATTTGAATTGAAGTATAGAGAAACACCTAAAACACCGGTTATCACCTACCACCTGTCTATTGATGAAGATCCTATGCAAGACCCTTTTGTTGAAACCGAATGGCTACAATGGCGGCCCAGTAGTAGAGGAAAACCCGTGCGCTTCCTCAATTTTCATCAAGGCCGCGGAACTATCATCGCCGGTAAAACACCAGATGAGGCGGACGAACGGATCAAGGAGCAACTTGATGATCCGTCAGCACTCGCTGCTAATATGTTTGGGCAGCTGGCAAGACATCCGCGCGTCAGTGCCTTTCGACGTTTTATTATAGATTGGTATTTCTCCAACCTGTCTACCGATGCCACCCACCAAGCAACCAACGATGGACCACAAAAGCGATTGTCCGCAACAGGCGACAACTTGCCTAATGTTATCCAATACTTGCAGGAAAGATATCCAGAACGTTTGGAAAAAATTATATCTTTTCTGTCAGATCAGGTGCCTCGCTTAGAGAAGGTTGACACGGAATTGATGATGAGTGGTCGCCTTCTGCTAAAGATTAAAGATGCCCCGTTTGAGCAACCCATATTAGCAAAATTCGCCTCCGATGGCACGTTGAAGCTGCTATCTTATTTAACACTGTTCCATGGCCCACAACCGCCGCAATTGATCGGTATTGAGGAACCCGAGAACTACCTACATCCGCGCTTGTTGACTGGTTTGGTCGCGGAGTTTCTTGAGGTGTTAATGTTCTCTCAACTCATAATTACCACACATTCACCTTACCTTGTCAATGAACTCAGTGCTGAGGAAGTGTGGGTACTCTATCGGGATGAGCAAGGCTTCACAGTGTGCAAACGCGCCTCGGATATGCTCGGCGTAGAGCACCTTTTGGATGCTGGCGCGAAGTTGGGAAAACTTTGGATGGAGGGCTACTTTGAATTCGGAGACCCGTTGACCAATGCAGGAGGTCCAAAGCGAAGTTTGCATGCACATTAAATTCTTCTTAGAGGAGCCTTCTACTGAGGAAGCATTAAGACACATCTTACCCAAGATTCTTTCACCCCATGTCATCTGTATCTTCCATGTATTTGAAGGAAAGGACGATATGCTCGAAGAATTACCAAATCATTTGAAAGGACACCAATGGATATCTGATGATTGGCGAATTTTTGTGCTTATTGACGAAGATCGACAAAACTGTCACGAACTGAAGGCAGAATTAGAAAAAGCGGCGCATGAAGCCGGTTTTGTAACAAAATCCAGTGCAGCTTCAAACGAAAATTTTCAAGTTGTTAATCGGCTGGCAGTTGAAGAATTAGAGGCGTGGTTCTTTGGAGACATTGAGGCTTTGCATACGGCTTATCCAAGAATTCCGAAAACCCTCCAATATCAAAGAAAATATCGAAATCCTGATGCAATTCAGGGTGGGACTTATGAGGCGTTGGAACGTTTGCTGATACAGAAAAACTACTATAGAGGACGGATACCTAAGCCTACAGTAGCGCAGAACATTGCACAATACATGGAACCGAGTCGGAACAGATCGAGAAGTTTTCAAGTGTTTATTGAAGGACTTAAAGCATGCATGAGAGAAGAATCGTTGGTGTAAGGGCATTGGGACAATAATATGAATCTCAACAAGATTTACGAATACAATATAGAAGAAACCTCTCTCAACTGGTTCGCTGACTTGGGTTACACCGTTTTACACGGTCCCAACATCGCCCCCGACATGCCCGATGCTGAACGTTCCTCTTACAACGAAGTCATCTTGACGCGCCGTTTACAAGATGCCGTTGCCCGCCTAAATCCAAACATACCTACCGATGCACAAGAGGAAGCAGTTCGCAAAGTACTAAATCCAGATTCTCACACTTTGGTTCAGAACAACCGCGCATTTCATCTGATGTTGGTTGACGGGATAGAGGTCGAATACCGCCAGTCAGATGGTACAATCCGTGGTGCGCGTGTGCAGTTCGTCGATTTTGATACCCCCGAAAACAACGATTGGCTGGCAGTCAACCAGTTCACAGTGGTAGAAGCAAGCGAGCGCCGTCCGGACATTGTTCTCTTTATCAACGGACTTCCTTTAGCCGTAATTGAGCTCAAAAACCCAACCGATGAAAAAGCCACTGTCTTAACAGCCTTTCACCAAATCCAAACCTACAAACAGGAAATTCCCGCGCTGTTTACCTACAACGAAGCAATCGTTATTTCCGACGGATTAGAGGCGCGTGTCGGATCTTTAACCGCCGATACGGAGTGGTTTCTACCGTGGCGAACAATTGAGGGCGAGGACGAGGCACCATCAACGGAAGTAGCGTTAGAAGTATTAATTAAGGGAGCCTTTGAAAAGCACCGATTTCTGCGTTATCTCAAACATTTCATCGTTTTTGAAGAAACCGAGGGTGGATCGATTGCGAAAAAAATCGCAGGTTATCACCAATTCCATGCCGTGAAAAAGGCTGTTGATACGACTGTCCAAGCATCATCTCTGGAGGGGGATAAACAATGCGGTGTGATTTGGCACACACAAGGTTCAGGCAAGAGTTTGACGATGGCTTTTTACGCTGGCAGTATCGTTCAACACCCACGGATGGAAAATCCAACTCTCGTTGTTATTACTGACACAAACGACTTAGACGATCAACTGTTCGGCACATTCGCTCGATGTCACCAACTTCTACGACAGACTCCCGAACAAGCAAAAAACAGAAAACACTTGCGCGAACTCTTAAAAGTTGCCTCTGGGGGTGTGGTCTTTACGACGGTTCAAAAGTTCTTTCCCGAAGGTGAGGAAACCCGTTTTCCACAACTGTCTGATCGCCGGAACATTGTGCTAATCGCTGACGAAGCGCACCGTAGCCAATACGGCTTTATTGACGGATTTGCCCGCTACATGCGCGACGCACTCCCCAACGCCTCTTTTATCGGTTTTACCGGTACGCCAATTGAATTAACAGACCGCAACACCCGCGCCGTCTTTGGAAATTACATCAGCATCTACGACATCCAACAGGCAGTTGATGACGGAGCCACTGTTCCAATCTACTACGAAAGTCGCCTCGCCAAAATCGAACTTGACGAGAACGAAAGACCTCGCATCGACCCAAAATTTGAGGAAGTGACGGAAGCAGAGGAGGTGACACAAAAGGAAAAACTCAAGACCAAATGGGCACAACTTGAGGCTTTGGTCGGAACCAAAAAACGAATGGGACTCATCGCCGATGATATAATTGCACACTTTGGAGAACGATTGGAGGCAATAGATGGAAAGGGGATGATTGTCTGTATGAGCCGCCGCATCTGCGTTGACCTCTACAATGCGATTGTCAAACGCCATCCAAAGTGGCACGACAATGACGATAAGAATGGCGTAATAAAAGTCGTGATGACAGGCTCTGCTTCTGATAAGGACGCTCATTCGCAAGTATGCTGGAACGCTCGATTCGCACCTACCAAAACCGTGCAATTGAAGCAGCACAAGTAATTGAAGAGCTCATCGAAATCGCAAGAGAAATGCGTCAGGCTCAGGATCGAGGCGATGATTTACGGCTTTCAGATGAAGAATTAGCATTCTACGACGCGCTTGAGGTTAACGATAGCGCGGTCCAGGTGTTAGGTAATGAGACGCTACGAACCATTGCCGTTGAACTTGTGGAAACCGTCCGGCGAAACGTGAGTATTGACTGGACGATGAAAGAAAGCTCCCGAGCGAACATACGAAGAATTGTGAAACGCACCCTTCGTAGACACGGTTATCCCCCCAACAAACAAGAAAAGGCTACTGAAACTGTCTTAGAGCAAGCTGAGGTATTGTGTGAAAATTGGGTGATTTAAGAAATTAGATGTAACCTATTCTGGAATTTAAGGGAGGTCCTACCTTTACCTTTCTTTTTAAATAAGACAGTGATAGATGATAAAAATATCCTAAAAATCTTGACAAAGTTTTTAAAATCAACTATATTTAACCTATTGAACATCTTTGGGTTAGGCTACAAACCGTAATTCCACACTGGTGTAATAACACAAACAACTAAGAGAGGAGAATAGATGTTAGCAGAAATACGTCAAAGAGAAGGTGTTATCGTTATTCGACCCACCGGCCGTATGATTGGTGCGGCAAACGCTGAAATTAGAGAGCAAATTAATGAGGAACTTGAAGAGTATTTTGACTCTCCGAAGGTAATCTTTAACCTTGAGAATGTCACCCGGATGGATAGCAGTGGCCTCGGCACACTCGTTTCTGTCAATGTGACTGTCTCTCGAAAGGGAGGACGGACAGCACTCGTCAATGCAGGTGCGCACATCCGAAACCTTCTTATTCTTGGTCGATTAATGAGCGTTTTCGAGACTTACAATAGCGAAGAAGAGGGAATCCTCGCGCTCACTTCTGATGAAACCTAATAAATCGGGTAGAGCCATTTAGTTCAACCTCTGCCCGGCTTTTGCCTGAATCGAAGACTAAATGGCTCCAACATAATAGAGGAACCCAGATACGAAAAAGGGAATTTATGGCAAATCAGAATCTTCCGACGTTTACTGTTAACGCCGGATTTCACGATCGAGATGGATGTCCGGTGAGTGTTGGCGTTGACCACCCTGGCGTGCGCCAACTTCACGATCGTTCCGTCACCTTAACGGATGTAGCATCTGGTAGCGTCATCTCGGCACAATGTTATGCCAATGAGGACGGTTCTACTACCTTAAATTGGATACTTGACGGACTCGCTGCCGGTGAATCTCGCACTTATACTCTCTCTGAGGGAAACGTCGCAGGCGAATCAGGCGTTCAGTTCAAAGAAGAAGCCGAAACTATCGCCATCACACTCAATGACCGATCTTTTACAACGTTCCGCTATGCGAAAACGCAGTTCCGACCTTACTTCTTTCCCGTCCTCGGTCCGAATGGACGCGAAGTAACACGAGGTGAGACGAGCGAGATCTCGACAGATCATGTGCATCACCGTTCGCTCTACGTCGCGTATGGCGAAGTTAATGATGTAGATCTCTGGGGAGAAGGGAATAATTCTGGAAAAGTCGTGCATCAAGGCTTCACACAAAAACACGGGGGTGCCGTCGTCGGTAGGATTTATACCGAAAATAATTGGGAAACCCGCGAAGGCAACGTTCTGATGACCGACAAACAGAACTTCCGTATCTATAACCTACCTGAAGATGCTGCACTTCTTGACCTTGATCTAACGTTTATCGCTTCTGCTGGGGATGTCTACTTCGGAGATACCAAGGAAGGCGGTATTATGTCGATTCGTGTTCATCCAGCGATGAACGCTTCGGACGGTGGGAAGATAGAGAACGCTTTTGGGGGTATCAATGAGGATGAGACGTGGGGCAAACGTGCGAACTGGTGTGATTATTCCGGCGTTGTTGATGGGACACCTGTTGGACTTGCTGTATTCGATCACCTCGTCAACCCACGCTATCCAACATACTGGCACGTGCGGAATTACGGACTGATGGGAACAAATATCTTCGGGGGTGGCACCTTTGAAGGGGACCCCGCTAAAGACGGTTCCTACACGCTCAAAGAAGGTGGTCAGATGCACTTCCGATTCCGTGTCCTTATTCATGCGGGTGATGCAACCACCGGTAAGGTCGCCCAAAAATATCACGATTTCATCAACCCACCAGTCGTTGAGGTGTCCTAACCTACTTGTCCGATTTAGGGGGCTGGCTATCCAAATATATGGACAAACCGAACCCTCTTTCTGACAGTTGATAACTGACAGCCAGTATAAGGAGTTTCAGGAATGCCAATCCCGACTATTCACGTCGGATGCACCCATTTTGCACACGGTCGTCTACAAGCGCAAGTCAATTCGCACGGGTTAGAGCCTGTCGCGTGTGTAGACATCAACCTTGAAGCCGCACGAGACGGTGTGTCGTCAATAAACGACGCACCTGAAGGCTTAACGGAACGTATCTACACGACCATAGCGGAGGCGAAAGAGAAGCATGATGCACAGGCGTGCCTTATCTACGCCTCAACGACTGTTCACGCCAAGTTAATTGTCGAAAGTCTAAATCTCGGTATGCATACCCTCTGTGTTAAACCCATTGCCACAACACAGTCAGAATTTCATGAAATTATCCAAGCCCACAAGGCAAATCCCGGCTTGATGCTGGTTCAAGGACAAAACAAACGTTGGAACCCTGCCGCGGCAAAAATGCGGGAATGGCTTCGCGAAGATGGTGGTATCGGTGAAATGTTAGCCGGTGAGTGCCGCTTCTGGATTCGACAGAACCTCTACACTGGACCGGATTCCAGACAACCTGATGCTTATGTAGACGGACTTTTCTTCCACGCGGGTACGAGTCACCAACTTGATCAGCTCGTTGCTGCGAAGGGGCTACCGAAGTATGTCACCGCACATATCCATAACCGCCGGGATCCCGCACTAGGCCAAATCCATGCGTGGGGTACCGCGGGTGGCAACGCCCTTATGGAATATGCAAACGGGGCACCTTTTTCTTATGCGGGGACGCGGGCAGGACACGCATCGCCCTTCGGTTGGAGTGGACACTGGAGTTTCCACGGAGAAGACGGAGATCTCCGACGGGATGCAGGACACCTACAACTTTTTCGACTCGGTGAGACGGTTGAAGATTTAACGCTTCAGGACTTACACGCTGGTCTAATAGAAGATGACCGACTCCAATTTGATGCGTTTGCGCAAGCAATTACAAAAGACACAGGTCGTGAGTGGATGCAGGAGACGACCCTCGGGACATGGGTGCTGATGGAAGCGTGCAATGAATCGGCACGGACGCACGAACGCGTTGATGTCGAAGCGTTTGCCAAGAAAATGCTTGGTTGATTAGTTATCAGTTGTCAGTTGTCGGTGGCTATCTGAAACCGTTAGTTGATCACTGTTCAAAATGATCAAAACTTGTTGGTAAAGGGGCCTAACTTACTCAAGCCATCTCTTAACCGGCTGTCGATAGCCGACAAGGAGAAAAAATGGAGGCTTCATAATGCAATCTCCACACGGTTCAGCATTTCGTCCCTCTGTCATGGGCAGAAATGGCATGGTTACATCCGGACACGTACTCGCCTCGCAAGCAGGTATTCAGACAATGATGGCAGGTGGCAACGCCGTTGATGCAGCGATCGCAACAGCCGTAGCACTCGGTATGGTTGAACCTGCGGGTTCTGGACTCGGTGGGGACGGGTTTATCCTCATCTATTGGGCGGAAACCGGGAAGGTCGAAGCCGTAAACGGCACTGGACCCGCACCGCGCGCCGCAACCCGCGAAACATACCTCAAAGACGGTGGAATTCCAATGAAAGGCATACGCAGTGTCTCGGTGCCGGGAATCGTTGACGCATGGCTCCTTGCACACGAACGCTATGGTGCCCTCAAATTAGAAGATGTTTTCGCTCCAGCGGTTGCCCTCTGTGAAGACGGATTTCCTGTGAGCCATAGACTCGCTGGCGGTCTTAAAGGCGAGAACCCGCGTTTCGCCGCCGAACCAGACAGTCGGGCTATCTTTACAAACGATGGTGAACCCATCCCTGCCGGTCAATTCATAGCGAACCCCAATCTCGGTAAAACACTGCGAAAGATTGCTGAACACGGCAGAGATATATTCTACAAAGGTGAGATTGCGCAGGCTATCGGTGAGTGCAGTCGTGCTCATGACGGACTCTTGACGGCAGAGGATCTCGCTGACTATCACGCACACTGGGATGATCCTATACACGTCAACTATCGCGGGTATGAAGTCTATGAGATGCCCCCGAATTCGAGTGGTCATATTTTGCTCCAAGAGTTGAATATGGTTGAACGCTTTGATTTACAGACCTTGGGTTGTAATACGCCTGAAAGTGTCCATCTGATGGTTGAAGCGAAGAAACTCGCTTTTGCTGATCGAGAAAAATATATGGCGGATCCGAATTGGGTTGATATTCCTTTGGACGGAATGTTATCGAAATCCTACGCCGCTGAACGTGCTGAACAGATTGATTTGGATCGGGCAGCTATTGATGTCCTTGCTGGTGGTCCAGAGTCACACGAGGATACGACTTGCTTCTGCACCGCGGACCGTGCAGGCAATCTTGTCTGTATATTACAGAGCATCCAATCAGGGTTCGGTTCTGCTCTGGTTGCTGGGGACACTGGAGTCCTCTTGAACAATCGGATGACCTACTGGCATTTGGAAGAAGGACACCCGAACTGTCTGATACCGGGCAAACGCGTTCGGCACACGATGAACCCTGTCATCGTCACAAAAGAGGGTCAGCCGTTCATAGCGTGTGGTACACCCGGTGCTGATACACAGGTTCAGACGAACCTTCAACTCGTTACCCACATGATTGATTTCGGAATGACACCACAAGAAGCCGTTTCTGCACCGCGTTGGCGCAGTCTCCAGAACCCCATGGAATCCACTATTCCGCACACCTGTTCTAATGATCTCCAGTTAGAAAACCGATTCCAGACGGAGACGAAGGCGGGTTTGGCGAAGCGAGGGCATGAACTCCAGATTCTCGGCGATTGGGGCGGCCCAGGGAGTGCACAAGCGATTATGGTGCATCCTGAATCTGGCGCGCTCATCGGTGGTTCTGATCCGAGAACGGATGGATATGCGGTTACTTTTTAGGAGGATTATCATGAATAGCAGCATTATGGATAGGGTCGTGCATGCGATCCTCATAACAATCTTTTGTTTTTCAACAGCAGGGGTGTGGGCAGCTGATACTGTTCTTTTTGAAGAAGATTTTGAGGATGTACCGCTCGAAGCAAGTATAATGGAACAGATTAAAGATAAAGATGTTTGGTCAGGCACGCCACCTGATGGTTGGGAAATTACAAACGAGAATCCAGATGACCTCGGCATGCCCGAGTGGAGAACTTGGGCGATCGTCGATCTTGAGTGGTGGACGCGAACAGCGGAAGACCAGAGGCGTAGTGAGTTCACGGGCGTACACAATGACGGCAAGGGCGTAGGGAAAGGCGCGGTCTCTGACCCTGATGAGTGGGACGATTGGGAGGGGAATGGTAACCCTGATGCCATCAGTCGTTGGAATGGTCACCTAATTACGCCACCCATTAAAATCAAGGGCGCGGCAGAGGGGTCGCTCGTCTTAACGTTGGATTCGAGTTGGCGACCCGAGGATACGCAAAACGGAGAGATAACTGTCAGCTTTGATGGCGACGCGGAAGAACGTATCTTATTCTTCCAGAGCGTCGGTATTGATGCCGGGGCGCACACCCTCGTTACGATTCCTACCCTTAAACTAAAGGAAGAGAAAATAAACGACGGAGAACAGATAAACGAAACATTGGAAATCCCGATTGACAACCCCGCCGGTGCCGCGGAGATGGTCATTAGTTTCGGGGTCATTGACGCACAGAATGATTGGTGGTGGGCGATAGATAATATAGAACTCATCAGCACTGCTTATGATGTAGAGCCGAGAGATAAATTAGCAGTGAGATGGGGAAAAATAAAACGCTTACAGTAGCCTTCTTTGCTAAGTTGTGAGTGGTGCAGCATCGGTTACAGTTCGGTGAAGATGATCGTAAAAAGAGTAGTGCGCTTTCCTTAAGTGCATTGCTCTTTTATGCATTGTTGACTTTTAGGAGAAAGTCATGAAAATTTTAGTCACAGGTGGCACAGGGCGCATCGGATCCAATCTCGTTAAAAAGTTATTGGAGAAAGGACACACTGTCCGCAGTTTTGTTTATCCGGGTGATGTCAATCGTGTCGGAAGATGGGACGGTGCGGAAGACGTTGAGACCGTCCTCGGCGATCTGCGTGAATATGAAGACGTTAAAAAAGCCGTTGAAGGTGTTGATGCCATCTATCATATTGCCGCCGCCTTTGGTGGTCCTTTTGATAACCGTCAATATTTGGCAATCAACGGTATGGGGACCCTCAACATTTTGGAATGTGTCCGTGAGTTCAATCCGAACATTCACCGACTTGTTTATGCTTGTACGGAAGCAATCTATTGGGAGCTCACCGAAAAAGGACGACTTTTCAATCAACGCATCACCGAGGACATGGTCGCCAAATATCATCACATGCCCTATTTTCTAACCAAATGGATTGGTGAAGAACTCTGCATGACCTATCACCACCAGTATGGGGTTCCCTCAACGGTCTTCAGGTTCACGACTGTGATTGAGCCGAGCGAATATCTCAATGAGGACGGTTTGCCGAGGCAATTCATCTTCAGTCCTATCTACAATCGGTACAAGAATTATACAGGGAATGATCCCGCCGAATTGGCGGCTGCGAATACGGTTAAAGGTCTTTGGGATGGACAAGAGAAATTCATACTCAAACGCAACCCTGACGGGCGACCCTACAAAGAGCATTTCACCGATGTCCGCGATATTGTGCAGGGACTGGTTTTAGGGATTGAAAAGGATGCCGCTGTTGGCGAAGAGTTCACGCTCGGCGGAAATGGCGTTTTCAAACATGAAGAGGTCATCCCCTACCTATGTGAACGCTACCAAATGGACGCTGTTGATGTCCAACTCCCACAACCCCTCTATTTTGAATTTGATTTAAGCAAAATCAAGACGTTGTTGGACTATGAACCGGAACATGACTTAGCGAGTATCCTTGACGCTGCTGAAGCGATGCGACGGGGTGAAGATGTCGGTGTCATTCCAACGGGTGTTCGATGGAGTTAAGGCTTTTCCAGCGTTTCCTCTTGATATTTTGTAGGCAGTTAGGTTAAACTTATTGCATGAAAGTGCTTTTTCAAACCCCCATTCCTTATGTGTTCGTTTTCCTCGCCTTTGCCTTTTCGACGCTGAATTGCACTAAAGTCGCGCCGACACCGACTCGGTATGTCCCAGCAAGTACGAAGCACCTTGATCGACACATTAACGCTGTGCTTAAAAGAGAGGGGCTTCAACCCTCCAAGATGTCAGAAGATGCGGAATTTCTGCGACGTATCCATCTTGATATGACCGGAAAAATCCCTACTCCCGAAGAAGTTCTCGATTTTCTCAAAGATGGATCACCAAACAAGCGGCAGGAAAAAATTGACGACCTCCTTCAAAGTGAAGCAGCCATTGACTATTGGACAGGAGTGTGGGTAAACTGGCTAATCGGTAGGCGCGGTGATAACGACGATCGACGCATCGGACTAACGTCTTGGGTGCGGGATGCGTTGACGGAAAATATGCCCTATAATCAGTTTGTTCAAAAACTCATCACTGCCGATGGTGAACTCCGGGACAACGGGGCTGGCAATTATATCCTCCGCTATGAGCGTTCCCCAGTTGTCCTGACCTCACAGAGTTCGCGGCTTTTCTTAGGTCTCCCGATGCAATGTGCAGAGTGCCACGATCATAAGACAGAAGCGTGGCTGCAAGAGGACTTCTACAGTATCGCAGCCTTTTTTACAGGTATTGAGAGTGAGCAAAAGGGGTACATCCAAACCGTGAATATGATCGGTGATGAGAGGCGGATGGACAATTTTCTGATTACCGACAAACCCCGAAAATCTATTTGGGTCGAGAGACTCAAGGCAGAAGTTGCGCCCCGCTTCCTTGATGGCACTGAATACAACGGTGCTCTGATCGAAAAACGCAAAGCACTTGCACAATGGATGACGGACGCATCAAACCCATATTTTAGCCGGGCAATTGTGAATCGGATCTGGAAACACTTTATGGGACGCGCGTTTGTCGAACCACTTGATGGTTTCGGAGAGGAGAATCCGCCCACCAATCCTGCGCTATTGGACTGGCTCGCAAACGATTTCGTCATTCACGGGTATAACCTGCAACACCTCATGCGGACTATTCTCAACTCTGAGGCTTACCAACGCACTTCAGAAACAAATGAAAGCAACAAAGACGATGAACTGTATTATTCCCATGCGTACGTTAAACCCCTCAGTGCCGAGCAGTTCTTCTATTCCATGCTCCAAGCCACTGGGTTTGAAAGACTCCAACAAGGCAAGTTGGACGGTCTCACAAAACGAGGCGGCGAAGACCGCAGAGGCATGCTACGCACGCTTGAAGAAAGAAAGCGCGAGCATCTCAGAAAGTTTCTATTTCTCCTTGATAACGGCGAGATGGAAGAGATTGAAGCCTTTAACGGAACTGTTCCTCAAGCGCTGATGATGATTAATGGGAGTATGGTGAACGATAGCGCGAACCACGAAGAACTCGGCGGTTTTATAAATTACGTCCTCGGAAAATGGCGCGACCCGATTGAACGGATGGAGTATATCTATCTCAGTGTTCTTTCTCGATTGCCGACTTCTCAAGAGAAGACGTATTTCCAACGTTATTTGGAACGGAGTCTGTATCGGAACAAAGACTTGGCTTACGAAGACCTTTATTGGGTTTTGCTAAATTCTGCCGAGTTTTCGCTTAACCATTAGTTTGCACAGCCTAACAGGCTATGCTACAAAAGGAAGCACAGCCTAACAGGAAGCTATGCTACAATGGATACAAGCAAGATGAGCCAAAATGAACCTAAATCGTTTTACCGTCGTAACCTGCCTCATATACAGAAAAAGGAAGCACACGGGAGGCACAGCCTAACAGGAAACTATGCTACAACGGATACAAGCAAGATGAGCCAAAATGAACCTAAATCGTTTTACCGTCGTAACCTGCCTCATATACAGACACCGGGGACAACTATCTTTGTAACCTTCCAACTTGCAGGATCTATACCACAACATATATTAACGCGGTGGAAAACGGAAAAATTACAATTTGACAAAGAAAAATCAAGGCTTCTCAGGTTGCAAGATAATTCCGAGGGCGTGTTAACACAACATAGACATTTTGAAGAAAAAAATAAACGCTTGGAATGGACTCGACAATGGTTCCGAAAATTTGAAAAAACCTTAGATAGCGCAGAAAGTGGACCTGTATGGCTCAAAGATGATCGGATTGCTAAAGAAGTAGCAGAAAGTCTGCATTACCGAGACGGAAAAGTGTACTGTTTGGATGCCTACTGTATTATGTCGAATCATGTCCATGTTGTATTTACACCGCTTGTAATGCAATCTGCTAAAACAGACGTTGTTAATTCGACAGAAAGTACAGTACAAACAAAAGATTTTCCCTATAATTCACTCTCCTCCATTATGAACTCTCTTAAAGGATATACGGCTTACAAAGCCAATCGTCTATTAGGGCGGAGTGGTGCATTCTGGCAGCCAGAAAGTTACGATCACGTTGTTCGGGATGCAAGCGAGTGGCACCGGATTGTTACTTATGTCCTTAACAATCTTGTAAAAGCGGGTTTAGTGGATAGGTGGGAAAAGTGGCGGTGGAGTTATTGCCGATGTAGTCTAACCCGTTAGGTTGGAGGTAACTGTAGCATAGTCTGTTAGGCTGTGTATAGTAACACGTTCAGCGATGGGTTGCTGGGACTCCACCGTAGCATAGCCTGTTAGGCTGTGCATCTTATGCCTAACTATCAGATGATGCAGAACTGTAGCATAGCCTGTTAGGCTGTGTAACTTGTAGCCTAAACTGTCCGGAAAGGAAAATTGAAATGAAAATTCAATTAGGTAAAATAAAAGTGGAGACGCAAGATATCGCGTCAGGCGACCCTGAGGATCCCTTTGAGTGTACAATTGTACATGCCCTGAATCGCAACGGTTACATTGATGCGATTGTTCGTTTTATGAGTATAGAAATCCACGAGAACGAAACAGAGTATTTGTGTAGCGACGCTATAGCCAATTGGAAACTGGCATTCATAGAAGGTGATCGGGTCGATCCAATTACGTTGGTATTTGATGAGAAAAATGAAGAGATTTGGCTTGAAAGCGAATATCAACAGCAGTGAAGAGTAGACAGGTTCGCCTTCCATAGGTGGTTTCTTGCTTAGCATTGTGTTGTTTTATATCATCCTCATGTTTTACAAGGAAAGAGATGTCCCATGAGAACAGAAACAAAAATGGCGGTTGATCCAACTACAGGAGAAAAATATTCGGTAGAGCTACCAGTCTCTGAAGTAGTCAAGCAGGAGATTCTTAAACTTGATTATCCATCCGATGGAATCAAGATGATAGAAGCAACACGAAGATTAGAGGAAAAATTTGAGTTGTCTGAAGAACAAAAAGCTGCAAAGACAAAGAGAGGTGAACGATATCTTGGCTTCTTTCATTATGAGGTAGTTGTTCCTCAATTTGAAAGACTCGTAAAGGAGGGAAAATTAAAACAGCCGGGGGGAAAGGGAAAACCTTATGTCCTCTCTCGCGAGATACCTCCTCCTCCACCCTCTCATCTTGAAGATATTGAGGAGATTTATCAACAGATTAGAGAAAAAGTAGCTGGAGACTTACTTCAGCAAATTAAAGCAAATTCCGCTGCTTTTTTTGAAAATCTCGTTATTGATCTTCTTGTTGAAATGGGGTATGGAGGTTCAAGGGAAGATGCCGAAGCCGTGGGACGTAGTGGTGATGGTGGAATTGATGGTATTATTAATCAAGATAGGCTCGGTCTTGATGTCGTTTACGTTCAAGCGAAACGGTGGAAAAACAATGTGGGCGCACCGGAAATTGCTGGTTTTGCAGGAGCATTAGCAGGAAAAGGGGCAAACAAAGGAATTTTTATCACAACTTCCGATTTTACCAAAGCTGCCAAAGAATATGACGCTGCAGGTTTCAAAATTATTCTTGTTGATGGAAGGCGACTTGCACAGTTGATGATTGATCACAATGTCGGAGTTTCTACAGTCAAAACTTACGAAATCAAAAGAGTCGATTCTGATTATTTTATTGAAGATGTTGGGTAATATTTATGCACAGGCTAACAGCTTATGCTACGAAAGAAGGCACGCGGGATGCACAGCCTAACAGGCTATGCTACAATGTCAGCAAAATCGGCACCTGCTGCGAATTCAGCGTTAAATGCACAGCCTAACAGGCTATGCTACAATGGATAAAAATCAAAAAGAGGGAAACCTTATTATGAAAAAATGTATCTTGTTCATCACCATCTGTGCAATCGCTTTTGGAATCGCGACACTCGCGACAGCACAGACCTATTTTGAAGACAATTTCGATGACGCAAAGGCCTCTGAAGATAAATGGGTGCCACTCTTCGGAGAATGGGAATTCGCAGATGATCAATACCATCAACTCCAGAATGCCGTTAACTGCATGAGCAGCGAGTACACCTATGAGGTCCGGGGCAGCAAAGTCAGTGGTGCCGAAGGGTTCTTGATTATGTTCCGGTGCCAAGGTTTGATGCAACCGCGTGGACAAGCACTCGAAGACCACCCCCCGCGTATGGAAAACCTCAAACCCTCATTGGAATACTGGTGGAACCTCGGCGGTTGGGGCAATACGCGCTCACAGGTCGAATCGTGGGGCGGCAAAGCCGGTGCCAATAGCAATCACACCATCAAAGATAAAGACTGGTATCACATTAAAATTGTCAATACGCCTGATAGTTACACAGTAATCCTTGACGATGAAGAAGTCGCGCAGGTGGACGATGATACCGAAGGTGGTGTCGGACGTATCGGTCTCGCAACATGGGCAACGGTCGCGAAATATGATGATGTCATCGTCTACGGACCCGATGGGCCCTCGTTACCAGTAGACGCAAAAAGTAAACTCGCCACGACTTGGGCACACCTTAAGTCGGTGAGATAGGAAGAAAAGAAAAAGTGTTGAGTTATTTCTTACCCCCACGCATTGAATTTGGAGACGGCACCATCCAAAATTTGGGTGAACATGTCAAAGCGTTTGATGGCAAAAAGCCGCTTTTAGTGAGCGATGCGGGTGTTATCAATGCCGGTATTCTCGCCAAGGCGATAAAGGCATTGGACACAGTCGGTTTAGCGCATGCTACCTATTCAGATATCGAACCGAATCCGACAGACATCAGCATCACAGCCGGTGTGGAAGTTTACAAAACAGAAGCCTGTGATGTCGTCATCGCTGTCGGTGGTGGAAGCGTGATGGATGCCGCGAAAGCCGTTCGCCTCCTAACGACCCATGAACCGCCGTTGGAGCCTTACTACGTTGATGTCGGTGGACTTGAGCGGATCCGTGGCGATATGCCCCCTTTAATATGCGTTCCAACGACTGCTGGTACGGGTAGTGAAGTCTCACAAGGCGCGATTATTACAGATACATCGCTACAGACAACCGACCGTTGGCGAAAGCGCGCCATCGTTACCCCTTTCAACATGGCGAACATAGCACTTTTGGATCCAGGTATAACGCTCGGTATGCCACCCGCACTCACCGCTGCGACAGGTATGGATGCGATCACCCACGGGATTGAGGCATACGCGGCGACGAAATATCACCCGATTGCTGAAGGAGTCGCATTGCAGGCACTCAAAATGTTGAGTGCAAATATCCTGCAAGTCTATCACAACGGTGAGGACGTAACCGCCCGCGGTGAGATGCTTCTCGGATCGTGCATGGCGGCATTCTCCTTCCAAAAAGGTCTCGGTGCCGTCCACTCGTTAGCGCATCAACTCTCTACAGATGCACCTATCCCGCACGGTGTCGCGAACGCCATTCTCCTTCCACCTGTTATGGCGTTTAACTTCGCTCACGCAACCGAGAAATACGCCGAAGTCGCTCGCGCCTTAGGCATAGATACCGAGAATATGGATACCGACGAAGCGGGGAATGCTGCTATTGCTAAAATTAGGGAGTTTAATATTGAACTGAATATGCCCGCGGGGCTTGGTGCTGCTGGTTTAGATCGCCAAAAGATTCCAAAACTCGGTGCGGATGCAATGCTTGATCACTGCCATAAATTCAATCCAAGGGAGTGTACGGAAGCCGAGATGGTAGCACTGTTTGAGGCGGCGTTTTAGCGAAGAACAATAGGCACAATCCAACCCGTCGTCAATGCGGGTTTATAAGCATTATCACGCAGATAATCCGATGTCTGCCACAAGCAGAGATGTTCACCGTCTGGCATCCAGACAACAGAGGTCAGTTTCATAGTCGTACGGGCGATAGGGTACTTCTTACCGCTTTCAAGGTCATAAACCCAGACCTTCCAACGGATACCCTCGCAGTCCTCACGTTCCAGATATGCCAACTGTTTCCCTGTCGGCGACCACGATGGCGATGTGTGTTCCAGAATCTCACTCTGCGTCTGTGCACTCACTGTTTCCGATAGATGTAACTGCTTATCAATCCGCTCCCCGGGTCGATTGCTGCCCGACAAAACATAAGCGATCTGCGTCCCGTCCGCTGCCCAGTCCAGCTGACGGACCTGTTGATGCTGCGTCTGAATCTCTTTTATGCGTTGTCCTTCTATATCTTGGATGCGGATACCGACATATTTTGAACTGTTTACACCGAAAGCGACACGCGTGCCGTCGGGATCCCAAGAGGGAGCTGGCAGATAGGTATAACGCTGACGACGTTCAATCGGTACACGGGCAATAGCACTTAAACCGCTCCCGTCACTATTGACGCGATAAACAACATCCAGCCCTTTTTCGTGTCTTCTAAATACCAAGCGGTTGGATGTCGGTGAAAATGCAGGTCCATCACCACGGGCTAATTTTTTTCTTTGTCCGAACTTCCAATCCACTGTGTAGATGTACCGTTCACCATTTTCGTCAACCTCAAATGCTACGAGTCTGCTGTCCAGCGACCAGGAGACGTATGGATTGTAAAAATTTCCGGTGTAGTACTTCCGCACCCGTTCCCCTTTTCGATCCATAATCCATAACTCGCTCGCACGCCAGTACCTACTCCTCAAATCATCCCTTTTCAAGAATGCGATTAACGCTCCATCCGGGCTCCAACGCGGGGACTCAGCACCTTCTATCAACTCCAGGCGACGTGGAGATACTTTTGACTGATTACTCAGACCGCAAAAAGTGGTGTTGAACAAGATACCGTCGGTTTCCTCAAACTCTCCAAAGCCGAATGTGTCCATCCATCCGCGAACTCCGTTTGGCAGTTCGACCTCATACCATCCCTCTGAAACCCGCATAATTGGCAAACGCGCCCCATCGTTGAGGTGTAATAGCACAGACATACCGTCTTTCGTCGCATAAACCGGTGCAGCGTCGTGTACGACAACCCCCCACCGTCTGCTCTCTTCAGGTACGCTTGCTCCGGTTGTGTTCGTAAATGCGTAAACATATCCGTCACCGGATGCTGCGTAGAGAATGCCGTCAGAGATAGCGGGCGCAGCGTCCACAAAACCACCTGTCCGGTAAGTCCAGGTTTCCGTCTGTGATGCCGAGTCAAATCCATGAATCTGTCCATCGCGTGCACCGATGTAGACAATGCCATTTGCTGTAACGGGATAACTCTCACTCCCCGCTGTCTGCTCACGCCATACCTTCGCGTTGTGCTCTGGGAACACCGGACGAAACACGCCATTTGCACACCCATATTCAATGCCTTGGATTCGGACTGTCCGTTCCCGCATTGCCTCAAGTTCGCCTGTCCTTGCGTTCAGCAGATAGATTTTTGATCGGAATGCGCCGACGTAAACTTTGTTGTCAGCAACAACTGGTGGCGCGTCCATCCAACTTTTTGTTTTGAATTCCCACAACTTTTCGCCTGTTTGTGCGTTCAATGCATAGACTTTATTGTTCCGTGCATTGAAGTAGACCCTATCCCCGAGCACGACCGCAGAATAGCGGATAGCATCCCCCGCATCAAACACCCATTTGACTCCCCACTGTTTCGCATTTAACGCGTATAACTTCCCATCAGTTGATCCGATGTACAAGGTCCCGTTTGCAATCACTGGCGAGGCGTAAATCGGTCCACCCGTCTTAAATTTCCACAGCAATTCCAGGGGCGGCGTGAGGTTTTTATCGGGACTGATGCCAGAAAAGCCTAAATTGTGCATGAACGTATGCCAATCTTCGGCACGTGGGGGTGGTGTAACGGATGCCATCACTTCAGGAGATGCGGATTGCTCAACCGCCGACTGGCGCGATGACTCTTGCTGCGCTGAATCGCATCCCCAAACGAACAGGAACACGAGTAATGCTATGAGTTGTTTTCTGTTCCAGAGGTACACATTAATCCTTCACGAAGTGTCGGTATCTGATTTTACGATAAGATTTCTTATTAACTTATCATCTTACCATATTATTGAATAGTGTGCAACTGAAATAGTTTGCCTGATGCTTTTCGTGTAAAAGCTGCCATTAAACAATGATAGCCGTTCACATTTCCTGAAGAAAGTCGAACTGATTTGCAACTAAAAAACTGGAAAAAGATACACTATTGTTCTATCGATTTTGAATTAAGGATTGGTTCGTAGTAGGGTGATTTATCACACGTCCGACGATCAATAACGGGCAATGAATGGTTTCCCTACTACGAACTATATTTGCCTATTTTCCCTGAACACTGTAAAAATTGCGAAAAATTTGAATTTGTGGCAAATCTGTGTTAAAATTTAATTCCTATAAATGTCATACCATTTCACATTTTATTCCAAGCGGTGAACGCGAATGAACACGTTTGAATCCAAATTGGGTGAAGTCGATCCGCAGATTGTGGAAATCGCCTCTAAAGACTTGACACGCCAGCAAAATTCTCTCATGCTAATCCCGTCAGAGAACTACGCCAGCCGTGCGGTTATGGAGGCGCAGAGTACTATTCTCGCTAACAAGTATGCCGAGGGCTACCCTGGTGAACGTTACTATAACGGGTGTAAGTTTATGGACGAAACCGAGTCGCTCGCGATTGCGCGCGCCAAAGCACTCTTCGGTGCCGAACACGTTAACGTCCAACCACACGCAGGCAGCCAAGCGAACATGGCGGTCTACCACGCGCTGCTCGAACCCGGAGACACGGTTTTAGGTATGTCCCTCAGTCACGGTGGACATCTCACCCACGGTGATAATGTCAACTTTTCGGGACGCTATTACAATGTTATTGCGTATGGTGTAGATGCCAAGACTGAGCGTATTGACATGGCAGAGATTGCGCGGCTTGCCCAAGCGCATCGTCCAAAACTCATTGTTGTTGGGGCAACTGCTTATCCTCGACATTTCGACTTTGCAGCGTGGCGAGAGGTCGCCGATTCTGTAGATGCGTATCTACTCACTGATATAGCGCATATTGCAGGACTTATCGCAGGTGGTGCTCATCCAGACCCTGTTCCATATAGCGATGTGGTTACGACAACGACCCACAAAACCTTACGCGGTCCCCGGGGTGCAATGATTATGTGTAAATCTGAATACGCAAACCAGATTGACCGTGCTGTTTTTCCGGGTTTACAAGGGGGGCCTTTTCTTCACACAATCGCGGCGAGAGCCGTTGCCTTCAAGGAAGCCAGTCAACCCGCTTTTAAAACATATCAAACGCAGATTGTTAAAAATGCCAAAGCACTCGCTGCGCGGCTCATCGAAAATGGGTTCCGGTTAGTGAGCGGCGGCACGGATAATCATCTGATGCTGATCGATCTCACTTCCAAATACGAAAAACTCAGTGGACGACAAGCCGCAGATCATTTAGAAGATGCTGGAATTATCGTTAATAAAAATACCATTCCTTTCGACAAACGAAAGCCAAGAACCACGAGCGGTCTACGTATCGGAACTCCCATGATTACCACGCGTGGTATGAAAGAAGATGACATGGTTCAAATCGCCGATTACATCGCTGAGACGCTTGAAAATAGACAAAAAGCCTCCATTAAACGCCGAATTCGGAAGAAGGTTGAGGAATTCTGCACACAATTTCCGATTTATGAGTATTTAAAATAGTTGTCGGTTATGGACTACGAAGCAGCACTTGCCTATATTGAAGCGTTCATCGACTATGAGAGAAGTCCTGACTTTGCTCGGCAGACAAGATTCTATAATCTAAATCGGATTTCGTTGTTATTGGAGCAACTCGGTAATCCGCAAGAGAGGCTGCGGGTCATCCATATTGCTGGGAGTAAGGGGAAAGGTTCGACCGCCGCACTTATTGCGTCGGTGCTTACTCGTGCAGGCTATAAGACCGGCCTGTTTACATCTCCGCATCTCATCACACCGCGAGAAAGGTGCCGGATTGATGATGAACTCATTTCGGAGTCGGATCTTGCTTTCTATATTGATAGATTCAGACCTGTAATCGACGCAGTTTCCACTTCCAAGTTCGGACGAGTCTCGTTTTTTGAAATATACACCGCCCTTGCCTTTTCCTATTTCGCTGACAAAGCGACGGATTTCGCTGTTATTGAAGTCGGTTTAGGTGGTAGACTCGATGCAACAAATGTCGTCACACCTGTTACAACCATTATCACACCCATCGGTTTAGAACATACGACAATCTTGGGCGAAACTTATAGCGAAATTGCAAGCGAGAAAGCAGAAATCATTAAACACGGGTGTCCGCTCGCACTCGCACCACAACATCCAGAAGCACAAGCAGTATTTGAAAGGGTTGCCAAGGAACGGAGCGCGCCTATTATTGAAGTCAAAGATTTTATCCGAAGTGATTTCAGTACTTCTACCCCTCGGATCGTCTACAATATCGACGGTCTACCTGTAGCACAATACTTCGATGTGGCAACCAATTCGGAGCATTATCCGCAGTTGGCTCTTCCACTTTTGGGACACCATCAATTTGTGAACGCCCTAACAGCGCTCGCCGGGCTTGAATGTCTGAAACGGCAAGGATATGTGATCTCGAAGGCGAGCGTTTACGCAGGATTCAAAAATGTAAAGTGGGACGGTCGGGTTCAGCGAATTAAATCGACGCCGATTGTTGTACTTGATGGTGCGCACTCTCCCGTTTCAATGGAAGCCTTGTGTCGGACGCTCCGAGAAAGTTTTCGATACGACCAGCTGATTTTCGTAGTGAGTTTAATGCGAGATAAGAACCTTACAGAAGTTGGCAATATTGTCTCAAAAACTGCTAATACTGTGATTGCTACACAGGTTAGTGATAACCCGCGGGTTATACCCGCTGAGACGATACAGGATGTATGGGCAGGGATGTGCCCGAAGATGACAGTCTGTCTAAATCCAGAAAAGGCGATTGCGAAGGCACTATCAGGCGCATCGCCGACAGATTTAATCTGTATCACAGGTTCGCTTTATCTTGTCGGTCAGGCACTGAAACAATTCTCGGTTTCGGACAGCAACAGTTTGTAGGAGGGATTTCTAAATCCCGACATCAATAGCTCTATGGTCTGAAACGGTAAAGAATATAATAAATTGAGGTGGTAGTACAAATTTTTGATAAAATTTAACAAGAAAACGGTTTTGGATAAGTACCCATCCTTACTGGAATCGGTCTGAACGAAACCGAGCCGTACGCCTAATGTGTAACAAATAAAAAAGAGAGGTTTTTAATGCGTGAAATCAGCTGCAAAAGACGGTGGTTAAGTTGGAAAACACTTCTAACATCTCTTCCCGTTTTGAATTTAGCCACCGTAGCTTTTGCCCAAACAGAACCCCACCCAGTTATCCCTACAGCATGGTGGATTGCGCCTATCGGTTCTCTCATCGCTTTGGGATTTGCGTACTACTTCTACCGTGCTGTCATGAGACAAGATGAGGGCAACGAAGCAATGCGTGGCATCGCACAATCCGTCCGTGAAGGTGCGATGGCATATCTCAGACAACAATATAAAGTGGTCGGGCTGGTTTTTCTTGTGCTTTGTCTCATTTTTCTCTTCATGGCATTCGTCCTTAATGCCCAAAACAAGGTAATCCCATTTGCCTTCCTTACAGGCGGTTTCTTCTCAGGTCTCTGCGGTTTCCTCGGTATGAAAACAGCGACCAATGCCTCGGCGCGTACCACGAGCGCGGCGATGCAAGGACTCAACGCCGGTTTAAAGGTAGCCTTCCGTGCTGGTGCAGTTATGGGCTTGGTCGTCGTTGGGTTCGCACTCCTTGACATTACGGGATGGTTTCTCATCCTTTACTATCTCTTTCCCAAAATATTCCCTGGATTCCTATCTGAGGTGAATCCACTGCCGCAGATTACAGTGATTATGCTGAGTTTCGGGATGGGAGCTTCAACACAGGCGTTGTTCGCTCGCGTGGGTGGCGGAATCTATACAAAGGCTGCCGATGTCGGGGCTGACCTTGTCGGAAAAGTGGAGACAGGGCTTGCAGAGGATGACCCGCGTAACCCCGCTGTCATCGCTGATAACGTCGGTGATAACGTCGGTGATGTCGCAGGCATGGGAGCAGACCTTTATGAGTCTTACGCTGGATCAATCCTCGCAACTGCTGCCCTCGGTGTTGCCGCTGTCGCTGCAAATAATTACAACGACCTTGCGCTTCAGCTGAAATACCTCGCAGCACCCATGATTATCGCTGGTATTGGGGTAATCCTCTCCATTCTCGGCATCTATCTCGTCCGGACAAAAGAGGGCGCATCAATGAGTCAGTTGATGGGATCCCTTAACTTAGGAATTAACGGAAGTGCTATAGGTATCGCGCTTGTCTCGCTGCCTGTGCTTATCTACCTTAAGCTACCCAATGCCTGGCAGATTTGGGGTGCGATTGTTGCTGGACTCGTCGCAGGCTTGATTATCGGAAAAGTCACTGAAGTCTTCACGTCTCACGACTACGGTCCGACACGTGCTATCGCAAAACAGGCACAAACTGGACCCGCAACTGTAATTATTGAAGGCGTTGCCGTCGGTATGGAATCGACTGCAATCCCTGTCATCACTATCGTCACCGCGGTCGCTATCAGTTATTATCTCCCTGGTGGTATGCAGGAACCCTTGATGGGGCTTTACGGGGTCGGTATCGCTGCGGTCGGCATGCTCGCAACACTCGGTATCACGCTTGCCACGGATGCCTACGGACCCATCGCTGATAATGCCGGTGGAAACGCTGAAATGGCGAAACTCGATAAAAGCGTCCGGGGTCGTACGGATCAGTTGGACGCACTCGGAAATACCACCGCCGCAACAGGTAAAGGCTTCGCTATCGGTTCGGCAGCACTAACAGCCCTCGCACTCTTAGCCGCCTATATTGAAGAAATTCGGCACGGTCTCAGTGACTTGGCGGGCATGAAGACGCTTGATATACCCGGTGAAGGCATGGTTGATACGGCGAAGGTTTCAATTAGCCAATTCATGGACTATTACGACGTTACCCTCATGAACCCCCAAGTTCTCATCGGACTGTTCATTGGTGCGGTGATGGCATTCTATTTCTGTGCTTTGACGATGAAAGCCGTCGGACGTGCTGCGGGTGCTATGGTCGAAGAGGTCCGCCGTCAATTCCGCGCGAAACCCGGTATTATGAAAGGTGAAGAGAAGCCAGATTATGCCCGATGTGTCGAGATTTCAACAGTTGGGGCACAACGCGAGATGATTTTTCCATCGCTCATCGCCATTGTTGTCCCTGTCGCAGTCGGCTTGGTTTTTGATGTCGGTGGCGTACTCGGTCTACTGACAGGCGGTTTAGCAACCGGCTTCGTTCTCGCAATCATGATGGCAAACGCCGGTGGCGCATGGGACAACGCCAAAAAATTCATTGAAGAAGGCAAACACAAAGACGAATATGGGGACAAAGGTTCAGATGAACATAAAGCCACTGTTGTCGGTGATACCGTCGGTGACCCGTTCAAAGACACCTCTGGCCCCTCGCTAAACATCTTGATTAAGTTGATGTCTATGGTATCTGTCGTCTTTGCCGGACTCATTGCGAAGTATGGGGGTGCACTTAGCAGCTGGCTCGGTATGTAGGAACAACCATGAAAGCACGAAACGCCGCTACAGTCCTCCTGACGCTACTGGTCCTTCTCACAATAGGATGTCAACAGGAAATGGATAAAAGTGTTGTTGTGTTTGTTGATGATGTTCAGATGGATCAAGAACCCTATACGGGGCACGTTTTCATCGGAGACGCAGACGACAAGTTCGGAAACGATAGATATGTCTTGAACGCTACCACGATAACGGACGATGTGCTGGCGGTCAGTTTATCCTATAGCGGGGGCTGTAAAGCCCATCAATTCACGCTCGTCGTTTCTGATGAGTTCCATGAATCCTTTCCTGTGCAGATCGATGCTGTTATTGTCCATAATGCCAACGGAGACACTTGTGAGGCGTGGCCAACTGAAGAGTATCACTTTGATCTTACGCCAATCAAGACACTATATCAGAACGCTTACCGACAGGAAGCGGGCACCATTATTTTACGACTCAAAGATGCTCCAGATGGAGAACTGGTCTATGAATTCGATATGTAGTCATAATTACCAAATCTCGGCGTTGTAGGGAAATAGATTCCTATGTTTCCGCCTGTTGTTTATTAATTCGTAGGAGAGTACAGACAAATGTCCAATAAACTGAAACCCCGGAGTTATGCGATTACCGATGGACCCGACCGCGCTGCTGCACGCACGATGCTCATGTTCGGTGACGGTGGGCTATCGCCAGAAGACCTGGACAAACCAATTATCGGGGTTGCCAATACATGGATCGAGATCGGACCTTGTAACTTTCATCTGAGACGACTCGCTGCCAAGGTCAAAGAAGGGATTCGTGCCGCAGGCGGTACGCCTCTTGAATTCAACACCGTTAGCATTTCTGATGGCATTACCATGGGCACCGAAGGCATGAAAACCTCGCTCATCAGTCGAGAAATCATCGCTGATTCGATCGAATTGGTTTCCATCGGAAACATGTTTGATGCTGTTGTTGCGCTCTGTGGATGCGACAAAACCGTTCCCGGCACTGTCATGGCATTGGCGCGGTTAGACATTCCCTCGCTCACACTTTATGGCGGTTCAATCATGCCAGGCAAGTTTCAGGGACGTGATGTCACGATTCAAGACGTGTTTGAAGCGGTCGGACAACATGCGGAAGGCACGATAACTGTTGAAGAACTCGATGATCTGATTAGCAATGGATGTCCCGGACCTGGCGCATGTGGCGGACAATTTACTGCAAATACGATGGCAACAGCCGTTGAAATGTTGGGTATCGCACCGATGGGAAGCGGTAGCGTTCCTGCTGTCATAGAGGATAAGGGCAATGAGGCATACAAAGCCGGACAACTCATCATCGACATGCTCGCTGCTGACCGTCGCCCCAGTCAGATTATCACCCGTAAGTCGCTTGAGAATGCGATTACCTCTGTCGCTGCAACTGCTGGCTCTACCAACGGCGTTCTACACCTCCTCGCCATTGCGCACGAAGCAAAGGTCCCGATAACACTTGAGGACTTCCACGCTATTAGTCAAAAAACTCCCGTGTTAGCCGACCTGAAGCCGGGTGGACAGTTTGTCGCTAACGATCTCTATGAAGCAGGGGGTATTCCGTTCTTGGCGAAACGCATGGCGGAGGCGGGTTTGCTCCACACCAACGAACTCACGGTCACCGGAAAAACTATCGGTGAAGAGGCGAAGGCAGCGACTGAAACCGAGGGACAGGTGGTCGTTAGACCCGTGGATGCACCGCTTAAACCCACAGGTGGTTTTGCTATCTTGCGGGGTAATCTTGCACCCGATGGGTGTGTTCTCAAGTTAGCCGGACAGGATAAAACCCTCCATCGCGGTCCAGCGCGTATCTTTGAGCGTGAAGAGGACACCTTCGCTGCCATTAAAGGTGGGGAGATTAAACCCGGCGACGTTGTTGTTATCCGTTATGAGGGACCCACTGGGGGTCCGGGTATGCGCGAGATGTTGGGCGTAACGGCAGCAATCGTCGGCGCAGGTTTGAGTGAAGATGTCGCTCTCTTAACGGACGGTAGATTCTCTGGCGCGACACACGGCTTCATGATCTGCCATGTCGCTCCTGAAGCGGCAAAGGGCGGGCCCCTTGCTATCCTCCAAGAGGGAGATGAGATCGTAATTGATGCCAAGGAACGCAAGCTTGACGTTCAACTCTCCGACGCGGAAATTCAGGCACGTTTTGAGCAGTGGACACCCCCTGAACCCCGTTATACCCGCGGCGTCATGGCAAAGTATGCGAACTCCGTATCTTCTGCCTCTGAAGGTGCTGTGACCGGATAACACAGTTCATTTCCTCTCTATAGGGATAGGTCTTCGGACCTGTCCTTTTCACTTTTATAACTTGCGTGCCGCCTCTGAAACCGCCTCTACCGCAGCATCGTAAACGCCTTGTAATGCTTGAAGATATGCCACCTCCGCCCGTTTTATCTCGTGTATATCGCCCCGTGCGCGTACTTTCTGAAGTGTCTCCAACCGCAAGAGCATCTCTCGGTTCGCATGCGCTAAGTTTTGCCAATGTGTCTCTGTCATCATTGTATTCTCTGCCTCGCGTATATATTCCTGCCAGCGAAAATTCCGTTATTTAAAGAAAGTTTATACTAATCAAGTATAAATATATAAAGTTTTTCTTGCAACAATTTTTTCAAAATGATTGTAATTTCTCGGTTTTTCTGTTATACTATCTCAACCAGTTTGGGTAGCACTGCAAAACGTCCCACACGGTCCATCCGCTACCCTCCCATCTTTATAGGGGATAAATGGGCTGGAGACCAAGAATACCGAGATGGATATGTCGGAAGAACTTAAAGCGCGCGACGAGCGCATCGAAAGATTGGAACGCGCACTTCTGTTAGTGCTGAGCCTAAACGTTGGGAATCATCTCGACAAGTCTTCTAAGAACTGTTTTAGCCATGTCCAGTCTTTTGCAGTAGAGCAGATGGAAACCCTTATTACCGAGTCCGGGAGTACGGAGAAAGTCATTGAAGATCTGCTTGCTGCCTGTGAAGAACGTTTTCGTATTGAACTGGATGTATTGGATCGCTAACCTATAAATTTTGCCGGAGAGGTCACCTCTGAAAGTGATGGGCAATGCTCTGGTTGTTAGGATGTATCTCATGAGTAAACAGAAACCGATTATCTTTAACCAAGCAGAACTTGATTGGGAAACTTGGGACGATCCAGACCTCGCTGCCAAGAGTCCGATTCGTTGGAAAATCCTTATATCGGGTGAACGCGGACCGAGTGGTCGGTTGACTACCGGCATAGCAGAGATGGCTCCCGGAACCCTGCTTCCACTCCATCATCATGAACCTGAGGAGACGTATTACGTCATTAGCGGTTCTGGGTATGTGACAGTAGAGGATCGTGAGGCAATGCTGAGTGCAGGGGCATCTGTTTTCATACCCTCTAATGCAAAGCATTCGCTCCGTTGCACCGGTACCGAGAATCTAATCTTTCTATTCACATTCGCCGCGGACCGATTCGATGAAATTATCTATCATTTTGATGCAAATTAGCAAGCCAGGAAGTAAATTACCGAAATGCCAACGTTAAAAACAACAGACGCTAAGCCTATCATTTCTAACGCCGATGCCAGCCTAATAGACATCGACGACGGCATTGTCCGACTCGAGCTCCATAGCAAGTTGAACATCATCGGGGACGGAACATTAGAGATGTTCGATGCCGCATTGGACGGAGTGGAAACCAATTACACAGGTATGGTTATCGCTACCGAAGCGAAAAACTTTTCGGTTGGACTTAATCTTATTCTCTTACTGGAACGTGCTAAGAACCAAGATTGGGACGCAATTTCGGCAACAGTCCGCAAACTCCAGCACGTTTGTACGAGACTTCGGAGTGCATCAAAACCTGTTGTCGCAGCGACAAAGGGCATGGCACTCGGTGGCGGGTGTGAACTCGCGTTCGGTGCTGATGCCGTGCAAGCCTTCACGGAAAGTTCCATCGGACTCGTTGAACTCCGCGTTGGACTGATCCCCGTTGGTGGTGGTACGAAGGAGATGGCACTTCGCTGTCTGGAGGGTGTAACCCTTCCCGCACCCGTCCAAACGCTATTTCCTTATGTTAATAAGGCTTTTGACACACTCCGAGACTCGAAGGTCTCTCAGAACGCAGCAGAGGCAGTCGAACTCGGTTATCTCCGACAGACGGATTCGATCTCGTCAAATCAAGAGACGCATCTTGACGATGCCAAGCAACTTGTCCTCTCAATGCACGAAGCGGGTTACCATCCACCCGAACCCCCAGAGATGTTTGTACTCGGTGAGGAAGGGATTACGCGACTTCATCTACAGACGCATCTACTTCGACAAGCGGATGCTATTGATGACTATACGCAGCACCTCGCTAATAGATTAGCGTATGTCCTCTGTGGTGGCAAACTTTCAGCCCCACAGTTTGTTCCCGAACAGTATATGCTTGACTTGGAACGCGAGGTATTTCTCAGTCTTTGTGGCGAACAAGGGACGCACGCCAGAATAGAGGCAACGCTCCAGAGAGGAAGAAAATGAAGCAGACGATCCCGAACGCCGTCATCGTATCCGCTGTACGCACAGCCGTAGGGAAAGCCGGTAGAGGTGCTCTGAAGAACACACGTCCGGACGAACTTGCCGCTGCTGCCCTCCGCGGCACAGTCGAGCGACTCCCACAACTCGATCTGGAGGCGGTGGACGACGTTATCATCGGGTGCGCCACACACGAGGGACCGCAAGGCTATAACCTCGCCCGAATCGCAAGTTTACGCGCTGGGTTTCCGGTTTCCGTGCCTGCCATCACAATCAACCGATTCTGTGCATCGGGTTTAGAAACAATCACGATGGGTGCTGAGCAGATTCTATCCGGACGTGCTGAGGTGGTTATCGCTGGTGGTGTAGAGAGTATGAGTCAGGTACCGTTCGGTGTGAACCTCTCGCCGAACCCAGCACTCATAGAACACGCACCCGATGCCTATCTCAGCATGGGTTTGACGGCTGAAAATCTGGCGCGGAAATATAGTATATCTCGTGACGCACAAGATGCTTATGCTTATCAGAGCCACCGCAAGGCAATCGCCGCGATTGACGCAGGTAAATTTCAAGAAGAAATTGTCCCGCTCAAGATAGAAGAGACACACTTCAACTCGGAAGGCGCTCCTGAAACTGTGCGTACTGTTTTTGATATCGATGAAGGACCGCGTCGGGATACTTCATCAGAGGCTTTGGCATCGCTCAAGCCTGTTTTTCATAAAGACGGCACAGTGACGGCTGGTAATGCCTCCCAGATGAGCGACGCTGCTGCCGCTGTCGTCCTGATGTCTGAGGCGCGCGCGAAAGCAGAAGGTTACGATCTATTGGCTCGTTTCGTCAGTTACGCCACAGCCGGCGTTCCACCTGAAATTATGGGAATCGGACCCGTGCCTGCAATCCCAAAGGCACTCACATCCGCCGGACTCACTTTAGCAGATATAGATATTATAGAACTCAACGAGGCGTTCGCTGTGCAAGCCTTGTCTGTAATTCAAGAGGCAGAATTGCCGACCGAAAAGGTAAACGTCAACGGTGGTGCAGTTGCACTGGGGCATCCACTCGGTTGCACCGGCACAAAACTCACGGTAAGTCTGATTAATGAAATGCACAGGCAAAATCACCAATACGGTATGGTAACAATGTGTGTCGGGGGCGGTATGGGTGCCGCCGGTGTTTTCCTGAATCCATAGTAAAAAAGGAGGCGGTGTTCTTCCCTATCCGAAGGTAGGAGAGGAACACTGAAGATTGATGAAATCCGCGAATATGAAGGAGATATTTGAAGTGTGGAATCGCGTGAGAACTTGGGACCCAGAAATGCGCATTGACTTAGCACGTCGGATTTTAGAGACAGTGGGGCCCTCACGAATTCAACCACCACCACAAACTATGTCATTGGATGAGGTGATCGGTATTGCAAAAACGGATGCCCCGCCGCCTACTGACGAGGACTGCAAGAAAATTCTTGAAGAGGAGCGCATGAAAAAATACGGATGATTCACGCACTATTAGACACAAATGTAATTCTGGATGTTTTTCTTGAACGTTTGCCTTGGAGCACCGATGCTGCAGTTCTTTGGCAAGCCAAGCTTGATAGACGATTTGTCGCTTGTGCCACGGCAACTTCGATAACTGATATTTTTTACATAACTCGTCGCTATGCAGGCCGTGAAAAAGCATGGCAAACGGTACACACCAGTTTAGACCAATTGTCCGTTATACCAGTTGGAATCGATGAACTACGTTTGGCAACAACGATAGGTGGAAACGATTTTGAGGACAATCTGCAAATTGCGTGTGCAATAAGTAATCAACTTGATTTGATTGTCACACGTAATCTTGCGGGGTTTCCGCGTAACAATATTCCAATTCTCACACCGCAACAGATGCTATTGAAGTTGACAGAGGACAATTAAATTTAAGGAGGAAAACAGTGTTTAGATATCTCTGGTTAACGATTGTTTTAATGATCGCTATGAGTGGATTAACGATTGACGCATCTATAGAAAAAGGGATTTACTAAAGGCACACGGCTTAAATGACGACGCAAAGCGCGAACTCATCAACCTTATTTTTCAGGAAGATTCTGAAAGTAAAGATAAGCCTCACGCATATTATTTACTTGGAGCAATCGCTTTTGATGAGAATAGAATCCGAGCTGCCACAAAGACTTGGAACTACATCGTTGAAGAATATCCTAATTCCGACGAAGCCTTGATGGTAAAGGAGAGAATAGACGAGTTGTCCAGGGTGACTTTATCGGTTTATACGGAGAGCGTTGAAACTGCTGATTATTCTCTTGCCAAATTGTATTTGAAAAATGCGGATTTCTGGTCGGAAGATAAAGATGAGCGTTGGATGATTGATTCAAGCTGGATTCCCAAAGTTGAATTCGCGTTAAAATGGTATGATAAAGTTATCTCTGAATTTCCAAAAAGTGAAGCGGCCCGTATTGCCTATATTGGGAAGATACGCACCTTACTTAGTTGGAAAGAATTCGACCCTGACAAAACATTTGAAGATGAAGTGCTAGAAGTGGCAAGAAAGATAATAATATCTGGTTCAAAAGAATTCGACACAGATGAAGTGCTAGAAGCGGCAAAACAGGTAATACTTTTTCCTATCTATGTTGAGCAGCTTGTTAATACTTTTCGCGATTTTGAGAAAGATTTTCCAAACGATACTACGCTTCAGTCATGTAGGTTCCAGATAGGACAAGCTTATTTTGGTGACTGTGTTATGTTCCCTAGTCAAAATACTCTTCTATCTGATAAAAACCGAGCAAGGAATTCATTAGAACAAGCGAAAAGGTGGTTTGATGAAGTTATAGCGAACTCTGGAGAGAAGGACACTTTTTATCTCCAGATTTCCAAAGAAAGAAATAGGCATATTAGTGAAAGAATTAAAAAATATAAATAATATGCTTACACTTCAACCACTTTTCAATAAGGAAATTTCCACAGAGGTAATTATAAAAATATGCAAACGCACGTCTATCTCTCCATAGCAGGAGAAAACAGAATCGCCATTTACACATTCAATGTTTCCGAGGGTAGCATTGAATTTCAGGAAAATATCAGCGTCAGCGGCTCCCCCGGCCCCCTAACACTTTCACCGTGTGGCAACTACTTATACGCAGGGCTTCGGTCGAGTCGAGAAATCGCAAGTTTCCGTATTGATGAAGAAACGAGACATCTCTCACACTTGCGAACAGTCCAACTTGATGCCGATACCTGCTATATTGCAACGGACAAAACAGGGAATTTCCTGCTCTCTGCCTATTACGGTGCAGGCAAAGTTACCGTTCATGCAATCGGCGACGATAAAACTGTCCAAGGCGAACCGCTTCAGACAGTTGAAACCGATATACATGCACACTGCGTTGAGACAGATGCCTCAAACCGGTATGCTTTTGTCCCGCACACCGTCCCTCGAAACGCTATCTATCAATTTCAATTTGATGAGAATACAGGGACACTCTCGCAAAATCCGATCGGCAACCTCAATCCGGGGGCGCCAGTAGGACCGCGACATTTCTGCTTTCATCCGAATAAGCCAATCCTCTATTTCTCAAACGAGCAGGGATCCAGTGTCTCAGCGTATACGCTTCAAGAAGAGGAGCATCCAGGAATCTTGATGGATTTACAAGAAGACCTTTCTACTCTCCCTGCAGATTTTGAGGCAGATAACACCTGTGCCCAAATCCACATTGATCCGCAGGGGACGTTTCTCTATGTCTCCAACCGCGGGCATGACAGCATCGCAGAATTCACAATTGATGCAGAGAGCGGCAAATTAAGTGCTGTCGGTCATCAACACACTGAACCGACGCCGCGCGTTTTCAATATTGACGGAACAGGCAATTTCCTGTTTGTCGGTGGACAAGGCTCTGGCAGACTCGCCACCTATCGCATTGATCGAGACACCGGTAAATTATCGCCACTTGCAAACTACGCAGTTGGTGAAAATCCGATGTGGGTGCTTTTTATCTAAAGAGAGGAAATATGGCACGACGCGGAATTTTCATTACATTTGAAGGCGTAGAAGGCTCTGGCAAGACTACACAGGCACAACGGCTCGCAACCGCCTTGGGCTCAAATGTGCTACTGACCCGTGAACCCGGTGGCCCGCCTATTGCTGAGCGTATTCGCGATATTTTCCTCACATCCGAAGGCATAACGCCGATGACAGAGTTGTTGTTAATCACTGCCGCACGGGCACAACACGTCCAAGAACTTATACGCCCCGCATTGGCAGCGAACCAAATTGTCATATCTGATAGGTTTATTGACGCTTCAGTGGCTTATCAAGGCTACCGTGGCGGCATTGATCTGGCGTTTATTCACCAGTTAAATCGCATTGCCACGGGTGGGTTGACCCCTGACATCACCTTTATTCTCGATCTGCCCCCTGAGATCGGACTATCACGCCAACAGCAAGGTGGGGCACATCGTGACCGTTTGGACAGAGAGTCTTTGGAATCGCATCGTAGGGTTCGCGAGGGATATCTATCTGTTGCGAAGGCGAACCCCCATCGCGTCAAACTGATAGATGCTACGCAGTCTCCAGATGTTGTCCACGCCGAGGTCTTAGCCGAATATCAAGATTACGCATGGTAAGCGCGGTTTCCGAATTGCAGGTGCTTCTCCCTTCTTGGAAGGAAAAATGCAAAATCCAGTCATTGGACATCAACGTATTATTGAACAACTCCAGCGAACCGTGGCATCGGATCGTATCGCGGGGGCATATCTTTTTGTCGGACCAACGGGTGTTGGCAAAGAGACAGTCGCTCGTTATTTTGCAAAACTTATCTTCTGCCAACAAGACGCACAGCCCCCTACGGTATGCGGAACATGTCTCGCTTGTCGGAAAGTGGATTCTGGAAACCATCCAGATCTACAGTTCATCCGACCTGAAGGCAGCCTACTGCGGATAGGACAAATTCGGGAGTTGCAAAAACAGATTTTCTACGAGCCGCTTGAAGCGAGCCGGAAGGTTTACATCTTGACGGACGTGGAGCGGATGAATGCGGAAGCAGAGAACTGCCTGCTTAAAACGCTTGAGGAGCCGCCTGCCTCTTCTGTTTTGATTCTGCTTACGTCGAACATTCAAGTACTGCTGCCAACGACGCGTTCTCGCTGTCAGATCCTCCAATTTCATCCGATGCCGACGCAGGAATTAGTAGCGGTTTTGACGGATAGATTTTCAGTCACGCCGGAGCAGGCGACAACACTTGCAATTGCCGCAGGCGGGGCAATTGGAAAAGCAATCACCCAACTTGAAAAGGGGGGCGCGCTTACCGAAGAAGTCCCTGAGATCCTCAAAGAGACGGATTTATTGGCTGCTTTTAGGCTCGCCGAGAACTTCAAAGATAATCCTGAAACTTTAGATAGTTTGGTCACATGGTATCGCGACTTACTTTTTTTGCAACAAGGCGCGCCGCTCGAATTAATAACACATATTCATTCCCTTGAAGAACTCCAAACACTTGTTCCCCGTTATTCTCATCTGCGTATCCAACAAGCCATCCAGATCGTTTTTGATACCAAATCCCTTATCGAAAATACAAACACAAACGCCACCTTGGCTTTGGAAGTAATGTGTTTAAAATTACTGAAGTAGATTGTGTTTTTCGGTTTTAAGGGTAACAAAATTAGGCAGAAGCGGTTTGACAGACCGGTTCTCTTATGCTATAATCTTTTAACAAAAACCGGACTCCGAAAAAGGAAGGACAATGAGCACCTTTTACGTCACCACCCCAATCTACTATCCTAACAGTGAACCACACGCGGGAAATGCCTATACCACTATCGCTGCTGATGTCTTAGCGCGCTATCACCGTCTCAAAGGCAATGAAGTTTGCTTTCTTACCGGTGTTGACGAACATGCTGCCAATGTGTATAACGCTGCGAAAGAGGAAGGTCTCTCGCCGCAAGCCTATTGTGATAAAATCGCGCCGACGTTCGTTAAACTCTGGGAACGCCTGAACATCTCGCATGACATCTTTTTTCGTACAACAAGTGATGTGCACAAGCGGGGCGCGCAAAAATTCCTGAATGTGCTCTATGATAACGGTGATGTCTATAAGGGGAAGTACGAAGGGTATTACTGCCTCTCGTGCGAAGAGTTCTTTTCAGAGAAAGAACTAACGGACGAAAAAGTCTGTCCTATTCATAAGCTACCACTGCAATGGTTGGAAGAGGAAAATTACTTTTTTAGACTTTCCAAGTATCAGGATCGTTTGCTCGCACATATCCACGAGAATCCGAACTTCGTCTATCCGCCAGCGCGTCGTAATGAGTTATTAAACTTTCTGGAATCTGGATTACAAGATGTAAGTATTTCTCGGGCTTCCTTATCTTGGGGAATTCCATTTCCATTCGATCCGCAGCACATCATCTACATCTGGATAGAGGCTCTGAGTAATTATATTACTGCACTCGGTTATGAAACAAACAGCGAGCAGTACCGTACCTTTTGGCCCGCCGATGTTCACATGATGGGAAAAGACATCACCCGTTTTCACGCCCTGCTTTGGCCCGCAATGCTAATGGCTGCGGACTTGCCGCTTCCTAAACATATCGTCGGACACGGTTGGTTGACTAAGGATGGTGAGGCTCTGAGCAAAACGCGAGGCATCTTCATTGATATGGATGACGACATCGCGGCTTATGGGGTTGATCCCTTCCGTTATTACTTGCTGCGCGAATTCAGTTTCGGAAACGATGGTGACTACCGTCCTGCCCGTTTGCACGCCCGCTATAATGCCGATCTCGCAAACGATCTCGGTAATCTACTTAATCGCGTCCTCGGGCTACTCAACAAAAACTTTGAAGGCGTGCCTGTGCCAACAACACCCGGGGAATTCGATGACGAAATCAAAGCCATGGCGCGGACTACGATTGACCAGTTAGATGCGCATATAAAGACGTTCGCCTTTGATGCAGCATTGGAAACCGTCTGGGAGTTTGTCCGCCGCATCAATCGATATGTCCAACAAACCCAAGTCTGGACGCTCGCGAAGCCTGAAACGAAACAGAGAATGGGGACTGTCCTTTACAACAGTTTAGAAGCACTCCGGATTATCTCTGTCCTGATTTCACCTTTCATTCCCGAAACCGCTGAGAAAATTCAGAACCAAATTGGGTTGATGGAATTCGATACTGCCACGGAGTGGGGAGGTTTATCCGTAGGAATACAGGTCAGCAGGGGTGAACCTATTTTCCCACGCATTGATACCAAAAAGCAAAAACAGTCGCAGCCGAAACCCAAGGCGAAACCGAAGAAGGCGGAGAAAGAAACGACTAATTTGGTCTCCTTTGCCGATTTCCAGAAACTTGATCTACGGGTTGCGAAGATTCTTGCTGCTGAACCTATTAAAGGTGCCGACCGGCTCCTCAAATTACAGGTAGACCTCGGCACTGAAAAACGGCAACTCGTTGCTGGCATTGCTGAACATTACACCCCAGAAGCGTTGGTGGGAAAACAGGTCATAATCGTCGCAAATTTAGAATCTGCCACGATTCGCAACGTCGAATCACAAGGTATGGTGCTTGCAGGAAGCGGAGATTCTGTAGTTTTGGCAACCCTTGAAAAAGAGATGCCGCTCGGTACGCAAGTAAGGTAGTAGTTAAAGTGGAGGGGTTTGCAACCCCGATGTGAAACAAATGCAAGATATAGAACACACCCTTAAAACTCGAATTGAAAATGATGAGACAAACACTTTCGTCGTTATTGTGCCGACCGATTCCGTACGTTTGCATCGCCAACGTGAATTGATTAATTATCATCCAAATAAAGCAGTTGCCAATTTGCAGGTGTATACCAATAGGGATTTCGTACAAAGGTTGTATAGTCGAGCATACCCATCGAAACGCAGCATCTCGCAGGGGCTTCAAAACCTCTGGGTGCATGAAATCGCTAATGCACGCGCCAATGATACCGAACCTTACCCTTATGAATCCTTTCGACCCAATCAAGAGGGTTCTGTTCCAGACAGTACGCTGTCCGTCATCGTAGATACAATCAACCGTCTCAGAGAACGTGGCGAGACGGCACAGCGTGTTGAAGATACAATTAATCGGCTTGGGGAACACGACGATATTGTAGCAGGCAATCCAGCAGGGACTAACCTCGTTCATATTTATGCACATTATGAAACCAGACTTGAGGAACGCTGGATAGATGAGCAGGGCAAACGCTTCTATTTGGCTAACAATTTCGACACGCAGTTCATGAAAGACGCTTTTCCGAGAGTCAATCTTGTGGTTGTTGAAGGATTTACAGTCCTTTCCAAAGCTGACATCGAAATCTTAACCCGCATTGCCGGAATGCATGGTAAAAAAATGTGGTTCCGCACCGATTGGCTGGAAGGCAACGAAAACTTATATAAAAATATTACCGATCTCCTCTCACAATTTACGGATGCGAATGCTCATATTGATCCCGACTACGAACGCGAACCTGACCGACATCAACATTTCGCCGAAAACCTTTTTCGTGCCGATGCTACGTCCACGAATCTGAACCATAATGCTGATGACCCGCCTCCGATTACAGTCTTGAAACCCACTGACCGCTCCGAAGAAGTTGAGGAGATCGCGCGGCGGATCCAAAAACATGTCTTGAAAAAGCATTGTAGTCTCAATGACATCTGTGTCGCCTATTACAACATAGGGGAGTATCAACAGCGTATCGCCGAGATTTTTCCTGCTTATGGTATCCCTTATTCGCTTGCAGAAACTGTACCCTTGACAAAATCAGAGGTTGTCAAATCAATCTTTTCTCGCCTTTCGTCAGATCGTACGCCACTAAACGATACTTACTTTTCTACGGTAGAGCCTGTATCCGACACACAGCGGTTTCATCCAAGTGAGTTTCAGGAATATGCTGAGGGTTTGCTTAAAAAGGGCGAGGTCATCCAGCGTATTTTAAACCCGATGTTCGGAAGAAGCCCGGAAGTTGTTGAAGCCGAGGTTGAGGCATATCGCCAATTTGATAGGGTTCTTAAGGAACTGTGCAGTGTTTTAATGTCAGAAGGGATTACGTCAGATTTCCTTAATAATTATATTGAAAAGCTCCATCGCGTCGCGAAACATACAAACTATCGTAATAGAGCAACTCCAAACGGTGAAGTTGTCAGAATTGTTCAACTCAGTGAGCTCAGAAGCCAAGAATTTGATACCGTCTTTTTAGGCGATTTTGTAGACGGCAGTTTTCCGGAAAATTACCGCCCAGATCCGCTGCTTCCAGAAATCCCTTATCGCACCGAGGACGAGCAGATACACGATAATCGCTTCATGTTCTATCGGGTCCTTAAGTCTTTTCGCAATAGACTCTATCTCCTTGTCCCACAACGTGAGCGCGAAGCCGAACTGATCCCTTCGCCATTCCTTCAGCAATTGAAGGCAGTTACTAAGATCAAGGAGGTTGAAGAAATCAATGATTCCATGCGAGGCAGTATCTCCGGTTTCCTCAGCACCTACGGCAAGCACGTATGGGCAGCAGATACGCCTCTTGATGGGATATTCCCCAAGCGTTTAGAACACATGCGCCCCCTAATAAAGCATGTTGTTGAAGTCGAAAAAAGTCGAGAGGAGATACATGACCTTTTGGATTATGAAGGGGTGTTGACAGCAGGTTCGCTTTCTACCCAAAGCCAAGAGCGTTTGGAAAGTCTTCGACGGGAACGCTATTCCGTTACAGAACTGGAAACGTACGCCAACTGTCCGTTTCAATATCTTGCTCGTCGCGTTTTGAATCTTCGTGTTGAAGAGGATGAGGAAGGGGATGAGTTGTCCAGTCTCGGAAGCGGTTCGCTACTCCATGATGTTCTCCGCGAGTTCTGTAGCAATCGTAAAAAAGAAAATAAACCACCCATTGGAGGGTGTGGAGACGATGACTTTAAAGATGCAAAACAACAATTGGATGCGATTTTAAAGAGTGTCTCTGAGGAACACCGCCACCAGCGCAATCAGCGGATTGAATTCCCTGTTAGTGAAGATAATCTCTTTTGGGAAATGGATATAGAGAAACTCCGCGTTAGACTGCACAAATGGATCGAAGCAGAACGTACTAGTGATTTGTCCGTTATGCCGTGCTACTATGAAGTTCCTTTTAGGAGAGAACGGGATCCAAGAAATGCAGAATCCGACGGTGCTGTACGTTTGATTGGCACGATTGATAGAATTGATGTTGACTCACAGTTTTTTAATATTGTTGATTACAAAACTGGAAACGCGATGCCTAAAATTCGCGAAGTCCGTGAAGGCCGAGCACTTCAACTCCCTATCTACCTTAAAATGGCAAGAGAATGGCTAAGCGAACATGAGACATTGGAATTAGAACAAGCGGGGGCTTTGTATTATAAAATCCGATTGGATCAATTCACAACTGAACTCGGTATTGGAAAAAAATCTTTAAACGGGATTGGCTTCAAGAACCATAACGGCACAAAATGGGGGACTTTTGGGTCAAGAAACGGTCAGTTGTTAGAAGATGAATATTTCCCTCAGATACTTGAGCGCGTTAGTGGCTACGTTCAACAGTACGTCGAGAGTATTTCCAAGGGCAACTTCCCACTCATCACCCGCGTTAAAACCTTTTCACCGCCTGAGAAAGACGGTGTTGTGGAGACTGATGAGTACGGTTTTGTGGATGATGAAAAACATGGCAATAAGCCACTTACCCCCCGCAATAAAACGAAACCCTGTAGCTATTGCGCCTATAAACGCGTTTGCCGTGTCGGCGCCGTCTCTGAAGATAGTCAGTCAGACGACTAATCGCCATCTATTATTTTCCAACCAGTGAAGTTTGAAATCGCGCCCTTCAGAAAAAACTTGCACACTTCCGACAAATCTGCTATACTGTTTCAAATCTGAAGCATGTTGCTGGCACATCCTTAGTGCCCAACTTGCAAGCACATCTTAAAATAATATAGGAGGCTATTTTTTAAATGGCACACACATTACCAGCGCTCCCTTATGCTCACGATGCTTTGGAGCCTCATATTGATGCACAGACGATGGAAATCCATCACGGTAAACACCATCAAGGTTATGTAAACAATCTGAATGCTGCATTAGAAGGTCATGACGACCTTGCTAACTTGGATGTCGAGGAACTACTTAGAAATATTGAGCAAGTACCAGAAGACATTCGTCAGGCGGTCATCAACAACGGCGGTGGACACGCCAATCATTCGCTCTTTTGGTCGATTATGAGTCCCAACGGCGGCGAACCGGGTGGCGAAATCGCAGCTGCGATTACTTCAACTTTCGGATCGCTTGAGGCTGCAAAAGAACAATTTGTTACCGCCGCGACAACGCGCTTCGGTTCCGGTTGGGGATGGCTCGTTCTCGGAGACAACGGTTTGGAGATCTACTCCACAGGGAATCAAGACAGTCCACTCATGCAAGGGCACGTCCCGCTTCTCGGAATTGATGTCTGGGAACACGCATACTATCTGAAGTATCAAAACCTACGTCCAGACTATGTTGAGGCGTGGGGAAACGTCATCAATTGGACACGCGTCAATGAACTCTATGTGGCAAACGCCTAATTTGTAATAGATTTCGGGTTTCAGTAGCGGGAGGAGTGAAGGTGTTTCAATCCTACCCGCTACCTTATTGTTACGAAGCACAAACCCTACCTTTAGGGGGTGAGTGTTTTGACCAAACATATCAATTTACAGATGGCAGCTTTGGTTGGAATCGAAAAATAAGGAGGTATCAACAATGATACGGCTATTTTCTCTTGTAGGGGTTATCTGTCTGACGTTTACTGCGTATGTATACGCGCAGGATGTTGCTGTCTTTTATGATGAAGCCGTCGAAAATGGTGGTGGTTTGGCTGTGCCACAACCGAACCAGTTGGCAGAGATGATCGTTGAAGAACTTGAGGCGAAAAAATTCACCGCTGAAATCGTTGATAGCGATGGTTTGGCGGAATACATGGAGGCAAACCCCAAAGGTATCTATATCATTACGCAAGGGAATACACCCGGCACAATCTTTAAGAATGAAGGAAAGAAGGACCTCGTTTACAACTGGTTAAGAGGCGGCGGCATCGGCGGCTTTATCGGCGATTACGCCTTCTACTATTATTGGGATAAAGGGGCACGCGTTACTGCCGCTGGCGCAGGGCAGCGGAGCGTCTTTGGAGCCACTGTTACAAACGGCACGGTTACTGCTGTCACACCGACTGACCTCGGCAAGAAGTACATACCCTCTCTCAAAAAGTGGAACTCTAACCGTCCATCGGGGCTCGCGGTTTTGAAGGGAAACGATTTTGAATATGAAAGTTACGCTGACGACGGTGTGAATGCCGACCCAATTGCATACCGCTCAGACGACATGGAGGGATGGTTTATCAACTTCCACACCTCCTGCTGCGGGACGGCTATCCCCCCGAATGACCAAATCGCCGTAGAATACGCTGAACTCATCTCAAACCGTTTCGCAACACCACAAGCCGTGGACCCAACCGGCAAAATTAGTGTCGTGTGGGGTAGACTGAAATCTCGTCGATAGTTTCCACTTTGGGACTTGCGCATGAAAAGAATGGTAGGTTCGGTTTGCAACGGTGCCGAATTCTGTGGGATCGGAGTCTAACCATATCAGAATTGGTGTTCTAACTCAATTTTGCGTAAGTCCTATATCATTACAAAAGCGGCGAATGTATTTGAATCTTTCTGGAAGCACCCAAATTAAGAGTGAAGAAATCTATAAGCGGTTTAACTACCGTTGTTTTAAGTGCCAGAAAGATCTCCGAAAAGTTGACGCTAAAGAACGACCTCTTGACCATACACTACCTGCTGCTTTTTTGTGGCCTCTAACAACCGAAAATGCGACGCTATTATGTAAGGAGCATAACAGTGAGAAATCAGATAAGTGGCCTTCAGACTATTACTCAGACAGTGAACTAAAAAGTCTTGCTGTTCTAACTGGCATTCAGTACGAAACACTCACCGGGCGACCACATTATAATCCGGAAGCAATTGAAGGTCTAAAAACTTCTGAGCAAGTAGATCAACTTTTAACAAAATATGCGCCTTATAGGTCAGAAATTATCAAACTACGTAATCGGATTTTACGATATGAAAATTTTGATTTTTTTCAGCATTCGACAATTATTTCGCCTGCTTGGGTACGTCAAGCCAATCAGGAGTACCAGCAAGTAATTCATCAGGAGGTGGATTTTTAATACAGAACAAGATACTGATGAGATGTAACTGTTCCTTTGTCGCGAATACCGTGAGATTCACAATGGGCAACGCTTTCGTCAAAAAGGTCTATTGACCGAAACCATCTCTTACCAAGTTCTCGTAAATGAGCCGCCATATTGCACTTAGCACTTTTGCCCAGATGCAAGACAACCACACCATTAGATTTAAGACGTTCTTTCGCTTGGCGAAGAATCGGAATATATACATCAAAACTACTTTTCTGTTTCTCATCAACAAAAACTGATGGCCCTGTTTTGAAATTATCAGCGGACCAGCCAGAGAACCATAATCTTAACCAATTCGCGGAATAGAATCGGGTGCTATCGAAGAACGGCGGGGACGTAATAACGGCATCCAATTGCTCCACTTCTCTAGGCCACCAATTCGTTGCATCTTGAAAAAATATCTTTCCCTGTCGAAAGTTCGTAGGCAAAAGTTCAGCCAACCCTCGCTGAACTTTTGCCCGTAGTTGGTTGATTAGGGAACGATATTCATAAGGTCCAGTGGGTTTATAAGGCGTAAGTGGATGAGAGCGGCGGCTGAGGGCATACGGACGATTACCGTGCAAAATATGGAGCAACGAGGCAAATACAAACCACTCTTCAGCTGTTTCTGGTGGATGAATTTGAAAATAGCGTCGTGCCAAGAGAACTTCTTGCAAAGTTTGGGACTCATAGTATTCAATTACTTTCCCATTGAACCCGAAACGGTTCGCTTCACTGATTTCTGCGTCTGTAGTTGAATGACAGCCGATGAAATCTTCCACTGTTTCAATAACCGTTGTACAATCCTGTTCTGTAGGTGCTTGAACCTTTGCACTGGCGATCGCAAAAGCGGCAGGGCTTATCTCAAAACCGTAGGCGCATTTGCCAGCCAGTGTTGCCTCGAATGGAATTGTACCAGCACCTGCGAATGGATCTAAAACTCGTCCATCTTCTGGAACAAATGTTTGTACCAAATGGTGGGCAATAGCCGGTTTAAGTTTACCGGGATAAGAGCATAACGAATGCCTCACATGTCCCCAGTTCCGTTTTATAAAGGGTGTTTTCTGGTGAGGTAGGTTTCGCTTGAAGGTATCCCATTCAGTATGCCATGTCCCAACTCGTTGGTTGGATTTATATCTTCTTTGTTTCAAAGTGTACCTAAAAACAAGTAGTGATTGTTTGAGCAACATTCCCCCTCTGGATTTGCGTTTTCGTAACGTCACGGAATCTTCTTGGACAAAACCCAGCTCCTGCAAACATGCCGACAACAACTTATCTACTGGAACATGAGTGCCCGCATAGCAAGAGTCCCCAATGTCGATTGCAACAGTCGCATCAGAAGTCAAGTGAGGGCGAATTGCTCGGAATACTTTTGTTATTTCGTCAAAATAACAGGCAATCATGCGTGGAATACGGGAGTCATAGGCATTTTTTTCCAGTTTAGAAACAATCTTTTGAACATCTGGATGAGATACCGGAGGCGTTTTAGAAACGGTCACATCGTTGATACCCGCCGTTAAAGAAGCCTCGCGAAATCTCGTCAAATCTTTCTTCTCTTTTAAACACCCTAAAAACCATAATTCTATCTTTGTGTTGCGAAAATAGTTTGTTCCATTCACATAGGGCGGACTTGTTATTACGGTATCAATACCTAAAGGTGAGATACTATCTAACGAACGGGCACTTTCGCATATTAGCAACGGTTCATTTCTCAATCCGGCCACATCGTTTCGGATGTCTTGAATCATCTGATCAATATTTTGACGAATCCCTTCAACGAGTGGGACCATTTGCCTTTCAAGTTCCTTGATTGTTTTGTATCTCAAATCGCCAGATCGTTTCATTCGAGATGCGGGGACAAGCGCTGACAGGGTCGCAACTGTGAAGAGGTCGGCTAAGATCGGATTTTCAAGAGAGATTTCATCAATCCACGAACGGATCTGTAAAACTTGGTGGTAAACGAGATCGTCAAAAAATAAACTATCACCAAAGGTTCGTATGTAGGCTTGGTGGAGCGTATGATTTGGTGGATATTTTTTAAGTTCTTTTAGTGAAACTTTGGCTTGTGCCAGTGCCTGAGCCAATGTGGAACGTTGAAATGGTTTTAATCGCCTGACTCGTATTTTAGTCAAACTTATAAACTGCAAAACCGGATTTACTTCGCAGAAATAGGCAGTTTTGTTGAGTTCTGACGCAGTGAAAGCAGTTGTCCCTGTTCCAGCAAATGGATCAAGGATAGTTTGAGCATTCGGGGCGTACTTTTCCAAGATAGATTCCACGAATTGAGTGGAATATCCTTCTAAGTACGGATACCATCGGGCAAAGGGTTCTTTGCGTCCCCCCTTAAAATTTACACTCACAGGGTCAAATAATTCCGTTTTGCCATCAATACCCGGTAGTTGAAGTTGAAAGGCAGGTTCTCGAATGAGATTTATGGATTCCTCTAATTGGTGAAGACAGTAAGTGTTCAGAGGTAAGTTATCGGCTTTAGCATTCGCTACAAGAACCTGATAGTCACCGCCTAATAGTTCGCGGAGTTCAGCACTTGAAAGTCCTTTAACACATTCATAGATTTCATCTGTTTCCTTGCCGAATGCCAAAGTTAGAGATTTTTTCTGAGGCGTTTCCCCTGGATGTTCGGGAAAGTAGATAGATTTATATTTTTGAGCCATTAATTTTATCCTCTGATACGAAAACTAATCAATTTGATCCTCTGACGCTGTGAATGTATATACTATCATATTATGGTAGTTTTGTCAAGAATTAACTGTCCTAAATTATTACATGTGCAAAACATATCGTGCTACTTTAGCGCATGTTGGTTAGATGTTGTATCCAACCCTTGTTGTAATCAATTTATTTTTCCTCAGGAAATTTCATAGTCAAATCAAATTTCTTTTGACATCTCCCTTTAAATATGTTATACTTAATAAAATGTAAAGGTAATTCCGTTCGGAAACGTCGTTAGCTGCTTTTTCAGGTGGAGGGGACGAAGCATGAGTCATTTGTAAAATTGCTATCTAAAACGGCGTGCGTAATAAAAAATTAAATAGATTACCCAAAAAGCGTTGAAGGGGAGGAGTAAGTCGTCAAGGCTTGCAAGAGAGGGAGGCTCACGGGCTGAAAGGTCTCCTCAAGTTCCCACGACTGAAGGTCGCCCTGGAGCTGCTAATCTGAACAATAAGTAGGATTCGCCGGTATGATGCCCGTTATCGCATCCCAAAGAGTGCTCTTTCTCTTTATAGGAAGGCTGTGTAAGCCCTAATATCCTTAAGAGTAAATGTGAGAAAGGGAATTGGAGTGGTACCACGGTAAGGTCAGTGTAAGTGTCCTTCTCGTCTCCAAAGTTGGAACGAGAGGGCTTTTTTAATTTCAATGAGTTACGGCACAGCGGAGTGTGCCTACTACCATTTATGAGGGAAATTGGCATGGAACTTTCAGGAGCGCAGATCCTCATTGAGGGTCTCAAACGGGAAGGTGTCGAATATATCTTCGGTGTGAATGGTGGCGCAGCGATGCCGATTTTCGATGCCTTATACAGCGAGCCAGACATCAAATTAATTCCGATGCGGCATGAGCAAGGAGCTTCCCACGCTGCTGACGGGTATGCCCGCGTCACCGGAGATGTCGGTGTTGCGCTCGCGACCTCTGGTCCCGGAGCAACCAATCTTGTCACCGGTATCGCAACTGCCTATATGGATTCAATTCCGATGGTCGCAATTACTGGACAGGTTTTCACCCACTATATCGGCAGCGATGCCTTCCAAGAGTGCGATGTTATTGGCGTAACCCGACCGATCTGTAAACACAGTTACCTCATCAAAAGTAACGACGAGATCGCAGATGTTGTTGCCGAAGCGTTTCACATCGCCAAGACCGGGAAACCCGGGCCAGTTATCATTGACATCGCCAAAGATGCACAGATACATGAAACACTGTTTCAGTACCCAGAATCGGTTGACATCCGCGGCTACAAGCCACAAGTACACGGCGACCCAACACAAATTGCGAAAGCGGCGGAACTGATTAAGGAAGCCAAGCGTCCGATGCTTTATGCCGGTGGCGGTGTCGTGCTTGCCAACGCCAGTGAGGAATTGCGGCAGCTTACTCTTAATACACAAATTCCGATTACTGTTACTCTAATGGGGCTTGGTGCCTTTCCTGAAACCCATCCATTGGCGATGGAGATGCCCGGAATGCACGGCTCTTGTTGTGCGAATTACGCCTTCACCGATGCTGACCTTGTTGTCGCTATCGGCGCGAGGTTTGATGACCGCGTTACCGGCGATCTCAGTAAATTTGCGCCCAACGCCAAAAAAATCCACATTGATATTGATGCGTCGTGTATCGGGAAAAATGTGCCTGTAGATGTTCCTATCGTCGGTGACGCCAAGAACGTTCTAACCGAACTGAATAAGTTAGTCGGTCCGACAGATATTGACCCATGGCGCGCCCAAATCCAAGAATGGAAGCAGAAATATCCATTTGAATACGAGCAAAAGGGTGATAAGGTGATGCCCCAATACGTCATTGAACAGATTTATAAACATTACAGTGATGCAATTGTCGTCGCTGATGTTGGGCAACACCAGATGTGGGCGGCGCAATACTTCAAATTCACCGAACCTCGGCAGTGGTTGAATTCCGGTGGACTCGGCACAATGGGCTTTAGCCTCCCAGCCGCTATCGGCGCGCAACTCGGATGTCCAGACAAAACCGTCGTCAATATCAACGGTGACGGGTCTTATATCATGACAATCCAAGAGTTGGTTCCAGCGATTACGATGAAACTTCCACTTAAGGTCTTTATCATCAACAATATGTATCTGGGGATGGTGCGTCAGTGGCAGGAACTGTTCCACGGTAAACGCTACTCCGCTGTCGATTATCATGATAATCCTGATTTTGCCCTGCTCGCAGAGGCGTTCGGTGCTACCGGAATTCGCGTCGAACACCCGGAGGATGTCGAACCGGCATTACAGAAAGCAAAAGGAATCAATGATGGTCCTGTTGTCATCGACTTCATCGTTGATGAAGAGGAGAACGTCTTCCCGATGGTGCCAGCAGGGGCGGGCCTTGGAGATGTTATTCGCGGGTTATCGTAACGATTTTAAGGGTTGCGTAGCAACCCCGGTTCATGCCACACGGTATGAATACCGTTGATTCAAGGCATTCATACCGTTGATTTACTGAAAACTATAAAAAATGAACTCAGAAAAACGACACATTTTTTCCGTTTTGGTCGAAAACCGATTTGGGGTTCTCGCGCGCGTCGCAGGGCTTTTCAGCGGACGCGGCTTTAATATTGACAGCCTCAACGTCGCCGAAACACATGACAAGGGTATTTCACACATAACCCTTGTTACGCATGGAGATGCCCAAATTATCGATCAGATTTACCAGCACTTAAACAGGCTCATTGACGTTATTGAGGTAACCGACCTCTCCACCGGAACGCATGTTGAACGAGAGCTTGTTCTTATCAAGGTTGCCATTGATGACCCGCAAAAACGCACGGAGGTTCTGCAAGTCGCAGAAGTCTTTCGAGGGCGCGTCATCGATATGAAACCTGCCTCACTTGTCCTTGAAATTACAGGTGATGAGGGTAAATTGAAGGCAGCAATTGATATTTTCAATACTTATGGTATCCTTGAATTATCGCGTACTGGCAAGGTAGCGATGCTACGTGGAAAGGAAAACTAAAAAAATGGCAACAATTTATTACGATAGTGATGCCAATTTTGATTTACTAAAAGAGCGCACTGTTGCTGTCGTCGGCTACGGCGCACAAGGGCGCGCACAATCCCTAAACCTCAAAGACAGCGGTGCAAACGTTGTTGTCGGACTATACGAAGGCAGCCGTTCAAAACCACGCGCCGAAGCGGAGGGGTTAACCGTCAAAACCGTTGAAGAAGCCGCAGCAATGGCTGACATCGTTCAGGTTCTCATCCCAGATGAACGCCACGCTGCCGTCTACCGTGACCAGATCGCTCCCAATATGCAGGCAGGAAATATGCTGCTCGTCTCACACGGGTTCAGTGTCCACTTTGGACAGATTGTTCCGGCGAGTGATATTGATGTCGCAATGATTGCGCCCAAGGGTCCCGGTTCTCTTGTCCGTGAGGTTTTTGAAGGCGGTGGTGGTGTCCCGTGCCTCATCGCTATCCATCAAGACACAACAGGACTTGCGCGCGATGTTGCACTCGCTTATGCAAGAGGCATCGGCGGCACACGAGCAGGTGTCATTGAAACGACGTTCCGTGAAGAAACCGAAACCGATCTCTTCGGTGAGCAAGCCGTCCTCTGTGGTGGAACCGCTGCACTCATCAAAGCGGCTTTTGATACACTCGTTGAAGCTGGCTACCAACCGGAAATGGCTTATTTTGAGTGTCTCCATGAACTCAAGTTGATCGTAGATCTCATCTACACCGGCGGATTGAGCAAAATGCGCAATGATGTCAGTAACACCGCCGAATACGGAGACCTCACACGCGGTCCACAACTTATTGACGACGACGTTCGAGACAAGATGCGCCAAATTTTGAAGGACGTTCAGGGGGGTGTCTTCGCACGCGAGTGGGTCTTGGAGAACGAGGCGAACCAACCCGTACTCGGCGCGCTCCGTCGACAGGAAGAAGAATTACAAATTGAGGAAGTCGGCAAAAATTTGCGGAGTATGATGAGTTGGCTTGACGAATAGACTGTCCTTCCTTAACCTTGTAGGTGCGGTTTGTAACCGCACCGGACACAAAGATGGATTTGTCCTACAACACGAATACTCTTCCAGATCCCTCCTTCATCCGGGAATGCCGTCCAGAAGAAGCAGAGGCACTCCTCGCATTGTGGCGGGCTGCTGGAACGTCTCCGAGCGTCACAGATACGATTACAGATATCCAAAGCGCGATAGAAAATTCAGCATCGGTGTTGGTCGCTGAGGCGGATTGCCGCATCGTCGGTTCCCTCATCGCAACTTTCGACGGGTGGCGCGGCAACATGTATCGGATAGCCGTCCATCCTGACTACCGACGACGGGGTATTGGACGCGCCTTGGTTAGGGAAGGTGAGAGATGTTTGGCAGAACGTGGCGTTAAACGTATCACCGCACTCGTGGAGGAAAAATATCCGTGGGCTACTGCCTTCTGGTCATCGGTCGGCTATGAGATAGAGCCTGGGATAGTCCGATTTTTTCGCAATCCCTAAACAAACGGCAGGAGGTCAGCTATGAAGTTCAAAGGGTATCTACTTGACGACACCGTCAGAAGCGTTTACGGATTAGCAGTCGCTGATATAAACGGCGACGGTCAGCTCGACATCATCGCCGGTTCCACCGGTGAACCCATTATCGCTTGGTACGAAGCACCCGACTGGAAAAGACATCTCGTAACCAATCAGGGCAGCGGTCACATTACTATCGCGCCTTATGACTTGACTGGCAACGGCACTCCTGATCTCATCGTTGGCAGCGGTTTTAACCGTGGCGTAAACGCTGCCGAGGGGTACCTCCAGTGGCTTGAGGTGCCGGCAGAAGATGGGCAAAATTGGAAAAGCCACCGCATTGCAGATGTCCCCTTCATTCACCGCGTCGCCCTCGCGAATCTTTCTGGAAACACTTCAGCAGCGTCTCCTTTTCTCATTGTCGCTTCCATCCGCGGTGAGGACGGCAAACCCGGTGAATGGCACAGTCCCGGCTCTGTATGGTGCTATGAATTGCCAGATACCCCACGAGACATATCCTCTTGGAAATCCCACCTTCTTGACAATTCCCTCCACATCAATCACGGCTTAAGTATTAACGACGTTGATCAGGACGGACGCGATGATGTACTAATTAGCTGCTCTGAGGGGCTAATTTGGTATGAACCTCCGGCATCGCCTATGACGGAAAAGTGGGGCAAATGGATCGTCAGTGACCGTGAATGCAGCGACACATTCGCCGCAGACATTGATGGCGATGGTATTAACGAAATTTTAGCAATTGAACCGTGGCACGGAAACAATCTCGTCTGGTATAAAGCCACCGACGATCTACGAACCGATCCGTGGCAGCGTTATCTCATTGACGACACACTCAACCGCGGGCACTCTCTCGCTGCTGTTGACGTTGATGATGACGGTGCGCTTGAGATTATCTGTGGTTACAACGGCGAAGGTACAAGTTTACATCTCTACCGTCCAGAGAACCTGGAACAGAACCGATGGGGTAAAGAGACGATTGACGATGGTGGTATAGGTGTCGGTCAGATGCACGTCTTGGACATGAATGGAAACGGCAGATTGGACATCGTCGCCAGCGGTCTCAGCACAGGCAACGTCAAGTGGTATGAGAACCAATTTTAATGGATATTTACGGACAACTCATGCCTAACAACTATCCCTCAATCGCTTCAACATTTGCTCGAGGCAAAGTCGTCTCTTGGCCATCTTCGAGTTCAACCCGCAACACCCGCACCCGTGCCTCTGTCTCCAAATTCTGAAGTTCTATCGGCAATTCTGTGACGCGTCCCAGTTGCCCGAAATACGGCTCCCGAATAATACGTACCGAGCTCCCAACCTCCAAAATGCCTTCCATGCTTCCATCCTTCCCCAATTCCACAGTTTCTACAGTGTCAGATACCAATGGAATCACGATCTCCGGACGCACAACGCCAGCACGAATCTGTGTTGCACCGTTAATAGAGGTTTTCATACCTTCCCGCGCTTTTAAAAGCGTGAACGTCTGTTCAGCCATCGCAATGTGTCCGAACCCTTCTGTGATAACCAGCGTAATGCCAATCTCTTCGGAACCCGTAATCGCCACACCGAGTTCATAGCCGAGAAGTTCCCGGAGGTCCGCATCGTCAATCCCACCGGCGATGACACCTCTCACACCGTTCTGGACCGCTTTCTGGATGGCATCCGTCGTGACCAACGAACCGCCCACCAAAATATTATCTCGATGTTCTGGGAGAATCTGTTCAGCCGTCAACTCATCATCCGACGATTTGGCGACAACGACCAAGTCTCCTACTGTCTCGCCACCAACCCCAAAGATGCCTTGGATATACGTCCCGTACGTCTCTACCGTGACCCCTTCGGTTGGAGCAGTCTCTGTTACGGTGCCGTCTGTGTACGCCTTGACTTCGACAGGGATAGGCGGTTCACGAAGGATGACTTGTCCTGTGACATCAGAGACGGCTTCAATTGTGCCATCAATCGGTGAGCGCGCCTGTGATTTGAAAAGCCCAAAGAGTCCTTTTGTTGTGGCGATAATCTCGTCTTTTGAGACAGATTCACCTACGGGTTTGAGCATATATTCAGCGACTTCGTTTGGAGGGACGCTGAGTAGGTTCGCGACGTTCAAGAGTTGAACATTACCCGGCAGATCCGCCTTTGCAACGACATCTTCTGCCTTGACTGTTGCACCGGCTTCGACAAGCACTTCACCTTCGAGCGGGAGCCGGCGTTCTTTTTCAATTGTCATCCCCTCGGTCACCTTGAGACCGGGGGTATATGCATGCGCCATTAATTACCTCAATTTCAAGATATAGTCTGCAATACGATTTTGAGAGAGTTAGATGATCGGTCTATTCGTAGAAAATTTACTGAGTACCGAATATATTATACCATTTTCATTGCGTATATGGTAAGATGAAATCAAAAATTAGACAAGGTGGGACAATATGGCAACCCAAGGCGTAACTTACAAAACCGATAAAGTCATGCCGACGTGGGAACAACTCGCTGAAATGGGACGCGACCTGCAGTTCCATCCCAGTGTCACTGAACACCCCAAGGTGCTAACGCAAGAACAGTTGGCGGATTTCAACCGCCTCGGTTATATCAAAGGCATCCCAATTTTCAATGAGACCGAGATGAACGAACATCGGCAGTATTTTGATAGTCTCTTAGCCGATGTCCTCTCAAAAGGCGGGAGCAGTTACTCAATTATCTCCGCGCACATGAAGTACGGCAAAGTCTATGACCTTCTCACGCATCCGAAAATTGTTGCTTGTGTAAGAGACTTAATTGGTGAGGACGTTATCGGTTGGGGCGCGCACTACTTCTGTAAAATGCCCCACGACTCGAAAACAGTCGGCTGGCATCAAGATGCGGGTTACTGGCCCCTCACACCCTCCAAAACCGTTACCGTCTGGCTCGCGATTGACGATGCAACCGTCGAAAACGGGGCAATGCGCTTTATTGCAGGTTCGCATCACTCAGGGCATTTGACTGCTCGACACAGCACACCCGATGAAAACAGTGTGTTGGGTCAAATCGTTGAAGACGCTGAGCAGTATGGCGAAACTGTTGATGTTGAACTCAAAGCGGGTGAAATTTCTATCCATACCGACCTACTGCTACACGGATCGAACGCCAATCCTTCGCCGAGAAGACGGTGTGGTCTCACTTTACGCTACTGCTCCACGAATGTCCGAGCCTCCTTCCGCTGGAATAGAGAGGGGGTCGTCGTGAGCGGGAAAGATAGAAATGGTCACTGGGGCAACCCCTCACGTCCAACCGTCGATTAGCCTATCTATTTTATATCGGTGGTCATGAATGCCAAGGAAGCTGCCATAAATAAAAGCAGCGCGAGCAAAACCAACAACGCTAAATCCAACATTGCTCCCTTGAAAGTGATACCTAAGGTCAGTTTGTCCGAAAATTTAGGAATGCTATTAAAGGTGACCGGTTTTTGAGACAATCCTTCTTCTACAAGATATACGTGGTAACTTTCGTTATCTCCGCTGTCTTCCGATTTAATGAAATCGACGAACTGTTGTCTATAACGGCGCGCCTGTTGAATGAATCTTTTGTGTCTGGTGAACCCTGTACCTGCCAGAGATTCTACGGCATATTTGTAGATAGCCGCCGGAGATAGTCGCGTGATTTGTTGTGTAAATTCGACCTGGGCAAATTGTTTATTGAGGTGTTCATCCTCAATTCTGTTCTTTGCATCAGCATGTTCATTTAGATAGTCCGCCCACAGCCTTAACACCGCAATTTTAGGAGGCGTGTCGGAAGGCGAACCTGCTCGATAAAGTTTGTTTCCTTCTTTATGCCGAGTGTCAATTTCCTCTTCTTGTGCTTTCTTTGTCCGAGATATTTCACTTCTGGAGGGAACCTGCTTGAAGCCGCTTGCCAAAACCCCCATTGTGTTTGGAATAAGCACCACAAAGACGATCCAAATTAGCAATAGGACCAGCAAACTGCTGGACGAATTAGAAAATTGGCTTGAGATAAACAGTCCAAGCCATAAGAATATTGAGATGTAGAGCGCAGAAATAACAAAAATTATCCCAACCCGCGCCCATTCGTCTCCGCTAAGCGACACCAATCTTGACGCATTGACAATCATTAGGTTAAGCAATATCCCAATAAACAACGGAAGCAGGATTGTCAGAAACGCACCGACGAATTTTCCGAGAAGCACAGTTGCCCGGGACACGGAATTCGACATAAGTAAATTTAACGTTCCTGTTTCACGCTCTCCAGAGATCGCATCGTAAGTGAACAGGATCGCCATAAAACTCATAATCAACCCGATGATGAACGTCCAATCCAATTCTGTGAAATTCGGTAACGAATCGTTTTTGCGGGATGTGTCCTGCGGATACTGAAGCCACCAGTTTGCCGACCAAGAATACTGGAAACTAAAATCAGGTGTTGTCATACCGATACCGTAGCCGCCACTGGAGTCTCCTTCAACACGCTTCGGTAAGTTCGCATCTTTACCGGTAGCAATGAAGGTTAATGGACTCACAGATTTGTACAGATTCCCAGGACCTTTTACCGCAAGTTCACCTAAACTACTACTTTTCTTTTCCAGCGATTCGACAGCTTGGCGGGTATCTTCGGAATATTCCGCGATCCTTCTCGGATATTGACTACTCACGAATATCACGGCATTCATCACCATCAGCACCATTACCAGAATCAGGGTGAGTGCAAATCGAAAACGCGTCAAGTTATCAAGGATTTCCCGTTTTGCGATGTGCCAGATCATATTGTTTCCTTCCAAATGCCTCAAAACCACCACTATACAACGTCGTAGCGCAGGAATGAGATGAATGCTCCCATGAAGAATAGAACGTTTAGAACCGCGAGTATCATAATGTCTAACCCCGCGCGTTGCAAACTACTACCAACCCCTTCGCTCTGTTCCTTAAATCTCGGAATTGTGCGCAAGTCAAAAGGTTCCTCAAATTCAGTCGTAAACCATCTGCGTGAAGAAAATATTTCTTCGTCTCTTAGATAGTCGAGCCATTCACGCCGGTATTGTCGCGTCTGTTCCATAAATCGCCAGAAACTGCCTAAGTCTGTTTCCGCAAGAATCGCAGCAGCATTGTAATAAACCGCTGCCGGAGATATACGGGACACGTTCAGTGCCAATAGAGATTGTCGGTTCGGATTTTTGTCGAGATATGCTTTGCGGATTTGCCATATCCTATCGGCGTATTGTGCACGCAGATTTTCCTTGAATCCGTAACATTCTTGCGCAAAAGGCACACCTTCTTCGCCTTGAAAACCACTTACGCTGACTGTCTCGCCACTGTCGTAGTCATTGACCCCAGAATTAACACCAACACCGCCAAAACTGGCGCGATCCAGTGGTTTCTCAACGCCTCGTTTCTCAAAGTAATCTTTGACTTCGGTTTCGTATTGTTCCCACTGGTCTCTCGTCTGTTCTTTATAGGATTCCTCTGATTGCATGGGACTCGCATGTTCGACTAACAAAACCGTTAGATTCGGAACGATAAGCACGAAAAGGACCCAGACACACATTGAAAACATCAAAGTGATAGAGGATCGATCTGTCCGGGTAGATAGAAAAAGTCCAATAAGAAAAAAGAGGGAAACGTAAAGCATAGATACGAGGAAGATTAGCAATATCCGTCCCCAATCCGAGCTACTAAAGGAGACGTAAGGAGAGAAGTGTATCACCAATAAGCCTGCAACAAAACTCGCAATAAGTGGAAGAGAGATAGATGCCATCCCAGCAATATATTTTCCCAAAAGCAGCGTCGGTCTCGATACTGCGCCTGAGAGTGCCAATCTCAAGGTCCCGGCTTCTTTTTCCCGCGATATCGCGTCATAAGCGAAGAGTAGAGCGAGTAGACTCATCACGACTTGGCAGATAACCGTGAAATCAATAGAGGAAAAGATATTCAGGTATGGATTATCAGAACCGTGTTGTTCAGCAACAGCGGGGACATATCCGTGTGCCACTGTTACCGTATTTCCTTTTCTTTTATCCACGCCTTCGTTGAAAATGCTCAGTAGTTTCGGACTTCTATCACACTTTAGCGTATGCGTGAGTCCAAACTGAGAGTATCTCTGGACTTGACTTATTTTATCTTCATTTTCTCGAATCGCCGTTCGGTAGCTTTGCAGTCTGTCCTCGTAGCCTCTGGTCAAAACGAAGATATTTGTTACAATCAGAGAAAAATAAATCAGCAATCCCATGAGAAATCTAAAACTCAAGATATTTGCCGTAATTTCTTTGTTAACAATTGTCTGAAGCATTGTGTTAACCTCTGACTGGAATTAACTGAGGTGTGTACTGCCACCGGAAATTAGGGCCACCCCCTAAGGCAAGATTGTGATATACTCACAATCTACTGAAAGGAGCATTCCGATGGCGAAACGAACGAGATACACACCCGAGTTTAAAGCAGCAGTCGTGTTGGAGGCCCTCAGCGGTGAAAGTTCACAAGCAGAACTCTGCCGGCGACATAACCTCAGTGAACAACAGTTGTCGAAGTGGAAGCAGCAAGCGATTGAAAACTTTGCGTCTCTGTTTGGATCCAAGGATAAAGCGTCAGCGGCGGATGCGTCGCGGATCGCTCACCTTGAGCAACTCGTTGGGTGTCTAACGGTTGCCTTAGATATTGAAAAAAAAGCCGCGAAGTGGTTGCCCTAACGGCATCAAAGAAACGAGAAATGGTGGAAAAAGTGCACAACGCTTCTTCATATTCGATTCGACAGATTTGTAAAACCCTCGGCTACAACCCGAATCTTCTCTATTATCAGCCGAAGCGCACCCCTTCTCAAGAGGGACTGCGAACGAGAATAGAGCAGTTAGCTGCGACATATCTAACATACGGATATAGACGTATCACGAAGCTGCTGGCGGCTGAAGGGCACACCGTTGGGTATAAGCGCGTCTCCCGATTGATGAAAGAGGTTTCCAATCTCTCGGTCGCTGTCAAACGGGCGTGTCAAACGACCCACTCCGCTGAGAGTCGGCAACCGTGGCAGAATCGCCTGAAGACCCTTGAGATCTGTCGTTGCGATCAGGTCTGGGTCGGCGATATCACCTACGTCCGCCTCAACAGACGCTTCGTGTATGTCGCTCTGCTCATGGATGTCTTCACGCGCATGATTCGAGGGTGGAATCTCAGTCAACACTTGACGCACTCTTTGACCTTGGACCCCTTAGAGCAAGTTTTAGACAACAGGGTTCCAGAGATTCATCACTCCGACCAAGGCGTGCAGTATCTTTCAAAGGACTATATCTCAATGCTGAAGCAGCATGGCGTTGAGATTTCGGTCGCACACAAAGGGCGCCCTTGGGAGAACGGATACGCTGAAAGGTTGATCCGCACCCTCAAGGAAGAAGAAGTCCACCTTAACGACTATCAGAACATCCACGAAGCGAGAGATCGCATCGGTCATTTTATCACACACGTCTATCATCTGAAACGCCCACATTCGGCGTTAGGGTATTTGACACCTATGGAATTTCAGCAAAAAAACTCGTCTTAACTTTAGGGAATTTTGGCCCTAATAAATGGTGGCACTACACAATTCTGTCTCCTAGACCAAAGCCAATAAACGGAAAGGCTACACTTTCGCCTGAAATGGACTTCTGGCTCAATTGGATTTTTCTAATTCCTGAACCGATCAAAATATATCTCCTATTAGTTTGGCAAAGTGGGAAGGTCGAATACACATCCTTTCATCCTTCTAACATATTAATCTCTTTTCGGTAAATTGTTTTACGATAGTCGTGGCTGAGTTTTGTGTCGATTCAGCCACGACATGGCAAGACGGGACTAACCACGCCCCCATCTTGTTTCAAACCACCCACTGGCCAAATCGATTTCTGTCTGAGCAAAGAGTTGCTGCTCGGAGTAGGTTGCTACGACTTTGGGCTTTGAATATGCTAATTTTTGGGTCTGATCCTTCTTCATTGAACTCACCTCCTTTCTATATAGTGATTTCCAAAAGTCTGGCTCAGGAGCCGCTGAATCCGATCTAATGATACAAGAATTCAGCGGTTTCGGACTACATTACTGACGTCCCCATATTACTTCTTTCCACCCAGTAGCTGATCCAATCTCTGTTTGAGCAAAGAGTTGCTGCTCGGAGTAGGTTGCTACGACTTTAGGCTTTGAATATGCTAATTTTTGGGTCTGATCCTTCTTCATTGAACTCACCTCCTTTCTATAATGATACTCTTAAAAAACTATTGCGCTGGCACACACGATAGACTTTTCAGGCGATTATTGGAGTGCATTGGTTTATCAGATATAAAGCGTCAATAATAGGAAAACCACTGTTTTTTAAAGTTTCTCATTACCGATTTTGAGGGTTGAACAGGTACTTCGGCAGTCACTAAAAAATCTGTTAAAAGTTGATAGATAGATTCCCCTTCTAATGACCCAAATAGGGCAATGATTTCTTGAGGGTATCCTTTTAACGAAATCCGAGCATTTTCTGGATCAATCACAGGGCATTCGGTAGTTGGCAAAGAATTAAGTTTGGTCAGCATACGTTGTAAGGCTGTCTTACGTTCATATTGCTGAACATGACTGATACAATTTTCAGACGAGGACGTATTGTCCTGATCTAACCTAGTAAGAATGGCATTGCTAAACTCTTGAATATTCGGCCATTTCTTGGATTCTTTGAATGTTGTTGGAACAAGAGTACCACACGTAGGGGGGACAGTTTCTCGAAAACCGTCATATGCTGAGACGATTGGCGGGGTGCCACAAGCCATTGCTTCAACGGGAGACCGTCCAAAAGTCTCACAGATACTAACAGCAGCACTGACAAAGAGGTCAGCGGCGTTATAGTATTGAACGAGCGTTTGTTCGGATGGACCACACACGAAATAAACGCCCTTTATTCTCTCAGCACGCCTTTGGCATTGGATTAAATAGCTAAATTCCTGGGCGATATGATAACAGATCACCAACTCAACTGGTCGTTCTTGTCTTACCATCTGAACAATATCCAAGAGCTCCAATATATTCTTGTCAGGCTCCAGTCGTCCAGTGTAAATTAGAATATCTGTTTTATTTGGTAACCCAAGAGAATCCCGAAGAGTATCTTTATTGACAGATAATGGATGGAATGTATCCAGGTCAATTCCGCGGGGATGCAGCGAATCGCAATGAAAGCCAAATTTAGCACAGGAACGGCTTGCAGCCATAGAGCCTGCGAAGAGGGTATCGTGAGGCAAAAGCAGCTGAGAAGACAGAAACATAGGATAAACTTGTTTTATAGTGTATCCCGTAATTACTTATACACTTTTATAATATCATCAATAGAAGTCTGAGCATTATATTGCCGTATCCGCTTGATGTTGGCAAAATCCTTCTCAATCGGGTTCAACTCCGGAGAATACGGGGGTAAAAACAAGAGACTCGCACCTGACTCCCGGATTAATGCAGCCGTCTGTGAACCTTTGTGGAAAGACGCATTATCCATAATCAGAACATGGCTGTCGTTAAGCAAGGGAGAGAGCATCTCCGAAAGCCATGTGTTGAAAGCAATCGCATCACAACTCCCCTCGAAAAGCAGGGGGGCTGTGAAACACCCCTCAAGACGTGCAGCAATCAAGGTCGTGGTGGTATACCGATGACTTGGCACTTTATCTTCAACGCGAACGCCTCTCGGAGCATAAGCATACCGACGAAAATCGGTTTCAGCAAAACCCGTCTCGTCAATATAAACGGGTATTTTGCCATCCGTCTGCGTCGCTGCTTGAAAGGCTGAAAGATACTCTTGGCGTTTTACGGGACACTGTTCTTTGTAGGTCGTCGTCTTTTTTTTCGCGTGATATTGCGTTGTGAGAAGGCATAAAAGATACCGTTGACAGAAACACCGAAGTGTTTGGCACGTTCGGCGAGAGTGGCATCGGGAAAGTCGGCGACGTGTCGCTCAAGCGCATCGTAATCAATATGTCGCGGACCTTTAGGCCCCGGTTTCTCATAAACGAACGGGTCTTCTGCTTCTAACCAGTTATAGATCGTCCTTCTTGAGACCCCAAAGGTGCCTTCAGCGGCGGCTTTACTGCCACCGTTATCGATAAAATCAAGCACGCGTTTGCGTAAATCTGTGGAATAGGCCATAATCAGAAACTATAACATAAATACCAGAAAATGTAAACTTATTTTCGGGATATACTATAACTGTACATGATTAAAGCAAGGCTGAAAAATAAAAGGTGTTTTAATGCCCGCTAACCGGAAAATAGCATGCCATAGAAACGCGCCTGTATACATTCCCAGGATGTAATCGTATCCTACAGAATGAAACTGAGCCATCTCAAGACACCGTTTTAGGGATACGTTCTTTTTACCATTTCCAAACAAATATGCCTCGTCCTGAATGTGGAAGGGCTTCAAATCAGCGAATAATGCTAATTCAGACCATTCGCGATCTTCTTCTAGGCGAGTCCCTGGTTTGACCGGAATCATAAGGATTCGCGAGCGGCTAATGCTACTTGACATCTTAATTTTCCCTTTAATTTTCCCTATTATATAATATCCCAAAGTTAACACCGAAGTTGTAAAGGGACATTTTTGTTATTGAGTCAATTGATTTTGGAAACTCCAGCATTACAATATCCATAGCCCATTTTGTGTTTGCTGCACGAGAACTATATCTTGCATCAAACGCTTCCATAAGGGATTCAACCGTTTGGGGTCCAGAATAGTTCTCTATCGAAGCCGCTGAATCCAGTTCTCTCTCTATCTTAGGATTCACTGTTGCGTGACATCCAACAAATGTAATTCCGAAAATGAGCAAAAGTAGTGTAGTTAAGATAACATGTTTCACGTTCTTCTCCTTTTTTTAGCATGGGATTAAATCAAAGTTATGCTGCTGGAAGCCTGTTGGGTGCTGTTCAGATTCAAAAACTTTCAGTGACGCGCCACGTTTCAGTCATTGTTTCATTGCGATAGATATTGTGATATTTGTATGTATACATAGATCCAATCTGTAAAGGCAGAGATTCTTCTATTTTACCCGCCGGCACTCTGTATTCAAATAATTCCGCTTCCGTTGTGAAACCATTGGTACGTTCGTAGCGCATTTTCACGAGTCCAATTCCCTTGGCAAACCACAAATAGCGTATACCGTTGATAGGGTCGTTCTGTTTAGCATCTAACTCATATCGTTTACCGTTAGCAGTTGCTTCTGTATGTATATTCTTCCCTGAGTGTGCCGCAGCACGGATAAGGACACTTTTGTGTTTGAGGCACCTCGGAAAAGCTTCCGCAGGAGTATGTATGTTTTCATATCCATCTATGGTTGTCTCTACTTGTGAGTTCCAGCATCCATCTTGAGTCCACATGTCTCCCATAACTGTGGGAAATCTAAAAAGAAAGGGTTTGAACGGGATCTAAGAATCCCAATTCGCGCAACCGATCAATCCAACGTTGTCGCTTTTCACTTCCCGACGGGTTTTCGATCCAATATGGATCGTAAAGCGATGTACCTGGTCGGTTGAAGTGTTCAGAGCTTTTGGCGTTGCTGCGTGCTCGATTGCGTGTGGCAGCCTCTTCCACTGAGGTCTTCGGGTTGTTGTAGTAGACCACCGTACACATGCGGCGATCTTCACTACCACCCCAACTCGCATGCCAGCACCGCATATCGAAAGCGACTACATCCCCTGGCTCCGATTTACAAACATAACCTGGAACGTCACAAATCTCCAATCCCAACTCATTCAAATTCTCGCGCAGATCATCGTGTAGTGGGTTCTTGTGAGAGCCGGGAATTAGTCGCAGCGCCCCGCTTTCAGCATCAACAGGTTCAAGATAGTACGCAAATTTCACCCCATAGCAATCCTTGGTTGGATCGACATTATGGTCTGGGTGCCAACCCGTATTTCCTACATAACGGTTCGCGTCCGAGACAACAAAAAATACATCGTCGCCGTAGAGCTGTTCTGCGACTTCGCTAAATCGTGGATCTTCCGGCAAATTCGCGAAGAACGGTGTTTCAGGTGCCATCATCGGCAACCAATGTCGGTGGGTTCCATCGAATGGCGCATGACGATACGCCGCATCCATCGCTGCTTCAAACTCTTCGTGTATCGTGTTCAGTTCGTCTTTGTTAAACAACTGCCGAAAAATCAGGAACCCCAAGGTATGGAAATGCTTGACTTGCTGTTCTGTGAGCATGGTGTGCCTCCATGTTTTACCTCGCTAACTTTCGCTGTAGTTTTGGGCTATCTATAACATCTCGATTGACAATATACGAAGGGGTTTGCCCAGAAGCCACGTTGATAATACTCCCACACGCACTCTTGGCGTTGCCGTCAAAACATTCATCCGTCCAACAGATACTGTGCGGTGTAACAATAACGTTGTCTAACGTCAGGAGCGGATCGTTATCGTCAATCGGTTCCTGTTCAAAGACATCAAGCCCCGCCCCTTGAATCCGTCGATTCTGGAGTGCTTCTGTGAGTGCTTTCTGATCAACGATGGGACCCCGTGCAGTGTTAATGAAGTAAGCCGTCGGTTTCATTAGTCCGATACGTCTCGCATTGACGAGTCCGTGTGTCTCCTCGTTGAGTGGGCAGCAGACACACACGAAATCAGCAGTCCGCATCAAGGTGTCCAAGTCGACGAGTTCTACGCCGACTTCTGCCGCCTCAGCAGCCGTAACGTACGGATCGTAGGTGATATGGCGCATGCCGAAAGGTTTCGCCAGTTGGAACGCCTCTTTCCCAATGTTCCCCATACCGACGAGTCCCAGCGTTCTACCGACCAACCCCATGCCTCTGTAGTTTTGTGTATTTCTCCAGCCACCAGCACGGATGAGTCGGTCCTTTATCAACAGCATGTGACTCAGCGATAAGACAAAAGTCATGATGGAGGTGGCAACAGGACGGCGGACACCGTCGGGAGCAATCGTGAGCAGCACACCATTTTCGGTACATGCTGGTACATCCACCTTATCGTATCCAACGCCGAAGCGAGCGATAACAGCCAATCTGTCAGCATTTGTGAAAGTCTCTGCTGTGATACCCGCGCCCAGTACCAAGAGCGCGTCATAGTCCTGGACCTGCGCAGCTTGTAATACGGGTGTATTCTCTGCAATATATTCCCACTGCAAACCGGCTTCGTCAAAAAGCGGACCGGCGACATCGTCTAAATCACTGGTCCCATCGGGTCCCAAAAAGTCCCGCGTGACACCTACGCGAAATACGGATTTATTCATTTGTTGTTCCTGTTTTTAGAATTCAGTATGATTGATGAATTGTTATTAGATACCCAGACTTTCTTTACTTTTCCAGCCAAATTTGGCGGAAGTATTTCCACATTAAAGGATGGAGTTTAAGTCCCTTAACCTGTTTGTTAATAACCAAAATCTGCTGTGCATGCGCTAATGGGACCCATGGAACATCTTTGTGAAAAATCTGCTGTGCTTCTCGATAAAGCGAAACGCGTTCCTCTTGGTCAGTGCTTGCCCTTGCCCGCTCAAGCAGATCCTGCATGGCATCACTTCGATAGAACGATATATTCCCAGCGGGTTTCTCGGCTGCCGATTTGCTCAAAAGATAATAGAAAAAGTTATCCGGGTCTCCTAAATCGGCACTCCAACCTAACATGGCTATATCGTGCTCCCCGTTTTTCACTTTTTCCAAGTAAGTGCCCCAGTCGTAGGTCACGATTTTTGCCTCGATACCGATGTTTCGGAGTTCGGATTGCAACACCTCAGCGAGCGCACGCCCATCCGGGATATATGGACGAGGGACGGGTAGTGCCCAGAGGGTTGTCTCAAACCCATCGGGATAGCCTGCCTCTGTGAGCAATTGCTTCGCTAATTCCGGGTCATAGGCGTAATCTTCAATTGTATCGTCATAACTCCAGAGGGTCGGCGGAATCGGATTTTTCGCTGGAACCCCCATACCTTGATATAGATGTTCAATAATGGCTGCTTTGTTAACGGCATGATTGATCGCAAGCCGGACCTTGAGATTATCGAATGGCGGTTTGTCCATGTTCATTGCAAGATAGCCGACACTCATACCGGGTTGCATGATTAACTCAAGCATCGCGTCATCTTGAATCTGTTGAAAGTCATCGGGGTTGGGAAACTCCATCGCATGAAGGCTGCCCTCTTGGAGTTTGATGAGGCGTACCGAATTATCGGGAATAGACTGAAAAATAACCCTATCCAACGGCGGTCTGCCACCCCAATAGTCGTCATTCGCTTCAAGCACAACCTTATCGTTCCGGTCCCATCGGACGAACTTGAAAGGACCCGTGCCAACAGGATGATTCGTAAAATCCTCACCCCATTTTTTCAGTGCTGTCGGACTCACAATTGCGAAGGCAGAGATCGCAAGTGTTGGAATGAACGGCGCATAAGCCGTTTTAAGGCGAATTTGGATTGTGAATTCGTCAAGGGCAGTAATTTTGTCCACAACTTCTGCTAAGCCGGTGTCTATCCAATAGTTATAGGCACCACCGACTTTATGAAATGGATGTGTATCCTCGTGTTGTCGGTTAAGCGAGAAGAGGACAGCTTCTGCGTTGAAGGGGGTTCCGTCATGGAAAGTCACGCCTTGACGCAGTTGGAAAGTCCATGTTAAACCGTCTTCTGTACTCTTCCAACTCGTCGCGAGTGCCGGTTCAAGTTCCGTGCTTTCATCTTTGTATTGTATGAGTGTATCGTAAATATTTTCGCAGACTTTGAAGGATTCACCATCCATCTCATGTGCAGGATCGAGCCCGATAGAATCGCCTCCGCGCCCGAAGATTAAAGTGCCGCCTCGTTCTATATGTGAGTCAGCAAGTGCTGATGAGAGGATTGTAAAGGGCAATATCAGAAGTGTAAGTAACAAAAAATGTGTAGAAAACCTATTTTCCATAAGTGCCTCCATATTTATTAAAAAGTTGTATTTATAATACAAACTACTCTGAGAAATGTCAAGTGTCCTTTGGAGAAAATTTGTTAACAGCATGCCAATGTTTAGAAGTCAGAGATGCTTTAAAAATGAAAGCCTGCTTGACTTCCACACAAATTAACCAAGTACCAACAATCAACAACGAAATAAATGTATCCTTCCTCGATAAAAATCGTATTATTAAATGGATTAGTGTCTCAATACAGGGGTAAGGTTCTTTTGAGTTCGGCTAATTTTCAGTCTAAAAGTGTGTTCAGAACTTTACCGACAAAGGGCGAGCAAATACTGTTGGCAATAAATACTTCTATTAAAAAATTATGCCATCTTTTGACCAACTCATTCAGAATTTAACAGATACAACGCAACCGGTTGTCGTGCGTAGCAGTGCTATTGAAGGTCTTGCTGCTCAAGGGGACGCACGCAGTGTAGGGTTCCTAATTGAGGCACTCTCCGATGCTGATTCGATGATACGGCGTGAGGCAGCGAAAGCACTTCAAGGTCTTGGGGCAACCGGGGCAATAGAACCTCTCCTTGAAGCATTGCAAGCTGAATCCAAAGATTTGACAGTTTGGGCAATGCTGGAAGCTATCGGTGAGTTAGGAAATCCCGAGGTCCTTCCGACCTTGGAATCGCTGAGCAACGTTGACTCTATGCTTACACGGATAGAGGTCAAGAAATGCATTAGTAAGATTCGCGAACGTTATGGTAACGGAAACACGCCGCAGCAGCTAAACCAAGAGGCGACTGTTCCTGCTCAAAAGCGTACTACCCAACCTCCTGAATCAACGCTATCTGAAGATACGCCGCGCCCGGACCCAGACCTTGTAGAAGTAGAAAAGGCGGAAAAGGGGCACGACTCACTTTTACATTACCTACTCAATAGGAGTAACCCGCGTACCTCTCGCGATGCCGAGACAACAGATAAACTGGATCAGGAACAAACAGAGGTTGCTGTAGAAGATACCTTTGAAGAACCTTCAGTAGAATCAGACTTAAGAACTGAGATTGAACCCGAAGAAATAGTAGATGAGGACGACTATAACCCATCTACTGAGACACTAGAGGAGACCGTAACGGAAACGGAACTTTCAGAAAACCGGATGCCAGATGCGGAGATGCCAGAATCGGATGAGGATAGCGAAATCCAGGATCCAGGGCCCTCAGACCCCGAAGAAGATACAGAGATTCCGGAGAAAAAATACCGAGATCCAGATGAAGATCCAGAAATAGACGATTTAGTAAAATCAATCTCGCAATCGCCGCGGCTTGCGGGTTCGTCTGTCGCGCTTCCTGTATTGGCACCGAATGCCGCCACTGTTCCATATCATCCGGATGTAGCACCCTCCGAAGAGGAACATGAGAACTTTTTTCTTGCTGTCCTGCACCCTGGAAAATACCTCTCCAAAAGGTGGGTGTCCCGTTCGCGCGTCTACCTGATTTTGTGGAGCATTCTCCTTGCCACCACAATTGGTTTTATGCAATATCAAAAGTATCGCGGCGCAAAGGAGACCCCTTTATTGAGTATGGGACTCTCGGCTACCGAAGTCCCGGATTTAGTAAAACGCTCTTTGGCTGAAGGCGATTTTTACATCCAAGAGGGACACTATAGACAAGCTATTAGTGCCTATCAGTTGAGCAGAGACCTTGGGGCACTCCCTATCCATTTCTATAGGAAACTTGGATTCGCATATTTCAAGGAGGGACAGTATGCGCTCGCAGCTGAAGCGTATGAATTGTTTCTGGAGGAGCGGGAGAATGTCGATCCAGGTGTATTTACCGCTGAAGCCTCGCTTAGCGGCATGTATCCAACGACTACTTCTGCTGAAGCAAAAGTTGTGCAGGACTACGAGACCTATAACATTCTTGGCACTACCTATATGAAACTTGAGCGTCTGCAAGACGCACAGCGCGCTTATGAACAGGCAATCCGTCTTGCACCGAAATATGGAGAAGCGTATAACAATCTCGCACGTCTCTATGTTGACGGTTACCAACAGAAACTGAACCTTGCTGAGACGTTAGCTTATACCGCTGTCACGTTAAATCCGAATGTCGCCGCTTATCATGATACCCTCGGTTGGGTTTTGGCGAAACGTGGGCAGATGAATAAAGCCATGAAAGCGTTAGAACGCTCCATCAATCTTCAAAGTGATGCTGTTGAGACACACTACCACCTCGCACAGGTCGCCTTAAAAGCAGGAGAACGAAAGAAGGCGATAGAATCAATTCGGAACGTTCTCAAACTCAATCCTGCCTATGTACATCTGAATGCGGGTCCCAAAAACCATAGATGAGACTTAACGGATGACCGAAAGCTTGCCGATACGTCGGCCTGTTTCTGATTCAAGCACATAGACATAGATTCCGCTACTAATTCCAGAAAGATCCCAAACCTTTCTATCCCGCTCCCGTTCCGTCCTCTCAAACGCAGCGATGCAGTTTCCAGCGACATCGTAAATGTGAATACTTGTGCCAATAGGGAGTTTAGCAAAGGTAACCGCATTGCCTTCCGCTGGATTCGGATAGACGATTGTCTCGGTTAGCGTTGGTGCTGGCAGTAGGACTGTCAATGTTCGCGCGTCGTCTGCAAGTTCCGCACCGTCCATATCCGAAAGTTGTAGTGCCTCAATCTGATAGCGATTTCCTGTGCGGAAAACGGCAGGGGAAAATGTAAGCACGACCCGATGTCCGGACTTATCCAGAATTGCTGAAGTCGGTGCATAACTTCCTGAATGACTCTCTGTTCCTTCTTGTTTGTACAGCCGGTAACGCCCAGCGTGCGTCGTTGACAATCCCATCGGTTTGTCAAACTGTAGCAAGAGCTGATTTGGCGGTGAATAATCGGCTGCATGTAATCTGGGGCGTCGCGTCGGCGTAACAGACACCAAAGTGGACCCGCGTGAGCGTCTGCCGTTTGAGTCCTGCGACATAACCGCATACCAATAAGTTTTTCCCATCGTGAGTCCGCTATCTGTAAACGCAGTTTCCCGAATCCCTTCACGAATCGGCTGCAGCGAGTCCCGACGCTCTCCACGATAGAGGATGTGTGTTACGGATTTCTCCGAGGTGTGCCATGAGACCAACACGGAGCTTTCGTCAACCGGTTTCGCTGTAATACCCCACGGTGTGCTAAGGAAAATTTTCGGCTGCGAACTTGAAAATGCCGAGGCTTTAAAGACCGCTAAGGCGTTATCGCTATTGAACAACAGTGCATTCATCCCATCCCCGTTGATGTCAGCCACGATCGGATTAGAGGTGTTTGTCGCCGGATGGTGCCAGAGCGGATGGTAGCCTCCGTTATCGTATTGAATAACGTAGAAATTTGGGGCAGTGGCGAGGCACAATTCATTCCGTCCATCGTTGTTTATGTCCGCAATAACCATTCCGTTTCCACCATCACGCACGTCACGAATCCGTTGTGTCCATACAGCGCGATAGGCATCATTACCTTCCGAAGTGAAAATGGTCAATACCCAGTGATAGTAACGAATATCCAATGGTGTAGTGCCGATTGCGGTGCCGGTCTGCGCACAGATAGCGAATTCCGCTTTCCCATCGCCGTCCATATCACCAGCGGCAAAGAGTTGTGGATCACCTTCAGGGAGTGCGTGAACCCATGTCTGTCTGTATGTGTTGTCCCCAATTGCCTCGTACAAAAATAGTTCACTGTCATTATCGCCAGCTAAAATTTCTATCTGCCCATCGCCATCGAAATCATCCGTCACAAAATTTGCGCTGAGTCCATTGTGCCCTAACGTTGGGTTTTCGAGTATAGCCGTCCTATAGTAGTTGTTATCTCCGTTTGCCTCATATACATAAATGGCGTCAGTAGCGTCGTCGCGTGCAATAATTTCATCTATCCCATCCGCATCCGCATCTATAATCGTTTTGCTCCAATTCCCTTGGACCTCCCAAATGCGTTCTGTCGGGAACATGCCCTGTGCGGGTTGCTCCAGCAAAAAGATCACGTCTAAAGCATTGCACAATATTTCTATCCGTCCGTCCCCGTCGGTATCTGATATTGCCCGGGGCCATAGCGGTTCGGCGAATGAAAAGATTGCCGCAAATCTGCCGTTATCTTGTATCTCAAAAATCTTTGCGGAACCCGTGTCTATTTCAGTGGCGATAATTTCCAATTTCCCATTTCCATTCATATCCACTGGCGCGACAACTGCGTGCAACCCCTGTTCAGCGGATGCGGTTTGCAAGAGGGGCAACGGCTGAATCCGGGTATTCTGTGTTTCAATCTGATACAATGCCCCGTTGTTATCATCGATGCGTAGAAGTCCAACGCGGTTTGCCACCAACAATCGGTACATATAGCTGCCCGGTGGGATACCTAAATCGGATACATTCACAATATGGAGAAGGTTCTCTGAATCTGAGCGGGCAGCCCTGCTAATGTTTCCCGTTATATCAAAAATCTCAATCTCACCGATGGATACTTCGTCGGTTTGCCACGTAACGACCGAGTCGGTTCTGTCTCCTGCAAGCCATGTCTGTAATTCGTGTCTTGAAATGAGCGGTGCTGTGTGACTCACGTCAACAACGACTCTGTCTCTTTTGATTTCACCGCTTTCTGTTTTGACGCTGAGTCTCAATGTATATCGGTTCTCCGCCAAGTCAGAAGTGTCCCACTTATGCAAACAGGCATTAAACTTAGGCTTCGTTTGCACAGGTCCTAAAGGCAACCATAAATTTGGAACTTCACCGACCCCATACTCCAGCCAGTATTCAATAAATCCAGATCCGCCAGCACTGCCGAAAATCTCGATATTACTGGATCCTTCAACGAGGGGTGCTATTTGATGCGCGTCAATTTGAGCGATGATCGCTGTTGAAGCCGTAAGCACGGCGTATGCGTCAAGTGACCCCGCACCGACGAGAGAATTGATAAATAGGGGTTCTGCAGTAGCAGTGAGGGTTTGTTGAACTTCTGCGTTGCTATAGTTTGGGTTCGTAGCGATTACCAAGCCAGCAATGCCAGAGACATGCGCCGCTGCCATTGATGTGCCAGACCTGTTTTGATAGCCACCGTCAATATCTGTACTCGGAATTTCTTCACCCGGGGCGGCGATGTCAATTGTTGCCCCGAAATTAGAATCGCTATATAACTGCTTTTCCCGTCCAAGTCCTGCGACAGAGATAACGGTTTTAAGACCAGCAGGATAATAAGAGCCGAGCGATCCTGAGTTTCCCGCTGCACCGACCAATACGCAACCGCGGGCATAAGCGTATTCTAAACTCGCTTCTATGATGAAAGCGTTCACAGTATCTCCCCAGCTCATATTAATCACCTGTGCCCCATTATCCGCTGCATAAACGATAGCCGCAGCAAGATCGTCGTTTTGGAGATACTCACCACCACCAAATTTGAAGCCAGCTCTCAACGGCATGAGGCGGCATTCCGAGGCAATTCCAGCAATTCCGATCCCATTGTTCGTTGCCGCGGCAATAATCCCAGAGACATGTGTGCCGTGTCCCGTTTCATCCTCAGGTTCATTATCGCGCACCGTCCAATCGCCACCACCCGGTAGCGTCGGCGCATCGCTAAAATCCCAACCGTTAACGTCATCAATATAACCGTTTCTGTCATCATCAATGCCGTTTTCAGGTATTTCACCCCTATTTTGCCAGAGTTGTGAGCGGAATTCAGGATGTCGTGTCGCGATACCGCTATCCACAACAGCCACTGTTACCTGTGGATCTCCTTGCGCAATACGCCACGCTTCTATCATATTTATTAATCTCAGGTTCCACTGTTCACTGTAACCCGGATCATTTGGCACTGTCCCTGCACAAGGCTGACTGAGACGATTCAATTCGACTGTTTCAACGGCAGGATGTTGTTCATATCGCTGCAGCAAGGGTTCTAATGCCCATTGTATTGGGAATCGGATGAGGTAGATATTCTTAAGACGGGGGTGTTGTCCGGCGGGTGTCGCTGGTGAGAAAATAGGAGCGGCAGATACAGCACCGAGCCGTTTATTCAACCTGTCAAGTGCTGCAACGGAAGCATCTGAATGTAGGCGTACAATGAGTTCGCCGGGGGTGTTTGTGATATGAGGGAAACCTTCTGAATTGCTTTGGGCAAAGACGATTTGTGTATTTACGAACAACACGAGAATGCAGAGATAGATGAAATTTCTTTTCATGAACTTTTGTATGTTTGTTTATAGGATGATACCTGCGAATTTATTGTGGATGCCCGAACTTGTTCGGGATGTCGTAAAAGCCACCATGAATAGTTCTGTTCTCTGAATTTAAAATTGCATTGTTTAGACGCAATCTGTTATATTATTGTATAATAGGGAATTGAAAAAAACAAATTTTTGCTGATTGTCATCAATATTTCTAAGTTTAGCGTTAAGAGATTCAAAAAACTAACTTAGGACTCATTATTTGTTAGCAATACATCTAAAGGAAATCGAATCATGAAAGCATCAGAACTCACCGTTAAATGCCTCGAAAACGAAAATGTTGACTATATCTTTGGAATCCCTGGCGAAGAAAACTTGGATTTGATGGATGCCCTCTTGGAGTCGAAGATTCAATTCATTCAGACGCGTGATGAACGCGGGGCCGCCTTCATGGCGGATGTCTACGGTCGTCTCACTGGACGCGCCGGGGTCTGCCTCGCCACCCTCGGTCCCGGTGCCATGAACCTTGTCACCGGCGTTGCGGATGCTAATATGGATCGCTCACCGCTCGTCGCAATTACCGGACAAGCGAGCCTCGACAGGATGCACAAGGAGTCGCACCAATATATGGATGTCGTTTCCGTCTTCAAGCCGATGACGAAATGGAACACCCTCATCCACTTACCCGAAATCATACCGGAATCTATCAGTAAAGCCTTTAAAACAGCAACAGGTGAGAAACCCGGGGCGACCCACATCGATTTTCCCGAGGATGTCGCAGAGATGCAGATTGATGCCGAACCTATCCGGCACGACCATCCCAGCGAGGCGGAACCTGTCGCATCTTGTTTGGAACGCGCTGCGCAATTGATTAACGATGCAAAACAGCCTATCATCCTCGCAGGAAATGGGGTTGTCCGGCAAAAAGCCTCTCGAATACTGACCCAATTCGCTGAAATGACAAACATTCCGGTTGCCCACACTTTTATGGGGAAAGGGAGCATCCCGTGGACACACCGGCTTTCTTTGCTCAGTGTTGGATTGCAAGCCCACGATTTTGTCTCTTGCGGGTTCGACCGAGCAGATCTCGTCATCGCCATCGGCTACGATATTGTTGAATACCACCCTCGGCTCTGGAATCCAAATCGCGACAAGAAACTCATTCATATTGATACCCAAGCCAGTGAAAGTGATGCCGCTTATGTCACTGATGTCGAGATGGTGGGGAACATTCGGCAGAGCCTCAGACATCTGATGGCACAAGAAATTTATCCTAAAGATTCGGAATACGCCTCAAATACTTTGCGGAAAATCATACTCGATCAACTCGATGAACACCGAGATGACAAAGGATTTCCGATAAAACCGCAAAAGATATTGAGTGATGTCCGTTCTGTACTTGCTGAAGACGATATTCTCATTTCTGATGTCGGGGCACATAAAATGTGGATTGCGCGGATGTATCCGTGTTATAAACCGAATACATGTATCATCTCCAACGGATTTGCTGCAATGGGCATCGCTGTCCCGGGGGCTATCGCCGCCAAACTTATCTATCCTGAACGTAAATGTTTAGCCGTCTGCGGCGATGGCGGGTTCTTGATGAACTCTCAGGAAATCGAGACTGCTGTCCGAGTCGGTGTCCCTTTTGTCACACTCATCTTCAATGATGAGGCTTATGGACTTATTGAGTGGAAACAGATGAACGGATTCGGAAGACCTGCACATATTGATTTTACGAACCCTGATTTTGTCAAATATGCTGAAGCCTTCGGTGCCAAGGGCTACAGGGTTGAAAGTAGTGACGAACTCGTTCCTATCCTCAATGATGCTTTCAACCAGAAGGTCCCATCAATCATTGATTGCCCAGTTGATTATACCGAGAACCTACGGTTGACCGATGAACTGGGTCAGCTGACATGTCCGATTTAAAGGATAATTTTAGTTTTTGTTTCTTTACTTACCAACATACTTCGTTTTTTTTAGGGAGGGGATGCTACGAAAAAATGGCATTTTCAACAATTGAATGGGCGGATGGCAAAATCCGACTCATTGATCAGACGCTGTTGCCCAACGAATTTAAGCAGATTTATTGTGACGATCTTCCATCAATCTGGGAAGCGATTAAGTCGCTGCGTGTCCGAGGCGCGCCTGCAATCGGCATTGCCGGTGCTTTGGGTGCGGTGCTCGGAATCTGGAACTCTACCGCGAAAACTTATGACACTTTCGCGGCTGAACTCAAAGCCGCGACCGATTACTTGGCTACCTCGCGACCGACAGCCGTCAACCTCTTTTGGGCACTCGATAGGATGATGCGAGTAGCGGCGCAGAACAGTCACCTTCAGATTGCTGAACTCAAAGAGGTTCTGCTCACAGAGGCGTTAGAGATTATCGCTGAGGATAAAGCGATGTGTCGCGCGATTGGACAACACGGGATGGCGTTGTTAAATGAAAACGATACCATTCTGACACACTGCAACGCCGGGGGGTTGGCTACATCTGACTATGGCACTGCATTGGCTGTGATGTTCAGTGCACACGAAGCCGGTAAGCAGATACAGGTGTATGCCGATGAAACGCGTCCGTTGCTACAAGGCGCGCGGCTCACCACTTGGGAGTTGATGCAAGCGGGAATTGATGTGACCCTTATCTGTGACAATATGGCAGCACAGGTGATGAAAGAAGGCAAAATTCAGTGTGTTGTTGTTGGTGCTGATCGGATTGCCGCGAACGGCGACACTGCAAACAAAATCGGCACCTATAATGTAGCTATCCTCGCGGATGCACACGGCATTCCCTTTTATGTCGCCGCGCCGACTTCAACATTAGATTTTTCGCTTGAAACCGGGGCAGAGATTCCCATTGAGCAGCGTGCAGCAGAAGAGGTAACCGAAGGGTTCGGAAAGGTAACCGCACCTGAAGGCGTGAAAGTCTATAGCCCAGCCTTTGATGTTACACCCGCGTCACTCGTCACGGCGATTATTACTGAAAAAGGCGTGGCACGGTCACCTTATACAACGAGCCTGCAAGCCTTACGCGACGCATAAACGCAATGTTCACCTGTAACGTCACGCCGCTTTTGCCATGTTTGCACGGGTGCCATCGATGTCAAAACAGGCATACTGATTTGTATTCATAATCCGAGTCGCGAACGCCATCGCCTGTTTCTCCGTGAGGTAACCGTCTGCGATTTCTGCCTCAAGGGCACGGCGGATCTCGTTTCTCGCTTGGATGGCATAAGCCATCGCACTCGTCGGCCAACCCGTGTCACCGCCAAAGGCGAATAGCTTATTGGACGGCACGGCGTGGATGCACCGGCGTAGGAAATCGCGTGAACTGTATGGATCAATGCTCCATGCCCAACAGAAGTCTACCCAGATATTTCGGTAGTGCTTGGCGAGTGCGACCAGTTCATCGTTGTAAGGATAGGCGATGTGCATGAGGACAAACTTCGCGTCAAGATACCGAGCGAACAAAGCACACATATTTCCAGCAGGAATACGGCGGACGGGCATCCGATCATTGCCTGCATAGTAACCCGTGTGAATTTTGAAAGGGAGATTATGTTCAATCGTGAGTTCAACACCGCGTGCCCAACACCAATCGCCGAGACACAGGCGTGTCGCTTCATCGACTTCTGAAGCAGGCTGTGTTAGCACAGTATTCAGGGCATCGGAAGCCTCAGCGTCACTGCGTTCGATCCAGTTGAGCGTTCGGTTGTAAGCATGTTGCGATTTCACAGCGATAGCACAACCGGCATGTTTGGCAAAGATCGCCTTCATTCCATGTTTTAGGGAGGCGAGATCGCTGACTTCAACGCCTGTTTCAGCGTGAATGGCACTTGGATCTACCTGTCCGTTACAAAATGTTGCCCACGAGAGGTCATAAAGAAAAAAGTCAGGACCGGAAGTGTCCGGAGTACACGGCCAACTGAAGTCATCTGTTTGGATGTGATCAAGGTTCGCGATGTTGTGTAAAATGTGATAGCGTTTGCCGGGAGTGCGAAGCGTCTTTAGGTTATCGGCACTTGCGAGTCCATCGCCTGTGAGTTCGTCGAGTCCATAGATATGTTTGGCAATGAGGCTGACGGCCTCGCCATAACCGGTGAACTGCGTTGCTTCCCATGCCTCTCGGATGCCTTCAAACCGCGACGTAATATCCTTGGAAGCGTCCATCAGGTCACGCATGGCTTCTGGAGAGGCACCCGCTGTTACTAAGTCAGCGGGGACATAGTTCCCAAACAGATCTTGGAGGATATCGGGACCGTTTTCGACCCAGTCGTTTTCGCGCCGCATGTGCTCGTGTGTATCAACGAGTCGAATTGATTGAATATGATGTGCTAAATCGGTGGTTGCCATGTAGAGTCTCCTAAAAATTAGACACTGAAAACAGCGTTTCCATTTCGGCTATTTAGATTTTGGTTGGGCTTGCTGATATTGACGTTTGTGTGAAATATCACGTAACTTTTCGCACTACATCTCGTAAGAATATTTACATACATAAAGCAAAGCAAGTATATAAAACGAATTGGCAAAAAGCATTCACAGTGCTATACTTGACAAATATGTTGGATTGTGTTTTACTATATAATGTTTTCAGTGTCGCAAAGCGCAATTTGTAGTGTATAATAGGATATACAGGTTCGCAAAACTTGCTACAGAAAAGCAAAGTTGATCTATTATAAAATAGCAGGTCGATTCTGTCAAGAAAAACGTAAATTCAGGATGGCTCGTGTGCAAGCCGCCTGACAAAAGAGAAATGCTCGCGTAGGAACGCAAATGGTGAATGTTTAGCGTCATCTTCCTGAAAATGGACAAGACGCCAGGAGCATATAATGCCTACAGGACGGATTAAGTACTACAATTTCGATAAAGGCTTCGGATTTATCGCCCAAGATAGCAGTGATGCTGATGTTTTCTTACACAGTTCTGCGATTAAGCAACCCGAATACGAGGAACTCCGGGTCGGGCAGCGGGTGAAATACAACATCGTTGAAGGAGAGAAGGGGCTTGTTGCTCAGAATGTTGAAGTGTTGTTAACCCCTACGGAGCGCCGATGGTTGAGACAAGGAAAAGCGATCATTCCGCGTGGCTACGCCGGCTTTCCTGGACAGCATCAAGACCAATTCGGCGGTAATGAGGGTGCTTCTACCTTTGAGGACGGAGCCGTCAAGCCAAAGCCGACTCGGAGTCGCCGCGACCGCAGTGTCTCTATGACGACTTCAAAACCGGCTGCGAAACCCAGACGCCAGCCAAACCCACCAAGAGATTTTGACACTGCTGAAACTTCGACGCAAGATGTGAAAGAACAAACTTCAAAACAACTCAGTTTCGGAGATCTCTACATCCTCAAGCAGATTAACTTTGAAACGCCTATGTTTTTCGCATTGTCCGGCGATGTGCAATTGCCCGCAACGGTCCTTGAAATGACGCTCTCACGTTTGACCCTCAATAGCAATGGAAAGGAGCGACACGTCGCGAAAACGGATGTTAAATACTGTTATAAGGATGTTGATGCCGAGCGGGTTCAGGCAGCTATTGCTATTGATGAAGCTGTCAAGGCGCAGCAGTTAACGCAATTAACTTCCGATGCCGATGCCTGTGAACTGGATACCGAGGCGGTGCAGAGGGCCCGAAGAAGTAAATCTGTGATTGAGATCGCACTCCGAGCAGGAGAAATTTTTCGTGGGACTATAGACTGGGTGAGTCCTTACGAGATTAAGCTGATTTTAGCGAACGGGGCGAAAGTCGTCATCTTCCGCCATGCTGTTTACGCGCTTTCCTTAGATTAGGTGTTGCTATGGAAGCCTATCGTGAACTTGTTAGCGAGATTCAGCGCGATGTTGAGCGTTTGCGTGAAGCCTCGGGAGGCGTACCGTGCCCCTCTGACTGCTTTTCTTGCTGCCAGAATACGGCAACAATGGCGATTAGTGAGGTTGAGGCTCACGACTTGAAGATCGGGTTAGAGATGCTTCCTGCGCAGCTGCGCACACATATTCGCCGGAAAGCCGAGCGGACTATTAAAAAATTGGAGACTCACGGCTACACCGTCGAAAACATCATACCCGATGCAGGCATGAAAGCGATCGAGGTGATCAAAGGCACACCTGAGGGTGAGTGTCCGATGCTGATTGCCGGGGTCTGTGCTGTTTACGAACACCGTCCGGTCATTTGCCGGGTCTGGGGCTATCCGATCCATAACGGTAATGAATTAGCGTGTTGTCATAAAACCTTTATTGGGCAACGCCGCCGATACCGACCCCTCAATTATACGCGTTATTGGAATGAGTGTAAGAGGCTTAGCAGTGAATTAGGTGCTGAGAAGAAAACGCCAAACTGCTATCTTGTGCTGCGGCTGCTGTCCGAATAGCACCCACTATATCTCATCAACCTCAGTTGCTGGAGGGTCTTCGCTGAGTTCTCGCAAAAACTGAAACGTATAAATCCCAGTCCGATGCCCATCGCTCCAAATCAACCGCACGGCATAACGCCCTACTAACTGGATATCCACAAGCTGTAAATTTTCAAAAAAATCGTCAGTGGGTAAGATGCGAAAAGGATCTTTACCCGAACGCGTTGCGTAGCATCGCGCACATGGACACTTTTGGCGGAGAAGACGGTAGGACAACTCACTGTGGTGCGAGTCCTTCCACTGAATCCTCAAACTTGTGTTGCTTCTTTCAATACGGATCGGTTGGAATTTCTGCATAGTGCTGCTCAAGTAAGTTAAGAAAAAAATACGGTTGCCGATTTGCGTTACCCTAAGCAGGCTTGCAAATCGACAACCGTTCGAGGCATCGCAATCCAAAAGTTGCGTCAACTATCCGTTATTCAAAGTATTCAGCATTAATATCTATGAACTCTTCCCATTCCTCCGGGACATCTTCTTCCATGAAGATCGCTTCGACCGGACATTCGGGTTCGCAAACGCCACAATCAATGCACTCTTCCGGGTCGATGTAAAGCTGATCGACATCCTCAAACTCATCAGCATCGGGTAGCGGGTGAATACAGTCCACTGGGCAGACATCAACGCACGCGCTGTCCTTAACTTCAATACAGGGCTCACAAATCACATAGGTCATGCGAGAAACTCCTTTCCGCTTGATTTACAATAAAGCCTCCGTATTATACAACAGGGCAACTTCATTTGACAGACGAGGTTAATCCCTATTCGATGAAGGCGTTAGAAAAACATTATCATGTATGGCGTTTTTTTTCAAATTTCGCCAGTTTTTAGAGTTCGTTTTCGTTTACAAGTTTTGCCAAAATCTGCTGTTTACTGAGTTGCGATTAGGGTACTATAAATAATACCACGTGCAATTCATTTTGTCAAGTTATATTTAAATTTACACTGCCCCAAAAACTAAAAGACTTGACAAACCCGAATTTTTATGATAATATATCAAGAGTCAAAGACGTATTGTTTGCAATCTCTCCATGTTGTCGCAAAATGCAGATTTCCGATGTCAGCAACGGAAGGAGCATCATGAAAAAACCCTCCCGCAAAGTGTGGCGGTTCCTACATTCAGATTTTGATAGTAGTCTAAAATTAGCGTCGGAATTGGGGATTTCTATCTTCACTGCGCGACTGCTTGCCAATCGCGGGATAAAGGATGCTGCTGAAGCGCGAACGTATCTCTATCCGTCTTTTGATGAATTACACGACCCTTTTAAATTTGTTGATATGGATAAAGCCGTTGACCGAATAAATAAGGCGATGGCGCGGGGTGAAAAAATCTGTATCTATGGGGATTACGACGCTGACGGTACAACCGCAACGGCGTTATTACTTAACACGTTCCGCCAATTGGATGCTCCTGCCGATTACTATATTCCGAATCGGTTCGGAGACGGTTATGGACTGAGTGAAGATACCGTGAAAAAAATCCGCCGCGAAAAGAACACCAAACTGCTGATTACTGTGGATTGCGGTATCAACGCTGTTGAGGCGGTCGCGTTAGCCAATCAACTCGGTATGGACGTTATTGTCACTGACCATCATCAACCAGAGGGAGAGCAGCCACCCGCATACGCCGTAATTTCGGCGAAGGTGCCAGCGAATAAATACCCTTACACCGAACTTGCAGGGGTCGGGTTAGCCTTCAAATTGGCGCAAGGGTTAGTGAACGATAGATCATTTCTTGAGTCCCAACTGGATTTGGTCGCCTTAGGGACAGTTGTGGATATGGCACCCCTCACTGGGGAGAACCGAATTTTGAGTCGTTTGGGGTTAGCCGAGCTTAACAAGCGCGAACGTCCGGGAATTCACGCGTTATGCGAAGCCGCAGGACACAAACTCGACCAACCGCTTGATGGATATAGCCTCTCTTTTAAATTGGGGCCCCGTATCAATGCCGCTGGGCGGATGGACACTGCGGATAAAGCGGTTGAGCTGCTCACCACCGATTCCGATGACGTTGCGGCTCGGATTGCACCGCTACTCAATAAGGCAAATCAGGAGCGGCGGGAATTAGAACGCGAGATTCAAGAACAGGCTGTTGAGATAATTGAAACCGAAATAGAGGATGATACCATCGGGATCGTTGTCGCCAGCGACAAGTGGAAAGGGAAAGCACAAGGTGTTGTCGGGATCGTCGCTTCTCGTCTGCTTCAAACCTATTACAAACCCGCGATTGTGCTTGCTATTGACGGGGATGAAGCGACTGGATCCGGACGTTGTATAGAAGGAATGAACCTCGCAGATGCTCTCGTCGATTGCACGGAATTGCTCGTGAAACATGGTGGGCACGCAGCGGCAGCCGGGTTGACGATCAAAAAAGAGAATATCCCCCAATTCAAAAAGGCTTTCAACGAGGTTGCTTCCAATAGTCTAACACAGAAGGCACTACAGCCGAAACTCGACCTTGAGTTTGAAACACATCTGCCACTTCTAACGTTAGAAACACTAAAGGAATTTGAGCAATTTGAACCTTTTGGAAAAGACAATCCCAAGTTCCTTTTTGGGGCACGCCGCCTCAAGATCAGTGATGGACCTACCTTAATGGGATCCGAAAAAAATCACCTGCGGATGACGTTAACAGATGGCAAGATTGGACGACGGGCTATCGCGTGGCGCGCTGGAGATAAACGCGTCGACTTCATAGGTTCCAATCTGTCTGTCGATATCGCCTTTTCTCCACAAATTAACGAATGGCAAGGTCGGCGATCCGTCCAGTTCACCCTTGAGGATTGGCAGGTTCGCCGCGATGGTAGGGGCATGAAATGGGACGTGTTTCCAAAACGCGATGAACCCTCTTCTGTAAAACTCGTTGACAAGCGGAACGCAAATAAAAAAGAATACCTTTTAGACTTGCTCGCGAGGGAAGAATCCTGTATAATTTATGTACAGGACGAGGAGATGTTGGATCTTCTCCTCACCAAACTTTTACCCGAGAGTATTGAAGGCATCGCGCGGCACGATGCAACAACCTCGATGACTGAAACGGCTGCGTTATTGAAGCAGCTTCGCGATGGCGAACTTCGGGCAATCGCTTCAAGTAGCGCTTTTTCGCACTATGAAGCGTTTCCGTATGTCCCGCACTTTATCTTTTGCCACCTAACACCGAATTCCGATGCATTTTTCAAACGTTGTAGACCTGCTTTCGTCTCTGACAGCACCTCCTATCTGCATCTTATCTATAACGACACGGATGCAACGCATATACACAATTGGATTGCTGAAAAATATCCGACAAAAGAGGCTTTACGTCCCTTATACGCCGATATGCGAAAGGCTATCCAATCCAACGGTGTCGTCGGCTATCCCGAAGCAGAAATGCTTAATGGTAAACTCGGTGGAGCCCTGACTGTTCAAACTGGACTCACGATCTTTGAAGAATTGCGGTACATTACACGACATGGTGAACCGGGGCGGAGACTTGTCAAACTCCTTCCTGCCGAGAAAAATGATTTATCCTTTTCCAGTACTTATCTTGAGGGTGAATGGATTAAACAGACATACCCCGCTTTTATTGAATTTCAACTGAAGGCAAATATTGAATCTATGTGGGAGATTATAGAAGATGAGTCTCAAGTCCCTAATAACCCAGATTCAAGCATATAATCCGGATGCAGAAGTTGAACTGCTGGAGCGATGCTATCGCTTCGCACAAGATGCCCATAAAGGACAACGTCGGAAATCTGGTGAACCGTACTTCACGCATTGCGTCAAAACTGCTGAAATACTTGCCGAACTCCGGCTCGATACGCACACAATCTGTGCAGGACTCATGCACGATGTCCTTGAAGATACCGGTATCACACGTCAAGAGATGCAGGTAAGGTTTGGTGCGAATATCGCGAATCTTGTTGAGGGTGTCACAAAGATTGGGCAATATCATCTCAATGTCTCTCTTCTGCCTGCTCCTATTGTTACAACCACGGTTGAGGACCGCGTCCATCGGCAGCGCCAAGCAGAAACCTACCGCAAACTTCTTTTAGCGATGGCGGAAGACATGCGGGTCATCCTTATTAAACTCGCAGATCGACTCCACAACATGGAGACGTTGAAATTCCTTTCGAGCGAGAAATGCCAACGGGTCGCAAAAGAGACATTGGAAATTTACGCACCGATCGCACACCGATTCGGCATCTGGCGTATCATGAGTCGTCTTGAAGATTTAGCGTTCAAGCATCTCTATCCTGGAGAATATCGGAAAATTGCTGAACTCTTGAATCAAAAACTTGACGAGCGAGAAGCGTATTGTGAGAAAATGGTAAAGCAGATTCGTCAGGAACTTGAGAACCGCAGCATTTTTGCCGATGTCCACGGCAGGACAAAGCACATCTACAGCATCTACCAGAAAATACAACAGAAAGGGACACCCTTCAGCGAAATCCGAGACCTCGTTGGACTCCGGATCCTCGTCAAAACCAACGTTGACTGCTATACCACACTCGCTGCACTCCATCACAAATGGAGTTATCATCCAGACCGACTTCGCGATTGGATCGGGCAGCCTAAGAAAAACGGCTATCAATCCATCCATACCACGATTCTTGATGACGGTAAACCGGTAGAGATACAGATTCGCACATATCAGATGCATAAGGTCGCTGAAGACGGTATCGCTGCGCATTGGAGTTATAAGGAAGGGGTTCCCAGAAGTGAGCAGGGACGTTCGATTTTCGCCAGTTATAAGCAGATACTTGACGATATACAGGAAATCCAAGACAGCCCACATCAGTTCGTGGAGTCAATGAAACTTGAACTCTTCCAAGATGAAGTATACGTCTTTTCTCCGAAAGGTGATTTGTTTACCCTACCCGCGGGGGCTACTGTCATCGATTTTGCCTATAAAATTCATACGGATGTCGGGCATACATGTGTAGGGGCAGAGGTGAATGGGAGTGTTGCCCCCATTCGACGCGTGCTTGAGAATGAAGACCAAGTTAAAATTCGGACACAAGCAAATGGGAAACCGAGCCGGAGTTGGTTACCTTACGTCAAAACCGCTACAGCCCGTGGGAAAATTAAACACTGGTTTCGTGAAAAGGATAGGGCTGACGCACTGGAATTAGGCAAAAAATTTCTCGACGCTGAACTGCGTGCTGCCTCTCTTACCCCGCGTGACTATCTCAATTCTCCGAAGTTATTGGATATCGCGAAGCAACTCAAACTCAAGAACCTTGATGAACTTTTCGTCCGAATCGGCAACGGCAATGAGTCGGCGACTCAGGTTGTTAATTTGTTAAAACCTGAAACCCCGAAACCTGAGGCTGCGAAAGAGAGTATCCGAGCGCGAAAAACCGCATCAGCCCCAGCCATACAACTCGAAAATGACATTGATTTGGGCATGATGCGGATCATGAAGTGCTGTAATCCGATACCAGGGGATCAGGTCGTCGGCTACCTAACTCGCGGACGCGGTGTTTCTGTCCATAGAGCAGGGTGTATCCGTGTCCTTGATGAACCTGAACGACTTTTATCTGTGACTTGGCTCGAAAAGTCTCCCGCCGAAAATGGAAACCACCCTCCTGACATCTATCCTGTAAAAATCTTTGTTGAGTGCAGTGACCGTCCGGGGATGCTCGGTGAGATCACAACTGCTATCGCAAAGTACAAGGTAAACATCCGATCTGGGAATTTTCAACCCTCCATAGAACGTCTTGAGGCAACAGCTTCTGACTATTTCACAATCGACGTTACAGGGGCTGGACAACTCGAAGAAGTCATGCAAGCAATTCGTCGTTTAAAGGGTGTACAGCGTGTCACCCGTAAGTTCTAATCTCACTTCGTGGTGTGAGCCTAATCTTCAGTCGAGACGTACTTCCCTATTAAGCCGCTGGCATTTTTGATATAACTTTGGTAATTTTCCCGCTCCGTATACATTTGGCGCAGACACGGATTCGCTTCGTGCCTTCCTCGGTTTGAACCCGAACCCGTTGTAGATTTGGCATCCAACGTCGTTTTGTGTGCCGGACGGATTTACTAATCTGGTTGCCTGTTATGGGACGTTTACCGCAGACCGTACAGATGCGTGACATGTCTCACTCTCCTCTCTTCTTTTTCACTAAATCCCTTTTCTAAACCTAAGTATTAATAATACCACAATTACAGGGGAAATGCAAATTTCTTTGTCATCGACAACCGATAGCCGAAGCCCCAAAATAGATGTGACTTTTTTCTCAGAATCTGATATACTAATACTACATACCCAAGCCTTGCATGCCCATTTCTTTCAATACGGGAGAAGTAATTTTCGTTTCCTTAAACATTGGTTACCAAAATAAAAATATGAAAGTCGCCTATATTACCGCAGGTGCTGCCGGAATGTACTGCGGAACTTGCATACACGACAACACTATCGCCACAGTTCTGAAGAAACAAGGGCATAACATCGCGCTTATACCTACCTATACCCCTACCCGAACCGATGAGACGAATGTGAGTTTAGACCGAGTTTTTTTCGGCGGCGTTAACGTCTATCTCCAACAGAAGCTTTCGATCTTCAGGCACACGCCATGGGCATTTGACAGACTGCTGGACAGTCCAACGCTGTTGAACGGATTGGCGCGGTTTAGCAGCTCAACCGATGCGCGAGACCTCGGGCAGTTGACTGTATCTATGCTCCGGGCTGAACAAGGGCATCAAAAGAAGGAATTGACGAAATTGGTCAAATGGCTCGCTGAGGAGAATAGACCCGATATCGTCTACCTCACCAATTCCATGTTGGTTGGATTCACCAGAGAAATTAAAAAGGCGTTAGATGTTCCAGTTATCTGTGGCCTTCAAGGCGAAGACATCTTCCTGCAAGATCTAATTGAGCCGTATAAAACAGAAGCCTTGGATCTACTCCAGGAGCGTGCTGCTGAAGCGGACGGATTTATCGCACCTTGTCAATACTATGCGCAATTTATGGCGGATGTCTATCTTAAATTGTCTGTTGATAAGATTGACGTGGTTCCACTCGGATTAAACATGGATGGACACGGTCTCCCTATTGAGAAACCCGAACCGCCACCTTTTATTATCGGCTATTTGGCTCGCATTTGTCCTGAAAAAGGATTACATATTTTGGTGGATGCTTTCCGTAGAGTCGCTGAGACATTCGGTGCTGATAACGTTCAACTCCATGTCGCTGGGTACCTTGGAAAGAAAGATGAACCCTATCTTGAAGAACTCGTAAACCAAATTCAGGCGTGGGGATTATCAGACAGTTTTGTGCATTATGGCGAAGTGACGCGCACCGAAAAAATTGATTTCCTCAATCGTCTGCATGTCTTTTCAGTTCCTACCGTTTACCGTGAATCTAAAGGATTATCTATCATAGAGGCACTCGCTAACGGAGTCCCGGTGGTCCAACCCCGGCACGGCGCATTCCCTGAGATGCTTAAGGCAACCGGGGGCGGTGTGCTTGTCGAACCTGAATCGGCTGAAGCAGTGGCAGCCGGCATTATGGAGCTCCTTAACGATACCGATCAACGTGAGCATTTCGGGAAAACCGGAAAAATCAATGTGCATCAGCACTTTAATGATAAAGTCGTAGCAGAACAACTCTTGAAGGTGTTTGGAAACTATACCTAATACTTTAACAACTACGGGCGCGCTTTGGAAGCGGACTCGCCAAAAAATCGAAAAGGAACGAATTATGGTTAAATGGTTGATTTTTGTTTTCATGACCGTCTCAGCATGGGGACTTTACGGGGTCTTTCTACATCAGGGACAGGTTTCGATGGCAGATCCCGTACATGGACGTTACAAAGCATTTCTCTTTGTCGGACTTGCCTACCTACTCGCCGCTGTCATCGGCTCTGCCTTGATGCTCATCGGATCTAACTGGCAATTCACAGGCAGTGGGGTTTCTTGGTCCTTCGTGGCAGGACTTGTCGGTGCGATTGGAGCGTTTGGGGTCTTACTCGCTTTTGGTGCTGGCGGTAGACCTGCCGTTGTGATGTCGATTGTTTTCGCAGGCGCGCCTATTGTAAACGCTATCGTCGCGACCCTGTCACATCCGCCTGCAGGGGGATGGAGTGCTGTCCGATGGCAATTCGTCGCAGGCATCTTGCTTGCTGCACTCGGTGGATGTTTGGTTATGCTCTATAGACCTACTTCATAGGACCTCTTCTAAAAGAAGCCGTTGCGCCTCTGACATTGCTCTGTCGGAGGTCAACGGCTGTGTTTCTTTCCTTTCCCTTCCGCGTATCGGCGCATTTTCAAGACAAAACGCACTTTTTACTATCCTTTTCACACAAGGCGTCTCTAATAAACAAGAAGGGAGCGTTTTCATGTCTGTAGGCGAAGCTTGCAAGCCGATATTGCAAAATCAGGAAGTAACTGAGATAAGTGATGCCGAGTTGGTCGTCGCGGCACTTGCAGGGAATACATCAGCGTTTGATGTATTGGTGAACCGTTATCGACGCGCGATGTTGACAGTCGCACAGCAGATTGTCCAAAATTCTGCCGATGCAGAAGATGTCGTGCAGGACGCGTTTTTGCGTTCTTTTGAGGCACTCCCACAACTCACCGATCTGAACAGATTTGGGGCATGGCTCCACTCTATTACTCGAAACAGTGCCTTGCGTTACTATAAGAGTGCCAGTCGCTATCAGCCAGAAGAAGATATGGAACTTCACTTAAATAGGGTCTCAGATACATCACAAGCAGATCCAGCGCGCATTGTAGAACGGGAGTTAACGCAAGAGGCTATTAGAGATGCCATACAAGGTCTCCCTAACGATTATCAAGAGGTTATTCAACTCTACTATTGGGCAGAGATACCGCAAAAACGGATCGCTGAATTCTTGTCTATTCCGCTGACGACTGTCAAATGGCGGTTGCACAAAGCGAAGGATCTCCTGAAAACGATCTTGGAAAAACGCGGGTACGGAGTGGATATATAAGCGAGTTGTTAGTTGTCAGTTACAGAGAGGTAAAAAATTATGGAACAACCAAGACCGAACGAACTCAAAGCACTTTTTCTTATGCTTGAGCACACCGCAAAAATCACAGAGGATGCAGCCTTGACAGATGCCTTTAAGGGCGGCGAACAGCGATGCATCTCCCAATTCAATAACATCCTCAAACGTCTGCGTGACCTGAGTGCTGTGCCTGATGGACTTTTTGAAGAACTTGCGAACGATGCGTCTTTTGGTCAAATCGGAATCGCATGCCATCAGCTCGCAGCATACCTCAACGAAGAATTGGACACCGTTTCCGATTTCAAGGGATGGTTCAATAGTTTTTTCGGAAAAAGGTTCATGGAAAACCTAACGGAGGAACTCACAGATAAACCGTTCGGTGATTTGATTCGGCGGGCGGTCCCAGATTTCTTAACCGAGACCACGCTTGAAGACATAACCGAAGTGTTTCCTGTCGCAGCTGGTGGCAAGTTAACCGTCAATACGGACTTCGGCGCAATTGACGTACAGAGCGCGGAGACTGACACTGTTTCCGTGCGCGTGCAACGTTCTGCACAGTTGAAAGCAGACCGACGGGCAGGAGAAATCCTCAAGAATTTCGAGGTCCAGCTGACACACGAAGCCTCTGACCTTAAAATCGAAGCAAAATTCAGAGGCTCCGAAAAACAGTGGAAAAAGGCACAAAAACGTTTAGACATTCAGTTTAGTCTCGTTGTGCCTCGACACTACTCCCTCGATTTGAAAACAGCAAGGGCAGAAATTTCCGCTGTTGATATAACCGGAGACGTGAATGCTAAAACAGCTGGGAGCCGACTCCGTCTCGAAAATATAACAGGATGTATTCATGGGAAGACCTCAGGTGGGAACATTGATCTCAAGGCATTCAACGGCGATGTTGACCTTCAAACAAGCGGCGGGAATATGACACTTGAGACAGGAACGGGTGATGTCAAAGCGAAAGCCTCTGGCGGAAACCTTCAATTTGCCAATGTCACTGGGGTCGTTAATGGAAGAACCTCCGGCGGGAATATCACACTACGTCGCTGCAAAGGCGGCGCAGACGTAAAAACGGCTGGTGGCAGTATTGAAGTAGAAAACGACGGTCCCGTCTTTGCGAAAACGACGGGCGGCACTATCCGTTGCCAACTTCAAAAGTCGTCTACACGTCAAAGCCTATTGCTGGATTTAGAGGCGATAGGAGGCGGGATGAATATCTCGCTCGTTCCAGATATCGCAGCGACAGTTGAGGCAAAAGTACTTGGTGGTGCGGTAACAACAGAATTACCGGTGACGGTCGAGGGAGGTCCCGTCAAACCTAACGAGTTGCAGGGAACGATCAATGGCGGCGGTCCGCTTCTCAAACTCCGTTCCGTTGGTGGAAGTATCATGCTCAGAAAAACCGAAGAAGAGAACTAAAAAGGTAGGCGCGGTTTTCCCAACCGCGCCAATGAAAGAGGCATAACATGTTCGGCAATAGACGTAGCGAATTAATGTTAGTTGGACTGCTCGTCTGGCTCATAGTGAGTACGGGGGTCCTTATCGTGCTCCTGCTGCCATTTATCGTGCCGCACCACCAGTTAGCGCAATTCGTCCCCGAATGCATATCGCAAGTCAAATTTCAGAAACCGTGTGCTTTCTGCGGAATGACCAGCGCATTCTATGCCCTCTCACGCGGAGACTTCACGGAAGCGTATCGCTTGAATCCGTTGAGTCTTTATATCTACTCTCTATTTGCACTCAATACGTTCTGTGCAGTCCTCACTTTAAAATACACAACACGTTTTGTTAAAAATCTGGGAGCGACGCTTCCCAGTCATAACTTGGAGATTAATTCATGAATCTACTCTCAGGTCTCAGTTTAGTTTGGGGAATACTGGCTATTCTTGGAATGGTCGTAGGTTTTATCCCTTGTCTCGGTTCTATCAATTACCTTAACATCCCATTTGCCGTCTTTGGATTACTTTTCAGTGTCCTCGCGCTGGCGCTATCGTCAAACAAAGAGTATGCTATTGCTGGGTGTGTCCTTTGTGCCGTAGCCATCTTCTTAGGTGCTATCCGTCTCGTTTTGGGATTCGGGATTTTCTAATTCCGTTAGTTGCCTAACTGGTTTGGTTTTCATAGCTCGTCTATGTTTGGTTCTTGCGTTTGCCCCTTACGATGTTCAGCAAGTGTCTCCGATAAATTAGGCAGCTGGTCGGTACGGAAACTCATTCTGAGAAAGATCACCAAAGTTTAGGCTTCCAGTGGAAGTTCTGATCGTTTCAAACTTGGTTGGTACTATTCCTTAACAACCGTCTCCTCACCAAGCATGTCAATAATCTTCACGGCGACGCGGGCATCAGGACGTGGTAGTGATACCATGTATTCTCCTTCAACAAAATCAGCCTTTTTTTCTGGAACGTCGCTCTTAGCGATTGTGAAATGCTCTCCTGTGTAATCGGTATCAATCAACACACAATCAATCTGTGCGCGGAAATCGTCAATTTGCTCGTCAAAAACGGTGCGGTCAATATCCATCCGGGCTAAGATGGTTGGACTTATATAATCTACGATGGTAATTGTGACGTTTTGTCCTTCTTTTTCAAACTTAACGTCTGCTTCGGCAGGCTCAAAAGTAGTGACTCCTTCGCTTCCAATATCACGCACAAAGATTTTATTTACTGCGCGCCGTCTATTCTCCGCCTCAAGTTCCGCCTGAATGCCGCTATTGGTACCGTAGCAAAATACGGTGATGTTGCGCGATTCCTCCGGACGATTCTCGAGTTCGTCTTTAATTGTCTGAATATCTAATGGCGTGAGGGGTTTTGTGAGATTGATGATTTTGACGAGTCTTCCGTCCAGAGTGCCATCAAAAAATGCCTCTTGCCTGTCGGTTTGCATGCCATATTTCTTAATGACAATATCCCTTCGTTCCAAATCGGTACTTGCATTGTAGTTATTGACTTGATAATGTACAATGCCTCGCTGCATATCAGGTAGTTTCTGTAGTCTTTTTATTGTCGTTTGAATCGCGCCTTTGTTGATATCTGCAGCGATCCAACGTCTACCAAGCTTTTCTGCTACGGCAGCGGTGGTGCCGCTGCCTACAAAACAGTCTAAGACAATACCATCCTCGTTTGAAAAGGCGTTGATAATCCGTTCTATCAATGCTTCAGGTTTTTGGGTTGGATATCCTACACGTTCATTATCGTCCCCTTGTATAGTAAGTTCCTTTTCTATCCATAGATTTCCAATAGCGACTCCAGGATTAGTATCGAGGTAGACTTTCTTAACAGTGCCTTGGAGGTATTTACGCCCACGGGGTATTGCATAACGTCGTCCATTTTCGTCAGTGTGTCTATATTCAGATTTGATAGTTTGTTCTGATAATGGACGGAATATGGCATTGAAAGTGTATTTATCGGTGACAGAATAAAACAGTAAAGTGTCGTTCTCAGTTGTAAATTTGAGTTTCGCTGTGTTTTTATGTCCACCATATTTTCTCCACACAATTTCGTTTCTAAAGTTAATTTCTCCAAAAATCTCGTCCAACACTAACCTCAAATAACTGTTCATTCGCCAGTCACAATGCACACAGATAGCCCCATTATCTGATAATAATTCCCGCATCAAAATCAACCGTTCATACATAAACTGAAGATAAGTGTCATTTGCCCAAATATCCCTGTATTGTACCTGTTCAGCAATAGTGTGTCCTTCTGCCTCCAGTTTCTCTTTTCTACCGCGTAATGCCACTTCCCGAACATAATCTGCACCGCTTGCAAACGGTGGATCAATATAGATCAGGTCTATTTTACCACGAAAACCTTGTACAAGCAGCGTGGAGAGAATCTCTTTATTGTCGCCGTGAAAAAGGAGGTTTGGACCGTTCTTAAATTTGTCATAAGTCGGTTCTTTCTCTGGGTTTTCGACGTTATAGGTTTCCATCAATTGTGCAGGGTAATTGCTTATTGTGTCAATAGGGCGTTTGCCTATCCAGTGGAGCATCGGTCTGCCTTTAACTGGCTTTATTTTCATTGTAATTCCTTTTGTAATCTTCTTGTCTCAGTTCAGTAACTGCGCGTTGGACATCTTGATAAACCTCTTTTTCACTGATACCTCTATTTTTCTCGTGGACGCTATTCATCACTTGCAGAAGTTTAGTCCATTCTTCTTGGATTGCTAATTTCCTGGGCATGTTTTTTCCTTCAAGCTCGATTAAAATGTAGCACAAACTTTTAGTTTGTGTCATATTCGGCGCAAACTAAAAGTTTGCACTACAAATGCGAATCTTTTATCAAACTCACGTTTAACATGATACCGAAGTTCATTATAACGGCAAGGGCCAATGGCCCCGCCACCTGGTAATAGAAGCTCGTCAATTTCACGGATATCATCAGGAACAGTATCCCTAAGTGAGACAAATGGGCGTGATTCACCACCATACTGTTCAATTGCCCTGATATAGTTTGTGATCTCTTCCCGTTTTTTACATGTGATTCCAATAATAGTTGGCATGTGAAAAATTTCCTAGATGTGTTCCCGATTTTCAACGGAAGGGTTATGGCTCTGTCCGCGTTCGCGCATCTTAGCAACTGCCTTGTTCTTGCTCCTTTAAGTCGGAAAGAATATCCAACACTTTATCCAGTTGCAGTGAGTCGGTAGGCTGCAGAAGATAGGTGAGTGCTTCTGGGCTGAGATGCGTCCACTTCGTGAGGTTGTCAATGTTTCCTTGCGCTTCCGCAATATCTTTTAGGACAAGCAATAATATGTTAATGTTTCCATCTACATTGAAATCTTGGAGGGCGACTTCCAGATAGTTTTTTGCAAATTCGGGTTCAGTAAGGTCTTTTAGCAGATAGTCTTTAAAAGGGATCGTGCATTGCCGAAGTTTCAGGTCTATATTCATTGCGGATGCTCCTTTATTCGTTGTAGAAAGTCGTTCCAATAGTTTTCTGCTCTGATGATGTCACGTTGTTGGGTGCCTTTCGTCCCACCACAAAGCAGAACAACGACGGTATTTTGAAAACTGCCGAAGTAAATACGGTATCCGGGTCCGTAGTGAATTCTCAATTCGTATAAATCCTGACGCAATCGCTTGAAATCACCAAAGTTCCCGGTTTCTAAACGTCTAATTCTGTTAGAGATAACTGTTTTCGTCTTTTCATCTCTAATCTGTGTGTACCAGTGGCGATAAGGGCTCCGTCCACTTGGCATGGTATAGGTAAGTATTTCTCGGGGGCGAATTTGCATGTCTATTAGTATAATGCATTTTTAGCATGTTTTCAACCTTTTTCCAAATAGGGCAAGAACTTCCACTTATAGTAGGTTTTGGAATTACTTGAACATGTTACATCGGCGAGGTGTTTTTGCTGGGTGTTTCCGCCAGAAAACTTCGCCTACCTAATTCTACTAAACTTTGGACAATTTTTTATGGTGTCCACATTTCGCCCCGCTGGGGCTTATACCTTGGGACGTATGGCATTTCTATAAACATTTCGCCCCGAAATCAACGGTATGAATGCGCGTGTGGCATTCACCGGGGGCTACGCTTTGGTGCGTCCGATTTTATTTTTCTGTGAGTTGGGTCTGTGTGCGGAACGCTGAGAAAAATCAGAGATGCTTTGTGAACCGAGCGTAAAGCCGGCGAAAATTGTCCAAACTATAGTAATTCTAAGGTAGGTGCGGTTTCCTAACCTAACCCGGTCGGTAAACTTATTTTGAGAAATTACTATAAATTCAGCAACTGTGTGTTGAATATCTTGATAGGCTTCTTTTTCGATCCCACCTTACTTAATAAATTCATCAGAACAATCATTATCATTGCTCCGGGAATGATTTGAAAACGAAGAACGATAAAGTTTCCGTGCTTGATGCCTTCGACGCATACGGGTGTACAAACGCCGAATAGAGAACCGAGAAGCAACCCACCGTTGGAGACCACACCAGCCATTAATACGAACGAATAGCCAGAGTTGAAGTAACCAGTTATAAAAGCACATACGCAGTATACTATCTCTGTTCTCAAGATCATTGACTTCCAAACAAGCTTTCGGACCGAGTGGAGGTGGGTTATTAGGGAACCGCAGCCATTTGCGCTGGTCAGTGAGCATATCATTCAAAGAGGAATATCTGTCCCACCGGATATTATGTCCTATATGATTAGAAATTGGTAAATTGAATTCTCCCAAAAAGGAATAAAATTTTAAAGGCGAAATCGGAGTCTTCCAACTAAGACTGGCGGGATCTGAATAGAAATCTAAGTCGGCAACCTTAGCCCACTCGTCAATTGATTCCAATGTTGGATTCCACAATACGACTATGGAGTCAAAAGGGCACCAATTCGTAAGAAAGATAGAATTCTTGATCTTCTCAAACCCAAGTAATAGTCGTGGGACAAAGTCTGTAAGGACGATAGCTGGGTTTGTCGGTTCTGAAGGAAAGGTTGCAAACCATAGAGGCAAACCGACGATGAGTTGACCGCGCCCATAATCGCGAACCAAAGACTTATAAGAACCGCCTTCTTGACCTTTCCGCGCCTTCTTCACAATAGCTGAAATCACTTTGTCTGCCATCTTACGTTGCATACGAGAATCGGGTCGACCTATATCAAGAGATCTTAGGAATTCATCTGTGTCAATTTTGTTTTTTCCTTGCAAACTGTTGTATTTTCTAACAACACTATTCACTTTTTTGGCTTGTTCGTCCCCCAAGAAAACTTCCGTGACTTCTATCCATGTGCGAAGGTTTATAATGGATTGGGAACTGGATAGAAGCAGTTCATAGAACGCATCGCCGGGGTCGTCTAATTTCCGTTCCAAATCCGCAGTACGCAGTTTTATGTGTTGACTGCAGTTAACAAGATTTCGAGTTTTCCATCGTTCAGTCGGTCCGCATTGCTTAATCCAATATTGTTCACGTAGGTATTTTGGCTTATCACGATCCGGCACATCCTGCAAGTTGGGATCTTTTTCGTTTCCATTCACGCGAAGAATATTAGGAATGGTGTCTTCTAAATTCATTGTGTTCCCTCTTGTAAATAATTTTCCGCACTGTTCTGCAAGGCTTCGTTCCCATAAATCCATTCGCGGATCGTCTGCATTTCATCTAAATTCTCTTGGAGAAAAGCATCTTTGGTATAAATCACATGGTATTCAAAATGTGTATCTGACTGCAACTTTGCCAGACGCTCAACGGCTTTCCGTTTCGCTACCACGTTTGGATCACCGCGTTCACTTTCAGACTTTATCTCAACGATGTAGAATTCGCCAGTGTTCTTGACGATAACAAAATCAGGAAAATAGCGGTGATAATTGTTATCAGCACCCTTGTATTCAAAGTGGAAATCGGTTTTTTGGGTATTCGTTAAGCTTCCGGTAAACAGAAATACTTCAATATCTGCAACAGATTGATTCAAGGTTGCCAAAATCGTTTTAAAGAAGTTCTGTTCCGGTGCACTATCAAAGTCGTAAGGCATATAGTGAAAACTCACATCGTGGTTGTCATCTAAGTCCTCTTCACTGAGAAGAAGGTCAGTTTTGCTTTTACGCAAACGCACCTTGTGAACGTAGGAGCCGTCGGTATCGTCTTTGTCAAAAAGTAGGTTGCCGTCGTCATCGTGGACACGGACAAGCGCGAGGTGTTCTGCAATCTGTTCCTCAATCACTTCGTAATTTTGCTGCTGGTCTTCCACCTGTTTACATAGCGAATAGAAGTGGGTATAAGGGACTTGTCCCTCTGGATAGAGTTTTTTGAGGCTTTTAAGAGTTTCCATAACAGAGAGATGATAATTTGTTGAAAGTCGTCTCGCGAGTGTGTAGCAATCAATTGTGCGGTTAGCGATCTCAACTTCGGCCTGCATTCCTAACGCTGTTAGTGGCGAAGCACCGCGCTGCGTAAAATCAGGAGTTAGAATATTGCGAAAAGCAGGCGGAGTCTTCTCAATGTCTGTAGGGAGATAGAACTGAATCTTTTTAGGTGCTTTTTCCACTGGAACAACTCGGCGCACCAATTGCATAATTTTTAATTTTGGCAAATCAGGCTTGCGGATGCGAAGCGCGATCTCTTGTGTTTCTGCGTCTTGTGTGCGGAGCTCACCGAGCGTAGTCCCAAAGTTTGCCTGCAATTCTTTATCTAAAATCGTACTGTTTTTCGTATCCAAAAAGATTTTTGCTGTCCGTGTGTTGCCTTCCACTTGACGGAGGCATCGCGTTGAGGCTTGTAAGATAAAGTTGCTACTGGTCGTCTGTTCCTTGATGAGCGCGCAAGCGAAAAGACTCGGACAGTTCCACCCCTCTGTTCCTTTGCCAATAAGTAGAATGATGCGTTTCTGACTGTCGGGATCGTTCAGTCGGTTGAACTCGTCAATCTCAGCTTGATTCGATTTTTGTGTATTAACGAGTATCTGCGCGTGACTCTCTCCGATTTCTGTGAGTGCGTTTTGAATGTGCAGTTCAGAGGAATCCAGATGTTCTTGCGTCCTGAAGTAAAAGGCGATTTTCGCTTTCGCACCATCGGGTAATGCTACATCTCCATAATTTTCAAAAAAATCCTTGATAACGCTACGGATCACGTCTGCATCAGGAATCGTTCCGATAGGGTACTGGACAATACCATTGTGAAGACTTTTGAGAATGTTATCTTTGATTCCTTCACCGAGACTGTACCATGCAACGACTTCTCTGAGCATTTGCCGCTTGGCATAAGGGGTGCCAGTGGTATTGATAACAGCAACGAGAGGCGTTTTCTCATGTATGTAGTTAACCGTCTCGCGTACCCGTTTAAGCTCTGCGTCTATTTTGTTTCCATAGGTATGATGTGCCTCATCTGAGAATACCCCTAAACTTGGCAGACTTGTGATTTTCTGGAGGCGGAGGTTTGCCTCTAATTCCGCTTGTTCCTTCTTTTCCTCAAACTCAAGTTCTGTCTGATTTTTTCGCTTTCTTACGTTTGCCCGAAGTGCAATTTTCTCGGTGTTTGTGACAATGACGTTATAAGTGCTACCAGTTTGAACCTGAATCTCTTTCGCGCCTGTTTGTGGATAGGTAATCTTGAGGTTTGCAAGAAAATCACGGTGTAGACTGGACGGCAAAATCTGATCGAAAGGGATGTCGCTAATTTCGCGTAGACTTTCGATAATTGTTGTACCGGGAGCGAAAACGAGGGCATTCTTCATAAATTCGCCTTCGGGATATCGGAGTGCCATCGCGAATTCGGTTGCAATAATAGTGCCGACCAGAACCGTTTTACCAGTCCCCATTGCAAGCGCGAAGATATAACTCGGATAAGGGAGCGTTACAGCCTCGTGAACAGGGTCAATTCGCTTCTGTTTAACAAATTCCGGGTTGTTTTCTACCAAGTTAATGATCGCGTCAACATCGTTAATCAATATCAGTTCTTGGGGAGAGATGGGGATACCGAATGCTTCGCAGAAATCGCGTATATCGCCAGTGTCGTAGTAATGCCTGTAGAGTTTGACAATATGCGGAGTTTTTAGCACTAATCGCAGGTACCAATAGAGTTCCAGTGATTGGAATTGCGGTTGGCGGAGATATTTGAGGGAGATTTGCTCCGGTGGTTCACCTTCAAATTGGTAGCGTAGTATTTCTCCGATAAGCGGGTAGTCTTGGCAGGGGTAGCCTTCTTTGCGCCATTTTAGTGTGTCGTCACGTAGTTTTTCAAAAAGGTGTTGCATGTGTCTCCCTAATGTCCCGAATCCTTCTATGCAATGCTTATCGTGGTCTTGACAATATACTTAATTAATAATAACATCCCTGACAGGAAAAGTCAAGAAGAAATAAAAAATTGGGTGTGTAAATATTTTGGCAGCGGATTGTTAGGATTCAAGGGTTTGCAGGATTATACAGCCGTGAATATAGTTTTAACTTAACAGCATATTTTTCAGGCGATCTGGCTTCAAAATGTTACACCAGTGTAACATTTTGTGTGTGGCGTGTAACTTTAGAAAACCCAGTGGCCGTAAGGGTTTGTTGACGTTTAATTTTCTTTTCTGAAAAAAATAATTTGGCGAAAAGTGTAACATTTTTGGTTAGCGGTCAGCGGTCAGGGCGTTCCACTCTCAGCAGTCAGTAAAAAACTTCTGTGGTCGGCTGAAAACGTTTGTGTCGGTTTCCGCGCCAGTACTTTGTAGATTGATACAATGTTCGTCCCTTTGGAAAGTCTCATACTATATTATACTCTATTTGCTAAATTTTGTCAAGTTAAAATGTGTTGGTAATTTATATCCTGATTCAGACAATGAGCAGCACATGTTTTCTCCTTATTTTGTATGGCTCGCCGAAAGTCCTAATCAGGAAATGTGACGCGCTCGTAGATTTTCTGCAAAGGTAATTCGCATTGGATAGAAGGGAGGGGCAGGATTTCGTTGAGGGTTCGGAAATCGGTGAGAATCCACTGTTTCTCTTGACGACGGTAATGCTCAACAAGGACTCGGTCTTGAGCGACGAGGACGTATTCCTGCAGCGATGGAAGTTGACGGTAATGAGCGAATTTTTCGCCTCTGTCGTACGCTTCGGTTGATGGGGAAAGCACCTCTACAACGATAATCGGGTTCAGGAGCATGTCAAAGACATCGTCTTCAAAACGGGGCTTTTCACAGACAACACCGACATCAGGATAGAAATAGGAGTTTGCTGTGGGAATGCTGATACGCATTTCGTTGGCGAAGACGATACAATCAGTGTCTTGCAAGCTGGTATGCAATCTTGCAGAAATGTTCATCGTTATCAAATTATGCGCTAAACTTGCTCCGGGCATAGGGATAATTTCTCCATTCATATACTCATGTCTAACTATTTCTGCATCGGGAAGAAATTTGCGTTCAAAAGCGATGTATTCTTCTGGTGTGAGATGGGTTTGTGCTGCAGGTGTCGCCATGATTTTCCTCCAAGAATTTTTAGTAATTCTATTATAGCGTAGTTCCGGGCGGGTGTCAAGATTTTTACATGTCTTCAGCCAAATAAATTTTATCTTCAAACCTTTCAACAGAAAGTAAACAGGACTTACGCAATTTTGAGTGTCCGACCTTCTGTGAGATAGAGATACCTGCACAAACACAGACGTTTGGATTGCACAACCTAAAAGGTTATGCTACAAAAGAGGGTTCTGCGTAAGTCCCAGTAAAAATGGGATAGACGAACAAGAGATTCTAATTGACAGGTGAAGGCTGTTCGGATAAAATGGGTTTAATGAATTCGTATACCACATCGAAAGGAAAACCAATGCATTGTCTTGATTATGGACTTTCTTTTATCAACACTGTTGGGAACGGGAATGCTCCCCGATTTTGGGTCGAATCTCGATGCCGCATCATAGATGACACAGATGGCAGTTTCAACGATTATTACCAATGTGGGTCGTGTAAGAGTGAACACACCTTTGCGGAGAAAAATCTGTTCATAAACCCAAACTATGACTTCCTCCCCGTTTTTGGTGAAGAACATATAGCGGTCTTTAGAAGGCATGCGTACTGCAACGATAACTACGTTGAGTATAGACCGGCGCGGGAGTATTGGGGAGGTCCCCTGTTTGATGTGCAAGAGGCATCGCCGGTCCAGGTCCTTGAGAGCAACGCAGCCATTTTTGAGGCGACACAGAAATGTCTACCCATCGTAACGCACACAGAAATATGGGATACCCATACACAGCAGCGAGCAATTATCGAGTGTCCGGTTAAAACGATGAACATAGATGAAAACGCGGGTATCTACCAAGTTGACACAGGAATTGTGCTATTTCCAGATCTGTCAAAGCGATACGACCGGCATATTGAGACATTCAGCCTTGCCTATGTTGCTTTCAACGCGCCGCACTTCGCTGACTTCGTTATCGAACGCCCCACTGCCATTGTTGAAAACGGAGTGGAGGTTACCCAAGTTTACCACTATTCTGAAATTCGGAGTTTAGCAGCAAAAAATACCGTGTTCTGTATCGGTGAGCTTTGACAAACCTTCCCAACTGCAAACAATTTTTCTTGCAAAAATTGTGAACTCCATTTATAATACCGCCATAAAGCACCGAATCGCATATCAGATTTTAATAGGTGCTAATAACAACTCGCACGATTTTTATACGGAGGAGAAAAAACATGAAAAGTGTTCGCATAAGTTTTGTCTTAGTGCTAATACTCGCACTGGCGTTCGTGAGTGCTCCGAAAGCGGACAACCACCAATCCCAATCCTTAACTATTGTCTGGGCAGAATGGGATCCCGCGAATTATCTACAGGAACTCTCGAAAGACTTTACCGCCGAAACGGGTATTGCTGTCGATGTTGTCCAGATTCCGTGGCCGAACTTCCAAGATAAAGTTTTCACGGCTTTTGTCGGGAAAAGCGATCTGTACGACATTGTTATTGGAGACAGCCAATGGCTCGGTAGAAACTCTCAAGGTCAAAACTACATCAACCTCACGGATTGGATTAATGAAAACATTGATGTAGATGCTATCTACGGACCCGCGATGACAGCGTTTGCCGAATATCCGAAAGGCAGTGGGACGTACTGGGCACTGCCCGCAGAAGTTGATGCCGCTGGCTACGTCTATCGTAAAGACCTATTTGAAGACCCGAAGGAGATGTCGGCGTTCCAAGAGAAGTACGGCTATGCACTCGCACCCCCAACAACTTATGACCAACTTCGTGATATTGCCGAATTCTTTACGCGTCCAGACCAAGACCTTTACGGCCTCGCAACTTGGTATAGCAAGGAATATGACGGTATTACCATGGGGTTCCAACAGGTCCTATGGAGTTTTGGTGGTTCTTATGGCGATGCTGAAAACTACAAGGTTGATGGATATATCAACACGGAAGATGCTGCGAAAGCACTTGAATTCTATACCGACCTGCTCCAGTTCGCACCGCCTGATGCGCCGAACTACTACTGGGCAGAGACACTGAATGCCTATACCGCTGGGAAAGTCGCTATGGCGATGAATTATTTCGCTTTCTTCCCAGGTGTCGTGAATCCTGAAACGAATCCTATTTCCCACGACAAGAGCGGTTTCTTTGTAGCACCGGCGGGGCCGAAGGGACACTATATCAGCATCGGTGGACAAGGTATGTCCGTTTCTTCCTACTCCAAAAACAAGGACCTTGCCAAGCAGTACATGAAGTGGTTTATGCAGAAACCCGTCCAAGAGAAGTGGGCAATGCTCGGCGGTTTCACACCCCACAAAGAGGTGTTGCAGTCCGATACATTTAAAACGGCGACCCCTTTTAACGAGGCTTTCGCTGCGAGTTTCCCTTACCTTCGCGATTTCTGGGCTGTGCCGGAATATGCAGAACTTTTGGAGGTCTGCCAGACCAACTGGAGCGAAGCCATCTCCAAGATCAAGTCTGCGAAAGAGGCGCTGGATACCATCGCAAGGAAGCATGAGGAAATCTTTGAGGACGCAGGGTATTACGACGAGTAAGAGAGCAGTTGGCAGAATTGGTCATTGGCTATTGGCTATTGGCAGTTGGCAAGACGCAAGCGTTACAAAACGTCTTTCTTTCTTGCCATAGACCATAGACCAACAGCCATAAGCCATAGACCAATAGCCAATAGCCAGAAAAATATGCAAGCCAACCTTCCACACACAACGTCCCGTGGGATGAGCGATTACCAATTGAAGATGGCATTTATTATGCCTACGATGGTTTTGCTCATCTTGATGAACATTTTTCCGCTCCTGTGGTCGTTGTACTTGAGTTTCCACCGCTACAAAGCCTCCATGCCCGCAGCACCGAGATTTATCGGTGTCCGTAATTATTCACGTCTCCTTGCCGATCCAGAAATCTGGGGCTACTTTCAAACTACGGCTTACTTCGTGATTCTCGCAGTCGCGGCACAATTCTTTATCGGATTCGGATTAGCACTGCTACTGAACCGAGATTTCCGATATAAAGGTTTCGTTACAACGCTGCTCCTCCTTCCAATGATGCTCTCCCCCGTGGTGGTCGGACTCTTTTGGCGGTTCATCCTCTCTTCGGATAACGCCGGTCTGTTGAACTTTTTTCTCAGTCCGTTCCTAAAATCACCTATCGGTTGGACGACCAATCCAAAGGTGGCGATGTTAGCCGTTGTGATTGTAGACACGTGGATGTGGTCTCCATTTATGATGCTAATTGCTTTAGCCGGATTGAGTGCCGTTCCGAAATACCTCTACGAAGCCGCAGATGTTGATAGAGCCTCCGCATGGTTCAAGTTTCGATGGATCACGCTGCCTCTGGTCTCTCCACTGCTGCTGATTGCCTTGCTCTTTAGAACTATGGATGCGTTTAAGATGTTCGACATCGTTTATGTGCTGACGCGTGAGGGGGGACCCGGCACTGCTACCGAAACTGTATCAATGAATCTCTATAAACTCGCCTTTCGGAACTATAACACCGGTAAAGCGTGCGCGATGGCGTATATCTTACTCATTATTATCGTCGCGCTGAGCAACATTTACGTAAAATACCTGAATCGCGTCAAGGGAGAAGAGGCATAAGAACATCATGCGGCATCGGAAAAGTTTTGCCCACTACCTTATATTAGCACTTGTTGCCGTGGCTGTGGTTGTCTATATCGCCCCGATTTATTGGATTTTGGCGACATCGCTGAAGGGATTGGCGGACATCACCACGAAACTCCCGAAGTTTATCTTTGAAATATCGTTGGAGAACTATCAAAAGTTAATGCCTTCAGCGGGAGTGCCGGGTGTAACGTATATCTTCTTAGCCGAGGTGCTTATCGGTTTGCTCCTTTTCGGCTTCTTTTCCCTTTTTAAGGAAACATTGCCCCGTGCCTTGTCGCTCCGAAATCTCGGTTTATTGTGGAACGCTGTTTTTGTTCTCACCTGTCTCTATAGTTTTCTGAGTCTGCCGCAATTACAGACGCGTCTCCAAACCGATGCCCGTTTCAACTTTCTGCTACTGATTGTCTGCACAGTTATATCCTATCTCCTGATGGCACCGTTCAAGAAAACAGGCGGTATTGCCTTCCAGATCGCGAAAAAACAGCGACTTACTTTTGTCTTACCGAGCGTTTTTGGAACCATTGCAATTTGTGTCGCATTGGCGAACGGTGGATCCAAATATTTCTACCAGTTGCTGAATAGTATCATCATCGGAGGCGGTAGCACGATCCTTGCTGTAGGACTCGGAACGCTCGCAGCTTATGCCTTTTCCCGATTTGATGTGGCTGGAAAGGACGATCTCCTCTTTTTCATCCTCAGCACTCGGATGCTCCCACCTGTTGTCGTTGTCATCCCCATCTATCTCATGTATAGCGCGCTCGGGCTGCGGGATACACACTTTGGGTTGATTCTGCTCTATACCACCTTTAATGTCTCTTTTGCCGTGTGGCTCATGAAAGGGTTCATTGACGAGATTCCAAAGGAATATGAGGATGCTGCCTTGGTTGACGGTTACTCTCGTTTTCAGACCTTCTTGAAAGTCATCTTACCGCAATCCGTCACAGGCATTGCTGCAACTGCCGTCTTCTGTCTCATCACGGCATGGAATGAGTTCGCGTTTGCCTTAGTCCTCACAGAGGTCGGGGGTAGAGCCGTGACCGCACCGCCTTCTATTACAAGCGCGACGGGTTCCAGCGGCATGGATTGGGGCAAAATCGCTGCAGGGACTTTTGTTTTTCTTTTACCCGTTGCCGTTTTTACTTTCTTGATGCGGAACCATCTGCTCCGTGGCGTTACATTCGGCGCAGTGAAAAAGTAACAGATCTCAGAAACCGGAGTTGACTACAGAGCGCAACGCCATCCTTCTTTAGTTGTGGATCCACCCCAGCAATCCTGTGCCAAGTCTAAAAAAAGATTGTCAACTGCGGACGGAATAGGGTATAATAATTCGCGTGAGTTTGAACCCGCAATCCGCTACAAGTGAGAGTAAGCGGAACGATAGTTAAGATGCTCACTGTTTCAAGTGTCAGCGTGAGTTCGGTTGGATGTGTGAGTAGAATCGAGGCGGGATCCTCGTTTGAAAGTATAGGTGTGTATGTCGTCTGCAAAACCTTCGGATGTCTCAGAGAGCCGAGTCTATCACTTTCCAGATCGGAGTATGCGTCGTTTGCTGCAGGCTCCGGATTATGTCAGATATTTAGTGGAGATTCTGATGCCGGAGTTGGTCGAGTTTCTGGATTTCGACAGCGGTGTGCAACAGAACCGAAGTTTTCTCTCGGCAGCCTTGCAGGAGCGTGAGTCGGATGTGGTGCTGCGTGTGCCGTTTCGAGAGTCGATAGACCGTGAGGCACTGCATATCTGTATTCTGATAGAGCATCAATCGCGCTCGGAGCGGTTGATGCGGCTGCGTCTGTTGATTTATATCGCGCGTATCTGGGAATCGGAATATCAGCAGTTGGAGTCGAGGGGCGAAGGTCAACAGCAGTGGTCTCCGATCTTACCGATCGTTTTTTACACGGGTTCGGATCGCTGGAAGGCACCGATGCCGTTGACAGAGGCACTCAACATCCCACAGTTTATGGAGGCGTTTGTCCCTGCGTTTAAGGTGCTCTTTTTAGACGTAAAACGGACGGAGCGCGAGACGCTGACAAAGTCGGGGCATCCTTTCGGGTGGTTGCTACGCGTGCTGCAAGAGGAGGATGCCGATAAGACCGAATTCCATGAAGTGTTAGCAACCTCGGTTTCTGAGATCAGTCGTTCCGGGGAGACGCAAGATTCCCAGCTCTGGGAGGCACTCAACTATTTAATCCTTTTGATTTACCATCGGCGTTCCGAGGGCGAGCGCGATGCGTTTGTAGACCTAATCAAAGCACAGAGTCCAGATGAAAAGGAGATCGAAATCATGGCACAGACTGCCGCTGAAGCACTCATCGAACAAGGCAAAGCCGAGGGGATCCTCGAAGGCATCGAACAGGGCAGAGAAGAAGGTATGGAACAAGGCATCGAACAAGGGGCGCGGCAGATGAGTATTGAAAGCACTTTGAGGATTCTCACCCGCCGCTTCCCCGATGCCGATGTCAATTCTCTGAAACCGACGCTCGAAGCTATTGAAGACCTCGACCGACTCGTGGTGTTGAATACCGAGGCTTTCTTCGCAGAGAGTTTTCATACCTTCCAAGAAGACTTAGATGCCTGATCGGTAGCCGATTAATTCTGGGTTTTACTATAAAGGGAGGGCATCGAAATGAGCAGACCTGCACTACAACTCACCGATCAGGAGATGCGGGAGTTCATCATCAACGGCTACGTCAAGATAAAAACCGACTTCCCGCCGAGTTTCCATGAGAATATCCGCCAGCAACTCGACACAATGTTTGAAGAGACTGGAAATTTGGGAAATAATGTGCTGCCACTCATCCCTGAAATTCAAGAAGTCTTTGACCATCCTCTCGTTCACGGGGCAATGCAAGGCGTACTCGGTGAAAACTATGTGATGCACTCACACCGGTACTGCCATTTCAACCAACAGGGGAGTGAGGGTCAGAATTTCCATAAGGATAGCTACGAAGGCGACGAACAGATCCGGCGCCACCGGTGTCGCTGGACGATGGCGTTCTATTATCCACAGGATGTCACCGAAGATATGGGACCTACCGCTGTCCTACCCGGTTCCCAATATTATGAGACGGGTGAAAGCGCGCACCAGCAGCCTGAACTCGCACTCACGGGTGAGGCGGGAACGGTAACCATCGTTCACTACGACTTATGGCACCGCGCAATGCCCAATAGCAGTGACAAGCGGCGGTATATGTTGAAGTTCCTCTTTATCCGGCTCGATGAGCCGCAAGCACCCGCGTGGAAAAGTGAAACCGCAGACTGGGGTGTTCTCGGGAATGGCGGAGACTCCGAACATCCAGAATTGTGGGAATCGTTATGGGACTGGTATAACGGAAAACAGAACGGCACGACCAACGGGGTTTCGCACACTGAGGTGGATACCCTCATCGGGAACTTGGATAGCAATAATGAAAGAGATAGACTAAACGCTGCGTATCGCTTGGGACGGGGTGGCACTGCTGCGCTGCCAGCCTTGAAGCAGGCGTTGCATAGCAAATCTGATGCTATCCGTGAATATGCCGGATACGCGTTGAGTCTTATTGGTGAACCCGCGATTCCAACCCTCATTGATGCCATACAAGAAGCGGATGACTCCGTGCGAGCAAGTGCCACGTTTGCCTTAGCGGACATGGGAAAAGTGGCAGCGGAAGCGATACCTGTCCTAACACGCGCCGCACAAGATCCTAACGCATGGGTCCGACGACACGCCACAGAGGGACTCGGAATCATCGGACAACAGGTGTCTGAGGATGTAGATTTATCCGAGGTTATCCAAGTCTTAACGGCAGGGTTGCGTGATGACTATCATTGGGTTCGCGATAACGCCGCTCGCGCTTTAGCGAAATTAGGCACAGTTGCCGAACCTGCGATTCCTGCTCTCGTTGCGCAACTGGAAGATGAGAATCGGTACGTCCGCTTCCACGCCGCGATGGCACTCAAGCAGATTAAGACCCCGGCGGCACAGGAAGCACTCTTTAACCATCTGTTCGCTTCGCGTTGGTGTGCTTTAACAACAAACAACACACCTTATTAGCGAAAACGCCGATTAAAAATTGGTAGGCGAGGTTTCTTGGGGAAACACCCAAGCAAAAACGCCTCGCCTACCGATGGCTGACTACCGACAGCCAATAAATACAATTTTTCAAACACTTTCTCGTCTACATTATAAACCACATACCTATCTGTGCCGTGAGGATACCGAGGAGCGCGCCTGCGAGTACATCCGTCGGATAGTGGACCCCGAGATAGACGCGTGCAACACCGACGGAGGCCCCCCAACAAAGCGTCGGGATTTGTAGTGCCGGAAAGGTACTTGATAACAGCGTCATCATCAAGAAAGCAGACGCAGTATGTCCTGATGGAAAACTAAACCGATCGGGGGGGCGAACCCGAAAGTGGACATCCATGATCCGTTCATACGGTCGGTCGCGTTTCATTGACTGTTTCAGGAAGTGATAGAGGAGCCTCTCAAGTGGAAATGCGAGGATCGCTGAGAGAAGAAATGGCTTGCTGGTTCCCGCGCCAAAGGTCAAGTGTACATAAAGCACAAGAAACGGGTACAGACATCCGTTCGCACTCCAAGAGATGATACGAAATGAACAATTCAGGATTCTTTTATCGCCCCAACCAAAGATACGGTGAAACAGTAAGGTATCCCATCGAGTTAGACTATTTGTAAATTCTCTAAGCATAGTGTACAAAGTTAGCAGGCACTGGCATAGCACAAACCTGCTCTATCTTTTCTCTCCGTGTGTCTTGGTCTGAATATATTGGATTAAAAGTTCACATAATTACCGAGGTCCCGTAGTGCGATGACATTATAGTCATTTTCCGCAAGATACGCCATATACGCTTCAAATTGCGCTGGTGCTGTGTGAACCCATGGATGCTCAATATCCGGTACACCATGGAACGTAAGGACTGCTATATTCCCGTCCCTTGCTTGCGCAAGTGCCCACTCGAAATCGTCAAAGTTCCAATGCGGACCCGAAGCACCCGTCGTCGGAATGAGAAGCCGATGATGCACCGTTGGGTTATATGCAGGTCCGCGTCCACCTTCACCGTCGTAAGGAAACTCTGGGGCAACACCCCGTCGGGCAAAATGAAAGCCGTGTTCGGCAAGCACTTCAACAGCGGCTTCGCCGTGGCTATAACCGGGATAACAGAACGTCGTGGGTTTCGGAATACCGTACGCTGCACAACGTACATCAATATGCGACAAATCCCCACGGAGTTCCGCCGCTGATTGTTGGGTCACATTCCGGTGGTGGCGTGTATGATTGCCAATCTCGAAACCCGCATCGTGCAATCCACGCACCTCTTCCCACGTCATGTAGGCTTCTTTATTTTTCAGGAAGTTTAGACCTTCGGTAATGTAAAAGGTGGCACCAAAGTCGTAGTCACTCAGAAGCGGACCTACAAAAGTCGCCTGCGATTTACATCCGTCGTCAAATGTCAGGACAACGAGTTTATCAGGGATCTCTTTCGGTGAAGCGTTTTCCATACTATTAATCCATATTATTAAATGTGTAAAGATAAAAAAACAAGTGTTGTCAAACCCTAATGCCCGAAGAGTTTTGACCACTTGTTCGCAAATCCGTTCCAAGCGCAACTCAGATTATTTTAGTAAAAATGAATGCGATACTACTCATTAGAATTATTATAATCCCTAACACCTATTTAAATCAAGGAAAATCATCATTACTGACGACTGACAGTGCGGGGAATGCCATTAAGGCATTCATCCCGGTGAAGCCTACACGGGCTTCATACCGTTGATTACATGCCCATAAGGAAACCTGAATACCGTTGATTCTGATTCGCGTAGCGGAACGTCCTGACCGCTTATTCTATAGAAAAAACATTTGACAAAAATTCTGAAATGCATTAGGATATAAACACGGAGGTGATGACTATGATTGATCGACGTGGATTTCTAAAATCGATGGCAGGTTTGACAACAGGCATTCTTCTGTCATCAGCGTGTGCAGAAGGGGACGAAGCAAATATTGCCAGCGACCGTTTAGGCACCCTCCTGCCAACACGGAGACTCGGACGCACCGGCGAAGCTGTAACCATGCTTGCCCTTGGCGGATGGCATATCGGAGAGATGTCTGAAGCGGAGGCACAGAAAACAATTGACATCGCACTTGAAGGCGGCGTCCGGTTCTTTGATAGCGCAGAATCTTATCAACGCGGGGGCAGTGAGAGCCGTCTCGGGAAACTATTAGTGCCAAAATATAGAGATGATGTGTTTCTGATGACGAAAACGACGGCAGTTACTGCTGATGGTGCTTGGAGACATCTCGAAGGTTCACTCTCACGTTTGAACACCGAACAGCTCGATCTCTGGCAGGTGCATTCGATCAGGAACCCCGCAGACGTAGATGAGCGAATTGATAACAGCATCCTTGATGTTATGCTCGAGGCGAAAGAGACAGGAAAAACGCGCTATATCGGATTCACTGGGCATTCGAGTCCTGCAGCCCATGAACGTATGCTTGAACGTACCGATATTTTCGATGCATGTCAATTGGCAATGAACCTTGTTGATATGAACTACGAGAGTTTCATTGAAAGAGTCGTCCCGACGCTCGTTGAACGCAATATCGGTGTCATTGGCATGAAGGCACTCGCGAACGGTGGATTTTTCGGTGGGTCGCGGCACGGTAAACACGGCTCAAATCCGAAAGTCGTCCCTGATAAAGTCAGCGTTTCCGAAGCGATTCGGTTTGTCTGGTCTCTACCGGTGAGCACACTTGTTACCGGACCTGACAATGCCGAGCAGATGCAAGAGAAAATTGACATCGCTAAAAAGTTCACAGGCATGGAAGATGATGAACGTCAAGCGTTGATAGACAAGGTCGAGGATATGGCTGGCACAACGGTTGAATTTTACAAAGCCTAACGTCTGCCGGCACACTACGAAGAATACCTCATGCCGACCTTTCTGCGCTTGTGCGTTTTAATCTGTCTATGTATTCCTGCGGAAGCCGATGTCCGATTTACGGATGTCACCGAACTGTCTGGTGTCGAATTTCGGCACGCCACAGGGGCAACGGGTGAACGGTATATGCCTGAAACGATGGGTGCTGGATGTGCCTTTTTCGATTACGATGCTGACGGTCATTTAGACATTCTTCTCGGAAATGGTACAGCATGGCAGTCTACCGGGACAGCAAACACCCCGCGGCTTTATCGCAACATGGGCAGCGGACAATTCGCCGATGTTACTGAAGCAGCGAAACTGAACGTTCCCATGTATGGGATGGGCATAACGGTGGCGGATTACGACAACGATGCCGATCTTGATATCTACTTCACCAACGTCGGTGAAAATCGACTCTTCCGCAATAACGGAGATCGCACTTTTACGGATGTCACCGGATTCGCAGCAGTAGCAGATCCAAGCTGGTCGACGAGTGCGGCTTTCTTTGATGCCGATAACGATGGGTGGCTCGACCTTTTTGTTTGCAACTACGTTGAATGGACCCCTGAGACGGATCTGCCGTGTACAGTGATTTCTACGACTGACAACAAGCGACACCGTACCTATTGCACGCCGACTGTCTATACTGGGCAGTCCTCTCGGTTTTATCGCAACCGAGGGGATGGCACCTTCGCTGACCTCACTGTGCAAGCTGGACTCTACAATCCGATAGGAAAATCGCTCGGTGTTACCCTGTTGGATTATAACCGGGACGGATGGATTGATCTCGCTGTTGCCAACGATACTGAACCCAATTTTCTCTATCGAAACAACGGGGATGGCACATTTACCGATGAAGCCCTCGTTATGGGTATTGCCTTCAGTGAGACAGGGAGAGCACGGGGTGGTATGGGCATTGATGCAGCGGATGTCTATAATAACGGCGGCACCGCAATCGCCATTGGCAATTTTAGCAACGAAAAGACCGCCTTCTTTTACGCGGAATCAGGCGATCCCTATTTCACGGATAACGCTAACCGTGTCCAGATTGCCGATGTAAGTTACCGTTCCCTGACGTTTGGGGTTTTGTTTTTCGATTGCAACTTAGATGGCGCGCTCGATCTGTTCTGTGTGAATGGACACATTGAACCGGAAGTGCTTCGCTATCAGCAGCATACCCCTTATGCACAACTCCCTTCCCTCTTTCAAAATCAGAAGGATGGGACGTTTCGAGATATTACAAAGCACGCTGGACTCGTTCGCGAGGGGGTCGGACGCGGGTGTGCCTACGGTGATTACGATAACGATGGCGATCTGGATCTCCTTGTAAGCAATAACGGTGTTAAAACTGAATATGCTGGGGCATGGCTTCTGCGAAACGATACCGAACCGTTGTCTAATTATCTCCGAGTGAAAACTGTGGGTGTCCGTAGCAATCGAGATGGTATTGGTACACAGGTCCGAGTAACGTCGGGAGATAGTCTCCAATACCAGATGGTTCGCACGGGTAGTAGTTATTGCTCACAAAGCGAGACGATATTGACTTTCGGATTAGGGGAGAATGAGACAGTCGCGCAACTCGAAATTCAGTGGCCCTCTGGTGAGGTAGACCGGTACGTAACACTCAAAGCCAATCAAACGATAGAGGCGATTGAAGGAGCATCCGAAAAATGAGACTCAGCCTATATGGATGTATCTTTCTGGTGGTTTTAGCACTCGTTAGTGGATGTCAAAGTAACGAGAACACATCCGTCGTTAAAAAGAAACCGGCATCCACAACAGTTGCTAAGTCAACGGTTCCACCCTCCGCACAGGACTACAACAACAGCGGAACGGCGTATCAACGCGCTGGGAGACTCCCTGAAGCGGCATCGGCTTATCAACGCGCGATTGAGATGAAGCCGACGTTGGTTGAGGCACACCATAATTTAGGCACTGTCTATGTGATGCAAGGGAGACTCGCTGAAGCGATTATCGCATACAAGCGTGTAATTCAGTTGAGACCGGATATGGCGGAGGCTTATATCGCCTTAGGCAGAGCCTATGGATTCGCAGGGCAGCTTGACGCAGCGATTGCTGAATACGAGAAAGCATTGACGCGAGATGCAACCCTACCGCATGCCCACTATGGCATCGGGGTCGCATACAGACATAAAGGGGGCCTCTCGGAAGCGATCACTGCCCTCGAAAAAGCGATTGGACTCAAACCCGATTTTCCAGAAGCACTGATGCAGCTCGGCTACGTCTATCGAGAAACGGAACGCTTTACAGAGGCGTTGGAAGCCTTTACGACAATCACGCATATCTATCCTATGAGTGCCAAGGCATATCACGAAATTGGGGTATGTCATACAAAACAGAACGCATATCCTAAAGCCATTAAGGCTTTTGAGAGAGCCTTACAACTCAACCCAGATGCGGTCGAGACGCGGAACCTGTTACGGGTTGCCCACGCGCGGGTCGCACGTCAAAAATAACATCGTATTAGCCTATGTTTGTAATAGGGCAATTTATTACCCGTCATTGATTTGGAACGTGCGATGAATCGCACTACTACGAACGGGTCTCTTGTTTGTAGTAGGGCAATTTATTGCCCGTCAATTACCGATTAATTCCAAAGAAGACTGTATGAAGATTAAGAATTTAATCAGGCAGTTTCTCAACGTGCGATGAATCGCACTACTACGAACGGGTCTCTTGTTTGTAGTAGGGCAATTTATTGCCCGTCAATTACCGATTAATTCCAAAGAAGGAGGAAAAAATGCGTCAATTTATATTTTTCGCGTCGCTGATAGCGGTATTTTCCGCTGCAACTTTTCTCGCATCCGCTGCTGATATCGAAGATGGGCTGTGGATGTATCTACCGATGAATGAAGGCGCAGGAAACAGCGTCGCCGACCACGGACCGCACAGTTTTGACACGGAACTCAGTAAGAGCCCACCGAAGTGGGTCGATGCCAAACACAATGACCTCAAACAAGTGATGGAGTTTGACGGCAAGGAAACCTTCATCATGATTGACATGGCAGGTCAGAACAAAGACATCGATTCCCACTTTGATGATAAAAAGGGCATTACCATCTGTGCATGGGTCAAGGTGCTGAAAGTCGGCACCGATGGCCACGGGCAAACCCGTCAACCTATCGTCATGAAAGGTGCTGGCGGACAGTGGGAATTCTCGCTCTATATTTATGACGATTTCGGGGCAGGGATGTCAGTTTGGACATGCCCGGGTTCTGGTGTTTCGGAACCACACGGCGCAGGCACAGCACCCGGCGGCGAATGGATTCACCAATGCGGCACGTTCCTATTGGATGAGGGCGTGCGCGTTTACGTCAACGGAGACGATGACCCCGTCGCCCAAGCTCCTGATAACGGCAACGGTCCTTGTGAAGCCGGCAACCGCCCTGTATTCATCGCACACCGCGAGGATGGACAGTGGTTAAACGCTGTGATTGCTGAAGTCTATATGTGGGACAGGGTGATTGACGTTGATGAGATGAATCTTGCCATGAAAACAATTGGCGGATTGGCGGTTCAACCGGGGGGTAAATTGACGACCACTTGGGGGAATGTGAAACGCCGCTAACGACTGATAAAGAGATGGAAGGCTGGAAGGTTGGGTTCCCAATCTTCTAACCTTCCAACCCTCCAACCTAATCTTCCAATCTTCCTTCCTACCATCCCGATTAAGCCATTATTTCTTCAGACGCCGGATTCGTTTTGAACCCACCCGCCATAATGTTGTTATAAGGCTCCTCTTCAGGACGACCGACGGGGCGCATTTCAGGCTTGTGGTATCCGAATCGAACGGCTTTCCGCCACTGCTCTGTCCGATTGACCTCTGACCAGTGGATGAGGCAATAGCTAAAGAAGATAACATCTCCTGCTTTTGCCGGAACGGGAATCGAGTCAACGAAATCCGGATGGAATTTATCGGTAGGCAGATGCGGTGCCGTGCCTTCACCTGTAATATGTTCCCGCGGTCCCTCTTTATGACTCCCGGGGACAACCCGCAGCGCACCGCTCTCAAACGGAGCGTCATCGAGATGGACGAGGCAATCAACGAAGTCGAGTCCGTCGTGTGGATAGAACGGATAGTCTTGATGCATCGGGAACGGCGTTCCTTTTTCCGGTGGTTTCGCATGTAGCACGGTATGGTGCCACTGAATCGTATCACCAATGAGTGCCTGTACTGCACCCGTCAGCCGTTCATGGAAAATCACCCGACCCCATGCCGCCGAATAGAAGTGGGGATTGTGCATAAAGACAGCCTTCGTCGTCTGCTGATCCTCTTCTTTGAGGTAGCGTGTACGCCAAGGTCCCGGCCAACCGATCGTTTCCTGTCCCCAGTTGTTAATAATCCTCACCATTTCGGATGCCAGTTCTTTTGTTTCTGCAGGTGCAAAGAGTTGGTCTACCTTGAGATAGCCATTCTCATGATAAAAATCAACCTGTTCTTGCATTAGCATGTTTGGACTCCTTATCGCTCTATTGAAGATATTCGCGTACCAGAAAATGTTGCTTGCTCTAAATTTTACTTTAAAACCGTTTATTTTGTCAACTTGCTTTGTGTTGTACTGTCATCGGAAATTCGGGCCACCCTCTAAACCAAGATTGTGATATAATAACAATCACACTTGAAAGGAGCATCCGATGGCGAAACGAAAACGAAGAAACTTCACCCCTGAGTTTAAAGCGGTGGTCGTGCTTGAGGCACTCCGCGGTGAAACTTCCCAAGCGGAACTGTGTCGGCGACATAACCTCAGCGAAGCTCAACTCTCAAAATGGAAGCAGCAACTCCTTGAAAACGCAGCGTCTCTCTTTGAACCTACTGGTAGAGCATCTAAAGACGCTGCGAAACAGATTGCTCATCTTGAGCAACTGGTTGAGAAGTTGACCGTGGCATTAGACATCCACAAAAAAGCCGCGTCGATTATCAATGCGGCACGCGACGATTGACAACCCCGAAACACCTTCACTCAGTATTGCGGTATTTGGCACATGTTACATTTGAGAAATAACACTTGTCTTAACTTTACCGATCTTTTGTCTAAGTAAGGGTTGGCACTTCAATGGTAGAAAGAGAATCCCTTTGGTATAAACCTAAAGCGTTATCAGTCATCGTCCACAGCATCACCTATAGCAAAATAATCCAGATCCGCTTCTTTGAGTTGGTAAGAGTTTCCTAAGGTAACACCTAAGTTATGGTCAATCATCAGTTCCACAAGTTGTTTACCATCAATAAGGATGATTCTTTTACAATTCACTTCTTCCACAAAATCTTTAGCAGGTTGAGTAAAACCTGAAGTTGTAATAAAGATCCCCTTTAGTGCTCCTTTACTGTCTAATGCTCCAGTAAAATCTCGAACTGGATGTACTGGGACAGTCGCTTGCTGGCGTTTTGCTTGAACGTAAACCAGATCAAGTCCGAGTTTATCTTCTTTAATAATACCATCGATGCCTCCATCACCACTACGCCCCACGGCTTCAGCATCTGCGCGTGAACCTCCATATCCCATTTTGAAAAGAAGGTCAAGCACCAATTCCTCGAAAAAATCTGGCGGATTGTCCATAATTTTTTGTAGAAGTTCTTCCTTTAACCGGTCTCGATGTTCTTGATAATTCCGTTTAATAACTACTTCAGGAGACAGAGTGTCTCCGTCAGAAAATGGAGAATCCTCATCAGCATCTGAAGTTTCTATGTCAGGCTGCTCAGGATTGGTAATCCAACCGGTTTTTATCCTCAGAAGCTCACCTGAGTTTACTAAGGCATTCGCAGTGATATTTACATGACGTTTCCAAATTAAGCCGTACTTATTCTGTTCATTTCTCTGTTCATCCGTGAGTGCAAACTGGTCAGCCAATGCGTCCGCAATATCCTTAATTGCAAGTCCGCTTGCTGGATAATCAAAATCAAGGAGTGCTTGTTTGACAGTGGGCGTTGCGGGTAACTTTATCTGGTATTCCTTGCCTGTATCGCGATTCAGAGCCGTTCTCTTTACCAGATCTACAGCCTCTGTTTCTTCAGTCTCAGGAGCTTCAATATTAGGTGCGTTCAAGCTGCTTTCAGCAAGAAAGTACGGAGTTCGTGGTCCTCCGGGTTGTTCCAGCTTACCATCATTCAAGAGACGCTTAAATTGGGGATATACTACATTATACCTAAAAAGGTTGAGGTCAGCACTATTCTTTGCATTCTTCTGTTCATCAGAAAGTTTAAACCTTTCAGCCAATATACGTGCAGCATCCTTAATCTTGATTCCATCTGGCGGAAACTCAAGTTCAAGAATCGCCTGTCGAACGGGTTCGGGTCCCGGCATTTTTATCTTGTAGGATCTATTTGTGTCTGAATTGACAGCGTTTTTCATTACGGTTTCCATAAACGTATATATCTCCTCTATTATTTTTAAGGATTTTTGAATTTAATACTATTAGGACTTACGTACTATGCGTAAGTTCTGTTTTACTCAGGTAAGTCTTCAATGGTTGATACCTCAAGCATACGGTTAAATAGCGCGTCCAACTCCCCAACGGTTGTTAGCGATCCGATATGAGCACCCAAGGATTCTGGAACACGCCCGAAACGAGAACGGAGTACCTTGAAAATCATATCGCGTTTCGCACGGGTTTCGCCTCGTTCTATGCCACGGGCAATACCGTTCTCTATGCCTTGTTCCATGCCTTGCTCATACGCCTGGGCAAGGAGCGTACCCGTCATAACCTCTGCCATTTTGGATACCTCCATATCAACCATATATGTTTCTACACCCGGGCGATGTAAAATCAATAACAGAAGATACACCACTGCCCGACGCAGACGATCTGAACTCACACCTTTTGCATCCCGCAGGTGCGATAGTGCTTCACGAATGATGATACATCTGAAGACTCCTCGCGTAGTACATGCAACAACCAACCGAATGGATGATCACCCCGCGTTAACGCTGAAACCTTCGTTTCCTTAACATTCAAAAACAGAATATCAAAACTTGGAACAAAACGAGAGAGTATAGACTTCTTTGGGGAAAATGGTGGATGGGAAAATCGAAGATGTCTAATATATCAGTCTCTCTGCTCTCCATAACCCCTCTTATGGGTGATCTCTGTTGTTAAGCATAACACATTGTCGGAAGGATGGCAAGCAGAAAATGGAGGTAGTGAACTCTAAAACAAATCCTTGCATTTAATGTACAATCTGTTATATCATATTTATATCAAATCTGATTGATGATCTGTCTTAAAAGTGTTACCCTTTTTCAGTGAGAACCGGTTCGGTTAGGAAACCGAACCTACCGGGCCTCGGTAGACAGTGTCGGGTTAATGCTATATAAACTTTTAATAAACTTTTAGAAATGGTATTACATCCCGTATCAAGGAGAAAAGCAAGCAATGAGTCTTTTGGGTATTGATGTAGGTACAACTGGATGTAAGGTCATCGCCTTCCGCGAAGATGGTACCGTTCTCGCACAGGCATACAGCGAGTATCCCTTGAACCACCCACAACCCGGTTGGTCGGAACTCGACGCGAACGTCGTCTGGGAAAATATAGCGACCGGCATCCAACAGGTCGCAACACAAACACAATCCGATCCGATTGAGGCAATCAGTGTCGCCTCACAAGGTGAAGCCGTAACACCGATAGCGGCCGATGGACAGATTTTAGCAAACGCAATTACCACTTTCGATGCACGCACATCTGGCATCTGCGACGAACTCAGGGGGCACATAACACCGCTCGAAGTGATGCAGATCACCGGCATGCCAATCAGTGATATTCACACCTTAGCGAAACTTATCTGGATACAGCAGAACCAACCCGACATCTATCGACAGGTATGGAAATTTCTCGGCTTTGAGGATTTCGTGTATTTCAAACTCGGTGTTCCGCCAGTTGTAGACTATTCCCTCGCTGCCCGTACAATGGCGTTTGACATTATCAATAAGTCGTGGTCAGAGAAGATGCTCGGTCTCGCCGATGTAGATGCAGCCCTTTTCCCCGATACGGCACCTTCGGGAACAGTTATCGGTGAGGTAAGTGCCGAAGTGGCTGACGAACTCGGTTTACCGCAAGGCGTGGTATGCGTTACAGGTGGACACGACCAACCGTGTGGTGCCTTAGGGTCGGGAATCATTCGGAGCGGTGAGGTCATGGATGCCACCGGTACCGTTGAATGTATTGCACCTGCTTTTACAGAACCCGTTATCAATCAGCAGATGATAGATGGCAATTTCGCCTGTTATCCACACGTCGTTGACGGATTGTACGTCACACTCGGTTTTGTATCCAGTGGTGGCGTTGTGCTACGATGGTTCAGAGACACGCTTGCACAGACAGAGGTCGCACAGGCGGCAGCAGAAGGACGGGATGTCTACGATATATTGATGGAAAAATTACCCGATGCTCCGGGAACGGCGATGGTGTTGCCGCACTTCACAGGTTCAGGAACCCCTTATCTCGACCTCGAATCGAAGGGAGCGATTGTTGGGTTGACGCTCTCGACGACGAAAGGTGAACTCGTCAAAGCGATTCTGGAAGGCATTAGTTACGAGATTAAGCAGAATCTCGCCATGCTGCAGGACGCGGGTGTTATCATCAACGAAGTCCGTGCCATCGGTGGCGGTGCGAAGTCTGAGAAATGGCTCCAGCTCAAAGCCGATATGTTTGGGAAAAAGGTCATCGCACTTGATATATCCGAGGGAGTGTGTCTCGGCACGGCTATCCTCTCTGGCACTGCTATCGGCAAGTATGATTCTATTGAGTCGGCTGTTGAGCAGTTGGTCACACCCCGTGAGGTGTACTATCCGCGTGAGGATGTCGCACAGCGTTACGACGAGAAACTAAAAGCCTACGAACAGATTTATCCTGCCCTACGCACACTCAATTACGAGGTGTAGAGAGACGCATGAAAACTTATGTTGTCGGCATTGACATCGGCGGGACGAAACTTGCTACGGTTGTCGCTGATAATACGGGACATATTCTTAATAAAGTACGCAGACCGACGCTTGCCGAAAGAGGTCCAGAATACGCCCTCCAATTGCTATTTGATATGGTTCATGAGACCATCGAATTAGCAGGTTTAGCACGGACAACGATTTCAGCGATCGGTGTCAGTTGTGGCGGTCCGTTGGATACTAAGACCGGGATAGTCTATTCACCACCGAATTTGCCCGGATGGGACGCGTTACCTCTTAAGGCGAAACTTGAGTCCGAGTTCCAGATACCCGTAACCATTGAGAACGATGCCAATGCAAGCGCACTGGCAGAATACAGGTTCGGCGGTGGACGCGGTTATAACGCCGTTCTCTATATGACGATGAGCACAGGCATCGGCGGCGGTATAGTGCTTGATGGACAGGTCTATCACGGTGCCAACGACAGTGCCGGAGAAGTCGGGCATCAGATACTTCTGCCAGATGGACCGCTTTGTGGGTGTGGCAAACGCGGATGTCTTGAGGCACTTTGCTCAGGTCCCGCGATTGCGCGTCGCGCCCAAGCTGCTGTCCGAAATGAAAAGGTATCCGCAACAGCACTCTTAGACCTCGCTGGTGGACGTGTTGAAAATGTCAGATCGGAACACGTACTTGCGGCTGCGCGTCGTGATGATGCCTTGGCACTGCAGCTTGTTGAAGAGACAGGGTATTACATGGGCTGGGGAATCGCGAATTTAGTAAACATTTTGAACCCTGACATCGTTTTACTGGGGACGATTGCCATTGCTGCCGGTGATCTGCTGCTCGACCCGATTCGGAAGACGGTCTCAGAATTTGCGATGACACGACCCGCCGAAGCCGTTAAGATAGTCCCCGCGGAGTTAGGGGAAGCGTTAGGCGACCTCGCTGCCGTCGCGTTAGTTGTTTGACAAATCTCTATTTGGGAAGGAAATTAGAAATCCAAAATGGAAAGAATCCAAAATTATATTTCACATCTTCAAGACGTTTTGGCACGGCTCGCCTTAGCGGATGTCCGACGTTCCATAGATGCTATTATGGAGGCATATCACGCTGAAAAGCAAATTTTCGTGATTGGCAACGGGGGGAGTGCCTCTACAGCCTCACACATCGCCTGTGACTTAGGGAAAGGCACAAGCGTCCCGGGCAAACCGCGTTTTCGAGTTATCAGTCTGACCGACAACGTCGCGACAATGACGGCTTGGTCCAACGATGTCTCTTATGAAGATGTTTTCGTCGAGCAGCTGAAAAATCTCGTCAATCCAGAGGATGTCGTTATCGGCATCAGTGCGAGTGGGAATTCGGAAAACGTCCTCCGTGCGATGCGACACGCCAGCGACATCGGTTGCAAAACGATCGGATGGAGCGGGTTCGGCGGTGGTAAGTTAGCATCGATTTGCGATGTCAATGTTGTTGTGGATAGTGACCGTTATGGACCTGTAGAGGATGTCCATCTGATTCTGAACCATGTCCTACACGCCTGGATTCAAGAAGAATTCGCGTCCAATAACTAAATTACAATACATCTTGACGCGTAGGCTTGCCTTAAGATATAATAAATTTACAACCAATCTTTTAAACTATTTGTGCCAAAAACAGGTTCAGAGTCAAAAAATATAGAATCGGCAAGCCCAAAAACGGTAGGCGTAAGGAGTAGAATTATGAGACGCGAAATAGTTCTTATCGGGTGTGTGCTCCTTTTAATCGGATGCCTTTTCATGAGAGGCGATCTGTCTGCGCAAGACGACGCGCTCGTTTACGTGATTGATATCCGGAACGAGATTGGCAGCGGACTCGGTACCTATATTAGTGATGGTATTAAGGTCGCCGAGGATGCCGGTGCCGATGCCATTGTCTTCGATGTAGACACGCCCGGCGGTAGAGTGGATTCCGCCGTGAATATCATCCGATCCATTCAAGATACGCAGGTGCCAACGATCGCTTTTGTGAATCGACAGGCTATTTCTGCAGGTGCCATGATTTCTATCGCGTGTAATCAGATTGTGATGACTTCTGGCGGGACAATCGGTGATTCGGCGCCTGTTGATATTCAGGGACAGGAGGTCGGTGAAAAAGCCGTCTCCTACATTCAAGGCACTATTCGGGCAACTGCTGAACGGGAAAATCGGAATCCCGATATTGCCGAAGCCATGGTAGACAAGGAACTCGTTCTCGTCAAACTCTCAGATGGACAGATCGTCAAGCTACTGCCTGAAGAATACATCACACGGGAAGAAGAGGGTGAACAGATGGAAATCCTCTGTGCCCAAGGTAAACTGCTCACGCTGTCTACTAATCAAGCACTCGAATACGATTTCGCCGACGCACAAGCCGAAACCCTTACAGAACTGTTAACGCAATATCAAATTGTTAATGTTGCTGGCACCAAGCTGCCCCTTACTGAGGAAGGTATCGCAAGACGGCAACGCGAGTACGGTTTTACGGAAGTAACACCGCTGAAAACACTCTCAGGCGCGCGCGTCGTCGAAGTTGAGGCGACCTTGGCGGATAGGATCGTTTTCTTTCTCACAAACCCCGTCATCAGTTCGTTGCTACTTTCGTTGGGTATCCTCGGTATCTTCATAGAAATTCGCACCCCCGGTTTCGGTGTTCCTGGATTCATCGGACTTCTGTGTGTCGGTCTATTCTTTGGAGGGCACATGCTGACCAAGATTGGCGCGGAATGGGCATTCCTACTTTTCCTTATCGGCGTTGGGCTAATCGCCTTGGAAATTTTCGTCATCCCCGGTTTCGGTATTGCCGGTGTTTTGGGCATCACACTCATGTTAGGGAGCGTTTTCTTCGTTTTCGACAAAGCTTACGACTTTCGGACTGCAGTCCTATGGCTTTCAGTATCCGTGATTTTAAGCGCAGGAATGATTATCCTTGCTGTCGTTTATCTGCCTGAAACCCAGCTTTTCCGAAGGTTTGCGCTGTCAACAGTTATGGACACGGAGATGGGATACCACTCCTCCAGTCTTGAAAATTTTCAGGACTATCTCGGAAAATCTGGTACTGCGCTGACCCCCTTACGTCCTGCGGGGACAGCAAGGATCGCTAATCAGCGAGTGGATGTCGTCACTACTGGCGACTTTATTCCTCAGAACAGCGACATTAAAGTGATAGAGGTGGAAGGCTCTAAAGTCTTTGTAGAAGTGGTTGAGGAGTCCTAACTCTATTTGTTTCGGTGATGGGCCCTATGGGACAGACTGCGATGTGTCGTAGGCACATTTAGTGTAGGGTAAAACTATGTGGTTTCTAATTTTCCTCATCGGTCTTGGGATTCTGCTGGTATTTATTGAATTACTGATTCTTCCGGGGTTCGGGGCTGCAGGCGTACCGGGTGGCTTGCTGGTGCTGATAGGTATCGGAGTCGCATGGGGGCAGTTCGGATTTCAGACTGCGCTGACTTATGCGGGTATAACGTTTGTCGTGGTTATTCCGTTGGCAATAATAGCACTCTCTGTGATGCGTTCAACCGCTGCAGGCAAAGCCTTCATCTTGAGTGCCACGGAAAATAAAGAAATTGGCTTTCAGGCACCCCCCTCAGAATTGGTAGACTTGGTTGGGAAATCTGGTAAGGCACTTACCCCTTTGAGACCCGCAGGTGCTGCATTGATTGGTGGACACCGCGTTGATATTGTCACACAGGGCGAATTTGTGCCTGCAGAAACTGAGATTGAAGTGATTTTTGTCGAGGGTAGTCGTGTCGTCGTTCGTAGTTTACAATAGAAGGGTTAGCAGTTAGCATTGTCCCGCAAGTCCACACGCGACTTGCGTAGGGCGTTCCATCCTGACCGCTGATAGCCGACTGCTGACCGCCAAATAGGTAGGAGACAAGTAATGGATGTTTTTACGGGGGGAATTGCCCTTGTTGTCCTAATTTTTATTATTGCGTTCTTTTGGTTCGTTCCTGTTGGACTGTGGATTGCTGCTGTTGCCGCAGGGGTGCCACTTCGGATTGTTGATTTGATTGGGATGCGCTTGAGGCGAGTCAATCCGAATATTATCGTCAAGGGGCTAATCAGTGCCCATAAGGCTGGGTTAAAAGTAGCCACTGCCGAGTTAGAGGCGCATTACCTTGCTGGGGGTAACGTCCTTAATGTCGTGAGCGCGCTCATCGCGGCAGATAAAGCCAGAATTGAACTCTCTTTTCAACGCTCTTCCGCTATTGACTTGGCAGGGCGGGACGTGTTTGAAGCCGTGCAGGTCAGCGTTAACCCGCGCGTCATCACGACACCCCGCATCAGCGCACTCGCCTTGGATGGTGTGGAGTTGATAACGACTGTACGTATCACAGTCCGAACCAACATCAATCGACTCGTCGGGGGTGCAGGCGAAGAGACGATCATCGCACGTGTCGGCGAAGGGATCATCAGTGCTATCGGTGCTTCTGAGACCTATGAAGATGTACTCGAAAATCCGGATATCATTACGAAAACAGTGCTTGACCGCGGGCTTGATGCTGGCACGGCTTTTGAAATCCTCTCTATCGATATTGCTGATGTCAACGTTGGGAAAAATATTGGAGCAGAACTTCAGGCAGAACAAGCTGAGGCGGACCTCGTCGTAGCGCAAGCGAAAGCGGAAGAACGGCGCGCCATGGCGGTAGCCCGAAAACAGGAAATGACTGCCAATGTACAGCAAAAGCGTGCCCAAGTCGTTGAAGCGGAAGCGCAGGTCCCCCGCGCGCTTGCCGCTGCTTTCCGTGAAGGCAACTTGAACGTCACCGAACAATAATTAACTGACTTGTAGGCGCGATCTGGTGATCGCGCTGTAGCAATGGAGAAAAGTAAACATGGCACCAACAATGATAGCAGTTATTGCTGTCCTACTTATACTGTTCATAATTATTATTACCTGGCTTGTTCCAATCGGTTTGTGGATTACTGCGATTGCAGCAGGCGTGAAGGTCGGTATTTTCGACCTCGTTGCGATGCGCTTACGGCGGGTCCCGCCGGCTTCAATCGTTGAACCACAGATTAACGCAACAAAGGCAGGTCTAACGCTGTCTCTTGACGATCTCGAAGCGCATTACCTCGCCGGAGGACGCGTCGGTAGCGTTGTCGCAGCACTCATCGCTGCGGATAAAGCCAACATTGACCTCGGCTTCGCGCAAGCCGCTGCGATTGATCTTGCCGGACGCGACGTTTTGCAAGCCGTTCAGGTCAGTGTCACCCCAGAGATTATTGACATCCCTGAGAGGGGCGATACGAGTGGCGGCATTACTGCTGTTGCTCGCGATGGCATCCAGCTGATTGTAAAGGCACGTGTTACGGTGAGAGCCGACATTGACCGGTTGGTCGGCGGTGCTACTGAAGACACCATTCGCGCCAGAGTCGGCGAAGGAATTATTACAACGATCGGTTCAGCGGCAAGCCATAAACAGGTCTTAGAAAATCCCGTCCTCATCTCGGAAACAGTCCTCGCAAAAGGTTTATCCGCAGGCACGGCTTTTGAAATCCTATCCATTGATATCGCCGATATAAACGTTGGTGAAAATGTGGGTGCTAAATTGCAGACCGACCAAGCACAGGCGGAACTCAAGATAGCACGCGCAAAAGCGGAAGAACGGCGTGCCCGCGCCGAAGCAGAGGAAGAGGAGAATAAAGCACTCGTTGAAGAAAAGACGGTTGGACTCATTGAGGCAGAGGCGGAAATCCCGCGCTCTATCGCTGACTCCTTTGATTCTGAGCGGATGAGTGTTATGGATTATTATACGCTCCGCAATATACTTGCTGATACGGAGATGCGCCAATCTATTGCATCGCCGGGTGGCACGCAGGAGATGGACACGACCCGCTCCGCACACTCCCTCGGACTCTCCTAACTGCTGGATTTTGTAGCATAAACTGTGAGTTTGTGTCCTCAAGGAGAAAGTTAATGGAAAATATCATCCAGATGCTCATCCCTTTGCTTATTGTGATTTTGACGTTTGTTTTAGGCAATCGTCGGCGCAGAACGCAGGGGAACGTTGAAAGAGAAGCCGAGGAGAATGCTGTACCCGAGGGCGATGCTGCACCGCCGCCTTTCATGGAAAATTTTCCGTTTGAAACGCAGCTGGAAGACATGATACTTCAGCAGGACGAGGTGGAGGAACCACCGGTCGTTGAAGAACCAGAACCGGTTGCCGACCCAGAACCCGTTGAGGATCCACAACCGCAACCGCCTCCTGTACCTGTCGGATCTCCAACAGGGATACGCTCTGTTCCTGCTACATCACTACTGGATTTGTCACCGAGGACGTTTCGTCAAGGGATCATTCTCCGAGAAATCCTCGGTCGCCCCAGAGCTCTCCGACGCGGCGCACCTTTCCGAGATAGAGACGACTTATAGGCACACAAGATTATTGGTTAATGGTTGTTGGTTATAAGTTATTAGTTAAAGAGACACACTGTAACAATTCACGACTTCTTGAAGCACTCCAAATTCGTGAAAATTGTTACAAAAGTACCTCTTAACTAACAACCAACAACCAACAACCAGTGACCAACAACTAAAGACCAATGATACGTCTCTTTTATAAAGTTTTCCTGATCTCTGCCATTTTTCTACTGTTCGTCGGTTGTTCCCGCCGCCAAGAAATTACCGAACCGCAGCTATCTTCTTACACCGAGTTCCCGCCGCATGCCCGACATCTCAAGGGATTCAAGATTTGTCTGGATCCGGGACACGGTGGACAGAGCCATGTCCCAGATTACAAGCGGGGTCCGACAGGACTCCGTGAGGCTGAAGTTAATCTACGCGTAGCGTTCCACTTACGTGAGATATTGCAAAAAGCCGGGGTCATCGTCATCATGACACGGGTCGACGATTCTTATGTAAGCCTACCAATGCGGAGTCAGATTGCGAACGAAAGCGGTGCGGATTTCTTCATCTCGCTGCACCACAACGGTATTGATAATCCCGCGGTTAATTATACCTCTACTTGGTATCACGGCGATGCAGATGACTCGCGCCACAGTCTTGATCTCGCTCGCTATATTCAACTGGGCGTTTCGGACGCGCTCCAGTTACCTACCTCTCCAGCATCGGGACTTTATTCGGACAAATTAATAGCCGCTTCAGGCTTCGGGGTCTTACGGCGAACCAAATGTCCAGCTGTCTTATGCGAGGTGTCTTTTCTCTCGAACCCTGAGGAAGAAGCGCGACTGCGGGATGACAACTATCTCAGGAAAGAGGCATACGGTTACTTTCGGGGTATTGCCCGTTATGTTGAGGGCGGATTTCCGAAAGGTGTTTTGGTAAACCCACAGCACGCATCGGTCGTTGAAACAAAAACCCCACGCCTCCACATTCGGGTTAAGGATGGTCTGCATGAACGAGGGGCGTGGATGTTGAAGCGTCAGCAGGTTTTTACGGACACTATCAGCGTCAAAATTGATAACGTGCTTGTTCCACATCACTACGACCGCGGGACGGATTTGATTACGGTTGCTATTGAAGAACCTCTTTCAAACGGTGTCCATTTCGTCCAGACTGAGTTGGTGAATTACTATGGAAATCACAGTTTGCCTGTGCCGCAGTGGTTTAAGGTGGCACCCCCGGCAGCTCAGATACAACTGAGCGCGTGGACAGAGGTGCTTCCTGCTGATGGAAAAAGTTACGTCGGCATCTCCGCAACCGCACGCGATACTGATGGGATGCCGATTGCCGACGATGAACCCATAGCGGCGCGAACGTCAAATGGGGTTTTGGCAGAGACCCGTCAATTCTCAAAGCATGGCGCAGCGCAATTTTATCTCCACGCACCTGATATGCCGGGTACAGCGACGGTAGAAGTCTCTTACAGAGAGATGCATCTGCCACTGACGATTCACTTTGGGGACACCGATAACGCAATTGTGCAAGGACAGGTCTCTGATGCTGACTCGGGTGACCCACTTCAAGGCGTGCAATTGCAAACTGATTCTGGGTTAACTGCGTCTACAGATACTGAAGGACACTTTTTCATTATGACCGATCCGGCATCAGAAGCCTCCGGTGAGACCGAAACAGTGCTTCACATCTCTAAGAGGGGATACTATCCAGAGGAACACAAAATTCGAGTTGAACCGAATCAGGCAACGGTTATCAAATCTGAGCTCTATCCTATTGCAGATGGTGTATTTGCTGCAACAGTCATCGTTCTTGATTCAAAAAGCGAGGCACCTGCTACCAAGCAACTCATCGAAACCCTGCAGCCGATGTTAGAACTTGCCGGGGCAACAGTTTATAATATTCATACCCCTGGGGTAGAAGTGTCTTTGAAGAAACGGATAGAGGCGGTGAATGCTATTGAGGAAAACGGATATTACTTGCAAATTAATCACAAAGAATGGCATAAAGGACAATCCGCTCTGGTCGCAACGCACTATCGAGGCAATCAAGGGACAGAGACCTTTTTGAAGCGAATACTTGAACAGTTCAAAGAGACACCTTTTGAGACCCCTATTGCGACTGTGCAAGATAGGACAACGCCTGAAATCCAGCAGACGAACAAGATGGCGATGACACTTGAAATTAGGACTTTAAATCATCCGAAGGCTTCTATTGAGCAGGAAGCATACGCTATCTTCTTTGGTGCGTGGGCTTTTCTAAAAACAGATACGGAAATTGACGTGGAAAAACAGAAGCGTTTTATCGCATATTTAGAACAAATGCGGGAAAAGTAATATGCAGCGTATTATCTCTCAAATCACAGATTTGCAGCTCCAACATCCATTCAAGATTGCTCGTCGTGCGACAGACGCATACCGACAGGTCATCTCTGTAGAAATTGATGGCGGTATTGGTGAAACGGCACCGGCGCGGTTTTACGGTGAAACTGTTCAGACGGCTCGTGTAGCGTTGGAGATTATTGGACCAGAACTTCCCGACGATCTTGATGCGATTCATGATGTAATGGCGACTGTTGAGGCGACACTCGGCGGTAATTATGCGGCAAAATCTGCTATTGATATGGCACTCCACGATCGACTCGCTAAAAAACTCGGGGCCCCACTCTATCAACTCTGGGGTCTCAATCCACATAAAACGCCTCACACATCGTTTACAATCGGACTTGATGAACCGGAGATAATGGCGGAGAAAACGAAACAAGCTGAGGCATATCCGATCCTGAAGGTCAAGCTCGGCACACCTCGCGATATTGAAATAATTCAGGCACTCCGTGACGTAACGGACAAACCCATCTATGTTGACGCAAATACAGCATGGACACCGAAAGAGGCGGTTCGCAAAATTCGCAAACTTGCGCGATACGGTGTGGAATTGATTGAGCAACCGACCCAACCGAATGATTTGGCTGGACTCAAGTTTGTCCGCCAGCACTCCGAGTTACCAATTATCGCCGATGAAAGCGTCAAACGTGCAAGTGATATTCCGATGCTTGCTGAATGTGTTGACGGCATCAACATCAAACTTGTCAAATGTGGTGGATTGCTTGAGGCACAACGAATGATACAGGTTGCCCGCACACACGGCTTGCGTATCATGATTGGTTGTATGATAGAGAGTTCGCTCGGCATCACTGCTGCTGCGCACCTAACGCCACTTGTAGATTATGCCGATCTGGACGGTAATCTGCTCATTGTGAACGACCCGTATACGGGTGTAACGCTTGATAAAGGTAAACTTATACTACCAAATCGTCCCGGCATCGGGGTTCAGTGAAAACGTTTTCATAGTTATACACACAACGATCAAACCAAATTTTGCCCACACGCGGCAAAATTTGTCTTTGCTTTACACTTGGAGAATTTAAAAAATGACAAACCAGAATCGCAATGTCCTCATCACCGGCGGCACCGGTATATTAGGTAGTGCCGTCACTAAAGCATATCTCGCTCAAGGCGACACTGTTGCTGTTACGTATCTCTTCGACGACGAAGTTGAACGCTTCAAAGAATACAACCCTGAGCTTAGCGAAGACGTTACCTTCCTATACGCAAACGTTACCGAGGAAACCGAAGTTCAGAAAACCATTGCGGCATTCTTATCCCAATTTGGTTCGCTGGATGTTTTGGTAAATATCGTCGGTGGGTTTGTCGGCGGAATCCCAACAGCGGAACTCGAAGTAGATAGGTGGGATTTCATGATGAACCTGAACCTAAAATCCGTCTTCCTCTGCTGCAAGACAGCAATCCCTCACATGACTACACAGGGATACGGAAAGATTGTTAATGTCTCTGCACGCGCCGGATTAAAAGGCGAAGCCGGTTTAAGTGCATATTGTGTTTCCAAAGGTGGGGTCCGCACCTTAACGGAGTCATTGGCTGCCGAAGTGATGGATTCAGGGGTCAATGTCAACGCCATTATGCCGAGTATCATGGACACACCTATGAATCGGGAGGCTATGCCGGACGAAGAACACGACCGATGGGTGGCTCCCGCCGATGTCGCCAAGGTTATCTGTTTCCTCACTTCTGACGATGCAGCGGTTATCAACGGTGCTGCTATTCCTGTTTATGGCAGAGCCTAATAATAATCCCCTGACCTCTTGCACGGGCGGGCATGTAGTCTGCCCGCTTTCCTTAAAGCGAAATTCAGCTTACCCAACCTACTGACCCGGCCCATTTTTCCATCCGTGATACGCAGCGCATCGTGAGAAACAGGACTGCGATTCTCATGACCAAACAAACTGACTTTAAGGTTCGCTTGCGTATATCTGTTGCCTTTCGTCACCCTGTCCCATTTTGTGCAGCACCCGAATTGATTTGCACAACTTTGTGCAGTTTACCGCAGTAATTGCTGTAAATTTGCCCATATTGGTCATTTTAGAGAATGGCACGCGAATTGCTTATATACCATACAAGACTCATAGAATATGCTGAAACTTTCATATCACTCAGAGCTTTTTGGAGGTATAAAAAAATGCGTATCAAAAGACTTTCAGGTGCACTTGTGGTCTCAGTCGTGTGCCACGTCGTGGTTGCTATGATTGCCAGTTTCTATTTCGGAGCACAAACTCAGCAGTTCAAAGACCTTATTGGAGCAGAGATGCTTCAGCCTAAAGAGCCCGCGAAACCCAAGGTACGTAAACATGCTGTCCCACCGGTCATCAAACCGATGGTTCCTATAATGTCGTCAGAACCTGCCAGGAGTAGTATTACTACTGTCGTGGAAGGGATGGTATTAAACCCACCAAACGGGACCGTCTATGAGGATGTCTTCTTTAAAGGCTCTGGCACCAATCCGTTCATTGACACAGAAGACGATGCGTTTTCGACGTTTGGCATGGATGTGGATACCGCTTCGTATACTATCACGAGACGTTTCCTTCGAGACGACCTACTGCCACCATCGGAAGCTGTCCGCGTTGAAGAGTTTATCAACGCCTTTGATTACAATTATACCCCTCCATTGGACGAGGCATTCGCTATCCATCTTGAAGGTGCTCCTTCAAAGTTTGGGGAAGGGAAGCGGCTTCAATTGCTGCGTATCGGCATTCAAGGACGCATCATTCCTGACACGGATCGCAAGGACGCTATTCTCACTTTTGTGATTGATGTTTCCGGCTCAATGCATATGGAAAATCGGTTGGGGTTAGTAAAGCAATCTCTCAAGCTTCTGGTGCACCAACTTCGTCCGAAAGACAAAGTCGGTATTGTTGTCTACGGTTCCGATGCACGAGTCGTCCTCCCGCATACCAGTATTGTGAATCGAGGGCATATCTTAACTGCGATTCGTTCCCTTGCCCCAGAAGGATCAACGAATGCCGAGGCTGGACTTCGGATGGGATACAAACTTGCAACCCAGAACGCAGAATCCGATTACATCAATCGCGTGATCCTTTGTTCAGACGGTGTAGCCAACGTTGGACAAACCGGTTCCGACGCGATCCTCAAGGAGATTCGCACCTACGTTAAGGAAGGCGTGACGCTGACAACGGTCGGTTTCGGGATGGGGAATTACAACGATATCCTCATGGAGGAACTCGCAAACAACGGCAACGGGAGTTATGCCTACGTTGACACCCTGAACGAGGCGAAACGAATCTTTGTTGAGAACCTGACAGGTACACTGCAAGTCATTGCGAAAGATGCCAAAATTCAGGTCGAGTTTAACCCAGAAACTGTCAGTCGGTTTCGGCTGCTGGGATATGAAAACAGGCGACTCGCGCATGAAGACTTCCGTAATGACACTGTAGATGCTGGCGAAGTCGGTGCGGGACATAGTGTCACTGCACTCTACGAAATTAAGCTTCATGAAAATGCTGAGGGCAAACTCGCGACGGTCTCTATCCGACATGAAAACCCAGACACAGGAAATGTAACAGAAGTAAACAGGGCAATCTCCACGGATGCGCTGAAAGGTTCATTTGAAGAGACAACGCCTGCATTCCAAATCGCTGCGTCCGTTGCCGAATTCGCCGAAATCCTACGAGGCAGCTTCTGGGCACGAGAAGGTAGTTTAGAAACCGTGCGCGAAACGCTTGAAGGTGCTCTACTACATATTGATACGAAAAGTCTGAAAAATAGGGCGAGAAAGGCAGAGTTGCTCATTCTTGTACGTAAGGCACACCGCCTTAAGGAACGCCACAAGGAAGGGTAATGTGTTTCTTGACAAGGCGGTTTAGATTGCCGCTTTTTCGTATAGGACTTCTCAAAGACAAATGTGAGAACCATTTTCATTGACGAAACGGCTGCTTGAGTTGCGTCTGCATCAGTCTCTCTAAGATTTGCAGGCGCAACGCCGTTTCAATATCCGCGACCTCCGGTTTACCCGCAAGATTGTGTGTCTCGTCTGGGTCGTTTTGGACATTGAACAGAAGATAGACCTCGCCATCCGCATTGAGCGCAGCCTTCCACTCCCGGTTCAACAACATAATCTCGCCTTGGATCTCAGAGATTGCGAAGTCTCGGTGTGTCGCTTCGGTATCTGCTAACACCCGACACAATGACTTCCCGAATTGACGGTGTGCCAGTTCGCCGCCTGCCAATTCGACGAGTGTCGGACCTATATCAATCCATTCCACTGGACTCTCACAGATAGTTCTTGTAGGAGGAGTTTGTAACCCCGATGCCTTCGGCGTTCGCACGAGTAACGGTATCCTGACTGCGCCGTTGAGGAAGTTGCTTTTATAGATGAGTCCGTGATCGCCGTTCATTTCCCCGTGGTCGGAGGTATGGACGATGACTGTGTTTTCAAGTTCACCGCGCCCCTTGATTGCATCGAGAATCTCACCAATCTGGGCATCAATCAACGTCACATTGCCTGCGTAATTCGCGCGCATCCTCCCAATTTCCCCGGGTTCAAACGTCGGGTTCACCCGTTCCATGAGTCGATCCAAGTGACCACTGGGACGCTCTCCGGCAGGTTGACGCGGTATTGCTGGCGGCATCTCTTCGGGGGCATACATACTGGCATACGGTTCAGGTGTATCCCACGGTTCGTGCGGGCCACCGAAACTCACCCAGCAGCACCAAGGCTCTTCACGATTGTAGTTTTGCAGATATCGCTTCGCCTGCTGTCCGACATAGACATCGGCGTAGTTTTCGAGTCCCAAAGTAGATGGACGGACAAGGTATGGCTTCGTACTGAACCGTTCTCGGTAATCGGCGCGGTAGGCATCCCATAACCCTTTCGTTTCCCATTCCACTGTCATGTGGGACAGGACATTCGCACTCGCTCGCGGTCCCCCGATTTCGTTCACATCGTCCAACCCGTAAGCGTTCATTAACCCTTCACGTTCTCGCAGGTCACCGCTGTGTGGATGAAGATGCGTTTTCCCGAAAAGACTCGTCCGATAACCTGCATCCCGTACTGTTTGCATCCATGTCGGTCTTTCAGCAGGCATCTGATGGTTCATATTATTCCAGACACCCGTATTGTGTGGATACAAACCTGTCGCCAGACTGAGCCGCGTCGGAATACAGACCGGCGATGTTGTGACACAGTTCGTGAACCGTACCCCTTCACTTGCGATGCGATCTAAGTTCGGAGTTTCCACCCAATCGCCACTACACCCCATCGCGTCCCATCGCTGCTGATCGGTCATCAGGAAAAGGATATTCGGACTATTCATAGCTACCCTCTTTCAATCCCGGCTTCCGTGAAAGCGCGAGAGAGTGTCTCGTAAGAGAGTGTCGCAGCAGCGAGTGGATCGTAATTTTCGCGTCCTTGCACCATAAAACTCACCTCAGCCGTAATAAATCCGTCATAACCGTGTGCCTGCATCTCTTTGAGATAGTGAACATAGTCGAACGGACCTTCACCGGGAATCAGGAACTCGTGATTCGGCGCAGTGCCACGTTGATCCTTGACGTGCGTGTGTGCCGATACTGGGGCTAACGCCGCTACCGTCTCTTCTGTCGGCATACCGATAATATCAAAATGGCTGATGTCAAAGTTAACTTTCAGATAGGGTGAGTTGACGATTTTTAGCAGTTCAAGCACCTTCGCAGGCGTGTCGATGATTGCACCGACGTGTGGTTCCATAGCGATAGTGATACCGCGCGAGGCACCGTAATCGACGAGTTCTCCCACGCGTTCCGCGAGAAAATCTTTTTGTGTATCCCACTCTTCAGGCTTTCCGCCGGGGGTTGTATTCACTGCGGGCAATTCGTCGCCTTGTGCGAGTTCAACTGCTAAATCGACACCACCTTTCAACCGCCACATATTTTGCGCATGTCTGTCTGGATCTGTCTCCAGCAAACTTGAATGTGCTGCGATTGCGGGAAGTGCCAAATTGTGTTCTTTTAGCAGAGACGCGATCCGTTTCCGTTCCGCAGCATCGAGCGTGCTGAGTTCGGTCGTAAAACGCGGGATGATGGTGAGTTCAAGTCCATCGTATCCGAGTTTCGCGATGTGGGAGACGGCGGTGTCTATGGGGACTGTGGGCATCCCCCATGTGCTATATCCAATCTTCATTGTGATTTCTCTCCTGAAATTTTAGGAAAAAGAAGGGTAGACGGAGCGGTGCTAACCCTACAAGATCGTCAAATTAGGTTGAGCCAGTCGCCTAACAGAAAATCCACGCGTTGGATGAGCAGCGCAACACGTCCCATGACGGTGTTCCCGAATGCTGAACCGAACCCGATCATCAAAAAGGCGATACCGACCTTTGAAAGCCATTTAACAGGCCCTCGGTGTTCTACGGAAAAAAAGAAATAGGTGAGTGTACAAACCACCCCAGCAACCATAAGAATCGCCTCGAAAATACCCAAACCCGAAAGGGTCCCGGCATGCATAGTAGCAAAGGGTTCGATCGTTCCACGAGTCTGCTCAAAAATGTTGGCACGTAGCACATTCGGGATCGCAATACCAGCACCAAATCCGATGAGAATCGCAATAGGATAACGGATTAACCACGTGTGCTGAGGCGACAATCGAGCAAAAAATAGCAAACCGACACCGATCGGAATTAATTTGACTAAACCGCTAAGCGACTCTCCTGTGAGTGCTGCCCAAAGCGGTTTCAGGGCGAAAGGTATCAAGCCTTGATGGATAGAGAGGACGATACCATACCCGACAGATATACCTACAAAGAGGTGTTCTGCAAACCGGTAGAATGGATTATCCTGATAAAGAAAACTATAGATGCAAAGTGTCAGAAGCGCAGCAATCCAAATGCCAAAAAGTTCCATCAATTTACTCCTCTCGCCGTCGCTGATTGAAGAATATGATATTCCCAATGATTACCAGTATGACAATCAACAGATGCACAAACGATTCAATATTTATCCACAGCATCCCTTTTGCCGGCACATCTATTAATCTCTCATACTGCGCAGCACCCAAGATGCCAGGGATTAGACCGACCAATTGCCCTGTTTGTAAGTATGGATACATCTGTGAGATGATAACACCCGTAACGCCTGCGGCAATCTGTAAATCGTATCGTACGTTTGTATAGATGATCCATATTTCTGTTGTACTGCCGGAGGCGAGATCAATCAGAAGGGCGATTTCGTCATAGTTCGTAATATCTGTCATCATCGGAATTTCAGTAGTGGTATTTCCGCTGTAATCGGTCTCAAAAACACTACTGATGCTGTTGCCCATTCCCAGCATAACTTGTGTGCCGCCCGGACGGAAGCCGAGAAAAACATAGTCCTCACCGTCTACTGCGCCTTTTTCCTCAGCAACTTCTCGCATCAATGTACTCGCCAGTGTTGTTCCATCTGCGACAAGTGTAAAACCGATGACGTGAACGTCTTTATCAAAGCACTGTCTCAGCACTGCTCTTGCCATCGGATTGAGTTCCGCCAATGAAGACGGGCCATAGTCAAACGCAAGCATGATTGTTGATTCGGCAGGCAGCGCGTCAATATAATCGTAAAGCTGCTGCGTCGGTTCAGATACCGATACAGGTAGACTGACGGGTAACAACATAGGTATGATAACCGCAAGCGCGACCAAAATGAAAACAATGCGTCGATCCATATCTAATCCCCTCCCCCTAAGTACGAACGCTCAATGCCTAAGATGATTCGGATAGATTGCGAAATCACCCCTAAACTCACGCCGAGAATGATCCCGCGTCTTGCGGAGAGATTCGGATTGTCCAAAATCCACTGGCGTGCTTTTGAAGCACCGTCTTCCATAGGAAGCCACCCCAGCACCGTATTCCAGATGAGGTCTCCAACAGGCACGTTCCCCATCATGACAATTAGAGCCGTAATTAATAGTAGACTTGCTTCAAACGTTCGGGCGCGGAAGGCGCGGAAGGCCGCTGAGGCTATAAAAAAGGCAAGCAACGAAAACATCGTCGCGTCCATAGGGACCTGGATATTGGTATAAAACCATTCAAAAGCTGGATGCTGCGGCCCAAATGGAACCCCTATTACCACCATCGTGATGAGTCCGGCAAACACGACAAAACTGTATTGCCAATGATCTGTGCGGCGTTGAATGCGCGCGACGTGGGTTTGAATCAGGGTCGCTGTTGCTAATACTAACGCAAAAGGAGAAATAATCAATGTCCAACTGATAACTTCCTCGTAAATCCCTTGCGAAAATGAGTGCGGACTGAATTGTGTGAGGATCATCACAATCCCAAAAGCAAAGCAAAGGATTAATGGGACTTGTCGTTTCATAAAACCTCCTAACCCACCCGCTGTAGGAGTGTGGTGATCCAGTTAACGCCCGCTAATTCAAGCACTACACCGAGGACGATAATACCAAAGATAAAGAGTTTTCCCCAGTCTTGCCCCCTGAGGCTGCCAAGGAGCATCGGTTCTCTTGACAGGTAGGCACTCGCCGCGTACAACTCTTCACCGATTAAGGTGTAATCACATGCAGCGATAAAGAAGGGAAGTTGGTGTTCGGAATCTGTTCCTGCAATCTGAATGGCGCCAATAGAGTTTCCTGTTTCGGCGAGGATAAGAGATTCAGCGAAGAACTGACCTTGTAGAAATACTGCCGCTGGCTTTTCACGAACCATTATGCCGTCTACACCTGCAGCGTACGCGAATTGGCTCTCAGTTAAGAAGAAGACGTTTTCTTCATTATAGACATCTGGCCGCCCCTCATCAAGATAAGCGTTTCGCACAACCTCGCGCACGACGTTCATAACAATTGGATCTCGACACGGGACACGCAATGGTGTTTCATAATCGGCAGTGCGTCGCGCAACTTGACCCAGAATCGTCATACTCGCAATAGTCGGCACTTCCTCTACGCGTCCTAAACCTAAGCTATAAAGAATCGAACGTCCCATTTCCGTCGCTCTACCAATTGCTTCATCAACGGCTTCTAATCCAGGAATCCGCCTGACAAATATCTCTTTTCCGCTTCGCGCATCATAGATATTCCAAACGATCGCCGCGGAAAAAAGGAGCATAGCAACCAAAAGCGGTACTTTGCCTGTATGAAACCATTCACCTGACCCACTAACGGGGGCAGTCTCTTCGGATTCCACCGTCGCTTCTGTTTGGCTAATTGCACGCACAATATAGGCGTAAGCAGTTCCCTTTTCGATAGTGGCATCGGCATAAGTTGTCGTTTCAGCAGGTAGCAGTTCGCTAACTTCTTCAAGACCACCGCCAGGAATCCGGCGCAGGATTTGGTACCCACTGATACCGCTGTCCGCCGGTGCTGCGTCCCACTTAACGGTGATACTGCTCCCATCATCGTTCGGGGTATCCACCGCCGTCACGTTTGCTGGTGGTGCAAGCCCTTGGCTGAACGCACTGCTGATGCCTAAGCATAAAACCAAATAGATAATTTTGGCGCAGCTTGCAAGCCAAAACTTGCTTGACGCTGTGCATTGAATTATTCTTTTCATAAATGCTGTGTTTCCTTGTTTAATGGTTATTGGCTATCAGCCATCAGGGCGTTCCGCTGCGCTCCACTCTCAGCCATCAGTAACTTGTTTGTGGCGATGCATTTTTCACTGCCACACGCTGACCGCTGACTGCTGATTGCTAATTCCCTTTCCATTGTGAAATAGCCTCTAAAACGTCCTGATCGTCAATATCATCTCGTATAACAACTTCTCCAATACGCGTCGGTAAAATAAGGCGGAGTTTGCCACCTAATGTCTTTTTGTCTAAATACATCGCCTCACATAGTGCCTCTGGGGTGATGTCCGACGGAAAAGCAATCGGCAAATTCGCACGTTCTAAAAGTGTCCGTTGCCGTTGAAAATCCGTTTCAGAGAACATCCCCAAATTCATAGCTAATTGCGCTGCGCAGTTCATACCGATAGAAACCGCTTCACCGTGTCGGTATCGGTTATAGTGCGTCACGGCTTCAAGCGCGTGTCCAAAGGTATGCCCATAGTTAAGCACCATCCGCAATCCACTCTCTTTCTCATCTTTCGCGACCATTTCTGCCTTATTGGTACACGCACCCGCAATCATCTCACTGAGTATCGCACTCTCCAAATTCAAAATAGCGTCAAGGTTCGCTTCGACCATCTCAAACAGCGGTTCATCTCGGATAACGCCCATCTTGATAACTTCAATAAGTCCTGCTCGAATGTCCCGTTGCGGCAAAGTTTCCAGCGTTCCTACGTCAATAAGTACCAATTTCGGTTGATGAAACGCCCCAATCAGGTTTTTGCCTTTTGGATGGTTAATTGCTGTCTTGCCACCGACACTGGCATCAACCTGTGCCTGGAGCGTCGTCGGAATCTGAACGTAAGGGATACCCCGCATATACACCGCTGCCGCAAAGCCTGCTAAATCCCCGATAACACCCCCACCGAGTGCAATGACCGTTGAACCCCTGTCAAGTTGATGGTCAACCAAACTATCTTGGACCCGTGAAAACTGCGCCAACGATTTGCTCTCTTCGCCAGTCGGAACCCCAATAGTGCGGACATCGAATCCAGCAGCTTCGAGGCTTTTCTGAACGATAGGTGTATGGCATCCCTGAACAAAGGTATCCGACACGATGAGGACCTTATTGGATTTGGTATGGGGGGTCAACAGTTCCCCAACTCGATTGAGGAGATCTGTTCCGACAACGATCGGATAACTGTTATCTCCAAGCTCCACGCGTAGAGTTTTCACCGTTTTGGTCCCCTCGTCCTTTTTGTATAGATATGTCTTATATACCCAATGATTTCCCGAAATGAGCGTCTTGTTGTTTTAACTGTATAATCGGCTTCTGCATAGTACGGATCTCTTTCTTCCAACATTGACCGAATTTTGGCGAGCGCATCAGGCGTTTGAAGGAGTGGACGATGTGTCTGGTGTCGGACCCGCCGATATATCTCCTCCGGTGTCGCTGTGAGGCAGAAGATAATCCCATTTTGCTTGAGTGCTTCCATGTTGGTCTCTCTCAAAACGACACCGCCACCGGTAGAGATAACGTGGTTGTACAGTTTAGAGGCTTTGCACACAGCTTCGCTTTCGAGATCTCGAAAAGCCGGTTCACCGTCTTCCTCAAAGATGTTCGTGATGCGTCGTCCGGTATCCCGCTCAATGATGTCGTCTGTATCTACATAACGCATCCGAAGTTGCGAAGCCAGCCGTCTACCGACAGAGGTCTTCCCCGTTCCCATAAAACCAACAAGCACAATATTGGGTTTTCTTTTAAATGATCTTTTCACCTGTTGCTGCCTTCGTTACCGATAGTTTCTCACCCTATGAACGATTGGTCACTATTGTAGCATCAGTGAAAAATATTGTAAAGGTTTTTGTTTCTCTTATACGCATTATATGCTTGCACTTATTGATCAATTTTGCTAAAATATTACGACTCACATCTGAAAATAAGGATAGGAAAATGAAATTAATCACAACTTCAATGATAGTGTTTTCGCTCTTTAGCGGTCCCGCATTCAGTGCCCTTACCCAAGCAGATATTGACAAAATCCGCCTCATCGTTAAAGAGGAGGTTGAAACAGCAGTTGTGAGATCCGAATCCCGCACGAAAGAATATCTTGAAGCATCCGAATCCCGCACGAAAGAACACCTTGAAGCATCCGAATCCCGCACGAAAGAATATGTCTCTCAAGAGATTGCAAAGGTGAATACCACGCTCTCGGAAATGGGCAAACGTCTGACCGGCGAAATCAGATCGTTAGACAAGCAGCTGAATAACCTTTTTATGTTAGTCTTGGCTTTAGTGGCTTTCATCGCAGTCGTTATCGGGGTGCCTCAAATCATCGTCGCATTGCAGCGAAAGGAAGTTCGCGCACAAGACGAGAAAATCGAGGCACAGCAAAAACAGATTGAAGCGTTGGAAAAAGAGATGGCAATCTACAGGCAGGAACGCACTTAAGGAGCAACAGATGCCACGGCAGCTCAGGATGGTACGCCCCAATTTAAAGAACTTACCGAAACTCGAACTTCCAACCGGCTATGGTATGCGCACTTACATTGAAGGCGATGAGACCCATTGGGCGCGTATCATCAGCGACTCATTTGGCGGTAGGGAACGGACTGCGCGAGATACGCGAGACCAGATTACCGATAGAGATGTGTTTCTTCCCGATGGATTCTACTTCGCAACATATCGTGGTCTTCCCGTTGGGACCGCTTGCGCATGGCGACAATCTGTCGATGAAAAGGAGGTTGGGTACGTCCACATGGTAGGGGTTGTTGCTGAGCATACCGGACATAAACTCGGAAAATGGGTCTCACTCGCTGTCCTCCACTATTTTCGGGATAATGGATTTATAAGTGCTATGCTGGATACCGACGATTTTCGTATTCCGGCTGTTAAAACCTATCTCAATTTAGGGTTCATACCTGTCTATGTTGAAGAGGGACAATCCAAACGGTGGCAAGACATCTTTGAAAAATTAGAGCTCCCGCCAATGTCAGCGCAAATCGAAAACGTCCGAAAAATGCTCCCTGACGAACTCTGGACGAAAGTTTCAGCTTAGAAGGAAATGGAAGATCAACTCAAAATGGGTCTACAGGATTTGGAGAATCTGCCGAAGCTCCGGTGTCCTGATGGCTATCACATCCGAACCTATCAGAAAGGGGACGCAGCGCATTGGGCTCGAATTATGGATGTTTCCTTCGTTGACCAAGGTAGGACCGCCCAAGATACGTATACCAATGTTATCGACCAACCCAACTTTGATCCTGATGGCTTCTGTTTTGTTGTTTATAAGGGTATACCTATCGGCACAGCGTGTGCATGGACGAAAGGTCTCCGTGGCAAAACCATCGGCTATATTGACATGCTTGCAGTGCTTCCCGAACACAGGGGGTATAAACTCGGAAAGTGGTTAACAGTATTTGTTTTGGACTATTTTAAAGCACGAGGTGTGGTGTCCGTGATGTTAGACACCGACGATTTTCGCCTGCCTGCAATCAAAAATTATCTCAACTTAGGGTTTGTTCCTATATGCGTCCGTGAAGGTCACAACCTGCGTTGGCGGAATGTTTTTGAAAAATTAGGTCTCCCCAAAAATGAGATTGCTTCGATCCCTCAGAAACCGTACGAATCGCCTTGACAACGCTATTATTTCTGCAATCCTTATTATCGGTTTCGCGCTCCGTCTCATCGGTATAAACGTCGGCTTGCCCGATGCCCCAGATCCGCGTGAAGTCATAATTGCGCAAGATGTGCTGAACCTCGTTCACCTCACAGCCGTCCCGCAAACCTACAACTGGCCCGGAACAGCATGGTTCTATCTCATCGCGCTGATAGGGAAACTGTTATCGTTTGTCGGTATACACCTAACGGAAGCCCGTGTGATTTTGTTGGCACGGTGTGTTAATGTTTTATTATCAACGGCAACACTCTGGCTTACCTATCGCATCGGGCTGCGGTGTTACAGCAGACGGATCGGACAAATCGCAGCCGGATTACTCGCTGTTGCAATGTTACACGCCACCAACGAGTCGCGTTTCGCACTCGTTGACATTCCAGCGACCTTTTGTGCGACGCTGTTTCTCTATCTTGTAACACGTTCGCGTTCGGCTTCGGATGCGCTGCCCTTTAAGACAGCAGTATGGTTTGGTGTTATCGCCGGATTAGGGTTTGCGGTCAAGTTCACAACTGTCTTTTGTGGTTTTTTTCTATTATGTTTCATTGATAGCACCGGATTTTATAAAAGGCTTGCAACAGTTATCGGCGTTTCTGCGTTAACCTTCACACTCCTCTGCCCTTACTGGTTAATCGATCTGGTTTTACCAACGTGGAATCTTTTCTTTACTGATTTCTGGTATGAGGCAGTCCACTATCACCAAGGACATTTCGGTCTCATCTCAACGGGTGATGCTGGTTGGCTACATCGGTTTACCTACCTGTGGAGCCTCTTGAAATGGGGTGTGGGATTGCCGCTCGCGCTCCTTGTCGTTTTGGGTGTTCTGCAAGGTATCCTTTCGCTGAGACGGGACATCAGCGGAGCCCCTACAGTCGAGTTCGCCTTACTTGCCTTCGTTATTCCGTATCTACTCTTTATCGGGGTACATAAAGTCAAGTTTGCCCGTCATTTGTTGATACTCTATCCAACTCTGACTGTGTTTGCTGCGGCTGCACTTGTGCGTTTGCCAAGTGCTATCGAAGCACTTTTTGAGTTCGGGGGTCAAAAAAAGATAAGAGACGCTAAAAGTCCTGCCGGAGCAGGTGGATATGGTGTATTTGGAAAATGGATTGCAATAGTTGTGGGAGGGGTTGTCGTACTTTGTACATCGATTTATACGGCTGCTTTTGCCTTTGTCCTGACAGCACAACCGACACGCATCGCAGCATCTGAATGGATAACACAGCATGTTCCGCCAGAAGAGAGTATCACCCGCGCACCAGAGGTCTTGTTCGATTGGCTGCTTCCCGAAGTAGACTTAGAGGTGATGGATAGGGAGGCAGCGTGGGCCCTTATCCTCGTGCCGGATCTTGAAGTCTTCCAAAAATACCAGAAGCAGCCCGAGGCTTATCAAGAGCAGGATTGGTATCCTCTCAGTGGGATCGCCGTGGAAGGGACACTCGCATTTTACGAGCGGATTTTAGGAGTAGAAAGCCGTTATGTATTGTCCAAGACCTTTAAGCGGACCCCGCAATTTTTAGGCATTCAGATATCTGATACAGGTGCCCCATTTCCTATGCGGGCACTTGCACATCCTGAACTCCGCCTCTATCAACGTCTTGATTGAATAGGGAATTTTACGTTATTGAAAACTTATAACTGACAACCATTTACATCACAGGTGGTTCAAAGTACTTCTTCTGAACTGGAACGACTGCCGATAGGATTTGGTGAAGTACATCAGAAGCAATAGTATTAGCATCCACAATCCGAACGCGTTCTTGCGGGTAGTAGTCGATCAGCGGTTCCGTTTCTCGTTTATAAACATCCCATCGATAGCGAACTACCAGTTCTTCGGCGTCGTCAATGCGGTGCTCTTTCAACGAGCGTCCGCGAATCCGTTTAAACATCACTTCCCGATCCTCACAAACCATGTAGATGACTTTAAAAACCTGCACAAAAGGTGCCATCAAATTTGCTTGTGTGATGTTACGGGGGATGCCATCAAGAATGAGCAGATCGCTTTTCGGGTTGTATACCTCGTCACGTATTTTCGCCGCCATGTAGTCTTGCCAGATTTTGATTGTCATATCATCTGGCACTAACTTACCGATGCCTGCGTATTCTTGGAAAATTCGCCCGAATTTTGAATTGCGATCAAGTTCGCGGAACATGTCGCCGCTGGAGATGTGGAAAATACCAGGAATTTGTGCCAGCATTTTCCCTTGTGTTCCCTTACCAACACCGGGGGGACCGACAAGCAACACGGCTTGATAACACGGTCCGGTCGCCTCAGGTAGAGGGCTCTTATCCGTTATCATTTCTGTTTTTGTCCTCTGCCGCCTTTATTCTTCATTGAGTTATAACGTGTCTTACATGAACAATTTACGCGCATTTCCGATAGTCTCAGGTACCAAGGAGGTGTTCAAGGATATAGAAATCCAAGCCTTCGTAGTCTCGAGCTGCGATAAACTCCTGCTCGACTTTTTTATCATAAGTTCGGACCTTTTCGAGTAGATTTAAAAAGGTTCGGCGGCTACTCAATAGATGTTTTGTAGAGATTTCGCGCGGTTGTGTTCGCATAACTTTCACATCCAGCCCTATGAATTCACCATTTCTGCCGTATCCGTTCTCTTCGAGCACCCGGACCTGATTAAATGCACGCCGTAAGTTGACCGAACCGAATGCCTTGTCTTGGTCGAACTTTAGACCGTTCTGGTCATTGAGATGGACACTCCAGAGTTTCTTATGGTAAAGGGCATACCCCATTTCATCAGAGGGTTCTAATCCCGCAAGAATCGCGTGCGCACTCTCAATTAACCCGCCAACACGCGCCGGTGCATTGCTGGCATACGCTAAACCGATGGCGTGCCCAATCGTTGGTATGTAGGCGATGTCCATCGGTTCATTGGGTTTCGGTTCAATTAAAATTCGGATTTCTGAATCGTATTCGAGTAGAACGTTAATGGCATCAAGGATCTGTCCGACTGCATCTGCCGACGATTTCGTCTCTCGAATATAAGTGCCTTCGCGCGCAAGCCATAGCACAAGGTTTTTGCATCCAATCTCGTTGGCAATGTCCACACACCGTTTTGAGCGTTCCAGCGCGTAGTGCCGTTCTTTAGCGGAATTCGATGTATAAGCACCATCTATAGTTTGCGGAGATTCCCACAGCCGTGGTGCCACTACCTCTGCTGTGAGGCCTTCACCATCCAGTCGCGCCTTAACCTTTTTCGTCTGCTCTATCAATTCGGCGTATGTTTTTTCGTCAATATCAGGGACAATGTCATCATCATGAAATTGGATACCAACAAAACCGAGATCTCGGTAAAATTCAACTTTCTTATCAAAACTGAACGATTCCCGAACAGGCGGTCCAAAAGGGTCTGTTCCCTCGTGTATGTTCCATGGTCCAAAAGAGAAACAGTATTCTGTTGCCCCTTTGTCAGATTCACTCATCTTCTTTCTCCTGTACGCAGCGTTTTTGGAATGCCTGCTTCATTAGGGAATGAAATAATAGTATTTCTTCACACTAAGTAAAACGTGGCAATTGCTATGAAGGATACGGAAAAAACTGCTTGACTTTTCTAATAAGTATAAAGTATTATTTAAAATATGTCAAGGAAATCTGTAGGGACGGTTTTCATGCCGATATTACACTGCGATGTATGCTAAAGTTGTAGAGGAATTGTCACGGAATGTCACTCCTATCTCGCCCCATTCTACCCAATCTTTTTCTATTTCTCACACGCATGCTCGTGTTAAATCTACTTGTCTATCCTACATACGCAGTGGATCATGATGTTGAGAGTCGGACACCTAACCCTATTGCGGCCGAATCAATTGCTGAAGCACAGAAGTCGGCATTGCGGACAACATCATCGCATACCTTTAGTTTTCAAGACGTTTACCAAATAAATCTGAATTTAAATATACCCGGAGACATCGAATGCGTCGCTACAGAAGGGAATACAATTACCGTTGCCCTTGAAAAACAGACACAAGCCACACATACCGGACACGACCTCGCTATCCGCAGCTACCTTGATAATATCTCTGTAACAGGAACCAAAGACAACGGCACGCTTCAGTTGAAAGTCCAACTCCCCGGAGACGATGACACCCGAGCAGCCCCAATTCCATTTTCCAGTATTGAGAATCTACCAGTAACATTCGGTGGGCACCTCCGGTTGAGATGTACAATTAAAACGCCTTCAGATGTCTCCCTTAAACTTCAATCGAAGGCAGGAGAGATCCGACTTCAGGGCATTCGTGGGGAGATAGAGATTAAAACGGGGACAGGTAATGTCCACTTAAATGAAACCTTAGGGAACTATAATGTGAACCTAACAAGTGGAAACATCAAAGGCAAGATTTTGTTGACACGCGGTCAGAACAAATTGGAGACGAAGAATGGAGCGGTTGAGTTGACTATCCTTGACCCTGTTGCAGCACCGATGGATATAACTGCGCAAGGTGGAAACATACTTTTGCAACTTCCTGAAGATTACGCTATTGATGCCCTGCTTGAAAGCGAAAAGCAGCAAGTCGTCATTAATCTGCCCGCACAAATTGAAAGTGATACCGCACTCGCTATTGTTAACGATGGTGGACCGCTATTTCGTTTAAAAGCGACTCAAGGAATCTCGCTGCTACAAAGTATGCCTACTGGAGACCAAGGGAACGCCCAAGCAGATACAGAACCCGCGTCGTTGCTGGATGCCGCACATCCTGTGCCGCGAACAGAGAAGCCTCCGGTTGTTGATGGAAATTTGTCTGAACTCGTCTGGCAAGCTGCCAGTGCCCTCTCGGTGTTTCAGAATGCTGAAGGCACTGAGGCATCTAACGATTTGACTGAGACTTTCTTGATGTGGGATGATCAAAATTTATATATCGGTGTGATTGCACATATCCCCAATTCGCAACTACCTCGTGTCTCACAGACGCAGCGCGATTCCCCGATTTGGGAAGATGAGTGCATTGAAATCCTAATTGATGCCAATCCACGCACCGATGTTTACCATCATCTTGTTATCAATCCAATTGGCGCGCTCTTTGACCAACAGGTCAGTAAGCCCGGAGAGGCGAGCTTCCAATTCGCGCCATCAGATGTCCAACTTGCCTTGGATCAACAAGCACTGAAGACGACCTTTGAAGGAGACCGCGCTTGGAGTTCAGATGCGGAGGTTGCAACACAAATTAACGCCACTTCTTGGAGCCTTGAAATTGCGATCCCGCGTGAAACGTTGGAAAAACCGGCGCAGATAAATTTACAAAATTCGTCCGAACTCAAAGATATATCACTTTTTAACATTCACCGTAAGGCGCAGCTGATTACAAAGGATACCGAAAACTTCGTATCTACTACACAGCGGGAGTACAGTTATTGGTTACCAACTTACTATGACGAGCATCCATGGTGGCCCCATTTGCCACATGAATACACCGCACCCCTTTCCGAATACATTGCCCCAGCGATGGGAGTTCTCCGTTTTGAAAGACCGTCACCTTTCCCTTCTGAAACCTTTGCAACCGAAGCGCAATTCCGAGTTGCAACGATTGAAATTGAGGGCAATACTTTAATTCCGACAGAGGTTGTTCAGCAACAAATACCTGTTCGGGCTGGAGATGTTATTACAAGCACCCAACTGTCATGGTTGCTGGCTGAAATGCGGAACCGAGACATGTTCCAGGATGTACGTTTGGAGACAAAACAGTTGATTGCCGACGATGCAGCGTCCGAACACTCGCCAGCTATTGGACTGCTTATTAAAATTACAGAAGCACCTGTCGTATTTGCTCGCCAGATTCAGATTGATGGAAACAGAACTTTTCCTACGGCTTTCATCAAGCGGTGGTTTCAATTAGAAAGTGGCTATCTCGCCCTTGATGTTGTTAAACGCAAACAGCAATTGATTGCGGATTTTTATTTAAACCGCGGATACGAATTCGCTACGGTTACTTATCGGCACATTGACGATGTACTTGCATTTGACCATGAGTCCGCTACGGTTACCCGTCAATACCTTGACGATGTGCTTACCTTTACCATTAATGAGGGCACATTACACGAAGTACGTTTTACCGGAAATCACCGAATTTCTCGCGAAGAACTCTTGAAGGCACTGAATATAGAAACCGCAGATACCGACGAAAAACCGAATTCACCGACTCCTGATGTCTATCATCGTTCCCTCGGGCAGTCAAAAATAAACCAGATGCGGCGGCAGCTCAACGCAAATAATGAGGACTTCAAATCGATCCAGAATTGGCGGGTCCAGCGCGAGGGCGGAAAAAACATCATGATTGTTGAAATTGAGGAGCAACCGCGCGCGAGCACTTCCGGCTTCCCGATTCTTCAATTCAACCGTGTCCATGGGTTAGTACTCGGCGCAGGCGGAACACTCGCAACCCGGCTCACGACCCAGCGCGCAGGTAAAGAGCAACTTTTCGGTGCCATAAGTCGTGGATTTTCCAGCAAAACATGGGACTATCACGCCGGACTTGAGAAGAGTTTTTTTAATCGGCAATCTCTCAAATTCGGCGCGAGTGTGTATAAACTCACAGGCATCAGTTCTAATGCCGCGCTAAGTTCCGGTAACGTCAATCTGAGTGCTGCCTACTACGGTTTCGACCTTCAGGATTATTACCGCCGTCAGGGTGTTCAGGGATGGATAACCTACGCAGCTTCGGAATGGCACTACTTGCGACTCGAATTGACAACGGAAGCACACGATAATCTCTCCAAATCAACGGATTGGAGTTACTTAAATCGAAACCAGGTCAAGCGAGGCAATGCCCGAATTGATCGCGGTGTGTTGGAAGGGGTCGCCTTGATTTATGCCTTTGATACGCGAGACCACAAATCCACCACAAGGCGGCATTTCCATACCTACTTTTCTGCCAATGAACGCACCCAACGGGGGTGGCGTGGACAGTTCGGCATCGAAATCGCAAGAGGAGACTATCCCTTCAATCTCTATCAATTTGAGTTGATACGCTATACACGATTGTTCGGTCCGCATCATCTCCATGTCCGAGTTGGCGGTGATTTTTCAGACGCACCCTTGCCCACACAACGACTCCTACACCTCGGTGGTGGTGCTAACCTCCGAGGCTACGGTTTCAATAGATTTGCTGGAGATAATCGGTTACTGCTTAACCTTGAGTATCGATTTATGAAAGAGGTAACGTTCCCCGAATCTGATGCTGTTCTTGGATGGACGCTGAGCTGCTTCTTAGATTCGGGTAGGGCGTGGTGGTACGACGATGTCGCATTTCCAGACTTTGGCGAATTCACGGCGCAATTCAACACCGCAATCGGTGTCGGTTGTTCCGTTTTTATGGATTCGTCAGGAGGTCTCGGACCTTTGAGTATGGCGCTTGAGGTTGCAGAACCCCTTAGTGCATCGTTCTCGCTACGGAATCCACAAATCATTTTGCGTTTGGACCGCATCTTTTAAACTATAAAAATATGAAAACAACATCACTTTATCACATCCATGAACAGTTGGGAGCGACCTTTGCGAAAAGGCACCACGACTGGAATGTAGCTATCCAATTTACCGACCCAATTTCCGAGCATCACACTGTGAGGAACAATGTCGGCATTGCTGATGTATCCTATCGCGGCAGACACCGATTAGTCGGAGAAGATCGGGCAAAATTTCTGCACCGTCTCATCTCCAACGATGTTGAAAGCCTATCAGAAGGACAAGGCACGTACGCCATGATCTTGACGCATCGAGGCAAGATTATTGCTGATTTTAATGTCTATCTCTTCAAAGATATGATAGGCATTGACACCGCCGCTGAGACGACAGAAACCCTCTTCAACGAATTGGACAAATACATTATCGCTGACGATGTCGAGATTTCTGATTTAACTGCTGAAACCGGGGCAATTGCTGTCCATGGTCCTCAGTCATCAGACCTCGTCCAGCTTGTACTGGGTATGAATGGGCTCGCCGACTTACCTGAACGCCACAACTGCTTTCATGAAGCGGATGCCCTGTTCAACTATAATGTTGTATGTGTGAGAACAGATATAACAGGCGAGATGGGTTATACACTTTACACTGCAGCTGAGGCATTGGTGCCGCTTTGGGAAAGACTCATGCGTGAAGGTGAACGGTTTAACGTTCAACCGATTGGTTGGAACGCCCTTGAGTCGCTTCGGATTGAGGCAGGCATTCCAAGGTATGGAACCGAACTGACCGATGCTGTCATCCCGCTTGAGGCGGAGTTAGAACACGCGATTGACTTTGAGAAGGGGTGCTATATTGGGCAAGAAATTGTCGCTCGGATGAAATATCGCGGGCATCCCAATCGCCTATTGCGTGGTATTGAAGTTGAGGGCATCTCGGCATCAGCGGAATCCTTTGAACTCCACCAAGGTATACCGGTTTTCAATGGGGATAAGGAGGTCGGTTGGATTACGAGTGCCACCTTTGCCCCAACGCTCGGAAAACCGATCGCGATGGCTTACGTTCGGATGGTGGTCACTGATGCCGGAAGTCGCGTTCAAATTGAGACCCCAGCGGGACGGATCGACGGGAAAATCGCGCTGCTACCTTTCACGGTGTAGTTTGTAGATTACCCAGAGCTTGCTATTTTTTTAAGTATCACAACGAAATTACCATCAGCGCGCTATTCAATATATTTTTTCGAGTTTTGCTCTACAGGCGCGCGAGTGAAACTGAAAGGGAGGAATTCCTACGATGGAGCATTCAGGTTTTTCTAAAATTCTACTCGGTTTAGACGGTTCTCCTTATGCTCAAGCAGCAATAGAGTATGCTTGTCAACTCGCACTTGCTCACGACGCAGCGATTACAGGAGTCGCTATTATTGACCTGCCCGGTATTCAATCTTCAAGTGGTCCAGTGCCGCTCGGTGGCACGCATTATGACGTCCAACTTGAAGACCAACAGTTAAAGGAGGCAGCGGAAAAGGCAAAGGGGATTCTTGACGATTTCGCTCGTATTTGTGAGGAGCGACAGATCAATGCGGTCTTGCACGCAGATACCGGCACACCTTTCTCCGAAATTATTGAAGAATCCAAATTCCACGATTTTATTGTAATGGGGAAGCGGACTTTCTTTGAATACACAGCCAACGAGACGTATGGAACGCTTGAACGGGTACTGAAAAACGGTCTTGCTCCTGTTTTTGCTGTTCCCGATTCAGTCCGGAAAATTGAGAAAGTTCTTGTCGCCTATGATAACAGTGCGCCTGCTGCTAAGGCAGTACACATGTTCCTCCTCCTCGGTATATGGAACACCTGCGACATAACACTGCTCACTGTTAATAATGATCCTGAAGCCGGACAAGCACTGCTGGAAAATCTCGGCGGGTTCTTTGAGAGTTACGGTATTAAACCGAATCTTGTCACGCAGAGCGGACATCCTGATGCCGTTGTCAAATCCTACATCGCCGAAAATGACATTGACATGTTGGTAATGGGCTCTTACGGTAGGAAAAGTGTTCGCGAATTTTTTGTCGGCAGCGTTACACAGCACTTGATCCAAGAGACAACCATCCCGCTCTTCCTTTACCATTGATCCAGTTTTCGGTTTTCGGGCAAGAGCAGTTTGTGGAATTTAAATATCATCTCATTGCTACAAACCTTTAACTGACAACTGATAACTGACAACCATATTAGGAGGCAAATTTAACACCCATGATATACAATAAGTTTTGTTTTCGTATATCCATTTTACTCCTCCCGATATTCCTTGGTGGATGTGGTCTCGCCAAGTTATCGCGGATTCAGAGTGAGGGTAATCTAACCGTTGTGGAATCTACCCTCGAAAGCAATCTCGGGACCCTTGAGCGATTGGCTAAAATTGGCAGCGCAGGTATCCTCGTTAGTACCGCCCGCGCGTGTTCCTCTTACGCCGGGTTTCTGGAGGATAGGATGGAGGAGGCTGAGATTGCTGGAGACTACGAGACTGCAGCAGAGATGCGTACACAGGCAATTGACCGCTATAAACAGGCTGAGGCTTATGCATTCGACGTGCTTGCAAAATCCGATGAAGCGTTCAGAGAACCGAGAAGTGTTGATATGGAGACCTTTAAAAAATCACTTCAGAAACTCGAGAAAAAACAGGTTGAACCCCTGTTTTGGGCGGCTTACGCTGTGGCGCGCGGGATTAGCCTTCAGAAGGATGATCCGATGCAGGTAATTGACCTTACGCGTGTCGAACTCATGATGGCGCGTATCCTTGAATTGGATGAAACTTTCTACTTCGGCAGCGCCCATCTGTTCTATGCCGTCTATTACGGGGACCGAGCACCAACAATCGGTGGTGATCCGGAGAAGGCGAAGGAACACATTGACCGTGTAGACGAGATTAATGACGGTAAGTTCCTAATGAGCAAATTCTACCTCGCGCGTTACTATGCCTATCCTAAACAGGACGCTGAACTCTACAAACGGTCTTTACAGGAAGTCCTTGATGCACCCTCGGACGTTTATCCTGGCGAGGAGGCGGCGACTGCCTTGGCAAAATCACGAGCGAAACGTTGGCTTGATCAGGTGGATATGCTTTTTGATTTAGAAGAAATGGAAGAAGGAGGGATTGAATAATGCAGAAAAAGAAAACCGACTATAAAGCACGCGCCGCTCACTTGATGGGCGTGTTTCTACTAATTTTCGGGATGCTTTGTCTACCCATGGCAGGTCTCGCTGCTGAATCTATTAAGTTCGCAACCCTCGCACCGAAAGGCTCTACATGGATGAACAATTTTGAGGCGATGGGAAAAGAAATTCGCGCAAAAACGGACGGTAAACTCCGACTCCGTATCTATCCAAACGGTGTACAAGGAGACGAACTCGATGTCGTCCGAAAGATGCGTGCAGGGTTGATCCACGCAGGGGCTATGACAGCCACTGGGCTCGGTGAAATTCAGGAAGAAGTGCTGATTTTCCAACTGCCTCGGATGTTCAAAACCTATGATGAACTTGACTATGTACGCGATTACCTCCGGGCAGATCTTGAAAAAGCCTTTATGGATGCTGGATATGTCCTGCTCGGTATGGGGGACATTGGCTATTATTATATCTTCAGTAATCAGCCCATCCGCACTATTGCCGATCTCCAGTCATCAACCGTCAAGATGTGGGCGCGCTCAAGCGACAAAATCGCACGTACATTTTACGAAAGTGCCGAAATCGCAACTGTACTCAGAGAGGTTACACAGGTCCTCCCTTCCCTCTATGCAGGACAGCTTAACACGATAGTTGCATCTCCGTATGTCACTGTAGCATTGCAGTGGTATGATAAATTCAAATATATGAGTGACCTCCCTGTTAATGTTGGGGTTGGTGCCACAGTCATGACCAAGGAGAGCTTTGATCGGCTCTCACCAGAACAGCAGAAGGTAGTGCGTGAAACCGCGGACGCGTATCAGGACAGCTTAATTCGGGATATTCGCAAGGATAATGACCGGGCACTTGATGCGCTACAAAAGAAAGCAGGCATTGAGGTCGTCGAATTCGAGGACGAATCCCGCGAAGCATGGGATGTCATTGCCGTAGACACCCATAACGCACTCGTCGGTGAAATCTACTCACAAGATTTTCTTGACAAGATTAATGCCCTCTTGCAGGAATACCGGGAGAAGAATTAGGTTGTCTGATGCAACGCACCAGAAGCCTTTTCCAATAGGCGCGCTTCCAAAGCGCGCCTCCCAAATTCGCAGAGTTGTTTGACAATCGCCTGATGCAACGACGCTATTATCTTTCACAAAAATCGTTTGCCATTTTTCCGTGCCTATGCTATCTTATGTTCTTTGAGGAGGCGTTCAAAACTCGTGACATCTATTAATGACATCGCAAATGAATTTATCCGAGAAGAAATCGAAGAATATCTTGAGCAGCCCGATGAGATAGAGTTGACCATTGAGATGTTCGCGCAAGCGACACCGGCTATGCAAGACATCGCCGCTGCACTTATTGATGGCGACCATCACACCGTTGATGAATTGACGGAGGCAGCACTTGAGGATGGCACAGAGGCATTGGAGATTATGGACGATGGACTCATCGCTGGGATGGGCATCGTTGGTATCAAGTTCCGCGAAAACTTCATCTTTGTCCCTGAAGTCTTAGCCTGTGCACGCGCAATGAAAGCCGGAATGGCATATATCGAACCCATTCTTTCCGAGTCAGGCATTGATCCCATCGGCACTGTGATTATGGGGACCGTCAAGGGCGACCTTCACGACATCGGCAAAAATCTATGCATCATGATGCTCCGTGGTGCCGGTTTTGTTGTGCACGATTTAGGGGTCGATACCTCTGAAGATGAATTTATGGAGGCTGTTGAGGAGTATGAAGCACCTATCTTGGGGATGTCCGCACTCCTAACGACGACAATGCCGAACATGGGGAAAACAATCGATGCCTTTATTGACGAGGACTTGCGGGAAGACGTAAAGATTATGGTAGGCGGTGCCCCTGTTACGCAGACATTTGCCGATGACATGGGTGCTGATGGATACGGTAAAGATGCACTGGCGTGCGTAGCACTTGCCAAGAAATTTCTTGAGGAAACGAACGAAGAGTGGTAACACTTCGGGGGTTATTTGATTTATCAATCAATGGGTGACTCTTAATAACCGTACATCTTTTTATTTTTCTCAAGCTTCACCAAACACCATCGTGAAACGAAGTGGAACGATGCCCAGGATCCCATAGTCAAAAAAATGAAAAAAATAGACAAAGCAGAATACGAAAAACGCCTCAATAAAATTACACAAATCTTTGAAGGATTGGTCACCCACGCCGATGTCCAAGCCACCTACCGATGTCCCTACAAAAATCGGCTTGACCACTGCACGGCGAAATTTGGCTGTCGAAACCAGCGGAAAATTGATGAAGGCACAGGGCTGCTCTGTGTCGGGGATGATAAGCTGGACTATCGAAGCGCGTGGGAGATTGACGATTCAGACGAAGCAGCAGAATCACACGGCACTGGCACGATTACCTCTGATGGAAAAACCTATCAACTCACCCCCGGAAAAACCGTTTTTGACTACGCAGACGATTTAGCCGTACAAGTGCCTACCTCCTGTTTCCGAACCGGACAGTGCCATGAATGTATTGTTGAAATCAAACGCGGAATGGACACTCTCCAGCCACCCAATGAGGCGGAGGCTTTCCTACGAGACAACTACCGTCTCGCCTGCCAAGCCGTTGTTATTGATGTTGATACAGATGTTGAATTTACACCACTTCGCCGTACACCCAGAATTCTAACGCATGCAATTACAAATGACAACGAAACGCCAGAACTTAATCCACGCGTGCGCCATCGCGCCGGGATCGTCTATTACAATGATGAACCGATTGACCGCTACCGGGGACACCTTTATGGCTTAGCCATAGACATCGGAACGACCACAGTAGTGGCAAATCTGGTCGATTTGGAGACGGGGAAGACAGTCTCTGTGAGTTCCTTTGAAAATCCGCAACGTTTTGGTGGCAGCGACATCATGAACCGTATCAGTTACGACGGCGAATTTCATGGAGAACTCCGTCGTTCTCTCATTGCTGCACTGAACAGCGAAATCATGGATATGTGCGATCGTCATGATTTCGTCCGGCAAGAAATTTATGAGGTCGTTGTCGCTGGCAATACGACGATGCGCGATATCTTCTTCAAGCGGGATGTCCAGAGCATCGGTCAAAAACCGTATAAATCAACGATTGAACACGAGTATCGGGACGGAATTCGTTCAACAACCGCCCTTGTTGAAAAAACACGCCGCTTAGGTATCCGAGCGAATCCGAAGGCGATGGTTGTCAGTCTACCCTTGATTGCGAGCCATGTCGGGGCAGATGTCGCCGCCGATTTAGTCTCAATCGATATACCGTCAACAGATGAGATTGTCATGTTAGTTGATGTCGGCACAAACACAGAGGTGATTGTTGGCAATGCGAAACGGATGGTTGCTGCGTCATGTCCTGCCGGTCCGGCATTTGAAGGCGGCGGCATTGAATACGGAATGCCCGCTTATCCGGGTGCCATTGAATCTCTGAAATGGAACGGTGATCAATTCAGTTATGAGACAATTGATAATGAGGCACCCCAAGGGTTGTGCGGTTCAGGACTGATTTCGCTCCTCGCCGAACTCCGTCGCAATGATATGATGAGTCCGAAAGGCGTTTTTGCGGATAGAAAGCAACGCATCATGTCAATTTTGCCAGAACACGGTATCACGTTCTCGCGCGACGATGCAAGCAATCTCGCACAAGCGAAGGCTGCGAACTATTGCGGGCAGTACATCGTTTTACGGCACTTCGGCTGTGTTCCTGAAGACATCACAAGGCTTTTTTTAGCCGGTGGTTTTGCCAATTATGTTAACCTACAAGCCGCTGTCGAGATCGGTTTCCTTGCCCCTGTCCCAGAGACAAATGTCGTCAAAGTCGGTAACGCCGCAGTCGCCGGTGCGACAGCGGTTCTCCTTTCCGAGAAAAAACGCGCAGATATTGAAGCACTCGTCAAGAATATCGAACACATTGAACTGGAGACAACTCCCGATTTCTTCGATGTATTCGTGGAGGGCTGTCAATTTAACCCGATGCCAGGAACGTTGTAATGGAGGAAGGTAAAATTAAAAACTTTCAGGAACGCTTAAAGGCTGATGAACCGATTTTGTATGATGGTGGGTTCGGTTCGCAATTGTTCACACGCAATATAGAACTTACCAATAGCGCACTCGCCAACGAACTGCATCCCACTGCCGTTATTGACATCCATTCAGATTATATCAGCGCAGGTGTTGAGGCAATAGGAACCAATACGTTTGTAGCGTCGCCGCTGCATCTACAAATGGCAGGACAAAGTCCATCGGATGCCCAACGCCTCATACGCCTCGCTTTTCAACACGCGAAGGCTGCTATTGAGCGGAATGGTAGAGAGGTCTATATCGCAGGTTCCGTCGGTCCCTCTCCCGGCGCAATCGAAGCGGACAGCGGCGATACAACTTTCGGGATTCCAAACGTAGATGCCAGAGAGGCACACAAATTGGTGATTCATACCCTCGCCGAAGAAGGCGTAGATTTCCTCTGCCTTGAAACAATGTTTTCCGCAAAAGAGGCAGCAATCGCTGTAGATGTCGCACGTCAGACGGATCTCCCTATCGCGGTGAACTTGACATACAAGTGGACGAGAGAACGGCGGAGTGGTAAGGTCGTTTACCGGACAGACTGGGGAAATTCCCCCGCAGATTTGTTGGACATCCTCACGGAAGGTGAATTTTCAAATGGCGACTCGTTATTAGATACCGTTAGCATTATGGGTGTGAACTGCGGTGCTGAATCCAGACGAGACGAACACACTGGGATGCCTTATGCAATTACGGGTACTCAGCAGCTCCACGAAGCTCTTACCGACAGAGGAATTCAGGGCAAGCGGATGATGGCATATCCGAACGCTGGTATGCCCAAGCTTGATGAGAACCATCAGACCGTCTATACACAGACCCCCGAACAGATGGCAAGTTATGTCCCCAAACTCCTCGAAACCGGTGCTTATTTAGTCGGTGGATGTTGCGGGACAACACCGATGCACATTAAAGCCTTCCGCGAGTCAATTGCTTCCTATTTAGGAGATTAACATGCAATCCAAAGATTCTCGCCCTGAGACAGTCGACTTGACAACAGATATGTTTAATAAAGCACGTCAAATTACGGTTTCAGATACTTACGATCCGAATATGGATGTTGTCCTCTTTGATGGGGATTGTAGCGACTTATTAAAAAGCACTCCATCAAATTCAGTAGATTTGGTTATCACATCTCCGCCATATAATATAGGCAAGAAATACGAAAAAACAACATCCTTACAATCGTATCTAAAAAATCAAGAGCCTGTAATCGCAGAATTACACCGTGTACTTGCCGCTACTGGAAGTATCTGTTGGCAAGTAGGAAATTACGTCCACAAGGGAGAAGTATTTCCGCTTGATATCTACTTTTATGAGATTTTCAAACGCTTTGACTTAAAATTACGGAATCGGATTATCTGGCGATTTAATCACGGTTTACACTGCACAAAGCGGTTTTCGGGTCGTTATGAGGTCATTTTATGGTTTACCAAGGGTGATGAATACGTCTTCAATCTTGATCCCGTGCGAGTTCCAGCAAAGTACCCAGGCAAGCGACATTTCAAGGGACCAAAGAAGGGACAACTTTCAGGAAACCCACTCGGCAAGAACCCTTCTGACATTTGGGATGTGGTCAAACACGACTGGGAGGATGAAGTCTGGGATATTCCGAACGTGAAAGCGAACCATCCAGAGAAAACCGAACACCCCTGCCAATTTCCTGTTGAATTAGTCCAACGATGTGTTTTAGCTCTCACAGAACCTGGAGGCGTTGTTTTAGACCCATATTGTGGGGTCGGGTCGACGATCATCGGTGCCTTACAGCATAACCGAAGAGCAATCGCTGCTGAACAGGATTCAAAGTATATCTCTATTGCCCGCGAGAGGATACAGAAATTTTCACAAGGCGAATTGCCCCTCCGACCTTTAGGTAAACCTATTCACAAACCCACAGGAAGAGAACGTATTGCCCAAATACCATTAGAGTGGAATAATGGAAACCGTAACACTTACCTATAAAAGACCCCCAGACCGAGTGAATCACTTTCAACAGCAACTGTTCTACATGGACGATGAGGTCATTGTCACATCTCAATGTGTCAGACCCTCCGCACCCATCGTGCAAAATGGTAAGACTGTTTTAGGGGACAACTTTCCTGTAGTCTGGTTCGTATTTACGGGACTATGGTACGATGTCGGGAAAGTTTACAATCTGAATGGCGAATGGACGGGTTATTACTGCGATATTATGAAGCCAGTCAAGCGAACTGTAGATGCAACGGGCAAACTCAATTGTTTTGAAATAACCGACCTCTTTTTGGACCTCTGGGTAAATCCAGACGGCACCTACGAAATTCAGGATGAAGACGAGTTTGAAGAGGCGGTTCAAGGCGGTGCGATTGATGCTGAATTGGAAAGAAAAGCGTGGGAGGTTATGAAAACATTAATCGCTGAAGTTGAAGAGGGGCATTTAGAATCTCGGTTACAAGAGGTGGTGCAGAGGGGAAAATTCGCAGACCTAATTCCTCACACCAGTGATATGATACGCCTATAGAAAACGCGACTCACACATAAGACACATTCCAGCGGTGTGCTATCCATCCAAATTATTCGGTTACTTCCATAAAGCGACTGCTATTGCGACCCCAAGGGCAACGAGGGCAATGCCGGTAGATACCCAATTTCGAGCAGATTCCCACCCGGCTTTCTGTCCTTTAATTTCAGCAACATCTATTTCAACATTCCGAAGCCGATTATCGAGCGTCTCAAGCCGATTATCGAGGGCCTCAAACTGCCTTGTGAACCGGGCGTCCATTTCAGATAACTGCTTTGTAAATCGTGCGTCCATTTCAGTTATCTGCTTTGACAGCAATTCATATAACTCCCGAGTGTCCATTTTCTTTTCTCCTTTATTCTGCTGATGTCTTTGGCAGGCATTGGCTGTTTCCACTTGTTTAATATAGCATACTACATAAGCAATCAAAAGTCAAGTTTTTTAGAATTGAACGTCCTACTTGACGCGCTTTGCCAAACATGTTATCCTTGTAAGTGCTTAGAGGATCAACGCCGAATGCACGTCCATCAACGTCCATTCGGAAAAAGCAATCCTCAATTAAGCAGGATCCATAATCCTGAAAATCCATTAATCCCATAAACTCTTGTTCAGACAATCAGCATTACGTTCTTTAGGAATCGAAGGGGGACGAAGATATGGCAACATTAGCAATAAACGGTGGTGAACCTGTCCGCACGGATCCCTATCCGACATGGCCCACGCAGGACCCTGCCGATATTGAGGCGTTTGAAGCAATTTACAAAAGTGGACAGTGGGGCGTTGGCGGACCAAAGGTTCCAGAATTCGCGCAACAGTTCGCTGAATTCCAAGGCGCGAAGTATGGCGTTTGTGTCAATAGTGGGACATCAGCACTCTATGTCGCCCTGAAAGCCGCTGGCGTTTGTCCGGGTGATGAGGTCATTACCACACCCTATACCTTCCAGGCAACAGTCGTCGCGATCCTCATGACGCATGCCGTTCCTGTTTTTGTGGATACCGCACCAGATAGTTTCCTGTTGGATCCTTCAAAAGTTGAAGCCGCTATCACCGAAAAAACAAAGGCGATTTTACCGGTTCATATCGCCGGATATCCAGCCGATCTTGACGCATTGGTTGACATCGCAAATCGGCACAATCTTAAAATCGTCGAGGATTGCGCGCAGGCACACGGTGCCGAGTGGCGCGGGCGAGGTGTCGGCAGCTGGGGACATTTCGGATGCTTCAGTTTCCAATCGTCAAAGAACCTTTGCGCCGGTGAAGGCGGTATCGTTCTCATCAACGACCGGGAACTCTACGAGCGCGCGTATGCACTCCATAATTGTGGACGCACACTCCCCGATGCTGAATTCGGCGAGGCAGAACCCTTCGGCGGCAATTTTCGTATGACCGAGTGGCAAGCCGGTCTCCTTCTCTCGCGTATAACTCGACTTGAAGATGAAACCAACTATCGCCATAAAAATATGCGATGGTTAGATGGGTGGCTCGGCGAGGTTCCCGGCATCAAAGTCACACCTCTCGATCCACGTGCAACGCGGGGCGGGTGCCACGGCTATAAAGCACTCTTTGATGCTGAGGAATTTGAAGACATTTCACGTGAAACATTTCTCAAAGCAATGCGTGCAGAGGGGATACCCATGGGATATTGGTATACAACGCCGATGTATCGCGCCTCTTTTCTTACCTCTAATCTTTTCGGTCAAGACCTCAATTATACCGATGTGCATTGTCCTGAGACTGAGAAGATATGCCAAACCGGTCTCTCCTTAAGTCAGAATGTCCTGATGGCAAGCGAAGAGGACATAGAGGACATTATTAAGGCAGTGATAAAAATCCGCCGGAATGTCGGTGAACTAAAATCGGAAGCCTCCTAACGTCCAAATATTGAGAGTCCACACACCTTATTTGCATTTTTCCACTATCCTTTTTAGCGGCATCTGACTCTATATAGGCGAACCTTATAGGTAAATTTTTAACAATATAGCTGTTAAAAAACCTTTGACAGCTTGAAGGTGTTGAAATTAACCGAAAATCACCGTGAAACGAAGTGGAACGGTGCTCAGATTTAATAGTTAAAAAATTCGCTATCCTTTTTAGCCTTAACGGACTCTATATAGGCAAATGCCCATAAAAAGGAGACAATCATGTCTAACGAACACGAAACCCAAAAGGAAATTCGCGGAATTCTACGGCTCTTGGAAATAACTGCTCGCGTAGTAGAGACATCACCGATAGTAGATCCTTCAGAAGGTGAGGAGCGGTGCGCCCAGCAAGTCAACAACGCGCTTGACCGCTTAAGCGAGATCGGTGCTGTCCCTCAAGGGTTGTTTCAACCCCTTGAAACGGGGGCATCTTTTAGTGAGGTGAGTGTTGCTTGCCACCAAGTTGCTGCATATCTTAGAGAAGGTCCTACGATTGATATCGACTTCGACTTCTCCAACGTCAAAAAAACCATTGGTGACGAACTGAAAGATGTTAGTGAAGTTGTACGGCAATCGGTACCTGACTTTCTCAAAGACTTCTTGGGGGAACGCACCCAAGAGAAATCTGATACTGATACAGTCGAGACGGTAGAAGTCACCTCTGATGAAGATAAGGACGCGGAATCCACCACATCTGTTGATCAACGTATTGCCAGACTGGAAGGACAGATGGAGACGGTTGTAGAAATCCTCCAAGAGATCAGAACACAACAAGTCAAACAGAACGAAGAACTCTAAAAACGTACGTTGGGAAAAGCCGCGGGGTTTTTCCCAACGGATGCGTGGTTGTTCTGTATCGTACCAATTTGGCGAATACCAACGCTTGAAGGAACCCGTCCTTCAGCAGAACCGCAACAGAAAACATTCACTGGAGATATCCTATGAATCGGTTTATTACCTTAACCTTTTCTCTCTCGGTATTGGTTTTATTTTTTACTATTGGTTGTGAGGTAGCCCTAACGGATGAGGAACATATTGTGGACAAGATTGAAAAAGCATATAGCGTTAATTCGGGTGGTAGCCTAACCCTTGTGTCAGAGTTTGGCGCAATTGATGTCCAAACCGCTGAAGGGGATCAGGTTAAGATCGTCGTCACAAAGGCAGTAAAGCCGTTGAGCAGATCTGCTGCAAAAGAGGCACTTGCCGATTTTGATGTGGCATTCACCAACGAAGATACTGGGGTCCATATTGAAGGCGCGTTTAAGCAAGGTCGAGAGTGCTGAAGGAAAGTGCTAAATCGTCTCGAAATTCGTTTTCAGGTAACTGTGCCTAAAGATTACAACGTCGATTTGGATACCGCAAGTGGTAGTATCTCAGTAGCCGACCTTAACGGGGATGTCCGCGCGAGGACCTCAGGCGGCAGTTTGCGTTTCGGAAACATTACAGGGACAGTGTGGGGACGAACATCCGGGGGTAGCATCAAACTTACATCGTGTGACAGTCCTGTCGATCTCAAGACCTCTGGTGGTAGTATTGAAGTGGGCGATGTCGCAGGCGATGTTCAAGCACAAACCTCTGGCGGGGGCATCCGCTTTGGCGACATTCAGGGATCCCTTTGGGGCAAAACATCCGGCGGTAGCATCAAGGTTGAGAAATGTAGTGGAGACGTAGATGTTCATACCTCGGGAGGTAGCATCAAACTGGGGAGCACCATCGGGACTGTAAACGCCAGAACCTCAGGCGGTTCTATCCAAGCCGTTCTAACAGCACAACTTCACGATGAATGTAGTTTGCGCACATCCGGCGGTAACATAACTGTTATCCTCATCCCAGATATCGCAATTGACGTGGACGCGACAACCAGCGGCGGAAGTGTCTCAACAGACTTTGCAGTAGCATCCACCATTCAGGGAAAAGTTCCAAAAAATAGGTTGAAAGGGCGCATAAACGGCGGGGGTCCCCTGATGAAATTGCGCACATCGGGTGGTGGTATCCGTTTACAGAAGATATCGGATTAAGTAGGCTCTCTGAGTGCTAACTACCAACCCCCTACCAATGCTTAAACGAATACATCCGTTGTCCGAGAAATAGTCCTAAAATTGCCCAAATACTCCCCATCACGAATTCGCCGAGCATTGTCCCTAAAAACAGGGGCAGTGTTCGGCGATACGCACCAATCCCACCGTGGCGAATCAGTATAGATTTTAGCAACCACGCCAGAAATACCGGAAACCAGAGCCGACCGAAATTCCAATTCCCCGCAAGCGGATAGGCAAGCGGATGCAGCTGCCACCAAATAAACCGAAGACGCATAAAGAGCGTCGTGAGGGTTAGAGTGATACCAAACCCGAAAAATCCCATACGTCCCCAGTCCGTATCGTTCGGAAGGGTCAACCAGCGTTGTAGGTCACTGAACGCCTCCTGCCCGCGCCATGTCCCCAAACTTCCATGTTTATAACCCGCGTGCAGGAACGCAACAAATCCAATAGCTAACCCGATGACCGTCGCACCCCACATCACCCACAGAATTTGACGCGTGTTGATGCCGCCTCTATCAGCGAGTTTAAAGCCTTCCAATTGGTTCGGCATCGGTTGCGAACGATAGTTGCGCGTGAACCCGTAAAGGAACGCGAAGCCTGTCAACGTTGGCGGACCAATCTTTCTGGAACCAACAAGTGAAGTCAGGAAAATACCAGGACCCGCACGATAGAAATCCATCGTCGGGGTCCCGAGTTCCGCACGCATCCGTGTAAACGCTAAAACAAGTATAAATTGGATACTGAAAAACCCAAGTACGCCCCACCACGACATCCCTGCCTTCAAACAAAATCCAAACACAACTGCCATACCCACCAAGAATCCAACAAACGCGCTCCGGTATCCCATCGGTTCGTATGTTATATCAATGTTTGTTTTCAAACCTAAAATATTGCGGGCAACCTGCCAGAGATGCTTGTGTGTTATCCAAAGCGCGAAGAAACAGAGACCAAAATACGCACCAGTTGATTGCATATCAATATGCGGATAGCCAGGGGTCTGATTCATTCCTGTCATCGCTCCGAAAACGAGTTGTGCCTTCCAGAACAGGTAAAACAACCAGCAAGAGAGCGACAAATCCAGCGGCATTAAAAAACCTATGCCGATGGCGTAAGGGTTTAGATGGATAGGTGTTGAACCGATAGCATTCAGCGGTTTTTCTGTGAACAAGATGCCAATGTCGTGACGGATAGGAAGGCTGGGAACGTAAGGATAGAGAAAACTAATTCCATTGAGCAAATCGATCCCACATCCGATAGCGAAACCTATCCAGAGCAATCGGTTTCGGTAGAAATCTCTGTGTTTTGTCATTTCATAAGGGAGCAAGATGATTGGGTAACTCAGCTTTTCGTGTTCAATCCACTGTTTACGGAGAATTACACTCAGCATCATCATAGAGAATGCCAAAGCAGAGAAGAAAACCAACCATGCCAATACTGGGGTGAGCCATGCCTGAATATGATCTGTCTCAAATAGGTTTGAGGTGCCTTCATAGTAGCCGGTTAAAGCGCGGCGGTTCATCACGGCAATCCAGTCCGGAATATAGCGGAAGAAAAGCGATTGCCATTCATTCTCGGGTGTCGCAAACCACGCCGCGTGTCCCAAGACACACATCGTCGCCTGCAAAAGGTCGTGTCCACAGACGACACACGCCAGAGTTACCATGAGATACACCGTTAGCATCTCTGCTTGCGTGAGTTGCCATTTCGGTAGATAACGTGTTAAGAGCAAATTGAGAATAGCAATAAGGAAGAGCGTGAAGACGGCGTTAAAGAAAATCGCCATCGTGGTAGGATACTGTGTTGTCCAGACTGTCTCCGTCTGAACAACAAGGTAAATGTTGAGCGGGAGCGATAACAACCCCAACAAAATCGCTCGCCATGTAATATTTTCGGTTGATATGCGATCCGAAGAGTTCATTTTGTAGTTATCAGTTATCAGTTATCGGTTATCAGTTATCAGTCCAGAGAACCTCCTCGGAATTACAAACGTTTGCAACCGCCAACGGGTTACTGATGGCTGACCGCTGACAGCCAGTTAAAATGTGCGTTCCTGACCATAAAAAATCCGAGGTTTAAGCGATGGCGCGAAAGGCGGATCGAGCGGAAACGCAAATTCTACCCGAAGAATGCCCGTACCACTAAACTGAGAGAGGCTACTCCGCAATCCAAATCCCACACTCCGCTTTGGTGCCGCCAAATCAAAACTGTTTCTTCCGTTCCAGATATATCCAATATCAGCGAACACAACGCCGCTTAATATGAATCCAAGGTGTACAGGTCTATCAATAAACGGGCGCGCCACAAACGTCGCAACCGCTGCGAGAGCTTCGTCCATTTTGTGGAAAATTGTGCCACCAAATACAGTGCGACTCTCAAGATTCAATAGGACGAGCTTCTCTCCGTTGAATTGTCTATAATCATAACCGCGCAAACCATTAAAAGCCCCCAAAAGGACTTGACTCCGTCCACTCCATCCGAACTGCATCTCTGTTGTCAGCTGCGCCACAAACGTCTGATGAAAGTCAAAGAGACCATTCTCTCTAAAACCCCTTTCAAGCGTATAGATATCACCGGTATTAAATACATCTGTATAGAACCAAGAAGTCCGTGCCTGGAGAACAGACCGTTCAATTCGACTCGTCAAGTTTGTGTTAAGTGCGACTGTTGTGAGACCAAAAAACCGATCTCCTTTCATCCACCCCGAACCGACAGCCAGTTCAGCGTAAGATTCTGTTCGGTCAGAGCCATATAATGGCGAAGCATACCCAAGAGAAAGCGCGTATTGCGCACCGACGAGAAAGTTCTCCTCTTGTCCCATCCGTTGGAGAAACCGAGTTTTGTGATATGCGGTGTGTTTTCTACCCAGCGTGAAACCAACCCGCTTTATATCGCGCTCTTCTAACATCGCTCCAGATTCAACTGATTTGTCAAGTAACACATATTTCAAACGCCGTGAGGTCGCCCAGAGCCCTATATAGTTCTGTTGCCGTCTGTCCCCGAAGTAGCGTTGCACATTGGCAAAGGCGCCTTGTAAATTTTGCTCAAACCTATCGGTTTCTCGTCCGTTTTCATACCAAGTTACGGGATTGACCGATTCAGAAAAACGGATACTTGCACTCCATCGACTTTTCAATGTATATTGTGGACGTTCTAACAATACAAGTAAAGAGTCCCCATCTCGCTTCTGGATATATTCACCGTCAAAATTCCAGTGTGAATTAAAAAGGCGAGGGTTGGAATATCTACCTCTCACAAGGCTCCGCGTCCTCTCGCCAATTTCGCTAATCCTTTCGTAACGCCACAAGGTACTTTGCCCCGAACCGAACAGGTTTGGATCCCGAAATTGTAGTAGCCAGTACCTTTTCTGGTTGTTCAGGTTCAAGTCTGCTCCAAATGGGAACGACAAGAGTTCCGTAATACTTGCATGAACGATAACCCTTTTTGAGAGTTCATCCCACTGTGCATCCACCTTTGCAGCACCAATATACGTCTTACGCCGCAGAATCTGCTCACTCTCTATTCTATCTGCTTCTGTATAGATATCTCCTTCCGCAAATAGAAGTTCACGCCGAATTACCTCCTCCTTCGTCTGTATATTACCGCTTACGAGAATCTGTCCAATGTTACCTTCATCAATTTCGATACCCAGGTAAATACCATCTCCGAATTTCTTTACAGAGAGTTGCTCTTCAATAATGCGAGCGAACTGATAGCCATTCTCCCGATAGAAGCGGACGATCGCTTCAAAATCCGCTTTCAGAAGGGTCTCATCATAGACACTCCAGACATCTGTCCCCATCAGGGCGCGAATTTGTTGGTCGGAAAATGAGTTATTCCCGCTGATGACGAGACTGCGTACGATATTCGCCTCATCATATTGGCTTTCGGCTTTCAGCTTTCGGCTTTCAGTGTATGGTGGTTGCGTATTGCTTTCGGTTTCCACAAACCGTTCTTGACCGACTGCTGATGACTGACTACTGATTGCCATAATTAAGCACAGGATCCCAAGCGAGCGCGCAACATACCAAAAATCTATCATTATTCTTCACCTACAGCCAGTGCACTTGCGCGATTTGAAAGAAAACTTTCAAGCATCATAAGGCAAACCGCTAATATAAGCAATTCACCCCAAATTTCCCGACCGTGTCTTCTGACATCTATGGGGTCAGGCACCTCTGTTGATGTCTCGGTTTTCTCAGAGACTGTTGTTCGTGCACCGACGCGTGCTGCTGCTTGTTGAAGCGAAATTTGTGCTAAATCGGATTCGTTGCTATCAACATTAACCGCAAAAAAATCTCGTTGAATTCTACCTTGCGTTTCCACTTCAATTTGATAGATACCCGGACGTTCTATGTCTTGAAATTGTAGCCTACCATCTTCATCAATCGGCACCACTGTGTTCTGGCTATCGTTTATCGGAGACTGTCGGAAACCATCAGCAGAAATATCCTCTTGCTGACGGCTGACGGCTGACGGCTGACGGCTATCTTGCTGACTGCTGACCGCTGACTGCTGACCCCTATCTCGCTGACCGCTGACCTCCATTAAACGAATCGACGCTTTCCCACCAGCACTACGCGGGTAGTACGCTGTGTAGGTATCACCGACCTGCCCGCCCCATGTTAAATTACCACTCGCCATAGCGGTGTAAAGGACGCTCTGTTGGAGCATTGGAAGGAAATACGGATTAACAAGCAGGTCGTTTGTATACCGCCGAGTAGTAGAAGTCCTTTGTTGCGTGAGTATCCCACAATTGTAAAGTAGCACGGCACTTGTCCCTCGGATGCGTTCAACAAGGAAAGGGGTATCATCTTCAAAACGCGCGATGACTGTGGATTCAGCGGTAGGCTGTAGTGCCACACCATTGTGGAATTGCGGCGCGTAGTGCGTAGAAAATCCTTCGCTCGGAAAAATATCGAAAATGGGGTGGGACGCTTGGTATGCACCAACCTGCTGTGGGGGTGTCCATGTCAGAGTGGAACCAACTTCGGCAGGTAGCCACATATTGCTGAATCTATTGTAGCTTGGTAGGTCGCTGTCGCTACCCACAAAAACAATTATACTTTTCCCATGACGGATAAATTCTTGAAGTTGTGTGTCAATCTGCTGAGAGATCTGTGGGACATCCGCAAGAATGATAACATCGTAGTCTTCCAGCGGGAAGTTCTCAAACTCCGCTGGCGTGCATTGCGTCGGCAGAATCATTGTATTAGAGCCGCCAGCTATTAGAGCGTTCCGCTCTTCGCGGTTCGCGGTTCGCGGTTCGCGGTTCGCGTATCGGCCTGACGGCTGATGGCTACTAATAAAGTTATTTGGATTGAGGGCTAACGTTAGATAGTCGGTCTGTTCCCCGACACAGAGGACCCGCACTTCACCGATAACATCTAAAGCGAAATAGCGTCGGTTGTCGATGTTGAGCCGATCTTCTGTTAGTGACAGATAACCGGTATGCGTACCCGGCGTAGAAAAAGTGTGTGTTAAAGTAGTATTTAAGGTTTCGTCTGCGTGGTCGAACGAAGCGTTCACGGTTTTTTGTTTCTCGCCTCCAATAAACAAGGTTAAGATATTCTGACCCAAAGATGCCGCCGAATGGTTGACGATTGTTACATTCAGTTGGAGCAGTAAATTCACGCCTATTAGTTGATTGGAGGGACGGATTTCTTCAATACTTATATTATGTGCTTCACTTTCAGTAACAGGCAGCAGCGAAATCCGAGCACCCGATCGGTTTGGAAGACGACTCCAGTTTTCCCATCCGTTCCGGGCGAAATCTGAGATGAGATAGAGTTCCTTATTCAGCTGCTCGGACGCTGCGAGAATTTCATGCGCGAGTTCAAGGCTTGGCTGAACATTCGTCGTCCGGTAAGAGATTTTTGCCTCGTTAATTGCTGCGATAACGCTCTCAAGGTCAGGTGTAAGTTGTTGAAAAACAGGTTGCGGCGTGTCCGACATTAAAATAAGTGTAGCCCTATCACCGTGACGCAGCGTCTCAAGAATGTCCGTCGCCAAAGTTTTCGCTGTCTCGAACCGGACACCATCTACCTCTTGATACCCCATGCTGTAAGAGTTATCTAAAACGATAACCACATCGGTTTTTGCGCGTACAGAAGCGACCGGCAAGCCGAGGGTCAAAAATGGGCGCGCCAAAGCCAGCGCAATAAGCGCAACAATCGCCATCCGTAGAAGTAGAATAAGGAGTTGTCGAAGTTGGAATCGGCGAGCGTTTTCACGATGTGCCGCCGCAAGGAACATAAGACTGCTAAAATCGATTGTCACGACACGGCGACGGTTCCAAAGATGAATAAGTAATGGAATGCCCGCAGCGAGGAGTCCGAAGAGAAAGAGCGGATTAAGAAATGCCATTAGTAGTTGTTAGTGTTCAGTTGTCGGTAATCACAATTTCAAGTCGGTTGATTGTTTGGAAGACCCCTTCGGCAAATTCCATTAGGTTGTCCGATTCCAGCGCACTTCCACCAAGTTGAATGTGATTCGCATCCGCCACCATCTGACCGAACGTCGGATCCATTTGTACCCATCTGCCAACGTAAACTTCGGGCCAGAAGTGATAATAGAAAGCATCCCTTGAAAATACAATACCCGAACAGATGCGGGAAGGGATTCCAGCGGCACGTGCCAACGCTATAAAAAGGGTCGTGTGTTCCGTACAGTCTCCAGAGAGCGACGCTAATACCGTTAATGACGAACCAAAGCCACCTGTCACTCTTTTGTCAGTGATGGATTCATAAACCCATTGACACAATTTTTTCGCGGCACGCCATGAATTCGTCTCGCCATTCAAAATCTCCTGAGCCGTTGCTTGGATGTCAGAATGGGCTGCTTGAATGTAAGCACTGCTCCGAAGGAATTCACCCGCCGCATCACGAATAGGTAAATCAGGACAGTCTGCCGCAACAACCGTTGGAACTTGGATTGAAATGCTACCTGATTGTCCAGTCTCGACTTCGAGTTTCTGACGGGCGTTAGACATAATGGCTTCGGTGATGTTTCCTGACAAAAGCTTCACTTCGGCTTCGAGGTGTTCCGCCTTTGGGGTCGGGCGTTTTCCAGCGGGGAGAATGCGGGTTTTTAAGATAACATCAACCTCTGCGGTGCCACCAAGAGCCGTTTCTCTATCGGTTTTTGTAACGACCAGAGAAAATCCCATCAAGGGCACCTCTGTTCTATAGATCACGCCGTCGGCATCCATCCAAGACTTCGCTGTGATGCCCCCGGCTATAGCCATTGTTTGAGGCAAAACGAAAACCTGCTTTTCCTCTGATTGATGGATTAAAGTCTCTTGCGCTGTAACCTCAATCTCTGTTTTTACAGGTTTCAACAGGTCGAAACTAAATATATGAAGGTTGTATTTATCTCCTATTTTGAGCCCTTTTTGCCTGAAAAGAGACTGCAGACCAGGGTATTCGGAGATTGTATCCGGGGGCACGGGGACTTTTGATTCAGTCGTTTCTCCGTTGAGTGTGGTTTTAATATAAGCAATGCCATCTACAATCCGTCCTTCCACCTGTTTTAACCCTGAGGCATCGGAAGTCGAAAGGAAATAGCGCGGCATCAGGTCGAAACCGGTATACTCAGCACGGGTGGTTTCTTGTGTGACATCCGTTCCGAGTGCCTTAAAGTTCATGACCATGTTAAATTTGTTCCGGATGACAGGTTCGCCTTGGTACTCGGTTTCTTCAAGAGAAACGTGCATATAACCGAGCTTGGTATTCATCAGAGTGAGACTGTACCATTGTTCCCGCAAGTCTTGTGGCATGTTTTCAAATGTGATTTGTAGTTTATCTTTTTCTGACTTAACGCTTTCGATTGGGTTCTCTGCTATAGTAGTCGTATCAACAATCTTGACCCGAACAGTTCTACCATTCGGACCGTTGTCTTGCGCGAAGACGGGACCAGTGAATACACCTACACAAGCAATTATTAGCACTAAACGCACGCTATCCATTTGTTGTTTATCTCCCATAGCGTCCTTCTGACTGCTGAAGAAAGTGCCTGATTATTGGCGTTGTTTATAGTGTTAATTATACTGAATCGAACGCGCCTATGTCAAATCTTTTGGGTAGTGAAGTATGGAACCGTCTAATTGTTGGGGTTACGAGTTGCCATTGCTACGGTATGGGTGTGACGCTGTTTAACCTTCTGGTAATTTCCGAAAATATTCAAGAAGTTACGCTTGATGAATTCTCGCAGCCCAGAAATCGTCACAACGTAGAGGCGACCGTTGGGTTTCAGATGCTGCTTCGCATCTGCCAGAAAAATCTGTAGGAGTTCTTTACCGACATTGGCGGGAAGATTGGAGGTGATTAAATCGAATTGGATGTCGGGGAGATGGCTAAATCCGTTGCTCAGAAGAACGTGGCAATTTGAGAGTTGATTCCGCGCCACATTTTTACCGGCGTAGTCAACTGCCACAAAATCTTTGTCCACCATGTAGACCGTTGCCGTTGGCGTACATTTAGCGATACTAATACCGATGGCACCGTATCCACAACCGAGGTCAAGACAGGTATCATCTTCTTGAATCTCTATATGTTCGATCAATAAATCTGTACCTGCGTCGATCCCTTTTGGCGAAAAAAGCCCCCATGTTGTGGAGAAAGTGACAGGAAATCCTCGTAACGCTGCGTGGAACTCGACCTCTCGTGGCGGGGCATCTATTGCCATTTTATCAGCACTCCAAGCGCATCACCCGGAGAATTCCAGAGCAGATCGAACGCTGCTTTCGCTTCGGTGTAGTGAAAGCGATGTGTAATCATCTCAGAGGCGCGAATCTCACCGGCTTTTATCTTTTCTTGGGCGCGTCCAACGATCTGTGAGCGGGGCTCATCGGTCAAGATACCCGCGACAAGGCGTTTGCTCATTATCTTTGAGGAATGCAACGGGAGCGGTGCTTGTTGGTAGAGCGCGATAAGTTGAATCGTGCCGAATCGACGGGTCATATCTTGTGCTTGTTCAAACGATCTAATGCCAGCGTAACCGCCAACGCAATCAACCACAAGGTCTGCCCCGTTTCCGTCAGTAAGGTGATGCACCACTTCAACCGGATCCGCGTCTTCGGCATTTATTACTACATTCGCACCGAGTTGCGTAGAGAGTTCGCACCGAAGCGGCAACGCGTCTACGGTGATAATTCGAGCCGGATCGTATCCACGAAATACTTGCAGCATCAGGCTACCAACTAAACCTTGTCCCAAAACAACGACAGTATCTCCCGCTTTCACACCAGAGGAGTCTGCCCAAGCGATAGCACTGGTGGACAGCGGCAGGAAAGTGCCCTCTTCAAAACTTACGTCGTCGAGAAGTCGGACGATACGTCCATCGGTTGGGTCGGGTTCGGCAATGACGTATTCCGCATGTGGTGCTACAACCATCACGCGCTCGCCAATGCTATAATCTGTCACTGCTGCGCCTACGGCATCCACCCTCCCTGTAAGTGAGTATCCCATAATTGAGGGGGATACGGCTTCTTCTCGAATGTATCGCCGGAAGAGTTCAGAGCCGCGGCTAATGAGCGTTGTATCTGATTTCACCCGAATCTGATGGTCATTTACCTCCGGTATTGGCACTTCTTCGAGTTGGATGTTGCCAAAACCTTCTGGTTTGGTTACTCTAAACATATTTCTCTTATCAAAGTTCCTTTATGTCTAAAACCCCGATGCTTTAACGGGGAGTATGTCAATTCCATAAACGCTTGACTAATTCCTCACGAGTAATGGGTTTATCAAGAGACATCATATAGATGTGAAAAGTATTACTTCTGTCAGAAACATACGCCAGATGTCGACCGTCCGGTGAGAACGCCGGATGAATAGACACACCGATTTCACCTGTGATACGTCGCTCGTTTTTACCATCAGCATCGATAAGGTAAATCTCCATGTCCCCGTCTCTGGCGGAGACATACGCTATCGTTTTGCCATCAGGCGACACGGTCGGATTGTAACAATCGTAGCGGTTCGGATTGAAATGTTTCTCGTTCTGTCCATCAATATCCATTGTGTAGAGCTGATTGACATCGCCCCGAGAGGAGACAAATACGATGCGTTTGCCATCAGGGAAGAACGCTGGGCTTCCGTCATCGGTCTCGTTGTAAGTGATGCGTTTCGGTTCAACGTCGGCAGATGTAATTTGTGCCAGATCAAGCCCATCTAAATTGAGAAGATATAATTCCAGATTTCCGTCAGCATTGGATTCGTAAATTACCTGATTTTCCACCGGTGATGCCCGCGGCACACGAGCACCGAAGCTTACCGGTAAGACTGACCGTGTAACTTTGCTATGAATGTGGGTCAAGTTGAAGCCAGCGTAAATCGGCGTTGAACCGCTACTCTGGATTACCACTTTAACCTCTCGTGATGATTTCGGTTCGCTGCTATAGAAAATATAGTTCGGAGTTGTAAGGAAGGTGGGGGAACTGTCGTTGAAGTCCGTCGTGAACGTCACGCGGCGGCGAATGCGCCCGTTCAAGTCCATCAAATAAATTTCGCCGTTGTCAAGTCGGAACGAGGCAAACGCTATCTCTGTCCCATCTGATGAGAAAGTAGGTGAATAGTTATCCGAGTCCCCGTGGGTGAGTTGTTTACTTTCGTAACTATCCCCAATCAGTTCAGCGATTTGGCGCAAAACCGAGTGATCGGAATTACCGTGTTGAATGAGTCGTAACACGCGGAAGGCAGAGTCTCTATCCCCGAATTTGAGATAGGTTCGTGCGAGTTCAAGACGCGTTGCAGCAAGGGTTTCAGGGTCTGTGGCGTAAAGTTGCGAAGCTTTTCGGAGCTGCACGACCGCATCGGTGTAACGTCCTAACGCATTGTAGGCTTTCGCAAGCAGTATCCGCGCCTCAGCATCTTCAGGATCTGTCTCAACAAGGGTCTCTAACCCATCTGCCGCTTCTTGGAACATGCCAGTGTTTAAGAGGTCTCGGTTCTTTTTCAGAACAGCCGAGTTCCCTTGACAGCCAACCAAGAAGATTACGAAGAGAATAAGGCATTGAACTATTAAGCCGTAGTTACGACTGTAAAACGAAGACAAATTTTGCCTGTCTGGACAAAATTCCGTGTTATATTTTCCCATAAACCTAATATATAAGTTGTAGCGTATCGTTCTCAAGAAATTAGCGTTTTCTGGTTCTACGCCTCCCGCGCCAGCCATCACCAACGGCGTACAGCCAACAGAGTACGCCTTGGACGGATGAGCTAATTTTAAGTTTCCAAGAGGGTCGGTACATTAACTTTTCACCATCATCAAACGTCCAAATATGGATTTCATAAGGTTTCGCCAGTTCATCAGGATCCTGCGCTTCATTCGCCGACGCGTTGTCTGATCGGTCATCCCCCTTTGTAGCAGCGCGAAAACGCAACAAATCACCCCACTCCGTTACGGGCAACGAATTTAAATAGAAAAGACCTGCTGCTGAAGCAAAGATTAGGAAAATTATAACACCCTTGACAAATTGCGATAAGTATAACTGACCAAGTCCGGGGAGAATCGCAGACAGGACCAGCGCAACATAAGAACGGACATACACAGGTTCACCTGAGTTACTTCCAGAATTACCCATCTCAGCACGAGCAGACCCCCGTTCTACCATCGATTAAGACTCCCCTTGCGCAACAAGATAAACACCGATACAGATGATCAGCGCGCCAATTATACGAATCTTCGGAATGGATTCTTTGAACACCATCCATGAAAACAAAATTGACAACACATATCCAGAACTTAACATCGGATACGCGATACTCAGTTTAACGCGCGACAGAATAACGAGCCAGACGAGCGTTGTAAAGCCGTATATCGCAATCCCGCTGAGAATATAAGGGTTCAAGAACGCTTGTGTCAATTTCCCAAATGCATCCCGCAGCGTACTGATACGACCTATCGTATTCATGCCGTGTTTGAATAGAATTTGCCCAATCACTGTTAGCAAAACGTTGAAAAATAGCAGTAAAAAATCTTTCATGTTTTTATTATATCATACCTCAATTCTTTTTACAATTTTTAACCTAATAGTCTGTCAATACAAACCACCTCTCCCCGCTCTTCCATTCTTCCAGCCTTGCTCCTTTCCAGCAGGAGCAAACGTCCCTCTTACCAACAGCCAACCGCCATCTGCTAATCGCTAATTGCCAACCACTACAAGTTATACAAATACGTCACTTTAACCACTACAACCCGATTTTCCAACTGTAACTCGCGACCTTCACCCGTCCGAGTGGCGGCATCCCCCCAAGCTTCATTGTAAGCAACAAACAGATGGCTCTTCGGACTATATTCCCATCCGAAGAGAAAACTCAACAGGTAGTTTTGATGGATTTCCTCAGAGAGCTCACGTTCTCGGTTCGCTTGGGCGAATATCCGAAGAAACGATTCCCGTGTGAATAGGTAAGTCGCACGCATGGAGCTGACGAAAAATCTACCGTCAATTGCCCCCGTTAAATCGAGGCTTTGGGCATAACCGCTGTCTAACTCTATCGAAAAATTACTCCGCGGACGCAGCGTCGATTCAAGGATCAGACTTCGCTGTTTACCCGCTTGTTGTCGGCCGAAGTTAAAGTAGTCCGAAAAATCCATGCCGATGCCAATAGCAATCGGATATGCAGAGTTGGTGTCAATCTCAAATCCGTATCCATCCGCTACAAACACCTCCGTCAATTCAACTTCTCGACTCCGATAATAGTAGATCATAATATCATCTACAAGCGTCTCTCTGAAATCCATCCCAACATCAGCACTCACATGCCATCTGAGCAAATCTTCGTCAAATTCAGACGAGAGCGACAGTTCCGGGTTCCGTTCTCTCCACGCAGCAAAATATTCAGGTGTATAAAGGCTTTGTGATAGCCGTCCACTGATGCCTGAGAAAAACTGGCGTGTCCCCCACGGTGGAGAATAGGAAGTTCGCATCTGAACCCGCTGCCAACCGCGGTTTCGTTCTTTACGAAGATACCCAGTCTCGTTAATCTCAAAGTGCGGCGCGACCCGTTCCAGTCCAATACTACTGCTCCACAAGTAGTTGCGTTGTGCGAAATCAATCGTCCACGCCGAGTTATTGCTATCCTCACCCGGATGAAAACTACCCGCATACTGTCCTGTGAGATGATATGTTTTGCCAAGGGCAAGATTCATATCAACGCCACCCACGCGGCTATGCCATCTATCACTACCTCCCTGCTCCTTATTGACGAACAGAATCCCAACGTTTGATCGTTTAAGGATGTCGCGTTTAACGCGGATCGCAGAAAACCATGCCTCCTCTTTTTCAGACGAAGCGGTTTCAGACAAACCGAATTCCCCCGTTTGATTGCCTAAGACACCAATAGAGTAGTTCCCTACTTTCCCTGTAAGTTTACTTCCCCAAAGGATATTCCCGCGACTCCCAATACGACGACTGAACATAAGATCGTACGGCGTTTCAAAAAAACTATTGCCTTCAACAAAAAACGGACGTTTTTCAGGGAAACGGGTCGGGAACCGCGTCAAATTAATCTCCAATTGATCCGCTTCAACCTGTGCGAAATCGGGGTTGAATGTGACGTTCGCCTTCAACGCACTCGTGAGGCTGTATTGAACATCCAATCCAGTGCCGAGTTGACGCGTCAGGTCCGTATCAGCAGCACCCGTACCCCCACCCAAGAGATACGGCGTAATCTCAAAATTTTTCCCCGTTTCAATGCCTTGGATGTCTAAGATATGCCCTAAATCCGACATCCGTGTAACCACACCCGCCTGTGTCAACTGCTTCCATACCGTCACCTCACCCTTTCGGCGGTTGACCCGCTCTACATCAAAACCCCAAATCTGTGTCGGTTTGTCAGTGAATCTAAAGTTAGAAAACGGAATCTTAAACTCAGCAGTCCACCCCAATTCATCGATATTGCTTTCGACCCACCAAATCCCCTTCCAATTGCTATCGCGTTGGGTATCTTCATATCGGTAGTTATCGCTTTGAACACCTGCTGGATTTGTGGCAAATTTATAACCCGTCCGATGGTCATGATGTGGATCGATAAAGAAGGAAATGACATCAGAAGCGTAGACATCCCCCCGCCGCGTCATCCGGTTCACAATTTTATCAGGCTCAGCGTCGTAACACCGGAACGCGACGTAGATATTATGGAGGTCGTAAGCAATACGAAATTCTGTGTCATCAGTGGCAGGGGCACCGCGTGTCGGTTCAAGTTGGATAAAACCGCTACGAGGTTCTGCCTGCTGCCAAACAGCATCGTCTAAAAATCCATCAATATTTGGCGGTTTACCTTCAATTCGGTAGGCTTCAATGGTATGTTCACCTGTTCCCTCCGGATGTGCGAAGACTCCCAGTGCACATGAGAGAAATAAGAGTAGCGCAGCAATAAATCTTGACATGCGTTAATTATAGTGGAAACGCTTATAGTTGTCAACTTTTCACTTTTTTCACTGGGGGTGTATTTCAGATACCCACAATTTTTTCTATCTTTTCTATCCGAGCAGCCTCTATATAAACAGGACTTACGCAGTTATCTTTAAGACCGATAAGTTTCCCCTTGCCTGCGGGGGGATAAAGGGGGGTTATTCGGAATTTTGCGGCAGTCCTATATAAAGCGATCTAAGTTGTGACCTCACAGAGAAACACGCAAAATTTTTCGCAACCCGTTGGAAAGATCGCGTATAATATCTACAAGAATCGCCGTTGATCCCGTAAGAACAAGACGCAAAAACGAGACAGGAGACGTACAGATGCGTAAAGTTGTCGGAATTGATTTAGGTACCACCTTTTCAGCAATCGCACATGTCAACGAACACGGACACCCGGAAATCATCCCAAACGCAGAGAGCGAACGCGTGACACCCTCCGTGATCCTTTTTGAGGACGCTCTGGTGAGTATCGGAAAGATTGCCCAATATAGTGCCAGAGCAGTCCCGGAACAGATCGTTGAATTCGTCAAACGTGAAATAGGAAAATCTAAAGAGACGTTTTCCCGAACCTTTAACGGCAAAACCTATGCCCCCGAAGAACTCGCCGCCCTGATTTTGATGAAACTCAAGCAGGATGCCGAAGCATATCTCAACACTGTCGTCACGGATGCCGTCATCACCGTTCCTGCGTATTTTCATGATGCAGAACGGGAAGCTACCCGGAATGCAGGCAAAATCGCTGGACTTAACGTCCTACAAATTTTGAACGAACCTGTTGCTGCAGCGCTCGCCTACGGCATAGATCAACTCGGAACAGAACAGAACGTATTTGTATTTGATCTCGGCGGCGGAACGTTCGACGTAACCCTTATGAAAGTCTCCGAAACCACGATACAGATGCTTGCCACAAACGGAGATCATAGGCTCGGTGGCAAAGATTGGGACGATAAAATTATCAGCTACGTCGCCGAGATATTTGAAATCGAACACGGCGAAAACCCGCTACAGAATCTTCACGCCTACCAAGACCTCCAATTCACTGCAATCGGTGCCAAAGCAGCACTCTCACAGCGACAGAAAGTGCCCATCGTTTGCGGATATAATGGAAAAACAACGTATGTTGAATTGACACGCGAGAAGTTTGAAACATTAACTGCCGAATTGCTTGAAAAATGTCGCGCACTCTGTGAGGCGGTCCTTTCGGAAGCAGAGATGACATGGGAACAGGTTGATGACGTGCTGTTAGTAGGCGGGGCAACCCGGATGCCGATGGTGCAGAAGATGATCACGCACCTCAGCGGAAAGCAGATCAACTCGCGTAAAGTCAATCCTGATGAGATCGTCGCACTCGGCGCAGCAATTCAAGCCACCCTTCACCAAATTTCTGAGGCAGAAACCCCCGCAACAACAGACGTACCCGCGGCGGTTCTCAATCGATTCCTCGGACCCGCGGGCACCCCCAAAGTGAAGGTAACGGAAGGTGCTACCCATAACCTCGGACTCATCGTTCTCAATCCGAAACACGAACACGTTATCCACGTTATGATCCCTAAAATGACCCCTGTCCCTTGTGAGATCACAGATCAGTTCGGCACAGTCGCGGACAACCAATGTTCCGTCCTGATTGAAGTCGTTCAGAACCTCAACCAGGATCAACGCAAAGATGAAGTCGCGCTGTTTGACACCTATAAATTAGGTGAATGTACGCTTAAACTACCCCCGAATTTACCGCAAGGCACGCCCGTCCAAGTTATCTATAAATACAATCATGACCAGGTGCTTGAAGTAACTGCGACATCACTCAGCACCGATCAAGCCACTGCTGCTTATGAAGTCTTTTCTATAATTGAACGTCCCACACTTGACACAGCAGCGGTCGCGCAAGCACAATTAGATATACAAGACCTGAAAGTCGAATAAACGACTCATCAAACGAAAATGAACAAAAGCCCCTGATTTTGACGGTTTTTAAAAGGTATGTTATCATAATCCTAAAAAGATGGAGCTGTTCCCATGTCTAAACACAACGAATTCCTGATAGTTATCAATACGTTCAAAGCTGCTTCGCAAACCATTAGTCCGGAACAGCGCATCGGACTGCTCCGACAGGCAACCCAGGAATACGGGCTCTCCATTGATGAGGCCTCTAAAATTTTGGATGCATCCGGGCTGATCGTTGGTGAGAAGGTCAACTATTTTCAGATACTCGAGCTTTCGGGTGAGAAACTCCAAAACCAAAGTGAAGTGGATATAACAGAGAATGTTGAGACCGCCTACAAAAAACGTTATAACGCCTCACTGCGTGCCGGGGGGCGCGTCCGTCCCGACGGTCGAACCGAAGAGCAGTGGCGTGTCCTCTTAAACCAAGCACGGGATACCTTAAAATGCCCTGAAAAACGAAATAAACACATTCTTAACCTCCAACAAGAGAAGGACAACGCCTCCTTAGATGCCACAACTCGCCTCATCTTCAAGTTTCCTAACGGTGCTGAAGCGACCACTATCCCGCAACTCGCTGAATTAATGGTGAAAGAACTCGAAGCCGCTACGGATGCCCTCTATCACGGTTACTTGGAGCAGAGTCTCGGCAGAGCGGGTGAAATGCACTTCGCCACTGCAGCGAGAGCGGTCGTTAGCGAATTTCCGAATGATCGTCAACTCGGCTTTAAGGCGATGCTCCAAATTCTACGGGGCGCACTGGCGTTTCAGAAAGGAATCGAACCCCGAACGATTAAACGACTCGACCAAGAAATAGCAGTTCAAAAACCGAATGAGGCGCGAACCCCTCAACAACTTGCACAGCTCATCGACCGAAATTGGGAAGAAGCTAAAACCTTACTCTACAATGGATTCATGGCACTTTGGTTCGAATACACCCAGCAACCCGAATTCGCAGGCATCGCAAAAAAAATCTCCGAACGTTACAGCACCGATCAAGATGTCGGGCTGGAGACGCTCGTGCAAGAACTCGACCCGAAAATCGGACGACCAGAACTTCAAGTAAGCCATCCCTATATCGACTTCGGTAAGGTTGATACCGAGACACAAAAGACCCTCGAATTAAAAATTAAAAATGTGGGACGCGGATTCCTCTACGGCGATGTCCAGCTCGCAAGTGAAATGCCAGGATTTTGTCTATCAGCCCCCCCGCTCCGCGGTGAAGAGGTCTTCACAGTCCAACTTGATGCCAGCCTGCTGAGTGCTAAACGCATGCACGAAACGGAACTCGTTATCAGCACCAATGGCGGCAGTTTGAAAGTCCCTATCTCTTGCTATGTGGATTATCCGATTATGAAATCCATGCAGCGAGTCGCTATCAGTGGTGCAGCACTCGCGACGCTTGCGCTCGGCACACGGCTCATAATTTACCTGTACGGAAACCCTGGATGGGTAAGCACTCGCTTGACATCCGCAGGCTTCCTCGCACCAAACCAATATTGGGAGTTCCTCAGGGTGAAGTTTGTGGCGATAAATATGTTCGTGGTGCTGGAGAAACTCTTTTATCTCGGATTCGACGCGCCTGTTCTTATCGTTTGGCTCTTCTGGGGACTCGTCATCGGCGCGGCAATGCAAGGATACCGGGAAATGAAGGTGTATGGGCGAAAGTGGATACGTTTTTTTATCGCTATCACCCCGCTGCTCTTGTTAGGGGTCCTCGCCGTTGCGAAAGTCCAGACCGATCCGCTCCTTGACATCAAAGCAATCGCAAAACGCAGCAGTGCTGATGCCCCGATAACCGAAGACATGGTCCTGATTCCGGCAGGTGAATTCTGGATGGGCAGCAACACGGATCACGCCAACGAAAGCCCCAAGCGGATGGTGTTCGTTGATGCCTTCTATATGGATAGATACGAGGTGACGAATACGGAATATGCCGCATTTCTGAACGCTCTGGAGAAGCACGCCGAAGATAAGGCTATCGGTGTCAGGTGTTACCTTGATGATAAACGAATTCAGCGAATTGATGGACGGTACCGGGTGAAACAAGGATACGGCAATCATCCCGCACATGGTGTTACTTGGTATGGTGCGATGACGTATGCCGCATGGGTCGGAAAACGGCTGCCAACTGAGGCGGAGTGGGAGAAAGCGGCACGGGGCGGATGGATAGGCAAAGCGTATCCCTGGGGGGATACGATTGATACCACAAAAGCGAACTACACCCCTAACGTTAACGAACATCGTGCTGAAACCTCCACCATCGGCAGCTACCCACCCAACGGGTATGGACTTTACGATATGGCAGGGAACGTATTAGAGTGGTGCCTCGACGCTTATGATCCAGATTTCTACGTGAAGGCTCCTGATAAGAACCCAATCGCCGGCGGCTCTATAACATCTATTATCAATCAGTTCACAAAAATTAAAACGAAACGCGTCTTACGGGGTGGTTCTTGCTTTGATGCGCCACAGGCTATGCGGTGTGCCGCCCGCGCTTATGGATTGCCCTCCGGTACTTTCTATCGACTCGGTTTCCGCTGTGTGAAACCCGCTGCAGCTTCCGATATAAACTAACGGCAGTCCCTAAAACCTTCAGGACTTACGCAGTTATCTTTAAAACCGATAAATTTCCCCTTGCTTGCGGGGGGATAAAGGGGGGTATTCGGAATTTTGCGTAAGTCCTTATAAGGCTTGCAGCATAAAACCCTCACATCAGGCTCTGACCATGACAAAAGGAAAAAAGATAATCATCGCGATCTCTCTGGTGCTTGCCTTGATACTCACAATTCTGTTTTTTTTCGTCCCCCGGAAATCCAACGTGCCTGTCGTATCACTCGCACCGCCACGGGAAGTTACACCCGTTCGGTTACCCGCGCCTGTCCCCTCAATGCTTGCTGTGAAAGTAGAACTACCGCTCCATGAGGTCAAGCAGTTCGCTGAATCTGCCATCGCCAATTATCTGCGCGACCCTATACAATGGAAAGACGGAAAGACCACGCTCACCCTTAATTTACGCCCTGAGAACCTGGGAGTAACGAGTACAACGAACGGCGCGGTATCCATCGAAATTCCACTCCAGATTCGCGGCTCGGCACGTTTTCCTGTAGATCTGCTGATAACGGAAATCCACAGACACGGCACACTTACCGGACACGCAACTGCAGTGTTAACCCTCACCCCAACGCTGTATTCGGATTGGAATTTCACTGTAGAAACACAGACGGACATCTCTGTTCAAGCAGCTGACATAACGATCAGAGGCATCTTCTCCAATCGAACAATTTCGATTCGTGAAAACTTCATTCAAGAAGGAAAAAAAACAGTCCTTCCCGAAATAGAAGAAAAGATTGCCAAATATATAGATAACATAGACCTGAAGGGTCACGCGGTTCGCTTGTGGAAGAAACTCCACGAACCGATATGCCTCAACTTAGACCCACGCGTTGTTCTCACCACAGCCCCTTTAGAAATCCTCGTCCAAAATCTGTCAAGTGATGGGTTAGTGCTTTCGTTGATCCTCGGTATCAGGACCTTTATCCACGTTAACGTTGAAGGGACACCCACGGATTCACCAGCCGCTGGTGTCGTATCCGTTGATGATTTGCCAGAGATGCGTTTTGTGGATTCGCTTCATCCCGGCTACCACATCACGACCCGAATTGAAGCCCCTTATGCCGTGCTTGAAGACCTCGCCAGACCTTATGTTGAGAAAACACATGCCCTACAAAATATAATTGTTGAAAATCTGACCATCTATGGCAGCGGGACTCAACTCGCAGCGGCTGCCGACTTCACGATGCCACTCTTAGGCGCGACGGGGGAGGTGTCCCTCCTCGGAACCCCTATGTCCGATGCGACAACAGTATTCTTGTCCGTCACTGAACTCCGCCACACTTTCACGAGAGAAAGCCTGATCGTAGAGATAGCGAATAGGACAGGCGATGGTATTTTCGGAAATCTACATACCACCGTTGAAGCGGAATCCACCTTCCAAATCACCGCATTGTACAAAAAATTATCGGAAATGATCGCGTACTACCCCATCGGTTCCCGTGTCGTTTTGCAAGGCACATTAGATACCCTTACCCCAGAGCCACCCTATCTCACACAGACTGGTGTTTTTATACCCTTCCGTTTACAAGGTGCTCTTGATTGCGAAATCCATCTCAATTCGCGAACGCCTCAAACCCCGTAGCGGCGACAGGCAGACAACATTTTGATTCGTCACAAATCGTAGAAAATGCTATAATACATAGGACTTACGCAGTTATCTTTAGAACCGATACGTTTCCCCTTGCTTGCGGGGGGATAAAGGGGGGTTCGGAATTTTGCGTAAGTCCTAAATACTTCAAATTGTGTTTCGTATCTTCTCATGTAATCTGAAAAAAGGATATAGGACAATGGTTGAACTGACACGCGAAGACATCGAATTTTTCAAGGATAACGGGTATTTGATAAAACGGAACGTCCTCGACCCGGAATTGATGGAACGGGCGCGGACACGGTTATGGGATGGTGCCCCGGAAGGACGTAAGCGTGAGGAGCCTGAAACGTGGGTCGGTCCCTTCACACCGGAAGAGGAAAACCTTGATAAGAGCAATAATCGACGTGGATTTCGATGGAATTTTCGTGAACCCGGTGGTGAAGATTGGATGGTGAAACTTCTCGCAACGGATCCGAACGTCTGGCGGATGGCAGAACAGTTTTTGGGGGAAGGGAATCTGGTGGAGCCTGAGCGCGTGCGCGGTATCTATTGTACGCTGCCCTATGGGGATGTCCCAAAAAAGTCAATCGGATGCCACGTTGACGCACATCCGTTTCATCTCGGCGCAGTCGGCTATATTGACGATGTGCCGCCGGAAGGTGGCGGATTTACCGTCTGGCCCGGAAGCCACAAAACCTTCTACTACGATTACCACTCCCAATACAAGAACGAACCGACACCCCAATATGACATCGACCGAGAGCGTATCAGCAGAACGCCTGGCGTTGAGTGTTATGGGAATGCCGGCGATGTCGTCTTCTGGCACCATCGCATCGGGCACGCTGCGGGACACAACTATTCAAAGCAAATCCGGCAGGCTGTGCTCTACGACTTCCGAAAAACCGAATTGGCGGAGACGCAGGAGGAACCCCCCAACGAGGATATGTGGCGCGATTGGCCCGGGATCAAGGCGTTAGAGACACAGTAGGCTATAATGCGTCGGCGCGGCTTGGAACCGCGCCTTTCGCATCTATCTTAAGCCCAGCTCTTTCAACGTCCGCGCCATCATGTCATAAGCAATCTCTGCTTTCTCCATCCGCATGTGTGGAAACGTTTCCACTGAGATATACTTATCGTAACCCGTTTTTCCCAAACCCTCTGCAAAGGTGCGGAAATCCAACTCGTCCCCGGCTTCACCGGGAATGAGGAAAGTACTATACGGATACATTCCCGTCACACCCTTGACGTGACAGTGAGCGGTAAGCCGTCCCAATTTTTCGGTTACTTCAGCGATATCCTCACCGAGGTGGTAGAAGTTGGTAATATCGTTGAGTGCCTTCAGCGCGTTAGAACCTACGTGTTCTATCAGCAGGGTAACTTTCGAGGACGCATCAATCGTTGTCGCTTCGTGGTTATGGATGTTCATCGTCACGCCGAGTTCTTCAGCGCGTCGGCAGATCGGTTTCAGAACATCAACGAGGAGTCGCCACGCGAAGGCATCCCCTTTATCCCCGCCGTAGCCAGTGAGGAAATTGACACCCTGCGCGCCGAGTGCTACCGCGACATCTTGGAGAAGGGCGTAATGATCAACGGCTCCCTGCTGGTCTTCTAATGCCAATTGATACAAACCGGGGCCCGCGAACGGATTGATGACAGAGACCTTCAACCCGTGGTCTGATGTCATCGCTTTAACCTCTTTGAGCAAGCTATCCGTGACTTCACCGGACGGAATGTGTGCTTCTGGACCGCACATCATCTCAATCGCATCGTAACCGGCATCGGCAAGAATGGTGATAACTTCGTGTAGAGGCAGGTCTTTCATGCCACCTGCATGGTAAGAGATACCTATCATCGGTGCAGCTCCCTTCCGTAAACCTAAATTTATTCTCAGTTTATGGTAAACCAGATAAATAAACAGACATTTCAGAGAAGACGGGCTGCCCTGCTGCCGCTGGCGAGGTTTCCTAACCTCGCCAATTCAGTGTGTCTAATTAATGCTAAGGTTTACCATAGTTCTACTTCAGCACGATTATACACAAAAAGGAGTCGTATGACAATCCAAAACTTTCAAAAACAGATTGAAGCCATTTATTACACACGAGATGCCGAGCGTGGCGTACCGTTAACCTTCACATGGTTCGTCGAAGAAGTCGGAGAACTCGCAAAAGAGATTCGGAAACAACCACGAGATATAGAGCGGCTACGTGAGGAATTCGCCGATGTCTTTGCATGGCTTATCACGTTGGCAAGTCTGCTCGGTATCGACTTGGAGGATGCGGCGCAGATCTATGCTGACGGGTGTCCGAAGTGTAAAGCGACCCCGTGTTCCTGCTAACTTCCATTCAAAAATCGATCGAAGTTCCCACCAAAGAGGTTGTTAACATCCCGCTGAATCTCTGATTTACTGACGCTCCACCCGACATCAAGAAGCGTCTGGTATTTTTCTACCAAAACGTCGGCAATGATTTGCCGCGAGTGTTTCCACTTGTACACGAGTTGATCCAAAATTCGGGCATCCGAATGTTGTGGGATAACGCTCAGACCGAGCAGCTCAATCCGTTCTCGCGTGATCTCCTCAATAATGCTCGGGTTGTTCATGAACCACCAACATCCGAATATCATCAGATTTTTGAATTTCCGTCCGATGACACATAGCTCATGTTGATTTTCACGCGACAGGAGCGTAACGAGAAACTTATTATCGGGATGCTCGCGTAGCAGCGTCTCTAAACTCTCCAAATCTGCCTTACCCGTTCCATCTCCAGCCATCTGGAGTTGTGGGTTAACCGCACGTTTCACGCCAATCATCAGCGCGAAGGGGACATTAAACTCACGAGAGATGGGTAATATACAGTTATCAAACAGCCTGCCCAAAACGCCATCATCAGGATACTGGAAGTCCGGCGGAAGGGAGACCGCCATATATTTTGGGTTCATCCGTTGGATCCATGTCTCTAAAAATCGACGGACTTCTTTATAAGTCTTTTCTGAGGAGAGCGTCGGATCCACGTCATAGCCGAGACCCCGGAGGTGTTCATAACCCGTCTCTTGATAGGTATTGATAAGCACATCCATCCGCAGTGCTGCCGCAAAGCGGGCATCGCCGGTATCCCCTGACTGCCAGACGGGTGCCTCTGCAGGGTCAAACGGGTCGTTTGTCATCACCACTTTAGAGACTTTCGAGCGTTCAAAGACGGTATCAATAAATGCCTCGACCGTCGTATCGGCGAAGTAGGCACGATAGTCCTGTAGATTCCGTGAACTGACATCCAAGCCTAATTCGTTCAGTGTTGTAACAACCCCGCGGCAGGCTTCACTGATGGGTGAATTCTCAATGAAGAGGGTCTGCCAAATCAAGTCTGCCTGCTCTGCCTTCGTCATCGCCCAAAATTGCTGATACGAGACATCTGATTTGCGGAATACTTCGGCGATGAGGTAGTGATAGGTTAATAATTCATCAATCCCCCACAGCAACAACTCTTTGAAAGGCGGACTGAAGAGGTGCGTATGGATATCTGTAACGCTTTGGGAACTGACCGCGTCAAGCACAGCGGTTCTGAGTGATTCTGTGGTTCCAATTGTCTGCGTCTGGTTTGATTCGGAAACATTCATAGTAATCCTCCAATTTCAGATGCTAAGGAGAAGTTTCTGATTTAATCTTACTGCTAATAAAATCAACGACTTCTTCAGGGGTGTGTTTTCCGAATCGGACGTAAACGCCGCGGAAATTTTCAAGGCGTGTTGGGCGGGCAAACGGGCTGAGTAGGACCCCGTTCGCGTCAACGTAAAAGCTGCGAAATGTTTCCCAAGACCGTTCCAGCTTGTAGCAGCAACTTGTGATGATGAGTCGATCGGCTTCACACCGATGGTGGAACGGTAGGAAGTACTTGTAGAGTGAACCGATCAGAACGATACCAGAGATCAAGGCGACATAAATAGATTGGAATCCCAAATAGATACCAAACAAAAGCAGTGCCAGAAAAAGCCCTAATAAAACCGACTTACGCCAGTTCTCAACGATTGGATGGACTGTCCATGAAAGCGGAGTCGGCAGGTCTGCCATATTAGTTAGTAGTTATCAGTGAGACACACCTTCTTGTAGGAGCGAGTGTTTTTGCTTGGGTGTTTCTTCATGCTCGCGATCTTTATACCATTCTTCTTGTAGGAGCGAGCTATGCTCGCGGCCTTTACTCTGACGTACCGTCAAGCTCTGTCTTTGACGAATCGTCGGCAGTATCTCCGCCTGCGCCATCTGTAGTCGTCTCAACACTTTCTTCGCCTATTGTGTCAACAGGTTCTGCTGTCGCTTCTTGTGTTGTCTCTTGTTCTATCGGCGTAAGCGCACCAACCTTTTCTTCACCATAGAAACGCATCAGGAAAAGCGAGATAAGCATGAAGCCTATAGCAAGCCATGTGGTCATTTTACTGAGAAAAGTTGCTGCACCACGTCCACCGAGGACAGACTGCATCTCAGCACCACCGAACGCACTCGATGAAAGTCCTTCACCCTTACTGTCTTGTAGCAAAATAACCAGCGTCAGAACGACGCAGAGCGGTACAAAGACCACCAGTACAAAACCAATGATAATTCCCATTTAACAATTTCCTCCTATTGATTGAATTTCACAATCTGCGCAAACGATTCCGCCTCAAGGCTCGCACCCCCGACAAGAGCACCGTCTACATCCGGCTGCGCCATCAACGCTGACGCGTTCTCCGGCTTAACACTGCCACCGTATTGGATGCGGATCTGCGATGCAACTTCTGCAGAATGTGCCGCTGTCAACAACCCTCGAATAAAGGCGTGCACCTCTTGTGCTTGATCGGGTGTCGCTGTTTTTCCCGTCCCGATTGCCCAGACGGGTTCGTAAGCGATCACACACGACAACAAATCCGTTGCGGATAGACCGGCAATACCGCCTGTGACATGACTCTCGATGACTGCTTCTGTCTGTCCGGATTCCCGTTCTTCGAGCTGCTCCCCGACACAGATAATCGGCTTTAAGCCGTGTGCTAACGCCGCTTTGACTTTCTGATTGACGTTCTCGTTTGTTTCACCGAAGTATTGCCGGCGTTCCGAGTGACCGATAATAACGTAATCACATCCGACATCTTTCAGCATCGGTGCAGAGACTTCACCCGTAAACGCACCGCTATCCTCCCAGTAAACATCTTGGGCGGCGAGGCGGATGTTGCTATCTGAGATAGTGCTGCTCACTGAAGCAAGTGCTGTAAAAGGAGGCGCAACGATGATCTCAACGTCCGTACATCCTGCAACTAACGGTTTCAGTGCCGTTGTGAGTGAGACTGCTTCTGAAACCGTGTTGTTCAGTTTCCAATTTCCTGCAATGATAGGTGTTCGCATAGCCCTCTCTTTGAGTAATGACTGTCGGCTGCCAGTGTATGGCAGTTGCCTGTTGCTTACATACCATAACTTGTTCTTTGCTGATTGCCGACGGCTGACTGCTGATTGCTTCTTAAAGCACACGCGCTGCGAGTTCGACAAGACGATTGGAGTAACCCCATTCGTTGTCATACCATGAAAGGACTTTAATCAGCCCATCTTCAATCACCTTCGTGAAAGGCGCGTCGAGAACAGAGGAGAGTTTATTCCCATTAAAATCCGCTGAAACGAGGTCAAGCTCTGAATAACCAAGAATTCCTTCTAAACTATTCTCCGCTGCTGCTTTTAGCGAGGCGTTGACGGCTTCAGCGTCCGGTCTCTCCTTGAGATCAACAGTAAGATCAACCACGGAAACGTTTGGCGTCGGGACACGGATTGCGAAACCGTCGAGTTTTCCGTTCAATTCTGGAAGCACTTTTCCAACAGCGACAGCAGCACCCGTTGTCGTTGGAATCATCGAGAGGGTCGCCGCACGGGCGCGACGCATATCGGAATGCGGGAAGTCATGAACCCGTTGGTCGCCGGTATAGGCATGAATCGTCGTCATCAAACCGCTTTCAATTCCAAACTCTTCGTGCAGCACCTTTGCAACCGGTGCGAGGCAGTTCGTTGTACACGAGGCGTTAGAGATGACATGGTGTTCAGACTTATCGTATTTATCGTCATTCACACCAATCACAATCGTGATGTCCTCACCTTTTGCGGGTGCGGAGACAATCACTTTTTTCGCGCCACCAGAGGTGATATGTTTCTCAGCATCTGCTCGGTCGGTGAAGAAGCCGGTGGATTCGATAACGACATCCACGCCGAGGTCACCCCACGGCAGATTACCCGGATCCCGCTCAGCGAGAACACGTATTTCTTTTCCGTTTACCACAAGGCTGTCGTCTGTCGCGGAGATGTCGTCGGACAAAATGCCGTGAATAGAGTCGTATTCGAGAAGGTGTGCGAGCGTTTCAGGGTTCGTCAAGTCGTTGATGGCCACGAAGTCTATATCTAACGCTGGATTTTGCAGTGCCGCGCGAAAAGCGTTCCGACCAATCCGACCAAAACCGTTAATACCTACTTTAGTTGACATAAGACAGATAAATTCCTTTACAAGTATTTTGCCGTTACAGGGCTTTCTTCTAACAACAAATTTTGGAAACCTTATCCCTTTATCTACAGTTTCGCTATGTTTAAAACATTCCCTCTTAATTATACCCTAAAGTGCAGTAAATTGCAAACACTGCTTAAGAACAATGATCCTGCTCTCCTTGACATCTTCTCGGCGTTACGCTATAATGCAAACCATCAATAAACTAACGGAGGAAATCATGGCAACCCCCGCAGCACGAACCCATCTCACACCTGCAGAATACATTGCTTTTGAACGCAAGGCAATCCCTGATGCTGAAACAGTTAGGAGTGAATACATTGACGGAGAAATTATCAACATGTCTGGAGCAAGCCGCGTGCATAATCTGATTACTAATAATATATCTGGCGAGCTCCGCAACTTATTAAAAGGGAGCCGATGTGAAACCTACGCGAACGATATGCGGGTGAGTTCTCCGCTTACCTCGTCCTATTTCTATCCAGATGTCGTTATCGTTTGTGAAGAACCCCGTTTTGAAGATGATGTTTTTGATATACTCCTTAACCCCATTATCCTTGTAGAAGTCCTTTCACCTTCAACCGAAGCGTATGATAGAGGCGAAAAATTCGGACACTATCGACAACTAACATCATTGCAGGAATATGTCCTCGTCGCCCAAGACAAAGTGCTTGTTGAACGGTATCGTCGTCAAGACAAACACGGGAGCACGCCGGACGCTGGAAAGGACTGGATTTTCACTGATTTCCGAGAAGTTGACGAAATGTTGCCACTCCCCTCCATCCAATGCGAACTGCCTTTGCAGGAAATATATGAGCGTGTTACGTTCCCTGATTAGCGTTATAAACAACACTACCGCTTTTGTTGAAATCAAGTTACACTACAAACACAGGCACCTATGTCTAATAAAAACACATCCCTAAAATCTGGCATCCGAGACAACCTTCTCCGTGAAACAGTCCACGACTTTCTACAACAGGAAATTAAGAACGGCTCTGTCCTCTCCATCGTATCCGCCTATTTCACCATCTACGCCTATGAAAAAATGCAACACTCCCTTCACAAAATAAGGGAACTCCGTTTTCTTTTCGGTGACCCCGATTTTGTCAAACGTATGGATCCGAATAACACAGATGCAAAAGCGTTCGATATAACAGACACAGACTTACAACTCAACCAGCAGCTCCGACAGAAACCAATTGCCAAAGCGTGCGCCGAATGGATAAAAGAGAAGGTCGAAATCCGCACAACCCGCGAATCAAATCTGATACACGGGAAAATGTATCACATCGCCAACAACGGCGTTGACAAAGCAATTCTCGGCAGCTCCAACTTTACCGTGCGCGGACTCGGACTCAGTTCAAATAACAGCAACATTGAACTCAATCTTGAGGTGAATGACGACCGAGACCGAAATGACCTCAAGGCGTGGTTTGATGAACTCTGGAATAACGACAAACTCGTTGAAGATGTCAAAGCGAAAGTGCTGGCAAAATTGAAGCAGATTGGGCAAGATCACCCACCTGAACTCATCTATTACAAAACCTTATATACACTGTTCCGTGAGGAAATTGAGACCCGAAAAACAAACGAACAGACCCTTGAAGATACACATCTATACGACACAAGAATTTGGGACAAGTTATACGACTTTCAAAAAGAGGGAGCGAAAAGTGTAATTGCCCGCCTCTTACGACACAACGGCTGCATCTTAGCAGACAGCGTCGGGTTAGGAAAAACATATACAGCACTCGCCGTGATAAAGTTCTTTGAGCTACGAAATGAACGCGTGCTGGTCCTATGCCCCAAGAAACTGCATGACAATTGGTCACTCTATCCAGCGTACAACTCACAAGACACCAATCCGTTCCTTGATGACAAGTTCGGTTACACACTCCTGGCACACACAGACCTGTCCCGTTATACTGGTGAGTCCGGTGGTATTGATCTGGAGAATTTCAATTGGCAGAACTTTGACCTGATTGTGATTGACGAATCCCACAACTTCCGAAACGATAGCAAACCCCGTGAGGACAAAGATGGCAACTTCCGCCACACCCGCTATTCCCGCCTCTTAGAAGAGGTTATCAAGGAAGGCACAAAAACCAAAGTCCTGATGCTTTCGGCGACACCCGTAAATACATCACTCACCGACCTCCGCAATCAGATATATCTCATGACAGAAAAACGCGAAGATGTCTTTAGAAACAGTTTGGGGGTCAGCAATATCCGCACTTTAATACAACAGGCGCAAAAAGCCTTCAAAGCGTGGGAGGAAAACGCAACCAGATATGGCACAAGAGATAAAACAGAATTGTTTGATACTTTAGGCGTAGACTTTTTCCAACTGCTCAGTGGTGTTTCCATTGCGCGTTCCCGAAGGCATATCAAAAAGTATTATGCCGAAGAAATAGAAAATATTGGTGAATTCCCTACACAACTCGACCCAGTCAATTGCCATCCACCTACCGACCTGTCAGGTGAACTTTCATACAAGGCATTGGCGGATCAAATCGGGGACTTTGAATTATCCATCTATAGACCTTCCAGTTATGTTGTAGATGAAGGGGCAAAACAGCGGTTAGCAGACGAGAAAAAACGACTCCGCTTTAATCAGGAAGACCGTGAGAGATTCCTTATCGGCATGATGCAAACCAACTTCCTCAAACGGCTGGAAAGTTCTGCCTACTCGCTTTCTGAAACCCTTGAACGCACCATCAACAAACACGATGAAATGCTGGAGAAGATTGAACGCTTTCAGAAAAACAACAATACCACGGACGCAGCAGATGTCCTTCCTGATGACGATGAAGACGATGAGGAATTTCTAATCAATCGTGCCAGGAATCCCTACCATCTAAAAGAATTGGATTGCACCCGTTGGAAACAGGATCTTCTCAAAGATAAAGAAACCCTTACTGCAGCGTGGAAAAAGGTCAGCTCCATCACGCCCGATAAAGACGGTAAACTCAAAGAAATAAAGCAGCATATTCGGGAAAAGGCGGAAGATCCTAACTGTAAACTCCTTGTCTTCACCACTTTCAAGGACACAGCAGACTATCTTTTTACAAACCTGTCCGAACTCGCAAAGGAATTAGGACTTGAGATGGCGATGGTTTCTGGAGATATGACGCGAACAACTTGCGGACAAAACAATTTCAACGCCATTCTCACAAACTTTGCCCCCTGGGGACGGATACGTGCTGAGAAGACAAATGACACAGTTGACCTACTCATTGCCACAGACTGTGTTTCAGAGGGACAAAACCTTCAGGATTGCGACACCGTCCTAAACTACGATATACACTGGAATCCTGTCCGCATCATTCAACGGTTCGGACGGATTGACCGCATCGGTAGTCCAAACAAAACGGTGAAAATGATTAACTACTGGCCCACAGAAGATATGGAGGTCTATCTTCGTTTACGCAATCGCGTTGAATCCCGCATGGCACTCGCCGATGCGACCGCAAGTGGTGATGACGACCCATTAAACGAATCGGCTTACGAACACGCACAGATGGAACTCAATTTCCGTGATAAGCAGTTGGAGCAGCTCCGGGAGGAGGTGCTTGATTTAGATGACCTCTCTGACACTGTAGTGATGAGCGACTTTACCTTAGATTATTTCTTCGCACAACTCCTCAAGTATCTCGAAAGAAACAGAGCAAAACTTGAGGCAACCCCAGATGGTGCTTACGCTGTTACAAGTAACGAAAACAACCCCTCGGAAAACGGTGTCATCTTCTTCCTACAACAGACGAATGCAAGCACAGACAAACAGCAAAAAACCGCCAGTCCCATCCATCCTTACTACGCCGTTTATATCCGAAACAATAGGGATATCCGTTACGGGTGTATCAATGCGAAACAGGTGTTAGATCTGTTTGAAGCATCTGCTGTTGGCAAAGAGAACGTCATAGATGACTTGTGTCTCTGGTTTGACCAAGAAACCGAATACGGTGGTAACATGACACACTACAACAAACTTTTGGACACCGTCATTGCCCATATCACCCGGTCGCATCAAAAGACGCAATCCAAAAATATCGGCAGAGCCGGCACCCGCGGCTTCAGACTACCAGTCGCATCCGAAGCACCTAAAGATACAGGTGATTTCACGCTGGTAACGTGGTTAATCATCACAACACGACAATCTTGACTTTTTATAATGGGGCATGGTATTATATTTCAAACGTTGAATGTAGATGCTAATGAGTCCAACTTTGTGTAACCATTTATCGCTTATGGGTAGACGAAAGATTCTCAATGCGTAATGTACATCCGCGGACAATAGATTTTTACCGGATCCCAAACGGTCACGAACCGGCTCCTTTCAATTCGGGACACAAACATACGACGACGCATTCAAGCACGGCTTATTGCTATTGAAACGGGCAACCTTGGAGACCGAAAATCCGTCGGTGAGGGGGTTTGGGAATTACGACTTGACTTCGGGCCAGGCTATCGTATCTATTACGGTGAAGTAGATAACACAATTATTCTGATCCTTTGTGGAGGCGATAAGTCTTCGCAGAGACGAGATATTGAACGCGCGAAAAATTATTGGAGAGAATACAAAGAGAGGTCTAGACAATGAAAATTTATGGAACATGGAGCGCATTCATCATTGAACAACTCGCGGAAGAAGAAAGTGTGGGAGGTTTTCTCGATGCAGTCATAGAAGAATATCAGGTCCACAAGGATCTCGCCATAGTTCAGTTGGCACTTCAGTATGTCGTTGAAGCACAGGGCGGAATTTCTGAACTCGCTAAGAAAATAGACATTAAACCACATCTCCTATCGGAAGTGTTAGATAGCACGAAAACACCAAAGATTGATATGCTTAGGGCCGTTCTTAACGCGCTTGGATGTCAACTATCAATTGCACTGTCAACTACAAATCTACATCTCGAAGATACGACTGAAGATTCTTCAGTTGCCTCACTAAAGTTAGCAACCTCCAATCCCAAACTTGATGAACACCACGTTTCAACGAAGGAATAGGAAGTCCCGGGGCCCGCTCATACAGTCTAAGTTTCAAAAAAATCAGATAGAATATGGACAAACAAGCAATCAAATCCGCCCTATCAGCAATCCTCACCGACGACTTTTTAGAAAAATCAAAAGACCTGCTATCCACAATAGGTTACCAAAGCGAACGCACCCTCGAACTCTCCGGCACCGTCCACGACTTCTTTGAAGAATTTCCACTGCTCAATCCGAACACCAAAACCGAACAGGAATTCCGAAAACACGCCGAATCCGTCCAACTCATTTTCCAGTTCACAAGCGACGAAATTGACGATGACCCACAAATGACATTGCTGGAGTCCAATGCCTTTGACAAAGGAAACATAAGCAGCTTCCTTTTCTGTGCAGTCGAACTAAAAGACAATACCTACTCCCGAACCAAATACGCCGAGTTCACACGAGAAATTAACAAACGTCTGATTGCACCGACTGTAATCTTATTTCGTGCCGGTAATCGTCTGACGGTTGCGTTTGCCGACCGCCGTCCAGATAAAACCGACGAGTACCGTGATGTCCTCGGACAAGTCACCCTCATCAAAGACATCCGCCTCAACAACCCACATCGCGCACATCTCGACATCCTCTCCGAACTCTCCTTTGAGGCATGCGTCAAGTGGATAGAAGACAACAAGAAACCGAAAAACTTCGACGGTCTACTATCAGCGTGGCTCGCCAAACTCGACACCGAAGCACTCAACAAACAGTTCTATCGAAAATTGTTCGCGTGGTATGAATGGGCAATAGAAACAGCAACCTTCCCAACAGACGAAAACCGTACCCTGAAACCAGAGGAACATGTGATACGTCTCATCACACGCCTGCTCTTTATCTGGTTCATTAAGGAAAAAGGACTGGTCGCTGAGGCGTTGTTCAACAAAGCACAAATCCAAGACCTATTGACAGAGGGCGACTTTGATAACGGCGATGCCTACTATCGCGCCGTGCTACAAAATCTCTTTTTCGCCACATTGAACACCGAAATAGACGAGCGTGAGTTTAGCAAGGGAAACTATGCTGGTAATCGTAATTTCTCACGGTACCGCTATAAAACGCAGATGCGCGATCCTGACAAACTCTTGGAACTTTTTGCCAAAACGCCTTTCATCAACGGTGGTTTATTTGACTGCTTAGATACCTTCGATGGCCCCAAAGAGGGAGGCTACCGTATAGACTGCTTTTCCGATGTCGATTACAAAAAACTGAGCATCCCCAACCGCCTCTTTTTTCACGAAAGCCGAGGGCTGATTCCCCTCCTTGAACACTACAAATTCACCGTTGAGGAGAACACACCGATAGAGCAGGAAGTCGCACTTGACCCCGAACTCCTCGGTAGAGTGTTTGAAAACCTACTCGCCGCCTACAACCCCGAAACCGGCGCAACCGTCCGAAAACAGACCGGCTCCTACTACACCCCACGCGCGATTGTGGACTATATGGTAGATGAAGCGTTAGTCGCCACGCTCTCCCAAAAATCCGACCCAACCGACGGCGACGCAGAACTGTGGGACGAGCGATTACACTATCTCCTCGACTATGCCCAAGCCTTTGACGATGCCAACGAATGGTTTGACGACCCCGAAACAGATGCGATCGTCCGAGCAATTTCTGAACTCAAGATATTGGATCCCGCAGTCGGTTCCGGGGCGTTCCCGATGGGCATGCTCCACAAACTGACGCTCACACTCCGACGCCTCGATCCCGACAACACCCGATGGGAAAAGCTGCAGAAGGAGCGCGCCGTTCAGCGAACCGAAGCGGCGTATGACACACAAGATGACCAAACTCGGCGTGAGGAACTCCTTGAAATCAACGAAACTTTCAAACGCTACCGAGACTCAGACTTCGGACGCAAGTTATACCTCATCCAAAACAGCATTTTCGGTGTAGACATCCAATCCGTAGCGTGTCAAATCGCCAAACTCCGTTTCTTCATCTCGCTTGCAATTGAACAAGAGCCAGAACAAGGCACAGAAAACTTCGGCATCAAACCCTTACCGAACCTTGAGACGCGCTTTATTGCTGCGAACACACTGATAGGGCTTGCGGAGGAGCGGACACTCACGAGCCAAAAAGCTCAGAATTTAGAACATGAGTTGAGCAGCAATCGCGAACGCCATTTCCACGCCACCACTCGTCAGCAAAAACGAACATGCAAGCAAAAGGACACGGAACTCCGTACTGAATTGGCAATAGAGCTAAAGAGCATCGGCATGCCTGCGGATGACGCTGAAAAGATTGCACAGTGGGACCCCTATGATCAGAACGACACCGCCAATTGGTTTGACGCGGAATGGATGTTTGGCATCACTGAAGGGTTTGATGTCGTAATTGGCAACCCGCCTTACATCCAATTGCAAAAAGAAGGTGGCAGACTTGGAAATCTTTATCAAAACAGAGGCTTTGATACCTTTGTCCGAACAGGCGATATTTATTGTCTGTTCTATGAAAAAGCGAACCAACTTTTGCAAAACAACGGACATGTCTGTTTTATCACTTCCAATAAATGGATGCGCGCTGGCTACGGTAAAAAATTGAGGGACTATTTTGTAACGCTTACCCAACCGATTCAATTGCTGGATATGGGACCCGATGTATTCGATGCCACAGTTGACACAAACATCTTGCTTTTTCAAAAGATTGTATCCGATACACCTGATACTTTCAGAGGCGTATCTCTCGGCGCAGACTTTGACAGACAGACCGATAACATTGCCCAGTACTTGAGTGATAATGGTGCGACGATGGAGATACCCGCGAAAGGGGAACCGTGGGCGATACTCTCATCTGCTGAACTTAACCTGAAACGCAAAATAAAGGATATCGGCACACCACTCAAGGATTGGGATATAAACATCTATCGCGGAATTGTAACAGGTTGCAACGAAGCGTTTATCATAGATGAAGCAAAACGTGAAGAACTGATAGACCAAGATCCGAAGTCTGCAGCAATCATCAAACCCCTCCTGCGCGGACGGGATATCCAACGCTACCATGTCCAACGAGCGGAATCTTACATATTAGCAACTGATTATGATTTGAATATCCCAAAAAGGTATCCTACTATCTATGCTCACCTTCAGACTATAGGAGAGCGAATAGAATCGGGAGAAGTAAAAGCAAGAGGCAAAGGACTATTCGATAGAGATGACCAAGGCGTAAATTGGTGGAATCTCAGGGCTTGTGCTTACTACTCAGAATTTGAAAAAGAAAAGATTGTTTGGAAACGAATAGGTTCAATTTTGCGTTTCGCATATATTCAACATCCGATGTTCTGCCTTGATAGCACTTGTATTGCTACAGGTGAAAAGGTTAAGTTTCTTACCGCTGTGTTAAATTCTCGTGTTTCTCATTATCAACTGTTTGACCTTGCACCCAAAACAGGCACTGGAGACTTGATTGTAAGCGTTCAGGCATTAGAACCCCTTCTCGTCCCACCTATCACAAAAGCCAACCAACACCTTGTTACGGAGATTGAAAACAAAGTTGATAAAATTATTGCTGCCAAGCAAACTGATTCAGACGCGGACATTTCTGACCTTGAAAATGAGATTGATACATTGGTGTATGAATTGTATAGTTTAACGGAAGATGAGATTGCGATTGTGGAGAAGAAATGATAAACACACAACAAACTGAGTTAAACAGAATCTTAGAGATAATCGGCAAAATAGCAAAAATATCTGCTGACAGTGATTATATCTACCGCGGTGAACCGGAATGCTATTTGAAAGTTTCCTCAAACCTTTACCGTGAACTTGAAGAAGCTAACCTGTTACATCTTGATATAGAAAATGTCCAAAAAGTAGAACTGGAGGATTCCAAAGGGTACACCAAGAAAACAAAGGAATTTGACATTCTAACCGAAATTCAACACTTTGGTGGTAAAACTAACCTATTAGATTTTACTAGTGATTACCGAGTAGCTCTCTTCTTCGCCTGTGATCGTTTTCCCTTCAAAGATGGCAGGATTATCTTGCAAGATAAAAACGGAACTATAAAAGACTGGATTAGAAAACCTCGGAATTCAGCGCATGGAAGCCGCCCCGATGTGCAAAAAAGCATATTCGTTCAACCGCCTGAGGGTTTTATTGAGCCTGATGAGAAGATCGTCATTCCAAAAGCACTCAAACAGCCTATCTTGAAGTACCTTGAGGATAAATTCCACATATCTACTGAGCGAATCTATCCTGATCTTCATGGCTTTGTTAGTAGACAAAAAAACCGTCTAGAGACTTACAAGGAATTTGGTAAGGGAACTACTGGTCGAGAACACGGAGATCAAGCAGATAATTCTGTAGAAAAAAACAAACATTACGAGAAGGCGGTCAGGCATTTTACCAACGCGATACAACAGATGCCTGGGGTTGCCTTAGTATATAATGGGCGCGGTCTTGCTTACCTATCTAAAGATGAACCTGATAACGCCATTGCCGATTTTAACAAAGCATTGGAATTGGATCAACGGTCTAAGGAGGCATATAAAGGTCGTAGTACTGTTTACCGGACCAAAGGTGATTTTGACAAAGCAATTGATGACGCTATTAAGTTAGTTCAACTAGATCCATCTGATGCTGCTGCCTATTTAGCCCTTCATCTTGCTTACGCGGGCAAAGATGACTTTGAAAATGCGTTAGTCAGCTTAAATGAAGCAATCCGTTTGAATCCAGATCAATCCTTATTCTATTCTTCACGTGGCGATATCTACATCGCCATAAGGGATTTCGACAATGCCATCAAAGACTACGACAAAGCGATACAACTCAAGCCCGATTATGCTGTTGCCTATTGCGGTCGCGGCATAGTATGGTTGTTAGGGCAAGAATGGGAAAAAACTAAATCAGACCTGACCACTGCCAGAGATATGGGAGTAGATATCGTCGTAGTTTTTCGTAATACTTTCGGAAACATTGAAAACTTTGAACAAATAACAGGAATTCAGTTACCGGAAGACATCGCCGCAATGCTAACGTCCTCGTAGACATAGCAGCAAAACAAAAAACTGTCCGCTTAGCAGATAACTTGATGTTACAGAACGCCAATCCGCGTCATTCGTGAAATCCGTGAAAATCCGCGATTCAAACAGTTCCGCAAAATTGAAATTGACAAACGAACGTGAACATGGTATGATTTAACATGTAGAAAAGACACTGTGTAGGAGTAAGGAGGAGAATAAAGTGTTTGAGTCGCGGATTGTGTCGAAACCCAGTTTGCAAGAATTTAAAAGGTGCCCAAAATGCAAAAATACGATGTCGCACTGTCATTTGCAGGAGAAGATCGAGAGTATGCCGAGGCTTTGGCAAACCTGCTTAAAGCTGGAGGGTACTCGTGTTTTTACGATGAAAATGAGTTAGCGAATCTTTGGGGCAAGAACCTCTACGACTACTTGTCATCCGTTTACAAAGACCGAGCGCGCTATTGTGTCATGTTCCTGTCAAAACACTACGATCGCAAGTTATGGACAAACCATGAACGCCAGATGGCGCAAGCACGGGCATTTCAGGAAAACCGTGAGTATATCCTTCCCGTCCGTCTTGACGATACAGAAATTCCGGGTATTCCTCCGACAGTCGGATATTTGGATTTACGTTCAATGACGATTGAAGAAGTCTATAAAGCTTTAGTAATGAAGTTATCCGGCACAACACCAAAAACCGCTGCAACGGATCGAATGACTTCCAAGGGCGTTGAGAAAGACACAACCGAATATGTTCTGTTAGTTTCTGAAGATGGGAAGTCGTATTTCATTCCAGTTCAAAATGCCCGTTGGGATTCAACAGAAATTTCGCTTGAACTGCTTCCAGAATCCCCCGAAGAAACCGCCTTCCTCCGCACATTAAGAAGGCATATCAATGATGCATTTGCAAGGGATGTTCACATTGCACTGGCGCTCAGAGAAGATGCCGCGTGGGTAAAACCCCAAGAAATTGTAGAAACCGCATCCGGTTCTCAAATCGTTTGGAAAGTCGTTTTCAACGAGGAAAGACGCAGGCAAAATGGGGATCCCTTGGGTGAGGTCACTTTCGGATCCTTTACACCGGAAAGGATTGCAGAAGAACGTGCCAAACGGATATTGCTTGATAAGAAATTAGGCGAACTCCCCGCAGATTTTCAGAACAGAACAGGACCCGTCGGGTTGCTCAACGAAACCACATTGGAAATGTATGTTCGAGGTACAAACGGATTTCAAGTTTCTGCATCACCTATTCCACCCTTATACCGCTCTATCGGAAAAAGCCAAGGTCAATTTGAGAAGTTTGCCCGTTTAACTTCTGTTCTTTACTTGAAACTTTCAAACACAGTTGAGGAAATACTTCAATTTGATTTAAGACTTTTGAATGCTAATCAAGTGGAAGTCAAATTTAAAGGACAGCGGCACAAACGGTTTACGAACCAACCTCCTTATATTTTTGAAGTTAATGGCACCTGCCAACTCTCTGAATAACCCTCCTTTTGAGAACTCAAGCGTAGACATAGCAGTGAGACAAAAAACTGTCCGCTTAGCAGATAACTTGCCGATACCAAAGTCAATAATCCGCGTCATCTGCGCAATCCGTGATAATCCGCGATTCAGACAACAGAGAAATCCATTATCCTCACAAAAATACACATCTCAAATCCTACCAATTGGAAACCTATTCAAAACCGTTGATAACCGACGCGAGTTGTGGTATACTTTCTTTAACTATTTGTAGGAAGAGGTGAATACCATGAAAACGTTATCGTTGGAGACCGATTACAAAATCAAATTGCCCCTTGATTGGGTAAAAGACCTTGGATTAGAATCGGGTGTTGTGCTTGAAAAGACAGATGACGGCATCTTAATCCGTCCCCACACTGCCCAGACGTGGGACGAGGTTTACGCAAGGAAACTCAAAATGGGGAACCCTTCGGCATTGGACTTGTCCGAGGTGAGCGGTGATGACCTTATCTTCTGATCCATTCGCGTCGCGTGGATTAGACGCGATGCTGATCGTCTACTCCTTGCTTGATGACCATCCAGCATCCGTTGCGTGTGAGTCGTTCATCCGAGATCACGTCAGTTGGTTCACCACAACGCTTACACTGCTGGAAGCAAAGGCGATTCTCACAAAGGTTTATGCTGTAGATGGCAACCTTACCTCACAGCAACTTTCCCAGTTTTCCGCAGGACCTATAGAAATTGTTGAGGTAGACTTACCAACTATCCTCTCGGCGATGCAGACTGCTGACACTTTAGAAATTGACATTACTGATGCGGTTCTGCTGCAAGCAACGCGCGCCCGTGGTGCTAATATCCTTGCAACGGACGATCGTAAACTAATACAAGCCTGCCATCAAGTAGATATTGCAGTTGAAAACCCAATTGATGTTTCGCTACGGAGGCAAATGGCAAGTTGGGAAACAGAAAACCTGCCGCAAAAAGGATTGCCCCGCATTCTAAGGCGAATTCATCTTTGGCTGCATCAGAACGATCAACAAATTGCCGAAGACTTCTGGTCCCAAACCGGCGATGGAAGCCATTTACCCTAAAAGTACGAATCCGTTCCACTGGACATATAAGCATTGCTGACTTTGAGTGGACGGAACATAAGGCTACACTTCCAGAAGACATCCTTGCAATGCTAATTCCCCCGCAGGCATAGTATAAAACAAAAATGTTCTCTGAGCAGATAACTTTCGGAAAAAACACTATTCTCTGATCTACTCGGCTTTTTTGAGAGAAACTCACATAGTCAGCCCTATGATCGGACGCTTGCCGAACCTTATTATGGAGGGCATCGCGATGAAAAATAAACAGACCAAAATAGACAAACTTTATGATAATTACTTTCAACGCGGTAATTTTCGATTGGCCTCTAATAAGTGCGATGAAGCCATTGAGGACTACAACGAGGCAATCAAGTTAAACCCTCACTATGCCAGATCCTACAAAAATCGAGGTCTCGCTTACTATACCAAAGGTGAAATTGATCATGCGATTGAAGACTATAACACGGCAATAGAATTAGATCCAAAATTGGCAAATACTTACTGCAACCGTGCTACTGCCTACATTGGAAAAGATGAATTTCACCTCGCCATAAAGGACGTAAGCAAAGCACTGGAACTCAAACCAGACCTTGCAGAAGCCTATTTCTATCGAGGTGTGATACACCATCGTGAAGGTGAAATTGAGCGTGCCATTGAAGCCTATAACACAGCAATAAAATTGAGGTACAATTACGCTAAAGCCTATAACAATCGTGGCACCGCATACCGCGATAAAGGCGAGGTTGAACAGGCTATTGAAGATTATACCAAGGCAATAGAATTCCGTCCAACCCTCGCACAGACATATAGCAATCGTGGCAATGCTTATGTAAGCAAAGGTTTAGTTAACCTTGCTATTAAGGACTACAATGAGGCAATACGTCTAAACCCAAATCTTGCCGAGGCCTATTGCAATCGCGGTGTCGCTTACGAGAATAAGGTAGAATTTGACCATGCTATTGAAGATTATACCAAAGCGATAGCACTCAAACCTGATTATGCCGAGGCTTACAACAACCGCGGCAATGCTTACAACAAAAAAGGCGAATTCTCTCTCGCGATCCAAGACTTTAACAAGGCAATAGAACTTAAACCCAATGTTGCTATGGCGTATAACAACCGCGGTATCGCTCTCAGTGAAAAAGGCGAACTCATGTGTGCGATCCAAGACTTTGACACGGCGATAAAATTCGACCCCAACCTCGCCATGGCGTATAATAATCGCGGCTTAGCATATCATCTCAAAGGTGAAACTGACCGAGCAATTGAGGACTATACCAAAGCGATAACACTCAAATCAGATCTTGCTGATGCCTATTACTATCGCGGTGTGGTTTGGGCACACCTGCAACAGTGGGAAAAAGCGAGAGTAGATCTGACCGTTGCCAAGATTATTGGAGAAGATAGCATTCCATCTTTTCAACGCGATAACAGAAGTATTGCCGACTTTGAGCAAAAACAGGGGATTATAGTAGATTCTAAAAATAAGTTTACACTATAAGCGAAAACCCACCCCTTGCTGGCGAGGTTTCCTAACCTCGCTAATGTAAAGTTAATTATGGGTTCCACTATAAACTACCGGAAGACATCGCCGCAATGCTACCTCTCCCGTAGACATAGCACTAAAACAAAAAGCCGACCTCTTAACAGATAAAAGAAGTATAAATCACTCACACATTTTAACTTGACAAAACTTAGCAAATAGAGTATAATATATCATAAAATTTTCCAAAAAGGTAAATATTGTATCAAGCACTAAAACACTAAGCGAGGAAACCGACACAAATGTTTTCAGCAGACTACAGAAATTTATTACTAACTGTTAACTGCTGACTGCTGAGAGTGGAGCGTAGCGGAACGCCCTGACCGCTGACCGCTAACTCAAAAATGTTACACTTTTCGGACTTATTATTTTTTTACAACAGAAAATCAAACGTCAACGAACCCTTACGGTGACTGGGTTATCTAACGTTACGCGCCACCTTAAAAATGTTACACCAGTGTAACATTTTTATTTTAAAGCGGATTTTAAAAAAATATACCATTATGTTAAATAAATATGAGTGTCTGTATAATCCTGAAAATCCTTGAATCCAAAAAATCCTGATTCTGACACCTCACAACCATCCACAACCCGCCGCCAAAATATTTACACGCCCAAAAAATCAAAAAACCTTGAAAAAAACAATAGAATATGAGATAATCTATAGTGGAATCAACACATCCTGTTTTTTTAAAGGAGAACACACGTAAAATGCCACTTGGTAGAAAAGTCCGTTATGGCATGGTAGGTGGTGGACCCGATGCGTTCATCGGTGCCGTCCATCGCAAAGCCGCCGCACTGGACGGAGAAATAGACCTCATCGCCGGTGCTTTTTCATCATCACCCGAAAAATCTCGCCAGCAAGGTGCTGAGCTTTTCCTTGATGCCAATCGGGTCTACGGTTCTTATAAGGAGATGGCTGAAAAAGAGAGCCAACTCCCCGAAGGCGAACGGATCGACTTCGTCTCAATTGTAACACCCAATCATGTCCATTTCGATGTCGCGAAAACCTTTATCGAAGCCGGTTTTCACGTCGTCTGCGATAAGCCAATGACAACAACGGTTGCCGATGCAGAGACACTCTGCGACCTTGTGAAAACAAACGATGTCGTCTTCGCGCTGACCCACAATTACACAGGCTATCCGATGGTGAAGCAGGCACGTGAACTCGTAAAAGAAGGTAAACTCGGAACGCTTCGCAAAATCGTCGTAGAATACCCGCAGGGATGGCTCGCCACATTCTTGGAAGACGAAGGCGCGAAACAAGCCGTCTGGCGTACAGACCCGAAGCAAGCCGGGGCATCCTCATGTATCGGAGACATCGGCTCCCACGCCGAGAATTTAGCACACTACATCACAGGGCTCGAAATAGAAGAACTCTGTGCCGATATGACCACCTTTGTAGAAGGAAGGCTGTTAGAAGACGACGGCAATCTATTGGTGCATTATGAAAACGGTGTTCGCGGTGTGCTGTATGCCTCACAGGTCTCGGTAGGCGAGGAGAACAACCTACGCATTCGTGTTTACGGGACCGACGCTTCCTTGGAATGGCATCAAGAGAACCCGAACTATCTCTACGTTCGCTTCCCCGATGGTCCCGAACAGGTCTACAAACGTGGTAACGACTATCTATCAGAGGTTGTCCAGCACAACTCACGGATACCCTTCGGACACCCTGAAGCGTTCATTGAAGCATTCGCAAATATTTATCTTAACGCTGCACGCACAATCGCAGCGAAACTCGCCGGTGAAGCCCCAGGCGAATTTGATACGGATTTCCCAACCGTCCAAGACGGTGCACGCGGGGTGCATTTCATCAACGCTGCCGTAGAGAGCGGCAAACAGCGCGCATGGATCGACGCGAGTTATACACCGCCAGCATAATTTTTTCTAATCTTACACGCAACAAAATGCTCGCGTATTCAGGCATCTCACAAAAATGGGAGGGATACTGATGGAAACGCATAGAGAAAGGAATCACATCCCTTACGTCCCTACAGAGGGCGCAGAACTTTATCCTGACTCGGACGGAAAACCTATGGCGGTTAGTGACCTTCACAGACGTATCCTCACGCGGACTTTACAAGTCCTTGACACACATTTTGAAGAAAGACCGGAAGTCTATGTCTCTGGCGATATACTCATGTATTATGTTGAGGGAGACCCACGTAAATCAGTTTCACCGGATGTCCTGGTCGCTTTCGGGTTAGGGAAGAAACCCCGGCGGACGTACCTCGTCTGGCAGGAAGGAAAAGTGCCTGATTTCGCAATGGAGTTTTCCAGCAAAGGGACCTATCGTAACGACTTAGGGCACAAGATGGAACTCTACGCTGCATTGGGAATCCAAGACTATTTCTTGTATGATGCGGAGGGATTATACTTACCATCGTCTATAATGGGTTTTACCTTGATTGACGGTTCGTATGTCCCAATATCAGCAGGTACAGATGGTGGTTTACACTCCACTGCCCTCAGTTTGGATTTCCATGTTGATGATGTGGGTTTAGGGATTTATGATCCAGTTGCGGGTGAGTGGCTGCAAACGCCTGCCGAGTCAGCATCTCGACGCGCTGATCAGGCTGAAACACGCGCTGATCAGGCTGAAACACGTGCCGAGTCAGCATCTCGACGCGCTGATCAGGCTGAAACACGTGCCGAGTCAGCATCTCGACGCGCTGATCAGGCTGAAACACGTGCCGAGTCAGCATCTCGACGCGCTGATCAGGCTGAAACACGCGCCGAACAGGAAGCCATTGCACGCCAGAGAGTCGAGGCAGAACTCACAGAACTTCGAGAAGAAATCGAACGTTTGAAAGCACGCACCTAATATTAAGGAGACTAACTATGGCAAGACCTGTAACACTCTTTACAGGCCAATGGGCAGATTTAACGTTAGAAGAATTAGCAGAAAAAGCGAGTGGATGGGGCTATGACGGCTTAGAACTCGCCTGCTGGGGCGACCACTTTGAAGTCGATAAAGCACTCTCAGACGACACCTACTGTCAAGGGAGACACGACTTACTCGCGAAATACGGACTGAAGGTCTGGTCGATTAGTAACCACCTTGTCGGACAAGCCGTCTGTGATAATATCGATAGCCGACACCAAGGGATTTTGTCAGAAGCGATTTGGGGCGATGGTGATCCCGCAGGTGTTCAAGAACGTGCCGCTGAAGAGATGAAGAACACAGCGCGCGCCGCCGCGAAACTCGACGTGAGCGTTGTCAACGGTTTTACGGGCAGCTCGATATGGCATCTTCTCTACTCTTTTCCACCCAATGATCCCGCACAAATTGATGCCGGTTTTGAAGATTTCGCTAACCGATGGAACCCGATTTTCGATGTTTTTGATGAAGTCGGTGTCAAGTTCGGACTCGAAGTCCATCCGACTGAAATCGCCTTCGACATCGTTACTGCGGAACGCGCAATTGAGGCAGTCAACGGCAGAGAAGCCTTCGGATTCAACTACGATCCAAGCCATCTCGGCTATCAAGGTGTTGACTATGTCGCTTTCCTCGAACGGTTAAGTCATCGGATCTACCACGTCCACATGAAGGATGTCTGGTGGTCAGATACACCCAAATTAGCCGGTGTCTTCGGTGGACACTTGAACTTTGGGGATGCCCAAAGATATTGGGATTTCCGATCTATCGGTCGCGGGAGTATCAATTTTGAAGAGATTATCCGCGCCTTGAACAACATGGGATATGACGGACCCCTCTCCATTGAGTGGGAAGACAGTGGTATGGATCGGGAACACGGTGCCCGTGAGTCCTGCGGTGCTGTCAAGGGCTACGATTTTGAACCCTCTGCTGTGGCTTTTGATGCTGCATTTGAAGAATAGTAGCCAGTCATCAGTTGTCAGTTCTCGGTTAAGAGATCTTCATGTAACAATTCACTACGCTTTGGTGTACGCCAAGTTGGAGATGATTGTTACAAATAGGCTCTTAACTGAAAACCGATAACTGAAAGGTTTGCGTAGCAAACCGTACTAACAACTCGGATATAGACCTATGGCAAAAGGCAGCGTTTACCCCTCTGAATCCCGGAGCTTTTATGACCGATGTACAGGGACACACATCCGACAGGTAACAACATCGAGCTGTCTGCACCACCATCCGTTTTTTATTATACCCGCCTATGATAATGCGATGCAACGGATGATTTTTATTTCATATCGAACCGGAACCGCACAGATATTCGCAGAAGAACGCGCCACAGGTGAACTCCGTCAATTGACAGATAGACCCGACATCAGCGAATGGTCGGTGCATCTGGGACGAAACGGCAAAGCCGTCTTTTTTACAGCAGGCACAAGCGGTTGGAAACTGGATATCGAAACACTTGAGGAACGAGAACTCGTCGATTTCACTGCAACGACGATGCGTGAAGAGGGTATGGTCGCCGCTGCGATGGGGACAACCTCTGTGAGCCACGATGATCGGTGGTGGGCTGTTAGGTTCAACGTCGGCAAGGAATCCGCACTCGCTATCGTAGACACGGATACCGGTGAGCACAACATCATCCTACACAGAGACAACATTGGACATCTCCAATTCTGTCCTGATGATGCCAACCTGCTCTACTACGCCGGACCACTCACCGATCGGGTGTGGGTCATTCATCGAGATGGGAGCGGAAATCGCCGCCTTTACAAACAAAACGTTGAGAAGAAGGAGTGGATTACCCACGAAACATGGATTCCGGGGACGCGTGAACTCGCCTTTGTTGATTGGCCCCACGGGGTCCGATGCGTCAATGTTGATACAGGCATAGAACGACAGGTAACAACAGTCAATGCTTGGCACGCCATCAGCAATCACACCGGCACACGCATGGTAGCAGATACGAACTTCCCGGATATCGGCATCCAAATTTTTGACGCTCGTGACGGGGTCGGTAAACCGGAGACGTTATGCTATCCGGGTGCTTCATCTATCGGTGAACATTGGAACGGACCTTTTCCTTACACAGCAGGCCCAATTCCGGTATATGCGCCGCAGCATACACATCCACACCCATCTTTCAGTCCGGACGGAAAGCATGTGGTATTTACATCCGACCGAAGCGGATACGCCCAAATCTACGAAGCAACAATCAGGAACACATGAAAACAAATAGATACACGACCCTATTAAGCACATAACCTTGAATCAAAAATATAAACTACACGTAGGAACCATCTCCAAATCACGACTTCCTACAAAGTCCGCGCCAGTAAAACTTGAAAATAGTTATAAGTTATCGGTTATCGGCTGTCAGAAACTATTAGCAAAGAAAAGAGACGTTTTATAACGCTTGCGTCTTTGCTGACCGCTGACCGCTGAAGGCTGACTGCTATGACGCTGACTGCTGACAGCCACTAAAAATAGGAGTAAAAAATGCCAATTGTCATACCGCGCCTGGTTGTCGAGGTGTTCCAGCATACAAACTTCCGCGGCAGAATGGGGTATGTTGTAGAACCCGTTCCCTTTACGCGAGATATTGGATTTCAAGATAATATATCTTCTGTTCGCGTTTATAAGGGACCCAATTTCTCCTCGAACCCGAATTATAAGGTTATCCTCTACCAGCATCGTCACTTCCGCGGTCAGAAGTTAGCACTCGGTCCAGGGTTTTATCCGAATCTACACGATGTTGCTTACAACTTCGCAGACAGAATCTCATCGATCAACTTCGGCTCCAGTTTAGAGGTCGTTGGACCCGAATGGGGGACGGTCCCCATGATTGTAGATTGTTATGAGCACACTAACTTCCGCGGCAGAAAAATCACAATCTTACGCGACATCGCCAATTTACGAGATGCGCAAGGTCGAACTTGGTTTGAAGACCGTATTTCGTCAATCCGCATTTTTAAAGGACCAGACTTCCCACCAGACGGCGCAGATGTCGTCTTTTACGAACATCCTGAATTTGAAGGGCAAAGCCTAATGATTCGTATGGAACCCTCAGAGTATAAAAAAGAACTCCCAAACCTACATTTACTCCCTCAGAATTTCGGAGATTCTATCTCTGCCATTAAGATTGAAGGGTGGGCATCCTCTGGCGAGTTCACAGAGATGGTGTTTGAAGACGAGTTCATTGGCAACCGTATGCGTCCAGAATGGCGATGGGAAGATCCAAAAGGCGGCGGCGCATGGGCAGAACGCCAAGGTTACCTCGAAATGCGAACGGATCCCGGGCAAGACCTCTGGCACGGTCCAGATGGCAATAGCGGTGATATGAGTGCCCCACGGCTCCTTATGGAAGTGCCTGGAGACTTCGCCGTTGAAACCCGCATGCGAATCATGCCGCAGCTCAGAGAACACGGCGGTATACTGATATGGAAGAATCCAAACAGGTTCCTCCGTTTAGAAAAGACCTCGGGACCCCACGCCTTCAGAGGCGATGTCCGATTTGAACGCCACGTTAACCGCGTGCTCCATCTCCGTGGGCGGAGTAGAGGACTCAGGAATGTCCGAGAGCTCTTCTTACGCATGGAGCGGAGAGGTAACCAATTTTCCTCTTTCGCCAGTGAGGACGGCATTCAGTGGAGAAGTTGCGGCCAAACAAACGTCGGCATGGGAAGGTCGGTGCATGTCGGACTCCATGCACTCTGTCCGGGGAATATCCCACGGACCCTAACCCGTTTCGACTTTTTCCGAGTCTTTAAACGGAGACACGAGGTTGCCGAATACCGACCCGTCGTCTCTGAGCAGTACGGTCAAATCTCTGACGAAGAACGTGAACGTCGAAGAGCCGACCGACGGGAACGCGCCATGCGCGACTTGTCTTAACAGTTTAGGACTTACGCACTCCACCGGTAGGTGCGGTTTCTAACCGCACCATAGGTGTCAATTTAGGGGTTTTCTGTAGCGTCATTGAGTTTGCGAAAGGTTGTATTTTTTCCAGTGCTTCTCTGGCAAGTGCCTCCATTTTCAAATGAACACTTTATGGTTTTCAAAGTTTCGCGAAGTGCTGCTTTTGAGCGATGAAAACTCAAGGTGATCAGTCTCGCATAACCTGCGATATGCTTTGCGGACTTGATGAAACTCTGTTGTATATGCTGGTATCCAGCGACTAACATGACGGCGTGTTGAATCAACAGTGCTATAAGTTTGGCATAGATTTCAGAGAGGATGCGATAGGGTTTCTGACTGCGAGAGACGTGAAGTTTTGAAATACTTTTGAAACACTTAAACATCAGTTCAATCTGCCAACGGATACTGACGATAGCACACATCTGTTTCGGTGTGAGTTGATGTTCCTCAATGTTGGTGATATAAAGGTTGTATCCAGCGAGACGTAAAAGCGTTTTTGAAGGCGTCTGTGCTTTGCGTTTGGCACGGTATCGGATGGAGCGTCGGCGTTTCTGTGTTTCTGCTTCAGAAAGTCTCTCAGCGATGAGGTAAACCCGGAGTTGCTTTCTTTTGCCGATCCATAGGGTCTTACGGATGTAGTGGGTTTCTGTCTCTGCTCTGAGTATCTTCTCTAAATCTATGCGTTCTCCGTTTGCATCAGCGAGATAAGAGTTGGCTTTCAAACGCGATATCCAGTAGACCTTGTTTTCAGTGAGTTTTTCAAACGCATCAAGGGAAAAATACGCCAGGTCTGCGAGATGTAAACTCCCTTCTGGCAGGGGATTGGATGCTTTTGCAGCAGTGGCATCCGCCGTCATGCCCTCAGTGAGTTGGAAGTCTTGAAAGCCCCCTGTAAGGACATCAAAGCAGAGATGAAGTTTCAAAGCCGCTTGCTGGGGGTGATTCTTTTTCGGGTGTCCCTTCCACGTCTCGTGGAGTTCATCGGGGAGCGTGATCCACGTGGAATCTCGCACATAAACACCGCTAAACTGCTCAAGTAAAGGAAGTGCCTCCCGGCAACCGGCAACTTCAAGTATTTCTGTAATCGCTCTGTCAAGCGTGAGTTTCAACATTTCACAGGTCTCAGGTGTCAGGCGTTGCTCAAGAGCTTGGCGACTGACTTGTAGCCCGAGCGTCGCAGCGGTTTCGCTGAGGTGCTGATAACTCGCCTCGGGGTCTTCCAACCACCCGAAGACGAGGATTTGCGTCAGTGCACTCCCGGTGAGTTTGCGTTTTCTTTTCACGAATCCGGTAGCCACAGCGACTTCATCTGGGACACGTTCAAGGAGCGTTTGCATTTTATCTGGCACTTGTTGTAAAATGGACATTGGAAATACCTCTTTTTTGTAGAAATAACCACTATTCACTTTTCTACATTATACAAGAGGTATTTCCGATTTCCAGTTTTTTCTAAATGAAAAACATACCTATTGCCCTAAATTGACACCTATGGTGCGGTTTCTAACCGCACCGATCCTATGGTGGTCCGTGTCTTTATCGCCCGAAGATACATGTCTCAACTTAATTTTGCGTAAGTCCTGTAATTATTAAAGCGTTCACTTCCGGTTATCAGTTAAAGAGATACTTGTGGCATAGAAGCAAAACGCAACTGCCAGAAGTCTTAACTGACCACTGAAAGGTTTGCGTAGCAAACCGCACTGACAACTGACAACTACTAAAGGAGGACATCATGTTTGGAAAAGATAGCACCCCTTACCAACAGAGGTATTTTGTAAACGCCCTACGATTTTTCACAATAACCTGCCTCCTGCTCACCTGCTTCGTGTGGAATGTGCAACCCGTTGACGCGATTATCGGCGCAGTCGAGGACGGTTTAGTCGCCTACTGGACTTTTGACAAGGACACCGTAAAGATAAAAACAGAAGCAGTAGATCTCTTATCAGGATTAGCTGCCGCTGTCCACGGGGACCCCGAACTCGCACCCGCTTCGGATTGCAAAGTCGGCGAGTGTATCCTTTTCGATGGGAGTGTCGACCGATTCCTCGTCGAAGATTCAACACCACCGACAATCGATCGCGATTGGGAGGAAATTAGCCTTGAGTGCTGGGTCTATATCAACGCCTTAGATGATAGTTGGAATCGAATTATCTCACTCGATGACATGCCTTCCAATACCGCAGTGGCAAGCCTCTATTATGATGACGATGACAACCAGCACGGCTTTTTCATTCGGGCAGGTGGTCAGTCAACACAAGCCGCAAAAGACAACGTGTTGGAAGACATTCCGCTTGAGGAATGGTTACACCTCACTGGCACCTACGACGGTTCAACCGTTCACTACTACGTAAATGGGAAATTAGAGAAAAAGTACGCCATGAAGGGTGGGAAACTTCCCAAAGGTGGACTGCTTCTCGGTATCGGCGACCGCTCTGACGGCTGCGATTGCGATACGATTCAGGGATACATCGATGAATTCCGTATCTACGACCGAGTCCTGACTTCAGCAGAAGTGGAAAACAACATGAAAGCAACCGGACTCGATGTGAGTCCTTCTGCAGACCATCTCAGCGTCACATGGGGACATATAAAGGCAAGACGGAGATAAGCCATTAGCGGTTAGCGGTTAGCAAATAGTGTTTTGTCAACACTATTTTGATAGGCATTATTTCTCGTAGGGGCGAGGTCTCCTCGCCCCTCAGCTAATTGCTATTCACTCAACAGCACAGGTATGGACGGAGAGAAATTTATGGAAACAATCGGGGTTGGTGTTATCGGTTGCGGCGGTATGGGCAGAAGCCTCGCTACCAGCGCACACGCCGTCGAAGGAATAGAGGTTATCTGCGTCAGCGATCTGCAAGAAACGTTGGCAGAAAAACTATCTGCAGACCTCAATGCATCCTACACGTTGGATTACCACGAACTACTTGCCGATGATCGGATTCAAGCGGTGCTGATAGCGTCGCCACCTTTTATGCACGCACAGATGGCAGTCGATGCCGCAAACGCAGGCAAACACGTCTTTTCCGAGAAACCGATGGCACCGACGCTTCCCGATTGCGACGCAATGATCGCCGCTGCGGAAGATAACGGTGTCAAACTCACGATCGGCTTAGTCTGTCGTTATCACGCGACGCATTCCAAAGTGCGTGAGATTGTCCAAAGCGGTGAACTCGGCGCGCCTGTCTGTATGATGGTACATCGGATCGGAGGACCCTGGCGTGGCGGCGGAAGCTATGTTCCGTGGCGATTAGAACGCGCAAAGTCCGGTGGAAGTCTCATGGAAATCAATGCCCATGAAATCGACTTCATGCGCTGGACCTGTGGTGATGTTAACGCCGTCTATGCCGCGGGGGGGCAGTACGTCCAGAAAGAGAGCGATTATCCCGACGTTGTACTGGCTTCCTTGAATTTTGCAAGCGGCGCGGTAGGTCTGCTCCATTCCAGTCACGTTTCCGCGGTTGGTGGATACGGCGGTCGTGTCGATTGCGAAGGCGGTTCCATCTATTTCCCACAGACTTGGGGGAGTGATGCAACTATCCAGATCAAACCCTTTGAAGGTGAAGGACGACAGATCAAAATTTCAGACATTGAAGTGCCACCACCCGTTCAAGAGGAGATTCGCGTCTTTGTGGATGCAATCCGCAACGATACACCACCGCTGATCACAGGGTTAGACGGTCGCGCCGCAGTCGAAATCGCATTAGCGGCGTACCAATCCGTTGAGAGCGGGGAACCTGTTCCATTGCCTCTATAATTGGAGCGATTTCCCGAAAGCAGAGAAGATCCATAGGGGCAGCAGTGGTCAGTCATCGGTAGACCGCAACTCTCTTTTTAAAGGAAACGTATAGCCTGAAACGTAGTGGAAGGCGGGTCTACGCAAAGGCACTTGGACGTTCAAATTCGCCTCAACGAACCGCAAGGAAAGTTAAAAATATGAAAATTTCAGTCTGGGATGGTGGACTTTCAGAGAGCTACCTCAAACAGGTTACACAGCTCGGTGCAGACTGCATCGACTTCGGGAGCGGGAACGCTTTCCCTGGGGTTGACGAACAAGGTTACCCCGACTTAGACGAAGTCCTAAAAATCAAAAAACGGATACGCGCGTGGGGTCTCGACATCAATCGCGTAACGCTTCCGAATATCACAGAAAAGTTTATGACCGGAAAACCCGACGGCGAAAAAGAACTCGAAAACACGTGCAACGCGCTTCGAGTCTTTGCTGAAGCGGGAGTGCCTATCGCACGCCAGCGGTTCTGGGGTGACACGTTCGATTATCTCATGACGCGCTATTCCTCGGTTCACAGAGGCGGTTATACGTCCCGCGGTGAGAGCCGTGCTGCGACCAAAAACCCGCCGCCGACACCCACAATGGAGGCACTTGACGAATGGTGGAAACGGTTCAGTGAAATCTACGGTGCACTCGTGCCTATCGCCGATGAACTTGACATCAAACTCGCTATCCATCCATCAGACGTACCGAACCCAGACACGCCGTTAGGGGGTCTCGGTTTTCATCGTGTTATCGATGCCTTCCCAAGCAGAAATGTCGGCTATCTTTACTGCTGTGGTACCCGCGCTGAAGCCGGAGGCAGTGCTATCGTCCTCGACGAACTCAACAACTACGGACGCAAAGGACGTATCTTCATGGTTCACTTACGGAACGTCCGTGGCAGTCTCGCAACAGCCGGTGCGTTTGAGGAAGTCCTCCTTGATGACGGCGATATGAACGTCTTCAAAATCGTCCAAGAACTCCAAAAGGTCGGGTTCGACGGATGCATCAACGCCGATCACATTCCGAAATTAGAAGGTAATGTTGGATTAGCCTATTCTGTCGGCTACATCAAGGCACTCTTCGCCGCATTGGTGGCATAATCTCACAGGCTTGTGTACACGATAGAACCTCTTACCCATCGGAATCAGGACGAGTGGGACGCGATTATACAGCAGTGTCCAAATACGACTGCCTTCCAAAGCCTTGCGTGGCGAAATGCATTAGATAGTGCCTTCAAACAACTCACACCGGTCTATCTGCTCATCAAAGAAGCAGAGGCCGTGATAGGCGGAATACCCGCGTTTGTATTTCAACCGATACCGGGTATCCGTCTCTGGCAGTCGATGCCGTGGAATCTGTCCGGCGGCATCCATTTGATGAATTCAGTAGATGTGAACCCTGAGGCCTTAGGAACGTCGATTGAGACAGCAGCATTGAAGAACGGATGGTGTGAGATTCGCTGGACGCTAACGCCAGAACACACCGCAACTTATGGGAGTTATTTCACCAAGGCAGGCTACGAGTGTACACACCACTTCACGCATCTCTTGAAAACGAGCGAGGATGTTGATACCCTCTGGCACGCCTACAACAAGCGGGTGCGAGGTGCGGTCCGAAAGGCAGAAAAATCAGGCGTGGCGGTTACGGATACTAACAGCGAGGCGGCGTTAACCACGTTCTATGACATGTATCTCACGACCGTCCGACGGTTAGGTGGAACGCCGAAGCCGCGTTCGCTTATGCAGGTGCTGCTCCAGCAAAAGGTCGCTAAACTCGCTATTGCCACCTATCGCGGAACGATTATCGCAGGACTGCTCTACTTGCGCTTCAACAAGACTGTGACGTTGTGGTGTGAGGCATCTGTGCCAGCATTCTTGAAATATCGTCCAAATAATGCAATTTTTCACTATATCATCACACAAACCTGCCATGAAAAGGACGAGTGGGTGGATTTCGGCGCATCGCCACCAGAAAATAAAGGACTCATTGCGCACAAGGAACAGTATCGCGCCGTTCGGACAGATTTCGCCAGCTATACAAAGGTAATTTCTCCGGTGAAGCGGCGACTGTGGACCCAGAGTGAAGGCACACTTCGACAAATTTACACATGGATGCAGAGGAGCAGTTAGCGATTAGCAAATAGCCAATCGCCAACAGCCAACAGCAAATAGCAAACCGGAATGGTACACAAATATGGAAAACATACGTAAACCTAATCTCATCTTTGTTTTCGGAGACCAACACCGCCAATGCGATGTCGGATGTGCAGGCAACCCGCAAGTACAGACCCCTGCGATGGATCAACTCGCACAAGATGGGATGTTCTTTCCCAACACCTTCACCAATGTCCCGATATGTGTGCCTGCGCGTGGATGCCTCATGACGGGCAAATACCCGTTGAACCACAAAGCCGTCTCCAACGATCTGCCACTCCCTTTGACAGAAACCGGCATCGCTGAGATATTCAGAGACGCAGGCTACGCAACCGGCTATATCGGCAAGTGGCACCTCGGTGGCATGCCGAGGGATAAGTTCATTACACCCGAAATGCGGTTCGGTTTCAACGACTGGATCGGATGGAACTGCCACCACAACTATTTCAACGCGCCCTATCACGATTCTGACGGCAATCAGATGCAGATTGACGGCTACGAACCCGAATTCCAGACCGATAAAGCGATTGAATATTGCCGTCAGCACATTGATGACCCTTTTTGTCTCTACATGAGTTGGGGACCGCCACATAACCCGTATGAGCATGTACCGGAACGCTACAAAGCGATGTATCCACCAGAGGATATCCAGTTACGACCGAACGCCGTAGATACACCCGCCACACGAGAGGATATCTCTGGCTACTATGCACACACCACTGCCCTTGATGAAAACCTTGGACGTTTGATGGCAGCACTTGACGAAATGGGTATTGCTGAAGACACAATCCTCGTCTACACGTCCGACCATGGCGATATGCTCGGCAGCCACGGGCATGTCCGAAAAGAACGTCCATGGGAGGAATCCGCCCGCATTCCTTTTATGATCCGTTGGCCCCGTAAAATCCCTGCAGGCGTTACTCGCGACACCTTGCTCAGCCTCGTCGATTTCATGCCGTCAATGCTTTCTCTGTGTGACCTACCTATTCCAGAAGGGGTCGAAGGTATTGACCTCTCGGACGCAATGCTCGGTAAAACAATTGACGAACCGCAGTCTGTGTTCCTTGGTGTCCCACTGCACGGAAGCGAAGGTTTTAACTTCGGCATTCGCGAGTGGCGCGGGGTCCGAACGCATCGCCACACCTACGCACGCCATTACGACGGGACGGGATGGCTCCTCTACGACAACGACAACGACCCGTATCAGTTGAACAACCTCATTGACAACGAAGGTTCACAAGACCTCCGAGCAGAACTTGAAGCCGAACTTCAAGCGTGGTTAACTCGGGTAAACGATCCATTCTTGCCGGGACTGGAACACATCCGACAACTCGGTCTATCTGAACTCTGGAACATCAGCGAGCAGCGGTTCGGCGGAAGAAACCCGCGCTGGGCATAGATTTCTAATTATTAGACCTTATATTGCCGACTTACCACAAAGTTAACAGAGGAGATATTAAGCCATGACTGATGAAGAAAAATTTCGATTTGACTTAACCGGATTCCTCGTGCGTCCCGCGATCCTTGCACGCGACGAAATAGATGCAATCGTTGATCAGATCGACCGGATACATCACGACAAAGAATCCTTACCGCCAGAACACCGTGCTGTACCGGGTGGACCCGCGAGCGTCCTGATTGATCATCCGAAAGTCCTCGAAGTTCTGCACGAAATCATCGGACCCGAGGTCCGGTTAGAAAGCTGCTTCTCTGTCTGGCGCGAAAAAGGACGGCGACACGGTGAACTCCATGGCGGCGGACCGAGACAGGCAGATCCGATCTTCGGCTATCGCGTCAACAACGGACAGATTCACGCTGGAATGGTCCGCGTCGTTTTTGAACTGACAGATATTTCCAAAAACGATGGCGCGACGCACTTTATCGCCGGTAGCCACAAATCCAACTTCCCGATGCATCCCGATCACATGTCCTTAGAGGACGGGAAGCGGAGTCCGTTCCTGATGTCCTACGAATGCCCCGCTGGCAGTGCAATCTTCTTCACGGAGAACCTATGCCACGCCGGTCCCGTGTGGCAACGGGAGACCCCACGTGTGGCAGTGCTAAACGCTTATGCGCACCTCGCAACACATTGGCACCGTCTACGGATTCCACCCGCAGTGCTGGCCGCTTTACCGCGTGAAAAGCAGGCGTACTTCCGCGAACCCTGGGTTGCCGATTTCCGCACGCGTCCGGCAACAAGAAACACCGTTGAGCGGTTCCTTAACAACGACGAACCGCCTGTTAACACCAATACTAAGCCGTGATTTAAAATGAACGGTGACCAGATTTAATAGTTAAAAGAATGAAGAAACGCGTCCTTATTATCGGTTGGGATTGTGCCGCACCCGAACTCGTCTTTGAGGCATTCAAAGACGACATGCCCAACACGCGTCGTTTGATGGCAGAAGGCACTTATGGCGAACTGGAAAGCACCATCCCACCTATCACCGTACCAGCGTGGATGTGTATGATGACGAGCCGAGACCCGGGCGAACTCGGTGTCTACGGGTTTCGCAACCGCAAGGATTATTCCTACGATTCCCTGACCATCGCCAATTCTCACGCCATCCAAGTCCCTACCCTCTGGGACCTATTAGGAAAAGAAAAAAAGAAATCCGTCGTTTTAGGAGTCCCTCTCACCTATCCCGCTAAGCCATTTCAAGGGTGGATGGTCACCAGTTTCCTTACCCCCAACCGCAATGCCCACTGGACCTTTCCGAGACGACTGACGCGGGAAATTAATCAAGTCGCCAGCGATTATATGATTGACATCCCCAATTTCCGAACCGATCGGCGTGCCGAACTGGAACAACAACTCCTCAAAATGACCGCCGAACGCTTCAAGCTCGCACGCCATCTGCTGGCGTCCAAAGACTGGGACTTCTTCACGATGGTTGAAATGGGGTCTGATCGGCTCCACCACGCTTTCTGGCGGTTTTGGGATAAAACGCATCGGGAGTACGAACCGAATTCACCGTTCTCGGAAACGATGCGGAACTACTACCGCGTCCTTGACGCTGAACTTGGAGAAATGGTAAAACGCGTTGATGATGACACCACTATAATGGTCGTCTCCGACCACGGCGCAAAACGGATGGACGGTGGTATCTGCGTCAACGAATGGCTCAGACAGCATGGATATCTAACGCTTAAAACCGAACCACAAGGGATTACACGGTGGACGGCAGATTTAGTAGACTGGAAGAACACAAAGGCGTGGGGAGAAGGCGGATATTACGCACGCATCTTTATAAACGTTGAAGGTAGAGAACCGCACGGCATCGTCAGTCCTCAAGATTACGAAAGCGTCCGTGACGACTTGAAGGCACAACTCGAAGCAATTGTAGATGAGACAGGACAAAACATCAATACGCGTGTTTTCAAACCCGAAGAGGTATATCGGGAATGCCGAAACATTCCACCCGATCTCATCGTCTACTTCGGCAATCTCTTCTGGCGTTCAGTCGGAAGCGTCGGATACAAGAGTATCTATACCTACGAAAACGACACCGGTCCCGACGACTGCAACCACGCAGAGATGGGTATGTTTATTCTAAAAAATGGGGAACAAGCGCGTGGACAGGTGCCGCCGCAGCATCTATACGATATTGCCCCAACAGTCCTAAAGGCGTTCGGTATGGATATACCACAAGCGATGCCCGGGAAACCCATTTAGGCAGTCACGGCGTTAACGATCGACTCAGCCACAACTTCCGCAGCGAGGATACCAACCGTGTTCACATTGCCGTCAGTATAGGAGCCTGTAGCGAGAGCAAAGAGCGTATCCCCATCGAACATCGTATGTGCCGGACGGATCGCACGCGCCATCCCATCGTGCGCCATCTCTGCAACCCGATTGGTTTCTGCCGATGTAAGCACCGCATTGGTTGCCACGACGCCGATAGTCGTGTTCGTTCCTCGAACTATATTATTCGCATCTAACAGCCATTCAGTGATGTCCACGAAATTGCCGTTTTCCGTCCCACCCGCGAGGATTTCTCCTGTTGTCGGATTCACAACATTCCCAAGTGCGTTGACAACTGCGATCGCAGCGACAATCAACCCGGAATCAAGACGGACACACGCCGAACCGACACCCCCCGGAGAAGACGTAACCCCCGGAGCCTTGCCGACCGTTGCACCCGTGCCTGCCCCAATAGCACCCATCGCCACAGGTGCATCGGTAGTGTTCAGACACGCCTGATACCCCATTGCTCGATCAGGACGGACTTCCGTATCACCAACACTCAAATCGAAAATAACGGCAGCGGGAACAATCGGCACACGAACGGAACCTGCGGGGAACCCAACGTTTTGTTCCTCAAGATACTGGACAACACCACCCGCAGCATCTAAGCCAAAAGCACTTCCACCAGTCAATAAAACAGCGTGTGCTTTTTGAACCAATCGACCAGAACGGAGTGCCTCTGTCTCACGTGTGCCGGGTGCAGCACCGCGCACATCAACACCAGCAGTTGCACCTGCTGGACAGAGAATAACGGTACACCCTGTCCGAGCAGTTGTATTCGTGGCATGACCGACCGTAATGCCTTCAATCGCAGTGAGGGTTTGGTTTGTTGATCGCATAACTTCCGAAGTGAATTAAGGTTTCTGAAAACAACTATAACCGATTCCGATCAAATCTACAAGAAGAAACCATCTCATATCAAATTGACAAAAAAGGAATGAGGTGTTAAAATCCAAACTATCCATAACACTAACGCATAAGCAGGGGGACAGAAACATGGAAACCAAGTTGGCAATCAACGGGGGTGAACCCGTTGTAAAAGGGAGTTTGGGGAAGAGCTGGCCCATTTTTGATGAAACCGAAGAGAACGCACTATTGGAAACCTTGCGGAGCGGTGCGTGGAACCGACGCGAGAAAGTCGATGAAGTCGGTGAGAAGTTCGCGGTGTTTCAGGATGCCAAATACGGGATTCCACTCGCAAACGGGACTGTGGCATTACAATGCGCCCTGAAGGCAGCGGGCGTTAGTGCGGGCGATGAAGTTATCATTCCGGCACTCACGTTTGTGGCAACCGGAACGTCGGCTGTCTGCGTCAATGCCGTGCCAGTAATTGTTGATATTGATCCGCTTACATACAACATCGCACCTGACGCTATCGAAAAAGCGATCACCCCGCGAACAAGGGCGATCATTCCGGTGCATAACGGAGGCTATCCCGCCGACATGGACGCGATTATGGAAATTGCTGATAGGCACAACCTCAAAGTGATTGAGGACTGCGCACATGCACACGGTTCACAGTGGCGCGGAAAAGGGATGGGTTCCATCGGACACCTCGGTGCGTTCAGCTTCCAAATGGGAAAGACACTCACCTGTGGTGAAGGTGGAATGGTGCTGACAAACGACGAAGCACTGGCAGAAAGTGCGGGACGTTTCGCACAACTGAACATGCGGATGAACAACTTCCAAGCTACACTCTTACTGAGTCAATTGGAGCGGTTTGAAGAACAGATAGAGACGCGCGAACGCAACATAGCCTACCTTTCTAAAGGTATGGAAGCCATCGAAGGACTTCATCCGATTCCACGCGACGCACGCGTCACGCGCTGGTGTTTCTATTATTGGGACTTCCGGTTCGTATCTGAGGAGTTCGGCGGCATCTCACGCAATCGGTTTCTGGAGGCACTCCGAGCAGAAGGCGTTTCGTGTGGGGTCGGTGCGCACGGCGAACCTATCTATAACGAAGGTCCGTTCGGGAACCCAGAACTGTTCGACCAACTCGGTCTACCCCGCAAATACCTCGGGGAACAGACGATTGACTATAGCGCGCTCAACTGTCCGAATGCAGAGCAGGTCTATCGGGAAGAGGTCTGTAGCTTCACACACGCTATGTTTCTGGGGGATACTGACGATATGCAGTCTATTTTAGATGCGTTTCAAAAGATTCGAGCCAATGTCAATGAATTATAGACAGTTAGCCGGGAAAGATTCAGATTTTTTATTTTTCTAAGAAGCAGCGGAAGGGTGTTTTCGGTGCGGTTAGGGGATTTGGTCTGGGAATAGACCGGATTTAGTCTGGGAATAGACTAAATCCGTTCCCTGTATTACATTTCCATTCCTTGTATTACATCCCGCACCTACTGTGTAGATTTGATTGACACAGATCGCATTCCAGGGGCTGACCCTACTCATAGCCGCGTTTTACGCTCGCCCAAGTCGTTGAGAGTTTGTCTGCGGGATCAACAGCAAACGTGCCAGAGATGTTTTGATTAATCTCCGCTTCTGTGAGTGCTTTATCATACGCTCGAACAATCGCGAACGAACCGTTGAAAGTCCGACGGCGCTCATCGAAAGAATTAGCACCGATCGAGATGTCATTTATCGGTAACCCTTTATCAAACTCAAAACCTGCTTGTTTGCTGACCTCTTTGCCGTCTTGATACGCCACGATTGAGTCCCCGCTCGTTCCGACAACGGCTATCCACGTCCATTCACCTTGATTCAGCACGAGATTAAGCGGTTGAACCCCCTGCTTAGCTCCTTTGGCATGAATAGAGGCATCCAAATTCTGACCACCGACTATCCAAAGCCGAATTCCCTGTTTGCCTTCTCTTGGACTGTTCTGGAAACCGGCAAAGTGATGCTCTTCCACGAAGAAATCCCCGTTGCGCCTACAGAGGAATTCCAACGTCCAGTCCTCAAAAAACAGCGGTGTATTTTTCTGCGGTGGTCCGCCAAAGGTTGAATGCGACTCCTTAGCTGTGTAATACTTCACGTTCGGCTGGTCGATACCGAGTGCCGGAATTTTAATCGTCCCTTCTTCGAGTTCTGGCGCGTTATCTGCAGGAAGCAACTCCCCGCCTTCGGTACCGAGGTTCTCCCAAGCATCCGGATGGGCAGGATTGTCAGCAGCATTGAGATAGAGCACAGGGTCTGGAACGATATTGGCAAATGCGATAACACTTGTCATCGCTAAGAAAAAAATTGTGGTGTAAATCGAAATAACAATTTTCATTGTAGGTCTCCTTGCGTTAAGTTTGTTCTATTATACCCGAAAAAAAAACGCGTGTGTCAAATTTTCTATCTATTAGATAACTTTAGCGGAACCTCTAACGTCTGCGGCAACAAACACTCCCTCTCGTTACAAGGTTGGTAGGTGAGTTTCAGTATGATTGGCACGGTTCTGTCAAGGAGTGTTCTCGGTTTTTGTTTTACCTGAAGTGGGATTGTAAGACTTCCTTCGTAAACGTTCAAAGACTCATCACTAAATTCAAAGCGCGCAGATCTACCTTTGGGATACGCCACCTCAACAATCTCCACCGGTGCATCTGTATCCACTGCAAGGGTCGTCGGAATTAAGTTTTCTTGACCTGTCGGATTCGCGTTAACATGCCAACCTGCAGTGATTTTGAGGTGAAGCGCAACGTTGAATATTCTACCTTTCTCCGTTTTAACTTCAGCAGCTGCAGTCACAAGCGATAGCGTTTCGGAATCAGTCCCTTCTTCTAACATTAAATAGTGATTAAGTGCAAAAAGCATATACATGAAAGACGAGGGTGCCTGCGATATAGACTCAGCAAAGGTCCGTAACGTTCTTTCAGCATAGTTCTGATAATCCGTCCCGAACACCAAAAGATTTTCGACAGCGACAGCATTGCCAGACGGAATCGCGGAATCAAAGGGCTTTTTGGTTCGCACAATCAGGTGTTTCGCATCTGCTTTCGTGTAATAGAAACCTCCATTTTTACCATCCCAAAACAGTGGAATCATCGTATCCGTGAGTGTTTTGGCTGCGTTAAACCACTGTTCCTCACCCGTAGCCCGATGCAGTGCGATCAGACCTTTCACAAAAAAGGCATAGTCATCAAGATACGCATCCTGCTTTGTAACACCGGCAGTATAGGTATGACACAATTCCCCGTCGGGTTTCCTCAGCGTATCAAGAATAAACAGTGCGGCTTTTGCGGCAGCAGCGAGATAGCGTTCTTCACCAAGCACCTCGTAACCGTAAGCGAGGGCATCTATCATCAAACCGTTCCAGTTGACAATAATCTTTGTATCCAACAGCGGATATTCCCGTTTCGCGCGCGCCACCAAGAGTTTTTCTCGTTCAGATGCTACCGACTTCAGATCCTCCTCAGCAGCCGGTCCTTCAGGAACGTAGAGAACGTTCTTCCCTTCAAAATTAGGACCCTTATCCACGCCATAAACCGTGGCGAAACGTTCCGCCGCTTTCTTACCGAGAACCTTCCGAACCTCATCAGCTGTCCAGACGTAATACTTCCCCTCTTCAGCATCCGTTTCAGCGTCCAATGCCGAGTAGAACCCACCTTCAGGTGCAGTCATCTCTCGGAAAACGAAACCGAAAATCTCCTCAGCAACGCGTCGATAGCGCGGTTCTTGTGTGAGTTGATAGGCGCGGAGATAGACTTTCGCCAATTGTGCGTTGTCGTAAAGCATCTTCTCGAAGTGTGGGACAAGCCACTTCGCGTCAACGGAATACCGGTGAAAACCGCCGCCAATTTGGTCATACATTCCACCGTAAGCCATCATATCCAGCGTGTGCGTCGCCATGTTCAACAACGATTCACTTTCCGTGGAAGGGGTTTCCCTCGATTCTCTCTGATACGAACCATCTCTTGTAGGAGGGGTTTGTAACCCCGCCCCTCTTTGATACGAACCATCTCTTGTAGGAGGGGTTTGTAACCCCGACCCTCTTTGATATTCACTTAATAAGAGTTCAAGATTCGCAGGATTCGGGAATTTCGGCGCATTCCCAAATCCACCGTAGGTGCGACTGTAGTTGGTTTGGAGATAATTCAGTGCCCCGGTGATGAGAGATCGACTCAGCGGTTTGGCAGTCAGTGAAGTGAAGACCCTACTCGTCGCCATCGCAATCGTTTCTGAAATCTGGTTGGCGGATGCGATGACTTCGTCTTCTCGCGTAACCCACGCTTCATGGACTGCGTCAAGGATAGTTGGGAATCCCGGTCTACCCGGCATATCTGTTGGTGGGAAATAGGTGCCTGCATAAAACGGTTTCAAATCCGGTGTAAGGAAAACAGAGTTGGGCCATCCGCCGCGTTGCGTTAGGAGTTGAGTGGCTGTCATATAGATTTCATCGAGATCTGGACGTTCTTCTCGATCAATTTTGATATTGATGAAGTCTTTATTCATCATCTCAGCGATTTCGGGGTTCGAGAAAACCTCCCGCTCCATGACGTGGCACCAGTAGCACGTGGAATAGCCGACAGAGAGAAAAATCAGTTTGTTCTCACTCTTCGCACGTTCCAACGCCTCATCATCCCACGGGTACCAATCTACAGGATTATGGGCATGGAGCAGCAGATAAGGACTGGTTTCATGGGCGAGTCGATTTGTCCATTTCCATGATCCGTCAGGATTCTTGAGTGCTGCTTCATCGGCACTTGCCATTAACACTATATTGAGAAGGAGGAGGCCTCCTAAAAACCATTTCCAGTTGATCTGTTTCATGGCTTCTCCGTTTATGTTTACTGGCAGACAATTTTCCAGTTTTTGTGTCAGCCTGCTACTGCCTCTTTTGTATTAACCGGTTTCTGCGGGGAGCGGTTGAATTCTTGACACGTTAAAAGATAATCATCAACGGATTCTTCAAAGGCAACCCGAATCTCTTCAAGCGTATCACCGTGAAAAGAAACTATATCACGAATACCCACAAGATCCCCAATGAAACAACCATCTTCTTCGCTATAGACGATTTGAGCAATATATTCTTTATGTGTCATTGTAACCATAGTGTTACTCCTGCTTATTGCAATGCCACACATACTACTTGACACATCCATATTTTTACACGATAAGTAGGTTTAGACTTGGATTTTTAATAAAGTTATAAACATAGGAGTTCAGAGTCCTTTTTCAAAAGGTTTTCAAGTCCCAAATTACTTATTATGAAGTATTTTGGACAAGGCACGCTCAAAATGAGACGTGCCTTATGCCTTTTAATCAAGTGCCTATTTTTTCCCCGTGCTTGGTTGCTGTTCCGGTCTTACTGGTGGCGCGGGTTGTTGTTCCGGTTTTGCTGGTTGTACGGGTTGTGCTGGCATATTAGAGGGAACAGTGTCAGCAGGGGTTGGGGTTATTGGACGAGAGGGTGTATCCCACGATCGTTTCTCTTCTTGTCCCCCAATTTTTCTATTGGGTTGTTGGGTTGCCTGTTGATTTTTAGCCATTTGTGTCACCTCCTTTGGTCCAAGACTTTTTTCAACAATATAAGAAGTGGGACAGATAATAATGCTTAGGATAAGAAAAAATATTAATAACTTTGATCGTCTATTTTCCTTTTTATTTATGCTTTGTATTTTATCTATGCATGTAATATCGTTTTCATCGTACATTTTATGTGTAAGATCTCGGACTCGTTCCAATGCGCTTTGCGCCTTTGGAAATGCATCTATATTTAGAATCATAGATATTAACAGCGAGGCTGTTCCAATGTAAGCGAGAGCAGGGACATGTAAAGAATTCCAAGATGTATTTGAAATAAAAGCAGCAAAAAAAGCAACAATTAAAATACGTATGAAATTTTGAAAGGATTGAGTATTTGCTCGCTTGGAGTTGTAATAATTCTCTTCAGATTGTAAAAGCGTTTGCAAATCTTGTTCGTTTAGATGTCGTATTTTTCTACTCCTGATGATTATTAGTGAAATATGTTCTGATTGGTCAGAACAGCAGGAATTGAAACTGCCACATTATACTCCGCAAGCAAACTCACCACCAGACTGTGCTAAATCCCAACTCAAAAAAATCTGATAGAGTGAAAAGTATACCGTAAAAATTTTCTAAAGTCAAGAAACAAATAGTATTGAAATCAGTACAAAACAACCTTTGATTTTTTCCCACCATGGATACTCGGTTCAGCACACAACCGTTCTCGTAACCTGTGTATACCGGTATGCACTTCCGGATGTGTCCCTTCTGTGAAACCGAGGACTTCAGATAGCAACCTACGATCCAACTCATGGCGGACCTCATCCTCATCCATCTGGTTGAATGGAAGCATCTTTTTAGGCTTCAGTTCTTCAAAGATTCGCTGAGCGTTCTGCAAAGCGGCATCGTCCAGTTTGCGGATGTCTAATGTCGGCATTGATCCTAAGGTTTTGATAAACCTCCTGTCCACAATCAAACGTTGAAACACAATTCCTGCGAGTTCATGGACGTGCTCCAATCCTCTGTCAACAAGTCGCTGTGCAGTATTTCGTAAGAGCCATAAGACCCTTCCGACGAGTCTATCATCCGTTGCCAACGCGAGGGTAAGTTGATAGGCAACGTCAAAGATAGGGCGATAACTGTAAAATCTGGGCGTTGGCTTTCGATGAGAAAGGTCTGGGTATTCTGTGGCTCTACATTCCACGCGCGCCGCATGGTTTCGAGTATATCTACAATTTTGGCTGTGATGGTATCTTCATGTAACATATTTAACCCAAGCTGCTACTAACACATTTTACGCTTTTCAAAAAGGCTTTCAACTAACTGTTCCGAAATGCCTTGATGGAATTTAATACTTTGTTTTTTAAATCTGTTAAATCGACTTAATTCGCCTTGGCTGTCTCGTAATTGTGCAGAGATGCTATAAGAACATGACAACAGTTTTTCACCGTGATGGTGCCTTTGTGTAGAATAATTATTGCACAAGTGCTTGTTGTGCCACAGAGCGCCCGCGTTCCGTTAAGATCAACTGTGCCTCCTCTTGCGAAACACATCGATTATTCAGTGCATATCGGACAACTTGATTTGCGAATGTCGGATCCCAACTGAGATGTTCATGAAGGTTCGCTATCGCCGACTCCTCCTCCGCTTCAGGAAGCCCTTCGTGATTCAAAAGATGGATAACCAACATCGTCTGCGCAAACTCCCACCTTTGGCGTGCATGCCGACGCGCAATAGCAATAAGTCCACGGTTCGGAACAAATAGAAAAACCAATCCAAACACGAGAAGCGTCACCGTCGCAATCGCACCCGCAATTGAGACATCAAAGAGGTGGGCAAGCCAATAACCACCCACAGCGTTCACACTTCCAATGACGGCACTCAGGATCAGCAGACGCGAGAGTCTATTTGTCATAAGGTAAGCAGTAGCAGGTGGTCCAGCAATAAGCGCAACCACCAATATCGAACCAACAGCGTCAAACGCGCCTACAGTCGTCACAGATACCAGCGTCATCAACCCGTAATGAATCAAGGTAGGGGCAAATCCTAACGTAGCCGCTAAACTCGCGTCAAAGGTTGCCAACTTCAATTCTTTATAGAACAAGAGAATAAAGACGAGGTTCAGCACAAGAATCCCACCCATCACGTAAAGAGAAACGGGACCCAAATTGTATCCGAAAACTTCTAACCGGTTCAGCGGTGCATAAGCGAGTTCACCGAGAAGGACAGCATCCATATCAAGATGAACGTTTCCTGCGAATCGGGAGATTAGGATAACGCCGATGCTGAAAAGCGCGGGAAACGTCAATCCGATCGCTGCGTCCTCTTTCACGAGTTTTGTCCGTTGTAGCAGTTCAACGAAGAGGACGGTCAGTACACCCGTCCCCGCAGCAGCAAGGATTAGGAGCGGTGACGACAGGCTCTCCGTGAGAAAAAAGGCGAGTACGATACCCGGAAGAATGGCATGGCTAATAGCATCGCTCATTAGCGTCATCCGCCGCAGGACCAAGTATACACCCGGCAAGGCACATGCCACTGCCGTGACAATCGCAATGAGTTGGATTTCAAGTTGTGCCTGTAACATCTGTCTCAATCGTTTCCTTGCTGCGGTTGTTTAAACAATCCATCCGTTTCCATTTTCAGACTGCGCCTATTCCGTTGCTGACGCATCCAATCCCACAAAAGCCCACGATTTGCGGCAAAAACGATTGAAAATCCAACGACAACTGTTGCACATAAGACAATCGTTGGACCCGTCGGAATGCGTGCGGCACTACTGCTAATAATCGTTCCGCTCACGCCGGCGAGTGCGCCAAAGCCGCCAGCGAGAAGCATCATGATACTGAGTCTATTCGTCCACTGCCGTGCCGCAACAGCTGGTGCGACCAACATCGCACTCATCAACACGGCACCAACAGCCTGCAAACCGAGAACAATCGCTATAACAAGAAGACTCGTTAAAAGAATATCCAGCGCACGGGTTGAGAAACCGAGCGACGCAGCGAAACCTTCATCAAAAACCAGCAATTTCAACTCTTTCCAAAAAACAATCGTAATGATAATTGCGATACCACCCAGTATGCCTATTGTCAAAACATCGCGCTCCAAAATTGTGGCAGCTTGTCCGAAGAGGAATGTATCCAAACCCGCCTGATTCGCATTGCCAGTACGCTGAATCAGTGTATGTAGCACCAGACCGAACCCGAAAAAGGTAGAAAGCACGATACCGAGTGCGCTATCGTATTTGATACGCGTCAGTCTGACAACACTCATAATCAGCAACGTGCCTAACCATCCCGCAATCGCTGCACCGAGCACCAGAATCAGCGGCGCTTTGCTCCCTGTAAGTAAAAACGCAATGGCAATACCAGGAAGGGCAGCATGTGAGATAGCATCGCCAAGAAGACTCTGACGACGCAAAACCGCATAAGTGCCGAGCGCGCCACTGACAGTCCCAAGCAGTGCAGCACCGACAGCAACAATCATGAGCGTATAATCAAGATGGGTTAGGAGACTCAAATTTTCCATTTTAAGGGTTGTTCGCCATGAATGCCACGCGACCGCCATAAGTTTCACGTAAATTCTCAGGTGTGAATATCTCAGTAACCGGACCGCTGGCAATACGACGAATATTCAATAGCATCACCCAGTCGAAATAGTCCGTTACAGTCTGGAGGTCGTGATGCACCACAACGACAGTTTTACCGTTTGCTCGAAGTTCTTGAAGTAAGGTTACAATTGCGCGTTCCGTGGTCGCATCGACCCCTTGAAAAGGTTCATCCATCAAATACACTGTGGCATCTTGAACGAGCGCACGCGCGAGAAAGACGCGTTGTTGTTGACCACCGGAGAGTTGGCTGATTTGCCGAGTTGTATACCCCTCCATGCCGACCTTTTCCAATGCGTACATAGCCTGTTCACGCTCCTGTCTTCCGGGTCGGCGTATCCATCCAAGCGCACCGTAGCGTCCCATCATCACGACATCCAAGACGTTCGTTGGAAAATCCCAGTCAACCGTACCCCGCTGTGGCACGTAGCCAACAATCCGCCGCTGCGTTTCATAAGGCTTGTCGTAAATCAAGACATTGCCCGCTGCAGGACGCACCAAGCCCAAGATTGCCTTAATCAACGTCGTTTTCCCAGCACCGTTGGGGCCAATGATCGATAAAAGCACACCCGGTGGGACATCAAGATCAATATCCCATAAGACCGGTTTATCCTGATAAGCAACCGTTAGATCGGTTACCTCAATGGCTTTGGTTTCAAGTGCTTGCAATTTAGTATCCCGTTGTAGAAGATGAGCTTGCCTTCGATTCCCCTATCAGTGCTTTCACAATTGTATCAATATTGTGGCGAACCATCCCGATATAGGTGCCTTCGGGGGTGCCTTCATTTCCCATAGCGTCGGAGAAAAGTTCTCCGCCAATTTCCACATTAAACCCTTTTGATTTCACAGCAGCTTTTACGGCTTCAAGACTGCGTGGAGAGACAGACGATTCGACAAAAATTGCCGGGATGCGTCGCGCTGCGATAAAAGTCGCCAACTCCTGCACATCAGCGATACCCGCCTCTGTTGCGGTACTAATTCCTTGTAGTCCGCGAACCTCAAATCCGTACGCTTTCCCGAAGTAGTTAAAAGCGTCGTGTGCCGTGACAAGCACACGTTGCTCCGCTGGCACACGTTCCGCTTGCGCCTTTACATACTCGTGCAGCTCGGCAAGTTTCGCGAAATAACGTTGTGCATTACTCCAATACCCTAAAGTGTTGTCCGGATCAAACTCACTCAGCGCATCGCGAACCTTTCCAACCGCTTTCATCCAAAGCGTCACGTCGAACCACAAATGCGGATCGTATTGTCCCTCAAATTCCGGTGGTGTTAGCAGCAGGCTCCGGTCAACCGCTTCTGTTACAGCAACGGTCTTGGTATTCCCCGACATTTTCGCAAGGATATCCGCCATTTTTGACTCAAGATGCAAGCCGTTATAGAAAATGAGACTTGCCGAACTAAGTTTCTGGACATCACCCGCGCTCGCCTTGTAAAGGTGCGGATCCACGCCAGGTCCCATCAGCCCTATCACCTCAACGTGATCGCCACCAACGTTCTCAACGATATCTGTAATCATTCCTATTGTTGTGACGACGCGGTATTTTCCAGCAACCGAGGCACCGGGTTGTTCCTTTGAATCACAACCGGTGCCTACAAGTAGAACAATCAGGCACAATAAAATGTATAGTCTCTGCATAGCTTTAATTCCCAAAGAAAAAGTGTTCTAACAATTCGCCGACGAGGTATCCAACGCCAGCGACACCGAGTCCCACAACAAACATATCAAACCCACTCCGAATCAAGCCGCGTCCCGTGAAAAGGCTTCTCGCTGCACCGACAGCAAAGTGGGAAAACATCGCAAGCGCGAACGATATCCAAATAGCGAGCAACCCTTCTGTAAACAGGAACGGTGCAACAGGAATAAAAGCACCAATAGCAGTTGCAGATCCCGTAATCCACCCTTCTTTGAAGGGCGTTGTGTGTATTTCACCAATCTTAAGTTCAGCTTGGATCTTCTCCTCTAATGCCCGTTCCGGGTCACTCATCACTTCCTGCGCAAGGAGCCGGGCTTGATCTTTTGGGATGCCGCGAGCCTCGTAGATAAGGGCGAGTTCGTCTTCTTCAATATCGGGCATCAGACGGATCTCTTCTCTTTCAACCTCAATCTCGTGTTCATAGACTTCTTGCTCACTTTTGGCGGCGAGGTACCCTGAAGCCCCCATAGACAGAGCATCCGCTACGGTTCCAACAATGCCTGTTACAAGAATCGTGGAGAGATCCGATGTCGCAGCGATAACGCCAGCGACCAATCCGAAGTTCGCCGTTAAACCGTCGTTAAACCCGTAAACAATATTGCCCAACATACCGCCGGATTCGGTTTTATGCCACGGTTCGTCGCTTGTCCCCGTAAGTTCCTGCAAACTTTCTGTATGAAGCGCAGATTCTCTGGCTAAGTCAAGGGCGGTCTCCTTCGCGTCTGCCAAAGTGCTGTTCCTATGAAGCGTTAGATAGTCTTTGACCTCACTCGCCTCCTCACCGAGCATCCGCGAAAGTGGGAACTCGCTCCCAAAGCGGTGGGCATACCACGCCATCAAACGCGCTTTCATCGTTGGATGGTGTCGCTTGAACTTTATATTATACACCGTGAACATCTCTTCCCAACGTTCGACATGCCGATTCTCCACCTCAGCGAGTCCACTTAATATTTCTTTTCGCTTGGCATCAGGTTCGAGACTGGCGAAAACACCATAAAGGAAACTGGCATCAACTTCATCTTGCAAATGGTGTTTCCATACCTTGATTGTTTGTGCATCGGGTTTTGTTTTTTTCTGATCTTCCATTTTTAGGCTCCTCTTAGCAGTTCCACGCGCGCCTTCACAGCGCGCCTACACATTATCTGCATCTTGAACATTATCAACAAAAATATGCTTGGCAACTTCACGTCCAATAACCACTTGCTCGCCTCTAACGTCGATAGTAAAGGGGCCCTCAAATGGAGCGACCTCTTTCACATGAAACGCTGTCCCGGGGTAAAGATTAAGACTGCCCAAGTGCCGGAGCATCGCAGGATCGGTATCACTCACTTCAGCAACAACACAAGATTGTCCGTTTTGTAGATCTGTCATCGGAATATGTTCCGTTTGTACCACAACACCGTTTTTATCAGGTATCGGCGCGCCATGCGGATCAGCAGTCGGATAACCGAGAAACTCGTCCATCCGTGCCTCCATGTCTTCCGATATAACGTGTTCCAATTTCTCGGCTTCTTCGTGAACGCCGTCCCACGGAAAACCGAGTGCCTTGAACAGGTAAAGCTCCAACAAGCGATGGTGCCTTATGATTTCAAGAGCAATCGATCTGCCAGCATCCGTCAATGTAACACCTTGATAACGCTCGTGGATGACAAGATTCATCGTCTTTAACTTTTTGATCATCCCAGTGACAGAGGCTGGTTTGACATTGAGATATGCCGCTAAAATACCAGTCGAAACCTTGCCACCCTTCTCTTGCAACTTATAGATTGACTTGAGGTAGTCCTCAGCCGCATGTGTAAGCATCAATCTTTCCAATCCGCAGGAAAACACGCAATACGCGGAATCCCTATCTTGCGGTATACGGTAGATTCGCAATCTACCTGATTTTAGGCACTATGTGCCAGAATTATTAGAGATACAGAGAAATTAATTTAGGCATACCTAAATTATACACGAATCGACAAAAATAAGTCAAGAAAAATTTTACTTTTTTTACTGCTAAAAAGGCGAGCCCTGAAATCCATCTCTACAAAATAGAGCGATTAAACTTTTCCATTTTGGAAACGTCTTAAATAGGAAATGGAGATGCGAAGAGACCAACTGATTAACGAAGTGCAGGCGTCCATTGAGTGTGGTATGAACATCCCATTGTACAAGACGCAGGCGAGGTTCTCGCCATATCCGCTAATCATAACTTGAAAAATCGTTCGCGAAACCTACGCCGTCGTCCCGTTTTTGGCAACGGATAGTTACCACTAACTCTACCTCAATCAAATTGAAAGGAACACGAATTAATGAAAGGTTTTTACAGGCTCTTTGTTGTGATCACTGCTCTCAGTTGTTGCCTTAACATCGCCTCGGCGCAAAATGAGACAGAATGGATGCCGGACGAAAATTTAAGAACGGCAGTGCGCCAAGCCCTTAACATAGAGGCAAACGGTTCGCTCACACAGCACGCAATGCAAGCATTAACCATCTTAAATGCTGAAAACAGCGAAATAACGGACATTAAAGGATTAGAACACGCAACCCAGTTAGAAGTCCTAAATCTTGGTGCTAATGAAATTACAACCATCACTCTCCTTGAAGGATTAACGCACCTAACAGAGCTGAATCTCAATTCTAATCGTATCCAAGATATCACTGTGCTTGAGACATTGGTAAACTTGACCCGGTTAAACCTCGGTTCCAACCAGATTATTGATATTACCCCGCTCACAGAATTGATACAAATCACAGATTTAAATCTCCTGAACAATAGTATCAGTGACATCACCCCCCTCACAGAATTGAAAGGCATTATAAGGTTAGAACTATCGGGAAATCAAATCTCGGATCTCACACCCCTCGCGGGTCTGACACAAATATTCTCTCTGAATCTCTCAGAGAATCAGATCACCGACATTGCACATATCAGTAACTCAGAAGGAATCAGGAGGTTAGACCTCTTTGGAAACCAAATCTCGGATCTCACACCCCTCGCGGATCTGACGCAGATAACATACTTAAAATTGTCAGAGAATCAAATTAGCGACATCGCAGCCCTCACAGGATTAAAGCAGCTTATAAGATTAGAGATTTCAGGAAATCAGATTCAAGATGTGACATCCCTCACGGAATTGACTGAAATAACACACCTCAACCTCAGTGCTAACGAAATTCGTGATATTACTGCCCTCGAAGATTTAACGCGCCTCAGGAGACTCTATCTCAACACGAACCAAATCACGGACGCGGCACCGCTCTCAAACTTGGAAAACCTCGAAGTCCTATGGGTATCGGGAAATCCAATCAGCGATCTAATGCCGCTCCGCACGCTACGCCAACTGAATCCAGATGTAACAATAGATATTGAATTCCACCAATTTGTGGATACGACAGGGATTACGATTGCTGTCGAAAAACCTTCTGGTTTAAATCCTAATAAGTTCATCATCCGCCCGGGCGAATTCGTACTTTTAGCACGTACGCGTCAGTCAGGTGTAAATGAAACTGGCGATTTCAAAACCTACCGTTCATATTACTCGGTCGATCAAAATGCCGCAAACGCCGATTTTCCAAATCTGGCACACCTTTTCCAAAATGGCGGACGAATTGAGTTAATCACAGATACAAATCAAAACCCATTATCATCTGGGGCAAATCAACCAGAATTTGGTGATCTGGTCATCTCTGAAATCATGTGGGGCCTCGATGGGGCTTCCACAAATAAACAGTGGATTGAACTTTACAACGCTTCAAAACGGACCTACACTTTCGCCTACGGTAGTTTAAATCTTCGTTTCTCCGACACCGCCGCCAACCCATTACCTAATACAACTTTTACACCTTCCTATGACGCTAACAGACGAGTAAAGGTTATCGACCGGATGAGCAACATAGGAACCACCACCAACCGTAAGGGTTGGAATCCGCCTGGTCAAAGCGGCAACACTTCACAAAACCGTCCGCTCGTCTCCATGTACCGTGTAATTAATTACGCAACAGGAAGAATTTCTGATGGCATACTGCCAGACAATTGGCACGCATCAAGTGGACGTGTGAACTTCAACCCACCCAATTATGGCACCCCCGGAGCAGAACATCTGCCGCCATCTCCAACCGTTCTTATTGATGTGTCGGAACGTCCACCAATGTTTTGGGTAAATGCCAGTACAGGCACACTCCACCGTTTGACAGGAAACAGAGTAGAGCAGATGCTCCCAACTGTCCGGAATGCAACCAGTATTTTTGTGGATACAGCGAATGGTAAAATCTATTGGACAGAAAAGATTAGCAACACTCGGGGGAAGATCCAACGTGCCAATATGGACGGTTCAAACATTGAAGTCGTTAAGCGATTAACGAGTATCGTCAAAAGTATTGCGATTGACACCACAAAAGGCAAGATTTATCTGACGAATACTTGGGGTAAAATACAACGCCTCAATTTAGACGGTTCAAACTTCCAACCGAATTTCATCACCGGCTCAAATTCGCCAGACAATATTACTATAGATACAGAAAATAGCAGAATCTACTGGTCGGATGGAGCGAACCTCAAACGAGCGAACCTTAACGGTTCAAACCCACAAAATATCGCCAAAGGATCTGGCACCCTCACAGGCATCGCTATTGCCGGTGGCAAGGTCTACTGGACAGAAATGCTGAACGTAACCATAAATGTAAATAGCGGAAGAATTCGACGCGCTAACCCCAATGGATCAAACGTTGAGAGACTTGTTACAATAAACACATCAGTGCCTCTCGGCATCGCTGTTGACTTTGGGGCGCGTAAACTCTACTGGACGAATTCCAATGGAAAAGTGCAACGCGCAGATCTCAATGGGTCAAATGCAGAATCTGTTATCACTGGGTTGGGAACACCTGAAGGCTTCAGCACGGTAGCATTGCCCGAACTCATATACACCCCGACGGGGACGGCTGTTGGAAGTCCAGCAATCTATTGGGCAGATAAACACGCATCCGCAATCCGACGCATCAATATTAATAACTTGAAGGTTGAAGACATCATCACCAATGTACCAGATTCATCGGCAATCGCTCTGGATTTAACGAGAGGGCAGATTTATTGGATAGAAACCGACTCTGGTAAAATCCGTCGCGCAAACCTTAACGGTTCAAACATTCAAGACCTTATCACAGGATTGACGGGCCCGTTGTCAATTGCTCTGGACTTGGTTAAAGGCAAAATTTACTGGACAGACCAAGGCTGGGATCGCTTCACAGGTGCCATTACGGAAAGTAAAGTCCAACGCGCAAACCTCAACGGTTCAAATGTACAAGACATCGTCACAGGATTGGGAACCGCAGAAGGTATCGCCCTTGACACCGCCATGGGTAAAGTGTACTGGACAGACGCAGAAGTGGGTACAATCCAACGCGCAAACCTCAACGGTTCAAACGTCGAAGACCTTGTCAATGGCACACGCACGCCAAGCGATATCGCCTTGGATACTGCAGGTGGTAAAATGTACTGGGCTGACTATGAAGGGAAACACATCTCGCGAGCGAACCTTAACGGATCCAACGTTGAGACCCTCGTCACCGGATTAGCAGGACCGTCAAACATAGTTTTAGACACAGCAAGACGCAAGGTTTACTGGACGGATCAGGTATGGAACCCCGTTACAGGGAGCATCACCAAAAGCAGCATCCAGCGAGCGAATCTTGACGGATCGAACGTCCAAGAAATCTTCACCGGATCTGGCGAAGCTGCTGGTATCGCCCTCGGCACATCACAAACATTTGTGGGCACTTCAGCAACCCGTTCTGCTTCGGACATAAACGCCGATGGCAAAGTTAACAACACAGACTTGATGTTGGTGGCAGCAGCCTTGGGACAAAATCCACCCGTCAACCCACGTGTCGATGTCAACGGAGATGGCACTGTTAATGCTGCAGACCTGATTGTTGTAATATCGGATCTCGACGACGCTGTGAATCCTGCGGCACCAGAGATTGGTGGTAAATTAACAGCCGTTGACCGTGCTCTGATTCAAGCAGAAATTCGCAGCTTACAGTTGGAAGATGACGGTTCACTGAAATACCAAAAGGTGCTTGCGTTTCTCCAAAGTCTTTTAGCATCAGCAACACCACAGGAAACACGACTCCTCGCGAATTATCCAAATCCGTTCAACCCCGAAACATGGATTCCATACCAGTTAGCGACTGGTACGGATGTGCAGATTCTCATTTACGACGCAAAGGGGACGCTTATCCGGCAACTGGCACTTGGATATCAGCCCGAGGGCTACTACACCGAGCGGAACAGTGCTGCGTATTGGGACGGTCGGAACGCTTTAGGCGAGCGTGTCGCAAGCGGTATCTATTTTTACCAGTTACGAACAAACGAGACATCCGCATTACGGAAAATGCTAATCCTGAAATAGCAAAATAGTTATCAGTTGTCAGTCGTCAGTTAACAGTCATTCGTAACAATCTTCCCCAACTTGGTGTCCGCCAAGAAGTCGTGGATTGTTAGGGATAGCCTCCTAACCGATAACCGATAACTGATAACCCTCTACACAAATTCGTTGAACACCTTTACAGGTTTCCCCGTCTCAATGGATTCCCACGCTGCTGCACCGACGGCGATAGACTTCGCACCATCAATCACATTCGGCGAGGGTTCTAAATCTTCCTCCAGACACTGCTGAAAATGCCGCATATATCGGATCACTGTTTGTCCGTGTCCATAAACACTTGTATCTGTCTCCGGTGGACATGTCACTTCAAAGGGCTCTCCGGTGGACATTTTATCGAGCATCAACTTAACGTGTCCTTCTTCGTTGTCCGTAAAGTCCCCAATTATTGTTCCTTTACTTCCGAAAACGGAGAGCTGCATCATCGGCATCGGAGGATGGACGATATCGTAAAGCCCCATCGCTCTCGCAATCTGCCCGCTCTTAAATTTCAGGTTAAGAAAGAAATTGTTCTTTATCGGGTATTCCGGCGTGAGTAGACCTTTAGTGCCGTAGGCATGTACCTCATCTACATCACCGAGAAGACAGCGCAATATGTCAACAGGATGCACAACACCGCCGAACATCAAATCTTGAGGTTCATGGAGCCGCCACGGTGTAAACGCATAGACCTCGCGCATGTCGTGAACATAATAGGCATCCGCCATCATGATGTCGCCTAAATCGCCATCGTCAAAGAACCGTTTCATTGTCAAAAACTGGAGATCAAACCGCATCGTTTGCCCAACGAGGAATTTGACTTTGTGTTCGCGTACCAGATCTACCAACTGTTGCGCATCGGCTAATGTGGTCACCATCGGTTTCGTACAAATGATATGTTTCCCAGCTTCAATCGCCGCGACACAGTGTTCAGCATGCAAGTGGTCAGGAGAATAGATTGCGATAACAGAAATATCCTCGCGTTGCACCAGTTCCCGGTAATCCGTCGTCCAAAAATCCACACCAATCTGCTTTGCATAGTTTTCCAAAACATCTGCCCGCTTTGCACAGATACCGCGGAGTTCATATTTCAGGTCCGGTACATCCTTCAAAAGTGTCGCCGTTGAACCCATATTTGTCGGATTCATCCCAATAACGCCCAATCCTATTGCCATTTTTATCTCCTCTCTCAATTAGTTGACGTGCTGTAATTCTATCACAACTGTTTTTTCCCATCAAGCACTCGGCTCATTTTCCGCAGTGCCACTCAACGTTTCAATAATTCATAGGAGGATGCCCGAACTTGTTCGGGACACGACGGGCATCCGAATAAGAACGTTCTACAAGGAACGGATTGGGTTCAAACGGATAAAACCGTTGCTTTCCCGCCCTTTTTCATGTAGAATTAAAGAAAATACCTATACTGGAGACACAATGGCACAAACAGAAACAACAGGTGTTACCGGTTTCGAGACGCAACGGATTGACTTGAAACCTGTATACAGATGGATATTCGAGTTGGGCGCCGTCTGCCTTGTCCTTTTTTATCTTTATAGTGCAGGCTTTGGCAGTGCCAGTGAGCAATATCATATCGGCTTCTATCTCCTTGTGACCTACCTCCTCATTGGGTTTCTCTACCGATGCCGACAGACCTCTCCAGTCCACCGTCCATCTGTTTTAGACATGGGACTCGTCGCATGTAGCATCTTCACGATCGGATACTGGATCGTGGAGTATCCCGATCTGGCAACCCGTGCGGGCAATTACAACCAGCTCGATATTTTTGTGGGTGCTATCGCTATCGTAATTAGTTTTGAAGTCAGCCGCAGAACAGTCGGTTGGGCACTGCCTATCATTGCCGTCATTGGCATTCTATATGCCCTTGTGGGTCGCTCTATGCCTGATGCCATTGCCCACAAAGGTTTTTCGGTGCGTCGAATCATTGAGCACTGTTTTTTCAATCAGGCGGGGGTTTTCGGCATCATGGCAAACGTGATGGCGACGTACGTCATTCTCTTTATCTTCTTCGGTGCGTTTTTGGAAAAATCAGGGGTTGGACAATTCTTTATCAATCTACCGATGTCGATAGCCGGACGTTCAACAGGCGGTGCAGCAAAAGTCTCGGTTATGACTTCAGGTTTTTTTGGCTCTGTTGCGGGAAGCGCAATCGCAAACACAGTAGCCACCGGAACATTCACTATCCCATTAATGAAACGCACAGGATTCCGTCCGCATATCGCTGGTGCTGTTGAGGCTTCCGCTTCTGTAGGTGGGCAATTCTTACCGCCAGTGATGGGCGCGGGCGCGTTTCTGATAGCAGAACGAACAGGGTTGCCCTATAGCCAAATCGCGCTCTTATCTATCGTACCAGCAGTTCTCTATTTCCTATCTGTCTGGGTGATGGTTCATTGTGAAGCGAAAAAAGAGGGACTCGAACGGATAGCGGCAGCAGAAACACCTAAATTCTTATCTCTGATTAAAAGTGGGTGGTTTTACCTATTACCGTTGATTACGCTGATTGGGATGCTCATCGCGGGGTATACCGCCTATAAAGCAGCGTTCTTCGCGATACTCGTCACGATTGCGGTAAGCTACTTCCGTCCAGAGACCCGCTTAACACCAAAACGGATCTGGGAGGCGATGGTGAGTGGTGCAAAGAATTCGCTTGCGATTGGTGGCGCCGTCGGCACGATTGGTATCATCGTTGCCGTTATTGACTTGACGGGTTTGGGACGGATATTCCCGGAATTGGTGCTAACAGTCGCCGGAAGCAACAAGGCTATCGCAATACTATTCCTCGCCGCTGCTTCTTTAGTCCTCGGTATGGGGATCCCTGTCACCGCTGCCTATCTAATCACTTCTGAACTCGCAGTGCCGATCCTGACGACCCCTGAAATGGGCATATCCATCATTGCGGCACACCTGATTATCTTCTGGCTGAGTCAAGATTCAAATATCACACCGCCGGTTGCCTTGGGTGCTTACGCTGGGGCCGCCATCGCACGTGCCGATCCATGGAAAACAGGGTGGGCATGTTTCAAGTTCGCCAAACTGCTCTACATCATGCCGTTGCTATTTGCGTATACGCACATTCTATTCACAGACGGCACCCCGCTTGAATACGCGTTGTCCGTGGTAAGTGCTGTTGTCGGGACGATTGTCTTCTCAATGGTTACAATGGGATACTTCGTCCGAAAGACACACTGGTACGAGTGGATAGTGCTTGCGATTGCGGCGTTCCTTGCGTACATCTACAACATCTGGACGTTCACCATTGCGATTGTGCTCATTGTGGTTGTGTACATCCTTCAGAAACGTTCAGAAGTGTAGCAAGCGCTTTTAGGGCGTGTCAACAATTTCTTGAAGCCTTTGTAAGATCGCATCGGCAGCCTCTCGCGTGCGTTGTTGGTTGAACTGCTCCGCTGCCTGTCCAGCGCGGAAGGTGTTTCCTCGGTAGTAACGCCAGAAAACGAGTCCTCCCCATAACAGCGCATCTGAATAGTATCCATCCAACGCTGCATCAACTGTGAGGAAGCCAACTGCACCGTTTAGGAATAATGCGTTTAAACCGCTTCGCCAATTGCCGGCATAGACCTGTCCAGCACCTGGGAGAATTGTTGAGAGTATCCTTGCGACATTGACAGACTTCTGAGATACACTAACAGCCTCATCAAAAAGTTCATCCAACCTCTCGTCAGTCCCCCAGTTTTTCAGGACTTCCCGTGCCTCATCCCATCGGAACTGGTAGATATAGGCAACCGCTCTCAAAAATAACGCCCTACGGTAAAGCAACGCAGATGGACTCCGTAGTGTCACCTTAATCAATTCCAATTGGGCAAGATCGTAATCCTGCATGGCGATTAGCGTTACAGCGAGTGTCAACTGATACTCCGATTTCGATGCGTCATCTGTGGCGTGATGGACTGCTATCCGAAGGGTAGTGATTGCCTCCGTCCATAAGCCTTGTCCTCTGTAGGCGAGTCCGATGTTGTGATACACCTCCCCAATACGTTCATCATCCGGATGAAAAAAAAGGAAGCGTTTATATTCAGTAATCGCAGCATCATAATTGCCCTGTGTGAAGAGGTGTTCACCAAGGGACAGCGGATGCGCTTCTGCTATTACCGTGAAACTGGAGAAAAACAGAAGCGAAGTAATTAGGAAAAGAGATATAGAACGACTTAAAGGTATGGACACTCGGAATGTCTCTCCATAGTCTGATAGAAAGCAGCATTGCAAACCGAATCGGCGAAAAACAGTATATCCGTCTTCATGAGGCATGTCAAGCCGAATTCGTCTTTATGTTCTCGGAAACGAACCTTTTTCAAATCTATATGTCTAATATCATAAATCAATTTAAATTGTATGTCGCTTTTAATTAAACATATCTTTTCTAAAGAACGGAAATTTCCCATCATGAAAATAGATACATTCAACCAGCGACGGAGGACCTGCGTTAACACACGCATGAAATCACTCTTCGTTGCACAAAACGCCAAACCCGAAAACCTAAAAGAAATCAACCTCGCACGACTTTCCGCATTCCAACGCGGACTCCTCGTTATGGACGGGACAGTTACGCGATTTATCGAAGCCTATACACTCACACCGGTGGAGGTTGTGCTACTACAACAGACGAAACAGATACTAAGTACCGAACACTCTTGGCTTCAACTACCCGCTGGAGTAGAGATTATTTCACGCCAAGTCGTCCTCCAAACCTACTCACAAGACAAATCATCTCCGATAATTCACACTTACGCAACTTCACTCATTGCCCCGCATCGTCTCCCGCAATCCCTTTTAGATGGGTTAACAACCGACAAACAGGGATTGGGTGGACTTTTGCGGGGCAGTGGTTTAGAGACCCGGCGTGAGCTGCTCTGGTGCGGTATTGAGACCTTAACGGATTTACCGTCCGCTGTCGCACACCTCGAAGGTGAGACGTTTATCAGTCGTGCCTATCGGATGTTCGCGAATCAAGAACCGATCATGCTGATTAACGAGAAGTTCCCACTGTGATAGTTATCAGTGGTCAGTCCTCAGCTGTCAGTGAAAGACCACTCTAATTGCACAGAGCTGCCGCTGACCGATAACCAATAACCAATAACTAACAACCAATTAAGAAAGGAGAATATATCTGATGAAGTTTCGGATTCCGAGCATCATACTCGGAATACTATTATTAGCCATATCATTCTGCTTTGGACACGGTGATAGAGAGGTTGCAGAAGATATAGCAGAAAAGACAGCAGAGATCGCCGAAATCTCTACAAAACCCTCAATTGTGGCTTTGGCGAACGCCATGAAAAGTTTTCGCGCATCGCTGAGCAGCGAACTTCTTGACGCAGCTGCCTTCCCGCTCGGACATAAAGAATCTTATTCGTGGACGAATACACCACCAGATAGAGACGGCGATCGCGGCGGCATCCGTTTTGGTCAGTTGTCTGCTGAACAGTTGGCACTTTTCTATAAAGTTTTGGAAGCATTTTTGAGTGACGATGGCTATACTAAAGTCTCTCTCATTACAAAAGATGTTGAAACGTATCTCAATAAAATCAGACCTGGGATGTGGGACCCAAATCGCTATCACATCGCACTATTCGGTAACCCAGAGACAGACGGATCTTGGGGGTTTCAGTTGGATGGACACCATTTGGCACTCAACTTTTTGGTGCATGGGGATGAAGTCTCGATTGTCCCTGCCTTCATCGGGACGGAACCGGCAACTGTCAACGGAACTGTCGTACTTGATGGCGAAAGAACCAACGCCTTCGCGTTAATGCACAGCCTCGACGCAAGCCAGCGAGAGAAAGCCATTCAAACGGGTCGCCGTAGACTCCAAGTCGGTCCCGGTAGATCAACAGATACTTTCCTGAATTACGACTATTCCGATTTCGTCGGTGTTGGTCTGAAGGCTTCAGAGATGAATGATACCCAGAAACAGAACCTACGGAACCTGATTAAAACGTACGTCTACAACCTTGAAACTGAGTTTGCGGATGTCTGGATGACGGATGTCGATGCCGGACTTGATGATACCTATTTCGTCTGGATCGGTGGCACGACTATCAACGATCCGATTTACTACCGCGTTTTCAACCCGGCTGTCTGGATTGAATTCAACAATGAAGGCGGTGTCGGCACAGGACGCGGGCGCGGCGGTAGAGGCGGACGCGATCGAGGTGATCGCGGCGGCTTAGACCATATTCATTCAATTACCCGATCGCCGAACGGAAAAGACTACGGCATTTTCGCCTTGAATCACGGTCCCAAGACGCTATTGGAACACTACGCGCTTGAAGACCATCACAAAACGAGCGACACGCTGTTCGATTACAGTATTGCCAATCTGAAAAACGTAGAAAATAGGGAGAGCCACTAATGTTAGACCAAGTTATTAAAGAGGTCGAGGAGCAGTGTCGGGAAGAACGCGTGCCGATGCTGGGACCTGATAAAGCAAAATTACTCGCCAGTTGCGTTGAAAACGCAAAACCGTCCCTGATTGTAGAGTGTGGGACCGCCATCGGTTATTCTGGACTTTGGATGTTACGTGTGTTAAAATCATTAGGCGCGGGACGTTTGATAACAGTGGAAATAGAGGATGTCAATGCCCAGCGGGCACGCGCACATTTTGAGAAAGCAGGCGTAGCAGATATTGTGGACTCCCGTATCGGCGACGCTGCAGAAGTCCTCAAAACCATCCAAGAACCTGTCGATTTCCTGTTTCTTGATAACAACAAAGACGGGTATTTCGCTTGTTTTCAAGCCATTGAATCTCGATTAACCAATCCCGCAACACTTGTCGCTGATAACGTAGGTAGACCAGAGCCGATGGCAGCCTATTTGGAGCATGTCCGTTCTCATTACGACTCTGAAACACACTGGTTTGAAAGCCGGCGACGGCCGGGTAGACGTGACGGCATGGAAGTCAGCATCTATCGTCGTTGATGGAAGGGGAGGAAGTGGATAGTGGGCTCTGCAGCCCGCTTTTTATAGACAAACTTTAAAAAGGAGGCACTAACCCGTATGAGACCTTTCATTACTAATTTTCAGTATCAATCCCGTGTACGAAGTTTTGTTTCTTTTCTCTTACTCTGGGTGTGCGTACTATTCGTGCCACACAGTGTCAATGCCCAGACCGAACGAGAGCTACCGCGCATGTCCGCACACCGCATTGCCGAGGAAATCAGGGTTGACGGAATTCTTGACGAACCCGTTTGGCAGACCGTAGAACCAATCCGTCAGTTATATCAGATTCAACCCGATCAAGGCGAACCGGCAACAGAACAGTCTGAAGTACGGATTATGTATGATGACAAAAAACTGTACTTCGGTTTCATCTTTTTCGATGAGATGGACAAGATTGTCGCTAACGACATGCGGCGGGACTCTCCGGGTTTGCGCTCCAACGACTACGGCTTTCTGCTATTAGATACTTACAATGACCGACGAAATGCCGTCTTCTTTCGCTTCACGCCAGTAGGTGGAATGGAAGATACAGCGGTTTCCAACAGCGGTGGGAGTCTCAATACAAGTTGGGATATCGTGTGGGAGTGCCGCTGTAGAATTAACGAAGACAATTGGACAGTAGAGATTGCTATTCCGTTCAGTCAACTCCGTTTTGAACGCAGCGATGTGATGAACTGGGGAATAAATTTCGGACGCGAAATCGCACGAAAACAAGAGATTGACGCATGGAACGAAGCACCCAAGACGTACGGTGGACTGGCAAAGTATCGCACCGCCTATTTCGGCACGCTTGAAGGGATAGAGGGCATCACCCCATCCAGAAATATCGAATTGCTGCCTTATGTCCTACCGGGGGCAAGTTACGAGTCATCAACGGAGGAAACAGAAGGCGTATTTGATGCCGGTTTGGACCTCAAGTACGGTGTAACCCCGAACCTAACTGCCGACTTGACCTTCAACACCGATTTTGCCCAAGTTGAGGCAGACCAGGAGCAAGTGAATCTGACGCGTTTCAGTCTTTTTTTTCCGGAGCAGCGTCCGTTCTTCTTGGAAGGTGCCAGCATTTTCGATGTTGGAATTCCGCGTCCGAGCTTCCGCAGACCACCACCTCTACTACTTTTTTACAGCCGCCGCATTGGACTTGCAGAAGGACGCGCGATTCCGATTCTCAGCGGTGGTAAAATGACTGGAAAAATCGGACCTTACGGTATCGGGGTTCTGAACGTGTTGACGAACAACTTTGAAGAGGATGAGACGGAAGCATCCGAGGAAGGACCATTCAGCGAGCCCCGCACGAATTACTCGGTAATGCGGGTAAACCGTGACATCTTAGCAGGATCTACTGTCGGGGGAATCGTTATCCATAAGCAAGATGCTGACGCATACAATAGCACAGCAGGGCTCGACTTTTCTTACCGTCCGACGCGAGAGGTTAATATTCAAGGGTTGTGGTCGCGTACCTTTGAAGCAGATATCACTGGAAACAGCAACGCCTTCTTTATCGGCGGGGATTGGCGCACGAATTTATTTGAACTCGACGGTTCATATACAGACATCGGCGAGGACTTTAATCCTGAAGTCGGGTTCGTTCAACGTCTGAATCCAGACAATCCGATCCATTTCCGTCGTATTCGGGGTGAGGGCAGCTACACGCCGTGGCCCGATAAATTTGGCATTCGCCAGATCCAGATTGGACCGGAAATCGATCTTATTCTGACACACGAGAACGAGTTAGCAACCCAAGAGATAACCTTTGACACGCAATTTGAGTTTAAAACAGGCGACGATATTGGGTTTGAAATTAAGAATACAACAGAAAACCTTGATTATCCTTTTTCAATCCAAGAGACCAGCATTCCAGTCGACGATTACAATTTTACATCATTTCAGATATCAGCTCGAACCAGCGGTGCTCGGATGGTTGGGGCACGAATGCAAGTGGAGTTTGGTGAATTTTATCACGGTACAAGACGTGGTTTCTCAATAGATGCGAACGCCAGACCATCCGCAAAACTTAGCATAGAACCGTTTATCGAATTTAACCGAATTACCCTCCCAGAGACGGAATTTGATGCCAACGCTTTCGGTGGTCGTGTCAGCTACTCTTTTTCTACAATCCTTTTCACAAAGTTGTTCGCACAATGGAGTACAGACAGAGACGTACTCTCAGCGAATTTTCTGGTTAACTACATCTACCGTCCCGGTAGTGACCTTTATTTCGTCTTTGATCAGAATTATGACACCCGTGATGGTAGGTTCAAACTTCTCGGTTGGACAGTCGTCGGGAAATTGACGTACTGGTGGAATCCATAGCCTATAGATCCGGTAGGGCATGCTTTCCATGACTAACAAGTCACACATATCGTTATGATATTTCTGTTCTGCTAAAATCTGGTAAATATGATTTCATATTCTTCAGTTTCTTTGTAAAATACGCGTTGACGGTTCCAGTTCTTAAACAATCACGTTGAAGTCAGTAGGTTTTGCCACTGACCAATTTCCCATAAGGAGAAGGAAAATGCGAACTTTCATTTACTCGCTACTCATGCTAACCATTTTTATTGGCAGCACATACGCGGAGCTGTCGGAAGATATTGTGTTCCTCGTAACATTTGACGAAGGAAAAGGAGATACACTCACGGATCTCTCTGGGCATGGAAATGATGGTACTGTTGACGGGAACGCCGATTGGATTGATGGCGAGTTTGAGAAAGGCTTTAACTTTGACGGCAAAACGTTCATTACAGTCGAAAACGCAGCACCTCTGAAAGAACTCACACATCCTATGAGTGTCGGTGCCTGGGTAAATCCTGATGGAATTACCAATTGGCAGAATATTGTAGAGATGGACGGTGGAGCCGGGTGGAAATTTGGGTTTCACGGTTCAAAGAGGGTCGTCTGGACAACGTATCATGTCAAAGACTTTATCGGGCAAACCACGATTGCTGAAGGCGAATGGAGTCACGTCGCCGCAACTTGGGATGGCAAAGAAGCGATTATTTATATCAACGGCGAAGAAGACGACGGGGGTCCAATTGCTGGCGGCGGTGTCATTGATGTTTCTGGAGAACCCAGCCTTGACATCGGATATCGGCGGACTTCTAGCTCATCTCATTTTATTGGTGGTATGGACGAACTCTGGGTTTCTAATGAGGTGAAGTCTCAAAAGGAAATTCAGGAATTTATGAATTCTGGATTTAACACAATTCTCGCTGTAGATCCGGCACATAAACTCGCGGTGACATGGGGAAAACTCAAAGCCAATTGAAGTACGTTCCCGAACCAACTACTAAAACCGAGGCATGCGCGATACAGGGCATCGCGTATGCCAATATTGAATTAACTGACTTACTGTGCCCATGGTCTTGCCTGCTTGATGGAGAGCTTACCCTCACTGGTAATCTTGAACTCAATTTCCATGGCGAATTTATCTGTTCTTAAATCCAATGGATAGAGACGACTGAACTTATTATGTATCGTGCCGAGATAGAGATTCAGTTGGCGTAAGTACTCATCCTTCAAGATGCGTACGCCATCGGTCATCCGATTAGACGTAGTTACAACCCTATAGTCATTGCTGTCCCACCAATCCAACAATATCTCCTCTGGAATAGACTGTTCTTCAGGATTCGTCACCAGATCCTCACCGACTTGGGTGTTGAGATAATAATTTCCTACTGTTTGATAGACAACGTCATCGGTTACAGCAACCCCATTCGCGAACTCCTTTGAGAAGTTGGGATGGACAAGTACCCCCATAGCGGTTGTCAGGTGGTCGATGCGATAGAAATCACGCGCCTCGAACGCTCGGAAATTCCAGAGGCTTCCAAATACCTGCTTAACCGATTTTGACAGATGCCCTTCGTTCGGGTAATGCGTGTAGGAGTCGTATAACCCCGCGCCACTGAAGCCGGGGAGGTCTTCGTTGTTCGTGCTGGAACGGCATCGGAGAGGCGTGCCTTCTGGAAATGCGTTATGTAATTCTGAAAGGGCATTCATCATCCATACCGGCATCTCACCTGCTTCGATTTCATCTCTGAGTTTTTTCAATTCAGATGCCTTCGTGTCCTGTGAATTCCGAAATGCTGAATCTTTGAGCAACGCCTCAATTTTCGCATAGAAGCCGTTATGCTTCATAAATTCATCATAGAAATAGAAGGGTATCCCGAACCCATCTGGCACAGTTCCATCAGGAAATCCGAATGTACGAAGGGTCGCCAAATTCGTCGTTTTTACGCCAAAACTCGAAGAATTTGCGAATTCAATGTCATCAAGGGGCGAAATCTTTTTAGTAGATAGATCACGTTCAGGCGTTTGTGTTTTAGAGGGACGCAGATCAGCGAAGTGGGTTTCTACTTCTTTAAGCGTCGCTTCCCTAATTTCAAAACCATCGTGGTTGACCTTGTAGTAAACGTATTTGCCGATGAGCGGTGCGATGGCGTTATTCTCCCACGCTTTGTCTATGAAGGCGTTGGGGACCTTATCCTGAATTGCACGGAGGTTAACGTGTGAAAGCGGCGTTTGCCGAACACCCGTGATAACACCAGCAACGCGTGGCATCTCGTTTGGCAAAGTTTTGCAGATAACGATGTCTCGAACTGCAGGACGCTCATCTATCTCCAATACACGCAGCCGACCGAATGACGCGGCCTGATTCAGTGGCAGATAGCCGATATTGGCATAGAGATCGTCCTCAAAATAGACAGGGAACTCCGCTGCGTCATAGAGTGCTTTTTCGCGATTATAAATACCGATGGCACCCCACAACGGACAATAACCGAGTCGATTTTTTAGGATTGGCATCTTGGCTACGAGAAGATCGTGAGCAAGCTTGATTTCTTCAAACGGAAAGGCATCATTCGGATTAAATTCAAATGTATAAACACCGGGTTCACCGTTTGGTGCCGTGAAAAGTGGGCGATAACTCAGCACACCCCGCATTTGTCCTTGACCGCGGCCCAACCCGGCAGCATCCATAAAGCTCCCGTGGGAGCGATGCGTCTCCGTATTCATGAAATAGAGTTGCGGATTTTCCGTATGCGTTCTTTCAATCTGGAATTTTACGAATTCGATACCAGTAAGTTGCGTGTCAATACGAACATCTGTTCCCTGATACGACAGTTTTTCAAATGTCTCACGGTCGGGAACCGTGGCTGCGCCATCCCTAAACTGAACCTGCTCAGGATCCAAGCGGGGTCCTGAAGGTGCTCTGGAGCGTCGTCTTCCGAATCCACCCCTTCCGCGGGATCTACCTTGTTGACCACTTTGCATCTCCCGGATCTGGCTCTCACTGAATTGGGTGCCTCTGGCATCTTCGAGCCGCATGACTCTAATCATGAGTGCCTTTTCAGCCTCACTGAGCTCGTCATTCTTGTCAAGATCGAATCGCTTCTCGTCTACCGAAAGATTATTTTGTGTCCAAGTATTTAGCACGACTATCGTTGAAAATATCAGCGTGCAAGCGTAAAGTGCTACGATAACATATTTCTGTTTCATCTGTCTCCTCACTAATCGTTAGAAGTTTTCGCTATATCTTCCGCTATTAGATTAGGCAGATAAGTACTGAATTTGTTCAAAAAAAATAGAGAGCTCATACTCCAGATTCAATAACAAGATAACTAACGCTTTTTGCTTCCATCTCAATTGGAATCTCAACGTTGTAATTCCGGTCAATTTTGTACCGTTTAGGTGCTCCTTCTTCTTGGCGAATCTCGGCAACTTCAGATAATCCAGTGTAATAGACGGGTAATTTCAAAGTGATCTGTTTCACCGTCCGTGTAGGATTATAGAGCATCGCGAGTCCACAAGGTGTGATCAGCGGATTAACGTGAAGCATACAATCAATGGAGCATCCATCTGGACGGCGTACGTGAATCAGGTCAGAATCCAATATTAGACGATACTGTTTATAGAAGTCAACCCACTTCTTAACGACAACCTTGGTCTGTTCAGTGTCAAAAAGCCGGGGACCGCGATAGCACGCCATCACGCCACTGCCGAAGTTCTGTGCTAAATGCGATTCATAATCATCAAGATGATCACAAAGGGGCTCAAAGGTCGCGGCTGCCCCGCCGCCATGATACTCCACCAAGGGGACGAACATCCAACCCATACTCGGTGTCTTTTCATAAGTTCCATCGTAGATATTCTGCCGGGCAATTAGAATTTGCCGCTCGCGAGGTAAGCTGAAATTCGTCTCGCGATAGCCCATACCGCATTTGTTTGAACCGTTGAGGTAATACCAATCTGGTGAATTGATATAGATACCGCGTTTTCGGCATTCATGGTAAAAATGTACACACGCTTCCCACTGGCGCAACTGTGAATCTGCTAAACTGTCATGATGTTCGTGCGTCTTTGCAGCACAAACATCACCATGATAGGGACCATCAGTCTCTATGACATCCATTCCGGTTGCGTCCATGAAATTCAGCACTCGCTGGGAATAGCCGTCTGCCCATCCACTGGCAAGACACGCACTCTGTCCAAACCGACTTCCGGGCTGCCCTGTGTCTGGATCAATACAGTTGAAGTCTTCACCCGCATTCCGCGAAGCACACATCAGGGTATAACCACCGAGTTGAATCCCTTTGCTGTGTGCATAGTCGGTTAATCCTTTCATTGTGGTAATGTATTCTGGGTCTTCGCTTTCAATATTGAATCCACTCCCAAAGGTCATAATCACCATTTCAAATCCGACTTCGGCACACTGATCTATCGCCAAACGTACCGCGTTCGGTTCGGCACTCCGAACGTGCATGAGAATCGGATTCTCCGTGACCTGTGGTGCCAGTGCGCGATACATCTTACGGCGTGCAAGTCCTTTTCGTTCACGATCGTCACTATCGTGCAGAATCTCGAAGGTGCGAAAACTCTTGAAAGTTTCTCCCGGTTGCAGAGATACCCCCGGACCGAGTGGATAGCGACTTGTCATCAAGAGTGGCATCTGATAGTGATAATCGACTTGCGTCTTGTAATCCGCATCCGGTCCCCAGTGTGTCGTTTCCATTCCACTGAAGGCATAATCACTCTCGACATGTAACCGATACTTCTCCTGCTCATTGACTGCGAGAATTTCACAGCTTAAGGCATCCAATTGAATCGGTTTTTGACTCTGATTGTGAAGCGTAACCCATTTGGATAGTCCCGGAATACCTTGGTATAATTCATAATGCACACAAACCTGTAGGGAGTCAACAGATGGGGGCGGTGAGAACGCGACAGTCAGTGTTACACCCCCTGGTGGATATACTGATGATGTTGTAGAACGTCTGTGTACCCACGGATAGCGAATTTCAGGTTTACCGATGCGATACTCGCGAAATTGAAATGTGTTCTCGTCATTGCCCAAGTCCGCAATCCAATCTGAATCAAGATAGGCGTAGTCGGGCTGTCCTTTCAAGCCACCCACCTCAAATTCGCGTCCGTCAATCGTAAGGACCGCCTCTGGTTTGATGCCCCGAAGAAGACTGATACCGGTAATCTGATTGGTATAATCAACTGTTGTGAAATTAGGTGAAGTGACGAATGTTCGGCGAATAAGTCCATTATTGAGAATAAGTCGATTGTCCGCTTCCTCTACTGAAGCAGACTGACGGAAGAGGTGAACCAGCCAGTCATTTTGCTGTGATGTGTACTGCATATTAAGTCTCTATTCAATTCTAAGGATTGAGTGCTGGAAACGAGTGTGAAATCGGATTCCATTTGCTATATTATACCGATAAAAACCGAATTTGTTTAGAAAAAAGGGTTGTGCTTCGTTTTTAAGTAGCAAATTAAAATTTTCTTTCACACTCGACGTATCCATGATAAAATATCAACCACATTCAAAATCTTAAGAATATATTTAACAGAGGAGACAATTTTATCATGAAAAATGTTATATGCACGACGTTTTGCGTAACGCTAATTGTTTTGTTGACCTCTGGAGATGGATTACTCAGTTTCGCACAAGATGAACACACCGTTTTACTGTATATCTTTGAAACAGGTGCAGGGAAAACTGTTAAAGACCTCTCTGGTAACGGAAATGATGGTGAACTCATGGGACCCAAGTGGGGTGAAGGCAATCCGGGTGGTGGACTCGTCTTCGGAGGAAACGCTCCCAGAGATTTTGTAGAAATCCCCGACAGCGAGAGTTTAGATGTCGTTGAAGGACTGACGGTCGAAATGTGGATGTATCTTGAGGCATGGTCAACTGCTGGCGGTACAGGTGCCACGAAAGAGAAGGCCTACAAAGTGGGACCGCGGAGCAACAAGAAGGCCCTAATTCGGATGACTACAGATAAGATTGCTTGGGCTCCTGCAGTCGTTCAAGGTAAAACAGATGTGCCGTTGCGGAAGTGGGTGCATATCGCTGGCACTTACGACGGAAAATCCGGTGAAGGCAAGGTTTATATCAATGGTGTCTTAGACGGCGAAGGCAAAATCGGTGGCAATATCACCCCGAACGACGATGTTTTGTGGCTCGGACGCGGCGCGGGGCCCTTTCTCCACGGACGTATGGACGAAGTACGGATTTCCAATATTGCGCGATCTCAACAAGAGATTGAGGAACTCATGAACAAAGGCATTGAGGGTGTACTTGCTGTCAAACCGCAAGATAAATTGGCAACAACGTGGGCAAGACTGAAGTCAGATTTCGCGCGATAATAGGAGTAGCCAACAACAGTGAAAACATTTGGAACGCAATATCTTATCGCGCTTCTCATTTTAGGTGCAATAACGGCAAATGCTGAAAACGCGCAGCGAAATTACCCTTCCATTTTTCAGGCATGGAACGGCACTGAAAATCAGAAAGATATGGATGAACTTCATCGACTCGCGCAGCACGATCTCGCTTTTGCCCATCCTTACACGCTGCTCAGAATCGCTTGGAATATATCAGAAGAGCAACCCTATTCAGGATTGGCAACTGATTTAAATCCAAGTCAACTGGATACAGCCCGTCAAAGAAAACGAAAGTTATGGGATTTAAATCCGAATCTCCTACTGCTTGTTGAAATCCGATACAGGGACGCGAGATATGTGTCGCGTCAAAATGAAGCAGACGTGAACAACTGGTGGGAGGTCGGTTATTTCCCGCCAGATTCTCCGTATTGGCTTAAAGACAGCGAGGGTAAACCCGTTATCGGCTGGGGTGAAGACACAAATGGCGATGAAAAGATAGACGAAAACGACGCAGTCCTCGGTTACCTCATAGACTTCACGAATCCAGATATGCAGAATCTGATGGTCAAGCAAGCCGTTACGCTGGACAAGTTCGGTCTTTTTGACGGCATTATGCTGGATTGGTGGAACGAGGATTATGCGACCAGTCCAATCGCTGTTGATGATTGGTCAGCGACAATTCTGACACGGGAGGCAGAGTCAGAGGCGAGATTGTCCATCTTGCGCAAGATACGGGCAGCGGTCAGTGAAGACTTCTTAATCCTCGTCAATGCAAATATGCGTCAGATTCCAAAGTCAGCATCGTACGTTAACGGTCTCTTTATGGAGTGTTATAAGTCGGAATATAACAGAGGATACACTCTTGAGCAGATGCTGCGGATGGAGGAGACACTTCTATGGGCAGAACAGCACCTGAGAGAACCGCGAATTAACTGCTTAGAGGGTTGGCGTGTGATAACGGATTATATGGGGGATCTTGATACAAGAGTTAAGGAGCGGAACAGTGAAGAAAACCAGCAGTGGATGCGCATGATTACCACACTCAGCTTGACTCACTCTGACGGGTATGTGCTTTTTGGTGATGATAACGCTATACCGGTCTCTGACCATTTGCACAACTGGTACAACTTCTGGGAGGCTGACCTTGGACAACCAATTCAAAAGAAAGCAGTTCAGTACCGCGAGGTGACAGGCATCTTCATCCGTGAATTTGCAAAGGGTTGGGCAGTGTACAACCGCAGGGGCGCGTCACAAACTGTCACGTTTGACCTTCCGGTTGTTAGCACCAACACCAACCAACATCAGACGAGTCATTCGATTTCGGATTTCGATGGCGATATTTTTCTCAAAACCGATATAGACTAAAAAGAGTTAATTAGCCATTTTAATACGGCAATTCCACAAATATGGTTGCCAAGAACTCAGCTTCTACATTTTGGTTATAAACGCGCGCAGAAATCACAGAACCGTAGATGTTACCGACATAGAAGATGCCACCGAGCGTGCCGAGTGTCCATCCTTTCACTGATGAAAGACCATCCCTTTGGAAACCGTCATAAGCCTGCCAGCCTGCTATCCCCACAGTGAGTAGAGAAGTTAGCGCATCACCGATACGTCCCGTATAGAGTCGTCCTGCCCCGGGGACAATTGTAGAGAGTACACCTGCTAAAAATGGGCTGCGATTGGGCAGCTGCGTCCCTGCTTCTGCGTAACTGTGATATACCGATGCCTTTTCTCTAATGGCGATTACATCTGACCCCTGCAATGTTTTGAAGACCTCACCCGCTTCAGACCACTGTTTTTGCATCAGATACGAGAGCCCAATAAGTTGCTCGACTTCGGCGTGTTGCTGTGCATCTGTTATGTGTGGCAGGGCTTCACGTAGAAATTGCGTAGATTGTTCAAATTGATCCATCAGAAAATAGGTAGCACCAATCTGATAGTAGGCACGGCTTGCAAATTGGCTCTGTGGACGCGACCGCAAAAGCATCTCAAAATTCCGAATGGCTTGTTCATTTTCACCGGCAAAACGGTAGCAGAGGGCAATCTTATAGCGAATTTGCTCGCTTTCTTCCAATTCCTCAGAAAGAGAAAAAAGATAGCGTTGGTATTCACCTGCGGCGCGGAGGTAATCGCCTTGTTCATACAAAAAATCGGCGAATTTACGGACGTTTTCAGGGGCATAGTATTCAATGGGTTCTTCAGCGGATACGAAAGATAGAAGCGGACTGGCGAGGAAGACTATGAGCAGGAATTTGTGTATTTGTGTAGCGTTCATAGCGCTCGTAGAGAATCAACACTGAATGCGCGTGTGGCATTCAACAGGGTTGAACGTAGTGAAACCCAACTTTCTTTATTATTTCAGCGTTGCATAGTCCGAAACAGGATCAACGTACTTACCCGTTGCCTCATCCTTATGGTAATACCTTGATTGCGATCCGTTGCACCGGAGCAATCTGTCTGCGGCAAGGAATATGCCACGCACCAGACCATACTCCTGTATGCAAGCCATACAGAAACGCGAACAGGTCGGTGAGAAGCCGCACGCTGGACCGTCTTGGCTTGAGATGAATTTCTGATACAACCCTATCAGACCTGTTGCAGCGAGTTTCAACTCGGATGTTTCCTGAGGATTAAATCGGATAACTTCCCGCGATTTGGAGGTTGTAATAGGATTGACTTTGCGAATGAAGGCAAGGTCAGAGACTTCATCAGCAAAGGTAAGGGAAGCAAGCACAACGACCAACAAACAGAAACTACAGAAAAGAGTAAAAGGAACAAAGTAGTCTGAGGCACAGAGACCCCGCCTAACAAACTTTAGTAACTGGGGCGAATTTACCATTTAATCTCTTTAACCCCCACTGACTCTGGAATTGTAAAATTCAGCATTGGATTTGACGTTTTCGCGTTTATCTCTGGGTTACTATAGTTAATATTCTCAGATCGAAGCACTTCAGATTTCTCACCATACGCATTGGAGGTAACCGTCATCGGAATATAACTTGTACCAATCTTACTGTGGTTCTCATAGCGAGACCGACCGATAATATGCCCTTTCGGATTTTTAACCTCCGTTGAGATGAGCCGATCATCACGCATACCCAAGATGATAGGACCGAGTTTATCCTTTGCCTCCTTAGGTGGGGCCCAATAGGTATAGAGCACTTCGTCCACAACATCGTGCTTGTCTAAAGTATAACCGATTGCCGTCAATCCATATTCTGCTTGTGTAGACTGAATGATAGATTCGACAAACGGAAGTGGAACCCGACCTTCGGATATAAAACGGAATGCCTGTTTCTCTACAGGGTAATAAATCTCCAGGACATTGTCCTTCACGACCATTATCTGCTGGAGGGGTTGGTTAACTTCAACGACAACCCGCGCGGTCTTGACATCATAGTGGAGCGTGCCTGCGATATGCTCAGTTTGGTTGTTTTCAGTTAGTTCACGCGTGAAATCTAAGGAGAGCGTTTTTAACGGCGCAGCATAAAGCGTATGGCATAGAAGAAATATCAACGAAAAAGTGGTAGAAAATTGTAGACTTTTAAGGAACTGTAGCATACTTATTCGAGTTCACTAATTGCTGTAATTATGCCAGCATTTACATAAAATGTTGAACTGATTTTCACGAGAACCCTCCTTGTATAATGGCCTACGTTGAATTATAGCCTGTTTTCTGGAAAAAATCAATTTCTTTCACAGTACGGATAGGGTCATTATAGCGATGCTTGCCCTAAGAGTTCAGGGTTCTTGAAGGCAGTATCTGGGCTGCCATCAAAAATTACCTGTCCATCACGTAGCAAGAGGACCCGGTTGGCATATCTCAAGGTGAGATCGGTATCGTGAGTTGCGAAAATGAGGGTTTTATTTTCGCGTCGGATTTCATCGCAGAGTTCATCCATCAACTGATAGAGATGTTGTGCATCCTGACCGGTGGTAGGTTCATCAAGGAGAAAAATATTTGGACGTAGCGAAAAATTTGCGGCGACAGCGGTGCGCTGACGCTGTCCTCGTGACAGGGCATACGGTGCCTCTGAATCGAGCTCTGTTAGGTCGAAGCGTCTGATTGTTTGATTAACCCGATCCTCAAGTGCTTTTCTTGAAAACTTTAGGTTTTTTGGACCGAATGCGACTTCATCACGGACGGTCTTCGCCTGTAGGAGTAGATCTGGGTTCTGAAAAACGATGCCGACTTCGCCAGCCAATTGATGGAGTTTTAGGCGTCTTTGCGGCTTTCCAGCAATCGCCACCTCCCCTGCTGATGGACGCAGTAAGCCAGCAATGAGATGAATTAAGGTTGTCTTACCAGATCCATTCGCTCCCATGATTGCGAGTATTTCTCCACGTTGCGCTTCACAGGAGATCCCGAGGACTGCATCCTCGTCGGTATTTGGATAGCGAAAATAGAGTTCACTGACACTCAGGCTAACGTTTCTTGAAGGTGCTGCAGCGAAATTTATCCGCGAGGGTAGCTGTGTATCGGACGGAGCTGCCTCACCAAAAGGCACTTGGACACCTAAACGCCGGTATGGATCAAAGTTTTGAAATGCTTCTGATTTCGGTAGGTCCAGACAGAGCTGCCCATCATTCAGGAGCCATACATGGTCGCACAACGGAGCAACTTCTCTGGTTCGATGGGTCGCTAAGATGACGGTTATTCCCATCTTCCTATTAAGTTTCGCGACGATATCGAGAATGTCGCGTGTTGCTTGTGGATCGAGATGGCTGGTAGGTTCATCAAGAAGCAGGACTTGGGGTTGCATTGCGCAGATAGCAGCAAGGGCAACACGCTGTTTTTGACCGCCTGAGAGCGATGAGATTTCTCGATTCTGGAAATCGGACAGACCCACCTGTTCTAAGGCGATAGCAATTCGTTCTTGAATCTCCTCGGACGAGAAACCGAGATTTTCGAGTCCAAAGGCAATCTCATCTTCAACTAAAGTGCAAAAGAGTTGATCTTCAGGGTCTTGGAAGAGGAGTGCGACCTGTTGGCATGTAGTAGCGAGGGGTTGGTCGGCGAGATTCTTTCTGTTGAGAAGGACCCTTCCAGTGAGTGTTCCCGCCGAAGCGTGTGGGATTAAACCGTTGAGTGTCCTCAGCAATGTGGATTTACCGCATCCTGTTGGACCCGTTAGCAGCACAAACGCCCCGGAAAGGACACGGGTGGTAATGCCCCACAGTGTGCGGATTTGGCGACTCGGATACGTGAAACCGAGGTTTTCTACCTCAATAGATGCCATGGTTTCGCTAAGTCAGACCTTCAATTTGCACGGGGACGGAGCCGAAGAGTTGTTCTAAATGTCGTGCGATGGACTCACGAAAAGCATCAAATGCCTCTTGGGTATGGCGACCCAAATCGTCGGTGTGATGTCTGAAACTATCGTAGAGCTGCGCATGTTGCGCGCGAACACGGGCAAGGAGCCTATGGACATACACTTGCAATTCACCGAGACGCTCGCTCTGTGCTTTCGCGAAAGCCCCAGCAGCATCCTTGAAAGCCCTGAGTTCCGCCTCTAAGTACGCCTTGAACATCGACTCTTGGAAACCGGTGAGTGCGCTCTGTGCAGCATAGCGAAAATCCTCGTGAATCGCATTATACTCCGTCTTCACACGGGCAAAAAGTTGCCGCGAATAGCTTTGCATCTCATGCATCCACTCGTCTTGCACCTGTGTAAGCTGCGAAATTCTCTCTTTAAAGGTCTCCATTTCGTATGCCAAGAAGTTTCTGAAGTCTTCAACAGCAACAGTATGACGTGTTATTTTCTCAAGGTGGTAGCCCATAATTGCCAATCGGACAGCTTCTGGGAACATAGGACGATAGTCTTTCAACACTTTCATCAAAAATCGTGCATACTCCAGACCTTGCTTCGAGAAGAGTTGCTTTTGGATCGACCGGAAAAATGCGCGAATTTCCGCCATATTATCGATTGCTCTGACATTATTGTGGGTTTTAGGCATATACTCCAGTAACTTCAAACACCGAGCAAAATAGTTCTTCAAGGTCGGATCGTAGAGCGTCGAAACAACCCGTCGATATTCCCTAAGAAGCTTATCGCGCGGCATTTCCGGCACAAAATTAAGGGTCATGTCGGTCTGGTTTCCGCTGGACTCCCCAAGCAACCGATCTTCACGTTTTAATCGGTGCCAGAGGTCCGTCTCCTTTAGAGCGGTAAGCAAACCTGCCATCGCCATCGGAATACCGGCTTCTTGAATAAACCGGATATGCGAATCAAACTCAGTATCACCATCAAGCCCGATGATGAAGCCACCCGTAACCTCCATCCCTTTGCTCTGTATCTCTCTGACAGCACGCAATAAGTAGCTACCGGCATCTTCCTGTTTACTCGTGTTTTGCCCTTTAGAGGTACTAATCAGCGCATCGTCATTAGGGCTTTCAATGCCGAGGAACACCATGTTAAAACCTGCGTCACTCATTGCATCGAGCATTTCAGGGATTTCAACGAGGTTCACGCTGGCTTCGGTATAAAGTGAGAAGGGGAATTGTCGTTCTTCTTGCCATTTGTTAACAGCCGGAAGTAGGCGCATAGCGTCGCGTTTGTTACCGATAAAGTTGTCGTCAACAACAAACATTGCCCCTTTCCATCCGAGTTTATAGAGCATTTCAAACTCAGCAAGCATCTGTTCATTACTTTTCGTGCGTGGGACACGCCCAAATAATTTTGTAATATCACAGAATTCGCAATTGAAGGGACAACCTCGCGAGAACTGGAGTGCCATTGATCCGTAGGAGTTGACATCAATAAGGTCGTAACGCGGCAACGGGGTTTTCGTAATATCAGGTTTTCGGGTTTCGCGATAGACCTCTTTCGCGGCACCGCTCTCAAAATCGGTCAAAAAGTCCTCAAAAATCTCCTCTACTTCACCGAAGAGAAAATGGTTGATCGTAGCGTCGGTTTCCTCTTTAATATTATCGTAATAGGAGGTAGGATGTGGACCTCCTGAAATAATCGGGACTCCTGCTCGGTTGCAACGTTCTGCCACTTCGTAAAGCGACGCTTTTTGAACAATCATCGTCGATGTCAAGGCAACATCTGCCCACTGAATATGTGCATCGGTGAGTGGCTCAATATTAAGATCTACAACCTTTAAGTTATAGTTCTTGGGAAACATGCCGGCGATCGTTAGTAACCCAAGCGGCGGCATTGAAGATCTTTTTCCCAGAAAATCTAAAGCGTATTTAAACCCCCAATACGATGGAGGGAACTTTGGATAAATAAACAGCGCATTTGGCATAGTCTATGTGTACTCCTGCGTGGGCATATCATCATACGTATTGCCAATTTTTTTTGAATAAATTGTTAATCTAATCAATCCAAGCAATATTATATCACATTTTCCAATTTTTATCAAATTTTTCTTTTTTAGATTTTTAGAAGCCTCTAATGTTCGGTTCTCAACAAATTTCGCACACCATAGTAATTTGCTTTCACTATACCGCACATGCTAAAATATTTTCACGATACGGGACAGGTTAATGGGGACGATAGATGTACAAACACCGACTTCCACAACGCCTTATACTCCTCGGTAGTCTACTTCTCTGTGTGATCGGAACTCCTGAATTACTACACAGTGCTGACGACACAGAACAGAGTAGTTCGGAAAAGGCAACTGCTAATAACGAGGCAGAGAACAACACAACCGAACCGCACTATTATATTCGTCAACTCCGTTTTGATGGCAACACGCACTTAAATGAGAAAAGATTAACAACCCTATTCGGATGGCAATCAGAAAAAGCGTACTCCCAGACAGAAATCAGAGAAGGGTTTGAACGTATCCTTGATGCATACCGGACAGACGGGTTTGTGTTCGCCAAGATGACCCTAACTGTTTCACCGATCTCGGAAAGCGAAACAGATGTGTCAATTACAGCAAGAGTTGTTGAAGGTAGACAGATCCGAATAGGAACATTGAAACTTACGGGAAACCAGCGTTTTTCAGAAGATGAAATTCGTGATGAACTCGGTTTAAAGCAGGGCAAACTTTTTACAGAAGCGGCACTCACACGCGGCATCGAGCGCGTCCAGACCCTATATAGTGAACATGGCTATCCAAAGGTTGAAATCGAACCCAAAGACATCGAACTTTCGCAAGAAATGGCTACTGTTGACTTTCAATTGCATATCCGTGAAGGCTCGCAAATTCAGATTGGTAAGGTCAAAGTGAGTGGTCTCCAGAAAACGAAAACAGAAGTCGTCCTTCGGGAAATTCCAGTGAAGCCTAACCAACGTTTTGATCAACGCAATATTGACACGAGTTATCGTCGATTGCGCAATTTAGGATATTTCTACCAGATTAACCCGAATGTGCTGGAGGCGGGTGAAACAGCCGACAAGATTAATTTTCACGCCCAAGTCACCGAAGCAAAAACTGGACGACTGAGTGGCGTTGTCGGATACGCGCCCCCAGATGCCGAAGTTGACGCGGCACCACAACTTACAGGTATACTCGAAGCCAACGAAATGAATCTGTTAGGAACAGGTAGACAGTTCAATCTCTATTGGAAATCTGGTCTGCTTAGAATCTTCAGAATTAGTTATGCTGAACCCTGGGTATTCGGCAAACCGGTAACCATCGGCATAGACTACGGACAACTCAAACAGCGGCGTCTTGATCGAGAGCAATTTACGGGTTTCCCACCTAATGGCAGCGGAACAGTCGCTGAAGAGCGTTCCAGCAGCATAAGTGCGATTACTAACTTCGGACGTGTCTTTGAAGGTGCCCTGACGTTAGGATATAAACAGATCAATGTCCCAAACACAGAGCTGCCCCCGACAACACTGACACCTCTTGAAGCTCAATCTCCAATTACTACACCGTCAACCGAACTCCAACCCTATAGTGGAACAAAATATAGCCTCACATTCCGGTTGACCCGTGATACCCGCGATTATTTTCTCAACCCGACGCGGGGTCGGCGCGACAGCCTCGCCTTTGAGGTGTCTCGGAGTGATTTTCGGCTCCGAAAGGCGTGGCTCTCTCTCCAACAATACTTTCCAACGTGGCGGAAACAGACGGTAGCCATTGAACTTCACGGTGCTGCGGCATGGGGTGTTAATATTCCGCCAACCGAACTCTTTTACCTTGGCGGTGCAACCACATTGCGTGGGTACGATGAGGACTGGTTTTCTGGACCGCGCCGCGTTTATGCAAATATTGAATATCGGTATCTCGTCGGACCTGATTCCCAGATTTTTGTTTTTTCGGATTTAGGGGCTGTAACCTTGATTGAGACTCCTTCCGTTTTCGACAGACTTCGGGTAGGTTACGGATTCGGTGCAAGGCTTGAATCCAGAGGCGGTATCTTACGACTGAACTATGGACTCGCTGCAGGGGATTCCTTGTTGAGAGGAAAAATTCACGTTAGTTTAGGTGCCTCATTTTGACCAGCATAGAAACGCAACTTATGGGTTGTTTTGGCATTTAATTTGCGAAGTGAGGAAATTTGTTGTAAAATATATAGGAGCAATAATAATAGATGTTCGCAACAATTGGAGGTTTAAATGACCAAAAACAAGAAGTTACAACGTTGGGTTGAAGAAGCAGCGGAGCTCTGCCAACCTGACGCTATCTATTGGTGTGATGGATCTCAGGAAGAAAACGATCGACTCTGCGAAGAATTAGTCCAAAAAGGCACTTTTGTGCGCTTAGATCCGAAAAAGCGTCCGGGCAGTTATCTCGCCCGTTCAAGCCCTGCCGATGTCGCCCGCGTTGAAGACAGAACGTTCATCTGTGCGAAAGACCCACTCGAAGCGGGTCCGACCAACAACTGGCACGACCCAGATGACATGAAAGCCACTCTCAAAGGACTGTTCAAAGGTTGCATGAGAGGCAGAACGATGTACGTCGTGCCGTTCAGCATGGGACCCCTCGGTTCACCGATTTCACATATCGGCGTTGAAATCAGCGATTCGCCCTACGTCGTTATCAACATGCGGATTATGACCCGCATGGGCAGTGCTGTACTTGATGTACTTGGTGAAGATGGAGATTTTGTGCCGTGTCTACATTCCGTTGGCATGCCGCTTGAACCCGGGCAAGATGATGTCGTTTGGCCCTGTGACCCCGACAACAAATATATTGTGCACTTTCCCGAAGAACGCTCCATCTGGTCCTACGGCAGTGGCTACGGTGGAAACGCCCTACTCGGCAAAAAATGCTATGCCCTCCGTATCGCCTCTGTTATGGCGAAAAACGACGGATGGATGGCAGAACACATGCTTATTTTGGGATTAACCAGTCCGGAAGGTGAGAAGACTTACATCGCAGCTGCGTTTCCGAGTGCTTGTGGCAAAACGAACCTCGCAATGCTCACACCGACCATTCCAGGTTGGAAAGCTGAGACAATCGGTGATGACATCGCATGGATGAAATTTGGTGAAGATGGACGGCTCTACGCAATTAATCCAGAAGCAGGTTTCTTCGGCGTTGCTCCAGGCACATCGATGGATACCAACCCGAATGCGATGCACACCCTCTCGTCCAATTCCATTTTCACCAACGCTGCACTTACGGAAGACGGAGATGTCTGGTGGGAAGAGAAAAGTGAAGAGCCCCCTGAAACGCTGACGAGTTGGCTCGGTGAAGAGTGGCATCCGGGTGACGAGAAGACGGCCGCACACCCAAATTCACGCTATACAACCCCTGCTGCACAATGTCCCATCATTGATCCAAACTGGGAAAACCCAAACGGTGTACCAATCTCAGCGATTCTCTTTGGTGGACGACGTGCCAATACAGTCCCACTCGTATTTGAAGCCTTTGATTGGCAACACGGGACCTTCATCGGCTCCATTGCATCCTCCGAACGCACCGCAGCTGCTGCTGGCACAGTCGGTGAACTCCGACGCGACCCGATGGCGATGCTTCCGTTCTGTGGCTACAATATGGGCGACTACTTCACACACTGGCTGGAAATGGGCAAAAGCACGGATACCAGCAAACTCCCGAAAATCTTTTATGTGAATTGGTTCCGTAAAGATGCCGATGGTGGTTGGCTCTGGCCCGGCTTCGGTGAAAACAGCCGTGTGCTTAAGTGGATCGTGGAACGCGTCTCTGGAAACGGCGAAGCCGTTGAAACGCCTATCGGCTACACCCCTACTCCCGGTGCGGTTGACATCAGCGGTTTGGACGTAACGGACCAAGAGATGGCAGAACTTCTGAACGTCGATGTCGAAGAATGGCTCAAAGAAATTGAGTTGATTCGCGAGCATTACGAACGTTTTGGTGAGAAGTTGCCGAAAGCGTTATTTGATGAATTGGCTGCGTTAGAGGCTCGTTTGCGCGAGAATCAATAAAATCGACCAACTCACATTGTAGGGCGAGGCAACCCATGTCTCGCCCTATTGTTAATCTGAGAAAGGAACACAATTATAGTGTCTTCTATAGAACCACATACTTCGAGTCCTGCTGATAAGGAGGACATTGTTCACCCCCGAGTTATACCTTTCATACTGATGCACCTCGCGTGTTTTGGAATTATCTGGGTAGACGTTCAACCCATAGATTGGATTATATGTGGTGCTTTGTACGTTATTCGGATGTTCGGAATCACAGCGGGATTTCACCGATACTTCTCTCACCGTTCATTCAAAACCAGTCGCATATTTCAATTTTTTCTCGCATTTTTGGGTCAGAGTTCAGCACAACGAGGGGTCCTATGGTGGGCAGCGAAACATCGCTTACACCATAAGTACTCTGACACGGACCAAGATGTACACTCCCCCGTTAAACACGGATTTTGGTATTCCCACGTCCTTTGGATATTCTCCAAACGTGGACTGCCTGCAGACTATCACTTAATTAAGGACTTTCAGAAATATCCTGAACTCGCTTGGCTTGAAAAGTGGGAAAGACTCCCACCCTTCGTATTAGGGGTTTGCGTCTGGCTGCTTGCGGGTTGGTCGGGTCTTTTCGTAGGGTTCTTCCTGAGTACAGTCTTGCTTTTTCATGGAACCTTCACGATTAATTCGCTTGCCCATATTCACGGTAAACAAGCGTATGTTACTGGCGACCACTCTCGTAACAACTTACTGCTTGCTATCATTACACTGGGTGAGGGATGGCACAACAACCATCATCATTTCCCAAGCGCGACACCACAAGGTTTTCACTGGTGGCAAATTGATGTTACATATTATATCTTGAAAGTTTTGTCGATTTTTAGGATTGTTTGGGATCTACGCTTGCCTCCGGCACATGTGGTTGCGGGTAAACGTAAATTATCCTTCGCTGTCGTTGAAAAAGCTGCCCAGCAATTGGCAGCAAGTTTTTCAACTGAACAGATCGGCAAAACAGTTTTGACAGCATGGTCGCACTCGTCAAAGCTTGAAGAACTTCGTAAACGTGCGCGTATCGGTCAGACGGAAGTTGAGAAGTTTCTCAGAGAGTTAAAAATTCCTGAGTTACCAGCACCAACAGACCTGAAACACAAAGCACAAAAAATGTTTGCCCATATACCTTCGTTAAATCCAGTTGTTGAACGTGCACATCAAATTATTATCGAATCCATTTCGGTTTGGTTAGTTCAAGAAGCGAACGCGATGTAAAGACAGGAATTGAATTTCATCACTACACACGCTGAAAGAATGCCTCAATTCCTTCGGCGTGTTTCTCAAAATCACGCTCGGCAAGAGCCTTGAGGTTGTCTAACTGCGTAAGGGTATCCAATTCCCAAAAATCGATTTCTGCGTTGATGCGTAGGTAATTCTGCTTCAGCAGCAGTTGGACCATATTTGCAGATGCCTGCGATTGCAGGGTCATTACGTAAGAAGTCAACTTCGCACCGCCCCACCCTGTAAGGAACCCCCAACCGCGTCTATCGCGATACATATTCACGGAATGTCCTGTCCCAAGGGATAGCATTCTAATTTCTCGTGTGTCTTTTTCAAACGTTGAGAGTGCCTCAACAAGCGCAATTGTAGAGGGGTTATTTGCCCAGAGTCCACCATCCGCTAACAAGGAGTTATCCAAGGATTTTGGGGCAAAAAATGTGGGCGCAGCGCACGAGGCGAGGATAGCATCTCTTAGATTCGTCTCTTCGTCTGTAGGAGCGATCTCCGAATCGCGACTTCCATAATTCGATCTGAAGATGTGAATCTCACTTTTGGAAATCTCCGAACTCGTTATCATCAACGGGGTAGCTATTTCACTGAGAGGCGTTGCGGGTAGGTGTGCAGCGAGGATCTGTGCGAGTTTTTGGCTTGGGTATTTACTGAGGAACAATGGAATACGATACCATCTTCTGCGGAAGATATAGGGTGTTTCGGTCTTGAACAGTTCGACAATATCTTGCATCGGAATATCGGAGACCGCGGCACCAGCAATGATTGCCCCTGTGCTTGTGCCAGTGATGAGATCGAAACAAGTTTTGATGGGTCTCTGAAAAGCCTGTTCAATTTTGGCGAGAAATTGGGCAGTGTATATGCCACGAGTGCCACCACCATCAAGTGCAAGGATGTGGAAGGTATCCATTTTTTTTAATGATTGTATCTCTGATTCTCACTATACAAGAGTTTTGTTATCTTTGCATGCCATAATCACGATACCATATCCAGTTGCCAAAATCAACTGAAATTTATTTTGACACAAACCCATAATTTCTGCTAAAATGCTAAGCAAAACAGCAGGGCAAGGAGAACACATGAACCGTAGAAATTTTTTAATTCAGGGAAGCACCGCACTGGCGGGAATTCTTCTCGCAAACAGTCCGCTGCGTGTATATGCCGACCACCACGTGGGTCAGAAATTACCACCACTCCCCTACGCGTATGATGCGCTTGAACCCCATATTGACAAACGCACGATGGAAATCCATCACGGAAAACACCACCAAGGCTATGTCAATAAACTCAACGCGGCAGTCGCACAGAGTCACGATTTGATGCACATGACACTTGAGGGGATGCTTCGTAATATTGATAGGGTGCCGGAGCACCTCCGCCAAGCCGTTATCAATAGTGGCGGTGGACACGCGAATCACACGCTTTTCTGGAGCATCATGAAACCCAACGGCGGTGGTGGCCCGATAAAAAAAATTGCCGAAGCCATTCAATCCACCTTTGGCTCCATTGATGATGGAAGGGAAATGTTCACGAAAGCAGCGAAGACCCATTTCGGATCAGGATGGGCATGGCTTGTCGTTGATGAAAATAAGAAGTTGCAAATCTACTCGACATCAAATCAAGATAGCCCGCTGATGAAGGGACACACCCCTATTCTCGGTCTTGATGTCTGGGAACACGCTTACTATCTCAATTACCAGAACCGTCGTGCTGACTACGTTGACGCCTGGCTGAATCTCATCAATTGGGAACAGGTGAACACCAACTATCTCGCAGCAATGAACGGATAGACCAACAACACCATCAAAGACTGCACCTATTCAGCAGGATGAGGAGGCAATATGGAGCGTAGAGATTTTTTACGACACAGCGGTTTAACCCTTACTGGGTTGCTGCTGAGCCCATGGGCAGTTTATGCATTTCCAAGTCGTGAAGGTGAAGTCCTTATTCCGTTCACTGATCAACCGCCGGAACCACCCTCACAACGCGGTCTGCTGGATTGGAACGAATTCGATGCCTTCATCACACCGAACGATGAATTCTTCAATGTCTCACATTACGGCAAACCCGAAGTCAATCTTGAGATGTGGAGACTTGAAGTGAGCGGTTTGGTCGAGAATCCGCTGACGCTAACGATTGAGGACATCAAAGCGCGCCCGAAGCAAGACGTAACCTTCACATTGGAATGTTCTGGCAACCACGGATTTCCGACATTCACGGGTGGCATCGGCAATGCGAAATGGGGAGGAACACCGCTTGCACCTATCCTAAAGGAAGCCGGCATTCGGGAAAATGGTATTGAGGTTATTTTCTTCGGACACGATGTCGGAGAAGAGGAACGGCGAGATGTAAAGATGCGCCAGAACTTTGCCCGGAGTATGTCGGTTGAAGACGCATTACAAGATACTAACCTCCTCTGCTATGAGATGAACGGTGAACCGCTACCACATCCAAATGGGGCACCGCTCCGTCTCATCACGCCGGGTTGGTACGGCATCGCCTGCGTTAAATGGCTCAAACGCATTGAGGTCCGAGATACCCGATTTATGGGCAGATTCATGGGACGCGATTACGTCACAATACGTGAAGAAAAACGTCCTGACGGTGAATCGGTCTGGATGGAAACTTCTGTTGGTAGAACAAAACTGAAATCGTTGGCGGCGAAGGTAACGCGTATCGGCGACAAATACCGCATCTACGGTGCAGCATGGGGGGCACCTATTGAAACCGTTGAAGTGCGTATTGATGGCGGCACGTGGCAAAAGGCGACGATAGACCCAGAAGAGGATGCCGAATTCGCATGGAAAATCTGGCACATCGATTGGAACAATCCACCAAAAGGTGAGCACACTGTTGTCTCCAGAGCCGTTGACACGGCAGGAAACATCCAACCCGCAGCCGATTCTGACTACATCACTGGAAAACACACCTATTGGGAGAGTCACGGTCAGGTTGTCCGTCAAGTCAATATCGAATAGAGGCCTATTTGTAGCGCTTCGTCCGGTTTAAAATTAGAGGTCAATTCTGTTCGTAGTAGGGTAATTCATCGTCCGTTGTTGATATTGGAACGTGCGATAATGCACGGCACATTTGGGGTTTTTGCTGGGGTGTTTCTTCAAGTACGCCGCAAAATCGCACTACTACAAACCAAACCTAAAATAGAAAAATATGAAGATAACTGATGAACAGAAACAGCAATTCCAAGAGGAAGGCTATTGCATTTTAGAAAACGTTATTCCGGATTCACTGCTGGAACTGCTCCGCGGTGAGTGTGGAACCTTTATGAGCCAAATGGACGCTGAGATGGATCGTCAGGATACAGATGTCCTCGGCATCAATCATCGCAACAAACGGTATTTCGTCTCAAATTGCTTTAGGAAACAGCCGAAACTTCGCGAATTTTTATTCAGCGATCTGATGGCGGAAGTCTGCCGTGCGACTTTAGGCGATACCGCATATCTGTTCTGGGAACAGTATGTCGTCAAAGGGGCAGAAACAGGAATGAAGTTCAGTTGGCATCAAGACTCTGGTTATGTCGGTTATCCCGACCATAAACCATATCTCACCTGTTGGTGTGCACTCGACGATATGTCCGAAGAGAACGGAACGGTCTACGTGATGCCGTTTTCACGCATCGGTATCCGCTCATGGGTAAAGCATATCCGTGAAGAGGGTAGCAACGATATGGTGGGATACTTCGGACCGGAAAAGGGTGTGCCTGCTATCGTGCCTGCGGGAAGCATTGTTGCCTTCACGAGTATTAATTTCCATTGTAGTGGGACGAATTACACGAATAACCTCCGACGTGCGTATTTGGCACAGTATTCTGCGGAGCCTCTGCTTTCGCATGACGGGAGTCGTTTGTGGGGAAATGCGGAACCGTTGCTGAAAGATGGAAAGTCTGTCGTGGGAGAACCGCCACCGGAGCTTGCTTCAAGGTTTGATTGAGGTAGGTTATGAAGATGAACAATCCGCAGTCTACTCGGTGTTCTCAAGTTCTTGAATGAATCTTTCGATCTCGGCTTTGAGAACTTCAAGCCTTTCATGACCTTCTTTCATCTTAGTCCATCTTGCTGTCTGTTTTGCCTTCACTTTTAAGTCGGTAATTTTTTTCAAGGAGTCGGCGATTTTCAAGTCAGCTAATTCAAAATCAGCGATCACTAAATCAACAAGTGCCAAGGCTTTACGGAAATTCGCTCTAGCTTCCGCAACGCGACCTAACCCAAGCTTAGCATCTCCTCTACCTTTGTAAGCATAAGCATTCTTCGGTTCAAGTTCTATAATCTTATCATAATCGGCGATTGCCGTATCGTATTGTCCTATGCTTATTTTTGCTCTAGCTCGATGTTGGTAAGTTGTAATATCCTCTTGTTCGTGCTGGAGAACTTTATCGTAATCATCAATTGCCTCTTTGTATCGCTGCAGTTTACTTTTAGCATATCCACGATTGGAGTAGGCTTCAATGTTCCTTGGATCACATTGAAGGCCTTCATTGAAATCAGCAACTGCTTCTTCATAGTTTCCTCGTTTGCTTTTTGCTTCTCCTCTTTTGAAATAAGCTTCGGCATCATTAGGATTTAGTTGAAGTGCTTTATCGTAATCGTCAATTGCCTCGCTGTATTGTTTCAGTTTACTTTTAGCATATCCACGATTGAGGTAAACTTTAGCATGGTCTGAACTCAAACGAAGCCCTTTGTCATAATCTTCAATCGCAGACTCGTATTCTTCCTGATCGCTTCTCGTTTTTCCGCGCATAAAGTATGCATTAGGATAATGTGGTTTGAGTTCTATCATCTTATCATAATCTTTAGTCGCAGACTCAAGTTCCCCAAGTCCACGTTTCGCTTTTCCTCGATGGAAGTAGAATTGGGCATGATCTGGTTTGAGTTCTATTGCCTTATCGTAATCTTCAATTGCAGCCTTAAGTTCCCCGAGTTCACCTTTTGCTTTTCCTCGATAGAAGTACGCATTAGGATAATCTGGTTTGAGTTTTATTGCCTCATCAAAATCGTTAACAGCATTAATGGTCCGTCCCTTTTTGATACTTGTGTACCCTCGCCAGAAGTAGGCTGGCGCAAAATTAGGATTTCTCATTATAACTTTGTAAAAATCGCTCCTCGCGTCATCTAATTGCCCTATCTCTATCTTAACCCAACCGCGATTGTAATAGGCTTCGGTGAAAGATGAGTCTAAAGAGATGGCTTTATCTAGATCAGCAATTGCTTCCTCAAATTGTCCAAGGTACCCTTTTGAAAGTCCTCTAACATAGTAGGTTTCGGCATCATCCACTTTCAACCGGAGGGCGATGTTAAAATCACTTATAGCCTCTTTATATCGCCGAAGACTGCCCTTTGCCTGTCCGCGTAATGCGTAGACCAGTGCGTCGTCTGGCTCTAACTGTATTACCATCGTATAATCATCAATAGCCCCCTCATATTGGCGAAGCTCACTTTTGGCTAATCCTCGATTGTAATAGGCATTTGCATAATCAGGATTGCGATTAATAACCTGATTGTAGTCAATAATTGCTTCTTCAAGTTGCCCTAATAGGGATTTTGCACCCCCTCGATCATTATAGAAAACCGCCTTGTCTGGCTTAAGTTCAATTGCTTTGTCGTAATCAACAAGGGCATCTTTAACGTTTTCCAACGTTCTTTTCAGGTTACCACGGTTGTAGTAGGCATCCGCATAATCTTGTTTGAACTCTATCGCCTTGTCGTAGGCAGCAAACGCATCTTCTATCCGATTGTACCTCTGGTCATCTTCTGAGAGGAGACACCCAACGGAAAGCCAGGCATGGGCGGCAAGTTCATTATTGGATCCCTCGGCGATAGTAGCGACAGCCTGCCACTTTTCGATGGCATCTGCAATTTTCCCATCCTGTTGCAACAGATAAGCATCAATTATTGCTCTATCTACGAGAGGCAATTCGATGTTTTGCAGCTCTATCCGTGCGGTTTCCTCAACTTCTCCAGATTTTTCTGGATTGATCAGATTTTCTATGAGTTCAATGAGGGTTTTTGTGTTCACGGTTTCCTTATAGTGTAAGATACGTTGCTAATTTTTCCAGCAAACGTTTATGTCGCGCCTTTGTTATTTTGCCTAAAACTATACTCTCGGGTATGTGTTCTTTCTTTATCCGACTTAGAAAACCGAGTCGGATCACAGATTTTCTGGTAATGTGTTTTTTTAGATCCGCGTCATTGGGATTGGCGGGATCAACTTTTTCGTCCAAATCCTCATGATAATATCTATCTGGTTGCCCGGTTATGCCACAAACGAGGAATTCGTTATACCCTCCGCCCGAGAACTCTCGTAGGCAAATCGCTACTCTGGGCTTGCCCAGTCTCTGATAGTAGTCGAAGGCTCTATCGTAATCTCCTTGTCTTTCATACAGCGAAATTAGCTGTACATAGGCATCAGGAGAATTGAGGTTGGCACTCACCCAATCCTCAAGTTTCCTTATTGCTTTATTATCTTCCCCATTCATTTCATAGAGTGTTGCAAAATAAAGGAGTGCCTCTTCCGAGTGAGGCAAACGACTTACTTCATTTTCTGTCTCTGCTATCTCTCTTCTAAGATATGCATTGGGATCGCTTAATGAAGCTAAGCATTGCTTTAACTCCGATTTTTCCGCTTGGTAGAGTCGAAATCGATCCAAAATTTCTTGCTGACTTTCTAAAGGGGTAAGAATTATAGACCTTTCCGTTACTGCCATAGTCAAGATATCCTTCAATTTAGTATCTTTTATGTACTATGATCTCACCATCACAGCGTGCGGTCTCAAGAACGCTCCTAAGGTAAGCAATATCCAGCCCTTTATCTCTTAGTAGAGTTTTGGTATTGAGATTTTATCAAGTTAAGTTGATCGGGTGTATACTCTGGTTCATCGGCATCGTATGCTGTCCTAAGTCCACGACCCGGTGAACGGGCCCCAGTCATCTGCATCGCAGTGGGATCTTGATCAGAGTTTTGGTATTGAGATTTTATCAAGTTAAGTTGATCGGGTGTATACTCTGGTTCATCGGCATCGTATGCCATCCTAAGTCCACGACCCGGTAATAACTTTTTCATATCATGATCCTCCTCATACTTCTCAGTGAGGCTGGCAATGAAATCTATCAATGGAGTTAAGAAATGATTTTCATTCTCAGACACAACATCAATTAATTTGTCCAAAGATGCGACAAGTCTCTCGTAATCATCTAAAGAGGCTAAAAACTGATCTTCCGCTTCGCTGACTAACGCATAACAGCAGCTGCAAGCGATTGAGCCGCACTGTCCGGTTTAAGTAGTGATGCCGTAGTTATCGCCCATGCGAATTGAATAGCATCCCGCTGCTGTGCAGCAAAGATACCTAATGTCGCGAGCGAGAGAAGCGTCTCAGAACTTTGGTCCATTGATGATAACCCGAATCGAACGGATGCCTGTTTTCGGGCACCAAACTCGCTCAATCTTCCTGCATCTTCAGACTCAAAGTCTCTGGTTAACATAGTTTATTTCCTCAAATTTTCTCTATTATCTTTATGTTTTTGGGTTCTACAAGCTTGATTAGCGTTTTTTTCTATTTCGTTTGAACAGCACCGCCAAATTATGTATAGTATACAATACCAAAATTTCAGTGTCAAGAAAAATCCTTAAATCCTAAAAAATTGGAACACTTATAATCAATCCATTTATTAGACAGATAATAGGGCATTTAGTTCTATATATTTGTTTTATGTGTAGGAATACTCTTTACGAGATGTAACGTGAAAAGTTACGTGATATCTCATAAAAACGTTAATATTTGCGAACCAAGACCAAAAACGAAATAGTCTTAGACCTATAAAACAAGATACTCAGGCACTCCCATTTGTCTAAAAGCATCTGATTTTTAATGTTTCATAACAGAATGCCGACTAAACCCAGTCAAATAATCCCCGATTTTATCTTGGATACCCCGGGCAAGTGCTGGTGGACCGACATAATGACTGATGAGAATACCAAACGCAAAGACTTCATCGTCTGCTGTGATGGTATAACCGGCAAGTGCCGAAACACCACTCAACGTTCCTGTCTTCGCACGCAATACCTTTTCAGCGTACACACCTTGCATCCGATTTCTTAAAGTGCCATCAACACCAGCAATCGGCAGTGATGCCAGATACTCCGGCATCAACTCAAAATTCTGATACATATAAACGAGCAGCTCTGTGAGTAGCTCAGCGTTGAGGAGGTTATATCGAGAAAGTCCGGAACCGTCAACAAATCGGTGCGGTGGTGTGTCGCCCATGATTTCACTCAAGAATTCAGTGACAACTTGCCTTCCTTTCTGCCATGTTCCCGGTTCGCCAATCACTTCAGCACCGATTGTTTTGAAAACCAATTCGGCAATCCAATTGTCACTGGGTTTGTTCATTAATTTGAGAATATCAGCGAGCGGCGGCGATAAATGTTTAGCAACGACCTGCGCATCTGATGGCACTGCTCCAGAGACCACCTCCCCTACCACGCTAACGCCTCTCTCCATAAGGGCGGCTTTTAGAAGATGTCCACACGCGTATGCTCGGTTCCATGTGTTTGTATCGGGTTCAATTTCTCGGATACTTAAAGCACTGATTATAAGCGGTCTATCGTCCCACATCCACCCCGGACCTTCAGGCACACGGTCTAAATATGTTTCGTCGATGACGATGTTACCTTGTATGGATTGGACACCGGTCTGCAGAAGCGCATCGGCTAATTTTACCAGATCATCACGCTGAAGCACAGGATCCGCTTTACCTTTGAGATACACATTGTTGACGATTTCCGCGTTCGCATCGGTATCAATGTAGACTGTTGTTTCAAACCGGTAGTCTGCTCCTAATTTTGCCAAAGCAGTTGCCGCTGTGAAGAGTTTTGTTGTAGAGGCAGGGTGATGTAGTTTACGTGTGTTCTTTCCGTAGATCACTTCGCCTGTCTCAACAGCAACCACTTTGATGCCGATGCTGGCGGTCGTAAACAAGGGATCCTGCAAGACGGCATCAATATCAGCTTGTAGTTTTTTGATCGGATCTACAGAGGTCGTTGACGATTCGGTTTGAACCGGCTTGGTAGCGAATATCCCGCAACCTGATAGCAACAACGCGAGGCAAACGAATAAAATAATATAGGTTCTCATGGGTTTTAATAATACCACAATTGAACGAATTATCAAAACACAAAGCACATCGGGCATGATTGATACTACGCAAAACACAAGTAAAATTTGACTTTTTTCCTGAAATGTGATAGAATATTAGCAGGCGAATTGGACAGGCAAAACGACAGAAACACACAAAAAGGAGACACCGAATTTTGGCGTTATAGAGGGGAAGCTTGCAAGCCCATACGCAAAAGCGTAAGCCAAAACTTATTGTGAAAAACATCATGGTTGAATTTTACGATACAACACTCCGGGATGGCAGTCAAGCAGAAGGCGTCGCGTTTTCTGTTGAAGATAAACTCATCATCATAGAAGCACTCGATAAATTAGGTATCCGCTATATTGAAGGAGGCTACCCGGGTTCCAATCCAAAAGACATAGAATTTTTCAGGCGCGCCAAAAATATGACATTAGAAACGGCGACGATTGTGCCGTTTGGTAGCACGTACTATCCTACGTATACCCCCGAAACCGATCCGAATCTATCTGCACTACTGGATACCGGCGCAAGGACTATCACAATCTTTGGGAAAAGTTGGCGACTCCATGCAACCGACGTTCTGCGGGTAACACCAGAGGAGAACTTGGAATTGATTGAGAAGTCCGTTCGCTACCTTGTGGAGAACGGTCGCGAAGTGATTTACGATGCGGAGCACTTTTTCGATGGTTACGCAGACGATGCTGAATATGCCATAGAGACATTACGTGCAGCTGCAATAGGTGGCGCGAGCTGCCTCGTCCTCTGTGATACCAATGGCGGTAGACTGCCGTTAGAAATTCAAGAAGGCGTAGCAACTGTGCTCTCCGAGTTGTCGCTACCGGTTGGTATTCATACACACAACGATGCTGGCATGGGTGCAGCGAACTCCGTACTGGCTGTGCAAGCAGGTGCAACCCATGTACAAGGCACATTCAACGGCTACGGTGAACGGTGCGGAAATGCAAATCTCGCCTCTATTATTCCGACAATCCAACTCAAACTCGGAATAGAATGTATAAGCGATACGCAGCTGCAAGGGTTAACAGAAGTTTCGCGGTTGATTAGTGAGTTAGCAAATCTTCCTCACGACGAACGCCAGCCGTATGTGGGTCGCTCTGCCTTTGCACACAAGGGTGGCTTGCATACAGATGCCATCCGCAAAAACCGCCTGACTTATGAACACATTGAACCAGAAAAGGTCGGCAATACACAACGGATTCTCGTATCTGATCAAGCCGGACGCGGCACGATCATGAAAAAGATTGAGAAGGAGTACCCAGATTACGACAAAAACTCACCACAGGTGCTGGAACTCTTCAAGCGACTGAAAGCAGCAGAACAAGAAGGCTATCAGTATGAAGCCGCTGAAGCGTCCTTTGAGCTGCTGACGCATAAGGTATTTAACGGACATGAATCCTTTTTCGATCCTGTCGGTTTTCGGGTGATTATTGAACAATTCAGCGATTTTGCCATGCGCTCCGAAGCAACAGTAAAGGTCACAACGCCAGACGGTTTGACAGCACACACTGCTGCTGATGGCGATGGTCCCGTCAACGCACTTGACACAGCACTCCGAAAGGCACTGGAACAGTTTTATCCCGCCTTGCAAACAGTTCGACTCATAGATTATAAGGTCCGAGTATTGGATACCAAAGCGGGGACGGGTTCCAAGGTTCGGGTGCTTATTGAGGCGAGTGATGGAGAACGGAGTTGGAGAACTGTTGGTGTCTCAGAAAATATTATCTCTGCAAGTTGTGAAGCACTGATAGATAGTTTTGAATATAAGCTTTATAAAGATAAAAATACCATTGCCTCGTCAGAGGCGAAGTAATTGGACAGGATGCCGGCGTTCCATTCTCTTGCAACTTCGTTCGTAGATGGTTCTAAGGTGGATACCAGCATTAACTGGACAGCGCGGATTGGCAAGGTTAGAAACCGCGCCTACGCAGTTGGGGGAAAGATGGGACATTTAGAGACAATCGAGAAAGCAGCACAGAAACTGATAGCACTCTGTCAAAAGGAAAAGCAAACCAAAACCGATAAAGAAAAAATGTTGGTAATCCATGCAGAGATCCTCACGAGCATTGAAGACCTTTCTGAATGCGATCTCTGCGGTGCGATCAGCGAATTAATTGTAACGATGACTTTAGCGGATACCACAGCAAAGGTGTGTAAGGAGTGTGGTATCAAATCACTTGAGGCAGGGAAGATTCAGTCTTCCAGACAGAAAACCTCTCGCCCAAGAACCCGTCGCTCGAAAACGGAGTCTACCGCATCGGCGCGTCCGAAGCCCAAAACCAGCCGCACCCATTCCAAGCGCGAGACCCCTGCTGAGAAGATAGAATCACCCGCCGCGCTACACACTCGCGTAGAAGCGCAGACTGGCATCAAGAAGGCTGACGTGAAACGCCTCCATAAAATTGTTCAGGACATCGCAGCACCGATGAGTGCCGAACATACACTGAATTATGTGCAACGCGAGGCAGAAATAGCAAAGATAAAAGTAGACGCAGGTGCTTTGGAAAAGGCAGTTAAGCTCCTAATAGCGGCTTAGTCTGTCGAGATGTTCTTTGCCCACTCTCGATTCGTCTGATACCACTCGACAAGTGCAGTAATGCCCTCTCGAAAAGTGACTTGTGGTCGCCACCCCAAGAGTTCCTCTGCTTTTCGGATGTTTGCCCATGTGGCGCGGGCATCTGCTGGGTGAAAGGGTTGATGCGAGAGGTTCGCTTTCTTACCAACGAGTTCCTCTATCAATCGGATCGTATCAATGAGGACAATAGGGCTATCAGAACCGAGGTTAATCACTTCATACTTGAGCGGTTTCAAGCCTGCGATCACACCCCTTGCAACATCATCAAGATAGGTATAGTCTCGTGAGGATTCTTTACCGTCCCCATAAACGATAACCGGTTTCCCTTCACTAATCCAATGCACAAAGCGAAATGCACTCATATCAGGTCTGCCAGCGGGGCCATAGACCGTGAAAAAACGGAAGATTGTCATGTCGATGCCGTAGAGATGATGATAACTATGGCAGATCGCTTCAGCCCCCTTCTTTGAAGCGGCGTAAGGCGACAAGGGTCGGTCTGTATTCGTCTCCTCACTAAACGGAAGCGGGTTATCCGATCCGTAAAGACTTGATGTCGATGCCAACACAAATTTTTTGACATCAAACTCGCGGCACAATTCCAGCAGATTCAGCGTGCCGGTTATGTTTGTGTCAACATACACCCAGGGATCTTCGACAGAATGCCGGACACCGGCGCGTGCTGCAAGGTTGATAACAGCATCATAAGCCGTATCAAATATTGCCCGCAGTGCGTCTCGATCGCAGATGTCAGAATGGTGAAAATGAAAATTTGGAGTGCCTTCTAGTTGCTTGAGCCGCCAATGCTTTACCTGTGTATCATAAGAGGTATTTATATTATCAATCCCTACGACAGCGTGTCCCACCTCAAGCAAAAGTTCTGTTACCCTCCACCCGATGAACCCAGCACACCCAGTAACGAGATATTTCATAATTATTTCCTTTTGTTTTCATTCGCTGCCATCGCTAAAAGTTTATCGATTTCTTTTTTAAGTTCGTTGAAAATTTCGGGATTGAAATCTGCTTTTTCGTAAAACACAATCGTCCCTTCCTGTGAGATCAGATAGAGCGTCGGTTTCTCTTCTTCCGTCCGATACCGCTTATGCACTTCACCTTTCCAATCCAGTAAGAGTTTCGCAGGCGGTGGATCTTTCTCCAGTTGTCCCCTGATAAAACTTTTTGGTATGAACCTTGGGACGCTCCGCATATCAGCAATGAGATAAGCGATAACCTCTGCGTTCTCTCGGTAATCGTTCTGGAACGTCTCCGCCCACTTGTTACTTTCCTCTCGAATTTTTCGGTTGCCCATCATGAGGAAAACGATCTTGCCCTGAAGTTTTTTCAGACTGTGTTCCTTTTCCTCAATATCTTGGAGTACGAAATCCGGTGCCTTATCCCCCACTTTTGGCGGTTCGGTTTCGGTTTTTTCATCAGCAAAACTCACAAAGGTCCCAAAGAAAGCAATACTGATGATTACAGTGATAAGCAGTTTCATAGTAATTCACTGTTCCTTGTGTTTCTTATCGGTATTTTAGCGTACCTTATGCCTAATTGTCAAGTTGACTTTTTAGGCAAAACCTGTTACGCTATTAAGCAGGGATTTCCAAATCCTGGTGGAAACACCCAAGCAAAAACATTTCTTGCTGTAGGGTTGAATAAAAAATTCGAGATTGAGAAAATACCGAACAATATGAACGCTGAACGTACGATTCCTGCACTGTTAGACCAGATTCGCGGGGAGCTCCTTCCACATATCGCTCACGCATCAACGCTGCAAACGACTGAGAGTTTGCAAGACTTTCGGAGTCAACTCCACAGTCTCCACTATTCCTGTATCCGCGCACAAATTCCGGGTGCCGTTTGCAATCGTGTGGAGGTGCTGCTTTCGACGAGTGCGGATTTTTGGCACCTCCTCGCTGAAAACGAATTGGTGTTGAAAAACCTGAAGGAATATACGCGCGTCCGAACCTTCTCCGCAGAAGCAGAAGGGATTACCAACATTGAAGAACTCCTTTCTGGTGAAGATAGCCCGCGCGATGTGCTCATCAACAGCATAGCATTTATGCTCAATTGGAAGGCGAACACAATCTGGGTGGACTCTGCAAAGCGGGCGCGGACTGCGATGGCAAGGAATTATACGCTTGAAATCCAAGATCGGATCTGGCAGTTTATCAAAGAAAGCACACCAGAAACGGCAGAAGACGATGTGGACAAAGCAGCACAAGTGCGTGAGCGTGCTGATAGATTGCTTGCTGTGATTCATGCCAGCGATTTGCCGACTGAAGGACAGGTTACACTCTTGATGCAAATCTATACACTACTGCTGGGATTACAACTCGGTCAACTGATTATTCAATTAGAAACACTTCAGGAGAGCGGCACGGACGCATGAAAATACACCTCCCTCTCTATTTTAATTCTATCTCACCTATTTCACAGAAGCCGAACGCTATTCAGAAGTCGAGAAACGTATGAAGGAATTGAAAAGTAAAACAGGAATAAAATAAAGGAGATTTATATGTCAAAGGCGTTATTCAAGGAACTTGTCGGTGTTATAGCAACCTTAAGGAGTGAGAATGGGTGCCCATGGGATCGAGAGCAGACACATGAGACCCTGAAATCAACACTTATTGAGGAAACCTACGAAACGCTTGAAGCGATTGATACAGGCGATCCGAGTAAACTGAAAGAGGAACTGGGGGATCTGCTCTTGAATATTATGCTCCAAGCACAAATTGCAGCGGAACACGAGAACTTCGACATCTATGCCGTGATTGAGACCTTGACAGAAAAACTTATCCGACGGCATCCGCATGTCTTTGGTGATGTTGATGTTGAGAATTCAGAAGAAGTTATAAAAAACTGGGAGGCAATCAAACGCCAAGAAGCAGGCTATTCGGATCGGGAATCAGTGCTTGACGGAATTCCGAATGCAATGCCCACGCTGCTGCGTGCTCAGAAGATACAGGGCCGAGCCGCGCGCGTCGGTTTCGATTGGGAGGAACTCACCGATGTAATTGCTAAAGTTGAAGAAGAACTTGAGGAAGTCAAAGTTAGTATCAACACAGAGGGTTCAGAAGCAGTTGCAAGGGAACTCGGTGACCTATTATTTGCTATTGTTAACCTATGTCGTTTTATGGATCTCCAAGCTGAAGAGACGTTACGGCAGGCGAACCGGAAGTTTATAACGCGCTTTAAATGGATGGAAACAGAATTAGAACGCCGCGGCACAAACTTTGAATCGCAAGACTTAGAGAGTTTAGATGCAATCTGGGAAGAAGCTAAAAAAGCGGAGACCGATGCTGGCTAACTCTGTTGGTTGCCAACAAAGCCTTTCACAAGGTGAGCAGGACTACGGAACAAGATGGCGAAGACACTATTGAATCTCTTGACACAAGAATGTAAACGCCACCCCGATTATGAGTGGTTCGTTGAACTTTTTAACGGGTTAGATCCTTCTGCTCCCCCGCAGATAGAGCTTATCCACCGCGCCGCACCCCCACCGTGTGGAACTAAAAAACTGGGAATTTTTTCAGGATCCTTTAACCCGTTGACACTCGCACATGTCCGAATGATAGAGGATACACTCACGGCGTACCAATTGGATGAAGTCCTCCTGCTCCTTGCGAAAGTGAATGTAGATAAAGATATATTCGGTTTGCCACTTGCAGCGAGACTCGTCACGCTCAAGAAATACGCGACCGACCACCAAAGGTTTTCTGTAGGCGTATCAAGTCACGGCAGATATATTGACAAAGTTACTGCTTTAAAAGCCGTTTTTCCATCCGAGACTGAGTTCCACTTTATCGTCGGCTATGATACCTTAGTGAGAATCTTTGATCCGAAATACTATACAAACTTCCATGCGGAATTGCAGGAGTTGTTTATCTCAGCTCGCTTTATTGTTGCAAATCGGGCAGAAGCAGACCTCAAGACCATAGAGGTATTCATGGCGCAACCGGAGATTCGCCGATATACTTCTTACGTCTCAGGTCTTCTCTTACCAGATACTTATGCCTACATGTCCTCAACAGAAGCACGCGAATTGTTGGAACGAGATGAGGCCATTGAACATCTCGTGCCTTCCAGTATACTCGCCATGCTTGATTGAAAGCCCTCTAAATCCATCTATAAGGAATAACAGGCTTGTTCAACTTCTCGCAACTATAGATCTGTGTATCTAAATATGCACAATAAAGACAAGATTTGCGGGTTTGATTTTGGATAGACAATCGAAAATAGTTACACGCATCGGCATTTTTTTCCATTGCCTCTTGGTGGGTTTCAGAGAGCCTGTTATTAACAAGCTGAGCGGTTTCGTCCCCAATGCGTATCGCTTTAAGTCCGTCTGAATACAACATATATTTACCTCACGATAAATGTTTTTATTTAGACGCTAAAAACGCTAAAAATAAAATAAGGTTACGTTTACTTTCCCTTTTTTCGCAGCCTCTTCCTAATAGTTGGGTGAGATCCAATACAATGCCTGGAGGACATTCGACAAAAGCACGTTTATAGGATTCGCCTCAAATAAAATCACAGTTAGGTGTTTTGATTTTACCACATTTTCTTTCCATTATCGCCCTATTGTGTAAAATAATATACATTTTTGCTGAATTTCAGCGTTATTTTGGCGTTTTTGTGATGGCACAGTTCTTGCAATGATCAGTTTACAAGCATTCATAACATAAACCTGAAACCGATTATTAGATGCTTTCGTTTATTTTACCAACATTTTCGGTGGCAGGCTTAAATTGAAAATATCGAAAATTCATAGCGAGTTATTATAGAAATTTTATAGTGAGGAGAACTCATTATGTTCAACGGTGTAGAAATTATTATAGGTGGTTTGGGTGCCCTTATCGGCATTGGCGGTGGTTATCTGGTTCTCTCCGCATTTTTTGCAGGTATCCGACATATTGCGAAACCCAATGCACTTGAAGTAGAAAAGACAGCACCGAAAAAATAAAACTATCGGTGTTGATATTACGCCAAATGGCTTGACAATTGAAGTTTTTTGTGTTATAATTTCGTTGAGCATTTGAGAGGAAATTTGTGTCCTGGTCCCAGATGCTCAAGATATTGTAAGACAGGGCGAAGTTTACATTAAAACGAACAGCAGCAGATATGCAGTATCGCTTCCTCCATTCATGGGATGTCACGCCTGAAGAAGCACGGGAAATTCAAAATAGGCTTCGCAGAGAAGTGATTGCGACAGACCGGTTTGGAACAATTAACACCGTTGCTGGGGTAGATATCGGACTGAAAAAGGACATCGCGCTCGCGTCCGTGGTAGTCCTCAGTTTTCCCGGATTACAGGTGGTGGATAGCGAGGTGGCAGAGTGCGCTGTTCGTTTTCCTTATATACCGGGGTTGTTATCCTTTCGTGAGGTTCCCCCACTTTTGACAGCATTTGATCGGTTGCAAACGGAACCAGATTTGGTGATAGTTGACGGACAAGGTATCGCACACCCGCGACGGTTCGGGCTGGCATCGCATCTGGGATTAATTTTGGATAAACCGACGATTGGGTGTGCAAAATCCCGGCTCTGGGGACGATACGAAGAACCGGGACCAAAACAGGGTGCTTACACCTACCTCATCGATAAAGGAGAGGTGATTGGTACCGCTGTTCGGACTCGCACAAACGTTCGGGTAGTTTACGTATCCGTAGGACATCGGATATCTCTGGATTCAGCACGGACATTGACATTGGCTTGTTGTCGAGGTTACCGTTTGCCTGAGACAACCCGCCACGCGCACAACGCCGCATCCGGTAAAACTCCTCAAAATACACTACTGTTTTAACATCATGAATGATGGCAATCCGCTGCACTGGTCGTTTGACTATAATTACGGTGCGCAAAATCCTCAATTTGTTCAGGAACTAATTAGCACACTTCGTGGATATACTCCAAAAGCCGGTGCGCGTCAGACAGATGCAGGACAGACTGTTAGGCACGTTTACAATATCCTACCGAATTATTGGCGTGGCTATAGTAGAGACGATACTGAGGGACAACTGAGTATTGGGACGGCTATCATCGAGCGGAGCAAAGCCAATAACAATCTCTGGCACTACTCCGTCAAATATGAGAATACGACGAGCGGTGAAAATCTACGGTTACAATTCCGTTGTAACGATGAACCTTACCGCCCACTCACGGACAGTTGGCAGGTTGATGCCCGCAATAGAGGTCGCGATGCATATTCCCGAGCAACTTGCGATGGTCACCTAACTGTAAACAAAGAGGTGAAACTTCGCATCAATGGCACTGAGGTCAGTGCTGGAACGGTGGCAGCAGAGGTCAAACTGACGTGCGATTGGGCACTTTTTGATGTAATTCCCGCACTTGTGCAAACAATTCAAACATCAGATGGCAGTCTGGAGATTGCGGTGCTGGAAGATCTGGAGCAACTCAGACTGAAAAGCAGACTCGACTTTCTTGAATCAATAGAGACCCCCATTCCGCTCAATGGGTATTCCCTCTACGGTATTGGGCTTCTGCCTTCATATTGGTGGCTTGATGCATACGGGAACGTTGCAATTGCTTCAAGCACTTTCGAGACGTTGGTGCTCAAGGAGAAAATGGGGTAAGCGAGATGAGCAAACGTTCCAATATCCTTTTTATCAACACCGATCAGCATTCGTGGGACGCACTCTCGGCTTACGGAAATCCATATCTCCAGACACCGAATATAGATGAACTTCACCGGAATGGAACCTCGTTTCAGCGGTCGTTCTGTACGGATCCGGTGTGTGCTGCTGCGCGTTCGAGTTGGGCAACAGGTTTATATACTTCGGAAACGGGGGTGCCGTTCAACGGCGGATCTCTGCACCCAGAAATCCGGGATTTAGGACAGGTCCTGAGCGAAGGCGGTTATAGAGCATTCCACTGTGGGAAGTGGCATGTACCCGGTAGAGATGTTCGCGAGAGTTTTCAGGTGCTTTATTATGGACAGCGAGATATTGGTGCAGGAGGTGCTGCGTATTACGATTCAGCATCCACACATGCGGTTGCCGACTTTTTGACGAACTACGACGCTGACGAACCATTTTATCTTCAGATCGGTTACGTCGATCCGCATGACGTATGCGAATACCTGCACAATCACGAGGAAAAACGAATTCCTAATCCAGTAGAGCAAGGAATTGTTTCGGAAGATGCTTTGCCACCGCTCCCTGAAAACTTTGCCTATGATGAACGGGAGACAGTGCTGCACCGAGTCTGTCGAAGAGTTGATGACGCGCTTATTCACGCCGCTATTCTTAAAGGTATTCGCGATTGGGACGAACCCCATTGGCGTTATCTGAGATGGAATTATTACAGATTCATTGAAAAAGTTGACGCTGAGATCGGAAGGGTTCTGGCACTGCTGCGAGCAACAGGCTTGCACGAAAATACGCTCATTATCTTCAGTGCAGATCACGGTGAGGCGTGTGGCAGTCATCAGATGTTCCAAAAATTCACGCTTTACGAAGAAAGCATACGGGTTCCATTCATTGTGGCGTGTTTGAGCGACGGTATTGCTATAGAGAAAGACCAACTTAACAAGACGCATTTTGTTTCAGGTGTTGACCTATTTCCCACTGTCTGTGATTACGCAGATGTTGATATGCCTGAACAGGTACAAGGCATGAGCGTCCGTCCGATTGTGGAAGGAAAAGATGTCCCTTGGCGCGATTACGCCTATATAGAGAGCAATTATTGGGGACGCGCAATTGTCAGTGAACGGTATAAATACGTTACAGAGTATAAACCAAAACCGGAAGAAGATTTCTCGCCGCCAGGACCCGATGCTGAACAACTTGGGCTTGCACAGTTGTTTGACCGGCAGAATGACCCCGGCGAGATGGAAAATTTAGTAGGAAACGCGATCTACAGTAAAGACGTTAAGATTTGTAGAGATAAACTACTGATCCAAGAAGCCAAACTTCACAGGCGACAAATTGTGCATCCAAGTCCGAAACGAATCATATCGAATTGGGGTGAACGTTTACGGACATATTGGGAGCATGGCAGATAGAACAGAGAAAAATAAAATTCATTAATACAATCTAAAAAATCCAGGATTTCGGAACAATGAATATCTATTCAAAACGCTTAAATCGACTCCCACCTTACATGCTTGGCAAACTCAAACAACTAACCCATGAACGCCGACAACTGGGGATAGATATTATTGACTTGGGGATGGGAAACCCAAATCAGCCGACCCCGCAACCTATCATTGATAAATTGACTGAAGCAGCACAGGAACTTCGGAACCATCGTTATTCTGCTTCGCGGGGCATCTTCAATCTCCGCCGGGAGGTCAGTTGGCATTATGAACGCCGGTTCGATGTTCACATTGACCCGAACGAAGAAGCTATTTCTGTGATTGGCACGAAAGAGGGGTTGGGGCACCTCGCGTTAGCCTTAATTGACGATGGCGATTTGGCGATGGTCCCGAATCCAACGTTCCCAATCCACATGTATAGCATTGTGCTTGCCGGTGGAAGCGTTGTGAGCATCCCACTCACTGAAGAGAACGCTTTTATTCCGTCGCTCACGGAAATCACGCGCGATATTTGGCCAAGACCGAAGGCACTCATCTTAAGCTTCCCGCATAATCCGACGGGTGCCGTGGTTGACCTTGGATTCTTTGAGGAGATTGTTGCGTTCGCGAAGCGTCAAGAGATCGTGGTAATTCACGATTTGGCTTATGCGGACATCGTTTTTGACGATTACAAAGCCCCAAGTTTCTTACAAGCAAAAGGGGCGAAGGATGTCGGTATCGAATTTTTCTCGCTGTCTAAATCCTACAATATGGCGGGATGGCGATGTGGGTTTGCAGTTGGCAATCGCGAGATCATTGAAGCACTGGCTCGGATTAAAGGGTATTACGATTACGGGATTTTCGCGCCGATTCAGGTTGCTGGGATCATGGCACTCCGTACACCGGCAGATACGGTGATGGAAAATGCTGCGGTCTATCAAAAACGTCGGGATGTGCTTGTTGAAGGGTTAAACCGGATTGGCTGGAAGGTTCCAAAACCGCAGGCTTCTATGTTCGTCTGGGCACCTCTACCAGAAGCGTGGCGGCATCTCTCCTCTATGGACTTCGCGACGAAACTTCTTAATGAGGCGGAAGTCTGTGTTTCTCCGGGTTCGGGATTCGGACATAACGGAGAAGGTTATATTCGGATCGCACTCGTGGAGAATGAAGATCGGATTCGTCAGGCGGTGCGTCAAATTCGACGGGCATTGTTTGGTTAAAGTTATTCCATACTTGTATTCTTCCTGTAGGTGCGGTTTCCCAACCGCACCCGTAACTGTTTCTATTCCAATCCCCACTGCTTTTTTGCTTCTTCAAACGAAATCTTCTGACTGCCTGTGTGCGAAATTGGGTTTTTGCCGACCCATCGCTCATCAATTGGATCTTCTGCGGGTTGGAAACGGATGTCACAACTAATGCGCCATCGGTCAGAAAGGTTTTTCGTAGAGGTGTGCATGGTGTGCATCGTAAAGACAATGACATCCCCCATCTCGAAATCGGCAGTCTGCCACTCACCGCCATATTTATCGCTAATCTCCATCGGATCACGTCCGAAATGCCCCGGTGTCCCGTCCCGATCTACATCTGTTCTTCCATAGGTATCCCGAATGGGTGCGAAACTGGGGAGATTGTGCGAACCGACCAACACCGTTAACGTTCCCATAGTTGCGGGGACATCCCCGAAAGGCACCCAACAGGTATGGAGCTGCGCTGACCCGCGCCCCATATAGACGAAATCGAAATGCGGTCCCGACCAGACGGTAGGGCGGATAAAGCGGAGCCACTTGTAGTCAAAGGTTCGGGTATCACCACTGAAGAAGGTTCGGAAGAATTTGAAAAGTTCATCGCCTTCCAAGACTGCCTGTACATCTGGATGGTGTGTAACGGCGGGGGTGCCCATCGTCCGTCCAGGACTCCCGCCACCAGCGAATGCCTCCATAATGTCGGTGCCGGACTTGAAAACGTCATCTTTACCGTTGCCATCGGCGTATTCAAGGATAGCACGCCGCCCCGCGATAATCTTTTCTTTATCTATTAAACCGCGAACGAGTAGATATCCGTCCTCTGCTATCCGTTGGTGTAAACCTTCTGTTGAGTCAAGGACGTCATTGCAGTCCCGAAGCACACCGAGGTGTGGACCGGGGAAGGTGAGTTCATGTTCTCCTAAAAAGACGGTTTTTGCCATTATTTTCCTCCGCATATTAAACAACCTTTGCATAAAATTTAATAGCACCATTAACGGGATATAAACGCTATCTCTGCCTTGTGATGTCGTCCAAACCTCAGTTGCAATATTTTAACAAAAGTTGGCAATTAGTGCAAGGGTATAAGGTATTCGGACTGTCAGAATCAGGGTTTATAGGATTTTGGGATTTGCAGGATTATGGGTACCTTCTTAATTGACGGCTGGATTTCTTAAAAAATGTCGTTGACCCAACGGCATATACTTGCTAAAATCATGGCATTTAGCATCGCTCATAAGCAACTATAGCATATATTTCCGACAAAATATTTGGGGACTGACTTATGAAAGAATATTTGGAAATTCAGAAACCTGAACTTGGTTATACCTACGAATTTGGGGTCGATCAGCTCTCCCTCATGTCTGAATGTCTGGAAGCACACGGATTTGCGATTATCAAAGATATTTTGTCTCCTGAGTTAGTCGGCGGTTTAAAACAGGGGGTCTTTGACGGCACGGATCCGAAAAGAGAACTGAAGCCGGGAGAGAGTCGAACCCGACACGCTTGGATTGAATCTGGTCCCGGGGCGTGGCAACTCTTGGAATACGCACCGTTTATGAAAATCCATCGACATCTGATTGGGACAGAGGAAATGACTGTTCACCGGTCTGCTGCTATTATTCGGATGCCCAGGTCTCAACCGGTTGCGTGGCATACGGATTGGTGTGGGTTTTCAACGGACACACCGAAGAATTCAGGAGATGTGCTAAACCGTGGACTCTGGCCCTCGGGCAAATGGTTCTACCTGACGGGTTCGCGTCCGGAGCACGGCGGTCTATGCGTGATTGAAGACTCCCATGTGGAAAACTGGGACGGACCTGAAGGTTTCAAGATGACGGCGGATAGACGCTCATTTTACAAGGAGGGTGAAGAAGAAAAGGCTTATGTAGGGTTCGATATTCCTGGATTGGTACCGCTGTTTACGAATCCTGGGGATATGATTGTGTTTGCGCATCGAACGTATCACGGGGCGTTTCCGAATCAGATTGATGAGATTCGGTTGTCGTGTGCGATCGGTTTTCGACAGCGGGAGCATCACATTGATATCCCATGGGAGATTCCAGATGAAGGCAAGCAGTTTTTAGTGGATTTACCGGCGCATCTGCATCAATATACGCAGGGATATACGAGTATTGATTTGGCTTGGCGGGGGTAGATAACGCGCTTTTCAGAGTATTTCAGAGTAAACTCTGAAAAGTAATAGGTTTCAGAAAGAGTCTTAAACCCACACCGTGACTGGATTTTAGGCGGTTTTTGGAGTAGGGTTCTCGGAAAGCTTACTCTGAAATTTTATAGGAGGAAGGGCTTAGGTTTATACTGTCTGAATCAGGATTTGCAGAATTAGAGGATTTTCAAAATAAGAAGGGAACAACATTCCTTCGTCTACCGGAGGAAAAGGTGCGGTTGGGGTCAACCGCACCTTTCTGATTTAGGAGCAAGTTTCTTCTACAGATCCCCAATATAACAGGCGATGAAGAAGAGAGCGAAATAGTAGATGACCGGATTTACCTCTTTTCCACGTCCTGTTACTAACTTGAGAAACGCTAACGAGACCAGTCCGAAGCCGATGCCGTCTGTAATGCTGAAAGAAAGGGGCATCATTAGCATTGTCAGGAACGCAGGGATCGATTCTGTGATGTCTTCCCAGTCAATCTGGCTGACATTCCTGAGCATCAATCCGCCGACAACGATGAGTGCTGGTGCGATTATCGGGTAAATTGTGGTAGTTTGGTTAATCATATACCCGCCACCAACAATCTTAACAAGCGGATAGAGAACAAGAGACAGTAACATAAAGATCCCTGTAAAAACAGCCGTGAGACCTGTCCGTCCACCTACAGCAATGCCCGTTGCACTTTCGATGTAACAGGTAACAGTTGAAGTGCCGAGGAGCGCGCCACCGACAGTCCCTCCCGCATCCGTCAAAAGCGCGCGTCGTGCCTTGGCGAGTTTTCCTTCTTCCATCAATTCTGCTCTGTAACCGATAGCAGTAAGGGTGCCGATGCTATCGAACATGTCAATAGCAAAAAAGACAAAGATGACAGAAATCAGTTCTAACTTATCGAAGATATTCGGCAGTTGTAGCTTGAAAAATGTGGGTGCGATAGATGGCGGCGGCGCGGCGACCCCCTCAAACTTGGCAAGCCCGAAGATGAGATCAGCAACAGCAGCAACAAGAATACCGATTAGAATCGCGCCTCGCACCTGGCGCGCCATGAGCGTGAGTATTACAGCAATACCGAAAAGAGAAAGTAACACAGAGGTTGATAGGAGATCACCTCGTGTCACATAAGTTGCGGAATGCCGGACAATTATCCCGCTCCATTGCAAGCCGATAAAGGCGATGAAGAGTCCGATGCCGATGGCAATCGCATTCTGGAGCGAGGGCGGAATGGCATTCATAACGGCTTCACGGATTCCGACGAACGAAAGAATGAAGAACAACAAACCTGATATGAAGACGATGCCCAATGCCTCCTGCCAAGGCAAGTTTAAACCTTGACAAACGTCGAAAACAAAATAGGCGTTAAGCCCCATGCCGGGTGCTAAGACGACCGGATAATTGGTTAGAAATCCCATGAAGAACGTTGCGATCGCACTGGAGACACAGGTCGCAACCATGACGGCACCATAGTCCATACCCGATAATGAAAGTAGTGAGGGTTGAACGAAGATTATGTACGAAATCGTCATAAAATTCGTGAGCCCTGCGACCAACTCTCGCCTCACCGAGGTGTCCGATCCCTTTAAATTAAATAATCTTTCAAGTAGCATATTATCTCCTTGAATAGTTGTCAGTTGTCCGTTAAGAAGTTTCTATGTAACATAGAGTGTTCCAAGGATAGATGTCCATTAATAATCAGCTAAAAGTTCGGTTGCAATACACCATAGGGCAACTGTTCCCCTTTCAACCCAGCGAGTAGATTCTCCATCGCCATTGTCATCATTTTCATCCGCGTTTGGATAGTAGCACTGCCGAGATGTGGTGCAATAATTACGTTGTCTAAACTGAGGAGCGGATGGTCGGTGTTAAGGGGTTCCGGTTCCGTTACGTCAAGTGCGGCACCTGCAATCTGACCTTCGGTGAGGGCATCATATAACGCATAGTGATCGACAACAGGTCCTCTGGCGATGTTCACAAGGATTGCAGTGCTTTTCATCAACGCAAGTTCGGCTTTGCCAATCATGTGAGTCGTCTCTGCCGTCAAAGGAACGTGGAGTGTCACGAAATCGGAGTCTCGAAGGAGTTGTTCCATGTCAACGTATTCGATACCGAGTTCTTCCTCCCAATCGCGTCTGCGTTCGCGTTTGTAATAGAGGACCCGCATGTCGAAAGCCAGGGCGCGTTTTGCGACGGCATAACCGATGCGTCCCATCCCGACAATACCGATTGTCGCATGATGGACGTCGTATCCCCAGAGGATATTCGGATCGTAGTACAGCCACTGCTTGGTCTGAACGTGTTTATCCGCTGGAACAATATTTCGCGACGCGGCGAGCAGGAGTGCCATCGTCATATCAGCAGTAGTATCGCTAAGGACACCCGGTGTATGCCCGACCGCAATCCCTCTCTCTCTACAAGCCTCAACATGGACATGATCATAACCCACTCCAACGACAGAGACGACTTTGAGGTTCGGGGAAGTAGCGATCATCTCTGGTGAAACGGGTTCGTGCCCATAGGTCATTAGTCCATCAAGGGGCGGAATCTTTTTAGCAATAGGCGGTAGAATTGCGCTTGTATGCCACATATCGACTTCACATTCTGCGGCTATTTTCGCTCGGATTTCTTCTGGTATAGGTCGTGTGATGAAAACTTTAAGTTGTGCCAAGATTTCTCTCCTTACGATTGGCGATAAAAAATGCGTATGGGTGTGCCGTTGAATCCAAATTCCGCCCTAATACTGTTGATAAGGTACGCCTCGTACGGTGGACGTACCCGATGCAGGTTCCGTCCGAATATGAGAAAGGTTGGAGGTTTGGTCTCCACTTGCGCGATATATTTGAGTGCAGGTCGCACCCCTTTGACCCTTGGCGGTGGATGCGCAGTCCGTAATTCAAGGAGGAGCTGGTTAAGGTCAGGAGTCGGGATTCGGGTGCAGTACTCGCGATAGACCTCAAGTGCTATCTCCAATATATGGGTAACACGTTGACCTGTAAACGCAGAGACGAAAACCCGCGGCACATAATGAAGTTGTGGAAGTTGGGCATCTATTCTATCCATAAATGCTGGATGCGTCGTGTTATCCTTTTCAATCAGATCCCATTTGTTCAACACTAAAACTGAGGCTTTCCCCTGCCGTTCAATGAAATTGGCAATTGTCTTATCTTGTTGTGCGATCTCTTGAGTTACGTCAAGTACGAGGACAGCAATATCGCTTTGGCGGATGCTGTGTATAGCACGCTGAACAGTCACGGATTCAAGTTCGTCGTTAATAGCCGATTTCCGCCGCATTCCCGCCGTATCAACCACTTCAAACGGAATGTTGTCGTGAACGATCCGAATATTTACGGCATCTCGCGTCGTGCCGGGTCGGTCGTCTACAATCATTCGCTCTTCCCCTAACAAGTTATTGATAAGTGAAGATTTTCCGACATTCGGTCTACCAACGATTGCGATTTTCATAGCGGCAGATGCGCTGTTCGACGTTGCGGCAGTATCGGGCAGCTCCTCTACCACCCGATCAAGGAGTTCCCGAATTCCATCGTTCTGGACACACGATGTCCACGTCGGTTCAGAGAATCCGAGTGCGTAAAACTCCGCCGCTTCATTGCGAAACCGATCGCTATCCACCTTGTTGACAACGAGGAAGATGGGTTTACCAGAGGTTCTGAGTTTATTAGCAACAGTCATATCATGTGGCATAACACCAGCTCGGGCATCAACAACGAATAGGACGAGACTTGCTTCATCCAAAGCAGTATCTACTTGTAATTGGACGTTGTCAATAAGACGATCATTTGGATCGACATCCAACCCGCCAGTATCAACAATCGTAAAGGCCCGGTCATTCCATTCAACATCGGCGTAATTCCTATCACGCGTTACGCCGGGTGTATCATGAACGACAGCAAATTTACGTGATTTTTTGCTATTCCGCGGTCTGACCGGCCGCAGCGTCTCGTCCCCATTGTCCTCAAAATCGGTGCGTATCTGTTTCGGACGTACAGGGGCAGATGCGGTGATTCTATTGAAGAGCGAAGATTTTCCGACATTGGGCCTGCCGACAATAGCGACAATCGGATGTCCGGTTTCCATTAGTTTTCCTCCAATGCATCGACTTCTACGGACCGGCTTTCGATGGGTTGATCCGTTGCTAACGTTCGCGAAACGGCGATAATGGATTTTATCACAACAATAATAGGAATTGCAAGTAACACGCCCCAAAAACCGAGGACTGTTGCTCCTACGATGACAGCGAACATAATAAGTAAAGGATCAACATCGACAGCATCGCTCATGACTTTAGGCGAGACGAGGGAGTTGTCAATAGTTTGGACACCAAGAACAACACAGACGACAACTGCGGAACGGACAAGAAATTCAACGAGACTAAAATCTCCAGCTGCCAGCCCCATCAACATCGCCAGAAAGGCAAAACCGCCGCCAATAAAGGGACCAAAGGTCGGTATCGCATTACAGATGCCGGCGAGTAAACCGACAACGAGCGCGAAGGGGACACCAACAACACTATATGCGATACAGGAAATCGCTGAAATAATAGCGATAACTGTAACCTGTCCTTTCAAGAACTGTTGGAGGTTTTTATCAATCTCACGTAGATAACTCTTGACGGTATTACGCCGCTGCTCAGGTAGCAGCGAGACCAAATCATGAAAATAATTATCAAACGATTGATTCGCATAAATAAAGACAACGAATGCGAGCAACAGTGTTGCCAGAAATCCACCGAAACTAAAAGCAATCGATCTGACGAATCCTGAAACCCACCGAACCGCTACCCCGCCCGTTTGGGCAATTGTCGGTATCCGTTCGGTAAGATACGCTCGAATCTGCTGTACAATTGGCTCGTCTCTATAGGTATCGGTAATACCTTTCTTATTTACAGCAAACGGTTTCCATCGAGCGGTCGATTCGATACGATGTCGGATAACGGTCGAATCTCCGGCGTATAGTCCTGAAGGAGCAGATGCTAAGAGTACATTTCCTGTTGTGCCTCCTACTTTTTGCCAACCATCAAGTCGATTCCAGGCATAGAGACCCTCGGGTGTGCCAGCGTATAGTTCAGCGCGAGCGTTAGCACTGAGATCTCTTTCCGTTGGTTCTACGACTGCAAGTGTGTAAACGATTTGGGGTATCGGTGGCAGTGGCTCCCAACCAAGAGATGTCCCTTCCAGGTGCCAATGTATCGTCGTTTCTATGGGCATCAAGGATTCTGGATCAGGCTGCGGTGTGCTGGCGACATAAGTTATTCTGCTACCATCGCTATCCTCAATAGAGGTGATACTGACGATAGATCTTTCGTCATAAATAATAGGCTCAACTTCACGCCAAGTCCGTCCGGAATCATTGCTTATGTAAAGTCTGTTTTGTGTTCCAACGTAGATGTGGGCACTATTCCAATGCGGTGTATTGACAGCTTGGATGGTTGCGGTATCAAAAGGCGTGCCTTCCACCTTGTGCCATGTTTGCGATTGAATTCTCCGAACGCTTCCATCCGTCCGAATCACTTCAATCCCGCCGCGGGGTAGGACTTTATAATATCTGTATAAACCTTTTGTAGTGCCAGCATAGATAATATTTCTGCTGGTTGTCAGAGCATGTATCTGTTTGCCGAGGAGCTCGCCGTTTGTAATGCCGACACGGGCAGCGGCATCTTTAGCATCCACTGGAACGCTGTAAACCCCGTGGTTTGTAGCAACATAGAAGGTTTCTACTTGCCGTTTTTCTTCGTCGGCAACAATCGGATTAATACCGATTGTGAGAGCTCTAAAGGTCTCTCCATTGACATAAGGCAAAGCGGTTTCGTGATAAAATTTGATTAACCCAGTGCCCATTTGTCTGGCTTGTCTACTCACCTGTCTGCCGGTGTAGAAAAGCGCGCCTCCACAGATGACGAGAATCAACACCGTAGCAATAGCACGTTGATACTCCTTTTTAAAGGGGAGTGCGTTCCAGAGAAACCTGAAAATATAGGCAAAACCGAATCCTAAAATGAAAGGGGTCAATGCGCCCAAGAGGCGCACAAACAGCCATACACCTATCATTAGGATTTCCAAAATGATGATGCTCTTTATGTCGATCCAGCGGTAAATACGTGTGAGCAGCACAATCAGGAGGATAGGGACTATCGGATGTAACAACAGTATCCGATTGCTATCGTCTGCGTTGCTTTTGTAATAAGCGAACGCTATCCACCCTGCGGCAAACACAACACTGATAATTGCGAGAATAGATGCTGAAAAGATTGGTGATGGTTGTGGGTTCGGTGCGTTTTGCGTATTCATATTTGATTAGTTGTCAGTTATCAGTTGTCAGTTAAGAGGTGTTTTTGGAACAATCTACTCAAGTTTGGAATCCCAAGAGGCTGTGAATTGTTACAGAGTTCCTCTTTCACTGAAAATCGATAACTGATTACCAATAACTACGTTGTTGCCGGTGCTTCAGTGGAATCAGCGGATTCATACCTTTCAATTACACCTGCGCCGATGCTGTCGCCCCAAACGTTAATTGTGGTTCGGAAACGATCCAGGAGCCAGTCAATGGAGAGAATAAGCGTTATCCCTTCAACGGGGAGGTCAACGGCTCTGAGCACAATAACCATGGTGACGAGCCCCGCTTCTGGGATCCCCGCTGCCCCGATAGCCGCGAGGGTCGCCGTCAGCACGACAACGATTTGTTGTGCTGGGTCCATAGAAATCGCATAGACCTGAGCGATAAACATGACAGCAACTGCTTCATAGAGTGCGGTGCCGTCCATGTTAATGGTTGCGCCCAAAGGTAGGACGAAACTGGAGGTGCGTCTGGAGACACCGTTCTGATTCTCAACGCCTTCCATTGTTAAGGGTAGGGACGCGCTGGAACTCGCTGTTGAGAAAGCATTTAGTAAGGCTGTTGCCATGCCTCTGAAGTAGTTGAGCGGATTTCTACGTCCGAGCAGCAACAAGAGCATCGGCAAAACGATAATACCGTGTACCCCGAGTCCAAGTACGACTGTGGCACTGTACTTACTCACAGCGACGAGTTCGGGCCAGAAGCCTGCGAATCCCTTTGCTTCACCAATCCTACCGGCGATTAAACCAAAGATACCGAAGGGCGCGACGAACATTATCCAGTGGACGAGTTTCATGACGGCTTCATTGAGTCCTGAAATGACAGTGATGATAGGTTTGCCAAGCTCACCCAGTGTAGACAAAGCGGCACCGATGAGGAGCGAGAAAAAGATGAGGGGCAGAATATCGGTTCGTACCATTGCCTTGAAGACGTTTGAAGGTATCATCCCCTCTTTGCCGGTTTCTTCGTTGCCGAGGAATACCTCTTTGATCGTGCTGCCCATAGTCCGTTCCATTTTTCCGGAGACTCTGGTAGCGATCGGCAAACTAATGTTAATGCCTGTCCCGGTATTTCGGGGTTCTATTGTTACAAGCCGTCCATCAACGAATAACAGGCGTTCACCACCTTCTGTTGTGACGTAACGGACATCCGTGGCTAAGGGGTGCCACGCTTCTACTATGGCTGTTGTTCCTGAAATTGATTCGACTTCGCCTTGTATGTTCTGGTCAACGAGGGTGATGACATATTTATTGTTATAGGTGCGGTTAAATTCTCCGCTCATCTCAAGGGTGAGCATTTCAGGACCAGAAAGCGTGTAACTCAATTCAGGACGTTCTTCGCCTTGTGATAACCCTTTCCCCGGTGTGATGATGTTGACGAGAACCATCCCAATGATAACGGAGATAGCGGTTGTTGCCATGTAGTACAGGACAGTGCGTCCACCGATAGAGCCGATGTTGCGGATATCCCCTAAATTGGTTATTCCGACGATCATGGACAAGACGACAAGCGGGACGACGATCATCATCAGTAGGTTTAAGAATATCTCACCGAGTATTGTTGTGTGGACTGCAAAATTGGGCGCGAACCCTCCGGTGAGTGCGCCGGCAACGATTGCAATTACAATGCCATAAAGCAGCCCGAGACTGACTTTCGGCTTACTTTCATTTTCATTCATATTTTGGCTCCTTTATTGGTTAATTGCTATTTCCTTATTAACATTTTTCTTGTAGCGGTGAAGTCGCCTGCGATCAAGGTGTAGAAATAGATTCCACTTGCAACGGGTTCACCGACTTCGTTTTTGCCGTCCCAATAGGCTGCACGACTCCGGTATTGATAGATCCCTGCGGGTTGATGTCCGAAATCCAGCGTCCGAACCAAGGCACCGTTCGCGGTATAGATACGGAACGTCACTTCAGCAGCTTCAGCGAGTTGGTAAGGTATCCACGTTTCTGGGTTGAACGGATTCGGATAGTTATGAAGCAAAGCGGTTTCCTCTGGCAGAAAAGATGCCAAAAGCCGTTCGAGATTCGCGATGCCGCGCTGGAACATAAGAGACCTATCATCCGTTTTGCGCAAGATGTCAAGGGTCTGTTCAACCATTTCGCGGGTAAAACCGAGTGGTAATTGGATATCAGGGTTATAAACCCTTCCCACAAACGGCGCAGCGGGATCTGTTCCTTCCCCAAGATGCGATGTGACAATTGCAATATCTCTACTATTAACAACACCGTCACCATTCACATCGGTGCGCGGATCTACAGGTGGAGATTGTCCCAGAGCCTTTCGGACCAATTTCACATCATCCGCATCGGTTACGCCATCCTCATTGACATCCCATGCCGGTGCAGTAACCTCAACAATAATATCAAGTAGAGAAGCAGAAATCGCTTCACCCGTATTGGAACCAGCGTAGAAACTACGTAGTGCCAATCGGGTCTTTCCAGCAGCTCTGGCTAAGAACCTTACCGAGAGCAATGTGCCTTGTCCGCTCACACCCTCTTCGGATCTTCGCACGGCTTGTACCCCAACAATCTTACCGAGGGCATTTTTAATTTCACCTGCCTTAAAGAAGGTTTCTTCATCATCCTGTTTCAGGAAGTTCCCTTCAGTCACCTTTCTTGCTCTCACCGCCGCCGGATCAAACACAATATCAGTCTGCCATCCAGCTAAATCAGTAACATTTTCTACCCTGACCTGAACGGTAAATGTTGAACCGACTTCAAAGCGCGTTTTTTCTGCAGAAATTGAGAATTTAGGACCTGGACGCATTACGGTATATTGGGTATCCGGTGCGAACCCAAAATGACCATTAAGACGATGATTCCAATTGTGGATAGAAACCAGTAACACATTTTTCCCCTGTTTCAAAGTGACAGGGAAAAATTCCTGATAATCCTCACTCCAACCATGACTTTCTTTAACTAATTTACCATTCAACCAGACCTTATGATTAGCACCACTTCCTGCAAACATCCTTGTTTGTTGTTCCCGCGGTGAATTCAAGGTAATAGAACCGTAGACGACATTCTGTTTATCATCAGCCGGGGGAGTACCCAATGCCCTCAACACTTGGCTGATGTTCTGCCAATTGGCAGATCCCACTTTACCAGAAACCCAGACTTTGTCACCAACAGACTGACCGGCAGTTGCTCCATCGGTAGCAACCTGCAACTCTGTTACCTCTCTCCCACTTGCGCCTGCAAGCAAATCTCTGTTGCGAAAATCTTCAAATTGTGCTTCCGGAAACAACATCCACAACCAAGGTCCCGTTATTTTTGGACCTCCTTGCGCAAGCACCCCTGGATTATTCTGCGCTCTGATTAATATCTTTTCAGCCAACCCTTCCAAAGGTGAAAAGTCCGATATTGCGTTGTCAGTAAGGGAGAGGTGCTTCAAGTTGGTTAATCCCGCGAGTGGAGACACATTCGATATGATATTGTTACTGAGGTGGAGGTGCTCCAAGTTGGTTAATCCCGCGAGCGCGGATACATCCGATATGATATTGCCGTTAAGCTCCAACGATTCCAAACGCGTTAAGTTTGCGAGAGATGACACATTCTCTATCGAGTTATTGTTTAGTTGTAGTGAGATTAATTGCGTCAATTCCGCCAGTCCAGAGATATCTGATATACTAGCGTTGTTAATTTCCATCCGTCTGAGGGTTTTTAATCCCTTCAGAGATGGCAGTTGCGATATCGACTTATCATCCCCAAATTCTATCCACTGGAGTCGTGGTAACGCTGCCAAGGCGGAAAAGTCTGAGATGGGAACCCTCCGAGCATCTATACCTTCCAGACTGATTAAACTTGCAAGGGAGGATACGTCGGACACCGGATTGTCTGAAATCCCTATTCCGTTCAATTTTACCAATCCTTTCAATGGCGATAAATCGGTGATTGCGTTCTCCTCAAGACCGAGCCAGTCTACGTTGACTAACCTTGCAAGCGGAGACACGTCCGTTATCCGATTCCCGCGCAATTTGATGTTATTCAGACGTACCAATCCCGCTAATGGAGATAAGTCAGATATGGAATTGTGCCGAAACTCTATGCGTTCGAGTCGGAGGGCATGCTCAAGTCCGGTCAGGTCTCGGATGCCTCTTTCATCAGCGACAAGTTCGGTCAATCTTGCGAGGTCATCCTCTGTAATTGAGGCGGGTGCTTTGCTGAGCCTTTCTGCGATTGCTGCGCGAAGGTTCGAGTCAGGAATCAGATTGTCGTCTGGGATAGGAACAGGAGTTGGATTAGGATCAGGAGTTAGACACTCATCACCATACAAGCAAGCAACCACGGCTTCAAAATTAGATGTCCAGACATCCCTTTTTACATTGCCACCACTGAGCAGTCCAGTTAAACCTAAATTTTGTAAACTCGATTCTTGACTGATCCGCTGGCGAAATGCCTCTGTTTCTAAACCGACAGCGGCGGCAGCATGTGCTGCATCAAGCGAATTTTGAAATTCGTCGTGGAACCGATGTACGGGTTCAATCCCACCAAACACACCCCCAGTCGCTTCTAATGCAGTCTTGTAGCGCGCCGTGTCCTGTTCAACAAGCCCAGCCATCACGGTGTCAGTGACGTATAACCGCAAGGCGTGATCCTTATCGTAAGCCGGGTTCGTCGTCTGTTCAATCGTCCCACGCACTTCATCTTCAAACTCCTTCATCCCCTCCGTGTGGCAACCGATACACGAGATACCATTCCGAACCGCTGGATCCCTCGCTGCAGGGTTGGAAACGATGTCTGTCGGTGCTACATCTATCCGATTACCGGCACCATCCGAGATATAATACGCCTGTAACCCGTTGGGGAGATTGAAGATTACCTCACCACCATCGCGCTCGAAAGACAACGGATGCGTGAAGATATTCTGTGCATCCGCACTCCCCGCAAAGTCGTGACTCTTCCAATACGCGCCATAGCGAGACGTGTGGCGCTCTACAACGCGGTTATGATTCGAGACACCCGAATTGTTCGTCCCTGCACGCCAGACACGAATCCCTGGAGCACTCTGCAGATTCCGAGCAACATCTATACCTAACTCTCTCTCCAGTTCTTGCTCGGTCTCCGGGAGAGCCAAAATATCATGGTAAAGGGGGGGCAGGGAGGCGGTGGCGAGAAACCAATCCGCATAGACGAACGGCACCTCACATGCCATTTCTTGACGGAGGGACGCGAGTTTGCTATAGAGATTCGCCTGCGTAACTTCATCAAAATCAATCAGATATGGATAGACGGCTTCAATCTGCGTCCATGCTTCGCGGGTATCCCATTCGTAATCGCGGAGGTCAATATAAAAGATCGTCTCTTGAGTATCAATCGGGACGGGTCTGATAATCGTAAATCCCCAAGAAAGACTATTCACGAGTTTTGAGAGTGCGATCTGATAGGCACGAAGTGCCTCGAGACCTTCGCCAGCGTTATAGAGGTGTGTTGTTGTAAAATAACGTGCGAAGGGACGGTTAAAGGCATCCAGCGTGTTCAGGTGATTTTGGATGGTTGTGAGCATGGCATCGGTGGAGATGAAGTTGACATCGTTTTGGACTTCCCAGCTCAGTGCCCCTGCCTGAATCCAACTACCGATGGTTAGAATCGCGTCAGCCGAAAGTTGCCCGCCCAAGGGCATTCGTTTCAACTCATCGGTTTCAAGGAGCCGGGTATAGAGTTCAGATCCAAAAGGATTTCCTGGCACAACTGCCCCTGAATTAACCAAGCCGCTTGCGGATTCAATTACGATTTGTTCTGTAAAGGCACCGTGGGGTCCATGGCAGTTGAGGCAGTTTTGTTGAAAGATAGCATAAGCTTGTTGCGCGAGATTCTGTTGGGCAGATACTATAGTATACCCAGACGAGAGAAATATTAAGAACATCAGAAGGAAATATTTATGGGGTTTCATTATCGTACGCATCTCCTTGGCGAACTCTGACCTGACGACTGATTGCTGAGAGTGAGCGCAGCAACGCCCTAATGGCCAACTGCTATTTTCTGATTAACATCTTGCGTGTTGCAGTAAAATCGCCTGCGGTGAGTGTATAGAAATAGACACCACTTGCCACAGATTCGCCCACCTCATTCTTGCCATCCCAATACGCTGCACGACTCCGTTCATGATAACGGCCTGTGGACTGATGTCCCAAATCCAATGTCCGAACCAATGCGCCATTTATCTCATAAATCTGCAACGTGACTGTGGTTGGTTCGGCGAGTTGATACGGTATCCATGTCTCAGGATTGAATGGATTTGGATAATTCGCCAGCAATGCCGTTGTATTGGGAATCAGAGAGGCTAAGAGTTGTTTGAGATTTGCGATGCCTTCTCGGAAGATGATAGATCCGTCGCTTTCAGCTTGCGCCAGTGCGATCCATGCGCGTACCATCTCTACAGAAATGTCGTCTGAGGTTGCAAATTCATCCAACACTGCTAAGGCAGCGGGAGCAGCAGCACCCGACGCTTCGTTTAAATGTTGCGCCACAAGTCTGAGGTCCAAGATGTTTCGCTTCCCATCACCATTTACGTCCGTTCCTAAGTCGGCATTACCGGCAGTTTTCCCTAAATCCCGAGCCACAAGAATTAGATCCAGAATGTTCGCTACGCCATCTTTGTTCACATCCCATCTGGCGACCTCTATCACAATTGGATCACCCGGCGCATTTACAGTATAGTCTGTGTCTTTTGCGAAACCAAAGAAACCACTAAAGCCTCCGTGTCCACGATTGTCAACAGCGACTAATAAAGCGTTTGTTCCCTTCTTCAATGTGACAGGGAACGCATCTTGGTAATCACCAGCTCCGCGTGTAACAGGATTGTAGTGAACGACTTCACCGTTGAGCCAAACCTTAACCCCATCATCGCTACCGACGAGCATTGTTGTTTCCTGCTTACGCGGGGATTCTAAAGTGAGAGAACCGTAAACAACGTGGTCATATATCTCCGAACCTGAACCCCAACCGAGGGCATCCGTCATTTCATTGAGATTATCCCCGCCGGTTGGAGCGAGGTTGTGTGCCTTCCATTTGCCACTTCCAATAGGTTTATCTTCTGTTGCGCCAAAGGTAGCGACCTTCACCTCCGTTGCAGCCCCGCCACTCGCTTTTGCCAGCAGATCCGTGTTGCCAATACCCGCCCCTGACACAATCGCCCACAACCAGGGTCCCTCTATTTTGGGACCGGCTTCTGGGAAAGCGGAATTAACGAAATCCGAGTGTGTGATGGTTGTTGTCGTGGCAAATCTTTCTAAACTGGTTGTATCTATTATTGGATTCTGGAGAAGCCCCATCCAAGTTAAGTTGGGTAAGAAAGCAAGGGTGGATACATCTGTTATTCTGTTCTGACTCAGGTCTAACCAAGTCAAGTTGGATAATTCGGAAAGCGGGGACACGTCCGAGATTTCATTGTCCCGAAAGTCTATCCATGTCAAGTTGTTTAGCCCTTCAAGGGGGGATAGATCCGACACGTTGTTATGTTCAAAACTGAGGTGTGTCAAATTTGTTAACCCCTTCAAGGGTGAGAGATCCGAGACCCCGTTACCGGGAAGATAGAGAGATTTTAAACCCTTGGCATCGGCTAAGGCAGAGATATCCGATATCTCTCCACCACACACATTTATTTCTCTGAGTTTCGGCAATTTTGCTATGGCGGCAAGGTTCACGACAGGCGTGCCCCATCCGTGAAAGTTATGCAAGTTCGTTAATCCACTAAGAGGCGAGAGGTCTGCCAATGGATTATGGCTCATTCCTATCGTTTCCAGTTTTGTCAACCCCGCGAGCGGAGATAAATCGGATATGGCGTTATTATGGAGTCTTATATGCCTCAAGTTGATTAATCCTGCCAGCGATGAGATATCGCTTACTAAATTAGGCCCAAGATGTAGATCCTCCAAGCTGATCAATCCTTCAAGCGGCGAGAGATCGATTATCAGATTCTCCTCCAAATCTAAGCGACGCAGTTTCATCAATTCCGCCAGAGGTGATATGTCAGATATTAAATTGTTGTCAAGATTTAATCTCTCCAGATTTACTGCAGTTTCAAGACCTGTCAAATTCTTAATGTCCAGACTCACAGCGCGAAACTCTCGCAACCGCGCCATCTCATCGGCTGTAACCTGAGCGTTGGGTGCTTTGCCGAGTGCCTCATTAATTGCTGCACGCAGGTTTGCGTCAGGGATGTTGACGGTTTGTGCCGATGTGTTCAGTGGAATCCAGAAAATTAAAGCACAGAGTATAAGGACAACAGCGAAAATAGAGGGTGTTTTGGTTGATTGCATTGGATTAGATCTCCTTGAGATGATGTTTCCTGATTTCATACTGATTCACGTTGGTACGATTTCAAGTTGTTCTGCCAATCCTTTATGTGACCTGTGGTAGTTTTTGCAGATGTTATTATTCAGAAGTTTGCAAACGTTTGAGGGTTTCACGTAGTTTTTCGAGTTCGGCTTCCGCGGCTTGGCGTGCGCGGGCTTCTTGCGCAATACGCGTTTCCGCTTCAGACACACGCGTTTCCGCTTCAGACACACGCGTTTCCGCTTCAGCTAGGCGTTCTCGAGAGGGGCCCAACCACGCTCTCGCAACCGGATCGTATAGCCGCAGCACGCCATCGTGTTCACCCAAGTCCAACCCTAATACCTCGGACGGAAGTCGTCCCTCTACAAATTCTATCTCTTCATAAGAACCTTCTATAAGACGAAAGCCTATGAAAGAGGGTTGAATCTCATGATAGGGATCGTAGATATAGTATTCCTTCACCCGTAAAATCTGCTCATAAATTGTTTTCTTCTCAGCAAAATCTCTTGTGAACGTACTCGGGCTCGCCAACTCCAGCACGAAATCGAGATAGGGTTGCTGTTCCCATGTTTTATACGTTCGGAGGTCTTTTTTTGAGACCCCGCGCACCATAAATACATCCGGAGATATAACTTTACGTGGGTTGCCCTCTTCATAATAGAGGAACATATTTCCGCATACATGTACATCTGGGACATCCCGGAAATGCCAATCTATCATTTCTATCATGTCTAAAAGGCTTCTAACATGCCTTCCCGTTTCTGCCATCGGTTCACCGTCTGATTCGGGATAGACGAGTGTTGGGGCAGCACCTATGTTTTTCTCCATCGTTCTATCTCCTTAGAGGTTATCAGTTATCAGGACGTTCGCTACGCTCACTTTCAACTATTGGTTATTGGTCGTCAGAGGAAGTCTGAACTGTGATTTATAAGATTACCAGATGGACCATGATTAGGCGTCCGGTAATCATAGTCCATCTTAAAATCATAAGCGTCCAAGTTCAGGCGATGGTTTCCGACAACCCATAACGGTGTTGCCTCAGATGTCTGCATCAACGCGGATGGACAACTCCTCTAATTGTGCATCCGTTACAACAGAAGGTGCGTGCGTAAGCGGGCAGAGTCCTTGTTGCGATTTCGGAAATGCGATGACTTCTCGAATGTTTTCCTCATTCCGCATCAACATAACAATCCGGTCTAAACCGGGGGCAATCCCTGCATGCGGTGGCGTGCCATACGTCAACGCGTCTATGAAATAGCCGAATCGGCTTTTGGCATCTTCGGGGGTGATCCCCAGAATGTTAAAAATTTTCTGTTGGACTTCCCATCGGTGAATTCTGACGCTTCCACTACAAATTTCATACCCGTTGCAGACGAGGTCGTAATGCTGACTCTGCACTTTCCCGGGATCCGTATCTAACAGGGGTAAGGTCTCTTCCGTGCATGAAGTGAACAGATGGTGGTGGGGCTCGTAGCGATTCTCTTCCTCATTCCACTCAAAGAGCGGATAGTCAACAATCCACAGAAAATTGTATTGGGTTTCATCAATAAGGTTGAGCTGTTTCCCAAGATGGAGGCGAAGATTACCGAGCGCATCGGCGACGATATTCGGTTTGTCAGCAACGAAAAACATGATGTCCCCGGGCTTCGCACCCGTTCGCACCTGTGCGGTTTCCAGTTGCTCTGTTGTGAAAAACTTGACGATACCAGAGGAGAACCCGTCTGCTGTGACTTTAACCCATGCCAAACCTTTCGCCCGGTAGATAGCAACGAACTTTGTTAGATCGTCGATGTCTTTTCGCGAGAAGTCTGCCCCGCCCGGCGCGGCAATCGCTTTGACCTGTCCACCTGTTTCCAAAGTCCGTGTGAATACCTGAAAATCACAGTCTGCCATGACATCCGAGACATCCGTCAGTTCCATGCCGAACCGCGTATCGGGTTTGTCGTTTCCGAAGCGTGCTATTGACTCGTGGTAGGGGAGCCGTAGGAACGGGATTTCGACAGGGATATTCCCAGCGTCCTCAAAGATGCGTTTCATCAGCCCTTCGGTTACCTCAAGTACATCGTCCACGCCTGCGAATGACATCTCAATGTCAAGTTGCGTGAATTCCAGCTGCCGATCAGCTCGGGTGTCCTCATCACGGAAGCATCGAGCGATTTGAAAATATCGGTCAACGCCGCTCATCATGAGAATCTGCTTGAACTGCTGTGGCGATTGCGGGAGAGCATAGAACCTACCCGGATAATGACGACTCGGCACAAGGACATCGCGCGCCCCCTCAGGCGTACTGTTCATCAAGATAGGCGTTTCGATTTCAAGGAATCCCTGTTCGTTCATAAAGTTACGCGCAGCGAGTGCCGCTTTATGGCGCATCGCCAACGTCTCTTGCATCTCAGGACGGCGTAAATCGATGAAGCGATACCGCATCCGAATGTCTTCCGCCACGTCAATCTCGTCTTCAACCGGGAACGGCGGTGTTTTGGCAGTATTCAAGACGCTGAGAGTGTCAACAGCGAGCTCAATCTCACCTGTGTCCAGCTCAGGATTGACAGTACCTTGATAAATGCTAAGACCGTTTTCTCCCCCTATATCTTCGCTGGCGATGTGATATGTCCGATTATTTTCAGTATCGGTAAGCAGCCAACGCGCACCGGGTTCTCGTGTTGCGACTTCAATGCCATCGGAAAGGGTGTATTTCGGATCAGCATCCGAGAACAACGCCCGGAACGCTGGAGACAGATTGCCATCCGCAAGTTCTGTTTGGTAAGCACCGTCTGCAGGAAAAAGGAGTTCACCCGGCTCACGCTCACGGACGGTGCCGCTGACGTGCAAAACATATTCGCTTCTGACCGCATCAGCGACAGCATGCGCTTTTTCGTCAATTTGTGGGTCAAAGACGACTTGTGTGATACCTGTTCTGTCGCGTAGATCCACGAAGATGACCCCACCGTGGTCTCGACGGCGTTTGACCCAGCCGTTAAGACTCACTTGCGTACCCGTGTCTGCTAAACGTAGGTCACCGCAATAGTGGGTTCGTTTTAAAGAAGGTTCTTGGGACATGATGTGTCTATGGTAGTTAGTAGTTAGCAGTTAGCAGTTAAAACGTGTGGTAGGAAACAACATACGGGCTGCCACAAGCAAGTTACCGATAACTGATAGCCGGTAACCAATAACTATTCCTCCTATCTTAGTGATTTTCAGTTTTTAGTTGTTCAAGTTCATTTTGAATCTGTTGTTTAGCACTCTTTAACGCATCAGGCTCTGGAGCGTTCAGAATTTTTTTATCGAGTGCTCTCAAAGCGTTATTGTAATTTTCAATCTGTTTTTGCGGTTGGTCCATCGCTGCGTAAACGTTTCCGAGGGTAAGGTAGGAACGCCATGAACTGGCATCTACAGCGATACCTTTCTTTGCATATTTTTCGGATTCATCTAAATTTCCCAACTGCAAGTGAAGCTGCGCCATTGCGGCAAAAATAGGCGCAGGCAAACGAGGTTCTTGCTGTTCCAACCGTTCGTAGGTGCGGAGTGCCTCTCTATAACGTTCTTGGCGTTCATATAAGGGACCCAAGAGTAGATAGACATCGGATCTGCTTGGATCGCCTCTGAGAAATTCCTCAAGTTCTCTTGTCGCTTTTCCGAGTTCACCCTGCATTTCGTACACAGTCGCTAAATAGAGGTGTCCCTGTAGATCGTCAGGATTCTGTGCCATTGCCTGCTGGACTTGTTGTTCAATCTGCCGGAGTTCTTCCTGTTCACCTTCGCGAATTAAGCCTGAAACGACTCCAAAGTTATAACGAATTGTTTCATCAAGCGGATTAAGTTCGACCGCTTGGTTCATGAGTTCTGCGGCATCTTGGTACTGTGCACTCGCATAAGCGATCTGTCCACGGATTAATCTGTGTGTGGCTCTAAAGTAGGTATCAAGTTTTTCTCTAACACTCTTCATCTCGGCGAGCGTTGAACCGTAGTTCGTGAGGTATGGGAGAACGCGTTCACGATACTCAACCATCCCTTTGACGTTCTGTGTTGTCGTGTCGGCGAGGTCAGCCCCGCGGAAGAATTCCAGTCGGGGTCGGTTGTCTGTGTGGACAGGTCCAACGCCCACGTATTTGCGGACCGTCTCCGGTCCCATCATAAATGAGTCAAGTAGCGACAGACCATCTAAGTCATCGGCAGCGAGTCCTTCACTGATACTCGCTATCTGTGCGCGTGCGATAAAGTTTTTGTAATCAATCTGCAGGGGTTCCTGTGTGCCGATGAGGATTACGAAGTCAGGCGTATATTTATACCAGAGCGTCGTATGTGGAAACACCTCAACGAAGGTACGGACAATCATCTTATAGTGTGTCTCAGGCAAGCGATGGAGCGGCACCCACTGACACATGATGCCGTCTTCGCTCAAAATGCGGCGGCACAAGCGGTAGAAGTCGGCGGTGTAGATATTGGAACTCCCTGCGCTGACCAGCGGATGGATGATCCCTGTGGAAATCATATCGTATTTCGTTTTTGTCATTAGGATATGATTGCGTCCATCGTTGATTTTATAATCAAACAGTGGGCTTTCAAACACGTTCCCATTGACGTGTGTGAAATGCTCCTGTGCCGCCGAAATCACGCCTTTGGAAAGTTCTATCGCGTCAACTCGGACCCCGTGTTGTGTGATTGAGTAGGAAGTTAGCCCCATACCGAATCCGACGACAAGTGCGCGTTTCGGACGTGGATGCAATAACAGCGGCAGATGTGCAATAACACGGTGCGATGGCGAGTCCCACCGCGAGGCATCTGCTGCCTGATTTGTATCCACATAGAGACGGTAGACACCTTCATCGTCTTTCAGCGTCGTTACCGTTGCGTCCACTTCCTCATTGTAATCGACGAGTGTATCGCCCGGACGCTGCGTCTTGAAAATCGCGCTCTTGAGGAAAAGCGGTTGATTCAGCGTAAGCAGCAGAATGACAGCCAACCCAGCGTTGAGAATCGGCATGCCTATGCTTACCCCCTGTAGCAATGCGCCGCTGGTTTTCGTCCGTTGCCCGCTTTTTAGTACAAGGAGACACCCGATACCTGTGTTCAACGCAACCATTAGCACGATACTCGGTCGGATACCCAAAAGCGGAATCAGGATAAATCCAGCACTAAATGCTCCCAAGATGCTGCCGACTGTATTAACGGCGTAGACATTGCCGATGCTTCTACCGAGTTGACGTTCGCTGCCGGTGTAGATTTTCGTCACAAGCGGAAAACTCGCACCCATCAAGAAGGTCGGAAGACACATCACAAGGAAACAGGAGAAGAACGCCCAAAATCTACTGCTACCGAAAGTAGATTGGAAGGCACGCGTCATCCCATATAACTCCTCAAACGCCGGCATGAGGATAAGTGCGAAAAGTCCGATGCCGAGTTGAACGACCCCGAAAACAGCGATAGGCTGTTTCATCCGGTCTACCCAACGTGCGAGCACGATACTTCCAAGGGCAATGCCGAAGAGAAATGCTGCCAGCATTGTCGCAAACGCATAGGTCGTACTGCCGAGGAAGAAGACCATAATACGCGTCCAGAGCACTTCGTAAGCCAAAGCACAGAACCCTGAGATACCTATTGCCCACAATACCAAATGGCTGTTGGCTGTTGGCTGTTGGCTGTTGGTATCTGTAGACTGTGAAACCTCTGTATCTTCCACAACATTTTCTTGCTGAATGCTGACATCTTCTGTTCCTGACACTCGCTGTGTCAATACCAATGCAATCGCTGCTACGGCGAAATTAATGGCGATACCGATACCGAGTGTCCATCGGATCCCGAACGCTTCGAGTAGGAAAAAGCCTGCTGCTACGGTTCCGATGACAGCACCGAATGTGTTGAGCGCATACAGCACCCCGATGTTCGTGCCGAGTTGTTCCAATCTTTTTACAAAGAATCGGGTTAGCACGGGGAGTGTGCCGCCCATCAGTGTTGAAGGAATCAATATCACTCCGCAGGTCAATACGAACCGGATCAACGAAAGCGTATAGAATTCGGATGTGACGTTGCGATGGATGAGCACATACAAGGCACCGAGCACCGATAAAATCAGTGGCCACACGAGGCAGAAGGCACCGATACCGGCTTCCAACAGGGCGTAAATCCGCAATGGAGACTGATCGCTTTCGTCAATTTTTCGACCGAAGTAGAAACTGCCGAGCGCGAGTCCTGCCATAAATGCTGTTAGGACGGTGCTGGTTGCGAAGACGGTACTTCCGAAAATGAGCGTGAGTTGCCGCATCCAGATGACTTGATAGATAAGTCCGCTGGCACCGGAAAAGATAAAGATGAGCCAAACGATAGGTTTGATGTGTCGCATTTTCTGCCTATTCTATGTACATTTCGCCTTTACAGGATTATTCAATTCTCTACATAATATATGATACGTCAGAATGCCCAGAATTTCAAGTAGAATCTCTAATTTACGGCGAGCCTGTCATAAGAGATTTAGGTGTGGTTGTTGGGCGTGTTACGCCTACTTTGCAGATTTGCTATGTTATACAATACGGATGCGAATACATAAGTTCTATTATGTCTGTTGTGAGGGAACTTCTTGTACAATAGGGATGACATAACTTCGGATGGTCAGTCCGTCTATTGTCTCTGTTTCTATGCGAGGTCCTCATTTCTCTTTTCCTTTTCTAACCGCTCAATGTAACGAAATGTCGTAGAGAAAATCATGTCGAGTGTAGCGATGTCCCGTGGCTCTAACGGGGCGCGAGAGAAGACACGGCGTAACGATTTCAGATACGTCTCCCACTCCCGATTATACGGCGACATACCGACCTTATCCAGTAGACGGGTGACGCGTCCGTAAAACTCCTCTAAGGCGTTGACTTCAGCGTAGTCAATCTCGGAGGGTGGGTATTCCTCTAAACTCGCGACGAAGACTTCATACGCAAAAATTTGGACGGCTTGTGCAAGGTTCAGGGACGGATTTTTGGTAGCCATCGGGACACTTGCTGATAACTGGCAGAGGCTGAGTTGATCAGTAGATAAGCCAAAATCTTCACGTCCGAATAGGAGTGCCACGGATTTATCCTGTGAAAGGGTAGCGATGGTCTGCGCGGCTTCACGGGCAGGGACGGGTTGGGGTAAACGGACATCGCGGCGACGGTGTGTCGTTCCAACGAGATATTGGATACCCTCCAGGGCATCTTTGAGTTCTGGAACGACGTGGCAGTTTTCGAGAATATCCTGTGCACCGTGTGCCATATACCACGCGGCATCAACATCCTGAAATGGAACGGGGTTCACTAAATAGAGTTGGGACAGCCCCATCCCCTTTACAACTCTGGCAACGGAACCGATGTTTCCGGGTTCGCGCGGTTCAAAGAGAATGACTCGGATGTTGGTTAGATTTTCTGGCACAGCGACAGGGATCGCACGAAAATTCCCAGTGGGTTGAATCGGTTTTTTGTGGGTGTTTGTTGACATGTCAATAGAGTAGCGTGAATGGCGTGAATTGTCAAGAGGAATTATCTATGAACAAGGTTCCTTGAGTTCTTCTGACTGAAAATTGAATGCGTCTGTTCTTAATATCGTTCTTAGGGTTATTGCGATGAATCGCACGACTACAAACAGAACACTTTCGATTGCCACGAAGATTTTACTGCATGCAACTGTTCGGTTTGTGCTATACTATTTATAGAAACTGAAAGCGTTTTGTGCTTTACAGCGTAATTTGGAGGATATATGAGCACACCATCAGAAAGAAAGTGGGACGGGGCGATTGTCCGGTATCCCGATCCGGCAATTGAGATATTAGACCCTCGTTTTAAAAAATATACAATCGGTAATTCTGTTGTTGAACGATTGTGGACAGGGTCGCGCTGGGCAGAGGGACCTGCTTGGTTCGGTGATGGCGGCTATCTGCTTTGGAGTGATATTCCGAACAATCGGATTCTGAAATGGGAGGAATCTACGGGTGACGTAAGCACTTATCGCAAACCGTCGAACTATAGCAACGGACACACACGCGACAGGCAAGGACGGCTCGTTAGTTGTGAGCACGGTGCGCGACGTGTTACACGCACAGAATATGATGGCACGATTACTGTGCTGATGGATAGTTTCGAGGGTAAACCGCTCAACGCCCCGAACGATGTGGCGATCCATCCCGATGGACATGTCTGGTTTACGGATCCGGGTTACGGTATTATGCTTAACTATGAAGGACATGTCGCTGAGTTTGAGTTGCCGACTTGCGTTTATCGACTCAATCCAGATACAGGTGAAGCGACCGTTGTAACCGACGCACTCGAAAAACCGAACGGTATCTGCTTTTCACCTGACCATGAGAAACTTTATCTCGTTGATACTGGGGTTACGCATAGTGAGGATACCCCACGGCATCTTTTCGTCTACGACGTAATAGATGGTGAGCGGTTAGGCAAACAAGAAGTCTTTTGTGATACGGCACCGGGTATTGCTGACGGAATTCGGTGTGATGTTGACGGAAACCTCTGGGCAAGTGCGGGATGGGCTGGCGATGGCTACGATGGTGTACATGTCTATGCGCCCGATGGGACACGCATCGGGCAGATCCATCTCCCTGAAATTTGCGCCAATCTCTGCTTCGGGGGTGTGAAACGGAATCGCCTGTTTATGATGGGTAGCCAGTCTCTCTACTCGGTTTATGTAGAGGCGCAAGGGGTTCCCTACTTTTAGTCGGGATCAGAAAAAATCAGAATCAACGGTATGAATGCCGTGTGGCATTCACCGGGTATAAAGCCTATAAAGGCTTTACCGGGGTTGAAGCCCGTGTCGGCTTCACTGCCTCCTACAAAGTAATGAATACAGACAATCTCGAACATATTGACTGCCCTATATGTGAGCAAGATGAGGCGAAACCGCTTTTTGATAAAGATTCCCTGACGGTGGTTGCGTGTAAGCGGTGTCGGCTGCGATATGTGAATCCGCGCGTCAGCCAGCTGACGCTTGAAAAAGCCTACGTTGAGACTTATTATCCCCCGGATAAGGTGGAACGGATCCATACCGACAGCATGGAATGGTTGCAGATGACGGAGCGTCTCACGGAGTTAGAGAAACGATGTCAAGATAAGGGTAGATTGTTGGATGTTGGGTGCGGCATCGGCACGTTCCTCCACCTTGCACGCGAACGGGGTTGGCAACCGCACGGTGTTGACCCGTCGAAGAGTGGTATTACTTTCGCAGAAGAAAAATATAAATTAGATGTGACGTGTGGAGAGGTTTTTGATGCGAATTTCCCGAATGCACATTTCGACGCAATCACGCTCTATCACGTGTTAGAGCATATCCCCGATTTAAATCCGTTTCTCAGTGAATTACACCGAATTCTGAAGCCCCAAACAGGGACACTTGTCATTGAAGTGCCGAACGGTGAGGGTTTGCAGAGCCGTCTGCAGAAGGCAAATTGGCCCTATGTCCATCCGCGCGACCATCTCTACTATTTCTCTGCGCGTTCCTTGCCGAGGTTGCTTCGGAAACACGGTTTTCGCGATATTATGTTAGGGAAGCCGAGACGCGTGAGCCCGACCTCTAACTTGCGTTTCATGCTCCGCAGCGCAGCGACTTCCTCCTTGGTTCGGCTTCATTTAGGCACAGTGATTCGGGTCTATGCGAGTTAGCGTTATGGGTTATGGGGTGTGGGTTATAAGTTAAACCTTGTGATGGTTGTGCGAGGTTCGCATGACACACGCGCATTCAGCGTTGATTTCCTACGTATTGTGACTTAATCAAGTTCACGTTGCGTTACGGTTTCTGATAAGAGAAGGTTTGGATAACGTCGTTCATCAGGAGTCGTTGCGCAATCGTTTCAAGGCGTTCGGTGCTCAGATTACCCGTGAACCAATACTTGTGTCCCGTGCGGACACTTGTGACGCCTGTAATGCCTAAGTCTTTGATGCCTTTGACGGCACTATCGCCGACGGCATCGGTGACACCCGGCTTGAATTGTACTTCAAGCGTCCAACGCTTCACAGAATCGCTTTCGGGTCTGAAGGTGTAAACTTGTGTGATTGGATCCGCGAGCAGTTCGGCACCGATTTGGTCAATCGCCTGTGCATCGAGTGTGCCTTCGATCCAGTAAACTGTGGCTGTGCGGACGGAATCGACACCGCTAATGCCGAGGTCGGTTATATCTTCAAGGATACCTTGTCCAATGGTATCGGGGACTTCGGGTTTATATGAGACTTCAACTTTCCAGTTATTCATGGTTTTGTATTTGCTATTGCTGTTCCCTTCAGAGAGAGTTAGTGGTTTCAAGATGCGAATGTGATTTGGAATTTTGCACAAACTAAAAGTTTATGCTACAAAAGAGGCGAATTTATAGGAAAATACGAAATGTTAAAAAAACAGATAAATGTTTTGGTTTTCGGGGCGCATCCCGACGATTGTGATATTAAAGCAGGCGGTGTCGCTGCGCTGTATGGGCAACAGGGACATCGCGTTAAATTTGTTTCCGTTACAAACGGTGATGCTGGACACCACGAAATGGGTGGCGGTCCCTTGGCACAACGACGATATGCTGAAGCACAAGCCGCTGCTGAAGTTATCGGTATTGAATATGAACTGCTGGATAATCACGATGGCGAACTGATGCCGACATTAGAAAACCGTTACAAGATTATTCGCGCGATTCGTGAGTTCCAACCAGACCTAATTATGACGCACCGTCCGAACGATTACCATCCCGATCATCGGTATACCTCAACTTTGGTGCAGGATGCGGCGTATATGGTGACCGTCCCGAATATCTGTGCGCTTACACCGCATTTAGAGACGAACCCGGTTATTGCCTATTTAAGCGACGGTTTCATGAAACCCTACCCGTTTACACCGGATGTTGTTGTCGGTATTGACGCTGTTATTGAACAGAAACTTGATATGCTCCACTGTCACGTATCACAGTTCTATGAATGGCTGCCTTACAACAGCGGCAGATTGGACAGTGTTCCTACTGATGCCTCGGAACGTCGCGCATGGCTCGCCGAAGGACGTTTAAATCGTTTTCGCGACACAGCCGATAAATACCGGGATTTGCTGATAGCACGCTATGGTGAAGCGTCGGGGACCCAGATTCAATATGCTGAGGCGTTTGAAGGATGCGAGTACGGTTCACCATTGACAGCAGAAAATATCCCTACCCTCTTTCCGTTTTTCCAATAAGGAGTCTCATTTTAGCCACATGCCAACGGAACAAGCCAGTGCCAAAACGCTTATGGTTATTGTGAGCGTGATCGGTCTTATTTTTGCGATAGTTATGGTTATCCTCTTTTTCAACGCTGCCCCAGCGCGTTCTAACATTGAAGAGCATCGCGCTTCAGAGGAAAACGCTGACTGTCTGAAATGCCATCTAATCGGAGACGAAACGTCACCGACAATGCCGCATTTGAATCTCGGTAAATGTGTCCTCTGCCATGGACTCTCAAAAGAGGAACCCCAATAGGTGCTATCGCGCAGCCGCCGATTCAGAAACCGCTTTAATACCGACCCAAGTCAGGTCGTCTTCTGTTTCATGTACGACTTGTAAGCACCGAAACCTGTTCGCTTCCAGAACCGATTGAACCTGCCCGAGTTCTGTATCAAGTATCCCTGAGAAGATGACAGTTCCCGCCTCGTGAAGCCGTGGCGCGCAGTATGGGATGATAGGGAGAACCACTTTCGTTAGGATATTCCCGATGATGAGGTGGTATTTGCCTTCTACGTCCTTGAGACCATCGCCTTGGGACAAGTGGACTTTTCCTGCAACGCTATTTGCTTCAAAATTCGCTGCTGCAACGGGAATGGCTGTCGGATCTAATTCGATTGCGTCAACCCGTTGTGCCCCCAGTTTCATAGCGGCAATGGTTAAGATACCAGACCCAGTTCCGATATCGGCGACGTGGTAGTGTGATTCAATCACGTCTTCCAATAGTTCGAGGGAGAGTCGCGTGGTAGGATGTTGTCCTGTCCCGAATGCCATCCCCGGATCAAGTCGAATGACAACGTCTGTTTCATTGTGAGGCGCGTCGCGCCACGTTGGTATGATGAGAATTTGTTTTCCAATGCGTTGTGGTGGAAAAGCGGCTTTCCACGCTTCTTCCCAATCCTCAGATTTGACGGGGTGTAAGTCGATTCTGGCGAGGTGTGGCGAAATTCCCCAGGTCGGCAGTTCTGAAAGGAAGTTACGGAGCCGCTGTATGCGTCCACCCACACGGTCATCTAATGGATAGTAGGCAATCAGGTTGACCGTAGACACATCGCTCTCCTTGAGTTCAACGCCTGTCGCGTTCAATTCGAGGAGGAAATTCGCGACCGCCTCAGAAGCCTCTTGGGAGATGGTTACCGTAATTTTCGCCCAATTCATTTTTTTTTACTATTAAATGGTGAGGTCCGGTGCTATCTATCAGATGTCCTCGTCATCATCATGGCGACCGAGGAGTTTATCCCAAAATCCGCCGTTTTCGTTATGATACGGTTCACTCCGCAAACTTGCGAATTCCGATAACTTTTCGCGTTCTGCTACATTGAGGTTTTTCGGTGTTTCGATCTCTATAGTAACCACCAGATCGCCTGAATAGGACCGCCTATAATGCGGGACACCTTTGTTCGGGATACGTAACCGCGTGCCGTATTGTGTACCGGGTGGAATTTGCAACTCTTCAGTTCCATCGATGCTATTGACTTTGATTTTTGCGCCCAAGGCTGCTTGAACAAACGAAATCTTGACTGACGTAATGAGATCATTTTGGTTACGTTGAAACCGTTCGTGCGGGGTAACATTGATGACAACAAACAGGTCGCCCGGAGGCGCGCCATTAGCCCCCGCTTCACCTTCGCCACTCAATTTATACTTGAAACCTGTGTCAACGCCTTTGTCAACCTTCAGTTTGATGTCAGTCATATTTCGGACAAGACCCTTTCCGGTGCAAGATGGACACGGTTCTTGAATAATTTCACCTTCACCACGGCAGTTTGAACATGTTCGGGACATTGTAAAGAAGCCTTGCGTTTGGCTGACTTGACCTCTGCCATAGCATTGTGGGCATGTTACAACCCGTGTTCCCTTCTTTGCTCCACTGCCGTCACAGGTCGAACAAGATTCCACGCGTGGCACCTGAATCCTAACCTCTTTGCCATAGATGACATCTTCAAGTGTGACTTCGAGGTTGTATTGTAAACTCCGTCCGCGTTTAGGTATGCGTTGGGTTGCCCCGAAGCCTCCTAAAAGATCTCCAAAGACATCTCCGAAAATATCGTCAAGGTTCACGCCAAACCCGCCAAAGTCCTGCCCGCTACCCTCTAATCCGGCATGTCCGAACCTATCATAAACTTGTCGTTTTTCAGGCGTACGCAGGACCTCGTAGGCCTCTGTAGCTTCCTTGAATTTATTCTCTGCCTCTTTATCCCCAGGGTTTTTATCTGGATGGAATTTGATAGCAAGTTTACGGTAAGCCCTTTTTATCTCATCGTCATCAGCATCACGATTCACATTCAGAGTTTCATAATAATCGCGTTTTTGCGTCATGAATGTACCTTCCTCTTGTGCTATTCGGCTTCGTCAGTAGTATCCTTGTCGTTCAACTCTTTACTCACTTCTTCTATGGTGGGTCCTTGCGAAACGACTACTTGTGATGCGCGTAGAACACGAGTATGCAGCATGTACCCGCGTCGAAATTCTTCCATCACTTCACCTTCTGGTATTTCATCTGATGCGACCGCCATCAACGCCTCATGTCGGTAGGGATCAAACGTTTTACCGACAGCTTCAATAGGTATAAGGCCGTGGTTGCTGAGTGCGGTTAGCAACTGCTTGTGAACAAGTTCGACTCCTTCACTGAAGGTCGTAATTTCGGGTGAGGCATCGTCGGTTTCAACCTTCTCAGTTGCGCTCTTAATGGCGGCTTCAAGGCTATCAAGCACCGGCACCATTCCTTCCAAGATTTCTTCGTTGGCGTACTTGAGTTTTCGTTGGTAGTCGGTTTCCATCCGTTTTTTGGTATTCTCAGCTTCCGCGGCTGTCCGTAGCAATAGATCGCGTTCGGATTTATATGCTTCGTGGACGTGTTCTACCGCCGCTTCCACCTCTTTTTCGAGTTCGGTACGAAACAACGCTTCGCGTTCGGTTTCATACTGTTCATGCACGCGTTGGACAGTTGCTGCGACTTCTTCTTTGATTTTTGAACTGAGATTCGCAGCTGTTTCTTCAACCGGCGCGATGTGCGCTTCTATCTCTTTTTTGACTTCCGATTTAATTGTGTCAAGTGCTGTTTCTGCGATCTCCCGCATACGTGCAACAAATGTTTTTTCTTCGGGCTCATCAGGATCGTTTTCCTGATTCGGTTCTATTTCTGTTTCTATGTATATTTCTTTAACGTCAGACATGATGAAATCCTTTTTTGTGCAAGTTCGGTTCAAATATAGTAAAGCCTATAATTCCCTTTACATTGGCGAGGTTAGGAAACCTCGACAGCGTGACCGTGAACAGCGTCAGCGAACGCTTTCATCAATTCAAAAGAGCCGTTTTTCTCAAGAACGTTGCCTGTTACAACGAAATCGGCACCCGCTGCCACTATTTTCGCGGCGATTTCCGGTGTACGGATACCGCCACCGACGATGAGAGGAATGTTGATTTGCGCTTTCACTGTAGAGATCATTTCGTTAGGAACAGGATGTGCTGCGCCGCTGCCAGCCTCTAAATACACCATCTGCATGCCGAGGTATTCTGCAGCTAATGCGTGTGGTCCCGCGATATCGGGTTTATCCCGCGGGATGGGTGTTGTTCCACTCATAAATTCAACGGCAGTTCTGCTGCCCCCTTCGATGAGCATGTAGCCCGTAGGGATGGCTTCAAGCCTGTAGCGCTGTATCCACGGCGCAGCTTTCACTTGTTCCCCAATAAGGTAGTTTGGATTACGTCCACTGATAAGACTGATATAGAGGATAGCGTCAGCGTGAGGTGTCAGATGCATCGAATCGCCCGGGAAGAGTACAATTGGGAGTGTTGTCTCCTGCTTAAGTGCTGTTGCGATCGGATGCAAATCGCTGGTTAAAAAACTTCCGCCCAGTAAAATTGCATCTGCCCCAGCCTTCTCGATCTCACCTGCAAGTTTGGCACACATTGCAAGTTCGCACTCCTCCGGATCAATTAGGACGAAATAACCAGCACTATATTTTTTTAGCACCTCATTAAAGTGATTCAGAACCCAATTTGATCTCAAATGCGATTTGTCCTTTTTTTAGCCATCTTAGCTCTCGGCTTGAAAGCTGTCTTTTTTTGACAATCTTGCACGCCGTCTACTCCTTAATGAGAAATTTTACCATATTTACCGCAATTTGTCAAATTCTGTGCTGTCGTGTCAGTTCATAGAGTAGAACACCGGCTGCGACTGCTACATTGAGGGACGATTGCCCTGATGCCATCGGGATGCGGACGAGTTCTGTGCAGGATTCGCGCACTTCTGCGGAGAGCCCTGTGTTTTCGTTACCTACAATGATAGCAGTTGGTAGTGAGAAACTCGTGGTCTGTAGTTCTTTTTCTGCACTGGATGTTCCACCGAGGACGTTCCAACCCACTGCCCGGAGTCTCGTAACTACTTGGACAATATCTGTTGCGTAATACAATGGCAACCGTCCAACTGCCCCTCGTGACGCACGAATGCAGTTTTTGTGAAATGGACTTGCGCCTATACTGCTTAGCAAGACAGCAGACACTCCTGCAGCATCTGCTGTCCGCAAGGTCATACCTAAATTGTCTGGGTTGGCAATGTTCTCGGCAATGAGCATTGTACATTGCGGACTGAAGTGAAAGTTAGGTTCACCGGCATCTGGCAAAAAGTGTTTGAACTTAAAATGTACCGATGCCACGACCGATGGTACCGGACGGGTTGTGGTAACTGAACCCATCACACCATCACTGACCTGATAACAGGAGATGTTATCTGCCAATGACCGTTTTAGGAGGCTCTTTCCGTTTGGTGTTGCCAGGAGTGCTGTGGTATAAAAGAGTGCTTCAATGGGCAAGCCGTCGCTAACGGCTCGTTCTATCATCAGGTCGCCTTCGACAACAAATTGTGAATGCTCAAGTTTGCCCTTCAAGGTCCCGAGTTTGCGAATATGTGTGGCAACCGCGTCTTTGCGTTTAGAGACAGTCCGTTGCACTGAGACTGTGCCGCTGCCACGTTTAACACCCCGATAAAATCTGCCAGGGTCTGTATGGACGACTTCGCCTTCTAAGATGTCACGAATTCCATTGTCCATCCAATTCTCTATTGGATGAAACATTCCAGAGCATCGTCTTGGAAAAGCGAGGAGTAGTTCCCTCAAACTGCGTTCAGTCGTGGCAGAGAGATAAACCCGATAGTCAACATCAAGCAGATTTTCCGGGGTCATGAGTAAGACCCCATCAAGTGTTTGCCAACCAGTGGTAAGCACCTGATAGGTCGGATGCCATGCTCCGGTCTCCAAAAAGGTCTGATATGCCTGTTTAAACTGCAAGACCTCTTCGGCATCTGGGTTTTCTCTTTCTAAGAAAGCAATGACTTCATCGTAGTTTGTCATAGGAATATTCCGAGATAGATTGCACCAAGTCCGACAAATATATCCCATTTCATCCAGTGTTGAATGGAGGCACAACTTTCTTTGGAAGCGTCACGCAATAGCCGAATTGCCAACCCAATCAAGACGAAATCGACCCCAATTACAACGGCGAATAGGTAATGCCATGAGTACCACCCGAACAGATACGGGATAGGGCTAAATAGGATAACGAGTGCCATGAAACCGAGTGCTGCTGCTACTGCAAGGTGCCGGTTGAGAATCGCAAGCGTCCTCACACCGTTTTTCATATCGCCGTCTGTATCCTCAAGGTCTTTGATAATTTCCCGTGCCGCTGTAAAGAGGAACGCAAAAATCGCTGGCACGAGTGTGCCTTGCACCGATTCTATCGCTACGCCGCCACTAATGAAGGTTACGCCGGTTAAGCCGCTGACGACCAAATTTCCGACAAAGACGGTGCGTTTCAACCAGAAGGCATAGCTGACAAGCGCGACGGATACGAGGATCGCAATGCCTGTTGCGTTTCTATTAATGAGGGTTCCAAAATAGATACCGATGACGATAAGAACTATTGCGAAAATTAAGGCGTGTCGTCTCTGAATCTGTCCAGAAGGAAGGGGTCTTTGGGGGCGGTTAATTCGGTCTATCTTGTAGTCACAATAATCGTTTATGGCATTTCCAGCAGATAGGAGCAATAACGCAGCGATAGAAACTAATAGCAGCCGTGTATCTAACAGATTTTCCGTAGTGCCTTGACTTGCGAATAACCCACCGAGCCAGGCGGAGATAAAGGCAATAATTCCGTTCAAAGGACGCGCCAGTTCAAGGTAGGCTAACACCGTTTTCATCTGTTCGTCCCCAATTTTTTCAGCAAGGGATTAGTTAAGGGTTCGGCAGTGTTCCTACGAGGCATCCTCCGACTCTTGAATTTTTGCTTCAAGTTCAGCAACTCGTTTTTGGAGTTTTGCGAATTCTGGGAGCAATTCAGGCAATTTACGGGTCGCGGCGTGGATTCGCAATTCCTGTTTATGTGGACGCGCTGGGAATCCAGAAAGATGACTTCCGGGCGGCATATCCTTTGTGACTGCCGACTTGGCGTAAACAACGCTGTCTTCGCCAAGGGTCAGATGCCCCGCGGCACCGCCATGCCCCGCGATATTCACCCGGTCACCGAGTATCGTACTCCCAGCAATGCCGACTTGTGCTGCGAGGCAGCAATCTTCTCCAATGACGACGTTGTGTGCAATTTGAACGAGGTTATCCAGTTTGGTACCGCGTTTGATAAGTGTTTCAGAAAGCGTTGCTCTGTCAATGGTGGTATTCGCGCCGATCTCAACATCATCCTCAATGACGACAGTACCAATCTGAGGGATTTTATGGTGCCGGTTGCTAACGGGCGCGAATCCGAAACCGTCGCTACCGATAACAGCACCGCAGTGGATGATCACACGGTCACCGATGGTTACCTCTTCACGGATACTGACATGTGGATAGATGAGTCCATTGGCACCGATTTTAGAGCCTTCACCGATATAAACAAAAGGCTGGATGACAGTGTCATCTCCGATTTCGACGTTGTCTGCGATATAGGTAAACGCTTGGATTGAGACCCGCTCGCCAAGTTTGACATTTTTTCCTAAAATTGCTGTTTCATCAACCCCTGGAAGTGCGCGATGATTTTTGTCCCATGAGAACATTTCCAAGACTTTTACAAAAGCCCAGTATGGGTTTTCAACACGAATCGTCGGCTTTCCGTTACCATTGACACCTTGACCGATGATAATCGCGCCGGCTTGCGTCGTTGCAATAGCGGCGAGATATTTCGGGTTGGCAACAAAGGTAATGTGAGTCGGAAGTGCCTCATTGATTCCAGAAACGCCTGTAATTTCAATATCCCCATCCCCTGAGAGATCACCATTGAGGCGTTCACAAATTTCCTTAAGTTTCATACCATTTAGCCATAATCCTTTCTCCGTGGAACTGTATCGGGGTTATAAACCTCGACCACACGGAGTTTAGGCAGTGCTGTGTTATTCGGAGGTTTCGGCTTTTGCTTCGTTCATCAAGCCGATGAGCCGCTGTGTCAAATCAAATTCTTCTTTCACATAAAGCGTAATGAGCCGTTTTTCGAGGATAATGTCAAAGTTTTCGGATTCACCGACTTTGACAATCAGTTCTTGAAGGCTGTTGTAAATGGGTTCCATGAGCTCTTGCTCTTTTTCAAGCAGTGCCTGTTGCCCGATTTCGACCTCACGCTGGTATTCCTGTTGCTTGAGACGAATTTCGTTATCCAAATCCGCTGTCTGTGCCTCTTCGACAAAGAGTTCAGTTTTCGCCTTCTTTTCTTGAAGGGTCCGTATTTCTTCTCCAAGTGTATCCAACTTCGTTCTCAGGCGTTCACTTGCTGCTTTGAGTATGTCGGTGGCATCTGTTGCTTGTTGAGAACCTTCCAAAACCACTTGTGTGTTCACGACCCCGATTTTGAAAGATTCTTGACCGATACTTCCCGAACTGAGACAGAAAGCGGCGAAAAAAACGAATAATAATAGGGTTAGGCGTGCTTTGCAAGCCCCCAACTGAAATGATTTCATAGTTCAGTGTCCTTTCTCTTGAGAGAGAAATTGGTAGTTGTGTCTCCTGAAATTGATGAGGACACCTGCAGAAGAGGTGTCCAAAAGTACTCTTAAAAACCGGGACCAACAGTAAAGTGGAACTTACCCGCGGGTTCTCCGGTAATCCGATCCAAGCCGTAACCCCAACCGAGTCGAACTAACATACCGAGCATAGTGAGTCTTGCCTCGACACCGAGTCCGCGTTTCATATTGATTTGACTAAAAACGTTTTTAGTGTTTTCATCCCATACTTGTCCTATATCGAAGAACAGCGCACCTGTGAGCTGCTGAGAAATAGGGATACGATATTCCAAGTTCGCGAAGAATACTTTATCGCCACCGTAAGGATTGATAACACCAGATTCATCTGGATCGGGATAAATTTCCCAGTCCTCATAACCACGAATGGAGTCTACACCACCGAGGAAAAAGCGTTCGTAGAAAAGAAAATAGGAGTCGGTGCTTTCACTGCGCATGAGACCGGCGCGGCCATGCAGGGCGATGACGTGATTCCACCAAGGGTTGTAGAACCAACTGGTATCCGCGTAGTATTTCTGGAATTGATTGTCCGCTCCTAAAATACCGCCTGAGTATTCGTAAGAGAGTGTATTGAATGAACCGCCTGCTGGATCGAATAGCGAAGTCCGGTAGTCTCGCGTATCCCTTCCCAAGGTGAACCGGACGCTTCGTGTGGAGCGATTATACAACGAAGATTCTTCGTTATTGAGCGTCTGGCTACTCGTTTCGACATGTTCGTTACGGAAACTCACTGAAGCGTCGATGTCTTGCCCGATAGGGTGTCCGAGGGTCAAGGACGCGCCGCGCCGACTCCACATATAGCGATCGGTATTGTAGTAAGAGCCATAGAGACTACGGCTGCGAAGTGCGGATCCTACCGTTCCGTAGTACCGACGGAAGCGACGGTTGTTGTAGAGACGAGCATTCAATCGGGTCGGCGTACCCAAAATCCATGGCGTTCCAAAACTGAGTTCAGCGGTATGGTGATCCCGGGTTCCTAATTCCCCTTTTAAGTGGACGCGATAGGCACGCCCTCGGAAGTTGTTTTGTCCGACTTCCGCGACCCCGAAGATACCGCCTTCACTCCCGTAGCCACCACCAAGACTTAGCATGCCTGTCCGAGGTGTTTCGGCGATATTTACCTTTAATTCCTGCCGATTTTCCTCGCCAGTGGGGCTTGGCACAAAGTCGACAGCACGAATGAAGGAACCCATCTGGAATAACCGTTGCCGCGCTTTGCGCAGGGATTTTACATCCAATAATTCATCGGATTTAATGCCCAACCAATCCAATTCGCGTTTGACAACGTACTCCTTCGTTTTTTCTAACCCTGTAATAGTTACGTTATCAATGATAGTCACATCCCCTTCGTTGATTTGTAGGGTAATGTTAACCACACCGTTCTCTTCATCAAAAATAGGGATCGGTAGAATCTCTGAGAGTAGGTAGCCTTTATCGAGATAAGCTTGCTGTAATTTTCCGATGGATTCATCAAACGTGGCGCGGTTAAAAATCTCACCTTCCGCTGGATCGAGCATATTACGTATTTTCTTTTCTGAGAAGAGGGTTTTTGCCCCGCCTTCTAACTCCAGTGTATAAGTTCCAATAATGAATTCGGGACCTTCATCAACCGTAATATCAAGTACCAATCCTGTTTTGTCTTCCGTAAACCGTTTTTCATAGCCCAGAATTTTTACCTGTGCAAAACCGAGATCTTGATAGTAATTGCGCAGGTTCAATGAGAGGTCTTCTTCTTCAAACAGCATCTGATCGAAGGGTTTACCGGTACGGGTTTTCAGTTTCTTTTCGAGTTTACTACTGGTAACTTGTGCGTTTCCAATAAAGTTGATTTCCTCAATTCGGACCCTGGGACCTTCATTTATCTCAAAGGTGACCTGAACGGTATTTTCCTCGTCAGGGTCTGATGTCTCATCAGTTTTTGACGCATCGAGATGCGTTTGGATGCCGACGAGATAGTATCCCTTTTCGTGGTAAAGTTGCCTGAGGGCGCGTTCACTTTCCCATCTGCGTCGATCGCTATATATCTCAGAGGGACGGAGCGTCAGTTCGTCTTTGAGTTTGCCGAGTCCTAAATTTTCATTGCCGATGATATTGATACCCGAGATTTTCGGACTTTCAACGACTTTATAAACGATTTCAAGCCCACTGTCTTCAAAAGGTCTCACGTCTACCTCAAGTTCAGAAAAGAAGCCGGTGTCTTTGTAAAGGCTCTTTAGGTCCTCAGTGAGCAGCTCTTCAGAGACTTCAGATCCAATTTGCGTTTGAATGAGCGTGCGGAGCATATCTTCGGAGGCGGTTTTCACACCTTCAAACGAGATTTTCCGGACGAGGAGCATCGCATTGACAGAGGGTTGGGTTACGCTTGCTGAAGGGGCTTGGTTTGTTGCAGTTTCTTCAGACTGTTCGACGGTGTTCGCAGGTTGCGGTCCCAGTACGGTGTCCGCGTCTTCTTGGGCATAAGCAGAGATTGCCGTCAGTCCAATGATTATAAGAGCGAGAATGTTTTTTAGCGCATCCATACTTAAATGTCCTCCTGTGTCTCGATAGGTTCCCGCGTGCTTGTAGGGTTCAAAATTGAACGGCGGTGATAATATTTTTCCAGAACGCTTCATACCTCAGGGGTATAGATTGGGGTTCCATAACTATGCGCAAACTGCCGAAATGCATCGATAAGTTTCTGTGTTATCTTCCCGGGTTGTCCATCTCCAATGGGGCGCTGGTCGATTTTCACGACAGGGATAACCTCAGCGGCGGTGCCAGTCAGGAAGCATTCGTCGGTAATATAGAGATCGTGCCGTGTAAAGACGCGCTCTTCGACTCGCATCCCCGCTTCACGGGCAAGATCAATGACACTGTTTCGAGTAACACCCTCCAGGATCCCTATATGGACTGGTGGTGTGACCAACACTTCGTTTTTAATCCAGAAAATGTTATCTCCGCTACATTCAACAACATAGCCTTCGGCATTCAGCATCAAAACCTCTTCTGCTCCGGCTTGTTTTCCTTCGATTTTCGCTAAAATATTATTTAGATAGTTCAAGGACTTAATTCGTGGATTGATGGCTTCGGCGTAATTCCGACGAACCGAGGCGGTTACGATCTCAAGTCCTTCCTCATAGAATTTTGGTGGATAGAGAGTAATCTTATCAGCGATAATAATGATAGTCGGTTTTGGACATTTATCTGGATCCAACCCGAGGTCCCCAACGCCGCGGGTAACTATCAGTCGGATATAGGCTTCCGTGAGATGGTTGAGACGGAGTGTTTCCAGCACCTGTTCCTTCATTGTTTCGATAGGAATAGGGATCTGTAACATAATTGATTTCGCAGAATCGTAAAGCCGTTCGAGATGTTCGTCAAGTTTAAAAACTCTACCGTTATAGGAGCGGATGCCCTCAAAAACACCATCGCCGTAGAGTAACCCGTGGTCAAACACCGAGACTTTCGCCTCTGCTTTGGATAAAAATTCTCCGTCGATATAAATCAACATATACGTTTCCTTTAACTAATAACTATAAAACAACCTTTCCGTCAACGAGTTGAACAACCCGATCTACTTGTTGAGCGAGTTCCTGATTATGCGTTACAATGACGAATGCCCGCCCAGATTTCGCGTTCAAATCCCATAGGAGTTCGAGTACGGTTTCGCTGCTGCGCCGATCCAGATTCCCTGTGGGTTCGTCAGCGAGTACAACTCTCGGTTGATTAATCAGGGCGCGTGCGATTGCGACGCGTTGGCGTTCGCCACCCGACAACTGGCTCGGATAGTGTGTGCGTCTCTCAGCAAGTCCAACGTCATCAAGGAGTGCCTCAGCCGCTTTGTAAGTCGTTTTATGATTCGATGTTGTGATTAATGCAGCCATTGCGACGTTTTCCAGTGCGGTGAATTCCGGTAATAGATGATGAAATTGAAACACAAAACCGATTTCCTTGTTCCGGAACCCAGCGAGTGCCTTGTCTGATAAACTGAAGATATCGTCTTCGCTGTATAGAACGCTCCCCGCTGTTGGTCGATCAAGTGTCCCAATAATGTGGAGTAGTGTGCTTTTTCCAACACCCGACGCGCCTACAATTGCGAGTAATTCTGACGTGTAGACTTCAAGGTTTATACCTTGAAGGACTCGGAGTTCCGCGTCACCATCATAATACGATTTATGTAAATCTACAATACGGATGAGGGTTTCTGCCGAGTTATTCATGTTGCAATGCTTCAACAGGCTTTAGGTTTGCTGCTTGCCATGCCGGGTAAAGCGTCGCAAGCCAGCAGATTACGAGTGAAAGTACATTGATGAAGATAACAAAAAACCAATTTACCTTAATCGGCATTTGATTCATCTGATAGATATGACTAAGTCCAAGTTCTGCGAACGAAATGGGTCTGACGGCGCAGTAGAGTGCGAAGCCTATCCCGATGATCCATAAAGCCCAAATGCTGAACTTCCACCCGCCTCTGTTTGGTAGTGCTCGCCACAATGCGATAAGGACCTGTAGAGAAATTGGTACAGCGAGAACGATAACGTACCAGTAAGAAGGCCGCTCGGCGTTGGAACTTAGCAACCAGCAGAGTGCCAGTCCCAGGGCGGTTCCGAGCATTGTCCCAAGTGTCCCAATCACACTCCCTTGAATCATGAAAATTCTCATAATGTTACCGCGGGAGGAACCGAATGTTCTCAGCGTTCCAACATCCTTTGTTTTTTCCATGACTGTCATAATCAGTGTGCTTGCGATATTAAAGGAGGCAACCAAAATGATAAGTGCCTCAATAATAACAGTCGCTATTTTTTCCAGTCGGAGTGCTGAGAAGAGCGGTGCCTGTATCTCCATCCACGTTCTTGCGTCGGGGATCCCCTCTAAAACGGTAAATTGAACAGTATTTTCAATTTCTCTGGCGATTTGTGGTGCTAATTCGGCATCACTTAATCGGACAAAAATCGTATTAATCCGGTTCGCTTTATTATACAACTTTTGGGCATCATTTATATGAATAAATCCGAAGTTGTTATCATAGACCGCCATTTCTGACTCATAGAACCCAATCACAACGAAGTTCGCCAAGTCTGGCACGAGCATTGATGCGTTGACCGGATGCTTTACAAGTTTAACGACGAATCGTAAAACATCGCCTTTGATAAGACCGAGGCGAGCTGCTAAGCGTTCACCGAGAACAATACCGCCTGTGATTGTTTCATTTCTGATAAGACGGGCGTTTTCAATGTATTCTGAGTTTTGGAGATCCGTTGATCCTGACACCAATTTTGAGAAACCTGTGACTATGTCCTCTTGGACTGGATCGATGCCTTTAATATAGATAACATCTTGAATGGCATCGCTATATTCTGGAAAGACCGCAATCTGGGACAAAATAACCGGTGATGTCGCTACAACGTCCTCAATTGACGCAATCTGTTCTATCCGTTTCTGATAATTGCCAAAAAAACTGTTATCATGCAACCGTAAGACGACATGCGCTTCATTTGCAAGAAATCGGTCTCTTAATCCGTGTTCAACTCCGTCTAACACAGCGATGACGAGAATCACTGTTGCGACCCCGAGAGCGACACCCCCAATAGAGATGAAACTGATAATCGAGATAAAAGACTGTTTTCGCCGAGAACGCAGATAACGGGAAGCTACAAACCATTCAAATCTCATATTTTTAACTATTAAATCTGGTCACCATTCCACTTCGTTTCATGGTGGTTTTTGGTGAAGTCCATCAGTGCTTTGCGTTTTCAGCAGTTAGATAATGGTTAGACCCACTGCTATATGCTAAGACGAGGTAAAAGCTGATGAATCATAATCTGCTTTTAGCATCCCGTATCCGATTGAGTCCTCAAAGATTCCCCATTTTTTTGTATGTTGTCGGCGATGCCCTTCAGCGCGCATCCCGATTTTTTCCAGCACGCGACCAGAGGCGGGATTTCGTGTGAGGCGGTACGCATAAATTCTGTTCAACTTCAACACTTTAAAACTATACGCGACCACAGCCTCTGCTGCCTCGGTGGCATAACCTTGGTTCCAGTAAGATTTCCCTATCCAATAACCGAGCTCAGCTCTCTCGTGCTCTTGCTCGAGTTCAAGCCCTATTGCGCCGATCAGGTTTCGCTCTGTTTTGCGTGTAATTGCGAAGTTTATTGCTTCCTCATTTTGATAAGCCTCAAAACATGAGCGAATCCATTCTTCCGCCATGCCATCTTCATAAGGATGTGGGATGCGGAGGACTGTTGATGCCACATCGCGATCACCTGCGAGGCGTTGCACATCAGCTGCGTCTTCAAGTGTAAACGATCGCAATAGCAATCTCTCCGTAAGAAGAGGTGGCGCGGTTCTCATTTTCTCTAAACTCACATTTTAGTATACGGTATTGGATTGTATCTTCAAAAAAATCTTAATTCTCCGGACGCATCTGCGGGAATAGGATGACATCTCTGATGGAGTACTGGTTCGTCAGTAACATCGTCAGTCGGTCAATTCCGATACCGAGTCCGCCTGTTGGGGGCATACCGTACTCCAAAGCGCGTAGATAGTCCTCGTCTACCATGAAGGCTTCGTCGTCACCCGCCTCTAAATTGCTTGCCTGCTCAAGGAAACGTTGCCGTTGATCGATAGGATCGTTAAGTTCACTAAAAGCGTTTACGACTTCCATGCCACAGATAAAGCATTCAAAACGTTCGACGAACGCTGGGTCTTCGGGTTTCTTTTTTGCGAAGGGTGAGACCTCAATGGGGTAATCTGTGATAAATGTCGGCTGAATCAGTTTTGATTCCGCGAATGTGTCAAAGAGTTCAGCGATAATTTCGCCCTTCGTCTCGTCTCCCGCTAAGTTGTTGACACCGGCGTTTACTGCTTCTTTGTATAATTCGTCTGCTGATAAGGGAACCGGATCAATGCCACTGTGTTCTCGTACAGCATCAACCATACGCAGTCTCCGCCAAGGCGGTGTAAAATCGAGTTCATGCGCCTGATAGTGAATCTTCGTTGTTCCGTGAATCGTTTTTACTGTCTCTGCGATTAACGTTTCAGTTAATTCCATTATCTGATGGTAATCGGCGTAGGCTTGGTAGAGTTCAAGCATTGTAAATTCGGGGTTATGATCCCTATCCATACCTTCGTTTCGGAAGTCGCGCGAGAACTCATAAACCCGTTCAAAACCGCCGACGATCAGACGCTTGAGGTATAGTTCATTTGCAATCCGTAAGTAAAGCGATTGTTCCAACGTGTTGTGATATGTGGTGAACGGACGCGCATTTGCGCCGCCGTAAATCGGTTGAAGGACGGGTGTTTCGACTTCAATAAAATTTTGCGCATTCAGCATGTCGCGGATCGCCTGAACGATTTGTGTCCTCTTGAGGAAAACGTCCTTGACTTCAGGATTCATGATGAGGTCGGCGTAGCGTTGTCTATAGCGTGTCTGTTTATCTTGTAAGCCGTGCCATTTTTCTGGGAGTGGTCGAATGGATTTTGAGAGGAGTTGGACGGCATCAGCAAGCACAGTGAGTTCCCCAGTCCGCGTTCGGAAAACCGTCCCTTCAACCCCGATAATGTCTCCGCTATCGAAGCGTCGGTAGATGATGTACGGGGCCGCGCCAATTTTGTCGCGTCGGACGTAAATTTGGATTTTGCCTTCACCGTCTTGAAGGTGCGCGAAACTGCTTTTCCCGTGGTCCCGCTTCGTCATAATCCTGCCTGCAATTCGGACTGTTTTGGTCTCATCGGGGGTCTCTTGGACATCACCAAAATCTTTATGGATTTCGACTGTCGAATGTGTCGGTTCGTACTTATGTGGATACGGCTCTACACCCAATTCTCGAATCTCGTTCAGTTTCTGGCGACGTTGCTGAATTAAGTCCTTTGTTTCTTCCACGATTCACCTCTTTTTTTCTACGTATTAGAGGGTCTTGCCCAGATATTTGCTTTATAGTAATTATACTTCACTTTGGCGCATAAAGCAACCTAAAATAGCGAATAGCAATTAGTCGTTGGCGATTGGCGATTGGCTTTTAGCAAATGGCTATTAGCAAGAGAAGAAAGACGTTTTTTGTAATGCCTGCGTCTTGTCATAAGCCATAGACTATAGACCATAGACCAACAGCCATAGACCAACAACTAACTGCTAACGTGTGCCTTCATTTTCAGATAGGCTTCGATGAATGCATCCAAAGCCCCATCTAATACAGCGTTAACGTTCCCGGTTTCGACGTTCGTGCGTAAATCCTTGACGCGTTGATACGGATGTAGCACGTAAGACCGGATTTGACTTCCAAAGTCAATATTGAGACGTTCGCTGCGCTGTTTTGAAAGTTCTGCTTCGCGTTCTGCCCTATATTTTTCATGAAGGCGCGAACGGAGCAGTTTCATTGCGATCTCTCGGTTTTTGTGCTGAGAACGTTCGTTCTGGCACTGGACAATAATCCCAGTAGGCTTATGTGTAATCCGAACGGCTGAGTCTGTGACGTTGACGTGCTGTCCACCTGCACCACTTGCCCGATAGAAGTCTATTCGGAGGTCTTCTGTTTGAATATCGACTTCGACAGAATCGTCGATTTCAGGCATAACGTCGATAGCAGCAAAAGAGGTATGTCGGCGTTTGTTGAAGTCGTAGGGGGACAATCGGACGAGCCTATGTACGCCGGATTCAGCCTGTAGGTAGCCGTAGGCTGAGGGACCTTTAACGAGGATGGTCGCGCTTTTGATACCGGCTTCATCTCCAGCGGCGAGATCGACGATCTCCGTCTGATAGCTACGTTGGTCGCACCAGCGGAGGTACATCCGCATCAGCATGCCTGCCCAGTCTTGTGCGTCAATGCCCCCTGCCCCAGAGTGTATGTTGAGAATTGCGTTATTCTCGTCAAACTCACCCGTTAGCATTAATTGGAGTTCCATCTGCTCAAGCTGACTTGCGATACCCTCTAATCCATCTGCAATTTCGGTATGTAGACTGGCATCGTTTTCTTCGCTCGCAAGTTCGAGTAGGATTTGGATGTCTTCAATTTTGAGATTGAGTGCTTCGTAAGCACCGATTTTATCTCGGAGGACAGAGATCCGTTGGTTAACTTCTTGGACCCGTTGGGTATTGCCCCAAAAATCTGGCGCGGCGGTTGCTTCTTCGAGTTCAGTTAATTCTTTTCGTTTTTCTGCCAGGTCAAAGATAACCTCCGATTTCTAAGAGGCGGGTATGCATCTCTTCAACCTGTGTTTGTAAATCTACAAGCATGTTGCTGTTCCTTCAAAACTGTGTTTCTCTATGCAACCATCAGTTTTAGTGTTCCTGTTTCAACGTCCACCGCCCCCAAACGAGGTCTTACACGGACTCCACAGGCGTTTTACCTCTCAGCCGAACCGACCGCGAGGGTTCTTAAGTTTAGAGCAGCGTTTACGTCACGATCTTCTCTGAAACCACAACTCTGGCAATGATACTGCCGCTCTGATAGCGATAAATCCGTTTTCTTGTTTCCGCAGTGGCTACACGTCTTACTTGACGCAAAAAACTGCGGGGCTTCGATTATTGGAATCCCAAGCACTTTTGCTTTAGACTTGAGTTTCTCAAGGAAACCGCCTAATGCAGAATCCGATAGGGCCTTGGCAAGATTTCGGTTCTTGAGCATGTTTGTTATTTTCAGCGTTTCAATACCAACCAGATACACGCTTAACAATATCTGTTGTCGCTTTATGGTGAGCGTCTGCTCGGATACACGCAATACGGTAATGAATACGTTCAACCTTTCGCTTTTGTTTCTGCCAGTTGTTAGACCGAAACACCTTCTTGCTCAACTTCCGTTGCTCGCGTTTCAGTTTCCGCTCATATCGATTCAACGGTCGCGGGTTATGATACTTCGTGCCATCGTCAAGGGTTGCCAATGTGTTGATACCTACATCTATGCCAACGACAGGGAGTCCGCGTGTGTCACGGGGAGGCTTCGGTGTTCCTGTGTCCACAAGGATAGAGACGCACCAACGATGTGCCGTCCTTGAAATCGTCACGCTACGGATATCACCTTCAAAACGAAGTGCTTCAAACATACGGATACGTCCGATTTTCGGTAAACGGATATGTTTATCTGCAACTTGCACTTTCGCACCTTCAACTGTGTAAGATTGGCGATGCGAACGTTTTTTATACTTCGGGAAGTTATTTTCCCCTTTCTTCCAACGGGTTATTGCGTCACCGAGATTCTCAAACGCATACGCAGCAGCACGCTGATCACACGCACTACTCCACTCGAACTTCTCACGCTTTTCGGCATTGAACCTTTTGCGTAACGTCCGAGCAGAACGCCACTCGTTTTTAGATAAGCCATCTTTGAAGTCAGAGAGTCCATAGTTGAACGCAACACGCGCATAACCACATTGCTGTGCAAACCATGAACGCTGTTTTTCCGTCGCGCGTAACGCGATCGCGCGTAACGCGATCTTGTGTGCTTTTAATGCCATTAGGGTATATCTCGTATCTCGCTTTTACCGCTTTTCACAGTCGGTCGGCGAGGAGACTGCACTTGCGTGCAGGTGAAAAGTCCTCGCCACGAGACACTATAATTATATCCGAAAAACATAGAAATGTCAAGAGAAAAATAGAAAAAGCAGGGCTATTTAGTTTTAAGGGATAAGTTTACTTATGTGAAGGAGATATCTTGATGGATGCCCGAACTTGTTCGGGCTTCCGGACGTAAATTATTGGAAAACTGAATGACCCTGTAGAAAAAGAACTATTTAGCAACTACTCCTCGTGAGTCGTTAGGCAGTGCTATGACGAAAGCGAAGAACGATTTGACTGCCGAACCATCCAATACAGATGATTGCGCAAAGCATCGGAAACCAATCGCCATAGCGAGTATAAAGTGTATATTTATGCGCTGAAGATGAAAGAAGTGGAACGGATGCCATAACTACCTGTTGCGTCGTGCCTGGTGTTATTGAAGGAGTCGTTATCCTACCGAACCGATCTACGACGCATGTAAATCCACCATTCGCACAACGGAATACCGTGATTCGGTTCTCAACAGCGCGAAAGGGCGCCATTGACAAGTGCAGTTCAGGGAAAGCGGTTCCTTTGAACCAAGCATCGTTTGTGAAGATTCCCATCACTTGCGCGCCTTTTTGGACGGGTCTACGAAATTCGTCCGGAAATACCGACTCAAAACAGATCGAAGCACCAATTTCTATTTTTTCATCTTCTGTATTGTTTTTAACGTTAAACACTGGTAAAAGGTTTACTGATTTTCCGTGAGCGAAGGGTTTAAATTGGATAAAGTTCGGAATGAAGTCAGGGAGAAGATTTGTGAGTGGCACATATTCGCCAAATGGAACGAGGTGCATCTTCGCGTATCCGCCGGTTATCTTTCCATCTGGGGCTATTGACAAAACTCGGTTGTATATGTTGGCATCCTTCTCTTTCTCTGTCGCGCGTCTGTAAAACTTACCTATTGTCTCATGTGTTTCGTCGCCTTCACTGGCTGTCCCGATGAGTATTGGGGTCGCTATATCGCGAAGCATTAGGAGGAATCTTCTATAGTAGGTGGGCCACTCGCCTGTCAGTGCTTCGCTTCTTATGGCTGTTTCGGGCCACACAATGAGATCCGGATTTTCCTGACCTGCTATATGTGTTAGGTTGATATAGCGTTGCAATATCTGTGGAAATTGACGGATATCCCATTTCTCAAGTTGTGAAATATTGCCGGGGATGAGTGCGATGTTTAAAGTTTGGGAGGTTTCAGAAGCAGTGATGTCCGAATCTCTGTCTATAGCGGGTGCATCTCGGAGTTGGAAGGCACCGTAACCAAAGCAGAGCAGCGTCAAAATTAGCGGTAGAACTAAGGTGGGTATCTCCTGTCGCCACCGATGGCGGTTGTAAAGCATCGTGGCAATACCGGCGTTGAAAAACACGATAACGAAACTGAGGCCGTGTACACCAACAAGCGAAGCGATTTGTATGCCAAGTGGGTTGTTCCATTGCGAGTAACCGATGCTGCCCCAAGGGAATCCTGTCATTAACCAACTCCGCACCCATTCGAGTGCCGTCCAGATAGCGGCTGCTGCGACTGGAAACAGTAGACCCGAACGCCACGGCACGATTCGCATCAGGACCGGAAAAACAGCGAAGTAGAGGGCGGTGTAACCCACGAGGAGCAGGTAACCGACCATCGTGGCGAAGATGTTCGCATACGGGTAGAGAAGAGCAATAGCGGTAAGCAATCCGCCGAAGAATAGAAAACCTGTAAGGTAACCGATCCAGAAAGCCGATTTTCCATTCGCTGCGCGCCTGAATCCAATGAAAAATGGTACAAGCGCAACCCAGGCGAACGGGAAAAGGTTGGCATTAGGGAAACTGAGAAATAGCAGGATTGCTGAGAGTGCCGCCAACATCCAGGGCTGATGACGTTTCAGAAAGTTTTCCGTGGGAGTGTCCTCCATTAAGTGGCTATTGGCTGTTGGCTGTTGGTAAAAAGACATTCTGTAACGCTTGCGTTTTTGCTGACCGCTACTAAAACAGATCCGTTTTCAGCAAATGGGAGACTTTGATAAATACAATGCGTTCAGTGTCTCCTTCAACATCACGGTTGTCATTGTAGACAATAAAGAAGTTGCTTTCAGGACGATATTCATAAGCAAAGAGTGCGAAGACTCGGCGTTCTTCTTCGATGGTAAATTCCGCACTTGCTCTTGCATACATGCGTTGTGCAAATTGGTAATTCACGACCAAACGTTGCGTCCATTCCGTCAGCTGCCATACTGTCGCATCTGGTTCCCTTTCATGGAGTCGTTGCAAAATGAGCTCGAAACTGAGTTTGGCAGTTGGTCGGATTGTAATTTCCGGTCGGATAAAGAAGATGTTTTTGTCATTACGTAGACCGAAGTTACCGGTGTTTCGGATTTGCACGTATTTCGGTGGAAACCATCCGACGAAGAAACGCGCGGTTCTGTCCTCATAGAGTTGGTCATCGTCGTCGTCAATGTGATTGTACCATTCAGGTCCGATAAGAAAAAAGAAATCGTAGACCCCGAAAAGTCCACTAAAACCCGCCCTGTGATTTGTGAGTTCGCCTGCGTGGTTGACGAGGCGTTCGTATTCGACTTCGCCGCGGAGCCTTTCAACTGCGCCTTTGTACTGCTTGTTGTAACGGCTTCTGATAATCACGCCACGTCTATCTACGCGTGGGACGAAACCGGTTTCGGGATTAAAATGCTCACCGATGTCTGCATAGATAGCATCTATTGAGAACACATTCGTCCGTCGTGCGAGTTGCACAAAGATAAGATCGTCAGCAGTGCTCTCTGGCATGTCAAGTCCACCGGCTTTCCATTCTCTTGCGTATTCCAGATTAAGGCTTGTAGCAGCAGGGAGTTGAATGCGTGCGTCAAGCCCTCCCGCTCGGTCATACGTGCCACCGCGTTGTTTGTTAACGCCTAAGAACCCGACAGATGACGTTTTGCCGACTTCTCGTTGCAATCGGAGGACGGAGTAGTTATAGTCAGCGAGTGGCAGTTCGCCAGTGTCTACCTCTTTCTCTGAGTCTTCTGGTCCCGCGACGGCACCCATGAAAGCGATGTTGTATTTGTTGTATTTTCCAATAACTTTTCCACCACCGAGTAAGTTTTCAACCCGTCGGCTGTAGAATAGATCCAGAGGCATCTGAAAGAGTTCGTTGCCTTCAAGGAAAAATGGGCGTTTTTCTGGGAAACGCAGCGGGATGTCCGTAAGGTTTACGAGATCCGGATCCGCCTCAATTTGCGCGAAGTCTGGATTTAGGGTTAGGTCGATGGTGAAGTCGGCAATCGGGTACCGGAAATCTAACCCAGCGTCTGGTTGCAGGGCAGTAGTTGTTTCACCTTCTGCGGGTTGCAACACTTGTGGTCTGAGCGTGGCGTAAGGTTTGAACTTCACGGGGCGTTTTGTGACTAAACTTCCGATGGGTAAATCTGTCAAGCGTCCAAATTTTGACACGGCATATTGACGTTCTCCCAAATCTGCCCATGTCTGTTCTTCAGCCGGGGCTTCATCGTTCCGCCAAAAGTTGATGCCCCAGGTCGCTATTTCTGTTCCTTTTGAAAATCGGAGTTCGGCAAAAGGGATAGCGAATTCTGCTGTCCATTTGTCTGTTTCTTCGCTCGCTTGACCTTGCCAATCGCAGTCCCATGAGATAGCAGTGCCAATCATAGACTGACCTGTCCGTCTGTTTGAACCTTCATTAATGAGTCTCCGATCGGTTTGGGTGCCGAGTGGGTTCAATGCAAACGCGTAACAATTCCTACCATCGAGAAATGTATCGAGTAGAACCTCGACATGATCATCGGAAAAGAAGAAGGAATCTCGACGCGTCAGATTTGCCGCGAGATTATCCATGTCATTTTTAAAACATTCAAACGCCACGTAAAGATTATTGGCATCGTAGGCGACGTAGATAGTTGTGGGTTGCGTTGCTGGCTCGCCGTTCTGTGGTTCAAATTGAAGCAATTCACCGGTTTTGGCACTGTTTTGCCAGCATACGTCGTCCAATTTTCCATCAATTTTGGGAGGTGTTTCGATGCGTACGGCTTTAATTTCTCGATGCGTTGGGATTGCGGGCACCTCATCATTTGTGTCTGCAGGCGATACTCGAAGGCTCCAGAGACAGAGGACGAGGTAGGTACCTAATAGTAGATATGGGCGGACAAGTCGCGCCCTAATTGTTCGCATTGGTTTATGTATTCAGACCTCCTTTTGCTATCGATCTATTTTAGAATTTTAGCAGCGTCCGATTTTTCTGTCAAGATAGAAAAGTGAACGTTTATTTACACACTCTTGACTTCCTGACTTTAACTATGATAAAATATCACATTTAGATTTTTTTGTCCTAACACAATTTTCAGCAGTTTTATTTTCGTTATTTTGCTAAATTAAAGCTTGGTGTATGTTAGAAAAAGAATTCAGGAATGAAGATCCATCCGGTAAGATTATTGCCTTTGTAGTGCTTATCGTTTCCCTTATAGGTGGGGGACCGCTGGCTGTTAAAATCGGTTTGCAAGGCTTTTCGCCGTTGAAAATGGCTCTTTTTCGTTGTATATTAGGGGTTATTGCTGTTGGCGGCATAGGACTTTACTATGGCATGTCGATGCGGTTGCGTTTTGAGGAGTTGCGCCGGTTACTTCTGATCGCTGCGCTTTACACGTTTCATACAATTACGTTGAACGTCGGCACCCAACTTACGACAGCCTCTCACTCTACCATTTTCTTCACGCTTTACCCAGTTTTTACAGTCATATTTGGACATTTCTGGCTGCCAGATGATCGGCTCTCTGTTAGGAAGATATTGGGCGTTTTCGCTGCCTTCGGTGGTGTTTTTGTAGCACTGGCACCGAATTCACAAGGAAGCGGTGTCACAGAATACTTCATCGGCGATCTGATTGTAATACTTGCTGCGGGTTCTTTAGCACTCCGCATTACGCTAACAAAAGTATTCGTTCAAGAGATTTACCCGCACAGACTCCTCGTCTGGTTGTTGGGTTTAAACATTCCGTGTTTTTGGGTTTTAAGTTACTTCTTTGAGCGTGAGAAGCCGATCGCATGGACACTGGCAAGTGGGGCAGGATTGCTCTATCAGGGATGGGTTGTCACGGGTTTCTGCTTTTTGGGGTTGACCTGGGTGCTAAGAACATACAAGGCGAGCAAATTGGTCGTCTTTTCATTTTTGATGCCTGTGTCCGGTGTGTTGTTTAGCTATCTGTTTTTAGGGGAGGAATTGACGCTGAGTGTATTGATTGGGACTGGATTGGTTGCTGGTGGGATTTATCTCGTTAATTTGGGGCGTTAAGCATGGCGTTGGACTGATAACATATAGCGGAGAGGCACAAAGGAGTTTAGACATGGATCGAAAAAGAATTATCTTCATTTTAGTTTTTATGGTTTTCTGGAACTATAGCGAGGGATACCTTTCTTGGACAGATGAGTCAGTTGCTGGCATGGTGCTGATTCCGGCAGGTGAATTTGAAATGGGAGGAACGGATGGCGCAGCCGATGAACGTCCCGTCCATACGGTTTACGTGGATGCGTTCTACATGGACATCTACGAAGTGACGAATGCAGAATATAAAGCATTCATCGATGCGAATCCACAGTGGCAAAAAGATCACATTGCCCAAAGATTCCATGATGGCACCTATCTAAGACCTTGGAGCGGAAACGATTATCCGCCCGGTCGAGACGACTACCCAGTAAATTATATAAGTTGGTACGCCGCAATGGCTTACGCGAAATGGACGGGGAAGCGGTTACCAACAGAGGCAGAGTGGGAAAAGGCGGCACGAGGCGGTTTAGTTGGTAAAGCGTATCCGTGGGGAGACACAATTGATGCCACACACGCAAACCATGCCAGATATATCAATGATATTGTCTCGGTAGGGCAGTATGCTCCAAATGGGTACGGTTTATACGATATGGTAGGGAATGTCTGGGAATGGTGTTTGGACGAATATGATCCAGATTTCTACACGAAATCTCCGAAAACAAATCCATTCTCAGGTGGCACGCCTATGGATGTCATAGATAATTTCCTAAGTAGCGGTACACTCCACGTATTTCGTGGCGGTTGTTGGAGCGACAACGGTCTGTTCGTGCGAGTGGATAACCGCGATAGCGGAATCCCGATGTACGCAAGTGCCTTCGGCGGCTTTCGTTGTGTGAAGCCTGTGACGGTTAGGCAGAAACCCACTCAGTAAATCGTAGGGTAAAGTCTAATTTTTAACGTGGACTCGGTCTAAGATTTTTTTGTAGCATAAACTGTCAGTTTGTGTCTTCTCTGGGATACATGTCTCCACCCGCCCCGATTTTTACCCATTTTTGTAGATAACCGAGTTCACGTTAAATATATTTTGATGCTGATGTAAACCAAATTAAAGTGATTTGCGTTTTTAGACCCAATTGCGTTATTATATTTAATAGGCGTTACGCAACACTGATAACAACATACGGTAAGGAAATAACCCATGAAAACACTGTTTAAGACAAATCTATTTTTAAGTTGCCTCACAGTACCGCTGTGTTTTGGCATAGTTTCACTCAGTTGGGGGCAAGCTGCAGTTTTCTTAGAAGCAGCAGAGGCTCCTGCTCCAGAGGGCATGGTGCTGATCCCCGCCGGTGCGTTTCAGATGGGTAGCGATGCTGCAGAAGCCGGTCGTTACGAAAAACCCGTCCATTCCGTCTATGTTGATGCGTTTTACATAGATGCGTATGAGGTAACGAATGCCAAATTTGCAGCGTTTCTGAATGCTAAAGGCAAGCATGCTCAGGGTGAACGCGCGTGGTTGGATATTGGAGATGGCGATGAACGGATTGAATATGTAGATATGGTCTACCGTGTGATAGCCGGATATGAGGATCACCCTGTTACTGAAGTGACTTGGTATGGCGCGATGGCTTATGCAGCATGGGCTGGCAAACGGCTGCCGACAGAGGCGGAGTGGGAAAAGGCGGCTCGCGGCGGTTTGGAAGGTCAAAAATACCCCTGGGGCGACACCATAGATACTGGTCTTGCAAATTACAACAGTCATATCAAGGATACCACGGCTGTCGGAACGTATGCTGCGAATGCGTATGGTTTGTATGACATGTCTGGTAATGTTTGGGAGTGGTGTTTAGATGAATATAATTTGGGGTTTTATGCGATTTCTCCGAGCCAGAATCCTGTATCGGGTGCGGACAGTATTGCGGTGATATTAGGTAATTATGCAGGGAGTCATGCATCCCGCGTGTTGCGCGGCGGTGCCTGGAACAAGGTGCCACAAGCCGTGCGGGTCGCTATTCGCAGTACCTCCGCCCCCGCGTGCACGAGCGGTAACCTCGGTTTTCGTTGTGCAAAGTCTCTAACACCTTAACGGACTTTATGCCTTTATACTTTAGGTCTCTAATCTGTTGTACAGGTTAGCGGAAGACCTATCAAGCAAAATAGAATTTAAATCGTACAGAGGAGCGACAATTCAGTGGGCTGTTTTAGACGCAAAATCTTCATACTACTTTTATTGACTGCCATTTTTCTGCCAGTCACCGCATTTGCTGGACCTGGACGGACGGGTGCGCAAATCTTGAACCTTGGCGGCGGGGCACGGGCACGGGCGCTTGGAGATGCTTTTTCTGCGATGTCTGGTGATGTGACGACCTCGCTCTGGAATCCGAGTGGGCTTGCCGATATGCCTGAGAGCAAACTCCGCTCCGGCAAGGAAGCCGGGCAAGCCTCAATGTTTTATACCGATTACAGCGCGCCTTTCGGGGAGGCAGGCGAAGGCTTATACTATACTTTTATCTCTGGCGCGATGCCCCTCGGAGATATTGGAACTGTCGGTGCAACTCTCCAGATGCAAGGGCAGGGGACAATCGCGGTGACATCCGATTCCCCGGATGTGCTGCGTGAGGAGAGTCTCGGCACGAACTTTGCTCTGACATTCTCTTATGCCGATCGGATTACGGAATCTTTATCGGCAGGTATCAACGGCAAGATGATTCGGATGGTCCTTGGCCGCGAAAGCGGCACCTCTTATGCTGTTGATCTCGGTATGCAATACCTCCTTCCTTTCGATCTTATACCCACAACGGTCGGTGCTGCAATCCAGAACGTCGGCCCGGGTATCTCTTTTATTGACGAGAACCAAGCGGATCCGTTACCTCGATTTTTAAGGCTCGGGACTTCAATGAGTCTCTACCAAGATAGGTATAATCACCTCCGCCTTGTGAGTGGTATCACAGCGTATATTGATAAGTTGACAGAAGATGAACATGAATTAGCTGTAGACTTGGACCGGCTTAACGCTGAAAGAGAGGAGAAACTCACGTCGGAGCAGTTGCTTTCCGATCGCGGCGTCGGTATCCGGGCATTTGAGTGGCGACATCTTCAAAAAAATCTCGGTTTGGAGTACTGGCTCGGTGGTATACTGGCATTACGGGTCGGCTACAAATCTGAACCCGGCATTCACTTGCCAGATTGGACAGATCACATTACCGCCGGTATCGGGGTTCAGGTCTATCTATTCAATATCGACTTTACAATCGGACCGAGTTTTGGTCCAAGCCGCGCGCGACTCTATGAAACCACTGCGATGTTCATCTTTTAGAAGGGGTACGATAAAAATTGAAGTTCAACACCTATATTCTAACGATCCTGCTAATATTCAGTCTGTCGTCTGGTGTCTGTTTAGCATTTGAAAGTTCCGATGCGCCATTGTTCACGGCTTTCTATTTGGATTCCGCGCTCGGTACGCGTACACTCGCCAATCAATCTGCTGTTACTATGGAGGCGACACAGGGGTTACAACCGCGGAAGTCTCCGAACGAAGCGTTCCTCTACTCACTCATCGTTCCCGGCATGGGTCAACTCTACACCGGTGCCAAGCGCGGCTATGTTTATATAGCTGCGGAGGTAGGACTGCTCGCAACCTACTTTGTTCTCCGAAACACTGCCACAAACACGCGCGAGGATTATCGCGATCTCGTCAGACAGCATGTAATCTTTGACGGTCCTGGCTCCTTTGAGGATTGGGACCCGATTGAAGATTTTGAACACGCCACGCAATATGAGAATTGGGACCACGTTTACGATTCAGAGGAGACTCGGAAGCGCACTGGCAAATGGTACTGGGACGATGCGAGATCCTTTAAAGACGAAGCCGACGTAGACATCGAATTTGATTCGCCGAATCGTTTGGCGGCTTTCGACTTACGGCAGCAAGCCAACGACACCTTTCAACTTGCCCGTACAGTGTTAGGCATGGCGATCCTCAACCACGTCGTCAGTGCTGTAGAAGCACGCATTACAACGAAACGTTTCAATACGCGCTTGCAAAATTCGCTAACACAGGCAGAAACAGGAACATTTAAGATAGATGTACAAACTGACACATCAACGGGAACACTCGCCGGGGTGCTGGTCCTGCGAAAAAGATTTTAAAAGGAGAAACCTATGCTATCAGAGATACCACAACTTTTAGAAGATCTCAATTCGGTTACTGCGATTCCTATTATTCCTTTCAAAAATGACAAAATTGATTACACTGGGCATGCGAAAAATATTGACTATTTGATGCGCAATAACTACCTCGACCAAGGACGAAAGCGCGTCATCGCTATTGCTGGAACAAGCCTCATCCATCACATTAGTGAAACAGAGCAGCTCCGATTGATTGACAAAACCGGACAGCAAATAGGAGATGACGGTATCCTCATGTCTGGCATTGTCCCAAACCCTATCCGCCAAGCCGGTCAACTCATTGAAGCACAGAGCGAACTCCAAAGACCACCGGATGTGTATCTGCTCATGCCGTTAACGGGTGTCTCGAATCCAGAAGGGATTTATGACGAGTACATGAAATTCGGTGAGACGTATGGCGCTGCTTGTGGTGCGCGTTTTCTCTATTATTTCCGTCAGAAACGCGATCTCTCCGCCGTTATCCGCCTACTCAACGATTCTCCGCACTTCGTCGGGGTGAAGATTGGAACGGGTGAAGAAGATGTGGAAGCACTCGTAGAAGGTGTTGGCGACAGTGGGATTGTGATGTGGGGTATCGGAGACAGATGTACGCGTCCAGCACAGCTGGGAACGAAAGGACATACTTCTGGTATTGCGGTCGCCTTTGCGCGTGCCTCGGATGAGATTAACAACGCACAACGGCGTGGGGATTATGAGACCTCAGCACGCGTTGAAGCCGACATCGCACCGCTTGAAGAAATCCGTTTCATGAACGAACGCGTCTACAATTACTCCGCTGTCGTTGAAGCGATGCTCCTCAGTGGTTTTAATGATATTGAGGCGGGGGCTGGTGGTCCGTTTAATCCGCGCGTTCCTTCTGAAATTCAGGAACAACTCCGCAAAGTGATGCCAGACTTAAAGCCGTATCATTAGGGACAAGGAACATGTCTTTTGATAGTTTAGCCCTCCGCCATGTAGTTCATGAGCTCCGCGATGCGCTTGTAGGCACGACGATTCGTCACATTGAACAGGCGAATGCGGACACCTTTTCGTTCAAGGTCGGTCGCGGGGCAGAAACGCATTGGCTGACCTTATCGGCGCATTCACTGCATGCCCGGGCACATCTCATTGAGAAACCACCACCTGGACAGAAGCAGTCTTACCTTGCCGATTTCCTCGCAACGCATCTCAGGCGTGGCACAATCACGGCGATTGAGCAAATCGGTTGGGATCGGATACTTAAAATAACCGTCCAACCTGTCTCCGACGACCCTATCCAACCCTCTCCAAAAGCCCTTATCGCAGAATTTATGGGCAAATATAGCAACATCATCCTCATCGACACAGCAGATGATCGGATTTTGGAAAGTTTCAAGCGCATTGATGAGACAATGAGTCGGCATCGCGAAATTTTGCCGGGTGAGACCTACACCTTACCGCCGCAACAGGAGAAGGCAGATCCGCTAATGTTAGACAAGGCGGCGTTTACTGAACTCACCGGTGGACAGGAACAGGTGAGTTGGCGGCAGCTTTTTAATAAGATTGACGGTTTCGGTCCGACGCTCGCAAAAGAGGTGGTCGCACGGGCAACGGATGCGGGACTCTGGGCTGCCTATCAGCAAGTTACTGCTTATTTCGATTCAGCGCGTGCCACACCACAACTGTTTATGGATGGTGGTAAACCCGTTGCAGCGGCACCGCTGCCGTTATATCAATTTCCACAAGCCTCCTCTCAACCCTTTGACACAATGAGCGAGGCACTCAGTGCTTACTACGGTGCGATTACGCTGAAGGCGCAGACGGATTCAGAACGGCGTGCCCTCACACAGGCGTTGAAGAGACAAGAGAATCTGCTCCAACGGAGAGCGGACGGACTTTGTAAGGACTTAGAACGTGCCGAAAAATCTGAAGATTATCGCATTCAGGGCGAATTGCTTCTCGCCAATTTACATGCTATTACCCGTGGACAAACAGAGGTCGAATTGCAAAACTACTACAGTCCTGATTTGGAGATGCTGTCAATCCCACTTAATCCTGAACAGACACCTTCCGACAATGCGCAAGCCTATTTCAAGAAATACACGAAGGCGAAACGCGGACGCTCGCGTATCCTGCAGTTAATTTCGGATCTGGAGGCGGAACAGGAGACACTCCGGCTTTATGCTTCCAAATTGGAGGATGCTGACACTTTAAAAGCATTGCAGCAGCTGCGCGCCGAGTTTGTTAAAAACGGCTATATTAAGGCATCCCAGCATGGGAAACAGAAACAGGATGTCAGTGAAGGTCCTTTCCGAAGGTATACCTCTACGAATGGGTTTCAGATATATGTTGGTCGGAACAGCCAATCGAACGATCTGCTTTTGCGTCAGATTGCCAAACCGCGCGATATGTGGCTCCATGCGAAGCAGATTCACGGATCGCATGTTATCATTCGTAACCCGGAAAACCGACCAGATATTCCGATGCCGACGTTGTTGCAGGCTGCGCAGCTCGCTGCCTATTACAGCAAAGCGCATCATGCGAGCAACGTGCCTGTTGATTACACGTGGGCGCGGTATGTGGTGAAGCGGAAGGGGAACGTTGCGGGGTATGTGCATTATACGCGCGAAAAGACGTTGTATGTGGAGCCTGCTGTACCGAGGTCGAAAACGTAAAAACCTTGCTTTCTATTGGGATTATGTTATGATTGAATATAAAGGCTATATCGGGGATGTTGATTTTGATCCAGAAATCAATCTTTTTCATGGAACGGTAATTAACACCAGCGACGTAATCACATTCTATGGGGCATTTGTAACTGAGCTCTGCGAAGAGATGCAGAAGTCAATTGAGGGCTATTTTGAATTCTGCAAAGAGCAAGGGAAGACACCAGAGAAGCCTGCTCAGATAGGTTCAACATAACGGCGGATTCATAGAGAATAGGGAAATTTTGCATGAATGATTTGAGAAACACTATTGCGCATATTCTTGAACACGAGCAACACTTGTCAAATGCTAATGAAGCAACTCTCCAACAATACGTGGTCTTACCGATTCTAAGGGCTTTGGGGTGGGACGATACCAATTTAGCATCAATGGAAGTACTACCAGAATATAAAGTTGAAAGTAGAAGAGCCGATTATGCTTTACACATCAAACGGGAAGAAAGACCTGCGGTGCTCATTGAATGCAAGCGATGGGGTCAACCGATCGGAAAAAACGAAGAGCAAATCTGTTTCTATGCCTATAGTGGAAATATCCCGCTTGCGATAATTACAAACGGCAAATTTTGGCGGTTTTACCTCTCTCGGTGGGAAGCCCCAAGTTTGAGTGATAGGATTTTTTGTGAAACTAATATTGAAAATCGGGAGAGTGCTGTTACCGATTTGGAGAAATATCTCCTAAAATCCAATGTAGCGTCTGGTGAATCAGAGTTAAACGCTGAAATCGCATTGGAAGAAAAAGAGAAAGTTGATCTTTCTAAAACTGAGCCAATGGAACCTGAGACGGACAACATTGACGAACCGGTAAAACCGAAGACAACCGTTACTGATGAGTGGACAATAGAGCAGGTTAGAGGTTCATTATCCGAAGAGGTTAGAGACGATCATGACAAATATGCCGAAGAAAGAGTTAATCTATTTTACAGAGGTGCTGCCGGATTGCAGAATTTAATAAAAAAAGAAGGATGGGAGTTGGATATGAAGATCAGTAAAGTTCCCTGTAGTTTTTTTCTAAAAAATAAAGGAGTTATGGGAAGAAAAAGAATATTTGGTCTTATTCTTCCTGCCCATCTACCTCATGGAAGTAGCGTAGATAGAAATGGTAAAATAATTGGTGGGTCCTTGAAATCAACTCCACCGAGACTTTTTGTCGGAATAATGGAAGAAGAGGCAGAGCAATTGGAACGTCAGTATGGATGTGAGTTTTGTGCGGTTAGCAAGGGTAAATCAGTAGACTTTATTTATTATTATATCCCTGAAGACATGTCAACGCTTCTCCCTGTTCTTGAATTTGCCTATAACAAACATCGCGGCAATTAATTTCGATAAGTGCTTATTGTGAATACTCTCCTATCATCTTACTAAGGACATTCAGCTTTCATAGACATGGCACTCCGCTGGAGTGCGGGTGTTTGGACATATTGTTTTCTATAGACATGTTGCTCCACTGGAGCAAGGACGTTATGGAAATTTCGTCTACTGTGGAGAGAAAACTGGATGTCTCTACCCCATCCACCAAAATTTATAGACATCAATTTATAATCCTGTTATACTATCCACCACAGATTAACACAGGAGGAATCGGTTATGAAACTGGTTAAGGTGTCAGTCCTGATTGCACTATTTTGTGCTATGAGTCTTTTTTCAGCAGAAGTCGCAACCGCATTAGACGAGTGGATATATGTTGACTTAGCAGAAAAGTCAAACACATTCCTTGTCGGGCACCAATGGTGGACCAAGACCCCTGGGGACAGCACTCTCTCTCTGCTGCCTATTGATAAAGTGGGGACCTTTGAGGGACCCGATGGGAAAGTCAAATTCCAGATTATTGACGGCGCAATCGTCGTTTTCGGCACCAATGCAGTGCAATGGCCCAAGGCAGTCGAAGGCATTGTCGTTGAAGGTAAGGCGAACTTCATCTACTTCCTTCACGCAACCGGATGGGAACAGAACGGTGTTCCAAGTTACGTATTCGTCATGAACTACCGGGATGGGAAAGAGGAAGAACTTGAAATGATTTCAGGTTTTAACTCCGATGATTGGTGCCATGACGATGCCGCGCTCCAAGACGATAACTCCGTCTGGGGATGGGTCAAGAAGGCAGGTGGTCCTTGTGGACACGCCGGATTGATTACCACCAAATGGGAGAATCCGCGCCCAGATATCTGGATCGATACCATAGATATCGTCTCTCTGGAATTGGGGTCGGTGCCTGTGATTCCAGCGATTACGTTGGGTGAAGCGACACTTGATGTAGAGCCCGCGGGGAAATTGTCGGTTACTTGGGGGAGTTTAAAGGATTCACGCGGACTTTAATAGCAGTTGGCTATTGGCTGTGAGTTGTGCGTTTATCGTCTGAATCCGGATAGACAGCATTTTGGGTAAAGTAGGCGAGGTCTCTAACCTCGCCTATTTTTATGTTTTCGTATAGCGTCCATAAAAAATTGACTTTACACAGCGTGTATGCTATAATTATATCAGCGATTTTTAAACGCAACACTTTGTATATTTAACATTGAAGTACCAAAACAGATACAGGAGGAATTTAATGCCAGCAAAGCAAATTATCTTCGATGAAGAAGCAAGGGTGGCACTCAAGCGCGGGGCAGATACCCTCGCCGATGCCGTGAAGGTCACGCTTGGTCCCCGTGGAAGAAATGTCGTCATTCAAAAATCTTTCGGGGCACCGCTGGTAACTTGCGATGGTGTCACCGTCGCAAAAGAAATTGAACTCCCGGACCCGTACGAAAATATGGGTGCCCAACTGCTTGAGTCCATCGCAACGAAAACCAATGATGTCGCTGGAGATGGGACGACAACCGCTACGCTGTTGGGGCAGGAAATTCTTCATGAGGGGCTCAAGAACGTTACTGCCGGTGCCGACCCGATGCAACTGAAAATCGGTATAGACAAAGCGGTAGTCGCCGCAGTTGATGCAATCACCGCACAGAGCCGCGCCGTTAGCACGCATGAGGAAATTCTACAGGTAGCCTCAATCGCTGCAAACGACCCAGCAAACGATAGCAATATCGGAACGATCGTCGCTGAAGCGATTGGGAAGGTTGGAGAAGACGGAGCAATCACTATTGAGGAAGGTAGAACCTCAGAAACCACGGTTGATATTGTGGAGGGAATGCAGTTTGATCGCGGGTTCTTATCACCGAACTTTGTGACGGATGTCCAGGAACAGGTTGTTGAATTTGAGAACCCTTATATTCTCATCAACACCGAGAAAATTAGCGCAGTTGCAACCCTTGTGCCGATTATGGAAAAGGCGATGCAGCTCGGGAGACCGCTCTTCATTATTGCCGAGGATGTTGAAGGAGAAGCACTCTCTACCTTGGTTGTCAATAAACTCCGTGGAACGCTTCAGGTTGCCGCTGTGAAAGCACCAGGCTTTGGAGATCGGCGGAAAGAGATGTTGGAAGACATCGCAATTCTCACGGGTGGTCAGGTCATCTCGGAAGAGACCGGTATCCGGTTAGAGAACATCGTCGTCGGTATGCTCGGCACAGCACGCCGCGTCGTCGTTGACAAAGATAACACGACAATTGTTGGCGGTAGTGGCGCGAGAGAGGCAGTTGAGGGACGAGTTGCGCAGATCCGTACGCAAATAGAGGAGACGACTTCCGAATACGACCGCGAGAAGTTAGAGGAACGCCTCGCTAAACTTGCAGGGGGTGTTGCTGTTGTTAACGTCGGTGCTGCTACGGAAATGGAGATGAAAGAGAAGAAGGCTCGATTTGAAGATGCACTCGCCGCAACGCGCGCTGCCGTTGAGGAGGGCATCGTTCCGGGTGGCGGAACCGCACTCCTACGCGCATCAGCATCTCTCAGCGGACTGGAATTGGCTGGCGACCAAAATACAGGACTCGATATTGTTCGGCGTAGTTTACTCTCACCCGTCCGGGCGATCGCAGAGAATGCTGGGTTGGAAGGTTCAATTGTGCTGGCGAAAGTGCAGGAGGGTGAAGGCAATTACGGGTTCGACGCGGCGACGGATGAGTACGGCGACATGTTTGAAGCAGGGATCGTCGATCCAACAAAAGTTGTCCGTTCAGCGCTTCAGAACGCCTCCAGCATTGCTGGCTTGCTCTTAACGACAGAGACACTCGTTACAGAGATTGAAGAGCCACCGGATGCTGCCGCCGCTGCCGACCCGCATGCTGGACATTTCCATTAGAGGTATTCATTGATAGGTGTGTTTCCCAAGCGCACCTATCACCTTTGGGTGTGATAGCGGGGTTCCATCCCGCTGTCCCAATCACAATCAAGACAGAACATCACTTTTGGTCCCAAGTACTGGATGTTCTCACTCCCGCATTCTGGACATACCTTTATAGGCTTTTCGATTTCGACCCCTTCTCCTTGAAAGATACTCAGATAGTATACCTTCAATTCGCCTTGGTAACGATGCCCCATTGGGCAGCGTACCGAATGTGTGTCGTCATTTTCAAAGCGTTCAATCGTCTCCCGAAGGAACGTCAAACGATGGTGGCAAATTGGACACGGGTTCGGGATTAATTCCTTGAGGATAACCAAATCCGTATTGTCCTGTTCAATAGAGAGCGGCAAGGCGAGGTGATGTGCTACCTGCAAGTGTGATAGCCCTTCCGTGCCGAGTTTTTCCGAAAGTTCCCTAACAATTTGCGAATAACTTCCCGCGCTCAGCACGATCTCTGTCGGGACCATCGTTCCACCCTTTAAGCTCGAAAGAAGCCGATAAATGCGTTCTAAAATGGGTGCCATCCCCTACACCTTTCTATGAAAAATAGTTAGACTGTCTTACCTTCAGTGGGTTCGGAGGCGAGTGTTTGACTGCTGCTTCGTGCCAGTGGCGATACACTCCGCTGCGAGCGATAGGCATCTGTCGGTTGGTTGCGAAGCAAAATTAGGTCGTCTCCGTCCCGCTCAATAATGTCGTTTTCCATCAGTGTTGTTTCAATTTTCCGCATACTCGTCATGAAACTGATAGTGACACGCGCTGTTGCTGCTAATTTGATTTGCCAACCGGTTGCTGTTTTCATCCGAGTGAACCCTTCGCTAATATCAAGGGACTGCATCTGTGCGGCGTTGATGATAACACCGCTCTTTGCTTGTATTGCGTCTTGGGTTTCAACCGCGCTCTCGTGATTATTTTGCTCTGCCATAGTATGCTCCATGTTGATAATGGAATTTGAATTGAACATATTCTATCATAGTAGATTACGGATTGTCAACATAGTTTTTGGGGGCTTAGGACTATTCAGTTCCGGTCAGGAGTCTTCCAAGGCGTTTGAATTGTTACCAGAACCCTCCTATCTTAACTAACAACTAATAACTAACAACCACTTGACATCTATCTCCCAATTAGACTATAATATGTGGAGAAAGGAATTAGAAGAGGTATGCGATTCACCTATTTTTGGCCCGGATGGGCAATAGTACTCGGTATCGGCATTGCCATCGGCATAACTGTGTTCGTCTACTTTCGGGTAGCGCGTCCGATGCGTCCGAGGTATCGAGTTTTGCTCGTTGTCCTGCGAATCTGCGCGGCATCAATCTTGCTCGCTTGTCTTTTAGCCCCGGTCGTTATTGAGAAAAAGGACATTACACCACCGACCCACCTCTCCATTCTGGTAGATACATCGCAAAGTATGGAACTCGTGGATGAACCCACTGATGAAGTCCCAAAGTCGAGACTGCATCAGGTGAATCAACTCTTGTTTGATGTTCCGAGAGGCTTCCTTCAGGCATTGCAAGCTCGATTTGAGGTACATCTCTACCCTTTTGATACCGGACTCCATCAAAGTGTTCCGCTTGCACAAAGTCTTGATGCTGAAATGCCTCAGTTTGAACCTGACGGGGCACTTACTGATATGAGTGGCGCGATACAGGAAGCAGCAGCGACATGGAAGGGGCAGCAGGCTGCAGGTATTGTGCTAATTACGGATGGTGGACACAATTCCGGGAAATTTCCTTTAGCAGCTATTGCCGGATTAGAGATGCCAGTTTATGCGGTAGGAGTCGGTGCGGTGGAACCCCCCAAGGATGTTCAAATTCAGCACATTGATTATGCACCGATTGCCTACACCGGTCATGAAAGCACGATCCGTGTGAATGTAACGCAAACCGGCTATACGGGTAAGACAACCCGACTGTCCCTGCGTGAAACGAACGGAAATGCGCTTATAGATGCTGAAACGTTGACCTTTGGACCTGACTCGCAGACTTCGACCAAATCCGAAACGGAGGAGGTTGGGACAGGTACCACTACTAAACAGGTAATTGAACTGAAGTTGACACCGCAGACCGAAGGCAATTTCCAGTATACTGTGACACTTCCGGCACTTGATGGTGAACTGGCGGAAGCGAACAATCAAAAGACGTTTTCGGTGAAGGTGGTGAAGGCGAAACTCAACGTTTTCTATCTTGAAGGTAGACCCCGATGGGATTACACCTTCTTGAAACGGGTGTTAGCGCGTGATCCAGATGTTGAGGCAACCTATGCAATCTTGTCACGCGGCGGGTCAAGACGGATAGCTACTGATGCTGCGATTGAACGTTTAGATGGCTATTATCCGCAATCTACACCGGCATCCGAAACACTGAGATTCCCTGAGACCCGCGCTGAACTCTCTAAATACGATGTGCTGATTTTAGGAGATTTAGGGGACGCACATCTTACTGAGGCACAGCGACTCGCAATCGTTGACTTTGTTGAAATCCAAGGCAAACCTGTTATTTTTCTGCCATCTCGGAATATGCTCGGCGTGAACGGACTGAGAAACACGGAATTGGCGCACTTATTACCGATTGATATACCCGCAAACGGATGCCGTGTACACGACGCAGAATTCACTGTACAGCTGACGCAATCTGGGCTGTTTCATCCGATGCTCCAAATGGGTGACGGCGGAAGCACACTGGAAAATAACACTGCTATATGGCAAAACATCCCTGTTTCCTTATCGCGGTTTTTTAGCGGATTTCAGCTCAGAGGTGGTGCGACTGTCCTTATGGAGAACGGAGAAGGGACACCCGTTTTGGTGCTTCAGAGAGCGGGTTTGGGTAAAAGTCTGCTTATCGCGGCGGAAGGACTCTGGAATTGGGATTTCGGCGTTAAGGCTTTTAAAGACAATCGCTATCGGACAATCTATTCACGTTTCTGGGCACAGGTTATCCGATGGATGGCGACGCATACTGATGACGAAAAACTCTATCTTGCCACGGATGCCGCAACCTATACGATAGGGGATGTGGCTAAAGTTACGGCGTATCTGTATTCTGAGACCTATCAGCGACAAACGGACGCAACGGTTCAGATTGAGGTCGTCCCACCTGACGGAACGCCGTTTCAACTCCGAATTCACAGCGCGACGGAAAACGCAAACGGATCGGCATCGCAACAGCGCATAACGTCTGACATTGGAAACCTCTATACTGCCCAATTCCAGCTGCTACAGAAGGGAACTTACCGGATTCGAGCAGTCAGCAGAAGTCGGGACTTAACGTTGGGTGAAGATCAGATTGATATTTATGCCCATCCGCAGCTTGCAGAATTGGAGGCACCCCAACTCAATGAGGTTTTGCTGAAAGAACTCGCTGAACAGACGGGTGGTGCTTATTTCACAATAGCGAACGCGGCATCGCTTCCCGAAAACATTGCCAATGTCCAAAACCCTGTGTTCGTTGATGCTGAACGTGAACTCTGGTCACATCCGCTGGTTCTCCTTGCTGTCGTCGGATTATTAGGGACTGAATGGTTCTTACGTAAGCGGATTGGGTTGACATAGCGGATAGCGGTCAGCAGTCAGCGGTCAGCAAAGACGCAAGCGTTACCGAACGCCTCTTTTATTTTGCTGAAGGCGGAGCGACCTGATTGCTAAAAGGAAAGATATTTGATGGGACAATTGCTGAAATGGCGACGCTCCTTTTTTTTATGTTGTCTCCTATTTTACATAGCAGTTGGCACGCCAGAAGCCGGTGAGAAGCTTACTATCGCCCAGGTCCACTACGGCGGTGGCGGCGATTGGTATGGCGACGCGACGACAATTAAGAATTGGCTTCACCTCCTTCGCACGCGAACGGATATTGAAACCGCCGAGGATAGAGTGATTCTTAAGTTGACAGATCACACGCTTTACCAATACCCGATGCTCTACCTTGTCGGACACGGAAATATCCGGTTAACTGAAAGTGAGGTTGAGATTTTGCGGGACTACCTCATGAACGGTGGGTTTCTATTTGCCAATGATGATTATGGGCTTGACGAAAGTTTTCGCCGTGAAATGCGACGGGTGTTTCCCAATCAGGAATTACAGCCGATACCGAACACGCATCTGATTTACCGATGCTTCTATGAACTCGATGGGTTGCCCAAGATTCATGAACACGACGGCGAACCCGCACAAGGGTTTGGACTTTTTCACGATGGAAGAATGGTTGTTTATTACGTTTACAGTGCTGACATCGGTGATGGGCTTGAGGATGCCGATGTACATCTAGAGGATACGCCGCAGGTTCGCGAACTCGCAGCGAAAATGGCAGTGAATATTGCTGTCTATGTTCTGACACATTAATAGTGGCTGTCGGCTGTCAGCCGTCGGTTTTCTGTTAAGAGATTTCATGAACAATTCACTAAGCCGTGAAGCATTCCAAGTAGGGCTGATTGTTACAAACTGTTCTTAACTGGCAACTGACAACCGATAACTGACAACTATATACTATGAATACACAAAATGTAAATCGAGCTTATGAAAATCTGATTGTGCAGCTGCGTGCGATTCGGCGGCAATGGCGATGGCTCATTTTCTCAGAAGGGTTGCTGAAATGTCTCGGTATTCTTGCCCTTATTGGGACAGGGGTCCTCGTCGTTTTTGCGTTTAGTTTACCGATGTGGCAACTCCCATTTTCGCACTGGATACGTATGGGGATTCTGTTGGTGTCCATAGGTGTTGCTGTCTACGCCGTAGTCCGCGCACTTGTTCTACCGCTCCGTCGCAGACTGACAGATGCAGCCGTCGCAGCCCGCCTTGAATCGACACAAGCAGAAAGTGGGTTTGCATCCGAAAATCGGATTCTGAGTGCCGTCCAACTCTGGCGGACGTTAACGGATAACCGACTCGGATATGCTCCGGAATTCATCGAGCACCTGATTCTTCAAACCAGCAGAGATATGGAACAGGTACAGCCCAAACAGGTGTTTCAGTCCGAGTTTCGGAAAATCAGGCGGAATGCGGGTGTCGCTGTTGGGGGTATCGGGCTTCTCCTGATCACATCCTTTTTCTTACCGACTGCTTTCATGGACTTTGCACACTCGTTTCGGGCACTGCCTACGACGCTCCAGACGGACGCCGAAGGTCTAAAAAATCTCATTCAGATTACAGAAATTCAGCCGGGTAACGCCCAAGTCGAGCGAGGTAGTGACGTTGACATCACTGCGCAAGTAAACGGACACTTCGGCGCGCCTGTTGAACTCTATTACCGCGTCGGAGAAGCCGATGAAGCCGCATCAATAAAATGGGAAGCCGTGCTGATGCAGAGAACCTCCGACTCTGTAGATGATCGTAACGAGCAGGTTCCCGCCCTTTCCTTGTCATACCGTGTGACGCTTGAAAAGGTGAGTCGTCCGCTCCAATACTACGTTTCTGTCGAATCGGTAGGGTCTGAGCAGTATCAACTCACGATCAGCGATGAACCAGTTGTCACACAATTTCAGTATCGCCTCAACTACCCTACTTATACCCAACTGCAACCTCAGACGCTACCGGCAAACACTGGTGATATTCAGACGCTTTTCGGAACAGAGGTCGTATTCGCAGGCGAGAGCAACAAACCGCTTGAGAAAGCCTCTCTTGTGTTTGAAGTGTCTGACGATATGCCGTTAGCGGTTAAAGCGGCAGTTACACGTCAGTCCGGCGGACAACCAGGGGAAGATGGGCAGGTCCCAGAAGCAACTCAGATGTCTCGCGGCATCCAAGGCTCTTTTATCGCACAACAGAGCCAGAGATACCAGATCCGTATCACTGACGGTGAAGGTTTCATGAATCAGGACCCAATTAACTATACACTCACTGTTTTTGAAGATGTCGTCCCGGATGTCTCTATCGTTGCCCCGGCGCGGGATACTGTCTTAGATAATAGTATGTTGGTGGAACTGAAAGTAGAGGCAGCGGATGATTACGGGATACAGGAACTCCAACTTGTCTATCGTGTTGAGGTCGAGGGTGCTGAAGAAGTGAATGTGCCGTTAAAACGTTGGGGGATTGAAGGTGCTGATGTTCGTAGAGCTGTCTTTCTGAATTATACTTGGGATGTGGATCGGATTGGTATTTTTCCGGGTGAGGTGCTTGCCTATTACGTTCAAGCCTTGGACAACGATGATGTTTCTGGACCGAATATTGGCAAGTCGCCTACCTATACGCTTCGTTTTCCATCGCTCTCAGAAATGTACGATTCGGTTGCTGCCGAGCAGGAAGCGGAACAGCGTGGACTCGATGAACTCTTTGACGAACAGGCAGATGCTACAGGGTTGGTCGATAACCTCCTTGATACTATGAAGCGGATGGGCAGAAGCAATCAGGAACTTACGCGCAACGATGAAAATCTCATGCAACAGGTGCTTGAAAACCAGAAACAGATTGAAGAGACAGCGAAGCAATTAATCGAAGATATGAAGCAGACGGCGGAGGAGATGGAGCAGAATCAACTCTTTGACACTGAGACGATTCAGAAATATCAGGAGCTCCAAAACCTCATGGAAAAAGCACTCTCTGAAGAGCACAAAGAGATTTTGCAGAAATTATCTGAGGCGTTGGCGAACCAGCAGCTGACTGAACGACAAGGGGCAATGCAGGAAGCGAATCTCAGTCAGGAACAGTTTTTACAACAATTGGAACGCGCGAAATCCCTCTACGAACAGATGCTTCTTGAGCAGGAATTAGAAGCCGCTGCGAAACAGGCAGCTGCACTCGCTGAACAACAGAAAGAATTGATGGATACACTGGAGGCGATGGCTGAATCTGAACCTTTGAATGATCTCGCACAAAAAGAGGATCGCGTGGGTGAGGAGTTCGGACGGCTCAGTGAGAAATTAGAGAAACTCGGCACTGATATGAAGGCACTCGCGAAAGATAACGAAAACGCCCCACCGCAAATAGAACGACTCGGAGATGAAATCCTCCGCCTCAATCAGTTTGCGCATGAATATCAGCTGCCTGAAATGCTTGATACTACCAGTGCAAACCTCCGAAGTGGACAGGACAGCGAGGCACTCGAATCGGGACGCGGCGCGCAACAGACCTTGATGGAACTCGCACAAGGCTTGGATAACGCTTTGGCATTCATGGAAGGAGCAAACGCAAACGAGTCTCTAACTGTGATGCGTGAAGCCGTTGAAAGCGGACTCTATCTCTCTCATCTCCATGAAAAGGTTATTAACCAAACGAACGACCTTCTCATCGCTGGACAAGCGAATGCCTATATCCAGAGTGAAATCTTGAAATTGCAAGAACTCGCAGCGGATGAGATTACCACAGCAGAAGGGATTACGCAACTTTCAAGTAAACTCTGGGAATTAGGAGGACGACAAATACAGGTGCCGCCTGAAGTCGTCTTACATCTCAATGCTTCAAACGATGCGCTCTCTCGTGCTGCACGCGCCTTAGAGGATAGGCAACCGAGCCTCGCGCTCCCGATTCAGAGAGCCGCACTTGCGGATCTGAATCAAGCCATCTTTGAACTTCTTGAGGCGATGGCACAGATGAACCAGCAGATGGGTGCTGGTGGGTTTGAAGATATGATGCAGCAGCTCGAACAACTCGCCGAAGGTCAGGAGCAGTTAAACCAGATGGCAGAACGTCTAAATCAACAGATGCGTGAGCAGGGGCAAACTCCTGGGCTACAACAGATGATGCAGCAACTCGCTGCCCGACAGCAGCTGATCCGAGAGGCAACGCAACGTCTCGCAGAGCGCGCTGAGGAAATGGCGCAAATGCTGGGGAGCCTTGAAGAGGTCGCTCAGGAGATGAATGCGGTCGAGAAATCTCTCCAACAAGGAAGACTTGATGATGAAGTGCTTGATAGACAGGCGCGGATTTTGACTCGGATGCTTGATAGTTTAAAATCGTTGCAGAAACGGGATGTCGGCAAGCAGCGGAAGGCGGAAGTGGCAAAAACCTCTGCTACCCCCGCACAGGAAGTTCCGCCTTTGCATCCTGAATTACTGGAAATCGTTCGGAAGTTAGAAGCTGCGCCGAATGCCAAGGAATTTGAGGATATTCCGTTTCAGTACCGTGAGCAATTAAGGCAATACTTTAAAGCACTCTCACAAAAGACTCGGTAACCCCTCTCGTTGACAAGGTTTTATAGCGAACTGGATGCGTGTTTGTGAGGAATCGGTGTATGCCTAATATGGACGGAAAACAACGAATAAATATCTCGCGACGGCGTTTCTTGAAGGCGGCAACGACTGCCGCTGTTACCGCGACTGTTGCGCCAGAGGTTTTAAATGCCTTTGGTGCGCAAACGAACAATGCTACTCGCAAAAATGTTCAAATCAATACGAAGGGGAAGAAAATGAAAACAGCAGTTAGCATCGTTGAAGATGCGTTCTACATTAATGGTGAAATTACCTATCCGGGACGTTTCTACCAAGATAATAAAATCGAAGGATTGCTCATTAACACCCGCATGGTGCAGGGCATCTTCGATGATAGGAATCCAGAAACCATTCATCTGTGGGAATATCCAGATACCGGCGAATGGGACCCTGAACGCAACACGCGCGAATTTTTAGCAGCGATGCCGACATGGCGCGCCCACGGTGTTCTGGCGTTCACGATCAATCTCCAAGGGGGGAGTCCGGAAGGTTATTCTAAAGCACAACCGTGGCACAACTCCGGCATAGAAGCTGATGGGAGTCTCAACCCGAATTACCTGTCACGACTCGAACGCATTATCGACTTTGCTGATGATCTGGGTATGGTTGTCATTCTCGGTTATTTTTATTTTGGACAGGACCATCGGCTCACCGACGAGAACACCGTCATACAAGCGGTGGACAACGCAACCGGATGGCTCTTTGACAAGGGATATACCAATGTGATCGTTGAGGTCAACAACGAATGTAATGTGAGATATTCACACGAGATTCTACAGCCGCAACGGGTACATGAATTGATTGAACGCGTGAAAGCAACGACCCGCAATGGGGATAGATTCCGCGTCGGAACGAGTTACGGCGGGGGTCGGGTACCACTTGAGAATGTTGTCCGTTCTTCTGACTTTCTGCTTGTTCATGGGAACGGTGTGAAGGATCCGAACCGTATTATCTCTATGGTCCAGGAAACGCGCCAGGTGCCGGGCTACCGTCCGATGCCGATTCTGTTTAATGAAGATGACCACTTTGATTTCGATAAACCGCTGAACAACTTCGTTGCTGCTGTGAGTCAATACGCCTCATGGGGCTACTTCGATCCGGGTGAAAACGACTATCATGACGGTTACCAATCCGTGCCGGTGCAATGGCAAATCAATACGCCGCGGAAACGTGCCTTTTTTCAGAAGGCTCGTGACATCACTGGCTACGATGCTTGATAGCCTCAGAAGCCAACAGCCATCAGCGGTCAGGGCGTTCCGTTTCACTTCACTCTCAGCGGTCCGAAAAGAAAAGAGGGGTTCGGTAACGCTTGCGTCTTTGCTACGCAAGTCGCGTGTGGACTTGCGGGACAATGCTGACTGCTGACTGCTAAAAAAGGAAAGTTAAAAGTATGCCACAAATTGATCCAATCTATTTTGCTATTGTTGTTGCTGTCGTCATTATGCTTGGCACGAGCGTCCGGATTCTCAAGGAATATGAGCGCGCTGTTATCTTCCGCCTCGGACGTCTAACGGGGACCCGTGGTCCAGGACTTGTGTTTATGATACCGTTCTGGATTGAACGAATGCAACGTATCAGCCTACGGGTTATCGTTAATGATGTTACCCCACAAGATGTTATTACGAAAGATAACGTTTCTGTGAGTGTCAACGCTGTGTTAACTTTCAGGGTGACTGAACCGGATAGGGCGGTCATTGAGGTCGAGGATTTCGGCTTCGCTATCGGTCAGACAGCACAGACGACGCTGCGAAGCGTACTTGGACGTGCAGAGTTGGATGACCTCCTCTCGGAACGTGAAAAGTTAAATCAGGACTTGGAAGAAATCATCAAAAGGCATTGCGAACCCTGGGGTGTTGAGGTGCTGGCGATGGAGATTAAACACGTCGATCTCCCTGTTGAGATGCAGCGGGCAATGGCGAAACAGGCAGAAGCCGAGCGGGAACGTCGCGCGAAGGTCACACACGCCGAGGGTGAGTTTGAATCTGCAGAGGTCTTAACGAATGCCGCAGAAATCCTCAGTAGGATTCCAACCGCTGTCCAACTCCGATTCCTTCAAGCGTTGGTGGAGGTCAGTGCCGAGAAGAACTCGACCATGGTCTTCCCAATTCCGATAGACTTGCTGAGTCCGTTCATTGATAAGCTGAAGGTGGACGAGAAATAAGAGCGCGTCCTTATTGCGCGCGCCTGCGACCAAGGCAAGATCTCGGATAGGGAATCTGTATTTTTATTTTTTTTCTACGATTGCGTTAATTTCCGCTTCAATCTTTCGGGCAGTGTCCCGGGCGAATTGGAGTCGATTTGACGGGTGCCCCTTTGTCCTAACGCTAACGAGTAAATTGTGTTTCACGAACCAGATGTCAGTCGGACCGTTTTCCCATTCCTTTCGACTCCTGTGAATACGGTGCCATGTCGCATCTCCAATGACATCTTCGGGATTGAGCTGGGGGTGAAAGTTCGCTGGCGCGGCAAAGAACCATATCCACTGACCCTCCGCCGCTTTTTTTGCAGCGGACGCGGAGGCAAATAACCAATATTGAACAGTCAGTTGAGTGCCACGCTGCTCGTATGCACTGATAACATGTAATTCCTTTAAGTGCTCTATAGGTACGCCGATGCGTTTATCCGTCCTTACTCCCATCGTGCGAAGATCATCCAGTGTAAGGAGAACAGCGTCGATTTCAAGGGCGCGATTGATAGTATTACACCCAAGGAGAGTTGTTGTCAGGAGCAGAAGAAAGCTGATGATGCTTACCGGAGTATGCTTCCTTAAAAGAATCTGTGTTTTCATTTTTTCTCCAATACTGCCTCAATTTCGGCTTCAGTGTTTCAGGCAACGGTTCTTATCTAAGGGTAGGTGTGAGGTGCTATCATTTAAACACGGACGTGTTCCATAGGAGAATCGTTCCGTCCAGACCGCCACTGACAAGTATCTTGCCATTCGCAGAGAAACTCACGCACAAAACCTCATCCGTATGCCCTGTGAGGGGTTTCAAAGGGTTGCCCGTCTCGGCATCCCATAACCCAACCAAGCCGTCCGTACCCCCACTGGCGATGGTCTTGCCATCGGGTGAAAAACTGATGCTTTTCACCTCACCCGTGTGCGCTATGATAGATTTCAAGCGGTTGCCCGTTCCAACATCCCAGAACCGCACAGCACCGTCCACACTGCCACTGGCGAGGGTCTTGCCATCGGTTAAAAAATTCAAATTCGTAATCCCGCTCCTATACTTCTTGAGGGTTCTCAGGCGGTTGCCTGTTTGAGTATCCCATAACCAAACCGAACCGTCCCTACTCGCACTGACCAGTGTCTTGCCGTCAGGTGAAAAACTTATACCATTTCTAAAAGTTTATATTGCATTAGCAGCGTTTATGAAATGTGAGAATGCAGTAAGTTTAGCAACCGCGGTATCCGAGTAGTCGGCAAGGATCTCGGTGACCTTCGCTTGCAGAGTTTCCAAGGTTTTATACGTCTGAAGAAATAACTTCGCCTTCATATCCTGCCAGAGACGTTCAATCGGATTCAACTCCGGACGCGGACGGGGCATTTTCAGTTTCGTTCCCCATTTATCATGAACCATCGCGTAAACCGTCTTGTAGTTCATCTGGAGGCCAAACGTCTCGGCAATGTAATGTTGAATCTCAACATAACTCTGAAAACCTTTGGGTTTCTGAAGTTCGCTGCGTAAGTGTTCCTGCTGTTCTTCAGTGAGGATTGAAACTCGACCCGGAGCATACCCGCGTTCAAGGAGTTTCTCAAGTCCTCCGGTTTCATAAGCACTCAGCCAATGTCCAACGCTCATACGATCAACACCGAGGCATTCGGCGACCTGAACCCGGTTTTTCGCCTGTCCGCTTTTCAAGAGATACAGAGCGGTGAGGCGTTGGATTTCATGCTTCTTTTTGCATTTACGTAACAAGCCTTTCAGGTCTTGGACACTTTCAATAATTTCTGGCACTTTTTTATTCATCGCTGCTTCACTCCTTTGAAAATGAGGCAGCAGAGAATAACACATTTATGATAAATATTCAATCAGATATGGTATAACATAAGGTTTGCGCCCTCTCTGAGCGTGACAGGGATGAATTCTGTGTAATACGCGTTTCCTCTTGATGTCGGATAGTTGTGAACCAACGCGCCGTTGAGCCAAACTTTAACAGAGTCACCACTTCCGACAAGCATATTTACCTTCTGATTTTTCGGAGAACCTATGGTAACAAACCGTAAGCAACATGGCGGTACGTATCGTCTATAATCAAGTTAGTAGCCTTCACCATCTCATTTATGTTTCCGCGTGATGGTGAGATTTTGCCGATTGTCCAGACATTGTTCCCAAGAGGGTCTCCCTCTTTCACGCCGTTTGTTGCGATGTCCAGTTCTGTTACGGTACCCTTACTCAGGCGTGCCAGAAAATCTATGCCGGATTTAGCAGCATCTATGCTCCACATGCCGGGCGTTGGCGCAACCATCCATAACCACGGCCCCTCTATTTTCGGTCCCTCTGTTGGGAATCCGGGGTTACCGGCTGTCCATATAGGAATCTTCCCGAATAAGCCTGTTATAGGTGAGAAATCCGATACATTATTGCCTTCAAGACTTAATTGTTCCAATTGACTTAACGACGTGAGGGGCGATACGTCTGATATGCGATTATGCTGAAGAGACAGATCTCTCAAATTTGTTAGGTTTACGAGCGGTGAAAGGTCTGATAGGTCTCCCATACTATAAAGTACCAACCTTTTCAAATTTGTTAGATTTGCGAGTGGTGAAAGGTCTGATACCATCCCTGAGTTGTGACCCATGTCAAGCCATCTCAAGTTTGTGAGGGCACTCAGCGGAGATATATCATCTATAGCGAGCTCCCAAATTGAAATTCCTTCAAGATGCGTGAGTTCTGCAAGCGGTGAAAAATCGGATATCATCTTTCCGCTTATCCAAATTTCTTTCAGGGTCTTTAATCTGCCTATGGATCGGGCTAAATCGGATAAATCGGTTATGAGTTCGCTTCGGAGCTTGAGTTGTTCGAGATTTGTCGCCGACTCCAGTCCTGCGAAATCACGGATGTCATAATCTCGTGCGCTAAGCGTTCTCAACGTCGCCATCTCCTCTGCTGTAATGACGGCATTCGGACTCTTGCCAAGTGCTTTCGCAACTGCAGCGCGCAAGTTTGGATCGGAAATATAAACAGATGCGCCGGGGATGATGTCGGTTTGCGGCGTAACTGGCGTAACGACATTGCTATCAGGAAAACTCAGCGCAGCAACAACGTCACTAAAGTTCGATGTCCATGTATCCCGCTTCACCGTACCGGTCTCCAAGACCAGCAACCCTAAGCTTTGTAAACTCGTATTCTCACGGATCTTCTGAAGAAATGTCTCCGTTTCTAAACCCACACCTGCCGCAGCGTGTGCAGCATCAAGGGGTGCCTGAAATGCCTCGTAGAATCGCTGCACGGGTTCAATCCCGCCAAATATATCGCCTGCCGCCTCAAGTGCCTGACGATACCGTTGGGTATCCTCGGATACAAGGCTGTTCATGACAGATTTCGGCACATAGAGCCGTAAGGCTTGTGCTTTGTTATAGGGTGGGTTGGCGTTCTGCTGAATAACAGGACGTATCTGGTCTTCAAAGGTTTTCATACCTTCGGTGTGGCAGCCGATGCACGACAGTCCGTTCCGAACGGTCGGATCGCTCGCAGCCGGATTAGAAACAATACTGATCGGTGCGGCATCAAGTCGGTTCCCACCCCCGTCTGTGAGATAGTATGCTTGTAAACCGTTGGGTAAGTTGAAGACCACTTCGCCACCATCATAAGTAAAAGATAGCGGATGCGTGAAGATATGCTGCGTCCCCGCACTTCCGGCAAAGTCGTAACTTTTCCAATACGCACCATACCGGGACGGGTGCCGTTCCACAACGCGATTGTGATTCGAGACCCCCGAATTGTTGAAACCGGCGCGCCAGACGCGTTTTCCCGCAGCGTTCTGGAGGTTTTCGACGACATTCACCTCAAGCCGCGTTTCCAGCTCCTGAACGGTCGCAGGCAGCCCCAGAATGTCGTGATAGAGGGGTGGCAGTGAAGCAGACGCAAGGAACCAATCGACATGAACAAATGGCACTTCACAGTTCATTTTTTGACGTAAAGTCGTCAATTTTTCACGGAGTGTCGTCTCCGTGGGCGCGTTGAACTCAATACTATACGGATACTCCGCTTCAATCAATGTCCATTGATTGGCTCCGATCTCCCATTCGTAGTCTCGTAGGTCGATGTAGAAGATTGTCTCTTCTCGGTCAATAGGTTGTGGCCTGATAACCTCGCGTCCCCAGGAGAGACTATTAACCAATTTTGAGAGGGCGCGTTGATAGGCATGCAGTGCCTCGGTCGTTTCACCGGCGTTATAGAGATGCGTCAGTATAAAGTAGCGTGCGAAGGTGCGGTCAAACGGTGTGAGTGTGTTGACGTGTCTTTCAATGGTATTCAGCATCTTTTGCGGTGTAATGAAGGGGCCTCCTGCTTCAGTAGTGCTTCCCCAATCCGGCGCGCCTGCCACAATCCAGCGGCGAATGGTATCGATTGCAGCCGGTGTAAGCGGGGATTGTCCAAGCGGCATTCGTTTTTCGGGTCGATTTTCAATGAGACGTGTATAGAGTTCGGAGACGTTCGGTCTTCTCGGAACAACTGCCCCAGTTTCAATGAGTGTGGTATGTTCAATAATGAGACTCTCGGTAAAGGCACCGTGTTCTCCGTGGCAATTAGGACAGTTCTGTTCAAAAATAGCAGACACTTGTTGTGCGAGGTTTTCTTACGCATAAGCACTTCCGAGTCCAAAGGCGATGAGCGTTAGTATGGCTATGGTAAACCTGAAAAATAAACAAACATTTACCCCACCCCTGGTAGGTGCGGTTTCATGAAGTTTAAGAAAATATTTCGGTAATATTCGATGCGGTTAGGAAACCGCACCTACCGGGTTTGGGGTGAATTAGAATTACCGAATTAATAAATTAATCTTCATCTAACCGCACCGGTGCTGAATGTCTAATTAATTCTAAGGTTTGCCATAAAAGAAAAGTTCTTGCTGTTTTCATGGTGTGTCCTCCAGTTTGTGGATAGTATTTGTTATTTTCCAAAGGTTGCGTGCTTCCCCACTCACTGGCGAGGTTTCCTTGAGGAAACACCCAAGCAAAATATCTCGTCAGTGAAGATTGCGTGCTTCCCTGCTCGCTGGCGAGGTTTCCCAACCTCGCCAATTGCGGATTTTACGATAACTTCGTATTAAGACACAATTTTGGGGTAGAAAACGTGCATAAAATGAAAAAAAATGGATTTTTTTCAAAATATTCTGTGGAAACTGTCAAATAGGAGGGATTTCTAAAGTAGCAGTGTGTTACTCAATACTGCCAATTTTCGTGAGCTAAGGGTGCGCGATTAAGTGCGTCTCTGTAGGTGCGCCATTGTGGTAGAAACCTGTCCATTAACTCGTGAAACCTATCGTTATGGTCGCGTTCCAGAAGGTGGACCATCTCGTGGACAAATACGTACACTAAACACGAATGAGATTTCTTCGCCAGTTCGAGGTTCAGCCAGATGCGTTTGGCGTGAATGTTACAAGAACCCCAAAGGGTCTTCATTTTCTTAATCCGTACTTCATCAATGATTACGTCCATTTTGGATTGCCATGTATCAAGTAGCGGGGGTATTTGTGCACGGAGATGCTGGCGATACCAACGATGAACCACTGCTTCCCGTGCGTCCCGATCAGAACCCGGACGGACACGCAACCCTATTCTCGTATTATTCAGTAATGAAACCTTCGGGGGACCGTCGTATTCCACTACATCAAGCCGGTAGCGTCTACCAACAAAATAGTGGTTCTCGCCTGTCACAAACTCCCGCTGAGATTGTCGTTCTTGTCGTTCAAACGCTTCTTGTTGCCGTCGAATCCAGCCGAGTCGAGTGATGATTGCCATCCGAACAGCGTCGTCATCAAGATGCAGAGGGGCAGAGACGCGAATCCGTCCGTTCGGTGGATGAACGCCAATATAGAAATTCTTGATGTCCTTGCGAATGACCTCTACCGAGATCCCGCGGATGTCGATGTGGTAACGAGCCGTTTTAGTATTCACTCTGATTCACCGCCAGTTCAAGAAGTGTATCAATATCAAGGTTAGAGCCACTCAATTCTTCCCGGATTACGCGTGCGATAGCGTTCCGCACCTGTCTCTTCTTGAACCTATTGCCTCTCCAGTTGTCTTGTTTCGTTTCGCGGATGGCGGCATCTATCGCGAATGCTGCTGCCGCTCTACGGTCTATAGGGAGCTCCTCTAAGTTGTTAAAGAATGCGCGTAAGGGGCCGGTATTGATAGTGGAAGAGTATTCGGCTTGGTTTTCTGGTTCGGTAATTTGCGAACTGAGTCCTTCGATCTCGGATAGATATTGACGATAATCCATAGAACGTTTGAGTTCGAGGACACCGATGGCGATACCGTTGATATATAGGACGACATCGGGACGTTTGGTGTTCTCGCCTTTGAGGGTTACCTCTTCGGCGATACCGAAATCGTTATTGAAGGGATGCTCCCAGTCAATTAGCTTGACGGTAGTCCGGTGTTCACCGGTGTTGGGTTGGACATTCACACCGTAGCGTAAGCGTTCGTAGACCTCTCGGTTTGCGTCAACAAGCGTTTGGGTGCCACCGAGTGCCGCCGCCTTTTCCAGTTCAAACAAGACTTTGGAGATGATAGCTTCGTCGTGCCCGCTGCTTCTCAGCCAATCGCTCAGCAGCACTGTGTCAATATTGCTATTCTTCTGACGCGCTTGCCAGTTGCCGAGGTAAGTATACCCCAACACCTTCTGGAAGAATGCCACGACGCGTTCTTGCGTCCCTGTTTCTCTGTCCCCAACGGTGTTCATGTCGCTGTTTCCTTGGAATTACTCCCGCCACTGCAGTAAGATTTGCAGTAAGTCTTCTAAGAAAGGCTGGATGTCGCTCTCTTTTCGTCCGGCCTCTAAGCGTGCAACGATCCGGCAAACCTCAGGTGCTTCTCGGCTCAATTGTTCAGACAGGGTGCGGAATTTAATTTTCGGGGTTTCTGGAGACCCAGACACTGGGGCATAGGTAGCATCCAATTGATTCATTAAGGTGGACAGAACTCCTGGATTGGTGCCTAATTGCGCGGTGTCAGGGTCAGAGATCTGTTGCAGTTTTTCCCATATCCAATTTTCCGGACCCTCTTTGCCAGGCAGAAATAGCACTGGAACATCACTTATTGTAGCTTGCCGTATTTTACGTTCAATATCGCCACCTTGTTGATCACCGTCAAGAATAAAAAGGGTGTTTTGAAGTTGACCGAATTTGTCTAAGGCCCGAGCGTGCATTGGAAACTCGCTTGCACCGGTATCACGTCCAATGTGGATGGACTCCCACTTAATTCTTTGATTGGATAATAGCAAATCAAACACACCTTTTAGAATTCCCTCAGCGATTTCATCTTCACAGAGGAGTTTCAATACTTCACTGGAACGTCCATAAAGCGCGTTCTGAATTATATCACGATAGGGTGGGCGAACGATAATCTTGCCCGATTCTTCATCCCTGTCAAGAAAGATGCGACCGCGTGTAGGGACTGAGTCGAGAACAACTGGACTGTGAGAAGTGACGATGATCTGAAGATCGTTCCGCAGTGCCAATTGCTGGAGATGCAACATGAGAAGTTGTTGTACCCAAGGATGCAGTCCGGCTTCCACTTCGTCAATCAGAACAAGGGCCCCTTCCAACTGTGCTATCTCTTTTGATAACCGCAGAATTGCGCGCTCCCCAGCTGCCATGTGTAGCTCTGAGTAGGCCGCACCGCCTTCTTGTGCAGCAAACAGGAGATTCTTATTTCCGCTGGACAGATTAACAACTTCCGAATACCTGAAAGGGAGCATTTGGTGTGCAAACTCAACCTGTGAAGGGGTTAAGGGGGTCTCTTCCGGTTCAGATTTCAAACGCGACATGCTGAGAACCCCACGCACCTCTGATGGATTGCTCAGATTGCTAAGTGTTCTGAGATAAACCTGTCGCTCGGGTTGACTGGCGTTTTGACGCCCTAGGAAACTCCGACTCCACCCCTTGGCACGCCGCCATCGCATAGAACGCATACCTTCTGGGGTCTGATAGTTGAATTCTAGTATTATTTTTTGGAGTATATCCTGACGGTCACCGAGTTTAGGGCTATAATATGGAAAAAGTGTGGACGGGACGAAATCCTTAGGGCCCGCTCCCGGCACTTTGTAGGCACAGGCAGCTGTAAAAAGCACTGTTGATTTTCCAGTGGCATTTCCCCCCGCAATGACACTCACTGGATAATCAAACAGCACCCGCAAATTGTCAAGTCCACGAAGTCCATCTAAGTAAATCTCTGACAGGAAATGGGGTAGATGTGGTTTTTTTCCTTGTAAACTGTCCCAGAGTTCTGCTAAACGTCTTTCAAGCATGAATTACAACCTCCAGTTCCTTAACATTCCTATTGCCTAAGCACTCTCCGGACGTTCTCTCCCGGATAATTTATAATCTCTTGTCGGTTTACTTCTAAACTGGGAAAATATACCTCACACATCGTCGAAACGGACGACTACTTGACGATTCGCAGCTTCTCTATCTTGAAAAATTCTCAAACGCTGGTAGGAAGTTTACCGCATTTCTGAAAGAAGAATCAACGAAAAAGCCAAATTCAAATAATGCTATTTAGTCTTCAGTTTCCATCTTTGCTCCAGCGGAGCAATATGTCTATAGAAAAATATACCTAAAGTCAACGCACTCCAGCGGAGTGCTATGTACTATAGAAAACTGTATTCTATCTTTGCTCCAGCGGAGCAATATGTCTATAGAAAAATATACCCAAAGTCAACGCACTCCAGCGGAGTGCTATGTACTATAGAAAACTGTATTCTGTAGATTATTCTCCAGAAGAGGGATCCTCGACCGCGTCAAAAACATATTTCAAATCATAGGCGACCTCAAAACGCTCTAAAAACTTAAGATATTCATCGCGAAAGGTTTGATGTGAATGGTGTGTCTCTTGGTTTTCAATATAGGTCGCCACCTGAGGTATCTGAGAATGTGAATAACTGAACGCACCGAATCCCTCTTGCCATGCAAATTGCCCCACAGTCCAACGCTTCTGGTTGATAAAGCGCGTCGAATTTACTTTGATGTCTTTCACTAAACCAGACAACGCGACATCCGGGGTCATCCCGATCAAAATATGGATATGATCTGGCATTGAATTGATTTGAATCAATTTTTGTTTTTTATTGGTGATAATACCCGTGATGTATTTGTGGAGTTCTGATTTGTGGTGTTTGGGAATAAGCGCGTGTCTACCTTTCACAGAAAATACAATATGTACATAGAGTTGGGTATAAGTGTCTGCCATAGGTTTTTATATTCCTCCATCATTAGACATAGCACTCCGCTGGAGTGCGGTCATTTGGCAATCCCAATTCTATAGACATGTTGCTCCGCTGGAGCAAGGAGACCGATTTCAACCTCACTTTCAAACACCTTGACAGGCTTTGCTTTCTTGCGTCGGGGGCGTGATATGTCTATAGAATTTGTGTATCCATACTTGCGTTCAATTGAGATAGCACTCCGCTGGAGTGCGGCGGTTTGGCAACCAATATTCTATAGACATGTTACTCCGCTGGAGCATTCTATAGACATGTTGCTCCGCTGGAGCAAAGACGATGCCTTTTCGGACCCGCTTCTGACCGCTTGTGGGTATGTATTTATATATCCGTTGTGGTACCCTTCCTCACACCAGAGGCGTGATATGTCTATAGAATTTATGCGTTTAGATGTTTGCTGAGATGCCTATCCTCACGCCAGAGGCGTGATATGTCTATAGAAAACCCAATATCAAAGTCAACGCACTCCAGGAGTGCTATGTCTGTACACCAGAGGCGTGGTATGTCTATAGAATTTATGCGTTTAGATGTTTGCTAAGATGCCTATCCTCACGCCAGAGGCGTGATATGTCTATAGAAAACCCAATATCAAAGTCAACGCACTCCAGCGGAGTGCTATGTCTGTAGATTTAATCCGCGTCCTGCGTGCAAATCCGCGATTCAGACAACCGCACCCGCCCTGTCAGCAGCTCCTGCATCATTCCCTGTTTGATAGCACGCGTCTTGTCTCGACGCTGCTCCAACGCGGCAATCTCGGCATCCATATCGGAAAGGACAGAGGCTATCGCGTGTTGTTCTGTGATAGAAGGAAGTTGTATCTGCACCTGAGCTAAATTATTGATGTAGATATGAACAACTGCATCCCCTTGTCCCAAACGTGCCTTCTGTGCTGACACTATTGGAGAATTCATTAGATGTCCGAGATAAATAGAGTTTTGACCTGATGGTGTCAACACGATGACATCCCCACCAGCGTAGGCTTGTTCTTCACCCAGATATGCCGCGCACCGTCCAATTTCCTCTGCAGTTTCACCCGATCCAGCAAATAAGAGATCTCCTGTCTTGATTGGTAGTGCTGTTTTAGCGACATCTGGGGGTATCCGTGATGCTACCTTCAAAATGTAATCTTGGTATCGTGTATACAGTTCTCCATAGCGAATACATGGTACACCTTCATCGGTTACATCATCTCGCTTTATCCCACGCCCTTTGGAAAACAAACCAAGTTCCTTTAACTGCCTCGTTTCCCATTCGCCGCTAAATTTTTGCTTATTATTCACGCCAATCTACCCCGATATTCAACAAATGTGCCTCAACTTTCAGGCTAAAATCTTCTACCTCATTTTCGAGGTCTGACAACGGCTGGGCATAGCGTTCCTCTAATTCTTTCACGCGCGCCGTCAACGCCTGAATCACTCGCTGGACTTCACCTACAATCGCCGATTGAATACTCGCAACCCATTTATCTTTAACTACAAGCACCTTGATTTCAGCTTCAGTAAGCGTTGCATATCGCGCCAACACCTATTCATCAAGCGCGAGTTGGGCATCTTTTATAGCCTTGTCCGCTTTGGATTTCGCATCAAGTAAGGATTGACAATGTTCAAGCGCATCGCGTTCATCGTCATTGTCATCTTGGGTCTCGTGAAGCGTTGTCAAATCGGGTGTGAGGGCATCGAGTCGTGCCTTGACACTGCTGGCGGTGATATTGCCTTTGTCATTGAGGGCATCGGCGAGCAATCTGTCCTCACCAGTATGTTCCTCAATGTATGCCTCTAATTCACTCACAGCAGTCGCTTGTTTTGTCTCCAACATCTCAATAGCGTCCTGCTCAGCAGCGAAATAGCGGGCAACAATCAACGCCGGTGGAATCAGGTCCATCTTGTATTTCTTACGCTTCACAACGAGGTCCGCGGTCTCCTTAATCTTCTTCTGTTTATCCTCAATGATACCGCGTGGTTTCGCTGCTTCTACCCATCCGTCTGTTGCAATGAGATAGACATCGTCCTGCATCACCTCGTCCCAATAGTCCATCAATTTCTGATACACGCTGTAAGAGTCAAGCAGTGGCAGATTGGTGAACCGCATCAACAAGTCCTCTGATAGCGTGTGAATAACCTCTCTCGGAAGCGTGCCGACCTGAATATCCAACAGAAATCCTCGTGCACGTCACGCCATGCCTGAAAGACTGCATCGACCTGCTTCTTGTAAGCCGCAAACTCAGCATGCGTCAGAATCGTCGTTTTTACGTGTTGCGTTTCCACCAACGGATCGCTATATCCGGGTCTACCGTTGGAAACCTCAAACAAGGCGTTGCGGAGGGTCGGAAAGACCGTCCAATAGTTGTCGAGGGCGTCAATGTCCGTATCGGGGATGCCGCCGTTGAGGTGTGCGCCGAGGTCGTGGAGGTCTTCGGGTTCACTCGTATCAATATAGCGCGGGATGTTGAGGTTATAGGCGTTGGCGGAGTCAGCAATTTCGGATATTGGCACCATGCGGGAATAGCGCGGTAATTCTATCTGTTCATTAAAGACCGAGACGATCTTGTGAATATCTTGAGCGCGGAGCCGGTTTTTGTTGCCATCTTTGAGGAATCCCTTACTTGCATCTATCATGAAGATGCCCTTACGGACGCGAGCGTTCTCCTTATCAATCACGAGGATACAGGCAGGGATACCCGTGCCATAGAACAGATTGGCAGGCAGTCCGATGATGCCTTTGATATAACCGCGGCGGATAATCTCTCTGCGGATGTCAGCTTCTCTGTTGCCGCGGAACAACACCCCATGTGGTAGAATAATCGCGCCTTTGCCTCTGCTTTTAAGCGAGGTGATGAAGTGGAGCAGGAAGGCGTAATCGCCATTTTTGGAGGGGGGCGTGCCGTACGCAAAACGGTTGTAAATGTCGTTATCTGGGTTAAGACCGTTGGTCCAGGCTTTGTCAGAGAAAGGGGGATTAGCAACTGCGAAATCGAAGGTCTTGAGCCTATCGTTCTCCGTAAAATCCGGTGCGGCGAGCGTGTTTCCGTGCCGGAGTTCAGCGGTGACGTTGTCGTGGAGAATCATGTTCATCCGCGCAAGGGCATGGGTTGCATTGTCCTTTTCCTGTCCGTAAATACTCAACCCGCGGGGTGTTTCATCAGCGGCTCTGAGAAAAAGTGAACCGGAACCACAAGCCGGGTCATAAATCGTATGATCCTGCGAAGTATCGGGTCCGATGCCGATCACCTTTGCCATGATGCGGGAAACTTCAGCCGGTGTGTAGAACTGCCCTTTGCTTTTCCCAGATTCTGTGGCGAAGTGCCGCATGAGATATTCATAAGCATCGCCTAAGAGGTCGTCTCCCTCGGCTCGGTTCGCGCTTAAGTCGAGATCGTTGAAGATAGCGACGAGTTTGGAGAGTCTGTCTTGCTTCTCTTTACCGCTGCCGAGTTTATCGTTATTGTCAAAATCTGCGAGATCAATGACCCCCTGGAGATCGTTTGTCTCAGCGAATTTGCCGATAATCACGTTAATCTTCTCACCGATCTCTTTGTTGCCTATCAGTGCCACCATATCCGAGAAGCTGCCGCCTTCTGGGACTTCAATGAGGGCATCGGGATCATTTTCAGCTTTGTCGGAGACGTATTTCATGAAGAGGAGCGTCAGGATGTAGTCTTTGTATTGTGAGGCATCCATCCCGTCACGGAGTTCGTCGCAGCTTTGCCAAAGCGAAGCGTAGAGTTGTGATTTCTTTGTTGCCATATTTATAGTAGATTTTACGGACCTCCTCTGTTTTTTCAGTTTGCAGATACGGATCTAATCTTTGTTAGCATGACGTATAGCCTGTCCGGCGACTACACAGAGCCCACCAATAACTACTACGAGTGTAAAAAGAGCTACCCATTCCATCACAAGTCCTCCAATTTATCGATTTTTCGATAAGCAACACTATTGATCCGAATAATTATGGTTAGGATCAGAAGTACCGCTGCTGCGCCCCCTATGATGAGAGCGCGATTGGCTTTTCCATAATTTTGAATCACCCAAGCAGCGAGAGAATAGCAGTCGCAATCAAAATAGCAAAGACTATCTTCAACCAACCGATCTCCTCCTTCAGTTTGTCAATGTGTGCCATAAAAAACAACCTCTATTAAAAATAAAATTTCCTACCAATCTTCATCAAAGAACGGCGTACTCGGATAACTATAGACGTTGCCTTCGTAGTTTTGAAGTTGGATTTCATCGTCATCAAAAGTGACGACAGGGTCCGGCATGAGCGCGATCTTCCCGCCGCCACCGGGAGCGTCAATCACGTAGTGCGGGACACCGAGTCCCGAAATATGTCCACGCAGTGCCGAAACAATCTCTAACCCCGTTTTTACGGCTGTTCGGAAGTGGTCGGTTCCGACGACAAGATCGGCTTGATAGATATAGTAAGGTTTGACTCGGATACGCAACAGCCCTTTCATGAGTTCGACCATCACGGCGGGATCGTCGTTCACACCCTTAAGAAGGACTGCCTGATTACCGAGCGGTATACCGGCATCGGCTAACATACCACACGCCTTTTCTGTCTCAGGCGTAATCTCGCGTGGGTGATTGAAGTGCGTGTTAATATAAAAAGGGTGATACTGCTTCAAAATCGCACACAATTCAGGCGTAATCCGCTGAGGTAAGGTCACCGGGACGCGTGAACCGATCCGAATGATTTCTAAGTGTTCAATTGCCCGCAAGCCGCCGACGATATAGTCGATTTTCTTGTCCGTCAACATGAGCGGATCGCCACCGGAGATGATGACATCACGGATCTCTGGGTGTGCCTGAATATAAGCAAGACCTCTCTCAACGTTATCTTCAGAGATTGAGTACGGGTCGCCGACTTTCCGTTTACGGGTACAGAAGCGGCAGTAAATCGGACACATGTAGTTCACATAGAAAAGTGCCCGGTCGGGGTAGCGATGTGTGACGTTCGGAACTTCGCTATCGTCTTCTTCGTGGAGTGGATCCTCTACGCCTGTGCTGATGAGTTCCTTTGGGTCAGGCACAACCTGTTTCCAGATAGGGTCGCCCGGCTCTTCTATAAGACTGAGATAGTACGGATTAATACGGATCGGAAATTCTTTGTGAATCCGCCGCATCTCCTCTATGTCAACGTCGAATACAGCGGCGAGTTTTTCGGGAGTGTTAACTGTATCTCTAACGAGACGTTTCCATTCTTCCATTTTTATTCATGTCCGTCCTTTCTAAATTTGCGTTGACTGATTGCTGATGGATGACACCTATGCTATTCTTCTTGATAGTTCTCAATTGATACGCTCTCCATAACATCGCCTTCGCGGAGTACGTCTACGACATCCATGCCCTCAATAACCTTCCCAAATGTAGTGTAACTGCCGTTGAGGTGCGCGTAGCGGGTCGGGTCTGAACTGAGACAGATATAAAACTGACTTCCGGCTGAATCGGGATTCTGCGTCCGTGCCATCGCGACGACCCCTTTTTCATGGAGTGGCATCTTTTCACGAAGATCGGAGTCTTGGAATTCGCCACGGATGCTCCATCCGGGGCCGCCTCTACCTGTTCCTTGCGGATCGCCACCCTGTATAACAAAATCTGGGACAAACCGGTGAAAGACCACACCGTTGTAGAAACCGGATTCGATGAGTTTCGCAAAATTTGCGACCGTGGCGGGAGCGGCTTCTGGGTAAAGTTCAATAATAATGTTGCCTTTTTCGGTTTCAATCGTTACATAGGGTAATTGTTCGCCGTTACATGAAATGACCGTTGCTAAAAACGCACTGAATAAGCTAAATCGCATAAGCTGAGTGTGAAAATTTGGGGATTTCCACAAAATCCTTTTCTTTTTTTATTACGCTAATTGACGCTCTTCGGGAGCTTGTCAGCGTAAATGTTATTTGGGTTTTATAAAAAATCTCCAACAGTTTCCACGGATGAGAACGTCAGGGTTACTCTCGGAGAAAATAAAAGATTCGTATACATTATATCTTCATTTGCACGCCGTGTCAAACAAAATTTTAAAACGCTTGGAAACGAAGAGATCGACTTGCCCTTTGTGCGTTGGACATGGTATTCTATATAATATAGGTGGTGATTGCAAGTGCGGAGCATGTTGATAGAAAATCAAAAGACGCGTGATCTCGTCGCGACTTTGAAATTACTGTCGCCTGGAACGTCTCTGAGAGAAGGCATTGATTATATTATCCAAGGCGAAATGGGCGGACTTATTGTCGTTGGCGATACGCCGGAAATCTTAGATTTAACGGAGGGCGGTTTCCGAATTAATTGCCAATACACGCCGACGCGCCTGTTTGAATTGTCAAAGATGGATGGTGCCATTATTCTCTCTGAAGATACACAAAGGATAGTGCGTGCCAATGTGACGCTAAGAATCAATCCTTCTATAGCTTCTCGCGAAACCGGGCTCCGTCACCGCTCAGCCGATAAGTTTGCGAAGCAGACGGATCACATCGTCTTAGCTGTGTCGCAGGCAAGGAGCACGCTTACCTTATATCTCAAGGAGCAACGCTATATTTTCCGAGAGCGTCCGATACTGCTTTCGGGTGCGAACCAGACGATGCTGGCACTCACACAGTACGTCAAAGCCATGCAGGATGCTGTCGCTGCTCTGAATTGGGCGGAATTAAGCGGGAGTGTTACATTAGCAAATGTCGTCACGGCGATTCAATTGTCTGAACGCGTCCGGCGCGCCGATCAGGAACTCAATCGCTACAGAATTGAGTTAGGCACTGAAGCAGAGTCGTTGCAATACACGCCGGAACTCACATCTGAAATTGAGAGAGGGCTTCTGATTATAAAAGACTATTATCACGAGACCCTACGTGACGGATCTCAAGCCTTCGAGAAAATTCTAAGGTTTGATGCAAATAGCCTCGCCAGTCGAAGCAATATCAGTGAAGCTTTAGGCTATCCGCGCGACATTCATAACACGTTCGATATGCTCGAACCACGCGGCTATCGTATGCTGAGCCAAGTGCCGCGAATCCCGTTCGGTGTTATTGAAAATATCGTTCGCCAGTTCAAGAATTTGAATAACATTTACACCGCCGCTATTGATGAACTCCAAGCGGTTGACGGTGTTGGTGAAACGAGGGCATCAACTATTAAGGATGCCCTCGCGCAGATGAAAACGGCTACCGTCCAACCGCATGCGCTTGCGGCACCTACGTTTGAATGGTGAAGAGAGTTAATCTCAAAAGATGCGTTTATCAAAACGATGCTATGTGGACCAAAACTAACAATTAAACCCATTTAGGACTTACGCACTCCCCTGGTAGGTGCGGTTTCCAACCGCACCGAACCCTGATAGAAAGTGCCTTCACCATATCAAAATAGGCGTTCTGACCCCAATTTTGCGTAAGTCCTACTATTGAATAAAAACATTTAAAAGGAGTCCCAAAATGAAACAATTCATCGCTTTATTGCCGAGGGGGAACTCGGTATTGCGCAGAAATTTGCTCATCGGCTTGCTCCTCGTTTCGTTCGGTTTAGCAGGATGTGGTGGAAAACTTGGAGAAATTGAACCCGCAGCAGTTGATACAGCAATAGCGGCCGCAGCGGCAGCCGTTGCTGCAGCACGAGAGGCCGACGCGCCATCACTTGCAACCGATGCCTTTGCAATCGCCGTGTCTAATCTTGAAGCCGCGAAAACAGCACTCGCCGAGAAAGAGGGCGACGAAGCACTCCGCCTTGCATACCAAGCGATTAGTGACGCGAGAATCGCACAGAGGGATGCGCTTAACATTGCTAAAAATGCTGAACTCAATGCAGCTTTACTTCAAAAAGCGGCAGGCGCAGACGAACTCCGACAGACACTCAGTGCGAAAGAAAAAAAACTCGCCGAAGTCCGAACAGAGGTCCAAGACCTGCAGCGCGAGCAGGACAAACGAAAACAGGTACTTAGCGAACTTCAAGAAAAGAATCGTGAATTAAAAAATAAACGGGCAACTTATAGCGCACAAGTCGCCGAACTCTCCAAAACGTTAGATGATATTCAGAAACGCGCCACGCGCGCAGAGGCTGAACTCCGTAACTACGGCAGAGATGTCTCGAATCTGCGTCGGAAACTCGAAGTCGCTGAAAGGATGGCTAAAGAGGAAGGGCATCAGAAGCGAGCCGTTGTCGCTGAGATAAATTCACTGAGAAGGCAACTCCGCGAGCAGGCTGCGATCTATACGGAGAAACTCGCAGAGGCAAGCCGGGTGCAGACCGACAAACAGCACGAAGAATATCTAAAACAGAAGGCACAAGAGGCGCGCGCCTACGTTGATAGCCAACCTGTCCTTCATCCGCCCAAAACAGGACGGACCTCTCTCTCCACAGCACAGATTGCCGCCGGGAAGGCTGCACTTGGCAATTGGGAAAATACTTGGTATGCCAAAAACTTGGATGCACATCTATCCTACTATACACCGGGTGTTGTCACCGACAAAGTGGTCATTCATGAGAGTAAAGAACATCGGAACAAAATCGACTTGCAGCAACTCCAATCTGACCTTCGTGAGATGAACACCTATGCGTGGAACAAAGTCAAAATGGACACCCAGGTTGAAGGCGAGAGCGTTATCGGCATAAATCGACTGACCCGATTGGTCACGCCCGCAGCAGACGAGAACGCTACTGCACTCTACAATATCTGGATTCGCGAAGTCTGGATGCATGAGGTTGGGAACGCTTGGAAAATCCATCACGAAGTCTGGCAAATCTATGAGAACGTGCCAAACTTCTAAGCACGTCTCCCAATGAAACACGGAGGGTCAATTGTGAAAGACGTACAGAACCAGCAAAACCAATCGAAGAAATCTAAGATACCGCGGAGCCTAATATGGGGTGGGAGTATTGTTGCCATTGTTATCGCGTTCGTTGTGCTCTTAGTGGTATTGATGAGTTCCAGTGAAACCCCTACTGCCTTTTTGGCAAAATGGAAGAACGCACTTGAGTCCGGCAGTGTTAAAAAGTATGACGCGCTCTGGGTGAAGAATTCACGCCAACGTCCTGATACCGGCTATCAGGAGACAGTCGGCCTTCTCAGGGGCGGCGCGCGGCTGGAGGTTAACCTTGGCGGTGCCACACAAACGTTCCGGGTGCCGCGATATCCCAACCGCTACCGAATTGAGGGGATTCCCGTCGCTGCCCACCTTTCGGGAGAATCCCAGCAGCAGTTGCGAAATCTTGTTATCGAAAAACAGGGACTTATTCAACAGCGCTGGAAAATTATTCAAGATCAGGTCGTGGGGAGCGACTTCGTTACGACGCTACCAGACACTGATCCCGATCAGCAGAATGTAGCACAACCTAAAAGCCCAGTCTTACCAGTCGTCCTGGGTTGGAAAAATGCTTTGGAATCCCAAGATGTGAAGATATATACGAATCTATGGGATAAGTCTGCCCGGAAGACAAGGGCATCGAGTTTCCGGCGTGCCACTGAGCTTCTGTCGCAGACCCATGTTGTGAATCTCGCAGAAGCAACCTACACGCCTGTCCCACGTCAGAAAAACCGTCATGTCGTCGACAACATCAGCGTAACTTTACAGAGCGGTGAGAGTATCATTGAGACGCATGTCCGCACACTGACTATTCAGAAAAAAGGATTTTTCAGACGCAAATGGAAAATCATTAACGATCAAATCGGTCAGATGTCTGACGCTATCGCACTCGCGCCAAACGTGCCATCGTCGGGTGCGGATACTGTCTCCGGTGAAGCATCTGGGAACCCTTTTGATGGGAACGCACCTATTGATACGCAGCTCAAGGTGCGGCAGGTTTTAGGGAAGTGGCAGAAGGCTTGGGAAGAGAAAGACCTCAGCACCTATATGTCCATCTATTCAGAGAAGTCCCGGATTACGCGTGTCACTGTCCGCGGTGGAAAAGAGACCTCCGTCCACCTCTCAAAGGGGCAGCTCCGAGAGAAGATGAAGCGGTTGAACAGCATATATGCTGAAATCCAAGTCTCTATCTCTAACTTACAAGTCAACGGAGACCGGGCAGTAGCGGATGTCCAGTTCTTGCAAAAGTTCACCGGCACTCGCGCAAGTGGTAGTCGACCGGCTTACTCCGATTACGGCACCAAAAAATTGAATCTCATGGTAGATCCGACTGATGGACACTGGCGAATCTACTCAGAGACCTGGAGCCGGTACGAGGATGTCCCGGATTTTCCGAAGATGTAGCAGGGTAGCGGTCAGCAGTCAGCAGTTAGCCGTTGGCAGTCAGTTAAGAGGTGTCTGGTTTATCCCAACCCTCTTCAACTGACAACTATTCCTCTGACAACCAACAACCCATAACCCATAACCCTAAAAAATGCCCACTGAGTACCGAACCAAGCGAAAAATTGAGTTCGCTGACACCGATATGGCAGGGATTGTCCATTTTACACGATTTTTCGTCTTTATGGAGTCCGCTGAACACGAGTTCCTACGCAGCTTAGGGACAAGTGTCGCAACCGAATGGAATGGAGACAAAATCGGATGGCCTCGACTCGCGGCTGCGTGTGAGTATCTAAATCCACTCCGGTTTGAAGATGAGGTTGACATCCGCCTCCGGATCTCCAAAAAAGGGACGAAATCGCTCACCTATCAATTTCACTTTACACATCAAGGAAAAGACATCGCACGTGGGGAGATTACCACTGTCTGTTGTGTAACGAACCCTGGTGAAAAACTACGGGCAATCCCTATCCCCGATTTCATTGCCAATCAGATTTCCGGTCCATGATAGAAAAAATATGGAACAATCGCGCACTACCACTCCGTTGCTTAAAGTTTCCAATCTATCCAAAGACTTCGGATCCGTTCAAGTCTTGCGAAATATTTCATTTACGCTCACTGACGGGACTTCGGTGGCGATTACCGGTCCTTCGGGTTCTGGCAAAAGCACACTGCTACACATTGTCGGGACGTTAGAGGCACCCAGTAGCGGACGGGTTGAGATTAACAATACGGATCCATTTCAACTCCCTGAGCCCGAACTCGCCCGCTATCGGAACGCTGTCATCGGATTTGTATTTCAGGATCATCATCTGCTCCCGCAGTATTCCGTGCTTGAGAACGTCCTTATTCCGACACTTGTTTCCAAGCGCGCACCTGACCCAACACAACGCGCACACGAACTCCTCAGACGGATAGGCCTCGCGCACCGCGTGTCGCATCGACCCGCTGAACTTTCCGGGGGTGAACGCCAACGCGTCGCTATTGCCCGTGCTCTCATTAATCAACCCGATATCCTCCTCTGCGATGAACCGACGGGAAACCTCGATACAACAACTTCCGATACCATCGCCGACTTGCTTTTTGAACTCCACCGTGTAGAGCAGAAGATATTGATTGTTGTCACCCACAACCTTGAATTCGCGTCCCGTTTTCAGCAGCACCTGCAACTTGTTGATGGCATTTGCAGCGTCACGCAAAGTGCCTAACCCAACAGACGATGCACAGATTTTCTTGGAACGCCCTTAAACACTTCTGGCAGATACACCTCACCGTCGCCCTCTGTACAGCTGTCGCCACCGGTGTGCTTGCGGGGGCTTTGCTCGTCGGAGATTCTGTCCGTGGAAGTCTCCGCAGCCTCACGACAGAACGGCTCGGTACAATTCAACATGCCCTCCTCGCCGATCACTTTTTTCAGCTAAATATCTTAGATCGGCAAAACACTGTACCAACGATTTTGTTGAATGGCACGGTTGTTGTGCCACAGGCACAGACCCGTGCATCAAAGGTTAACATCATCGGCGTAACAGAAGACTTCTTCACCTTTTGGGCAGGTGATCCCGCGCCGAACCTGAACAAAGCGCCTGATCAGCCCTTCAACACGATTGTCATCAACGAGGCACTCCAAAGTGAGTTGAAGGTCCAAATCGGCGATATGCTCTTGGTGAACGTCGCGCAAGTTGCTGACATCCATCCCGAATTCTTGCTCGGTGAACGCGACGCTGCGGAGGCTATCCAGAGCCTCCGATTGGTAATAAGGGACGTTATTCCGACGAAGAACGCCGGTAGGTTCAATCTACGCGCACATCAAAACCTCCCTTTCAACGCTTTCATCGCGCTTCCAACTTTACAAAAAGTGCTCGGACAGGTAGACCAAGTAAATGCCCTCTTCACGGCAGAAACAACCCCTATTTCATCTGACCAACTCACGTTGACGCTTGATGCACTTGACTTGACGGTTCAGGTTCATGAAAACCACATGGATCTCCAAAGTCGGCAGTACCTCCTCAAACCTGTGTTATCGGAGAGTGCCTTGACGGTTGCAACGGAAAACAGTATCTCGACCCTCCCGACGCTGACCTACCTCGCGAATACAATATCTGCCAACGGCAGGACGGTTCCATATTCCACAATTGTTGCATTCCCAACGGATGAAGGAGAGTTTTCAGATGACCATCGCGTCAAACCAAATGAAATCGTTCTCAATGCATGGACAGCGAATGATCTCGGCGTGAAAGTCGGCGATGAAATTAGCATTACATATTATAGTGTCGGAGCAGATGAGGCATATAACACCGAAACCGCGTCCTTTCTTCTGAAGGGGATCGTGCCAATCGAGGGCATCGCTGCCGATAGAGGCATCATTCCTGAGTTCCCGGGTATCCACGACACCGCTGATATGTCTGAATGGGAATCCCCTTTTCCGATTGATTATACCCGCATCCGCAGCCAAGATGAAGCCTATTGGGATGAATATGGACCCACACCGAAAGCGTTTATCTCGCTGGAGACGGGAAAACGACTCTGGCAGAATCGATTTGGCGATCTTACGACTATTCGCATGAAGGTGCCACAAGGTTCAGACGTGCAGGCAACACGTACGCTTTTTGAAACCGAGTTCCTCAAAAGGATTCAACCCGAGCAGATCGGATTTCAATTCTTGGCGCTCCAAACAGAAGGGCTACAAGCCGCCACTGGTGCCACGGATTTTGGGATGCTGTTTAGCAGCCTCAGTATCCTTATTATTCTCGCCGTCGCATGGCTTGTCGAGCTGTTCTTTCGTATCGGTGTTGAACAACGTTCTCACGAGATTGGTATACTACAAGCCGTTGGCTATCCACTCGCTAAAATCCGCCGTCGTTTCTTTTTTGAGGGTGGGAGTGTCGCCGGTATCGGCACGCTCTTGGGATGCTTACTCGCCATTGGGTACGCCCAACTGATGCTATTCGGGTTAAAGACGTGGTGGTTGCCTGCTATTGGCACCCCCTTCATCGCATTTCACGCGAGTTTATGGAGCCTACTTATCGGGGTATGCGTGACAATGGTCGTCATGCTGAATGCCATCCGTGTTGCCGTCGCGAGGATAGGACGGACTTCGACGGCTACGCTCCTCGCCGGTGGAACGGATTTTGATGATGCGGGTGTAAAACCAAAATCTCAAGAAACGAAGACAGCAGGCGGTTTAATATCAAAAATTACCTTTCTGGGGCTCGGTATCTGGGCAGGTATCTTAGGCGGTTCCAATCTCGTTGAAGAGGGGTGGGGCGGATTGGTCGCTTTGATTTTGCTGAGTGCTATTATTTTATTTAGTACCGGTTATGGCCTCCGTAGAGCTATCCGTAAAGGGGAGGGCATCTATGCACATCTGACCGTCAAGCAGGCGAATGCGTTCCTCCTGTTTTGTGCTATTGGGATTGTTATCGGGACTGTCATCGCCTACTTCCCCTGGGTCCAGTGGATTCGCGAGACGATTTTTTCGTGGTTTGAACATCCGGTCGTCCAATTTCTATTCTCCACACTCTCTATTCTCGGCGTGGGGTGGCTGGCTTTTAGTAGATGGCTAACTTCCCAGAACGTACCGAAACGGTTCAGCCGGATGCGATTTGCTATCAAAAATGCTGCGCGGCAGCCCCAACGGAGCAAAGTCTCTGTTACAACCGCCAGCTTGGCGTGCTGTATTATCGTGGCAGTCGGTGCGAATCGGCACGACGCACCCCCAAAAACAGAATACGCCTTTGTTGCGGAGTCGGCACTCCCTTTACACCATAGCCTGAATACACCCGACGGGCGGTTTGAACTCGGTTTCTCTGACGCTGCTTCTGAACTGCTCAGCGCGTCGGAAATCATTCCATTTCGCGTGCTTCCGGGTGAGGACGTGAGTTGTTTAAATCTCTATCAACCCCAGAAACCGCAAATTTTGGGTGCTTCGGGGGCTATGTTGGTAAAACCGCCGTGGCAGCGATTAGAACTCAGCGATCTCGGAGAAGGGAGAGCACCCGCGATGGGTGACGACAATTCGCTGCGTTGGATCTTACACCACAATCCTGATGACGATTTTCTTGTCCAAGATGAATTTGGAAAACCGCTGCTTTTGGATATTGAAACGCTTCAGGGGAGTCTCTTTCAGAGCCAACTCATTATCTCAGAAGCGAATTTTACAAAGTACTTCCCAAGCCAAAGCGGTTATCAGTTTTTCCTTATCAAAACGCCACCCGAATTGCGAGAAGAGACAGCACAAGTATTAGAGAAAACACTCGGCGACTACGGATTTGACCTGACATCCGCATCGGCACGATTGGCGAGCTATCGATCGGTTGAGAATACCTATATCTCCACTTTCCAGAGCCTCGGGGGTTTGGGTGTGTTACTCGGTACGTTCGGACTGGCACTGGTGCTGTTTAGAAATATTATTGAACGCCGTGGTGAACTCGCAACGCTCCGCGCGTTCGGATTCAGCCGACAACTCCTCTCACGGATGTTATTCCTTGAAAGCTGCTTTCTGCTCACTGTCGGTATGTTCATCGGGATTGTCGCAGGACTTGTGGCGATCCTGGCGACGCATGGACACTTTCCCGCTTTCCCGTGGATTTCCCTCACAATTACCTTGCTTTTTATCTTCGGTTTTGGTATAATTGCAAATGCCGTTGCAGTTACTATAGCACTCCGAAGTCCACTCTTGGCTACCCTTAAATCTGAATAATCACGAAAACACAGTATGTTTGCGTTGAGAACGACACTTCATGTAGGATATGTGGTGCTGATTGCCTGCTCTCTCCTGATGCAAAGCGGGTGCTCCAGTGATTCCGAAACAGACACGCCGAGTGCGGTGAATCACACGGAATCGGCGTGGCGTTCTTATGCATCTGGGGACTATGCACAGGCACTGCTCAGTTTTGAGCGCGCCCTGAGTTTCGATGAAACGCTTGCGGATGCGCATAACGGCATAGGGTGGAGCCATCTCAGTCTATCGCTAAATCCGGTGCTTGCACAGCAGGCGTTCCAAAACGCTGTCCAATTGGACGCGTCAAATGCTGATGCTTGGGTCGGACTCGCGAACGTGCTCTATCTGCGGAATAAAGATGCCTCTGATTTCAGGGCTGCTATCCGTGCGACTGATAACGCACTGCAAGGCGATGCCGAATACCTTTTTCGGCACGATTACCGTTCTAAAGCCGATCTCTATGCGCTGCGGGCATCGTGTTATTACTACCTCGACGAGATTCAATCTGCAAAGCAGGAAATTAGCAAGGTGCTACAGATTGATGCAACAAATAGGACTGCTATTGTCCTACAAGATTTACTAAAAGAATAGCGAACCGCGAATAGCAGATAGCAAACCGCGAATCGCAAGACACAAACTATGGTAAACCTGAAAAATAAACAGACATTTTACCCCACCCAGGTAGGTGCGGTTTCATGAAGATTAATTTATTAATTCGGTAATCCGAATTCACCCCAAACCCGGTAGGTGCGGTTTCCTAACCGCACTGGACATTACCGAAATATTTTTTTAAACTTCATCTAACCGCACCGGTGCTGAATGTCTAATTAATTCTAAGGTTCACCATAAATGAACATTAAGAATTTAAATCGGTAATTCCAATTTTCCCCAAACTCAGTAGGGTTTTTGCTTGGGTGTTTCTTCACGGTTTGTAACCGCACCGGACCTTACCGAATGATTTATTTAAACTTCATACAGTTTGTGGTACGAAAGACGCGGATAGCGAACCGCGATAAGCGAATAGCGAATAAGGAGAAAAAATATGTCTCAAGACGTTATCACTTCTACACAGTTAACCAACTTATCACCTGCTCACAGTGGCAAGGTCCGAGACCTCTACGATCTCGGAGATGAACTCCTGATTGTATCCACCGATCGGATTTCGGCGTTCGATGTCGTTTTACCGAACGGTATTCCTGACAAAGGGAAAGTCTTGACCGGTTTATCCACGTTCTGGTTCAACTACACCGAATCTGTAGCTGACAATCATCTCATTACAACGGAAGTCGAAGAGTATCCCGATGTCTTACAGCCGGATGCTGATCTTTTAAATGGACGTTCTATGCTCGTCCGCAAAGCAGAACGCGTTGATGTTGAGTGCGTTGTGCGCGGCTATCTTGCAGGCTCTGGCTGGTCGTCGTATCAGAAAACCGGCGAAATCTGTGGGCAGAAACTGCCCCCAGGATTACAAGAGTCAGATCGGCTCCCAGAACTCCTTTTCACACCGACAACCAAAGCGGAACAGGGAGAACACGACGAACCGATCTCCATTGAAGATATGCGAAATGAGGTCGGCAGCGACTTGACGGATCGCTTGATTGATGCGAGTTTTGAACTCTTTAGAGCCGCCAGCCAACACGCTGAAAGTGCCGGAATTATCCTCTGTGATACCAAGTTTGAGTTCGGGCAGCGCGACGGTAAACTGATTGTTATCGACGAAATTTTCACACCCGACTCCTCCCGTTTCTGGCCCGCGGAGCTCTACGAACCCGGTAGACCGCAGCAGAGTTTCGATAAACAGTTCGTCAGAGATTACCTTTCCGAGATCGGTTGGAACAAAGAACCGCCTGCCCCAGAATTACCGGAGACTGTTATCTCTAAGACGAGCGAGAAATACCGCGAAGCGTATCGTCTCATTGTTGGCGAAGAATTGTAGGACCTACACACGCAGCTCTTCTGTAGCACAAACTTTATGAAGATTAATTTATTAATTCAGTAATTTCTTATCCACACGAGGCAGGTGTTCATCCTGCTGGCGAGGTTTCCTAACCTCGCCAAATTACCGATTTATTTTTTTAAACTTCATTTAGTTTGTGTATTCTGTAGCATAAACTTTTAGTTTGTGTATTCTGTAGCATAAACTTTTAGTTTGTGTCCTGGAGTAACCCGAAATGGCAAGTCCCCTGAACGGTATAAAAGTCTTGGACCTGACACGAGTGCTCGCCGGTCCTTATGCCACAATGCTTCTCGGCGATCTCGGTGCGGAGGTCATCAAGATTGAACAACCCGGTACAGGGGACGAATCTCGCAATTTCGGTCCCTTCAAAAACGGGTTTAGTCTCTACTTCATGAGCGTCAATCGTGGGAAACGGAGCGTGACGCTCAACCTCAAGACCGAACGGGGACGCGCAATATTCAAACAGTTGTTGGATCAGACGGATATTCTGATAGAGAATTTCCGACCCGGAACGATGGAAAAATTGGGGCTGGATTATGGCACACTCAAATCTGAGTATCCGTCGCTTATTTATGCGGCGTGTTCCGGTTTTGGGCAGACGGGGCCCTACGCGCAGCAGGGCGCGTATGATATGATTATCCAAGGGATGGGCGGGATTATCAGTATCACGGGTGAACCCGATGGACCCCCTGTGCGTGTCGGCACCTCTATCAGCGACATTACCGCTGCGCTCTTCACAACAATCGGTATCCTCTCAGCATTACACCATCGCAACCAAACGGGTAAGGGACAGTTTGTTGATGTCGCAATGTTAGATAGTCTTGTTGCCGTTTTGGAAAATGCCGTTGTCCGCTACTTCGCAACGGGTGAGGCACCGAAACCCCTCGGTGCCAGACATCCGGCGATTACACCCTTCGAGGCGTTTGCATCTGCTGACGGACACGTTATTATTGCCCTCGGAAACGATACCCTCTGGGCAAAGTTCTGTAAGCACGTCGGTAGACAGGAACTCATCTCGGATAAACGATTTCGGACGAATGCAGACCGAACAGAAAACCACGATCAACTCTTCCCAATCCTTTCGGAGATTATGTCGCAACGCACAACAGACGACTGGATTGACGCACTCGGCACAATTGGTGTCCCCTGCGGTCCCATCAATGCGATGGACAAGGTTGTTACTCACCCACAAGTCCAAGCACGGGAGATGATTACACGCGTCGCACACCAAATCACGGGTGAAGTTGAAGTGCCGGGCGTACCTATTAAGCTATCAGAAACCCCCGGCAGCGTGGATGCACCGGCACCGAGCCTCGGCGAACACACGGCTGAAGTCTTGACGGGTTTGTTAGGAATACCTCCAGTTGAGATAGCCAAGTTAAAACAAGGTGGCGTTATTTGACAGTAAGACATAATTTTTGTTGGTAGTAGTCTACCCAGTCTAAAATTGGGAGGTCCCCGTTTGTAGTAGGGCAATTCATTGCCCGTTTTTGAGCTGTGAACGTGCGATAAATCACACTACTACGAACTAATTTATCTGTAATTTTGTTACTATCAACAGTTCACACGCTTTTCTTGCTGACCGCTGACTGCTGACGGATATGAAGGAGCTCACATGTCAAACAAAACCAACCAAGTCTTACCTGGAACAACCCCTTTGACCGTAGAGGGAGATCTTGCCGCACAGATGGTTGAGGCTCTTGACGGGTACGTTACCGACGCGGTAGCGAGTTCTCCTGAAAAACGCGAGGCTTTATGGAACCGAGATTACAGCTCTCACGATGCATACCTTAAATCCGTTGAACCCAATCGGGAACGCTTTAGAAAACAGATTGGCTGCCTTGATGAACGGTTACCGATTGAGGAACTCAACTACGTAGCCACTACTCGTACACCGGCGCGGATTCTCGAAAGCGAAAAGTACACTGTATCTCGCGTCCAGTGGCAGGTTTTTGATGAGGTTGATGGGGAAGGATTGTTATTAGAACCGACCCAGAATGTCCAAATCACTGGGCAGGTTATCGCCCTACCGGATGCCGACTGGACACCTGAAATGATCGCTGGAGTGACAGCGGATTTACCACCGAATGCCCAGTTCGCGCGACGTTTAGCACAAGCGGGGTGTCGCGTCGTCGTTCCGCTCCTTATTAACCGCGATGATACCTATTCGGGTAATCCAACCCTCGGTGCAATGACGAATCAACCCCACCGCGAATTCATCTACCGGATGGCGTATCAACTCGGTCGGCATATCATCGGGTATGAAGTACAGAAGGTGTTGTCGTTGGTGGACTGGATGTCGCATGCCGATGTACCGATTGGTGTTATCGGTTACGGTGAAGGTGGTCTGATTGCACTCTACAGTGCCGCTGTGGATACACGGATTCAAGCGACGGCTGTCAGCGGCTATTTTCAATCGCGGCAAGCGGTCTGGCGAGAACCAATCTACAGGAATGTATGGGGATTGTTACACGAGTTTGGTGACGCTGAAATCGCTAGTCTCGTCGCGCCGCGTCCGTTAATTATTGAAGCGAGCCGTGGACCTGAAATTGCTGGTCCACCACCGCCGCGCTCGGGACGTGGAGGGGGTGCACCCGGACAATTGGTGTCACCGCCGCTCAATGCTGTAAAGTCGGAATTTGACCGCGCACGCGACTGTTATCAGCAACTCGGTGCTGAAAGTGCGGTCCATCTCACCTCTCCTGAAGACAGATTGCCAGGGGCTCAAGACACCTTGCAGACGCTCCTCACCGAACTTGGTGCTGAAGGTGTGTCTATTGACAACTCCCCGCTACTTGCACCATCAGACGTTGACGACTTCGATTATGAGGCACAGCAGCAGCGGCAGTTTAGGCAATTGGTGAATCTGACGCAACGCTTTCTCCGAGAAGCCGCATCCCGACGGCAACAGTTCTTCTGGGAAAAGACGGATACCTCGTCGCTTGAAAGTTGGGGAGAGACCTGCCGGGATCCGAAAGCCTATTTCTGGGACGAAGTTATCGGTAGATGTCCGGCTCCCGACATGCCTGCCAATCCGAGGACACGACTCATCTATGATGAACCGAACTGGAAAGGGTATGAAGTCGTCCTTGATGTCTGGAAGGACGTTTTTGCCTACGGCATCTTGCTGCTCCCGAACGACCTGCAACCCGGAGAACAGCGTCCCGTCGTTGTCTGTCAACACGGTTTAGAAGGAAGACCACAGGATACTGCCGATCCGAAAATAGAGTCCGTTTATTACGCTTACGCCGCAAGTTTGGCAGACAGAGGGTTTATCGCTTATGCCCCGCAGAACCCATACATCGGTCAGGATGCCTTCCGGGTCATCCAACGCAAAGGGAATCCAATAAAATGGTCGCTCTTTTCACTCATCATTCGCCAACATGAACGGACGCTTGACTGGCTCGCGGCGCAACCCTTCGTTGATGCCGATCGGATTGGGTTTTACGGGTTATCCTACGGTGGGAAGACGGCGATGCGAGTGCCGGCTGTGCTTGACCGTTACGCCTGCTCCATCTGTTCTGCGGATTTCAACGAATGGATCGTGAAAAATGTCACTTTTGACGCTCGTTATAGTTATATGTTCGGCGGTGAATACGAAATGCCGGAGTTCGATCTGGGAAACACGTTCAACTACGGCGAGATGGCGGGATTGATTGCGCCGCGTCCGTTCATGGTGGAACGCGGACACGAAGACGGGGTCGCACCTGACGAATGGGTCGCCCACGAATTCGCTGTTGTCCGGAGGCTTTATGTCCAACTCGGTATTGCCGATAGAACGGAGATTGAGTTCTTTGACGGCGGACATCAGATTAACGCTGAAGCCACATTCCGTTTCCTCCACCGCCACCTAAATTGGCCCGAACCGTAGTTCTATTGTTTACAGTGCCTCCGCCTCTTCTTGTAGGAGCGAGCTGTGCTCGCGACTTGTATGCTGCTTCGTTTGCTTTCAAATTACGGGTAAATCCGGTTTGTAGTAGGGCAATTCATTGCCCGTTGTTGAACTCGGACGTGCGATGACTCGCACTACTACAAACCTATCCTAACATTCAGAACGGATGAAACACTACGTATTGCAAAATCATGCTTTATTCTATCATTGTAAGCGCGGGACTGGAAACAATCGCACGCGAGGAGTTAACCGAACGCTTTGGCGACACCGGACACCTGAAAATCCTTGAACGCAGACCCCAACGACTCCTTTTTCAGTATAGGGGCAACCCGCGCGATTTGTTGTCCCTACGAACAGCAGAGCATCTTTTTTTCGTCCTGAAGCGGACACCGAAAATGACGCGCTCACGGAGTTCTCTGGCGGCATTGAGCGGTTCGCTCACACGCTTCAATTTCAAAGAGATGTCCGAGTGTTGTCGGCAAGTCGGTATCAACGTCCGAAAGCGCACACCGTTTCGGGTGACGAGTCGGTTGTCTGGGAAACGCAACTTTCGGAGACTTGATCTCCAACGCGTCGTGGAGCGCGCCTTATTAGATCGCGGCTGGTATCTGGCGAAGGGTGGCGCGTCACTGGATATATGGGCAGAGGTACACGGAGACGACGGTTATATTAGCGTCAAACTCTCATCGAACGAGATGGCACAGCGTCCCTATAAACAGGTGCATATCCCAGCATCGCTCAAACCGACGGTAGCTTATGGCATGGTGAGACTTTCACGTCCACATCCGACCGATGTCTTTTTGGACGCTATGTGTGGTGCGGGTACCATTCTATTGGAACGTGCGTTCATCGGTCGCTACGGTTACCTCATCGGCGGCGATATTTCTACAGAGGCATTGGATGCCACTGTGGCGAATTTCGGTAGACAACATCAACCGCGTCAGTTCTTCCATTGGGATGCGCGCACCTTACCCCTACAGCCGAACACAGTCGATAAGATTGTCTGTAATCTTCCATTCGGCGAGACAATCGGGAATATCGCACAACTCACAAACCTATATCGCCAGTGTCTTGGAGAGTATGCGCGCGTCTTGAAGCCGAGAGGTAGGATGGTGCTGCTCACCTCGCAACGCGAATTGCTTCAGAGAGCGCTCAAACAACAACGTTCTCTCAGGGTTACCCAACAATTAATGGTCGATGTCCGCGGCACACGCGCGTGGATATACGTTATCCGCTTCACATAGCGTTAACACGCTACCTTGTGTTGTACCACAAACTTTTAGTTTGGGTCTTCTTGCTGTTCATCAGAAAGTACCTAAATCTCAGGCACGCTCACTGCAACCTCTTTCCCTGCTGCATGTGATCGGAAGATACCGTCCATAATCACATTCGTGAGCAGGACACCCTCTGGCGGTATCGGCGACGGTGTGTCCGCTTTAACGGCTTCACGGAACGCCGTCATCTGTGCCTCCCAAACATCGACCTCTGGGAATCCTGAGAGTTGGATCGTGGTCATCCCCTCTGGTGGGTTCGGTGCTGCTGTCAAACCTTCCGATTCAACCAATTTCTTAAGGTCACCACTATATTCATCGGCATAGATAGTTGGTCCACCCAAAGAGATACCCATTTCCTTACCGAGACAGAAACTCGGACCGAGTGAATCCTGATGAATTGCCCAAGAGATTTTGAACACCATCACGCTGCCGTCTTCAAACCGCACCCACGCCACACCGAACTCTTCGACATCCATGATACCGCGGAACCTCGGATCTTGCTGCGAAATATAGTCTTCGGTGATAGCCGAGACGCGCACGGGTTTCGGATACCCCATCGCATACAACGAGTTGTGCATGTTATAGACCCCGATGTCAACGATTGCACCGGCACCCGCAGTCTTTTTATAGATGAACGTACGCCCTGGATTCCCACGCCGTCTGCCGCCTGAGGATTCGGAATAGTAGATGTCGCCGAGAAAACCTTCATCGATGACCTTCTTGGCGAACTGGAGTCTCGGATTGAACGTGCTGTGGAGACCGATTTGCAGGATTTTACCCGATGCCTTTGCTGCGCGTGCCATAGCCGTTGCATCGGGGAGTTTGGCTGCCATCGGTTTTTCACAGAAGACGTGTTTACCGGCGTTCAGTGCCGCGACGGTCGGTCGCCGATGCCCTTGGTTGTAAGTACAGACGCTAACTGTATCGATTTCGTCCATCTCAAGCATTTTGTTGTAGCTTGTGAAGACGTGCTTTTTCGGGACACCCCACTGTTCAGCGGCTTCGTTTGCCTTGCTTTTGATGATGTCGCAGACGGCGACGATCTCAAAACCCCCGACTTTCATGTAGGTTCTCTGGTGTGCGCGGGAAATACCACCTGTACCAACAATACCGACTCGGATAGCCATATTATTCTCCCCTCGTAAGTAGAATTAAACCCTAAATCTCAGGCACTCGGACCGCTACCTCTTTCTGTGCTTTATGCGACCGGAAGATACCGTCCATAATCACATTTGTGAGCAGGACTCCTTCTGGTGGTATTGGCGACGGTGCGTCTGCTTTGACGGCTTCACGGAACGCGATCATCTGTGCCGACCAGTTATCTTCCTCTGGGAATCCAGAGAACCCGATGGTCGTCATTCCTTCCGGCGGGTTCGGTTCTGCTGTCAACCCTTCCGATTCAACAAACTTCTTGAGATCCCCGCTGTATGCATCGGCGTAGACAACCGGTCCATCCAACGAGATCCCCGCTTTTTGACCAAGATGGAAGTTGCCGCCGAGAGAATCCTGATGCACCGCCCAGGAGATTTTGAACACCAGCACGCCCCCATTTTCAAACCGGACCCACGCCACACCGAACTCTTCGACATCCATGATACCGCGGAACCTCGGATCTTGCTGCGAAATGTAATCCTCCGTAATAGCAGAGACGCGCACGGGTTTCGGATACCCCATCGCATACAGCGATCTGTGCATGTTATAGACACCGATATCAACGGTTGCCCCCGCGCCTGCTGTTTTTTTGTAGATGAACGTATGTCCCGGATTCCCGCGTCGCCGACACCCTGCCGATTCGGAGTAATAGATGTCGCCGAGTAAGCCCTCTTCGATCATCTTCCTTGCGAATTGGAGTCTCGGACTAAACGTCGGATTGAGACCGATCTGTAAGATTTTGCCGGATGCCTTTGCTGCGCGGACCATGGCGGTTGCATCCGGTAGCGTCGCTGCCATCGGTTTTTCACAGAGGACGTGTTTACCGGCGTTCAGTGCCGCGACGGTGGGTCGCCGATGCCCTTGATTATACGTGCAGACGCTAACTGCATCAAGTTCGTCCATCTCCAGCATTTTGTTGTAGCTGGAGAAGGCGTATTTTCTTGGGACACCCCACTCGTCAGCGGCTTGGTTCGCCTTACTTTTAATGATGTCGCAGACAGCAACAATCTCGAAACCCCCGACTTTCGTGTAATACTGCTGGTGCGCACGCGAAATACCACCCGTACCAATGATACCGACTCGGACTGTCATGTTATATCACCTCATAAGCAGGATTGCGTTGCCATAAGAGTTTAGACGAAACCGGTTTGCAATGCAAGGGAAAAATAATCCATCATTTGTATACTTTACAGACGCGCCATTTTCACTTCTAACGTGCCGACTCTTTCTTCCTGTAGGAGCGAGTTGTGCTCGCGACTTTTTTATCCTCCGATTTAAAAACTAATCTTCACCAAAATTGGTAGGCGAGGTTTCATGAAGATTAATTTATTAATTCGGTAATTCTAATTCACCCCAAACCCGGTAGGTGCGGTTTCCTAACCGCATCGAATATTACCGAAATATTTTCTTAAACTTTATCTAACCTCGCCGGTTCTCAGTCCACGATATAAACGTTTCCCATTCATGCTTGCTCGTAGTGCCTTGATAATTCTATAATCTACTGCAACGACCTTCGGAAATTTGACACTTATTTGCATATTGTGATATACTTTGTATACCAACAGCCAAAATTAAACGTTATATTTCCTATACATATACTTTGCTGGAAGGGACAAAATTTATGACAGAGGCACCGTACAGCATTTTCAATTCGCGCACTCCTAACGATATCCACCGCGAAATTCAGGAAGTCTATCTTGAAAACGCCCGACCATGGGTCATCGGGTACAGCGGCGGAAAAGATTCAACGACAGCGCTTCAACTGATTTGGTATGCGCTTGCCGAGTTGCCCCCAGAACAACGGAAGTATCCAGTCTACGTGATTTCGTCCGATACGCTCGTTGAAACACCGGTGATTGTTAGTTATATTACTGGCACGTTAGAGCGAATCGAAACGACTGCCCGCGAACAAAAGATGCCATTTCAGACCGCGCTCGTCCGTCCAAAGACGGAAGATACCTTCTGGGTCAACCTTATCGGCAAAGGATATCCCGCTCCCTATACTCGCTTCCGGTGGTGCACCGACCGAATGAAAATCCAGCCAGCCAATCGGTTCATATTGGAAAAAGTCGCTGAACACGGTGAAGTTATAATGGTTCTCGGCGTTCGCAAAGGTGAAAGTGCAACGCGCGATCAAGTCTTAAGTTTACACCGTATGAAAGACTCACTTCTTTCGCGACACACAACGCTACCGAACGCCTTTGTGTATACACCTGTAGTCGATTTTACAATGGAAGATGTCTGGATGTACTTGTTATCAAATCCATCGCCGTGGGGAGGTAACAATCGGCAGCTGGTGACACTCTATCGTAACACGAGCGCGCAGGGCGAATGCCCCTTGGTGGTTGACGAGACAACTCCGTCTTGTGGAAACAGTCGATTTGGGTGCTGGACTTGTACCGTTGTAACAAAGGATAAAGCGATGGAGGGCCTCATTTATAACGGTGAGGAATGGATGCTACCGCTGCTTGAATTTCGGGATTTTCTTGCAGAGACTCAGGATCCAGCAAGGAAACCTGAAATCCGTGAGTACCGGCGGCGGAATGGACAAATTACAATTCTTAATGATAAACTCGTCTATGGTCCCTATACGTTGGACTTTTGCAAGGAACTTTTAACAAAACTCCTCACAACCCAACAGCAGGTTCGCGATGATGGACCTGACTCAGATATCAAACTCATCACTGATGCCGAACTTGAGGAAATCCGCAGAATCTGGCGAACCGAGCGCCAAGATTGGGAAGATGCTGTTCCACAGATTTACGCAGGAATATTTGGGAACCGGGATTGGATTATTGATGATACAATTACCTTTAATGAGAAAGATAAAGAGATCTTGGCAGCAATTTGCGATAAAAAAGAGGTTCCTGTCACTCTTGTTTCAAAGCTCCTTGACACAGAACGACAAATGGACGGAATGAGTCGACGCGCCAAAATACAATCCCGAATTGACGAAATTTTCCACGAGGACTGGCGTTCAGAAAAAGAAGCGCACAACGAATTGAATAAACTGATGAACAATGATCCTCCATAAACTTGCCCTTGACAATGTCGGCTTGTTCTGTGGTCGGCAAACTATTACCCTCACTCCAAATACTAACAAACCTGTAATTCTCATTGGTGGGATGAACGGTTCCGGCAAGACGACCTTGTTGGACGCAGTTCGTGTCTGCCTATATGGTAAACGGGCACTCGGCAACCGAGTCAGCCATAATGAATATCACAATTACCTCTCTGAAATAATTCATCGAAACTCTGTAGCGAAGTCGCCTCTTGGCCGTGCATCTGTGTCACTTGAGTTTGAATATGCACGCGATGGTGTAAAAAAACGATACACAGTCGAACGCTCATGGAAACGCCATAGGGGTGGAAAAACTGTTAAAGAAGTTCTTACCATTTATGAAAATGATAGGTTAAACACTGAGTTTGAAGCAGAGCACTGGCAAGATTACATAAACGAATTGATTCCTATTGGGGTTTCCCAGTTTTTCTTTTTTGATGGTGAGAACGTTCGGAAATTAGTAGATGATTCTGGTTATGATGTTTTTCTAAGAGAGTCGATTAGAGCGTTGTTCGGGTTAAATTTAGTGGAGCGACTGCAATCTGATCTGCATATCTACGCAAAACGTTTGGTTAAACGTGATAGTCCAGAATCGGTTCAACAGGAAATTAGTGAGGCAGAATTAGAAATCGAAAACCTCCGAAGTGAACTTGCAGAGGTTGAACGTAAATCTGAAAATACCATAACACAGATCGCTGAGTTAGAAAGTGAAATTGGACAACAGGAGCATCGCCTTGCAACCGAAGGTGGGAATTACGCACAGCAACGCGGAAATTTACAACGACAACAAGAGCAACTCCAAACTGATATTGAAGACTTGGAAAACAAAATTCGTACTCGGTGCGAAGATATGTTTCCGTTTGCTTTAGCTCCGGAAAACCTGGAGCGGTTGAAAGTACGTTTTCTTAAAGAACTACAATTAAATGAATGGGAAGCAAAAAATCGCGCTTTAAAAGCACACAAGGATCTATTACTTGAGCATCTTCCGTCCGAGGAATTTTGGGCAGGCATCCGTTTGGAATCTGAACAAATTTCAGAAATCCAAAACAAGGTTGCTTCGTTGTTAACAAAACAACTTGAATATCCCGAGGAATTACGTGGCTTCAAAAAAATTCGGGAACGTTCATCTGTTGAGTATGATTGTATATTGGAATGGATTGATATTTGTCTAAATAAGGTGCCGCAAGAATTTAGGGAATTGAACCATGCCCTGAAGATTGCTCAATCAGAACTGGAAAAGGTAGAAAACGCTCTTCAAAAAGTGCCTCCCGAAGATGTGTTAAAACCAATAATTGAGGATCTATCAGATTTAAATAAAAAACTAGGACAACTACAAATACAGGGGCAAAATGCCAATGAAACGATTCGCTCATTAAAAGATCAGGTAGAAAAATCTGAGCAGAGACAGGAAATGTTATATCACACCCAGCAGCAAAGACAAGCACACATCAAACGTCCAAAACAAGTAGAGGATGTACAGACAGTACTTGCCGAATATACTACGCAACTTACACAAGCAAAGATAGTTACACTGAGCAATGCCATCGTTGAAGGTTTCAATCAACTTTCACACAAGCCTGATCGAATCAAACGCGTTGAACTTGATCCCCAAACTTTTGCTGTGACGCTATATGATACGTACAACCGCTCCATTTCAAAGGATGAATTGTCGGCAGGTGAGCAACAAATTTACACAACTGCCCTTTTATGGGGATTAGCGAGAACCTCCGGTAAACCACTGCCGATGATTCTCGATACACCGCTCGGACGTTTAGACACCATTCACCGTCAACTCCTTGTTGAACACTATTTCCCTTACGTTAGCCATCAAGTCGTTTTACTTTCAACTGATACTGAAATTGTAGGTCATCTCCTATCTTTGTTGAAACCTCATATCTCGCATACATTCCGCTTGGCGTATCAACAAACTGAGGGGCACACGACAATAGAAGAAGGCTATTTTCGGTAGTGTCCCATGCGCCTAAATCGAATTCACACCTCTGAAGATTCCCGTAATAAACTGAGTATCTTAAAATCGCGTACAGGATTATTACCCAACATTCTTTGTAGAATCGGGTTGATGCTATCGCTTGCTGAACCAAACCTACCAGAAGTTAACATAGATGCAGGGGACGGATCAGAACTTCATCGCGACACACTAATGGGAGAATGGGACCCGCTGATTGTCGCATTATTGGAAGAATGGTGCATTGCCAACGGAATAGGGACGGATAACGACACACTTGTCAAATACTTCAGAGCACATCTGAATCGAGGGGTGCGTCTGCTTTATGGTCGGGTGAAAGGATTAGAAGATTTAGCAAATCTACTCTGATATAGAAGAAACTTTTTGGTGCTAGACCGCACTCATAGTTAAAATGTTGATACCACTACGAGTTAGGACGACGATCTCTCAATTCAATAATTCGTTTTAGATCTTCCTCTAATTCCCTCTGAATATCAGGATTTTCAATAATTTCATTAACCCATTGCACTCCATCGTTGACGAGTTTAGTAACTGATTGAATATATTCACTCGTACTCGGATCGTCAAGCCGATTCTGAAAGTCTGGAATACGTTCATAAACCGAAACTGTGTGCATGATTTGATACTGTTTGTTTTCTATCCACTTGTCCTTTCGATTATACAAATAAGTTGGTCCAGAAGTAACTGTCCATCCCAGAGTGAACAAGGCTTTAGAAATCATATATTTAGGAAGAGCAACAGAAAAAAATTCAGCGAAGTTTTCATGAACTAATTGATGAACTTGATTGTGTCCATATCGCTTAACAAACGCAAGTTGAAAAGTATTGTTCATACTTATGTTCTCGCTAACTCTGTTTACGAGCTGTTGAATTGCGGTTTGATCTGTCAGGTCTGGGTCAATATGAGAGGTTAAAAATAATGTGAATCGGTTGGATGGAAGTTCGTTGATTGAAAACCTTGATGTCGTTTGCCATTCTAAAATTTTAAGAATTGATTCCAGGAGTGGCGTTATTATACCTTTTTTGGGTGGGAACATGATGCCAAACACATCAAGATTGATAATATCAAAGGGGAAAGCATTGCGTAGGCGATAATGGGCATCTTTGCATCTAAGTTGTTCGCGGATCTCACGCGGGTAAAAACTTTCATCTTCCAGTGTTTTTCCCATGGTTTCTTCATTATCCTCAAAAAGAACAATATCTTGGAATGTGCCTTGAAAACCTTGTTCTGGTGAACCTATTAAAGTAGCAATTCTTGCAAAGTTTTCATCATTTTCCTCGCAAAAGTAAACGCCTTCTAACCGCTCTGTTTCTTCTGATCTTTTAAGAATTTCTTCACGCTCCAACATGAAAACATCAATTGCTTCTGCTGCGCAGAAGGTAAAATACCTTAAAGGGATTCTGTTTGAGCGTCTTCTAACTGCACGTTTTTGTTGTTTAGCTGCTTTTAACCATCCATTTCTTCTAACATAATGTTTAAGGGTGTCTGTTTCAAAATTGATGTGGCTCATCTAGATTATGTCCTATGAAAACCTACAGCAAATCTAACTTTACGAAATCTGATAGTAATTGATAAAATTTTTCCCTGCGTTTTTCCTCTGGGGCTTGCAGGGAAATTTCAAAGGCATATGCAATAAGTTTTGTAATTTCCTGTTTGCTTTTCGGTTTGGGTAGGAATACGCTGTGATTGTTCTCGATTATCGTCTTCTCAGAACTATCTATTTTCAAGGGAAATACTTCTTCCTCGGTAGAGATTCGTTGATAATTGTTGCCTAATTCGTTATAAATTAAAGATGTGAGAGTCTCTTCTTTTTTCTTTTTTTTATTCTCAAGTTTTTCTTGAGATCGCTTTCTTAGGGTACGGTCTGCTTCGGGGAAAATTTTCTTTTTAAGTGTGCTATGAATAATCTCTTTGAGTCTCACGAAGTGCGGGTGCAGCTCATTAAAGCTATCCCGATCTATATTCAGAGCAAATTCCAAGCCTTCTTCAACATAGATTTCACCGGACACCCAATTGAAACGTGGTGTTGGAACCTTTGGGAACTTAAAGAGCGTTGCATCGTAAGTCCCAATAGCAATGTTTCTGATCCTTACAAGCAAGCCTCGAAGTTCCATTGGTTCAACAGCTCGGCTGTTTTGTAAGTATATATAGCCAGATAATTTGAGAGGTTGACCATAGACTTCGCCATCTTCGCTAACGAAGAATAACTTACCATTTGTGATTTCCTGTTTTGGTGTTTGTGGGGCACCGAGTGGATATTGATGTGGTTTGCGTAATGATAAACCATCAACCACTATCTCAAATTGGTAGGCATTTAACGATTTTTGCAAATGATTTAACCACTCTTGTAGTTCATAATTTACCTCAATTTTATTCCAGTCGAAAGCCCTCGCGTACGGAATTGGACATGCCAAGGTCAATTCCCAAACCATTTGCCAATAGTCACTAAGGTTTTTCACAGACCTGGAGCGATGAATTTCTTTCAAGAATGCTGAGAATTTAGATGGTAATGGTACGGGATTTTCACCTAAAGTTTCTCGAAACTTCCTAATAAAAGCTGAACGCATATCCCACGCAATCACACAAGTTCCTGCCTTATCCTGATTATATTCTATCTCTTCGACTATAAATTCGCCAACATCAATGGGATGCTTAGAGATTTCATCTGGAGAAACACGGCTTATTTTCTCCCGAAGAAAATCTACCAAGCGTACGCTTGCCCTGAAAGCTGTTTTACTTTCTCTGTGATGTGAGATGACTTTGAATTCGTGACAAATTTGTGCGATTCCTAGCATTCCGATGCCTAACCACCCAATTATAGGTCTCTGTAAATTTGTCAAATCATTAACAGCTCCATTAGTAGCGACCCGTTTATTACTATCACCAATCCCTCCGGTCATTATTTTTTTAAAGTCTTTTTTGGTCATACCACAACCATTATCACGGCATGTGATAATGTCAAAGCTGGGCCAATTCGTGGTAATTTCTACACGGGTCGCATCAGCGTCAAACGCATTGCTAACCAATTCTTTTATTGCGCCAGCCGGACTACGATAGATACCGGCACTAATGTGTCCTAAAATTTTTGAACTAACCCTAATATTTTCCCAATAACTCATAGAGCACCTCATCTGTTTTGACAACTAAATTACGGCACTTCTTAAATACAGCATATAGGAGTCTGTGACTAAAGTTAATCGCTTTCTAATGAGAAGATTGTAACACAATTCACGAAAGAAATCAATTTTTCAGGAAAAAAATTGATTTGATATTTATTTTCGTGCTCAAGATACCGAATAAGCATCAAGATAGAGAATATGGAGACAGGAAAATGCGATGATTTTTGAAGTGGTGTTCAGGTAGATGGCTCTTAAAAAACCGTGGATATCAATCTGTTATACGGGGACCAATTGAAAAGTAAATCCACCAAGTTGGTAATTCTGTCACCGGGCATATCTTCAACTTGCTTCTGAATTTCTGTAATTCCACCGTTGGCATACTCTTCAGCAATCGTTAGAATCTGATCTTGATCTGTTAACACTTCAACATCTTCTGTTTCTGTGAGTGCTAAAGCTCGAAGTAATGGAACATCTTCCTCAGGTGAAAAACGAGCCCATGCGAAAATCATCTCCTTATCTTTTCCAAGCGGAATCCGCTTTTCCTCGTTGTAACCTATAAAGGTGGCTAACATGAAAACATTTTTCATAGACTCGAAAGGTGATAAATCTTGGCGATTTCCGTCCTCTCTCGGTTTAGTTAATGCTATGTATGTTAGGTGATGGATCTTATCAATACGGATACGATCCCGTGGTCTTTTGGGTTGCTGGTTTCTATCTCCCTCAATGTTTGAAAGCATTATATTTTTTCCTACCAAATTTCTTTAATCTTGGAAGTTTTCGCTTCCCGATCAAATTCTAATTCATACTCCGCACCAATTCGGGATTCAAGATTTACTTTCGCTTGTCCTTGCAACTCCTCATCAGTTACGAATAGCACCAACTGGTTAGCGATGTCAGGTATTATTCTCGTTATATTTTCTCTATGTCTTCTGGAAAGTCTACCGAAAGCTGTATCCATTACAATTGGGAAGGGTTCTTCCTTAAGTTGAGGAATTGTTTCCTGAACCGCCACTTTCGCCATTGCAGCAATAAAAGAAAGGCTGAGAACTTGACGCTGTCCTGCGGAAAGTTCTGGTAGAACATCTTCTCCAGACTCGTCAATTACTTGAAGTTCATAGTCTTTATTAAGCAATACCTCTCGAAAATGATCTCCATTCCACACCAACTCTTTGAAAATTTTCTCGGTTTCTGATTGAACATGCCCTCTCATATTTTCTGCAAATAATTCATATATTTTAGCCATTGCTTTTGAAGAATCATCAGCAAGTTTCCAATAACGTTTTAATTTTTCTGCTTTAGCATTTGAATCCTGTTCAGTATTAATTTTCTGGTTTAGTTTGGCTATTTCTATGTCAATTTCTTGAATTCGCCCCTTAATTTGATTTATCTCACCTTCTAATTTCGGGATACTCTGTTCATACTCTTTACGTCGCTTTTCTAAGTTATTGGCTTCATCATGATCAAAATCATCTAATGCTCGTACAATCTCTTCCAAGCGTCCTTTTTTCGTCCTAACGTTCTGCTCCAATTCTTCCTCATCATTTAGAATTGATTTTAGATCGTTTGGAATTCTTTCAACATGAGTTCGCACTAAATGCGTCAAGTCGCCGTGGGTTTCTTGGACAATATGACCCAAATTTGCCGAAATGGATTGACTGAGCAAGTTTCTGATAACTTTAATTTCTGGACTCTGGTCGTGAATAGGTCTACCACAAAGACATTGTCTCTTATCAAGCAGTTCGTCCAAAAGTGTATCTGGAAGTCCGGTTGGGACTTCTCGAAGAATTTCCAATCCTTTATCAAGCACAGACTTTGCTAAAGGAATAAAACCTTGATTAGCCAAACTACGAGTTTGCTCTTGGTACTCTACTTTTTTATTTTTAAGATGCTTCAGTTCCGATTCAATTGCTTTTCGCTCATCAATCAACTTACGTAAACCCTTAATATCCTCCAATCGAGCGTCAATATCCTGTTTCTGTTTTTTAGCAAACCTGACTTCTTCTTGTAGTAGTTCTATCTTTTTTGATAATTCGCCGCGGAGGGATTTTTTCGTTTTTCTTACTTCGAGTAATGGCTTTAACTTGCCTGAGGCGTGTCTGCTTACTTGCCGTTGATACTCACTTGCTACATCTTCTAAGTGCCTCATACCTCGTTCAATTTCTTCAACCTTCAAAACATTACGAACAGCACTTTCAACTTCTGTTTTGCGATCTGGTCTAGTAAAGTTGTCTATCTTCTCTCCGTCAAAAAAGAAGTGGACACTCACATTTTCAGGAATTATTGCCTGAATCCAGTTTGATGCCTCAGTGTCCTGAAATTCTCGCCAATTGGTGATTTCTAGGAAGAGTTGCGTCGTAGTACGTCCTGTTCCGTCCAATCGTAAAGTCCTTTGTATTTCTCGTTTGGCACAGAATTCAACTTCTTGATCAGGGAAAATTCCATGATAAGTAAAACGAAGTTCCACAGAAGTTTCGGTCACTCCGCCTTCCGCTAAAGCACGTCTATTCGCCAATTCGCCAATATCACCGATGTTTCTCTTAACAAAATCATCGCCATATAAACACCAGTTGATGGCTGTAAACAGAGAAGTTTTTCCAGCACCATTAACACCTTGAATTACAGTTACATGACGTTCATCGTCGGTGGCGAAATTTATAGTATGCCTTCCATAATATGGCCTAAAATTCTTTAATTCTATGCTGTTAATCTTCACTGATTCCTAACCTCGTCTTGAATAATTCGACGGATTTCGCGCTTGATACCTTGAGGTCGCTTCATATCCAATTTTTCACGTTCGACCTTAAGAACTCTATCAATAACTTTATTTACGGCGGAGGGTAAGGTTTGTCTAAATTTTTCTACTTGGTTTTCCATCTTTTCCATCAAGAGACTCCCAATGCACCTAAAAGATCATAGTTCTTAGCAAGTTCCCATATTTTATCACGCGCCTCAAATTTATTTAAGGCCATTCCAGCAAATTCATTAAATCTTTGTAATTCTCGCGCAATAATTTTCCGCTCTGTGCGGAATGTTGAGGTTGGATACTCTCGGTAATCTATAGGCGGAACGGCGATTAGATCATGGATCTCCGCGTGTTCTTTACCAGCGGACTGTCGGAGAATCCGCCCACGTCGTTGAATAAATTCTTTCGGATTACTACTGCTCGCAAGGATGTAAGCGGTTCGGGTACTTGGTACGTCAACACCTTCATCCAGACACCTCATTGCTACAAGAGCTTGAAGATGTCCAGACGCAAACATTTTTAACAACTCTTGTCTTTCAGCAGCTGATTCCTCCGCAGTGAATTTTGCGACTCGCACACCTAAGGTGGTTAATAATTCAAGAACTGGAATGATTCGCCCAGGAGCACAGTATAATAGTGTATGATGTAGTGAGTTAGTCTTACCAGTTAATAATTCTGCCAACTTTATCAGTTTGTTTTCTGCTCGGTTAAGTAACGTCGCACGTTTTATCAGTAAGCGTTCAAGTACTTCACTTGTCTCACCAGATTCTATCTGATGATAAAGTTTTGAGATTCTTTCCGTGAGACGTTCGTACTCTTCAAATTCTTTATCAGTCAATTCGACGAGATGTGGATGGTAATAGTAAGGGCAGAGATACCCCATTTTAATCGCTTTGTTGAGAGAGAATTCGTAAACTGTATCTCCAAAATAGGTCCTGAGTGCGGTTGTCCCTGACGCGTCAAACCATCGGTTAGGTGTTGCTGACAAGCCTAAGCGAAAATTAAAAACATCGGTTAATCTCTTGCGACTCCGTTCTGCCCCAAGGTGATGCACTTCATCTGCCACTAAAACAGCTCTACGCTTCAATTTGGATAGCAGTTTCTGCATAGTCTCAGCAGTAAAAGTGGTTTGTGTTGTAATAGTACAGACAACATCGCGAACACCATAATTATATCGTACCAAGGCAGTGTTAAGCCGATTTACCCAAGTTGCAGAGTTTTTGTATGCCAGGATCGGTTCAAATCCAAATCTGACAGCCTCCTCATACCACTGATCAACGAGGTGCTGATATGGACACGCAATAACAACGAACAAGTGTTCCTTTTCTTCTCTGAGTTTTGCCAAAGCAGAAAGAGCAGTGATAGTCTTACCTGTTCCCGTTGCCATTTCCCATAAACCACGGCATCCGTTTTCAAACCAAGAGTCGATTGCTTCCGTTTGATAACCCCTTAATACCAAGCCGCTTGGTAAATACGCGACGGTCGGTTCAATTATTTCCGATCGATCCGCAGGTAGCAAGTCAGGGATTGTTTCGTATACAGTTTGGTAAATCAAAAGATCATTCGCAACTGCCGTCGGGAAATCTATGACTTCCAACTTGTCCGTTGTGTTATTCCATAACCGATTAAAATTATCAACCTTTTGTTGAACCCGTTGTTGGGTATCATCCCATGACAGATGAACGTCAACGGACTCAAAATTGCTTAACAACCCACCGACCGTCTCGTTCTGTGAGCCACCGAACGCAACGGCATTTTTTAAATCATCTAAAAAAACACCTATCTTTTCATGATAGATTGCTTGTGGATTAAACGGGCTTGTATTCAAGGGACGTGCGATTTTGATGTCTAAATGTCCGTGGGCAATGAGCCATGTGAGCATCGTCAGTCGGTTGTGGGTAACCTCTTCAAAACCGCAATTAAGAGAAAGAGCGAGATTGCGTTCCTTTGCATCGTAGCCTCGTTGGATTGCCTGTATGTCATCTGCCATTAATTTAGGACCGGTCACAAGTTTCATCTGCCCGTCGTGGCGAATGAAGGTTGCCAATCCTCGGGCATTGAGTGCCAGACCGTTGCTGGTAAAATAGCCAACCGCCCGCCAGTACTGTGTAGCGTTTCTCAAACATGGCGTATAAAAGTCTTTGACGAGGTTTGCTCCATCAGAGCGATATTCGTACTTTAGTTGGGTTTCTTTAAGAGACATGAAAGTTTTCCAAAAGGTTAACTGTTTTCTAACGTAGCAATTCTAACATATTTTGCAAAAAAAAGTCAAAATTTTCCTAACACTACCAAAATCCGCGTCATCCGCGCAATCCGTGTCATTCTTGATTCAGCCCAAAAAATCCTGATTCTGACAGGCACCAACCGTCACCTTATTTTTTACTTGACATAATTTAGCAAAAAGAGTATAATATAGCATAAAACTTCCCAAAGAGGTGAATATTGCATCAATCTACAAATGCTGACTGTTGTAAGCACACTGACGACTGCTTGCTGTTTGCTGACTGCTGAAAGTGGAGCAGAGCGGAACGCCCTGACCACTGACCGCTAACTCAAAAATGTTACACTTTCGCCAAATTATTTTTTTTCAAAACAGAAAACCCGCAATAAAACATCAACGAACCTTTACGGCCACTATGTTCTCTAACGTTACACGCTACACACAAAATGTTACACCAGTGTAACATTTTTAAGGTAAATCGCTGAAAAATATACCGTTAAGTTAAACTCATATTCACGTCTGTATTTTTATCGGAAATGGATGTATTCAACACCACAAATTTGCATGACACCTATGGTAAAAAATCCGTGAAATCTCCGTGAATCACACTGAAATCCGAAGGTTAATTTTATCAAAATCTTCATTTTCAAAACTCCAGTCTTTAGACTGGAGATGTAGAAAATGCGCTTTAGAAAAAATTGTTGACATTTTTTGTAGGTTCTGATAAAATATATCTCGCATTGCTGGTAGAGAATACTATCCTGCCTGCACAGGCAGGTCTCTACTGCAACAGAGTAGTATCTGGAGCAATGCAAGGAAAAAAGCAATGCGAACCTACAAGATTAAGATACCATATTCAGAGCAATTGGACATGTTGAATGCCGCCTCAGCGTCTGTATGGGATGAATGTTTGGCGTTGCAGGAGGTCTGGTGTTATGCTCATGGCTCTTGGGGTTATTTTCCGAATATTAAGGAATGTGAGTTATGGATGGATAAGAGGTTAACAAAGTCACAACCTTTGCATTCGCAAAGTATTCAGGAGGTGCGTTCGCGCTATTTTAAGAATTGGGAAGGTTTTCGTGTATTGCGTCGCAATGGTGATAAGACTGCCAGACCTCCGCATAAAAAGAAGTGCTTTCAAACAACCACTTGGAAGAAGTCAGCAATTCGTTTCAAAGAGGGTTTGTTTGGTAAGCAGGTTGTTCTATCTAATGGCAGGAGTGGTAAGCCTTTGGTAGTGGATTTGCCAAAGCGGTTTGATATAAAGGATATTCCTGCTATCATTAATCTGGTATATAACAAGGGTCAGTATGAGTTACATTTTGTTTACAAAATTGAAAAAAGTGTAAAAACGGAAAAGAATGGTATTGTTGGCGTTGACATTGGCGAGATACATCCTATGGCGTCTCATGATAATGTGGTTACTGAAATCTTTAATGGGCGGTATATTAGGAGTTTATACCGGTTGAGGAATAAGGTAATTGCATCTATGGACAAAAAGATAGATAGGTGTGAGCGTCATAGTAAACGCTGGTGGCACTTGGTAAGACGCAAATGGAAACGCATCAGAACAATTGATAACCAAATAATGGACGGCTTACATAAACACACTACAAAATTTGTGAAGTCGTGTGAGTCACGCGGCATTGGCACTATTGTTCTTGGTGATTTGACGGGTATACGCGATAATATCAACTATGGCAAGCGTGCTAATCAGAGATTACATCAATGGGCTTTTGGTAAAGTCACACAACTGATTACCTACAAAGCGAAGTCTTTAGGGATCAAAGTGGAATTAATTAATGAGGCATATACTTCACAGACTTGTCTAAATTGTGGTAAGAGGAACAAACCACAAAAGCGTTCTTACACGTGCAAATGCGGCTTTGAACATCATCGTGACAGCGTTGGTGCGGTTAATATAAGACAAAAGTATCTTGGGTGTTTAGGCACCCCAGTAGCGGCGACTATGGCATCGCCCGTCGGAATTCTGTTAGAAGTTCGACGTTGCTCCGCCTGAGCGGAGAATGTTCCCACGAGGAACAAAAGGAATCTCCAGACTTTAGTCTGGAGAGGGTTCAAATTTGACAAATTTTTGAGAAAAAAGTAAAATATGTGGTAATATGGAGTTACTGCTAACATGAAACAGTTGCAACTTTGCAACAAAAGCGTGTTAACATCGTTTTGTATAATAGGTGATTGCGCATCGCAATGCGGATTTTTTACACGAACCGATAGGAGATTCTCACATGAGACTATTTATGACTGTTGCTGGCGTACTATGCGCTGCAACCCTTGTGCTTCTGGCACCCACAGTCGACGCTGCGAGTACAGTAGATGTGTTCATCTATACAGACACTGTGCAGTGGATCGGTCACGCACAAGCCATGGAAGAGGCTGAAATACTGGCGGACCTACTTGACGGACAAAAGGGAATCGGTGAACTCATTCTCCACGGTCCAGCAAAAACTGTTGAAGCCTGGACGAAAGACCATACCGTGGAAAATGGACACCACATCATTGTTATGTTCGGTGATGTACCCGTCGAAATTTATGATGTCGGACAAGACGCGAAGAAAGAGACTATCGCCGAGGAGTTCCTTGACGCAGGCAACACTTTCTCGAACAGTGCCGACTACTTTTTCTGGGGGGTCGCTGGCAGAAACCAGGAAGGTGGTATCAAGAACATGATGGATATCCCAGACATGGTCCAGTGGGATGATAACACCGCTATGAAAGTCACCAAAGAAGGGAAGGAATATGCCCCATCCCTTGACGACTACGCGACAGACCGTCCTTTTCATGTTGATCTGCTTAAAAACGATTGGGTTTTAGAGGTCGCCTTTGCTTCGGACACTGGAGATCAAAAAGGGGACCGCTGTGACCCCTGTATCGTCCACAATACAAAAACCGATGGACGACTCATTCAAGTCTACCAAACCGCTAACCAAGATGATCCAAAAGGTGAAGTGATCGCCGAGATTATTCTCAATTACTACCTTGTTGAGTCTATCGACCTTGACGTTGAACCACAAGGTAAACTCCCCACTTTATGGGGAGACATTAAAAAAAGGAGATAACATTTAATGCGAAATATTTTTCTCTCACTCACACTTATTGCTTTATTGGCACTGCCGCTAACGCCGGTCTTTGCTGCCGGTGAAGTCGCTATCTACACCGGGACCACGCAGTGGATCGGTAAAGCACCCGCCGATGAGCAGGCACAAATCTGTGTCGATATGCTCAACGATGCCGGTATCTCTAATACTTGGTTCGACAGCGACGGCGATATGGATGCCTTGGCGGACTGGATGGAAGACGTTACCGGTGATGGTGGACTCGACATCTGTGTCCTCTATGGTGATTTTCCACCGACCCTGTATCCAGATGCTAATGCACAACCCGACGGCACCATCGGTGAAACATTCATTGAAACCACCGACGGCGATGTGTTCATCAACCACGCCGATTACATGTTCTGGGGCTTGGGCGGCAGAAACGAAGCAGGTGGGCTGCAAAACATGATGGATATCGACGGTATCACCATGTGGGACGATAACACCGACATGGTTGTCACCTCTGAAGGTGCCGCTATCTCTCCGACGCTCACTGATTTCCAATCTGACCGTCCCTTCCACGTTGATGAATTGGAAGGTAATTGGGAAGTCGAAGTTTCCCTCGCACAGAACGACGATGGCACTCGTGCCGATCCGATTATCGTGCGCGACGGAAACCTCGGTCGACTGATTCCAGTGATACAGACAGCGAATGGCGATGAAGAGAAAGGCGCAGTTGCTGCTGAAATTATCACCTGGCTCATGGCAACAACGCCGGTCGAACCTGCTGACAAGCTTTCCACAACCTGGGGTGCTTTGAAGGGCATTCGTTAACAATCCCATTGCTTTAGCATTGGGTCCAACCCATGTGTCTTCGTGCGTTGGTAGCAAAAAGATTTGAATTTAAGTGTCTTTTATGGTATAAGTATATCAGCATCGTGGACAGCGTTCTCACCCGTAGCACACCCGCTACGGTGCTGTCCCTCAACCGTGAGCAGTTGTGTGATGCTGGTGCGAAATCACTCAAAACATGAGAATGCATCAGAATACGCTATTTTTGTAGATACCTCTACACCCCTGATGCATTCGCTTACCCCTCGCGGTGGGATACACCGAGAGTCTAAACGCTTGTGGAGTTTCTGTAAGACTTTCTATTTTGAGAAAGCACGAAACAACGAAGCAAGAATCCCACGCCTTTAGGCGTAGGGAGTGTCAAAGCAGTCCGATAAGCATGATTTCCACTCTTGATATGCTGTTTATAGGCGCGCTTACACAGTGCGTCTATAAACACAACCTTCCAACCCTATAGAAATACCCGCCTATAAATTAGAGATGAAATTTAGAACGTCCAACATTTTGTTTACACTCTCGCTGCTTTTGTTGTTGATACCCGCTTGTCAGGATCCAATAGAGTCCCCTCTCGTTGGCACTCTTCCGATTGAAACCATCACGACACCTAAAGACAATGCCGTCATGGTTTATGTCCCTGCTGGTGAGTTCCTTATGGGAACCAGTGATGCGGAGATTGAACACTACAAAGAGATCTTTCCACTCCGCGACACCGCCCGATATGACAACGAACGTCCGCAGCGTACCGTCTATCTTGATGCCTTCTACATTGACAAGTTTGAGGTGACAAACCGACAATACAAACAATTTCTCAGCGAAACGGATTATGAACCAGAACACTATCTTGATCGCCTTCCGTATAATGCTCCCGACCTTCCTGCCGTTGTCTTGAAATGGGAAGATGCCGTCGCGTATACGGTGTGGGCAGGCAAGCGGTTGCCTACCGAGGCGGAGTGGGAGAAAGCCGCACGCGGCACAGATGGACGCACCTGGCCCTGGGGCAACGTGTTTGACGATACAAAGCTCAGTGGTAACGACGGCAGAGGACACAGAGATGGCTATAAAGAAACCGCTCCTGTCGGTCAGTTCCCGCAAGGCGCGAGTCCATACGGCGCGCACGATATGGCGGGCAATCTCTGGGAATGGGTCTCGGATTGGTACGATCCAAACTATTACCGCACCAACCCTCCGAAGGTCAATCCGCAAGGCCCCGAAACCGGCGATGGTCACGTTCTAAAAGGCGGCGGTTGGGCTGAAAATTTAGACTTCACCCGGTGTGCCAGCCGACTCGGTGGAGAGCCTGGTTCCCTCTTGCGCGGGTTTCGGTGCGTAATGGATGCACCCTTTGGAGAATAGCATTCTCAAACATGCACTTGACAATCCTCTCGTAAATTCTGTATAATAGATAAGCGTGGGAGGGTTGGCTATTGAAACGGATTGTCACGCACGCAGACCCAGACCTTGACGCGATTGTGAGTGCTTGGATTGCCCAAGATTTTCTCTTCCAAGCACACGAATCAGAGGTCTTGTTTGTGAACCGAAAAGTACCAGAAACACTCATGCAGCATGCCGATTGCTTGGTGGATGTTGGGAACGTCTATTGTCCTGAAAACTATCGGTTTGATCACAAACCCCCCGCATTTGAGAACAGAAATAGTACGTGTGCGGCGCGGCTCATCTATGAGTATCTGTTGGATACCGATGTTGATGTCAGACACCTCGCGCATTTGGTAGAGATAACTTATCAAGGCGATACACACCGGAATTCAGAAGCTCTCAAACAGAGTCGGATTGATGGACCGCATGCGAAATTAAAGCAGTTAAAAACAGAATATGAGGACACAGCAGCGGTCTATCAACAGATGGTTCTTTGGCTAAGGAGTTATACAAAAGACTTATGAAGAAATTTAGATGTTTACTCGTCGTCCTGTTTGTCATCGCAGGATTCGCTGGCGCAGATGAATGGCATCAATGGCGTGGCGAAAATCGCGAAGGCGTTTGGATGGAAACGGGGATTATTGAAGCGTTTGAAGGTTCAGAGATTCCAATCCGGTGGCGTGTACCTATCAGTAGCGGTTATAGCGGACCAACTGTCGCCGATGGACGTGTCTACGTCACCGATAAACTGATGAAACCGAAACAGGTCGAACGCGTACACTGCTTTGACTGGGAAACGGGAGAGAAGCTCTGGTCTTACACCTACGATTGCGTCTATAAAATCGACTACGCCGCTGGACCCCGCGCAACTGTGACTGTGCATGGCGGACTTGCCTACGCCTTGGGTGCAATGGGACATCTCCACTGTTTTGACACTACCACAGGTGAAGTCATCTGGAAAAAGGATCTCAATACCGAATACAATATTGAGATGCCTATCTGGGGGATCGCAAGCGCACCGCTGGTGGAAGGTGAACATCTCATCGTTCAAATCGGGGGTACACCAGAGGCGTGTATTGTTGCCTTTGACCGAAAAACCGGGGAAGAAAAATGGAGAGCCGTGGACGATACCGCCTCTTATTCGGCACCCATTATCATTACACACGCCGGTCAACGGGTTTTAATCTCTTGGACAGGGAATAACATTGCTGCTCTTGATCCAGAAACCGGAACAGTCCATTGGCTTTATCCATTTCCTTCTACCCGTTGGGAGATCGGCATTGCAACCCCAATTTTCTATGAGAATGAATTGTTTTTCACAAACTTCTATGAAGGTTCGCTGCTCCTGAAATTGGCACCAGATAGTTTAGATGTCGAACTCGCATGGCACCGAACGGGTAAAGATGAGCGGAATACAGAGGCGATTCAGACGACGATGTCAACCCCGGTTCGGGTTGGTGATTATATTTACGGTGTAGATAGCTACGGTGAATTCCGTTGTATTGATGCCCGAAATGGCGATCGGATTTGGGAAGACCTCTCCGCCGTGCCGACAGCACGCTGGAGCACTATCCATTCTGTCAAACATCCCGCAGCGTCAGAAAACAGAGTCTGGATGTTCAACGAACGCGGCGAACTGCTCATCACAGACCTCACGCCTGAAGGATTGAATATCGTCAGTCGTGCTAAACTGATTGAACCGACGCGGGATCAACTGAACCGCAGAGGCGGCGTTACATGGGCACACCCCGCTTATGCCTATAAACACGTCTTCGCACGGAACGACGAAGAACTTATTTGTGCAAACTTAGCAAAAACCAAAAAATAGTTGGGATTTACGCAGAGTTCTCTTTTGTAGCATGATGCACTTCGCATCTGGGCGAGTACGCCGCAAACCTGTGTAGGGGTTGGGTTTTCCAACCCGTGCCACAAAAATGTCTCTATTCGTCCAGAAATCTCTATCTCACAAAATGCTGGACAGTCAAAATTGCGTAAGTCCTGATAGTATAAAAACCACGGAGGCAAAATATTGGAAACCAGTCGGATGCCGGACGTAAAATTACATCCCGGCGAACAACTGCACGGCTTTGAGGTAAAAGCCGTCACGCCAATTGAGGAGTTACGGGCAGTAACGATTGAATTGGCACATCAACACAGCGGCGCACGCCTGCTACATATCTATACGAACGACACTGAAAACCTCTTCTCCATTAATTTCCCGACCCCGCCATCAGATGATACCGGTGTCCCGCATATCCTTGAGCATGCGGTCTTGGCAGGATCACACAAATTTCCGGTGAAAGAGCCGTTCTTTGAAATGATTAAAATGAGCATGGCGACCTTTATCAACGCCATGACAAGTTCCGATTTCACTTGTTATCCGGTATCGAGCAACGTGAAAAAAGATCTCTTCAACTTGGCAGAGGTCTACTTTGACGCGGTCTTCCATCCATTACTGACTGAAAACACCTTCAAGCGCGAAGGACATCATCTCGCACCCGTTGATCCTGATGATCCGATAGGCGATTTAAAGATAACAGGCATCGTCTATAACGAGATGAAAGGCGCGTTCTCGGACCCAGAAGCCTGTTTATACCGTTCTGTGATGAGACGACTCCTCCCGGATACGCTTTACGCCAATGAATCCGGCGGTGATCCAGATGCCATTCCCGATCTGACCTACACGCAGCTGAAGGGATTTCACGAAACCTATTATCATCCAAGCAACGGCTATTTCGTTCTCTACGGCGATATTCCAACGAGCGACTATCTCACCTTCCTTGCCGATAGGTTAGATAATATCCCAAAGAATGCGGCACGTACGGTGCTACGTCCACTACGTCCAGAGGTCACACACCAACCCAGATGGGACGCGCCACGAACAGCAACGGATACCTACCCGGTTGGTGCTGATGAACCGCTCACGGAAAAAACGTATCTGATGCTCAGTTGGCTTATCGGGGACGCGACCAACCCGGAAGAGGTGGTTCTCGGTCGTATTATGAGTCTCATTCTGCTCGGTAACGAAGCCGCACCGCTCCGTAAAGCGATTATTGATGCCAAACTCGGTGCGGACATTGTTTTCTCCGGCGCAAGTTCTATCGGACCAGAAGCCACTTTTTACCTCGCACTCAAAGGGAGTGAAGCCGATCGCGTTGAAGCCTTTAGTCAATTGGTCATTGATACCCTAACAGAGGTTGTCGATTCAGAGATTGATAGCGAAAAAGTTGAAGCAGCATTCCAGCAAGCGACTTACCACTACCAAGAAGTCGCCTCAATGTTCCCGCTCCGCATGCTCTACCGAGTCATTGAGGGATGGATATATGAGAAGGATTCGGACACCTTCCTGAAGATGGGGCAAACGCTTGATACGGTTCGTCAGCAGTGGCAGGAGAATCCATCAATTTTCAATGCGTTCATCCGAGAGAGGCTTATCGAAAACCCGCATCGCCTCGCCAGTATACTATCGCCAGATCGAGACATGCAGGGAAAGATTGATGCTGAACTCGCGGAACGGATGAAAAAAACACGCGCACAACTGACAGATGAACAAGTCCAGCAAATCGCTGCGGATGCCGCGGAACTGGAGCGTCTCAATGGTGTTCCCAATTCACCGGAAGCGTTGGCAGGGCTGCCGCAGCTTCAGGTCAGTGATCTCCCTGAAAAACCGAGACATATTCCGACGACGGTTGAAAGTATCGGCGGACAGGAGCTGCTACGCAACGATGTTTTTGCCAACGGTGTTAACTACCTCGTGTTGAACTTCGATTTGCAAGGATTACCGGAACATCTCTGGACGTATTTTCCCAGATACGCCGATGCCATCAGCAAACTCGGTGCTGCTGGTATGAATTACGAAGAGATGGCACAACGAACATCAGCCGTCACTGGCGGGATTGGGTGCTCACCGTGGTTTTCTACGCACGCACGGGATGCGGATCAGGCCTTGCGAGGTCTATCCTTTCATCTCAAAGCACTTGATAATAAAATAGATGCTGCGCTCGATGTTCTGCATGACCTGCTATTTGCTGTGAACCCACGCGATACGGAGCGCCTTCGGGATGTCCTGCTCCAAGCCGTTGCGGAATATCGCACGGAGATGATTCACGACGGTTCAAGTACGGCGATTCATCACGCTTCACGGGGGCTTTCATCAAATGCACATCTCGCGGAATTAATCTATGGGCTGCCACAACTCCGCAACAGCGAAACATTCCTTAACGGATTCGACGAACTTAATGCCGACCTTATGGGTCATATAGAAGGGATACGCGATTTCTTGCTGACGCGTGGACGGGTAACCGCCAGTTTCACGGGTTCGGATACCGCTTTTGAAACCACGCGGACGAAACTCGGGGTGTGGCTTGACGCGATGGGAGATGAACCGGTAACCTCGCAACCCATTGCGTTTCAGCAGTTTGAGATACCCCCAAGAGAGGGATTAGCGGGTCCCATTCAGATTGCGCACTGTGCACACGTAATGCCAGCGCCGCACTATTCACATCCGGATTCAACGCTCTTGACGATCGGGGCGCATCTCATTCGACTCGATTACATACTCAGTGAAATCCGTTTTAAAGGCAATGCTTACGGCGCAAGGTTCACCTATAGTCCTTATGATGCTGTGCTGTGTCAGTCCTCGTTCCGTGATCCGCATGTTGCACGGACGATCAACGTCTTTGAACAGACTGTTGACTACGTTAAACAGATAGAATGGACACAGACGGACATAGACCGGGCAATCATTGCTACGGCGAAGGATGGTGAGAAACCGATTCGTCCAAGTCAAGCCGCAAGCAGTGCGCTGAGTCAACATCTCGTTGGGCAGACGCGCGAGATGCGAGAGGAACGCTACGCGCAACTCCGCCGTGCGACACCAACTGAGGTCAAACGGGCACTCCTGCAACTTTTAGAGGGAAAGGGAAATCGAGATAAAGCAGCGGTGTGTGCCGTTTCCAGTCGTGAGAAACTGGAAGCCGCAAACGCTGAATTGGCACAACCGCTTGTTATTGAAGACATTTTAGCCTAAGTCATAAGGCAGTCGGCAGACTGATAATTGTAGGACTTACGCACCCCACTGGTAGGGTTTTTGCTTGGTGTCTTTGCTTGGGTGTTTCTGCGGATTTCTTCACGGTTTCCAACCGCACCGAATCTTGTGAAAATAGGCAAAATTCAGTCATTTTGCGTAAGTCCTGAATTGATAAGGAGGATAAGAATTAAAATGCTAAAAAGAATCGCAATTTTGACACTATGTATCTTTGCTTTCGCGGCGATTGCGTTGATAGCGTCACAACCTGACGGTTTTGAGAAAAATTGGCATCACTGGCGCGGGCCGTATGCTACAGGCATCGCAGCTGATGCGAATCCACCAATCACGTGGAGTGAAACCGAAAATGTGCGGTGGAAAATCGCTATTCCGGGCGTAGGACATGCCACACCAATCATCTGGGGAGACAAAATCTTCGTCCAAACGGCTATTGAAGGTACAAGAGCGGAATCTGAAGACGACGACAATCCATTCGGTGGTTTCTTTGGTGGTAGAAATGACGGTCCAGTGTATAAATTTGACCTGCTTGCTATTAGTCGGAGTGATGGCAGCGTGCTTTGGCAGAAGACGCTCCGAGCAATAGTGCCTCATGAGGGAACACATCGAGATGCAACCTACGCTTCAAATTCGCCGGTCACCGATGGTGAATTCGTCTACGCTTATTTCGGTTCACGTGGGCTTTATTGTGTGGATATGGATGGGAATGTGAAGTGGGAAAAAGACGTTGGCACGATGTATAAAAGCAATACCTTCGGTGAAGGCAGTTCCCCAGTTCTCTACGACAACACGCTCGTTATCGTGCAGGACCATGAGCGTGATTCCTTCATTACTGCGTTCGACAAGCGGACCGGGGATGTCTTGTGGAAAACCGATCGCAACGAAAGAACGACGTGGTTCTCGCCGATTATTGCTGAACACGATGGGAAACCACAGGTGATTACGACTGGCACAAATCGTGTCCGTGGTTACGATCTCGCAACGGGTAAACTGTTGTGGGAAGGCGACGGCTTAACTCGCAATGCTATTCCTTCACCGGTTGCTGCGAAAGGCACTGTTTACCTCATGAGTGGCTTCCGGGGCAATGCCTTGCAAGCGGTTTCTCTCGCATCTGCAACGGGTGATATTAGAGGCTCTGATGCCATCGCATGGGAATTTAATCGCGATACACCCTATGTACCATCACCCCTCCTCTCTGACGGTATACTTTACTTCCTGAAAAGCAATGACGGTATCCTTTCCGCCTTCAATACCGAAACCGGAGAGGCACATTATGGACCTGTGCGCCTGAAAGGTGTTTCTGGTGTTTATGCCTCTATTGTTGGTGCAGCGGACCGACTTTACGTCGCGGGACGGAATGGGGTCGTGAACGTTGTCCAACAGGGCCCCGAATTTAAAATCTTGGCAGAAAACACGTTGGACGATAGTTTCAACGCATCGCCAGCGATTATAGGTAACGAATTATACCTGCGCGGTGGGAAGTATCTCTACTGCATTGCGGAGTAAGTAACAATTAGCAGTCAGCGGTCAGCGGATAGCAAAGTTTAAAAGTGTTCTAAAGTGTATCTAAAGTGAACGAAAGTTGTTGGGTCATCAAACATAACTTTGAACTTCGCAACTTTGAACTTGCAAACTTTCTTGTGCTGACCGCTAAAAGCGTAGCGTGCTAATGGCTGACCGCTATCTAATATGTCGCCCTACCACCGCTCACATCATAACACTGACCCGTCACAAAACTCGCCTCATCCGATGCCAAAAAATTCACGACAGCCGCAACTTCTTCCGGTTGCCCAACGCGTCCCAACGGAATTTTACCCACCATATAATCAATCGTTGACTGCGCCATACCTTCCAAAATCGGGGTTTGGATGACCGCTGGAGAGACCGCATTCACACGGATATTGTAGTCGGTCACCTCTTTAGCGAGTGCCTTTGTTAGGGTGATAACCCCTCCCTTAGATACCGAATACGGAATCAACGTCGGATTACCCTCTTTTCCAGCAATTGAGGCGATATTCACAATCCTGCCGTAATTCTGCGCAATCATCGGACGGATAACCGCTTTACAACACAGAAAAACACCTGTGAGATTTACGCCTATCACAGCATCCCAATCCGCTTCTTCTAAATCGGTAAGTGGGAGCGTACGTCCCGCGATGCCGGCGTTGTTAACAAGGATGTCAACGCGACCGAGCGTGGAAATAACCTTCTCAACAGCGGCGTTAACGTCAGCGGACTGTGAGACATCGGCTTGAAGGGGTAGCGACCTGCGTCCAATACCCTTGATTTCCTGTGCCACCGATGCTGCTGCGTCCATGTTCAAATCCATGATAGCGACATCCGCCCCAACGTTAGCGAGTCTAATGGCAATCGCTTTTCCGATACCTTGTCCAGCACCTGTTACGATAGCGATTTTATTGTCTAAATTCATATGCTAATTCTCACTTGCCAAGTGCAAGCTTTCTCTCCTCTCTTCCAAAAATGTGTCTAATTCGATGCCAAATGCGTCTGCTATCCGATTGACATAACAGAAAAATCCGACAACCTCCACAATAGCGAAAAGTGCCTCGTCCGTCAACCCATAACTGCGGAGATGTTCCAAATCTGCCAGTGTGACAGCAGACGCTGATTTTGTTACCTTAACAGCGAATTCAAGAATCGCTTTCGTGGTATCATCAATATCGGCAGTTCGGAAATCCTTCGTAAAAGCTGCGATCTGTGCGTCTGTGAGTTGGACCCGCAACTCATCTGCGTGCGCAACGATTCAGTAGTGGCATTCATTCACTTTCGAGACAACAGTCGCGATCATCTCCCGTTGCATCCGAGTCAAGGGGCAATCCTCATCGTGCATCACTGCTTTGTAGAGTTCGACAAAGGCTCGCATGCTCTTCGGGCGCGCACTAAAAAGCCTGACGATGTTGTAAAGTTCACCCGCCCGCGCGATAGCAGCGTCATATTCCTCTTTCACGATACCCGTTGCATCGGTCTCGTCTACAGTCTGAATCCATGCCATCTGTTACTCTCCAATGACAACCCCATATTCCCCGACAACCGCGCCTTTATGCCCTGTCTGGTAGTGCAAGTGCCGTTCACCGATAATCGGTTGTGTGCTTTGGACTTCGACTGTGCCGCGGACTTTTCCCATTTCATCCTCATCTAAATCCACACAACAGAGGGGCTTAATCTGGCGATGCACCTGCCGACGGATATCGCCGTTTTTATTCCGAACGATAATATTGACGAACGCATCCGCTTCCCCAACATTGAGGAATCGGAACCAATCCCTGGCACCCGCTGCGACTTCAGGAAAGAAAAGTCGGATACCGACATGTCCACCCTCTGCGGATGCCCCCGGTAGGTCGATAATAGCCGTTCCGCTTTGCATGTGCCGCTCTGCGACAACGGGTTGATCGCTACGAACCTCTACGGAAGATTTCACTTTAATGTCGTCCATATCGGGTGTCCAGCATTCAAAAGGTCCCAAGGGGCTATGTCTTTTCGTCCATGTCGCTTGTGCGTTATCGTCCTTACGCGCAATCATGGTTACCTCAGCAGGTTCCCTTCCGACGTTGACAATCACGACCCAATCTTCCCATGCGGGGCCAACCTCAGGAAAATAGAGGGTCCGCGGGGCGTCAGCGATCACTTGCCCGAATTGCCCAACCGATGTCTTCCCACCTTGATAGTGGAGATGACGTTCTGCCACAATCGGTTGTGAACTCTGCATCTCAACCGTGCCGGTAACGTTTCCCATAACGCCTTCGTTGAGATCCCAACAGCAGAAAGGTTTGATGACGTGGTGGCGTTGGCGAAGCACCCTACCGTTTCTGTTTCGGACGGTAATGTTGACGTGTGCGTCCGCTTCACCGACGTTTAGGACCCGAAACCAATCGTGTGCCCCTGATACCAATTCTGGAAAGAAAAGCCGCTGTCCGACTGTCTCGTATTCTGGGGCTGCACCGATAAAGTCGAGAACGTTTGTACCCCTGTGCATGTGCCGTTCGGCTACAATCGGTTGGTCTGCACTGAACTGCATTGAGGAGTTTTCTTTAATCGCCTCAACGTTTGGGGTCCAGCACTCGAAGGGTTGTATCGTTTTCTCTTCTGACCATGTAGGTTGTCCGTTACGGGCGTGTCTGGCTATCGCTGTTACGCGCGTCGGTTCCGTGCCGACGTTCGTTACCTGAACCCAGTCTTGCCACTGGGGACCGACTTCTGGAAAATAAAGCGTTGTTGCACCTGCCATTCGTTCCTCCTATCTATTCATTGTGACTATTTAATTTTTTTAATCCTATAGGACTTACACACTCCATTGGTAGGTGCGGTTTCCAACCGCACCGATCCCTGATAGGAAGTATCTTCATCATATCAAGATGGACGTTCTGACGCAATTTTGCGTAAGTCCTATTCTATCTATTACTAAGATGTATAAAATTTTGACGCGTAATTCTGACCAATAACCAACAACCATAAAACTGACAACTATCTCTATTTTAACTTGCATATATATCTATTTTCCACTACAATTTCGGTCAACGTCATTTGGTGTGAGAAATTCGTCCACTCTGCAAGGACTTACGACTCTACCCGCTAAATGACCTTCACAAGCCCTACACACATCTTGAGGAGAAGTTTTAATGGCAGCGAAAAAACTCTCGGACGCTGAAATTCAGGAAAACCTCGAACAACTCAGCGGTTGGACCGTGGAAGACGGTAAATTACACAAGGAATTCCAGTTTGATACTTTTGTTACTGCGTTCGGATTTATGGCACAACTTGCCCTAATTGCTGAATCAATGAATCATCACCCAGAATGGTTCAATGTCTATAACCGCGTGACAATTGATTTGACGACCCACGATGCAGGCGGCATCAGCGAATTGGACTTCCAGTGGGCAAAACACGCGGATGCGATCAGCAGCTAAATCTGACGAATGGCACTTGTCCAGATAGGAGAGGCGTATGGAGAAAATAAAAGTCTTAATTGGCAGTCGGCAGGCACCGGAAATTGAGGCGATGTTATCAGACATTCCAGAGAACGTGGAAGTGAGTTTCCTCCCACATGGAGACCCTTTGCGTGCACATATCGCCGATGTCGAGATCTTATTTGGACATATCGGTGAAGACGCAATGCCTGAAGCAAACGCATTGCGTTGGGCACACCAGCCGCATGCCGGCGTTGAGGGGTTCATGTACCCCAGCTTCAAAGCGAGCGATGTTGTCCTTACGAATTGTCGCGGCTTATACGGCACACAGATCGCCGAACACGCCTTCGCGCTCCTTTTATCGCTTACCCGACACATTCCAATACAGTTGGAATTTATGAAGACAAAACATTGGGAACGCACGCAGTGTATTGAACTCGCGGGGATGACGATGGGCATCCTTGGACTCGGTGGTATCGGAAGGGCGATCGCTGCACGTGCGCGCGCCTTTGAATTTGAGGTCGTCGCTGCGGATGTTGAATCAATTGACAAACCCGATACTGTTTCGGAACTCTATAATTTGGATGGATTGATGCCGTTTCTGGCGCAGTCGAACATCGTTATGGTCTGTTGTCCGAGCACACCTGAAACGCATAAACTCCTATCACACGCGCAGTTCAATCAGATGCCGGACGGTAGTTACGTCGTGAATGTGAGTCGCGGCAAGGTTATTGACGAAGAGGCGTTGGTCGCTGCGCTTCGGAGTGGGAAGTTAGCAGGGGCAGGGTTAGACGTGACCTACACGGAGCCGTGTCCGCCAGAAAGTCCGTTATGGGAACAGGAGAACGTGATTTTAACCTCGCACAGTGCCGGTGCTTCACAGCACATTCGGCGGCGTGCCATGCAGCTCTTTATCGACAATCTACATCGCTACCTCGCAGACGAACCGTTGGTTAACGTTGTTGATAAGACGAAGGGCTACTAAATCGTAACACGGAAATGGAGAAGAAATGAGCCAGAAAACATATCGCGCCGCCGCTATCGGGCATACCGGTGCAGGCAACTTTGGACACGCGCTTCATACCCCATATAAAGCTATAGAGAACGCTGAGTTTATCGCTGTCGCTGATCCGGACGAAGCTGGCAGAGAAAAAGCCGCAGCAGAGGCAGGTGCGATCTGCAGCTACGCTGATTATCGGGATATGCTTGAGAAAGAAGACCTTGATATTGTGAGCGTCTGTCCGCGCTGGACGACCGAGCATGTAGACATGGTGACTGCGTGTATTGAGGCAGGGTGCCACGTTTATTCTGAAAAACCGATGACGGCAACACTCGCCGATGGCGATCTAATTGTTAAAACGGCGAAAGCGCACAGCAAGAAGATCGCAGTCGCACATCAGGCGGTCTATCTCCCCGCAACCCATGCAATTAAGAAGATGCTCAGCGACGGAAAGATCGGCACTGTCCAAGCCATTCATGCCAGCGGTAAGCAGGACCATCGCGGTGGTGGGGAGGATATGATCGTCCTTGGGACCCACCTATTTAATATGATGCGCTTCTTCGTCGGTGATGTCGCATGGATGCAGGGGCACGTTACCAACAACGGCAGAGAGGTCGCTTATGGCGATGATCACAAACCGACGGAACCCGTTGGTCCTGTCGCTGGTGATTGCATCAACAGTTACTTCGCCTTCAAAAGCGGGGTTTCTGGTTTCTTCGAGTCTCGAAGAGATCAGGCGGGTTCCGGTAGATACGGCATGGAGATCGTCGGCAGCGACGGTATTTTCTCGCTCCGCGGGGATGTTGCGAACCGACTCATGGTCTATCCGTATCCTGTCCTTGTCCCTGCAAGTCCAGATCAAGCGTGGGAAGCCATCGACTTAGACGACACACCTTTCTCCAGTGGTAATGATCTTGCTATTCGCGATCTCATTGATGCGATTGAGAACGACCGAAAACCAATTTCCGCTGCTGAAGACGCGGTCGCTGCACTCGAGATGATTCTCGGTGCTTATGAGTCCCAACTCTCTGGCGGACGCGTCTCCTTCCCAATTGCAAACCGCGCGCATCCGCTGAGCAGATAATTCCGAAACTATTATATGTTTGGCGAGGTCTCTGTGCCTCGCCACCTTCCTATGCCGGTATGATTTTCCGCACACCGTTTTCATAGCGGATCTCATAATCGGTATCCGGCACCTCCATTGCTCGAACAGCGAGTTCACCAAACGTGATGAGCGGTTCAGAGAGCAGTAGCAATTCATCAAGCGATTCGGACGGTGGCTTTTCTGTTGTATCCAACACAATCTTGCGTCCTTTTTGCGCAAATAACGACCTATCAATCTCCTCTTGAAAGAGGCGTTTGAGCTCTGGAATATCGGCTTTTTTGATAATCTGATATTCGTGCGGGTCTGTCTCCATCCGTTCTACGATCGCCTCATCGCTGGCATCAACGTGAATCATAACGACATCCGGCAACCGCGCTTCAATGACCTGTGTTTCGTATCCACGCTGGGCATTAATATGGTACTTTGAGTAATACGTACTGTCTGGGTCATCTCCATAGAACGAGGAGTAGACGAGTTCCTCGATATGCCAACCTGCAATCATCGTATTCGGATAGTTTTTGATGACTTCAACGTGGTATTGGAGTTGCATCCGCTGCATCCGCTCCTTCACATCGTCGGGGAAATTCACGTACGCCGCTCTTGATTCTGGGCTGAGGGTTGAATCGGGGATAGTGAAGTGATCGTCGACGTGAACCATCAATTTTCGGTGCCGGTAGTAGTTCGTCAACAGGTCTACCAACGTCGATTTTCCAGCATATTCGATACCGACAAAAATACATCTCATAAGAAAGACCTCGCTATTGAATTGGTGTGAATGAACAACATTCCACAGTGTGTCCTTATATCTATCACGAAAATGGAAAAAAGTCAAACACCTATTCCTGTTTTCCCATTTCTGATGTCCTTGACAATGGGACATTTACGAGGTATAATAACTTTATCCAAAATTGAACATAACGAAATTATCTTAATCCAAAAATATTCACTAAATGTTAACAATCGGCAACCTCCACATTTCAGATTTCCCACTACTGCTCGCTCCAATGGAAGATGTGAGCGATCCACCTTTTCGCGCCGTCTGCAAGGACAACGGCGCGGATCTCATGTACACCGAATTCATCTCCTCCGAAGCACTCATCCGCGATGCCGCGCCGAGTGTTGCCAAGTTAGACATCTTTGAAGCAGAAAGACCCATCGGTATCCAAATTTTTGGTCACGACATCGAAGCCATGCGCGCCTCTGTCGAAATTACCGAACGCGTTCAACCCGATATTATCGACATCAACTATGGCTGTCCTGTCAAGAAAGTCACGTGCAAAGGTGCGGGTGCGGGTATCTTGCAAGATATCCCCAAGATGGTGAAGATGACCGCCGAAATGGTGAAAGCCACGAAACTCCCTGTCACCGTCAAGACCCGACTCGGTTGGGACGATAAAACGAAGTACATCGTCGAAGTCGCCGAACGCCTACAGGATGTCGGTATCCAAGCCATCGCGATTCACGGCAGAACGCGTCGGCAGATGTATAAGGGGAGTGCCGACTGGACACTCATCGGTCGGATTAAGGATAACCCGCGCATGAAGATTCCGGTGTTTGGCAACGGTGATGTTGATAGTCCACAGAAAGCAGCGCAGATGCGCCAACAATACGGCGTTGACGGTATTATGATTGGACGCGCCGCTATCGGATACCCTTGGATTTTCAACGAGATAAAACACTATTTCGCGACGGACGAATTGCTCCCGCCGCCCTCCATAGATGCGCGGATTGCCGTTTTTAGAAGACATCTCGATTTCTCGATTGCGTGGAAAGGCTTGAAACTCGGTCTCATTGAGATGCGCCGACACTACAGCAATTACTTCAAGGGCATCCCCTACGTCAAACCTTTTCGCAACCGCCTCGTTACATCTGATAGCTACGACGATGTTTTAGGGATTGTAGAGGAACTCCGTACGCACGCCTTAACATCGGTCCTATCTCTGGTAGGAAACCATCCAAGTGCCGATACCCTACCAAAAAATGCTTGACGTGAAAGCCAAATAATTTTATCATACCTCTCAGAAAACACATCTCGGCAATAAAGGACGGACAATGGATAAAATACCCTTTATGAAACTCAGTGGTGCGGGTAACGACTTCGTGATTATCAATAATTTTGCGGAGATTGTGGATAGCACCGATACAAATTTTGTGATGAAACTCTGTCAACGCCGTATGTCAGTCGGTGCTGACGGCGTACTTCTCGTTGAAAAAGCGGACGATGTTGACTTTCGCATGCGTTACTTCAATGCTGATGGCGGCGAGGTAGAGACTTGTGGAAACGGCGCACGCTGCATTTCCAAATTTGCCTACCTAAACGGTATCGCGTCCGAACAGATGCGATTCCTGACAAACGCTGGGATTTATGAATCCGAAATCGTCGGTGAAAACGTTAAAGTGCGTATGAGCGATCCAACGGATATCCGACTCAATGTCCTGCTGCAATTGGATGATGGAATGCACACCGTCGGTTTCGCAAACAGTGGCGTGCCGCACGTCGTTTTCTTTGTGGAGGACTTAGAGGACACGGATGTTTTCGCTCTCGGTCAACAGACGCGATATCACGACGATTTTCAACCAGCTGGGACGAATGCAAACTTCATCCGAATCCAGTCGCCAGGGTTAATCGACATTCGGACGTATGAACGTGGTGTTGAGGATGAGACACTCGCCTGTGGCACGGGGTCGATTGCATCAGCAGTTGTCGCTGCGACGTTGGGCAAGGTGGAATCTCCAGTGGACGTGAAAACGGCGAGTGGTGTGGTTTTGAAAATCCATTTTGACGTGGAAAACGGTGAAGCTCGGAACGTCTATCTTGAAGGCGATGCCCGCGTGATCTACGTGGGTGAACTCACAACGGACGCGTGGAATTATTAAAAGTAGCAGGCACACGCTGTTGTGCCATAAGCATCGTAGCAGGCACACGCCGTTGTGCCGTAAGCATCAAGGAGGGTTTACTTACATGTTTCAAGGCTCGTATGTTGCACTGGTCACACCCTTTAAGGACGATGAATCGCTTGACGAAGCAAAACTCAAGGAACTGATTCAATTTCAGCTTGACGGCGGCACACACGGCATCGTCCCGTGTGGCACAACGGGTGAATCCCCTGCGCTGTCTGAGGCTGAACACGATAGGGTCATAGAAATTACGGTTGAGACGGTGAATGGACAAGTACCTGTCATCGCCGGGACAGGTTCCAACTCAACGACGCGGACGCTACGCGCAACGGAGCACGCTAAAGCCGCTGGCGCGGATGCTGCGCTGATTGTCACACCCTATTACAACAAACCTACCCAAGATGGGTTGTATGCTCACTATATGAAAATTGCCGATACAGTGGACATCCCGATTGTCGTCTACAACGTTCCCGGACGTTGCGGGACGGACATCCTCTCACCGACGATTGCGCGGCTCGCTGACCATCCAAATATTGTCGCCCTCAAAGAGGCGACCGGTGAACTCAAGCGCGCCAGTGAAGTCGTCGACTTATGTCCCGATGATTTCGTTGTGCTCTCCGGTGATGATGTGAACACGCTGCCAATCATGGCTGTCGGCGGTAAAGGCGTTATCTCTGTCGTCGCAAACGTCGCACCGGCAGACGTTGCTGAGATGTGCAATGCTTTCCATGCAGGCAATCTCGATCTCGCCCGTAAACTTCACTATAAGACGTTATCTTTGGCGGTGGATCTCTTTATTGAGACGAACCCGATCCCTGCGAAAACCGCACTTCAACTCATGGGCAAACTCAACGGAAAATTGCGGTTGCCCCTTGCACCGATGACCGCTGCGAATCTTGAATCCTTACGGAAGACGGTTAAGGAAGCGGGATTGGTTTAATCTGAAGTCTGAATTCTCTCTATGCCCGGTAGGCACGGTTTCCTAACCGTGCCGGGCATCTCAAAAAAATTACCGAAATATTTATTTTCACTTCATACAATTTGTGTTATAAGGGTTCTCTATCTAACTCACGTTAAGAAGACAAGGTGCCTATGAAGCGAAAAGATAGACTGTTAGCCAAAGCGAGAAATGCCCCAAACAGTTTGAACTTTCGTGAGTTTGAAATTTTACTTTCCCAATGTGGGTGGATCTTCGATCATCAAACTGGCAGCCATCGTATTTGGTATTCACCAAGAAGATATCGGTTACCTATCCAACCGAAAGGTACACAAGCAAAACAGTACCAAGTAAAGGAATTTCTCAGCCAATATAACAAAGGAGACGGAAAGTGAACAAAGATGTATTTGATGGATTTGCTGTAAAGGTGTTTCTTGATGAAGATGGTGATTATTTAGCCCATTTTGTTGAGATGCCCAACGTGTCAGCGTTTGCAGGGACACCTGAGGATGCCTTGCGCGAACTTGCTATAGCTTGGCAAGGCGTTAAAGAGAGCTATCGCAAACATCACGAACCTATACCTCAAGCCCCCGTGCGACAAGCAGACAAAAGTTCCCACAATGTTTCTATTGATGAGCAGCAACTGGAAGCCTGATTTTGTGCAATTTAACGAGAAGAGTGGAGTCTGCTCATGAGCGATTGGCAGTGGAAAAATAAAATAAAAAAACGCGATGGTTACGTTTGTCGTAGATGTGGATTTGACAAAAATTTGCATGTCCATCATATTTTGCCTAAAGACAAATATCCTTACGAACAGGACTATCCTCCGAACGGACTTACGCTTTGTGGAAATTGTCATTCCCTCCTGAAGGACAAAGAGGAGCAAACTGATCTCCGAGGATTCCTCCCAGATGACCAAGAAATTGAGGAACAACTAAAATATTTGAGTGAAAACGCATCGTTAGTGGATAAAAGCCAACGGATATTTCTTGCAGGGAATAAATCACAAAGAATAAATGGGTCGGTAAAAGATAAATTCCGGAGAGCAAATGATTTCTCTGATCGGGGAGAGTATAAGGAAGCGATTGCCCTTTATGACGATGTTATTCGCCTAAAATCAGGTTTTGCTAACGCCTACCTCAATCGAGGAAAAGCGAAATATAAACTGAAGCGCTATAAAGCTGCAATTTATGATTATGACAAGGCACTCAGCCTCAAACCTGATAATGTTAGTGCTTACTTCAATCGGGGACGTGCGAGGTATGCTCTTAGACAATATAAGTCTATGGCTGACGACTACAATATGGTCCTCCGATTCACTCCGGATAATGTCAGTGCCTACTTCAATCGGGGATTGGCGAAGTACAAATTGAAGGACCGTGATGCTGCTATTGCTGATTTTGACGAGGCTATTTGCCTTAACCCTGATTTTGCCAAAGTCTACTACTATCGTGGATTAGCAAGGTATGAACAAGAATTATATAATGCTGCCATTGCTGACTTTGACGAAGTGAATTACCTTGACCCTGGTTTTAAAAAAGACTCGCCCTATCTCAAACTTGCTGCCTGTGAAAAGAGCATCAGACAAAATCCCAAGGATGCACTCGCCTATTACTACCGAGGACAGGCAAATGCTGAACTGGGGCAACATGATGCTGCTCAGATCGACTATGATACGGCAGACTGGCTCAGCCCCAAGGTCCGTTATGATGTTCTTCTTCGGGAAATATTCGGTAAAAAATAAATGAACGCGTAGGCATCCCGTTAACATATTCATAGCTTAGAAGTATGTCGGCAAGGCAAAGAAAGGTCCTAACCTTGTGCGATTGTTTTTTGCAGTTGCGCGGAGCGGAGAAAGAAAAAACAATTTTATCATGAAAAGATTTACAGGTCTGCTATTAATTTTGCTTGCGTGTTCTGTGTTGTGTAGCCTCCTATATCCAACCATGTTGGATGCGCAAACTCTTGAAGGAATTGTTCAGAAGTTTGAGCAGATGGAATTAGATGATTTGCTTAAAGATGAATCGTTGCAGGCAGAATGTAATCAGTTTCTAACTACTAAACTTAAAAACTTCGACTGGCTGCGACAATTTATATCCCGCGACAGTGATATGCACATGAGGTGTATAACTTTGGAATTAAGGATGGAGAGGCTACTTGAGAAAGTAGCGATAGTGAAAAAGTCGGAACAAGGTAATATCGATGCACAGTTATATCTGGCGACAGAGAAAATCGCTAATATGTTAGCCCTCGCTGGCTTTAGGCAGACGTTTGATAAGTTTGAACAAATTGATTTGTGGAACGTGTCGGTATTCACAGAGTTTGTTGAATTTTATCTTAAGGTAAAACATAAGAGGGATTTCATTTTTTATCAGATTGATAGTTTATATAGGTTAGAACAGAAAGAACATGAGGCTTACATAGATAGAATAAATAAGATTGTGCTAAGGGTCGTTGAATGGGTTGAAGGATTGGGGTTTGATGCGCTAGAATCGGAAGAAAGTGAAGACTTTCTTGAAAAGTATAACGAATTTTCAAAGTCGTTGAAAATCTGAAATCCCACCCCCCTGTCCCTTTCAAAAAAAATAACTGGACATAACATTTCTTGTTCTTTTCCTCGGCAGTATGTTGTAAAAGGTTTGCCACAATGAGTTACAGCAACTTCACCCTCGAATCAGTACTGACGGTGTTTCAATTAGAAAAAGTTGAATCCGCAGGACTCTTTTCTGAAATAGAGCCACTCTCCCCAAGTGCCTATCTCGCAACAGGATTGACGAAAAAGATCCCTTTGGCAGCCGCTATCGGGACCGAGAAGGCACGCTCCGAACTCATTGTTGCCGATGTACTCGTTGAACTCCGGGAAAAATTTAACTACCGTATTAGTTTCTTTTCAGGAATTGACTTTAGTGTTGACCCTGAAGATGGCTTAGCAGGCGTTTGCGATTTTCTGGTAAGCCTGTCACCGGGACAACTTTTTCTACAAGCACCTCTCATCATTCTTGTTGAGGTAAAAAAAGACGATCCGAAACTCGGGATTGGGCAGTGTATTGCCGAGATGCTTGCCGCACAACGTTTTAATGCTGAAAAAGGCAATGACATTCCAGCTGTTTATGGTGCTGCGACTACCGGCACAGAGTGGCAATTCCTCAAATTAGCAGGAAAAACCTTACAGATTGATATGGACATCTATCCTATCCAGCAGTGCGACAAAATCCTCGGTATCCTTTCCAGTATGGTGAACCAAGAGGCGTGAAGGGCTTCGCGCTTACTGCTGATAAGTGGCTGGCAGCAGCCGATGCACCGTGTCAATCACCAACTGCTCAACACCTGGTGCAAATCGTGTCGGCGGACCGAAGTAGAGCATCGCCCCCCCGCCTTCATAACCGCCTTCCGCTAACACCCGTTCCGACGGAATATACCCCGGAAATGCGTTTGAGTATGCACCGACCCAGAGTCGTTCGGCATCCAACTCACGCTTCAGACGGAGTGAGTAATCGACGACCACCTCACTTGCAAGGAAAACAACGGCAAGTTCGTTGCCAAATCGCCACGCCTGTACAGGATAGGAGAGTTCCGTTTGTATTGCCTCGCCTCTCTGCAAGCGTTCAAGGTGCTTTTGTGCATGATAGGCATCGTGACCACCCGCTGCAACGCGTGCCTCCCACTCTTCACGGGTCGGTAGCGTGTCAAACGGAAGGTTAACTCTCTCAAACGCACCGATCGGGACACTGGAGATCGGTTTTGCGTCTCTTGTTAGCATCCGTTGGATTTCTTCTGAAAGTGCCTCTCCATGGGCTTTCGCATACGCCAAACGCGTGCTGAAAACCTCTTCTTCGCCATCAGGCATCGGCATCATCCGCGATTCAGGGTTCGCATCAGCACCACAACCAATCGTGATTAAGGCGGTCACACCCGGAAGTGCGCTTTGGATATCCTCTTGGGCAAATCCTGCCCAGTCGCCACAGATATGATTATCTGTACCCGCCAACGTTGTGCAGTGACACGCATAACTTGCCCACACGGCGCGTAGCGTGTCGTCTTCACCCCTGACTTGCAGGCACGGCAACGAATGATCTACCGGTCCCCCCTCGGTTCGCCGATTCTTTGCGAAACCGAGTTCCCCGATGCTCCACGTCAACCGGGACGGTTCACGATTCGCGAGTGCCTCCAACGCGACGCTTTCCATCCAGTCGGTGAGTTGATGGGTATACCTATCAATCTTTACCTGATGCGCTGGCGGTATATCCGTACTGAACAGAAACGGTGCTGCATTGGTTAGACACGGCGCGCTGTGTGTATGTGAAAAACAGGCAACGAAATGCGCGCGCGAAATCCCCGTTTTCTCTTTGATTCGGCGCGACACCTCCTCAGTGAGTTCGTCCGGTAAACCGCAATTTTCGACTGTAACCAAGACAACGGGATCCTCAGTATCGTCTCCAATAGCGAGTGCCTTTGCCCATATCGGCTGAATAATACCATCCGATTCTTCGCGACGGCTGCCATAACCACTCAGTCGAATCGGATAATCTGGCGTAATATCCACTTCGGCAACGCCAATCTGAATAACGTTATTTTTAGCTGTCATACGGCTTAACTCCTTGAATGAGATAGGGTTTATGCGGTAAAAAACTGGTAGGTGCGGTTTCATGAAGATTAATTTATTAATTCGGTAATCCGAATTCACCCCAAACCTGGTAGGTGCGGTTTCCTAACCGCACCGGACATTACCGATTTATTTTCTTAAACTTCATCTAACCGCACCGGACATTACGAATCTATTTTTTGCTCTGCATCTTGAATTAGAGTCGTAAGGTGAATGCCAATAGGTGTCGGTTTGATGTGTAGGTGAAACTTCCCAACCCGAACGTGTATTCCAAATAAGTAGTACCGAGCCTTAACCCCGCACCAACTGAAAAGTATAGCGTTGCGTTTTCACGTCCTGCCCCGGCTCGGAGTGCTGTTGTTATTAGATATCCACTGCTCCATGTTTTGTGTAATTCAGTGCCAACGGCGAAACCGAGTCCGCTCTGTCCCGTATCCCGCCAAAGATCTGCCCCCACTGCAATCCATTTCAGAGGTTCATAGGAGACCCCTATACCAAATCGAAACGGCAGAGGTTCTACTAAATCTGCCCGTAGAAGGTTTTCAAAGAGGATACCTACCTGTAGCGGTGGGTTTACATGATGCGCATCGAACCATACCTCGCGTTGCAATCCAATATCTAATTCTAATCGGTTGGCTGTCCTGTCATAAGTCGGTTGCTGTTCGTGGACAATATCCCGAACTCTATCTCCGAATTGTAGTTCTTCGGTAATTGCCGCTATCAGTTGCTCCGGCGCATGCACATCTACGTCGGGACCGTGCCGTGCTGCGAGGTTCAAGGTGGACACAACCGCCCCGGTTTTCACGTCCTGTGCGACCCACTTTAATCGGACCCCTATGACCGATCTGGCAACTTTGCGGCTAAGTCCTACCACCCAATTATCTTCACGGAACAGCGAATAGTCTGTGATGAGATCAGTTTCAGCGGCAAATTGACGGGCGTTCGTGTTGTATTCAGCACGAGTCGCAGAAAGCGTAAAATTCGCATAATTGCTGGATTTAGCGTTGTATCCGACACTGAACCCCCATTCGTTGAAGGCGTATGAGTAGTAGATTGACGGATATAAATCTGTATTGACTTCAGCGGCGAACTGGTCTCTACCGTGTTTCGGCAGTTCTGTCCAGTGAAGATTCTCAGCGGCGATGCCGAGCGCAAGGTTGTGGTGCTTAACCGATACAAGCGATGCAGGATTCCCAAATACACCCGCGTCATCTGCAGATGTTGCGATACGGGTGCCACCCATACCAGCAATACGGAGCATCTCATTTGCCTCGCTGGCGGTGGGTATAACCGCCACTAAAAGACAAAGTGTTGAAATACGCATAAAATGTCGGGCGTTAAAAAACTTCAATATTCGCTATCCGCTATTTAATCGTTAAAAAATTCCACACGCATCACGTCAGCGAAAATGTCCTCTAACGTATGTTTCACCTCACGCAGCTGGCGGAGTTGGACCCCGGTATCGTAAGCGAGTTTGAAGAAGAGTTGTGTATCCGTCTGTTCTCCGTTTTCGGATGTAACGTGAAGGCGTTTGTCGGGTCGCAATTCAATCTGGTAATTATGGCGTGCCAGAGCGTCAATATAAGCCTCGGTGTCCCCTACGATTTTCAAGTCGTATGCTCGTCCTGTCTTCTTTCTAAGTGCGTCTATCTGTGCATGTGCAGCAACACTTCCGTGTGAAAGTGCGATAATCTCCTTGCATGCAGACTCTACATCGGGAAGCAGGTGTGAGGATAAAATTACATTGATATCTTTATCGGTTGCGATGTCTTTAACGAGTTCAAGCATTTCCTCTCTGCCATTGGTATCCATACCGTTTGTCGGTTCGTCGAGCAGTAGCAACTTTGGATCGTGTATCAATGCTTGGGCTAACTTCACGCGCTGTTTCATTCCGACGGAGTATTCACCCACGATGCGGTAGCGCTCTTCGTCTAACCCAACATAGTAGAGGACTTCGTGTGCCCGTTGCAGGGCATCCCGTCTCGGCATTCCACAGAGTTCACCAGCGTAAGCAACGAGTTGGACAGCTGTCATTCCCGGAATTAAACATTCGTCTTCCGGCATATATCCGACCTGTCTGCGTATTGCCAGCGGTTGACGCTCTACGTCCATTCCAAATACCGCTGCACTGCCTTGGTTGGGTTTGACGAAACCGAGTAGCGTTTTAAGCAACGTGCTTTTTCCGGCACCATTAGGTCCGAGTAAGCCGACAGCACCGCCTTGCACCTCCAACGAGAGGTTATCTAACGCCGCAGTTGCGCCAAAAAAGAGTGATACATTCTTGATTTCAATTAGCATTCTTTAAAAATCCGTTTCACGCGGGACCCTATCTGCGTCAGTATCTCATAAGAGATTGTTCCGGCGCGGTGGGCGATTTCATCAACCCTAATTTCAGCATTTCCCTGTTTACCAATCAGTACCACTTCATCACCGACGGATACGTTAGCTGCATCGCTGAGCTGCACCACGCTCACGTCCATACAGACCCTTCCGATGATTGGACACCGTACGCCACCAATTAGCACTTCACCGACCCCAGAAAGCCCACGCGGATAGCCGTCGCCATAGCCTACCTGTACCATCGCGATACGGGTCTGGTGTGGTGCTTTGTGGGTCAATCCGTAGCTAATGCCTTCCCCTTCTGAAACAGAACCTACCCATCCAACCCGTGTTTTCCAGGCGAGGGCTGATTCTAACGCAATCGGTTTTTCGGATGCAGGATAGATGCCGTATAAACTCAAACCCTGACGGACTGCATCGAAATGCGATGCTGGAACTGCAAGTGTTGCTGCACTGTTCGCTGCATGAACCATCTTCACACTACTGCTTGCAAGCACCGATGAAAAACGTTTTAGTTGGACAGAGACAAAACTTTTATCCGTCTCATCTGCAGTCGCAAGGTGTGTAAACAGCCCTTCAATCTCAAGTTGCTCCAGTGTTTCGAGTCTCTTTAGAAACTGCTTCGCCTCCGTCCAACGAACACCGCTCCGATTCATGCCTGTATTGATATTAACGTGAATCTTTAGGGTTCTCGGCGTAACTTCGTTTAATCGACTCGCGAACTCCCAATCCGCTACCGTTGGTATCAATTCGTATTCAGCGATTTGCGTCGCTTCCTCAGTTAGAGAAGTAAACAGAATAAGGATAGGTTTCTGGATCCCTGCCTGACGGAGCCTAATTCCTTCTTCAGTAGTTGCGACTGCGAACATATCAGCAACTGCGAACAATGCCTCTGCGACGCGGACCATCCCGTGTCCGTATGCGTCTGCTTTTATAACGGCGATGAGTTGTTTGCCAGCATAAGCCTTGATTGCTTCAGCGTTATGTTGAATTGCCCCGAGATTGATTTCTGTGTGTGTTCGGAAGTAATGCATGTTGTCTTTCGGTTTGCGTTGTGTCAACGGAACAATTATATCATAGTCCCTACAAATTTCCTAATTGTTTCGCAGACTGTACCGGTAAGACTGTCGGTTTTCATGATCCTGCGTTCTGACTACTGGAAGCGGTGTTGCCTTGAAACCACAGAAAAAGCAGGATAAACACGATTGAGTTTGCCAATAACATCGTTGAGATAGCGTTAATCTCTGGAGTGATGCCGAACTTCAGCATGGAATAGATATGGACGGACAAGGTTGTGTAGCCAACGCCGGCAGTAAAGAAGGTGATGACAAAATCATCTATGGAGAGCGTGAAGGCGAGCAGCGCACCGCCGATAATTCCAGGGGCGATAAGAGGGAGCGTTATCCGCCAAAACGTCTGCCACTCGTTGGCACCCAGATCGCGCGCTGCCTCTTCCAATGTGTGATCATAGCCTTGTAAGCGGGCCCGGACGACAACGGTAACATACGCGATGTTGAAAACGCCGTGCGCGATAATTACAGTGAGCAGACCGAGAGGGATGCGGACTTGCACGTAGAAGGTCAATAGCGCGATCGCCAGCACAATGTCGGGGATGATGATCGGAAGATAGAGGCATCGTTCAAGGGCAGTTCGGAAACGGAACCGATGCCGCTCTATAGCGAGTGCCGCTGTTGTACCGATAACGGTTGCGATACAGGTGGCAATGCCTGCAACAATCAGACTGTTCCGACAGGCGCGCCATAGTGCCGCATTTTCAAACAGCTTCGCATACCAACCCAAGGTGAACCCTTGCCAGACAGAAATCTGTTCACCGCTGTTGAACGAGAACACGACAACTGCTAAGATCGGAACGTAGAGGAACAGATAGACCAGACCTGTATTAACTTCGAGAACCCGTTTCATGACACTCTCTTCCTGTAGGAGCGAGCTCCTGCTCGCGACTTTCACTACGACTCACACTTTTCAATCGAATCGGTAAGGTTTTCGCTTGGGTATTTCTGCGGATTTCTTCACGGTTTGGAACCGCACTCGACATTACCGAATTTATTTTTTCATACAGTTAGAAACGGTGTTAATTAACCCAAGTTGCTGCTTACACCATTTTAGACAGGCATACCTCGTTTTTCACTGAAAACCGTCAATGATCCAAGGGTTTTGTAGCGTAAACTTTCAGTTTGCGCACACAGATGCACAATCTAAAAGATTATGCTACGGGGTGGCAACTTGCGTTAATTAGTTTCAGGTTCGTTCTGTTGTAAAGCGCGAAAATACAGCACAGTTCCAACAAGTACGATGCCCATCAGCATAAATGAAAGCGCGGAGCCAAAGGGCCAATCCCGTGCTGTTTTAAATTGTCTCTCAATCACATTCCCAATGTAGCTCACTTTCCCACCACCGAGCAAATCTGGGGTTAGGAACGCACCGACCGTCGGAATAAAAACCAGCATCGATCCCGCGAGAATACCGGGCAGACTCAACGGAACAGTTATATGCCAAAACGCATGCCGTGGCGATGCCCCTAAATCTTGTGCCGCTTCTAACAGCGACATATCTAATTGCTCCAGTGCCGCATACAACGGGAGTATCATGAACGGAAGGTAACCGTAGACGAGTCCTATCTGCACCGCTAACGGCGTATTCAGTAGTTCTAACGGTGTCCAATTAGGAAAGACAGTCCCAAAGAGGCTGTTCATAAGTCCTTCTGTGCGTAGAATCAATATCCATGCGTAGGTACGGATAAGGAAGTTCGTCCAGAACGGAACAACAACGAGGAGCAATAAAATGTTGCGGTGTTTCGGTCTGTAGCGCGCCAGATAGTAAGCGAACGGATACCCGAGCAGCAGACAGATTGCAGTGCAGACCAATGCTGTTGATACGGAACGCCAGAGGATACCGAGATACAGTCCATCAAAGAGGCGTTGATAGTTTTCGAGGGTAAAAATCCATCGCACGCCACCGTACGTCCCGCGCTCTATGAAGCTATAAATGAGTACGGACACAAGTGGGAGCAGAAAAAAACAGAAAAGCCAAAAGACGACTGGGAAAAGGAGGATGAGAAGATGGTAATTACGACGCATTTTTTTTGATATTATCGCTCCTGTTTATCCTCAATCTGCATCATTTTTTGGATGTTCTTAATGGTTTTGTAGACGAACCGGTTGTCTTGATCGAATTGGCTTGCAATTTTATGGAATACTGTCGCTATGTTGGTGTTACCATCGAATCCATGCATTACCATGAGTTCCCAAATTTTCTTTTCGGTATCCGCAGCATCCTTAGCGGTGTTAAGCATCTGTTCGATCTGTCCGATTGAGAGCGTGATTTGGTGGATCGGGTAATCTTCATTTAATATCGCAATAATTTCATCAAGTTCGGGGTTTTCCCAATTTTCAAAAGCTTTCAGGATGGTCGCCCAAATCACAGTGGCACTCAGTTGCGTTTGCGTCTGGGTCCAATGCACTTGCTCAATTCGGTGAGGTTTGCACTTATACATACGGATTTCGCAAGTATCTTTAATTTTTACATACCAGATGCTGCCTTCTTCGCCTCTAAACATGGGAGCTTGACTCTCATTCAAACCGATGAACGCCAATCGCCTATCAAGATCTTGCTGCTCTTGCTCATAGTGCCACACATAGTCTTTTTCAACGGTGCTGAGCTGTTCTGCTTTCGGGATATCGCCCACCTCAAGTTCAGTATTCATCACAATTTGCCCATGCCTCCCGTGCAGTCCGAACAATAACACAATATCCAACTTGACATCCTCGTATTGAATCATGTGCGGGTTATCCAATCCATAGAGCTCGAAACTGAAACCTGTAATATCGGGATTCATTTTAAACAATTCGGTGATTTGCTGGTATTTGCGAAGGATATGCTCCCACATCCTTATGTAGCGACCTCTCAAAAACGGGAACAGGCGCACTTTGAACGTGATGTATTCCATCCCGTTGTTTCTGTAACGGTACATAAAAATGTTGGTGCCGTCGTACTTGCGGAAACGGTAAATCCGTTCCGCACTCGGAAACCGGTAATTATGCCCTAATCCGAACGGATAAGCAAGTTTCGGCGTGCCGAAGATGAGCGGCTGATCAGTAGATTCACCATTGATCTTTCTTATCAGCAGCCTGCCATAGCGTTTGTCTCTACTGAAACTGATTTGTCCCTCAACGTAGTTTTGCGGGTTAAACGGGTCTGTCGCGCTAAATTGGGCATAGTCTGAATCTAAGACTTGTTGGCCCCTTTTTATTTTTTCTTGAGTCATTGCTGTCCTCCAAGGGGTCCAGTAGATTATCCATTCTAAACTTAGTGCCTGTTCGTAGTAGCGCAATTCATTGCGCTCTAACCCTCATTTTCAGATGGGCAGAGAAAGTCAATCTGCACGCCTTCTCGTTCAAGTGCTTTTTGGAACGGTTCCCATTTTCTATCTAATGCCTGCAAGATAGTTGCTTTTTTAGCATGGTCCCGCTCGTATGCGATAGCGACCGCAATAAATTTTCTCTTGTCTTGCCACGATTTGAGGTTTTTCACTCGTATATGCGTAATCATTTCCCTGCCTCCATGTTAATGCTATTATACGAAGTTTTATAAGGAAATTCAAGACAAATCCAGATCACAAAGAGGCATCAATTTCGGGGGAATGCTCCTTAAAATTCGCGTCATCCGCGCAATCCGTGATAACCCGCGATTCAGACAGGCACAACCGAATTTTTGTTTGATTACAAACCTAAAATAAGATAAACTACTTCTTGTATCTCATTTTAATACTGAAAAAAAATATAGCATGGAAAAGGAGACAACCCTTGGAAAAGATACGTGAACTGAGTTCTCTGTTGGAATCTGGGATTGAAGACTACGATACCCAGATGAAGATGCTACAAGCGGAACGACTCAAATACATTCGACTCTCAATAACAGACGGGTTTGGCTCGGAGGAAGGCGATTCGCAGCAGTCGTGGCTCCTTCATCTCAAACAGTTGGAAGATTCCCTCACACTCCGCCTAAACAGCATGCGCCAAGCAATTCGGGAAGCCGCAGACGTTATCCAGAAGGAGGAAAACACATAATGTCAAGAAAATACTTACAGTGTATATTGCTACTGATATGGCTTTTTGCTGTCTGGACGGTGGCGGCGCAGGAGATGAACACTACCGAAATTATTGAAGAAGCGATCCAGTATCAGAATCTCGGATTGGCGTATCTTGAAGAATCGCAACCTTCAAAGGCGGTTGAAGCGTTCACAGAACTCGTGGAACTCCTACCCGATGAGGCGATCGGATACGGTAACCTCGCGGTTGCATACCTGCGATTACAGCAAGCCGATACCGCCGAGGAGTGGGTCAAGCGTGGAATTGCCGTTGCACCAACAGAAAGCCAGTTACACTTCATCTTATCCGAGGTCTACCAATTACAAGGGCAGACTGAATTAGCCGTAGAGGCGATGAAGGATGCTGTCCGGTTAAATCCCGACGAATTAGAGTTCCGCTACAAGTTGGTCCGGCACTACCTCGGACAACGGAACGATCCGGTGGCACAGCAAGAGGCGGTTGGGCATCTCCAAGAACTCCATGCCCGGTCGCCGGTGAATATTGTCGTGCTGTTGAAATTAACACAGGGACTGTTGGCACAGGAACAGTTAGAAGATGCAGAGCGTCTCAATCAGGAATTAATGCGTCTTTTGGGGGACACGGATGCGGAAAAATTGGCATACCTCACACAAGGGATAGAGGCAATACAGCAGGGGGACTTGGCACTTGCGACGCGAAATATCCGTATTTTCGAGAACTTACACCGCGCAAGTCCTCGCTATCAGCAAGGCATCGGTGAATTGGTGACCAACATTCTTGGACATCCGATAGAAACGTTCAGTCAAGAATTTAAGGCGCGAATTTCTGCTGAAGGGAGTCCACCAATTGATGTGGAATTTGTGAATGTTACGGAAGAACTTGGGTTTACCAATGTGAGGAGGATCCCTGTCAGTTCAGCCGATATTTCGCTAATTGACTACGATGGCGACGGGAATCTCGACCTATATATAACACCTGAACTATCCATCTACCGAAATACGGGCGGGCAGTTTAGGCCTTTGTACGGGTTTAAGGCTGATAATCCAATAGCAGTATTCGCGGATCTCAATAAAGATGGCACGCAAGATTTACTGTTGCAGATTTTCAACTCGGTAGTCCATCACCAGATGGATGAAACAGGGATTTGGCAGGTGGTATCCTCTGTCATCCATTATAAGCTGCCGGTAACGGAAAGTAAAGTCCTCCATCCAGTTGATTATGACCATGACGGTGATCTGGATCTCTTTTCAGGTCGGTCTAATACCACAATGTATCAAAATAACGGTGATGAGACTTTCACGGATGTTACAGAGCAAACCTTTGTAACCGCTAATGCAAGTGATGTTCCTGCCGGACAAGGTTACCCGACTGAAGCATTCTCGGCTGATTTTGATGATGACGGGGATATAGACATTTTTGTTACGCATAGTGAGACAGGATGCACCCTCTACGACAACCTCCGACAAGGAAAACTCCGCGCCCTTACGAGTGAAACCGGGATTCCACAGGATGTCCATTATACCGCAGCTGCCGCTGGTGACTACGACAACGATGGCGATTTCGACCTCTTTTTGGCGACAACAGATCGCCTCCACCACTACCAAAATGCCGGGGACGGAAGTTTCGTTGATGTATTGGGCCCAGAGGCAGGTGTGGAAGGTCTACCCCCTACTTTTTTGAGAAACATAGATTACGAAAACGACGGGTTTCTTGATGTCTGGGTCGGGGGCGAAAAAGGTATGTTCCTGTTTCGGAATGACGGTGGTGAGTTTGCAGAACCTTATCCAATTCTTGACTCGACAACACTCACAGGTGAGCCACGTCTTGAGAGCGCAGTCGCCGGTGCAGTTGGAGACTATGACAACGATGGCGATCTCGACCTCTTTTTCATCAATGCTGACGGACAATTGCGCGCACTGCAAAACAACGGTGGGAATCAGAACAATTGGATACAGGTCCGACTGGAAGGGATTACTGCCGGAAATAACAAAGTCAATAGAGACGCTATCGGATCGAAGCTGGAGGTGAAAGTCGGCGACCTGTATCAATTGCGGTATGTCTCTGAACAGGTGTCCCATTTCGGCTTGGGCGCGCATGATGTTGCGGATGTCGTTCGGGTTGTCTGGACAAACGGCGTACCGCAAAATGTCGTTACGTCGCAAGCGAGACAGCGAATTCTGGAGAAACAAGTTTTGAAAGGTTCCTGTCCGTTCCTATACGTCTACAACGGGGGGCAGTATGAATTCGTGACCGATCTGCTCTGGCGCGCCCCGTTGGGACTTGTCACTTCAATGGGGTTCGTCGCGCCTGACGAAACAAGGGACTTTGTGAAAATATCAGGACAGCAGATGCAACCGAAGTCGGGTAAATATTCTATTCAGATTACCGAGGAATTGTGGGAGACCGCCTATTTTGATGAAGTGAAACTCATAGTCGTCGATCATCCAGCAGACACCGACATCTTTGTAGATGAACAGTATATCCCACCGCCGTTCGCGGAATTCAAAGTCTATGGGGTCGCTGAGAAAAGATACCCGAAGTCAGCACTCAATCATCGCGGTGAAGATGTCTCTGATGTCTTAAAGGCATTTGATTACCACTACGCCGTAGAACACGCACCTGGTGCCTATCAAGGCGTTGTCGAACCGCACGCAATTGTCCTTGACCTCGGAGATGTTCCGCATGACGCACCTGTGACGCTTTTCCTCACTGGATGGATTTTCCCGACCGATACGAGTATTAATGTCGCTTTGTCACAGAATCCGACAATTAATCCGAGTTTCCCTTCAGTCGCTGTGAAGGATGAAACGGGTGAGTGGAAAACCGTTATTGATATGATTGGGATACCCGCAGGCAAAAACAAAACAATTACCGTTGATTTGACGGGCAAATTCCTGTCGAAGGATCGGCGCGTTCGGATTGAAACCGACATGCAGATTTATTGGGATATGGCGTTTTTCACCGTTGGAGAGCAATCCGTACCGATGGAGATGACGACGTTGAATCCGGATAGTGCCGATTTGCACTACCGCGGCTTCTCTGAGATGTATCGTCCGAATCCACACGCGCCACATCTGTTCGACTACCAAAAGGGAACGACAGAGGCGCAATGGCGGGACCTTGCTGGCTACTACACCCGCTACGGTGATGTCAACGCTCTGTTGCAGGAAGTTGACGATATGTACGTTATCCTCAATGCTGGAGACGAAATCACGGTAGAATTTGAAGCGGCACGCTTACCGACTTTGAAAACGGGCTGGGTACGTGACTTTATCCTCTATAGCGACGGTTGGGACAAAGATGGCGACATCAATACGCTCACATCACAGACGGTTGAGCCGCTACCATTTCACGGAATGTCCGCTTATCCGTATCCAGAAACTGAACGTTATCCAGACGATGAAGCGCATCAGGAGTATCGCCGTAAATACAACACACGGCGCGTGGAACACCGACTGCCACCCTTGGGAAATAGTATAGTAAAGTGAGGGCATTTGCTTAGATGGGCTTTGACAGTTACGAGACGCTCACCTCTTCCTTTCCAATGCGGCGTAAAGGGATATACAAACAAAGCGTCGCAATTACCAAAATGCCCGCCAGAGCCACGTAAGGGTCGGTTCCTTTTTCGTAAAGCCAGCCAGCGAGGAGGGGACCCAAAATACGTCCGAAGCTTAAAAAGGCATCCATGATGCCGATAGCCGTTCCTTGACCGATTTGGGTTTCCTTGGAAATCCACGACGAATTGGTTGGACGGATGAGTTGATTCCCGATACCGGTGATGGTAATATAAACCGTGAGGGTTGCGAAGGAGAACGCATTCGGTAAAAGTGCCAGACCGAGTGCGTTGAGGCATAGCCCGACGAGGATGATCCGCCGTTCCCCAAATTTGTTGATAAGTCTGCCGAGTAAGACACCCTGCATTGGCACAACAACTGCGCCCATAATCATGAACATCCAACCCATTTCCCTTTGTCTATAGTCCCAACCTTTTTCAATAAAAAGTGGAAAGGTTGCCTCCAATCCGGCGAAACTGAAAGTTGAAAAAAATGCAACAAGAAAAAGGGAGTTGAACGGCGATTTGAGTGTTGTCCAATGGAATATTTCGCGTGGCGAAACCCATTCGTGGTGTTCTTCATACCTCTCAGGAGTGTCGATTTTCTGTAGTGATTCGGGTAGTAGCGCGAGGGCGAAGAGGAAGTTTACCAAGGAGAGACCACCGGCGACAAAAAAGGGGGTATCATGACTGCCCATGATACCGCCAATCGCTGGTCCGAGAATGAAACCGAGTCCCATCGCGGCACCCATGAGTCCCATGCCTTTCCCGCGCTCCTCGGATGTCGTTACGTCAGCAACGTAAGCCATGACGCTCGGCAGCACTGCCGCTGAAGCGATGCCTGCAGCACTCCGCGCAATCATAAGCCATACGTAATCCTTTGCCAATCCGAACCCGATTAAGGCGACGGCATTTCCAAGCAGTCCGAGTAAGATTGCTGGTTTTCTGCCGTATCGGTCTGATAACCTGCCCCAGATTGGCGCGAATAGCAGTTGCATCCCCGAATAGATGGACATTAATATGGCGATTTGGGTGGGAGTTGCACCGATATCTTGGGCGTAATAAGCGAGATTTGGAATGATGATGCCAAACCCAAGCATCACAAGAAATTGGGTTAAAAATAGGAGAAGAAGTCTTGATTTTTTCATCTAATTGCGTGTGAAAACCGCAATAAAGCGTTCGTACCTTTCAATTCTGACAGATCGCGTTTTAATGGCATGGTCCGAGAGCAATCTAAAAATATAATATCGTCTATTATAGCAAGTCTGAGTGGCGGGTGTCAAATTAAAAGAAGCCCTTGGGCATCAGCAGTCGGTAGTCGGTGACTAAGAGGTTTAGATGAATCTGTCCGCTTTTTGGAAAATTTACTATAGAAATTTTGACATGTTTTTGATATAATAAAATTGGTTTCATCATTATTGACAAGACACTCAACAATCGCACTTATAAATAAATATTGGAGGAAGCATGGCAAGGGAATTTGTGCATCTACATAATCATAGCGAGTATAGCATGCTCGACGGTGCGTGTCGTATCGCCGATATGGTAAAGTGGGCGGTCGAAAATAGTGCCCCCGCTGTTGCCCTTACTGATCATGGAAACATGTTCGGTGCATGGGAATTGTATAGTAAAGCAAAGGACGCAGGTGTCAATCCAATCGTCGGATGTGAGGTGTACGTAGCACCTGGCGACCGAAAGACACGCGGGAAAGAACAGGGCGGTCCCTATCATCTTACGCTGCTTGCAGAAGATGCAACCGGTTACCAGAACCTCCTAAAATTGGTGTCGCTTGGCTATACAGAAGGTTTTTACAGCAAGCCGCGCATTGACATGGAGATCCTCCGCGAATATCGTGATGGCATTATCGCACTCACAGGATGCATCCAAGGACAGGTGCCACAACTTCTTTGCTCGAATAGACGGGAAGAAGGTGTGCAGAATTTCAAGACGTTGATGGAGATAATGGGGCAACGCAACCTTTACGTTGAGGTCCAGAATCACTACATTGACAAGGAGCTTGAAGCGTATCCGATAATGGTACAGCTCGCGAAAGAGTTCAATCTTCCGCTTGTGGGTACCAACGATTGTCACTATCTCCGCAAATCTGACCACATGATGCACGACGTACTTCTCTGTATCCAAACGAAGAAAACCGTCAACGACCAGCAACGGCTGCGGTTTGAGAATCACTTCTACTTTAAAAACGTTGACGAGATGCGGGAGGTGTTGAAGAATTATCCGCCGGAAGCCATCAGCAATACGCTTGAAATCGCGAATCGGTGTAACCTTAAACTTGACTATGGCAAAAACCTGATGCCAGAATACGAGGTACCTGAGGGACACACAAATGACAGCTACCTCAAAGAGCTCTGCTATCAAGGTTTGCGCGAAAAATACGGCACGGAACTCTCCGAACCTGTTCGTCAAAGGTTGGATTACGAACTTGATGTTATTAGTAAAACCGACTATTCCGGTTACTTCCTCATTGTGTGGGATTACGTTAAATACGCTCATAAACAAGGATACCCGCTCTGTGCACGCGGATCGGCTGCCAGCAGTCTCGTGCTGTATGCGTTGGATGTCATTACCTTCAATCCGATGGATTACGACTGTCTCTTTGAGCGGTTTCTGAATCTTGAACGCATCAGTCCACCCGATATTGATATTGATTTTGCCGATCGTGCCCGTGAACACGTCATCAACTATCTTGTAAACAAATACGGCGTAGATTCAGTCGGTAAGGTCGCTACCTTTGCCACACTCGGCGCGAAAGCTGCAATCACGGATGTCGGACGCGCCCTCGAGATGCCTCTTGAGAATGTCAAGGACTTGACACAACGGATTCCAAGCACCCCGGGTATCACGATTGATGAAGCTTTGGAACAGGTCCCTGAATTTCGGCAACGCGCTGAACTCCCTGCAAATAAAGAGTTAATGGATCTTAGCAAAGCCGTTGAGGGTATGAAACGGCACGTTTCGTGCCATGCCTCAGCGATTGTCATTTCAAATGGACCCCTCACCAATTACGTCCCGTTGTTCAAAGATAAACACGACCAGGTCGCAGCACAATTTGAAGGTAAAACCGTTGAAGATGTTGGTATCGTTAAGTTTGATTCGCTCGGTGTGCGAAGTCTTACCGAGATATCCGACTGTATTCAGATGATTAAGACGACCAAGGGGACAGACCTCAAATTAGAGGATATTCCGTTTGATGATGCACCCACTTATGCATTGCTTAGCAGGGGGTTGCTTAGCGGATTGTTCCAACTGGATGCTTCGCCGGGTATGTTTCGAGTTGTGACGCAGATGCGCCCAGATACCTTTGAGGAATTTTCTACAATACCTGCGCTCTATCGCCCAGGTCCGCTTGAAAGCGGCACTATGCAAGAATTCATTGATCGGAAAAACAAGTTAAAACCGGTGCAATATATACACCCCTCGCTTAAAGATGCACTCAAGAACACCTATGGGGTCTGTGTATATCAGGAGCAGGTGATGCAAATCGCGCGTGATATGGCTGGTTTTACCCTCGGAGAAGCGGACATCCTCCGCTCCGCAATGGGAAAGAAGGATCCTGAACTTCTCAAAGCACAAAGGGAGAAATTCGTTGAAGGTGCTGTCAAAAACGGCATCGCGAAACGGGAAGCAGAAGATGTATTTACGCAGTTGGAGCCTTTCGCTGGCTATGCCTTCAATAAATCACACACCGTCGCCTACTCCATGTTCGCCTACCGGATGGCGTATTTGAAAACGCACTATCCGCATGAATTCATGGCGGCGATGATGACGGGAGAGGCGGGGGATTCGGCGAAGATTACACGGTATCGCGCAGAGTGTAAAAAACTCGCCCAGTTTCTGGACGTAGAAATCAATCTTTTACCACCGGATGTTAACAGCAGTAGGAGGGAATTCACGGTCGATGGAAACGATGTCTGCTTTGGACTAGTCGCAGTGAAAGGGGTCGGTGATGGTGCGATAGATGCGATCATTGAGGCGCGGGAACAGAGCGGTTCGTTCAAATCTTTGGAGGATTTCTGTGAACGCGTGGATCTCAAACAGGCTAATAAACGTGCTGTTGAAAGCTTAATCCTGAGTGGCGCGTTTGATTCGCTTGAAGGACATCGCGCACGGCACATGGTGAACTTGGAAAACATCATGAAAGCGGCACAGACTGCGCAAGCAGAACGCGATCGTGGGCAGATGAATCTCTTCGGTGAGGCAACAGAAGTGATGCCGATAACGCCAACGCTTACAGATGCTCCGGAATATGATCCTTTAGAGCGGCTTAAGCAAGAGAAAGAGCAGCTCGGCTTCTATGTTTCTGGACATCCACTTGAAGAGTATAGCGATATTATTGAGTATTATACAACCGCGAGTACACAGACACTCGTTGAGCACCCGATTGATGCTGAAGTTTTCGTGGCAGGGATGATAACGGAAGTTAAAAACCTGACTACGAAGAAAGGGGACCCCATGGCGGTGATTGGGTTTGAGGATCTCGAAGGATCGGTCGAAATTGTTGTTTTCCCTGAAGCGTATAAGACCGCCGGGGATCTCGTTGAAGGTCGAGTCGTTTGGATCCGCGGGAAAGTCAATCAGAACAGTAGGAATCGGAAGTCTGAGGATGAAGTGCAACGGGAACAACGTCAGATACAGGCTGAGCACATCGTGGATATTGAATCTGTCCGTGAAAAACAGACCTCTGCGCTTGAGGTGACGATCCCTGAAACAGATCTTGAGAACACCGAGAAACTGGAGGCACTCCAGAAAATTGCCCGCGCCAACAGAGGACGGAACGATCTGATTTTACGGCTCATGACCCCGCGTTACGGCGAAGTCATCGCACGGTGTGCTCAGAAATACAAGGTCGCCTATAAACCGCAGGTTATTAAAGAGGTAGAGCAATTGTTTGGCGAGAATTGTATCAAACCGAGCAATCGGACGATACGCGGCGGTAAGAGCCGCGGCTCATATACAGATTTTGTTTAAAAAAAGGAAGTTACTATGCAGTATCGCACACTCGGTAAAACAGGACTCAGCGTATCGGAGATTGGTTACGGCGGTGGTAGAGTCCGTCCGGAACACGATGAGGCGACACTCGTTAAGATGCTTCACTACGCCATGGATTGCGGTCTCAATTACTTCGACACCGCGCCTGACTACGGCGGCGGTTACAGCGAAACGATTATCGGTAAGGCGATTGCTGGACGACGGGAATCGTGTATCGTTGCGACTAAAACGGAGGAATACGATCCAGACGGTATCGCGACGGATGTAGAGGGCAGTCTACAACGACTCGGAACCGATTACATCGATGTCCTACAATTTCACGGTGGTTGGTTCTATGCCGACGATGTTGACATAATTCTCAATAAAGGGGGGTTGGAGGCGTACCTGAAACTAAAAGCGGACGGAAAAGTCCGCTTTATTGGGTTTTCGGCGGATGGCCCCTCCGGAGGCGCGGAGCAGTTGATTGCCACCGGTGCGTTTGACATGATCCAAACCCACTATAACCTCATGTATCAGAGCACCTGTGATACCTTCGGCAGGCGCGGCATTATTCCTGACGCGGTTGCACAGGAAATGGGGATTGTGCTAATGCGTTCCACGACGAGTAATGCGTTCCAGAATCTCATGAAACACTGTTTTCCGAATGAGATGGCAAATGTTGATGTGGACAGCTTTTTGCTCAATTATTCCCTTTCAAATCCGCTGGTAAATGTTGCGCTAATGAGTTTGCAGAGTATTGATGATGTAGATTGGACGAACGCTGTTTCGGACAATGTTGGTGCCCGATTGGATTTGCAAGCAGTTCATGGGAGGTAGTCTACCCGTGATAAATAAAAAACATATTGCGGAGATGTCACCTATTGAACTCCGAAAGTTATTAGATATCCTCGTTAATGAGGCGATCTTCAAATCGCGTGAACGCCTTGCTGCATTGTTGGCTAAGGGCAGTTATCGAGAAGAACTTGATGCAGAATTCATGGAATTTCACGGGGACTACGAAGATTTAGGATTTTGGTTTGAAACATATACCGAGAATCCGCTTGAGGGATTGGACCCGCACGCCTCGCTCACCAAAAAGTTAAAGCGGCATCGGGACTATATTCTCGCAAACCGAAAAACGACGCTTGAGGAGCGAATCAATAGACGCATGGGAGTTTATTTGAAAAGTGATCCAAAACCAGGAAAGAAGATTGTTGAACTCCCGCCAGAAGAATACCATCAACTCCTGTGCAATCTCGTAACCCAGGAGCTCTTTGTTGTCCGTGAGCGGCTTGCGGCGTTATTAGCAGGGAAGGTGTCATTTAAGGAATTAGATATTGCGTTTCGAGAGTTTTTCGTTGCTTACGAACTCTTGGAACTTGCGTTAGAGGACTACCACTACGATCCGGATGAGGGCTTGGAGATAAACGAAGCGTTTGCACAGGATTTAGATAAGGTAGACGCATCTCTCAAGGCAGGAGATACTACCTATTCGCTGGAGGAAGTTTTTAAAGAATTTGAGGGTGAATAGGTTTGTACACACTGGAAATAAGTGCGGATGCCAGAGCGGATTTACGACGTTTAGATGCAGCAATCCGGACGCGCGTCTATAACAAGTTAACACAGCTACAAGAAACTTGCGAAAGTAGACCACATAAGGCACTTCGTGGCAGACATAAAGGTAAATTCAGTCTGAGAGTCGCTAAACACTATCGCATAATCTATACTTTCAATAGGCAAACAAGGGAGATTAGCATTTCCCGAATCGGACACCGTAGTAGCGTCTATTAGGTGTACAGGTTTTTCTGTCTTTATCAGTATGTCTACAACGGTTTCCGCGGTGGTCTCTCATCTACCGATGCCGCCTCCTTGCTTAGCACCTCTACCAGATGATAGGCATACCGTCCTACATCTTGGATCTCTGTGCCCCGGTCCTCCAGTCTGACTTTGAGGGTGTAGATGTACCCGGGTTCAAAGTCAAATCCCTGTATACTTTCATAGAAAAACTCCCATTCCTGGCTCTCTTCATTGAATTCAAGATAGCACTGCTGCTCGATGAACCCTTGACAGGTTTCGGTATAGGGACCGATGATGAAGGTTTCTATGTGGTTGTCCCGACTGCACCCAATACTGAGCGCGATGAGGAATGAGACGATCGGGATAAACAGTTTTGTTGGAAATGGCATATTTTTTCGCAATAAGTCGTTTTGGGATTGGTAAATTTTTGTTTCACGTTTTATTTTTCTAATAAGTAGTTTTGAGATAAGTTGTGTCTTCAGCATCTTTTAAGTATAAACGTTAGGATAAGGACAAACGTTATCCATCTTATTGTCCATCCGATGAGTCTGATTACGATTTCTCGCAAGCCTGCTGTCCCGTTGAAAAACCGTCTTATTATATCAGCATAGACTATAATGACGATTAAATAGATTAGATATTTGACTATTGACGGCATGATTAAGTTGAAAGTGTAAGTTGAGAGTGCCAAAAACCAGACAAGTATCGCCATCACAGCGAGTACGAGTGGTGTTGCTAAACGAAAATAGTAGCCTTTTTCATTTATCGGAGTCCTTACATGAAATGTTCCTTTTATCTATTTGTCTACGCAATAAGTCGTTTTGGATATAAATACTTGACAAATTACTGAATCGCAAACGATGTAGTGCCACCATTTATTAGGGCCAAAATTCCCTAAAGTTAAGACAAGTTTTTTTCTGAAATTCCATAGATGTTAAATACCCTAACGCCGAGTGTGGACGTTTTTGGTGATACACCTGTCTGATAAAATGCCCGATCCGGGCTCTTGCTTGGGTAATCGAGTCATAGTCATTGAGATGAACTTCTTCTTCCTTGAGGGTTCGGATGAGCCTTTCGGCATAGCCGTTTTCCCAGGGACGTCCTCTGTGTGCGATCGAAATCTCAATGCTATGCTCTTTGAGTGCTGAAAGATAAGCGTTTGAAAGATACTGCACGCCTTGATCGGAATGATGTATCTCTGGGACGCTTTGGTGTAATGCTGCTTGTAGCGGTTTCAAAGTCAGAGCTTGCGTCAAATGTGGACCCAGATGCCACGCTCTTATCATCCGAGTGAAAACATCCATGAGCAAAGCGAGATAGATGAAGCGTCTGTTGAGACGGACGTAGGTCATATCACCCACCCGGACCTGATCGGCTCGAGAGACTTCAAGCCCCTGAACTCTATTGACCCAGGGGATTTCACCTTCAAGGGATCTCGTGGTTTGACAGGTCCGTTTCACTGATACACACAGGTGTGCTGCTTTCATCAACCGAGCAATACGTCGATACCCAACGCGGTATCCCATACGCACCAATAACTTCGTGATACGTCGATACCCATACTTTGGATATCGCAGGGCTAACGCCTCTATTTCCGCTCGGAGCTCGGCTTCAGAAGGGTCGCTTTTCGGTTGATAATAGAACAGGTTCCGGTTGAAACCCAGCACCTGAGAAATCTCTCGCACCGAATGTTGCGTCCGCAACTTCTCAACGAGGCATCGCTGTTGAGACGGTGTCACTCCAAGAAAGTCAATGCTTTTTTTTCGATGTCCATTGCCACGGCCATTCTCCCAACGAGGCGTTCAAGGTGCGCGATACGCTCAGCATCCTTGCTTGATTGCTGCTCCGTGGAGGCAAACAGCGTCGCCACATTTTCAACGACTTGCTGCTTCCACTTCGAGAGCTGTTGTTCGCTGAGGTTATGGTGTCTACACAGTTCTGCTTGCGAAGTTTCACCACGGGGTGCCTCAAGCACGACTTCTGCTTTAAACTCGGGGGTGAAGTTTCTTCGTTTGGTTCTCCATCGGAATGCTCCTTTCAGTAGATTGTTATTCTATCACAATCTTGGTTTAGAGGGTGGCCCTAATTCCCGATGGCAGTACATACCTTGAAACAAAGGTTTCACTGGGCCAGATAGAGCGAGTAGTGTCTTAAGATAGAGGGAAGGAATTGCGAAATTATTCTGGGATCCTTCAAACATCATGAAGGAAACACTGATGACTTCGCCTTTTCTGTTTAGCACTGGGCCACCACTGATCTCAGGAGAAATTGGCGCAGTCATCTGGAAACGTCCTTTCGCGTGTCCACCGCGACGACTGCTGATAATACCATCCGAAAACGTGCCTTCCAAGCCTTTTGGGTTACCCACAACGTAAACTGTCTCGCCAATTTTGACATCATCACTATTGCCGAGGGGAAGGGGTTTGATGCCGGATGCGGTGACCTTTAGGAGTGCAAGATCGTTGTACTTGTCGGTTGCAGTGAAGCCTTCGATTTTGTAGGTAATGGACTTGCCCACCAATTTTGCGGTACCACTGGAGGCACCTGCAATGACAGGATAGTTAGTAGCGATGAGGTTGGGTTTGACAAAGAAGCCGCTGCCAAATCCAAGAGGCGAACCGTTGCTATCTTGCATCTCTAAATAGACGGTAGCAGCTAACGCTTTTTCTGCAATCTCTGGAACAGTCTGGGCAGGCAAAATACTGATCGGACAGAAGAACAACAGGACCGTAAGAATAGCCAAAGGCAGCTGCCGAAATGTTCTATTCTGATATGTCACCAAAGTCCTCCTTATTATGGTATATCAAGCCATGCCTTTAATATTTCTTCCGTATCAATCTCTGGATTGAAAACTACCTATGTTTTGTCCAATAGTACCAACATTTCATATTGTTTGAAAAGTGCTTTGCAGGCAGTGGAGACGTGTGTTATCATAGGATATAAAGGGTTGATTCGTATGCCAACGACCTTCTGGTTTCCTTCAAAGCAGACTTTTCCTGGGATTGCCAACAGGTCTCGCCTCAAGCGTTTCAGTCCCCGTTTTTGAAGCATCTCTGCGGTCTTTCGATGTGCGTTTTCAGTTTGCTCCGAAGCATCTTGAGGTATTTCAACCGCCTCTATGAACCACGTTTTCATCCAAATCATCAAGTTATGTGCCAGTTCTGCGAGTAAAAGCAAAACTTGCTGTGCGATAAATCCTGACTTGCGATATTTTCGTAAAGACAGCGCCTGATAATCCTGAGAGAAAGAACTCTCGGGCGCACCACTGCGTCGGTCATATTCAAGCACGAGGTCTCCGAGAGAAGCCGTCGTGTCGGTTGAGACCAACACCGCATAACTCCAAGTGCCATCTTTCTTCGGTGTTCTCACGGCGACTTGGACCGTCCGTCTCGCATACCGATGCGGGTGTTTCACCCACCCGGCTTCTCTCCCTTCGATGCCTTTGCGCGTTGGCACAGACACCCACGTCTCCACGGTTGCCACTAACTTCTGGATCCGGCGCGAAGCATACATTTTCCCAATCAACTCATACCCCCGCCATAAGGCATAATTGATATTGGCATCCGTGCCAAATCCGGCATCAAAACGCAGCCGAACTCGGCGACGTTTCTCAATCGTATTAAGCCGCAAAACAGTCTCAAGTTTGCCAAGCATCGGCTTGAAAACAGCATCACTCCGGGTGTCGCCAGCGTATAACTCCTGAGAAAATATCTCTTGAGTGTCACTACAGACCCACCTCGCCAACTGCCGGGTATAAGTGTTCTGTTTTTTGGCGATGTACCCTTTCTTTGAACCCTCGGCATGTTTACCAATCGGCAAAGGCGAGACATCTATATCCACACGGGTCTCCTCTTGACTCTCAGAAGAGACCTGATGCCGCTGACTTTGCTTGAGGCGCACCTCCGCTAAAGCCACTTCAAGCGAGGCTACAGTCGCTTCTGTTGAGGCATCTAACGTCTGTTGGATCACTGACGCATCCGCACATCTTTGGTAGCCAAACGCTGCCAACAAACCACGATCCGGGCGAACTTTGCTCTGGATTTCAGACACCGTCTCCGCCCCGGATAGCATCCCTAACACTACAAAAACTAACTTATCTGTCGGACGATACACAACCGTTTTCTGTCGAATACTCACAGTGTCATGCAAGGGCTGAAATACTTCACGAACCCGCAACACCTCACCCAGAGCACACAAGGGTGCCTGCGGTGTTGCGACCCAGTTTTTCCGATTGTGCTTTTTCCGTTTTTTTGATATACTTCTTTTTGCCATTGAGACCCTCCAAAAAGGTTAGGTTACCTATACACCTATGATAACCTTTTGAGCGTCTTAATGGCACATCTTTTCTACATTCACACACCTTTCAAACACAAATGACATTATGCTTCCATTGGACAAAAACAAAGAAACTAATAATCCTTCACTGCTTGCAGCTCTTAGTAGACGTTGATCGGAGGCTACAAGGATCAGTATAGCATCAGTCCTACGCAGTTCTGTCGCGGTTTCTAAGGCAGACCGTAACACTATCGCATCAACACTGTTAAGGGAATAAGTTTCCACCAAATTTAGAGATGCCCAAACAAGGGCATCTGGGACAGAATCCGTACGGAAATCGGATGTGCCTGAACTCACCTCACGATTTAAATTTGCAACAGCATGCGTGAATTCGTAGGGTGTAATAATTCTGTCATTCTTCTTACGAACACAGACCCAAAAAACCTCCGCTGCACCAAGGGTCAAACATTTGAAGCTGTTTAGAGGAAGATTGTCAAACAGAAAATTGATGTTATTGCTACCCGTTTCACGGATATATCGCTTGACAAGTGCACTGGCATCAAAGTAAAAATAATACACAGTTATTTCTCGCGTTCTTCAATAATCGCACGACTAAACTCGTTATCCTCGGCACGAATGTGCGTTGCCATAATTTTGTGAAGTTCCGCAATAGGGATCGGTTCCACATCCGCAATTCCCATTTTTTCGAGGAGTTCGTTCATAATTCTCGCCCCTTCTTTCTTATCTTCTCTTGTAGTAGAAGGACGTATTACCCGCTCACTCTTGCAATGTTCTGGTGCGTCCGGCACCAATTCATCAACGAGGCAAGAAAGTTGCATCGTCACCATTTCTAATACCTTTTCCAACCGATCCAATCGTTCGGCTAAGGTTTCAATTGTTTCTGTCATTTTCAAAATTCCCCTTTATTATTAGGTTTCGATAACAATCGGTCTTTTTCTTCCAGGAGAGTCAATCAAAAATCTTAAAGCCGATTCGGTGGACGGCCGGGAATCCAACTCGTAGGTTTTAGATGTGCTGTAGAGTCACTTCTTAATGTCCCCCCACCGAATAGCCAATTTTCCTCAAGGTTCTACCTCCTGCACAATCCTCAACGTCTCTACCAAACCTTTCTCCGCAGCTGTCTTCACATCTTCAGGTTCAATCGCTGCGTTGCCAATATACACTTCGTCAATTAATCCCTTGTAGAGGGGACGACCAATTATCACTGGAATTTGTGGGGTTCCGGGATCAATGGTGCGGTGGGAAGACCGCACCATAATTGGGAAAATCTGTTAAGCGGACAAGAAGTTCCGAATCACATAGTCCAGAATTCCACCGTGTTTGTAGTATTCTACTTCTACCGGTGAGTCGATTCTGATTCGCAGCTCGGTTGTCAGAGTCTCACCGTTTGTCCGAACGATTTTCATCGTTGCCATCTGTCCGGGTTCGAGGGTGTCCGCAAATCCTGTGATGCTGATAATCTCACTGCCGTCGAGGTTGAGCGTCTGAACGTTTTCACCGTCTTTGAACTGCAGTGGCAAAACCCCCATGCCGATAAGATTGCTCCGATGGATCCGTTCGTAACTCTCCACAACCACGGCTTTGACACCAAGGAGTTTAGGGCCCTTTGCTGCCCAGTCGCGTGAGCTACCCATACCGTAATCCTGTCCGGCAAAGATAACAGTCGGAATCCCGTTTTCACTATAATTGAGTGCTGCTTCATAGATGGTTGTTTGTGTGCCTTCTGGATGCTGAAGGGTGTACCCACCTTCAACATCAGGGGTCATCAGATTCCGAACGCGACGGTTGGCAAACGTGCCGCGACTCATCACGCGATCGTTGCCACGTCTGGAGCCGTAGGTATTGAAATCTCGTGGCTCAACGCCGTGTTCTTGTAGGTACGCGCCTGCGGGACTCGCTGCAGCAATCGCGCCCGCCGGAGAGATGTGGTCAGTGGTGACGGAATCTCCGAAGATGCCGAGAACACGGGCATCTATGATGTCAGAGATCGGTGCAGGTTCGCCGGCGAAACCTTCAAAAAACGGTGGATGCTGAACATAGGTGCTCCGCTCATTCCACGGATAGAGGACACCCGTCGCGCCAGCGAGTTCTTCCCATTCGGGGGCCTGATTCCCGATCGCTTCGTACATTTCCCGGAACGTTTGGCGATCGACCGCTGTGCCAATCATCTCGGCGATTTCTTGTCGGGTGGGCCAGATGTCCTTGAGATAGACGGCTTCACCTGCATCGTTATGTCCGATGGGTTCTGTCGCAAAGTCGATGTCAATCCGTCCTGCAAGTCCATAAGCGACAACAAGCGGTGGTGACATGAGGAAGTTGGCTTTTATCTCAGGATGCACACGCGCCTCAAAATTCCGATTCCCGCTCAAAACACTTGCAGCAACGAGATTACCGGTATCAATCGCTTCTTGAACGGCATCGTCGAGGGGACCGCTGTTACCGATACAGGTCGTGCAACCGTAGCCGACGACATTGTAGCCGAGTGCTTCGAGGTAAGGCAACAAACCCGTGTTCTGTAGGTACTCGGTTACGACACGTGAACCCGGGGCTAAACTGGTTTTGACGTAATCGCGGACACGCAGCCCTTTTTCAACCGCTTTCTTGGCGAGGAGTCCTGCCCCAATCATAACGGACGGGTTGCTTGTGTTTGTGCAACTTGTAATTGCTGAGATGACAATCGATCCGTGTGTTATGCCATCGTTATCGGTATCCGTTTCTGGCACGCCGAACCCGTCTTCTGCGACCGGACGCGTGAGCAGTTCAGTGAAGGTCTCTTTGACATCCGACAGCGCGATCCGATCTTGCGGACGTTTCGGTCCAGCGATGCTCGGTTCTATATCGCCGAGATTGATTTCAAGGACATCTGAATATTCGACTTCACCGAGACGTGGAATGCCGAACATGCCTTGTGCTTTAAGGTAGGATTCCACCAAATCGACGTGTGCTTCATCGCGTCCCGTGAGACGGAGATAGCGCATGGTCTCTGCGTCTGGCGGGAAGAATCCGATAGTCGCCCCGTATTCGGGACACATATTGGAAAGTGTTGCGCGATCGGGTAAGGAAAGTACTTCTACGCCTTCACCAAAGAATTCAACGAATTTATCGACGACTGCAGCGGCTCTGAGACGTTGCGTCACGGTCAACACGAGATCTGTCGCCGTTACGCCTTCTCGCAATTTACCTGTAAGGTGGACGCCAAGAACTTCAGGGGTCAGGATATAAACAGGTTGCCCTAACATCGCGGCTTCTGCTTCAATGCCACCGACACCCCACCCGACGATACCTAAGCCGTTAATCATCGTGGTGTGTGAATCCGTACCGACAACGGTATCTGGATAAGCGAGGGAGTCCTCTGTCATAACGACTTTCGCGAGGTATTCCAGATTCACCTGATGCACGATGCCAATGGAGGGCGGGATGATATTGAACTTTTCAAACGCTTGTTGTCCCCATTTCAGGAACTCGTAGCGTTCTTTGTTGCGTTCAAATTCCCGTTGGGTATTGAACTGGAATGCGTCTGCTGAGCCGTAAGCATCGACTTGGATGGAGTGGTCAATAACCAAATCAACGGGGACGAGTGGCTCTATCATACGTGCATCGCCGCCGAGTGCTGCGACAGCGGAACGCATTGCGGCAATATCGACGACCAGCGGTACACCCGTGAAATCTTGTGCGACGACGCGTGCGGGTTTGAACGGAATCTCCTCGGCTTTGGGGGATTGCGCGTCCCAGTTTGCTAAGTTTGAGACATCCGTTTCAGTGATTTGGTGTCCATCGTAATTTCGCAGTAACGACTCTAATAGGATACGGAGACTGACGGGCAATTTTGCGATTGACCCGATACCGGCTTCTGATAGGGCAGGAAGTGAATAGTAGGGACACTCCTGTCCTCCGCTTTCGAGTGTTCGGCGTGTATTGAACAGATTGTGAGCAGGGTGGGGCATCTGTTAACTCCTTTGTTTTGTAGAAACTTTTCTATTATTTTAACACAAGTCGGTGTTGTATTTCAATTTTTCCCTTAAAATAAGTAGGCGAGGTTAGGAAACCTCGCCAGCAGTGTGTTTTGTCTCTATTGTACCAGTTCTCAGCGTTTAAGGGCTGCCCAACGGGTTGTCAGTTTGCCTTGGGGTTCCACTGCCAAGAACGTCTCAACGCTATCCATTATCAGATTAATTTCGTCTGCATCTAACGCACGGGAGAAGACGGCGTAATCGTCCATTAGACCGGCAAAAGTCTCGCCACCAGAACCACCAATGCGATAGGTGGCATTCGCACCATCGGTTTCTTGAAAGTCCGTCTCAGCGGCTACTTTACCGTCTGCGTAAATTTTGAATTTATCACCAGCGCCTGTAACGGCTACGTGTATCCACTCATCCGCCTCAACAATGCCACCATCCGTTTGACATCGGAATCGCTCCTTTTGAGTGGTTTATCATTGAGATTGGAGGGTTTCGTTCAAGTTGGCTACATATTAGCACATCTGAGAGGGAAAAGCAAGGGAGGAGTTCCTATGTAGATTATAAAGAATACGCGTTTGTAGTAGGGCAATTCATGGTTTCCCGTCAATTACCGAATTAAATAGTGCTATCGCACGTTTTTTATCTGCTTCCTGTCAAATCCCAATTCCACCTTAGTAAAGTAGTTTGGGTTGTAATCTAACGCTGTTCCTTTTTTGATGGTTGAACAATTTTAACATAAACTCCATGCAGCCTCTCGCCGATGCTTCGCCAATCGTAATCCTGCTCCACGCGGGCGCGACCGTTTTCACCAATCCTACGACGGAGTTCCGAGTCTGTGAGCAGTCGGGTAACCGCATCAGCAAAATCGGTTGGCACATCGGCAATGAGAATCTCCTCGCCATCTCTGAGGTTTAACCCCTCCGCACCGACACTCGTAGAGACAATCGCTTTCCCCATTGCCAATCCTTCGAGGATTTTTAGACGGGTGCCACTTCCGATCCGCAACGGCACAACAAAGACCATCGCTTCAGCGAAATAGGGTTTGATTTCCGGCACACGTCCGGTGACAACAATACCGTCTCGCGCTGCCAGCTTTTGCACCCGTGCCGACGGATTTCCACCAACAATCGAGAACGCTACATCAGGAACCTTTTCTTGAATCCGAGGTAAGACTTCATCAGCGAAGAAAGCGACAGCGTCCTCGTTGGGATACCAATCCATGCTCCCGATATAGATGAGATGTGCGGGTGCTTCACTGGTAAAGTCGGGATGGTAGTGTGTGATGTCCACACCGTTCGGGATTATCTCGATAGTGTCTTCTGTACAGTGCTGCGCGAAAACCGCTGCGTCGATGTCAGAGGTACAGGTAACGGCATTGAACTTCGGACTCAGCAGACGTTCATAGCGTTGAAATGCGAGTTGTTGTGTCCAATAGGCGAATTTATAGAACGGGTTGGCGGTTTCGCTGCAGAGCCTGCGCCAGATGGCGGAATCGACATTTTGTTGTGAAAGCACACCCGGTAGGTGCGTTTCTGTATAGAACTGTGCTACGTGGAACATCTCATAGTGGACGAGATCAAAGGTTTCGTTTGCTAATAGTGCTTTCAGTTTCCGGCGGTAGGCAGGCACATCGTAGCGTGCGACGGTGATGGGTTGTCTTTTGAGAAACGCCTTGGCAAGTGTACCTAACGATACGCGTGGGAGGGTCGACGCGTGTGGGACGAGATGGACCTGGATACCTAACTTTCTGAGTTCAGCAACCCCCTCTGCATCTGTCGGTTGAGTCTCCAAGACGAGCAGCGTTACGTCGCTTTTTTGGGCAATCTGTTTGAGAAGGTTATAAACCCGGATGCGTCCGCCATCGGTGAGTGGAAACGGCACGGTAGGGGATAGAAAGAGAATCTTCATTCTTTTAAAATCAGGTGTTTGTAACTGCTGCTTCGTCGATAGTGATTTCCTGTTTGGCGGAATCAATTCTGACCTTCATACCGATTGGAATTACAAACATCGGATCCGTGTGCCCGAAATCCATATTGGTGACAATCGGCATATTGCTTAACCCGTGTTCCTCGCGAACCGCTTTACAGAGGGCATCGTCGTACGCGTGGAAGGTATTGGGATCGACACCTCCGCCGGGACGTCCGAGTAGAATACCCGCCAATCCCTCAAGAATGCCCATTGCGCCGAGACATCTCACGAACTCCGTAAGAAACATGGGTGGTGGTGCGTCTTCAGAGGTTTCCAAGAAAAGTACAGCCCCATGAAGATCATCGACAGAGAAATAATCAGTCCCGCGGAGCCAGTCTAAAACTTCAACGCAGCCTCCAAAGAGTTGTCCTTCAACGATACCCTCCTCTTGGTGAAATCTCCAACCCGTGCAGGGGTTCAGTTTTCGGCGGATGGATTGATTTTCAGGATTCTCCCACGGCAGATATTCAACCGTCCATCCTGCTCGGTTCGGCGCAATAACGCCGATCGGATCGGCAGAAAAGAGGGTCCGGCGGACGGAATTCGCCATATATGGGAACATCCCACCGTTTTCAGCAAAACCCGCCATAAATGAGGGACCATAAAATGAGACGATACCGGCTTTGAAACAGGCAGCGTGCGAGATAGTAGTATCCGAAAAACCCATGAAGACCTTCGGATTATTCCGAATCAGATCCAAATTGAGGTATGGCAGTGTACGAATTGAATCATCGCCGCCGATTGTTGAGATAATTCCGTCGATTGCTTCGTCAGCGAAAGCCGCCATCAAATCGTCGGCACGCGCTTTTGGGTTTCTGGCAAGCCAGTCTGGGTCGCGCAAGGCGTGTTCCGTTTCGACAACCGTTACGTCGAATTCATCTTCAAACTGCTGTTTACCAATCTGGTAGCGATAGGGAATAGTGCCGGGACCACCCCAAGAGAGTGAAATCGCTGCGATACGACTCCCCGTACGTAACATCTTGGGCTTAATTTTCTGCATTGGCTATCCCGATTTTATCTTTGATTTGGTCGATAAGGACGAGCAGTTGTTCTTTGGCTTTCTGGCGTGAACTAACGGTCGGTGGCGATGGCATGAAGATGGTGCCGCGCGCCCTTTGGACCCAGCCTTCTGTTTCGTCATCGACTTTAACGCGAAGCCACTTGCTATCAAGATTCAGATAGACCTTCAACCGATTATTTTCACTGAGGACGTTATATTTTAGGGGGAGACTGCTTATCGTCCAATTCGCACCATTTTCGCCTACGGATACTCTTGCCCGTCGGGACACAGGCATGTTTTCCTTCACGAAGTCTTGGATGAGTTTTGCCGGTAGTTTGCCCGCTGCAAGCGATGACTCATAAACTGAATCCGTCTCGAATAGGAAGGTAAGAATTTCAAATTTTGATTGCTGATAGACGTGGAGTTTCCCTTCGGCACTCCGAATGCTGTAAGCTTGTTTATATTGGTTGTCCTTGATGAGCCAGTGTCTGTTTCTTTCTTCGGTCGATATTTCCAAATCTGTGGAAAGCACGATTTTGTTGGCATCAAAAGCCTCTTTGAGGTCGGGTAGATAAACGCCAACTGTGTCGTCGGTTCTGACGACTGTGTAGGCAGCACCGGAGGCATCCCTGAGTCGCCACTCCTCACCGCTGAGCAGGACTTCAATTGGAGATCCGCTCGGACGGAATCGGATGTCTTTTGTTAAATCGGCGAACATCTTTTGCCAATCCGTTGCTGTTTTCAATGCCGTGTCCAAACGTTGGGCTTTCAACGTTGCACGGTGTCCCAGTGAGGCGTTAAACACGAGTTCACGCGCCAATTTACGACTGTTCAAATTGCTGATATATTGCGAATCGAGGCTAAACCGATAGACATCTTTGGTGTATACAATCGGTTTTGAATCGACTGTGGGTCTGCCGCGGAGTGCTGTACGTTTATGAATTTGGAGTTTCGGGACCCCTTTCTGCTCGACCGGAGGGGCTTGAAGGAGGTAGAGACAGATGCCGGCACCGATTACGATACTGAAGATAATGAGATATGTTAGGCTTTTCAGAAGTGCTTTCATGTTTGCTCCTATTGCCGCCGTGCGTATTGTTTTTTGTTTGAGGATGGAGGCAAAATTCGGAGGCACACCAATACATAATTAAGGGATTTTGGTACCTCACCGACTTGCGTCCGTCCTATCTTTGATTTGAGGTCTGATCGTTGTGTGTATCAACATAAGCGTGATAGCTGTTGCTGTTATCAGCGAGTTGCTCCAGGAGGACATCGTTGAAATCCCCCATGCCGATATGTAATATATAACGAGTAACGGCGGAAAATGGTTGACATTAAGTTAGTGGCAGTCCACAATTACGGAAGGTTGATAATAAATTATGCTGTGGTTTTGGACGTGCGATGAACGTACAACTACAAACGCGGTGTGTCCTACGTCTACTCTTAACTTATTAGATACTTAAACACCATCAAATCTTCAACAATTATATTTTTCGCGACTTTGGGAACTATGCCAGACTTAAATCCGATAGCAATCGAATTAAATGAACAGATTCAGACGACTACTCCTGTGGTTTTTGAACTACTCTCGGAGTTAGGGAGACGTATCTATCTACCGAAGGGCATCTTAAGCCAGACGGCAGAGGCGAATACAAAGGCAGACCGTTTCAACGCCACGCGTGCGATTGCCTTAGAAGATGGCGACCTGATGCACCTTGCTGTTTCGCGCCGACTTGTGCCAGAATTATCGTTGGAGGGTGTCTATGGATACGCACCTGTCCTCGGGCAGTCCGAATTGCGAGAGGCGTGGAAAACGCATCTTTTGAAAGAGAATCCATCTCTCGCGGAAGCAACGCTGAGCCTGCCAATTGTGACCAGTGGCATGACGCACGGGTTTAGTCTAATCGCTGAACTCTTCGTGGATACTGGGGACGTACTTATCCTTTCAGATAAGATTTGGGGAAATTATCGTCTCATCTTTGAGACAAAGGCGGGGGCAGCGGTTCAAACCTATCCGTTTTTCAACCCAGCAAACGGTTTCAATACACACGGCTTTCGGGAAACCCTCACCAATACCACGGGTGAAAAGTTCCTGGTTCTTCTGAATTTTCCGCACAATCCGACCGGCTACGCCGTTACTCGGACAGAAGCAGCACAGATTGTAGATGCTATTGTGGCGCGTGCCGATAGGGGTTGCCGTATCCTTGTTATGATTGACGATGCCTATGCGGATTTGTGGTATGATACCTCAGTAATGCACGAATCGTTGTTTGGATTGTTGGTCGGATGCCACCCGAATGTAGTGCCTGTAAAAATAGACGGTGCGACGAAAGAAGAGTATGCCTGGGGGTTGCGCGTGGCGTTTCTTACCTTTGGGCTTGGAATGGCAGCGATGCAACCTCTCGAACAAAAGGTAAGTGGACTCATCCGAGCGAATACCTCCGGCGCATCACAGGTCTCTCAAACGCTCATCTTGGAAGCGATGAAAACGCCCGGCTATGCTGAACAGAAACAGCAGAACTACGAAACTCTCAAGGGACGTGCGTTGAAGGTGAAAGAAATAGCGTCTGATTCGCGGTATGTGAAACTTTGGGAGGTATATCCGAGTCACGCCGGTTATTTTACGTGTCTGAACCTTAAATCTGGGAACGCCGAAGTGGTTCGGCAGACACTTCTTGACGATCACGGCATCGGCACGATTGCGCTTGGCGAAACTGGGTTGCGGGTGGCGTATTCGTGTCTTGAGGTGTCGGATATTGAGACGGTTTTTGAAGTGATTGCGCGGGTGATTGAAGAGAGTGACGCGTAAGTTGGGTTACAATAAATAGGCGCGGCTGGGAAGCCGCGCCTACCAAGTGTGCTATATTGCTATCTATTTTCCCGTTTTCAAGGAACCCCATGTTGTGGTAACCTTTCCACCGGGTTCGACAGGTGTCGTCGGTAACGTGCCGACGGTTTTTCGGAAATAGACATCATCTTCAACGTCGTTAGGACCCGCCCAGACCCAGTATGCCGTTGAATCGGGATCCTTCAAAGTTTGACGCATTGTATCTGCCCCGAATCCCCAGATACCACCACCGAACTGATCGAGTTGTGTTGCGTTATCCCAACCGCTGTCATCAAAATCGGGTTGTTCCCATCCGTCGTTCCGATCAGCAAGTGGTGGACCCGCGTCGGCTTTCCAAGTATCGTCGGACGGGATATAGGTATCGTCGTCAAGGATGACATCAAACAACGCACCCCCACGTCCGGCAGCACCCGGCTCAGCGTCGTGGACATAGATGGCGATAACGGCGTATCCGTCCGGCATGTCAAATTCAGTAATGCTCGCTTCCTGCCAGTTATTGCCGTCGGCAACCTCTTCGCCGTTAACAAACCCCACCCAGGAGTTATCACCGTTGATACGAAGTGTTGCGCTCCAAACGTTTGGAACGATTAAGGCGACTGCTAAAGCCAAAATTGCTGGAACAAAAAACTTTTTCATCTGATTCTCCTTTATTATGCAATCTACAGTTTTTCTTTCTTAATGCGTGCCCACGTGGTGGTGAGTTTGTCTTCAGGTTCAACGGAAAGTGTTCCGATGGTGTATCGGAAATAGATGTCGTCTTCGGCATCGTTGGGACCGCACCAGACCCAATTCGCTTCACATTCGGGGTCTTTGAGGATTTGTTCCATGATTGCAGCACCGAACCCCCAAATACCGCCCCCGAACTGTTCATAAATTTCGAGTTCATCTTCCCAGTCGCTGTCGTCGAAGTCGACCTCCATCCAATCATCTTTCCGGTCGGCGACAGGTTCACCGGTATCACACCGCCAACCGTCTTCACCGGTTCCGATGTAGTCGGGTTTATCGTTGAGAATAATATCGGCGAGGAAACCACCTCTACCGGCGGCACCGGGTTCAGCATCGTGGACATAGACCGCAATCTGAGCAAAGCCTTTATCCAATTCAAATTCGCTGACCGTCGGGACTTGCCAGTTCCCGCTCGCAGCGACCTCTTCACCGTTAATGAACACAATCCAAGTGTTATCACCACTGACACGCAACGTGCCTTTTGTTGGAGCAGCATCGACTGTTTGTATCAGGAGCGTCCCGCTTAGGAGAAGTGTAAATATTAAATAGAATATTGATCGGTTTTTCATGAGAACCTCCATAAATGCACAGTTGGAAACTGTGCTGATTGTATGTTATGGCACACGGCGTGTGCCGGTTACTCTGTTGTATCTGATTCAAGTGCTAACCGTCCAGCGAGGTCCGCGATGAACTGATAGGCGACGCGTCCTGAACGTCCACTTGAAGAGGCTTCCCACTCCAGTGCAGCGCGGTGCAACGCGTCCGTTGGAATGGATAGTTTGTGTTGTTGTGCGTAATGAGAGACAATCTGCAAATAGGTGTCCTGTGAAATCCGTTGAAAAGCGAGACGCAACCCAAAGCGATCGCTCAATGAGACCTTTTCCTCTGTCGCTTCACGCGGATATAGTTCGTCTTCGTCGTTCTGTGGGTAGCGATTGTCGCGGACCTGTCGAGGCATCAGGTGCCGACGGTTTGAGGTTGCATAAATGAGAACGTTGTCTGGACAGGCGGAGATCCCGCCTTCTAACATCGCTTTCAACTCCCGATACTCCGGTTCGTCTTCGCTGAAGGCGAGGTCGTCGCAGAAAAGGATATAGCGTTCGGGACGTTCCCACACCATCTCGGCAATCTCTTGTAAATGGACAAGCCCCTCTTTACTCACACCAATTAATCGAAGTCCATCGTTGGCATAACGCGCCAGCATCCCCTTTATGAGTGAGGATTTACCCGTGCCGCGATCGCCCCATAACAGCACATGGTTGGCAGGTACGTCTTGGAGAAACTGACGGGTGTTCCTATCGAGTTCCGAAGACTGTCGCTCTATTCCAATCAAGTCCGATAAGCGGACGAGGTTCGGATGTTTGACAGGAATAAGGTGCCCTGACCCGTTCTGCGCTCGCCATCGGAAAGCGATATAATTATCAAAGCATTCACTTGATGCGTATGCCGTATGTGCTTCCAAACGGGTTAGCAAACCATCGGCTTTTTCAAGCAGTTGCATGAAAAGTGGGAGAATGTCTGCCATCTCCTGATTTCTTTTTGACATAGTTCATCACCGACTCAAATTTTTTCCGCTACCCGCTCTGCCAACTGAGTCAGTGCAGGGGACATGTCCAATTTATCAATTCTCGCCTCAATTAGGACAAAGTGTTGTGTCTCAGCAAGTGCTGCCTTCATGGCAGTTTCAAATTCACCTTCGGTCCGGGTAGCAAACGCGATCCCGCTGCCCAAGAGTTCCGGCACACGGGTATAGTTCCAATTCTCTATATCATTAAAGGATCCATCAATGAAGGGGCGAACAGTGCCATACCCCCGGTTGTTTAAAATCAACACAATCGGATTGAGTCCGTAGCGTATAGTCGTTGACAGTTCTGTGCCAGTCATTTGGAAGGCTCCATCACCTACGATGACAAGCGGTCGGGTTGTAGGGTTGCCGAGTTGTGCACCGATTGCAGCGGGGACTGCAAACCCCATTGAGGTATAGTAGGCAAGCGCGATAAAATCGGTCCGCGCCGGAAGCCGTAAGTCCGCAGCCCCCCAGAGGCTGTCACCAACATCAGGAATAACCGTCATATCTTCACATAGAAGCAGATTCAGTTGTTGGAATAGGCGTTGCATCGTAAGTGGTTGGTCAGGAACCATCTTAAAGGGTTCTGGCACTTCCATGACCCATTCTAAATCTATATCCCCGCGTTCTCGGAGTTGCGGAGAACACAGGTTATCGATAAAGTCCTCAAACGTGACATTTTCATACGTAGAGTAACGGACAGCGATCCTATCTGAGGTCGCATAAATACAGCGACTTCGTTCAAGTTTTGCCGTGTAAATCCCAAGGTTAACATCGGTCATGAAGGCACCAAGGATAATAACGCAATCGGAAGTCTCAACAAACATCGTAACTTCATCTCTGCTCATCGCGCCCCCATAGATACCTAAGTAGACCGGATGTGCCTCCGGCATCACTGACTTGCCCAGTAATGTCGTCACCACAGGTATCTGTTTTGCTTCTGTAAGGCTGAATAGTTTGCTTTGGCAACCGAATCTGTGGAGCTCGGCACCTGCTAAAATGATCGGGTTTTCGCTCTGATTTATGAATGCAATTGCATCCGCTAAGGCGGCATCCAACATTTCCGGGTCACTATGGTTTTCACCTGTTGAGGGGCGTTCATAGCGTATCCCCTGTGTACTGACCCTATCTCGGGGCAATTCAATGTAGCCCGGACGCTTATGCCGATAGACGGCATCTATCACTCTGTCTATCTCATTAAAGGCGGTGAAGGGGTCGTCGAGGAGTGCTGATGCAACGGTGATCTCGTCATAGATACGTTGTTGTGTTTGAAAATCTCTGCCTTTATGGTGCAAAAGGGCGTCCTCACCGCGCTCTTTTATCGCTGGGCTGCCGCTGATGATAACCAGCGGCGACTTTTCAGCATAGGCAGCTGTGACAGCGTTGATCATAGATAATCCACCAACACCGTACGTTACACAGGCAGCCCCCATACCCTTTATGCGGGCATAAGCATCTGCCGCATATCCTGCCGTTTCTTCTCGTGTCGTACCGATGTGTTGAATCGGACTTTTCTCTATCAGATCGAAAAGCAGCACAACATAATCACCAGGGATGCCGAAAATGTGGTCAACTCCGTAACTTTGCAGTTTTTTCAAAAGGTACTCACCTATAGTAGGCTGTTTATTTTCCATCGGATATCCCCAAGTAAAATCATAATACCTTATCAAAAAGCAGTGTACAGGAATTTTGCAATCCTTTCAACAGTTCTAAATCCAATAAGTCAGACGCACCGTCAAGGACAGCGTAAACATCATAATCCTCGAACGCTTCTCGCGGCGTGACACCTGACAACACAGGAATAAACGTAATATCAGCACGGCGCGCGGTTTCAGCATCAGTCACGCTGTCTCCTACATAGACGCACTGTTCGGGAGTGCCACTCGTTTGGGCAACTGCCAGCAGTAACCCTTCTGGATTCGGTTTATACGCTGCGTCGCCACCGCCAACAATAACGGGGAAGGCATCTACAAGATTCTCTTTGGCGAGAATCCCTTGAATGTAAGGTCGATTCTTCTGAGAAACAATAGCGAGTTGGATATTTAGGTTCAACAATACCTGTACCGTTTCTGGCACACCTTCGTAGAATTCCGCTAACGCAACCATTGTCTCATCAGCGCGTTGAAGGAAGAATTGCGTAAATTCATCAATACGTTTAGGGTCGGTTTCTCCTGCAAGTGATATGAGTATATCAGGTAGCGATAAACCGATTGCCCGCCGAATTGTATCGTCAGAAGCGAGGGGTAGCCCCATTTGGCTGAATGCGAAGTTAACGCCGTCAATCGTGCCTCGCGCAGAGTCTACCAACGTATAGTCGAAATCGAATATAATGGTTTGAACAGGCAGCTTCAATTGGCTCAAAACTCAAGTTCGGGTATCCCGACCTCCGCTGCTGTCTCTTGAATTTGCCGCCATGTCTCGTCGTCGATAGGAATACCATCGCGTAGGCGATCCTCGGTTTGACGTGCCTCGATTTCACCCGGGGTCAAGATTTCGTCGAATCCGGGTGCCGTCGGTGCAGCTTTCACGTGGGCAATGAGTCCATCAACATGGTCATAGAAGTCTTCAAGCGGCGTAAAGTTAGCGATGTCCAGTGCGATCATCAGGGCCCCGTTCTGGAGGCGTGTATTTCCAGAGCCGCTGCAGCCCGCGCCAGACAAGGCACCCCCTAAAATGTCAATCATCAAACCGAGGGCGTATCCCTTGTGTCCAGCAATCCCGCCGAGTGGTAACAATGCCCCCGGTGGGGTTTCCATCAGGTCTCCTGGGTTCTGTGTCGGTTCGCCTTCGTTGTTGATGAGCCAACCGAGTGGCACGGAATCCCCACGGTTAACCGCAACGCGAATTTTGCCTTGTGCGACAACGCTGCTCGTGATGTCGAGCAGGATTGGGTGTCCATTGCGCGTCGGTGTGGCGATTGCGATAGGATTTGTTGCGAGTCGTCCATCTCGCCCACCAAACGGAGCGACGTAGAGCGCAGTTCCACCGGCGTTGACCATCGTGATGCCGACCATACCCGCTTCGGCTGCCATCAGCGGATAACTCCCAATCCGTCCGATGTGGTTGCAGTTGTAGACACTGATTGCGCTAATCGTGCTTAACTTCGCCTTTTCAATTGCGAGTGACATCGCCTTCTGTGCGATGACGTGTCCGAACCCCCAATTGCCGTTGATAAGGGCATGTGAAGCCGATTCACGTTCAACTTCCATCGGTGCTCCCGGCTGAATTAACCCGGATTCGATGAGTCCAATATACTGTGGGATGCGGATAACGCCGTGTGAGTCGTGGCCTGCAAGGTTTGAGGCGACAAGCAACTCCGCGACAATTGCTGCTTCGTCGCTCGGCACACCCCCGGCTTCAAAGATGTCGGCTGTGATTTTCTGTAGCTGGTGCTGCGTGAAATTTGGCATATCGGTGTTGGCGTTTACCTCTGCTTTCTACTATGCTGCGTCAAACAGCGATGGGAAGTGGCGGTACGGGTCGCCGGGTTCACGGAAGAGAATCTTTTGGCGTTCTGTGAGTTCTATATCTTCCGGTTGTGCCATGCGCTGCGATTTCCACGCAATATGTGAAACGCAATACTTGTACAACAGGGAGCGACGTTCATGCTTTCCGTTCCAAGCTGCTGTGCCGTGTGTCAGTGCTTCAGTGAACAGGATTGCTGAACCTGCTGGCACGCTTGGAATAATCACACAAGGTGACGCTTCGGGCGCGTCATCTATCTGTCGTGGCAGCTTGAAATTGCTCTTATGGCTCCCCGGAATACAGCAAAATCCACCGTGTTCTGGTCCAGCATCGGTGAGGTTCCACGTCACGACAACGAACCCGTTATGGATCTCGTTATCTCGGAAGGAGTAGTATTCTCCGTGCTTCGCTCTTGCTGTGGGAGAGGTTGCACCATAGTCGGCGTGCAGCCGTCCGCGTGGCATGCCTTCCCGCATATACATCCCGTAAATTCGGTCGAGCCGGAAGCAGTCACCTAAGCGAAATTGAAGTATCGGCATGACCTTGGGGTGATCGAGTAGGTCACAAAATGCTTTTCCCCACTGCAGAAAACCGGGACCGTCCGGCGCGCTTCCAAATCTTTGGACCCTTCCGGGTGTAGGAAGTTGTTGCTCGTTGATGTGTCGGTTGAGTGTTGCAACCTCTTCTGGACTCAATACATTTTCGATAACAAGGTAGCCTTGCACGTCAAAGAGGTACTGTTGCAACTGTAAGTCACTCATACGCCTACCCTCCTGTTGCTCACAGGTTTCAAGATGAAGTGTAAGATTTTTTGCTAAGTGTTGATAAACAATTTATCATATTTGACGGGAGAGTGTCAAACAAATTTCAATTCTGGTAGGGTCATTTGGCATTGACTTGGGATAGAATCTGTTGTAAATTCTGTTCTATCATCTATATAACTTTGCCGAATTGATAAGAGGGTAATCATGGAAAAACGAATTCTTGGACGGACAGGACTTGAAGTGAGTATTTTAGGAATGGGTGGACTCTTTGTTTCGACAGGTGGTGGTAGGAACCGTGCTGACGGGCGCAGCACTATTCGACGCGCTTTGGAACTCGGTGTCAACTATGTTGATACCGCACCGAGCTACGGCAATAGTGAAGAGGTCGTTGGGGAAGCATTAGAAGGCGTACTGCAACCGCATTATCTTTCCACGAAAATCGGTGGCAGACCACAACCCTTTAATCCAAAGGATAAGCAGATCTTGCGTCAGTCGGTTGAAGAGAGCCTACGTTTGCTGAAACGGGATGTGATTGATATTTTGATGGTGCATGAACCCGATCGTCCCGGACAATACGATTGGTGGACAAGCCACGAGACATTTGATGGACCCGTCTGTGAGTTTTTAGCCGAGCTTAAGGAGGCGGGAATCGTCCGTTTCACAGGATTAGGCGGCACAACCGCGCATCATCTACCCGCGATTATGGCGACGGGAGTCTATGATGTCGTGCTGGCAGCACAGAACTATAGCCTGCTCTGGCGTGAAGCGGCAATCTCAATTTTTCCAGAAGCAAAACGACAGAATATGGGGATTGTCATCGGTGCTCCGTTACAACAGGGTGCGTTGTCACGCCGCCACGCTGAAGTGGAAACCGGGGCATGGTGGCTGAATCGTCCGCGTCAAGAACAGTTCAAAGCACTCTACCGGTTTTTAGATGAAATTGGACTCTCGCTGCCAGAGGCAGGCATCCGCATGGTTATATCCAACCCCGATATTTCTACTGTGTTGGTCGGGGCAAAGTCGGTAGAAGAGGTTGAACAGAACGTTCGTGCCGTTGAAGCAGGTCCGTTGCCATCGGAAGTATTAGCGCGGTTTCAGGAGATAGCGGATATGGTGCCGTTCCGCCCCTTTGAGGAACCGCACAGTTTGGCGTTCGGTAGGAAATACAGCGGTCCAGGGCCCGCCCGGTAAGATTGAAAAAAAAAGAGGCGCGCCTTTTGAGCGCGCCTAAGAAAAGAAATGCAAACTAAGCTGTATTATTCGTTAATGTAATCTGAGCGTAACTCAAACGTATGATTCACCCAGCTACCTGCGCGGACATCAAGTTCAACCTCAATTGCAATTATATCTTCCAGTTCCTCGTAGGCAGTGGCATCTGCTTGGTTCGCAAACTCTAATTCGACAAGGCGATGTGGATTTTCACCGTTATAGTTGTCAAAAGAGGATACCGCTTTCAGCTGCGAGGGGGCGACTAGCGCATTAGAAATAGAAGCAACCCACTCAAGGTAAGCTTGTTTTCCACCAAGAGGATATTCAACAAAAATAATGCCTTTAATTGGCCAATCGTCTTCCCCTGTTTTTGAGTAGTCAGAGCGCTCAATGAATGTATGTGCGCTCACTCGGGACGCGTGGTTGGGCAGGTCTTCAAAAATGACAGCGATCTCCGGACGATTCATATATGTCATCGCATCAACAAAACTGTCAAATTCAAACTCAACAAATCGATGCGGACTCATATCCACTTCAACATTATCGTAGGATCTTATCCGATTGACCTCTTCAGGGGTTTGCAGCGTTGGGGCAACGGCTGCAATCCATTCAAGATAAACATCCTTCCCACCCTCTGGGTAGTCAACTAACCAGACTAACTTCACTGGGATGGCTTCCATATCGGTCATACTCTCATCCATCGTAGCATCTGCGGGAGGGACATCCAACACAGTTCTTTGTGCCCTGTCACAGCCTACCAATGCAACTAACGCGATCAGCATTATCAGGGACATGTTCACTAATCTCGAAATCATAATTTTTCTCCTTTTGTAAAAATAAATTAAAAATTTGCTTAAAACTCCCAAATCGGCTCCGAAGTGTTCGCGCGGCAGTTTACCGTCCGAGCGAGAACAAATAGAAGGTCTGAAAGTCTGTTTAAACTCCGAAGTATTTCCATATTCACTTCAGTTTTACGTGCGAGCCGAACAACACACCGTTCACTTCGGCGGCAGACGACGCGCGCGATATGTAAAATAGCACCGGCGGCACATCCACCGGGTAAAATAAAATTCCTGAGAGGCGGAAGTTCTTCTGAAAGCGTATCTATCGCAGCTTCCATCTCTGTCGTGAAGTCCCCTGATATTCGCATTTCAGAGGATTTTGAATGTGTTGCGGGTGTTGCCAAATCCGCTCCAACTGCGAAGAGGTGATTTTGGACGCGCGACAGCAACTCCAAAAGGTCGGAATCGTCAATCAACGTCTGGGCATAACCGATATAGGCGTTGAGTTCGTCAACAGTGCCAATCGCCTCGAATTGTAGGGCATCTTTCCCTAACCTTGTGCCGCCGTACAGCGCGGTTTCTCCAGAATCACCAAATTTAGTATAGATTTTCATATCCATTTATTATATACTCTGTGAAAAAAGGAATCAACGCAAATATGAAAATTTCAGGCAAAATTAAGAAGATTAACGTCCTTGACCTACGGGTACCCACATCGGATACGCTTCTCGGTTCCGATCCGTTTCACAAAAAGCCAAACTATTCTGCAGTGCTAACCACGCTGGAGACAGACACAGGTCATCAGGGCATTTCTGTCGCTTTCACCGCCGGTGCCGGCAACGATTGGATTGCCTACGGGGTTAAGGACCTCGCACAACTTGTTGTCGGAATGGAAATGGACACGTTTGTTGCTGACCCAGGCGAATTCCACAGACTCCTCGTTGACCACCACCAATTGCGTTGGCTTGCTGATGGTGTCAATCGGATGGCAATCGGAAGCATTGTCAATGCAATATGGGATGTCTGGGCAAAATTGGTGGATAAACCGCTCTGGAAACTCCTTGTCGATTTACCGCCGGAGAAAATTGCACAGTGTATCGACTGGCGATATTTACAAGATGCGTTGACACCTGATGAAGCCGTAGGGATTCTCAACGCACACTCAGAGGGGCGCGATGATCGCGAACAGTGCCTCCGTAAACAGGGACCCAAAGCATATTCCACGGCTGGATGGCTCGGTTTAACGGATGAACAGATTATTGAGACGGTGAATCAAGTAAAGGCAGCTGGACTCGACTGTTTCAAGATGAAGGTCGGACAGGATCTCGAATTTGACAAAAAACGACTCGCCTTCATTCGGGAAGCAATCGGTCCAGAGGCGCGCTTGATGCTCGATTCAAACCAAATTTGGGGTGTTGATGAAGCGATCGCCTACATGGAAGAATTAGCAGATTTTAATCCGACATGGATTGAAGAACCGACGGCGCGCGACGATGTACTCGGCTTCGTGAAAATTGCGCGTGCCTTAGAAAAATATGGCATCGGGGTTGCCACAGGGGAACAGGTACCCTCCCCCGTTATCTTCAAGCAGCTAATCACGAGTGGCGCGATTCAATACTGTCAGATTGATGCGACGCGGTTAGGCGGGGTCAACGATGTGCTGGGAGTTATCCTGATGGCAGCGAAGTATGGTGTTCCCGTCTGTCCGCACGGGGGTGGCATCGGTTTATGCAACATGATTCAGCACTACGCTATCTGGGATCAAATCTGTGTTGCGGCGCACTCGGATACACAGGTGGTTGAATACCTTAACTTCCTCCAAGAAGAGGTCTTCTTACATCCGATCCGAGTCCAGAACGGTGCTTATATTACGCCGACAGTACCGGGCTGGGGACTTGAGATGTTCCCTGACTTCATTGAGAAGCACGTCTATCCGGCGGGTTCTGTCTGGCAGGGGAGAGAGGCATCTGGTGGGATAACTTTTTTGGCGTAGCCTCCTTAGCGATTTTCTTTTTAAAATGGTAGGCGAGGTTTGTAACCTCGCCGGTCCTCTTATAGGAGGGCAAATCACGACTTCGCGCCTTCCGCAGACGCTTTAAACGCTTCTGCCCCTGATGTAATCCATCCGCCAACGCCTGTCATCAAAAACCGCACGCCTGCCTTTACGTATTTTTCGACGGTCGTGTTAGTCGTCAAAGTGCCAGCAACCCGTCCTGCCTCTTGAATGCGAGCAAGTGCAGAATCGAGTGTGTTCTGGACATCTGGATGCGTAAGATTCCCAATATGCCCCATGGACGTTGCTAAGTCTGACGGCGCAACGAAGAATACGTCAATATGATCAACGGTGAGAATTTCGTCAAGGTTATTCACGGCGACGATGTCTTCAATTAGTACCATGACGAGCGTCTGTGCGTTGGCTTCTTCAAAATAGGTATCTACACCGTAACCTTGGCGACTGGTGAACATGCCGCGGTGTCCGATCGGTGCGAACTTCGCACCGTCCACGACGTTTTGTGCCTCCGCCTTTGTGTTGACGTGTGGAACACAAATGCCCATTGAACCACAATCCAGGGTCCGGTAGATAAGCCCTTGGTCGTTGCGATTAACGCGTGTGATGGAGGTCATACCCCAGAGGTCGCACGCACGCGTCAGGTCCCCGATGCGTGACGCATCAACAGCACCGTGTTCACCTTCCAGCCAGACACCGTCGAATCCGTTCGGGCCGAAAATATCTATATCATCGGCACTCGTTAATCCTGAAATAACGTAGGTGAGGTCGCCAGCTGCTAACTTCTCTTTAACTCGATTCGGTCTTATTTGCATAAATTTCTCCCGTTGAGTTGTTATCTTCTCTAGGAGGGATTTCCTAATCCCGACTTATGACTCGTGCCTGTTGGTCTCTTGTAGGAGGGATTTGTAATCCCGATCGCTGTTCCTTGTAGGAGGGATTTGTAATCCCGACCTCTGACTGCTGACCGCTGATAACTGACGGCTATCTTATCAAGAATCTCAATAATTGTCCATAAAAAAGTAAAGCGCGCACTTAGGAAGCACGCGCTTTACACTCAGATCCATAGTGGTGATTTCATTGTCTATCCACTGGAGCGGAGCAGATGGACCCCCATTGCACCGTTCAACAACGGGAGTGTTGCATCCAAAAGAATCCATATCAACGAGCGGGTACCATGATCGACACCGGTAAAGTCTTGCCCGACCCCACTGATGCCGAACCAGTTCCAGAGGAAGATGATCGCTGCGAACATAAATCCATAAAATAACGTGTTCGCTGCTATAAATTCTTGAACGCTTGCATCCGCACCGGCACGGCTCATGCGAATGTAGCCGAAGATCACCCCTAATATTATGGAGATCAGAGAAAGTGGGTTGATATAGTCCCACGTGGAGCTATACGGACTATCTGTGGTGGAAGTGTGGTAAATAGGTTCAAGGACTGTTTGGAGGGCAACTATCGCCGCAATGACGATAAGCACAACGCCTATAATTCGCTTGAGGGTTTCCATGATTTTCTCCTTGTCCCTGAGCGGGTATAGTTAAATCTTGTCCCAAGAAACGAAATTGGTTATAGCATTGTTATCACGCGTTACAGAAAAATTTACCAAATTCGCGCGTATTATACATTTTTTAACATTTTAAGTCAAAATTTTTTACAGGCGTATAAGTTTTTTATAATGAACTGTCAAAATATGTGAACATCTCACTGAACGACTGACTGATGGCTAAAATTGTTGACGCGTTCGATGCAATGTGGTATCCTTAATTCTAACGAAACTTAGACCAGTCTGCCCTATTTCGTGTCGTTGGATACCAGATTTGCCCGATTTTGTGCAGTACTTCGGAGCCTCTCGCAAGAAATCCCGTAAGTATGGTATAATTCAGACTGGCACAAAACTTGCTGAAATCATACAAAAGGAGTTATCCATGGACACCGAACAGAAATATCGTGTTGCACCCCCCGGATTTACGATGGAGCAGTGGGAAACCTTTAACAAAAATGGCATTATTTTCATTGAGGACGCAATCTCCGATGAAGATAGCCAGACCTATATTGATGCAATAGACCGAGTCGCTGCTAACAATCCGAAGTATACACCCGGCGGTTACCTCGGCATGCAGAATATCGTCGAACGCGACCCTGTATTTGCCGGTCTCATTGATCATGAGCGGCATGTCGGTTATGCGTATGACCTTTTCGGCGAACTCCTCAAACTTCACATAAGCCAATTTTTCCTGAGACCACCGGGTGGCAAACAGTACAATCAGTGGCATCCAGATGGGGCGCGTGCGTTGCCTTATGGTGTGTTCTCACCGTATCTACCCTTACAAATCAAGGTTGGGTATTGGCTGACGGATCTGCCGAGACCGAAGATGGGGAACCTCGTTGTGTTACCCGGAAGCCATCGGCATCAGTACATGGAAGGCTACGATACGCACGAGAGCGTTCCCGGTGAGATGGTCGTCTGTCCACGTAAAGGGACAATGACGGTGATGCATTCGAGTATCTGGCATCGTGTAGAGCCGAACGAAAGCGAGATCGTGCGTTATAATATCTTCGTTGCTTACTGCCCATCGTGGTTGACTCCTGCCGATCGTTTTCATTCCTCACCAGAGTGGTTGGAGACGCTCAACCGTGAACAGCGGATCATCATGCGAAGCTACAACAGCGCGTATCATAATGCCAAGCCACCCGCATCCGAATTTCCACTTTTCCTTGAACGCGACACGGGTGTTGAAAAAGATACAGACGCGTATCATGGACACGTCCAGCTGCATCGCCGTAAACGGTTGACGATGCATGAGAGACTTGCTGCCATGTAGAACCAGGGGCACATCGAATAATGAAAACTTTATTCCTCAAAGACATGCGGTACCGCCAAGCGAGAGTCGTGCTAACAGCACTCGGTATCACCGTGCTGATTTCACTCATCTTGCTATTAGGCGGTATCATGAACGGTATGCGTATCCAAGCGCGGCAGTACGTTGAATCAACGGGAGCAGACCTATGGATTTCCGCTGAAGGTTCCGGTGGTGCTTTTATTGGTTTCTCCCTCATTATTGAGGAATACATGGCGTTCCTGAATGCAGGGCAAGGCTTAATCCCGGACTCTGCTTCACCCTTGGTTTTTGCGCAAGCGCGCCCGAATGTGCGTGGAAAATCCACTAAATCAATTGTTGTTGGCTACAAACTCGGAAAACTCGGCGGACCCAAGCGAGCGATTGAGGGAAGGATGTTTACCCCCAGCAATTTTGAGGACTACAGACCTGAAGATCCTGTTCCTTATGAAGTGGTTGTTGATGAGAAAATGGGTTTGGAGATTGGGGAGCAGATTACCCTCGGCGATGAGAAAGTGCGGGTTGTCGGGAAAACGGAAAGTCTCATGTTCGTTTTGGACACACCGCTCCTCTTTATGGATGTCCGCATTGCCCAAAAACTCTTACTCGGTAACACACCGCACGTTAATATGATGGTCGCCAAGGTCAATGAGAACTTTCCTGTTCCAGAAGTAGCAACGCAATACGATGAATTTGAGACGATTGAAACGCGCACCTTAAAACAGACAGTCGGAAATATCATTGAATACTATGTCGATGAACCGATGAAAGCCGTGCAGTTTTTGCGGGTGATGCTCTGGTTAGCAGCGGGTATCCTTGTCGGGATGATTACCTATGTAACCATGCTCGAAAAAACGCAGGAAATCGGTGTGTTGAAAGCGATCGGAGCTGCGAATATCTATGTCATGGCACTCCTGTTAAAACAGGTCGCGCTGATGTCCGCTGTTGGTGTGATACTTGGGCTTATGCTGTCCTACATCTTTGCAGCAGCGGCACCAATTTTCGTTGCAATTAATTTTGTTGAATCGGTCGCCGTTGCGTGTATCAGTTTCGTTGTCTGTTGTGGGAGCGGTTATCTGGCGGCGCGCAAGGCAATCACGGTGGATCCAATGATTGCGTTCCGCGGTGAGATTTAAGAGGTGAACACGGTATGGCAGCAATTATAGAAGGGAACGGCTTAACAAAACGCTTCGGCACAGGCGATGCGACCGTCGTCGCCATAGATTCCGTTGACATCGCTATTCAAGAGAGCGAGTTGGTGATGATTATGGGGGATAGCGGTTGCGGAAAAACGACGCTCATCAGTCTTCTCGGCTGTATTTTAACGCCCGATGCCGGTCAGATCCGAATTGATGGTGAGTCGATTGATCCGGCAGCGCAAGATATGAGCCTAATCCGCCGCGAGAAGATTGGGTTTGTGTTTCAGTTGTTCCACCTGCTCCCCTATCTCACCGCCCTTGAGAACGTCATGATAGCGATGGACCTCGCCCGGACAAAGACTGACGCAGCAGAGAATCGGGCAATGGAACTCCTGACGCAGGTCGGTTTAAGCGAACGGTTTCACCATCGTCCCGCCCAGCTTTCCGGTGGTGAAAAACAGCGCGTCTCTTTTGCACGGGCACTCGCCAACCGACCGAAGGTCATCTTTGCCGATGAACCGACCGCCAACTTAGACAGTCGCCAGAGCGATAACTTAATGAACCTGATTCAAGAACTCCGTCAGGAACACCAAACGACTGTCGCAATTGTAACCCACCACGAAGGATTGAGGAAGAGTGCCGATCGTATTATCCAGATGAAAGATGGAAGGATTGTTGGTGAATGAACGGACTCAGTTTTTTTTCAAATGCAGAGATACGGAAACGCTTCTCCGTTTCTGCAACGATTGTAATTTTATCTTTTTTCTTTATCCTACCGACTTTTGCCCAAGATGAATCACAATCGGGTCCCGCCGACGAAGATAAAGCCCTAAACGAGATGGAACAATCTGATTTTCTAACAAGCGGGTTGTACGGCGGGGGTCTAACCTTTATTGACGGTGATGCTTACGTTCAGTTGCAGCTTCAACCGGATATACCGCTTGGAAAGATCGGTATCGGGTTAGACTTGATTTTGCTCTATAATCCTTATGCAGAAGGCACAGAACCGCAGATTCTCGCTGAAGATGGCGAATCGTGGGACAGCCCGAGTACGTGGTTAAGACTTATCCGTTACGTCCGCTATGGTCAGCCCTATGACCCGTTCTACGTTCGCTTCGGGGAGTTAGATTATCTTACAATCGGGCACGGTTCGATTATGTCTGGTTATTCTAACTATGATCGGCGTGGAGTACGCCTGAATCTCAGAGGTGCTAAAAACCGTTCTGGAGTCGAAACAATGCTCAATGACATCGGGAACCCCTCGATTTTCGGGGGACGCGTATTCCTACGTCCATTCCAACGGGAAGAGAATAACAACTTTCTGACGCGATTTGAACTCGGTGCTACCTATCTCACCGACATCAACCCGAATTTGCAGGAGGCAGGCGAGGAACCCTTGAGCGCGATTGGACTGGATGTCGGGTTTCCTATCTTTGAGACGAGTACATTCCGGTTGGACCTCTACGACGATATCGTCTTTCTCAATACTTTGTCGGATACAGCTGAACCCGAATCGGAGACCGCTGCTGTAGAAGGAACCAGCACGACGGCGAATCTCGCATGGGGAAATGCGGTTGGTCTCGGGTTCGCTTTTACGCAAGCAATCTTCAAAATTGAGTACCGTGTCTTCGGAGATGGATATATCCCTTCCGTGTTCGACTATACGTATGAATCGGCGAAATCGCTATCACCAGAGCCTAACATGCCGCAGTTTTTGGGTTTAGAGACAACAACGGAACCCAGACGCGGTTTTTATTCGCAACTCATCTGGCAGCCCCTGCCACAAATCCATTGCCTCGGCACGCTTGAGGATTATACGAATATTGAACCCAAGCTCTATATGGGTGCGACTGTATCGAAATTAGTGCCACGTCTCTCGCTGCGAGCGTTCTATACGAAACGGGATATAGGTGCGGGCGGCGAGACAAATTTCTTTGGGGACCTTTTCGATCTCGACGAGAAGTCGGCGTTCAGTGTAGAGGCACGTTATACCGTCTTTCCACCCGTTGAAACGATTGTCTTACGTGAGTACACCTTCCGACGCGTCGAAACCGCAGCAGGGGTCTCCCAATTTGAACCGATCCATAAGACTTCATTCATGGTAGGCGTTAGCACAGACTTTTAGCGCGCTTAGGCATCCGATTTTACTTCCACCTTGATCTCTTCGTCTTCAACAAGCACAGGATAAGTTCTGACATGGAGACGTGGGTCGGTTTGACATTCCCCCGTTTTCGTATCATAAGCATAACCGTGGACGGGGCAGACAGCAATACCGTTGCGAATTCTGCCTCTACCGAGAGAACCCAGCGCATGCGGACAGGTGTTGTCCACAGCACAGAATTCCCCATTTTCGTTGAAAATAGCAATCCGTCTTCCGTTGACAGTAAACGCTTTGCCGCGTCCTTCACGGATAGCTGACGTTTTCGCGACCGTTGTCCAATCCGCCATTTTTTTACTCCTTCACGCCACCTAAAGTAATGCCCTGCACAAATTCACGCTGCATCGCTAAAAACAGAATAACAATCGGCATCAGTGAGAGCAGCGTTCCTGCCATCAGCATGCCGTAGTCTTGCCGGTAGATACCAACGAGGTTCGCTAAGCCGATCGGTAGTGTGTATTTTGCCTCATCGCGCAAGATAATGAGGGGCCAAAGATAACCGTTCCACGAACCCAAGAAAGAATAGATAGTTAACGCACCGAGTGCGGGCTTGATAATCGGTAGCACGACCCGATAGTAGATACCGAACTCGGAACAGCCGTCAATGCGCGCTGCGTCCAACAATTCCGATGGAATCGTGACAATGAATTGACGCATCAGAAATACGCCGAACGCACCGACTGAAAATGGAATAATAATCGCTTTGTAACTATTCAGCCAGCCAATATCATACATCAACCCGAATAGTGGAACAAGCAGCACCTGAAAAGGCACCATCATTGAGGCGAGAAGGATACCAAACAGGATTTTTTGACCCCGAAATTGATACTTCGCAAACGCATAACCACCGAGAGAACAGAAAAACAGCGTCAATAAGGTTGAAGCAGTGGCGATAAAAACGCTATTGATGAAATACCGATTGTATGGCACCGTCTTCCACAAATTTCGGTAGTTTGAGGTAAACTTATCCCACACAATGGAGAGGTAGCCCGGCTGATGAATCGTCAACTGCAGGAGCAGTTGCGTTCGTGTGCCTGTTTCTATTGCAGACGGCATTGTAATGTCCGTTTCTATCTGTTCCATTGTGATGTGCGATGATTCCAGTTCACCCGGTGTGCCGTGCAATCGCCATACCGCATCTTTCCACAGCGCACTCTCCAAAATGAAAGGGCGTGTCGGTTGGTAGGTAACGTTGCGAGTCGTTCCAGCATGTAGCACGGAGACGCTTAAATCGAGGTGGTGATACGAGGCATCACCGCGAACGGGCAGGATAATCCGCCGAATCTGTTCGACTGGGATGGGTGATGAGAGGGTCGCTGCCATGCGGACGGTTTTGTCATCTCGGAATTCGTAAGATATATTCGCCGCAGTCTGCGGATCTGCAGATGTTCGGAGGTTCGCGCCTGTCTCTGCTTTCCACTCGGCACCTTCGATCTGTGGACGGTTGAAGTCGAGATCTTCTATCTGAAGCCTTCCGACTGCCACTTCTCGATACACCGAGCTCCAGATCGTGTCAACGGTTTCTGGAATAATCGCTGCCTCCACCGTCTTAATGATTGAAGGTGTTGTGCCACTCCAAACTTCCTCCGGCAGTCCTGCTACCAGTTGTTGCCATAACCCCTCGACTGCTTCCGTCTGTAATTCCTCAGATGGGACGTAATTGGAGAGTTGCGGGTTTGCTGCGAGATGTGTTTGTGCCTGTTTCCAAACAACCTGTGTGAGTTCTGGTGCTAACGTTTGCCATGCCGTTTCGTCAACTGCCTCTGGTCTCTCTATTTTCCGATAAGCGTTTTCAACGGTATAAGGCGATGCTGCGACGCGCGGTGGAAGACTCGGAAACCACTGAATCGGTACCGCGAAGATCTCGTTTGCCGTCTTAAAAGAGGAAGTCAGCAACCAGAGCATAGGTATCATCGTGCAGAAAGCCGCGCCTACCAAAAGGAGGTAACCGATACCTCTGGAAACTTTCGTTGCAACTTGTCGATTTTTATTGTTTTGATTCATAAGTTCTCTCAATACTAACCATTAAATCTGCTAACACAAACCGATTACTCACCCCATATTACTGCCTCAATTTTATCGGAGACCTCATCGAGCGTATCATCGGGGAGGTAACATAAGTATTTAACTTCCCTGGCGCGCCAATCAAGGCTCTTAACCTGATCTACTCGAATAACACCATCCACGACGAGTCCCTCTGGAACAGGCACTTCAAAAGCACTACCTCTGACGGTACGAGTAATCGGACAAATGACAGCAACATTCTGTCTGATATTGAAATTCCATGAGGATACTACAACGGCAGGACGACGCTTCCTAATTTCGCTGCCTCTTTGTGGATCTAAGTTAATCTCAACTACGTCACCGCGCACTGGAATGTAGCTGCTATCGTATAAGGTTGAACCTACCATATTTCGTTGCCAATAGCTGGACCGGTGTCCCACTCGTTTGATGCATTATCTTCGGTTGTATCAGAAAGCAGTTCTGTGAGTTTTGGGCGAGGGTGCGTTGCTGAACGTCCCACTTTCTCCGTACGATGCGGCTTGAGTTTTCCAGATTTAACCGCCTCACAATGCTCGGTGTAACCTGAGTCTTGCGCAAGCAGTTCTGTGAGTTTTGGGCGAGGGTGCGTTGCTGAACGTCCCACTTTCTCCGTACGATGCGGCTTGAGTTGGGAATTCGCCATCCTTGGAATCTGATTCCCGCATTTACCATTAAGCGTCGTCAGAAAGTTAAGATACGCAATCAGCACAAGACATTCTTGATGTGACATTATTTTCTCCTCATTTACAAACCTAATTCGGATAATTCTACTGTCCGTGCCCGTTGAATGTCGTCCTGATATTTAAAGACACACCCAAGCGTTTCCGTAACAACCTCTGCATCCAGTTGCGCCTTACCGAGTGCGATGAGTGCCAATGCCCAATCCAGCGTCTCTGCTACCCCCGGTTTTTTGTAGTAATCCCCTTGCCGCCACAGCTGCATGATCCGACACAACTGCTCCGCGAGGTGTGCGTCAATATCTGGCAACTTCGTCTGGACAATCGCCAGTTCTTTCTCAAGAGTCGGATAATCGATCCACTGATAAAGGCAACGGCGTTTGAGTGCTTCGTGTACCTCTCGGGTCCGATTTGAAGTGAGCACAACATGCGGGATATGTTTCGCTCGGATCGTGCCGATTTCGGGGATCGTAATCTGAAAATCGGATAGGACTTCAAGCAGGAACGCCTCAAATTCACTGTCGCTCCGATCTACCTCGTCAATGAGTAAGACCGGTGGGACATCAGCATCGCTCTGAATGGCTTCCAGCAACGGACGTTTCAGCAGAAACGCCTCACTGAACAAATCCGTTCCGATGTCTTCTTTATCACGTCCTTGTGCTTCGTCAATGCGAAGTTGCAAAATTTGCCGTGTATAGTTCCATTCATACAACGCGCTGTTTACATCCAAGCCTTCGTAACACTGCAATCGGATGAGTTTGGCGTTTGTTGAGTCCGCAAGGACTTTAGCGACTTCTGTTTTGCCGACCCCGGGTTCGCCTTCGAGAAAGATAGGCTTTTTGAGGTGGTGCGCCAGATAGAGCGTCGTTGCTAAACCTTTATCTGCGATATACGCATGCTTTGCACATACGGCTTGAACGTCTTCGATGGATGTAAACATTGTGTGAGATGTAATCGGTAGCCTCCTTCACTTCTCCTGCAAAGCGCGTTCATAATCTTCTCGATAATCAATATCCCGTAACACCCGATCCGTATCTACAGTGACGTAGTGAATATCGTCACCGTATTTCTTGAAGAGCGTGCGCACGCCACCACTTTCTGCGTCTAAGGCAAGGATTTCACAAGCATATCGCTGGTGAAAGACAACCGGATGCCCGCGTCTATAATTATAACTGGGGAGCGCAATTCCTTTGTCTGTTTGGACGTAAGCATCAATGACCTGATTAATTAACGCAGTGGTAATAAAGGGCTGATCTACCAACATCAACGCAAACGCCTCGCTCCGTTCCAGTGCCTTTATACCCGCTTGTGCTGAGGTTAACATCCCTTCGCGGTAATCAGGGTTAAAAACAATTCTGACCGGACGCGTCCGCAGCTGTTTCTTGATCTCCGCTGCGCAGTGTCCGACCACGACGATGACCTCATCAAACTTAGCACCGAGCATACTGTCTACCACGGTCTCAACGATGGTGCTTTCTCCAAACGGGAGTAGCTGTTTCGGTGCTCCCATTCGAGAGGAGAGTCCTGCTGCAAGAAGGATTCCAGATATGAAAGGAGACGATTGCTGCGTCATGTCTAATACCGAATGCCGAAAGTCTCATATTCCCCAGTGAAAGCACGTACGTCGATTTCAATCGAATCAACTCTTGCGTAACGCGGTCCCTTTTTTAGGAGCTCAACTAACGCATCTAACTGCGCCTTATCACCTTCGGCGACAACCTCGACTTTACCGTTTGGTAGGTTCTTCGCATAACCGTTAACACCGAGTTGCTTCGCGTTGAACTGCGTAAAATTACGGAAACCTACGCCTTGCACCTTACCACTGATTAGCACGTACAACTGCATCTTCTGATTGACCTCAATCGTAAGTGTGATAGGCGTGCCAAGTTCTGGGAGCAAGGCATCGTTCTTTTTATAGATGTTCTCCTCTGACGATTCGGGAAGCGGGTTCTGGAAGAGCGCGCTCGCATCAAACACCCTCAAGGCGACAATGTCATTGCTCATAAACGCTTGCGGCAGCATCGCATCTTCATCTTCACTGTCCAAGTCTGGCACAATACGCGAACCCGAGTAGATCCAAGCGACCTGTTGCAACGGCTTTTGGGTTTTTACATTGAGAATAAGGTCTTCGGCGCGGACCTTTTTCATTTCGTCGCCGTCTTTCCACGCAACCGACATAATGAATGCAGTACCTGTTGGCGGTGTCGGTGCATCTTTTTCTTCATCGTAGCCGGGAGGTGTGCCGACTTCAACACCGAGTTTACTTAAAGCGTCGTAGATTTCTTTCGCTGTCGCATCAACAATAATGATACTCTCATACTCCTTGCCGTCGCGTCCACAGATGAGATATTCGACTGCACCTCTTAAGTGCTCATCGTATTCACCGAGTGCTTTAGAAATTTCGCCAGTTAAAACGAGCTGTTTTTCCTTTTCCATCACCTTGAGATGCCCATCACCCCATCCGATACTCGACAGCGCAACAAGGCACACAGTTAAACAGATTTTGATTCCCACCTTCAAAATGCTGGGTTTTACCTTCCTCATGAAATCACTCCTTTTTAGTAGTTTTCAGTTGTCAGTCCGTTCCGCTTCGCTTCACTTTCAACAATTCACCACTGCCTGGCGTATGCCAAACAAGGGTAGATTGTTACCGAAAATCTCTTTAACTGATAACTGACAACTGGTAACTGAGAACTACTAAAAAGTATACCGCAAACCGTTAAAAATTTCCACATCATGTTTTCGGATGGTGGTCGGAGGTTCGCTGTCGTATCGGAAGTTAATGCGCAACGGAAACGCCAATTTTGTCGTCAAACGGAAGGTCACGCTCCCTTCAAAGAGGATACGATAGTCTTGAAAACGTCGTACGTGAAATTGATAATAACCCGTTGCACCAGTCGTAATCCGTTCATCTAACCGCCAAGTCCAGTTGATATAGTTTGTTGCGCGCACGATACGCGTTGTAATTTCACCGTGTGTTTTGTCGTTGATACGTTCATGCTCCCACATGGCACCGACACCGAGATAAACCTTAAATCTGGAATTGGGTGAATATAATCCAAACCTCGCACCACCGCCTGCTAAATTTCGGTCATTCAATAAAATGGACTCGTTGAATTGTTTTTGAATGAACGATTCAACAAAGAGGTGTTGCGTTAGATGCCGTATAATTCGGGCATGCGCCATGCCTTTATTTATAAAAAACGCCCCGCTTCTTCGACCTTCTTGGAGGCTTCCAAAGACAAAGCCGTGATAAGTTTTTGACAGGTAATCTGACCGAAACCGTGTCCGCGCCGTAAACAGATCTGTGTTGCCCGTGCGATAGGTTAAATCCATCGTGATGCTGTTATACCAACCCGGTTCCAGCTGCATCTGCTTCGTCGTTTCATCCGTAAAAATATTAACTTGTGCTGTCAGAGGGGAACAGAAGGTGAGACATAAAACGGAAGAGATACTAAGAATCCACCAGTGGTGGTTTTGTGTCGGAGATTTACGGAAAAATGCCTTTAATATAATAAACATTGTAACGATTTACTATAGTTTGGACAATTTTAAGAATTATAGTGCGCGAAATCAGAAAAAGAGGTGTCCTTTCAGAAAACATACAACCGTTTTGAAAGGGACGTAAACGAGATGCCTTATGCTTTTTTTAGTCGGATTCAGGTTATAAATGTTACACTAAAGTTACACCACTTAACATTTGATAACATGTGTATCTATCGTTAGCGAACATAGTGGCCGTAAGGGTTTATAGACGTTTTTCTTTTGGTTTTTCTGCTGTGTGCAAAAAAACAATTTGACGAAAAGTGTAACATTTTGGCTATTGTGGGTTTTTGAAGATTCGCGTCAACCTTATTTTGCGTATAGTATAATTATATCATACTTTTGGACGGGTGTCAAGTTTTTTATGTCCTATCGGGTGTGTCACTATTTTGTCAGTTGTCAGCATCGGGATTTTTCTGGATTCAAGGATTTTCAGGGATGGCAAAGGTTTCCATGCACAACCTAAAAGGTTATGCTACAAAAGGGAGCCAACCTACTCAAAATTGTCCAAACTTTAGTAATTATAGAACTCTTTCGGTTAGTCCTCATCAACCGGATATAATGCGGGTAAATTTTCGATGATTTTTACTGTCTCAAGGCTCACGGTGGTGACACGTGCTATTAAGTCTACAATATATCGTGGTTCCTCTTCATGCGTCTCAAGGAAATGGAATGTCTGTTCCTTACTCGATAATTCTATTTCGTCATTGTAAAATATACATGGAGAGTTAATAGGTTCTCCTGTCTTTACGAGCACTGCTATACTCACACCGATTTTAATGTCAAATACATTGGAGCCTGCTGGCTGTCCTTTATTGATGTTCCCTCCTAAATTAAGCAGATACAGTACATTGAATTCTTCAGCAAGATGTTTGCGCATTCCATCAAACACCAGTCCTCTAATAAAATTGTTGTTTGTTATAAACGCAACAATACCGGAGTTTCCAATTCGCTTTGATGCCCAACTAAACGCTCTCACAAATGGGTCATACGTGTCAGATTTCAGTTGTGCTTTGGAATCTTTCACATACGTATCTTGGATTTGCTTGTCGAGTGCTGGATATTTTCGATTTTTATTATGGTCATTTTCATTCTGTTGTCCCGCATTATAGGGTGGATTGCCGATAACGACAAACATGTCTTTTTCTTTTTGCTGTTCCACACGTTTTGTGTTTTCCTTGGTAAAAAGTTCTTCTTGGGATTGATTAAACAACTCAAAGGTGTCAGCGAAGGCTATTCCCTCAAAAGCAAGATATTTCTTTGTATGATTCAAAAACTCTTGCTCGATGTTTAGGTTGGCAATGTAGTAAGGGAGTAAGAGAACCTCAGCGGCATAGAATGGATTCAGAGGTTTGAGGAACTCATCTCGACTCATTGAATGTTGCATGAGTGCTGCACTGACTCTTTCAATCTCAATAGCAATGATGTTTCGGTTGGTAAAATCCGACATTTCAAAAACTTTGCGGAAAATGCGTTCAGTGAGGATATGCTGGATGAGCATCTCTTCAACGGCAGCTTGTGAGAGATCGGGATTGATTGAGGTGCGACAGGTCTGGTAGAAACTGGCGAATGCCTCCTTAAATCCGGCGTTCGTTTTGTGCTCTTGCTTAACAAGTTCTTTCAATTTGTCTGCAAGTGCCGGTATTCGTTCACTGAATTTATCAACAGCATCATACCAATCGCTAAAAGTGATGCCTGAATATGAAAAAAGACGTTGGAGCACTTCAACAAGATTTTCGGGATCGGTGATGTTTGTGTCCAGTGCTATCTCCTTGTTCTGATATAAGATGGCACGCTCGGGGTTTTGAAACAGGATATTGTTGAGTGGATAGCCCTTGTTGCGTTTCTTCTCAATTGCTTTTGGGAGATCGTCATCCATATCCTTCGCTTCCCAGTAGGCGAGCGGAAGTTTGTATTCGTCAATTATTGCGCCATCTATGACGATGCGGTTTCCTTCGGAGCTGCGCGTAGCGTGTTGCGGCTCAAGCGTGACACCCGCCCTTTTTGCACAGGTGGCAAGTAACTGACTAAAAGGACTGCTCACTGCACCTTCATGTGTGATATTATGTTGAGCGTATTGTTCTAACGCCTCGTAATATTCTCGTATCGGTTTGTGTGTAGGCTTAAGATTTAGTTTTTTCATAGGTTTCTCCATTTAGTGTTAACTTTTTGCTCACTGAAGATGAGTCTGCTGGTTCTCTGAGTTGGGATTTATCGAATTGGGGAATTTTCAGGATGGAAATGGAAGGAGGGTTACCTAAGTTTCCTTCTCGCGTTCTCTAAGTTCTCTTTGCGCGTTTTCTCGGTTGGCGCGGGCTGTCGCATATTCCGGGTCAAGCCGGATCGCTTCATCATAATCAGAGATAGCAGCCTCGGGGTGTCCCAGTCGAAGTTTGGCGTTCCCTCGGCTGCTATAGGCTTCCGTATATTCAGGGTTTAGACGGATCGCTTGATCGTAATCGGAAATGGCTTCAAAATGTTTTCTCAAGTCGCTTTTGGCAGCACCTCGGTTGCTATAGGCTTCCGCATATTCAGGATTTACGCGGATCGCCTCGTCATAATCAGATATAGCAGCCTGGTAATCACCTTGATCGTATAACTCATTACCCCTATCAACGTAGGCTTCTGCAGATGTAGGGGACTCAATTGAATTTTTAGTGTTATCCATCAGACTCTTTCCCCTTTATCACGCTGTTCAGACCGTATGTCATCCGTTAACCCGTCTAACTCGTCCACTATTGGTACTTTGGGGTGCCCGGAAACGTCTCTCGTTTCTGAAATCGCTGCTTGTGCTGAGATTCGTTCTAAAATTTCTGTCTGTGCCGATGTCAATTTGACGATTTGATCGGAAATTTCTACCTGTGCTGAAGTTAGGTTGGTGATTTGTTCAGTTAAGTGATCTACCACATCCACACTGTCCGCTTTACCTCGACTTTCCAGCCATGATTTGACAAAATAACCCGCTATAGAAATTAAAATTACTAATATGCTGTACCAAATCCTATCCGCCTTCCCTTTTAAATCGCGTATGTCTTCTTTGATGTTCGTTATATTCGTTTTATTTTCTGTTACATCTGTCCTGAGAGTTCCAACCGTTGTACTAAGGTTGTCAACTTTTGTCTCAACTGCCGAAATTTTTGTTTCAATACCTTCGACTTTCTTATCCACATGTTCTCGGACCTTCGCCTCTGATTGGTATATCCTATCAATAATTGTCTCGGTTGCCGATTGTGATTGTGCCAGCACCGTAGAGTGAATAAAAAAGACACAGAGAACCCCGAAACATATCGCCCACCCATTTAGCATTGTGAATCTCCTAAACTTCAGTTTTATGAGATAAAAATGACGCATATACCGCATTTTGGTTAACAGGCTAATCTATTTTAGCATATCATTGAGGAAAAAAAAGGAAAAGTTAGAGGGGCACAGTTTGCGCTGCAAATCGGAAAAAGCATTCTATAAGTGGACAAAATCGTTCTGTAATGGTAAAATCAATAAAACACAAGATAGAAAGGCAGAAAATGCAACGAATCCTCATAGATACCGACCCAGGCGTAGACGACGCTTATGCAATTCTTCTCGCCATGCGTTCCCCTGAATTGTGCGTAGAAGCCATAACGACCGTCTGCGGAAATGTCTCGGTCGAACAGGCAACGCAAAACCTGTTCACGATTCTCGGGTCGCTTGACTTAGATGAATTTCCTATTATTGCCCAAGGCGAAGCCACACCGCTCGTAAAACCGCTTGTGAATGCAGCACATGTCCACGGTGATGATGGCTTAGGAAATACCAGTTATCTGCGAGATACCGAGGGCGTTCCACGCTACTCCCCTGCAAATACCACGCTCTCATCACAGTCAGGTGTTGATCTCCTTCTTGAGACAGCAGCGCAGTATCCAGATGAACTTATCATTGTAGCACTCGGTCCTCTGACGAATCTCGCAAAAGCAATCCGTAAAGATGCCGCTAAGATGCGAAGGCTTCAGAAAATAATCGTGATGGGTGGTGTTTTTGAGGACTACGGCAATGTCACAACAACAGCGGAATTCAACATCTTTGTCGATCCGCATGCAGCCCAAGAAGTCTTTCAATTTGGGGTGCCTGTTCACATCTTCCCACTTGACGCGACACACCAAGTTGTCCTGACGGGCGAACGGTTGCGTGCCGAAATTGAGAGTCGGGAGGATAAGGTTTCCCATTTCCTTTGGGATGCGACGCAAGCCTGCATGGAATTTTATCGTCAACACGTCGGATTCTGGGGATTTCATATCCACGATGCCCTTCCCATTGTCGTGCTAACGTCCCCAGACTATTTTGAGAGCGTCAATGCCTATGTACAGGTCGAAACCGAAGGCGATTTGACCAACGGTATGACGGTTGCCGATTTACGTCCTGAACGCCAACGTCACAATCCAAATGCACAGGTCTGTGTTAAAGTAGATGCCGAGGCGTTTTTGGATAACTTTTTCCAGCGGCTTCGGTGAAATCCGATGGATCCATATCGTTTATATCGAAAGTGTTGCCTTCAAACGCGACACCTTGATTGGTTTTACCGCGCGCGAACGCTGCCTTCCCATCGGTCTGGAAATAGTTATTGAAAAAACGGATATTCCGAATTCCGCCACTCACACAGTCAACTACAACGGGCTTTCCATCGGTGGATGCTGCTGTATGGATTCTGTTCGCGAAGAAGGTTGTATCCCTGATACCGCCGTTTGCACCCGTTGACCAGAGGTGGATGCCGCCATAACTGTTTCTTCTACCATCATTTACACTCAGGTTGTAGCGGAGGACGTTCCCGTAAAAAGGACGCGCACCCTCGAATTGTGCCAGTAAATATCCCGCGCCATCGTTATTGTGGGAATAGTTATACTGAACGGTTGAATTTGTTACACCTCCATCCAGATCGAATCCACCCCCGTCTTTGCTGCTACCGGTGCGGTTGTGATGCGATTCATTGAACTGAATCAGCACACGGTTCGCGTCCCATGCCCATATACCGACAGGTCCCCCACCTTCGTAGTCGTTTAGTCTGCCATTTTCGTAAGCGCAGCAATATTCGATAGTCGCACTATCTACCTGCGCAAGAACAATACCGTTCCCGGAATGACTGCCCTTGCCGGGGATCCCCGCGTTCCTATAGACACTACAATTGCCGACATAGAAATCAGCGTGTGCGTAACCCGCTCGTGCTGGGTTCCATGCGCCGGTACAGCTGATGCCTGCATCTCCGTTGTCATGGCTTGTGGTGTGCGTAATCCGAACATTACGGAATCCGCTCCAGCTCCCGTCCGTGGGTTCTGCCGTGAAACAGATCCCGGAATCCCTGAAGCCACTGACATTTACCCGATGAATCCGAATATCCGTGAATTTGGTATCCCTTGGCAAGGTGTTGGTGAACAAAATGCCGGAACCCGTATTTTTCGACACCCCAGCACCGATAAAATTCAAGTCCTGCAGGTGGATACCGCCTCTGTTTTTCACTACAAAACCTTCACCAATACCCGCGTCAATCGTTGCGGAACCTTCTCCGTAGGAACCGATTTTTACAGCACCTACTTTCCGTCTACTACAGGGTCTGACTTCAGTGAGGGAGAGATTTCCCACGAAGGTCTGATTCGCTTGAAACCGGACCGAATCCCCCGGCAACAACTCAGTAGCATTCACGCGTTCGATGCTTCGCCACGGCTGCGTTTTACACAAACCGGAGTTTGAATCCTTGCCGTGTAGGTTGACGTAGTAATCCATAACCGATATTTGTCGGATGTCAAAACGTGTTTATGCCACCAAGTGGGTGATTCGGAATATAGCGGAGGTCGTTGTACGGGTCACGTTGGAGCATTAGCGGTACATCCAGTTTTGGAAGTTTCAACTCCGCAAATTTGACCCGTTGGGCATCGGTGAGTTCTAAGGCAATCTCTTCAATCAATTCATTAATCTCATTCATAAAAATCTCGCGTTGCTTCAGAAACTTGCGTGCCTCATCTCGGAAGGCATTGAGTTCTCGACGCGTCCGCATGTCCGAGAATCCGCTTTCATATCGATCATAATACCGATTTGTTAGTCCAGCACGAAACACCTGATAATCTGCCTCTAACTGTTTTTTTTCAAAGTCATAGTCATCGACAATATCACGAATCAGTTTCAGTTTCGGATGGATGGTCTGTTGTTGTACCGTTGTGAGTTGAAGTAGGGTTGTACTTTTGGAGACATCAATGAGTTTAGCACCTCCGCATGCTTGCAACAGACCAGAGAGGAATAGAATGAGGAACATCCAAACGTTTCTCATGATCAATTCTCCATTTGTAAGATACATGCTTACGAAGCACTCCCGTTGGGCCACGCTTTGACCATATCCTCCCATTGCTGAGTGCCGTCGTCGCCTAAATCATAAAAGTATCCGTATTTCAGTTTAAGATATGCGATATAAGGTTTAATAGACAGGGGAGTTCCCGTTGCGCGTTCGGTGATTTCGGGTGCCGTATACTTTGATCCATGTTGGTAAAGATTCTCTTTCAACCAATTGTGAAGTGTACTGAACTTGCCCTCCCTCTTAATTTCAGCTGGAATCTCAGGATGTGCTTTAAAGGCAGAGACGTAAAATTGTGAGGCTAAGATATTGCCCAATGTGTACCCCTGAAATCCGCCACCGATGAGGCTGTAGTACCAGTGCACATCTTGCAAAACACCGTCCTTGTCATCTGGTGGCACGATGCCGAAATCTGCTTCAAACCGTTCGCGCCACGCATTGCGAATGTCTCGAATCTCAAGTTTACCTTCTAACAGTGCCAATTCAAGATCGAAGCGCAGCATAACATGGAGGTTATATGTTACCTCGTCGGCATTTGTGCGGATGAGAGAGCATTCTACTTTGTTGATGGCACGGTTGAATGTGTCACGAGATACAGCACCGAGCTGCTCAGGAAAAACGCTTTGGAGTTTCGGATAGTAGTGATACCAAAACCCACGACTCCGCCCGACCAGATTCTCCCAGAGTCTCGACTGACTTTCATGGACACCGGAGGAGGTGCCGCGAGCGAGGGGGGTCCCTTCAAAATCCATTTGAATGCCTTGCTCATACAGTGCGTGTCCAGTCTCATGGAGTGTGCTGAACAACGCATCACCGAGAAAATTCTCCTTTGTTCGCGTCGTAATCCGGACATCGCCGAGTGAAAACTTCGTCATAAATGGATGATGCGTCTTATCCTGCCGCCCTCGGTTCATATCGTAACCGAACTGCTTAGCAACTTCTAATCCAAATTCGAGCTGTTTTTCTTCTGGGAAGTATTGGTGCAAACACGAATCATCGGCAGGTTCCTGTGATGTGATAGCAGCAACAATCGGGACGAGTTCTTCACGGAGTTCGGCGAAGATACGACTCACCTCTGTCGCTTTCATCCCGTACTCGCTCGCTTCAATGAGTGGATCTGCGATATGATCATAGCCCGGAAAGAAGTTTGCTGCCTGTCGACTGTAATCCAGCGTTTTTTCCAAGTAGGGACGGACCCGCTCAAAGTCGTCTGCCGGACGTGCCTCGGTCCATACCTGAAAAGATTCCGCACTATGATTTGCCACCTCAGCCGTGAATTCTGCGGGTATTTTAATGGCGCGTTCATATTTTCGGCGTGTGACGCGAATCAGGCTCGCCTCATCGGAATCATAAGGGAGGCTCTCTTCGTAAGGTGTGAGTGTGTCAAGCAACTTTCCGATCTCTGGATCGGTGAATTTTTCGTGTGCCAAACGGCTAAGCGTTGCCATTTGGCGACCGCGCGCCGCAGCACCGCCAGGGGGCATATAGGTGGATTGGTCCCAATGGAGCAATCCCGCAGCGGACGATATATCGTTTATCTCAAGCAGCCGGGTTTTAAGTTCCTCAAATTTCGCTTCCACGGTGTTCTCCTTGTTTGTAATACAGATCAACTAACACAGACTATTTCTGTTCTATGGTATTGTAAGGGTTAGTGGTCTGATTTTTTATGTTTGTTGAGAATTTAATTAGGCATTGATAAGCCAATCAGATAAAGATGCGATTTGATCAGGGTTTGTCAGATTATTATGCATATTATCACAAGCGGGAAATTATTTCAAGGGACATGTAAACATAACTCACTATGCCAAGACGCAACCTAACCTATATACTGAATACCTCTGTATTGTAACCTTAATTGCAAAAATTCCGACTTTTGTCTTATTTTCGTAACAATTAAATGCTATAATTTACGATAGAATCAAGCAAGGAAGGCAAATTTATGCAGAAACCCAGTCGGATACTGTCCATTATTATACATATTTTAGTCATTCTGACATGCACTGTTGTTGTTAGCAGTTGTTCACCGAAAGATAGCGAAGGGGGCTTCACTAAAGATGTTGACCACATCACTATCAAGAATAAAGGCTCAGACACGATGGTGAATTTGGCACAAGCGTGGGCAGAGCGGTACACGAGTATCTCCAGCCAAGCATCGGTAGAGGTGTCGGGGGGCGGTTCTGGGACAGGTGTTGCTGCACTCATCAACGGCACTGTTGATATAGCCAACTGTAGTCGCCAGATTAGACCCAAAGAATTAGAGCAGGCAACGCAAAATACGGGTAAAGTGCCTCGAGAATTTATCGTCGGCTACGATGCCCTTGCGGTTTATGTCCATCATGATACACCTATTGATAAGATTACAATCCCACAGCTTGCAGAGATCTATGGTGAAAACGGTACGATAACGAAGTGGAGCCATCTCGGTCTCACGCATACCGCCTGTCCAAGCGACAAAATTATTCGCATCAGTCGGCAATCTAATTCGGGTACGTATTTCTATTTTCGAGAGGCACTGCTTGGGACAGCGCGCGACTTTCGTATCGGTTCGTTAGATTTACACGGCTCTAAAGATGTAGTGGAAGTTATTGGAAGAACGCCCTGCGCGATTGGCTACAGCGGTATGGGGTATGCTACCTCACATGTCAAAATGTTAGAAGTCGCTACTACCTCCGATGCCCCTTACTACGCACCAACTCTTGAGAATGTTATGGCGAAAACCTATCCTATCGCCCGTCCGCTTTACATGTACTCCTTGGGTGAACCGACAGGCGCAATTAAAACATATCTCGATTGGATTCTGTCCGCCGAAGGTCAAAAGATTGTCGAAAAACTCGGTTTCGTACCATTAGAAAGCAACTAAACATATATGAATTTTCTACGCAAAAAAAGTACAGCGAACCTGCCGTTTTCCGAAACAGCAATTGAATTGTTTATTCGCTTATGTGGTATTAGTTCTATTCTCTTTGTATTTGGTATCTTTTTCTTTGTATTTCGCGAGGGGGCAGGTTTTCTTTTTAACGGTTTAGACCTGAAGGAGTTTCTGACGAGTGTAGAGTGGCAACCGACCTCACTCAATAATAAAAGATATGGGGCGTTCGCACTGATAGTTGGAACTTTTAGCGTCACGATCTTAGCGATGTGTATTGCCGTCCCCTTTGGGCTCGGCGCAGCAATTTTTGTCTCAGAGTTTTGTAGCCCAAAACTGCGAGAGACATTTAAGGTTATTATTGAATTGCTCGCTGCGATCCCTTCGGTTGTGTGGGGGTTCATTGGGTTGACCTTGATGAATCAGCTGATTATTGCTGTGTTCAAAGCACCCATCGGTTTAACGATGCTAAACGGGGGCATTATGTTGGCGTTGATGAGTGTCCCGATCATCGTCTCTATAGCGGAGGATGCTTTAAAAGCTGTGCCAGATTCCTATCGCGAGGCAGCGGAAGCACTCGGCGCAACCCGATGGCAGGTGGTCTATCGTGTGCTTTTACCAGCAGCAAAAAATGGGCTATTGGCAGCCGTCTTGCTCGGTGCCGCACGTTCCATCGGTGAAACAATGGCGGTCTTGATGGCAACCGGACACTCTGTTAACATTCCGTCGGGACCGCTTTCTTGGATCCGCACGCTAACAGCGACAATCGCCGCCGAATTAGGAGAAGTCGCGAGAGGCGATGAACACTATCAGGTACTCTTTATTATTGGTATTCTCCTCTTTACTATCACATTTATAGTGAACCTCATTGCTGATTTGGTTATCAAAGGCATCCGTCAAGAGTAATACGATATAAAACAGAAAGGCATTTTAAGGATAATACAGGATATGAATACTGACATACAGGTATTGCCGCAAGAAATGTTTACGGAAACAGCGATTGACCGGCAAAAACGGCGGACAGAAAATGTAGTGCGGATACTCCTATTTGTGATAACAAGTCTGATGATTATCCCGCTGCTTCTCATTATCGGCTATCTCCTTTATAAGGCATTGCCGGTACTCTCTTTGGAGTTTCTGTTTACGAATCCGAAAGACAATATGCGTGCCGGTGGACTCTGGGCACCCTTCCTTGGAACAATCTATTTAGTGGTAGTGTCTCTATTGGTGTCTGCTCCTATTGGTGTATTCGCTGCCGTCTATCTCAACGAGTATGCCCGTGATAACTGGTTTACGCGTATCACGAATTTGGCTGTTGTTAATCTGGCTGGTGTGCCGAGTATCGTCCACGCGCTGTTTGGCGTCGGTGCATTTGTCCTCTTTGCAGGTTTAGGTGAGTCTATACTCGCAGCCTCACTCACGCTCGCAATCATGACGCTTCCGGTTATTATCGCCAGCACAACGGAGGCACTTAAAGCGGTACCTATGTCTTTTAGGGAGGCGTGTTGGAATTTGGGTGCGACGCGATGGCAAACGATTCGCCGTATCGTCCTCCCTAACTCCATCAGTGGTATCCTGACGGGTGTGATTTTACAGGTATCGCGCGCAGCGGGTGAAACGGCACCTATCATGTTCACCGGGGCGGTTTTCTATAAGTCTATTGCGGAAGGAAACCTTTTCGCCTATAATATAACGGAACAGTGTATGGCACTATCCCTACATCTTTTTACAATTTCAACACAGGTACCAGATGTGACCGAGGGAATTCCGTACGGGACTGCAATAGTGCTTGTCGCCACTGTTTTACTCGTCAACGCCGCATCAATTGCGCTAAGGGTTTATCTCCGAACTCGAAAGAAATGGTAGAGTGGTTGTTTATAACCAGACAAAAACATGAATAAAGAAAAATTACGAAATATTGTTGAGGGGGCCGCATTTACCGCCGTCATACAGTTTCTGATTCTTGCATCCGCTGTCGTTTTTGTGCTTGAGTCCGATAGAGATGTGTGGGGATTAGCCGGATATGCAACGCATTTTCTTATTTTAGACTGGGTGTTTTTTGTTTTATTTTCAGCGGAATATGCCCTGCGGGTCTACATTGAACCCAGAAAACGGGATTTCATTTTCAGTTTCTATGGTATAATTGATTTGCTGGCGATTTTACCGTCTCTGTTTCTCGTCCCCGGATTTCGTGTGCTACGCGTCCTCCGATTCTTGCGGGTCTTCAGAATCTTCAAGGCAACCCGTTTTATCCTCGCAGTGGATCGGCTCGCAACAGCACTTCGTGGCATCCAGCAAGAACTCTTGGCACTCGTTATCTTATCGTTGATGCTCGTCTATCTCGCGGCATGCGGGATCCACTACTTTGAGAGAGATGTCCAACCTGAAAAGTTCGGCTCTATCCTTGATTCGATGTGGTGGGCTGTTGTGACATTGACAACTGTCGGTTATGGAGATGTCTATCCAGAAACAGGCGGTGGAAGGGTTTTCACTGCGCTCGTCACCCTTGTGGGTGTAGGGCTTATCGCGATTCCTTCTGGATTGTTGGCATCGGCTTTGACGGAAGCACGCGTGGAACGCGAAGCAGCAGAGGAAGCTGAAGAAAAAGAGAATCAATCTACGGAACACAACGACACAAAAAGTGGCTAAAAAATATGAACACGAATGGTAATAATGATTCACAAACCACACCTATAATTGAAATCAACGATCTGACGGTCCGTTACGGCGATACACCTGCGCTGAACGGAATCTCTTTTGATGTCCATAAAAATGAGATTCTCGGTATCATCGGACCTGCGCAGTCCGGTAAAACCACGCTCTTGAGAGTTATCAACAGAACGCTGGAATTTACAGCAGGAACGACTATAGAGGGTTCTGTAAGGCTCGATGGCGTAGATGTCAACACGATTGGCGATGTCTATGGCTTACGTCGGCGTATCGGTATGGTGTTGCCGCTGCCGGTAGGACTCCCCCTTTCAATATACGATAACGTCGCTTTCGCACCACGGACAGCAGGCGTTCGGGCAAAATCGGAATTAGACGAAATCGTTGAGCGATGCCTACAGCAAGCAGCACTCTGGGATGAAGTAAAAGATAGGCTGGATACGCTGGGGACGAAACTTTCAGGCGGACAACAACAACGTCTCACAATCGCCCGCGCCCTCTCACATCAGCCGGAGATTCTCTGTCTTGATGAATTTTCTATTGCTGTCGATCCTGTTACAACGATGCGTATTGAGGATGTCCTGAAAACTTTACGGACGGAAATGACGATTCTTCTTGTCACCAATCTTGTTCAACAGGCAAAACGGTTAGCAAACCGCACCGCTTTTATGCTCAATGGCGATCTCGTTGAGATTGATACAACCGATGTGATTTTTTCTGATAACCCGGGAAATCAAGCCACTTACGATTACGTCAATGGTACTTTTGGCTAAATTTTTTAAACTATGGGAATGATGAATTATAGCATTGAAACTGAAAATCTCAGTCTCTGGTACGGCGATTTTCAAGCACTCATTGATGTTAAAGTCAAAATACCCGATGGTCAGATAACCTCTCTTATCGGTCCATCAGGATGCGGGAAATCGACATTACTTCGCTGTTTTAATCGGGTCAACGAGCGTTACGGCAACGTCACGACCAAGGGGAAAATTGAGGTCCTCGGGAAAAATATCTACGACCCAGATGTCTCTTTACCAGAACTCCGCAAAGCCGTCGGTATGGTGTTCCAGCGACCGAATCCATTGCCAATTTCGGTTTACGAAAATGTCTTATTCGGTTTGCGGATTCACTCGCCAATGCGCAGCCTAACACGGACGGACTGCGAGCAGATCGTTGAAGAAGCTTTAACCTCTGTTTTCCTCTGGGATGACCTAAAGGATAGATTGAAGGTCCGCGCAACAACACTTCAGCTTGAACAGCAACAGAAACTCTGTATCGCGCGGCTATTACCGCTTAAGCCGAAAGTTATTCTCATGGATGAACCGTGCTCCGCCTTGGATGCAAAAGGAACACTCGCTGTTGAAGAACTCATGGAGGTACTCGCAGGAACCTACACATTCTTAATTGTAACGCACAATATGGCGCAAGCGCGACGCGTGAGTAAAGAGTGTATCTTCATGTTCCTCGGTGAACTTATTGAACATAGAGAGACACAGGCACTGTTTCAGACACCAGAACACCCCAAAACTGCAGATTATGTGCAAATGCGGTACGGATAAGGATAGCATTCAGCATTCAGAATCAACGGTATTCAGGTTCTCCGTGTGGCATGAACCGGGATTGCTACGCAACCCTCTCAGCGGTTAGTAAAGATCTGTTCCGTTTAAAGGATCTTCCTCTTGCTGACTGCTGATTGCTGAAAGCGCAGCGTGCTGACTGCTATTCCCGCTGATTGCCAATATTATGAATTCCTTAATGACTCGTCCGAATCCAAGACAAAAATTCGCTTTGCAGAGTATTGCGCTCGTTGTCCTGGGGGCGATGTTCATCCCGATATGGTACCTGCTGCAAAAATTGCGTGTGTCTGATGTAGAAGTATCGTCGATAGTACCTACGTCGGAGACACTATCGAGACCGCTCGGCGATCTCTATCTTTTTTTAGCCATCAGTTTTTTCGCAATTTTGTTTGCGGTGCTATGTGCTTTTTACTTTGAAGAGTGGCTTCGAGAGACAAATTGGGTTCGACGTTTCGTCGAGAGTCAGATCGGTATTTTAAGCAGTGTCCCTTCGCTTTTATATGGACTTTTAGCAGTCTCAATTTTTCTGCCCTACAGTGGTGTTTTCGGAACGGTTGAGGGACTTATGGCTGCGGAAAGTTTGGATGCGACTTCATTGAAAACAGGCACTTTTCAAGGTGATACGACGCTGTTTTATATCGCCGTGTTGACCTTTATTTTGTTAGTGATGCCGAGGACGATTAAGACGACCCAAGAAGCACTTCGGTCGGTACCGATGCCAATTCGTGAAGCCGCGTACGCACTTGGTGCCAATCGCTGGCAAGTGCTGATGGAACATGTCGTGCCGCTTGCACGCCGACGGATACTTGCTGGTGGATGCCGTGCGATGTCTTGCGCACTTGCCGCCGCCGCCTTATTCGTCGGTATCTGTATCTGGAGTCGTCCAGTCCAGTCTGGACAAGTGTCCGGCAGATTTATGCTGTTTTTAGGTGGTGCGTTGCTGTTGAGTATTTTCTCAAGTTTTCTCGCTGTTCGCGATTAGCGGATCGCTGTTCGCGTGGTTCGCATGTGGTATTTTCTGCCACAAACGGCTCTGGCTATCTGCTAACCCCTAATCACTGGATACCGACGATGATGACTACAAAAGAGCGATCCATTCTAAGCATTCGTGATCTGAATATCTGGTATGGTGAAAAGGAGATTCTGAAGTCGCTCTCTTTTGAGGTTCAGGAAAAACAGGTGACCGCTTTCATTGGGCCTGCTAACTGCGGTAAAAGCACCCTTGTCCGGTGCTTCAATCGGTTAAACGACTTTACACCAAACTTCAAATTCACCGGTGAAATCCTTTTTAAGGGGAGCTCTTTGTATGCCGAGCAGGACGCTACAATTGTTCGGAAACAGATCGGGATGGTGTTCCGAAGACCCGTCTTATTCCAAGGATCTATCCACGAAAATATAGCGTATGCAGCTCGGATTTCAGGCATAAACCGAACCTCTGAGTTAAATGTCGTTGTTGAGGGAAACCTCCGAAGAACCGGACTCTGGAATGAGGTCAAGGGCATCTTAGACGAAACACCGGCGCAGTTATCCACGGGACAACAGCAGCTGCTCTGTGTCGCACGCGCCTTGGCTGCTGAACCAGAGGTTCTGATATTCGATGAGCCCTGTGGTGAACTTGATCCTATTGAGACTGTTAAGATTGAGACCCTTATGCGGGAGTTGACAAACGATTGCACACTCATTTTCGCCACGAACAAAAGAAGGCAAGCCGCTCGCGTTTCTGATGTTGCAGGATTTCTTTACGGCGGCGAGTTAATCGAATTTGGAGCAACGGAAAGAATCTTTACCAACCCACAGGACAGCAGAACGGAACAGTATGTAACAGGTAGAATGGGGTAAAATAGTTGTCAGTCGCCAATTATCAGGGGTCATTTGAGAATGTTAAGAGACCTGCTTTAGGTTGTCAAAGGTTTGTTGGCGATTGGAAGACTGCAAGGACAACGGACGCAGCAGCCCAGGAGTAAATAGTTAAAAGTATGTTAGCGAATGAAATCAGAGAACTTCAGCACAAACTTTTGGAAATGGCAGGGCTTTCTGAACAGATGCTACGCCAAACCATTGAATCCGTTCTAACGCGAGACGAAGCATTAGCACGGACAGTGATTGCTACAGATGATCAGATTGATCGGTTTGAAAACGAAATCGAGTCATCTTGTATCCAACTCATCGCACTCCATCAACCCGTCGCCTTTGAGCTCCGCTTCCTGGCGACGGTAATGAAGATCAGTTTCAACATCGAAAGGATTGCCGATAAAAGCGTCGCTATTGCGAAACGAAGTCTTGAACTATTGGAATATCCACCCCTCAAACCTTTCGTCGATTTGCCCTATGTCGCACAAGTGATTCAAACTATGGTAAAGGATGTGTTGGATGCTTTTGTTAACCGGAACGCTGAACTCGCCTTAGAAATCCGAGAACGCGACAATGAGGTCGATGAAATTTATCAAAAGATGCTCCATGAACTTCTCGCGACGCTAACCGAACATCCTGCACTTATTCCACCGGGTATCAGCATCTTACTCCTTTTCCGCCATCTTGAACGGGTGGGGGACCTCGCAGCAAATATCGGTGAAGAGGTCTACTACCTCGTCAAAGGCGACATCATCCGACATTCTTAGACGCTTACAAAACCGCCATTTCCACATTATCAAAGTTTCGCCGGTAGTATTTCATGTACTGTACCTTTTTTTCCAATGCCTCAATAACGGCGGTGTTGAAATTCACTTTTTCAAACCGTTGCGCGCTTCCCAACCCGCCCGGACTGAACACATTAATCTCCATAAGTTTGTCTCCGACAATGTCCAGACCTACCAAAAACATCCCGTCTTGAACTAACTTCGGACGTACCATTTCGGCGAGCTCTAAGGCACTGTCGGTAATCTCCGCCTGTCGAAGTTTTCCACCTGCGTGAATGTTACTTCTCATATCACCCCCCATGCGGACACGACGGAAAGCTGCGTATTTGCCACGGTAACGTAGGGGGACTCCATTGAGAACGAACAAACGCATGTCGCCTTCTGCTGCCGCGGGTAGGTATTCTTGTGCGATGACATAGCCATCTCTGGCTACGGCATCAATCATCTGATTGATATTAGGCAGGTCATCAGGCCTCACAAGAAAAACGCTTTGTCCACCAGAGCCCTGGAGCGGTTTTAATACGATTGTCCCGTCTTGTTCCTCAGCAAATGCTTTGATCTCGCTCTGACTTCTCGTGATTAGGGTGCGAGGTCTCACTTCTTCAGGGAAAAGTTGGAAGTACATTTTGTTTAGGGCTTTGGCGAGTCCATTTGGGTCATTAAGCACAATGACCCCATGTCGCATTGCGACCCTCCCGAAAATGAGTCCAGCATTTTGCGCCCAAGGTCTGCTAAGCGCATCATCCGCTGGGTTGTTGCGTAGAAGCAAGATATCTAACTCATCGACGGTAATACGCTCGACTTTCGCCCGTTTACTCTGTAGGTCGTTAAAGTAGGTTTCGTGAGACTTATAATTTCTGTGAGGTGCCATATAGGCTGTGGCTCGGATGTACTCATCAGGATCGTAAGCGAGATCGCCTACTGATATTACCCACGCCTCATGCCCCATGTTGATTGCCTGCATACCCAACCGAGTTGTTGTGTATCCGGCTTGTTCAGTTTTCAAATCATTAATAAGGAATCCGATTTTCATTTTTTCTCCTTTCAAATTAAATCAAGGACGGATAGCCCTTTACGGAGTGCGTTGAATTTCTCTTCTATCTTTGGATTTTCCATATATCTTGGACGTAGCGGTGCCGGCTTTAGCACCTTACGCCACTGTAATTCTTGAATGATAGGAATGTGTTCAGCTGCGATTTTCCCGACAAAGAGTGGGTCAAGTGTCCCTCCCTTTTTTAGATAATCTAACAGACCAACGAGTCCCCTGAGATAAACTGCGTCTTTAATTAATCCACCGCTGCGGTAGACTCTCATTGTGACGGTGAAGGCTGTACGCTGTGTGAATGAATAGGTATCTTTGAGAGTTTGAAAAGTGTCAATAAAAGAAGCGCCATCTATTAAACAGCGTGCAGCAATTACGCGCGCCGCCAGGAGTCGTAGACGTGGAAGGCTCAACCCTCCCGCAAGGTATTCTGAAAGGACAGCGATCCCTTCCTGCATCTCTTCGTAACCTGTGAGTCCAGTATAGAGCATCTGGAAAGGTTGGGCATATCCATTGAAATAGGTGAGTAGGTGCGTACCGACTTCATGCTGAATTAACGCGTCGGCACGAGAAATGGGGATTTGGGTCTTTTTTCCGATTAGCAAATTTCCCTTTGATACCATGAGTCCGGTGTAAATATCGTCCCGTATCTCTGCGTTTGCAGAAAATTCGGGTAATTGCTGTCGATAGTATTGAAGTTCCGCTGCGACGCGTTTCGCAAAAGCCGTGGCATCCAGTCTGATCTGAGATCCCCTCTCGTGACTGTGCGAAGGTACTTGGTCCACTATTTTCTTAGCAAGTGCCAATAGTTCGTCATCTACACCGCCGAAGAGCTGCAAGCTGCCGTGCAAAAACCGCGGTGTATCGATATGACTCAGCATCGTGAGTTGTATGTCAAGTTCATACCGTTTTTCCCGAAAGAGTGAACCAAGCGTGGGGTCTTCTATACTTTCGAGTCGAGTATTCCAGAGCTTACGTTTGAGCATTGCAGCGTCAAAGGGTTGTGGACGATAGTAAAAAACGGGTGTGCGTTCAAAATGTGAACGTCTAAACGAAGCATACGCAGCTTCTGTGTTGATGGGTGTAACCTGTAGCAGAAGATCGAAGGCGTTACTAATTTCGGCAAGTTCCGTGTCTATTTTCCAGACCGCTTTTACGACTGCCCGGCGCCCTAAAACATGAAAATGGGCAGGACGATGTGTCGTTTGTGTCCGTGAGAATTGGAAAAAAGTTTTCTGCAACGCGCCAGTGATTTCACGTGCAAGTAGTCTCCGAATTATCGGAAATACTTCATCCATTTCGGGTGAGCGATAGATAGGACGTACCGCAAGACCAATGATAGCACACCCAATTTCCTTGAGAACTGAGGTTGGCAAAAGTGCTGGCAGGTCGGACGGTGCTATTTTTCGATTCCGTACAATTTTGACTGCAGCCGTCTGTTTACGGACGCGAACGAGGCGAAGTGCCTCCGCGAGCGTCTCAACGGTGCTAAATGGACTCAGACGTGATTGTGCTGCAATTTGGAATTCCGGTGCCCCCGTGGGTGTGTCGGTCTCATTTTCATTTTTGCTCCAAATCTCGAAAATAAGAAATGCCCCAAACTCGCCTGATAATGTCTGGACTATCTTCTGAATGAGTTTAGATAGACTTTCCCGGGTTTGCTTGTCGCCTGAAGCAATAAGGTAAGAAGGTTGTCCCATAACAAGACGCGCTGTCCCAACATCTTTGTGGCTTGGTGGATATCGATAGACACAGAGAAATGGCAATTGCCGATCAATGTGCAACCGTCCACGGTCAGGGAGGGTACGACGTACCTGCTTGTTTTCGGCAAGTCGCGTACAAACCGTCCTGATGAATCGATCACTGATGACTCTGTTATTTGCTTTTGATCGATCTTCCATTTTTCTGACGCTTCCTCAATCAATTTAATCAGCCTCAGACGAGGTTCTGTGGTACCGAGATTTCAGGCTTGGAGGGCCTCTTAAGTTTTGGCGGTTTCGCTCAATTTATCAAACTCTTGTAAGACCCTTGGAAGTGTGGACTTTAAGGCTTGTTGAATGGTCTTGGTTTTCTCCATGTCCGGCTCGCCTGTCCACTCGTCCATGAAGAATTTTTTGAACTCAATGGCAAGCGAACAACCGGAGTTTGGAAAGGATTCATGAATCCAACGTGAGAACTGTCCACCTCGGAATTTGATGTTTTCCCTAACATCAAGGTGTCTACCCATAAAGTCGAAATTTTGAAGGTCTTCCATGAAACCGTGAAGCAAGGGCAGCCATTTCTGGTTAACCAGAGTGCCTGTGCCAATATTAACCTCTGGATTACCTCCTACATCTGCTGGTGGTGCACTGGGACCCTCGCGCCGGTGATTATATGAGTGTAGATCGAAAACAATAAAATGTCCGAACCGCTGTTCTATGTCTGTCAACAGCGCGTGGACTTCCGCATAGAACGCGTCATAAGCCGCAAGAGATCTGTCAATCAGTTGCGTGGCTGGACGTTCTTTCCAGACGTGTAATCCCCATGCGTCCTCGGGTTCAATATAAACGGCTTTCTCACGCGGGCGGTTTAAATCCACCTCAAAGCGGGAGTGTAAGCCAATAATTCGTGTATCCACAATCTCAGTCCAGAGCGCCGTAAATGGATCTTCTTCTTGACGCCTCTCCACATCGGTTAACGCGAGAATTTCTGATACTTCCTCGCGTACGTGATGTCCATCATGAATCGCTGCTGCTATGACCGGACTGTGCCCTATTGTTATGTTCCATATAGTTTGTGTGTTTTGGTGAGTCATGTTACTGTGTCTCATCTGTAATGGTGAAAATCTTGACTTTCAATTATGATATGTGAAGAACTCTCATTAGACCTTGATAAAGCGTCTTATGTGTTCGTTTCTGTCGGGTAAAAATGAACATCTCGTTGTGGGAATGGGATTGTAACGCCGTATTCTTTAAACTTGTGCCAAATTGTAAAATGAAGATCGCTGGACACGTCAAAACGTCTAAAGGAATCCGGAATCCACGCCAAGAGATGAAAATCTAAGGACGATTCGCCAAAACTCACAAACCGAACAAACGGCGGAGTGACACTTTCCATAGCACGTCCTGGTTCTTGAATTACCTGCGGATGCTCGTATGCCGCTTCAAGAAGCACTTTCCTAACAAGGTCTACGTCCGAACCGTAGGACACGCCGACATCAATGCGGAGCCGGAACAGATTGTTTGCATGGGTCAGGTTATGAACGGCTTCGGTAACCAGTTGAGAATTCGGAACGATAATCTCCTTCTCATCTAATGAAACGATGACTGTTGACCGAAGATTAATGCTACTGACTTTACCAAATACGTTAACATCCATAATCTCGACAAGGTCTCCGATCTTAATAGGACGTTCAAAGATGAGGATAAACCCCGAAATCAGATTAGAAGCGATATTCTGTAAGCCGAAACCGATACCGATACTCAAACCACCGAAAATCAGTGCCAGACTCGTGAAACTCACACCGATCGTACTCAGACTGATAAAAATACCGAGGATGATAAGCGTAAAGTGAAGGAATCGGAGTAAGATAAACTGCGTATGCTGCGCGATTTGAAAGGCGCGAAGCACCTGCTCGCGCAGCACCCATTGTACATACTTTGAGAGGATGAACACCCCAAAAACAATCACGAATCCATAAAAGACCCTCGCTAAAGTTAGACGGTTCACCTCTCCATCTTCGGCACCTGTGTCAGGGGGCTGAAAAAGATTTGCAAGTGGATAGTGAAAAAATTTACTCAGAATTCCTGTCCCAATGTCAGCGAACCGTAGTCCCAAAATCGTCCCCGTAATCATAACAGTGAGGAATAGGAAAGCGAGCAACCGATTTCCAAGGTTTTCTGAACTGTTCGACTGATTAAACAAGTGACGAAACCACCAGCGTAAAAATCCGGCGAGTGCAAGCGAAACTGCTAAAGTCAGAACCAGTATGGCAATCTGACCTGCTTCCACTGGATCATCCAGCGTGATTATAGGTGTATCAAGTATATCCTTTATTTGTTGAATCAATTCATCCACTTATATTATGCTACTCCTTCTTGAAAGTTCACTAAAACGCCAAAAAATCGAGAGTTTTCTACTAATCAATCGAAATCTGCTCAGTTGAATGAACAAATAGGACATCGTTGGCTGCCGCAAATGCCTGTAAGGTTTCGGACAATTTGTCAGTTTCCAAATCGTTCTCCGATAAACCGACAATAACAAGGTCAGCCTGAGAAGATCGGCGATCCACTTCTGCTTCTAAAGCTGCTTTACTGTCGTAGGAGACGGAAGTCACCCTTTGCCTTGAGATGGGCAGTCGCCCTTCCGCTATGAGTGTCGAGAGTCTGTCCGCCTCACGTTCGGCATTCTTTGTTTCCGAACAAGCGAAGAGCCTGATGCTGGCGCGCTTCCACTCTGGATGTCCCACAATGATATACGCCAATAGTAACATCAGCCGGGCATTTTTCAAGTCATCTTCTGTTACCCAGATGTGAATGGAGGCACGATACCCGAAGCGGTACTCTGTTGAACGGAGGATGAGAACGTTGAACATTAAATCCGATGCAAGATAAGCACCTTGTTTAACCTCATCAAGTTCATCAAGATTTTCCTGTTGGAACTCAAGCAGCAGGCAATTGTTAGGCAAACCCGAAATACCAGGGGTCTGTAGTATTTGTGCGATCGCGAGTTGGAACGTTGGGCAAACGACCGCATCCACAAAGATACCCGCGCTACTGACCTCTGTACGTTGGATCAGCCGGTTGACGAGGCGGTGGGCTTCTTGTGCACTCGAAGGTGAGTAATCCGCATGGAGGAATTGGAGAAAGTGCCCAAACCCGTGTCTATGGCAAATCCAGCGGAGTAAATCAAAATGACCGAGGCGTCGCTCCCCGAATCGAGTCACAGCGATGATGGAGGGCCGCCATCCATCTTCAGACGTAATGACGCGGCTTTTCTGTAGCGTTGTCTGGATCCATCGAGTCAGTTGGAACATTGTCCCTTGAAAGATAGCTGTCAAATCCCGCTGCCCTTTCATGCTCCGTCGGAGCCCAAGGTAGATCACCACCATAAGCCCAACCGAGATGAAGGCGTAAAGCAGACTTATTTGGACCATCATCAACCCGCACATCACCGCACCCAACAGCGACAAGTACCAACGGGAGTGGAACGTGGGACGGTAAGACGGGTTTCCAGCGAAATGCTCAAGAAAAGAAACGACACAAAGCGCGCCGTACATTACCATAAAAAACATACTCAGAATCTGCGCAATAAAGTCCACACCCCCTATGACAACGAATACCATCGCAATCGCACCTGACACACAGGTCGCATACAGAGGCTCCTGATTCTCGCCAATGCCTTTTTCTATTAACCGGTTCAACTGCGGAATCGGCAGCACATTATCGCGTCCGAGTGCTTGGAGTGTTCTTGGTGCCACCAAGATGGATCCGAGTGCAGAAGAGAGCGCAGCCGCTGCTAATCCGATGTAGATAGCGGGCCCCCACAGAGAAATCCGTGCCATTATAAACTGATCGGCGGCAAGTTCCTCAGGGGTGGTGCTCTGACATAACTTGAAAGCAACAAAAACGTATACGATCATTCCTGTGAGGGTTGCACCAATCGATCCAAGTGGAATACTTCGCTGCGGATTTTTCAGGTCTCCAGAGAGCCCTAAGCCTGCAATCATACCCGTGAAAGCTGGAAAACAGGTTGCAAAAACCGTACTAAAATTATCGCCATTTTCTATGCTTGCCGTGATATTCAAGCCCTCGGGTCGTATGGATTCCGGTCCCTGCCCTAAGAAAAAGGTAGCTATGGATGCCCCGAGGATCGCGCTAACGCCCCACAATACTGACATTCCCATATTTGCCCCTTTCGTCAGCATCAGTACGAGCAGCAAGACGGTCCCCGGAACGCTCACCCAACGGGCATCAAGCTGTATTTCATACCGACCGGATACCCATTCATAGACGGGGCCAAACGCTTCCGCAAATGCTACCATATAGAAAGCAACCGAGATGGCTTGGGAAAGATACAAGGCAATCCCGATTGCTCCGCCAATGCTCGTACCGAAGGAGCGACTAACGATGTAATACGCCCCGCCGCCTGCGACACGGCGATTGGTCGCAATCTCGGACACTGCTAATACAGTCGGAATCGTTACGAGATGGCCCAGGAGCACAACCATAAGGGTTCCCCAAAGCCCTATGTTGCCCACAGCATAACCGAACCGCAAGAAAAGAATCGCACCCAGTATTGTCGTAACTGAGGTGAGAAACACTGGGGCGGTCCCGAACCCGAGTCCCTGTTCGGATGTGGATTGCTGTTCTGGTTCTGAAATCATGTTCAACTTCCCTTTCGTTTAACGGATCGGTTCGTAGTCGTGCGATAATCCCCGGGGAATGCTATACGGCATTCATACCGTTGATTTACGCGCATTCTGTGTTGATTCATGCGACGTGCATTATCTCACGTTGAGCAATTACCTAATTAAACACTTGAACTTCATACAGGCTATGTGTCCTCGGCCGTCTCATCTTCGTCGGAAGAGTCATCCTTCTGTTCAGACCTAAGGTTTTGTATACCTTCCTTAAGCGTCCCGACAGTTTGTTGGGTAAACTCCACTGTCTGATTTTTCGCATCGAGGGCAGTGCTCCGAATTTGCTCACGAGTTTTCTCACCTGAAGTCGGGGCATAGAGAAGACCAATTAACGCACCAGCTATGAAACCTGTGAAAAAGGCAAGTAGGGTTGGTAATCCGTTGTTCTGTTCATTATTACTCATTTTTTCTCCCTTTTATACCATTATAGTCGCGAAATGTGCTGCTATGAAGTTTAAGCGGCAACGCAGGTGGCATGTCACCGCCTAAACCACAAGCAGAGTAATAGATACCCTTATTCCCAAGGAGGTGGGAATTTCTCTGCACAATTTACTTTTCGACAGTATTGATCAAATAATGTTATTTCCAACTTTGTGTCTGCTTATTTTTTGCCTTCGCCGTTATTAGAAGATCCGGTAGTTGAGTAAAGCCGTAAAACTGGTGGAGACATCTTCATTCGGTACGATTTCAATCTGTTCCGTTACCACCAGGTTGATGTTATTTTCAATGTAGTAGATGAACGAGGCACCGAAGGAATGGCTATTCTCTGTATTCCCCACTTCCGGCTTATCTAACCGAAATAGATGTCGGAGGCGAAGGTCGATACGGTTGGACAATTCATAGGAAATGTCGCTTGATAAGGACAACGAGAATGCCTGCCCGATGCTATCAAAGGGCGTATTGATTGAAAGCCGTTCGCTGATCTGCCATTGCCATGCTATCGGACGGGCATAACTCGCAGTCACATCAAGATTCGCGATGGAACGCTCCCAGTCCGTATAGGGCGTGGTAATATCGAATTTGGAACCAACCGTTACGTCCCAACCATAGAACCGATCTGCTATCTCCTCGCGCTCAAGAATCTCCTCAGTCCGAAGAACCCCGATCGCACTGAGATCGCTTTCCTTCAGAAGACCTGACTCCGCCATAACCGCTTCCATATCTCCATACCACTCTCTTTGGTAGGTCTCGCCGAACTTGTCTTTATATTCGTCTTCGCGTTGGATAATCTGACTTAACTCAAGGATCGCGTCCTTGGGTAGATGGTCGCTCAACTCACCCTCTTCAATGAGGAATGCTTCAATGCGAACGGCTTTTGCTAACGCAGTCGCGTTAATAAATCGTCCATACCCCAACCCAAGTGTCACCGCAGAAGTTGGGCGATCGTATGCCTTGCTCATGTCTGAAGTGGCACGGACAGAACCGAAACTATCTCTAAGAAACGGATTGCTTTCCATCAGATACTTTTTGATGCCGACATCTCCGTTTATTTGATAATTTGTATCGTACGCATCGGTCTCTATGTTTCTATCCACCAAACTCGACCCAATAATGTCAATCGAATAGCCAAACGGCAAGGAATCATAAAACCTTTTGTAAATACCGCCAATGTTTCCTTTGCTGGTCGTCGTATTCGATCCCACTGTTGCATGGTTCAGGGCAAAATCGATGAGTAACCGGTCCGCAGTACTGACTGGCACTTGATAGTCGGTAACGGATACTTCTTGTGCGGACACATTCCTTGTAACAACTATTAACCCACCCAACAACATCAGCCATACTCCGAAGAAGGAACAAACACATTTTTGCATTATTTTCTCCTTATTAAATTCGCGCGCCGTAAACAGAATGCTTACCCTTTAACATACAAAAATTCTCGAAAATAAACATACGGCGCATATTACAACTTAACGTTGAGCAAAAACTGTGCCAATTGTCCCACCCCTTGATCTTTTATCTTTCACTTTTCTATCTTACATACGATAAAAGCGGGTAATAGTGGGACTTTTAAGATTATATCGATGCTAAATTTGGTAAATCTCCTTTCCTACTGGCCTGTGCGAAAACGAAAAAATTTTTTGACAGGTGCTAAAATTTTTTGTCTTTGAATTTTTTTTCGCCAAAATCCAAACGAATGTAAAAATAAGTTGGGTCTTCAGATTGCGAGGCGGGGAAATATCAGCAAGATTATGTTCGCGCCTGAGGCTGGAGTTGGTAAGGAGTAAGGAGAAGATTAGTGGGTTTTTGAAGAAAGGTATCTGATCTATTCGATGCTTGTTTGACTTTTTAAGTGTTTTCCTCAGCTAAGGCACAATACTTATCCAAGGTAGGCACAGATATGTGGAGACGTTTTGCGATAGCCTGTTTAGTGGAATGTGGAATTTCTGATTCATATCTCATCAGGGTAATATAAGCGGTTATCTCAGACATTGTTCCGCCTTGGACTAATTCCCAGAGTTTATCTCTGGCGTTTCCATCTGTTGGGTCGGGGGATCCGTTGGGTGCTGCTGGATTCTCCGCCTCAACAGCGGTTAAATCTCTGAGTGCTGCCGAACTTGTATGGAGGTTTTCATCCACTTCATTTAAATTTTCTACTGCCATCTCAACAGTTTCTTTTTTAAGCTCTTCGTCATCCGTTAAGATAACCGCGGTTTCTATTACATTCCTAAGCTCGCGAGCATTACCGTACCAATTGACGGTCTGGAGATAGTTCACCGTTTCTGGCGTTATACGGGTAATTGATTTATTATACTGTTCGCTTAATTGAGACACAAAATTGAACACCAGCGGTGCGATATCCGAACGGCGATTCCGGAGCGGTGGAATTTGGATACGAAAGAGGTTCAGCCGATAGTAGAGATCTTCTCTAAATCTTTTTTCATTCACAGCAGTTTTAAGGTTAATGTTCGTCGCTGCTATCACACGGACATCCACTTTGATAACGTCTTCTCCACCAACCCGCGTGAATTCTTGCTTTTCCAGCACACGGAGAAGTTTCACTTGTGCTTCAAAAGGCATTTCACCTACCTCATCCAGGAACAATGTTCCCCCATCCGCCTGTTCAAAAACACCATGATGCTCGTTTATCGCACTCGTAAAAGATCCCTTTTCGTGTCCGAAGAGTTCGCTGTCAATGAGTTCTGTAGGAATTGCACCACAGTTCACTATTTTAAAGGGGCGGTTTCTACGCGGGCTACTCTCATGAATTGCTTGTGCAACGATTTCTTTCCCAACCCCGGTTTCACCCGTAATGAGGACAGTTGCTTTTGTGGGTGCAACTCGTTTAACATATCGGAAGACTACTTGCATCTGAGCAGATTCGGAGATAATATTCCGAGCAACGTTGTGTGTCTGAGTTGCAGTTTTCTGAGGCATTTTATCATTACTTTCTTGATGCGTGACATTTCAATAAGCGTCAATGGTTGAAATCACGTGTTTGACAGGATAAGAGGCGAAGTTACAAAGTTTCGCGATACGCTATGAGAGCCTGTGAAAAATTGCCTCTTTTACCTAAAAGTAGTGCCTTCTCAAGTTGGTGCTTCTTGTCTGATGGGTTGACATCGCGTTTGGATTCCAACCGTTGAATCTCATCATCTAAATCCGCATACATCTCGCACATTTTCAAACTTGACTGTCCCTGTTCAATACAGTCTTGGAACATCTCTCGAAGCCATAACGTTGGCAAAATACTTCGGAGTGTCCCTGCATAAGGTTCTCGATTTCCTTGAATAGCCAAGCAGAACTCCCGAAGCTGCCCGGAGGCACCTTGCACATTCGCCGAGATCTCCTCGTCCGCGCTGCCCATCCTGAAAGTATTCTCACTCGAGAAACGCTTCCATGTCTGCAGATCACTCCATATATAAGATGCTTCTCCAGTAATCTCGATTGTGTGGTACGCATCATTTCCCCATTGGCGATTGGAGGTTTGACAAAATGTGCAAAGAGCCCCATGCGGGAATCTCACGGCGCAGGTCACATTGGGTGCCCCGTTTCCCGAAGCCATTGCTATGATCTCCTCAGGTAGTATCTCATGTTCCGCAAAAAGCCGTCGGGCGATCGCAAAGGCAATTTGGAAATGCGAGTCCCCAAATTTCAATAGGTCATTTAAATACGGGACGCGTCCGGTGCCGAGTAAAAATCGCATGTCTTGAATTTCGCCAAACGCTGATTCACTGATCATACGTAGGATTTCCTGAACGCATCTGCCAAATATAAACTGCGTTCCCGTGATAACAAGCCGTTCATATTTTTCAGACATTGCAGCAAGGTGAATCCCCTCCTCCAGTGTGTTGATCGGTCCTGGAGACAAGACATGAATCCCAGCAGCGAGTGCGGATTCAATGAGTTGAACGCGCTGCACACTTGCTGTTTCTTCTGAGACGATGATCACACCGTCCAGTTTCGGATTTACGGTGTTAAACATCTCTTCAGGTGCCGCGAAGAAATCACACTCAAAAAACGACGCAAACGCCTCAACACGGGCACGGTTTTCAGCGACAACACTGGCATCGGCAACGCAGCTCACACGCAGTTGAACAGGATAGAAACCTCGAAAAAGCCATGGTTGTATCTGTTCTCCAGAGTAAACGACACCTATTCTCATAGAGCTCCCCCGTAATCATAATGTTCCGTCAGCACCTCTACTTCTGCAAGATGTGCGTTTGCTGCTGCTGTTTCTATTTGAATCCAATGGTTGATGGCATCATTTATTTGACTGATCGTTGTCTGGTACAACGGTTCAATTTCCGATTCCGCCTTGGAGAGCCGTTTCGCTATCTCCTCAATAGGTGTTTTTATAACAGTGAGACACCCCACCTGAAGGTCAAGCAAACCACTGAGACGTAAAGTGAGTGCCAGCATTCCCCACCACTTACAGTTTATTTCGTCAATCAACTGCATGCCGCCGATCAAAGGACGCGAGAGTGGGTTGTTCGCTTCGGGTAGACACAGAACATCAAGTGCGACAGTTATCGTCAAGTTTTGGAGCCCTTCCCAACGTGCATTACCTTCCCAAACATCGGCGACAGAGAAATTATAAGTCTGTGTGATCGCCCGACAGAACACTTCATGTCTCACCAAACTCGCAGCGTTTCTGTCAACTAAAAGATCAAGCGCAATCGCATGAACGTTATATCCATAAGGAACAGCGTCATTAATGCGGGTAGTATTTATTACGGCCAAGTTAGGGTCGGCCCTGGGTGCCCGCAATTTAGCTGAATACACTGCGGAATCGTAGTATTTTAGGAATTCTTCTTTTGTAATTTTCACCACACCCTTTCAAAAAGATTTAAAGATTTCGGGCACTGATAACGCATCAGCAATGAGGCGAGAAGGTTCTTGACCGAAGGAGGTCGTATCCACCCCTACTCTATAATATGCATTATACCGCATTTTAGGCAAACAGACAACTGACAACTCATAACCACCCCCCTCTATTCATCTTCTTGGGGATCAAAATGGACATCCAGTTGTGGGAATGCGATGGTAATGTTATGTTCTTTAAATTTATGCCAAATGATGAAATGGAGATCGCTCGCAACGTCGAAACGTTGAAAAGAGTCCGGAATCCACGCCAATAACTCAAAATCTAAGGATGAACTCCCAAAAGCCGTGAAGCGAACGAAAGGCGGCGTAACGTTGCTGATGTTCGGAATGGTATTTTTGATCACGCCAAAATGTTCATCTGCAGCATCGAGTAGCACTTTCTTGACAAGATCTACGTCTGAGCTGTATGACACCCCTACCTTAATATTGAGTCGGTACAAATTATTCGCATGTGTCAGATTATGGACGGATTCTGTAACCAACTGAGAATTCGGAACGATAATCTCCTTTTCATCAAGTGAAACGATGACAGTTGACCGAAGGTTAATGCTACTCACTCTTCCAAATATGCTAACATCCATAATTTCCACGAGATCCCCAATTTTGATGGGACGTTCAAAAATTAAGATAAAGCCAGAAATCAGGTTGGAGGCAATATTCTGTAAACCGAAACCGACACCGATACTCAATCCACCAAAAATCAACGCCAGACTCGTGAAACTCACACCGACAGCACTCAGACTAATAAGAATACCAAGAAAGATAAGACCGAAGTGAAGGAAGCGGAGTACGAGAAACTGTGTATGCCGCGTGATTTGGAAGGCGCGTAGCACTTGCTCCCGCAGCACCCATTGTACGTACTTCGACAGGATAAACACCCCTAAGATAATCAGGAATGCATAAAAAAGACGCGCTAAAGTTAAATTAGGTCCATCAGTCCCTTCTGTCTCAGGTGGCTTAAATAGGTCAGTTAGCGGATAATGAAAAAATATATTAAGAATTTCTAACTCAATTCCAGCGAACTGTAATCCCAAAATAGTGCCGGCAACCATAACAACGAGGAATAGGAACGCAAGTAATCGGGACTCAAGATCCTGTGCGTTATCCAGTCGATTAAACAGGCGGCGGAACCATCTTCGTAAAAGTCCAGCGACCCGAAGCGAAACCCCTAAAGTAACGACCAGTATAACAATCTGACCGGCTTTTATCGGATTTTCCAGTGGAATTATAGGGATTTCAAGTAAATTTTCTAACCGTTGAATCCATTCATCCATTTTATATTCTCCTTTCTGTTGAGGTTCACTCACGAAATTGCTGAATATATAGGTATTGTGGTGGTAATTGTTCACCTTTTGGGGTTAAGCCTACGTCTCTTTTCACGTATGCGAATTCAATTCCAGCCTCGTGCATAAACGCCTTGGAAATCCGTTCCACGATGAGTGTTGAAGTTGATTGGCGTTTTGTGGCAAAGACACGATACCTTAATTTGCCAACAACTCCAGATGGCATAAACTCAAATCGCATGTAAGGGGATTCACCCGTCTCAGCAACTATGTCCGCTGTCACCTCTGCTGCCTGTTCACACATAATCCGTTCTGCCCGAATTATATCCGAACGATATGTCAATCGAATGATGACCTCATCAAGAATATATTTCTCGTCTCGTGTATAGTTAATCACATTCCACCTGAAAAGATGTTGGTTCGGAATCAGGACACTCCTTCCAGATTTCTCTTCCCCGCCAATCGTACCACCGACCTGCTCCATTTGTGTATACATGACCGAGATGTTCTCCACATCGCCAATTATTCCGCCTAAAATAATCCGATCCCCGATGCGATAAGGTTTCTTGAGGATAATGAGTAACCATGCGGCTAAATTCGTAACCGGGTTTCGGATACCCCATCCCATAAGTGTAACGATGAAAGTTAGAGACAACCCAATCAATCCGAAGACATCTGAAAACAGAAAAACAATCACTCCACCTATCAAAAACATGAAAACATAACGCCAGATGAAAAAGAAGCGATCAGCATTTTCAGGTTTATAGGCGCGGGTCTCGGTAAACTTCTGCATCTGTGATGTCAATCGGAAGTAGACGATAATAGCACCGATAACCGCCAGTCCCATCCAGACGATAGAAATATATTTGAAATTCAGAAGTGTGTTCCAGGCTTCCCAAGACATCATTGTCCCTCAGGGAGATTCCCCGGCAGTGCGGGTTGGTCTTTCCACGAGTAGATAACTTCTGAATGCGCATAACAGAACTCAACATTCTTGTTGTTTGAGAACTCATGGAAGATAATCTTGACAATATCACTCAAGCTCTCTGCTCGGTTGACTGGACGGGTTTTGTAACGCAACCGCATCATTATGCCCGCGTCAAACAATTCGGCACGGATAAAAGGCTCTTCACCGGTCTCTTTGATGACATCCGCCGTAACCTCTTGTGCCGCGCGCACCAGAATCCGCTCTGCTTCTGCCCAATCTGATTTGAAGGTAATGCGGACAGGCACCTCGACCAAGATATACTCCTCTTCTAAGGTGTAGTTGGTGATCGTTTGTCCAAAGAGAATTGCATTCGGGATGAGGATCCCGCGACCGGAACGCTCCTCACTGGAAACTGTTCCACCCACTTGGTTCAAGATAACGTGCGTTAGCGTGATGTCCATAACATCACCTGTGATGCCAGCGATGATGACGCGATCCCCAATCTTGAAAGGTCGCTTGAGGATAAGCATCAACCACGCTGCAATCCCTGTGACGGGTGCCTGCAAGGACCACCCCAGGACCATTCCGAGAAATCCCGCCGAGATACCGAGAGTCTTCAAAGAACCGCTGAGACTGATAATCCCAAAAATGGCGATAATCGCTGTCCAGATATACCCCCAAACCGCCATGAAATTTTGGGCATTCGTCTCCACCTGGGCGTGCTGGTAAACGTATCGTTTGACAAAATATCCTGAAATTGCCTTCACAATGAGTAAAGTCGCGATGGTGACAACACTTAAAAGGATGCCTCTAAAGGGTGAGTTAATAATCGCGTTTATGAGGTTTTCCAAACCTGCTATGAATTCTAAAAGCATTTTATTTCCCTTTTCTGGTGATTATCTTAGAAACCAAGATTTCCCACTCCCTATATTACCTATAGCGTGACCCTTATGGTCTCAAGGTGTTGTTTGACGGCTATAATGTAACCCGCAAAATCGTCAGATACTTATAGTGCCACTTTTCTGTCAGCGGTTCACTGTTGTACGTTGCAGAACCGCTCAGACGCAGCCCCAATCGATTCGTTAGGCTAAACGTGAGGGCGGGTTCCGCCGAAAACTTATAGTTTTTAAACCCAACTTCTGGGGTAAACTTTAACACGGTGTTAAGTTTCCGCCATCCAACCGATGAAAACGCCAACCATCGGAACGTTGTTGGATCGAATTTCTTTAGAACCAAGTCTTGGTGGGGCTGAATATTCTCAAGGAAAACGCCGATACCGCCAGACACGCGAAGCGTCCCTTTTTCGTAAATCGCCGGACGGACATAAGTGCCAATTTGTGAGGTCAAGGCACTACCTTTAGTAATGTTCCGTTCTAAATCCGTAAATCCCTCAATTCCAAATGTGCCGATGCGAAAGCCGCCTTGTGTACGTGCCTTGACAATTTCAGAAAGGACTTCCCCTTCACCTGAAGCACGCGAACCAAAAACGCCTGCCCACCCATTAATCTGACGAAGTGGCACAACTGCGGTTAAACTGAGTGTCTGGGAAGCTCCGTCACCATTCACGCCGATGTCTACGGTTTTCGCATCTTGTGGGAGATCAGCAAACTGACTATAGGTCGGCATGGCATACAGCATCGAAAGAAGCACTAAAACTACGAAGGTCCCCAATTTACCGACTCGGGTGCGTTCGGGATGCAGTGCCAATATCTCTGTCAGGCTTTCCATTTTTCTCCTTTATCTTGTACGGTTATAGAGAATCGTTAGAAGACATGCGCCTGTCGGCAGTCCGACAAGGCAGCCTCCCAGTGCCCAATTGTATTGCAACTTTCTTGTTTTCACTTTATACGCGTCATAATAGAAACCTATATATTCTGGAGGTTTACCCAGGACCCGCGCGGTTGGCGTAAAAGGTTGATACCATTGCGAAACAAGGGGACCCGCCAATGGGAAAAAACATCCGGCAGTGAACCACAAAGTCTTATTCAGGTGTGCCGCTGCGTCTTTTTCCGCATCATGAATGGCTTGTGCTTCAATAGACATGGGAGCATCTGCGAGATGCGTTGGGTCTTGAACCTCAATAATCTTATACTGTTTTGTCTCAATCACATCGTACTGCTTCGGAACACCATTGACCTCTACCGTACGGCGTTCCGTGCCGACGCTGAAACTTTGAATAGGCGTACCGAAGATTAGCACTGCCATCAATAGTATGCACGGATGATAATCAAATTTTATGTTCACGCATCGCTCCTTTTTGGATATATATTTGGAATAAATTTTGCCAATATTTAGACGTTCGTAAGAAACCGTTTGGCGTTAATTCCATTTCTGATAGACATGACCTGTAGCAGTTCCCGCACTGAAAATGACTAACAGTTCGCCATCCCATGTATAGGTTGTTACGGTAGGTTCGGAACTCTCATCAGAAAACCAGTAGATCGTCCCCTTTTTTCCGTCAAACGGTTCAATCAACTTATACGAACCGAAGAGAAAATCGCCGCTATTCTGGAATTCTCTGGTAAATGTTGTTGTCGTCAATCGCATTAATCCGGTTTCTACCACGGTTTCGCCAGCAATTTGTGTCCGGACGAGTTCGTATCTCCCGCTGAGCGCGTTTGCAACTCTGTAGGATTTTGAAAAGACAACGATAGAGGCCGATTCGGTGGCAGCTTCCTCACCATCCCCCCGGACGGATAGATACACGGTCACCGTTCGGTCCGGCGCAAGCTCCGAATTGGAGAGTTTGGGGGCGGTCCATTGGATTTCCGGGCCCATCTCTCCGGTTAAAGTTCCCTCCGACACACTCCATAAGTAGGTGAGTGGATCGTCCTCTGGATCGGAAACTCCAACTCTAAATGTGGTCGTCTCACCGTAGTTGACTTCTTTCGGAACGCTGAATGTGTTGATTTCTGGCGGTCCGTTCCGCCATCTCTCATATTCTGCGCAACCCGTGAAGATCACCAACGGTCCAATTGCGAAAAGAAATATGACAATCGGGCGTGGATTTAAAATTTTCACAGCATACCTCCTATCTACGCGTTAATATCTGAAAGCATTTTACTATATGTCCGGAAGATTCAGAGCCATTTTTTGAATTTGAAATAGAGAAACATGACGATGCCAATCCCCACCATAACCAACAGAACAGCAGGATATCCCCACCGCACTTCAAGTTCTGGCATAAACTTGAAATTCATGCCATAGATACCGGCGATGAAAGTCAGCGGAATAAAAAATGTAGCGACAATCGTCAGGACCTTCATGACTTCATTCATCCGATGGCTAACCGCCGAGGTGTAGGTATCAAACAGCCCTGAAACTGTGCTACGAAATGTCTCTAATGTTTGGATGACCTGAATTAAGTGATCGTAAACGTCGCGAAAGTACGGATGCGTCTCTTTCCCAAGTAGCGAAATCTCACCGCCTAAGACCTCGTCAATGACATCGCGGAACGGGAGCAGGGGCCTACGTAAAAGGAGACATTCTTTTCTCAAAATACTGATTTTCCCCAAGACTTCGGATGTGGGGTCTGAGATAGATTCTTCCTCCACGGCTTGGATTGCGTCGCTGAGTTGTTCTAACGCTATGAAATAATGATCAACGATAACATCTATCAGGGCATACGCAAGGTAGTCAGATCGCATCTGCCGGATTCTGCCCTGGGCATTTCGGATCCTGTTTTGAACAAGTGTGAAGAGTTCCCCGGAATTTTCTTGGAGAGAAACGACAAAATCCTCTCCGATAATCAACCCAATTTGCTCTCTGTAAACGCTTAACGTTTCCGCATCATAATTGAGATGCTTGAGAATAATAAAGACATAATCTTCGTACACCTCTATTTTAGGGAGTTGGGTGGGACTCATCAGGTCTTCAAGGACGAGGGGGTTAACACCAAAGTGCTCCCCAATCTCTTCGATAATTTCTGTTTCGTGAATTCCCGCAATGTGAATCCATGTGACGGTCTCCGGGGACCGAAAGTGTAAGCACTCTTGGATCGTTTGGACCTCTACTTCGCGGAAGTGTGTTTCATTGTAATCCGTAACGGTAATTTGAACAGGTTCTGTGCGTTCTTCGCCAATATAAACAAGGGTCCCTGGCGGCAATCCGACCTTTTGGGAGTAGCTTTTGAACAGTCTTGTTTTAAGTAATTTCGCCCCGGGAATTCTCAAGACAGCACCTTTCTAATAGACCTGAGTAACGAAACAGGAATCGCCGTCAGGTTCCCTCTTTGAATCGATATCCAACGCCGTGCACCGTCTCGATATGTTCCCCGAACGCACCGAGTTTACGGCGAAGCCTGCTGACGTGTGTATCTACGGTCCTATCTATACCGTAATACTCTTCTCCCCATATCACATCCATGAGAATATCGCGGGTAAAGACACGCCCAGGTGAACGTGCGAATAGTGTGATGAGTTTAAATTCGGTAGCAGTGAGGTCGATTGGACCGCTTTCGGTGAGGACTTGATGTTTATCAAGGTCAATTGTTAACCCGTGCCTTTGGATCTGCTGCGTGTCTTCTGCCTGTTGGTTTCCGACTTGGATGCGGCGCAACACGGCTGAAACCCGTAAAACTACCTCTTTTGGACTAAACGGTTTGGTGATGTAATCATCCACACCCAGTTCTAACCCGGCAATCCGGTCTCGCTCTTCCGTCTTGGCGGTTATCATAACAATCGGGATATTTTTAGTCCTCGGATCGTTTTTCAATAGACGACAGACAATAAGTCCATCGACTTCTGGAAGCATCAAATCTAATAAGATAAGATCCGGAGATTTTTCAACAGCGCGGTGCAACGCATCGGCACCGTTCCGGACGTAATCCGTCTCAAAGCCGGCTTCCTGTAGGTTATACCGCAGCAAATCTACAATATCACGTTCATCTTCAACAATTAAAATCTTGGCATTCATTTAAAAAATTTCCTTATTAAGTCATTTTTAGGACCACTTCTATTTTAGCAGATACTACAATACAATGTCAATTTTGACAGGACTATTTAGTTTTCGGTTTTGATTTTCGTTTACATAAGTTAACGTTTTTCCGCAATGTCGCGAGCAAAGCTCGCTCCTACAGAAGAAAATATACACACATATAAAGTGGATATGTAAAACTAAATGACCCTAAATTTTGAGATTAATTCTTTACAGAAATTTTGCTTTTGCATAGGATTAGCAGATAGCGATTAGCGACTAGCGAACCGCGAACCGCTAACAACCGCCCAAAAAAATATGGTGAACACATTCCCAAAATATGTTATGATGTACGAAAAAGCAGGGGGGCAATAACCAATTATAATGCTAAAAGATATTTTTCGTTTTCAAGGACAGGTGTGGCGATTGATTTTGGGCTTCGCCTGTTGCCTTGTTGCATTTACGTTTTTTTCCAATGATGTTTTCGGTATGCGCGGCTTCACAACCGAAAACGCCATTATCCAAGAACAATATGAAGCCGCCTTCCAAGAGCAGATCTCAGCAGAAAGGGCGCGGTATAAGTTACGACATCTCAGTGAAGAGCCACACCTCGCAGGGACCGAGAATAGCCGAAAGGTCGCAGAATATCTTCACGATGCCTTTGAGGACTACGGTTTAAAGGTACAGATGTATGAATATAAAGTCTACCTTCCGTATCCACTTGAAGTACGTGTTGAGCTCGTCTCGCCTACCGAATACGTCGTCTTTGGCAAAGAGGCGAGTTGGGAATGGGACAAAGACTCTTATGAAACCGAGATTGTCCAGGGCTATAACGCCTACTCACCCGATGGCGACGTAACTGCGGAGCTCGTCTATGTCAACAAGGGATTGCCCGAAGACTACCAAATTCTCAGCGATCAAGGTGTCTCAGTGAGTGGTAAGATATGTATTGCTCGATATGGCGGCAGCTACCGCGGTGTGAAAGCCAAAGTCGCTGGCGATAACGGGGCAGTCGGGTTGATTCTTTACTCTGATCCTGCCGATGATGGCTACATGCGTGGGGATGTCTATCCTCGCGGTCCATGGCGTTCTGCCGATGCGATCCAACGCGGAACAGTGAAGTACATTTTCCAGCACGCCAGTGACCCGCTCACACCCGGGTGGGCAGCGACCGCAGATGCCGAAAGAATCTCAATCGCGGAAGCCACGGATCTTCCTGAGATTCCTGTTGTACCACTCGCTTATAGGGACGCTGAACCTCTTCTGAAGGCACTCGCGGGTCCCAACGTGCCAGCGGACTGGCAAGGCGGTTTACCCTTCGCGTATCATATCGGACCCGGACCAGCGAAAGTACGGGTCAAAGTTCGTTGCGACCACAGCACTCGTCCAATCTATAACGTTATCGCTGCTCTGGAAGGCACGGAGTATCCAGACCAGTGGGTCATATTAGGCAACCATCACGATGCTTGGGTTTATGGTGCTGCAGATCCCGGAAGCGGTACAGCTGCACTATTAGAAGTCGCAGAGTCCTTGGGAGAACTCGCTAAAGCGGGGATGCGTCCGAAGCGAACGATCGTTTTCGCCGCATGGGACGCTGAAGAATTTGGTATCTTGGGTTCAACCGAATGGGTTGAGGAGTTGAAAGCAACACTCCAGGAGAAAGCCATCGCGTATTTGAATGTGGACATTGCGGCAACAGGGAGACGGTTCTACGTCAGTGCAATTCCCTCACTGCGAGGGCTAATTCGCCAGGTAACGCAGAAAGTCGTTGACCCGTGGACGCTGAAGCCGGTTTATGAAAGTTGGAAAATGAGACAGGGGAAAGAGATCCCACAGGTCGGAAACCTCGGCAGCGGTTCGGATCATTCACCGTTTATTGGGCATGCCGGTATCCCTGCAGTCAGCATGGGGTTCGGTGGACCTTACGGGGTCTACCACGCTATGCAGGACAACTTTTATTGGATGGAGCACTTTGGAGATCCGACGTTTCAGTATCAGGCAGCGATGGCAAAAATCTGGGGAACACTGGCACTGCAACTTGCTAACGCCGATATTTTACCCTTGGACTATGAGACCTATGCAACGGACCTGATGACACCTTTGAAACTGTTGCAGAACTCCGGTTCAAAAAACAAAATATCCAAAGATATTGGAGCGTTAGACAGATTACTGACCGAATGGCAGCAAGCAGCGGGTTCGTTAAACCAAGAACTCTCCAGTTACATCGCTTCAGGCGATCTATCCAACATCACGGAGATAAACCAGCGATTGTATCAGTTGGAACGGAACTTGACGACTGAGGCGGGATTGCCGTTACGTCCGTGGTTTAAACATCTCATCTACGCGCCGGGACTCAATACGGGTTATGCCGCAGTCGTTTTTCCGGGTGTCTTGGATGCCTTTGAAAATGGGGATGACGCAGCGGTACATGCGGAACTCGCTAAATTGGTTACGGCATTAACACAGATGATTCGAGGGATTAACGAAATCCGGAGCCTATTATAACTGTTGACTGCTGATAACTATTCCGCAACTGCTACCGCCGAGGCTGCTGTCAACCGGACGGTATCGCTGATTTGAAACCGACAACGGGAATCTGTCTGAACGAAGTAGAATTTTCCTTCCACTTCAACCCTGTACGTGAAATAGTGTCCTTTAAACGCTTGTCCAACAATGCGTCCGTCTTTTAATTCACTGTTTCCTGAATTAGGTGCTGCCATTGTTAAGCATTCAGGACGGATGGATAGGAGCATCTCCCCCGTAGCAGCGCCGTCCACTTCTACACGTCCAAATGGGGTTTCAGCGATTCCGTCTTTCACGTAAGCCTTGATGAAATTCGTCTGTCCAAGGAAGTCGGCGACGTAAGCGGTTTCTGGGTGCTGGTATACTGCTTCAGGTGTGCCGATTTGTTCAACAGTGCCGTCACTCATCACCGCCAATCGTTCAGCGAAACTTAATGCCTCCTCCTGATCGTGTGTAACCAGTACCGCGCTAATACCCTCACCTTTCAGGAGGGCACGCACTTCATCTCTCGTTGTTTGGCGTAACCCGGGATCGAGGCTCGAAAAGGGCTCATCTAAAAGCAGGAGCTGCGGACGTGCGATGATGGAGCGCGCCAACGCAACTCGCTGCTGCTCGCCGCCGGAGAGGTGATGTGGTAAACGCTCGTGAAAACCCTTCATGCCAACCATATCTAACACTTCAAACGCCCGCGCACGCCTTGTTTTTTTTTCCGCTTTTCGGAGTCCAAAGGCGACGTTATCGAGAACATTCTTATGCGGGAAAAGGGCATAGTCTTGAAATACTAAACCGATACCTCTCGACTCAGGTGAAACGTGAACGTCATCGTTTGCGAGCAGACGCTCTGCCATAGAGATTGTGCCAGTGTCTGCCCTTTCAAAGCCTGCTATGATGCGTAACGTCGTCGTTTTGCCACAACCGCTGGGCCCTAACAGCGCGAAGATTTCCCCCAGATAAACCGTAAAACTGACATCCTTCACAACGGCGGTATCAGCAAAGTGCTTTGTAATGGATTCAACCTTAAGCAGTGGGGTCATCCTCTAATCTCCTAATCGCGAACCGCTAATCGCTATTTGCGAACCGCGAACCGCTAAAGTGTATGCCCAGCACCCGATGAGGGCATCCACAGATTCAGCGCAAAGCTAATCAGGCTCAAAATGCTCCGCGGAACATAGTCCCCTAAAACCAATCCGAGGAAAAACGGGATCGCTTTCCGATACATCTGCCATCCCCAGAAGCGGAGAATCAGGAACTTAAGAAGCCAACTCACCATCACCGGAAACCAGAAATAGATGAGGCCACCCCACGATGCTCCTGAAAGCACGTAGCCTGATGGGTGGAGCGTCCACCACAGCAGACGTGTCCTTAGGAACTGGAGGAGGAATACGAATGCAAATCCACCGCACATAAACGTGACCGCACTAATGTCCGGTTCTTTTGGATGCTGTAGCCAACTCTGAAGCGGATTGAAACTCTCCCATCCAAAGCGACCTACAACTCCTTGGCATCGGGCAAGCACACCATAGTGATACGCCACTTGTAGATATGTCCAAAATGTCGCTAATGCCCCGACCCCAATAGCGAGTGCCATCCCCAAAATTAAAGTTTTTCCCGGCATGCCTGCGCGATCACCAATACGAAGCGATTCAATCTGATTCGGCATCGGATGCGAACGGTTGCACCGATTGAAGGCATAGAGGAACGTCATTATCGTCAGGTTCGCAGCACCCAATTGCCGTGTCCCAAACATACTAACCATCATTTGCCGCGGATTAATACCGATAACTTCGTGATAAGGGGGACCCAGTTCGGCACGGACACGACCTATTGCTACAGCAAATGCGACAAATAGCGCGTAAAACACACCAATTACCCATAACGACATACCCGCGAGATAGCAAAACGCAAAGACAGCACCGACACTCAGCACTGTTAGAATTACCACTGTTCGATAAGAGAACGGTTCAGTGCTATCGTCACCGCGTTCGCGTCCGAGAACGTGTCGGAAGAAACTGGCGAAGTGCCGACGGCTCATCCAGAGCGTCAATACCGCAATACCTACCCAAGCCCCTGAAGCCCGATCATTGAGATGCAGGACGCTGATGTTTGTGACCCCGACCATACTCGCCATCACGCGCTCTGCTCGCGTAAGCCAAAAGAAAAACCACGTCGAAAACGCCAAGTCTAAAGGCATGAAGTAGGTTAATCCGACGATAGCAAGGTTAAACGACATGGAGGCATAGCCGATCGCGCTCCAAGGACGTTCCGTGAAATGCTGATCGAGTCGATAGTTCGGTGGCAGTGCGGGGATTACAGGAAAAATATCGTGCAGTCCTGCCATCACACGGAGCAGCGCAGCGATACCGAAGCCGAACCAGAGCGCGCGCGACCGAAAGAAACCACGGTTCGTCGTCATTTGCAATGGCAACTGTGTTAGTGGGAAACTCAATTTTTCGCGTTCCATCCACTGTTTACGGAGTAGCAATCCTAAACAGAGGAGTGAACCGTAGAGTAGAAAAATAAAGCCTGACCATAAGAGTGCTGGGCGCACCCAGATACGGAGGTGTTCTGCCCAATAGATACTCGATTCACCTTCGTAATACCCCGCTAACCACTGAAAGTCGTGTACAGTCAGCCATGATGGAATGTGGTGTAGGAAAAGCTGTGACCATTCGTTTTCAGGTGTTGCGAACCAGAATGGATGTGCAAGCGTCCCCATTAGAATCGCCATCATCGCATGACCAGAGATGGTGGACACCATCGTCACCATAATATAGATCAGTAGCAATTCTGCAGTGGTAAAGGCGATGCGGGGTGAGAACTTGCGTAGTAGGACGTTAAGTCCAAGGAGTACGACTAACGTGAAGACAGCGTTAGAGAACGGCGAAACGAGCGTATAAACCGCATACCACAGTTCACTGGCTATGCCTACCCAGTAGGCGTTAACGACAACTAAGATGAGTCCGACGATGAGTGCTTTTGGGGTGATAACATCGGATCGGTTCGCGGTTCTGACATCCATATTTTGCTGTTAGCAGTTCGCGATTCGCGATTCGCGGTTCGCTAATTGCTATTCGCTACCTGCTGTCGGTTCGTGTTCTACTGGCATCTCAGCTTGTGTTGTTGAGGGGAGTTCTGTCTCTTCGGGTATGGGATTGAGATATTTTTCGACCTCATCGGCTTCGATGATCCGAATTGCCTCTTGCAGCTGCCGGTCATAAGTTAAATTAACGATCTGTTCAATGCCAACGTGAAGGTTGAAAAGCTGCTCGGCGCGTTGTTTCAACCACTTTAGGCTGACCAAAATCCGCTCTTCTTCAAGCTGTTGTTGCAACTTCGGAAGTTCGGCTTCAAGGGGCGAGAAATCCTTAGGCATTTCCCCCGGACTTTTGTACTGATCATCAATCCATTTGGCAATAAAATTGCTGAGGGTGTCGTTTGCATCCACTTTTCTCAGCATTAACTGTTCTATCTCATCAGGTTCCTCAAGTTCAATAGCGACTTGTGGACTAATTCCGACTTCGTTAATTTTTGTGCCGTTTGGTGTATAATAGGTTGAGATCGTGAGAGAGAGTGAGCCACCATCCGGTAAGGGATAACGTTTTTGAACGACACCTTTGCCGTATGTTTTCTGTCCAACGAGGATGCCGCGGCGTGTATCCTTAATCGCACCCGCCACAATTTCAGAAGCACTTGCACTGTATTCGTTGACAAGCACAATGAGCGGAATATCTGGTGAACACAAGCGTTCAGATGTTGCGGGGTATTCCTCGTTAAACTCGCTTCTTCTTCCTTTTGTTGAAACGATAAGTCCTTCATCAATAAAAGCATCAGCGATGTGGTATGCAGCGTTTAGCAACCCACCTTGATTGTCGCGTAAATCCAGAATAAGGGCTTTCATACCCGCGGCTTTATGCGCTTCAAGTGCTTCATTAAATTCGCCTTCGGTACCGTCTTCGCGCCTGCTTCCGATAAACCCAGTAATCCGAATGTAGCCGATGTCGTTCTCCAGCATTGTTGACTTGACGCTCCTGACGGGAATTTTGCCACGCGTCAGTGTCACATCAAAAGGATCAAGGAACTTGCGTTGCACCGTAATGGTCACATCCGTTCCACGTTCACCTCTCAGTAAATCAAGGACATCGTCGATGCGCATGCCCGTTTTTTCACTCAGATGGATGCGCTTGCCGTTGACTTTGGTAATGTAATCTCCTGCTTGGAGGTTCGCAAGCGCAGCGGGGGTGTTTGGGATCGGCTTAGAAATCTTGATAAATCCCCGATGGTCCTCGTAGATATGAATACCGAGTCCTCCAAATTCTGCGTTATATAAATTTTCGACAGCCCGCTGATGTTCACGTCGCGACACATAATACGTATAGGGGTCATTCAGGGATGCGAGTGCCCCTTTGATTGAACCACGGAACATCTCATTGCTATCCTCGATCGGTTTATAATAGTTTCTTTCGGTAATGCGGATAGCATCTATGAGTGCCTCGTTTAGCATCTGTCGGGTAACACGGCCATCTCCGCTCATCGCACTTTTTTCTTTTGGATTAATGAGCAGGAACGGAACACCGATAGCGATGACTAAAACAATGAAGGACAAGGTGTATCTTTTCATGAGAATTTTCCTCTGAGATTTAAAGGCGCGTAGTTATTGAGATTTTCTAACTTTACTCTATTTTAACACGGATTCAACATCAATGCAATACATTTTTTCTCGCGATTAGCGGTTCGCGGTTCGCGGTTCGCTATCTGCTGGTTGTGTTTTCCATCGATTGTGTAGCCATAACCACTGCTCTGGGTATTTATGGATGTATGTTTCCAGCTGCTTCAGCATTTGGCTCGTGTACACTTCAATGTCCTGTTCAAAATCATCAGTAGGTTTGACGTGAATAGGTGTAGAAATATAAACGGAATGTTGATCGTCAGGTTGACGGATGCTTAATGAAAAGAGAAGGGGTGCTCCGGTCTTACGTGCCAATACAACCGGGGCGCGGGCCGCTGAGGCGGGTTTTCCCAAGAAATCGACGAATACACCTTCTGGACCAGCGTTCTGGTCAGCGAAGAACCCAACGGCTTCGTTATTTCTCAAGGCGCGGAGTGTTTCTCGAATCGCTTGGTTCCGAGGGATCAGCTTTAAGCTCATCAGTTCGCGGTGCCCCCAAATATAGGCGTTGAGCAGCGCGTTTTTCAACGGAAAAGCGATGGCTTTCGCACGGTCAGGGATGAGTGCACCGTATACCAGTGAAAGGAGTTCCCAATTCCCAAAATGCGGTAGGAACACGATTGCCCCTTTCCCTTTCGCCAGCGCAGTGTGGAGGTTTGCTGCACCTTCCACAGTAACCTCTTGCCAGATGTTTTCGGTGTTGAGTTTGGGAAACCGGAGGAACTCGATACAGGTTTTTCCGACATTGATAAAACTTGCCTTGCAAATTTCTATGCATTCTGATGTCGTGAAGCGTCCGCTGAACGCTGTCTGTAGGTTGCTCAATGCAATCTCTCGCCGTTTTTTGACGAAATGATAGTATAGCATCCCAATGCCCCATCCAAGTAGCATTGCCCATCTCTTCGGAATGCGGCGACACCACCACCCGAAGGTAGATACTATCCAATATACCCATCTATCTCGCCATGTACTGTGCGCGTCCTGCATCCTTAGCTCCATTGGCTAAATCTTGTATAGATAGAGTATACCACACCCGTCTCTACAACGCAATGCCTTCGGATATTCATCGGATTGTGATGGTTTTGGTATAGATATTGTCTCTTTTTAGGACATTGACACGAAACTTACCTCTGTTGTATAATAGCTTCAATGATTCTCAATATTTTGGGTCGAACGGACGTATATGTTACCACCAACTGAAACATCAAGATCCGAAAATAGCGAAATACAAACGCTTCAACCGATAAGATTCACAGACATTCTCGACGGGATGTTTAGCCTCTATCGGAGACATTTCCGACTCTTTGCACAGATTGCTGCTATTGCTATCTTTGCTGACCTTATTGGACATATATTCTTAGATTTTATTTCAGAAAATTTTCTTTCCTTCGCAACCGTCATTATTATTACTTTCCCTCTTTCCATAGTAAGTATAGGCGGAGTAGTCGTCGCGACTGCTGCATGCTACTCAGAAGAACCGATTACAGCACGAGCTGCTTTACAGCAAGTCGGGCAACGGTTTTTCCCGCTACTTGTGTCTGCTGTGCTGTGGTGCCTCGTAGTTGTTGTTTTAGGTATTACAGTTATCGGTATCCCGTTTGCAATCTATTTTGCGGTGCGTTGGGGTTTCTTTGTTGAGACCCTGCTGCTTGAGGGAATCTCGGTGCGCAATGCCTTGAAGCGGAGCAGTGAACTCGTTAGCGGCGTATGGTGGCGAGTATGCGGAATGTTGCTTGCTGTTATTTTGATTAGCGTTGCGATCCATGCTGTCTTTGAAATTTCTTTTGGCGTTATTCTCATTTTAAGTGGAGCCGCTGATGGAGTAGACTTGATGGACATCATTGAATGGGGAACAATCGGTTCCTCTGTGTTCGGTCCAGATAATTTAATGCTATATCTGCTGACGACGGGTGTCCACCTGGCAATTTCTGTTATTACCTTTCCTATTTGGGTTATTGGTGTCACGCTCTTATATCTCAACCAACGTCTCTATCCCGGAAGAGGGGTTTGGTTGGAATAACGAAGCACAGGCATCACTAAGCCGGAGCAAGGATCTTGATGTTAAGCACAAGGTATGATAAATTAGGCGTATAGAAAAATCCTGCCAAAGGTGGAATAGCCATGCAAGAACAGAATGAATTAACACAGCCAAATAGCAATGTGCCTGATACTATGTCTCTGAGACCGATGGATTTCACGGATATTCTTGACGGAATATTCAGTCTCTATCGAAATCACCTCCGACTGTTTTTAGCGATTGTAGCCGTTTATGTCATCTTGCAATTTGGGATAGAGCAAATTTCTGTATCCCTTGCTCAGAGCGGTTCCGTATTAGGTATAAACACAATAATATTGATATTCACGAGTCTTGGCACTTCGGTGCTGTCTATTTTGGTTGTTGCCGGATTGGTTTACGCCAGTGCACAGGTCTATTTGGGTAGAGAGATTACCGCGAAAACGGCCTGGCAACAAGCATGGCGGCGTTTTTGGCCCTACCTCTGGAGTGGTATCCTCTGGGCATTAGCTGGCGGTTGCTTGATGGTTACGATTATCGGTATCCCATTCGCAATCTATTTTTGGATTCGATGGAGTCTCTACGGTCTCCTTGTGATGTTTGAAGAGACCACGGGCAGGAACGCATTGCGCCGCAGTACCGAATTGGTGAAGGGAAGTTGGTGGCGAGTCTTTGGAATTATGCTGGCGATTTCTCTGATTGCTGGCATGATAGGGTTCATACTTCAAGCCTCTTCTGAATTTATCCTCTCTTTGATAGGGCTTGCTGCACCTGAGGAGCCTGCGAATCTGTTAGAATGGCTCCAACGTCTATATATACCGGTTCCCAGCGAGATGGGTTGGTTTTCTTATTCGGTGCGACGTTTGGTTACCTTAAGCATTGCTTTCATTACGATGCCAATCAGCCCCATCGGTTCTACGCTCCTCTACTTCGATCTACGCATTCGCAAAGAGGCGTATGACATTGAAATGCAAGTAACCGACTAAGAACGCCCTACCAGGTTTTTCAAGCGTAATATCAAGGAAATCAGAATGCCCGATAGTCAACACCCTCTTCTTTTGCGAACAATAGTCGAGTTGTATCGCACCCATTGGCGATTGTTCTGGTGTATCATGCTACCGGTTGCTATCCTCGCAATCTCTCTGGATATCGCGCAATTTTTCCATCTTGCTAAGCTAAGTGAAAACGGGATACGTAATACACTTAATACACCAAGCCGACGTGTTCATACAGTTACCAGTAATATCAACACAATCGATGGGATAACGCCGACAATAGCGAATACAAACCCTTCCTCGCGTGTGGAGTGGAGACTCACACCTACACCATATTTCGGCGCAACCGACGGCGAGGGAACGACGTGGGAATGGGAAATTAAGTTCAAAAGTCTCAATTACGGAGCTCTCATCCTTTTGTTGCTTACGCTCTGTCCGTTATCACTTGCCGTTGCCCGCATATCACGAGACGCGCAGGGTTCCGATATTGTCGGGGATTCAGTACCCCTAACTACTCGTGAAATGTGGCGGCAGACTGGGCACAAAGCAGTTACGGTTTTCGTCGCTGCAGTATTTTTTCTTCTAATTGTCGATGTCGGTAATTATCTCTATATGTTAATGTGGTGGCTGATACCTTCGCATTTTTGGAGATTTCAGTTTGAGTTAGGACATATCCTGAGCGTTGTTCCATACATCTATTTTATGGTGACGTTAAGTCTCTACAATCCGTGTCTCATCCTTGAGGATAACTCCTTCATCGGCATTTTCCGCCGGAGCCACGCGCTGGTGAGCGGCGCGAGGTTACGCTTCTTCGGTATCTATTTCCTGACTGGCTGGATAGCCGCAGTTATCACCTCCGTACTGATCGGCGTTGCATTGTTAGTGTTTTCTATGTTTATCTCGGAACTTGCCCCGGTTCGTGAGGCACTCGCTTCCCTAAAATTTTTGACGCTCTTCATCAGTGCTGATGTTGAGGTCGTGTTGCCGCAAGTTCTGAGTACACCTGCTACAGTTGCAATTCTTATTGTTAAAGGTCTGATTGCTACCTTTTTAGTACCGATATGGGCAATTGTAACGACACGCCTCTACCTGGAACAGGTAGAGGCGATACGAAGAGCAACACTGTTTCATTGATATTATCAATGAAACCGCACTTTAAAATCTTCCTTAGCGTTCTGGGCGTGCTGGGACTCCAGTTTCTGCGGATTCGTAGATGAGATCCATCAACTCGGATTGGATAATCCCGTTCATCGGACTCGTACGGGGTTCTGCTCTACCTAAGACTGCGTCAATGAAGTTATCGTCAGGCGAACCTGCGGACATATCGTCCGTAATTGGTGGGGGGTCTAATGCTTCGTTGCCTTTCCAGACGCGGATCCAGCCGCCACCCCAACCGTCAACCTCAATTCTACCGTTCTCAAACACAAACGCAGTATGTGTCCCACCTGGACTTGGGCAATTGCCACTCACTGCCATCGCAGCGAGAACACCGCTCTCAAACTTGACGTTAATGGAGGAATTGATGTCCACCTCACGGTCTTGGTTATCTGTGTAAGCGTAGACTTCAGCGACTTTCGATTCGACTGCCCAGCAGAGGCTATTCAGAAGGTGTGCGCCGCTATCATAAGCCTGTCCACCGCCAGAGAGTTTCGGGTTCTGCCGCCACGTCCCTGTCGTGCCACCCTTCCAGCCTTGTGTAATGTAGCCGATGACCAATTCCAGTTTGCCAAACGCTCCGCTACGGATAATCTCACGCGTATAATAAAAATTCGGCGTGCATGGCGTATTGTAACCGATCGTGAGGGTTAACCCCGTCTCTTCCACCTTCTCTGCGAGGGTGTACGCATCTTTAGATGAGGTGACCATCGGTTTTTCCATCAAGACGTGGCAACCGGCTTCAAGTGCCTGCATGCCTTGTTCAAAATGGAGTGTGTGCGGCGTAGAGATAACCACAGCGTCCGGTGAAGTCTCTTTCAGCATAGCATCGATGTCGTCATAAGCACCCGGACGTGGGCTGAGGTCGGACAGGTTCCGATCGATATAGCCGTTCGCGATGTCTGTATTCACATCGCAGGTGCCGACGATTTGCACGTCGGGGTTCGCGTTCATTCTTCTGGCGTGGCCCGAAGAGTTTCCACCACATCCAATCATGGCAAGTCGAATTTTCGCCACTATGTTTCTCCTTTATTTTTTCTGCTCCCAACCTTAAACGATTGGGCTTTCAAACTTAAACTTCGATAAATCGGCAACGCGAATCGCACCGTCACCGAACACACGCGTAAACGCGTGGCCGCGATTCGACTGCGTTTCACCATGCATGTAACAGACGCTGAACGCCCGCCGCGGAATATCTGTATCGTTCGTCCCGGAACTGTGGAGCATCCAATTGTGGAGTAAAACCACCTCACCGGCTTTCAATTCCATCGGCTCCGGTGTTGCCTTCGCGACGATGTCGTCAATGTGTTCCTGCGTCAAAAAACCGGATCCATTTTCAGGATTGATAAGCCTCTTGTGGGACTGTGGAATGATATGGACACAGCCGTTCTCAATCGTTGCGGGATCCAAAGCGGTATAGATGGTAATCTGTGGGTCGCGGTCGAGGTCTGTCCATCTGTCTTGATGCCACGTGAGCTGCGTGCCTTCGTGTGCGGGTTTATTCATAAACATTGCCCGGAAACAGGCAACAGGCGTATCATCTCCATAAATCTTCGCGCATACCTCTTGGAAAATCGGTTTCTGGAGATATTCCAAAAAAATCGGATCTAATTCGAGATTCTGGATTTTCCGATACAGCAACGTCGGTCCCTTATGCCCTTTAGACTGCGGTCCCGGTGAGTTTTTTCCGGGTTCCCGGTCGAGCTGCATCATAATCTGATCATAGTCGAGGGGTGCCTTCCCGAGCATGATGTCGTCCATCTGCTGCTGGAGTTGTGCGAGTTCTGCATCCGTTGCGACTTGTCCGATGTGCACGTAGCCGTATTCCCAGAAATGTTCCCACTGTTCGTCTGATATATGGTGTTCCATGCTATGCCTCCGAGTTGTGAGCATGTCGCGCTTTCACTGTCCGTTCTTTCTGACTACTGATGGCTGACTGCTAATTGCTATAGTATAACATATATTTTAAGAAGTATAAAAGGAAATTGCAAACAGTTTTCAGTTCGCCCACTTCGTTCGCTTTCAGTCTTCAGTTAAAGATAGGTTTGTCGTATTCAAAATGTACGTTCCTGTCACGAGCGATTAACTAACAACTAACAGCTCTTAAAAAATAATGCAACCTTTTGAAACCTAAGTTACGTCACTACAATCAATGGATGTTAAATTATAGCCAAGTAACAACTTGTAGACCAAACGGAGCTGTCCTTCTAAGAGGAGAAAACCGTGCGCTTTCTAATGATTAACCTAATTCTCGTTTGCTTGTTACTGTTCGGCATCGGTTACCTTGCTTTCGGCGATATTGAAATCGAAGCTGGTCTTGAGAGGAAGGGCGGAAGACAGGAAAATTGCAAGAAACGCTGTGGTGGTTGTTTTCCCAACTTCCAATCTTCCGATCTTCCAACGGATTTGCGGATCAAAAATACGAATTTAATATCGAAAATTGCTTAAATCAGGGGACATGATAATTCTGAAGGGGGTTTGCAATGGAACAGAATGATGCTGAACTGATTCAACGGATATTACAAGGAGACCAAGACGCGCTCGATCCCTTAGTTAGGAAATATCAGAAGGGTGTTCATGCGCTGGTGTGGCGGAAGATTGGTGATTTTCATATCGCACAAGAGATTACACAGGACGCTTTTCTCAATGCCTATCGGAAGCTCAGAACCTTAAAAAACCCGAACCAATTCGCAGGATGGCTTTATGTAATCGCCGCGAACTTATGTAGTGACTGGCTCCGAAGGAAACGTTTACCGATGGAATCCTTGGATACCGAAGATGCCAACAATACGAGTGAGGTGGACAAAGTGTCATATTCCAAATATCTGGCAGAAAAACAAGAAACCGATGCCGATGAAACGCGTCGTGAGATTGTCAAGGAGCTGCTCCAAAAACTACCGGAAAGCGAACGCACTGTGATGACCCTCCACTACCTCGGCGAGATGACCATCAAAGCCATTAGCGAGTTCTTGGGGGTTTCCCAGAATACCGTCAAAAGCAGACTCAGCCGCGCCCGGAACCGTTTGCGGAAAGAGGAAGATGTCATCCAGCAGCACCTCGGCAGCTTCCAACTCCCAGAGCAATTGACAGAGAACATCTTACGCGAAGCCGCGCGGATCACACCTATTGCACCTACCCCAAGTAAACGGACGCTCCCGTGGATGATTTCCGCTGCGTCAAGTGTTTTGATTTTCATATTCGCCGGCGTTGGCACGCAATATCTCTCCCGTTTCCAGAAACCCTATAACCTTGACGCTGTCTCGGAACCGACGGTTCAGGTTATTGATGCTGTTTTTATTTACGACTCCCCCGCGAAACCTGATATTCGGAATCAACCGGGAGGTTCAATGGCACCGGGAAAAGGACTTGGCGTAGGTCAGAAACCCGAAGAATCCCTCGTTGCCACGTTACCCATTGACACAAATCAGGTCTCAACACCGAGCCCACAGTGGACCCAAACAAAGGGACCCGCGGGAGGCGGTGTACATAATCTGTTCGCGGCAGCTGATGGGCAGCTTTATGCCGGAACAGGCACAGATCTTTATAAGTTAGCCAGCAATAACAGCGTATGGAGCCTCGTCAGTGCTGACATGCCGATTAACGGAGCATGGCAGCTAACAGAGCATGAGAATAACCTCTACATCGTCTCGGATACGGAAGTTCTTACTTCAGTAGATAGCGGCCTGACGTGGGAGGTGCTGGGGACACGTCCAACGGGAGAATTGATAGACCTCGTCATAACAGATACGGTATTCTATCTGGGACTTACGGATAGCGTATTCCGTTCCGTAGATGCGGGTAAATCATGGACAGCTCTGAACGACGGGGACCTCGCAGGTAAGAAGATCCATGCGATGACTGCTATTGAAAATAGTGTGTTTGTAGGGACTGATTCCGGACTCTATCGCCTCAATGCTGAAGGGTGGCAGCGACTCCCAGTGGGTGAAGTCGAAAATATTCAAGCATTGGCAAACAGTGGAAACCGAATCTATGCTGCTGTTGGAAAGGTAGTTAAGAAGCAAAACATTTTTACTTCCCTGTCAATGTCTATATCATTTGATAAGACATCTCTGTCGCTCTATCGCTCAACAGATCTCGGAGATTCATGGCAGGTGTTAGACTTTGTAGAAAGAGACGCTTCGGATGACAGTAAATTCATATTTAATGTCGGTCCTGTTGACTCACAAACGAAAGCGACTTCGGATATTAAGATGGTGGCGGCCCAAGAAAGTCTGTTTGTCCTAAGCGGGGCGGATAGTTATTACTCCGATGATGCCGGGGAAACGTGGACGGCCTTAGATTCGAGTGCCGAAAATATAAGAGATGCTACCACGCTTGTGTCTGTAAATGCGAATACATTCTACAGGAGCGGAGGGACTGGCATTTATCGCACGACGGATGCAGGCAAAACATGGCACGCATTTAGTACAGGGTTGGTAAAGACGACCGTGTTAAATTTAGTCTCTTTGCACGATGTCCTCTATGCGAACACAGGACATATACTTGTTGCTTCATCTGATGGTGGCGAATCGTGGAATCCCGTTTCAGATACCTCCGGGTTCTTCTCAGGCATTTGGAAATTCGGGGATGTTCTCTATGCGAAACGCCTTAAACGCGGCTATCCTGAATTTTTCCACCTATCTGCCGAAGCCGGTGGGTTAACCCCTGTCCCTGGCATGCCGACTCAGAGGACATCAGACTATGAAAAACTGATGAATGAAAAATTCAAAAACGCGTTTCCAGAAACAGTTCAAGACGAGAGTCAGAACGCTGCTGGAGAGGCGAAAAAACCGAACCTTGCGGATTTTGATATAGATCGTTTCAAGGCTGATGCTGTTGATGGACTCGGGGAAAGCATTGCGAAACTTATCCAAGCGTTTTTCGGAAGTTTCGCCGTCAGCGGTGATACGTACTATATAGAAAATGAACAGAGACTCTTCAGATGGAAATCGGGTACAACTGAATGGGTTGACACTGGACTCGTAGATGAAGGGGACTTTATGGGGTCTTTGGATTCTTTGAATAACGATCTGAATGTTGTCCGATTCAAACTTGCGGTTTCAGGGATGACCGTCTACGTCGGGAAACGGGACGGGACCCTCTTCCAATCCTTTGACGAAGGCGACACTTGGAACGATGTTACTGCCGAATTTCCGTTTCCTTTTGAGTCTTTCAATGTGGTTGCCTTTGCTGGATCAACTGTTTATGTTGCGACGGATAAGGGGGTTGCGTTTTCCAGTGATGGTGTTCACTGGAGACCCGCGATAACCGATACAGAAGGAACACCCATCGTTATAGAAAGATTCGCGGTGGACGGGACAACGTTGTATGGAACCAGTGAGCAACGGGTGTATCAATTGAGAGAGAATGCTGATATGTGGCGACAAGTTACCCCAGAAATTCCAGTTCCTGTTACCGATCTTGCTGTTGATGGGAAGGTGCTTTATGTCGGCACCCGTGGTCAAGGCGTGTTCCGCTTCAGGTTGGATTAAATGTAAATTTATTTTTAGAATTCACCATAAAAAAGGAGATTAAAAAAAATGAAAAAAATAATTGAACGCTCCAAACCGATTGTAGCGCAAACTGTTCGTTTGCGTCGTAGATTGCACAAACGCATGGAACGGACATTGCTGTTCGCAGCTTTATCCATAGCAATAGGGTTGGCACTGCCGCTCCACGCCGACACACACCAACTCCTCTTTGATGAGGATGCGATTAAAGACCCTGGCAGTTTGATTGTGAAATTCCAAGACACGCGTGCGCCAGTATCCGAATTTATCGCATCCCAATTGTCCGAAGATATGCAGTGGATATTACTCGGATACAATGGGGTAAGCAAACCAACGCCTCAGCAGCGGAAGGTCCTGCTTTCAGACCTAAATCAACTGCTTCAAATGGGTTCTCTCTACGATCCGCAACGGTTCGCGAATATTGAATTTAGTGAACAGACACAAACACTCGTCGCGCAAAACCCGCAAAGTGGGGAAGCGATGGTGCGTCTAAACCGTTTGCTCCTATCAGATGTCTATCCTTATGAATTAGCCTCGCTTTCAGAGGAACAAACCGCTGAGGATTCTAAAAGTATTGAGACGTGCCGAGAAAATTTGAGGGGGATAAAGATGGCATGGGAAACCTATCGGGCTTCCAACGCAGATACAGATCCCCAGTGGCTTTCCGAACTTTCTCCACAATATTTGGAGAAGGAGATGCTCCTCTGCTCAGCAGATCCGACAGTAGGATTCCCTGGCGTACTCACTGAAGATGCGTCGGACCCGACTCTTCCTTGCAGTTATCTCTACGAGGTTCGACCTTCTGAAAAGGACGGTCAACACATGCTACAGACACAGGAAGGTGATATGACTCCGATCGTTCGGTGTGAACACCACCGTCTCAACCTAAGTGTCGGTGGAAAACTCTATCGCAACGGTCCGCAAAGAGACATCTATAATAGCAATAAGATGGGGTTCTCCGTGCTCGCTGACGCGCTGCGGGACCTACGCAGACAACACGGTGAGGGGCTTTTCAAGACCCAAAAAGGTAGAGAGACCCTTAAACAAGCGATTGAAGAATTAGTCCTCAAACAATTTGTCCCGCAACTACTGAATGCTTTGGAGAACGAGGTTTACAAGCAAGTTGAAGCACAACTCGGAAAAGGCATCCTCGAGACACCAATGGGGATGGATATACTTAGGCAGGCACTGCCACAAGTCAGACATCAAATTAAGGAACAAGTCCAGTCGGAACTTGAAACACGACTCGGAACCGAATTTTTTAAGACGGAAGAAGGAAAAGATATACTTCAACAGCTATCGGTGTTGATGTCGCCTGATTCACTCCAAACCCGGTAGGTGCGGTTTCTAACCGCACCGGCGAGGCGTTTTTGCTTGGGTGTTTCCCCAAGGAAACCTCGCCTACCACGGGAAGAGAATAGTTTGTGCCATCTGCGATGCAAACTAACAGTTCGCGCTACAAACATTCGAGAAAAATAAAAAACAGAGGAGAAATTGCCATGTTAATGACATTGATTCAAAAAGAGATAATGCATCATATTCTGAGCGTCCGATTCGTCGCGCTCTTGCTGATGTGTGTTTTGCTCATCCCACTGACCCTCTCTATTAACTATCGTAGATATAGCCAGAACCTCGTTGACTATCAGGAATCTGTGAAGCGGACACAGACAGAAGCGAAAGAAAATCCACCGAATGCACAGGATCCAAACACAGAAGTTTCTAAGTTTTTCCTCAAACCCACGCCTCTGAGCGTCTTCGCAAGCGGTTTAGAGGAGGCACTACCGACCTACCTTGGAATGACGCGTAATGGCGTGCGGCAAGGTTCAGCAGGCGTTTCGCAGGCATCCGTGGCGTATGCACTCGGGAACCTCGATTTCCTATTCATTGTCGGAACTGTTTTCAGCCTACTCGCGCTTCTGTTCACGTGTGATGCGGTTGCCGGGGAGAGAGAGGCGGGAACGCTTCGGGTAAACCTGTCAAATCCGCTTCCGCGAGATGTGTTTTTGTGGAGCAAGTTAATTGGTGGATACATTGTGTTTGTCGTTCCGTTCTTGGTATCTTTCCTCTTAGGGTTACTCCTGCTCGTTGGGCAAGGGTTTCCGCTGGGTGAACCCAAAGTTGCACTGTCAGTGTTGGGTCTGACGCTTATTTCATTACTCTATATTGCTGTGTTTTTTGCGATAGGCGTAGCGATTTCGACCTATCTGGATAACGCCAAAACCGGGCTAATTATCGCTTTTACATTTTGGGTGTTCGCCGTGCTGATTGCACCCCGCGGCGCGTTTGTCGTCGCGAAGCTCGTCTCGCCTACTCGGACACAGCAGGCTGTTTATATGGAAAAAAACGCGCTTCGCAACAATCTGAATAAAGATAAGGAAGAGAAGCTCAGTGAAAAAATGGCGTTGGCTTTCAGTAGCGGTAGTCCTGGCGGTCCTGTAAGTCTTAACATAACCGACCCAGAGACACAAAAAAGGTTGGATAAGCTTAGAGGCCCAATTGATGAACAGTTTCGACTGGAATTCCAGGATCGATCAGGTAAGATTGATAGGGACTATCAACGCGAGAAAGAGCGGCAAGAGCGGGTTGGTGAGATGCTTTCCCGGATCGCACCAACCGCCTCTCTGACCTATTTTACGATGAACCTGACACAGACAGGAAAATTAAAAAGGGATACCTACTTTCAAACGGGTGAGCGATATTATGACCGACTTGAAGATTCGTATTTCAGCGAAATTTCAGATGACGCACTTGCGCAGTTTATGCAAATTGCGAATCGGATGAATGATTCTTCTGAATCCGAAACAGATAAAATCCTGCCGCTCCCAACCTTGACAGAGCCTTCTTTATCGGACACATTGCGTCGTTCCGCGATAGATGTCCTCTTGCTCGGTTTCTTCGCCATAGCGTTTACAACGGTAGCGTTTCTGCAGTTCTTCCGTTCTGATATATGATGTGCACGTAACTGTCTGGACGGGCGGGGTCTCCCCGTCCGATTACTTTCGTTCCGATATATAGAGGTAAAACAGCATGAAATACATATTTCTCACACTGCTTTTTATTTTCCCCTCTTCTGCCGCGGCGGGAACATTTATTGAAACCTTTGATGGTAAAGATATGGAAGACTGGCAGGAACTCGTTCAAGTAAACAACCCGCCTGGTCTTTGGGAGATCGTTAAGGGTGAACTTGAGGTCGTCAACCGGGAACACTCTCTGTATTTCTTCACAACTGGAGATGAGACATGGGAAGACTATACTGTTGAATTTGATGTCAAGCCCCTCAAAAAACACGGTATTGGTGGCATCGCGATTGCTGCGCGAGTGAAGGAGTCTTGGTTGGTATACTGTGCTATTCGCGATATAGTGAATGCAATTGATGATAAAGCTCCGGTCCACGAAATAAAAAGCTATTGCTTAGCCGGTGATTTGCACGATACCACCTTCATACAAATCGCCGCCGCGCCTCACCCGCTTCTAAAATTGGATAGGTGGTCACATTTGAAGTTAGATGTCTCTGAAGGTATTCTTACCTTCTGGGTTAATGAGGAACAGGTTATGGAACCTACGGAATTCCAGTTACCTGAAATTGTTCAAGACGAACTTGGATTCCCTGACTTTCTAACAGGCGGTGCCGGTTTCGGGCTTGCGAATTACACAGCGCGTTTTGATAATATTACAATTACAGGGGCAGGTATCCCAAACAGAGGTGGGTTATCGGTAACACCCGGAGGAAAACTCGCGACAACATGGGGGAATTTAAAGCGGTTTTAGGAAGTGGCATTGGACAAAAATTCAGAATATTTTTATTTTTTTTAAATTATGCAACCTTTTTGCCTTAAGATGGTATCTTAAGGAGTAACAGGTCACCTTTATGTTGGAGCGCGATGCACATCGCATCTGGGCGAGTACGCCGCAAAACTTTTAGTTTGCGACACACGGAGGCATAGCCTAACGGGCTATGCTACGGAAGAGCGTAAGGTGAAAAAGGTTTCGCAGATTGTCGCAGTCATGCTAAAATTAGGGGAATATAGCCACAATCGAATCTATTCGTTAAACCATGGAGTCTTCTGATGGAAAGAGAAAACGATGTTCAACTGATTTATAAAATTTTGTCCGGAAACGATGAGGCGTTCGCGACTTTAGTGCGTAGACATCAGAAGGGTGTTCATGCGCTTGCGTGGCGGAAAGTCGGTGATTTTCATGCTGCTGAGGAGATTACACAAGACACGTTCCTTCAGGTCTATAGGAAACTCGCGCAGCTCAAGAATCCCAAGCAGTTTTCGGGATGGATGTATGTCATTGCCAGTCGATTGTGCCTTAAATGGATTCGCAAGAACAAAGTTGTCACGCAATCGTTCGACGACACGCACACCGGAGAAATGGAGAGAGCCTCTTATAACCGTTATGTATCCGATCAACGTGAAATGGAGGATAGAGAACATCGCCGCGAAGTTGTCAAAACACTATTGTCAAAGCTGCCGGAGAGTGAACGCACAGTGGTTACGCTCCATTATCTCAGCGAGATGAAGGTAAAGGAAATTGGGAAGTTCTTGGGTGTATCGGCAAACACGATTAAAAGTCGGCTGCGCCGCGGGCGCAAACGTTTGCAGGAACAAGGGGAAGAAGTCCTTGTTCGCGAAACACTGCAAGGTATCCAATTCCCCGCCGATGTAACCGCGCGCATTATGCGTCAAGTCGCTGGCATGAAACCGGCTCCCGTTCTGGTTGGGAAGCCGTTGTTGCCGTGGGCAGCTCTCGGTACGGCTGTGGTTCTGGTACTGTTGATATTCGGTGCAAGCCATCAATATCTAACTCGATTTCAGAAACCTTACAGTTTCGAGGCGGAAGCTGAACCGACGATCGAAATTATTGATACACTGATTGTTCTTGATACGCCAGCGAAACCGGCTGTGCGAAATCAGGTCGGACACGATGCGACCCTCGGTAAAGACAGTAGCACGGGTACGCAAGCCGCGGATGCAACCACGACATCTGCTGCATCAGCGGATGCCAATACGTTTTCTACGGCGCAGTGGACGCAGAGCAATGCACCACCAGCGGGTTATGTCCGTAATATCTTCGCCGCATCTGATGGGAATCTCTATACCGTTTCTCCCACAGGTATTTACAGAGCGTCAGTAGACGAAACGCGATGGACGCGCGTCAATACGAGTGTCCCATACACTTACGATCCGATGCCGATAGTAGAATATAATGGAGCCCTTTATATTGTTTCTGAGGATGAGATATTTACGTCAGTGGACAGAGGGGACACATGGCAGACTTTGGGGCCCCGACCAAAGGGCCGGACCGTTGGATTTGTAATCACTGATGCTTCTGAACAGCAAGGCGTTCCTATAGGTATGATAATGTATCTTGCTGTGAGAGATACGGGGATTTTTCGATCGACAGACAGAGGAACGCAATGGGATCCTCTTAACAGTGGCTTGGCAGACAGAATCATCACTGCAGCCGCGAATATCGAAAAAACGGTGTTTGTTGGGACAGAGAGCGGTCTCTACCGTCTTGAGTCAGAGACTTGGAAAAAACTACCTCTCGGCACTTCGGATGCTGTCTGTTCTTTGACGGTATCTGGTAAGAATCTTTATGCTGGTACATCTCCTGAAATTTTGGTTAGATACCCGCTCCCAATGGACGTATACGAGGCGGTGCAGGAGAAGGAGGATAGGGCGGTATATTCGGTTCGGAGTTTTCGTTCCGCGGATATGGGTGCCTCGTGGACTGAAATCATGCATGCCCATACATCTCGACCGATGATACTACCCTCGGGTGTAATGGTTTTGGATGTTGGCAAAACGCTTTTGGTGTTAAGTGCCTTCCCATCTCGATCAACAGATGGTGGGCAAACGTGGACAGAACTCAAAACCGATACGCATTTTATGACCGTTAGTAGTCTGGGAGTTGCGGCGATCAACGAACGAACGTTTTACAAAGTCGGGGTCTTTGGAATTCAGCGCACTACCGATGCCGGTGAGTCGTGGCACCTATTTATGGACGGGATGCTGGGAACGAGAATGAGGGAATTGGTTGCCTTCAACGACAAGTTATACGCATTTACGGGGTATGAGGTACATGAATCAACCGATAGCGGTGTATCTTGGAGGAAGGTTCGGATTGATGGCGAGAATAACTCTGGTATTGGGCACAAGCATAATTCAAAACTGTTGGTCGATGGTAACACATTGTATTTTGCTTTCCTCGTAGAAGATGCGTTGCGAGTTTGCCGTTTATCTGAAGATGGTAGGACGCTGACCCCAATTCAGGGTGTTCCTGCTTTTGATGAAACCTTGTCTCTTAAGTTGTGGGAAAACGATGAAAAAGTGAAGGATGCTCAGTCATCTGACGGCGTTGACATGAGACATATCGTTTTTGAAGAAGAGGTAAGAGGTCAAACGACTACTATCAGTGATGGGACGTTTTATGTGGAATACAGACGCAGGCTTTTCAAATGGAAACCCGGCGATCCACAGTGGACCAATATGGGATTAATCGACACCAGTCGACTGCTCGGGGACGATTTCAGAAACGGGTTCAAATTGGCGGTTTTGGGTGAAACCGTCTACGTCGGCAAGCGGGATGGGACGTTGTTCCAGTCGCTTGATGGTGGGAACAGTTGGCGAGATGTCACACCCAATCTCCCGCTCCGTTTTGACCTTTTCAAGGAGATCGTTTTTGTAGGTTCAACGGTTTACGTCGCAACAGACAAAGGGGTGTTGCGTTCAGAAACCGGTGCACACTGGCGTGTGTTGACGGATACCGCCGAAGCACGTCCGGTCATCGTTAAATTCACTGTGGATGCGACTACGGTTTATGGTATAAGCGATGAAGGTGCCTATCGTTTGGATACGCGTAATCAATGGGAAAAAATTTCTTCAGGAACGTTAGGCGAAGTTGCTGCGCTTGTTGTGATGAACGATAGGCTCTATAGTGCCAGCGCAAATGAGGGGATATTTCACATCTCGCTTGCAGAAGAATAGTAATGGACTCCAATTCCCCCAACTCCCACGGCGCAGAATCAGCGTCACGTCTATCGGCAATAAAAACGCTCCGTCGGTTCTGCTTCGTCGCGTGGCACGCCAGCCCGTTCGGCGCGATTATGCAGGCGATCATAACACTCATATATGGGTGTATTCCTGTTGGCATACTCTGGGCAAGTCGAGGGCTCGTGAACCTCATTGCGGCGATTCTTGCCAACGAAACAGAGCCGAGCTTGCGTGCCGCAGCACCTTGGGTGATCGCATTGGCACTTCTGGCGATCCTCAGAAATGTCACCGGCACTTATGACAGTTACTTGCGCTGGAAGATGCAGGGACGCATTAAACTCCACCAGCAGCGCGCCCTGATAGAAGCCGCAACGCATATCAATTTCGCGCTCTTTGATCAACCGCAGACCTATGATTTGATACAACGGGCGCGGCAAGCCCTCGGTCATCGCCTCACCAATGTCTTGCGATTCCTCACAGAGATCGGACAACTCTTCGTAACGCTTGTCGGGTATGGTGTGCTTTTGTGGATCGCGGATCCCCTGTTAGTGCTTGTGGTTGTGTTACCCGCCATTCCTTCCGCATGGCTCAAAGTCAGATCCGCCGAGAGCGGATATATTCACGATTACGATGCGACACCGATCCGTCGCATGATGGCGTATACGCTCAGTTTATTGCTCGGTTCATCCTCTGGACAGGAAGTGCGGCTCTATGGACTGAAGGATCACCTCTTTGGACGCTGGCAAACGAATCACCAAAAGTGGCGAAAAGAATCGCTTGCCAAAGCCTGGCTACAAGCAAGAGCCTCCATTGGTACAACCGTTGCTGAAGTGCTTGCCTATTCAGTCGCGATTTTCATACTTGCAGATCGAATTGTAGATGGACAGTTAACCATCGGCGATTATGTCGTCCTTATCGGTGCAGCAGCGACTTTTCAAGGAAATCTTGAAAGTTTGCTCTCAGCGATAGAAGATACCCTGCAAGATTTGCCGTTGCTCCGAGATTTGCAGGCCTTCCTCGAACGCGCAAAGACTGATCGCAGTCAGTCAGGAGATGAGACGTTTCCACAGTCCCTAAAACAGGGACTGGAGGTGCGCAACCTCCGGTTCCGATACCCAGAAGGGGACAAAGACGTATTAGCGGACATAAACTTTCAAGTGTGTCCGGGTGAGATTGTCAGTATTGTCGGTGTTAACGGTGCGGGAAAGTCAACGCTCATAAAACTGTTGCTCGGTTTGTATCAGCCCGATGCGGGGACTGTCCACTATGATGGCGTGAACGTTACTTCGATAAACCCTGAGCAGATCGCGCTAAACTGTGCCGCTGTTTTTCAGGATTTCGCGCGATTCCGTAGACCCCTTCGGGAAGAATTGAATCCAGGTCCCCCGAACTTTCACATTGACGACGAAACGCTCCGGCGCGTTATCTATGAAGTCGGACTTGCGGATCGTTTTCAAACCTTTTCACGCGGTTTGGATACCTTCCTGGATCCCTCACTCGGTGAAGAAGGGACGGGTGTCGAGCTCTCTGGCGGTGAATGGCAGAAAGTCGCGCTCGCGCGCGCTTTGGTCCGAAACCCGCAAGTCCTTGTGCTTGACGAACCGACTGCCGCCTTGGACCCACAAGCTGAGGTCGAACTCTACCAACGTTTCATTAAACTCGCAGCAGGACGCATGACATTCCTGATTTCGCATCGTATCGGATCCGCACGGCTTGCAGACCGTATCTTGGTATTAGATGCGGGTAAAATTGTTGAAGACGGCACACACGATGCCCTGCTTGCCAGAAATGGACGCTATGCCCAATTTTTCAGAGCACAGGCACAATGGTACCAATAAAAAGAGGATGCCCCAATGCAAAACACGAATGGGAAACTGAAAACTTGGGGATTAGCTGCTAAAGAAAGTTTCCTCGCTTATGTCCGAACGCTGGTTATTATTTGGCAAAGCGGACCTTTCGCGGTCTTGGGCATGACGCTTCTTACCTTATCGCTTGGGGTTGTCCCGGCGTGCCAGTTCTTTGTAACAGAGCATCTCGTGAATGCAATAACTGCTGCGATAGGCGACGCAAACTGGTGGCGAATGGTCCTACCGTGGCTCATCGGATTGCTAAGTTTACGCATTCTTAGCGTCGCTGTTGACTTACTTCGCGAACCGTTGTATATCCACTTAGGCGAAAACATTGAAATCTGGATTAATGAGAGCGTTACTCGGAAAGTGGATACGACAGAACTTATCGACTTACAGACCGGAGAATTTCAGAATGCCCTTGAGCGGGCGCGTGGTGTCTCCGGGCTTGCGCTTCAGGAAATCCTCTGGTATTTCGTTGACAGTCTTCAACAATTCATCAGTATTGTTACACTTGGGATTCTGCTCTGGCGGTACCATCCGTTGTTGGCACTGCTGCCCGCTTTAACGGGTATGGCTTCTTGGTGGAGCGATGCGCGTTTCACGGTAGACCTTTACGATTTTGATGTAGAGCAGACACCACAACGCCGAGAACGAGATGCGTTAGAAGGAACGCTGACCGACCGTGGCGCCGGTAAAGAAGTTCGATTATACCAAGCGCAGGACTTATGGATAGAACGGTGGCATAAATTAGGACAGGGATTGATAGACGGACAAATGGGAATCCGACGACGTAAATTTTCAGTCTGTCTCTCCCTTGACATGACTCGCGGGTTGTTATATGCCGCCTCACTTATCCTTTTGTTGTTTGAGGTCTTTCGTGGTGATTTGACGGTTGGCACTTATATCGCTGCTGCCGCTGCTCTGGTTCAATTGGATGGTATTTGGAACGAGATAGCGGGTCGATTTCAAGGGATTGTAGAATTGATGCGTCCATTGTTTGGGGATCTGTATCAGTTTTTAGATAGAAAGTCCGCGAAGATGACTCAGGAGCATAAGGACCCGTCGGACACAAATGGCAATGAATTAATTGGAAACAGGGCGGTTCAAGATATTGGGATAGAAAACGTTTCATTTTCGTACCCAAATTCGCAAGAACTTGTGCTAAACCATGTAAACTTAACATTGAAAAAAGGGGAGCGCGTCGCACTTGTTGGACCTAACGGTGCTGGGAAGACCACATTGGCACGCCTACTCTTAGGACTCTACCATCCGCGCACAGGCACGATTCATATAGGGAATGTCCCTTTAAACGAAGAAAATCGTCAGGAGTGGTTGATGCAGTGCAGTGCTGTCTTTCAAGACTTCACGCAGTACCATCTCACCGCACGTGAGAATATTATCTTTGGTGACTTGGAACACCCCGAACGCATGGAAACGGCATCTGTTGCTGGTGGTGCCGCTACAGTTGTTGACGGGCTTACAGAAAGCTATGAGACTGTTCTCGGCCCTACCTTTGGCGGACGCGATCTCTCTGGCGGTGAATGGCAACGTCTCGCAACAGCGCGGAGTTTTATGCGCGAAATGCCTTGGCTGGTTGTCCTTGACGAACCAACTGCTGCCCTTGATCCACTCGCGGAGCAGGCGGTTTATGAACGGTTTATTGAGCGAAGTGCCGGACGGACATCGGTGCTTATCTCGCACCGCCTCTCTTCTGTCCGCACCTGTGACAGGATCCTCGTCCTGGATAACGGCAGAATTGTGGAAGACGGGGACCATGAAACATTATTGGCAGAAGATGGACTGTATGCACAGTTTTTTAAAGCACAGGCGCAGTGGTATGTTTGAGGGTATGTTCCCCAACAGGTGCGGCAAGGAGGAACAGAACATTGAAATTCTACGAAGGATTTTCAACAGGACTCTCTGTTATTCGGCAGGAGAAATTGCGCTCAGCACTCACAATGCTCGGCATCGTCATTGGCGTTGCTGCCGTCCTCGCCATGCTCGCTATCGGTGATGGCGCGAAACGCATCGTCATGCAAGAGTTTGAAAAATTTGGCGGTCACTTTACGGTGAGACGGAATCCTTGGATTTGGCGTGGTGACCGCGTCTTCCCAAACCGTAGTGGTGAGTATATCAAATACGAAGACATCCTTCCGCGTCGATATTGAGTGCGTCGTGCGCGGGTATCTCGCTGGGTCCGGCTGGTCCTCATATCAGAAAACAGGCGAAATCTGTGGACAGAAACTCCCCGATGGACTGCAAGAATCAGATCGACTTCCAGAACTCCTCTTCACACCGACGACTAAAGCAGAACACGGTGAACACGACGAACCGATCTCAATTGAAGAGATGCGAAATCGGGTCGGCAGTGAACTGACAGACCGGTTAATCGAAGCGAGTTTTGAGCTCTTCAGAACCGCAAGTCAATACGCCGAAAACATTGGAATCATTCTCTGTGATACCAAGTTTGAATTCGGACAACGCGATGGCGACCTTATTGTTATCGACGAAGTTTTCACACCGGATTCCTCGCGTTTCTGGCCCGCAAACCTCTACGAACCCGGTAAGCCGCAGCAAAGTTTCGATAAGCAGTTCGTTAGAGATTATCTCTCCGAAATCGGTTGGAACAAAGAACCGCCTGCTCTTGAATTACCGGAGACTGTTATCTCCAAAACAAGTGAGAAATATCGCGAAGCGTATCGCCTTATTGTCGGCGAAGAACTGTAAATTCGGTTTTTCCTCTTGATGTAAACGCGCTTCCCTAAAAATCCGTTATATTCTACATAACAAGAATTTGATGAGGGAGCAAGGGAATATATGTATCCTATGAAGATTGATCTGAAAACAAAACACAATGCCGATAAGCGAAATTTCTGCCGAAAGAAACCGCGCTTTATCGTTGCTATGATTGTTGTTTTAAGTTTCATTTACGTGCAGAATGTGCCAGCTAAGAAAATACTCGTAGAAACCGGATTCGAGAGCTTTGTACCATTCAATAAAGAGAATGCTTTTCAAGTCTCTACTAAAACTGTTAAAACGGGCAAAAAATCACTCGAGATTTTCACCCAGGCAGAACGCATACTTTATATATCCGGACACCGCCTCGAAACCGATCAACCTATCGTCTCGGTTGAATTCTGGGTCTATATTGAGAGAGGCGAACAGTCTTTTGCGGTTAATATGCATGCTGGTGAAAAACAATTTGGCCATCAACCGGACCAACGGGGCGGTCCTTACGTTGACTGGTATGACGGTGATGTTCGCTACCATGTCCATCGCGGAAAGCCGTGGCGTGAGATTTCCAAATATCCTATCAATGGATGGCATTACGTTCGGATTGTTGCCAATTTTAAGGAAAACTCCTTTGATTTTTACATGGGAAATAGAAGGGAGACAGCTTTGGCTTCGCGGCCGAAAAGAAATCTTGAATTTCAGGATCCTGCGGTTGCACCTCGACCAAGGTGGTTTATTATGTTGGCACGGGAGATGGATGCTCGCGGTTATGTGGATGATTTGCTCATCTATGAGGGTGATGAACCCATAAGCCTTGCTGTTGAACCGACTGCAAAACTGACGACGCTCTGGGGACGGCTTAAGGAGTAGAACCGGTCTGTTATTATTGGGGAACGGGCAATGAATTGCCCTACTACGAGCGAGTGTTATTAGAAAAACACAATCCTTCCGTAACGTTTGACAGGAAAACCCTTCATCTGTTAAAATAGACAGTACCAGAGAGAGCGATTGCAAGTCCTTCCTACCCGCGCCATAGGAGACCTCGGTGAAAGCGACTATATTCATTTTATTTTTCCTACTCTTAATCTCGCTTCCATTAGCGGATGCTGAGTTGCCAAATGGAACAATCCCTTTCGATTGTCCTGATGTACCAAATCCCAAATTCCAATTCCATTTCACGCGTGAACTGATCTCACTTGCCGTTACGACCTTTCCGTTCAACACAGTCGAAAATATTTACATCCATATTTATGACGATAAAGCGGATATTTTTGACAAATTCGTTCAGTATTACGTAGGAACTTTGGAAGCAGGAAACTGGCATAATTCGCATGAAGACAGCACGACGCGCCTCTATATTCTGGAGCGACCTACCACAGTCGAAAGCCGACAAGTAGATAACGCCGTTTTAGGGCTCTTTGCGCTTGTCCAAAGCGATAATAATGTATATCTCCTAAACATTGTTGGCAATGTTCCACCGAAACAGGTGCGGAAACTCTTGACGGATCTGCGGGACATCGGTATTGATATTTCTGCGCTGAAGTCGATCGGCGAACTCTCACTCCCGAAACCTGAAGAGCCATCGGAAGGGATACCGTTGCCTACGTTGTTTCGGATGCGTAAAGACTCCGCCGTTCCCAACAAGACTGACGACAGTGCCTTTTTTTCTGCTTCCTATGAAGAGAATCATCAGGGGCATTGGACCTATCGTGGGTATCCAATAGAGCGTATTCAAATTCGATCGAGCGATATAAAACACGTTGCTGTGGTAAGCAGTGGGTTGAAAAATGGACCCGAAGACATCACCGGATTACTGGATGGTTTGTCGTCAAATACCGACTCCCGTGAAATACCGAAGTTCATTGTGATGCGATCAGAAAAAACGATCATAATTACGGCAGGCAACATGTCAGATGAAACGCAGCCCACAACGCTTGCAAAGGTATTTCAGACAGGAGACGGAGATCCAATCCATGAAATTGTGATTCGAGGTAACCAGTACACCGAGGCTAACACAGTTAGGGCAGCACTTGAAAAGGGACCCGCAGAAATTGGGGCAGCGGTTGATGCCCTCCCAGACGCAGTGCCAACTTTTGAAAGGTTAGAGATCCTGATCGAAGAGGTGGATTCGCAACGGACGGCGATAATTACTGTAGTTGAAAAACCACCTGCCTTGCGATTTTATACAGACGGGGCACCGCACCTTGGATTCAATCGCGTTACGGGATGGGAACTTGGCGCAAGCATCGAATCCGGTTTTCGGGCGAGGAAAAAACAGAGTTCAGCTTTTACGTTCGGTTTTTCTTCTGAATCCGCTGGAGCGGATAACTCGAAACTGTTCGGACGGATCGGGTACGGACTCAGCGACAAACAACCCTACTACCGGGTTGGGGGCAGAGCTGTTTGGGAAGAACCCTATTCATGGCAGCTCGGGTTAACCGCCCAATTCCAGCGTCGGACGAGTGTCATCGCTCCCGATCTTTTCTCTCACTACAATGATACAGCGACATTGCTTCTCCGAATGTTCGGGGTTCCAGATCATCAGGATTACTATTTGCGACACGGGGTTGAAGTTGAATTGGAATGGAAAGCGGTTTTCCCAATGCGCCCACTCCAATTTCTAAGACTCGATCATTCGTTTAAGTTGATTTTACTCGCTGAGTCACATGACAGTTTGCAAAAAAGCACAGATTGGCATCTTTTCAACTGGGGATCAAAATCAGAGGTGCGCGAAAATCCGCTGATAACGCCGGGACAGATGCGGAGTGCGATGTTCAGATATGATTTTGATACCCGCAACAATTATCTCGGTTCACACCATACTTTTTTCGTTGAGCATAGCAATCCAGCATTCGGTTCCGATTTCAATTGGACGCGTTTTCAAGCGCATCTGCGGTATGCCTACCCAATCGGAGACCACCAAATCCGAGCCAGAGCAGTCGTCGGTTCCGCGACAGCACCGCTCCCGATTCAGCGGCAATTTGTGATGGGGGGTATCGGGACGCTTAACGGCTATCCGCTTTATGCCTTTACCGGTGATACCGGATTTCTTTTTAACACAGAGTTTATCTATCAGTTGTTTAGTTTTGGAAATCAGAGTCTCTCCGCCGCGTTCATCTTTGATGGCGGACAGGTTTGGAGTCTTTCTGAAAATCAGCGACGTTTTGATCCGAAAGGGAGCGCCGGGATCGGCTTGCAGCTTGAGACGGATGTTGACATTTTCCGATTCAATGTCGCGAAAGCCTTTGATGCTGAGCAAGGGGTTCGGTACAATTTTATGTTCTTCTACAGTTTTTAGGTGAGGGATAGGAGAATGCCGAGACGCACAAATCATGCCTTAATAATATCCTTGGGTATCCATATCGCAGTCGTGTTGGCAATTTCGCCCTTTCTCGTGAATCATTTCGATGCGGACAAGGATAACATATCAGCCGAAATACTAAAACCAGAACCCGAGAAACAAATCAGAAAGCGGGTTTTACCCATACGTACGCCCTTGATACCGCAAGCGAGCGAAACGGAAGCGTCTGACGCTTCCCCTGCTTCGCCGACATACTCGCCAGAGGTGAGCGTACCGAAGGCACCGGTTCATGACGATGTAACTCCTGATGTCGTTACACATACCGATGTTCCACAAACAGATGCCCCGAGTCCTGTGTCGAATGCCAGTTTCGGAGAAGATGGAACACTGGCGGGTCCTGTTGTCGTTGATGGACAGCGCGGTGCTGGTGTCGGTAGACCCGGACACGGGCAGGGAAGTGGAAACAACGGTATCGGAGATCGTTTTACTCACGGAACAGGCGCAGCAGATGCCGGACTTGGTGTGCTTGACGGTATAGATGTAGGACTCGGTATCTTCGGTACAGACGTAATGCCTGGACACGGTTTAATTGGACAGGTTTACGTCCCCGGTGGTGTAATCCAGCAGATGCCCAATTTCGATCAATTAACACCCGTCTATACCTTTTTTACGCCGAATCTTGATATATCGGAACGAGAGTATACCCAAGGATTTCCGACCCCGGAAATGCAATCTGTTGTTGAGGATTTTGCAATCCGTTTTCGCGGTGAGTTGGCAATTGATACGCCCGGGGATTATGTCTTTGGACTCTTGTCAGACGATGGGTCGAGGCTTTACATCAATGGGACACTGGTTGTAGATAATGATGGCATTCATCCGCCGATGGGAAAAAAAGGGAAAATAACCCTCGAAGCAGGCATGCACCCTGTGGAAATTCACTACTTCCAGGGCCCGCGATACTCTATCGCGCTACAGTGGACCTATCAGCCTCCAACCGAACCCTCTTCTGGAATGGGTTATCGAATCTCGGTAACAACACCCTCACGGCGTTGGAACTGGGAATCAAACATACCCGGAACGGTTGTCCCACCCGAGATTATATATCCTCCGGGCAAGCCTCGTATTCCAAAGGCACTGCAAAAATTGCAGCAGCGTTTGAAGAACATTGAAAACACCGGTGAACAGTAAATGCGATATGCCACTACAAAAATATTAATACTGCTCCTGCTTTTCGCTATCCCTACAGTCCATTCACAGTCAAACAACGGCACTGTCATCTTTGACGCGCCGAATGTGCCGTCATCTGAATTTCAGTTTGATTTAGACAAACGCGTCATCGCACTTGTGTTGGAAGATCCAAATGCCCCTATTGCTCCGTTATTTCGTACAGTCGATAATTTGCGCCTCCGTAACTACCGAAGTCGATCTGTCAACTTTAAGGAGTTAGTCCAATATTACGACGAAACGCTAAAAGACCGAGGGTGGAACGCGTTAGGACAAGGATTTCAAGCGGATGTTGAAAGCGGCAATTTGTATCTCTATATTCTCCAAGAAAATGAAACTATTAAAGGAATCTTAGTCGCTGTTAGAAGCGGCGACGGTGTGTACCTGATAAACATCGTTGGTGAAATCCCGAAAAAACGGCTCGGTGAACTCCTGTTAAATCTTGATCAACTCGGTATCGAAATCCCTGAATTGGGGTTAGTCAAACCTCAAGACCTCGAACTCGCACTACCTCCACCACCCCCACCGTCTGAGATAACCCCATTAACACCAGAACCGCTGGTTACAACCGATGTTGATGGAAAGGCAACGCTGTCTTTACCCAGAATCCAAGAGCCTAAAAAGTCTTGGAATTGGAATTTAGACGGCAGACCAATTCACGATGTTCGACTTGTAGGTGTCAATGAAATTGAGGGTTCCAATATCATGAAGGTCCTCGAAAACGGCTCTGGCGACATCACAGCGGTTATGCCAATTCTTACCAACGTACTCCTCAATAGTTCCAAAAAAGTATCTTTACGCGTTGAAGAAGCGGATGCTGAGCAGATTGCAATATTTACTGTTGGAGATTTGCCTGTTACGCGGACAATTTCCGTCTTGGAATCTCTGACGATTTCTGGATCGCGTGGGGACCAAATTCAGAGATCAATAGCTGCCAAGTCGATTTCAGGGGACACAGACACTCCAGCAATACCGACCCGTTTTCTCGCTGCTGATGCGCCAATCCATGAAATCCACATTCGAGGGAATCAGAAGGTTCCAGAGACACGCATTCGACAGACGCTTGAAAACGGTTCCGAAGACCTCGAGCAGGCACTGAAATCTCTGTTTAAGGTGATGCCCTATTTTGAGGAAGTCCGTCTGCAGGTCAATGAGGAAAGCGCAAAGTATATCGCGACAATTACCGTTGATGAAAAACTGATCTCTACCGACCTTTATCTCGGTCTCAGCCCAAGGGCACGTCTGGGGTTTAACAGGGTGACGGGGTGGGAAGTCGGGACTGGCTTTGAAGTCGGAAAACGCAAAGACATTGGACCGCTTTGGATGTGGAATATCAGAGGTTCTGAGACCGATCAGACCTCAAAACTCTTCGGGAAACTGAGTTATGCTTTCGGAAATCCGCATTACCATTACCATCTCGGCGGCACGGCGAATTGGGGAACACCCTACGCCTGGAACCTCGGACTCACGGCACAAATCCACCGATTGACAGATGTCGTTGCGCCTGAGCATTTTCTCGACTACAACAACGGATACAGTATTTTGCAACGCGTTATTGGTGTCCCTGACTTTCAGAATTACTATCTACGACAAGGTGCTGAAATCGCGTTGCAGTGGGCACCGATTATGCCGAACCACTGGCTCAGACTGGCAGTGGTTACGGAATCGCACGCCAGTCTACAGAAAAGCACAGATTGGTTTATTGCTAATTTGACATCAAGCCTCAGCATCAGAGAAAACCCACCCATAACCCCCGGACGCATGCGGGGGGTCACCTTCCAATACGATTTTCATAATCGAAAAAATACGCTCGGTTGGCACAATACGCTGTTCGTTGAACACAGCAATTCCGCTGTCGGTTCTGATTTTGATTTCACACGTATGCAATTACACTTTCGGTATGCCTTCCCGCTTGGATATAACCGAATCCGTACTCGGTTGCTGTTCGGGTTTTCCAACGCGTCGCTTCCAATCCAACGCCAATTTGTGATTGGTGGGATGGGTGGACTCAGAGGTTATCCTTGGTATAGACAAGAAAATGGATCTGATGGTATAATAACCTATGAAAGCGGACATACGACTTCTCCATACCCATTTACGGGAGACCGAGGCTTTCTGCTTAACGTTGAATATCACTATCGTTTGTCCAACCTATTCAGTTGGAACATTGCCAAAGACATGTTTGCTGTCGTCTTTCTTGACGAAGGGCAGGTCTGGGATGTATCCGATGGCGCGTATACCTTTGATCCGAAAGGCAGTATCGGCATAGGTTTACAGTTTGCCAGGGCGAATTCTGTTACTGTTGTTAACATTAACGGTTTGAGTTCAAGTACAAACGATTTTATTCTCCGATTTAACATCGCCAAAGCCCTTGAGTCTGGCAAAGGTATTCAAGTTACGACGGCTTGGTATCATAGTTTTTAGCCGTCGTCAGTCAGTAAAGCGTAGACTGATTCAACCAATTCTCCAAAAGTCAGAATCCTTAATTGCATCTTTAGAAAAAATATGCGAACTCTCCTGTTATTAGTTATCTGCGTTCTGATATTCGCGCCCATTCAATTGTTGAATTCAGATGGAGATAGCGACCTCTTCACCTTCGTCCGATTAAGATATGGGGGACAGCTGACCTGGCGGAGCAGTTGGCGCGTCGATTGGCCCGCCTCCGACCGGAATTTCATCTGGCAACTCCGTAAACAGACAAATATTAATGCTGCACCGCGTGAGAAGATTATCGACGTGGGCGCAGTAGAACTGTTTGATTATCCGTTTGCTTATATGCTGGAGGTCGGAAGTCTGAGGCTCAGTCAGAACGAGGCGGCAAACCTGCGCGAATATCTCTTACGCGGTGGATTTATCTTTATTGATGATTTCCATGGACAGCGAGAGTGGCGGCGGTTTTACACCGAATTTAAAAAGATCTTCCCGAAACGGGAACCCGTGGACATCCCCATATCGCACCCAATTTTCCGATGTTTCTTTCAAATTGATGAACTCATCCAGATACCGGGGCTCCGTTCGTTTTTCAGTGGACGTACATACGAGCGATTCGACGGCTATCCCGCATATTGTCGTGGGGTCTATGACGACAGAGGGCGCCTCATGATGATGATTAACTTCAATACCGATCTCGGGGACGCGTGGGAACACGCCGCTGAGGCTTTCTATCCGCGTGAGTACTCGGATATGGCACTCAAAATGGGGATCAATGCGGTCATTTATGCACTGACCCACTAAGACCAATTCCGTTAAACTTTTTATATCCGTTCGTGTCTAAAATGTAACATCTTTTAGGGCAGATTTTCGTATCTATACCGATAGAACTCCGCTACAGAAAATCAGGGAGGCAATAAAGATATGCTAACGCGCAAGCAGAAGTTAGATTTCCATGAGAACGGTTATATTTCTATCCCAGGTGTTGTGCCGCGACTGATGGTGGACGCAGCACGACAGGCAATCAACCACTCCATCGGTTCGGTTGGCATGCACCAAGGCGACTTGGAGCGGTTCCGAGCGCAATCTTACTGCAACGAGATTCGTGAAGCCCCGGAACTTGTGGATCTCTTCGGTAGAACGCCGGTTCGTCAAATCGCCGAATCGTTGATGGGTGAAGGGAACGTCCAGATTCCGAAATCTGCACAGATAGCACTCCGATTTCCTGGACCCTTACACACGGATCCGAACGAACCGGGCGGACATCTTGATGGACTCGGAAGCGGGACAAATGGGATGGCGAAAGGGGTCTATCGACGCGGATTTACGGCGCTTGCTGTTATCTACCTTGCGGATGTGCCAGAGCCGTATAGTGGGAACTTCACCGTCTGGCCGAAATCGCACAGTTTTTTTGCTGACTATTTCAAAAAGGAAGGGCATGAGATCTTAGCAAACGGGATGCCGAGACCGGAACTTCCTGAAGGACCCAAGCAGATCGTCGGTAAGGCGGGAGATGTTGTCCTAACGCATCATCAGATTGTTCATTCCGCAGCACCGAACGCAGCAGCGGATATTCGTTATGCCGCAATCTTTAGGCTCCGTCATGTCGATTGTGAGCAGAATGGCTATGATGCTTACACGGATATATGGAAAGAGTGGCCCGGGATTCAGGAAGTGATAGCAGCCGAAGCATAGTACTGGCATATAAGGCAGGGAAAAAAATAGGCGGTGCGTTGGCACCGCCCATTCCATTTTCTATCGGATGTCCTTTATGTCAGCCCAAGTGGTACTCAATTTACCGTTCGGGTCAATCTCAAAGGGATTCTCGGTTCCCTTAGCAAGGTGTTCAATCTCTTTCTCAGTGAGTGCCCGATGGAACAACAGAAATTCGTCCATGACACCGTTAAATGCCCAATTCGGTCCGGTCGCTGCGTCAAACGCTGCGGCTTCTGACCCGATTCCGATGAATCCGAAGCGAGGGAGTCCTGCACCGATAACTTTAGTTGTAGCACCTACACTTCCATCTAACTCACCGTCAAGATAGGTGCGTTTCTCATCCCCATCGAACCATGCAACGACGTGATGCCACTTGTCGTCTGCGACCTCTGTTTCGCCGAACCAATCGTGTATCGGGCAACAGTGATCAAAAGCGAGAAAAGTTGTGCCTACATTCCCGCCGACGTCATCACCGACAGCAAAGCGGAAAAATTCGCTCCGATCCCATGAGGCAATCATGCCTCTTCCAGGGGCTTTCACCCATGCGGCAATGGTAATTTCTGGAAACGGATCTTCGTACATGTGCTCCCGCACTGAAATGTAGTCCGACGCAACACCCGGAAATTCCAATGCTTCGGCGACCTTACCTTTCACCGAATCGATGTTATTGCCTTTGATGAGTCCGTCATTGCCGTTCCCGGACGCATCAATCACATCATCGCCTTTGATTGTGTCTTTGTTGAAACTATAGTAGATGATGAGGTCTTTCTCGCTGACCCCTTGGGCATCGACTGTCAACGTCGGACTCACTAAAATCAACGCTAAAGTCAAAAATCCTAACACAAGAACGATTTTCACTGACAACCTCCATCTGTAAAAAAATGGGCAGTGTTATGTCACAGCCCGTTGGTTTCCTATTCCTATCTATTGGCTTTTATATGACCCCAAGTTGTGCTCAGTTTGCCATTCGGATCAACTGCAGTAGTGTCTGCGAACGGATCTTCGGGACCACTGGCGAGGTGTGCAATTTCAGCTTCAGAGAGGGGGCGATGGAACATGAGGTACTCGTCCATGATGCCGTTAAACGCCCAATTCGGTCCTGTTGCTGCATCAAACGTACCCGCTTCTGAGCCAATTCCGATGAATCCGAAGCGTGACTGTCCTGCACCGATAACTTCGGTCGTTGCGTCGGTACTCGCATCCAACTCACCGTCAACGTATATCCGCTTCTCTACGCCATCAAACACTGCGACAAGGTGATGCCATTCATCATCCGCAACATCTGTCTCGCCATACCAATCGTGTATTGGGCAACAATGATCGAAAGCGACAAAAGTGGTCGCGGCATTTCCACCCACGTCATCACCAACGGCAAAACGGAAGAATTCGCTCCGATCCCAAGATGCAATCATCCCTCTTGCAGGGGCTTTCACCCATGCTGCGAGGGTCAGTGCCGGGAATGGATCAACGTACGCATGATTCCGTACCGAAATATAATCTGTCGCGACACCCGGAAAGGACAAGCCTCCGGCGACTACGCCGTCCACGGGCTCGATGTTAGCCCCCTTGATGAGTCCATCATTTCCGTTTCCAGAGACATCTGCGACATCGTCACCGCTGAGCGTGTCTTGATTGAAACTGTAGTAGATGATGAGTTCATCAGTACTAACGCTCTGTGCATGACTCGTTGCGATTACGCCTGTTAGCATCAAACCTAACATCAGAAATCTGAACATAAACGCTGTTTTCATCGTTAAATCTCCTTCTACCAATCGTATCAGTTCAGCAAAAATTTAATAGAAAAACGAACTTTTCCCAATAAACCCGTCAAAATAAACGAAAGCAAAACAGAAATGTCCCTTGAGAATTTACAAGGTTACATTTCCGATAGTCCAAATTGCTATCTAAACAGATATAAGCACTTGGAAGTGTTGCTTCTAAATCCATGGGAACTGCTTTGTAGTGTTTCTATCCTACCACAGACCAGAACACTAAAAAGGGGTATCTCATGGATTTAATTATTGTCACAACTTACAGACTTTACGTTTACCTTTTTATCACGTTCGTATAGAAGGACAAACCGCGAAGTTAATAACAACTACCCTATTTTGCTAAATAATAAATCAAGTCTCTATTTTTGTCAAGAAGAAATTCAGAATTATTAGTTGAGGGGCATTATTGGCAGGTATTTCATAGCGTAGACTGTTAGTCTGCGCCATAGTAGCCACAATCTAACAGATTATGCTACAAAATCAGTTCAGCACCGCACGGAGGGTCACACCACGTTTAGGTGTCATCTGTCAGGAATTTTTCCAAATAGAACACATCACAAAATCTATCCTCAAATTTTACATGTTTTTTAGCGACACCAATTTTTTTGAAACCGAGGTTGCCATAAAATCGGAGTGCCCGCGTATTATCTGCTAACACCTGAATCGAGATTTTCTCGAAGTTCTTCCTCTTGGCAAATGTGAAAGACGCTTCAGCCAGCGACCATCCAATCTTACGCCCGCGAAAATCCGCATCTATCCAGGTTCCAATGGTTGCTACATGTTGCATTGAATCGGTATACTGTGCCAAACCGTCTGGTTCAATGACTTGGATGCCGACAATCTGATTGTCTACCTCAGCGACGAACATCGCACTCCGTGGACATAATCCGTTGATAAAGTTGCGCTCGTCTGCTTCTGTGAAGGTATTCGTTAGCGCAGTGTATCTCGCCTCAAGGATAACCGAGTTAAGTACAAATGCGACAGGTTTCGCATCCTCTGGAACTGCTCTTCTAATAATGACTTCCATATTTCCCTTCAGGTTTAAGAATATCCACCCACACCCAATAGCATCCGTTCTTCTATATCTGCATCTTCGAGAAAAGTGTGGGTTAACCCATCTTCCGGTTGTGCGCCTCCGTGTGGCGATTTCCGTAGCCATGTCGGTGTGTAACTTAAAATCAACATTCTCCGTTTGGCATTGAGCGTTGGCAACCCTCGGTGCCAGAGATTACCGTGAATTAGGACACCACCACCGGCCTTCACCCGCAGTTCGACTTCACCTTCCATGGGTTCGTAACTATTCGGAGTTGCTTGGTCTAACCAGTTGTGTGAACCTGGGACGACGGCTACTGCGCCTGTGTCTTCGTTGAGATCGTCAAGATAGATAAGAGAATCCATACAGTGTGGACGTGAGAACCACGGAGGCAACGGGTTGGAAACCACTCGTAGATGTTGATGCCACGGGGTTTGCTGTTCTCGATCCTCACCGGAATAAGTGATACGTGCACTCAGACCGCGCAAACGCACCAAGGGTCCCATCATTGCACGGGCAATTGATAAAGTCGGTTGAAACTTAAGGAGTTCTAAGAACACTTCATCTTTATCCATCAAGTGTCGCGGGATGAACCCCCAACCTTTCTTTCCAGCGATGGCACTGTCCCGTTTTTCCCACTCTCGTTCTTCCAAACGTTCAAGAGCATCTCGCAATTTTTCGAGTGTCTCACCTTGAAAGAGGCCTTCCCGAACGAGATACCCTCTCTCTGCGAAGGTCTCCAACTCTTCTGGCGTGGCATGCACGTCTATCTCCCAATCCTGTCCCGTTTCCCCGTTGGGATTGTGCTGGTTTAGGACTTGGTATTGGAGTTTGTGTCGTTCCATATTTTCCTCTTAAGTGTCAGTATTGATTTCGGATATAATCAGTTACCTTCAAGACTTGTGAATAAATCGCGATAGACAGGCAAGGCAAGCTCCAATTTCAAGGTTTCGTTAATGCTAAACCATCCAATCCTTGCGTGCTCTTCTGGTTGTAAACACTCTGGTTCGCCTTTCCAGTCCTTTACCACAAACACATGGTAGGTGTGATCGTTACTGGAATCATATAGCGTTGAAATGTGTTCAAACCGAATAGGTGTAACCCCGATTTCTTCCTGCAATTCTCTGATGAGGGTCTGCTCCAGTGTTTCGTCACTTTCGCAGTGTCCACCGATCATGTCCCAGACGTTCGGATAGGAAGTCCTGCGCTTAGCCCTTTTGCCTAACAATATCTTTCTGTTCCTGAACAAGATTCCGAGGGCACAAACTTTTAATTCCATGGAATGAATTCCTCAAATTGTCGGCATCACATTCCCGCCGCACACCGGAATATAAGCACCCGTGATGTAGCTTGCAAGGTCTGACGCGAGGAAAAGCACGGTATTAGCGATTTCTTGGGCAGTCCCACGCCGTTGCATCGGCACTTTGCTCCAATAGTGTTCGTCGGACGGTCTTGATTCACTCTTTTCACTGACAGTCCATCCGGGGGCGACTTGGTTGACGGTAATACCGTGTACACCTACCTCTTTAGCCAGCACCCGCAGGACACCGTCCATACCCCGCTTGCCCGATGTATACGCGCTCTGTCTCTCGAAATTCTGCATTGAGCATTCCGTGTTAATACTGATAACACGTCCCCATCCTGTTTCAATCATTGAAGGGACAAACGCTTGTGCCATATACACATTATGCAGAACGCACGATTGGAACTGACTTTCGTAGTCTTCTGCGGGCTGCTCTAAAACAGAAGTCCAACTGTACTGAATGACGGCGTTATTAACGATGATGTCCGCCGTGCCTAATTCTTTGAAGACAGTATCACGCATAGCGTTTATCGATTCCTGATTGGTGACATCTGCCTGCACAGTGATTGCCTTTACACGTCTGGCAATAATTTCGTCTTGAAGGCGACGCGCTGTCTCGACATCCCTATGGTAGCAGATTGCAATATCCGCTCCAGCTGTCGCCAAGGTCCTGACCATAACACGCCCTAACGCACCTGAGCCACCTGTAATCACGGCAACTTTCCCGCTCAGATCAATCGGAATCATTTTTACCTCCGTTTATCTTTGCAAGAAATCGGTAGGAATGCGAGACATCGGGTAGTTTGCATCCTCGTCGCGATTGGCAATAGTTTCTGGTATCTCACGATCCCAGTAGTCCGGAACAGTGTTAGGGCGACTGTGCCAAGCAAGGATGAGAGTCCGTCGAACATCGGTATAGTTTTGGTGAGCAGAATGTAAAATCCGCGCGTCTGCCATTACCAACGATCCCGCTTTCGCACAGACATCTACCTGATCCGGATGATCGCTGAACATCACCGGATGATCCGCATCAATGAACCGTGCGCCTTGTTCGTGTGCAGGCACTAATATGTCGTGTAAGTCAATGCGCTTGCGGTGTGTGCCTGGGATTACTTTCAAACAGCCATTTTCCCGCGATGTATCGGTGAGATAGTAATTAAGAAAAATCGTCTGAGGCCACGGCGCGCAGCTGAGCGGATCGTTCCAACGCATCCAATCTTGGTGCCAATAGAGTGGCGGGCCCCCGGATTCCTTCGTCAAAATAATAATCCCGCCGGACGTTACAAAATCTCCGAACCCGATCTGTTCGAGGGCATCCCGCGATGGCTGCCACTCCAGCAATTTTTGAATATGTGGATTATCTTCACCGCGGACGTTGACATGCTGTCCTTGATAGATGACATCCTCCGGTTCCACGTGTCCTGCGATAAGCCGTTCTGACTCGTCTCGGAGTTCCTGCAAGAACTCTTCTGTCAAAACATCGTCAACAACGCAGAACCCTTCTTCAATCATCTGTTCCCGTTTTTGTAATGCAACTTCAGGGGTCATCACTTACTCCTTTACGTATAAAAACCGTTCCGAAGTTAATTTCATCCAACCGCCTGCTATATGCAGGTTTATGTTATTCTATATGAATTCGCACGAGAAAACAACAATTTTTCCAAATCCCGCAAATTCTTGAATCCTGAAAATCCTGATTCTGACAATTGAATGGTTCCGTACTTGGATAATGAGTCTTGACTTACTTCACTATTTTCTGCTATACTTTCACAAACAGGAGGCAAGGCAGATGAAAACAACAGGAAAAACGGTAAATATCCCGAAATTGGAAATCTCTGCACAAGAGCGCGCTGAAAACAGACTCGCACCCGAAAGCGTTGATGCCGGGGCGCGCCTCTTACGCGAAGCGGGGTTGGTGGTCATCGAAAGCGTTCTCCCGCGTGATTGGATAGCAGATCTCGATATCGCTATGGAAGAGGTGCTTAGCAATGAGGAGAACGGGCATGAGGGTGAACACCCGATGCTAAAAATGCCGTTCATGGATCCACGCATTATTGATAACCCGTTCGCAATGCCGATTCTGAAAGCTGCTATGGGTGAGAAGATTTTTGCGTATCTGCCTTATGGCTGTAACTCGACGCGTCCTGGTAGCGACATCCAGTGGATTCATCGAGATTCAGGACAGCTCTTTCCTGAACTCCCCTTCGCGCTCCCTGTTTCAACAATTGTGGTTAATATTCCGCTCGTCGATTTTACAGTAGAAAACGGGGCAACGGAGGTGTGGCCCGGTTCACATCTCATTATTGATGATCCTGCTGTCCGTAATTCTCCATACAACGTCTGTGATGAGGAACGCGCTGCACGACTTCCGTCTTTTCAGTTAGAGATGCCCGCAGGTTCAGTCGTTGTCCGCGATATGCGGTGCTGGCATCGGGCAATGCCGAACCGTTCACAAACCATCCGACACATGCTTGCCCTCGTCTATTTCCGAAAGTTTCACCACTCCCCGGACGCGCCAGGAATCTTCAGAGCACATGTCCCAGAAGAGATATGGAGCAACATGTCCGAACAGACGAAAGAGGTATACCGGTTTCAAACGCACGATTGAGGAGAAGTATGGAACGCACGTTATTGATTCATCCTGAAATGCCTGAGCTTGATAGGGAACACGGCTTCTCGAATATCAATGGCCCCTCGCTGGTCCGTGTGCCGGAATGGGTAGAGAATCCGTTGGGGAAGTATTATCTCTACTTCGCCCACCACCGCGGTGCCTATATCCGATTGGCGTATGCCGATGCGATTGAAGGGCCTTACACCGTCCACCCTCCGGGTGCTTTGCATCGCGACAATACCGTCTTCCGAGGATGTGACCATATCGCTTCGCCGGATGTACACATAGACGCAGAGAATCGACGCTTCTTTATGTACTTCCACGGGAATCCCCGTGGTGGGCAAGTAACCTCTTGGGCTGTCTCTACGGACGGTGTGGATTATACCGCCTCAGATACAATGGATAGACGCAACAGTGCCTATTTTCGCGTCTTTTGGTGGAACGGACACCCGTATGCGACGTATCACGGTTGGATAAGCCGGGCAGAAACACCGGAGTGGACAGCATCGTTTATCGAGCGAGACACACCGCTCTTTCCGCGCAAGTCTCCAACAAACAATACCGGTTTCCCGCGGCACACGGCGAATCTCTTGGAAGGCGATACACTAACTGTCTATTATTCACTTTACGGAGACAGGCCAGAGCGTATCAAGAAAAGCACGGTGCAGTTAACAGACGATTGGAATGACTGGCAGCCATCTAAACCGATAGAGGTTATCGCGCCGAAATACGATTTTGAAGGAGTGGATCTGCCGATTAAGCGGTCAACAGGAGGATTGGATCGCGAGCGGGTGCATGAACTCCGGGATCCCGCTATCTATTGTGAGAATGGAAAAACGTGGCTGCTCTATTCTGTGGCGGGGGAACAGGGGATTGCGATTATGCAGATAACTGATTAGCCAATACCCCAATTAATGGGCATTTCATAACAAAGAACTTAACAATTCGTTCCAATAGCGTAGGTGGACTTCCTTTATATCTGTGTTTTGGTTGAAATCCGACTGAAGATTTTTCGAGTAGCAATCTAAAAACAGTTTTGGGTTGCTTAATAATCGCAGATAGTACTTTAATGAAGGCAGGATCCCGTTAACAATCACTTCGCAACCGTGCTGCCTATGAATTTGTTGGACTAATCGGTCTATTGGCTCCGAGTCATCAACGTTTGGTTCTGCTGTGGTAAGTAGATAATAGCGACAGACAGAGGTATCAGCAAACTTCTGGTATGCACCTTGAACGAGGTCTGGTGAGATCGGAATGTTGTGTTTAATTTCGACCGCTTCAAAGAAATCCCCATTTTCGTCTAAAACTTCAATATCTCCAATTCCGCCAGATTTAATATCAGATGTGGTGTGGCTCTTTAGTGGTGCGAGCTCTTTTCCAATATATCGCTCGATACCCATAAACATTTCATAAACGGAGTACATTGCTAATATTGGAAGTCGTGAAATATTAGCAACGGAGAAGTGGCATTTTAGAATATTTACTGTATTTTCAATTGTTATCGCCCGTGATAGAATTTGGTCTATCGGGAGGGATTTATCAGCATTTTGGACATTTTCAGGTGTGTATGGCATATTTCAATTGTTAATGTTTATTGACGTTTCTCAATGAGTCTTCCAACAAAAAAGATTAAAACACCCAACGTCAGGAAGCCTATTTCAACGCCCATTGCTTTGGATTCACTGTAATCGAAAGGGTTCACACAACCTAAATAGAGCCCGGCACCTAAGCACGCGATCCCCATCAGTTCCAAAGTCTTACCTATGTAATACACAAATTCTCCAATACTCTTTGTGTTGCGCCTTATTGATTGTAATAGGGGTTGGGTAACCCAACCCCTGCGTTAATGACTTAGTAGAGACGCTTGACGTGTCCCCACTGGATTAATTTTTGGTGTCTGCTGGGTTCAATCCGGGCTGTAAAGATGAGATCCGGGATAAAATCGTTGTCCTCCGTGTAACCTTCTGGAACCCAACCAATTTTATTTTCGAGATGCCCACCGTCAACATCGTGGTAAGCAATGTCGAATCCAATACTATTCCCTTTTCTCGCGAGATCGTCAAGTCGGAAACTCAACTCACACGTCTGTCCATCATTTCCCCACGCCACTCGCGTCAGTGGGTACTTTAACGTATCCATCTCCTTTTGAATCGGAATCTCAAAACGGTAGAGCGCATCCTTTCGTCCGGAGTGATGTGGGTCTATGTGGAGGATGAGGTGGTCTTCACGAAGGAGTTTGGTCTTACGCGTTTCAAGTTGGTCGTCCAGTATTTTGATGGCGACATACAGGAAACCGTTCCGCCAAACCGCCGCAAAAGAGCCGCTGAAATCAGGAGACTCAGGCAAGTGTTCGCCAGTAATTAGATTTTTGTCCAATTTTCCAGGGATGACCTGCTCCCAAACCGGATCGTCGAGGTAGCCATCTACGATAGGCGCGACTGAAACGAAGTCTGCATTGTATTGAAAATTTTGAAGATTCGCCCCCGTGATATGCCCTAATGCACAAGGCACTGTTAGGAATAGGAGGCTAATTACCGCGAGGATAGGTCTATTAAAGTTCATGAATTCCCCCTTTTTAGGATAATTCATTGGATCGGGCTCGCTTAGATAAGAGAGTCGTATCCGTCATTTTCCCGCCCTCTATAGTCAGAGGATTTCAATAGGTTTAACTTTAGTATTATTTTACATTGGCAATGTGTGTTGTAGATTATCCGTTTTGATATTGATTAACGGTTCTGTTGCATCTGTTTCTTCGTTCCTTCGTTAAAAGTATACCGTAAATCCAATTATTTATCCAGTTAAAATTACACGATATGAGCGCGAAACCCTTAAAATAGTCGTTTTTTGTAAATTCGGTTGAAATTTGAAAAAAAATCTGTTATACTTTTAAACATGTTTTGAAATCACATTTTTGTCCGAGATCAGATTTTAAATAGAGAGGCACTTGGTTGTGAACAAAAATACAAGAAGCATGGTGATTTGGTGGCTGATTATTGCGGGGATCGTTGTCTTCGGCATCTATCAGTTATTTAACCGCAGAGACCCTGTCTATCAGCTGGCGACCTCTGATTTTCACCACTACATAAAACTCGGACCAGACCTATTTGACGGGTATCTGCTTTTAGATCAAGAATGGGTTGAGGGACGTTTCCACGCAGAGAGTTTGCCCCAAGTTCGCGCTGAAATCCTCAGGGAGGTGCCGCTTGAGGAGCAAGAAACCCATTTTCCCACGAATTGGGAAGGCGAATTTAGAGCGAGCCGGGACGCAATTGATGATTACGATATTCAGGCGAAACTTGATGATTCCGAGATTGACTATAACGTCAAGCCGCCATCTAAGTTTCCCCAAGGGTTAATTATTTTCGGGACGACGATCATACCGCTTCTCATCTTTTTAGGGCTGATGATTTTCTTGTCACGGCAAATGCAAGGGAGCGGAAATCGAGCCCTCTCTTTTGGCAAAAGTCGCGCAAGGCTCCATTCTGAGAATCAAAAGAAGATTACTTTTGAAGATGTCGCAGGGGTTGATGAGGCAAAAGACGCACTTGAAGAAGTTATTGAGTTCCTTAAAGCACCGAAAAAATTTGAACGTCTCGGCGGTAGAATTCCTAAAGGGGTCCTACTGATGGGACCCCCAGGCACGGGGAAGACGATGCTCGCGCAAGCCGTCGCAGGCGAAGCAGATGTCCCCTTCTATAGCATCAGCGGGTCCGATTTCGTTGAGATGTTCGTTGGTGTTGGTGCCTCTCGTGTTCGAGACCTCTTTGAAACGGGAAAGAAAAACGCGCCGTGTATTATTTTTATTGATGAACTCGATGCAGTCGGTAGACACCGGGGGGCAGGTATCGGCGGCGGACACGATGAACGTGAACAGACTTTAAACCAACTCCTCGTTGAAATGCAGGGGTTCGACGCATCAGAAGGTGTGATTCTCATCGCCGCAACGAACCGTCCCGATGTCTTAGATCCAGCACTCCTCCGTCCCGGTAGATTTGATCGGCAAATCGTCGTCGACCTTCCCGATGTTCGCGGAAGAGAGGCAATCCTCAAAGTCCATACAAAACAGCCTTATAAACTTGCCGAAGATGTCAATTTGGATCTTTTAGCGAAGGCGACACCTGGCTTCTCCGGGGCTGACCTTGAAAATATGGCAAATGAAGCCGCACTCCTTGCAGCAAGACACGACAAAGAACAGATTGACATGCTCTGCTTTGACGAGGCGAAAGACCGAGTCCTGATGGGACCAGAACGCCGAAGCCTCGTGATTAGTGAGGAAGAGAGACGCGTTACTGCCTATCACGAAGCCGGGCATGCGCTTATGTTACATTTCGTGCCAGAGAGCGATCCGAATTATAAGTGTACGATTGTTCCCCGCGGTAGAGCACTCGGTGTCACAGCAAAACTTCCACTTGAAGAACGCCATAACATGAGCAGAAAACGACTCCTCGCTCACATTATTTTCGCACTCGGTGGTCGGGTCGCTGAAGAAATTATCTTCGGTGAGCAGACGACAGGTGCGCAAAACGACTTTGAGCAAGCGACGAGCCTCGCACGTCGGATGGTTACACAGTGGGGCATGAGCCACATGGGACCCCTCACTTTCGGCAGGCGCGACGAACAGGTCTTTCTTGGCAAGGAATTGGCTGTCCATCAGGATTATAGCGAAAAAACTGCTATTGAGATTGATCAGGCTGTCCACGATATCGTCATGGAGTGCTATAAAAAGGCACGTGATATTTTGGAAACCAATTTGGATGGATTGAAGTTACTCGCGGATGCGTTATTAGAACGTGAAACGCTTGTTACTGAAGAGATTGATGAAATCCTCGGACCCCGACCTCAACTTCCCGCGAAACCGATTATATGATTTGTCGTGGGAAAACACTCACTTTAGGTAGAAATACGCATGTAATGGGCATCTTGAACGTCACGCCGGACTCTTTTTCTGATGGCGGACGCTATCTTGATGTCCAACAAGCGGTCGCGCATGCCGAGACGATGATTGCTGAAGGTGCTACCCTCATCGATGTCGGTGGCGAATCTTCACGTCCGGGGGCATCACCAGTATCGGTTGATGAAGAATTAGCACGGGTCGTTCCGGTCATTGATGCCCTCGCTGATACTGTGGACGTTTTCATTTCTGTTGATACGTCCAAAGCAGAGGTGGCGCAGCGTGCACTTGAGGCAGGCGCACATATTGTTAATGACATCACTGCCCTGAGTGGCGATCCTGACATGGCGGTAGTCGTCGCTGAGATGGAAGCCGGTGTTGTTCTGATGCACATGAAAGGGACACCGCGCACAATGCAGCAGGCACCCGAATATGAAGATGTCGTTAACGAGATTCACGCATGGCTAAAAAAAAAGATTCAGAATGCTGAGGCACACGGTATCGCTGCCGAACGCATTATTATTGACCCAGGCATCGGTTTTGGTAAAACGACAGCGCATAACCTTCAGCTCCTGAAGCGTCTTTCGGAGTTTCAAGCACTAAACAGACCGCTACTTATCGGCACTTCGCGTAAATCGTTTATCGGCAATATTTTAGATGTTCCGATGACGGAGCGCGTTGAAGGCACAGCAGCGACGGTGTGTTGGGCAATCGCACATGGAGCAGACATTGTCCGTGTCCATGATGTAAAAGCAAATGTTCGTGCTGCACAAATGACGGATGCCCTCTATAGATAGATCGATGCATCAGCAAAAAATTCAGGGAATCGGTATTGATATTATTGAAGTGGAACGGATTCGAGAGGCATCTCGTCGATGGGGGGCGCGCTTTGAACAGCGGGTTTATACGCAACAAGAACTCGCGTATTGTGGAGACGCGCCGAGCCGATATTGGCGACTCGCTGCCCGGTTTGCTGCAAAAGAAGCAGCCCTGAAAGCACTCGGCACAGGTCTGATTGCCGGTATGCGTTGGAGAGACGTAGAGATCAAGGCGAATGCTGTCGGGAAACCTGAACTTATTTTGCACGGCGAAGTCCGACGGTATGCCGACGCACGGAATATCAATTTAATATTCGTTTCTATGTCCCATACAAATGTGTATGCTGTCGCGCAGGTAACCCTCTGCTCTGCTTGATTCGGTGTGCGTTCCTATACCCAACTCCCGTATTTTTAGAAAGTTAACGTTTTGGTGTGAGGTAAAAGTGAAATACATTCACAGTTCAGTTGTCCTTGTCTTCTATTTTCTCGTTTGTAGTAGTGTCGCTTTCGCTGAGAACATGACCGCCACAACGGATGGGTTTCTCAAGCAGCTCCTCGGTGCCGAATATCACGGAATGGGAGGCAGCTTCGCGGGTGTAACCCGTGGAGCAGACGCACTCGGGAACAACCCCGCGGGTATCAGTACCGCAGCCGGAAACAGGTTTGTTGTTCATACAATCCGTTTTCCACGCACGATTGCTCTTCTCGCTAAACCGAATGACGACGCTACTTATGAGGACTACAGTCGGTTTGAGCAGCGCGCATCTGGCATTGAAATGCTCAACTGGGTCTTTCCAATGGGTAAATTCGGCGCATTTGGGTTCGCATTTGCTTTTGGGCAGGAAGGTCCCTTTCGACGCGTTGACTATCTTGGAAAAGCGGTCAATAGTTTTCCCGAAAATAATCTCGCTATCGGTTTCGGCTATGGGGTAAATATCCTTCGCAACACTGTTATCGGGTTTGACGCGAAATGGCTGCGTTCAAAAGTTGTTGATGTTGACGCGAAAGAGCATCTCGGACACGGTTATGCCTATAACGTCGGTATTATTCAGCAATTTGACAGTGGAATCCACGTCGGTATTGCGGCGCGGAACCTAAGCAATGGGCTCTCCTTTTCTAATGTTGAAATTCCTGATAGAATAGAACACACAATTGTTGTTGGTATTGCCTATCACCGCGAATTGTCAAACGTATCCTTACGGGTCGGTTTAGACACACATCCACCCTTCCGCGATGGCATTCGGGCAAATGTCGGGGCAGAACTGTGGTATAAAAATTGGATTGGTGGTAGGATTGGGTATCTCAGGCACACTGAGAAACGCTACGCCTCGGTCTTTCTACTTCAAGACGCTGCCTTTGAAACGCAGGAACGACTCTGGAAGGCGGAAGGGATATGTTTCGGGCTGGGTGTCCGAGTCGGCGGCATAACACTAAACGCCGCTTATGTCCCGCAATTCAAACCTACGGTAGAAGAATCAGAACGCCTTCATGTCGTCCAAGGCGAAGCTGTTTATACCTTTTCACTTGGACAAACTTTTTAGCGACGCAAAGACGCGATTCTGACTTATGTCTGACGAATTCGGAGGGATTCGCGATGAATAATATTGAGATAAAATATACAATAACACATGAGTGGACTGAGATCCTTGATTCAAAGGAGTGTAGCGTCGGGATCACCGAGCGCGCCCAGGAAATCTATAGCAACATCATTTTTATTGAATTGCCGTCTCTTGGTGAATTTGAGCAAGACGAGATTATGGGACACCTCGAAACCTCTGATGGCAGAAATTTCTATATCCACGCACCTGTCAGTGGTGAGGTTTATGAGGTCAACACCGCTCTTGAGGATGATATTGAACTCCTCAACCGTTTCCCTGAAGGCGACGGTTGGATTTGTAAACTCCGTATTGAGAATCCAAGTGAGATAGAAGCACTCCTCACGCTCCCTGAATATGAGGCGTATGAGGAGGAAGAACTCAATGAAGAGGAGTACCTACCAGAAACTGATTTTTACGAAAATATTGAGGATTATTAGACACAAATAAGTCTTGAGAAGGAACCCTATGTCACAAACAGAAAAAATTCGGATTGGGCACAGTCCCGATTCCGACGATGCATTTATGTTCTATGCTCTTGCCAAAGGGCTGATTTCAACTGGACCCTTTGAAATTGTTCATGTTATTGAAGATATTGAGACTTTGAATCAGCGGGCACTCGCTGCTGAACTCGAAGTCACGGCAATCTCTGTTCACGCTTACGCCTATGTCGCCAAGGATTACGCACTGATGCCCTGCGGCGCAAGCATCGGAGACCGATATGGACCGCTTGTTGTTGCTAAGGCACCGATGGATACCCTTGAAGGGAAACGCATCGCTATTCCAGGCAAAATGACGACTGCTTACCTTACATTGAGCCTTTTCCAACCTGATTTTCAGGCAGAGACTCGTCCCTTTGATAAAATATTAGATGCCGTTCAGCAGGACGAAGTGGATGCCGGACTCATTATTCATGAGGGACAATTGACTTATGCCCGTGAAGGGCTTCACAAGGTTATCGATTTAGGAGAGTGGTGGCACGAGGAAACAGGACTTCCCTTACCCCTCGGTGCGAACGTCATACGCCGCGACCTCGGCACTGAGAAAATTCGCCAAATAACAGCACTGCTCAAGCAGAGCATTCAATATTCACTTGAACATCGAGCGCGTGGGTTAGAATACGCTATGACCTATGCGCGTGACATGGAGACTGCACTGGCTGATAAGTTCGTCGGGATGTATGTCAATGACTATACCCTTGATTATGGTGAGAAGGGGAGAGCTGGGGTCCGAGAATTGCTCCACCGCGGCAACGACGCAGGGATCATTCCGCATCGTGTGGAGGCAGATTTTGTCACACTTGAATAGTGAAGATTTTAATCTCCGTCAGGCGAGGTTCACGCCTCGCTACTTTCCTCACCTAAAGAAAGAACTATGGACGCGAAACGCCGCAGATATTTCCATTTAGAAAATGCTGATGGTAAAAAACTTGTCTACGGCGTTCTCTATGATGAAGGAAATGTACAAGTCCTCTGGCGGGTAGACCAAGGCTACACGGCAGAGCAGTATTCATCTCTAACGCTCGTCCTTGGCTTGATGCCGGACATCGTTGCGCTTCGTTTTGAAGATAGCGACGGATAAAACGAAAAAATAGGTGTGCCGCTACAGGCAGACCGAGCGTCTAACGCAGCCTTCGATCGGCTAATTTAATAATCTCTCCATTTTCCTGAGCGATATACATATAGCCCAACCCATCCAATACAACGCCTTCTTGTTCATCACCGGGTAAGAGGTATTGCCCCAGGATTGTGCCTTCCTTTTTCAGTTCCACCAACAAGTTGCTTGCATCGCTGACTAAGACCAGGTGATCACCTTGCGAATCATAAGCCAGTCCTGAAATATCAATGAAGTCCATCCGGTAAGCGGTAATAATAGTGCCTTCTGCAGTGCGTGCTGTTCCAGAGCGGAGCGGAACACGCACTTCACATATAACCGAGGGTTCATCCTGCGGTTTGAGGCTGAACGATTGATTACCAACCCAAAAGGTGCCTCCTTCTGGGTGCGAGGCATCAGGAACAAAGGCGATCGCTTCAATACCCATACCGCCTTTTTTTAAGAGCTGTTCGCCTTCAAAATTCCTGTCAATTCTGAATTCCCGCTGAATTGTCAGTGTTTCGGCATCCAATTCTAAGATTGCTTCGTCATCTTCAACTGCAGCGTATAACATACCCGTATCCGGATTCACTGTGATGCCTTCAATGTCGCGTTCGCTCAGTCCTTTTGATTGAACCAGAGTACCGTCTAACCGCACTTCATAAATACTCCCTGAATCGTCGGCGATAAATAGGCTCCGCCGTGCTGCGTGATAAGTAATACCTGAAGGCTCCGCAATTTGCGATTTTGTGATATTGCCGACCCAGCTATACGGGAGCGCAACTGGACGGGACTCCGCCGTCTCTTTCGTTGCTGACTCTTCCAGCTGAATAAGAAAGTAGACAAGACCCGCGCCGATACCTGTAATAAAAATGATTAAAAGCACTCTTTTATAGGACATTTGGATACCTCTTTCCAGTTGACGAGGTTTCCTAACCCCGTCTTTCACAATCTCGTAACGACTGTAACTTTAACTATAAAAGCATTCTCTACAGGCTTTACAGGTACTTTATCATATTCTTTCTGACTAATTCAAGAGAAAACGTGAAACTTAAGAGCTGTTTGATTTTCAAAAGGAAAAGTATTTTTTCCTTGACAAACCGTATCTGCTAATTGTATTTTAATTAGACTTGCAGTTTGGTTCACAAGCGACGCGATGACGCGCTACCGTCAAATTCGCGTGTTTTGGTTAGTTGATGTATGCGCTTTCTGAGAGCACTTGTGAAATCGAACCGCTATGCTTTCGTATAGCGGTGATACCAGAAATAGGGATCGCTTATGACTAACATGCCGAGGCTCGTCGTTGAAGTTTTTGAACATGTGAATTTTCAAGGACGCAAAGTAACGCTCATTGAATCGGTGCCAAATACAGGCGAAATCGGGGCACAAGACATTATCTCCTCGATCAAAATCTATAAGGGCCCTGGGTTCAACGCGTCTCCAAACTATAAAGCTATCTTCCATGAGCATGAAGACTATAAGGGTCGCCGGTTGGTACTTCCACCCGGATTTTATCCGAATATCCACGATATCCCCTATAATTTCGGGGACGCGATCACGGCTATCAGTTTTAGTCCATCAGCGCATCCAACACCGCCTGAATATGGGGCTGTCCCAGTTATCATCGAAGTGTTTCGTAATGTAGACTATAGCGGACAGCGGAGTGTTATCATGCGCGATGTCAGTTCAATGTTTGACATCGGTATGAATGATACGGTCTCCTCCATTCGTATCCAGCGCGGCCCGAGTTTTCCATTCAGCGGATGTCATGTTGTTTTTTATGAACACGTCAATTTTGAAGGACGTCGTTTGAATCTGAATTTAAGTTCACGAGAGTTCCAGTTAGCACTTCGCAATCTTAGGGATCTTCCACATTCGCAGTCATTTTCAGATATTATTTCCTCTATAAAGATTGTTCCATTAGGTGTATTCCGAGTCTTGGTTGTTGTTGGCGATAATAGATCGGGCGAGCCAGCAGTGTTAGAATCGCTTACCACAATCGAAGGATTAGAATTCCAATTCACTACTGTGCATATCAACGATAATCCTGACAATCATGGGGATGCCAATAATGCCGTCAAACTTTCAAGCATTGTGCTTTCAGATTATGATATCGTCTGGTTTACCTGGTTCGCAACCGGACACGACGGTGAATATTTCCTTGAAGATGCTGATCAGGCGATTCAAGACTTTGTTCGTAAGGGTGGGATCGTCTGGGCTTCCGCAATGGATAATAATATCATACCGCCCGATGGAGTCCATACTACTGAACCGCAATGGCGTGGAGACTGGCTTCCTGTTGATCGACACCCGATACATGTTACGAACTCTAACGATAGCAATGTGCGGGTTACGGATGACGGGCAGAAAACCGGCATGTTTACTTGGCCCCATAAGGTTAATGTTGATACGCTCGTAACCGACGATCACTGGGTGACAAACGACAGAAGCTATCGGAAATTAGCAGTCAGAGAGGATAACGGGGACGCTGTGAGTCTACAGTTACAGTGGGGGGAAGGCTATTATGTCACTTTTGCTGTGGACACTCGCGATGCATATCGCACAACAATAGCGAAACCTCTTATTGAAAATACTTTGTGCTACTTAGCGAATCTCGCATGGCAGACTTCTCCGCGTCAACCGCTCAAGGGACGTTACCGGACGCACCTCAGCAGCGATACAATCTTCCGGTGAAAATTTGTAGGCACGCTCGCACAAGACACACTGGTGCCTCTGTTCTATTCTATACATTATAGGAGAATTGAATGCGTTTCATTGCTGTTATTGTCTTCTTGATCGCCGTAGCCATTGCTGTTGGATGGTTTGCCTTCAAAAATCTCGACAGTTTTGGGCAGAGCGGAGTGATGCGTATACTCGGATTTACGCTACTCGTCCTGCTCGCTATCTTGGCGGCATTTGTTGCTATGGTCATCCGATACCGGATACCTAAAGCTGATGTCGCACTCGTACGGACGGGTGGTTCCAAAGAGAAAATCAGTATTACCGGCGGTCTCTGGGTTAACACTATCATCCATGAAATCAAGGAAATTTCTCTTAATACCATGCGAATTGAGGCGATCCGTGAGGGACCAGAGGCGTTGATTACCTATGATTTCAACCGGGGTGATGTAGAAGTCGTTTTCTATCTTAAAGTTGAACCGAATCAAACCGATATTTTGCGCGCAGCTCAGGCACTTGGTGATAAATCTATGACCCCTGAAACTGTCCGTGAATTGATTGAACCTAAACTTGAAGGTGCTTTACGGAGCGTCGCCGCCGAAAGCGAAATCCAGGATCTCCTCCAGAAACGTCAAGAGTTTGGTGATAAAGTTCAAGCAGCATGCGGCGAAGACTTACAGACCCAAAACGGTTTGACGCTTGAGACTGTTTCGATTATCCGAGTAGATCAAACGCCTGTTGAAACGCTGGACGCTGAAAACCGGTTTGATGCTGTCGGTATTCGTGAAATTACCGAAATTACAGCCGAGCAGGAACGAGAAAAAGAACGTATCGTTCAGGAAAAAGAGGTCGCTATCGTTCAAATTGAAGTTGATGCCCGTATCCAAAAACTTGAAGCAGAACAGGAACAGGCATGGGCTGAATCCGACCAACAAAAGAACATCGCTATCTATGCCGCTGAACGAGAAGCGGAAACTCTCAAATTCCAATTTGAGATGGAACAGGGTGTCCAAGAGCGCGAATACGAGATGAAGCAAGAAGTGGAGCGCGCCCGTATCACCCAAGAACAGATCGTCCAAGAACGCGAAATTGAGATGAATCGCGACATCCAAGTCGCTCAAGTCCAACAAGAGCAAGTCGTCCAAGAACGTGAAATTGAGAAAAATCTCATCGTCGAAACACAACAGATTGAGCAGTCGAAAGTTGTACAACTTGCCGAAATCCAACAACATCTTACCGTCCAGATGCAAAAAATTGAACAGGAACAGACGATTGCTGTTCGTGAGATAGAGAAGGAACTCGCGGTAGAGAAGGCGCGTATTGCCCAAGAAGAGGGTGTGTCTTTACGCGATATCGAGCGCGAGTTAGCGGTACAGACTGCGCGCTTCAGTCAAGAGCAACAAGTTCAACAGCGTGAGATTGAGAAGAATCTCGTTGTGGAAACCGCACAGATTGATCAGATGCGACAAGTTGAACTCGCTGAGATTGCGAAAGTGTTGGCGGTCGAGGTGACACGTATCGCACAAGAACAACAAGTAGAAATTCGTGATGTTGAAAAGGAACTCATGGTAGAGAAGGCGCGTATTGCCCAAGAAGAGGGTGTGTCTTTACGCGATATCGAGCGCGACCTGCTGGTGCAGACGACCCGCTTCGGTCAAGAGCAACAGGTTCAGCAGCGTGAGATTGAGAAGAATCTCGTCGTGGAAACTGCACAGATTGACCAGATGCGACAAGTTGAACTTGCCGAGATTGCGAAAACACTAACAGTCGAGCAGTCCCGAATCAATCAGGAATTACGTGTCGCTTTAAGCGATGAGGATCGGAAGATTGACGTTGCCAATAAGCAGCAGGTAACCGCACTTGCTGAGAAGGAGCAATTAGTTGCTGAAGCCGAACGTATGGGGGCGGAGGTGAATGTGACTGCCATGGAACAAGTCAAAGAGGCTGAATGGCAGCGTGAGGTTGCGATTATCGGTGCCGAGGCACAAGCACAGCCCATTGAACGTCTCGCCGATGCCGTACTTGCTGAAGCGAGAGCGAAAGCACAAGGCGAGATGGCTGAATATGAAGCCCGAAATGTTGCTGAACAACGCGTCCTTGTCCAAGAGGCTGTTATGGAACTCATTGACGAATTCCCAGATATCGTCGAACAAATGATGCGACCCGTTGAGAAAATTGATAGCATCAAAATTTTGGACATGGGAAACAATGACGGCACAGGGGGCATTAATCGAAGCAATATGGGTAGACTCGCAAATGCATTACTCGATACAGGTGCTATCTCTCCGATGCTTAAAGAACTCTTTAACTTCGCCGATGTCGATGCGCAGCAGATTACTGATAAAATCGCTGAATATCTGGCGGACCTCGTTAATCGTCCCGATTGATTTTTAGTGGCTATCGGCTGACCACTGGGAACCGACCCCCATAGGAAAAAGACCATGCGACATCAGAAACAGTTGACATCAAGAAGGCGACCCAGACGCCAGCGATGTCGCACCTGCCGATCTGATAATGGTAAACGCTTATGTCCAGCACTCAACGGTATGTTGATCTGTCCAGAATGTTGTAGAGCCAAACGGGCAAAGATTCCGGGGTGCGACGAGAGATGTCAGTACTATTCACCCCTCCTTGTGTCAAGTAAGACAAATCGACCCTTGGATTTTCCTGTCCATCGGTGTCTTGTCAGCCGTTCTCAGGACACTGGTATGCTAATCGTGGTTGGGACTCGAAAACGTCCAGACGGAAATTTGAAGGCGATGTTTGTCTTGCTGGATCTGTGGAAAAAAGGGATTCGAGACTGTTTTTTTGATGCCAACCTTTCTGAGAAAGAGTTTGAACGTGTCTCGCGGAAAATCGCAAAACACTATAATCTCTTAGAATCCACCGATCCTGAAGATGCGGACGAACCCGAAGAACTCGTGCGGCTGCCGAAAGATACACTTGTCATTGAGGCGAATGCGGCAGTTCACTTAGATAAGGGTGTGAGAATTGTGGAGCATGAGGAAGCTTCCGAGGGCTTTGCTATTGACAGTATGCACGGTGCCCGCGCGATTCATGAGATTTACATCCCAAAGATTGGAAACTGGTACGTCTATCTTCGTGTTCTCTTTGGAAGAGGCGACGATTCTTATTGGATCGGTATGGACGACGCAATCGCGCACCCTTGGGATCGAGAGGGTGGTCCAGGGGCAATCCGGGTTTGTCCAGAACCAGACGATACCACGAAATGGGGACGTTGGCTCTGGCATACCGGTCTCGAAAGCGTGGTGAGCAGCGGCGACAGGCAAAGGAACAGACCCGCCTTTTTCCGTGTTGAACGCACCGGCTACCATCGCCTTTGGTCGAAAGGTAGAGAGGACGGTTCGCGCCTCGACCAGATTTTGCTCACTCGCTCCCGCGATTTTGATCCTGAAGTCGAGACAGACGGTAGATCGCTCCCCATTAGACGTTCACAACAACTTTACGAGCCGGTTTCCATCTATGAATCCCAGAAATTAATTCGCCACGCCGTCCAAATTGCGACCGCTGTTAAAACCGAATTACCGTGGGAATTTAAATACGCGCTTCACGATGTTTGGGGCGACATCACCCAATTTCCTGAAACAGAAGGATCGCTCTACAAATGTCCGAAATGCGAAGCGGATCTGCCACAGCAGGCGGTTGACCTCATGATACAACATGCCCAATCCGATGACATCCAGTTCTACATCTTATGCCGGAAGTGCGGGGGTGAGTTTGATTAAGTCTTTTGGAAAGCTCCTTTACATCTTTCTTCAGTTCATACCTATGCAAATTTTTCAGACCTTTATTGTTTGTGTCACAACCATTATCCTCTTTTCTACACCAAGTATAGCCGCACCACCGAACCCTTATCTCTATTTCGATGAAGATTCCACAAGCGGTGAGTTAGTCCCCAAAGCACCTCAAAGTAGGGCCGAATTTCTTGAAGCACTTGATGAGTGTTGCTTTGCACGGGAGCAGGGCGTCTTACAATCCGATGGCATAGAATACGTTCTCGCGTTAAAAATCGATTTTGCCGACATGCCCGGAAGTAGAGAGGGCGCAGCATTTGATGCATATCTCTACGCCTCAGAAGGTGTTTCCCTTAAAACCTATTATCGAGAGAACTCTTATGGGCAGATGGACATACAGCCCGGGCCTATGGGAGGTGTTATGCCAACTGGTAATACGTGGGTTCGGGCTAAAAAACCGATGACATATTACGGTGAAGGTGCCAGAATCGTGGAACGCTACCGAGAATTGGTTCGAGAAGCATGCGAGGCGGTGGATTCAACCGTCGATTTCTCGCAATATGATAGAGATAACGATGGAATTGTTGACCATGTTTTCTTAATTCATGCTGGCAATAATCAAGCGGCATCTGGTGTTACTGATGACATCTGGTCTATTCTAACAAAAGGTGTTAACGGGGTTTACGACGGTGTTCGCGTGGATACTGCTGCAGTCGTCGCGGAGGAACCCGATCTTGAGCATCCGCATTTGGGAATCTATTTTCACGAGTTTTTCCACGATTTCGGGGCACCCGATGTTTACGGATTTAGTTTCACGGACGCTCGCGATCACAAATGGGGCTTGATGGGTGCCTTCGGTCCCTATCAAGGTCCAGACGGTTTGGGGATTAGACCCAGTCATATCTCAGGATACCTCAAGTGGGATTTCGATGCTAGACCTGAAAACGGACGCCTCGGCTGGATTCAACCCGTTCAGATAACACGAAATCAGAAAATTGATGTCCCCAGTTTTGAACTGATGCCGGGATCTGATAAACTTTTTAAAATTGATATTCAGTCATCAGCTCGGGCGCTTCACGGTGAAGCCACGGAATTCTTTCTCATAGAAAATAGAAACAAAACCTCAGGCGCAACTTTTGATACCTACCTACCTGAGTCTGGGCTGTTAATCTGGCATATTGATGAAACTGAGGTCTATCCCCTTGGAAGTTTTGATGCCTCCCAGCAGATATGGCTCGAAGATCCAACTGATCCTGAGCATCTCGGTATCTCTCAGCAGGATGGTGATGAGTTTATAGACTTACAAGCAATTACTGACGGGGCTGCTTATTCCGCAGAAGATGGTCAGACAGCCTTTACGCCGGGGACTCTCCCAAATAGTAATGCTAATGATGGCACTGTTACCGGTATCTCTATTACGAACATTGGACCGGAAGGGTTGACGATTCCGATCTTAGTTTCGTTCGGTGATACTTACGAACCAAACGATACGTTCGCAAGTGCATTTCCAATCGCTTATGGAGAAACCTACGAATCCTTTCTCTTCAGTCTGACGGATACACGCGATGTATACAAACTCGAAGCCGTCCACGGCGTTACTATTTTGGTAACACTTGCTGACATCCCGCCAAACAAAAATTATCGTTTATCCCTTCAGGCAGAGACCGGGGAGGTACGTGCTATAGCCGAAAACGCTACCGACATCGCTGGATTGAGAATCCTGTATCAACCGAATACGACAGAAATATTCTATCTTGTTGTAGAATCGGATGGGAGTTTCAGCAGCACCGATTCCTATCGGCTGCGTGTAGACCAACTTCAGGCAGAACCCTTTGCGCTTACAGAGATGCGCGTCTATCCAAATCCACTCCGTTCCGGTGAGGACGTGGTAACCTTTGCTTATCGTTTATCTGCTTCCCAAGTTGCGGATGAGGTCAACCTTGAGATTTTTATTCCGACGGGTGACCTCGTTTATAGTGAAACGCGCGAAAATGTAGCTGCGCAAGGGAAGTTTGAATGGCGCGGCACAACTCGCAACGGCACACCCCTTGCATCAGGCATCTATGTTTACCGTGTTTCTGCTCGGCAAGCGGATCTACTCGTTCAAGAAATTGGAAAGTTAAGCATTGTGAAATGAGTATTGCAAATTCTTCGCACATATTTCTTGACTAAAAATTGCAGTTGTGCTAATTTAGTCAATAAAATCAGTTTTAGGCACATCGTCTATCCTTATCCTGATGTGCTTGCAATCAGCTGTAGGTGCTTCGCGCAAGAATGACTTGAATGCGCCACAGAGTAGGATATGAAATATAAACCTGCCATTTATAGGATGGTAGCCCAGGAGGCAATATTATCAATGAAATGGATGAATAAATTCACAGCACTCAATCTTCTCTTGCTATTTGCTCTCGCATTTAGCGTTGCAGGTTGTGGAACAGCACTTAGCAGCTTGTCACCCATTCAACCCGTCCATAACATAGCGGATGCCATGGCGGAACAAGCCGCAAAGCCAGACGAAGAGATAGTCGTTCCTGCTGTTCCTTCGGAGGACCTCGCTAAACCTGTGCTGGACAAGTACGGTATGGATACAGTCGGATTCCGTGTTGGAAAAGCACGCAATGCCAATATGGAAGCGATAACCTACATTTTCGCATTTGACGAATACGCACACGCCAACGACCAGTGGAGCAGTTTCCTCAATGAATGGATAGAAACACAAGTCCAAATCGAAACGGGGACCGGTGAAGATAGGAAGGTTGTTGATGTCGTCATGATGTCTGATAAACCCGACCTGTTTGAAGTACAGTCCAGACAACCCATCCTGACGAAAACACGAGATGGTATTACCGTTTCTATCGCATATTGGCGGCGGACGGATCTCGACCGGAAGTACAATCGTGGCAACGCTTTCTCGCCTTTTTATGAAACAGAGGCGCTTCATCAAGGCGACAAAACTGATGTGTTTTACGTCAAGATTACTAACAATCGAGAACAACACATCATCTTTAATGTGAAAAAATGCACGATTGTTGACCAAGGTGAGAACGTCTATAGCGGGATGAATTATGACGACTTAGAGGAGCGTTTCACATATATGGCGCGCGCGACAGGCCTCTATGTAAAAAATGGGCTGGAAATAGCACGACGGATCTTAATGGAGAAACGGATGCCTATCGTTGAGAAACAGGTCGGAACGCGCCGAACAGGTGTCCAACCGGGTGAAAGTGCTGAAGGGTTCGTGCCGTTCACCCAAATAAAGTTGAATGCTACTGATTTAAAGGTGATCCTACCCATCGAAAAGGCACCGCCTCCAGGAGGGGCACAGCGTTATCAAACGGTAGACTTTGAATTCCCTTTCACGCATGATAGAGGTATTCGCATTGCGCAGCCATCACCAAGGCGGTATTAAATCGCTAAGATAAGTTGTGCTACATGTTATCTACACACCTTAAGATGCCCGCGGTCCCTTGTGCTGTGGGCATCTTTTATTCTTCAACAATTTCGCAGTTTGGCAGCGAGTCCAAAAACTGCTTTCCATAACCCCGCGTCTTAATTCGTGGATCAAGAATAACGACAATCCCTGTGTCTGTTTGCGTCCGGATGAGTCGTCCAAATCCTTGTTTTAGGCGGAGTATCGCTTCCGGTAAACTAAATTCAAAAAATTCGTTCCCACCGCTCTCCTTAATCTGTTTCACACGTGCCTCCATTATTGGATGCGTCGGCACCTCAAACGGAAGTCTTGTGATGATGACATTACTGAGTGCCTCACCGCGGACATCAACCCCTTCCCAGAAACTTGATGTTCCAAATAGAACCGAATCCGTATCCTCACGAAACGCTTGAAGCATATCGGTCCGTGAGAGTTCCCCACCTTGTTTGAAGGTGGCAATCCCAATCTCTTCGAGATCGGGGGCGACCGCATCGTACACCTCATCCATCATTTTGTAACTTGTAAATAGAACGAATGCTTTGCCGTGCGTCAGTTCCAAGTAGTGTTTGATTTTTTCGGTTACTACCGGGACAAATTCACTACTATTTGGATCCGGCATGTACCGCGGGATGTGAATCTGTACCTGCTTTTTGAAATCAAACGGTGAATGCACAAGGAGTTCACGACATTCATTTATGCCTATTCGATTTTTAAAGTAAGCAAAATTTCGATTCGTGGAGAGCGTGGCACTCGTCATCACAACGCTATTCTTTATGCCGAAGAGATGGTCCTCTAATATCTGGTTCACGTTCGCAGGTGTGGCATTCAAGAGAACCCGTGGTGTTCGTCCCCGCATCGATATTTCACCCCAATAGACATAGTTTGGATCGTCCTGTCGGATTATCATATCTAATTCGTCGCGGAGCCGTTGACAGTAACTGTGATGCGCCGTGATTTCTTGTTCCTCATCCTCTGTGGAGGCACTGTCCTGAAGATCTTTCAATGTCCGTTCAAGGTCTGTGAGTGGTGTGTCAAGGGAATTTCTGACGAAATTGCTTTCATGGATACGCTGTGTGAGGGAAGTACCGTAACCTTCGTCATCGGCTTCGTGAAGGGCATCAATAATCGTGTGAAAAAGAGTGTTCGCTTGCTCGCGCGCTTCCTCGACTTGGGTCGTCAATTGTTTGGACTCGAAGAGTTTTGCCACACTGGAAAGCGAGTCGAGGAGCCACTTAACGCGGGTGTTACTAAAATTAACGCTCCCATGGTTAGTCGCTGTCGCTTCTAAATGGTGGGCTTCATCGATGATAAGGTAGTCGTATTCAGGTAAGACCCCGAGTGCTTCCGTGCTCTCTTTACGAATCGCGAGATCGCTAAAGAGGAGGTGGTGATTCACAATCAGTAAATCCGCATCCTGCATCTCTCTTCGGACATTAAAATAGAAACAGGTATTATAGGTCTCACACTGCCTTCCGAGACAGTTGTCTCTGTCGGATGCAACCTTATCCCAAACCTGAGGGTTCGGTTGCCACGGCAGATCTGCTGTGCTGCCATCTACCGTCCAATTTACCCATTCCTCAATTTCTGCAACCTCTTCAACTTCCTCCAATGTATCAAACAAACCCCGTTCATAATTGAGTAAGTTTTTGAGTCGTCTTCGCGAGAGATAATTACGCCGTCCCTTGGCAAGCACCACATTAAAATCGCGGGGGAGTATCCGCCGCAGAAATGGAATATCTTTTCTGACCAATTGCTCTTGCAGACTGATGGTATTCGTTGAAATAACGACTTTCTGCTCCGCTTTAAGCGCAAGAGAGATCGCCGGTATCAGATAAGCAAAGCTCTTACCTACACCCGTCCCGGCTTCAACAATTAGGTGTTCAGCGTCTATGAACGCCCGAGCCACCTCGTGTGCCATTTGTAATTGTTCTTGGCGAAACTCATACCCGTCAAGGTGTTCTGAGATGAGTCCGCCTGGACTAAAAATGTCTCTGAGCGTAAGAGGGGTTGATGATGCCATGTACTATCTCTTGTTGAGTATCAAACCTGCGCGAATCGGTTTCTAATGAAAGCGCAACGAAAATTAAATCGTATTTGGCGCGATACAAGAGTGCTATTTAATCGCTGAGTTTCATTGTTACCGTGTCTGTACCGTAACTATTTTTAACCTCAAGGATAATCTGTTCAAGATCAACACCTACCTTCTGGAGAAGTGCATCAAAATCCTGTGCACTCCTAACATTTTCTCCATTGACCTTAACGATGAGGGACCCTTGTGGAATCGGACTATTTTCCCGAACTCTGTCAACAATAACACCGCGATCCTCGTCGGTTAGGTAAGTATATCTCTCGAAATCGCCTCTTTCCAGTTTTCGGACTGTTAGACCGAGTCGCCGCCACGCCACCGTGTTGTTTTCAAAAGGTCTGCCCGCTTGTAAGGCAGGCATTTCTGCTATTGTTACAGTGAATATCCGCTCATGTCCCTCTCGGAGGACGGTAACCTGTGAACTCTTACCGACTTGCGAGTCAGCAATCCACATTTTGAATTCGTTGATATCGTCAACTTTCTTCCCATTGTACCCAACGATAATGTCGTTCCTCTGTAAGCCGCCGAGGTGTGCAGGCATGTCTCTTAGAACACTCATAACCCGAATCCCTTGCGTTGAGGGTTGCATGCGAATGCCAAGAAAACCGCGAATGATTCTTCCGTTTGCAATCAACTGCGTTCCAATCTTTTCCACAAGGTTGCTGGGAATAGCAAAACCCGCACCTGCTCTAACGGCACTCGTCGCGGGCGTATCGTCGGGGCGTCGTATTAACGCATTGATCCCAATAACTTCGCCGTGGATATTCAGTAATGGACCACCACTATTTCCCGTATTGATCCAAGCATCTGTTTGAATAAAATCTTGGTACCGAATAAGACCGCGCTCCGGCAGAATAATACGTTCTTTCCCACTTACAATACCGGTTGTCACTGTATGGTTGAGTCGGAATGGGTTTCCGATAGCAATAGCGAACTGACCAACTTGCACCTGCTCAGAATCCGCTAATTGAAGGATTGGAAGTTCTTCTTTTGCATCAATTTTTAAAACGGCAATATCGGTGTTAGGATCCGTCCCCGTTAATTTGGCTTCAAATTGGTTCCCGTCCAGCAATTGTACGCGAATGCCTGCTGCATCCCTCACGACATGGTAATTCGTCAGAATATAACCGTCTTTGCGAAAGATAAATCCAGAACCTTCTTGAAGCCGGTTTCCTTCACTCCAACCTTCGACACTTACACCGACAATAGCCGGTTTGCTTTGTTTGGCAATACTTACGAACGCATTTTCGATTGAACTGAGGAGCTCAACATTTGTAGGCTGTGTAGTGCTACTACAGGAAGATATGATAACACTCACGCTAACAAGGAAAATTATCAAATAAGGGCAGACACAGATATTTTTTTTCATGGAATTCTCCTTTCGGCGTAGATGATGCATGGCGCGATACTTCGGATTTATTCACAACTCCGTGTTATATTGATAGGGCGAGATTAAAAACTGCACCTACAATTGATTCGTTCTGATTGACATTAACCGGCTGAACCCACCAGTTAGTCCACGGCTTCATCTGGATTATCAGCTGAAAGATCCTCGCCGCGGTGTAGACGGAGGGCAAGGTTTGCCGTCTGCCGGCGTGCCCGTGCTGTGGGGGCATGCGCAGCGAGATAGCGAGCCGCCGCTACGAGCGTCATCCGCGCACGCGCCTCGTCCAACTCATCGGCTTGTTGGAAGGCTGCCTCCAACATCTGAAAAGAGTGGAATTCTGCATCTTCTCGTAGAAGAATATGCCCCAGTTTCTCTAACAGTGCCTCGCGTGGATGTCCAAGCGATAGATACTTATAAATATACATGCCTGCCTTATCTGTCTGTGCTTGTGTATCAAGAATCTCGATAAATTCATCTAAGAGCGCATTAGCATCCGTTGGCAGCGTGTCAGTTTCCCTGCGGTGTTGTGGTAGACGCGCAGCTGGCATATTGAACCAGCGATCAAAGTAGATTGCTATCGCACCGTGAAAAATGCCACGGATAATCTCTACGGATGGTGCACGTTTAGCACACTGGTGGAGCGCATTACAATAGGTATAGGTATGTAGAACCGCAATCCAATCGCCAAATTCGTTTTTCGTATGAAATTGTGCGATGCGTAGTGCTGCCGCATAAGCGAGTGTCTGCGTTAGTTCTGTCAATGCAGCACCCTCTCGAATAGCTAACTTCAAGGCATCTATCGTTTCAAGCGGGGCATCCGCAAGTAGTGTTTTAACTAACGCCTCGCTATCTGTCCATGTCTTACTTTCGCCTTCTGCTACAAGTGCTTCAAGCTCCTCAAATGTCTCTCTTAGCACGGGCACGAAGTCAATGGGACTACGCCAACGGTTCTCTTCTTCGGCACGTGACGAACTCGCTAACATCCCGACGAGTGTCGGTATAATCTCATCTGCCTTCTCCCAACCAATTCGCTCAAGGAGTTCAAAGGCTTTATTGATAAAATCAAGCGTATGACCGCCATCTCGATAGAAGTGGTCTGTCGCTGCTGCGACCATCATATCACAAACCTCTGCTTCCGTCGCGCCGTTAGTGATCGCCGTCAGAATCGTACGTTCAGCCCCATCGGCGTTTCGGACCTCAATGAAGTAGCGGAACCACGTTTTCAATTGTGATAACGAATGGGTGTTAGTCTCCAGTTCGGCAAGCGCAATCCGTGGTGCTGAGGCTGAAGTTTCACCAGACACGTGGAGCAAACCTTGATAGAGCGCAAGCACCTTGTCAGCATCGGATAGTTTCACTGCAACGTTCGCCATACAGGTGAGAATCGTCATCGCTGGACCCCAGCCGGCGCGTCTACGCTGTGCACCGTAAAGTGCGCCAACCTCAACAATAGCATCAGGCGGTGTGTCAAACGAACGGAGCGCGATAACGGATTTTGCAAGGATTAAATTAATACTCTGTTCAAGACCTTCACGGAGTCGTCCCTTCCATCGTTCCACAGCGTTGGCACCGTTGGCACTCACATTGACGTAAACTTTACCCTCTCGGACTTCGACTGGGTAGGGCTGTACATCATCTGCGAAAGGGTGAAACGTGCAACCGCTCGCTAAATCGAACATCGCGTGGTGCCAATGGCAAATCAGGATACCGTCGTGAACACTTCCCCGGTTCAGTGGATATCCCATGTGCGGGCAACGATTGTCTACAGCAAAGATTTTACCCTCACTTTTTGCCAGTGCGATAGGTTGTCCGGATACATTCACAGCAATAACGCCATCGTCAGGAATCTCCGTAACCTCGGCACACTCAATAAATTCGGACTTGCTATTATCGTCTTGCAAGTTATGCACTGAATGTTCAGCCATCGGTCTAATCCTCCTGCCTTATCTTCATTTCTGATGAGTCCATTTTAGCACAGTTTCTCAGAATTTGTCAAGCGTTTCACTATCTTAGAATCGCCAATTTCTCCAGATAGGTATAGGTCTCACCTTTGGACGTAGCCGAGATATGGCACATATAAATTCCGGGAGATACCGCTAATCCGTAGGAGGTCTGCTGGTTCCACCACGTTCGCCATACCCGCGGATCTAACCGGTCAGAAACCCCTTCAATCCGCTTTATCAGATTGCCACCTGAATCATAAATCACCACCCGCAGGTCTGTTATAGCCGCGTTGGCTTCGACGCGAAATTCGGTTAAACCGTCTGAATACGCCGGATTCGGAAACACAATGACCGTTTTCCACGAAAAGGCTTGCGTTAAAATAACGGATTCTGAAACTGAAACCGCGCCAAGTGGATAACGTGCTATGGCTTGAAGAACGTTCACCCCCGGTTGCAGTGGCACTGTAGCCGTATAGGTTTGCGTTTCTCGGTTAAGTGATGCTTCCGCGCGACTCGGATGGATAACAATGTCAATCGGAAAACCTGAATGAAATGTCCCCGTAACCTCTAATTCATTCTCTTGGGTCGTTGGTGGCAGTCGTAGCGTTATCTGTGGAGGCTGCCGCGCCGGATGGAACGTATCCGTGAGAAGGCTATCCATTGTAACAAGCACGAGTTGTGCCACCTTTCTCACTAAATTGAAGTTCACTTTATCAGCAGTATCAGCAGATGTATGATAAAAGGGATTGGCATCGTAATTCTGTGAATCGCGCCACGGTGTGGAGCTCTCAGTTAAAGTAACCGCATTGTAACCGCTATCCCAGAAAGGTTTATGGGAAGAAATATCAACGAATTCATCTTGGGTGCGACGAATCTTCAAGCCAATGTCGTACCACGCATTGGCGATTGTAAGGGCGCGACCTATCCATGCTGAATCGTTATTGGTGATAATTTCAACGAGATCGCTTTTCCAATTGAAACCCAGCATGTCTAAGTTAAAAACACCGACAATGTTTTCACGTTGACGGTCAGCATCTGCTTCAGGACTTCGACCTATAACAGCTACCTCTTGAACATAATGACGGCTGCCAAGAAAGCCGAGTTCCTCACCGCCTAACGCGACGAATCTTATCTCGTGATCGTATTCATATCGACTTAAGAGGTGTGCAATCTCCAACATCGCTGCAACGCCTGTACCGTTGTCGTTCGCACCGGGTGCAGTAGAGGCTAATGGGTTCCAATTCGGCTCGCGCACCGCCTGCGTATCGTAATGCGCACAGATGATAAAGATGCGGTTACTGGACGAAAGTGGATGCCGAGGTAGGACAGCCACTATATTTTTAACGCCCCCAAAAACCTGTTCTGTGACCTCTATGCGTGGTGAGCGGCGAAACGCATTGGTAATGTAACGCACTACGTTATCCGTCGCTTCACGGTGGTGTGTGCTGCGTGTTCGGAGTGCTCCTGAACGACCAATGTTCTCCTGCAGTGCTGTCACCCGCGCTTCAAGTTGCTCAGATTGCACCAGGGTGAGTAGTTCATCACCGCGGGACAAAAGGGGATCGTCCGCTGCTATTGTAGTGAAAATGGGGATAGAGAAAAAAACAAGAAAAATGGCGTATCTGCTTACTCGCGTTCGCCAGTAATCTCTTAATTGACTTGACATAAGAATAAGAATCTTGTACCCTATTTAACAGTTTCTTTTATTTTAACAGAATTTATTGCGATTGTAAACAGAGATAACGTTTTACTCCTGTGAAACCGAGGTGTGCTAAGCCAACCCCTATGGCGATGGAGATAGACGAAAATGCCAGCGAATCTACCCCCAACCTACTATAAACTCAAACACCAGCATGAAGCCGCCAAAACAGATGAAGAGCGACTCAGTTTGTTAGAGGAGATGTTGCGCATCATCCCTAAACACAAAGGCTCGGAAAAGGTTGTTTCTGACATACGCCACCGTATCGCGAAAATCAAAAAAGGACCAACCGCAGCAGGTGGAAAAGCAACTGGTAAGAGAAGTTACAGTGAGCATATTCCTAAGCAAGGCGCAGGACAGGTCGTTCTTCTTGGACCTCCGAATGGTGGTAAATCGCAGATGCTCGCGAACTGGACAAACGCTAAACCCGAAGTTTCGCCGACACCCTATACGACGACAACGCCGACGGTCGGAATGCTGCCCTATGAAAACATACAATTCCAGATCATTGATACCCCTTCGATTACGCCAGATTTTGTCTTGCCAACAGTATTGACGCTCACCCGTAACGCCGATCTCCCTTTGCCTGTTATCAGTCTTGCAAGCGACAATCTCTTAGACGATCTTGATGTCGTGGTAGCACGCCTTGATGAGGCAGATCGTGAGACACCAGAGAACGGAACCCTTATTGTTGCTAATCAACTTGACGCTTCTGGCGCGGAGGAGAGGCTTGATATTCTCAAAGAATTTTATGGAGACGTATATCGGATTTGTCCGATTTCTGCTGAAACCGACGAAGGCAAAGATGCCTTATTTCAAGAAATCTATACGGAATTAAACATCTTGCGCGTCTATCCGAAGGCACCCGGGAAACCGATAGAACACGATGAACCCATTGTTCTCCCTACAGGGGCAACTGTCCTTGATGCCGCGTACAATTTACACAAAGATTTTGCTGAATTTAAGTTCGCACGGATATGGGGACCCGAATGGCACGACGGACAATCTGTCAGTCGCAATGATGTCGTTTACGATGGAGATGTCGTCGAATTTCATTTGTAGTTATGTCGGTGGATATAATGAGAAAACGAAGCAGAACACCCCTATATCTAATATATTCGCTCTGTATCCACTTTCTACTCCTGCTGGTAATATGGTGGACGGTTCCTGAGCAAGTCCCAACCCTGCCATTCCATGGAAAGATAGAGGCTTTGATAACTCACATTGAACGACCGCCTCTGCCACCCAAACCGCCTGTTGTTGAACCTGCTGTCCCTGTTCTGGTGGAAGAAGAAACCAAACCGCCACCGCCACCGAAACCTAAAGCCGGTTTAAATGCATCTTGGCAAACTGTAAATCGAGACGCAGCAGACCTTCCGAAACCCGAAACACGTAAACAAGAGGGATTAACCCGATCGCAGGAATCCGTCGGGAACGATTTGTTGCAGTCCAATCCGGTAGTTGGGAACCCTATAGCAGTGAATGCTTCCAATCACACGGTAGTTGTGACACCTACATCAGAAACGGAGTATGTCGCACCACAAGGCGAAACAAAACCTATTGCTTTAGGCACGAATGACACCTTAAACAGCAATTCGCCAACGATCAATGCCCCGAAGATTCACTATGGGAGTCGTCGTGGGGACGCACTCCAAGCCACAGCCATGAGCAATTCATGGGGTGGTGGCAGCTCCGCTGGTGGCAGTATTGGTGGTGTTTTTGTTCAGATGATGAAGGATATTGCCCGAACACTCGCTGACGCAACCGCAACGCAGAAAGTTGATGTCATTTTTGTTCTTGATGAAACCGAGAGCATGCGCGACAATATCCGAGGTATCCGTGCTTATGTCGATTTTCTTTTTGACGCATTTGCGCGTGAAGGTCGTGATGCGACTTTCGGATTGGTGACATTCACGGATAACGTAAGAAGAATTGGACACACCGACGATCTCGGCACCTTCAAAAATTGGCTCTTCCACATTGGCGTTGATGGCGGTGGAGACATTGCTGAGGCAGGTCTGGATGCGATTATGACCGTAGTGCAGGAGATGGAATTCCGAAAAGGGGCACAACGTTTCATTGTTCTGGCGAGCGATGCTGCTTTCCATGATGCCGATTATGACGGTAGGTCGGCATATAGTTTGGATCAAGTCATTGAGGCATTACAAAATGAGCGGATTCGGGTTGATGTTATTGGACTCGATTATCTGCCAATCCGACAGATTGGATTGGCAACAGGCGGAACGTGGCGTGCCATCCCAGGTCGCGGGTACCTTGAGTATATTCCGCCGCTAACCTTAACTGTTAAATTGTTCTCCAAGTTAGGGACACTTAAACTTGAAAGCGAGCGGATTGACGATAAGATTACGGTCTACATCAACAACCCACCGCGTCCGAAACAACTTGCTTTAACGTGGAAGGTACTCAATCCTCTCGGAGAAAAGGTTTATGGACCCATCACAGAAGAGAAAATTATACCAAATGACGGCTCAACCGAGGTGGAATTGACGCCTAATATTAACACCAAACTATTTCAGAGAATGCCGGGGGTTTATACCTTCATCTATCGTCTCGAAAATGAACACGGGCATCAAAGCATCTTGCGGCGTACATTAACATTCTAACTTTTGTGCGAAGTTGCTATCTTTGTAGCATGATGCACGTCGCATTCATATTGGAAGGTTAAAAATGAAAGACCTAATCTTTGAACAGTGTCGCTATCATTTTGACGACATCGTTGCTATTCGACGGGACATCCATCAGTACCCTGAGTTAGGATTCGATGTACACCGCACTGCCGGTATTGCTGCGGATGCCCTGCGTGCACTCGATATTCCTGTCAAGATCGGTATCGGTAGAACAGGGGTCGTTGGGGATTTGGAAGTAGCAGGCGCATCGAAACGTATCGCACTCCGCGCAGACATGGACGCGCTCCCGATTCAGGAACTCACCGATGTTCCTTATAAATCGAAGATTGATGGTAGAGCGCACCTATGTGGACACGACGCGCATACTGCGATGCTCATCGGTGCGGCGCGAATCCTTTCGCACCTCCGAGACGACCTGAAAACCCACGTTAGGTTTATCTTCCAACCCAGCGAAGAAGTAGCACCAGGGGGCGCGCCTGCTATGATAAAAGACGGCGCATTGGAGGATGTAGACGAAATTTATGGAATACACGTCTTTCCGCTCTTTGCCGTTGGGGAGTACGCCACCTGTGTCGGTCCGATGCTCGCACAATCGGACACTTTCCAAATTACGATCACCGGTCGCGGTGGACATGCCGCATTCCCACATATCACTGTGGATCCAATTGTGATGGGTGCACAATTCGTGACAGCCGTACAGTCAATTATTGCCAGAAATGTGAATCCCTTGGACGCTGCGGTCGTCAGTGTCACGCAATTGCACGGCGGAGAGGCCGACCTTCAGAATGGACTCGCCGGTGCTGCGCTGAATGTCATCCCGCCTAAAGTACTCATAGGCGGCACGGTGCGGACGCTCCAAACATCGGTGCAGAAAAATATTCGAGGACAATTGGAACGACTCCTCGCCGGAGTGGCGAACGCACACTCTGCATCTTACACATTCGACTATCACGAAGGCTATCCAGTGACGTACAATCATGAACCTTGCGTTGATACAGTCTTATCGGCAGCGAAGGGGTTAGTCAGTGAAGATAACCTCATATTCCCAATGTCTCCAGCATTAGGCGGTGAGGATTTCAGTTACTACTCACAAAAGATCCCGGCGTGTTTCGTAATGGTAGGTGCAGGTAATGAGGAGAAAGGGATTGTCAATATGTGCCATCATCCACAATTTGATATTGACGAAAACTGCATGATTTACGGCATGGCACTCCTTGTAAATCTCATTACGCATTAAACATTATAGAATAAATAGGTCCCACAATGCAACGATTACTCAGTTTCCTTTTTCTTCTAACACTATCGCTTTCAATTATATCCCCCAACGCTTTCGCACAGATCGAGTTCACACCAAACAATCCGACAGTAATTCCTATGTTGGATCCTGTTGAAGCCGCGCATGACCATTTCCACGAAAGACGGTACGCCGAAGCAATCAAGGCGTATGAAGAACTCCTTGAAAAAGGGATTCCAAAGGGTGGTGATACCTATACACCGCTTCGGCAGAGCCAGAAGGATTCTATCCGATTAATGCTCGGACAAAGTTACAGTAAAGTCGGAGAGGATCCGGCTGCACAACGAATCTTCAGAGAGATCGTTGATGAAAACCCCGATGGATCTTATGCTACTCAAGCCGTCCATCGTTTAGGAAACCTCTATTGGCAACGTTATCAGTTCCGACAGGCGATTTTACAATGCAAGCAGATTTTGGATCAGCATCCTAATACGGCTGCCGCTGCGACAGCCGCCTATCTCGTTGGGCAATACCAACAGACAGAGGGTAAAACCGAGGAAGCGATGGAGAGTTACAAGTACTTCCTCGACAATTTTCCCGGTTCTCCGTATCGCACAAGCGCAGTAAATAGTCTTATTCGGTTGTATATCGCCAATGCCCGTTACACAGAAGCCGAAGAGCTTATTCAAAAGCGGTTGCAAAGCTACCCAGGCGATCTTATGTTGTTAGAACAGTTAGCGGAACTATACCAGCAGCAAGGGGAACATCCGAGGGCAATCGAGCTCTATCGTCAGGCGATTGAAAGGGATCCGAGCAATACCAACCTTCGCAGAAAATTAGGTGATCTTTACGCGAAGATCGGTGAGACCACGCAAGCTGTAAATGAATGGAAGAAAATAGTAGCAAATGAGACGAACCAAACAGATCAGCATCAACGACTTGGGGCAATCTATCTTTCTCATAAAATGTATGGAGAGGCAATTGCAGCGTATCGTCAAGCTATCCGATTGAATCCTCAAAATAGTTACCTCTATACACAGTTGGCAGCCGCATACAAAATTCAGGGGCAAAATGAAGATGCCGCCGAGGTTTATATTGACGGTTTGCAACACGTTGGACTCGCGGAGAGTCAGCGTGAACCGATTTGGGAGGCAATGTTTGAGATTTATGAAGGCGCACATCATAAAGCATTGCAAGACAAACTTATCGCGCAACTTCAGAAACAGCATCTACGCGAATCAGAGAACCCGAACGTCACTATGACGCTCGGAGAACTCCTTTTCCACGCTGGTAGAACAACGCAGGCACTCGAAACGTTTAGGCAACTCCACCAAAGTCATCCGACTCACATTGACATGACCTTGGAGAGATATGCCGAGGTGTTAGCACGCAACGCCAGCCCACGAGCTGCGGATTTCTACAAAGCAGTCATAGATGGCTCCCGCAATAGGACACGCATCAGAAATGCCTATTCCAAACTCGCGCTGCTCTACCAAAAGATGGAAAAATGGGGAGAGGCTATCGCGCTCCTGAAGGAACTCGTCGAAAATCGCCAAGCCTCTATCCAGAACAGGCTGCTACTCGGGCAGTTGCAATTGCACGGCACCCGAGAACCCAAAGCCGCTCAGATAACCTTTCAACCCTTAATTACGCAACGTTTAGTGACTCGCCAATTGACGGAAGCGCAGTTAGGCTTAGGAGAATGCCATATTTTACTTAAACGTTACACACTCGCCAGAGAAGTGCTTGAACCAATCGCCAATAGGATTAACCGCTACCAAGCGACGGCTCGAAAACTGATGGGTGATTCCTATTTCTTTGCTGCAGACTTTGATCAAGCCCTCAAGGAGTACAATCAGGTCATCCAGATATCAAAATCCGACCGACTCACGAATGATGCGCTTGAGAAGATCGTCCTTATTCAAAATCATCAGGACTATCTCAAAATCCCGCTTACAGATTACGCAACGGCTCTGCAGCTTCACCTGAGTGGTAAAACAGAAGCCTCGCTACAGCAGTGTGAAGGAATACTCGAACTCTATCCCCAATCCAATATCATTGATGATATTTGGTTTCTTATGGGCAATATCTACCGTGAATCGGGAAAAAATACCGAAGCAATCAATGCCTATCAGCAGGTCATTGCACGCGAAAGCCCCATCGCCGCGAAAACACTCATAAATATCGCCGAAATTTATCGACAGCAGAATGATTTGGCTAACGCCACTGCTATCTACACAAAGCTTATTACGGACTATCCTGAGAGTGTCATTATTGTTCAAGCACGCCAACAACTTGATGAGATTAACAAGATGCAGCAGAAAAGGTAATTATCGTAGCACTATGTAACCTCGGCAAGAAAGCTCGAACTTGTTCGGGGCTGCGCACTTACTCCAAACAAGTAATGATTCTGATTATCGAATTTTTTCTTGTTGATTTGTCTATAGTGTGCTACACTTAACATAAAGAGGAAGCCCGGATTTAGTCTGGGAATAGACTGGATTTAGTCTGCGGATAGACTAAATCCATAGCGCAAGTCGCGTGTGGACTTGCGGGACAATGTATTACATTTCCATTCCTCGTATTATATTCTTGTTCGGGAGTGTTTCACTCAGATACGTCCCAACAAGTTGGGGCATCCGAAAAAATACCGAATATTGTCGAGAGGACAATCAAATGGTTCAACCCAATACACCGCGCGTATTTCATGTGATGACAAAGCCGATCGGGCCGATATGCAACCTTGATTGCGAGTACTGCTTCTATCTTGACAAAGAAAAGCTGTACCCTGAAACACGCTCTTTCCGCATGACGGACGCAATTTTGGAGGACTACGTTAAGCAATACATCGAAGCACAACAGGTCAACGAAGTCACGTTCGCATGGCAGGGCGGTGAACCCACACTCATGGGGGTGGATTTTTTCCGAAAAGCCGTTAGGTACCAGCAGAAATACAGACGACCCGGCATGCAGATTCAGAACTCCTTCCAGACAAACGCGACGCTCCTTGACGACGAATGGGGAGAGTTTTTCAAGCGAAACAAATTCTTGATTGGCGTAAGCATCGACGGACCACCGGAAATTCACGATAAATATCGCTATGATAAACGTGGGCGGTCCTCCTCTGAACAGGTCATCCGAGGATTGCGTATCTTACAGAAGCACAAAGTTGATTACAATGTGCTGTGTGTTGTTAACAAACATAATGCTGAATACCCCAAAGAGGTCTACAACTATTTCAAAGAGCTCGGGGCAGAGTTCATGCAGTTTATTCCTGCCGTCGAGCATTTCGGTGGAAAAAATGTATCCCCGCGCTCCGTCACGGCGCGGCAATACGGTAAATTCTTGTGTGCAATTTTCGATGAGTGGGTCGTAAACGACATCGGAAAAATCTTCGTCCAGATTTTCGATGTTGCATTGGAAGCGTGGTTAGGCTATAACCCCAGCCTCTGTGTGTTCAATGAAACTTGCGGCGATGCACTCGCAATTGAGCATAACGGCGACCTCTACTCCTGTGACCATTTCGTTACGCCTGACTATCATATCGGGAATATCGCAGATAGCACCATCGCCGAGATGGTGGACTCACCTTTCCAACGCAAATTCGGCACGGATAAACGAGACACCCTCCCAGAATACTGTCGCAGCTGCGAAGTGAAGTTCGTCTGCAATGGCGGCTGCCCAAAGAACCGTTTTATCAAAACGCCTACAGGTGAGGACGGCTTAAACTATCTATGTGCCGGTTATAAACAGTTTTTCAATCACATTGACGAACCGATGAAGATGATGGCTTCTGCCCTTCAGATGGGACGACCGGCGAATAGTATTATGCCTCTCATGCGCCAACGTCAGCAGGAAAAGACGCGCGCGATTCCCGTCGCAACTTCACAGAAAGTCGGGCGCAACTCACCGTGTCCGTGCGGAAGTGGACGGAAATATAAGCAGTGCTGCTTGAACAAGAAGTAACCCCTTTATTTTTCTCAAATCTGCTGAAACAAGTGTTGCTCGTGTGCGGAATCGGGTAAGTGCGGGTGGGCATCATGTACCGACGGAAGATGTCGTGCGTAGGTTTTATCGAAGCAAGCGTAATTTTTGGTATACTTATAGAAATCTGGTTGATCGGTGGCATTTATACTACAATTCTACAACGCATTTTCAGCAAGTTGCTGTTGGTAAGAGCAATGACATCAGAATAATAAACGAAGGATTATTTGATCTTTTTATTCAAGACCTTAACAATGGAGGCACCTAATGCATCAAGATAAATCAGACACCGTTGATATCTACGAAGAAACGCTTGAGTTCTTGCGTATCGGCAATCGTGCTGCAAAACGAGCACAAGAAGAAAACCGAAAAAAAGGGATTCCCAACGTATACGATTTCAATGGACATCTCTACTACGAACTCCCTAACGGCGAATTAACGAAAGAAGACCCGTATCCCTTATCGAGGGAAACGGATTCGGATAAGGAAAAATGTTAACTATCTGTTACGACCCTTACTCCGGCACATTAGGCAGATTTACACGCGCAGAGATTTTTAATCTCGTTGCCCAAGCAGGCTACGAAGGCATCAACATCCCCGTAAATGCTGCGTTTCTCGGCGAACTCTCACCTGTTGAGATAAACGACGCAGTGAACCTTGCTGAGAAGCACCAACTCGTTGCACCAACAATCGGCTTTGGCAATCACATCTTGACGACCCCCGCCCGAAAAACTGAGGCACTGCAGCATTTTGAGATTGTACTTGAGGTGGCGCGCAGATTCAACGCTGAGGTAATTGGGGTATGGGTGAATCCGTCAGAGGGTGTATCCCGACAGGAATCTCTGGACGCGCTCGCCGACAATCTCTCGCAGATGATACCCCCGTGCAATGAGAACGGAATGAAAATCGCCCTTGAGTTTGAGAAAGGCTGCCCATTGGATAACTATCGCGAAGGTGTCGCGTTTATTGAAGACACGGGATTGTCAGTCTATCTAACAGCCGATACATACCACCTTTTCAATGACAGTGCAGAACCGAAGACAGCAGCACACGCTATGAAAGCCTGTTTGGGTGATGTACATGTATCGGGGAGCAATCGCGGTGAACCCGGGGGCGGCGTTTTCGATTTTGAGACGTTTGCCCAAGGTTTGAAAGAGATCAGTTTTGCCGGTCCGCTGGTCGTTCAATATAAGATGGAAGATGTGGCGAGCATCGCACGGAGTTACGAATTTACCAAGAAGTTTCGGACAATGATACAGACATAGAGAGGAGTTGTGGAATGAGAAAGATCGTCTTTTTGCTTTTTGCTGTTACCCTCATAATTGGATCTGCTTATGCCCACGTGACAGATCACTCAGCAACGGAAACCAAAAGTTTTCAATTCGTTGCAGACCACGAAGCAGCACCTGATACACAACTCACCAGTGGACAGGGCGCGCTTAAGTTCAAAGTCCTCTACACGCGTGATCATTTCCCAGCAGAGGTCGTCGCTGCAATTGACAAAGTACATGGTGGCTTTGATGTAGACCGGCGGGAAGGAAAAGGCGAAACCTACTTCCAACTCCCCGGTGTCGGTATCATCCAAATCAGTGCCGATCTGAAAACAACGCGGCTGATTGAGACACCTGCTGCGCTGAAAGAAGCCAACGCACATTATGTCACCGTCTGGTCAACAACTGATGGGACCCCCTATCTCTCTTTCCCTGCCAACGATATCGGTAAAATCTTCACAACAACATTAGACGGGAAGCTGGTGCATACATTGGAAGCCCCAGACGTAATGACGGATTTCGAGCATCAGGCAGTCAATACCTATTTTAGTGAGGGCGGAGCGTTTGTCCCGACCGGCGTGACGCATATTGACGGCATGCTGTACGTTACCACGGGTTATTCTCCCTTAGACTACATTCTGGGTGTGAAACTCACGAGTCTTGACCCGCTTGAAGCGAGCTGGTATCCCTTGGCATTTGGTGGCAAAGGCGACGAACCCGGGCAATTCGGCACAGGACATCATATTACAGTACCTTATGGCACAAATCGATTGGACGCTTCTGACCGAGCAAATGCAGAGATCGAACGCTATGCGCCAGACGGCACCTATCTGGAGACGCTTCCACTTATCAAGGGCTCATTCCCATGTAGCATTGATTATGAAGCAGGATATGCCGTTGTCGCGTGCCTCTACGGACCGAATAAAGAGAAAGGCGCGCCACTCTATATCCTTGACGGAAATAACCTCGTTTCAACTGTTATGTTAAAGGAGGAACTCGGTGTGGAGACTTTCCAGCATTTGCACGGCGCGGTCATCCGTAAAATTGATGGCAAACTTTACATTATCGCACAATCGTGGAATCCCGGGGATATTATCATTTTGGAACAGGTGATGTAAAATATAGTAGATAAGTAAATTAATTGAATAGGACGATTATCATGAAACAGGAACAGTTGACCAGCAAGAAAATAGACCTGAAGGATCCAAAGCAGTATTATTTACCGCTAACTGCGAATGATGATGTATCGCGCCCGCCCGAGGTCTCACCTGTGAATGATGACGCATTGTCCGCGACCGATATCCTACATCCATACCTGCATAAGATATTTGAGGTGAGTGATAAATATCTGAAGCGCGTGTTTGATGAAAAACTACTAAACGAATTTAAAACGGACTGCTTTCGTCATATTCGAGGTAATAGGAATTCAACGATAGAACAGTTTGTCAAAGCCTACTACGATTTTATAAAAAGGGAATATCAAAAGCAATACACCGGTGCTGATCCATCTCTGAATCAATCCATTTTTTCCGAACCTCACACTCCGAAAGCGTTGTGGGGTAACTGTCTTGATTTTTTACGGCGTATGGACAGTGAAAGCGTTCAGTTGATGGTCACTTCACCTCCATATTACAACGCCAGAGATTATTCTCAGTAGCAAACTCTGGATGACTACTTGGATGAAATGTCCAGTATTATCAGAGAGTGTTATCGGGTCTTGGACAATCATCGCCCTTTCGTTTTCAACGTCGGCGATATATTTGACAATGACAACAGACATACGAAGTCGTCTTGGGGAAAACGCCGGATACCGTTAGGGGCGTATTTCACGATGATATTTGAAGAGCACGGTTTCCAATTTGTGGACGACTTCATTTGGGACAAGGGCGAAGTTCAAACCCAGCGTCATAAAAACGGAAACAAGCCTTATCCATTATACCAATACCCGGTTAATTGCTATGAGCATATTTTTGTCTTCTACAAACATCGGTTGGATGAAACGCTTTATCCGTGTCCAGTATGCGGCTGCTTGAAAATCAATGGGAATGCGTATTCAAGAGTGGGTGTCAAATCTTGGGAGTGCAAGAATTTAGAATGCTTCGAGCGATCGGCAGGCAATCGCGGTAAACGCTTTTCAGCCCGAACGCAATTGATGACTGACTTACAACAATCCGAAAACCTTGTTGAGCAAGATTTGCTGCGTAAGTGGAGACGCGACGTGGTCAAGCTTGCACCAGTGATAAAGATAAATAGCAAGGGACAGAACACCTTGGGACATACAGCACCCTTTCCTAAGGAAATCCCTAAATACGCAGCGCGCGTGTTCACTGGTGTGAATGAATCAGTTCTTGATCCTTTTGCAGGTTCGTTTACGACAACGATAGAATCATTTCGTCAAAAACGAAACAGTATTGGAATAGAACTAAACCGGACAATGTTTAGAGATGCCGTGTTGAAACGGTTCTCCACTACTCTTGGTTCGAGACCGAAAGAGGTGGAAAGTGAATGGATCTGAGAGCGACAAACTCGTAATTGGGCTTTATGGAGAGATGCGTTTGGCGATGGAACTGCATAAACGCGGATGGCAAGTTTATAGGGCGTATATAGATGAGAAATTTGATTTTGTCATTCTAAAAAGTTACTGTGAACACTGTAAAACTTTCAAAAACGCCTTAACCCGTGAAGAATTGTATAAAGGGAAAAACCGTAAAGCCGTAACTCCGCTTTGTGAAACATGTGAACAAGACAGCCTAAAAATGCTCGTTCGATTTATTCAAGTGAAAACCTCGGAGGGAGTCCCTCAGCAGACAAAGTCCGAGGAAGAACCCAAAAAATTTAGTTTCCATCCCAAAATCCGCTATCATCTGGCAGATTCCAGAGTATTTTATGTATGGATACAAGTCTGGGACCAAGATACGCATGACATCAACTACTACATTTTCAAAACTTCGGATGTCGAGCGTTTTGATAATTTGGAGTTGGATACCTACCAAATAACCGACAATCAAAAGACTACGAACAAGGCAGGGGATGTGCTAAATAGGGGTAGGAAATATGATTTTAGTGCCTTTGAAGATTTTCACAACAATTTTGATTGTTTGGAAGAACTCATAGAAGGTGATTCTTGGAAGTGACTGCAACTACTTAATGCGTCAAATTATTTAGTTTCATCGTATAAAAGGGTTAGACTGTTCTCACGCGGGACATACAAATACGCACTTCTGCCCGTAAAGTACTGCGCATACACATTTTCCCAATCGCTGTTTGTCAGTTTCCAGCGCGGTGCAGGACCGAGTTTAAAATAGACAATATCCGACTCCTCAAGACGCTGAAACGGATAATCTCCAATCGGTGCACCGCGGTGTTGAGATACAAAAATCACGGCGTTGTGAATATCGCGTTCTGCCACCATAGGTGGTAGTTTCTGATAGACAGGACTCCAATTCTGATAGACCTGCCCGATGCGGACGTAACTCCACACAATATTAACGCTGAGTAATAAAAAGCAGACCCCAACACCAACCGCAAGCCCACGCCTCTCCGGTAGCTTAAACCGTTCATAGAGGATAATCAGCCCCCGTGCTGCCAACGGAATAAAACCGAGGAACGTTGATTCAGTATAATAGCGCGCGTTTACCGGTGTAAACCCCCACGTTGAACCCTCAAAATAGAAAAATGCATAGAGCAAGAGATTGCCGACGAGCAACGCGAAACATAGCACATCATACCTATTACGCGAAGAGTGGAAGAAGGGAACAAGGACGAGGCACCAAGACAGAATTAATGGTACAAAAGCGACAAGCCATCCGACTGACAGTTCAACTTCTTTCAACAAATCGTGATGATAACTCCCCCAACCGAGCGCGTTGAAACTTATACACGGGAGAATGTGTCGCCATGTCCTTTCGATTGCCCACGCTGGCGTGAAAATAAACGCCTGTTCGATATTCGGTTCGTAGCCTTCCATCCGAGCACCGAACCCGATTTTATCATGAGGTTGCGCAATTGTGTGTGTAAACATAAACGGATCTTCTGTGAAATGCGCGTTCCACGCCATACATACGCCAAGCAGCACAACAAATGGAATAAAGAAGAAGCCAAAACGTTTCGCTGTAGAGAAGAATGCTTGTCGATGCTGTAATTGGGCGAAAAGGTAATAGATCGTTAATCCACCACCCACAACGCCAAATACGATTGCAGAAAGCGGACGCGTATTAAACGCATACCCCAACGCAAATCCTGAGAGTAGTGGATAGCCGATCCGGGCAAGGCGGGAAGCATCGCTCTCGCAATTCAAGGTCTTGAGAAGTGCGAATAGGTAAACGGAGAGATAAAAACGACTCACGGGTTCACTGAACCACGTTGATCCCATACCGAGGGTCGCTGGTGAAATGAGTGCAAGCACTGCGGCGACAAGCGCAAGTCCATTATGGATGTTTCCATATATCTCTTTTACAAACAGATAGAGAAACAGCAGCGCACCACCCGTTGCAAGCGCAGGAATCAGCCACGGCGCGTTGATAAACACGCCGAACATCAGCATCAATGCGTTGCCGAATGGGTATTTTGAATACCATTTGCCGTTGAGGACATTGATATGCGGGGAAGAGGAAAAGCCGTGTTCTGGTGGGGCAGGGAACGAGAGTTTGCCTTCAGTAAACAACTTCGCTTGGAACAGATATGAGACGGTATCCGGTTCAAAGTAGGAAAACTGAAAGTAGATACCGCACAGAATCACCGATAGCAGCACACCGAGTAGAGAGATGATGAAAATTGGTTTAGTCTTCATTAAGTTGCCCAAAATCAGGAAAAAATTTGACATTCGCCTCTTAATAGGATATAATACCATTAAGCCCAATTAAAATCATTGACTTTTTAACAGCAAGTTTCAGCTTGCAAACGACGCTTAAAAATGCTTTACGCTAATACTTTTAATATACATCACCATCATTCGCACTTCTGAGTAGAGCGGATGAGGGAATATGTATAAACATCATTGATACGAAGCAAGTCTAACTTGTTAGGATCCCAGTAAACGAGCCGCTCTCCTCCGTGCTGTGCTGTCAGTGCGCGTGAGATACAGAGTTCCTGTTTACTGGTTTTTTTTTGATTTTTCATAGGGTTTTGGCTCTAACAATCCATCCTGCACCGGACCTATCAAGCAGGAGTAGATAGTTACAAAAACCCTCTTAACTGATAACTGACAACTGACAACTGAGAACTAAAACATGGAAAAATTTGATAAACCTGCTGGAACGAGCGATTTTTTACCTGAGCAGATGGTTCAGCGGAATTTTGTTGAAAAGATCGTTCGTGAAACCTTTGAAAATTACGGATATGCCCAAATTCAAACACCCCTGTTTGAATCTTTTGCCCTATTATCTGCCCAATCTGGTGAGGAAATCCGGCACAAGATGTTCACCTTCGGCGGTTCAGATCGCGTAGATTACGCCTTGAGACCTGAGATGACTGCACCTGTCTGCCGCCTTATTGCTAACGGACAATTGGAACATCTTCCTTATCCTTACAAACTCTACTACATCGGGCAATGTGTTCGACAAGAACCAACCACAGACGGTAGCGAGGTGAAAAAGGAATTTCGACAGGCGGGTGTGGAACTCATAGGACCGGCTTCTGCCTCTGCCGATGCAGAAATTATTACTATCCCTGTGCGTATCCTCGAAAAACTTAACATTTCACACACGAAACTAAAAATCGGCAACACTGGAATCTTTCGCGAGATTTTCAAACAGGTCGCGCTGGATACTAAGGATCACGGGGAAATTATATGGGATCTCGACTATCTCGCACGTTTGCGTGCTGAAGCGCGATTTTGGGATATCGAAACACTCCGCGACGCGCTTAATATGCTGCGAAGATCACAGAGAACTGACTATGAAGGGGACTACAAGATTGAAGCCGCTATGATTCAGGAATTAACCAACAGTAATATTGCTACGGTCGCTGAAAAGTTGCCAGTCATTGCTGAGGAAACCTATAAAGCGAGGTGGCAACGCTATTTCAATATTTCTGAGGCGGCTGCAGAGGTCTGTGTAAGCGTCTCGAAAATCTCTGGTGACAAGGATACGGTTATGACAGCGTGGGAAGCATGTTTCAGTGGGAAGTTGAAAGCTGCACGTCAGGAACTGCTTGCGCTTTGTGAGTGTTTGGAAAACTACGACATTACAGATTTTGAGATTAATTTAGGGATTACGCGCGGGTTTGATTTCTATACTGGCACGGTCTTTCAGATTGAATTGCCTGACACACACCGACCACTCTGTGGGGGTGGGAGATACGACAAACTAATTGCGTCTTTCGGGGGCACACCAACACCGGGAGCCGGGTTTGCATTCCAATTCGATGCGCTTGTGGAAGCGTTTACCGACACGGGAAAGACAACTGTCAACGGAAGAAAAGACTATTTCATCGCAGCAGAAACACCAGAGCAGGCTGCGGAAGCACAACGCCTCGCTGAAACATTACGGAAAAACGGTAAGAACGTAGAGGTCGATTTGATGCAACGTAACTTGCAAGCACAACAGGATTACGCCAACCAAGCAAACTACGATTACCTCATTCGTTTAACCGCTGATGAATCGATCCGCCGAATTCAAATCAAAACGGGGGACACACAGGTAGTCACTATTCCTGACCTTCTATAAGGGAAATAGAAGAAGGAGAATTTATAATGCAAACGGAATCACAGAGGACGCTGAACCTGCTTTTGCCAAAGGGAAGTCTCCAGCCGGAAACACTTGAAATGTTTCAGCGTGCCGGTTATGAACTCAACGGTTATACCGCAACCGACCGATCCTATCGCGCAGCATTTCGGAATGATAACAATTTTCAAATCAAGATTTCGAGACCTCAAGAGATACCGGTCTACGTCGGCATGGACGATTTTTACGACGTAGGAATTACCGGTCAAGATTGGGTTGAAGAAACTGATGCTGATGTTGAAGAAATCTTGCTTTTGGAATATGGACACATTGACATTATCCTCGCTGTTCGTGAAGAACGAGACGATCTCAACACATTCGAGGATTTAGTGAATCTTGCCGATAGGGACATCCGCATTTCCACCGAGTACCTGAACATCGCCGAGAAATATATCCTTGAAAAGACAGAAAATAAGATCGCACCGGCAATTTTAACACCGTGGAAACGGCTGAATACGACCGGTTCTTATCAGTCACCAATCACGCTTATGTTGTCTTTTGGCGCGACCGAGGGGAAACCACCAGAAGAAGCCGAGGCGATCATTGACAATTCAACGGCATCGCGGCGGACAATCAAGGCAAACGCACTCAAGCAGATTGAACTCTTACGCGAATCCGAGTCTACGCTCATCGCGAATCCGAAGGCACTCAGAGATTCGTGGAAACGCGAAAAGATTGAAGAACTTAAGCAGACATTACAAAAAGGGCTGCGCAGACGAAGAAGTCAAGCACTCCCCGGACACATTTAAGGAGCAATACATAATGGCTACCTCTTTTATTAAACCGCGCGTTCCGAGAGGGATGCGGGACATTTTACCGGAGCAGATGATCCGCAGGCAATATGTCATAGATGTGATTCGCGGCGTGTTTGAGGAGTTCGGGTTTGAGCCTTTACAAACGCCTGCTCTTGAATTATCTGAAGTCCTTACGGGTAAGTACGGGCCGGATGCCGAAAAACTCATCTATCAGGCAGGACACATCGGTGGAAAAGAGGACATCTCCCTCCGATATGATCTGTCGGTACCGCTCTGCCGAGTTGTCGCTATGCACCCGCAATTGCCGAAACCCTTTAAGCGTTATCAGATTGATCCCGTCTGGCGCGCAGAACGTCCACAAAAGGGACGCTATCGCCAATTCTTCCAATGTGACGCGGATACCGTTGGAACTGAGAGCATGCTCGCTGATGCTGAGAACGTCAATCTCATCTATCAGGTGTTGACCCGACTCGGCTTCAGGCAGTTCCAAATTAATATCAATGACCGAAAACTTATCACCGGGATTGGGCAATTTGCGGGTGTGCCTGCGGAACAACTTGGCGGACTTTATCGCTCCATCGATAAATTGGATAAGATTGGACTGTCAGGGGTCAGAGCGGAGTTAGCGGAAAACCAGATCCCGGAACCCGTTATTGAGAAACTGCTCGCGCTGCTTCAAATTGAAGGTGACGCAGAGACAGTCCTGAAGGCACTCTCTGACCAACTTAGTGATTCCGAAGTCGCAAACGAAGGAATTGCGGAATTGGAAGAACTCAGCGGTTACCTCACAATACTCGGTGTTCCAGAGGAATTCTATAGAATAAACGTCTCAATGGTGCGTGGGTTGGAATACTACACCGGCCCGATCTATGAGACGGTTGTTGAAGAACCGAAAATTGGGAGTATCACTGGTGGTGGAAGATACGACGAACTCATCGGGAGCTTCAGTCGGCAAAGTTATCCAGCAACAGGCACCAGTTTCGGTATTGAACGTATCATTGACGTGATGGAAGAATTCAGTATGTTTCCTGCTGCTGTGGGAAAGACAGTAACACAGGTCTTAGTGACTATTTTCGACGCGGATCTCGCCGAAGAGTCTCTGAAGTTAGCAACGCTTCTGCGCAGCAGCGGTATCCGAACAGAGGTCTATTGTCGCCCGACACGTATCAGCACACAGATGAAATATGCCGATAGCAAAGGTATACCGTATGCCGTTATCCTCGGATCCGATGAAGTAGAAGCTGGCACAGTCGCGGTTCGAGACCTCGCGAGTAGAGAACAGCAAGTTATCCCCCGGGAGGAACTTGTTGAACACATTCAAGCATTAGCAGGAGTGTGAAAAGTTTGTTCGGTCAGAAAAAATGAAGAAGTTTTATCAGTGCCCTAATCTCACCCGTTATATTCTCTTGCTCTTTTGCATCGTTCAAGCGGCGCAATTGACAGGTGCAGGATGTAGTCACACCAAACCGTATTATCACCCTAACATTCCCGAAATCGAGAGAAGCAATACTGAAACGGAGGGTGTGCTTCGCTATCGCCTTTTACTACTCGGTGATGGTGGGGAGCCAAAGCAGGGTGAACCTGTTCTGCAAACGCTCAGTGAGTGGGGCGGAAAAGACGCTACGAAAACGAGTATTATCTTTTTAGGGGACAACATGTATCCTGAAGGGATGACAGCACGCAGAAAACATGAAGCCCCGGAACGACTTGCCCCGCAACTCTCGGTTATCAAAACTGCTGGTGTACATGGGCTGTTCATTCCTGGAAATCACGATTGGGCGGGTGGAAAGGCGGAGGGATATAGCGCGCTTCTCGCACAAGAGCAATTTATTAACGATGCCTTATCGGGTGAGATAAACTTTCTGCCGTCGGGCGGATCACCCGGGCCCGTTGCCCTTGAACTCCCTAAAGCCAACCCTGCAGTCCGGCTTATTGTTCTAAATACGCAGTGGTGGCTCCACCAACATGAAAAGCCGGAAAAATCACCTGAGAAGATTATAGAAGAACTCGTAGCACTCTTAGATACCGAGTTACCTGTTATCGTTGTAGGACACCATCCACTGGAAACTTACGGACCCCACGGAGGCTTCTTTGATTGGAAGTCTCACCTTTTTCCCCTCAGGGATGTAAAAGAATGGCTCTGGGTTCCAGTACCTATACTCGGTGCTGCATATCCTTATTGGCGGAAATACTTGTACAAATCCGATCAAGACATACGCGGCGAACGAAATAAAAATATGGTCAGGCAGCTGAACAGCGCATTGTCCACCCGGAAGTCCACTGACCAAGATCCCTCACTTTTAATCTATGCCTCCGGGCATGAACATTCTTTGCAAGTCTTGAAGGGTGATATTATGGACTACCTTCTTGTCAGCGGGGCCGCTGCAACTCGAAAAGTTACAGAAGTGTCGTCTGGAAAAAATACTTTGTTCGCACATCAACATACGGGTTTTATGGCAGTGGATTTTTTTTCAGATGGAAAGGTCTTGCTGAGGGTAGTCGAACCTGAGGGGAAAGATGTCGTGTTTCACCGATGGCTGACTTTTTAGGCTTTAATCTAAATTTATAAAATTACGCCAAAAAAAGGCTTTCGAGAATGCCCCTAAAACGCGTTTTTGAGACAGCCCCTGTATAGAACACCCCAGAGTTGCACAATCGGCAAATTGTTGCTGTAATATATCATATTCTCGGCAGACAATAGGCAGGACAAATATTTGCCCTGCCTAATTTTAGGATTCTTTACTTTGTGAACTAATTTTCTGCTTTGGGATTCTGACGAGCGTACCTTAAAAATTCTACATCTCGTAAATACGACTCAGTTTCCCCCAATTCAAAACGAATTTCTTGTAAATCCCCAGCAATTTGTTTTAAATCCGAATCCACCTGACTGTAAGTCTCTCGAGCTTTGTTCGGTTTATATCCCGATGCCCTCAAGTGATATGATGTTCCTACCCAGACACACGTGAGTATAGTGATGGTAGTCGTACCCACAACTATTGCCAAAATGGCGGTAACCGCTGCAGTAAACTTGACGATGAGGAAAAACACCAGTGCCAGCAAAATCAGTAGTAATAATGACATGTCTGTTCTCCTCCTTTATTCACTCACACCCTTGGCAATTTTGATAAGCCGATTCACTTCCGTTTTGAGAGCAGCCACTTCTTGTTGAACATCGTTTACTCTCTGTTGTAGTACTTCTACCTCACGTTGCGACGCTCCGGTTTTCAACCCTTTTTTCTTTGCAGAGTAGGATGTTCCCATCCAGACGCATCCGAGTGCTGTTATCGCAACGCTTCCAAATATGATAGCAATAATCAGAACAACTTCTCCCATTTTCAAATCCTCCAACTGTTGAATAAAATATAGTCTTGCTTATTAGAGTCGGTAGAGGACAAAAAGGATAGTAAAAAGTAAAGCGTATATTAAATTTTTTTTTACAATTACTTAGAGGCTGTAAACCGGCGAGGTTAGGAAACCTCGCCTACCTATTTTTAAGGGAAGTTGGCGAGGTTAGAACCTCGCCAGCGATGATGGGGTGTTTTTAAGTCTGCTCTTGTAATTTACTGCATTTAGACGAATCTCGATGCAGTTTTCTGACCAGACGCTTGCAGAGGTTCTTGGAGTTCTTCTTTTTGAAGGAGTCGGGCGACATCATAGCCTCTCCGAAGCAATTCGACCAATAGCACGTCATCCGTGGCTTCATTCACTGAAGGTAACGTTTTCGTACTTATGTCACCTTCGCTGTATACCGACATCGCCTCCGACGCCTCGCGTACACTCGCGTAGTTCACACCCAGATACCGTTGCGTCGTTATGACACTTTTGTGACCTAACATCTCTTGCACAGCGTAAATATCATTCGTCTGTTCGTAGAGACGCTGCGCATAAGACTTCCGCAGCGAGTGTGTACCGAGTTTACCATTCAAACCGGCAGTCTCAAATGCACGCTTGAGTACATCGTGCGCCGCTTTACGAGTCATCGTTTGCGAACCTTGTCCGTTCCGGGATGGAAACAGCGGACGGATAGGTTTGATGTTGCCATAGAGTTCAGTCTGCCAAGTGATAAGATTCTCAATTGCCTCTCTACCATCTACATTCACAGGCACGGCTCTGGATATCTCACCACCTTTTACAATGTTCCGATCAAACAATAAATCCTTAACAGGCTTACCGTTTTGCCACACATCGTTTACTTTCAACGCCAATAGTTCACTAATCCGTCCGCCAACGGATACCCCTAACATGAATAGACTCCGATTCCGAACGGCGAATATACCATCAAAGGCATCCGATACTTTTCGGATTTCAGCATTATCTAAAGGTCTTGTGCCTTTCATTCAAAGAACCCCTTTTCCTCATGAGTGTATACTTTTTAAAACGGAATAAGAGCCTTGTTGGTTTCTAAACCATATAGGACTTGCGCCCTTCGCTGGTAGATGCGGTTTGATGAAGATTAATTTATTAATTCGGTAATTCTAATTCACCCCAAACCCGGTAGGTGCGGTTTCCTAACCGCATCGAATATTACCGAAATATTTTCTTAAACTTCATGTAACCGCATTGACCCTATGGTGGTGAGTGTCCCCTTCTGGCTTGTCGGTTATCGCACAGTTCATATACTAACTGCTCCAGTGTACATGTTGCATCTATCTGGCTCGTTTTCAATTCGGTGTCTATTTCTAAGGTTTTCTCAAGTGCGGTAGCAAGCTCTTCCGCTGTAAAGGCGTGGAGTGTCTGAAAGATTTTATAAGCAACGTAAGGGTTTTGTTTCAAGATGTTATGGGTAGCGGATTTGGGTAAGAGGCTCCCAACTTCTTCAGCAATCGGTCGGAAGATATTTTCTATAAAATTCTTAAGGGGCATCCGACCACGGAACGGTCGCAATTCTTTCTTCTCAACGATCAACTTGGCTTGGAGCGCGAATCGGAATTGGCGAGCTATCGTGGAATTAACAGGAATTGGTTCTTGACCACTTGACAAAACGTCGTGAAGGCTCTTCAATGCCTGTTTCGCTGAACGTTTTCCGATTGCATCGGTTAAGTCAAAAATACTATCATACGTATTCTGAGTTACAACGTTCCTAATGTCTTGTTCATCTACTTGACGTTTATCACCAACGAAATTGATAATCTTATTGAGGGCTTCAGCAATAGTGTGCATATCACCACCAGTGCGGTTCCGAAGCTGCGTAAAGGCGCGAGGTGTTATCTGTTTATCGTGTTCGGAGAGTTTTTCTGATACTTTTATATATAACGGATCTCGATTCACAGACGGACCGGCTTCTATTGGCGCGAAGGGTCTGTAGCGTCCGACATCATCAATAGCTCTAACAAGTCTATTCCGTTCGTTCACTGGACCTCTTACCGTGAAGATCAAGACACTATTCTTCGGTAAATCTCCCTGAAGCCACTCGAGCATTAATTCAACATCGTCAACAGCACTGACATCCGTGGAGTGTACGTCCAGTTCTTGCGCAATTTGCGGTAAACGTTCTAAGAACTGACGTTCTTCAGCAGATAACCTCGTTTCCAGCTCATTGACAAGAGCATCAACCGCATTTATGAAATCAAGATGCCGTTCGGCAACCTGTTGTGGCGTAACGTCCAAAAGTTTTGCCAATGTAGAGATACATTTTGAGGCGTTCGTGGTCTCAATTTTAAACGCGTTTCGGACGACTGTTATCGGTGTTGAACGTTGTTGTGTTTTAAATAAAGCTGCATCCTGGACGACAACAACCCGCCATTCTGACATGACAGGATAGGTATCTACCTGACTGAGGATCTCTTGGGTTGTAACATCGGTACCTTCCAAGAAGGAGAGGTTAAAATCCCGTGTTTCAGGCGTAAGCAGATGATCCAGCATCTGTTTAAGCGTGCCTTCAACAAGGAAACTCTCCTCGCCACAAAGCAGGTACACCGGGAAAACTTTATTCGATTGGATTTCACGAAGGATGTTGGGTAGGGGTTTTCGCTGTTGTCTCATGCGGACAAACTGCCGCCGATTGGGATCGCTCAAGTAGCGTTATCGCCAGCAGTCTCCTGTTGCGTCCCAGTGGTCGCAAACGCCGAGAAGCGTTTCGTAGCGTCCTCTGCGCCGCAACGTGGGCATTTTGTTATAGATGTATCGGTATCACTGACACGTTGAAGCACTTCAAAATCAGTTGTGCAGTCATTGCATCGGTATTCAAAAATTGGCATCGTTGTTCCTTCCCTTCAAGCGACGACGGGACGGATGATCAGTTTTATCTTCGTCCCTTTCGGTGGTATCACATCGGTGTTAACGCGGTATGTCCGGTCATCGGTGCCGGTGGGTAGGGGATGATTAAAAAGTGAATCCGGGTCGCGGTAGACAGCAATAATGTTGTGAAAGAGTTGGGCAGTGAATTGATTATTGCGGAGCCGTCCACCGTTGAAAATCCACGATGTCTCTTGCATCGGCTGCTCCGTGAAGGCATTCCATATCAGCTCTCTTGCTCGGCGTGAAACAACTTCGTCGCCACGATTCCATTCCACCCAGATTTCAACCGGCGACCCCGTGGGAGGACGTGGATCACCTTCGACTGTGAGATTCATACCCGCATCATAATCCAAAGCACCGAGTGCTGCAAATATATGAATGGGTTCTGCATCAATAATCAAGATACTCTCATGTGTTTTTCCAAGTGTGCTGCACGCAAAGAATTCAATATTGATATCGCCACCCACAATGTTGATTTCCCCTGGAATCGTTACTTCACGCTTACTCGTGTCAAAAAGCACATTGCCGAGTTGGTAAACAGTTTCGCTCACTTTTGTCGGGTTCACTAATTGGGCATCTGTTGCTGCAGTAGACTGCGGATAGACAGTGAGTTTTTCCGATGCGGTATTATCTTTTTCATTCGTATCGGCGACATCTATGCGTGCCACAACTTCTGTTTCGCCTTCTGTTGTCGGCACCCAGTCCGCCGAAACCACAGTCTCTCCGAGTTTTGGTGTCCAAAGCACTTCAGTTGTAGCGACCTTTTCGTCCTTCACAACGAATTCTGCATTTAGAATCCCGTTGAAAGGCGTTCCAGTGTTCCGAAGCGTTGCACTCAGCCTAACGGGTTCGCCGACCCGCGGCGAGGGCGGGGAAAACCGAAGGCTCTGCGGCACGATTCCAATGCTTGGTCCCGTTGGTCCTACCAAGGCATGGCTCAAAGTCATTACTGAGAAACATGTGGATAAAAAATCGCTTTCAGAGCCGCGCCATCTTCCATCAGGTTCTTGCTGTGTGACCATCATCTGCGCGATCTCGTCATACCAGTTATAGCCAGCGAGTGTGTCTACAGTCGGTGGAATATCACAGAACCTTTGCAATGAGAGTAGATAATAATAAAGCCAGGAATTAGACCCCGGATTCCGAGTTAACGTCCAGTGCTTTTTCACCCATGCGATGCCTTTCTGAATCTGTGAATCATCAACACGGACACCACATGCTCGGAGTGCCCACAATCCAGTCGCGGTCATGCTTCCATAGACCCCTATCGCCCAAGGCGAGCCTTCGTCGACTAAATTGTAGAGCCAACCTCCCGTTTCAGTTTGATTGCGGCGTACCCACTTTTCGGCGCGGTTCCATGTATCCTGTGGAATATCAAGTCCCCACTGCTTCGCGGTATACAGCGCATAGATAACCATGTTCATGTGCGCACCGTCCGCAGAGAAACCGTATCCCCAGCCGCCATCGTCCCGTTCATCCGCGAACTCACTCCCCAGGACAGGCAGCTGCTTTTTAACCAGTTGGTTAACAGCGAATTGCGTTCGATCCCTATACGCTTCATCTTGGGTGGCAACTAATACGGGGATAATTACTGCGAATTGGTAAACGGCAAATTCGTTCCAGTTCTGTTCAAGCAGAAATTCTAAGCCTTCCTGAACTGCAGGGTCTGATGGGGTGTGTCCCGTTGCGAACAGCGTCTGGAGTGCTAAAGCAGTTTCTTGCGTCTGATCCTCACCGAAGTTCCATGAGGGACCGGGAATGAAATTTTCTGCTAACCCTTTCAGACTCGCGCCGCAGGTAATGCAGAGCAAAATAAGCTGATTTTCAGTGCCGCACTGTAAACAGGTACGGCTATGTTTGCCGCGTTGTGCCTTTATCCAGGTAATCCCTTTCCTAATCGTTTCCTGAATTTGATCTGGTGTAACAGCTCGGAACGTCCGTTTCTCTGCGACAATTGTCGTATGCGTGATGTTGTTTTCTGCGTTCGTTTCTTCAATATGTTCATCACCTGTAGGGTTAACAACCGCATAAATCTCTGTCTGACCGGGTGGCGGTTGCCACCTCGCTTCTACCCGGTCTGTTCTGCCCGCTTTCAACTCTAAAATAATATCACTACAGAGAATCTGGAGCGGTTGTGTCGCGGGATCCCCTTCGTAAAGGTCAACGACCAAATCTTCATTCATTGTGGGGGTGCCTTCACCGATATTCTTCACTTCGACCCAAATGGTAATTTCTTCGCCTTCAACCGGATAGGAATTAGAAAAAGTGATACTCTGGGCATCAACATGGAAATCTGGCAATTCTGCAAATCCGCTCGTTGCAAAAAAACCGGCAAAAAAGATTCCGATTGTTAATTTTAATAGAAAGTTCGGAAAACTTACATGCTGTGCCAAAACTGAATACCTAATCATGTTGTACCTCAATATGTGTCTATCGGACCAGATTCACGCCTATCCTCTACGAGGCAAATATCACGACACAATCCCGCGATTTAGTTTCCTGTCCAATATCCAACGGAAAGGGAAGACGGCTGTGGAATAGGGTTCTTGAATAGTGATTGACCTGAGGCACTCCATTTACTAATCTCGCCTTGGAAGGTCTCACCGAGCAGATCTGCTATCCAAATACCATCGTCCGCCGGTGAAAGTGCTATTGCCACGATTGCCATTCCCGCTAAAAATTCATTCTTTTTCGTTCCATCTGGTGCCAAATTTATTAACAGAGATTGTTGAGAAACGACCCAGAGACTTCCATCTATCGGATTGATACGTGGAGAGGTCGGATTCGGAATATCTGTAATCTTTACAAGTTCTGCCCCAGTCGGGGATACCCGCATAAGCACACTGTGTTGGCTATCGGCGATCCAAGCATTGCCTTCGTAGTCAACGCTTACACCTTTTGGTTCACCCATCGATGGAGCATCTGCGATTTTATTGCCAGCAGCGTCGTAACGTGCGATTGGACCTCGGGCGTTTGTTATCCACGCCGAGCCGTCCTTTGGATTTACAGCTACTGCCGGTTCGTGCGCCGCTATTGCGGCAATAACTTGCGTTCCGTCGCCGGATACTTTTTTAACAGCATCAAGTCCAGCGATCCACGCTGAACCGTCCGCCGGGTTAATGGCTATCTGGTTCGGACGCGTAATGTCGGGTATCTCGCTAAAAGCACCACTGTTCGGATCATAACGATAGACAGTATTTGCCGCTGAAACCGCAATCCAGACGACACCATCTGCTGGGTTCACTTCTGCAGCACTCGCTTGGGTTAAATTCGGGATGACTGTCGGATCTGCCTGTCCATTAGCATATAACTTATAAATCGTCTCCCCGCCGCTGACAACCCAACATTCACCGTTATATTGGCCATAACTGGTAGCAACCGCTAGCCCTAACAACATCATTACCAAAAACAACTTCTTCATCAGTTATATCTCCTCTTTTGCTTTGTGTGCGCTCCATAAACGCGCAATGTATAATTCGTTAAGTCCGCGCTCTACGCGTCACCTCTATTTATAAATCTTAACATAATTTCCCTTAAATCCGCAAGAAATTTTGTAGGCGCGTTTGAGAAATATACAATTAGAAATAGTATAAGTATAGCAAATTTTGTGCCGATTCTAAAACAATACGTTGAGTAGAAGGTTTCGGAGAACGTGTCAGACAGTCCTGCACGAAATAGGGCATGCTTTATACCCAATTGCACAAAATAGGGCAGATTTGAAAACCTTTGGTAATGGCTCTATATTGCTCTGCTCTTGACGCTTCTTGTTTTGCCAGTCCTGTCCTATATCGTTGAATTAAGCTGGTTGGCAAGATTCCAACGACAAAGCGGAAAATTATAGGGATATGTAAACTTTTTTGAAACTTTTTGCGTTGAAAGGTGTCTAATAGGATAAGAAAAGCAAAACTGATGAATGAAGCGAGGGAATCAAGATGAAACGTACGCATTTCTATTGCCTAACTTTAGTGGTAGTCCTTCTATTTGTTGGGATTAGTATGGTAAGCATGGCTGAAGTGGCTGTCTTACAGGTAGAGATTTCGGATGTCGTCAGCAACAGGGATGCACACCAGATTCGGCGTTTATTAGAACCGTGGGCTGATGCCGAAGATATCACCTTCGAGATACCTGTTGATAAGAATGGAAGAAAACGGATTTTTAGTACCCTTGTGAAGATTAAACCTCGCCAAGGGGTCTCTAAATACAGTGAAACCCATACGTTTGATGTCTATGACATCATGCGTCAACTCAACGACTCGCGTTTCCGAGGCAGGCATGGGCTTGGATTTTCCCGCGTCCTTAAAAGCGAAGCGACCATTCGCGGCGATCTATTCGCGCATCCAGGTTTCGCTCGGAGTTATCTCCGAAACGTACCATCGTGGCGACGCTGGCGACCGGATACCTCGAATATCCACCATGCGATGACCGCCGGTAATGAAGAACAGAAGTTCGTCTTCAGCGCGAACCCTGAATTCGATCGGCTGCGACTTGATGCAGCGGATAACGATAAACCCATTGAGGTACAAGGGGTAATCACTGGGTTTGACGGTCCTTACCCAATCGTGTCGGTACGCAAGTATGAGGTAGGCTATCACTTGAGGACAGGAGCATCGGAAGCATCTGAAACGGAGACAACGGGGAAGCCGACTTACGACTATCTTGAGGAACGTTAGCGAACCGCGAATAACTACTGATACCCACCCGTGTTAAATAGCACAACGCGCTCGGAAGGTTCAATCATGCCTTTCGAGACGAGGTGTTTGAGTGCTGCGACTGTCGCTGCGCCTTCGGGACACGTTAAGAGACCTTCGGTTGTTGGGAGCAATCGCATTGCCTCATCGATGGCTTCGTCCGTTACGGCAATCGCGGCACCGTTGCTTTTACGTATCGCCTCTAAAATCAGAAAATCCCCGATCGCTTGTGGCACACGCAAACCGCTCGCAACGGTTTTCGCATTGTTCCATGGTGTTGCTTCCGTTGCACCTTCTTCCCACGCCTTGACAATCGGTGCACATCCTGTCGATTGCACCGAAATGAACCGAGGTCTTTTCTCGCCAATCCAACCGATCGCTTCCAACTCCGCAAAGCCTTTCCACATCCCGACGATTCCTGTGCCACCACCGGTAGGATAGATGATAACATCTGGCAGCTCCCAATTGCACTGCTCCGCAAGCTCAAACCCCATCGTCTTCTTGCCTTCCACACGGTAGGGTTCCTTAAGGGTTGACACATCAAACCAGCCTTCCTGTTCCTTCCGCTCTGCCACAATTCTGCCAGCATCCGTAATTAAACCGTCAATCAGCGTAACGTTTGCCCCCGCGAGTTGACACGTCTGCTTATTGAAGGCGGGAGTATCTTGTGGCATGAAGATATGTGCGGCAATACCCGCAGCAGCGGCATAAACTGCAAGTGCCGTCGCAGCGTTGCCAGCCGAAGGGATCGCTAATGCTTTAAGTCCGAGCGATTTCGCCTTGGATACCGCCATTGCCAAGCCGCGCGCCTTGAAACTACCCGTCGGCAACCGCGATTCATCTTTCACCCAAACTTCTCGGAGTCCAAACTCCGCCCCTAACCTTTTCGTATGGATGAGCGGTGTTATTGTCTCTCCGAGCGTCACGATGTCTTCAGGTGTTGCTATCGGTAGGAGCTCCCTGTAACGCCAGAGCGAAGCAGGGCGAGATAGAAGTGTGTCGCGCTGCCATGTGTCTGCTAACGCTTCAAGCGCGTAACGGGCAAGTAGCGGCTTTCCACAAGCGGTACAGACGTTCTGAAGGGTCAGATGGTCGTATATTTCGTTACACCTGCTACATTCCAGATTTTTCAACTTTTTTGCCTCGTTGGCGATGAGCTTTGATGTTTACGGGCTGGCATCTGCAAGCAGTTTGAGACAGATCGCTTTCATACTATGGAGACGGTTCTCTGACTGATCGAATATAATGGAACGTTCATCGTTGACGAGTTCGCCTGAAATTTCATAGCCGTGATGCGCCGGGAGACAGTGCATAATCTGACATTCATGCGCTTGCAGTAGTTTGGCGTTCAATTGATACGGCATCATCTTTTCCAATCGACGTTTCCGTTCCTTTGCAAAAGCCGGGTCTGTAAAGAATTCCATATCCACCCACGTATCCGTATAGACAATATCGCTTTCAGCGATGACCCGCTCCAGTGAACGTTCAACACCTGCAGCATCGGTGTCAATTGGCTTATAGAGCCCTTTCCGCGAAGCCTCGTCCCACAACTTTTTGTCAACAGCGGCGGGATTCACCTCTGGTGCAACGACTGTGACCTCAACGCCGACCTTCATGCCAGCAGCAATCAGTGAATTACAGACGTTGTTATGCACACCGATAAAACACAATTTGACCCCTTCGAGTCTGCCGAGGTGCTCTTGTATTGTCATCAGGTCACCGAGAGCCTGTGTCGGATGGTATCTGTCACAGCATCCGTTAATTACAGGGACGGTTGCAGCGGCGGCGGCTTCAACGAGTTCGGCGTGTTTCAAGAAACGGGCTAAGATAATATCAACATACGCTGAGAGGACACGCATTTCGTCGCCGAGATCGGCTAACGCAAAGTTGGTCGTCCGCCAATCAAGGTAGTGTGCATGCCCACCGAGTTGTGTTATACCAACCTCACCTGCGCATCGCGTCCGTGTGGAGGTCTTTTGGAAAAGCAGGCAGAGACTTTTCCCACCGACAGCGTGTCTATATTTTTCGGGATGGTTTTTTATCTTCAGGCTGTTTTCAACCGTTTCGAGAATATCTGTTTCTGACCAAGGTTTCAGTGTGATAAGGTGCATAATTACCTCCACAGGTGGGTCTCTAAAATTAGAAACTATAATTATACACAACTTTCCAACATAAGTCAAATGTTTTCTATAGCCATAGCGGAGGCAACCCCTTAACAATATCCACCGTCTCCAAACTCACCGTAACAACCTGCCCAATCAGACGGAGAATATACTCCGTGTCCTCGGCGTTGTTCGGGTCGTTGAGGATGCCGCTTCGTCTGTCTACCTTGATACGATACTGGTCCACGAGCCACTCCAAAGCAGAGCGGTTCCCCAATCGATATTCAAACACTTCCGCAGGGATGTCCTCTAACGTCAGAAAATCGTTGTATTTCAAACGCGTTTTGTCTTTGGAGAACTTCATTCGCTCTACAGACAAATCCACTTGCATTCCGGATGTTTCAATCGGATCGAGTTTATCGTATTCAGGTTGGGATTCGTAGTTGACGTGGAGGTCTGCTAATCGCGCGCCAGCGTTGGCAAAACGCCAGAAGTCTTCGGCGAAGGGGATATGCGGTAAATCGCGCTTGAGGTTTTCTTGATACTTTTCTCGATACTCAGGATGATGTAGAAGTCCGTAGATATAGTGGAAGATGTCCCACTTGGTGATGGCGTCGTCTTGGTAATGTGTTCGGAAGTGTGTTAACGCCCAATCGGTGATGTTTTCACGGCGGTTTGTGCCGTCTTCCTCTTTCTGCCGCGCTTCTGTCGGGAGGTCGTCGTGTGTATCCTTCGCTTCCCAGTGTCCGTGTGGTAGGTCATAAGCGTCAACGACTTCGCCATCTATCCGGATCCGTCTTTTCTCTGGAGTGTAGCGTGTCTTTTCACAGACGAGGATGAGTCCTGCCTGTCGGCAGTAGTGCTGGAGGAGATTTTGGAATGCGGTTCGGACTGCACCTTCGTGTTCGGCACCGATTTTTGCATAAGCTTTGAGTTCTGTGTAGTAATTTTTGATGGGTTTGTGGGTCGGTTTGATGTTGAGAATGGGCATAGCGTTTTCTCCGTGTATAGTTGGCGATTGGACTGCGGACAGTGCCAATTATACACGGATATAGGAGGCGATTGCAAGGGGAAGATTTATTGTCTCTCCCACGGAATTTCGACATCTAATTCATCAGCGAGTTGTTCAAGTTCCCGCACAGGTTCTCGATGAAGCGGTATCCCGTTCTCACGGCGTTCTTGGGTGAGTTCCCATTCAATCTCACCGGGAAGCGTGACGCGCGTAAACCCGCTACGTGGCGTGGCGCGACGCGTCATTTGAATCTGCCGGTCAATCTCTGCCTTAAACTCCGCAACATCGGTGAAACTAGCGATGTTAATCGCAAAGAAAAAGTGTGAAGATACGCGTTTCTCAAGGGGCGCATCGCCGGGCTGATAATGCTTATTAATACCCATCAACCCACCGCTCAATGGACCGCATAAGACATCCATCACAATCGCAAGCGCAGAGCCTTTAGGACCCGCAGCGGGTAGGATAGCAGCAACCTTGCTCGGATCATCCGTCTCATTGCCATCGGCATCGAGTCCCCATCCCAACGGAATTTTCTCCTGATAGAGTCGCGCCGTTCCAATCCGTCCCGCGGCAGCAGCACCGCACGCCATGTCCAGGACGATGGGCGGCTCTTCGCCTGCGGGTATCGCGAACGAGAGTGCGTTGTTTCCAATAGAAGTGCTTCTTGCACCATGGACAGCGACATTCACACCCAATCCATTCGTCGTTGCGAAACCGATCATGTCGTGCGAAACGGCTCGCATCGCATGGCTGGAGGCAGCCCCAAAGTGATTGCTATTCCGAGCAATCGCCACGCCAATCGAAGCAGATTTCGCCTTCTCAATCGCCATATTCATTGCGCGGACACCGACAAGGTGTCCTAACCCACGATCGCCATTCAGTAAGACAGAAGCGGTATTATCTTCAAGCACTTGTAGTTCCGGGATCGGATTTATATCGCCGTTGATGATACCGCGAACATAACGCGGGACAGCGCGTGTCGCATGCGAATGAACGCCTCGTAAGTCCATCAAGACCTGCATTTCTGCAATGGTATCCGCATCCGATTTAGCAACCCCTACTTTTTGATACAGTCGGCTACAGACGCTTTGCAACGCCGACGCCTCTACCATTACCTCTTGCTCGTGTTTATCCATGGCTAAATACTCCTAATTCGAGGTATTTCAGCTATGACCTTCAAGATGCCAGTCTATACGCTGGTTGATATTATCTATCTTTTGTTCCAGTCGTCTCTCAACTTCTTTTAACTCATTTCTAACTTCTTTCATATCGTCTTTGGTTGCCGATCTAAAAAAGTTGATAACAGTTCCAAGCGCAACTATACCGGAGAATGTAACTGTTAATATCGTTCCCCACAGAGGCATGATTGCTCTCCTTGTTGGGTCAGAGTTTACGCTATTGTAGCACATATAACTTTTACTTGACAATAAATAACAACCTTCAATTGAATGTCTCTGCGCAAATTTTGCTCAGAACTTGACTTTGCGTTCTGTGCTATGGTATTATAACTATAGAGAAGAACGCTTGTTATAGTTGATACACGTTATTGTCTATAGAAAGCAAGATCCAACCCTTTTAGCACAGGGAGCAGATCAATGATTTTGCCCAATTACACCCTACGATGTCTTTGTCTGATTTTGATGCTGGCACTCGTCGCCTTTACCGCCAACCCCGGTGAAAAGGATACCACCGATTTTTCTAAAAATGGCGCGCTATTTTTAGAACAGTACTGTTTCAGTTGTCACGCGGGTGACCAACCCGCCGCTCAACTCTCCTTAGATTCATACACAGATAACCCTTCTTTGATTAAGGATCGTGAGGTTTGGGATCGGGTGCTGGACATGGTAGAAACAACGCAGATGCCACCAGAAGATAGCGGACAGCCATCAATAGAAGCATTGGAATCTTTTGTTGCGCATATTGAAGCCATCTTTGAACACGCAGACCGCACGGCAAAACCGGATCCTGGACGCGTCACAGTCCGTCGACTCAATCGGGTTGAGTATAAAAACACAGTCCGAGATCTGCTCAGTGCCGATTTCAATCCGACGGAAAATTTCCCCGCCGATGATGTCGGACACGGGTTTGATAACATTGGCGATGTCCTCTCTATGTCCCCGCTGCTGATGGAACGCTATCTTGAAGCCGCCGAGGCAATTGTTTCGCGCGTTATCGTATTGGATCCACTGCCTCCCTCCAGATCCTACCGAAACGGGAAAATTCTTGAGCCAACTCACGATGATGTTCCTGATGAACGCTACCGCCTGCTCGATCCAACCGCCGCAGAGCCGTGGAAATCCGGTCCATTTACAACAGGCGCAGACAATTTCAACATAGCACCCGACGCAGAAATTATCTACCACGCAGTGCTTTATGCTGAGACGGAGAGCGACACCCCTATAGAGGTTGTTTTATTCATTCAAGGCGACGCATTAGCGCACGTAACCCCACCGGAGAAACTTACACGTTTAGTGGGTGTAGATCCGACAGTAGACAATAATATCAAGGTTTTGAAGGCTTTTAAGATTACCGCTCGCAGCCCCGAAAAAAACCAGACGATTAGAGTCCATCTTACCGGTATTCCGAACATTGAAAACGTCGGCATCGCAATGCTGAAGCCGAAGGAAGGTGAACCAGACGCTAAACTTCAGATTCGCGTGCTCTGGTCAAAAGGTCCCTTAGAAACCAGACCTAAATCTCATTTCGAGATTCTGGCATGCACACCCGGAATTTCCCAAGCAGAACAGACCCGCGAGGTGCTAACACGCTTGCTCCGCCGAGGCTACCGCCGTCCACCGACCGACAACGAAGTCGAACAACTCGCGCAGTTTGCAGAATCTGTTCAAGCGGATGGAGTGCCCTGGGAAGCGAGTATCCAAGAAGCAATTAAAGTTATTCTCTGTTCACCGAAATTCCTATTTCGATTGGAGCTTGATGACCGCCCACAAACGCCAAAACCGCATCCGATTGATGAATTCCAACTCGCTTCTCGGCTCTCCTACTTCTTATGGAGCAGCATGCCAGACGACGAACTCCTTGAACTCGCCGAGAGGGAGCAACTCACCGCCAATCTGGAATCCCAAGTTAAACGCATGTTAGTTGACACAAAGGCATCTGAATTAGGGAGCAGTTTCGGGTCCCAATGGCTTCAGATTCAACGATTGACAACGGTCGCGCCGGATCTCGAAAAATTTCCGTATTTCACTGGCGGCTTGCGATTGGCTATGCAAAAGGAGACTGAACTTTTTGTTGAATCGATCTTTCGAGAAGACAGGAGTCTGCTTGATCTCATTGATGCCGATTATACCTTCCTTAATCAACCGATAGCGAGCCACTATGGTATCGTTGATACACAAGGAAACTGGAGGAATCAAAAGAACCCTGTACCGGGGGGTGAACGGATTCGCGGCAGAGCGTTCCGGCGCGTCAAGATACAAGGCACCTCACGCGGTGGCATACTGAGCCACGCCAGTGTGCTGACGGTGACCTCTAACCCAACGCGTACCTCTCCTGTCAAAAGAGGACGCTGGGTGCTGGAACAGATACTCGGTACGCCGCCACCCCCACCGCCACCGGATGTTCCAGAATTAGAAGAAGAGGGTGAGGCGGTTCACGGTGCTACCTTACGAGAGCGTCTTGAACAACACCGGGCGGACCCCGCATGTGCTAACTGCCACGCGAAAATGGACCCCATCGGGTTCGCGCTTGAAAACTTCAACGCAATCGGCGCGTTTCGGTGGAAAGATGGCGAACAGGCTATCGACACAACGGCGGTATTACCGGATGGAACGGTACTACAACACGGCATAGTAGACCTGAGACAGGTCGTCTTGGATCGAAAACAGCAGTTCTTACGCTGCTTGACAGAGAAGTTGTTAACCTACGCTTTGGGCAGAGGATTGGAGTATTACGACCGACCGACTGTTGAACGTATCGTCGCACACCTCGAAACCGAAGACTACAGGAGTTCGGTCCTGATTACAGAAATCGCCAAGAGTGAACCGTTCCGGTTGAGACGTGGCACAGAGGACGAGTGATGGGACGAATTACAACGCATATAATTCTTTTTGTTATCATAATTCTCCAATCCGGTTGTTATGCACTTCCTTATGAAACACCAAATCAGGGTCCTATTTTACAGTTGGAGGAAAAATACTCTGTTTATTTGGATGCTACATGGACGACAAAACAGGCAAACGCGCTTTTAAAAGTCTTTGAATCCATACCCGCGGTGCAGAACCTACGTTTTTCTCAATGGCGCATCAGTGACAAGGACTTGGAAAAAGGTATTATAGTAGATTCTAAAAATAAGTTTACACTATAAGCGAAAACCCACCCCTTGCTGGCGAGGTTTCCTAACCTCGCTAATGTAAAGTTAATTATGGGTTCCACTATAAGATTGAATTTAAAGATAAGTTAAAATTCGTTACGATTAGTAGATATATCTTTCCGGTTGAAGCGGAGCAAGAGGTGCTGTCACCCGCAAAGGAGCTATATGCTGCGGTCGTTCAATTCCTAACGGAGAGTGGGACAAATAGAGCTGTAATAGAATTAATATTGCAAAAAAGGTATGGGATATACGTACCCGCTTATGATTCATTGACCGAGGGCACGCCAAGCAAAACATCAAAACGCTATTCAAATTTTGAAAATGAAGATCTGATGGTCATTATATCGGTATTTGAAGAATTCCCGCAGGCACTCCATAAAATACCGAGATTAGAATATATAGTTCGTAGAATTGATAAGGGCGAAGAGGAAGATGAAAGAGGCATGAGTTACGCTCGGACGGGTCGTGGTCACATAGAGTTTGCTGAATCCATTTTTCGCCGCCGTAATTCTAATACGACTCGGCGCGTCATTGCCCACGAAAAGGCACATTTTATATGGGCTTTCGTTTTTAATGGAAAAGTTAGAGCGGATTGGGCGAAACTTGGGGGATGGCGTCGAGATGCAAGCGAATCGGGTTGGTCAACAACCAAAGAGCGGTCAACGTTTGTATCTGATTACGCTTCTGAAAAAAATCCAAATGAGGATATGGCGGAAAGTATCGCACATTATCTTATATCGCCCCACAAACTCCGTTCTTGTTGCCCTGAGAAATATGAGTTTATTCATAAGCGGATGCTTATGTATACCGAAGGATATGAACCGTCTAATGTTATGTAAATCTGGGAGAGGTTTATGAGCACATCCAAACAATTTACACGTCGATCATTTTTGCGCGGGTTGGGGGTCGGTGCCACCCTACCGTGGTTGGAAACCGTGGGTTCCCTTGTTGCTTGGGCAGACACGTTCCCGGACGGGAAAACGATTACCCGTTACCCCGATCCAGCCGTTGAAGTAATAGACCCGCGTTTTGCAAAATATAAAGTTGGCAACGCCGTTGTGGAACGGTTGTGGACCGGGGCGCGCTGGTCAGAGGGACCCGTCTGGTTCGGCGATGGTGGCTTTCTCCTCTGGAGCGACATCCCGAACAACCGTATTCTGAAATGGCAGGAAGCCACTGGTGCAGTAAGCGTCTATCGCAAACCTTCTAATTATACAAACGGACACACACGCGACCGACAGGGCAGGCTCATTAGTTGTGAACACGGCACGCGACGTGTCACACGCACTGAGTATGACGGAACAATTACCGTCCTCATAGACAACTTTGAGGGCAAACGCTTCAACGCCCCAAACGACGCAGTTGTCCATCCCGATGGACATATCTGGTTTACGGATCCGGGATACGGTATCCTTACGCATTATGAAGGACATAAAGCAGAATTTGAACTGCCAACTTCCGTTTATCGCCTGAATACAGACACTGGCGAGGCAGTCGTTGTGACGGATGAAATAGAAAGACCGAACGGCTTATGTTTTTCACCTGACTATGATAAACTTTACGTTGCTGATACCGGTCCACCGAAAAATATCGTTATCCATGATGTTGTAGACGGTGAACGCTTGGCTAACAAACAGGTGTTCGCTGATATGGCACCCGGTGCCGCTGACGGTCTGCGATGCGATATTGACGGTAATTTATGGGCAGGCACAGGTTGGGTCGGCGAAGGCTACGACGGTGTGCATATCTTCGCGCCAGACGGAACGCTTATCGGTAAAATTCACCTTCCCGAGATTTGTGCGAATATCTGCTTCGGTGGCGTAAAACGAAATAGGCTCTTTATGGCAGGCAGTCAATCTCTTTATTCAGTTTATGTCAATGCACAAGGGGTGCCGTACTTTTAAACCTTTTAAACGCACGCTAAACACTTGACACGTTATAAAAAATAAGATATAATTATGTTATAGGCATTGTGAAACGAGAAATTGGACAGGGACAGCAGAAGATTTTCGCAAGTCTGCTGCTTTAACTGTGAGGAGTTGACGAAGGATTATGAGCATCTCAAAACAACTTTCACGTCGAACATTCTTACGCGGTCTCGGCGTCAGTATTGCCCTACCGTGGCTGGAAGTCATGGGTCCTATCACATCGTGGGCGAACGCGCCTACGAGCGCACAGACAGTTCCGAATCGGATGGCTTTCCTTTACGTGCCGAATGGAAAAATCATGGAGGATTGGACACCGACGCAGGTAGGCACTGACTATGAACTCACGGATATCTTGAAACCGTTGGAAAATGTAAAGGACAAAATGCTGGTACTCAGTGGACTGACCGCTGACAAAGCACGCGCGAACGGGGATGGTGGTGGCGATCACGCCCGAGCGATGGCTGCCTTCCTGACAGGCGCACAGCCCCGTAAAACCGATGGTGCTGACATTCATGCCGGTGTTTCTGTTGACCAAGTCGCTGCATCGCACGTCGGCAGACGGACCCGGATGCCTTCGCTTGAACTCGGAATTGATCCCGGCAGAAGGGCAGGCAATTGCGACTCCGGTTATAGCTGCGTCTACTCATCAACGTTGTCGTGGCGTTCTGCTACGCAGCCCCTGCCTAAAGAGGTAAATCCAAAACTCGCTTTTGAGCGTCTCTTCTCAACCCTTCCAGATACAGAACGCGAAGAACGCGATCAGCGGCGCAAAAGCATCCTTGATTTCGTAATGCAAGACTCAAAAGACCTGCGCCGACACGTCACAGGGAACGATGTCCGCAAACTTGATGAGTACTTCTCCTCTATCCGAGACATTGAATTGAGAATCGAAGCAGCTGAAAAATTTCCACCGGTTGAAAGCCCAGACTATACCGTACCGGAGGAAATTCCAGAAGATTATCAGGAGCATCTGCGTCTCATGATGGACCTGATGGTACTCGCATTTCAGGCGGATGTAACCCGTGTTACGACCTTTGTCCTCGCAAATGAGGGAAGTAACAGACCCTACCCGTTTGTCGATGTCTCAGAGGGACACCACTACTTGTCACATCACAGTGGCGATGAAGAGAAGATAGAAAAAATCAAACGGATTGATATTTTCCATTCCGAGCAGTTGGCATACTTCTTGGAAAAACTCGCCGCAACGTCTGAGGGCGATGGATCGCTCCTCGATCATTCGATGATTCTGTACGGTAGCGGAAACGCAGACGGCAACCGACACAGCCACCACGATCTCCCCATTATACTCGCAGGCGGTGGTTGCGGCACGATCAAAACCGGGCGTCACATCCGTTATCCAAAAGAGACTCCCCTGAACAACCTATGGCTGTCAATGCTCAATCGTATGGATGTTGAAGTCGCACAAATAGGCGATAGCACTGGTAGCTTACAAGGACTTTCTTAACACCTAATCGAAACATTACTCCGTTGGGCGAGGATGGCTTCGGCTTTGTGCCTCGCCCTTTTCTGTTTGGCAAACATACCCTCTAATATAACCTAAGCTGCCACGATGTAGTATAGACTGTTAGTTTGGTTTCCCTAAGGTGATCCAGTCTCAGCGATCTTCATCAACGTATCCTCGTCCAAATCAAGGTCCACATCTTCTGAAAAAGGTTGTGGCACCTTATACGGGGTTTTCGCGTAAATCTCAACGATATTCTCGTCTGGATCATAGAAATAAATCGCCAGCGCAATGCCGTGACTCACGACACTCCGAATCCTTACGCCTTCCGATTTTAGAAGCGTATAGAACTGCTTCAAGTCCTTGAGATTTTCTACAATAAATGAAACCTGTTGAACGACCTTTGCTCCCGGTGCAGTATCTCTGCCGGGACACAACGCCAGTTCGTGGTGTTCGGATTCTGGCTGCGCACTCAAAAAGATAATATGCCCTTCTGGATGTGCATCAGTGACGGTGAGACCCAGAATACGGGTATAGAAGTCCAGAGATTTTTGGACATCCGTGCAATAGAGTCCGACATGACCGAGTTCCTTAACGGCTAACATTTTTTATCCTCCTCCGGTATCAAAATCGATAATCGCAGTTTATCACGAAACTGGAAAAGAGGGCAAGGTATTTTTTGTCCAAGGCTATTTTAGATAAAATATGGGATTTTAAGCCCACAAACCCACGCACCACCTATGTTCTTAGCCAAAATATCATTACTTAGGCAAAGAAAAATGTGAGAATGGGTTTCATTATCACGAATTTATAAAGATAATGGGTCTCATTATCAAAAAATGAGGTTTAAATAAGCATTTCTCAAAAGAATATCGGAACAGGTGCCTAACCTCCCCGGAGACGTTCTAATTCAGCCTCTAAAGCCTGGCGTCGTCTCGTTTCTTCTTCGGCACGCGCTTCCGCTTCTATTCTCAGATGCTGTTCCTCCATTCTTAGACGCTCCGCTTCTATTCTCAGACGCTGCTCCTCCATTCTCCGATGCTGCTCCTCTATTCTCAGACGCTCCTCTTCCATTCTCCGATGCTGCTCCTCCATTCTCCGATGCTGCTCCTCCATTCTCAGACGCTTCTCCTCTATTCTCAGATGCTCCTCTTCCATAGAAGTCGTGATTAGGGTGCCGTCCGGCAGATAGGGACGTAAGAGTCGCACTTCGTTAGGCAGGATATCCTCCCAGCGGAACAAGAGATTTAACGTCTCGCTGAACAAACCCCCTTGCGTGTCCGGTAGGATTTCGCTGATGTCACCCGATGGGCTCCGCCGCCACCCTCGAAACTCCGGCGGCTTCTCCATTTCAGGCTGATGGATGAAGTATTCTGGAACCCCCATGTCCATCAAATACAGTTGAACTTTTTCATTCCGGTCTTGATTTGCCGTTGAATCCGAAAGGAATTCAAAAACTGCAGCAGGAACCGCACCTTCGGACCACGTGTAAAAACTGCGCCGTTGCGGAAATTTATCAACGCCTAAGACAACATAAACATCTGGCGCGACGACTTTTGTGAGGTCGCCTTCACGATAATAGATGAAATTGTCAACGCCAACATAGATATGCGGATTGATTGCAAAATATCGATAGAGTTGGTCAAAAAAGTTAGAAATCTGTTCCGCATGGTATCCTGTGGCAGCCATAGGTTCATCGTCCTCGCCGGGGTATCCTTCAATAGAGATAGTCGGTTTCCCACTCGCTTTTGGAAAGACAGGCATATATTTTCTCTGCTTGAATTCAAAGTCTTTGAGGGTATCCATATTTTTTTCCTTGTGGGAGCCTAATGGGTTAAAGTGTTGAGCTCGTTGGTATTTGGAGAGTGTTCGAGTTTGATGTTTCGCGCACGCCAACCGCTGTGCTATTTTCATGTAATTTTAGCAAAGTGCGTAGGGTTTGTCAAGTCAAAACCGATAAGATAAGCAGCAGGAGATAGGTTACCAATCCTTAAAGGGGAATATCCGCGTCTCTGTCGCCATTCCGTAAAAACTCCACAGACTCCCCGCGACGAACTCGCCGAGAATTAATCCAAGGAAGAAAGGTGCTGCTTTCCGATGTAATTGTAACCCGCCTTGTTTGATAATCAACCATTTTGCAACGGTGCTAATCACAAGCGAGATCCAAAGCCAGTTCATGCACCAATCCGCCGCACCGGAAACGGCATACCCCACGGCGTGGAAGGGCCACCAAAAGAACCGCATCCGTAAAAACATCAACAGGAACGTGAACCCCATACCGATGCCCATAGCAGACACTTCAGGAATGTTGGGTCCCATCGGAAAGTTGAGTTGTTTTTGGAGCCTCTCGAAAGGATGTCGTGCAAAACCTCCGGCTGCCCCAAAGTGATACACATCGTGCAAGTATGCCCAGAAAGAACCAATTGAACCCACAAGTGCTGCTAAGAGCATTACCCATACCAACGGTTTCGGATTAAACCGTGCCCGGGAGGCAAGTTGGAAACCTTCTAACTGATGCGGCATTGGATGGCTACGGTGCGCTCGGTTAAAGAAAAACAGAAAGGAAAGTGCTGTAAGGTTGGAACCCCCCATCCCTCGCGATCCCAGAATCGTCGGTAAGGCATAGTCGGGTCCCATAAAATGGAGGTCGTGCGCTGGCGCGCCTGATTCTACCCGCATCCGTGTGATTCCCGTTGACAACGCAAAATACATCGCGAAAAAGGCAATACCCAGCGAAATACTGATACCTATCTTCACAGAAAACGCTATAAGATAGACGCATCCCAAGACAATACCTATGATCGCAGTCCGGTATCGCATCGGTTCAACCGATTCATCAAGGCTTGAGCGTCCCGTGAATACCTGTCTGAAAACCGCTGCGAGGTACTTTCGACTTGCCCATATCGCGAAAATCGCCAGTCCGAGATACGCGCCCAAGGACTGCTGCCGGTCGTACGGAAAACCGGGTAACCCGCGAACGCCAATGATTGCCCCGGCAACCCGTTGCATCTTACGAAATAGATAGAAAAACCAACAGGAAAACGACAAATCCAGAGGCATAAAGAATCCGAGTCCAATGACGAACGGATAGATAGAAAAAGGGGTCCAACCGATAGCACTCCAAGGCTTGTCCGTGAAAAAATGGCTAATATTCCGAAACCGGACACCAATAATGGGAATTGTCGGAAAAAGGTAACTGAACCCATTCACAAGATTAAGGAGTGAGACGAGGATAAAGGCTGTCCAAAACACTCTACCTTGGTAGAACTTTGCCCCGCTATCCCGCGTCATTTCTAACGGCAGTTGGATGATCGGATAGGCAAGTTTTTCGCGCTCCGTCCACTGCTTCCGCAACACAACGTTGATGCACAACATCACGAACACAAGCACTACAATGAAACTCGTCCACCACAGCGTCGGACCGAGCCATGCCTGTAGCACTTCTACCCGATAAAGCGTTGTTTGTCCTTCGTAAAACCCCTCTAATATACCCTTATCTTGGACAGTACCCCACGTTGGCATGTATCGGTGGAGAAGTTCCCGCCATTCGTTTTCAGGCGTATCGTACCAGAAAACGTGTCCAATCATCGGGATTAACACTTGTGTATGGTCGTGTGAGGCGATAGCACTCGCCATACAAAGCATCACGTAGATGACAAGCAGCTCACCGTGTGTCATTGCCCATTGTCGTTTTATCCGCCGGACGAGCAGGTTCAGGAGCGTAATCACAAACACAAAGAAGACGGCATTGAAGAACAGGGACATTGTCGTCGGAAAAAGCCCCCACCAGACCATTTCCGTATACATAATCCAATAGCAGTTGATTGGGATAAGGATTAGCGATACTATAACCGATTTTAAAGTGACACCACGGGTTAAAGTGTCAGACATTTCGTTCTCCTGATGGTAATCGTCTGAACTGTGATTTTTGTGATTCTGTGATTTCTGTGATAAGAGGGACTTCTTGTGTGAAAATTCCCCAGTATAAAATTACCGATTTGCATAATTTTTAAATCAATCCATATTATCTATTCTGTGGCCGCTCGGAGCATCTGTACAATGTTTAGGTTTCCCTTTGATTCTGCGAGGGTCAATGCCGTATTCCCCTGTCTATTTTTTAGGGAGATATCAGCACGCTGCTCAAGTAAAAGTTGGACGATATCTGGAAGCCCTCGCCACGCTGCATACATCAACGCCGTTTCACCCGTCCGGTTTTGCGCGTTTACCGCCGCCCCTTTTTCAAGCAAGCGTCTGGTTATCTCCAAGTCTCCTATTTTGTGGATACTAAAAATTAAGGGTGTATTGCCGTTGGTGTCCGTGACGTTCACATCTGCGCCATTTTCAACGAAAAACAGTACTATCTCCGCATACCCCTTTTCTGCAGCAATGTGTAACGGAGTCCTGCCGAGTGCATCTTTTATATTCACATCTGTATTCGTGCTACGAACCGTTGCAATATCGTTTGTCCACACGGCTTTAAGAAGCGTCCCTTCCGGTGTATCCGAAAATTCGGAAATAATGTGTTCTCGGTTTGCAGGCAGATTTTCAAAGGTTTGCACGACACCGCTCTGCCACCTCACCTCAAGTCTATCAACAGTCGCATTTAACCCTAAACCGAAGTGGAGGCGGGGGTCCTGACTCGATAGATAACTTGCCCCTGGATTTACCTCTTGGACCTGTGTCCGTTCACCTGTCCTCAAAGTGACGCGCGTTCCAACCCCGTCGCGACTGCTGATAACACCGACAGTCTTAATGCGTATCCAATTATGCGCTGTCGTGCTGTCGTTTCGTAATAAGGTAATGGGACCATTAGCGTGTGTGACGAGCAGGTCCACATCTCCATCATTGTCATAATCGCCGAAGAGCGCGCCTCGACTCACCGCTTTGCGTTGAAAATAAGTGCCCGCACTTTCGGAAATTTCTTGGAAAGTAGCGTCTCCGCTATTCCGAAAGAGTTGATTGGGTTGACGATAGGTCAAAACATCGTGTGTCTCCTCAATATTGTCGATGATATGTCCGTTAGCGATGAAGATGTCCCGCCAGCCGTCGTTATCTGCATCAAAGAAACCTGTGCCGAACCCGACAAAGTGGAAGCTCTCTTTACCGAGATGCGCCTCGTAAATAACATCTGTAAATGTGCCATCGCCATTGTTGCGATAGAGCGCATTGGTTTCATAAGATAAGTTTGTGACAAAGATATCCATCCACCCGTCACCGTTGTAATCGTCAGCAGCGACACCCATACCCGCCTGTGCAATACCGTCGAAACTGTAGGCGCATCCGGCAAGCAGCGAAATTTCGCTGAATGTGCCGTCCCCGTTATTGTAGAAGAAATCGTTTCGGGTATCGTCATTGGCAACATAAAGATCAGAAATACCGTCATTGTTGAAATCGGCTGAAACGACCCCTAATCCTTTACCGTGAAACATGCCACCAATCCCACCTACACCGGCTTCTTGGCTAACGTCCGTGAACGTTCCATCCCCATTGTTGCGGTAAAGTCTATCAGGCGCGCCTTCAAATAAAGAAGGGTGGCAGTAGGTGTGTATTCCATCTTCTCCACACGGACGATACGTAACATCGCGTGCATATACGAGGTAGTTAACAACGAAGAGATCAAGGTGTCCATCTCGATTGTAGTCGAGAAAAGTCGCGCTGCTGCTCCAGCTCGGATCGCCGACACCCGCAAGGCGTGTGACATCCGTGAACGTTCCGTCACCGTTGTTGCGGTAAAGCACATTCGCACCGACATTGGTTACATAAATATCTACGTTCCCATCGTTATTGTAGTCGGCACAAGCGACACCCTGCCCATAGTTGCCTCGGTTACCGACCTCAGCGGTTATAGTGATGTCAGTAAATGTGCCGTCACCGTTGTTTTGATAAAGCCCACTGGAGACCTGTTTCGCTGAAGCGGATGTGTCCCAATAACCGCTGTTGACGAGATAGACATCGAGATAACCGTCGTTGTTTGCATCAAAAAACGCGCCACCAGAGCCGAGGGTTTCCGGTAGGTGATACGCACCTTCGGCACCGTTGATATGTCGAAAATCAATTCCTGATCCTGCAGTCACATCGACGAATTCGACCGCAGCGGATGACAGCAATGAAAGGAGACATGTAAGGAATAGGACAAAGATAGATATATTTTTATTTTTCATTGAGAGAATCGGCATCTTTCGCGAGACGGAATCCGATAAAGCTGGTACCAATTTCTGGATATTGACCGATTCGTGTTGAACACCGCGCCAGCATTTCAGCGTTCAACCAGGATCCGCCTCTCACAACACGCCGACTGCCAACCGCGGGGCCTGTTGGATTTCGATCGGGTGTGTGATGATAAAATGTCTCTGAATACCAATCCGCTACCCACTCCCACACATTGCCCGCCATATCCTGTGCCCCATAAGGACTTATACCTGTCGCGTAAGACCCTACGGGTTGCAAATGTGCATCCGATTGATCCCAAACGTTCGCGTGGATGTTTCTGCTCTTAATACGCTGTCTAAAGGCATTCCCCCAGGGCCAGCGTCTTGCATTCGTGCCGCGTGCTGCCTTTTCCCATTCAGCTTCCGTTGGGAGCCGCATGCCTCGCCACGCTGCATAGGCGGCAGCAGAATGCCACGATACACCAACCACTGGGTGATCTGGTTTTGTTTTGGCAATCTCGGGCCAGGTGCCGAACCCGCCGCCATAACTGATGGGTGTGTGTTCGCTACCAACACCACCGGTTTCAAGCCAAAACCGATAATATTCAGCATTGGTGACCTCCGTCTTACCGATATAGTAGGCATCCAGATAGATTTCATGCATCGGTGCTTCGTTCGGCAGGTCTGTATCGCTTCCCATAATGAAGGTGCCAGCAGGTATCAGGCAGAGATTAGGTTCTGCCAATACAGACGACGGATCCGCGAGAAAGGCGTAAAGTAATAAGCATAATGTAGGTAAAATATATTCACTTCGATTGTGATGTAAGTCGTTCATATTCTCGATAGATTTTCTCGGCTTCTGACTGTGCCCCGGAGCGTTGGTATGCTTTAGAAAGGTTCAGGTAGAAACGCGGTTCGGAGGGCTGTAAACGGATAGCCGTCTGGTATTGCGCGATCGCTTCGGGATACTGTTCTAACATTAAATAGGCACCCGCTAAACTGTTACGGTACGTTGCAACGTTGGGTTTTTGCTGGATCACCTTCTGGTACATTGTGATTGTTTGCTTGTAGTTCTGCTGTTGGAAGTGCGCGTATCCGAGTGCCTCATAGCCTCGGATCTCTTGTGGTGCGAGCGCGATGTAACGTTCCAAGGATTGCGTCCCCTCATCCCATAACTGTCGCTTCAATTGGAGTCTGCCGAGTTGATACCATGCCTCAGCGTTGGTAGGCGCCTGTCGCGTAAATCTTTTCAGATGCGTTAGCTGTTCTTCCTCAACGGAAAGCGTTTCAAACCGTTGTAAATTTTCCCGTGCTGCTTCTATTTCACCAATGCGCCGATATGCCGTTCCTAAACTGAAATGTGCTTTAGCATGGTACGGGTCGATTTCAATGAGTGCTTTCAGTGTATCTATAGCCGGGGTCCACGCTTCCTTCTGAAGGAAAGCAGTCGCGAGTGTATAACGCGCCGTCTGTGAAGTTGGGTTCAGTGTTACAGCCGTTTGAAGTTCTTGGATTGCAGCGTCGGTTGAATTTTCACGGAAATAGGCGATACCTAACAGGGTCCTGGCACGGGCATGATTTCCGTCGAGTGTTATCGCTTTCTGTAGGACGGCTTTCGCCTTTGGGATGTCTCCTAATTGGATGAGCAGCACATCGCCGAGTTCGCAATATGCCTCGATATAATTTTCATCTGTCGAAACAGCACGCTGAAACGCTTCGGCAGCGTCACGATATTTCTCGAAGCCGCTGTAAATTAATCCCAAAACACAATGTGCATCTGCCAATGACGCATCTAAGGCAACTGCTTTCTCCAAAACGGTTTGTGCTTTTTCCTGTTCTCCGAACGTAAGGGCGCGTAATCCAGCGTCATACAACCGCGCTGCTTCAGGATTATATCGAGGTGCGGCAATTGTGAGTGAGGTTTGTAACAATATGAGGAATACAAGGGTGGATTTGAAGGGTATCATGGAATTAAGGAAACGGTTGGGAGGGACGGAGTTTTAACTCCGTCCGCTGTTGTGATAAGTGGCATCGTTATCGCGACTTAATGTTTGCCCACGTCGTCGTTAGACGGTCCTGTGGGGTGACAGGTGTCAAACCGAGCACAGAGCCGAGTCCGTCGTTCATTATGTTTTGGATATCGGTTTGTTCGAGCGACACATTGAAAATCCCAATCTCGTCCATGAGCCCTAATGCGATCCTTTCAGTCGGTGTTCCACCTAAATGCACATCAACACCCGTAACACCGAAGGCACCCGTTGTATCCTGATCGATGTCAACTTCACCGTCGATGTAAAGGATTTTTTTCGCACCGTCATAAGTGAAGGCGAGGTGATGCCACTGATCGTCATTGACAGTAGTCGGTCCGAAGAGCCAACGCGGATTCAGTTCACGGCTGCCGACTTCGACTTTCCCTTGGTTCGTATTTCTACCGGGCCCGAAGACGTTCAAGATATTATTCCAATTCGTTGTAAATGCGATGACCATGTGGTCGTCGGCACAACAGCCACTGTATGGGTCGCCTTTCCTTTGGAGTTTTACCCATGCAACGCCGGTGAAGGCTTCAGCAGTACTGTCTAAACTGGCTGAGTTCGCTACATTGGCATAGTCGTCGTCCCCATCAAGGCTGAGAGCCATGCCCCATTTACCGCCGCCCGTAACCTCGGCACCGTTCATCAGTTCACCGTCGTTTCCGTTGCCACTGGAATCGCTCACATCACCCTCGTCAAAGAGCCAAACACCGACGGCAGTCGCACTGTCAACCGCGGCAAAACTGTGAAGCGAGATTAACACAGTCCCCAGAACCGTCAAAACGAGTAGCATTGTCCAATTCTTTATCATTTTTACAAGTCTCCTGTGGAGGATTTGCGTGAATTATCCGGACACGTTCCTTCCGTTAGTGCCTGCACTGGACAGGCGCAACTAATTTAGCATAAGCATCGAGTATCGTCAAGTGGAATTTTCAACCGCGCCTGAAAATTCTGATTCTGACAATCTAAATTAATCGGCTTTCATCGCACCCCAAATCGTTGCGAGTTTTCCTGAAGGTTCTATATCGGCGGCGACTTTTAATCCTTGCGTCATGAGGGTGTCAATATCATCCTCGTCCAGTGCCACGTTGAAGATGACAACATCGTCAACAATACCACCGAAAAACGCACCCCACTGACCGTGTTGTCCAGTCGCTAAATAGATACCTATTAGAAAAGGTTTGTCGGTTAATGGATTCCTGCCTAAGTTTGGTGTAGTGATACCAGAACCGATCGAAACAGCGTCCAGATATACACCAAATTCATCACCATCCCAGGTAACCGCAACGTGATGCCAATCTGTATCTGGCTTCCAAGGCGCATCTATAAAGTGAAGCGTGCCGCCTGGATCATGTGTGTGATGACGGATTGTCCCACCATCCCACCAAAATCCAGGTGCCCAATCGTCTTTGGTTACAACACCCATGCCACCAGCAGGAGGCTTGTCCAATTTAAACCAAAGCGCGATTGTGTGTTCAGCACCAACCATTAAAGTATCATCGTGCGGAATTTCTACATAATCGTCCGAACCGTCAAGACTTAAAGCCTTGTCAAACTTACCATCCACCCATTTGGCACCGCCTTCAATTGTGGCGTGATTGTCCTTCCCAGAGGAATCTTCGGCTTCGCCACCGCGCCCTTCATCAAAGAGCCACATCCCAACGCAATCTGCAAAATCAATTTCAGCAGCACTGCCGCCTACAAACATCAGGCTAACAGCCATTAAGCTGACACATAATAGTTTTAAAATTTTCATTTTTATCCCTTCCTTCGTCATTCTTGATGTGAAAGTTAGCGAATTATCGACCGGCGATTCCTCAAAAATGAGTCTCACCGGAATTATCTTATCACAGGACACCATCATATCATTTAGATGTTTGCTTGTCAAGTTGCACTTTTTCTAATAGGTAGGATTTATTCAGTTAAAACAATATTTAGCATTTCATAATTATAAATGGAAAAATGTAGCATAAATAACCAAAATATGACTAAAATAACACTTTTCTGTTGACATTTATCATTTTATAGAATATAATTAAATGAAAGTAGTTCATTATTCGCAGTGGTTTCGTAGCGTGATGCACGTCGCATGAATCAGAATCAACGGTATGAGGTCTCCCGTATGGGCTTCAATCAACGGTATTCAGGTTTCCGTGTGACATGAACCGGGGGCGAGTACGCCGCAAAACTTTTAGTTTGCGCGCCGGTGGGCGTAACTTAACCCATCACGCTACGCAATAGAAAATAAAAAATATGGCATAAAATGCCATGGAGGAAATGAGAAATGCTGATTTCTTACGAGGAAAAATTACGCATAGCACAAGAATCGCTAAGACAGCCGTCTGTGAACCAAATAGCGGAGGCTACTGGTATACACCGCAGTGTGGTTCAGAAGGCTCTGAAGGATCCAGAGATTATTGAGTTACAGGAGACTTTAAAAATCCATTTGCGTTCCAGATACCTCAGTACTTTTCCGGTCGATACCCTTGCGCCAAGAGAGGCTAAATCCAACGAGGTTGAATCAGACGAACCTGAGTCAAGCCAATCTGAGTTATCAGTCTCTGAGGAAGCCGAACTTCGGATCCGCGAAGTAGAGGCATTGGAATCAATTGCGACATCTTTGGCGAATCTTCAGTCAATATTTGAAGTTAAAACTAACAACGTTGATGCTACCAAGCACAAGCCACCGACATAAATAGCATAAAATCAGTATTCTTAATTTTATGCACCCTTTCAGTTCTAAAATTGTGTCTTTAATAATAAGGACAAGGTGACGATTTTCCCTGTTTCACATTTCACTAAAATAAAAAGAGTAGCGTTTGATCTCAAATCTAAAAGGAGGAACATCATGAACACTAAATTTTTCGTCCTATGTTATTGCATCAGTTTCGCACTATTCAGCAGTGGCATCTCTACAGAAGCACAGGTCCCAACAGCCCCCAAAATCGTTTTTGAATCTTGGCGTGATGGCAATGGCGAAATTTATATCATGAACGCTGATGGCAGTAGACAAGAAAACTTGACGCGGCACGGTGCAAGGGACGGCGCCCCCGTTTGGTCCCCAACAGGTAAACATATTGCTTTCCATTCCGATCGAGACGGCACTCGCGATATCTACATCATGAATCCTGATGGCAGAAACGTCCGGAAAGTGTTGCGGAACTTAAGTTATAGAGAATATCCGACTTGGTCCCCAGATGGGAAAAAACTTGCCTACACACGGTCAGAGGATTGGTCAATTTGCATCGCTGACATAGAAAAGCGAACAGAAGAAAGCGTGGCATTTACGAATATAGTCGGCGGCTTCTCGGACTGGTCCCCTGATGGATCAGAGATAATTTTTATTTTCATGCAGCCCAGTGATTACCGTATACGCATTATCAATCTCAGGACAGGGAAAGAAAAAGAACTCCCGCTGCCTCCAAATCTCCCGCCGCCGTGGGTGGAAGGGCGTTTTTTTTATTTTCCTGCATGGTCTCCGGATGGTGAAACAATTGCATTTTCCTGGCGGCTGAAAGGGCTCCACCTTATGAATCGTGACGGGAAAGACGTGACAAAAATTATCCAAGGTACGCGCCCAGCTTGGTCGCCGCAAGGTGATCAACTCCTCTATGACGCTGATAAGCGCATCTTCAGACTTGATATAAACAGTGGCGGTAAAACCCTATTATCACGCGATGGGTTCGATGCGGATTGGTTTGATCCAGCCACGTTACCCGTTGAACCTAAAGCGTACTTGCTAACAACCCAATGGGGGAAATTAAAACAGAAATAATGTTCCCTTAAACCGGACACCGTAAACAGTGGTAGGCGAGGTCGCTGTACCTTGCCTGCCTTTCCCTACCTTGTCAGTTGCCACTTCTGTATCCACAGAAGGCTTGACCTAAACTCCTAAAAGCTCTATAATAAGGCGAGATCGAGTATTTTTTCTATCTACACACGCCGGGAAAGAATGGAGGTATATCGTGAAAATGCGTTTGACTGTAGGCATCCTGATGCTAACGGCATTATCAGTCATCGAGGTCGTCAATCTCGCAGCCGACGGAACTTGGCAACAGAAAGCAAACATGCCAACAGTCCGATCAGGCTTTACCACCTGCGTTGTCAACGGAAAGATATTCGCAATCGGGGGTTATGTTGACGGACTCGGAGACTTGTCCCTTTCAACCCTCGAAATGTACGACCCGAAAACCGATACATGGGAACGAAAGGCTGATATGCCAACACCTCGCACTGACGCAGCGACCGCGGTTGTGGATGGAAAAATCTACGCAATCGGTGGAACATCTCTGAATCGATTTGAGGTTGATGTCCTGCTGCCAGATAATGAGATTAAAAGGCTCCGAAGGTGGAAGCCTAAAGACCTGCCAACCGTCGAAATGTACGATCCAGATACTGACACATGGACACCGAGAGCCGACATGCCTACACCCAGAAACACCAGCACGTGTGTTGTGGATGGGAAAATCTACGCAATCGGTGGGACATCAGACATGGTAGAATCGTTTCGTTTAGACACCGTTGAGGTGTATGATCCAGGTACTGACACATGGGCAAAGGCGAATAAAATGAACCATGCGCGTGCGGGTGCCGCAGTCAGTGTTGTTGACGGAAAAATTTACGTCATGGGAGGCACCGGATTGCCCCTGATTATAAACCATCCCGGCCCCTTTCTTTCCAGTATTGAAGTCTATGATCCGCAAAGAAATAGTTGGCGCGAAATAGGGGAGATGCCTACTGCAAAATCGCTTCATACCGCAAGTGTCATCAACGGAAAAATTTATGTAATAGGCGGTTATTTTTGGAATCGGGGGCAGCCGACGACAGATTTTAAAACAATAGAAATCTACCACCCTCGAATCGGTCGTTGGTCCCAAAACCCTGACATGCCTGTTGCCAGAGTTGGCCATAAGGCTGAAGTCGTAAACGGGGATATCTACATCTTTAGCGATGCAAGCCATAATGATATTCCGTTTACAACTGTCGAGGTATACGACACCGAAGAACACCAAGGTATGAATCCAACCGATAAACTTCTCAGGACGTGGGGCGTGATTAAAAAGGGTGATAGAGTCCGTCGCTAAAGCAAGTTTGATTGCTCATACACATTTTACGAAAAAACTATTTATGGTAAACCTGAAAAATAAACAGATATTTTACCCCAACCCGGTAGGCGAGGTTTCTAACCTCGCCGGTGCAAAGTGTCGAATTAATTCTAAGGTCCACCATAAAAGACGGAGACAGGGATGAAAGTCGTAGCAAAATTCGGTCCTGAAAGGGCAGGCTTAATTGACAAACCCAATCCAGTCGCTGAGGGTGAGTTCGTCGTCGTCAAAATTCGCTCTGCACCCATGTGCACGGAATACAAAGGCTTCAAAAATGAAGGCACAGGCGACAGGTTCGGACACGAAGCCGCCGGTGAAGTGGTAGAAATCGCACAGGAAGGTACTGTCAAGGTAGGCGACCGCGTTGTCGTAATGCCACATTATCCTTGTGGAAAGTGTTACCTCTGCTTAGCAGGCGAATATGCCCACTGTCAGGACGACCAACAGGCTCCAAATGTTCCCGAACAGGCGGGTATGACGGCAACGTATGCACAGTACATCCTGAAACGGGATTGGCAGCTTGTGCCTATTCCAGACGATCTCTCCTATCATCACGCTGGAATGGCGTGTTGTGGACTTGGATCAACGTTCAACGCCATGCGGTTGATGCATGTTAACGCCTTGGATACCGTCCTCATCACAGGGATGGGACCTATTGGACTTGGGGGTGTGATTAATGCCGTCTATAGGGGCGCGCACGTCGTTGCTGTTGAAAGCCATCCCTATCGCGCAGCCCTCGCGAAAAAACTCGGTGCAGCAGAAGTTGTCAATCCACAAGACACGGATGTCGTCGATCAAATTCGAGATTTGACGGGTGGCAGCGGTGTAGACAAGGGGATCGAATGTTCGGCGGCTGCCGAAGCCGTCCGATTGTTGATTGACGTAACGCGTCCGAAAGGACATATCTCACTGATTGGTGGCATTCGTGACGTGGCAATTCAGGGCGGTGAAATTATCAATAAAGGCTTGACCCTACACGGCACGCGGCATTACAACCTCCCAGGCACACCCGCTATGATGCGAATGATTACGCAAGTGAAGGCGCAGCTGGATACGTTCATCACGCACACTTTCCCGATGCGCAAGATTCAGGAGGCGTGGGCACTGCAGTGTACACATGACTGCGGGAAGGTTGTTCTCGACCCATGGGCATAAAAGTGCACAGCCAATTAACCAGACCTGTTTTGATAAAAGGGGATCGCTATGAATTCTAATACAAACAACATGCCGCTCTCAACGCCACTCGACATCCGTCGTGGGACTACAAACGCAGCAGATGTCGCTTTTCCGTTGCGTTGGGGCATCCTTGGTGCTGGCAATATTTCAGGTATGTGGGTAGAGGCTTTGCACGCCTGTGAAGGGGCAATTGTAAGTGCTGTGGCAGCACGAGAACTTGACCGAGCGGAAGAATTCGCGAGGCGGTACAGCGTTAGGACAGCTTATGGGGACTACCGAGAGATGGTCGCAGCCGACGATGTGGACATCGTCTATATCGGCACGATTAACCCGCTACATAAGGAACACACCCTCCTCGCAATTGCGGCAGGCAAGCATGTGCTTTGCGAGAAACCGCTCACTGTCAACCTCTCTGATGCCCAAGAAATGTACGCCGCAGCCGAAGCGCAGGACGTGATGATGCAGGACGGTATGTGGACACGTTTCTTTCCTGCGGTAGAGCATGCCCGTGCTGCAATTGAAGCAGGTACTATCGGCGAGGTTGTGCTAACGCAGTCCGACTTCTTTGATCCGATCTATACCATCCAAGCGGCACCCCTCGCCTTCGGTGCGTCAGCGTCGCCGAGAAATGTCATTGCCATAGGCACTAATGCCGGTGGCGCGATCGTGGATTATGGAGACGACAAGTATGCTGTTTTCACATTTCCGCCTCGCAACTCTGAACTGCCAGAGATAACAGAAATCGTTGGTACAACCGGACGCATCACACTTGAACGCCCAGGACACTGCCCGACGCGTATCTCTATCCGAATCCCGCCCCCTAACGGCGTGCCTTCGCAGTACAGAACCCAAAACGCACCTGCGCCGTTACACTATTTTGAATATCCATTACCGGGATCCGTAACAATGCGGAGATCCTCACCGAATCAACACGGTTTCCTCTACCAAGCCGAAGCCGTCCACCGTTGCCTTGCTGCCGGTTTACGTCAATGTCCACAGTACAATAAAGAAGAGTCATTGCATGCAATGAACGTGCTAACGGAAATTAACAAAGCAAGACAGGCATCACGCTCCGAATAATAACGTGAGTTCGATAAAAGTCTGACTTGTACCGCAAACTTTTAGTTTGCGAAGCGCACGCCACAAACTAAATGAAGTTTAAGAAAATATTTCGGTAATATTCGATGCGGTTAGGAAACCGCACCTACCGGGTTTGGGGTGAATTAGAATTACCGAATTAATAAATTAATCTTCATAAAGTTTGTGCTACTATACTCACTTCTCCACCCACTCAGAGATATTGCCATCAGCGTGCGTTTCGGGTACCTCCGCTTGGAATCTCGCTTTTCTTGCCTCCCGATCGGTGTCCTCATCAAACAGGGCAAGTAGACGCACTTCAATCGTTTCGCGAAGCGGTGCATCTTCCGGTGTTGTCGGATCGTCTATCGCGCCATGAAATGCCACACGCATATTTGACTGTTCTTGGCGTGTGTCGTACTGCTTGAAAATCAGCGTTTCCTGTGGTGTCATCCGCGGGAAGTAGTACCAACGTTGGTTCGGACTGTGCACGAGCCGTAGACTGACGAGTCGTCTGGGTGTTTCGGTCTGAGACCAAGCATCCGCGGCAATTATGTCTTCTGGCGCGACCGTCGTCATGTCACAAATAGCGAGTGACATCACGAGGATGTCCCTTTCCAAATTCGTGCTGCGCCACACATTATACATCTGAAAATGCCTGCCATTAACAATCTTTTCAAACCCATCTTCGGAGTAAGGACTGACATCCGAATGGATACCGCCGTAGGTTCCCTCACTGCCATTTGCTGTCGGTTTGTTTCCACGGGGGTGCCCTTCAGGGAGTCCACCATATCCGTTTCGGTATTGATGTTGCAACAGACGCGTTTCACTGCAACCCGTAATCCCCGTAATAAGATCAGAACACTCCTGATAAAAATCCGTCGTTACCGCATCTTGATCGTGCAGATTCCTCACCTGTGTGCCTGTGTCTACTAACTGAAAACCGTTCGTTTCAAGGGTAGGAGGTGGGTCCAGCAAGCGGGCATTGTAGACCTTGATTGGTTCCCGTACATACATGCTTCTGCGTTCATTGAGGGCTTCAACCCATTCTGGAGGGGGCATACGGGTGCCTCGGTATCTCGCGTTCGCGAAGCTGCCCGTTGATTCCACGAAAGGTAGCGTTTCTCGTTGTGCCATTGGGGTTCTCCTTATGTATTGGGAGAAAGAGTGGTTTCGATTCAGGTATAATGTATTCGCCACTATGATACGACACGCTCAATTTACAGTCAATAGCAAATTTGAAATAAAAAATCTCTTGACATTTCTACCTGTTTAACACATACTAAAACTATAGAAAATTAACCGATTCTCATAATTCTCCGTAAGAGCCTGACACCATAGGTGTCTAAACTGAAAAGATGAAAAATATGAGCAAACCAAACATAGTCTATATCCATTCACACGACACAGGTCGGTACGTCCAACCTTATGGACATGCGATTCCAACACCGAACATACAGAAACTCGCCGAAGAAGGCGTTGTCTTCCGAAACGCCTTTTGTGCGAACCCAACGTGTTCACCCTCGCGTGCCGCGCTCCTCACCGGACAATACGCACATAGCTGCGGTATGGGCGGGTTAGCAAACCGTGGCTGGAGCCTCCCGGTCCCTGAGCATCTCATCACCTATACCTTGAATCAAGCGGGCTACACCACAGCCTTAGCAGGATTTCAGCATGTCGTCCGAGACCTTAAAGAGACAGGATACCAACGGCTCTTATCCGAAGGCACGACGCGCGCAGGCGCAGAAGAACGCGCTCGCGCTTTCATCGCAGAGAAACACGATGCCCCATTCTTTTTAGATGTCGGATTCGGAGAAACGCATCGGCGCGCAAAAGGGTTTGATCCACCCCCTGAGGGGGAACCGAAAACCGATCCACGCTACGTGAAACCGCCTGCACCCTTCCCGGATACACCCGTGACACGGCAAGATATGGCGGAATATATAGACGCAGCCCGGACACTTGATAGAAAAATGGCGGTCGTTTTTGATGCACTCGAAGAAAACGGACTCGCCGAGAATACGCTTGTGATATGCACCACCGATCACGGACTCGCATTCCCGCGTATGAAATGCCACCTCAGCGATCACGGTATCGGTATAATGTTAATTGTTCGCGGTCCGGGGGGTTTTAGCGGCGGACAAGTCGTGGACGGATTAGTCAGTCAAATAGATCTTTTTCCTACAATCTGTGAGTTGGCGGGAATTGAAGCACCGGCATGGCTGCAAGGCAATTCCATGCTTCCACTGGTGAATTCGGAAGCAGACGATATCCGAGACGCTATCTTTGCTGAAGTCAACTATCACTGCTGTTATGAACCGCAACGCGCCGTCCGAACCAAACGCTGGAAATACATCAGACGCTACGACAGTGCTGAGAAGTGGGCACTCCCGAACTGCGACGACAGTATTAGCAAGACCTTTATGATGGAGCACGGTTGGGGGGATGATCCTGTCGAATCAGAACGGTTATACGATGTCGTGTTCGATCCATCAGAGGCGCACAACCTTGCCGAGAACCCGGATTATGCCGATGTTTTGGCGGAAATACGAAACCGTTTGGAGCAGTGGCGTGTTGAAACGGACGATCCAGTGAGTGAAAACCAAATTATGGAACCCCCTGAAGCTGCTGTCTCAAATGATCCGACCGATATATCACCCGGCGATAAGCACTACCCTGCCCGTGAAATGGTGTGAACGTGAATTGGGTAATGGTTTTGTAGCATGACGCACGTTGCATCTGGGGTTTTTGCTGGGGTGTTTCTTCAAGTACGCCGCAAACCTGTTAGGTTGTGCCTCCTTCACTCATCGCCTTCGTAGCATAACCTGTTAGGTTGTGCAATAGATTAGAAAAAAGAACGTCTCGTTTTTGTCTCTTGGATTTCAGCACCACCGTGAGCACTGCGTCTCGGTCTAACTCGGATTGTACGGACAGTCTCGGTTTCGTCATCGACAAGCAGTGCCTCACCCCGGCGGTCAAGTTGTCGGATATATGCTTTCAAATCGCCTTGCATATAGGTTGCACTCAGGCGATCCAGGGCGTGTATGTCGTCCCATGTTGTAATTTTGTGTGCCATGATCAGATCGCACTGTGAGAGCAATTCAGAATCAATTGCAGAGGGTTGTTGGGTTGCAACAACAAGGCTGAGTCCCGGCTGCCGTCCCTCTTTCACCCAACGGATCAACATCTCTTTACATAAGGATGCCCTACCTTGCGGGACAAACTGATGTGCTTCGTCGATCGCCATCCACACTCGAGGTAGACTCGTTTCCATCCCAAATTCTTCTCGCCGGCGCATGCGTGTTCGCTCTGTAAACAATCGTCGGGCAACAATATCCAACACTAAGTTTCGTAATCCCTTAGTTCCAGCGTCAACAACACTTAAATCCAAAACGTTAATGTGTTCTAACGAAAATACATCAGTTAAGTCGGTTGGCTCTTCAGAGAAAAATCCCCATCTTTGAGCAGCTGTCAAGCGGTTTTCGAGTGCTTCAACAGTTGTGCTTTTGGCGCGCGTATCTTTACGGAGACTTGTTAGGATATCTGAGATATTGAAATTTTCATGGGTTTCCTGAAGGGTATCCACTGCCCGCCACATCGCTATACCCATAGCATTGTTGATTTCTAAGTCAAAGAGTTCACACCAGGCATCTGCTGATAGGTCATGTGCGTTAATCCAGAGCGATGTTATCTCAACACCATTCGTTTGCAATCTGTTAACAATCTCAGCATCCCCGAAGCAAGCAAGAGGATCCCCTGGAACAATCAACCTAACTGGAAAACCTTCAGTCAGCAAACCTGCCTGTCGGACTTCATCCGATTGATTTTCATTTGCTAAAGCCATAGTGTGATAAATGCCCATCGGATCCGCGATAATCAGAACAGCTTTTCCGCGTTCCTGTGCAAACAACTCTTCAGCAATGACCCCCAATGTATAACTTTTTCCAGAACCGCGTTTACCACAGATAAAAACGGCACGAGAACCAGTTGCTCGGATATATGCTATATCTTCAGTTTCGTAGTCAGTACCGACTCGTAGATTCACTTCAGCCATCCTAAATTACTCCCACTTCATTGACGGATATCCCAAAATGGGACTAATGATTCTTGTGCTGAGATGCCACCGTGAAAGCCCCACTCTGTCACTTTACGCTGTTTCGCGATAACTTTATCGCCAGTTAAAACGGTGTAGGTGCCCTCATTGGTATTCAGCGTTAGTAGATTATCCCCTTGTCCGATAGATCCGTCAGTATACCGTGCATTGAATCTCTCTTGTGCCAAAGGAACGATGTTCTGATCAGCGTACCAAAGAATCCCATGGTCGGCAGTAATGAAGAGACGAAACGATTTCTCAGTTGCTTGTAAGGCCTCAAGAAGGGATAAGATATCTCGTTTTAGATCCTCAAGAATCGACTGAGTATTTGGGCGTTCTCTGTTAGAATGGCAAACCCTATCAAGCCCAGAACGGATAATTTGAACGTATGTATGTGTTTCCCATCCAGATATCTTTATCTTCCCTAAAACTTCGTCAAAGGTTGTCATGCGATGCAGTTGGCTTGGTGGAAACTCAGCAAAAAGCGCATCGGTCAATACATTTGCTGCGCGTTCCCAATATGAAAAACCCAACCGCCGGATATATCCCATCCCAAAAAGCTTATGTGTTAAAACAGGTGAACCGATGAGTCGTTGCATAGCACTATTCGTGACACTCAACCCATCTACAAGACATGGCTCCAGTGTTGCTTGGGGTAGTTTCCAATCTACAACATCATAAAAGGATAAGCCATCAAAAACCAATAGAACGACTATCTGTGGCAATTCTTGCCGAATTCTCTCTGTAATTTCTACAGCGACCTCGGATTGTTTGAATAGATGAGTTGTTTCAAAACGGTTTGGTAATGCTTCATTGACTTGTTCTATTGAAGGAAGTGCAGGAAATTCAACTGTCGGAAAACCGAAAACCTGTGTTAATTCTTCTCGGTCTGACGGAGATAAATTCACAAAAAGTGTTGAATCAGCGTCAATCTCGCGAGGTGAATCAATTTGTTCTCGCCATTCCTCAAGCGATGCCGGACACCAAGTATCGGCAAGGCAGAGGTCCCACAATGCCCGATAATTTTCAGGTGTTTCCGTTAGACAAGGTATAGTGTATAACCGTTCTATCATTTCATTCTGCCTTTTGGGCAAGAGTTTTGACATACCACCACAGTCCGGAACGTTGCCGATCATACTGACTGATAGTTTCAAAATCAGATTCACCAAAGTGTTGGCGTATGATGTTTTCTATGTGGACGATGTCGGTATCTGTCAACGTTAGTTCAATCCGACGCACAGCATCGTCAATCGGTTCGCGCGTAATTAAAATGACGTTCCTTGGACCTGTATAATCCTTTTGTCCCCATCGGATCCTATCATAAAGTCGGCGTGCTTCTTGACGGGTGTGCGGCGCATTGTCAATTGCCACAGCAGACTCTTTGGAAACAGAGGCATTATAACGAATCGGATCCGAAAAATAGAGTAGGTCAGTATGATGATGCAAACAGTGAGCGATAAAAGTTTTTCCAACACCGGGTGGTCCGTACAGGTTGATGTATGGTTCCCATGTTTGAATAGCAAGTAGAAGCACATTTCGCGTGGAAATTTGAGAAGGCATTAGCGTTTCTATCGTTTCCGCTAATTTCAAAAGTCGTTTATGATAGGTTAACCAATTCATTTCATAGGTTGTCAAACGTTTGACCGCAATTCATATAATTCCTCTAAGCATTCAACAATTTCGCGAGCTGAAGGGAAAGTGCCATCCTCTATCAAAGGATTTACAGCATCATGCAACCTTTGTGCTGTCTGGCTTAGAGCATTCCTAAACCTCTGCATCTCCTCCTTAATTTCCTCCCATCTCTTCAAATATGTTCCACCATCGTCGCGTAGGGAAATCAATGTTGACACCCAACCTCCTAATTCAGTGTCAACTTGCTCAATAGCTAGTTCTGATCGGACTGCCAAAAATTTCTGGTCACACGTCTGTAGATCTTGACTTAAGGCGACTGATTTATCTTTTAATTCATCAGGCACGGCAAGAATATCAATGGGTTGCCGCAAATCACGCTTGAGACTATCAATTTGATGTCTCGCTTCGCCTATAATCTCCTTTAACTTTCCGACAACCTTTTGGCGAGTATCACGGTAACACCCATCTTGATCAGCAGGATTCCAACTTACACCAATATGTGGTTTCTCAAGGAGTTTCCGCAAAAGATTCTCAAAGTTAGCTTGATATTTGATAAAGTCGCTTTCTTTGCCTTTTTGATGTGTCTCAAATTCGGACTTAATGCTATCAATCTGTAACTTGAAGTGTTCACTGTTGCTTAAAATATCTTTAAGGTTTTCACGTTGTTCAGAAAGGCGAAATCTTATCTCACTCACAATAACATTCAACCTATCAATTAGATTGCTGACTTCCCTATCTTCGCGACTGTTTTCCATTGAGCGTTTATTGTCATGGCACTGTCTTGCTAGATGTCGCCACGGATCGAAAAGTTGGAATAATTCCTGGGTACTATCCTGTCTATGATTTAGGCTTTTAATCTGGCGATCAACTTTAGTCCGTTCCGATTTCAATCTATCAGCTGCCTCAATAGCCTTGACCAATGTTTGCCCTGATTGATAAGTTTCAACTTCACGATCGACCGTATCTCGCACTTTCGACTGAATTTTTGTAATTTCATCAGAAAGACTTACGTAAGCACGTTTCACCTGGTTTTGGATATCATCAAAAAGAATTTGGCAGAAATCCACTGGAGGATAATCAGTTTGCTGCTCTAAAACTTTGGGAACTGGGAGACGAAGTCGCTCAAGGTCATTAATCTGTTGTTCAAGAAGGTTCTGCTCGGTAATAATCTTGTTGCGGCAGTACTGTTGAAAGTTATTTTCTGTCGAATCCAATTTTTGACGCAGCTCGTCTTTTTTTGCCTCATCATTTTCAATGCCCTCAGTCTGGATGAGATTACGGGCAGAGGTGAAACTCTCATATTGATAGTCAAATCCCTTAGATTCTGCCAATTTAATCACATTCTCTATATTACTTAATTTTGCTTCCAATTCGGGAAAATTGATAGAGACATCGGCAATATAGAGATGCTCCATACCAATTTCGTTTTTGGTCTTGATTATACCGCGTGCCTTGAGAATATCTACTAACTCATTAACTTCGTCCTTGGCATAACCCAGCTCAGCAGCATGTTCATGGACGAAAGGAAGCGTTATCGCATTAACAAACTCCCCATCAACAGTAATATTTGTGGAGCTGGTCTCAAGTTGTTCTATGAGTCGCTTTTCAAATCGATGAAGTGTAAAAAACACACTTACTTGTTCTTGCCTGTTTGTAACTTCGACTTGCCGCCCAGTACTGTCCTCAAATCTCAACAACTCGCGTCCAACAACGTTATTGAAATTTCGAAAAGCAGAGATGCTGCTCAATCCAAAATGTCCTGGAACATCGGAATTAGCCATTGCCATAGGCTCGATTCCGCGTCTAATTGCCAGCATAGGAATGTTGCTGAGTGCAAGTTTATATGCATCCAAATATCTTTTCCATTGCGCTGCCGTGGCAACTGCAGAATAGTCAGGAAATTGCTTTGGTATTAAAATTCGTAAAACATTTTCAACGAAGTCTTTTCCGGCAGTTACCGATTGAAAATTCGTAGAAAGTTCAACTGGATCAAAGTGAGCCTCTGTCTTAATTTCAGGTGGGAAAAAGTAACGGATCAGTTCATTACGAATCCGCTCTTTAAGAAACCCAACTTCGGCTTCCTGTTTTGCAGATTCCACCATAGCAACTATTGAATTACCATCAAAAAAATCCAAAATAGAAAGCAAAAGCAGTGGTGTTATGAATTCAGGAAGGAATAACTCTCCTAGTTTACCGATGTCTTCTGGGACTCGCTGAGCGTCAATGGGTTGCTGGACATTAAAACGAAAATCAAGACTATTTGCTGTAACGTAGTAAGCGTTGTCTACCTGGTTAGTGGTGTCCAAAGTAAATTGTGTACGAAATTGACTGTCGGATGTTGGGAAATTCGAGAGAATTTCTGTAGCAACATCAATGGTTAATGTTCTATCAGGATAATCTGACAAAACTGTACCCTTTGCATCCAATCTGCAATGAAATCCAAAATTACCACCTATTTCGGTAATAACCCATCCGAGGCTAGCTCCTGTTTTTTTCGTCAAAATTTCGGAGAGGACATGCTTCCTAAAAGCACGCACAGCAGCACGGTGGAACTCTTTATCTGCTGGACTAAACGTGCTTCTTAGCATTTTAAGAATTTCATTAAGTTCATCTACGCCCAACAAATCGTCCCGATATATTTTTAGAGCCGGTCCCGCGACTTTTATATTCACATGATCCCCAAGGAGCTCTTGGATAACGACATCTTTAGCTGGCTCAGGAATACTGTACTTCTGGAAGCACTCCGACGGAATCCCCTCTGGATGTACACAGAGTAACTTAACGATTTTATCACCATCAGTTGTATTACGAACAATTGGTAATCCTATTATCTGGTTATAGGCTGATGCTGTTTCACTTTCTTGTGATCCATAACTAATATTTCCAGAAAGATAATCATCACAAAAATCAAAGATAGAATAGGGTCTACTACTTTCAATATAACGTTGTGCTGCACGATTGAATGTCCTCACAACTGAACGGGGACCACTCATAAGTTCACGTGATCGGGGATGACGTAAAAATTGCCCAAGTGCCTCTAAAACATCCGTATCTATAGCATTTCGTTCTGAAGCCGACAGTTGAAGTGTTCCGGACAATTTCTCCCACAAATACTTTGCAAAATCTGTTTGCCCGTAAAGTTGCTCTAAGTTAATCTGACTCCCCTCGGGCTTATTAAACCGATCTAATATATGACTTGCTCTGAGCTCAATATCAGCAAATGTGCGATTGTAGGTGAAGGCAACACATCCGATTGGGGAGTTTTCTTCTTCATAAAGTCCGAAGATAAAGTCTTTGAGGTTCTGATAATTCTGTGATATATCAGGATTCGTCTTAAAAAGTTCAAATTCATCGGGCAGCATTAAGAGACCGTTGTAACCCGATTTTAGAAGTATTTGCGTTGTAAAACGGAGGTAGTCCAAAAGCTGGTGTGGAGACAGAACCTCTAAAAGTCGACCTGCTTCTCTCAAGTGATTAATCGTGTTGCGAGCCTGATCATAAGATAAACCATTCTCTTGGACTAACCTTTGTGCCAACGTCTCTTCATCAACTTCAACTATCTCTCTATGTTTTTGCTCAATATCACGGATAAGTTCGGGTCGTGTATCTCGCAAACGGTAGCAGACCCATGCATGCGTTGCCGTAAGCATATCAGCCAGACTCCCCCAGACAAACGGAGGGACTGTGACAATCTGTTTCGCCTCCGCTGCTTGCCATAAAGAAATACCAGTAGAAGTTTTACCGTAACCTTTATCTGCATAGATCAAACCGGTTACAGAACGTTTTTTCAGGAGATTGTTAATGATAGCGTCCCACCGGTTCCCTAAATTCCCTATAGATACATGAGTGCTAACATGAAAGTGAAATTTACGATCCCACATCTCTGGTGCAGCTACTAAATTATAAACCGAGGGCGTAGCCACAGTAGGTTCTTTTTTATGAATTTCGTGTAATGACATAAAAATAGCTCCGTAAACTACCTATGTTTTGTCCAATAGTACCAACATTTCATATTGTTTGAAAAGTGCTTTGCAGGCAGTGGAGACGTGTGTTATCATAGGATATAAAGGGTTGATTCGTATGCCAACGACCTTCTGGTTTCCTTCAAAGCAGACTTTTCCTGGGATTGCCAACAGGTCTCGCCTCAAGCGTTTCAGTCCCCGTTTTTGAAGCATCTCTGCGGTCTTTCGATGTGCGTTTTCAGTTTGCTCCGAAGCATCTTGAGGTATTTCAACCGCCTCTATGAACCACGTTTTCATCCAAATCATCAAGTTATGTGCCAGTTCTGCGAGTAAAAGCAAAACTTGCTGTGCGATAAATCCTGACTTGCGATATTTTCGTAAAGACAGCGCCTGATAATCCTGAGAGAAAGAACTCTCGGGCGCACCACTGCGTCGGTCATATTCAAGCACGAGGTCTCCGAGAGAAGCCGTCGTGTCGGTTGAGACCAACACCGCATAACTCCAAGTGCCATCTTTCTTCGGTGTTCTCACGGCGACTTGGACCGTCCGTCTCGCATACCGATGCGGGTGTTTCACCCACCCGGCTTCTCTCCCTTCGATGCCTTTGCGCGTTGGCACAGACACCCACGTCTCCACGGTTGCCACTAACTTCTGGATCCGGCGCGAAGCATACATTTTCCCAATCAACTCATACCCCCGCCATAAGGCATAATTGATATTGGCATCCGTGCCAAATCCGGCATCAAAACGCAGCCGAACTCGGCGACGTTTCTCAATCGTATTAAGCCGCAAAACAGTCTCAAGTTTGCCAAGCATCGGCTTGAAAACAGCATCACTCCGGGTGTCGCCAGCGTATAACTCCTGAGAAAATATCTCTTGAGTGTCACTACAGACCCACCTCGCCAACTGCCGGGTATAAGTGTTCTGTTTTTTGGCGATGTACCCTTTCTTTGAACCCTCGGCATGTTTACCAATCGGCAAAGGCGAGACATCTATATCCACACGGGTCTCCTCTTGACTCTCAGAAGAGACCTGATGCCGCTGACTTTGCTTGAGGCGCACCTCCGCTAAAGCCACTTCAAGCGAGGCTACAGTCGCTTCTGTTGAGGCATCTAACGTCTGTTGGATCACTGACGCATCCGCACATCTTTGGTAGCCAAACGCTGCCAACAAACCACGATCCGGGCGAACTTTGCTCTGGATTTCAGACACCGTCTCCGCCCCGGATAGCATCCCTAACACTACAAAAACTAACTTATCTGTCGGACGATACACAACCGTTTTCTGTCGAATACTCACAGTGTCATGCAAGGGCTGAAATACTTCACGAACCCGCAACACCTCACCCAGAGCACACAAGGGTGCCTGCGGTGTTGCGACCCAGTTTTTCCGATTGTGCTTTTTCCGTTTTTTTGATATACTTCTTTTTGCCATTGAGACCCTCCAAAAAGGTTAGGTTACCTATACACCTATGATAACCTTTTGAGCGTCTTAATGGCACATCTTTTCTACATTCACACACCTTTCAAACACAAATGACATTATGCTTCCATTGGACAAAAACAAAGAAACTAAAAATCGGAGATTTGTGGTTCATTATTAATAACAATATAAAGACCACCGGATCTGCGAACAGATAAGTAAACAGAAAAGCGGCGAAGCGTTTCGTTGAACATGAAGTCAAACCGCGTCTCGTCAATTAAACAGAATCGGCAAACTTGTCGTCTCTGTTCCTCTCCGATCATCCATAAATCTCCATAGATGCTTCCAGATTCCCTGGCAACCCAATCCAATCCCATTAGAAATAACGCTGTAGAACAGTGAGTGCGCCTCGTAAACGTGGCATTCTTGAAATTTTTACCGTTGGCTGTTTCCCTAACATCTTTAAGCACCGATGGCGAAAGCGATAAAAGCCAATCGTAAGCATGATTGACAGATTTTCGGTCAAACGCTTCTTTTTTCCGGTCAGACACGTCAGTTTCAATATCAATTTGATGTCCAGTCTGGTACGAGAGTTTGTCATAAATATGTGTGACAATATCATCCTGTGTAGGCATTGTATTTAAATCCCAAAGATAATTACAAACCTCTTGGTAAGACCACCCTGCAAGATATTGCAATCCATACAATACATCAATAGCCACATCTCGTTTCACTTCCCACAAACGGTAAAATGCCATCCCTTTCTGAGTCAATTCTTGCGACTTGCGTTGAACAAGTCCCCATTCGGTCAATAGCAAAATAATCTCATAATCTTTGTTAGCCACCGTGTAACCATTGTCACGAACTATTTGCACCAAATCCGCTCTACTTCGGGGACCCGGATGATACTTCAAAACCCATAATGCGCTATCCACATCAGAAAATCCTTTGAGAATATGTATTCGGGACATATTTTTTCCTTTAACGTTATGTTGGTATTTGCACATCTTTAAGCATTTGGTAATAATGCCCAGAATGCTCTTTGAGAATTTTCCATTGCGGTTGGTAGTTGTAAGTCCCTAATTCTGTCATGACTATTAGGTTATGCATGATCCGAAACCACCGTCCACTTTCCTCTGCGAGTTTATTAAAGGACTCACAAAATGGACACCGATGTCCAATGTTCAATTTTAGCGGCTCAAACTCATCCTTATGAATACGAGAGTATTTACGAGTTCTACAATCAATCCGCCTGCCGTACATGAACGGAAAAAATATAGATCCATATCCCCCAGTCCGCATCCAACCGTTAGAATCGAAAGTTTTCACACCGACCATCGCTAAGCAAAAAACAGCAGGAGGTGTTGAAATCCCGAAACTATGAAGCCAACTCCCATTGAGGCGAGGAACTAAATCATCAAGCAAACGTAACACTTCCGTGTTAACTCGATTAATTGAATTCGTATTCCCCATTGTAGAAAAAGACCCGAAACCGATGCGGTGTGAATTGCCCATCAAGGGCTCATACTTTTCCAGACAATACTCCAGATGTGCAGGCTGTTTCGCATGGATCACGGGCATCACCTTTTCACGCAACTCCGCTGGCAATTGGTAAGCAAAACTCACACTCCCCTCAACCGTCTGCCGGATTTTGTCCTCCGCCGCTAACATAGAATCTTTACTCAACGGCGGGTTGTCCGGAAGAATATAAATATCCGCCCAGTCTTCTGTCCGATAAACCTCACGTAATTTTGAATAGAGTTTGTTATAAGTAATGTCGCCCTTTTGGACGAAGAAGCCCCCCGAATCGAACATAACCTCTTCCGTTTCTCCAGTACGTTTGAGCTCACGCACAAATGCAAGTGTTGAAGGGCTGGCAAGCACGGGTGAAATTAACAACCGCTGGAACGGATTCGGTTTGCCACGGGGCCAATCGAAATCATGGGCGTATGTATGCCAGAGTTCGTAGATTTTCCGTATCTCTCCAGGAGCAATTGTTGCCGAGGCGAAAAAATGAGGTGACTGCTCTGGTGGGGTATGCAGAAATCCATCTCCATGCTCATGGAATTCAAATCTGCGGGGTAAGGGTTTGAGAAAGTAGTGCCATACGTTTAACGGACGTTTCTTGCCTTGTTCAGTCGATGTCCGTGTAAACTGAAGTTTTTCGTAAAACCGATTTGCAGGGAGAGAATGCGGACATTTGAGACGGATATGATCTCCACCCGCCACGTTGACTAGCCACGTAATATGTTGAATCAGCCGTTTGCCGATTTTCTGCTCACGGAACGGTTTATCAACAACGATGTCGTAAAGCGTCGCGTTATTATCCTGACGGATGCGAAAATTGGCAAACCCAATGATCTGTCCATCCCGAACAGCAACAAGCAGCCATCCTTTTTTCTCTGCTTCTTGGAGCACAGGAGTCATGACAAACCCTAATTCCGTTTTATGCTGGTCAGCAAGCTGTTTCGCTGCGGTTACGTCTTCCGGGCGGGCGCGCCGAATAATCACAGATTGGATTTGATTGGGTACTACTGCCGTAACTTTATTAATTTGGGATGAGTTCTTCAAACTTTATCTCTTTCATTTCGTGTTGGGGATTCGTCATAAACTCCCAGATTTCCTGTGCTGTTTGGGAGCCACAATTCCTGATACCGGTCAGTGCCTTGATGTTAGCATAAGATGCCAACTGTGCCTCCGATATACCCGCTTTCCCCAGAACGTAACTGGCACGCGGACTGAGACCTCTGCGTTTCCAATGACTTACAAGTTCTATGACAGAATGAGAATCCGGTATCCTTTTATCCATTTTATAAAGATGATAAAGAATTTAGCAAAAAATGTCAAATAAAACCAGTAAAATTTGATTCTGACAACAAGACTAACACAATTTTGAGCATAAGGCATTTTATGAGGTGGAGATACCTGGACGAACACAGACGTTTGAACCGCACAACCTAACAGGTTATGCTACAAAAGAGCAGACTATGTAAATTGTAAACAAAATATATCAGGAATCCGCTTCATCAAAAACATTTGATATTAAAAATAGAATGTGGTACACTTATAGTTAGTAGTCGTTCAACTTTGAATGTGAGGGTAGGTTCGTAGTAGTGCGATTTATCGCACGTCCGAAGGCAAAAAACGGGCAATGAATGGTTTCCCTACTACAAACAGGATTACCTATAAACTCAACACTGATGCACTACATAGTATCTCCTATGCACAGCCTAACAGGAAACCATGCTACACGTATAAACGTATAAAAGGACGCAGGCCATGAAAACGATACTTCTGCTTTCAATACTTTTTGCTGCTATCGCGTTTCCCGCGCTCGGCGAACTCACAGATGCGGATATAAACAAAATCCGCTTGATCGTCAACGAGTCCGAAAAACGGCTGAAACAGGAAATTAAACAGGAAATTAAACAGGAAATCGCAGCCTCCGAGCAGCGCCTCAAAGAATATGTAGACCTTAAAATCGAGGGCGTTAACAAGCAATTTGCAAGTATTGATACCCAATTTGCAAGTATTGACAAGCAATTTGTGAGCGTGAACAAACGTATCGATCACGTAACAAACGTTGTATATGCGTTAATAGCCCTTATTGTTGCAGCGATAGCGATTCCACAGATCCTTATGGCATGGCGAAGCGGAAAGGATCGCACTCTCGAAAGACAAGTAGAGATGCTCGCACGGGAAATAGAAACGTTGAAGCAACAGCAGCAGATTGGACAACCATGAAACAATCGGTCGCCCATCTTTCAACACAAACCGGAACAAACTAAAGCCGATTGCCTACCCACAGCGCGCCTCGACAGATGACCCTTTGGAAACTTGGATTCTCAAGCACCGCCATATTGTGCCCCAGCGCAAAGTAGAAAACCCGTCCCTCGCCGTAAGTATGGTGAAACGCCATGACATGCGTCTCATCTTTCGTCTCGTCATAAGCGTGCATCAGATGATGCGACGCAGCAGGATTGTGCTTGAGATAGTACAGTTCGTCCGTCACCGCAAAGTCGCCTAATCCTTCGGTAATCGGGTGTTCATCATCACTCACGTTAACCGTGAAATCCATATACGGGCTATGTCCGTCGAAAAAACCATTCAGCATACCGTGGTAACCTTCAGATTCCCTAAACGAGGCAGCCGCAGTGTGCAACCCGAAAAAGCCGCCGCCTGCTCGGATATAGTTGAGTAGACCGTCCTCTTGTGCCGAGGTCAGTTCTCCCACATCGGTGTAAAAAAGCACGGTGTCATATCCACTAAGCCCATCAGCAAGCACATCGTAATCTTGCGAGAAATCCGCTGCAATATTGTCAGTACCGTTGAGCATTGAGGTCAAGAACTGACCATTTCCTGCGTGGTCGTGATAAATACCTTCCGTTCCGACAAATACGAGCAGTTTAAGATTTTCCATTTTTATATCCTTTTATTCGCTGTCGGAAACTATCGGCTGTCAGTTGTCAGTTATCGGTATACCAACAACTGATGGCTGAAAGCGCAGCGACCTGACCGCTGACTGCTAATCATTCGGTGTCACGAGCACTTTAACAGACCCGTGTTCATCGCGACCTGCTGCAACAGCAAATGCCTCACTAATATCGTCCAAGTTAAACCTGTGTGTAACCAACGGATTCGGATCGAGTTTACCGGCGGCGAGTAGGTCGATAGCCACTTGAAATTCCGTCTTTCCGCCGCGTCTGCCGTAACAGAATGACCAGACGACTGTCAGCTCGCGACTCCGGGCAAACCGTTCTGTAAAGGTGAGTGGCGTACGATGCCCACCGACCATACAGACCGTCCCGCGTTTTGACGCGATTTCTGTTGCCTGTTCCAGCGTATTCGCCGTGCCACCGACGGCTTCAAAGACAATATCCGCCCCTCTGCCATCGCTCCAGTCCATAATCGCTTCGACAGGGTTCGTCTTATCCACATTAATAGGCACGGCACCCACCGCTTCGTGAGCAATCTGTATCGGGCCATCTGGTTTTCCGAGCATAGCGATAGAAGTCGCCCCTGCGACATCTGCAACCTGTGCAATCGTCAGTCCGACAGGACCGCTCCCGATAATAGCAACACGATCCCCCGGTGATACCATCGCCCTGTTGACGGCATGAACTGCCACTGCGTAAACCTCTGCCAACGCACCCCCTTCGGCGGAGACGCTCTCTGGCAAGGGGTAGACATTGGGTGTCCGTGCGACCATAAATTCCGCAAAACCGCCCCCACCATGTCGCAAATTCACGCAGATGTTATAATTACCGGTGTAACACTCCGGGCAATCATTACACGGAGTAATCGGTTCAACCGCCACGCGCGCCCCTTTGTCATAGTTTGTGACACCTCTACCTATATCAATAATTTTTCCCATCAACTCGTGTCCACCGATACGGGGCGATAAAGGTTGCTCCGGTTGATGATGGTATCCGTGTAGATCGCTGCCACAGATCCCTGCCGCTTCTACCTGCACCAGCACTTGTCCTTCTTCAGGGGTTGGGTCTGGCACGGTTTCAACTCTAATGTCTTTTCCGCCGTAAAATTGTGCCGCTTTCACGATAGCCTCCTAAAGGTAAGTCATCTGCTTGAAATATAGCATAGCGTCTGAATCGTGTCAATCGGTTTCTTCTGTAGGATGGTTCACAATCCCGACCTCTCAGTCGCCAATTTGCGGAAATAGAGCACTTTGTGTCCTTATTTCTTGGTTTTACCATTTGGGATTATGGTAGAGATTGATGGGGTGTTGTGGGAGTGGTCTGATTCTGAAAATAAACATACCGCCCTTATAGGGCTAAAATGTGTTTTAGAGACGCGTTTCTATAAACATACCCTCCCTACAAAACTTAGGCAATCTTCGCAAAAAAGGCTCCTAATCCGTGTCATCCGCGCAATCCGCGATAATCCGCGATCAATTTTCCCTTGACTTCCAAAAGACAAATAGGATAAAATCAAGAGGAGATAACATCTAATGAGGAGACTAAAATGAGAACAGTTAAATTAGGCTTAATTGGCGCAGGCGGCATCGCACAGGCGCATTGTGGCACCATCGCTAACATTGATGGCGCAGAAATAATCGCCGCCGCCGACCTCGTGTCAGCAAACCTCGAACGCGCGAAAGAGCGTTGGGGCATCACACGCACATTTTCTGACTACAACGAAATGCTCAAAATGGATGAGATTGAGGCAGTCTACGTCTGTACCCCGACCGGTGTGCATGCCGCACCGACTGTCGCCGCGCTCAACGCCGGTAAACACGTCTTCTGCGAAAAGCCGATGGAGGCAACACTCAATGCCGCCGCTGCAATGTGGCGCGCCGCAAAAGAAAACAATAAAATCCTAATGATCGGACTCAAACTCCGATACTCCGCACAAGTCATTAAAGCAAAAGAAATCGTTGACGCTGGCACTTTAGGCGACATCTATTACGTCGAAACCGTTGCCGACCGCCGCCGCGGAAATCCGGGCGGGAGTTTTATCGTAAAAGCGACAGCCGGTTTAGGTGCCTCTGCCGACATCGGCGTTTACGCCTTAGACACTGCCCTCTATCTAATGGGACACCCAAAGCCTGTCGCGGTGTCGGGGATTACCTCTAACTATCTCAGTCTTCACAACACATGGAATCCAGCACTTAAGGAAACCGAAGTTGAAGATTTTGGAGTCGGTTGGGTCGTCTTTGAAAACGGGGCACGTATGGTCTTCAAGACCTGCTGGTGCATGAACATGGATTCACTCGGTGGAACGATTTTCCTCGGTAAAAAAGCCGGACTCCGTCTCGGTATCGGTGAAGTCCGAGGACCAGAGGAAGGGGTCCGCGTTTACGGCGATAAAGATGGTGAAATCTTTGATCAGGAGTTTACTGAGTTTGAAGCCGTTGACGTGTTCCATGCAGAAGATACAGCCTTTGTTGATGCCGTCCGTGAAGGTAAACCCTCACCGATTGACCCGTATGGCGTGATGCTCACCAACGTTATCATCCAAGGCGTGATTGATTCCTCAAACGCCGGTGGACGCGAAGTCGCAGTGACCGTGCCAACTTTATGATGTGTTGAACGCGGTGTCGGTGTCTGAGCCTATTCACACTTAGGGGGTTTATCCGATGGCTTACAGCAACTTTACTTTGGAATCAGCGCGAACAGCCTTTGAATTGCAAACGATTGGGTCTATAGATCTCTTTTCTGGGATAGAACCTATAACACCGGGCTCACATTTCACGGATGATTTGCGAAAAAAAGTCCCTTTAGCCGTCGCGATAGGAACAGAGAAAGCGCGCTCGGAGTTGATAGTCGCGAATGTCTTGTTTGAGCTCCGAGAGCATTTCGATCGCCGCATCAGTCTCTTTTCCGGGATTGATTTCAGTGTCGATGCAGAAAAGGGCTTAACGGGCGTATGCGACTTTTTGATAAGTTTGTCGCCAGAGCAATTTTTTCTGGAGGCACCGGTCATCGCACTGGTTGAGGCAAAGAACGCTGAACCTAAACTCGGATTTGGGCAATGTGTTGCTGAGATGATCGCAGCACAGCACTTTAATCACGAGAAAAAGAACAGTATACCCTCTGTTTATGGGGCTAGCACGACAGGAACAGAATGGCAATTCCTTAAATTAGAGGGGCAGAAGCTGCATATTGATATGACAGTCTACACAATCGCGCAATGCGATAAGATCCTCGGGGTTCTCTCAAGTATGGTAGATCAGAAAGCCTAAAAAAAGAAGTATCGGCATACCGCGTTACGAGGTGTTCTAAATTTCCCTATCCTTTTTTCTTTTTCTGTACTCTATGTCAATAGAAAGGAGGCTATCTCAGAATGAGGTCTATTAAAATCGCAGGAAAAGAATTCAAATTAGCACCCCGAATGAAGCGGTTATACGCCCTCTTTATAGACATCGCACTCATAGGTGCCGCGCAATCGGTTTTCGGGTTTCTTTTTGCGGTGGGAGCAATTTTGTTTTTCGATACAGGATTCTCTAATATGTTAAAAGCGAGTGTTCCATTCAGCGTCTATGCGCTTATCAGTGCTGCTTTATGGGCATTCGGTCTATTTTTCATTGACGGTTTCAGAAACGGTCAGGGCATCGGAAAAAAATTACTGTCTCTACAGGTCGTCCGGCTAAAAGACGGTAAACCTTGCACCTTCAAAGATGCCTTCCTTCGGCGATTTGCAGGTATTCTTCAACCACTGGATTTCTTCTGGTCATTCGGAAAGAAACGGCAACGCCTCGGAGATAAATTCGCTGAGACGGTCGTTGTGGAATTTGAACCGGAGTTGGAACACACCGAAACCGAAGAACCTGAAAGGGTTTTAGAGGCTGCAATCGCTGAGATGAAAAGTAAACTCTCAGCGGCACGCCAGAAAGTTGACGCCTCTATCGGCGTTGAAAAGCAGTTTCAGGACGCTTACGAAGGAGCTGTCACCCAAGTGGAAAGGTGGCAGGAACGGGCTGTTATTAACCTTAACGCTGGACGTGAAGACTTGGCTCGCGAAGACATCGAAAAACGAAACGAGTATAAGCAATTGGCAGAGAAATATAGGGGACAATGGGAAGAGCAGAAACAGGTCGTCCAAGCACTCAGTGATCTCCTTGAACACCTGCAGCAGAAAGTAATAGAAGCAGAGGGGCAAAAGACCACTGTCGTTGCACAGCACAGGAACGTTGATGCCGAAGCACACCTCCGTGAGATGCTAAATGAGATACAAGACAATGAGGCATTTGAGACGCTTACGAAGATGGAACAAGACGCAACCGAGGCAGCGACTTTGGCAAAAGCTGCCGCTGAAATGGATGTCGCATATCAAGATACGAGATCAGAACGCGAATTTTCGAGTTATGCTAAAGAAGCTTCAATTGACAAGGACCTCGCTGAATTAAAAGCGAAATTATCATAGGCGCGATACCTCATCGCCACAACGCCAATCTGGAGCCTGCAATGGATACACATAACTTGCCCAATATTGTTTTTATCATGGCAGACGATATGGGATACGGCGATGTCGGCTGCTATAACCCAGCGTCAAAGATTCCCACCCCGAACATGGATAAACTCGCCCAAGAAGGAATCCGCTTCACCGATGCCCACTCCCCTTCTGCTGTTTGTACACCCACACGATATGGTGTCCTCACCGGACGCTACTGCTGGCGGAGCCGACTCAAACACGGCGTGCTTTACGGATACGAACCACCGCTTATTGAACGCGAACGTTTGACGGTCGCTGGACTCCTGAAAGATGCTGGCTACAACACCGCCTGTGTCGGTAAATGGCATCTGGGACTCGAATTCTCAACAGTCCCCGGCTACGATTTTGATTTCAATGCACCGCTCCCTTGGCAAAATGCCGAGCGCGAATTGGAAGAACATATTGATTTCACTGCACCTTTAACTGGGGGTCCTATAGATATCGGCTTTGACTATTTCTACGGAAATGCGGGTTGTCCGACATGCCAACCGCCTTACGGTTTTATTGCGAACGATACCTTTGTCGAAATTCCAAGTACCTATCATGACGTGGCAGAATTTACAAGTCGCCGTGGCATGATGGTCCCCGGATGGGAGCACAAGGATGCCGACCCTATTATCGCGCAGAAAGCGGTCGAATACATTGAAGGACAAGCCGATACCGATGCTCCCTTTTTCTTATATCTCACCCCTTCTGCCCCACACGAACCCTGCACGGAAGCAGTTGTGCCTGACTTTGCACGCGGTAAGAGCAGTGCCGGTCCACGCGGTGATCTTGTCTGGCTTGTCGATTGGATGGTCGGCGAGGTTATGGATGCATTAGAGCACACGGGTAAAACGGACGACACGCTCATCTTTGTTACGAGCGATAACGGTGCCTTACCCGGTGACCGAATCCAAGGCGATGATAGTCCGATGCCGTATCATCTCTACGACCACAAGTCCTGCGGTGACTGGCGCGGGTACAAAGCGCATATCTGGGAGGGTGGACACCGTGAGCCGCTGATTGCGCGTTGGCCTGGGGTCATCGCACCGAACACTGAAACCGACGCCCTAACCTGCCTCACAGACCTTATGGCGACGTGCGCCGCGATTGTCGGAACAGAAGTCCCTGACGACGCAGGTCAGGACAGTTGTAATGTCTTACCCGCATTATTGGGAGAAGAGACGGAATATCCATTACGCTCCGCTATCGTGCATCACTCCAGCACGGGTGTTTTTTCTATCCGACACGGCGATTGGAAACTGATTTTGGGGACGCAAGGTTCAGGCGGATGGCCCCCACCTCGCGATGGTCGTCCCAATCCTAATACACCCGGACAACTCTATCATATTTACGATGATCCAGGGGAAATGAACAATGTGTGGGATACATATCCAGAGATCGTGGGAAGACTCACAGCACTCCTGCAGAAGTTTGAGGAAGAGGGACACAGCCGGATGTAAGAATAGTCGCGCTGATAGGTGCGATGTTCTGCCCCGTCAAAGTAGGAGGTTTTAAAATATGGAATCCTATAGTTTGGCGCAATTATCCGAAGAAACGCTTAGGGCACTCGTAACCATCCGTATACAAGTTGGTGTGTCTGATCGGTGGGAAAACATGCCAAAAAGCGAATTGACCCCAGCGGAGGGTGCTCAAATTGCTTACCTCAAATCAATTTTGCGAGAACGGGATTTGGTAGTCATGAATGAAGCAACGCTTTGGGCGCGGGCAATCTATCCACTGTTGGTACTCGCCGAGCAGGCTTACGTTCAAGCATGGACCGGTATTCCTCTGAAAGCGGCTTATCCTACTTTTCAACTCGAAGGTGAGGCAGATGGTGCGCTTGCTCCGGCTGCCGCGGGAAAACCGCAAACGCCCTATCTCATTGTCCATGAAGCAAAACGCGGTGTTCATTCTTCCGACCCTCAGATTCAACTCTACGGTGAAATGCTCGCTGCCGCGTGGCTTAATTGGAAAAGTCAAGTAGAGGGACAATCAGAAGTAATACCTAAAGGCCCCCAAGAAATTTTCGGGTGCTACACCGTTTCTGAAAGTTGGACTTTTGTTCGAGGAAGCGTTGATGGTATTGAAACAGAAAAGCCGACATTCACTGTTGAATTTTCGCGAGTCTATAATGAGATTTTTGAAGCCGAACGCGTCCTGCAAATTTTAAAAGCTATTGTTGCTGAGCAATTATAAATTGGTTGCTAAAAATGTAAAAGAGTTAAACCATGAAAACCACGACTACATTTGATTCACTTTTCCGACTATCCGAGCCTTCACAGGCAGATATTGACGCTTTTCATAACGACGGTTATATCGTTTATCCAGACGTATTCACGGACGATGGACGAGAGGGATTAATTGAGGAAATTACGCAACGTTTTGACCCGGTACGTCAGTACCTTGAAGCGTTGAATAACGGTGAGGACCAACGGCATCCCTATTTCATTCGTCCATGGAACGATCGCGGTGAATACAGCGACCGACTCATTGACGACCCTTTCATTACAGCACTGATACGCGCCACTATCGGAGATGCATACCACTTCTGCCATTCCGCCCTTAACATTGCACCCCGTGGGGTCGGTCCACTCGGATACCATCAAGATCACCATCATTGGAAACATGAGAATCCTGTTAACCTCGCCGAGCGCGATAACTATTACATTCAGATTTTGTACTACCCAAATGGCTTCACACGTGGCGATCGAAACCTCAAAGTGATACCCGGTAGCCATAAGGTCGCACCGACGAAAGAAGCTACCCCAGAACGAATGCTCGCAGGCGACTTTGACCACGAGATAGGACGCAAATTAGAAGAAAAAAGGCTTGACCTGCCGCCTGGAAGTATGGTTTACATCAACGCCCGCATCTTCCACGCCGTTGAGGAGAAACCGATAAATTCTCCGCAACCTTACCGCATCTTCGCCATCGACATTTTCAAGGAAGCCGGTCCTCCCCACCGCTACACCCAAGAGATCCCGGATGAATGGATGGCGGACGCGACACCCTTCCGTCAGAAATTGTTTAATCGTGAAGCATACACAGAAGGGTGTTGGAGCTAATACAACACTGTCAGTGGAAACACCTGTACCTCGGCTCGCTTGTAGCACAAACTTTATGAACATTAAGAATTTAAATCGGTAATTCCAATTTTCCCTAAACTTAGTAGGTGCGGTTTGTAACCGCACCGGACATTACCGAATTATTTTTTTTAACTTCATTTATCGTAAACCTTAGAATTAATTGGACACTTTACACCGGCGAGGTTAGAAACCTCGCCTACCAAGTGAGGGGCCAATGTCTATTTATTTTTCAGGTTTACCATAGTTTGTGGCATTTACTGATTTGCTGCTTCCTGCTGGATTTTAGATTGAGAATATGCTATAATTCTTTCGTATTCACACAATATCCTAATTACAAAGGGCTCGACCCGAACGCTGAAATAAAAAGGAAACCGTTTGGAATGAAGCAAATAAAAATTCCTGGAGTCAACAAAGAGATTTCACAACTGATTCTGGGGACTATGATGTTTTCGCCGCTGAAATTTGACTACAGCGTCGAAATGCTGGACGCATTCTTTGAGGCAGGTGGAAACGCACTTGACACAGCACACGGCTATGGCGGTGGTGATAGCGAAATGCTCATCGGACTCTGGATGCGCCAACGCAACAACCGCGACGAGGTGTTTCTCATTGATAAAGGGGGACACCCACAAGGGAGAGTGCCACGTCCACGTCTTTCCCCCGAAGAACTTAAAGCCGATCTTGATGAAAGTATCGCTCGGCTCCGCACCGACTCTATTGATCTCTACATGCTCCATCGCGATGATCCTGTAATCCCTGTTAGCACAATTATTGACTATCTGAATGAGGAGATAGGTGCAGGACGTATCCGCGCCATCGCCGCTTCTAACTGGGAGCCACAACGCATCGTTGATGCCAACACCTACGCCGCTGAAAATGGACTCGCCGGATTTGTGTCTTGCAGCAACAACATCAGCCTGGCAGTCCCGATGGAACCGATGTGGGCAGGCTGTGTTTGTGTGGATGATGCCGCACGCAAGTGGCATAACGAAAGCCAGTTCCCGTTGATGCCGTGGTCCTCACAGGCACGTGGCTTCTTCAGCGGCGCATTTACACCCGAGAGCCGCGAAAATCGAGATATGGTGCGCGTCTATTACAATGACGATAACTTTGAAAGACTCGAACGCGCAAAGGCATTAAGCGCGAAATCCGGTTGCTCCCCTATTCAGGTGTCCCTTGCCTATTGCCTAAATCTTTCTTTCCCAGTTTTGCCGGTTGTCGGACCCCTAACTATAGCAGAATTGGACTCCTCGCTCGGAGCCGTAGCACTGGAACTCTCCGATGCCGAAGTCCAGTGGCTCAACTTGGAAACGGACGGAAATCCTCTATGATGACTCGGATTCTTTTGCTACTGATCTGCTTCCAATTTATCTTGCTACCTCTCGGTTTCGTACAAGAAAGCTGAGGGGCGTGAAGCAACCCCACAATCCCGCGTAGCGGGATTCGGTTAAGTGAAGTCAGTTTGACTTCAGAAGAGATGAAGCGATTCCAGGGAACTGTCAGTATGATGCGATGGTTCGATGCACAAGGTGGACACTTAGAAACGAAAGGGATTTCGCCTGATGGAAAAGTAATAAACGTCCCCCTACATCGACACCACGTTACACTCAATATTTATCGCGTGGATGTCGGGTTGCAATACCAGTTTAACCCACAGTGGACACTCGAAGCGAATATCCCTTACGAAGCCAAAGTCCAAGAGGCAACTATTGAGGAAATTGAACCGGTTTCTCAAGCAGAACTCGAAGCGATTGTCCGCAATCGGAATAACCATCATCGAAACGATACCTACACGGGCCCCAGAGACACAGACGTTTTGTTGGGATACCGGACGACAGGTTTCTTGATGGAAAACGATTTCTTAATAGGACGTATCGGAACAACCGTCCCCTTTGGCAAGACTGAAGAAGATCCGTGGAAATTAGGGGACGCTGGACTCGAACATCTTCATATCCAGTTCGGTACCGGAACCTTCAATCCAATCGCAGACCTGCATTACAGTTTCCCACTTTACAAGGGATTAGGTGCCAATGCAAGTCTCCGCGGGAAACTCCCGTTGTATGAAAATAGCAAGACGTATCGCGGATCCAGAGAGATTTCCTACACAGCCGGTCTAAACTATCGGTTCAACGATTGGCTTTCACTTCAGACGAGTTACTTCGGTTTCTATCAATCCTACGCCTATTGGGCAGGGGAACTCGACATCAACTCTGGACTCCGGTTCAGCATGGCATCTGTCGGTGCCTCGATTTTAACGCCCTATAACATTCCACTATCTGTGGCACTTATGTTGCCCTTGACCCAAGAGACGCTCTATGACGACAGTGGGGCATTGTTAGACGGTGTATATGAAGAGAAGGATGCCTTTGAATTCGGTCCTTTGGTATCCCTAACCGTCCTATATGCGTTTTAGCATATTCCCGTCAAACCCCCTGCCTTTAGGTAGGGGATGTAGACGGCGTATCTGTTTGTTCAGGTCCCTGTGCCTGAACAAGCGCATCTATGGTAAAGTTCAGAATTAATTAGACATTCGTGCTGGCGAGGTTAGGAAACCTCGCCAGCGATGGCAGCGTGTTTTGTGTCTCTTTATTTTTTGACTTCACTATAATACCCGGCTGTTCGTTAAAGAAAATTGATGAGAAGCAAATTGTCTAAATTTTCAACGCAATATTGCACACTCCTAATGCTAACTGTCTTCTGCATCGGTTGTGGTGTCCCCAACAACCCATATCCGAAGTCTGAACACGATGAGGCAATCTACTACAACACGTTCAGTGCGGAGCCAAAACACTTCGATCCGGCAATGTCATATAGTTCCGACGAATACAGATTCATCCAACAGATTTACGAACCCCCGTTACAATACCACTACCTGAAACGTCCGTATGAGTTAATTTCACTGACAGCAGAGGCGGTCCCACAACCCCGCTATTTTGATGCCAGCGGGGAACCTTTGCCACCGGACGCGCCTGCAGCCTCTGTGGCACGCGCTGTCTATGAAATCCGCATCCGTCCGGATATCATGTATCAGCCACACCCCTGTTTTGCTAAAACTGAAACGGGTGAATGGCGTTATCACAATTTAACAAAGGCGGATGTAAAAGGATTTACACAAGTTAAAGATTTTCCAATGACTGGGACGCGCGAGCTTATCGCAGCGGATTACGTCTACCAGATTAAACGCATGGCGGACCCCAAAATCACGTGTCCTATTTCGAGCACGTTAGAGGATTATATCCTCGGCATGGAAGCCTACTCCGATGCCCTATCGAACGGACAGGTAGATCCGCCTTTCCCTGGGGTGGAGGTTGTCGATCGATACACCTATAGAATCACCCTCAAAGCAAAATATCCGCAGTTTGTGTACTGGTTAGCGATGCCGTTCTTTTCACCGATGCCTCGCGAGGCAATTGACTTTTATGGACAACCCGTTATGAAAGAACGGAACATCACGATTGATAGATTCCCTATCGGAACGGGTCCCTACCGGATAGAAACCCTCATTGCGCATAAGGAAATAGTTCTCGTCAAGAACGAGAACTTTAGGGTTGAACACTACCCATCAAGTGGCGAACCCAGCGATAGAGAGACGGGACTTTTGGATGACGCAGCGAAAATCATTCCCTTTATACCCAAAGCCGTCTACAAATTAGAAAAAGAATCCATTCCTCGCTGGAACAAATTCTTACAAGGTTACTACGACAATTCCGGCATCCCTTCGGATACATTTGATAGGGCGGTCGCCTTCGATAGTACGGGTGATCCTGCAGCAAGTGATGTATTGAAATCAAAGCAGATAGCCCTACGTATCAGCGTAGAACCGACATCCGTTTACTTCGCCTTCAATATGCTTGATGACACTGTCGGTGGATACACGGCAGAAAAACGGAAACTTCGGCAAGCGATTTCGATAGCATTGGATAACGAGGAATACATTGAAATTTTCCTCAACGGGCGCGGCGTTTCCGCACACAGTCCACTTCCACCCGGTATCTTCGGCTATCTGGAAGGTCCAGACGGTATAAACCCGTATACACACGATTGGGATCCACAGTCCAACCGACCGAGTCGCAAGTCTATTGAGGAGGCTCAGCGACTCCTCGCAGAAGCAGGCTATCCGGGTGGACAGGATAGTAACGGAAACCCGCTCATTATCTCCTTTGACAACACATGGACATCCGCGGGTGCCTCAGCCGCTTTAACATGGATGCGGAAACAGTTAGAACAACTCGGTATCACTATGGACAGCCGCACCACCGATTACAACCGTTTTCGAGATAAAGTTAAGAACGGAAACTTCCAAATCATCCGTTGGGGATGGCATGCCGACTATCCGGATCCAGAAAACTTCATGTTTCTGCTCTACGGACCCAATAGTAAGACACTGCACGACGGTGAAAACGCTGCCAACTACGATAATCCAGAATTCAACGAGCGCTTTGAAAAGATGAAAAATATGGCAAATTCACCAGAACGCTTGGAGATAATCGGTGAGATGAACCGTCTGCTACAACGCGATGCACCTTGGGTCTTCGTCTTCCACCCTGTTAATTTTGGTCTATCGCATCAATGGCTGAAAAATAACAAGCCGACTTCCACAGGGTACAACACACTTAAATATCGCCGCATTGATGGGGAACAACGATCCGAAAGTCGTCAAGAATGGAATCAGCCGATCCTCTGGCCCCTATGGGTCTGTGCTGCATTTCTCATTCTGTGTACAATTCCAGCAATCATCACAATTTGGAAGCGTGAACGAGGCACGCAGTAGATTTTCAATGCTCACTTATATTATCCGTCGAACCCTTTACGCCATTCCAATTTTAATCGGTGTGAATATCCTCGTCTTTCTGCTTTTCTTTGTCGTTAACTCACCAGATCAGATGGCGCGCAAGATACTTGGGGAAAAGAACATTACCCAAGAGGATGTTGATAACTGGAAGAAACAGAACGGCTATCACCTACCCCTCTGGTTCAATACGGCGGCATCTGGAAGCAAGCAGTTTACGGAGACAATCTTTTTCCAGAAGTCAATTAAACTTTTCGTCTTCGATTTCGGTACTTCTGATCGGAACAACATTGACATTACATTGCAAATTTCACAACGAATGTGGGCAAGTTTTGCTATCGCACTGCCAACATTTCTACTGGGACTCTCTGCAAATATTGTCTTTTCAATGATTGTGGCTTACTATCGGGCGACCTACGTCGATTTTTGGGGCACAATCCTCGCGGTTATCCTTATGTCTGTTTCTGCGCTCTTCTACATTATTGGTGGACAGTGGGTATTTGGTAAAATATTGCGGCTTTTCCCGATTTCTGGATACGATGCGGGACCCAATATGTTCAAGTTTGTAGCACTCCCCGTCGTGATAGGTATTATGAGTGGGATTGGTGGAGGGATACGTTTCTATCGGACGATATTTCTTGAGGAAGTCAATCAGGACTACGTCCGGACAGCACGGGCAAAGGGATTGAGTGAAGCGATAATCCTCTTTAAACACGCACTTAAAAACGCTATGATTCCGATTTTAACGAGTGTGGTATCAACAATCCCGTATCTTTTTCTCGGAAGTTTACTCATAGAGGCGTTTTTTGCAATCCCCGGATTAGGCAGTTTTATCATCGAAGCCATTCAGGCGCAAGATTTCGCAATTGTCCGAAGCATGGTCTATCTCGGATCCGTCCTATATATTATCAGCTTACTCCTGACAGACATCAGTTACACTTTGGTCGATCCACGGGTCCGATTTGAATAGGAAGGTGGGAAATGGTTTCACAGAACAGAAATTATCAGATTCTACAAGGCATAATGAGTCTTCTACTCGGGAGTATCAGCATCTGCTTACTGGTAACGCTCCGACATTCAGGCTATCCCAGCGTGATACTCTCCACCTTTTTGATAGTAGGGCTTACTTTGATTTTTTCAGGCGATTACCTTATTAACCCTTTTAAATTGCCGGTCACGCCGCGAAAACAGGCGTTCGCAAGCAACATTGGTCTCATGGCATACGGGGTACTCTATTTCAGTATCGCTATGTCAAAATTGCTGCAACCGCGTTGGACGACTATTAATTTACCAACCTTTTTACAACCGATTTGGGTGCGGCGCGGGTTAGCAGGGGTCGGGATTGTGCTGATTGCGGCAGGTATCTACGGCATTTATCATTTATACACGGAGCAATGGATAGAGGACCCACCAGAGTAGAGAACTTTAGCGTAACACGGTTAAATGCCAGATTTTCCAATCCCTCTCACTTAGCAATAATCACAGCGTAACGGAGTGGTGTCTCACCGACATTACGTATCCCGTGTAGAACTTGGCAATCGACGTGAACGGCTTCATTGTCTCTGACACGATGCGTCTCTTCACCAAATAGCACTTCACCCTCCCCAGAAAATACGTAGAAAATTTCTTGTCCGTCGTGTGTATGCGGTGGATGCGCGCGTTGCCCAGGTCCGACTTCAGAAATATGAAGATGAAGTTGTTCCTGATCCGCTCCAGTTTCAAAAATAAACCGATCAATCCCTTTAACATCGCTTCTAATCTCTTTTTCCATGAGAATTCCTCCCTCTCAAATTAATTTAACACCAACACCAGGAATTGTCAACTTCAAAATGAATGCGGATTTCTTCATGCTCGCGATTTTTCCACCAAAATCGGCAAAAACGCCGAATGTTGAGCAATCCTCACTATTGACGCAAAATTAAGAGGCTGCTATACTTCTACTATTAGGGATTACAAAGCACTTTCTTGACAGATTAACATTCGTTCGACCGTTCAATTTTAACCTAAAGGGGAGTTTCATGAATACAAAGAACTTAATCGCCGAATTTATTGGTACCTTTGCGTTGATTTTTATTGGGGCGGGCGCGTTAGCAATTGGCGAAGGCGGTTTAGTAGGTGTTGCACTCGCCCACGGCTTAGTCATTGTGGTGTTTGCTTACGCGTACGGACACATCTCCGGCACGCATATCAACCCGGCCGTGACGCTCGGTCTCCTAATAGCCGGAGAAATCCAATTCGTTGCAGCCATCGGTTACTGGATTGTCCAATTCCTCGGTGGAATTTTGGGGGCAGTTGTACTTAATGCAGTGTTACCGAATCCAGGCGATCTCGGCGTAACGATTTTAAGTGAAAACGTCGGCGTAGGTCAAGGACTCGTCGTCGAAATCGTGCTCACCTTCTTCCTCGTCAATACAATTTTCAATACGGCTGTCAGTGGAAAAGCAGGAAACTTCGCGGGACTCGCTATCGGACTGACACTCGCACTTTGCATCCTAATGGGCGGACCGTTGACACGCGCATCTCTCAACCCAGCGCGCACATTGGGACCCGCCATTGTCAGTGGCAACTACGCCGACATCTGGCTCTACTTTGTAGGACCCGGCGTAGGCGCGATCCTCGCAGCACTTCTCTACATCGGTGTTCTAAAGGACAAAGGCGAGGCGTAGTACTCGCATTACAGACAAAAAGAAAGGCTGGCACATTCACGCGCCAGCCTTTTCATTTCCTGCAAGTCGTTTTAAGATGTGGTGACCGGAATTTCAGTCGGTTTCGCCGCTTCTGCCTTCGGAATCGTGAGTGTCAGAACACCATCTCTGAATCCCGCTTTGATGTCAGAAGTCTCAACATGTCTCGGCAGTGTAAAACTTCTCTGGAAGCTGCCGTGACGTCTTTCCACACGGTGATAGTTTTTACCAGCCGTTTCCGCTTCCTGCCGTTTTTCACCTTTGATGGTGAGACGGTTATCGGTTACCGAGATGTTAACATCACCTTCGGAAACCCCTGGGAGTTCTGCGCGAATCTCAAAATTGTTTTCGGTTTCAGAAATATCCACCGTGGGCATCCAATAGGTCTCTTCCGTATCCGTTCCGCCCTCCTGAGAACCAAAGAGATATCCGAAAACGCGCCCCATTTCGTTGTGAAGACCGAACAGGTTTCTCATCGGTCTGCGTGTCGTTAAGTAAGTCATTTTTTTCTCCTCTTGATTTTTATTTCTCTATGTAAATGTTATAAGCAAGTTTTGTGCCAATCGTTTCAGAGGCATTTCAGACATATTCGCCTCACTGCTTGCATATAAGCAAATTGCGTGCCAAAGTTGGTTTTCAGTTTTAGGCAAGCGTATCAGCCCGCTGGACATGGGATGCTTTGTGCCTTTCCGCTTAGGAAGGATATCTATATAGAGAAATTTGTGGAAAAGCGGTTGACAATTTAGGTTTGCCAAATTGACACCACCGTTGCCACCGTGGCAGAGCGTGATGTCAAAATGGCTTTAGTGGGTGACGCACGTAGATCACGCGCGTCTTCTGCATCAATGGGCTGGATTAAGACGATGAGATATTTTCTTGGATCCGGGTTCGGATGCCCGCAACAAGCGTTTGTAAGGCAACAGGGTTTTCATCTTGGAAAGGGATAATCAGATCAGCATACTGTTTGCAGGGTTCCGTATAGACAGGAAAATTCGGAAGGACATCGCGGCGGTACCAATTGATAGCCCACTCCAAGTCGCCGCCGCGTTGCGCGACATCCCGGAGCATCCGTCGGAGAACACGCTCATGGGCATCTACATCGAGGAACACTTTGATGTCCATCAAGTCGCGTAGGTCTTCACGCCAGAAAATGAGGTGTCCCTCTACAATAACGACATCGCTCGGTTGCACGCTCGTTTTTTCGTTATCCCGCTGAGCAGCACGTGTCCCCGGAGTAGGGAATTCAATAGAAACGCGTTCACGAAGTTTCTTGATGTCTGTAATAAGCGCATCCCACAACACAGCGTCCGGATGATTTGCCGTAATCACTCGCTCGCGTTCCGCCTCCGAGTATTCCGACCAGTTACGGAAATAAGAGTCTTGGTTCAAGACGACGGGTGAGAATTCCGAGAGCTGTTCTTCCAAAGCACTTGCAAACGTCGTCTTTCCAGAGGCGGAACCGCCCATAATTCCAATGGTGATTGGTGTAAAATGTTCTTCTTTTTTCATAGTTTTCTCATAACCTCGTTCTTTATTCTATGTTAGCACACATCGATTTGTGCGTCAACGCTCTTTTGCGTAAAAAGAAATTTGACTTGTGTTAAAAAGTGTGTTATTATATAATAAAATCTGTTATTTCAATGGAGATGACAGCGTGTGTCTTTTATTAAAGTGCTATGCCTTAGAAAAAATATAAACGCTTTTTCGTAAATAACGTCTTAAGGTTACATAAATATCCACTTTAATAGCGCAATTTACTTGTGGACATAGGGGTAGAATCCTTTAGTATTTGAGTTTAATAGGAACTTGACAATGCGGACGCTTCAAAGCAATACCACTACAGTACAAATCCCTCGGCTACAGATCGCGCCAATTTCTTTACAGAACGGTTCTCTTTACGCGTGGGCTATCTTTACGCCTTTTGTGCAGTTTGAAGGCGAAAACGTGCTCTTAAAAGCCGGCCTCGGATTGTATCTATACCTGTACCTTTATCTGTACAGCTACGCCAGGTGGTGAAGCGCCGTAAGCGATGCTATTTTTAACCGATTTCGTTATCACCACCCAGCGTTGAAGAAAAATTCAATGTTGGGTATTTTTTTTAACTAAACTTGATTTCCAACAGAGTTACTTTTTAGGGCAGCTTGCAAACTGAAAACTTACTATTAAGAAGGCGGAGGTAGTTGAAAAGCATGGTAATCGTGACCAAAACCGATGCAACACAGGCAGATATAGATGCTGTTGTTAAACGGATTGAGAGCGTCGGGTTGAAGGCACAAATCTCAACCGGCGAACGCCATACAGTTATCGGTGTAATTGGAGATAAAACGTTGCTTGGTGATATTCCCATAGAGTCAATGTCCGGTGTGGAGCGAACAATGGCGATTACAGCACCATTCAAGTTGGCATCCCGTGAATTCCGAGGCGATGAGCCCACTGTTATTGTCGTCAACGGCACAAAGATTGGCGGAAGGGAGATACCTGTTATTGCGGGTCCCTGTGCTGTCGAGAGCACAGAGCAGATCGTAACCATCGCCCAACTGGTTCAAAAGGCTGGGGCGAGTTTCATCAGAGGCGGTGCTTTTAAGCCGAGAACCGGTCCCTATAGCTTCCAAGGCTACGGCGAAGAAGCACTTAAAATGCTACAAGCGGCGAAAGATGAAACAGGACTCGGCATCGTCACCGAAGTGATGACCCCACACGAAGTCGAACTCGTCGGGGAATATACGGATATGTTCCAACTCGGCACACGGAATATGACAAATTTCTATCTGTTGCGTGAAGTTGGACGCGCACGGAAACCCGTTATCCTCAAGCGCGGCATGTCCGCAACAATCGAGGAATGGCTACTCGCCGCTGAGTATATCCTCTCAGAAGGTAATAAGGAGGTCATTCTATGCGAACGCGGGATCCGAACATTTGAAACGCACACCCGCAACACACTCGACCTGAATGCGGTTCCCGTCGTTCACGAATTGAGCCACTTACCTATTGTTGTCGATCCAAGCCACGGCACAGGCATCAGGAGTTTGGTCTGTGATATGACGAAAGCATCCGTAGCTGCCGGGGCAGATGGACTCTTACTTGAGGTACATCACGACCCAGATCACTCGATGACAGGGGACGGGGCGCAGTCGCTGTTTCCAGACCAATTCGAGGCACTGATGCAGGAACTCAAGCCTATTGCTGTTGCTGTCGGACGTGAAATTTAAACCTTTTCGTAATGAAATGGAGAAGCAACCAGATTTAATCGTTAAAAATATTTGGAGGAACACACCCGTGGACGATTTTGAAGCCAACCCGCAAAAAGTCTACATCTTTGATACAACGCTCCGCGATGCAGAACAGACCCCTGGAGCCGCACTCGGTATCCAGGAAAAACTCGAGATTGCTAAGCATCTTGCCAGATTAAATGTTGATGTCATTGAAGCCGGATTCCCAATTTCATCACCCGGTGATTTCGATGCCGTCAAACAGATCGCAAACGAGGTGGAAGGTCCCGAAATCTGCGCGCTTTCACGTGTTGTGGAGAAGGATATCACTGCTGCATGGAAGGCGATTGAGGACGCACCGCGCGCCCGTATCCATACGTTTGTCGGAACCTCTCCGATCCACATGGGACGGATCACACGTACAACTCCCGAAGATACACTTCGCATGGCAATCGATGCCGTCGCCTACGCAAAAAGCCTCTGTGAAAATCACGTTGATGCAAACGTCGAGTTTTCACCGATGGACGCTGGACGCACGGAATTAGCGTTCCTTTATGAAGTCGTTGAAGCCACTATCGCTGCTGGCGCAACCGTCGTCAACATACCGGAAACCGTCGGATGGACGGTACCGACTGAGTTCGGCGAATTAATTAAAGGCATCATGGAAAACGTCCCAAACGTTAACGACGCCATTATTAGTGTCCACTGCCACAACGATCTTGGATTAGCCGTTGCAAACAGTCTCATCGCAATTGAGCAAGGCGCACGGCAGGTAGAATGCACAATCAACGGACTTGGCGAGCGGGCAGGGAATACCTCACTCGAAGAGGTCGTCATGGCAATCCGCACACGGCGTGATTATTTCAAAGCGTATTACACAGACATTAATGCTAAGGAAATCGTCCCGATTAGTCGGCGAGTCAGCCGAACGATGGGTATTATGGTGCAGCCGAACAAGGCAATCGTTGGCGCGAATGCCTTCGCACACAGTTCTGGCATCCACCAAGACGGTATCATCAAATCGCGCGTAACTTTTGAAATCATCGATCCGAAAGAGATTGGATGGAAAGAGAGCCAACTCATTCTGAGTCCCCGTTCTGGACGCAACGCACTTCGGCACCGCCTCAGCGAACTCGGCTATGAGGTGAAACCGGAAGAGTTGGACAAGGTTTATGAAAGGTTCCTCAGCGTCGCTGATAAGAAAAAGTCAATACAGGATGCCGACCTTGAAGCGATTATGAGCGATGAGATTCGCGCAATCCCCTCTGTCTTTGAACTCGACTATATTCAGGTGGTCAGCGGAACAAAAATCTCACCGACAACAACGGTCGGGATTCGGACGGAAGGCAAAGTCATTGAAATGGCATCAACCGGAGATGGACCCGTTGATGCAGCGTTCAAAGCCATCAGTAAAGTTGTTGACATTCAACTGAACCTCATCGACTACCAGATCCGCTCCGTAACCGAAGGTGAAGACGCTATCGGTGAAGTCTCCTTAAAGGTGCAGGACAACGGGAACATCATTACCGGACACGGTGCCAGCACAGACATCATTGAAGCAAGTGCCCGCGCTTATATCCACGCTGTTAACAAACTCATTCAGATCCGATCTGAAGGATAGTATTCGTTAGTTGTTGGTTATAAGTTATAATTTATAACCAACAACTAATAACTACCTACCAATCCTCAACCAGTTGCACGAGCAACCTAACCCCATAACCCGACGCGCCTTCAGGAATATACGTAGAGCCTTTCATACCCCAGGCAGTCCCGGCGATGTCGAGGTGAACCCACGGATAGCCTTCGGCGAACTTCTTCAAGAACGCACCACCAGCAATCGTCCCAGCACCGCCGTCCCCGATGTTTTGCACATCTGCAACTTTACTCTTAACGCCTTCGTCGTAATCGTCCCAGAGCGGTAATTCCCAGACGCGCTCGTGTGTCTTGACGGCAGCCGACTTTACTTTCGCCATCAGTTCTGGATCTGTTCCCATCGCACCAGCGGCGATATGTCCTAAACAGGTAATTACAGCACCCGTGAGCGTCGCTAAGTCAATCACACCTTTCGGATTATACTGCGCCGACCAACCGAGAGCATCCGCTAACACCAATCGCCCTTCTGCGTCTGTGTTGAGAATCTCAATCGTTTTCCCACCGTAGGAGGTAATAACATCACCAGGTTTAATAGCCGTTCCACTCGGCATATTCTCGGTCGCAGCAACGACACCAATCACACGCACATTCGGTTTGAGCTGCCCGATAACCTGCATCGCACCAATCACAGCGGCGGCACCAGACATATCGTGCTTCATCTCGTGCATACCACTTCCACCTTTCAGGGAAATACCGCCTGTATCAAAGGTGATTCCCTTTCCAGCAAGCACAACGGTATCCTGTCCTTCACCATCTGGAACGTATTCAAGGATAATAAAGCGCGGTTCTTCAGCACTCCCTTGTGCAACGGCGAGAAGGGTTCGGAATCCTTTCTCTTCCAGTGTCGCTTTGTCAAAAATTTCACAACTAAGTCCGACAGCCTCCGCTACCGCTTCCGCCTTGTCAGCGAGTTGTGTCGGTGTGAGATGATTGCTCGGTTGATTACTCAAATCACGGGCAAGAAGCGTACCGTTGGCGATTATTTCTCCACGTTGGACAGCCTCTTCCACGGTTTCCTTGATTTGATCGTTTTCAGTTAAGAACGTCAGGGATTCAATCTGTTTCTTCTCGTCTCCATCGCCACTTTCGGTTTTATGCTCGTCGAACTGATAGAGCGAAAGGAGACATGCCTCTGTAGCCCCTTGGATTATTTCTGGGGTGGCTTCTATTGGGATCGGAATGCTAACCGTCCTTAAACCCATATCCCGGATCGTCCGTGCAGCCTGTCCCGCTGCTTGACGTACCCGCTCAGGAGTAAGATCGTGGTATTCACCCAAACCCACCAATAGTATACGAGGCGTACTAATAACCCCATTTGTATACAGCCAACTTGTCGTTTTATGTTTACCTGTGAAGTCTCCAAGGTTCATGAGTTCGCGAATTCGTCCACCCAACGCCTGTTCTATATTTTGAAGCGGCGCGCTGTAGAAATCCGGGTTTTCCAGCACACCAACGGCAATAACATCGCTCTGCTCTTGACTAAACCCGCCTGTTTTGACAGTAATATTCATAAATGTTCCTTTCTATGTTTATGATTGTTGGTTGATAGTTGATAGTTCAATCAACGGTATGAATGTCTTAATGGCATTCCCCGGGTTATGAGTTAAGAGTCTGCCTTCAAAGGTGACCCTCTTCACGGATAACTATTAACTATTAACTATTCAAAAAGTGCTGCCACCTCGCAAGAGAATCCTTTGACGACTTTTTCTCCGCTAAGCGTGTCATTCCGCGTGAGCACTGTGATGTCTGTTTCTGAACGGTAAACAGTCACTGTTTTGGAGGGAGGTTTAATCACCCATACTAACTGTGTCCCTGCCTCAAGGTAGGCAAAAGCTTTTTCCTCAACTTGGTACAACTTGTCCGAAGGAGAAACAACTTCCACGGCAAGGTCTGGTGGGATTGGGGATGCTTTGCGCCGATCGTCAGGAAGCCGATCAGTTAAAATAAAGGCAATATCAGGTATCAGCATCCGTTCGCCAACCCGGAATCCTGTATCTGATGCATAAACACGTCCTAACTGATTCTCGCGAACGTACACGTTTAATAACGAAATTAGACTCACACTAACATCACCGTGTTCCAATGAGGTTGGTGGCATTGGCACTAATTCTCCTTCAATGTATTCATATCCTTCTAAGTCACTTTCGAGGAATTCCGCTAACGTCATTTTGGGAGTCTCATGCGGAAGACGCTCAGGTGAGAATTGACGAACTTCTTGCGTGTCCATTTTTGCGCTCCTATTATGGTAGATTTTAGAACGATCTAAGTAATTCTATACGCCTAAGTCTTTCGCATTCCTGTCAAAACGACCAGAGGTTCCTCGCTCGTAACAGTAATTGAATGATAGGTATTCGCAGGAACATCCATCCGGTCCCCAGCTTCAACAGTCCCAGTTGCCTCCGCAACTTTTACATCTGCCGTGCCAGACAGGACACAGACAACCTCATCTTGGGTATGGATGTAGTCGAGATACGCACCCCCCGGACGGCCACTCCATTCATAAGCACTGAAACCCTCAGATTGTAACTGTTGCTTTAAAGCCTCCACATCCGTATGCTGTTCTGACCAGCGGGATTTCCAATTCATCTGCCAGCTCCGAGCGCGTTTTGCGTTTCATCATTTTCTGATAACGGAACCCGACCTTCCATATAGCGTTTCAACCGATCCCGAAAATCAGAAAGGCATGCCAAACTGAAATGATCATCGTTCCCGTTCCTGAGTTTTGAGATGTCTGTTGGGTCAACCGCCAGAAGTTTCGCCGCTTTCACGCGCCTCAACCGAGACTGCTTGAGAAGTGTAAATACCTCAAAAGCTAACTTTGTTCTAAACGACAAGGCTTCTGCCTCTTCATCAGAGAAACCTATATCTTTAAACACGTTTCCGCTGCTTTTCTCAAACTTCACGTTATCACACATATATTGCCTCCATTTCTCTTGCTCGTCTTAAGCGTTGCTTGATAAGGTCTACTTCCCTTTTGGGGGTTCTTACGCCTCGTGTTGATTTCTTCTCGAAATAATGTAGTACATATATCCGCTCTCGGATGCTCACTGTGTAAACAGCCCGATAAGCATTGGTAGAATGTCGGGCAACAATCTGTAGGACTCCTGTCCCCAAACCTCGCATTGGTTTGGCGGCTGGGTGTTTATCTCCGAGTTGAGCATATTCTAACGCCTTACCAATTGCTTGTCTGACCTCTTTGGGAAATCGCCGCAGTCGTTCACGCGAATCTCCAACCCATATAACGTCTTTCATACACACCTTTTTCAAGGTACTCGCTTCCTAAAAAAATCTTAAAGCGGCTCCAATTTGACAGGACATACCTTTAATTCAGCGGTATGGGTAACCGGGTCGTAGCCAGAACCCGTCAACACATTGACCGGGACATCCGCAAAACTGAAACTGGCGAAAACCGTGCCACGTGGCGAACGAGCCGTCGCTTTGACTTTGATGTTGATACTCCCGCGCGCACTGCTCATGCGACACCATTCCCCATCTGCTAATTGCCATCTCTCAAGGTCAACAGGATTGACTTCTAAGGATTCTTCCGGTAAGAGATAATCAATCCCTTCCGCTCTGCCTGTTTGCGTCCGAGTGTGGTAGGATTGCAAACGTCTACCGGTTGTAAGCCATACAGGGAATTCTTCGCTAATCGTCTCAGCAGGATCGCGGTAATGCACATTCGAGAAGATACCGCGTCCATTGACAAACGTCTCCTCGTGAAGCCTCGGTGTCCCCGGATGTTCTTTATGTGGGACGGGCCATTGATACTCACCTCTCTCAATGCGGTCCCAATCCAATCCAGCATAAATAGGCGAGACTCGACAGAGTTCGTTGAAAATCGGTTTTGGCGTATCGAAGTCAAAACCTGTAAACCCAAGACGTTGGGCAATCTGACAGATAATCCACCAGTCCGGTTTAGCATCACCTGCGGGCGGTACTGCAGCCCGCATCCGTTGGACGCGACGCTCTGTATTCGTACATACACCATCTGTTTCACCCCATGCCGTTGCTGGTAGGATAACATCAGCAAGCTCAGCAGTCTCCGTCAGAAAGATGTCAATGACAACAAGATGCGCTAATGAACGCAGCGCGTGTTCGCAATGCTCTCGATCCGGGTCAGAAATTAGCGTGTTCTCACCATCAATCAGCATCGCATGAATGCTATCACCGCACAGTTCTAACGCCGTCACTTTCGTGATACCCTTCTCTAAGTCAATCTCTCTACCGTATTCCGCTTTAAACTTCGCCTGATGCTCAGGATCCGTGACGGCTTGGAAACCCGGGTAGTTGTTTGGCAATGCCCCACTATCACCAGCCCCTTGGATGTTGTTTTGCCCACGCATCGGGTTGATACCCGTTCCCTCTCGTCCAACATGACCGGTCATCAAGGCAAGATTGCACAGGCTTTGGACATTCTCAACACCACAAATATGTTCTGTGATTCCTAATGTGTAATAGATAGCACCTTTGTTTGCGCGACCGTACCACATCGCAGCCGTTTCAATGTCCTTTGCAGGTACACCCGTGATCGTTTCCGCCCACTCCGGGGTCCACTGACTGATATGTTCAAAGAATTCATCGAATCCGGTCGTCCGGTTTTTGATGAATTCTTCATCAATCAAACCTTCACGAGCGATGACGTGCGCCATGCCGAGCAGGAGTGCTGTATCCGAACCGACACGGAGCGGGAGGTAAAGATGCGACATCTCCGCCAACCCAATGCGTCTCGGATCCGCCACAATCAATTTCGCACCGCGGGCAACCGCCTTCTTAAGCCCCGTCGCAGCGACTGGATGGCATTCCGTCATATTCGTACCGATACAGAAGATAACATCGGGTTTCTCCATATCCACGAGCGGATTAGACATCGCCCCACGTCCGATTGTCGCTGCCAGACCGGCAACGGTCGGGGCGTGTCAGGCACGGCTACAGTTGTCGATATAGTTCGTTCCGAACCCCGCACGGATAAACTTCTGCATGAGATACGCCGCTTCACTCGGGGCGCGCCCAGAAGCAACGCCGTAGATGCTATGCCTACCGTGTTCAACATTGACCTTTCGGAAACCTTCGGCGGCTCTATCAAGTGCATCCTCCCATGTAGTTTCGTGGAGTTCACCGTCATCACCGCGAACAAGAGGCGTTTTCAACCGATCAGGATGTTGAACGAAGTCATAAGCAAACTGCCCTTTCACACAGAGCGCGCCCTGATTCGCAGGTCCGTCCATCGCCGGATGGATACCGACAATCTTCTCGTTTTTCGTTAGGACATCAACAGAACACCCGACACCACAATACGGACAAATAGTGCGCGTCTTCTCAGGAACAGCCTCCGCAACTTCGTCAACGGCACGGAGTGCCTTTTTGTCAGCAAGGGCACCGGTCGGACAGGTCTGAATACACTGTCCACAAAACGTACAGGCGGAGTCTTTGAGAAGTCCATCAAATTCGGTCGTAATCTGGGTATGGAAGCCGCGATTCATGACGTTAATGGCATGGTCACCCTCTTGCTCAGCACAGACGCGGACACACCGATAACACGAGATACAAAGTTCATAATCTCTGAGAATAAACGGATTGTCATCATCGGCTTTACTTGTGCCGGATATTGCACCCGTGATACGTCCGCCGTTAATTTCGTACCTGTCGCGGAGGTCAGCAAGTTCCGCTGAGGCGTAGCCGCGCAATGGAGAGACATCAACTTCGCGATTCTCACCGACAACCATTTCAAGCAACGTCTTCCGATACGCCTCTATTGTATCGGTTGAAGTGCGAACAACCATACCAGGCGTGGCTTTGGTTGTACAGGATGCGACAGGGTTTCGCGCCCCTTCTAATTCAACAATACAGAGGCGACATCCCCCAAAGGGTTCAAGCCTCGGGTCGTAGCAGAGCGTTGGAATCTCTTTTTGATGGCGTTGGGCAATCTCAAGAATAGTTTCATGCTCGGAGAAAGGAACTTCAACCCCATCAATTTCTATTGTATGTCTCATCGCGATAAACCTCTAAAGTGTTGTACCCTCTTACTCTGGTGCGCTAAAATCAATTTGTGGAACCTCTAATGTGCCTGCAAGAATTTGTAGCCTCGCCTCTTCAACCATTTGTTGGACCGATTCAGGCACTTGATCCCTCAGTTCTGGGTTATAAGTCAAAGCGATTGCGCCACCGGTTGTCATTGTGAAGACATAGAGTTTGGATTCAAAAGTCCCCTCTTTGACTGCCGTCGCGAGTTGTACATAGGCTCTCGGTGTAATGACGGCATTCGCAAGCACTGCACGCGGGGAAACAGCACTTTGATCTCGGTTAGCACCGAAGGAATAAACGGTTTTCCCAGAATCCTGCGCCAAGACGACGGCTTCAAACACACCAATTCCCGCTTCGTTGGCGTTATGAAAAATAAAGTCAACGCCTTCTTGTATCTGGGCAAGTGCCAATTCCTTTGCCTTCGCGATGTTTTCCCAGTCCCCTACGTAGGCACGTTGCACAACCGCGTCAGGATTAACACTTTTCACGCCCCCTTCAAACGCCATAAACGTGCTGCTACCAGATGGAAGCTCCTGCCCGCCAACAATACCGATCTTGTCGGTTTGCGTCATCATACCTGCTATCATACCCAAAAGGTACGTGGCTTGTTCAAGCCGAAAGACAATCGGCGCAACATTCTCACGAACAGCACCACTTGCTCCGGCAGACGTTATAAAGACGATTTCAGGGTAATCTTGTGCAACGGCTATGGCTGCTTCCTGATACTCGTAACCATGCCCAAAGATGAGGTGATAGCCATCCATAGCGTAAGCACGAAAATCTGCTTCCCAGACAGATGGCGTTAAACTCTCAACATAGTCTATTTCGGCACCGAGTTCGGTTTCAATAGCTTTCAATCCATCGTGTGCTAAAGCATTCCACCCTTCGTCAGTGATGGCACCCGGAAGCAGCATACCGACTTTGAGCGTTTCAGGCGCAGGCGGAGAGACAATTTTGCCACTATCCGGAACCCTCTCACACCCTAATATGAAACCGATTGCCAAGAAACATACAATAAGCGTAGGATTTACGATCCTATCTCGCAATTTCCAGCAATTCTTTTTCATTTACGACTATTCCTCTGCGCTTTCACTGAAATCAATTTGCGGCACTTTCAATTCGCCAGCGAGGATTTTCGCTTTGGCATCCTCAACAGCTTTTTGCACATCTTCCGGCACCTTATCCTTCAATGCCGGACTATAGGTAAGCGTAATCGCTTCGTCTGTTAGCATGTTAAAGGTATAAATCTGTGGCTTGAATTTGCCTTCTTTAATGATCTTGGCAATCTGCACAAACGCGTCGGGTGTAATTACTGCGTTCGCAATCACAGTTGGGGATATATCGCTCTTATCCCGGTTCGCACCGAACGTGTATACCATCCTTCCCTCTTTTTCGGCAGTTTCAGATTTATTAAAAATCTCAGCCGCCTCGTATGCACCGAGTCCAGCTGCGTCAGCATTTGGAAAAATAAAGTCAACGCCTTCGCTAATTTGCGCGAGTGCAAGCTCCTTGCCTTTGCCGATGTCTTCCCAATTCCCGACGTATACCCAAGAGACTTCTGCATCAGGATTCACGCTCTTCGCACCGCCTTCAAACGCCATAAACGTGCTATTCACAGACGGGATGTTTTGTCCGCCCATAACACCAAGTTTATTCGTCTGGGTCATCATGCCGGCAATTATCCCTAACAGATAAGCGGGCTGCTCAACACGAAAGTTTGCTGCTGAGATGTTATCGGTAATCGTGCCACCAGATGATGTAATGAAAATCGTCTCAGGAAAATCTGGTGCAACGGCTTTCGCAGGGTCCTGAAACTCGTATCCGTGTCCAAACACCATATTGTAACCGTCAAGGGCGTAAGCCCGGAACTGTTCTTCCTGATCCGTTGGGGTTCGAGCCTCAGCGTGGCTGGTTTCCGCGTCGAGTTGTTTTTCAATCGCTTTAAGTCCTTCATACGCCAAAGCGTTCCAGCCTGCGTCACTAATTGAACCCGGAAGCAGCATAGCAACCTTAAATTTCTCATGTTCCTTCGCGTCAAGACTCACGTTCCCTATTAACACGAATCCGACGATAAAAAGGCATATACATAAAACAGAACATGCAATGTTATTTCGTAACTTATAAAATATTTGTATCACGTCAAAATTTCTCCTCTTTTACAGATGTATTGGGTACAAGTATAGCACTTTTAGACGAAAAATGTAAAGCGTTAATACACTGCCTGAGAGCATTGAGTTCTTCTATAGGAGAGACCTCCGATTCCCGACTCTTATTCCCCCTGACAACGCCGGTTAGAGGTGTTAACTGATAGCCTTACTACAGAATTTCTATTGACACACTTCCACAGATACCATCAATTCTTCAGGCTGGGAACTCTATGCTTTAGCGTGGAGGGGAAAGCCTGACTCCTTTTTCTTCACAAATAGTTTCAAAAATGCTATAATACTCATATCACGTTGGCAGACATATCGAGCGTAACTGCAAGGTTACGTGTCTGCCTACACACTCGATAGGGGTAAAAGTCATGATACGTGAAAATCTATGAAAAAACGCAAACTTAATCGCAGAACGTACAGATACCAGATACGCGAACATCCGCAAAACAAACGTTTGGGTAATCTGCTGGATGACCTTTGTGATGTTCATAACCACTTCCTGAAGTTGGAGAAACGCTATTACCGCATCTATGGTAAATACGCTGGACGGTATCGGCTGCAACCGCACTTGACGAAGTTGCTTCAACGGACGAAAAAACACTGGGCATGGATCCCTCGTGATACCCTTGACGCTGTGATTATCCGCTTGCATCTTGCTTGGGAAAAGTTTTTTGATTACCTCAAAAAGGGAAAGCAAGGCAGGCGTGTAGGCCCCCCGAAATTCAAAAAACGAGAAAAATATCGTTCTGCGAAGTTCCCGTATGCCTACAAACTTGAGCAAGGGCGTGTCCGTATCTCCTTGAAAGCGTGGGACGCAGCCTCGCAATCCTTGAAATATGACAAGCGTTGGTTCTCTTTCCATCAGCATCGCAATTGGAAAGCCAAGGTCCGTTATGTCCAAATCCTTCGCGACGCAACGGGAACGTTTTGGCTCTATGTCGTCACCGATGATATCTCCAAAGAAGTCTTGCCCGCTACGGGTGAAAGTGTAGGTGCAGACTTCGGCATGGATACTTATCTGACTTTGAACACCGGTGAGAAGATTCAACATCCGCAACCCTTGAAACAGTCTGGGTGCTATTGACATACTTTTCAGATACTTGGCAACGCGGCATCTAACATTGGGCGGATGAAATCCTTGTCCAAATAGAGTCAGAACCAATACCCATCTGTAGGGGTAGGTCTTGTGCCTACCTTATAGGCGTGCAATTCACATTGAACATAACAAAAAAATATGAAAAGCACTTTTGAAGTTAAAATAAATGCCAAAACACATCTGGTCGTCCAAAGCGATACAGGACGCTGCTTAGGCGGTGTCGGCGCGAACTTTTACCGCCCCTTCGTCTTTCCGTTCTACACACCCGCTGGTCATACAGTCGTCCAAGAGTTCGCCTTTGATCATCCCTTCCACAACGGTATCTTCGTCGGACAGGGACCCGTACAGGTCGGCGAAAGAGAAGCAGGTTTTTGGGCATCGCCACCCCGTCGTTCTTTCACAGACAAAGTCTTTGAGAAACTGGGGCGGATGGATACGCAACCAGATCTTGACATCACCCCCCATGAGAACGGTGTTCAGTTCGTTCAAAACGTCATTTGGCGAGATGAAAACGAAGAGCCGTTAATCGACGAAATTCGGACGGTCAATCTTTACGCCCTTGATGATGCCACAGTCTGTGATATGACCAGCGAAAAGATTGCGTCTTACGGCGCGGTTACCTATCCACAAACAAAATTCGGAAGCATCGGCATCCGTGTTGAACCGAGACTCTTGCCTGTCATGGGCGGTATCGTACTCGGAGATGACGGACGTAAAGGTGGGGTTGAAGTCGTTCACGAAGGCGAATCAGATTTCGTCGCCTATCAAAACGCTTTAGGTGGGCATGGGCAGTTTGGGGTCTTTATGTCAATCCTGAATAAAGGTGTTCGTGGTCCCTGGTTCATTCGGGATTACGGAATGGCACTCTATAATCCAACGTGGACGGGTCCGGTATCCACACCAGCAGGCGAAACATGGAAAATTTCGCTTCGGGTTATTGCTTACGACGGAGATTTAACATCCGCGAGAGCGGGAAAGTGGTGCCAACTGTAGATGGAAAACGAAAGCCTCCTCGAACTTCGGAATGTTACGAAAACCTTTGGCGACCTCGTCGCAGTTGATAGCGTTGATTTTGAATTGCAAGCCGGTGAGATCCATGCAATTTTAGGAGAGAATGGTGCCGGTAAGTCCACGCTGATGAATCTCATCTACGGACTCTACCAACCCTCAGCAGGACGCATTTATGTCACGGATCGCGAAAACTGGCGATACAGGCTAAGGGCAAAATCACCACGCGATGCGATTGCCAACGGGATCGGCATGGTGCATCAACACTTCATGTTGATTGAAAACCTCACAGTCGCTGAGAACATCGCCCTGGCTCTTGGACAACTGCGGACAGGGCTTCCATTCCTCCACTCCCTTTGGTTCAAGAAGGAAGAGGCTATTCATATCGCTGAAGCACTCTCCGAACAGTTCGGCTTGAGTGTTGATCCAAGTGCGCTGGTCCGCAGTCTATCCGTGGGCTTAAAGCAACGCGTAGAGATCCTAAAAGCACTCGCTGTTGATGCGCGTATCCTAATCCTTGACGAACCCACAGCCGTTCTTAGCCCACAAGAGGTGGAGGGTTTCTTCACAGTCCTCCGCAAACTCCAAGCAGACGGTCGCGCTATCATCTTCATTAGCCATAAAATGAAAGAGGTTTTAGAGATTAGCGATAGGATAACCGTTTTAAGGCGCGGTAAAAAGGTTTATCTTGGTCCGACCGGAGAACTGACTGCACGGGAACTCGCAAGGGAGATGGTTGGAGAGGACATCGAGGATGTCCAACGTTCAACCCGCCCAATCCCTGAAGGCGAACTGCCTGAAAGCGTACTCCAACTTACAAACCTGACAGTCCTCGGGGATCGGGATGAAGTCGCAGTCTCTGACGTCTCTATGGAGACCCAGCGCGGTGAAATCGTCGGTATCGCTGGCGTTGATGGCAACGGGCAGCGCGAACTCGCCGAGGCAATCATAGGTTTACGACACACCGCATCTGGAACGATAAACATTTTAGGTGCTAACCCTAAAGGCACAAAAGCTGTGCGACAGCGCGGGGTCGGCTATATCCCTGAAGATAGACAAACAACAGGTGTCATTGCAGCCTTCTCAGTCACGGAGAACCTCCTGCTAAACGTGACACACCTCAGAAATCTCGCACACTATAATATCCTCAACCAAAAGCAAAAACAAGAAACAGCGGTGCAGCTGATCACCGATTACGACATTCGTCCACCTATCGCTGATATTCCTGCATCATCACTCTCCGGGGGCAACCAGCAGAAAATCGTCCTTGCCCGAGAAATCTCGCTGCAACCCGATCTCCTTATTGCCGTTAACCCGACACGCGGTTTAGATGTCAACGCCGCGCACTACGTCCATGAGAATCTGTTGGCACAACGCGAGAAAAAAAAATCCGTTTTATTAATTTCAACAGAACTTGACGAGGTTTTGCTATTGAGCGACCGACTCTACGTTATGTCCAGAGGCACACTCATCGAAGCCACTGAACAGCGCGATGACATTGAGGCACTCGGATTATTAATGACGGGGGAAGGGTTATGAAAAGAATCAACCTTCACTGGGCTCTAACACCTGCCATAATCCTCGCCAGCGCGTTCGTAACAAACGCCATCATAATGTTGCTATGTCATTACAATCCACTGGAGGCTTATCAGGCAGCCGTGAGCGGCGCGTTCGGCAACGGACGCAAGTTCGGAGAGACACTCGTGAAAAGTACGCCGTTTCTGATGGCAGGGCTTTCGGTCGCGATGGCATTCCGATGTGGAATTTGGAATATCGGTGCCGAAGGACAGTTTCTGATAGGTGCACTCACAGCGACGTGGTTCGGGACAAAACTTGCACCCTCTTTTCCCGAAACTCCGTGGATTGCCGTGCCAATCTGTCTCTGCTTCGCGGCATTCGCAGGCGGAATCTGGGGACTCATCCCGGCAATCCTTAAGGTGACGCGCGGGGTCAACGAAGTTATCAGTACGATTATGTTGAACTACGTCGCCCTCCATCTGGTGGGTATGATGATAGACGGAGGGCCATTGCAGGAAGCGGCGCAACGCGGTCCACAGAGCGACCGAATAGCCGAATGGGTGTTCTTGCCTCGCATTATTCCACCGCATCGCGTTCACCTCGGTATTATTATCGCTGTCCTCCTAGCGATAATCTTGACATTTATTTTATTTCGAACAGCGTTTGGATTTCAACTCCGCGCAGTCGGAGAGGGAGCAGCTGCAGCAGAAGCCGCAGGGATTTCGATTGTACAAAACACGCTCCGCGTCTTTTTCATCAGCGGCGCACTTGCAGGACTCGGCGGCGCAATTGAACTCACTGCATTGACCCGCCGACTCTTTCTCAACTTCTCACCCGGCTACGGTTACACGGCAATTGCTGTCGCACTGTTAGCGAAACTGAATCCGTTGGTAACGGTCGCTGCTGCCCTTCTATTCGGTGCTTTGACGACGGGTTCGTATAGTATGCAGCGGGAGGTCGGTATTTCTGACAAAGTAACGCTGGTGATGCAAGCGACAATCCTACTTTTTGTTATCGGTTATAGTTCTATTCAATTGTTCCGCAAGCGTGCAGCCTCACATTCTGAGGTAAAAAAAGAAGAGGCATGAGCAGAGGATCGGTAAACTCAGTTATTGCGTTGATTTTGCGAAAATCTTGACAAAATACTTATCGTAAGTTACAATTACATCAAATAAATACACACTTTCAGTTCCCGGTAGGTGCAGTTTTGCGGCGTACTCGCCTAAATGCAACGTGCATTCCTAACCGCACCGGCTTTCGCCCCGCGGTAGGTGCGGTTTCCTAACCGCACCGAGGCTAAGTGTATAAGTAACTACAGAATCTACCAAAGGAGAACAAGGATGGCGATGTTTGAAAAGGAAGGACATCTCGGCTATGTCCCGACCGAAGAACACAGCCTCTATCCAGAAACCGACGGCAAACCGATGGCAGCAAGCGACGAGCATAGACGTGTGTTGATAGGGATCCTCCGAGGACTTGAGTCGTTTTTTAGTGACACCCCAGATGTGTATGTCTCTGGGGATATCCTGATGTATTATGTTCAAGGGGACCCGCGTCGCGTCGTATCGCCGGATGTACTTGTCACTTTCGGGATAGGTCGGAAGGCGCGTCGGACGTATCAGGTCTGGGTAGAAGGCAAACCCCCAGATTTCGTGATGGAGTTGTCGAGCAAAACCACATATCAAAGAGACTTGACGGAGAAGTTAGATCTTTACGCTGAGTTAGGGGTTTCGGAGTATTTCTTGGCGGATATAGAAGGTCTGTATCTACCTTCGCCTTTGATGGGTTTTCGGTTAGTAGCCGGTCAGTATCAGGCAGTGTCGCCGGATGCGTCTGGTAGCATTCATGCGTTGAGTCTGGGTTTAGATGTGCATTGTGTGGACGGGGATTTACAGTTTTATGATCCTGTCAAAGATGAATGGCTTCAGCTGTCCGAAGTGGTAGCTGAAACCCGTGCTGAGGAGGCGACCGCCCGTGCTGAGGCAGAGTCGCTCGCCCGTCAGGAGGCGACCGCCCGTGCGCAAGCTGCGGAGTCACTCGCCCGTCAGGAGGCGATGGCTCGCGCTGAGGCAGAGTCGGAAAACGCACGCCTCCGCGCCGAACTCGCCCGATTACGGGGCACCAGAAGTAATAGTTGAAAAAATGTTTGAAGATATTCTTTCAGCAACAATTCGAGGAGCAACCCCACTCTTACTCGCCGCATCAGGCGAGGTCATCTCCCAACGCGCCGGTGTGCTTAACATCGGTATCGAAGGGATGATGCTCTTCGGGGCATTTTTCGGGATGGTTGGCTCGTTCTACACAGCAGAACTCGTTATGATTGCACCGTGGTTCGGGCTTTTGATGGCAGGACTCAGCGGACTTCTCGCCGCTGCACTCTTTGCGCTGTTCGCAATAAGACTGCGTGGCGACCAAGTCATCATCGGCACAGCAATGACCCTCTTGGCATTAGGATTGACTGAGGTTATCTATCAGCAGCTCTTTGGCGAAACAGGAATGGCACAAGGCGTACCAGCGTTTCAGCAAATAGATATTCCTCTGCTCTCACAGGTCCCTTTTATCGGGAATGCGCTGTTTGCACACAATGTTCTCGTCTACATTGCATTCTTGTCGGTGCCTTGTGTCTATTTCTTCCTCTACCATACGCAACCCGGACTCCGCATACGCGCCTGCGGTGAGCATCCAAGAGCAATCGCCGCTGCCGGTGCTAACGTCCTCCGTCTGAGAACAATGTGTTTATTATTCGCCGGAGCGATGGCAGGTATCGCTGGCGGCTATCTCTCCCTCGCCGATGTCCCGTATTTTACACCCGGCATGACAGTCGGTCGTGGGTTTATTGCTTTAGCGATTGTCATCTTTGGGAAGTGGCATCCTGTGAAGGCGTGCGGTGCAGCGTTGCTTTTCGGACTCGGTACAGCCCTCGATGCACGGTTTCAAGCACTGGGATGGGGTATTCCGTATCAGGTATTCTTAATGCTACCTTACGTCCTCTGCTTAGCAGTTTTAGCAGGTTTTGTCGGGCGTGCCGAAGCACCCCTCGCGTTAGGGAGACCCTACGAACAATCAGAGTAGTTAATCGTAATTCGCTTATCGCGTACCGCTCTTCGCGGTTCGCGGTCCGCTATTTGCTAATTAAAACGTACTCCCAAGACGCAGGTGAAGCCTATTCGTAACAGTGGCTGGAGCGTATCCAAACGGAATCGCATAATCGATGCCAGCAGTCAAAGCACCTAAATCCACATAAACTCCAGTACCGACGGAAGATGGCAGACGCGTTGAGGTGTTAGCATCCTCCAACGAACCCCAGACATTTCCCGTATCAAAAAAGACAGCACCGCGGAGCGCAGAATAGATCGGAAACCGCAGCTCTGTATTAAAAATGAACTGCACATCGCCACGATGAATACCCGTCCTGTCTGCTGGACCCAGAGAACGTTCCGCATAGCCTCGCACCGTCGTACTACCGCCCGCCCAAAACCGCTCAAAAGAGATGAGTTCCGCCCGTCGATTGGAACGCAAGCCACTCGTAACACCCAGTCGAAGTGCCGTCGCTAACACAAGACCACCCACAAGCTTCTGATAATAACGTGTGTCGGTTGTTGTTTTGACGAAACCTGTTTCCCCTTGCAAAAAACCACCCGCATATTCAAGTGTAAGTGCATTATACATACCGTCTGTAGGGTTTAGGTATCGCACACGGCTATCATAGGTCCAAGAGAAACGCAAACTACTGACAGTCGTCCGATACGGATCCCATTCTTGCAACAGGGCAGACACCGGCTGGTCGTCTTGCATCAGCGGTGGAACCGGTTGGCTCAAGTCTCGGTAGCTATATCGTAAATCAACGTAGTCAAATTGCGATAGTCGCCTACTGAGGATGAAACTCCCTTGCAGTGCCCGCACGTAATCGTCTATCTCCAATTTCCTCGCAGATAACTGTAGACTGCCACGCGTGCGTCCGATAAGCCACGGTTTGGTGAGCGTTGCATTCAAGAGATACCCTAACTCATTCCGCCATCCGATCCCCGCACGCAAGCGTCCTCGGATGTTCCTCTTAAACAGAAAATTGCTGTCCGTCAACTCACCGGTCAAGCGAGGACCCTCTGCCAAACTATAGCCACCACCGATACTATACGCTCGCGACTCATGTTTCTCTACTCTTATCAAAACGGAATTGGTTTTAAGATTTTCTCCGACCTCATTTTGATCCGTGAGTTGTTCGATTCTGAGACGCTCCGCCTGGACACCACGAAAAAGTCCCAAACTGTAGAGGCTTTGTTGCGCACGGCTTAACTTCGCCGATGTCCAAAGCGTTCCTTCAAGATGTCGGACCTCCCGTTCAAGCACATGCTGCATTACCACATCCGTATCACCTTCAAAATAGAATCTTCCAAACGCCACCTGTTCACCTTCTGTAACCACAGTAAGGCGGAGAATACCGTGTTCAAAAACTTCAAGGTGCGTTGTCCGTTGTATCAGTGTATAGCGAGGGTTACCCTCAAAGTCTTGGAGGCTCCAGCGTTCACCAACATTGGTAGCTACGAAAACGCCTTCAAGTCCAAGGTTATGCTTTCTAAAGGTATTCCGAACTTCTAAGGGGAGTTTGCCTTCTGTGAGGGATGCCGAAAAATCACCTGCTGTTTGAAAAACGGGTGTTTCCGTCTCTGGCAGGTAGGTGCCAATGACGACGGCATCAATGTATCCGAGTTCACGATAGGCTTTCAGAATCGCATCTTGATAGACATTCCGCTTGAGGGATGTATTCGGTTGTGGAAGCGGAAGTTCGTCTTGCAAACGTTCGAGAAGCGTAGCAGTATCCAATGCCCAATTCCCACTGATGTCCCACCGGTGGATCATCTCCTTATGTTCCTCAACAATGATAATACGTATGCCGATTTCACCGACGGTCTGACCTTCTAATTTCTGTTTATCAAGGGTCGCTCTGATAGCCGCATTCGGATAACCCGCTCTCCCATATAAAAGACTCAACTTATGCACATCTGTATCAAGTTCTTGTTCAAAAAAAAACTGCCGCTGTTCTCGTCGGAACAACCCTTTGGCGATGCGGGCTTGCAAATTCGGTATAAAACCTATAATCGGTTTTATCGTCATTTCCCGGAGGAGTTCTACATCCGAAAACGCACGATTCCCCGCAAAACTGACACGACTGACCACATATTGCATCCCAGGGTTAATCGTAAGCATGATTTCTGAAGCATCCACGACTTCCTCGTCCACAGTTGTGTCATGATAACCCGCCGCTTTAAAATAAGATTTTATCCGCCGTTCCCACACAGCAGTTGTGGAAGTAGTTATTAGCGGAACTATATCTGCCCTGAACGTATCTTGAAGCGATAAGGGAACTTCACCGTCATCCGTAACGAACTTAAAATTCACTCGCTTGCCTTCACTCACCTCAAATCGCAGCACACCGGTTTCACGGAAAAAGGTCGGTACGAGAGTAGCAGTCGGATAGTTATTTTCTCGATAAATCGCTTGCATCAATGCTACATCGGCATCCACACCGGATTTGTTATAAACCGGATGCTGCCGGCTGAAGGTGCAGGCGGCTTCAAGTCGGTACGTGGGAATAGCAGAATTTCCCTGAATCTGTAATTCGCTAATAACCGAGGCATCACCCAACCTTATTTGGTAGATGAGCTTGACATTTCGCGGTTCGCGGTTCGCGGTTCGCGGTTCGCGATTTGCTACATCCGAAACTGCGATACTTGCGCTAAAATATCCATAATCTTCGCACACTCGCTTAATACGGCTAATATCGGTCTTGATAACTTCAGGGATATATGTACCTTCCGGTTTCGATGTCAATACCTCATCGATGGCGGCTCTAAATTCACTGTCCGAAACACCGAGGATCATGATTTCTTCAATACGTGCGAAAGGGGTCAGTTGATAGGTTAGCGTAACCCCATCAATGCCATCTTGGGCATAGACATGGATTTGAGCATATCGCTGTGTCGCGTAGAGTGCCTTAACGCTTTGTTGAATAGTGTACCGAGAGAACGCATCACCAATTCCTACCGCTGTCTGGTTTCTGAGAATGTTGAGTTGTTCTGTAGTTGACGTTACAGGTTGCTTATCAATCTGATATTCTATCTCTGCAACGCGCGTGCCTGTGATTTCTATGGGTGCGTCCGCATACACAGAGCTAAAAAAAAAGCAGCACAGTAATAGAATAAAACAGTTGATAGTTAATAGTTTTTGGTTTTTAGTTTTTAGTAGGCAAGCGTTACAGAACGCCGCTTTAACTGACAACTGACAACTGTCCATTGGCAACTCCTCCAACAACCAACAACTAATAACCACTAAAACCGCCCCTTAAACTCAATATCAACCCCATGTTCTCCTTGATCGTTAGTCTCAATTTTGATGGACATATTTTCGCCAAGTGGGTACTCTGCCTGATAACGCGCATCTTCCTCAAATGGACGCTGAACGCTAAACGTAAATCTACCAAACGTTCTTGAGATTGAAGTACTACGGAGCAGAAACGCTATGATATCTTCATGTGTCAGGACCTCGGCTGTTGTCGCAGTCGGCGCACTCAGTGTAAAATTTGGATTATTTAAGGTGCCGGTGAACGTCGCATAAACCTGTATATCTATAATACTCTCATCTCTTGGCAGTACCCCGCGAATACGGTTCGGGGTTCGGAGAAAAATATTCAGATCCGGATTAAAATTAAAGGAATCCCGATTGCTAATCGTCGAACCCTCTATAAATTCAAAAGGCTGTAAAACAAGACCTATTTTTCCATCACGTATCAACACATCCCCTGTGAAAACCGGTTGATTGATCGGACCGATGAGTTTCCCTAAGCACGCAATTTCAAAGTCTGTCGGTCCGGTAATTGACGAGAGAACTCGGAAATCGGATGGGATATTGATATCCAGATCCAAATATAAATCCCGTAGGATTGGATAGTCTAACGCAACGTCGGCTTCTTTTATTGAAACCCCCGTGAGCCAATCTCTCACAATTTCCCAATTTTGCTGATAGTAGCCACTATCTATGTTCAAACTCCCTGTTAGGTATGGCTGCAGCAATTCGCCATGCAGACGGAATTCGGCAGAATTCAGATTCGCCCGATACGCCTCTGACTGTTCAAAGACCACATCCGCGACATTAGCAGAAACATCCAGCACCGGCGGCGTTTGCCATATCCGTCTATCTGGCGGTGCGGTAATTGAACCTCGAATCGAAAAATTACCGCCATTCAATACACCATCGAACGCTGTAATGCTCGCCCCTTTTTCAGATAACCGAATTTCACCCACAGTCTCCTTAACATCAATGCCAGTATCTGGAAATTCAAGCCCTACAGCGTCAAAAGACACGCTGCCTATCGCTTGCGGTGCTTCAATCGTGCCTGTCAACTCAACGTGAATATTACCTGTCCCCGTTGCAGAGCCGAGTCCAGTCACCACAAATGGTAGCATGTCAAGGTCTGTTACGATAACATCCAGAATACCGTCCATCGGGGTCTGTTGCAACTCCTGCCAGATCGCCTCTGGTGCCTGTTGAAATCTCCTAATAAAAGGAATCAGCTCCAGTTGATAAGGCATCCTCCATGAGAAAGTCAGCAAATTTTCACCGAAGGTAACTTCAACATACCGTTTTTTTGAAATTTCCCACACCCCATTTTGATACCGAACCCGCCATCGCAGATCAATCGGCACATCGTGCAGATAAAGTTCAGCAGGATCGATTGTATGTCGCCGGATTGTTATCTTCGGGTTCTCACTTGTTCCATTCAACTGTAAAGTCCCCGACAGCGCACCTGTAACCCTATAAGACAGAGGCCAAGTATCTGTCAATGCCGAGACATCGAAATTCGCCACCCGTAGTGCTACATCAAATTCACCGTTTGTCTGCCAGATGTCCCCAGCATCAATGCGCAACGTTGTTTTACCTGAGATCGTCCGATCATCGCCGAGGAGCCCTTCCGGCTTCCTGTCTTCGTCGCTAAAGGTCTGTTTGATTGAGAACGTATCTTGATTTTCAAGGCTGAACGCCTCGGTTAGCGTAACAGCACCATCACTGATGGCAATACGGACGGGTTGCGGGTCTTGGAAATCGTAGTGCCGATTGAGTGACTTGAAAGCGAGTCGGACGCTATTAATCGATAAAATTCCATTTGAAACAGCCACAAGATCCACAAGCGAAGGCATCTCTTGAAGCTGCGGAACCGGTAGCGTCTCTCCAACCGTAAAAAACTTGTCAAGAGGAACGCTGAGTTCTCTGAGTGAGACTGTTAGATGGCCTTCAATATCTTCCATAACCTCCAAGGGTACAACTTCTTGCACTGTTGAACCGAGCGGAAATAGTTCAAACCGCAGTCCCACTAATCTTATGCCTTTAGGAACCAATCCATCTAATACCAATCGTCCACCTTGAAGTCTACAGTAACCCGATCCCATTTCAAACTCAAAATTCGGGATGTCAATCATATTTTCCCGAGCAGTCAGCCGTACCTTCATGTTTCGGATCGGTTCGTGGAAATTCTTTAAAACAAGTTGTAACGCCTCAAGAGAGACATTCCCTACCAGATAAGGGGATTGCGTCGTACCTTGCAGGGCGACATCTATATCAACAGTGCCATCTGTTTGAGAAAAAAGCGTGTTGATACCGGGGAAAAAATCCAACGGTAGTTCACTTCCTCTGATGCGCAGATTGATCGGTGCTTCGAGATGGCGTTCAAAGAGGTCCATCGACACAAACGCCAAATTAAACGGCACAACGCCGCTAAGTGTTAGAGTATCAGCACCATCTTTTAGCGAAACATCTTCAATCGTTATCTGGTTGTTGCTGTACTGGAGGTTTCCTGTCCACGCCTTTTCGTTAAGGTTCCCCTGCCATACACCTGCGATAGTGGGAGCGTCAAGCGTCCCGCCTATGCTGATGTGTACCGACGCATTCATTGTGGGAGACGTAATTTGTAGCGGAATCTCTACGGCGAGAGGCTCCGCTTTCCCGTTAATTACTGTGGACTCTGGATCAGAACGGAACAGGAGTGGCGCGCTATTCACGAGATGGAAATCGTAGCCATCAAGGACGAGTTCATTAATTTCACCAACAACCGTTATATCTTCTGGGGCTAAACCCGTCCCGCTAAGTCTGATGTGTCCTGAAGCGACTCCATAATCCGCAATTTCTACCTGTGATGCCGACACATCAATAGCGAACTGCATCGCGTCGGTATCTCGGCGTGAGAACTCCGCTGCTCCTTGCGCCCGGTAGGTCCCAATCCCCATCTGCCCGTTTGCCTCCACTGTTTCGATTCGTATGGATTCTAAACCGAAGTCGATATCAACACGCAGTCTTTCCAATGTGATAGACGGAACATAAGTTGTAAAATAAATCGGACCTTGAACTGTTGTTTCAGCATAGAGTAGTATATGCGGTTTAGCAAGTGTGCCGCCAATCTCCATCGAAGCCTCTAACATTCCTGTTATTTCACTATCGGCAATCTCCATCGGCAGTGTGGCGAGATCCAGCGCGATGGTGTCAACACGGAGGTGTAACTCCGAATTGTCAACTGCTTCAGGTTCAACGTCAATACTACCTCCAACGTTTACAGTGTTGCCGAAAAGTTTGAAAGCACAGTCTTCAAAACGCAGCGTTTCGTCTTGATACGTAACCTTACCACCCGCATCGCTCATAATGACATCGCCGACCTCGGTTTTCAATGTTAACCTTGGAAGCGACCATTCTAACGCAAGCACAGGAAGCGCAGGTGTCCCGGTTATGTCTACAGTATACCCACCCGTGCCATTCTGCAATACCTCATCAGGCAACCCGAACACTGGAACAAAGGGCACCAGTGCAAAGCCGTCAGCACTGCCTTGAAAATTCATCGCTTCCGTCTTCGCGTCAAAGGTTCCTGTCAGTTCAATAAAAGGATTTTTGTCTATTAAAGCGGTTCGCAGGTCGCGGTTCAAGGTCGATAGGGCAAGTGTCTCAATCGTCCATTTATCGTCTTTGAGGTGTAAGCGAATCGGTGCTGCGTTTGTGAACGGCATCCTGTGTCCTGCCGAGTTCTCGTAATGGAGTTGACTCGTGGCAATGTGAATACCAACATCGTAAGGATACACCTTCTTTTCTTGGGATTCAGTAGATGCAGGTGCGGGTGCCAAGTCGGCTATCGTCCCACTTACAGAAACCCGTCCATCAGCGGTTCCCGTAACTGCCGCAAGCGTTGGGTGCAAGATACGTAGAAACGGAGCAACATCTATCCCGTTACTCTCTACAGTGAAACGGTACGGATTACCCTCCACCACACTCACAGTCCCTCTAATCCGACTTGTTCCATCAAAGCCGTGTCCCTGAAAATCATACCGGCTATCAGCCATCAGGGCGTTCCGCTCCGCTCCACTCTCAGCAGTCAGTAACCCCTTTGTGGCGGTAAAAACGTCTTCACCTGTCCCAAGGTTCTCTTGCTGACTGGAATCAACGGTATGAATGCCGTATGGCATTCCCCGGATTGCTGATGGCTGATTGCCACTCTCCACAAGTTTACCGAACAGATACGCATCGCCGAGAAGATGCTTAACACCGCGTCCGGTGTCTAAATAGGTTATATCCGAGCAGTCCAATTCAACCCGAAAATCAGCATCCTCTGACTTCCTGAGTATCCCGATGAACCGAACATCGAACTCGCCTTCAAAAGGAAAATCGGCTATATTTGCGGCTTTAGCAATCTCTTCAAAGCGAACAGGCGCGTCGCTTTCCACTAAGAGATCAAGATCAGCGTTGGAAGCCACGGCAACGTTCATCGTAAGCCGCTGCCCACGCGTGGTTATCTTAAAATCGGAAATACTGATGTTGTAATCCTCAATTCTCAGGGGAAGCGTCAGCGGATCCAAATGGACTCCCCACGCCACACCATCAATGACGCTAAAGTCTGCTCGACCATCCAGATTGACGAGTGTCCCATCTAATTTGAGTTCGCCTCTGAGTTCACCCTCTACAGGATATTCCGCACCCAATAACAACTTTGGATAGTGCTGAACGTAGACAGGATTTGCGATGATGCTGAACGCCGCTGGAAACTCGCCGCTAACGTCCACAGTCCCGTTAATCGTGGCACGACTTTCATATTGGCGGTCGGCGATTGGCGATCGGCTATCAGTCATTGTGGACTCTAAAACCGCTGTGTCTACCCTAAAATCCTCTTGCTGACGGCTGACCGCTGACGGCTGACCGCTATACGTCAGCAACCCATCCTCAATAAATACCCGACCCTCTTGATACCGATAATTTCCCGTTAGAACGCCGAGTGGGATGTCGTTGAAGGTTGCGTCCGGCACTTCCAAAACCCCTTTGAGTATACCATCCGATGACAAGGTCGCAGACGATGTTCCCATACCTCCGATATCCGCAGTGTTGGCAATCTTTGTCAATGTGTCAAAATTGATACCCGTTGCCTGAATGTCCAAAACGTCCGGCTGCTCCAACGGAAAAGAACCTGTAACGTCAATCGCGGCACCATCAAAACTGCCATGCACCTTCAATTCCCCGGCTGCAATCGTGCAATTGAATCTTGAATCTTCAATTCCAACTGCATTGAGCGTCGTTTCGGTCAACGCTATTTCACCGGCGAGCTTGAGATTTGAGAGGTTAGTACTGGTTCCACTGAATTTTGCTGTGCTTGAGAGGTGTCCCACGCTGTCTGAGAGGTATTCGGGAAGTTGAACAAACATTGACAAAAGTGGGATGAGTTGGACTTCTGTGGCATGCCATTGTCCAGTGTAATTAAATGGAGAGGTTGTTAACTGTTGGTATTGCTTCAGGAGTGTGCCTTCTGGCGCGGTTTCTAATGCGATGCTTCCATCACCAGCTAAGGTGCCATCGGCAATTTGTGTGCTGAGGGTTGTCAGTGTTAGCGTTGGGATGGGGGCGTGTTTAACATGCCCTTCAACCGCTAATTCTGCCAATGCTATTTTTCGACCACTATCTGCTTGGACCATAGAAAACGTCGGCATACTCACAGAAAACGCCTTAATATCTAAAGCGGAGTCTGTGCCTTCGGCTTCCAATTTCGCTTTTAGTAGACCTTCAATTTCTATATCTTTCCCAAGAAATTGCTGGACATCCGAGACATCCAATCCGAGATTGAGAACCGCATCCCAAGCGAAGCCCACATGGTCTTCGCTCTTCGTAAAGCCCACACGGTCTTTGCTCTTCGCGGTGCCGCTCTCTCCCTGCCTAAATCCACCTTTGACTCTCAGTTCCGAATCGCCAAACGTAAAATAAAAGTCCTCTAACCGACTGCCATCCGCCAATAGCACAAAGTCGGCATCAAAGTTATTAATCGCTTTCTCAGCACCGTTGAAGGTTAGACTTCCCTTCCCAATCCGCAATTCTCCATCATGGTCCCACGTGTTAAGCTCCCCATTTATCCGAATAGAAATGTCGTTGATTGCTACATGGATATCTTGCTGTGTATCAAGGTAAGTAATTTTGCCACGATTCAGTCTAATCGAACCAGCGGCAAAATCAAAAGTCGCGGTTCGCGGTTCGCGGTTCGCGGTTCGCGGTTCAAGAATATGTGTAAGATTGAGACTACCGTCGAAATCCCGCACGACGTGAATCTGTGGTTCAAATACCTCCAGATTCTTCACCTCAAATCTGCGGCTTAGGAGCCCGAGCAAATTGTATTTGAGAACAACTTTCCTTGTGGCGACTACTATTGGGTTTGGTTCTCCCCTCTTTGAAATTGAAACACTACCAATTGTAACACTCCCTAAAATATTCCCCTTTATCTCACCAATGTCCACAGTATAGTCGTTTGTTATCCGATTTCTGAGTTCGACCTCAAGCCTCCCTTCTACCCACTCCAAGAAGGTGCCTGAACGGATAAAGAAAAATGCACCGCAGATAAATGCTATGCTCAGGAAAACGAACATTTTGATGAGGGGGGCAGGTCTCCAAAACCGCCTAATCTTGCTATCGGCTTTTTCCATTTTCCGTTCCTCTGAGAACCCAATCTTAACTAATAACCAACAACTATTAACTATCAACCATTAACCAAACTGTTCAAATGCAGCGTCTACAATCTCTGCTGTTGTCTGATTGGGTACGAGCGCATCCGCTTGAGAATTCCGATCAACCCTGAACCAAAGCAAATACTCAATATTCGCGATGTCCTTGTGAATCGGTGAATAGGTGAGTCCCATCAGGGTTGCGTTGAGTTTCTGGTTAACAAAAGCACTCAGGTTGTCTATCGTCTCAATATGCACCCATTTATCAGACACAACGCCACCCTTTTTGACGTGTGCTTTCCCTGCTTCAAACTGAGGCTTGAGGAGGGCGATAATATCAAGCGGTTCGCGGTTCGCGGTTCGCGGTTCGCGGTTTTGCTGTGTTAAAAGATTAACGACGCTCGGTAGCACTGTCCGCAAAGAAATGAAGGACACATCAATTACAGCAACCGAAATTTTTTTAACGGAAGATTGGAAGATTGGAAGATTGGAAGATTGGGGGACACCCTTCCTTCCCTGTTTCCTATCTTCCATTCCCTGCTGTTCTTCGCGGTTCGCGGTTCGCGGTTCGCGGTTTTCTAAATGTGACACCGTTAGATGCCGGATGTTCGTTTTCTCAATGGGTAGGACCTGTGGATGGGTGCGCAACTTCCAAGCGAGCTGCCCGTAACCGACATCAACAGCGTAGACAAACTTGGCACCGTGTTGGAGAAGACAATCCGTGAAACCCCCTGTTGATGCACCAACATCAAGCGCAACCCTATCCCGCACGTCCACGCCAAAAATAGATAACGCCTTTTCCAGTTTGAAACCGCCGCGACTTACGTACTTCTGCTGCGCCTGCACAACGACTTTCGCATCAGCAGGAACCCGTTGCCCCGGCTTAATCATGGAGTTGCCGTCGACAGTCACCGCACCTGCGAGAATGAGGCGTTTCGCTTGCTCCCGACTCTCTACAAGTTGATGTTCTACTAAGAAAGTATCTATCCGTTGCATATTGGTTGTCGGCTACTACACCATCATCTTCGCAGCGCGGGCGATTCCGTTCGCATCACACTGACACAACGCATAAAGATGTTGGACATCACCGTGCTCAATAAATTCATCTGGGATGCCGAGGTTCGTGACTTGCACGTTCGTAACATCGGCTGCAGCAAGTGCTTCCAAGACAGCACTACCAAAACCACCCATCACCACACCATCTTCAACTGTAATCACCTTGCCGATACTTTCTGCGAGCGGAACTATCGTTTCAGTGTCCAGCGGTTTCACAAACCGAGCATTAATAACCGTTGCCGAGATGCCCGAATCCGCCAAGGTTTGCGCCGCTTCCAATGCAGGATAGACGCGGTTGCCAATAGCGATGACCAACACGTCCTCACCTTCCCGGATAATCTCGCTCTTACCAATCGGGAGTGGCTGGAGTTCCAATGCCATCTTTACACCGACACCCGTCCCACGTGGATAGCGAAACGCAATCGGACCACCTTCATAAACAAGCGACGTTTTCACCATCGACTGCAACTCGTCTTCATCTTTCGGTGCCATCACCACCATATTCGGAAGAGAACGGAGATACGCCAGATCGAAAACGCCGTGGTGCGTCGGACCGTCTGCACCGACAAGTCCGGCTCGGTCCAACGCAAAAATGACGGGAAGGTTTTGGATACACACATCGTGTAAAACTTGGTCATAACTCCGTTGGAGGAATGTCGAATAGATGGCAGCAACCGGACGCATTCCCTGCGCAGCGAGCCCCCCAGCAAACGTAACCGCACACTGCTCCGCTAATCCGATATCGAAACACCGACTCGGAAACACTTCAGCGAACTTATCAAGTCCGGTTCCACCCGGCATCGCTGCTGTTACACCCACGATACGAGTATCACGTTTCGCTAACTCAATCAGCGTTTGGCTGAATACCTCTGTATAGGAAGGCGTCGCAGGTTTTGGCTTGGTCGTTTTCCCTGTTTTAAGATTGAAAGGACCGCTGACGCTATAGAAACCGACCGGATCCGCCTCCGCTGGCGCATAACCCCGTCCCTTTTCCGTCACAACGTGTAGCAGAATTGGACCGGTTAGGTTACGGATCCCTGTCAATACGGGTATCAGTGCCTCTAAATCGTTGCCATCAAGCGGACCGAAGTAGCGGAACCCAAACTCCTCAAAGAGCGTCCCTAACTTCAGCGATGCCTCGATTTTACGGGCGATCTGCTTGGCATCCTCCGAAATCAGGTTCATGAACTCTTTCGCTCTTGAGCGAAGAAAATTGTATTGTGGTGAACTTGTGACCTTATGAAAATGTTTTGAGAACGCACCGACAGTCGCGGAAATCGACATGTTATTGTCGTTGAGGATCACAAGCATATCGTTTCTGAAGTCGCCAGCGGCGTTGAGGGCTTCAAACGCCATCCCACCTGTTAATCCACCGTCGCCGATGATAGCAACGACTTTGTAAGTTTCATTGATAAGATCGCGTGCTGTCGCAATCCCTAACGCAGCAGCGATAGAGGTGCTCGAGTGTCCGGCACCAAAAACGTCGTACTCACTCTCGGCTCTGCTGAGAAATCCGCTAATCCCACCACTTTGGCGGATCGTTGGAAACGCTTCTCTTCTACCCGTAAGCAGTTTATGCGGATAGGCTTGATGCCCAATATCCCAAATTAGTTTATCGCGCGGTGTATCGTAGATGGTATGCAATGCGATCGCTAACTCAATCGTGCCGAAGTTCGGGGCGAAGTGACCCGGATGTTCAGAAAGGACTTCCAATAGGTAAGCACGCATCTCCTCAGCAAGCGTTTTCAGTTCATCAATTTCAAGTGTTTTGAGATCCGCGGGGCTGTTGATTTTTTCTAAGAACATATTTATGAATTCCTGTTTTTTCGCTATTTGCGGTTCGCTATTCGCTATTTGCGGTTCGCTATTCGCTATTTGCGGTTCGCTATTTGCGGTTCGCTATTTGCGGTTCGCTATTTGCGGTTCGCTATTTGCGGTTCATCTGTTTCAAGGAGGTTCGTTACCCGCTGCTCCGCAGTTTCGAGCATCTCCCTGCAAGAGACGACCAAGCCGATACCTTCTTCAAAAAGTTTCAGGGAACTCTCAAGAGGCAAGTCGCTACCTTCCTCCAATTTTTCAACAATTTGTGATAATTTAGTGAGTTTTTCTTCAAATGTCATGCATCACCTCAATTTATTCAATCATTCTCTGCATCCCGAACCTCTTCAACGCGACACGCAAGATGTCCGTGTGCCAACTGCACCTCGATTTTATCCCCCACCGACACCTGTTGCGTTGAGGTCAGTACTTCACCACTCACTTTTCGACTGATGCTATAGCCGCGTTCTAAAGTCGCCAACGGACTCAGGGCATTGAGACGGTGCGCAAATGCTTGGAGATCGCGTTTACCATCAGAAAGCCGCCGTTCCATCGCATTCCGACTCGCGGTTTCTAAGTCGTCTATTCTCTGAGCGAGTTGATGGATAGCCTCCATGCGACGCGTTGGAGAGAGACGCGTCTCAAACTCCTGAAGCTGCGTTTTGTGTGCCGTTAACCGATCTGATATTATTTTCCGGAGCCACGCGCCAGTACCCTCCAATCTCTCGAAAAGTTCGTATTGATCTGGAACGATGTGTTCGACTGCCGCAGAAGGTGTCGGTGCCCGATGATCGGCTACCATATCAGAGATGGTGAAATCCGTTTCATGTCCTACTGCAGACACCACCGGTATTCTGGAAGCAAAAATCGCACGCGCAACAACTTCTTCGTTAAATGCCCAAAGGTCTTCGACTGAGCCACCACCGCGACCGACGATTAACACATCTATATCATCGTGCATATTCAGCACCCGAATCGCATGAACTATACCCTCTGCTGCACCCTCACCTTGGACAAGCGTTGGATGTAGCACGGCTTCAGCCAGTCGATACCGTTTGTGCAACTGTTGGTAGATGTCTTGAATCGCTGCACCGGACGCTGATGTAACAACGCCGATCTTCTTCGGAAAACTCGGTAACGGTTTTTTGTGCGCAGGATCAAATAAACCCTCCTCAGTGAGTTGCTGCTTCAATGCTTCAAACGCCCTTTGTAACGCTCCTACCCCCAACGGCTTCACCTGACTCACCGTTATCTGATATTTGCCTTGCGGACCATAAACCGTAACCTTTCCTTGTATCTCTACCGCTTCACCATCGCGGAGGAAAGAACGAAAACGAGACGCACTGCTCCGCCAAAGGACGCAACTTATTTGGGTGTTCTCATCTTTGAGCGTGAAATAGATATGCCCAGAACGAGGGAAACTGCAATTTGACACCTGACCGCGAACCCATACATTTTGAAACGGGCGATGTTGTTCTATCAGGCTTTTCAACAACCCCGTTATTTCACTGACACTGTGGACAGTCTTTGTTGGTACCGACATCTCCAGTTGCATCTGCATATTTGTCTAACGAAACCTCTCAATAGTGGCTGTCAGCAGTCGGGGCAGGTTGCTATACAACCCTCTCAGTGGTCAGAGAAGAAAAGCGGTGTTCGATAAGCTTGCGTCTTTGCTGACTGCTGAAAGCGCAGCCGGGGAATGCCATAAGGCATTCATACCGTTGATTTCTGATTGCTGACCGCTAATTAATATTGATATTGACGCGGCACAATACTCACCGCCATCCCTGTCCCTGCGTCGAGTTCTATTTCAACGGCACAAAGTTTGACGTTGTCTTTCGCGACAGAAAACCGTGTAGGCATCATGGTCAGAAACCCGTCAATTACTTCCTTGACCCGTGTACCGATAACGGAGTCGTGCGGCCCCGTCATACCGACATCTGTAATGTAAGCCGTGCCTTCCGGCAGGATACGCGCATCCGCTGTCTGCACATGTGTATGCGTCCCAACCACCGCACTGACCCTACCGTCGGCGTGCCATCCCATTGCGATCTTCTCGGAGGTCGCCTCCGCATGGAAGTCGAGGAGGATATACGGTGTCACTGATTTCATTTCAAGGAGAATTGTATTAAGGGCATGAAACGGGTTGGTGTACCTATTCATGAAAATCTGACCGGCGAGATTGATGACACCGAGTTGGGTCTGTTCATCACGTGACGTGGCAATCGCTACGCCGCGTCCTGGCACTTCTGCAGGGTAGTTTGCCGGGCGTATCAGCTGCGGGGTTGTGTCTATAAAGTCTAAAATCTCTTTCTTATCCCAGACGTGGTTGCCTGTCGTAATAACGGAAACACCCGATGCCAAAAGTTGATCCACAATTTCAAACGTCAAACCTTTGCCACCAGCTGCGTTCTCTCCGTTGGCAACAATGAAATCGTATCTATCTTGATGTTCATTCAGAAATTGCGTTGTTGCCGTTCTCCCCGGATTTCCAACAATATCTCCAATAAACAGTATTTTCATTTCCCTCCCATCACTTTCTGTATAGCTAATCGCGGTCCGCTAATCGCGGTTCGCGGTCCGCTATTTGCCTCCAACGCTTCAAGCGTAAAAACCGACGCAAATGAACACCCAAGCGCATGGATTTTCTCCGTACCCCCTGCCTGACGATCAATCACTGCAACGACATGTTCCACTGTGTAACCCGCAGCACGTATCTGTTCAATAGATGTACAGACCTGTCCAGCAGTCGTAATCACATCCTCTATCACCACCAGATTGCTCCCAGCCGCAGCACCGCCTTCTATAAGGTTACAAGTGCCGTAGGTTTTCGCCGCTTTGCGCACATAGAAACACGGAAGGCCTGTCTGCAGCGAGACCGCAGTTGCAAGCGGGATACCGCCTAACTCCAAGCCTGCCAAACCGTCACAACGCGATGGTAGGAGTTTCGCCATCTCTTTAGCAATTGCCATCAACAGTGCCGGATCACTCTCAAATCGGTATTTATCCCAATAGAAATTACTAATATTTCCAGAACGGAGTCTGAATTCACCCGTGAGATATGAAGCAACACGAATCTGTTTTGCAAGTTCTGTTTTCGTCATTTTTTTATTCGCTGTCAGGTCGCTCCGCTGTCAGGGCGTTCCGCTCCGCTCCACTCTCAGCCGTCAGTGAAGAGGCTGGGAACGTTTCCAATCTTCTCTTTACTGACTACTGAAAGGTGGCGTAGCCACCGCCCTGACTGCTGACGGCTATTAAAATACCTCAATATGTGCCGTGTCATCTGCCATGACTTCTCCGACAACAGCAGCCTCTGGACAATCAGCAGCGTGGAGCTCTGCTAACGCTGCATCAGCATTCTCAGCAGGAAGCGAGAACAGCAAACCCCCCGATGTCTCCGCCTCCATCAAGATATGACGCATTGCCTCGTTATCCGTGTGGAACGTGACCTTATCCGCAAGGAACGCCATATTCGCAAGATAGGCTTGCGTATAGGTATCCTGCGCAACGAGTCCGGGGGCATCGGGGAAATAAGGAACAGCACCGCTGTCAATCTTTAGCCGAACATTGTTTCCCGCTGCCATCTCCGAAGCGTGTCCCAACAAGCCGTACCCAGTAACATCCGTACAAGCACTCACACCGTGCCTTAGCATCACCTTCGATGCCGATGCATTGAGTCGGGTCATCGATTCAACGACTTGCGGCAAGACTGCATCGCTGATTTTATCAAACTTCAGTCCTGTGGTAAGGATACCGATGCCGAGATTTTTGGTCAGGATGAGGACATCCCCCGGACGCGCCCCGTAGTTCTTGACAAACTTTTCGGGATGCACAAGACCCGTCACAGAAAGTCCATACATCAGTTCCGGAGCATCTACCGTATGACCCCCGACAAGTGCAGCACCCGCTTCAATCGCTTTTTCGGTGCCGCCTTGAACAATATCACCGAGAATCGGCAAGTCTAAGTCTGCTTTCGGCCAACACGTGATGTTCAACGCCGTTTTCGGAACGCCACCCATGCTGTAGACATCGCTGAGTGAGTTCGTCGCGGCGATCGCACCGAATGTGTAGGGATCGTCCACAATAGGCGTGAAGTAGTCCACGGTATTGACAAGGGCAAATTCATCGGAGATACGGTAAATCCCGGCATCATCGGAAGTTTCGGTCCCGACAAGGAGGTTCGGATCCGTCGACTTCGGAATCTTATCTAAAATGTGCGCAAGCTCACCCGGAGCCAGCTTTGACGCTCAACCCGCACATTTCACTGTCGCTGTGAGTCGAATCTTCTGTTTAGTCATCTACTTCCCCAAATCCGCCAAGACGGACTTGACGTACGCAACGCTCCGACCATCTTGCAGAAACTGGTCCCCATAGCGAACCCCTTCAATCGCACAATAGCCATTGTAGTCCACCTCAACCAACGCCGAAATCGCATAGCGGTAGTCGATTTCACCATCCGGCAGTGGGACTTGGACATAGATAGCCAGCTCCTGATCGGGGAGATGCACGCGATAGAGGCTCTTGCAGTGCCAGTAGTTGACGTATGGTGCAAGCGCAAAAATCGCCTCTTCACACGATTCCTCTGGAATGTCGTAAGTCCAATAAATATTGCCTAAGTCCGGATTTAGACCCACGTTCGGCGCATCGATTAAATCAAGCAGCTGCAATGCCGACCAACTGTTATCGGCAATTGAGTTCTGATGGATTTCAATGGAGAGCTCAACGCCAAGACCCGCCGCAATATCGGCAACCTCGGTCACAGCACCCGCCGTCTGTTCATAGTCGGCGTTCGTCGCCAGACGACTTGAACCTTGCGAAACGGATTCACCACGGTATGTGCCTTTCCCATTCGGGTCGCGAGGTGGCGTGGTAACCGTAGAATTAACAACACCCGCACCGACCTTTGAAGCGAATTGAACGGCATTTATCATGCCCTGTTTGTTCGCAACAGCGACACGCGGATGCGCTGCACCACCACCGCCGCGTATCGCAACACACGGCACACCCGCACCTTCCAATTCGGAGCGGAGACTGGCAACTTCAGTATCAGGTAGGTTCATCGCTGGGAGTTCGATTCCGTCAAAGCCAATCTCTTTAACTTTACTCAAAAATTGTTTTCGATCTCTGGCACCGGTAGGGAATCCTGCACCGTTGTAGGGATATAATGAACATCGTCTAAAAGCGTACGCAATCTTCATTGAGATTCTCCTTGAAATAGATAGGCTACAGCTTGCTGAAACTGTTGAAAAAGTTGAGGATTTACAACATCTATTGTCTCCGACAGCTTCTGAACGTTATCGCCATCAGAAGCATGGTGTTGAGGTATAGGATATTTCACATCGGGTTGCGAGCACACATCGCTGTCAGGTTTAGGGAGTTTGGCACGCACCCCTCCATTTTGTAAAGACGCATCTCGTTCGGAAATCGCATCAAGAACACTCCGATAATACCACGCCTGATCTTCAACACCACCGTGAAATCGTTCCCAGACAGCATCGCCAATCACATCATACTCGGATATAATCGTCCGTAGGTTATGAAGTTTATCGGCACAAGTTACAGTGCAGACTTCTGGACTCGCACGCCTGAGTGCTTCAATACGTTCCGTCTTGCGTGCCCGCCACCGCAACGCCTTGTTCTCCGAGCAACCATCAACAATGCCTGCGACATACTCACCAAAGTGTTCCTGAATAAATTCCAGTGTCAGATCGGTATCTTCAACTGTGTCGTGCAAGATACCCGCAACGACCACCGCTTCCGAGCACCCCGCCTCCATTAAAATGAGTCCAACCGCATAAGGGTGTGTAATATAAGGCGTACGTGTCCCTTTCCGATACTGACCCTGATGGGCTTCAGCAGCGACCTCTATAGCTTCTTCAATCTGATTCTTACGAGTCCTGTTCTCCGACATACTCCGCGTTCCGATTCCAATGCGTGCCTATAAACAATTATCAACTTTACTCTAAATATGGTTAAATGATACACTATTTCCAGCGTATCCGTCAATAGATTTTTCCAACAACCCATAATCCACGAGGAACCCACCATGACCACAATCGCCATCGGCGGCATCATGCACGAATCGAATACCTTCAGCGACACACCCACCGATTACGCCGCGTTCTCCCATACCTACGCCAGCAATATAATTAAGACGTGGGGAGAATCACATCACGAAATAGGCGGCTTTATTCAAGGCGCGAACGACTACAATTACACAGCGTATCCGATGATGATGGCTTCCGCAACACCCGCAGGACCCGTGACGGACGACGCTTTCGACCGACTCACCGATATGCTCATCCAGCACCTCAAATCCGTCCCGCAACGTGAAGGCGTTTTGCTCGCACTCCACGGCGCAATGGTCGCTGAAAGCTATCCTGACGGTGACGGCGAAGTCCTACGGCGATTGCGAGATGCCCTCGGTCGAGACCTACCTATCGTTGTTACCCTCGACCAACACGCCAATGTTTCTGAACAGATGGTCGCCGAATCGACAGCACTCGTCATCTATAAGACGACCCCACACATTGATCAACGGCAACGCGGGCTACAAGCCGCAGAACTGATGATGCAAATCCTCAAGGACGAGGTGAGTCCAACCCAAGCACTCGCCAAACCGCCGATGCTCCTTAATATCCGCTATCACAACACAAGCGCGGAGCCGACGCGCGCTATCCTGAACGCCGCAAAACAGATGGAGCAAGATCCCAACGTCCTCGCCGCAAACGTCGCCTTAGGTTATCCGTATGCAGATGTTCACGAAGCAGGTCCCACCTTCGTCGTTGTCACGGATAACAACCCGCAACTCGCACAAGAAGAAGCCGACCGCTTATCCGGCATGTTATGGGAGAGCCGCGGGCAGCTCACTCTCGACTTACCCGATGCAGCACAAGCCGTGCAGCAAGCGACCTCTCTTGACGCCGCCCAACAACCTGTTATTCTCGTCGAGATGGGGGATAACATCGGCGGCGGTTCACCCGGGGACAGCACCTTCATCTTAGCGGAATTGATAGCACAAGGCGCGTCAGGATTCGTCGTTGTCCTCTACGATCCGGAAGGCGTGCAAAGCTGCATTCAGGCAGGGGTCGGCGAAGCAGTCTCGCTCGAAGTCGGTGGGAAGGTGGACAATCTGCACGGCGATCCAGTCGCAATTAATGGGAAAATCCGCCTTATCCACGACGGTCAATACATCGAGACGGAACCCCGACACGGCGGCGCGCGCTACCACAATCAGGGACTAACGACTGTTATTGACACCGGCGGTTCGTTGGTCGCGTTGACGAGCAGACGGCAGACGCCTTTTAGTCTGCAGCAGTTATACAGTCTCGGCATCAACCCGTCTGATATGCGGATGATCGTCGTCAAAGCCGCCGTCGCCTATCGCGCAGCGTACGAACCGATAGCAGGAAATATTATTGAGGTAGACACACCCGGATTAACTGCCGTGAATCCGTTGCACTTTGAATATCACAACGTCCGCCGACCACTGTTTCCGTTGGAGTGAGGCAATTCACAGAATTTTGTTGATTTTCAACGGGCTTCCTATTACAATATTCTATAGTATATTTTATGGTAAACCAAATAAATAAACAGGCATTTCAGAGAAGACGGCTGCCCTGCTGCCGCTGGCGAGGTTTCCTAACCTCGCCACCTCAAGTGTAAAGGTAATTGTATATTTTACCATAGTTGAGATATTAACAATGCAATCAGATCCGTGGAGGAAACTATGGCATCTGCTGCTGCACGAACTCGCCTAACCCCCAAAGAGTACATTACCTTTGAGCGCAAAGCATCCTTCAAAAACGAATTCATCAAAGGAGAAATAGTCGCAATGTCTGGTGCCAGTCGCTCGCATAATCGCATCACGGGGGATGTGTTTAATGGGATTTCTAATCAGTTAGTCGATAGCGAGTGTGAAGCCTTCATCGGTGACATGCGCGTCAAGGCTGGCACAACAGCCTCCTACTTCTATCCAGATGTGGTCGTTGCTTGCAAGGAACTCCGCTTTGAAGACGATGTTTTTGACACGCTCCTCAATCCGCGCGTTGTTGTGGAGGTCCTTTCACCTTCAACTGAAGCCGACGACCGAGGTGAGAAATTTGCTCGTTATCGGCAGCTTGCCTCTTTGCAAGAATATATTCTAATCTCACAAGATAAAGTGCGTGTTGAACACTATCTGCGTCAAGGCACACAGTGGATTTCAACAGAATTCCGTAAACTTACAGATGTACTACCACTGACTTCTATTAACTGTACCCTCCCCCTCCGCGACATCTATAGGCGTGTTACATTTTGATAACTTGCAGTGTCATTAATGATGTATAATAATTTAAGGACATTCCCCGGATTTGTAGACGCGATTAGCAAGTGTATTGGCTTGAAAAAAAGAGGTAGTATTATGGCATTTAGCGATTTCAAAACAATCTCTGAAGTCCAAGAGAAATTCAGAATTACCTATACGGAAGACGACTTCTTTAAAGTCGAACCTGCCAGTCCGTCAGCCGAATTCCTGCAAGATTTTGAATTTACGCGAGCGCATATTAACGTTTTCGCGTCCGAAGCCGCGCGGTGTGAAGCCGTTATATTTCCTGTCCTAAAGGAGAGTTACAAAGCTTATGCCGATAGATATGCCCTTTGGATAAAGCAATCTATTGCTTACGATGAGATATTAAATGGAACGCCAGATTATTTCATCTCCACCCGTTCCGAATTAGGCAAGACGGTTGTCGGAAGTCCACTGATACTCCTCGTTGAAGCAAAGAAAAACGACTTTGAGCAAGGGTGGGGGCAATGTCTGGCGGAATTAGTCGCAGCCCAAAAAATAAATGACGACCCCACATTTCCTGTATACGGCATCGTCACCGACGGAACGTTATGGCAATTTGGAAAACTTATCGGCGATACCTTCACCCAAAACAGAACCGACTTTGTTTTAGCTGATTTACCCACTCTCTTCGGTGCAGTCGATTCTGTGTTCAAAGCTACAATTTATCAGTTCTCAACCCCCCGGTAGGTGCGGTTTCTAACCGCACTCCCCGGTAGGTGCGGTTTCTAACCGCACCGATACGAAGTGTGAAATTAATTCTAAAATCTGCTATAACCTGAATTAAAAAAAGGAGAAAATCATGAAGTCCCAACGTCTAATCTTTCAAACCGGTATGATGCTTGCCTTTACCCTCCTCACAATTATGACAGTGGAGGCTTACGTCACAGATGGATTAGTGAGTTACTACAGGCTTGATAAAGACGACATCGCCGGCGATACAGTTAAAGATGTTGCGGGTGGCAAGGACGGAACAATCCTCGGTCAACCGAAGCCCATCGAAGGCCATCTCGGTGAAGCACTCGAGTTTGGCGGACAACCGGAGTGTGTAGAGTTACCGAGCATTTTCAACATTGCGGAGAGTCCAGCGTCCTATGAAGCATGGTTTTTGAAACAACCTGACAGTCGCATCGGTTGGCAATATCTCCTAACAAATAAGACAGATTTCAACGATCATTTCTTTCGACTCGGCTTCAATCAGAACACCGGACAACTTCGATACTATACCGAACAAGCGAACAACGTCAAGAAAGCGTGGGTAACCGATGATGACTATGCCGATGGCGAATGGCATCATGTGGTAGCGACCCGCGAAGCCGATGTGGCGAAGTTGTACGTCAATGGTGCTCTCGTCAAAGAGGAAGAGGCAATGGCTGGTGATATAGGTGGTGGTGGAACGAACTGGTACATCGCCCAAAACGGCAACACTGCTGAGTACTTGATAGGCGCGGTGGACGAAGTGCGTATCTATAAGAAAGCATTAACGTTAGAAGAAGTCGAACAGAACTTTGAGTCACAAGGCTTGCCCGTCCAACCCGTCGGAAAGTTGAGTCTCACGTGGGCACGGATTAAAGCCAGAAAATAAAAATGAGTAGGTGCGGTTTCCAAACCGCACCGAATTTTAGACTTGCTCCCTTTGGGGTGGTATGTACCATATCCAATAAGAGCATCTCTTTTGTAGCACAAACTTTTAGTTTGTGTCTTGTGGATGTAACCCTCCAGGCAACTTCACCCTATCATAGCGTGAAATAACCTCAATCCTCCAAAAACATCTCAAGCGTCCCCAGCTTAATCGTCTCCTCTAGTTGAATTTCAATAATTTCGAGGAGGTTTTTCCGTGCTTCGTCAATATTTCTGCCGCAGCTGACAACATCTAACTCCGGGCAGTAAGAGGTATACATATTGCCCTCTTTCCAAATTTCCTCATAAGTCGCAGCGGACAACCAAAGCGGTTGTGCCATTTCCGTCATACCCACTTCCCAAAATGCCCGTGCTTTGGAGAGAATCTCTGACTTTCGGCTCATGATCTCTTTGAGGGTCTTTGTGTAAGGTTTAACTTTTGGATTAGACATATCAATCCGACCTACGCGGCAATCGACGATGGAAAACCGTCAATGGCTTGCAATGTGTTGTTTGAGGATTTCTATTTCTTGTCTAAGTTCTTGAATCTGCTCCGCTTGCGTGCGTTCCCCTCTGCCACGCCATACCATAATAATTTGAGGTATACCGACAACTACGACAATAAGGCTTATTAAAGCGATGACAAACCCAAATATTATGTTTAGTCGTTTGTCCATTTCTGTAATTTTGTCATCAACATGTTCTTTCAAACGATCCTCGGACTCTTTGACGATTGAACGAATCTTTTCAAGGTCCTGTACAGTGAGTTCACTGAACACAGGTATCGTAAAAATCAAAAAGGCAATAATAGAAATCAGGATTAATTTCATTTTAGACTCCTCATCTCAGGGACAAATACCAAAATCATCTACTTACCCAGCCCTTCAACACAGACTGATTCCATTTCATAACATGATACCGCATTGACCAAAGCCAAATATCTTCAATATATTATGCCACAATTGCCTTTGTAAAGCAAACAGAAACTGTTCATGAATATTTCATTTCCTATCTTTAGCCCCGTAGGAGTGGCACGTTTATTGTCAGAATCAGACCTCCCCCCACAACACCCCATCAACTGCCTCCATAACCCCAAGCGTCCTCGCCACAGACACCAGAATCGCACGATACCGCCGCACATCCTCATGACGCAACACTTCTCCGCGCCGATCCCGCAGCCACTTCTCACACACCCGATACGAACCAACCTCGTATGCCCAGACTTCCTCGGGCACATCCGTGAAATACTGAGACGCATTAATCCAAACCTGTCCGTCCACATAACGGACGCGTCCGGCAGTGCCGTCCCCGTCACCCTCAAACCGATGCACCGCCGATGTTCCTCTTCCTGTAGGAGCGATCTCTGGTCGCGATACTTTCAATAAATGCGAATCAATCAATTGCTGCCCCAACGCAGCGAGTGTGCGGAACTGCTCAATGTCCTGTGGTAACGGGATACGCGGGAAATCGTATTTCAGAAAATCGTAATACCGTTCGCGGTAGGTCGGACTGTACAGGACTGCATAGATATAGGCGAGAATCTCCTCAGGCGAAACATCTTCTGGCAGGTTAAACGGCGCAGTTTGTGGCAATCCCAACGCATCTGAGAGTGCGGTGAGGAAGGCAGGTTTGAAATTGAGGGAACGCGCTGTCTCCAGTCCTAATTCTTGAGGATTCGGATACAAATAAAGCGGAAATACATGAGTCGGTCCATCTTTATTTGAAACACAATTCCCATCGGTAATTTTATTGGTAACAAAGACGTGCTGCCACGTGGTAGCACTCCTGATGATCCGATGTGTACAGAGAGCAAGGTTTTCACCCATAAGGAGATGAGACATAATTGCCGGTCGTGGCATACAGTGAAACCCACGTGACTGTCCTGTATAGTAAGTCCAGCGCGGGTCAAACGGACGATAATTGATCGGTACAATGTGTTGTTCTGTCTCAGGATGACTTTGAAGATCTTCTTGGGCGAGACGAATTTGCCAGTCACGTCTATCCCTTGGTAGTCTATATCGTTGCCGTGCTTCGGATTCAGAAAGTGATACAAAATCAGTAACAGTGGTGCGTACCGCTTCTGGAGTGCTATGAATAGTGAGTCTGTCTCGCGCCGTGATAATCCCGATAGAACTCTCTTGAAAGATGTCAGCTAATCCCCAACCTATCTCGTATTCTTCTATATGTTGATCGTGACGTGGCACAAAATGATAGAACGTTGAATCAGGAGTTAGTTCTGTCCATGTTGTGCTCTGAACATCAGTCTCTGAAAGGGTCGCGTATTTTTCCGCCCGACTTCCCCACAAATCAGCATAATAGATCTTGGATGGCGCATCGTTATCAGCTTCCTTAACACACAACAGAATTGCAGTACCCTGCTGAATATCAAAGACATTCTCATCAGTTTCACCATCAGGGATAATTTCTCCGATTCTGCTGCTGCCGTGCAAATTGAAACAATAGATAGTGTTGAAACTGTTCATCAAACTTCGCCGCATACCGCGAAAAATGATACCATACAAAAATCCGTTATTTACAATATAGCCGATAATACCTTCACCGTTTCGATCAATGCGCCACTGTGCCCATCGGACAAACTTCACATAGTCGCCTTGCAGGGCTTGAAGATTCTGCTCTGTCATTGGCACCCCATCAACACTCCTATAATCTTCCATCAATCGTCCGATAAAATTTAAACTTCCGTCAGGGTCCCGGCTCGGATTGGCAGAACCTCGCTGATAAGGCGGATTCCCAAGAATAACAAGCAGCGGTTCGTCCCGTTTCACCGACAACGCCGCATTCGCCTCGTCAGAGATAAACTCCGCAAAGGGTAACGGCGGCTGCATCTCTGCGGGTTGCTCCAACGTATTCGTGAGATAGATACGAAGCCGTTCATCCGCACCCCACCCTTGCGATTGCAAAAACAGACCCAACTTCAGATGCGCAATCGTATACGGCGCGACGAGTAACTCAAACCCAAAAATCCGTTTGACCAGATCGGCGTTGACATACGGACCCCACTCTCCAGCACCATACGTTTGCGTCACAGACACTTGGATATGTTCCAATACCGTCAACAGAAAACTGCCCGTTCCCGTCGCAGGGTCAAGGATGAGCGTACTGTCATCGGCGAGACCGTCCGGTCTATCCAACTCCGTTTTCAACAGACTGTCCACAGACCTGACGATATACGAGATAACCTATGGCGGTGTGTAATAGACACCCCGATCCACGCGCCGCTGCGGATCGTATGCCGCAAGAAAGGTCTCATAGAAATGGATAACCGGATCTTCAAATTGATTCCGACCCGCAAACGCCGTGCGGAGCAGTGCCGCTGGAACGTTTCGGAGCAGCGCCGCAATCTCGTCCAGAATATAAGTAACGTTCGCCTCCAAGTTCGGTGAGGCGATGTGATGAAAGAGTTGGATGAGGAACGGGTTTGACCTCGGAAGTGCCTCCGAAGCCGTGTGTCGCGAGAAGTTCGTCGCATTCGGGAGTGTGCAGCGCGCCGCAAATAACCCATACGCAAGCGTCTGTGCATACATATCCGCAAAATCGTCAGGCGTTAACGTAGACAGGAGGAGCTCCTTGAATGCCGAGAACATCCGATAAATATCGCTACCTTCATCGGTAAGCACCGTGGCGACCTGTGTTTGTAGCTCCCGCGTCCGTCTGGCGAGGTATCCCGCAAGTGCCTCTGGAGTAGCGATCTGGATAGGTTCGGCATTGAGAAACCGTTCCAATAACGTCTCGAACTCTCCAGTGCCATCTGCTATACTCGCCGCCGCACGCAGCCGACCCTCTGTCCACAGTTGGAAATCGACGAAATTCGTGAGGATAAAGTTATCAAGGTTTTCGATAAAACGCGCGTTCTGTTCTTGCGCGTGTCCCGTGAGATTGTTCAGGTCTCTGCCGTACGCTTCTGCTTCAATATAACCGATGGGCAGCAACCCATCCATCGCAACGAAATCCGGTCTACCAATCTGATCCAATCGTCTCGGCTCTTGGACAAACCGGACAGTTTTTCTCTCAAAATGGTCAACGGAGAGTTCCTCAAGGAAGGCTTGGAGGTGTGGAAATAGCGAAAGTTCTGGCGTTGCCGCTGCACTCTCTTGTGTGCGGCGTATCCTCTGTAGGTAACGGTCACAACGTGTTTGAAAGTTCATGTTCTGCATTATACGCTTTTTGGGTCTTCTGGGCAAGGCTTTTGTCATAGCTCTGCCCACTCACCGCTTGACTCTATACATCAAGTTGAGTATAATTCAATAATACAGTTTGGAAACCAACGTGGAAGAGGCGGAATGAGTCTGGGTGATCTCAGAGCAGGATCGTTTTTCAACGCGGAGATTACCGGCGATTCAAAGATGCAGGTCACTACACCCTGACAGATGAAGAAATCAAAACGGTTCGATACTTACTTAAACCCGACGATCAAACCTGTCGGCGTATCATCGCGAGCAGTTCTCATTGGGCTAATCTGTGCCGCCGGGGAATGTATGATCGCGCCTTACAATGATTACGTGATTCGCAATGTCTTTCTCGCTGGCGGTCATTTTCCTGTCGGTCCATTTTTTGTCCTGACCCTCCTCGTGCTGATTGGCAACCGCATCTTGAGCGCAGTTTCTCCTAAACTCACACTCTCGGCGGGTGAATTGGTGACGATCTGGTGTATCATGGCAGCCGCCTCCGGCATTCCTTCGACAGGCATGATGAGATATGCCTTTAACCCGCTTGTCGCCTACCAGTATTTTGCAACACCCGAAAATGATTGGCAAGCCCTTTTCCATCAATATATTCCCCACTGGCGCGTTGTTCATGATGAGAAGGCTATCAAATCCTTTTATGAAGGCATCTCTTCGGGTGAATCCATCCCCTGGGGGGCATGGCTGATACCGCTATTCGCTTGGACACTTTACGTCTTTGTGCTCTACTTCGTTGTGATATGCCTCTCGGTACTGCTGCGCAGACAATGGGTCGAGATTGAGCGGTGTAGCTTTCCCCTGGTTGTCTTGCCTGTGGAGATGGCAAATAACCCGCCGGGAGCGAGAAATTCACTCTTCAGGAACAGCGCATTATGGGTCGGATTTGCCGTTCCCTTATGCATTCACACGTTGAACGGCCTTCATGCGTTCTTCCCTGCCATGCCGGAATTTCCCGTCCGATTCAATCCCCACCCCTACTTAATGGAAAAGCCTTGGAGTGCGCTGAAACCTTTGCAACTCAACTTGTATTCTTCGATAGTGGGGTTCAGCTATTTACTGCCGCTTGAGGTGTCGTTAAGCCTCTGGTTTTTCTTTCTCTTCTTCAAACTCCAATGCCTTATCGGTTCAATGCTCGGTTTCCAAATCACCAAAGGTCCAGGCGTGCAACACAACGCGTATTCGTTCAGTGCTTCTCAGGAAATCGGTGCGTGCCTCACCTTTGTCATCTACATCCTTTTCAAAGCACGGCATCACATTAGAAGCATGCTCGTCAGTGCCTTTCGCAAAAGCGATGACGCAAACGAGGCGATGCCCTCTATTTTGACAATTATCGGTCTCGTCGGCGGGATATTGCTCCTGGCGTATGCAAATCATCTGATGGGAATGTCGTTGGGATTCGCACTGCTTTTTGTGCTCGTGCTTCTCGGAATTTACATTGTCTTGACATGGCAAGTCATCCACGGCGGAATTCCTTTTGTCAATCCTTCGTATTCAGCACATTACGTGCTCTTTACGACGCTGGGTTCGGCGAGAATCAATCCTTCAACCATGACATCGCTGTTTATGCATCCGGTCTCTCTCACGCGCGACTTGCGGGAAATTATGATGCCGTATGTCGTAAACGGTCTCAAGGCGGCCGATGAAGTCAAGGTCAGACGAAGGGGACTGTTAATAGGTATGGGCGCGGCGATGGTTATCGGAACCCTTGTCTCATATTATTCCGTCCTGGAGGTCAGCTATGCACATCGGGCACCGTACACAGGTGGGGCGGGCGACATGCGGTGGCTGACTTCTGTGCTCGTTAGTGCCGATACCGGAACAGACTGGACGAACACAGGGTTTATGGTCGGCGGCAGCCTTTTCATGGGGCTGTTGATGTGGCTGAGAAGGGTTTTCGTCTGGTGGCCCCTGCATCCAATCGGGTATACAATGCTCAGTTCTTGGGCATCATTCAAGCTGTGGCCCTCAATCTTTATAGGCTGGATGATGAAGTATATTCTCGTCAGGTACGGCGGATTGAGAATGTATCGAAGCGCGAGGCCGATATTCCTGGGGCTTGTGCTCGGCGAGATGACCTGCGCTGGAATCTGGGCACTTATTGGAATGGCAACGGGTGTCAGCACGGGGTATCGAATCTTGCTGAGTTAAAATAACTGAGGGTGTTTCATAAATCGTTAATTTTTATCGAAAGACGGTTTTGATGTGTGTAATATTTCGTGTAGGTAAACTACATCGGGCATTCATTAGCATTGCGAGTTGCAACAACAGAATGCCAATGCCCAAAAAGGTGGAAACATACGCCAGCCCTCGCAGCGGTAAAGGTTTATGTGCCCCTGTGATGGATAAGAGTTTAGAGAGTAAATCAAAGACGGGTTCAATGGCAGTTTTTCGCGCGCGCTGCCATGTGGCGACTTGGGTTGCGGTATACAACGGGTCTGCCCCTAAGAGTGCGTTCGCCGCTGTGAGACTCGTCTTTGGCGTGAGCAAAAGCACGTCGGTTTCGGCAAAACTGGCTTGGCGTTTTTTATCGACATATCCGTTATCAGCGACGATACACCGCACGCCTTTTTCAAGCAGTCGGTCTTTTTTGCTATCCAAGACTTTGCGTTCATTGACGTTGGCAGGGAGAACATCAAACATCACGGGAAACCCGTTGCGGATGCCGGTGAGATGGAGTCCGTAGCCATAGACCCATCCGTGATACCCACTCTTAGACCACGTGGCAGTTGTATCAACACCGCGTAAGGCTTTGCGGAGATGTCCCTTGAGACGATCCTTCTGATGCCAGACGGGCCCCGCGGCTTTCAACAAACTTTTATCTTCATAAACGACTTCTTGAAGAAACCCAACTTCTTGGGCGAACCGAGAAGCTGCGATGTATTCGGTGAAGGCTTGGAGTTTCGGGGTCAACGCTTTATACCTACGTCCCAGGGTCACATGAGACGGACACGCCGGCAACCGACATCGTTGAAGGTAGATGGGGTGATGAAATAAGTAAACTTGCTGTGCGCGCATAGCAGTAATCCCCTTGAGCGTCATAATCGTGTAAAAGACGATCAGCGAAGCATCCGAATACGTTTCGGGTCTCCCGCGTTTTGAAACTTTTTCTTCAGAGGCTAAGAACTCGTCTAACATTGAAAACAGAAATGTGATATACTCTCTCATGTCAGGATATTGCATGGGTGTCTCCTTCAATTTATGGGGTATAAAATGAAGGATACCCAGTATCCTGACTTTTGACAACTATTATTTATGAAACACCCTCAAATAACTATGGTGAATTATGGAAATAAGTTTACATCTTGTAGGGGCACCCCTTGTGGGTGACCGTAACCTCTCAGCACAATGGAAGTCAGATGTACGGTCAAAAGATCATCTCGTTGGGAATGCGTCACTACACCCTTCAAAAAAAAATAAAAATAAATTTGACAACTTATTGAATATATGCTATAATATAATTACGAAGTATAAAATAAGAGGATAATCCAATTGGACAAACGCCAAAATAAATCTCCATTCACACATTTATATGTTATCGCTAACTGTATTTTTGACTATAAACCCATTTTACTTTCAAAAAAAATGTTACACTTTTCGCCAAATTATTTTTTTACAACAGCAATTAAAAAAGCCCATGGACCCTTATAGCCACTGGGTTTTCCCCCAATAGCACCTATACACAAAATGTTACACCAGTGTAACATTTTTAAGGAGAATTCTCATGAAACTTGAAGAGAAACACAAGGTATTCGTCGTCGAACACTTCGCCAGATTTATGAAACTCACCGACATCGTTGAGGCATTCATGGAGGAATTTGAAGAAGATTTACCACCATTTAAGGGCGCAGAAATATGTAGTGTCCAAGAATTGTTTGAAGGACTCTTGGAGATAGATGAAGATGGAGAGAAGCAGGAATTCATTGAAAAATTCATAGAGGCACACACAGAAGAATTCCAAGAAGCGTATGGAGACGAAGCCGATCAAAAACTCAATGCGCGAGCCCTTGAGGAATATGAGGATGATAGGCAAGCGGAAGCCAGAAATTACCACAATCAACTTCAGAGAGAAGCAGAAGAAGGTCGTCAAAGGCACCTCAAAGACCTCCAACAAAATCTATTCAACCGATTCCGTCGACTTGACATCGATCACCCGCAGTTTCCCAAGAAGTACCGCGCGCTCTTTCAGAAAACTCGAAAGGAATACTGCGAAAATTATCGCATCCAAGCCCTCAGCAACCCTCAAAATCTTGCCACAGAATTAGAAACGCTCTACGGCTACCAGAAACAACTCATCTTTCAAGGCGGTAGTCCAAAAGAAGTTACCAAGCACCTAAACTCGGCGCACCAAATTCTCAAGACCGTCCTCGCACATAACGCCCTCAACGCAAATCAACCGGTTGAGGACATAACACCCCAAAACCCAAAGGCACTCAAAGGCTCCCAGAAAGCCTTACCCAAGCCGCCTAAGGAGGATAGTTAGCAAATAACACCCGCACCTCAAATGAAACCCCAAGCCTGGTAGGCACGGTTTCCTAACCGTAAATGAAACCCCAAGCCTGGTAGGCACGGTTTCCTAACCGTGCCGGATCCTAAAAAAAGACGTGAAACACAATAATTTCTTAAAACTAAACGACCCTGTACGATTCTCAATCCACTTGACAATGAAAGAGAGAGGTGGTATCCTTATTTAAACGAACGTGCTAAATTTAGGTGCTCCCGCTTGAGGTGAGAGAAATGAGACGTTTCGGAACGCAAGGTCCCGTTCATCCAACGAAACACTATGTTGTCAGCCGCACTGACGAACTCGCAGACTTCATCATGCGCGTCAAAGAGGGACGTTATATCGTTATCTTCGCGCCCCGACAGACAGGCAAGACAACTTTCTTCCAACGCGCCTTAGACGCATTCGCAGGCGAAGAATTGGGCTACTTTCCAATCGCATTGAATTTTGAGGAATATGAAGGCTGCACACCAGCAGTTTTTTATAATGGTCTCTACGAGGATCTTCTCGAAGCGATAGAAAATGTTTTTGCGCGGCGCGGAGAGATCTTTCCCGAAGCATTGACGGAATTTTTGGAGAATGGACAGATAACCGATCATTTCTCAATGAGGAGATTCTTTAGAAATTTCTCCAAACGCTTGGGGAATCAGCGCGTCATCCTTATCATAGACGAGTTTGACGGTATTCCACGGGAAGCTGTAAAAGGTTTTCTGCATTCACTGCGTCGTATCTATGTCTCAAATTCTCCTTCCCGATGTCCGCACAGTGTTGGCATTGTTGGTGTTAAGAGTATCACGCAGCTCAACTACGACAGGTCCATCTCCCCGTTTAATATTCAAGATGAATTCAACTTACCGAACTTTACCCTTGAACAGGTTCAAGAACTCCTTGGGCAATATACAGACGAAGTTGGACAATCCTTTGTTTCCGAGGTAATTGAATCTATTCATAAGCAAACCGCTGGACAACCTGTGCTCGTGAACCGATTTGCCCAGATTCTCACGGAAGAACTGGATATCCCAAAGACCGAAACAATCAACCGCGACCATTTTGCACAGGCACACGCCCAGTTCTTTGAAGAAAATAACGTTAATATCACACATCTGCTTACCAATATCCGCAGAGATAGGCGATTTGAAACGTTCCTCATGAGAATCGTCTCTTATGATACCGGCATCCGCTTTACATCTCATAACGAAATTATAAGTGAACTTGCTACGTATGGTGTTATCATAAAAGGAGCAAATGGACTCTGTGAGATTCTCAATCCGATTTATCACTACTGCATCTTACAAGCCTTCAAACCAATAGTAAATGGACTTGAGAGTGAATATCTCCCCGAAACCAATGCCGCAGGTTTTCAAGATTATCTGACTCCCGATGGAGATATTGACATGGGGACGCTACTCAATAACTTCCGGGATTTTATTGCTCGCGCCGGTTTCCGTGTGCTGCAAGTACCTGACACACCGCAAGAATTTATCGGACAGCATCTACTCTTGGCATACTTGGAGCAGTTCGTCCAACTCGTTGGTGGTGTAATGTATCTTGAAGTCCAAACAGGACGCGGCGGAATGGATCTGCTCATCTACCATAATCGAAAAAAATATATCGTTGAAACGAAGATTTGGGAAGGCAATAATCGCTATCAGGCAGGAAAGAAACAACTTGCGGCATATCTGAAGTTAGAAGGAACAACGCAGGGATACTATGTTGTATTTGACCATCGCCAAGATCCCCAGCCGCGCGTAGATACAGAGACAATCAACGAGGTAACAATTCGGAGTTATGTTATTCCCGTAATGCAAGAGCGTCCTTCAGATGCACACCATGCAGCTGAAAACTCCAGCAGAGAGGTTCTGTGAATTACGGCAGGACACCCGCGGCTTCACACTCGAAAGGATGCAGAAGTTAGCGGTAATCAAAGATTAGAACGGATGCTTGAGACGGATAGAGTGCCTACTGTAATAAGGTTCTTCAGACAGCCAATCTATTGAGGAAGCCAAATATGAGGAATTCAGATATAAAAGCCCTCTATTACATTACACATATAGATAATCTGTCTTCCATCCTTGAAAAAGGAATCCTCTCTCACGAAAGAATTGAGAATGATCAGGTGCAGCCCGAGCGCATTTATAACACAGAGATTGTCAACATAAAAAAAGAAAAGAGGACACCCAATGGGAGAAGTCTCTGGAGTTATGCCAACCTCTATTTTCAAGCGCGAAACCCAATGATGTACCGCGTTGTCCATGAAAAAGGGGTCAGGGATTTAGCTGTCCTCGAAGTTTCTGAAAACATCTTGCAGACACCCGATGTTTTTATCACTGACGGAAACGCCGCTAATGCGCCAACCCAATTTTATCCGCTTATTGACGGATTAAAGGTGCTTCGACGGCAACGGAAAATTCTGTATAACGAATGGTGGAACAATCTTGACGGCTCGAAACGCAAAATCATGGCAGAATGCCTCGTTCCCAATGGTGCCGGACCAGAATTCATCAACGCAGTTTATGTTGCTGATGCAGAAATCCGAAGGAATGTATCCGAAAAGATTGGTTCTCGCTCAATTCCCGTCATTGCAGAACCTAACATGTTCTTCCAACCAAATAGGAGGAATAGAATTGGAGAGAATATCTCACTCATTGACGGTGATATGTTCTTTTCTACACTACAGACTTTGACAATCAGTGTCAATCTTCAGGGAGTGATGGGGAAAGGATTAGCCTCGCGCGCCAAGTATCAATTTCCAGATGTCTATGTCGCATATCAAGATTCTTGCCGCTCAAAACGCGTGACAGCAACAAGGCCCTATCTCTATAAACGAGAAGGTTCACTTGATGAAGAGTTAGCGGATCACGGTTCAGATCTTCACACCGCAAACGCCGTTAAGTGGTTCTTGCTGTTCGCGACGAAACGGAAATGGAGAGAAAACTCTCGTTTAGAGGATATTGAAGGTGGATTAGACTGGGTACGACGCAATTTTCAAAAGGAAGGAATTGAATCGCTGGCAATGCCCGCCCTCGGATGTGGATTAGGTGGATTAGACTGGAAAGATGTCGGACCCCTGATGTGCAAGTACCTACACGGCATCGGCATTTCAGTCGCAATCTATCTGCCGAGAGAAGGAACAATATCGCCAGAATATTTAACCGAGGCACACCTCCTCGCATCCCGATAAAACACAAGTTCCGCTACGCAACGATCTTACATCCGAACATAATGCTCGCGCGGCTCCGCCAGATCCACAAGCACCCGCGAACCCACTTGCAGATACCGACCGTTCAGCATCACAAATCGAAAGTCAGTATCAGACGGATCCCGGCGTAAGAACAGATATTCCCCGACAAACCTAATATCCCCTGCCGACATCTCCGCCAAACCGTCGTCAGAGATGAGAAATGTGTCCGTTGTGTCGTGCAGCCGAAGTGTGAAACCCATCCCCAAGACATCCGCATCCGTCCGCACCGGAAGGTCGGTAACAGTCGGATGGACATTGACATCAGGGCGCATCGGAAATAGAAGTGTATTCAGCACCACTGGAGATTCACCCTTCTGCTGATAAATAACAGAGCCTTCATCTAACGCGACCGTGAGATCCCTTGCCCCAGCCGCACCAATGAAAAGATTGCTCCGATTCGGTACCTGCGTCCATGCGTATCCAGCATCCACCGAGACGGGCAGATGCCTCCCACTACTAAAACCAAAAACCTGCACTAAGGTCTGTGTATCCGTGCCGAGAACAAGATCGTGTAAAACAAAGTATTCACCCTTGAGGTAGAAAACAGCACGTTTGTGATGAATCTCAGAGGCTTGTGGGTTTTCAGGTTTCGACCTTAACACAGACCATCTTTCGAGCCAATCAAATGCCGGTGTCGTTATCCACTCCGTCCCAAGCACATCATCGCCTAACGGCGCACTGTCAAGCACACAGACAGAACCCGTCGTCAACTCCCGTCCGTGAGCATAGAGTGCAAGACGTGATATATCCGCTTCATTCGTTTTTTCCTGCGGATGCACATCAAAAAACAGGTATTGGGCATCGGGTTTCCAACCATCTCTCATCACATAAAAGCCAGTCTCTGGAAAGGCGTGCGAGGTTGTGTCAGGATATGGAAAATCCTCACGCTGAAAACTGCTGTCAACAATTGTGCAGAGTTCGACAGCATCGAAATTCGGAGCAGGCAAGGCACCCAACGGTGGGAATGAAAAATCAGGTCGACTTAAATGGATACACGCCTCTACCAACTTTTCGAGTGCCTCCTTAAAGTAGCAGGCACGCTCCGTCGTGCCGTCAGCCTCCTGAGAGTGGCAGTCGTGAGTCGTCGTGCCGTCAGCAGCGAGAAATCTCGTAAAATCAACGATCGCCTCAACTTGCGAACGGAGGGTCCGATCCTTGTGGAAACCATCAATATGAAAGAACGCATCAAGTATCCACTGATAGCGACGCAATGCTACGGTAAGCAGCATCTCGCTGTGACAGAATTCAGGAAACAGGTGTGCAGCGATACCGATCTCCGTTGTCGCTTGGATCGCAGGGGTCGGATGGATAGACAACCGAAGTAGACACTCAAGATAGGTCTTGGCGGTGGCATAAGTATCCGATCTTTCCGATAGATTCACACCTTTCCCTTCAACCTCTGAATCCAAAAACGCCCGCCGAAACGCAGTGTATTCAGATTTTGCAGCAGGCACGTCGTCCGCTAACAAAGCCGTCTCCACGGCTTCCATTCCCAGAAAATCCAAGTTGAGCGTATCAAAGAAATCGCGATCGTTCAGCGGTAATTGGTATAGGTTTTTGGGGATGAGATTGCGGTTGAGAACAGTATTATAGGCAGTAACCGCGCTCTCCAGAATCGGGATATTCCGTTCATTTGCCAACAAGAACGCAACATCAAGCGGGAGCGTAAGGTAGTCATCTGTCGGGGCAGGAGCGACCTCAGCAAGGACAGCCGCAACCCGTCCGAATCCAGCGAACCGCCAGAGTTCAGACTGTGGCAATGCAGCACAAACGCAACCTACCAATGCCAACGCGCTTCCGGCTTCAAGTCTCGGACGCGGTTCACCCTCTGGATAGGCGTAGAGATACTCGGCGTGTTCCAACAGGATACGGGCAAGTTCTGGGTAACCCACATCGAGAAGTGTTTCGTGTGCAACGACGGCAACCCCTTCAACGATCCGTGAGGCAACCGATTCCAATCGCCATACTGGGCGCTGCGGTGAGAACACAACCGGAGTCGGATTCGCTTCCGCGAAGGTATAGAGTTCCTCAAAATCAGCGATCGGTTCAAGGCTATCAATAACAGGCAGCTGCCGTGTTGCGAGTTCTTCGGCAAGCAGATGAATATGTTCCGGTCGGACAGTTGTCCATTCCTCAAGCGACATGCTACTATACCTTCCTAACAATCAATCAGTCTATACTACCAGTATTCCGACGAACCGTCAAGCCCTCCACTATCACCTAATGTAAGAGGTATTTCCAAATCCCGACAGCCAACTGCTAACAGCCAATTGCCAACAGCCAACAATCAAAAAAGGGAACCGGTAAAACCAGTCCCCTTTTCGGATTTAATTGAGTTCAGATTTTAGGCAGACAGTGCCGTAACCGCAGCGTCCTCGTCGTCGAAATGCTCAAATAGGTTGACCACCCGACTCAGAACGACCAAGTTCTTGATGTTTCTCCCGACGTTGATCGCACCCATACGACCATTCTTGCGGGTCGCAGCAGCGCGTGCTTCCATCAGAGTCCCAAGTCCAGAACTATCAATCATGCTGACATGCTCGAAATTGATGAGGATGCGGGGCGTATCAGAAGTCTCTATCTGCGGTAAGATGACTTCCCGTAGTTCCGATACGGAGTGTCCGACGATTTTACCACTCGGTTCTAAAATCGAAATGCCATTTTGCTGGCGAATTTGCGTTGTCATTTTTTTTACTCCTATTGTTTTTTTACCAAAACACTGTGAATGTTAATTGTGATAGGACTTACGCATTCCACTGGTAGGTGCGGTTTGATGAAGATCAATTTATTAATTCGGTAATCCGAATTCACCCCAAACCCGGTAGGTGCGGTTTCCTAACCGCACCGGACATTACCGAAATATTTTTTTAAACTTCATGTAACCGCACCGGCTCGTCGGAATGGGTGAATTTCTTTGATTCTGCGTAAACCTGTTGTGAATGTTAATTTTGTTTTGTCACCATACTAAACGATTAATTTAAGTTTTCGTTTACTTCTTAGTCCGATTTAACCCAAAAAAGTTCGTTTTCTTCAATTAAGTTATCCGAATTCCGACGAAAAATCATTTGACACAATCAAAAGGTTATGTGATAATAGCATATCTTTATCACATTTCAGCGCGCGCTCGTTAGGCGCACTTCTTCTAAGGAAAGGAATTCTAAGAATGGCAGTTACATTTCACCACGTCCACGTTCGTTGTGAGGACTTGGACGGCGCAGTCAGTTATTATGAAAAGATGTTTGACGGAAAAGTTTTAGAAACAGTCGATGTCCGCGGGCTAAAAATTGTCCGTATGGAGATCGGTGGGGAACGGATCTTCCTCTCGCCTAAATTAGGCGACATGGAAGTAGAAGGTACCAGTGGTAATCCACGTTACGGGGTCTACCAACTCGCCTTCACTGTAGAAGACCTCGACGCAGCCGTTGCAGATCTACAAGCCAAAGGCGCGGAACTCGAAGACCTGAAACCCCAAGGACTCATGATGGCGTTCTTCAAGGGACCCGACAACGTTCAGATTGAACTCATTGAGGCGTAATCGTTCGCGGAAATCAATACCGCGTCTCTACAAACCGTGTCGGGCAAGTCTCTGTGCCTCGCTTGTGGTAAACTGTGTTCGGCGAGGACAAAAACATGAAATTCAGCGAACTCTTCTATACAATTCAGGGAGAAGGACAACTTATCGGTGTCCCCTCTGTCTTCTTCCGAACGAGCTATTGCAATCTGAGATGTGTTTGGTGTGATACACCTTACACATCTTGGAACCCCGAAAATCGGGACATCTCCGTCGCTGAAAGCGTCGCTGCTATTTCACAATACGGGTGTAAACACGTCGTCATCACAGGGGGCGAACCTTTTATCCAAGCGAAGGCATTGGTAGCACTCTGTAAGGAGTTGGATAAGCGAGGACACCATATCACAATCGAAACGAACGCTACGGTCTTCGCAGAGGTTGCGGCGCATCTCATTTCGATGAGTCCTAAGTTGCGAAACTCTAATCCACCGACAGACGATCGGTTCTTCAAACGTCACGAACGCGAACGTATCCGTCCCGATGTTATCCGAAGATTTTTAGATGCCTATCCCTGCCAAGTGAAATTCGTCGTGGACACCCCTGGTGATTTAGCGGAGATCCAAGCACTACAGACAGACATTGGCATCCCCGCAGAGACAATCTTGCTAATGCCGCAAGGTGTAACACCTGCCGTGCTACAACAGAAACAGCAGTGGCTCGTTGAACTCTGTAAAGACAACGGCTATCGCTATTCCCCTCGGACGCACGTGGATATATGGGGCGATAAACGCGGGGTCTGAAAACAACCGACAACCGAGGACGAAAATGAAATATGACCTTCTACTGAAAGGTGGCACTGTCATTGATGCCGCACAAGGCTTGAACGCTGTGCGCGATATCGCAATCGCTGACAGCACTATCGCAGCAATCGAACCCGATATTTCAGAGCATGCAGCGACACATACTATTTTTGTCAAAGACAAATACGTCACACCCGGACTCATCGACATCCACACCCACGTCTATTACGGTGTAACCACATGGGGCATCAGAGCCGATGCAGTCTGCCCAACTGCCGGAACGACCACAGTTGTTGATGCTGGTAGTCCGGGTTGGGTGACCTTCCCCGGTTTCCGAGAATTCATCGCCGAACCCGCACAAACCAATATCCTTACCTACATCCATATCTCCGGGATCGGACTCGTCTACGGCCCCATAGGTGAGATGATTGACATAGCCTATGCCAACCCAGGACGCGTCGCTGACACCCTACAACAACACCGTGATATTACCGTTGGAGTCAAGGTGCGTCAGGGCAAAATGCAGGTCGGCGATAACGGCGTTGAACCCTTGAAACTCGCCATTGAAGCCGCCGAACGCGCTGGAACGTCCGTTATGTGTCATATCGGTGCAGGTGTACCGCTCCCTGAGATTTTAGGATTACTTCGTCCGGGCGACGTGATTACCCACTGCTTTCAAGGCAACGGCGATAACATCGTTGACGAGAAAGGCAGAATCATTCCTGAAGCCTGGAAAGCACGTGAAGACGGTATTATCTTTGATGTCGGACACGGTGCTGGCAGCTTCCACTATGAGGTCGCACAACGCGCCATGGAGCAAGGGTTCATCTCTGATGTCATCAGCACAGACCTCCACACAGGAAACATCAACGGACCCGTTTACGATCTGCCGACAACGTTGTCGAAGTTGATGCACTTAGGTCTCCCACTCGCAGATGTGATTGAGAAAGCGACATTTAGTGCTGCAAAAGCAATTCAACGTGAAGATCAACTCGGAAACCTGAAAGTTGGTACAGTCGCCGATGTTGCCGTGTTTGACGTGCTCGAAGGTCAATTTGAATACTTCGACTCGCACGGCACAAAGTTTATAGGAGATAAAAAATTAAAGACCGAATTAACAATACGCAAAGGAAAGATCTAAAACTTATAACCCAAAACCCAAAACATGCTAAACATAAACAAAAAACTGAGCGGCTGTTATAGGCGAGTTCTTATCTTTTTAGTGGCAGTCGTGGGAGTTTCCTTAATCGCAGGAATTATCGTCTACCGTCAAATCGGCGGCGTTGAAGGGACTCGCTACTGGATGGCGGAGCGCGCACTCAACGGTGTCGAAAAACACCTTAAAAAGTCGGAAAATCGACCCGACGGTATCTCTGAGCAACAGATAGTCACAGTATTTATGAATGTGCGGGAGGCAAACCGAAATCGCCGAACCAATCTAACGGCACTTTACGATGTCCTAAAATCCTATCAGACCGAATTCTATACGAAAAAACCGTCTACCCCGGAAGTAGAAACATTTCTCGAAAGACTTCGCCAGACAATCCTTAAGGATACCGTTAAGGAATGACACCCACGGCTTTAGGCGCGAAATTCGCCTATCATCGCACGAATCTCTGCAGTATCCGCATCACCACTTAAATCTGCGTCAATAATCTGCGTGAGGGCACACTGGAATCTCGGTTTGGCATCGCCCCAAGCTTCGAGTAGCATCTTGCTCTCAGTGATTTCGGGTTGTGCAATTGCCTGTATAAGTTGATGGATAACTGACAGGTAAAAGAGCAGGTGGTGTGCATCAACCCGAGCGGCAACCTCCGCGGCTGAACTGGTTTCTCGATGTGTGCATACCCACTCGGCGTAGGTGCTAACAAGTTCCGCGTCTAAAAGTGAAACGAAGTTGGCACTTTCACCCGCCGTTGACAAGAAGGCACCAATGCTGTTAAACAATTGCACGAGTCGTATCTCTTGCCAATTCCAACCAATACTGGCGAAATCAATGAATATCGGCACTTCTTCCGCAACGACAATATTTCGAGCATTGTTGTCCAGACCGCCGAGTGCTGTTGGCGCAAGTTGTAGTCGAACAGCGAGTGCGTTCCATTTCTCTATAAGCGCGTCCGCCTGTGCGGATGCCATCGGCTTTTCGCCGAGATGAGAGAGATACCCGATAACCTTTACACCGCGTTCCAATAAATCTTTCAGGTGCTTGTGCGCGTTAAAAGGGAAAACATAAGACGCGAAATGCTCGGAACGCAGTGCAAAGCAAGACTCGATTTCGCAGAACTCTCGAAGAATCTTCTGAAGGAGGGGTTTAATATCCGCAGGAGGAGCCTCAGCACTTTGCGCGATAGCATCGAGCGTCTGTTCCCCGCACCACTCTAACAACAAGGCATGCAGTTCCGCTGAACTCCAAACGACTTCTGGGACTTTGCAGCCATTACGGTGTAAAACCGATAGCACCTCGGTCTCAATTTGGCACGGTGTGTATCCCGATGCAACAACAGCAGTTTTGATGTCGTGCTGTTTGAGCAAATATTTATCGGCATCAACATTCACGGAACACACATTATGCCGTAACCGTGTCCCGTGCTGGATGGGTCCAAGTTGAACGGATTCCGGGTCTGTCTCAAAGTGAGTGGCAATAGGCGCAATTAGATGTTGCAAGGTCATCTCCTCCTGCTATGTTATACCACAGATACCAATTGCGTTCTACTTAAAAATACTGCGAATCGCTGTTCGCTAATCGCAATTCGCGGTATGCGGTATGCGATTAGCGGTTTGCGGTCCGCTAAATTACCCTTGACACCTACAAAAACCTATGCTATAAAACTTAAACTTGAAATTCAAGTGTTTCTGTGGTAATATATATGTATTAATCTGGTGAACAGGCGTTCATCTATAATTTACCCTGCGTATAAAGCGTGATAAGAAAGAATACGACACATCTCCCGATTTGCACAGTGGGTTCTCTCATGTCGAGAGTCTGATGCAGATGTGAAGGAGATGGACGTGGAAACCCTGTAGAAGTACCAACACTTCTACAAACCTCAGGAGGTTTTCCTTGGCAGTTACAATGAAAGAACTCCTTGAATGCGGAGTTCACTTTGGACATCAGACCCGTCGCTGGAATCCGAAGATGGCTGAATACATCTTCGCCGAGCGGAACGGAATTTATATAATCGATTTACAGAAGACGTTACGGATGCTTGAAACCGCGGTCGCCTACGTACAAGATGTTGCAGCAAAAGGCGGGACCGTCCTGTTTGTCGGGACAAAACGGCAATCTCAGGAAGCCGTTCGCGCTGAAGCAATGCGATGCAGTATGTACTACGTCAATCATCGGTGGTTGGGGGGGATGCTGACCAACTTCCAGACAATCCGGCGCAGTATCAACCGACTCGATAAATTGGACGCAGACGAAGCGAACGGGTTATTTGAACAGATGCCCAAGAAAGAGGTTATGTCCCTACGACGTGAAAAAGGTAAACTTGATAACAACCTCAGCGGCATCAGAGAAATGAAAAAAATACCCGAAGCCCTCGTGGTGACGGATACCCGTAAGGAACATACCGCTATTGCCGAAGCCAATAAGCTAAACATTCCAATTATCGCAATCGTTGATACCAACTGCGACCCCGATCCGGTTGATCTACCTGTTCCAGGCAACGACGACGCTATTCGTTCGATCCGTCTCATCTGTTCTGTTTTAGCTGAAGCCGTGATTGAAGGTCGCGGGACTGCCTTAGAAGGCGCAGAAACCGCAGACGATGCCGAACAAGCCGATGGTAGACCACAGCAACTTGACGTGATGCTTGATGCTGAACGACGCGAGGAGCAAAGCGCGGCGATTCTCGAAGAAACCCAATTGTCCGCAGAGCCTGAAGCAATCGGGGATGGTGAGCAACGTCCGCGGCCACAGCGTCAACGCAGAAGAGGCAGATCACCTCGCCAACAATCTCAATAAAGGCACGACGGGCGCGCCTCCTTTTTTCCACAGACGGCGCGCCCGCAATTCACCAGAAATCGGCAGTCGGCAATCAGTAGTCGATAGAGAGGCAATTGAAATCTATTAAGGTTTATAGCTTCCATCGAACCCCTACTGACCGCTGAGAATGGCTTCGGTTTTCGTAGCGAACGCCCTGATGCCTGACTGCTAATTAAGAGGAAACGAAATGGAAATCACAGCAAAAATGGTTAGCGAGCTCCGTTCTCGCACCGGTGCCGGCATTATGGACTGCAAAAAGGCACTTACAGAAACCAACGGGAATATCGACCAAGCAATTCAGAAATTGCGTGAAGAAGGCTTGAGGGCTTCCGAACTCAAAGGCAGTCGTGCAGCGAAAGAGGGGTTGATTATCTCTTATATTCACCCCGGCAGCCGGGTCGGCACGTTAGTCGAACTGAATTGTGAAACCGATTTCGTCGCGCGGACGGAGCAATTTCAACAGTTGGGCAAAGACATCGCTATGCAGGTGGCAGCGGCTAAACCCAAGTATCTCAATCCAGAAGACGTACCCACTGAAGATCTCGAAGCTGAAAAAGCGATTCTGCAGGCACAAGCAGAAAAAGAAGGCAAACCCGCACACATCGCTGAACGTATCGTCGAAGGGCGTATCTCTAAATTTTATTCTGAAACCTGCCTCCTACAGCAACCCTATATTCGCGATACAGACAAGACTGTCGAAACCCTTGTAAAAGATGCAATCGCCCAATTGGGTGAGAATATCGTCATTAAGCGTTTCGTGCTTTATGTCCTTGGACAGTAGAGAGATAGCGTCGTGGAATCGGCTTTTTGAGCCTCGCAAACTCTTAAAGGAACATTCAGATGCAAGAAATTATTAAACAGACTGAATCCCGGATGAAGAAAACTGTAGATGCGACTGCGACAAAACTGTCACATGTACAGACAGGACGCGCAACGCCTGCGCTCTTGGATCAGGTGAGCGTCAACTACTACGGTAGTAAAAACCCACTTAGCCAAGTCGGCACAATTACTACGCCTGAACCGAGACTCCTCGTCATCCAACCTTGGGATAAAACACTCATTACGGAAATTGAAAAGGCAATCGCCCTTTCCGATTTAGGTTTCTCGACAAGCAATGACGGGAATGTAATCCGAATCCAAGTCCCCGAACTTACGCTTGAGCGGCGGACTGAATTAACGAAAGTCGTCCGTAAATTAGCTGAAGAAGGCAAAGTCGCGATTCGGAACATTCGTCGCGATGCCAATGATGCCGTCAAAAAACTCGATGGCGGTGATTCATCTAGCGGCGGGGGCGGCGGTAAAAGCCGTGGACGCGGGGGCGATAGAAAACGCGGTAAATCAAACGCCGATCCGGTGCAGCAGCTCACGGATACCTATACTGACCAAATAGACGAACTCGTCGCAGCGAAAGAATCGGAATTGTTAGAAACTTAATTCCTGTTCAGATCTATTCGGAGACCCAAGCGCGTCAACTAATTCAAGGAGGATACAGAACTATGTTTTGGCGGCGAGCCTTGAGCGTCGTTGTCCTACTCCCGCTGGTCCTCCTCATTGTTTACCAAGGGGATTGGCTTTACCTACTCCTCATAGCCATCACCGTCCTGATGATGCAAGTTGAGTATTGTCGGCTGGCACAGCATTTCGCTGAAAAGTTGAATCTCGTGATGCCAACACTCCTTGCGGTGACATTTTGTCTGCTGGCGTATTTTTTACCAACCCTGACCAAAACATTATCCGTCTCGACGGTGATGTTTAGTTTTTTTATCTTCGTGTTGATTTACATCTTCGCTGAGAGTGTCTTTAGAGGACAAGTCGCCGGTGAATTACTCACTGTCACATTGAAATTGACAGGCATCCTCACGATCGGTTGGGCATTGGGATACCATCTGATTTTGCTCCGAAATTCGGGAGCGATCGGTATGCATCTCTGTTTCCTGTTAGCTGGAACGATTTGGTGCGGGGACACAGGTGCCTATCTCGTTGGTAGGGCGATGGGCAAACACACTCTCGGCACACCACTCAGTCCACGGAAAACCATCGAAGGGACTATCGGTGGGCTGGTTGTAGGCACGTTGGTCGGTTTTACACTCTGCGCAGTTCTCCTAAAAGGGACAATATCTATAGTACACGCCGCAATCATCGGATTGTTGTTGACCCTCTTGGGACAACTTGGCGATCTCAGCGTATCACTTATGAAACGGACCGCTGGTGTTAAGGATTCCGGAGATGTAATTCCAGGGCATGGCGGATTCCTCGATAGATGTGACAGCCTGATTTTCAGCGCACCCGTCCTCTATTATTATCTAAAACTCACGGGACATTTGGATTAAGGGGTAATAGCAGGTAGCGAACCGCAAATAGCAAATCGCGAACTGCTAACAGCGAATAGCGAATAGCGAACTATGAAGCAGATTGCCATACTCGGTAGCACGGGATCTATTGGGAAGAACGCCCTTCGCGTCGTTGATACACATCCTGATGAATTTAAAGTCGTCGGTCTCGCAGCGAACCGGGACATTGATACGCTTGAACAGCAGATTCGGCACTACCACCCCGAATTAGTCGCACTCAACGAACCAACCGCAGCAGCACAACTCCGCGAGCGTATTCGGGACCTCAATCGGACACAGGTACTCGCCGGGACCCAAGGACTTCAAGCCGTAGCAACGATGGCACAAGCCGAACAAGTCTTAGACGGGATGGGCGGGAGTGCTGGCTTGCTACCAACGCTGGCAGCGATCGACGCTGGTAAAGACATCGCTTTCGTCAATAAAGAGGTCATGGTGATGGCAGGTGCGCTTGTCAACGCCGCTGTCGAAGCAAACGATGTTAACTTGATACCCATTGATGGCGAAATGAGTGCCATCTTCCAATGCTTGGAAGGGGCGCGGGAACGACAGGCAGAGATACATCGACTCTTAATTACGGCATCAGGCGGACCCTTTCGCACAGCACCCAAGGAGACACTCTATTCTGTAACACCGCAACAGGCACTTCAACACCCAAATTGGAAAATGGGACAGAAGATCACTATCGATTCTGCAACGATGATGAATAAGGGACTGGAAGTCATCGAAGCGAAATGGTTGTTTGATATAGAACTCTCAAAAATTGAGGTCGTGGTCCATCCGGAGAGTATCGTTCATTCCATGGTCGAATGGACAGACGGTTCCACAATCGCACAACTCGGACCCACGGACATGCGGATTATGATTCAATATGCACTCACCTATCCAAGGAGGCTCCCCGCACCCGTGCCACGTTTGGATTTACAGGAGACTCGAACGCTAAATTTTGAACCCGTTGACTTCGAGAAATTTCCGTGCCTCTCTCTCGCATACAATGCTGCTGAAGTCGGTGGCACACTTCCCGTCGTATTGAGCAGTGCAGACGAAGTCGTAGTTGAGGCTTTTCTTAACACGCATATCGGTTTTATGGATATACCCGCAATCCTCGCACGCGTGATGGATAAACATACTGTAATCGCGAATCCAACGCTTTCGGACATCCTTGAGGTCGATCGTTGGGCAAAATCAACAGCAAACTCACTCATAAAAAATAACAGACAACTTAAAAAAACAACCGTCAGCCATCAGTAATCAGCGATCAGCACAAGAAAGTTTCCTGACTGCTGACTGCTGACCGCTAAAAAGGGGCAATAGACATCATGCAATTCTTGATCGACCTTCTCTTTTCAATACTCCCATACATCAAAACGATCTTTCTTGCGATAATCCCACTCGGGTTCATCATTTTCATTCATGAGCTCGGGCACTTCTATGCAGCGAAGCGGTGTGGGATTAAGGTCAATACCTTCTCCCTCGGCTTCGGTCCCAAACTCATCGGGATTCAACGCGGAGAGACAGAATACCGGATATCCTTGTTACCCTTCGGCGGCTACGTCCAGATGGAAGGTGAGAGCCCAACCGAACAAACCGGCGCGGAAGGTGAATTTGCAAGCGCGTCCCTCGGGGATCGGGCATTTGTTGTCGCTGCGGGACCAGCGGTTAACCTCATATTCGGCATACTCGTATACTGGATCGTCTTTGCTACCGGAATCAATTCGGACTCCGCACGGTTGATCGGTGGGTTGACAGGACAAACGCTCGGGACAAAAGAACCCATCCAGATCGGTGGAATCGCTCCTGAAGGCGCAGGTGCTAAAGCCGGACTCATGCCCGGAGATACTGTTCTTGCTGTCAATGGCGATCCTATCACACATTGGGCAGTGTTTCATACCCGTATCTTGACGAGTGCTGATAGAGAACTGGAAGTCCTCGTGGAACGAAATGGCACCCATCGAACCCTTTACGTCACACCTGAAGCCGTGCCAAGTACAAGGGGCGACATAGGTATCATTAAGGTAAGTGCAAAAGATAAAACGGTCGTTCGAGACATCGCTGAGGGAAGCCTCGCTGCGCAAGCCGGGGTCCAAGTCGGCGACCTCATTGAGACCATCAATGGCGAACCCGTCCATAACGTTCCATACTTCGGCTACGGGATCTGGCACCCATCGGCAGACTGGAGCGCGGAAAAGCGTCAGACGCTTTATCAGCACATCAATGAAAACGAACAGTTTGTGATGCTCGGCATTCGCCGCGGTGATGAAGCACGCACAATCGAAATGCCGGTTCATTGGAGTACGATCGCAAGCGTTCAAGAGAATAGTATCGCTGCAAAAGCCGGGATTCAGAATGGAGACGTACTCGCCACTCTTAACGGTGAACCGATAGACAACACCACGCTCTATTCACAACTCAACACTCTGACGAGTGAGCCGATTGTCCTGAATCTCATCCGCGACGGAAACCTAATAGAGGTATCCCTTGTAGATGAGTTTCAAATTTCAGACCCAGACGCACCACCCTTTGGATTGGCGTGGCAAACGGCTCTCAGTGGCATACAATTCACGGCGCAAACACCACCACTGCCAGAATATGATTTTTTTGCATCACTCGGAAAAGGGGTCGAGGCAACGTGGCTGACCTTTACAACCGTAGGCAGAACACTGCAACAACTAATAGGCGGTGAAGTTTCACCGAAACACCTCGCCGGTCCGATCGGAATCGCGAACGCAACAAGCCGCATGTTTGAAAGAGTCGGTTTAAGCAGCGTTCTTTTCTTTATTGGGTTTATTAGCATCAACCTTTGCATCGTCAACCTCTTGCCGATTCCAATCGCAGATGGTGGGCAGCTCCTATTTTTCACCGTTGAGAAAATCCGTGGCAAACCGATGCCTCGCAAAGCACAAGAGATTGTCCAACAGGTTAGCATTGTGCTCCTGATTGCACTTTTTCTCTATATCACTTGGTTTGACGGCATCTCTCTGATTCACGACCTGCAGAATTAATTTATAGGCAAAAAATGGATAGGGATGATCTCAGAAAAGATTACATACAACTCATTGCAAGTGTGAGGGAATACGTGGAAGAACAACTTCAACTCGGTTTCACAGAATTAGAAGAAAACGAACCTGAACACGATTCGCCTTATGCAGACTTCGACCTATCGGCGTTGACTGCCGATGCCGAGAATTGCGTAAAGTGTCCGTTACACGAGACACGGACGAAGGTCGTTTTCGGGGTCGGAAACCCAAACGCCGATCTCATGTTCATCGGTGAAGCACCGGGAGCAGATGAAGACAGGCAGGGCGAGCCTTTTGTGGGTAGAGCCGGGCAACTATTGACCCAAATTATTGAGGCAGGCATGAAAATTAAACGCTCAGAGGTATACATCGCCAATGTGCTGAAGTGCCGTCCACCGGGGAACAGGAATCCGCAACCCGTTGAGGTCGAAACTTGTAGTCCTTATTTAATTCGCCAAATAGAACTTGTTCAACCCAAGGTCATCGTCGCACTCGGTAGTTTCGCCGCACAGATGTTACTGGGTACAAAAACCGGTATTACCAGACTTCGCGGTGAATTCCATGCCTGTAGTGTTCCTGGATTGCGTGTTCCGCCACACAGAACGCCGCCAGTCATTATGCCGACTTACCATCCAGCGTACCTCCTCAGGAATCCGGGTGCCAAACGCGAGGTATGGGAAGACGTTCAAAAGGTAATGGCTCGTCTGGAAACGCCATAAAATCGAAGGTTCATCTAAAAATATGGACTACGTGAACGTTGCTTTTCCGTTATCAGTCAATCAGGTTTTTACCTACGGCGTGCCGGCGCAGCTTGATGCAGTTTTGCAGCCCGGCGTCCGAGTCTTAGCACCGTTTCGTAGAACGCATGAGGAAGGAGTCGTCGTTGAACGTATCAAGGAAACAGATCTTGATCCGAACGTTATCAAAAACATCTCCGACTGCCTCGATGAGACCCCTACATTTTCTTCTGAGATGCTCACGCTCACCAGATGGATGGCGGATTACTACGTCTCCTCATGGGGAGCAGCCCTTTTTTCTGCCGTGCCAGCCGCAGTGCGTAGCCAAAGGCAGCAACGCGTACGCCTTATACCTGAAGCACCAAAACCGCGGGGTAAAATCCAAAAAGCACTCGTCTCTACTTTGGAAGCAGAGGGTGAGCTTTCACCCAATCAACTTGCCCGACGCATCGGTTTAAGCGAGCGAGAACTCCGTCCAAGGATTACTGCCCTCCGTGAAAAAGGTGTTGTAGATGTCCAGGTTACCCACAAACCGAAAGCGACCGCGCAGGTAACCCAAGTCGCGAGTTTAGCCTTACCAGACACCGATATTAAAGCAGAGATCGCCGAACTTAAAAGCCACGCAAATACTGATAGCAGTGTATCTGCATCCCCAACAGGGAACCGCGAGAACGTTGCTGACGCGAAACGCGCCGAGATTCTACAACTCCTTCTTGATGAGGGTGTCCCCTTAACAACAGCGGAACTGACAAAACGCGTAAATACCGGTACATCCCCACTCCGCACGCTCGAAAGACGTGGATTTATCCATATTAAACCTGCGCAAGTCGTTCGTAATCCCCTAAATGCTGAACCGATTGCGCCGACCCAACCCCTGCTGCTGACTGCAGAACAGTTAAGGGCATTTTTGGAAATTCGACATGCACTCGCGTCCCAAGCTCAGAACGAAGCCGAACACCCGCCGACTTTTCTCCTGCACGGCGTGACCGGTAGCGGAAAAACGGAGGTGTACATGCAGGCGATGGCGGATATCCTCAAAAACGGAAAATCGGTCATCGTCCTGGTCCCAGAAATCTCGCTGACACCGCAAACTGCGTCTCGGTTCGTCGGGCGTTTTGGTGAACAGGTCGCTATCCTCCACAGTCGCTTGAGTAACGGCGAACGCTACGACCAATGGCACCGTATCCAGAAAGGCGAAGCCAGTATTGTAATTGGACCGCGCTCTGCTGTCTTCGCACCTGTCAAAAATCTCGGATTGTTGGTTATAGATGAGGAGCATTCGGACTCTTACAAATCCGATACCGCACCGCGTTATCACGCGCGGGAGGTAGCACAAAAACGGAGTGAACTCGCAAACTGTCCCGTCCTACTCGGAAGTGCAACCCCGGCACTTGAGAGTTTTCATCTCGCAAAAAATGGAAGTTACCGACTCCTCAATCTACCGACGCGTGTTCTCGACAGAAAGATGCCCGATGTCCATATCGTCGATATGCGACGCGAATTGAAGAAGGGCAACCGCACGATCTTCTCCGATCTGCTCCGAACCGCAATGGAGCAATGTCTGGTCCGGCGAGAACAGATTATCCTGTTTCTCAATCGGCGCGGACATTCTACCTACGTTTTCTGTCGAACTTGTGGGTATGTCGAACAGTGTGACAACTGCTCTATCTCAATGACGTTTCACTTTGAGAGCAAGCAACTTATCTGTCACCACTGCGGCGATAAACGTCCAAACCAGACAACGTGTCCACAGTGTGGCAGTCCTGCCATTCGCTATTTTGGACTCGGCACAGAATCTGTCGAGCAGGAGGTACGGAAAGCCTTTCCAAAAGCCAACATACAACGGTTTGATGCTGATTCGACGGCTCGGAAAAACGCACATCAGCAAATCTTAGAGGCATTTGAAGGTCAGAAAATAGACATTCTCATAGGCACACAAATGGTCTCGAAAGGATTAGACTTCCCAAACGTTACACTTGTCGGGGTCATTGCTGCTGATACCGCACTGAACTTGCCTGACTTCCGAGCCGGTGAACAGACGTTCAGTTTACTAACGCAGGTCGCAGGACGTTCTGGACGCGCCGAACTCGAAGGCAAAGTCGTCATACAGACCTATATGCCTGAGCATTACTGCATCGCAGCCGCACAGAAACATGATTACGACGGTTTTTACTCACAAGAACTCGAAGCGCGGAATGCCTTCCGATACCCGCCGTTTTCACACGTCGCAACACTCTTGCTCCGCGGTAAAAATGAGGAAGAGGTTATAGACACTGCGCACACCGTACAGGAGCATCTCGAAACCTGGCAGACGGATCAGGGAGCAAGCGCACATCCTGTGGAAATCCTTGGTCCCGCACCGGCACCGCTCTCGAAAATTGAGGGAAAATTTCGGTGGCATTTCTTGCTCCGAAGCAACGCCGTTGAAAAGATAAGCCAACTTCTTAGGGACCTAACGCACGAACCACCCGTCACAATTAAATCAAACGCAGTTGAACTTGTGATTGACATCGATCCAACAAATACACTATGATAGTTATCAGTCAACCAACAACTAACAACCATTAAAAAGGAATTAATTATAAATGGGCAACCGGATATTTGATAAACTCGCCGACTCGGAGTTGCTTGCACGCAGCCCGATCCTCGTCTTCGCCGCGGACCCACTCGCATCCGCTGGGATTCAAGGACTCGGACAAGTGCAACACCCAAAACCTCACTACCGAACACACGCTGAGTTTTTGCAACTCCAACGCGATCTCGCTGCTGATGGACAGTTGGATGGACTTTTGATGACACCCGCTGATGCAGAAACCCTCGCACTCGAAGAGAACCTGTTTGAAAGCACACCGATTACACCGATCGTCCGAATGAACTCAGAAACAGCCATCTGGAACCCACGGTTCGGGGTCTATACCTCGCGGCTGTCGATGCCATTTCAGACGGTCTTCCCTGAAGACATGCAACGCTATTGCGAGGCGTTGATCGGGCCCGCACTTGAATGCCGAGTTAACCTGGGGTTGTACTCCATCACACTCAACAACGACCCGATCGCTGATGAGCGGATGCTACAGGCATATATACAGTTTGCACATGTTGTTGGTGAGATTGAGGGTTTTGACCATCTATTAGAGGTATTTTTACCAAACATTAAATTACCAGGAATGGACGATGAAAAACGGGGTATGTACGTCGCCGACTCCATTGTTCGCACGATGAGTTACCTCCGCAAACACCAGCGTCCGCGCTTTATCAAAACCGCCTACACAGCATCAGAGGTCTGGAGTGAGTTGTGCCAATTTGATACCACATTGGTCATCGGTGCCTTAGGTGGACCTCGACAAAACGCACGTAGCACATTTGCTTTGGCGCACAACGTTGTCAGTAATGGTGGACGTGCAATCCTATTTGGACGGACTATCTTCGGTGAGGACGCACCTGTCGGCTTCGTGCAATGTCTCCGACGGGTCCTTGATGGCGAATTGGAGCCGCAAGATGCCCATGCGGAATATCAAAAAATCCTCCGAGCGCGGCTATAACCCCGAGGTCTCTAAATGCCAGAACGCGCCTCAGAGAAACCGCGTATCCTTCTTTTACTTCCGACGCGAACCTACCGAGCAACCGATTTTCTCGCTGCCGCTATGAAACTCAATGTAGAGGTAGTCGTTGCCTCAGAGGAAGCCGCTACAACCGCAGATGTATCGCCTCGCGATTCGCTTGTGCTTGATTTCAGTACACCAATCGCCGCAACACAGACGATCACCGAATTTGCTGAAACACATCCAATCACTGCCATCGTCGGCGTTGATGACGATACCACCTTGCTCGCTACAATCGCAGCAGCGACACTCGGACTTCCACACAACCCCGTTGAATCTGCCAAAGCCACGCGCAATAAGTACCGCTTACGGCAGACACTTGCAAAAGGGGGTGTTTCATGTCCAAAGTTCAGGCGTTTCTCAATCCATGACGATCTTATCAAAATCACTAACAACGTTGATTTTCCGTGTGTTATTAAACCGCTCTCTCTATCTGCAAGCCGCGGAGTCATTCGAGCGGACACGCCGTGTGAATTTACTGATGCCTTCGAGCGCATCACAACACTTCTCCAAACTTTGGAAACGGAAGCAGACCCAGACACTGCGGCTTCATATTCGGAGGTATTGGTCGAAGATTACATCCCCGGCATAGAGGTAGCACTTGAAGGCATTCTTTTGGATGGGGAACTCAAGACATTGGCACTGTTTGATAAACCTGACCCACTTGAAGGACCATTTTTTGAAGAGACGCTTTACATCACGCCTTCGCGTCTATCGTCCGAGGTTCAGAATGAACTACAAAGCGCGACCGCAGAAGCCGCCGCTGCATTAGGACTCCGCCACGGTCCCATCCACGCTGAATTACGTCATAATACAAAAGGCGCGCACCTTATTGAAATCGCTGCCCGGACGATTGGTGGGCTATGCGCACGCACGCTGCGATTTGGCACTGGCATGTCGTTGGAAGAACTTGTCATCCGACACGCAATTGGGCAGCACGTGGAAATGCTTCATCGGGAGCAACAGGCAGCGGGGGTGATGATGATACCTGTTCCGAAGGCGGGGATTCTTGGTGAAGTACGTGGCAAGTCTGCAGCCCGCAAGGTAGACAGTGTTACGGAAGTCAACATCACAATCCCTATTGGTGGTGAAGTCGTCCCGTTGCCGGAAGGCGCACGGTATCTCGGTTTCATTTTCGCCCGCTCGGAAACACCAGAGGCAGTTGAGACAGCACTCCGTGAGGCGCATTGTCGTTTGGAATTTGTGATTTTGGCGTAACGTCGTTTGGTAAGCGGGTGAAGCGAGACTGTCTCGCCTTCTACTTAATTACCCCAACGGCTTTGCGCACCTTCGCTAAAATCGGGACTGCGATATCGCGTGCTTTTTTCCCACCCTCTTCAAGTACCTTATCCAATTCATCCGGATTGTCCATCAACGCATTATACCGGTCGCGCTTGTCAGAAAACGTAGCCTCTAACAACGCGAACAGCTCCTTCTTCATTTCACCGTATGCGAGTCCACCGTTGAGATAGAGTTCCCGTTTCGCAGCAACAGCGTCCGCATCAGCGAAATGCTGATAGATTGCGAAGACGTTACATTCATCCGGGTCTTTCGGATCCTCTGGCAGTTTGGAATCGGTTACAATACGCATAACGGGTTTGCGCACTTGGTTCGACGGTGCGAAAATTGGGATGACGTTGTTATAACTTTTACTCATCTTTCTGCCGTCGATACCGGGGATCGTCATCACCTCTTTCCGAATGACGGCTTCTGGAATCGTCAAGATATTGCCGTAATTCCCGTTGAAAGTGAGGGCAACATCGCGCGTAATTTCGAGATGTTGCTGCTGGTCGAGTCCGACAGGAACAATGTGGGTCCCGTAGAGCAGAATGTCTGCTGCCATCAAAACCGGATAAGTGAAAAGTCCAGCGTTGATGTTTTTATCCTCTTCGCGCCCCTCTGCGATGTTGTCATCAACAATCGCTTTATAGGCGTGTGCGCGGTTGAGTAAACCCTTTGCTGTGAAACACGCCAATACCCATGATAACTCGAATACCTCTGGAATGTCCGATTGACGGTAGAAAATTACCTCATCCGGGTTCAACCCCAACGCCAACCACGTCGCTGTCGCTTGATGGGTTAGATATACTAACTCTTTCTTGTTCCGGACAGTCGTGAGCGCGTGATAGTCTGCGATAAAGTAGAGTGCCTGATATGTTTCGGCAAGTTCCAGTGCAGGTTTAATCATACCGAGGTAATTCCCGATATGCGGCTGTCCTGTCGGTTTGATGCCGGTTAAAGTAATCTGTTTCAATCTGATTCGCGCTCCTTGTTGGGTTAGAGGCTGCTGGTATTACGAACGTTCTTTCCAGCAATTAAGTTCCGCTTGGAGACGTGCAATTTCGGCTTCGGCACGTTCAGCCCGTTCGTTTGCCGCCTCTGCGGAAGTCTGTAACCACTTCTCCGCCTTCGGATCGTAAATACCCAAGTCATCCGCCAGCAAATGAAAATTTAAGCCTAAAGTCTCTGACGGAATCCCGCCATCAGCGTTTGGTGGAATCTCAACATACGCCCCATCCACCAGCCGGAAACCCATCAACGGCGAGGGAAGATAACGTCTATCGACATCATAAAGAAAATACTCTGGAACCCCCATCTCAGCGTAGAGTTCCTTTTTTCGCACTAAGTCGGTCTGAACAGTGCCTTTGCTCGAAAACTCTATTACCAAATCCGGAGGCTTCCCTTCCTCCCATATCTTATAGGTGCGTCGGGGTTTCTTACCAACCCCGAAAGTGACGAGTATATCGGGTGAGACGGCTTTTGGCGGTCTCGAGTCTTCATAATACATCATGAGGTTACCGGAAATATAGACATCCGGCACCCCAGCGAAGTAGGCTCTGAGAATATGCCGCACGCGAATTATTGCATCAATATGAAGATCGGTTTCAGCCATAGGTTTCCCATCCGATTCAGGGTAGAGATCCGCCGCTTCGGTCGGCGCGTAAGGGGTTAAGAGTGTGTTTGGTCTGGTTTCCATCAGTACTTCTCCTTTCCCGAATGTCCCTGGTAGAGATATACGTTAAGTATACCCAAAAAATCTGCGAATGTCAAACCATTCTATAGGCAGCAATTCCCAATCACACCACCTAAATGCGCCAACATTCAATGCCGATGAACGATAACAGAATCCTCACGTTTCAGTCCTAAACGTTCGGCGGCATCCCCACCATTTATAGCAATCTCTAATAGTCCAAAGCTTCCGATAATTGCCAAAGGTTCACCGATGTCAGATTCAGCATAAGCACGGTTCAGCCGCTTCAGCTGCACATCTCCTATCCTAATTTCATAAACAGAAACTTCTGAGGTAGGACCGTTTTGCCAGTGATTCAGCACACCTTCTGAAATATTTGTGACTGCATTCCCAAATGCGTCGATTTTGACAATTTGTCCGATTATCGTGTCTTTAGCAACTTGTGGTGTCGGAATCGGAAGGCGGACGAGATCTTGCACGGATGGACCGAAGTCCGCAAGAGGCACACCCAGCGATAAGTGTGCAGCAACAGGAGCGAAAATATCCCGACCGTGGAATGTTTGGCTCACCTCTGGCAAAAAATAGCCTCGGTTTTGAATCGCCACTACATTTCCCGATTGCGCTTCTTCATTCTCAGTCTCTTGCAGCAGATACGTCAATATTCCATTATCAGGACAGACGAAAAATGCGCCGTCTGTTTGGCAGATTATTGCCTGTCTGTTGCTCCCTACACCGGGATCAACAACGATAACATGAATCGTGCCTTTCGGAAAGTAGTGGTACGCTGAATGGATTAAGAAGGCGGCTTCATGAATGTCCTGTGGTGGAACAGCGTGCGTGATGTCAACGATCTGCACACTCGGGTTAATACCAAGGATGACACCCTTCATAACCCCGACGTAGGCATCACTTGTACCGAAGTCGGTCGTTAAGGTGATAATACGAGGCGGGCTGTTCATCGGATTAGAGGTTTTCTTGCATCCAGGCAAAACTTTTCCGCTGACCCGTTCCGTCGTTCTCTCTACCCTCGTATTCACAACACCAGACACCGTCATAACCGGCTTCTCTCAAACACTGAATTGCCTTTGCGAGATCTATCTCACCTTCACCAAGAGCCTCGCCGCGATAGTCAGCACGCGACCCGGTTCCATCTTTCAAATGCGTATGGAGTGTATAAGGTGCGACGATTTCATAATACCTGCCAACTGTCTCTAAATCGTGCCCTGCCCAGCGGTAGTTCATCGTGTCCATATTCGCACCAACATACTTGGAGCCAACCCGTTCAAAGAGTTCCACCTGCAAATCGCCGTCATTTGTAACGATGCCATGATTGTCCACCGCCAAATAGACCTCACCCCGTTCCGCGAATTCGAGGCATCGCGTGAGGCAATCCGCCATCGCTTCAACCCAACGGCTCTCTGGAACGGCATCCTTCGCTCTCCCACCTTCTGTACGCAGGATAGAAGTGCCAACGAGTTTCGCAAGTTTCCCAATGCGTTCCATGCGCTCAACCTCAGCACGGATGGCATCTTCCTCAAGCAAGACGAAATCGTTCCCGGCAGCAAGGGCAGAGACTTGTAAGCCATAACCCTCAACCTGTGCTCTCACAGCTTCGGCATTTTTTTCAGGATCGGCAGTCTCCGAATTCCAGACAGTTCCTACCTGAAGTTCAACGTACCTGAATCCTGTCTCACTTGTGAATTTCAGAAAATCGTCAAGTGATTTGCTTGCGTAATTATAGTGAATAAGCCCTAATTTTGACATAAATCCTTCTTCCTCTCTCTGAGAAAAGTTCTGGCGAAAATCGTAAGTCGTGTTAAAAGACTTGCATTTTTTAAAGGTATTGTGCTATAATACTTTCACTATGAGACAAGTGTCAAGATTTTTTTTCCTTACCACCGAGCGAAGCAAAAAATATTGATGATCGATCAGGAATAAAAAGTAATGGAGAACTATAGTCGTTTTACAGACCCCAAACTGCCTGCTATCTATGAAAAAGTCCAAGCAGAGCAGCGCCTCTCTTTTGAGGAAGGGGTTTCGCTTTATGAAAGTCCAGACATTACTGGCGTTGGATTTATTGCAAACCATGTACGTGAACGCTTAAACGGGAACGTCGCCTACTACAACATCAACCAACACATCGATTATTCAAATGTCTGTATCCTCCACGCTCGATGCCACTTTTGTGCATTTGCCCGAAAAAATATGCAGACCGAAGGGGCGTGGGAGATGAGCGTTGACGAATTTTTAGACAAGGCGATGTACTCCATAGAACAGGGATGTACCGAAATCCACAGTGTTGGTGGGTTACACCCGAAGCTGCCATTCGACTACTACCTCGACATCATCCGAGGTCTCAAAGAACGGATGCCACAGGTACACCTCAAATTTTTCACAGCCGTTGAAATTCATCACTTCTCACGCATCTTTAAGATGTCAATAGAAGAAGTCCTCACCCAATTACGGGAAGCAGGTTTGGATTCGCTGCCCGGAGGCGGTGCTGAAATCTTCGCAGAAGAGACCCGTGAGAAAATCTGTCCCGGCAAATTAAGTGCAGAGGGTTGGTTAGAGGTTCACGATATAGCACATCGCCTCGGAATTGCTACGAACGCAACAATGCTCTACGGACACCTTGAGACAAACGAGGACAGAGTTGACCATTTCATCAGGCTACGGGAGCAGCAGGATAAATCTGGTGGCTTTGTGACCTTCATTCCATTGGCGTTCCATCCGCTGAACACCCGAATGGCATATCTGCCCTCAACAACCGGGCTAACAGATATTCGGAACATCGCCGTTGCGCGCCTTATGCTCGATAACCTCCCGCATATCAAAGTTTACTGGATTATGACCGGTTTGAAGACCGCACAAGTCGCACTCCGCTTCGGCGCAGACGATATTGATGGCACGGTAACCGAGGAGAAAATCACACACATGGCAGGCGCAGACACGCCAGAGGCTGTTTCTGTTTCCCAACTAACGCACCTCATTGAAGAAGCCGGCTTCGTGCCTGTCGAGCGCGATACACTTTACAACGAAATTATTCGAGAGGGGAATCAGTGGTACCGAAAAGCCGCATAAGGGTAGGCGCAGTTTCGTTTCTGAATACCAAACCGCTTATTTACCCCCTTTTGAACAAAGAGATTAAAACGGATATTGCTCTCAGTGTTGATGTTCCGAGTCGTGTTTCAACACTTTTAAGTAAAAGCGAATTGGACGTCGGACTGATTCCGATTGTCGAATATTATCGTGCGAATCCGTCGAATACACCTTACTGTATTCTACCAGATATATCAATCACATCACACAGCAACGTCCGAAGTATCCAATTGTTTAGTCGTGTGCCAGTTCAGGAGATTCGACGCATTGCACTCGATACGAACTCGCGTTCCTCTGTCGCGCTGCTGAAAATTCTACTCGCTGAAAAGTATAAAATTTCACCAGCATTCATCCCGTGCGCGCCAACAGTAACGCCACGTACGGCTCTTGAAAACCGTCAAGACCCGCCTTTTGAGGCAGTCCTGCTCATCGGAGACGCAGCACTCAGGCATCTCGGTTCGACAGAGTATAGCATTGACCTCGGTGAAGTGTGGTATAAGTTTACGGGGCTACCTTTTGTCTACGCCTGCTGGGTTGCAAGGCAAGAAGTGGATCTCGGGGACTTACCGCAAGTGCTTCTGGAATCAAAGGAACGCGGGACGGCACAAATACCCGAAATCGCACGGATTGAAGCGAAAAAATTGGGACTACCGGAAACGCTCTGTCTCGCCTATTTGCAAGATAGCATCAAATACGATCTGAACGAAGATGCGATCGCAGGAATGGAACTCTTTTATAAATATGCGGTAAAAAATGATCTCGCACCACCGTGCCGTAGTCTCTCTTTTCACGCCAACTGAAAGGGGACGGAAAATGCAGCCTGCCAACGACAAATCTACGCTTGATCCTGAGTTCATAACGCAGTTTGAAGACTACCTTAAAAGTTGCGGACTCCGTTTGACGCAAAAGCGATTGGATATTTTAAACCAAGTTTTTGACTATCCAGGCCACTTTCAAACAGAGGACCTCTTGGTTCAGATGCGCCGAAACGGATACTTGGTGTCCCGTCCAACGATTTATCGGACACTGCCCTTACTTGTAAAAAGTGGATTATTGACCGAATTCATTGACGCGCAGAAGAACACTCGCTACGAAAGTATCCATTCTCTCCAAGAACACGCCCATCTCATCTGTCTGCGGTGCAATCAGATTGTTGAGTTTAAAGAACCACGAATTGACGCATTGCAAAAATCGGTGTGCGAGGCACATCAATTTAAGCCAGTGCGCTTCCGTAATGAGATCATCGGTCACTGCGCCGAATGCCAAGCCGAGTTAGAACCAAAAACAACAGACACGGACCATGAAACTACTGTTTAAGTCGCCCCCACGTTGTTGTCAGTAACCCTTCCGGTTGGACTGGTAACTTCTTTGCCTCCGCCTTTTCGTAATCATCATCGGTAGGTTGATACTCTAAGTCGCTTGACCAGCAGAAAACGTCGTACTGAACTTGCAGGGAGCTCTGCCGGGTCCATATCATCATGACGTTTTCACCGTCCTGTAACTTATTGATTGTGCCAGCATCCTGTCCGAAATCGCCCGTCTTCTTCCACGTCCATACAGGGATGTTCTCCTCAAAGATGATATGATTGGGACGGACAAAAGCAGGCGCAGCATCCGGAATTTTATCGCCGTCGTCCCCCAAAACCCACAACCAGTCTGAGTGATTCTGTGGATTAATGACGCGCCCGATAAACCGCCATTCTCCAGCTTTCCCGCCTGCACGACTGATATCAAATGTGTAGAGTATCCAACCTTTTTTACCACCACCGGCATTTGTGATAATATCGCCGAAGGCACCATCAGCTGGATCTACTGCTTTCTCACCTTTTCCCAATACATAAACCTCATCGGAATCCCTGTCATCAAAGGCTTCCGCCTCGAACCAAATCTGTTCACCTTTTCCATTTTTAGAGACCTTGAATTCCTCCACGGCAAAACTTGTAAATGGGTACATCAGCAGAAAACAGACAGCTAAACCGAATGGTAAGTGATATTTCTGAAGCATCGTGGATCCCTCCATATTTTCTTTTTCCATCAGTGTAAAAGAATTAGGATGGAATTGCAACCATAAAAAATTTGACAAGTGCCCGAAAATATTGTATAATTGCAAAAACAGACTTCTCTTGAATGGACCTGTAGGCTATGTCTTCTTCTCGGATGTGAGGACATGTCCAATGTATACACCACAGGTAATTGAACATTACGAAAATCCGCGCAACGTTGGGACGATTACCGATGCCGACGGCGCAGCCACTGTCGGTTCTCCTGCCAACGGTGAGATGCTAAAACTAACACTTAAAGTAGCCAACAACGTGATTGTTGCGGCAAAGTTCCGCGCCTTTGGATGTCCGACTGCTATCGCGAGTGCTTCTGTCCTTACCGAAATGGTTATGGGTAGCAAGGTTTCAGAGGCACTTCAAATTACTGCCATCCAGATTTCCGAAGCATTGGGTGGGCTGCCAGAAGATAAACAACGTTACGCGGGAGCTGCTGAGGAAGTCCTAAAAACAGCAATCGCCGATTTTATGTCTAAAACGGAGGTATAAGTACCATGATTAACGTCACAGAGTCTGCCGCAGAAAAAGCCATCGCACTTATTAATAACAATGATACCGAATCCGACCTCGGCTTACGCATGCAAGTCGTCGGTGGTGGTTGCTCTGGTTTCCAATACAACCTTGAATTCGGCACAGCAAAAGACACAGACAAGGTGTTTGAATTTCACGGCTTGAAGGTCTTTATCGACCCCAGGAGCACGCTCTATCTCGCCGGGTCGGTGCTTGACTATAACGATGGTTTGATGGATTCAGGGTTCAAGATTACGAACCCGAACGCACAGAATACGTGCGGTTGTGGTGAGTCATTTAGCGTTTAATAGGTGTCAGTCGTCAGGGGTCAGTTATCGGTAGGACTTACGCAGAATCCTCTTTTGTAGCATAACCTTTTAGGTTGTGCGATCCAAAGGTCTCTGTTTGTCCAAGGATTTCCACCTAACAGAATGCTTTACGGTCAAAATTGCGTAAGTCCTGATCGGTTAAAAAGTCCCGATGTAACAATTCACCACTATTTAATGTGCGCCAAACTATGGTAGATTGTTACACGGAAACCTCTTAACTGACAACTGGTAACTGGCAACTGAAAACTATTCTAACGTTTTGTATAATTCCGCATGCCGTTGGAGCACAGCATCCGAATCCGGCGGATTGATAACCTCAATAGAAACGTACCCATCATAACCATCTTGTGCAAGGAGCGTCAACGAATCCCTTTCCGTGTCTGGCAGGGGTCCACTGTCCCCAAAATTGACGTGTGCGTGTCGCACCTTACCGCGTAGATGCACATAAGCGACACTTATAGGTTCTCCGTGGCGAACGTGATGCGCTGCGTGCCAATTCACAAAAGTGTTTTTCGCTGCTGCTCGGTGTATAGTTTCCGCAACCCAACTCCCAATAAGGTTGCCGTGTGTTTCCAAACAGAGCGCGACACCTGCCTCTCCAGCCAAACTATCACACGCGCGAATTCCTTCCGCTTCCCAATCCAGCGTCTGGGACACCTCAACCGGCGTTTCCGGCACCCGATCCCCGAAAATACGGATATTCTTCGCACCCATCTTCTCAGACAAATCAATATATCGCTTGAGCAAATCTACCTGTTCGGCGCGCTTGCCAGCATCGGGATCAATGAACCGACACCCCGTAGCAATACAAGAAAGGTCAATGCCACTATCAGCAAGCCGGGCGCGTGCTTCTTGCAACTGCTGTGGGGTCGAATCTAATTCCACACCGTGTCCGTGATCCCACTCCACTCGGAGTTCCAGATGTTCGTAGTTGTAGTGTTTCGCTTTGTCAATCAGTTCCGCCATCGTCAACGGCGGACACACAGACGACATAAAACCAAATTTCATTATGAAACCTCCAATTTTGTTAAATTAACCTTGAACCTGCACAAATGAGCTCCCGTCCCCACGTTTTCTAACGTTAATTTTGACAGGTATCCGTCTTGTGAGTTCTTGAACGTGGCTGATGAGGAAAATACTGCGTCCCTGCATACGAAGTCCTTCCAATGCCGCGATTGCGGTATCCAACGTCTGGGCATCAAGCGTACCGAACCCCTCATCAAGGAAAAGCGAATGGAGCTGCGCACGTCCACGACTCAGATCCGCGAGCGCGAGTGCCAGCGCGAGACTGGTCAGGAACGATTCGCCGCCAGAGAGCGTTTCAACGGGACGTTCTTCGTTAGCATTCCACCGATCAACGACCTTCAAATCGCTAATAGACTCGACTTTAAGTTGGTAGCGTTCCGATGTGAGGTAATCCAGTTGCGCGTTAGCTAAATTGCCCATCTGTTTAAACATAATCTCCAGCGCAAAGTCCCGCAAACTACTGGCAGGAATTGTGTCCTGTAGATTTTTCCAACGCTTCAATTCCGCTTCCGCTGCAGCGATTTTGTCACCGAGAGCCTCACGTTTTCTAAGAGCGTCTTTTAAGTTGTCAATTCTTTCCAGCTGCGCGCCAACCGCCTGCTGTGCTGCTTGAAACTCCTTCCCAATTTCTTCCGACTTGATCTCAATTCGCGCTAACGCCTCTGGATCATACGGGGTTTCCTCAAACCGGGTTCGCAATTCGGTAATATCTAACGCCAGCTGCCCCTTTTCGTCCTCGTATACCTCAATGTGGTCGGTTAGTTCCTGTATCTGTGCTTCGTCTCGGAAGGCGTTGTCGTGCGCTTCTGGTGAATCAAAACCCACTGCCTCTAACTTATCAAAGTAAGCTTTTTGTGTCATTTCAAGTTTTTCGGCGGATTCTTCATACTGTTCCTCACAATGCACATGCGTCGTTCGCTTTTCGGTAAGCAGTGTTTGGCTCTCCTCCAATCGTTTCTCAGTTTCATTGCGCGCAGTTGCTTTCGCTTGTAACTCTGCTTCCAATGCACCAATAGCGACATCAATTTCGTTTTTTGTTTCTAACCCATTCGTCTTCTGACGAATTGCGTCTAAAAGTTTTTCTCCTTCACGCTGATAGCCGTCTATCTCTTCTTGCAAATCGTCACGGTCTTGCCTTAAGTTCTCAAGACTGCTCTGGTCTACTTCAATGTTAACCTCAAGCAATTTAAGGTCGGTCTCTGCAGTATTCAGTTCGTCCTTGCGTGTTGCGACTTCCTCAATCTTCTCACTAAATCGATTCACTGCCCCATCTGGTGCAACACCGTCAAAAGCGTCCGGTAGGAATTCCCAAAAACGCTCCTCAATAGAATCAAGGTCGGCTTGCAAATCGACAACGGTGTTTTTCACATCTCGCAACTGTTTTTCAGCTTGGTTCAGAGATTTCTCCTCACGTGCCATGTCAGTTTCACAGGTCTTAAGTTGCTGTGCAACTATTTCGTAAGTGTGTGATGCCGCCGTGCGTGCTTGATCAGCTTCTCTGAGGGCTGAAATCGCAATATCTACATCCGTAATCTGTTCAACGATCCAATTGGACGAAATAGTAACATCTTCAGCAATCCAATCGAACGAAATCGTCCGGTCTGGATAAATCTCATCCCACTGTCTTTGAAGTGACTTACTCTCATCTCTAAACGCCTCCGCTTCTGCAACAAGTTCCTGCATTTGGCTGACGGAGTTCCGTACATTTTGTTGAAGTTGAACCCGTTTCGTCCGCAAATCCTGCCTCTGATCTTGTGAAGTTTGTTCGTAGGCTTTCGCATTCGCCAAAGCAGTCTCAGCATCTGGCAGCAAATTCTCACCTTCAGCCTCTACAACATCAGCAAACGGGTGCTCCGTCGCCCCACACACCGGACACGGCTCCCCCGGCTGAAGGTATTGTCTAAGTTGATTAAGAGGTTCTGCCAACATTGCCGACTTTAATTCTTCTTCACAGCGGTGGACCTCTGCTGCTGCGCACTGACACACTATCTCTTGATCTTGCAATTCTTCCTCAATTTGCTCAAGTTCCGTATTCAATGCAGATATAGTATCAGTTAATTCGCGCGACCGCTCTGATATGCCATTCAACTCCTCTGTCATATCTTCATATCTTTGCATGACGGGGTATGCCTGGACTAATTGTTGTTTTCGGCCAGCCCATTCCTCGCGGGTTCCACTTGTCAGAAGTTTATTTAATTTAGCAGCAGCAGTTTTCAATACAGTCTCTGCCTTCGTCTTTTCTGCGAGTCGTTCTGTCCGAGTCTCAGACAACTCTTTAATTTCACGTTTCAACGATGAGACTTTTTCGCCTTGTTCTACTTCGCTTCCCAACGACGTTTCTAACTGCTTCTGTTGTGAATTGCGTTGTGCCAGAAGGATGTTTGCCTGAGTGAGACGGTGCTGTCTGTCTGATGGAAGTGGATTCTCATCTAAGAAGGTCTGCGCGTCTTTGATCTGTTTCTGCAATTTGGTTTGATCAGTTTCTCTGTTGGTTAACTGATTTTCTAACACATCTATCTGGTTATCCAAATTCACCAATCCCGGGCCCCGCTTATCCGCTTCAGCAAGCTGATTTGTTGCCCGTTCCACATCCAATTTCGCAGCAGTGTAAACATCTGTCTTCTGCTTATGTTCAGTTGCTGCCGTCTGATACGCCTCTTCTTTTTCCTCAAAATTGGCTTTGTCTATTTCAACTTGCTTTTCCGCATCCGTTTTCTCAGTCGCTGCTGTATTAAGTGCCTTTTCTGCTTTGTCGAGATCAGATTTGGCAGCATCATATTCCCGCTTTTCAGACCGTAGATCCTTAGCACGTTGCGCATTTTCCAATTCTGCTTGGAGAGCATCAATCTCTGGTTGCTGATCTGAGAGTTCTGCTTGACGTTTTTCTGAAGATTGGAGTTTCCCATAGTCCTCCGTACGTTTTATTTCACGATCCTTCTCCTGCTGAATTTCCCGGCTTTGCGTTTCTAAGAGGTTGGCTTCGTTTTTTAATCCATCAAGTTCCATTTCGGCTGCCGTAAGCTGTTCAGGAGAGGCTTCCGGGATTTTTTCTATTGCCGCAAGGACTTCGGCATTCGCAGCCTCTACCGCCCTCACCTGGTCATTTAATCTATCTTTCAATATCTCATAGATATCAATCCCCGCGGTCGCTTCCAATATTGTGCGTCTATGTTCCTTACTCGCTTTCAAGAAGGCAGCGAACTCACCTTGCGCCAGCATGACTGACCGCCTGAAGGCACCAAAATCTAACCCTAAGATAGATTCAACCTCTTCGCTCACTGTCCTTTGGCTTGGACCGAGTGCTTTCCCTTTACCACTCAGTCTATCGCTGATTACTTTACCATCTTCTGCATGAGACAATCGCACCTCTGCAGCACTTCCACGCCTAATGGACCAAGCGGCAATGTAATCTGTTCCGTTTGCCACAAAATGTACTTCAGCAAATCCTTCCTTTTCACCATGACTGATAAGGTGCCTCGGATGCTGACTCCCCGTTCCACTTAAGCGCGGTGTTTTCCCGTAAAGTGCGACACAAATCGCGTCCAACAACGTCGTTTTCCCCGCACCCGTTGGACCCGTAATTGCCACAAGAGATGCCCCCCCTAAGCGCGGACCTTCAAAATCAATATCTATTTCTTCACGAAAACTGTTTAGGTTCTTAAGCTTGAGTCTACATATTTTCATTCAGTTCCCTCAACCATCTGGACTAATTCACGAAAAGTTTGCATCAAAGTTTTATCAGGTGCTTGCCTGTCAAACTTCGCTTTATGAAATTGTTCAAAGATTTCTTCAGGACGTTTCATATCTTCAACACGGATATTCAATCCGTCTGTCACCTCTGCTGATTCAATCTCAACGCTCAGAACTTCCCCGCCACGATCACCGAACGCTTGACGTACTTTATCATTAATCCCCGTTTGTGGCTTGTTCAATTTCAGTTTAACCTGGATGTATTTTTCCGCCCATGTCCCCGTCATAGCATCTGAAAGCACCGACGCTTCGTCACCTTCAACAGTACATAATTCTTTCAAGATCGGAATTTTAATATCTTCCTCTCGTATCAAGGTCCCATCTTCAGACAACTCCAACAGATACACTTTCTTCCTATAACCCGTTTCGTTGAATCTCAGTGGAATCGGTGAACCTGAATATCGGATTGGATAATCTGTGCCGTTAATTGTTTGTGGTCTATGGAGGTGCCCCAAAGCAACATAATCTATCCCCTTGGGAAAATCACTGGCACGGATAGCAGTCGCACCGCCAATCTGGACATTTCGCTCAGAATCGGTTATCGTTCCACCGTGAACAAAGAGGTGCCCCATCAAAATCTTCGGGAGTTCTGCTGGCATAGCCGAAACACATTCGGCATAGAACGATTTAAGCCGCTCTCGATACCGCTCATTCCTCTCTATCTCCGACTCATAGGAAACATGCGGTAGGTCTGTCTCAGTCAGATAAGGGACAGCCGCAACCATTACGCGTGGGTTGTTAGGTGGAAAGGGTAACACACATTTAGAGACTTCATTCGCCAGACCGACGACGTGAATTCTGCCCATTTCAAGAAACTCACGTGGTGCCTCTAAGTGTCGTGCAGAGTCGTGATTGCCTGCAGTGATTACCGTATACGTTTCAGTCTCATCAAAAAGACGGTAAAGGAATCGATAGTAGAGGTTGGTTGCTTCGGCTGAGGGGAGGGCAGTGTCAAAAATATCGCCTGAGACGAGGAGGAGGTCAATACTATATTTCTGGATTGTTTCAAGGAGCCAGTCGAGGAATTGTTTGTGTTCATCAAGTCGGGAACGTTCGTGGAGTCGTTGCCCGATATGCCAATCGGCAGTGTGTATAATTTTCATAAGCTATCCGAAAACTACGCCAGCGCGTCTGTTGAAATATATAATATAGGGGTATCATAACAAATTTCGGACATATTTTCAAACAGATTCATCACGAAATTTCTCTATATTCTATACTTGAGATATTATGGATTAACAATAACCGAATTCGTAATGTCACACCTCTCGCGAAACTGACAAAACTTGAAAGGTTATACCTTAAGCGCAACCCCATTCAGAACGCCTCCCCACTTCGGAATCTCCCGAAACTAAAGGAGGTAGACATTGAGATTCCGGGGTGGGCAAGTGCTGCGCCTGCGATAACAGCAGTCCCGGATCAAACGCTGCTCCTTGCCAACTATCCGAACCCGTTCAACCCTGAAACGTGGATACCCTATCAGTTAGCGAAGGCAAGCGATGTGAAAATTACCATCTACAATACGCGCGGCGTTGTTATTACGGAATTGGTGTTAGGACATCAACCCGCTGGCACCTACACAAGTAGAACTCGCGCAGCATATTGGGACGGCCGCAACAGTCAAGGGGAACGTGTCGCCAGCGGTATCTATTTCTACCAACTCCAGACGGACAATATTTCGTTTCTGCGAAAAATGCTTATCCTGAAGTAGGTCGCACATTGGGTTTTATCATTTCTGTTCGGCGAGGATGGCTTCGGCTTTGTGCCTCGCCTATCTTTTTTTGACTGTTTTCTCGCGCCTAAAATCTCCAGAAAACCTGTTGAAAAAAAATAAAGGATTTGTTAAAATTACAGAAAACATTGACGAATGTTCACAGTCTTATGCAAGTAAAGAACTTCCTACCTTGATACAAAGAGGGAAAAGATCATGGCTACCCTAAACGACTTTCAACTCAAACAAAGAAAATATATGCCCGTCTTTCCAAACGCCAGCGGGAAACCGACCGGTCATATCGAAGGATACCCTTCTGAGGATGAAGAACCCATGCCAGCAGGTGAATTTCATGGGATGCAGATGCAAAGTTTATTTGACCAATTCTTGCGATACTTTCAAGCACACCCGCATATCCATGTCAGCATGGACAATTTCGTCTACTACCGTGAGGGGGATATCAGAAAGGTCGTTGCTCCCGATGTCTATGTCGTTTTAGGTGCCGCGAAACTTCCGTTGCGAAGGAGTTTTTATACTTGGGCAGAAGGCACCGTGCCTACAGCCGTTTTTGAGTTCCTTTCGGATGCAACAGCGTCCGAGGATCGAGATGAAAAGATTGGGATATATCTCCGTGATATAGGGGTTGCGGAGTATTTTATTCATCAACCCGATATGAATCGTCCTGTAGAGTTTCGTGGGTGGCGGCGGGATGCCGTAGGGAACATCGTTGAGATTGAGCCGGATGAGGCAGGTGGTTTGTTCAGTGCGTCGTTGAATCTATATTTTCAGTGGGAGCTTCAGGAGGCATGGGAGCTGCGGCTTTTACGTCCGTACTTACCGGATGGCACCCCGATTACAACCTCCATGGAAGAGCATCACCTTCGAGTCGAAGCTGAAGAACGGCGCGACGAAGCTGAAGAGCAGCGTGACGCAGCAGAAAGGCTCGCCGCTGAAGAAGCACAACGCCGACAGGCAGCAGAAGCAGAATTAGAACGACTCCGTGCCCAACTCGCTAACCAATAAGATAACGATCTTTAATTGAGAATAAGCGTTTCAATCCTTTAAATCCAATTTCACAACCATTCTTAATATGCGTTGCTTACGATAAAAACACGATACTTTCCCATTACTTACTACAGGTGGGAGATAAGGAGTTAACTTTATGAGCAACAACGGACGCGTCATAACCCCAGAACTCGAAGAGATGGAAGTCTATGGCGAAACGCGGGTCGGCTGGGATGAGAACACACCCGTCAACGAAACCGTCGACGCAGAGGGAAACCTTTTTCCCGGCGAAAGAGGATTTGGTGTCGCAGACCCTAACTCACCGAAACGCCGAGTCTACGACGACCCAGAAGTCGAGGCACTCCGCGAAAAACTACAAGAGCACAACGGCATTCGCGGACTCGAAATCTGTGAACCCCATGAAACCAAGAAGATCGCCCGCATTTTCCATCGCGACGGTTTCTGCGTCGTCAAAGACCTTCTCAACGCTGAGCAACTCGCCCGTTGGAGAGTCGGATGTGCCGAGGCACTGCGTGATATTCTCTCTATACCCGGACCCGGAAATAGGAAATACACGACCGAAACCAGTCGCCTACCACACCGCTATAGCTACGGCACCTCCTCCGCCTCAAGACAGATGCTGCACCATCCCGCATGGGCAAGCATGATTGATTTACCGACAACAACCCCCATTGTCACAGAAATCTTCGGTTCTGCAGATTACCGAGTTTGGGGGTCAGGGGGTGACCTCTGCCTCCCAGGCGCAGTTGAGTACCAACATTTGCATCCCGATGGCAGAGACCCCCAACACCTTTCCGAAGCACGCATCAGGCAGGCAGAATTAGTCGGTGCCCAACTCCACAGGGATGACAAAGGAAACCTTGATGTCCCGTCACAAAAAATGATTATGGAGATGACCCCGCCGACCGTAACGATTAACTTTGTGATGTGCGACCTGACGTGGGAAAACGGTCCGATTCGCCAGATTCCGGGGACACACACCCTGCAACAGAACCCACCGCCTCCAGGCGACGAACCCGATTGGATGAAACACGCGACGCTCGTCGGTGCAACTGCGGGTTCTGGTGTATTCAGAGACAACCGCGCATGGCACGGCGCAACACCCAATCTTTCAAAGGAAATTCGCGCACTTCCGAATGTCGAATACGCCGCTCCGTGGCGCACACAGCACGGCTTTAGTCGGATTATGCCCCACGAAATTTGGGAAACCCTGACCCCACACGCCCAGAAATTGTGTGAATGGATTAAGGCAGACCCGGGGGTCTGGCCACCCGGTGCGGGTATTATGCACCCGCTTGCAAGCAAACGTGCAGAAGCAAAAAAACAAAGTGGTTAGTAGAAGGAGATTACATAATGTTAAACTGGGGCGTTATGGGTGCAGGCGGCATCGCCTATGTCTTCTGCAACGGAATGCGTTTTACGGACTCTGGGCAAATTCTCGCTGTTGCGAGCCGTACGCAATCGCGTATAGATAGACTCGTCAACGACTACAATATTCCTCGCCAATACAACGATTACGACGGCTTGTTGACGGATGATGATATTGATGCCGTCTATATCGCAACAATTCATCCACTCCACGCCGAGTGGGCGATAAAGTGTGCTGAAGCAGGGAAACATCTTCTCATTGAGAAACCCATCAGTATGAACCACGCCGAAGCCGCTGCCATGGTCGAAGCGGCGCGGGAAAACGACGTGTTTCTCATGGAAGCCTTTATGTATCGCTGTCATCCACAGATAGCAAAAGTTGTTGAACTCATACAAGATGGCGCGATCGGCGAGGTCCTTGTCATCCGTTCAATATTCGGTTACCGATCGAATTTTAACCCGCAAAGCCGAATATTCAACCGAGAAATGGGCGGTGGGGGTATCCTTGACATCGGGTGTTACACCGCTTCAATGACTCGGAAAATGGCGGGTGCTGCTGAAAACAAACTCTTCCTGAATCCAGTTGAGGTAAAAGGAAACGGTAAAATTGGACCTACAGGTGTTGATCATATCGCAGCGGCGACACTCAAGTTTGAAAACGGTATCATAGGCGAAATAATTGCTGCCGTTGAATGCAGCCTCGGCAGCCGTGTTATTATCTATGGTTCAGAAGGCATACTCACTATCCCAAGTCCCTGGCTACCTTCATCCCCGTGTCGTTCCGCTCGCGAACCGTTGCCACTGGACACCGCCTTTCCATCAACAAAAATCATCGTTGAATCTCAGCAAAACCGAGAAGAGATTACAGTTGATGTCGATCGGGACCTCTTTACCTATGAAGCGGATACAGTCGCGAACCATATTGCGGATCGCCAAGCACCCGCGATGTCTTGGGATGACACGCTCGGTAATATGCAGCTGCTCGAGGCTTGGCTTGCTGAGGTGGGGGTTGTTCATTGATACGTGTGCAAATGTAAGATTTTAAATTATTCAGGAGTCATTACCGATGGTAAAGGACGAAATTTTTCAGGAACGTGTCGTGCGTGTTGAGAAGTCCTCGGCGCATTTTACACTCCTTCGTAACGCCACTGGAGAATTCCTCGGTGTATCTGACACCAACGAACCTTCAGTCTATGATTATGTTGACGATAAGGCAATATGGAAACAAGTTGAAGGCAAGAACACTTATCGTCACGTCGTTACGGGGATTCAACTTGAAACAGAAGCCGCTGACGTTGAAAACGGCTGCTACCTTCGTCACCAAGGCAATCTACTTGCAAGCGACGGTAGTGTCGCGAGTGAGGGTAGTGTGTTCTCTGCTGGACATGGGCCTGCCCACTTACCCTCCGAATACCTTGAATCGTTCAAGGAAAACGGCTGGGTTTGCCTGCCGTCAATCGTTGCCCCTGATATTCTTGAAGAATTGGAACGTGTGAGCTGCACGGGTCGCTGGGAAGCGGAAACATACCAGCGAAGTGTCCCACCGTTGAACGAGACCGCCGCAGTCGCTAAAATTATTACGGAACCGGTCTCCTTGTGGCTGATGCGCCAATATATGAAAACGCATGAAATCCGCCTTGGGCATTCACCGGGTTTCGCGATACTCGCGCCAGACGACGGCAAACGGAACGTGCAAGGTTGGCATTCAGATTTCCCTTACCTCTGGGGCATTGCTGGGAGTGAAGCTGTTAACCGTATACCGGTTCACCAAGTTGATGGTTTGGTTATGGGAGTCCAGCGCAATCTTTGTGTCTCAGAATTTCGCAAGGAAAATGGGGCAACCTGTTTCAAACTTGGATCCCATACACTCGGTCAAGGTCCTCCGATAGAGTGGATAAATGGAAACACCTCCAGACAGGATGGATTTCGTGAGAGCAAAGGGTTGCCATACACCGGACCGGAAGCCGATGTCATTGAAGCACCGCCAGGTAGCTACATCGTCTACGATTCTCGGATTTGGCATCGCGCCGGTGTGAATCGGACTCCACATAAGCGCGCCGCAATGCTGCAAGCCGTCATCCCAATGTTTATCATGCCGTTCATGGATACCAGCCGTCCGTATAAAGATTTTATCCACAGTCCGCTCGCAGATGAATTGACGGAACTGGAGCGGAAGGAACTTGAGGCAGTTATGGTCAATAAGATGGTCGGTCCAGCCGGACATCTGGCAATCACCGTTGACGAGGAATTAACTGACAGAATTGGTGGACACTCGTACGCGCGAAGGAGATAGATTGAATGCGAAAAGCCAAGATTGCATCTGTAGGTTGCGGTTGGGTAGCAAAACGTTGGCATCTACCAACAATCGCCGAGTTAACAAAAAGAGAGGATTTAGATTACATCGCTGTGTGTGATGTGGATGCGGAAGTCGCTCGCGAGGCGGGTGAGACGTATGGTCTCCCATATTATACAGATGTCGAGGAAATGCTTGATAAACACAGCGACATAGATGTGGTAGACATCTGTACCGGTGATTATGAACACCATTCGGTGGCAAGAAGAGCCGCTGAGCGTGAGATGCACCCAATCGTCGAAAAACCGATGGCGCCTACCCTTGCCTGCTGCGATGTGATAATAGATAGCTGCAGGAAAAACGGGGTACATTTTGAAGTCGCTGAAAACTACTTCCGAATGCCGGGGGACCGCATCATCATAAAGTTGATTCAAGAAGGTGTACTTGGCGACATCAAGCGCGTCCACTTTATCGAACCCTTTGGTCGTAGACCGTTTGTGCAGGGTGCGGGCAAGCCGCGCGGTATAGAATCCCCTATATCTACATTCACTTCCCACTCTGGTGTCTGTATTGATATGGGTGTCCATCGGATGTCTCAAATCCGGTTCTATGCCCAAAGCGAACCGAAAACAATCGTCGGCACCACGAAGCAGTTCGCTCCGGGTCCCGATAAAGTGTATGAAGATTGGGGACACGCCCTGATTGAATTTGAGAGTGGGGCAGTTGGGGTCTATGAGACCTCTCAGGTTGGGGAGGAGACAATCAAGTACAGACAGATTATGGGAACGAAAGGCGTAATTACCGATACCGACTACTGGACATCAGACTTCCCACTACGTGCCCTCGTCAATGGTGAAATGAAAGACATTCCGATTGAGACAGAACGACATGAAGTCGATGGCGTGGATGTCCTCTCCAGAATCGTTGTCCATACCGATCCACAGATTGTCTACGAGAATCCGTTTAGAACCTACGCGATAGACGATTGGAACGTCGGAACCGCTGAGGAAATCATGACCATTGCGCGGGCAGCACTCACAGGGGAGCCGCCGGAATATGGCATCGGAGGACGGAAAGATGTGGAGATGTGTATCGCACACTACGAATCTTCACGTACAGGAATGACCCCTATTTCACTGCCTATAACGGAAACAACGGGATATGAGCAGATGGTTCACGACGAATTTCGCCAGAAATTCGGTTACGCCCTTGAAGACAAGTAGCGACGCGCTTCGTCCAATAGCGATGCCTTCCTAACCATACCAGATACATGTTTGGCGAGGATGGCTTCGGCTTTGTGCCTCGCCCTCTACTCCAATCCTTTAGGTGCCAATTCCCCAATAGAACTTTCCAGAATATCAGACGCTTCGGCGGGAATATGCCCAGCCGTTGGCGGGAGCGGCGTATCAAAGAAATAATCAGGCTCGGTTTTCTGCAGCCGCCAAGTCTCGCGTATTTCTCGCCACGCCCAAAAAGCGTGCACAGTTCAAGCATATCCTCAACAAACAGATGATACAATTTTTTCAAAAGGGTTTTCACGAAACTTTTTTCCATTTATTTGACACCCCCGTATTTCTGTGTTATAATTAAATCCAAATTTAACCCATAGCGGTTTTTTCTCAGGAGAACACGAAGATAGTTTCGAGTTTGTTTTAATATCTTCTATTTTGAAAATGAGTCTCAAATTCACAAAATCACCCTCGTTTACAATACTGACCCACTGGCTATGTTTCCTTTCACCCCTAACCTCTTACAAACTCATCGCATTCACGAGTGTCCTGTTGTTCTATTGCACCACTTTCGTCGAAGCCACAACACGGGAATATTGGATTGCTGCGGAGAAAGTCGAATGGAATTACGCACCGAGCGGAGAAAACCTTATCAGACCTGCGATGGGATTAGACGTTTGGGGCAAGGCACTCGTCTATGAAAAATACCGCTACATTCAGTATACCGATGACACCTACACGACCCAAGTCGAACAACCTGTATGGATGGGTATCCTCGGTCCGCAACTCCATGCCGTCGAAGGCGACAGCGTGAAGGTGCATTTCCTCAACCGCGCCGATAAACCTCTCAGTATCCACGTCCACGGACTACAATACGATGAAGAAAATGAAGGCGCAGACATGAAGGGCTCTGGTGCTGCGGTGCAGCCCGGGAGTACATTTACGTATCACTGGGAAGCAGATAGCGACGCTGCACCGGGACCGAACGATCCTTCCTCTATTGTCTGGCTTTACCATTCACACGTTGATGCTGTTACCGAAGTCTACGACGGCTTAATCGGAACTATCGTTGTCACGAAAAAAGGAATGGAACGCTCCATAGACGACCCGCGCCCTAAGGATATTGACAAAGCCTTCACGACATTATTTCTTGTCTTTGACGAAAACGGTCGTAAAATCGTCAAAAATGGACAGCGTGAGGCATACAAATCCGCTGAAGAAGCCGAAGAAGGAAACCTCAAACACGCTATAAACGGCTTTATCTTTGGCAATTTACAAGGTTTGGAAGTTGAACAAGGCGACAAGGTACGTTGGTACCTTATTGGGTTAGGCACTGAAGTTGATATGCACACCGCACATTGGCACGGGCAAACCGTGCTGAATGCCGGAAAACGCACCGACGTTGTAGAACTACTGCCGGGTAGCATGGTTACAGTTGATATGACAGCGAAAACACCCGGCAACTGGCTCTACCACTGCCATGTAGCCGATCACATTACGGCAGGCATGAACACGCGCTGGCGCGTCGTACCGAAGCGTTAGGTGTTCACAACTGCCCAATAATTCCGAACCTATTGCCAATACATTTGACTAAAGTTACAGCATCTCTGATTTCTATAGATGCTCTATCCACTTATAACTTATAAAAGGAGATACAATGTTTAAGAACCATTTTAGTTTATTCAAGCACGTTTTACCGGTTTTGCTGGTACTCACCTTTGTCGGACCCGTTGTTGCGTCGAATCACGCTGATGAAACATTGACGATCTACTCTGGACGCAGTAAAAGCCTCGTTGAACCGATCATCAAGCAGTTTCAGGAAGCAACCGGTATCCAAGTGAAGGCGAATTACGGGGGAACAACGCAGTTAGCCGCTGCACTCCTAACAGAAGGCGGCAAAAGTCCTGCAGCCCTCTTTTGGGCACAAGATGCCGGTGCGCTCGGTGCGGTTAGTAAAAAGGAAATGTTTGAAAAACTCCCGGAAGCTATACTCACGAAGGTCCCTTCGAGCTTCCGCGACGCTGAGGGTTTTTGGGTTGCTACAAGTGGCAGAGCACGCGTCCTCGCCTATTCTCCAGAACGCGTCAAAAAGGAAGAACTTCCAGAAAGTATCTTTGACTTAACGAAACCGGCATGGAAAGGTAGAGTCGGTTGGGCACCAACGAACGCTTCTTTCCAAGCCTTTGTCACCTCCCTGCGCGTGCAAATCGGTGAAGAAAAGACAAAAGAATGGTTGCTCGGTATGAAAGCAAATGGAGTAAAAAAATACGCGAAGAATACACCCATCATAGAGGCACTCGCTGCGGGTGAAATTGACGCAGGTTTGCCGAATCACTACTACCTGCTCCGATTCAAAAAAACGGATTCAGAGTATCCAGTTACGCAAACCTTTTTTAGAGCGAGCGACCCAGGCAACCTCGTCAACATTGCTGGTGTCGGCGTGTTAAAGAGTGCCGAGAACAAGAAAGCCGCCCTGAAATTTGTGGAATTCTTGTTATCTATCAAAGCACAGCAGTACTTTACGAGTGATGTTTTTGAATACCCTGTTACGGAAGGTATAACCCAAAACGAAAATCTCGTGCCGTTATCCGAACTGATCAAAGTGGCTCCGGTATTTAACCTCAATGATATCGATGATCTTGACGGTACAGTTAAACTTCTGCAAGCAGTTGAGATTCTATAAATTCACAACCGATCGGGAGATCAAGGCTACGGAAATTGAATGCCAAGGCACAAACACTAAGTCCGCACCGATACTTCTTCATTCCCGCCGTTGTTGTCGGGATCGGTGGACTTATCCCGTTAGGTTATCTGCTCATTAAAGCGTTCTCAGCGGAAGGCGAAGCTCTTTTGGAGATTGTCTTCCGCTGGCGGAACGCAAGACTCTTCCTTAACACGCTCCTTCTGACCTTGGGCGTTCTCGCCCTAAACTTACTAATAGCGACACCCGCCGCATGGTTAACGAGTCGGACCCGCCTGAAAGGCAAACCTATCTTCACAGTGCTAAGTGTGCTACCGCTCGCAATTCCCGGCTATGTAATGGCTTACGCGCTACTGGCACTCGGCGGAAACATAGGTATCGTTGCGCAGTTATTCGGCGTTAGTATCCCACGTCTGAGTGGTTACTGGGGCGCGCTCCTTGCGCTCAGTGCCTATACAAGCCCATACCTTTTTTTGAATCTACGCACCGCCTTACTCGGGCTTGATCCAAGTCTCGAAGAATCCGCTCGAAACCTCGGTTATCGGTATCCTGAGGTTTTCTGGCATATTATCCTTCCGCAATTGCGTCCCGCCTTTTATGCCAGCGGTCTACTTATCAGTCTACATGTACTCGGCGACTTCGGGGTTGTATCGCTGATGCGCTATGAGACCTTTAGTTATGCGCTCTACATTGAATACACCCTCTCCTTTGAACATACTTATGCGGCGTGGCTCGCGCTGATGCTCCTAACCTTCACAGGATGCCTTCTCTATTTTGAAACGAAGTTGCTGAAACGAGTGACACTCCACCGTGCTGGACGCGGGACTTCTCGGCAATCCTCTCTGATTTCACTCGGTATATGGCGCGTTCCAGCGTATTCCTACCTCTGCCTGCTCGCAGTCATAACCGTGATTATCCCTGCAGGTGCTGTGTCTTTTTGGATCTGCGCGCCGCTTGCAAGCGCATTTTCAGAAGTCAGAGGGTTCGATACCTCCGCCTTGCAAGGTCTTGTAGAAGCATTGACGGGTTCCCTCTCCGTTGCAATACCGACGGGTGTTCTGTGTGCGATGCTGGCAGTGCCGTTGGCTTATATCGAGGTCCGACACCCCTCGCGAACGTCAAATATGTTGGCACGTGCCGCCTACATAGTTTATGCCATACCGCCGCTTGCGTTCGCCTTATCGCTCATCCTTTTCGTTCTAAACACTGCGCCTTTTATTTATAAGACGTTACCCGTGCTAATCTACGCCTGCACACTACATTTCTTGGCAGAAGCCATTGGACCCGTCAGAAGTTCGCTCTATCAAAGTTCACCACACTTAGAAGAAGCCGCTCGCTCCCTCGGCTACCCGCCCCTTCAAGCGTTTCTCAGAGCACTTTTACCGATGCTGTTCCGCGGTATGCTAACAGCCACTGCTCTGGTCTTCCTCGCAACAATGAAAGAATTACCGTTTACATTCCTCTTATCACCACCCGGATACGAGACCCTCGCTCTCAACGTCTGGAGTTACACATCAGAAGCCATGTTCGCCGAAGCCGCACCCTATGCCCTCGCGATTTTAATCTTTTCTGGAATATTTGTCGGATTAATCATCCGCCATGAAGGTCAGACATAAAGCCCATCTACAATAGGAGAAACAAATTATGACACCTCAAAAGAAAATTCCCAATATCGTTTTTGTATTCGCTTTGTTTGCATGCACCATCCTCGGTTGTCTGCCTGTGGCGACACAAAATATAGTTCGCGTTGATAGTGGTATAACAGAAGTCTATGAAATATCGGAAAGCGGTCTCGGTTCAATTCAGAAGTGGATACTTCCAGAAAGACGCGCGATCAGTCGCATTGAAATCTACTTCGACCCGATTGAACCTTTAAAGAATATGACCGTCTATGCTCGGATGGGTGAAGATAAGTGGCGGATCGTTAAAGCCTTCAAAACACCCATCCGAAAATCGCCCCATATCATCCGCACACCCCTTGTTACCGATGGCATCCGCATAGTTCTGTCATCATCAATGGGCAATATAGACCGGATACGCCTCTACGGATCCGCACCAGAAACAGCGTCCGAAAATACCTTTTAACGCGCTTTATTGCACAATCTTCCAACATTTTCTTCACAAGTTTGTCAATTTATGATAGACTACCATAAATTCTCAATTAGTGGACAGGAATGAACATACTATCTGATTTTCTAACTTTTCCACCACTCATAACGATGGGGACCGACGCACTTAGGTTACTCCTCGCGTTTGTGCTTGGTGTTTTTATTGTTAACATCTACCGATGGACACACGCTGGGATCCCACAGAAATCGTTTACAGACACACTCATTATTTTGTGTATGCTGATTTCAGTTGTGATGGTGATCATCGGCGATAGCATCGCCCGGGCGTTTAGCTTGGTCGGGGCGTTATCTATTATTCGGTTTCGTACCGCCATCCAAGACCCACGCGACATTGGCTTTGTTTTCTACGCGTTAGCTGTTGGAATGGCGATTGGTGCTGGAAACCCATCCGTAGCAGTTTTGGCAGCATTTCTCATCGGTATCATTATACTCGGCATATACCACTGGCATGAAAATTTTAGCAACGATAACGAGTTTAGCCTCGAGTTCTGCCTACCACCCGAACCGAGTTTTAAGACCGTTTATCGCCCCGTCTTTGATAGACACCTGATTTACGAACGTCTGATTGAGAAACGGATAAGGAAAAGCGGTGTCGTCGAGTTGAACTACCGGGTTAAATTGGAAACGCCGCAAGACTGGCTCGTTTTTTTTAACGAATTATCAAACATCGAAAGCGTGACAGATGTGAAACTGGACAAAGAATAGACACAGAGGAGCTTGGAAACGCAAACTTCTCTATAGCAGATAGGTCTCAGACTCAAAAGGAAAATACAATGAAACAACTTAAATCAATTGCACTGATTGTGCTAATAGCCATTGGTTGGATAATATCCGCAGATGCCCAAGATGACCAGAAAACACCTAAACTTTCAGATGAACAGAAACGATTCGACCACAATGGCGACGGACAACTGAGTGAAGAAGAAGAAGCAGTCATGCTCCGAGTTACAAGCGTAGAAGCATTCACAGGGAACAAACTTAGCCATGAAGAGATTGAAAGGATTCAAAGGAATATGGCACCCGACAGAACCCCTGACTTTGGTGGAATGCCAGGCTTTGGGGGTGGTGGGGGACGCCGGGGACCGAGACCGCCTGAGAAACTGGTAGCACAATTCGATAAAGATGAAGATGGAAAATTGACCGGAACTGAGCGACAGGTCGCCTTGGATACGCGAGGCGGTGGGAATGTTACACTACTCAACGAATCAACCCTAAAAGAGAGCGTCCAGAACGATGTGCAAAGCAGCTTGGCTTCCGCGCCGGAAGATTCGCCGTCACTTTACGATGCGTACACACTTCGTACCCTCTATCTCCGGTTTCATCATGAAGATTGGTACCAACAGATGAACGCGTTTTACCGTACAGACATTGAAGTGCCAGCCGAACTGATTGTTGATGGAAAGGTGTATCCGGAGGTCGGTGTCCACTTCAGAGGCAGCTCCTCATATTTTACGGTTAACTCAGAGAAAAAATCCTTTAATATTGCCGTCGATTATGCTGAAGATGGACAACGTCTCTACGGCTACAAGACTCTCAACCTACTCAATGGACACGTTGATGCCTCCTTCCTCCGCGAAGTCCTTTTCAACCGAATTGCGCACGACTATATTCCGGCAATGAAAACAAACCTCGTGAAACTCGTGATCAACGGTGAAAATTGGGGTGTTTATATCAATCTTCAACAATACAACAAAGACTTTCTCGCCGAATGGTTTGGCACAAGAGATGGCATCCGTTGGAAAATAGGTCCCGGGGGCGGTGGCGCACTGACCTATAGCGGTGATAGTCCTGAAAGATATCAAGAAGCGTATCAACTCAAAACCAGCAATGTTGAAAACCCTTGGGAAGATCTCATTAGACTCTGCAAAATGCTTGATGAAACAACACCTGATACAGAACTTGTGGAAAACCTTCCGTCCTTGCTTAACATCGATCAGGTCCTATGGCAACTTGCTGTCTCAAATGTCTTTATGGATGACGACAGTTACATCCACAAAGGCGGCGACTATACCATCTATCAAGATGTCAATGACAGATTTCACCTTGTACCGCACGACAACAATGAAAGTATGAGATTTGCTCGTTCACGTGGACGTGGCGGCGGTCCCGGTGGCGGTTGGTCGTGGGGCGAATTAACAAATGGAATGGTATCTCCCGTCACACATCAAAACAATCGGGCGCGACCCCTTATTAAACGACTACTCTCTAATCCACAATGGCGTGCCCGTTACCTTGCACACGTCCGTACCGTCGTAAATGAATGGCTCGATTGGGAAGTGCTTGGTCCCATCGTCAACGAATATATGGAACTCATTGATGCGGAAGTCCAGCAAGATAATAAAAAACTTTACGGATACAACGAATTCAAAAACGGCGCACCTGAAGACCTTAGGGATTTTGTGAACCGTCGCCGCGAGTATCTGTTGAAGCATCCAGAACTGGACAGACCAACCCCGAAAATTCTCTCTGTTAATATTGAATCCGAAACGGATCCTATACAGAGCACCCCTGTGTTAGTTAAAGCGACGCTTGATGAATCGGTTGCAGTCGATTCTGTTTTACTATATTATAGCACCGAACGTTATGTTGTTTTTAACGAGGTCCCGATGACAAAGCGCGGTGGTCGTTACGTTGGAAACATTCCTGCTTTTCCACAAGGAACAACGGTTTACTATTATGTTGAAGCAAATGCGGTGAAAACACACGGTACGACTGATTTTTCACCGGCGCGCGCAGAACCCAACGCCGCACAGTATCGGGTCAGTGCCCCCGTCGCAAAAGAATCACCTATCGTTATCAATGAACTAATGGCAGCCAACACGAAGAGCCTCGCAGACCCGCAAGGACAATACGAAGATTGGCTCGAGTTGCATAACCTTACCAATGATACACTGGACCTCTCTGGAATGTACTTAACAGATAAAATAGACAACCTGAGAAAATGGGCATTTCCAGAGAATACAACCATTCCAGGACGCGGCTATCTCCTTGTATGGTTAGATGAAAACGGTAAAGCCGAAACGGGACTACACGCCAACTTTAAACTGTCCCGTAACGGTGAGACCGTAGCGCTCGTTGATACCGATGCACGTGGAAATCAAGTCCTTGACAGTGTGACGTTTGAAAAACAGGAGAGAGATGTTGCCATCGGCAGATGGCCAAATGGCAGTGGGGAACTTAGACATGTCCAAACCACACCCGGTAAAGAAAATACGCTTCACTAAAAAACGAACCTTTTGTTCGCTGCTATGTCTAATCCAATAACAGAGCAATTAGGTTTTGCCTACATCGCGAAAAGATTAAGGCTATTGAAGAATTCAATCGTTTAAATTGAAGAGGAGCATTTTCTTTACCCTTGTTGTTTGGAGAAAAAATATGTCCGTTGCAACAGTCTTTTCAGCTACTATGGAAAATTATTCGGAGATGGGCAATACAGAAGAATTAGATCGCGCGCAGGAACATGAACTTGTCTTGCGCTGCCAAAAAGGCGATGTTGATGCCATGGGAACCCTCATTACGCGTTATCAACATTGGGTCTATAACATTGCTTACGGCATACTTGGGCATCACCAAGATGCAGAGGATGTCGCCCAAGATGCGTTCCTCTCCGTATGGGAAAACATCGGAAAATTCGAGTTCCGTTCCCAATTTTCTACATGGCTCTACCGTATCGTGAAAAACAAGTGTTTTAATCATATTGATCAGTACCAACGCCGGAAAACTGATCCCATGGAAATTGACGACTCACAGCCATGGGTCCCTCTTGATTCAGCAACACCGGAAGACGAGGCACTACGGTCAGAAGAAAAAGATATTGTGCATAAGGCACTCGCGAAACTCAAAGATAGTTATAGAGAGATACTCGTGCTAAGGGAGCTGCGAGAACTCTCTTATGAAGAAATATCCGAAATTCTCGGCTGCACGCTTGGACGGGTCAAATCTCGCTTACACGAAGCCCGAAAAGCACTCAAAACAGAACTGGAGCGAGTCGTGTGGTAGTTATTTCCGCTTACCACTATCCTCGATTGAAAATATGAACCATCGTCAAATTCAAAACGCATTATCTGCTTACTTAGATAACGAACTAAGCGCGAACGTGCGAAAGCAGGTCGAAGCACATCTCCGCACTTGCGACGAATGTTCTGATATGCTCGCAGCGTTCCGAGAAAATAGCACTAAAATCAGAGACTTCGTTCATCCCGCACCACCTATCAAGGAGATGGTGATGGCGAGGATACACGAACAACTCCAAGATGAATTGTCAGCCTATTTGGACAATGAATTAACACCAGACACGCGAACGCGGATTGCAGCACATCTCCGCACCTGCGACGAATGTTCCGACATGCTCGCAGCATTTCAGCAGAATCGTGAGCAGATCAAAAGACTTGAACACCGCGCCCCTGCTTCAATCCAGCACGCAGTCATGGCACAGATACGCCAACAGGCGGCACAAGCAAACGTAGAGAAACCTACTCGCACCTTACAGTTACCAGATGTTGGGCAGTGGCTGTCGGATATGGGACACTGGTTCTTGCGTCCTGTTACTGCCGGGGCGACTGGTATTCTGACGCTTGCCCTGATTTTGGGAGCACTTTACTTTTTTCCAACTGCTCCTCAATATGAAGAGACGCTCGACTTCTACTATGGGCTTCACGCGGAACAATTAACAGATTATCCATTGAACTTAAACGGCAGTAGCCTGCAACCTGAGGAACCCGTGGAATCAAATGGTGATGATGAACTATTTCTTAACCTCTATCTGGAGAATGTAGGGAATTAAATTTCCCCAGCAGGTAACCGACAGGTGAACCGATGCGAATTCATAAATATCTAATGTTTCATAAGGACTTCCGAATTAAGTTATATCCTTTGTGTGGTTTAATTTTAGCCTTTTTGCTGTGCATATCAGACTACCTTTTTGCTGACATCAGCACGCTTGAACGTATCGCTGAAGCCGAGCGTGACATCAGTTATGTAGGTATCCGTTTGAAAACGTTCATTTCGTCAAGAGGCACGCGGACTTTTGAAGAGTATGTCATTCACAAACCGGGAGATACTTCGTATAGGAAGTTAGTCTCTGAAGTCGGTGGGCGTCAGTCGCTTGGTGCCACCCAAGACAGAACAGAAGGACGGAGAGACGATAGGCGCAGAGGTCGCGATGAGAACAATAGAGATGATCGTAGAAGGGAGCAAGAACGAAACAGGTGGCGGCAGGTCAAAAGTCCATTTCCCAAAAAAGAGATTCAACTCATAGCTAAAAACTATAATCTCAAACACAGTCCTGCGGATGAAAAGATCGCCGATTATGACATAGATATTCTCATTATTAGCCCGAAATTTGCCGACAGGCCGACAAAACATATTTTCTTTGCGCGCGATAACGGTGTTATTTTGCGGGTAGAAGATTTGGACGCTGAAGGTGTCCTTCGGGAAATGTCCGTTTATACCCGAATTAGTTTTAATCCTGAAACCGTGGAACGCAAGTGGAAAAAGTTTCAAGAAGAAATACAGCCGGAACCCCAGCGAAGCTACTCAATTTCATTAACCGAAGCAGAAAAGATCCTCGAAACTGAACCCATTCAGCCAGCATACTTACCGCCCGGGTTTCAGCTGCAGGATATTCATAATATAAAAGGCAGAAAGAATACAATCCACCTGATTTATACGGATGGTTTGTTGGGTTTCTCCATATTTGAAACGACAGAGCACCAAAGGCACCGCGGCAGTAGGCGCGGGGAAGAATTAGAAGTCATTGATGGTACGCCTGTGCACAAACGCCAGCGTGGACCAACGAATGCCTGCAGTTGGACCAGTGCCGATATTCACTTCTTCCTATTCGGTGCCATGCCCGCTGCTGAAATGAAGAAAGTGGTGAAATCCATTATTCACACAGCAAATAAAAAGTAAGGAGAAGACTATGCAGATATGCAATGCCCTTATGTTGGGTATCATTGTGACCGGACTATTGTCTATTAACAACGCAGGAGCAGACAGCACAAAGGCTGAACTTGAAGCATCACCGCGCCACGGCGAATGGGTGAAAGTCACAACCGCCGACGAACGTGTAGTCAATACCTTTGTCGTTTATCCAGAAGTGAAGGAACCCGCAACAACCATCATCGTCATCCATGAAATATTTGGACTCACCGATTGGATTCGGCTCGTCGCCGACAGACTCGCTGCGGAAGGGTTTGTCGCAATCTGTCCCGACTTGCTTTCTGGTATGGGACCTGATGGCGGCGGTACGGAAAGTTTCGAGTCGGGGGACGATGTCCGACGGAGCATCCGAGAACTCTCACCCTCTCAAGTCACGTCCGATCTGGATGCCATTCAAAAATACGCCCGTGATTTACCCTCAACCAACGAAAAGGTTGCAGTCTCTGGATTCTGTTGGGGCGGTGGACAAACCTTCAGTTACGCCGTCCATTCCGATACAATCGCTGCGGGGTTTGTGTTCTACGGTCGTGCTGCAGCCATAACAGACGTTCCAAAAATATCAGCACCCATCTATGGTTTTTATGGCGAGAGCGATAACCGCATCAACGCTACGATTGATGTTACCAAAGCCGCTGCCGATGCTGCAAACGTCACCTATGAACCGGTTATCTACGAAGGCGTTGGACACGCTTTCTTAAGGCGCGGTATGGCAGAAGATGCAAATGACGCACAGAAAGCCGCCACTAAAGCCGCATGGGAACGGTGGGTATCCCTCCTGCAAGGGTTATAGTCTATCCTTCTTCTGATCCGAGAAAAAAGTGTTGCAAAATCGCCTCTGATTTGGTAAAATATAGGCATGCAAGAAAAACAGATGCGAGAGGTTTTCTGGGTCGGCGACTCTAAGAAACGCCTCTTAGAATTCCCAGACGGCGTGCAGCAAGAAATTGGCTATACATTGGAAGGTGTGCAGTCGGGCATAACTCCGCATAAAGCTAAACCTTTGAAAGGATTTTCAGGAGTATATGAAATTGTAAGCAGTTACGCTCAGGATACCTACCGAGCGGTTTACGTCGTGAATCTGGGAAATCTGATTTATGTTCTGCACTGCTTTCAGAAGAAGTCCACACGAGGCATACAAACTCCTAAGAGAGAAATCGATCTTATCCGTAGACGCTTAAATGCAGCAAGAATACTTTCACAAAAGGAGAGAGAAAATGACTGAAGAAAAAATTGAGATTGAAAAAAGCAGCGGTAATATATTCCAAGATTTAGAATTTCCTAATCCAGAGGAATATCGTACAAAAGCCCGTCTTTCCTTAATAATTAACAGTATTCTAACCCAAAGCGGACTCACGCGAGACGCTGCTGCCAAACTTTTGGAACTCAGCGAACCAAAAATCACTGCACTGCTAGATGGCAGGCTTGATGACTTTTCGATTGAGTCCCTATTTTTACTAATCAGAAAACTGGATTGTGAGGTTAAAATTGTTGTCAATGGCACACCTGCGTACAATCCCGCCACAGAGATTAACATTTCCATTCCCTTCTGACCCATTCTTGGCGACAATTGAATGTCTATAAAGGAACACACATGGCAAATCGGTTAGAAAACAAAATTGCTGTTATCACCGGTGCAGCACGAGGTATCGGTGCGAAAAGTGCTGAACTTTTTGCCGATGAAGGCGCGGCTGTCGCCATCTGGGACGTGAACGCTGAACGTGGGGAAGAAACCACTCGGCAAATTCAAGCAAGTGGTGGTACAGCGATTTTCTGCGCGTGCGATGTAACCGATGCCGAGCAGATTGAAAATGCTGTCGCACGGGTCACCTCGGAACTCGGTAATCCAAACGTCCTATTTAACAATGCCGGTATTGCTGTCGTCGGTGAATTAGAAGAAATCTCTGAAGCAGATTGGGATCGGCAATACGCTGTCAATGTAAAAAGTATATACCTCGTTTCTCGTGCAATAATTCCCTTGATGCGCGAAGCCGGTGGCGGTTCTATTATCAACATGGCGAGCGAATCGGCGTATGTTGGGTTCCCGATGCACCCCGCCTATACCTCCTCCAAAGCCGCCGTGGTGCATCTCTCCCGCAGCATGGCGGTTCGGTATGCCGAAGACAACATCCGGGTCAACAGTCTCTGTCCCGGCACAATTAACACCGAACTCTACCAAGAATTCCTATCAAAGCAACCCGACCCGGAAACCATCAACAAAGAAATTAAAGAGATGCATCCGTTGGGTATCGGAGAACCAGAAGACATCGCTTGGGCAGCGGTCTATTTAGCCTCCGATGAATCCAGATACATGACGGGCGCCCCGATGCTCGTCGAGGGCGGTATCCTATCGCTCTAAATGGTCCCCTTTGTGCTTTGGATTGACCAAAAAATATCTTGGGTTGTGGGGCACCAAGGCTGGATTCTCCATACGGCTGACGGGGGGATAAATTGGGAAAAACAGACGGTCAATACGACTGAAGACTTCAAATCAGTGTATTTCACAAATCTCCGTAACGGTTGGGCAGTTGGTGACAAGGGGTTAATCGCGATTACGGACGATGGCGGACGACATTGGACAGTCCAAAAAACTGAGATTTCTATGCTATTTTTGGATGTCTTTTTTTATGATTCAAAGATCGGTTGGATTGCCGGACAAGATGGGATGTTCTACACAGAAAACGGTGGAAAAACATGGCAACATCAGGATGTGAGTGAGTTTCAAATTAAGGGCGTTTTCTTTGTAGATAAAGAGTGCGGATGGACAGTCGGTGACTACGACCGAATCTTTGTTACCACTGACAGCAGTGATACATGGCGGAGACAAGAGAACCTCGTTAAGACAGATACCACAACGACGGTCTGCAACCTTCACACCGTATTTTTTATCAGCCCTTATGAAGGATGGTGTGGTGGCACAGATGGCACGGTTTTTTATACCAACAACGGTGGTACAGAATGGAGAAACCAGGTGAGTAAACTGCCGCCGATTTATGGACATGTCCGTCCCATTGTAAACAATTTCCATTTCCGCAGCGAGGATAACGGTCTCATGGTCGCACAAGGTGGATTTATTAATCGGACAGAGGACGGCGGAGACAATTGGCAACTCGTAGAGAGCCCTACAAAGAACGATCTGATGGGGGTTCAGTTCACAAGTCGTAAACAGGCGTGGGCAGTCGGTATGAACGGAACGCTCTTGCACTCAGAAGATGGCGGTATCACGTGGGAAATGAAAAGTGGCACGACAGCGGATGCGCTGCAGAGCGTGGCGTTTGCGGATGCAAACCGTGCGGTTGCCGTCGGAGAGAAAGGCACAATCACAACAACTGATGACAGTGGCAAAACATGGACGGATATAGAGATGGACACATGGCATCGTATCCGGAATCTATCTTTCGCCACCGATAAGGAAGGCTGGGCAGTTGGGGACGGCGGACTCATCCTCCACACAACCGATGCAGGTCAGACGTGGGAACGGCAAACCAGCGGGTGGTGGTACACACTCAATGCCCTTCATTTCATTAATCCTCAGAAGGGATGGATCGTTGGGGACTTAGGCACTGTGCTTCACACCGCGGACGGCGGCAAGACGTGGGTACAACAGACACCGCGCTATTTCTACGAAATGATTAAAGGCATCTTTTTCCTCAATGAGCAAGAAGGCTGGGTGGTCGGATGGCCGGGTATTATTTTTCATACAACAGATGGCGGCACGACATGGAAACAGACACTGTCCAAAATGTCCGGTGGTACTCGACTCCATGCCGTAAAATTCCGGAATCATACGGAAGCTTGGGGCATCGCGAATGACAAGACACTTCTCATGACACACAACCAAGGCAAGCATTGGGAGGTAATAAATGACTCGCTCGGTAATCAACGCGCAACCCTTGACGATGAAAGCTGGGTGCATCAAATGGCAAAAGAACAATTTCTCCCTGCTTTCAACGTGACAAACGCTCACATCCTTGAGGATGGAAAGGGGTGGATCGTCGGTGCGATGATGTCAGCACCCCGCACGACCGAGGACTTTGTTATCGATGCCGACGAGCAAGTGCAAGATACGATAGGCCAGATTTATAGCACAACAGATTTCGGAGAAAACTGGCACCACCAACTCGGTAAACAGCGGAATACCTTCCGCGATGTGTTATTTCTCGATGAGCAACACGGTTGGATTGCCGGGGATAACGGTGATTTATTTTTAACTGAAGATGGCGGACAGACGTGGCAACATTTAGAGAGTGGGACCACGCAACGTATCGTCGATGTCCACTTCACCAGCCTTGAACCGAAATGGGGATGGCTGATGCTCCGAGACGCAACATTACTCTACACGCAAGACGGATCACAATGGACGGCACAAAACAAGCAAGAACGACTCCCACACGAGGAATTCTTTGCCATAAATGATGTCGCATTCGGTAACTTTTCTGAAGGTTGGGCTGTCGGAGAGCGTGGCGATATTATACACAATCCAGACGGAGGTACCACTTGGGCACGGCAGCGCACCTCAACCAGTAAACCCCTCACGAGCGTTGATATGAAATTCGCACCCCTCGGCTGGGCGGTTGGCACAAATGGTGTCACCCAACGCACCGTCAACGGTGGCGAATATTGGAAGTTCCACGAAACCCACACCGGTTCCGATCTGAAGGCAGGGTCGTTCATTACGAAACGAAAGGGATGGGCAGCCGGACGCGGTGGAATTATCCTATCTACCACCGACGGGGGTTTCACGTGGACATCACAAGCAAGTGGTGTGAACCAAAGCCTTTACGACATCTTGGCACTCTCTGAACAAGAAATCTACGCCGTCGGTGCTACTGGAACTATCATCCACTCGACAGATGGCGGGGAAACGTGGGAACAGGAGCATACTGGGATTAATGACAACCTGTATGCAGTCACGCGGGTCAAAGGCAGCGATACGCTTTGGGCAGTTGGACAGTTGGGCGTTGTCCTGCGCCGTCCTAAGCGTTGATGGACCTTTGTTTATCTCATAAGCGTTAAAAAAATCGTGCGGAGGCGTATGAAACACACATAGCTCTCCGCACGATTTTTTTGTTTTATGCACCCTTTTCGATCTCAAATCGTATCATTAATTGAAGTCTTATTGAGTAAAACATAGAAATGTAGTAAAATAGTGGAAGAAAAGGTTCTCTTTTATGTCCCTTTATTCCACTTTTGACACCCCTTACTTTATGAAAGGTGGTCTTATGGAAACCAACGCCTCTGAAAAGTCCCCGATATACAAAGGTATTCCGAAGCAGGTTTCGCGTAAGGATTTTAATCGCTATATCTTGCCACATCTCTCAAAACGCGTCAAAGGTCCAAAACCGAAACTCTCTTTCTACAAGATCTTCAACTATATCCTCTATGTTTTACATACCGGTATGCAATGGGATCAACTCCGAACCCGGCGGAATGAACTCCATTGGTCGAATGTCTATAAATGGCATAATCGCTGGTCAAAAGATGGTTCGTATGAGAACCTTTTTCAGGCATCCGTCATCCATTTGCTTGATACGGACCAACTTGATACGACCCGCCTTCATGGAGATGGATCAAATACCATCGTAAAAAAAGGGGTGATGGTATCAGCTACTCAGGACACAAACATCAGAAAGGCGAAAAAGAGTTGACGCTCACCGATAATCACGGGTTCATCATAGGACCGATAACGACGAAACCTGTCAACGCACATGATACAACGATTTTGCCCGAGGCCTTCAGCGATATAATCGCCTTTAGTAAACGGATTGGCATGGATCTTTCGGGGGCTGCTCTCACACTTGATTCTGCCTTTGATTCTAAGGTGAATCATAAACTTATTAGAGAACAGGGACTGATCCCCGTGATCTATCCCAACCGGCGAAATGCTAAAGAACCTATCGTCATTGCGCGCATGTTCCGCTGGTTTGACAAAGTGATATACAAAGAACGATATAAAGTCGAGCGAACTTTCGGGTGGCAAGATACTTATCGAAAACTCGCACTGAGCTACGATAAACTCAAAGAGACCCGGTTAGGGTTTCGCCATCTCGCATATTCTATGATTAACTTACGTATAACTTTCAGCGATTCATAACGCCTACTCGCTATGAGTTCATTATAAAAGCACTCCACAGACCACTTCACGGAAATAGGTTACACAAAAACCTGATTCTTGGATGATAAATAAAAAAGCATCCATAGAGGGAGTTCAATATGTTAATGACGTTGATTCAAAAAGAGATTATGCATCATATTCTGAGTGTCCGTTTCGTCGCGCTCCTTTTGATGTGTCTCCTTCTTATCCCACTGACCCTTTCTACAAATTACCGAAATTATCGCCAGAACTTAGTGGATTACCAAGAAGCCGTTAAACTCGCAAACGTTGAAGAAACTAAGATGAACCCAGGGATGCCACTGGATCCAGAAGTGGAAGTTTCCAAACTCTTCCTCAAACCGACCCCTTTGAGCGTCTTCGCAAATGGATTGGCAGATGTATTGCCGACTTATCTTGGCATGACACGCAATGGAATTACACAAGGGACACCCGCCTTGGTGTCTTCGCTCTCCTATCTGTTAGGGCACCTCGATTTTTTGTTCGTGGTCGGTACCGTCTTCAGTCTACTCGCGCTACTGTTTACGTTCGATGCGGTTGCCGGGGAACGAGAAGCAGGCACCCTTCGGATTACCTTATCCAATTCTCTGCCGCGCGACCTATTTCTGTGGAGCAAATTGATTGGCGGATACGTGGTGTTTGTCGTTCCCTTCTTGGTGTCCTTGCTATTCGGTTTACTGATACTTGTCTGGCAAGGTTTCCCGCTCGGCGAACCTGAAATTTTTCCGAGAGTCCTCGGTCTAACCCTGATTTCATTGCTCTATATTGGTGTCTTTTTCGCAATTGGTACAGTGATTTCTACCTACTTAGACAATTCTAAAACAGCACTCATCGTTGCTTTTACTGTCTGGGTGTTCGCGGTCCTGATTACGCCACGCGTTGGGTTCCTTGCTGCCAAATTTATCGCACCCACACGGACTTCACAGAGTGTTTATATGGAAAAAACAGCCATGCGAGACGATTTCAACGCAGCACTCAAAGAGGAAGAACATAAAATGGTCATGGAAGTACCCCCGGATGAGAAGGGAGCCAGACACATAGGCGGAGAAGTTGCCAAAAAAATTAATGAACGTATGAAACCCTTTGAAGAGGAATATAGGTCGCAATTCCAGAACCGTGCTAACCAATTGGATCGGAGTTACAAACGTGAAACCGAACGGCAAGAACAAGTGGGGCAAATGCTTTCTCGACTCACCCCGACATCTTCCTTAATTTACATCACTACAAACTTAACACAGACCGGAAAGAAAAAAAGAAGTGCTTATTTCCAAACGGGCGAGCACTACTATGAGATGCTCCATACAGATTTGTTCAGTAAAATTATAGATTATACTTATAGCAGGCAAGATAAATCTGTCGAAATTACACAACCACCATCTCTGGAGATAACGACTTTGGGAGAAACGCTCCGTCAATCAGCAGTAGATGTGATGCTGCTCTGCTTCTTTGCTGTGGTGTTGACAACCGTGGCATTTCTGAAATTCTTCCGTTCTGATATTTGACACCAAGTACGACGTAGTCTGTTAATGATAACCGAATTACCAGTAACATCTAAAACGCGTCTTGAGAATATAGACGCATATTGTCAAAGGTTAAACTTCAAAGATGAGGCAATATAACGCCTCTAAATTAAAAGGAGATGCTAAAAATGAAAAGCACTTTTCACCGAATAGACACTCTATTCAGACTTCCATGCTTCGCAGCTCTGGGACTCGCCATCTGTTTGTGGGGCGGCACCTATGCATATACACATAGTGCTGAAACTGGATCACAGTATACCGGTCCCCACAATGTGCAAGAAGAGCAACTTTGGGGAGGCGCGTTGAATGTTCCAAGATATATCGGATCAAAGTATACCGGCCCCCAAAATGTGCAGGAGCTGATGAATGCGTTAGATGCAGATTACAATAATCGGCTCGCAAATATCAAAGTGCGTATATCTGGGAAGGTCACAACAGGGTCAAAAACTACGACTTATAGCAGCGACCTTACAATCAGTAAGATAGATGTCCGATATCCACGAGCGGAATGGCTTCAGCTGCTTTTGGATAAAGGCATCACTATAAATGATTCCCACGAGTATGCATCTTTGCTGTCAAAGCGTTACACTTTGGCACTCTTGGAAGACAATCCAGATTTGCAGCAGTCAGGGGCTCTCGGTATTCCACCAACGGACGATTGGGAAACTTACAAAGCAGCTTATATTAATAAGTTGGTAAACGACCACGTCAAGTTTCAAGAAGCTGCAAAACAGATTGAACGCAGTAAGAAACAAGTTGAACGTGCTAACGTGCAAATTGAACGTAGTAGAGCGCAAGTTAAACTTGCCATTAAACGCAGTAAGGAATCAATTGCGCGCGCTAAGGCTCAGATCGAACACAGCAAGAAACAAGTCGAGCGTGCTCAGAAAGCGTTGAAATTGCAACAACTTGAGCATGTTAGGAAACAACTTGAGCACGCCAAGAAACAGATTGAACGCGCACAAGAGGCTTTAGAACCTCCTAAAGAACCGATGCCTCCTCAGGAACCGGTTCCTCCTATAAGAAAAAGTCCTCCCCATCCTCCCTTATAGGATAGGGTGATAGACCTTTTTGGACTATTCTATCTTTAATTGAAGATGGTTCATTATCCACGGAGGTTTTGTAGTGCAAACTGTATGAAGTTTTAATAAATATTCTGGTAATTTGATATTTTCCCCAAGTCCAGTAGGTGCGGTTTCTAACGGCACCGGGAATCGTTAGGAAATTGCCGAATTAAATTCTGAATCTTCATTCAGTTTGCGCATTCACTGGCACAATCTAATAGACTATGCTACTACAACGGTGGTAACTTAGGTTACTGTTAACAATTTCAAATATTTTGCGACTTTTCAGTCAAAAAATTTAGTTTATTTCAGGTTATGCACCCTTTCCACCTCAAAACCGTATCTTTAATTATAGAATGACTAAACTTTGGAATAATTTTAAGAACCCTAATAAGGACATTAAAATGAAATCAGCTATTATTGTATCGTGCATTCTTCTCTTTATCTTCTCCACTCAAGCGGGGACGTTTCTGGACACTTTTGATGATGGGGAGCTAGCCGACTGGCAAGAATTAGTTATGTTCGGCATCAATGCCCCCGGCTCCTGGGAAATTGTTGATGGTGAACTTCAAGCAATACATAATACGGGTGGTGTCACACGTCTTCTTACGATTGGACAAGATATTTGGCAAGATTATGACGTTGAATTTGATGTTAAACCACTTGAGAGACATGGCCCTGGTGGAAATATTGCAATTGCTGCGCGGATTAAAAGAAAGTGGGGAGTACCATGGGGTGTGATATGTTACATAGGGGACCCAGAAGCAAAACCAGAAGCAGAGTGTTTTGCCGGCAATTTACATGGCAACGCATTTTTAGTCTATGGTCAGAAACCCCAACCCTTGTTGAAATTGCGGAAATGGGCAACCTTCAAGTTGAGCGTTCACGGAAAACTCTTGACTTTCTGGATAAATGGAAAGCAAGTTCTGGATCCCATAATGTTAAAACCCTTACATGGATTCCCTGAGTTTCCGACCGGTAGAATAGGGTTAGGTCTCGCCAATTATACGGCGAGATTTGATAACCTCAAGATCACGGGGCCCGGTATTCCAAATGGAGGTGGATTGTCTGTAACACCCCAAACCAAGTTGGCAACAACATGGGGAAACTTAAAGCAGTTTTAAGGGCATATTAAGGGTTCGTTTTACAGTTGTATTTAGTATACTCTCCAATAGGAAAGTGGCTCAATATTGAGAGCACTTGTCTGTTCACCGCAGTCTAAACTCGGCAAAATATAATCATGGAGCATTTCGATGGAAAAAGAAAACGACGTTCAACTGATTCGTAGAACTTTATCAGGCAATGATGAGGCATTTAACGTTTTAGTACGAAAACATCAAAAGAGTATTCATGCCCTTGCATGGCGGAAGGTCGGTGATTTCCACATTGCCGAAGAGATTACCCAAGACACTTTCCTTCAGGTCTACAAGAATCTCGCGCAGTTAAAGAATCCGAACCAGTTTGCGGGATGGATTTATGTCATCGCGAATAACCTTTGCAAACGGTGGCACGAGAAGAAGAAACTTTGGACACAATCGCTGGAGGACACATCCGTGGCCGAGATAGGGAACGCCTCTTACAAACGTTACGTATCTGACCAACAGCAAACAGAGACCGCCGAGGATCGCCACGAACTCGTCAAAAGACTTCTGGCAAAGCTGCCGGAAAGTGAACGCACAGTGGTGACACTCTACTACCTTGGAGAAATGACGGCGAAGGACATCGGAAAATTCTTAGGTGTGTCAGTCAACACAGTTAAAAGTCGACTTCGCCGGGGACGCAAGCGTCTATAGGAACAGCAAGAAGAACTGTTAGTGAGTGAAACACTCGGAAGTATCCCATTCCCTGTCCAAGTAACTGAGCGTATCATGCAGGAAGTGGCGAATATGAGACCGATACCGCCTCCGGTTGGCAAACCTTTGCTCCCGTGGACGGCTTTTGGGACTGCTGCCGTTTTGGTTATATTGCTGCTCGGTGCAAGCAACCAGTATCTTACTCGTTTTCAGAAGCCGTACAGTTTTGAAGCACAATCTGAACCTACTATTGAAATCATTGACACACCCATCGTTCTGGATATTCCGGCAAAACCAGCTGTACGAAATCAAACTGGTCGAACTGCTGCCGCTGGTAAAAGCAGCGGGACCGGCACACAAGTTTCCACAACTACTACAACATCTGGTATATTGGACGACTCCGCCAAGTTTTCTACTTCGCAGTGGACGCAGGGAAGCGCACCACCAGGGGGGCACGTACACGGTATCTTCGCTACATCTGAAGGGACCGTCTATGCTGTTGCTCCCACAGGAATATACAGATTAAGAACAGATACTACGGCGTGGACACGCATCAACACGGATATTCCAATTGGGCCATCGCTAATGCCGATGGCAGAACATGGTAGCATCCTTTACATAGTATCCACCGATGAAGTATTTACGTCGGGTGATAAGGGTGAAACGTGGCATACCATGGGTACCAGACCCAACGGAGAAGCTGTTGGTCTCATCGTCATTGATGAGGCACACGCGCGCAGCTCGCAAGTCCGTTCCACGATGTATCTCGCGCTTAGAGATGAAGGGATTTATCGATCTACAGACGGTGGAATACATTGGGACTCATTTAACGATGGTTTGGCAAGTCAAAAGATTTCCACAATCGCTGCTGTGGAAAAAACAGTGTTTGCGGGTACAGCGCGCGGTCTCTATTGTCTCGATACAGGCACTTGGAAAAAGTTGCCCGTAGAGACATCAAGAGCTATCTACTCTTTGGCAGTGTCTAAAAATAATCTCTATGTTGGGACAGGTCCCTATCTGTTGGGGTTCACGCCAATAACGGTAGCACAAGACGTGCCGAAAATTGAGTCGTATGCACTCAAGATTTTCCATTCGGCTGACTTGGGAGCATCGTGGGCGGAAATAACACCGAGTTATAAAACTTACTACAAGCCGGTGATACCCTCTGGCATAATGGTTTCGGCTGTTGGTGAAATGCTTTTAGCGTCAACTGCCCGCCACCGATATCGTTCAATAGATAACGGACAAACCTGGACGGAACTGCCAGGGGATACGGATATGTATATGATTAATAGTCTGCCAGTTGTAGCCGTAAACGAGACGACATTTTACGAAGCTGGGCCCTTCGGCGTTCATCGCACAACTGATGGTGGAAAGCGATGGCACCTACTTATAGACGGGATGGTGGGAACAAGACTAAAGGATTTAGTTGCATTCAAGGACAGATTATACGTCCATACCGGTTATGCGGTGTATCAATCAACCGACGAAGGTGTGTCTTGGGAAAAACTCCCAATTGCCGAGGGGTCTTTTGGAAAGGTGACGACAATTACAACGGAATCATCAAAACGGTACAGTGCTCGTGTCTCTCACTCCTTTAATTCAAAATTGATAGTTGATGACAACAATCTTTACTTTCTTTCATATACTATGGATAACAACTTGCGAATTTTCGGCTTGTCTACAGATGGCAATAGACTCAGTCCAGTTCAGAGCATACCGATTGCTGATGATGAGACATTACGCCGTCCGTTACGGACAAGTAGCGAGGCAGCGAAAGAGCCTTACTTATCTGAAGGTTCTGAAAGAGACCATCAATCAATCGTGTCAATCCTTCCACCTCCTGCACGTAGAAAGGACAGTAAAGCCACAACAATTGTAGTTTGTCGTGATGTGTTCTATGCCGAATACGGACGTAGGCTTTTTAAGCGGAGACTTGGTGATCTGGAATGGACAAACACGGGATTAACAGATAGAAGCCAACGGTCTTATGAAGACTTAAGTAAGGAGCTCAAATTAGCGGTTTTGGGAAAAACCATCTACGTCGGGAAACGCGACGGTAAACTATTCCAGTCGCTTGATGGAGGAAGTAGTTGGAGAGATGTTACGCCCAACCTACCACTTGACTTTGCCCATTTCAAGGAGATAACCCTTGTCGGTTCAACAGTTTACGTCGCAACAGACGCAGGGGTCTTGAGTTCAGAAACCGGCGTACACTGGCGCGTGCTAACCGATAGTACTGGAGGGCATCCTATCATAGACAGGTTCGCTGTGGATGGTCCCACGATTTATGGTGTTGGCAATAAAGGAGCCTATCGCTTAGATGCGGGTAACCAATGGAAACAAGTTTCTTCAGAAACACTCGGTGAAGCTGCTGCACTCGCCGTCATCAACGATAAACTGTATAGTGCTATCAAAGATCGCGGGATATTTCACATCTCGCTTGCGGGAGAATAGATAATACTACATCGCGGAACAAGCTGCGTCTTTGGTTCGTAGGAACTTCTCGTGCATCTGACAACAATATAGGGCAGATGCACGAATCCGCCCTACACGATTTAAAGATTCCGAAAGCGTTAATACTACGGCGCGTGGTCTTCGGGGCGGACACCACGTGTAAACGTACCAAAGCCGAAGAAGGTCGGTGCATAATCGCCAACATAATCAACAACGCTTTTGTCGGGAATAGCGCCCTCCATCCCCATACACCAATAACATCCGTTGACAAGAAGCCGTCGGAGTCCTTCGCTTTCCAAATCAACCGAGGCACCCATCGTTGTGCCGAGGACGCGTGAGGTATTGCCTGCGTCGCCCGTATAGGTCTTTATCCACACCATCGGCATCGTGACAGTATCGGGTTTTGGGGCATCCGTCGGCTCCATACCGACCAGTACCTGTCCGTGGATAAGCACTTGGGCATCACCTGTTAAATCATTAATGCCATAGACATCAGATGGACCCCAAACATCGTCAACGCCTTTGAGAATCGGGTGGTCTTGCATCGCTTCATCAATGACCCCGCGCGCACTCTCTTTACCGTGATGTCCGTGATGGTTAACCCAGGTCTCACCGAGGACTTGTCTGCCGTAGCCACCCTCAAATTCCTCGCTGTCAAAACTATATTTTGCATAAGGACTATTGAGGTTACGGCTATAACTGAAGGCGTGCGTCGCTGTCCGGAGTCCCATCACAGGTTTCCCAGCGTTGGTATAGTCAACGATATACTTCATCTGTTCATCGGGCAGTTCACGGAAACGCGTGAACAGGATCATCATATCTGCGGATTCCAAATGCTGGAGCCCGGGAATGTTCGTTTGGTTCTCTGGAGCGATCTCGCCTGTCTCAGGATCGATAGCAAACAGCACTGTGCATGTAAACCCGTGGTGTGTGGCTAACACTTTGCCCAACATCGGCAACGCCTCTTCAGAGCGATACTCTTCGTCGCCACTGACGAGCACAATATGCTTGCCCTTTCCGGGACCTTCGTTTCCTTCGTAAACAACCCATTCATTTTTCATCAAAAGTTAAACTCCATAACATAAGATTTTGAATAAGTATAACAGATTTTCCTGAGAAAGTCACCCTGAATCTTTTTTATAAAGTTGTCTGAAGGGAATTTTTTCGCTTGTGAGATAAGACGCACAAACTGACAGTTTATGCTACAACTATAGAAAAAACTTTGACAAATACCGGAAGTTACCATAAAATTATAAAGACAGGCTAAAAACACTATCGGAAACGGACTGGCAACCTGCGGGAGAATACGTCCATGCATTTAACCTCTCAACAGCGAGACCATTACAGAAAACAAGGTTTCGTGGTAATTCCACATCTTTTTAGTACAGCCACAGTAACGCTGATGCGCGATCACTATATGAAACGCCGCGCCGAAGGTCCAAAACCCGGCGACACAGGTGGCACCACCGACCACGCCAACGACCCAAATCATCAATTCCCGCGCATGATTAATATGCACAACTGGGACGGACCAACCAAGGAATGGGCGGCGAATCCCAATCTGCTTAGTGTTACGGAACAACTGATTGATGATACACCCGTGCTGTTGCAAACGATGCTCTATTTCAAACCGCCCGGTGCCCGAGGTCAGGCACTACACCAAGATGAACAATATATCACGATAGATCCGATTATCGGCGTTTGGGTAGCCTTAGATACATCGGACGACGCAGTTGGACGGATGGTCCTGATTCCACGCTCCCATCAACATGGGCTGTTATCTGTTGAAGCAGCAGATACCACTATTTCGTTCACAAATGTACAAGCCGTTAAACCAGAAAACGCTGAAGAATTGGGAATTGATATGTCCCCGGGTGACACGCTTTTCTTTGATGGCAAGGTTATTCACGGTTCCTACATGAATAAAACATACGACCGGTGGCGGCGGAGTTTTATCTGTCACTATATGGGCGAGAATTCACAACGGTTCGAGCCAACCGAAGGAACGCACGTCTCACACCTAAAAAAATAATATCGAAAAATAATAAAATTGGAGGATCTGGATTGTTAAAAGTATCAAAGTTTGGCGGGAGTTCCCTTGCCTCGGCAGAACAAGTGCGTCAAGTTTGTGATATCATCACCGCCGACCCGGAGCGCCGCCTCATCGTCGTCTCTGCCCCCGGAAAACGCCATAGCGAAGACATCAAAGTAACCGATCTGCTTATCGCTGCTGCATCAGAACGGCTCACAGGAAAAATTGGTGCCTCGGAATGTGCCGAAGTTATTGAACGCTACCGCAGCATCGCTTCAGGATTAGAGCTGCCACCCGAAGTTATTGAACCCATTGCCCGTGATCTGACAGAACGTCTGGAAAAAAGCACAACTGACGCAAACCTCTATATGGATACAATGAAAGCAGGGGGTGAAGACAACTGTGCCCGGCTCATCGCACAAGCATTACAAGCACGCGGTGTAGAGGCACACTATGTCAGTCCAAAAGATGCCGGTTTAATGCTATCCGATGAACCCGGTAATGCTCAAGTTCTACCTGAAGCATATAATCGCCTACGGGACCTGAACGATTACCCAGGTATCACTATTTTTCCAGGTTTCTTCGGCTACTCGAAGCAAGGGAACATTGTTACCTTCTCGCGTGGCGGTTCAGACATCACGGGTGCTATTCTCGCCAGTGCCGTTCGTGCAGAGGTCTACGAGAATTTTACCGATGTCGATTCTGTGTTTGCAGCGAATCCGTCTATCGTTAAAGATCCAGCACCGATTGCGGAGTTAACCTATCGTGAGATGCGTGAACTCTCTTACGCTGGATTTTCTGTGTTCCATGACGAGGCACTCGAACCCGTCTATCGAGCACAGGTCCCTGTTCACATTCGTAACACAAATAACCCGAAAGCGCAAGGCACGCTAATTGTTCCAACCCGTGCGTCAACGGATATTCCTGTCGTGGGTATCGCAGCAATGGATAGCGTTTGCTGTATCTATCTCAGTAAATATCTAATGAACCGCCAAATCGGCTTCGGTCGGCGGTTGCTGCAGATCTTGGAAACCGAAGGCATCTCTTTTGAACATGTCCCCTCCGGCATAGACAATATGTCGGTTATCATCCGCGAAGAAAACCTCTCGGCACAGAAGGAGGAAAGGATTGTTGAACAGATTCGGCAGACCCTCGCGCCTGAAGATGTCTTTGTAGAACGCCGACTATCGCTTATTATGGTTGTTGGAGAAGGCATGCGACACACTGTCGGTATCGCTTCGCGCGCCACACACGCCTTAGCCAGCGCACAGGTCAATATCGAAATGATTAATCAAGGTTCCAACGAAGTCAGTATGATGTTCGGCATAAAATCCGAAGATATGGAGACCGCCGTTAAAGCACTCTATGCCGAATTTTTCGCCTAAAGGAATACTATTATGGAAATCACCGTGCAACCTGAAGAATTAGCAGCAGGAAAACTGACAGACGCACACGTTGAACAAGCCGTCCAGGCAATTCATGTTGATGGTTACGTTATCTTGGAGAATGTCGTTAACCATGAACACTTGGACATTCTACGTGAGCGGATGGATGCCGATTCACAAATCTTAATTAATGAAGAAAAATGGGGTGGGGCAGGTAGACTCGTAGGACATCTCCAACAGGGACCGCCCCCTTACGCGCCCTACATCTTCAAGGACATCGTCGCGAACCCCTACGTTGTGCAAGTGACCAAGGAACTCCTCGGTCAGGGTGTCTATAATAATTTTTACAACGGAAATACCAACTCCCCCGGTAGCACAACGCAGCCGCTCCACAGAGACGGCGCACACCTGTGGCCAGATCAAGAAGTAGCACACCCGACAGCAGAGGTGGTCGTCAATATCTCACCGCAGGATACAACAGAGGAGAACGGAAGTGTTGAAATCTGGCCCGGTTCACATCTGGCGGTCAGTGGTAAACGCATAGCGGAAGAGGAAGAGGAAGCGCGCCGGAAAATTTGTCCGCCTATCCGTGGCAGTGCGAAGAAGGGAAGTGCCCTCATTCGAGATATGCGACTCTGGCATCGAGGCGTCCCGAATCCGTCTGATAAACCGCGCCACATGATAGCGATGATTCACCGCGTCTCTTGGCTCGGATCCAACCGCCGACTGAAGTATAATACCGGATGCGAAGCCGCCTTTGAAGACAGCGATCTCGACCATAATGCTGAGTTCCTTGATTTCGCCAAGCACAAAATAGATGATTACGACTATCTCTTCAATCCGCGTTTTTGACAATTGCCACGGAGGTTCCCATGAGCACGCAAAACAATTGGCTCCCAGCGGAGCCTGATCTTGAAACGGTTGGCAAAGCGTATAGCAACCCGATTCATTCACTCTCTCAAGCGGAAATGCCCGCCATTATTCTGCGGAACGCCTATTCGCCCGAACAGTGCAACGGACTCATTAATCGGTTCACAAACATGGGCTTGATGCGCGACGAAGCCGATATCAACTCCGTTGATAGACGCACCCGTATCGACATCGGCACGAGCCTCGGGAACCGCGGCAGTGATAAGTCAAAATTTTTGGCACACGCGAAAGAGACCCATCATCTCTTTAAATTCCTATTCGATGGGTTTGAGAATCCTGTTGACCTGATCTATGACTCCCTTGATACGCTTTCCCCTAGACAAGAGGTGAAGGTCGCGCGTGAACCTGACGGCTCGCGCTATGGTCCGGCGATCTTCCGTGTCCACTACGAAACCCATAGCTACAAACCACATATCGATCACGTCAAATACCGTGAGAATCGCACTGACTACCAAGTCTATCGCTTCGAGCATCAGTTTGCAGGCGTGCTATGTGTCCAAAATGCCGATGAAAACGGAAAAGGCACACAAGCCATCTTACACCGATGTCTCTGGTCTGAGGAGATCCAACCCTACATCGCCGAAGAAACGTTTGATAGGTACGCTGCTGAAAATGGGATAGAAAACTATCAGGTCGATCTCCAACAAGGCGACCTCTACTTTTTCAACACGCGCTGTATCCACGAAGTACCACCCGTTCAAGGGACACGCGCCCGCATCGTCTTGGCAGTCTTTATCGGATATTCTCCCGAAGATGACGAAATATTCGTCTGGTCGTAAATCTCACCTCTCTTTCGGACAGCCCTATATCTCTGTATGTGCTGGCGAGGTTTTCTAACCTCGTCAGTACTTCACCCATCTGCCCATCTCCCGTCTCCCTCCAAGCGCGCAATTGGCACGATATTTGCTACATGCTATACATAACGTGTCTGACAGGAGGACAAACCCGTGAAACATTTCCTTCCACGTATCTGTACGTTATCTGTTGTTTTGATCCTATGCATATTAACAACCCTAAACCTACAAACCATTGTAGCAGCACAAAACAGTGCGTATATAGCGTTACCCAAAGGCGCGAAGGCACGGCTTGGTAAGGGAAGCATACGCAAGTTAGCATACACCCCTGATGGTAACCACCTCCTCGTCGCCAGCTCTATCGGGATTTGGACATATAATGCTGATACGCTGGAAACGTTAGACCTCTTTGATAGTACTCGCTTCTCAAATGGTGACGTTGTCTTTAGCCTTGACAGACGGTTGTTTGCAACGAGAAGAGGGGACCATGAAGAGACGACAGCACATCTATGGAACCGCATCCAACGTCAACACATAACAAACCTAAAGGGACATACACGCTATATTGATAGCCTTGATTTCAGCCCTGATGGAAACACGCTGGCAACCGGGAGCTCAGATCACACGGCGAGACTCTGGGATATCACCACCGGCGCACACAAAATGACGCTTGCTGGGCATACAGAGACCGTCACTTCGGTTGCCTTTAGCCCAGATGGCAAAACCCTCGCAACTGGGAGTTGGGATGACACGGTGCGGTTATGGGATACAACCACCGGAGAACACAAGCCCCTTCTGACTGATCAATCAGGTGAAGGTATCGATCAGATGGCGTTCAGTCCCGACGGTGAAACCCTCGCAATCATCTTTTACAATACAATCGGGATCGAGCTCTGGGATGTCAATACGGGAGAACGGAAAAAGAGGCTCTGGACAAACAGAAATATCTCTTGTGTAGCCTTCAGCCCGGATAGCAAGAGGCTTGCAGGCGGCGGATGGAGCGAATTACATCTGTGGCATATTGACACCGACGAACGTATGACACTCACAGGGCATTTGAAGGAAGTTGTTTCGGTGACCTTCAATCCCGATGGTCGAACACTCGCCAGCGCGAGTGCGGATGAACTGCATCTGTGGGACAGTGCCACGGGCGCGCAGATTGGAACGATTACTGGACATACGCAGTACATTCGAGGATTCGCCGTAAGTCCGGACGGTCACACGATTGCTACGGGGAACCGGGAGCAGATACGACTCTGGGATACTATCAATAGGGCAGAAAAAGCGATTCTCTATGAGGACGACTGGGGAAATGATAACTTAGCATTCAGTCCTGACGGTAGCATCCTCGCAAGTAATATTGGACCGCGTATACGGATATGGGATGTCGCAACAGGGACGCATATCACCCGTCTAAAAACATATAGGGGCAGTGGTGTCGGCGGCTCCATCATCCGCGCAATCGCCTTCAGTCCGAATGGATGCTTTTTTGCAAACGGGCACATTGGGAATGAAACGGTATGGCTATGGTCCGCCGGGTTTACACGCAATCAGATACTGACAGGGCACACGAAGCAGGTGTCCGCCCTCGCTTTCAGCCCAGACAGCCGGACTTTGGCAAGCGGCAGTTTCGATCACACAATTCACCTCTGGGACACTCAGACAGGAACACATAAAACGACACTGACGGGGCACACAAAACGAATCGAGAGTATTGCGTTCAGTCCAGACGGAAAAATACTCGCAAGCGCGAGTCGGGATGGACCGGTTCGCTTATGGGATACGATAAGCGGAGGACATAAAGCCACACTCACTGGATATTCCGATAGCGTTGCGTTCAGTCCAGATGGAAAAACCCTTGCAGGTGTTAGCAATTATGATGGTAGAACTGTCCGGCTATGGGACGTGACCAGGGGCATCAACAAAACATCGCTTACAGGACATGCTTCGCATGTCTCACATGTCGCGTTCAGTCCAGATGGAAAAACACTCATAAGTGCGAGCTACGACGGCACTATACTCCTATGGGACCTCACACCAGAAACAAACCCAGTAACGCAGGTAAAGGAGGGGGTCGTAGAACCCAACGATTTAGTGCCTGCCCCTGCGATACCGTTCCCAACTCAGACCGTGCTGCTGCCGAACTATCCGAATCCATTCAATCCGGAGACATGGATTCCGTATCAGCTGGCAAAACCAGCAGATGTGACAGTTCATATCTATTCTATGATGGGCAGACTGGTTCGCACGCTGATACTCGGGTATCAACCCGCGGGCATTTATCAAAACCGAAGTCGCGCCGCGTATTGGGACGGAAAAAACGAAGTGGGTGAGTCTGTTGCAAGTGGTGTCTATTTCTATACATTGTCCACGGAGTCCACACGCGACTCCGGCACTGCCGGAGATTTCTCGGCTACGCGACGGATGTTGATTCTGAAATAGGAGTCAGAACCTGGATTTTTATGATTTTCAGACGTGCCATGATAGCGGGTTATCCTATAAATCACAGTTCAGACGATTTAGGAGACTAACACCATGAGAATGATGCAATTTTCCATTGTAGTCCTACTCCTCGTTTCGACGCTATTTTTATCGAATGCCTCCGCCGAAGATTATACACGGTGGCATTTACCGAAAGAGGCGAAAGCACGCATCGGGAAAGGTCACGTTTCGGGAAATATCGCCTTTTCGCCGGATAATAAACTGCTCGGTGTTCCGAGTGCTATCGGAACTTGGATTTATGACACCCAAACGGGTGAAGCACTGAATCTGTTCACTGGACACATAGGTAGCATCAACACTGTCGCCTTCAGCCCGGACGGAAAAATACTCGCAAGCGGGGGGAGTTATCAAGACAAAATAGTGCGACTCTGGGACATCGAGACGGGGACACCCCTAATGCGTCTCTCACGGCATACCGGCAGTGTGAACAAGATCGCTTTCAGCCCGGACGGACAAACATTAGCGAGTGCTGGCGGATACAACGACTACACAGTCCGGCTCTGGGACGTTCAGACAGGAGATCTTAAACTCACACTCTTCGGGCATGTGAGCAGCGTGGTGAGTGTCGCCTTCAGTCCGGACGGAAAAATACTCGCTACTGGGGGAAATTACGAGGACAAAACAATACAGTTATGGGATGTCAAAACGGGAACGCACATCAGAGCCCTACGCGGACATGCTAAGAGTGTCAGTCATATTGCCTTCAGCCCGGATGGACAAACCCTCGTCAGTGCCGATTGGGGAGAAGATGCGGCTATATATCTCTGGAATGTTGCGACCGGTGCGTTGAAATCAACACTGACTGGATATTCTCAAGGGGTGAGTCGTGTCGCTTTCAGGCCCGATGGCACGCTCCTTATCAATGGGAATAACGATTCGATATGTGTATGGAATCCGATAAACGGGACTCACACAACAGCATTAGCACCTACAATAGGGGTTGGATATGTTACCTTCAGCGCGGACGGTTCGCAATTCGCCGGAAGCCGCGGCAGCGACGTACTACTTTGGGATACCGTCAGTCTACATCAGAAACTAAAGATTACCGGACATCTCCCCGGCATTACCGCTATCGCCTTTAGTCCTGACAGCCGGACGCTTGCAAGTGGGGATTGGGATCATAAGGTGCAACTCTGGGATATTGCCTCTCGCGACAACAGAGCCGTTCTCCTTGGACATACAAGCGGGATCGCATCGCTCGCTTTCAGTCCAGATGGACAGACACTCGCAAGTAGTGGTAGTTGGACTAACCTCACAATCCGACTCTGGGACACGGCGACTGGCACACAGGAAACGACACTGGTTGGGCAGAGACACAGGGTTGCAAGCCTCGCATTCAGTCCAGATGGTAGCACACTTGCCAGTGCAAGTGATGACCAAAGCGTCTGTCTCTGGGATGTTACAACTGGCTATCACCAAGCAACGCTGAGTTGGCAAAATACAAACAGTCCTTCAAACCTGGCGTTCAGTCCCGACGGACAAACACTCGCAATTGGAGGCCGGGCAGGGATACGGTTATGGGACATCACCAGCAGACCTTACAAAATCAAATGGAGTACAAGTAGTACATCTGCTGAAAGTTTTGCCTTGAGTCCAGATGGACGGATGCTCGCCAGTGGAAAGAAAGACGGGACAGTCCTGCTATGGGATGCGATCAGTGGAGATGTGAAAACGGTGCTTCGGGGCCATACAGAATGGGTCGGTAGTATTGCCTTCAGCCCGAATGGAAAAACACTCGCAAGTACGGGGTGGCATAAGGACAAAACAATTCGCTTATGGGATGTCGCCACGGGTTCGCATAAATTGACCTTGACAGGACACACGGAACGCATCTCAAATCTTATCTTCAGCCCGAATGGAAAAACGCTCGCAAGCGCAAGTTCCGATGGTACAATATTACTATGGGAATATCCGCTGGCGCAGCTAACCGCGGGAGCACCCTCGTTCCTGACAAAGGATACCAATAACAATCATACGTTGAACGCTGTGTTGCAGAATTACCCAAACCCATTCAATCCAGAGACATGGATACCCTATCAACTCTCGGAACCCGCTGAAGTTACCGTGCGTATCTACACGGCAAATGGCACCTTGATTCGGACTTTAGCCGTTGGACACCGACCTGCTGGTATCCACACACATCAGGGAGATGCCGTCTATTGGGATGGAAAAAACGAGTTCGGTGAACCTGTCGCAAGCGGTGTCTATTTCTATACATTGTCCACGGAGTCCACACGCGACTCCGTTACTGCTGGTGATTTCACCGCTACCCGGAAGATGTTGATACAGAAATAGGAAACTGAGATACTGAATGCCCTAACTTCTAACAATCTGTGTTTGACTTTCACGCGACAATGTGATATACTAAATTTGGACTTTATCATTGGGAAGGAAAAATGAGACATCTTAGATACCAGAAACGTGTGTGCTGCAAGAGATATTGCCTTTTTACATATACGCTCATCGCAATTCTTACCCTTATATCTCTGCCCATAGCAGCCGATAGCACAGACATCCACGAAAACGCAGGGACCCGCGCCATGACATTCCTCAAAATCGGGGTCGGCGCCGAGGCGATGAGCATGGGCGAATCGCAAGTCGCTGCGACCGATGACCTCTACGCATCATACTGGAATCCTGCCGGACTCACGAGACTCCAAAAGCCACAACTCGCACTTATGCATAACGAGTGGTTCGCCGGAATCAACCACGAATTTGTCGGGTTTGCACTTCCAATTGGGAGTATTGGCACCGTCGGCTTCAGTTCAAGTTACCTATCTTTCGGTGAGCTACAAGGACGCGACCGAGAGGGGAACGAGACGACTATCTTCCGACCCTACGATTTGGCGTTGATCCTCTCGTATGCCCGCAGTTTCGGGGATAATCTCGCCTTTGGGACGAATGCGAAATTCTTACGCGAACAGATCGCTGACGAAACCGGAACCGGTATCGCTTTTGATTTCGGAGTGTTATACACCTTTCCCGGCACGCCGCTCGCTTTGGGCTTCAACGCACAGCACCTCGGACCGAGAGTGAAGTTCATCGAGGAGGCTTTTGGGCTTCCTGTTACTTTTAGGTTCGGTGGTGCCTACAAACTCTGGAACGACGCGTTCACCCTAACCACTGATATTATCCGTCCCTCCGATAACGATATCGAGATAGGTATCGGTGCGGGTTATACCATCGGCAATATCTTGCAACTCCGCACTGGCTATAAATATAAAATCGGCGGCAACGATTTGGGAGCGATTTCTGGACTTGCTAGCGGTTTTGGATTAACGCTTCGGCAGTTCCAGATTGATTACGCACTTGTCCCCTTCGGTGTCCTCGGATTAACCCACCGCTTCTCGTTAGTCGCTAACTTTTAGCCAGATGCAGCCTGAATAAACGCTTCAAATAATTTGCGTCTGTGTTCACGAAATTCTTCCGTTCTAATCATCCGTTCAGGGTGGTATTGCACACCCAATACAAAGTCCTTTGACGGGTTTTCCATAGCCTCAATAACCCCATCTGCAGATCTCGCCGTAACAATAAAACCTTCGCCAATTTCGTCTACCGCTTGGTGGTGTGCGGAATTGACTTTATCTCCTCTTTTTTCTACAAGTTTGCATAACCGACTGTTAGATTCAATCTCAATCTCGTGTTCGGAATCCTCACTACTATTTTTTGCTGGATGCGTCAAAGGGTCTGTAAGTTGAGAAGGAACGTCTTGATACAGGCTTCCCCGCATTGCGACACTCATGACTTGAATCCCGCGGCAAATACCAAAGACAGGTAGATTTGCTCCTATTGCCTCTCGGCATAGCGGTAATTCCAGCTCGTCGCGCGCTTCATTAACATATTTAAGAGACGGATGATACTCCTGATCAAAGTATTTCGGATGAATATCGCCACCCCCTGTTAGTAAAAGTCCATCAATATTAGCAAATTCGGAATCTGGAACGCCAGGGTATAAAATGTGAGGTTCACCCCCAAATTCTTCAATAGCGCGGGTGTAATTTTTAGCAGTGCCTGTTATAATCTCGGAACTAAATGTAATTCCAATAATAGGTGCCATAGTCGAAATCCTCCTTTTGAGTCGTGATAGACTTCATAAATTGTACCCCATCTTGAAACCAAATAACAAATCAATCTAAATCTCTTAGTTCGTAGTAGGGCAATTCATTGCCCGTTTATAGCGTTTTACGACGTGCGATAAATCGCACTACTACAAACATCCTGTCTCACTATCGTAATCATGCAAATCCTGATTCTGACAACCACTAATCGCCAATTGCCAACCGCTGACCGCTAACAACTATTTGCATTATCTAACGATGCATGGTATAATTTATGATAATATTTATGTTACATCGTGAAGTTAGCAAAACAGCGTTATCTATTACAGAGGACGGCGCGCCGATGCTCACGTGCTGTTATGGCGACTTGGAACGTCCGACCTATTTCCATCCGCTCTATGCATCGAATGGACAGGTCGTAACAGAGGATGCGGACAACCGGGCACAGTATCCACCAGGGATCTGTTTTACACTCGGAACCGTCAACGGTGAGCAGCGAGCAGCGTATGAACGGAAACCGACGCTTGCGGAATCCGCGGAAGAATTCGCAGTCGTCACAACATACAGTGTCCCAGAACCGCTCCTGATAGAGACGCTCACGACAAAGGTTCATCTCCGTCAAACCCAAGTCCAAGTGTTGGACATAGAAGTCTCACTACACGCACCGACGACTTCACTTGAGATTGCGGGTAACATAGGACTCGCGTGTCGGGCTGTTGAGATGGAATACCGCAAAGCCTTGGATGCAGACGGACGACTTGGTGAGTCGGAAGTCAACGGAAATAAATCGGCGTGGGGAACGCTTTCAGGTATTACGACTGCTGAGCAAAACGCCGTCGGTATCGCTATCTTTCCGCATCCTACAAATGGAGAAACGACATTTTTTGCTGACGATCTCTCTTATGGGTTTCTGTTCGCAGAGGCAACACCTTTCACAGTGGAGGTCGGTGCAACACGGATTTTGAAATACCGAATGCTTGCGTACATCGGTGATCTCTTTACCTTTGATGTCTGGCAGTACCACGAGGATTATACTAATGGTCGGTAGTCGGCTATCAGCTGTCAGTAATTGAGGTTTTCTGGTTTGTAGTAGGGCACTTCATTGCCCGTTCACTATATGAAAGTCTATGAAAGACCAAACGCTTTTCCCACTTTATAATAAAGATAAGCCAGCAGGGGATCCGCTGCAAACACCACAGGCGGGAATGCCTTCGCATGCCCGGCGCGTTTACATCGAAACCTATGGGTGCCAGATGAACGTCAGTGATAGCGAACTCATGGCGGGTATCTTGACACAAAGCGGACACCAGACCGTGCCACATCTCGACGATGCCGATGTCGTCCTTGTCAATACCTGTGCGATACGGGAAAACGCCGAAACCAAAGTTATCAATCGACTTGTGCAGCTCAACCACCGTAAACGCCGTCAACCCGACCTTATTATCGGTGTGTGTGGCTGTATGGCGCAGCATCTCCGGGATAAACTTCTTGACGCAGCACCTTATGTTGACCTCGTAATGGGACCCGATGCGTATCGGGATCTACCCGTGGCACTCAATTCTCTGGCGCGTGGCGTCGAATCTCACGTTTCTCTTACAGATCGAGACCCGTTTGTTGGACTGCGGTTGGACAAAAGCGAGGATTACGCAGACATCGCACCCATACGAAAAGAGGGAATCCGCGCATGGCTAACGATTCAACGCGGGTGCGATAAGATGTGCACCTTCTGCATCGTCCCGTTCGTACGTGGCAGAGAACGAAGCCTTCCGTTAAAACTCCTCGTTGAGGATGTCGAAAAACTTGTGGACCAAGGCTTCAAAGAGGTCGTTCTGCTCGGTCAGACGGTTAACTCCTACCGCGACAATGGTGCCGATTTCGGAGACCTTCTCTATGCCGTCGGTGATGTCAACGGGTTAGAACGCGTGCGGTTTACCTCGCCACACCCCGCAGATGCGACAGATAGCATGATTGATGCAATGGCAAGTTCTTCGAGCGTCTGTAAACACCTACATCTCCCACTCCAATCCGGTTCAACCGAAGTCCTTGAGCGGATGCGGCGCACCTACACGGCTGAGGAATACCGTAACCTCGTCGCCAAACTTCGCGAACGTATTCCTGATATCGCTATCACAACCGATATTATCGTCGGTTTCTGTGGTGAGACTGAAGATGAGTTTATGGAGACCTACAAAATGATGGCGGACATCCGCTACGATTCGGCATTCATGTTCAAGTATTCCGAACGCGAGGGAACGCTTGCACACAAAGCCTTTCCTGACGATGTGCCGGAAACAGTAAAAGGTGAACGGCTTAAACGGATTATCGAACTCCAAGAAAACATTTCCGCAGAAATCAATCGTGACACCGTTGGTGATACCGTCGCTGTGCTTATAGAGGGTGAATCACGGCGGGATGCGGATAAATACCACGGAAAAACCGACGGCTTCAAAACTGCTGTATTTCCGAAGGTTCCCAGCACCAAAATCGGCGATGTCGTCAACGTTCGTGTTGACACGACAACGGCACATACTTTGATTGGACAGACTGTTTGATGGATGCCAACACCTGTAGGAGGGGTTTGTAACCCCGACTCCCTATGGAGCACTGGTGGAAATGTCTAAGTAATCCTGAGTCTACTATAATGGACAAACTTAGAATCAAAAGCAAAATTGAAATCGAAAAAATGAAACAGAGCGGGAAAGCCGCTGCGACTATCCTCAAACGCATTGGGGAAGCGATTGCTCCAGGTGTATCGACTGCTGAGCTGGAACGCATTTCACAGGATACAATCGCTGAAGTCAATGCCATATCTTCCTTCTTAGGCTATCAACCTCCGGAACACGAACCTTACCCCGCCACAATATGTACCTCTATCAACGATGTCGTTATCCACGGGATTCCACACGAGAGTCATATTCTCAAAGACGGCGACATCATCGGAATTGATACGGCTGTCAGTATCGACAGCTACCACGGCGACAACGCATACACCTTTCCCGTTGGAGACATCTCACCATCAGCCGCGCGTCTATTGAAAGTGACACGGCGTTCTCTCTACGATGCGATTACCGAAGCGAAACCCGGAAACCGTGTCGGCGACATCTCTTCCAAATTACAGCAAGGCGCGGAATCCCAAGGTTTCTCCGTACTCCAGAATTTTTCTGGGCACGGCATCGGACGGAGCCTCCATGAAGCACCAGAGGTCCCTTGCATGGGAGTCGCAGGGCGCGGCTTACGCCTCAGACCGGGGATGGTCCTCGCAATTGAGACAATGGTTAACGTCGGGCTACCCGATGTCCAGATACTCACAGACGGATGGACGGTTACAACAGTAGACGGAAGCCTCTCGGCACTCTTTGAGCATACCGTGGCGATACTTTCGGACGGACCCGAAATTTTAACAGGAAGCGAATTGTGGGAAACCTAAGTACAAGAATTATTGCCATCATCACTGCACTCCTTATCTTCATCTCTCTCTATCTCATCTTCGGCTATGCTCGGATTGAAGGCACGATGCTTGAGGTTCAGAAAATCTTCTACTACCACGTCTCTGCCGCGCTGACGGTTTTTGTGGCGTTCGGTGTCAACTGCGTCTTCAGTATCAAATACCTCATCCAACGGAAACCCAATGACGACCTACTTGCAGTTGCTGCTGCCGAACTCGGCATTGTCTTTTGCACGATTGCCCTCCTCTCTGGACCGATCTGGGCAAGATACGCATGGAATACATGGTGGAATTGGGAGGCACGCCTCACGAGCACGCTTGTGCTCTGGCTGATGTATATCGGCTATTTTATTCTCCGCTCTGCTCTCGAAGGAGATAAACGCAGAATCTATGCTGCGGTTCTCGGCATTATCGCCTATCTGGATGTGCCGATTATCTATTACGCTGTGGATATCTGGCAGGGGGGATTGCACCCCGATCGTGGGACGAAGTGGAGCCTCGAAGCAACGATGCGGCATACATGGATGGTAGCATTGCTCGCACTTATTCTGCTATTTACCTTCTTACTTATCGTGAGGTATCGCATGAAAAAGGCGCAGGCGCGTTATGAAGCTATACAACAGCAACACCTCACGGAGGCATCATCATGAAAATAGCGGTTTTAGTAAGCTTTTTAGCGGTTTTGATAATCTTCTTTTTTGTAACGCAGGTACCAATCACCCTGACAGCCAACGAAGTCGCAAAGGCTGTTTCAGAAGCCACCTCCGAGTCTGGTGTGTCTGTAGACGAAGACGTACTGGAAAAGGCAGTGCAGTTATCCGTTGCGAAACTCGAAAAAGGACAAAGCAGACGACTGAAATATCTCGCCTCCGCATATCTCGTTATCTGGTTGGTATTTGTTCTCTATGTTCTGCAACTCGATCGGCAACAGCAGGAACTCGACAAACGCCTCGCCCAACTCGAACAAGATTCTGAAGGTATCTAATGAAAACGTTCCTTTTCAAAACACAACAGGTGCTTGAACAACCACTTGCAGAAGTTTTCGCATTCTTTTCTGATGCACATAACCTCGCCAAAATTACACCACCGTGGCTCCGCTTTGAAGTCCTAACCCCAGCACCAATCGAGATGTCACCAGGAACACGTATTGACTACCGGTTGAAACTTCGCGGCATTCCACTCCGCTGGCAGAGCGAGATTACGGAATGGAATCCGCCGTATATGTTTGCAGATGAACAACGCCGCGGTCCGTATCGGCTCTGGCGACACACCCATACCTTCAAAGAGACAGACGGAGGGGTTGTGGTAGGAGATTCAATCGAATATGCTGTCTGGGGCAATCAGATCGTTGACAAATTTTTTGTGCGTCCGGATATAGAGAAAATTTTTGCTTATCGCTCGGAGCAGCTGGAGAGGATCTTCGACAAGACTAACGCTTCATACGGAAAATAGAAATCTACCGTACAGACAGATTCTGCCATAGTAATGCATCACCCGTTCCACATAAGCCCGCGTCCTATTCGCACCCTCAAAATAGCCGTGTGGTGGTATACCGCTTTCCCACACTTCTTCATGTATATCCACATGCTGTTGCGTCAGTTGACTGAGTGCTATGCTCACAGGAGCCCACAGAGATGGATCCGCACTATCACGACGACGGACGAGTGCCTGTGCATCGCGAACCCGTCCGAGTCCTCCGTTGTAACTTGCTAATACCAATCGGTCTCGATCCTCGTCAGGACTCTCAGGAAAGGCATGATATAACGTATGCAGATAGCGCGCTGCACCCGCAATGTTTTGTTCCGCATCAAATGGGTCTTCGACACCGAGTTCTTCTGCAGTCGTTGGCATCAGTTGTGTCAATCCGAGGGCACCCACTGAACTCACCGCCTTTTCGTTGAACCCAGATTCCTGCACAATCAGCGCACAAACCAGCCGAGCGTCCAACGATTCTTTGACGGCATATTTCTGGATTAGTCCCTTGTATTCAAAAATTTTTGGTGTAAGCGCGAGCAGACGCACGTCAGGTGGGAAACCGTTGATAATCCCACTGATTAGGAAAATCACAATAAACGTTGCAATAATGAGAAGAACTGTCCGTTTGCGAATCATTTTTGGCTAATGGCTTTTGGCTAATGGAAACCTTTGGCAAGGAAAAGAGTCGTTCCGTGACGCTCGCGTCTTTGCCAATCGCCCTTAAAAAAGATAACCTATATCAAATATAAACCTATGCGCTTGATCCGTTTGCCCCTTGTGGTGTTCGGCATTTTGCGTGTACTGCCATCCGTAAGAGAGTGAAGCGTTCCATCCGTTTAGCGGACGATAAGAGAATGTTCCTCCGATTTCTGTCGTCCGAGCAACAACCCCCGTAGGAAACGAGAGTGCTTCGTAATCCTCACCGTAAAACCGATCGGCAACTGTTCCTTCTCCGTGTCGCGTCAACACCGTCCCGATCTCTGCCTTCGTGGAAACAGTGAACTGATAGGACGCTGAAAATCGAAACACATCCGAATCCGTGCCAATCGGGTGTCCGATGACATAACCGAAGTGCGTGAACTGGTTATCAGGCACAAGATGCGTGTATGCCCATCGATTGACGCGCGCATATTCGCTATGAATGCCGAAATGCCGTTCTAACTGTCGCGGATACCACGTCCCCCCTAAAAGCCACGCGACCGCATGCGGATCGTTTGAAGTTCGTACGTACTGAATATCGTCAATAAGCCATTCACCGTAGAGCCGTACACCGTCAATCGGACGGATCGCAGCATCAAAGGCGAACATGAGATTATCATCGGCTTTGGCATGGTATTGTAGCGGAAAATAAAAGGTGACTGGATTCGCGTATTCCCACTCCACCGTCTGCGCATCACCACCGTAAAGCACCCACTCAGCGACCCCGATTTCCACGCGGTCGTTGAGTTGATAGTCGAGTCGATGTCCGCTCATATAGCGTTTCGCCAGATACCGTTTTTCACCATCGTCGTACCACGTTGAATTCAGTTGCATGGTGAAGGCTGTTGCTTTAAACTTTTTTCCGAGTCTACCTGTGAGCCGAATCTGGTCAAACGGAGGTGAGTTATCCGAGATACCAACCGTTTTGAAGGGACTCGCACCCCAGAAAAGCCAATCTCTACCCACGAGCAGGTCGAGGTGTGCGCTGTTTATTTGTAGGTAACTTCTTTTGAAATCTATGATATACCCGCGTGCACGGTGCCACGGCTCGAAACGTTGTTCAGCGGTTTTTGCGTCAAGCGGACGACTTTCAAAGTTCTGTCCTTCAAATTCAGAATAAAGCACTAAGCGCGGCGCAGCCCTTCTGTCAACTTTGCCGATTGTATATTGAAACGCGCTTTCAATTGCGGGTGCTATTTTTTTTTCTGTCGCTCGCGTTTGCGGAAGCGCGTTTATCGCCAGTCCATAGTCACCTGCAATTTCGGATCGAAATTCCCGTTTCAGTTTTTCAAGAAGTTTCCTATCGATTGCCGATATGACAACCTCACCTGCTTGAATCCTTGATTCCGCCTGCGCTATAATCTCTATTATTTCTGCCCGTGAGAGCGGTGCTGTTTGCCGGTGAAACCCACCTGTTATCCCGTTAGTTTCTAATTTCGCAAGTGCTTCGGTAATCCATCCGTCGAAGTTGAGTGGGACATCGGGAGCACCATAAGCACAGTTTACAATGAACAGGAACGCAAGGCAAATGGCTGTTGGCTGTTGGCTGTTGGCTGTTGGCTGTTGGCAAATAGCGATTGGTTTCCATAAGCCATAGACCATAAGCCATAGACCATAAGCCATAGACCATAGACTACTGACCACCATCCACTGCCTCCAATTTTTTAACGTAGGCATCAATGCGGCGGAACTGCCATGTCCAGCGTGTGTTATACAGGAACTGCCGGAGATCAAAGCGGTTGTCGTCCGGCGAATAAGATTCGGCGTGATAGGACGGTGTCAACGTCGTCATTTTGTGTCGATTGATGGAATAGTATCTGAAGAACCGTTTTACCTTTTCAGCGACTTCACGCGGCGGCAAGTGGTCCCACTCCTGCACTAATTTCTCAAACATGCTAACGGGACCGCACTGCTCCATTTTTCGGAGCTGCCCGAAGCGACTCAATTCCGCGTAAGTCATTCCCATATCGTCTTCATCTGTCTGTGTGTAGGTTTCAGTTATCGGTTCGAGTTCCGCTGTCGGGGGTGCCTCTATAATTTCAGCAAGTGCGGAATAACCGAGCGCATCTTTTGCCCAATTCAGGAATCGACGCAAATCGTGTTTGCTAATACCACCGATCGGGTTGATGTCGCCGCTACTGCAATCGTATTTTGTCAGGTAGCCGCGCAGTGCCTCGTCGACGTTCCCAGTTCCTAAAACAAGAAGTGTCCCTTGGCGGTTTCGCGTCCACGGCATCATCTGTGCAAAGAGATAACTAATCACCATCCGCAATCTCGCCTGTATGTTTTGGAGGGCTTGGTTTTCCACATACGTTCCGCCCTCGACCTTGAATCGGGGTGTCTTCTGCGTGATACGGGTAAAAAGCGATTGTAGGGCGTTAACAAGACCATCCATGTTGATATTCAGATGGGACGCGCCTATCTGTTCAGCGAGTTGCTTCGCACGCTTCTGCGTTTCACGGGAACTGTTCTCGGTCCCAATATAACACGTATACAACAAGCGATTCGCAAGTACACACGGATCCGTAAAAACATCCGGCGTTTCATCCTTCTCCAACCATCGTTCAACGTCGCTGATGGCCGTTTCATCATTTTCACGGATCGCTTTAGCGACGAGTTGACACATCGAACCGACAAGCGTCGCAACCGCTCCACTGTCCGCACCGCCAGAAAGCGGAATGAAGTACCCCGCTGCCTCCGATCTACGCAGATAATCCCAAAGCCAACACGCTGGACCGAGGGCTATCTCTTCCTCTGGTTTGTGATACTGTGGAACGATTTTCGGACTCACACGCGGCGCAATTTCTGAACCAGCAGGATCGAATTCAAAATCTACATCAATCTGCGGCAGTGCCACCGTTTTGCTCGCTTGGACAGCACGACTCGCCTTCGCACCCCGATAGGCGCGCACATCGTCAAGGTTCACCGTCGCTGTGATGACCTCTACATCTTTGAGTGAGAATTGAGAGCCTTGCGCCAAGATTTCGCCATTTTGGGCAATCAGTGCACATCCGTCAAAATAGAGTCGGCCCCCGTCGCACCCCTGTTGGTTTGCATAGAGGTAGACTCCGCCGTTTTTCTCACTGGCATTTCGGATCAGAGCGATGCGAGTGTCCAATTTCCGCAATTCATGGTGAGAGCCTGACCCATTTGCGATAATCTCCACCCCGGCATTGCCGAAATGGATATGCGGACTCATCGGCACAAACAGCTCCTCACACGTCTCAGATGCCAAGAGTGTATCACCCGTGGCAATCGCTGCGATACCGATGGGTACTTTCTGTTGTCCCGTAAGTTTGCGAATCTCGCGCGGTAGCGTGTAGCGTTCGGTTGTCCAACCGTGTTCCCATGCCGCAAACCACCGATGCTCCCGATAGTTACCATCACTTGCTAAGAACATTTTCGGACGAATCAACAACACCCTACCATCTAACACAAAGACCCGACAGTTATACCTGACATTTTTGTGCATCACGGGCATACCGATGTCGCAGAGAATGCCGTCTGTGTGTTTCCCTTTAAGGATATGTGCCAGCGATTCCCAACTGTGTTGGAGCGTGTCTAACTCCAGGAAATGGTCTTCACAAGAATATCCTGTAATCTCCAGTTCCGGTCCCAAGCGATACCGCGCACCGCGCGCTTTCGCGAGCTCGATGGATTCAATGATACGCGCCGTATTCCCCTCAAAGTCGAGGCTCCACTGGTTCAGGTTACACGTTGCAAGGACTGCTTTCATCTTTTTAGTTGTTCGTTGCGGTTTGGACTTTCATCTCTCCCCAGACCGTTGTTAACAGATGGGGTTGTGGTGAGACCGGTAAAGAGAACGCTGGATCGAACCAATCCGCACTATAATTCCCACCTCTGTCCGTGAGTTGTTCCGATCTACCCCCGGCTAAAGCGACTTTGAAGAGTTGATCTTTTCCACCGGTTTCCTTCTGGTAAACAAGCGCATTACCCTGGGGTGCTAAAGCCGGATTCGAGCTATCACCTTCCACTTTAATCTTACGCGGTTCTCCGTTCCGTTTGCGATTCACAATATAGAGGCTCGTTGCATGCCCTCCAGGGGCCCGCGCCGGATCCTTCGCGTCTATACCTGAAAAAACGAGTCTCGTACCATCGGGTGTCCAGACAGGGGCCAGCAGCAACACGAACCCTTCTGGTGTGATTTCCTCTTTTGCCTTGGTTCGCACATTAAGAATCTCAATTCTCGGTTCGGCTATCTGTATGCCCCCAAATCCGTCATTTATCGGTCGGAGCACCTCGGCGGACATAAAGGCGATTTCAGAACCATCGGGTGACCAATCAGGAAGCATACCGATTGCTATCCGTTTTTCATTCCGTCCGTCAATTGAGGCGGTGTAGATAGCGACCTCACCCCCATCAACCCGATAGTAGGCGATTTCAGAGCCATCGGGTGACCATGCCGGATGCCGCCTCTCCATTTTTGTACGAAAAACAGGTTTAACGCTGTCACCATCGGCATCCATCACATAGAGGTCTGAAACCTTCCCAGCGCGATCGGAGGCAAACAGAATCTGTCTACCCGTCGGCGACCAGGCCGGTGAGTAATCGTTCCCACGATGATGTGTTAAATTCATCTGCCCACTGCCATCGGGGTTCATAATGTAAATTTCAGAATTGCCGTCTCGATTTGATACAAACACAATTTTCTCCGTTGCAGGCATTTGTGCCGAAACTGGTGTAAGAGGCGCGAGAACGAACAGACCAAGCCCACAAACAAGAAAAAAACGGATAAATTTCATTGTAAACTCCTCCTAAACGCTGTGTCTATAAGAATGCGTTGGGTTTCATTCGTTTTTTGATCATTCAAGTTTCTCCATCTGTCGCACCAATTATCTGCTGTACGGTGTTTTCAGGAAGTTTCCACTCAACCCAATCTACGTACTGACTGCTGACCGCTGACAGCCACTTATGTTTTCTGCGGTTTCTTACGTGCCGCCGGAAACAGGATATTGTTCAAAATTAACCGATACCCCGGCGAGTGTTTGTGCAAATCGAGGTTCGTCGGGATTTTTCCTTCACCCACAAGGTGACGATAATCCTCTGGGTCGTGTCCACCGAGAAACGTCCAAGTACCTTTTCCTAATTTACCGTGGATATATTTTGCGTAGTTTGTGCCTTCCACCTCTCCGAGAATCGTAACAGAGCCGCGAATCCTATCCATGTTAAACGATGTTGTCTGTCCGAGGTAGCCCGGCACAACGCTCACATGATTTTGTGTGAGCATTGTTGGAATCGGATCGTGCTTTGCTGCGAACTCAAAAAGCTTAAAGTCCTCAACGCCGCTCTGTGCATCCCTATCAGGATTCGGGTTGTCTATATCCGAGAATTCGTATCGGTACGGATTCGTATAGAGTTTGAAGTTCTCAAACGCCAAGGTCCGCTGAAAATCAAGGTGCGCCTCCGCATCTGTCTCAATCGGTGTTCCGTCTAATTCAGGTGCAACGATGTCGATGGCTCCGCCGCGTGTTGCCAATGCGATATCCAAGGTTTCAGGGGCAGAACACATTGCAAAGATGAACCCACCGTTGACAATATAGTCCGATATCATCTGTGCGGTCTGTCCTTTGTGCTGTGGGACGCGTCGGAATCCCGCCTCCGTAGCGGCTTGCTCAAACATCAACATCCGTTGTTGATACCAGACCTGCGTCGAAAATGAGGCGTGGAACTTGCCGTGCTGGCCCGTGAAGTCCTCGTGGTGCAGATGTAGCCAATCATAGTCATCTGTCTCTAAAACACCGCTCTGCACCTCTTTATCCCAGATGACATCGTAGGGAATCTGTGCGTAGTCCAGTGCAATTTTAACAGCATCGTCCCATGGATCCCGATAAGGCGATGCCTCTGAGGGTGCGTATACCGCAATCTTCGGAGCCTTTTCCAATAGAATCTCGTCCATATTGCTGCCTTGAAGGACAGATTCCTTGATGCTGCGATACGCGGCGTTATCCATCGGTTCAAAACTGACTCCCATGAGCGCAGCGCGCATTCGGACATCCGGGGAGTCCGGCAGCACAAATGCGCCGCCACGATAGTTCAACCACCAGTAGCAACGGTACTCCCGTGGGACCTCCAATGCCCAGTATGTCAAGCCGTAAGCCTTCAGATGGTTCGTCTGTGCGCCGATGTCCATCGGTATCAGCAGCCATTGCGCAGCGGCGATGTTTGTCCCGATAAGAAACAATAGGAGTATCAGGAGTGTAGCATGGTGGATCTTAGAATTATTTAGACACATGGTAAACGTATTCATCAGTTTCTGCTTGGTGTGTTTACTTGTAGATTACCTGCGGCAGCTGTGGGTTCACGTCCAAATACGACCTGTCCATTGTGTATCAGTGCCGTCTCGGTAGTTTCTGGGTTAACCGTATCAATTTTCCAAAGTTGCCCGTTGTTTTCGTAGATAAGCCACCGTCCATCCGGTGGCACCCAGGCTGGATGCGAGCCGCCCCTTCGAGTCAACTGCTTTTCTGTCGGGACACCTTCACTTGAATAGGTGACGAGCCAAACCTGTTGGTAATCGCCGCCCTTTCGTGTGAACGCCAGTTGATTCGGATTCGCAGGCGACCACGTCGGTTCTATATCGTCTGTGTCTGGCGATATTACAATCGGCTCGACGCTCTGTGCGATTTGATCGAAGGCGTAGATGTTTCGTCTCTGTTGCCCATCCACAGGAATCGCTGCCTCCGGATTTTCGATGCTCCCGGCGGTAACATAAGTTAGCATCGTGCCATCGCTATTCCAGGCAGGTGTGAAACTTTGCAGTGCCGTTGACGGCACAGTGAGCTCGGAGCCACTCGGAATATGCAGTATAACGACGCGACTTCGGTCTCCAAACTCCGGACGTGTATAGGCAACGTATTCTGCATCGGGTGAGATCGCGACATCGTCCGCCATTTTTCGTCTATCGAAAAGCAGACCGCCCTGCGGCATTTCACGGTTCCGAATAATAACGTTCCCGTCCCTATCCTGATAAATGAGCGTCCCATCGTTTGCAACAGTCGGATTGTGTCCGACACCTAAAGGGGTACTATTCCCGTCAGGCGAGATCCCCCAAATCATGCCGTCGTAAGCGAAATAGATAAACAAAAGATTGGAAGACTGGATGGTTGGAAGATTGAGACCTGCCTCCCTTTTTCCATCCTTCCCGCCGTCTTCCTTTTCAATCAGGATGCCCGCTTTGGGGGTAAAACGTCCTGTATCACCCAGTTCCCACCCGGCCCCGTTTGCTTTCCAGACAAAACTGAGCCCTTTTGTCCAGTAGTTCCACTCCTCGTTTAAACGTCCGCCACGGGTGACACGAAAGATGTCTTCGGGTTCTCCATAACGTTTCCTAATTTCCCAGCGTCCACCGTCCTCAATTTCCGCCATATTTCCGTCTGCATCGATGTAAATTGCGAGCACTGCAATGTCAATATGTGCTGTTGTTTCTCCAGGGAATACATGAACTGCTGTAGGTTCACCGCGAACGGGATGACGTGTGCCGTATATGCCAACGCCATCGGCGATACCGGTTTTCTGGTCGTTGTTTGCGTCCACGACTGCCATGACGTAATAGCTGCCCGGTAGCACATTGACTTGGTAACTGCCATCGCTTGAAACAGTAATCGGCATCGCAATCGGTGTACTGAAGTCAGGGGCGTAAGAGAGCGTCAGTATTCCCTGCTGGACAGTGTGTCCGTCCCATACGATACGTCCGGCGATGCCGCCTTGTTCAATGTGGGCTTCAATACTGGGGGGCGTGGCATGAAGCCGTCCATCGTCATCGTAGCGTGCACTTATCACGAGTTCAATTTCTTGGGTTTCGCCTTCTACTAAGGTGAGTGCAGTTGGGGGCTGTGCCGTGATGTCTATTGTACCGTAGCCGCCTAAACCGTCCCCTTTACTATATCTACCATTCTTATCCGCATCCAGATTAGCGATAACATAGTATTCATCCGGTGGGAGTGCCAAACGGAACGCACCCCCAGGCGCCGTTTCGCCACTGGCAACCGGAGCGACTAAGGCGGGGTCTGAATACACTTCAAGCCGTGCGGTTACATCCCCGGGCACCGGAGACACGATGCCTGTGAGCGTGCTGGTCGCTGCTTTTTGCGGCTTCTCACGAGTTTGATAGGTGGCAGTGATTGCGATTTCTATATTTTCAGTGAATTTGTTCACAGAAACCAAAACGGGCTGTGGGAAATTCCCACGTTTCCGCATATCCTCAACACCGTAGAAGCCAAAGTCGTCCCCTGTATCCAGTTTATTCGTCCTGTTGTTATCCACAATCGCCATCAGGTAGTATTTGCCCGGCGGTAGATTGAGCGTCCAGCTGCCAGCGTCTGTCACTCTGGCGATACCCGCACGATATTTCCACGATAAATCTGTATACGCAAGAATGAGTGCTTGTGAACCGGCTCGGAGCGATTTCGGATTTTCTGGTGCTTGGCGGACAAAGCGCAGTGCCCCACTACACCCCGATGTCGCTTTGCGCAACTCCGTCTGGAATTGCTGGAGTTGGCTCGGTTCGTATTCGGATAGTGGAACGACCGTTGGTTTATTATCAATGTAGGTCGCTCGTGCGGTTATCGGGATCTCTAAACCCCGAATCTTTTCTCCGTCTTGGACTTCAATCACCTGTTTGTTTTGATTCTCATTGCCCCAGTCGGTAATTCCGAACATACCCAAGCCGTCACTTGTATCAAAGCTCCCAGATTTATCAACATCCACATAAGCAACGAGATAATAGCGTCCGGGTTCCACACGGAGTGTGAATTGTCCATCGCCGAGCTGTGGGATCCCGCTGATATAAACCTGTTGGAGTGCTTCGTCCCGATAAACAGACACACTTGTATGCGACAAGTCTTGCCCTTTCCAGACGACTCTCCCTGCCAAGGTCGCCGTCATCCGTTTCGCCGTAGCGTCCTCCTGCGCTTGGCAGAAAGCCTCACCGGCAAATCCGATACTGATAACAAGTAGCAAAAGCGTCAAGCGTTTCATTTCCGTTCCTTTGTGCTGTTATTTCATTGTGTTCGATATTTAATAATACTAACACATACAACGACAATTTGCAAATAGAGATTATCTTCCTGCCCACAACCCATAAACCCATAATCCACAACTAAATTTGACTTTCATCATTAATATATAGTATAATATTTTTCACATATCTACGCGCGTAGATATGTAATATGTTTTCCATTCTTGGAAAAATTTGCCCACAACACACGCTAATAGGAGACCTTAAGTATGAAAATGAAAGGTTATTCCATCTGTGCTGTTCTGCTGATGTTTTGTATGTCCCTGCCAGCAGTCGCACAGGATGCGCAAGCAGACAATCTACTCGGATGGTGGCTATTTGACAGCGAAAAGGACGAGATCGGTAACTGGAGCGATATAGACCTCCACGGTGCCGAACTCAAAGATGGGCAGCTAATTGTTGAGACAGGAAAATGGGCACACGCACTTGAATACAGCGGACCCGATATCGAAGAGAAGACTTTGATGACATGGGTCGCATTAGACAGTCTCGCCGCAACCAAAGGTTCGGCACTCACATTAGATAAAGCCTCTGAAGACCAATTCAACGCCATCGTCTACGCCGAACGCCAACCGAATCAGTGGATGTCAGGCAGCAGTTGGTTCCACCGCACTGAGGACTTCCCAGATGCTCATAACGAAAAGAAAGAAGGCGAAATGGTCTACTTAGCCTTCACTTATGAAGATAAGGGTGGAACTTACAAGATAACGGGTTACCGTAACGGTGAGAGCCTCGGTAGTTATGAAAAGGGTGAGATCAAAACCTGGCCCACAGATGATGCAGAAGCGATCTGGGGAAAGCGGCATACAAATGGGCTCGGCGGTCCCGGAGAACTCAACGCACACATTGAGGAATCCCGTATCTACTCCGTCCCACTGACCGAAGCCGAAGTTAACGAAATGGAAATCGGAACGCTCTCGGTTGATCCACAGGGTAAACTCGCTACCCGGTGGGCAAAACTTAAAGCGAAGTAGTTTTTGAAGCGTAGGGCAAGGTCCCCGGACCTTCGCCCTACTTTCGTATGGCGTATGTTACCGACAAACTTAGACTGACTCACCAAAACCCAGGGGGTGTTATGAAACGTCGAATAACCCTCTTTCTGATATACATTGGTATTGGTCTCGTTTCTGTTGCTGCCGCCGAGCAGCAAATGTGGACATTCGACGACAATGCCGCAGATTGGACCCCTGCAAACGGTACGTGGGAAGTAGAAGACGGGGTCTATAAACAGACAACGCGCTATGGTGAGGCGCAAAAAACGTTAGCAAATGGGGCAGAATGGACAGACCACACCATAAAAGCAAAAGTCCGTATTGAGGCAGGACACTGGGCAGGGATCGTCTTTCGCGCACAAAATGAATTTGAATACTACGTCTATCTCATCTGTCCGAAGGAGAATAAATCTGAGTTGTGGAGACACCGCCGCAGCACCGCTTTTAAAGACGGATTTGAAGGACGCGACGAGATTGAACACGATATCGCACCTATCGGACTGACACTCACCCGAAACGAATGGTTTATGCTCAGTGCAACCCTTGAAGGCAGCCGAATCGCACTCGCTATTAATGGCATAGAGCAAGCCGTATTTTTTGATGACACGTATCCGCGCGGTAGAGTCGGGGTCTGGACATGGGATACGCAAGCCAGTTTTGATGATGTCAGTGTCAACGGTGTAACAACAACGTCTCTCACGGCAGTCGAACCTAACGGAAAGCTCGCAACATCGTGGGCGGTATTAAAGCGAATAGCGAATAGCGAATAGCAAATAGCGAATAGCAAATAGCGAATAGCGAATAGCGAATAGCAGATGGTCTATGGCTAATGGTCATTGGTCATTGATCTATGGCTAATGGTTATTGGTCTATGGAAACCTATGGCAAGAAAGACGTTTTGTAACGCTTGCGTCTTGCCAACAGCCAACAGCCAATAGCCAATAACAAATACAGGAGGATTTTAATGGCAAATGTAGGAAGTGCTGCACCGGATTTTACACTCCAGGGTGCAGTTAACCAAGAAGATGTTGAAGTTTCATTGAGCGACTATGCGGGTAAAAATTTAGTCGTGCTTTTCTACCCACTCGCTTTTTCCCCAGTCTGTGCAGAGCAGGTACCGGATTTCAACGAAAAATTGGATGCGATTCAGGCGAAAGGTGCTGAGGTCATCGCTATCAATCGGGATTCAACCTTCGCGCATAAGGCGTGGAGCGAGGTGCTCGGTGGGGTCGATTTTCCGCTGCTTGCTGATATGAACCTTGAGGTATCCAAAGAGTTCGGTATGGCACTTGAAGAGGTTGGTATTACGACGCGCGGTGTGTTTATCGTTGATAAATCAGGAAACATTGCCTTCAAACACGTTGAGGCTGCGCCGCCGGAGAATACCTTGACTGCCGAACAGGTTTTGGGCGAGTTAGACAAACTGCAATAGACACGCCAGTATCGCAGGCGAGGTCTTTATCGCGTATAAGCGAAAAAGCGGGTATTTGGTAAAACTTGCAAGCATTTGCTGCACATCATGCTAACACCCGCTTTTTGATTTTACATTGAAAATGGGAATCCCGATGTGTTATTATAATTATTAAGGAAACTTCTTAACCAATAACTTATAACCAATAACAAATGCGGGTGTAGCTCAGCGGTAGAGCGTCAGCTTCCCAAGCTGAGGGTCGCGGGTTCAATTCCCGTCACCCGCTTGACTATCCTTTGTAGTAGATTTTAGAATTAATTTCACACTTCGTATCGGTGCGGTTAGGAAACCGCACCTACCAGGGGATATTTGAGAATGTAAAAGTATTTACGGGATCTACTATAAAATTGTGTAGAACTGAGGAAAATCATGTCACAAAACCGACGACTGACGAAAGAAGAAATCCAAGAAGATAAATTTATTGAAGGCGTACTGGAAGTCTATGCCTTCCTGCGGCGAAATCTGCGGACGATTGTTATTATAGTAGGTGTCATCGTTGTTGCCGTCGCAGGTTATGCAGCATACCATCAGAACCAAGAGAATCGCCGCGCCGAAGCAACCGTTGCCCTCCGTCAGGCTACCGAAATCTATCAAACAGCAGAAGAGAGCCTTTTCGATACCGAGAAATTGGCTGAAAGTGAAGAATCACTTAAGACGGCACAGACGCAACTTCAAGAGATTTATGAGGCATATCCGAATTCAACTTTTAGTGACAAAGCGCGCTACCAATCCGCAAAGACGCTCTATTATCAACAAAACTACCCAGAAGCCCGGGCGCAATTCCAACAAATCATTGACCAGCACCAACCCGAAAATCAAATCTATAGTCTATATGCCCAAAAAGCGATAGGCAACACCTACGAACAAGAAGGTAATTACGAAGCCGCCATCGCTGCGTATCAAGCGAAGGCGTTCCCGCCGACACCGCAACTCTCACCGGAAATTCGGCAGTTCGTCCTCGCCAGTGCCAAATTTAACCAAGCCCTCGCTTATGAGAAGTCTGGTGATCCAGACGCTGCAGGTGCGGCATATAAAGAAATTATAGATGAATTCCGAACCACACTTGAGGCAGGAATTACCCAGAAAAGCCGTGAGCTCATCGAGGAAGCGAAAGTTGTTATCGCAGCGATTGGCGAACCGTTAGATATATCGGAAGCACAAACCCTCGAAAACGAAAAACGGTACTATGATGCTTACGTTGCGTATACGGACGCAATTCGGACCTATAAAGTGAACAAAGATATCACAGGTGGACTCACCTCTGAACTCCGAAAGCAGATTGGCAGCTTTGAAAAAGAGGCAATGGAAGTAATAAGTAACGTTCAAAACGCCCGTCGCGCCGATGAAGAAGGCAGAGAAAGTTCGGCATTGTATAGTTACGATCTCGTTGTTGAATTTGAAAAACTCGGATTAAGCCGTCGGCTCTATGAAAACGCACTTCTTCATCACAAACGGATTGGATCTGCCCAATAATTTTTATTTTCTAAGGAGCAGTAATGACACATAAATATAGCCTCATACCTTTTTTTGCCGCTAAGACCCTTAAGTTCACACTTTTGAGCCTGTGCTGCTTATGCTTCATCACTCTCACTTCGCCACTCAATGCCGAACCTACTGGACAATTGGCTTATGCAGTCAACGGGTTCGACGAGAACTTAGGACGCTTCGATTGGAATCTCTACGCTACTGCTCTCAGAGGCACTAAAGATTTCACAGCCATCCCTTTGAACCACAAAGGCATGTACCCGTCTTGGGGACCCAACGGTGATTTACTCTATTTCATCCAGCGCGATAAAGGACACTCTGATGTCTATTCCATTAATCCAGACAACCCAAAGAATAAGAAGCGCGTTACGCCCATTTCTGGCACCTATCGGTTTTTATCTGTATCTCCCAACGGCAGACAACTCGCTTTCAACGGTTATACCGTAGACCAGCTCCCGCAAGAAAACCAGATTTGGGTGCTGGACATCGAAAGTGGGGAAATGGAAGTGATGACACAGGTGCCACACCTCGGATGGCCCTATTCATTCTGGGGAATCTCTTGGTCCCCTAACGGAAAGCGGCTCGCCTTTTCGCTCTCCAGACCCGGATGGTTAGAACACCTCTACCTTTTAGATGTCGAAACCAAAGAGATAGAAGTTTTGACTGAACTCAATAAAGATTTTTATCCCGTCTGGGCACCTGGCGGCGACCGCATCCTTTTCCTCAGATGGAATAGAGAGTTCGATACCTTTTGCACAATTGACATTGAAACCAAAGAGATTGTACCGTTGTTTGATGTCGATAAAGCCACAGGCTATTGGGGCGACTGGTCGCCTGAAGGGGACTACATCGCCTATTCTCGGTGGGGATCGGTTTATCTTTATGACTTCGCTACCGATGAGACGCAAGAGATCGTCGAAGTCGATGGCAGTATCTTCGTTATTGCGTGGTTACGGGATATAAGGATATTACCCGTCGAAGCACGGCAAAAATTGGTCACTACGTGGAGTACCATTAAACGCAGCACGATGCAGCAATAACATTCGTGCTAATTCTAAATATGTAGGCGAGGTTATAAACCTCGCCGATCTATCTTGTTATAACTCAGAGCTCTCAGTTTACCCAAAGAGGACACACCGGTGTTACCCAGTGTTGAAAAGGCTTTAGAATACGATAAAATCCGAGAACTCCTGAAGAAATACACTGCTTCTCGCCTTGGGACAGCGCGTGTTGACGCGCTCAAACCGTCCTACGACGTTGACAAGGTTCGCTATCTACAGACGTTGTGCAGTGAAGTTAAATTTTTTCACGAGCTCTACGGGGGAATACCTTTGGGGGGCTTAACGGATGTTCGGGCATCGCTGAACCACGCTGCGAAAGTCGGGGCAATTTTAGATACTGAAGAACTTCTGAATGTCCGAAAGGTCGCCCAGATTCCTACAGACATCCATAAGGCGTTTAAAAAACGCGACCGAGACGAATTTCCCAATTTATTTTCTATCGTCGATGCGCTGCCAGAGTTTTCGGCGTTAGTTGAGGCGATTACCTATTGCATTAACCCTGACGGTATCATACTCGATCGCGCAAGTCCTGAATTGCGTGCGGTTCGCCGTAAGCTATCGCGCCTCCGTGAAAATGTCCATCAAAAACTCGAAACCACGCTCCGCTCACCTGAGCATCAAAAAGCGATTCAAGAACCCGTCATCACCTCTCGAAATAACCGATACGTTATTCCAATAAAACAAGAGGCACGGGCATCTTTCAGGGGCGTCGTCCAAGGGCAATCCACAAGCGGCGCAACCTTTTTTATCGAACCGCTGGATATTGTCCAGATGAATAATGAACTCCACGAAGCCGCTGAGGCAGAACATCGCGAAATTCGGCGTATCCTCCTTGACCTCACAGATCGTGTGCGCGACAACCTACACGAATTGGAATTATCTCTCGATCTCTTAGCAGAACTCGACTTTTTAAACGCAAAGGCGCGGTTCAGCCTTGCATTGAATGCCGTTGAGCCGAAAATCAATACGCGAGGTTACATCAAATTAATTGAGGCACGGCACCCACTACTCGAATTTCATCTACAGAGTGTTAAAGCGTCTGATTCTGATGAGAATGAAGACCTTCCAGACCGCGTCGTGCCGACGAACGTCCATATTGGGGACACTTTTAACACATTGATTATTACTGGTCCGAATACGGGTGGTAAAACCGTTGTCCTCAAAACTGTCGGTTTATTGACGCTTATGGCGCAATCCGGTCTACATATCCCCGCAGCACACGGGAGCAAAATCGCCATCTTTGACATGGTTTTCGCTGACATCGGCGACGATCAAGGGATAGAACAGAGTCTTAGCACTTTCTCCTCACATATCACGAAAATCGCTGAGATGCTGAAAAAGATTGATCACGCCGAACACTCGCTTGTGTTGTTAGATGAAATCGGGGCTGGCACAGACCCCAGCGAAGGGACTGCCCTCGGCATGGCACTTCTCGATTGGCTCGGAAACAGACGGGTTAATACCATTGTGACGACGCACTACGGTGCACTCAAGGCTTACGCACACACGCAAGCGCGCATGGAAAACGCCTCAATGGAGTTTGATTGGAAGACCCTCCGTCCTTCATATCGACTGCAGGTTGGTGTGCCGGGGAGTAGCAACGCTATAAAAATCGCAGAACGCCTCGGAATTCCATCTGAAATCCTTGATGAAGCGGAGGGGCATTTAGGGAGTAATACCGTTGCGGTCGAGGATTTACTTGTCCGTTTACAGGAAACACAAAATGAGATGGATGTAGAACGAAACCGCTTGCAGCGTGACCTTCGCGATGCTGAATCGGCGCGCCAAAAACACGAGACACTCCTTCAGAACCTCAAATCAGAGCACCATAAATTGAAACAGGAAGCCGAAGATGAAGCGCGCAGTATCGTTGCGGGGGCGCGTCGAACTGTCGAGAATCTCGTCGCCGATATCCGTAAAGAACAAGCCTCTAAAGTTAGTATCCAAGATGCTTTCTCAAAAATAGAAACCACCAAAAAATCGCTACAACCCAAGCCTCCCAAGAAACAACAACCCAAACAACGGAAAATTAAAGTCTCTATTGGCGATAAGGTCAGGGTCAAAAAACTCGGCAAATTCGGCGAGGTTACGGCGATAAAACGGCGCGGGAAAATGCCTTTACAGATCCTGGTGGGAAATATGCAAATGCAAGCCGCATACCACGATATCGACACCGTGCGACCCAAGCAAGAGGTGTCCCGATTGTCAACTTCTGTGCTTGACATCCAATACAGCAAAGCCAACTCAATCAGCGATGAGTTGAATATTCACGGCATGCTTGTAAAGGAAGCTTTGGATATTACCGATAAGTATCTTGATGATGCGTATCTTGCGGGTCTCCCGATGGTGCGAATCCTGCACGGCAAAGGGACGGGGGCATTGCGGAACGCTGTGCATGCGGAATTGCGTGGGAATCCACATATCGCTAAATATCAATTCGCACCCTACGATCAAGGCGGTGAAGGGGTAACCGTTGTCACGTTTAGGGAGTAACATGAACACCGCTCAATCCAGCAACCACATACCCAGCGAAATAATCGATGACATTCGGACGCGCACGAACATCGTTGAAGTCGTCTCCGAGTACGGCGTTGCCCTGCGTCCGGCGGGTCGCGATTACAAAGGGCTTTGTCCGTTTCACGATGAGAAAACGCCCTCTTTCACGGTTTCGGTGGAAAAACAGATGTTCTACTGTTTCGGTTGTCAAACCGGCGGTAATGTTATCTCTTTTATCCAAAAGCGTGAAGGTAAATCCTTTAGAGAGACAGTGGAATGGTTGGCGGATCGCTTAAATATTACGCTCCCAACGCAAGATGTTCGGGAAATCGCGATTCGAAAACGGCTCACATCCTTGGAGGATCTCAACCGCTTTGCGGTGGAATATTACCACCGACAATTGTTTACTGACAAGATCGGTACATCAGCCATGCGGTATCTGAAACATCGTGGGGTCCAACCGAAGACCCTTCGGCTGTTTCAATTGGGGTACGCACAGCCGGGACGGCGGAATCTCGTGAAGGCTGCCACGGACGAAGGATTTACAACCCAACAGTTGATTGATGCCGGATTAATCAAGGACGAGGATCGGGGGCCGCAAGACCGGTTTTGGAATCGAATCTTGTTCCCGATTTGTAATGAACGCGGTGCGCCTGTCGCCTTTGGGGGGCGTGCGCTTTCTGAAGAACATCAACCCAAGTATCTGAATTCGCCTGCGACTGTTCTATATGATAAGAGCAATCTCCTTTACAACCTCGATAAAGCCCGTCAATCCATTTACAAGCAGCAGCGAGTCCTCCTCGTCGAAGGTTATATGGATGTTTTAATGCTTTATCAGTCCGGGATTGAGAATGTGGTAGCGTCCTCTGGAACCTCTCTGAGTGAAAATCACACCGGTTTATTGAAGCGGTTTGCCCCCGAAGTCGTTATCGTCTATGACGGAGATGCCTCGGGTTTCCGAGCAGCGCAGCGTGGGTTGCACCGTGTGCTCGCAGAGGGATTGCGCGTCCGCGTAGCACTTCTTCCAGCTGGAGAGGATCCCGATTCATTTACACGACAACACGGTGCGTCTGCCTTCACGGAACTTACGGATAGAGCCATAAACCTCATCGAATTTCAGATTCAAGCAGCTATTCAGCGACAGGACATCCACCGAGTTGACGTGAAAGCACAGATTGCTAAGGAAATTACGGAGACGCTCCTAAGTCTCAAAAATCGGATGGAGCGCAGTGAATACGTCAAATACGCCGCGCGTGAACTACATATTGATGAACGCGTGCTTTGGCAGGAATTGCGAGACGCAGGACTTCAAGCAGAACAGACCCCTCAACGCGTGAGACAAGCGAAGCGCGCACCGCAAAAATTATCCGGACGCGCCCAAATCGAAAAGAAACTTATTGAAGCATTAATTCAAAGTCCAGCGTTAATTCCAAGTGTTAAATCGGAATTTCATTACCAGAACTTCACGGAACCGCGTTTCTCTAAAATAGCGCAATTGCTCTGGGAGGCGTGTAACGACAACGAAAGCGTTGACATCCAAACCCTCATCAATGCGTGTCCTGATGAGGACGTGAGAGGGTTATTCTCGAATGCGCTCCTCCGAAGAACGCTGCCTCCAAATTTATTGCAAGCACAAGTTAAGGGTTGCCTCAATGAACTCAAGAACTTCCTCTTACAAGATCTCGAACAGCGTATCCGTTCCCATGCCCTCGCTGAGGGCACAGATGAGGTGGAAACCCTCAAGGAATTAGTGAAACTTTCAAACCAGAGACGCGCCCTAACCGGACAACCTTAGAAAAGGAGCAAGTTAATCATGGATTTTAAAGACTATTCTACCGTTGATTATCTGGATTCTGAGAGCGGTGATGATCTCGAATATGACGATGAGATGGCAGACTTATCCGCTCTCGCCGGCAGTTACACAGATGATTCGGTGAAAGTCTATATGCGTGAGATGGGAAGATTTCAGTTGCTTGATCGGACACAAGAGGTCGAACTCGCCAAACGGATTGAAGCCGGCCATCGCGCCGCGCTTGAAGCGACTTTCGGAACCGCACTGGCAATTACAGAAATTCGGAAGATGCTCTATAAAGTCGTCACTGCCAAAAAACGGGCATCCGATATTATTGATATGCCCGTTAAGAGCACATCAACCCAAGATAAGGAACGGAAACTTCGGGAACAGGTGAAAAAGGCGTTAGACGTGCTGGAGAAACTGGAGATAGAACGTTTCAATGCTGCCGAAAACGGAAACGCATCCGCACAGCAATCGAAAACACGCAACAAATTGATGAAAACGCTCGAAAAACTGAAAATTGACCGCGAAGAGATTAGCAAAATCTCTGACCTCGTCAAACAGTCGGAATATCAGATTAGTGTTTGGGAGAGCCAAGTCCAGTACCTCCAACAATCTCACGATATTCCTCACGAATGGTTCAATGGTGATAGTGACCCAAAACGGAAGTTTGAAACGGCTGCGATGGCGGAAGCCTACATCGAAATTGTCCGCTGTAAACGCAATATCCGACAGCAGATGAATGAAATTGGCGTCTCGCGCGAGCACCTCAAATCTCTCACCCAGCAAATTGATGAAGGTGAGTCTGAGGCGCAAGCTGCAAAGATGGCGATTGTTGAAGCCAATCTCCGTCTCGTCGTCAGTATCGCAAAGAAACACAGGCACCGTTCATCAGGACTCGAATTTCTCGACTTAATCCAAGAAGGGAACATCGGGTTAATGCGAGCGGTCGATAAATTCGATTACCAGCGCGGCTACAAATTTAGCACCTACGCGACATGGTGGATTCGACAGGGTATCACCCGCGCGATTGCTGATCAGGGACGCACGATTCGTATTCCTGTTCACATGCACGAACGCATTAACAAGATACGACGCGTCCAACGCTCCCTACTCCAAGAATTGGGGAGTGAACCGACTGCCGAACAGATCGCAGAAGATTTGAAAATTTCGACCAGCAAGGTCACCGAGGCTTTGTCAGTTGCACCAGAAACCTCGTCCTTAGACACACCGATCGGTGAAGAAGACGATAATCCGCTCGGTTCTTTCATCGTAGACGCTGACGCACCATCCCCTGTGCAGGAAGCTGAATTGAACATCCTCAAGGAACAGATCCAAGATGTCCTCGACGACTTAAGCGACCGCGAGAGACGAGTGATTTCGCTCCGTTTCGGGATTGATGACGGTTATCCAAGAACGCTTGAAGAGGTCGGGAGTATCTTCAAGGTAACCCGAGAACGGATCCGACAGATTGAAGCAAAGGCACTCCGTAAATTACGGCATCCACGCCGAAGCCGGAAGCTTCGCGATTTTGTTAGTTAATGGCTATTGGCTAATGGCTGTTGGTCTATGGCAAAGACGCAAGCGTTAAAGAATGGCTGTTAGTCTATGGTCTATAGCTAATGAAAACTAAAAGCCAATCGCTAATTGCCAAAAGCCAAAAGCCAATCGCTAATTGCCAACTGCCAACAACCCTTAAAAAATTTGCTTTTAAAATCGAAATATTGTATAATTCGTATATCAAATAGGACTTACGCACTTCCCTGGTAGGTACGGTTTCCTAACCGCACCGATCGCGTGGTAAATAGTGGGATTCCGTAAGTTTGCGCAAATCCTGTCAAATTAAAGCGGGCCCATAGCTCAGTGGTCAGAGCCGTCGGCTCATAACCGACTGGTCCTAGGTTCGAGTCCTAGTGGGCCCATATCGCTACGGGGGGCGTTAGCTCAGGGGTACGAGCGCTACCTTCACACGGTAGAAGTCACTGGTTCAAATCCAGTACGCCCCATCGTTGTCAAATCCAGTAAGACTTACGCACTTCACTCGGTAGGTGCGGTTTTGCGGCGTAATCGCCCAAATGCGACGTGCATTCTAACCGCACCGGTCCAACACAGATCTAAGGAGCGGTACATGGAAAGCAAGGATGCCCCGCATTTCGTCCAGGCCGGCATCAAGGCTATCGACTGTGACATCCATAACGAAGTCCCAAATCTACAGGCACTTTTCCCGTATATGTCTGACTTCTGGTGCGACTATTGCAGCACCTCCGGCTTTAGGGGGCCCGATGCAAACGATTACCCGCGCGCCGCACCCCTAACAACGCACCCAGATGCACCTTCACCTTGGGATGTGGATCTTGAACACGTGCGCGAACACCTGCTTGATGGATGGAACCTCGAATACGGCATCCTCAATTGTGCCTATCGCGTTCAGAGCGTTCATAACCCTGACCTCGCCGCTGCGATCACACAAGCCGTCAACGATTGGCAGATAGAACACTGGCTTGACCCAGAACCCCGACTCCGTGCTTCTCTGGTAATTCCAAGCCAAATCCCCGACCTCGCTGCGAAAGAAATTGAACGGGTCGGCGATCATCCCGGATTTGTCCAAGCTGTACTCCCCGTCCGTTCACGTGCCCCGTACGGCAACCGCAATTACTACCCGATTTACGAGGCAGCAGTCCGACACAATCTCGCCATCGCTATCCATTACGGCGGGGCCCCTGGGACGCAACCCTCTGCGACGGGGTGGCCCTCAACCTATCTGGAAGAGTACAGTGGAATGACACAGGTCTTTCAAGCACAAGTGATTAGCCTCGTTGCGGAAGGCGTTTTCAACCAGTTCCCAGAACTCCGCGTCGTGCTGATTGAAAGCGGGTTTACATGGCTCCCCGCTGTGATGTGGCGGATTGACAAAGAGTGGCGAGGGCTCCGAAGCAATACACCGTGGTTGAAACGTCCGCCTTCTGCGTATATGCGACAGCATATCCGGTTTACCTTACAACCGATTGATGCACCACCGACTCCCGAGCAGCTCCTCCAAATTATCGGGCAGCTGGAGTCTGATGAGATGCTTATGTTTTCAACCGATTATCCGCATTGGCAGTTCAATACACCCAACGACGCACTACCAGCAGAATTGCCAGGATCGCTTACCCGCAAAATTTTATATGAAAATGCCCGTGCCTTCTATCAACTGACAACCAACAACCCATAGGAGATAAACGCAATGGAAAACAAAACGACAAAACGTTCCAAGTTGCCAGTGATTGATTGCGACATCCACAATTCTATTCCACCCGGTGGTCTGTCTCCGTATCTGTCCGAAAGATGGCAGGAGTACTATAAAACTTTCGGGCTTCGTGGCCGCATCGGAGGCTACTATCCGCGCGCCCTCCTCAATGCCGCACGGCGTGATGCCTGGCCCCCGTCAGGACTCTCCCCGGGTGCAGATTTGGAATTTATGCAGGAACAGCTTCTTGACGCATTTGACATCGAGTACGGCGTGCTGAACCCACTCATGCCTGTCGGAGAGCAGTTGAATATTGAATTCGGTGCCGCACTCGCAAGTGCCGTCAACGATTGGCAGGTCGCCGATTGGGTCGAACCTGATCCACGCCTACGCGCCTCTATTGTTCCCGCCTATGAGAATCCTGATCTTGCTGCTGAGGAAATTCATCGCTGCGGTCCCAACCCAGCGTTTGTTCAGATCTTGCTCCTCGCACGGACAAGAGACCCGCTTGGAAACCGAAAATATTGGAAAATGTACGAAGCCGCCTGTGAATACGATTTACCTATCGGCATCCACTTCGGCGGCAATCAGGGTCAGATTACAGGTGCCGGGTGGCCCTCCTATTACATTGAAGACCACGGGGGTATGCCGCAAGCCTTCCACACGCAGGTCATCAGTTACGTCATTGAAGGCGTATTTGAACATTTTCCAAACCTCAAGATTGTCCTCATTGAAGGCGGATTCGCATGGTTACCCCCGCTTATCTGGCGACTGGATGCGACATGGGAGAAACTACGCGTGGAAGTGCCGGACCTGAAGCGGAAACCCTCGGAATACATCCGAGACCATTTCTGGCTCAGCACACAACCGATGGAAGAACCTCCCAAACGCGAGTATTTCGAGCAGATGCTGGAGCAGATGGACATGAACGACAAACTCATGTTCGCCACAGATTACCCGCATTGGGACTTTGACGCACCTGACCGCGCGTTGCCGAGTTTTCTGAAACCCGAACTCCGTCGAAAGATTTTAGCAGACAACGCCCGCGACCTGTACGCATTTGATAAACTGTAGTTTTAAAACACGATAGGGATTCACACGACACACCCGTAGGGGCTGGGTCTCCCAGCCCTATGGCCCCGTTCGGTGTATAAATAATCACTTAAATCACAGGTTAACCCAACACCCTCTTAACTTATAACTTATAATACATAACAACCCAAATGCCCAAATACGTAGTCGCAACCGCGGATGAAATTAAACCCGGTGAACGCAAAGTCGTCGAAATCGGCGGACGTTCCATCGGTGTCTTCAACATTGATGGCGAATACTTCGCTATCCGTAATAGCTGCCCCCACCAAGGCGGACCTTTATGTAGTGGTCTCGTCACAGGCTTTTTAGAATCCGAGGCCCCTGGCAACTATAACTACACCCGTAAAGGCGAGATTCTCCGGTGCCCGTGGCACAGTTGGGAATTCGACATCAAAACAGGGCAATCTTGGTGGAGTCCAGCGCAACGCCGCGTCAGAAAATACGAAGTCCACGTCGAGAGCGGTGAAAACATCGAGGCATCCAGTTCTGATGCTGAACCTCAAAAAGGTCCCTACGTCGCCGACACCTTCCCCGTCACCGTTGAGCAAAAGTACGTCGTCATTGAAATAGACTAATGAATTTTATAAACGTGCGATAAATCGCACTACTACAAACGAGTTGGCTCGTAGTAGGGCAATTCATTGCCCGTTTCCTATCCACAAACAAAATTACGCCCTCCTCAGTTAATCCACCTCTCGTCCACCAATCAATTTCTCCTGATCCCCAGGCGAATAGAAATACGACCCCGGTTTCCATTCACCGATATCCCCAATCAATCTCCGCTGCCGCGGCGTACAACGCTCCAGAAGTGCCGCAGATGCCTTCTCATAATCAAACGCTCGAAAGCACTGATGGCTATAACAATAGATAAGCGTCTTCCGAGCCTGTGCCGAACGGTTGCTGGCAACCCCATGCCACAACGCGTGCGGAAACACCGCAGCGTCCCCCGCTTTCACACACAACTGCACGGCTTCTGGGATATACGGACCCTCCTTGACTCCCGTTTCTGGAAACGTACGGTTATGGCTCCCCGGCACGACGGTAAAGTTTCCGCTATCGGGTTCTTCAAGGTCGGTCAAAAAGTAATGGAGTTTGACCTGCAGCGGCGAACTCGATCGACTCACCCGAATCGTCCGCATCGCCTGCCCACCGTCCGTATGGAGATACCCCGGATCTTTCGGGTTCGGGGGACGCACAATCACCTCCGACATACTCAACTGGATGAAATCGCCCATCAGTTCACGCACAATCGGGAACGTCACCGGATGATCCATTAAGTCAACAAAAATGTCATGCTCTTCCATTGTATTCCGTTTATCGAAAACGGAATCCGCAGTGACATTTTCACCTTTCCGAAACTCGCTGTCCATTGCATCCACCGTTGCCAGGAGTACCCGCACCTCATCAGGAGAGAGCACCCCTTTCAGCACGAGGTACCCGTCTGTTTTCCACTGTTTCCGCTGCGCTGTCGTTAGTATTCCCATTGTAAGATAACCTCTATAGTAGGAGGGGTTTCCAACCCCGACCGTTCTCACATTGCCAACCCAGTTTTTCGGTAATTGTAGAATTCTCTATAGATTCCTGTCAAGCAAAATAACAGATCTGAGAGAAAAAGATTGACTTATGTGCAAATTTGGGTATACTTAACAATAACATGCGTTCAGCGGAAGAATAAGGAATTCTGAAGCAAATGAGAAAATTTGGCACTGAAGGGCGAGTCGATCCCGCACACCACTATTTTGTTCCACGCACAAATGAAATTGCTGACTTTATCAATCGCGTCAAAGCCGGCAAATACATTGTCCTTTTCGCGCCGAGACAAACCGGCAAAACGACCTTCTGCCGACGCGTCATCGATGTACTCAAGGAAGAAACGAGAACGGGAGGACACGTTGAGGCTGCGTCCCCCCAAACTATCCGACAGAACGCAGCTGCTTCCACAGCTGATGCAGCCTATTTCCCAATCCGCCTGGATTTCCAAGTGTGTCGCAATTTATCAATCCCTGAGTTTTACAGTTATCTATCAAAAGGGATCCGGTCCCACATCGAAAGCGTTTTCCTGGAACAGAGGATTATGCCCTCTCTGTCTCAATTTTTAGATGCCACCCCACTCACCAACCATATTTCGATGATTGACTTTTTCAGAGAACTTCAGAGACTCCTGCAAAATCAGCGGATTGTCCTGATGATAGACGAGTTTGATGGTATCCCACAAAGTGCCTTAAGCGATTTTTTGTACGCGCTCCGCCTTATCTATCTGTCCGACGAACCTCGATGTCCCCATAGTGTGGGCATCGTAGGTGTCAAGAGTATCACCCAACTCGACTATGACCGATCGGTTTCACCTTTCAATATCCAAGACGAATTCCGCTTACCCAACTTTACCTTCAAACAAGTTCAGAAACTCCTCGGACAATACACGGAGGAAGTTGGACAAGCCTTCATGCCAGCGGTCATAGAATCCATTCATAAACAGACAGCAGGGCACCCCGTACTCGTGAACCGCTTCGCACAGATCCTCACTGAGACGTTGGACATCCCAAAGCATCAACCGATAACGACAGCACATTTTACAGAAGCACACACACAACTCCTACGCGAACGGAACACGAATATCGATCACCTCACGACCAACATCCGCAGGGACCCCCGTTTTGAAAGCGTCTTGATGTATATTCTGACGCGCGATGAAGGTGTAGACTTTAATCTGGATGACGACATCATCAGTGAATTAGCAACTTACGGAGTCATTAAAGTGGGTACCGATGGTATGTGTGAAATTCTTAACCCGATTTATCTGTATCGTATCCTACGCACCTTCAAACCCACAGTGAACGGCTTAGAGGATACATACCTGCCAGACAACACAAATAACGGCTTTGATGACTACCTCACGTCTACAGGACGTATTAATATGAGACTCTTACTGAATAACTTCCGAGACTTCATTCTCCGTGCGGGTTTCAGAATACTACAAATACCAGATACACCTCAGGAATCGGTCGGACAGTATCTTTTAATGGCGTATCTTGACGTGTTTGTCAGACAGATCGAGGGTATGATGCATATTGAAGTTCAAACCGGGCGCGGGCGAATGGATCTCATTCTAACACACAATCAGCGAAAATACATCGTTGAGACAAAGATTTGGCGGGGCATTCACTACTATCAGTCAGGAAAGCGGCAGCTTGCAAAATATCTCAGGTTAGAGGGAGTGACCGAGGGGTTCTACGTTGTGTTCGACGACAGACAGGTCCCGGAACCCCGTATGGAGACCTCGATCATCGAGGATGTGACAATTCATTGCTATGTCATCGCCGTTGTGCAGGAAACTCCTTCAGATATATGAATCGGATAAGTTTCCCCTTGCTTGCGGGGGGATAAAGGGGGGTCTGAATTTTGCGTAAGTCCTGAATTTAAAAAACTTGACACTTTTTTAAATTTCGTGTATACTTTGCAGACACAAGACAGATATGTTATAAACGTTCCAGGGATCCGATCAATGCCTGCCTCCGGGTCGGTTTTATGAACAAGTCGGATTTTCAGGCGCGTCAAAAAAATGACATAAAAGTAGCCCTGCCTTTATTGAGGCTATATTTAGGGATTTAAGAAATACACAAAGGAAATAGTATGAATATCTACGTTGGCAACGTGCCTTATGCGGCCACGGAAGAGGACCTTGAAGCACTCTTTAGTGAGTACGGTCCGGTTGCGACTGCTACAATTATCCGTGACCGGCACGATGGTCGCTCCAAAGGATTCGGCTTTGTTGAAATGGAAAACCAAGAGGATGGCGAGCGAGCGATAGCAGCGTTGAACGGTTTTAAGATGATGGACCGTCCATTGACAGTCAACCCCGCACGTCCTCGACCCAATTCTCCAGATCCCGGGAGTTCGTCCGACGGGTTTCACAATCCATATACCTTCGTTCCTACGCCTCCGCGTGATCATATAAAAGCCGGTGAGTTTGCTGGTGATTTTGATCCACTAAAAAAGAAACTCAATCATTGCTCCCTTCAAAAGGGGTTATGGACAGGGCATATTCCAATCAAACTAACCACGCTAACCCCATTAGTGCTACTTGATGCTGGTGAAGAAGATCGATCTTCAGATACACATCAAACGTATGATGTACTTGACTACATTCCCGAACCATCTTTACGAGGCATGTTGCGTAGTGCTTATGAAGTGGTGACTAACTCGCGCTATGGGCATTTTGGCGAAGACATGCCTTTGAAATATAAAGTAATCGGACAGAGGGAACGCAAAGAATACGACAAAAGTCCATTGGAACTTCTTGATTTATCGCTGCATCCAGCAACCGGCATGGAAACACTATCGCCAGCTGACCGTTTGTTTGGTTGGGTGCCATCGCCCGTATCGAACCACTACCGCTTAGATAGGAGCATAGAGGACTCTAAGAAACGACATGCGAATAGAGTCACGGACCTTACAAAAAACGAAAAAGATCAAAAAAACGCAACTGCACATGCCTATGTGTATAAGTCGTTGCAATACCTTAAAGAACACGCCTCAAGCGAATTTCGGAGCCTAATGCAGAACGAAGTGATAAAGAAAATCTATGAAAACTGCAAAAAACGCGATGACCGCGATGAGGGAGGATACAAGAGCCGTCTCCGAGTTGTCTGTGAAGATGATTCGCGACCCGAAATCATCCAACGCTTTGAAACGGATCAACACTTATCGTTAGCAATTCTGGCACAACCCAAACCCTCGTATGCGCGTTTCTACGTTGCTAAGGATCCTAACGGAAACGTACAAAATGATCGTATTAGTATGAATGCAGCTGGCTATAGTGAAGGCAAAGACTTACGAGGTCGCAAGCAATATTGGCATCACTCAAAATTACCTGATGATTATTGGAAGATGCCGATTGAGGAACAAGGGCAGGCACCAAACGAGAGGGAATACGTCCGTCTTGACGAAAAAGGCAAGCCTCAAAAAGATCATCAGAACTGTTCAATTCGTGGATGGATAAAACCCAAAACTATTTTCAAAGCGACTCTGTACGTGCAAAATCTACAATGTGTGGAGGTAGGCGCGTTGCTTTGGCTGCTGACCTTTAACGACAAAATAGATAAAGTGGATGAAAAATATTGCTTCCGACTCGGATACGGTAAGCCTTTGGGGTTTGGCAGTGTGGAGATAGAAATTGATGAGGCTCGATGTCCAGACAGGTCTCTGCCTCTCGGCACGGGTGAACATTGGAGAGATTATTACAAGGACCTCTACGCGCCTTCAACACCAGCAAAACTGGGAAAAGATCGACAGGAAAAGTATATCCAGAAATTCAAAGACACAATGCAGGGGGCCTATAAAGCGAAGTGTTTTGCTAATCTTCCGTTCATTGAAGGATTCTTACAAGTTCTATACGGTCCCAAGACAGATGGTTTCATACACTATCCACGGACAGAAGAATTACCAGCCCCTGATGGTAAGAATTACGAATGGTTCAATGATAATGAGAAAGGTCAAAAACTTGCCCTTCCTGCTGTAACAAAGAAAAGAGAGTTACCGTATGACCCAAAAACGTAAGGTGTAGGCATTCGTCGTTTTGTAGGATATATTGAGTACTGTCAGAGAAGTTATTCATCTCTTTGGATTAGGCACGACCAAAGCGTGTTGCCTTTTTAATTTGAAACTTAGTGCTTTCAGGAAAAAAATGCAAATCAACTATGGTTTAAATAAAAATAAAGCAGGAAAAGCGAACCAACATGCAGATCGCGTCGAGCGTCTTGTTCAATTCGCAGCAAATGGGGATACGCGCGCTGCTGACATGGTGCTTCAGTCATTGCAGGCTCTTAAAAAAACATCTAAGAATAAATTGCAAGAACTGATGCAGGATCCGGAGGTAGCGCGAATCTCTGGAGAATACAATCGTATTTTTGAAGAAAATATGGAACCAGCACTGACCCAAAGAACGCTGCTCGGCCCGGAGTCCGAGCACCAGACGCGAGAAAATTCAGAGGAGAACATTTTGCCAACAACACATCTCGTTCTCACAGTCGGAACCAATGCCTTACCTGTTTGGGTGGCTTGGTATCATTTGAGCAGAAAATTGAAGCCTGTTTCTACGCAATTTGTGTATACATCAGATACAAGGGACCAAAAAGATTTACTGGAAGATTATTGTAGAAAAGCAGGGGCACCACCTCTAAAGGATATCCATACCTCGGAGATCAGTCCCAATATTGACAATATTCATAAGAAAATTACTAAGGCATTCCCCGACACTTGCGAAAATCTTCATGTCCACTACACCGGTGGAACTCAGGCAATGGGTGTTGCCACGGTTTTGGCGATGCAGAAGGTTAAAGCCACTTTGTTGAAAGATCAGAATCGATCTATCAATACAGATGCGTCTTACTTAGATCCTGGGCGTAAGGAACCTCCCAAGATTGTGAGTTGGGCAGATAAAAATCTAATAGAAGATACACGCAAAGACATTAATCCAAAGATGAATTGTGAATCTTGCATTGCTCAAAGTGGGTGTCAAATAAACCAATGTACTCAAATAACCGACTTTAACTGTAACGCTTGCCTCCGCAAAGTTGCTGATATTAATAAATTTGAAGTAGCCTATTTTACGAGCAACCACCCACCCCAAAAATGCCCACATCCTGAAAAACTTAGTGACACAAAATTGAAGGCAGGTGCAGCGGTGCTTGAATATAGGTTTGATAATATGAGGAACTATGACACCTGTCGGACTCAGTGGAATGAGGATTTCAGGAAATACGACCGTCGTAAGAAAGAAAAAGTTTTCTGTCTCCCTTCAAGGAATCTTAATTTCCAGTTTAATCTTCATAAAGATGTATTGGATCAACTTCAAGAGGCATATCCAAACTGTGGATTGTGTCCAACCACTGGTATTCTGTCGTATAGTGTCTTTGCCAAGTGTGATAAAAAAAAGGATTTAAAGGAGATAGACGCTTTTTTGAATGGTTTCTGGCTTGAGTATGCTGCGTACGCTGCTTTTAAGGAAGAGTTAGAATGCCTTGGTCGTAATAACTATGAAATTTTTAATAATGTATACGTCCGCCCGAAAGGATCAAGCCCGACCGACAAACATTTTGAACTTGATGTGGTAGCAGTCCTTGGGTATCAAGTTGTCGTTGTTTCGTGTAGTGTAACTAACACGCAAAAGCAAGTGAAACTTAAAGCCATGGAGGCTTATCACCGAGCAAAGCAACTCGGAGGGGACGAAGCCCGGGCAATAGTATTGTGTGTTGCTAACGAGAATGCTGTGCGAGATGTCCAAAAGGAATTGCGGGATGAGACTGGAACGAAGGATCCGTTACAAGTTTGGGGGAGGTGTAATATGATAGAACTTCGCAAAAAATTTAGGCAGCTTTTGATAGAGTTGCATTGGAATTAAAACGATTGAGGAGATATTTATGTCAACTTCTTGCTACGTTGGTAATTACATCGTAGTCTTTGGAACTGTGAGTCTTCAGCGATATATCTTTCAGAGCAATCGTTTGAAAGAGATCATTGGAGCATCCTATCTGGCAAAACACTATCTTGGTAAAGGGCTGATTAAAGCGGTATCAGCTGATAAGAGTGTGTGGAGTAAATATGAGGATAACCCATGGATAGACCAACCTGAAGAACCAACAGACACAAATAAGGATGTTAATCTTATCTACGTCGGCGGTGGAAATGCCTCCGTCCTTTGTGAAAGCAAGGATGTTGCTAAAAACGTTATCAAAGCGTGGAGCCGAGAACTTCTTGTGAAAGCTCCAGGACTCCGAGTAACTGTTGGCTACAGTGAAGTAAGTAATTCACTTGCTGAAGCGTATCGTGATGCCTTAAACAGCCTGATTGCTTGTGAGGAAGCACTCCAATTTGGTGCTACCTTGCATAGTTTACCGGTTGTCCGCACCTGTACCAGCACAGGACTTCCAGCGAGTGCACTCGTAGCGAACAACAGAATATCCCAAGCCGCTGCGCGCAAACAAGACGCTGTTGGCACCAAAGACGAGCCAGGCGATGCCCAGAAAGAGATTGCCGAGGAATTCAATCAGCTGCTGAAACCGACGAGGGACTTGCCCAAACAACACTTTGCTATTGAACTTGAGGATTTGGGGGGTTATGAGGGAAAATCCCATATTGCTGTGGTCCATGCTGATGGCAACGAAATGGGTAAGTATCTTATAGATATAGTGAGAAACAGTAAAGATGATGACGACATATTCCTGCATCATCTACGATCATTTTCTGCATCTGTGACACAGTTGTCTAGGAATACCTTAAGGGCGACATTAGAATATCTAAAAGCTGCACTACCGCTTGAGGCGTTAGGGAATCCGAAAAAGATATTTCCCCTTCGCCCAATCGTATACGGTGGTGACGACCTAACGTTTGTCTGTGATGGACGCTTGGGACTTGATCTGGCTGCTTTCTATCTGCGGAAATTTGCCGATGGTGAGATAAACATTCGCGGTGAGTGTAAGTCTATTGATGCTTGTGCCGGTGTGGCCATCGTTCCTACTAAGTTCCCTTTTGCCCGCGCTTATGGTTTTGCTGATGAACTCTGCGGGTTGGCTAAAACGCGTCGCCGGGACGAGGAAAGGGATCCTGGTAGTTGGTTGGATTTTCAAATTATTCAGGAAGGTGCTATGAGTTCCATTGCTGCCTTAAGAGATATACAGTATCGTAACCTTGAAGGTGCCTCGTTGACTATGCGTCCCTACCGAGTTCCAAAAGAAATGGACGATTTAACGGAATTCCAATGGAACAAATTTATTGAAATTTTAAAGACATTCCAACTCAAATGGCCGCGTCGCCGATCCAAGGAATTCTTGCAAGTCCTGACACAAGGCTCTGCCGCAACCAAAGGTTTCATTGATGGCACAGAGTGGCGCAATGTAGAGATACCTTCATCAAGCGTCAAGGAGAGAGGTTGGACAGAGGAGAGTGACCCCAAGAATGCTACTACACCGTACTTCGACCCTCTTGAAGTACTTGATTTCTACATAACACTCGATAATGGAGATGAGGATAAAGGGAATTAATAATGATAGAATACATATTGGAAATCACGCTGCAATCACCCCTAACATCCTCTGCTGGTGAAGGGCGGGTCGGTATAGCCGACCAAGATGTGGCTTTTGACGATTTAGGTTTACCTATACTCCCTGGAAAACGACTTAAGGGGTTATGGCGTGATGCTTACCGGAACGTTTTCGATGCCTTGACGTTGTGCAGACAAGCACCGATCCCCGTAGAAAACATTTTCGGTAAATTGGGGCAAAGGCATGATTCCACAAAGGGCAGCTTACATATTGCAGATGCAGTCCTGCAAGATGCTCCCACCTTAAGACCCTGGTTGTATTATTTACAAGATCCGAATAACCAAAAGATGCTCTCTGAGGATGTCGTCCAATATTATGCCGATGTCCGCACACAAACTGCTATTGATCGTCCCACGGGGGCTTCAAAAGAACACACACTTCGTTCCATGCGAACCTTACGAGCAGGCCGGGTTTTCCGGGCACCAGTCTGTTTTGCTACTACTCCTGACGATGCGGTAATCACCGCATTGGAATCTGGTGCTGCTGCTCTACAATATATGGGAACAGCACGGACTCGCGGTTTTGGTAAAGTCCATTGTCGCTTTTTTAAAGTGGACCCGGCGCAACCCCTCTCAAACGGTTCAACGGGACCAGCGACTCCCATTTCAAGTCTTGGAGTCCCTACTCACCTCTTGAAGTATCGACTAACCTTGAGGCAATCAGTAGTTATACCAGTGACAGATGGTGACCCAAACACCGTTGTAACCCGTCAAGATATTCCAGGTAGCCATTTATGGGGAATTGCTGCATGGCACTATCTAAACCAAACGGGCAATACTCCAGCAGATGCAGCATTTCGTCACGCTTTTCTTCATGGGGGGTTGCGTTTCCTTACTGCCTATCCCGAATCATCCAATAGTGAAAAACAACGTCTAATTCCCATCCCCCACTCCATACGCAAATTGAAAAAGGATGAAAGTTTAAAGGATTTTGTGGGTGAACCTCCTAATATTTTAGATGAAGATCAGACAAAACGCCATGACCGCCACTATTGCCGTATCAGTTCAGGACAGTTGGAGACACAGTCCGTCAGGACAGAACGCAATTATCATCATGCCCGCGCCAAAGATCGGCGCAAAGGTCGTGCTCTTGGCGCGGAGGTTCCCAATGGTGGTGCCTTCTTTACGTATGAAGCAATTAAGACAGGTCAATCGTTTCAAGGGGCAGTCTTGGGGTCAGAAAGTGACCTCAAAAGCCTACAAGAATGGTTAAAAGGAGTAAATTCAATAAGACTCGGCAGGTCGCGCAGTGCACAATACGGTGAAGTAAAATTTGAATGGATTGGCGACGGACAAGAATTGAAAGGTCTTACTGAATGGAATGGATTTAATATCAGGCAGGCTGATTCAAAGAACGATTGGGAAGAAGATAACGGATGGGATGAGGATGAAATGTGGGACGAAGAGGAAAATGAAGGATGGGATGAAAACGACATACGGGATGAGGAAAGAACAAATGGAATCATTGGACAAGAAAATATTGATGGGTTTGAACTTGGTGATCAATTGGTGGTTACTGCACTCTCTCCATTGTTGACTGTTAACGAACACGGGCATCCCGAAGCATGCTTTCCAGAACGTGAGATGGCCACTATTCTGGGTTTGAATACTTCCAAAGACAAGCTAACACTTTCGCGCAGCTATACCCGCTCAGAGTTGGTTAGTGGATATAGTGCTCATTTACGTCTGCCGAGGCAACAGTGGCCCGCTATCGCAGCAGGTAGTGTTTTTGTTTTTGATATAAAAAATGTTCAGAGTGATATTACTGAAGGTAAATTCTTGGAATTGGAACATAATGGCTTAGGGTTGCGAAAGGGAGAAGGGTATGGCCGCATTGCAGTCGATCATCTCAAAGTAGATTTGACCAAAGAAGAAATACTACTTGACGATCCTGAACACCAGGGTTACCGTACAAAACCTTCTGAATCAATACCGGAGAAGGTCCAGGAACTTCTATGGAGTATAACGAAAACGCGATGTTTGGCGGAGATACGACAACGCGCTATGGCAGCAGCTTCTGATAAAAAAGTCAGAAACGTTCCAAGTAATTCTCTTCTCGGCAAACTTCGACTCTTTCTCAGAGTGGATTCAGTTAATGCTATTGAGAATCTGAAGAATTTATCTAAACCAACAAAGAAAAGGCTAAGCAACTGTCGGATAGATACAAATCAAGGCGATACATTTTGGTTGTCTAAAGATTCTTCGCTGACCCTGTACGATTTATTCGAGATAGCTTGGACTAAGCCGGAGTTTTTAGGTGATAGTGAAGATGGAGAGGAAGAAGGATTTTGGTCCGGATTAATGAAAATAGTCGAAGATCACCGCTATGCCGATACGAGTATAACAAACATCGACGCATTCGTGGATGAGATGTGCCAAGTGTTTCTTGAGCACTTACTAACAGCACTGCATCGCAGGGCGCGTAGGTAGAATAGGCAGGAGTTAACACATAGAAGGATAACATTATGGAGACTATGATGACTGCAGAATCTATGAATGACTATCCGGTCATACGACGATTATATGCCCGTGGTATATGGAAGTTGGAAAGTGTCGCACACTTTGGCGGAGACGAAATCGGTATGGCGGATATGTCTCTCCTGAGAAATGAAAATGAGAATCCATTTATTCCGGGGACATCTATCGCTGGTGCTGCGCGAAGTTTCCTTGCTCAGCAAACACAACCCTGGAACGAATATAGAAAAGGGGGTGAAACTGCCACGCTCAAACGGCTCTTTGGCGGAGACATGCGACAGCAGCGACAGCCATCAGAGAAGAACGAAGACAACATGAGTGCTTTAATCGTTGCCGATGCGCATTGCAGACAAGCCTCAACATCAATACGTGATGGTGTGCGTGTAGATGCTCAATTGGGTTCTGCAGCTACCGGCGCAAAATTTGATGTAGAAGTCGTTGAGCGTGGAACTGAATTTGAATTAAATCTGGAATGTATTATTCGCCGTGGCGACAATAGTGATGCTTTAGTAGACATGTTTTTGAATCTTTTACAAGCGTTCCAACACGTAGACATTCGTCTGGGAGCGAGAACTCGCCGCGGGTACGGTCGTGGCACGGTTGAGTCTTGGAAGGTCCGTGATTTACAGATGGACGATCCTCAGGATGTCAAGGCATGGTTACATAGAGACATCTGGTCTTGTGCTGATGATCCTTTAACCCTACGCCCCTTGCAGTCAGATGAATCAATATTTTTGGCACTACCAGCACATCGATCTATGAACGCTTTGGCACCGCCTTTATTGCGATCAGACTACCGACGATATTTTCACATTGAAGCCGATTTCACATTATGTACCTCGTTGTTGATCCGTCACTCACCTGCTGATGCTGATGCTCCGGACATGATTCATCTACAATCCCAAGGAAAGCCTGTTATCCCCGGAACTTCCTTCGCCGGAGCGTTCCGACACCGCGCTTCATTGATTGCAAGTACCCTTGGTTGGAAACCTCGGAAGGACGAGGAATTGGACGCGGTATCGGATCTGTTCGGTCCCGTTCATAAACAAGACCGACAGAACACGCAACAAAAAGGCTTATGGGCAAGTCGAGTATGGATTGAGGAAAAATTGGTGGAAAATGTGGAAACGCGGTGGCAGCATCGCGTTGCCATTGATCGGTTCACCGGTGGCAGTTTACAGAGTGCCCTATTTAACGAGAAGCCGGCGTATCCACTCTCGCTCAAAGATGCAACCATGCCAAACCTACGATTGAGCTTAAGGTTAGAAGAACCTGAACAAGAGGAGATAGGTTTGCTTTTGTTAACCTTGCGCGACTTTTGGAGCGGCAATGCCGCCTTGGGAGGCGAAACAAGCAATGGTCGAGGCACTTTAAAAGGGATTAAAGCTTCGATGCAGATAAAACTTTCTCCTTCATCAGATACAGATATATGGGAATTTTCACGCCGGGGCCCCGAAGTTTCGTTGAAACTGAAAACGCCATCCCTGGCAGATATTGAAGTTTGGGAATTCTCAAATAAGGACAACTACATGGCTCTCGTCAGTGGTAATGCAGCATTCCTCGAAGATTGCGTTGCTAAAGCGCAGTGCCAGCCTGATCATCTCCCTGCTGGATCCCGGAGACCAGAAAAGAACAAGGAAACCTTTGATGCTTAATGAAACCTCTGAAAAACTGAATAAAGAATTGGTCTGTAAAAATCTGTGTCATGTGACTGATAAAGATGCAGCGTGGATTTTATTACAGGAACCCGGGTTTATTGGCTTTGGTATAGCTCTTCACAACGACATCCTGTGGCCACCAAATAAACCCAAAAACTCACCAGATTGGAGCCTTGTTAGCGATCTCCGACTCTTCGGCGAAAAGGGTGAATGGCATGTTTGGCGTGATTGGGATAGGAAACCCCGATGTCGTCTACTGGAATTCACAGAGGAAAAATGGCATCTTTGGCTTGGATCAGATGCAAAGGGTCAGGACAGCCCAGAAAAATCAGGAGAAAAAACCGATGTCTTGACGGAATACCACTTTTTGTGGGGTACCAAAAGGAAGAAGTCTGAACATTCAGATTGGATAAAGTTAGTAGAGGATCGTGGCGCGGAAATTTGGCTACCGTTGGCTGGGACTGAATTCGATTTAAAAGAATCTGACCTGCCGCTGCGTCTAAAACTCAAACAGATTATAGACTATGATCCTAAAACTCACTTAGCAGGTATCACCGATGCTGCACTTGTAGGGCTCACTCGCGAATCTAAAGAGGTAATTTTCCCACCTACTTCTGTTTCTTCTTCATAATTTAACCTCTGAGTTTTTATCAACTGATAATTGGAGATTTAGAGTGCGTTTTGTTTTGTCAACCGTTGGGACAAGCATCCTAACAAATCTCATTGATAGAGAAAATCTAAGCGAAGATCGCTGCTTCGCTGGAAAATAGTGATGGAGATATAAGCCAGCTTAATCAGCACGTTTCCGGACTCAATTTTGAACAACTGACAAATCTTGATAATATCTGCACATTCCGTATTACTCGGGGTGTTCGGGTCAGTTGTGAAATTGCTGGTGGCGGTTTGACCTTGCGGCACTACGGCAACCATGATGATGTCTACGACAATCCGTAGTGTTCAATTGTTTCATAGAAGTCAACAGAATTTATAGTTCGATAAAACCTTACCCGCTATGCTCCAAAACTTCCGATTCGCACGCTACCGCTTCACCTATACCGTCCAAGAGCCCCTGAAGATGCCAGCATACAAAGGCAACGTCTTCCGCAGCCGATTCGGATACCTCCTCCGCGACATCACCTGCATCGGCGGTGAAACAGAGTGCAGGACACAGTGCCAGTCCCCAGATCGGTGCGTCTACTCCAAATGCTTTGAAACCCCCGTCCCCGACGACAGTCCGATGCTGCGCGGACAACCCTTCGCGCCGCACCCGTTTATCCTGGAACCCCCGCGCACTGAGAAATTAGACTATGCCCCCGGCGATGCCTTCACCTGCACGCTGACCCTCATCGGCGAGGCAATCGACCTCTTACCCTGGTTAGTCTTCACCTTCCGCGAGATAGGCAAGCGACGCGTCGGTATCCGCGGGAAACGCGGACAGTGTCAGCTCGATGCGGTCGAAACCCTCCCCGCACGAGGGAACCAAGACATCCGAACAATTTACACAGCCGAGACCGAATTGCTTACGGACGACGGGCTGGTGCTTGGAATTGACGAGATAATGGGTAGCGTCCCAGACGGAATTAATGCGATTGAATTGGAGTTTCTCACGCCTACCAGTATCAAGGTCAACGGACGTTGGACAGATAACCTAACGTTTGAGCACCTCGTCCGCAATCTACTCCGCCGTATCCGGTTCCTGAGTTATTTCCATTGTGGCGAGGACTTGGCGGTAGATGCGCGGGCGTTAATTGACGCTGCCAAGGCTGTAACGCATGTACCCAGTTTTCACTGGATTCGCGCAGACCGATACTCCTACCGCGCTGAGAAGTCCGTTCCGATGGGTGGGTTTATCGGTAAGGTTCGCTTTACCGGTGCGTTGGAGCCGTTCCTACCCTTTATCTATCTCGGCGAGTATCTACACATCGGCCACCATACGGCTTTTGGACACGGGCAGTACCGTATCACGCCCCCATCTTCAAGAGTCTCTCAAACCATTCGCGCAGCTGCGGTACATTCGTAATACCCAACCAAAGGAGAACCGCAACAATCACGGCGATCCAGATCAAGAAACGCCACGCGTGCTTAAGGAGACCCAGAATAATAAATATGGCAAACACCGCTGCTATGAGCAAAAAGAGTGGAGAACTCATTAATTCAGGCATAATTGATAAACCTATACGTAGGGGCGAGGTCCCCTCGCCCGTCTTAGCGAAAATTAAGTTTTATACGTAGGGGCGAGGTCCCCTCGCCCGTCTTAGCGAAAATTAAGTTCTATACGTAGGGGCGAGGTCCCCTCGCCCGTCTTGTAGTGTCCAATCCTGCAAATCCTGATTCAGACAAAAAACATTGTTCACTTAACGTTTTCCCGCGCCTCCAACACCTTAGCAACCACCGTCTCAACATCCGCTTCATCCACAAACGGAGACAGGATATACGACTTTAACGCCACAATCGGTTCACCATAAGCAGTGTGCCGATAGCAATCGGTTGTAGAAATAACCACGCCCCTACCCTCCATCGCTTCTGCGTGTACATAGTCAAAGATTTTTTGGTTATAGGTGTTATGTGCCAGCAGACTATCGCGATACGCAGGGTCCTTAAACTCCTGATTTAGGATTGCGAAAGTATCTACACCATCTGGATAGGCACGGAAAAGGGTGACAGTCCCGAAATTCTCTCGATTCACTACGGTTGTACCCGCATGTCCGCCAAGATGTTCGCGCAGGAATTGCGCCATTTCAACGATATGTCCGAGAATCGTTTGCAACCCTTGTTCTCCAAAAAGTCGGAGGTTGGCAAGCGCAGCAAGAACCCCCGTCCCCGCCCTTGAGGTTTCAAGCGTATACATACCAGGACGGTAGTCTCCAAAGTGATAGAGATACGGCATCTGTTCGGGGTGCCGTTTCACCAAATCCAGATCCGCGTGGTCTTTGACGAGCACGAGACTGGAGATGTAAGGGGTGAAACCTGTTTTGTGAAAATCAATACCGACAGAATCCGCAAGCGATAAATGCTGTATACGCCGGCGCGTCCCTGCCAACGCCCGAAGGGTCCGTGGCCGAAAATCCAACGGGTTCCCCTCAATATCGTAAGCGTTAAACACCGACCACGCCCATCCGATCACGGCATCGGCGTGAATGTGTGGTTGATAGTCAAGGTTGAATTCATCGACGAGCCCGTCCCTTAACTTCACAATGCTTTCTAAATCATCCAACCCAAACGAGTCCGTAGTCCCCAATGTCGCAATGATAGCGGCAATCTTTTTTCCACTTTCCAGTGCCTTGCGGGTTTCCCGCGCAAGTAGGTCGAGATCCATTTCGTTTTCAAAGGTCGTTGGAATCGTGATGAGATTCTTCGTTCCGATGCCGAGCCAACCGACAATGTTCGTGGCACAATAATGCCCCGTATCCGACACGAACACGACCACATCTTCAGAGGTCCCGTTTTCAGCGGTGCCTGGATCGGCTTTTTCCAAGCCAAGCTTCACACCGTAGAGGGTGGTTCCGGTGCCGCCGAAAGTAAATACGCCCCCTGATGTTTCAGGATCGTATCCAATCATTTTTGAAGTCATACCGATGACTTCGACCTCAGCCAATGCCACGAGACGGCTAAATTCATCCCAGGCGAGGTTCGGATTGTACAGAGAAGCGAGGAGTACACCGATTAGACTCGGAATTGTCGGCGGGGCAATGACGTTCTGTTGTGCGCGGGGATGTCCGAAGATCGTCATACCTCGGAGATAACCCACGAGGTCGGTAGTGACATTTTCAACGGAAGCCATCGTTTCGGGTAAAGTTGTCTGGCGCGCCGCTTCAAAATCAGCAGGGATAATATTGCCGAGCATTGGCAATTGTGTTTTCAGCGCGTCAACCTGGTCCAAAGCACGCATGATAGAATGCACGAAGTAGGAATTATGGATGGGGTCTGCTACAGGTTGCGGAAAAGCCAGTCGAATGTCTTTTAAGATATCGCGATAGTTCACGTACTTCCGATCTCCAATTGTGAAGTTTAAATGTCCAGATTCCCCCTTGATAAGGGGGGTTAGGGGGGTTGGGTATTATATCTGGTGTTTGCTTATAGATTATATCTTACTTCTCACTGAGAAGTCAAATTAAATCTACAAGGGGTATGTAAATATTTTGTTGAAGTTACCCATGCGCGAAACCGCCATCGAAATCGCAGCCCTCGTAGGGGCGAGGTCCCCTCGCCCTCATTCAGACCCAACGCTACACCAGTAAGGACGGGGAAACCCCGCCCCTACGTATAGTTATGAAGCCTTCCCGCTTCCGGACGTAAATTATCGGAAAACTAAATGTCCCTACCATTTTTGTAAAAAATTTGACTTATATGCAAATTTAAGATATACTCATAAACCAATTTGGAGGTAAATTCGTGCTCTATGTCATCTCTTACGATATTCCTGACAACCGCAGACGCAACCAACTCGCAAAAGTCCTGAAAGGCTTCGGCACCCGCGTCCAATACAGCGTCTTTGAAGCACACCTGAACGGGAAACAGTACGAAGAACTCAAGCGCGCCGTCGCACGTGTTATTAATCTATCTGAAGATTCGGTGCGCTATTACGCGCTCTGTGGTAACTGCGCCGGACGGGTCGAAGTGCCTGCTGTCGGTGAAGTAACCTCAGACCCACAAACAATTGTCGTTTGATATGCAACTCCCAAGACTAACCCACGATCAGATTCAAGACCGCTGCACAGCACAGAGTTTCACGCGCGGTGAAGCGTACTTTGACATGGAAATGATCGGCAATCCGGTCATTCACGGCTGGACGTTGGCAGCGACATGCGAAGGGACGGAAGAATATCCATATCACGTCTCAGTGGAGTTAATGCCAACAGGGATTGCCGATGCGGACTGTTCCTGCCCTTACGATTGGGGCGGCGATTGTAAACATATCGTCGCGCTCCTCCTCACCTACGTTGACACGCCAGAAGTGATCTATTCCTTGGATGCCCTGCTGGCCGCGCTCGCCGAAAAACCAAACGAAACCCTTTTACGCGTTATTTCAGAACTGCTCAAGCGATCGCCGGAGCTGGTGCCGGTTGCGCGATTCTATGCCGACATACCCGAGGAAACCGAGGTAGCAATTGAACCGATCCCACCCGAACTCAGTGCTTATGCGACGGTGATAGAAGAGGTGCCGGACACAGCACCTGCGTCTCCGACACATGCACCAACGGTTTCCGCTACAGTTACAACGTATCGGGAACAGGTCGATCGCCTTTTCGGCAACGGCTTTCTGGAGCAGCACCAACTCCAACAGGTGTTAGGTCAATTGGAAGGTTTAATCGCACACGCGGAATCGCTGGCGCGAACGGGCGAAACGGAATTCGCCCTGTCTGTGCTTCACGCAGTGATACACCAATCCATCGCCCGTTACCCTGACACGCTCCAGAGAGACGAATTACCCCGATTCGTCAAGAGATGCACGAAAGTGTTCACAAACATTGCTATCGCAGCACAAGAATCAGATGCAACAGACCTCGGCACAAGCGTTGGGCACGCTACTTTGTCTGAACACTGCCGAATGTTATTGCGACTGAGTTTTAACGCAGAAGGGGTCTTCGTACCTATTCTGACGGGGCTATTAGAGCAGATCTGTGTTACACAAGAGACCTCGGAATTACAAGCAATGATTGAGCAGTCTCTTGATGAAAGCTCGGATCGGTCAGCACACGTTCAACTGCTACTGGCACTGTATTTGGAAGCAGGCAAAACCCAAGGGTATCTCCGTCTGGCACAAGATGAGGGTGAAGCCTATCGATGGATATACGCCCTCTTTGGATACCAACAAAACGCTGCAGCGTGGCGGGCACTTGAAAAATTCCCGTTATCTATTGATGAATACACCCGCCTCTTGCAGAGCCGCATCGCCACAGGTATTCCAGGGTTTGCCGATAAACTGATCGCTCGCATCAGAGACCACCAACCTGACACCGCGATCACCCTCTACCAACACCTGATTGAACAGTGCGTCCACGCCCGAAAACGTGAAGCTTACGAGAAAGTTTTGGCGTATCTAACGGCGTTAAGGGGTGTTTATCAGGACCTCGGTCAGGCAGATCAGTGGACTGTTTATCTGGAAGACCTCCGAAAACGGCATGCCCGCAAGCGACTTTTGCTACAAATCATCGCCGAGATTTAAGAAGCTCCTCTTTTGTAGCACAAACTTTTAGTTTGTGTCTTTCTTGTAGCATAGCCTGTTAGGCTGTGCCATTTGCCAGTAAACATCCAAGAAATTCCAACCTTTTAAATTTTTTACTATCCTTTTCACTCCTTGCAGACTCTATACATACGTCCGATCAATTTGCGTCCCCTTTTCAATTAGTCCAAAACAATTCCACTTAAGACTTACACAGGCTGCTCTTTTGTACCACAAACTTTGAGTTTGTGTCTTTCAGGAGGATTTCCATGCTTAATTGCACACCAAGTATTTCACTCTCAACACAACTCTGCCAACCCGAAACCCTACATGCCGCGTGGCGAAAAGTCCGCAGCAACAAAGGCGGCCCCGGGAGCGACGGGGTCACCCTTCAACAGTTCGAGGCAAACCTCGCGAAACATCTGCGTCAACTCTCGCGCGAACTTGCTGAAGAACGGTATTACCCGCTGCCGGTTCAAAAATTCACGATGAAGAAATCGAACGGCAGCACACGAGAACTCTCTGTCCTAACCCTAAAAGATCGGATTGTTCAACGTGCCGTTTGTGATCTCATCTCGCCGATTTACGAGGCAAAGTTTCTTGAGTGTAGTTTCGCCTATCGTCCCAATCGCGGCGTGCCACATGCTATCGCAGAAGTCACTGCTATCCGATCAGAGGGATATGAATGGGTTGTTCATGCTGACTTGGAGAGATTCTTCGACGAAATGGATACGCGAATCCTGATGCGGTTTCTCCGAGCATCCCTAAAAGAACCCGCGATCCTTCGGCTCATCCAGATGTGGTTGGATATGGGCGGCGTTTTACAACCCCCCAAATTCCCAACATGGGGCACACACCTCGAAAACACGGTGCATCACATAGGTGAAGGCGTTGAGGGCGTGATTAATCAAATACTGAATCGCACGCCAAATTTTGGGCACTACAACGAGTATGAAAATAGGTTGACAGAAGACGACTGGGCAGTTGACGAATCTGAGATGACGACGATGCCCGGTCCGTTAGCACAACCCGGAAAAGATATGCTCATGAACTTAGGGAGAGACGGGCTGCTTCTCCTACTTGCCAATGCGAAGCGGTTGTGGAAACCGCTGGCGGCGAAGCACCTGCTCATTGCTGCCCCGTTGGTAGTCGCCGCACTCGCTGCACCGACTGTAGGAAATATGGTCAAGGAGCAGATGAGCCAGCCCCGAAAGATCGGGATCATCCAAGGTTCGCCACTCTCGCCCCTGTTAGCAAATATCTATCTGCATCCCTTCGACAAGGCAATGACACGATCAGGCATACGGCTTGTCCGATACGCAGACGATCTGCTCATTCTTTGTCGAAGCGAAGGCAGAGCACGCCACGCACTTGAATATGCCCACAAACAATTAGAGCGGCTCAAGTTAACTTTCAATCCAGAGAAGACGCAAATCGCACGTTTCGACACCGGGGTTGAATTCCTCGGACATATCTTTGACAGTGATGGCTGCTACCAGCCCATCCCCGACTCCCGGTCAAAAGTCTTGCAAAACCAGGTCCAACAGGTCCTGAAAAACGGCGCGGCACAAGTTGTTCGCTCCGGGCAACATGCGACACAGCGAGGCAGAAACATCGCCACACAACTCGGCAAACGTTTAAAACAACGGACGTAGCACAAACTTTAGTTTGTGCTTGTAGCGTAAACTTCCAGTTTGCGCACGGATATGCACAATCTGGAAGATTGTGCTACAAAGATGGCAACTTGGGTTTACTTTGCAGCATTTACCGATAAACACCCAAAACATTTCAACCTTCAAACGCAAACCCACATTCCTCAGGAGGCATCAAATGGCAATCCTTTACATCACCCAACAAGGCGCAATGCTCCACAAATCCGGCAACCAAATCCTCGTGAAAAAAGAACGCGAAGTCCTTCAAGAAATCCCAATCGTCCAACTCGACGAAGTCGTCATCTTCGGGAACGGACACATCACAACCCCAACGATGGGATACTTGCTTGACAAGAGCATCCCAGTCTCTTTTCTCTCCTCACGAGGAAAGTATAAAGGCAAACTCCAGCCCGCTTATGCCAAAGACACACGTATCCGCCAACAACAGTACGCCGTCGCTACAGATTCAAAGCAGTGCCTGGCGTTAGCGAAATGTTTCGTCCGTGGCAAACTCACAAACGCTGCCCGATTTTGCCAACGGCAGCGCACCCAAAACGCTGAGATTAAGTCAGCCATCGGGGCTGTGCACCAAACCGTGCAAAAACTTGAACGCGCGAAAAATTTGGAATCGCTGCTCGGATACGAAGGCACCGGCACAGCCGCCTATTATCGCGCATTCCGGCAATTGCTACGCCACGATTGGGGCTTTACAACGCGCCAATTCCGACCCCCACCGGATCCAATCAACGCCATGCTCTCACTCGGTTATACACTCTTACACAACCACGTTTACACCTTCACCCATGTTGTTGGACTCGACCCCTACTGCGGATATTTCCATCAACCCAAGCACGGACATGCGGCACTCGCATCGGATCTGATGGAGGAGTTCCGTCAAGTGATTGTTGATGGTTATGTCCTCTCACTGATTAACAACAATCGAGTCCAGATAGAGGATTTCGAGCAGACGAACAAGGGTATCCGATTCACGAAAGCGGCATTGGATCGCTTCCTTACGGGGTACTACGGACGGATGCAGCAGACGTTCCAACACCCGACACGCAACGAGAAAACCAACTATCTACGCTGTATTGAACTGCAGGTTAGACATCTGGCTCGCGTGATTACAGGTGAAGATCCCGCATACAAACCTTTCCTCATTCGCACTTAAAACCAACTGTATTTAGGACTTACGTCCCTCCCCGGTAGGCGAGGTTTCCTAACCTCGCCGGTGCCGAGTGTCCAATTCATTCTAACCTCTACCATAAATATCCCGAAAAATCAAAAAAAATTGACTTAATATACCATTTTAGCGTATACTTATAAACACAAACGCGATGCCTCAATCAGGAACAAATGCGTTTTAAATCACCCAGAACCCAGATAGTGCCTTGTTTCCGAGGCACTTTTGCTAAAAAATCGCGTTCGGGTCAATGTTTACAAGGGTACATGGGATTTTTGGAGTAGAGCTTTGAGGTAAAAAAACCTCGCGCAGTTCGCGTTTGGTTTTGTGCGTACGGAGCCACGGCTTGACTGGGCTTAAAATTGGGTGAGTTTGGAAGGTATTTCCCGCTCGAAGGGAATTGGGTGATTGGCTTGTTTGGAAGGTATTTCCCGCTCGAAGGGAATTGAAACACAGCATCGGTAGCAATGAGTCTTAAATGTGATGATGAGTTTGGAAGGTATTTCCCGCTCGAAGGGAATTGAAACTAATTTATTATTTTTGACATACCCGTATGCCTGGGTTTGGAAGGTATTTCCCGCTCGAAGGGAATTGAAACTTGAAAGATGAAGGCCATGAAAGGTTTTTATCTTTACGTTTGGAAGGTATTTCCCGCTCGAAGGGAATTGAAACCATATCTTCAGTTATTGCGGTCCGACCGCTGCAATTCAGTTTGGAAGGTATTTCCCGCTCGAAGGGAATTGAAACGGCTTATTTTCGCTTTACCATCCCAACGCAAAGGAATTTGTTTGGAAGGTATTTCCCGCTCGAAGGGAATTGAAACGGTACTATCCTAGCGGAGAGAATTGTGGAACTTTTCAGTTTGGAAGGTATTTCCCGCTCGAAGGGAATTGAAACTATTTCCCGCTCGAAGGGAATTGAAACTTAAGAGAGTTTGGAAGGTATTTCCCGCTCGAAGGGAATTGAAACCAAGCCCGAAGGCTCGTTTCGTTTTTGCTAACATGTTTGGAAGGTATTTCCCGCTCGAAGGGAATTGAAACGATTTTTGCCGAGGCGTTTGGGATTGCCTGTTTCTGTTGTTTGGAAGGTATTTCCCGCTCGAAGGGAATTGAAACGATTACCTTTCTCATTTTTTCACCTCCTTTCTTTTTTAAGTTTGGAAGGTATTTCCCGCTCGAAGGGAATTGAAACTTTTTCAATTTTTATAGTTGCCATCATGTTCAGCCGTTTGGAAGGTATTTCCCGCTCGAAGGGAATTGAAACGTTGGTTGCAGTTTCAATTCTTGTCAATCGTAACGAAACGTTTGGAAGGTATTTCCCGCTCGAAGGGAATTGAAACGTATCGTACCTGCTACGGTCCTGTTCGGTGACGTAAGTTTGGAAGGTATTTCCCGCTCGAAGGGAATTGAAACATAGAGAAACTGGAAGTGGGGCACCGGGTTTAAAGTTTGGAAGGTATTTCCCGCTCGAAGGGAATTGAAACTATTCAACCTTACAGATCTATTTGACAATACAACTGGTTTGGAAGGTATTTCCCGCTCGAAGGGAATTGAAACTTTCTTTTCCCTGGTTTTACGAACGGATGTGACAGACAAGTTTGGAAGGTATTTCCCGCTCGAAGGGAATTGAAACTTTAGTACCTGTCTCTCATGAGTTCTTTGTCTGTTTGGGTTTGGAAGGTATTTCCCGCTCGAAGGGAATTGAAACGAGACATTCCTGAGGACTCCATCATCATCTCCTGATCTTGTTTGGAAGGTATTTCCCGCTCGAAGGGAATTGAAACTTTTTCGGTAGACTCCTTCAGAGCCTTCATTCCGCATCGTTTGGAAGGTATTTCCCGCTCGAAGGGAATTGAAACTAATAAAAGACTTGATGACCTCTTTTTCATCTCCTTCTTGTTTGGAAGGTATTTCCCGCTCGAAGGGAATTGAAACGATAATCAATTATCTCAGCGACCGCTGCAACAACGGGGTTTGGAAGGTATTTCCCGCTCGAAGGGAATTGAAACTGAGCCGCCCGCCGAATCTCTCTAATCTCGGCGTACTCCTGTTTGGAAGGTATTTCCCGCTCGAAGGGAATTGAAACAAGACACTAACTGCCACGTGTCTCTCTTCTTTTTGTATAGGTTTGGAAGGTATTTCCCGCTCGAAGGGAATTGAAACTTTTTCCTTGCCTGACCTTTCTTCCGGCAGATGTTCCGGGTTTGGAAGGTATTTCCCGCTCGAAGGGAATTGAAACGAACTCATCTTGGTAGTCATTCGGTTTCTCCTTCTACGTTTGGAAGGTATTTCCCGCTCGAAGGGAATTGAAACGCTTTCTTTATCTCCACCTCAACGGTCTCAAGATCGCCTTGTTTGGAAGGTATTTCCCGCTCGAAGGGAATTGAAACCGTACAACTTCCCGCCATATGACCGTTCGTCCTCCGTTTGGAAGGTATTTCCCGCTCGAAGGGAATTGAAACGGTGAGCCCGAACACCCGATAATAACAAAACTAATTAATGTTTGGAAGGTATTTCCCGCTCGAAGGGAATTGAAACGTGGAAACCGGTCTTTATGCCACTCACAAACGAAGTTTGGAAGGTATTTCCCGCTCGAAGGGAATTGAAACGCAATTCGCGGAGATCAAAGAGTGCATCCTTGTTGTTTGTTTGGAAGGTATTTCCCGCTCGAAGGGAATTGAAACTTAAGAGAATTGTGAAATGAATTTCCTTCTCATCGTTTGGAAGGTATTTCCCGCTCGAAGGGAATTGAAACTATCTGACCGAGATGGAGCACTCAGTATGTTCAAGGAAGTTTGGAAGGTATTTCCCGCTCGAAGGGAATTGAAACGCACAGAAGAAAGGTGTGTTGTTTTCGTGTACGGGACCATGTTTGGAAGGTATTTCCCGCTCGAAGGGAATTGAAACAGTGACCTTCACTATGCTCGATAATCTCTGCAGGTCTGAGTTTGGAAGGTATTTCCCGCTCGAAGGGAATTGAAACAACTGCCGTAGACAAAACCACAACACCCTCAGCGTAGTTTGGAAGGTATTTCCCGCTCGAAGGGAATTGAAACCCAAGCCTGGCAGTACGTGACAACGCAAAATATATGCCGTTTGGAAGGTATTTCCCGCTCGAAGGGAATTGAAACGCTCTCCTCTAATATGTAGGAAGCCTCAATTATGTTCTGTTTAGTTTGGAAGGTATTTCCCGCTCGAAGGGAATTGAAACAGAACGAAAATAATTACAAACACCAACATACCTTAAAGTTTGGAAGGTATTTCCCGCTCGAAGGGAATTGAAACCGCTTGGCTACGGTCGTTGTTGTGTTCTTATTGGCATTATTGGTTTGGAAGGTATTTCCCGCTCGAAGGGAATTGAAACGCTACAGGACTCGGTAGGTCGTTCCGCCGTACTCGCCGCCGTGTTTGGAAGGTATTTCCCGCTCGAAGGGAATTGAAACCTGTTGTCTTGACTCTAACGTCAAATCCATGAGCTCGTTTGGAAGGTATTTCCCGCTCGAAGGGAATTGAAACTCAACAAAGGGGTCACACAAGGAGAGACCCGAACGGTTTGGAAGGTATTTCCCGCTCGAAGGGAATTGAAACATATATGTCCGACTGTTATTCCTTTCCGTTACTAATTGTGTTTGGAAGGTATTTCCCGCTCGAAGGGAATTGAAACAATCAAGCCTTATCTCGTTTCTAACAATGTTAGATATGTTTGGAAGGTATTTCCCGCTCGAAGGGAATTGAAACTTGCATTCAACCCCAGTACATCCGCTACTGTGTGTTTGGAAGGTATTTCCCGCTCGAAGGGAATTGAAACACTCCGACCACCTTCTTCTCTTTTTCCACTTGAAAATTAGGAGTTTGGAAGGTATTTCCCGCTCGAAGGGAATTGAAACTCAAAAGCGGATAGATTCTTTTGCAAATCTTCTGAAAGAGTTTGGAAGGTATTTCCCGCTCGAAGGGAATTGAAACATGTTTCAAAAAGGCGGATTGAGTCGGTAGTGTAATCGTTTGGAAGGTATTTCCCGCTCGAAGGGAATTGAAACTGATGCTCGGTGTTTCATTGCGTTGTTTTACGGAACAAGTTTGGAAGGTATTTCCCGCTCGAAGGGAATTGAAACTTGCGGTCGCTTGTTATAGGCGGCGTCCGACATTCCTTGTTTGGAAGGTATTTCCCGCTCGAAGGGAATTGAAACGTAATTTGACCTCTTATGGACGAAAGATCCGTCCACTTGTTTGGAAGGTATTTCCCGCTCGAAGGGAATTGAAACCTTTAATTCCTCAATATCAGGAAAAACTTCGGCAATTTTGTTTGGAAGGTATTTCCCGCTCGAAGGGAATTGAAACTTTTCTTTTTGTATAGAAGGAAGAAACACCCATAAGCCCTGTTTGGAAGGTATTTCCCGCTCGAAGGGAATTGAAACCCTCCACCCTTCTTCTTCGGGGTAAAAATTCAATTCTCGTTTGGAAGGTATTTCCCGCTCGAAGGGAATTGAAACTCCCCATCCCACTCAGCGCAGGAGGTCGAGATGAGTTTGGAAGGTATTTCCCGCTCGAAGGGAATTGAAACAAAATCTTGCGTCCATGTTCTTGTACGCATGATCTCTGTTTGGAAGGTATTTCCCGCTCGAAGGGAATTGAAACGAAATCGGGGCGGTTAGACGACGGACAGTGATCAGTTTGGAAGGTATTTCCCGCTCGAAGGGAATTGAAACCCTCTGCCGTAACAGAAATTGTTTTTTTCGATATCTTTCGTTTGGAAGGTATTTCCCGCTCGAAGGGAATTGAAACCCAACTATCGCAACCATGAATATCACCGCAATCAAAAGTTTGGAAGGTATTTCCCGCTCGAAGGGAATTGAAACAATGCTCCAAAGTTAGTTCAATTTCTACAAACACAATGTTTGGAAGGTATTTCCCGCTCGAAGGGAATTGAAACGGTCTGGCACCCTTTCAAGTCAATGCCACAATGATCACATGTTTGGAAGGTATTTCCCGCTCGAAGGGAATTGAAACGAAATCCCACAGATGTAGCCAAGCTTTATGTGTGAAGTTTGGAAGGTATTTCCCGCTCGAAGGGAATTGAAACTCATCTCCGGTGACTGGTCATGCCAGAGGGATCCCTCTTGTTTGGAAGGTATTTCCCGCTCGAAGGGAATTGAAACTTTATCTCCTCCTGCGGCGTTAATCGGGTGTCTATGACTGTTTGGAAGGTATTTCCCGCTCGAAGGGAATTGAAACCATAGGCTACACCTACCCTCCTGCTTGCTCTGTTGTGGTTTGGAAGGTATTTCCCGCTCGAAGGGAATTGAAACTCGCTATCCCATGAAGGATAGACAGATTCCGCAGTAAACAGGTGTTTGGAAGGTATTTCCCGCTCGAAGGGAATTGAAACGTTACTTTACTACTCTACACTGAGCGATACGGCGGTGATTTCGCGTTTGGAAGGTATTTCCCGCTCGAAGGGAATTGAAACTTTTTCTAAATCCTTTTCGACTTTTTTCACAATCTCGTTTGGAAGGTATTTCCCGCTCGAAGGGAATTGAAACTCATTGCGATAGGGTGTCAGATCGCGCGCTTGAGAGACGTTTGGAAGGTATTTCCCGCTCGAAGGGAATTGAAACAATGCGGTGCGCGTTTTCGGTTCAGAGGTATATTGTTTGGAAGGTATTTCCCGCTCGAAGGGAATTGAAACGCTTTTCTCCTTTCACTTAAAGTTAATTTTTGAAATGTTTGGAAGGTATTTCCCGCTCGAAGGGAATTGAAACTCAGCGTTGACCTGCATCTCTTTGAGCGATGCGAGTTTGGAAGGTATTTCCCGCTCGAAGGGAATTGAAACACGGAATGAGTTAGGGATACTACTGAAGAAGGGGTGAGTTTGGAAGGTATTTCCCGCTCGAAGGGAATTGAAACCCCTGGTCTCAAAGCTTAATTGGAATTTCATTTTTTTGTTTGGAAGGTATTTCCCGCTCGAAGGGAATTGAAACTTTCTGGCAACCGCGGTCTCAATCGGAGTACCCCAGCGTTTGGAAGGTATTTCCCGCTCGAAGGGAATTGAAACTTATCCTGCGAAACCTGTTTGACAGAGCAATCAACCAGCGTTTGGAAGGTATTTCCCGCTCGAAGGGAATTGAAACGCACCCACCGAAACACTGCGGGGTCCCCCTTCTTTTGTTTGGAAGGTATTTCCCGCTCGAAGGGAATTGAAACAAGATCATTAACGTACCCCGCGCTCTCTATTCGACACCTTGTTTGGAAGGTATTTCCCGCTCGAAGGGAATTGAAACCCGGAACCGTCATCGAGCCGCTCCCGGACCTTACGGGTTTGGAAGGTATTTCCCGCTCGAAGGGAATTGAAACTTGATTCGGTCACGGAGGTCCTTAATCTTCTGATTAAAGTTTGGAAGGTATTTCCCGCTCGAAGGGAATTGAAACGAAGTCGTATCGATTGAAGTCATAATACCGAGAATTGACAGTTTGGAAGGTATTTCCCGCTCGAAGGGAATTGAAACTTCCAAAAAAATTAATTTTTGTTTCAATTCCAACGGTTTGGGTTTGGAAGGTATTTCCCGCTCGAAGGGAATTGAAACCACACACCCCCCCGAAGAACAACAGAACCACCAAACACACGTTTGGAAGGTATTTCCCGCTCGAAGGGAATTGAAACGTTACCCTTTTTTCTTACCACCACATCGCCTTTTCCTTTGTTTGGAAGGTATTTCCCGCTCGAAGGGAATTGAAACCGTCCATCATTTGGATGATGAGAGGCGACGTGCTTGTTTGGAAGGTATTTCCCGCTCGAAGGGAATTGAAACCATCATTTGTTCGACACTCGAGGTAAGTGTTTTATTTCGTTTGGAAGGTATTTCCCGCTCGAAGGGAATTGAGGAATAGCCGTCAGCGGTTAGCAGTCAGGGCGGGTTGCTACGCAACCCTTTCAGTAATTGGCTTCCAGTCCACCGCGTAGGACAGAAAAAAGCGTTCGTAAATGCAATACTACATTCATTTTATTCCCTAATAGATGTCATGTATCAACAACTGCTACAAGAATTAACTGACTGCTAATTGCTGACTGCTGAGAGGTGGCGAAGCCACCGCCCTGACCGCTCTTTCGCCTACCTTTCCCGCTCGAAGGGAATTGAGGACTGGCAGTTGGCGATTAGCGATTTGCCATAGACCAATAGCCAATAGCCTTTGAACACACTTTCCCGCTCGAAGGGAATTGAAACGCATGGCTTGCTCATATTCGCCAACTACGTCCGATAGGGCACGGTTTTCCAGCTGGAGAGGTCTGTGGACTTCGTGGTGATTGAGATGCTTGACATATTATATCCATTTGGTTATAATACAGTATGGATCACGAAAGGCTGAACTTAAGAGACGCTATATGGGTCGGGGATTCTAAGGTAAAGCTGAAGGAATTTCCGCAGTCTGTTCAAAAGGATATAGGGGACGCTTTGTTTATTGCACAGGCGGGAAGCATGTCTCCTGCAGCGAAACCCTTCAAGGGCGTTGGCTCAGGGGTTTTTGAGATCCGAGCCGATCATAGGACGGACACGTATCGTGCCGTGTATGCGGTGAAAATTGGGGAGAGGGTTTATGTGCTGCATTGTTTTCAAAAAAAATCAAGGCGCGGCATTCAGACCCCCAAGAAAGAGGTAGACCTTATCAAGAGACGCCTCAGAATGGCGCAGGAACTGGAGAAAAGTTATGAGCAAGAAGATTGAATTTGAAAAGAGTTCAGGCAATGTGTTTAAGGATTTAGACTTGCCGGATGCCGACGCACTGTTTCTCAAAGCGACACTTGGGTTTGAAGTCTTTCAGATTATAGAAGATCGTCAGCTCACCCAAGCAGAAGCGGCGAAGATTCTCGGCGTGAAACAGCCTGAGATCTCACGACTCAAAAAAGGAAAGTTTAATCATTATAGCGTTGAACGGCTCTTGACGTTTCTGAATCGATTCAACCGTGATATTGAGATTCGCATTACGCCCTCAGGATATAGAGAGGGGCAACAGCGGGTTATTACGGTTTAGTTCGAGCGTGCCAACGCTACCATACCGTTCGCGGATTTGGAAATGGAAAAGTAGCGGTATTCCTCGGAAGTATGAGGAACGTAGCATGAAAGATACATGGGAACTTTGGATAGCCTTTCCCGCTCGAAGGGAATTGAAACAATGGAAAAATAAACAACCTTGCTATAAAACCAGACCCCGAACCGGTTTCGGATAACGAATATCTAAACATCCGCGTCAATCCGCGATTTGCGGCGTACTCGACCCGGGGAATGCCATTAAGGCATTCATACCGTTGATTCATGCGACGTGCATTCAGACAATTCGACAATTGACTGCCGCTGTGCCTGCAGCAAATTCCGCTTGACCTCTCTTCTTTGATATGTTATCATTGTTGTATGGGAGGTATTGTTATGATGACGATAGATGAACTTTCCAAATTAATGAAAGAAGGTTTTGAAGCATTAAACAAACGGCTCGATGATATAGACACACGCCTCCGTTCTGTTGAAACCGATGTCGCTTGGATAAAAGGTAAGTTTGAAGGGAGACAAGAAGGCAGAGCGAGTGTCTGGCAGATTATCACGACTGCTACTGCTGTTGGAGCAGCCATCATTGCACTTATCGCACTCTTCTTGAAATAATATAATAACCGTTAAAACGGAGTTTTAACCATGCAAGCCAAGCCACTTATGAACGAGCGCAGTAAACTGACCGACGCGCAGATGCGGGAATTTATTGTGAATGGACATCTCACTGTCCAGACCGATCTGCCGCGGAGTTTTCATGAAACCATCTATCGCAAAACGCAGGAATACACAGAAAAAGAAGGGAATTTAGGCAATAATATCTTGCCGCGCGTCCCAGAACTACAAGCCGTTTTTGAGGATCCAGCCGTCCGAGGTGCATTCACAAGTATTCTCGGCGAGAATTACGCCATGCATTCCCATCGGCATCCGCATCGCAACAATCCACATAGCGATGGACAAGGGTTCCACAAGGATAGTTACTGGGGCTATCAGAAGGTACGCCACCACTGTCCGCGTTGGGCAATGGCGTTCTACTATCCCCAAGATTCGCCCGTCGAAATCGGACCCTCAGCCGTCTTACCCGGAACACAGTACTATAGCACTCGCATCACGAAAAATAATGATGGTGAGTTAGCACTCAGTGGCGAGGCCGGCACGATAACCATTATCCACTTCGACTTGTGGCATCGCGCAATGGCGAACCTGACGGACAAAATCCGCTACATGATGAAGTTCCAGTTCGTTCGGATGGACGCACCGCGGGCACCCGAATGGAACGTAACCAGTCCGCACTGGAGACTGGAAAACGGCGATCCGGCAATCCCGCGGCATCAAGGCACATGGCGGCACGTCTGGAACTGGATGGCAGGAGAATCCAACGGGCATGCAGCACAGCCGATTTCCAATGGAAATCTGTCAAAACACATCACAGCATTGGGTAATGAGGATGCCTCTCTCCGTTCCGATGCCGCTGACGAAATAGGGATGTTAGGTGAATCCGCCGCAGAAGCAATTCCACACCTCATTCAGGCACTGTGTGATGTTTATGAACCTGTTCGGTTGAATGCGGCGTATGCTCTCGGAGCGATTGGCGCACCCGCTGTTCCCCAACTGATTGAAGTGCTTGGTGTTGAAGACCAAATCATGCGACGGATGGCTGCTTATGCATTAGCAGCAGTCGGGACACCTGCTGTCTCTGCCTTGAGTGAGGCATTACAACATACTGAGGATGCCGTTCGTGTTGAAGCCACCTACGCCTTAGCACAAATAGGTATAGATGCCGAACCTGCTATCCCCGCCTTGATGGAACGGACAAAGGACAATTCTGTTGAAGTCCGTCGCTATCTCGCCGAAGCCTTCGGTAGTATCGGTCCGGCTGCAAGCCCCGCGCTCCCTGTGCTCTGTGACATGCTAATCAGTGATGGGGACGGACAGGCACGGTTTGAAGCGGCATTGGCATTGGCACAGATTGGACCCGCCGCAAGCGATGCAATTCCCGTGCTGACAAAGGCATTTGCCGACGAGAATCGCTACGTCCGAGATAATGCCGTCCTCGCACTCAAACGGATTGACACACCCGAAGCCGAGTCAGCACTCTTTGATTACCTACTCATGACACGCTGGTGCCCGATTACAAACCGTGAAAGCACGCACTAACAAACCTCCATAGTCACTCACCATTTTTCCTATGAAGGTAGGTGCGGTTTCCTAACCGCACCGAATATTCATTATGAACTACGACCTAATCATTAAAAACGGAACCCTCGTCGATCCCGCACAAGGCATCCATGCTCCTAAAGATGTGGCATTCGCCAACGGACGCGTCTCAGCAATCAGCGATGCGATTCCAACATCCGAAGCGAGAGAAGTACTGGATGCAGAAGGGTGTTTCGTTACACCCGGTCTCATCGACTTACACGTTCATGTCTTTTACGGTGTCAGCCACTTCGGGATTGAACCCGACCCCACTTGTCTGGCGCGTGGGGCAACGACAGTCGTTGATGCTGGGTCCGCAGGCGCGGATACATTCCCCGGTTTCCGTAAATACGTCATTGACGTGAGCGACACACGTATCTTGGCACAATTGAATATCTCCTCACAAGGTATGCTCACACAAGAGATTGGGGAACTGGAAAACCCTGACTATGCCGATGTCGGAAAGGCGTGCCGAATGATAGAGCAGCATCGCGAGGTCATCTTAGGGGTTAAAGTCCGCTTGACGCGAGAGAGCATCGTCGGCGCAAGGGCACAGATGTTGCCGCTGCACAGGGCGCGTGAAGCCGCTGACGCTGCAGGACTTCCTATAATGGTCCATCCGCAAGACGCTTGGTGTGAATCTATTGATGATATACTGGCACTCATGGGCGCGCGTGATATTCTAACCCACTGCTTCCACGATATGGAATGTGGTATTTTGGATGAAAACGGCAGGATTCGGGATTCTGTCCATGCAGCCATAGAACGCGGTGTTATCTTTGATGTCGGCCACGGGGCGGGGTCTTTTAGTTGGGATGTTGTTCAGAAAGCGATGGCGCAAGGCGTTGAACCGACAACAATCTCATCGGATCTGCATACCTACAACGTTGACGGGCCCGTTTACGATCTCGTGAATGTCGTCAATAAATTTCTACATCTCGGTATGTCGCTTGACGACGCGCTTGCAAAGGTCACGAGCATTCCTGCCGAAACTATATTGATGCCGGGACAAGTGGGGACATTAACTGTTGATGCGTGGGGGGATGCGGTGATTTTTGAACTTCGCGAGGGCACATTCCAACTCATAGATGCACACGATCAGGTAAGAATTGGCAAACAGAAATTGGAACCTGTTGTTGTTGTCAAAGGTGGACAAATCTATCGCCAACGCCATACACACGGCTAAAATCATTTAAAATAACCCAAGTTGCTACTTACAAGAATTTAGACAGGCACACCTCGTTTTTCACTGAAAACTGCCGATGATCCAAGCATTTGGTAGCGTAAACTTCCAGTTTGCGCTCTGAGATGCACAATCTATGAAGATTATGCTACAGATGATCCAAGCATTTCGTAGCGTAAACTTCCAGTTTGCGCTCTGAGATGCACAATCTATGAAGATTATGCTACAGATGATCCAAGCATTTGGTAGCGTAAACTTCCAGTTTGCGCTCTGAGATGCACAATCTATGAAGATTATGCTACAGAGTGGCAACTTGCGTTAAAATAGGTAGGCGAGGTTTCTAACCTCGCCGGTGTGGCGTGCCCAATTAATTCTAAACTTTACTATAGTGCTCATGGACGATAAGCATCTCGACGATGCTTGATTCGATAAATCTCGACACAGCGATGCTGGTCGTCTATTTGATACAGAATTCGGTATGCTCCAACTCGTACTCTCCAGTGTGAACCTATTTGTGTCGCGAGTTTAACAGTGCCATGTGGACGCGGATTGTATTTCAATTGCTCAATAATTGCATCAACACGTCTAAGGACCTCCTGAGGTAAACCTTGCAATTGCCGTTCAGCACGACGTGTTACACGGACAGTATAAATTGTTGGTTCACTCAAAGTTTACCTTCTTTTATGAGTTCATCCCGAATGTCTTGATAGTCGCGAAAGTCTGTTTCTGTTTGGACAGCAATATCCATCTCTAACATATCTTCTAAATCTTCAAGGCGTTGCATGAGCATCTGATATTCTTTTATTGACAAAAGAGCACTGGTTTTTTCACCCTTTTCGTCAACAAGATATTGAGGATTGATATTGAGCATAAAGGTCCTCCTAATCGTCTTGCTGCAATTATACACTGTCCGATCGTATTTGTCAATTACGGATGCGGCGCGCCCGCCTTCGGTTTCTCCTTCGGTGCATTAGAATCCGCGCCAAAGCGGATATGAAGCGAGGCACCCGGCGCATGCGTTTGTCCATAAAGCGCGTGTTTGATAACCCAGAAAATAACCGTCGTTCCTATCAGTGCTACTATCCCCCAGAGAGATGTCCGCAGCGTCCAACCTGTGAACGAAAAGACACTCCCAGTCTGTTTCGGTACCAACTGTGGCCCCAGGACTATTAGCATGGTACAAATAATCCCATTGAGAATAATCACACCTTCCGTCACCAAGCGATGTGGACTGAAACCGACCAAAGCGCGTTCAAAATTGAAAATAACCATCCACCAGAGAAAGATAAGGTAGAGGAGCTGCCCTTTTCCCAACCAACCCGTCGGAATGAAAGCAAGCGGTTCTCGGAAATGTACTGTCAGGAGCCAGACGCAGGCAATCCCGAGACCGATATAGAAAAGTTCAAACCACCCAATCCATCCCCGTGAATGCCGAAACCAGCCAACGACCGGCAGTCCGAACAACCGCTCCGGTAAGCCTTCAACCTGCTCCACCCACGTCCCTGCTGCTTTCCGATAATTGAGATATGTCAAGGCGACAAGAACGCAGAATACGGTGAATATCTTCATCCATTGTGGGAAATTCGGATCAACCGTTAAGGTGGGTGCTCGGTTCAGCAGCAAGCCGAACGTCACCGCAATCCCAATGCCAAAGAGGAAACCTTGTGTTTGTTCCATGACGCTATGCCAGTTCGTTTGAAGCCCTGTCCGGATATAGATGAGTTTTAGGAGTTGTCCGAAGGAGAAAGCAACGCCACCCGCAAAACCCGTCATCACTGTAGCGAAAGCCACGCCGCCGAGCTCATAACGCGAGCAGTATCCCAATATCCCGATAACCATACCGACACAACCCGCCCAGTTGTCCCCACGCGGTGGTGTCATACGGAGGCGACAAACGTTTACCAGCAGCAAAAACCCACCGAACCAACTGATGCCCAGATACAAGACGAGGTTCGTGCCCATGTCCAAACCACCACGGAAGAGTGCGACAATAAGAGCAGCCACTATCGCTACCAGTGCCGACACCCAATCCGTGTCATACCAGTAGAGCGGACTTTCGTGCCGCTGCATGCGTCTCGGCGTGAGTACCCAATCAATAATTACCGCTTGAAGCGACCAGCCGATAAACACAGCAGCGATCGGCACAAAAAACAGGGATAGCTGCGTGTGCGTCAGAAACGCTGGCAGCGCAGTGCCCGCGCCACCGAGGGCTGCCCACAAGAAGCCGATGGCGAATAGGTTCGCGAATCCGTATAAGACAGTCGGCGAGTGTGAAGAGTGGCTATACCCGACGACCATCATATACGACATACTGCCGCCGAAAGACCAACCCATCGCACCGAATAGGGCAAAGTAGTGGATATGCCGCCACCAATCCTCCCGTCCAGAGAGCAAGACAATTGCCATTGCAGCGAGTGCACCCGGAAGTGCCGCACCGTATTCATGTCCAAAGTTGCCGCGTATCCCCCATCCAACACACAAAGACAAACCGCACAAAAGCACCATTTCCCACGGGATAATTGACACGTCCATATCTATAGTTCCACCTTATTGCTGGTTTTACTGCTCTATTATACCTAAGTTGCCACGTATAAACAAGTTGTAAATCCATGGGATATCCTTTATAGTTTTTATATCACCATAAAACCAAAGGAGCACCCCATGGACCTAACTATTGTAGCAGTTTATACGATTTGTGACGATCTTTTAATCTCACTCGGACATCAAGAACATCCACAAACACAGATGACAGATGCTGAAGTGATGACCACGGCACTTGTTGCAGCGAGATACTTCGCAGGCAACCATCAAAACGCATGTGCTGCTTTGAAGACGCTCGGCTATATGCCAAAGATGCTCGGACACTCTCGATACAATCGGAGACTTCATCGGATAATACCCCTGTTTCAGACGCTCTTTGACCATTTCGCTGAAACTGCCAAGACTGAGAATGCGAATAACATCTATTCCGTGGATACCTTTCCTGTAGGTGTTTGTGATAACATCCGTATCTCTCGGTGTCGCAGGTATTCAGGCGAAACTTGGCGCGGAAAGATCGCAAGCAAACACCGGCATTTTTACGGACTCAAAGTCCATCTGATGGTCTCCGAGGCAGGAGAAATCGTTGAAGCCTTCTTCACCCCGGGTGGCTGCAATGATGTCTTAGGCATGCGGTGTTATAGATTTGATCTCCCAGAAGGTTCGGTGGTTTACGCCGATAAAGCCTATTGTAACTATGCCATTGAAGATGCCCTCGGTGATGTTGGTATTACGTTCAAACCCTTGCGCAAGAAGAATGCGAAGCGTCAGTATCCCCCTCATGAGGTATACTTACAGCATCATTACAGGAAACGCGTTGAAGTGACCAATAGTCTGGTTGAAAAACTTTTACCCAAGTCCATTCATGCCGTGACGGCTACAGGATTTGAGTTGAAACTCTTTTTATTTCTCATCGCTACAAATATAAAAATGCGATTTGAAGATTAGTGGCAACTTAGGTTATTATGTAGGTTTTCGCATTTATTGTCAACTTCTCTGCAACACAAATCTAACGCCTACCTTCCATCCACCCTTCCGATAGGATCAACCGCTACCAACCACCCATAACCCAAAACCCACAACCCATAACCCAAAACTATAATTTGCCTCTATTTCCTGTCCGTGATACGATAGTTAGATATAAAACGCGTTATCATATTGGAGGCTGTAAACTATGAGTCGTATACGGATAGGTGTTATCGGGTGTGGCGCGATTGCACAGGTACATCATCTCCCGAACCTTAACGCACTCCATCGAGAATTTGAGGTGCCAATCGTCTGTGACCTCTCTCGCGGTGCAGCGCAAGCAGTCGCAAAACGATTCCATGTCCCGCAATTCGTAACAGATTACAACGAATTGCTCGCTACGGATGTGGATGCCGTTTTACTTTGTCATGGCGATCCGAAAACGGAAGTCGCACTCGCTGCGTTTGAAGCCGGGAAGCATGTCTTTATCGAAAAACCCGTCTGTTTTTCGCTTCAGGAAATCGATGCCATGCTAACCGCACAACGTAAAGCCGGGACCGTGGCACAAGCCGGTTACATGAAGGTGCATGACCCCGCTTTCCAACTCGCCAAACGCGAAGTTGACACAATGGAAAGCTACCGCTTTGTTCAGATTAATCACCTTCATCCAAATAACAGTTTGCACCTAAGCCAATTTGATGTTGAACGGTTTAACGACGTACCACCTGACGCATTTAAACCCGCAGGTGAGGCGCGAGATATAGCACTGGCACAAGCGATTGGAGATGTCGCACCAGAAGCCCAAAGAGCGTTTTTCCTACTCTCTGGCAGCATGATCCACGACATCTATAGTTTACGGGTGATGCTCGGTTCACCGAGTGAAGTTATTAGCGCGGAGGTCTGGGCTGATGGACGCGGTGTGAGTATCGTGTTCGCCTATCCGAACGGCGCACGCTGCGTCGCGACGTGGGTAGACCTGCCAGATCTCTGGGACTTTAGAGAGACATTGGAAATCTACGGTGATAACAAGCGCGTGATTGTCTCCTATCCGACGGGTTTTTCACGAGGCATCCTATCAGAGGTAACAATACACGGCATAGATGCAGATGGCACGACCTATAGCAAGATACCTGCAGTTGAATGGGAGAGCGCGTTCGTGCGGGAGTTGCGGCACTTCCACGCCTGTATTACAGAAGGTGAGACGTGCTACACCTCACTGGAATCCGCACGGAACGATATTTCGCTTATTATTGATATTGTGCGGTGTTATGTGCAACGAAAACCCGTTGCCTGTACACCAGCATAATGAGCTGCCTATACAAATTGAAAAAGGGCAGGTTCGATGACCTGCCCTTGTAACTATTCTCGGAATTATTCCTCTTCCACAGGTTCAGCGGGTTCCATAGGTGCTTCACCTTCCATCGGCGGAAGCATACCGTTCTCCATCTCTTCACCTTTTATCATAACAGTCGTATCTCTCGAACCCGTTACAACAAAGCCGTCGATAGTGAGCTCTGCTTCAATAGGTTCCGGTGGTTCAACGTCTTCTGGAATCCCTAATGCATCTAACCCCGGAAAACCTTCAGGGAATGGAAAATCTCCGGGCATCTCATTACCATCCCCGTCTTCCTCACCATCGTCTGGCATATCACCGTCATCCGGTGGTATCAAGCCGTCTAATGGTGGAAAGCCATCTGGTGGCAGCAAGTCTGGCGGTAATCCTGGGAAGCCAGAACCCGGTGGCGTTAGCGTTACTGTGATTAAACCGGGATCTATCTGATCTTCCTCCATCTGTTTGATGAGTTCGTCCAGCGTTTGGGGGACAGGTTTTTCCTCTTCATCGAAACCACCAAACTCGAAATCAATAATGGCACCCGGCGCGGGTCCAATAGGTCCAAGGTCTCCGAAGAAGTCGAAAGAACTGGCAGAAACATTGATATTCGCTTCACCAGCGGGGAAGTCTTCTGGCACCTCAAGCATAACCTCTCTCTGAATCGTCCGCTCAGCCCCAGCAGTGCTCCAGTGCGGGACTAAGGTGATGCCAACCGTGATACTTTCACCCGGCATTATTTCCTCAGGCGCGATAACCTCTGCAATCTCTGCTTTCGCGATTTGCGGTTTGTCCGTGATAGAGATTGACACTGCTTTCAACGTTGCTTTACCCGCACTGTTTGAGAGTGTATCGGCGAAGGACCTGACAATCTGGTCTACGTTTAGCAACACATCTAAGAACGCAACTGGAGAAGTTCGCCGGAACGGCTCTGTATAGACCGTGTTGGTCTCTTCAAACTGCAGCGTGACAGTCCCTTCTATCGTGCTGTTGCTCAACTCCATCCGAAGGGAGTCGAGTGTAATCGCAGCGACCAGCGAGATAAACGATTCTTGACCATAAGCCACCTGATGATGTTTTTCTATCGCTGTTTCACTGTTGGCAGGATGGTAAGAAACCTTGACTGGAATCATTGAAGGCGGTGCCCCAAGTTCACCAACGATTGCTGGTGTCAAATCTTTTGTTATCGTTCCAATCGGGTTACCATAAGCTGAGACGGATTTATAGGAGATTTGATAGTTCGGAACGATGCCGTTAACGACGGCTCTGTATACCGGCAGTGCGGATTTACCATCGTAAAAAAACGGATGTCCGAAGGCAACAAACTTATCGTCATAGACTTGTGTCACGGTTCCAAACCCTATCGAGTTGACAATATCCCCCGTCGCTATGGCAGCACCTATCATGTCTCCCGGAGCAAGTCCCCGTGAAGTTCCTGCTGGCGGTGCTGCCGGAGCATTACCAATATCAGCAAACAATTCAACGAAATTGTAGCGCGAATCAGAGAGATGTGAGGAGAGTTCTTGAATCCTATGGGACTGTATGCCTGTAACCATTACAGGTGTTTTAACCGGGACGTAGGTCGCATTAATTCCCACACCAGGGGCAGCAGGCGCAGGTTCTGCATCAAGGAGTCCACCTAATGTTTGATGATCGATTGTCGCTTCCATCGCGTCAATAGGTGTTACCCAGAACCGAGTCGGTGCCTTTGGGAACGCATTACCATAAGCGAGCGCGCCCATGATACGTCCGGACGGACCCACAGGACTTCCAGACATACCTTGTGCAATGCCCCCCATCGCCTCAGCCGATGCGTCCATCAGTTCGCATTCGTAGAGCGGAAATCCGAAACCGAAATCTCGAACGCCACGGAACCGCGCCTCAAGCACGACTCTGCTTGTACCTTCAAGGACTGTAACGATTTGAACGGGAGTTTTATCTGTAAGTTTGCGGGCTTCATCTTCATACATATTTTCTAAGACGACATCGCCCAAGAGGGGTGCTGCGTTTAATCCTGTTATGAGTTCGTCTGTAACAGGATTCTCAACTTTTGCCTGTTCTTCGTCAGGAGAGCAGCTCAATTGGCAGAGAATCAAAAGAGCGATACCTGTCATCAGAAAAAAACTTCTCATTAACGTTCCTCCATGATAGATGTATTTCTATGAAAATTACCACGCAACCCAACCACCATCAACAGCGATTGTTTGTCCAGTTACCCAATTTGCTGCATCCGAGGCTAAGAACAACACCGCACCGACAACCTCGTCTACCTCACCGACCCGTCCCATCGGAATACGTCGGACAACGTCTTCATAGAATTCTTTGCGTTGTAAGAGCACATCCGCAAGTGGTGTCCGAGTAAACGCCGGTGCCACGGCATTCACTGTAACGTTATGCGGTGCCCATTCAACAGCGAGACCTTTCGTAAGCAACACAACGCCACCTTTGCTCCCCGAATACGCTGTCCGCAGCGGACCACCGACCAGACCCATCGTTGAGGAGATATTGATAATCTTACCACTCTCGCGTTCGATCATCGGTTTGACAAGCGTCTGCGTCAAGAAGAACAATCCTTTCAAATTGAGATCATAGATTGCATCCCAATCCTCTTCAGTGAGTTCAAGCGCAGGTTTTGGGCGGTTGGTACCAGCGTTGTTGACAAGGACATCCACGCGTCCCCACACATCAATCGCCTCCTGTGCACCTTCGGCGACTTGTGCCATATCGCTAACGTCAAACACGACAGATGCTGCTTCCCCACCGTTGGCTCGAATTTCGCTTGCGACCTCCTCAAGATCAGATGGCGTGCGACTGTTCAAGATGACTTTTGCCCCCATCTGCGCAGCCGCTATCGCTATCCCTCTGCCGATACCTTTACCGGAACCGGTCACTAACATCACTTTATCTTTCAACTCAAATCCTGGAAATGCCACTATGCTAACCTCCAATCGCTTAAAAGTAGTAGGCACACTCTTGTGTGCCGAAACTCTTCGCTTAAAAGTAGTAGACACACTCCTGTGTGCCGAAACGCTATCTACACGCCAATTTCAAAGTATTTTCTAATAACATCGCGCGCGTCATGGGACCCACACCGCCCGGGACTGGCGTAATAAATCCCGCAACTTCCTGAACTTCCTCAAATTTGACATCCCCGACAGCGCGACCTTCTATGTGATTAATGCCCACATCAATAACCGTAGCACCCGGTTTCACCATATCCGCAGTGATAAATTCAGGTCTACCAATCGCCACAATGAGGAGATCCGCCTTTCGCGTCTGTGCTGCGAGGTCTGGTGTCCGGGAGTGGCAATACGTAACAGTCGCATTGCGGTTGAGGAGCATCAACCCAACAGGTTTGCCAACAAGCGGGCTTCTGCCAATGCATACCGCATGTTTGCCCTCAATCGCTTCACCCGTTAGTTCAATCAAACGAATAATTCCAGTCGGTGTACACGGTGTAACGCCTTCGCGGTTAATGAGCAAATTTCCCAAATTAACAGGATTTAAACCGTCAGCATCTTTATCGGGACAGATGCTATCGATAACAGTCTCTTTATCTATAACTTCCGGCAGCGGCATTTGCACCAACATCCCGTGAATATCGGAGCGAGCGTTCAACGTTTCAATATGTTGGATGAGCGTGCTTTGGCTGACATCTGCTGATAGACGATGGACTTCGGAATGGAAATGAACTTTCTCACAATCACGTTGTTTATGTTTGATGTAGAGTGTTGATGCCGGGTCGTCCCCTACTTGGACAACTGCGAGCCCCGGGGTGAATGTGAGTTTTTTGAGCTTCCGCCGGATCTGGCTCCGGATCTGCTTTGCGAGACGAGTGCCATTAAGGAGTTCGGCTGACAAATCCGTTTTCCTCCAGTTTACGGGTATTAGATTCACTGAATTGTAGCGCAAGGCAATTTGATGAATCCTTGTAAATTCAGTTTCGGATTTCATAACAACAACTATTATAGCATATATCTCCCTTCAGCGCATGTTTTTTTAACTGACTGCTGACAACTAACAACTAATTACCAATAGCCAATAGCCAACAGCCAACAACCAATCTATTGACTTTTTCGCGTAGATACTATATGATATGTCGCAAAAAGCGGGAGGAAAAAAAATGATACATGTAGGTGTAGGACATTCGCAAAGCCTCTCCACTACGGAAGCAGCGGAACGGGCAACACGCCTGGCTATGGGGAACGCAGGTATTGCGAAAGCCGATCTTGCCATTGTGTTCGCAACCATTAATTACCAAGCAGAATATCACGAGTTATATCAAGCCGTTCAAGCGAACTCCAGTTGTGATGAACTTATCGGCTGCAGTGGGATGAGCGTGCTAACTTCAGCTGGAGAATTTGAGGGAGAACCCGCGATCGCCGTAATGGTCATCCGCGCCGAAGAACTTTCTGCTATATCCTTCGCTGCACAAGGCACAGAATCAGAGATGAGTGCCCAAATTCAGGAGCAGATCCAACCTGAGATACGGGACGACGCACTTCTCGTCATTTTTCCGGATATCCGCGCAATAAATCCAGCAGAACTCGTCAGTCACATTGGCAGTGATGGTGCTGCACTTCCTATCGTCGGAGCTGCCGTTTCTGGCGATGTAACCGGCGCACAGATGTACCATTGGAAAGGTGAGCAAGCGACGGAACGCGGTGTCACAGGGGTTCTGCTGACAGGAAATCTCACCACAGAGATCGGCGTTGCACAAGGGTGTCAGCCCATTGGGAAACCGCGAGAAGTCACAAAAGCCGAAGGGCGCATCATCTTTGAGTTAGACAGTGAACCGGCGTTGGAAAACTTCAAGGGAACGTTGCAACTCCTAACGCAAGACGACATTCGTAAATCAGGAGGCACGGTTTTCGTTGGCATCGCAATGGATGCTGAAAACAGAAATCCAACACGGGGTGATTTTCTAATTCGTAATCTGGTCGGGATTAATGAGGAACACGCCGCAATCGCTGTTTCTGAGGAAGTGACAGAGGGACAGTTAGTGCAGTTCCACCTTCGGAATCCAGCCGCCGCCGCTGAAGAAATTCGGGTGATTATCGCACGATTGGCTGAAAAAACGCAGTCCCAACCGCCTGCATTCGGACTCTATTTTAATTGCCTCGGGCGTGGTAAGGGACTCTACGGCGCAGCGAATCACGACATCAGTGTTATCCAAGATAAATTCCCTGGACTTCCGATTATAGGGTTCTTCGGAAACTCTGAGTTCGCACCAATTGGTGGACGTAACTTTGCACACGCCTATACCGGTGTTTTCGTGCTCTGTTCCGCTGTAAGCTAAAAAACCAAGGAGAAAAAATGAACGAGGAAATTTTTGTCGCTCAGGAATTCACACCCGTCAATGGATTTACATCTGGCATTGAGGGACCCGCTTGCGATGCGGATGGTAATCTATACGCCGTTAATTACGCCAGACAACACACCATCGGCAAAGTCACACCCGATGGTACACAGAGCATTTTTGTTGAACTCTCAGATGGCAGTATCGGTAACGGTATCCGTTTCAATAGCGAAGGATTCATGTTTATCGCTGATTACACCAATCATAATGTCTTAAAAGTGGATATGGACACACGGGAAATCAGCGTCCACGCGCATGAAGCGACAATGAATCAACCCAACGATCTTGCTATCGGCGCAAACGATATCCTCTATGCCAGTGATCCGAATTGGGCGGAATCAACTGGACAAATCTGGAGAGTGGATACCGATGGGAAAGTGACACTCTTGGAACCAGACATGGGAACCACAAACGGGATTGAGGTCAGCCCTGATGAAAAGGTGCTCTATGTCAATGAATCCGCGCAACGCAACATCTGGGCTTATGACCTTTCGCCTGAAGGTGAGATTAGCAATAAACGCTTGCTGATTCAGTTCCCTGATTTCAATATGGACGGTATGCGATGTGATATTGAAGGCAACCTCTATGTCACTCGACACGGTAAAGGGACAGTCGCGAAACTCTCACCCGCAGGTGATGTCCTATTGGAAGTAACACTAACAGGTAAGCTCTGCTCAAATATCGCGTTCGGCGGTCCAGACGGACGCACCTGCTACGTCACCATGGCTGACCGAGGTAATGTGGAAGTATTCCGAACTGATGTCCCCGGTAGAAGCTGGCAGCTGTTCCAGTGATTCAGCATTTCTCCGCTGACGGCTGACGGCTGATGGCTGACAGCTATCATAAACATATTTGACACCTACCACGATTTGTGGTATTATTATACATATAAGTATCTACATGGAGGTAACTCATGAAACGACTTTCTATTCTCTTGTTTTGTATTTTGGTGTGTAGTCCTCTCGCGACTGCCGATTTACTCGAAGGCCTTGTGTTGTATATGCCACTTGACGAGGGTGCTGGAAACGCAACTGAGGACTTCTCAGAAAACGGATTTGAAGGTGAACTCAACGGTGGTGCTAAATGGGTTGACGGTAAATTCGGGAAGGCTCTGGAATTCTCTGCATCCAGCGATTTCGTGGCGGTGGAAGACGATGCAGTCTTTCACATTGAAGATGAAATCACGCAAGCCGCTTGGATCAATCTCGACAGACTCCCAAGCGCACACGCAATTGTCTTTGGCACGCGTATGGGTGGCGGTGGAAGGCATATCGGATTCGGGTACGGGATGAACCCCGGAAACGGTATCAAAGTCTGGACGAACGGTGCTGGTGGTGGATTCCTTGACATTAATGATAACAAAACCCCCCTTGATACCGGTAAGTGGTACTATCTCTCCTATACACACACTTCTGATAACAAGGGTAAGGTGAAAATTTATGTCGATGGTGAAGTCACGCACGAACAGGACTCCAACAACCCTGTTGCACCCGCAGGTGCTACGAGCCGTGTTCAGATCGGCACATGGTCTGGTGAAGCATGGCCCGGCATTGTTGATGAGGTTCGCCTCTGGAACCGTGCCCTCTCTGACGATGAGATGAAACAGAGCATGGAGATGGGAGCAGAGGAATTCTTGGCTGTCGATCCGAAGGATAAACTCACTACATCTTGGGCGCATATTAAGAGACTGCGCTAACTGAAATGAGGCGGCAATCTTTGTCGCCTCTCTCCTTTTACGATGAAACTCACCGAACACTACACACTATGCAAAAATACCAACCTCTTTTAAAACGGCTCGAAAAAACAGCAAAGCAATATACCAATATCGCACCGGAGAATGGCCAATTTCTCTCTATTCTCATTGGAGCTATTAAAGCACAAAACGTACTCGAAGTTGGGACCAGCAACGGCTACTCCAGCATCTGGATCGCCGCTGCACTGCAGGAGACTGGCGGTCGGCTTATCACGCTTGAGTTTGATCCAATACGAGCAGCAGAAGCAGAAACACACCTTCAAGAGGTTGGACTGGATGGAATCGTTGAAGTCCGCGTCGGAAACGCGCTTGAAGAAATACCGAAATGCGACACCACCTTTGACCTTGTGTTCCTTGATGCCGAAAAAAATGAGTATCGACGCTACCTTGAATTGGTTTTGCCCAATATCCGTTCAGGCGGATTGATTGTCGCCGATGATACCGTGACAATGCGCGACGAAATGCCAGATTACATTGAATACGTCTTTAATACACCAACGCTACACTCTGTTGATATCCCTTTGGACGATGGCGTTATTTTAAGTTATAAAACCGAGGTGTAAAAAGTTGCTTATAGGTTTCCTATATTAAAATGTCCGATCAATTCAAATTATCAGACAAATCCACACGTTTCACGGAATCTGTCATCCGAGGTATGACGCAGCTCTGCTTGCGCCACAACGCGATTAACCTATCCCAAGGCACCCCCGCATACCAACCACCTCCCGAAGTCAAAGCCGCCGCAATTAAAGCAATTCAAGAGGGATATAATCAGTATAGCATTACATGGGGCGCGCCGGTGTTCCGTGAAGCAATCGCACAAAAGATGACAGCATTTAACGGCATTCCCACGGATCCCGACAGAAATGTTACCGTCACCTGTGGTTCAACCGAAGGCATGCTCTCCGCACTCCTCGCAATTATCAATCCGAACGACGAAATTATCATCTTTGAACCCTTTTATGAAAACTACGGACCCGATACCATCATCTCCGGAGCAACGCCTGTCTATGTCGCATTGCAAGAGACACCTGCCTCTGATGGCACTATCCGCTTTACCTACGATACCTCCGAACTGCGGGCGGCTTTTTCTCCCAACACAAAGGCGATTGTCATAAATACCCCTAACAATCCGCTTGGCAAAGTCTTTACACGCGCTGAACTTCAACAGATTGCCGACCTCTGCTGTGAATACGATTGCCTCGCAATCACTGACGAAATATACGAACACATGATTTATGATGAGAAACCGCATATCAGCATCGGTTCTCTACCAGAAATGCGGGAACGAACGATTACGGTATCAGGGTTAAGCAAGGCGTATTCAATGACAGGTTGGCGGTTGGGATACGTCATTGCACCAGAAACACTAACGGATGCGATTCGTAAGATGCACGACTTCCTCACCGTCGGTGCCCCACATCCGCTTCAGCGTGCGGGAGTCGTTGCCCTTAACTTACCGCAGAGTTACCACCAAGAACTCGTTGCGAAATATGACAAGAATCGTAAACGTCTTCTGAAAAATCTTACGGAAGCAGGATTTCGATGCCATCAACCAGAAGGCGCGTATTACATTATGACAGACATCACAGACTTTGGTTTCCCGGACGATACAGCCTTCGCACACTGGCTGGTGAAGGAAATTGGTGTCGGCGGCGTGCCGGGATCCAGCTTCTATAGTCGCCCGCACCTCGGTAAGACAAAGTTTAGGTTTATGTTTAGTATGGCAGATGACATCCTCGCAGAAGCCGGTGAACGCTTGATGCAGATCAAAACGAAAATTTGACAAAGTAGTAGGCACACGCCGTGTGCCGTTCACCCCTTTTCTCCGCACCAGAGAGGCACAAATATGGACATCTCCCTTGAGAACGAAACACTGAATGTGTACAGAAAAGAAATTGAAACACTTATTCAGCGCGATGAGAAGTATAGAGACTTAGGTCCTGATGAACTTGAGGTCATTGTGCGTGCATTTGAATTTACTTTGACAAATGGGCGCGAGAAAGTCCGAGCCCAAATGCTTTACGACCTCATTCATGAGAAAAGGGATAGCTAATATGCGCTTAGAGCGAATTCGCCTTAAAACTTTCGGATGCTTCCAGCAGCGTGATTTTGAACTTCATAACGGTATCAATCTCATTTTTGGTCCCAACTTCAGTGGAAAAAGCACGCTCGTTAACGCTATCTTTTTTACATTAACCGGTAAACCGATTGTACCGCGCGTGGATAGCTCAGCCATAAAGAACGCCAAAGCCTATAGCGGTACAGCAGGACTCCAATTCGTCGCCGATGGTGAACGCTACCAACTCTATCGGGCAACCGAAAAACGCCTCCAACTCCGTGCCGAGAAAAGCGACGGGTGGCACGTCCTTTTCGATGATAAGCGTATCAAAGCAACTGAAACAATGCTGCAGGAGCGATTTGGGATTAGGCACGAGCAGCTTGCACTCACCACCTTTCTCCGCGAAGGCGAAATCTTTGAATTCCTCGCACGTCAATCCACGACTCGACGAGATGTGCTTCATACACTCCTCGGCATCGACAGGTTAATAGAGGTCCGGGAACGATTCATTGATACCCGTCGTATCGCCAAACGTGAACAGGGACGGATCCGCGCCCATCAAAACAGTCTCCGCTTCAACGCACGGAACGACCATAAAACTGAGATCGCGCGCATCGAAGAAAAATTAAGAGACTTGGATGCAGCTTACGGTGCCGACACAGGAGATGCCGAACTCATCGCTGAATGGACACAGCGTCAGAATCGTTTAAAAACTCGGCTGGATACGTTGATACACCAGCGAAATGAAGCTTTAAGCGGTTTCACAGATGTCGAGCACCTTCAGAAAATGAAAACTACAATTGAGACTGCTATTCAAAAAGCCGCCGGGTTAGAAGAAGAACGGGACAAACTCATACAGCAAATCGGGCGACTTGAATCCCAAATCACAGCCTTGACAAACGTCTGTAATACCCTAAAAGCCCTCATTGAAGGCGAAGATCAACACTGTCCAACGTGTTATCAAGAGGTTGAACAGGAAGTCATCCAACGGATTATTGACGAGAAAGGGCAGGAAAGATCGAAATTCTGCACTGAACTTGAGGCACACAAACAATCATTGCAAGTGGAAACCGAGAATTTGAAAAGCAGACATGAACTCGAACAACGTCTCAAGACTTTGCAAGCCAGCGCGACGACATTTCAACAGTATGATCAAGAAATTAAAACCGTTCAGAACGAACTCGACCCCCTCACAGCACGACTGAAACAAAAAGGAGGCCAACAAAGTAAACCTCAGTCTACTGAAACCACCACAACCCTTAACAAATCCAAATTGAAGGCGCAAATTGATCACGAGCGAAAACAACTTGATAAACTCAAGCAGGAAGAGGCTGTTCGTTTAGATAGGTTGGGCGCGCTGCAACGCGTAAACAGAGACGCATCGCATATTGAAAGAACACTCCTTAGTTTAGAACTCGCCTGTGCGGGTGTTGACAAAACCATTGCGACCCTTCAAAAACAGATTCTCAAACCCGCTGAGGAAGAACTCCATCGATGGCTCGAAAAGATGCAACTCTTTTCCGGTTCTCGCGAGAACGGCGGAGAAACTCGCATCGACTTACAACGCCAACACCTCCTCCCCTCTCTTACCATAGATGGTGTTGACCGGAGTCTCATGTTACTCAGTGGTAGTGAGAAGATGTTTCTCTACCTCTGCTTCAAAGTCGCACTCGCCAATGTATTAGGCAATCCCGGTTTCTTCGTATTTGATGACCCAACGCTCCATTTAGATAGTGAACGCAAGGCATTGATGGTGGATTTTATCCGTCAACTCGCTGCAGAACACCAAGTGGTTGTGACGAGTTATGATGAAGATGTGCGTGCCGGATTAGAAGGCGCGCATCTTATTGAGATGAGCAGAGAAGCATAGAGAAATGGGAGGTTGAATTTATTTTTTGAACACGATACACTTAATGTTATATCACTCCTACCGATGAGGGAAACGATGAAAACGTTTGGAACCGAAGGTCCCGTGTCCCCAGAGAAAAATTACGTTGTCAGCCGAACCGCTGAACTCACCGACTTTATTGATCGCATCAAACAGGGAAAATACCTTGTTATTTTCGCACCCCGCCAAACCGGCAAAACCACTTTTTTCCAATTCGCACTTGATATGCTTCTCGCCGAGGACCCAACCTATTTTCCCATAGAACTGAATTTTGAGATGTATGCCGATATAGAGCCAGCCGACTTTTACAGGGAGCTCACCGAAGATATTCGCGAACAGATAGAACACAATTTCCAAAAACGTCGAATTCCACCTGCTGAGGCGTTTTCGAACTTCTTGGACACCGCGGAGATAACCGACCATATTTCGATGCACAGATTTTTCCGACACCTAACGAACTTGCTTGGCAATCAAAAATTTGTTGTCGTCATTGACGAGTTTGATGGTATTCCGCGAACTGCTTTGAGCGGTTTCCTTCATTCGCTACGTCGCATTTACCTCACCCGCAGTGCGCCGCAATGTCCACACAGCGTCGGCATCGTTGGCATCAAGAGCATCGCCCAACTTGACTACGACCGTTCAGTGTCTCCCTTCAATATTCATGACGAGTTTGCAGTGTCCAATTTTACCCTCGAACAGGTCCGTGAACTTCTTGGGCAATATACAGACGAAGTTGGCCAAGCCTTCGTTCCTGAAGTTATCGAAAATCTTCACAAACAGACAGCTGGACAACCCTTTCTCGTCAACCGATGCGCCCAAATTCTCACAACAGAACTGGATATCCCAAAGACCGAGTCGATCACGATGGCGCATTTCTCACGCGCCCACACGCAGATCCTGCGTGAACAGAATCGCAATATTCAGCACCTACTGACCAATATCCGAAGAGACCCGCGCTTCGAGAGAATCCTGATGCAGATCGCCTCTTACGATGAAGGCGTAGCTTTCAACTTGGACAATGAAGTCATCAGCGAACTCGTTACGTACGGCGTGATTGAGGAAGACACCACAGGGGTGTGTAAGGTTGTTAACCCAATCTATCAGTTCCGTATTATGCAGGCATTCAAGCAACCTATTAACGGCTTAGAGCGGGAATACCTTCCAGAAGACACCCGCGCAGGCTTTCGCGATTATCTCGCGCCTGATGGGCATATTCAGATGCAATCTCTCTTGGATAACTTCAAAGATTTTATCGCCCGCGCGGGTTTCAGAGTCCTGCAAATCCCAGATACACCCCACGAATATGTCGGACAGTATCTTCTCTTCACTTATCTCGATCAGTTCGTCCGTCTCGTCGGCGGTAACATGTACCTTGAGGTCCCAACGGGGCGCGGCAGGATGGATCTACTCATCCTCCATAACGCTCGCAAGTATGTCGTTGAAACGAAAATTTGGGAGGGCGATCTGATCTATAAAGCCGGTAAACAGCAACTCGCGAAGTATCTCAACATAGAAAGTGCAAACGAAGGCTATTACGTGGTCTTCGACCATCGTAAAAACCCCGAACCTCGGGTAGAGACTGAAACGTTAGAAGATTTGACGATTCGGAGTTATGTTATACCTGTCGTGCAAGAACGCCCTTCAGCATCTGCTGCATAAACCTAAGACAACCTAAAATTAACTTCAAAAAGCGGCTGTCCGAGACTTTTTTCAATGTTAACGTTTTTGGAGGGACCCGAAGTAATGAAGCCGCTGTTGAAGGAAGATAACAAACCACCACACAGGGAGAAACGGCTTCTTTACGGAGGCGTAAAATCAGCGCACATTTGGCAAGCGAAGCTCCCAGCGAATATCCGCAAAGGAACACACGTTATCTATATCCAGACAACGGATATGTTTGGTCAAACTTTCACAGGGCATCGGATCATCCGAGTGCGTTAATAATGAAATCTCTAAAACCGCTCAAGATAAATATCACCTTTATCTTCCTGCATGTTGCTCCAGACAACAGCCCACTGTCCGTCTCCAATCGAAACCACAAACGGTGGATGATGTTCTCCTTTGCTGGTAGAGATAGGAACACCTGTTTCTTCCCATAGCAATGTACCCGATAAATCAATTTGCTGTCCATAGATAGCATCTCTACTCTCTTCACCGAAATCCTCTCGGTAGTCTACCCATGCCACAAAAAATCGATCCTTCTCGGTTTCCACAATGAACGGCTTGTCTTGATGACCACCGGCGGTACAGATAGGAATACCATCTTTTTCCCAGGCGAGTGTCCCGTCTGCACGGACACGTTGTGCATATAGGTCGGAATAGACATCGCGCTCATCACGCCACACTGCAATAAACCCACCACTCCCATCACTAACAACCGAAGCGTGTTTTTGGATGCCGACGGCAGTGCATACAGGAATACCGTCTTCGTCCCACATTTTGCTACCATCAGGGGCAATCCGTTGTGCATAGAGTTGATCGTTGATAAAATTTTCATACACCTGCCACAAGACGATAACGCCGCCTTCACCATCGGCAATCACCCGCGGTTCGCCTTGCATGCCACGCGTCGGTGTAACAAAGATTGGAGCCTCCCACAACGGTTCCGCATCCAGACGCAACCGATATGCCTTTAGATGCCACGCCTCGTAACCGATAACGTCCCACCAAACAATATAGAACCCACCCGTTGCATCTCTAATCGGGATAGGGTTGCTTTGCAACGATTCTGAAGGAAAAACAGGGATACCATCAACCTTCCATATCGGTTCCCCTGCAGCACTAATCCGCTGGATGTAAAGGTCCTGAAATTCAGAACTCCGGCGTTCATCTTCCCAGACACAGATAGCACCCCCTTCACCATCACTCATAATCGCTTGGGTTGACTGATCCGCAGTATCCACACAGACAGGAATCCCATCCGTTTGCCAGAGAACATTACCCTCCAGACTCACCGCTTGTGCATAGATGTCCCAGTTGCTTCTATCTCGTCTGTCGTTCCAAACAACAATCGCGTGGTTGTCGTGTCGAATCATTCGCAATCGACGCTGGTTTCTGTCTGCTGTGCATACCGCTAATCCGTTGAGTTCCCAACGCGCTTTTTCAGCACTATCAACACGCTGCGCATAGACATCCCAATCCTTCCCTGTCCGATAATCCTCCCACATAACAATGACACCGCCCTCACCATCGTCCACAACCCACGGCAGGAATTGCCCATCTACCGCAGTCGAAACGGCGACTTCAGCCGATGCGGTGCTACAGAGAAGACAAACACCTACAAAGAAGAAAAACGTTAACCTTGCAAACGATTTGATTAATCCGTGAAAAGCGTTTTGGGAGTCCATAAGTTGACTAAGGTTCCTTTTGTATACAAATCAAGTGCGTCCCAACGTTCGATAGGAAGTTCGATATGGGCGAGTGCTGCTGTCGGCATCCGTTTGACCTGTCCTGTCAAATGATTCACGAGTTGTTCCATTATCGGATTATGTCCAACGACCATGACGCGTTGATATTTCTCCGACAGGCGCTGTAGCGTTTCAAAGTAAACACCAGGAACGCTGGCGTAAAACGCCTCCAGTTTTTTTATTTTTCCCGTGTAACCGGACGCTTTCGCCACTTTGTTCGCTGTTTTTCGAGCACGTTTCGCCGATGAGGTAAGAATCCGATCTGGAACCAATCCTTCCTGACGCAAGTGTTCCCCCATACGCGGTGCATCCCGTTTACCGCGTTTGTTAAGGGGTCGGTCGAAATCAGAGAGTTCCGGATGCTTCCAACTCGATTTTGCGTGTCGCAGAATGAGAAGTGTTTTCATTCTGTCTCCTTATCTCCTTTCATTTTTTCTTCACATCGTATCACAATCAAGTCCACGTGTCAACTGCTGATTGCTGAAAGGCGGCAAAGTCACTGCTTAACTTATAACTTACAACCCAATCATTTTGTCTTGCATTCCCGACCCTTTTGTGATATTATTTAATGAAAAGTCTGTCAACGTTTTCAGAGGTATATCCGTTACAGAGTTCAAATGTAATACAAACTCTGGAGGATATAGACCCATGTTGTTCAAAATTAACAGAATTCTTTCGACCCTACTTCTCACAACACTAATTGCAGGTATCAGTGGATGTTATATTGATACCAATGAAAGCGATCGTGAACCGCCAGCGATTCCACGCGGGGTCCGCACTACCACTGGCGACGAGCAGGTTGTCATTGAATGGTATCCGAATGGAGAGTTCGACTTGGCAGGCTATAAAGTCTGGCGTGGCAGAGATGATGTCAATTTTAACGATCTGCTGGTAGACGTATCCGAAAATACGACACACTACACAGATACAGATGTACGAAACGGGGAAACTTATTATTACGCCGTCTCCGCCTATGACACTGAAGGTAATGAGAGTGAACTGAGTCCTGAAAATGCTTGGGATACCCCACGACCAGAAGGGCGAAATATTACGCTTGATGACTATCTTCTTTTTCCGGGAAGGAGCGGGTTCGATTTCTCACAGCCATACAAAGGGAGTATCCACTGGGACACAGCGGAGACAGATATCTATTTCGGGCTTGATACAGAAGTTGGCGTTACCTACCTCTATTCAGACAATGAAACCCTTATGCAAGATTTAGGGTATCACGAAGGCTTCGAGTCAGTTGACTTCGTTCCAGAGTTCGGATATACAACGGTGTTCGTCGAACTCATAGAAGGACATATCTATGCCTTCTATACACCCGATGGAAACTTCGCAAAAATTCAGGTGCGCGAGCTTTTTGATGATGCCGTCATTTTTGACTGGGCATACCAAACCGATCCCGATAATATCCAATTAGCTCCACCTCTTAATAGACCTTGACAAGGAGTGCCTCGCATGCAAAAAAGTCCGGGGGCGGTACAGATGTCGCCTCTATACATAATCCTTCCATTTTTGCTTTTTCTTATCACTGGCTCTATTTCCGCAATCGCCGAAACTTCAGAGACAGACACAAGTGCTTCCGCAGCGGAATCTGATGCCGAAACTCAGGAGATCCTACCTCTTTTCCGTAATTACATGGCGGAAACGGAGCGCGAAACGGAATCTACTTACCCGCTGTTCCGTTCGCACGCAGAGCGATACTACCCGGAATTAGATGTCAAAAAAGCAACGCAACTGTCAACTCTTATGCCCGGTTTAGGACAGGCTTACGCCGGTAATTACATGAAGGCGACGCTTTTCCTCAGTTCGGAATTAGGTGCTTTCGCACTCGCTGGCTACAACATCGCGCGCGCCTTACACTACAATAAACAAAACGTTTTTGAGACAGGATTCTTGGACGCTCGCACGGGTGAATTCCTAACCTACGAACAGGGACGCACCCGGATGTGGAACCATACCTTTTTCAGTGGCATGTTTCTCGCAACCGGTATCGGACTCCACATCTGGAATATCCTCGATGCACCCAAGACAGCTGAGGCATATAATAGTCGAAGATTTTCTGTAGAGATGCAACAAACAGATAGCGGCGTTCAATCTCTGATGTTTACACATAGGTTTTAGTGTCTGGTTCATAAACCGCATTCAAACCAGAATATAGACCCATTCGCCTATCCACCTTCAGATTTGATTAAATACCGATCGCGAGGACAATAGTGTGCATTATGCGAAGCACCTAACTTTTATCTATCTTCTGTTTGGATGTGTTACCGTAAACGGTATGTCTACCTCTCTTGTTGAAAGTCCGGACATCTCACCTCAACCGTTACGGATTGGTGAAAAATTAACTTACGATATTAGTTGGAGAAGATTACCCGCAGGAAGAAGAACAGACCGGATCGCTAAAGCAGAGACGTTGAACGGCATCCCTGTTTATCACATCCGTTCTGAAATGAAAACCCGTGCGCTTTTCAGATTTTATAGTTTCCAAAGTCAACAAGAGACATTTCTAAATCCGTCTACACTTGCCCCTGTCCGTTTTCGGAATCACGTACAGGATCGGAAATTTCTCGCCACCGTCGCAATCGATTTCCGAGAAGGCGAAGCTGAATATAAAAGAATCTCCCAACGGGACCGGAAGTCAGATCAAACACTCGAAGTAAAAACCTTAACGATACCGGTCGGTACACAGGATGAACTATCGACACTCTACTTTCTACGTTCTAAACAACTCGCACTCGGTGAAACCTATTTCTTCCCTGTTGTCGTTAAAGGAGAAGTACAGAAGGTTACACTCACTGTTGAACGCAGAGAAGTTATTAAGAACAAGGCGTTAGGACGTGTTCAAACACTCGTGTTGGGAACTTCAAAAGGCGACCGCTTCTGGCTCACGGATGATGAACGGCGGCTACCCGTCAAGATGGAAGCAAAAAGTAAAATGGGAGCATTCAAGGCGGCTTTAGCAGGTATTGAATTTGCGAACTAAGGAGTGGCGATTAGCAAATAGCGATTAGCACTTGGCAATTAGCAGTTAGCCAACGGTTTCCAATAGCCAATAGCCGTTAACGGTTGTCGAATGGTTCCCAATAACCAATAGCCAACAGCCATTAGCCAACAGCCAATACCATGATAGAATTTTTACGTCAAACAGAAAATTACCAAACACTCGTATCACGCCTCAAAGATGGTAAAAAACTTCCATGGCTCAGAGGATTAGTGAACGCATCGACTGCTTATCTTTTAGCAGCACTGATTGACGATTTCTCAGACAGATCCTTCCTGATTGTGCTACCTTCGCAACGCGAAGCCGAACAGATCCTCGAAGAAATCTGTACATATCGTGCCTATCCGGCGTTAGAAAATTCACCGACTCCAGATGCTTATCCTGAACTCAATCTCTTCCCCGGTTGGCATCGGAAATTCGTTGAAGGCATCGCGCCCCCTAAAAATATCGTCGCCGATCGGATGCGATGTCTGGATCGCTTGCTACATGGCGAACGGAACGTCGTTGTCACGACAAGTCAGGCACTGATTTACAAACTCCCTTCGCGAGCACGTTTGGCTGCCGCGTGTCGCGTCGTAAATCTCGGCGATGAAATTGATCCAGACGATATCGCCGTCATGCTCATGGACGGTGGCTACCAAAACGTTGAACTCGTAGAAGTCAAAGGCGAATTTGCCCGTAGAGGCGATATTTTGGATGTCTTTCCACTTACGGCTGATACGCCTGTGCGCCTCGAATTCTTTGGAGATGAAGTTGATGCGATCCGCGCTTTCGATCCCATATCGCAACGTTCCATAGAATCCCTTGAATCTGTCACACTCACACCACTCCGCGAAATCTTTGCTGCTGATCTGTCAATGGATTACTGGCAAACACAAACGGATGCCTTCATTCAGGAACACGCGACACCACAACTCATAAATGCTATCCGAGAGATAACGCGAGACCTAACAGAAGGCGAGTCATCTCCGCATGGGCTTGCCGCCTGTACGGAAAATAATGGGCTTGACGCATTCTTGCCAATGCTCACATCTGAAGTTGAACTCCTTACAGATTACCTCTCCGACGATACGATTGTCTGTCTGATTGAACCGCAATGGCAGAAACGAGAAGCAGCGCGCCTACACGAACGGATGCAGGAAATCTATCAACAAAAGCTCGATGAATCTCATTTTGTTGTGCCGCCAGATAAACTCTTAGTTCCCTTTGAAACCCTTACCACACAGATAGAGCAGTATCCCATCGTCTCTTCGTCTTTAGCACCGCCACGTGAAATTTCAGATAACAAATTGGCACCGATGCCCTTTGGAATGGAAGCACTCGCTTTACCATCAGGGAACTATCAAACAGTTATCAATCAGCTTAAAACTTGGGCACAGCAAGGGAAACAAGTTCACCTCTTCTGCGAAACCCCACAGCAGTCCAAGCGGGTCTCGGAAATCTTAGCCGAACGCGACTTGTCGCCACCCGATATAGATATCAGCGTTGGTGCGATCAGTCAGGGTTTCTTCAACAAATCACTAAACCTTGTTGTTATCTCCGAAGATGAGCTCTTCGGAAACCGGCACCATCGTCCAATCCGCCGCCGTCCACCTACAGATGGGACTCCTATTCTCAGCCTTATCGATCTTAAAGTTGGGGACTATGTTGTTCACGTCTCCCACGGTATTGCCGTCTATGATGGTATACGTCGATTGGATATTGATGGCAAGCCTCAAGATTTTCTGGTGCTCAAATACAGTGACGATAACACGCTCTATGTGCCTACTTATCAGGTCGATCTCGTGCAAAAATACATCGGTAGTAAGGATGAAACCTATAAACCGCGTCTCGACCGTCTCGGCGGTCCTGCGTGGCACCGTCGAAAGGCGCGTGTCAAAGCAGCTATACAGGAGATGGCAGATGAACTCCTGAACTTATACGCGCGCCGACAAGCCCGAAAGGGGTACAGTTTCCCGGCTGAAGTCCCTTGGCAAACCGAGTTTGAAGCCCTTTTCCCGTACCAAGAAACTAACGATCAACTCCAAGCCATTGAGGACGTTAAAGTCGACATGGAAAATGAACGCCCGATGGATCGACTCGTCTGTGGTGATGTCGGATACGGCAAAACAGAGGTCGCCCTCCGGGCCGCCTTCAAAGCCGTCATGTCAGAAAAGCAGGTCGCAATTCTCGTCCCAACGACTATCCTCGCCCTCCAGCATTACGACACTTTTGAAAAACGTTTTCAGGATTTTCCAGTCCATGTCGAGATGCTAAACCGTTTTCGGACACCAAAGGAGATAAAGCAGATTAAGGAAGGATTGGCGAAAGGCACTATTGATGTTGTTATTGGGACGCATAGTTTGCTTTCTAAAACGGTGACATTTAACAATCTTGGACTCCTCATCGTTGATGAGGAGCACCGATTCGGTGTTAAACACAAGGAAAAAATCAAACAATTTAAAGAGACGATTGATGTACTTACGTTGACTGCGACCCCAATCCCACGGACACTCCACATGTCGCTCGTCGGTATCCGAGATTTCAGTGTTATTAATACACCTCCCGCAGATCGATTGCCGATTCAGACACACGTTATGCCTTATGACTCCGAAGTCATTCGTGAAGCAATCACTGCAGAATTGAGTCGCGACGGTCAGGTGTTCTTTGTCCACAACCGCGTTCAAGATATTCAGAGTATCGCCTTAACTGTCCAACAGCTGGTTCCTGAGGCGCGGGTCGCTGTCGCACATGGACAGATGCCTGAGCGTGAACTGGAAAGCGTGATGCTTGAGTTTGTCCGCCATAAGCACGATATCCTCGTCTGTACAATGATTATTGAATCCGGACTCGATATACCGAATGTGAATACGATCTTGATTAATCGAGCGGATGCCCTGGGTTTGGCGCAACTCTATCAGTTACGCGGACGGGTGGGTAGGGCTACCACACAGGCTTACGGGTATCTATTCTATCCACAACACCACGCAATTACCGAAGGCGCGCAGAAACGACTTCGGGTCATTGAGGAATTCACTGACCTCGGTTCGGGCTTTAAAATAGCACTCCGAGATCTTGAAATTCGCGGTACAGGGAACATCCTCGGTGCCGAACAACACGGACATATTGTTACCATTGGTTATGAACTCTACTGTAAACTCCTTGAAGAGGCGGTAATGGCACTAAAGGGAGAAAAGGTCGAAGAAGCACTTGATACACGTATTAGTTTGCCAGTTGAAGCCTATCTACCCGATGATTATGTCCCTGACAGTCGGCAAAAGGTTTCTGTCTACAAAAAAATTGCTGGATTGAAAGACGATACGGCTCTCAAAGAACTTCGCGAGGAACTGCAGGATAGGTACGGACCTATTCCTGAGCCGGTCGAGATGTTACTCGAAATTGCGAATCTTAAGCAACAGAGCAACCAGCTGGGTATTAGTGCTATTGTTGCTGGAAAGGAACAGGTAAAGGTCACCTTTGATGAGCAGAACCCGCGAATTAATGTGAAGAAATTCATTGAAATAGTACACAAAAATAAGAACCTTCAGTTGCAACCACCTGCACAACTTAAAATTCGCATGCCGGGTATGACTGGCGCGAATATGTTAACCGAATTGCAGCAAACCCTGAAGTTGTTTGTTGTGTAATCGTAAAGATGAAAGGCAAACGAAAAAAGACGTGCTGCGCGCACTATCCAAAGCGCGTAAGCCTAACCAACGGGCAGGCTGGATATACGGAAAAGTACTGTATTCCCTAAACCGACCTGACCGAACCGCAAGGAACATTAAAAATATGAAAAAAACGATTACTGTTTTTGTAATTGTCGCTGTGACCTGTCTACTCACGTGGCGATTTGTTCAGTCTGACGGGCATGAGGAATCTATGCCTGCTCTCGACGAAAACCAAGTGATTTTGGCAGAGTACAAATGGAACGACAAAACTTATCAGATCTCGCTGGCAGATTTGAACGCCGCGATTGCAGAATTGCCGGTCTACCGGCAGCAGAACTATGACAACAGAGCGGATAAAGCCGAGTATCTTGAGGAATTAATAGAGGAACGGCTCAAAATCCTTCGTGCGACAGATGACGGATTTGATATACTTCCTGAACACCTCAAGAAACTTGAGGATTACACGCATCAACTCATGGTTGAAAAATTAACCGAGGCTGAAGTCGATGCCAAAATCGTCCATACCGACGAGGATCTCATGGCACATTATCAGGCAAATCTCAGCGAGTACGTTGAGGAAGCAAAAGTCCGCGCAATCTGTATCACACTTGATGACGAAGACTTTGCTTATGAGACACTCGATGCCATTAAAGCCGGTAAAGACATCGTTGAGATGGCGAAGGAGCTCTCTGAAGCTGGCAAACTTGGTGCTGGCCCCGGCACGAATCAGGATGATCCGGGAAATACCTATCTCTTCTCGAAGGGTGCTTCCGCGCGTTGGTCAGAATTCATTGACGCTGTTTTCGAGATGGAAGTTGGCGAACTGACGGATGCCGTCTTTGAAACCGAAGTTAACGATGCGGTCTTTTACCTCATTTTCCGTAAAGAGGAGCACCAGCCAGAACGGCAGCAGGAATTCGAGGAAGTGAAAGATGACATCAAGCGGACGGTTGAGCGTGAAAAGAAACGCGCACGCATCAATGAATGGGTCGCCGAGATCTCTGAAAAAGGTAAATTGAAAACCTATCCTGAGAATATCCCAGAGCCGCCGCAACCTGAGGAAGCGGAGACTGAGGAGTCAGACGAATAGCCTATTCCCATTTTGTGGAAACAACCCCTTAGTCATAGCACTAAGTGGAAAAAAGGAGTTAGAAGAAATAATGCTCACAAGAATTATCCCCTTTATCGGCAAAATGGATAGCCAGGTCCGACTTCCGGTTATCCCTCTATTTTTAATTGCGATGATTGCTATACACCCGGTTTTTTACGGTTGTAGTGACAAAGCAATCGGGGCAGATGGTACTGTCATCGCGGAATTTGAATGGAACGGTAAACAGCATATCACCTTGGAAGAGATGCAGCAGGAGATTAGCGAGCTCCCTGAGTACAAGCAACGCCAATATCAGGACAAAGAGGGACTCGAAACCTATATGCTCCTCATGGCGGAAAGTCGCTTGATTCTCAACCTCGCTCGCGACCAAAAACTCAATGAAGACCCCGAAATTCTCAAGAAAGTCCAAGATTATCTTCACGAGTTGATGGTTAAGCGGATTACCACTCAGGAAGTTGACGATAAACTCACTTTGACTGAGCAGGACTATCTCGGCTACTACGAGTCGCATAAGGAAGACTATGTCCGTCCAGCACAGGTCAGGCTTATGTGTATCACTATGACCGATAAAGTGCGGGCAGATGAAACTTACGCCCAAATCCAAGAGGGCAGCGACATCGCTGAACTCGCTCAGGAACTTTCGGATAAGGGTGAACTCGTCGGTCCCGGTGCGAATCCAGCGAGTCCGGGCGACACTGACTATATTAGTCGGGAATCTTTCCCCGCTGGAACGGAGCCTTTCTTAGATGCAGCTTTCGCCGCAGAAATCGGAACACTGCATGATGGCGTTATCGAAGTTGATGTCCAAGGACAGAAATATTACATGATCTTCCGTAAAGATGAGGCGCGTGATGCGTATCAGAAGCCTTTTGAGGAAGAGGATGTTCGTAGAAATGTAGAGCGGAAGGTCGAGCGTGAAAAGCGGCAGGCACTTATGGATGAATGGATCCTCCAACTCCGCGAGCGCGCTGAAGTTAAAACTTACACTGATCGCATTCCAGAAGCACCCGCTGAAGAGGAACCAACTGAGGATCAACCCGAAGCAGAGGAAGCCCCTGCTGAGGCGCAACCCGAAGAATAGCGATTAGCGAACGGTTGTTAGTTTATAGTTGTTGGTTGTTGGTTAAGAGGGTCCCTTGTGAGGACAGACTCTTAACTAATAACCATTAACCAAGAACCCTTATTGCCTAAATAGGAGGTATGGACATGATGCGCCATGTAGGTGCCTATCTAACCATCTGTCTGCTACTCCTTACCAGTGGACTTACAAACGCGACGGCTCGTACTTTCGACAAAATCGTCGCCTATGTCAATGACGACATCGTAACCAAGCGAGAGTTGGATGTTTTAGTGAACCAGCGCGCAATTGAACTCCAGCAGGTCTACCGTTTCAGCGAACGCGAAGCCCGCAACGAGGCAGAACGACAAAGAAGTGAACTCCTTAATCGTCTTATCCGTCAGATGCTACTTCTGGAGGCGGCGTTAACATTGCAACTCACTGTCAGCGATGTCGAGGTGGAGCAGTACGTCCAAGAATTTAAAAATAGATACCAGATTGAAACCGACGAGGAATTTAAAAAACAGTTAAATAGAGAAGGCATGACAGTCGTCGCTTTTCGTGAACAGGCAGAACGGAACCTTAAAGCCGAAAAACTTGTTATGGGCAGAATTGTCCCGCGGTTGCAGGTACGAGACAGCGAGATCCGAAAGTTCTTTGAGGAAAATCGGGATCAATTGCCGGTTAAGGCGGATAAAGTCCATTTACGGCATATCTTTATCGCTTATGAACCAACCGAAATTGACCGCAATGCCGCTTATGAGAAGGCTGGAAAAGCGCGCGAAGAAATCTTGGCAGCGGGTTCTAATTTTGAAGAGATTGCAAAACGCTATACCTCAAAGCAGAATACGACTTCACAAGCGGGTATCCTTATCGAAGCCACAACTGAAGAACTCAACAGATTTCCAGAGGTATTTCAGAATGTCCTGACGAATTTAGCAGCCGGTGAGCTGAGTGAGCCGATTGAAGGAAATGAAGGACTTTACCTTTTTAAAGTCGAAACAAAAGACAATAAAATGATTGCGTTTCGCTATCTCATTGTGCCTCTCGAAATTAGTGCCGAAGCGCTGCAAGTGGCACGCGAGCGAAGTGTCGAGATTTTCAAAAAATTGGAAGATGGAGAAGATTTTAGCACACTCGCCACAACTTATTCCGACGACACTGAGACGCGAGCAAACGGTGGCGACCTCGGAGTTAGATCCCTAACTGAACTCAACCCTAAAACCCGTACAATCATTGAACCGCTCGCAGCAGGGACTTACAGCAATCCACATGAAACTGAGTCTGGCGTTCACATCTTCAAAGTCGATGCGCGAAATACCCCGGACCTCACTGAAGCCGAGAAACAACAGATTACTGCGATACTCCGTCAACAGCGTTTTCAAGAAGAGTGGGACGTATACACCGACAACCTCATCTCGAACGCTTACATCCAGATCAAATTGAAAGAGTAAGAGATACGTGAGAAAAAGCCACCCCGATCTGCCTACCTATCACCAACACCGATGCTCCAACAAGAAACGCGTAGGTACAGGAAACGCTGTATCGCGCCGTCGTTCTATTTTTGCAGAAGCCGCTTCAATTGCGGTTATAGGCATAGGTGTTTTGGTTATTGTCTATCTCTTCTGTCCTCCACAGGTGCTTATCGCCCAAGATGCCCCGCCACAGGAACAAATACCGACTGATGGGGAACAGACACCTGACACTCCAGACGAAACGCCTACTGATGGAGAACAGCCCCCTGATACCGCAGATGAAGCACCGACTGATGTGGAACAACCCCCCGATGCCACAGACGAAACGCCTACTGATGCGGAACAGCCTCCCGATGCGACGGATGAGACGGAAGCGGAAGGCGAAACTGCCTCTGAACGTTTGAATCCAGAAACCGACGTTCCTGAGGAAGGCATGGTGATTGGTGATGGTGACAGTGTGTCGATGGTGGAGAATTTTGTTCAAATTCACGGCAACGCCCTCGTCAAATTTGAAGATGTCATCCTGCGTGCTGATCATGTCTGGGCTGACTTTGATGAAAATCTGATGCGTGCTTCTGGAAACGTTCACCTTAAGGTCGGCGACGAAGAAACCTATTCCGATGAACTCGTCTTTAACCTTGAAACCAAAAAGGGAATCGCCAGAAATGGATTTACTTATAGCGATCCTTGGTATTTTGGCGGTAGCGAAATCTTTAAAATAGAGGAAGATAAATCTTATGTCCGTGGCGCGACCCTGACGACCTGTTCTCTGGAACATCCACACTACTATTTCAGTGTCTCTGAAGTGATTGTCCGAATGAATCAGGAACTGATTGCCAAGAACATCGTCCTGCGCATCGGCGGATTTCCCTTGTTCTACTTTCCAGCCATCCGTCGCGACCTACGCAAAGGGAAAATTGCCAAGATTATCGTCAAAGTCGGAACCGACAGCTACCAAGGCCCCTACCTCAGCATTATCCAACCCCTTGTTCGTAAAAGACGCTACGATGCCGCACTCCTTTATGACAGAAGCGCGCGGCGAGGACAAGGTTACGGGTTTGAGGGAAAGTATCGTTTTCGTGATACAAAGTATAAAGAGATACATATCGCTATTCCGGAGGATGCAACGCCGAACCAACGCACCAAATTGGAAGAGAAGGCGAACGAGTTACAAGAACGACTTGACGGTGAATATGATCGTTATTGGCTGAGGCAGCTATTCCTTGAATATAAGATTACGGATGAGGATATCGCCCGCGCGAAAGAGAGTGCCGAGGAAGTCCGAACGCAGGCTTTAGAAGAAGGCACGGACTTCGCCCAACTCGCACAAAGCAACTCTGACCACTCTGACACCCGTTATGAGGGCGGCGATATAGGGTTCCTCGTTCCCGGCGAAACGGATGAAGATGAAAATCCAAAACTCGATCCCGCTTTGGAGGCAGCCGCCTTTGCACTACAAGAAGGCGAAGTGAGTTCGATTATACAGACGGAATCCGCTTTTCATATTCTCAAAGCCGATCGCGTGATTGACGTTTATGGCGAGCGTGAAGTCAGACTCCGCCGCATCGACATCAATATCACCGCAAGCGATGATACCGAAGCGATGCTCCGGGAATTAGCTGACGATCTCCTACAACAGGCACATGAGGGTGAATCCTTTGAACAACTCCTACAACGCGCCGATGTCCTCTCTGACTATATCCAAGCGACGCTTTCCGAAATTAATGAAGGCAAAGGGATGCTGCTAAATGAGATGGACACCTCTTGGCAATACTCCGTTAGACGTATGGAAAACCCGGGTGATGTTACGGAGCGTCGTCCTGTTTCTACGCCAGAAGGATTTTACATCTTCCAATTAATTGAAAAAGAGGAAACACCTACTTTTGAGGCACTCGCTGAAGAATTCGAGGCGGAATGGGAGACTTTTTACGAAGGCATAATGAATCCAGTACCAGAGAGCAGCGAAAAAAATGGAGATGCCCCAGAGACACAAAAGACCGACGAAATGGATGTAGAAGGGGGGGATGTGCCACCTACAGTTCCAGAACCGACAGAAGAAGTTAAAACCAGCGATGCAGAAGAAGAAATCCAAGATGCTGAAACGACTGAACCGGAAGACCTCCAAGAAATGGAGTCTCAAGAGGAAAGTCAAGAGACGGAGGCAATTGAACCGGAAGGCGACCAAGAAGAAATCCAAGACGCTGAAGCGATTGAACCGGAAGGCGATCAAGACGGTGAGACAGAAGACGAAGAAACGGAAGAAGAAGACACGGAAGACGGAGTCTACAGGCAACACGACTTTCGCGGAAGGTGGGAAGACCCAAGTGCCGTCGCCTCGGAAGCGCAGAGCTTGTACGCTGGCGAACATAGCCGTCGCCCGATTAGAACACGGAGATCCTTCCGTCTTATCAAAGTCGATAGAAAGCGGGCGTATCGAGGGGATATCTACTTCTACGGCGCGGATCGCTACTCTTATGAACGTCAGAACGCCACTCGGATTGGTAGAAGTTGGATTATGCGATGGGCACATACCCAATCGTTCTTTACCCCGTGGGACAGCCGAGAAGCCGGCAGACGCCCTATCAGCTTTAACGGTAGGACAGAGTTACGCGCCCTTAATTATAAAGAGGATTTGCAACTTCCGGGTGAATCGACGCTCAACTCTTTCGGCATACTCACCTACGGTACCGCCTTTTCTGCCTCCAGTCGAGACGATCTTGATGAGAACGGGAATCTCAGGTTTTCACGAGAAACTATCGGGGACTTCACAGGTAGGGTTGAAGTCCGCCATATTCACGATTTCACGGGCGAAGGCACTAACTCATTGCAAAAACTCCCACAACTCACTTTGAACTTCTCACGAATGCGTGTGAATGCATTCCCACTCTTTGAAACCCTCAACGATGGTATGGTATCCATTGCTGAGAAATTCAAAACGGAAACACCGTTTCTCTCAATGTTTACAGTTCCCACACTGGACAGTACGAGTCTTGACTTGGATGTTGAACTTGGAAATTTCTTTAGAGAGGTTTATCGTGGTAAGGGCGGTGAGGAGCGGGATGTGTACCTACAGACGATGGATCTCGGATTCGATGTCCGAAAGCAATCAACGCTCTTGATTACGCCGCTCCGTGAACTCCAGCTGAGTCTCTATCTTAACACAAACGCGATTTGGCACGACCGGGATCAAAACCAAAATAGGAACATTATACGCGGTGTTTACAGTATCAATGCAACCGCGACGAATACACTCTTCCGTATCTTTGATGTCAGTTACATCCCCGGATTGCGGAAATTGCGGCACGAGATACAATCCTCGCTCCGATTTGATTATCAGCCGCCTGTTGATGAGGACGAAAGTCTCTATCCGTTCGGACCGAGTACCTATTTCTTTGAGCGGAAGATGCTTTCCTATAACTTCAGCACAAGTTTTGAGATTAAAACCCGACGGAGCCAATCAGCACATCGTGTTTTCTATTTTGATACGCGGCTGACCGCTGATTTCACTGAATTTGACCCGTTATATAAGCGTAAATACACACCTGTTGAGAGTGATCTTACATTTGTACCCCTCCCGAGTCGAAACCTAAATGTTACCGTTCGGTTCACCCACGATCCGAATCCGCATCCGGTTGACGGACAAATTTTCAAAATGGTCGGTTTCCGTTCTAATATCCGCTATACGCGACAGACGTGGAACGTGAGCCTTGGGAACTCCTTTAGTAAACGCCACACTTCGAGGCAAGCGTCCCGGGCAATCACTGCTACCGGACGCTACCGCCTCAGTCGAAACCTTGAATTTGATGTCAGTCTCATCTACTATCCGATTGAGCGGCAGTTTTATTCTCAGCGCATTACGATGACTCGGAATCTTCACGACTGGAATCTCCGCATCTCATGGAACCGGATTGGTATCAAGCGACAAGACTCGGTCTACAACAACGTCCGCCAAGATTTCACATTCCAAGTTAGTCTAATTCAGGAACCTGCGATTTCAATGGGGGTCGGCTATGACGCTACAACTGAAACTTGGGGTGTCCGCACCGTACCTGCAGGCATGCCTTACAACGCCTTCGGTACCGGGAGCTCGCTCGGTAGGTCATATTTCTAATTTAGGACTTACGTATTCCTCCACTGGTAGGGTTTTTGCTTGGGTGTTTCTTCACGGTTAGAAACCGCACCGGCTGCGTCGGAATGAGTGAATTTCTTTGATTCTGCGTAAGTCCTGTAATTTTTCTTTTTGTAGCATAGACTGTTAGTCTGTGCCTGTGTAACCGACAAAAAACCTAAATCGAATCGCCCGAATGCATCTCAGAAAATGTTGCAAGGATTTTAGTGGATACGGTATAATAGCAAAACATTGGGATTTTGAGTGAAGCCATGAGAGGTGTGAAAGGAAGAGCTTAATGATACTCAAGGACCGTATCTGCATCATAACGGGCGGAAGTTCAGGCATCGGACGCGGCATCGCCCTCGAATATGCCCGTGAAGGTGCGCGGATCGTCATCGCCGATAAGCAAGAGACACCCCTTCGCGGTAAGTACCACGAAACCGATACCACAACACCCACCGTTGAAGAGATCGAAAAACTCGGTGCGCAAGGGATATTCGTCCAAACCGATGTTTCTGATGCATCACAGATTGCGGACTTAATCCAGCAAACCGTCGAACACTTCGGTGGACTCGATGTCCTCGTCAACAACGCCGGTATCCACATTCCCGGTGGGGCGCAAGAACTCTCCATCGCCGACTGGGACAAAGTTGTCGGTGTAAACCTCCGCGGCATCTTCGTCGCAACGAAACTCGCACTCCCACATCTAAAGCGGTCAAAATTTGGAAGGATTATCCAGATCGCCTCTGTCCACGCTTACGGCGGCGGTGCGGGACCTGCGTATGCACCGGCGAAAGCGGCTGTCGTCAACATGGTTCGAGATACGGCATTGGAAATCGGTCAATTCAGCATAACCGTCAACGCCATCTGTCCGGGATATATTGAAACAGCCATTCAGGACTACCTCACCCCCGAACAGATTGGAGAGGCATTGGAGAAAACCGCCTTACCACGTTTCGGGCTGCCGAGAGATATCGGACGCGCTGCTGTGTTTCTCGCCTCCGACGATGCCGAGTGGGTCACGGGTGCCTCCCTCCTCGTGGATGGTGGATTCGCCGCTGGTGTATAGGATAAACCGTTAGTTTGTGACTTTGAAACAGTACTTTTAAAAATTGACCAGGAGTAACAACAGATGCAAGCAAACCCATGGGGAACAATCCGTTTTACAGATAAAGTCGCTTTAATAACAGGCGGTGCTTCTGGCATCGGCAGAGCAACGGCAAATCGTCTGGCAGCCGAAGGGGCACACGTCATCATTGCTGACATCAACGCAGATATGGCAAACAAGGCTGTCTCGGAAATCCAAGAAGCCGGTGGGAAGGCACTCTTTGTAGAAGTCGATCTCGCTAATGATGAAAGTGTCATCGCAGCAGCACAAGTCGTCTCAGAGAAATTTTCCGTACTCCATAGCCTCGTCAATAATGCTGCTATCGCGGGCGGTGGCGCAATTGAAGATGGCACGTGGCAAAAAACGTGGGGCCCCGAAACGTCTATCGGTCTCCGAGGGTGGGTAATGATCACGCAGCATCTATTACCCCTCTTAAAACAGGAAGGGGGCGCGATTGTCAACCTCTCATCAGAGGGTGGATACCTCGGTAGACCCGGTGGGTGGGTCTACGATGCCATTAAGTCCGCATGGGTCTCTGCCACAAAAACAATGGCGTACGAGTTCGTTGAGGACGGTATCCGCGTTAACGCCGTTGCCCCCGGCTGGGTTGTCACGGAGATGCACTTCGGAAGAGCATCCGACCCCGCGGCTCGGAAAAAGGAGTTAGAGGAAACACCTATCAGGTCCTGCATCATGAAACGTCGCTGTGGACCGGAAGAGATCGCATCCGCGATAGCCTTCCTCCTCAGTGACGATGCATCTTATATCACGGGTCAGACAATTCACGTTGACGGGGGTCGTTGGGGAATGTCTGTTAGCAGAGATTGATCTATATCCAACGGAAGCGTGCGTTATCTTTCGTGACTGGTAGGTGCGGTTTTGCAGCGTACTCGCTCAAATGCGATGTGCATTCCAACCGCACCGAGCCTTTCTGACAATCAACCGATAACCGACAACTAAAATATGCCCAGCAAAACCCACACAACCGCCGTTGTCCTTATCCCACCGGAGTCCGCACAACCACCCATCCAAGCCATCCGCAGAGTCCACGACCGAAACTTCGTGCGATGGATCCCACACATAACGCTGCTCTACCCTTTCGCTGAACGCCGTGATTTCGCAGATGTTATCCCAGCACTCGCAAAAGCCGCACGACAGATAACACCGCTTTCTATTCAGCTGAGACGCTTTGACGCTTTCAAGCACCGCAAATCGTGTACGATGTTTCTCGTTCCTGAACCGGCAGATGAAATCGTACGGTTACACACTACACTCCTACAGCATCTACCCGACTACGACGACACAGCACGATTTGCGGAAGGCTTCCACCCACACCTCTCCGTTGGGCAATTCCAACACCGATCCCTTGAGAGTGAACAACACCGACTCCAGACAGCGTGGCAACCGATACGGTGTGAAATAGTATCTCTTAGCCTTATCTACCGTTCACCCGAAACAGATGGCCGGTTTGTCGTTGCCGAGCAATTCCCCTTTCAAATAGGAAACGCCTAATGAAAGCAAAAATTTTATTAATAAGGAAATATCATGGACGCTAACCTCGCCGAGATCGAAAATCGGCTCTGGAGTGCCGCCGATGAACTCAGAGCCAATTCACGCCTCCGCGCCTCAGAATACTCTACGCCTGTGCTTGGGCTAATCTTTTTGAGATACGCCGATCATAAATTCACACAAGTCGCACGAGAGATTGACAGCGAAACCGCTGCGGGTAAGCGAAGCAGAACGGATCCGCGAACGCAGTATCAAGCGCGCGGCGCATTTTATCTACCCGATACCGCACGATTTCAATACCTCCTCAATCTGCCGGAGAGTGAAAACATCGGACAAGCCATCACCGACGCGATGAAGGCAATTGAAGCAGAGAACGTTCAGGTCAACGGAGTCCTGCCTAAGACTTACAACCGTCTTGAAAAGAGCACCCTCTTTGAACTCTTACGTATCATGGAACAGATTCCCATGGATATTGAGGGAGATGCCTTCGGAAAAGTCTACGAGTACTTTCTCGGCAATTTCGCCATGAGCGAAGGGCAGCGCGGGGGTGAATTCTTCACGCCTACCTCCCTCGTGAAACTTATCGTTGAGATCATCCAACCCTTTCACGGTCGCATTCTCGATCCTGCATGCGGTTCCGGTGGCATGTTCGTCCAGAGTGCAGCCTTCATCCGCAACCATCAGCAAAACGGAAAGCAGGGACAAATCAGCATTCACGGGGTAGAACGCGTCGCCGAAACGATTCGATTGTGTAAGATGAACCTCGCCGTTCATGCACTTGAGGGGGATGTCAAACAGGCAAATAGTTACTACGAGGACCCGCATAACTGCTTAGGTAGATTCGATTTCGTCATGGCAAATCCGCCTTTCAATGTTGATCGCGTGGATAGGGAACGGATTAAAGACGACCCTCGGTTTCCGTTCGGTATGCCCCGTGTCGATAACGCCAATTACGTCTGGATTCAGTTATTCTATAGTTCGCTGTCCGAGTCTGGGCGTGCAGGCTTTGTCATGGCAAACTCCGCCGCCGATGCCCGCGCCTCTGAACTCGACATCCGCCGTCAAATTATCGAATCCGGTGCAGTGGATGTCATTGTCAGCATCGCCTCAAACTTCTTTTATACGGTCACCTTGCCCTGTACCCTCTGGTTTTTCGACAAATCTAAACGCCACACCGATAGGCATGATAAAGTGTTGTTCATTGATGCGCGCCACCTCTACCAACAGGTGAGTCGTGCCCATCGGCAGTTCACACCCACGCAACTCGAATTCCTATCCAATATCGTCAGACTTTATCGGAGTGAATCCCCTGAAAATCAACACGACAGCGCAGACTTCCTCGCCTCAAAATTTCCCGATATAGAATACATTAATGTTCCCGGACTTTGCAAGGTCGCTACGCTTGCGGAAATTGAAGCACAAGGGTGGAGTCTGAACCCTGGACGTTATGTCGGTGTCGCTGAACAGCGCGCAGACGACTTTGACTTTACGGAGCGGTTTACGGAGCTCAACGAGGAATTAGCGGTCTTGAATGCAGAAGCACATCAACTCGAAGAACGCATCGCTGAAAATGTTGTAAAGATTCTGGAGGATACGGTATAATAACCTTAGTTGTCGCTATGTAGCATAACTTGTTAGACTGTGCAATGTGTCTACGATCTGGCTTTATTTTTTATCAAGTAAATCGGGAATAAACACTTAGAGGAGCAGATTGAAATGATTCAAATTTCTGAACCGATAACTCTCGAAAAACTATTGCCACTAATACAAAAACTACCGAAAATTGAGCGCGAGCGACTCCGTGAATCTCTTGAAAAGGAATCGCAACTTGATGCCGCGATTTTGCTCTATCAAGAAGATCAGGTAACGCTCGGGAGAGCTGCTGAGTTGGCTGGCATCCATCGTTTTGAGTTTGAAGAGGTTCTGGCAGCAAAAGGTATTTTGAAAATTGTTGAAGTGGATTCTGCAGAAACACTGAAAACGCGGATTGCCCCCATCAAACGCCTCCACAAATCAAAAAGGGATAAGAGAAGATCGCAGGAATTATGAAAATAAAAAACAAAAATCGAGACCCAATACCACCTCCTGACGCAACACCAGAGGAAATTGGTGAATTTTGGGATACACATAGCCTTGCTGATTATTGGGATGAAACCCAAGAGGTGGGATTTCAGGTTCATCTTAAATCAAGAGATTCTACAATTCATGTTAAGCATGAATCAAGGGAAACAATGTAATGCATAATCCTGAAAAAAATAGCGAAGTGCTCGTCGGCGATTGCATTCAAACTCCGCGAAAGAAGCATAAAATCAAGAAATCTGAGTATCTATCCAGTGGGATTATCCCTGTTATTGATCAAGGTCAAGAGTTTATTGCTGGTTACATAAATGACTCAGAACACGCTTATGATGGAGATCTTCCTGTCATTGTATTTGGGGACCACACTTGCACTTTAAAATACGTGGATTTTCCTTTTGCAGTGGGGGCAGACGGAACGCAGCTAATACGTCCCACCAAAGATTTCGGCATCCGTTACCTCTACTATGCTTTACGAGATTTATCTTTAGAACACTTCGGCTACCAAAGACACTTCAAGTATCTGAAAACGTCTAAAATTTTTCGCCCATCGATGCATATCCAACACAAAATCGCCGCCATCCTCTCAACCTACGACGACCTCATCGAAAACAACACCCGCCGCATCAAAATCCTTGAAGACATGGCACAAACGCTCTACCGAGAATGGTTCGTCCACTTCCGATTTCTCGGACATGCGGATGTGCCGATGATAGATTCGCCGTTGGGTCCGATACCGGAAGGGTGGAAGGTTAAGAATTTCGGCGAAGTCTCTCTTAACTTTGATCGCCAGCGTAAACCGTTATCAGGAAAAGTAAGGTCAACAATGCAAGGCGAATATCCATATTATGGTGCTGCTAAAGTTTTAGACCATATTAATGATTATCTATTTGATGGAAGGTATTTATTGATTGGAGAAGATGGTAGCGTTGTTACTGAACACGGAAAACCTGTGCTACAATTAGTAACCGGTAAATTCTGGGTAAACAATCATACGCACGTTGTTCAAGGGAAAGCACCAATCTCAACAAACTTCCTTTACTTGTTTATGTCTAATGTAGTTATTTCGGGCTATGTTACAGGCACCGCACAGCCAAAGATTAACCAGCAGAACTTAAACAGAATTCCTGTCATTTCGCCTCCACAGAGTGTGTTGGAAAAATTTAACCAGATGATTGAACCAAATTTTAACAACATCGTTGCCTTAAACCTTAAAAACGCTAACCTTCAACAAACCCACGACCTCCTCCTTCCCAAACTCATTTCCGGCGAGATTGACGTGTCCGAATTTGATATTGAGACTGATTCTAAAAGCAATTGACAGATACAACGTGACGATGTATAATTTGCAATAACACCATTAGGCGGAGACTTATGCGCGATGTCAACACTCGGCATCTTGTTGATGATATTGGAAAATGCCCAGCTAAGTAGATAGAGAGACTGAGCCATCCGTAGTATTTAGGAAGGAGGAGAACGAAATGAATGTAACCACTGAATTAACAACCGATCAGGAAGTGCTACCAAAAGATAAGCAGCTGATCCCGGGGACGGCTACAGAGCAAACGGATGCCGAACAAAAGGCACTTATGAACTACGCCGAGGCACAACTTCGGAAATTAGCCGCGTCTCAAGGTTTAAATTGGAATAAGATGACCGATGAGGAACGCATAGATTTTGTTGATGACCTTATCCACGAGGACCGCGAGTGGAGCCGATAGCCGTTTACGACACAAATATTCTGTTTTCGGGCACCGGTTGGAGCGGAACTCCATATCATTGTCTTGAATTAGTACGACAAGACAGAGTTGAGGGTGTAACCTGCATAGAAATTTTAGATGAATTAGCGGAAAAATTCTCTACCAAGCTTAATTTCTCGCCAACCCAAACAAGAAAAAGGATTGACTACCTTTGCGATTTCCTGCGGTTGGTTACGATTAACAATACACTCAAAGTTGTTGACGTGGATCCGGACGACGACAAAATAATTGAGTGTGCAGTTGTCAGTTCAGCAACCCATATTGTTACTGGTGATTCTCATTTGTTAGAACTTAGAAACTATCAGAATATCCAGATCGTAACAGCCGCAGAATTCTATGCTCAGTTCGCGATATAATATCGGAGGAAATCGTGCAAGAATCTTCTATCATCCAATACTTCACTGAGAAAGGTATCGAACAAGGTATCGAACAAGGTATTGAGAAAGGTATCGAACAAGGTATCGAACAAGGCAAAAAACAGCACGCCGTTGAAGCGATCCTCACGGTGCTGGAGGTCCGATTTCAGGCGGATCTTGCAGAGAAACTCAAGCCTTTTCTTGGTGCCATTGACGATCTACAACGTCTGAATCAGTTACACCGCGTCGCCGCCCGCGCATCAAACATTGATGAGTTTACGCATGCTCTTTTGAACCTTGAAAACTGAGCTATATCGAAAGTCTGATCCTGATATAAAGGCGAAACCCATGTCTGAACAGAAAGCGTTTTTAGTTGAGGCACTTGAAGAGCGGTTGTGGAGAGCGCGACTGCGAATTGAAGACCCAGAGCGAGCCGCACATATGGATTATGCTGAAGGGCGGTTTCGGGAGTTATGTGCCTCGCGAGGTTTAGATTGGGACGCGATGACTGAAACTGATCGCGAAAACTTTGTTGATGACCTCATCCATGAGGATCGTGAGTGAGGCTTGTAATGGTTCATGATCCACTACCATTGGGGAGAGCGGCATGCTAAGCGTAAGAGTCTGGAATTTACAATCGGACTGCGATGCCAAAGTAGTCAGGTTTTTGGAAAACGAGTTCTTGAGATTTAGACAGCTTGAGTATTTGGCTATCCGTACATCTGGCCGAAGCACACTCCGTAAGTGTCATAAAAAAGGCGTGTTGATAAACAGCCACTTGCAGAAGGCGATCCAACACTACCTCAAGCAAGACGACTATATTATTTTCGTTATTGATCCCGACCCGCAACGACAGCAAGCGTCAAAATCGCTTGTCAATCAACTCAGACAGGTTGTCACAGATTGCAATTTTTCCGATAAAGTCTTTTTCTTCTCCGATCTTCAAGAATCAGAATCCGCCATACCCGCACAGTGGCAGAATATCGTTTCACATTTGCGCGCTGAGGTTGAGAGTGAACGCAAACGGTTTCGGGAAGAATGGGATAGGGCCATAGCACCCTTCCACGAGGCGTTTGCCGACGTGCCAGAGGAGGAAGTGATACGTCATTTTGAGAAAGCACTTGCAGAGGTGAGGCGTGGATGAACCCTTACAGCGAAGATGAACTCATCGAACAACCTACCCTTGCAATTCTTGCCGAAATAGGATGGGAAACACGCAATTGCCACAACGAATTTAACCAACAGGATGGCAGTCCACTCGGCAGGCAAACCAAATCCGAAGCCATCCTCACCTCCCGACTCCAGCCCGCATTACAAAAACTCAACCCCAATGCAACCCAAGATGCAATTACCCAAGCAATCGAGCAACTCACCGACTCGCGTGCACTCTTGGATCCTGTCGAAGCGAATCGCGAGATTTACAGCCTCCTCAAAGACGGTGTAAGGGTTACTGTCCCCGATCCAAACGGCGAAGGCGAAACCGTTGAAGTACTTCGGGTAATTAACTGGGCAAATCCGAAAAATAACGATTTCTTTGCTGCATCCCAATTCACGATTACTGGAGAGATGTACACCAGACGGCCAGATATAGTCTGTTTCGTCAACGGAATGCCACTCATCCTTATGGAGTTCAAACGGATTGATGTGAACCTCTACGCTGCCTATAACGATAACCTCCGAGACTACAAGGACACCATTCCACATCTCTTTTGGTATAACGCCTTTATTCTCCTCTCTAACGGCACAGAAAGCAAGGTCGGAAGCCTCACCGCCAGTTGGGAACACTTCGCCGAGTGGAAACGCGTTCAGCATGAAGATGAACCACCTAACGTCTCTTTGCAGACAATCCTACATGCCCTCTGCACACCCGAACGACTGCTTGATATTGTCGAGAACTTTATCCTTTTTATGGAGGTGCAGGGTGGATTAATCAAAATTCTCGCTAAAAACCATCAATACCTCGGTGTCAACAATACCATTCAGGCTTTAGAACGGATTGAAGACAATCACGGCAAACTCGGTGTGTTTTGGCATACGCAAGGTAGTGGGAAAAGCATCTCAATGCTCCTCTTTGCACAGAAAGTCTTGAGGAAAGTGCCGGGAAACTGGACCTTCGTTGTTGTAACTGATCGTAAGGAATTGGACGACCAAATCTATAAGACCTTCGCCAGTACAGTCGGTGTCTTGACCCAGCAGGAGGTTCATGCGGAAAGTGTCGTCCATCTCCGCCAACTCTTGAGTGAAGACCATCGCTATATCTTTACCCTCATTCAGAAGTTCCAGACGCAAGGTGGCGAAAGGCATCCCGTGCTTTCGGAGCGGTCAGACATTGTTGTCATCACTGATGAGGCACATCGGAGTCAATACGATACACTCGCTTTGAACATGCGTACTGCGCTTCCCAACGCCGCATTTGTCGCATTTACCGGTACGCCCCTTATGGCGGCGGAAGAAAAGACGAAATCGGTATTCGGCGATTATGTCAGTATCTATGATTTCAGTCAATCCATTGTTGATGGTGCAACCGTTCCACTCTATTATGAAAACCGGGTGCCGACCCTACACTTGATGAACGAAGACTTTAACGCAGATATCGAACAGATTCTTGACGAAGCCGAACTTGATGAAGCACAAGAGGTAAGGCTTGAACACGAATTCGCCAGAGAGTATCACCTCATCACACGAGAGGAACGCTTAGAAACCATCGCCGAGGATATCGTTGAACACTTTATGGGCAGGGGATATCGAGGGAAAGCAATGGTTATCTCAATCGACAAAGCCACTGCTGTTAAGATGTTCAACAAGGTTCAGAAACATTGGAAGCGGTACATTGCGCGTCTAAAATCGGAGATAGCCACACAGACGGGTAGCGAACGCATCTTCTTAGAGGAAAGGATTAACTACATGGAAGAAACGGATATGGCAGTTGTGGTTTCTCCGGGACAAAACGAGATTGATGACCTTAGAGAAAGAGGCGTTGATATCGAACCCCACCGCCGCCGTATGAACGCTGAAGATTTAGATACCAAGTTCAAAGACGCGGACGATCCCTTCCGAATCGTCTTCGTTTGTGCGATGTGGATTACAGGTTTCGATGTTCCTTCCTGTTCCACAATCTACCTCGACAAGCCCCAGCGAAATCATACCTTGATGCAGACCATCGCCAGAGCCAACCGCGTCTTTGGTGATAAAAATAATGGTTTAATTGTTGACTACATCGGGGTTTTCCGAGACCTTGAAAAAGCGTTGGCGATTTATGCTACAGGTGCTGATGTTGAAGGAGACCAAACGCCAATCGCGGATAAGTCGAAACTGGTCGAAAAACTCAGAGAGGCGATCGCTGAAATCTCCGAATTCTGCGAAGGTCTCGGTGTTGACTTGGCGGAAGCCCAAACGGATCACGCTCTGCAAAACATCAGCCAAATCAATGATGGGGTAGAACGCATCTTGATTAACGATGAAACGAAAAAGAATTACCTACAGTTAGCAGTGAACGCCACTAAACTATACAAAGCGATTCTGCCCGACCCCGATGCATACGAGTTCACCAGAATTTGCCAACTGATCAATGTCATCGCACAGAAAATCAGAAATTTAACACCACCGGCTAACATCCTTGGTGTGATGACACAAGTTGAAACCCTCCTCGATCAATCAATCGCACCTGAAGGCTATCGTATTGAGATACCACCCGACAGCTATGATATGAATCAGATAGATTTAAGCCAAATCGACTTCGAGCAGTTAAGCGAACAATTCAATACACAACACAAACGCATTGAGGCAGAGAGACTCAGAGGCGCGATTAACACGAAACTCACTGCGATGGTTCGCCTCAACAGGAGCCGCATGGATTATCAGGAGAAATTTGAGCAGATGATTACGGAATACAACGCAGGAATTATTGGTGTCGAGGATTATTTTCAGGGGCTTTTTGACTTTGTGGGTGACCTCAATCAGGAAGACCAACGCTCCAGTACGGAAGACCTCTCCGAAGAGGAATTGGCGGTATTTGACCTGCTGACACGACGGGAGCCGCATCTAACTGTCCCTGAGCGAGACGAAGTGAAGACTGCAGTACGGAAATTGCTTGAGACGCTCAAACAGGAGAAATTGGTCTTGGATTGGCGGAAACGGACCCAGTCGAGAGCGGAAGTCAAGGAAACCGTTAACGGCATACTTGATGAGGGACTACCGCAACCTTACACACGAGAACTATTTGGTCAGAAGTCCGAGGCGGTTTATCAGCACATCTACGATTCTTACTACGGCGAGGGAAAAAGCGTTTATAGCGAGAATTAAAGGCGAGGTGTTTTTGCTTGGGTGTTTCCCCTAGGAAACCTCGCCTACCGGAAATAGGTCTGTGTATCACCCAATCTCGCCAACCTCAATCAATCGGTCGTCTAAGGTCCTGTCTGGACGCGGTAGGTCACCAAACAGCGGACGGAAATAACCCACACCCGCCGGAGAAATCTGATACCGTTCGGCATCGTAGAACCGAAGATCGAGATCCCTGCGAACCACATGCCCCGTCTCATCGCGCTTGAGCACCTGTTCTAACGGCAAGAGTGTCGGCTCAATACCGGTATCTGTTCGCGTGATAGTCGCAACACCGTTGAACATCCCCTCTGAGAGTGCCTGTACCGCGATCGCGCCTGCTTTCATAGCAGTGTCCCTATCCAATGGAATCGGGCTACCACATCGTTGGAGATAGCCGAGAATCAACGCACGAAACGCTGAACTTGGAATTTCTGGGAGAAGTTTCTTCATCGCTTCAACGATGATTTCTGAACATCCCCCCGGTTTCGTATGCCCAAAAGCATCGAGTTCCGCTTGGGAGCTAATCATCAATTCCCCGGCATCGTTCCGAATCCCCTCCGACACGACAACGATGACGTTCCCTTGTGCTGCATGTTTTTCACGAATCGCTTCCGCCAGTTTTTCGGGTTGATATGGGATCTCTGGCACAACGATAAGGTCTGCCTGCCCGTAGGCTGCGGAGAGTGTCAACCACCCCGCATCTCTCCCCATCGCTTCAACAACAATCACACGGTCGTGGGAATAGGTAGTCGTCCGTAGGTCTCGGACGGCGTTGATAACGCTCTGTGCCGACGACGGGAAACCGGGACAGAAGTAGTTGATCATCTTAGAGTAATCAACAGCATCACCCTCTGGTGGATTGATACCGACATCGTTATCAATCGTTTTGGTCACAAACGTGGTCGTGAATTGGTCTGAGAGTGCGGTTCCGACCGTCAAAGTGTCGTCCCCACCTATCGGAATAAGACCACTGATGTCCAACTTTTTCAGATTACTTACCGCTTCGTCTAACTTATTATCTTTAATCAGATTTGTGCGCGAGCTTTTTAGCAGTGTTCCGCCACGGTTCTCATCAATCAGGTCTGGGGTTAACGTAAAGTAGCGTCCACCTTTTAGGACACCGCGCCATCCTTCCATAAACCCGACCAATTCAAAACCGAGTTCCTCGGCTTTCAAGGCGATGCCTTTCAGGGTGGCGTTGAGTGCACTGGTATCGCCACCCCCAGTTAAAACACCGATCTTTTTGGGCATATTAAAACTCCTTTTTTCTTGGTTTTCGGTTCGCATTGCGTAGCAATGCGAACCGAAAACTACTTCACGACTTCAAGAAGAACGGGTTTGTCAAAAGCGAGTGCTTTTTCAAATGTGGGTTTGAAATCGTTCGGATCTTCGACCCGTAACCCAACCGCACCGAACGATTCAGCGAACTGGACGAAGTCCGGATTAGCCAATTCAACACCAATCCGTTTGCCGAAACGACGCAGTTGACCGCGTTCAATGGATGTGTATTGATTGTCGTTCATCACAAGCGTCACGACGGGTAGATTATACATCACGGCTGTTGCGAGGTCTGGACACGACATCAAGAAACCGCCGTCACCGCTAAGTGCGACCACCTTCCGTTCTGGATAAGCGACCTGTGCACCAATAGCACCCGTCAACCCAATTCCCATCGCAACAGAGACACCCGAAAAGATGTAGCTGCCGGGATGGTAACACGGGAAATGCTGTAGGGCACCGTAGCCAGTGATATTAACATCGACCGATAGGATTGCATCGTGTGGCATCACATCGCGCATCTCCTTGAGAATCTGAGGGGGTTCAATTGCGGTGAATCGACGGCGCAATTCGCGTAGACCTTCACCCCAACCACCAGACCGATTCTCATCACGCAGCGCAGCGTTCAACTGACGCAAAACGAGTTTGGGATTCGCACCGATACCGACGGTCGCCGGATATTCCTTGTGTATCTCTTCCGTATCTGCCTCAATATGCAACAGGGGTTGTGGAATCTTGAGGCTCCAGTTTCCCGTGTCCCGATAGTTGAACCGTGTCCCAACAGCAATTAGGAGGTCAGATGCTTCCATCGCCGCTTGCGCAACACCATCACGGAAGATGCCAATAACATTCGGTGAATCTTCAGGGACCGAACCTTTTCCAAAACCTGTCATCACGATGGGAGCATCTAACAATTGTGCGAACGCAAGCATCTCCGCAGTGGCGCGCGTATGATTGATACCGCCCCCAGAGATAATCAGTGGACGTTCCGATTTATTCAGTAGTTCCAAAGCCGCGTCTACGTCTTGTGGGCTCGCTGCCGTTTGGATACCGTTGTTATACGGCGGAACTGGAAAATCTGCCGTTGCGTCCAACGCATCTTTCGCCAACTCAACCAGCACCGGTCCCGGTCTACCTGAACGGAGGGCACTGAAACTCCGATTGATTGCGCCTGGAATTTGATCGACCCGATGCACAATTTCGAGATGTTTCGTCATTGGCGTAAAGGCAGCGCGTTGATCCAAACCGTGGAAACTCTTCTTTGGATCGCGCGACGCTAAGTAAGATGGATTCTGACCTGTAATCCAGAGAACGGGTGAAGATGCCGTGTTCGCTTCGCCAATACCGATAGAAGCATTGTTGGAACCGGGACCCGGAACAGTCATGCAAACCCCGACTTCACCTGTTGCACGGGCATAACCGTCCGCCATAAACGATGCGCCACCTTCATGGCGTGTCACATAATGTTGGATGCTATCTTGGTTGTTATACAGTGATTCATAGACGGTATCAAGATGGTTGCCCGGTAAACCGAAAATGACGCTCACACCTTGTGCCTTCAAACCTTCAACAAAAAGATCTCCACCTGTCATGATTAACCCCTTTCATAGTGAGTAATCTCGATTTCAAATTTTACGAAACTTCAAAAAGTCGCCCCTGCTGCGGATCAAACGTAGTATTCAGATACGTCTTGCCATCAGCATCCCAAGAATCAATGTTTTTCTTTCTACCGTCAAATATATCCCACTCCACAACACTCATAGTCGCTCGACGTATCTCAATCAATGTGTCGATTGCTATATCGCCTCTGTTGAAGAGATAAAAAAGTTCAGAAGTTTCCGCGTCTCTATGGTGTATCTGAACGGTATCGGTCTCCGTATTGTCCGGTTTCACGTACACTGACACGGTTCGCGGCACCCATTTACGCAGACATTTTTTCAATCGGACGGCTTTCTCATTCAGGGGACCGCGGAGAATGGTTGCGCGCCGTCCATAGATGAGTTGTTCCAGCGGATAGGGTTCGAGTCCTATCTTGCCGTTGAGCAGATAGGGTGTCGGTTCGTCTACGATCAATCTCCCTTTGGCTCTGGTAAACGCTTTTAGACACTTCACCGTCTCTTCCTGCAGTGATATGCAGCTCGGCAATAGAACAATACCATAGTCTTCTCTAACATCTATACGGGTATTATTTAGACGGAGACTGAAGTTTCTATTGGAGCGTTTTCCTATACGCGATGAATTTATAATCTTCGCTGAAGCCAATTCCTGTTCCGAAACAACCCTGAAGTCGTAGCCCAATTCCCACACCGTTTGGCAGAGCCACCCCCACGCTTTTGTTACCTGACTCCAGACTTTCTGATCGGGTTTTGTCCAGAGGCTTTGCGTCGGTGCTACCATCAGGAGCGGTCTTTTTGGGTAACCTATTGCTAACAGTTGCGATAACGTCGGTGTTGTGGTATCTGATTTTTTTGTTGTGCTTCTATTTCTGTTTATCCAGAGATTGAAACCGAGACTCGCGTCTCCTGTTAGTGTGTGCCTGTCTGTTTTATGACTGTCTTTGCGTGCGATGCCTGCATGCTGTGTATTGCTACAGACCCATTTTGCGACCGCGAACCGTTTGGGTGTATCTATTTCAGTGACGTTTAGAATCGGGGAGTCCACTTCTGCCAACATCGTTCCCAATTCAAACTCCAATGTCTTAGCGGTCCCTGGTAGGCTTAAAGCGAACTGTAACCTCTCTTGATGACAGAAATCACGCAGACCACCAAGGAAACGCGTCGCAAATCGGGTCGTGAGTTCGCGCCAAAATGTATTCCTAACCGCTGCTGAGTTGTAAGTCTCATAAAATACCAGCGGCAAATAATCGGCGACTGTCTCTTCTATTGTTTCCAAGAGTGCTGGACTCCACGGAACCGACGATGTTTCTGCCTCTAAAACACTCATCATCGATAGGAACTTCGGCAATTCACAACTGAAACCGATGATGTCTCGCTTTCCGTAAGTCTCTAAATATTCCCTCAATACATGTCTTACAAACGCTGAAACGCCGGTGTCGCTTAAAAGGTCTGCTGCCGATTCTTCCGTCTGATAAAGCACAATCACCGTTCGCCCGCGAAGCCGTTCAGCGATTTCGAGATCGCCTGCCACACATTTCTGGACGTAGTCGCTGATATGATAGCACGGCGCGTCGGCGTGGGGTTGTGCAATTAGGTAGTACCGACAGGATTCGGATTCACGCTTTTGGGAAAATTGCCGCAGCGACCCTTGGATTGCCGCCGCTGTTCCTGTATTACTGAACACCCATTCTATAGCGTTCAACCGATAGCGCGTTTTTAACAAAGCAGACGGCAGCTGGATCCACGCGCCTTCTCCGCGTCGTGACAGTGCATCTAATTCTGAGCGGTGTATCGCAGCCTCTTGTTTCCGCCTCCATAATAGCACGCTCCCTGTCTTAAAAGCGTCCATCTGCACAATTTTTGCTCCTACTGTTCGCCTGAAAAATTTGCAAGTCTTAAAGATTTTATGATATACTTTATAGCAATAACACCGAGGCGTGCTATAGGTGCAGTCCGAATCCACTGAACATATCTCTATTTTGTCCGTTAAGCAGTTTAGCACACATAATGAATTCGTGCAATCAAAACTTTTTTGTGCCGTTTATGAATAAGGAAAAGACATGAACATACTCGAAAATCTTATTTCAGCGTTTGCTATTCTGCGCGGGAGCAAACTCCGAACGATCCTCACGCTCTTAGGAATCACCATTGGCATCGCAGGCGTGATAGCGATGATGTCTTTCGGTGCGGGTGCTGAAAAACTCCTTATGTCCGAGATCGACAATATCGGTGGACCGAGTATGTTTGGTGTTTATCGCCCCGGTCATATTCGTAAGAACGGACGCTGGCAACGCAACACCAGTCCACATTACTTAGAGATGAGCGATCTCCGTGATGTCTTAGCAGATTGTCCTTCTGTTGAGGTTGCAACTGTTGAAGGGAGTTACTACATCGGTCTCGGTGTTGACGGAAAATTTCAGCAGACTTATCTCCGTGCGACAACAAATGAATACCAAGCCGTTCGGGATTGGCAGACGGAATACGGTAGATTTCTCGCTGATACCGATATGGATACTTGGACAAAAGTCTGCGTCATCGGTTCTAAGATATGGAAAGAGCAGTTTAAAGGACAGGACCCCATCGGGAAGGAAGTTGTCATCAACAACCATGGGAGACACAACCGTTTCACAGTTATCGGCATCATGGAGAGCCGAGGCGATGGATTGGAACGCGGCAAGAGCGATGATAACATGCTCTTCATTCCGATTACAACTGCCCAGAAACGGTTCTGGGGACACGATCACGTTGGACACATCATGGTGCGCGCCAAGAGTCCACTTTTGGTGGAGCAGGCTTTAAAAGAGGTAAAGACGGTTATTATGCGCAACCACGGTGGAGATGATACCTTCTTCCGAACGTGGTCTGCGAAACAGGGCATCGCGAACGCGAAAAGGATGATCTTTATCATAGAGACAGTCCTCGTCGTTATTGCGTCAGTCTCTTTGATTGTTGCGGGTATCGGTATCCTTAATATCATGCTCGTCTCGGTGACAGAACGGATTCCAGAGATCGGGCTCCGGAAAGCGGTCGGTGCGAAGAGTTTTGACATCCGACTCCAATTCCTCACAGAATCCGTCCTCTTGTGTCTGATTGGTAGTATTCTCGGTATCCTGTTTGGTGCCGTCGTCGGAAAAGGCTTCGCGTGGATCGTCGGTAAATTTCTACAGGGAATGTCCTGGCCCTCTGTGATTACACCTGAAGCCGTGCTGGTCTCTGTTGCTGCAGGTGCAGCGGTCGGTATTTTCTTCGGTTATTATCCCGCCAGTCAAGCCGCGAAGATGACTCCTATTGATGCCATTCGGCATACATAGAGGACCAAAGTGCAAATCTTAGAAAATCTCATTTCAGCGTTTTCCGTGCTTCGCGGGAGCAAACTCCGCACGATTCTCACGCTCTTAGGAATTACTATTGGTATTGCGGGCGTGATTGCCATGATGTCCTTTGGCGCAGGAGCAGAAAAACTTCTAATGGTAGAGATTGAGCGGATCGGGGGTCCCACCATGTTCGGTGTCTACCGCCCCGGCTATATCGAAAAAAACAATCGCTGGCAACGCAATACCAGTCCGCATTACTTAGAAATGCGGGATCTGCACGACATTCTGGCGGACTGTCCCTCTGTTGAGGTCGCAACTGTTGAGAGAAGTCATCCGATTGACTTTGAGGTTGAAGGAAAGCACCGACACGCCTATCTCCGAGCAACAACGAATGAATATCAAGCCGTTCAACAGTGGGAGGCTGATTATGGTAGGTTTCTCGCCGATACTGATATGGACTTCTGGAATAAGGTCTGTGTCATTGGGGCGAAAGTCTGGAAGGAGCAGTTCAAGGGAAAGAACCCGATTGGCAAGGAAGTCGGCATCAATAACATGCGTTTTACTGTTATCGGAATTATGGAGAGTCGGGGTGATGGGTTTGATGAGGGTAGAAGCGAAGACAACATGATTTTCATTCCGATTACAACGGCACAGACCCGTTTTGGTGGGCGTAATCGAGTGGGTGCCGTCATCGCACGTGCCAAAAGCATTGATTTAGTCGATCAAGCCATAAAGGAAGTAAAGACAGTTATTATGCGCAACCATGGCAACGACGATACCTTCTTCCGGACGTGGAACGCAAAAAAAGGCATTGAAAGTGGAAAGCGGATTATCTTTATTATGGAGATGGTACTCGTCGTCATTGCCTCCATCTCTTTGATTGTAGCAGGCATCGGTATCCTCAATATTATGCTTGTCTCGGTGACAGAACGGATACCGGAAATCGGACTCCGAAAAGCCGTGGGTGCGAAAAGTTTTGACATCCGACTCCAGTTCCTTACAGAATCTATCCTTTTATGTCTGATTGGCAGTTTATTGGGTATCCTGTTCGGTTTCATCGTTGGTAAAGGTTTTGTATGGGTAGTGGGTAGATTTTTCCCAGGTGTGGTGTGGCCCTCTATCGTTACACCAGAAGCCGTCCTCATTTCCGTTGCCGCGGGTACAGTGATCGGCATTTTCTTCGGTTACTACCCCGCCAGTCAAGCGGCAAAGATGACTCCCATTGATGCCATTCGGCATACATAAATTTGATAAAGGAGAACACCATGAACGACGAGCAAATTACAACACTTGACATGTTTAAGCTGCTGCGTGAGGATATAAAATCTTTAGAGTCACGCCTTGTCATGGATATGCAAGATATCCGGAGCGATATACAATCTTTGGAGGCGCGGATGCGGAATGTTGAGGAAGCCGTTGCGGGTAAAAAAGCCGTGTCAACTTTCCAGAAAACGTTGATGGATTGGCTGTTCCGTATTGCCGCCGCTATCGGTGTCGGTGGCGCGATCAAAGCATTTTTTTCTTAACATAAACACGCAATTGAGAGGAGAAGATTGATGCTTAATTCCCAAACGAACCCTGACCCTACTCAAGAAATGCCGACCCCCGATACAATGACGCTGGAGGAATTTCTCGAAAACGACTTAGAAGGTTATGAATATATAAAAGGAGAATTAGTACCGATGGCACCGCCGTCTATGGAACATGGTGAGATTAGCATCAATATTATTCACTGTTTATATACATACGTTCGTGAGAATCAGTTAGGACGTTTGTACACCGCAGAGACAACTTTCCATTTGGGTGACAGGTTGGTGAAACCCGATGTTGCTTTTGTTTCGACTGACCGCCTACCGGAAGACAGGCGTAAAGGCTCGCCTATTCCGCCAGACCTCGCGATTGAGATAGTCTCCCCATCAGATAAGCAGTACGATGTTACCGAGAAGGCGTTCGCCTATCTAAAAGCAGGAACCCGCCTCGTCTGGGTGATTGAACCGGTCGCCAAAACGGTGATGATCTATCGTTCCGAGACAGATTTTACATTGCTTACCTGTGAAGATACATTAACAGGCGAGGATGTCGTTGAAGGGTTTGCGTGTTCTGTTGCGGAACTTTTTGAATAGAATGTAGCACAAACTTTTAGTTTGCGTAGGGCATGTCACAAACTGGAAAGTTTGTGCTACAAAGCCTCTATTGAACCTCATATTAGATTTTAAGGAGAAACAATGCCCATCTTTAGATTAGAGGAAGATAAACTCATCATCGCCCAAGAAACGAAAGTTGAACTTGAAGAACATCTGGAGGTTTGGCTTGAAAACAGTCCGTGGGCAGTTATCCAAGATGAACTTGTTTTGTGGATCGGCAGACAACCGAGTGCCCAAGATGAAGAAGGGACTATCTTTCCAGACTTACTCGGTGTGGATTCAGAGGGCAATCTCGTCGTTGTTGAATTCAAACGAGGGAGAACTCCACGAGATGTGATGGCGCAATTACTTGAATACGCAGCATGGGCAAATGAACTGTCACTGGAAGAGATTCATGAAATTGCTGATGCCTATTTTGAAAAACGCGATGAATTCAGAGGACAGACTTTTCCCGATGCCTTCAGAGAGGCGTTTGATATACCTGAAACCGACGAACTCCCACCTTTCAATCAGAAGTTGCGTATGTTTGTAGTGGCAGAAGAAATAGTACCACGGATCGCAAGTGTCTGCCGTTTCCTCCGAACTTCGTATGGAATGGATATCAGCTGCATAGATGTTTCCGCCTTCCAAACAGAAACTGGTGAAGTACTCGTCAGTACAGAAACTAAAGTCGGTGATGAAGAGATCGTCACGTCTAAGAAGCGGCACCAACGAATTTCGCAAACTTCTCAGTGGTCGGGCGATAAAGGAGTAAGGGATGTAGTTAAGGAAGCAGTTCAAGAATTGACGGGAGGAGATGGAGATAGAGAATTTACATTGAAGGAGATCACGACGTTTATTTTACAGAAATATCCAGACTTCAACAAAAACACAGTAGGGGCTCAGATCATCGCAGGATGTCCTAATCACGGATCCTACCAATATCATGCTGGGGACTACAAATATTATTGGAAAATAGGAACCGGAAAATACCGTCTATACAATTCTGAAACAGACGAAGTAGAATAGAATAGTATTCTATTCAGTTTTAAATCAGGGGTATGTTCGTAGTAGTACGATTTATCGCACGTCCACAAGTCAACAACGGGCAATGAATTGCCCTACTACGAACCGGATTTACCTTGATGCATAAACCCAAGATGACATATTTTGAAAAAAAGATATATTGCATCTTGTGATTTCTGATGAACCTGAGGATGGGAGTTTGGAGTTAAGCTCCAAGGTCACGGCTGAACTGAATGAAAATGGTGAACTTATCGGGATTGAAATCCTGAATGCAAGCACTTTCATTCAGAATACAGTCTTAGATGCTAATTTTCCTAAAAGACTTTCGCGGGCTGTCGAAAACTAATAGGTCTGAGCGCAGTGCTTTTTTGACCAATTTCTTTGAATGTGATACTATGCTTGTGATTTTAATTGTTTGCCCGCCAGAAGGAAAGGATTTATGAATAATAATAACCCTTACAAAGATTTCACTACTCGCTTGAAGCTCTTGATTAGCAAGCATCCACATCTAATCACAACCACACTCAGTAATATTTTTACTATGCGCCTTATTGGTAACAAAACCCATGGCGATTTAGCAGAAATTGCTGTTTCTGAGTTTATCAACCAATATATGTATGATTTCAAATCTATTCACGTTGGCAAAGATCTCTATAGGGCAAAATCAAAAGAGGAAGACATCAAAATTATTAACGAAATTACCAAAGACGAATTCCCAGTCAGCCTTAAAGCTTATGGTCATGGTCCTCTCCAACTTTCCACTGACAAAAATTCTCTCATGTTTCCAAAGCTGACACAAACAGGTAGGGAAATAGATGAGCAAGGCACCATCCAAAATCTTCTGAAAGATGCTGCTTTTGCTGAGTTCGATAGTATCAACGTGTTACCTTTAATCTACGATGAAAAGAAACAACAATGCAATATACTTGTATTTGATTGGGAACGTGCAGTGAGTGAAACTGCTTATATCATTAGACTGGAAAGTGGTAAAGGTAGAAAACACCCTGTTTACCGGTTTTACAATAAGAGCGGTGGTTATATCTGTGAGGTGCGCTATGGTGATGCTACTGCTAATGCTCTACAACGTGGTCTATGGACTCATACTAAGAATGCCCTGAAGTATTTCGATAGTATTACCAACGGATGGATCATTTACTCGTATAACCGATCTCTCGTCAAACTTTTTTCCCATGCCCTCGTATCTTCAGAAATAGGACATATCTCCGCGTTTGATAAGATCAAGGAAGATATTGCAAATATAAAGCAGGCATTAGGGGTGAAAACATGAGGCAGACACTTCCTCTTTTCAATGATCTTATACTTGATCCTCCCCCAACACAAAGCATCAAATACATCGGCTCCAAGCTAAAACTCATCCCGCACATCCTCCAACTCGTCAAAAAAGTCAACGCCAAAACAATCCTCGACGGGTTCTCAGGCACAACCCGCGTCTCGCAAGCACTCGCAAAACTCGGCTATACCCTCGTCTGCAACGACATCGCACCGTGGTCGAAAGTCTTCGGCACCTCCTACCTCCTCAACACAAAACCGAAGGAAGCGTATCAGCCTCTTATTGATCACCTCAACAGTGTTCCGCCTGATGATGGTTGGTTCACAGAACACTACGGCGGACACGCCAACGGCGGTTGCGCAATCCAAACAGACGGACTCAAAAAACCGTGGCAGCTCCATAACACCCGTAAGCTCGATGCGATTCGACAGGAAATCGAAAGCCTCAATCTCGATTCCGTTGATAAAGCCGTTGCCCTGACAAGCCTCATCCTCGCGCTCGACCGTGTTGATAGCACACTCGGTCACTTTTCCGCGTATCTCAAAGATTGGGCACCGCGTGCGTATAAAGCGTTACAACTTGAAGTGCCTGAAGTTTTCACGTCGGAAGGAGATCATAAAGTTCACCAAACCGACATCTTTGAACTCGTGCCGCGGGTCTCGGTTGATCTTGCGTATTTCGACCCGCCTTACGGTTCAAACAACGAGAAGATGCCCCCCTCTCGTGTCAGATATGCCGCCTACTACCATCTCTGGAAAAGCGTCGTCCTCTTTGATAAACCCACCCTTTTCGGCAAAGCAAAACGGCGAGAAGATACATCAGATCGCCTCGCCGCCTCTGTATTTGAGGAATTCCGCCGCGACGACGATGGTCGTTTCATCGCCGTTGAAGCCATTGCCGACCTTATTCAGATGACGCAAGCGCGTTGGATACTGCTATCCTACAGTTCCGGCGGTCGCGCGACGGCTGATCAACTCAACGAAGTCATGCAGCGTAACGGCAACCTCCTCACTGTTCTTGAGCTTGACTACAAAAGGAATGTCATGGCAGGCATGAAGTGGACGCACGAGTGGGTAAGTGCAGCTGAAAAACCGAACCGAGAATTCCTTTTCCTGCTTGAGAAATTTTTTTAATTTACTTTGCGGAAGAACGACGCGGGTAAATCTATTACATGCCTTTTCTCAAATCCGCCTGCGCCGTTGTTGCAGGCTACGGTTCTGGTTTAAGGACTAAGGTCCTAACTTCAGTGGTTGCGAAGTGTCTTTACAAAACGCCTTGACCCTCGGATGCTCCAGCACTTCAGGGTTGAGCATATAAGCCGGTGCGCGCCCTTCAATCGCATCTGTAACCTGTCCGATTGTCCGCAGATCCAACCGAATCCCGGACTCGACGGTCATACCGGCGTTGTGGTTCGTACAGATGATACGCGGGTGATCCTTGTGAATCTCCCGTGGTCCGTTAACCGGATCATCCACCACATAATACCATAACCGATTTTCACGAACAGCGCGGTTGGCTGCTGCGTCGTCAACAAGGTTGCCACGCGACGGGTTAATGAGAGACGCATGCGGTTTCATCGCACAGAACTCCTCGTAGCCGACAACCGTATCCGCTCCGGAGAGGTGCAAGGATACAGTATCGCTCTCTTCAAAAAGCGTGAGCGGCGTATCAACAGCCTCTGCACCAAATTCCGCTGCGCGTTCGGCGATGTCCGGACGGATGTCATAAACCAAGAGTCTCCCTTCTTCGCCAAGAAGCGGACGCGCACGCCGGGCAACTTCTTGACCAATCCGACCGAAGCCGTACACACCGAGCGTAGAACCCATCGCCTCATGCGTTTTGATGAGACCGAAGTCGCCGCTATGGGAGGCTCTATTGAGTGTATAGACCCGCTTCAATGTTGCCAACCACTGTGCAATCGCATATTCAGCGACAGTCACCATGTGTTCCGGGGCAATCGTGGCAATAACACCGTATTCGGTTGCCAAATCTACGTTAATAGTTTCATAGCCGACACCCCAACGCGCAATGATTCGGAGCGATTCCGCGGCTTGATAGAAGCTTTCGTGGAACGGCACTGAGCTTGCGATTACACCAACAACATCATCGGCGTGTTCTTCAGTGAGTTCTCGCGGATGGATGCTCAATTCACCGAGTTTTCCTAAATCTGCTAACGCCGCACGGCGTTCCGCAGTATCGAATTCGGGGTTTTCAAAAATTTGAGAGAGTAAAATCTTTGCCATAGTGTTGTCTCTTTAACGGCTAATCCGCACGCTCCCTGCTTGTATCGCTGTTTCAGCCTCTTCTGCCGTTGCCCAATTGAAGTCTCCGGGGAAGGTATGCGCCAAGGCGGAATAACCACCCGCAAAATCGACTGCTTCTTGGGGCGATTTGCCGTTTAATAGGCTATAAATTAATCCCGACGAGAAACTATCGCCGCCACCCACGCGGTCTACGAGTTCTAAGTCTTCATAGATACGAGAGAGATAAAATTCCTCACCATCAAACAAAAGCGTCCGCCAGTCGTTGAGCCAACCGGTTTTTGCGTCGCGTAAGGTCGTCCCAATCATCTGAATGCTTGGAAAAGCGTCTTTGACCCGTTGCGCCATCTCTTTGTAGCTATCGGGTTCGAGTTTGCTGTAGGATTCGGTTGTGCCTTCCGCTGCGAAGCCGAGCGATTTCTCGAAATCTTCCTCGTTACCGATGAGAACAGAGACATGCTCCATCATGGGTCGGTTCGCTGCTTGTGCTTCCTCCGCGCTCCAGAGTTTAGAACGGAAGTTCAGATCGTAACTCGTTTTGACACCCGCTGCACGCGCCGCCTTGAGTGCCTCCGCTGAGACAGCCGCCGCCGATTCCGACAAAGCCGGTGTGATACCGCTGAGATGGAACCAACGCGCACCGCTAAATATAGATGCCCAATCAATCTCACCGACCTGCACGTTGGAAATCGCAGAATAGCCGCGGTCGTAGGTAACGCTGCTCGCACGCGGACCGGCACCCAATTCGAGATGATAGAATCCGTTCCGTTCCAAGCCGATCCCGTCGAAGTCTGCCCAGACGATGTTCGACATGTCCACACCGAGTTCACGTCCTTTGTTGCGGATATAACGACCCGACCAGTTATCCACGAGTCGGGATACCCACGCCGTCCGCAATCCGAGTTGTGCAGCGTTGACGGCAACGTTCATCTCTGCACCGCCTGCAGTGATTGCCAGCGATGACACCTGCTCAAGCCGCATAAACTCCGGTGCCGTGAGTCGGATCATCGCTTCACCAAACGTAACTAAATCGTACATAGTTCATTCTCCTGTTTCGATATCTGTTTTGCTCTGGTATTCGTTATAGAGATTTTCAATACACGGTCCACAAAAGCAGTAAATTCTGCCGTAGCCGCCGACCTCTTTTTCGAGCAATTCGGTCATCGGGAATTCGTCTTGGCACATCGCACAGACTTCTATTTGTGCTACGGGTTCAGCCGCGTCCCCGTCTGCTTTCTGTCGAGAGGACATAAAGTGCAGGATTAACCAAACGACAATAGGCGTTAGAATTACAAAAATAATAAAGAGCATTCTGTGTTCCCTTCACAACGGCGTACAGCAATTCGTATTTCCGTTACTATAGCGGATAACCGAGAGCATGTCAACGGAATTGTTTTGGTTAATTCCTGAGTCTTGTGCTACAATACCGAAAACTAAAAACCAATAACCAACAACTAAAAACAGATGACTAAAATAGCACACGTCCATGTTTATCCGACTGCTGTCGGGATGAAAGATGTCTTCAACATCGGCACGGGTTTCGTTGGAGATACCAGTGCCGCAGGCGATCACGTCTTTGTCAAAATTACAACAGACGACGGTTACGTCGGTTGGGGTGAGCAACGCGCACTCCCGTCTTGGAGCTACGAAACCACTGAATCTATCACAACCACCATTCGCAATTACATCGTACCCCTACTCCTCGGACGGGATCCGTTAAATCGCAACGAAATCCACCACGCCATCTATGACGCATTGAAACCCGCTGTCAGCAATGGACACCCGTTCGCTAAAGCGGCAGTAGATATTGCATTGCACGACCTCCGTGGACGGATCCTCGGTGTGCCGGTGCATGCCCTCTTCGGTGGGAAACGACACGACACGCTACCGCTCTGCTACGCCTTAAGCATTGATACCCCAGAGATTATGGGTTTGAAGGCGAAAGCGTTGTCTCCATGTTCCTGTTTCAAAGTGAAAGTCGGTGGCAATCCAGGGGAAGATGAGGATCGGCTACGCGCAGTGCATGAAGCGATGCCGCATGCGAAACTCTGGATTGATGCGAATCAGTCCTACACACCCTCCAATGCCCTGGAACTGTTGAAGCGGGTTGCCGATATCCGCGAAATTTACTGCATGGAGCAACCCGTGGCGAGCCAAGACTGGTTCGGTATGAAGCGCGTCCGAGAAGACGCACCTGTGCCGATTGCGATTGATGAAGGTTGTTTTACGTCCTTCGATCTCGCTAAAATCGTACGCTTGGAGTGTGCCGATGCTGTTGTTCTGAAGGTCTGTAAATCTGGAGGTTTAGGGGAATGCCTCAAAAGCGTTCATGTCGCCGAAGCCAACGCCTTAGAACTCCTCGGTAGCGGTTTGACTGAAGCAGGGATTGGGTTCATCGCCAGTGTCCACCTCTTTTCAACGTTGGACTTAGTGCTACCAGCAGAACTCAATGCCCCCGCTTTTTTGGAGACTTTGGCGGTGAGTGGTGTTGAAATTCAGGATCACGTCGTAACAGTACCAGACGGTCCCGGTCTCGGTGTCACGCCCGATGAAGACTACATCAAGGCGAATCTTCTGAAGATTGCGAGCCCTTAATTAGCATAAAAACCTCTATCAGGATAGCAATACCAATCGCCACGCCACAGAGTAAGTATGGACTCCGAACACCGAGTTGCGAATCCGCTGAAATACCACCTAAGAACGGACCTAACAATATCCCTACACCGAGTATGGCTTCGTGCCACCCGCTTTTATTGCCCTTGTCCACATGTCGATCCAACCCGTAATAGAGGCTGCTGAAATAAGTAAAAGCAGCGGATACACCGATAACCCCAAACGCAAATGCCCAAAGGAGCGTGTTTTGGGTGCCCCATATTCCGAGAAAACTAAGTATTGATAGTAACTGAACGATGAGTATTGGCGCGAAACGGTAGTGCCAACGGGTTGAGTAACCCGTTCCAAGAATAACGAACGCCAGTGTTTGCAGTCCGCCAAGCGTCAGCATGAGATTGCCAAATGTTGTGGGTAGCATCCCCATCTCTTTCGTCAGTTTCGGTGCAAGTCGCCTCAGTACCCCCAGCACGAACCAAGAGGCAAGGTTCGCACATCGCGCAATATTGAGATGTGTTGTCCGAACGGGTAGGGGTGGATAAAGTACTTCAGTAGGCTCCGATTGCTCGGCTCTGGCAACATCGAGTTTCAGGAAGTTATTCCCGAAAATTGTCACCAAAGTGAACAGTGTCGAGATACCAGCAAGATAGAACGGCCTAAACGGATTCGCATCGCCATACAGATAGCTGGAGAACACTGGACCTAAAGTAATACCGATACTCCAGAACAGATTGAAAAGCATGACCCGATGGACGAGTTCAGCTTCGCCCTCGCGTTCAGCAAGCCACGCCTCATAGGCTGGCCAGAAGAGTGCCATACTCACACCGATGCTGGGAAAAATAAGTAAGAGGTGCGTACCGTTCCGACAGTAGGGAAGCCCGATACTCGCAGCACCCATCACCAGAAACGCAGTATAAAGTACATATCTCCGATCTATCCGATCCGACAGGCGACCGAACGGAATCGCCAGCACCACGAAGAAACCGGTCATCACTGCATTGAGGATACCCAGAAACGTGGAAGATAATCCTAAATAACTCGTGTAAAAGGAGGTGTTCGTTAAGACACTGCTATAAGCAAAGTCGATTAACAGGACAGGAAAATAGACGGTAAGCAGTTGGCTCAACTTTAAGTTTCGGCGCATACTGTGTTGTTCCGCACCTGAGGTCTATGGTAGGACGACCTCTGCATCGACTATATGATAGCCTGTCGCGCCAACCGGTTCGATATCTATCCCGATTTCGTCTTGGACGACCCCGTTGTTAGCGGTCGCTCTTGCATAGATTTCAACGGGTGCTGCGTTTTCCGGTACGTGCCATTCCCATTTCCAGAGTACCCATGCGAGCGGTGTATCCTTTGCCCAAATCTCCGCCGCTTCCCACGTCTGACCGTAGTCGATGCTCACTTCGACCTTCTTGATACCGTCGTGGTTCCCTGCATCGAACGCTGCGCCGCTAACCGTATACGTTTTTCCGCCTGTGATCGCCTCGCCTTCACTCGGTGTGCCAATCATTGTGGCAAGTTTCACCTGTGCGATCGGATCCCACCCCCGTTTCTCCCAATAACTTTCATGTTCGGCAGCCAATTGGATATTGACGATCCATTTCGGGTTTTTCGTGCCATAGTTCCCCGGATTTAGCAGGCGAACCGGAAAGCCGTGTTCTGTCGGCAGTGGAACCCCGTTCATCTCATAGGCAAGGAGCGTTTCTGTCTCCATCGCCTCTTCAAGTGGGATTGCTGTATGATAGCCGTCTGCGCAGCGGAAAACGACGACTTTGGCTTCAGGTTTCGGAGCGACTTTCTCAAGCAGATCGCGTAGGCGCACGCCTTTCCACACTGCATTGCTCATCTGTTCCGTGCCAATTGGGTCCCCAATACATTTCAACGTCCGCATCACCGTAACAGATTCCATCGCTGTGATGTCTGCAAGCCCGATGGGTGGCATCGGTTTTTCGATCAGTCCGGTGATTGCCATTCGCCACGTTGCACCGTCAAGCACAGCCGGATCACCGATTTGTAGGATATAGAAGTCGGCATTCGGTGTTATCAGTGTGCTCGGTCTCAAGGACGATACCGAGTCTGTTTGTCCTTCGAGTTGAAGCGGTAGCACCATTCCTGCGGCACTAACCGCGCTCAGTTTTATAAACTTTCGTCTTTTCATTATTTTTAATTTTCCTTGCGGTTCGGTCAGCTGGGTTTAGGGATCTGGCACCCTCTCCGTATATTCGCTTTCCACTTCGTTTCAAGCTGCGTGTGTTTCTGAAAAGGGGAGTTATGCTATGCGATTCGGTCAGCCGGGTTTGAGGATTTCGCGCCCCTCTCCGTATATCCGCTTTCCACTTCGTTTCAAGCTGCATGTATTTCTGAAAAGGGAGTTAGGATATACCGTCTGCCTCTTTGCTGACTGCTATTTCTCCTTGCGTCTTTTTCTATTTCGCATTCGCATCGTAATTTTCACAACGCCTCTCACCATAATCGCCGTGCCGCCAATCAGAAACAGCGGCATTCCCCATCGCCATTGAAAGAAAAAATAGGCGACAAAACTGACGCACATTAAAACGATGAAGGTGTTTAGAAGTGTTTTATTTTCATACCATTTCTGCATTTTACTTTTCAGGTAAACTGTCGCGCATCAGGTACCCAATCGCGCCGAAAACTTTTTTCAGTTCGTTTATCGTAAGTGCCGTTTTGCTCAACGTAAATATATCTTCAACCAATTTCCCGAATTGCCACAACGTTCCGTCGGTTACGATTCCATAAACTTGTTTTAAATTGTCATTATTGATTTTTTGAATAGCGACTAACTCAGCCAAACACTGTCCCCATCCGGTGACGAAATCATTTCGTTTTGCCTCTACTACGATAATAATAGGTACTCCTGGGACGGTTTTTCCCAACGCAGATTTTGTTGAGACAAGGTAATCAGGCGTACCACTTAACTCGGTGTTGTAAGCAATCGATTGGTGACTCCATAGAGAAAACCACTCTACATAGTTTTTATAAACATCTCTCAGTACCGGATAGATGACATTCTCACAACGGGCAGCTTCTGATGAAAATACGTCGATGTGCCGCTGGCTGAATTCAAATTCTTCTAAAAATGCCTTGGAAGGTTCAATGTTTTCGTACTGAATATAGTCGGCTTCCGTATATTTAATATCGAAAGCCTCCTGAACTTGTCTAATTGATTTGAAGTCAGTAAATGCCATGTTGTTTGTCCTCAAGAATACAAAGTCGCTTTCAGGTTGGAAAATCCTAACACGACAAATCACATCAGAAGTTTCGCCCGCGTCCGACTATAGAAATGTTATCATATATACCACCAAGTGTCAACAGAAAATGGCGTTCAGCAGTGCCATCCAGTTTTCCATTTTCCGCATTTTATAGTTGCGTCTTGTTTGCAAATCTGGTATGCTATCCATAATTTGCACACCAATAGAAATGCTTTTTTTTCAAGGCCCGGAACCTCTCATGGCAAAACAACCCAACATCCTCTTTCTCATGACCGATCAGCAGCGTTTTGATACAGTCGGTGCGCTGGGTAATCCGCTTATTCAGACCCCCGGTCTGGATCGCCTTGTTCGCGAGGGTACGAGTTTTACATCAGCGTATTGTCCGTCTCCTGTGTGCGTGGCATCTCGCTGCAGTTTCCTGCTTGGGCAGTGGCCCCATCAGACGGGATGCACAAACAATTCACCGATGCCGCAGGATCGCGTCTCGGTGATGGAGTTGCTGAACGAGGCAGGCTATCAGACCCACGGTATCGGCAAGATGCACTTCAGCCCACAAAGCCGCAAAATGTGGGGATTTGAAACGCGCGACTATTCCGAAGAGGGACCGGGTCCTGACGATTTTACAGAGTTTCTACACGAGAACGACTACGATCATATCGTCGCACCGCACGGTGAACGCAGCGAATACTACTACATCCCGCAACCCTCACAACTTCCTGCTCGCTTGCACCACACACAGTGGGTAGGCGATAAAACACTCCAGTTTTTATCTCAGCGTGATACGAACCGACCGTTTTTGTGTTGGTCGAGTTTTATCAAACCACACCCGCCCTTTGAATCGCCAGTACCGTGGAGCCGCCTCTATCGCACAGTCGAGATGCCACTGCCTTTCTTACCAACGGACTATGCGCATCTGCATACCTACTGGAACCGGCATCAAAATCGTTATAAATACCGCGACCAAGGACGCGATATGAATCTCCTCCGAACGATGCGTGCGGCTTACTATGCCGCTATCTCTTTCATAGACTATCAGGTTGGTCGGATCCTTGACCATCTCGAATCGGAAGGTGAGTTGGATAACACGTTAATCATTTATACTTCCGATCACGGCGAGCTGCTCGGTGACTACGACTGTTATGGGAAACGCTCTTTTCTTGACGCAGCGGCTCGGATTCCGTTACTCGTCCGCTATCCTGAACGTTTTGAAAGGGACACACAGTGCGACACACCGACCAGTTTGGTTGATGTGCTCCCAACCAGTCTCAGTGCAGCTGGGTTGCCGTTAGAAACAGATCGCAGCGGTGCGGATCTCGCAGATATTGCCACTGGCAACACCCAACGAGATACCATCGTCGGTCAATTGGGGCAAGAAGGCACGGGACTGTATATGCTCCTTACGTCTCAATACAAATACATCTACTCTGCAGCGGATCGCAAGGAGTGGCTTTTCAGACGTTCCCCGGGTGGACTTGACGAACGTAGCGTTGCCGGTAACCCGGGATATGGTAGGGTTCTCAACACCTATCGAGAACGCTTGATTGAACGGTTCCGCAAGGACGGGTACGAAATTCCGTTGGATGGCAACAGATGGCGAGATTTCCCGCCACCCCATGAACCTGAAAATCCGGATGCCGGTCAACTTTTTCAAGACGGACGTTCCGTGAGCGATCAGTTTCCAGATGGCTATTCACCAAACGTTGATACACTCCGCGAATAGCGAATGCTGAAATTATGCCAATCCGTCGCTCTGTCAAAAGGTTACTCTCAAAGGCAGCGTGGCATGCCTACAATACCTACCGCAAGGGGATGAATTACAACTCCCAACTCTCGGAAATTACCGCGTTGTTGGATGGCGCGCGCGAAACGATTGTGGCGTTTCAGGCAGAACGCCTAAAAAAACTCCTCCGACACGCGTATCAGACGACCCCTTATTATCGCGAGTTGCTAACGACGGAGCCCCCAGACATATCACAGATCCCGCCCCTTGAGAAACAGGATATCCGAGAACATCTGGAGCGTCTCTGTTCTGAAGCCTTTAACGCGAATCAACGCATTAAGAATGCCACCGGTGGTTCAACAGGTACACCGCTTACCTTCTATCAAGACAGAAACTATTGGAATCAGCGAAATTTGAGCGTCTACTATTTCGATCGATGGGCGGGTTGGGACTTCGGTGGACCTCAGTTGATTATCTGGGGAGCACCCGCAGATCTGAGAGGCGATGAACACTGGAAACATCGGCTCAATACCTTCTGGCGGAATCAATATTGGCTCAACGGATTTCATCTCACGGATGCGGCAATGCATGCAGCCTTTGAAGAGATGAATAGATGGAATCCAAGGACAATTCTCGCCTATCCCTCCTCGCTTTATCAGTTTGCCCAATTCATCTTTGACAACGGTTTGAGACCGAGATGGGACCTGAAAGGGATTATCTCTTCAGCGGAGATGCTCCATCGGCATTACCGTAATTTGGTGGAATCTGTTTTTGACGTTAAAGTCTTCAATCGTTATGGCGGACGTGAGGTCGGTTTAATCGCGATGGAGTGTGCTGAAGGTAGGATGCATATCAACTGTCGGGACCTTTACCTTGAAATCGACAGTCCCGATCCATACGCGCAACCCGGCGATATTTTGATTACACAACTCAATAACTATGCGATGCCGTTTATTCGCTATCGAATTGGAGACATCGGCGTTCTCGCTGACGAGATGTGTCCCTGTGGCAATGGGTTGCCTGTTTTGGCGGACCTACTTGGACGCTCCACTGCAACCTTCCGAACCCGAGCTGGGACGCTGATACACGGTGGGTATTTCACACAACAATTCTATGACCTCCAAGGCGTGAGTCAATTCCAACTCATTCAGGAGACGCTTGATAGGTGTGTTTTGAAACTGGTTATTAACGATCAGTGGCAGGAGACGACGCGCCGGGACCTCGTCATGGGAATTCAGGAAGCACTGGGGGCAGATGTTAGTGTTGGGGTGGTGTTTGTTGACGATATCGCACTTCCGCCGTCGGGCAAGCGGGAATTCACGATTTCGAGAGTAACAGAAGTAAGCTGATATTACTGCGGTTTCGCCAGCCGAGTTTCCTCCAAGAGTTCAACTTTCTCTTGAAGACTTCTGATTTCTGCCTCGAGCGCGCGGTAATCTTTCTGCCGAAGTGCCACGATAATCTGTGGGACCCCGATGGCTAACACAATTAAGCCAATGAGACCTGTCACAAATATCAAAATAATGTTTTGCTTCCCGTCCACCCCTTCAAATTGCTTGTCAATTGCTTCAAAACGCTTGTCAATTGCCTCAAATTTAGTAGTAAACTTGGTATCCATTTCCGCCAATTTCGTGGTAAACTTGGTATCAAGCACCTCAAATTTCAGATCCACGTACGCTTGCATCCGTTTTTCGAGAGCGGCACTCTCGGCTTTGACAATCGCAGTAACTTCTTCTCGGATGATTCGGATGTCTGCCGGAGTCAGTTCCGCAAGCGCGGGAGCCGCGACCAGTAGGAATAGCACAAACGCGAACAAAATTTTCATGAATCTTCCTCCCTTGCAAACATTATAGCCGATCTTCTGCCAAAATACCAGTTAATTTTTATTTATTTCGACAAAGTTCTCGGAGCGGCGCGTTCCGTTTTGTTCCGCCTGGGAGATACGCCAAAATCAGACCGTCAATCGGCAAGTTCCGGTCTGCGACAACGCCTGTACTCTGTTCCGCTGTCACACCCTTGGAAAGCAACAGATAGAATGTATCCTTCTTCCAACCCGGTGTTGTAAAGAAATTTCCCTGGCCTTTTGAGATAACTAAATCTGCTTGCAATAAAGCATTGAAGAATTCCGCGGTACCGTGATAAAGGTTCGTTCCGATTGTCTTCGCACCCGACGACATCAATTTAACAGTGCCGTGCTGAATGGCTCTCTGAAGTTCTGCGAACTGCGGGTAGTTCACTATTTCGTGAAGATCGGCAAGCGTTACATCGTTGCTGGCATCTTCTGATTTTCCAACAATCGTGAGACGGTGTCCACATCCAACAAGGTCTTGAACGAAGGCGATGTCAAAGATAACCTCACCATCGTTGTCAGCAAGCCAAAGGATCTCCTGCGGTTCCCCATCAATCACCTTCGCCCGGAAAGTCTCATAACAGTCTATCGCGAAAGGTGCTTCAACTGCGGCGCGCAAGACTTCAGAAAAGTAGTCTGGATTCTCTCTCAATCTCTTCATAACCCGTTCGCTGTTGTAATCGACGATATTTCCGGTGATAACCAGTTTCAAACGTTGTAACCAATCGTTGCCCCAGAACTCCGGCAGCAGTTCCAAGGCGGTCTGCCGGGCTTTGCGTTTGTCAGAGTGATAGGGGTTTGGGTTGCCGCTGTGAAGCGTTACCATCTCGAAGAGACTCCCCCATATCTCTTCAGAGGTAAGCGATTCAATCAGGTAGTCCCCGTTAGCGCGGCGCATATCCAGAAGCGTCTGGACTGCCTCACGCATAACTTGTTGGAGTTCCGATGTCCGTACCGCTCGCGGAATCAATTCCGTAGCACTGTGCGACAGGACGTGCTGCCGAAGGTTCTCCCAGTCGGGGAGTGCTTTCTTCTCACCAAACGCGAAAAGCCCTGGGATATACCCGGATGGCACAATCTCATCAAAGATGGGTTTCGGTACTGAAGGTGGCGTTTGCGCCGGTGGCACACCAAGCGTCCGATCCACTAAAACAATACCAGCAGGGATAACTGTGCCTCGTGCGACAACCGATGATAGTTGAACGCCGTTCCCGATGCTGACTGCATCGAATGTGCAATTTTTAATTGTACTTGCGGTAGCGAGACCACGGATAGGTGCTGCCAGTGTTTCGGGTAAAGGGTTACCCTTGAATGTGGTATCGGTCACAGAAACACCCTCTAATCCGACCGAATCGCCTACCCTTGTTGCACCGAGCAGTGTGACGTTCTCAAGTCTACAATAGTCTCCAATCTGTACCTTTTCGCCGAGATGCACCCTGCCGAGGAGATAGCACCCCGTTCCAATCTCAATATCATCGCTGCCCACTGTTATCTGCGCAGTCGGATCAACGCGAACCCCTTTCTGCGCAAGGCGTTCGCGGGTCTGTGCAAATAGCACTGCCTCACCTGATAAGACATTCGACCAACGGTTAACCCCTGACAATACCTCGTCGCGATAAATGAAAGCGTTTGTTTTTAGACCGTCTTCATAGCAGTGGCGTATCAGATCGACTTGGTGAAGTTCGTTGTTTCGGTTTGGGTGGGGTTGTAACCGATCTATCCGTTCTAAGAGCGCGCTTTTCCGAATGAGTGTAATGCCTGTGTTGGTGTATGCTTCTCCGTTGTGCCATCTGTCCCACATCTCCTGCTTTTCGGCTTCTGTCATATCGTACCACTCTTTGGTTCCTATGAACTTCCCGTCCTTGTCAAAGAAAAGTCCACCCTTATCGACGACGGTTTCAGGGATTTTCCCACACAAAGTGACATCCGCACCGGAGACGAGATGGGAGAGCAGCGTCTGTGCAAAAATATCTCTCTCCAAAAACGGTTCATCACCAAACGACACGCCGATCCATTCAGCGTCGGACTCGCGGAGTGTGGGGAGTGCTGCCTGTAATGCGCCACCTGTGCCGTTCATCTCCTCTTGGACAGCGTAAACGGCGTTGGGACCTAATAACTGTTCTGGAGACTCACTTTTCTCAATCCGCGCTGCCATCTGTGGGTTGATAACGACAATATCGGGACGGGTGCCGGGGAGATGCTGTCGGGAGCGTTGGAGCATATTCTGTTCGCCGAAGGTGATGTCCAGTGTTTTACTCAAGCGTCCGGTCGGATCGATGCGGGTGCCTTTACCGGCGGCAAGTACGACCCACTGCGGGTTGAGATGGTTTTCGAGTGTGTCTGAGGGAAGTGAGGAAAGGAGCGTTTCAACTGCAGCGGTATCTGCTGAGATCGCCGCGAGTGTGTCTTCTAATTTGCAACCGAGAAGGTTTTCAAGAAAATGTTTTTTCATTTAGTCGGTATTATCTAATTCTGCTTGGATGTGTTGAAATTGTGCTAATGCGGACTCTAAATTTTTGGTAATTTCTGCCACTAATACATCTGGCGTAGGGAGATCTGCTGCATCCTCAAATGAATCGTCTTTCAGCCAGAAGATGTCAAGATTCGCATGTTCGCGTTGGACAAGTTCCTCGTAAGTGAAGGCACAAAAACGATCGGTCTCTGCGCGTTCATAACGGTTCTTTGGATTGTAGACGGTAATAAAATCTTGTAAGTCAGCATCGCGTAAGGGATTCGTCTTGAGGGTAAAACGTTTGTCCGTCCGCAAGTCGTAAATCCAGAGTTTCTGTGTCCACGGTTCTTCACGCGCCGGACGCTTATCGAAAAAGAGAACATTTGCTTTGACCCCTTGGGCGTAGAAGATACCCGTAGGCAATCGCAATAGGGTGTGAACATCAAACAATTTAAGCAGCTGTCGCCGGATTGTTTCCCCTGCTCCGCGTTCAAAGAGGACGTTATCTGGTAAGACGACAGCGGCGCGTCCGTTTGTCTTTAGAATCGTTTTGATGTGTTGAAGGAAGTTGAACTGTTTGTTTGAAGTGGTTGCCCAAAAGTCATCGCGTTCATAAGTCAGGGATGCGTTGTTCCGCGGACTTCCATCAGCAGCGATTGTAATGCTGCTCCTGTTCCCAAAGGGTGGATTCGTAAGCACCATGTCGTATCGGTTCCCTGGGTCCCGGCTAAGGCTATCATCGGTTGCAATTGGACTCTCTGTTCCACCAATACCGTGTAAATACAGGTTCATGACACAGAGGCGCACAACGTTATCAACGATGTCTGTACCAGCGAAGGTCTTAAATCTAAGAAATTCCTTCTGTTCGCGAGTCATCGTACTGCCGTAATTTTCAGAAATATAGTCGTATGCCGAGAGAAAGAAACCACCGGTGCCGCACGCTGGATCACAGATAGTTTGCATCGGTTCGGGACACATCACTGCAACCATTGTCTTGATGAGTGGACGCGGTGTGAAGTACTGACCTGCGCCGCTTTTGGTATCTTCAGCGTTTTTCTGTAGAAGCCCTTCGTAGATTGTGCCTTTGATGTCGCCAGCCATCCCGCTCCAATTCTCAGCGTTGATGAGATGAATGAGGCGTTGTAAGTTCGCGGGGGTCTGAATACGGTTCTGTGATTTTCGGAAGATTACACCAAGCAAACCTGATGCGTTGCTGAGTTCTCGGAGGATTTTGAGGTATTGTGCCTCTAACTCGGCACCACTTTCTTGAAGAAGACTCTCCCAATCCAAACCTGCGGGGATTGTTGAAGGTTTGTTGAAGGGTGGTTTTGTCTGTTCGTCAGCGAGTTTGAGGAACAGTAGATAGGTGAGTTGTTCGACGTAATCGCCATAGCTGACCCCGTCATCTCGGAGCACATTACAAAAATTCCAAAGTTTTTGGACAATTGTTGCGGATGCGTTTGGCATAAATATCTTTCCATATCCTTTACAAAAAGGGCGTGTTCAGTGTTGTAAGAAATCCTCGTAGAAAGGCAGTCTCGTCCAATGAACAAATTCCAGCGATCTCCTGATTTTTACTAAAATAGGCACAGTAAACAACATGTCTGTCACCATATAGACTCATTGTGACGATACCACCGCCCGGTCTCCATTCTAAGCCGATCCCACCATCTTCTAACCACATCATGTCTGGGATTGGAATATCATAGGACATCTGCTCCAGCAAAGAGAGTGTTTCGATATACGCCGATTCTGGTACAGGTTCAACATCATCAGCTAAAACACAAGTTTCTTCAACTTCTTCGCGAATTTCGTTTAATTCGCGTTGAATATGTTTCTTGAGTAGTGTTCTGTGTGTTTGAGACCGAGAGGGCACCCGGGGGCTTTGTAAGATTTCCATAACATTTTATCTATCGGAATTTGGGGAAAATTACCATAGTAGACTACCGTACAATCTTTGACAGATCATCAACTATTTCAGAAGGCGGACAAAACCGGCTTGCTCGAAGTGGTGATCCGCAGTCAAGGCTTCAGTTATACCTCGCTCTTGCATTAAAATAAAACTGACAGCATCAACAAGACTCCATTTTTTATCCAACCGATTTACGAGCAATTGCCATGCTTTCTCGTCTAACGCTTCGTCTACATGGACGATTTCGACCCAATCCGCTGAGCGGATAGTCCCAATATTATTTAGAACAGCTGGGCGATGCTGCCCACGAGAACTGAGTAGAACAATTAGTTCACTTAAAACATAGTTTGTTGTGACAACATGTTGATTGTTTTGTTGCCACCGTTTTACTAATGTAAAGGCTTCCGTATGATAACGTTCTGTCGTAATAAAAGCATTCGCCCACCCAGAGGTGTCTGCGAAAACCTCATTCATCCTCATCTCCTCGTAACTCTGCAAGCAGGGCAGCTGCAATATAGTCATCGTGGCGTTCACCGATGTCGGTAACATCAGATGCCAACGTGCCCAGCGACGCGATGAGTGGATCTGGATGGTCTTCGTGTGCGCCTTTCACCACCCGTATCTCCGGAGGCAATGTGGTTTCGGGACCACTCATGTCATCCCATTTAAGCGTCCCTGCAAGCGCGAGGAGCGGATCAGTTTCTTGAGATAGTTCCTCGTTTTGTGTCTCTATTTGTTCCGTTAGTGGGAGTAGAGATTGTTCCCAAAGCTGTTCAATAATAGCTTCGCCTGTTACCTCTTGTTTTCCACTGTTGGGCCACTCTGAGAACCAGAATTCAACCTTGTAAGGTTGGGTAGAACTTTTGTCGTCAACAAAGAATCGGATTTCGGATCCTGGGCCGCCGTATGAAATTAGATACTGCCAATGTGGAGGAGTGTCATTGACGTTAGGTTCTATGTAGTCTATTGATAATGGATATCCGTCAATGAATCCTATATCTTTTTCCACATTGAGGTCCTCTTTTCCTTTTAGAAAAGCCGTAGCTTCCTCGTAGTCTTCGTCGAATTCATTGTTGAACATGAGCATAAGGTCAAGACGTGTCCGTCGCCATTCCGCAATTAGAATGTCAGTATCAGAAGAAGAGTTTACTACAGAAGGAATCATATATAGAGAGTTTTCTGTTGATATCTGTTTCATTTTACTTTCCTTCCGAAATTTTGCCAAGAGGTTCAGGCTATTCACGCAGGGCAATTTAGTTTTAAGAGATAAGTTTACCTATGTGAAGCTTTCCCGTTTCTGGAAGCCCGAATTTATTCGGGATCGCACACTTTTCCCGAACAAGTTCGGGCTTCCGGACGTAAATTATTGGAAAACTAAATGCCCCTGGCTATTCACGTAGCAGCAATTGAGCAGGAACACTCAATATCAGTATTACCCTTGACAGAGGGAATCATCCGTGACAACCTTTGATGAGCAACCATTGAACGAATCAAAGCTCGACGTTTAATCAAGGCATTAAACAAACAGATAACATTTAATTTTACCACAGATTTTGATTCAAATGCAATATTAATGTTCTGCTTTAATTCGTGCCAGAAGCATCTCTGCCGGTTCATCGTTCGGGTCTTGCGGGACGAGTTCACCAGAAAACGCATGCTTGAGGATAGACTGCCGCAAACGCTCAGAGTGTCCCAGTTCAAATGCAATCGTTGCTTCAACCTCATCAGCGACTGACAGGCACCGTTCAAGTTCAGAGACAATTTGTTCTTGTTCTTGGAGCGATGGTAAGGGAATTTGAAAGGTCTTAAGTTGATTACCTGTTATTGCCTTGAAGGTTGTTCCGGTTCCCTTACTTGCGATTTCATTCTCAAATCTACGCAGTAAATAAAGGATAAAAAATGGTTGGATTCCATACAAACCTCGGATTGCCGCCAGCCCGCGTCCTACAGCCGATTTCTCCAGACACAAGTTTGTAGGTCCGACAGGTGCACGAATCGAAATAAATACATCTCCTTCTTTGGCAACCTTTTTTGGCTCGGTGCACCATTTTCGAGGTGTAGGGTAAAGTTTGCCAAATTCAAGTTTTCCCTGATAAAAAGGTAGTCCCTCTCCATCTGTATTATAGGTAGAGGATGGAGGAGATTGTCCTAATATAATCTTGCTAATTTCCTCCAATGTTGCCCACACCCAACCCTCAGGCAGGTTAGGTAAATTGTTCGGTGTGGAAATTTCTGAAACCTCCATCGGTTTTAGTTCACCCGAATACCCATCGCGCCACTCCCTTGTCAATTCCCCTTCAAAAGCAGCTTTGAGGATTGATCTACGATACCGATACAACTGCACTTGCGTTTTTTTGAGGTTATCAATTGCTGCGTCTAATTGGGTAAGTAGTGTCTCTAATTTGGCTACGATACGGCCTTGTTCTGCCAACGGCGGAAGTGGGATTTCAAATGTTTTAAGCTGGTTTGCTGTAATTGCATCAAAGGTTGTTCCTGTTCCTCTGCTTGCAATTTCATTTGCAAATGTACGCAGTAAATAAAGAATAAAAAATGACTCAACTCCACCTAATCCGCGGATCGCTGCGAGTCCTCTTCCCACAGCGGATTTTTCTGGACAAACATTTGTAGGCCCCACAGGCGCGCGAATAGAAATGAAAATGTCTCCTTTCTCAGCGATTTTCTTTGGAGCAGTGCACCATTTTCGAGGTGTAGGATAGAGTTTGCCAAATTCAAGTTTACCTTGATAAAAAGGTAGTCCTTCACCATCTGTATTATAGGTGGAAGATGGCGGCGATTGCCCTAATATAATTTCACTAATCTCCTCCAATCTTGTCCGCATCCACCCTTTTGGCAAAGTATCAGAAGTAGTAGTTAGATGAACCATGGGGTCTTCTCCAAAACTTCGTGCAGATCAAATTTTCCATTTCGCTCAATGAATGCTGACGCGAAACGGGCGATATCGCGGGCGTATTTTATGGTAATAGGTGTACCACAGAATGATCGAGTTGATGCCCAATTCAGCTTTGTGAGAGAGATTAACTGCTTGGCAATAACTTTCAGATCTGTTGGATTTGAAGGGTCGTAAGGTTCTGTCCATACATTAACTTCAAGAGGGTGAGGGGTGCCAAGTGCCTTATGGTAAGTATTATAGCCAGTTGTTGATAAATAGAATTGTTTTGGTCCGCCAATCACGTATTTACCACGTTGCAAACTTCCATCTGTTTGTGGAGATGGATCGTAAAACCGAACGATATGCTTACTATTTATCCACACAAATGTGTACTTTCCATTGGGACGCACTAATTTCGCAGATTCTATAATCGCCTCTATATCTTCCTTTGAAAACTTCGCTGAATAATGAAAATGTATTGATGGTGATTCTCGCAGATCAAGTCTTTCCAGCGTTGATCGTACGATATCCTTGTAGTATTCGTGTCTTTCATTATAATTAAACGGCTTGGTGTTTCCTTGATAAAATTGCCAGCGTCCGAAATTACTAAATACATTGGCAAATGCCATGTGCCGATCTATTTTTCTATTAGGATGTTGGGTATATGATAAACCAACAAAGAAATCAGCATCTGGAAGTGCTCCAGGTAGTACCCAAGGAATTACACCACATTTTGCAGTAATATTGAGAGCAAGGTTGAAATCTTTCCAATCAGCATTCTTAAGTGTATGTGTGTCCACCATTTGGACTGGGACCCCCTTGGACAACAAAAGTTCCTTAATCATGTAATAAGGTGAATTGAGGTCGGTTATGGGAAACCGATCTTCAGGGACGTAAACAAGAAAAAGACGGTTCAACCTCTCATTTCCTGCCCACTTTGGATGCTCTGTTAATAATCTCCTACATTCGCTTTCAAATTCTTCTATAGGGGCTTCTGTGATGCCGCGGTAACTTAGTTTTGTCCTAAATGTCCACTCGGATCCGCGATATTTGTATTTTCCATGTTTGAGTCTACTGATAAGCTGCTGCATCCCTCCGCGGAGATCCGGAGTGCAAATCGGGATTAACTCAATATTCTTAGTATCTGTCCCGTAAGAACTATATTTTGCTAATCCATCTAAGATGTTGGTATCAACTTGACTATTATAAAATTGAACTGGAGGTTCCTCAAATTCATGAAATATTGTAAGGGGTTCAATGTCTTTTGAGTCAGTTCCCGGGAGAGGGGTTTTTAGAGGAACCGGAATCTTGGTTAAAGTTAATGTTAAGTTATTGACCTTGATTGGGAAAATTTCATCAGCAAGATGTTGAACAATCCTGATGGTTTTTTCAGCGCGAGTTTTGGCAGCATTCCTCTGCGCTGCTAACGCGTGTTCCTTTATCTTTTGATCAAGATCGTGAGCGATGTTTTTCTTTGCCAAAATCTTCTTAATTGCAGTTTTTCCTATGGATGGAATAACATCATTATTCGGGATATTCACTTCAGTGTCTAAATCAGATAATGCTAATTTAGTCGTTTCCGAGTCAATTTCTAAAATTTTCCCGCGTTCCCACTGCACAGAGTGTTTTGCTACAGCATGTTTACCAATTAAATCATCAACAGAAAAATAATTAAGCAAATCGTTTACTCTCACGATATTTTTCAATTCAACTTTGTAATCAATACATAGATAGAGATTTTCAGCGTATTGTCTAACCTGCAATTCATACGCAGGATATATTTGAGCAACTGTCTTAACTTGAGGAGACAGTGGCAAGGATTTACCTTGTTGGTGGGCAACAATTCGACCAAATGCAAAGCGGTCTATAAACCACTTGTGGTTTAATAGCGCGTCTTTAATTGCTGTGAGTATGTTTCCGCGAACTTCTTTGAATTCGCCTCGGGACATCCTTTCTCTTGACTGTTCAAGTAGAAAAAGGTTAGCATATTCTTGCGTTTCTGTTACCGTTTTTAGAGCATGCTTTTCCAATCGTTCATCAAATTTACTATAGAGTGTGACGATAGTGTATTGATCTGTATGGTATTGGGGAGCCGGTAATCCCAGATTCGCCATTGATTTCCGCATATTTTCCGTACCTTCACCTAATTCGCGTACAAAAAGAGCTCCTCGTTCATCTTTCATAAGACGCATCCATCCAACAATCTTTGGATTCCGAGGTACAGGATTCAAAATGGTGTTATCAAGACTAAATTTCTCGGGGACATGCTGTGGTATGTTTCCCGGATTTTTCACCACCAATTTATCTCTATAAACAATGCAATCAATCCGTGTAGTAACAGCATATTCTCTATGAACAATTGCGTTAACAAGTGCCTCATCAACTGCTATGAAAGGATATTCTGGTTCATCAGTGAAACCTCCGTCGGGGTTTCGCTTAGATAAGGTCCGAAAGAGAGCAGAATCTTTTAAAAAAGTCCGGAGGTCACGGATGATGTTTGGCAAGGGACCGTCAAAGTCTTTATCCAAAGTCATTCCTCCACGATCTTTTAACTCTTCGGCGGGAACATCATAACGCAGCAATCTTACAAATGCTCCTCCAAAATGCTTGCGAGGGTTTGAGGCAAAAAAAAGATAACCTGCATTGGTAAAGATATATTTACCATTTTCTTCTTTTTTGATAGCACCTGCGTGGTCTAGAATATCTTCTGTGCTATAACCGTACTGGGATCCTCTCTCTTCAAGAAAAGCTTTCTTAAACTCTTCAACGACACCCATGTCAAGTTCATCGGGATCGTAGGGACGGCAGTAGGAATTCTCAAAATTAACTATCCTTTTGTCCCGTTTTAACTGTTCCCGTTCTTGCTCAGTCATAGGGCGATTCTGGGGTCCGACTCTTTTCCAAGCTTTTGGAAAAGCCCCTACTGTTTCACAAATTGCATTTGGTGTCTCATGTGTATACAGCAGATATAATTGGTTCTTATTAGGATCTTGCAGATTGACATGTTTTGGATCTGTCACGTGGTTGTTTAGAGATTCTCTAACTTGCAATATTTCGTTAAGTTTCTGTTCTGCAACGTGTTGCGTTCCCTTGATAGTACCGTCGTTAGCAATACCCAGGACAACTAATCCCCCCTCTTTGTTTGTATTTGCAAATGCAGATAGACAAGGCTTAATACTATCTTTCAACGCATTAATCTGGTTTTTCTCGAGCCGAACCTCTTTACGGTCAAAATACTGCCCTTCAAAATCAGCGGACTGAAGGAAATCAAGATATTTTAAAGGATTATCAAAAACTTCTTTCGGCGTTGGCATTGTCGGATCCCTCTTTGGGTGTTCTAAAATTCGGACAAGATTATTATGTAGTCAATGAATCTACAAAAAAATTTTAACACGAATTTCACTTGGATGCAAGCCGTTTTTCTGTCGCGAGCATGAAGAAACACCCCAGCAAAAACACTCGCTCCTACAAAGTTAAGGGAATTAAGAAACCAATTTCTCTGTAAGATCCTTTAGAATCTCATCTAAGTCGTCCCCAAAAAGTTCATAAACTTTCGCACCGTTTCCGAGTTCGGCGAAGGGCGCGTACTCAAAGTCTCCCATCCGAATATCAAGTGAAGTTGCGATATGATCCCGTATCATCTCAAGCCATTGGTGTTGTTCTGCCGTGAAAGTCTGATCTGCTAACCATTCCCCGAAACGTCGATTCACGCTTACACTGAAAGGTTCTAAAAAAGCACTTTCACCCATAACAAATCGGACGAGGGAGATAATATCTGCACGCTGTTCAGTATTCCCCCGAACATTCTGTGGCGACCGACTTTTGTAGGCAAACCACAAGGACTCGCGACTCAGGCTGATTGAATGCTGTTGCAAGGCTTCTTCTAACGCTTTCAAGTTGGCTTCCGTCGGGGGCCCTTGCGCCTCTGGCTGTCTACAGAGAATTTGTAATGCTACCAATTTATTGATGTTTTGATCAATAAACTGCTTAAACGCTTGAATAACTGCAGATACCTGTGTGAAACTTTCGTCGTCAAAACCTGTTTCAATAACCCGATCTTTGTTTATATTATCAAGGATTTGATCAGTGTTCCTTGTTGATGTGCCTCCTGAATCATCAGTAGAAGAAGGTTCACCAGGGCGGGATTGTGAATCGGTTTTTAGTGAGTCACAAACCCCAACTGCATCAACGATGATGAAGTGCGTTTTTTCAGTCGCATCTCCAGTAACGGATTGTAAATCATCAGGACTAATAACGCGCACGCCGCGACCTTTCATCTGCTCAAAGTATCCGCTGGATCGGACTGCGCGCATAAAGACCAAACACTCAAGAGGCTTTATGTCAGTACCGGTGGAAATCATGTCAACACTTACTGCGATCCGTGGGTTTAATTGTGTGCGAAATCTTCTGATGAGATCTTCCGGTCTATCACTCTGATAGGTAATCTTCTGGCAGAATTCGTCCCCTCTGGCGAATACGTCTCGAACAATACGGACAATATCTTCGGCGTGAGAATCGTCTTTCGCAAAGATAAGCGTTTTGGGAACAATACGTCTGTTGGGAAAAAGGTCTGTGAAGAGTTTTTCCTTGAAAGTCTGAATTACTGTCCGAATCTGGTCTGTGGCGACGATATCGCGATCCAACTGGTTTTCCGTATATTCAACATCAGCATCTAACTCATCCCAATGGAGCCGTCGGGTTTCCCTATCTCGCCTTGCTACATAATGCCCCGCTTCAATACGGCTGCCGCTTTGTGTAATTTCGGTTTCAATCTTATAGACGTAGTAACCAACATTTACATTATCTTCAACGGCTTGTTCGTGGCGGTATTCATAGACGAGATTGTGATCGAAGAAGCCGATTGTTTGTCTATAGGGTGTTGCGGTTAATCCCACAATGAAAGCATCAAAGTATTCCAACACATGTCGCCATTTACCGTAAATAGAACGATGGCATTCATCAACGATGATAACATCAAAAGTATCAACAGGAATTGATGGATTATAAGTGACTTCTACTGTTTGTTCATCGTCATTTTCAAAGTCAGATACCTCTTCATCGTCCCTTTCATAATCGGTTTCACCTTTTAACATAGCGTAGAGGCGTTGGATAGTCGTGATGCAGACTGAGCTTGCTCCGTCAATGACGTTACTGGAGAGATGCTGGACGTTGTAGAGCTCCGTGAATTTTCTGCCATCATCGGGAGTCGTGTACGCCTGAAACTCTTGGAGCGTCTGTCTGCCGAGGTTGCGCCGGTCTACGAGAAAGAGAATGCGTTTGGCATTCGTAAATTTGATGAGTCGGTATGTACTACTTACAGCGGCGTGCGTTTTTCCGCTGCCGGTTGCCATCTGGATTAAGGCGCGCGGACGTGCTTCTCTCAAAGAGGCTTCGAGGTTGGTTATCGCTTCAAATTGACAAACTCTTAGAGAACCTCTTTCTAAATGCGGTAGATCCGTTTTAAGTCTCTCACGTAAAGTTCTGGGTTGATGAAATGCATCGGAAAGTGCTTGGGGGGTATGAAATGTAAAAACTTGTCGAGAACGTGAATCAGGATCCCGAGTGTCCCGAAAGTATGTCTCAATCCCCGTTGAGGCGTAGGAAAAGAAAAATCTGGTGCGATTCGGTAAGTCATCTGGCAAACTTGCACGATACCGTTCCGCTTGTTGAAGTGCCCCGCTGAGGGTTGTTCCTTCGGGTTTAGCTTCAATAAGCCCGATCGCGACACCGCCGATAAAGAGGAGATAATCTGCCCTCTGATCCGCTTTCAGTCGATATTCACGTACAGCCACTCCCAACGCAGCATCTGTGTCATGTCCGGCATAATTTTGGACATGCCATCCAGATGCTTGGAGCATATTATCTATGTTGCGTCTGGCTCTCTGTTCAGGGGTCATTGTTGTTAAAAAATAAAATTAGACATTCCGTAGATTGAATTAAACGTAAAAATTGTGCATCCGATGCTGTGTAATCTTTTACAGATACCCGGCGAGGTTAGGAAACCTCGCCTACCTATTTTTACTATTTTTAGGGGCCTGGCGAGGTTAGGAAACCTCGCCAGCATAGGCAGATTATTTTTGCTTTAGACGTGCCCAAACAGTTGCTAATTTTTCACTCGCTTCAACCGCAAGGACCCCTGCAGCAAGATCTGCAATCTCTCCATCATCTAAGACTCTATTGTAGATGCGGACATCATCAATAAGCCCGTTCCATGATCGTCCCTGGTCCTTTTCGCCCTTCCCTATGACAAGTTTGGTGGCATCCGTCAACTTTCCTTTCGTCGCTGGACTGTTGAAGGTCGGCGTGTCGAGTTCACCATCAATATAAAGTGCCAACTCGTTGCCACTACTCCATGTAAGGACGAAGTGTTGCCACGATTTGGTCTGTATGTCACTTGAAGTCTCAAGTCGCTGAATCCCACCTGTCGTCGTAATACCGGCTTTAACAAGGTCCTTACCCCCTGCCTCAAAACCGGCAGCATCGTAGCGAAGTGAGAGGACGGTATCGTCGCCACCCGGGTCACGTCCATCAATGAATCCACGGTCAGATAAGGTTTCAGCCGACTTAACCCAAACTGCAACCGTAATAGCGGTGAGATCATTGATGTAATCTGCACCGTTGTCGTCTTCTATAGCCTCGCCACCGCCATCAAATTCCGCGGCACCGCCGAGTTTTCCATCATTCGGTTTCCAAGAAATACCGTTCCCTTTAAGTGCCGCGTCGTTTCCATTTCCACTCGCATCTGCTGCAGTTTTCCCGTCCGTCTCATCAAGCGGCCAATACCCAAGTAACCCATCTTTAAGATTAGCAACAGCGATAGAACTCAAAGCAATAGAAACGATAAAGGTGAAAAGTAATACCACAATCCCGTTTCGCATTTTAGATTCCTCCTTGTAAACCCTTTCAGGTTTAGGTGGTTGTTCCATTTCCAATAGCTGCGGTTTCGCGTCCGATGTATCCAGTCCCTTTGGATAGATGAACGCAGCCAAATCGTTGGTTGATTGAGTTACGCATTCATGTAAACGGTGTGCAGTTGTAGCAGCGCGTAGGGTCCAACAAAACGCGCATCACAACGATCTCTACTATTATAGCACCGAATTCACGTTTTGTTAGTAAAAAAATAGGGGTAGGCACAAGACCTTTGATCTCTACATACTTAGGGAGCCCTGCCCCATGTTAGAAAAAAATAGGGGTAGGCACGAGACCTACCCCTACAATCTATGTGAACTCCGCTTAGACGTTACAGACATCGTAAGCGTGTTGCATCGCGTCAAGGGCATCGCCTTTCGGTCCAAACTCATGACCGACATAGAGATCGTAGCCGGTGTTGACGATGGCGCGCATCACGGCAGGATAGTAAATCTCCTGCTCGTCGTCGAGATCGTGACGTCCAGGGTTACCCGCTGTGTGGTAATGCCCGATGTAGTCGCTGTAGTCGGTGATGTTCCGAATGAGGTCGCCTTCCATGATCTGCATGTGATAGATGTCATAGAGGAGCAGTGCCCGCGGAGAGCCGACACCCTTGCAAACCTCAACACCCCACTCCGTCTTATCGCATTGATAGTCGGGATGGTTAACTTTGCTGTTGAGTAACTCGATACAGAGGTTAATCCCTTTCTCTTCAGCGGCTTTGGTGACGCGCGATAAACCTTCTATTGTATTATCACGTCCTTCCTCTTCTGATTTTCCTTCTCGGTTTCCAGAGAAGCATATCAGTCCGGGGATATCGTTTGCTGCGGCGATGTCGATATTCTGAAGGAGCTCATCCTCAATTCGGTCGTGATTTTCGCGCTTGTTCAAGCCGTCAGGGAGTGAAGCGTGTCCAGAAATAATCGCAACGCGCATCCCGTGGTCCTTGACGACGGACCAATATTCTGTGGGAAGCATTTCAACGGATTTATAACCGATTTCAGCGGCTTTTTTGATAACTTCAACTGGGTCTCTGCCACGGCTGAAACCACCGAAACAGATGGATTGATTAATTGGCATAATTCTCTCTTTCTTTAATCGCGAATCGCGAACCGCGAACCGCGAAATGCAAATGCGAAACGTGAAATAGCGAATCGCGAAATTACAGATCTACAGCTTTACCCGTGCGGAAGGAAGTGCTCGCAGCGAGCATGATACGCAACGTCTCCAACGCATCGCTATAGGATGATAGAATCTGTGAACTGTCTCCAGTTTTCACAGCGTCAAGAAAGACACGATCCCGGTCCTGTCCATCCTCGTTTGAGAGTGGCTCTGTCTCGCCACCACGGTTGACTTGGTTCGGACCACCGACGGTAACGACCAATCCACGTGTGAAGACTTCGAGTTGGACGCGTCCGAACCCTTGCATCGCACAGCAGGAGACGATGTTTGCGACAGTGCCGTTTTTGAATTCAATGTTCACCATACTGATGTCATCAACATCATAGTTCTCAACATCGGTCATGGTGCCACTTGCGGCAACACCGTGTACGGTTTTACCGTCGCTGCCGAGGAGGAACCGTGCGAGATCGAAGATGTGTGTTGTCTGTTCGACGTGCTGTCCGCCGGATTGTGCGCGTACGCGCCACCAAGGTGTACCCGGCAGTCCACCGATCCAATAACCGAGTGCGCCGAGAATTTGCGGTTCTGCTTCGAGCATCGCTTTCGCGTTCTGGGCGTTACCACCATAACGCCAGTGATAACCGACACTTGTGATGACCCCACTCCGCTGAATATCTTCATTGATAATGATTGCGGGTTCTAATTCGCTGTGGATCGGTTTCTCAATGAACATCGCAATTCCCTGTTCGCAAGCGATCCGTTCCTGTTCACCGTGTGCGAAGGGAGGTGTGCAGATGTAAACCGCATCGAGATCCTCTTTGTCGTACATCACTCGATAGTCAGTGTAAGCGTTTCCGCCAAATTCTTCGGCACGTTGTTTTGCACGGTCTTCGGAAATATCACACATTGCACAGAATTCAGCGTCGTCAAAGTTTTCTTTGATGTTGCGCATGTGGGCACTTGCCATCCCGCCGGTTCCGATAAAACCGAGTTTCACTTTATCCATATTTTCTCCTTAACTTTCTCCTTAAAAAAATGTGTGCTTGGGGAGAATCCCTAAATTTCACGGATATAGTCTATCAAATGCCGATGTTATATAGCAAGTAATTTTTTTTGGAATGTGTTATAATAGCAGTTAGCGATTGGCAGTTGGCGATTAGCAATTAGCAATTGGAAACCTTTGGCAGTTGGTAAAGAGGGCGTACTTTAACGCTTGCGTCTTTGCCATAGACCAATAGCCAATAGCCATAAGCCAAAAACAAGGAGGAACACTATGGGTTTCAAATTTGGATATAGCACGTTACGCTGGCAAACGCCGGATTTTGAGGAACTCTTGACACAACTCAAGGACGCAGGTTGGGACGGTTGGGAGATGCGTCAATCCTTAGATTGGGTCGGCACACCGCAACGCATCCGAAAGATATGCGATAATGTGGATCTGCCGATTGCTGCTGTCACAGCACGCGGACTGCCGATTGATAAAAACACGGAGCAGATGGAGCTCAATAAACGGCGTATGGACTTCGCCGCAGAAGTTGAAGCCGACTGTTTTATGTTCATGGGTGCTGGTAAACCGAAAGACCGTCCTGTCAATAGTGAGGATCTCGCTGCACTCGCCGATGTCTCCGAAGAATGGGCGGAGTACGCCTCGCAATACGATTTGGAGGTCTGTTATCATATCCACACCAACACGACTGTCGATTCGATTGACGACTGGGCGAAATACATGAGTCTTCTCCGAAAGTGCAAACTTTGCATAGACGTATCGCATTCGGCACTCTGGGGTTATGATCCAATCGAATCTATACGCCGCTATAGCGACGCACTCGTCTACGTCCACCTCCAGGACTACGGCAGCGTCACGGGTGGCGACGATGGCACACCTTACGATGTCGGTTGGGTCGATGTTGGTGCTGGGACGGTCATGGATTTCCCGGGCATTATGTCTACACTTGAGGAACTCAAATACGACCGTTGGGTCACGGCGTGTCCCGGACAGGTTGAAGACCGTTCGGATATCGAACGCATGAGTGTCAACCGCGAATATTTGCGGGAATTGGGGTATTAGCAAATAGCGAACCGCGAACCGCTTCCCGCGTATCGCGAACCGCGGTACGCGAACAGCGAGTTGCGGTAGGCGAATAGCAAATAGCGAATAGCGAAATTTAAACTGGAGATCGAGTGCATGAACAAAGCAGCGGGGGAGATCCGCTCTATCCTCGCTACCGACTGTGGTAGCACAACGACAAAGGCAATTCTTATTGAGAAACGGGGTGCCGAATACCAACTCATCGTGCGAGGTGAGGCACCGACGACGGTTGAGGCACCCGTCGAAGATGTAACAGCAGGCGTTATTAACGCCATTACCGAAGTTGAGGAACTTGCTGGACGCAAACTTCTCAATAACGGAAGCGTTCTGAAACCGCAGCGTGGCGACGAAGGCGTTGATATCTACATATCAACCAGCAGTGCCGGTGGTGGACTTCAGATGATGGTCGCAGGCGTTGTCCGCAATCTGACGGCAGAGAGTGCCGAGCGCGCTGCACTCGGTGCGGGTGCAATCGTCATGGATGTCATCGCATCCAACGACAAACGTCTCCCTCACGAAAAAATTGAACGCATCCGACATCTCCGACCCGATATGCTGCTTTTGTCGGGTGGCATTGATGGTGGAACAACTTCGCACGTCGTTGAATTGGCGGAGATTATCGCTGCGGCACGTCCCAGACCGCGATTGGGTATCGCTTATGAACTTCCGCTCATCTACGCTGGGAACATAGATGCACGTGAGTCTATTGAAGAACGCTTGCAAGATGTAATGGCACTGGAGATAGTGGATAACCTGCGTCCGGTTTTAGAGCGTGAAAACCTCATGCCGACGCGGCACAAGATACAGGAGCAATTCCTCGAACACGTCATGGCACACGCCCCCGGTTATCGGAAACTGATTGATTGGACGGATGCCCCGATTATGCCGACCCCTGGCGCCGTGGGTGAGATTATTCAGACCGTCGCTGCACAACAAGATATTACGGTCGTCGGGGTTGACATCGGCGGTGCGACGACCGATGTCTTTTCTGTTTTCAAGAATAAGGAGGCAGAATCGATCTTTAACCGAACCGTCAGTGCGAACCTCGGTATGAGTTACAGTGTCTCGAACGTCCTCGCTGAAACCGGATTAGAAAACGTCCTCCGCTGGGTCCCGTTTGACATTGAGGTTGGGGATCTCCGAAACCGAGTTAAGAACAAGATGATTCGTCCAACGACAATCCCACAGACGCTGCAGGAATTGATCCTCGAACAGGCGATTGCCCGCGAGGCACTCCGACTCGCTTTTGAACAGCACAAACAGCTCGCGGTCGAATTGCGAGGGGTCCAACAACAACGCACAATTTCTGAAGCCTTCGATCAAGCCGAAAGCGGACAGACGCTCGTGAATATGCTCGATTTAGACATGCTTGTTGGCAGTGGTGGTGTCTTGTCACACGCACCGCGTCGGCAGCAAGCGATGCTCATGATGATAGACGCTTTTGAACCTGAAGGCATAACCCACCTTGCTGTTGACAGTATCTTCATGATGCCGCAGCTTGGTGTGCTTGCACAAGTCAACCCAGAGGCTGCTACCCAAGTCTTTGAACGGGATTGTCTCATCCATTTAGGGACGTGTATCTCGCCGGTGGGTGTAGGCAACGCAGGCGAAACGTGTCTCTCTATTGAACTCGATCTACCGGGCAGTCCGCCTGTTGTCGAGGATGTGCCGTACGGTGAACTCTGTCTCTATCCGTTGGCATTGGGTGAAACGGCATCGGTGAAACTCCAACCGTCTCGGAAATTTGATCTTGGTGCGGGGCGCGGCACCGCCATTGAAGCAGCGGTACTGGGCGGCGTTGTCGGATTGGTTATTGATACCCGTGGAAGACCGCTTGAAATTCCGACGGATTCCGCAAATCGCGTCACACAACTTACGAAGTGGCAGGCTGCATTGGAAGCCTATCCATCAGGTTGAATTGATTAATTTATTTACTTGACAAATTTTTGTTAAAAATTTAGAATATTATTAATGAATTGTGTAAATTCCCTTGTGAATCTGAATGACGTTCAAGATTCACCTAACTTTTTGGTGAAACATACAGGTTCCTGAAACCTGCTGTTGAATTTCCAAACCTACAAGGAGACACATCTCAATGCAGAAATCTCATCAATTGATGCTCGCCATCGCGATTATATTTGCGTTGGGTATGAGCATATCGCACCTCGCAGTCGCGCAGAAAGTCAACCTTAAAGGGGGACCCATACCCGAAAAAGATTGGCTGGCGAACCCTGGCGAGGCACCATTGAACGAAGACCATTCAGACAACAAAAATTGGATCGAGAAGTGGTATGGCCCCGATGGCAACTACGAAAATAACAACGGTTTTGCTGCTTCCGCCCCCAAAGACCTTATTGACGAAGGCACCAACGGCAAACTCGATCAGCCGACACTCTCAACGGTTGACGGTTTGAAACTAACACAGACTGTCAATATCGGATGGAAGGGTGCTAACGGCGGCGCGCGTGAGTGGACTGTCTTTGAAATCGATCCGGCGGATGCACACCACATGAATCGCGACGGTCCCGCCGATAACATGGATATGTATGCAATCTGTGTTATTGACGCACCCGAGGATATGAAAGCCGTTATGTCCCCCGCACACGATGACTACGCGCAGATCTGGATTAACGGAGACAAGTGGTATAACAACTCCGCATGGACGGGTGCCGCACAGCAGGTCGATTTCAATATTGAAGTCGAACTGGTCAAGGGCGCGAACATCGTCCTTTATCGGTGTGGGGAATCCGGCGGACACGCCTATATGAACCTCCACTTTGACGATGAAACCCACAAAGTCGCCGATTTCTATCCGAACAAGTCAAACGACCAAGCAAGTTTCTTCAAGGAAATCGCTGGGGTCTTAGATGTTGAAGCTGCGGGTAAGTTAACCACGACGTGGGCGGATATTAAACGGACTAACTAAAACAATGAAAGTCCCTGTCTCTCCTTTGAGGCGGGGGCTTTTTTTTGCCTTATTTTCTTCTTTTTTCAAATTATGCACCTTTTCCACCTTAAAATTGTCTCTTTAAAGAATAGCAGTGATTCTCTTTCTAAATGTGCTTATGTCGAATTCATGTTATGAACGACCAAGGAGGACAAAATGTTCGCAAAATACAGGTACTTGCTACCGGTTTTCGTGCTGCTATTTGTTGCGACTTTCGCCGATGTGGCTGAGGGGTGGCAAAAGGTATCTAAGTTGCCGACGTTGAGATTTGCGAAAGCGACACCTGTTGTTGACGATCAAATTTATCTCATCGGCGGTATCAATCTGGATGAGAATTTAGGGGGTAGCGCGCCTCCACTTTCAAGGGTGGATGTCTACGACCCACTGACGAACAGATGGCATCGCGCTGCAGATATGCTCACACCGCGAATCGGACCAAAAGCTGCTGTTTTTTCTACCGACATCTATGTATTTGGTGGATACACCCGGATGGCACTTCGCAATGCGTTGCGCAAAAAAACTGTTTATACAAAAACCGTTGAAGTGTATGACACGCGAACCGACACGTGGATCAAGAAACGGGATATGCCGACGCTCCGTAGGAGCTTCGGGACGGCTGTTGTGGATGGGAAAATATACATCATCGGTGGCAGCGTTCACAACAAACAACTCGGTAAACAGGTGTCCACAGGTCTCGTTGAGGTTTACGATCCGTTGACCGAGAGATGGGAGCAGCGCGCCGATATGCCGACAAAACGCGGCTACATTAATGTGGCTGTCGTGGATGGTAAAATCTATGTGCTTGGGGGGTACATCATGCTGGAGCATGGACTCGGACTTGATGTTGACCGTTTTTCCAGACGGATTGAGGAATATAACCCGAAAACGAACAGTTGGCGGAGACTCCCTGACATACCGATATTCAAATATGATTTTTCAACTGTTGTTGTAGATCGTGAGATTTACACGATAGGTGGCTATGATCTGGATAATCATGACGCATATCTTGACCTTGTAGAGGTTTATAATCCGATAGCCAATAGATGGCGGCCATCACTACCGATGCTGACACCAAAAGTGACGGTAGCGGCAGTTGCTAATGGCACAATCTACCTCCTTGGCGGGAGGGGGAATGGACCTAAAGGAAGAAACGAATTTTCACCAGGGGTTGAAGCGTATGACACGGGTTTTCGAGCGGTTGATGCAAAAGGTAAACGCGCAACCCGCTGGGGGACCCTAAAAAAATTGAACGAATAGGGGCTTTGCTGATTCAGAAGGCGTAATTGACAGTTTATACGACACTGCGTAAGTCGTAATTACATAAAAAGCCTCGTAGGGGTTGGGTCTCCCAACCCTTTTTCTTTATTACACAGAAAGTCCCCGTAGGGGTTGGGTCTCCCAACCCTTTTTTTAAGTCATTTATTTCTTGACAAATTTTCGTAAGTAGATTATAATATTACACAGTATTATCCCATAAGTACAGATTGTGTTCACTTTCGCTGGCGCGGGCTTTAGAAGAACCCGTAGGCGGTTCTTTCAAACTCTGCCCTGTTTTTGCGCGATCAGAACAGATAGCTCTATGGGATAAGTCTTAAGTTTTGAAAATTTTATCAGGAGGCACTGTATTTTCAATGAAAATGTTTTACCAATTGACCCTCACAACAGCAATCGTATTTGCTTTGCTTGTGGGTATTTCTCACCTTGCATTTGCGCAGAAAGTCAACATTGATGACGGTCCCATCCCCGAAAAAGATTGGTTAGCAAACCCGAAAGTCGCTGCACTGAACGAAGATCATTCAGCGGAAAAGACATGGATCTCCAAGTGGTACGGGCCCGATGGCAACTACGAGAACAATGGCGGGTTCGCCGCTTCCGCACCCAAAGACCTCATCGATGAAGCGACTAACGGCAAGTTGGATCAAGTGAAACTTTCGACTGCAGCAGGTCTGAAACTGACGCAGACCGTTGATATCAACTGGAAAAAGGCGAATGGCGGTCCCCGTGAATGGACTGTCTTTGAACTGAATCCTGCCGATGGCAATCACATGAACAGAGGCGGTCCCGCTGACAATATTGATACCTACGGGATTGTCGTTGTTAAAGCACCTAAGGACATGAAGGCTGTTATGTCGCCAGCGCACGATGACTACGCGCAAATCTGGATTAACGGCGAAAAGTGGTACAACAACTCCGCATGGACGGGTGCCGCGCTCCAAGTTGATTACAACATTGAAGTTCAATTACAAAAAGGCGGAAACGTGGTCCTCTATCGGTGTGGCGAATCGGGAGGGTCTGCCTATATGAACCTCCACTTTGACGATGAAACCCATAAGGTTTGCGATATCTATCCGGATAAGTCGAATGACCAGAAGAGTTTCTTCAGCGAAGTCTCGGGGGCATTGTCTGTTGAACCGACAGATAAATTGACGACCACGTGGGCGGACATCAAGCGCAGTAACTAAGCCCTCTATTTTGTTTGAATCAATTTTAATTTTCTTGACAAATTTCTGTCAAGATGTTAGAATAAATTAGATTGTAATTGTTGAACGCGTTTAAGCGTTTTATAAACTGTCAAAGAAACTTAGGGAGCGGATACGCGCCCTAATTACTTTCAACTTTTAATCAACCTACAAAAAGGATATAGTACTTAGCAATGAGAAGATTAAATACTTTTACCCTCGCAATTGCGATTATTTTCGCCTTGAGTATGAGTTTCTCTCACTATGCATTCTCGCAGGCGAACCTAATCCAAGGTGGTCCCATAGCGGAAGATATGCTCTTAGAAAATCCAGATCCCAACACTGATGCTCTCAGAGAAGATCGCAGTGGTGTAGATTCTTGGCTTAGCGTATGGTACGGGCCCGACGGGAATTACGAAGAAAACGGCGGGTTCGCCGCTTCTGCCCCGATCGATCTTATAGCGGAAGGTACCGGTGGTGCACTCGACCAAGTCTCGCTTTCGACAATTGATGGCTTGCTTATGACAGCAGACATCGATGTGGAATGGGGCGATGACCACGGCGGCACCCGCGGCTGGACTGTCTTTGAATTGGATCCTGTGGACAACAACCACATGAATAGAGACGGACCCGCTGATAACGTTGATACTTATGTTATTACAGTGATTGATTCACCGAGCGACATGACCTCTGTTATGTCCCCGGCGCACGATGACTACGCGCAAATCTGGATTAATGGCGAAAAATGGTACAACAACTCCAGATGGACAGGTGCACCCCTAACGATTCTTCACGATGTTGAAGTTGAGTTACAAAAGGGTCTGAACGTTCTGCTTTATCGGTGTGGTGAATCCGGCGGTTCTGCATATCTCAACTTGCACTTTGACGATGTAACGAACGATGCTGTTACGTTCTATCCCGACGCTGGAATGGACAAGCAGGGCTTACTTGATTTCGTGGCTTCGTCTGTTGATGTTGAAGCCAAGGGTAAGTTGGCAACGACCTGGGCAGACATCAAACGCAAGTAAAAGTTTTTTACTATTGTATAGGCGCGCTTTCTAAGCGCGCCTTTTTTATTTTAATGGCTGTCGGCTATTGGCAGTTAGCTGTCAGTCCCCAACCCTTGCAAATCATAAAACTATCTGATATAATAATAGCATGCGAAACAAAATTCTCTATTGTTTGTTTATAAGCGTTTGCGTTTGCCTTCTGGTTGGATGGGTGAACGGTTGGAAACAGGTGCTGAAAGCGGGGAATGAAGCATACGCACTCGGAAACTATGATGCTGCACACGCTGCCTTTCAACAAGCGACCCTTGAAAATGTGGACACGCCGGTTGCGCCGTATAACCTCGGCACCGCGCTGTATAAAAAAGGTAGATTCAACGAGGCGACCCTCGCATTTCAGGAATCGCTATCCAAACACAGTGGGCAAACTGATGAACTTCCGGATCTCGCAGCGATCCATTACAACTTGGGGAACACCCAATTTAAGAGTGGCGACCTCGGACGTGCCATTGAATCTTACAAACACGCGCTCCGCTTAGATCCGCAAGATGTCGATGCCCAACACAATCTCGCATTGGCACAACAGCTCCTGAGACAGCAGTCAAACTTCGCACAGCAACAGGAGCCGAAAAAAGACGCTGCACCGCAGACCGAAGTGAAACACATCGGCAAGGCAGAAACAGTCCGCCTCTTAGAACGTTTAAGTAAGAATGAGAATCGGATACGACAAAAGTTATTACAAGAACAACGCAAAAGTGGACTTCGGCGGGAAAAGGATTGGTAACTTATCCTTCTCTTTTGTGGCACAAACTGTTAATTTGTGTCTCTTCCTAATATTCCCCCTTTTTGCCGCTGCCCAAGCACAGATAGCAACTGGTGCAACGCATGCTACTATTAACGTCGCTGCGGTTGTGAAGCCTCGCCATATCCAGCTGGGAGAGAAGGCCCGGTTGGAACTCACTATCTCTGGTGACACCTTCATCAAACATATTCAGGCACCGAAATTCAATTTTCTGCCCGGATTCCTTGCTGTCCCCCTCCACTCCGAGACGGTGCCACACTTGAAATCAGACAAGATTGCGGTTTCTATGGCGTGGATTTATGAACTGATCCCGCAAGCCGTTGGTGACTTTGCGCTATCTGATATCCAGTTCGACTATCAAGGCAGTCTTTACTTTGCGAATCCAGGTGCTATCCGTGTCAGCGGTACCGATGCGTATCAAGAAGCCTTAACGGGTGGCGTTCATCAGGTTGAGGTTGAAGTCGATACTGAAAAACCGTATCTCAACGCGCCGTTTACGTATACCTTCCGCTATCTTTATACCGTAACCCTCCCGACGCGTGAATCCCCGACCCCACGACTTCCGGAGTTCCCTGATTTCTTTGTCGAGAAATTGGAAACATCGCCGCCATACACTCGGCAGATACGTGGGCAGACGTTTTGGGTCGAGGAATACACACATAAGTTATACGCGAAGAAAGCGGGACAAATTGTGCTTGATGCTGCTGCACTGCTATTGCCGCTCCCGCAAGGACGCAGAACTTTGAAAACCAAACCGTTGACGTTGACGGTTCAACCGATACCTGAAATGGGCAGACCTGCGGGCTTCAACGGTGCCATCGGTGAATATCAAATCTCGGCGGAACTCGGGCGCGGCTGGGTAGAAACCGGAAACGCAGTAATGCTCTCTGTTCGTATCTCTGGACGTGGGAATATACAGACGGTCACACCACCTACACTGCCAGCAATGGCAGGGGTGATTGTGAACGGACCTAAACTTTCGGAGGCCTCTACGCCAACGAGTCGGGTCTACGCCTACACTTTAATTCCCGCACGCACCGGCACACTCCGCATTCCCGCAATTGCTTATGCCTACTTCGATCCGAACCGTGCGACTTACGCAACCACTGAGACGCTTCCAATTCCGCTTTCTGTCCGTCCAAACCCGAATGCTATTGCTGATATTGAGACTGAGGACAGGTCGTGGAGATTCTGGGTGGCACTATTATTGGCAATCTTGGTAGTGGGCGGTCTGATAGCCGGTTTCTTCTGGTATCGTGCGAGGCTCACAACGGCATCGGTAGATATACCCGCAAGGACGGATATACCCGATGACAGCGGTTCTGAGGCGCGAACGATACGGGCCGAGCTCGCGGCGTTGGCAAATATCGACACAACTCACGAGGCGACCTCGTTCGCGAACGCACTCACGAACATACTCTACCAATACCTTGAAGACGTATTCGGACTCCCGCAGCGTAACATTGAGGCAGTCCGGGAGGCGTGCAGTCAGTCGGATACCTCCGAGTCCATCCAGACGGCGTTGATTGATATTCTCACGAAGTGCGATTACCATCGGTTTGCACCTGTTCCGCTCAGTGCTGACGAACGGGATGCCTTAATCTCTCGTGCTACAACGGTTACTGAGGCCCTTGAAAACCTTCAGAACGCTTAGCAGTTGGCTAATGGCTATTGGCAGTTGGCTTTTAGCGATTGGCTGTTGGTTCTTGGAAACCAGAAAGAAAGACGTTTTTTGTAACGCTTGCGTCTTTGCTATCAGCCATAAGCCATAGACCATGAGCCGTAGACCATAAGCCATTCGCTATCAAAAAGGAGTCAAAAAAAATGGAAATATTTTCGCTCTTCATGCTTTGGTTACACGTCATCGCCGCGGTTACATGGATCGGCGGCAACCTCATCTTAGCAATGGTGATTGTCCCACATTTCAGGCAAAACCTGCCCCCTGTCCGACGCATTCAACTCTTAACAGAGATCGGCAGACGTTTTGAACCGGTCGTGTGGGGATGTGTCGGTGTGCTATTTTTCACGGGTATTGTTAACATTTTCTATGCCGTAGACTTTACCTCACCGACTGCGCTCTCTGGCGCGTTCATGCGGACGCTGCTTATCAAGATTGGACTTTTCTTCGTGCTGGTTATCTTGACGGCGTTGCACGGTATGGTCTTGGCACCGCAATTGGCTGCCGCTGTCGAGAATTTGGATCCAGATTTGGAAGAACTCCCACCCGAAATCAAACCGCTCCGTTCTCGGATGTCGATTGTATCGAGTCTGATGGGTGTCGTTTCTCTGCTTATTTTGCTTGCTGCGGTGGCTTTGCGTATGGGGATCTAATACGCAGCCGTAGTTGAGAAGGACTGATAGGATAAGTCTATCGTTATTCTGCTTCGTCCGCCTCAAACAGATCGAAAATCTCATCGTCTTTTGCTATGTGTTCACGACCATAGGCAGATTTGATGCGATTCCAAAGGGTAGCAGATACGTTTTTATTTCTCAGTTCTTTGCAATTAACTTCTCCGAGTGCTTCGCCTACATAGTGCGTTACAATCAGCATGAGCACATCTGGCAACTCATCATCGTTGAAGTGAAAATCGTCAATACTTTGCCATACGGCATTTTTAAATGCAGCCGGCAGCCGATTGATTTTTTGGAACGCCAGTTGTGTTACCAACACAATATAACATGAAACACGAGGGACAACGATAGCCTTATCCGTGCCGTGTGCTTGTAGTTCCTCAGGTATACCGAACACGTCAACATGGGTAACAACGATATCGTGAATCAATGCGAAGTGCAAGGCTTCAGGTGCCGGTGCCTCCTCAAGCGGTGGTATCTTCTCATCCGGGGTAATCCGTATGTACTCTGCTTGTAAGGCATATTTATTGACAGTGGGTCTTCTTTTCCTTTTCATTTTGAGAGTCCTTGAAAACATGGAAGTGGCATATAAAGTTCACTGTGGGGTTTCGTCCAAAAGGGTTTTCCAAGGGACATTATACCACCTTTCTACAGAATTCTCTATTTTTTATTTTCACGTGCAGGGTCATTTAGTTTTATGGAGATAATCTTATGCGAATCAAAATCCTCGCTGATGTTGGGGCGGGAATCATCCTCCCTATTAACTATAACCATTTACTCACCAGTGTCATCTACCGCTTCCTCGCCGAATCCAATCCAGAATACGCCTCCTTCCTCCACAACGAAGGTTACGGCGATGAACAACGACGCTTCAAACTCTTCACCTTCTCGCAACTCATGGCGGAACGCCGCCGCGTAACAGGAGATCATATCCGTTTCGGTTCGACCTTAATGTGGTCGGTCTCTTCACCAGTAGAGACCTTTCTATCCCATTTTGCCGATACGCTGCTAACCGAGGGCAGACTCACCCTCGGCGGGCATCATTTACAAATCCGAGATGTCACCGTCCCGCGTATCCCGCGTTTCCAATCAGAAATGCAGTTCCGATGTCTCTCCCCGATTGTGATGTCCACCGTCCGTGAACGAGAGGGGAAACGGGTCATGCACTACTGTCTCCCCGACGATCCAGCGTTTTCAGGTCTCGTCCGTCAAAATCTGACTCGCAAGCACGAGGTCATCCATGGTCGCCTTCCGTCTGACGACGCATTCACCCTTGAATTCGATAAAAATTACATTGACAGGAAACGCGGACGCGTCACGCGTCTGATAGACTTCAAGGGCATCAAGGTCCGCGGGGTTTTGTGTCCATTCAGTGTATCTGGAAGTAGATCGTTAATCCAGATTGGTTACGAATGCGGTTTCGGTGACAAAAACAGCGCAGGGTTTGGGATGGTGGAGGTTTCCTAACCTCGCCTACCCTCAGATGTAAAGTTAATCATAGGTTTCACTATAACAGGTGTTTTCACGAAGCTGTCTGGGGGGGCTTGATTTCACAGGGTTTTTGATGGTCAGATGTTGGTAGTTGTCTGAATCGCGGATTTTCACGGATTATGCGGATTGTCGCGGATTTTGGGTTTTGTGTATCTACAGGACATCTAAAATAAAATTCCATACCCATTTTAACTTGACTTAATTTAATAGATATTTCATAATATATTTGGAATATTTTTCAAAGGAGGTAAATGTTATGCCAATCTACGAGAAAGTGATGGGCAATCCGTTTGTAGATATAGGTGTTTGCGGCGTTTGTGAGTGGTTAGGGCGCAGTATGCAACCAGAACAGATTACTACCGATGATCTTGAACAGGTTGTTAATGATGTTGCTCCGATGATGCAAACAGATGCTGGATGGAATAATCTATACGGTATTTTCCCGAATGGTGTTTTAACCAATCCAAGTTTTGGCAAATGCAAAACAGAAAAATGTAGGATACCTAACAAATGTATGACCTTGGACGACACCTATAGTAAATGTAATCGAGTGGAATTATTCAAAAACGAATGCAAAGATTATATGGACAATATCCGTGAGTTGCAACAGGTTGGAGATTGTATGGGGTGTGGTAGACGTCCGGCAAATACATGGCTTTCAAGAACGAATATACCCCTAACAGGGGGAAAGAATAGCAACTATTTTCCAATCTTCTCAGAAGGAGCCGGTTACTGCTCTGCTTGTGCACTTGCCATTCAAATGGCACCACTCACCTTCATGGCAACTGGTGGAAAGTTTCTCACACTTCACTCCAATTCATGGAGTACGTTGAGGAGTTGGGCTCGGGTATGCGTTAAAGATATCCGGCAGCAGCAACTCCAGCAGAAAATAATTGGGTGTCATAATCCCGGTTACGCGAATCCACGCAATGGTTTGTTCTACATGGCGCGGGAAATGATGATTCAATTTCAGGAAATGCGAACCGATGAGAATATCACCATGCAGGTCTATTGCTTTACAAACTACAACCAAGGTCCTGAACTCGAAATATTCTACATTCCTGCCCCTGTGTTCAGGTTTCTACGCTTCGCCTATCAGGACAAGTACAGACAGGAGTGGCATAAAATTGTCCGAAGTGGCTATATGGTTAACTGGAAAAAGGTTAAATCTGAAGAAGATTATAAAAATCGCACAAATCGGGTGTATGAAAACCTGTTACAAGACCGTTCAATTCTCGGTTCCTTTCTAAGACGGAGCTCCCGAAAAACTCGAGGAAATTGGGAATTGCTTTCACTTTATCTAAAGGAGGTACGAGAAATGAGTGAATTAAGGCTTAATGCTCTTAAGCGGGTTGGTGACTTCATCGCCGAAAGTATTGAAAAGACTAATAAGGTCGGCAGACTCAGGGATCTTGAACGCGCCAGAGGTTATCCTGAATGCCGAAATATCTTAAGGTATGTAATTCGCGACCGTATACGTCAAGGAGAAGACGAACCGCTTTTCTCACTAGACGATTACGTTGAACATCTGTTTCCAGAATCATCAGATCATCGTACATATTGGAGTGAAACCCGTGACTTACTTGTTTTTCGGATTTACGAGAAACTTCATGGTTGGTTAGTTGCCAACGATGCTGTTGATGAGGAAGATGATGAATCCGATCAAATCACCGATGAATCCCGGGAGGGAATATAATATGTCAAAACATGTCATTGGCTTAGTTTTAATTGATGCCCCCCACTCTGCTCTTAATAATGCGGGTGCTGGAGCTTCGCTATCAGGGGAAAATATGGTAGTTGTCAAAACCATCCGCAGAGGAAGTCAGACATATCCTTATGTTTCTGGACAAGCATGGCGAAATTGGTGGCGAACAACCCTTGAAAATGAGTTCAGTTGGAACATTTCTCCAATCACCCGTAGTGGTAAAGGTCACACTCAGGTTGTCTACACTGATGCTTCTCCAGCTGTATATGACGACGATGATGTATTTGGTTATATGAGAGCACCAAGAGGGAAAGCCGAAGAAACTGTTACCCGCATTTCACCATTGAAAAATTCACCTTTAATTTCAATTGAAACACATCGACCAACTGACGATTATGGTGTAATGGCGCGACAAGAAGATTTCCCTGCAATACATGAGCATCAGTTTTATTCATGTGTGCTTAAGGGAATTTTTTCTTTAGACCTTAGTGCAGTTGGCGCATTCTCGGATATTAATAGGACAAGCTATAAGAATATTACACCAAGTTCTGTACAGACTATCCAAGACGCTGGAGGCACACAAGTTGGTAAAGATTCCGTGTGGGTACTCCCGAAAGAAACTCGCGTCCGAAGGTGTCAACAGACGCTTACAGCACTTACTATCCTCAGCGGAGGAGCAAAACTGACATCACATCTTACAGATGTTACACCTAAACTAATTATTTTATCAGTACTTGATGGCGGAAACCATCCCTTTATGAATGTGATGGTTGAAGAAGATGGTACCGGCAAACTGAGTCTACCTGCTTTGTGCCAAGTCATAGAGGATTACGCCGACCGGTTTAGGGACGCGATTTACATCGGCAGGCGGAGCGGATTCATGAACGAGTTAGATGAAGATTTGTGTGATTTGGATAATGCTACTAACTTACCCTGCGAAATCGTTTACGATTCGCCAAATAAAGTGATCACTCAACTATCGCAAAGGTTAGAAGCTCATATCGGAGACTCACCATGAAAGTGATTCGGGTCCACATTACCGGTTGGGTCGCGTCTTTCCGAAATCCGTTGTTCATCAGCGGATTCCAGCCAACCCTACCTCTGCCGCCACTTTCGGCACTCTACGGTCTTCTTACTGCTGCCAAAGGCGATTGGGTCACACCACACGATGCTGCTGTTGGATTCGTTTTTCAGAGTACTGGTAAAGCCGTTGATTTGGAAACCATCTACGAATTTCCATACAAGGGGAAAAATTTATTAAAAGGGAAGTCAAACGTTAATAGGCGTGAATTCCTTGTTGAACCACAACTCTATCTCTATACACCTGACATTTGGTTAAGGGAAACATTTGAGCGTCCACGGTATCCGCTATTATTTGGACGTTCCTCTGACCTGGCAACTGTGAAATCAATAGCGGAAATTGAATTGGAAAGTAGTTCAGAAACAACCTATCAGAATACGCTGCTCCCTTTTCCTGACGCGCAACTCTACGGACAGGTACAGGCACTCCCAACACACTTCACCGCGGAAATTCCACGTAGACCACTCGGTACTCGTGCCTATTGTTTGATAACAGAACAAGTCAAATATAGTGGAAACGTTTTACAAGATCCTGAGAAGAAATGGGGTGTCTATTTGCATGAACGCGTTCCCGGGGATTTTATAGTGCCAAATGAGGATCCAAGGAAATCATCTGTTGACAAAAACTATGAAGTTTCTATTGTTGGTGGAGATCAGATGCAGTTGCCCGGCATCTCATCCTAACACATCGTAGGGGCGAGGTCCCTCGCCTCGTGGGTTGGGAGACTACGCTCCCATTGAAGATTATTTCTTCGTCCTGTGGGTTGGGAGACCCAACCCCTACGTTCCCGGAGCGAGATCCCTTGACCATGTAAAAATGAATCCTAAACCCATCGTAGGGGCGAGGTTCCCTCGCCCGTCTAAGAGAGGTTTTCTCATGAAATCCAACAAATCTAATCCCCCTCGGCGGCGTGCCATGCGTTTACGTGGTTATGATTACAGCCAACCCGGGGCGTATTTCGTGACGATCTGTGCACAACACCGCAAATGTTTATTTGGTACAATAACAGATGGAAAAATGCAATTGAATGAAATAGGACAAATTGTCATTGAATGTTGGAACCGTATTTCACAACATTTTCCTTCCGTTGAATTAGGCGAGTATGTTGTCATGCCCAATCATGCACACGGAATTATTAGATTGGGGATACCAGAGACCAAATCTCCACATGTGCCAGAACACGTCGCTACTCGTAGGGGCGAGGTTTCCTCGCCCGCGTTAGACCAAGATCATAAGGACGAGGTCTCTTCACCCACGAAAAATAATACTCGTAGGGGCGAGGTTTCCTCGCCCGCGTTAAACAACAATCGTAAGGACGAGGTCTCTTCACCCACGAAAAATAATACTCGTAGGGGCGAGGTTTCCTCGCCCGCGTTAAACAACAATCGTAAGGACGAGGTCTCTTCACCCACGAAAAATAATACTCGTAGGGGCGAGGTTTCCTCGCCCGCGTTAAACAACAATCGTAAGGACGAAGGGACCTCACCCACCAGAAATAACAATCGTAGGGGCGAGGTTTCCTCACCCACATTAGGTAAAATCATAGCCTATTTCAAATATCAATCTACCAAACGCATTAATCAACACCGTGATATGCAGGGAACGCGGATTTGGCAACGAGATTATTACGATCATGTCGTCCGAGACGATCCGGATTTGCAACGACTTCGCCAATACATTCAAAATAACCCGATGAAATGGGAATTAGATCAATTACACCCGAATAACCTTTCGAGATGGTAAGAGAGCCTTGAAGCGAGGAAATGCAGTCGAAACGACCTCGCCACTACGAAAATGGAGGAAAACCTATGTCAATATTGTTCGCGAAAAGCGATCCGCAAGAAACACTCCTTGAACATACAGAGAATTGCCTTGCAATATACGAAAGCCTTCGAGTACGGATGCCGTTTTTAGCTGAAGTCGCGCAAGTCCCTGATTTCTTTGGCCATCTCTTTTACGCCATTGCTCTGCATGATTTCGGAAAGGCAGCGACAGGCTTCCAACAGCAACTCACTGAGAACAAACGTTGGAACTATCGTCACGAAATCCTATCCGCTGGATTTGTAGTCGGACTTCAACTCTCACGAGAAGCAAAAGAGGCAATAGGGCTTACAATCCTAACGCATCATAAAGATATTGGCACCCTTAGACACACATATAAGCACTATCCTGAAAGTGAAGTCGGATTCCAAGTCTGGAAAGATAAAATTAAAGAGTTAGAACCGAATTGGGAAGCGTTAATGGCAATTCAGAAACAGGTCACGCATTGGTTCACGCGTTGGTGTCCCATGGAAGAATGTATGTGGACACCTCTCATCTCAACTGACCAACTTGTTAACGGCTACCGTGATTTCTTACTACCTTACCAAAGAATTAAGAGGAGCCATCAATTAAAAAATTATCCTTTGTCCATCCTACACTGCACCTACGGTATACTGATGCGCGGGTGTATGATTGCTTGCGACCATCTCGCTTCAGCCGGAAAAAACGAAATCCATACTGCACTTGATAACCTTGAGGCACACCTTATACAACACGTTGAGGATAGGGCAAAGGAGAAAGGACGGCACTTTCACGGGTGGGAATCCTTTCAAAAAGCCTCTGGTGAAACAACTGGACAACTCATCCTCTCTGCACCGACAGGCTCCGGTAAAACCGAAGCCGCACTCCTCTGGTCCGATAGAAATCAAACTAAAACGCATGGAAACCGGGTCTTTTATGTTCTGCCCTACACCGCAAGTATCAACGCCATGTACAATCGATTACAGGAATTTGTGTCTGATGAAAAAATCGGTGTGTTGCATGGCAAAGCGGCTTACTTCGTATATCAGCAACTCGTTGATAAAGAGTACACACCTAAAGATGCAGCAACATCAGCCCAACGAGAACTAAACTTGACTCGCAAAATTTGTCGTCCATACAAAGTCTTAACACCGTTTCAGCTCCTAAAAGCATTTTTCGGTATACGCGGGTTTGAAATGCAAATGGCGGAGATGTCTCAAGGACTTTTTATTTTCGACGAAATCCACGCTTATGATCCGCACACAACCGCACTTATTTTGACAATGATAAAAAAACTCCATGAAGATTACGATGCAAAATTCTGCATCATGACCGCCACAATACCAAAGTTTCTTAAACAGATGATTAACGACGCAATTGGGGAACTTGCACAGATTGAAATGGCACCAGAAGAACGGGACAAAAAATTCACTCGGCACCGCGCCCTGTTACTTGATGGAAATATCCACGATGCTATTCCGAAAATAGAGGATAGACTCAATCAAGGAGAACGGGTCATGGTTGTCTGTAATACTGTTAATCAGGCACAGGATGTTTTTCAGGAATTGCAAAGTGGAACCAACAATGCTAAACTCCTTCACAGTCGATTTATCCTTCGCGATCGAGAGCGGATTGAACAGGAACTTGAAAACGCAGATCTCCTTGTCGGTACGCAAGCAGTAGAGGTTTCACTTGATATTGATTTTGATTGTCTCTTTACAGAACCAGCACCGATAGACGCGCTTATCCAACGTTTCGGACGAATCAACCGGAAAGGTAAAAAAGGTATCTGCGATGTCCATATATGCAAAGAGGGTGGTGAAAACGACAAATATATCTATTCTCCAGAGAAAGTTGAACGCACTATAAAAGCGTTCGCATCTGTAGACGTTCTCCACGAATCCAAAATCCAAGACTTTATTGATAAGGTCTATTGTGATGGCTACAATGGAAATGAACAGGCAAAGTTTGAGAAGGCAAAACGGATGTTTGAACGGCATGTGGAAGATATTGTTCCTTTTATTGAAGACAAATCAGGGCGCGATGAATTTGAAAATCTATTCAAAAGTATTCCAGTTGTTCCTATTACTTACAAGGATATTTATTCTGAACATGTTGAAGCAAAAGAATATTATGAGGCACTGGCTTATGTCGCTCAAATCCATGACTATCAATTTGCACGACTACGCCGTGAGACCCAACTCGACAAAGATAAAGATTCAGGTCAGTGGTTTATAAATGTCCGCTACGATGAGACACTCGGTTTGCTATTAGATGAGCCCAACCCAAACATCCTATAACCTATTCAAAATGGAGATACCCTCACAATGCAAAACCCAAATCAACCCAACATCACCGGCACCGCCATCAACTACCTCTACGTTTGCACGCGCAAACTCTGGTTCTACCAGCATCACCTCGAAATGGAGCATACCTCCGAAAAAGTTGACCTCGGAAAACACCTCCACGAAGAAAGCTATCCCCGTGAAAAACGCAGAGAATGGAACATAGACAACCTTATAAACATAGACTTCGTTGACAAACAGGGCATCCTACACGACATCAAATCCGGTCCAGCAATGGAAACCGCGCACATCATGCAGATATGTTATTACCTCTATCTCCTCAAACAGAAGGGCGTAACCAACCGGAAAGGCGTTATCAACTACCCTCGCCAACGACGAAATACGGAAGTCGAACTCACCCCCGAAAGGGAACAAGAAGTGGAAACCGCCATTCAAAAAATAAACGAGATCGCGACCTTACCGACACCACCCGGTGCCGACTATATGAAAATCTGCAAATCTTGTAGTTACCAAGAACTCTGTTGGAGTTAAAGGAGAACCAATTATGTCACGCAACTACTACATCACCCAACCCGGCAGACTACGCCGGAAAGACAACACACTCTATCTTGAACCAGAAAATGCGCCGCGCATCCCAATTCCTGCCGAGGATATTGATTCGCTTTACCTTTACGGAGAACTCGACCTTAACACCAGACTTCTGAACTTCCTCACCCAAAAGCACATTCCGTTTCATGTGTTTAACTACTACGGCTACTACGCAGGGAGCTACTATCCCAGAGAGTATCTCAATTCCGGTTCTTTGCTTGTCAAACAGGTCCAGCACTATGAAAATTACACCAAGCGGATGACACTCGCACAGGAATTTGTTGCCTCCGCTGTCTTTAACATGTTGCGAATTTTGAGGTATCACACGAACCGCGGTAAGGATTGCAGCGCGCAAATTGAATTGATCAAGACAATCCTCGCAGAAAGTCGAGCCGCAAAGAACACAAACGAGTTAATGGGATATGAAGGCATCATCCGAGATACTTATTACACGGCTTTCAATACCATTTTAGCGTTAAAAGTCCCTTTTGAAAAGCGCGTCCGGCGTCCACCCGATAATCCGATTAACGCCATCATCTCCTTCGGAAACTCGATGATGTATACAGCCTGCCTCACCGAAATTTACCGCACGCAGCTCAACCCGACAATCAGTTTTCTCCATGAACCCGGGAACCGGCGATTCTCCTTGAGCCTTGATCTCGCAGAAATTTTTAAACCGCTTATCATTGACCGAATTATCTTCCGATTATTCAACCGTCAGCAACTCAACGAGTCCAAACACTTTGAGGAAAACCTTGACGGGTGTTATCTTAACGAAAAGGGACGGAAACTATTTATTGCAGCATTTGATGAACAATTAAAGCAGACTGTTTCGCATCGAAAGTTAAAACGTCATGTCTCCTATCAGCGACTTATCCGCTTAGAATGTTATAAACTCATCAAACATCTCGTTGAAATGGAGCCCTATCAGGCACTACGTCCATGGTGGTAGAAATAACCCGCATTCAGACGTAGGGGTTGGGTCTCCCAACCCATCCCAAGGATTTCCAAATCTCTCCTACCTTTCACAAGGAATCACCCGCAATGTACATCATTCTCGTCTACGATATTGAAGTTGACCGAGTCGCAAAGGTCTGCAAATATCTCCGTCAACATCTCAATTGGGTTCAAAACTCAGTTTTTGAGGGGCAATTAACCAAAGCACAGTTCGCTCGCGTCAAATCCGGATTAGCAGCGATTACCGATCCAGAAAAGGACTCTGTCATCATCTATCAGTTGCGCGATGCACGATGGATGAATAAAGAAGTCATGGGCGTAGATAAGAACCCTGCGACAAACCTACTTTAAGCAAACCTTTTAATGCGAGAATACGTCTAACATCTGCAGTCGACCTCACTAAAATATAAGTTTTTGAAGGGGCAGAACTCGCAATTTTTGGAGAAAAGTGTCCTTAAATGCACGTCGTGTAAGGATCCGTCAATCTCCCAGTGATTTTACACAACTGATGGTCGACTGCAGATACATCTTAAAAATGGAAAAATAAAAATTAACTTGACGCGGACCGTAAGGATTGTGTAAAATAAAACTATGGTTTTTACATAGCCTTCTAATCGAACCAGTATGGAATCGAAACTCCGCTTTCTCAATCCGCTTTTTCAAGTTCTCGTAACCTTCTAATCGAACCAGTATGGAATCGAAACTCGTTTGCTTCATCTTTTGCTTCAGCCGCACAAGCCGCTTCTAATCGAACCAGTATGGAATCGAAACTGGGCTTGATGTACCAATCGTGCTTATTAGTCAACTTCTAATCGAACCAGTATGGAATCGAAACTTGCGTATGCCCAAAGCGGAAATGTTGAGCTTCAACTTCTAATCGAACCAGTATGGAATCGAAACAAATATGCGAAGGATGGCTTGGACTGCTACGTAAACTTCTAATCGAACCAGTATGGAATCGAAACCCTTCATGCGCACGTGTTTTACTTCCTACACTCTAAAGCTTCTAATCGAACCAGTATGGAATCGAAACCTTGAAGGGAGGCTTCCTACTGATTTTGGGTCGAATCCTTCTAATCGAACCAGTATGGAATCGAAACGATTATGGTACGCTGAAATCTCGGTTGTCTGAAATCTTCTAATCGAACCAGTATGGAATCGAAACATCGTATATCCCACCACGGAGTGTCCTGACCACTCTCTTCTAATCGAACCAGTATGGAATCGAAACTTTCATTGACACATCCGCGTCAGACTGAAAAAAGCGCTTCTAATCGAACCAGTATGGAATCGAAACACCCTTCAGCATTCCCCAGTCCGGATACATATAGTCGCTTCTAATCGAACCAGTATGGAATCGAAACGTTCGATTAAGAAATTGGTTGTGCCCTTCGGTGCTGTTCTTCTAATCGAACCAGTATGGAATCGAAACATTCATTGACGCTATGGTGATCGGCGCTGGAATGGCTGCTTCTAATCGAACCAGTATGGAATCGAAACCTGGATGCTGAATATCCGCCGTCGAGTTTTTTTGTGGCTTCTAATCGAACCAGTATGGAATCGAAACGCTCAACAGGGTTTACGTCCAAATGCGCGGCATCATTCTTCTAATCGAACCAGTATGGAATCGAAACCTCTAAAAGCATAGTGCGTCCACTTCGTACCGACCGTCTTCTAATCGAACCAGTATGGAATCGAAACCTTCGTACCGACCGTCGTGTTATCGACATCCGACAGGACTTCTAATCGAACCAGTATGGAATCGAAACTTTCATAAACTCAGTCCAGCCGAACTGACTCGACACTTCTAATCGAACCAGTATGGAATCGAAACTTCTCTTCAATAACAACATTACATCTTCTCGGTACCTTCTAATCGAACCAGTATGGAATCGAAACTGTTGTATTCTGCCATCATATTCGGGTCTATCTGTGCTTCTAATCGAACCAGTATGGAATCGAAACATTTTCGCAAAGAGTTTGTTGAGTTGTTGTACACCCTTCTAATCGAACCAGTATGGAATCGAAACCACATGACATTCTCTGTGCAGGTTTCCCTTGCCAACTTCTAATCGAACCAGTATGGAATCGAAACTCCTTAAACGTAACGATAATCAATTTCGGTTCAATTTCTTCTAATCGAACCAGTATGGAATCGAAACAGTTTCGGAACTGCAGGATGCATTGCCGAAACCGAGCTTCTAATCGAACCAGTATGGAATCGAAACTCGCGTGCAACGCAAGATACAGGCACGTCAAGCGTTCTTCTAATCGAACCAGTATGGAATCGAAACATGGGTGGGTTTCCGTTCCGCACGGCAGGCGCTGCCTTCTAATCGAACCAGTATGGAATCGAAACCCAATCCGCCCTGCGTATACTGCGATCGGGACAACCCTTCTAATCGAACCAGTATGGAATCGAAACGAGAGCCACGCAGACTGCAATCCACGTGGAGGTAGCGGCTTCTAATCGAACCAGTATGGAATCGAAACTTTCTAACCCAAGCCATCGGTATCTCCTTTCCTTCACTTCTAATCGAACCAGTATGGAATCGAAACCTGGGTGCCGGTAGTCGCATCGTTATTCAGACTTCCCTTCTAATCGAACCAGTATGGAATCGAAACTTCTGATGTTGGATGATTGATGGGGGGTGTGGGGGCTTCTAATCGAACCAATATGGAATCGAAACTCCCATAGGTAGCACCTATAGTAGTTCTGAAAATACTTCTAATCGAACCAATATGGAATCGAAACCCTGCAGAACGTGGGTTGGTCTAAGCGTCCCAAACGCTTCTAATCGAACCAGTATGGAATCGAAACTCCACTTGGCACACGATGTGCGAGAGCACCATACATTCTTCTAATCGAACCAGTATGGAATCGAAACTCCCATAGGTAGCACCTATAGTAGTTCTGAAAATACTTCTAATCGAACCAATATGGAATCGAAACCCTGCAGAACGTGGGTTGGTCTAAGCGTCCCAAACGCTTCTAATCGAACCAGTATGGAATCGAAACTCCACTTGGCACACGATGTGCGAGAGCACCATACATTCTTCTAATCGAACCAGTATGGAATCGAAACTGGACTCGCAATCGAGTTATGCGTCGAGCACGACGCTTCTAATCGAACCAGTATGGAATCGAAACTTTCTATAAGAGATGCCCACCGTTTGTAGCGTTCTGGCTTCTAATCGAACCAGTATGGAATCGAAACTTATTCGAGAGATAGTGCCTGAATTTTCGGGTACCCTTCTAATCGAACCAGTATGGAATCGAAACATTTTTGCACCGCGCCCTATTCTGTTTAGTGCGCTGTTTCTTCTAATCGAACCAGTATGGAATCGAAACTCGTCCAATGCGTTCGAGGCGGCACAAGCTCAGATTTTTCTTCTAATCGAACCAGTATGGAATCGAAACGAGTCGTTCACGATCGTTCAACCTCGCTTAGGGTACCCCTTCTAATCGAACCAGTATGGAATCGAAACGTAGCTGACTCTCCTATGGAGGTGGCTATAATGGCGCTTCTAATCGAACCAGTATGGAATCGAAACAACTGAAGAGATGGCAATTAGTGATACGTATCTGTGGCTTCTAATCGAACCAGTATGGAATCGAAACGCACTCGGACGGATTTTATGCGCAAAATGCGAACCGTCTTCTAATCGAACCAGTATGGAATCGAAACTTCTTTTTTTGACGCGGGCGTTGCCACGTATTGGTACTTCTAATCGAACCAGTATGGAATCGAAACATCGCAACTCGAACCATCCGGATAAAGACACCGGCTTCTAATCGAACCAGTATGGAATCGAAACTGATTTCGGCTTGGCTGATCTGGTAAGATAGAGATACTTCTAATCGAACCAGTATGGAATCGAAACCGTTCTTCGCGGTTTGCGGTTTGCGGTTTGCGGTTACCTTCTAATCGAACCAGTATGGAATCGAAACCGTTCTTCGCGGTTTGCGGTTTGCGGTTTGCGGTTACCTTCTAATCGAACCAGTATGGAATCGAAACAAAACCCACAGTTAGCAGTTAGCACAGATTTTCAATCGAACTCGTATAGCCTCAAAGGAGCTTTACTGACAGCTGACGGCTGATAGCTGATAGTCATCGCCAATCAAAATAACTTCAAACTTTAGGCACTTTCAATTGGCAAACTTTAGCAACACTTGTAAACTGTCTTTACCGAGATACCAAAATCCCGGAAATCCTATAATCCTGATTCTGACGACAAGAGGTCCGAAAAAATCCGCGTCATCCGTCTCATCCGCGAGAATCCGAGATTTGCGGCGTACTCGACCCGGTTCATGCCGTTAAGGAGAACCTGAATACCGTTGATTCATGCGACGTGCATTCAGACAACGGAAAATCTAAATATTTATACTACTCATACTTTTAATTTGACATGGGTTAGCAAATAGAGTATAATTTATCATAAGACTTTCCAAAGAGGTGAATACTGTATCAAACGACAAAGTGGTGGTGTGAAAACCGACACAACATTTTCAGCGGCTATATAAGTTTCTTACTGACGGTTTCCGACAGCCAATAGCCAGAAAAAATGTTACACTTTTCGCCAAATTATCGTTTTTGCAACAGAAAATTAAACAGCAACGAACCCTTACGGCCACTATGTTCTCTAACGTTACACACCGTTCAAAAAATGTTACACCAGTGTAACATTTTTAAGGTAGATCGCTCAAAAATATATCGTTAAGTTAATACTATATTCACATCTATTTTTTCGCGGGACATAGTGCTATGTCTATCTTGAATTTAAGGGTCAGGTTTGTCGTCGAGGGTTTTTGCTTGCGGTGTTTTTGATAGGGTATTTCTGCGGATTTCTTCAAGGTTCCCTCGCTCAATGTCAAAGCAGATACATGCACAAACTAAAAGTTTGTGCTACAAGACGAATCGGGTTTCCTCTTTTAATCTATTCCAACGGGCTACAGAATTTATCGGAAAAAGAAGGAAGCGAGAAAGAGGACGTTAATAACCACCAGCGCAACACGCCCAAGTCGGGTCTTCAATCGTGGAAACAGATAGATGGATGCGGCAAGAATAGCTAAGCATTCTACCACTCGAAAGACCCCCGCGTGGTGGTTTCTGTCCCAATACGAAATTGGACTTGCAAAGATAAAATTGGAGAGCGGGAAGAGGTGATGGTGTCCGTCGTCATGATGCGTCAGGAAGTCGAAAACGCAGTGAATCAGCATACTCCACGCAACGATTGTCATCCGCTCAGAACGCATCAGATAATACCCAATCCCTAATACAATCAGAATCAACGGAACGGCGTTGAAGATATCGAAGAAGTTCTGCCACGCCTCCATGAAGTATCGAGAACCCCACATTTCACGCTGCGAGGTTTGAAAGATGAAAGTCTCGACGGCGAAAAAGATAAATATCGGGATGTCGGGTATCACGGCACCGAGGAAGGCGTAAGAGTGGAGGTACGATTTCCCGCGTTTTGAGAGGAGGGCTATGTTGAGGATGGCGTGTGATTGCGTGGTCATTGTTTTATAGATGCCAGATTTCGCTTTTGAATTCAGGGAATAGGCAGTTGAGTAGCACAGCAGCTGCAGTGTTCTTCGTCCAGCAATCGACGAAATTAGAATCCAATTCCTCTATCCGGCACCGTCCACAGAGTAAATGCAAGAAGGTGAGATCCGGGAACACCGCATCACCGTCTTCGATATCCTCTGGTGTCCAATCGGCAATTTTTGTTATGCGCCCGCGCTCGAATGTGAAGTGGATGCCGCTGCGATAGAAACTCATCTTGAGTTCCCCCGTGTACCCCTCTGCAACAGTGCCGATAAGATGCTTTTCGAGTGCGGGTCGGATATGCCGTAAAAACGCTATCAGATTCGGGATTCGGATGTACCACGAGTAGGGTAAGTCCTTACGGACAATAGATTTAGGCAGGACACTATAAAACAGATGCTCACGTCCGAGCATGAATTGGATGCCAGCTGCCGCTGAAGCCTTACTCTCGACAACTATCGGTGTCGCCTTCGCCTTCTTCCAGAGTTCCCGTAGTAGCGACGGCGCGAGATGTAGATACCCGACACCGGGTTTCAGTTCCATTCGCATGACCATGAAATTAGCGTCGGTGTCCTTGCCCTCGCCCCACCCGTCGTAGCACCACTGTAGATGTTGCACATATCCGAGTCGTGTCCCTTCCATATCTTCGATGAGTAGCCATTCCATCTTGGCACCACTGTCTGCAGAACGTCCATTGAATTCATATTCCCAGAGTTCGGGACTTCGCGGACACGCAAAAACCTGAGATTCAATCGAGCGTGCGTAGAGGTCTTGAATGAAGGCGTTGTCCGCATCCGTCCGCGGTCGGAGGCGACACGTCTCTGTTTCACCGTCTTTTAAAGCTGGGATGTGTATTCCATCGATGACCAGCTCGGCTTCCATGTCAAGCGTCATCTCATATCCAAACATTCGATAGTACCACGGTATCCCCGTGATGCCCAGCATCATCTCACCGCGCGCCTCGCTTAAGGCGTGAATCACCTCAAACTGCTTTCGGACGAGTCCGCGTCTACGATATTCAGGTTCCGTCGCCACGAATTCGGGTTGCCCGAACGCGAATGGAATGCCGCTGTAGGTCCAGGTCTGCGAAATGAGACACATTGATGAGACAATTTTTCCGGTTGTGGTGTCTTCAACGACGGTGAAATCACTTGCTTTGCAGGTTGGGTGATTCCCAGACATCAGATCCTGCACGTTCGGACCGGCATCCTCGGCTTCGTGGAGTCGGACATTGAATTCAGTGAGTGCGTCTGCGTCGTCTGGTGTGGCGAACCGGAGTTTTAGGTTATCGCCGAGGTCTATCGGCATTTCTGAGAGAATGTTGTTTTTGGGCATTTGCGCTTCCTTATCGAATAATGTCAAGATGGATTGTATCACAGAATTTGTATTGCGTCAAATGGAATTGGCCAATCGCGGTTCGCGGTTCGCGGTTCGCGATTCGCTAAAAAATCGATGAAGACTTTTGGGGATGTTGGTATAATACCCCAACCATGAAGATTACACCGCGTCCCGCGCTCTACTTTCTCATCCCGTATCTCCTCGGCATCGTTGCTGGGGGCTGGACATCCATTCCGTTTCTGTGGCTTTGGCTCTCCATCCTATTCAGTTTTATCGGAGGCATTGCGACGAGAAACCGCAGGCGTTATCTCTCCTACGGACTGCTCCATCTCGCCGTTTTCGCAGGCGGTATGTTGCGTCTGGACATCGCTTCCGTCCCACCCGTCCCCGATCACTTTTACGATGCACCCGTCAGTTTTTCAGGTACGACCATCTATCAACCCGACCGCGGCACGGAATGGGAAGAGTGTTATGCCGTCGGTGAACTCCAACGCTTATCGGATCCATCGCAGCACGTGAAGGCGAAGTTTCTCGTCAAATTCCAAGAACCTGTGCAGCTGCGTTACGGTAAACAGATAACGCTCACAGGTGTTCTTCAAGAACCGCAAGGCAAACGGAATCCGGGCGGTTTCGATTACAAGGCACACCTTGCGAGGCAGAACGTCGTCGGCATCGTCGAGGCCATAGGACTTCTGCGGATTGGTGAACAACGGGGATTCCCACCTTTACGTTGGATAGAGACACTCCGTATTCGGACAGAACGTCTGATTGATGCTACCTATACAGAAACCTTATTGCACGCCCAACTCGTCAAAGGTATCTTACTCGGCAAACGGAGCGAGGTCCCGTCCGAGACGTTGGACACTTTCCGAAATAGCGGTACCTTCCATGTCCTCGCCGTCTCCGGTCTTCACGTTGGGCTCATAGCGGCGTTCTGCTACCTCGGCTTTTCAAGTCTCCGACTCCAACAAAAGATTGTGTGTCTCCTAACGATTATCGCCGTGCTAATTTATGCGTGTCTCGTTGGGTTTCGTCCGTCCGTCTTTCGTGCGGCATTAATGGCAACCTTGTACCTATTTGCCGCACTCATCGACCGAGATGCCGATATATTCAATCTGTTAGCGTTCGCTGCGCTCGTGTTGCTCCTCTTAAACCCGCATCAGTTGTGGGATGTCGGATTCCAACTCTCCTTTGTTGCCGTTGCTTCTATCGTCTATTTCGTTCCGAAGATGGAGAAACCGTTGCGACACCTCTGGAGAGACACAGAGGAACCGTCGGAAGCAGACCGCGCTATGCTGACGAAGTTTCGGCGGACCACGGTTAAATGGTTTATCTTGTCTTATCTCGTGACGTTCGCTGCACAAATCGGGACAGCACCCTTGATCGCCTACCACTTTTTTCGGACGTATCCGTTGGGTATGATTGTCGGTCCCTTTGCGGTTGGACTCGTGTCGCTCATTGTTGCAATGGGAATGGGGTCGATAAGTATCAGTCTTGTGTGGCTTTCGCTGGCGGAGTGCCTCTACGTCCTCAATCACGTTATTATCTCTATCTTCTTACTGGGGTTAGTCTGTATCAATCTTGCGTGGCTTCCGTTGGCAAAGCTCAACCACGGTATTATCCCTATCTTCTTACGGCTTATCGAGACGTTTGGGCAGGCATGGGCGTTGTGAAACTCACACCACCAACCTTAGGTGGTTTCGTCCTCTACATCGCAGTCTGTTTGGGTATAACCCACTGGCGATGGGTTCGTAGGCAGTGGAAAGCTGCGAGTCTCATTGGGTTATCGGTCGTGGCAATTTGGGTCTGGGACGCTGCGTTTCACGAAAGAGGCAGGCTGCTGGAAGTCGTGATCCTTGATGTCGGGCAAGGCGATGCTGCTGTCGTTCGGTTCCCTGACAATCGGACAATGCTCATAGACGGCGGCATCCGACGCACTTATTACGATGAAAAGAAGATGGAGATGGTTGACTACGACGTGGGTGAACGGATTATTGAACCCTATCTCGACTTTTACGGGATTCGGAAGCTCGACATGGTTGTGCTGACACATCCAGACCTCGACCATGGCGGCGGACTTGGCTATATTTTAGAGAACTTTGAAGTCTTACGGGTCCTTGGTATACCGGATATGCCGCGCTATTTCCAAACCGACCAGCGACTCCAAGCAATTGCCGAAGCACGCGATATTCCTTATGCGTTTCCGTATGCCGGAGAGATTGCACTAACGCCGACAGCCACGCTGAACCTACTCCACCCTATTGACACCGCGTCCACGAACCTGTTGGATGATGACAAAAATGACGACTCTCTCGTTATCAAACTCTCCTACGGCGAGGTGGATGTGCTCTTTACAGGCGACATCGGCAAAGCTGCAGAGGCTCGGCTTATCGCTTCCGGCCAAGACCTCCGCGCAGAGATTCTGAAGGTACCCCATCACGGAAGCCGCACCTCAAGCAGCGCACCATTTTTAGACGCAGTTCAACCGCGTTGCGCTATTTTCTCGCTTGGTAAGGGGAATCGGTATCAATTTCCGCACCCTGAAGTCGTGGCGCGGTATGCAGCGCGCGAGTGCCGACTCTGGCGGACGGACGCATCCGCAGCGATTACCCTCCGCACCGATGGGACCCGGTGTTGGATTGAACGTTTAGCGGTCAGCAATTAGCGATTAGCAAAGACGCAAGCGTGACGGAATGTCTTTTTTTCTTTCCTGACTGCTATCCGCTGAGAGTGCGGTGAATGCCATACGGCATTCATACCGTTGATTCGCGCAGCGGAACGCCCTGACGGCTAACTGCTAATTGCTATACGGAGTGCCTTCTGATTCATCGCATCCATAAAAGCGGTGTTGATGTCTGATAGCGGATACGTTTTTCCGATGAGTTCTCCGAACGGGTAGCGTGTCCGGTTTGTTTCTATAAAGTTGAGTGCGGTGCCAAGTGCCGTGGGATCATAGTTATGAATCCCTCGGAGGGTTATACACTTTGTGACGAGTTGGTGGGCATCAACGGAGATATTCGCATTTGGATAAACGTACCCGAGTGTCACACAACGTCCACCAATACCCAACCACGTAATCAGATTTGGGATTCCGCTTGTAATACCACTAACCTCTACGCCGAGATCAGCCCCACGTCCGTCTGTAAGTGCTTTCAACGCTTCATCAATCTCCGAGACAGATGCTTTGTCCGGGTTGAAGGTATGTGTGGCTCCAAAACGTTTGGCAATGGCTAAACGTTCTTCGTTGATGTCTACAACAGCAACGTTTTCGTATCCGTTTTCACGTAGGTAGCACACCGCGTAGATACCCAACATACCGGATCCATGGACGACAGCAGTTTCACGGTGTTGCATACCGATAACTTCTAAACCGTTTACCACAGTCGTCAGTGCGCAGTTGATAGGAACAGCCTCCTGATCCGTCACGGCATCGGGAATGTGATAGATGGCTGTCCCCGGACGAAGTAGGATATGTGTCGCGAATCCACCTGATAGCGCGGAATCGCCTTCATTACGCGCATGTCCATATTTGAACATCGTTTCGCACTTCTGTGGAAGCTTCCGGCTAACACAATAATCACACGTTCCACAGGCGGTAATCATGCTCCACGTAACCCTGTCCCCTTCACGTAATGTCTCTCCGATTGCAGAACGGAGACGCGTCGGTGCTGCAACCGTTCCGATAATCTCGTGTCCGAGGACACACGGGGTCTCTGCACCGCGCCGTCCTGATACGGTGTGGAGATCGGAACCGCAGATGGTTGCGAGTGAAACGCGGACGAGAACATCGTTTGGCGTAACGGCGACAGGCATCTCGCAGACCTCAAAAGGCGTGCCTACCCCGTGAAAGTGTGAAATCTGTGCGGATATTTGCATCGTGTTTCTATTCCTTTATTGGCTATCGGCTGTCGGCTATCAGCAAAGGGGGTGTTTTTAAAGTAGCGTCCTCTGGCTGACTACTAACGACTGACGGCTGAGAGGGTTGCGTAGCAACCCGCCCTGACGGCTGATGGCTAATTGCTACATTTAATTTGACAAACAAGGGTATGTCTCGTATCATATAATATTATTATACACCATTTGAAAAAATATAGAGGACATAACTAAAAGAGATGAACAGAACTGCCGAAGTTCTTATTGAAGCTTTACCTTATATCCGTCGGTTTTATGACCGGCGGATTGTTATCAAATATGGCGGCGCAGCGATGGAGGATGAGGCACTTATTCACTCCGTCATGCAGGACATCGTTTTGATGAAATACGTCGGCATCCGTCCAATTATCGTTCACGGTGGAGGACCTCGAATCACGGCATGGATGGATAAGGTCGGAAAGGTTCCCGAATTCGTGCAGGGACTGCGTGTAACCGATGCGGAAACCGTTGAAATCGCTGAGATGGTACTCGGATCCATCAACAAAGAAATCGTTTCACGTATCAATCAACACGGCGGAAAGTCGATTGGACTCTCTGGAAAAGACGCAAACCTGATTCTTGCAGAGAAACAACAGACTCAGATAACGGATGAAAACGGACAGCAGACGGATGTTGATTTAGGATACGTAGGGAAGATTATCGGGGTCAACACCGAATCGATTATCGCGCTTGACAAAGCCGATTATATCCCGGTCATCACGCCGATTGGGGTCGGTGTTGATGGACAGACCTATAACATTAACGCCGATACAATGGCGGGTGAGGTTGCATCCGCATTCCAAGCAGAAAAGTTGATTGTCTTGACGGATACGCGCGGCATTCTCCGAGACCTATCGGATACTGAATCGTTGATTTCGACGATTCATATAAGAGAGGTAGATCAATTCGTTGAGGAGGGTTTGATCGCAGGCGGTATGCTCCCGAAAGTAGAGGCGTGTACAACGGCACTCATGGGGGGTGTCTACAAGACGCATATCATTGATGGAAGAATCCAGCACTCTTTGCTCCTTGAAGTCTTCACAGAGGGTGGTATCGGAACCGAAATTGTTAGATAAGCGAGGGAAAAAGATGGCGGAACGCAAAAAAATTGCTGCAATCATCACGACCTATTTCCAGCATTCGCACGGAGATGTGATTGCTACCAAATACATGAAGGGTTTTCCTACGGATACAGGACACCAGATGCCTCGCGTCGACTTGGTGTCCATCTATCTCGATCAGGTAGATGACCGAGACATCGGGGTCGGTTTGGCAGCTGAACACAACGTCCCGATCTATCCGAGCATTCGGCAAGCATTGACGCTCGGTGGCAACGAACTATCTGTCGACGGTGTGATACTGATTGGTGAACACGGCGATTATCCGTATAACGAATTTGAGCAGCACATGTATCCCCGACGGTATATGTTTGAGCAGATTTGCGGGGTGTTTGCGTCGAGTGGTCGGTCGGTGCCTGTCTTCTGCGATAAACACCTCGCCTACAATTGGGACGATGCACTCTGGATGTACAATCGTGCAAACGCCCTAAATGTGCCGTTCATGGCAGGTTCTTCGCTTCCGCTCTCTTGGCGGAAACCCTTTTTGGAACACGACCTTGACACACCACTGGCATTGGCTGTCGGTATCGGCTATGGCGGCGTGGAGTCCTACGGATTTCATGCGTTGGAGACGTTGCAATGTATGATTGAACGTCGGCAAGGGGGCGAATCCGGGGTTGTCGCAATTCAGTGTCTGGAAGGGGATGCCGTCTGGGAAGCCGGTCAGGCGGGAAAATGGTCGCTTGAATTAGCTGAAGCCGCATGCGCACAGATTGAGGATCGTCCCGACAGTACATTTATAGACGGATGTCCGAACCCGACTGCGTTTCTATTGGAGCATCGTGACGGATTTCGTTCTGCGGTGCTAATGCTGAACGGTTATATCTCTGACTTCGCTTACGCGGCGAAAGCGGGTGATACCCACTACGCCACGGAGTTCTACCTACAGAACGGTCCACCGCACGCGCATTTTAGTTATTTGAGTCTTAATATTGAGGAGATGTTCGTTACGGGGAAACCGCAATATCCTGTGGAACGGACGCTTCTTGTGACGGGTGTCCTTGACGCGCTTATGCACTCGCGAGCCGAAGGACATGTCCGAATTGAGACCCCACACCTATCAGACATCGCGTATCGCTCCTACCCAAAGATGCCTATCCGACCCACGGCACCCCGACCTGAAGGTGCGACGTTAAAGGTATAGCCTTACGGTGTATTTTCCAGAATTGGAGTGGTGTTTATCGAGACACGCCACGGATATGCAACCCAAAGAGGTAGGCAAAGAGTAAGACTCCTGTTACAGCACCGAATCCGATTTTGACAGCGGGGGAGAGACTGGAAGGCGAAACGAAACCTTCAATAACCCCAGCAATCACGAGCAGCGCAACGCACCCACCCAGCAGGTGGATCGCCGTTTTCGCTGCATCCGTTAAAGTTCGTTTCCGCGTCCAAAGCGATGGCGCGATGAGCGAATACCCTAACTTCAACCCGGCACCCCCGGCAATGAAAATTGTTGTGAGTTCAATATAGCCATGTGGTGATACAAACGACCAGAGCACAAGTGCAATCCCATTGGCGTGGCATAGTCCAGCAATTCCCCCAATCAGGATTCCGTTGATGACTAAAATATAGACGCTTCCTACCATGAATATGAGGCCACCCGCAAAGGCAAAGAAGGCGACTCGGATGTTGTTCGTCATCACAAAAGAGGCAAATAAGTTTCGGTTTTCTGCGGATGTGTTGTTCCACGCGTTGTCCTCTAACTCCTTGATGTGAGATACAAAGTGCTCTGGGACGATCCGTTCGCCAAGTGTGGGGTTCGTCAGAGCGATCCAATACGCTACCCCAAATGCGATGGCGAACAACAGGAATGAGATTCCAATGAAACTGAGATTCTCTCGGAACACGCTCGGAAAACCGAAGCGAAGGAAATCCCAAAATGAACGCACTCAGCTTTTGTAGCACAAACTTTATGAAGATTAATTTATTAATTCGGTAATCCGAATTCACCCCAAACCTGGTAGGTGCGGTTTCCTAACCGCACCGGACATTACCGATTTATTTTCTTAAACTTCATTTAGTTTGTGTCCTATAGGTATAACCCTTCAAAGGAACACGCTCCAATAAATGCATGAACAGTTATCCGTAGAAACGCCGGAACAGATTGATATTAACTTCCAGAAAGCAGGGATTGGGTCGCGCTTCTATGCGGCACTCATTGATACCCTGTTGCTCACGCTGATTTCACTGGTCGGCTATTATGTCAACAGGCGTTTTGTCTCGGAACTTGGGGACGTGCTGGGGAATTGGCTCGGCGCACTCGGTGGTATCGTCGTCTTCGCCATCTTCTGGGGCTACTATATGATCTTAGAGGTTACCACAAACGGTCAGTCTATCGGAAAGCGGGCACTCGGATTGCGGGTTATCAAAGAAGGCGGTTACCCGATCGGTTTCTCGGACACCGGCAGAAACTTTCCGGGATCCGCCGCTCGGAACTCGCACGTACTATAGCGAGTCCTATCGTCGAAAAGATGGGCGGTCGTGGCTCTATTAATTATGATAAATTTTTAGAGGAAGTTTACACACTGAAGACCACAAAGACGAGTTGAATGGGAAAGAGGGATTTGATATTAAGATGATGGCAAGGTCTTAAGGAAACTCTGGCGTGAAGACGGGTTAACATTGCGTTTAATTTGGTTTTTTTATACAATGACACTGTTTTAAAAATAGGCTGCGTCTTACAGCGTTCGTATAGGAATTGAACACGACAACATCGGGAGGTACATTTCGATGAAGATTTTAACCATAAGTCTACTGTCAGTCTGTTTAATCGTGGTATTAGCAACCCTTGGCGAAGCCGTCCGAGAGGACGAATTGGCACTCTATCTCTCCTTTGATGAAGGGAAAGGTGATACAGCTAAAGATAAGTCCAAACATGGGAATGATGGGACAATCCACAAAGGGGAGCGGGTAAAAGGTAAATATGGCAATTCAGTCGAATTGAGTGGCGAAGCGGGTGGCTGGATTGAGGTGCCAGACTCCCCCTCCTTGGATATTACGGATGAAATCACCTTGATGTGTTGGGTATATCCAACTGAGTTCACAGCGGAGTGGTTCCGTATTATTGTGAAGACCTGGGCAGGTGATACCGCGCCGTGGATGGTCTATGGGTTCTATGAGTTTGGCGGGAATAATGGAAAGACGGGTTTTATCATCTCTGTTGATAAGGGGACAGAGAAGCGGATAGGCGATGCAGCGACTTCCAATTTGCCACCGGAGGAGTGGACGCATGTAACCGCCACTTACGATGGGAGCAGGATGGTCCTTTACTATGATGGTGAAGTAGAAGTCGATGGGAACGCGAAAGGTAAGATTGACACAAACGACGTTCCTGTGTCGATTGGACGCAACAGTGAAGGGAATCGGGAGCATTACATTGGACGCGTTGATGAAGTGGCAATCTGGAGCGTTGCGCTTGATCAGGATGAAGTCCAACAGGCAATGGATCGGGTCTATGATGTCGAGCCAGATGGTAAGTTACCCACAAGATGGGGTGCGATGAAAGACACGTATTTTAGAGAACCTAAGTCGTTTACCCCGCGAGATCGTTGGCAGTAGGTACTGTGCCAGAACCCAATTTTGCGCACACGGGCAAAGTTTGTCTTTGCTTTACATGAGAAATGAAGATGGGCATCGCGAGTGTGATGCCCTCTTTATTTTTTACTGCAGGAGTCGCGTGAGCATTTTATGAGCGTTTTCATTCCGAGGATCCAAGCGTAGTACCTCTTGAAATTCTTGAATCGCGAGACCTTTCTCCCCGAGTTTGTAGTAAGCGGTTCCCAACGCCCCATGCGTTAGTGCGCTATCTGGATTGCGTTTAAGCACTTCTTGAAAGCAGGAAACCGCTTCACGATACTCCTGTTTTGACAGCAAAATCAAGCCGAGGTGGTGCAGGGCGTTTTCATCTGAAGGATTCAGCTCAAGGATAATCCGATAGCCGACTGCGGCAGCATCGTACATCCCCTTCTGCCAATAAATCCGCGTCAGGTTTTGATGAAATTCGATGTTCTCAGGAGCAATCTTAATCGCTTTTTGGCAGTGTCGAATCGCTGCGTTAAGGTCTCCGCGCCGCCAGTAGATGACCCCAAGCCCACCATAAGCGTCAGCAAAGTTCGGTTCGAGTTGAATCGCTTTTTCATAAGCGGCAACCGCTTTTTCGACCTGACCGTTGTGATAGTAAGCGAGTCCTAAATTGTAGTGGCTTTGAACCTTCAAGTCAGCGAGGTCCGCAGCGTTCCGAGTTATTTTTTCGTTGTCGCGGATAACAACCAATGTGTTCTCTAAAACGGTAACGGCTTCAGGATATTGCTTGTTAAGGAGCAGTGCTAACCCGTAATTTAGCCAGAGATGCGCGTCCTTGTCGAGTTCCGAGATTGCCGTTTCCAACGCACTGACGGCGCGTTTGAAATCCCCTTGTTGCAGGTATCGGTTTCCACGTTCAGCATAGCGTTGTGCCGTTACGCCGAGTTTGAGTACATCCCACCACAGCGGATCCCGCATCTGTGTGTACTTTGTTCGTTTCCGCGATGCGTGCGCATGCACCGTGGCAGTATCCGTATCTCCAAGGACCATCGCAACTTGCGCCATTGTTGCGTGCGCCTCGCTCTGTTCTGGGTTCAGTTTTAAAGCCTGTTGCAAGTGGCTTTGCGCCGCTTCAAACTGCTGGGCAGCGAATGCAAATTCGCCGAGCCATAAAGACGCGAATGGATTCCGAGGATCCAATTCATTAGCGATTTCAAGGTGTTCTCTGGCTTGTTTTAAGTGTCCGAGGCTTCGGAGCGCGGCGGCGCGATAGACGTGGGCAGGTGTGTATTGAGAATCGAGTTTAATGGCTTCGGCAAGTGCCTCGGCTGCTGTTTTTGGATCGGTCTTATAGGTGGTCATTCCGAGGTAGTATAACCAGCGAAATTCGTTGGGGGCAATCTCAACTGCGTTTTGGTAACACTCGGCTGCTGCTACCTCCCAGCCGTGAACAAAATAGACGTTGCCCAACGCTCCCCAAGCGGTTGCATTTTTGGGAGCATCAATCAATGTGTTCTGCGCTGCTTTAACAACGGTTAAAAGTCGCTGCTCTTCAACGTGCTCAATGTCTTGGGGCTGCGGTACCCAGTTCGGTATGAGGGCACTTCGCCTGTTTCCTGCTGATTCACCTGCAAAGGCAAATACGTCTCCATCGCTGCGGAGGAGCAGTATGCAGCACACCAGAAGCAATGCGCAATAGATGCCTTTCATCTGACATTCCTTGGATGGTTGTAGTAAAGGAAAAATGCTTGGACACGATTTGACGCAACGGGCAATGAATGGTTTCCCTACTACAAACGGCACTCTGTTAAGGGACAGGTGTATATGTAATTATAAGTTTTACTCTGAAAGGGAGCTCCTACTTCGCCACTGACTGCTGAGAGGTAGCGCAGCCAACACCCTGACTGCTGATTGCTAATCTATATTACATACGGCTCAGGGTTCCGCTCGATCTCTTCCAGAAGCGTATCCACATAATCCTTAATCCGAAACAGCCGACACGTCGCGTCTCCGATACGTCCCTGTCTTAACCTGCCAACTTCATCCCAAAACGCTCCCAATTCCCGCCGCTTCAGTCGTATATATTCGGCTTCAGTGTCTTCAGTGAGGCGTTTGTTCCAATGAATCACCTCAACGAGATGCGTATAAGTTGATGACTCGTAATCGACACCGAGCATGAGGAGTTTGGCGTTTGTTTTGTAGGCGCGGAACATTGGTGAGTGTGTGCCATAGGTTTTTCCCCATGGCGGTTGATCCCACGGGGATTCATAGCCTTCACGTAGGAGATGGTCTCCGACGAATGCCTTCGCGCCTTTCCCGCGCGCCGCAACAGCGTGGGAATAATGGTCGGAGCGATAGGTCCCCGACAGCTGCCGAAAAAACTCCGTCAGCCATCCGACCGTAGACGGGGTCCTCTTAATATTCCACGACGTTACCCGCTCTTCCCGACTCGGTAAAAGACTGAACGAAGGCATCAGAATTAACCCGTTCCGCCCGACAGCTGCTTCTAAGGCAGCAATAACCGTACCCGCCCCATCTTCAACAGGTCCGAGACTCTTGAAGGATGAGTGGATGAAGAGGGTATCCCCTTTTTTGATGCCGAGATTGGTAAAATCTTGGGTGAGTTTTTCGCGAGTGTAAGGCATTTTCTATTACTGAGTTGGGTTTCGCTTTCAGCTCAACCCAACCTACGGACTAAACGGTCGTTATACGTTCGCAACAATTCGACAACTTTATCCCTGTCTGCCCTTCGCATCCGTTGTGCGACTTGGAGTGGGGTCAAACCTTTTCGGTTCTTAAGGTTCGGATCTGCCCCATTGATGAGCAACGCTTCCAACGCCATCCGCTGTTTCTCACCGCTTTTTATTCTCGAACGGATCGCATCAAACAGCGGCGTTTCGCCGTTATTATCCGTGGCATCAACCGTCGCCCCTTTTTCAATGAGCAGATTAATGACTTCGGAAAAACCGGCTTTCGCGGCGTAATGGAGGGCTGTTTTCCCTTTGTAATTCCGAACATCGATATCAGCGCCGAGATCTAAAAGCTCCTGGACTTTGTCTGGGTGTTCCCGATTGTCGCCGCGACAGGCATAAACAAGAGGTGGCCAGCCCCCTGTTCCCATTGCGTTTATATCTTTCGGTGGGATTCCATAACGTTTGAACAGCGCACTTATTTCCGAACCGTCGTCCAAGATACGCGGTGCCTTGCTCGGATCCGCACCATTTTCAAGCAACAGTTTGGCGATCTCCAACCGCTCATCGGATGCGGCATAATCCAGAAAGCGTTCACTATAGGGTTTGATGATCGCACCCCGCGAGATGAGCAACGCAACAATTGCGGAGTCTTTGCTCCTGATGGCATAGCAGAGCGGGGTTGCCCATGCCGCTTCTCGGTGTTCAAAGGTGTGTGGTTGCCCGGCGGGTAGCATTACTGCCTGAAGGTATCCTCTGTTGACCAGGCTTGGGTTGTTATCAAGGTGGGAACGAACGGCGTCGTAGTCTCCGAGGTAGGCAGCGGTGTGAATGTCAATTGTCGCGCCCTGCTGAAGCAGAAACTCAGCAACGTTGTCCCGTCCTTCATATCGCGCCACACAATAGGGCGATATTTCAATCCTGTGCTGAATATGATAGCAACCCGGCAAACTTATATCGGCACCGCGTTCAAGCAGAAATTCGACCATCTCCAATTTCCCTCGATACGCTGCCTCCCAGAGCATCGTCCGACCGTGCGAACCGACGGTATGAATCCAAGCCGGGTTATCGTCAAGCAGGTAGCGCACGGTCTCAAGGTCACCGCGTCCTGTCGCTGCGACTACGATTTTAAGAAAGTCGCTCTGGTTTCCGGTGAGTTGAACGTTTGGCATTTATCTTCCTCACTTAATTCTTTTCTACAACGTAGGGTCGCCTCCCGATAGACGGTGGCAAAAGCATCCGTTTCTGTTGTTCGGTTAACGCACCATATTTGCTGAGATCGTGGTATTCCCCCGACCACGCCGAGTGTCCCGGACTGTACTTATAGAGCAGTGAGCGGCGTTGATGTTTCGCTGTCCACGGCATTGTTCCATGAACGAGTGCTTCTGTGAAGAAGAGCACATCACCCGCTTCGACAGGCGGTTGCACGACGTAGTGCGCCGGACGCTCAAAATTCCGTACATCTGAAGGCAATTCCCGCAAGAAGTTGCTTTTATGACTGCCCGGAATACAGGCAAATCCACCCGCACCTTCTGGGGCATCCGCTAAATTGTACGTCATCACAGACAATCCATTCCGCATAATACCGTCGCGGTATTTGTACCAGTGATCCGCCTCAGGACCACCAGGTCCACCCCCATCTTCACCGCCGTGCAGTCTACCGCCTTGTTGTCCCTCATCCATGAAGATAGCGTAGTCGTGGTCTAAACGAACGTGTGGACCCAATAATTCAAGGAGATAGGGAAGAATTTTCGGATGGTCAATCAGACTCTTAAAGGGTTCACCCCAAAGACTCGACACTCTATTGCCGTGTCCTCTCAAGTTATCGCTGGATTCTCTATCGATAATCTCGTTCATCTCAGCGACTTCATCGTTCGTCAAGACGTTTTTTATAACGAAGTAGCCCTGAAGGTCTACTTGGAATTTTTCTTCACCTGTCATTGTGTGGGAACTCCTTGCGTTTGGCTGTTGGCTATTGGCTGTTAGCCATCAGCCTAATCAACGGTATGAATGCCTTAATGGCATTCCCTGTATGGTATTCACTGGGCTGTCGGTTTTAACCCTGCTCGATGACTGGCGGTCGCCTGCCAATCGATGGCGGCATCAACATCCGTTTCTGCTGTTCCGTGAGTCCATCGTATTTACTAAGGTCGTAATAATTCCCTGACCACGCCGAGTGTCCCGGACTGTATTTATAGAGCAACGAGCGGCGTTCGTGATCCGCTGTCCACGGCATTGTCCCGTGAATGAGTGCCTCGGTGAAAAACAGCACGTCTCCGGCTTCGACAGGCGGCTGCGCAACGTAGTGCGCAGGCCGCTCGAACCGTCGCACCTCTGTTGGAATCTCGGTCGGGAAGTTAGACTTATGGCTCCCCGGAATACAAGCGAACCCTCCCGCACCCGCCGGTCCATCTGCCAGATTATACGTCATCACAGACAATCCGTTCCGTATATGTCCGTCTCGGTATTTGTACCAGTGGTCCCCGACGTGTCCACCCGCACGTCCACCGTCCTCACCCCCGTGCAGTCCACCACGTCCTTGCCCCTTTTCCATGAAGATGGCATAATCGTGATCCAGACGCACATGATGCCCCATCAGTTCAATGAGATACGGCAAGATTTTCGGATGATCAATCAGCCGCTTGAACGGCTCACCCCAGAGACTCGGCGGCCCCTTGCGGTCTCCGCTATCAATAATCTCGTTCATCTCAGCGACTTCATCGTCCGTCAGGACGTTCTTTATAACGAGGTAGCCCTCAAGGTCTACTTTGAATTTCTCTTCACCTGTCATTTGTAGGAACTCCTTTGTTTGGCTATCAGCAGTCAGGGCGTTTCGCTCCGCTCCACTCTCAGCAGTCAGTTACTTTTAAGAGTAGTTTTGCTTTCAAAATTCTGCGACTCCCTACTGACCGCTGAAAGGGTTTCGTAGAAACCCGCCCTGACAGCCGACCGCTATTTTACCACTTCAAAATCGAAACCCTCAAGCACATCACCGTTCACCTCAAGTTCAAAACGGTGCCATCCCAGAGACGCTTTTCCGTCGCTATATTGTTTGAGAGAAGGCATCGGAAACAGGGACTTTTCATAATCTACACGTTGTCTCGGCTTCAACTTCCGTTGACTCAGGCGATACCGTTTGCGCGTGATGTGTCCCGATGGACGTTTGTAAGCAACGACGTAGTAAGTCAGAATCGTCTGGTCTGCATCAGATTCACTCTGCAAGCTGAACGAAAAACGAAAAGGTTCATTGATCGGTAGCGTCCGACGTTCAGGTATCAGTTCGATGAGCCTAATGTCTGCCTTCCCCAATTTCGGCACCGCACCCAGACCCAGTAACTTAAACGCCCGTTCATCGCTAATCTTCACCTGATATTTTAAGGCGCGCTGGAGAATCTTTTTCGTCTCTGCGCGTCCATCCTGACTCCACCGCTCCAACGTAGTGTAGCCCGCCTCTGGATAGTCCTTAACGATGTCGCGCATATCCGTCCCGACCTGCTCCCGCACACGCTCGTCTGGGTCGTCTTTGAGTGTCTCCAGCAGTGCTAAGATTGGTCGCGGGTTTTGAATATAGGGTCTAAGCCATTTCTGCCACGTCCCCCGTGTACAGAGCGATGCAGCCACAAACAGACGAAGGTTGGCGTTGTCGTCCTGCACCCACTCACCGAAACGTTCAAAACACCGAATCGGGTCTTTGATAATAAACGCTCGGATGTCCCCACCGCGCGTACACCGATGTTTTGCGAGTGTCTCGAAAGCGTCCAGAGAAGCGTCGAAATCCGCCAATCCGTATAGACTGATAAACTGCGAAACCGGTCTCAGACTTGTCTCGATTTCGGCAGTCAGGTGCCGTACCGGATTTGCTGGAGCCTCAATCTCGACGTAGTCCATCAAGATAGCGAGTGCCTCGGAATAGTCTTGCGGCAGATGATCTCGCAGCACACGACCGATAGCTTTCGTCACGTTGTAAATCGTCTGACCTTCCATCTCTATCCGCACATCCGCAACGAAAATATCCACGTCAAATTCGGGATAGAGACGCTGAAGTTTTTGCCCGATGACCAGACCGTCTTGTGTCAGATCGAAAAGTGTACGCTGTTCTCTCATCTTTGACGGACTCCTTTCCTTCGTGTGTAAATGATAGCATATCTGATAGCGGATGTCAACTGGGAATCAGGGTCGTTTCAGAACCATTCAATTGTCGGTTTTTTTAGGCATTTCCGCGTAGGGATCGCGAGCACAGCTCGCTCCTACAGCGAAGAGTTCTCAGACAAAGATTGAAATTATTGGAGAATTGAATGCCTCTGAGGGTCGTTTAGTTTTACATATTTACTTTATTTATCTGAATATTTTTCTTTTGTAGGAGCGAGCTGTGCTCGCGACTTCCATATCCATCAACTTTGACGCAACAAAGCAGTAGTTCCGAGAATTTTCCGCTGGATTTATCGGGAAATGAGTATGGTTATTCGATGGGGTTCGGTTCCGAGAGGCTTTATCGGGGCACCGTGCCCATCTCGTAGCGTGAATGGATGGTGCATGAGTATATCTTGTATCCCGTCCTTATTGAGGTCTACCAGCCAGGTGTATTCCTCGTCGTTAGGCATAGCAACCCTCACCACCTGTGGCTGCTGGGCGAAGATTTCAGGTCCTGGCACACCGACAAAAACGACCATAATTTCGGGGTGATCTCCGATGATCAGATCTGAACGGCCGTCTCCGGTTACATCTCCGATAAGCAAAGTTGTGTTGAAGGCGCGCGGATAACTTTTTTCTCTGTTCCGGTTCTCGTGCGTCGCGCCTCGAAGCACGACATCCAGTGGGACCCATCCAGGTTCGCGGTGACTGGGGACACCGTCCAATGCTATCCCGCGGGTAGTGTTGGGTGTGCTGGCGTAGGCACCTTTCTCCATTTGGTAGAACTCGAGCCCGAGCCTGATATCATCACCCATAAACCCTTTGATGCGTTTCCAAAGGCTGCCCTTGAGGGACTCGATGTTGATAGTGGTAATCATTAGGTCAATCTGGCCATCGCGGTTGAAGTCGTGCCGGTCCATCCCGATCTGGATTTTTTCGTCTGACTCGAAGGCGATGTCAGCGTCTCGTGCGAACACTGTGCCACCATCAGGTGTTGGTGCGCCGAAATGCACGGCGTAACTGGAGTGCTTATTGGAAATGTCCTTGCCCGAAAGCTTGAAAATCACCAAGTCAGCGACACCGTCGCTGTTCAGATCAGTTAACGCGTACAGCACATTTCCTGTCATGTCGCCAGTGGCGAGCGGGGAAAGTTGGTCCGAGCCAAATGCCACATTGGTCATGAAGGTCGTAGCCTTCGATGAAAACAGTCCGCGTTCATCTTGGAGATGGACCTTAAAGTGATCCTCGTTCCAGAACACCAGATCGTTGCGTCCATCTCGGTTGAAGTCAATCTCATGAATCCTACTCTGAGACCAAGGGTCGTACCGATATCCGTCAGCACCGAGGATCCTCTCCATCTCTGTGGCGGCACCAATCTTCACTTGCTCGGCGAATGTGCCGTCGCTCATCTGGATGCATACCCAAAAGCCATCAACGTCTGGCACTACGAGGTCGTCGCGACCGTCGCTGTTCAGATCCCGAGTGATGTCCACATGGGGGATCTCACCGCTGCGCGGCGGTTCAAAGTTAGAAGGAATTGCTATGAGTGGATGTTCGGTCGCCGACTCAGGGTCAAACCAGTTCAAGTGGTCGCGCGCATAGGTAATCAACCGGTCGCGTCCGTTGATATTTGCAACGTCAACGAACAACACTTCGCGATGCAGCACTGTATCAAGTTTCGGTGCCCAAGTGACATCGTTGAACGCATAGATGCGTAAACGGTGGTCGTCGTTTGCGTTGATGTGCACCACGGCAAGTTCGGCGATAGGACCCCCGAAAAGAAACCCGGTCAAAACCGACTGACGTTCCGTTATGCCAGTAACGATTTCATACCGGTCAAAGGTGAATTCCATGGAAGCAGGCATTTCTGGCGTGAGCACTTCGGATTCAACCGAGCAGCTTGACAGAAATACGCCAAACATGAGTATATGGAGCAGACACCACCAATAATGTTTTATGCTCTCGACTTCAAAAAAGAAGCGTTTGTGAACCGAATTTTGCTTTTTCATTTTCTTCTCCTTTTATGCGTTCTATAGATTTACATATCTAATTAAGTTAACAGTGTTAATTTTTAAACAAAAAATAAAAAGATATAAGCGAACTTCGCCGGATAGCTTTAAATCTATGCTTTCAAGCCCTCAATTGTGGTCTCAATGACTGTGTTAATCAGTGTATCTTTCTCAGTCCAAGGGAAATCGGGGAAGTCAATTAGGAGCAGTGTAATACCGTGAACGGCTGACCACATTACCTGACTGGTGGTTTCGATATCCACCTGCCTGAATATTTGCTGTTGAATGCATTCAGCGACCATTTCACGCAAATAATTAAACACTTTTTCGCCGATTGATCCTTCTTGAAGACCCAAGCCTTTCTGGAACTGCGGACGAATGACAAATGTCAGTTTGTAATCCTGCGGATATTTTAGACCGAACGCGACATAGACGCGTCCACTTTTTCTCAAGGTCTCAACAGGGTCGCTTTTATCCTTTTTTAGCTCGTCAAGCGTATTCAATAGGCTCAGGAGTGTTTCCTGACAAACGGAGTCTAAAAGATCTGCCTTGTCTTTAAAATAAAGATAGATTGTTGTGGGTGAGTATTCAATCTTATCAGCGATCTTTCGCATGGAGACGTTCTCATACCCTTCATTGACAAAGAGTTCTCGCGCAGCAACAAGAATTTGCTGCTGCAATTGTTCTTTTTCCCTTGCTCTCCGTTCTTTAACACCCATCGTTTCACCCTTGATTTACATAGTTATTTAGGTTAACAATGTTAATTGTATCAGATATTTTTCTTTTTGTCAAATAATTTTTTGTGAAAAAAATGTAGGGAAATATTTGGTTTAGGGCAAGTCGATAGCCCATTGGCATCTTTGTGTTGAGAGGCGTTGGAATTGGGATTGTATCTTAACAAGCGGGTTCACGGAGATTTTCTTGGAGTCTTGATTTCATTTATAGGATACAAAATTTAATCTTCTAACAATTGCCTAATATCGTCAAAGCCGAAGTTCAGAAGGAATTCTGCGTAGTAACTGTCAAACAAATCTTTGAGGTAAGTGCCTAATTCAACGTCAGAAGTAGCATTGTGATTGGAATCGGTACTATTTTCCTCTTGCACAATCTCATATTTATGTGCTTTCGTAATTGAGTACAAAAACAGAACGTGAGAATACACAGAGGCGATATATCTATTATCAGCGAGGTTTAACTGTTCCTGACTTGGATTTCTAGTCTTTGATCTGAAGTTCATTAGAACAGTACTATCCATATTAATACAGACACTTTCCAACTTATCGCCATTCACGATAGGATGCATCACAGTAGCGTATCCCATTTCCTGTCCCGTTGCATTTCCGATCTGTTCCCAAGTTAGGTCACCATTTCTTTCCGGTTTTTCTTCTTTATAAGCACATATCAGATCTGGCAATCCTAAAGTCACGGTTTCCTGTTTGTCAGCTTTCGGCGAAGGCTGCGAAGGTGCTTTCGGCTCACTTACTTTCACCCAGAATATTTCCTCAAATTCCCCTGTTGGATCTTCCAAGCTAACCTTGATTTTTGCTTCATCTCCAATGCTAACTTCTTTTTTTGGGTTGAGGTGAATCTTGATTGTTCCGTTCTGAGGACTGCTTTTTCGTGCATTGAATACATCTTCAATCCGATCAACTTTTCCTGGGGCATCCCCACCTTCCGTTTCATTTGTCTTGTAGTCGAGAATGGCTATTTTTAATTCCCCGGGTTCCTCAATGCGGTCAAAGTAATTGTTTTCAACATCCGTGTCGAAAAAAATTGTTTTCTCTCCACCAAACGGTATCGTTACTACTTCTTTATCCTTTTTTCCTTGTGCACGTCGATTGAAAAACGCAGGAAAGCGTTGCGGATTAAAGGGTTGTTCTTCCTTCTTTTTCTGTTTTTTCTGAGTTGAGTTGTTGGGGTCTCCTTTTTGCTTTCCTTTAGGTGGCAGGTCTAAATTTAAAGTCTGTTCCAACAACTTCAACAATTCTGTATTTCGAGCGAAATTCTGCGCGAAAGATTTAAGTAGATCTTTGGCATCCTCACTTTCCACCGTTATTGAATCCTTTCGCCGTTTTTGGATTTCCCACAAACGTCCATTTTTTGCACCGAGTTTTACTGCTAAAAAACTCCGCAAAGCACGAGTCTCCTCACCGCTTTTTAATCGGTCTCGGGATGCCATAAATAACTCTTTGCGGAAATTGGGTTTCATATTCGTACAATCAATATGAATCAGGAGGTGTTCTTTGAGTAGATTCAATTTTAAAGAACGGGTTATGAACTCAGATGTGTAGTGACCGTGTGTTTGTCCGTTTACCGAGAAAAGCACAGACATATTATTTTTGAAAAACTCTCGCTGAATTGTTTCCTTAGTCTCTTTGACGGATCTGTCATCAATTTTTGTTCTGAAGACATAACACGTTACTTTCATTTTACCAAAAAGAGAATCGTCAAAATCTTCGGAAAAAGATTCTTCAACGTACTTGTTATCTTCCTGTTCTAACCTGCGCTTTAATCCGTATAAACCCCTACGCAAAGAACTCTTAGGATAGCGTTCCTTTTTTTCAATTGTGTACACTGGTAAAACAGGTTCAAATAGGTACTCGTTGATGCTTAGGTTCAAATCCCTTGAAATATCTGAAATTCCGGAAAGGTGGTAGGAGTAGAGCTTGATAATGGTTCCAGTAGTGAAAGCCCTATTATACAAACCTAAGTCCTGCCGGTCTACCTGGAAAGCAGGAATTTTTCCATCAATTTTCAAGTATTCATACCATGTGTTCTTTTTTACACCTTCCTCTGATTTGCTCAGTGGGTGTTCTCTGATTAATGTGAAACCGAATTCTCCTGTGTTATCGTAACGTTTTGAGCCGATTAACTGATAACGCTTTTTGCCACAAAACACGATAGCACCGCTTCCACCCATGTTGTATTTGCCTTGAACAAAGTGGATTTCGTTTTTATTTCCACGCAACAGCGATAGAAAGGTATTTTCAAATTCTTCAGGATGTTGTCCTTCACCGTCATCATAAATTATTAAAGAGGTATTTCGCTTTGGACCATCGGCAAGAATTTGAATACTCTCGGCTTGCTGATTTCGGAGTCCTGCCAGATCCCAGTCTCTATGGTTTGGAAAGAAACTCGTTCTGGCTGCATCCATAGATTGAGGAGCTTGGCTGGATTTAGGGTCAATGCTTGCTTCCAAACATTTTTTCATTAGAACAGCATCAATTGAGTTTGTAATTTTCTCAATCAATGCCGCAATTGGAGTAGATTGTTGGTTTTCGATGACACCGAAGTTGTTATCGTGTCCACCAAGCGGATACCAATTTTCAGGCTTGAAAATGTTCAGGTGGGCATTGATGATTTTATCAACATCGTCTTCAGTTTGGGCAAAATATAGCTTGTCGAAAAGTTGTTTTATATTCATTGGGACCTTGTATGCCATTCTAAAATCAAGGGTTCCAAATCAACATAGATTCTTTTTGCTTCTTTTTGAATGTCCTGATGTTTACTATATGCGTTCCCACGTGTCCGTGAAACGATAGTAATCTTCAATTTCTGATCGGTGACCCAATTAAGCAATTTCTGTTGCACCAAGTTTTCTACTGCTTCACGGTATGCCGGACTGTCTATTTGGAACATTTTTGTCGGTGTGAATCTTACGGCCACAAATTCAACCTTCTCCAACGGTACCTCTTCATAGTGATAAACATCGGCAAGGCGTTGAAGATAGGTATTGCCATATGTATCAGACAAATGTTGGGTGAGCCTACCAAGGGGCCCTGCCTTTGCTCGTGTTTGTCCAACGTAGAGCGTTGCGTGATTTTCCAGAACCCCGTAAATCGTATACAAAAATTGGCTTCGTTTCGCGGTTGTAGCATCGAAAATTGTTGCCAGCACATGTTCCGCAGCATTTCTCATACGTCCGCCAAAAAGTCTGTTAGATTAAGTCTACGGATTATATCTAAAAGCGTTCCACCAACCCGCTCCCGATACTCCGTCATAATTTCCTCAATTTCATCATCATCGTGTTCTGATTTATAAACGAGATCGTACTCACCTCTCGCAATTGCGAAGAAGAGAACGTCTATTATCTTCAGTAGATTACCGTTTTCCGAAACAATGTCCAAAATGTTTCGACAAAAACTATGCGATCTATTGACTCGGACGATGAGTCCATGCGTCGAGTCGTGGGCTCTTTCCCACAGTTGGTTATTTTCTAGCGTATCAACATAGAGCACGCGATCCCCCGTTTTGTCAACACGCTGTTTGTCTTCAGTAGTTATCGGTTTTGCACTAACGGCTTTTGTCCGGCGTTGTTTCAACTGCTCTCTTTCGTCGGACGGTGCAACTTCCTCATCACGTTTCTCTTCATCGTCTTGAAGGTGTGAAATCCGATTTAATTCCTGATTTGCTGTATCGTGTGGACCTTGTGTGGATGCCTCTACCGTAACACGATGCGCGGTTTTCCAAGCAGTTCTGCTCTTTTTTACCGCGTCTGGAATTACAGATTCAAGATGGTCTTGGGCAAGCTCTGAAAGATGGATACGACTTTTCGTGACATCAATGTTTAAAACGTCATCGGCATTGCTGTTGATTAGTAATCTACCGCGAAAGGCGTATAAGTCCTGATCTTGCGGGACGAAACCAAGACTCTCTGCCCACGAAATCAAACGCCAATTCCGATAAATGTAAAAACCGTAATTCCCAGCTTCAATAAGATAATGGGCGCGGCACTCGTTTCGACTCATAGGACCTTTCTGATGTACGCTCGGGGGATGTGGAAGTTGAGTTATCTCGACTCGCGCAGATGTGCTACCAGTAGGGTCAAGTTGAATCGCTTGTGACTTTGTAATCCATTTCGGGTGAAGACCGTCCCACGTATGCTCGTTTAAATCTGCGTTGTCAGTACCAATTTCATCTACAAACAGCGGATCGACAGGGATAACATTATCACCGTCAATTTTCAACGAGAGGCGTTCAAATCCTTCAGTCATGTCTTTCAAATAGTAATAATAGATCACACCAGCCTTACGTTTTAAGTCGTCAACAATTTCAGAAGCACGGGGTAAAGAATCAGTCCGTAGTTTAGTAACGCGGATTAACGTCCCAGATTTTCCTTGTGCACATACATCTAACGCTTTTAAATCTTCTGCTGTGGGAGACATTAAGTCGTAAACATATTGCTTTGCCTCAACAATTGAATCTTGATCCAACACAACTTTACGGGGGTTATCTAAGTCATCTTCAGAGCGGGATACGATTTCAAGTCGCTTCCCTAGCGATGCTGTAGCAGTCTTCAAGCCCATCCCGAATTTGGAAAGCGTGTTTTCGTGATATAGTTCGGACGAGGACCCTAAGGTAAGCGCGTTGGCTAGCCCCTCTTCATCCATACCACAACCGTTATCTGTGATGACAAACGATTTTAAAATTGCTTTTGGACGACCGCGTTGCTGTTTTTGTTGTTTTTGCTGTTCTTGATTAACTTTGATAGCAACATAAGTCGCACCTGCAGATACTGAATTGTCTACGAGGTCTAACAGAGCAGATACTGGATCGTATCCTATGCGTCCTAAGGCTTGAAACACACGTCCGGCATCCCAATTTCCATCTTTTCTGATCATCTTTCCCCCTTATTTTCGTAACACTGCTACGCGAGTGGAAGCTATTGAGTTTCCCTACGAATGAAATTTTTCCCAACTTCACTTATGACAAATCAAGCACGGCTCATCATCATCCTCATCATCAAGAACCTCAGCGAGGATTTCAGCCGGGGTGAGGATTTGCATTAGGGTTTGATTGGGCTTGGTCATTTTCTTATGTACTACTGCTTTTTTCTTATCTTCTATTGCTTTTTCGGTATTCGCCTTGATCTCTGCTACCCGTTTTGACTTTGATAGTTCCTCTAAACTTTCGCCCTGACACCATGTGAACAGCTCTCCTGTCTTTGAATGTGGATTCGGTTTTTCGTATTCCTTAGCGAGTTCAAAGAGGTCAGGATGCTGCTCTAATAGTCCAACCCACTCCGATTTACGTTGGAAGAAACAGAAGTAGCACCCAGAACGCGTCCGCCACTTATAATAGTCAGGCAAACCAACTCCACTTTCCTCCAAAATTCGGTAGACATCTTCTTTGATGATACCATCTTCTTTAAAGGGATATTTGGGTTCAATATTGTGGAGGGAGGATATTTTAGGCGGTTTGTAACCGACGCGATCTTCATCGGCACGGATAGCAATGTAGTGATAGGCTTTATCTTCACCGACGTATTCCTCAAACGGTTTAATTTTTAAGTCAACAGTACACCAGCGTACTTGCGAGGATGGAAGCAGACCTTTGTATAATGTTAGCCAATGGTCGAAATCGCGATTCTTGTTGGGGTCGGAATCCATATTAAGACGGACAATCGGTTTGCCGAGAAATGCCTCTAACCGATCCAAAAACTCATAAGTCTCCGGCAGTTCCTTACCGGTATCAGAGAAAAAGTATTCCATATCAGGCACTCTGTCCCGCATGTAGACAGCAAGTGCAGAACTATCTTTGCCGCCAGAGAGACCGAGCAAATGGCGAACTTTTTGTTCCATGCTTCCTCCTAATATTGCTTTTTATCTTAAGAGAGATTTACGCTTTAATTGTAGCATATACGTGAGAAGAAATCAAACTGTGTTTTTTACTTTTCTTCTTGCATCAATTTTTGCGAAATTCGTGCTAAAACCGCAAGGCGGAATTCAGAATTTTGATTTGTATCAATTTTATCCAGAATCTGCTCAATTTCGTGTTCCAATTTGTCTGCCTGTTCTTCAACAGTTGATGGCAGGATGACAACTTGTTCTTGCTCAGGTTGATTGGGTCTCGTAATGCCAATCCGAATTGGTTCATCTGCTGATTCAATATCCGGTAGATTTTCAAAAGACACAGCTTCAAAATGCTGGAATTTTCTTGCAATTTGGGAAAGGTTACTTTCAAATTGTGCTTTGTCCACGTCTACCCACGATGCAGGCGGTTTTTTAGCGAGATAGTTTGCAAGTCCCACAAGCCAGTTCATAAAGTCGCTTCTATTTTCACAAACACGCCTTAAAAATCCTTTAAGTTCCATTTCAATTACCACTTCTAACAAAGGCTTTGCTCTCTTAGCAAGTTCTGTCCGAAAATCTTCCTTCGTTGATGTCAAATTGAAGGCTTCCATTAGCAGCTGCTCAATGGAATTTAGGAGCACTTCGTAAGTCTGTTCTAATTCAGATAAAGCCTTTTGCAGTGTGGTGAAGAAGCCCGAAACAACGGTTGTATCCCTTGCTGTATCGAGTCCAAAGACAGGGGATCCGAGTGCTTCGGGCAACTGATTAAAGAGGAGTTCATCAGGTTCGCGCGCATTCAGCACGGCCTCACGAAGATTTTTTGCGTGATCGCTCAATTCTTTTGTTAAGAGTGTGTATTTTGGAAGTTGTGCTATTGACTGTATAAGCGGTGTGACAACCGTCAGTAAGTCAGGTATTTCGTCCACCACTGATTGATTAAGAACCCGCGAAAATCTCGCAAATAGGTCAGCACGGATACCTGCGATCCTAAACCGTTTCAATTCAAAATTTTGCGGTGCCTTAAGGAATCTTTCAAAGACCGGCATTGACCATTCTGGTATAAAGGAACCGTTTTCATAAAGTGCTATTTCTGTTTTGTAACAGCACATAACAGCACATAAGAGGATAGGCAGAGGTTCGCGACGAAGACCAAGCGGTGATGCCATTAGGCGTTTATAGAGTTGGGCAACAGGTCGCCGCTCGCCTTCACACGTTTTAAGAAAGACTTCAATCGCGTTCCATGTGTGTTCTATTTTGCTATTATCATCAGGTTTGGGTGGATAGAATCCCCATACACCTTCTACCTCGCGGTGTATTCCCGTCTTCCATAGGAGGGAACGATAGATGCTCATTTCAGCAGGATAGCCGGTAATACCGAGGTTTTTCTGGTCCCCCTTTTCAAGCATAGCTTGAATTAATTTCTTTCTTGCTGTTGTTATAGCACCGGAGATTTTACGTCGATTAATGAGTTCATTCCGAATAATAGGGGTCTTATCGTAGACTTCATCGCAGATTTCTGATAGGTATGCGTTTCTTGTCCGTTGGGAATCAATAGTATCTACGAATTGTCCTTTGTAATACCATGTACAAGTGTCTTTCTTAGCCCCGCCAAAGATTGCTATTAATCTATGGGACACTTCTTGTTCCGCTTGGATCTGCTGGACTGAAAGTTCATCTCTCGCCACTGCGTCCCCTTCTAACTCGGGGGTGTTTTCGGAAACCCAACGTAGACTGGCGAGTTGCGTAACAGTGTCTTGTAGTGTGCCAATAGAGCGCGGGATTGCAATCAATACCTCTTCGCGTTCTGTGAGTTTGGTCCTGCTTGCTTTTTCACTGAGCTGCTTGATTTCGTGTTCGTTTGTGGGGAGTGCATAGAGTACAATTCCATCAGCATCCTCAAAGGACTCCTCTAAATCGGCATCAAAATTTTCAAGATCCGTGTACCGAACGACAAAGTATCGCAAGGTACCAGTTTCAAATAAGTGCCTTCGTGCAACGAGCGGACGCGTCGGCAGATAGTGTGACAGATCAGCCGCGAGAGCACCTTGTGTGTCAATATGTCTTTCTGCTTCGCGGAGTTTTGCCTCAATGTCAATATCGCTCCCTTCCCAAAGCGCATAAGCCTTATTGTAGAGACGATAGATGACAATTGAACGTTCTTTCAGCGCAGCGAGTGCTATTTCAAACTCGCTGGTAAACCTTTCTGTATTATCATCTAAGGCATAATGAAGGAGTTGTTCTGAAGCTTTCAGATTTGGAATTACTTCACCAACTATATTAAGGACACCAATCGTCTTAATCAATTGAATCTGCATAGAGGATGGATCTGGTAGGCGATCTAATGCGGATTCAATTTCTGCCCATTTCTTGCCATTGCGTGAGGCGTACAGTCGATGCCCCATGTTGGTTTTGAGATAATCGTAAAGGTTGGCGATTGAAAGCAAAGGCGAAAAGGTTCCATTGCAATGTTGGGTTGAGAGGAAGTTTTGTAGTCCGTAGGGTTCGTTTGAGCTAAGAAAAGCGAAAAGAGAACGTTCGTTTTGCGCGAATCGTCGGAAAATTGAGTCTATAACAAGGGCGACTATTGGATGAAGTGGCAGGCAATTTTTCAGAAGTTCACTAAACTCACTCTCAGTAAGTTGGTTCGGTTTGAGGTTGAAGTCATTGGGCAAAGATAAATTTTCTTCCTTACCCTCTGAAGTCCTTTCAATAGCAGAACCAATCAGACGAAGTACCTGTTCTGTAGGTTCTACAAAGGCTATATCTTCAAAACGTCCCTGTACCTTTGCCCACTCTTCCTGTTGTGATTTGGCGAATTTGTTGGCGTATTGTTCAAAAGCCTGATGCAGAATTGTCAAAAAAAGCAGTGGTGTCTGCTCACTTCGTGTGGCAAATTCAGCAAGGGTTTGCAACACAAACACATCACCGTGTGCTGGGTGTTGGGCAGCATATTCAAGGAACTTTCCGAGTTCATCTATTATTAGTAACAGGCCCTGCCCACCCTTTCTCTTGATGGCGCGCGTTGCAGACTCAAAAAGATTCGTAATTTCAGATGCTTGCAGGGGGATGTGATTCGCAGCGGTTTTCAATAGTTTTCTGATATTCGGCCGAGGGGCACTGGCGGACGGAATTCCGAAAGCCTTGAGTCCTTGTTCTAAACCGCGCAGCAGAGCAATTGAGAGGGATGCACACTCCCCAGAAATAAGCACAGGGCAGAAATCTGATAGCGGTTGCCCATTTCCATGTGTACGTGTGAATCTTTCGTATAACGGGACATCTCCACACTGCAACAAATTTAAAGCCTGTTGGGTTGTTGAAGCGTTGGAATCTCCAAGCAGCTTCGCGGCGAAAAGCGCAAATGCTGATTTTCCAGACCCATAGGGACCCGTGATTGACCATGCCTTTGATGTCGTTCCATTTTCAAACGTTGAAATGACACGCGATATCATTTCCCGCGCGGTGACGGTTAAAATGTATCCATCAAGGACATCTTTTGTTGTATAGAAGTCACGTTCCAGATGAACCGAGCGATAGAAACGCCCCTTAACCTGATAAAGATCTGACAAAGGAATATTGTCCATAATACCTTTCTAAAAGTTCCATTTGGTCTAAATCTCTATGTCGATAAACCTGTTTTAAACCAGCGGTCTCATCGTATTGAAACGCACCTTTAGTAACTTTATTCAACGTTTCAAAATAGGAGGTGATTGTGTCTTCGTCTAATCTGAAGATTCGTCCAGGACTTAGTGGCGCGTACATCAGTTCTGAGAAGGGTAAGGCATCTCTTTCAGAAAAACGAGCAGCCCAGAAGGCTATCAGTGTAGCTGCAAAAACCTGAGTCGGCAGTGTTTCTTTTTCTCCGCGTTGGAACTCATATCCGTTATTTTCTGGTAACTCTGTGATTAAATTGAGTTCAACAAGTGGACAATCAAAACTCTCCTCAACGATTGTAGTGGTGTGACGTGATTGACAGTAGGTTCGAATAAAGCAATGGATATCCCGTTGAAGTGTATTTTCAGAGGCTGCTCGCGTAGATGCTTTCTGCTGTTGTGTCCATTCGGACAATTGTTTTTTAAATATGTCGGGTGTGAATCGGTTTTCTCTGAAAATGTTAAAGGCCCAATACCATGAGGTTGCCTGATTAATATTAGTTGCTATTTTCCAATGAATCAGCCATAAAGTCGCCGGGTCATCAAGATAGGGATCAAATCCGTTGTCGTTGTCAAAAATGGCTTCGCCAAGCGGAGTGGCAACGAATCGCCCGCGTTGCCGGGGATCAGTTCTGATTAGCTCCGATACTTGGCACCAGTGCCGGATAGAAGCCACCATATTTTTTCCAACCCCTAAAGTAACAGAAGCATTTTCAGATGAAAATGAGAAGTTTGGGTCTGTTACAGCATCGACCCCTTTTTTTAGCCACGTATACCGGAAGGGAAAGGTCTGGTGTCCTGAAAAGGATGGACTCACCAGATATGGTGAAGTTATGTGTTCAGCTAACAAGTTTTCCATACAACTTATTATACGATAAATGGCAGGGAAAAGCAACACGTTTTTGAGCAATAGACAGGGCTATTTAGTTTCGAGGTTTTTTGCGCGTTTGAGTGGGCGAGTCGCGAGCAGGAGCGTGCTTCTACAGAGAAGCGTCGGGATTTAGAAATAATCAGAATCAGATCAACGGTATGAAGTCCGTATGGACTTCACCGGGTATAAAGCCTATAAAGGCTTTACCGGGGTATGAATGCCTAATGGCGTTCCCCGTCCTACAGAAGAACTATGGTAAACCTTAGAATTAATTGGGCACTCTGCACTGGCGAGGTTAGGAAACCTCGCCTACCTATTTTTAGGGAACCAGCGATAGCAGCGGATTTTGTGTCTGTCTATTTTTTCCCTTCACTATATGCGTTATAGCCACAACTCAATAAGCGCGCATAAACCGTCTTAACCGTCAACGCCTACGCCTTGACGGATTCCGAGGGTGTCTAATCTTCAGCGAGATGCATATCGATTGTTCAATGGGGACGTGGCTATAATGGGTATTGTACTGCCATCGGAAATTTAGACCACTCTCTAAAACAAGGTTGTGCTACAATAACAACCTACTTGAAAGGAGACTTCCGATGGCAGTACACATGCTGCGTTAGGGTATTTGACTCCTATCGAATTTCAACGACAAACCTTATCTTAACTTTGCGAAATTGTGGTCTAAATAAGCGTATGCACTACAAATAGACAAATGTCTTTTGAGTTAATAACCCACTCATAATATAGAAACGCGTATGCAAAACCAAAAGGTTGCATAAAGTGCAATTTTTATGAAAAATATTTTAGAAGTTCAACAATTTTTTCCATCAATAAAGGCTATAGAGAAGTCCATTTTACCGACAACCAATTTTTACTTGACATCCGTTAGCAAAGATAGTATAATATAGCATAAGACTTTCCAAAGAGGTGAACGGTGAATATTGTATCAATTTATAAAGTGCTGGTGTGGAAATCCACACAAACCTTTTCAGCAAACCACAGAAATTTATTACTAACTGTTAACTGCTAACTGCTGAGAGTGGAGCGTAGCGGAACGCACTGACCGCTGAACGCTAACTCAAAAATGTTACACTTTTCGGACTTATTATTTTTTTTCAACAGAAAATAAAACGTCAACGAACCCTTACAACCACTGGGTTTACTAACGTTCCATCCCGTCTTAAAAATGTTACACCAGTGTAACATTTCCATTTTAAGGCGGATTCTAAGAAAATATATCATTATGTTAAATACATATTCGTATCTGTATAATTCCGTGAATTCTTGAATCCTGTGCATCCTGATTCAGACAATAAGCACAGATTGAAACATGGGTTAAAGATGTGCTATACTAAAGCAGAAGTTTCTATCTGATCTTTTATAGCAAGGAACATACTGCACCCAATATGCACATCGAAGCACTCGATTACCCGCTCATCCATATCCCTGATGGTGAATTCATCATGGGCACCATCCCCACCGGACTCCGAAAGACCGATCCTGAAGAGCCACAACGACGCGTGCTGCTCGATGCCTACGCTATCGGCACGTATCAGGTCACAAACGCCCAATACGCACAGTTTGTAGAAGCGACGGGACATCCACATCCGCTGTTCTGGAGAGAAGCACATCTCAATGCGCCCGATTGCCCGGTCGTCGGTGTAAGTTGGGAGGATGCGATGCGTTTTTTGGAATGGATCAATGCGTATGAAGATACAGGGTATCGCTTGCCATCGGAGGCGGAGTGGGAGAAAGCGGCGCGCGGCACGGATGCTCGCGAATATCCTTGGGGAGACGCATGGGATGCAAGCAGAGCAAACACATCGGAATCGGGGAATCGGCGGTTGATGCCGGTCGGGAGTTATCCATCTGGTATGAGTCCCTACGGATGCTACGATATGGCAGGCAACGCTTATGACTGGTGCAGCGACTGGTTCCATATAGAGACCTACAAATACTCGCCTGCGGAGAATCCGTTGGGCGCGAGTGAAGGTCGGCGGCGGGTGATTCGTGGCGGTTCGTGGATTGCACGTGGGGAGTTTGCGGCGCGGTGTGCGAACCGTGCGGCGTATGAACCGATACAGGCGATTCATAGCGTCGGTTTTCGGATTGCCATGGATCTTTAAGCTCGGTTTGTGCTGCGCGACGTGCGATGAATCGCACTACTACGAACGAAACAACTTATAATGAGGTGGCATTGGTTTTTACAAGAGACGTAAAAGACAAGGATGCCCAAAATCCGTGTAATCCGTGTAATCCGTATAATCCGCGATTCAGATGAATGAATATGCACAAAAAACCGTTAACCCAACACTCTCAAGACTTCCGAGACGCACTGCTGAACTGGTTCAGAGACTACCAGCGCGAGATGCCGTGGCGGAATACGGATAACCCATACCACATCTGGGTCTCCGAAGTGATGCTCCAGCAGACACAGGTCAAGAAGGTTGTAGACTACTATGAACGGTTCATCGAACGCTTTCCTGACGTGCAGCACTTGGCAGCCGCGCCGCTCCAAGATGTCCTGAAGGTCTGGGAAGGCTTGGGATATTACGCCAGAGCGCGGAACCTCCACAAAGCTGCACAGGTTATTGTGAACGAGTTGGATGGCAAGATTCCGCGGGACTATGCGACCTTTCGGAAATTGCCGGGTGTCGGCGATTACAGTGCGGCGGCGGTGCAGAGTATCGCTTTTAATGAACCTTACGCCGCTGTGGACGGGAATATCAAACGCGTGGTGGCACGGCTATTCCTGATGGATGCACCTGTTAACGATGCGAAGTCGGCGAAACGGTTTCAGGAGCAAGCGGATAAACTCTTGGATCAACAGGCCCCCGGACTTTTTAATCAGGCGATGATGGAATTGGGAGCCACTGTGTGTCGTCCGCAATCGCCGACCTGTCTCATCTGTCCTGTGAATGCGTTTTGTGAGGCGTTTCACACGGCGCGTCAAGACGAGTTCCCGAAACGTCGCGAGACGAAACCTGTGCCGGAACATCATATTGCTGTTGGGGTCATCTACAGAGGGGACAAGGTTCTAATTACGCAGCGGCAGCTTGACGGGCTGCTCGGTGGACTCTGGGAGTTCCCTGGGGGTAGAATCGCTGACGGGGAAACCGCTGAAGCAGCGTGCGTTCGGAACATCAGAGAGGTCGTTAATCTTTCTGTCAGCGATATAAAATACCTCACCCGTGTGCGGCACGCGTTCACCCATTTCAAGATAGTCGTGGATGTCTTTAAGTGCGATTATCAGTCGGGTGAGGTTGTGTTGAATGGACCGCGGAATGCGAAGTGGATTCAGGTTGAGGCGTTAAGTGATTATCCGCTCCCGCGTGCGACGCATAAGTTTTTGGATAAATTAATTGTCTGATCTGAACTTACACAATGGCGAGGTTGGGAAACCTCGCCAGCGACTTCTGGGTAAATTAACTGCCTGCCCCAAACCGTGCCTCGTACTTTTCCCATACCTCATCAGGTAAAGGCGTACTCGCAGCACGGACGTTTGCCTCAAGCTGCTCGACGTTCAGATTCCCAATATTATTACCCTGAATCCGCTCTTCTCGGAGACAGAACTGGAGCGCGAGCTGGAGCAAGTTAATATCTTCTTCAAGACACCACTTCCAAATCTCTCTGGCACGCGGCACATCGCCGTCGTTGCGCCAACGTCCCCTTGCGATTTCAGCGTCAATATCAACGCCTGTGAGGATACCGCGCAGGATAGACCACCCGTTCATGACACCGATGTCGGCTTCAGCGGCGGCAGGTAGAATATCATCGGCAGCGGTTTGTCGGACGAGGTTGTAATCGTTGAAGCACAAGATGAGATCGACATCGCCAGTCGCCATTGCTTTGAGGTGGAAGTCGTGGGGACGCATTCCGTAGCCGAGGAACCGCACGAGTCCGCGCGCCTTACACTGAAGCAAGCCGTCGAGTGTGCCGCCCTTTTCGAGCGTCGGATCGATTTCGCCGGGATCGTGGATGAGCATACCGTCAAAGTAGTCTGTGCCGAGGAGTTCAAGTTGGCTTTCGAGGTCAGCGATGGCGCGTTCAGCGGAATAGTCGGGTCTGCCTTCTCCGTAGCCACCCCACTCTGCTGCGGAATGACAACAGAGCCTTCCGGTAATGAGGACATCCTCGCGCGGAATCTCCTTGAGTGCCAATCCAAGTTTCCGCATTGAATCGCCATAGCAACGCGCACAATCGAAGTGGTTAACTCCGATAGACACCGAGTGTTTAACGAGTGCCACAGCGTCTTCATCAGAAACGAAGCCGAAGTTGTTTCCGAACCCCTGTGTGCCGAATGGGATGACAGGGATACTCAGTTCCGTGCGTCCCAACCGTCGTCTCGGAATTGTCGGTAAAGCTTGGTTTGTCATAAAAATCCTCTCTATTCGTTAGCGGTCAGGTCGCTACGCTTTCAGCAATCAGCGGTCAGTTAAGTCGTGTGGCAGTCAGAAACGTTTTTACCCACCATATACGCGAGTGACTGACAACTGAGAGTGGAGCGCAGCGGAACGCCCTACGCAAGTCGCGTGTGGACTTGCGGGACAATGCTGACAGCCTATTAATACTTATCCGAGCCTTCAAGTGGAAGCGGGACTACCCAGATGTTCCGGTACCTAACGTCGTTGCCGTGATCCTGCAGACGGAGCGGACCTGGTTGTGCCAGTTCTGAGTCAATACTGCCACCCGTAGTACTGGCGAGCTGGGCGTTGTTGATGATGACCAAGCCGTTTTGGACGACGGTTATACGCGGACCTTCCGTCATCTCACCCGCATCGTTGAAGCGCGGTGCCCGGAAAGCGACATCGTAGGTTTGCCATTCAAGCGGGGGTTTACAGGCGTTAACAAGCGGTGCGAATTGGTTGTAAATTGCGCCGCAGTCGCCTTTCCCTGGGACTTCGATGCCATAGGAGTCCAAGACCTGGACTTCATATCTACCTTGAAGAAATACGCCACTGTTGCCTTTCGCTTGACCTGTCGCTTCGGGCATATCGGGACATCTGAATTCGACATGGAGGAAGTGGTCGGTAAAGGTTTCCTTGCTGATGACATCGCCCGCGCGGGGGATGACCAGCATTTGTCCGTCTTCCACTTTCCAAGTCGGTTCGCTCCCATCTAAGCTCGTCCAGTTGCTGAGGTCTGTACCGTCAAAAAGGATGACTGCTGATTCTGGGGGTGTTTGTGCCATGAGTTTTCCTTTCGCATGCTAATGAAGATGAAAAAATAAATTAGGTAAACGACGGGCAATGAATTGCCCTACTACAAACAGGCCGGTTCGTAGTAGTGCGATTTATCGCACGTTCAGGAATTACCTGATTAAATACTCAAACCTCGTATGCATGCGCAAATCAATGTTGTAAAAATGAGAATTTTTTCATTATTTTAACGGAAATTGCGTTTTTGTCAAAGGCTTTCTTTTTTATCTCCCGAACAAGTTCGGGCATCCAAGGAGGATTAGGCTTATGATTCTTTCCCGATGACAGCCACTCATACGCTATCACACCTGTGAAGGGGGTGCTTGAAGGACAGGGATAACATAACTATGGATTGTGCAATCATCCACCGTATCCGTTTCCATTCGCGGTTCCGCATTTTCGCGGTAATCGAACACGACATAATAACCCTCTGCCGCCCCTTCCAACTTCAGATATGCTGATAGTTGTTGTTTGCCTGCCTGATAACCGCGTTCGCTTCGCCAGACTTTCATTTCGACGATGAACGTCTGCCCGCTGTGTGAGATGACAAGATCGGCTCTCCCTCTACCCGTTGGAACTTCTAAATACATAGTCGCACCGACGATTTTCACGAACTCATCAAGATATGCGAAGAGGAGGTATTGCCCAACGAACTCTTTGGGTGTATCGGGGACTTGGAGTATCCGATAGCCGGCACGCGCGATGAAATCTTTAAAGTTTTCGATAAGCACCTGCATCTGAAGCTGCCCGGTCGGTGTCATGTATTCCGAAAAGTCAGCGGGACCGTCCTCGGAGAAGTACTCGTCCTCAAGTCCGTTTATAAGCGGTTGGAATGCTTGCAAAACTCGGTGTAGATAGATTGGATTAATGATCTGACACATTCCGTCTGCGTCTGCCCCGATGATACCATAAGTTGCTAACTCACTGATAATCTCATTGTCAAAATTGAAACGTCTACTTTCTTGGTAAAAGGCTATACGCATAAGTGTCTGTTCAAAACGGGGATTTCTACGTACGTTTGTAATCAGATGTGAAATATTGGTATTTCGCTCCACCAAGAGTTGCTCGTGTGCTTCTGAGAAGTGAGACATCTGGATCTTCTCGGTTTTCGGAATATCCAGTTCCTCAGTGAGAATCTGCGCGAACCTATTGACGAGGAAAGGTTGCCCTGCTGTCTGTTTATGAATCATTTCAACGACTTTGGGTGCGAATTGCTGTCCGACTTCATCGGTGTATTGGGCAAGGAGCTCATGCACCTGCGCCAGGCTGAAGTTTGGTAGCGTGAATTCGTCCTGTATGTTGAATGGCGAAATGGAGCGGTCATAGTTGAGTTGTGTAATATTTTTAACGCCAACAATACCAACACTGTACGGAGAGCGACTTTCGCGTTCCGTGAGATATATCCGGCGGAGCGAGCGGAGGAAACCGTTAAGAGCATCCCGTGGAATGCCGTCAAATTCGTCAACAATCAGAATAACTTGCTGATTTTCTTTTAGAGTGGCGAATTGTTCAAAGAATTCACGCATCGAGATGTGATTGGTCATCTGCGCGTTCGCCAAAAAATTGCTGAGTTCCTGTGAGAGGGGTTCACTGCGTTCTTGAAAAACCTTCTGAATTTGTTTGCAAATTTCTTTACAAAGAGAGTCGTAAAACTCGGCGGGTGTGATGTATTCGTACTCCTCGAAATTGAGTTGTATCGGAAAATAGTCGTTCCCTTCGTTCATGAGTATTTTGAGGGCGTCTTGGAAAAATGTGGTTTTCCCTGTCTGTCGCGGGGCAAAGAGGACGATATAGCGTCCCTGTTTAACGCGATTGATGAAATCAGTCAGTTCTTCACTGCGAACGACGACGTAATTATCTTTAGGATTGACGGGTCCTTGTGTTCCAAATCGTCTCATGTCTTTCTCCTGTGCTTTCGGATGCAAAGCATTCTATCATATCTGGGCGCGAAAGTCAATGTTGTAAAAAACCTTTTCAAAAAATAAAACGCTGTGTTATAATTAAGATTGTATTGGACGCGTTTGATGGATGCACACGTTTACATAGAGAGAACCTAAGACCCTTATGCTCAGACCGAAACCCAGTATTGAGACAATTCAACCCTATCAGGGAGGGAAACCGATTGAAGAGGTCCAACGCGAGTTGGGCATCACGGATATTATCAAACTCGCATCTAACGAAAACTCGCTGGGTCCATCGCCGTTGGCACTACAGGCGATTGCTGAGAGCACGGCACAGGTGCACCTCTATCCCGACGGCAACGCCTTCTATCTCAAAAACGATCTGGCGGCACATCTGGGAATTTCTGCTGAGCATCTGATTTTAGGGAACGGCTCAAACGATGTGCTGCAACTCATCGCTGAGGCTTACGTCGCACCCGATGATGAGGTTATCTATGCAGCGGGCGCGTTCGTTGTCTATAGTCTCGTAACGAAGTTGTGTAGTGCGAGAGCCGTTGTCGTGCCGATGCAGAACGACACACACGACCTCTCGGCTATGGCAGGAGCAATCACCCGTAAGACGAAAGTTATCTTCGTGGCAAATCCGAACAACCCTACCGGCACGATGGTCACTGCCGAGGAGACAGCGGCGTTTATGGAACAGGTGCCAGACGATGTGCTTGTCGTCTTTGATGAGGCGTACTATGAATATGTCCTGCGTTCCGACTATCCGCAGACGCTGCCTTATGTCTTAGGGGGACGGAATTTTATCATTACTCGGACGTTTTCCAAAATCTATGGACTCGCTGGACTCCGTATCGGTTACGGTATCGCACCCCCTGCGTTGGTTGAGACGCTGAATCGGGTTCGGCAGCCCTTCAATTGTAGTCTGGTGGGACAGGCGGCGGCGCGTGCTGCACTTAAGGACACTACACATGTTACAAAGAGCCAAGCGAGCAACACTGCTGGAAAAACCTTCCTCTATGAAACGTTTGATGACATAGGACTCCGTTATACACAAACCGAAGGCAACTTTATCATGTTGCACTTGGAGCAGTTAGGCACAGAGGTTGCCGATGCGTTACTGCAAAAAGGGGTCATCGTCCGACCTATCGGAGGCTACGGCTATCCGAATGCGATACGCGTAACGATTGGGACAGAAGAAGAAAATAAAAGATTTATCACATCTCTGGAGCGTAGTTTGCAAAATAGTAGTCAGCAGTCAGCAGTCAGTAACGCGTTGTGAGTATTACAAACTATCGCAACTGTCAAGACGATTTACTGATGGCTGATGGCTGATAGCCGACAGCCAAAAAATATGAAACAACTCATACAACTCAATAACAGACGACCTACCCGAAAAATTATGGTAGGCAATATCCCGATCGGGGACGGTAATCCCATCTCTATCCAGACGATGACGACGACCCTGACTCACGACATAGACGCTACATTAGCACAGGTGGAGCGGTGTGCCGAGGCAGGGGCGCAGATTGTCCGCGTCGCTGTGCCTGAAGAGCCGGACGCGAAGGCACTCTCTACGATTGTCCGGCGGGCACCGGTCCCGATCGTCTCGGATATTCATTTCAATTACCGATATGCCCTCGCTGCAGTCGATGCGGGAGTGGCAAAAGTTCGTATCAATCCGGGAAACATCGGTAGCGAAGAACGGATTTCACAGGTACTGTCTGCAGCGAAAGCGGCGAATATCCCGATACGTATCGGCGTAAATGAGGGATCGCTCGAAAAGGATCTGTTAGAAAAATACCCGTCTCCAACAGCCGAGGCATTGGTAGAGAGTGCGATGCGGCACGTCAACATTTGCGAAGATCACGACTTCAGAGACATCGCCATCTCCGTTAAGTCGAGCGATCCGCTTCGGATGATAGAAGCGAACCGTCAACTTTCAGCGAAAATCCCGTATCCATTACATCTCGGTGTGACGGAAGCCGGAACACCGCGGCGGGCGCACGTCAAATCAACACTCGGTATTGGGACGCTCTTGCAGGAGGGAATCGGGGACACCATCCGCATCTCAATTACAGGGGACCCCGTCGAAGAGGTACTGACTGCGAAAGAACTCCTGCGTGCACTTGGTATGGCATCGGATATGCTGGATGTCGTCTCTTGTCCGTTCTGCGGTCGTGGTGATCCCAGTGCCGATTATGAGAACATCGTTGCGGTTGCTGAGGAACTTCTGGAGAAACACGGCATAAAGATTCCGGTAGCCGTGATGGGGTGTGAGGTTAACGGACCGGGTGAAACGCGCAATGCTGAGGTGGGTATCCATTTAGGGGGCAGAGAACTTGCTGTCCTGAAGGTCCGTGGCGAGCGAGTGCGCACGTTCCGCGGCAGAGATGAAGTTAATCCTGAATTTTTAGCAAACGCATTGTTAGAAGCCGCACAGCAGTTGCAGGCAACTCAGAGCGAAACCGTCTCATAAAGAAAATGAACAATCTTTGGCAGTCTACCCAAAAAGCAGTTCGATTCATCCCCTTCCAGGTTGGGTTGCTCGCGCTATTTTTCTGTGTCTACCACCTATTCCTATTTTACTGCATGCGTGAGACAGCCGTCAATCTCGGTGCAGTGCGGTATAGAACGCACATTGTCCCACTTTACGCTGAACCGAGCTTCGACTTGAGTTTATGGGTATTGCCCGCTCTTGTGGTGTGTGTCGGTTTTTTGTATCTCTGCCACAAGTCTCTGCTTTCAGGCGTGTCTGCGCGACGTTTAATCTGGATAGCGATTATCTGTTTCGTTGCGATTAACGTTAGCGTTGCACTGATTGACGGCTACCGCGAGATTGAAAAAGAAGGCGAGACAAACCGAGTCTTAGGGCTTTTGGAGCCGTATACGCGAACTTCGTTGGAGTATTACGGCGATGTGCCGCGGGTTGATGAACTCGGACTCCGCGCATTTTTACGAGATTATAGCAAACCGGAATTATTTGATACACTCTCAGGTCACACACGCACGCATCCGCCGGGGGGCGTGCTTTTCTTATGGTTCTTTAGCAAGATTTTCGGTTACAATCTTGTATCGGCATCACTCATTTCAATCATCTTCACTGCGCTTGCGGTGATACCGATCTATTACCTCGGCGAACGGCTCTATGGTACAAAGGTCGCTCGCTATGCGCTCCTCCTTTTCCTCATCACCCCGAACTTCGTGATGTTCACTGGCACGTCGATGGACGGTCCATTCAGTGTTTTCCCAATTCTCAGCGTCTACCTCTTTTATGAGACGCGAGCGCGGGAGACCTTATCCGACCAAACGTGGCGCGAATTTCGTCCTTATAGTTTGCTAACAGGACTTTCACTGGCACTCGGAATGTTTATGACGTATTCAACGGTTGTCGTCGGTGTTTTTCTCTGTATTATCCCGTTGCTGGAACGAAAGCGGTTTGTACAGTATCTGAAGGTTTTGCTGTTCGCAGCTGCCGGGTTCGTCGGATTCTACTTACTCCTTTTTGTCTTGACGGGATTTCGTCCAATTGAAGCACTTGTGGCAGCTATTGCAAAAGATGAGATGGGAATGGGGACGGGTTACGAAAGCCTCTCACGTTATCTTCACCTGAGCTTCGCCAACCTATTCGCTTTCCTCATTGGCGTAGGGTTTCCGATAACGACTGTTTGGCTCCGACAGGTCGTATCCGCAATAACGGAATGGCGACGAGAGGCACTCTCATTGGTACAAGAGCGTTATGACCCGCGTATTCCTTGGATACTCCGTCATGAAAAATTAGACAGTTTCGTCATCGGTTTCCTGATAACACTCCTCTTTTTCACATTTTCCACCCTGTTTACGATGGAGGTTGAGCGTATCTGGATCTTCATGGTGCCGTTTTTCGTGATTCCTGTCGCCAAACACCTTGTAGATCGCTCGCTATCCGATCTCTATTGGGTTGGGGGTATCCTCACGGTGCAACTCATCGTTGGAGAAGTGCTGCTTTATACATATTGGTGATAGCGAACCGCGAACCGCGAATAGCGATCTTTATGCGAATCCTTTACGTCATCGACTCCATGACAAAAGACGGTGCCGAATCGCAATTACTCAAAACTTTGGACCGGTTGCCAGCGGAGCAGTATGAGGCGTACGTCGTACTAAGCCGTGCTGAAGGCGAACGTGTGTCCGAACTCCTTGAAATGTCCTGTGTTCGGGATGTCGCTACGCTGACGGGTGAAAATAGACCGAAGCGATTACTGGAAAAGGCGTTTGCCCTCGGTGGTATTGTCAATTCAATAAAACCGGACATCGTACACAGTTGGTTGTGGTATTCCAATTTCCTCTGTGGACTTTCGCGGAGATGCGGTCTTTGGCGTAAAGTGCCGTTCATTGCCTCACAGCGCGGTGATTACCACGCGAGGTACGGCAAATTCCGGCTCTGGCTGACAGAAAAACTTATCTACAATCCCGCCGATATTCTCCTAACGAATTCCGCACAAATTGAACAGCATCTCCATCAACGCTATCCAGACAAACAGATTCTTAGCATTCCCAATCTAATAGAATTACCCCCCGAAAAATGGTCTCAACAACACCGAGACGATACCCGCGAGAAGTCAATCGTAAGTGTCGGACGCTTTGCCCCTGAAAAGGGACATCGCTATCTGATTGAAGCATTGTATATGCTTGATCCAAAAGAGACTCCATGGCGTTGCACGTTTCTCGGTGATGGAGAATTAGAGGCAGAACTTCGCGCACTTACAGAAAAGCACGGGATTTCGGAGCATATCAAATTCCCAGGTTTCTGTGAAGATGTCTTCTCTGTGCTTTTGACGGCGGATGTCTTTGTGCTACCGTCGCTGCATGAGAGTTCACCGAATGCATTGATTGAAGCGATGGGGGTCGGGATGCCGTGTATAGCGTCAGATGTCGGCGGTATCGCAGACTTGATTGAGGGTGGGGTGAACGGTATTCGGGTCCCACCCCAAAATCCAGAGGCGTTGGCAGCAGCGGTGTATTGGGTGTTGACGCAACCTGATTCTGCGGTGGCGTTGGGCAGAAACGCCCGCGCAACGATTCAACAGAAGTTTGATAGTGCGAAATCCATGCGGAAATTAGAAGATATTTATCGACAATTTTTATCGGAACAATAGGGCGGGTTAATAAATGCGGGGTTTCCTTAAAAATGTAGTCGCTTTCGTCGTGTGTCTATTGGGCATACCTGTTTTCATTCGGGAGTGGGTGTGTCAGAATCGGGTTGCTATCCTCCTCTATCACGATCCCGAACCCGCGGTTTTCGCGAGACATATCGCCTTCCTCTCTCGCCACTACACGCTTATTTCACTGGATACACTGGTGACAGCAATCCAGCGATCCGATTTTTCAGAGATTCCTCCGAAAAGTGTTGTGATTACAATTGACGACGGACATGCCGGAAATTTTGAACTTTTGCCGATTTTCAAACAATACCAGCTGCGTCCGACACTCTACGCCTGCACACAGATTATCAATACACACCGGCATTTCTGGTTTAAAGTAGACGGACAATCTAAGGCGGAGAAAGAGCGACTCAAAAGACTCTCGAACGCAGAACGATTAGCACATCTCAAAAATACAGCCGATTTTGAACCCGAAAAAGTATATCCAGACAGACAAGCACTCAACATGTCTGAAATCAAAGAGATGGTAGTGCACGTTGACTTCCAACCCCACACCCAGTTCCATCCAATTCTACCGCGCTGCACAGAAACGGAGTGTAAGCAGGAGATTCTCGGAAGTAAAACGGATTTGGAAGGGATTTTGGGGATTGAATGTACGCATTTTAGTTATCCAAACGGTGACTGGACCGAGCGTGAGGTCGAGATTGTGAAGTCCGGTCAGTTCCGTTCCGCTCGAACAACTGAGATTGGATGGAACACGTTAGACACCTCACTGCATCGACTGAAAGCCATTCCGATTACCGATACTGCTGGACTGACCCTTTTCCGGGCGGAACTGACAACGATTCCGCAACGGCTTAGCAGATGGGTGACTTCCCTATTGTGGCGCAGATGAAAAACGAATTGACAAAATGGCACGCTGCCTACATTCAGAACGCTTATCGCGAATTGGAACGAGGCACAACACGCAGCCAACTCGATGCGTTAGGCATTGACGGAACTGGCAAACGGGTGTTGGATGTTGGTTGCGGTCCTGGAAATCTGCTTGTTGCACTCTCTGCTGATGCCCCGGAACTCCTTATTGGTGTCGATATTGACCCGCGTTTCTTGGTGTGTGGACGTGCTTACATCGAGCAGTTAAATCAGCAACCTGCCCAAACACCTCACCTGATTTGTTCGGCACTTCCAACTTTACCCTTTGCAGATGAGACCTTTGATCTCGTAACCTGTTTCCTCGTGATGCCACATGTACCAGATGACAGCGTTGCTTTAACCGAACTCGCACGTATATTAAAACTGGGTGGTACACTGGCGATCTCTGGGCACGGTTTAGGGTTCCCGCTTCGCTACCTCAAGCGTTTCAGACTGAAACCGCTACAGATGTATCTGGCGAGTCTCATCTATCGGTGCACTGGGAAGAAGTGGATACGAAACACGCTGCAAAATGACGAGAAAATGTGCGACATCTTAAGCAGTGTCGGTGTAATCCCAGAGATGCGGCACTACAATAAGCGGGTACTTGGATGTGTCGCAACTTACTGGATTAAGGCGATTAAGAGGGAGATTAGCCCTAAGGCGATGCAGTAGTACGAGAAGTGTGAGAACTTGCCTCGGTTCAGCACGACGAGTAGAAACCGCAAGGCGATATAACCGACGATAAACGCAGCGAGCATGCCGCCACCGACGATGTGGATTGCTATCGTTGTGTCTTCAAGGTCCCGGATCTTCAGCACAACTGCACCGAGGATGGCAGGAATCGAGAGTAGGAAAGAGTATTCCGCCGCTGTCTTTGCTGGCATCCCTAAAAACAGTGCTAACGAGATGGTCGTTCCAGAACGAGAGATACCGGGTGTAATAGCGCAACCTTGTGCGATCCCGATGAGGGGTGCGTGCCATACTTTCAATTGTCCGACTGAATCATCAGAAGGGGCTGCGTTCTTTCTGCGAAGGCGAGGGAGTTGGAGAATCGCACCGGTGAGAATGAGCATAACACTCACAATCAGGACTTCCTCGAAAAAGGACTCTAACTGCGTCTTGAATACCACTGCGATCACACCTGTCGGAATCGAACCGAGCAGTATCAAATAGATAAATTTCAGTTCAGGCGCGGTGCTAAGTGTCACCCTTGGCTGTTTCCACAATAGCGAGTTTCCAAGCGTAGAAAGTCCACCTACCACTAATTGCTTTATGGCATCGCGGTATGCGACCAATACAGCGGCTAATGTGCCGACGTGAAGCATCACATCGAAGAAGACAAGAGGTTCCTTGAGTCCGAGAAATTGTTGTGCTAAGACGAGATGTCCTGAGCTGCTAACGGGTAGGAATTCGGTTAGACCTTGTAGGATGCCAAGGAGGATTGCTTCAAGAAAAGTCATAACCCTATTGTAGCACTTAATCTGCTAACTCGCAAGGGGAATTAAATGGGTTATAAGTTAAGAGCGGTTTGTGGTAGTTCGGACGTTTGTAATATCCACAACGCACTTTTGCTAAGGTCCGAATTGCGAAAAGCGCAGCGTGCTGAAAGTGGAGCGTAGCGGAACGCCCTGACCGCTGATAGCCATTTCTCATTGATGTAATTCCAAGATTGGTGTATAATGCATTGACACTGCGCCAGTTATATGTTAAAATTCTGGTAAAATGTTTAGGAGGGTGTGAAAATGCGTAAAAGTCTATTCCTGTTTGGGCTTTCGGCAATTTGTATATTTGCTGTGAGCCTATCTTATGCCGTCGAGGACACGGACATCCTCGTCTATTACTCTTTTGATAAACTCAGTGGGAATAAAGTTACCGATGATTCCGGTAACGGCAACGATGCGGAGTTGGTAGGAAAAGGTTCGCTTGTTGATGGAGCGTTCAACAAAGCAATCCGTCTGAACGGCGGTGTCGTCCAGATGGCTCAGAACGATTTTATCGTGCCAATTGGCGAGAAAACGGAAATCACGATGGAAGCGTGGTTTTACCTGCATCAACACGCCTCGTATGACGGGATTATCTCGATCGAAGCCGCTGCGGGAGGGTGCTGCGAATTTCGGACGATGGTGAATCCGGGTTTCAATCCGTTCTGGGATGCCGGACATCACGCCGACAAAAGCCTCGCCAATTATCAGTTTGAGTTAGATGAGTGGTATCACTACGTTTTGGTGGCTGATGGTGTTGACGGAAAGATCTATGTCAACGGCGACTTTATCGGTGAACAGAAAGAAAATTTTAAGTGGCCCAAGTTCAAAGAGGCAGCGATCTATATCGGGGCAGGTGAAAACCCTAACCTTCACAAAGTAGAAGATGCTGTTATTGATGAGGTTGTCATATACGCCAAAGCGTTGACTGAGGACGAGGTGAAAGCATCAATGGAACTGAGCGTGCCGGGGGTGCTTGCTGTTGAGGCACACGACAAATTGGCAGTGACCTGGGGAGAACTAAAAACCGATTTTTAATTGGCTATCAGCGGTCAGGGCGTTCGCTTCGTTCACTTTCGGCTGTCGGAGTAGCCGTCCTGACCCAAAATAAAAAGGAGATTTTATGAAATTAGGATTTTTATCAAAGATTTTTGAGGGCGCATTGAGCATTGAAAAAACATATAACCAGTGCGACGCAGCACTTAAGGAACTCAAAGACTATAATGAAAAACGTCAACAGCCGGAGTTTCACATCTCAAATGAGGAGAAAGCCGAATTAGACGAGATTGTCAATACTGCTATTACAAATGCGACGCGTATTATTGCAAGGGAAGGCGATCGGAATTGGCCCGGCGTGTTTCGAGAGATGCACAAGAATTTAGCGGATCTCTATTTGGAACTTGACGAACACGACAAAGTCCGGGCAGCGTGTGAACGTATGCAAGATTACGGCGAAGTTGGCAGACAAGAAGCCGATGAAATATTGGAAAGCCTAAAAGAAAAAGAAGGGTAGTGGTTGTCAGTTATCAGTTGTTGGTATCTGGTGGTCACATATTATTTCACTGCCACAAATGTCTCTTAACTGAAAACTGACGACTATAATGCAATTTCTGAATCCTGCCGCGTTTTATCTGTTAGGTGCAATTCCGATCGTAGTGTTCCTGCATTTCTTGAAGTTGCGCCGCTACACCTACCTTGTTCCGAGCATCATGCATTGGCTATCCACCGACGAGGATCGGAGAGCCAATGTCCCGTTCCAACGACTTCGGCATCTACTTCTCCCACTCCTACAAGTGCTTTTTTTGCTGCTCCTTACGTGCAGCGTGGCGCGTCCGACGTTGCGTAGACCTGGGTTCATGCCCGGAAAGGCGATTCTCATTGTCGATAATTCTGCGAGTATGCTGTCCGAGGAGAGTGGACAGACCCGGCTTTCGCTCGCAAAGGCGGCGGCATTGGAGCAGGTTGCGCAAATCTCTGCAGGCGGTGGGATCATGCTCATGGTAACGCAAGAGACTGGCACTTATATCCAACAAGTCTTCACGACTGATACTGCCCTACTTCAACATGCCATAGAAAATATCACACCGACCCACGCCCCCCGCAATCTCCGCCCGGTTTTTGACGCTGTAACACGTTACACCGACTCACCGCAAGACCAAGTCTTTTTTATCAGCGATACTTTTGAAAACCTATCAGACCTCCCGTTGACACTTCATAAAATCCCCGTCGGTACGGATGCCGAAAATATGGGTATCATCCTGTTCAGTGTTGACATCGTGCAAGATCAATACGAAATCCTGGTCGGTATCCAAAATTTTACACAGACCTCCAGCGAATTCAACGTTCAATTGGCAGTGGAAAACGCGCCGCTTGATGACAGAACGATAAGTATCCCTTCAGAAACGACCCAATCGGTGCTGTTTTCAGGGGATCCAAGGGGTTTAGCGGGAAAGGTTATCAGTGTCCACCTTGGAATAGCAGACGATTTTTCGCTCGATAACAGTGTCTCCGCAATCCTACCCGGTGTATCACCTTTGAAAATCTTACTCGTCAATGACAATCAGAAATCCCTGCTGCCTGAGCTGCTGCGTGCGTACGGGAATCATGTCGATTTAGACGTGGTTCTGCCAACAGATTATCACGGGACGGGTGATGCCGATATAGCGGTTTTTGATGGTAACACTCCTGCTGGACGTGAGACGTTTAGCGGTGCTTTTGAAGTGGCTTCCCGAGCGCGTCTCATCTTTATCAATCCGGGCAGCAACCTGCCGTTCGTTCAGGTTTCGGATGCTTCTTCTGTAAAGAGCAGTAGCGGATCTACCCGCGTCATCAGAGCAGATGCGGCGCATCCACTCATGGTAGATGTTTCATTACAAGGATTGCAAGTGCGGGAATCTGTGTATCGAGACCTACCCATCTGGGGACATTCTCTTGTTGAGACGGAGAAGGGTTCGCTAATCTGGCTCGGAAACCCCGGAACCGACACGCAATTGCTCGTTTTTGAGTTTGATGCCTTCAATCCAGAAATATCTACGTTCGCGGTGTCTATACCGGGACCGCTGTTTGTCTATCAGTGCTTAGCGTGGTTTGAAGCAGGGGTTGCCCCACTCCAACCCCTTGGGTCTCAGACAGGGAGGACTCAGCACGCATTCAAAACCGGGGAACAAATAGTTATCGCGTTGGAAAACACAGATATGCCGTTTCGCGTCCAAAAGCCTGATGGAACGATGGTTACATTAAACAACGCAGTATTCACTGAGGCCGATCTCGTGGGTGTCTATACGCTTTTCGCCCATGACGGGAGGGAATTAGAGCGGTTCACAGTCAACCTGCTGGACACTGCAACGTCCACACTCTCACAGTCCAGAACAATAAAAGCGGACGCGGAAAATATCTCAACATCTCTTGAAACAGGTTTGCAACCGATGGCGCAGGAGGTGTGGCGTTTTCCCGCCCTGCTCGCGTTGATTGTTTTGTTTGTGGAGTGGTGGTTTTATCACCAAGAAAGGCTGTAATGGACGCAGGCTAAGGGTCTCCTACGCTACAAAGATGCCTATGGTGGAAAATAAAGAAGGGCGGATACGCAATCCGCCCTACAGTCTTGATAAACTGCTATTTTCCTTACTTGTTTATAGCATTGAGAATATTCTGCAGAAGTTGACCTTTCGTCATCTCTTGGGCAAAACGTCCGACATCCTTTCCATCTTTGAACACAATGTAAGTCGGGTGTCCCCTGACCAGATATTTTCGATGCGTTTGCGGACCCTCGGCAATATTCATTTTCGCAACAGCAAATGTATCTCGGTTCTCTAAAGCAACTTGGGCGACAACTGGCACCATCCTTTGGCAGAACGGTCACCCATCCTTCCAGAATTCAAGCACAACAGGCACCTCAGATCCGAGTACAAGCGTCGCAAAGGTCGCATCGGTGACTGAAAAAGGAATACCAGAGGTTCTACTTTCAGTAGTAAAGGTGATGTCGAGATCAGTTTCGTTGCCTGCAGCGTCGCTAACTTTCCCGGTAATAACGTAGGTGGTCCCGCTGTCAAGTTCTTTGCCCCTGACCAGTTTGAGAATACCTTTTTTCCCATCAACTTCGCCGAGCCAACCGACATCAACGCCCCCTGTGGTTTGCAGTGCGATGTTTCCTGTTACCTCTTCATTGAAATCAATTTCAATCCGTGCCCGAGTGTTAATCGCATCAGACTTAACGTCCTTGTCGCCATCACTGACGGTCCCACCTGTAATTCGAGGTGCATCGGTATCGGGTGTACGGACGGTGTAAGTGAGTGTTTGACTTCCGTCCTTCCAAGTGATTGTCAAAGCGAGGGGCCCTGGATCAAACGGACCCGTGATGTCCACAAACCTGCCAGTGGTTTCCGCATCACCTGAAGAGACCGTAACGTCCTCTGGTCTTCGGTCAAAAGTAAGGGTAATCGTATCGTCCTCATCAAGTGTCGCGCCGGCTGCTGGTCTTGCCCTGACAAACGCCACGGGCGGTCTGACGGTATAGGTGAGCATCTGGGTGCCATCTAACCAAGTGATCGTCAAGGCGAGATCGCCCGGCTCAAAAGGACCTGTAATTTTTATGGCTTTACCATCAACAGTAGCGACCCCTGCGCTTGCTTCAACACCCTCCGGTGGGTTGTCGAAAGTAAGCGTAATCGTATCGTCCATATCAAGGTTCGCACCGTCTACCGGTCTCGACCGGACAAACGTTGCAGGTTGTCTGACAGTATAGGTGAGCGTTTGCGTTCCGTCCTTCCAGATGATCGTCAGTGCGAGATCACCTGGATCGAAAGGTCCTGCGATTGTCACGGTCTGGTCAGCGATTGTAGCGATCCCTGTGCTTACCCTAACGTCCTCTGGCATACTATCAAAAGTAAGCGTAATGGTTCCGTTAACCTCAAGTTGGGCATTGGCTACTGGTACTGCACTAACGAACGTCGCGGGCTGTCTGATGGTGTATGTGAGCGTTTGAGTGCCATCCAACCAAGTGATCGTCAAGACGAGTGCGCCTGGGTCAAATGGACCTGCGATTGTTACGATCTGGTCAGCGATTGTAGCGACCCCTGTGCTTACTTCAACGTCTTCTGGCACATTATCGAAAGTAAGGGTGATGGTATCGTTGATCTCAAGCTGTGACTCAGCCACTGGATTCACACTGACAAACGCCACAAGTGGACGCACGGTTTTTCCCATCTGTCCGGCAACGAGGACCAAGTCAAGGATATTGACGATACCGTCACCGGTGACATCTGGATTCGGCATCTGATCTGCGGCGACCGCCTTGCCAAAATGTGAGGCAATAAACGTGATATCCAAGATGTTTATCGTTCCATCGGCATTAACATCGGCTGCCCTCAAAGTATCAAGATTCGCCTCTTGGGCGTGACCCGTTGTCAGACAGAGCAAGGTTAAGCCGAGTATTAGGAACGGGCAAATTACTTTTTTCATCCGTTTTTGTTTCCTTGTATTGAATTGGTTTATTCAGTATCTTCAATGCCTAAGAGGTCGAGAATGCGTTGTACCAGATCCACCTTTCGCATTGCTCCGGCAAAGCCCCCTATAAGTTCACCATCTTCAAATACGATGTATGTAGGCGTTCCCCGAATTTGGTATGCAGCGGTTTTCTCCGGCTGTGTGTTTACATCCAGTTTGACGAAACTGAAGGTATCACGATATTCCAATGCGACTTCAGCGACCACCGGTCGCATCAATATGCAGAAGGGTCAGGTATCGTCTTTAAATTCTACGACAATAGGCAGTTCAGCACCTAAAACGATCTCGTCAAAAGTTGCATCCGTGACTTCAAAAGGGATACCAGATCTCTTACCGAAATGGCTTGCGACTAATGTTAAGTCGAGAATATCAACGGTTCCGTCTCTATTGACATCGGCGGCAGCAGGTTGATTTCCGCTAAGAGACTCACCGAAGTAGGTAGCGATGAGAGTTAGGTCGAGGATATTTACAGTGCCGTCGGCGTTGACATCAGAAGCACTCAAAGGGTCGAAGTCGACATCTTGCGCGTGGCTCAAGGTCATGCCAATCAGCATGAGGCTTGCCATTAGCAACAGACAGACGAATTGTCTCATTAATTTCTCCGTGTGTGGTTTATGCGTGTGGGCGGTGCCATTCTTGGACCGCTTCTGGGATTGCTTGAAGATTTTCGATAGTCGTTTGTAGCGGAATCGCGCACTCCGGTCCAATTAGTGGAACACCCGCTTCAAGATTCTTCACGACTTCCCCTTTAACGTCTTCTGGTTCTTTGGCAAACAACGTTTCGGGGTTGTTGATATTGCCAACGAGAGCAATACGCTCTTGGACAATCTCCATCGATTCCTGTGGCTCGTTTTTAGAGTCGTAGTGGAACGCTGCCATCCCGGTCTGTGCGATGTACTCCATTCGATCAACCGTCCGTCCACAGATATGTAAGATTAAGGGAATCGGGATCCGTTCAACGAATTCAATATGGAGGTCTCGGAGGTAGCGATGGTAGTATTCTCCACTGACGAGATCGCCTGTAGCGTGGTCTGGCAGGGTAAGTGCGTCTGCGCCTGCCTCGATTTGCGCGACACCGAATTGTACAGTCGCTTCCTTCATCCGATCAAGTGCAAGTTTCGTCTTGCCCGGATCGTCAAGGGATAGTAAGAGGAAGGGCTCAACACCAAAGCAGTGGTAGCCGAGCGACCAAGGTCCCATCGTCTTTCCGATGACAGCGACTTCGTCGCCATATTCTTTTTTCAGGATTTTGATGGCTTCAAGGACACATTGGGTATCAGGATGCGTCAAGAAATCGTCGGGAACTGTGATTTCATCGACATCCTCCCAGATCGGTTCGCGCATTTTAACCGTGGGCCAGTTGTCCTTCTGCTCCCACTGGATTTTGCATCCGAGTGCGCTTGATTCTTGGATGATTGAAAAGACCGGCATGATGGAGTCGAATCCGAGTTCGGTGTAGCTTGTCGCAGCGAGACGCGCCATAAGTTCCGGCTCCCGATTCGCTTGTGGGAATGGGGCATCGACGAGGTCCATGAGTTCAACGGTCGCCACGGATGTAGGGTTGCAAACCGGTGTGCGATCGGTGGGTTCATTGCGAAGGGCGGCGAGTACGCGTTCACGTCCGGTCATTGATTTGGTAGTTTGATTTTGCACTTTTTGCCTCTATTCTTTTATGGTGCCTTCTCGAAAGACACCCATCATCTTTTCGCTACCAGTGTATCAAATACGCTAAGTCTATTATAGTTTGAAAAACAGTTTTTGTGCAAGGTTTTCCGGTGGGTTATTTATACTGTAAAGATGGGGTGTTTCTACTGAGTAGTGCTGCGATTGCACATCCTAAAGCATCTGCAGCGTGGCTGGGTGTGACAGGCTTCTTCATACCTAAGAGTTTTTGGGTCATGCGCATGACCTGTATTTTGGAGGCATTGGAGATGCCGGTAACGGCAGATTTGACGGATTGTGGGGAGAGCATCACAACTTCAACATCGTTCTGGACAGCAGCGAGTTGCAAAACCCCAATCACCTCTGCAGTCGGTAGGCAACTTTTTTGGTTCCGATTCCAATAAACAGATTCTATACTGATTTTGGAGGGGTTCCATTCGGTTATCAATTCCGTGGCGTGCTGATAGATTTTCAAAAGTCGATCCGGCCGCTGCGCATCTGAATCGGTTCGGATATTACCGTGTGCTAAGCAGACGAACCCGCTACCACCGCGGGCGACAACGCCGTATCCGCAATTCGCTAATCCTGAATCAAAACCGATTGCGATTTTCATTTTTCCAGATTGCGCTTTCATGATTGTAACCCTATTTTTGAGTATGCGTTCGATTTAGAGGTTGAGGTTGTTTGAACGGTCAATCACATGGGACACAAACTAAAAGTTTGTGCTACATAAGAGGGTGTTGTAGTTGGATTGTGTCTCTCAAAATGGATTAACTTATAACCGACAACCATCTTACATTTGTTGGCTTGGGGCAGAGAGGACACCGCGTGAGGCACTCATCTCCTCTTCCCGTAAAGCGACCCTGACGTTTGGGGCACGGGTGAGCAGGAGTCCAACGAGTGCATCGTGGCTATATGCGCAATCGAAAGCGACAGTATCCCTGTTATCGGCTCCGGTGTCTTCCATTTCTCCTAATTTCGCTAACCCCGCTGCGATCGCAGCGATGCGGCGTGCTGCGCCTCTACCTTCGCCATCTGCTGCGACAGCATATACGCCGTCTCCAGCGGAATTGACCGTGATCGTGAGTCGTGATTTCTTGTCGAACGTCTGTAGGGGTCGCGGTTCAACGCGGGTTCCCGGTGCGAGTTTGCACGCTTCTAAAAAGACGCGACGACAGGCAGCTTGATGCGCACGTCCACACGGGAAATAGAGGAGACCCTCCGCCGTTTTCAGCATTCCACCAAGCACCTGCATGCCTTGCCTCACCGCTTCAATTCTGTCGGCAGCACCAGCGATATGGCTGTAGGTATGCACGAAAAAGAGAGGCATCTCCTTTCCGGTAGTCGTATTGACCGATTGCTGTTGATAGAGTCCGATAGTAATGTCGTGGAAGTGCGGATCGATTGGTACGAGTTCAATACGTCTGCCGATGTCAACGATACGTCGCATAGAGATACCCAAATAGCGAGCAGTTAGTGGCGTGCTAAGTTACCACCTTAATGCCTCTCGTAGATGTACTTATAAGCCTGTTCGGAGAGCCTTCGCAAGATATAGGCGCGCCGGTTTTTCCATGTCGTAAAGGATTGCCACCGGTTTCTCCGACTTGTTTTCGTCCTATCCTCAATCATTCCGATAAAGACGTAAGGTTTCGGATTACCTTTCGGATCGCGGAGTACTAACACCCCGCCATCCCCGACCAATCCATAGACAGTTCCAGTTTTATTATAGACTGTAACCGATGAAGGGATGTAGGTATGTTTAAAGATATAATCTCCATTTTTGAGTTTCATGTAGTACTTCATCTTATCGGAATAAGGGAGTCTCCCCTTCCAGAGCTGCAAATAAAACAGGCTTAGGTCGCGCGCCGATGTCATATTCCTATAAGTCCGCCCGCTTCGCGGGATATATTCAACGATCCGAGTCTGCTTAAAATAAGGATAGTTGACTTGGAGTATCCGATTCACGCGTGCGGGTCCTCCTAAGCGTCGTATAAAATAGTTCGTTGATGGGTTTGAACTCCGTTGAATCATTGCGCGGAGGTTTCCCTTATTTGCGGCGGTGTGTGTTTGCCGTCCGTATCTGACTTCATGGAAATAAGCGAGCATAACGAAGTTCTTAATGAGCGATGCTGCCATCGTTTGCCGATTCTCGTTAATCGACACCAACTTCTTATTTTTGGTAATATCATAGACAACAAAACTTGTTCGGTCCGTTGTAGCCAAGATTTTACGACTTCGCTGGCGTTTGATATGCTGTTCAAAATGGGCTTCAAGCGGCGAATCGATTGTCTTCTGAAGACTCCTGGGAATGTTCTTATAGGTCGCGGCGGAGAGCGTAAATATCGGGAGTAAGAGTCCGATGCTACAACAGATAAATAATATATTTAATTTACGTATGAATCCGAACATGCTGTTGTCCTTTTCCTTTCTCATTCTCCACTCTCAGTGGATGCCAGAGTAGCGTGAAGTCGCAGTTATGCTGTATCAACTTCGCTTCATTCTCGGTTGGTATCTCTGATTGTCAATTCGTAGCACGCTGCCTCTTGATCATTCCTGACGAGTAGATAGGAACCGGCGAGTGCAGGTGTATTCCATGTTTTACCTTTGAGTGCGGTGAAACGTGCGTGCTCTCTATGATTTTCAGGGTCAGGTTCTACAAGGACGACTTCACCAGCTTCGGTGAGGACGAGTAGAACGTCTGAAATTAAGAGCGTTTGTCCGTGACCATATCTACCCCGTTTCCATTGACGTTTGCCGTCAACAGGATTTATGCAGGCAAAGATACCGTCGTCAAGTCCATAGAGGTAATCTTCGTAATAAATAATGTTCGTAAATTTGGCTTTCAAATATAGGGTTTCCCATAAAGTAATAACGTTGAATTCGCCTGCGTTGTTACGGGAAATTTGAAACAACTTGGCACCGACACCGTACCCCGACGAGGCGAGCAATTTGTTATCAGGAAGCGGGACGGGTTGTGAAACACATTCTGCATAACCTGCTGTCCACAGTTGCTGCCATAAGAGCTGGCCGCTCCGAGGTTCATGTGCAGTGATGAGTCCTTGGTTAAAGAGAATGATTTGTTCGGTGCCTGCTAAAGTTGTCAGCATTGGTGAGCTATAACCGCTCTGTGTCCGGTGTCCCGTCCATGCGAGTGCTCCGGTGTCTTTGTGGTAAGCCACCGCGCCCCCGGCACTGACAATCACCAGTTCATCAAGGACGAGTGGAGAAATGCTGATGCCCCAAGGTGGGGGTTCCGCACTGTTTTCTTCAAAGATATTCGTTGTCCAGAGTTGTTCTCCGGTTTCAAAATCTAAACAGTTGAGAATGCCAGTTGAACCGACAGAGTAAACCCTGTTTCCAGAAATTGTCGGTGTTGCCCGCGGTCCAAGTCCTGCTGGTACGGCGTAATAACGTGCCCTGTCTTGATAGCTCCAGAGGACCTCACCGGTGTGTAAGTCGTAGGCGACGACTTTCTCCCAGTCGCCTTCCTGCTCCTGCGTGATTGCGTTATTCCCAACGACTGCAAAGCCTGACCATCCCGCGCCCATCGGTCTTCGCCATACTAACTTCGGTGGATGTGTCTCCCAATCAAGATTGAGTTTGATGCTCGTCACGACGCCATTCCGATTGGGTCCAAGGAATTGCGGATAGTCTGTTGTTTGTCTTTGGGTGTCAGAGATGCTACTGGAGTCGGCTTGGAAGATTGAGGGTCTCTCTTGCCAGCGCCACTCAAATATAGGAACGAAGTCTCCGCTGACTCCTTTGAACTGGAACAGATTTATAAGGAGAAAGAGACCGAAAACGGCTACGGCAGCAGAGATTAACTTAACCCGCCATCTCAATCGAGAAAAGCATAACAACCACAAAAACCCCAAAAAGACAGCGAGAATGACTATTAGGGCTGTTAGCATGATCTGGTTTTGACGCTGACCAGCGTCGAGAATCCATGTTATCACAATGCCTAAAACGGCGAGAGCGAGAATAGTGAAAAGGGGCCACCAACGGATAGGTTTTTGAATTTGTTTCAATATAAGGATTCCTTTTTATTTTAGAAAGGCGAAGTTATGCGTGATGTTGACGGGTCATGTTATGTTATTAATTATAATAATTTTTTTATTTTTATTTGTCAACTAAAAATTTATAGATATGCCTCAGATACAAGTCACAAGGGTATTCAGTTTTGCGTTTACTGAAGAATTAAATGCACTATTACAAATCAAATGAAACCTTGCAAAATGAGAAGGCGTTATGATAAAATAGGACTCATGGAAGTAAAAAGAAAAGTAGAAAAAATAGGGATAGGAAATCTTAAATGCGTTTTGAAAATCGGGTAGCATTCGTGACAGGTGGTGGCGGTCCGTTGGGTATCGGCAGGGCTGCGTGTTTAGCGTTTGCACGTGAAGGGGCAGCTGTGGTCGTCGCCGGTGGTAGGCGTGCTGATGCTGTTGCAGCGGAGGTGCGCGCCGAAGGTGGAAAGGCTCTCGCCGTGCCTTTGGATGTTACTGTCCCTGAGCAGGTTCAACACGCTGTAGATACGGCTGTAGAGACCTTCAAACGCATCGACGTTTTGTTCAATAACGCAGGGATTCTCGGTAGACAACCTCTGTTTGAGGTCACACCAGAACAATTCGATAAGGTGATGGCAGTTAATGTAAAAGGGTGTCTGTTATGTGCACAAGCGGTCGCTCAAGTGATGATAGCAGGTGGAATACGGGGTCGTATTATTAACAACTCGTCTATCTATGCCGAGGAGTCGCACGTTGGCGTTCTCAGTTATTGTGTCAGTAAAGCTGCCCTAAATCGACTCACTCGGAGTTTAGCGTTAGAACTTCGTCCGCACGGTATCACTGTAAACGCAGTTGCCCCCGGTGGCGGTGCCCCAACAGGTATGAATGCTTCACAAAACCTTCCGGACGATGACACCCTACCGGATTTACCGCCCGCTTCCGCAGACGCGCCGCCACTTGAACGGGGCGCGACAGTATGGGATTACATTGGCGCAGTGTTATTTCTCGCTTCCGACGAAGCCGCCTATATTAGTGGGGATATTATGACAATTGATGGTGGTGCTGTTGCGCGCCGGTGAATTTAATTAGGGGCAGATTCCTTGTTGTTTGGTGATATGTTAGAAAATTACAGTCTTATTCTCTTTGAGTGGCTGAAAACACACGGACTGGCACTCGGTATTGTCTCAGTTGGGAGTTTTATCGGTAGTATCCTCTTTTGTACACTCATCATTATGTACCTACCGTCAGATTATTTCCTGCTGAAGCGACAGGTGAACCGCGCGGGGCATCCTATTTTACGCGTGACTCTTAAAGTATTAAAAAATCTGTTTGCTGCCGTGCTTATTGTTGTAGGTTTCATCCAGATTCCCTTACCGGGTCAAGGGGTCTTGACGATGTTGATAGGCATCGTTATCAGCGATATGCCGGGCAAGCGGCGGTTAGAGCGGCGTATCATTCGTTTGCCATCAGTCTTATCAACAGCGAACGGTATTCGCTCTCGTTTTAGACGACCATTGTTTGTGTTGGATGAATCGTTAGAATAGGAATTTTATTTATAGTAGATTCCGTAAATACCTTTACATTCTCAAACACCCCCGATAGGTGCGGTTTTGCAGCGTACTCGCTCAAATGCGAAGTGCATTCCAACCACACCGATGCGAAGTGTGAAATTAATTCTAAAATCTACTATAATGGTATGATTTGTTTTGAAGTAGGATTGATAGCGCGTAAATTTTACGCCTTGTTGGCTGGACAGTCGCCTCTACCGCGGCACGAATTGCTTGTGAATTTCTAACAATCGCTGGAGTTCTTCAATGGGTTTCTCGGCATCGTCTACACGCAAGTCGATGTACCGGTCATTGAAACCACCGTAGCCGCTGTGCTCCTGAACGACGAGCAAGGCGGCTGATTGTTGTCCGCGCGTGTCCCCACCCGCCGCCTGTCCTGCGAAAAGTGCTGCCATTAGTTTATCAGCCAATTCACCTTCTGTTTCTTCATACGCTTTGCTCATTGCTTTAACGACTTCTTCACCCGCTAAGATGTTCCCTTGCGCCGTGTAGTGTTTACCTGAGACAGCACCTGCCCATTCGTTGCATTCATCGCCTGTATAGTTAGCGACATTTCCTTTCGCATCGACGATACCTACCTGCCGCTTTGCATGTTCCGGGTCATCCGCAACAAGGCGTTCCAAGGTTTGTTCAGCGGAAAGCCCACTTTTAAGGCGTTTTAAGCCGTTAGGTCCGTAAGTTGTGTTTGCCCAAGATTGGGTCGCAATCGCGCCGACCCCGGCTTCCGCCCAAGGGACAACCGCACCGACAGCGAAAAATTTGGATTGCACAGCGACCCCAAGCGCACCGGTTTCAGCATCGTATCCGATGATAGAAAACGTCGCGACGGGCGTGGCAGGAATTTTTTCGTTGGGTTCGGAAAGGTGGAACAATAGACTGAGGGGAATGAAAAGCATCTTGTGTCTCCCATGACAACATATTCGTGAGGTATACGATGATTTAGACATTGTGGACGAGGTTAGGAGACCTCGCCAGCGATGGTGGCGGGTTTAGTCTTCTTCAAAACGGATTTTCATGGCAGCGGCATGTCCTTCGAGTCCTTCAACCTCAGCCAATTTGACAACTGCTGGTGTGACTTCCGCTAAAGCCGCTTTGGTGTATGAGATGAGACTCGTCTTCTTTAGGAAATCATCAACGCTGAGTGGAGAGGCATAGCGCGCAGCGTTCCCTGTTGGCAAAACATGATTCGGTCCTGCGATGTAGTCTCCAACGGCTTCTGGCGAATAGGGACCGATGAGAATTGCGCCAGCGTTGCGGACATCTCCAAGCCGATCAAACGGGTTTTCAATGTGTAGTTCGAGGTGTTCGGGTGCGATTTCGTTGGCGAGCGCGAATGCCTCCGTTAAGTCGGAAGTTACAAACGCCACCCCGTAGTTTTCAAAAGCCGCTGAAAGCTCCTCGTAGCGAGGAAGGGATTCGCCTTGAACTTCAATTGCTGTTTTGACCTGTTCTGCCACCCCAAGCGAAGGGGTGAGAAGGATCGCAGCACATTCGGGGCCGTGCTCCGCTTGCGAGATGAGATCAGCGGCGACGTAATCCGGATCAGCCGTGCTGTCAGCAATGACAAGGATTTCGCTGGGACCTGCTAATTTGTCTATATCAACGTGTCCGTAGACCTCTTTCTTTGCGAATTGAACATAGAGATTTCCGGGTCCGACGATTTTATCGACAGGTGGAATGGTATCGGTCCCGTACGCCATCGCTGCGACGGCTTGCGCGCCGCCACATTTATAGATTTCTTGGATACCACATTCCGAGGCAGCAACCAACATATAGGAATTAACAGCGCGATTGCGCATCGGGGGTATGCAGGCGGCGATCTCATCAACGCCTGCAACCGTAGCAGGAATAACGCTCATCAGCAATGAGGAGACGAGGAGTTGACTGATTGCTGGCACATGGACACCGACGCGTCTTAGCGGACGAATTAGATGCCCGATCAGGACACCATTGGGTTCTGTTGACATCCATGAAGTCCGGAGCTGTTGCTGATGGAATTTTTCGATGTTTGTTCTGGCGTGCGTAATTGCGTCTATAAATTCAGACGGCACCTCTGCGTATGCTGTCGCAACTTCTTCTTCTGATACTTTTAGTTCTTTGACTGAGATACGCGGGGCATCAAGTTTACGAGTATATCGAATAACGGCTTTATCGCCTTCATCTTGCACATCGCTCAGCGTACGCCGGACTGTTTTCAAGATACTTTCGTCTGTGAGTTTACCCCGCGCCTTCAACTTTGAGAGGAAAACATCAGCCTCTGTGGTACGGGTTTCAACAATTCGCAACATTTCTGAATAGCTATGCCTTTTTAGTCATTAACCCTTATAATGTTTGCCCCAACGTCGTTGAGTTTCATCTCAATGGCTTCATATCCACGATCAATGTGATAAACCCGTGATACGACGGTTTCACCAGCGGCTGCCATACCCGCTGCGACGAGGACTGCACCTGCTCGCAGATCGGAAGCCATCACTGGGGCGCCACTGAGGCTGCGGACACCATTAATCACGGCTTTACTGCCATCAAGCATGATGTCAGCACCCATTCGGTTCAATTCAGCGGCGTGGATGAACCGGTCTGTATGCACATTTTCAGAGATAACGCTGGTTCCAGTTGCCAAGCAGAGCAGTCCCATGATTTGTGCTTGCATATCTGTCGGAAAGCCGGGGAAAGGTGCCGTCGTGACATCAATGCCTCTTATCTCGCGCGGGGTTGTAACGCGTACGCCATTGGCATCCCAATCCAATGCAACGCCTGCCTCCACGAGTTTCTCAGAAACCGCGGGAAGTTGTTGCTCGGTGATGCCTTGAACGTAGACATCGCCTTTCGTAATAGCACCAGCGACCATGAAAGTGCCTGCTTCCACATCGTCCGAGATAACGGTGTGTTCAGTTCCGTGGAGATGCTTGACACCATGAATTGTCAAGACAGAGGTACCTATACCTTCTATATCTGCTCCCATTGCCTTCAGAAAATGAGCGAGGTCGGAGATATGGGGTTCACGGGCTGCACCACGGATAACAGTTGTCCCTTCCGCTAAAGTAGCAGCCATCATGATGTTTGCCGTTGCCCCGACGCTGGGTCCATATTGCCCCATGAGATACATCTCTGTGCCGGTTAAGCGTGCGGCTTGTGCGTAAATGTATCCTCGTTGTACTGTCACTTCGGCACCCAAGTGTTCCAAGCCACGAATGTGCAAGTCAATAGGTCGCGGTCCGATAGCGCAACCGCCTGGAAAAGATACTTTCGCTTTACCCAATTTCGCTACAAGCGGACCCAAGACGTAAATGGAGGCGCGCATTTTTCGCACGAGTTCGTAAGGTGCCTCGTACTCCAAGTGATTTATGGGTTCAATATAGAGTGTCGAATTTTTGAGTTTTGTTGTTGCACCCAGTCCTTCTAATACAGCGCGGAGGGTGTTGACATCTGTTAGGTCCGGGACATTATGGAGTACACTGACCCCGTCGCCGAGGATGGCAGCGGCGACCGCAATCGGAAGCACAGCGTTTTTACAACCGCTGATTGGAATCGTTCCTTCAAGGCGGGTTCCACCTTTGACAATTAATCTTTCCATTACCTTCTCCTTACCCATTACACAAATCTGCGTCGCGGAATGTAGAGGTTTTATTATCTCTATAGCATAAACGATGCCAATTGCGTATTTGTTACAAAGTGTAATAAATACAAGGGTTTTTCTATCAAAGGCGTTGTGTCAAAAAAGACACATGTTTTGTGGGTTGTGGGTTATGGGTTATAAGTTAAGCCCGATGGCGTGTGTATGGGTTTGGGATGCTACGAGTCCTTTTGCTTATAACTACCCAGCTATATTCACTTGCGTTGATGCACAATTTTTGGTAAAATATGACCTCGTAATCTATTTTATAAGGATAAGGTAAAAGAGATGGCAGATAAAACATATCGTATTGGAATTATTGGATGCGGCGGTATGGGACGTTCCCATGCAAACAATTGGACGAGTACGGGTCGTGCGGAAGTCGTTACCGCTTCAGATATTAGTGCCGATTCAGCAGCGAAATTTGCCGAGGAATTTGCACTCCCGACCCACTATACCGATTTCGGTGAAATGTGCGACAAAGAGGACTTAGACATCGTTAGTATCACGACTTGGCAGAGTGTTCGTGCTGAACCGACAATCGCTGCCGCTGAGAGTGGTGTGCTCGGTGTCATTACTGAAAAGCCGATGGCGGCTTCTGTCGGTGACGCACAAGACATGATGGATGCCTGTGCCAAACACGATGTGAAGTTAGTCGTTGGACACCAACGCCGTTTCAGCCCTCAGAATTGTGAAGCGCGTCGGCTTATCCAAGAAGGTGCGATCGGTCAGCCGCAAGCGATGCTCCGTCGCGATGGACACGGATTGCTGAACCGTGGTACGCATGAAATCGACGAAATGCGGTATATCCTCGGTGATCCGGATCCGTTATGGCTGATTGGTCAGGTTGCACGCAAGACCGATCGCTGGGAACGACGTGTAAGGACCGAGGACCTGTGTATGGCGGAAATCTGCTTTGAAGGCGGTATCCGCGGCATCTACGAAAGCGATTTACCGGAACCCGTGCTTCGAGGCGATGTCGTCTATGGAGACGATGGGCAACTCCGTCGCGGCGACAACGGTACAATTGAACTGCTTAACAGCAAAGCCGCAGGCTGGCAGACCATCGAACCGCGCCAAGGTGAACCGAATCAGTTTGATGAGATGTTAGCCTGGATTGAAGGTGGTGTTGAGGAACACCGCAATGCTGGCAGACACGGGCTTTGCACAATAGAAATCTTGATGGCGATTTATGAATCGTTGCGCATTCAGAACGTGGTAACCTTCCCCTTAACAACGCGTCCGAACCCGCTTGACTTATTGGTTGAAGGTGGAAAGTTACCGGTGTTTGAAGAGGGACGTTACGACATCCGTGCACCATTCCCTGAACAGACGAAATAGCTTAATGGTTGTCAGCGGTCAGAAATCAACGGTATGAATGCCTTATGGCATTCCCCGGCTGCGCTTTCAGCAGTCAGCAGTCAGCAAGATAGCAAAGACGCAAGCGTTACAGAACACCTCTTTCTCTTTACTGATGGCTGAGAGGGTTGCGTAGCAACCCGCCCTGACTGCTGACCGCTATTAACAATCTACATCTTTCCCTTCGCTACCGTAAACAGCCATGCGCTCTTGCGTTGTAATTTCTCCAGCACTTGCTGGTATATAGTGGAATTGGAGTGCGCGTCGCCCTTGATCAGACTGGTTGACCGGACTTCCGTGATGCGTCAATCCGTGCCAGAAGAGACAGCCGCCCGGCTTGAGTGGTACCATAGTATCGCGCCCTACGGGTACATCTGTATCACAAATCTGCCAATCCCGCCGTTTGAAATGGATCATCGGTCCCTCGATATTTGAACCCGGTATGATGTGTAAGCATCCGTTTTCAGGTGTGGCTTCATCTAAAGCGATCCATACACCGACGACCGTCGTCCCTTCGGGAAGATTGAAATAGGCACAATCCTGATGCCACGGTTTTTCCGATCCATAGCGCGGTGGTTTGAGGAGTGCCATATCTTGGAACAATTTGGGTGTGTCCTCCACAATCTGTTCAAGGACACCGAGGAGTCCTGAATGGGCTGCCATGGCGTTTAGACGCGATTCGTGGTCTACGAATTTGAAAATTTTTCTGATAGCGTCACGGCGTTCCTGACCTTCCAGTTCGTCTTTCTGTTTGCCGAGTTTTGGTTCAAATTGGATTGCCCGAAAATCGGGACACTTTCCGTCCATGAGATGCGTCATGCCTGCTAATGCATCCTCGACTTCGGTGGGATTAAAAGCATCATTGATGACGAGGTAACCGTACTGATGAAAGTATTCAATGTCTGCCTCGGTTACGGCTGGAAACCCACCAGAAATCCCCTCAGCAGTGGTGTCAAAGCGATAGAGGTCGGGTGGATACGGAATTTGGATGCCATCTGTCGGTGCGCTTGTCGTTGGGGTATTCATGGTAAAACTCCTTTTGTAGTTGTTGGTTGTTGGTTATAAGTTGTTAGTTATAGTGGAACCCATAATTAACTTTACAGTGGCGAGGTTAGGAAACCTCGCCAGCAGGGGTGCAGGCTTCTGCTCGTAATGTAAACTTATTTTTGAAATCTACTATAAGAGCATCCGTGGCAGATAAAACCTTCGCAACTGCCACAAATCTTAACTTATACCTTACAATCTACTGACAACTGAAAGCCATCACACCTTAAATTTCTCCGTTGCTTTCGCGGGTTAAGAGGGTTAGGAAATCGTCAACCCGATCAATTGCGGCTTGGGCGCGATCGCGTGCGGATGCGTCTTGTTCTTCCTCAGCCAACCATTGCTGTCGTTGTGGAAGCCACTCGTTCTGCAGATAGTCAAGTTGATTCAAGAAGTGCGGATCTTCCGTTACACTGACGAAGTACTCAATCACACCGAGCAATCCGTATTTCCGATTTATCTCCATATCGTCTAATTCATCCACCATTTGCAAGAAAAGGTGTTGATTCCTGTCCTGTCGCGCTTGGGCGACTTCGCGGGAGGCTTCGGTCAAGAGTTTGTCAACGAATTCCTGCTTAGAATTAATCCAGCGCGGTAGGTTCCGCACGTAGTCTTCTAAATCAAAGCTTCCGCGTTGGAGTGCGAAATACGAATGTATATGGATGTTTCGGAAGAAAGCGGTGTACCCGACGTTCGGATCCATGGTGTCAGCATCGTAGAGGACCTGGTTTTCGATCCTGTTGTAGAGCAGTTTGAAGTCCTCCGCTGTGAGATTCATCGGCTTTAGGTGCGCGAGGACGACAGCTGTTGCGGCTTGTACGAAATCGGGTTCAAAGTCGTACATCCCCAATATGTTCTCTGTGATGACTGCCCCGGATTCATGATGAACTGTGCCGTGGAGGTCGTGCTTATCGTAGAGTTCTGTAACGATGTTCTGACCGGCAGGCGTGAGGGTTTCGTTCAACCAAAACCCGTTATGGTCGAGGATACGTTGTCCGTTGTCATCTGTCAAGATAACGCCGTCGTATCGTTTGGTGATGTCGTGCAGGGTGCCAGCGACTTCGAGCAATTTCACATCACCGCCTTCACGCTTACCGAGTTCCATACTCAGTGCCCGCACACGCATGGTATGGTTCCACGTATAATGTCGCCACTGAAAACCGACGCGGTTGTGTTCCCAGAGTGCGAAGGTTTCGTTGACCAAAGTTTCCAATTCATTCAAGACTTGGGCGTAGTTCATAAGGGACTGCTCCTTTTGAGTGGTTGTCGGTCTTTGGTTGTCGGTTATCGGTTAAGAGGGTTTTTTGTAACCCATCGTGCTTTCTGGGCATGCACAGCCTAATAGGAAACTATGCTACAAGAATAGTTTTAGTGTTATATTTAACTTCAATGAGTGACAACCCATGTGCAGGGACTGATGTTCCTGCCGCGGCTCTATCTTTGGCTTCTAAAATGTGGTGGAGCTCCGTTTCAGCATCGTCTTCCTTCATACATTTCAGGAGAGTACCGACGATGGCGCGGACCATTCCTCGCAGAAACGCATCGGCTTCAATCTCAAAATAGACATAAGGCTCTTTCTTCCAGCAAGATACCTCGTAAATTTCACAGATAGGATTTATTCGATCGCTTCCTGTCTTTTGGAAGGACGAGAAATCGTGTTTGCCAACCGGCACTTGGCAGAGAACGTTTGCTCTCGGCACGTCAATTGCTTTCGGAAAGAAGTAACTCGTCTGTCGCGAAAGTGCGGTTGGGTATTCCCGATTCAAAATTGTGTACCGGTATCGACGGCTTGTTGCGCTGAAACGGGAATGAAACTCTGGAGACACCTCTGTTGCGGAACAGACGACAATATCCCGCGGTAACATAGCATTAAGCCCTTTCTGAAATGCGACAATGGGCATCTGTGCGTCCGTCTGGAAGTTGGCGACCTGACCCTCGGCATGGACACCGGTATCTGTTCTCCCCGCTCCGATAATTTGTATTGGGGTTTTGGTTAGTTTCGCTAAGGTGTCCTCAATTGTGCCTTGGATTGTTGGCAAGTTCGGTTGGGTCTGCCATCCGTGATAGTTCGTGCCGTCGTATTCAAGCACGAGTTTAATGTTTCGCATATTGGCTGTTGGCTGTTCGCGAATCGCTGTTTGCTATTTGCTATCTGCTATTATGCACAGATTACCACATTTTGCTATCAAGCGTCAAAACAATTTTTTAGGGATTCGGTCTATAAACATCGTCAAAGATTTTCCGTGTAAATGACTCGGCTTCTCCCTTGAATGTTCTTATCAAATATGCTACAATTTTAAGAAGTAAAGGCAACGAGGTCTTTGAACACTTTGAGGATAAGGAATGAACAAAAAATCTTTGGCTCATGTAAAAAGTAGGTGCGATTGTTCTCAAAAAATCAATAACCATAAGAGTTCAATTTTCCATTAGCACTCACTCTTGACATGAGCCAAAATCTTATAGCAGATACCGAAAATCAAGAAGATGGCAAACCAAACGCCGGACGATTATGAAACGGGCAGGCTACAGATGAACACCTTGCTTTTCCTATTTTATTCTGCTACCATTAAACTTAATAAGTTTTTGTAACTGATGCGCAGCCCTATTCTTTAACGCCTCGGAGGTCTTGCTCATCTGCAAATTTTTGTTGCAATTTTAATATGTTCTTAATATCCTATGCACATAACGAACATAAATAAGGCAAAAATCACGCAGTATAAAGTGAAAAAGGAAAATTTTAGATGCATAGTTTTATCGTGTTAACTAAGAAACCAAACTTTCAGGCAATGAACTCCAGAACCTTATTGGTAAACGATAAGCAACTCACTTATGCAACAACCCAGAAACTTACTGAAACACTAAGACTGTTGGGGTTCAAACAAATCACCCAAGAGTTCTCTTCGGTGAATGAACAGACATCAGATGATGAACAAATATCAAATTTTATATTCCTCAACTATCTCGGAGCGTACGTAGTCAATAGTTCAAACGAGGAGAGAATTAAAGAAGCTCAGAAGTCAATTGATGAATTGGATTATGAGATCATTCCTGATATTCAGCTTTCTCTACCAAAGCCTATGTCTTCTGGAGAGGTTTTCCGTCGTAGAAAACAAATACTTTGGCCAATGGAAAGTGGAATTCGTCAGGCACATGAAAACGGCATTACAGGAAATGGTGTATTGATTGGTGTCCTTGACACTGGTTGTGATGCAGACCATATTCAATTTCGTAAGAAGCCAATTGGTTTTCGTTATGTTCCGCTTCGCTCAGGATCTGACAACCTACGTGAAGTCCGAGGTTTTGATGTAGATGGACATGGCACCCACGTTTGTGGTATTATCGCAGGCCAGCACATCGGAATTGCTCCAGGAGCTGATCTTATGGTTGCCTCAGTGATTGAAAGCGAGACCCACCGGACGAGTTTGTCACGTATTAGTATTGCTTTAGACTGGATGCTTTCTCAATTTGGAAGGAAAGAGAACCGTAGTAAATCAATTATTGTGAATATGTCCTTGGGGTTTAAAACTGAATATCTTTCTAAACCTGATCAGAAAGCATTGATGATCGGCATACGGCGATTTATTTACACTTTGGTTGAAGATTTCGATGTTCTTCCGGTAGTTGCTATTGGAAATGACGGGCCTGGCAGTGTGCGCGCTCCTGGATACTTTCCGGAAGTTTTATCGGTTGGTGCAATTGATTCCCATCATAAGCCAGCTGGGTTCAGCGGTGGAGGTCTCTCACCTATTGATGGAGAAGTGCAACCTAATATTGCAGGCTATGGTGTTAATATCTTTTCGAGTTTAGGACGGGACATAAACAATAGAAGTTTGTACAAGTATATGAGCGGCACGAGTATGGCTGCGCCTTATGTTGCCGGTATCGCTGCTTTGTATGCCTCAGTAGATGCAAAATTCCAAGGTAAAAGACTTCGGCAACACCTTATCAACACGGTTCTCCCTCTCCAAGCTCCCGCGGATAGGGTTGGAGCAGGACTTGCGAGGTTTACAGAAAATGGGAACGAAAAAGCATAGAACTGTCCTTGTTCACTCGGTTCCACCCTCGAATATGTTTCAATTTATGGTGAAGGTAAACAGGCCGTCTTCCACAGAATTGGCAGGAATTGATCGGGCAGAGAAGTATAAATTGTTAAAAGCAAATTCTGTCAAACGCAAGGATGAAATTAAGGCATGGATTAGGGCACATGGATTGGATACCGAGGTCTTTGAGATTGAGGAACCGACAGTCTTCAATATGTTGTTCATCACCTGTACACCTAAAGTTGCCGAGCGGCTCGAGCATGCTGATGCTGTCGTCAGCGTTTCGCGAAGCCCAGAGTTTTCTGTGGGGTTAACCAAGTCATGAATGGGCTATTTTTCTGAGAAAACTGAATTTACCATCTTTTAGGCATTTCAGAGCGTAAATAGCGTTTTGAACGCGATTCTGTGCGGTTGGGAAACCGCACCTACCGGGTCTGGGATTACGGCACACGGCGTATGCCTACTACTATGCAGAATCGCCCCTACTAAAAGACGGTTTACAGCGCAGGCAAATTTTTGACGATCTCCACCGTCTCCAAACTGACGGTGATGACGCGGGCGATGAGGTCTACAATATATAGCGGTTCTGTCTCACGGTTCGGATCGTTCACAATCCCGCTCCGTTTGTCTGTCTTAACACGATACTGATCTATCACCCACTCCAATGCTGAACGGGTACCGAGCCTATAATCATAGACCTCCGCTGGGATGCCGTCCAGTGTCAGGAAGTCATTATATTTCAACTGCGTCTTGTCTTTGGAGAATTTCATCTTTTCGACACGCCAATCTACTCTCGTTCCGGGCGTTTCGATGGATTTCAATCCATCGTATTTTGGAGCGGATTCGTAGTTAACGTGGAGGTCTGCTAACTGCGCGCCTGCAGTGGCGAATCCCCAGAAGTCGTCGGTGAACGGGATATGCGGGAGGTCGCGCTTGAGATTCATCTGATACTTCTCACGATAGGTAGGGTGGTGCAAGAGTGCATAGGTATAGTGGAAGATGTCCCATTTGGTGATAGCGTTGTCATTATAGTGATTGCGGAATTCTGCCAACGACCAATCGGTGATGTTTTCCTGCCGGTTTAAACCGTCCTCATCATAGGTATAGAAGGGAAAGCATTGAGAATCGCCTGTGATATGGAAATCTGGAATTGCATCAACTATTAACGCATGGAAAGATGAATTTGTACCCGGAGGGCTAACGCAAATTACTCGATTCTCCAATTCGGTCTCGGATATTGGAAAAATAGACGGAAACACATAAGTTCTCTGATTCATCAACTTGTCAAAGTAAAGGTTCAATTTTGTAAATGGACGATAGAAAGCAGTTCTTATCTTGTCCGCTGAAAATTCAACAAACCTCCCTTTTTCAAATTCTGATTTAAGCCGATCTGTCCATTTGATTTGGGTATTATCATACACTATAGCGTTGTCAATGTTTACACTTTGTTTTATGGATTTTCGTTCCCATTTGGATACTTGTGAGTTGTAAAACTCAATCATTGAGTCCATGTTTTCAGCAAGAGCGTTTTGGTTAAAGTTGTAAACCCAGGTGTCGCGGGCGGTCACTATGCCGACACTGTACGTTTTAAAAAATGTTTCAACCTTGCTGGTTTTGCTTGCCTTTGCTTCTTTGCTTCCCATCGGAGTAAAGGTGTTAAATTCGGCGTGAAGTCCTTCTGTCAACCACGTATGCTTAGCATCAACTTCTACCTTTTTCGTTGGGACGTTTGTATAGTCCCCGAAGTCAGCTAAAAGTTTCTGCTTGTCTCGCGCTTTCACATAGTCATCAACAGAATAGATCCATACCTCAGCAGACCCAAATGTTGCTTCGGCTTTTTTGATGAAGAAACTGATTCCGACCCCCACCCGAATTTGATCGTCAAAAACGTTCCCTCCTTCTTTTCGGCGGCGTTCCCCAGAAGTGCGTGCATTCCCTTTGAGGTCAATGTGATAAATCTTGGTAAAATCTTGTGCAAGGTGTTTCCGCATACCATCAAACGCCAAACCGTCGAGAAAGCCGTTGTTCGTAACAAAGGCGACAACGCCTTCCTCACCAATTCGCTTTGATGCCCAACCAAATGCCTTCACATACGGGTCATATAATTTACTTTTCAGTTGCGCTGTAGAATCTCGGACGTACGTTTCCTCAATTTGCTTGTCCATCGCTTCATACTTCCGATTTTTGTTGTTGTCGTTCTCATTTACCTGTCCCATGTTATAAGGTGGATTGCCGATAACGACAAACATATCCGCTGCTTTTTGTTTTTTTACACGTTCTGTGTTTTCACGGGTAAAGAGTTCGCCTTGCTGCTGCTCAAGCAATTCAAATGTATCGGCAAGTGCGATGCCTTCAAACGGCAGATACGTCCCTGTGCGTTGGAAGAACTCCTGTTCGATGTTCAGACTGGCGATGTAGTAGGGTAGGAGCATCACCTCGTTGCAGTGGAGCTCGTGGCGGTATTTTTCCTCTAACGCCGTGCCTTGGATGTCCTGCATGAGCCGGACGATGAAGTTGCCGGTGCCGACGAACGGGTCGATGATATGCACGCTGGTATCCGACAATGACCGACCGAACTCGGTTTCAAGGATATGCCCAACGCTGTTCACTATGAAATCGACGATTGGTTGCGGTGTGTAGACGATGCCGTGTGTGTCTGCTACATCTTCGGAGAACCCTTGAAAGAATTTCTCGTAGAACGTGTTGAGGAAGTGCTGTTTTTGGGTGAAGTCTCTGCAGAGCATTGCGGCTCGCTCAATGGCGATGTAGAATCGGTCTAACGGTTTGAGGAATTCCTCGCGACTGAAGGCTTGCCGGATGAGTGCGTCAACAACGTTTTCAATCTCGCGTGCAATAATGTTTCGGCGGGTGAAGGCGGAGTTGTTAAAGACGGTCCTGAAAATGCGTTCGGTGAGGATATGCTGGATTAACATCTCCTCAACGGCATCCTGTGAAAGTTCTGGGTTGATGGAGGTGCGACAGGTCTCGTAAAAATCGGAGAACGCTTTCTTAAAGGCTGGATCGGTTTCGTGGCGTTGCTCGATGAGTTCTTTCAGTTTGCTTGCGAGGTCTGGGACATGTTCTCTGAAATCGGAGACGGCGGTGTGCCAGTTGTCCAATGCGGGCGGGACGTAAGCGAACAAGTATTGGAGTGCGGCAATTAGGCTTGCAGGGTCAGTGATGTCTACGTCCAGTGCTATTTGCCCATTTTGGTAGAGGATGGCGCGCTGTGGCGTTTGGAAGAGGATGTTGTCGAGCGGATAGCCTGCGTTCTGTTTTTGCTGTACAGCTTTAGTGAGGTCGTCGTCTATATCTTTTGCTTCCCAGTAGGCGAGTGGGAGTCCGTATTCGTCAATGATTGCGCCATCAATGACGATACGATTTCCTTTTGGGGCGCGCATCGGGTATTGGGGAATGAGTGTGGCGTTTATCTGCTTTGCACAGGTGTGTAGGAGTGTTTCAAAGGGTGAGCTGACTGCGCCTTCGTGTCTGATGTCGTGTTGTTGGTACTGCTGCAGTGTGGCATAGTAGTCGCGGATTGATTTGTGACTGGGTTTGAGGTTGAGTTTGGGCATGGGGGTATGATAGCAGGTTTTGGAGGGTGAGTCAACAGAAAACCTAAAACTATGGTAAAACCCATAATTAAGTGGACACTGGAGAGGCATGCGATGAGTGGGCAGCCACAAGGGCTGCCCCTACAAGATGTGTATTTATTTTTAGGATCTACCATAAATGCCCCTAAAACTTTACCATATTTTCTTGATGGCTATCACGAAATGTGCTATACTCGTATAAAAAGGAGGACTCGCATGGTTACCCGCCAAGACATCCAAGCCACATGTAACACCATTGTCCGCGAGTTCGCGCCGTTGCAAGTGATCCTCTTCGGCTCCTATGCGTATGGCACGCCAACAGACGACTCGGATGTGGATCTGCTCGTCGTGATGGACGTGCCAAAGTCCGAGTTTCGCAACAAGGCAGTGGAAATCCGTCACCGGATTCCGTCTCGCTTCGACATCTTGGTCCGTTCACCCGCGGAGATCGCATATCGGGTTTCATACAACGATTGGTTTCTTCGCGAGATTACCGAAAAAGGGGAGCTACTTCATAGTGCCCAGACGCACGCTCATATCAAAAACCGACCCCTCCCGCCTTACGGAACCGATGTTCTCGAAAAGGAGAAGGCTTGCATGAATCCATTGACGCTGGAGTGGGTGGAGAGAGCTGAAGGCGATTATATTGCGACGCAGAAACTCCTGCCAACAACGAATCCGCAACTCTATAATATTATCTGTTTCCATGCCCAGCAGTGTATTGAAAAATATTTGAAAGCCTGGCTCCAAGAGGCGAACCTGCCAGTTCCGAGAACACATAACCTTGAAGAATTACTGGCGTTGATTGTGCCAACGCTGCCGGCTTGGACGCAGTGGCAGCCTGACTTTAAGATAATAACGGAGTATGCAGTGGAGTCTCGTTACCCCGGAGACTCAGCAACCGCTGACAATACACGGCATGCGATACGTGTATGTGAGGCGGTGCGTCAAGCCGTTTGCACGTCCCTGAAACTCCCGATCCCGCCGCTCGAGTAAAAAAGGTTACATCAATTCCACAAAAACCTCGTTTGCGAGGAAAAGGCCGCGGGCGGTGAGGCGGAGATGCGTGGGTGTGCGTTCCAGTAATTCTGTATCTATCCATTTCTTGAGGATGCGCCCAAATGCGATTTCTATTTCTTCACCGAAACGGTTTCGGTAGGCTTCGAGAGAGATGCCTTCTCGCTTACGGAGGGCGAGCATGAGGGTTTCTGCCTTTTCAGCGTTTCCTGTCAAACGTTCGGTATCGGCGATGGGTTTGCTGCGTTTGGAAAGTTCTTTGATGTAAGGTGCAATGCCTCGGATATTGGTATAACGGGTCCCATTGACATATCCACACGCACCGGCACCGAGTCCGATACAGGGTTGATTGTTCCAGTAAACAAGATTGTGTTTTGCAAAATGGTTCGGTCTGGCGAAATTACAAATCTCGTAATGCGTGTATCTGTGGGAGGTCAGCGTATCAATCGTGTATTGAAACATATCGGCTTCAGTGTCTTCAGAGGGGAGGTGGAGTTCTCCGGCTTGCCACTGTTCATAAAATGGGGTTTCCTCCTCCATGACGAGGTTATAGCCTGAGATGTGTTCGGGTTCAAGTGCGATGACTTCGTTTAAGGTATGATGCCACGCTGCTATGGTTTGTTCGGGGAGTGCGAAGATGAGGTCGATGTTGATGTTCTCGAAACCGTTTTCACGTGCGAGATGGTAACTCTGTAGAAATTCCGAGACGGTGTGGATTCTGCCCAGCTGTTTTAAGGTTTCGTCCTGCATCGCTTGTAGACCGAAACTGAGTCGATTGACCCCGTTTTCGCGCATAACGTTAAGTTTTTCGGCATCAAGGGTTCCGGGGTTACACTCAACAGTGATTTCAGCGTCTGGACCTATCGTGAAGTTTTGGTGTATATCAGCAAATAGTTGTGCCAAGGCGTTTGCGGAGAGAATAGAGGGGGTGCCTCCGCCGATGAAGATTGTTTGTAGTGGGTCGGTGTCTGGCGCGTAAAATTCCATCTCTGTGCGGAGTGCCTGTAGATACGCTTTCGCTTGTTCTTTATGGAAGGCATAGGTGTTAAAGGCGCAGTAGTAACATTTCGTGGCGCAGAATGGGATGTGGATGTAAATGGAAGCAGCGGTTTTATTCTTCAAATTCCAGTCCAACTCGGATTGCCTCTCCACTATCGGCATAAGAAAAGGCTTCGTTGATGTCGCTGAATGGGAAGGTATCGGAGATGATTTTGTGGAAGGGATATCTGTCTCGTGTTCGGCAGAGGAAGTCAAGGGCACGTGGGATAACCCACGGTTCGTAGACAATCACGCCGCGAATCGCCTTGCTACACCGGACGATGTTTCCCGGATCAATCTCTGTCGGGAATCCGAGATTAATGTTGCCGATCCAAAGGTAGCGTCCACCCCATCGTAGCATATCTATGCCTTCAGCGAGAACGCGCGGGGAGCCGACGAACTCGGCGACTAAATCTGCCCCGATGCCACCTGTCTGGTCAAGCACGAACTCGACGCGTGCGTTCATATCAATTTCATCAACGTTGAGTGTTTCGTCGGCACCAAATTCCCGTGCGAGTGCGAGGCGCGCAGGCAAGCGATCAAGTACGATAATCTTTCCAGCCCCCATCTCTCTGGCGACGGCTGTTGCGTAGAGTCCGAGTCCACCTGCACCTTGAATGACGACAGTATCGCCAAGCGTGATACCAATCTGATTGAGACCGTAAATAACTTCGGACAAGGCACAGTTGATTGGGGACACGAGAGCGTCTGAAAGTTCATCAGGGACTTTGAAAACCCAATGCCCGCGTTTCATATAGTAGTATTCGCCATAAGCCCCGTGGAAGTGCGGGGGTTGCTCGCTGGAGACACCGAGCCAATCTCTATAACGATCTGGGCATCCGGGTTTTCCGTTGAGGCACATCCAGCAGCGTTGGCACGGCTTGTAATAGGAGTAAGCGATACGGTCCCCTTCGGTTAAGGGTTGTCCGGTGCTATCGGTTGAGATGTTGCGTCCCATGGCTTCAATTGTGCCAATCATTTCGTGTCCGAGGACTTGCGGGATGCCGCTCTCGATTTTGGGTCCGTGTCCGCGCCAAAAGTGTAGGTCGGAACCGCAGATATTCGCCATACGGATTCGGACGAGCATATCGTCCGCCGTGACGGATGGAATCGGATATTCACGAAATTCCATCGGTGTATGTGCTTGTGTGAAGACAGCAACTTTTCCCGTTTGCATTGTAAATCTCCAGAAGACAGTCCTGTTTTTTGTAGAGTTGCAGTTGGCACAACCTAACAGGTTATGCTACAAAAGAGCAGCTTGCGTAAGTCCTATGTATTAATACTCATCAAAGTTGACGACTTTCCATTGTCCATTAATCTGTTCGGTGTTAATAACAATGTTTCGCGTGTGTGTTGTTGTGCCGCCTCGGCTTTTGATGGTCAGTTTATAATTGAACAGGACGTGTGTCGAACCTTCTTCTTTACCGATGAGTTCATATTCCATCTTTGGCATTTCCTCGACCTGTTCCCCGGGTCCGCGGACTTCACGCACGCGTGCGATTTCGTCTTCGAGTTTCTCTGCCGCAAGTCCGTGGCTGAGTTTAAGTGCTGCTTCTTGGTTGGCGTGCTGGTAATAGTTATAGATAAAATCTTCACTGACGGCACGCGGGTTATTTCTGTTTGAACACGCCAGCATTAGCAACATAGGTACGAGGAGATATGATCGTGGTATCATTGTGATTGTTTATCTCTGGTCCGAATCATTGCAACATTGAAGATACGGCGTTCATAGCCGTGTGCGGGGCTGTTCGCGACGCGTCCTAATGCCCAAAGTGTTGAGGAGCTTCCGCCGTCGAAATTGATGGCATGTTTGATGCCGAGTTCACTGAAGAACTTCCCCATATCGTAGAGCGTCATCCCCATACTGTAGCCGTGTTGTCTACCGTCAATAGCAATGAGGAAAAGTTTTTCGTCGTTGAATCCGAGGGCACTACGTGGGTGGCGGGACGCGCCGTTACGGTGTCGATAGGCAGTGCCGCCTCTTGACTTCCCAAACGCCATGAGTTCGGGTTCAACCTTGCCGTTTCGGACAAGTCGTAGGTTTCCACCGACTCCGTGCTGAACGCTTTGCCATTTTCTGGGTGTAAGGGCAATTTCCAGTGTTCCTGCTGTGGATTTTCTGATTTTGTTTTCCCAGTCGCGTGCCAAGTGTGGTTCAATTGCGAGAACGACCCCATCAGATGGGATGGTGCTATTGCCGCGCGGATTCACAGCGGTGACCACGAATCTGCTTTTATATTTTCCGGTCAGCGGAAGTTTAATCTGTCTAAGTGTGAATTCATAGGCCCGGCGTGTTAAGGTCCTCCGTCCAAAGCGGGGCGTGAACAGCACCACAGGACACACCGAATCACAGATTTGGTTAATTGCGTTGATCGAAAGCGGGTCGGAGGCCCCGTTTTCCATACGCAGTTTGCCGTTTAACTGAACCGCATCCATAAGAAACTCACCGTCGGGGGTAACGCCGAAACTTGTTTCACCCCATGGAGATGGTGGTGAGTACCCCCATCTATCGAGAAGGATCGGAATGCTGACGAGTTCACCGTTTTGGATATGCAAATTAAACATCATGCCCCCGCGTCCCCGATTGTCTTCTCGGATGCCAAAGCTCCCATTAACGCCTGCCAGCGGAAGCACGTCTCTGTTCATAAGTCGTCTTGTAACACCCGTGACAGTTTCGCGACCTAAGATTTGGTTATTAGTGAGTTCAACACTGAATTGCAGGTCTTCCGCTGTTCGGTCCATCTCTGCGATGTAGACAGCTGCGCCGCCTATCCACCAATAACGAATCAGTCGGAAACCTTCGTGCCACCGATCCCTTTGGAGTTCATCGCGCCGTTTTACTGTATCAGGAAGTGTTTCTTGATCTATCTTGGTAGCACCAATCCGAAAGAACGGCTGTTCGCGTGCGCGTAGTGCACCAATCACTAAAATAAAAACGAGCACAAGCGCACACACCGTAATCAACCGGATGAAGTCAGGTCTGTTTTCTGTGGTCATAATATTTTATCCGGATGCCATAAGAGTAGGATGAACCAATTGACCAGCGAAGTAGGCAGGATTTAGTCATTTTTGGAGGGAGGAGTCGTACCATTTCCTGGGATCGGTTCGTCGAATGGGAGGCCTTTCGCTTCGGCTTCCAATCGGCGGGCATTCCATGACATTATCTCTTGATATAGTTCAGCTTTGCCTTCGGCAATGCCTTTTTCTACACCTTCAGCAATGCCTTCGGCTCTGGCTTTTTCAAGGTTTTGTGCATGCTCAACACGCCATTCGTTATAACGCCGTAACATAATATCAACTCCTTCTTTACAGACAATCCACGCCACTGCGCCCTTGTTAAATCGCTGATAATTCGTATCTAACGCGCCCAGCACAGCCAAGGTGCCATTCCAACCGGTGATCCATTTGTAAACGCATATCCCCACAATGTAGATGAACAATAAAATCGTATAGGTAACGACAGCAGATTCGGCATCACGGACGGTAAAAATAGATTCTCGTTTCTGATTCTCGCTCCTTTTCTCTGGCATACACATTCCTTATACTGTCGCAGTGCCCGCGCAGGTTTCTTATAGTAGATTTTAGAATTAATTTCACACTTCACATAGGTGCGGTTAGGAAACCGCACCTACCAGCGGTAGCTGAGGCTGTAAAAGTATTTACGGAATCTACTATAAAGTGCGTCGGTTCTATTAAGTTTAGCACCGACCCATTTCAAAAGTCAACTTAAATTACGCCTTTAGCGTGCTTGTTGCCTTTAAACCGATGCCTGTGAGAATCGAGACTGTCAAATCACCACTTTGAATGATATTTGCCTGTTGGAACTTTTTATACGCTTCGACAACGACAGCCGACGTAGGTTCGACATAAATCCCTTTGATTGCCAGTGTTTTTATTCCTGATTTGACATCTGCGTCGTCAACTGTAGTAAACGCCCCATTCGTCGAGCGAAGTGCTTCCAAGATGATGTCGCCTCGGATAGGGAGTTCTGCGGTGATACCTTCGGCAAGCGTTTCTCCAGTTTGTTTCATTCTTGAAATAGACGTTGTGTTTTTAAGGTAGGCGTTGTAGATCGGGCAACAAACATCGGGCTGAACGCCGAGGAGTCGTGGGACGCTATCAATGATTCCCTGTGCCTGCAATTCACGGAATCCGATGAAGAGTCCGAGATAGATACTCCCGAATCCGACAGGACATAAGACATGGGTAGGCGCACGCCCACCGAGTTGTTCGACGATTTCATACGCCAGTGTTTTCGTACCTTCTAAGAAAAAGGGATGCCAATTGTGGGAGGCATAGCACGTCGTCTCCGCAGCGAGTTTTACGGCTTCCGTTGTCGCCATTCGGTTTCCTTCCACGAGTTTTAACTCGGCACCGTAAGCAGAAATCTGTCTTAATTTTCCTTTTGAAGTCGACGCTGGGCAGTAGATGGTGCATCGGATGCCTGCTCTCGCGCTATATGCCGCGATCGCCGCACCGGCATTGCCCGATGAATCTTCGACCACTGTCTTGACTCCGAGTGCTTTAAGATGTGTGAGTAGGACAGAGGCACCCCGGTCTTTGTAGGAACCCGTTGGGCAAAGGTAGTCCAGTTTAACGAGATGTTCAGGCGCGTCCGTATCAAGCGGAACGAGAGGGGTCATACCTTCACCGAGTGTGACAATCTCTGTCTCTGCATCAATCGGGAGTGCCTCGCGGTACCGCCACAGGGACATCGCCCTGGGACTTGCGGGTTCGGATAAATGTACGAATCCCTGACCAAATTTAGCGCGTTTCCACAATCACAGGAGTAGCGTAATGGTGAGATTTGATATGTGTTGTTACATTTGGCACATTGATATTGCATTGTTCACATCAGAGGCGAGGTTAGATGAAGATAAAAAAATAATTCGGTAATTTCTTATGGAAGCCCGGTGCGGTTCCAAACCGCACCTACCGGGTCTGGGGCGAATTAAAATTACTGATTTAAATAATTAAACTTCATCAAACCTTACCAGCAGTATTCCTACCGATGTTCAGTGTTCCTATTTTAAGATAAGCATTCGCCGTGTCTGCTGGAAAGATGGCGTTACCAATTGATAGAAATAGACACCACTTGCCACAGGTTCACCCAACGCATTACGTCCATCCCAATAAGCTGCGCGACCTTGATTCTGGTAAAAGCCTGCCGACTGATAGCCGAGTGAGAGCGTTCGGATGCGTTCACCTGTTGCATTGTAGATGGATAACGACACCGGACCTGCTTCTGCAAGGCGATAGGGAATCCATGTCTCAGGGTTGAACGGGTTCGGGTAGTTCTGTAAGAGCAGACTCTGTTTCGGGACACCGATGCTATCAAGTGTCACATTTAAAACAGCATTTGCAAGGTCGGTAGCGTTCACGGTGAAAATAAATTTTTCTGAGACGATATTTCCATGTGTATCGCTCACGGTTAATGCCAAGGTATCCCCCAACTCGACGACACTGCGACGATTAAGATCAGCAGTGGCAGCGGCGAAGTAACTATCGCGGACCCGAGTTTCCATCACGGCACCGGTTCGGAGATTTTGGACTGTGACGAGGTATCCGTCAAAGTGCTGCCTACCTTCTAAATATCCACTCACAACGAATGCCCATGTCTGATGGCGGATTACAGGGGGTGCAGCAGCACTCTGGGTCTGGTGCATCCACGCTGTGCCGGTAAAGACAACGTCGCGCGCCTCTGATAAATTGGCGATATATCCTTTTGCCCCTTCGATTGGAAATCCGTCGTCAGGTGCGTTTGGTGTCCATGCCACAAACTGCTGGGTTGCCGGATCAAGCGTAATGACCGTTGTCGCGTCTATCTTTACTGCAAGTGAACGCGCTGTCATGTGGACAGTGGGTTTCAACGGTACAGACAACATGTTCAAACCTTTAGGGAGGTGCATAGAGAAAATACTGCCGAAGTCTTCTCCGTCAGGTTGTGGAGTCGGTCTGCCGACGAAGCCGTGCCTGCGTCCGTCTGCTAAGTCATAATAGCCGATAATACTTCCATCTTGATTAACATTTCGGACGACGGTGCTAATACTGCCTGGGAGCCGCACTTCATAGAGGGTGCCATCTGGCAGGAGGATATAGGACCGGAGAATATCATTTACAGCTTTTGCCCTGAAACCGATAACACCGAAATCGGTAATGGTGTTCACAAATAGGAATTCAAGATTCGGCATTTTTGGAAGGTCAATAGTGGTGAAACTGCCGTCAGGGTGACGTATGAACCCATGCGGTATGCCATCGGCATTCACGTAGCTGCCGACGACAGCCCCTGCGGCGTTGACGAAGTCCCCATAAGTGTTGATCGCGCCGGGGAATGTAATTATCAGATCTCCTGAGAAGGCGTGGGTGACTCCCGCTGCATCGACGATGTTACCACTCAGTGCCCCTGTTTCGTCACTAAGCCCGTAGATGTGGGTTTCGGCTGCACCGGGGAAATCGTATTGGCGGAGTTCGCCATTTTCTAAGATAACACCGTGGTAAAGTCCATCTATACCTTTGTAGTGTCCGGCTGCTTTTCCAGCGTTGTCGAGTGCATAGAAAAAGGTGTTGAGGGAACCCGGAAAATCGTATGTAGTGAAAACACCGTCTATCAATGTGAAGCCGATGGTTTTCTTTCCGTCAGGACTCCGGGTGTTCCCTGCGTAATCCCCGAAGTCGTTACTGGCAGCCACTTCCAGAAAATCGACCCCCGGGACTTCAATGGTCTCAAAGGTGTAATCTGCAATCGGTGTTTCAGGGTTCACTTGTGCAGCGGTATGACTTATGAAACAGATAATTAGACATATAGGCAAGGAAAATTTCATTTTTATATGGTGATTCATGGGTTATCCTTTTTAAACGTGCATTCGGAAACCGTCAATAAACGGTTTTGTTGAAGTGGACTATCCAAACCGATACCAAAAGGTATCCTTTATAAATATTATAGCACTTTTCTGTGGTGTTGCCTATTATTTATTTTTAAAGGATAAGCGGGTTGTTGCTTACAGCAAGGGAGGGAATTGGGTCGGTTGGGATTCGTACGTCTTTTTTAGGTTTAAGGGAGTGTCACAGTTACACCGATCGCATAACTGTGACACTTGTAAGCTACGGATTGCCGCTACTTTAGAATGACGAGTCGCCGTGTTTGATGGAAGGAGGGTGTCGTCAACTGGTAAAAATAGATACCACTCGCAACGCGTTCCCCAAGGGTATTGCGTCCATCCCAATACGCAGCACGCTCGCGACTGTTATAGAAGCCTGCGGATTGATAACCGAGTGAAAGTGTGCGAACTAACCTACCGGTTGTATCATAAATGGCTATGGATACAGGCGTATCTTCAGAGAGTTGATAGGGAATCCACGTCTCTGGGTTAAACGGGTTCGGATAGTTCTGCATCAACAGATTCTGCTGCGGTCTACCGATGCCGTCAAGCCTGAGAGACAAAATAGCGTTTGCGATGTTTTCAGGGTTTACTTCAAATCTGAGGGTTTGTGATTCAAAGTTTCCATCGGGCCCGATGACACGGACTTCAACGACATCCCCAACTCGGACGACGCTCCGCCGTGTTAAGTCGGCAGTTGCCGCTGCGAAGTAATCGCCTTGCACCGAAGTGGTAATCACCTTGTTTGTTCTCAGGTTTCGGACGCTGACTGTGTAGCCATCAAATGTCGGTTTACCTTTTAGATGCCCACTGACGACGAATGCCCAGGCTTCCTGTGCTATCTCTGTAGATATAGCAGGTGCTGCGGCAGCCCCCTCGGTTGGATCCGTCCAGGGTGCGCCGACGAACGCGAAGTTTCGGGTTTCTGGGACATTGACGATGTAGCCTTGTCCACCTTCAATTGGGAAACCGTCATTAGGTGCACCGGGTGTCCAAGCGATGAAATGCTGTTTTGCGGCATCAAGCGTGATGACCGTTGTCGCTCCTGTCAAAGCGAGAAGTGCCTTGGCAGTCATGGGTGTTGGGGGTGCCAACGGCGCAGAAATCATGTTTAGACCTTTAGAGAGTGTGAGGGTGTAGGTGTTGCCAAAACGATTGCTCTCTTCTTTCGTGCCGAGTCTTGCGATAAACCCGTGTCTGCGTCCATCGGGTGAGTCATAATGCCCAACGACAGAGCCATCCTGATTGATATTCCAACCCTCCGTGCTAACAGCCCCAGGAAACTGCAATTCTTTTAGGTTGAGGGGGCTACCGACATAGGTGCGTGGGACATCACCCGCCGCTTTGGCTCGGCCAACGACATTCCTTGCCCTGTTGAGACCGTGTAGAAAAAAGTATTCCAGATTTGTTGCGTTTGGAAGGTCAATATATAGAAATCTACCTATCGAACTACGCATGTATGCATGATATATGCCTTCAGCATCCACGTAGCTGCCCACGATATGGCCCGTCCAACTCACAAAATCGGCATAAGTTGTCAATGTCCCAGGAGCCTCGACGATTGTGTCTCCTGAAAACCCACGGCGAACACCGGAGGCATCTATAAAACTACCCGTCAGTGCTCCCGTCGCATCGCTAAGACCGTATATCTCCGTTTGAACGGCACCCGGGAAATCGTATTGTGTGAGTTCGCCATCTTCTAAGATAACACCGTGGTAAAGACCATCGCTATCCTTGTAGTGTCCGGCAGCTGTCCCATCATTACCGAGTGCATAGAAATAGGTGCCTTGCGAGCCGGGAAAATCATAGGCGGTAAAAACACCATCAATGAGTGTAAAGGCGACATCTTTCTCACCATCAGGGCCCCGCATGTTGCCTGCGTAATCAAAAAAGTCGCTACTGGCAGTTACCGCTAAAAAATCTACCCCCGGAACATCAATACTCTCAAACGTATAGTTGAGGTCAGGAGGTGGCCGCACAGTGCTCTCTTGTATGGGTCTGGCGATAAATCCATGCGTACGCCCATCTGCTGAGTCATAGTGTCCGACGATAGAACCGTCCTGATTGACATTCCAGCCCTCCGTGCTGACGCTGCCCGGAAACTGCAATTCCTGTAGGGCGACGGGGTTGCCGGCATAGGTGCGCGGGACATCACCCACTGCTTTCGCGCGACCGACAGCAATCAGGGCGTCGTTGATACCGTGAAGAAAAAAGTAGTCCAACTCTCCTGCGAGTGGAAGGTCAAGCGTTGCAAAGCTACCGCCCGGTCCACGCAGGTATGCATGATACGTCCCTTCAGCATCCACGTAGCTACCCACGACATTGTCTATCGTGCTCACAAAATCGGCATAAGTTTCCATTGCCCCGGGATACTCAATGATTTCATCTCCTGAGAACCCACGACGCACGCCGGACGCATCTGTAAAATTACCCGTCAGGGCACCTGTCGAATCACTATATCCGTAGATCTCCGTTTCGACAGAATTCGGAAAATCGTATTGCCGCAGTTCACCATTTTCTAAGATGACCCCGTGGTAAAGCCCGTCGTTATCTTGGTAGTGGCCAGCGGCTACCCCATTATTACCGAGCGCGTAGAAATAGGTCCCTTGGGACCCAGGGAAATCGTGGGTCGTAAAAACGCCATCTATGAGTGTAAAGCCAACCATTTTTTCCCCATCAGCACTTGGCGTGTTGCCGGCGTAGTCCTCAAAATCGCTACTTGCCGTCACCGCTAAGAAGTCTACACCCGGAACGTCAATCGTCTCAAATGTATAGTTGGCATTAGCGGGTGCGACGGTGGGTGGAGCCTCAACGGGTGGAGCGGTATCCGCTGCGGGTCTTGCGATAAATCCGTGTCTTTGCCCATCGGCTGTGTCATAGTATCCGACGACGGAGCCGTCTTGATTGATATTCCACCCTTCCGTGCTGACGCTGTCCGGAAACAGTAATGGATGGAGTCCGTGCTGGAGTGAACCCACGGAGGTGCGCGGGACCTCCCCTATACGTTTGGATCTCCCAACGAGGGTGCCGACATCATTGATACCGTGTACAAAAAAGTATTCAAAGCTTGCTGCTTGTGGAAGGTCAAGAGAAATAAACCTGCCATCCGGGTTATGGACATAAGGATGATATAGTCCGTCAGCATCTATGTAACTACCTACCATCCGACCGCTTGCGTTTATGAAGTCGGCATAAGTTGCTGATGCTTCTGGGAACTCAACGAATTCGTCCCCTGAGAAGCCGCGGCGCACGCCAGCAGCGTCCGTAAAATTACCCGTCAGTGCTCCCGTCGCATCACTGATACCGTAGATCTCCGTCTGGACGGCACCCGGAAAATCGTATTGCTGGAGTTCACCATTTTCTAAAACGACACCGTGGAAAAGACCGTCGCTATCTTGGTAGTGTCCAGCGGCTTGTCCGTCATTACCGAGGGCATAGAAATGGGTTTTCTGTGAACCGGGGAAATCATAGGTCGTAAAAACACCGTCAATGAGCGTAAAGGCGACTTCTTTTTCACCATCCGCACTTTTTGTATAACCGGCGTAATCCTCAAAGTCGGAACTCGCTGTCAGTGCTAAAAAGTCTACACCCGGCACATCAATACTCTCAAATGTATAGTTGAAGTCGGTGGGTGTGGGAGTGGGTTGATCGTCAACTTGTGTAGCGGCGTCCGTTATAGGTCTGGCAATGAACCCGTGTCTGCGTCCGTCCGCTGTGTCATAGTTTCCGACGATAGAGCCGTCCTGATTAATGTTATAACCTTCCGTGCTAACACTGCCCGGCACCTTAAATGCCTGTAGGCTTTCCTGGAATGTGCCGACCAGGGTGATCGGAACATCATCTATCCGTTTGGTTCGGGCAACGACAACTCTTGCATCGTTGATACCGTGTACAAAAAAGTATTCCAGATTCGCGGCTTGTGAAAGGTCGAGAGATACAAACCTGCCCGTCGGGGTGCGCACATAAGGTTGATATAGACCGTCAGCATCTACGTAGCTGCCGACCATACCGCCGCTCGAATTCACAAAATCGGCATAAGTTTCCGATGCCCCGGGTACCTCAATGATTTCATCCCCTGAGAATCCACGGCGCACGCCAGAGGCATCTGTGAAATTACCCGTCAGTTTCCCTGTCGCGTCACTAATACCATAGATCTCCGTCTGGACGGCATCCGGAAAATTGTATTCCCGCAACTCACCATTTTCCAAGACGATCCCGTGGAAAAGACCGTCGCTATCTTGGTAATGTCCGGCAGCGTTGCCGTTATTAGCGAGCGCGAAGAAATAAGTGTTCTGTGATCCAGGAAAATCATAGATGGTAAAAACGCCATCAATGAGGGTAAAGGCGACCTCTTTTTCACCATCGGCACTTTTTGTGTAGCCGGCGTAATCCTCAAAGTCACTACTTGCTGTGAGTGCTAAAAAATCTACACCTGGAACGTCAATCGTCTCAAAAGTGTAGTTGTCGCTGGCGGATGCGGTAATAAGTGCAGCACCCTCTTGTGCCTCGGTGTTCATTAGAAAAAAGAAGTTGAGGCATACGAACAACGTAAATACGTAAAACAAAAAATGGGTTCTGATTTGAGTATGCATAACAAAAACCTCGTTTAAGATATTTTCTGTAAAGAAAAAAATAATATGTCAGATCCCCAATCCTGAGCGATAGTGCTTGTGTTTGCTTGCAATTTCACAGGTTTGTGCTCAACAATACAATAAAAGCGGGAGTGGGTATCTTGTGTACATTCAACATCACTGTCAGAAAGTATGCAACATTTTCCCAAAAAAGGCAAGGAAAATCTCGTTGAGGTAAATATTTAATAGGACTTACGCATGCTGCTCTTTTGTAGCGTGACCTATTAGGTTGTGCATCTGCGGACGCAAACTAAATGAAGATTAATTTATTAATTCGGTAATCCGAATTCACCCCAAACCTGGTAGGTGCGGTTTCCTAACCGCACCGGACATTACCGATTTATTTTCTTAAACTTCATAAAGTTTGCGGTACAAAACCCCAAAGGATAAGCAGATTGTTGTTTATAGCAAGGAAGTCAGTTGGGCGGGAGACGGACATATTTTTTCCGCTTAACAGGGTATCACAGTTACACCGATGGCATAACTGTGATACCTGCAAGTTGTTGATTGACCCTACTTTAGAATGACGAGTCGGCGTGTTTGCTGAAAGGAAGGCATCGTCAACTGGTAAAAGTAGACACCACTGGCAATGCGTTCACCGAGGACATTGCGTCCATCCCAATACGCAGCGCCTCGAGCAACGGAAATCTTTGTATCGGTTTGACCGTGCACATAAAAGAATTCATAAGTTTCTTCGGTTGGAAGGTCAAAAGATACAAACCTGCCATCCGCGGCGCGTAGGTATGGCGTATATGTCCCGTCGTCCCCTACGTAACTGCCGACCATACCCCCTTCCGCATTGATAAAATCGGCATAAGTTTCGGATGCCCCCGGATATTCAACGATGATGTCCCCTGTGAAGCCGCGCCGAATGCCGGAAGCATCTGTCCAATTCCCCGTCAGATTCCCCGTTGCATCAGAAATACCGTATATCTCTGTTTCAACAGAGCCCGGAAAATCGTATGGCCGCAGTTCGCCATCTTGCAGGAGAATACCGCGGCGGTGTCCCTCGCTATCCTCGTAGTACCCTGCAGCATCGCCATTATTACCGAGTGCATAGAAATAAGTGTTCTGTGAGCCCGGAAAATCATAGGTCTTAAAAACACCATCGATGAGAGTAAAGGCGACCATTTTTTCGCCATCGGTATTTTTCGTGTAGCCGGCATAATCCTCAAAATCGGAACTCGCCGTCAACGACAGAAAATCTACGCCTGGAACGTCAATCGTTTCAAATGTATAGTTCTCACTGGCGGATCCGATAGCGGGTCCATCGCCGACTTGTGCCTCGGTGTTCATTAGAAAAAGGGAGTTCAGATATACGAACAACGTAAACGTATAAAACAAAAACCTGTTTTTAATGTGAGTGTGCATAACGAAAACCTCAATTTATAGTGAAATCCATAATTAACTTTACAGTGGCGAGGTTAGGAAACCTCGCCAGCAGCGAAGGATGTCTCAAATCGGCGTGTGCAGATATTTTCGGGTTTTACTATAAAGTATTTTTTGAAAAGATAAAAAACAAGATTAAGACAGACGCAATTTTGACCGTAAGGTGCTTTGTGAGATGGAGTTCGTGAAAAAACACAGACCTTCTGGTTGCACAACCTAACAGGTTATGCTACAAAAGAGCATTCTGCGTAAGTCCTAAGTATATAACATTTTCAGAAAAAAGAAAAAATCTCAAGGGTGTGAAAGTTATTCATCCCAAGGCAGTGGTACGCCTAACCGTTCGCTGGCTGCGCGTGCGGATTCCTGTTCCATTTCACCGTAACGGATGCCTTCACGACGATGCTGTTGCATCCGCTCTGTTTCAATGGCACCCGGTAGCAGTGCCCTATCTGTCCCCGGCATCGGTTCATAAGTTTCGCGAACATCACGCACCATCCGGTCGACTTCTGCGTGGAAAGCAGCCAATGGTACAACAGATTCAATATCTATTGCGAGTACCATACCGCCTTGGGGAATGCTCCATTTTGCGGTATCTTCCGGTGCGGGTTCGGTGAAGCCTGTGAGTCCACCACCGAGTAGGTGTGCCACGGCAGTATAGCCGATGCTTTTGAAGAAAGCAGCGGGGATCATCGAAAGCAGGGCATCGAATTCGGAACCGCGTTGGTAGTCTGCCATAATACAGGTTGCAGCATCTAACACAACAGGCGGTTCATCGGCAGCGGGGATAGCGAAACATATCGGCGGGTTGCCGAAATAACCGAGTTGGGGTTTGGGGTCTTGGTTTCCGGCGTTACCGTGGTTCTGGGATCCCTGTACCGAAAACCCGATGCAACCGGCTTCGTTACACATACGGGCATAGTGTCCGGCGGACCCATAGTGCCCAATATACCGGACGAGTCCCATCCCAATACCAACTTCTTTTGCTTTGGCGATGGCATGTTCGGTGGCACGCACCATCGGAAGGTAGCCGAGTGTGCCGTTTCCGTCAAGCACAACAGTGGTTGGTGTCTCATGAATGATGCGGATATTCGGACGCGGATTAAGACCTCCGTTTTCAAAGCCCCTGCAATATCTATTAACAGTTCGCGTGCCGTGACTACGGACACCTCGTAAATCAGAGTTGACGAGTAAGCGACTGATGAGTGCGGCGTGTTCGTGTGTGAGACCTGCTTTCTCGAAACAGGCGATGGAGAAGTTGAGAAGTCGTTCCTCATCGACGAAAACAAAAGTTTCTGGCGGTCTGTTCATATCTCTTTCCTTATAAAAACTAAAAATGCAAGTTACGAATCGCGAGCGAAGCTCGCTCCTACCAAGAGGTTACTGATGCCTTAAGGTGTAGCAACTTGGGTTTAAAAGCTTGATGGTTATTCGTCCCAAGGCAGTGGCACGCCCAAGCGTTCGCTAACCCCGCGTGCGGATTCCTGCTCCATTTCGCCGTAACGGATACCTTCGCGGCGATGTTGTTCTGTGCGTTCTGTCTCAATGGCACCCGGTAGCAGTGCCCTGTCGGTTCCGGGCATTGGTTCATAAGTTTCGCGGACATCATGCACCATGCGGTCGACCTCGGTGTTGAAAACAGCAGCTGGTACAACGGATTCAATGTCTATAGCGAGGACCATGCCGCCCATGCGTCCACCGCTCCATTTTGCGGTATCCTCCGGTGGTGGTTCAGTGAAACCCGTCAGCGCGCCACCGAGCAGACTTGCCACGGCGGTGTAGCCGATACTCTTGAAGAAAGCCGCGGGAATGACGGAAAGCAGTGCATCAAAATCGGGTCCGCGTTGGTAGTCTGCCATAATGCAGGTTGCGGCATCCAACACGACAGGCGGTTCATCGCCAGAAGGGATGGCGAAACATATCGGTGGATTGCCGTAGTAGCCGAGTTGGGGTTTGGGGTCTTGGTTTCCGGCGTTGCCTTGGTTCTGGTATCCCTGCACCGAAAACCCGATGCAACCGGCTTCGTTACAGATACGCGCATAATGTCCTGCGGAGCCGTAGTGTCCAATATAACGCACCAATCCCATCCCGATGCCGACCTCTTTCGCTTTGGCGATGGCGTGTTCGGTGGCACGCACCATTGGCAGATAACCGAGTGTACCGTTGCCGTCAAGCACGACAGCCGTTGGCGTTTCGTGGATGATGCGGATGTTCGGACGCGGATTGAAACTTCCGTTTTCAAACCCGCCACAATATCCGTTGACCGTGCGTGTGCCGTGACTACGGACACCTCGTAAGTCGGAATTGACGAGCAAGCGGCTGATGAGTGCGGCGTGTTCGTGTGTAATGCCTGCTCTCTCAAAGCAGGCGGTGGAGAAGTTGAGGAGTCGTTCTTCGTCCACGTGAACAAAGGCTTCTGGTGGTCTATTCATATCTTTCTGCTCCTTTTTGCTTGTATTATTCAATAGTTTTTGATAAAGTGATTATGAAGCAAAAAAACTTCTATGTATTATCCTTTAATCGAAGGAAATAAGCAAACAATTTTTTACGTAACATGCAGCAGTTATGAAAAATTTAATCACAGTTATTGGGCGCGGTCATTCTGGGACGCGCGCCATCTCTCATACATTGTATGCCAGTGGGGTTTTCATGGGGAGTCAACTCAATCCATCTGGTGATAAGATTCCGCCGCATGCTATGTATGATGCCTGCCGAGTCATGGCGCAATACGTCAAATGGCAAGGCGGATTATCGTGGGACTTTGAACCGTTGTTTACGATGCCGATTGACCCGGAATTTGAGGGGCTTATCAGGACGTACCTTGCGGATGTCCTTCGGGATCCGGCACCTCACAAGGGCTGGAAGATCCCCGAGACTACGCTTGTCTATCCGTGGATAATTCGGATGTTTCCTGAGATAAAATATATCCATTGGATTCGGGATCCGCGGGATTGTATTCGGGGGAGCCACAAAACAGATGCCCTTCGGGACTTTGGGGTCGTATACCCTGAAACCGACGATATCTATGAACGCCGGGCAATTTCGTGGATCTATCAGTATAAGCTCATGCAAGCAACCCCGATGCCTGAGAATGTTATCCAGATCCGCTTTGAGGACTTTGTCCTGGATCAAGAGGCAATACTCAAAAAACTTGAGGCATTTTTGGGTATCCCATTAGGTCGGATCATTGTCCGACCAGATGCAGTTGCGCGTTGGAAAAAAGATTTTTTGGCATTAGAACCAGGGGGATCGTTACCACATTACGAATTTGAGTTTCTTCAGAAAGCGATTGTCGAAAACGGTTATCCTTTAACAGCAACATGACAAAGAAAGGAATTATTATGTCAACAAATACTTCTTACCGTGTTGGACTTGTCGGCGCGGGTGGAATTGCCAATGCACACGCCAACGCGTGTCAACAAGCACCGAGTGCCGAATTGGCGGCGATCTGTGATGTGTCGGAGAATGCATTAGCCGGTTTTGGTGAACGGTATGACGTTGCCCCTGAAAACCGGTACCTCTCTTTAGAAGAGATGTTAGACACTGAGAATTTGGACATCGCTATTATCTGTACCTGGGGTGCCTTTCACGCTGAGGTCGGTATCCAGATTTCTGAATCCCGTCAGGTGAAAGCGATTTTGTGTGAAAAGCCGTTTACTTCGACGGCTGCGGAGGCGGAGGCGTTTGTCGGTGCAGCACAAGAGAACGGTGTACTGGTGGCAGAAGCGTTTAAATTTCGACATCATCCGATGCACCTGAAGGCGAAAGAGCTCGTTGATTCGGGGGCAATCGGGGAGTTTAAGGCGATCCGGAGTACCTTCTGCACGGGTGGCGGTGGCGGTGGACCCGAGACTCGTAAGCCTGAGATGAACTGGCGGTTTAACAAGGCAAAAGGTGGGGGTAGTATCTACGATTTGGCGTGTTACAATATCCATCATGCGCGATTTATGTTTGGTGCTGAACCGATTCGGATCTCTGGGATGTCGCACGCAGGATTAGAGGTGGACGATGGTTCCTACCTCCTGTTAGTATTTCCCGATGAGCGGGTGGCACAGATTTCTACCGGTTTTAATTGTGCGGGTGGACAGTACGCCGAGATGGCTGGGCTGGGGGGTATGCTTAGGATTGAGACGGCGTGGAACAATGAGAACTCGGCGGTCAGCATTGAGGTGACTACACGAGAGGGTCGAGAAATCATTGATTTTGAACCGTGTTTCCAATTTGCGTTGCAGTTAGAGCATTTCTGCGAAGTTTTAGCGACTGGAAAACCGCACCGGATTTCACCGGAAAGCTGCGTGAATCAGATGCGGGTCATTGATGCTGCGTTTGAAGCGATGGCGACTGGACGGACGGTTGAATTGGGAAATTAGCGAACCGCGAACCGCGAATAGCGAACAGCAAACTATTATGCCAAATTTTGCAGAGACGAAAGCACTTACATTTGATTTATTCGGTACGATTTTAGACTTAGGCGGTAGCCTGACACCCTTTATTGGTGAATCTCTGAACGCCCGTGGCGTTGATGTATCCGCGGATGATTTTTGGGCGCAGTGGCGGTATCGGCAACGGATTGAGCAGTATCAAGATACGATTACGATGCTCGGACATAGCGGTTATCTGGAGACCGTGCGCCGTGCTGTCCATTACGTCCTAAGAGCAAACGGCATTGCTGCGACTCCTGAAACAGTGGAGGAATTTATGCGAGGTTGGCAGTCCCTCTCGCCTTTCCCTGAAGTTTTGTCTGCCCTCGCGAAACTGAAATCTCGGTATCAGTTGGTGGTGTTATCCAACGGCGATCCGTCGTTTTTAGACTATCTCGTTACGGAACGTGTTGCTTGGGAGTTTGACGATGTCATCTCGGTTACATCGGTGGGCGCGTTTAAGCCGCATCCGGCGGTCTATCGGGGCGCAGCAGGGAAATTAGGACTTGAAGTCAATGAGTGTCTGATGGTCTCTGCGAATTCGTTTGACATCATGGGCGCCCGAGCATGCGGGTATAGAGGGGCGTTTGTGAACCGCTATGAACTGCCATACGAGGATACGCCGTATCAACCGGATGTAACGGTGCACGATTTTGCGGGGTTAACAGCGGCGTTGCTGTAGAAGGGCAGCCACAAGGGCTGCTCCTACAAGGCACGTGGTGGTGGGCAGCCACAAGGGCTGCCCCTACAAGATGTGTATTTATTTTTAGGATCTACCATAAATGAAGATTAATTATTTAAATTGGTAATTTTCAAACGTGCGATAAATCGCACTACTACGAACCAGTCCGTTTGTAGTAAAGCAATTCGATCAAATCTGTTTCTCAGCCTTAATCTTGGGTTTTCACGTCGCCCCATAATGTGCTTAAGAGCGATGATGAGGGGGAGACGGGGAGTTGGTTGGGTGCGAACCAATTTCCGGCATCATTGCTCCCGTTGCCTGTCAGTCGTGTCGCCTTTTGACTCACCAGATTGACTTTGAAAATTTGTGAGTTGCTCCTGTCGGGTTCCGTCAGGGTTCATTGCTGAGGGGTTTTGCTGAAACAGGGGAGAGGAGCCCGAAGATGAGACAGGAGAGGATAAATATGTGTCGCAGTTTCATAAGTACCCTCCCCATGTTGCTAAAACATTATGGGCGCATTTTGAGTTGTGACCAGGTCACAGCAAGTTTGTGGCGCGGTTCAACGGCAAGAATTTGATCCTGAAGTGTAGCGGTATAGAACAACAGATTTTCAATAAACGGAAGATTCGTATCGAGCTGCGCCTGACTTTCATTTTGCATCGCAGTGACGATATATGCGCCCTTGCCGTGATATAGGAGTGCCACAATGAGATGTTTATCAACCGTGGCGAGTGTAATAAACGCCTTATCGGGATTGTGCCATTTATCATTCGTCACAATCGCTGTTATCTTGTTTGGCTCGGTGAAAAGCGTCCCTACCTCCGGTGCCTTTGTCGGTTCAAAATTCTCTGTTCCACCGGTTTCATCACCGTTTAGTGGTTTAGGGAGCCAAGGTGTTGGACACCCGACGGCATCATCGTGATCCTGCTCAACGACAATGCAAACCCCGCCCTCCTCCACAAACGCTAAAACGGCATCTGATCCCTGGTCCGTGAAACGCCATCCACCTTCACAAATCTCACCTTGCCCAAGCCAGAGGATATCAAAATCAGCGGCGTCTGCTTTCGGGAGTTTTGGATCCTTCGTAACCTCGTAATTGAAGGTAAAATTCCCAACTTTTTTCACATTTTTGCTAATCGTTGGTGCTTCAACTTGGGTTATGTTGTTCCCCAATATCAGGACCTTTTTTGTTGACGCAGCTATTGATGTAACAGAGAACATCACTACAGTAAGAAAAAAACACAAAAAACACACCGAAACGGTATGAAATTGACTCGTTATTGTATCCCTTTCCATTTTTTGAATAGCTCCTTTCAATCTAAATGACCCTTCAGTTGTGCCCATGTCGTTGTTAATTTGTTTGCAGCTTCAACTGATAATCCTGATCCGCCACCAAATTTGACATCAATCTCAAATTCATGAATTGTCTCGTGTACGTCCCGATCCCTGGGCGTTACCGGTTTCTTCCAACGGTCTTTGTTTGGTTTCCCCTTAGGTACTTTCGTCGCTTCAACATCGGGCATCGAATCCACAATTTTCGATACATCCCATGTAGGAATTTCGCCTATAGGAGAAAGTGTAGCAATATTGGCTGAACGTGCGATTTCGACTCCATTCAGCCACAAAATATAGGAATCGTCATAGTCAATCCGAAACATAATTTTTTTCGATGTAGTCGCCTTAGGTACATCAAAGTGATAGCGCGTGTAAAGCGAACCAACTTCCCCCGATTTGATTTCCGTATTATCATCACCATCACCGTAACCGATGCTGATGATGCCGTTTTTCCAGCTCGTATCGTCAAATTTGAGTTCAGTCCAATCCTCAACGTCTTCGTCAGGAACATGGTATTTCACCTCAAAGCCTTCGTCAAAAATAACATCGTTTCCGACGGTGAGTTGGATAATAAGGGTCATATCACTACTGCTGAATCCATCATTATAACACCCCGCAGCAAGCACATTATCTTTTGTAAAGAGCTTAGGGGTATCAAAGGCATAAGCTAGAGATGCGAATGTACAGCAGAGGGATAGGTAAAAGAGAATACGTTTAGTCATTGGAATTTCTCCTTATTGATTTCAAAGGGTTTTGTCTGGGCTCATTTGGCAAAATGATAACATTATTGTAAAAAAAATGTCAAGAAATTGTCAAATAATTCTTTTTTTCTTAGGTTGTGCGCAGTCTTTTGCACAGCCTAACAGGCTATGCTACGAAGATGGCAACTTGCGTTATGTTATTACAATGGGGGTAAGCTTTCTACAATATCCACTGTCTCTAAGCTGACGGTGATGACCTTGGCTATCAACTTGACGATGTACTGTGGGTCGTCGGGACGGTTTGGGTCGTTGACGATGCCGCTCCGTTTGTCTGTCTTTACGCGATGAGTCCCGTCAACTTTTCACCGAGTTCTGGCACGGTCTCTCGGAATTCGGAGACGGCGGTATGCCATGCGGCGATGTTCTCTTCTTGATAGGCAAAGAAGGTCTGCTTGGCGCGAGTAGTGTTGGAGGAGCCTTTGGAATGCTGCGCGGACGGTGCCTTCGTTCTGTTCGCCGAGCCGTTCGTATTCTTTGAGTTCGGCGTAGTATTGTTTGATGGGTTTGTGGGTGGGTCTGATGTTGAGCATAACCTACTGCGCCAATTGGATTATAATACCCACACCACCGATGATGATGTAGGCGAATGTACTGACAAGACCCCAATTCACCTCAAACTTCTTCTTTATCTCTAAAATGTCCCCCGGATAGAGTAAAACCTGCTGGGGTGTTGTGGCTTCGGGGATGTCTGGTGTTAACAAAACCTCTTCAGTCGTGCCGTCATGGCGGTGGATGATGACCTCCTCACGGTTCGCGGAGACTTCAAACCCTCCAGCGAGTGCCACGGCTTGTGAGAGGTTCAAAGGTCCACGTACGCGTTGTGCCCCGGGATTGCGGACATAACCTGTCACGTAGATAGGTTCAACTTTGAAGACGTTGGGAACATACAACACATCGCCGTCTGATAGAGAAGGGGACGGTGAATTGTTCTCGGATGGTTTCCAGAACTGTTCGGCGCGGTTAAATTCGGTGAGTGTGCCGTCTTTTGCGACTTTTACGAGTGCTGTCAGGTCTGCCTCTTGGGTGGGCCCGCCTGCGCGTGCGAGTGCCTGCGAAATGCCAATCTCTCCGCGGATAAAGAGTTGTCCAGGGGTCTGCACCTGCCCCTGCACTTCAACGACGCTCAGCGGCATGACGAACACGAGATCGTTTACGCCGACGCGGATGTCTTTGTAAGGACGAGTTGTTGAGAGGTCGTAGGTTTCAACCTGTTGCGTCGGCTCGGTGCGGATGAGTTGTACGCCTTGACGATCAGCATTCTCAACCATACCCCCGGCGAGTGCGATGGCACGGTATAAACCGATGTCGGTTTCAGGTGAGATGGGATAATGTCCCGGTGTCTTTACCGCGCCACCCACAAAAACGCCGTTCTCCTGTAAGTAGAGAGACACCATAACGATAGGATTGCTGACATGATTATCCCTGACGAGGAACTCGCGGATTAGATGGTTGACCGCCATCACCGTCTGTCCGGCAACATCAAAGTCGCCACCGAAGTAGTTAATTTTTCCGTCCTCACGGACTTGTACGGAATGTGTATACTCCGGTTGCCCGACGACCGCAATGAGGAGGGTATCCCCTTTTTTGATGCGGTAAACATCACCGAAAAGTGTGGTACTCGCAATGAGAAACAGTAAAATCGGAAATGCTTGCAAGCATCGCACGGGGAAACGGGAAACTCGCAAGCCTTGGAAAAAATAGATCATAGCGTCTTGCCGAGAAGAAACTTCGCCTCACCTACGTTTGATGTCACAAATCGTATTGCGTGGGTCGCTTCTCGCACGAACCTCTCACCCTTTCTTGGCTCCAATGAAAGATAGCTGTAAATCCTGTGTTGATGACAGTTTGCGAGGGCCGCCCCTTTTGGCAGGTTTTTTCCGCCAATGCTCTCTGACGTAACTACCGTTGTTCCTCTGGTGCGCTCGGACATAAATTTTGTCAGTTATGCGCATGTGAGATTCTACCTCTTTAAAGAGGTAAAGTTGCTTCACTTTCTTCATGGCAACTTGCCTGCGGGTTTAAACGTCCTGTAGTGAATCGAAATAAGCCTTGAGGGATTCCCGTGCCTGCGGAAGTAAGTTGCTTGGCACAAGGACATCGCCCCATTCAGATTCCGTGAGATTGCCTTTCACACCGCCATAATAAGGGACTTCATGGCAGCGTAAATAGACAGGAATGCCGTCCTCCTCTAAAACGCTTCGGAGGATATTTCCTGCCGTTTCATTTGGTACAGATTCAACAGCGTACCAATCCCCATACTCCGTCACCTCGGTTTGCATTTGTTCAGGCACGAGTTGTACCTGGCAATCCGAACACATTGATATTTCTGGCTTATATTCAGCGTTGCATTGTGGACAAAACGGCATGATGTTTCTCCTTATGAATGGGAGAGGCTGGACCTCACCAGTAAAAGAACCTTGGGGTTTCGGACTTGTGTGGTGCCTTGCCGTGTTGCATCGGCTCATGGGAGTCGCCGTTGTTTACCCTAATCTCATTATGGTAGCATAGATGAGAGAATTTTGTCAAGGATGTTTTTAAGCAATCAGCGGTCAGCAGTCAGTTAAAATCGTGACCGCGAGGTCGTTTCCACAGTAAATAAATTTCTAACGGAAGACCAGCGAGGTTAGAAACCTCGTTAGTACGGTGTATTTGTTGAGGGACAATCGGTGCGGTTAGATGAAGTTTAAGAAAATATTTCGGTAATATTCGATGCGGTTAGGAAACCGCACCTACCGGGTTTGGGGTGAATTAGAATTACCGAATTAATAAATTAATCTTCATCTAACCGCACCTACCAATTATAGGGAAAATCTCATGAGAAATTGGGTCTAAAATCGCCAGAGCTGCAGTGCGGTCTTACCTAACACCCATTCCCGGTCCTCAGGTGTGAAGAAATCCATTTCGTCTCGGACGACTGCTAAGGTTTCCGCATAACTGGCGTGGTTGAGACAGACGGGCCAATCTGTACCCCACATAATCCGCGAACCGCCGAATGCGTGATATACTTTCTTGACCTGTTCGTGCGTGTCCGCCCACGGAAAATGGGTCTCCGAGATTGACCACGTGTGGCTTATCTTGACATAAACCCGCGGGAAACGCGCTAAGCCGAGTAGCAGTTCGTGCTTTTCAGGGGCATCGGGTGCACACCCCGCCATGTGATCAACCACAACATCAAGATTCGGATGTTGCTCTATAAGCGGGACGAGATCTACCAACCGATCGGCTCCGGTAAGGATCAGCATCGGAACACCGAGGTCTTCGGCGCGACGGAAGATGGGCGGCATCAACGGTCCCGTAAACCAATCGCCATCGGGTCCGACAGATGGGCTTAGACGGACACCATGAAACCCATCTTCTTCCGTCCAGCGACTGAGATGGTCGGGTGCGTCGGGATCTTCGGGGTTGATTCGGCAGACCCCCATGAATTTATCGGGGTATCTTTTCATTGCGTCCGCTGCGTAACGGTTATCCCATCGGTAGTGGATGACTTGAACGAGGACGGTCTTTTCAACGCCGTTCGCTGTCATCAATTCCAAGAGTGTTTCTGCGGTGGCATCGTCTTCTGGTGGGTTGGTTGTCTCCGGTGCCCACGGAAATTGTGGGTCGTTTTTCCAGACGTGAACATGTGGGTCGATAATTCTCATATTATAACTCCTGTGGATGGCTGTCAGCAGTCGGCAGTCAGATGTTTTTTGGTAAACTTGCCGTTCTTTAAAGCTCCATACGCTCCTAAAGGTAGACAGTAAAGTAAGATTAGGATGTGTAAACTAAATCCGGCGACAGTGGCGGTCTCCACCGATGTGCCGAAATGGTGTAACAACCAGACAAAAGGAAACTCTGTTGTTCCGAAGTTGCCAACGGTTTGGACGGGGAATAGGTTAAATACATTCGTGAATGCGAGTGCGAATAACACCTCGGTCATCGGAATATCAATCCCCATCTCTATGACAAGGTAGCACTGGAACCCGAAACGGATGCCGAGACAGAGTAGGGAATATAGCCATACCTCTAAAAAGCGTTGATTCGATCGAAATGCCATCAGCTCCTGCAGGATTTCCAACCCTTTGTTGACTCCCCAAGAGATGGGTCGCACTTCGAGACGCAATAGCGGTGCTGCCCATCGCTCTGCAAACCTCAGACAGGCGTTCGGAACGGCGTACACAGAGACGACGGCGATGATTAGACCGCTACCTACCAACAAGGGGAGGAGATAAAGTAGCCTGCCAGAGAACGTCTCACGGAGCTCGGTTCGCAGGAGCCACGCAGTCGCAATCACCAAACCCATTAGCAGCACAAGGTCAATCAGGCTTGCCACCAAAAGCGAAGCGATTCCGTGCGTCGCCTCCACCTTCTGCCGTCGTTGCATGAGATAGACATAAGAGATGTCACCCGTCCGCATCGGCAGGATATTGCCCCAAAAGGTATGCAACGCCAAGATTGGAAAGATGTGATGGACACGGCTCTCAAGGTTGAGTAATGCTCGAAACCGGAGCGTTTTTGCTAAAACCAATAAACAATAGGCTATGAACCCGATTAAGAGTGCCTCTATTGACAACCGGCTGAGGGTTCGTGGTATTTCTTGGAGATCAATCTGTTTTAGAAGGAAGTAAGCTAAGATGATTGCCAGCACTGTCGGTAAGCCGATTTTGGCAATTTGCTGGAACTGCTTTCTGTTCAAAGGCGCGCTCGCTATTGGTGAATTTTAGATAATATGTTTGTCTCAGAGAATACGTATTATAATATATGTGGCACGCTTTAATTGTCAAGGAATAGTTTTGGGTTAAAAAACAATTTGCTTTTTAGTGGGATATAGCCTATAATATACGGCCTCTATATCTTTACAGAAACACGGTATTCATTTTACTTCATGAAAAAGCAGCAGCCTCCATCACAAGCGTTCCCTCAGAACCAGTTCTATTTTCTGACGTTGTCGCACACCGTTCTTGATTCCTACGCAACACTTCTCTCACATCTGCAACCCCGCTTACTGGAAAAGTTGGCATCCGCTGCGAACCGGAACAGCTTAGCGGGTAACTTTGTCTCAATTTACAGTCTATTTAGTTCTTTCGGACAGGTTCTCTTCGGTTGGCTGTCGGATCGCGTGCGGACAGTGCATTTTGTGACGTTTGGGGTCGCGCTCACTGCCATCGGTTTAAGCCTATTGTGGGTCGCGCCTACCGTTAACACCGTGTATCTGTTATTAGCAATCGGTGGCATTGGGGTTGCTGCCTTCCACCCCCAGGCGACGGCTTACGCGGGTGCGCTGGCGAAAGGAAGAGGGATGGGGACCTCTGTTTTTCTGACGGGTGGTAACATTGGGCGTGCCCTTGGTCCGCTGGTATTGATGTTCATTCCGTATCGTTTCGGCTTGGACTACCTTGCTTGGGAGATGATACCGGGTCTACTCTTGGCACTGATTGCTCCAAAGGTGCTGAAATTTGATAAAGAACTGGATTTGACGGCTTCCACTCGTGGAACGCCGAGCGATGGTGTGAGACTGCAAGAGTCCTTTTGGACTGTCGCGAGTCCACGCCTGCTTCCACTGATTGTGCTTTTCGTTATTGCTGCATTCCGCACTGTCACGCTCACAGGTTTAGAAACCTTCTTATCCGTCCACTTAGACGACCAAGATTACTCGGATCAGATGCGTTCGCTGGTAATCGCGCTCTTCATCTTTGCGGGTTCCATGGGTATTATGTCAAGCGGTTGGCTGATAACGCGTGTCAATACTTATGTTCTGTTGCTGGTCTCGCTTTTGGGGGCACCGCCGCTCCTTTATGCCTCGCTACATACCGATGGACTTAGTTTTCTCACTTTCCTCTTTTTAGGGAACGTCATCCTCACCAGCTCGATAACAGTTAACATTATCTTAGCACAGATGATGCTGCGCGGACATGAAAGCATTGCTTCCGGCTTAATGATGGGTGCGGCGTGGGGGGTCGGCGGATTATTGAATAAATTTGTTGGTGATTTGGGGGATCAGTTCGGTTTGCCAATTGTATTGGACGGCTTGGTGATGATTCCCTTATTGTTGGCACCCCTCCTGATTCTGCTACGTGATCAACCCGACCTGTCGAAACCGAGTTTGTAGAGGGTTATAAGTTATAAGTTATAAGTTATAAGTTAATCCCTGTAGGCGTTATATAGGTTTTACATGACCCAAACACTTTTAAACAACACCCCAAACAGTCGTAGCAACGCGGATATTCCTTCCATATTAAGGGTTAACTCTTGGAGTTGATTTTTAGAAAGTCCAGAGCAGACTCAAGAAGTGTGTGCTAATCAGGTCGCCGAAGAGGAGGGCGTAATCGAGGCGGAATTCGCGGCGTAGGATGCCGATGCCGGCGGTAATGCGGTCATCACGGTAGCCGATGCGTAATGCTAATGGATTGCTAATATGATATTCAGCACCGAAATGTGTTTGCCCACCATAGCGTTGCTGCCACTGGTAGGAGAGGATGAGTTTTCGACCAAAAATGTGAGGGTTGGTATACGCCACACCGACGTTCCAATTCGAGGGGATGGATTCTTTAGGTGCGGATTCAGTATTCCACGTCAAGGTCGTCTTTGAGATGTCTTGAAGGTTCAAGCCGAATGAAAAGCTGCCAACATTTTCTAAACCGAAAATGGCGTTGAGATCCGGTAAACGAGCAAGTATACCGACATCAAAGCCGTAGCCACTGCTCCCATAGTTGTAAGTATCAAGGTCTCCACTGCTCAGGCGTTGTGAGATCCATTTGGCATTCGCACCAATCATAAACGATGGCGGCAGGGAATCCCGTCCAAAATTATTCCACCACGATTGACTAACGACCCACCCCGTCGCGAGTGTCAGGATATAGGCGTTCTCGCTGTCATTGAGGTAACCCGCTGGATCAAAATCTGAGGCGCGCGGTCGGTTCTTTGCAAGGTTCTTCCGTTCATCGGCACTGATATTCGGATCGAACGCTGGAACGAGTGGGTATATGGGAATATCGTCCACGCCTGCGCGAAGCCACGACAGTCCGAGGTTGAGTTTGGGGAGAAGTTTCGTCGTGCCGGAGATATAGTTGAATGCACCTAATCCCGAACGCCGTGCGGCATGCATGAGGCAGAATTGATACTTATCAGAAACGCCTGCGATACCGGCGGGATTCCAATAAGTGGCAGTCGCATCATCAGCGATGCTGACATAGGCACCGCCTAATCCGAGTGCCCGTCCCCCAACGCCGTTTGTCAGAAAATCGCCGGTGTAGTTTTCCGCTGCAGATCGCGGCACAACGCTGCAGCCTAATGCCATCAGAACAACTAATAGACACGTGAAGATATTAGACTTCCGTTTTCGCAACTTAGTCAATTGATTTCTGTTTCCTTTGAAAAACGTGAACGGCACACGGTGTGTGCCTACTACTTTTAAACTCTATTTAGATCGAAAGCGTTCCAGTAGTATTGGTACTGTGCTGATTTCCAATCTGTATAAATTTCGTCCCACCCCATTCGGTTGAAATGCGGCAATAGCGAACCTTCTGTGACGGGTTGCGAGGCTCCTTGATACCGGTAATCCACTGAGAGACGAATCCGATCGGATGTCTGGTTGGGCAGTGCCTTGTGAACGGCGTGGCTGTGAAAGAAGAGGGCATCACCGACTTCGTAATCGCCACTGACCCAGTATAACCCATTGGCTTCCAACGGTGCTGTATCAATACCGAGTCCACCTGCCCCGAATGCGGGTTTGACAGGGTAAATTCCGTCCCGATGCGATCCAGATAATACCGACAAGCCTCCCAACTCCGTCGGACACGGACCGAGCGGTATCCATGCGGTATAGGTTTCTTCTGTCCCTCGGATGTGGATATAATCCTGATGTGACGGTGTTGTGTATTTCGTGTTTTCGGGGAACATAATCCTTCCGATATTCCGCGGATGCGCGAGTGTCTTCTCACCGAAGAGTTTGTCGCACATATCCAAAATCGCTGGATGGTGTGCGAAGGCGTGGAACGACTCCATGCTTTGGAATTCGTCTAAGACGGGCCAATACCCGTCATCCCCTTCCATGTAGGGACCGCCCGTGCGAATGCCATCCATCAAGACGTTGCCCCCTTCTGCCCAACCGTGCCGATGGCAGATTTCCAAGAAATCTCGACGTAGGTTATAGATGGAATCGGCATCAATCAAACCACGAAAAAAAAGATACCCGTCTTGCTGCGCCTGTTCTCGGAGTTTCTCAGGCTGATCCAAGCGTTCATTTGAGACAGTGAAGGGTTTAATACTCGCCATACAATGCTCCTTACTTGCGAAAACAGTAGCGTGTCAATGTTGTGTCGTTAAAGATATTATAGCAACAAAATGGGGAGATGTCAAATCAAAGCCGTTAGCATTCAGCAATCAGCAGTCAGTAGTTAGCGATCAGTAGTTAGCGAAAAGAATATCCCATGAAAACAGTGTTCAAAACTTTGACCTTTTTAGTGGTAAAGGGTAACAGTTTCCTTCAAAGAATCAAGTTTGTTGTGGGAATATTGTTACGGGCAATTTTGGGAATATGATACAATAACGCAAGCGTATCCTTAAACTTAGGAGAGATATCATGCTTAGCATCAAACATCTCGAAACGATTCCGTTGAACGTGCCATTTTATCATGAACGGGTCAGCCGACACATGCACCGCGCCTTGACGCACGGGGAACGCGTCCACGTTTACCGCGTCGAACTCAGTAACGGTGTTATCGGTTACGGCGAAAATTTATCAGACGAATCAGCGAACATTGAACAGATCATCGGACAAAACGCATTTGCGTGTATGAACGACGATAGCATCGGGTTCGGCATCCAGATGTCGCTTTATGATGCAATTGGTAAATCCGTTGGTGTACCGGTCTACCAACTCATCGGACCGAAGGTTCGCGACAGGTGTCCTATTTCGTGGTGGGATATCGATATGCCTCCAGAGGATTGGGTGTCGGAAGTCCAAGAATCCGTGAAACGGGGTTATACCTCCGCAAAACTGAAGGCGCGTCCGTGGCGCGACATCTTCGCACAGGTCGATGCTGTCGGCAATGCCGTACCGGCAGATTATCGACTCGACATCGACTTCAACGGTTTCCTGCGGACTGCGGATAACGCTATCCCTGCCTTACAGCAGCTGGACGAACATCCGAACGTCGCTATCTACGAGAGTCCGTACTATCTCGGCACGGATGTGATGGGTGCGGTACGGTTGCAGGCGAATGTCCAGAAACGGATTGTCGAACATTTCAACGAATCGTGCTTGCATGCGCGATGTTGCGGAGGATTTGTCGTCGGTGGCGGTGTGAACTCGCTCCGACGGACGAACGCGCTCTGTGCTTCGTTCTCGCAACCGTACTGGCTGCAGATGGTAGGCACGGGAATTACAACGGCATACGCCGTGCATCTCGGCGCGGTGCTATCGCAAGCGGAATTACCGGCGATTACGTGTCACGAGCTGTGGGAATCTGACCTGCTTGAAACGCGACTCGCTGTTGTTGACGGAACGATCGCGGTCCCTGAGTCGCCGGGGTTGGGGATTACGGTAGACGCAGCAGCGTTGACGGAATACCGCGTGAATCCATCTACGCCGACTCCGCAGCAGCTGTTTCGTGAGAGTGCGTATACTTGTCGGGTGCATATTCCAGATGGCAACGATGGTGAGGCTGTTCACGAGTTTAGTGGCGAAGATGTCTATTATCCGGCGTTTAGTGATGGGGAGTATCCGGGGTTTGTACCGGGGGTTTGGATGGAAGTGGTTTAAAGAAACAGGCAGCAAGCGGACATCCACCCTAAACTGCTGAAGGTCGTTCTTGCAGGACAGGGATGACGTAACTTCGGATTGTCAAACCGTCTATTGTCTCAGTTTCGAGGCGTGAGGCAGGATTGTTACGATGGTCAAATACAACATAGTAGCCTTCTTGTACCCCTTCTAATTTGAGATATGCAGCGAGTTGTTTCTTGCCTGCCTGATAATATCTGTCGCCTTCCCAAATTTTGGTCTCAACAATATATTTGCGTTGATTGTGGACAACGAGAAGATCTATCCGCCCACGTCCAGTCCGAACTTCAAGAAACATAGTGGCACCGACCACGTGGACAAACTGATCTAAATAAGCATAAAGGAGATGTTGACCAACATACTCCTGCGGTGTATCCGGTACTTGCAAAATACGGAAACCGGCGCGTGCGATGAAGTCTTGAAAGTTTTCAAGGAGTGTTCCCATCTCGATCACGTCATCAGGTGTAAGGTAATCAATAAAATCGTCCCCGTTGTCTTCGGAGAAATAATCATTCTCCAGCCCATTAAACAGCGGTTTAAAAGTCTGCAGAATACGATGTTGATAAATCGGATTGACGATTTCACACGCGCCATCAGCACCTTCCGCGATTACGCCATAAATTGAGAGTTCATTCATGATGTCATTGTCCAAACTGAAAGGTAAACCTCTTTCATAAGAGGCAATCCGCATGAGGATTTTTTCAAACCGACGGTCTCTACGGATATTGGTAAGCAGATGATCGATATTCGTGTTTCGCTCGCGGAGGAGCCGCCTATGTGCTTTAAAAAAGTGAACCAACGCAACCGTTTGATTTTTCGGAATATCCATTTCCTCGGTGAGAATCTGCGCGCAGCGATTGACGAGAAAGGGCTGTCCCGCAGTCTGTTTGTGAATAAAGGTGATAACTTCAGGTGCGAAGGTTTGCCCTACCTCTTCGGTATACTGATCAAGTAGTTCACGGACTTGCGCGAGTGTAAAATTCGGTAAGTGGAACTCATCTTGGATATTGAAAGGCGAGATTGATCGGTCGTAGTTTAGCTGCGTAATGTTCTTGACCCCAACAATGCCGACACTATACGGACATCGGAGACCTGAATTATCAAGATAAATGTACCGGAGCGAGTGGAGGAAGCCGCGAACCGCGTCTGGCGGGATTGCATCAAATTCATCAATGATGAGAACAACTTTTTGAAAACTATTCTGTTCTGGTAGAAAACTGACAAACTGCGTAAAGAACTCCACCATTGAAACCCGATCTGTTACCTCTGTATTATCCAAAAATTGGTTTAGTGTTTTAGAGGGTGTGGTTTCACGTTTCTCGAACAAGCGCTTAATTTTCTCACGAAGCTGTCTATAGAAAGCGCGATAAAAATCGGAAGCAGGATAGTCTACATACAACTCAAAATTCAGTTGGATTGGGAAATATCCTTCGGTCATGAGTACGTCCATCGCAGTGCGAAAGAGCGTCGTCTTGCCGGTCTGTCGGGGCGCAAAGAGGACGATGTATTTGCCTTGCTTTACGCGGTCAACAAAATCCGCAATCTCTCTAATGCGCGAGACTACGTAGTTTTCTGTTGGGTTTACGGGACCTTGGGTTCCAAAGGTTCTCATTTTTTCTCTTACCGTGGATATGCTTAGGAATTTTCAGCGTTTTCAGCAAAGTAATCGGAATCTACGCGTTTGATTTCATAAGTTTTCGTTGTTGAAACACCAACGTTGTGGTCAATCATATACCGAGCGAGTAGATCTCCATTAATAAGTACGATCTTAGAGTCGATGGTTTTCACATACTCTTCAGCATCTCTGGTAAAATTTGATGTTGTGATGAAGACTCCTTTACGTGCGCGCTGACCTTCGCAATGCGCCAGCGAATCTCTGAATTTCGGGACGGCTTACGTTTCCATCCCACCGTTTAGCTTGAACATAAACTACATCAAGTCCAAGTCTATCTTCGTTAATAATACCGTCAATGCCGCCGTCACCACTGCCTCCAACGGCTTTTCCGGCATCTTCGCGTGAACCACCGTATCCCATCTTAACGAGGAGGTCAATAACCAATTTCTCGAAAAAAACAGGAGAGTTAGCCTTAATTTCTTGGAGTAAGTTTGCTGCTAATTCTGTTCTGATCTGCTGATAATTTTCTTCAATAGATTTTTCTGGAACAACATCGAAATCAGGTTCAATCGGTAACGTGTTCGCAGCGAGAAAGTAAGAGGTTCGTTTTCGGCCTGGTTGCTCCAACTTACCTTCTTTCCAAAGTTCCCGAATAGCATCGAAAACCAAAATATCACGCCAAACAGTATCCGTAGAATTTGTTTCTACATGCGACTTATACCTAGCATTTACCTGTTCATCAGAGAGTTGAAATTTCTGTGCTAATATAGCTGCTATGTCTCTATACCCAAAACCTTGAGATGGAAAATCAAGCTGAAGAACAGCACTTTTTATTTCGGCTCGTGCTGGTAGTTGTATCTTATATATCTGTTTTGTAACTGGGTCACAAACCTTTCTCACCACAGTTTGCATAAAAAGCTCTCCTTTTTGGAATCCAAGATATTTAATAGCATAACACACTCAATCTACTTGTCAAGGAATTTCATCTGATGCTTAGGGCTGCTTAGTTTTCGGTTCCGATATTGGTTTTGATTAACATAAGTAACGTTTAGACACAAGATCGCGAGCACAGCTCGCTCCTACAGAAGAAAAATGTTCACATAAATAAAGTTTCTATAAACATATCGTCCTTACAGGACTAAGTAATGGCAGTACACTGTCCAGCGAAAAATAGTTGCATTCGTCATCCAATATGGTATACTATTTTCTAAGTATTATCAGGTGTATCTGAACAGGGATGAGATGAAGCGAATTCTCTTTAGTGCTTATGGGATATTATTGCTATTGTTTGGCTGCGGTTCGGATGAAACGCCTGAACCGATGGAAGTCATGCCAAACTATTTTCCTGATGCGGTCGGAAGTCGATGGGTTTATCTATATTCTGACGGCATCCAAGGGGCAACTGAGGTTAACGAGGAAATAAACATTGATGGCAAGAATTATCGAACCCTCAAGGAAACACCACCAAATGCGGAAACCGATTTCGACCTGTTGAAACCTATATCCTATCGGGTTACAGAGAATCAAATTCTTTTCGCTATAGGTGGAGAGATAGACCGTTACGTTCAAAACGAAATCCCGGCTTCAGTACAAGATGATTTCTCCGGTTTGGACCTGAGTGTTACAGTGGACCCTATTCCATCGCCTGAACTGGTCTTCCTACAATTTCCACCGAGTCCGAGTTTCCAATGGAATGCCCTTAATATGCAGATTAACGGAAGTATCATTTTACAGAACATCGCACTCCTTCAGTTCCCTTTTGAAGTGGTTATTCGTATCACGGGTGAAGTCGTCGCCGAAGGTCCCCTTGAAACGCTTGCTGGGAACTTTGAGAACGCCTATCAACTCGAATACCAGACAGAAATCACACAGACGCTTTTTTCAGAAACGAAGATCACAGAGCATACTCAGACGATATGGTTTGTACCGCATGTCGGTATTGCGAAAACAGAAAATGAATTGGGATGGTCGGAGTTGATTGCGTATTCAGTAGAATGAAGGGCATTGTCTAACAATCCCACTGCTTTAGCTTTGGGTCCAACCTACGTGTTTCGTGGCTTTGTAGCAAAAAACATTTGACAAAAAGGTGTATTTTGTGGTATACTTATCTTACCAGTTGGCAGACATAATGAGCGTAACCGCTTGGTTGCGTGTCTGCCTACCCACTCATTAGGGGTTAAAGGCTGGCACTGGTAACTCCAAGGATGGCATTAAAAGCACACAAAATAGCGTTGCGTCCGACAGATGCACAGGTTACTTGGTTTCAACAACAATGTGGTTATGCGCGATTTGCCTTCAATTCGGCTTTAGCAGATTTCAAGGCAGGTTTATCAGCAGGCGTTTTCCGTTCATTCATAGACCTGAATACTCGTTGGAATCAACGCAAAAAAGAGTTGGACTGGGCAGGCGAACAAGACCAACGGGCTGCATTGCACGGTGTCAAAAACCTATCAGATGCAGTGAGTCGTTGGCAGAAAAAACAGAACAACTTCCCGAAGTTCAAGAAACGCGGTAGTCGTCAATCCTACACCGTTGAAGGTTATCAATGCAAGGTTGATGGTAAGTCTATCAAGTTGCCCAAGATTGGCGAAGTCAAGATGTTTTCGGCATTACGTTTTGATGGGAAGATCAAACGCGTTACAATCTCAAGGACGGCACATCGTTGGTTCGTCTCTATCCTTGTTGACACAGGAACACCTAACGTCCCGCGCGATACACGCGGGCTCCCTGTTGTCGGCATAGATGTAGGCATCAACACCCTCGCAACCCTTGACGATGGCACGAAGTATGAGAACCCACGACCGCTAAAACGGTATGAGCGAAAACTCAAACGTGAGCAACGTAAGTTAAGCCGAAAGGTGTTCTTAAGCGCAAACTGGTATAAGCAAAAGCGGATTGTAGAACGCCTGCATTACCGTATTGCTTGTATCCGAAGAGACGGACACCATAAGGCGACGACGGCTATCGTTATGTCTGCTGCCAAGATCGGTATTGAGACGCTTTCAGTTCCCAACATGCTTAAGAACAGAAAACTGGCGAAGGCATTATCAGACGCAGCACTGGGTGGTTTCCTTGAAAAACTCAAAACGAAAGCTGAAACACTTGGCATTCCGATTGTTCAAGCAGATAGGTTCTTCGCCAGTTCCAAGACCTGTAGCCGATGCGGAGAGAAAAAAGACGATTTAACGCTTTCAGATAGACAGTATCATTGTCGTCATTGCGGAACGTCCATAGATAGAGACGTAAACGCAGCTATCAACTTACAGCACCTCGCCGCGGGATACGCGGAGAGTTAAAACGCTTGTGGAGTTTCTGTAAGTCCTCCACTTGCGGGAGGCACGAAATGAAGAAGCAAGAATCCCATGACTTTAGGCATGGGAGTATCACAGTTATTATCTTAAGCGACAACAGACCGGGACACTATAAGCAATCTTTAGGGATTGTGCAAAAATTGCCTGAATGTCAAACGGAATATCTTGAGATATACTTCAGGCAGAAGTGGCGCGATAATCTCTTGCGGGTCTTTATGTGTGTCTTCGGTGGAACACCGCTCCCCACGTCGCTTATCGGCGTGCTTCTCCAGTGGAGTCTTGTGCCTGAGAGTTACACTGCCGTTGCCCGCCTCCAAACGGCTGACGTTATTCTCTCAACCGGATCATCTGTGGCAGCCGTCAATCTGCTTCTTGGCAGAATTTTCCGTGCTAAAACGGTTACGTGCCGGAGACCTTCGCCGATAGGCACTCGCTATTTCGACCTGGCGATCCTCCCGATGATCTCATGGCAGCGTGCAAAATCTAAAAGCAATATCTGCCAAACGATAGGTGTGCCGAACCCGATTTCACCAGACACGTTGAACGCCGAACGGAAACGACTGAAACAGGAACTTAACCTACCAGACTGCCAGCGTATAGGAATACTCCTCGGTGGTACAGACCGACACGAGACAATCACGACAGCGGATGCGGTAAAACTCAACGATATTTGTGAAACAGTCGCAGCGGAAATGAAGGCACAGGTATTGATGACAACCTCTCGTCGAACACCGCCAGATGTCGTAGCGAGTTTGTCCTCAACACTGAAGGACCCCGATTGGTGTCCGCTATTCGTTACGCCAGACGGACCTTCGGAACTCGCAGACCCGTACCAAGCGATTCTCTCCTTAAGTGACCTCCTTATTGTTACAGCAGATAGCTTCTCAATGGTTTGTGAAGCAGCAAGCAGTGGATGTCCAGTTATTGTTCTCATGCTATCAAAAGAAAAGGCGAGCCTCCCAAACCGGCATAAAGTCTATCGGTATATGGAAGAACAGGGAATTGTGCGTCGATGTAGACCTGATAATTTAGCACAATATATTGTCAGTGCTCTCGCTTCAGAGGTCCGACCCTCCCCCCTCCGAGATACAGAGACAGCGGCGCGCGCAATTAATTCTCTCATGGTTGGCAGCTCCTTAAAAAAATCAGGACTTACGCAAAATTAAGTTGAGACATGTATCTTCGGACGATAAAGACACTTATCACCATAAGATCGGTGCGGTTAGATGAAGTTTAAGAAAATATTTCGGTAATATTCGATGCGGTTAGGAAACCGCACCTACCGGTGGAGTGCGTAAGTCCTAAAAATAACGGAACTTCTTTTTTCTTTCAGTGTGTCAAATAGCAATTCACAAAAACTGATGCAAATCAGCACTAATTTCACTGAAGGAGAAAAAAATGACAGCCAAATATATCGTCCACACACTCACCGTCCTACTCGCTTTGGGAATGGCAGCATTTTTCGTAGCCCCGGCAGCTGCACAGACCGCTACCGATGCTTGGGAAACATGGATAGATGAACAAACTAATGCCACGCTAAGATCCGCTGGGGAAGTAGATGAGACGCAGCGCGCTGAGATGCGTGCCAGCATTCGGTCAAAGTTTTCAGTACTCGCCGCGGAACTGAAAAAGGAGTTAGCCTCGCCACCTCAGACGCAGGACTACGCTATCTTGCAAACAGTCAAGGAACTACGCGACGCTTACGATGACGGTTATGACCGCAAGCATGAGGATACAAGTGTGCGTGTGTCGTATACAACAGGAGACACCGAAATCTTCGGTTACGATGAGAGTATTCCACTTGCTGAAGTCGATGCGAAATACCCGCGCGATGCATGGCTTCAGATGCTCCTTGATAAAGGCATTACAATCAAGACCGCAGATGCGTATTGGGAATACCTATTTCTTCGGGATACATTAGTGCATATCGAGAGACAACCGCAGGTGTGGACCTCGGGACTTTTCGGCATCTCTGCTACAGAAGATTGGGGAACCTATAAAACTGCGTATATTGAACGGGAACTCAATCAGATTCAAAAACGTTTGGAAGAAAAGGATAAGCGCGTCGTCATTTTTAACGACTTGTCAGAAAAACCCCACTTTCCTTTAGAGAAACACAAAGATCTCGAAAAAATCTTTGAGGACCTACCCAATTTTTCCAAGCAGTTTTCAGTGAATGTGGGTAAAGTGCCACAGACTGTCAAAGCACTGCGAGATGCTTATGATGAGAAATACAATGAAAGGTATGCAATCACTTCGGGAAGTTTCAGCTGGAACCGTGATGACGGGAGCACTATATTTACGTATAAAATCCCGCTCCCGATAAGTGAAGTTGATAAAAAGTATCCGCGGGGTGAATGGCTTCAGATGCTCCTTGACAAAGGCATCAGCATTGATAATTTTGAGGAGTATTGGGCATATCTATCGAAGCGGGATACATTGGTCGAGCTTGAAAAGCAACCTGACGCGTGGACATCTGGATTCTTCGGCATTCCGCCCACAGAGGATTGGGAAACCTATAAAGCTGCATACCTGAAGCAGATGATTGAGAAGCTTCATCATAATAAGGAAATAGTGTACTTCGGCAAAGCCGATGGGCCGAAGACACTTGAGAAAGCAGAAGATATTGAAAAGTGGATTAAAGAGCAGTTCCAGCGTCCATTGTTTGATCGTTAGTTTCAACTGGAATGTGCAATAAAGTGGCGAGGTCGAAAGACCTCGCCGTTTTATTTATAAATTTATTCTATAATTGTCAAACCAATCATTTTTTTCTTGCTATTTTTCCGTTTATAGTGTAAATTCTGTAATAAATTGATAAATATTATAACTGAAGCAAGGCGCAGGAAAAAAATCATGAAATTTGCTGGGAAAAATTACTTATATTTGCTTATCTTCGGAATTACGCTTATTGGGTGTCTTCTACTGCCAAACTTCAAGGCGAAAACTGAGATATATACTGACTCCCAAACTGCTGAAGCCTTATACGTCACCCCGGATATGGAAGACTGGATTGTGATAAATGAGAATGCGTTGCCCAATATTCCGGGAAGGATTTATGTGCTAAAAACTGAATCACGTGCTGAGATCTGGCACACAAACGCTATAACCGGATCAGAAAATGGAGAACTCTCTGAGAGGCAGAAGTTGAATCTTTTGAATACTGGTGCCGTCCCAAAGGGCTGGGAAGTGGTATATGTGGATGAAGAGGGAAGCCCCATCTCCGCGCAAAGATAAAGATAGCACTCAGGCTGTTCTTCACGACACGAACTACCGACTGTCGAACATTAAACAGAAGACTGGAGATTTGCATGTCCAACCAATTAGCAGTTTCAGGTGGCACACCTGTCCGCAATACAGAAACTGACCCTTGGTCGCCATGGCCCCTCCATACAACAGAGGAGTGGGAATCGAAAATCGAGCCGTTGCTCAGGGAAGTCTATCTGAGCGGTAACGAAGGGTCTGGCGGCACGATGATTGTGCGTTTTCGAGAGCAATATGCCCAGTACACTGGTACAAATTACGCCCTTTTCATGCCACATGGTACTGACGCAATCAGTGCGGCTTTAGCAGGCGCGCTTGACCTCGACGGATTCAGTGATGGTGGCGAAGTTATCGTGCCGAACTATACATTCGTCGCGACAGCGAGTGCTGTCTTGGAACGTCGATGCACCGTCGTATTTGTAGACATTTCACCAGAGACATTTACGATTGACCCAGAGGCAGTAGCAGCGGCAATTACTTCGGAAACACGCGCGATCCTACCCGTCCACCTCGGTGGTCACCCAGCGGATATGGGGGCGTTACAAGACATTGCGCGCCGCCATGAGCTTGCGATTGTTGAGGATTGTGCACAAGCACACAGTGCGGAATACCAGACGAAGAAGGTCGGTGCCCTCAGCGATGTCGGTGCGTTTAGTTTCCAAGCCTCGAAAAACCTGACCTCCGGCGAAGGCGGGATGGTCACGACTAATGACAAAGACATCCATGACAGGGTTTCTGCTTTTATGAATGTCGGACGTGCCCCGGGTGGCGCGAGATGGGAATATCCAAGACTCGGTTGGAACTATCGTCCATCAGAATACCTCGCGGCAATACTCCTCGTGCGATTGGAACTCTTAGCGGCGCAAACAGACATCCGCAACCGAAACGCTACCTATCTCTCCAACGCTTTAGAAACAATTGAAGGTATCACACCCCCAGAACTCGCCCCATGGGTTACCAAACATGGGTATCATCTCTACTGTCTGAAATACAACCCTGAAGGATTCGGTGGTAAGTCGCGGCAAGCGTTTGTCAATGCGCTATCTGCTGAAGGCGTTCCGTGTTCAATTGGTTATCGTTCCCCACTTTCAGAGGAACCCGGTATGGCACACGTTGCGCAGAAATATCCGCGCCTCATTCGGTCGCTGCCCTGTCCAAACGCGGCATCGGTCTGTGAACAGAGCGTCTGGCTTTTCCAAAACCTTCTGCTTGGTTCGGAGGCAGATATGGATCAGATCGTTGAAGCTATCACCAAAATCCACCGGGCATGGAATTGATTTCTCATCTAAGTTGTAAGCGTTGGGCGGACCTCGCCAAAAATTTTTGATGCATTCACACAGCAGCAAACCGCTCCTTGCATACGATAACGACTGCGATTTCTGCCGATATTGGATTGCACAATGGCAACATGTGACGGGTGATCGTGTTGATTATGCCCCGTATCAAGAGGTGGCATCACAATTCCCAGAGATACCAATCTCAGCGTTTGAGAGCTCGGTGCAGCTGATCCAAGAAAACGGAACCGTTCTCAGCGGTGCAGAAGCTGTCCTGCGTGCTTTGAACAGTGGCTTGCTCCTCTGGTGCTATTACCAGCTCCCAGGGTTCGCAAAGGTGTCTGAAACGGTCTACCGCCTTATTGCCCGACACCGTCCCTTCTTTTCAGCAATGACACGCTGGCTCTGGGGAACCCACACTGGAAGAACATCTCTCGGTCTTTCGCGCTGGCTCTTTTTGCGTGCCCTCGGTGGTATCTACCTCATCGCCTTCCTCTCTCTCTGGGTCCAGGTCCATGGGCTTATTGGAAGTAACGGTATTTTACCGGCGGATCAGTTTTTGACGGCAGTGCGTCAACAGGTCGGAACATCAGGCTATCACCTCGTCCCAACGCTGTTTTGGTTGAATCCGTCAGACCTCTGTCTTCACCTCTTGTGCGCTGGTGGTGCTGTTCTATCTTTGGTATTAATCGCCGGTTTCTTTCCAACGTGGACCTTAGTCGGTTTATGGGCATTCTATCTGTCGCTGGTGTCAGTCGGGCAAGTTTTTCTGAGCTTCCAGTGGGATGTGCTGCTGTTAGAGGCGGGATTTTTGGCAATCTTTTTCGCGCCGCTTCAAATCCGCGACACACTTTCACGAACTTCCCAACCTTCCAGTGCATTTCTATGGCTCTCACGTTGGCTGTTGTTCCGGTTGATGTTCGCTTCCGGGTTCGTCAAACTTGCCAGTGATGAAGTGTGGCGAAACCTGACTGCCCTTAATTTTCACTATGAAACGCAGCCCCTGCCGACATCAATTGCGTGGTATGTGCATCAGCTCCCCGAATGGTTTCAGAAAGTCTCGGTCCTCGGCATGTTCGCTGTTGAGTTAGTTATTCCGTTTCTGATTTTTGCACCGCGCCGCTTGCGAACTGCCGGATGCATCGGGTTCGTCGGACTACAAGTGTTAATCATCCTGACAGGGAATTACTGCTTTTTCAATCTGCTGACGATTGTGCTGTGTCTGCTGCTTATTGACGATGTGGCGTGGAAAAGTTTTCTACCGAAAAGGTTGATGCCGTCTATCCGTTTGATCGAGCAGTCACCCCATAGGTATAGCCGTATCTGTATAGGGGTTGTGGCAGTGCTTCTCTTTCTTCTAAGCGGCATCCGATTCAGCGGGCAACTTTTTAGAGAGATCCGGTTGCCAGATGTTGCTTGGATTACACCGTTTCGGAGTGTGAACACCTACGGACTTTTTGCGGATATGACGGAGTCGCGCCCAGAAATTATTGTTGAAGGTAGCGATGACCGGATAACATGGAAAACTTATGAATTTCGATGGAAACCGGGGGACCTGACAAACGCGCCGAAATGGGTTGCCCCACACCAACCACGCTTGGATTGGCAGATGTGGTTTGCTGCGCTTCAAGGGGACTACCAGAATACGTATTGGTTTCTCAATTTTATGGGAGCGTTGTTGCGTGAGAATCCAGAAGTGCTAAAGTTATTAGCAGAAAATCCGTTCCCCGACACGCCACCCCGTTATGTTCGGGCGACCCTATACAATTATCACTTTACTGACCTTGCCACAAAACGTTCGGACGGGACGTGGTGGGACCGCGAATGGAGCCGAATTTATTGTCCGGCAATTTCACTTCGTTAAACCAGACAGGAGAATTTATGCCCAGTCAATTTTTAACTGTTGCATTGGAAGCAGCGAAAAACGCTGAAGAGATAATCACTTCTTACTACACTGGCGATATAAAAGTCGAACTGAAAGACGATGAAACACCCGTCACTCATGCCGATAGGGGTGCCGAAAAAGTCATCCGTGAAACCATTAATCAGGCTTTTCCCGATCACGGTTTTCTTGGCGAAGAATACGGAACACAGGAAGGTACATCCCCATACCTATGGATTATTGATCCGATTGATGCGACTAAGAATTATATCCGAAAAATCCCAATCTTCGGGACCCAAATTGCGCTGATGAAAGGCGAGGAACTTATTCTGGGTGTCTCCAATGCTCCGCTTTTGAACGAGCTCCTCTATGCCGAGGCCGGCGGCGGTGCCTTTTTAAATGGCGAACCGATTCAGGTGTCCGATGTAACACAACCCGAAGACGCAATGATCTGCCACGGTGGATTGAGATGGTTTACAGAGAAAGGCACTTTCCCGGGTGCTTACAACCTCATCAACGACGCGGCACGTTCGAGAGGATTCGGCGATTTCTACATGTATCATCTCGTGGCTTCCGCGAGGGCGGATGCTGTCATTGAAGCAGCGATCAGCATCTGGGACATCGCTGCCATCACTGTTATCGTTCGGGAAGCGGGTGGGCAGGTAACGGACATACAGGGGCAGCCTGTTACGAAAGATACCGCGTCCCTCATAGCAACGAATGGGGGCTTGCATAGTGCGGTTTTGAACTATTTTCAGAGTGCTTGATTTCTGATTCACTTGAACATTTCAAGGAGATGTGTTATACTACATAGCATAGATTTGCAAAAGTAAAAGGTTTGTAGGAAGGAAAGAAAAAAGAAAATGCACCTTGACTTTGAAAATGTGCTGGATCTGTCTTATGTGGTTGATGAAGATAGCCCACGTGAACTGCCGATTGATCCGGCGAAAATATACGATCAGGCGACTTTAGAAAAAGATGGCTACTTTGAAAGCCGCGTTGATATGTCAGGACACTACTCCACGCACATGGATGCCCCTTGTCTCATGTATCCCGGTGGAGCGACCATCGCCGAAATTCCAAAAGAGAAACTGACAGGACACGCCGTGTTGATGGACTTTTCCGCGATTAAGAAACCGAACGACGCTGTGACCGCTGAAGATGTTAAAGCGTGGGTAACTGAAAACGGCGAAATTCCAGCGGACAGTATCGTTTTCATGAGAACAGGGATGGACAGATTCGTCTATCAGGACAACTTCAATCGAGAGTGGATCGGTTTCAGTGAGGATGCCGCTGAGCTGCTCGTCGAAAAGGGCATAAAGGTCATAGGGACAGATGCGTGTAGCATTGACTCAGTTGCTGGCCACCCACCGCTGCACGACGGATTACCACCTGCACACCTCGTCTTCTTGGGTGCGGGTATCCCACACGTTGAGGATCTGTGCAATTTAAGTCAGTTGCCGACGCATTTCTATGTAGTCATTGCCCCGCTAAAATTGGCACAGAGTTCCGGCGCACCGACCCGTGTCTTTGCTTTCGTATAAGTGTCGCCCAGAGAAGCAGTAGAGCATCCATCCACGAAGAAAAATGATGTCCAATATTCCTGAACCGCTTCTAAGTCTGCTGAAGGAAATCGGCGAAGTCGGTGGAAAAGGCACTTACATCGTCGGCGGGTTTGTCCGTGACCTTCTGCTCAAACGACCGACCCTCGACATCGACATCGTTGTGGAAACGGATGCAATGCCAGTCGCAAAAACGCTGCAGGATCGATGGAACGGCACATTACACATGCATCCACAATTCGGCACCGCAACTGTCACGTCTGCGAACCCTAATTTGCCCAAAATAGACTTCGTCACGGCACGCCGTGAAACTTATGAAACTGCAGGAGCGTTACCTATAGTAGGGCGTGGGACCCTCAGGGATGACCTGCATCGACGGGATTTCACGATCAATGCATTAGCAATGCGTTTAGATAAGCGTGCTTTCGGGACTATTGTCGATAACACCGGTGGACTCAAAGACCTTGAGAAAGGTATCATCCGGGTGCTACATCGGCGAAGTTTTATGGACGATCCGACACGTATCTTCCGGGCGTGTCGGTATGCTGGACGTTATAACTTTCGTATTGCTGAGACAGATGTGGATCTAATCCGGGCAGCATTCCCAGTGCTTGCAGAACTGAGTGGTGAACGGATTCGGAATGAAATTGATAGCGTCCTTTTGGAGGAGAATGCCCCGCGAATTGTGCAACAACTCGCAGAATTTGACGTATATGATATAGTTCGCACAGGATGGCAGATTTCACCAAGTTTTGGGGCTGATTTCCAAACGGCGCAACGGGCAATCACTTGGGCATCAGTGCATCTTACTGATGACGAATTTCGATCTGAACTTGTCCGCTGGATGGCACTTTTTAGTACGCATACACCAGTATATCAGATTGAGGCACTGAGTTTTAGGCTTGTATTAACGCATCAACTGCGGCGGTTGGTAAGCCCTGCACAGGCGGAGAACCATCGCGTTTCACTTGAGAAGGTGACACACGCTGTTTTTGAAAAACTCGGATTTCCGTTGTCGCAGGACGTTTCAATTGAACACCAAAATGGAAAATGGCTCATCGTTGATACAGACGTTTCAACAGGGATAGGAACAACTTATGTCTGCGGAGAAAGCAGTCTATTTCAGGTAGAAACGCCGCTCACTGCTTATAATGAATTAAAAAAAGGACTTGGCGCACTAAAGAAGCGAGTGAAACCGAGCGAAATTTACCAATTGCTTAAACCGTATCCAATTGAGGCGTTAGTTCTGGGGGCTGAAGATGAAACAGCCCCGCAATGGAAACGCGAAAAAATAAGAGGCTACCTCCTTGCGCTGCGCAAGGTTCAACCCTTGATTACAGGGAAAGATTTAATTCAATGGGGAAAAAAGCCGAGTCGTGCGTTTAAAACGCAACTTTGGGAACTATTTGCCGCACAATTAGACGGAGAAATAACTAAAAAAGAGGAGGCGTATTCCCGCTTACGGACTTTTGTATAGCAAGATTTGACTTGCAAGCGGCACCAAATAGACAATGTCTAATTTCGATCCTTTTGCAGCAATCCTTATAGTTACACAATTCATCATACTGCTAACCTTTCATGAATGGGGACATGCGAAGTCAGCGGATATGTTAGGGGATCCAACGGCGAAGAATCAGGGACGAATGTCGCTGAATCCGGGGGTCCACATTGACATCATCGGTACGGTGATACTTCCGCTGCTCGGAACGCTTTTCGGTGGTGCTTTCTTTGGGTGGGCAAAACCGGTGCCGGTCAACCCGTTCAATCTGAAGAACCCGCGCCGAGATCTGATGCTAATCGCAGCGGCGGGACCTTTCATGAATATCCTGCTCACTTTCGTCATTTTGGGAGGACTTAGGATCGTATTGGAATTCACAGATTTCAGTCCGCGGAGCTCACTGCTTCACGCTGAAATAAATAGGCAAGTCATTCGGATGGCACTCATTAGCGTGTTTCTCGCAGCGTTTAATATGCTGCCGCTCTTTCCACTGGACGGTTTTAGTGTTGTTCGAGGTTTGCTTCCGGAAGATGCTGCACGTCAATTTGAAAAATTGATGCCGTACGGTATGCCAATTTTGATGTGTCTGATCTTTATGCCATATTTCCTCCCTATACTCAACATATTCGGATTCTTGAGTGACATTAGTTATGCGATATTCGATTTAATAGCAACAATTGTCGGCTTACGCTGAAAAATAAATTGTTTGATACTCAGCAAGTTTCAATATTAAAGGATCAGTTGGAAGTATGGAAGTTGGGAAGATATTGCTTAAACTTCGATATGGAAAATTTGTAAGTTAGGTCCTATAATCCTGAAAGTACATAGATGTTAACTGAAACAATCCAAACACCTGAAAGCCAAGACCTCGATACTGTGTCCCCGATGTATTCTATCAAATTAGAGGGATTCGAGGGACCGTTAGATCTGCTGCTCCATCTCATAGAAAAAGAGGAGATGGATATTTATGACATTCAGATCTCACAAATCACAGAGCGGTATCTGGAATACATCAATTTAATGGAGCAGTTGGACTTGGATGTTGCCTCCGAATTTTTGGTGATGGCGGCAACGCTGCTTCATATCAAATCACAGAGCATTCTTCCGCAGCTCACTCCAGACGCTGAATATACACTTGGGGATCAGGTGGAACTTGTCCGCCAACTCTTAGAATACAAGCGGTTTAAAGAGGCAGCACAAGCGTTAGATGTTTACGCTGAACGGCGGACGTTGCTCTACAGCAGAAGTCCGAAACTGCACGCCGATTTAGATGGGACCCGTGAGTTTGAAATTAAAGCGACCCTCTTTGATTTACTCTCTGCTTTCAAGAATATCAACGACCGTGCTGCAGAGATAGATACCGAAGAGATGTACGAAACGGTCGAAGAAGAGACAATCACCGTTGAGGATAAAATCGCTTTCATTGACAGACAGTTGACAAACGAAGACCAATTGCTTTTTGAAGATTTATTTCCGCTATCTTCAAGCAAGTTGGATCGGATTGTCACATTTCTTGCTATTTTAGAACTGATCCGGATTGGGAAAATTGTCACCGTCCAAACCGATCATTTTGAGAGTATCTATATCGTTAAACAGGAGCAGGAGGCAACCGATCGCGAGATTGCGCCGCTGCCCGTAGAAACGCCTCACTCAGAAGAGCAGGGCTATTAGGAACTGAGTTTATGGATTCTGAATACGTTACCCTCGTGGAACCAATAGATGACCCGGCTTCAATGTCGGAACAAGCATTGAAATCGGTTTTGGAAGCGATTTTGTTCGCTGCGAGTGAACCGATTTCGCCGAAACAATTTCAGGCAGTCCTGTCGGGATTAGACGCACGCCTCATCCGAAAAGTGCTTGATACACTCCGTGACGACTATCAAGAGATGGGACGCAGTTTCCATCTCGCTGAAATTGCGAACGGGTATCAAATTTGTACACGTCCTCAATATTCAGCGTGGATTCAGAAGTTTTATACCCAGCAAGTTCGCGTCACGCTATCCCCGCCAGCATTAGAAACGCTTGCGATTGTTGCTTACAAACAGCCTGTCACGCGTGCCGATGTGGCTGCGATTCGAGGCGTAAACAGCGACAGTGTCCTTAATTCACTTATTGAGAAAGGGCTTGTCTCTATTGCTGGCAGAAAGGCGGGTCGTTCCCTCCTTTTCTCAACGACCGATGAGTTCCTTCAACAATTCGGATTGAAGGATGCCTCTGAACTCCCTTCACTTGATGAGATTGATGAACTCCTTAGCGCGCCTAACGGGAGCGAATCCCCACAAGAACTGCCCGCAGCTGTTATGGAGGAGCGCACAGCGTAATGGACTACAATGCCTGGTTTCAGTGCAGTGAAGGATGCGGTGAAACCTATCCGCTCACAGAAATTATCTATCGGTGCAAAAATTGCGACGGCTTGTTAGAGGTGCGGCACGATCTGGATGCGCTGAAACAACGCAGTGCTGCAGATTGGAAATCCCTTTTTGAGAAGCGTTACATGCGGACACAATATCCGTATGGTAGCGGTGTTTGGGGAAAAAAGGAACTTGTCTGCCCGAATGTTGACGACGATAACGTCATCTCCATGTATGAAGGGGGGACGAATCTGTTCTGGGCAGAACGTTTCGGTGAACAACTTGGTTTGCATGACCTTTGGATTAAGCAGTGCGGTAACAGTCATACTGGCTCTTTTAAAGACCTTGGAATGACTGTTCTCGTCTCAATGGTTAAACAAATTATTGCTGAATCTGGGAACATTCGTGCTGTTATGTGCGCATCTACAGGTGACACTTCCGCCTCACTCGCAGCGTACGCATCTGCAGCTGGTATTCCCGCAGTTATTCTCCTACCCAAAGCCAAAGTTACCCGTGAACAACTCATCCAACCTATTGCTAACGGTGCCCTAACACTCTCGTTAGAGACAGATTTCGATGGCTGTATGGCGATTGTACAACAACTCGCTGCCCGTAAAGACTTCTACCTCGCGAATTCAATTAACTCCATCCGAATTGAGGGGCAAAAAACGATTAGTATCGAAATCGTGCAGCAGTTCAATTGGGAGGTCCCCGATTGGATTATTATTCCGGGTGGCAACCTCGGCAACGTCTCGGCACTTGGATTAGGTTTCCTCATGATGTTGGAACTTGGTATCATCGATAAACTCCCACGCATCGCTTGTGCGCAAGCCGAACGTGCAAACCCACTCTACCGAAGTTACCAAACCGGTTTCACGGAATTTCGCTCCATTACAGCACAATCTACGCAAGCGACGGCAATTCAGATTGGAAACCCGGTCTCAATTCACCGTGCTATCCGAACCTTGAAACGGTTTGATGGGATCGTTGACCAAGCGACAGAAACGGAATTGGCGGATGCGGCGGCGAGAGCGGATAGAACCGGACTGTTCAATTGCCCACATACGGGTGTCGCGTTGGCTGTGCTGATAAAAATGATTGAACGCAAGCAAATCCTTCCAGATGACAGGGTCATCGTAATCTCTACAGCAAACGGTCTCAAATTTCCAGATTTCAAAGTAGCGTATCACAATGTTGCCCCGGGTGAACCGCCTCCCCGCTACTTGAACGCGCCAGTAGAGTTAGAAGCAGACTATGAGACAGTCTTGAAGCAGATTGGCGCGCACCTTGACGCATAACACACCAGTCTTTATCAGGAACACCCGCAACTTCAGTCGTTAGGACGGACGCATAAAAGTTTGTGAGGTGAGTAGTGTACTGCTTATTTACCGTTGTCTGTTGACAATTTCAGCGAGGCCCGAACGGCTTGCCGCACCGCACCGCATATCCGCATGGCGTGTTGCGTATCGTCAGCAGTCGCCGAATCACCGGGATAGCGGGAGTCCACCGCATACTCGGTTATTCTCTTAAAATCAGGCTGCCACTGTGCCCAAGCAGGTAGCGTCGGTTCAATCAACGCCAGCAATTCTTCAAGGTCATGCGTCCTTGGGACGGGAACGTCTGCCTCCTGAAGCCATGCCTTGAGATATTTTTCAATACACTGTTGGGCATGGAAACAGATAGAATTGTGAAATGGACGGGATGCCTGTCGCGCCAGCTCTGCTATACTATAATCTTCTTCAGCCTTCTCTACCCACTCCAGCACCAACGGATTCATGCGGTCCTGCTCCTTCTTGACAGCGTTTGACGTGCTTCGCCGGTTCCCTCTATTGTAATCCGCATCGGATCCGTAGAGAAAATCACCTTTTTCAGTAATCTCTCGAAGGAACCAATCGTTATACGAGACGCGAGACGCGATTTCTTCCGGTGAACGCACCAAAAGATCCAAACTGAAACGGTCAGGAATACGTTGCCGGATTTCCACAGCCTTGTTGCGAAATTCCGATTTAGGAATATCCATGACAACAAGTATATCCACATCCGAGTTTTCGGTAGGTGTGCCGTAGGCATAGGAACCGAAGAGAATCACTTGTAGGGGCGTAAATTCGCGCACGATGTCGTCGCATGTCGCTTGAATATCTTCCCGGGTAACCATGCGTGCGTTCTCCTTTATCGAACTCATATTAGAGTTTAGCATAGGTTCGGGTGCAGGGACAAGTTATTTTTCTCCATTGTGGTTAGGATCCTTTTTTTTAATTTACCATAAACGATCCAGAGCAAACAACGATAAGAATTTGCAACAAAGATACCAAATATGGTATAATTTAAATGTTGGCTTATAACTTCGCCAAAATTAACAAACAACAGGAGTGAATGCATGTCAGAACAGTATCAGCCTAAGCCTGAGCATAAGTTCACCTTTGGATTGTGGACGGTGGGTAACCCCGGACGCGACCCCTTTGGTGATGTCGTCAGGCCCCCCTTGAAACCTACCTACACGGTCCAAAAATTAAGCGAGCTGGGCGCTTATGGGGTCAATCTGCACGATAACGATCTCGTTCCCTTTGATGCCTCAGCCGTTGAACGTGATAAAATCGTTAGCGAATTCAAACAAGCACTCACTGACCATGGCATGAAAGTGCCGATGGCTACAACAAATCTCTTTTACCATCCAATCTTCAAAGACGGTGCGTTTACCTCTAATGACCCGAAGGTGCGGGCGTTTGCGATCCAGAAGACTCTGAACGCCATTGATCTCGGTGTAGAACTCGGCGCAACGGTTTATGTGTTTTGGGGTGGACGTGAAGGCGCGGAAGTGGACGCTGCTAAGAACGGCCCCGATACTGTCAAGTGGAACCGTGAGGCGATGAACTACTTCACGCACTACGTTAAAGACCAAGGCTACGACCTTTGTTTCGCCTTGGAAGCGAAGCCAAACGAACCGCGCGGCGACATCTATCTACCGACGACCGGCCACATGCTTCACTTCATCGAAACGCTCGATCACCCCGAAATGGTCGGTGTTAATCCCGAATTCGCACATGAAACGATGGCAGGTCTGAGTTTCCTACATGGTGTCGCGCAGGCATACGAATCTGGGAAACTTTTTCATATCGATCTGAATGACCAAAAGATGAGTCGTTTCGATCAGGATTTGCGGTTCGGTTCCGAGAACATTAAAGGGGCGTTTTTCCTCGTCAAATTCCTCGAAGATGTTAACTGGGACGGGAACCGACACTTCGACGCGCATGCTTATCGAACTGAAGATGAACAAGGGGTTTGGGACTTCGCTGCTGGCTGTATGCGGAGTTATCTCATACTCAAAGAGAAAGCCCATCGATTCAATGAAGACGCTGAGATTCAAGGGATCCTCGCTGAACTGCATGCCCGCGATGTCGAACTTGAAGCACTCATGGCACACTACACCGCTGAGAGCGTCGGCAAATTGAGGAAGATAGACTTTGAACCTGACACCCTTGCCCAGAAAGGTCTTGGATACGAGAAGTTGGATCAACTCACATTCGAGATACTCACCGGTGTCAGATAAACGAAGTCAGTTGGCAAGCACAACTCTGAAAAAGTTGGAGCTGCGCTCATGAATACACTGATAATTGCGGTCTTGAGTTTTATCGGCTTCATCGTCGCCTATCATACTTATGGCAAATGGTTGGCGAGAAAAATTTTCGGCTTGGACGCGGCAGCAACCGTACCGAGTCAAGAATTACGAGACGATGTTGACTACGTTCCCACGAAAAAAGAGATTATCTTTGGACATCACTTTACCAGCATTGCGGGTACGGGTCCGATTGTAGGTCCAGCGATTGCTGTTTTTTGGGGGTGGTTGCCAGCGTTGCTCTGGGTTGTTCTCGGTTCGGTGTTTATTGGTGCTGTTCATGACTTCGGTGCGCTCGTTGTCTCACTGCGGAATCGTGGACAGAGCGTCGGCGAAGTTGCGGGCAGAATGATTGGTCCGCGCGCCAAATTTCTCTTTCTTTTTGTCCTCTTTATGGGTTTGACCATCGTCCTCGCTGTCTTCGGTTTGGTCATTGCCCTTATTTTTTCCTACTATCCTGAATCTGTCCTCTCCGTTTGGATAGAAATTCCGCTTGCCGTCGCTATCGGTCTCTGGATCTATCGTCGCGGTGGTAACATCCTCGTGCCATCCATTATTGCCCTCGGCATCATGTATATCGGCATGGCAGTTGGTGCTTACCTCCTACCGATTGACTTGGGACATTGGTTCGGCATCCCGCTCCTCGGACAAACCTATTTGAACGTCGTTGTCATCTGGACACTGGTGCTCTTTGTCTACTGCTTCATTGCCTCAGTGTTGCCTGTCTGGACACTCCTGCAACCGAGAGATTTCATCAATAGCCACGAGTTGGTATTAGCACTCGTTTTACTCATACTCGGACTTGCTGTCGCTGGATTCACGGGCAGCGCAGATTTAGTGGCATCCGCACCGGCTGTCACCTCCGACATTCCACCCGACGCACCACCGATCTGGCCCTTCCTTTTCATTACCATTGCGTGTGGTGCTGTTAGCGGTTTCCACTGCATGGTGAGTTCCGGTACGTCGAGCAAACAGGTAGCGTCTGAAGGCGACGCACAATACGTCGGCTATGGTGCGATGCTGCTTGAAGGGGGTCTTGCTGTTATTGTTATCCTCGCCTGCTGTGCTGGCATCGGTATGGGGATTTTCAACCGGACTGGCACTGGCGCAAACTATACATTCCAACCCATTGTTAAGGCAGAAAGCGCGACCCCACTTACCAATCAAGAGGCGTGGAAAACCCGTTACGCGACAAGCACGGTAGTAACAAACCCTGATGGCACAACGCGGGTCGTTGGTGGTTGGGCAAGCCATACCCTCAAGGCAAAGGTGAGTGCATTTGTTGACGGAGGTGGGAACTTCCTTGCTTCTCTTGGGATTCCACTCAAGATGAGCATCTCGATTATGGCGGTACTTGTTGCGAGTTTCGCGGCAACAACGCTCGATACAGCGACGCGATTGCAACGGTATGTCATCCACGAACTGGCACAAACTGTTAACATCAAGCCGTTGACAAATCGTTATATCGCAACTGCGTTTGCGTTAGTCCTCGCCGCCGCTGTTGCCTTACTACAAGGAGCGAGTGGACCTGGAAGTGGCGGATTGACGCTCTGGCCCCTCTTCGGTGCGACGAATCAGCTTTTGGCAGGATTAGCGTTTATGGTCATTGTCTTCTATCTCCTGCGTCGCGATAAGCCTATCTGGTTCGCGTTTCTCCCAATGCTTGTCATGCTCGTTATGCCGGCATGGGCAATGCTCCATCAGATGTTTAACCCAGAGACAGGCTGGCTCTTCACCGGTCAATATCTACTCTTCGGATTCGGTGTCGCTGTTGAAGTGTTGCAGATATGGATGGTTGCTGAAGGGGTCATCGCATGGCGAAACGCGCGTGGGAACTACCCAGAACTTCCGCCATTGGAAACCGTTGCCGCTGATTAAAAGGAGCAGACATGATAAACGACAAAGAAGTCCCTGCCTCCCCATTTGATGGAGATATCTTCCGCAAAATATTCAACAGATATGTTCAAAAACTCAATAGCATCTTTGTAGTCTCAGCTTGCTTCATCTCCACGCCTTTTGCCGTATATCTGATCGTATGGTATTTGGGGATAGCGAAAGTTGATGTTCCAAGCTTTTTAACCAGTTGGCATGCCACTGGAACATTACTTTTCGATCGTTACTACAAAGTGTTTTCACTTGAGTTAATTTCAATTGGAAACATCTGTGTTGGACTCGTATCTGTCGGTGCTCAGGTCTCTTGTGGTTTGATTTCAATTGGAGGTATAGTCTCTTGCGGTTTGATTTCAATTGGAACTTTCAGCTCTTGTGGTGTGATCTCTATAGGCGGAGGGTCTTCCTTTGGCGTTATTGCACTCGGATATGACAATGTTTATGGAATCGTTGCGATTGCGATGGGGAATAAAAAACCGTTTGAAAAGAATCAATACATAAACGGAAAGGCGTTTGGATTTATTGCGATTGGACGGCACGCGCGAGGGGTCTATGCTCTATCTTACGATGAAAAAGGTGAAGGCACTTATCAGTTTTCACCGGAACGTCAGGATCCAGAGGCTGTGGCACTCTTTACCCAATGGTTCCGAAAGTTCAAAAGGGCATTAGTAGACCCCACTCAATTTTGATACCAAACTGGCTATTTGAAGAATGCTAACCAATCGGATTTCCGAAAACTCACTACTTCTACGGGAAGCACGGCAAACTCTAATATCTTTGCAACCAGAAATTAAAAAAATCACCGACCAGCTAAAAAGAGGAAACACGAACCCAGGAATAGGAAACAGGCCAATTGGTAGGGGAATTACCGAATCTCGCACTCGCGGCGGTGCACGGGTCTACTGGAGAATGAGAGGCGTTCAACCTGAAATTTTAGGAATTTCAGGTAAAGAGAATCAGCAGAAGGTAATCAATGAGGTGTTACAACATTTTGGAGGCTAATAAAAATGGATAAACCTTACACAACTATTCAACGTAATGATTACCAGTTAACTATCTACAACGGAGTTGCGCCTCTGGATCCGTACAACGACAATGTTGATGTTCAAGTTACTTTTCCGAACGGTGAGCGTTTCTCGGCAGTCTTTTTTACCCTTCAAAATATCAACACCTTGATGAAACACTACAAAAAGACTGGAGAATGCGCCAATGGTTTGTATTTTTGGACATCTGATATGGTGATTGTCCAAGAACTTACTGAGCAAACTATTTGTGAAACAGTTGACAATTTATTAGCAGAAGGCGAGTTTGAATCTGTTTTTTCAAAAAATGAGGAACCCAAAATCATTTCCCCTAAAGATGGAGACAGACTTTTTAAACGCTTTGATGAATCTTTATAGAATTCCTATAAATCCTACCACGGCACTGAAAACAACCTGAATTCAATCCCTTTGCAAAATACAGCGAACCTGCTCATTTTCTACAGAAGAATTGAGCAGTCGAAACGGGGATTCTTCCAACTCGGCTTTGAGATCATCCGAAAAGAAATAGTGCACGTAAATCGGCTGTTCTTCTAACCAGAAATTATCACCCTTTTCTAACGTCTCATAGTTTGAAGCAAATTGGTTATAATTCTCATCATACGTTGGCTCGTAACTGTCAACAAGACCATCAAGGACCGAATTAGACAGAAACAGTTGCCCCTTGGGATAGAGTATCCGTGCGACTTCTTCTAAAAACGCAATCCGTGCTGCACGATGTGGGATATAACAGTAGACGTTCCCCATAAAAGCCGCTGCAAAAGACGCATCGGGAAACGGGAGTGTCGATGGTTCGCAATGTAGAAATGTTATGTCAATGCTCTCTTTTTCAGCAATCCGTTGTGCCTGTGCTATCTGTTTCTCGGCAACATCTATACCGGTGACGGCGTATCCGAGTTTCGCAAGGGCAAGGCATAACCGTCCAGACGCACAACCGATGTCAAGCAGGCGGCTGCCTTCTGGGAACTTCTCAACAAACGCCTGCTCATGCTTTCCCAAACCGTATTCCGCCTCCTCTTTACGACGGTCCAGCTCATCGGTTTGGTTGTATTTTTTCCGGACGGAGTTCAATAATTTTTGAGATTCCTGATCCTGAATTTCCATAACCTGTAACCGTTTTAGGGTGTGTTCTGTTACTTCCTCAAAAATACCTTCCTCCTTTAGAAAATCCTCAAAGCTGCCGCCGGTAACATACAGTTAACGTTTGAACACAAGATCGCGAGCGCAGCTCGCTCCTACAGAAGAAAATATTCACATAAATAAAGTAAATATGTAAAACTAAACGAACCTGTCTTCCGATTTAGGAATATTGAGAAAAAAAGGCGAGGCACAGAGACCTCGCCTAACAGTGAAAAATGAGAATTTACGCTGAAAGCCCGTCAACTGCCCCAAAGAAATCTGCATTTGATGCACTAAAGCCGTACTGTTGCTCCACCTCCCGAATAGCAATCTCTGTTGTGAACAGATTATCGTAAGTATCGGGAAACTCTACACCCGTTGTGGCATCGCGGAGTAACACGATGTTATAGCCATATCGTGCCATCGAACGGATACCGTAATCCCTGCCCAAGACACACCAATTCGTTGCGAAACCAGCGAAAATCAGATGCAAGATACGCCGTTCTTCTAACAGTTCATGTAATTGCTGTCCCGTCGCGATAACGAACTCTTCGGGTCTCACGTCAATCGCAGGAGAGACAGACAGCTGGTCTGCAAGTTTGTCCCAATGCACGCCGATCCCCGGTGGTTGACTCCGAGGACCGCGGTAAACAGCGTAGTCTCCCTCTCGACTTCGGAAAGCAGCGGGGGGCCACGCTGAAGGCACAGACGGTTCAGGGGGTTTGTGCCGTTGGAGTTGCGGATACTGCTCCGCTACCGACGGCGAGGGGGCATGCACAATCGTCAAGCCCCCTCGCCGCGAGGCATTCAGAATAGGGACAACACATTCCTTCGTTATCCGTGCGGCGCGTTTTATCCAACTTTCGATGAAATGCACGTTCCAGAGATCAACGAGTATCAAAGCGGTCTCATCAACCGGTAACGGCATCTCAAACTCACGGCGGATGAAGGCGGTTTCAAGGCACGGTTCATCTGCCAGTGTGCTATCCTGAAAGTAACGGACGCGTAAATCTAACGTCTTCATAATGTAAAGCTCAGTCAAATTAGGTTTTAATAGCCTAATGTGGCTCCTGAAACAGTGTATCGTCAAGTTCGGCGTTCAATGTGACACCTGTTACCCAACTTTCAGAGAAAAGTTGACCGTCTACGTTCTGAACAACATAGTATGCGACTTTAACACCGTCAACATCGCGATAATCATCCATGAGTGATTCCCTATTCGCCGTAACACCTTGTGCCATCTCGCGATAAGCGAATTTTACGACATAATTCGTCTCCTCGCCCACAAAAAGCCTCAAAACCTCACCAGATGGCTGCGGAACAAGAAGCACGTGCGCCGATTTACCTTGTACCTCTTCCGTACCCGCATACTGAACTGATATCTCATTTTGTGAGAGGTTCGTCAGAAGCCATATAGTTTCTCGGAAGATTGCATCCTTAAAGGAGTTCGTCACATCAGGAGGTAAAGGTTGAACTCCCATTGGTGTCATTGCAAACCCAGAGGCACCATCAAAGACATATCCCATTTCACCTTGTGGTAGTTTTACATCCTGTCTGAATTTGTCAGGATAGACGTAGTAGGATTTGCCCTCGACTTGCATTTGCCCCATCGGTGAGTTTGCCGTCGCCCGTGCTTCCACAACGATGTTTTTCACGGCTTGCAACTTCTCAAGACCCCCGTGTGCTTCAACAGCAGCAGCAAGGACTTCCTTGGCTTTCGCCACATCTGTCTCACTCGCTTCGGGCATCGGTTCGGGAGGTGGCGGCGGTGCGGGTCGCTCTATCTCAATCTCGTTAACCGCTCCGAACTCATCAAGGGGTCGATCAAAGTTCTCTTTATTTCCGACGGTGACAATTGTGAGTGCGTCGGGATGGAGATACTTTTGCGCGACGGCTTGTACATCTGCTGCTGTGACCTGAGCGATATTGTCGGTATAGGTTTCAAGGAAACCGGGTGCGTAACCGCGATAGTCAAGCATCATCTGCTGAAAGGCGATTTGCGAACTACTTTCAAAACCAAAAACAAATGAATTGATGAGTGAATCTTTGGTGCGCTGCAGTTCCGCTGCCGGCACAGGAACATCTCGGAGTCCCTTAACGACATCAATGATGAGTGAAATTGCCTCTGCGGTTTTCTCGGTACGGGTCTGTGAATAAGCGAACCATTCCCCCGGATTCGTGTAGTAAGTTGTTTGCATTATACTACCCACCATATAGGCGAGTCCATGTTTCTCGCGGACCTCTGTCATAAGACGTGAGGTGAACCCACCTTCGCCGAGAATCTCATTCATGATCCGGAGTGCGAAGAAGTCAGGAAAATCGGGGGTACGTTTGATACCGAAATGCCCGATTAACATCGTCGTTTGAGGAAAGTCCTTGAAGATGTAATTAACGGAAGGTTTCGGTGTCCCATCCACAGTTGGAACATCCGGAAATGTAATCTTCGCACCTTCCCATCCCTCAAAAACTTTTTCCAGTTGCGAGATTAAGGTTTCTGTATCAAAATCGCCTGTAATCGCCAGCATCATGTTATCAGGGTGATAATACTTTGCGTGAAAGGCTTTGAGGTCGTCAACAGTAATACTCTCTATGCCTTCCATTTCAGTATACCAACCGAAGGGGTGATCCGTTCCGTATAACAGAGCAGAGAAGTTCCGCCATGCGAGTTGGATAGGGTTATCGTTGCGTCGCCGGATGCGTTCGATCGATTGTTGCTTACGGAGTTCCAATTTATCTTCACGAAACGCCGGATTCCTAAGTACATCGGCAAAGATTTCCAACCCTTTTTCGATGTCTTCGGCGAGTGTTGAGAGGTTAACTGTGCCGTATTCACGGGACATGCCGACTTCCACAGAAGCCGCCATAGATTCCAATTCCTCGTTCAGTGCGTCCGGTTCACGCAACACTGTCCCACCCGTCCGCATGACGCTGGCAAATATGGAAGACAACCCCACTTTATCCTGTGGATCGTAAATGTCGCCGGTTTTGATTAAACCGTTAATGTTGAAAAGCGGTAACTCGTGATCCTCAATAAGATAGAGTTTCATTCCGTTAGAGAGCGTTCGTTTCTCTGGAACGGGTGGTTTAAATTCAATCGCTTCATAGGTAAGTTCTTCGTGTGGTCTTGCGAATGTAGAGGGAGCTCCCCATACAACAAGACAAGCGATCAGTGTGACGATGAGAGTCCCTGTAGAAGTCCATTTTTTCATTACTCGTTCCCCTCCGCGTCGTTACCTGTAGGTGCTACGACCCCTTTTTTAACAAGCGTAGCGACGGTGCGGTTGCCTTTTGTAAAATAGGTGTTTGCGACTTTCATGATGTCTTCTGGCGTAATTCTATACATCGTTTCCCGCCAATCAAGGATATAACGCCAATCGCCTGCGATCCCTTCATAGAAGGTTAATTGCCTTGCCATTCCAGCATTTGAGCTCAGTCCGCGGATGAAACCCGCCTCAACCTGTTTGAGGATACGTTTAAATTCCTTTTCCGCAACAGGTTCGGTTTTGAGCCTTTCGAGTTCAGCATAGATTGCTTCTTCAACGTCGACGGTTGTGTGTGGTGAACGTGGTGTCGCATTCACAACAAAAAGATTGTCGTAGCGTCCACCGGGATATCCGTTTACCGAATTAGCAGAGACAGCTATCCCTTCCTCAACGATGTTTTTATAGAACCGAGAGGTGCGTCCATCGGAAAGAATAGCACTAATCATATCAAACACATAATCGTCAAAATGCGGAATTGTCGGTTTATGGTACCCAATCATGAGTTGGGGTTCTGCGTCAAATTCGACTTCAATCCGGCGTTCCCCTTCTTGAGACGGTTCATCAGTCGTGACCTCAGGTGGGAGGGGTTGGGACGGTATATCACCGAAGTATTTCTCAATGAGCGCGATGGTTTCAGTGGGATTAATGCTTCCAACAATGGCGATAACGGAGTTGTTCGGTGCGTAATGGATGCGGAAAAATTCCGCAGCCTTGCGACGATTTAGCATCGCGATATCCGAGGGCCAACCGATAATTGGCATACCGTACGGATGGGCAGTAAACGCTGTTGCGATAAATTGCTCGTAGAGTTTACCCCCTGCTTGCGTATCAACACGCATCCGACGTTCTTCTTTGACCGCCTCACGTTCGACATAAAATTCACGTAGGACAGCATTTTTGATCCGATCCGACTCAAGCGTTGCCCACAACTCCAACTTGTTAGATGGCAATTCGACCGTGTAAATAGTATAGTCAACAGAAGTACCAGCGTTGAAGCCTGTGCTACCGTGCTGCGTATAGATTTCGGTATACTCTCCTGTGACAATCCACTCTTTTGCGAGTTCCTGTTGCGTTTTAAGTGCCTCTTCTAATTCTGCAAGCTTAGCCTCATCTGCCCTGGAGCCTTTTGCCCGTTCCATGTCAAGTGCATCGCCTATCCGATCAATTTCGGCAAGGACTTCCTTCTCTTTTTCATAATCTTTTGTGCCGATAGTTTTAGTGCCTTTGAACAACATGTGCTCCAGCATGTGTGCGATGCCGCGTGTATCGTCTGATTCATCAACGGAACCTGCTTTGAAGAGGATGTATGGCGCGATAGTAGGGGAGGTGTGGCGTTCAATCATTAACAACTTCAGACCGTTCGGGAAAGTGTGCTCTATCACCCGATCTGAAAGGTCTTGCGCTGATACTATTCCGTGTAAGGCAACGAAAAATAGGATCAGCAAATAACGTATCTGTTCCATTGATTTCCTTCATTGCAGCAGCCGTCTCTGTTGGACAATGCTGCTTCCTTTCTTTTTATAGTAGATTCTGTAATTACTTATACACTCAGCGAATCAACGTCAGAATGCGCGTGTAGCATTCTGCGGGTGCGGTTAGGAATGCACATCGCATTTGGTCGAGTACGCCGCAAAACCGCACCTACCGGGGGTTGGAAGTGTGTATTTGTTTTTGGAATTTACTATAAAACAAATAAAAATTGTCAGTTATCGGTTATTAGTTAAGAGGTATTAATGTAACAATTCACCACTTCTTGGCGTACGCCAAAAGCGGGTGATTGTCCCAGTAGTCCCTGTCATAGGTACCCACACGCTAAAGCGTGGGGTTTGTGCTTCATAGCAGTCAGCGGTTTTCTCTCAGAGAAAAGCCGTCTTACGTCTGCTCCACAATAGCTGCCAAGCCAGCTATGTGATACCGAAGTATCAACCTATATTATGTGACGTGTGATTTTTCAACGAGGGCGGATATGACCCCTGCGCCTCTATACACGCAACAGGTGGGAAAAAATCCCTTAGCCAATATAGAGTCGTGCGAGGCTTTTACGTGATTGTCTCATTGGCAAGCGTCCTGACGACACATCAATCACAACCCATGTCGAACACTACTTATTTAGACGTTTTAGAGAGAAACAGGTTGAGTTAAAAACTAAAAAAACATAGGCGGTGTCTACATCCCCGCCCTAAAGAACGGGGGTTTGACACCGAAGATTATGCGAACAACTGAAAACCGTTAACCGATAACCACTACGGCTGACAACCGATAACTACTTAGGATTTCTCAAGGTCACCGAGTAACCCGACGAGGGCAAACCTGATGTGTGATGAGAGTGCAGAATTTTCTGCGCGAAGGTCTGCGTCTTCTGCATCCGGATACATGACATGTGCTGCGACTGCGCGTTTGACCCATCGTTCCGCTCGGTCATCGTAAGGAATGTATTTTTCTTTGGGTGCCGTGCAAGCCGGGCACTCGTCTGGTGGGCTATCTGCTTCCTTCCACAAATAACCGCAAGCGACACAAACAAACATGGTAAAGTCCTTTCTCTATTCCTCAAGAAGATTAACATTTCGTGAAAAAATAATCCTCAGGAGATTCAAAGTTATGGGGTTTAAAGTTACAACTGATTCCTGCATATTAGCAGATTCAGCATTGGAATGCAAGATTTAAATGCTAAAGATTCAATCAGCGTTTTGGACAGCCTGAACCGTCTCTTGTTTCGTTGATTGTTCCTTCAGTTCAACGATACGGTCTCGCAAGGCAGCGGCTTCCTCATAATCGAGTTCAAGGGCAGCCTTTCGCATCTGCCTTGTTAGGTCAGTGATTAACGCTTCAACATCTTCAGGCGCGATACTTTCAATAGTAACCACTGGTTTGTCAGGTTCTTTTGTTTTATAGGTATCCTCAGACTCGGCAATCAGTTCTTGGATCGCTTTTTCAATTGTTGCAGGTGTGATGTCGTTATCAACGTTATACTGGAGCTGAATGTCGCGTCGGCGTTGCGTCTCCTGTATGGCTTCCGCCATCGCGTCAGTGATATTATCTCCATAGAGGATAACCTCACCATCAACGTTCCGTGCAGCGCGTCCAGCGGTTTGAACGAGAGATCTGACGGAACGGAGGAAGCCGGGTCGATCGGCATCCAAGATTGCAACGAGAGATACCTCCGGTAAATCAAGCCCTTCGCGAAGTAGATTGATCCCAACAAGGACATCAAAAACACCTTCGCGAAGTTGGCGCAGAATACGCGCCCGATCAAACACATCAATCTCGGAGTGCATGTAATCGGCGCGAATTCCTGCTTCGGTTAAGTATTCGGTTAGGTCCTCTGCCATCCGTTTGGTGAGGGTCGTAACGAGGACACGCTGCTTGTGCCTGACACGTTCCTGGATTCTGCCGATGAGGTGATCGACCTGTCCCCTCACTGGATGGATCGTAATTTTTGGATCGACCAGTCCAGTAGGACGGATGATTTGCTCAACAATTTGCGCACCGTTTTCCATCTCATAGGGACCAGGCGTTGCTGAAACGAAAATAACTTGATTGACACGCGCCTCCACTTCGTCAAAACGTAGTGGACGATTGTCTAATGCAGATGGCAGACGGAACCCATACTCGACGAGCGTCGTCTTTCTTGACCGGTCCCCGCGATACATGCCGCGTAGCTGCGGAATGGTTACGTGGGACTCATCAATAAAGAGTAGAAAATCGTCGGGGAAGTAGTGCATGAGACAATAAGGCGGTTCACCCGGTTGCAGTCCAGAGAGATGTCGCGAATAGTTCTCAATACCGGAACAGTAGCCAACCTCCCGCAACATCTCTAAATCAAAACGGGTGCGTTGTTCAATGCGCTGCGCTTCCAGTAATTTATTTTCCTTCTCAAAAGTTAGGATTCGTTCTTGGAGTTCGAGTTCAATATTAATTAATGCCTCGTCAAAGATTTCGGCATCGGTCATGAAGTGCTTCGCGGGATAAATTTCGAGGGACTCATGTCGATTTAACACTTCACCGGTTGTGGTGTCAATTTCGCTAATACGATCAATCTCGTCCCCGAAGAGTTCAATACGATACGCGTTCTCGCTATAAGCTGGAAACACCTCAACGACATCGCCGCGTGCCCGGAAAATACCTTGCCAGAATTCAACGTCGTTGCGGACGTATTGAATATCCACTAAAGCACGTAGGAGACTGTCGCGCCGAATTTCATCACCCACGGTTATCTGAACTCTTTGGTTCTCAAATTCACGTGGAGATCCGAGACCGTAAAGGCAAGAAACACTTGCAACAACAATAACATCTCGACGCGATATTAGGGACGCAGTTGCAGCGAGCCGCATTCGCGTGATTTCCTCATTAATACGGACATCCTTTTCAATAAAGGTATCGGTAGCAGGGATGTATGCCTCTGGCTGATAATACTCGTAATCACTGACGAAGTAGTGAACGGCGTTATTTGGAAAAAATGTTCGGAATTCGTTGTAGAGCTGCGCGCAAAGCGTCTTGTTAGGAGAAATAACAAGCGTGGGCAACTGGACGTTCTGAATGACATGCGCCATCGTGTAGGTCTTTCCAGAACCGGTCACCCCGAGCAAAGTCTGTGCTTTATCACCGCGCAGAAGTCCGTTTGTGAGTTTATCAATCGCTTCAGGTTGATCGCCTTGGGGTGTGAAATCTGAGATTAACTCAAATTCCGCGTCATCCAATTCGACGATGTCATTTTCTGGAGCGTCAATCTCCGTTAGCAATTCCCAATTCTCTCTCATTTCGGCTTCTTGCTCCTTCTCACAGATTCCGATTGCCTTTAGGAATCTGGGTTGTGGGGAATGCGTTATCTCGGAACTACAAGAAATTGATATGGTATGCAATGCATTTTATATAGTATACCATATCTTGCCAAAAATGTGTAGAGAGATGTATTTTCTAATGTTGCAAATTACAAAGTTTTTGGGGTTCCTGTCCTTCAATAAACGGCTCTGTGTGAATGTTCTCCTCGGGGCAATCTACCCTTTTAAGAAGTCCGCTCTTCTTATCAATGTCGCGGAAGACAATGCCCTCAGGCACCGGGAATTCCTTATGGGGTCCGCGTGCTGCGTCAATCACAAATTGTGTCCAGATTGGTAGTGCTGCTTTCGCACCCTCTTGGTTGTAGTTGCGGCGACTTGAACGATTTTTATCAAACCCGATCCAAACACCGACGACCAGATCAGCGGTATAACCGACAAACCATGCATCCACATTCTCATTGGTAGTTCCGGTTTTACCGGCTGCCGGTCGGGTAAGCCCCATCCGTCCCGCACGCCTACCCGTTCCCTTTTGAATTACATTCTCTAAACACGCAGTAATCTGATATGCGATCTTTTCATCTAAAACACGGGCGCGTTCGACCTGATAGTCTTCGGACGGATAGATTACCGTTCCCGTTGTGTCAAGGATATATTGAATATGTACCGGTTTCGTCTGGATTCCGCCGTTTGCAAAGATTCCATACGCTGAGGTTAACTCAAGGACTGTCATCCCAGACGCTCCTAAAGTGAGCGCAGGTTTGGGGTCCATTGGACTCTCAATACCCATACGTTTCGTTAAATCGACGACGCGATTTATCCCCTCCCAAATACCGTTGTCACCTATTGGTGTCTCCAAAACGGCTTTCGCTGTCGGCACGTTAATCGATCGCGTTAGTACATCGCGCATCGTGACGTTCCCTCTAAATCTTTCGCTATAGTTCCGCGGATACCACGTCTTCTGCCCAGGGAAAGGAACGATCCCCCATCTCTTATCAGAGATGACTGTTGCTGGCGTTATGATGGACGGATCTTCCAATAAAGCAGCGAAAACAATCGGTTTAAAGGCAGATCCAGGTTGCCGCCTCGCGCTTCCAATCGCGCGATTGTAGTAATTAATCTCCGTCTCCGTGATATTGTAATCGCGTCCACCTACCATCGCTTTAACATGTCCGGTCTTCGGTTCAAACGCAATCAGTGCAGCTTGCAAATAACTATTAATCGGATCAATACCGTGCGGATTCCGTTTATTCGTATCATAGTTCGGTAGGCTTCTTGGGCCGTACGTGCCATCCATGTAGCGGAGATGCTTTGCGACTTCCCGCTCAGCGACGGCTTGCATAGACATATCTATAGTCGTGTAAACCTTTAGACCGTCACTATACAATTTGTCTTTAAGTTCGGGGAGCCGGACGAGTTCTTCGCGGATATACTCAAGGAAGTGTCCCGCCTCCTTTGCGGTAACTCTGGTCCGATTCTCATCCAGATTTTGTGGAAGTAAGGGAGCATTTCGACTGGCAAGCCACTCAGATGCTGGCATGTATTCCTCAGCCAACATTCTGTCAAGGACGACATCACGCCGATACTTAGCATCATGGGGATTGGAAAACGGCGAAAAGGCGAAAGGCCCTTTGGGCAGGGCTGCGAGCAAGGCACATTCGTGGTAGTTGAGTTCTGACACCTCTTTCCCAAAATATCCGAGAGCCGCTTGCTGAACACCGTGAAAAGTTTTGCCCCCATATCTCGACCTACCTAAGTCTACATGATTCAGGTAACGTTCTAAAATTTCATCTTTAGAGAAAACCTTTTCAATCCTCACAGCGAGGAGAATTTCTCTCGTTTTGCGGACGACGCTTCTTTTAGATCTCTGATTAAACAGGTAAATATTTCGCGCCAACTGCTGCGTTAGCGTGCTTGTCCCAGCCAATCGGCTGCCGTGCACAACGGTATTCTTCACTGCCCCGGTGAGGCGTATAATATCAATTCCCCAGTGGTTGGAAAAACGGTGATCCTCAATGGCAATGAACGCGCCCGTCAATTTCGTAGACATCTGAAGGAGCGGAATCAAACGTCGCGTAGAACCTTCATCATCAGCGAATTCAGCTATCATCTCCGGTTGAAGATAAAAATTCTTGCGCACAGCACCATCACCACTGCGAATGTCGGTTATTCTTCCGTCCCGAACCGAAATTTGAACATGTCCTGCTTCTACGTCAAGATGCGGATATTCAAAATCCCGCAGGTGGATACGTAGGGTGCGGTTCCCTTTAGTATCCACGGTCTCGGCGTACTCACCCGGTTCGCTCAATTTTGGAATAATTTCAGCAACCCGTTTATATTCCAGCCGGTTCAATTTATCAACCAAAAATGCAATTTTATCCGCTTTTCGTACTTCGCAGACCGAAGAATAAACCTCTAAGTGTTGCCGCCATGTTTCGGTATCCACATTATATTCAAGCCGATCGAGATCGATGCCGCGCACATCTTCCCAACATGCTAAGAAAATACCACCCACAAACCCGATTCCGGCGAAGATCGCTATAAATACAAGAATACACATCACCCAAAACAGGCTTAGGACTGCTTGAAAACAATGGTATAAAAATCGAAGCATTTTGTTTTTTCACCTCCGCGGTGATGTTCAACAGAGAACGAGGCTACGGACGCGTATTTACGGCGTTCTATCTACACTGGTTTTCCGCACGCGCTTAATGGTACAACCCACCGCTCTTGTCTTTTTGGATACTCTGGGAATATTTTCTCCAGCAATCACTAAATCTAAAGCGTTTTGGAGATAGTGTTTTGTGGGTTCTTTGGGGCTGTTGTCAATTGCTCCCATGTAACGGAGGGCACGTTTTGCATCGAGCAGAAATACCTCAGGTGTTCTTCTGGCTCCAAAATAGTCCGCAATATCGTTCTCTGGGTCTTTTAGTACAGTGAATTCAAATTTGTGCTTCTCACTGTATTCCAAAATCTCTTTAACGTTCTCTTGTCTGTTTGAATTGATACCGATAAACTGCACATTTTTTTCGCCGTAAGTCTTAGCCAAAGTGACAATCCGTTCCGCATAATCGGTCACTATTGGACATTGCGTAGCGAGAAACAGAACGACAGTAGCAGATTTTTCCTCGCTCAATTTGTATAAAGTGTGCGGGGTACCCGTAGCGTCTTTGAGCGTGAAGTTCTTGACGACAGCATCAAGTTTTACTTTCTCTACTTTCTCTTGTGCCAATCCGAAACTCGTACTTGTGACGAACAGGACAAACACAATACATAAGCGATGCAAGACAGTAGAGAGGGGTGGGGACTTCTCAACGATAAGATGGCTATGCGTAAAAAAGGATGTAAAGAGTGTTGGACTTTCCATTTCTAAATTTTTCCCTTCAATTAAGACGTTAGCAACCCTGTTCGGTTTCACTTTTGTGGAACTGATTTATGCAAGTTAACATAAAATATTCAATTTTTTCTTGCTTTCTTAACCTGCATATAGTATAATATACGTATATAAACCAACACTTATCATGAGTTAAAGGAGATTTACTCATGGCAAAGAACCTGACCAAAAGGCAGCGCGAGATTTTTAATTACATCCAGCGATGTATTAAGAACGGTTATCCGCCAACCATTCGTGAGATTGGCAGCCAATTCGGTTTTTCAGAAAAGGCAGCACATGACCACCTCAACGCGCTTGAAAAGAAGAAGTATATTGGACGCGAAGAAGGTAAACCGCGTGCGATTTCTGTTTTGAAGGAAGCACAACCTAAAATCGCGACCAGTAAATGGCTTGAAGAACAGAGCGCGAATCCGATTCTGACAGAAGCAGAACGGGATATTATAGAAATCCCGATTTTTGGACGTGTAGCGGCAGGAACACCTCTTCTCGCTTCACAAAATATTGAAGGCACCCTTCCTATTCCGACGCGTATGGTAAATAACTATGAATGCTTCGCCCTCCGGATCATCGGTTCAAGTATGGTCGGGGTCGGTATCTTAGAAGGTGATTATGTTATCGTTAAGAGACAATCGGATGCAGATCCGGGCGATATCGTTGTCGCTATGGTTGAAGATGAAGCAACCGTAAAACGTTTCTTTATTGATGGTGACCAAGTCCGGTTACAACCGGAAAATCCTGCCATTGAACCGAGTATTTTTAACATTAATGAGGTGATAATACTCGGTAAAGTTATCGGTCTCCACCGAGAAATGTAGCGACGAGTTTTTATATTCGCAACTTTGGTTGATGGGCAGAATGAAACGTCTGCCCACTTCCACTCAAAATTTTACGACGCATCCAAAAAATCGGTCAACTCGTGTAGGTGCGAGAGCTTGACATCAACCATAGATGGATCCGGACACGTTTTGTCCGCATCACCGATAAGCCACGCAGTCCACATACCTGCGTTCTTCCCGCCGACCATATCTGCAGCGTAACTATCCCCAACATAAATCGCTTGGTTAGGTGCAACGTTCAACTTGGACAAAGCTGCTTCAAAGATACGAACATCTGGTTTCGCTATCCCCAAAACCGTAGAATCTATAATCGCCCCAAACAGTGGGGAAAGTCCATAGTCGTCACACCAACCTTGTGTATTCCCAAAGTTATTGCTAATTACAGCGAGTTGATAGGTGTCATGAAGCGTTTTAAGCCATCGCCGATTTTCCGCGAGTCTCTCGGCAGCCCCTGCACAGAACCAGTCAACATACTCATCTTTCATCTGCTTGCTTAGCCCTAATCGCCTATAAATTCCCGAAGCAATTGCGTCGGCAGTTTCTCGCAAATTACAGCGCGCCGCATGCTCAGACGCGACCGCACCTACGGGCAGCATCGAACCGTCTTGGTAAGACCACTCGTGAGAAGGATCACCGAGAAAGAATTCTGTTATTGTCGCCTTATCAGCTTCGTCGAATGCCTCACGTGTAATTTCTGGGCAGTGTTTGCGGATGAACAGATAGGTCCGTTCTAACCAGTGGATACCGTTTCCATCTAAAGTCCCGCCGAAATCAAATACCAATGCGCGGATGTCCTTCATTCACTCTCCTTTTTTTACTTTTCACGTTCAAGCAGCGTGAGTCTTTTTAGAACGTAGCTTAATCTCTAATGCCTTCACAACTTCAGCGGTGTCTATTTTCTTCATGCAGAGATGCGGTGCATCCTGTCGATGACATATCTGTTTGTAACACGGACGACATGAGACAGATTTTTCAATAACGGTATGCCCTGTTCCGTGAGGCTGATGGCGCGTCGGGCTCGTTGGACCGAAGAGTGCGAGCGTTGGGGTGCCAACTGCTGCAGCAATGTGCATCGGACCGCTATCACAAGTTACACACACTTCACATCTTTCCAACAACGCCCCCAGTTGGAGAATCCCTGTTTTTCCTACGAAATTAATAACCGATAACGAAGCCGGAAGGGATTCCGCAAGTTCCACTTCTTCAGACGAACCGACTAACACGACTTTAATTTCCGGTAGCAAACGGACAATTTGCTGGATAAGATCGGCAAAGTTCGTTACCTCCCATCGTTTCGTTGCCCATGTGGTGCCTAAATTGAGAGCGACAATACGGTTCTCCGGCAATATACCTTCAACACGTAAGAGGCGTTCAACAAAGTATCGATCTGCATCTGTATGCCAAAACTCCAAAGAAGATGGCGCAGTGTCAATATTGAGCAGTTTTAGAACGCGTAGGTATCGGTGGACTTCATGTACCCCTGTGTTGTCCTTACAAGACCCTGTTAGCAGCATCCCACGTCCACTGACATTTGTTCCAACACGTATTGGAACGCGTGCGAGGAACGGTAGGAGTGCGTTTCGGAATGAGGTCGGATGCAGTACAACGGCAATGTCAAATACGCTATCCCGTAGTTGGCGCACAAGGTTCCTAACGGATCGATAACGGCCTTCTGTTTTGTTATCAACGAGGCAGGTGTCAACATAAGGGTGCGTTTGCATTAAATCTGCCACGCGCGGTCGCAAGAGAAGTGTCAGATTAGATTCAGGATATGTGCGTTTCAGGGCGCGCAACGCGGGAGTCAGCAGCACCATATCGCCGATCCATCCCCCTGTTTGGCAGACCAGAATGTTTTGCATCGGATGCACCCGCGAAAAAGGCGACGAGAAAGGTCAAGATGTTGCCTTAAAAAAAGAAAGGGTTTGACCAGGCCTTCTTACCGGTCTCGTCGGTTATTTCAACGCGAACGTATTTGACACTTTCCGGAATGCTGTAGGTTGCCTCGGTCAAGCGTTCACCCTCAGCCGGTAGGACTCGCTTGCCACGACTGCACTGCGCTTTAAAAACAATCGATTGTGCTTCCGAACATTTGACGGTCAACTCTTTTCCATTTAACGTCAGATCCTTGATTTCAGGTCCAAGCGTAGAATAGAACGCGCCCGTCCGAAGCGATTCCATGATGCCATCAAGCGTCAGTTCTTCCGCCTTGACCATAATCCATCCGTGGAAGCAGTCGTGTTCTGTCCCGTGTGCGTCATCGGCAGCGATACCGAGAACAGGTCCACCCCTATCCAGTAAATCGTCCCACGCCTGTTCTGAAAACCCTTTGCCGATACCCATACAGGTGTCATTATAGACTTCAACGGCGAAATAACCGTGCAACGGCAGATAATCCAGGATCGTATGTCCGCACCAATAAGGATGACACAAAACCGCTTCACCACCCTGTGATTTGATGTCCTCAATGACTGCGTTCGGGTGCATCTTCGCGCAGTTTATGCGTTCATGTATATTAATAGCGACGATGTGGTACGTCCCACCGCCATAAGGATTCTCAGGATGCACCTCGCTCCCCGATATTGCCAAAAAATCGGACGTTGTGTAAGCCCCTACATCGTTAACCTTACGGTGATCAGTTAGCACGAGGAAATCGTAGCCTGCGTCCCGGTATGCAGCGAACCGATCTGAGACAGAAAGTTGTCCATCGGATTCTGTACTGTGGCTATGTGTATTCCCGCGATACCACTGTCCGGGTTGTTGAAAAGGATTTGTATTGAACATTGTTGCTCCTTCTTCCCTGATGATTTTCTAAGTTATTGAATCGGAACACCCGTAAAAAGGCAACCTTGTATGCCAAGGTACTCGCTTAGAAAAAGAAGGGGTTCGACCAAGCTTTCTTGCCGGTTTCGTCGGTTATTTCAACGCGAACGTATTTCACACTTTCTGGAATGCTATAGGTCGCCTCGGTCAAGCGTTCACCTTCAGATGGTAGGACCCGCTTGCCACGACTGCACTGCGCTTTAAAAACAATCGATTGTGCTTCCGAACATTTGACGGTTAATTCTTTTCCATCTAACGTCAGATCCTTGATTTCAGGTCCGAGTGTAGAATAGAACGCCCCAGTCCGAAGCGATTCCATGATGCTCTCAAGCGTCAATTCTTCCGCCTTGACCATAATCCATCCGTGAAAGCAATCATCTTCTGTCCCGTGCGAATCATCAGCAGCGATACCGAGAACAGGTCCGCCTCTATCCAACAAATCATCCCATGCTTGTTCTGAAAATTCTTTGCCGATGCCCACACAACTGTCGTTGTAGACTTCAATAGCGAAATATTCCCGCAACGGCAGATAATCTAAAATGGTATGTCCTGACCAATAAGGGTGACACAAAACTGCTTCACCACCTTGTGCCTTAATATTATCAAGCACTGCGTTTGGATGCATCTTCGAGCAGTTTATGCGTTCGTGTATGTTAATGGCGACGAAGTGGTAGGTATCACCACCATAGGGATTATCAGGATGCACTTCGCTCCCTGATATTGCCAAGAAGTCCGGTGTGGTGTAAGCCTGTACATCGTTAACCTTGCGGTGGTCGGTTAGCACGAGGAAGTCATAGCCTGCGTCCCGATATGCAGCAAACCGATCTCCGATCGAAAGTTGTCCATCGGATTCTGTACTGTGGCTATGTGTATTCCCGCGATACCACTGCCCGGGTTGTTGAAAAGGATTTGTATACAACATTGATACCCCTTCTTCTCTGATGCTATGGGTCAGCCGTTAGAGATAATGCCTTAATCTGTTGGGCCTATTGTCCATGTCCACATCCATTTTAGCATATCCACAACTTGTGTGTCAATTTTTTAGTTAATTTTGGGTGTGTAAATATTTTGGCAGTGGATTGTCAGAATGCACGTCGCATTTAGGCGAGTACGCCGCAAATCAGGATGGGCAGGATTGGAGGACTTGCAAGATTATACGGAGGTGAATATGATATTAACTTAATGGTATATTTTTCAGAAATCCACCTTAAAAATGTTACACCAGTGTAACATTTGGTGTGTCGTATGTAACGTTAGAGAACCCAGTCCCCATAAGGGTTTGTTAGTGTTTTATTTTTTCTCCTAAAAAAATAATTTGGCGAAAAGTGTAACATTTTGTCGGTGAAGATTGCGGGTGTTAAACAGGTATTCAGTTTTGACAGATTTGCAGCGTCCATCCTCCTTTGAAAGTAGGTATAATATAATTATAGTATATTTGCTAACTGTTGTCAAGTAAAAAAGTGGCCTTGTTCAATCGTTTTGCGTTGAGGCCTGAATTGAGATCTGACAAAAGAGGATTCTGTGTAAGTCCTAAAATTTAAAAATTGACAATATCACGCAGTTGTGATATAATTTTGGAAATGCCAAAAACTAAAAATTTATAGAGCCAGAATATGAACCTTGACCTTCATATTCCTTCTCCGCAGGAGAAAAATTTTATGAAATCCTACAGGCAAATCGTTGAGGAAGCCAAAACAGAAATACCAGAAGTAACAGTCGACGAAGTAAAAGCCGAACAGGACAAAGACAGCGATTTCGTACTGCTGGACGTTCGCGATGAAGATGAATATCGTGCCGGTTATATCCCCAACGCTGTCCATGTCACACGCGGGATGCTCGAATTTTCGGTTGAAAATTATATTCCCGACCGGGACCAAAAGGTCGTTGTCTACTGTGCGGCAGGACTTCGTTCCCTTCTCGCTGCCAAATCGCTCCGCGAGATGGGATATACCGATACCGTCTCTCTTGCGGGGGGATACCGGGATTGGATGACTGCGGGTTTCCCGACTGCTCAAGACAAACCGATGTCGCACGATCAACTCGATCGTTACAGCCGACACTTTATGCTGACAGAAGTCGGAGAACAGGGACAAGCGAAGCTCCTTGATGCTAAAGTTTTAATGGTTGGAGCAGGCGGCTTGGGTTCACCGGCGGGTGTGTATCTGGGTGCTGCAGGTGTGGGTCACCTCGGTATTATTGATTCTGATGTTGTAGAACTCAGCAACCTTCAACGTCAGATACTTCATCGTACAGAATCCGTCGGCACACCGAAGGTGCAATCAGCGACAACAACGATTAAGTCGCTGAATCCGGACATCAACATTACACCGTATAACCTCCGTCTGACTGCTGATAATGTTGAAGAAATCTTCTCAGAATACGACCTAATTGTGGACGGATGTGATAACTTCGCCACCCGCTACCTTGTTAATGATGCAGCGGTGCTGCTAAACAAACCGATCGTTCACGGTAGTATTTTTCAATTTGAAGGCCAGGTCACGCTCTTTAAACCACACGAGGGACCTTGCTATCGATGCATGTATCCGACTCCGCCGCCACCGGGCATGGTGCCGAGCTGAAGCGAGGCTGGTGTCCTGGGCGTGCTCCCAGGCGTAATTGGTGTCATGATGGCAACCGAAGCGATTAAATACATCCTCGGTATCGGCGATCCGCTCATCGGCAGGCTCGTTCTCTATGACGCATTGAGTATGACGTACCGCGAGATGAAAATCAACAGAGATGAAAATTGTCCGCTTTGCGGCGATAACCCGGTCATTACACAACTGATTGACGACTACGATGCCGCTGCGGAGAATCCGGAAACTTTCGCCCCCGCAGCTGACTAACATTGGACCGAGACAACTACGAGGAGAAACGAATATGCTGCCTTGTCCCGATTGTAATAACCCCTTGACGCAGTTTCCGATTGAAAATGACGATGTAGATTTGGTCAGTTGTGACGGGTGCTATGGCGTTTGGCTTGTCTATCCGGGCGACGATCTTGAACGCGTAGACAACGTCACTTTTGATGAACTCGTCGAAGCTTATGGCACTGAATATCCGATTGATGTCGATCCGAGTACAGTGGAACTGCCCGAACCCGTCGAAGACGCTTTGATGTGAATCCAAAAGCACCGTGACAACGTAAATAGTTTAAATGAGAGATTGCGGAATAAAAAAGTAGCACTTTTCTTTTAATTGTGCTATAATGACTTTAATTCACTTTTTTAAGGAGGTTTGTTGATGCGAACTATCGCTTTATTGACAGTTTTAAGCCTTATCGCGCTTCCCGCATTTGCACAAAAATATATCAGTTGGGAAGCAGAAGATTTTTCTGATTCAAACGGCACAAAATTTGAGGTCTTTACAGTCCCAACCGATCACCCGGGTAACGCTGCTGAAAGTGTAGACGATTACACTGTCACAGAAGCATCCGGTGGTGCTTACATCGGTTCACACAATGGTGCGACCAATGACGGTGGCGACTGGGTAAAATATGAATTCTCGGTTGACGCAGACGATTGGCATTTCTGGGGCCGCGTTATTGCTCCGTCAGTTGGTGACAACTCCTGCTACTGGGTATTTGATGCCGCTGATGGTGATGTTGCTTCTACCAATGATGCGACTATGAACATCTGGGATTTCTTTGAAGTACCAGATCTCCGGGTTAACTATACAACCGATTGGGTCTGGTTCCGGCTGAATACGCGTGATGGTCCGTTTGAAGGCACTGAACTTGTCCAGCACGGCGATGATCCCGTTCCAGTGGAGTTGACTGCTGGAGAGCATACCTTGCATATTGCGCATCGCGAAGACGGCACATACATTGATAAAATCTTCGCGACTACAGATATCGAGTTTGATGCCAACGAAACCGATCCACAGACGGCTGTTGAAGCACAAAACAAACTCACGACGACTTGGGGTTCGCTCAAAAGCGGATTCTAAATAGAACAGACATTTAAAGGCATCCACTCGCTGGGTGCCTTTATTTGTATTATCACCAATGCGAGATATACGGAAAAAATTGAAGCACTACTGTTATCTCTCGCTCGGTGCTAACACAAACTCCCTTCTACTCACCACTCTCATACTTGCTATCAGTTTCCCTATCCTGCTATCCGCAGCTGAAAATAGAATCCACTTCACTGAACAGACGCAACAAGTCGGTATCCAATTCAAACACACCAATGGCGCGTCTCAGCACAAATATCTACCCGAAACGATGGGAGCCGGCGGACTCTTCTTTGACTACGACAACGATGGGTATCTCGACATCTACCTTGTCAACAGTGGCACCCTCGACCGCGATATTCAACACCAGAGACAACCCAAAGAAATGAACGTTCTCTACCGGAACAACGGCGATGGAACGTTTATTGATACCACAGTCGCAGCGGGACTTCAACACAATCACGGATACGGTATGGGCTGCATCTCCGCAGATTACGACAATGACGGTGATGCCGACCTCTACCTTACTAATTTCGGTACAAACCAACTTTATCGGAACAATGGTGATGGTACCTTCACAGATGTCACATGGGACGCAGGGGTGGGAGATGGGAACTGGAGCGTTAGCGCGTCCTTCGGAGACTTCAACCTTGACGGACATTTAGACCTCTATGTGGTAAACTACCTGGATTACCAACTCGAAACAGCGCACGCCTGTTTTCTGGAAGGCGTGCATATCTACTGCGGTCCTCACGAATATCCGGGAGTTCGGGACACGTTCTATTGGAATAATGGGGATGGTACTTTTACAGATGCCACTTCCCGCGCCGGACTCCACAACGCCGGTAAAGGGTTAGGGACACTCTTTACAGACTACAACAACGACGGTTACCCTGATATTTTCGTTGCCAACGACGCTGTCCCGGATTTTCTCTATCGGAATAATAAGGACGGTACTTTTACAGATGTCGCATTAACAGCAGGAGTTGCTTACAATTCAGAAGGTCGAGCGACAGCAAGTATGGGGATCGCTTCGGGTGATTACGACAATGACGGCGCGTCCGATCTTTTTATTACAAACTTCTCCTTGGAAGTCAACAGTCTTTTTCACAATGACGACGGGGATTTCTACACGATGACGACCTTTGAAGCGGGATTGGCTGATCTGAGTTTCTCACAACTCGGTTTCGGGACCGAGTTTCTCGATGCGGACAACAACGGCACGCTCGACCTCTTTGTTGCAAATGGGCATGTGTGGGACAACGTATCAGAAATTACGCCGTCGCTCTCCTACAGACAGAGATGTCAGATCTTTGAAAACACCGGTTTGGGACAATTCAGGGAGGTATCCGAGACAGCTGGTGCGTTTTTCAAACGTCGAGTTGTTGGACGCGGTGCAGCCATCGGTGACTATAATAACGATGGTGCGATGGATATTCTTGTTACATCCAACAGTGAATCCGCGGTGTTACTACGAAATGACTCTCAAATGGCGGAAACAAATAATTGGGTGAAAATTGTGCTTGTTGGAACTAAAAGGAACCGAGATGGCATTGGTGCGAAAGTCTGGGTGCGGACAGCGGAAACAACGCAATTCCGAGAAGGGACGTGCGGCGGGAGTTATGCTTCAGGTAGCGAGCGGACACTTCACTTTGGAATCGGCGCGCAGGAGGCAATTCAATCTATCAAAGTCCAATGGCAAAGTGGACCTATCCAGACGCTTGATTTTTCAAACGCGGAAAGCCCCATAAACCGAGTTATCCACATTACAGAAAATCGGTAAAAATAAGAGTTCTGCGGGTCTTTGTAGCGTAAAATTTGGGCAACTTGCGTTAATTCCTGACTTCAACAATTGCCTACCCAAACATTTATACACTCTTGGTTTTATTTATATTGACATTAGCTACATTCGCGCGTATAATAGTACAGGGATTACACCTAATTATGGAGGCACGTTTAGAATGTCTCAATTTTTTGATTTTTTAACATGTGAGGAACAATCGATTGGCTCAACAGAAATCAACGAATATTACGTGGCATGAAGCAACTGTCACGGCAGAAGACAGAGAAAAATTACTGAATCAGAAGGGCTGTGTGATTTGGTTCACAGGACTTTCGGGTTCCGGTAAATCGACTTTAGCCAACGCAGTCGAATACGTATTGCACCAGCAGAACCACCACACCTACGTTTTAGATGGCGACAACGTTAGACATGGGTTGAACAAGAACTTAGGTTTCTCACCGGCGGATCGTGAGGAAAACATCCGTCGTATCGGCGAAGTGGCGAAACTCTTTGCGGATGCAGGTACTATCGTTATGACTGCTTTCATCTCACCTTATCGCGACGATAGAGACACGGCAAGAGAACTCATTGAGGAAGGTAGATTTGTCGAAGTTTTCGTTGACTGTCCACTCGAAGTCTGCGAAGCACGCGACACGAAAGGTTTATACAAAAAAGCACGCGCTGGGGAGATTCAGGAGTTCACAGGTATCAGTGCGCCCTACGAACCCCCTCTGGATCCGGAAGTCACAGTGAATACGGCAGAACTCTCTATCGAAGAATCCGCAAAGACAGTCGTCGCGGCTCTTGTTAAGGCGGGTTTAGTGCCTGCTGACAATTAGAACCGAGAAAGGATGCCTTCATGACCCTATAGATACTACAGAGAAGGTATGGAACATGAAAGTGGAATCAGTCATCAAGGACTTCAATGAAAACGGCTTCTGTATTCTTCACGGTATTTTGGAGCCAGTTGTGCTTACGGGGGTCAAAGACGAATGTGAAGCATTAGTCGCTAAACTTGCGGCACAACGGTATACACAAGGTAAGTTGATGAATACCTATCGTGATGCCCCATTTGAAACCCGCCTGATGCTGCTCTACGAAAACTATCCAGACGAAAATCCGACTATCTTTCGTCCAGAACTGCACCGAGAAGGCTTTTTCGGTGTGTTCGCCCATCCTGTCCTCCTTGAACTTTCACATAGGATCCTCGGTTCAGAGATTCGATTGTATCCAAACTATTCCGTGCGTCCGAAGCTGCCTGAGAACAAGCGTACAGAAGTTTTGTGGCATCAAGATGCTGGTTATACTTCAGAGACAGCGGATGTCTTGCGGATGATGAACGTCTGGGCACCCTTAGTACCAGTCAATGTTGAAAATGGGTGTATGGAATTTATTCCGGGAAGCCATAAATGGGGAGTCGTTCCACACGAAAAAGACGAGTACTATCTACGTATCCACGACGACTCTATCAAACCTGTCGAAGCAGCTGCGGTTCGTATAGAGATTGACCCAGGGGATGTTGTGATTTTCAGTAATCTCCTGTTTCACCGCGGGTTACCAAACCGGGCAGCACACGTCCGATGGAGTCTGGATTTTCGTTACCAAGATGCCAGACAGCCGACACTCCGCTCGACCCAAGGACATCTGCTCTCTTCACAAATCACACCCGATGCCGTCGTTAAGAATGCTGCAGTGTGGGCACAACTGGAGTTTCAATAAATTATGAATGTAGTTCCAAAAGAATTTATCCGCGTGATGCCGGATGCAATGCGAGACTTCATCAGTGAAGCCTTCCAGAAGGCTGGGACCTCAGAAGCGGATGGTGCGCACATAGCACATCTGCTCGTTCTCACGGATCTGCGGGGTGTGTTCAGTCATGGCACGCGCCAAACGCCGGGATACGTAGGGATGATGCTTGACGGCAAAGTAAACCCGCGTCCAAATGTCCGCTGCATTGACGAATCCCCAACAACAGCAGTCTATGACGGCGATGGTGGTATGGGGCATTTTGCCTCGTATCATGCTGCAAAGGCGGCCGTCAAAAAAGCCAAAGAAATGGGATTGGGTGCTGCAACGAGTCGGAACCACTTCCACTTTGGGAGTGCTGGCAAGTATTCACGGCTCGCGCTTGAAGCAGATTGTGCCGGATTCGCGGTCTCCTGCCACCGTTTTCGACATAGTTCTGAGAGCGTAATTGCCACTGCAACGGGTGCTTCGCCGATGAGTTTTGCGCTGCCAGCGGGCAACCAACCGCCCATAGTCGTCGATATGGCAACCGGCATTGACACCAAGCTGCCGTTGGAAGCGGCGTTTGAACAGAGTCCAGCTGCGTTCTTCAAGATGTTGGGGTTGAGTCATGTGAGTCATGCGCTCGGTGGGTTTATGGCAGGTATCTGGCTATTCGATAAACCGCCGGATCCGCCAACAATCTGGGAGGGTGCCAATCAAGGTGCTTTTATCGCAGCAATTGACATTTCTCGGTTTCGCCCAATTGACGAGTATAAAGCAGAGATCGATCAACATATCCACGATGCTCGACAGATGCGACCGGCACCGGGTTATGACCGATCAGATTTGCCTGGCGGCTTAGAATGGGCGCGCGAACAGGAATGGGCTGAAATCGGCATCCCCGTTGGCAAAGAACATCAGGAACAGTTGAAAAGCGTCGCTGAACGCGTTGGTATTTCGCTTCCATTTTAAATGCTGACGCGGCATAAAGTATCAATAACATTGTGCAAGGACAATAAAGAATGAAACTCATCCAATTTCATCTACCAAACTTAGGCAAGCGGGTTGGGATTGTTACCCGCGAAGAGGAAGTCATTGACGTAACAAGCGAAGACTCACCGAATGTATTAGAGATACTGGAGCTTGCCCATCGGGAGCAAGTCAGCCTCGGTGTAATACTCGCGGACATCCAAGAAAAGGTGGCGACTCCGACCCCTATACGACTTCAGGCATATCCTGATGAAGAAAATGCAACCACGGAATCAGATGGACTTACATTGAAAAAATTAGATGTTGCCCCTGCTGAAAATGTTCCACACCTCTTAGCACCGATCGACTCCCCCGAAGTCTGGGGATGCGGTGTCACCTACAAACGGAGCGCGGATATGCGGGACGACGACAGTGAACAGGACATCTACAATCGCGTCTACTACGCCGATCGACCTGAGATATTTTTCAAGGCGACTCCCTCACGTTGCGTAGGTCCTAACGGCTTTATCGGGATTCGGAGTGACTCTACGCTGACCGCGACCGAGCCTGAACTCGCCTACGTCCTCGGTGACAACGGCGAAATCATTGGATATACGCTCTGCAACGATGTATCCGCCTGGGATATTGAACGGGACAATCCGCTCTACCTACCGCAATCCAAAGTCTTTTATGGATGTTGTGCGCTCGGTCCTATGTTTGTTACACCCTCTGAAGTAGATGATCCGTATAATCTGGATATGACGTGTACCGTTCTGCGCGGCGATGAAGTTATCTATGAAGGTAGCGTGAGCACCTCCCAAATCAATTGGAAATTTGAACAACTCACGGAATTCCTGATGCGGGATAACCCGATTCCGTTCGGCACCGTCGTCTCGACGGGGACAGGTATCATTGTACCGAACGATCTGCCACTCGCTGCAGGCGACCTTGTGAAAATAGAAATTGACGGGTTCGGCACCTTAGCAAACCCTGTAAAGCAGCTTTAGGAGAGACAGCACATGAAGCGTAGCGACCCTTTCATCGGCATGTACAAAACGGAACTGGATACGCCAGCCCTACTCATCGATTTAGACAAAATGGAAGCCAACATACGGACGATGGCGGCTTATTTTTCGACGGTGAACGCACAGTTGAGACCCCACTTGAAAACGCATAAAACACCGATTATCGCCCACAAACAGATTGCGGCGGGCGCGATTGGCGTTACGTGCGCAAAGTTAGGTGAAGCAGAGGCGGTGATTCACGCAGGAATTCGAGACGTACTCATCGCCAATCAAATTGTTGGTGCTCAAAAGATTGCGCGTCTTATTAACCTCGCGAAGCACTCGGAAATTATGGTTGCAGTCGATAACGCTCAGAACGTGCAAGCCATCTCCGAAGCAGCGGTGGCGAAAGATGCGAACGTCAGGATGTTAGTGGAAGTTAATATCGGCATGGATCGCTGCGGCGTTGAACCGGGTGAACCCGCATTGGCACTGGCTGAACTGATACACAAAAGTTCAAACGTTGAATTTGCAGGCTTGATGGGATACGAGGGACATACTGTCGCGAAACCCGACAAAGCGGCACGGAACGCTGCTGCACGTGAGGCTATGCAAATTCTGGTGGATACAAAGTCCTTCCTTGAACAACACGGCGTAGCAGTATCCATCATGAGTGGCGGTGGGACTGGCACCTTCAACATTACGGGTAGCATCCCTGAAATGACAGAGGTACAAGCCGGTTCTTACGTTTTGATGGACTCTACTTATGGAAACGTAGAAGGGGTTGGCGAACATTTTGAACGTGCTTTGTCAGTTCTGGCAACTGTTGTGAGCCGCCCCTCCACGGATCGGATTATCGTCGATACGGGTTTGAAAGTGCTTGCTAAAGAGTTTGGTATTCCGCAACCTATTGGCGTAACGGGTGTAGAGATGACTGGACTCTCTGAAGAGCACGGAAAGATACAGGTATCCGATGAAAACGTCTCTCTCAGTCCGGGAGATAAACTCGAAATTTTGCCAACGCACTGTTGCACTACAGTGAACCTCCATGACAGATATTACGGTATCCGTAATGGTATTGTCGAATCTGTATGGGAGATTGCAGCCAGAGGGAAAGCGCAATAACGATCACAACTAATGCGTTTGGAACGTTGACTTGCGGAGTTGTAAGCCATCTTGTCATAAAACATCAGAATTATACAGGAGAATTTCAATGCAGATACCAACGTTAACCTTCAAGCTATACACTGTCCGCAAATCCTATTACCTTTTCTCTCTGCTGGTTACAAGCCTTATCGTACTAACACAAGCATCTGTGGAAGGCTACATTGCAAAACGGTATACCGTCAGACAAATCGTTGCGGAAAGCACAAACGTTGTCTTCGGAACCGTCAGTGAGGTTAACACCGAACGAAAGACAGCAAAAATCAAGGTCGAAGAAAATCTCAAGGGCAAAAGTGAATTTCAAGAGATTAAGATGCGTTTTGATGTTTATAAAGGAGAAACTGACTACAGAAAAGAAATTATCCGTTTCCTGAGGGAAGGCGAACCGATTATAGTCTTCTATCTGAAAGCTGGTAGGCGCATTGACAGCATCGCACACACGCGAGGAAAATGGTTTCAAACCCAAGTCACAAGACCGAGAGATAAAGACTGGGGTTGGTGGCTGTTCACCCACTTTGAGAAATATCTCAATAGAGACAAGGTGTCAAGGCGAGATTCAACACCGGATTTTCAAGATGAGTTACGTAGAATGCTCAGTGGAGATGCGCTTCAGCTTCTGTTGCTGAAAACAGAACGGTATGAGTCGGAACCGCGTGCTATTGGTGAACTGGATGCCGTAGCAGATTTCGGTTTCGTTTATCATGCGACGACTGACCGTAACCTGCCGACCCTCGATGAAGCGGATATTCTGTGGCTCGGTTTTCGCGCGCTCTCTGAAGGCAGATACCGACTTAACGACAAACAAGAAAAGCAGATTAGAGACTTCGTGAAGAACGGTGGTATTGTCATCGCTTCGGGACAGGATAGCGACGACGATCATCCGTGTGGTAGCGGATGGCTGCCTGAACCGCTCAAGGGTGTAGAGAGTCCGACCCGAAACGATTTCAAAGTGACTTCCCACGCAGGCGACCTGTTCAAGGCACCCAACCGTATCCGATCTGGGCAGCTTGCGCTTGACGACTCATGGCGGGGATGGAACGATAAATATCAGATACTGGCGACAACGAATAACGGGAAAGAGATTGTCGTCGCCAAACTCAGATATGGAAAAGGGATGTATCTCATCACGAATCTTCACAACCAAAGGAGCGCGCAAATCGCTAAAAACCGTCGGATGCTTGAGAACTTAGTGCATTTCGCTGTCGGATTTATGGAAGAATCCAAGTAACAGGGAAGGAGATGCAAATGAGAAAAGCAGCATTAAGCAATTCGCGATTCGCAAATAGCAGTGCGCGAACAGCGAACAGCGAACAGCGAACAGTCAATACAAAGTTGCTGCTAACAGCAATCTTTTCTTTTGTTTTTCTTGCCTCAGCAAGCCCTGCCTACGCTGTTATTCCGCAGCTTCTCGGACCCCTGACGGCGTTGCTGAGTATCGTCCCGCAAATTCTTGCCTTCGTTGGGGTGGCACTGCTGACAGGACTCGTGTTTGCCAGAGATACAGTTAAAATGTTTTTTTACAAGTGCCGTGATTTTGCTGCTGCACATAAGGTTACTGCGACTATCTTCAGCGTTGTTATTCTGGTTGGGTTTGTTTGGGGAACTTACTTATTGATTGACACGGCACGAAATTGGACACCCCTCACACCTGAAGCAAATGTCCAGAACACGAGTACAGGAAACACAAGCGTTAGCAGAGCATGGTCAACTTTCCGAGGTGGAAAAAATCGGACAGGACACGTAGACGGACTTCCGGGACCAACACACGGCACACTGGCATGGGTGTTCAGGGACGAAGAGGCGATGGCGGTTGACTTCTCTTCCTCACCAGCAGTTGTCGGAAATCGGCTTTATATAGGTTCTTCACACGGTTCGATTTTCTCTCTCGGCGGTGCGACGTACTGCATTGATACGGAATCAAAGAAGGTCGTCTGGCGGCATAGTTCGCGTATCCCAATTTTCTCGCCCCCTGCCGTTGCCGGCGGCAGAGTCTACATCGGGGAAGGCTACCATCAAGACAGCGATTGTCATCTCCGGTGTCTCGATGCAAAGACGGGTGATCTCATTTGGTCCTTCAAGACGGCAAGTCATGTTGAGTCAACGCCGTTTATCAGTCAAGGCAAACTCTATTTCACAGCCGGTGGTGATGGTGTTTATTGCATTGATGCCTTAGAAGGCCAACAGATTTGGCACTACGGTGGGGTTCACGCTGACATGTCGCCCGTTGTGCATAAGGGAATAGTCTATTTCGGGACAGGCTATGATGGTTACCAGATTCTTGCGGTTAATGCAGAAACAGGCACTGAAATTTGGTCAAAACAGATGCCTTATCCCGTGTGGGGAAGTCCCAGTGTACACGAAGATCTCGTCTTTTTTGGACTCGGAAGAGGGAACTTCTCCGAGAGTGCCCCCATACCCGCGGGCAAAGTCGTCGCGCTTAACGTCGAAACAGGGGACACCGTATGGGAGCACGAAGCAGAAGACGCAGTTCTCACGGCGATTGCTGTTCAGGATGGCTATGTTATCTTCGGTTCGCGTGACGGATACGTCTATTCTCTTGGAGCAATAGACGGGAAACTTAACTGGAAAACGGATCTCGGTGGCCCGGTCGTATCTTCACCGGCTGTAACGCCGGAACTCGTCTATGCGGCTACAAAAAATGGATATATCTACGCCCTCTCTGCTGGTAGCGGAGAGATGCAGTGGGAGTTTGATACGAGAACTGTCACACGAAATATAGAATTCTATTCATCACCTGCGGTTGCCAACGGATTGCTGTACATCGGAAGCAGCGACCGGTATATTTTTTGTTTGGGTGGTGATGTATCGGACAGAACTATTGGTAACCGCTAACAAGGAGAAAGAAAAATGAACAATAATGTAAAGCAAAGACAAATTTTGCCGCGTATGGGCAAAATTTGGGTACTGACAATCGCATTCGCGCTGCTTACAAACATCACAGCAAATGCCCAGTGGCGCAGCAAAACACACGATGTCTATAATGCACTGGTAGGGATTGATGTCACAATTGACGGAGACCTTAAGGAATGGGAGGGTATGCTTGAAGCCGTCACAGGTACGGATGGGAAACCTTTTTGTGGGGTTGAATACTCTGGAAACGTTTTTGAAACACATAATGGTGGAAAATGGACGGGTCCCGATGATCACGAGACCTGCTTCATGATTACTTGGGATGCTAGTGCTGTCTATATTGCGCTGATTGTCACCGATGATGAGCATGAGCACGCTGCCGCCCCTGCGTGGAACGGTGATGGTGCACAACTCGCCTTTGAAATGAGTGGCAAACGGACTGCTGGACATCAGATGTTCCTGTACAATATCGGCTTAGACGATAAAGGGAAGGACATTCTCCCAAACGCACTCAATGAAAATCCGGGGGGTGGCGGCATTGTCCCCGGCGATGATATCGCCGTTATCCGCGACGAAGTGGAAAAGAAAACCTACTACGAACTCAGGTTCACGGCGGAAGAATTACAAGTCAAAGGCAAAAAATTCAGTGACGGGTTCGAGTTTGGTCTGGGTATTTGTGTCAATGATGGCGATAAAGCAGCCGGTCAAGATGGACAGAAAGGCTGGAGCGGTTGGTATACTCACTCTATTGTCTTCGGAAAGAACTCGGAACATACGGGTTTAGTCGTTCTCACCAGTGAGGAACTCGCTGTCGAAGCCGCTGATAAGTTAACGACGATCTGGGGGAACTTGAAGGCGATCAGCAATTAGCGGTCAGCAGTCAGGTCGCCTGCTACGCAGGCTTTCAGCGGTCAGTAACACGTTGTAGCAATGACAAATGTTCATAACCGCCACAACGATCTTTTCGCTGACTACTGAAAGGTTTCGGAGAAACCGCCCTGACTGCCGATAGCCGCTTCCTAATGATCGTGATGGTCAGATTTGTGGTAGTGCAACCGAAGCAGGTCGACACCAAAATCGTCTGCGATGTGCCGCCACACAGAGTGAATGTGGTTTGCATTGTTCTGGGTGTTATCGTATTCTACAAAGAAGAACGGCCCGTGTAGCCTATAATAGTGCGGAGTCTTCGGTACTTCACCCCCTGCCCATGCGAAATGGATATCGCTGACGTTCCCTTCACGGAGTTTGCGCCGCTCAATCTGAGCAATCTCATCAGGCAGCCGATCAATGTATTCGTGGACAAGTTCCATCAGCAGTTCTCGCTGCTGTGTTTCCATAGCTTCTGCGGCTAACCCCTCAACAGCCTCAAACTCAACTTTAGGGACATCGCGCGTTAAAATATCGGAGGGTGCGTCTGCATTGATAATGGTTTGTGCCTTCTGTGCCTTATTTAGGCTTGTAAGGAGTTTACGTGCGATGTCCTCCTCAGCCGAAAGGACTCTGAGTCCTTTTTTTTGCCCTTGTGGCACTTCAGCCGGATTTGAGCCGAAGAAAGACGGGTTAGGAGAAACCAATTCACGATTGACAACAGTAAAGTTGAGAGAGACATGGTGTCCTTCAGCCCGCCATCCCCACGCGCCGTTCCCCGTCGGATCACCAAAGACCGTGAAGAAGTATAAGGATGGATCCCGGACGAGCCGGGCTTCACCGGCAGCCCGTTCAATCTCACCGAGCGTTGTCTCTAAGTTAATAATAGCGCGGGCTTTCTGATAGCCTTTTGCACTCAAACCGCTCTCCATAAGCGCGAAGGCTGCTTCCTGTTGCTTCTCGTTTAACTCTTTGAGAGATACACCTTTGCGTTCCCACATCTCAATGGGGATGTAGTGCCAACGGAAGCGTTCGTTTCCATCAAACGGAAGTGCTGCTTGCTGACGTAGGGGTGGTGTGAGCGTATCCAGGAAGTTCCCTGCCGCTTGTGCCATCCGCGCCGCTGTCTCAGAAGCAGGAATGACCAAAGGTTTTAATTCAGAATCAGTATGTTTATGTGCCACAAAAAATACCTCCATATAGTAGTTAGTTATCAGCCGTCAGATGTCAGTTAAATACTGAAAATCAATAACCATTCTTCGTTTTATTTTAAACCAATAGTATTAGAAAATCAAGTCAAAAGCTGCTTGACAAATTAATCACTAATTTTGTAAACTTATTTACATCGTTTCCGTTTAAGGAAGCGATAGTTCAATTTTGTCCATTGTTTTGATACGGACAAAACTTCCAACCGATATCGAAAGTCGGGAATTATGGATAAGTTGATTGATGATGAAATGTTAGTTGCCCAGTTTCAAGCCGGTCGCCAAAACGCATTTGATGAGTTGATGAAGCGTTATAAATCGAAAATCTTCTCGTATCTCCTGCGCTCGGTCAGAAATTATGAAGACGCTGAAGATATTACTATCGAGGTCTTCTTCAAGGCGTATCGCGCGTTGGAGAATTGGCAGCCGAAAGCTAAATTCTCAACATGGCTTTACAAAATAGCCGCCAATCTTGTCATCGACTATCACCGTGCGAAAGCGCGTCACCCTGTCTATGCGTTAGAGGATCTGGAAATTCCAGAAGAGAATCTTGTAGCCACCGACCAACACAGCAATCCCGTAAAAGAAGTGGAAGAGAAGGAGCTCGGACGCATTATTCGTGAAGCCGTCGATCAACTCTCCCCGAAACAGAAAGCAGTATTTATTTTAAATCGATATGAAGGTCTCCAAATCAAAGAAGTTGCGGAAACCCTTAATATGGCAGAGGGTACAGTGAAAATCCATTTACACCGTGCGATGAAACGGTTGCAAACGCTGCTGCACCCACTCCGGGAAAACAACGAACTCTAAAGGAGGGAACATTTATGCCTAAGTGTAATAAGTCTGAAGGACAAGCTATTGATTATGCGTCTAAACTTTTGTCGAGTAAAGAAGCAGAATCGTTTGAACAGCATTTGAAGAAATGTTCAGACTGTAGCAAAGCGGTTGAGTCCTTCACTACCTTACTAAAATTGACGGATATGGCAGAGAACGAAGTAACTTTACCTGAAGCAGCACTTCAGGATATTGAGATGAATGTGTACAAACGTCTCGCCGCCTCACAAGAGGAATCCGCCCCTTCGCGTATTCGATCATTTTTATCCAACATTCAAGCCCTTTTTCAATGGCACAAAACCGCTGCCGCAAGCACTGCTCTGATCGCTTTGATTACTGCCGTTGTCTTAGTTGGCGAGTTCTGGCAGCCGAAAGTGGAGTTGCAATTAAGCGAATCAGAATCGGCTGATGCCCGGATTGAGCAATATCTTCAGCAAGACATCCAGCGGAATTTGGAGGATGCTATGATTACATATCACCTCCGAAATGACGCGTGGGACACAGAAAGCCGCCTCCAGCGGGTCAAAGAACAGGCACAAGGCACCGATTGGATGAAGCTGGCGCAAAGTTTAAAGGTCAACAACACAACTCAGGTAGCTGCCAAGGGATATTAGCAATGAATAGTTGTCGGTTATCAGTTATCAGTTGTCAGTTAAGAGGTCTTCCTGTAACAATTCACCGCCTCTTAGCGTATACCGAGCGGTGGCAGACTTTTACAAATTGTTCTTGTCTGAAGCCTGACAATAGACGACTGAAAACCCTTATCTCACAGGTACTGCTAATAATGTTCTTCCTTCCGCTTGCAGCGTTTGCGCACTTTGAAGAAGTGCACGTCTTAATTGAAGCAGGAGAGTATACCCAAGCACTTCATAAACTCGAAGTCCTTGCAGAATCTACCAAGGACATTGCGGTAAAAAGTTGGTGCTACTATCAGATTGGCGAAATCTACTACAACTACACGCATCAATACAATCACGCAGCTGCGGCTTATGACAAAATTCTGCAGTTTGAAAAAAATGGTCTCACTCCTGAAGAGCTCTTTCTGGCTATCATTAAGAAAGGGGATGTCTACAGTCGCATGGGCAATTATCAGGATGCGATTCAGACCTACGACAGGCTAATCAAACTCGCGCCTGCCGCCCACTTCGTGCATAAAACGGGTTTACAAAAGATTCGGGATATTAACACGGCACTCGCTGATCTCAGGGAGCAGCAGCGCGTAATGATTCAGCACCGCGGCACGCCGCTTGCTGCCGTTGCCCAGTTCCAGATAGCCGAACTTTACCGGAACCAGTCGCAACTCAATCAACCTTCAAAAGCAATTGCCAAGTACGAGGAACTGTTAGCAGCGCATCCAGATACCGTCATGGCACCAGAAGCGAGATGGCGTATTGCGCATTTAAGGCACACCGTGCTGAATCAATCTGCTTTAGCGATTGCGACCTATAGAAAGGTTGTGAACGATTACCCCACGAGCAATTTCGCAGCGGAAGCACTCTATCAGATTGCAAATATCCACCGGACTACTGAAAAATATTCACTGGCAATCCCTGTGTTTGAGAAACTCAAACAGAAATATCCGAACTTCTGGAATATGCACGCTGTCATCTACTGGACAGGCGTTTGCCACGAAAAAGTCATGAACTATCCGAAAGCGATAGCGGCTTTTGAAACATTCCTTCATGCGTATCTGCCACGACTCGACCCGGCATATTTAGGACAGATTTCAATGCACGATAAGAGCCTGTCTGAAGTGAGAACCCAGATTCATAGGAAAATTGAGAATCTTGCAGAACAGATGTCGGAAACGGAATTAGAACGGTTAGATGCGGCACGCGCCGATAGAGACTTTTCTTCGGCATTAAGTATCGCCCGAAACCTCATTGCGACTGCGCCACATACACCCCAAGCAAAACTGGCATCCGAACAACTTTCGACACTTCAACACCTTGCAGCCATTGAAAATCTGCGCGAGCAGCTCCATAACAACGCCTTACCACCTATTGAGGCGGCACGGGCGCAATTGCAAATCGGGACCATCTATGAGCGACAGTTACAAGACTACCCGAAGGCAATTGAGGCATATCAACTGGTAGCGAAACACTATCCCAATTTGACATACGCCGCCGAAGCCCTCTATCGTAGCGGACTTCTTTACGCTGAACGCCTCTCTGATCCTAACGAGGCACTTGAGACTTATAAAACAGTTATTGCATCACATCCGGATACCTTGCAAGCGATGATGGCAAATTTCCAGTTAGGCGAGTTGTACAGAAAACTGAACCGCTATAGCGAGGCACTACAAGCCTATAAAACTACTATTGGATATCCAGAACGTGATAGGTATCTTGCCGGTGGGCACAAGGATAGTTTCTCGGATAGAGCACAGTTTCGGATCGGACGCGTTCATTACGACGATGGACGTTACAATGAGGCACGCTTCGCTTTTAACGAGTTCATTCAGAACCGCACTGAATCTCCACGTCTCGCCGCTGCTTACGTTTATCTCGCCGCTATAAATGAAAAACACAATGAAAACGCGCAGGCAGCCTATTTTTATAAAAGGGCGGAAGATACACTGAGGGACAACCCTGTTCAGATGGCATCACTTATGGAAGAAGCCAGCACCCTTGGAAACCTTCAAGCTACCGACCCAGACACGGTCATGCGTTTTCTCAAAGAATACCAAAAACGGCTGAAATAACCATGTGGAAAGTCCATCGGAGAAAGGAATGAGACGCTTTGGAACAGAAGGTCGTTTGTATCTTGAGGATAACTATGTTGTCCGACGCACAGAAGAAACGGCCGATTTTATTGACCGCATCAAACAAGGTAAATACATCGTCCTATTCGCGCCCCGTCAGACTGGTAAAACGACCTTTTTCCAACTGGCACTTGACACACTCACGGCTGAAGATTTAACCTATTTCCCCATTCAACTGAACTTTGAGGAATACGAAAATCATATCCCCACTGATTTTTACGGAGCTCTCTCCGAAGATATTTGTGATGAAGTCGACGTTGTTTTTCAGCGACGTGGGTCGGTGCCTTCTGAAGCCCTCATGCAATTTTTGCGGGAAACTCAGATAACTGATCATGTCGCGATGAGAAGGTTCTTTACCCAGCTTGCGCGCCTTCTTGAGGAACACTTTGGAATTGTGCAGAAGGTTGTCCTCATCATTGACGAGTTTGATGCTATTCCACAAGGTGCTGTCAAGGGATTCCTGCGTTCGTTACGCCGTATCTATCTTTCCGGTAGAACGCGCTGTCCACACAGCGTTGGCATCGTCGGCATCAAGAATATTATCCAACTCAACTACGATAGGTCTATCTCACCCTTCAACATCCAGCAGGAGTTTCATTTACCCAATTTCACCCTTGAACAGGTGCAAGAACTTTTTGCACAATATACTGACGAAGTTGGTCAGGCTTTTGCCCCTGATGTCACAACTGCTATTCACAAACAGACGGGTGGACAGCCTGTGCTTGTTAGTCGATTCGGACAGATTCTTACCGAAGAACTGGAGATTCCGAAAACTGAACCAATTAGGACGGAACATTTTACAACGGCACACGCGCAGTTGTTGCAAGAACGGAACACAAACATCGATCATCTGACAACCAATGTCCGAAAAGACCCGCGTTTTGAAAAAATTCTTATGAGAATTACGGCATACGAGGATGGCGTGCTTTTCAACATAGATGATGACAACATCAGTGAACTCGCAACTTACGGCGTCATCAAAAGAGGAATTGATGGCTTATGTGAGATTGCCAATCCGATTTATTTTTACAGAATTTTGAGTGCGTTCAAGCCGGCAGTAAATGGATTAGAGCAGGAATATCTTCCCCAAGACAGGATCTCAGATTTCAGGGACTATCTCACGTCTATTGGACAGATTGAGATGGTAGCATTGTTGGATAATTTTAGAGACTTTATTGCCCGTGCAGGGTTCAGGATCCTACAGGTGCCAGAGACCCCGCAAGAGTCTGTGGGTAGACACCTGCTGCTTGCTTACCTCGATGCGTTTGTCAGGCGTATTGGGGGTATGATGCACATCGAAGCGCAAACGGGGCGGGGTAGGATGGACATCCTTATCACGCATAATAGGCAGAAATACATCGTTGAGACGAAGGTATGGCGAGGTGAGAGACGTTATCAAGCAGGCAAACAGCAGCTCGTTGCTTACCTCAAACTGGAGGGAGTCGCCGAAGGATATTATGTCGTTTTTGATCATCGAAAAGAGGCGGAACCGCGCGTGGAAACAGAAACGTTCGCAGGAGAGCTGACAATTCGGAGCTACGTCATTCCTGTGATTCAAGAAATGCCTTCATTGGAAGGAGGCACAACCTAAAAGGTTATGCTACAATAGAGGCACAGCCTAACAGGAAACCATGCTACAATAGAGACACAACCTAAAAGGTTATGCTACAATAGAGACACAACCTAAAAGGTTATGCTACACAATAAACGCACAGCCTAACAGGAAACTATGCTACAATTGGATCTAACGCAACAGGATAAGGTATCGCGTTCGATAGATGTTTATGACAATCCGGTAATTTTTCGAGTTCTGCGATAGTTCGCTCCTGAATTGCATGCAGGTTTGGAAAATCATATACCAATTCCCCGTTCTGGATAATCGGAATTAGAAGGGGTTGTCCCTCGGCAATTTCCTCATCCCAAAGCGTCACACGGTCTTTTATATAATTCCCGTCAGCATCAGTGATGCGATAAATCTGCTTCTTTCCCGGGACTGTGGCTTTGGAAGGTTCATCAAGCGACTGTTTCCCAACGGGTCTACCATCACTTTCAACTAATTTATAGACCCCACCTAAGGCAGACGGAGCCCCTTCACCTGTAAGCGAATTGAAATTAGCACCCGTCGCAAGCCGAGTGCCTACCCCGAAACTATCCAAGGGTGCCCCATTTTCGAGTAAGGTGTCTATCTGAAACTCATCAAGTTCGTGGCTGGCTATAATTTGGATGTAGTCAAGCCCCTCGCTATCAAAAATACGTCGTACCTCTCTGCTGAGGGTCAGTAGGTCACCGCTGTCCAACCGGACTGCGTGTAACCTTGCTCCACGCGCCTCCATCTCTTTTGCGACGATGCAAGCGTTACGGGCACCTTGAATTGTGTCATAAGTATCAATTAGGAGTGTTGTGCTGTTTGGAAAGGCTGTCGCGTAATCTCGGAAGGCTGCTAACTCGGTAGGACGCTCAGAAATGAATTTATGCGCCATCGTGCCGACGTACGGAATCTCGAAATAGTGTCCCGCGAGTACCAATGATGTTCCCTTAGCACCTCCGATGAAGGAAGCACGGGCAGCCAAAATACCGGCATCCCTGCCGTGTGCCCGCCGCGCCCCGAAATCAAAAACCGGTCTATCTCGCGCTGCTTGCACAATCCGCGATGCCTTCGTCGCAATTAACGTCTGGAAGTTCATGACACAGAGCAGATAGGTCTCAAAAAGTTGGACATCTCTGGAACGTCCTGTGACGTTGATAATCGGTTCATTGGGGAAAACGGGTGTGCCTTCGGGGACTGCAAAGACAGCACCATTGAAATGGAAGTCCTTAAGTGAGGCAAGGTAGTCAGTGCGTAGGTCGCCACGCTGTGCTAACCAGTCGAGCGTAGCCTCGGTGAAGCGTAAATTTAAGATATAGTGGATAACCTGTTCCAGCCCGGCAGCAATGAGATATTGTCCCTGTGGAATTTTGCGGACGTAGTAGTTCGCTGTGATAATAGCGTCGTTTTGTGCGTTGAAATCTGCCTGCCCCATTGTGAGTTGATAATAGTCAACAAAAAGAGACATATTTTCTGCTGTGAGTAAGGCGGACTTGGGGGAACTCAACGGACTCTCATTCATAGTTCTTTCCCTTCGGTCACAATGAATTTCTGGTTGACAGACAGGTTCCTATGTGTATCCACTTGACCGGAGGGCCAGACGATTTCAAGGGTATCAACTTTTGTGTGCGTTCCGAGACCGATTTCAAGGGATAGACTATTGGTTGAGCCGAACCCACACCCGCCGCTGACCTCTCTATAGATTGTGCTATCGCCGAGGTTCAAGGTCACTTTAGCACCAATACCGTCCCGATTACTTTTCACACCGACGAGTTTTAGGGTAAGATAGTTGTTTCCAGTACCAGCATTCTGGTAAAAGAGATTGTGCCACTGGTCTCCGATAAATGCCCCGCCAACAGGTACATAAATATCAACATCCCCATCAGCGTCGGCATCCCCGAAAGTCACACCGTGTCCTTTTCCGATGTTGCCTAAACCTAAAGCGACAGTTGCATCCGTAAAAGTGCCATCCCCGTTGTTTTGGAAGAGCGCGTCGCGTTCAAGTCGTCCCATTTGCGGTGCCCCCGTGGCGAGATAGATATCAACATAGCCGTCGCTATTGATGTCCCCGAAATTTGCTCCCATCGCGCCATAGGCGTGGTACAGACCAGATTCCTTTGTGACATCCGTAAAGGTGCCATCGCCATTGTTCCGATAGAGCACCTGTCGGTCGCTATCGTGTGTAGCACTCCCTGTAATTTGCCCTGCAATGAAGGCTTGAAACGATCCTGAATTGGAGATGAAAAGGTCGAGATCGGCATCGTTATCCACGTCTAAAAAGAAGGTAACAAATGCATCCGTAACAGCGAGACTCATGCCAGCCGCCGCCGTTACATCCGTGAACGTGCCGTCCCCGTTGTTCCGATAGAGAACGTTAGATTGTCCGTAATTGACGACGTGTAGATCGATGTACCCGTCTTTATCGTAGTCCCCCCAAGCGGTTCCGAGGGAATTCCCAATGTCTGCCACACCTGCTGTCTCAGCGGTATTCGTGAAAGTTGCATCACCGTTGTTACGATATAAGACATTCGCGGCACCGTCCCCGATAACTCCATTTGCAATGTAGAGGTCAATGTATCCATCGTTGTCATAATCCGCCCACGCGGCACAGAAACTGCTTTGTGGGTCGGCGACACCTGCGGTGTGCGTTACATCGGTAAACGTACCGTCTCCGTTGTTATGATAAAGTGTGTTTTCCGCTGCCCCCGACCAACCGCCACGCGTGATGTAGAGATCTGGGTAACCATCGTTATTGTAATCGGCAAAGAGCGAACCCCAACCGCCTCTCGGATCGGCAACGCCTGCTTGCTCTGCTACGTTTGTGAACGTGCCGTTCCCGTTGTTGCGATAAAGGACGTGCGGTTGATACGTCCCGACGGCGACGATATCCAAATCTCCGTCATTGTCGTAGTCTCCCCAAGCACTGCCGCGCCCGCCATCCACTTTGTCCATCTTTAAATCAGGGGCAATATTGGTGAAATAGTTGTCGGTTGTCAGTGGCTGACCGCTGACCGCTGACCGCTGACCGCTGACCGCTATCCGAAATTCCTCTGGTAAATCGTCAGGGTAGCCGCCGAGTTGACTGTATGCTGTCCATAAATTCCATAAGGTTTCGGGATCGCGGGGTTTGAGACGGAGTGATTCTTTGAAATTCGCAACGGCTTTTTCAGGGTCGCCGTGTCGGAGATGGTAGACACCGAGATAGTAATAGGCACCGGAGTGGCGACGGTAATTTTGGATGATATTCTCAAATCTTTCGGCTGCCTTATCCGCTTTACCGAGTCGGAATTCGGCTAAACCGAGTTGTAGCATCGCTTCAAGGTTATTCGGTTCAAGTTCCAGTACTTTTTCAAATTGACGCTTAGACGCTGAGAGGTCGGGGACGAGCATTTGTTGCGGCGCGCCTAAGAAATAGCCTAACCTAATGCGTGCATCTGTATCGTCAGGGTTCACCTCCAGTGCGTTGGTAAGTGCAGCAGTGGAATCAGAAAAGCGTTGCTGATAACTGAAAACCTGTGCTAACGTTAGATACGCCCTTGATAACTTATCCCGTGCCCTCGGTGTCTGCTTCAGAAGTCCTATTAACATCTGTAATTCCACCTCAGCGGCGGTAAACTTCATCTGTCTAATGTAGGTGCGTGCTAACTGCATACGTGCATCGTGTGCATTCGCATCCATCTGCAAGCACGTTTGAAACGCTTTTTCGGCTTCGGCGAAGTCGCGTCTGTCTAAAGCATCAATACCGCGCTGATAGTGTGCCGCCAATTGCGGATCCATCTTATCTGGTGGTGTATCCAGATCGCAACCGGCGATGATAAGGAAAATGAGGAAAATAAAAAAAATCGATCGCATATTATGAGAAAGGGGGGATTACAAATCTGCCAACCGCGTCTTCAATTCTTCTTCTTGAATGGGTTGTGCTAAATCCATGAGATAGATTCGCATGTGATCTGAACGGTCAGAACTAAAGACGAGGGTTTTTCCATCTCCTGAAAGGCTCGGCTCAAAATGGGCACCGACGTGGCTTGTGAGTTGGGTCTTGTTTGTGCCGTCAGCGTTCATCATCCATAGCGTATAATGATTATGCGCACTTGAGACATAGATAATTCGCTTTCCATCTCGGCTGAAAGTCGGCTGATAGTGGCTTGCGTTAGAGAACGTTAGTTGCTGCGTCGTACCACCCGACGCACTAATGACGAAAATCTGATAGACATCCTCTACCATCGAGGTAAAGGCAATCCGTCTGCCATCGGGTGCCCACGTTGGATGTCCGTCATCAACAGTGTTATGGGTTAGCTGCGTCTGATTTGTGCCGTCTGTCTGGATGATGTAGATTTCTAAAGTATCGTCATTGTTAGTATCTCCAGGCGTGCTTCCGTTTTCCTGTGTTGGTGCTCTGGATTCAAAAGCGATCCGCTTTCCATCGGGTGAAAAGACGGGGGCGCGATGCGCGCCTTCTACATCAATGACTGGACGTTGGTTTCTCCCGTCAACATCCATGAGATAAATCGAGGCACTGCTCGGATCAGAGCCGCTTGCTTGGACAGGTGGTAACATCATGCCGCCGCGGGTACGCTCTGTCACGAAGGCAAGCGACTTTCCATCGGGTGAAAATGCTGGCATGTATTCGTCGAGTTCATCGGTATGTGTCAGTTGACGAAGCGAGCGCGTGTTGATATCCATGAGATACAACTCAGCGTTCTGGAGGCGGTTTGAGGCGAAGGCGAGCCATTTTCCATCGGGCGAAATTGCGGGACTATAATCGTCCGTATACTTCGCCGTAAAGGTCATCATGTTCCCTTTTTCAGTGAAGGTCTGCTCGTAATCGTCGCTGCCTTCCGTGCGGAGACGTTGAACGTGGTAGGCATCACCCGTGAGTGCCGCTAACTGAAGGCGAATATCTTGGTTGGGAGAACTATTCAATAGATTTTGAAATTGCGGAATAGCGAGGTCACGATTACCGGTATGCCAATGGAGGCGACCGAGTGCGAGTGTGATTTCTGGACGTTGGGGTGCTAATCGTTGCGCGTTTTTAAAAGCACCAGTCGCTTGAGTAGTATCTTTCAATTCTTCATACGCTAAACCGAGTTGGTAATAGGCTTCGGCATCAGAAGGATTTTGTCTGATTACCGATTCAAACTGCTGAATCGCTGCCGCGGTGTCACCAGTTCTGACTAATTCCTTGCCGCGTTTGATGGCAGGATCCTCACCGCATGCGAGTAGGATTAAGAATATAGAAATGGATAGGTAGAAACGGTTGCTCATTATTCGCTATTCGTTATTCGCTGTCCGCTATTCGCGATTTGCGGTTTGCTATTCGCTATTCGCTATTCGCTTCTTGCATTATACGGAGTCGTTGGTTTGCCGGCACGTTATGCAGCGTTTGTGTATCACCGTTTGACCAGATAACCTGTACACGTTCGACCTGTGTAGCACTCCCTACACCGAATTCAGTGATGAAACTATTAAAAGACATGTAACTATCACCCGCATAAACCTCGCGTATCTGTGTCCGATCTGCCGTTTTCACTTGAATTTTCGCGCCGACTGCGTTTCGGTTGGCATTGGTGCCAATTAATTCTATATGCAGCCAATTGTTACGGTTACCACCGTCATTGCGCAATAGCGTCGGTGCTGCATGGTTGTTGAGGATAAAAATATCAACATCGCCATCGTTGTCGTAGTCGCCAAACGTCGCCCCGCGACCGACTCGGATAGGAAGCACAGCAATCCCCGTGATCCCACTTACATCGGTGAACGTGCCATCACCCTCATTGCGGAACAAGGCATCGCGTTGGGGGATAAGCACCTGTGGACGCTTGAGTTCTTGGAAGGTGCTACCGTTCGTCACGAAAATATCCAAATCTCCATCGTTGTCGTAATCAAAGAGCGCGGTCCCCCATCCAATCTCCTTGATGCTCGCTTCAGCAAGCATAGCCGTATAAGATTCATCCACGAACCTGATGTGTTCGGTAGCCCCATCTTCCTTCAAGAGATTTCTGTAGAGCGCGTTTTCTTCGTCAACCCAGTGGCTCATAAAAAGGTCTACATCACCATCACCGTCGTAATCCCCAGCGGCGAGTCCCATGGAACCCCGAAAATCCGCCGCCCACGATTCGGCACTGACATCAGTAAACACACCCATCCCGTCATTACGATAGGTATAGTTGACAGAGGTATCATTTGCGACGTACAAATCAAGATCGTTGTCTGCATCAAAGTCGCTGAAGATGGCTTGCATACTTCTGCCCCCCGGTGCAGCGATACCCGCTTCAGCCGTTACATCCGTAAACGTGCCGTCCCCGTTGTTGCGATAAAAGACGTTATCCTGCGGCTCAAAGACGTGCGGATTGAGGGCACTGGGTACGGGTTTGCCAGATTGTAAGGATTCCTCCTTCATCTGCTCTAACGCTTCTAAGTCGTAGGTGACGTAGTTGCAAACATAGAGATCCAAATCGTTGTCGCCGTCCACATCGGCGAAGGCAGCCCCTGTGCTCCATAATTCACAACCGACGCCAGCAGTACCCGTCACATCATGGAAAGTGCCATTGCCGTTATTGCGATAAAGCACATTCGCCCCATAATTGGTGATGTATAGATCGATATTGCCGTCGCCATCATAATCCGCAAAAACGCATCCCATACCGTAGCCTCGATGTCCGACCGCTGCGGTCTTGGTAATGTCCGTAAACGTACCGTCCCCGTTGTTTCGATAGAGAACATTAGCGGTCCCGGAGTTAACAGGATTCCGATCTTGTTTAAAAGGTCCAGGGAGGTTCACAACGTAGAGGTCTATATCCCCATCGTTATCTATATCAGCGAATCCGGCACCGGATCCCATGTCTTCAGGTAGTAGGCTTGATCGAGTACCACTTGAATGCCGAAAATGGATGCCAGATTCATCGGTGACATCAACATAGGTAACCGCCGCTACAGACATAGATGTTAGTACAATGAACAGCGAACAGCGAACAGCGAATAGCAAACAGCGAATAGCGGTACATTTCATAACTTACCCTATGTTTCAAGAAAATTTGTAAAGATAGCTCGGTTGAGGAAGCGTTCGTCGTTGAGAATTTGCTGATAGAGCGGAATTGTGGTTTTTATGCCCTCAATTCTGAATTCGGACAACGCCCGATCTAATCGCGCAATTGCCTCTTCCCGGTCTCTACCGCTTGCGATAAGTTTCGCGACAAGTGAATCGTAGTGAGGTGGCACGGTATACCCTGTGTAGAGGTATCCATCGACTCGAACACCTATGCCCCCTGGCGGGTGGTAGGTGGTGACCAGCCCTGGCGAAGGCATAAACTGATTCGCTGGGTCTTCGGCATTAATCCGGCACTCAATAGCGTGTCCGTGTATCTCAACATCAGATTGGCTGTATCCGAGTTCCTCACCCATTGCGAGTCGGATTTGTTCTTTAATGAGATCAATACCGGTAATACTCTCAGTGATCGTATGCTCAACCTGAATACGCGTGTTCATTTCAAGGAAATAGAAATTGTTATCTTTATCAACAACAAATTCAATAGTCCCTGCGTTTGAATAACCGATGGATCTTGCGGCTTTTGCGGCGGCTTTACAGATGTCAGATCGAAGTTTAGATGGAATAGAAGCGGCGGGTGCTTCTTCAAGCAGTTTCTGCTGCTTACGCTGGATAGAACACTCACGCTCACCCAAGTGAACGACATTCCCGTGCATATCGCCTAAGATCTGGACTTCAATATGCCGTGCCTCTTCAATCCATTTCTCGATATAGACATCGCCATTACCAAAAGCAGCCTCACCTTCAGCCTTCGCGGTGCGAAAGAGGTTCATCAAACTTGGACGGTTCTCAGCAATCCGAATGCCGCGACCTCCACCGCCAGCGACGGCTTTAATCCCGACGGGATAACCGATTTTCTCGGCGAGTTGCGCCGCCTCCTCAGCAGTATCGACTGTCCCTTTTTTATTGTTTCTGCGTCTACCACTTTGGCTGCCGGGAATCAATTTCAGACCAGCTTTCGCTGCTGTTTCCAATGCCTTTACCTTGTCCCCCATCGTCCGAATATCCTCAATAGAAGGACCGATGAATCGTATTTCGTGTGCCTCGCAAATCTCGGCGAACTGTGCGTCCTCAGCAAGAAAACCCACTCCTGGGTGAATAGCATTGACGTTCGCAAAATCCGCGACAGAAATAATATTGGCATACTTGAGATAACTTTCTGCTGATGGGGGCGGTCCGATGCAATATGCCTCGTCAGCGTATTTAACGTGGAGTGCCTCCTCATCAGCAGTAGAGAAAATAGCGACCGTCTTAATTCCGATGTCTTTACATGCGCGAATAATACGGACAGCGATTTCACCGCGATTTGCTACTAATATTTTTTTTATCATTTTTTAAACTATTAAATCTGGTCACCGTTCCACTTCGTTCCACGGTGGTTTTCGCCTAAGTCAACTGGATTTGAATTATGAATAGTAAAAAAATCTATTGCTGCTTCACCCGGAACAGCGGCTGGTTATACTCAACTGCGTCCCCGTCTTCAACGAGGATTTCCAAAATCTCGCAGCTAAAAGGTGCTTCCACTGGGTTATATGTTTTCATAACTTCAAGAACCGCGACAGGCTCCCCAATACTGACGATATCCCCGACTTCAACAAAAGGCGGTTCTTCAGGTGCTGCGGAACGATAAAAGCGTGAAGGCATCGGAGCGTTGATAAAATTGTTTTCGGCTTGTGCGTCGCTTTCGACCTCCGCATCTTCTATAGGTAAATTTTGGGGCCTCACCGCAATATTCGCTTCCACAGGTTGTAAGGGAAGGTTCTCATATTTAGGCGGATTTCCGGGGTGCCTGGACACCTGCACCTCAAGTTCATTCTCTCGGATGCGCACTTCTGTGAGGTCGGTACGCTCAAGAATCGCTGCCAGCTGTTCAACGAGTTCCAGCACGCCGCTGAAGTCTTGTTCCGGAGATTGGGATCTGTCCTTAGCTTTATTTTGACGCATTTGTTTATTGGCTGTTGGTCTATGGCTTATGGCTATTGGCTATTGGTCAAACCATTGGTCTATGGTTAATGGTCTATGGCTATTGGTCTATGGCTTATGGAAACCAGATGCCAGCGTTAAAAAAAACGTCTTTCTTGCCAAAAGCCAATTCTGCCAACGGCTAATTGCCAACGACTAACGGCTATTAAATCCTTTCTACATATTTTCCAGTACGCGTGTCAACTTTGATGCGCGTTTCGTTTTGAACAAACAGTGGGACGTTAACAACCGCGCCAGTCTCAAGCGTAGCACGTTTTGAACCACCGCTCACCGTATCCCCTCGTAACCCTGGATCCGTCTCAACGATTTGAAGTTCAACGAAGTTAGGGAGTTCAAGGGCAAGCGGGGTTACCCCTTCCATTTTGATAGTGACCGTCTCGCCTTCCTTTAGGAACTTTAAGTTATCACCAACAAATTCTACAAGCAGCGAATGTTGCTCGAAGGTTTCGTTGTCCATAAACCACAAACTATCGCCATCCCTATACATATATTGCATCCGGTGATCCATGACCCGCACGGTCTCAACGTTTTCATTGGAACGGAAGGTCCGATCCAAGACAGCCCCATCGCTAACGCGCTTGATTTTTGTGCGAGCAAAGGCACTGCCTTTCCCTGGTTTGACATGTTGACAATCAACTATAGTATAAATCGTATCGTTAAGTCGGATAACCAATCCGTTACGTAAATCGTTAAGTGCCGCCATTTTCTCCTCGTTTTTTCGCCATCCGCGAACCGCGAACCGCGATTAGCGAATCAAGGCAAGTGCCTGTTGCAATGCCTTGGCTCTGTGACTAATTTGATTTTTTATGTTTTCTCCCAATTCTGCGAAGGTCTGTTCGTAGCCATCGGGTACAAATATCGGATCATATCCGAACCCACTCTCGCCAGCAGGGATATAGGTGATTCGCCCCTTGCAAACACCGATAACGACTTCAGGATCAGTATCCGGACGCACGACTGCGATTGCGGCGACAAAACGGGCACGCCGATCTGTAACACCTTCCAAGGCTTCAAGGAGGCTCGCAATCCGTTTTGCATCAGTCGCGTCTTCACCGACCCAACGTTTGGAGTTAACACCGGGTGCGCCATTAAGGGCGTTTACTTCCAATCCTGCATCGTCAGCAAGTGTAAGCTGCCCGGTATATTGGGCAATTACAGATGCTTTCTTAATAGCATTTTCAGCGTATGTTGCCCCATCCTCAACGACCTCTGGCGCGTCAGAATAGGACTTTAAGGATATAACTTCAATAGAACGATTGTTGGCTGTTCGCGATTCGCGATTCGCAGTCCGCGAAGACGCAAGCGTTACCGAATGCCTCTTTTCTTTGCGGTTCGCGGTTCGCGGTTCGCGGTTCGCGGTTCGTGAATTACGAAGCATTTCCGCAAGTTCTCGGACTTTGCCTTGATTACGGGTTGCCAATACAAGCTTCATCTAAACCCTCCAGCATCATACGATTCTGTAATCGAATGAGCTCTTGGATACCGTTGACAGCGAGATCCAACATCTGGTCGTAATCCTCACGCGAAAACGGGGTCTCTTCCGCAGTGCCCTGTATTTCTATGAACTTCCCGCTTCCGGTCATAACGATGTTCATATCAACATCGGCAGTTGAATCTTCAGTATAACAGAGATCCAACATCGGTGTGCCTTTAATCAACCCTACACTGGTCGCGGCAACGTTATCTGCGATCGGAAAGTTTTTGATTTTTTCACTGTCAACAAGTCCACGGCAGGCATCCCATAAAGCGATAAAAGCCCCAGTAATAGCGGCTGTGCGTGTCCCTCCATCGGCTTGAATCACATCACAATCTACCCAGATTGTTCGCTCTTCTAAAGCATATAAGTCGACAGCAGCGCGTAAGGAACGACCGATAAGGCGTTGAATTTCTTGCGTTCTTCCACCGATGCTCCCACGGGTGACTTCCCGTTGCATTCGCTCAGAGGTGGAACGGGGCAACATTGAGTATTCTGCCGTTACCCAGCCCTTATTCCTGATACGTTGCGCACGCATGAAACGGGGCTGCTGGTCTATAACAGAGGCGGTACAGATAATATGGGTGTCCCCTGTTGCGACGAGGACTGAACCTTCAGCATGTTTGATATAGTGTCGTTTGATTGTGACGGGACGCATTTCATTTGATTGTCGCCCATCTTCTCTTTCCATCCTTAATCTCCATGTATCGCTATTCGCTGTTCGCTTTTTGCGGTCTGCGGTTCGCGGTTCAGCTATAAGGCTCTGAGAAATTCTAATGCCTTGGTATAACTTTTCCGTTCAAGATAGTGTAGAAGCATTTTAGGAGCTGTCGGTGCAAGTTCCTGCGACAGTGCATCAATTCCTTCCAACTGTTCCATTATATCCTCGCCTGTCTCAATCCGTTGCATCATAGTTTCCAACGTTTGCCTGAGATTTGTAAGTTTAGACTTCGGCGTTGCGTCAAGAGATTTAACTTGCATCTAATGCCTCCAACTCTTCAACGGCTTTACAGGTCCGCAGGTGGACGTTCTGAGGCGGCGGATCATAGCCTTTCCACGCATAGGGATCGACACCGGAGACCGGGACGATACATCGTCGGTCAGCACTTGCGGCACGCTCCCCTTCCTTAACCGTCCAGGGCAGCAACGACCAAGCATTACAGTAATGGTTCACCAAAACCCGTCGATATGTATCGCCACGATTTTTACGAGACCGATGTAGAAGGTAACCGTTAAAAAACACTAATGTGCCGGTCGTAACTTCAACAGGCACCTCACCGGTACCATCAAAACCGTAGCTCTCTGGCGTAAAATCGAACTCATCTGGGTTCTCGTGCGATCTCTGCGGATAGAGGTATCCGCGGCGATGCGAGCCTGGGAGAACCCATAAACATCCATTTTTTATAGTTGCGTCGTCCATTGCTATCCACGCGCCAATCAAGGAGCGATCGCGAGTCGGAATATAGATTTCGTCCTGATGCCATGCCTGCCCTTGAAAATTGGGCGGTTTGACGAACAACATCGACTGCATACACTTGACACTACCGTCCCAATAGGGTAAATGTGCGGCAGTTATTTGACTCAAGATGCCACATACTTTCGGGTGTTTGACGTACCTTTCAATAACAGGACTGACAAAATGCGGCTGATGTATGCAAAGGATACGACTGATAGCCTCGTCATTACTAATATTGTCAGGGAGCGGTTTCAAGCTCTCACACGGATACCCACCTTTAGCGAGCGTCATGGTATCCTGCCGCAGCTCCTCTATTTCATCAAGAGACAGCAGATCCGGGACAACGAGATAACCGTTGTCTATAAAAGATTGAATCTGTTCATCAGATACGATTTTTGGCACTTCAATCGGTGCACTTGGTTCAAAGTCCATTTTTTTAAGTACGCTCCGCTTTTAGTTAAAAGTACGCTTCGCTTTTATGGTAGATTTTAGAATTAACTGGACACTTTGCAACGGTGCGGTTAGAAACCGCACCTACCGGGCCTGGGGCGAAAGTGTGTATTTATTTTTAGGATCCACCATAGTTAGTAAGTTAAGAGTGGAGAACCTATTGTTAATCAAAACCCTCTTAACTTATAACTTATAACTCGATTCAGTAACTAAACACGATTTGCAAGAAACATCTCTGTTACCGCCAAAGCAAAGACCGCTAACATGAGATACATCCAGACATCCTGTCTGTTCTCAACGTCCTCGTGGTACTGTGCGATGAGTTCTGCGGTAGGTTTGTCCTCCGCGGATTCATCCACAGTCCCTTTCAACATACTCGTAAGTTCTTCCACATCACGCGAGGCGAGGTCAGATTCTGTTGCCTCAGTGTTGATGACAAAATAGCGAGCCTCCTCGCCGGATGCATGGATAGAATAGATACCCGGTATCGTCGTGTCTGTATAAAAGACGCTTGTAGTGGTGTTATTTTGGTCGGACTGCAAGCGAGTTTCAATACTATTTGGGTTGAAGATCGCAAGTACTCGATCGCGTTGACCCCCACCCCTCTCAGTTTCAACATCGAGTTCGATGCTATCACCAACGCGATAATCCGGACGTGTCTCTACATCCTTGAGTGCGAGATATTTAATCGTCTCATGCAAGAAAGGCAGATAAACGGCACGAATTGGGAGATCGTTCCACTCGCGGTCTATCGTTGAGGTAAAGCAGAGAACACGTCCTGGGGTCCCCGTAGTGGATAGCGCGCGGGGATCGCCGTAAGATTTTTCAAAAAGTGCAGGACTCCCATCATCATAAGCCGCGATGACGGTTGCATCTGCTGTCGGGACGGTTTGAAAAACTCTGTAAAATCGTGCTTTCCCGAAATCACCATGGTTTGGCTCTTTAAAGGGTGCAAAAATTGGATGTTCATACTTCACAGTTGCAAGGACCCGAAACTGTTGGCGATCAAAGGCATCCCCAACGGCTTGAACGAAATTGCACGGCATCAAGCCCGCCTCACCGCCGAGGTGTTGTTCATAGACATCAGCATCGAAATTATCACCCACTGTCACAATCAAGCCGCCGCCTGCTGCGACGTAAGTTTTTATGCGATCCGCTTCATTTGAAGAGAACCGCGCAACATCGGCAAGGATAAGCACGTCGGTGCGTGCAAGCGTCGCTGCATTGGGAATAGTTGTCGATTCGCTGAAATCAATTGGAACGGCATCACTTCCGGCTGTAAACGCCATTTCCATGAAGAAGGTCTCTGGTTTTTGAAACGAGCTGCGCGTCCGAGAACTGTTACCGACAGCATGAACCTTGATAGACTGTAGACTCTGTAAGGTGAAATAGCGTTTGTTGTCAACTGCAAGTCCGTCTTCTGGAAGTTCAACCCACCCTGTATGTGTCGCTTCGTCTTGGAAATCAATATTGAAGACGGCATCTGCCAAGTCGTCTGGTTCAATGTCGATCTGGACGGTTTGAATCATATTTTCATCTATAAAAAGGCGAACGGGTAAATTTTCAACAGGTTCATCCCCGTAGTTGTGGACGCGAGCGACCAGATGCGACGCTTGCTGCTCGTTCAAAATAACAGGTGGTACACTGATCCCCGTAATAGCGAGATTCTTGGGCTGTTCGATGCCGACATTAATAAACTCAACTTGGACATCAGGATTGAGTTTGTCCGTCTCGATAAAGTTTTCCCAACCCCGCTTTTGCATATCGCTGATGAGATAAACCTGCTTCTGCCCAATAGGAATAGATTCAAGAATCTCATTTGCGGTTTGCAAGGCATCCAAATAATCCGTGGGCTCATAGGTAACTTCCGCGGTATTTAAAGCCGACCTGAGATGCGAGAATTCTGAACCGAGAGGCGCGACAACACGTGCTTTGTCCGATGAAAGGATGAGGCACGCTGCATCGGTTGAATCAAGCCCACCCAGAATTTTGGTTCCTTCTTCTTTGGCATCCTTGAAGACTTCTTCATACTGCATACTATAGGAGGTATCGAGAATAATAACAGCATTTCGTTTCCCCCCAATCTTCTGTGTAATGACAGGGGCTGCAGCGAAAAAAGGTCGCGCAAACGCTACACCGAGGAGTGCCAATATCAGAATACGCATCAGTAGGAGTAGCCAACGTTTCAGTTTATGTCGGCGGACGTTTGTCTGATGCGACATCTGAATGAAACGCACTGTACTGAATATCAACCGCCTTGCACGCTCCCGATTCAACAGATGTAGAATAATCGGAATTGACGCGCCTATGACACCGGCTGCTACAAATAGGGGGGCTAAAAATCCTAATCCAAACATATTTATTAGCCTTCAGCGGTCAGCGGTTGGCTTTCAGCAGTTGGCTTGTGGCAGTTATCTAATCTACCATTCCACCAAGCATCTCTCTACTGATTGCTGATAGCCGATAGCCGACTGCTAAAGAATCCCTTGCCGTTTGGCAAGATAAGAAGCGAGTGCGAAATCAATCGGTGTCGCTGTGGTTATCAGGTTATAATCAATATCGGCCTGTCGTAGTGCAAGCCTGTAGGTATCAAGAAATGCGTTGAAATTATTCAGATAACTCTCCTGAATCGCTTGTGGTGTCGTGATAATCTCATTGTCATTTTCCGAGTCAATAAAACGGATAAGAGCTTCGGAACTTCGTCCTGTCTCAAAGTTAGTGAAATCAATTTCCTGCTGTGTGAGGACGTGAAAAACAATTACTTCATGCCCTTCATATCGGAGATGCTCCAAACCAGAGATAACCTCTTCCTGATTTTCATCATAAAGGTCCGAGATAAAAAGCACTAAACCGCGCTTCGTCAAGCGTTCTGCGACTTGATGCAGCGGCATTCCCATTCGGGTGGCTTTTGCGGTTTGCAAGGTTTCCAATGTGAGCAAGATAGAATGCAGGTGTGACGTGCTACTCCTTGCGGGGAAATACTGATGCAGCGTGTCATCAAAATAAGCGAACCCAATAGCGTCCCGCTGCTTTGCCATAAAGTAGGCAAGTGACCCGATCAGGTAGCTGGAATATTGGAGTTTTGTCAAGGTCTGTCCAAGTGTTCCCTGATCGGTAGCATCGGTTTCGGGCACATCATCTACCGGGTGCGCCATAGACTCGCTGGTATCCAAAAGTAAGTAGCAATTGAGATTGGTTTCCTCCTCAAACTGCTTGATATAGTATCTATCAGTCCGAGCATAGGCTTTCCAATCTATATGTTTGGTATCATCGCCGGGCATATACTGTCTATACTGGGCAAATTCGACACTAAATCCATGATACGGACTTTTATGGAGACCTGAAATAAAACCTTCTACGACGAATTTAGCAACCAATTCAAGATTTCCGATTCGGGCAAGAATTGATGGGTTTAGGAATCTGCGTCCCTCTGACTGGCTTTGCATCTTTTTATAGCGATCAGCGATCAGCGATCAGCAGTCAGTAAGATATATGGCAGTTGCGAACATCTGTATCGTTCATAACCGAACTACTGACAACCGACTGCTGACAGCCGATAGCCATTCCTCATTTCTTTTTTAAGATGAGTAGCGTCAGGTCGTCAAACTGATCGGCTTCGCCCTGAAATTTCATTACGGCGTCGTGAAGGTGTTCCCGCATAGCCTCAGCACTGGCATCTCTGCATTCCTTAGATGCTTCAACGAGTCGATCTTCATCATAATACTCATCATCAACGTTAACAGTCTCCGTGACACCATCGGTGTAATACACAACAACATCACCACTAACAAGTTGCGTATGTTCAGCTTCATATTCAGCGATACTTGAGACCATATCATTAGGAAACATTCCGAGTGGGATGCCGCCGACATCTTCACCGAGCCACTTACAGGTTCCATCTTTTTTCACGAGGAGCGGCGGATTATGTCCTGCATTAAGAGTTGTCAACACATTAGTTTTGGGATTAAGATGGCTATAGAAGAAAGTTGCATATTTTTCCTCCGTGCCGCTGGCATAAAGCAGGGAATTGAGTGTCATCGCCATCTCGGTGAGTTCAGCATACACGATTGATGGGCATACCCCGTTTCCAGCGTCTTCGGCTGTCGGGGTATCGACACGAGATAATTCAGAAATAAGCCCAGCGCGCAAGGTCGCCATGAGTAGCGCAGCTTGCATCCCTTTTCCAGAGACATCCGCAATTGCGAGTCCCCAATGCCCAGTAGGTAAAGCAATACAATCATAGTAGTCGCCGCCGACGGGACCCCGGGGTTCATAATGCCCTGCGACTTCATAGCCAGTAATATCAGGCAAATTCTCTGGAATGAGGTTTTCTTGGATCTTACGTGCCTCTTCCATTTCTGCTTGCAATTGGCGTGCCTCAAGTGCTTCTTGATGGAGGTGTGCGTTCTCAATCGCTACGCCTGCCTGTTTGGCAAAAGAGTCGAGTAAAACCACATCCTCATCGGTAAAAGGCGCGATTCTACCCCCACGTTCTTCCTTGTCCCCAACGACGAGTACTCCTAAAACATCACCATCGCGTCCAGAGATAGGGACCGCCATTAAATTCTTGCCTCCGAAAAGCGTATCGGACTCCGGCAAACAGTGACCGGGCAATCCATCCTTGACGACAGACTTCAGCATGTCTACCGATGTTGCTTCTTCGGATACAGGTGCTTCCTCTCCACAAGCGATAACAAGTTCATTCCCGTTTTGCTGTGCTGTGGAATTTTCAACCAATGTCTCAGGAAAGGCATAACTCAGTTCAAGTTCCTGTTGCTCTGGGCGCGTGAGCATGAGTGCCCCGGCATTCGCGTCCAAAAACGAAACGGCTTGTAGCACGACCTGTTCTGCAGCATCTTCAGGCTGTAAGAGTTGACAAATTTGTGGTGCACTCTCAGCGAGCATGAAGAGACGAAACTTTTCGCTCTGGATACCTTCCACCATCTGCGAATACGCAATAGCAATTGAAATTTGGTGGGCGAGGGTTGTCAACAATTCTTTCTCCCATTCGACTAACGTCTCCCTCCCCAAAAATCGTCCTAAACCAATCATACCCAAGAATTCATCTTGAATCTTTAGCGGAACCCAGAGCCTGATATCAACAGTTTCGACGAGTTCAGCACTTCGGACAAAGAACTCCTCAAGACCGACTGGCGGTGTACTACTCTCAATGAATGGAAGTTGCAGTAAACTCGCAACTTCCTCTGATGTAATAGGAATTGAGGGAAACACCTGTTCGGGTGTTGATGCCACCACATCAAGATTTTCTGCAGTAGGATGGTAACGCAGGATCACACCCCGTGTGACTTGCAAGGTCCCAAGGGTGATGCGAAGATAGGTTTTGCTTGAATGATTAAAGTTACCGTAGCCGGAAATGAGCGTTTGTCCCAAATGATCTAACTCGGACAGACTAAATATGAGCCTTTCCATAGTCTGTTCTGCGGTGTTTTGTGTGCCTTGGGTTTGCTGCAAATCGCGATCTAAAATAGGTTCGCTTAAATCTTTCATAGTGTTGCATCCAGATATTGGTCATTCAACGATTAAACCTGGACCGTTTTTCCGTTGTCAAAAACGGGTATATGGTCCACACCGTATGACGACTTTCTTTTTTAGTATATCTATTATTACAAAACAATTTTATATATCTATTATTACAAGAATATCGATAGGAAACAGGAACAAAGGTTCCAGAAAATACACCGATGAGCATAGCACAGATATAAATTTCAATTTTCCCCGGGACTCAAATTTGAACTAAGCAAAGGGTTATAGATTTGCAATAGCGGATTCTTCATCTGGGAAAATGCCAGCGTATTTAGCAAGTGCCATCATACGAAAAGTCCGTTCCTGCGTGGCCGACAACCCACAGAAATTCAAAACTCCTTCCCGTTCGTGAAGTGCTTCTATGATTTCGATAAGTATAGATATACCGATACTATTAATAAGCGTTGTTTTCTCAAGATTGATTACGAGCTGTATATACCCGTTCTGAATGAGTTCCTTTGCCTTTTCAGCGAGTTGCTCCCCCAAGGCATCATTTAGGTACCCAGCTGTCTCAATCACTGCGTGTTTTCCGTCTTCACGGATTTGGATATCGAATTTATTCAAAACCCTTACCTCCTTAGATTCCTAATATGGACTTGCGAGTTACGCCGTAGATATAAAGGTAGTACGTAGCAAAACCGATCGTTGAACAACAAATTTCAATACAGATTTAGGGTCTATTCTCAGGGAATCCCAAATTGTGTTATGGATGTTGCGAAACGTCACATTCAGTTATCCTTTCTTTTTCTTTTTGACGCTCACAGTTGTTCCGTTAGGGCTGCTTTCTATATCCACTTCATCCATGAGGGACCTGATAATTTGCAATCCCCGTCCGCGCTTACGTAGGTCGGTATGTACCCCTGGGCTCCCGAGTACACGGCTACCGTCGAGTGTATCTGTAGAGATACCGACCCCTCGATCTGTAACTTTAAACTGCAACTCATCCGCCATAAGCAAAAATTCAATATGAACTTCCTGATCATCGCTCTTGCTATGCTCAAAAGCGTTGATACAGGTTTCGATGATAGCGAGTTGAATTTCCTCAACCTCTCCTTCCCCGAAATCCATCAATTCGGCAAGAACAGAGGCTGTTTTCGCTGCAGCAAGTTCCATATCAGGATACATAGGTATAGTGAGGATTACGCGTTTGGCTATATCTGACACGTTGCGTTTCCCTCCTTGCTATGGCTCATATTTATATTGGAATCCACAAAATTCACTTCCGTTTGTGTTTTCCGTCTCCATCGGCAGGAAATGAAGAATCGAAAAAAAGACTGTAGTTGATTTCCACCGAAGGCTTTAGATGCAAAATTATGAAAACTTGATTAAATCATACCATATTTTTTTTAATTATGTCAAGTTTTTTATCCGTAACTCACGAAATAGATAGTTTTGTCTCATCAACAATCCAGCGAGCGTCTGCTATTCGTGCAGTAGCCTCTGATAGCTTTGGTTGGTAACTTGCGAATTTGACTCTATCACAATCCGAAAGTAACTGCTGGATCCGTTCAACATAGGGGGTATCTACCCGTTCGCGTCGCATTGTGCGAAGTAAGGCAGTTGTTGTCAACTCCAAGGCCGGAATTTGATAACGTCCATAGATATACTCTCGGAGGACATACGCGATTTGTGTATGATATGTCTTCATATCGCCGCGTTTTAGCCAATCCGAGGCTTCAATTGCCGTTAATTGTTCATGAGCGACTTCATGCGGTAGCGGTGCCTCATTTTCTTGGATTGGAGACATGGGTAAGGTTTGCGAACGTTTTCGGATATATAGCAGCCACCCTGAAACAGCTATAAAGCCGAGGACGATTGTCCCCCCTAAAAAATAAGGCAAGAGGCTTTGCGCTACTTCCAACGGTGGTTTGATGTCTCGTAGACTCTGAACGTCTACAGTTCCTTGCGTCAGGATTTGTGTGAGTACAGACATACTTTTTAGGAAAGGTGAGAAGGATAACGTATAGAAGAAAAAATACGAGCTGCGATTTTATGCCCCAAGCGGTCTAATAACTATCGATTTCGGTGAAGTTGGGCATGCGTATTGGCAGACCCCGCATCCTGTACATCCGGGGTCTATAACTTCTACAAGCCCCTCTGACGTGAGATGAATTGCATCTTCTCCAATAGGACAGGTATCAACACAATAGGTACAATCTACCTCTTTGGTGCGGAGACAGGTTTCTGGGGTGAAAACCGCCAACCCGATTTTAATGTCCTCGGCATAAACAGGTTGTAAGGCACCGCTCGGACAGACATACATACATGCCAATGAGTCACAGATGACGCAGGGCTGCTCATCAGGGTCTATATAGGGTGTATTCGCAAGGTTTGCATCGGTACTCGGCAAGGTCTGAATAGCGTTTGCGGGACAGTTCTTGACGCAGTTTCCACATCGGTGACACCGTTCCAAGAATTCCGCTTCTGGCAATGCTCCCGGTGGTCGAAAAATAACACGCTGCTCGGAATCTGCAGCAAGCAAGTGATCTCCTACCCTGTCATCAAGAAATTCAGCAACGGGTTGGATGAGTTGGTTCAAGGCTTCCTTGAAAAAGCCGCGTCGCCCTGTTTCGTCAGGCATTTTTATATTTATCCCTAAGCGTCGCGAGCTACGCTACTCTTTTTTTCCCTTAGCAATCCGGTAGCAACATCTATGGCTGCCTTGCATGAGATGTTCTTCTCGGACAACTTTCGCGCCTAAAGATTGTCGGAAGAGTCCCAATTCAATTTCACAGACGTAAGGGTACTCCTCAGCAATCACAGAGATTGGACAATTATGTTCAATTAAGACGTAGTCGTCCTCGTCTTCGTCGAAACTTGCCATGTACCCTTCTTCGTCTCGTATACGCGTAAGTTCTTTGACGCGTTGGGGCAAATCTTTCCCTTGAAGTCGTTGTTGGTATGCTTGTAACTGCGATTTCATTCGTTCTTGAAAGACTTTGTTGATGAAACCGGGTCCGTTGAATTTTGCGACTTCATGCATCAGGCCGACTGCGAAATTGGCGTACGTTGTTGGGAAAAGACTATTTGCTTGATCCGTCAAACGATAGATGTGGCGCGGACGTCCCCGCTTTTGCTTTTCTCGGTAGTATTCAACCAGATTTTCTGATTCAAGGATAGCGAGGTGTTGTCGGATTCCCATCTGACTGATAGGCAAGGCATCTGTCAGTTGATTGACCGTCATACCGGCGCGCATTTTGAGGAGCTGCAAGATTCGCATTCGGGTTTCGCTCATTTCGCAATTCACGTGATTTCCTCGCAATATGGGTTAATAACAATATCCTATACGGTAATTTACAATCTCTAAGGTTATTATATCACAATTAAACATTGCAATTCAAGAGAATTCGGTTGTTTGTTTAGTTTTCGGTTCCGATATGGGTTTTGATTCACATAAGTTAACGTTTAGACACAAGATCGCGAGCACAGCTCGCTCCTACAGAAGAAAAATATTCACATAAATAAAGTAAATATGTAAAACTAAACACCCCTGGTTGTTTGTTAAGAGGCATTCAATTGTCTACTTATCGGAAAACTGAATATCCTGCCGTTCTATTTTTCTTTTGTCTATTTATCATGTATGTGATACAATTTTATTATGGATTATTTATAAACCTGTGACGAAAAAATGAGAAGGAGAAGGTAGAAGATGCAGAACGAACTCACCGAATCACAAATTACCTTTTATCGCGAAAACGGATTCCTGGCGATTGAGAACTTCCTTGATACCGATGAATTAGAAGAATGGCGACGTTGCACAGATGAATCTGTTGAGGAACGACTCGGAAACTCGGTCGAATTCATGACGAACCAGATGGATGCGAAACAGTTTTACGCTCGTGTTTTTACGCAGTGTCTGCGTCTGTCAGATACACATAAAGGTATGCGAAAACTTGTTCACGATCCGAGGCTCGGTAAGATGGCGGCACAACTGGCAAATGTCAATGGTGTCCGTATATGGCACGATCAGGCACTCATTAAACCGCCGCACGGCAACCCAACCGCGTGGCATCTTGACGTACCGTACTGGTCATTTGACTCACGAGATGCCATTTCTTTCTGGGTTGCGTTGGACGATGCCACACTCGCCAACGGATGTATGTGGTATCTGCCCGGTACACATAAGACGGCACGTTTTGATAACGTGGGAATCGGCATAAACATCGGTGAATTGTTCAATGTATACCCAGAATGGAAGCAGATTGAACCGCAGTGTGCACCTTGCCCTGCAGGCTCTATCGTATGGCACAACGGACTCGTTGCACACGGTGCGGGTGCGAACATGACAATCCACCACCGTAGAGCGATGACATGCGGTTTCATGCCCGACGGATGCACATTCAACGGAAAGCGAAATATCCTACCAGAAGAATACTTTAACTCACTGGAAATTGGTGACATGCTTAATAACGACACGCAAAATACGCTTATTTGGCATAAAGATTGGGAGACATAACCCAAAACCAAAAACCTACAATTCTGAAAAAAGGAGAATCAGATATGGCGAAACAGCCTAATATTGTGCTAATGGGAGTTGACTCCCTCCTCGCAACACACATGAGCTGCTATGGGTATCATCGCCTCACGACACCTCACATTGATAAGTTCGCGGAGGGTGGTACCCTCTTTGAGAAAACTTACAGCGCACACATTCCGACAACAAGTGCTTATGCTTCTATGCTGACAGGGTTAGATACCTTCAGCACACAGGTTGTCGCTTTGCGCCATCAAGGACCGCTTCGCGAAGAGGTTAAAACGTTGGCAGAAATTCTACGAGAAGTCGGTTACGATACAACCTGTGTCGGATTCAGCGGACCGAGTGCTCGCGGGTTTGATACCTATCTGAATTACTCTGGATGGGGTCCCGACGAAAGCGGACGTTCTCCCAAAGCAGAAAACCTCAACAAAACGACGCTCCCCGAACTAAATCGACTGATTGATCAGAGTAATGAAAAACCGTTTTTCCTGTTTTTGCGTCACATGGATCCGCATTCCCCGTATCTTCCACCCGCCCCTTATGAACGGACGTTCTACCACGGGGACGAGTGCGATCCAAGCAACAAATCCATGGAGCCCGTCATGGCATTCAAACCGTTTTGCGACTATTTCGCCTCTTGGATGCCGCCCGGAATTACCGATAAAGATTACGTTATCGCGCAATACGACGGCGCAATCGCCTATATGGATGCTTGTATCCAGACACTCTTTAACGCGCTCGAAACGCGCGATGTGCTGGATGAGACAATAGTTGTTATCAATGGGGATCACGGCGAAACCCTCTACGACCACGAATGCTGGTTCGACCATCACGGACTCTACGATGTTACCTTGCACGTTCCGCTTATTATCCGCTATCCCGGACGTGTTCCTGCTGGGAAACAGGTCGCCGGATACAACCAACACAAAGATCTCGTGCCGACACTCCTCGAATTAGCGGACATTGACACAGATATAGCATTCGATGGGAAGAGCCTTACTTCCCTCATCAGCGGCGAAATAACTTCTTTTGAGAGCGAGATCTACATCACAGAATGCACATGGATGCGCAAGCACGGTTGGCGGACACCCGAATGGAAACTCATCGTCGCGCTTGAACCCGATTTCCATTTCAAACCGCCTGTCGAACTCTACAATCTCATCCAAGACCCCGATGAGAACAACAATCTTGCTGAGACACACCCTGACATCGTGAACGTCCTCGAAACACGGATGAAAGATTGGATTCGGCAGCGGGAACAGGAAACTGGACTGACAAATCCAATCATGACCCAAGGTGATTGGCATGGACACAAAGGTGTGGGTCCGTTCAAAACATCCGAGCAGGCATACAATACGATGCACATCGGGGATGCGGGAGCTGCGGCACGTCTCCAAGCAAAATCAAGAGACAAGTAGCGATTAGCGGTCAGCAGTCAGCAGTCAGCAAAGAATTGCTGATTAAATCAAACATCTCTTTACTGATTGCTGACAACCGATAACCGATAGCCATTAAAAAAGGAAAATTCAATGCCAGATTATAGACGAGATGAGGTATTAGGACGACTGCGAACAGAATTAAGTAAAGACAAACCGCTGCTCGCTGTCGGTGCGGGGACGGGTATCACGGCAAAATTCGCTGAACAAGGCGGTGCAGATCTGATTGTAATTTACAACTCAGGTCGCTACCGGATGTCTGGATTCGGTTCTTGTGCAGGGCTCTTGGCTTATGGCGATGCAAACGCTATCGTTATGGAGATGGGTGAGCGTGAAGTGCTGCCGGTTGTCAAAGAGACTCCCGTTATCGCCGGTGTCAACGGGACAGATCCGACGCGTCGGATGCGCAACTTCCTCAAACAGGTTCGTGATGTCGGCTTTGATGGTGTCAATAACTTCCCGACCGTTGGCGTAATTGATGGTACTTTCCGCGTAACACTTGAAGAGACAGGGATGGGGTTCTACAAAGAGGTTGAGACGATCGGCATCGCGCATGAAATGGATCTGTTCACTATCGTCTATGTCTTCAATCCGGAAGAGTCTGAGAATATGGCGAAAGTCGGCGCGGATGTTATTATTGCACACATGGGCACGACGATAGGCGGAACGATCGGTGCAGAAACAGCCTTCACGCTTGAAGATGCAGCCGTACGGGTGCAAGAGATATGTGACGCTGCGCAATCGGTGAACCCGGATGTTATCTGTCTTGCACATGGGGGTCCTATCTCAAAGGCACCGGAGGCGGCGTTTATCAATGAGAAGACGGATGCTGTCGGTTTTGTTGGTGCTTCGAGCATTGAGCGGTTCGCGTGTGAAGAGAGTATCCCGCGTGTCACGGCTTCCTTTAAAGAGCAATAAACATTGATAAAATAGTGGAGAAAGTGATGTCCAGTACGGTCAAAGAAATAGAGATCCTAAATGCCGATGACACGGAACTCATGCGTATCAGTCGAGAAGGCACGCTGTCCCTAAATCTGAACGAGATGCACGCGATTCAGAACCATTTTGAGGGATTAGGACGCAACCCAACCGATGTCGAAATCGAAACCATCGCGCAAACCTGGTCAGAACACTGCGTCCACAAAACCTTCAAAAGCATCATTGACTACGCTGAAGTGGGGAAAGAACCGGAACGAATCGACGGTTTGTTTCCGAGTTTTATCCAACGTGCGACAGAGGAGATAGCAAAGCCGTGGTGCGTCTCTGTCTTTTCAGATAACGCTGGTATCATCGAATTCGACGATACTTACAATCTCGTTTTCAAGGTAGAAACGCACAACCATCCTTCAGCGATTGAACCTTATGGCGGGGCAGGGACGGGCATCGGTGGTGTGATTCGGGATTCGCTCGGCACTGGACTCGGCGCGAAGCCTATCCTTAATACGGATGTCTTCTGCTTCGGGATGCCGGACACGCCTTATGCACAGCTCCCGAAAGGTACACTCCACCCAAAACGTGTATTCAACGGTGTCGTTGCTGGCGTACGAGATTATGGCAACCGGATGGGCATCCCGACTGCAAATGGTGCGATTCTATTTGATACCCGTTATACTGCAAACCCGCTCGTCTTTTGTGGGAATGTCGGTCTAATACCGAGAAACAGGTGTGAAAAATCTGTCGAACCCGGTGATCTCGTCGTCTCTATTGGTGGGCAGACGGGCCGGGACGGCATTCACGGTGCTACTTTTTCTTCCGCTGAATTGGATGACACCTCTGAGAACCTCGGCAGTGTGGTGCAGATTGGCAACCCCATTATGGAAAAGAAGATCGTCGATGCGTTGCTACAGGCGCGTGACAAGAACCTGTATCGCTCCATAACGGATTGCGGTGCAGGCGGCTTTTCCTCTGCAGTCGGTGAGATGGGAGAACATATCGGTGCAGAAGTACATCTCGAACGCGTTTCTCTGAAATACGAAGGACTTGCCCCATGGGAGATTTGGCTCTCGGAAGCACAGGAACGCATGGTCATTGCCGTACCTCCTGAAAACTTAGATGAATTGATAGAGATATGTGAGGCAGAATTCGTTGAGGCGACGGTCCTCGGCAGTTTCACAGATACACACAGATTACAAGTCTTTTACGAAGGTAGAATTGTTGCGGATTTAGAGATGGAATTCCTGCACAACGGCTTACCACAACCCATTAAACAGGCGGTCTGGAATCCACCAAAGCACCCAGAAATGCCGTCGCGAGATACAGAAACCCAAGACTATACAGACGACCTCTGCCAACTCCTCGCGAGTCCAAACATAGCGAGTAAAGAATCTGTTATCCGGCAGTATGACCACGGTGTGCAAGGGGGTATCGTTATCAACCCACTCATTGGCGCGGAAAATGATGGACCGAGTGACGCGTGCGTCGTCACGCCAGTAATTGGAAGCCGAAAGGGTGTAATCATTGCCAACGGGATTAACCCGAAATATAGCGATGTGGATCCGTATCTCAGCGCAGCGGCGGCAATCGATGAGGCGTTGCGGAACATCGTCGCTGTCGGTGGAACACTGGAAAAAACGGCACTGTTGGACAATTTCTGTTGGGGCAACCCTGACAAACCCGACAGACTTGGAGAGTTGGTCCGGGCAGCAAGAGCATGCTATGACATTGCAACCGCTTATGGGACACCGTTCATCTCTGGTAAGGATAGCCTCTACAACGAATACAGCGACACAACAACCGGTGAACAACGCGCAATTCCAGCGACGCTGCTTATATCCGCTATTTGTGTGATGCCCGACATCCAGCGTGCCGTCACGATGGACGTAAAAGCCCCTGGTAACTATATCTATGTTGTTGGGAACACTTACGCTGAATTGGGCGGATCCCACTACTTTGGTATCCACGGATTCATTGGAAACAACGCACCCATCGTCCGTCCAGATGAAGGCAAACTGACGATGGCACGACTCAGCACTGCAATCGGTAAGGGGTTGGTGCGTTCTTGCCACGACTGTTCTGAAGGCGGTATCGGTGTCGCAGCGGCGGAGATGGCATTTTCTGGTGGATACGGGATGTCCTTGAACCTGAGTAGCATCCCAACGGGTGAAGAGATTGCCGCTGACGATACCCTCCTGTTTTCGGAGTCAAACAGCCGTTTTCTTGTAGAAGTCGAACCGCAACACCAAGAGGCTTACGAAACCCTTATGAAGGACGTACCGACAGGCTGCCTCGGCACCGTTACGGACACACCAAACTTTATCATCAACGGAATTGCGGGACACCAAATTGTTGAAACCCCAATTGATACTCTCAAATCCGCATGGCAGGCACCGTTGCAGTTTTAAGTATAGAAGTCGCGAGCACAGCTCGCTCCTACAAAAAGCAATATGTATATCAACCCGACACAAGACACAAAGGCGGGTTGCGAGCATAAAGAAACACCCAAGCAAAAACACTCGCTCCTACAAAAAGACCAAGACGCAGTGGGCAATCTAAGCGTGTTCTAAATAATGTTTACCCCTCATTTTAGAGAGGACAGACCACTACAAGGAGAGCTTATAGTTAAAAAATGCAGAAACCCAAAGTCCTCATCTTACGAACTGCTGGGACGAACTGCGATGTAGAAACGGATGCAGCGTTCCAACTCGCCGGTGCAGAGACGGCGTTAATACACATCCAAAACCTTATATCTGGAAAAATCGACTTAGCCGACTATCAAATCCTTGCCATTCCGGGTGGTTTCTCCTACGGCGATGACATTTCAGCAGGCATTCTTCTGGCGGTCGAGATGAAACATAAACTTGCAGATGCTTTGAACAAGTTTGTTGCTGATGACAAACTGATACTCGGTATATGCAACGGATTCCAAGTCCTGGTGCGAACGGGTCTGTTGCCTGGGATAAGTTCCTCGGAAAACGGCGCGTCAGAAATGACACAGCGAGCGACATTGGCAATGAATACCTCGGCAAAATTCGAGTGCCGCTGGGTAGACTTGGCAACACAAGAGAGTCCATGTGTCTTTACAAAAGGCATCAAAGCCGAAATGTATCTCCCCGTCGCACACGCTGAAGGACGGTTCACTGCGCCCTCAAATGTCTTGGAAGAATTAGAATCAAATAAGCAGGTTGTGTTCCGATATGCTAAAAGCGAATACCCACACAACCCGAATGGCTCTGATGCTGATATTGCCGGTGTCTGCGACCCAACAGGTAGAATCTTCGGGTTAATGCCCCATCCAGAGCGGTTTTTAATGAAATGGAATCACCCGCGTTGGACCCGACGCGTGGGAACAACTGGAAGCAGTTCCGAGGAAGGCGATGGACTCGCTATCTTCAAAAACGCCGTTCATTACGTCACATCGCATGTCAAATAAATTATACCGCCGTTTACTCCCCTTCTATATGAAATTGCCGGTGTTCTGGGCATTCATCATACTCTCAGTGTTGGGGCAGCTGCTTTGGGTGGTTGCTATCTCATACGACGTACGTATCGATCTCCGTTGGTCGAGCTTCGGCTACGGCTTGGGGGTCGGTTTAGGATTTATGCAGGGTAAGTGGACTTCTCGCTTATGGGATCAATCCTATATAAAGGTTTTAAAGCGGCAGATAACCTTCTGGGAAGCGAAAGGGGCAAAACTTTTAACTTTCTACACCTGCTTTGCCTTAGGTTTACCAATTCTCTGTCCTTTCCTCATCCGTTCGCTTGACACGTTAGCAGGCATTCAATCTTATGTCTTCGGCTTTATTGGTGCGATGAACGTGGCACTGCTGCTGTGGGTGCGGCGGATGCCAAAATGAGTTGGTTGTATGAAACTTGATAGAAACCAACGAAAAGCCGTGAAACACAAGACGGGTCCCGCGATTGTTATCGCCGGACCGGGCAGTGGAAAAACGACCGTCGTAACGGCACGGATGCTGAACCTTATCCAGATACACAATATCCCGCCTTCACATATTCTCGCTATCGCTTTTAACAGAAAGGCAGTCGAAGAAATGGAGACCCGAATCTTGCGTGGACTCACCTCATCAAAACGGCTCGACCAAACCGGGTTAGATAAAAAACCTAAAATCCGAACCCTCCATGCATTTGGCAAAGACATCACCACTGAAAACTATAAACGCGCCGGATTTAACGAATATCCTGAGATTTGGACAGGGCAAATCGACCAAATCATTGCAGAAGAACAGAAACAAATTGAACGTGAAGCTTCATCTACCTCGGTCGCTATTTATAAAATCGCGAATCAAAAAACCGGTAGGTATTACATCGGACAGACCACGAACCCAGATCGCCGTAGAAAGGAACACTTCAGTCATTCATCAAACGATAGACTGCGCCAAGCAATCCGTTCCGAAGGCGAAACACAATTCAATTTCGAGGTACTGGAGTGGGTCCCCGGACGCGAGGCAAATCGTCGCGAGGCATACTGGATTGCGTTCTATAGAGATCGCGCGAGTGTATTTAACAGAGCAGATCCATTGAAAGGGGCGTATAGCAACCAACTCATCCTTGAGATGTTTTGTCAACATTTTGATATCCCGTATAAAGAACACCTTGATAGAGACCGTGATTTTGAGGACCTCCGAGAACGTTTTAGCGATGCGAAAGAGACCATCATGCGAGCGAAACGGCAGGTCACCACAGGACTGTTCGACCCAAAAACGCTTGAGGATCCCGTTGCCCAAGCATTTGCCGTAAAATACGAAACCCTCAAAACCGAAGCAAACGCCCTCGACTTTGAGGACATGATTATCTACGCAGCAAATTTACTTGATACCTATCCAGACCTCCGACAAGTTTATCGCAATAAATACCCGTATGTCCTTGTTGATGAGTTTCAAGATATTTCCCCAGCTGACTTTCGGCTCATTTCGCGCCTTTCAGAGAATCTCTTCGCCGTGGGGGACGACGACCAAGCAATCTACAGCTTCCGTGGTGGTGATTCTCGGATTATGCAGGAATTCACAAACCGACGAGACGTGACAAAATATGAAATCACGCGCAACTATCGTTCCACATCAACGGTTGTTGAACACGCAAGAGCCTTGATTGAACGAAATGCGCCACGTATCCGCAAAAATCTCCGCGCTCACAATCCAAACCAGCAGCACATAAAAATCGTTGAAACGACACCTGAAACTGTAGAAACAACTCTACTGCGTGAATTGGACTCACGACAAGAGACTGCTATTTTGGCACGGACGAACTATGAGACGGAACAGATTCAGGAGATACTCGCTAAGCACACAACCTCCGCTGAAGTAACAACGATTCACAAAGCAAAAGGCCGGGAATGGGAAAAGGTGATTCTTGTCCACAACACACTGGAACGGCGTTTTCCGCGTCGCGATAGCGAGATTTTAGAGGAGCGACGTGTTTTCTATGTTGCGATGACGCGTGCGAAGTCGGCGTTGGTTGTTCTTGGTGGGAGGTGTCCATTTGTGCCAGAGTTTGAGAAGACTCGCAAAAATATCGGCTATTATCTCCGGCAGTTCAGGTATTGGTGGGCGCGAAGGCAATTGAAAAAACAACATGACCGAGAATAGGAATTATGGTATAATGGCTGTTAAAAACCAATTCGGACTCACATAACTAAGAAAAAAGAAAAGGAATACTAAAATGACAAATGAAGAACTTTATCAGCTGATGAAAGATGGCTTTGATCAGATCAGATCAGAAGCCAGAACAAACTTTGATCAAATCAACCAGCGTTTTAATCAAGTCGATCAGCGTTTCGATAGAATGGATGACCGGCTAAACGAAATGGATACCCGGCTCCGTGGTGTTGAGAACGGTATATCGGAGCTCAAAGGTAAGCAGAGCGCGATCGTAGGGATGCGGAGCTGGGTAATAACTGCGTGTGCTATCGGTGCCCTGATTGTATCCATTGCCGTCGCTATTTTCAAATAAACTTTCACACCCCTGTCATAAGTCTAATAGTTTTTTGACTGCGTTTTACGTTCAATTACGGAAGGAGATAGACCCATGGCATTTTTGAGACACATTGCACTCCGGACAAAAGATATGGAAGCCTCGCGTCGTTTTTATGAAACTATCGGTTTTCAGTTTGTCGGCTACCGTGGACGCGGCGGATTGGATCTCTCCGACGGCACGCTGAATATGACGATACTCCAATACAATGGCACAGCGCGTCCGCCCTTTGAGGAAGGGACAGAGTTCATCCACTTCGGTATCATCGTCGAAGATTTAGCGAGTATTTACACTACCCTTCGCGATGGCGGTTTTGAATTGATTATGGATAACGTGAAAAAAGGCGATGAAATTGATGACAATAAGCCGCCGGAACGCTCTTTTAAGGTTGCCGATCCAGATGGAAACGTTGTCGATATTACATGCGCGACTGATGAGTGGCGGGGTGTGTCGGTTTAACGGATAGGATACACAATGGCATTTCAATTTCAAGATTCCATGGTCAACGAATATCTCTCCCAAGGCTACCTAATCTTTCGAGGGATTGTTCCACCTTCCTTGCTTACCGATCTGCGTCGTGAGGCAGAAAAGGCACGCCATTTGGCACACAAACTCAATGGACCCCAGACGCAACGGATTCAACCGTTATCCAATTATGGCGATGAATTAGACCTCAAACCTTTTTATGACTATACGGAGTTACCAGAACTCCGAGATGCTGTCGCGAAATTGCTCGGTGATAACTACACGCACGGTCATGTTGACATCATGGGACTCCTCGTCGAGCCGCTTGAGTATCCGTGGCATATTGGGTGGCACCGAGACGGCGTTGTGGAAGTCCCACCCGAAGCGCGTGATGAAATCGTCAACGCGAAATTGGCGGAGGTCTGGTACGATCTACGGCACTTCAATCAGGTCAACTGTGCGATTTATGCCGATTCTTGTACGTGGTTCGTGCCGGGAAGCCACCTTCGACAATGGGATCTGCCCGGTGAGGAACAGTCTACAGGCGATCCGAGACTCCGCAGACCTGCTGAAGAGCAGTCGAATGCAGAGGCTGAACGATATTGCTTAGCGCACTGCAGACAGTTTCCCGGAGCCGTTCAGGTGCATCTCGGACCTGGAGATTTTATGGTGTATCGGAATCTGGCATGGCACACCGGAAACTATATAACTTATCAACCCCGCGCAACGATCCATGATGTCGTTCGGTACGAAGGCAAAAAAGATTGGACAGACTGGCAACAGACTAAACTGGACGCTGTCCAACGCATGAAAGAAAAAATGAGAAAAGAACAGCGTTGACTGTTCCTGAACTCCTGCCCTTTTCATTTGACAAAATAACACAAACCCGTATAATTGCCTAAAACTGGATGTTTATTCTCTGACCACAAGGAGACAGCGAAAATGAGTCAAATTGGAGCAAAGCCCGTTACTGCACCGGGTTGGACTGCCAAACCGAAAAATGGTATCGCCATTGTTGACTGTGATGTTCACCACAATTTCCGCCATCCTACGCAATTGTTACCATATCTGTCAAAATTCTATCAGGAACACCTCCTCGATCAAGGGTTGCATCTCGGCGGGTATCCGAATATCCCGATTCGGAGCAATCGTGTAGACCTCAGAGGGAGAGTCGAAGAAGCCGTCGAATCGACACCGAAAAACTCCGGGGGTGACCCCAGAGATTTCAACTTCACATTAGAGTTCCTCCAAGAGAGGCATCTCGATGTCTGGAACATTGATATTGCCGTTCTTACGGGACCCCCTGTGTTCTATGGATATTCTGGACTACCGGATCCCGATTGGGGAGCTGCCCTCTGCAGGGCTTTTAATGACTGGACAATTGAACATTGGCTTGATCGGGATGAACGTGTTGTTAACGCTATTCTCGTCTCTCCGTCTGATCCGCCGCAAGCCGTGGAGGAGATTAACAGACTCGCAGACCGCAAGGACACCGCTGCTGTTATGGTACCAATGGGAACGAGTCGTCCGTTCGGTAACCGCTTCTATCATCCGATCTGGGAAGCGTGTGAAGCGCACGGATTGCCTGTTATATCGCACATTGGAGGGGGCGGCGGTGCGAATAGAAACGTACCCACTCCGGTCGGACACCCGACCTACTACATAGAAAGCCGGATGAGCCGTCCGTATGTTGCCAGCACACACGCGACATCCCTTATTTGTGAAGGGGTCTTTGAAAAATTTCCGAACTTCAAGTTCGCGCTCATTGAAGCGCAACAGATGTGGGCGGTGCCAGTGATGTGGCATCTGGATACCGATTGGAAAGCAATACGCGACCAGACCCCGTGGCTTAAACGGTTACCGAGTGAGTATTTCCGCGAACACATCCGAATCGGTTCGCAGCCGATGCACGAACCTGAAAAACCGGAACAGATGTATCAGATGTTAGAGATGTTGCATGCAGACGAAACACTTATTTTCTGCTCAGACTTCCCACACTTCGATTGGAACGATCCTGTGACAGTCTTTCCCGAACTTCCTACGGACTTGAAGCATCGAATTTTTGCACAAAACGCGCTCGATATCCTACGATTGGAGGATAAGTAGTTATGGCACGTGTTGTGGTCGGAAAAGTGTCGGAGATTCCACCCGGGAAACGTAAGATCATTGTCCCGTTCCGCGGCAAAGCGGGGATCGGTGTATTCAATGTCAATGGTAAGTTTTACGCCGTTCGCAACATCTGTCCACACAAGCATGGACCGCTCTGTACAGGCGAACTTACGGGTAAGTTCGCCGCTGACGCGCCGCCTTCTATTCAAGGGGCAACGCTCTCTGTTGACGGCTTAGGCGAGGTGCTTCGCTGTCCTTGGCACCAATGGACCTTCGACATCGCTACCGGACAGTGCCTCGTCAAGGAAACATTGCGTGTAGCAACTTATTCCGTCAAGGTTGAAGGGGACGATGTGGTTGTAGAATACGATGGCTAAGTTGACAGTCATCAGTCAGGATTAGAGAATTCACAGGATTATTGTTTCTGTATCTTGGTTGAAAATCGTTCTTCATTGCCCTATTATTGAGTTATTTTTCTCAATTTCATTTAGATTTTGGTCTTTGTGGGGTACGTTTCGTTAGATGAGGTCTGGCAGCTCGCAAACTAACAGTTTGCGGTACAAAAACGCAACGGAGGACAAAATGATTAACAGAATTCCGAGATCAGTGTTTGTTCTTGCTGTTATAGCAACTGTTTTAACGGCAGCAAATTCAGCACATGCGCGTCAAGCAATTACCGATGGATTGGTGAGTTACTGGTCGTTCAATAAAGATTCAGTCGCAGGTAAAACGGTTAAAGATATTTTCGGGGCAAACGATGGAACCATGGATGGGAATGTTGAGGTTGTTAACGGTAAAGTTGGTGAGGCACTCAAGTTTAGTGGCGGTCATGTTGATTGTGGAGCAGATAAGAGTTTAACCGACATTGGCGATCAGATTACACTGGAGGTGTGGATAAAACCTGAGAAACCTGGCTGGGCGATTTTCGCGGGTATATCGAGATCAGGAAATAATTCTTATGTGATCGCGTGGTCAGACCAAACTCGGGTTGATTTTAATCTCTGGAACGGTGCTTTAGAGACATGGCCCTTTCACAGCGTCGGTCAGCCCGATGTAGGGAAATGGCATCACGTCGCTGGTGTTTACGACGGATCCGAAGCCATTATTTATATCAATGGTGAAGTGGACAATGAGAAAAAATTTGAAGGTGTTCTCAAACATAACGGAGAGAACTTTTGGATGGGTGCCAGAAAATCGGATGGACTCCCTTACCACGGCATTCTTGACGAACTTCGTCTCTACAACCGCGGTCTCAGTCAAGCGGAGATTGAAAACAACCTTGATGCTGTAGGTCTTGCTGTTGACCCAACCCAGAAATTGGCACTCACCTGGGGAGCAATAAAGATTTCAAAGTAGGGCATCCCTTGTGGTTGGCCCCTAATGTGCTATAAATAGCCCTACTACAAACCGAGTTGCTTATAGTAGGGTGATTCATCGCCCGTCAACTACAGAAGTGCTTTTTATCTTTGTCTAACCTCGCTTTTTTGAAAAAACGAGATACATGATGAGCAAGCAACCTCGCTTTTCCATTGAAGAGCTCACACCCGACCATCCGGATTGGCAGGAATTCGTTGCCCTTGTCAAGGACCTAAACCAAGAAGGTTGGGCATTTAATCCGTACTTTGAGCAGTTTTCACGCTATTTTTTAGCGGCAAAACAAGACGGGACCATCGTCGGATTTCTCATGTTTGTCGTGTGGGACATCGGTCCCCACGACCGCGATCATCCGCCTATTCAAATACTTGGAAAAACGCTGAAAGAGGCGAAGATCCTTGCTTTTGGCGTGAAGGAAGGTTACCGACGACACGGTATCGGCACTTCCCTTCAAGAATATACTATTAAGCAGGCAAAGTTGTTTGACTGTTATCAAGTTCGGTCCGTCAGCGGCGAGAATTACCCTGAAAACCATCTCCTCAAACTCTCTATGGGGTTTGCCGTGGAGCCGATGGAGCGTGATGAAAAGTGTTTGGCTTTTGTCCTGCCTCTTAAACCATCAAGAGTGAAGTAATCTTTTATGAGACAACTCACCGACGCTGAGAAACAGCAGCTTGAAGGAAAAATTAAAAAGGAGCAAGAACGCCAGCAGACCCTTCGGGAAAAGAATCCAAACCTACCGGAATCTTTTGAAAAGGCATCGGCAAAAACGGGGTTTGCGAGGAAAATCGCACTAAAGCATCTCTGGAAATATGGTCTGCTTGGTCTTATTCTTTGTCTGCTCGCTTACAATGTCTTTCGATTTCTCACCTGGCACAATTTTGGTTCTAACAGGCTGCTCAATGTCAACCTTCTTGTCGCGCTGATGTTATTGTTCACGCACATCGGCTTTAACTTCACAAAAACAGGACGGAAAAGTCGTATTATGAAGACGGTTGCCTGTGTTTGGATAGTATTTGTGCTGGTTTACATATTTTCGGTATTTAGGTAGGAACCCTGTTTGCTAGTGGAACTTTTTCGTCAAGAGTTAAAATATCATTGGATCGGTTATAATATGAATGAGGAAACATTATCAAATTTAGATTCAGATGAAATTGAAGAAATTGAAAAACTCACCCTACGTTGGGTTTTCCAGGCAGTTCTTGATTTTGGAATGGAAGCACATGAGATTTTCTTAAAGTCGCCGGATAAGGTAAAGGATATTGCGGAAGATATTACAAGAGAATTGCTTGATCGCCTTCCGGGGTTTAATGTCCAACAAAGAATCTATGGAAATGTTGACTACAAACGGGCTAGATATATTATTTTGCCAGAAAAAACCGTGAGACAAGCCCTTTTTATAGATTCAAAAGCGGAAAAAGAGAATCGGTCAGCCACTATACAGATGTCTCAAACCTCTATGTGGGTAAGACAACGAAGAAGCGGCCGTGCTGTAAATGAAAAAGGACTCCTACCAGAAATATCTGAGTATGGAAATAACCATTATCTGACGACAACCTGTTTGATTCATTTCCTGTACGAAGACGCGGAGGGTATACACCACTTAAAAGAGGTTAAAATTACGGCTATTCCCAATGGAAGATTACAAGATAGATATAATCCTACTATTGACGATGGAATATGGCTAGCAGGCCGAAACGCTCCAACCCGCGGAGAAGATTTCAGAGTTCGTGTTAGTTTTGCCAAACTGAAAGAGAAAGCGTCGTGGCGAGTTCAAGTTATAAACTATGATGAAATTACTGAGGAGTGTAAAGGAAAATGGCATCCGTAAATCTTATGAAATTTTTATCAGAAAATCACATTTATCACGGTGATTCTAGGACTCTGTTAAAAAGAATTAGACCTGAATCAATCGCCCTCAGCGTTTGGTCGCCCCCATATTTTGTCGGGAAAGCGTACGAGAAAAATTTGTCCTTTTCAGACTGGAGAGGTTTACTGCGCGAGGTTATCAAACTCCATTTCCCAATTATAAAACCCGGCGGATTCCTTGCTATCAATATTGCCGATATTTTATGCTTCAAAGATGCGTCAATGCCAAAAATTATGGCAGAAAACGTATCCCGGAGAAAAATAAGCGTAACCAAGGAACAAATATTAGAAGTAAAGAAAAAACATCCCACTTGGAATAGACACCAACTTGCTGCGTATTTTGAGTGTAGTGAGCAAACGATTGATAGAAGACTTAATGGAAATAATATTAGAGGCGGAAAATACCAAACGCAAACGCGGGTTTTTCTGGTTGGGGGGCTCATTGAGACGACTGCGAGTGAGGCAGGTTTTCATTTATATGACCGGCGCGTCTGGGTCAAAGATGCAGCATGGGAAAACTCGAGATGGCATACGATCTCTTACCGATCTGTTGATGAGTTTGAATACATCTATATCTTTTGGAAGCCGGGAACCACAAAGGTAGATCGCTTCCGGCTGACGAAACAAGAATGGGTAAATTGGGGGTCAAGAGCGGTTTGGGAAATTCCCTCTGTCCGAAGCAACGCTGATCACGATTCAAAGTTCCCTATCGAGCTGCCTAGAAGAGTCATACAGTTATTTTCAGAAACCGATGATGTCGTGTTAGATTGCTTTATGGGTAGTGGAACGACGGCGATAGCAGCAATTACCGAAGGTAGAAAGTATATTGGCATGGATAAAGAGAAAAAATCCGTGGAGATTGCATTAGAGGCTATTTCCTCTTTTAAAAAAGATAGAAAAGGCCATGGGCAAATGGAATTTCTCATACGTGAAATAGAAGCAAAACACGAAGAAAAATAATGATTAAAGCGGTATTCTTTGACCTTGACGGCACGCTCTGTGACTCCGATACAGCGTGGCACATTGCGACAGGAGAGACATTCCAATTGCTACGTAAGTACGAACCGGATGTCTCGGAAGATACTATTACACAAGCGTGGTGGACAGTTCATCAGGAACTTTTTGGACAACTCAATGCCGGAAAAGGCTCTATGGCTGAGCTGAGAGACAAACGTTTTCACTGTTTATTCCGGGAACTCGGTCTGCCTATAGGTAAAATTGTAGAAGAACTCAACAACTTTTTGAGTTCGCGTTACCTCACAAGTTTGCGTCTTTATGAAGATGTCACGGTACTTGAGGCGTTACACACATACCATGTCGGTATTGTTACAAATGGTGCACACGATAACCATACGGACAGCCAATTTTCTAAAGTCCAACATCTCGGACTCAGTAAACGTATCCAATCGCTGACAATTTCCGATGAAGTCGGTGTCAGGAAACCAAACATCAAAGTCTTCACAGTCGCTTGTGAGCGTGCCGGTGTTCTACCCAAAGAAGTTGTGTTTGTCGGCGACTCCATTGAGAATGACATTGTTGGGGCGAACCGTGTGGGTATGACAAGCGTCCTTATTGACCGAAAATCTGATGGGCGGATACCGGAAACAGGGGATGAACGACCGGATTATGTAGTTTCAAATCTACACGATGTGTTGTCCTGCTTGGGACACAAAGCGGATTAGCATTGCCATAACACAGGCACAAGAGGAATCCACAATGGATAAAACCTACAACGTTGCGATAATTGGGTGCGGTGGGATTTCGCACATGCACGCCGGATGGTATGTGAATGAACCGCGGGCTTCTCTGACTGCGATTGCCGATATTAATGCAGCGGGATTGAAGGCGTACGGTGAACAGTACGGTGTCGAAAAACAGTATACCGATTACATTGAGATGCTCGAAACCGAAGACATTGATCTCGTTTCTGTTTGTACGCGTCCGAAACTGCATGCGCCGGTCGTAATTGAAACCGCAAAACGGGGTGTGAAGGGGATTCTATCCGAAAAACCGATGGCAGAAAACCTCGGGCAAGCACGCGAGATGCTCGAAACCTGTTCACAACACGACGTTAAATTGGCGATTGACCATCAAGTCCGGTTTAGTGCACCCTATCAACTCGCAAGACAGATGATTGCTGACGGTGCTATTGGGGACCTTTTCCGTATTCACGGTGTCTGTAGCGGTGGCGATCTGAAAGACAACGCTACGCACACTGTTGATCTAATGCGATATGTCTACGGTGATCGTCCAGTTGCTTGGGTGATTGGTCAGATTGAACGTATCAACACACCGATGAAATATGATCTGCACTCTGAAGACTTCTCGTTGGGTTACTTCAAGTTCGAGGATAATGTCCGCGCTATCATTGAAGGTGGGAGCGACACCGCGCCGGGGTATCACCACATCTACTGCTACGGTACGGAAGGTGAACTCGAACTCGCTGCTCCGGGCGGTCCCTCTCTCCGCGTCCGAAACACAGCATCGGGAGGTGCTTGGATCGCGCCTGAACTTCCCTCAGAAAGCAACCCTGTACGAGACATGATAGCCGCTATTGAAGAGGACCGAGAACACCGGTCAAGTGGTCATCAGGGATACGCGACACATGAACTGCTTATGGCGATTTACGAGTCGTCTCGGAAACGGCGGCGGATTCATCTGCCCCTTGAAGAGGTGGAATCACCTCTAACGTTGATGATTGAGGACGGATGGATATAGGACTATGAACACAACCATTCAAAAAACAGAAGCACTTATTCATTCCACACGCGTACTCGAGTCAATATACGAGGACGATCCTTATCGACCGCGCTATCACTTTACCCCGCCGTTCGGCTGGATGAACGACATCAACGGTTCCATCTTTTGGAAAGGTCGATATCATATCTTCTACCAGCACAACCCAGAAGGTGGCTATTGGAAATGGATGCAGTGGGGACACGCATCGAGTGTTGATTTGGTGCATTGGGTGCATCACCCGATCGCTTTAACGCCCGATCTCGATGGACCAGACCGCGATGGTTGTTTCAGCGGCGGTGCTCTCGTAAATCGGGAGGGTACCCCGACGTTCATCTATCATGGGGTTCCTGACGGAACGTGCATCGCAGCGAGTGATGATGACTTGCTTATTACGTGGGACAAACATCCAGCCAATCCGGTGATTCCAGTGCCAAAACCTGGGGAGAAAGGACACGGCGAGTATATTGTATTTGACCCGGGTGCTTGGCTGGAGGGCGATACCTACTACGCACTCATCGGGAACAGAATACCGGAACAAGTCGGGGATGGAACGGCTCTGTTTAAGTCGTCCAATCTTGTAGAGTGGGAATTCGTGCGCTCTTTTTATCAATCGCGGCGTGAGTGGACAGACGCGGAAGAAGATTGTGCAGTACCCGATTTTTATCCGTTAGGCGACAAGCACATGCTGCTGTTTTGTAGCCATTGGCAAGGCACGCAGTATTACCTCGGTAGATTTGAAAATGAAGCGTATCATGTTGAGAATTACGGACGCATGAGTTGGGCGGGTGGCATGCTCGGTGGACCGCGCTCCTTGTTAGACGCGCACGGACGACGTATCTTTTTCGATTGGATTCGGGAAATTCGCGACATTGAAGAGGAACGCGCTTCGGGTTGGTCAGGGGTTATGACCTTGCCACGCATCCTCTCCCTTGCAACCGATGGTAGTCTGCAGATTGAACCGGTGCCAGAGTTAGACTGCCTACGGATGAACCCGAAAGAACGCAAAAACATCACACTGAACACTGATGAGGCGTTGAACTTAGAAGAGATTCAAGGGAATTGCCTTGAGTTGGCTGTTGAGATTGATCCCAAGGATGCCACCGAAGTCGGCGTTCAGGTGCTCTGCTCACCTAATCAGGCTGAGCGAACCGGGATTCTGTATGTTCCAGGGGAAGGGACTTTAAAAATAGACATCAGTCGTTCTACTTTAAACGACGCTATCCGCTATCCACACTACCGAGATGCCGGTGGTACCGCGAGATTGCCGGAGTCGGAGCAGTTTGTCGATGCCCAGCACGCGCCATTCGCATTGAAAGACAATGAAACGCTTCAACTCCGCATCTATGTCGATAAGTCTGTGGTTGAAGTATTTGCTAACGGTAGGCAGTGTATTACGCAACGCGTCTATCCGACGCGCGCCGATAGTATTGGTGTAAGGTTGTTGAGTCGTGGCGGGCAGGCACACTTCCAATCCGTGCAAGCGTGGAACATGGCACCAGCGTTTTGAGAAACTATTTTATGATTGATCCGAAATTAGACGGAAAAGTGGCACTGATTACGGGTGCCAACCACGGTATCGGTGCCGCAACGGCATTGGCACTCGGCAGGCAAGGCGTGAAAGTATTCGCTTCATTTTTTCGTTCGTCCTGTCAATACAGCGAAGGAGAACTGAAACGCGCTGAAAAATCAGGAATAGGCGGAGATATGCTCTACCAAGCCATGCAACAGAAGCCCATTTCTGAGCTTGTCAATCAGTTTAGAGATGCCGAAATGACGATATCAGCTTTAGAGGCGGACCTTGCTGATGAAACAAATATCTCAAAACTCTTTGATGCATGTGAGAAAGAATTCGGTCCCATCGACATCTTGATTAATAATCATACCCACTGCGTGTTAGAGACATTTGACCCGGAACAAACTTCAAGAGAAGGGAGTGGTATTTTCTTATTGACTGCTGCAAATATTGATGCCCATTTTGTTATCAATTCTCGGGCTTATGCCTTGATGATGCAAGTGTATCTGAACCAATACCTGAGAAATGGATTGAACTGGGGACGGATTGTCAATACGAGTACGGATGCCGCACATTGCCATCCGCTGAACGTCAGTTACGCAGCAAGCAAACACGCCATCGAATCCTATAGCCGCTCCGCCGCGTGTGAGTTGGGGAAATACGGGATCACGGTGAATGTCGTTGCTCCCGGACCTGTGCAGACAGGTTACATTGAACCAGAGAACGAAAAAGCGATTGCGAAATCTACACCCTTAGGAAGGGTTGGCAAACCCGAAGATGTGGCTGATGTCACAGTTTTTCTCTGTTCTGAACAGGCGCGGTGGCTCACAGGGCAGCTGCTATACGTTGGTGGCGGCTATCGAATACCACAATAAATATGGGCAGTATTTTCGCCGATAAACTACTAAAGTGTTAACCAGCACGTTTGAGGTAATATCATGGGTTATGAAATTCCGAAAACAGTTTTAGGTCGCACAGACTTGACAGTCACTCGGCTCGGTGTCGGCGGCGCGTATTGTGAATCTGCTGAGGTGTACCGCAGGGCAATTGATGCTGGTATTAATTATATTGATACAGCACGGGCATACAGAGATGGTGAAGATGAAAAAGTCATCGGAACAGCAATAAAAGGACAACGCCATAAACTCATCATTGCGACCAAAACACATGAACGCGATGCCATCAGCGCACGGAAAGACCTTGAAACATCTCTACGGACACTTAGCGTCGATTACATTGACATCTACCAACTGCATCATCTGAATACGCAAGACGGACGCGTCAAAGCACTGGCACCCGGCGGCGCGATGGAGATGGCACAGAAAGCACGAGAGGAGGGACTTGTGCGATTCATCGGTGTGACTGGGCACGATTGGTTCCAGGTACAGGAAGCGGTCGCCACTGGACTTTTCGATACGGTTCTCTGCTGGTACAACTGTGCGATGAAAATACCTGAACGTACTGTTTTTCCCGCAGCCGATAAACATGATACAGGTGTGGTCATTATGAATGCCTCGCGTAATGATAGACTCTTTGACGCACCAGATGCACCACCCCCAGAGGAATTCTATCGCTATGTACTGAGTCACAAGAGCGTCAATGTAACGATTATGGGATTGAGAGATATTGAACGGTTCCATCGCGTTGCCAAAGCACTCTCCGAGCAAGAGACGTTAACATCCGAGGCAAAAACGGGTTTGGAAACCTATGGCGCACGGATGCTCCAAAAAGGGAAACTATAATATTCCAAACTTATTGAAAATGCATAAATTTACACACACATTAACAGACGAACGGAGCCTTGATGAACAAAAGTGACGCTAATCAAACGAACGTCCGTTCTACAGAATCTTATCCACACGAAAAACGCAATTTAATTGTATTCGCGCTGAACCAAATTGTGATGCGTTTCGGTTGGATGTTCAAATCCGAGTCTGTGGTCATTCCGGCGTTTATCGACACCTACACGTCGTCTGGCACCATCCGTGGCTTGCTCCCCCTCATCCTACGTATCGGACAGAGCCTACCGCAATTTTTGGTCGCGCAGCGCGTCGCACGGATGCCGAAAAAACAGGCATTTTTTGTTTTCACAGGGTTCGGTTTCGCGATCCCGTGGTGCGTCTTGTCTCTTATATTAGGCGTAACAGACTGGTCAGCAAACATTATTGTTGCGACTTTCCTTGTGCTATGTGCCGTGCACTGGCTTGCTGTCGGTTGCAATCATCTGGCGAACGGGACGCTACAAGGCAAGCTCATCAGTCCAGAAAAGCGGGGACGCCTCCTCGCTTATTCCAACATCATCGGCTGTACGATTTCGATCGGCCTCGCTTTTTATCTGCTACCGCGTTGGCTTTCTGATAGTGCTGCCCATTATGTGGTGCTTTTCAGCGCAACAGCTATCTCCTTCGGTGTTGCTGCTTTAGTGAGCTTCTGGTTTAAGGAACTTCCCTCACGACCCCAACGCAATGCTCCTTTTTTTAAGTTCCTCGGAGATGCCCTCCTCTTATTGAGACACGATAGAAACTTTCGGCGATTTGCGATTGTTATCTTGCTGTTTTACTCGATGTGGCCCCTTTTTCCACATTACACCGTTTTCGGACAGCGGACCTTAGGGTTAGTCCCTTCCGGTTTTGTTGCGTTGATCGTCGCCCAAAATGCGTCCAACGCCGTCGGTGCAGGCATCATGGGCAACATCGCAGACCGCTCGGGGAACCGATTGGTCTTGTGCATTCTGATATTAATCAGTGCTCTCATGCCACTATTGGCGATTGGCATTAGTCGCATGCCTTCCGGTGCGCAGTTTTACTGGATTGTTTTTGCGCTTATGGGATTCACACCTGTGTCTGCTCGCATTGTCACGAACTATACGCTTGAAATCGCGCCACAAGAAAAACACCCGCAATATCTCGGTGTGATGAGCCTTTTTCAAGCCATTCCGTTGTTTGTTTCACCCTTAATTGGAGCACTTATCGAGACATTAGCGTTTGAACCGGTTTTCATCAGCTGTTCAGTACTCGTTTCAATTGGATTCTTGTTGACTTTCAGACTGGACGAACCGCGATTCAACCCAGGCACCTAATCACGAGCATTCGATTATCAAGTTAGGACAGGAAAACCCACCATGGGAGAGAAAATGCCGTGTCCATTTTGTGGCACTCAAGTTGAATACGCCATCGAAAATTCCCCCGATTGGTACCGAGATCCGTCTCTACCTGTCTATCGGATCGATTGTCACGACAAATGTAGACAGTATTGGCTTGAGGCAATTTCCGGCGAGCCTCCACATATCGATCCGAGCATCCTTGGATTCTTGGATTCGCTCAATGATGCACAACGCATGTTTATATCTGAATCCACACAACACGCCTGCGACAACGACATTTTGATAGTTTATAACAAAAAGGGTTTACAGTTCCTTGCCACCGATTGGCACTATGCGAAAGCGGCTGTTGGGTCGTATGGATTGGATAACGCTTCGTTCCGAATTAGTGGGGTTGGATTTGATATTGCGAACATGTTGTTTTTCGTGGATACTGAGAACGCTCGGTTCACACTGAGACTCCATAAGGCTGGCACGCCTTTCCATAAAATTCAATCTGAAATCTATTGGCTACAGGCACTGTGGAATAAGGGAGGTATCAAGACCCTCTCACCCGTGCCAGGACGTGATGGCGAAATGATTCAGTGTACCTCTCCAAACGATCTACCGTCGCGCTATGCGACTGTATACGATTGGATTCCTGGCGAGACATTGGGTACCCTTTCGGCAGCGGAAAAGACACCAGAACTGATTCGGAGTCTTGGATCAATGGTGGGTCGTATGCACGCTGTGTCGGAAACGTTAGAATTACCAGACTGGTTTACCCGTCCTCGGTACTACGATATAGAGTGGGTTACGCTGCAAGTTGAAAAGGTACTTGCAAGTGGCAATAGAGATGACGCAGCGGAGGAACGTGAAAAACTCGCTTCGCTTCCTTCGCGTTTCTCTCAGTTTGTTGCAGAACATGGCGAGAGACGAGACGCTTTTGGACTGATTCACTTGGATTTGGCACCGCATAATATCGTCGTCTCGGAGGGGCAGCTCTGCCCAATTGACGTGATGCAATTTGGATTTGGCTATTATCTCTCAGATATTCTAACACTTTCACGCCAATTGAGTGAGTTTGAACAAGCAATTTTCTTTGAGGGTTATCAAGAAGTGCGCCTACTCCCGAAAGATTATCAGCAACAGTTGGCTTTATTTGAGGAGATACGGACGTTGTGACCTAAACGATAAGCGCGGGACAGGGAAGAATTCTATGAAGGATACAATCTATTTAAGTTTTTCAGATTCAGGTACAACAATCAGACGTAAAACTTAATCTTGGAGGAAAAAGATGAAACACATTTATCACAAAGAAGATGCCGAAGTTGTACGTATCGAGGGGGAAGCCCCACGAACCTTGTACACCCTCGTTGAACCGAATACGGCCGGTACTGCCCATTTCGCGATGGGACTCGAAGAGGTCGATCCCAATAGTGAAATTCCGCTTCACTCACACAGTGAGGCCGAAGAGATTATTTTTGTCTATGGTGGACAAGGCAAAGCGTTTGTCGGTGATGAAGTTGCTGATCTGAAACCTGGTACAGTCATCTATCTCCCACCCAATGTGGAACACCGTTTTGTTAATACAGGCGATGAACCGCTCTGGATTACATGGACGCTCTCACCTCCCGGTTTTGAGAAACAGATCCGCCGGATTGCTGATGGTTCTGCCGGAATGGAAGTTTTTAGCCAATCCTAAAATACTCCTAAATTTTGGGGGAACTGTGAATTGAATCGTGGAGGATTTAGAAATTGAATATTACAACCTGGGGTTCGATCGCCTCTTCAAAGAACTTCACTTATAAAGTAGAGGCGAAACGCCCCTGGAGTTCTAAAACAATTCTTGAATTGTTAGAACAGACCCGTCGAGAATTTGAAAAACTCATGGGACCCGGACCAGACGTTGTTATTCAAGTGGAAGATCGTCTCTGCGGACCGAACGATTATGGCGCACGATCTGAGATAGACAGACAAATTTACTCCCTTCGAGAGCGCTTTAAAAAAATCAAAATTATCTGCGAGCTCCCGATCGATTATGGTCACACAGAGCCTGAGCGGGATCTCGCGTACCACTTTTTCGTTTATGAACTTTTGCATTGTTGGATCGGCGGAGCAGTCTCGAACAACTATAAGCTGATCGTTGAAGCGATTGCCCAGTATATGACCGGTTGGGTACTCGTCTACTTGGGATGGTGTAGCGAAGATCTATTGGTTCAGGAGCGAGTGAGCTGGCTAGAAATGGCAGAAACTGAAGATCCACCCTATACAACTATTGCCATATACAAACTTCTGTTCGATGATATGTATGCGGTGGAGCCAGAGAATCTATTTGCTTTCTGTAGAGATTTAGCCAACTGTTTCCGTCAACAACGCAACCGAGAAGAAATAGACATCCTACCAGTCTTGCAGCACTACTTGGGAATAGAGTCGGAAGAAGAATAGAAAACGTTTTTCGTTTTTTAACTTGATTTCTCATTTCCCAGAATATATAATATAACGGAACTTGCCAAGGCTTTGGCACTTATTAAATAATTACAAAAAAGACAGAAGACTGACCAATCCGCGAGAGTCCATTCGTCAAAATATGAACTTCCAAACCCACTGCGACCGGTATCTCCAAGATATCCAACGCACCCAAACCAATCCCGATGCAACACCTGAACTGTCCCTTTTCCCGCATCTCCAAACGTTCCTTAAAGATATTGCCACTAACCATTTCAGCAGATCTACCCTAACGTTCACACAGGAACCGAGATTGTTGGATCAGATCGGGAGACCTGACTTCATCGCCCGCGACGGACTACTACCCATCGGTTATATTGAGGCAGAGGCGTACGGTAGGGACCTAAACAATTTAACAGGACACGCCGCGACACAGAATGCACGGTTCGTTGAAAATCTTGATAATTTTATCCTTACCAATTTCGTTGAATTCCAGTTGTATACGGATGGACAACTACGCACAACAGCAAACGTTGAGAATAGCAGCGAAGATCTGGAAAGACTATTAGATCGCTTTTTCAGTGCGGGGCCCGTGCCGATCAGCACACCGGAGGCACTCGCGAAACATCTTGCACGTCGCACGCGCGAACTTCAAACCCAAATTGAAACGACACTCACAGACGAAAACAGTCAGATTTACAGCATGTTTTCAGCGTTTAAGGAGCATCTCCTTGCGACGCTGACACCGGACGATTTCGCGGATATATATGCCCAAACGCTCGCTTACGGGCTCTTCGCCGCACGTTGCATTCTGCCGAATGGAACAGGTTTCTCACGACACACCGCAGCCGCAACACTCCCAAAATCAAATCCGTTTCTCATTCAACTCTTCCATCACGTAGATTCCCCGACACTTGAGAAGAACGTCACCTACATTTTGGACGATATCGAAATTCTGCTCCGAAACGTCTCGAAAGAGATGCTCCGCACCGCATTTAGCGTCCAAACGCATCTTGAGGATCCCGTCATCCATTTCTATGAGACATTTCTTGCAGAATATGATCCGCAGCGGCGTGTTGACCGCGGGGTCTACTATACACCAACCGAGGTTATCTCCTACATCGTTCGATCTGTCGATAGCCTACTCAAGACAGAGTTGAACAAATCCGATGGGCTTGCTGATGACAATACCCTTATCCTTGACCCCGCAACGGGGACCGGGGGGTTCCTCTTGGCAGTACTTGACCACATCCGCGGATACGTTACCACGCATTACGGCAGAGGGGATTGGAATCAGTACGTCAATGCCGAGTTAGTCAAACGACTTTTCGGGTTTGAATTGTTGGTCGCTCCCTACACGATTGCACATCTGAAGTTGAGTCTGTTTCTACAAGAGCAAGGGTGGCAAGCGACTGAACGCCTCTGCATCTATCTCACGAATACACTGGAGGAACCTGTAGAGCGGACGGAACGGTTACCTTTTGCGGAATTTATCTCTGAGGAGGCGAACGCAGCGGTCTCGGTGAAACGGGACAAACCCTTGCTTCTTATCCTCGGCAATCCACCCTATCCGCAGGATTCTGCCAATCCAAGTCGCGAAGGACGAAGATTAACTTTCATTGGTGAACTTATTGAGGATTATAAACCAATGGATGGAAAACTATTGGGAATTAAAGATCAGACGAAATTTCTTCAAGCCGACTATGTGAAGTTTATCCGTTGGGCACAGTGGCGAATTGATAAAAATGGTGAAGGCATCATTGGCTATGTTGTCAACAATAATTTTCTTGGCGGAGTAACTTTTCGCAGAATGAGGCAATCCCTAATGAAAAGTTTCAATGCTATTTATTGTTTCAATTTACATGGTGGTAGCAGAATCGGAGAAATTGCTCCTGAGACAGAAACTGACGAAAACGTCTTTGACATCAAACAAGGAGTCACTATTCTCTTATGTGTAAAAAGAACCGAACATCCCGCACCAGCAAAGATCTATTATGCTGATCTTTGGGGACTTCGTAAGGAGAAATGCAAGGCACTTTCGGAGACCAATGTCCAAACCACTGACTGGTGTGCATTTCAACCAACATCACCGTACTATTATTTTACGCCGCAAGAGGCGGAAGCGCGAGCAGAATATGAAAAAGAATCGAAGAAAATTACCGATATTTTTCAGACCAGTTCAATCGGAATTCTCACCGCCCGAGACAAACTGACGATCCATTGGACTGCTGAGCAGTTACATAAAACTGTAAAAGATTTTGTTTCACTTCCTGAAGATGAAGCCCGCCAGAAATACAAATTGCAAAAAGACACCCAGGACTGGAAGGTTCACCTTGCCCAGGCGGATCTTCGGAATCACCCAGATGTTGAACAGCACATCCAACCTATAAATTATCGCCCTTATGATACGCGCTGGACTTATTATACTGGGCAATCGCGTGGCTTTCACTGTGCTCCCCGTCCCTTAATTATGCCTTATCTGCAAGAAGAAAACCTTGCGCTTTGTACAAACCGCAGCCTCAGAAGTGCAAGCACATGGCAGCACGTCTTTGTTACCAACCGAATTATTGATGGCAATTGCATCTCAAACAAAGATGGGCCTACCCATGTATTTCCACTCTACCTATATCCAGATTCAGAAGGATTAGCACTTGAAACAGAACGCTCGCTCAATTTCAAACCTGCCTTTCTTACCGCGTTCTCAGAGGCATTGGAACTTCCACAAACTGCACCGTTTAACCTACCCAAGGGGATTTCACCGGAGGAAATTCTTGGTTATATCTATGCGATTTTGTTCAGTCCTGCCTATCGTAAACGCTATTACGAATTCCTGAAATACGATTTCCCGTGCATCCCGTTACCCCAAGATATTGAATACTTCCGTAAACTCGCAGCGTTGGGGCAAAATCTCATCAATTGGCATCTCTTGAAAGATGTTCAGGGACCGCCGCGCCATCGGTTTGAGGGTGAAGGCGATGCCCTTGTTTCAAAGGTTCGCTATGCAGGTGGACACGTTTGGATTAACGCAACGCAGCATTTCATGGATGTACCTGAAGCGGTATGGGAGTATGAGATTGGAGCGTATCAGGTATGTGAGAAATGGCTGCGGGATAGAAAAGGGAGTCCGTTAAGCCATGCCGAGATCCGGCAGTATTGCACGATTTTAGTTGCAGTCGCAGAGACGCTGAAAATTATGGCGGAGATTGATGAAGTGTTGGATCTGAGATCTACGGATCCGGCTTGACACTTGCGTATTGAATATGTTACGATAATCAATGGCACTGTTGAGAAGGCTGTAAATCACTGTACCCTGTCACTACATGATAGTGTTATGGAGATGATAAGATGAGCATAACGCAATTCACAATGGAAAAAGTTCGCTGTTTTGGCGAACGCCAGAAGCTTGAAATTCGTCCGTTGACGTTTTTGGTCGGCGAAAACAGTACTGGCAAAACTACGGCATTGGCGTGCTTCCAGGTGTTGGCAGATTATTTGCGAGGAGAAGGGGTAAATTTTAATGCGGATCCCTATTCCATGGGGATCTTTAAGGATATCGTCAGAAACAGCAGACCAAAAGCGAAGGTTTTTAAATTGGGGTTTACGGTTGACACTGTTGAATTGACGGTAGAATTTGTTGAAAAAACACAAGGAATTGAACCCATTGCAAGTTCCGCCAAATTGAAATTCTCTGATGGTGAAGTCGTTTTCAGAATTGGAGGTGATCCGGGAACATCTCCAAATCGCTTAGTTTCCTTTGATAAAGATCGCAATTATTATGAGATAGATTATGTTGATGACTCTTTTGACATAATAATCCCCGGCTCTCCTAGTTTTTGTCATTTACAATCTCAATCTGTTCGTTATTTGAGGGGGGATTCTAAGGGAAAAAAAGTCTTAGCAAACTACTTGAAAACACACGAAAATCACGAAAATTCAGAAGGGTATCGAAACAGACCTTGGGATATCTGGTACCGTCTATCTGTGTTCAGCACAGCACCAATTCGCTCACGTCCTAAACGGACCTATGATCCGACAAGGGAGTTTGATGATCCAGAAGGCAGTGATGTTCCTATGTATTTAATGCGGATTGAATCGACTGAGAAAAAGAATTGGGAGGCACTGAAAACACAATTAGTCGAGTTTGGTAGGAATTCTGGGCTATTTGAGAACATAGATGTAAAAAACCTTGGACGTTCCTTAGGTGCTCCGTTCCAACTGCAGGTCAAAGTGCGCGGTCCTAAAGCAAATATCATTGATGTCGGCTACGGTGTGAGTCAAATTTTACCGATTTTAGCGCATATCTTGAGATCCAATCCTCACGAAATGAATTTCTCCTTATTACAACAACCTGAAGTTCACTTACATCCACGCGCGCAAGCAGAACTCTCCTCTTTGATGGTAAAGCTGGCAAATAACAGCAACAGGTCATTCATCGTAGAAACGCACAGCGACTATATGATCAGCCGCGCCCGCATAGAAATCATCAGAGGTAACATTCGTCCCGAGGATGTGTCCTTGATCTATTTTGAACCAAAGAGAAATGTTGTTAAGGTGCATAATATAGGCTTTGATAAAGACGCAAACCTGCTCGGTGCCCCGACGAATTACAGAGATTTCTTTCTCAAAGAATCTAAACAACTCTTGGGGTTCGGAGATTAAGCGATGTGCGTCATTGTGGACACAAATACTTTTCATAAATTCAAAAGGCAAAACAATGAAGATATGGAGCCGGTCTGGACCTGGTTGGAGAAAAGAGGAGGCAAAATTGCTTATTCTGATACAGAGAAATTAGAAGCGGAATGGAATAGAGCAGGCATGCAGGAACTGAGAGACCAATTAATACAAGCGGGTAAACTCAAAAGAGTACCTCCTCAAGATGTACAAGAAAGGGCGGATGAACTAAAAGGAAAAATAAAATCTGATGATGAACATATCATCGCTTTAGCTCAGGTAGCTGGAGTAAAAGTATTGATTTCCTACTCCGATTACGAAAGCGGCCAGACAGGCGACAGAGATTTGTTTGACGATTTTAGGGATAGAAACTTGGTTGGAGGCAGAGTGTATACAAAAAAATCGCATGCGAAACGTATGCTTACTAAAGATACCTGTCCTTAACCTTAAAACACTTGTCGATTAGACTTCTGTTTCAACCAATAGCGAATCCCTTTACCGGCATACGGCTCAGACGCGTAACGCGGAATCACATGTAAATGTGCATGGAATACCGTTTGTCCAGCTACAGCACCACAATTCCAACCCAGATTGTAACCTTGCGGGTTGTACTGAGCATCAAGCAAGGCTTTAATTTCCGTAAGCAGTGAAAACGTAGAAGCAATTTCTTCTTCGGTGAGATCAAAAACTGATTCCCGATGTGCTCTTGGTACGATAATCCCAGAGCCTTGCAGGACCGAATGCTTTAAATCAATAAATAGGTTTAACTCGTTCTCAAGTAGAATAACATTGTCGTTGACTTTTGGTGGACAGAACGGGCAATCCACGGTATATTCATCTCCTAACTAATATTTTAATCTCACACCAGAAGATAAATGGACAATGCGAGGTCCAGGAACCTCGCACTACCACACCATCCGCCTTTAGGAAGGCATCCACGTCCGTGGGGCAATCCCTTCGACATGCGTTTTCACATCAACAACTGCCGGTCTCCCTGAATCAAGTGCTTGATCCAGTGCGCTCGCGAGTTCACTCGGTTTGTTGACAGTGATCCCCAGACATCCCATCGATTCTGCCATCTTCGCGAAATCCGCATCTGGGAACAACCAGAGTTCATCAGAGCCAGCGGTCCGCCCTCCGTAGACCGACTCAACACCACCCTGTTCTTGGTTCAGTGAATGATTATTGTTTACTACAATAACGGCGTTAATCCCGGATTTCATTGCCGTATCCAATTCTGTCATGTGATACCAGATACCGCCATCACCTGTGAAACAGAGCACCGGTCTATCGGGTTTTGCACACTTCGCCCCCATCGCTGCGGGAACACCCCATCCCAACGAACCTGAACACCGTATGAAAGACTGATCGGGATGCTTAAAATCAATCATTGTGCCGGTCCAGATGCCTGAATGTCCTGTATCGGATACGAGGATTGCATCTGAGGGTAGATAATCCGTCAATTCACGGCAGAGACGCTCTGGGAGCATCGGTAACAGATCCGAGTTCACCTTCCCACTGACCTCCTCTTTCCAGTCTTTTACCAATTCCTGTACGCGATTAACCCATTCAGTGCGCGGTGCCGCGGCTTCCGAGGCTTCAAGCATCCGGCGGAGTGTATTCCGCACGTCTCCCTGCATGCCTAACTGGATTGGATAATTGCGTCCCAGTTCATCGGGATTAATATCGAGTTGGACAATTGGTGTGCCTTGCGGCGGAATCTTATACCCGTTGGTCACCTGTCCACCGGTATGGCTCCCGATAAAAAAAACAAGGTCTGCTTCGCACACGGCTTGGTTCGCACACGCCCGCGAGTATGAACCGGGGGTTCCGACTGCCAAGGGGTGATCACTGGGGAACATCGCTTTGGCATTCAATGAGGTTGCCACTGGGATCGAAAGCTTCTCCGCTAATGCCACAAGTTCGGCTCGTGCATCTGATGCCGTTACACCGCCACCCGCCACAATAATAGGGCGTTCCGCGTCAGTAAGCAGCCTGATAGCTTCTGTGACCTTTTCCGCTTCTGCTTCTGGTCGGAACGGCGGTAACTCGGTAAACGCCTCTTCAATGATAACCTCAAGGTCCCCCTCCCGATCAATGACCGAAGAACCTGCGATTCCTTCAAAATCCAGATGCGCCGGTCCCGGTGTCCCCGTCGTCGCAGCACGGAAGACTTGACGTAGATAGAAGGGAAGCTGCTCAGGTGTCGCGACATACGCGCTGTATTTGGTAACCGCAGAAAACGGATTGACGTGATCCACCTCTTGATAGGCATGTCGTTGTTGATTAATCTGGTTTTCCTTGCCAGTTAGCGCAATCACCGGTGAACAGGCGAGATAGGCATCTTGTAACCCTGCGGCGAGGTTGACTGCTCCAACCGACTGCGCCATACAGAGGCTGGGACCCCGTTTCACGCGGGCATAGGCATCCGCCATATACGCAGCTGCTTTCTCACCGTGTGTTTGAACGCGCTTGATCCCAAGATTTTCCATCTCCATTAAAGCCCGTGGTCCAATGTAAGGCATGAAAAAAACGTGGGTAATTCCATATCCATGGACGGTTTCAGCAATAAACTTAGCACCTGTCATTTTCGGCATAATTTTTCTCCTCTGCTTGGCAACGTCGGGGTCTTCATAGCAACTAACGTAGAGACAAACTTGCTCTACAAAAGTAGTGTAGCCTGCAACCTGCAACTGGATAGATATAAATCCATTCTATCAGTTTTCAGCACAACTTGCAAGCATCAACTTCAGGGAAAATAAATTTAACAAGAAACCGCTAAACGTGCTATAATTACTTCACCGATCCCAAAAGCCTCAAAATCACATCAGAAATTTTCCACAGATGCGGAAATATACTTGCTTCTGCAAGGAGGAAAGTATTATGAAAAGGCTATTCTATCTCTTCACCCTCATCCTCACGCTTGCAATACTTTCACCCAATGGACGAACGGAACCAGTCGTCACAGATGGACTGGTGAGTTATTGGACGTTTGACCAGAAAGACATCGCTGGTGGAACTGTCAAAGATGTCTGGGGTGAAAATGATGGAAAGATAGTGGGTGCCCCGAAAATTGTCGGCGGACACGTTGGAGAAGCTCTGGAGTTTGACGGGAGCGACGATTACGTCAATCTAACAAATCTCGGCGACTTTGGCGAACAGGTCGCTACATCTACTTTTGAAGCGTGGGTCAAAACGAGTTTCAAGAAAGATTGGACGACGCTTTTCAAAGTCCTCGATCAGGGCTGTAATATGGCATGGGCAATCGATATCAACCGTAGTGCGAAAGCAGGATTCCCATTCGCTGAGGATATCGTTCACTACTACGTCCGCCAAAAATCGGCGGCAGGGTGCAACGCAATCGCTGTTGAAATTGAGTTTGCTCTGTCGGATGGCAAATGGCATCACATCGTTTTCGCAATTGAAGATGCGGGCGAATCTGAGGTTAGCATCTATATGGATGGAGAACCCCAAGAGGTCATTGTAGGTGATGCGAAAAAACTTGATACTTTTATTTCGTTTGTGGAGCCTGTCTATATCGGTGCTGCGAACAATCGTGGGAACGTCGAACGTTTCTTCCCCGGCATCATTGATGAAGTTCGCATTTACGATCGCCCCCTGACTGATGCCGAAGTGCGTCGAAACTTTGAATCGAAAATTGGATTGTCCGTTGATGCAACCGAGAAGTTGCCCCTCGTATGGGGAACTCTCAAAAGGACACGATAACATTACAAGGAGTATATATGTTGACACCTGACGAACAGTGGTTCTTTGATCACCACGGATTCATTATCCTCCCCAAAGTCGTTCCGCCCGAGGACCTCAAACACATGATTAAACTCGCCAATTGGTGGCACGACGTGACGCTGGATGAATTACCACCGCCGCTAACCTCTACTTCCCGTACCGGTGGGCATTCACCGACGATTGCACATTGGATTAACCATATCCAATACGGTGATCCAGTATTTCAACGGCTTGTACTCAATTTAGAGATTATGCGGGTGATTATTGCTCTGACGCGCGGAACACCTTGCCTTGTTGATTGTGCGCTGACCAAGAATTACACAACCTCTGACGACATCAATTTTCATGCTGCTGGTCAAGATTACAGTGTAGAAGCATCAGGACCTCGCGCAGGCTTCCTTAATGCCGGTATCTCCTTAGTTGATGTCCCATCCGGAACAGGGTTCGTCTGTCTGCCCGGAAGTCATAAGCGCAACTTTGAACCACCCGATAACCTCTCAATTTACGATGGACCTCCTACAGTTATTAACGTCCCCGTCGGTGCAGGCGATTGTGTTATCTTTACAGAAGCACTCTATCACGGGGGCAGACGCTGGACAGAAGAGTATCCGCGCTTTACCATTTTCAATCGGTATATTGACAACGGATCACACAAATCCCTGCCGATTGAAAGATATAAACATCTGATTTCAGATGAAGTTTATGAATTGGAACAGCCCGCGGTTCAGGGAAAACGCAAAAGGGTAGTGGCGCGGATTCTCAATGATTTAGAAGCACGTTAGTGGTATGGAAAAGTATCACTATTCCCAGCAAACACGAGCAGTTATGGTAGGTTAACCCTTCTAATTGGAAAAGAAATGGTTGACTTAACGCGTGAATGATGCAATAATGTTTTTCACGGTTCAAATTGACTTCAACCACGGACGCGATCAAAACCCGCTCTCCTTTAGAAGTTTAAAAACTTATGAAATTTATTTGTTTGAATTTAGGCATGATTATAGTCGTGATTATGTCCGTGTTTGCAGAACTCCCCGACGATAAAGATTTGCTCCTATGGATTGGTGAAGGCAACGGAAATACAGTACCTGACCTTACAGGTAACGGAAACGATGGGACTTTTCACGGCACTGCACAATGGATTGCTGATGAAGGCAAATTCGCATCGGGAATTGTCCTCAAAGGGACAGAAACGTTTATGGAAGTTCCTAACGTTATTGCCGAGGTAGGGAGTCTGCTGTTCTGGTTTAAACCCGATTGGGACGGTAAGGACAACATGGACTATCGAATTTTTGATGCGAGTTTAGGTCCAATTTATTTTTTTGTAGGAAAGGGAGCCGCGCACGCAGACATTACTCCAGCAGAATTCGGATTCTATTTTGAAGCAGCAGACGATAGCGATTGGCAAGACGTTGAACTTGATCCAATAGGCCTCATAGAAAAAGATCAATGGTTTCATGTCGCTGTTACTTGGGATTTTGTCGGTGGAAACCCGTTTCTTTACATTGATGCCGAAGAAATAGCAACCAGTAGTAAAAAGATTACTGGAGGTTTCCCGGTGCTGCATGAAAATCCGAGATTTGGGTGGGAAACTACTTCTTACATTCCGATGCGAAACGGTGCTGAGGGCATCATTGACGAAATCTCGTTTTGGCAACGTGTGTTAAACAAAAACGAAATTCAATATATGATGGCTGTGAGTTTACTCACAGATGTTAAAGCAGCAGGAAAGTTACCTGTTACATGGAGTGAATTGAAGACATCTCAATAATAGCACAGTTGAATGAGGCGTTACCAACAAACACCCCGAATTTAAACATTAGGACATTGTTTATCGTCTTAAAATTACAGAATATCTAAAATAAACTGAGGAGGAACAGAAATTTGCACCACAGAAAACAGATTTTTGGCGCAGCTCGCAAGCCAAAACTTGCTCTACAAAAGCGGCGCAATTCATACGCCAAAACTTGCTCTACGAAAGCGGCGCAATTCATACGCCAAAACTTGTTCTACAAAAGCCTGCTATTTATCTGTCTTGTTCTGCTCGCTATGCCTATGCACACCTTCGCTGGCGATTGGCCAACGTGGCGAGGACCGAATCAAGACGGCACCTCTACCGAAACTGGGTTAATCTCAACCTGGTCACCCGAAGGTGAAAACCTTCTCTGGAAGGCAGAATTTATAGGACGCTCTACACCGATCATCCTCAACAACAGAGTCTACGTCATCGGACGTGTCGGCAAAGATATTACTGAACAGGAACGTATCGCCTGCTTCGATGCCGAGACCGGTGAACTGCTCTGGAATTATCAATTTAACGTCTTTCATACCACGATTACTTTCAACCGAGTCGGATGGACGAGCCTCGCTGGCGATCCCGAAACTGGGAATATCTATGCACATGGGGTCCAAGGACTCTTCTTCTGCTTTGACAAGGACGGAAACATCCTTTGGTCGCGTTCACTCACAGAGGAGTATGGACGGATATCGGGATACGGTGGACGCGTTCATACGCCGATTATTGCTGGCGACCTCGTCGTGATTAGTTTTCTCAATGCAGGCTGGGGTGATCAAGCCATGACACGCCATCGCTACTTCGCTTTCAATAAACACACCAGTGAACTTATTTGGATATCAACTCCCGGCGGTAGACCGTTAGATACGACCTACTCCACCCCCGTCGTTGCGAATATCAACGGACAACAACTTATTATCGGTGGCAATGCGGACGGCAGTATCTATGCCATGAAGCAGAACACTGGGGAGATGGTCTGGGGGTTTAAACTGAGTCAGCGCGGCATCAATACATCCGTTATCGTTTCAGGCACGAAAGTCTACGCCTCACATAGCGAAGAAAATATCGATAATACGGAGATGGGACGTGTGGTGTGTATTGACGCAACGGGTACCGGAGATGTTACCCAAACGCATGAGGTCTGGCGATACGACGCAGTTAACGTCGGGTACGCATCCCCTACGATTCACGGCGGACACCTCTATGTTGTGGATAACTCCGCCAACGTTCACGCTGTTAATGCTAATACCGGCGAACGCCTCTGGATACACAACATCGGCAAAGTCGGCAAAGGTTCACCTGTTTGGGCAGATGGTAAACTCTACGTCGCAGAAGTCAACGGTGTATTTGCTATCCTACAACCCAGTGAAACGAAATGTGAAACGCTTAGCAGCCAAGAAATAAACCGAGTGGACGAGGCGCATTACGTCGAAATTTACGGTTCACCTGCTATCGCCGATGGACGTATCTACTTCACCACAGAAGAACACCTCTACTGTATCGGGAAGGAGAACTAACCTATGAGAAATTTTATCCCAATCTATGCTGTTTTGATTGTGTGCGTTCTTGTTATTGGTTGTGCCAGCAAAGAGATAACACCAGAACCTGTGGAGAGGTCAACGGCTCCAGCTGTCTCGCTCCTGATTGCACCTGCTGAGAAACTCACTTCTGGGGAACCGGTCGAATTTAGCGTTATCGGTTTTGATGTAGATGGAAAACAGACAGGTGCAGTAGCGCCTATAGAATGGACATCAGCTGGCTTGATGGGTACACTTCAAGACGGACGCTTCACACCCGATAAAAGTGCGGGCGCACATGCAGGCACGGTTACCGTTCAATCGGGCGATATAAAGGCAACAGCGCGTGTTCGCGTCATTCCATCGCTGCCGTGGATAGAAGATTTTGAGACAATCGAACTCGAAAAATCACCAGTTCACTGGATCGGATCGACTGGCAAATTCTTTGTGCGTGAGATAGAGGGTAATAAGGTTTTAGTCAAGACCCCTGCCAGAGTCGGTTTAGACCGGTCTAATGTTTTCCTGGGCCCCTCGACAATGAAGAATTATCAAATCCAAGTCGACCTGATGGGAACAAGAAACAAACGCAGACTGCCGGACATGGGACTCATTGCAAACCGCTATACATTGGATATGCAGGGCAGACACCAACGCCTGCAAATTCGTTCCTGGGCATCAGACTTACGGATGGCAAAGACTATTGATTTCTCGTGGGAGACGGATGTCTGGTATACAATGAAAATGATGGTAGAGACGACGGAGAATAAAGCAATCATCCGTGGCAAGGTCTGGCGCAGCGGCGAACCTGAACCGGAAACATGGACGATCACTGCTGAAGATCCATTACCAAATCACGAGGGAAGCCCCGGTATCTACGGCTACTCCCCGGCTAATATCCATTACGACAATCTAAAAGTATGGTAATTGGCTGTCAGCAGTCAGGGCGCAATCCTTCGGATTGCTTTCGGCAGTCAGTAAGGTGGGTTTTCAAAAATCAAAGTCCTCTTTACTGAAAACCGACAGCCGATAGCCAATGGCTAATAACTACTCAAAAGGAGTCGTTCAATTGAAACCTCTTTGGAAATCACGATTTACCGACATTATAAAACTTGCAGTGCTTCTCGTGTTTGCGGTATCTACTGCTTCCGCAGGAACAGAGATTGCCCTATGGGGTGGTACGTTAAGCCGTAATATGGTCTCTGACGAAAAAAATGTTCCGGCGAGTTGGGATATGGAAACCGGCGAAAACATTAAATGGACAGCAGAACTTGGTTCGCAAAGTTACGCGGGACCGCTTATCATTGGTGGAAAGGTTTTTGTCGGAACGAACAACAAAGCACTCCGTAATCCGAAACTGACCGGCGATCGCGGTGTCATCAAGGCGTTTAACGAATCTGATGGCGAATTCCTCTGGCAATCAACACACACGAAACTCACTTCAGGACGGGTCAACGACTGGCCCCTACAAGGCATCTGTTCCACACCGTATATTGAAGGTGATCGGCTTTACTACGTCTCCAATCGGTGTGAAGTCGTCTGTATTGATACTGAAGGCTTTCTCGATGGTGAAAACGACGGTCCCTTTAGAGAAGAAACAGAAACAAGTGAGATTGATGCCGACATCATCTGGAGTTACGATATGATGGACGAGTTGGATGTCTTCCCGCACAACCTCGCGACTTGCTCACCGCTTGCTGTCGGCGACCTGCTCTTTTTAGAAACGAGTAACGGCGTTGACGAAGGACACATCCACATTCCCTCGCCCGACGCTCCCTCCTTTATCGCTTTAAACAAAAACACGGGTGAACTCGTTTGGGAGGATGCCTCCCCTGGGGAAGATATACTGCACGGGCAGTGGTCGAATCCGGCTTACGGTGTTATCAACGGTGTTCCACAAGTTATCATCCCCGGCGGCGATGGTTGGGTCTACGCTTTTGCGCCGGAAACCGGGGACATCATCTGGAAGTTTGATTGTAATCCGAAAGATTCTGTTTGGGAACTCGGCGGTCGTGGTACACGCAATAATATTATCTCAACACCTGTCGTTTATGATGGCAAGGTCTTTGTTGCTGTCGGTCAAGATCCGGAACACGGCGAAGGCGTGGGACACCTCTGGTGTATTGATGCCTCACAAACCGGTGATGTTACCGAAACGGCGGGGGTCTGGCACTTCGGTGACGAGCAGTTTAATCGTACGATGTCCACTGTAGCGATTGCGGATGACCTCCTCTATATTTCGGATTTGAGTGGTTTCCTCTACTGTTTAGATGTAAGCACCGGGGACCTTTATTGGAAGCATGACACCTTCGCCGCAATTTGGGGTTCGCCTTACGTTGTAGACGGTAAAGTTTATCTCGGCGACGAAGACGGGGACGTGGTTATCCTAAAAACAGGGAAAACGAAGCAGGTGCTATTTGAAACGAATCTGGGCAGTGCTGTTTATACAACTCCTGTTGCAAAAGATGGGGTGCTCTATATTGTAACTCGTAATATGCTTATTGCGATTTCAGAATAGATTTTTCCAGAGGTATGTCACATGGCTTATAGCAACTTCACGCTACAAACAGTACGAGAAGCATTTGACTTGGAAGAAGTTGATACCCCGAATCTTTTTGCAGGTAGTGAACCGATGGTTCCGAGTAAGCTGCTCACTGCAGTGTTGGCCCGAAACATACCCTTAGCCACTGCTATTGGAACAGAGAAAGCGAAGTCAGAAATGATTGTTGCTGATGTGCTTGTTGAACTACGTGAGCAGTTAGCGCATCGCATCAGCCTCTTTTCAGGTATTGATTTCAACGTTGATGATGAGAACGGACTGACCGGTGTTTGTGATTTTATAGTCAGTTTATCGCCAGTCCAATTTGACCTTGAAGCACCTATTATTATTCTCGTTGAAGCAAAGAACGATAACTTGGAAGTTGGCCTCGGGCAGTGTGTCGCGGAGATGGTAGCGGCCCAACGTTTCAATGCCGAAAAAGGGAATGATATTCCCCGCGTTTATGGTGCCACTACGACAGGAGTTCTTTGGCGATTCCTTAAGTTGGAAGGACAAAAACTTCACATAGACATGGCAGTCTACCAGATCGCACAATGCGACAAAGTCCTCGGTATTCTCACAAGTATGGTAAAACAAAAAGCGTAAAAAAATGAATTTCTCTAAAAAAATTGCCAGTGCCCGAACGGCACTTGATGCACACGTCCGAGAGATCGTTAAATGGCACTTCAGTCCAAAGACGGGATCTCCCTTTTGGCTGGAGTTCGCAGAAAACCTCGACTTTAATCCAAGAAAAGAGATCGGTGGATACGCGGACCTCAAGTGTCTTGGGCATTTTGAAGATGAATGGCTTCGTGGGGGTCCCGTGCGTCGCTGGGTGCCGAAGGCTTACGCCAACGAACCGATTTATGTCTTTGAAACAGGCGGCTCGACAGGTGTCCCGAAGTCTCGGATCAGTGTCCGAGATTTTCATATTGACTATGAACTGTTCAGTAAGACGCTGTCTGACGAAGGTTTTCCACCCGGTAGCGATTGGCTGATGTTGGGTCCGACGGGTCCGCGGCGTTTACGACTCGCTGTTGAACATCTGGCACAGCATCGCGGGGGTATCTGTTTCCACGTAGACCTCGATCCACGTTGGGTGAACCAACTCGTGCGTTACGGGAAAAATGAGGAACTGGACGCGTATAAAAACCATGTAATCTCACAGGCACTCAATGTGCTACGAGCGCATGAAAACGTTCAATGTCTCTTCACAACGCCGAAACTATTGGAGGCACTCTGCGAAAAGATATCTTTACCAAAGGCAGGAATCAAAGGCATCTTTTGTGGCGGCACGGAGATGGACGCACAATTCCATCGCTTCGCGCGTGAAGAACTCGTTCCGGGTATTGATTTTATTCCGACTTATGGGAATACGCTCATGGGGTTGGCCACTTGCAAACCGTTTGATCCAGCAGACAACTACGCTATCATCTACTATCCGCCGCAACCGCGCGCTGTCATTGAACTGGTTAACCCAGAAAACGCAGAGGAGCCTGTCGATTACGGAGAGACCGGACGTGTTATGCTTACAACCCTGACGAAAGAATTTTTCATGCCTCGTTTTCTGGAACGGGATGAAGCCGAACGCGCCGAACCGATACCTGAATATCCGTGGGACGGCGTTGAAAATCTTCGTTTGCTGACAGAACTTCAAGAGAGTGTTGTCGTAGGGGTCTATTAATTTCTCTAAAGTAAAGGAGATACTCATGACACACATTCAGACTATTGAAATTCAAGATCCAGTCTATGAAGAAATCTATATCGCCCACATCCAAAAAAACGGTACCGCTTGGATAGGCTGGATGCCTGAATTCCCAAAAGTGAAGTGTGAAGGAAACACACGAGAAGAATTACTGAAAACCCTTGTGAAAGACCTACATGAGGCCTTAACAGCTGAACAAGAAGCCTGGGAAAAGCAGTTCGAGAAGGACGTGAAAGCAGGGCATTTGGATTATCTTTCTGAAAAAGCTGTCAAGGATCTTCAAGAGGGCAAATATTATAAAATAGAAAAACTTCAGGAACTGATAAAAAAATAACCGAATGTATCTGAAGTTCTGATTCCCTCCCAAATTGTGCCTGAACGACGGTATCTATATTTTGGAGAAGAATACCAAAACTGGAAAACGAGATTAACTCCTCGCCTAATTTGTGGCTAACTGTGGGAGCAAATGCAAACATGGAACACATCCTGAATGAGGATTTTTGGAGGTTTTGTGCGAAACTCCCGCGAGATGTTCAGAGACGGGTTCCTCAGAAATTTGAGTTGCTACGGCAAAATCCACGACATCCCTCTCTCCATTTTAAAAGAGTTGGAGATCACTGGTCTATCCGAATCTGTAAAGGCTATCGGGCAGTAGGGCGTAGATCAGCGAATACCTTCGTCTGGTTTTGGGCAGGAAAGCACGACGAGTATATGAGACGGATCCGACAGACTTGACGAATTCCGTGTTTACTAAATCGTCCTAACAAGGAACCTATACTTCGATATTTAGAATTGCCAAGGTTATCCTTAGCACAATTCCATAAACACGAAAAAGGAGTTTGAATATGATAACGAAAATTGAGAAAGTTTTCCGATCTCCCTATTCGGTGCCGAACGGTTTGCAGGTTACAGACGACGGTTTGTGGATCGTCGACCAGATTACCGATCGGGTCGCCTTAGTTGAAATCACAGCAGATGAGGATTATACCGTACCGAAACTCATTCGTGACATTCCGAGTGAATCTTCCAACACGAGCGGAATGACGTACGGTGATGGCGCGCTCTGGTTAGCCGCAAATGGATCTGGAGCCCGGTGGCGTCCCGTCCGGGATACAGATGCCGAGACAGGCGAGGTTTTCAAGGTTGATCCTGCAACTGGTGAAACCCTCGGACGCTATCCGATACCCGACGGGGGTGGAACACACGGGATCGAATACGACCATTACGATGAAGGACATATCTGGGTCCAAACGCTTAAAAATCAGGTCACGCATAAGGTCCGAATTTCGGACTGGTCTATCCAAAAGACCCTTCCGTTGCCCCACGGACGTGGACACGGCATGATTCGGGTTGAAGATGGACTTTGGTGTACGCACACCTCTGATAGGGTCATCGTCAAACTTGACCTTAATGACGGCACACCGCTTGATGTGATTGAGGTTCCCGAAGATTGTCCCGAACCGCATGGGTTATCCATCTACGGTGACGATTTCCTCTACTGCGATGCCGCCTCCGGGTGGGTAGCGAAGATTACATGGTGAAATGATACATATTCCAATTTTACGCGCCGGACGTTCTTACAGAAGTCTGAACACCATTCGCGTTTCACATATCAAAACAGGCGAACCTTTAGTCGAGGTGAGCCAAGCCAACCGTGGATTGATAGCGAAGGATCTTGTTGACATCGGTCTGCAAAAAGAGGCACTTGGACAACGTTCCGTCGCTGAATTAATCTCTATTTGCAAGGCGGCAGCGCGCCTTTTCACAACGGCATCGCTGCCACTTGACGGTACTGAACAATCCCCGACAGACTATATCCAACAAGTATCCGGGACAACGGGCTTACCTGAAACCCTCTGCCAACAGAATCTGCTCAAGATTCAAGGGGTTTTGGAAAACATAGATACGGTCTTAGACGGACTCACCCGCGGTTTGGATTTAGGAGTCCTTGATATAGGTTGGGGCACTCAAAACGGACGGACGTTGAGTTACGTCTGCGAAACAGCCTCACTCGGTGCTGTGTTGCCCAGCAATTCGCCGGGTGTGCATTCGTTGTGGGTGCCTGCGATTCCGTTGAAAGTTCCGCTTGTCCTAAAGCCGGGGCGCGAGGAGCCGTGGACTCCCTACCGCATTGCCCAAGCGTTTATCGCGGCAGGTGCTCCCGCAGAGGGGTTCAGTTTCTATCCTACCGATTATACCGGTGCCAACGAAATCCTGTCTCGATGCGGACGTTCTATGCTTTTCGGCGGTGGAGCCACTGTCGCCCCGTGGGTGAACACACCTCGTGTTGAGATTCACGGACCCGGACGCAGCAAGATCATCATCCACGAAAGCGAACAGAACACTTGGGAGCAATATCTTGATCTCATTGTGGAATCGGTCGCCAAGAACGGTGGCAGGTCCTGTATTAACGCCTCTGGTGTGTGGGTAACAGCATACGGACGCGAAATCGCCGAAGCATTGGCAGAACGCTTGGCACGCATTGAACCGAAACCGCTGGATGATCCAGATGCAGGCATCGCAGCGTGGGCGAATTCAAAAGCTGCGCATGGTATCTCATCTTTGATTGATAGACACCTCAAAGAACCCGGTGCAACAGAATTAACAACGGGTGATCGCGTCGTTGCGTTAGACGGATGCACCTTCCTCAGACCAACTGTTATCTGGTGTGAGGATGCGGAACACCCCTTAGCAAACACAGAATTCCCGTTCCCGTTCGTGAGTGTTGTCGAAGTGTCATCGACAGCGTTAGTCGAATCTATGGGTGCAACGCTGGTGGCTACAGCGATCACAGAAGACGCAGCACTTAGACGAGATCTTGTAGCTACACCCCTCATTGACCGACTGAATTTGGGGGCTGTCCCGACAAACCAGATCTCTTGGGACAGTCCGCATGAGGGAAACTTGTTCGAGCATCTTTATAGACAACGGGCGTTTCAACAGGAGTAACGTTTTATGCTTATTATTGATGCTCATCTTGATTTGTCAATGAATGCGTTACAAGGCAACCGGGACTTGCTGAGTTCGGCGTATACAATTCGCACCCAAGAAGCGCGTGTGTCCGGGAACCAAGGCACTGTCGCGCTCCCAGAGATGCGTCAAGGACGAATTGCCGTGAGTTTCGTCACGCTCTTCGCCCGTTCCACTGGTAGACCTTCTCCCCACTCTGATTATGCTACGCCTGCTCAATCCTACGGCATCGCACAAGGACAACTCGCTTACTATCGCGCCTTAGAAAGAATGGGATACGTCCGCATTATCACAGACAACGAAAACTTGGACAGACACATTGATGCTTGGCGGACGTGGGAGAACACAGCAATAGACGACGCAAGCGACTACGATAATGCCCCTCCCTTGGGGTTTGTGGTTAGTATGGAAGGGGCAGACCCGATCCTGACCCCAACGCAATTAGAGGCATGGGTTGATGCTGGGTTACGACTGCTCGGATTGACACACTACGGTCCGGGACGTTACGCCGGTGGCACAGGCACAGAAATCGGTTTAACCGAACTCGGTCGTCCGCTGCTCGCTGAAATGGAGCGTTTAGGCGTTGTTCTTGATCTCACCCACTGCTCCGATCAGTCATTCTGGCAAGCGTTGGAACACTACAACGGATTAGTCCACGCCAGTCATAACAACTGCCGTACACTCGTTCCGCATCAACGCCAATTCAGCGATGAACAATTACGTGCGATTTTTGAGCGGGACGGGGTTATCGGTGCAGCGTTTGATGCGTGGATGCTCCAACCCGGTTGGATTACCGGCGAAACTTCCAACGAAAAGGTTACCTTGAACAGCGTCGTTGACCATATCGACTATGTATGTCAACTCGTGGGTAACAGTCGTCATGCTGCTATCGGTACAGATTTAGACGGTGGCTACGGACGCGAGCAGTCTCCGAGCGATTTGGACACTATCGCCGATTTACAGAAGATACCAGACTTGCTGTCTGCACGCGGCTATAGTGACGAGGACGTTGCTGCTATCATGCACGGTAACTGGTTACGGCTTTTACGCGAGGCGTGGGCTTAGATAAGGAGACCTTTCATGAACCAAATACTTAGGGTCCTTGCCCTCATTGTTATTGGATTATCTGTTTCTCTGATGAGCAGCTGCACAAGTATGAATCGTCCCGATATTGACATTGGATGGAAAGGCTTCAGCGGCCAATTCGGTCTGAATAAACGTTCGGATCCTGTCCGACACGTCCAAGGCGGTGCAAGCATAAACTTGACCTACGATCCTCAAAGCCGTTCTATCAAAGGATATGTGGAAAACACGACTAACCGAACATTGAAACGGGTCAACGTTACAGTCCGCTTATCCAATGGCGTAAAACTCGGTCCAACGCGTGTAGCAGACCTTTTGCCAGGCACAACGCAGGAAATCAAGTTTGCCGAGATAGATGGAGATTTTAAGGGGTGGACGGCACATGTTGAAGTCGGAGGAAGTGAAGATTAAAACATGCAAAACCGGTATCTAAAACTGCCAATCTCCGACAAAACATTTACACAAAATCCGACGCGTCGTTTGCCTATCTCGCGGAAGGTGAAAACCAGCCACGGTAAGATCTTGATTGCTTCGCCGATGAGGGGCAACGTGCAGGTGAAGGTATCGCCGGGGGTATAGTCCAATTTCTGCGTGTGTGGTGGTTCCAGAATAAACGGGTACGGTGCGAAGGGTTGCCCTCGCAGCATTGGACTGTCGTCTGGGACAGGCGTTTCAAAGCATTTGGAGTAGACGCATCGGTCTGGGTACTGGCACTGTGTTTTGCGCTGCGCTTCACCGCCGATGCAGGTGATGTCGCGCAGGAGGTATCCGAATCGGCTGCGGAAGACGTTGCCTTTGTAGTGGGGCATCTTCAGGGGTTCTTGGACGGTATAGGTGAATCGGTAGCGTGCGAATCGGAAGTTTTGGAGCATGAATAAAGATTGAGAACTTATTTCTTTTTTTCATCCTGGATTCCTATTTATAGTGTTCCGAGGACCGTACTTGTAGAGGTACAGGGCATCATCGGTTATCGAACAACTGACCCGGATTCCCCGGGTAATCCGAAACGTGTAGATATTATCAAAACCTATAAGTGGTTTAAAATTGAGACCATCAACTCGCAGATTAAGTTGGGTTGTATCGCCGCCAGTATCTTCTAGCACGGTAGCAATTTTTGCTAAAGTCTCTTGAAGATCAGTCCGTTGCTGGGAGTTTAAAGTCCGATAATTATCAATGAAACTTTTCCGATACTTCAATCGCTGGAATTGCAATAGTTCTCCAGCCAATAAATCTGATTTTGTGCGATTCCATATCAAGTCTCCCCACGCAGACAATCCAGCAACAGTCCCGTCATGATCTTCTATAAGTTCGAGCAATGTTTCTGGTATGCCTTCAAGTTCTTTTATTGGATACATCCCACCAGCTGCCATCATCGCAAATTTCAGTGTATGGTTTTCAATGTCAGTTGTGTCTATCTGAATTGGCAGTCGTGGAATTTTTATGAGTTCCGAAGAACCTTCAAAAATGTAAACAGACTCATTGGCATAAAATGTGCCGAAAGTCTGCATGTATCCTTGTAAACTTTTGAAACCGCCAACAAGGTTGAAAATCACCTGATGATCGACACTATCTTGTTGCCACGATACATTCTCCTCTAACCACTTGATGAGTTCCTTCGTGCCCGCAGTAAAATTTTTAGTATCCTTGGTGGACAATTGTGAAGGCGTGACAATTTCTACCTTAAAGCCTTGAGATCCGAGAAACTCCTTAATAAGTTTGCCCGTCATCTGACCTTGTACAGTGTCGGTACAGATGAGATAGTGCAGATCGGGGCTGTTTTGAGGCAATCGCCCTCCATAAATACCGTAAATACCATTCAGTTCAGCACTAATCCGGCGGCTTGTTTCATCATCATTTTTTGAAAGTTCGCCACGTGCTCGTTTATCAAGAATGTTAATCACTTCTTGTGCTTCTGAATCCTGATTTAATTCTTCCTGATTGAAATTCGCGGATTTGCTTAAAATTCCACGCCAAGCTACTTCCGCAGTTCCATTAATCATATTTGTCAGGATGCTCGTCCCGATAGTTGATATGATATAACGCATTATAGATTCCTGTTATTGATTGGTATATTCCCAAAACGTAAGTGTTCCTTGATCAGCATCCGAGGTGTAATCAAAATGGTTAGTTATGACAACTGACTCAACATCCCCATCATTTTCTTCAAGTTCATTAGAAATAGTTATCAGTTCCTCTTGCACATTCGTTAATTCGTCTGATGGTAAATTTTTGAGTTTTCGGCGAAAGGTAGTAGCGTAGATCAATCGTGGCAGTTCTAAGATTCTTGCCGAAAGTAGTTCAGGTTTCAAGTTCTCCCAAATCCAGTTCCCAAAATCCGATGCGAATGCATAATTCTCATCCTCTTCAATCAAAGTCGGATGTATCCCCACTAATTGGCTAAGTTCAATAAGGTCATCGCATGTCGCTACTTGAGCTAATTGCCCAATACAACTCTTAAGACCTGCAATATCGATCAATTGTGGATTAGGATTAGGTTCGCCCGGATCGCTAAATTGCAGGAAAGCTTCGTCGAGACCAACCTGCGGAGATCTTTGAAGACGGGTTTTTTCGGGAATTTGGAAATTAGCGTCTAGTCTAAAACTCTTTGGAATGTCAGTAAACTGCTGACGGAAGTACCCATATCCGCTGGCAGTTTTTGCCCCTAAGCCTTTGTTTTTCAATGCTTTGTCAGCCCAATCCCTCGTGATGTCAATCAGATACTGTTTCCTTGAGAGGAGGATAAATCTGAAGAGGGTTTGTCCAACAGTCAAAAAATTGATCGGGTTTGGGTTCTGTGTATCAGTGGGCAGTTCTGTCCCTGTGTAGTAATTCGGAAAGTGGGAATTCATTATATCAACTGACAAGGTAACATTATTAGTTGGATACGCAGAAAGAAATTGAACTTTTCCCATAGACTTCTGACTTCCAAAAATATCGAAAAAGTTATTCTTTTTCTCCTTCAGACCCGCGGCATCACTATCTTCAATATCTCGCATCGCTAATTTTTCATCGCCATTGAAATCCTCCTGAATTACCCAACTCCGTACGATACCTTTAAAAGCACTACCGGGAAGGTAGGGAACACCGTACACATGATCAAGCGTCATGTTAGTTTCCTGAACATGTTCGCCCCCAAGTCCTATGACCATTCGCCAATCTACTTGGTAGAACTCACAAAAAACACAATAATCCTTTCTCAAATAGTTGAGTTGATTCGTCTGACGGTCTCTTAGTGGTTCAATCGCACTTTGTGAATCACCAAGTTGGGAGGTATTAAGTATAAATTTAACTCTCTGGCTATTAGGATCCTCTCCCAAAAAATAGTGGTAGCGTAGGGCAAAATTTGATATGTTGTTTCGGTTATTAACAAGGTCTTGTGTATCAGATGGACAATACATCGGCATCAGTTATCCTCCTCCACATCTTTCATAAGTCCATCAACGAACCGACGAACCCAGTTCAGCAAAGCTAAAGTCTCAGTCGTAATCCGACGGTATTCATTGGAAGGTTTATCAATGACGGCATCGACCAGATCGCCATTTTCACCCAGTTCAATGAGTTGTTTGCGATTTAACCAATCGCTAATCATATCATACAGTTTTATGTTCCCTTCATCCCGTCTATTAATGAATGCCAATGTTTGCCCAAGCCCGTTGGTCTTGATAAGTACAGGAAGTTTTTTCGCGCCGGATTTGTACTTTTTCTTTAGATCTGCATTAGTATCTTGAGCGACTTCATTAACACTATCATAAGCGAATTTCGCACGTCCCTGTTCAATGGCTCGAATGCTAATTTCGTTCATTTCTCCTCCATTAATCACATTAGATTTTTGTCCGAACGATGCCTTTACCAATCGTTGCATTTCCACCGATTTGAATTACAGCCGGAAGCCCATCTTCAAGGAATTCTATAACCTTTTCCGATTCATCTCGATTTTCTAACTGCTCTTGTTCTGTCAATTGGAAAATACCTTTATCATTGTCGTTTTCCTGAAATATAGGTGAAGCCAAGGCGAGGGCATAGAGAATCGAATCAGAGGGGAGATATTCTTCATACCACAACGCACCTTTTTTGACAGTCCCGGTCTTCTGGTCAATTTTGATTCGAGCGATGACCTCCGTTGAGAGCGTCACAAAGTCCCGAAAATCGTCGTTGCTTAATACTACGAGGCTATTTTGTATTTTCTCCCGCCAATACTTATAGACATCATCCGAAGGCATGCAGTTTTCTGCAATCCAATTGGCAAGATTTTTACAATCGTCGGTTTCTTGGACTTCAAAGGTATACTCTTCCAGAACAATCTTGTTGTCACTGACGATGAGTTCGCTATTAGGTGGAACTTGATTTTCCTGCGGAGGTGAAAAGTCAAAGGTAATGCTCGGTTCGCAAATAGATAAGTCGTGTTTAAAACGTTCAAGTACAGCAGGACAAGTGACCCACCCGAAAACACCTGAAACCGATTTAACAGGAAAAAGCAAGAGACGTGCATCAGTAAATCCTAAAGCTCCGCCGTGGAGATTGCCTTGATCAGCGGTATCGGGACCAAAGGTTAAATTAACGGCTTTTTTGTGGACATCATCTTCAACAGAAGTAATATTCCAGCCGCGTTCAAGTGCTGTCAGATTGGGTTGGGTACTGAAAACTTCCCGTATTGCTCCCTTAATACCTGATGCTTCGATCTTAGGATAGCCCGTATGTTTTTCGCGCTGAATTGGTAGATCGACAATGCCGAGATCGCTACCACCTCCAGCGTGGAGTGAGGTTTCAACAATTAAAAACAGAGGTTTGGCAGATTTGAACATAATGGTTTTCTTCGTTACTCCTTTCACACTGTGCCAATATACGCGAGTCCGAATCCTTCTTGCGCGCGTTGGTCGCTAATATTTTTGTAATGCAAACAGTTCAAAATCTTATCAACGTCTGCACCATTGGTTAACTTAAAGTAGTAAACACTTCCAGCAGGGACAGCTCGGTATGTACTCTTAGGACGATCATGGGCAACATCCCATCCGCCAGTAGTCACATGATTCCCTACAGCAGCCGTAATCAATTCAATATCTGGATGAAGATCTTTAGGAAACCAACCATCATCGAAAATAGCATGTGTCGCTAAATAAAGTTTGAATTTCCGAGAAGCACTTACCTTATTTTCAAGGGTAATCCGATCATCATCCGAAAGTGGGTCGGTGTTTTGAGAAATCTTACGATAGGCAAACCCTTTTCCCTCTCCACCCAGTTTAATCAATGCTTTTTTGGGAAGCTTATCAATTCCATCAACGTCAACGACAAACCCCAACTTTGAATCGACAAAGCGTTTCATGTTAATTCGATAAAGCATACCCTCAGCATCTGTCAAGGTCTTATAATTCCGTGTAATACCCACCTTCGGTTCATCAGTGATAAAGTTTGATTCTTCTGACATAAGACCCTGTATTTCACCAAGAAGGTATTTTCGTAGATTACCATACGAGATATAACCATCAGCATGTTCGACCTGCTTTTTGGGATCTTGCCAAGTTAGGAGGGTAGGCAATTCAGCATTGGAAGCAAACGCGTCGTTCGGTGATTCAATTGATAGAGGGTACAACCTGGGGTCCTGTGACTTTTTTTCAGACACTAAGTCGCGCGGGGTTGGATAATAAGGAGAATCCTCATCACGTCCTAAGAACACTCCTTTAATATGAATTGATGCGCCTTCCAAGGACTGCTTGGTTCCGATAACCGACTCCATTTGATTATCTACGAACTGTGCCAAATCACCGCAGAAAGCGATATAAGCGGTTCGTAACGCCCCCATCACGGTTGAGGGAAATGGCGTTTCAATGGAGTATCCTTCTGATTGCTCACCTCGAGTGAACGGTCTACCGTCACGGAAAAAAAAAGTATCATTCGGTTTCAGAAATAGCTGCATCTCTTTCTCCTTCTCGTGCGATAAAGTTAACAATCTCCAAAAAACAGATAAAATCATCGAACTTCATCCGTTTCTCAGCCAGCAGTGGGGTCAAATTTTCAACATTTTCAGAAATTCTGTCCTGAACCTTCTCATCTGAACGAACGTTCTCGCTCACGGCACGCCAGATTAAACGCTCAAGTTCAGATTCAACAATACCGGGCAATTCCAGATCACCACTTAGGTCAGTTAGGCGCGTGAAGACATCGCGGAAAGTATACATAAACTTCTTGGAGACCTCTCCTACCTTGATAAGCCCAGCAAGATTTTGACTTACCCTCATCATGTCAATATCTTTATTCTCTGCATCTGGATACTTCCATTTAAAAACGGTTTGTGAGATATTACCAGAATGTTTTAAAAGCGCGATTCCGAGTGCATCTTTTCCGTCAACCGATTTTGCTGTGCGTTCCATGACCCGTGCAAGTTCTAATACATCACCAAGAGGGACTTTGCAGTGGGCGATACAGACACCTGCGGATGCTGTTGAGGGAGGATTTTCGCCACCATTTAAGTTAGGAAATCCACATCGGAGTTCACGAAGAATGTTAAGCAAGTCCGCAAGATTCACCAATGCAAGTACATCGTCACCTCCAGCGTAGATAAGCTTTCCAAGGTAGTTTCCCTCTACGATCTGCCGAACTTTTGTTGTATATTCATTTAATTTGTCACTAATCCCAGTATGCACTTCCCAGTTCTCTGCTTGGGAAACTGTTTGTCCCATTTCATCCCCATCAAGAGCAATCACTGCAAAGTATCGACTCGGCTCAAAGCCAACCTTTTTGATCAATTTTCGTCGAAGTTTGTTACCTTTATTAAGTGCTTTCTGCTGCTTAATCTGTGCATTTTCACTTATTCCGTAGTAACGTTCAAGGTTTTGCCGTGAAAACGCCTCCTCAAAAAGCCAGTCTCCATCCACATTCCAACTTTTTTGAATTTCATGGAGTTTAGGAACAGGATTTACGGTTACCTCAATTTGATTGCCATTCTCATCCTCAAGTGCATTAATTACCTCAACGAACTTTTTGTATGTCTCATCTTTCGCAATTTGAAGTTTGAAATTGGCCGTAGACACTTCCGAAGTGGATGGAAAAGATAATTCTTTAATCTCTGCATATTTTTCGCCTTTTTCGCCAAAATAATTCGTAGCAAGACGCTTGGTAAGACACACCGTACAAAGTGCCTCACCTTGCCGACAGTATTTTGCGCGACGTTGGGCAAACAGTCGCCACCATTTCATTGGATCAGCTGTCCCATCATGAAATATCTCCCTATCTCCACAGAGCGAACATTTTCGTCCGCTTTCGCTAATCTGATAAAAAGCACGACAGTTTTTGGCAGATGCCAATAGTGTACCTGTTCGGGCATACCAGTCCGTATATTCCTTATCGCCTTTGTTTAAAACAACCCAATAGAGTTGAAGAAAATGCTTAATTTGTCTTTTAGAGATCTGATCTGCACCAATGCTATTCCACGTCTTCTGACCAACTGCCTTAACGAAAAACTCAATAGCATGCCGTGCCATTTTTTCAAATTCGCACTGTACAGACTCTTCAACATACCGCATTGTTGGGGTCAAATCATCAATTGAGAGTTTTTTGCTCATAGCCAGAAAGAGGTTGGGAAAGGAAGGAAGCCTAATATCCGTATTGTGCCAAGCATCAAATGGAGAAACATTCCCAATTGACGGATAGATAATCTTTATCCCTTCTTTGGCGTAAATCTGATGAATTGCCGTTGCGTTGAGGTAAGACAGAATATAGCTACCGAGCCACAGGTCTTCTGTTTTACGCGCCGTTGTAATAAACCCCTGCACAGGGGTAATCGTAAAAAGAATAAGATTTTCAGTCATTACATGTTCCTATGCGATAATCTCGTCAATAAAATCTTGCTGTCTCCGGTTATAACCGTGGGGTGGGGCATCTGGAAAAACGGAATTAAGTTGAGTAACAATCGAAGCAAATTGGTTACCAACTTTCTGGATACGAACGTGAATCGGTGAAGCCATTCGAGGACCAGCACTTCCCAGAGCATTATGACTATGATTATGTGTTGCCTGTCCGATCCGGAGAAGGAGTGCTTCAGCATCATTCGATAATGTGTTACCAAAATAGATCGCTCGGATTACTGGATAATCGGGAAGATGAACAGCAGAGGCAACTTCGATTCCATGAGGAGTTACGTGAAATCGACCCGGCGAAATTCCCTCAAGTGCTTGATAGACTTCGTTTTGAAGCCCATTAACATCCTGAAAATTCCAATTCTGGTAACGAATGGAACCAAATCCGCGTCGGGACCGATTACCAACCCCGCCGAGTAAGAAACTGAGTGTAGCAATTCTCTCATATTCTGTAAGTACTGGAGCCGTGAGTGTGAGGTTAAAATTCTCATTAGGTTTATAGGCTTGACTCCGAAAACGATCAGGGTCATGAGGAAGGGGGGCATATTCACCTGATGGTGGTGACGCACTTCCGGGAATACGAATAGATAAAGGGGATCTACCTTTCATGCTACCAAACAAATCGCCTTCAGTTCTGCGAAGGGTGTCTACATCGGTCTCTCCAACCGCTGCTCGCCACCAATAGCGAAATAGGGCCTTGAATGCTGGTGGACGAAGATCGAGGGTTTCGTTGTCGGAACCACGGAGAAACATTGGAGTAACAGTTTCAAGATTCAATTGTGTACTGTTCATTGTATATCTCTTTAAATCAGGGTTTACCAAATTTGCTTTTGCTCACTTCAACGCAAGTGGAAAGCTGAGCAGGAGTTTGCCTTAGTCAAGCCAATGAGATTCACCTTGCACAAACGGGCCCCTTTCCTGATCTTCCGTTGATCGTCGATCGATGAGGGCAAAACGTTTCACTGGGCGATCCAGTTTTTGTGCTTCTTCTACCACCTGTTGTACAACCACTCCCATCAGTGTTGAACCGCCAGTTATGTTGGCTATAATCTCGCCAGCATAGGATAGATAGCCTTTCGCACATTCGGCTACTCTGCCAATCTCATCAAAACCACCAAGTGGATCATTCAATTTAATCGGTTCAATGTGCCCTTTAAACCTCGCTTCGCGCACAGCATCAGGGATATGCTTAGCCGATGTCTCCGAACAAATCACAAGGCAAGTATCCGGCTCAGCAACTTTTAGTGCCGAAAACAATACGCCGGGCCGATTTCCTTGTGGCGAAATAAGCAATCGTCCACCCAACGGGGGCAGGCCAACTCCGCCTGTTGCCTTTAGCCCGTCATCTTTCAATTGCTCCCAAAACTCCCTCACGTTTTTTAAAGAAGAAGGAACACCTACATGTGAACTTGTACGCATGGCATTATGCATCAAAACGTTACGCAAATTGTTTGTCAGTTGATCCCAGAACGTCCTAAATTCTTTCTGTTTGTGTGTCAAGTTTAATTGAGGTCCTCCACTTTTAGCAGATGCCCCAATAGCACCGAGGATATCTTCATATCGCGATCGAATTCCCTTATTATCTAACCAATTACAGATCTCTTCAGTTTTACCTGATTTCCAGATTGCCCAGGAAACTACCCACTCCCGCATTAGACCTACTGCGAGGGATAGTTGACCCCGCTCCAAATACATATCAATCATAAAAGCTTGTCGCTTCAACTCATCTATATCTAAAGGGATATTCTGTTTCCACTCCCGTCTTTTTAGAGGTTTCACAAATGCTGTTGTTTTTGCTGTGTCGACAATGCTCTGAGTAAGTTCATCAACGAGTAGTGGAAGGCCAGGGCTACTTATAGTGGGAAGCTCTGGAATTGAACCTACCAACTCCATACTGGCTTTCTCTAATTCTAAGGGCAAAGCTGATTCATACGCAAACGCATAATTTGTGAGCGAGCGAACGGAGTTTTTGATCTGACTGGCTTGTTTATAACGTTTTTTAGCTTCAAGCGGAGGCTGCTTAGCATCATTTCGTAATTCGTCACCTTTCTCCCTCAGTGGTCCTTCCAATTGTTCAAGGAGGGCCGCCATGGGTTTTGTAGTCCCCTGATCCCGGAACATCCGAACCGCGTGGAACCACTCTGGTAATTCAAGCAATAGCCGCAAGTCAATGATGGGTTTGGGGTCGGGTTTTGGTACTCCTTCAGCCATACCGTAATAGGCACCGCGAATTTTTACACCGCGAAGCGATGTAAGGTAGAGCACCAGCGCATAGAAAATAAATGGAAAGTGTCGGAGCCCCTGTGTGACATCAAGGGTCAGATCTGCACCTTCCGGTATACTATCGGCAACAGATTCAAGAATTTTACGGATTTCCTCGCTGTCACGACCATCAGGAATACGAATGGATTCAGGTTCGCTGTTGCGATTGGCACAAACCCATTTCTGAAAAACGGGCCATGTGGTACTCTCAGCACCCTCTGTAACTACAGCGACAAAGCGGTTCGGCGTGGGCGACTTTAATTTCTCAAACAACTCTACCAACGCCAGTGGAGCGAGATCCGCTGTGGCTTGTTCCCCCTGCCACGTATATGTGGTATTCTCATACCTTGTTCCCAGACTGGTCAGTAGAATATGTTCTTTATTTGAAGACTCCTGGATTGATTTATCCATAAGAATTAATTCCCTTTGGATTTGTAGGTTTAGGGCCACATATCTATATTTGCTCAGAAATCAGTCAATCAGGTTTCCCACTGCATAGTTGGGACCGTGTCTGATCGCTACGACATACTTATTCAACTTTGGATCAAAGCATGCAATCGCCTCAAAGAGGTCCAGCACTTTGTGCGCCAAAACCATGGCGACCGGTAGGGATGCGGGCCATTAATCTTGCGTAGACCGCCACTGCCTAACTCGCCCGTCCTCTGCATAGTATCCAAACGCGCATTGACATCTTTGACAAGTTGATCCGATCATTTTCGCCTTTTTGAGTTTCGGCGCGTGAGTTTGAGATAATCAACCCATCCAACTAAAGTCTCCAGACACGATTTGTTCATAAAACTGGCTCGGAGGGAGGCATTGATCGGATCCCTGGGACATTTATAACGTATCTGTCTTGGGTCTGAAAAGTATACACGAAATTTAAAAAAATGTCAAGTTTTCTAAATTCATGACCCAGAGGTATTCAATTGTCAGGGAGTGCTTCATCAATGTGAATGTAAACCTATCTATTCTATGATAACAAGCCTGATTTGTATTAAAATAAGTATCACATAATGGCTAATTATCCGCATTGTGGGAGCAGAGGACAACATTAGCTTGTCCCGCGTTTCTGAAACTTTCAGAGTCCGCTGAAAACTTATACGCAAAAAAATACCGAGAACGTCAGTCATAGTCAGTGTTTACAACACTTTTTAGGAGTTGCCCATTTTTGCACTTTACTCTGAAATACTCTGAAACTTTCAGATGAAGTTTCGCAAGACCTTGCGGGAGTTCCGTAAAGATCAGTTTTCGGTTTCCAAAGCGGCTGTGCAATCCTACTAATCCTAAAATCTTGCCAATCCTGATTCTGAAAACTGAATGGCTCTGTTGGCAAATCGTTTCTAACTTGACTTTGCCACTTCACTTCTGGTATCATGTTTAAAAACAGGATGCGATAATATTATGCGAAATTCACAAAAATCGATTAAACCGTAAAATATAAACATGCAAGCTTTTGATTCTGAACTCACGCAACGGGTGATCTTCGGCGAAAACAGTATTGAAAAATTAGGTGAACTGACTCGGACACTCGGAGGAAGTCGTGTCTTTATTGTAACGGATCGGGGCATCGAAAAGGCGGGTATTCTCGCGAGAGCAGTCTCTGCATTGCAAAGCGAAAGGATTGCCGCTTACGTTTTTGCCGACGTTTCGCCTAATCCGACGACGGAAGATGTCGAAAATGCCGTTGCGGCCGCGAAAGCCGATGCACCGATAGACTTGATTATTGGACTCGGCGGCGGTAGCTCAATGGATTGTGCCAAAGGCGCAAACTTTCTACTAACCAACGGCGGTAAAATGGAGGACTACTGGGGCACTAACAAGGCGAGGCACCCGATGCTTCCCTCTATTGGTATCCCGACAACCATTGGTACAGGCAGCGAGGCACAATCTTTTGCGCTCATTGCACAAGCAGATACCCATACCAAGATGGCATGCGGTGACAGAAAGGCAAAATTCGGGACTGTCATGCTGGATGCTACGCTCACTGAAACGCTGCCGAGATCGGTCGCGGCAATCACAGGTATAGACGCAATCGCGCACGCGATCGAAAGTTTCGTCTCAACCAGACGGAACCCGATGTCCCAGATGTTCGCACAACACGCGTGGCAGTTGTTAGGTGCGAACTTTGAAGCAGCCCTCGAATCAAAGGACACTACAGCGCGAAGCAATATGTTATTCGGTGCCTATCTTGCTGGACTCGCAATCGAAAATTCGATGTTAGGTGCTGCGCATGCGTGTGCCAATCCATTGACTGCGAGATACGGTATCACCCACGGTGTTGCTGTTGCGCTAATGCTACCATACGTTATCCGATTCAACAGTCCCTTTGCTGAAGATTTTTACCGTCAACTACACCCCGATGGGGATTTAGCAGATAGGATTGTTGAATTAAAAGAAATTGGTAATTTACCGAACACACTACAGGAATGCAGTGTCAAAGATACTATAGGGACAGCAGACATACCAATATTAGCGAAAGAAGCATCCATACAGTGGACAGCACAATTCAACCCACGTCCGCTGAACGAACAAGATTTTACAAAACTCTATGAAGCAGTCTATTAATATAAATCGTTCCGTCCAGAAATTCATTATAAAAAACGCCCTATTTCTACTACTCTTTATTGGACAAGCAACTTTTGCTGATTGGGCGACCTTTCGCGGGAATCCGCAGCTGACGGGTGTTACCAACACAGAACTTTCCGAAAATCCGCAACTGCTTTGGACTTTCCAGGCCGGAGACATGATTGAGTCAACCGCTACAGTCGTTGATGGCACTGTGTACGTTGGCGCGTTGGACGGCTTTCTCTACGCAATTGATGCACAAACGGGTGAAAAAAGATGGATGTACCAAGCAACCGGTGCTATTAAAGCATCTCCATCTATCCATAACGGTGTAATCTACCTCGGGGACAGCGAAGGTATCTTCCATGCAATAGATATTAGCACCCAAGAAACGAAATGGCAGTTTAGGACGGAAGGTGAAATCATATCATCAGCCAATTTTTCTGGAGACCGTGTGTTATTCGGTTCGTATGATGGATTCCTCTACTGCCTCAACCGAGAAAACGGGGAACTCATCTGGAAATTTGAGACCGAGGGGTATGTCCACGGCACACCTGGGATTTGGACCCAGTCCGCAAGTGAACCTGATAACGCGCAGCGTTTCGCCATTGTTACTGGATGCGATAGTTACCTTCGCGTTCTTAACATCAATGATGGCACACAGGTACAGCAAGTTGACCTCGGCGCGTATGTCGGTGCCAGCCCTGCGATTTCGCAAAATCGTATCTATTGCGGCACGTACGGTGCTGAAATATTAGCAGTCAACTTAGATATTGGAGAGATTGCCTGGCGGTATCGCCACCCGAAACGGAGATTTCCGTTTTTCGCTTCAGCTGCCCTGACTGAAGATATGGTAATCATCGGCGGACGGGATAAAATAGTGCACGCGCTTTCGTCTGAGACAGGAGAATCGTTATGGACCTATACAACCAAATCCCGTATTGAGTCATCGGCTGTTGTTGTCGGCAAACGTGTCTTTCTTGGGACGACCCGCGGGACGTTCATCGCTTTAGATGTGTCCACAGGAGAATCGGTGTGGGAATTCGCAACAGGTTCATCAATTGTCGCTTCACCGAGCGTTGCTGATGGCAAGATTTACATTGGAAGCGAAGCTGGGATCCTCTACTGTTTTGAATAATTAGTTTCAAAAATGGATTCATCAAGCGGAAATTTTTCAGCCGATACGCAGAATTGGGAAGACATCAAAATATATTTACGGCAAAGGAGCAACTATTATGCCTAAAACAAAACCGGAACCAGCAACAGCAGGAATAGATTCAAAACAGACGACTGTCGGGAGCGTTTTCGTTTCCAATTATCCGCCGTATTCTGCTTGGGGGGAATCAGATGTGCCAGAAGTGGCGCGAATGCTCGGCGAACAGCCCCGACCCGACGCAACGCTTGGGCTTTACCTCCATATTCCCTTCTGTCGTAAACGGTGCAAATTCTGCTATTTTCGAGTCTATACTGATAAAAACAGTTCGGAAATTGACACGTACTTGAACGCACTTGCGAAAGAGATCGAACTTTACAGCGAGCAACCCGCGATCGCCGGTAGACCTCTGAGATTTGTCTATTTCGGTGGGGGTACGCCTTCCTATATTAGTGTTAGACACTTAACGGCTCTGGTGGATAGAATCAAAAAGGTGATGCCTTGGGATGCAGCTGAAGAAGTAGCGTTCGAGTGCGAACCCGGGACGCTGACAGAAAAGAAAGTAGATGCTATCAAAGGGATTGGTGTAACCCGATTGAGCCTCGGTGTTGAAAATCTGAACGATGAGATCCTCGCCGAAAACGGCAGAGCGCATCTCTCTAAAGAGGTTTATCGCATTGTGCCGTGGATAAAAACGTTAGCATTCGACCAAGTCAATATCGATCTCATCTCAGGTATGATAGGTGAAACGTGGGAAAGTTGGCGTGAAACCGTCAGCAAGACAATTGAGCTTGAACCAGATAGCGTTACTGTTTATCAGTTGGAGCTGCCGTTCAACACGGTCTATTCTAAAGATATCCTCGGTGGTGATACACTTCCCGTAGCAGATTGGAAACTCAAACGCGAATGGCATCAATACGCCTTTGAACAATTTGCGCGAGCCGGTTATGCGCAATCCAGTGCGTATACAGTGGTTAAGAAGAATAAACCGTGCCAGTTTGTCTATCGCGATGCAGTGTGGCAAGGAAGTGATATGATAGGCACAGGGGTTGCCTCTTTTTCGCACCTCAGCGGCGTTCATTTTCAAAATGCCCCGTCATGGGGAGATTACCTCAACCACCTTGAAGAAGATAGATTTCCTGTCTATCGCGCCCTGAAGCCAACGGAAGCGGAACGGTTAACGCGAGAAATGATTTTGCAACTGAAACTCGGAAGCATCAGACCGTCCTATTTCAAGGCGAAGTTTGATGCTGATATCCTTACGCTCTACGCCGAAGCCTACGATAAACTACAGAACGACGGTATGCTGCATGTCAACGCCGAGTTAGACGAGATTCAATTGACCCAACGCGGGCTGCTGCAAGTGGATAGTCTCCTTCCAGCATTCTACGCTCCGGAATACCAGAACACACGATACACCTAAGACATGGATATAAGTACACAATTACACCGCCTCCGCGAAATGCTTGCTTCAGTGTTAGAGACAAACGTTTTTTATCAACGAAAACTTACCGAAGCTGGGATTACACATCCAAACGACGTACAAACACTGAATGATTACTGGCAGCTGCCTTCCACCACAAAGGAAGAACTGAGCGCGGATCAGGTGTCGCACCCCCCTTACGGTACAAATCTCACCTTTCCACTGGAACAGTACACCTGTCTGCACCGCACATCAGGAACAACCGGTTCACCTTTACGATGGTTAGATACAGCAGAATCGTGGGACTGGTGGGGTAAATGTTGGCGAGAAATTTATGACGCTGCAGGCGTTACGTCCGCTGATCGGCTCATGCCTGCTTTTTCGTTTGGTCCCTTTATCGGTTTCTGGAGTGCCTATCACGGTGCCCAACAACTCGGCGCGCTCATAATTGCGAATGGCGGCTTTACTTCTGAACAGCGCATTCGCGCTATTCTCAGCAATGAGGTAACAGTACTAATTTCCACACCGACTTACGCACTACGACTCGCCGAAGTCGCAGCACAAGAAGGCGTTAATCTCATCGAAGAATCTTCGGTACGAGTGACCATCCATGCGGGCGAACCCGGAGCCAGTTTACCTGCAACAAAACAGAGAATTGAAAATGCTTGGGGTGCGAAGGCTTATGACCACGCTGGCGCGACGGAGGTCGGTGCGTGGGGCGTTATGTGCGAACCACAGGCGGGTGTCCATCTCAACGAAAACGAATTTATTTGTGAAGTGCTTGATCCAGAGACCGGCAATCCAACAGACGCGGGAGAATTAGTCATCACCAATTTAGGGCGCATTGGCATGCCGGTCATCCGTTATAGGACAGGAGACTACGTTAAACTCAAGTCAGCACCGTGTGAATGTGGAAGAACAAGCCGTGTCCTTGAGGGAGGCGTTACTGGCAGACTTGATGACGCACTTATCATCCGCGGTCTGAATGTGTATCCCGCTACGATCGAAAACATTGTCCTCAAGTTTCCAGAGGTCCAAGAATTTGCTGTCCGTGCCTATAGCACAGAGACGCTCGATGAACTCGAAATTCAAGTTGAGGCTACAAATCCAGATCCGACTGATACTACCACCGCTGTAACAACGGCTATTCGGGATGCCTTAGGTTTGCGAGCCGTCGTTCAATCGGTGCCACTCGGAACACTACCGAGATATGAACTGAAGTCAAAGCGATTTACAGATCAGCGAAAAATGGACTGAAATTTGCTACATAAATCGGCAGAAAAAAATTAGGTTACGCTTGTCACAACACCAAATCCGATCCGTACACCCATCTTCTTTACCTCAAACCGAGTGCCGATCTCCATTACCAACGGAAGGTCAAGCACAAGCGTGACATGGGCATAAGTTCCCGATACAATAAGGGAAAGTTCAGGCGGAAGGTGTAGATGCGCTGGCATATCAACACCCCATAGGTAGATATCGGGTCTATCATTTTCAATAAGCGGGATATGTGTGCCGCTCTCTTCAAACGTCAAGAGATAGATAAGTCCTGTAAACTCAGTATGTGACTTGACGGTCTTCGGTGTGCAAAGTACTTGTCCGACAGACAGCCAATCTGGTTCAGATTCGACAGATACTTCACGCTCTTTTATACCGACAACCCGTGTTTTGATCCTGTCCCCCTTACCGACAATATCTACCGCTTGCCCAACAGCGAGTTGTCCCTGTATAATCTCGCCACGCACGGACACGCTCTCTTTCGCCGCCTCGGCAATCTCATAAATTGGCATAATGAGCGGTAAGCGTTCGGTATTCACGGGTGCAGGCATTCTGCTGTTCATTGCGACGATCAAATCAACAATCGGCTGCCATTGAGAAGAGGTAATTTGGTCGCCTCTATAGTCAAGTGCCTTGCGTGCGTCACCGACAATTATCGGTGCCGTTTCTTCTCGATCTCCACACGCGTTCAGGAGTTCGTGCATCTCTTGTTTGCAGATGTCTACGATTTCATCATCTTCTGGAACACCCCCTGTATTAAGAAAGGGCAGTACCTTTGGAAGACGCAGCTGATGAGCGAGTCGGAGATGTGCATCGGAGTCCGCTGTAACACCCTCGACAGCATTCACCACCCAAACCGCCCCCTGAATTCTCGGTGAACCACTAATCAACATTTTAACGATATCTGAGGACATCTCGCAGTCGATTTGGGTATAAAATTTGCCACTGGTTTCATAGGCAATCGTACGGTAGGTAATACCAACGCCTTCTCGAATAGGATGATGAATCGGGGGTTGTGCTTCAAAATCGGTGTCTCCGTCCGTATGAATTGCGCCGATTCTTGAGATGACCTTCGCCATCGCCGCGGTTAACGTTGTTTTACCGTGTCCATCTGCACCGAGGGTACAGATAGGTAGTCTATTATGTGTATATTCTTTTTTTTCTATCATCTCTTCTCTCCTAACGGAAATAATATTTCACCGACGAAACCCTTTCTATTATAGCAAAAAGTTGGCAATCGCGCAACGAGGAAAAACTTGCCAAACGGTGCGAAGCATGCTACACTATCTTTTTAATTATTGAATATGAGCTGCTGCGTCCGTTGTCGTTGCAGTATTTCATTTGTTAAGAGTCCTTTCTGATCGTTGAAAAAAAATAAAAAATGTCAAGCCAAAAGATTCATGCGCGCAATCAACTTGCGTCTACTCTTCAAGAAGCGAAAGCAGATGGAGCCGTTGTTGTTACGACTAACGGTTGTTTTGATGTCCTGCACTTAGGACATCTCCGATACCTACAAGCAGCACGTCAACTCGGCGATCTGCTCGTTGTCGCAGTTAATAGTGACAGTTCGGTGCGGCAGCTCAAAGGCGAAAATCGTCCACTGGTGCCTGAAGCGGAACGCGCAGAGATGCTCGCCGGATTGGAGTGCGTCAGTTACGTCGTTATCTTTCCAGAATTAACACCCATCAATCTGCTCGGCGAACTCAAGCCGAATATCCACGTTAAAGGCGGCGACTATAAACTGGAGGAGCTCATTGAAAGGGAGGTCGTCGAAGCATGCGGTGGTAAGGTCATCGTCGGTTTGAACGTTCCCGGTAAATCGACAACCAACCTCATTGAAGTAATATGTGAACGTTACACAACAGATACGCATCTCAAAGACGCATCGTAAAACTGTAAGGGCGGGGTAACCCCGCCTCTACGAGGAGACAATTATAGCGAAATGCAGATAAACGATTCCTTGCACATTGCCGACCTGAAACCTCAAATTGAGAGACTTTTTGAATGTTCAGGTCAAAAGATTTTAGCCATTGAAGACACATGGCTCCCTGAAAAAGGGACACCAGTCTTCACCGTCGCTGGCACTTATACAACACGCGGTTGGACGGAATGGACTCAAGGCTTCCAATTCGGTTCTGCTATTCTTCAATTCGACGCTACTGGTGATGAGCAGTTTCTTGAAATCGGCAGACGGAATACGATTGAAAAGATGGCACCGCACGTCACACATATCGGTGTGCATGACCACGGGTTCAACAACGTCTCGACCTACGGAAACCTCCGCCGACTGATGCGGGAAGGTGTGATTCCGTGGAACGATAGCGAGATGGATTTCTATGAACTCGCGCTAAAAGCCTCCGCTGCTGTGCAAGCGAGTCGCTGGACTGAGATTAAAGATGGAACGGGGTATATAGCCTCTTTCAACGGACCGCACTCGCTCTTTTCGGACACGATCCGTTCTCTACGGGCATTGGCACTCGGACACACACTCGGTGCGGTACTCATGGGTGAAGGTGATGCCGCTATTAGCCTGATGGAACGTCTGCTACATCACTCACAGACGACGGCAGCCTACAATGTCTACTATGGCGAAGGACGCGATGCGTTTGACCTACGTGGACGGGTGGTGCATGAATCCATCTTTAACACCAACGACGGAAACTACCGCTGTCCAAGTACACAACAGGGATATTCACCCTTTACGACGTGGACCCGCGGGTTGGCGTGGATTATTACAGGCTATGCTGAGCAGCTTGAGTTCTTTGACACACTCTCTGAAGACGAACTCGAACCATACGGCGGATACGCACTCGCAACAGCACACATGCGTAAAGCTGCAGAAGCCACTGCCGATTTTTATATCGAAAACACTGCCCAAGACGGGATCCCATATTGGGATACGGGTGCTCCGGGCTTATCGGGACTTGGTGATTATTTGGCTGTGCCTGCGAATCCGTACAATGATCTTGAACCGGTGGATAGTTCCGCAGCAGCCATCGCGGCACAAGGGTTAATCCGACTCGGCAATTACCTCAAAAAACACGGTGAACCAGATGCGGGGAACTCCTACTATCAAGCCGGTCTAACAGTAGCCAAGACGCTTTTCGCTGAACCGTATTTGTCTGAATCCGACACGCATCAAGGGTTGCTGCTGCATTCGGTGTATCACCGACCGAATGGTTGGGATTATGTGCCGGAAGGTCGGAAAATTCCGTGTGGAGAGGCTTCGATGTGGGGCGATTACCACGCGCGTGAACTTGCAGTGATGTTATGGCGGGAGATAAATGATAAGCCGTATTTGACGTTTTTCTAAGGTGTATATGATGGCGCGCCTTGTAATGGGATAGGCGCGCTTTCTTCAACCTTTTTGTTTACTCCACCACTTGTTCAACCTGTCCCGTCTCCAATGAACGATTCGCTGCAAGTGTAACAGCGAGCGATTTGACGGCATCGGCGTAGGACGAAAGCACCAATTCTTGATCGTTCGCTCCAACCGCATTGATGAACTGTTCAACCTGTCGGAAGTACCCCGCCTCAGTGCCGGTGTAGTCAATCGTTTCATCACCAATCTGACCCCGTAATCCGAGATCGTGCGTGAGTTTGAGATAGATGGCATCACCCACCAATTCAGTTGCGAAATTGTCGTGTGCACGGGCAACACACGTACTGGTGATACTTCCCACTGCACCACTCTGAAACTGCATGTTGCAGACGGTACACTCCTCAAAGTCGGCGATACCTTCTGAAACGCCTTTGATACCGTAAGCGTGAACGCTTGTCACATCGCCGAGGAAGTAGCGGATGAGGTCAAAAACGTGGGTTGTCTGCTCTACCATCTGTCCGCGCGATACTTCGTATTTCCCCCACCATGGATGGTTAGCACCCATCCGCGTGAGAAACCGTCCAATTCCCATGGCAAGTTTCTGATCTCCGACCAACTCCCTCGCTTTTGCTGTAATGTCGCTATAGCGCGCCATATAGCCGACTTGACTGAGGACACCAGCCGTATCAATTGCGTCGCGAGTGCGCTGGGCGGTTTCCAAGTCCTGTGCGACAGGTTTCGCGACAAAGAGTGCGGCACCGGACGCTGCTGCGTCCGCAACCTGTGTCGTATGCGCCCCCGGTGGAATGCAGATAAATACAACATCGGGTTTCTCTTTTTGCAGCATCTCCCCGTGGTCGGTGTATGCCGTTGCGTTTTCTTCAGCAGCAATAGATGCAGCGCGTTCGGCGTTTATATCGCAGACCGCTGCAATAGGACGTTCAAGTTGTTTGAGGCTTTGGCGGTAACTTCTGGTAATGCCGCCAACACCGATAAAGGTAATTTTCATATTAAGTTCTCATCCTTCTATAATATGTGAAAGCGAAACAGGGCAGAATTTGGAGATATGCCCTATACCTCTGGTTAATCATCAGCCGGGGTTGCGGCACCCAACAGCTCTTCATCGGAGACAGGACGGAAGCGTTCCTCTGGATTTCTCAAGAAGAACGCTCGCAAATCTGTTGTGATTGCATACAACGCTGGCATTACGAATAACGTCATCAAGGTCGCAAATGCGAGTCCAAAAATGATCGTATACGCCATCGGCATCCAGATTGGCGATTTGCCCCCTAAACCGATTGCCATCGGAATAAGACCAATAATTGTCGTCAGTGAAGTGAGTATAATCGGACGCAGTCGGATGCTACTCCCTTTTAGAATCGCATACCATTTATTGTGACCACGTTCCCGATGTTTGTTAATGAAATCAATCAATACAATCGAATCGTTCACGACAATCCCAGAAAGTGCTACAATACCAAACATAGCGACGATGCTAAGTGTCGCATTAGAAAGTAGGGTTCCTATCATCGCTCCAATCATTCCGAATGGCACAGCCAAGAGGATAATAATTGGTTGACTAAACGATTTGAATTGCGTACCTAATACCATATAAATTAACAACAATCCAACAATAAACAATTTCCACAACTCGGAGAAGGATTCTGTAATCTCATCAAAAACCCCTCGAAAATCGAGTTGGTATCCCGGATACAGAGATTCTACGTTAGCGAATGTACTAATTAGTGCTTGATTTACTTTAACCGGAGTCGTTTTTGCTCTATCTACTGAGGCATAAACCGAGATTGATCGTTCCCCGTCGAATCGATGGATATCTGCATAACCCTTCTCCTCCCTGATGGTCGCAACGTCTTTAAGTGGAACAATCGCACCTGTCGGGATTGCAATCAATAAATTGTTAAGTTCGGCAAGGTTTTTAAGAGTATCTTCCTTATATTTGACGATGACATCAACTGCTTCGTCCGCTTCACGATAGGTTGTGGCTTTAGCACCCGCAAGAGCAGTCCGAACCGTTTGGGCGACCTGAAATGTACTTAATCCATATTGATATGCTTTCTCTTGATTCAAGTAGATGCGCAATTCAGACTTTCCGGTGCTGAAGTCATCTTGGATGTCGTAAACACCTTCTATCCGAGTTAGGACTGTCTTAAGAACGCCAGCGAGTTCAGTCAGATTCTCAAATCTCGGTCCTTTTACCCTGACTCTTACGTCCGCGCCTTGTGGGGGTCCCTCTTCCTGTGTAACGAAATTCAGCCGCTCTATTCCACTAATTGTGGTGGTTTTCGTCCGTAGCTCCGCGATGATCTCATCTACACCTCGCGTGCGTTCTTTTTTAGGTGTGAGCTCGACGATTACCTCTCCGAGATTTGAACCGTAAGTAACACTTCTTCTTACCAAACCTGACATAAATGTGTGTAAACCGACATTGCTGACGACCGCAGCGACTTCAGTCGATGGAAGTTCTTTAGCCATCTCTTCAATTTGGGTAATCACCTCCGTTGTTTCCTGAATTCCGTAGGATGGTGGCATCTCAGCTTTAACATAAAATTGTGGAAAGTCTTCACCGGGGAAGAGCTCCCTGTCAAGTACCAAAAATGCCCCGACGCATGCAACCAATCCGATGAAGAGGACACTCCCTACAAAGACATATCGGTGTCGGATGGTTATTTTCAAGATCCTAACATATCGGTTCCGAATAAAGTCAAAAAATGTGGCAAACCAAGCAAAAAAACCGATGAGGCGAGTACTTAGCGTAAAGGCACCGTGAGACTGGCGTTGGAGCCTGGCAGAACTCCTGTATCCTGTTCGGATTTTGGCTTTTCCCCATTCGGAGACGTGAGCTGGTAAAATGACGAAGACTTCAAAAAGAGAAGCTATCAGCACCAGAATCGCCATAATCGGCACGATTCGCATAAACTGTCCAGTAACACCGGACATAAACATCAATGGACCAAACGCGCAGATTGTCGTCAAACTCGCCGCCATAACGGGCCAGCCGACTTCTTCTGCGCCGCGAACCGCAGCAACTCTCGGAGGTTCCCCTGCTTCAATATATCGGTAGATGTTTTCTATGACGACAATAGCATCATCTACAACAATTCCTACCACTAAAATAAGTCCAAACAAGGAAACACCACTGAGTGTATAGCCGCCTACAGACATAAACCAAAACGTCGCCATGAACGCAACGGGTATACCCAGTGCCGCAAACAGTGCATTCCGCCATCCGATAAAAAGGAGGAGCATCAAAACGACAAGCACCAAACCGAAAAGTGCATTTGTTTCAAGAATCCCCAATCTTTCTTTGAGAACAACCGAATAGTCGTTAACAACCGTCAATTCAGCACCTTCGGGGAGATACCTTCTCCGATTTTCGACTAATTCTCGGAGTTCAGCAACTAATGCGATTGTGTTTCCTTCTGTCTTTTTCTCCACACTTAGGTTAATCGAGGGTTGTCCGTCAATTCGCGATAGGGTCCGCACTTCCTCATAGGTGTCAGAGATCGTTGCGACATCTTTCAGACGGAGAGACAACCCTGTGAATTGAATAGGGATGAGAATTTCGCCAATAGTCTCCAAATCGGTGAATTCTCCCATCGTTCGGATCATGAATTCTGTGTCCCCGAGTTCCATCGTACCTGCCGGGAGGTTCAAGTTGCTGGTACTCAGGGCAGTGATAACGGTTGCAATAGGCAATTGGTAAGCTCTCAAGCGATCAGGCTTTACCTCAACCCATATTTCCCTCTCACGGAGACCTGCTATTCGGACGGCAGCAATATTTTTGATGTCTAAGATTTCGTCTTTGAGATTTTCGGCAATTTTCCGCATCTGTGTTTCCGAAATATTTCCACCAACAACAATCGTCAACACAGGAAAACCAAATGAAGTATCAAATTCTTCGACCCTCGGGTCATCTAAAATCTCCTCTGGTAGCCCATTTGTCTGTTCAACAGCAGTGCGGAGATTCTCAAGTTCCTTGTCGAAATCCCGATCTCTTATCTCCTCAAAATCGACAAAGATAATGGAGCGCCCCTCTGAAGAGGTCGAAAACAATAGGTTAACTTTGTTGACGCTCCCTTCAATGGCATCCTCAATAGGAGCAGTGACAAGCTTTTCAACTTCTTCAGGGGATGCTCCCGGATATAACGTTGTTACAACTGTGCTCTGTACTGAGACTTCGGGTGTGAGTTCTCGCGGTAAATTTATCCATGCGTACAACCCGAAAGCGATAATTATAACCATCAAAAGATTCGCTAAAACGGGATTATTTACGGACATCCTGGGGATAGACATGGTGATAGGATTTTACGGTGTGAGGTGCTGAATGCTGAGTGTTTAGATTGCAGAGTTTCCGTTTCACAAGAGGCAAAATTATAGAGAGCGAGGCTTCATGCCTCGCTCTATTGCTCAATTTAGTCATCAGCTGGGACTGCAACCCCTAATAGGTTTTCGTCTGAAACGGTTTGGAAGCGTTCCTCTGGATTTTTCAGGAAGATTCCTCGTAGATCTGTTGTAATCGCATATAGGGCGGGCATTACAAACAACGTCATTGTGGTTGCAAGCGCGAGCCCAAAGATAATTGTATACGCCATCGGCATCCAGATCGGCGATTTGCCCCCTAAACCGATTGCCATCGGAATGAGTCCGAAAATCGTCGTCAGCGAAGTGAGAATGATCGGACGCAATCGGATACTCCCACCTTTCAGGATCGCATACCATTTGTTATAACCGCGCTCCCGGTACTTGTTGATGAAATCAATAAGGACAATCGAATCGTTCACCACAATTCCTGACAGTGCGACGATACCAAACATGGCGACCATGCTAAGCGTTGCATTGGCAAGGAATAACCCAACCATCGCACCTATCATCCCGAATGGAACAGCAAGCATAATGATAATAGGTTGTATAAATGATTTAAATTGCGCGCCTAACACAACATAAATCAACAACAGCCCGACGATGAACAGTTTCCACAACTCGGAAAAGGACTCTATAATCTCATCAAAAAGCCCTCGAAAATCGAGTTGGTATCCCGGATACAGGGATCCAACATCGGCGAACGTGCCGATTAACGCCTGAGTTGCTGCAAAAGGGGTTGTTTTTGCCCTATCTACAGAAGCATAAACCGTAATCGCCCGTTCACCGTCAAACCGGCGGATATCAGAATACCCTTTTTCCTCTGTAATATCGGCGACATCCTTGAGCGGAACGATAGCCCCACTGGGTGTTGCAATCAACAGATTATTCAGTTCAGCAAGGTTTCCAAGCGTATCTTCCTCGTATTTGACGATGACATCAATCGCCTCGTCTGCTTCCCGATACGTTGTCGCTTTGGCACCCTCAATAGCAGTGCGCACCGTTTGCGCAACTTGGAATGTGGTTAATCCGTATTGATGTGCTTTCTCCGGTTTCAGATAGATACGGAGTTCAGATTTACCCGTGCGAAAATCATCTCGGATGTCGTAGACCCCGTCCATCTGCGCGAGCGATGCTTTAAGGGTATCAGCGAGTCCTGTAAGTTGGTCAAATCTCGCCCCTTTTACCTTAACTTCAACATCTTCTCCTTGTGGGGGCCCGCCTTCCTGTGTAATGAAATTCAACTCTTCTATGCCACTAATCGTTGTGGTTTTCGTCCGCAGTTCGGCGATGATATCATCTACACCTCGAGTGCGTTCTTGTTTTGGTGTGAGTTCAACAATAACTTCTCCGAAATTGGATCCATAGGTAACACCTTCCATCATAGCACCCGTTGGTGTATGTAACCCAACGTTGCTGACGATCGCAGCGACTTCGCTTGATGGAAGCGTTTTCGCGGCTTCTTCAATCTGAGCTATCACGTTAGTCGTCTCTTGCATACCATAGGAAGGCGGCATTTCGGCTTTGACATAGAATTGTGGGAAATCTTCTCCCGGGAAGAGTTCCTTGTCAAGCACCACAAACGCGCTAATACACACAACCGAGCCAATCAAGAGAACACACCCAACAAAAGCATATCGGTATCGGATCGTCTTTTTCAAGACTCTCACATATCGGTTTCGGATGAGGTCAAAAACCGTACCGAACCATGCCAAAAAGCCGACGATAGGGACAGTTAGGCTAAAGGTATTCGGAGATCGGGTTCGGAGGGGTTCAAGTCTGCTGCGTCCCGTACGGGGTTTCGGTCTTCCCCATTCAGAGACGTGTGCTGGCAAAATGACGAAGACTTCAAAAAGAGAAGCTATCAACACCAGAATCGCCATAATCGGCACGACCCGCATAAATTGACCAGGAACGCCTGACATGAACATCAAGGGGCCGAAAGCACAGATCGTCGTCAAACTCGCCGCTACAACGGGCCAACCAACCTCCTCTGCGCCGCGAATCGCAGCAACTTTCGGAGATGCCCCCGTCTCAAGGTGCCGATAGATATTTTCTACAACAACAATAGCGTCATCTACAACAATCCCTACGACCAAAATAAGCCCAAACAAGGAAACACCGCTGAGTGAGTAGCCCCCTACAGACATGAACCAAAACGTCGCCATAAAGGCGACCGGTATGCCGAGTGCAGCGAACATAGCGTTGCGCCACCCGATAAAGAGCAGGAGCATCAGCACAACAAGCACCAAACCGAAGAGTGCGTTTGTTTCAAGAATCCCTAAACGTTCTTTGAGGATAACCGAATAATCGTTAACCGCAGTCAATTCGGCACCGTCAGGCAGGTCGCCGCTCCGTTTTTGAACCAACTCACGGAGTTCAGCAACCAAGGCAATCGTGTTGCCTTCCGTCTTTTTTTGTACACTTAAGCTGATAGAGGGTTCCCCACCAATCCGTGATAGCGTCCTTGCCTCTTCATAGGTGTCCGAAACGGTTGCGACATCCTTTAGGCGCAGGGGTGTACCTGTCGGTTGAACGGCGATGATGGTTTCACCGATCGTATCTGGACTCGCAAATTCACCCATCGTCCGCACCATGAATTCCGTATTACCGAGTTCCATCGTGCCTGCGGGTAGGTTCAAGTTGCTGGTACCCAGCGCAGCAACAACGCCCGCAATGGGAATCTGATAGGCTTTCAACCGATCCGGATCCATCTCAACCCAGATTTCTCTTTCACGGAGCCCTGCTATCCGGACAGATGCGATGTTTTTAATATCCAATATTTCATCTTTGAGATTTTCGGCAATATCCCGCATCTGCCTTTCCGAAATATCGCCGCCAACAACGATTGTCAGCATAGGAAAACCGGATGAGATATCAAGTTCTTCGACCCTTGGATCGTCTAAAATCTCCTCTGGCAAGTCATTTACACCTTCAACAGCAGTGCGGAGATTTTCAATCTCCTTGTCGTAATCTCGGTCACTCATTTCTTCAAAGTCGACAGAGATCACTGATCTTCCTTCCGAAGAGGTAGAGAACAGTAGATTGATTTTGCTGACATTTTCCTCAATAGCGTCTTCAATGGGAGCAGTGACGAGTTTTTCAACTTCTTCGGGGGAGGCACCCGGATATAGAGTTGTGATGGTCGCGCTCTGTAATGCAATTTCGGGTGTGAGTTCCCGTGGGAGGTTTATCCATGCATACGTCCCAAAAGCAATGATTATAATCATTAGCATATTTGCTAAAACAGGGTTATTCACGGATATCTTAGGAATGGACATGGAAGTAGAATTTCTCCTTGATTTCTGTAGTTCAGGTGGTTTGGAAAGATTTTTTTTTCGTTTAGTTCTGTTTTAGAGCAGTATTGTAGGGGTAGTGCACGCACCACCCCGTATTTTGAATTAGCTGATGTATCAAGGGATTAGCCTCTCCTTCTAAAGGGGCCAAAATTATAGGAGAATCTATCCCACTCACAAGCGGCCGTTAGTTCCGTTTGAGTGTCCCCCATGTAATCGCCAATTTACCTTCAGGAGCAACCGCCAAAGGTTGAATCCCTTCACCTTCAATGGAAAGTGTATCGACAAGAAACGTAACCGTTTGACCGCCCCAACTGTTCATGAAACCGATACCGACGCGTTCAACATCAAACTTATGGTTCCATGTCTTGCTTCCAGAGAGTTCCCATTCATCCTTTTCACTCTCTCGGTAATAACCCGAGAAGAGGTCATCCTCTTTGACGATCTTGAGGTGAAGGGGGACATCAAAACCGGTCTGGAAGTGTCCTTTGTCTTGCCAATTGGCTTCAACCATACTACCGATAAGCGTTTTCTGCGGTTGATTGGCTTCGCCGCCAAACAGTAAACAGGCATAGTTCATGTCGTCATCACTGTAAAGGAAAATACCAATCCACGAATCTGCTGGTTTATCAGGCTCGGTGGAAAAAATCCCGCTCACGGTTATATTTTTCGCCGCAGTTTTCGGGACTTCTCGTTCAAGCATCGGTTTATCAGGGGTCGTATGCCCCCATCCACCCTTCGGATTCGTCATCTGCAAGAAGCCGTCTTTGACTTCAAAAGTTGTAGCTTTGTCGCGATAATCGCGGAATTCCCAACCCTCAACGAGGTCGGTACCGTCAAACGGGTCTGTCCAGACACCAGCAGACACTGCTGTGATGAAGCCGAACATAAGTACCCCGCATATCAGAATCATAGACGTTTTCATAGTCAGTCCTCCTTTAAGTCTGCATTATAGCACGCGTTAAAGCATCATCGCAAGGAAACTTTAACAGAATCACAATTAGGACTTACGCAGTAGTGAGGTTAGGAGACCTCACCAGCGGGGGCGGGGCCATAGATATCCATTAGGAATTGCGTAAGTCCTAACAATGTCAAATTACCAGTTTGCTTTGAGGTCGCCCCATGTTACCGCCAATTTATCCGCCGGTTCAACATCCAACCCACCGAGTGCCTTTGCCAATCCATGTTCCGCGATGATCGTTAGATCGTCTTCACTGAGAACCGTGTTGAAAATGGCGGCTTCGTCAATAATACCGACGAAATATGAACCACCGCCCCATTTACCAATCTCAACGGGGTTTGCTGTAACAGCAGTTTTTCCGGGGCGTGTGCTCACCCCTGCTTTCTTACCGTTCACATACACAACGAGTTGCTCAGTCTTCTCGTTGATGTCGTAAGTCGCTGCGAAGTGGATCCATGTTTTCTCATCAGGAACGCGTGAGGAGGCTCTCGGTTCCCAACTTCCACCGGGTTTGACGAATGCGGACATTCTATTGCCTTCCTGAGGTGGATCAATACGTAAAAGATACTCGTTGCTCTTTGCAATGAGTTGTCGCCAAGTAGAGATGTCCGTCGCATAAAACCACGCCATCATCGTGAGTTCGTCGCCGAGTTGCAATTCCGGCGTTGAGTCAATTGACACCCACTGCGCGCCATCAAACTCAAGCCCTTTGCCAATTTTTCCGTCTTTCCATTTCGCACCGTTAATTGTGCCGTCGTGCCCGAATTCTGAAGCATCTTTGGTTGTCTTGCCAGCACCTTCATCAAAGAGCCAGACACCTACAGCCGTTTCAGGATCAATTTCGGCAGAACAGATCTGTGGAAATACCCACATCACTAATAAACAGCTAATTCCTAAAACCGAGATAGATTGTCGCATTTTTGTCCCTCCATCTATTCACACTCGGAAATGTTTTCTCTACAATCAAATTTTGGTAAGTTGTACCAGATATTTTATAATTATAACATATTGCTCAATGCTCTAACAAATAGAGAATTCGGGAGCACTCAGTTCTCTATAAAAGCAAGTTTCTTTCATGACGTTACTGACTGCTGATCGCTGACTGCTATTTGCTATATTTCTAATTGGACATACAAGCAAAAATGTGGTAAACTAAATGTAATAATTAAAATTACCTTGCGGAAGGATGTAGACTATGGATCACAAAGAACAAATTGTTGCCGACCTCTCTACGCTTTTGGGTTCTAAAAATGTTCTAACGGATCCGACGGCTTTATCGGTATATGAATGTGATGCCGCGCCGTCTTTTAAGGCAATGCCGGATGTTGTTGTCTTTGCAGATACAGCAAAACAGGTATCGGATATCGTGAAGTTGGCGAATAAATACGGCGTACCGTTTATCGCTCGCGGCGGTGGTACAGGTTTGAGTGGTGGTATGCTTTCCGTTCAAGGCGGGATCATTATTGCCCTGAATCGCATGGATCGTATTTTAGAGATAGATCTTGAAAACGAACGGGCAGTGATTGAACCCGGGGTCGTTAATCTGTTGCTAACGCAGGCAGTCGAGAACAAGGGTTACCATTACGCGCCAGATCCCTCAAGCCAAAAGGCATGCACAATCGGTGGCAATATTGCCGAAAATTCCGGTGGACCGCATACCCTGAAATATGGTGTTACGTCTGACCATGTGCTTGAACTGGAAGTGGTTTTACCCGACGGTGAGATTATTGAACTCGGTGGCAGTGTCGAAGATACCATCGGCTACGATCTCCGCGGTGTGATGATCGGCTCCGAAGGCACATTCGGGATAGTGACGAAAGCCGTTGTCCGTCTCACCCGTAATCCGCAAGCGTATCAGACTGCACTCGCAGTTTTTGAAACGATGGACGATGCCTCCAACGCAGTCTCAACAATCATTGGTGAAGGTATTATTCCGGCTGCGCTCGAAATGATGGACACGCTCGTCATTCGTGCGTTGGAAGAGGCGTTCCACTTCGGTTTCCCACTTGACGCTGAAGCCATCTTGATTGTGGAACTCGACGGCATTGAAGCAGGTATGCAGAACCAAACAGAGCAGATTTTAGAGATTTTTAAACAGCACAACGCCCGAGATGTGAGTTACGCCAAGAATGAGGCAGAACGCCAAGAACTTTGGAAGGCTCGGAAAAGCGCGTTCGGTTCATTCGGACGCCTCGCACCGAACTATATCACACAAGATGGGGTCGTCCCGAGGACGACGCTCCCGAAGGTTTTGCGTCGTATCTCCGAAATTTCCGAACAGTATCAGATCCCCATCGCGAACGTATTTCATGCCGGTGATGGTAACATCCATCCGATTGTCCTCTTTAACGAACGCGATGCCGACCAATGCGAACGCGTAGAACACGTCAACAAGGAAATCCTGACGGTATGCGCTGAAGTCGGTGGCACAATCACTGGAGAACACGGTATCGGTGTTGAAAAGATGGATTATATGCCCTTGATTTTCAGTCCTGCTGATTTACAAGTTATGGCAACAGTCAAAAACATCTTTAACCCGAATGGACTCTGCAATCCGGGTAAGATTTTCCCGACCGCCGAATCTTACGAGAAACTCGGTTTGCCATCTGATACAACCTGGGTCAACTCTTAAACATCATACCAGCTTTCAGCACGATTTCGGGTTGTGCTCACAGAAGCCATTCAATAATCACGATAGAAAAAGAAAAGCAGATGGAAAACTCGCGTGCTTTGCACGATGAACTTAAACGCATTGTTGGAGATTCAGATGTCCTTTCAGAGGCGGCATCCGCATCTTATGCTATTGATGGATGCGCTCCGAAGGCAGTTGTCTTGCCTACATCCGTCCAAGAGATACAGGATGTCCTTCAATTTGCAGCGAAACAGGATTTGTTGGTTATCCCTGCGGGTGCAGGCACGAAACTCGGCATAGGAAATATTCCAGAGAAAGTAGACGTAGTCCTATCAACAACACATCTGAACAGCGTTGTCGAATATGAACCAGCGGATCTAACTGTAACTGTGGAAGCCGGTATTCGCTTGGCAGACCTTCAAAAGGAATTGGCGAAACATCGGCAGTTTTTGGCAATGAATCCACCTTACGCAGAACGATGTACCATTGGTGGGATTGTTGCAACAAATACAAGCGGTTCATTCCGACTTCGACACGGAACAGCCCGAAATCAGGTGTTGGGCATGCGAGTTGTTCACGCAAATGGCACTGTCGTCAAAAGTGGCGGGAAAGTCGTGAAAAACGTAGCGGGATATGATCTCAACAAACTCTACATAGGCGCCTTCGGAACACTCGGTATCATCACCGAAGTTGCCCTCAAATTATCGCCGATACCGACCCGACAAGCAATAGTCGCAACAGAATTTCAGGACATTCAAAACACAGTCAACACAGGTTTAAGTATCGTTAGTTCGCAGACGCTACCGATGTTCGTGAATTTATTCATTAATTTCGATCCGAGGTATCCGGAAACTCCCGGACAAAGGAAATTTATGTTGGTGACCGGATTCGGCGGGGACCCTGAGACCGTGGCGTGGCAGTCGGCGCAAAGCCGAGAAATTATGAAACAAAATGGTGGAAAGGGTGTGACAACTATCGAGGGTGAATCGCAGCAACACATTCAAGAGACTATTCAGGAATTCTCAGCGACTAACGGGAACGCTGAAAGCGTCATCGTGAAAATAAACTTGAAACGAACCGACATCGTTGCGTTTTCTGAGCAAATTATGGGAGTGAGTTGGACGCACGATGTGCAAATGATGGCGTTCCTCGGAAACGGTGTGTTATATCTTAAGATCCCAGTAGTTCCAGAAACAGATTTTCAAGCCCTTTCGGACGTGCTGACGGCACTGCGCCAATCGGCACTGGAAATGCGAGGAAATCTCATCGTAGAAACCGCACCGTCTGAACTCAAACGGCATATTGACGTTTGGGGACCGGTCGGAAATATACTTCATCTCATGAAACAGGTTAAAGCCAAATTTGATGCAGACGGTTTGTTGAATCCGGGGAGGTTCATTGCCAGTATTTAGTTCCTATTTTGCTCAATAAGAATACCGCGGCGGACTTTTCTGCGTTTCACCGGAAGATTCACAACCGCTCACCCCGAAAAATTAGGCACACAATAGTGCAGTTGCCTCAAGATGTACAACGCCGTACGACATAATTTGCAAATCTATATTGCAAAGAGGGGAGACATAATATGATAGAAAAAAGAGGGAGGATCTTGTGGATTGATAACGAGGTTTCCGATGTTCGGCAAGTAAATACCGAGATCGAAGATCGGTATTCTGAAAAGCAAATATACGTAACACCCAAACCTTATGTTTCCTTTTTGGAGTCCCAGGGGTACGATGTGTCTGTAGCAAACAGTGCTACATACGGCATTAAAGCACTCAAAGACCAGCGGTATGATGCCGTCCTATTGAATTATGATGGACCGGCGCGAAAAGAAAACCTACTCGCGCATATCCGAAACTTAGATACCCACATCCCAATTCTACTCCTAACCCGCAAAGATGGTGAAGAAATAAGACAGGAAGCGAGCCTTTACGATGTTACCAACATCTTCATAATGCCTGCCAACCCACCAGATGAGGCTTGCCAAAAAGTATTATGTAAACAATTAGCAGCGTCACTCGTTTTTCTAATTGAAAAACAGATAGTGCGCGAATTGTACATACCACAAGCTTATGTTCAAAACTTTAATAGCGGATACATTTCGGACGGAGGTGCCCAAGAACACAATTTCACCAACGGTTGGCAAAGTTGGATCAATACTTACATCAACCTCCTTAAGTGGGATCTCCAGCTTGACACGCTCCATAGTGTAGAGGAACTCAAAGCCATCCACGCCATGCAAAAGCAGGAGGCAAACGCTGCATTTGCCAATTACATTCAAGATAACTACAGCAATTGGCTTGCGAATCAAGCGTCGCCTACCTTATCAGTGGATGTCGTCTATAAATACGTTATTCCGGAAATTCAGGCTGGCAAACAGGTGCTGTTTGTGGTTATGGACTGTATGCGGTTGGACCATTGGTTGAAGATTGAGCCACTACTGCATCCAATGTTCGACATAACAACGCATTACTACTATTCCATCTTACCAACAGCTACCCGTTATGCAAGAAACGCTATTTTTAGTGGGCTGTTCCCGCTTGAGTTGGCTAAACGGTATCCACACTTATACGCAGAACCGGATAAAGCACAAACGAGTATTAACCGGCACGAAAAAGAACTGATACGCTTACAATTTGAACGACACGGTATCGCGCTGAAACCGCCGTTGCACTATTTCAAAATTTTTGACACACAAGGGGAAACTCAATATTTACAGTGGCTAAATGTCACGGACCGGATTAGTTTGGAAGCGATCGTTGTTGATTTTCTGGATATGCTGACCCACACAAGGTATGAGGCGGATTTACTCCGGCAGCTCATCCCAGACGAAGCGGCGTTCCGAGCCCTCGTTCAGACGTGGTTCCAGCATTCTTGGCTCTACAAAATATTCAGAATGGCAGCCGATCGCGGTATAACCGTTGTCCTAACATCTGACCACGGTTCACTACTCTGTCAAAATGCGTCGAAAATCTCAAGCCAAACACCTCTGACAACCGGATTGCGGTTCAAAGAAGGCAAACATATTACCTATGACTCCAATGCTGGTTATCTCATCACAGACCCAGAAACCTATCGCTTACCGGGTAGTGAGGAGGGGAGAAGCTACATCATCGCGAAAGAGGACTACTATTTTGTTTATGAAAAACAGTTCAATGTCTACAAAGAACTCTTCTACGGTAGTTTTCAACATGGGGGCATTTCGCTTGAAGAGATGATTCTTCCTTGTGTTGTACTTGAGCCACGGTAATAAAGGAATCTGAACGCATGCTGAAAAATTCGATACTTCATAAGTCTATATTCTGGACATTGCTGATACTGGGTGCGATAACTTTTCCGACGTACGCACAAGCACAACTCGCCGACTTCGGACTCGTTGAGAAGCCGCCTGTAGAAAAGCTGACCGCGAGCGGATATTTGTCGGTTGACAAAGTACAACCGGGCAGTCAGTTCCAGATCGCTGTCGTGGTAGAGATTGCCGAAGGTTGGCATGTCAACGCCAATCCAGCGGGTGAAGGGCTTATTGGTACTGAGATTCTTTTCCCAGATACACCACATCTCACTTTCGGGGAAGTTGTGTATCCAAGAGGCGAGGTGCTAAAGCTCGGTTCAATTGGGGAAGCCCCCGTTTATCACGATACCATCACCATCGGTATCCAAGCCGATTTAAGTCAAAATGCTCCGATTGAACCGATGACGCTGGATCTGCAGCTCCGTTATCAGGCGTGTAACGACGATCAGTGCCTATTGCCGGAAACGCTCGCTTTCACCGTCCCGATTGAAATTGTCAGTATAGCAGAGACAATCCAACGGATGAATACAGCGGTTTTCAACAATATTGAATTCGGTGCAGCACCGAGTTCAGGTAGCGACGATGGAACGCTTGCTCGTGCGCTTTCCGGGGGACAGGTATGGCTTGCATTTCTGCTCGTGTTTGCGGGAGGCATCCTGACCAGTTTGACCCCGTGCGTCTATCCGCTCATACCGATTACGGTCTCCGTCTTCGGTGCCAACGAATCCGCTGGACTTTTCAAATCTTTCTTGCTCTCCGTTGTATATGTTCTGGGAATCGTCGTCACCTACTCAATTTTAGGTGTTGCCGTTGCGTCAACGGGTGCTGTCTTCGGTCAGATAATGGCAAACCCGTGGGTCGTCGGATTTATTAGCCTAATTTTGGTATCTCTGGGACTCTCCATGTTCGGTGTTTTTGAAATTCGGTTGCCCTACGCCGTTCAGAATCGGCTTAATACCGTTGGTGGCACTGGATTTGCTGGCGCATTCGCCATGGGAACAGTTGCTGGCGTGATTGCTGCGCCTTGTACGGGCCCGGCGTTAGCAGTCGTACTCACTTATATCGCGGCAACAGGCAGCCTGTTCCTTGGCTTCTGGCTCATGTTCACTTACGCTCTCGGAATGGGACTCCTTTTTATCGGTATAGGCACTTTTTCCGGACTGCTCTCTGCGTTGCCACGGTCAGGCGGATGGATGTATGTACTGGAAAACATCTTCGGCATCGCCATTATTACGATGGCACTTTACTTCCTCAAAGATGTATTCCCCCCATTACAGGACTTCCTCCAGAATTCACTGCCATTCTTCGCCGTTGCCGGTGGCTTATTACTTATTGGATTGTGGCTTAGTAAGTTGACGCAACGTTTCAGCGGTATCTCCCGACGCATGCAATTCCAAAAGACGTGCGGTCTTTTACTGGCTATTCTTGGGGTCTATATGTTTGTTGGTGGTATTCAAGAACCTGCTGGACCACATCTGGATTGGGTTTATGACGAAACCGAAGGGCTTGAAATGGCTAAACGTGAAGACAAACTGGTAATGCTCGATTTTTATGCGTCTTGGTGTGCCGCTTGTAAAGAACTCGATCACAAGACTTATGCAGATCCTGCGGTCGCTGCAAAACTTGCCAACTATGTTAACATCAAACTCGATTTCACTCGTAGTTCTGAAACCACTGAAGCATTGACGGAAAAATATGAAATTCCTGGATTACCAGTCGTTATCTTCATGGATGCTGAAGGTAGGGTGCTCAAACGGTTCACAGGCTTTGTCGGTCCAGAGGAGATGCTCAGGATTCTTAACGACATTGAGAACAAAGTGTTATAGAAGATAGAGGAATTAACATGCCATTCAATACAAAATCTTTATTCTCCCTACGGAGTTGGCTCTTTTATGCGGAAGTGCTGGCAGTCATCGGTTTTATTGTGATTGCGGCACTCTATATCCGGCGAGGGAGTGCTGAATCCGAAGCCGCCTCTGTCACACAGATTGGTGGCTTCATTGAGAAAGCAGACGTGCTTTTCGAGAAACAAGACCTCGCGGATGCTGCGCTTTTTTATTGGCAAGGATTGCGAGCATTAGAGGCAAGTGGAGATGACCAGAGCATTTCAATAAACGGCACACCCCAGTCGAGTGCGGAAGTCCGTCTACACGCCAACCTGCGTATCTCGGAAATCTATTCACATAGCAATTGGCTGAAAGATGCCAAGGCACGTCTGGAACACGCTGCCCGCATTCAACCTGAACATAGTGGTGTTCGTCTTCTACGTGGCAAACTGTTCCGAGACGAAGGCTTCCTCAGCGAAGCAACTGAAGAATTTCTCGCCGTCCTCAAACAAGATCCGCACCACGCTGAAGCACACTATCTTCTCGGTGTTCTCTATCAAGGGAGTAAGCAATACAAATCAGCGGCTGAATCCTACAGCAGTGCCATCGAAAACGATCCAGAGTTGAGAGTGATTTCCTCTGAAAAAGCACCTATCGGTATCCTCGCGCGGCTTCAATTGTCCAGAACATACGCAAGAATGCTTCAAGATTACCAATTTCTTGATCGGGAATTCACCGACGCAGACTTGGCTGAGGTCAATCGCCTTGAATCAGAGGCAATTCGCTTACTGGAAGAAGCACACGAAAAAGACCCAGAAATGAACGAAGTGGTCGATGATCTCGTCCGCCTGCTCTTCGCCCGCGCGACTGCGCTCGAACGCGAGGATTTTGAAACGCGTCAGTACGGAAATGCCCTTCGCGTCTACGAGCGGATTGTAGAACTCGATCCACAAGAGGTTCGGGCATTGGAACGGATGGGTGAAATTTATGCCAGTTTCCTTGGTGATAAGGCGGCTGCTTTGGAGATGTACCGGAGAGTATATGAAATTGAACCGCATCCGACTGTCTTAGCGAATGTTAAATCGCTGGAAGAGGATGTCGCCGCTGAAATGGAGTCGGAGGAATAGTAAGAAAAATGAAAAGCCGATGAGAGGATTTGAACCTCCGACCTACTGATTACGAATCAGTTGCTCTTCCCCTGAGCTACACCGGCTTAGCAAACTATTACGATTGGAAAGAAAAAATGCCGAGAGGCAGAATCGAACTGCCGACACAAGGATTTTCAGTCCTCTGCTCTACCGACTGAGCTATCTCGGCATTGGGCTATATAATAATACCATAAAACAACAAGGTTGTCAAGTTTTTTGAAAAAATGCTATGGTATTTATATAGGGAGACCGGCGAGGTTGGGAAACCTCGCCAGCAAAAAGAGATAAGGTTCACAGCTTCTCATTTCACTCAATAGCGGCTTCGTTAGGATTCCAGACGCATCGGCATCACGAGACAGATATGTCCTTCATCTCCGACGGGTCTAATGACCACAGGTGCGAATTCACCCGTGAACTCTATAGCGAGCGATTCCGTTTCGATGTGCGCTAAAATGTCTATGAGCAGACGTGCATCAATCGCGAACCGGGCAGTTGCGGTGCAAGATTGCACAGAAATCGTCTCACGTGCCTCACCTAATTCCGGGGTCTTCGCATAAATCGTAATCTGCTCCATCTCCATATCCAAAGTGATTGAAAAGTTCTTCGGATTCGACAGCAACGCGACACGCCGAACAGCCGGTAAAATATCCTCCTTAGAGACAACGGCTCTACCAGTTGTTTCGTCTGGAATGAGCTTCTCATACTTCGGATAATCTCCCTCAACAAGCCGTGTCGTTAAAACGGCGTTCTCATCAGCAAAAAGAATCTGATTTTCAAAAATCGAGAGGGTTACCTCAGAAGCGTCTGCAAAGGTTCGAGCGATCTCTTTAACGGCTTTCAGGGGTAGGATAAACCCATCATTATTCTCAGGGGTTTTGAGCGGGTCACAGTGTGCGAGCGCGAGCCATCTCGAATCGGTAGCAACCACTTCGGTCCTGTCTGCGAGGAAATTAAAATAGAGACCGTTAAGGAAATAACGAACCTCCTCTGTAGCTGCAGCGAATTCGGTCTTGCGGAGCAGTGCCCGGAGGATATCTCCTTCAATTGTTAACGATTCTCCGTCAACAGAGGGCAATTGCGGAAATTCTTCGTCAGGGAGTCCGATAATTTTGTAAACGCCATCACCACAGGTAATTTCAACACGGTCATTTGCTGTAGTTGCCAAGTGTATTGTTTTATCTTCGGGCAATTCTTTGACGACATCTGCCAATTTTCTCGCTGAGACGGTGATTGCACCTTCTTCTTGGATCCCACCTTCCACTCTGATTTTGATACCAATCTCTAAATCTGTAGCGACACACTCAATTTTTCCGTCTGCGGCTTGGATGAGGACGTTCGAGAGAATCGGTAAGGTGCTATGTCCACTTGCCACGCCTTGTAGCACCTGTAGGGAATACAAGAGGTTACCTTTTTCAAAAGTTAATTCCATTTCCATTTCTCCTTATTAAGTATTACCTACAATTTATTATACCCAAAAAGCGCGTTAAAGTCAAGTATTTTTTAACTTTCGTTAAATAATCTTAACAAAGACAAGGATTATGTATCTGCTTGTATTCCCTCAGACTGAACAATTCTACTTGAAAATATCCTCGATGTGAAGGGGCTGAGCCATCTTCTGGTTTTCGGCTTCTAACTTCTCACGACTCGCAACAACACAGATCGAGGCTTTATCCCGATTCTCCTCAAGGACCTGGAGGAGTGCGCGTTTTACCTCCTTAGGCGTTGCGCGTCGGAGTTGGTCATACCTCTCTTCAAACATTTCCCGCGTCTGTCCGGTGAGGTAGTGCGTGAGTGCATCGGTTGCGGCTTGACTGGGTCGGATTGCCTTCTGGTAGTCCGCTGCTGCTCCGATAATCGCTCGATCAACGTCTCTCTGTGTCCACTCCACCTGTTTGACACAATCAACAGTGTGTTCAAAAACATTGAGCGAACGGGCGACATGTGGATCAAAATGTGTGCCTTGATAGATCATGGCATCAAATGGGTTATACTCAAAAACTCCCATGTAAGCATTGCCTTTAAGCCGAATTTCGGTCGTAATGTAATCAGTAGCCAAGATACGTGCCCCAATCGTCAACAGAGCAGAATCCGGGTGTGAATAATGCGGTGCCGGTATTATGTGTGCACAGTTCGCTATCTGAATCGGAGCTGCCAACCCCTCGCGCGGATATACATCAAACGGTTTAAAGCCTATAGGCTCTGGGTTTATCGGCTCATCAGGCATACTATCAATCCATCCGTCAAACTTTCCGTTGAACGTCTCAAAACTTGTATCAGAACCGGTAAAGCTGGCACTCACGCGATCGCGTGCCAACAAGAAATCTCGGATTTGTTCAATGCTATCGCTGAGCTTCGCATGAGATTCATCAAAAGATTTGCGTAACATCTCACTCGTGCGAAACTGTGTTGACCCGTAGACAATTTCCGATAGATACCCGTGCGACGAAAGTCCGCGGACAGCACGATGATTTGCAATATATAAACCCTGATAGCCGTGGACATACGTCCGATATTCCGCCACCGATTGGTTAAGTACATCGCGAAGTCGCTCAGTATCCCGTGGATTCACAGTAAAAATCAAATCGTGCAAGACATCCAAAGCATCATCTATTTTATCGTCAAGTGCCTTGAGTCGAAACTGCATATTCCAGACAGGTTGATTAGGGTTAAGGGTGTGGGTGCCAAAGTTCGGAGAACAGTCCAATCCGCCGGTAGCCGCTGCGGTACGGCGCGCCATCTGCTCGTAATTCATTTTACCGGCACCGAGTTTGGTGATGGCATCCGTATATCTGGGTAGGTATTGCCAGAGGTGCTGCGGTAACCCTTGTAAGTCAAAACTGAGTGTTAGATAGTTCACACCGTTGGAAAAGACTTCGTTCCGGAGTACAGGGCATCCCCTAATCGTCTCAACGGTCGTAGGAATATGCAGCGGTTTTTCGGGCAAATCAGAGACGTGCAGTTGCGGTAATTTCGCCAAATCCTCAGGTGCGTTCGGTTCGCCACTGTGACGTTCAAGTTCAGCAGCTTCGGCAGCAATCTGTCTCATTTGTTCATCAGTAAGTTGTGCGCGGATGGCTTTTAAGCGTGCCTCGTCCTTCGCATCAAGGCGGGCTTGCATCTCTGGATCAGGTGCGTAAACAACTGTCAACCGATGTGGGTTGTCAAGGAATTTTTCACGAATCAGTTCATTGAAGAGACGAGGATTTTGCTCCCAACGTTGACGGACAGTAGATAGGACGGCTCTCATCTTTAAGAAGAGGGTCGGTTCCTTTTCATATATCCACGTATTTACGACCCGCTCCATCATCTGAAACAGGAAATTCGGCGTAACTTCCTGATAGTCGTAAGTGATTTGTTGGAACGCAGCTTCCACTTCCTCTCTGTCAATTTCAGCGTCTGCTACCTGTGCCAACGTATTGATAACCAATTCCATAAAGGCACCAACGCGATCTACCTCACTGCCGGTCACACCGATGTGGAAAGTATGATGTGGCCCCAGAACTGAGGCTCCAGCGGGCATCCCATAATTATCATATATATTAGTGCCGAGTCCAGAATCCACAATCGCCTTTCGGAGGGGTGCCGCCTCGTTACCGAGTAAAATAAGACTTAAGATACGACATAAGACGACATCTTCAGGATCCGTCGCCTCTCCGATCCGCCAATTGAGCATGAGGTATGTCTTTTCAGTGAGTGGTTCATCGGGTCCAATGGGATAGACATCTTTCACAGTCCGCGGCGACTCCCATTTGGGTGGGTGTGTGACTTCGGACCGGAGTGGGTGCAGGTCATCTTTTATTTCAGTTCTCGGCAGTGCTGCGAGTTTATCGGCAAAAAATACAAGATACTCGCTTGTTGGAATATTACCGTAGCAGAAGAAATAACAGTTACTCGGATCATAATGGGTTTGGTAGTAGGTTTTGAGTTGTTCGTAAGTTAGATCGGGTATAGCTTGCGGATCCCCGCCACCATTATAAGCATAACAGGTATCAGGCAGAAGCCCCTTGCGGATAACCATATCCAAATAATCTTCTGGACCAGCACTTTTTACTTCATTGTAGACGATGCCGTTTATTTTCAAATCTCCCGTGGGCTCATTTGGATCTACTGGCTCCAGATGGTGACCTTCACGCTTGAAAGTTTCCTCTGTCAGCAGCGGATGGAACACAGAATCAAAGTGGACCGATGCGAGATTGAACAGATCCTTTTTGACATTGCTTGAACCAAAGTAAAAAGCGTGATCATTATAGTTCCAGGCATTCGCATCGGCATAGGTTGCCAGAGTATTCTTCATCATTTCAAAAAATACTTCCTTCACCGGATAGTTGCGAGATCCTGCTGTTACGGCATGTTCAAGGATATGTGTTAATCCTGTATCGTCATTAGGGTTTGGCGTTATCGGACTGATTGAGAACCAGTTTTTGGGATCGTCTGTATAGAGATGCAGGAGCCGTGCCCCGCTGTGTGGATGTCTGAGTTCTATTGCCACCGCCCGCAACTCATCAATGGGCGTGACGGCTTTTACGTCAAAGCCGTGCAGATGTTGTCCTAGGAACAGGTTAACGGATGGATATTGAGAGTCTGTTCTGCTCTGTTCTGAATTCATCTTGACCTCCAAATTTTTCATATTGTTGAAAAGCGAATGAGACTTCGGTCTGAAAGAAAACGGTTCCCCGCAGACCGAAGTCAACCGGAAAAGAGGCGTTTCAGTCAGATGGACTTATTGACTGAGGGAACCTTATTCCCGGTTCCTCTTTGCGCGTATGATTACTACAAACCAGTCGGAAAAAAGTTGCAATTTTCACTAGCTGTTAGTTTGTGCATGTGTGGCACGCAAACTCACAGTCTGCGCTACAAGTAGAAACTTTTTATCGAACTTACGTTATTATAGAGTTTCTTAAGGCTAAAAGGGATAGTGAAAATTTTGTTCCTTGATTATAGATGACGCGATGTAGGCGCAAAAAGGGTGCATAACTTTGTGGAGCGTTATGAAAAATAGAGGGTAGGAGTTTTTACTCGTGCCAGATATCGATTTCTTGATAGAAACGAATAGCCCCCGGATGGAAAGCGGTACCTGTGTCTTTAACGACATTTTTCGGATTGATGGCTTTCCCAGCACCGTGCCGTTTGACAACTTCCGCGCGGTGCGTATACAAGGTCTTCGTGAATGCGTAGACCATGTTTTCATCCGCGCCCTCGGCAGTGATGAGGTGCATCGCTCCGACGTTCATACTCGCAAACGGTTCTGTCTGTCCTTTGTAGGTATTCGCTGGGATGGTTATAGCGTTAAAGAAAGGGTAATCCGCAAAGAGGGCCTGTTTCGCTGCTGCGTCGAACGGAATGAAGAAGATGTCTTGAGACGTGCTGGCTTGCGTGGCAGCGGGTGTCGGGACAGCACCACCGATGAACGCAGCCGCCGCTGAACCGTCCGCTAACAGATCCACCGCGCCGATGTAAGTGCTGTTGATGGGTGTGAAATCATCGTACGTGACACCGTGTGCCGCTAATATTGGTCTGAGGAAATACTCAAAACCTGCGCCTGCGGGTCCAACAACGATCCGTTTTCCGGCGAAGTCCTGAATTTTACGGATATCGGAAGATTGTGGTGTAAGGAATAAACCGACATTGGGAGCAAGTGTCATAACGCTACGGATGGCGTGTTCGGTCTCCCATGCGCCTTCACCGCGCACCGCAAAATAGGAGATTGCTGCGTTGGCGAGTGCGAATTCCAATTCACTGCTCACGATGCGGCGGATGTTCTCCTGCGTGCCTTTGGTGGCTTCGGCAGTGACTTCCCAACCTGTGTCTGGTGCATTACCGGCGACGACCTCAGCAATGGCAGAACCGACGACGAAAAACGCACCCCCTGCTGGTGCCGTGCCGACGCTAATGAAGCGGCGTTTTGAGGAACTGTCGTTCACTAATTCAGCTGTATCGGTTTTCTGACTCTGGGTGGTATCTTGTTTTGAGGCATTATCGCATCCGAAAGCAAAAATAACACAGATAATTGATAGATAGTACTCGACTGACTTCATGAGTTTCTCCTATGGATATGACGCGTATTCTGATTAATCGAGCGGTACTTCAGGCGGCAATGGACACATCTCCGCCATTGCGGGGAAGATGTGGGTTACGTCTTTTCTATAGACATCGCCACTCAAAATATCGACGATGCCGCCCTGATGCTCCGGATACTGCGACAGGAACCGCGCAAAACTAAATTCTTTTGTGTAAAAAGCGTAGACAAGTTTCCGAAATGCCTCCATCCCATCTACAAACGTCGGTCCAAAACTCCTGAGTTGTGCCTCGGAAAAATCATCTTTCTCAAAGGCTTCGAGGATAGCATCCGCTGCCATCTCACCCGACTTGAGTGCCAGAAACAGCCCCGTGGAGTAGACGGGATCCAAGAACCCGAACGCATCGCCTACCAACACCCAATTATTGCCTGCGATACGGCTGGCGCGATAAGAAAAATCTTTAGTGGTTTGGATAGGGAAAAGCTGCTTCGCACCTTCAAGTCGCTGCTTCAGCGCAGGACATTTCTCAAGTTCCTCGGTGAAAATCTGCTGCGTATCGAGTCTACCGTTGGCATCTCTTCGGCTCTGGAGGAGGTAGTCGAGTTCACCGACGACACCGACACTTGTGCGGTTATAGGGCAACGGGATTGACCAGAACCAAGAATCTTTGTCTGCTGTGTGTAGGATGAGCGTCGCGCCTTCGTCGATGCCTTCGTCTCTATGTCCACCTTCGTAGTGTGTGAAGAGAGATGCCATTTTGAGGTTCGGTTCGACTGTATTCAGGTTCAACTGCCGTCCGATCAGCGACCGCTGCCCCGTGGAATCGACGATGACGGTTGCGTTGAGGGTTTCACGGGTACCGTTTGCACCTTGGACGACAACGCCGGTGGCTGTGTCTCCGTCAAACAGCACCTCTCGTACGCTGACTCCGCATTGGATCTCTACACCTTTCTCTTTCGCGTTATCTAAGAGCATCTCGTCAAACTCGCTCCGCAATACCTGCCACGTGACAGCACTCTCATGTGGGTTGGTTTGAAAGAAGTAGAATGGACTGGAGGCTTTACCGGTGCGTGAATAGAATTGGACGCTGTACTTCTGCGGAAAGTGGCTTTTCCGTAGTTTGTCGAGCATACCGAGTCGTTTGAAAGTCCAGTAGGTGGCAGGAATCAGGGACTCACCGATTTTGAATTTCGGTTCGGCTTCGCGTTCAAGGAGTAGGACGCGATGTCCGCGTTCAGCAACGAGGGTTGCAACGGTGCTGCCAGCGGGTCCGCCGCCGATAACGATGAGGTCGTAATTGGAGTGTGTGTTCATCTACTTGCTTTTTAGAAGAAAATTAAAGATCAGTCAGCAGCTTCCTCGGTTGTTGATTTTGCTGCTTTTTTAGGCTTCTCTGTTGGTGGGTCCACGAATTTATACTTTCCAGACTTCCGGTATTTTTTATCTAACTCGCGGTAGTACTCGCCCAATTTTCTGGCATCATGGTCAAATCTTGCGGAGATTTCCCTGCGAATTCTGTGAATTTCATCAAGTTCATAGTTTGCCATTTTAGTCATCAACTCCAAAATAATTGAGGGGTGTTGCCAATTCCGGCGTTGGTAATCCAAGTTCACGATTTACCTGCCGGATACGATAAGTCTTATCAAGATTCGCGATATGTTTACAATTCCATGTTAAAAGCACATCTACATTGTAACACGAAGCAAGTGCTACGTGATGTGCGTCACCGAACAGACCTCGAGGCATTATTAACCGGTCTATGTAGATTTCTGCGACTTGATTAACCTCAGTAGTAACTGTCAGTATTTCAAGATTTTCTACCAAGTCGATACGCTCTTGCGTTTTTTCACCTATCCCTTTGCGGAGCTCCTCAATGACAGCAGTGCTTGAGATAAGGATGAATTGATCCGCGTATTGATCCCACCATTTCCGGGTCCAACTCTGCCTAGCAAGCGATTCAATATCCGTGCGCAATGTGTAATAGAAACTCGGAATTGTCGTTTCAATGTAGACGCGACGTTGTGTTTCGTTTTGCAATAATTGTAACCTCCAAAGGAACTGTATGTCAAGGCAAAGTAAATCATGCGTTGATTTACCTATGCGCCTCCACGTACGCTCGAAGGACCGTATTTATCCGATCATGGTAATCCTGTCCCTGTTCCTTGAACCATTCCAAAACCTCGTGTTCAATTTGAAGATAATTTTCAGGGACAATCCGCCGGGCATTTTCCCAGAAGTCATCATCAAGTTCGGGGATGTCTGATGTATCAATTGTGTCCTCAGGAAGGTTCTCAATTTCAGAAAGTCGCTTTTTTGAAAGCCTCATTATATCTTCCTCTTTCCTTCGGTTTCTCTGACGGTGGATCCACGAATTTATACTTTCCAGACTTCCGGTATTCTTCCTCTAATGCTTGATAATGTGCGATCAGTTTGTCCACGTCGTGATCGAACCGAGCTGCTATTTCTCGGCGAATTCTGTGAATTTCATCAAGTTCATAGTTTGCCATTTTAGTCATTAACTCCTAAACAATTATAACCCTCTACAAAGCAGTATGTCAAGGTAAACAAATTAACTTGCAGCAGCAATCGCATCGCGGAGGACAAGATCACCGGTGTATAAAGCACGTCCAATAATCGCACCACTCGCACCAATTTCTTTTAAAGCCGCTATGTCCGCAAGCGATGTGACACCACCAGAACCAATTACGTTCGCGGAGACGGCATTGATAATATCGGCGGTTGCCTCGACATTCGGTCCCTTGAGCATGCCGTCGCTCTTGATGTCGGTGTAAATAAGCGTCTGCACCTCCCCCATCTCCTGCGCAAATTCAACGGCGGATTTTTGTGATACCTCCAACCATCCTTCAGTCGCAACCATCCCGTCCTTTGCATCAATACCGACAGCGATACGTTCTCCGTATTTGGCGCACGCCTGCTTCACGAAGTCGGGTTGTTTGAGGGCAACGGTGCCTAAAATGGCGCGATCGACTCCCAACGCCAACGCGGTATCTAAGCGTTCCATGCTACGGATACCGCCGCCGAGTTGGACGGGAATCTCAAGTGCGGCGACAATCTCGCTAACGATGTCGAGGTTCGCTGATTCGTTCTGAAATGCGCCATCTAAATCTACGAGGTGAAGATATTCCGCGCCTTCCGACTGCCACTGCAGTGCCATTTCTACAGGGGCATCTGAGAAGACCGTTTCCTGTTCCGCAATGCCCTGAACGAGATTTACACATTTTCCACCGCGAAGATCAATTGCGGGAAGTATCTGCAAAGTCTTTCCTTTCTACAGTTGACGGCACAACGGCGTGTGCCTACTACTATTCATCTCGGAAAATACCGAGCAATTTTAACTGGACAATCGAGATAACAGCAATGATGAAAAATAGCACCCAGCCGATTGTCGCTGCATAGCCGAGACGCATGAACTGAAACCCGTTTTTGTAGAGATACATGACGATCGTTGAACCGGCATCAGCGGGTTCACCACCGTTTGTCAAAATATAGGGGAGATCAAAGAGCTGGAGCGACCCTATCATCGACACGACGAAAACGAAAGCAATCACAGGTCGCAAGGAAGGGAGTGTAACGTGTAGAAACGCCTGCCACCAATTTGCCCCGTCAACAGCTGCGGCTTCGTAGAGTTCCTGTCGGATGCCTTGTAAACCGGCTAAGAAATAGATCATGTTGAAGCCTGCCCACTGCCAAACACCGGTTAGGATGACTGCTGGCATCACGTAATTTTCCTCGTTCAACCAACCAATCTCCTTACCAAAAAGAACGAATTCTTGGTTCACCAAGCCTGCCCGCTGGTCGTAGACGAGGTTAAAAATGATAGCGACGAAAACACCCGCAACTAACACGGGTGCAAAGAAGGCAAGCCTGAGAATGTTTTTCCCTCTGACGAACTTGGAGTTGAGCAGGATTGCTAACAGTAGTGCTATCGGCAGTTGGAGAGTCAACGTGCCTGCGGCAAAATAGGCGGTGTTTCGGAGGGATTTCCAGAAGATTGGATCGCCGAAGAGATCTATGAAGTTCCCGATCCCGACGAATATCCGACTTTGGAACCCGCGCATCTCATAGAGACTCATCACGAGCGACGAAACGAGTGGATACCCCATAAAGACAACGAAGAGTATGTAGAACGGGGCAATGAAAAGGTAAGGTGCGATTTTCTGTTGTTGATTCCAAAAACGGTATGTTGTCTGTTTTGTTCTCATTTTTTTAATTATCGCAAGCGAGTTGTCAGGAACTCTATAGTGTGCAGCGTTATCTTTCAAATCCGCATTGCTGCCGTTGTTACAATGCTACAGACCTTGGCCGAGGGTCTCATCGTCCGATGCTGCTTGAGAAAATTATAATTCCCCCCAGCGTCCTTGATCTTTTGCAATAAGTGCGCGGACTTTCTCGGCAAGATCTGTGAGTGCTTCTCTGGGGGTCTGTTTTTCTGTTACTGCGGCAAAAATTGCGTCATTCAATAAATCCGCTCCTTCCGACCAGTAGGGATTCTGGTAACGTGGCGGTAAATCGGGGGCGAGTTCGATAAATAAGTCGCCAAGCGGTTGCCCTCCCAGATAGGGGTCAGGTTCTTTAAAGATAGGTGCATCCCATGCAGATTTGAGTGGCGGTATAATCCGTGTTGTTTCATAGCGATTCACGAGTCCCGATCGGTCAAAATAGGTAAACTTGAGGAGTTCCCACGCCTTATCAGGATTCGTGCACTGTTTGGTCATTCCGACCATCGTGCCACCACGCGTTGTGGTCCGCCTACCACCCGGGTGCCACGCTGGCATGGGTATCGCCTTCCATTTGCCGGACATCTGCGGCACTTGACTTTTGAGAATGCCGACGTACCAATCGGGTGAGAGAATAGAGAGGATTTTACCGTCTTGCATGGCAGCAAAATTGCTGGGGTCGCCGTGCCATGTCCCGTAGACTGGCGTGGCGATTTCATGTTCGTTGAAAAGTGATGTAAAAAATTCCAGCGTCTCAATTGCGAGTTCACTGTCGATAATGACGTTGCCTTCCTCATCAAAAAAGCCGCCGCCCTGTTGGAGGAGTAGACTGAAATAGTCACTCTCTGTGCGCCGGTCGAGGACAATAGCGTATTGATCGATTTCACCATCGCCATCAAGATCGCGAGTCGCTTTTTTCCCAGCGAGGATGAAGTCATCCCACGTTTCAACCTCTGTCATCTCAACGCCAGCGGCTTTAAAGAGATCGTCGCGATAGAGGAGAACAACGGGATGCAAATCGTGTGGGATTCCGAAAATCTTTCCTCGATAGGACCACGGCGTAAAACGACTGACGACCAATTTCTCCATCCAACCTTCGCTTTCCAAACGGGGACGGAGATCGACAAAACCGACCTCGTCAATTGCACCTTTGAGAAAACGACCAATAGATGTAATCTCGACCTCAACGAGATCGGGTGCTCCGAAATTCGAGAGCATCGCAGCGAGGAGTTTATCGTGCATTGTGTTGCCGAAATTGATAAGCTGCACGTTGACCCCTGGGTTCTGCGCCTCAAAAATCGGCACGCGTGCTTGGTACTCTTCGTAGTGGGTATTGGCGAAAATCCAAAATTCCAGATTCTCACCCGTTTCTTCGGAACGTCCGAAGATAAAAAGGGTAGATACAAGAAAAAGGACCAACATGACCATGGGTCCCTTACCGAGCGGAAAGCTCTCTACATCAATAGGAAGGCGAAACATAAAAAACTCCGATTCCAAAAAATTCGCTTGACTTTTGCGGAGGTAACGATTAAAATTTACAGAACTTACGCAAAATCAGAGAAAGGTCCATCGTGACACAATCGGTGCGGTTAGGAAACCGCACCTACCGGGGAAGTGCGTAAGTCCTAATTTACCAAAATATCTGGTTTTTAGCAACAAACTTTTTCAATGGCTGTCAGCAGTCGGCTATCAGCAGTCAGAAGTCGATAAGAGTCGCGAGCTGGAGCTCGCTCCTACAGAAATACCTGTTTGCAGAATACGTCAGAAATGGAGGATAGTTTTATATGCCTACATACGAGTATAAATGTCTCGCCTGCGATAATCAATTCGAGCGGTTTCAGGGCATTACTGCCCCACCCATCGAAGAGTGCCCAGAATGCCACGGTAAAGTGAAACGGCTCATCAGTGCAGGTGCTGGGTTGATTTTCAAAGGCTCCGGTTTCTACATCACGGACTACCGGAGTGAAGGGTACAAAGAATCAGCGAAGAAAGATAAAAGCGAACCATCAGACAAAAGTACTTCATCGGACAAAGGCGAGAAGAAAGAAACGAAAACCGATACGAGTAGCGAATCAAAGACTAAATCTACTGATTCGGATTAAACGAACACACCTCAAGGGAGACGCTGTGCACAATCACAGTCATGACCATCACCACCCTCATGGCGATGGACACGCGCATAGCCATCAGACGCATCTTCAGAAGAAATTCAAGTTTGCTGTTGTTGTCACGTTCTGCGTCTTCCTCGGTGAACTCATCGGAGGTATCTGGTCAGGCAGTTTAGCACTGCTAAGCGATGCAATGCACGTCATGTCGGATGTCTTCTCGCTGCTCATCAGTTGGTTGGCGATTTATCTCTCGACCCGTCCTGCGACGGCTTCTCGGACATACGGGTATCATCGCGCCGAGGTGTTCGCCGCCCTTGTCAACGGCGTGTCGCTCATCGCCATCTCCTGTTGGATCTTCTACGAAGCATACCAACGGTACGTATCGCCAGCAGAGATAAAAGTAACGGGGATGTTTATTGTAGCATGCCTCGGCCTTGTGGGAAACCTGCTTATCTTATGGCAGCTTCACGGCGAGAGCCACGGAAATCTCAATGTTCGGAGTGCGGTGCTACACGTGATAGGCGATACGCTCTCCTCGGTCGCTGTTGTCGTTGGCGGCGCGATTATCTATTGGACAGGCTGGTATCCGATTGATGCGCTGCTGAGTTTTCTCATCGGCGGGATCATACTTCTCGGTGCGGTGAATGTGACGCGGGAGGCGGTACATATCTTGCTTGAAAACTCACCTCGGAATGCGGACGCACAGACTGTTGCCACGCATCTTCAGGGATTAGACCCTGTCAAAGACGTTCACGACCTACACATCTGGTCGCTGTGTTCCAACTATTGTGCCTTGAGCGCACACATTGTGGTCAACGAAAACACAACCTTAGCACCCGACCGGATTCTCGAACAGATTAATGCTGAATTGCAAACACATTTCGGCATTAGCCATACCACGTTGCAGCTTGAACAGGTCGCTTGTGCACAGGCAGGAAATCTCCTGTGCAATGCACAACACTCGTAGTAATTGCGGGCAGGTACAAGACCTGCCCCTACTTCATTCAGATTGGGTTTCCGTTCAGGACGCAAACTAAATGAAGTTTAAGAAAATAAATCGGTAATGTCCGGTGCGGTTAGGAAACCGCACCTACCAGGTTTGGGGTGAATTCGGATTACCGAATTAATAAATTAATCTTCATAAAGTTTGCGCTACAATCCCACAGTTTAGCCGTGCTCTACTTCTAAACGATGCGCCTGCCAATAAGAACGCAAACTAAATGAAGTTTAAAAAAATATTTCGGTAATGTCCGGTGCGGTTAGGAAACCGCACCTACCAGGTTTGGGGTGAATTCGGATTACCGAATTAATAAATTGATCTTCATAAAGTTTGCGCTACAAATCCCACAGTTTAGCCGTGTTCTGCTTCTAAACGATGCGCCTGTCGAATCAGTGTAGGATCCTTTGCGAACCGTTGTGTCGCCTTAACTAACCCGCTCACGTGGGCTACCATATCCTTCTCCACCTGCACAACTCGGTCCATCAGATACGGTTGATTGCCCTGCTCAATTGCCCTTCTCATAATAGAGAGGAGGTGCATATAGATCGTATCCGCTTCGCTTCCCTCAATTGCAATCGCTATCCCAAAGGCTTCATCGAGCGAGATGTTTCCGCTACTGACTCTTTGTTCGTGTGCATCCAGTGCGTCTGTAATTTGCCGAACTGGAACATCCGACAACTCGGGCACAGGCGAATCAATCCCGAAGGCATTAACACACAAAGCTCTCCCAAAATCCACGAGGATATAGTGTTGCCACTCTTCCGTGCTCATCTGTTCCCAAAATCGTGCGATTCGTTCATCCACATCTCCCAAACGGAGCGAAAGGGAGGCATACAGTTTCGCTTGCCGCAATTCAATATCCTGACAAAAATCAAAAAGTTCTCCTAATGTCATGTTACTCCTAAGTAGTCTGTCCAGTCTAAAATTGGAGATTGTCTGGAGTTGACCGATTCATTTCATATTACAACGGGCAATGAATTGCCCTACTACGAACGAATTCGACTACAATGTTAGGGCGGCCTGCCATTAGATGTGAAGTGGCAAAGTAATCGCTGTGCCGGACTGCATACTCTGCGTGACGGCTTCTGTGAACTCCATGTACTTCACACCCGTTTCAAAGTCTGTGTGTGTGATAACCTCTTCGCCACGGATAGCGTTCACGAATTCTTCTTCGACCCGCCATGCACCTGCCTCTGCATCGGGGATGTCAATCTCGTTAAGTTCGGTGTCGTCTTTCTGTCCACCGTAGAGGCGATTTCCTGAAAAGCGTAAAGTTCCGTTGCTACCGAAAACATAAACCTCTGGTGCCCCTGCTAATCCGGCAACGTTAGAAACCTGCAGATGAAGTTGCGCCCCGCAGGCGAGATCCCCGACAACATCAATATGTTCAGGTATCCGAACAGAACGCATCACACCGTCAGCATCAGGACGCATTTTGACGAAGGTCTTTCCCATCGCCATAATCCGTGTGGCTTCGCCGACCCAACGGATTAACGCTTCGTACCAGATGCCCATGCTCATGATGTTAAGTCCACTGAGATCGAAATCTTGCCGCCACTGGAGGGATGCTTCGCTGTCGAGAAATGCGCCGCCTGCGCGTGCTTCGATGGCAAGCACATCTCCGATATAGCCCTCGGCGATGAGGCGTTTTATGGTGTTATCTACTCTCAGCGTCATCGGTGATGGGACAATCTGCGCGATGAGGTGCGTTTTCTGACGGGATACGGCACGCATGGTATGTGCTTCTTTGGCGTTCATTGCCATCCGTGCCTCGCACATCACGTGCTTGTCTGCCTCAAGTGCTGCCACAGTGGCGCGGCAGTGCATATAGGGCCATGTCCCGATGACGATTGCGTTGGTATCCGAGTCAGCGATAGCGTCCTGCCAATTGCCGTAAGTTTTTGGGATACCGAACTCGTCCGCTACGCGTTGTGAAGATTCCTGACTCCGATTGCAGACCCCGACGATTTCAACGCCTTCAATTGCTTGTAGTCCGGGGATATGTCGTGATCTTGTATTTCCACCTGCGCCGATAATACCGACTCGAATTGTATCTTGTGCCACGTATTTGCTCCTTCCATTTTTTGTGTCGCAATGTTTACTTTAGCAGAAATTGAGAAGGATGTCAAGCGGTAATTTTGGGTTAACAGTACAATTCATCTTCTTGCTCAATGCGACCGAAATCTTTCAACGTTTTCAGGGTATCAACCGTAATCCTGGATTGCCACTCTTTCTTTGCCATTTGCCATGCCTCTGGATATTGATCGTCCCAGGAGAAATTCGGGGACCAAGAACCGTCCTCGCCCTGCTGTTCAATTTCAAAGTCCAAGTTCATCGCGACTTCATCTTGAAGCCGAGCAGCTAAGGGTGATTCTGGAGAGGGCACCAACCACAGAGGTTTGAGGACATAGCCGGTCAACTCCTCGGCGTTCTGGGCAACACCGTGCGCTGCTGTTTGGGTGAGTTTCGCCCAGATTTTGTCCCTATTCGGCAGTGCCTCTGTCTCTGCGAGCCGGACGAAACAGAGAGTGTCGTGCATCTCCATTTCGTCGGGTAGGGAATCCAGATGTGCCAGAACGACATCCGTTAATGTCTTCAGCAGTTGCGTCGGCACGCCATTGCTAAATTCGTGCAAATATCCGACGATCTCAGCACGGGGGTTGACCAGAAACCGACCGAAACTTTCGGTACTGCTCTGATAAGTCCACCAAGGGGCGTGAGGTGCCTCCTCCACTTCGGGTGGCACGATATGCCATACCTGATGGGACTCGTCATAGGTATCGATAAAATACTGGATTCCCTTCTGGACCAATGTGTGACTTGCAGGTGCTTGAATTTCCCTAAGAATCTGGAAACCTATCGTAGTCGCAATTGCAGACGAGGCAGGCGTTCTGAGGTCAGGCTCCAGACTGTGGCCGAAACCGCCGTCATCGTTTTGATAAGGTGATAGTGCGGCGAGGACGGCATCGGCAGATCCATTTTCAAAATGGAATTCAAAACGCTTTTGGTCCAACGCCCTCCCCTGCTCCATTATAAAATTCTTTGCGCTCTGAAACGCAGCTTGCGTGAGTTGTTTCATCTATTAAACCTCTATTCGGCCATTCCTATTGATAGGACTCTCTAAGAAGACCTCCAAAATATGTCCCTTAATTAACAAATCAATAATTTATTTTAATCTAATTGTATTAATATTTTCCTTAAAATGTTACACTGGTGTAACATTTTAGTGTAAGTGTATAATGTTAGAAAACCCAGTAACCGTAAGGGTTTATGGTCTATTTTTTTCTGAGTTGAAAAAAAATAATTTGGCGAAAAGTGTAACATTTTACACATTGGTGAATTGCCTTATGGGTATATCCAGTTTTTTGTAGATTGGTAGTGTATCACCCTTCTGTGAAAAAAGTTATAGTATATTATACTATTTTTATTAATAAATGTCAAGTTAATATAAAAATAGACAGAAAAATTGTTTATAGTTCGGATACACCTTTCGTTCCTGAATCATGCAGCTTAAAACTTGACATCCAATAAACCTAATGGTATACTTAAAAAAGGTTGTGCAGAGATCCTTTGTCCTCTATTCCGGCGGTTATTAAGGAGATCACCTCAGATGAAATTTGAAGAGAAAACGATGCCAACAATAGATACACTTATTACTTGTGATGCTGAGATTATGAGCGGTACGCCGGTATTCAAAAACACCCGTGTCCCCATAAAAAATCTGATTGACTATTTGGAAATCGGAGAAAGCCTTGACGATTTTTTAGAGGATTTCCCTTCTGTCAGTCGTGAACAAGCCGTAGAGATCTTGGCACTCGCGAGGGAAGTACTCCTCACACAGGTTTATGCGAATTCTTATTGATGAATGTTTACCGAAAAAACTGAAGGCGGAATTCACGAATCATACAACTTTCACAGTTCAAGAAAAAGGTTGGGCTGGCATGAAAAATGGGGAGTTACTCCGTAGAGCAGAAAAGGAATTTGATGTTTGGGTGACAGCGGATCAAAACATTGAATTCCAACAAGACCTCAGTCGTTTTGATATTGCAATCACTGTACTCGTTGCTCAGCGCAATCAATTAGAATTCTTACTTCCTTTGATGCCGCAACTGCACAAAGTGCTACAGACTATTCAATCAAGACAGATAGTCTATATCGATTCCCCAGTGATTCGGCAGTCACTATAGAAGCTAATGAGAGAGACTATTAGAGAAGCGAAAAACCCTCTGCCCCTAGAAGTTTTGGGTGTACAAACTTCTATTTCATCTCTTGGTCAGCTTTCGCTAACAAGAGAATGTTTGATGCCGTTAGGTGCAGAATGTACGCGGCTATGTATTCCGGAACAGCGATTTGGTTGGGGCTCTGCCCATGTCCAGACTGGTTATTGCGAATAGTGGGAACACCGGATTCCAACGTACTTCTCAACGCTGAGAAATGCGATTGCATGAGTGGAGGAATTAATCCTTTGTCAAACACTATCGCAATCAGACGGTTAACAGAGTAATATTCACGCGCCTGTTTTTCGCCGGTTTTATTGGGACCGCGTTTGTAGTCGATTTTTACCTCGACTGCCAGTGGATACCGTTCGACTGTGCGGATGATTACATCGGGCTTTCTCCGATTTTCGAGGAGTGGTCTTGTCGTTTGTTCGTCAATGCGCCATGTGGCACTCATCGGCATTAGGATTTCGACGAATAGGGTGGTGATGGTGTCTTCGCTGTTAGTAGGCCGTTGGTTCATACATTTTCCTTTTGGCAATGTGGCAACTTACCACTCGGATGAGGATAGTTAAACCGGTCATGGATGTTCTCCAGCAATTCGTAATATTTTTCTACGGTTAACATGTTCAGAACGGTTCATATTTAACGCCTCAACCGTTGCCCGCCCTGTCTGAGTCCGTCCAAAAATAAAAAGAAAATTGTCGCTCCATACGAAATGCCGCTGCCATTTTTTGCGGCGGGGGTTAAAAAGCAGAACTTGTCGGCCTGTTTGTGGATCTTGTGCGCGCGTTTTAGTGTGTTTATGCGTGTTGCACCAGGGGCATGCCCATGCCAAATTGGACAGATCGGTTTTGCCTGATACTTTTCGGGGGAGAATGTGATCGCAGTGGAAAGAGGCAGTGCTGAAGTAATCAGGAGTTTTGCAGTATTCACAAAGCCCATTGGCACGTTCGCGCACGCGGCGACGCAAATCTGCGGGGATATGCTCAGAAGCCACCGTTTTCCCCTTTTAATCCGAGTTCCGCCATAATCTGCCTTAATGTCTTTCCACGCATCTGCGCCAAAGTCGTAAGAGCCTCAAGGCGTTTAAGGTTTCGCGCCTCCAAGTTGCCAATCAACTTTTGATATTCCGCGAGTTCGGTCTCGCTCAAAGTTGCATTCTCGCACTTGTGCCACAATTCCTGATACCTCCGCTGCTCTTCTTCCGGCAATCGAGAATTTTCTCGGATAGACGCTAATAACGGGGCTTCCTCTGGAAGTTCTCTTTGTCTCTGCCATTCAGCAAACCGTTCAGTGAACTCCCACAATTCGGCAGGGGTCAACTGCTGAACACCATCAAGCAGATGGTCTACTGTTAATTGCTCGGCTGCTTCGCGAATTGACATAACTCTTCCTCCCGATCAACGTTTAACATTAACACATATTATACCCAATCAGCCTGCTTTTTTTCAAATTTTTTACAAGGGTTCATGTCCTCTTTATAACTACCACATCACAGTGCCACCCGTGTTAATATCCTGTCCTGTCATGTTGGCGGAATCCTCAGAGGCAAGGAAGACGGCTAACGCGGCGGCATCCTCAGAGCCTGAGCCTTTATCGCTGTACCCTTCATCTGCACACCACCTACCGGCGATGACGCTCTTCGGGTTCGTTCGTTGGTATCGCTGGCGTAAGGCTTCTTCATCAAAGGGTTTGTTCATGTATTCGGCTCTGCCTTTTGCGAGTTCAAGACTTCTCTCTACGTGCCAACCGGGACAAATAGCGTTGACGGTGATGTTGTAACGTCCGACATCGGCGGCGAGGGTGCGCGTGAAACCGATGACACCCATCTTTGAGGTGGCATACGGTGCTCTGTGTGAAAGGGGTTGCTTGCCTGTGCCGGAACTGAAGTTGATGATTCTCCCGTACTTCTTGCGGATCATCTCTGGTAGAACGGCTTTAGAGCAGATAAACAACGAATCGAGATTAACCTCAAGTGTGTGTCTCCATTCCTGTAGACTCATGTCCCAGATGTCCTTTGTCGGTCCGGCAATGCCGACAACGTTGGCGAGTATATCGACGGTGCCAAACTGCTCAATGGTTGCTGCGACCATTTCGTTGAAAGACTCTTCTTTCGATACATCCGTCTCAAAGCAGCGTACGTCCCCACCGGCGGCTCTGATGTCTGAACCGACTTTTGCCTCCAACTCTTGGACAGGGATAACGTCACAGATGGCAACGGCTGCGCCTTCCTTCGCAAAACGGCGTGCGACTGCTTCGGCGTGTCCTCTGCCAGCACCTGTTACGATTGCGATTTTATTTTTTAATCTTGCCATGAAAATTCTCCGTAGGTTATTTTACATTTATCGTTACCAATACAGTGCGAACCGGCGAGGTTAGGAAACCTCGCCTACCAAGTGTGGGAGGATCGCTATAGGTTATTTTACATTTTATCGTTACCAATACAGTGCGAACCGGCGAGGTTAGGAAACCTCGCCTACCAAGTGTGGGAGGATCGCTATTCGCCTTCCCACAACCGTCGCATCTCCTCAGAGGCGCGAAGCAATTCATCCAACGTTCCGACCCCCTCAATACGACCGTCCTTGAGTAAAACAATCTGATCCGCCTGCTGTAAGGCGGCGCGTCGATGGGAAACAACGAGACAAGTTGCTCGCTGCGTCTCAAAGAGGCGTTGCCACAAAGTCTGTTCAGTTTCCACGTCAAGTCCAGAAGAGAGGTCATCAAAAACAAGCAAATCCGAATCCCGGACGAACATCCGCGCCGCTGCAGTGCGTTGCATCTGTCCACCCGACAATTTCACGCCACGGGGACCTACAACGGTTTCGAGTCCATCTTCAAGCGTTGGGAGATCTGTTTCCATGACGCTGAGGCGAACGGCTCGATTTAAGTTGTCCCAATTCCAGGGCAAACCGAGGAGGATATTGTCGCTCAATTTCTCGCTGAAGAGTTTGGGTGCCTGTGGTGTATACGCACAACGCGGTGGCACGAAAAAGGACTTCGGATCCGTAACAATTTCGCCGTTCCAGCGGACCTCTCCTGCTTGCTTCGGAAGCACACCTAAAAGTGTTTGCAGGAGCGTTGTTTTACCAGCACCAATCCGTCCCGTGACAACAGTAAAGGAACCTGCTGGCACTCGGAAACTAATATCGGAAACCCCTGCCGTTGAACCGTCGTAAAGGTGCGTCAAGTTAGTGATAGTAAGTTCATCAAGACGATCGGCTTCAGTGCGTTCGGGCATAACGAGCGGTGGCTGTATTTCTTTGAGGTAGACCGGTGCGTGTTTCACCAAATCCTCGTCTGGCATTTCCTCGACGGTCTGTTCCATACGATTGAACGACACTTCTGCACGTTTGTGCTCTGCCATTATGCCCCCGAGGAGGGACCCGCTTCTGGCAACGTCACCGGCGTAGGTTGTGAAAAGCGCGAAATCGCCGACAGTAAACGTACCCGCTTTCATTTGTTCAGCAACAAGAATCAGAATTACGCCCGTTGCGAGCTGATTGATATTGAAACTCATAGATCTGAGGAGCTGATTAAACAGGTTATCCACAAGTGTCGCTTTCCGGCGGGCGTCGTTGAGTTGATGGAAATGGTTAATGACATTGGACTCTGTCCGCGCCACTTTCACCGCCAAGATAGATTGGAAGAGCTCGTTGATGAAGTTGGTTGATTTTTCCGTCGCAACCCGTTGGGCAGCCCGATACTTACGAATGAGCCGTCTGGCGAAATTAATCATCGTGATAATCAGAATGGAAGGGACAACAGCGATGAGGGTCACAGTGACATCAATGCGTGCCATCCAGATGATTGCCAATATTGCGAAGAGCGTATTTCCCCAGAGGTGGATATACTGCTCCAGATACCGTATAATCGACTCAACATCGTCGCGTAGGCGGTTGGTTACCTCTCCCGAAGCCGTTGAGACGCGATGGGGCGAGGACATATCCATGATGGCTGTCATGAGGTTCTTTCGGAGCAGCGTGGAAACGGCGTAACGCCAACGCGCCCAAACAAACGCCGAAGAGATGAGGACACTCCGATCACCGAGTTCAACAATGATAAAGAGTGCGACAAACGTCCACGGATTCAGTCCGGCGGGGGAGTCGCCGGTGAGGGCATCAAAAAACCCCTTCATAATGATTCCAAAAGCAAACGGCACCAGATCATCTAAACCTCGAAAGAAAATAGTGCTGAGGAAGAGGAGTGGACGATACCGGATGAGTTGAATCGCTGACTGTCCTGTCGTCATTGCGTCACCTCCTCTAATCCTGTCTTTAGGAGTCCTGAGAAGACCGAATCGGGATTTCGGACGAGTTGCTGGCGTTCACCGTATTCTTGGATTTCGCCATCGGCAAGAATCATAATATCGTCTACCTGTTGAACGGTTCCCAAACGATGGGCAATAATAATACTCGTCCGCCCTCTCAATAACCGCTGGACGGCTCGGTCAATTCGCTGTTCAGTCGCCGGGTCAAGTCTTGAGGAGGGTTCGTCAAGAATGACAAGCCGTGGATCCTTGAGAAAGACGCGCGCAAAGGCGAGAAGCTGCGCTTCACCAGCGGAAAGCCCAGTATCTTCAAGCATCGTATCAAGTCCATTCGGTAAACCTCTATACCAATCAGACAGCTCCAGTTCTTCAACAACCGACAAAATCTGGTCATCGGGAATTGTGGCATCAAAGAGGGTTAGATTTTCGCGTATGGTCGCATTGAAGAGTTGAACATCCTGCGTAACCATCCCAATCTGGCTTCGCAAAGCCTCAAGTTGAATTTTCTCAATTGGCTTACCACCGACGCGAATTTGTCCTTGATTGACCTCGTAGAGCCGGAACAGGAGACGGGTGATTGTCGTCTTGCCGCTGCCTGTGCGTCCCAGCAGTCCAAGCGATTTTCCCGGCGATAGTTGGAACGAAACATCCTTTAATACCACTTCATCTCCGGTGTAACTAAATCTGACGCGTTCAAAGTCGATACCGAGTGCATCTGATCCGGGCAGGTTTTCCGTGCCGTCCGCTATTTTCGTGGTTCTGCGATAGAGTGCCTCAATCCGTTTCAATCCGGCAGTCGCGCGTTGGAGCTCGTTAATCTGACGGTTAATCATGTAGAGGGGGCGCCGGAGCATCGCTGTGTATTGGAAAACGAGAAAGACAGTCCCGATTGTGAAGACCCCTCTTTGATAGAGATAAATCCCCATTCCCATTGCCAAGGCGTTCCCTAAGGCAAACAAAACCCCGCTAATCATTCGTAAAACTTCGCCCATCACATGTGCTTTCACGGCGCGCCCGTATACATCGCGATTGACATCGTAAAACCGATCCATTGTGTAGCCGACCCCGCCGTTGGTTCGGAAATCTTCGATTCCGATCAACCGTTCTTCAAGAAATCCAAAAAGTCTTGAGTAGCCCTCGCGTTCAGCGGCATAGAGCGGGACAGCAATGTTCCGAGTGAGATTGTAGACCCATACAGCAATAATTACAAAAACCGTGAGTGCAACACCGATACGCCAATCTTCTCGTGCAACCAAAATCAGGACACCGATGAGAAATATAAAACTCCCAATCACCTGAAGCACAAATTCAGAGAAAAAGTTCGAGAGTGCAGTGGTATCGCCATCAACGCGCTCGACCATTTCACCGGGCGTGTATTCATGATGGAAAGACATATCCAAGTTCAGACAATGGTCGGCAAGGTCTTCGCGCATCTGATTCGTGGCGCGCCATCCGACATCCTGCCCCAAATAAGAGCTGACTAAAATCACCAGTTGCCGAACAAATCCAATCGCAAGGAATATACAACCGGCGATGATGAGGTTGCGTGTCGCGCCGCCGGCTTTTGCGGTGTCAATGAAATAACGGATAATTTGCGGATTGACAAGGTTTAGACCGATCCCACCGAACATGAACACAGCGAGCAAAGTGACACGGAGCCACTGCGGTCTGAGGTATTGTGAAAGGAGTGCGGCGTATTGCCGAAAGGGTACTCTTTCTAAATTGGGGTTATCTTTTTCGTGCACTTTGTCTCATCCCGAATATAAACTGGTTCTTCGTATAAAAAACACTGCGGATTGTCGGGCATTATAGCATGACCCTGAAATCAAGTCAAGGATTTTTAAGGGTTATGGGTTGTGGGTTGTGGGTAAGAGTTAGAATTGGGAAATCGCTCTTACAGAAGATAAGATTGACAAATTTCAGCGGATAGTATACACTCAACGGTATGAGAACCGAAAAACACCGCGAACGTGGTATCATTGTCGGGATAACGGGTGGAATCGCCTGCGGAAAGACGACTGTCTCCGATCTCCTTGCTGAAAAAGGTGCGATTCCAATCAATGCTGATGAAATTGGACACGAACTCCTCAAAGCAGATAGTCCGGTTATTAACGTTCTAATTAATACATTTGGACAGGGGATACTCGAAGATACTGGGGATGTCAGTCGGAAAAAACTGGGTGCTATTGTTTTTACAGACAAAGCCGCTCGGGAACAACTCAATCGCATCCTGCATCCGTTAATTATCCAGCGTTCACGCGCACGCGCCCGCCAACTCGTTACGGAAGACCCAAATTGTATTGTGCTCCTTGACGCGCCGCTCCTCATTGAAGCTGGTGCTTATGATACCGTTGATCTGATAGTCGTTGTGACAGCACCAACGGCAACACAAGTGCAACGCACTTTGGACCGCAGCACTGCACAAGGTAGATCGCTTACCAAAAGTGATGTCCAAGCACGAATTGATGCCCAGATGCCGCTCACCGAGAAAGTCACATACGCCGATGTTGTGATAAAGAATGCGGGGACGCTTGCTGAACTTCAGCAACAGGTAGACACGCTTTGGGAGGAACTTCAGAAGCGTTGTGCGTAAAGCGTATGCTATGGAAAGGGACGCACGATTATAACTGCACCTATTATTTTCGCAGATAAAGTCCCTAATCCCAGAGGCGATTGATAGCACTTGCTTTGATGACGCAATAAACCTCCAAGTCCTCTCTCAATTGCATCTGCTCACGTGCTTCGTGCGTGATCTTCACAGCGAGATGATACCATTCAACACGGATAGATACCCACGTCCGCTCGCTCCTGACATCAAGATATTGAATTGTCCCGCGTAACGTGTTCCGCGCGCTAATCGGCAGGTTTGGTTCGAGCGAGATGATAATATCCTCAGCGCGGATAGCAACCGGTACACTATCACCGACTTCCGCCTCACTATAAGGAATTACAAGAGATTGGTTTCCGATTTCCAACCACGTCACACCGAGTGCCTTATCTGAAAGCTTCACCGGAAGGACGAGAATGTTCTCAACACCGGTTAATTGTGCGATAGGCATTGCGGAAGGAGCGGTTAGCAACTGGTGTGGTTCACCGTTTGCCATAATTTCGCCGTTAGCGATTAAGAACGCTTCGTCGGCGAATGCCATCGCCTCAGAAAAGGCATGGGTAATGTAGAGGATGGGTATATCAAAAGCGTCTTTAAGATGGCGTAGATAAGGGATAATTCGATCTTTTAGCGCGCTATCAAGCGAAGCAAGCGGCTCATCCATGAGGAGCATCCGCGGTTCCATAGCGAGTGCGCGGGCAATTGCGACGCGTTGACGTTGACCGCCTGAGAGTTCTTTCGGGTATCGCTGAAGCAGTTCGGAAATTTCAAGCACATCTATGGCAGGCGAAGATTTTCGTGGACTGGGTTGTCCATATCGGATGTTTTGGGCAACGGTGAGATGCGGAAATAGATAACCCTCTTGAAAAACGTATCCGAACCGTCGTTTTTCGGGCGGTAGATTAATTTTTGAGGTGGAATCGTAAAGGGTCTCGTTCCCGAAAACGATCTCACCTTCGTCAGGCGTCAGGGTGCCGCTGATGCAATTGAGAAGCGTACTTTTCCCGCTCCCAGACACACCTAAAAACACCGAAACCTGCTTTTCCAGTGTGCAATCGACTGCCAAAGTGAAACTACCGAGGCGTTTGCGAAAATTGAGTTTGATTTTGGGACTACCTGCCATAAGAACCTATCGGAGGGTAAAGCGTTCCGTGAACCAGAGTGCCACGAAGGCAACAACGGTTGAAATAAGCACCAGTCGATAGACAGAGGCATCTTCACCCAGATGGACAGCACTGAAAATCGCCAACGCCATCGTCTGAGTTTTACCGGGAATGTTTCCCGCCACCATAATAGTGGCACCAAACTCACCAAGACTTTTGGAGAAACCGAGGATCGTTCCGCCGATGATGCCGCGATAGGCGAGCGGGAGCGTTATTGTCCAAAACACTTTGAGAGGTGATGCCCCAAGCGTACGCGCCGCGTTTTCAAGATCGACAGGGACAGACTCCATGCCTGTCACGATACCCCGCACCAGCAGCGGAAATGAGATAATGGAAACTGCGAGCACAACTGCCAACTGCGAAAAAACGATCTCTATACCGAAAGTCCGATAGATAAATCCACCAATAACCCCGTATTTTCCCAATAGAATGAGGAGTAAATAGCCACTGACGATAGGGGGCAGCACCAACGGACACATAACGAGTGTATTCAGCAAAGTCTTCCCTGGAAACGAGCGTTTCGCCAATAGCCAGCCGATCAGTAATCCCGGTGGGAACATTATAACCAGACTGAGCAATGCGACTTTTATAGATAAAGAGAGGGCAGCAACTTCGGCGGGCGTTATCCTCATTTTAGAGCCAAAACGGTGAATCCGTGCTTTTCAAAAATTTCACTTTTCTCAGCAGACTGGAGATAGGTAATAAACCTACGCGCCAACTGTTTCTGCGGGCTATTTTTTACAACGACGGCCGGGTAAATAATAGGTGTATACGCTTCAGGGGGTACTTGACAAAGCACCCTTACATAGTCGCTGAGGACTGTATCGGTTTTGTAAACAATGGCTATATCCACATTCCCAGATGTCACATAAGCCAACGTAGCACGTACATCCGCACCGAAGATAAGTTTCGGGTGTAGGGTCTCCCACAATCCGAGGTGTGTTAAAGCTTCTTTGGCGTAAGCCCCAGCGGGCACGATACTTGGATGCCCAATCGCAATTCTCGAAATCTCAGGTGCAGCGAGGTCAGCAGGTGTATCCACAGAAAGCCGTTCGGTTTCATCAGAAACGATTACCAATCGATTGGTTAGCAAACTTTGGCGACTCTCGGCTTCAAGCCTCCCACTATCTTCCAAAGCAACGACTTGACGGAGACTCGCCGAGATGAAGACATCCGCGGGTGCCCCTTTTTCGATTTGGCGTTGTAAGGTCGTAGATGCCGCGAAATTGTAAAATACTTTAACACCGTTTTCCGCTGTAAATGCTGTCCCAATTTCAGCGAGGGCATCCGACAAACTGATTGCAGCGAAGACGCTTAATTCGATCGGCTTCTGCTTTTCCGTCGCACATCCCGAAAACACAGTGAGCATCAACACTAAACCAATTGCGATAAGATACCTAACACTTGGCTGCATTATTTGCACCTATCGGAAAAAATACTTGACAATTATAGCGAATATGCTAAACTGTGTCAAGCGATTTTCAGTTATCGTAGCAAAGTTTCCTTGCATTCGGTCTATGTCTATGGTATCCTATTTAAATAAAAAACCGACGTTAGGTAAACAGAAATAGACGTTAGGGGAAAACTATGAAAATAGGTTTATGCACCATCGCTTTCCAAGAAAAACCGTTGGAAGAGGTTATTGATATCGCGGCGGACTACGGTTTCAATGGTATCGAGTTGTGGGGAAAACCTCCGCATCTACCCGCGGAATACGACGAAAGTTATGTCAAAAACGTTCGGGATATGGCACTCCGTAAAGGATTAGAGATCTCAGCGTTCGGTTCGTATGTGGATCCGCTGATGCCGCTCCATCAGAAACACTTCGAGGAAGCCTTTAAAGTCGCATACGACTTAGGAACCAACCTCGTGAGAATCTGGTCGGGTGGGGGTCCTTCAAAATCCATTGCGCCGGCTGATAAACGCTTAATTCTTTTCCGACTGGTGAGCATTACCCAATGGGCAAATTTTCGCAACATTCGGCTCGGTTTGGAAATGCATAACAATAACTTCACCGATAGTGTTGCCACTATTTTGGAAACGATTGAGGGCATTAACCAGCCAGCGTTGCAAACGTATTATCAACCGCTTGCTCGCACTGATGCTGATGAACCGCATACTGCCGCTGAGAAACTCGCTTCACACATCATAAACGTCCATGCTCAAAACTTCGACGAGAACGGCAAAGGGTGTCCTATTGCAGACGGCGTTGTCGATTATGCCCGAATCGTTGAGATTTTAGGTGCTGCTGGATACAGTGGATACTTAGAGGTAGAGTTCGTCCACGGCGATAATAAATTGGAGGCTTTACAACGCGATCGGGACTATCTCGCCAGTTTGATTAACGCTGTAGATGGCGATACACTCAAAGATTTAGACATCGAGCCTGTGTAAAGTGTAAAGCGTTTCCGAGAAAACAGTTGGAGAACGTTATGCGCTTGGAAGTAGGTATCATTAAATTGGTGGAGGAGGTCATCGGCATCAAAGCAGAACGCCGCGCACAATTCGATTGGCTCTGCAATAAACCGCGCCGTGAAGATTTCGGTAAACATTACGATGCCGTGATGACACTTTACACTGCCCTGGAAGGGGATTGGGCAGGCACAACAGCGAAAGCGGATGGCTATCTGATCCCAGATGCGTATTTTTCGGAGCCTTATCACTTTATTTTTGAATTCGATGAACTTCAACACTTTACACAATTCCGGGAACGGACATTCCAGCATTATCCAGCAGATATTGAAATCGCCTATGCGCTGCAAACATACCGCCAGTTTTGCCATCAACACCACGCTGCAGCACTCGCAAAGGGACCGGCTCGGTTCCGCAGAAATACTGCAGACTTTCCCTATACAAACGGACGCGCAGCACAGCGCGCCTTTTTCGATACATTCCGAGATTGGCTGCCACCGTTGCACGGGCTCAATCCGACCCTAAGATTAGCTGAATTTGAGGTTGTTCCTATTCTCAACGGACAATTAACAGACACCGCAGCGAAGGATTACATGCAACGCCTGCTTCACCAACGACTCAGAAAACTTTCGGTAATAAAAAAATAATACAAACAGGACTTACGCAAGATCAAAGAAATTCGCTTATTTCGACGTAGCCGGTGCGGTTAGGAAACCGCACCTACCGATGGAGTGCGCAAGTCCGAAAAAAGATAGGATAGATAACGCTACATGAGCCAGCGAAAGCCTGAAAAGGTGAATCTTTCAGAGTATCCACTGCTTCAAATCATAGGCCAGACACCGCTTGCCAAAATAGATCTCTTTGCTGATGAGCTGCCAAATGTCGAGATTTATGCAAAGATAGAAACCTATAACCCTGGTGGCTCAATCAAAGACCGACCTGTTTTAAGAATGCTTACGGAGGCGATTGCCTCTGGAGAACTCACGCGGGAAAAAGTTATCCTTGACTCGAGTTCCGGTAACGCTGGGATCGCTTACGCGATGATAGGCGCGGCTCTCGGCTATAAAGTTGAACTTGTGATTCCAGACAATGCCAGTGAAGAGCGAAAAAAACGCATTCATTCACACGGCGCGAAAATTATCTATACCGATGCCATCCTCGGTTATGATGAGGCGTTGCGAGAGGTTGACCGCCGCCACGAAGCGGATCCAGAGAAGTATTTTTTTAAATCGCAATACGAAAACGAAAACAATTGGCGGGCACATTACGACACCACTGGGGTTGAAATCTGGCAACAGACAGGGGGGAACGTTACGCACTTCGTCGCAGGGGTCGGAACGGGTGGCACTATCACAGGGGTCGGCAAACGCCTGAAGACCTATAATCCAGATATCCAAGTCTGCTCGATTGCGCCTGAGGTGTTTCCGGGGATCGAAGGACTCAAACCCTTGGGGCATCCAGATGACATCGTGCCAGAGATTCTCGACGCATCTGTAATTGATCATCGCATTCCGGCTACGATTGAAAATGCGCATGAAATGTGTAGCCGACTGGCTCGACGGGGTTGGTTCGTCGGGCAATCTTCGGGTGGCTACCTTTATGGGGCATACAAAGTCGCCCAAGAAATTCAGGAAGGTATTATCGTCACAGTCTTTAACGATCTCGGCGAGCGTTATTTTAGTACACGCCTCTGGGATTAATTTTTTGTAAACTATTAAATCCAGACTCAAATAGATTAAAATATGGAAACAACAGTTATACCGTTTTGCGGCTTACGTTACAATACAGTACAGATAGCCAAAATTGAGAACGTCATCGCTCCACCGTATGATGTGATCAAAACTGAAGAACGACTTACTTTAGAAGCACGCCATCCTGCCAATATCATTCATTTAATTTTAAGCCAACCTTGTGAAGATGACACTGAGGACGCTAATCAGTATACGCGAGCCGCGGCACTGATGAACCTGTGGATTTCAGACGATACACTTGTACAGGACCCAACACCACGATATTACATCTACGATCAATCGTTTAGTGCGCCAGACGGAAAAAACTACACCCGCCGTGCTTTGATTGCACTCGTCAAACTCGAACCCTTTGAAAACAAAATCATCCTCCCGCACGAAAAGACACACGCCGGCCCGAAGGCAGATCGGCTTAATCTCATGCGTGCATGCCACGCGAACCTCAGTCCCATCTTTCTGCTTTATGGCGATCCGAGCGGCGATATTGAACAGATTATGCAAAGTTTCACCGATGCATATTCCCCTGAAGTTGACTGTCCAGAGACCTTCGGCAGTACACATCAATTGTGGTGTTTAGATGACACAGAACGCAATCGTGAGATTCAAGAACTTTTTTCATCGAAACCGCTCCTGATTGCTGACGGACACCACCGTTATGAAACCGCGCTGGCTTTTCAGGAGGAAATGACGCAAAAACTGCCGAACACCGAATCGACTGGTTACGGCTATATGATGATGAACCTTGTCCGGATGGAGTCTCCCGGTTTGGCTGTCTTGGCGATTCACCGATTGTTAGATAATCTAAGTCCTCATCAGATTTCGCGGGCTATTGCGAAATTACCTGAAGTATTTGAAGCGCATGAGATTGACACGCAAGCAAATCTTATGGCAAAATTGGAGGCATTGAAAGGGAAATCAGCTGCTGTCGGCATGTACACGGCAGACGACAACTATCACCTATTAATTCCACACACAACATTACCACGGCAATTAGACGTAAGCCTCGTACAAGAAACTCTCATCAAAGAGATGTTTCAGGTTGAGACATTAGCGGAACATATTAGTTACACGGCTTACGCAGACGATGCCGTTGAACACGTAAAAAGCAGAGTGGGTAGCGTTGCGTTCCTCATGAACCCGACACCCGTTGAACAAGTGTTGGACGTGGCTATGGCGGGTTCAACAATGCCACAGAAATCGACTTATTTTTATCCAAAAATGGCGACCGGGCTGGTTTTAAACCTGTTGAATCGATAATGTTGTAAACGATCTTCAAACATTTTACTCTTTGGAGACACACGATGTATCATGAACATGAAAGAGACACCTTAGCCTTCTCACACCAGTTATACAGTGATACACCGCGCCACCTTGCATTCCAAGCGACAACGCTCACTGAAGCGAAAGCGTGGCAACAGGAACTTCGGGCAAAACTTATCGAACTGGTCGGTGGGTTTCCCGGAGAACCGTGTGCCTTAGCATCGGAAGTTTTAGAATCGTCCGAATTCCCGACCTATTTCCGTGAGACGGTGCAGTTTAAGAGCCGTCCAGAGATGGCTGTCTTCGGCTACCTGCTTACGCCTAAGCATCTCAACGGTTCAGCACCGAACCCAGCGATTCTTTGTCTCGCAGGACATGGGCGCGGCGTGGACGACATCGTGGGCATTGAGGAAGATGGTAGCATGCGATCAGAATACGGTGGCTACCAAAACGATTTCGCACTCCAATGTGTTGCGCACGGTTACACTGTACTGGCGATCGAACAATTCGGATTCGGTCACCGACGTGACCCGATTGCGCGCGAGCGCGGCGGCGGTAATTCCTCCTGTCAACCGAGTGCGGGGGCAGCACTCCTTCTCGGACAAACGATGGTAGGGTGGCGGGTTTATGATGCGATGCGAGCATTTGACTATTTGGCGACGCGCCCGGAGATTGACACAAACCGTCTCGGTGTGATGGGTATCTCAGGCGGTGGCACAACGACCTTCTTTACCGCCGCGATTGACCCCCGTGTTAAAGCGGCTGTCGTGAGTGGCTATTTTAACACATTTCGGGACAGCATCCTGAGTCTCAGCCATTGTATAGACAATTACATACCAAATGTGCTACAATATGCAGAAATGTATGACATAGCCGGACTCATCGCACCGCGTGCGCTCTTTGTTGAATCGGGTACGGAAGACACGATTTTTCCGATTGAAGCCACCCGCTTCGCGGTTAATGAGGCAAAAGCAATTTTCAAACATTTCGACGCTGATGATAAATTAGGACTTGAGGTGTTTGAAGCCGGACATAGCTTCCATGGCGTTGGTGCATTTGAGTTTCTGAAAGAAGTACTCTAAAAAGGAGAAGCGTGTGGCAATTGAATTGTTCTCAATCGGCACAGAATTAGTCCTTGGGCAGATTCAAGATACCAATGCCCACTGGATCGCACAGCAAATTCTTCAGATTGGTGGCGAGCTACGGCGTGTCACGATGCTGCGCGATGTCCGCGAGGAGATGTCGGAAGCACTCAATTCGGCGGTGGAACGGGAAACGTCGCTCATTCTTACGACAGGTGGTCTTGGCCCCACCCCAGATGATATGACCGTTGCGGTCGTCGCTTCGTTGATTGGCACAAAATCTGTGGTGAGCGAAGAGACTATTGCCGAATTTCGGAAACGCCGTGAGATGTCAGAAAACGACCCAATCAGCGAAGCGTTGACGAAGATGGCGATCGTCCCGGAACCTGCTGTCGTCTTACAAAACCCAGCGGGATGGGCACCGTGCATTAGCGTTACACACAAAGCGTCCACAATTATGATGATGCCGGGTCCTCCGCGCGAGATGAAGGCAGTCTTTGAAATGCACATTCAACCCTTAATTGCCCGACGCTACCGCTCAGAGGTTACCACGGCGCGAGTTTACGTGAGTATGTTTGAAGCGGAAGTTTCACCGCTGATGCAGAAGGTGATGGAACGCCACGCTGATGTTTATTTGAAGGCGTATGTCTCACTCCGCAAAGTAGATGGCAGCACGATGCCTGTCGATCTGGTTTCAACACGTGAAGATAAAGCCGACGCCGAAACGGAACTTCAACGCGCCACGGATTACTTCCAAGAACTTGTTGTTGAAGCGGGGAAACGTTTTAGTTTGGAAGACGAAGCGTAGAGGGATTGATAAAAGCACCGACCCGTAGGTGCTTTCCAAGAGCACGATGTGAGATATTCGTGCCTTACACTGCTAACTGTATCAACAAAAAAGGAGATTTATACTGTGAACCGAAGACCTTCAGGAAACAGAAACAAACGAAAGCCGCAGACGCGGTATACGAACACGAAGCGTCCGAAACCGAAGTCGAAATATAAAAAGCAACGAGATACCGATGCTGCTGATATTGGCTTAGAATCTGAAGACGAGGAACGAACGCCGTCTAAAAACGATAAAATAGAGGTTGAAGGCACGGTTATCGAACCTTTACCCAATGCGATGTTTCGTGTGGAATTGGACAATAAGCACCAAATTCTTGCACACATTTCTGGTAGAATGCGGAAATTCTTTATCAAGATTTTGCCGGGTGATAAGGTAACTGTGGAGCTTTCGCCCTACGATCTGACACGTGGACGGATTACGTATCGGAAAAAGTAGATGCCGAATAGATGTCTAAAGCGAAGTGCGTTGGCGTGTGCAAATCAAGATTTTTGTAAGCGCGTCTTTTCGGCGCGCATGCCTTTAAGACAGTAAAATCTGATTTTATTGTCTTATGAGGAAACCCCCATGAAACCTGCTGCCTTAATTCATGTCAATAGCATTGATGAAAAACAGATAGCCCAGCTTTTGGACGCAATTGAAGTGAAACAGGCGCAGATAGAAGAACTCACAGTAGCCGTCGAGAAACTTAAGTCAGAAGTGGACGTATTTCAGCGTCGCTACAATGCCCATATCAGTCGTTACTACATCGAACTCGATAAGGTTGAACTCGAGACGAAAGAGTATCGCCTGCGTTTACAACTGCGCCGAGAGCACGTGCACGAGAAAGAGATAGAAGCACGTGTGGAATCCTGTTTCAGGGCAAGCCGGGCGCGTGTAGAGGCATACGAGGCAACTGACGCATCAGAACCGACACCTCAAGAAGACAAACTCCCTGAGGTGAAATCTAAACACTTGCAAAATCTTTACCGTAAACTCGCCAAGCGATACCACCCCGACAAGGCTATGGATGCTGAGGGAGCGGAACGCCGTGAGCGATTAATGCCCTTGATCAATCGGGCGTATCGTGAGCAGGACCTCCAAACCTTAGAGCGGTTGAGCCTCGGTGAAACAGAGTTACATGTAGATGAAAAAACAGCCGTTGAGAAACGGGCAGCCTTGCAATCAGAGCTTGGGCAACTCAACCGCGCGGCGAGCCAATTGCGTTTAGAAATAAACCGACTCAAGGCAGGACGCACCTACCAACTCAAACAACAGGTGGAAAAGGCTAAGGAAGCCGGCAGCGATTTACTGATGGGTCTCGCAAAAGACTTGGAGCGGCGGGTTAAAGCGAGTCGCTCTCATTTGGCACGCCTCATTAATATGTGGCATCAGTTATGAGTTATAAGTTGTAAGTTATGAGTTATAAGTTGTAAGTTATAAGTTAAGAGGTTTCTCTGTAACAATCTTCCTGTTCCTGAAGACTCGAAGCTGGGGTTAGAAACCCCTCCTACAGGTGTTCGTGTGCCGCCTTGAAGGAATCAATCATGCAACTGAAAGATAAAGTCGCTATTATTACGGGTGGTGGACGCGGTATCGGCAGAGCGATCGCTATTGCTTATGCTGCTGAAGGTGCGCGGGTCGTTATTGCATCGCGAAGCATCACACAACTTGATGAAGTTGCTGCAGAGATAGCCGCGCAAAATGGCGAAGTTCTCACTGTTCCAACCGATGTGCGAGTCCGTTCGGAAGTGGCAAACCTTGTTCAGAAAACTGTTGACCAGTTTGGGCGGATAGATATACTTGTGAACAACGCCGGTGTCAATCCGAGAGGTCGGTTTTTAGATTCTACAGATGAGGAGTGGGAACAGGGATGGCAGATTAATGTGATGGGTGTTGTGCATTGCTGTCGTGCTGCACTGCCAATCATGCAGCAAAAGGTAGCGGAAATATTATCAACGTCGGTTCGGGTATGGGACAAGTTGGCCGTGCGAACCTCAGCGTCTATTGTGCTGCGAAAGCGGCACTCCACGGGTTGACGCAATCTATCGCTGAAGAGGTGTGGGAAGACGGTATCATTGCCAATGTTCTTATCCCGGGTCCCGTGAGAACAGAACTTTCAAAGCCAGCGTGGGAAAACTCAGACACTTTCAGAGCGGAAAGCGATCCGTGGAAGCCACCCGAGCAGGTCGTTGCATCGGCACTTTTCCTCGCAGCGCAACCGCCTGCGACCGGTATGACAGGTCAGATTTTGAGTATCATGCGCCGGAATAGCCCGTGATTTAAAGTCCTTTTTAGAGTGGGAACCTGACGCGCCGTCCTTCTTGTGCGGAGCGATACGCCCCCAAAACCATCTCCACCGATACGCGTCCATCCTCTACTGTGACATCAGGTTCAGTATCGTTCTTCAGACAATCAATAAACGGACGCGGCACACTCGCAATTCGTTCCCCGTGATTATTCGGAATTGGGATCCCCAAGTCTCTCCATGTCGGTTCCTCGCGTGTATACAACTTTAGCGCGACCGCATCTTCGGGACGCGGTATGTTACACGACGGCGCGTCGCCATAGTTCTGGATGACCACACCTTCATCGCCGTAAATCTCAGTTGTATTCTCACCTGCAAGCGTTACAGACGTATTCAGTAGAATCGCCATCTCGCCACCGGCGAATCGATAGACAGCCAATCCTGTATCGTCGGGTGCGACCTCCGTCAAAATGTTATCAATTTCGGCGATAACGCTTGTCGGCTTACCGAGCATCCAGTGGATAAAATCGGTGGCGTGTGAGGCATCGTCCATGAACATTCCCATGTTCTTTTCTGGGTCGATGTGCCAACGACTGAGCCCTGTCACAAAGGCTTCACTAAATAGAGCATTGATACAGTGTCGGCGGCGTAGCACTCCGATTTTTCCTAACACGCCGCTATCAATCAACTTTTTCATGGCGATATTTGCGGGGTCACGACGCATCTGGTAACCCATCATAAATTTAACACCGGTTTTCTCGACTATCGCCGCAATCCGATCACAATCTTCCAAGGTAAGTGCCATCGGTTTCTGGCAGAGGATATGCTTTCCTTCAGCAGCCGCTGCTTCCACCATCTCTGCGTGTCGATTCGTTTCACATGTCACGATAACGGCGTGAATATCGGGGTGGTTGATGACATCTTCAAGATGGGGTGTGTAATTCATGCCGTACTGCGTCGCGGCGTTTTCTCCGCGTTCCGTGTTATCGTCCCAGCATGCGATGAGTTCAACGTCGTCAAAGGACTGCATCTGGTTGCAGTAGGCGTTGGCGTGTCCATGTGCGAAACTAATTATACCGATACCAATCTTTGTTTTCATTATGTTAATTAATCCAATCTGTAAGTGTCTGTTGTGAATCGAGTTCGGGGTTGAAGACCTGCAATCCTTCCGTACGAGCCGCTCGCAGGAGACGTTGATCTGAAGCAGCCAGGACTAATGTATCGCCGGCGTTGCGCAGTTCTGTTGCTATATTTAGTGCAGAGCGCAATACCAAGGCATCAACACTATTGAGTGAGTGCGTCTCAATCAAATCCATCGAATCCCAAACAAGCGAATCTGGAAGCGAAACCGTTCTGAAGTTTGATTGTCTATTGATTACCTCACGCTTTAAGTGGGTAACAACTCTTTCAAACTGATGACTCGTGATGCGCCCGTCATTTCGCTTTCGGACACATATCCAAAAAACCTCCATAGCACCAATTGTCAAACACAACAAACGTTCCAAGGGCACATTGCGAAAAAGAAAGAGCATTTTATCGCTACCAGATTCGCGAGTATACCTTTTAACAAGCGCGCTTGCATCGAAATAGAAATAGTGCAAACTTACTTCTCCCTTTCTTCAATAATAGCGCGGCTAAACTCGTTGTCAGCAGCACGAATACCGTGTTGTCTCATGCTTTCATGAAGTTCTTCAATGGAACCCGGATCAAAGTCCGGTGGGATTCCCATCTTTTCAAATAGTCTGTCCAGAATTTCCTCGGTCATTTTATTATTCCGCTCCTTGTTTCGTCCATAATATGCCATCACTTCCTCGCCCGTTTTGCAATTCTTTGGCGGTTCTGGCACGAGTTCATCAACAAGCCAAGAAAGCTTCTCATTTACATGTCCAACCATCTTCTCCAATCGATCTAAACGTTGGATAACATTCTCAAGCGTCGCTTTTTCCATTGTAAAATCCTCCATTTTTTCTTGCCTATATGTTATTAAGAATACCACAAAAGTTGTAGGATGTCACATCAATACATCCAAACCGAGTAGAATCATTTTTCCAGAACAATGCGAATCTCTGCATCTACACCATCCTCACGCAAATCCATCTCAGCAGTAATCGGCCCGAGGAATTCTAATGGAAAGAGGTTCTCAGTGATACGCTGCGTCAGTGTTGCATCCAATTGCTGCCCAGAAAGCGAGAGAAGTACGGTTGCTAACGGCAGGAGGCGTTTCAACTCTGGTACGAACAACTCGGGTTGAATGAACGCCTGCGCGCCTCTCGCATCTGCTGAGAATGAAATATCGGTCGAGATAGAGGCATTTCCGGTAGTCGTATCAATCACAGACTTTATCCCTGTCAGTGTCGTACTCAAGGCGAAATAATCGTCAACAATTGCGTATCCACCTGTAATCGCCAAAAGAAAATTGAGACGGAGCTGGATAGGTTGGATTGTAATGCCGTTATAATCTTGCGCCTCACGGAACTCAAGCGGTTTGCCTGCAACAGAGATACCCCCTTGCTTCACGATCTCTAAAATCGCTTTTAGTGCGTCGGGAGCCTTGGCGTGTGCGAGTAGGACTAACGAAGGCATTACCGATACTTCATTAGCTTCAGGGGCAACGAATAGGATTGTTAGGTCTGTTCCTAAAATTGGGGAAAGATCAACACCGTCGAGAAGTGCTGTCGTCAGCCCCGGAACAGGTAGCGAAGTAACAAAAGCGGTTCGTTCAGGAAAAGCGTCAAACGGTTTGGTGTTAGCGGCAGATGAAAAAACAGGCTGACGCGTCTCCAACGGTTTGTGGAAACGATGTTGCGAAATAATTACACCATCTTCGTACCGATTGCTGAATGTCCAGAATTCCGTATCCCCAAAAAGTCCATGAATTTGCTTAACAAGCGGGTGAGAATTTACACTCTCAAAAGCAGAAGCGAGTTGTGGTAGTTCGGCATAGCCGGTGTTTTTGTCCTGACGATAATCTTGCTGAATCTTGTCTCCGATTGGGTATTCAGTCGTAAACCTTTGGCGGCTCTGTGCCGCTTTTGGATCTGAAGCATCGGCATAGAGATCAATCGTCTCGGCTAAGAGCAGGGGATCAAGGGTTAAAATACCAATTTTTCCGATGAAGGTATAACTAAAATCACGGGGATAGCCTATAATGGTATTTATAGTGAATTGACGATACTCGGTCTGAATGCGTTCGTATTTTGGGTTGATTGCGTCCGTGGCAGTAATCGCCTCAATGCTGAGTTTTTCCGCCCCACCAACTTTTGTGATAAGCAGAAACGTATACTCACCTTCACGCTGATAAATGGCAAGAATGGCTTCTTCTCCGAAATAGCCAGTGATTGTCTTAAGGTCAAGCTTGCCGCCCATTTCGTATTCCCATAGTTGCTTCTGATAGACGAGTTGTTTCCACCACTGTTGTTGCTCTATTTCAGCGAGGATCGGCATTTTAGCGGACTGTTTTCCGAATTCACTTCGATTAAAGGTTTCTACCAAGCCTTTCAACTCCTTGAGTGTCAGGTAACAAATTGGAGATTTCGGTAGCAAGGTGATAAGGTGCTGCTCGGGTTCCCATAAGGCAGTCCGTTGATAGATAATGGATAGCACAATGATAACTCCAATGAGAACGATTAACGTGAGAAGAATGATTTCTTTTGGTTTGCTCAGGCGCATTTGTTTTGAGCCCCTCGTCAAACAGACGGATTCTTGTTTCTGTTGTGCCTTCATTTTTTCCAATCATCATTGATTATACCACATCCCTTTTGCGTAAACAATCGAAATGATTATTAGTTGTCAGTAAAATTTGTTGCCAACAGACGAAAAATGATGTAGAATATTAGCGTTATTTATTGAAAGAAGGTGAACACCGTTCCTACCCAAACGCTCAGAATTCGACCATTCACTATTTTCCTTATCTGCGTGTTAGTGCCTATCAACTGTTGGTGGGTAACTGTCTCCATTATGCGTGGCGGCGGGAGTCCGACGCAGGTTTCGCTTTTTTACAATGCCGTTATCACCATCTTAATCTTGTTAGGCATTGGTGTGCTTTTGCGTCGGCTGCATCACGTCCTCATGCTGAACCGTGCCGAATTGCTTGTCATCTATACCTGTATTTCAGTGGGAGCAGGACTCGCAGGCGTTGATAGGTTCCTTGTCCTCATGCCCCTGATTGGGCATGCACATTGGTTTGCAACACCAGAGAACGACTGGGCAAACCTGTTTCATTTGCATATCCCGCAATGGCTAACTGTTAGTCAACGGCACGCGTTGGAGGGGTATTACACCGGATTTGAAAGTATCTACGAATCTCGCTACTTAATGGCGTGGTTGCCTGCTATCTTCTGGTGGACGCTTTTTTTGGTCGCCGTTCACCTCGTGATGCTCTGCTTGAGCCTAATTTTTCGGAAGCAGTGGGTCGAATCAGAACGCCTCAGTTACCCAATTATCCAACTACCTTTTGAGATGACAACGCGGACCCGCAGATTTTTCAGTTCGCCGTGGATGTGGCTTGGGCTTTCGATCGGTGTCATCATTGACATCATCAACGGGTTGAACTTCCTGTTTCCGGTCGTTCCGAGCCTCGGTGGAAAGTTGTATGATTTGCGGCGGATTTTTACAGAACGTCCATGGAACGGGATAGGTTGGAGTCCGATGGGTGTTTTTCCATTCGGTGTGGGGCTTTCGTTTTTTATACCGCTGGACCTCTCCTTCTCTTGTTGGGCGTTCTGGTTAATCTGGCGAGCGGAACGTCTGTTAGGTGTCATTGCAGGGTGGCGCGGGTTGCCACGTTTCCCTTATGAAGCCGAACAATCGCACGGCGCGTATTTAGGGCTGTGTGTCGTCGCCATCTGGATGAGTCGCCGCTACTTAAAAGGGGTCGCACAGCAGCTCATATCTCCCAAAAAAGACGAACCCGTTTCATATCGATTGGCTGTTATCGGATTCCTTATTGGGATAGGATTCATCGTCGGTTTCTGCCTGAAGATGGGGATGAGTTTCTGGATCATCATCGTCTATTTCGCCATCTGGTTCGCTATTGCGATAGCAATTACACGATTGCGTGCCGAACTCGGTTCACCTGTCCACGACTTACACTTCATCGGACCCGATGAAATGCTGCCACGATTGTTGGGTATCCGCAGGCTTGGAGCGGTGAACTTAACAGGGTTCGCCTATCTCTATTGCCTGAACCGTGCGCACCGTTCGCACGCTATGCCTCACCAACTTGAAGGCTTTAAATTAGCCGACGGTGCCAACATTCCGATACGGCGGTTCGCTGCACTCATGATGCTGGCTTCGGCGTTAGGTGCGATTGGGTCATTTTGGGCGTATCTGTCCATGTACTACGCGGAGGGCGGTGTCGCTGGATTCGGTAGAGAATCTTTTAACCGATTAGAGACATGGCTCACTTACACAGCACCACCAGATGTGCCAGCCATCAGTTTTGCGACATTCGGGTTCGGATTGACGTTGCTGCTTGCAGCGATGCGGATGCGATTCCTCTGGTGGAACTTACACCCCGTTGGCTATGCGATCTCCGGTAGTTGGGCAATTAACCCAATGATTGGTTCCATTTTTGTGGGGTGGCTGCTCAAGTGGCTCGTGCTAAAATATGGCGGTATCCGTTTACATCGAAAGGCCGTTCCATTTTTCCTTGGAATTGTGCTCGGTGAGTTTGTGATTGGTTCGTTCTGGAGTTTGTTAGCGATTGCCCTCGATCAACCGATGTATCGCTTCCTGTTTTAATAGCTGTCGGCTATCAGCGGTCAGCAGTCAGCAATCCACTGCTGATAGCAAGAAAAGACGTTGTTATTTTTCCTATTTGTGGTATAATATCTAAAACACAATATTGGGAACGAAGTATTGGAACTCCAAGAGAAAGCAGAATTCATATCAGATACACTGGAAGGGTTACTCGGTGTCCCGACCCGCGACGGCGCGGGAGATGTCTTAGAATGCCTCATCTTAACGATCCTGTCACAAAACACGACCGATGTTAACCGAGATAGAGGATATACCGAACTGAAAGACCGATTTCCAACGTGGGAAGATGTCTTGCAGGCAGATGTTAAGGCGATAGAGGTAGCCATAAGACTTGCCGGATTGGGCAATCAGAAGAGTCGGACTATCAAAAACTTCCTCTCGTGGCTCAAAGCGGAACACGGCGAACTTTCACTGGAGTTCCTTCACGATATGGAAACTGAGGCAGCATTAGAACTCTTGTGTCAACACAAAGGTATCGGTATCAAAACCGCCTCTGTCACGCTCTCTTTCGCGTGTGGTAGGGAGGTCTTTCCTGTTGATACGCACATCCTACGGATTTCCAAACGTCTCGGGCTAATTCCGTCGAATTGTAGTGCGGAAAAGGCACATCAGGTGTTGCTCCCAATCGTACCGGTGGGCAAAGCGTATCCGTTCCACATGAACCTGATTTACTTCGGCAGACAAATCTGTGATGCCCGAAAGCCGTTGTGTGAACGGTGTCCATTGACGCACCACTGCCTCTACTATAAAGATAACCGACAAACTTAGGGAGTACGACTTCCCAGTATCGGAGAGAAAATATGTTTAATTGGCGAAATTTGTCATGGAAACATATATTTGTGGTGTTGTTGGTTCTACATATCCTACCGCTTTGGATCTTTGCGTATTTCCCCTCTCAAGACGGCGCGAGCCATATCTATAACGGTCTGGTGCTAAAAGAATATGGCAAACACGAAAACTATACACTGCGGGATGCATGGGAGTTGAATATCACGGTCTTCCCGAACTGGCTGTCTCACATTATGCTGGCAGCATTCCTCTACATATTCCCGCCTGTCATCTCGGAAAAGGTTTTTCTAACGATTGCGATTGGCATGGTCCCGTTCGCTTTCTTCTACTTCCTCAATGCCGTTAATAGAGGTCAGAAGGGTCAGTATGTGTATGCTTGGCTCGGTTTCCCATTTGCTTATAACTATCTCCTCTATATGGGATTTTACAACTTCCAACTGAGCATCTCGTTTTTCTTCTTTAGCTTCGGGTTCTGGTGGAAACACAAAGACGACATGCAGGTAAAATACTTGGTTTGGCTCTATGTGTTACTACTGCTGACCTATCTATCACATATTGCCTCTTATGGACTCGTGGTGTTGGGTATCTCTGTGGCAGGATGTTGTTTGTGGGGTGCACCAGCGATAACTGCAGCGTGGCGAACGCGCGGTGAAGGTTTTACTGCACTCCTTCAAAAGTTTGTCGTTAGCCTCAAACCCGTCTTTCGCTTCTTTCTTTATATGGTGCCGATGTATTTTGTGCTGGTAGACTATTATCTACAGAGCGTAAAGCAGCATCAACAGGGTAACCATCGCGGCGCGGAATGGGTCTGGGAATACTTTTTGGGAATCAAGTCGATCGTCTATTTTACTGACTGGCATCTTCCGGTGCACTATTGTGTCCTCGGTGTGTTAGGTATAGCACTACTTGTCTCTATCGGTTATCGAATTCAACGTAAACAGTGGGTGAAACAGACCGATGTCTTTTTGTTAATTGCGATTTTGTTTACGTATATGTTCGTCAGGGCACCGTGGAGTTATGGACCCGGGGGTTGGATTAACGACAGGATTCACCTCTACATTCTGCTGCTGATGGCAGCGTGGTTCATTCCAGATATGGGCAGAACGTTTCGACATGCTATCGCGGCTTGTCTTATCGTTTTCAGTTTAGTCCACTTTGGTAGGACTGCCTATGACCATGCCCGCATCGCGCCAGAAATTTCAGAGCTGGTATCGGGAACACACCTTATCGAACCCCACACAACGTACCTGATTGAGAGTGCGGATTGGCACAAATCTGAGGCGTTGGGTAGGGTTGAATATGTCACACCTTATGCTCACCACATGGCACTCTACGGCGTATATACAAAGGATGTAGCGCATCTGGAAAACTACGAAGCCGCATTTAATTATTTTCCCATAAACCGTAACGACGAGAACGCGCCAGATGATTATATCGACGCGTGGTATCTGAAAGCACCCGCAGACTATGTTCTCGCGTGGTATCCACCGGATACCCCTGAATTTCGGGCACAGACGGCAGATCATGAAGTTATTTACGAAACGAAACATCTTCAACTCTATAGAAAGAAACGCGCTCCGGGACCGATGCTGGATTTATGGGATAGGACTGAAACGGGGAACTTGATAATCCGTTTTGATATGCAACACCACAATAGCAGACCCCGTGAAACTGCTCCTGACCACCACGCTATCGGACCCAACACGGAATACGAGAGCGGTAAATTCGGATGGCGGACGCGCCCACCTTATGAGGCTTATCGGGACGGTAGACGGCAGGAACCTGTCTCTCATGATGCTGTTTGGAGTCAAAGGGACGCAGCGTTCAAAGTTGATCTACCCAACGGTACCTATCGCGTGACCAACACATTCATGGCGGCAATAAACGCGACGCATACAATCAATCTGTTAGCAAATGGGACACCTGTAATCAAAGACTTGGTTGTAACAGATGGCGACGCAGCACTACACCACACCTACACCGTGGAAGTCACGGACGGATACCTCACCCAAGTCATTTTCACACCGAAAGACCGGGTGCGTCATGAAACTGAATGGGGTAGGAGAGACCATTTTTGGATTTGGAACGGCAGTACTATTGAACAAGTACAACCAAAATGACGGATAATTTAAGCAAATTCGAGTATTTACTGAGATTTACCTCCCACAATGGGACAAAGGAGAATTAGATGATTAAACCACATGGAGCCGAAACCTTAACACCCCTTTACGTTTCGGATGATGCAGCACGCGTCGAACTGACGAAAGAAGCGGAACAACTTCCGTCTGTTCTACTCTCTTCAGGTGCTGCTGCATCAGCCGTCATGCTGGCATCAGGCTACTTCACACCGCTGACGGGCTACATGAACATCGCTGAAGCAATAAGCGTCGCCACAGACATGAAACTGCCGAGCGGACTTTTCTGGCCCGTTCCGATCATGAACATTGTTCCGTCAGAACAACTTACGGATGCAGTGAAGAACGCAGACAGAATTGCTTTACGTGATCCGAACGTTGAAGGCAATCCACCGCTCGCAGTCATGAAGGTTTCGGCAATCGAGACACTCTCGGCAGAACAGAAACAACTTCTCATCGAAAAGACCTTTGGAACAACTGACCCAGAACACCCTGGTGTTCCTGCTTTCGCGGATGTCGGTGACAACGTTCTCTCCGGTCCAATCGAAGTCCTGAACTACTCCTATTTCCGAGAAGATTTCCCGGACACCTTCCGCACAGCCGTCGAGATTCGTGAAGACATCGCTGCGCGCGGATGGAACACCGTCGTCGCTTTCCAGACGCGAAATCCGATGCACCGTGCCCATGAGGGACTCTGCAAAATCGCACAAGAGGCAGTTAATGCCGATGGTATTCTAATTCATATGCTTCTCGGTAAGCTAAAGCCTGGGGACATTCCCGCTGCTGTTCGTGATGCTTGCATCCGTACAATGGTGGAACACTATTTCCCCGAAAATACCGTCTCTATCACCGGTTACGGGTTCGATATGCTCTACGCTGGACCGAGAGAGGCACTCCTCCATGCCGTCTTCCGTCAGAATTGCGGTGCGTCGCACTTCATCGTCGGACGGGACCATGCTGGTGCCGGCAATTACTACGGCGCGTTTGACGCACAAGAAATTTTCGATACGATTCCTGAAGGTGCTTTGGAGATCGGAATTTTCCGCGGCGATTTCACTGTATGGAGCAAAAAGCGCAATAAAATCATCATGATGCGCGACTACCCGCACGATGCAGACGATTATTTCGAGATCTCTGGGACAAAACTGCGTGAGATGCTCGCCGCTGGCGAACCACTCCCACCAGAAATTTCACGACCCGAAGTCGCGGAGATTTTGATGGAATACTATCAAACCGAAGCGAATTAGTACAATACAGTGGAAGCCATCCAATACACCAAAAGCATCCCACGTTATCTCGCGATGCGCTACCTTGGGAAGCGGTGGCGGAGTCTCTATACGTCTCCATTCTCCTGCACGCGTCTCGTTGATATCCCAGAGCCGCAGCTACCTACATCTGAATGGGTCAAAGTCAAGACGCGGCTCAGTGGTATCTGTGGCTCCGATTTAGCGACAATTACCGCGAAAGGGAGTCCGTATTTCTCGCCGTTTACGTCAACCCCCTTTGTGTTAGGACATGAAATTGTCGGCGATATTGATGAGATTGGTGATGCAGTGGACGACTTTTCCATCGGTGCCCGCGTCGTCATTGAACCTGCATTGTCGTGTAAGGTCCGAGGGATTTCGCCGGAGTGTCATCAGTGCAGAAACGCACGCTTTGCCAACTGTGAAAATATCACGAAAGGCGATATTTCAGCGGGCATCCAGACAGGTTATTGCCGCGATACAGGCGGTGGGTGGAGTCAATACGTGCTTGCACATCAATCGCAACTCCACCTCGTTTCCGACGACATTTCGGACGAAGGGGCTGTACTCCTCGAACCTTTCGCCTGCGCGTTACACGGCGTTTTGAAAGCACAACACCCGGTAGGAGGGATTTGTAATCCTGACTCTTCGATCTGTGTCATCGGCGGCGGTACGATTGGGCTGCTCACTGTTGCTGCGTTGCGGACACTCGGTCACCGGAATCGAATTATTATCTTCGCCAAATATCCGCATCAACAGGAATTAGCGCGCCAACTCGGCGTGGACAACGTGCTATCACCGAATAAGAGTCGATACGCAACGTTCTGTGAACTCACAGGCGCAGCATCGCATCAACCCGAACTCGGACAGCAGGTCCTCATCGGGGGCGTGGATGTTACCTTTGACTGTATCGGCTCCAGCGTCACGATAGATGACGGGCTCCGTTTTACGCGTGCAGGTGGGGATGTCATCTTAGTCGGTATGCCGGGGATACCGAAAAACGTTGACTGGACATCTATCTGGTATAAGCAATTGAACGTAACGGGTGCCTATGCTTATGGACTCGAAACCCATAACGGTGAACAGATCCATACCTTCACGCTCGGTATGCGACTCCTTCAGCAGATGGAATCCCACTTGCGTCCGCTGGTGAGTGCTCTCTTTCCACTGAAGGATTACAAACGTGCTATTCAGACGGCACTGAATACTGGGAAAACGGCTACGGTGAAAACTGTATTTGATTTACGGAACTAACCTCATCTCCTATGACATCTCCTGCCACCTTGCAGAACTTTCCACAAACCCCCTCTTCCACTTACAGAGGCATCACCGCACGGAGTCTACTGATCGGCATAGTTGGGGTAATATGCCAATGCCTCGCCACGCCTTACAACGACTTCCGCGTCGGCGGCACCTACCTCGCTGGCAATCATCTGCCGATCGCCGTTGTCTTCGTCATGCTCATTTTCGTACTCGGGGTTAATATTCTTCTCAAGCGACTGAAGTCGGGCAGCGAATTACAGGGGAGTGAGCTCCTCATCATCTGGGGGATGATGTTGGTTGCCTCCGGTATTCCGTCTTCAGGATTGATGCGATACCTTGTGCCGCTCGCTGTGAGTCCATACTATTTTGCAACTGCTGAAAACGAGTGGGCAACCCTTTTCCATCAGCACCTTCCAGAGTGGATGGTCGTGAGTGATCCGAAAGCGGTCTTCTACTTTTATGAACAACTACCAGAGGGGGATCCGATTCCGTGGCGGGCATGGTTAAAACCGATTGTCGGCTGGAGCGTGTTTGTCTTAATTTTCTATTTCGTCACAATCTGCTGGACAGTGCTCCTCCGAAAACAGTGGGTGGAATACGAACGGTTCACGTTTCCGCTTGTCCAATTGCCGATAGAGATGTTTCAGTCGCCATCCGGTGGCAGCCTTCTGAACCGATTCTTTAAATCACGCCTGATGTGGTGCGGTTTTGCAATACCCGTTATACTCCACGGTTTGCGGGGATTACACCTCTACTTTCCATCTACACCCAACCCGCCTCTCTATTTTCCGATAGCCCAATTTTTTACCGAAAAACCGTTCTCTGCCTTGGCGTGGTGGCCCTCGGTGCATCTCTTTATCTACCCGACTGTCATTGCTATTGTCTATCTGCTGACGCTTGAAATCTCGTTCAGTTTCTGGTTTTTCTTCCTACTGGGGAAACTGGAAACGGTATTCAGCTACGCAACAGGCTCAAAAGTGAACCAATGGGACTTCCATCAAAATCAACAGATGGGTGGGTTCATCGTTTTCATCGGATTAATCCTATGGAGTGGCAAACGGCATTTCACGCGTGCCTTCACTACAATATTTGGACGAAAACGCGCGAATGATACCGACGAACCGCTCTCTTATGCCTTCGCAGTCTGGGGAATGGTTCTTGGAATCCTGGCACTCTGTCTGATATGTGCCAGTGGTGGCATGAGTTTTTGGGTTGCGCTTTTCATTTTAGTGCTCTTCCTCGGATTGACAACAGTTATGACATGGATGGTTGCCAACGGCGGACTGTTGTTTGTGCTTTACTCCTTTCTGCCGGGTGAATATCTGATTACACTTTTCGGGAGTGCACGTGTAAACGCACCGAGTTGGACGTTTGTCGCCTACGAACGGGTCTTGATGTTCGACATGCGTGAAATCCTGATGCCGAGTGTAATGAACAATTTTAAACTTGCGGAACCGTTGCGTCTCAAACAACGTCCATTTCTACTAGCGATGGGAATCGCCATCGTCTTAGCTATGGGGGTTTCCTACTATTCTTCGATAGATCTCGGCTACAGGTACGGGGCAGTCAATTTACAGCACTGGACGTATATGATCTCTACAACGGTTCCATTTAACCGACTCACCAGTATTCTTCAACATCCAAGCGGCATTGAATTAGAGCGGCTGGGTTCGTTCATCTTCGGGGGTGCCACGATGTTCGGGATGCTCTGGATGCGTCACCACTATCTCTGGTGGAAATTGCATCCGATCGGTTCCCTCATGATGACGAGTTATGCGACTTACTGTTTTTGGGGATCGTTTTTCATCGGTTGGTTTCTGAAATATACTGTTCTGAAGTTTGGCGGGGTTGCGCAGTATCGGAAACTCCGTCCGCTCGTTTTGGGTGTTGTATTAGGGGAGTGCTTTATTGGGGGCATCTGGATCGTTGTTGGGCTTTTTACAGGGATTGGGTATCGCTTGTTGCCGGGTTGATACAGAGTTTGCCCTCCTCCTGAAACTGCCACATGATGAAATACACTTGATTCTGAAGCCAAAACGCGGTATACTATACACAATTTTAGAATCCTACGCGAAATGGACAAAAACAGCCCTTATCTCATCTGCCTACCCTTCATTACAACAATAAGGAAGAACGTGCTTATGAATAAACAGTATAAATATGTTAAAAAGTCCCTCACACCAAATATCGCACGAGAACTTATTCAAGAATTATTTGCAGGGCAGACTGTTCAAAAACAAGAAATTGTAAGGATCGTAGATGAAACGCATCTTGAACGTGACGGATTGGCACCACAGGCTAAACGCCACCATCCTGTCACAATGGCACTATCAAAAATGAAACGAGAAGGGCAGGCAGACAATCCTCGTCAAGGTTATTGGTTGATCCCTTCAAGCACTCAGGATGAAGATAGTGTAGATCCCGAACTTGATAATTTAGATACTGAAAAGACCGTCGGTTCTGGTAAAGGGTCAGTTTATCTCTACTATTATCCTGCTTATCAATGTTTAGCAGAACTGCGGGGTGAAGAAGTATGGCCATGCAAAATTGGCAAAGCCAGAAATGACCCGATTAGCAGAATTTTATCGCAAACACGTACGGTCCTTCCAGAACACCCTAAGGTCGGTCTCGTTATTAAAACAGACGAGTTAAATTTAATGGAAAATACAATACAAAATATTCTGAAACTACAAGGTAAGCACAAGCAAGATGCCCCTGGAGATGAGTGGTTCATTACTTCTCCAAGTGAAGTTGAAAGAGTGTATGAACGGAATTTTGGAAACTCAGAGTAAACTAACTCCAAATTCACATATAAAGATAGGGTTCGGTGCCTGTCCGGCATCACAAATAACCATAAAGGAGTACAATTATGTACATCGTGACAGATGACTTGGAAATTATAAACTTCTATCAGTACCAAAACTTGAGCGTAGAAGGAGAGGACCCTGGCAAGGGTCAACTCGTTTTAACAGCTCAGGATGGTTCCAAACGCGTTATTGCGGAATTTGCGGAATTCGAGGATGCTTACAATCTCTTTGAGGACATTCGCGATGCCTTGGCAGCAGGTGAGACTTATTATAGCTTAGAGACCTATCAATGAACGAAACTTACTTTGGCAATAACCTCGAAATTCTACGTGAGATAGATGAGCCAACGTTCATCTCACTTGTGCCAATTCTTAAAATAAGGAGCACCATGTTATGCATGATCAGTATAAAGGTTTTGGAAAGCCTCTCAGATCGGATATAGCTCGAGATCTCATTGTGGAGTTATTTGGAAATACAGGGATAATAAAAAAGAAAGAAATTGTTGATAGTGTACCCCCAACCCACCTTCAACGTGGCGGACTGCCGTTAAAAACTAAGGCTGTAGACCAATTCATTGGGAACAGATTAGACGAACTTAGATCCATAGGACTTGCAGAAAATTTTGAGGATTTAGGCACTGAAAAGGGCTATTGGCGAATATTTAAAACTTCTCGGAAAACCAATATCGATGAATAAACTCTATTTTGGCGACAACTTGGAAATCCTACGCGAAATACCGACGAGCGCGTCGAGTTAAGATACACCAACCCTTAAAACAAGAGAAACATGCTTATGAGTAACCAGTATGAATACGTTGAAAAGCCTTTTACACCCGACCTCAATCAAGAACCACCCGCGGGACAGACTGATCGAAGACAAGAAATTATCAGATTAAGGAACAAAGCTGGGATTCGAATCACAACACTAAATGGATTCATGGAATGGGTACAACAATTTGACTCGGGATCCTATTTGTTTCGCGGTGTTCCAAATGCAGCGTACAGAATAGAAGCGTCCGCTTTTCGCCGTCCGAAGGAGGCGAATAGAGATTTTGAGAAATTCCTTCAGATCAATAGGGTTTTAATCAGTGATGCACGTCTTCACGGGTACGACGAAAAGGAAGCGCGGAGACTGAAGGATTTGGAAATACTTGCTGAATTTCAACACTTTGGGGCAGCCACTTGTTTAATAGACTTTACCTATAATGCTTTAGTAGCACTCTGGTTTGCATGTCAGCCAGACTCCAAAACTCCGCAGGATTCCTCAAAACCACCAAATGGCAAAGTCTATGCTGTGCAAAATGAACCTCCTCGGTTCAAAGAGATTACATCAGCATTGTTAAAAAAAGAAATTGACTACTTTTTCCAAAACAGTGGGAACGAGAGATTGCAGTTTCCTCAACCGCAATCTAAACAACTGTATCAATGGCAACCCCGCCAGCAGAATCGCCGTATTATCGCGCAGCAATCTATTTTCTTATTCGGAGATTCACATTTCGATGCAGATGCAGAATGTGTTATCTGGGAAAGTAGCAAAAAAGATATTCTGACATCTCTGAAGCAAGTAGTGGGTGTTACTGAATCAATGCTATTTCCTGACTTTGACGGATTCGCACGTTTACGTAGTGAAAGCAGAATCTATACAGAACTCAGTGCTTCTGAATACAAACAACGCGCTATGTTGGAATTCCAAAGGGGTGAATATGACTTGGCCATCGCTTATTATGACGAAGCAATTCGTCTAGACCCTGGTGATGCCCACACTTACTACCATCGCGGACTTGTATATGATTCACAAAAACAACATGAGTTAGCTATTGATGATTATGATGAAGCAATTAGCCTAAAACGTGAAAATCATGCAGAATTCTATTATGCCCGAGGAAATGCGAATTTTTCCATGGAGCAATATTCATCCGCTATTAAAGATTATAACGAAGTGCTCCTCATATTTCCAAGTGATGGAAATTGCCATTACCGGCGTGGACTAGCAAAAGCCGCTTTAAAGCAATACAAAACAGCTATTGCCGATTATGATGAAGCAATCCGCAGGTTTCCTCGTCATATTGAATTTTATCGCTGGCGAGGATTTGCGAAGTATGAACTGGAACAATATGAGGAAGCTATTGCCGATTATGATGAAGCAATCCGCATATATCCGCATGATAGAAAATCTTACTACCAGCGCGGACTTGCGAAGTATGAACTACAGCAATATGCGACAGCTATTTCTGACTATAACAAGGCTATAAGTCTCAGTAATCCTCTTAACATGGATCCGGATGATGCTTATATCTATTATCAACGCGCATTAGCGAAAAAGGAATCAGGTCGCTCTGAGGAGGCAATAGCAGATCTCCAAACGGCACTTCCACTGTCTTTTCGGGTAGAAGACGATTCCCAGCTTGCAGTTATTATTGACCATCTCCTTCGGGAAATGCGTAACAACAGAGGTAACCTTGAAGATGAATAAACTCTACTTCGGCGATAACCTTGAAATCCTACGCGAGATGCCTGATGGACGGGTCCACCTAATCTGCACTGATCCACCCTTCAATTCTGGACGCGATTACAATACCTTTCTCGGTGATTCCCTTGCGCAGAAGAAAGCATTCACCGATACATGGACGTGGGACACCGCCGCACAAGACGCACGCGCCGACATCGAATCGCTTGCAATTACCAATGATACTTACAAAGCACTCGATACCTCTCTCAAGGGTTACGACCTCGTGTTACAAAATGCTGTTTCTGGTAACAAGGGAGCGATGCGTGCCTATCTTGCTTTCATGGGACCCCGACTCGCCGAGATGCACAGGGTACTCACGCCGGACGGCAGTATATACTTGCACTGCGACCCGACCGCCTCACACTACCTCAAAGGCGTAATGGACGCTATCTGGGATCAGGAAAACCGTAGTAAGAATGACTCTTTCCGGAATGAAATCGTGTGGTCATATCGCCGCTGGCCTGCAAAACATCCGAACTTTCAGCGAATGCACGATGTTATCTTACGCTATGCGAAAGGGACAAATGTAACGTGGAATCAATTATACGAGCCGAGACCGGCATCAACCCTTAAAAGATTTGGGACTAAGAAAATCAAAAGTGCGTTCGCACAAGATGGAAAACGTATACCTTCTGAGACGATGGGAGAAGAATCCGATGGTGTACCGCTCAGAGATGTATGGGAAATAAGCGTAATTGCCCCATCTGCAAAAGAACGCCTTGGTTACCCGACACAGAAGCCACTCGCGCTTTATGAACGCATGATAAAAGCCTCCAGTAATGAAGGGGATATTGTTCTGGATCCCTTCTGTGGTTGTGGCACGACGATTGATGCTGCACACACTCTCAACCGACAGTGGATGGGCATTGACATAACAATTCTCGCCTTAGATCCCATGCGGGAACGCTTAGCAGATCGGCATGGATTAAAACCTTCAATAGATTACCAGATCGAAGGCTATCCGACAAACATTCAAGAGGTCCATAAACTTTTAAAAGAGGGAGACAAACGCAAATATCATGATTTCTCAAATTGGGCGGTAACGCGGCTTGGATTGAGACCGACGAAAGATGTCGGGGATGGCGGACTTGACGGGATCGGGCATGTTACCTTATGGAATCCGCAGCAGATGAAGGAGACAAACGCACGTATTCTCGCTGAGGTTAAGACAGGTAAACCTACCGTCACCCAAGTCCGTGCCTTTTGCCGTGTGATGGATAAGAACAATGCCGAAGTTGGCATCTTTATTACCCTTGCACCTGTTACCGCTAAAATGCGACAAGAAGCACAAGATATGGGCAGTTTTGAACACAACGAGAAATCCTATCCACGTCTCCAGTTCTGGCAGATAGATGATGCATACTTTGAGAACCCAGATGTCATAAATACCCTCGTTCGTCTACCCGACGCGTGGCGGATCCGCCCTGCCCAGAAATCAGAACGTCATTTTGAGGACCGGCAGATGCAATTCTTGCGTGGATAGGTAGCATAATCCTGTTCATCTTAAGAATATTTGCTGACAGTCGTCTGCTGTCCGTATCAGGTTTTCACAGACTTTCCCATACTTTTGCACACACATACCTATCAGCACACCAAACAACAAAAAATGGGGGAAATGAACTCTACGAATGTATTGATTTTCGCTTTGGAATATGTTAAGATATAATCATGATAGACAGCCTTATTCTATAGAAAGATTAACTTACTTTTCAGGAAACCATCATGGTGAATAATCCTGTAACGCCTCGCGAGGACCACTGGAACCGTCCAGAGGGGATAATACGATGAACGATCAACAATTCCATAAAAATGTAAAAATAACATACCCAAACGACAGGAATGAACCCATCGTTGTGGAATGTTATGTCAACGAGTATATGCAGGTTAATGTTAACGACCCGAACATCCTCCATTATGCCGATGAAAGTGGTCAAATTCAAATTGAGTTTCGCGTCGTTAACCGTGAAACAGATTCTGTCATTCGGAGCGAAGTAAAGAATATAACCATGGAGATCTGAATTCATAATGGAGTGGTTGAATGACAACAGTGGCGCGCTTACTGTAATTTCGACTTTTGTGCTGGTGATCATCACAGGTTGGTACGCCTATCTAACGAGGAAACTTGTAGATACTGCCAACAAACCTGAAATTATAGTCTATCTACTTCGTGAAAAGGTAATCAGCGGTCTTGTAAGTGAGGGAGAGTTAAACCAAAGCATTTTTGAAACCACTGTGGCTACACTTTGTGTAGAAAACGTAGGTACAGGAGTTGCCCGTAAAATCAAGTTTGGAGTCCCCGTTGATTTCACGCCTCACGGAGGGGTCCCCCTCAATCAGATCGGGTTTCTTAATAAGGGAATTACCCTCCTTGCCCCTGGACAGAAAATAGAGCGTAATCAAGTCAGCAGGTTAACTGAATCTGTTGATTTGAGCCAAGTGTCAGTCGATATTGATGTTACCTACGAGGACTTACAAGGCAAAGAATATTCCCGGACTTTTACGCTTGATTTTAATGAATCAGACTTACCACCACTTCAAAGTAATTCACTATGAACAAACTCTACTTCGGTGATAATCTTGAAATTCTAAAGGAGGACCGACCTTAGCAATCTGTCGAAACTCAGGACGTGAAAAACACCGCAATCTTCACCGACAAAATGTTACACTTTCGCAGAATTATTTTTTTCAGCAGAGAAAATCGAAAATGAACGTCAATAAACCCTTATGGCCACTATGTTTTCTAAGGTTACACTCTGTCCACCAAATGTTACACCAGTGTAACATTTTTAAGGGAAATTATGAATAAATATATTGTTAAGTTAAAACCATATTCATGATCGTTACTTTCATAGTAACCCTCCCAAAAGCACCAAAATGAGAAACCCGTCTAAACCCACGCCACCATTGGCGTTACAACGCTAATGCTGATAAACGAAAAATGCCGATTCATAGTAACAGTAAAAAAACGATCCTTTCATAGACACCCGCCAAACCCACGTCACACCTGACTTCATGACGGTTCTAAACCCACAATTTTCAGAACCGTACTATGAATACTATGAATACTATGAATCACAATGCCGCTGAACCCAATCTGACGATGAAATCGGCAAGGGACATCCAACTCAGTTAACCTTCACACAAGCAAACCTATCTCTTAAAACTAAACGGTTCTGGATTAGCCCCAAAATTACTTGCATTCTCCCGAAAACTATGCTAAAATAGAATAAAGTTATAGAGTAAAACAAACATCAGTTAAAACTGTCGCATGAAATATTTCACCTACTTCGGAAACCACCTCATCAACGCGAAACTGCCCGATAATTCGGAGGTCTACTACGCCAAGCCACCGCTGCCGGGCATTAAGCGCGACGCACTGAGTGAACACACGCAGCGTGCTTTTGAAAATCCGCTTGAGATGTCGCCTCTCCGTGAACTCGTCAACGGCAACTCAAAAGTACTCATCCTCTTCGACGATAACTGCCAACCTTTTCCACTCACCAAAAAACCCGATATGCGGCAGATTATGATTGAGACGCTTCTGAAGATGCTGTACGGGTACGGCGTGGAGAAAAAGAATATCCAACTGATGTGTGCTGTTGCGCTGCACCGTAAAATGAAGGAACATGAACTCGCCTATATGCTCGGTAAAAATATTATGGACGAGTTCTACCCGCATCAACTCCGAAACTTCGATGCCGAAGACGCTGAACAGATCGTCTACGTGGGAAAAACGGAAAAAGATGAAACAGTCGAGACGGATAAGGCAGCACTTGAAACCGATCTGGTGATTTATGTTGATATGATACAGATTCCGCTCAACGGTGGACATAAGTCTGTAGCGGTGGGGCTTGGGACATATAACTCCATTGCACCGCATCACTCGCCACACATGACTTCTGAGAGTCCGCATGTGATGCAACCCGAAGGTTCACACATGCACGCCTGTATCGAACGGATGAGCCGTCTCATTCAGAAAGAAACACCCATCTTGGTACTCGAAGCCGCAATGAACGGTGCAATCTATCCGTTTCATCTCCGCTATGTCGGGAAACCGAACCGGGACTGCAACATCGCAGAGAAGGTTTTGAAAACCTTTACACCCGCAACCTTATCACTTCTGCCTGAATCGCTCCGCTACGGAATTCTCAAGAGCGTCCGGACGGACTACGAACCGATACAGATTAACGCTGGAGACATCGATGCTGTCCATGAGAAAACGTTGACATCCATGAAGGAACAACTGACAGTAGACATCCCACGCCAGTTCAGCACATTGGTGTTCGGATTGCCCGATATGAGTCCCTATGCCGTTGATGCGCGTATCAACCCTGTGTTGGTGGTCAGCGACATTTTAGGCTACGTCTTCAACTGGTTCTACAACAAACCCATCATCAAGAAGAACGGGGTTGTTATCATCATGAACCCGACATACGAAATCTTCCATGAAGAGTATCACGTGGCGTACAAGATGTTTTACGATGAGGTGCTTGCTGATACGACCGAACCGTTTGAGATGCAACAGAGGTTTCAGGAGAAATACGCGAAGGACCCGTATTTAATCGACCGCTATCGGAACAAGTTCGCGCATCACGGTTTCCATCCGTTCACGGTTTGGTATTGGGCGACGTATCCGCTGAAATATCTGTCGAAGGTAATTCTCGTGGGTCCAAAGGAACCGCGGGTGGCGCAACGCTTAGGTGTTGATTGGGCAAAAAATTTAGACGATGCGCTCGCAATGGCACGCGAAATCTCAGGGGAAGATGACGTGGTTGCCTTGACGATGCCCCCGTTTTTCTATGCGAATGTTGGGGGATCCAATGATTAAAGATTCCGACTCTGGGCATTCGCTACGTATAGGTTACCCTGTTTCTATCGCAAAAACGGACGCGTCCGTTATGAACATGTAAGTCGTAGGCAGGTGGAAATCCTCACAAATGCCTGCATACTACACGACAGATAAACTCGCTGAACACTGTGCTACTGGACGATTTAAAGACGGAAGAGGAGACTCACAATGAACGAGGAAAAAATCACGACGCTCGATATGTTTCAGTTACTGCGGGAGGATATAAAATCTTCAGAGGCACGCCTTTTAGCAGATACGCAAAAGCTTAGCGAGGATATAAAATCTTCAGAGGCACGCCTTTTAGCAGATACGCAAAAGCTTAGCGAGGATATAAAATCTTCAGAGGTACGCCTTTTAGCAGATACGCAAAAGCAGTTTTCAGAAGTCCGATCAGACATACATACTTTGGAGGATCGATTACGAAAAGTGGAGGAAGCCGTTGCTGGCAAAAAAGCGGTGACAACTTTTCAGAAAACGCTCATGGATTGGCTCTTCCGCATTGCTGCCGCGGTTGGTGTCGGAGGTGCCATAAAGGCGTTTTTCTCATAGTTTCAAGATAGTCACATCAAAAGATAGCAGTGGTAAATGTGCAAGCAAACAAATGAAAGATAAAGACATTTTAATACCTACCAGTACTATTGGGAGTTATGCACCGCCGAGTTGGTTGTGTGTGACGTTAGAAGCCATCGGACGCGGAGAACTCGGCGAAACCGACATCAATGAAACCCTTGACGACGCAGTTCGCACCGCCATTGCGGATCAAGAACGCGCCGGGGTTGACATCATCACAGAGGGTGAGATGCGTAGGCAGGACTTTGTGCTCGGTTTCTATGAACGGTTTACGGGATTAGAGGAACTCCCTGCGCCGAGAACACAGGGACCCGACGGACACGACCAACGTGGCAAATGGTTGCCGTCTATCCCGCTCGCTGCACCTGATGGACTCGGTATTCTCGCTGAATTTGAATTCGCGAAAAACGAGACAACAAAACCGCTCAAGGTGACGTGTCCCGGTCCATTCACGCTCTCTGGACGAATCCAGACCGGAGGCATCTACAAAGAACGGCTCGAAGTTGCCTACGCCTGTGCTGAGATTATTAACACAGAACTCCGGCAGCTCGTCGCAGCAGGCGCAGAATTCATCCAGCTCGATGAACCGTCCTATGCTGTTTATCCAGACCGTCCACAGGAGTTCGTGAAGTTGTTCAATCACACTCTTGAAGACGTTTCGGCAAAGATTGGACTGCATATCTGTTTCGGCAACTACCGCGGGAGAGCCGTTGGCAAACGCTCGTATCGCCCACTTTTTCCACACATCCTTGAGGCAAATTTCGACCAACTTGCGCTCGAATTTGCGAATCGCGAGATGGCAGAAATCGCATTGTGGAGTGAATTCCCGAACGACAAAGAACTCGCCGTAGGGTTAATCGACGTTAAAAACTACTATGTGGAAACACCAGAGGATGTCGCCGAACTCCTGCGCGAATCACTCAAGCACGTACGTCCTGAAAAACTTGCTATTACCCCAGATTGCGGTTTCAGCCAAACGGCGCGATGGGCGGCGGCAGCCAAACTGAAAGCGATGGTTGCTGGTACTGAAATTGTTCGTCGCGAATTAGCAGGAACAGCATCCTAATGGTCCGTCCAGTTTCAACTCGGAGACGATACTGTTAGTAGTAGGGCAATTCATTGCCTGTTCGGAACGTGCGATAATGCACGTCGCATTTGGGGTTTTTGCTGGGGTGTTTCTTCAAGTACGCCGCAAAATCGCCCTACTACAAACCAACCCTTAAATTTAAGGTGAACAGAACACCAATAGAAATTACATAAAGCCATGAATACTAATAAAAAAATACCCACAGCCGAAGAGATTGAACAAGAATTCCAAGATTTCGTTCAACGCAAGTATGGCGGCAGCGTCCGTCTGATTAACGCCACTGCGAGCGAAGCAAAACCGGAAGCGCAAACCGAAGAGCCGGAACCCAAAAAGACTTTCGATCTGAAGTTTGATCTCAAACCGAAGGAAATCAAGAAATATCTCGACCAATATGTTATTAAACAGGACGAGGCAAAGAAGGCACTCGCGATTGCTGTCTGTGACCACTACAACCACGTCCGAGAATGCCACGAAAACCCAGAGGCTGCCGATACCGATTACTCAAAACAGAATATCGTCATGCTCGGTCCAACGGGGGTCGGTAAGACCTATCTCATTCGACACATCGCTAAACTCATCGGCGTTCCATTTGTCAAAGCCGATGCCACCCGATTCAGCGAAACCGGCTATGTCGGTGCGAATGTAGACGATTTAATTCGGGAACTGGTGGCACAAGCCGAAGACAATCTCGAATTAGCACAATACGGCATTATCTATCTCGATGAAGCCGATAAAATCGCGACACCGCCGAATATCATTGGGCGTGATGTCAGCGGACGTGGGGTGCAGATTGGACTCCTCAAATTGATGGAGGAGACTGAAGTAGACCTACGCGCTGGAAACGATGTCGCTTCACAGATGCGTGCGGCGATGGAATTCCAGAGACGCGGCAAAGTTGAAAAAGAGGTTATTAACACGCGCCACATCCTCTTTATCATCAGCGGCGCGTTCACGGGTATAGAAAAAATTATTAAAAAACGGTTGCATCAAAGCCGAATTGGGTTCAACGCAGCGGTAGTGAGTCAAAGTGAGGACGCAGCAGACTATTTTGAACACGTTACACCGCGAGACTTCATCGACTTCGGTTTTGAACCTGAATTCATCGGACGCCTTCCGGTGCATGTGATTTGCACAGAACTGGAAGTTGGCGACCTCTTTCACATCCTCAAACACTCTGAAGGCTCGATTGTTCGACAATACGAAAACGCTTTTCGCGCTTACGGTATTACGGCTCTATTTGCAGACAGTGGACTACACCGAATTGCTGAAAAAGCCATTGAACAAAAAACAGGGGCGCGCGCCTTGATGACCGTCTGTGAAAAGGTCTTACGCAACTACAAATTTGAACTCCCGTCCACAGGTGTTAGCGAATTTGTTATTACCGCTGAGGTTGTCGATGATCCAGATACCGAGCTAAAGCGCATCATTGAAGATGCCGACTACAACCGGAACATTGTGATGCACGAGCAGGTGCGTCGGTATGAAGCACGGTTTTATGCCGAGCATCAACTGCAAATTCAGTTCGATCCCGAAGCGACTGCCCTTATCTGCGAACGCGCGATCACCGAAGAAAAATCAACAGCGCAGATATGCGGTGAACTCCTCGAAAGTTACCAACACGGTCTGAACCTCATCAAGCAGAACACAGGGCAATTTACATTCACCCTTCCAAAGGCAGTCGTGGAAAACCCGGATGAACGCCTTGAAGCGTGGATTCGTGAATCGTATACCAAAAAGTGAACTAAAGTCCGTAAAGTGTCCCTAAAGTCTGTAAAGTTAGATTAAGGATATATAAAAACAACTATGCACACTCAGCCGCATGAACCGATAGATATCCGAGAAACCGGTGCGCCGATTGAGGGAGAACCGCAGTTTGGTGATCAACGCCTATATTTTCAACTCCATGTCTTTTCAAAATGCTTAGACGCACAGTCCGTCAGTCAAATACTTGAACATCAAGTGCGTGAAAAAGACAGTCTAAACGCCGTTTTATATGACGATTTGAATCATCCAATAGGTGTCGGTGTGCTTCTTATTGCAGAAGATCCAGGCGTGCTAAAAACGGAGTCGCGCCTTCTACTGGTGAACGTACAAAATTACCTGCTTTCGTATCGTCCAGAAATGACGATGCTCGGTCGCACCTATTCAAGCGGTAGAGAGCCGAATTTAGAGGAGTGGCTTATCAACAAACCGCTCCGAAACGTCTTGAATCCCAATTTCCCGTGGGCGATTTGGTATCCATTGCGTCGAAAACCAGAATTCTATCAACTTGAACGCCGTGAACAAGGCAGAATTTTAGGGGAACACGCTATGCTCGGCCGCAGCTACGCCGCGGGCGGACATGCCAGTGACATTCGGCTCGCCTGTTTCGGATTAGATACCAACGACAATGAATTCGTTATCGGGTTAGTCGGTCCCGAATTATACCCGTTATCACGGCTCATACAGGATATGCGCCGAACAGAACAGACGACCAAATACATTGAATCGCTCGGTCCCTTTTTCGTTGGAAAAGTTCGGAAGCAATTTAGCAGATAGCAAACCGCGAATAGCGAACCGCGAATAGCCAATAGCAACAATGAGAAATATCCTTGCCGTTTGCGCAAAAGAACTCTACACCTATTTCGTCTCACCGATCGCCTATTTCGTCTGCTTCGTATTTACAGCGATTTCAGGCTTCCTCTTCTCCATTTTGCTAATTAGCACAAGCAACATCGGCGGAACGGGTGCGGATGTGATGCAGACCCTCTTTGGCAATATGGCGATCATTCTACTCTTCTTTACACCCGTGTTAACAATGAAACTCTTCGCCGAGGAACGGAAATCGGGAACGATTGAACTCCTGCTCACGTCCCCGATTACAGACGGCCAGGTCGTTCTCGGTAAATTTCTGGCGAGTTGTATGCTTGTGCTGATTATGCTCGCTTTAACGCTTCTATTCCCGTTACTTGCAGGACGTTTCGGATATCTGGACGCAGGTCCGCTGCTAACGGGTTACTTGGGCATTATCCTGATTAGTTCCTCCTTCCTCGCACTGGGGCTGCTCATGTCGTCAATGTGCAGAAACCAACTCGTTGCAGCACTCACGAGTTTCGGTATTCTGATAACGCTCTGGGTCATCGGTGCGCTCTCAGCCCGCGGGGGTCCGATTGGACAATTTCTCAGCTACTTGTCACTACCTGAACACTATGCCGATTTTGGGCGTGGTGTCATTCTTCTGCGAGATGTCGTCTATTATGTTAGCTTCACGTGTGTTTGCCTGTTTGCGACGTTCAAGTCCATCGAATCGTCAAAATGGAGATAAGACATGGAAACTAACAAACGCATTGCAGCCCCGCTTTTTGGCGTGCTTACCCTAATTTTTACTTTTGTTGGGATCGCCAACTGGATTTTCCAAGCGCGACTCGCCTCTTGGATTTGCCTGCTCCTCACACTCGTCTCGTTCATTATCTTTGTTCGCTTGAGATTTTCGGCGGTCATGGACTTCTTCGTCAGTCGTCAAGCCCGCTATGGTGCCAACGTTGCGTTGAGCATTCTCGGCGTTATCGGTATCGCAGTCTTCGTAAATGCTATTGTTGTACAGCGTTTCGATAAAAGGGTAGATATTACGCTTAATCAATTGTATACCTTATCAGAACAGACGCGGAAGATTCTCAAAACCGTTGACAAAGACATCCGTGTCACGGCATTTTTGGGACAAAACGTTCCCGCCCAAAATCAGCAACGTGCCAGAGATATGTTAGAATTGTATACATACGAAACCCAATTTGTGACCGTCTCCTACGCCGATCCGTACATCGACCAACTCCTTCGTAATAAGTACGATATACGAGTAGACGGAACAATAGTTTTTGAAAGCGACACGCGGTATGAAAAGGTAACAACGATTGAAGAGCAGAAATTCACGAGTGCGATCCTTAAACTCATCAAGGACGAAACGAAAAAAATCTATTTCCTTGTCGGACATGAAGAACACGAAATAGAGGATTTCAACACCGAAGGATACAGCAGCGTGCGCGCCGAACTGGAGAATCAGAATTACGCTGCATTCTCGCTTTCGCTTTTGACGGAACCAGACATTCCAGCGGATTGTGAAGTGCTTGTCATTGCGGGTCCAAAAACCGCCTTAAGTCGTCATGAACTCGATATAGTAACGAAATACTTAGCACGGAACGGAAAATTGCTCCTCATGTTAGACCCATCACTTACTTCTGCAGAAGACGCAAATAGGGGACTCGTTCGTCTCATGAAAAGATGGGGGATCACGATAGGAAACGATTTTGTCATCGATGAAACAGACTTTGTTCCGCTATTTGGACCGAGTGCCCCTGTGCCGGGATTTGAATTACACGAGATTACACGTGCCATGCGGGATTTTGTAGCGTTTCCGATAACGCGTTCGGTTACACCGGCTGCTGATAGTCCGGCAAACCTCAGCGTTAAATCCCTCGCGAAGACCGTGGGTGGTACACAAGACAGTTGGGGTGAAACCGAGCGCACTCCTGACGGCACTTTCAGCACTGAATTCAATTACACTGCAGGTGTGGATACCGCGCCCCCGGTATCTGTCGCTGTTGCGATTGAACAGAAGATTGACAGCAACAATCAAGATGAAGCTACAGGTGCTTCCACCCGGATTGTCGTTTTCGGGGATTCAGATTTCGCAGTGAATGCCGCCCTCCGAGAGGCAAATCGCGACCTCTTTTTAGCGACAATCAATTGGCTCACATTAGAGGAGGACCTCATTGCGATTCGTCCCCTCGATTTACAAAAGCAGGCTTTGCGTCAGATGCGTGTCCAAGATGTCCAACTCGTACAAATAATCTCTGTTTTTCTGATACCTGCAATCGTCTTTATTGCTGGGTTAGCTGTCTGGTGGCAACGTCGTAAAGGAGAAGACGTGTGAATTTTCGGACGACCTTGGTCATTATCATTCTGCTCGTAGGCACTGCTGGCGCGTATTTTCTATTCTTTCAGGAACCGACGGATAACGGGTCAACAGACGAAAAACCCCCAATTCATGAGGTCTACGGTATAGCCCGTGACAGCTTACAACAAATAGAACTTTTGTTCGCAGACGCAGCATATCAAAATTTGAAGTTGGTCAGAGCGGTAAATAGAAATTGGGAACTACAGACTCCGTTTCTGGCAAATGCTGACAACGAAAAAGTGAAGCAAATGTTAGACGATATTCTCAACAAACGCGTCAAACACACGCTTGAAGTACCAGAGTTGACACAGTATGGACTCGATACACCGAACATCACGCTTTCACTTTGGACGGATGGCACTCATCCGGCAGCGACCTTCTTCATCGGCAGTAAAGCGATTAACTACTCAGTTTACATCAAGGAGAAATCAGAAACGCACATATTTTTAATTGAGTCCAGTGCGCTTGATGATCTGACAAAATCACCGACCGATCTTCGAGACCGGTCAGTTGTTAGATTCAACCCGGAAACAGTGTCTAATATTACGTTTAAATCTGAAGATGCCGATTCATCTTCGCAATCAAGAACCGTGAATTGTGAAAAGCAAGGTGGCACGTGGCACCTTACATCCCCAATTGAGGTGAAGGCGGATGTTCAAGAAATTGAACGGATTCTTTCGGAGTTGCTTCTATTGCAAGTGGTGACCTTTGAGGTAGATAACACAGATACAATCTCCTCATCCGAATTAACAACATACGGATTAGGGGCACCGCGTATCCAAGTGAAACTCACAGATACAGATCGGACCTATGCCCTTGACGTCGGTTCGACACTCCCGACAGAAACCGGGAGTCCCAGACACGTCTATGTCAAATCAGCAGTCAGTAAAGAAGCTCTTGGTTCCCTGGCTGCCAATAGCCAATACACTGACGGGTCCTCTTCAATCTCCATTGTCCCTGATGACATCTATCACCTTCTCAACAAATCCGTTTTTGACTTACGCGATAAGCGGGTTATCGACTTTGAAAGGACTGCTACAAACCGTTTCGTTATTTCCATAAACGGGGAACAAGACACTGTCTGCACAAAAGGTTATGATAATATATGGGAATTGCAAACACCGACAGGAAAAATAAAGGCAGATGCAAAGGCAGTGGATGACCTACTTTTTGGCGTAGACTCGCTCGAAGCCGTTGCCTTTGTTGAATCATCCGCTAAAAATCTACAGACGTATGGGTTAGCAGCACCGTCAATCAAGGTTGCATTTACACAGCGCGGTGAAGAAAAGCCAACTATTTTGCTGATTGGAGACACCGCGGAAGATAGAACTGTCTACGTCAAAGCGGAGCATTCATCGCAAATCGTCCGTGTTAAACGGGCACTCATTGATAAGATTGCACTCGGTACAGCGTGGTTACGAGATAAGCAAATCCTCAATTTCCACATTGACGATGTAATCCGACTTACGCTGCGTAGCGAGGACGCAGCGCCTCTCACATGTCAACGTCTCGGAACGAGTTGGCGACTTACAGCACCCGTGAAAGAGGCAGCGAATAATATAACGGTAAACGCCATCATCTACGAACTCGACACTCTAATGGCAGACGCTTATGTTGGGAGCAATCTTGTCCTTACGGATGACATCACAGGTTTCAGCAATCCGCACGTGCAGCTAACTATTGAGTTACGGAATCAAAAAGTCTATACCTTGCAAATCGGCAACCCAGACACTTCTGGGCATTATTACGCACGACTTCAACATGAACCCGGTTTAATCTTTCTCCTTAATGCGGATCTCGTTCCAAAATTGAAAACAACGCTTGCGCTGCTCCGGACCTCGGAACAGTAGACGACTGAACGCTATGCAGACGTATATTATTATCTTAACCGCCTATATCCTCTTTATCCTTGAGTTCCTCATTATTAGCCGTTCTTTTTGGTACGCGCGGCGTGAACGTAACGCAGAACGTCCACCCTATACACCAAAGGCGGCGATCATCGCGCCTCACTATGGGTGGGACACCGACACGGCAGAACACGCTAAAAGTCTTTTACGCCAAGACTACGCCGGTGTGTACGAAGTCTTCTTTGTCACACATGAAAAAGCAGACTCGGGGCACGATGTCTCCTATCCCCACCTATGTGAGATTGCCGAATCGCACCCGAATATTCATGTCCTCTTAGCACCGAACATCGTCGAGAACAACCTCCCACGCTCGCAAAAGGTTCAGAACCTGCTGACAGCGATAGAAAAACTCCCTGACGATACCGAAGTCATTGCCTTTGTGGATGCCGATGTCGCTATCCGAGAAGATTGGTTAACACTCCTTGTTACTCCACTCCAAGAATCAGACATAGGAACAACTGTCGGTGGGCGGTTCTACTTCCCACAAACATGGAACCTCGCGTCCCTCGTGGAAGCCATTTGGGTAAACTTCCAAATGAGTTTCCAAGGGGACCATTCGCATACAATGGTGTGGGGTGGTTCTAACGCATTTCGACGCGAAATGCTCGAAAAAGCCCGAATCCTTCAACGCTGGGAAGAGGCAACAATCGAAGATCACAATACCACGCTTGCGATGAAAGATGTCAAACGCAAGGTGCATTTTGTCCCAGACTGCGTAGCCATTACGCGTACTGCCAATCGCAGCTGGCATCAAATCGTTGAATTTACGAATCGCCAGATGATTATGACACTTCACATGGGGCTCTGGAGGCAGTGGCTTGCGAGCCTCATTGTGCTTCTACCGAAAGGCATCTTCGTGTTTGGGGCAATTCCATTTCTATTCTTTCGTGAAGGGCTACTCCCTATTGTCTTCATCCCTTTTTTGGAAGCATTTGGTTACAGACTCTACACCAAAAATCTACCGCAATGGCTCCGTGAAATGCCTAAGATGCGGGAAACAATTGGCATAACCTCTTATGTCACTTCAATTTCGGTATTCCTCGGCGGTATCAATGCTCTCTATGCAGTCTTCCAACGCAAAATCACGTGGGGTGGCGTGCGATACGAAATCTTGTCGGCGACAAAATGTAAAGTTTTAGGACGGGTTAAGCCAAAACGAGAAAAATGATGGTTTTCAGTTTTCAACCGTTGACCAGCATGCCATGAAAACAGTCTTGTTTTTTTTTTGAAAATATGGCATAGTATTTTTCAAAGAAATCTGGCATACTCGTAAGGGGTAAAAAATGGGTGTAGAAAAGGTTGTTAAATCAGAAAAAGAATGGAAAGAACAACTCTCACAGGAAGAGTATCAGGTAACCCGGAAGAAAGGGACAGAACGCGCCTTCACGGGGCAATACCACGATTGCAAAGAGCAAGGGACCTATCACTGTATCTGCTGCGGCAGTCCACTTTTTAGCTCGGAGACCAAATACGATTCAGGGACAGGGTGGCCGAGTTTTTGGGAATCTATTACGCCCGAATCTGTTGAGACCAAACCGGATCGTAGCATATTTTTTATGCCACGCACGGAAGTCGTCTGTAGTCGGTGCGACGCACATCTCGGACACGTCTTTAATGACGGACCTGATCCGACAGGTAAGCGTTATTGTATGAACTCCGCGGCACTTACATTGGTCAAAGAAGAACCAGATAGCGAATAGCTGTTGGCTGTTGGCAATTAGCGATTGGCAGTTGGCAAGAGAAGAAAGACGTTTTTTGTAACGCTTGCGTCTTTACCAATTGCTATAGACCATTAGCCATAGACTTGACCGCTATTTGCTAACAGCAAACTGCGAGAAAAAAGGAGAATTAATGGCACTACGTAGCCGAATTTCACCACGATTTTTTATCAATGAACTTTCGAGTGCTATATCGGAAGATTGGGATACCTCCAGGAAGTTCGCGCGCTACCAACTCGCTAAGGAAAGTTTCAACTGGCGACATCCGCTCGGCGCAAAACACGGTAGAGGCGACGCTATCCAACTGGTGAGTCTCCGCATTACCGATATGTGTAACCTCCGTTGCCATTCCTGTGGACAATGGGGCGATAACGGTTACCTCCTCGGAAAATCCATGAAAGAACTCAAGCAGCGCGAGGTCCCAGTCGAAGTCTATAAAGACCTCGTGGACCAGATTGTGGATGCAGGCTGGTCTCCTGTGTGGTACATCTGGGGTGGCGAACCGATGCTTTACCCTGACATCATCGAATTGATGCACTACATCAAGGATCGTGGAATGCCGATATCACTCGTTAGCAACGCCACACACATCGCCAGACGCGCTGAAGATATTTTGGAAACCTGTAAAATTATCTACTTGAGCGTTGATGGACCGAATGAGGAAATTCACAATACACAACGTCCGGGTCTAACCGCAAACTACGACAACTTTAAAGATGTCAAGGCTGCGTTAGAAATACTCAGCGCAGAAAAAGAGAAGCGGAATGTCAAGTTTCCTTATATTATTCCGCTCAGCTGCGTTACGATGTATAACATTGACGTTGTTGTAGACCTCTACAAGTTCACGAGCCAATACGCTGATGCGCAGATCTTCTATCTGACATGGTGGATAGACTCGGAATCGGCACAGGAACACACGGAAGACTTTGAGAGCCGTTTCGGTTTTAAGCCACAAACCCATTACGGTTGGATAGGGACGTGGAAGGACTTCGACCATGGGGTCATTCTTGACAGATTTGAAGAGATGGAAAGCCTTTCCGAAAAACAGCAGAAATGTCCGCCTATCATGATGCCACGCCTCAATACACGTGGCGAAATTCAACGGTATTATACCGACCACCAGCAGACCTTCGGTTATAACCAGTGTGTTAGTATCTATATGACGATGGAGATTGACAGCAACGGCGATGTGAGCCTCTGCCGCGATTATCATGACTACATCATCGGCAATATCAAAACAGATAAGGCTGTCGATATGTGGAACAACCAGAAGGCGATGAAGTTCCGGCAGTCCGTGAGTAATGATGGACCGATGCCTGTCTGCCGTCGCTGCTGTGGACTCATGGGGTTTTAATGGCTGTTAGTTGTTGGTTGTCAGTTAAAAGAGTTCCTGTAACAATTTACCAAGGCTTGTTGTACACCAGCGGAAACAATTTTTTGTAGAAATGCGTTAATTGATAATCGATGATATATTGGAGAGACTATGAAAATAGGATTACGTATCCCCGGCACAGCCCGTCAACTGCCTTTTGCAGATTTCTGTAAATGGTGTGCAGACAACGGGTTTGAAGCCGTTGATATTGGAGAAGTTACACCCGGAATTGTTCAAACCGCGCGGGATGCCGGTCTCGCGATCGGCAGTGCGGATCTCCCCGGTGTCCGAGACCTACTCAGCCCTAAGAAATCCAAGCAGAAAGCCGGTGCTTCAGCAGCAAAGGACGCTATCGAAGCCGCCGCTGACAACGATGTGCATATCATGTTCTGTGTCTTCGTACCCGAAGATGCAAGTCTCGGTCGCGCCAAAAACTTTGAGATTTGGAAGGATACTATCCCACCGATCGCTGAGTTTGCGGCATCTAAGGACGTGACAATCGCGATTGAAGGGTGGCCGGGTCCCGGACCTGAGTATCCCGCACTTGGCTGCACACCAGAGATGTGGCGTGCGATGTTCGAGGTGTGTGCCTCTCCGGGTTTGGGAATCAACTACGATCCGTCCCATCTCGTCAGAATCGGCATTGATTATCTACGCGCGCTTGACGAATTCGCATCCTATGTTAAACACGTCCACTGCAAAGATACCGACTTCGACGAAGAAGCACTCTATCTGCACGGCAATCTGGGACCGAGTCTCGGTGATGCTCGTGGGTTCGGCGAAGACTGGTGGCGTTATACCATTCCGGGCGATGGTATCGTCGATTGGCTGAAAGTCGTTCAACGTTTAGAAGATGAAGGTTTTGACGGTATCGTTAGCGTGGAACTCGAAGATTACCGCTATTGGCGAACATGGGAAGCAGAATCTGACGGTCTGCGCCGCTCACGCGAATACCTTGCACAGTACGTACGCTAACTTGTTGTGGGAGGGGTTTTTAACCCCCGATATATCCAACTATTCAGAACAGGCAACAGCACTGCTAAGGAGAATCACTATGAAGGAACTTCTTAATATGGGCATGGAAGCTGCACCTGAAAAATACCTTGCCCACCTCATCACAGAAGAAGAACGCACCTTTTTTGAAGAACACGGGTATCTATACGTCCCGAACGCTCTCTCTACAGAGATGCGCGAACAGCTAATCAATGCTGTAGATACCTTGCATAACAAAGCACTTGCCAATGGCAGAGCAACGCCGGGTTCACACTGGGGCTGGTCGGATTTCCTCGGTGCCGATGACGCACTCTTAAATCTCGTCGATCTACCGACGACGTTACCGAAAGTCTGGGGCATCTTGGGTTGGAATATCTACCTCTACCATGCCCACATGCACGTCAAACCCCCCGCGGCACCTGATGCCGAAGCGGGTGAAGGCTGGCTGGAATGGCATCAAGACAGCGGACGCGTTAATATCGAGTTGGAGACGAATCCACGCCCGCGTTTGTCTCTGAAAGTGGGGTATTTCCTCACCGATGTCTCTGAACCCGGTCGCGGTAACTTCTATATCCGTCCGGGCAGTCATTTGTCAGATATGGACGTTCCAGTGGCTGAAATTGCACGAGATCCGCGCGAAGCGACAGCAGACGACGTACCTGACGATGCGATGCCGGTCTGTGTAGCACCTGGAACGGCTGTGCTGTTCGATAGAAGACTCTGGCACTCGCGGAGCCCGAACCATTCAGATATGACTCGGAAAGCACTCTTCTACGGTTACGGCTACCGCTGGATCCGCCCGAAAGACGAGATGAGCGTTGAAGTACTCTACGACCGTTGTGGCCCGATTCGTCGGCAGCTCCTCGGTGCCGCCACCCGAAATAACGGACGCTACGTTCCCTCCGAAGACGACGTACCGCTCCGCGGCTGGCTCATTGATAACCTTGGGGACAATCCTGCCTTCGCAATGGGACCCCGCCATGCTTAACCGCTAATCTCCCAAGGCGAGGCTTAGTGCCTCGCCTAACGCTCTCCTCTCAATCTGTAGCACAAAATCGCGTGTGCTGTCACTTCTTGCTCTGTTTTCCCAATACACAACTCTCGGCAAAAAACTTGACATTCGTCTACATTTAGGGTAACATAACTACATCTTTACTTAACAAAGAAAACCGACTCAATAATGCCACCAATAGTCAGCAAACCAAAAGTTTATATTGAAACCACAGTCATCAGTTATTTAGCTGCGCGCCCCAGTCGAGATGCAATTATAGCTGCATGTCAACGAGCCACTCAAGAGTTTTGGTATGAACATCATGATAGATTTGAATTAGTGATTTCTCCGACAGTTATCTCCGAGATTAGACGCGGCAACACAGAAGCCGTGCAACACCGGCTTAACCTTGTATTAGATATAACAAGATTGCCAATGTCAGACGCAATTTCAAACCTTACGCAGAATCTATTGGATACCGGAGCACTCCCACGAAACGCTGAGACAGATGCAACGCATATAGCAATCGCAGCGGTTCATAATATTGAATATCTTGCAACGTGGAACTATAAACATATAAGGAATGTGCATAAGCGTCATCATATCGAACAGGTCTGTAGAGACAACGATTTTCGACCCGCGATTATTTGCACACCCGCAGAACTCATTGAGGTAAACTAAGATGAAACCTGATCCTATTCTTGAAGAGTGCTACCGTATCAAGGAAGAATACAATGCCCAGTTCAAGGACTTGCAGGCTCTCTTTGAGCATCTAAAAGAGGTTGAAGCAGAAGAAAAACGGAAAGGCAGGAAATACGCGTCCCCACCGCAACGTCTCAAATTCAACGTCACAGCTGAGCATCTTGAATTTGTAATAGACCGCGCAAAAAAAGCAGAGAGGTATCCAGAAATTGTTGCATTGCTCAAACGACTCAAAACCGGACTGATCACCTGTAAAACAACAAAAGCCAACGCGAACGATGATCTTGGGGCTACACTACAAGCCGAAATTGCTCGGACACTCATACAAGATTGGGCAATCGCTGCAATTCAGTTTGTTCTTAACAAAGATACCGACCTGCAATCTGAGGAGTTTCCGATTGCCCAAGAAGTTCGCCAGATTCTAACGGCGTGGCTGCCCGACTTCGTCATGCTAAACTTTACGTTAGAACTCTCAGAAGACATGCAAATCGTAGCGAAGCCGATTGTTGGCGTTGACAAACGGAAAGACCGAGGATATCTTGCCAGCGCGCACGTTGAAATAAGAATGCAGCGGGGCGAAGACATGGAAGAATTGGCACAGATTTTGAACCGCTTCAAGCCCTAATCAACCCAGAGGAATTTCAAATGGACGACGAGCTGCAACGGAAACGGGAAGCCGTCAAAAAACAGATTATTGACTTCGGGCATTCAAGAAAAGCTCAAATTATTTTTTTCGGCACGATAGGTGTATGTTGCACAGGTGCTTTCATCACCCTTTTCCTCGGTGATGCCTATACGTTTCTAAACCTCTGTTTTGTGGTGCCGAGTATATGGATGGCGTTTTTACGGTTGTTTCTCTTTAGAATGGAATTTCCGGAGTCTCGTGTTATCCGCCGTGCCTTCTATTTTGTTCTTTTGCTCAGCGTTGTTAGCTCCATATTACTCATAAGGCATTTGGTAAAAGGATAATGATTTGATTATTTTCAAATTTCTGGGTATAATTAATACAAGTTATTTTAAGGATTAAAACTATACATTTTCACATTGGAGGCAGAAGTGGCAAGAAAAAAAATCAGTGTTATTGGTGCGGGGAATGTCGGTGCAACAGCGGCGTTTCTGATCGCACAGAAACAACTCGGGGATGTCGTCATGATAGACATCGTTGACGGTGTTCCACAAGGTAAGGCATTGGACATGGCACAAATGGGGCCCGTGGAAGTGTTTGATGCCGCAGTTGACGGCGATCTCGATTACAGTGCAACTGCAGGTTCCGATCTCGTAATTATTACATCAGGTTCCCCACGTAAACCGGGGATGACGCGCGAAGACCTGTTGCAAACGAATGCCAATATCGTCGGCAGCGTCACAGAAAACGTCGTGAAACAGTCGCCAGACTGCGTTATTGTGATGCTCACCAACCCGTTGGACATCATGACCTACCACGCGTGGAAGGTCTCAGGATTTCCTTCACACCGCGTCGTCGGGCAGGCGGGCATACTGGACTCGGCGAGGTTCCGTTATTTCATCTCTCTTGAACTCGGTGTCTCCGTAGAAGACATCCATGCCCTCGTTCTCGGCGGACACGGCGACACGATGGTGCCACTCCCGCGCTATACGACCGTCAACGGCATCCCGATTCCGCAACTCATACCCGAAGACCGTATTGAAGCGATGGCACAACGCACGCGGGACGGTGGTGCTGAGATCGTTAACCTTCTCAAAACAAGTGGCTATTACGCTGCGGGTTCATCGTTGGCACAGATGGCGGAAGCCATTATTCTCGATAAGAAACGGCTGCTGCCCTGTTCTGCCCATCTCACGGGGCAATATGGGATTGATGATTTGTATATTGGGGTTCCGATTAAACTGGGTGGGAATGGTGTGGAGGAGATTCTTGAGATCGAATTGACTGATGACGAACTTGGGTCTTTACAGCACTCCGCACAAACTTATCGGGAAGGGATTGCACTACTGGGTTATTAGGTAGTTTCGCTATTTCTGGGACTTAGGCAATTTCTGGATAGTGGCACTCTTTCAAGGGTTCTGATCTTCATCTGTTATCCTGAGCGGTTTTATCAGTAGCGGATGAAGGTCAAACCCATCACTAACTGCTCCATACACGTATGTGCTGAAACAAGACTTTGTCCTTATGCGGGTTTAACAGTAATATTCTACATCAGTCTTGAATTGACTCCACACAGACCGCGGAACTAATTCTTCAGCACCCTTATATACAAGAGAGGGTATAATTATTGGATAGTGAGACCCAAAAGCGTGTCTACATTGACACATCAATTCCGAGTGCCTACCATACGTTGCGGACTGATGAAGGTTCTCTCGCGAGGCAAAGGGTGACTCGGCAATGGTGGGATAAATACGCGAATTTATTTATTCTTACTTCAAGTCCAGCTGTTATTGAGGAACTTAGTGATGGAATGAGCGACCAAACGCGAGACCGGATTGCCTTAATAGCAAACCTTGAAATATTGCCAATTACTACTGATATCCTCCAAATCGCGCAAATTTATATTAACAGGTTGATAATGCCCCGAGATCCATCTGGTGATGCACTCCACTTGGCAATTGCTTCCTTTCATAGGTTGGACGTACTCCTTACGTGGAACCGCTCACATATTGCTAATGCCAATAAAATTTCTTTCATCCAACGAATTAATCGAGAATTAGGTTTAGTAACACCAGAATTAACAACACCTTTAGATTATTTGGGAGGCAACACCTAAAATGGAAGACAGAAAGATTATAGAAAACGAAAAGAATACCGAATGCGAAATCGTGAAGGAAGTTCGCGAAATTCGACATAAAATTTCTGCTCAATTTGACCACGATATCGGTCGGCTGGTCGCGCACTATCAAGAGTTACAGGAACAGATGCGACAGTCCGGCAAATATAGGTTCGCTGACCTGCCGAATGAAGGGACAAAACTTTCAGAATCTGCAGACACCGAAGTAGTAGGTTAAATGGATTAAAGCAATCGGAGAAAAAACTGAGCAATCAAGGGATTTTGAATGGCGCGCGAACCTGTATTTGGTAACTGTTGCATCTGTGGAAGACATACGAAATTGACGTTTGAACATGTTCCACCACGTGCTGCATTTAACAACCACCCTGTAGTAGGAAAACACATTCTTGAGTTAATCAATAAGAATCCCGATGAATACACAGCAGAAAAGGGACATATATCCCAACGTGGTGCTGGTTCCTATACGCTCTGTGAGCAATGCAATAACGACACTGGTACCTGGTACGGAGATGCGTTCGCAAGTTTAGCACATCAAAGTTTTAATGCCCTTAAATATGCAAAAGGGCATCCATCTCTCTATTACCCATTTCGCATCTATCCACTGCGAGTAATTAAACAAATTATCACTATGTTCTTTAGTGTTAACAGCGATCTGTTTAGACTCAATCATCCTGATTTGGTAAAGTTTGTTCTCAACAAACATGAACGCTACCTGAGTCCCGACATTAGAATTTTAGTTTATTTTACTCTTGGTCCATATTTACGTTTTGCAGGTGGAACATCAATATCAACAATTGAGATTGATCCAAATGAAGTAAGTCTTGATACAATGGACAACGCACTCAATCAGTACCAGCGCGATTACGCGAAAAGTCTTTACTCCAGTGAGATTGCATTTCCTCCGTTAGGTTATGTATTGAGTTTTGGCTTAGAGCCCCTTGATAAGGAATTTACTGACATTTCATTTTTCGCGAAATACCCTTATGATGATTGGACATCACTCCACTTGAAACTTCCGGTTTATCCTGTACACACGTGGCACCCTGGTGATTATCGGAGTAAAGAACAACTTCGGCGCAATTTTGAAGAAAACACTCGAATAGAACAGGAAAATCAGGAAAGAAAGCAAAGAAAGGCTAATTAGGCGAAACCTTCCCTTTAAAACCAATGACAGATTGGAAAATTCTACTCGTCCCGTCGAAAGATTTTATCAATAAAAGAAGGAAGTAAAAAATTCAATTCCTGTGCTGTCTGTGCTTGAAGGGCTTTAACGCTGCTAATTTTTGCTTGGAAATTTTCTAAATAGTTGACGATGTGTTGCTGTTCTTCGACGGATGGGACTGGAACCTTAACAGATGCCAGTTTCGTTGCGTTGCAATTCGGTTGGGCACTACCAACCGTGTTTGCTGAGATTTGTTCCCAGTAACTTGGAGATTGAAAGAAGGCATAAAGATACTGTGGGGTGACCAATTTCTGAACACGAAGACGAATCAGATATGAAGCGAACACCGCCATTGGACATTCGTCAATGAGAAAACTTTTACCGGTTGTCGCACCAGTGCGAGCAAATAGGATGTCGTTCTTTTCAAGAAGATATTTTTCCGGTTTCAAACAGGCACAATAAGGCACTGTCTCCCAGTTGACCGAACCATTTTGAATATCTGTAATACGGAGTAAATGAGGGCCAATTTGTTCAGTTGTTGCAGAAGTGGTATATCCATACTGTGGTTTATCGCACAACTCGCTAACGCTTTTAACTACCCAACTTTTACGTGGTTTCAAAATATCGCGATAAACCGAACTAACGAACGCATGCAATTCAGTTTCTAATTGTTCGCGTAACACATGAACTTCATTGACTTTGGCAAGAAACTGATTAACTTTCGCTATAATGCGGTGTTGTTCTGATAAGGACGGTATTTTGACAGAGATCGGCAGAAGATGCTTAGGTTTCAATTCAGTTTTAATCCCACCGGGCAAGGTTTGAAGCAGAATATGCTGAAATGTCTTACTCCTAAATAACCACCACAAAAATGTTGGGTCAGCTCGTTCCGGATTGACAAAGTATGCACTGTAATGCATAGTAGCCGAACCTGGCTTTTTTGCAGCATTTGGGTATATAGCAATTGCTCCTTTAGCAGCATTAATTCCAGACAAAACTATATCTCCGGGTTGAAACTGAATCATTTTGGTTTTTGTAGTAGTGCTGTCTCGGAATTCCATTACACCTGTATTAAAACCGATCTTGGAAAGTATTTGAATTCCGCCTGTTTCCAATGCAACGGGATCTGGCGTTTCTTTGCGTTCTATAAGTACTTCATCAAGTCGAACCTCCTCCCACTTTGCCATCTTAATCTTCGCCTCCTAAAGATTCTACCTGGATTTCCCTGATCAATTCCAGAATTCTCTGTTCCTTACGGATAATACTATCAGCAATTTCTGTAAGAGGCAAATGCACCAAAGATTCAACACTGTTCGGATTCTTGATATCCAAATTCGCTGAGACTACCTTACCTTCTTTATCATATTTCAGGACATCATTAACGTTAACCTTCCAAGCATATTCATTTTCTTGGCGTTCTGTAATTGGATGAAACCAATCGATGCAATCTGAAAATTCCTCAAATCTCATAGGTTTTGTCTTTGTATAGTTCTTTCGGCCTTCAGGAAGCGGGATCTCATAGAACCATATTTCCTTAGTCGGATGAGAACGGTCAAAAAAGAGTAAATTGGTTGGGATGTCAGTATATGGTGCGAAAACCCCTTTTGGCAATCTAACAATCGTGTGAAGGCTGAAGTTAGCAAGGAGTCCCTCTTTGATACGGGCACAGACCCCATCTTCAAAAAGGGTGCCGTTTGGTACAACAACGGCAGCGCGTCCCGGTTTCCCTTTGTTGCGTTCAGGACGTTTGAGCCTCCGCATAATAATCTGAAGAAAAAGCAAAGCGGTTTCAGCAGTTTGCATGTCAGCAGGGAAATAACTTTTGACACTAACCTCTTCTTCACCACCAAAGGGTGGATTGGTGAGAATAACGTCGTATCGGTCACTGTCACCAATTTCGTTAAGCCTTTTGACGTTGAGAGAGTTTTTAAAGTCAATTTTTGGATTTTCTAACCCATGCAAAAGGAGATTCATCTGACAGAGAAGGTAGGGTAGTGGTTTAGCTTCTATTCCATAGACAGTAGATTCTTGGAGTGTCCGGCGAGCAGCAATAGTTTGGCACTGTTTTTCAAGGTGGGTAAATGCTTCAACGAGAAAACCGCCGGTACCACTGGCAGGATCAAGCACAGTTTCACCGAGTTGAAGATTGGTTACAGCAACGATAAATTTGACGACGGGTCGAGGCGTATAAATTTCACCAGAATCCCCTGCAGCATCACGCATTTCTTTAAGCATCGTCTCATAAAATCGGCTAAGGGTGTGCATTTCCTCAGACGAATCAAAATGAATATTGTTGACTTTGTTGACAACATCCCTGAGAAGAAAACCAGATTGTATCCGATTAATGATACCTCTGAAAACAGTTGCAATAACCGCCTCGCGCCCCTTCCCATCTGTAGAACTGAGGTTACGCAAATAGTGGAAAAGGCCTGGTCCCTTAGTGCCATTTGGACGATTGACTTCTTCAAGGTTGATAAAGTTTATTAGATCGTCTCCAGTGATGCCTCCTTCATCTGCTGCCCAGTCTCGCCAACGGTATGGTGGTGCAATAAGTGGATAAAAATTTTCACCTCCAAGTTCGGCCTCCGACTCCCGAATGCGGTCCATGTCGTCAAGAAATTTAAGGAACATAATCCAAGTTAGCATCGGAATGCGGTCCAACTCACCGTTTAGTCCTTTATCCTTACGCATGATGTCACGAGCAGATTTGATAAGGGCACTCAACTCCTGGGCTGTTGTTTGTGGGTTTTCTAAAAGCTTTAACTGTTTTGGATTTTGTGTCATATCACTTTCCTTTGGTGGTACAGATTATGCCTGATAAATTCGCTCCTGAAGTTTTGCAACGGCATCTCGGAGCTGGTCCTCATTTCCGAAAGACGTAGCGATTTCAACAACATTACCGTGATCCGAAATGGGAGGAACCTGTAAAGCATCTGGAATTTTGAGTTCATCGGGTCCATGTTGACTATATCTATCGAGCAACGTCTTAAGTACATACTGTCCAAAAACATTGTACTGTTTAAAAAAGTCAGTATCCGTTTGTACGCGTTGCGAGCGTTGTTCTCTTGTTTGAAGCGGAACTCCAAAAGCGACATTACAAAATAGATCAAAAGGGTCAGCATCAGAAAATTTTAATTCTTTTGCCAACAATTCCTTTTCAATACCGATCCTTTTCAACCCTTCAACAATTTCACTCCTTGATTTCTGGTCTACCCACTTTTCTCGAAATTCTGATTCAGATTCGTACAGGGAATAGATTTGATCGCCAGCATATTCTATATAGGTTTTATGTTGTTCGCTCCCATCAGGATTCAGGATATAAACCCCTTCTTCAGCAATCGTCACGGTGCCTTCATCAACATAAAACTTTTGGCCTCCCGAGGATGGGCCAGTAGTTCCAGTTCTTTCACCTCTGTTTTGCTTATCGCCAGTTTCTATAACCTCTTCATCCTCGTCCATCGGTTCTCCATCAAAATCAGGGTCTGCAAAATGTCTAAACGAAGTTCCTGTGTAATCAATAATATCAAAAGTGAATTTGCCGTATTCCTCACAGACACGCGTCCCTCTACCAATCATCTGCTTAAATTCAACGATTGAACCAACACCACGCACAATAACGATATTTTTTACCGTTGGTGCATCAACACCGGTAGTGAGGAGCTTAGAGGTCGTCGCGATAATAACCGAATCATCCTCAATATCTTGGAATCGGCTAAGACGTTCCCGTCCGAAATCACCTTCGTTAGAGGTAATACGGCTTACATAGTCGGGATGCCTTTGGACGTGCTCCGTGTTTAGATTGGAAAGGAGTTCGCGCATGGTGTCTGCGTGTTCTTGGTTAACACAGAAAACAATGGTTTTGGCATACGGGTCAGATTTCAATAAGTCAGTCAAATGTTGAGCAATCGCTTCGGTACGCGGTCTCAGCATTAGTGTATTATCAAAATCTTCGGTAGTATATAATCTATCGGGTATCTCATTACCATGCCGATCAGTCTGCCCTGGAGTAGGTTGCCAGCCTTCCGCATCTGCTGTAGTTTGAACGTGTCGTACACGAAAGGGAGCGAGAAACCCATCTTCAATGCCCTGTTTAAGCGTATAGGTATAGACAGGATTTCCAAAATACAGATAGGTGTTCCGAGTTTCCTCGTTAAGGGGTGTAGCGGTCATACCGAGTTGTACCGCTGGTTCAAAGTATTCAAGAACTGATCGCCATAAACTGTCATCTTCAGCAGAACCCCGGTGGCATTCGTCCACAATAATGAGGTCGAAGAAATCCGCTGCGTATTCACGATAGATGCCAGGGTTATTCTCTCTCGGACCGATAGATTGATACAATGCAAAGTAGATGCCCCGGCTTTTGACAACTTCGCCATGTGCTATCCGATGCCGTGCTTCGCCAAAAGCAGCAAATTCTTTATTCATTGGGTCATCAACAAGGATTGTCCTATCGGAGAGATAGAGAATTTTGGGGCGACGCGAGTCTTCTTTGAGATTCCAACGCTGCTGCCAGAGTTTCCAGCAGATTTGGAAGGCTGTAGTAGTTTTTCCTGTTCCGGTTGCCATTGTAAGAAGGATTCGCTTTTGGTCTTTCACAATGGCTGAGATGACATTGTTAATCGCAATCTGTTGGTAATATCGGGGAGTTTTACCACCAGTGAGGTCAAACGGTGAAAGAATAAGGTCTTCTTGTTGTGAATTAAAACCTTCATGCGTTTTCAAACGTTGCCAGAGTTCTGATGGTTGCGGCATTTTGTAGAGTTTTGACTCTAAACCTGTTATAAAATCAAACTCTACGAAAAGTTCGCCATTGGTAGAATAGGCAAAATTAAGCCCTAACATTTCAGCATAGGTTTTCGCTTGCTGGAGCCCATCGGATGGAAGTTTGTAATCTGCTTTTGCCTCAACAACAGCAATCGGAAAATGGGGTTGTCGGTAATAGAGAAGATAATCGGCACGTTTGGCTTTCTCGCGTCTCTTTTCTCCTCTTATTTTCCCATCTGTAAAATAATGCTCCCGTTTAAACGATGGCATGTCTGGGTTGTTTGAGTCGCGCCAACCGGACTCTTTCAGCATAGAGTCTATATTTCTGATACGCGTTTCTTTTTCGTTCATAACCAAACTACTATGGTGGGCAACCCCTTATTTTCAAATTTAGATTATCTTTTGCGGGATGAAGGTTTTACAACCTTGCCTGAAGGGTCCATAACTCCAATCGTTGTGCCATCGTAACGATCCAAAGCCTTCTGAACAGCTTTATCATCCGTTACTGCAACATAGACGGGACCTCTGTGTCCCTGAAGTTGGTGCCCAGCATCTCCAATAGTGTTAGGCGTTTCCACTTCAATGGTTTGACGAGAGGTCTTGATATCTGGACCTGGTCCCTTATTATAAGAAGTACCTTTATTTTTGGCAATTTGTTGGGCAGTTTTGTCATGTTTAGACATCGTTTTTTCCTCCTTATAGGATATTCAAAAGTCTTGTGTAAACTACATAAACAGGACTTACGCAATTTTGACTGTAGGACACTCTGTTGGATGGAGCCTCCTGAAAAACACAGAAGTTCTGGTGGCACAACCTAACAGGTTATGCTACAAAAGACCATCATGCGTAAGTCCTAATAATTTAAGCAAACCTCACGCCTTTTGTGCCACCATACCGGCGAGGGTGCCGAGGATCCTGTCGCACCGTTCAATCGTATAGGTTGCGATATCAATCTGTAAGCACTTTCCCTGCAACTTAAGGAACTGCCACTCTATTCCTGTTGTGGAGACCCCATAAATCCAAGAGATGTCATTCTCTCTTTCAGTGTTAAAGCGTTGCGCAGCGAGCATCTCCGCGACACACTGCCCAAGCCCAAGTTTCAGATCAAGATTCTTTGCCTCAACAAGCGCGATAACGGGTGCCTCTACATAAGATTGCCGAGGCGACAGGCTCACCCAAAAATCACACACACCAGTTAATCCACTTTCAGCGTCAACGTTGAAGTCGATTCCCGAAAAAAGACTAATTTTGCGATCAAATTGCTCCCGCAATTCAACGAGAACAGGGGAGACAATCAGTTCCGAGCGGGCTTTCTCTGTGTTTATAGTAGCGGCTAAAGGCACATTTCTCGCCAACGCATTTGTGAGTTCTGCACTTAGGCTCATCGGTTCGATTTCGGCAAAGATACCGGCGTGTTCAACCAATTCAAGTTCAAATTCTTTTTCCACTGTTTCGAGAGTAAAGTTGCTATAAGCCATCGTGGAAACCTCCTACATCATACCAAGGGAATCGCAATTTAGAGGGCCCGCTTAACTTTTATCCTTCTTCTCATCCTCGTCAACGACTTCATATTCAGCGTCAACGACATCGCTGTCAGCGGCATCAGTTGTCGCCTCAGCAGCCGACGGGTCGCCTGCAGCTGCCCCTGGATCTGCCTCTGCTGCTTGTTGATATATCAACTGAGAGACCTCGTGCCAGACCTGCGTTAATTCGTCCGTTGCGGGTTGGATCTCGGCGTTGTTATTAGACTCCAGCGCCTGCTTGACACGAGCAACAGCGGCGTTCACCTTCTCCTTGGAAGCGTCGTCTATCTTGTCTCCCAATTCGCTGAGGTTTTTCTCTGTCTCGTAAACCAGAGAATCCGCACGGTTGCGCGCTTCGACTTCTTCCCGTTTCTGCTTATCCTCTTCGGCATGCGTTTCGGCATCCTTGACCATCTGATCAATTTCGGCTTCGCTCAGTCCAGAGGATGCGGTAATCGTAATCTTCTGCTCTTTACCCGTCGCTGTATCTTTTGCGGATACGTTAAGTATACCATTTGCATCAATATCAAAGGTCACTTCAATCTGCGGAACACCTCTCGGTGCAGGTGGCAATTCACCCAATCGGAACCGTCCAATCGTTTTGTTGTAAACCGCTTGCTCCCGTTCGCCTTGGAGGACATGGACATCAACGGCTGTCTGATTGTTCTCAGCAGTTGTGAATATATTCGATTTCTTAGTAGGAATCGTCGTGTTCCTATCAATCAACCGTGTGAACATCCCACCGAGGGTTTCAATACCGAGAGAAAGTGGTGTAACGTCTAATAAGAGGATGTCCTTAACCTCTTCATCGCCTGCGAGGACTCCCCCTTGAATTGCGGCACCGATTGCGACGACCTCATCCGGATTGACCCCTTTGTGCGGTTCTTTGCCGAAGAGTTGCTCAACAGCCTCCTGGACTTTGGGCATACGCGTCTGACCACCGACGAGGATAATCTCATCAATGTCAGCGGGTTGCATCTCCGCATCGGCGAGTGCCTGTCTGCAGGGTTCAAGCGAACGTTGGACTAAATTATCTGTAATTTGTTCCAACTTTGCACGGGTAAGCGTCAGGTTCAGATGCTTCGGACCACTGGCATCGACAGTGATAAAAGGCAAGTTGATGTCGGTTTGTAGTGTACTGGAGAGTTCACACTTCGCGGTCTCTGCCGCCTCTTTCAGGCGTTGCAGTGCCATCTGATCAGTGCGCAAATCAATCCCTTGACTACCGAGGAACTCCTGCGCCATCCAGTCGATAACCGCCTGATCAAAATCGTCGCCACCGAGGTGTGTATCGCCGTTTGTGCTTTTTACCTCAAAAACCCCGTCCCCGATTTCCAGAATAGAGATGTCAAACGTCCCACCACCGAGGTCATAAACAGCAATTTTTTTGTCGCCTTCATTCTGGAGACCATAAGCGAGCGATGCGGCGGTCGGTTCATTGATAATCCGCTCGACTTCCAATCCAGCGATTTTACCGGCATCCGCCGTCGCCTGACGTTGGGAATCATTGAAGTAAGCAGGAACAGTGACAACCGCTTTCGTAACATCTTCACCGAGATACGCCTCAGCAGTTTCCTTCATCTTCCGCAAAACCATAGCAGAAATTTCAGGGGGCGAATAATCTTTTCCGTCGATGTTCACGGCGACATCGCCGCCTGTATCGGCTTTTAATTCATAAGGCACGCGGGAAGCATCATTACCTATTTCGTTAAATTTCCGCCCCATGAACCTTTTAATCGAAAAAATTGTATTTTGCGGGTTCGTGATCGCTTGTCTTTTAGCAACGAGTCCAACGGGGCGCTCTCCCTCTTTGGTAAAACCGACAACAGAGGGGGTAGTCCGATTCCCTTCCGTATTTTCGATGACCTTGGCATCACCGCTTTCTAAAACGGCTACGCACGAATTTGTTGTACCTAAATCAATTCCAATGACTTTGCTCATTTCTCAATACTCCTATGCATAAATAATTTCAAAGGCAGGCAGATTACGCAACAACGTACCTACCCGTTATAAAGCATTTCCTCGTTCTCCACTGCCTCCACACATTCCACAGCAGAAAGTCCACCGACAACACCCCACCAGTTTATAATGAATAAGTTGCAATATTCATGCCAACGTTAATTGCTTGAAATAGCCAAATTCCTATCAAATGTCTGCCAAATTGGCACGGTCTTAAGAATGCGGCGATACCACAAGTCAATTTGACTGACCACGGACATCGTATTTCTGCTTGAGAAGTCCCCAAGCCGTCGGCAGTTTTGCATCAGGGTTAACTGCCAAAATTTCTTGGATGCCTCCTTGGATATTTTTAAAAAACTGAGGCGGATGTAAGACACACCCGCCCTTGAAAACTAAGGCATCTCTCTAAGCGAAGGGGAATGTGCCTTGATAACCGCGCGGGCGAGAGACATGCCAAACGCCCTCATACATCGGGGTTACCTGATAATGACACACGACGTTGCTTCGTTCCATATCGTCGCGTTCTTTCGCGCCTTGGTGTGGAATGTGATTGATGAACAGGACACAATCACCGGCTTTCGGATGCAGGATCACGTGTTCTTGCGCCTCACACCACGCTTCAAATTTGGGACGATCTAACGGGTAGAGGTGGGGCGGTTCTGACAGATGCCCGCCTTTGATGAACTTGAGGTGTCCCTCACCGGGATCGTTGTCCTGAAAATAGAACGTCGTGTTAATTCCTACAGGTGCCATCGCAAACGGATGTTCTTCGACGTATCGCTGCTCCTGCCAGTAGCCGTAAAAATCCATGTGCCACTCTTGGAGATACGGCCCCGGATTGATGTGTGCCCGTAGGCTTCGAAGCTGGCACTGCTTGCCCATTAACCCTTCCAAATAGGGACGGACACTGGGATGCCCGACGAGAGGATCGTAGGTATCGGGTTCCCGATCCAAGAGGGTATCAAACCACATGTTCCCTACGGCGTTTAAGCCCTCTTCCCACCCCATTTCGCGTGCGTAATTAATGCGCTGACGGATACGTTCTGTCTCTTCTGGAGACAACGCGCCCGCTATTAAAACGAAACCTTTTTCCTGTAGTTGCGCGAGTTTATCTTTGATGTCTGCCATGTTCCATCTCCTTCTGAAGATTCAGAGTTATTGACGGTATTTTATACCTTTACGTGAAAGGGGTCAACCTTCATTAGAACCATTGAGCGAGAAGTTTGGAGATTTTGACGTACAACCCCCAGCCACTAATTCCAGCAAATACAATAAGCACCCCTGCCGAAATAAGCGCACCGACGAACATAAACGGCTTCGTCCGATACGCACGCGGCAGTTTAGCGTTCAGATATAACGCAGCAAGCATCATCACAGCAATTGAAAAATTTGCCAAAATAAATCCAGCAATCTGTGTCAAAATGTCAAATGGGATGTTCAACCAGATGAGTATCATCGTTGTAACAAAGATGTAGAGACAGACCCATTTGCGAAGCGTCCCGTAGTTCCATTCATATTGGGGCCAGACGGCTTGAAAGAACTCCTGCATCACGCGGGCATAAATTTCTGGAAGTGCCTGCAGGGTTCCCCATAATGCGACGATGATACAGATATAATACACCCAGACGAGTGAGCCGTGAATATTTTGCCAGACGCTCGCCTGATCGGTTAGCAAACTCCACCCTTCAAAGGTGCTTTGCATACCATACAGGACAGCCGCACCTGAAATCATGAAAGCACCCGTCACAATGAAGAGGACAATCGCACCCATGCCGATATCCCAGCGGAGCGGCGCAAGGATTTTACGGAGTTGGCTTACTTGTTCGGGTTGCTCAGGGAGGTAATCGATTCTATCACGCTCACCCGCGAGTCTACGCACATCCGCAATGTTCTGATGGGATGTCATACCCCAGCGGTGGATGCCGACCCAATTGGCGTAGACGATGTACCCCATCACAGATCCACCGACATAACCGAATGCCGTCGCCATTGTCAATAGCGGGTTCTCAACTGCATCCTGCGGTGCCCATTCAGGAAATTCAGGCAGATACCCAAAACGGAGGCTCCCGACAACGGCTTTGCCTAAGTCAGGACGCACCATTAAGGTGCCGATGATAGTCCCGACAACGAGGATAGCACAAATGATAAGTTGCTGCTTTTCGAGTCTTTCAAAAGAGATACGCAAACCGAAAAGGAGGGCAAGGGTGATGAAACAGGACGTGATAAGGTTTTCCCAAACAGGTTGCGAGATCCCGGAAGGCAGGGTGTCCCTGAATAAATGATGGAGCAACGCGCCGCACGGTTTTCCAATTGGCACCCACGCCAAAGGCGCGCCTATCATTTCAAAGAGAACAATCCCGATAAGAAGCCATCCGCGCGGTCCAGGCAGCTTGACGAGCCGGTGTCCGATATATTCGCCGCTGACTGCGGTATAACGCCCAAGGAGATACGTGACAAAAATGCCTTTGACAACGCAACTGAGAAGCACAAGCCAGAGCAAGTTATATCCTGCCCACGCCCCTGCTCGAACAACAACAATCGTTTCACCTGCGCCAATACTCACAGAAGCGACAATCGCCGCGGGTCCAAATACGGCAGCGAGCGCAATTATTTTCTTCAGAGACCACGGTTCAGCATAAGGACCCGTAACGGGTGGAATATCCACAGTCTCAGTACTTCGGTTTTCTTCTGTCTGCATAGAGATTACCCAATGAAGTGAGCGGGTTCAGAGACCCGCTCACTTCTATATACCCTATTCCAAAGGCTCTAAGGGTTGTGCGTTTCCAAAGACCGGTGTCGGCGCGTTACCGGGTGCTGCCCACCGTGCAGCGTTTGCGATGACATGCCGAACGTTTTCATCGTAATAGATTGGGTAGGTCTCATGACCGGGACGGAAATAGAAGATTTTGCCACGCCCGCGATAATAACAACATCCACTTCGGAAGACTTCACCCCCCGGGAACCAACTGACAAAAATGAGTGTATCGGGTTCAGGAATATCAAAGGGTTCGCCATACATCTCGGCGTGCTCTATTTCAAAGTATTCACCCAAGCCTTCGACAATCGGGTGTCCGTGCTCAATCACCCAAAGTCGTTCTTTTTCAGCGGCTTCACGCCATTTGAGGCTACACGAGGTACCCATCAAACCCGTGAAGGGTTTAGAATAATGGGCAGAATGAAGGACGATAAGTCCCATGCCGTCCAACACACGTGCGCGCACTTTCGCAGCGATAGCGTCATCAACGGCACCGTGTGCGGCATGTCCCCACCATATTAAGACATCCGTGTTTGTGAGCACATCGTCGGTTAAGCCGTGTTCGGGTTCATCTAACGTTGCGGTCTGAATTTTGAAACCGCCCGCTTTGTCGAGACCCTCCGCAATCGCACCGTGAATCCCATTGGGGTAGAGACCACCAATGAATTCGTTTGTTTTCTCGTGCCTAAATTCATTCCAGACCGTAACTTGAATTGGTTGCGTCATACGTTTCTCCTTTAGAATAGTTATCAGTTAAATCAACGGTATGAATGCCTGATGGCATTCCCCGGGTTGTCGGTTAAGAGGTTTCTATGTAACAATTCATCTTTTTTCTACTGAAACTTCAGAACTGGGGGTTGATATTTCTGATGCCACTATTGAGGTTTCTGCTGCAGCGAGTTCAGCATTAGGTTCTATCGGCTCTAAGGGTTGAATCAACAGTCGGCATCCGAGGGCAGTAAGAATCGTGATAAGCATATCCAGACGCGGTGCTTCGTCGCTTGCGAGCATATCCGAGAGGCATTGTGTCTTAATACCGGCTTGCTTAGCAACTTCTGCGATCCCGCCCTGTGATTCTATGACAGTCCGAAGGGCAACGAAAAATAAACAAGCATCTCTATCAACTTGATATTCCTCAAGTGCCACATCAAGATAATCAACCGCCCTTTCATGGTCGGTAGTTAGTTTCTCAATTAGGTACTCGCGCCATGTTTGATATTCGCTCATCGGTGTGTCTCTGCAGCCTGTGCCTCTTAGAACACTAACTCCGTCTCGACTGCCTCATCGTAATCTACCCCCTCAACTTCAAACCCAAAAAGGTTTCGGAAGCGTCGTCTGAAGCCTGCGTAATCGGAGAGTTCGTGGAAATTATCGGTGTCAATTTGATCCCACCGCTCCGTCACCGCATCGGTCACCTCAGGCTGCAGTTCGCGGTCATCAAGACGGATATAGCGTTCAGCGTCGAGTTGTGGCTCTAACCCCGGTCCGAGATGCTCCGAGAAAAGCCGTTTCATCTGTCCAATGGGTGCTTCGTTGATGCTTTTGGTGTTCATAATGTCATAGAGGATGCTGACGTAAAGCGGTACAACAGGAATTGCCGCGGAGGCTTGCGTAACGACGGCTTTATTCACCGAAATATAGGCACTCCCACCGAGTTGGTTCGCGAGCCGTTCATCAAGTGCGTCCACACGCGTCTTCAAATCGTCTTTTGCTCTACCGATAGTCCCATTCCGATAAATCGACCACGTCAAGGCACTTCCGATGTAGGTATAGGCAACGACTGTCACCTCTGGAGCAAGCAATTCCGCCTCGGTTAATGCGTCAACCCACATCTCTAAGTCTTCACCCCCCATCACAGCAATCGTGTCAGTGATCTCCTGCTCATTTGCAGGTGGAATCGTTACAGGCGTAATGACTTCACGATTCAGATCAATCGTTTTTCCTGTATACGGTTCGCCGATCGGTTTGAGGACGGATTCATGTGAGGTCCCTGTGTTCGGATGGATTCTACGGGGTGCGGCGATACTGTAGACGAGGATGTCTATTTTTCCGAAATCTGCTTTGAGTCGGCTAATAGCTTCCGCTTTCATCTCATTGGAAAACGCATCTCCGTTGAGACTGGCGGCGGAGAATCCGTCTGCTGCTGCCTGTTGATGGAAGGCAGCAGTGTTATAGTAACCAGCAGTTGCAGTGCGTCTGTCATCAGGTGGACGTTCATAGAGGAGCCCAAGCGTTTTGGCACCGTAAGCGTACGTCAAAGCGATACGCGAGGCGAGTCCATATCCCGTCGATGCCCCGACAACAAGTGCATTCATACCCGTCTCTTTGTGTGGAATGCCCTGTTTAATCTCATCGATTTGGTTTTGAACATTGGTCTGACACCCAACGGGATGGGCGTTGGTACAGATAAACCCGCGTATCCGCGGTTTAATAATTTGAAGTGCCATTGTCCCCTTCTTTTCTGAAGCGATTAGTCTTCAATTTCGACAACCATTTCAACCTCAACGGGAATCCCACCGGGGAGCTGTACCATACCGACTGCGGAGCGGGCATGTCTGCCTTTATCACCGAATACCTCGACGAAAAAATCGGAGGCACCGTTGACAACGGCGGGTTGGTCGGTGAAGTCGGGTGCCGAGTTGACGAACCCGACCACTTTGACGACGCGCTTAATCCGGTCGAGATCGCCGAGTGCGTGTTTGAGGGTGCTTAGCAAGCAAATCGCCACTTGGCGCGCCGAGGCATAGCCTTCTTCAATCGTGGCATCCGTACCGAGTTGGCTCTTATAGATTGGACCCTCGCCGTTTCCGGGTCCATGTCCCGAAGTAAATATGATATTACCGGTCTGCACAGTTGTGACGTAATTCGCTACAGGTACCGCTGGTTCCGGGAGTTCGACACCTAATTCTTCAAGTCGTTGTTCTATTTTCATCTGATATGTCCTTTTGCAAATGGATTAAATTATAGTATGCCGCGAACATGGTGTTCTTCGCGTGCTTTGGCATATTCGGTCTACAAACCGCATCCTAAAGCATGCAGTAATTGTTTGTATCCGCCTCTATTATTAAACAGATTTTCGCCAATTTTGTCAAGCAAAGTTTTTGGGGCAGGGCTATTTAGTTTTCGGTTCCTATATTGGTTTTGATTCACATAAGTTAACGTTTGGACGCAAGATCGCGAGCACAGCTCGCTCCTACAGAAGAAAAATGTTCACATAAATAAATTTATCTCTTAAAACTAAACGACCCTGGTTTTTGGGGAATCTTCACTTGCCTTAGAGATTAATTTATGATAGAATGCGCGAAGATTTAACTGAAATATTCCTATACCTTTAGCAGAAAGAACGAGGAACAGCCATGAAAGTAGCAGCAATTTTAGGTGAACGGCAGGCAGGATTGATTGACGTTCCAGATCCAACACCGAAAGAGGATTGGGTTGTCGTAAAAATTCACGCATCCCCGATGTGTAATGAATACCATTCTTTTGAACACGGGCACAAAAGCGATTGGCTTGGACATGAAGCGGCGGGTGAGGTTGTTGACATCGCACAACCGGGAAAAGTGGAAGTCGGCGATCGGGTGGTTGTGATGCCGCAATATCCGTGTGGGAAATGCGTGCTTTGCACCGATGGAGATTACATCCACTGTGAAAACAACTACAATTTCGAGGAATTCACCGGTTCCCGTTATGGGAGTGCAACGATGGCACAGTATATCGTCAAGCCGTCTTGGTTGCTTCCGAAGATTCCCAACAATGTGTCTTACGAACACGCCTCGCTGGCATGTTGCGCCTTGGGACCGTCCTATCGCGCCTTCGACGAGATGGGTGTCAACGCGACCCACACTGTGCTCATCACGGGGATCGGTCCTGTCGGTTTCGGTGCGATTACCAACGCCCGTTTCCGTGGCGCGAAAGTCATCGCGGCGGAACTGATTCCGTGGCGCGTCGAACGCGCAAAACAGATGGGAGCCGAAGCGGTCATCAACCCAACGGATGAAGACGCTGTCGACCAGATTCGCGATCTCACAACAGATGGACGCGGTGTCGATTTCGCCCTCGACTGTTCAGGGAACGTCCAAGCCCATAGACTCTGTATTGACGCGACGCGTAGACGCGGCACCATCGCCTTCGTCGGTCAAAGCGGTGGAAACGACACTGTTATCCACGTTAGTCCAGATCTCATCGGTAAAGGGTTACGCCTCGCTGGTGCATGGCACTATAACTTGAGTCAATTTCCGGGATTGATGAGGGTTATCGAAGGTTCACCGATCCTCGATCTGCTCATTAGTAATATCTTTCCGATGAGCGAGATTCAACAGGCATTCGAGACCTCTGCATCACACGAAAGTTCCAAAATTATCCTCAAACCTTGGGAATAAACGATGGACCTTACCGCCGGAATGGGCACTTTTTGATTTGGAGAAGGATCCGCACGAGATGCATAATGTCTACGAGGATCCGGCGTATACGGGGGTTGTTAAGGAATTAAAGGCGGAATTGCAACGGCTGCGGGATGAATTGGAGGACTATGCGTGAAATTGAGATTGGTCGTTTGTAGTAGGGGAGCCATTCATTGCCCTACTTTTATCCTGCCCCAAGTAACAGCGAGTTTACCTTCAGGTTTAACATCGGAAACGCGGAGGTCCATCTCTGTCTGAATATCTTTATCCGATAAAGCCTCGCCGTAAATGGCAAATTCATCAATAATACCGTTAGCACCCGATGCAGCGATTCTGTAATTAAACTTGTTATTTCCACCAAGCCTCGGCGGTCTATGGAATTCAGGGAACGGTCCGATGCCAGCCTTTGTCGCGACTTCCTCACCGTTAATGTATAAGAAAGCGTCATCTTCAAAATTCCAAGTCACCGCTACGTGCATCCACACATCTTTCTTAACAACGTCAGGAGCAGGGACAGTCATCAGGGCATCTATATCCAGAGCACTCTCTATCAAGAAAACGAAGTCGGCTTCGCGTTGCCCTACCAAGGTACCTTTCCCAATAGAGAAAGAGAGCGCAACCGTGCTTGCATCGAATAACCGGTAGGTTCCGTCACCCGCGCCGTCCCAATACGGCTTAAACCAGAATCCAAGCGTGCCGGGGTTGGGCATCAAGTAATCAAATTCAATAAAGTCCTCCTTGTTATCACCGAACTCCATTCCCATTCCAAAGACACCCTCTTTACTCGGCACCCGCTGTGCCCCGCCCATAATTACACCATCAATGCCATTCCCACTGGCATCCTCAGCGACATTCGCATCTTCTCCTTTGAAGGAAAACCAGACTTCAGGTTCTGCAGTATGCCCACTATGCACAAGCAGCATCAAACCAAACATGAACATCAAACCGAGTGTTAAAGACTTATAGAGAGTTCCAACTTTCCGATCAAACATAGCGTTCTCCCTTATAGTAAGATACACTAATCTCTCCATTCCAATGTTTTCTTTTGAAGTTCAAGTGCTGTATATTGGTCACGATATTCTTCCAAACCACCAACCCAATCCAATTTGGGCTTCTTTTTTCGATTTGCATCTTTTTTAGCCAGAAGCGAATCAATAAAATCAATGACCTCTTTATGGCACTCAGGCGGAAGCTGCCTGAGTTTCTCAACAATGATAGATTCCATTGGTACACATCCTTTTTACTTACTCATACGGCAATTTTTAGCGCAAACATCCGGTTTTCTGTCTTTACTCCAACCTACATTCCCTAGTGTTCCATATTGATATTGTAAATTATCTTGAAATATAAAGCAATCCTTTATATCATATCCAACAAAGAAAGGTGAGGGACAGACATGACACCGAAACAGAAATATCTCTTCGATTTACGCGGGTATCTGCATTTAGAAAACGTTCTAACATCAGAAGAACTCAGCAACGCACAGACAGCCATCGAACAACTTGTGCAAGCATCGCCAGATGAACTACCACCCGGAATCAGCCGCGGTGGCGAAGGATTCTCAAACGGGTTCTCCGCCGATAAATCGCTTGAGGCGTTGACTTTACATCCAACCACATGGCCGATCGTCAAGGAACTGACGTGGAATAAACCGCGCTTTAATCGCGGGTCGCTTGTTGTGAATACACACGAGCGACAGGAGATGACACCGCTCCACTGTGGCGGTGAAGATTTTCGCTGGACGCGACGCTACGGTGTCAGACACAATCAGATCTTCACAAATGATATTGTGTGTTTCTTCTATTTCACGGATGTCTATCCGGGGGACGGGGGTCTGATTGTCTTACCGGGTTCCCATAAAAGCGAATTTGAACGTCCAGAAAATTTGTTTTTCCCTGACCCTGATACTATAGATGCACCACTCCATCCGGCTCTCGTCAATGTAACACCAAAAGCAGGAGATGTTGTGATTATTACCGAGATGCTGACACACGGTGTCCTCGTCTGGAAACCGAAAGACCGAGATCGGCGATTCCTGATTCTGCGCTATAAGACGCAGTTCTTTCAAGACGAGCGCGGTCTCCGCGCCCCGTTCCCACCGGAAGTGATGGAGCGACTCTCACCAGAGACAAAGGCGTTGGCGGCTTACGGTTCGGAATGGGAAATAAAAGACCTCGTCAAACAGGATAACGTGACGCTGACTTTATAGATAGGATAAATAAAGATAAATCGTGTAATTTCATAGTGATGCCCGGTGCGGTTAGAAACTGCACCTACCGAGTCTTGGGAAAATCTGCTTTACCCGATAAAATTCTTAGTCTTCATAGGAAATAGACAATGCTTAAGGAGTTAACGAAGAAGGATTGGTTGTCGCTTTTAAACATCCCTGAGAACAGAATACCCGCCGTTTTAGTCTTACGAGGGACACGGAATCTAAAGGTCAACTACACCAAACATAGTGCTTTTTTCACGGACGTTTTTGAAGTCGGTTCACCGAACGGCATCTTTGAGGATGTGCTGATTGGAACGTATAAAAATATAGATGTAGGTTATGCTTCCGTGTATGGTGATGCAATGGCATCTGAAGTCACACATCTTTTCGGTGTGTTGGGAACATCTTTGGTCATACAGACTGGCTGTTGCGGCGCACTCACGGATAGCATTCAGGCAGGCGATCTTGTCTGTGCGACATCGGCGTATTGTGGTGAAGGGGCAGCACAGTATTATTTATCAGATAAACAGGAAATCAACGCTTCACCTGAACTTGTTGAAAGGATTCCCTCTTTCACTGGACACAAAGGTCGCATCTGGACGACTTCGGCACTGCTTGCGGAGGGAGAAGCGGAGATTCGGGATTGGGCTCATCAAGGTTATATTGCTGTAGATATGGAAACGGCAAGCACTTTTGCAGTTGCGGCGTACTTTGGCATGCAACGTCTGTCGTTGTTGTTTACTTTTGATAATCCGAGTCAAGGCGATCATATTCTTTTAAGCGATGCTGAAAAGCAGAGACGGAGAGAAGACGGAGAACAAACCGTTATTGATACGGTCTTTGCTATCATAGAGAATTATAAAAATGGAAATCGTTAGAGCAGCACTTAGGGATGCTGACATACTCGCTGAACTGAACAAAGAACTTATTGAGGATGAACAACACCCGAATCCAATGAATATCGCCCAACTCACAGAACGCATGCGAGACTGGCTAGCGACCGACTATATCTGTTATATGGCAAAGGAGAAGGGCAGCATTGTCGCCTATTGTTTATACAGAGATGACGAATTACACTACTACATGCGGCAGTTGTACGTAGACAGAGCACATCGCCGAAAAGGAATTGCTACACGATTGCTTGATTGGTTATACGAAAACGTGTGGACGGATAAGAAGGTCAGATTAGATGTCCTTGCCCATAACGAAGATGCGGTCGCTTTTTATGAGAGATACGGCTTTAGGATTGGTGTCTTCAGAATGGAAAAGTGAAAGTGTGAGGAAACTAACAATGAAATATGACGCAACAAACCGAACCTTTGACTGCGAACCGACACTCACCGATACAGAGGTGCTGCAGTATTGCAGAGACGGCTATCTGCAACTCCAAGGGGTCGTCCCTGATGAGATTAATCAGCGGACATGTGATTACCTGAACGGCGATCTGCCGATAAATCCGTGCTTTATGCCAAAAGGCATGACGCATGCCGATTTAGAGCGGATGCGGGATACACACGAACCGAGTTCGATTCTCTTAGAAGACTGGTACATTGAGCATGTACTACTGAATCGGGAACTCGCTGGCGCATTGCGTTCACTGCTGGGTAAAAACGTCGGGTTACCCGTATTGGTAAGCAACCACCGCGTGGAATGTCCCATGCCTGCACAGGGATGGCATCACGATGCCGATCACGTCTTCGGACCTGAAACTAATTTCGTTGAGGTTTTCTATTTTCCGCAAGATACGCCGCCGGAACTGGGCCCGACAGAACTTCTGCCGGGTTCGCACATCCATTCCACAAGCCGAGATATAGCCGAGAAAGGCGTTTCAAGCGAGGGCCCCGCAGGTTCTTTCGTTATCCACTCGCAAAGCATTTTGCATCGTCGCGGGGAATCCATTGCGGAAGGGTTACGCCACATGCTGAAATACAGTTATTGGCGGACAGTTCCACCGACACGGGATTGGAAGGAAGAACCTGATTTTGATTTTCAAATGGCTGAGTATGGTGGACACGGCGTTGCGAGATACGTGGCACATATCTTCTATTGGTTATGCGGTAAGGGTGACGCGTTCCGTCTGATTGGTGGGCAAGCGTGGCCCTGGTCGAGTGTAAATCAAATTGGACCTTCATACGGTTTCGGACACAGAGAAGGGTATCTCCCGAACTGGCGGAAAGACAATCCGGATGATTATGCAGTGCCATAATACGCGAGGGTAGGCACCAGACCTAGGGGAAACACCCAAGCAAAAACCCCCTACAATGGAATATGCTTCATCTCTCGGAGATAACAAGGAACTGGTTCGTTTTAACGTTTTGTAAGGTTTGGACTTTGCCACAGGTCCACCGTACCGTCAGCGTATCCACCGATGCCGCGGTGCCTAATCCGAAATGTAAACGGAGATCGTTCTGGCTGAGGTAGCCTGAACCACTTTTGACCTCACGGATCTGTGTCAAGTCCCCAGAAACAACCGTCACCCGTGCGCCAATGGCATCCCGGTTGCAATGTGTGCCGACAAGTTTGACCCGCAACCACTGCGCCGTGTTGCCTCCATCGTTTCGCAAGACGGTCGGTGAATCCTTTAAGTTAGAAACGACGATATCTATATCGCCGTCGTTATCAATATCACCGAACGCTGCGCCTCGGCTCACTTTCTGGGTCGCTATTGCCGCATCGATGGGCTCCGAAAAATTGACTCCCCGGTTATTGAGAAAAAGTTGATTCGGCTGCGCATAAGTGCCTATTGGATCAATCTCAGCGATATTGTCGTCAAGGTGACCATTCGCAATAAACAGGTCCAACCAACCGTCGTTGTTAAAATCGACGAAATCAACACCCCATGCCAAATAGGGGAGGCTTCTTTCGCCGACCCCCCTGGCGAAACTATCTTCCGTGAAAAAACCGCTCTGGGCATTGTGATAGAGGCTATTCGTCTGGTCCTGAAAATTTGTGATGACAATATCAAGATAGCCGTCGTTGTCAAAATCGCCGAGGTTCGCGCCCATTCCGCTATAAGCGCGTCCTTCTTCGCTCAGCGCAACGCCTGAGAAAAGCGCGTCTTCTGTCATCTCAATGCTGTTCGGATTGTTACGGTAGAGGAGGTTGGGTGTGGTATCGTTGGCAACGAAGATATCCACGTCTCCGTCGTTATCCACATCCCCACAGACGACCCCTAACCCTTTGCCCCTTGCCTCACTTATCCCTGTTTTCTCCGACACATCCGTGAAAGTGCCGTCGCCGTTGTTCAGGTAGAGCACATCTGAAACGCCGGGCAGTGCCTCTGGTGTGCAGTAGGCCTGAATCCCTTGTCGCGTGCATATCGGATTCGTCTCTGGATCGAACTGAACATAGTTGACGACATAAAGATCCAGATCGCCATCTACATCTATATCCACGAAAGCACAACCGCTACTAAACTGATCGCCGCCGACCCCAGTAGCCGCAGTAACATCTGTGAAAGTGCCATCGCCGTTGTTGCGATAGAGAACATTCACGCCGTAGTTGGTTATGTAGAGATCCGTAAAACCGTCGTTGTTGTAGTCGCCGACGCAGCATCCTAATCCGTAGCCGGTATCGCCAACGGCTGCTTGTGTTGTTACGTCGGTGAAGGTGTCGCCATCGTTGCGATAGAGACGATTCGTGGGTAAGGTTGAAGAGGCCATCCCCGGCAAATCACTGCCGTTGACGAAATAGAGGTCCAAATCGGCGTCGTTATCAAAATCGAAGAGGGCAACCCCACTGCCGATCGGCTCAATAAAGTATTTCTGTCCACTCTCACCGTTCGCATGTCGAAACGCAATACCGAGTTCCGTTGTTATATCCGTAAAACCGACTGCATCCGCTTCTGAAGACGCTGGTTGTCCATTCAAGAGAGAAAAGATAGAAACAACGAGAAGGAGACGCATCGCTTGTCCCGTCAATTTTTTGTAACGCATAGTCTCTGTATGTGGTATAATGGTTGACAGCCATCAGCGGTCAGCAGTCAGCAAAGAAGAGGAGAAAATGATACGCAACTGTCGCATGTTGATCACCATTTCTGCTGACGGCTGAAAGGGTTGCGTAGCAACCCCGGTTCATGCCGCACAATAGTTGTTGTTATGAAATCCGAGACTGAATTTACAGTTGCGTAGCAACCCCGGTTCATGCCGCACGGCATGAATACCGTTGATTACTGATCGCTAAGGACTGATAAAAAAGGAGAATTTCTAATGGCTAATACTCTACGTTTTGGCGTTATCGGTTTAGGTATGGGCATGAATCGCTCGCGTATGATTCACAGCACAGAGGGTGCAGAACTTGTCGCTGTGGCAGACCTCGTTGAAGAACGGCGTAAAAAGGCTGAAGAAGACTTCGGTTGCGAAAGCCACGAAGACGCGCTTGAGATGTTCGACCGTGATGATATCGACGTGGGGATGATCATGACTCCGAGCGGTCTACACGGCAAATTCGGAGAAGAAGCGGCACGTCGCGGCAAACACGTCATCACGACAAAACCGATGGATGTGAGTGTCGAAAATTGTAATTCCCTCATTAAAACATGTGAAGATAACAATGTCAAGCTGCTTGTTGATTTCGGTGAACGCTACGGCACACACAATCGCCGGATCCAGCAGGCACTCGCAACGGGTGCTATCGGTAGACCGCTCCTGTGTGAACTTCGTATGAAGTGGAAACGTCTGGATAGCTACTACGTCGGTTGGCACGGCACATGGGAACTCGACGGCGGTGGCTCTATCATGAACCAAGGCGTACATTACGTCGATCTCATGCTCTGGTTCATGGGACCGGTCAAACGGATCATCGGTGCGCACTTCGATGTCTATGACCATGAAAACTGTGAAACTGAAGACATGACTTCAGCGATTCTCGAATTTGAAAGTGGTGCCCTTGGTCACGTCCTAACAACGACGACCTTCCCCGGCAGCAGCGTCTCCATGATTCACGTCCACGGTGAAAAAGGGATTATCGGTCTCGGACCGGAGGTATGGGAATTCGCAGACGATGACGAACCCGAAATCGAACTGCCACCCTATCCGAATAACGTCATTGAAGATGCAATCCAAGTTATCAACAACGGTGGATCACCAGCAGTCGATGGCTATGAAGGCAGACGTTCTGTCGCGCTGAACATGGCTATCTACGAGTGCGCACGCACTGGCAAAGCGGTTGAATTGTCGTAGAGCTCTCTGCAAGGCGGGTCCCTGTGCCCGCCTATTTTTTTGCAATTCGGGCAAAAATTCGGTATAATATTTATTCAGAAAATACAGACCAAACCGTAAAAAACTCATGAGAACCGCAAAACTAATTACGATGGGCTGCAAGGTCAACCAATACGATACGCAATCCATGCGCGAGACGCTCCATCGCAACGGATATACTGTCCTCGACGATGAGGTATCGCGTCAGGGTGTTGACCTTTATCTCATCAATACATGCACCGTAACAAACACTGCTGACCAGAAGGCGCGACAGGTCATTCGGAGAGCAATCCGTCAAAATCCGAATGCGAAAGTGCTTGTTACCGGTTGCTATGCCGAAAGCGATCGCGAGGCGATTGAAGATATACCGGGTGTTACGTTCGTTTTCGGCAACCGAGAAAAGGCAGATTTTCAGGACTACCTGGACCTGTTACACGCGGAAACGCCATCATCAACGGAGACGGTGCCTCACACGTCTAATCCACTTCTCTCAATAGCACCGGTACAGCACGACGCTATCCGTGAACATGCACGCTTCAGCAAAGGCGTGAGTGATGCGGGTAAACGGACGCGCGCCCTTATCAAGGTGCAAGACGGTTGCAGCGCATTCTGTACTTATTGCATTATCCCTTATGTGCGCGGTCGGATGACGAGTCGTCCGCTCAACGACATCGCCGACGAAGCACATCGCATCGCTGACAGCGGTATCAAAGAGGTCGTTATCACCGGCGTGCATCTCGGTGCCTACGGTATGGATACGAGTAGGGACAGAGACATTGCCGACATTTTAGAGCATATCCACGACATTAAGGGTATCGAACGGATCCGGTTCAGTTCCATCGAGCCGATGTATTTCCCCGATACGCTCGGCGAACGGATGGCAGCACTCCCGAAATGCATGCCCCACTTCCATCTACCAGTTCAAGCCGGTTCCGATGAAATATTGCGACAGATGCGCAGGCGTTACACCACCGCACAGTTCGCGCACCTCGTCGAGAACTTACGACGCGTCTTTGGTGAGGATGTCGGGATTACCACCGATATTATGGTCGGGTTCCCCGGTGAAACGGACGCACACTTTGAGGAATCGTGCCAATTCGTTGAAGACATCGGGTTCAGCCAACTCCATGTGTTCCGTTATTCTCCCCGCAAAGGCACACCTGCAGCGACCTATCCGAACCAAGTATCACCGCACGTCGCTGCTGCACGCAGTCAGACGATGATTGCGTTAGGTGAACGCCTCAACACAGCATTTCGACAACGGATGCTTGGGAAACAGAAAGCGGTGCTCATTGAAGCGAGCAGAGAGGGGCAAAATAACCATCTCACCGGTTTCACCGACAACTATCTTCGGGTCCTCGTGGACGCGCCAGAGAGTGCGATCAATCAGATTCAGCGCGTCACGCTCGGTGCCTTAGAAGGGGACTGCATCGCTGCCGCCTAACCCTTAAGACTGCTCCGCCTTTGCTTTTAAATCATAAAGAATATTCACCGCGTCCAAAGGTGTCACCTGCGTGAGTTCCAATCGCTGAATCTCTTCGACAAGGGGGTGCGTCTTAGGTGTAAAGAGTGCCATCTGCAGCGAATCGCTTTGCATTGTTTTTCGTGAGACGCGGCGGCGCGGTTTCGGCATCGTCGGATGCCCTTTTGCGGATTGTCCGGTCGCGCCATCTGCCTCGACGCTGAGGTTGTGCTGCTCAAGCACCTCGAGTATCTGCTGCGCGCGGGTGATTACAACCTGCGGTAACCCAGCGAGCCGTGCGACGTGGATTCCGTAACTCTGATCTGCGCCACCCGGGACAACCTTTCGGAGAAACGTCACCTTCTGTCCATCCTCATGGACAGCAACGTTGTAGTTCTTCGCACGTTTATATTTGCTGGCGAGTTCCACTAACTCGTGATAGTGTGTTGCAAAAAGCGTTTTCGCACCCATCCGTTTTTCATCTAAGAGGTACTCCGATACTGCCCATGCGATGCTGAGTCCGTCAAACGTGCTGGTGCCGCGACCGACTTCGTCGAAGATGACGAGGCTGTTTCGGGTCGCATTGTTGAGGATATTTGCTGTCTCGTTCATTTCAACGAGGAAGGTACTCTGTCCCATCACAAGGTTGTCCGACGCACCGACCCGTGTGAATATCCGATCCACCAACCCGATTTTTGCGGCAGAAGCAGGCACGAAACACCCAATCTGTGCCATCAAAACGATGAGTGCGGTTTGACGGAGATAGGTGCTTTTGCCACTCATATTCGGTCCCGTAATGATATGCAACTGTTCGTCATCGCAATTAAGCAGCGTATCGTTCGGAACAAAACCTTCTTGCGTGAAGAGCTGCTCGACGACAGGATGTCTGCCATCTCGGATAACGATCTCATCTACCGCTGCGACAGTCGGCTTGACGTAGTTGTATCTCGATGCAATATAGGCGAAATTGGCGAGAACATCCGTTATTGCGACCGCCCCCGCAATCTGCTGGATGGCTTCCGTCCATTTGGATACCTCCTCACGAATTTGGCAGAAGAGATCATACTCCAACGTCTGTATCCGATCTTCTGCGTTCAGCACCTTTGCCTCCTGCTCCTTAAGTTCGGGTGTGATGAACCGTTCAGAGTTCCGAAGCGTCTGTTTGCGGATATAGTGGTCAGGCACCATGTGTAGGTTCGGTTTCGTCACATCAATGTAATAGCCGAAGACCTGATTGAATCCAATCTTCAAGGACTGAATACCGCTCCGTTTGCGTTCTTCTTCTTGCATCGCAGCGATCCAGTCCTTTCCTTGCCCCACAATCTGCCGAAGTTCATCAAGTTCCTCGTTATAGCCGTCGTTTATGATGCCACCTTCGCGAATCGTTGCGGGCGGATCCGGATGAATACCGCGTTCAATCAATTCGACTAACTCCGGAAGCGTATCCAATGCGTCGTTAAGAGACACTAACAGCGCGCTACCGCAATTTTGGAGCTGCGCCTTGACATCGGGAATCAGGCAGAGAGACTCTTTCAACGCATGCAGGTCGCGTCCGTTCACAGAGCCGAGACTGATACGCGAAATAAGCCGCTCTATGTCAAACATCTGCCTAAGTGCCTCGCGCAATTCCTCTTGCAGGTTAATCTGGGTTTTGAGTTCATCAACCGCACTGAGGCGTTCCTCAATCTCTTTTTCATCAAGGAGCGGTTGCAAGAGGCATTGACGTATCTTCCTACCCCCCATCGCCGTTACCGTGTGATCGAGGACCTCAAGGAGCGTGCCTTTTGTGGAACCGTCGCGAATAGAGGCTGTGAGTTCGAGATTGCGTTGTGTATCGGCATCGAGCACCATAAAGTCTGAGAGGGTATAGGTTTGGAGAGAGACAATGTGTTCGACTTCCTGTTTCTGTGTTTCGTTGAGATAATAGATGAGCGCACCGGCAGCGGAGATAGCCGTCGGGAGATGTTCACATCCGAATCCATCGAGCGAAATTGTCTGGAAATGCTCAAGGAGTTCCGTACGGGCAGTATCCGTTTCAAATCGCCAGTCAGGCAAGTCATTGAGTGTCACTTTGAGTTCGGTCTTGAGACGGTCAAACATCTCTTCGTCCTCAAACGTATCGGAGAAGAGGCATTCTTTCGGGGAAAAACGGTGGATTTCTGCCCAGAGCCGTGAGGGGTCTGTTAGCTCGGTCACGAGAAATTCACCTGTCGAGAGATCGGCAACTGCAACGCCGTAGGTGTCTTTGTTGAGATAGATGGAGACGATGTAGTTGTTCACCTTATGCTCAAGCACTTTCGGATCGGTCACGGTGCCGGGTGTAACGATTCGGACAACGTCGCGTTTGACGAGTCGGTTCTCATCGCGTGCCACTTTTGCGTCTTCGGTCTGCTCTAAGATGGCGATCTTATGTCCGGCTTTGACGAGTTTATAGAGATAAGAATCGAGTGCGTGGTGTGGGATACCTGCCATCGGGGGCGGTGGGGATTGTTGGTTTTTATGACTTCTTGCTGTCAAGGCGATTTCAAGGACGCGTGCAATGAGTTCCGCATCTTCAAAGAACGCCTCATAGAAATCGCCGACGCGACAGAGGAGAATCGCGTCTCCGTGTTGTTTTTTTACCTGTTTATAGAGTTCCATCAACGACAGATCTGACTGTCTCGAACGTGCCATAGCGTTTTCCTTGTTGTGATGTGCGTGGTTGTCTGTTATGCGAGGGGTTAATTCTAATACCGTAACACATTTTGGGTTTTATGTCAAATGTATTTTGGTTGTTGGCGGTCAGCCGTCAGCGGTCAGGTCGCTACGCTTTCAGCAGTCAGCAAGATGGCAGTCGGCAGCCAATAAAGAGGCTTTGTTGATAGACAAGCGTTCAATTCCCCGAAGCCATTGCCACATGACTTAACTGATTGCTGAGACTAACCCCAGCAGGGCGGCATGTCTATAGAAGACCATGCACCACACCAAGCAAGCCCCCGGGGGATGCCCTAAGCATTCATACCGTTGATTCCGGGGCGGCATGTGTAGAACTTAGCATCCGTTAGAGGCAACCAATTTATTCAACTCCTGCCCGAGGAGCTGTGGGTCCCTGCAGACGAGAAATTCCCATTTTTTCAGTTTGCCCCAATTATTGACTGCAGAGATCCATCGTTTGGCAGCGGCATGTTTGGCGTGAACCCGATCGGGTTCAAAACCTTTAATCTCCAAAACGAGATGGAGACCGTTTATGAGTCTGACGATAAAATCGGGTTCGTAGAGACGGGACACGCCGTCGTGTTCATACGGAATGCCGAGATCGAGGTGATCGTTGCGTACATAACATTCTACAACATCGGACTGCTCCAGCCGAAACTTCGCTGCACGCTCCCATTTGTCGGTATCCAGCACGACCTGATTCACATGACTCTTTAATGTCTCGGTACACGGACGCGGCGTGAGAAAGTCAACATCAGCAGACGTACCAATCGGTGCGTAGCGATTCAGGATAGGAAGAAGCGGAACTTCACCTTTCATCTCATCGGGTTGAATTGCCGTCATGAGGCGTTCCACGATACGTGTAACATATTTTTCCTGACCGAGCTCACACGGATCACAATCACGGAAATCTACCTTTGTTCTGATGTAGGCATCAACGAATCCAAAGACTTGAGGGAATAGTCGGTGTCGAGAGAGCAATCGGAGTTTCGGATTGCTTTCTGGGTCTGGTGCGGTTTGGCTATCGCCAACCAACTTGTGAACAATCCGATGTGCTATTCCGAATTTGATGGCTTGGAGGTGTGTGGTCTGGTAATATTCCTCACGGTCTTGTAGTTCCACTGCGCCTGGACCTGACGCCGAAGGTGTACCCGTTTCATACCCGACAGCGGGTTTGACATAGAGTGCTGTGGGGTTAATTTCAGGTTGAATCCTCAGCGGTTCTGTGGATTCAATATCAGCCTTAATTTCGTTTTTCTGAAGTGCGAAAGCGTATCCCTCGACAACCGGAAATCGGATTTCAAAGTGTTCACGTTCTGGTAAGGCGCGGACGTGATTTTTCGGCTTGTCATCGGGAACACGTGCCTTGGTGGCTCTGCCTCTGAAAGGGATAACCGAAAACGGGATACCGTAGACATCGACGTATTCCTCAGTGAGCAGTCCTGTCTCTGGATCGGGTGTATAGTTCATACGCCGTAATCCGCGTCCGACGACTTGTTCACACAGCAGTTGACTTGTAAAGGCGCGCAACCCCAGAATATGTGTGACGTTGTTCGCGTCCCATCCCTCGTTGAGCATTGCGACAGAGACAACACATCGGATCTGCTCACCCGGCTGTCCGCGTTTGCCGATTGTCGCGACGACCTGACGTAAGTCTTCAGCGGCTTGGCTACGGTTTTTACTGGGATCTTCGCTCTCCGCTGCCGCCAACATTTTGCTATCAATGCGGAGGGTCCGTTTCACACCTTCACTATTTCCAAACAATTCGGGAAAGACCGCGCCCTGTTCGTAAACCGTCCGTGTCTCCTTCTTCTTTCGTCTCCGTCCACTGTTCCCATTTTCATGGACAACTTCAACCGTCCGCTCCCCGGAAATCCGTTGATAGAAATATTCCGCAATATCGGTATCGGCACAAACAATGATTAACACAGGGGGTGTCTTCTCCTGTGCATCCGATGCCGCTTGGATATATTCAAACCGTTCTTTCCACTGACTCGCAAGCGTAAGAAGTGCAGGTTCCGCCTCGCGATAAACAGCATCCGGCTTCGGTTTTTTCTTTTTACCCGGGGAGGTGTCCGCGGCTGAGAGATCATCGTTAATCGTCCGCCACAATCGGAAGAACTTCGGTTCGGGTCTGCCAGTGGTATCACTAACGGGCAATCGGGGAATTTTAGTGATGCCGCTCTCAATTGCGTCTACCAAACCGAAGTCGCTGACGAGCCACGGGAAAGGTGAACCTTCGGGGTGTCCACTTCCGTGAATATAGAACGGCGTCGCGGAGAGATCGACGCAAAACTTGACACCACACGCTTGGTTGAACCTATCCAAACCGCTGACCCAGACAGTAGCATCCTGACGTTCCTTCTTTTCTTCCGCAGAGAGTTTCTCCTCTGTAGGTGCGGGACGGTAGGCGTGATGCCCCTCGTCATTCAGCACCATAATCGGGGCGCGGTCGTAGAGTTCACCTAAGACGCGTTTGGCAAAAGCGTCCGGCGTTTCCTCGCCTTTATTGACAACGGCGTAGGTTTGACCACCTTCACTATGTGCGGATTCCGGGGCAAACTGATGCCAATTGGTAACCATCACCTTCCCACTATTGAGCAACGGACGAAGTTTGTGCGGGATGAGTTCAAATTCGTCGTAGTAGTTATCGCTATCTTCGGGACGCAACACCTGAAGCCGTTTTTTGATGGTGAGGTTCGGGCAGACGACGAGTGCTGCCTGCGGAAAGCGTTCATCTGAAGGCACTTTGCCACGGTTACAAAACGCCCACGCGATGAGCATCGCCATGACCACAGTCTTGCCGCTGCCTGTCGCCATCTTGCACCCATAGCGGATGAGGTCTGGGATGTCGGGTTCGTTAGGTGTGTCTATTAATTTGGCGAGGTCTTCATCGGTGAATTGTGGGTTGAAGCCAATCCGTTTTCCGCCTTGACGAATCTCGGCGAGGTAGATGATGGTTTCGACTGCTTCGCGCTGACAGAAAAAGAGTCTGCGTAAAAGGTCGTCGCGTGCCCAATGCCGTAAAAGTTCACGGGTTACAGGTGTAGCGTTTCGGTAATTCGCCTCGCGCCAGCGTTCGACATCTGCGCGGAGTGCGTTGACTAACGGGAGATCGTCCCATTCTTCCTCTCGAAACATTTGGAGTTGTTCACTGCCGGTGCGTTGGGTTTTGTACCAGTAGCCTGCGTCGCGCCGTCCGGATTGTTTGACGGCTTCACCGGTTCGGGTATCGTAGATCCAATGCGCGTTCGGCTTTTCGTAAGGACTGCACAGGATGGGTTGTTCTACGGGTTGGATTGGAATGTCGGATCGGTTTTGGTTCATGAAGATTCCTCAGTTGATGTTTTAGTCGTCTCTTTTTGTGCTTTCCATTCTTTTACAAATTCGGGGTCGTGTTTTTGTAATAACGCTACGCACCGAATTTCTACCTCAGGTATTTCATCTGTTAAACCGTTTGTCAAGATTTCCTTTATACCTTCTGGCTCATTGAATGTATCAAAATATTCAACTAATCTGTCTACAACATGAGGCAAGGGTTGTAAATTATCCAAATTAGGTATAACCTTTTTCATCAGAGAAACTGAATCTTTGAGTTCTGACTTAACATCAATACCAGCAAGGTAATATGCGGTCCAAGTTAGGAACAAATCCTTATGTCTTGGATTTTCTGTTAGCAAACGGTTGAGGAATTTTTTCAGTCCTTGATGAGCCTCGTCCGTGTGGATCTCTCCAACGAAACTCAAAAAACGAAACGGCAAACGTTCTCCATCAATGGATGTTTGCCAATCAAAATCTGAGTCAACGATTGAATTTAAGAACTCTAATACAGGAGAAACTAATTGTGACGATTTCCTAGCAGCTAAAACCTCCACTGCCTTCTCTCTAATTGGCAAACGATATTTTCTATTGCTAAATACTTGTAAAAGAGTTTCTTCTCCAAGCGTCTCAATTGATTGAGGATAGGTGTAACCACTAAAGTAGGTATTCATAAAATTTTCTAGTATCGAGGCTGCATGTTCTGTTTGCAATATCCTCAATTCATCCTTTAGTGTGTTTACCTGGTCGACAGCTTCCTTAAATCCATTGAGCTCCTTTTCAACTCTATCCGCTATCAGTGATTTAACAACAAACCATAATGCTATCCCAACAACAGCTAAAATTCCAACGAAAAATGCAGTCCAACCCCATAACCATTTATCATTGGAATCCCTCAATTCTCTTTCAAATTTACCAAATTCTGCATTAGCAAGTTTCGCGTTGGCATCATGGAGTTTCGCTTGTGCTTCAGCGAGTTTGGCTGCTAACTCCATTTTCTCAACATTTTCTATAGTCTGGAGTTGGTTTTCAAGTACAGAGATACGTTTCTCGAGTATCTCAATTTCGGGATTTGGTTTTTGCGCGCTTGGGTTCTGCTGTGCAAACAATAAAGGAAAGATAATCCCGAATAAGGCTACGAGTAACAGGAAGGCTATAAAAGCTTTCATTCTTCTCATTTTTTTTCAACGACAGACTCCGCTGACTGTAGTTTCTGTGTTACGAGTGTGCAAAGACTCATTCCTGATTTCGCTGCTTCGTCTGTCAAAGCGTGATAAAGTTGTGTATCAACAGGAATGTTGAATGGTCCTTCGTATTCATTCCGTGAAGGCACTTTTGGAATAGGTTCACCGTCCATTTGGTAACATTCCTTCATCAGTTCCCACGCTATTTTTAACTCGGCTAATGCTTCAGCCGGGGTCGGTCCGAAAGCTGAAACATTTGGAAGTTCCACGAGATGTGCAAGATAATCGCCATCTTCGTCGAAAAACACATTTACCATGAAGCCATCAAAATCGTCTTTGTTATTCTTCATCTGTTATCTCCTGATTATACTGTTTGAGAAATTGCCGAACTTGGTACCCTTTTGCCATGGAACGGTTAGGTTGGACGATAAGACGGTACCCATTAGGTGAATACCAAGTTCGATGACTTCCTCGCTGTCGGCGTTGTGCCCATCCACATTGATGCATCAAACGTTCAAATTCTCTAAATTGCAAGCCATTTGGGTTTCGCTGTGCTTTGTCAAGCAAGGTATCTCTGCGATTCATGCTATAATTTTAACCGTTTACCTAACAAAAATCAACCAAAGTGTTCATCAATCCTATAATTCGTGTCAATCCGCGATTCAAACAATGGAAAAAATCAATACCTCTGATCCGCCAAATTATGCACCCGCATCACCTCATTCCCACGCGGATCAATAACCTTAACAGCAACGCATGCATGTTTACCAGTAGGGAAAGGGAACGATTCCGTCCCGCTGAATTTCTCAAAGTTGTCGGCATCAATCACGCCTTTAAGCGCACGAGCAATTTTGTTCCACGCACTCTTATCAGGAAAGAAGGCTTGCGTGATACAGAAGGTACGACCGTCATAGTCAGAATCGACAAACCACGCCGCCACCTTATCTGCACCTGCGGAACTCACCGTGTTGTCCACAGGATTATAGATGTCCACGCCTTCCATCTTGACGACGTATTCTCCGGCAGTTTCTTTAAGCTCCGTGCGAGGCAGCCCAAACACGGTAAACAACTGACTGGTCGGTGTTTCTTTAAGCAGGCCCCCCATCGCAACATCGGGGTTGATGTGCGCCATGTGGATACGGACATTCGGATTCAGGTCGTCTTGGATAGCAGCTTGTGCAGCACCATCGAAACTGAAGCCTGCAAAAACGAGATCATCATAGCCAAACCGATACGCAGCACGTAAGCACTGTTCGACTTGCATCGCCGTTACAGGTCCATGCTGGGGACCGAACACGACAGCGACGCGACGTTCGGTATCGTCATCTTCCCAACTGCCTTCGGCGTGAAGGACATCGCCTTCAAGTGGGTCGAGTATAGCGAATTTCACCGTCTGATTATTGGGAAACCGGACACCATCATTTCGGAGCAAACGAATCATCTGGTCGAGGTATGCCTCAGCGTTGACAGCATCCTGTCCATCTGTCTCAGCGTCGTAAGTGTCCAAAGTTTCTTCCGGTTCCCCACCAATAGGGGAGTCAATATCAAGCGATTCTTCGGCGGGTTGCACTGCCTCCACTGTGAAGGGACCACTCACGCGTATCCGCTTTCTGTCCACCTCCGGTTGGTCTACCAACTCTTCACCTTCAGAAGAGGCAGCGATACAAGCGTTCACCTCGTCCATCTTTGCGCGCCATGCCTTACGGTAATCGGTGAGGGCATCCTGTAAGGCTTGGGGCCAGTCCGGGTCGGTATCGAAAGGCACTTCCCACTCCTGCCAGCCTGTTTCTGGAAGTTGCCAACGTCTTCGGTCCGCCTCTGTGATAGACCGCTTTCCCTCACGTTTCTCTTTTTCTGCAAGTTTAGAAAGCAATTTGGCACGGAACTTGCGGGGGGGGGATATTAAGTAAATTTTTATTAAGTACATCCAACTTCTCTTTAAGAATTGGTTCATGTCTTGCGAAGATCGGGTCAAGCGCAGTGTTTTGAGAAATACTCTTAAGCGTGATGCGTGGAATGATTTTATTGGCGAAACCACCGACAATACCTTTTGATTGCTGTTTGAGTGTGTAATAATCAAAATTCGCTGTCAAGAGGCGCTGCCGCACCAAAGCAACAGCAACGCGACTTGTATCAATCGTAATCCATCGTCTACCGGAATCCTCAGCAACATAGGCGGTAGTACCACTTCCACACGTGGGGTCAAGGACGAGGTCCCCCGGATCGGTAGTCATGAAAAGACAACGCTGAACAACCCTTGGATTTGTTTGAACAACATAAGATTTTGACAACTCTGGACCTGTATCTGTCCAGTTAGCAGTTAACTCCTGCAAAGGAAAATCATCAAAGTAACGTATCGCACGAATAACCGTCCTTTCTTGACTAATTCTGTCTGCCTTACCCAAACGCCGAAATCCGTCTAGCGAATAACGCCAGCTGCCAGCTGGAATTGTCCATTTTTTCCCAGCGAATTCACGAGTTGTCTTATCTCCTTCGCCCTTTGAATGAAGCGGAGCGGTCTGAAACGCGCGAGAGTTTGGCTTAACATTATCAGGCATTAATCGTTCCAAATCTGTCATTGTACGGCGTTCGCCGTTAGTTTTCTCAAGTTTGTTAAAATTTCGTATATCTATCTTCGATTCCATGAACAATCGCTTGAATTTCATTATCTCTTTATCTTTCGCGTACCATATAAGAAAATCATTTACTCTGACCGGGGCATTCTTCTGACTCATACCAGTAGTAGTTCTATAAGCAATTAAACTAATACCATTTCTAATTGTTTATATTGCATTAGCTGCGTCTATGAAATGTGAGAAACCCGTGAGTTTGGCAATCTCGGTATCCGAGTAGTTTCTAAGGATCTCGGTGACCTTCGTCTGCAGTGCCTCTAAGGTTTTATACGGCTGCGTAAATAACTGCGCCTTGATATCCTGCCAGAGCCGTTCAATCGGGTTCAACTCCGGACTATAAGGCGGTAAGAAAACGAAAACGATATTCTCAGGAACCTCCAAGGACTTCGCTTGATGAAAACGCCCATTATCAAGCACGAAGACGTTGAGGCTGTCGGCAAACGCTTCGGAGAACTGCTCTATGAAATATTGAAAACATTCGGATGTCAAGTGTGAAAACTCCAAGAAAAATCGTTCACCCGTCAAGGGTTCAACCGCCCCATAGAGATACACCGATTCATAGCGAACGTCTATCTCTCCCACGGGTTTGATACCCCGTAAGGTGATACGTCTACGCAGAACGGGCAAAAGCCCATACCGCGTTTCATCTTGACTAAAGACGCGTATCGGCTGAGAAGCACAGCGTTTCTTGGAAACCGCATCCGCAATATGTTCAGGAAAATCCACACGAAACCTTTCGGAGACTACGGCGTTTTTTTTACATGACGCGGACGAGGCACTTTCAGTTTCGCCCCCCATCTATCACGCACCATCGCATAAACCGTCTTGTAGTTCATCTGAATACCAAAGGTCTCGGCAATATAGGCTTGAATCTGAACATAACTGTGAAAACCTTCGGGCTGCTGAAGTTCGCTGCGGAGCCGGTTTTGCTGGGCTGCTGTTAGGATCGGCACACGTCCCGGCGCGTAGCCACGGTCGAGAAGTTTCTCAAGACCCCCCGTCTCATAGGCATGCAGCCACTGTCCGACACTGATGCGAGTCACACCGAGGCGTTCTGCAACTTGGATACGGTTTTTCGCCTGTCCGCTTTTCAAGAGATATAGGGCAGTGAGACGTTGGGTTTCATGCTTCTTTTGACACTGGCGTAACAACTCTTTCAGGGTTTCGACACTTTCGGTAATCTCTGGCACTTTTTTATTCATGTCTGCTTCGCTCCTTGGTAAAAGATGCAGCAGAGAATAACACATTTATGAAAAATATTCAATTAGATATGGTATAACAAAATTTTCACCACCAAACACCTCGTCCATCAGACACCGCACCCGATGAACATTCTCATCACTAATCTGTACAAAGATACTACCACTGTCTGTTAATAGATCCTTGGCAACAATTAGACGGTCGCGTAGATAAGCAAGGTAGGAATGGATACCGAGCGTCCACGTATCACGATAAGCTCTGATCTGCTCCTGTTCACGAGTTAAATCTTGTTCTCTATCTTTTACGTCGCGTTGAAAGACAGTTGGTTGGAAGTTAGAGGCGAATTTGATACCGTAGGGTGGATCGATATAAATCATCTGCACCTTACCAGCGAGGTCTTCTCGGTGTGCGAGGGAGCTCATGACGGTGAGGCTATCGCCGAGGATGAGGCGGTTTGCCCAATCCACGTCGTGCTGGTAAAAATCGACTGCCTCGCCATAGGTCTGCTGCGGGTCGGCAAAGAGATCGCGCTGGACGTTCTGACGTTCTGCGACCTTCAAGATGGCTTTGGCACTCACACGTTCGTGGATATGCAACGCAACGGGATCCACGGTGAACGATTTCGTTTCCTGTTTGTTTGCCCATTCGAGCCACGGTTCGTGGTGTCGGAGTGCATCGGCGAGGGTTTTTGCTTCTTCTGCGGTGAGTTTTCGCTGCTGTGCGATTTGTAATAACTCGGGGAGTTCGTCTGCGTCTCCGTTTGGGTCGGATCGGAGGTTGGGAGGTAGGTGCGGGTTGTAGGCGTATTCCTGCTTTGGTGTCTCTTGGATTTTTCCTTGTGCGGCGATGCCTGCGGGTGGGTTGTTTTTTCGGGTGGCGGTGTCGTGTCGGTAGTCTTGGACTTCTTTTTTTTGGGTGGCGCGTCTGTTTCTTGCCATTCTGTGTTCCTTTATGAAAATTGAAAAGATTGGATAAATCTTTTGATTTCATTTGACAATTAAAATCAAATTTGTGACTCAACTTATCATGTCACATTTTTTAAGTCAAGGCGGAAATTATTCAGTTATACATTGGACGCGTCAGTTGACAGTGCATCTCTTTTCACCGGAGGTATGAAGCCAAATTGGTAGTATTATATGTCAATTAGAATCAATATTTCTTCAGGACCATTTATGGTAGGTCCTTAGAATTAACTGGACACTCCGCATCGGCGAGGTTAGGCAACCTCGCCTACTGGGGAGGAAAGTGTTTATTTATTTTTGAGAATCCATCATAAATTCTGAATCCTCATAAAACCACACCTACCAATTGCAGTGAGAAATGTTAAGTCGGGATTAGGAAATCCCTCCTACAATGTCTGACAGCAGATGGGTCTGAATCAGGATTAGCAGGATTTTTCAGCGAGCATCGTGAGCACAGCTCGCTCCTACAAGAGTATTTCACTGTTTGTAGGGTTTTTAATACGGATCCGGTGCGGTTGGGAAACCGCACCTACCATTTTAGGGTAAGGTCCCGGATAGGCGAGGTTAGGAATGCACACCGCATTTGAGCGTGTACGCTGCAAAACCTCGCCAGCGGTGTAGAGGATTTATTGTTGTGGCGAATAAACTACTGCATCGGTGAAAAGGGGGCAGGGAGCAGAAGTTTGCTCTCCTGTGTGATGGGTCTGACGGAGCCTTTGGGGGGCCAGACACCCTTCTCCCGTGTCTCTGCTCGGATCCGAGCGCGCTCCTCAAAACTCTTGTATGCCCATATATGGATGAAATTGTTAGTGCCACCGTATTCCGAATACCAACAACCTGCCAGCGATGAAAACCTTAAACGTTCAGGAATTGCAGCACTCCACGCCTCTAAAACCTGGGGCATGCCTTCTGGTGGATAGGTGTACAGACGCATTTCATAGATGGGTCCAATGTCTCTTTCGCCCAAAGGCTCCATAAAAGGTGCCGGTAGAAAAATCTCGGATACCATTGAGACGATCAGATCACTGGTATCGGGAGGCCAGATTGGATTCGGTCCGGCTTCCGCAGCGCGTCGGATTTCTGCTCGCTGTTCGAGACTCTCGTAGGGCCAGACGGCGACCATCTGATTCAAGGGTCCGACTTCGGTGTACCAGTGGGCACCGAGTTTTGATAATTCTTGGCGTGCGGGTAGTTTTTCGCTGAAGCGGTCCCAGTATTCGTTGAGTTGACCGAGTTTCAAGTTATAGGTTCTTATTTCATAGATCATGCTATTCCTCCGGCGTTATTCGGTTTGAGGCATTCTTATTAAATTGTGTGGATGATACCTCAAAATACGACCCGTGTCAAGTGTGTTTAGGAGAAAGGCTAACCGCTAACTCCTAAGGACACTATATTTTTCTTGACGGCGACTTCTATCCGTGTATAATGAAGGAGAATTCAGCGAAGTCTTTGGAAGGAACCGAAATGCCGAATCCAGGTCCCAATCTGCTATATATCCACTCCGACCAGCACGATCCTTATGTAACAGGTTGTTACGGCGATCCGCTGGTGCAAACCCCTAACCTTGACAGTCTCGCCGCTGAAGGGGTCGTACTTGAGAACGTCTATTGCCCTTCTCCTATCTGCGTACCCTCCCGGATGTCAATGCTCAGTGGACGATACCCCTACGAAAACGCCGTGTGGACGAACAGTCATATTCTCGATTCTGGGATTCCCACTTTCGCACACGCCATGGGTGCAGCGGGGTATCAACCCGTGCTTATCGGACGGATGCATTCGCTCGGACCCGATCAACTCCACGGGTATGCAGAACGTCTCGTCGGCGACCACGGTCCGAACTATCACGGTGGACGCGGGGTCGATCACGGCGAACTCTCTGGAACCGCGGGACCGGCACGCGTGAGTCTCGAAAAATCGGGGGCAGGTCAAAGCGCGTATCAGGTTCATGATGAGGATGTAACCGCTGCAACAGTTGACTATCTCAATCGTCTCGGTGTCCAGAAACGCGCAGGACTCTTAGATACACCCTTTTCGATTTCCGTCGGGTTCATGTTGCCACATCAACCTTTTGTTGCGCGTCAAGAGGACTATCAATTATACGAAGGACGGATGACGATGCCCGAAAATCCTGAGCCTTTTTCAGAGGCATTACATCCCCACTTCCAACGGTGGCGTGAAAAATGTGGGATTGTTGAGGTCTCCGACCCCGAGATTATCCGCGCACGCACGGCGTATTGGGCATTGGTCACACGGATGGACGTGATGATTGGACAAATCTTGACCGCACTCCGAGAAAACGGGTTAGACGAAAACACGCTGATTCTCTATAGTTCGGATCATGGTGAACAGGTAGGTGAGCACGGACTTTGGTGGAAGCAGACGTTCTATGAGCATTCCGTGAAAGTTCCCGCGATTTTGTCGTGGCGCGGCACTTTACCGGAAGGTGTGCGTTGTGATCGGGTCGTCAGTGCTTTGGACTTGAATGCGACAATGCTCGATGCACTTGAGGCACCGACGCTGCCCCATTCTCGTGGACGGAGCATCTTGCCGCTTCTTCAAAACCAAGACCCACAGTGGGAAGACATCGCCTTCTCCGAATACTGCACCGATGACGGCTGCTACCATCGGATGGTTCGAGATGGAGATTGGAAGTTGAACTACTATCACGGACAACCGGCGCAGCTTTTCAATCTGAAAGAGGATCCGAACGAGTTGCATGACCTAGCAGACGACCCAGCATATAGAAACATCTTGGTGCGATTGACAGAGAAGGTTTTGGACGGTTGGGATCCAGAGTGGGTTGCGGCACAGATGGCAGCAAAGCGATCAGACACACAACTCCTCGGTAGGTGGGGACGGCATACGCAACCGGCAGATCGGTATCGTTGGAATCTGCTGCCAGAGATGGATTATTTGGATTGAACTGTAGGGTTGGGAAACCCAACCCCTACACAGCCTTCATGCAACAGGAGACACAACATGGCAAACAGTCCGATACTCAAGGGTGAACCTTTTAGTGAAGAAAAGACAAAAGAGATTGCCGAACAATTCTTTCGCGATGGGTTCGTTTATATTCCGGGTGTACTGACTGAAGGAGAGGTCAACGCGCTCCGAGAGAAGACTGATGAATTCTTCGCCGATCCGCAACTCGCAGAGAAAACGAATCCGCACCTTGCGGATGTCAGATATATCCAGATGGGCGCGCATGCGGATTCTCAGGAGCCGATGCCCTTCATCTTACGGAACACGATTGAACTGGATCCGATCTTCCGAGATATGCTTCTCCGTGAACCGATTCTGAGTTTGGCAGAAGCGATTGTCGGTGAGAACTGCAAGTTTTGTGGGCAAAATGTTCTACGGAACCTTCCCGGACTCTCGATTGATCGCTGGCACGTTGACGGTTCAGTGCATTTCCCCGTCACCGAAGAGATGCCGCGCCACGATCCACGTCTACGGATGCCCGTGATGTGGTTCACCGTCCAGATGGCGTTGAACGATATTGATACCATCGAGGAGGGACCGACGCAATACGTCCGTGGCAGCCATTACTCCGGTAGGCATCCCAACAATCAGGAAAACCCCGAATTTGAGGGAAACAAACCTGTCTCTATCTTCTGTAAGGCAGGCGACATCTATCTGCAGGATCCGCAGTGTTGGCACCGTGGCGCACCGAATCTCTCCAATAAGACACGCTACATTTTGCAATCGCAGTATGCAGCGTATTGGGCGTATTGGCGGTTTAATCTTTGCAATGAGGTTCCAGTTCCCGAAGATGCACTCGAAAATGCCAGCGACCGACTACTGAGTCTCTTAGGACGCCCGCGTCCGAGTGATGTTAAATAAAAAGAACGAGGAAAAAGCAGATGTCTGAAACACCACTTCATTTCAAAACAATTACCGAGATTGCGGAAGCGATTGCTTCTAAACAGCTATCGCCTGTAGATGTTACAACTGCGATGTTAGCGCGCATAGAGCAACTCGACGGTCAACTGATGAGCTACGCCACAGTGATGGCGGAACATGCGATGGCTGCGGCACAGAAGGCAGAACGGGAGATTCACGCAGGCACTTATCGGGGTCCCCTTCACGGTGTTCCTATTGCCGTGAAAGACCTCTGCTTCACGAAAGGTGTCCGCACAATGGGCGCAGCAAAAGTTCTCGCCGATCACGTTCCTGCGTTTGACGGCACAGTCGTTGCTAAACTGGAAGCGGCGGGTGCAGTGCTGCTCGGCAAACTCAATTTGACCGAAGGGGCGATGGGTGGTTACAACCCTGAATTTGACATCCCCAAGAATCCTTGGAACCCTGACCGGTGGACAGGTTCCTCGTCAAGTGGTTCAGGTGTTGCAACGGCAGCGGGATTGTGTTTCGGTTCGCTTGGGAGCGATACAGGCGGATCAATCCGCTTTCCTTCGGCATCGTGCGGGGTCGTCGGTATAAAACCGACCTGGGGCAGAGTCAGCCGTTATGGTGTACTCGCACTTGCAGAATCAATGGATCACGTCGGCCCGATGACGCGAAGCACCGCTGATGCAGGGCTTATGCTTGAGGCGATCGCAGGCTTTGACCCGAACGATCCGACTTCTCTGCCGAATCCGGTGCCTAATATGCTGGAAGGGATTGGACAAGACCTTCAAGGCATTCGGGTCGGGTTCGACGACCATTATGCCACGAACGATATTGATACGGAACTCGCCGAAGCCGTGCGGGCGGGTGTGGAAGTCCTCGCTGATCAAGGGGCAACAATTGTTGAGGTGCAATTGCCGGATGTGGAGGCATACACCTCAGTATGGTCAACGTTGTGTTCTGCCGAGGCGGTATTAGCGCACGCAGCGACCTATCCATCGCAACGCGATGCTTATGGACCTTGGTTCCGAGGATGGCTGGATATGGGAGCGAAGGTAACGGGTGCCGATTATGCGAAAGCAAACAATCTGAGAGCTGCTTGTACAGGACATCTTAGACGGGTCTTTGAGGAGATTGATGTACTGGTATGCCCGTCAATGTCTGCGCCGCCACACCGCGTCTCACCAAAGATGTTATACGGTGCGTCTGGTGTCCGTGATCCGAAGTTCTATCGATTTACCGTGCCGTACGACTACAACGGCGCACCGACGCTATCCGTGCCGTGCGGCTTGAATAGCGAAGGACTACCGTTGAGCATTCAGTTCGTCGGCAAACACTTGACAGAGCCGTTACTGTGTCGGGTTGGACACGCTTATGAGCGCGCTACGTCTTGGCATAACCTCCATCCAGATGTCTAAGTACTACTTCTGTGGTAGGTGATACCCCTCTTTCAGCGTTTGGATGCTGTAGAGACAATTCTCCGCTGTTATGTAAAGCACTTTGCTGGTCTCGCCACGTCCAAATGCGACGTTGGTCGGTTTATCAGGCGTTTTGACGTATGCGAGTTCCTCTCCCTCGGGTGTGTAGACACAGACCCCCGGTCGGGTTTCATCACGTACCGCCACGAAGAGATTCCCTTCAGCATCAACAACCATACCGTCTGGACCATCTTGCGGGGCGTAGTCAACAAGCACTTTTCGGAAAGTCGCGGTGCCTTCGGGTGAGAGGTCATAAGCGAGGAGGGCCATCCGTCCCTTATGCAGTGGCACATCATCAGGGAAACTTCCCATCGCGCCGTTGTCGTGACTGATGACATAGAGGGTTTTTTGATCAGGGGAAACAGCGACACCGTTCGGTTTCCCGGCATCTGTAACAACGAGATGCACGGAACCGTCTGGATCGATTCGATAAACGCCAAAGATGGGTTGTTCAACAGGTTCATTCCCGGCATACCGAGGGTCAGTAAAATAGATGCGTCCCTGCTCGTCAATCGACAAATCGTTCGGTGAGTTAAAGGGTTTCCCGTTATAGAGACCGGCGATGATTTCGCTCTTACCCGTCGTCATATCCGTCCGCGTAATTCTGCGTCCGCCAAAATCCGCACCCTCTGCGACGACCAAACGTCCCTGTGCGTCAAACTTCGTCCCGTTGGACATTCCACTTGGAGAACGAAAAACAGTCGTTTCGCCAGTCTCTGGATTGTGTTTCCAGATATTTCCGGCTTTCATATCCGTCTGATCTGTGAAGGTGATGTCGCTGAAATAGACCGTCCCGTCTGGTGCGACGGAGACACCTTCCGTGAAATGCGCACCGTTGAACAGTTCTTTAAGCACCGCACCGGGCGCGAAGATACCATCGTGTCCTGCAGTATTTCCGATTAACGCGGGTGCTAATGCGAGACCTGCAGCAACTGCATAAGTAAGGGGTTGTGATACATTCATCGGCTTATTTTACTCCTTTGTTGCGAACCGTAAAACTCTCCCGACGCGTGTGCAAAAAAGTATATGTTATTTAGGCATCCTTGTCAAAGGAAATTCTGTAACAAATTTGCATTTTCACCTAAATACCTAGTATAATATCTGTGAGGTATCAGTTACGACATCGTAATATGAAAGGAGACTTTGGATATGAAATTTAACGCAGTTTTCAAAAAAGTCCCAGAGGGTTACATTGGATTTGTCGAAGAATTGCCCGGTGCAAACACACAAGGTAAAACACTTGAAGAAACGAGGACAAATCTCCGAGAGGCAATCGAACTGACACTTGAGGCGAATCGTGCACTTGCTAAAGAAGATATCGCCGAGTTGCAAGATGTCATTCGCGAACCCATTTCTGTCTGATTATGAAAAGACGGGATCTCATTCGCCCTCTCGAAAAGAATGGTTGTGAATTTTTCCGCGAAGGCGGTAACCATACCATCTATGTTAATCGTCAAACTCGAAGGGTTGCCCCTGTACCCAGACACCGGGAGCTGAACAAATTCTTGGTTAGAAAAATCTGTAAAGGTTTGGAAATTCCCCTTCCTTGAAGTACGATAAGTCTATAAAATTATTCGGGCATCACGGGATGCAAGGTTTTCTGATCAACCCATGGGGTGGGGACCGTGGGTTCCTATCCCTTGACGCGCATGTGCATAGACGGCATCTTGAATCTCAAGGATCCGCACGGCATCAGCAACCGTGGGTTCAAAGGTGCTTCCGTCAGCGATAGCGTCAAACGCTTTTCCCATTATTCCCTGTATTCGCTCGCCGTGAGATATATCCTCGCTAAATTGGACCCCTTCCGTCGTATGTACCTCAATCAACGGTTCACCGTTGCGACCGTACTGCTCAAATACCGATGCCTTCGTTCCAACAAACCGAAAGAAATGATCGCCACCGCGCGTCCCAGACGGGTATGTATAACCGGATTCAATAATACCCGTGATACCGTCTTCCGTTCGCAGCACGCCGATGCCGCTATCCTCCACGCCACGACTGTGCATGGCATTGGACATCACGGCACCGACGACTGTGATTTCACGATCGCCGACAAACTGGAGGAATGTGTCAATACCGTGTGCCGCCTCAACAGCCCAGCATCCACCGCCAGAGATACTCGGATCGTTGTGCCAAGCGGATGGGGTCGGATCGTAGCGGGACGGTGGCCCGTTGTTCAGTCTGCTGTTATATAACACAAGCTCGCCAAGACTTCCATCAGCAACCATCTCCGCAACAACCTTGACAATTCGGCTTGCCCGATTCGGTAGCACAAGCGCGCTAAACACACTGTACTTTTCGGATGCCTCAGCAGCCGGACGCAATCGATCAGCAGAATCAGCGAACGGTTTATCTAAAAGATACGGAATACGCCGATCTACACAGGCTTGGACGTGTGCAGGCATTTCGATATGTTTTCCGGCGACGAGTACCGCATCGGGTTTGCTCGCATCAAGGCATGCCGACGCTGTTTCAAAGCCGGGACACTGAAAATCGTCCATCAACTGTTGTCGAGGAGCAGTTTCACCATCCATGACACCGACAATCTCGTGTCCGAGTTCGTGTGCTGTGCGCGCCATGCTCCGTCCGTGATGACTGTAGGAAAGAACAACCAGTCTCATATTTTATCTCCTTGTTATTCGCTGTCAGCAGTCAGCGATCAGGTCGGATTTTTTTCAAAAATCCTCTCAGCGGTCAGTCAAAAGACTTTCTTTGGAAAGTTATCGATAACTGAAAGCATTCCGAGGGGATGCGCCCTGACAGCCGAGAGCCGAGAGTGCGGGGAATGCCATTAAGGCATTCATACCGTTGATTCGCGTAGCGGAACGCCCTGACAGCCGACGGCTATCTATAAAACGAATACATCGCCGTTCCTGTGAAAAGTCGGATCAGCACCCATACACCACCGACCATGAATTCACCGAGAATTAAACCGAGGAAGAGGGGATACGCCTTGCGATAGAGTCGAATCCCACCGACTTTCAGCAATAACGTTTTGATACTCCAACTGATAAAAATCGAAAACCAAAGTCTACCAATTGTCGATTTCTCGCCAGCAACCATATAACCGGCAGGATGGAAGGGCCAGAACGGAAATATCGTCCGTAGCCACCAGAAGAAGCCGGTAAAGAACGCACCGACCCCGATAAAAACCACGGCAGGCACATCGGTGTCGGCTGGGTGGGAAATCCAACTCTGCAGAAGATTGTAGCCCCCCGTCCCGAGATCGCTGACGACCCCGATTTTGTAGCCGACGACAAGGTACGCCCAAAACGAGGCGAGAATCCCAACGACCGCAGCGAACATCATTGCGACAATTAGCCTCCCTGACCGCATGCCTGTCTCCTCAGCGAGTTTGAAACCTTCAAGTGTGTGTGGCATCGGGTGGGCGCGGGAGCCGCGATTGAAGGTGAGATAGAGGCGCATCATCGTTAAACTGCCCCGCGAAATCAATCGGGTCCCGAAAATATCTGTGAGGATATCGTGCGGCGTTGCGTAAGTCCGGATCGTCGGCGGTCCAACTTCCGCTCGGATGCGCGTGAGGCTCATCGCCAAGAGGTAGTAAATTAGGAAGTAGAGGGCAATTGTCCAGAATTCCATCCCACCCCGATGTGAAAAGGTGAATAAGAAGAATAGACCGCAGACCAACCCAATCCCTGCCCATCGGTAGCGCATCGGTTCCCGGCTATCGTCAATCTCTCCCGGTGTATGATAGCCTCGAAAGACGTGTTTGAAAACGGCGAAAAAATAGCGTCTGCCGCCCCAGAGCGCGAAACAGGCGAGGACGAGATACCCCCCCATCACTTGCTGCCAATCGTAAGGGAAACCCGGCATCACATCGAGTCCAAGGGCAGTGCCCAATATCCGTTGCGCTTTCCAGAACCAATAAAAAAACCAGATAGAGAATGACATTTCCAACGGCATCAGGTAAGCGAGTCCAACGGCAAACGAACGGATATAAACAGGGGTCCAGCCAATTGATCTCCACGGCTTTTGGGTGAAGTATTGACCGAGTTCGGCATGTCGGACTGGAACTTCGGGGATTTCAGGAAATAGGACATGGAATCCATTGATGAGGTTGATACCACCGGCGATTGCAAACCCAAGCCACATCATTTTCGACTTGAAAAGCCGTCCATCAAGTCGTGTCATCTCCAGTGGCAATTGCACGATGGGATAGGTCAACCGTTCGTGTTCAATCCACTGTCTACGGAGAAAAATGTCGAGGCAGATCATCACCCAGATAAGCACAGTCAGAAAGACCGTCCACCAGAGAATCGGACGCAGCCAACCGCTGAGATGTCCCATCGTGTAAATCGTGCTTTCACCGTCATAGAATGCCTTTAGTCCTGCCTCATCGTTGGAGGTGAGCCACGGCGGGAGGTATCGCCAGAAAAGCTGCCGCCACTCATTCTCAGGTGTTGCGAACCAAAAGCCGTCTGATATGGTAGGAATCACCGTCTGCATCATATCGTGTCCAGCAATCGCTGAGGAAAGTGAGAGCATCACAAAGACCGTCAAAAGTTCGCCTTGTCGCAGCGCGAATCGCGGTAAGAATCGATTGAGCAGTAGATTAAACGGGATAAGCACCATCAACGTAATGACGACGTTGTAGATGAGTGACATCGTGGTAGGCAGCGTGCTCCAAAACTTGAGATGGTTTGCCATGATAAAGTAGGTATTCACTGGGATCAGTAGCAAACCGAGTATGATGGCACGGACGGTTACACCGGGATGGGGTCTTTGGTTTTTTAAGGTGGGATTCGCCATAGGTATCCTTCTCTGCTGTTATTGGAGATGATACCTTAAAGGTGGGGTTGGTGTCAAGTTATTTTTTTGTTGTCTGAATAGGGGATTTACTCTTTACCCTTGGTTACAAAGGTAATACTAATCTCAATCTCATTGCCTGCGGCATCAGAGATTTCCCTACAATAACGTAGGTCGTTTCGTTTACGAGCTCTCTGCCTTTAACGAGTTCGAGAATGCCTATGTAGCCCTCGACTTTCCCGAGCCAACCGACATCATCGCCGTCTTCGGTTTGGAGTGCAATGTGTCCTGTCATCTCTTCACTAAAAGTAATCTCGATTATCCCTTCGCTGTTGATAGCTTCGGGATCGACATCCTTATCACCATCTATGACGGTGCCACCTGTCACCGTAGGTCCGCATCAGTCAGGAGAGGTAACAGTGTAAGTAAGCGTCTGGGTTCCATCCGCCCATGTGACCGTCAGGTTCAGGGGGCCCAGGCGGAAGGGACCCGAGACAGTCACGTTTTTCCCAGCAGCTGTAGCGACCCCGATATTTGTCCTAACATCGGCAAGTGGATTGTCAAAAGTCAGGGTGATACTTCCATTCGCGGCGATCTCTGAACCACTTGGCGGGGTTGCACTTACGAAGTAAGCTGGAGGAGATGCCTCTTCATCTGTGGTATCGTCCGCACGACAGCCTGCGAATATGGAAATAGCGAGCAAACTCACCAGTGATAGTACCTTTTTCATCAGAACAGATTTACCTCTCCCCCTGTTGGCGAATTGCAACCAACTCTTCCAGAATCCGTCTGTGAAGCCGATGTAATTCGAGACCGATGCCGATACCGATGACAGTCAACACACCGGCTCCCAGAATAAGTTTCGTTTTCAAGGACATGTGCCGTTCCTTTGTTAGGTTCGATTCAAAAATTGGGCCTACCAGATTAGGGAAGGAAAATACGGTACGGTTGCAAACCGCACTTACCCTTTAGAAGTTTTCGATAATCGATGCACCGAACTCGGAGGTGCGGACCTTCGTCGCGCCTTCCATGAGACGCTCCAGATCGTAGGTCACCCGCTTTTGGAGAATGGTTTTCTCAAGTCCAGCGATAATCAGGTCAGCCGCTTCGTGCCAACCGAGGTGTTCCAACATCATAACAGCAGAGAGGATCAGTGAACCCGGGTTGACAACATCTTGGTCGGTGTATTTCGGGGCAGTGCCGTGGGTCGCTTCAAAGAGTGCGACTTCATCGCTGAGGTTCCCCCCCGGTGCCATGCCGATACCCCCAACCTGCGCTGCTGCTGCATCCGAGAGATAGTCGCCGTTTAGGTTCGGCGTGACAATCACATCGTACTCATCCGTCCGCGTTAGAATCTGCTGTAGCATGCTGTCTGCGATCCGGTCATTGACCACGATTTTACCTTCTGGACGCTCACCCCCGTATTCGTCATAGAGTTCGTCTTCCGTGATTGTCTGCTCGGCGAACTCCTCTTTGGCGAGCTCATATCCCCACGCACAGAACGCGCCTTCAGTGAACTTCATGATATTGCCTTTGTGCACAAAGGTAACAGTGCTTCTGCCGTGGTCGATTGCGTACTGGATCGCCATCCGCGCCAAGCGTTTCGTGCCGAAAATGCTAATCGGCTTTATACCGACACCGGAATCTTCGCGAATCTCTACACCCATTTCAGAACGCAGGAGTTCGATAACCTTTTTCACTTCCGGTGTGCCTTGTTCCCATTCAATACCGGCGTAAACGTCTTCCGTATTCTCACGGAAGATAACCACATCCATCTTTTCAGGATGCGTGACGGGGGCAGGCACGCCTTGGAAATACCGAACAGGACGGACACATGCGTAGAGTTCCAAGACTTGACGCAAGGTCACGTTCAGGCTCCGAAAACCACCGCCGACGGGAGTCGTCAGCGGTCCTTTAAGGGCAACACGGAAGTATTCAATCGCGTCAAAGGTATCCTGTGGCATCCATTCGTTGTACTTCGCCATAGCGTTTTCGCCAGCATAGACATCAAACCAGACGATCTGCTTTTCGCCATTGTAGGCGGCATCAACAGCTGCGTCAACAACGCGGCGGGTCACCTTCATGATGTCTCGTCCAATACCGTCGCCTTCAATGACAGGAATAATCGGCTGATTTGGCACAACAAGCCGCCCATCGGTGAGTCCAATTCTTTCACCCTCAGTCGGAACTGTTAATTGCTCGAATTCAATCACTCGTTGTTCCTCTCTAATTCGTTTTTTTACTTATTGAATCTGGACGCCATGAACGTTATTCATGGCGGTTTTCAGCTAAGCCCAACTCGGCTGGGGTTGTCTCTGATCCTTTGTCAGTAGCGGCTATCCAGCGAAAGCATTCTTATCCGCCATCCGCTTGTGTAATGCAACGACTTCATCGGGGATCGTCATATCGTCGGTCGGTTTTGGGATAACATCAGGATGCGGTGGGATAACGGGTCGGATAATTTTCAATTGGAGTTGTTCACGCGCGTCCATCATCCAGCCGAAACCTCGGAAGATGTATGTCAACAGCGTTCTATCGGTTTCATAGATATCCAATCCTTCTTGGACACACCATCCACCGAAATCGGTATTCGGGGTTAGACGGAGCGGGGGTTGGTCTTCACGTCCGGGTCGGATAAACCCTTCAATGAAAGCGAGTTGGTAGATACGCTGGGCGATACGTAAACGTTTTTTCTGCTGATCGTTGAGTTGAATATCACCGTTGTCAAGTGCCTCTAAGAAGGGGTTGAAATAGATAGCCGGTCGCGGATCTTGCTGAATTTCATCGGAGCGTCCAGCAGCGGCGATTTCTGGATGTCCGAAGGTCGGGAGTGCGGTCAACATGCGTTGTTGGATCGCATCCTCAAGTGCAGCATCATCAAGGTCTTCAATTTGGTTAATAAACGCCGTCATATCGTGAATCGCGCCGAAATGCCGGTTGCCATCTAAGGTCATCTGTGAAGCAACAAAGAAATCGGAGACCATACCGGTATGCAAAGTGGCGAGATAGCGTGCGACGACGTTGGAACCCGCAGAACCGTGGTGGATCTGGATGATGCCCATCCGTTCAAGGATATTCGCCTCAATAAGGGTTGCTTCGCGTCCCAAGAGCAGACTATAGGAGGTTTGGAAAGCGGTGCTTCCGTTTTTCTCATGTTCAGTGATGAGATCGGTGGCGCGCATTGCCAAGACTTGTGGGTGGAGTGCACTGTTCTCTCGAAGCTGATGCCGCATATAGGTAGAGATTGTCGCTACAGCGACGTTCTCCATGTGCGTCTCAATAAGTTCAACGAGGAGTTCACCGGGGTCCCTTGTTCCACTGATTCCTTTTTGATTTGGGTGGCTGAGTTTACGGAGCGTTGAGAAATGCTGAATGACGGCTTCGGGACCGGCTTCTGGGAAGGCTTTAACAAATTCTGCGACCTGATTAACAAGGCGTTCGTTACCTGTGAGGCTCTCTCTGCGAGCCGTTGTGACCTCATAAAATTTTCTATTTATTAATTCTGTTAGCACCGCCTCTTCATCAATTCCATCCGTATTTGTCTCAGGTCTCCTCCCAAAAAGCCCGACAAAGATGACATACGCGGGGCTGAGTTGGTCTGCGATAATCTCACTCTCGGTCACAATACCGCGGAGGGCAAAACTACGGATATTCAATGTTATCTGGGTGCCAGCGCAGTCAACCGCAGTTTTATGGAGTGCTGGATTTGCGAAAACAGTCGTTGACTGTGGCATTGAACTGACACCATTGAGAATAGCGACAATCCCATCTTCGCCTAACTCAGTCGCTCTGTTCAAGGCATCCGTTACCGGGGCATACGCTGAGGCTTCAGGCACATGAGACAGGATATCTTCAACCGCGGCTACCTGCTTCGCCTCCAAATTCTTATTCAAAATGAGTTCTCCTTCGTTGACTTATTATTTTTAAGAGCAAATTTCGTCTTGTAAGTATCGCTGAAATGCTAACACGTCTGGACCGGGCAACCCGTTTCACGCGATGGGCAATAAGGGATTCCAGATTTCGTCGAAAAAGTTACTGACTGGCTATTTTTAAAACCTTAATATATTTTATCAGAATTTTCATTAAAAGTCAAGACAAAAGTTTGGAAACTTAGGGACGCTCGGTTTTCGGATAATTTACATCCATTCACAAAAAACCTTTAGACAAATAAACGTATTTCTTCAGACGAAATACACCGAATGTGTCAAAAATTTGACTTGCAGAAACGTTGATTTTGTAGTATCATTATTAACAAGCCTATTTGATTAAGGAACCTCTGTGCACACCTACGCGACAGAAGAACTCTAAAAATATATCGACGGTGTGCGGTGCGGTGCCTTTATTCTATTCTTTATTTTTTTAAGACAGACAAGGAGTTTAATTACATGCGCAATGAAGCATTAGGAATGGTTGAAACTCGCGGACTGATCGGCGCGGTCGAAGCTGCAGACACCATGGTGAAAGCTGCAAACGTCCAACTCATCGGGAAAGAACAAGTTGGCGGCGGCTTTGTCACCGTCATGGTTCGCGGAGATGTCGGTGCGGTGCAAGCTGCAACAGACGCGGGTGCAGAAGCCGCGAAAGCCGTTGGCGAATTGGTGTCGGTACACGTCATCCCTCGCCCACATTCAGATGTGGAAACCATTCTCGGCGGAAGTTCAGAATAATAATAAATGAACAGGTTTTGTAGGGCGGGGGATGACTTTCGCGCCTCAGCCCTACGCCACTTCGCCAGAGAAAAGTTATAACTCTCACAGGTTCAGCAACGCCAATTGGACGTGTATCCGTGTAAGCGTGCTGCCCGTGATGAGGTCCTGGAGGGCTGAATGGCACAAATTGACGAAAAACAGATTGAAGAAATTGTTTCTCAAGTCTTGAGAACTTTGCAACAGGATAGACCGGTAACAGCACAACCGTCAGTATCCGCGGCGGCGAGTTCTTCGCGCGCCGGTGTTTTTGGCACAGCCGCAGAAGCCATCGTTGCAGCGAAAACGGCACAGGCAGCCTTCGTTAAACTTGGGTTCGCCAAAAGACGTGAAATTATTGACACGATTAAAGAGGTTTCACTCGCTAACGCCAAACGTCTCGCGGATCTCGCAGTCCAAGATACTAACATGGGTAACGCTGCACACAAGGTCATGAAAAATGAGGGTGCTGTAACACTTTCACCCGGTGTAGAAGATCTGCTGTCGGAGTCAATCTCAGGTGATGCCGGGACGCTTCTCATCGAGTATGTCCCTTTCGGTGTTATCAACTCGATTACACCGACGACCAATCCGACATCAACCGTAATTAACCACGCGATTATAATGCTGTCTGCTGGAAACGCCGTTGTTTTCAGTCCGCATCCGAACGCCCGTGAGTGCACTGAAGAGACGATGCACGTTATTAACGAGGCGATTGTAAAGGTAGGTGCTCCAGCAAACCTACTCACTTCCGTTGCGAACGCCAGTTTGCGGACCGCAAAAGAGATTATGGAGCATCCCGATATCGCTATGGTGGTCGCAACCGGCGGTGCTTCTGTTGTTAGAGCAGCGTTATCAAGTGGAAAAAAGACCATCGCTGCAGGTCCCGGCAATCCACCCGCGATTATTGATGAAACTGCTGAAATCCAAGAAGCGGCGAAGCACGTCATTGCAGGCACGAGTTTCGACAATAACCTGCTCTGCATCGGCGAAAAAGCACTTTTCGTTATTGATTCCGTTGCAAATGAAACGATTCGAGAACTCACGCGAAATGGTGGCCATCTACTCAACGCAAGCCAACGCGAGGCATTAGAAGCAGTTGTTACAGAAAAAGAAGAATCCAACAAAGAATACATCGGCAAAGATGCGACGACTATTTTAAACGCCGCTGGGGTTACTGCCCCGGCGGGGACAGTTGCTATCGTTGTAGAGGTCGCAGCAGATCACGGCTTTGTCATCAACGAATACCTGATGCCGATTCTTCCTGTTGTTCGGTGCAGAGATTTCGATGAGGCGTTGGCAGGCGCAGTCAGAGCAGAAGGCGGGCGCGGGCATACAGCAGTGCTCCATACGAACAATACCAAACGCATTACGCAATTCGCGAAAGCAATGGATTGCTCTGTTACAGTTACCAACGCTCCTTCTTACGCCTCTTGTGGACTCGAAGGTGAAGGATTTTTAGCGATGACGATCGCAGGCCCCACAGGCGAAGGGTTCACCCGTCCGCGCACCTTCACTCGTCAGAGACGATTAACACTCGCAAACAATTTATCAGTACATACGTTGTGACGCAAATAGACTGAATTGCGGTAGGTCGTACCGTTGAACTTTTTAGGACAACCACTCCTACAACGGAACCGGGTGTTATGCAAACAGAGATTGAGAAACTCAGGGCGTTAATACGCTATCATGAGCATAAATACTATATCGAAAACCAGCCGGAAATCTCTGATGCGGATTTTGACGTGCTTATGAAGGAACTTAAGGCACTCGAAGCGTCGGATCCAACACCTATCCCACCGGATTCGCCGACGCAACGGGTCGGTGGCGGTGCGGAATTAGGCACGCGATTAGAGCATCGTAACCCGATGTTGAGCCTGAATAACAGTTACAACGAGAACGAGTTACGGGAATTCGCGGGACGCGTGCAGCGGTTGTTAGAAGACGCCCCCGTCGAATACGTCACGGAACTGAAAATCGATGGGTTGGGGGTTTCGTTAACTTACGAAAACGGGGTCTTCACGCAAGGTCTCACGCGCGGTGATGGTGAATACGGCGAAGATGTAACCGATAATTTACGAACCATCCGCTCTGTACCGTTGCGGCTTACTGAAACGGAAGCAGCAGTTCCGTCTGTGTTGGAGGTGCGTGGGGAGGTATTCTTGCCGAAGCATCGCCTCGGTGAAATTAATGTGCAGCGCGAAGCGGCAGGCGAAACGCCTTTTGCGAACCCTCGGAACGCCGCTGCCGGTTCACTCAGACTGTTAGATGCCTCTATTACCGCCTCCCGTCCATTAGATATTTTCATATACAGGCTCAATTACGCCGAAGGCTTTGAATTTGTAACGCATACGGAATCGTTAGAAAGCATGCGGCGTTGGGGTCTGAAATGCAATCCAGATACTGCCTGCCACAAATCCATTGAAGACGTAGAGACCTACTATCAACAATGGGTCGAAAAACGACACGCACTTCCATACGAGGTTGATGGTATCGTCGTTAAAGTCAATCGATTCTCTCAACAACAGACCCTTGGGATCACTTCCAAATATCCGCGCTGGGCAATCGCCTACAAGTTCAACGCCCAGCAAGCCATCACAACCATTGAAAAAATCGAAGTGCAGGTAGGACGCACTGGCACCCTGACACCCGTCGCGATCCTGAAGCCTGTGTCGCTTGCGGGGGCAACAATTACAAACGCCACCCTCCACAACGAGCAAGAAATTCAGACGAAAGACATTCGCATTGGCGATAAGATTGTCCTTGCGCGCGCCGGAGACGTTATTCCTAAAATTGTTGAAGTGCTAACAACAGATCGGACTGGTGATGAAGCCGATTTTAAATTTCCTGACCGGTGTCCAGCCTGTGATACCCCTGTCCAACGCACAGAGCAAGAGGTAGCAGTTCGGTGTGCGAATGTGGGATGTATCGCGCAACTGAAACGTCGTATTGCACACTACGCTTCGCGCAACGCTCTCCAGATTGAAGGACTTGGACCCGCCACAATCACGCAATTGGTGGATAAAGAATTCGTCCGTGATGTCGCGGATCTTTATACATTGGAAGTAAAGCCATTAAGCAAATTGGAGCGGATGGGAGTACCGTCAGCGCGCAACCTTGTCCACCAAATTGAGCAAAGCAAGATGGCACCAGCGGAAAAATTGCTCTTTGGACTCGGTATTTTTCATGTCGGTGAAAGCGTCGCCGAACTGCTCATCGAAAACTTTGCATCTTTAGACGCACTTAGTCAGGCAACGCCAGAAGACGTTGAATCGGTGAAGGGTATCGGTCCGCAGATAGCGGAAAGCATATCCACCTTCTTTTCGCAGAACCAAGCACTGCTTGAAAAACTACGACAGGCAGGCTTACACTGTTTTACAACAGAGGCAGCTACTCAGACGCAGGCAAGTGAGCCTGTAGATAGCTTCTTCAATGGAAACACGTTCGTTGTCACGGGAAGTCTGGACGGTATGACCCGTTCGGAAGCGTCTCATGCGATTAAAAGCCGGGGTGGAAGGGTGACATCAAGCGTAACAAGCAAAACGGATTACCTGATCGCAGGCGAAGGCGCGGGAAGTAAATATACAAAAGCGGAAGAATTGGGGATCCCAATTCTGACAGAAACGGACTTTTTCGAGAAACTTCAGTAGCCCGTAGATTCGCAGCCACCTCTCACTCAGAAGATTTATAGTAAGCACAAGATGTCCGCAAACGACACTCTTGGCAGTTCGGTGTTTTCTTATGACACACCCTCGCACCGTGTCCAACGATTAAGGCGTGATATTCGTTGAAGAGATCGACATCATGAGGGAGATTGTCCATAAACAAGGCACGGAGTTTGTCATAATCGTATCTCCCTTCAACCCACCCCAATCGCGAGAAAAGTCTATAGGTATACGAATCAACGACAAAACTCGGTTTCCCTGCAGCGTAGAGGATAATGGTATCTGCTGTTTCGGGACCGACCCCGTAGATAGTGAGCAGTTCTTCACGTAATTCGGGGACATCTTGTGTGAACATTACCTGCATAGGACGTTTCTTAATGTACTCTACAAACGCACGCACCTTCTGCGCCTTCATACGGAAATAGCGTGAGGGTCGGAGGAGACGCTCTAACGTCGCTTGGCTAACAGAATCTATATCTTCGGGTGTAAAAGCACCCGCGGCCCTGAGATTGTCCAATGCTATTTCGACATTACGCCACGATGTTGCTTGCGTTAAGATCGCCCCGAGTGCTACTTCAAAAGGTGTATCGGCGGGCCACCATTTACGGTGTCCGTGTTGGGCAAGCAGTTGATTATAGAGTGAATACAGTTTTTCAGTCTGATTCTCTTCGCAAAGAATTTGCATGCGTAGGGTGTCCTCAGTGTTCTAAAAAGGGAAGATTATGGATTTAAGTTTCAGCACGAGTGTGGGCAACGGCGCGTGGAGCCTTGCTGAATGCGCAGCGTGGGCAAAAGCCAACGGGTTCGACGCAATCCGTCCCAACGCTACAAGCGTTTTTGAACCCAACGTCATTATACAATCCGACACAGAAGCAGTCAAGGAAATTCTCAGTGCGAACGACATCTATCTCGCTGCCCTAACATCGCATTGTAACTTGCTTGACGACGATGCAGCAACACGAGAGAACGCACGCGCGGCACTCATGCAAGCCGTCAAAGCGACACACATCCTCGGTGCCCCTGTGTTAGTGACGTATGCGGGTAGTCCTGTCAGCTGGCATTTTTATGGGCAGTTCTCTTCAGAACCGGGAAACCCTGGGGATAGGTCGGTTGAACTCGTCGGACGGTTCAAGGAGATGTGGACCCCTGTTGTCCGCTTCGCCGAAGAGAAAGGGGTCCAGATTGCCTTAGACTGTGCCGTTCGGATGGGCAATATCGCTTGTAATCCTGAAATGTGGGAACGGATTCTCGACGCAATCCCATCGGATTCCTTAGGGTTATCCTGTGACCCGTCGCATTGGCTGTGGATGGGGATTTTACCGGCTGAGGACGCTATCCGTATGTTCAACGGCAAATGGTATTATGCCGACGTGAAAGATTGCGAAATCAGTCCACAAATGAAGTTTCGGCAAGGCATCATTGGGAACTGGTGGTGGCAATACCGTGTGCCCGGACGTGGACAACTGAACTGGGGTACGATTACTGGTGCCTTGCAGGAATCGGGTTACGACTATGTGCTTTGCGTTGAAAACGAGGATCGGGGTGCCCCGGGATTAGACGGATTTGCTCTCGGTGGTCGGTATCTTCGGCAATTTCTTTAGTGGTTGTTGGTTGTCAACGGTCAGGAGTCGGGGTCTATTGTCAGAATCAGGATTTACAGAATTTTAGGATTTGCAGGATAAGCGTCAGAAATCAGAATAGACGTAGGGGTTGGGTTTCCCAACCCATCTGAACTATCCTTTGCAATTGGTTGCGATTTATGCTAATCTATCGGTATATCCTCAATCTACACGAAACGACGAATAAAAAATGGTAAAGCAATTACAACCGAAATCACATAGCATCGCGATTCTTGCCGAAGGTTCATTCGGTATCCTCGAATCGAAAACTGCCACAGTTCTCGTGCGTTACCTCCCTGACAATGTAGTTGCAGTTATTGATAGCGATAACGCCGGACGAGATACCAGTGAAGTTATTGAGATTGGTGAAGGCATCCCAATTGTCAGCAATCTCGCTGAGGCGATGCGGTTTAATCCGACAATGCTCGCTATCGGTATTGCGCCGCCGGGTGGGGAGTTACCACATGCGTGGCGTGCGATCCTTCACGAAGCGATACACAACCGCCTACACATCATGAGCGGCTTGCACCAATTCCTGAGTGAAGATACGGATCTGTCCGAACTGGCAGACGCACACGATGTTGTCCTCTGGGATGCCCGAAAACCGCCTGCCAATCTACCCGTTGCGACGTGCAAAGCCGCTGATGTCGATGCGACTGTCGTCCTAACTGTAGGTTCAGATTGCCGCGTCGGTAAAATGCTATCGGGTATAGAGGTTACAAACGCCATACGGGCGCGTGGCATGAATGCGGAATTCTGTCCGACAGGGCAAAACGGGATTATGGTGTGGGGTTGGGGTATTGCTATTGATGCTGTCGTCTCTGATTTCACTGCGGGTGCGGCGGAGGAGATTGTGCTTGAAGGTGCGAAAAACTACGAACTGCTCATCGTTGAAGGGCAAGGTTCGCTGGTACATCCCGGATACTCTGGCGTGACGTTAAGCCTACTCCACGGGAGCCTGCCGGATGCGATGATATTCTGTCATCAACCCTCACGGGACACGGTTGCTCGGTATACAGTGCCGTTGCCATCATTGTCTGAGATGATAGCACAGTACGAAGCGATGGCTGCGCCGATAAAGCCTGCTAAAGTGATTGGACTGGCGTTGAACTGTTTTGACTTATCTGAATCGGAAGCACAAGCGGCTATTCGTGCAACAGAAGCAGAGACAGGTTTACCTGCAACGGATGTGGTGCGGTTCGGGGCGGATAAGCTGGTTGATGCGGTGCAGAAGGTGCATGGAGAAAAATAGGGAGAGATTCCGATGAGCGAAGCAAAAATATCTGAAACACCAGAAATATCCAAATATCCAAATGTTAAAATCGCTATTAAGAACTTCGGTCCGATTGCGGAAGCCACAATAGACCTCCGCCCATTGACAGTGTTCGTGGGTCCTAGCAACACAGGGAAAACCTATTTTTCTTCGCTTATCTATGCGTTGCACGGGGTTTTCGATGGCTTCTCACGACTTCCTTTACCAGAGAGTTTCAGAACTTGGGCGAAAATTAATTATAGTTCTCAAAATAACTTATCCGCTGCTTTTGCCTCATCTAAAGAGGAGGTACAGCATATAGTTGCTAAGATGGGAACGAGAGACAGATCTTTCAAATTTTCAGATCTTCCACAAGGGATCCGTGAGTTGGCAGTAGGCAGCTTTAAGGATTCCAAATTTCTCGGACACGATTTAGAGGGCGAACTTGCACGCTGCTTTGATATCAGTTCAATTTCAGAACTGATTCAACTAATTGATAACCAAACCCATGAGATGAAAATTGCGTTGAAGGTTCGCGAAGAAAATCAGGACCTTTGGAACTTCAATATAAAGGCTTTCAAATCGGAAATCACTGTAGATGGTTCCCTTAATGAAAACATAGTCTTTCTTACCGAGGATGAATGGTTGGCAGAAGATAGTCTTAACTTTGAGGAACTCTTAGATATCTGCCCTGAAATCTTCCCTGGACTTAGTATGGCAAAACGAGGAAGATACTATTTGCCAGCTGCGCGAAGTGGAATCATGCAAAGTCATCGTGTCATTGCGAGTTCTATTGTTGGCGGTGCAGCCGGTGTAGGATTGTCCCCTTTGGCAGTACCAACTTTTTCGGGGGTGATAGCAGACTTCTTGAGCAAACTCATACTCCACAATGAGACCACTAAACCTGATGGTAAAATACCTTATCTTGCCGACATCCTAGAATCGAATGTACTTGCGGGACAGATTCTTGTAAAACCTATCCCCGGAGGGTACCCAGAATTCCTTTACCAACCCCAAGCAATGGGAAAAGAAGTTCGTCTCACGCGTACAGCGTCAATGGTATCTGAACTTGCTCCCTTAGTACTTTTTCTTCGTGGTGGGATCCACCCCAATGATACACTTATTATTGAGGAGCCAGAGGCACATCTGCACCCGGGCGCGCAAACTGAGATAGCGTTAACTCTTGCAGGCTTAGTTCGTGCCGGGGTGCGTGTGGTTGTGACAACCCATAGTGATTGGCTTCTCAAAGAAATTGCGAACTTGATTCGGATAGGTGAACTAAAAAGAAAAAACGTACCGCAAACTAAAGAAATTTCATCAACGCAGTGGTTGTTCCCTGAAGAAGTGGGAACCTGGTGGTTCCAAAAGGACGGGATAGTGAAACAGATTCCATTTGACCGCACTGAAGGGATAGAACCGACAGATTACGAAGACGTAGCTTATAAACTTTATGATCGGTCGGTTAACCTCCAAGATCTACTTGAAAAAGTTGACGGGAGGTAGCGGTAAGTGGGATTAAAAGAGCTGCTTACAGAAATTGGGAATCAGGTAAATGATGAATGCCTTAGCAAATCTTGTAGCGGAGATGGATGTCGTGTATACTTGACTGATGTTCCATCCGATCGAGTTATCGTAAATCTTGAATGTGAGTTTGAACGGCGTAAAATAAGTACGAGACGATGTGATTATATTCTCTTCTGCAGAGATACCTCTCAAAGTAATTTGGTTGTTGTTCTCATAGAACTCAAGAGTGGTGGCTTTAAAACCTCAGCAATAATCGATCAGTTGCAAGGTGCTGCTGACTTTGTCACAGATATATTTAGAAAATTGCCTAAGGAGGCGAATGCGGCACTAAGCACGCTCGAAATTACATGCGTTCCCGCTCTGTTCCATGGCAAGGGTATTGATAGATTTCAACTCCGTGAACTTGAACGATCCAAAGTGCGTTTCTTTCGTCAAAACACAGCCATTCAGAGACGTAAATGTGGTGAACCAAAGAATCTTGCTACGGTTTTGCAAGGGTAGATACATCCCAAAATTTGAACACATTCTCAAAAAGAGGTCTCGCAAAGAAAAAAATTAAGGAAGGAGATGTAAACAGATGACCGATGAAGAAAAATTTCGATTCGACTTAACCGGATTCCTTGTCCGTCCCGCAATCCTTGAACGCGATGAAGTGGACGCAATCGTTGAACAGATTGACCGGATACATCACAACCCAGAATCGCTTCCACCGGAACACCGCGCCGTGCCGGGTGGTCCCGCGAGTGTCCTCATCGATCATCCGAAAGTTCTCGATGTTTTACACGAAATCATCGGGCCCGATGTCCGAATGGAAAATACCTTCTCTGTCTGGCGTGAAAAAGGACAGGAACACGGCGGACTCCACGGTGGTGGACCGCAACAGGGTGATCCGATCTTCGGATATCGCGTCCATAACGGACGGATCCATGCGGGAATGGTGCGCGTCGTCTTTGAACTCACGGATATTTCCAAAAAGGACGGGGCAACACACTTCATAGCGGGCAGCCACAAATCTAACTTCCCGATGCACCCCGACCACATGTCTTTAGAAGATGGCAAACGGAGTCCGTTTCTAATGACTTATGAATGTCCGGCTGGTAGTGCAATCTTTTTTACAGAAAACCTGTGTCATGCCGGTCCTGTATGGCAACGTGAGACCCCGCGTGTGGCAGTGCTAAACGCTTATGCGCATCTCGCAACACACTGGCACCGTCTACGGATTCCGCCTGAAGTGCTTTTAGGTTTACCTCGTGAAAAACAGGTATACTTCCGCGAACCGTGGGTCGCTGACTTTCGCACGAGTCCGGCAACGATTAACACCATCGATCGGTTCCTGAACAACGAGGAACCACCTGTTAATACGGATACTAAACCTTGATAGCAAAATTTATTGGTGTGTTTTCTGAAGGCTGAATAGCAAGATGACGAAATCCTGGAACCTTCTTCAACGAGGTGTCTCGGTGAGGTTGGGAAATCCTGTTAATGATGCAATAAATGGATGGGAACTGGAAAAGCAAGGATATAAAACGAAAACGGTGCGGTTACAAACCGCACCTACCTATTTTAAGGGAACTTCAGGATACGACTGGCAAGGTTAGGAAACCTCGCCAGCGGTGCGTGAGTTTTCGCTTATAGTGTAAACTTATTTTTCAAATCTACTATAAAATGGGTTGTATTTCCGTCAACGGTACCCACACGCTAAAGCGTGGGGCTTGTGCTTCCTCGCAGTCTGCGGTTTCCTCTAAGAGTCCACCGTCTTACGTCTGTTCCACTTAGGGCAGCCGAGCCTGCCCGTTTAGAATAGAATTGGGGGAACACACGCAGTTGGCTGGGATTCTACTCCTCTTGCTACGTCGGTGTGTTCCGATATACTTTTTAGGTGATATGGACACCAAACACTTTTGACTACTTTCCACGGTAGTGGACACCACCTCTACAGAGAGTAGAGGGTGGAAACGGTGTCCAAATGTCTGGTAATATTATACTACATTTTTAGGTGAATGTCAAATCTTTTTTTCACACAACCATAGGCGGTGTCTACATCCCCGACCTAAAGGACGGGGGTTTGACACCGAAGATTATGCTAAATAGCGTATATCAAATTACTGATAATTCACAGAAAAATTGTATTGATTTTTCGCATCAAATATGGTATAATAACGCAAGTTCAATCATAATGGCGAACCTTCACATCAGTGTTGTAACCTTGAGATAAGCACTATATTGCACGAAATACCGAAAGTGACGCGAACCTCTTCCAATAGTAAGGCACCGGAGGAAATCCGATGAACATCCTCAATGAATTAAACGAAAAACAGAGAGAAGCAGTAACACATAAAAATGGTCCACTGCTCGTCATCGCGGGTCCCGGCACGGGAAAAACAAAAGTCATTACACACCGTATTGCCTACTTGATTCGTGAACACAATATTAAACCTGAAAACATCCTCGCAATTACCTTTACAAACAAAGCCGCGGAGGAGATGCAGGAACGCATCAATAGTGAAATCGGTGAACCACACGGATCCAGCGTTAAGGCTTGCACCTTCCATGCATTTTGCGTCAAAGTGCTCCGAAAACATGCAACACAAATCGGACTGAGCGAAAACTTCACTATCTTTGACCAAGAGTTTCAAGACGAGATTCTAACGGAAAGCGTTCGCGAGCTAAGCCTTAACCCTGACGATTATCCGCCATGGCTGCTGCGCAACGTTATCAGTGATGCCAAATGTAAACTACAGAACCTTGTTGATGCAGCGGATACGCTGGATATGTATGAATCAGGAACTATCGAAAATATCCGAAGTGTCCTGCGAAGTTATCAAGACAAACTTGACGCATACGATGCGCTTGATTTCGACGATCTCCTTGTGAAAACCGTCGAACTGTTTGAACGGGTAGAAGAGGTCCGAGAAGCCTATCGTAGGGAGATCTCATACATCCTTGTCGACGAATACCACGATGTGAATAACGTACAGTATCGTTTACTGCAACTGCTCTGTCCGCCACCGGAGGGGAACCTGATGGTCGTCGCTGACGAAGATCAGGCGATCTATAGTTGGCGTGGGTCGAATCCACAGTATATTGTGGATTTCAAAATCGACTTCAACCCAGAGACCCTCACACTGGACGATCACTACCGATGCAGTGAGAAGATTTTGCGTGCCGCAGAGGAGGTCATTTCTAAAAACATAGAACGACAAAAACAGCACACCCTCAGAACCCACAAAGATGTCGGACGCGACATTTTCCACTATACCTTCGATACACCTGTGGCAGAAGCACGCGGTATCATCAACGTTATCGAGAATTTGGTAACGCAACGCAACTACTCTTATCGCGATATAGCGATCTTTTACCGAACACATAGACTCGCAGACGTGTTGGCTGAGCAGCTCCTACGCGCCAACATTCAATTTCAACGCGTTCAACCGATGAATTCCTTTGGAGAGGGAAACAGTAAGAGCATTCTCGCGTATCTCCGTTTTATCCAGTGGCAACTTCCCCAAGATTTGGAACGTTCCATCAATTTTCCTGAAACCTGCATTGACGATTTGACATGGGTGCGCCTTAAGTGGCTCGCACAGCGCGAACATATTGCGTTCATCGAACTGCTGAAAAATATTGAAGCATATCCACAGGATGTCGGACCCTTAACCCGCCAAAATGTGCGCCAGTTCTGGACGCAACTTGAGGATTTATCAACTGAAATCGAAGGAGAGGCGGTTGATAAGATAATTCTCAAACTTTTTGACACGTTGGAACAGTCTCGTTCTCCCTACCGCGCTGAAGAGTTAGAAGTCATCGAAAGGCAACCTGAACTGTCGAATCTCACAACGGCGCAAGATGTTCTCTACAGTGCCCTCGACCTTGATGAACCGATTCAGATTACTACCAGTCACGGGATTGACGAATACTGCGCAGCACACATTATCCATCAGACGCTTGAAACCTATCTGGATCACACAGTGCAACTTCGATTCCTACCGCCTGATGAAAACGATGGGACACTGATGGCAAATGGAGTCCATGTGCTTATTGGCGACTTTGCCGAAATCGGAGAAAGTGGGAGAGACGCGCGGACAATTCTGATTGGAACTGCGGATACAATAGATACAGATGTGGTTCAGCTCGGATCCGAGGGTATTCGTAGCATTGCGGCACTCAAGCTTTGCCAACGGCTTATCAATCGGTTTGAAAGTCCAAACATGGCGGATATGGTTGTTTACGATCTGGAAACAACCGGCATCAATCCGAAAACAGCAGAGATTGTTGAGATCGCCGCACAACGACTCAGTATCGTCGGAGATGAAGTTGAGCGGTTTTATCGATTGGTAAAACCACCTGGTGGTCACATTCCACGTGCCGCCACACGTATTCATAGAATTGACGCAGCAACAGTCAAAGACGCTCCAGGAATTGAAATAGTTTTGCCGGAACTCATGGGGTTCATCCAAGATCGGATCTTGATTGGGCACAACGTCGCAGAATATGATAATCCAATCCTCGCGCGGGATCTCAGAGAATATTTGGGGCGGGATTTGTCTGCTCCGCATTATGATACGCTTGCCACGGCGCGTCGACTTTTCCCGCGACAACGGTGTAGCATGGGTGCACTTGCCGAAAAATTTGGCATCGAACACGGTCGCCTACACGGTGCCTTGGAAGATGTTACGGCCAATCGAGAAATCTTTAAAGAACTCATCAAAATTGATGCTTACAAACGCGAGGTAAAATCTCTGACTGAACTCCTACCCCTCGTCGGTGTCAGTATCCTCGCCAAAACTGGCGCATCGGCTACCAAGGAAACCTTAACTGAGACGGATGCGTTTCTCAATGCTGCGAAACGCTTCGTCCGGATGCACGACCCTAAATTGCCGGACCGCTTCCCGCTTGAAGCAGCGGAGGCGGAACAGGCAACAGCCTATATGGAAGAATTACAGGATGTCCCACCTCCTGAGTTTTCAGAAGACCTTGCGTGGCGACAACGGCGTATTCAGTTTATGAACGCCGCGCTTCATTTTGAATCAATGAGTGATACGAATAGGCTTACGGATTTCTTGGATTATCAGAAGTTGCTCACGAATGTCGATGAACTTGACGACTCTACTGAGCAGCTGACGTTAATGACGTTGCACGCAGCAAAAGGGACAGAATTTCCGATCATCATCATTATTGGTATGGAGGAGGGGAGTTTTCCGATGTGGCGGCAGGATATTACGGAAGCAGAACTTGAAGAGGAGCGTCGTCTTTTCTATGTCGGTATGACGCGCGCACAGGCGCAGCTGTATCTGAGTTCTGTCACATATCGTTTTGGGGACCGGGATCGCGCGTCGTCTATGTTTGTCAGGGAGATACCATCTAATTATGTCATCAGGTGGAGTCCACAGCGCAGAAGATAGAACGCTGTTAAGAGTGATTTGAATGATAGTAGACACTACTCAGAAGTTTGTAGCCGTTCAAGGACTGCCCGAAGCTCAGCAAGTTCGGTTTCTGCTGCTGCTGCGCGAGCCTCCGCGACTTGCCGAGCGCGTGCCTCACCTTCAGCGCGTGCCTCTGCTGCGTCCGCTCGCTCATCAGAGGTAGGCAACCACGTACCATTCATTGGGTCATACAGGCGCAGCGTGTCTTCATGCTCACCAAGTTCCAAGCCTAACTGCTCAGACACAAGTCGATCGTTCACAAACTCTATCTCCTCATACATACCCCCGACAAGACGGAACCCTATGAACGAAGGTTCTACCTCATGATAGGGGTCGTAAATATAATACTCTCTGACTTTCAGGACATTCGCGTAAAGCTCCTTTTTCTCACCTAAATCTTTTCTGACTGCGCTTGGACTCGCAACCTCTAATACGAAATCAAGCGTCGGATGCTGTTCCCACGTCTTATACACTCGGAGTTCTTTCTTCGAGACACCCCGAACCATGAACACATCCGGGGAGACAGACTTCCGAGGGTTGCCTTCTTCGTAATACAGCAGCATGTTCCCTCCAATATACACCTCGGGAATCTTATAGAAATGTCTTCTCAGAACATTCATGCAATCTATCATGACTTGTTGATGTCTCGGAGTTTCTGCCATCGGTTGACCGTCGGATTCGGGATAGACGACTGTGGGGGCAGAACGTAGTCTTTGGTGCATCGTGCTATCTCCTCAGTTGCTATAGATTCATCTACCTTATTTGGAGGTTAACTTTCATAATTTCTATGATAACATAGATTACCTCGAAACACAAGAATTTTCGGGAGTGTGTAAATCTTCCATAGCCGAAACTTAAAGACATACTTACTTCCGAATCAGGAGTTTCCGCGTAGCCGTGAAGTCGCCTGCGGTTAGCGTGTAGAAATAAATTCCACTTGCAACAGACTCACCCACCTCATTTTTCCCATCCCAATACGCTGCACGCGTCCGAGATTCATAGATACCCGCAGGTGTATGTCCTAACGCCAACGTCCGGACCAATTCACCATTGATAGCATAAATGCGCAAGGTAACCTCCGCAGGTTCGGAGAGTTGATACGGTATCCATGTCTCTGGGTTGAATGGGTTTGGATAATTCGGCAGCAGTGTCGTCTCTTTCGGCAGCAGCGATGATAGCAGTTCCCGAAGTTTCGCTATCCCTTGTTGGAAGACAACAGAGCCATCGTCTTCAAGTGCCGCTTGTGCTATCCACGCCCTGACTATCGCCGGATCCAATTCTCGCTCGTTTACTCCAACAAGAGACGGGGCAGCTGCCTCGCTGGATTCACCCATGTTCTGAGAAACAAGAATCAGATCCAAGACATTGATAACGCCATCGCCATTTACGTCAACTGCCGAGTCCGAAGGAACCGTGTTCCCGAACTGACGCGCCACCAGCACCATATCCAGAATGCTAACCTGTCCGTCTCGGTTGACATCTCCGGTCATGAGCTGTCCTTCTATCGTGATAAGGATCTCAGGCAGACTTATAGGAATAGGCTCCCCTGTAATCGCAGCGAGTTGGAAGTTTTCGAGTGTGAGCTGCGTCTGTCCGGGTGTTTTAGCTGTGAAGGTTACCGACAGGAGTGTTCCTGTGCCGGTGACCCCATCTTCGCTGAGTCGTGCCGAGCTGAGTTTTGTAATCTTGCCTGTCGTGTTATCAATTGTCCCTTTTTGGAAGAAGGTTGTTCCACCCCCTTCCTTGAGAAAATCGCCTTCGTTGACCTCAACGGTTTCGAGGACCGCAGGGTCAAACGCAATATCAAACTGCCATCCCGCTAAATCAATAACGTTTCTCGCGCTGAGGTCAAGGGTGAAGGTATCACCAACATAGATTTTAGATTCAGAGAAGGTGTATCCAACACGCGTTTTTGTTGATGCTGTCGATATCGTATACGCTGCGCCTTCTTCAAAACCGAAAAAGGCAGTCCACCAACCTACTCCATTGTCAATTGCGACTAATAAAGCATTTGAGCCTTGCACCAAAGTGACAGGAAGAAAATCGTGATAATCATGAGCTAACCCTCTACCACGCCACACCAAAGATTGATAAATCAACTCACCATTTAGCCAGATTTTTACCCGACCTCCACACCCAAAGAACAGATTCGTGTCCTGTTCATGTGGGGAATCTAAAATAATAGAGCCGTAGATAATACGGTTGCTATCCGTATTTGCTTCACTACCGATCTCATCTAACATATCGGCAATGTTCATTTCACTGCCTGATGGTGCGATTTTTCCGTGTGTCCACCGATTATTCCCAACCAATGTTCCTTGTATAACGCCGTGGGTTGCCGCCTTTTGTTCGGTTATACCACCTGAACTTGCTTCCGCAAGGAAATCCATGTTGTTATCAAGGCGTTCACCCGGAACAGTGACCCATGACCACGGCCCCTCTATTTTCGGACCGCTTGTTGGTACCCCTGGGTTAAAAGCGCGTGAAAAGATTGTCGTTTCAGGGAGCCTTGCTAAAGGCGAAAAGTCGGATATTGAATTGTGGTGAAGTCCTAACCATTTCAGATTAGTAAGTCCTGCCAGAGGCGATACATCCGAAATACTATTTTCACCAAGACTCAGCCGTGTTAAATTCGTTAAGTCTGCCAGAGGCGATACATCCGAAATACTATTTTCAACAAGATACAACTCTTTGAGTTCTGTTAACTTGGCCAATGGCGAAATATCAGATGCTTTTGACCCACAAATATCCAGAGTTTCCAATTGTGTCAATCCAGTAAGAGGAGAAAGATCGGAGATTGGGTTACCCCATGTCAGAAAGTGTCTTAGTTTGACAAATCCAGCAAGAGGAGAGATGTCTGATATTCCACCATCTCCTATGAGTGTTATATGTTCCAAATTTGATAAACCTGCGATCGGGGATAAACTTTCTATTGGATTGTGCCAGACATTTAATACTCTCAAGTTGGTTAATTCAGAGAGAGGCGAGAGGTCGGCTATTTGGTTATCAGGCGCGTATAAATCATCTAAATTTATAGCATACTCAAGTCCTATCAAGTCTTGAATATCTCTGTTATTGGCAACAAGCCTTGTCAGCATTGCCATCTCCTCTGCGGTAATCGTGGTGCCTGGTGCTTTGCCAAGTGCATCTTCAATCGCAGCACGTAGGTTCACATCGGGAATGTGTACAGACGCTCCAGGGATAATCTCTGTGTGTGGATCGACATTGATGCCTGCACTTCGCGATGGGAAATCCAACGCAAAAATGATTTCACTAAAATTCTCTGTCCATGTATCCCGTTTTATCGTACCATTTTCTAATACCAGCAACCCCAAATTCTGTAAATTCGTATTCTCACGAATCTCCGCAAGAAATGTTTCTGTTTCTAAACCGACAGAAGCCGCAGCGTATGCAGCATCAAGAGGCGACTGAAACGCCTCATGGAACCGCTGCACGGGTTCAATTCCGCCAAATATATCGCCTGCCGCCTCAAGTGCCTGACGATACCGCTGTGTGTCCTCAGAAACGAGTTCGTCCATGATAACTTTTTCGGTATAAAGACGTAATGCCTGCGCTTTGTTGTAGGGTGGATTGGCGTTCTGCTGAACAACAGCACGCACCTGATCCTCAAAGTCTTTCATCCCCTCGGTGTGGCAGCCGATACACGACAGTCCGTTACGCACAGTTGGATCGCTCGCTGCGGGGTTAGAAACGATACTTATCGGTGCTTCATCAAGTCGATCGCCTCCGGCATCGACTAAATAATACGCCTGCAAACCGTTGGGTAAGTTGAAGATAATCTCACCACCATCGTGTGTAAAAGACAAGGGGTGTGTGAAGATATTCTGTGTCCCGACACTTCCTGCAAAATCGTAACTCTTCCAATACGCACCATACCGAGAGATGTGGCGTTCCACAACACGGTTATGATTTGAGACACCCGAATTGTTGAAACCTGCGCGCCAGACGCGCCTTCCCGCAGCGTTACGGATATTCTCAACCACGTTCACCTCAAGCCGTGTTTCCAACTCCCGAACGGTCCCAGGGAGTCCAAGGATATTATGATAGAGGGGTGGTAAGGAAGCGGTGGCAAGAAACCAATCGACATGAACGAACGGCACTTCGCAGTTCATTTCTTGACGGAGCGTCGTTAGTTTTTCACGGAGATTCGTTTGTGTCGGAGCATCAAACTCAATATTATACGGATATTCGGCTTCAATCAGGGTCCAGCGATTCGTACCGATTTCCCATTCGTAGTCTCGCAGATCAATATAGAAGATCGTTTCTTCTCGGTCAATGGGTTGCGGTCTGATGACCTCGCGTCCCCACGAGAGACTGTTCACGAGTTTTGAAAGTGCGCGTTGGTAGGCATGAAGTGCTTCAGGCATCTCACCGGCGTTATAGAGATGTGTGAGGGTAAAATAGCGTGCAAAAGTGCGATCAAACGGTGGGAGAGAATTCAGGTGATTCTCAATGCTATTCAGCATTTCTTGGGGTGTGATGAACGTTCCATGGGATTCAGATGTTTCCTCCCAATCCGGCGCGCCTATTTGAATCCAACGGCGAATGATGTCAATCGCTGCAGGTGAAAGTGGGGGTTGTCCGAGCGGCATCCGTCTTTCTACAGATGTTTCCACCAATCGACGATAGAACTCAGAACCAGCGGGATTTCCCGGAGCAACTGTTCCGTTTTCAATGAGTGCTGTGTGTTCAATGATGAGGCTCTCGGTAAAGGCACCGTGTTCCCCATGGCAGTTGAGGCAGTTTTGTTGAAAAATAGCGAACGCTTGCTGGGCGAGGTTTTCTTGGGCATTAACGTTTTGATAGATACCTACGCTGAATATCAGCAGACAACCGATGAAAATAAAATGTTTCCAGTCTTGCATAAACGCTCCTGTTAAGTGAGAGGATCAATTAGCGGTTGGTTTTTTATATCTTAGATGATAGCATAAGATGGAGTGAAACGCAACAATCTTTGGCTAAAAAGATTCCTTGAAAAAAATGGTTAGACATGGCATACTAAAAGACACAAAATCTATGGAAATTTCTTTCGGTAAAGGAGAATGAAACAGTGATTGAATTCGCAGGAGAAACTTTTGAGAGCGTTGAAGACATTCAAAAACGCTTCGAGCTGATTCGAGATACCGCGCCCCTGAAACAACCCCTACAGGGCACAGAGCATAAGATGGTCATGAAACTGCTTCAGATGCACCCGCGCTACAAAGAGAAGATCGGACCCGGCATCAATGCCCTGACGGTTGACTACCATCCTGATTTCAAAACAACGCGCGTCTTCACTATCGTCCGCATCGATAAACTCACAGAGGATTTCAGTTTTCAGAAGCCGTGGCGGAAACTACAAACAACGTTAGCAACGCCCGAAACTAACCAGCAACCCGAGGATACCAAAAAGTCCCCCGTGAACGCCCCCGCGCCAGAACAGCAACAGAACACACTCTCTGCTGAAAAAGCAGCGTGGATTGCAAAGCTTGAATCTCGGGTAACTGCTGCAGAAAATGCATTGTCAGGTATACGCAAAGTCATCGCAGAATTCAAAGAGTAAGCACCCGCGCCTTAAACGATATTGATGACCGAAAAAATGCGAATTGACTGTCAGAGCCACATATTTCCAAACGCCTATATCGAAATCCTGGGGCAGAACCCGCACCCTCCGCAAGTCATCCGCCGCGGCAGTGAGGCTGTCGTTACGTACGGCGATGTCCAGACCTTTCGCTTACAAGACGAAGCCTACGATCCGAAACGTAAACTCAAGGATATGGACGCAGCAGAAGTCGATATGGCACTCCTCAGCACCAATATCCCCCCACCGTGCATGCTCGCGCCTGAATTAGGAAGCAAAGGCGCGCAAGCAATTAACAATGCCATCGTCGAACTCGTGGAGGCATATCCACAGCGGTTCGTAGGATTGGCATGCCTTCCGTGGCAAAATCCAGATGAAGCCATAACAGAAATGGATCGCGTCAAACAACTCGGATTTCGCGGAATAATGCTCTATTCGCATATCGGTGGGAAACTGGTCGACGCACCGCAGTTTGAACCTATCTATGCACACGCTGAAACGCTACAGATGCCGATTGTGATGCATCCGACCGTTCCGACGTGGGGTGAGGCAATCAAAGATCATTGGATGATTGGTATGATGGGGTTACAGGTGGATAACAGTTTTGCACTTCTGCGGTTGATTCTGAGTGGGATTCTTGAACGTCACCCGGATCTGCAAATTGTGATGCCGCACGTCGGCGGTATTTTACCCTACATGAGTGGCAGGATTGATCATCAAACTGAAGTTCTCGGTAGAGCCAGAGAGAATATAACACAACCACCGAGTGCGTATCTGCGACGTATCTATTTGGATACTGTGTCGCCGTCGATAGAATCATTACAGTACGCTTATCAGTATTCGGGGGCAGAGCGGCTGCTGTTTGGAACAGATCATCCGTGGGTGGATATGCCACGATTTGTCGGTTTAATTGAGGAAATGTCCATCCCTGAAGCAGATAAAGCACGCATTTTTAGTGAAAACGCCATAAAGTTGTTCGATTTATAGTCCAGGCACCCTTTGACACGACGGGCAATAATGCACTTCGCATGAATCAACGGTATTCATGCCTTAATGGCATGAACCGGGGTGAGTACGCCGCAGAATTGCCCTACTACAAACGCGTCCCTTTTTAAGCCGTAGGTGTATACATAAATTGTGAGTTTTACGATAAAAAAAAGAGGGTTTACTGTATGTCTCACGAATTGACTGATGCCGAAAAGTTTTTCTTTGAAAACAATGGTTATCTTGTCTTGGAAAATTTTTTTATTCCGTCCCACGTTGAAACGCTCAGGAGTGCCCTTGCTGAGGTGATTGAAAAACGGCGGGAATGCGAGGAGAAAGGGTTAACCGAGACGGGTATGACCCACATCCATGGCGAAAAAAGCACCCGTATCTTCTATATCCTCGGCGACCATCCGGCATTCCTGGAACTTCTGGATTGGCAACCGATTCTGCCGTACGTTACAGGTTTACTGAATAAGATGCCCCACCATCACGCTTCGGACGCGATTGTTGAACACGCTTCGGATTTAAAGGAACGTCCGATGGGATGGCACATCGACGGACACGACGAAGGCTATCGTAACCTACGTCCAATTCCGTTTCTGCAGCTCAAAATAGGTTATTATCTGACCGACATGACAGAAGGTGGACAAGGGAATTTGTGGCTTATACCAGGGAGCCACACAGCGATGTACGATCCGAGCCATGAAGACCTCAGGTATCCGTATGAGTATCCGGGTGCACTGGAGGTGTGTGCGCCACCGGGGAGTGCTATTTTATTCCATAATGCCGTCTGGCATTCTGCGGGTATCTTTACCAAATCAGAGGGATGCCGGGAAATGCTCTATTATGCCTACGAGCATCCGTGGATGATCGCTTCGCAAGAACATTGGGGCTATTCTAAACATTTCTATAACGAGCAACTTTCACCCGAACAGCGGAAGTTTTTCCACGGGTTTGTCTTTGATCCGCCAGAACAACGGTGGGGATAGGCACAACGCAAGGAGGACGCAATCATGCGTTTAACCGAATCTCAAGTTTCGTTCTTTCACGACAACGGATACCTACTGCTTGAAGATGCGCTTGATGAAACCGATCTGGGTCCCGTTATTGGCGAATACAGCCGAATCATCGCAGAACGCGCCGAGAAATTGCATACAGACGGAAAGGTTAGCGATACACACACTGATAAACCGTTTACGGAACGGCTGCTTCATCTTGCGAATGAGGCACAAGAAGTAACGGCAAACCTTGATATTATGCAAGCGCGTGGTGAGGCGACCTTTAACTTTCTGAAGAACCCGAAAATCCTTGACATCGCAGAATCCTTTGTCGGTTCCGAGGTTATCTGCAATCCGATCCAACATATCCGTGCTGTTTTGCCAATAAAGAGCTCACAGCGGGGACCCACACCTTGGCATCAGGACGCAGGTGTATGCTGGCCCGATACGGACCCGTACTTTATGCTAACGGTTTGGATTCCGATTGTGGACGCGACGTTGGAAAACGGGTGTCTGCAAGTGCTGCCGGGGAGTCATAAGATGGGGCTTTTCAAGCACGATTGGACATCAGGTGGATTGGCGGTTCTACCAGAAAACCAGCCATCTAATCTTATACCGAAACCCTTGCCAATCCGCGCAGGCGGTGTTATCTTATTCCACAACTACACGCTTCATAGTGCGAAACCGAACGAGTCAGACAGCATCCGATGGAGTTTCGACCTCCGTTATCACGATGTCTATCAACCGACAGGAAGACCTTTCTACCCTGCATTTCTTATGCGGAGTCGTTTGCGTCCCGAAGAGGGTAACACAGAATATAAGACGTGGTGTGAACGGTGGGAATTTGCGTTAGAGAATTCAAAAGGTGCACAAGCGTATCGGTGGCCCCGATAGCGGAAGGAGAGAAGATTGCTTGAGATTTCAGACCTGCCGACGATCAATGCGACGCTAAACACAATCAGCGGCATCCTGCTGACAATAGGGTATGTGCAAATCCGCCAACGGAAGATTACAGCACATAAAAATTGCATGCTGGCGGCTTTTGGCGTATCTGTACTTTTCTTGATATGCTATATCATTTACCACTATCACGCAGGATCGAAGCCGTTTACAAAACAGGGATGGATCCGTCCCGTCTACTTTACCATCCTGATTTCTCATATTATCTTGGCGTTTGTGATAGTGCCGTTGGCGTTACGGACGCTCTATTTGGCGTGGCGTGAACGGTTTGATGCACACCGCCGCATCGCGAAGATTACCTTTCCGATCTGGCTGTATGTCTCGGTAACAGGTGTGCTTATCTATCTGATGTTGTATCAATTGTAAGGCAGAGGACATCTGCCCATTTCATTTTTTATTTTCCAAAGGGACGGAACCCGCGCAACATCAAGCCTCGATCACTATTAGATTTCTTCGCTTCCTCAGCTGCAGCGGCGCGCTTCTCGGCTTCTGCCCGGTTTGTTGTCGTTGTCCCACCGATGACTACAAAGTCGTCTGTTCGACGGTAACGGTTGATGAAAACTGGACGCGGTTTGTCGGACATATTTTGTTTGGAACCGTGTATAGTCTTGACGTTAAAGAAGATAGAATCACCGGCTTTACCTTCGACTGGGAGTGCGCTTTCCCAGGGCCACTCATCTTCCTCCAGACCGAGGTGCGAGAAGGTATCAATATGCTTGAGCTGCCCGAGTTGATGCGAACCCGGCACGACGTGTAACGCACCATTTACCAAATCTGTATCTACAACATAGTTCAGAATGCCGACGGGACCTTGATAGCGATGTTCAAAGTAGGCAGAATCCTGATGTAGATGCTTCGGGTGTCCGCCAACGGGTTCTTTATAAAGGCACTGTCCGTTACCAAATATCTCTACATTCGGTCCCAAGATTGCCTCAATGATATTGGCTGTGGTTTCATCGAAAGCGGATTGGAAGAACGCTGCGCTCGTCTGATAGTTCACCGCCAACACCATAATCTGTTTGTCGCGTTCGTAGCCCTCTGGTGCTGGTAGAAACAGCGTGCCGTTGGGTGTGCGCCATCCTTCAACAATCCGTTCTGCTTTATCAAGCAATGCTATGGATTCCGCAGCAGCAGCTTCGATATCTTGATGAATCGCTTTAATATAGGGTTTCATTAACCCGCGGACGACCAGGCATCCGTGTTCCTCAAAAATGTCCGCGGCTTTTTGGGCATCCAACGCCTCTATGGACATCTCAATATCTTCAACCGTTCCTTTTGATTCCTGATTCACGAAATACTCTCCTTAAATTTATGTTTTACTAAACTGCCGCTGGATCAACAGCGACAATTCCTTCTGGGGCGTAGCGGGTAAAGTCTTGTGTGTTGAAAGTTAGGATGTGTGTTACGTCATGGATAAGCATTGCGGCAACCAATCGCGCATCGTGGACCTGAACACCTAAAACGCTATAATTCGCGACGAGCCTTTTCCATTCGGGGTACATAGCAGGCAAGTCCGGCAACAAAGGGAAAAGCACTTCAAGGTGCTGCAAAAAGTGATTTGTTTCCGATGGTGTGCGTCCAAAACCATTTCGTTCAGTAGGTCGAGTTGAAGCGTTCCAAAACTCCGCGAAATTTTGTGGTGTCGTCCGCAGTTGATGACCATTTGCCCGTAATTTATCAATGGATACTTGAATCTTTAGATAACTTGCGTCGGTAGGATCCACAAACCACAACAAAATATTGGTATCTATCAGATAAATCATGTCTATAAATGGTCTTCGTATATACCTTCACGGCTCACAGCGTAGTCGGATAATGGTTTGGCATCAGGCTTGGCACATTTCCTCACTAAGACATCCCATTCTTCTAATGCTGCTTTAAATTCCTCATAGGGTAATTGTGGATTGTCATTCATTGATATATCCACTATATCGTCTATATCATCAGGGACTTCAAAAAACAAACGTTCACCTGGGCAGATATAAACTGTAACTGTCATCGGTTTCACTTCCTCTTCATCATGAATTGGTGTCTGTTGCTGTTTTCTCATTTTGCTCCTTTTCGTATACTTCCTGCTCTCGCTTGCTGACGACAACATCGACCTCCTGCAGAGTTTTTTCTTGAGTTTCTTTTGGCAAATGTTTTATTCGATTTTCCAACGAGTTAGTAAACTCCTGTCGGCGATGTTCAGATAGGGTTTCCGTGAGAATTATTGGTTTTCGCGAGCCAGTAACAATACGATGTAAATCTTCCTGTATATTTTTAATATTTTTTGCCATCTCATAAAGTGGTGGTGTGCCAAACTGTGAAAAGCCTTCAAACTCGCCAAAATCAAGACGAAAAGCACGTTTATGTTTATGGTTTGCTGAATCTTTATACATAACTGTGATCTCAAGTGCTGTTTTTCTTAATTCATTCAATTTTCCTTTCCCCAATACAATTACTAGAAGCTGCTCAATTTTCCGTCCCGGTTCAAAGAAGGCGATTCCATTCCAAAGGACACCAATCTTCTCAAGCGGTATATCTAGAGCAGACACAGAAGAAGGGTTTGTAGCGAACTGTAGACTACGAGCTGCTCCCGTTCCTATATTCTCTATGCATAACATAACCGCATTAACGTGTGCCTCATGCGGACGGAGGGAGATCGCAATTTCAGGTGTGTCAGAGGCTTTTAGTAATCGACGCGTTAAATAGGCATAATAGCCTGTGATACCGACAAGTACAACAGTGGCAATCCCTATTATAGACCCGTCATTTGCATTTAGCCAATCTATGACTTCCATAGATTTCTCCTTAGAGACACTTACTCTTTTTCGCCCCACGGAGGTCGTCTACCCGTTAATTCTTCGAGATACCGTGCTGTTCGATTCACCTCTGCTTTAAGTTTTCGACTCGACTTCTGTTTTGCCATATCTTCAGCCGTATATCTTACCCGATAAACCCCTTTTCGGGTTTGGAGCAAGGAAAATTCGCCAGGTACATTTCTGTTGATATACTGGAGCATATCATACAAAAGCCAATAAACATCCGTGGATGAATAACGAAGTTCATTGTGTCTATTAGACTTCTCACTCACAAGATCAAGTGTCTTTTTCACAGCATCAACGACTTCGGAGAGATTATAAAATTTGTCCTCTTTTACATGAACATCATTCATATCTATGCTCCTGCGACTTTAACTGTAGGCATTCTCTCAGGCTGGGCGTCGAAGGTCTGAACATTTTCAGCGGCGTTACGGATCTGGATGAGCTGCGATGCAATACTCACAGCAATTTCCGGCACGGTTTTCGAGTTAATATTTAGACCAACAGGTGCGTAAACCCGTTGAAGTCTTTCCGTGGGAATCCCAAGATCCAGTAAATCGTCAAATATGAGTTTAATTTTGCGGCGGCTTCCTATCAAACCGATATAGCGGGCATCCGATTCAACAACAGCATGGAGTGCCGACTCATCGTGTTGATGCCCACGGGTGACAATCACGACATAGGTGAGTGAGGTGATTGGATAATTTCGGAGTTCCGTTTCAATATCACCGACAATAATGTTGTCTGCCTCCGGCAACCGCTCAGCGGAAGCGAAGTCGGCGCGATCATCAACAATAACGACATCAAAGTCTAACCAATTGGCAAGATGACAGAGTGCCTGACCGACATGCCCTGCGCCCGCAATAAGCAGCGTGGGTCGCGGCTGCAACGGTTCTAAGAAAACTCCAGCCGTCCCGCTTTCTCGAAATAGTACTGCGCGATTGTCCTTAAGGACCCCCTCAGTTTTCTCTTCAATCGCAGTCTCCAAAGCCGAATCGCCCAATGTCCCGATGCGCTCACCCGTGTTGGCAAAGATCATTTTCATCCCAACTTCCACGCCCTGTTTTTCACTGGTTACAACAGTCGCACAGACGAGCGGGATTTTTTCTTCATTGAGTGCTTGAAGACGTTCAAACATCTCGGCTTCGGCGGACGTTTTCGGCAGATCGATGAAGATTTTCATGTTCCCGCCGCAGATGAGTCCATCGTCCCAACCGTAATCACTATCCAATTGAAACTCAAGGAGTCGCGGCATTCCGCCTTGCATCAACCCAATCGCTTGTCGGCGTGCTTCCGCTTCAACGCATCCACCGCCGAGGGTGCCCACATTTCGCAAATCGGGCAGAATTAGCAGTTTTGAGCCAGGCTTTTGTGGTGTTGAACCCTTCGTCTCCACAACGGTACAATAGGCACCGACCTGAGAAGTCTCAATCAATTCTGGGATTTTCTGGTATATTTCTCTCATCTTGTATTTCTTTGATTCGGAAACCGAAGTTTTATGACGCTTGGTCTGCAGCACTCTCGGCGACTAATTTTTTAAACTGCTGGCGTTGTTCTTCCGTCAATGCGAGCGGAACGATGTCGGTAACACCATTACATCCAACTTTCGCTGGAACGTTCAAATAAACCGATGTTGATCCGGCTGAGACACGGGTCCCAATACTCATCACCCGATTTCTATCAAGTGCAATGGCTGAAACCACCTGCAAAATGTGGCTGATTAACGTATACCCCGCATCTGTTGTGTATGGACAACGCTGCACGACTGCTTCACGGAGACGTTCGATGTCAGTGTCAGGCATTAGTTGTGCGATCGGAATACCGTTGACACGGCAGTATTGTGGAAGTGGGTATGTCTCCTGATCACTCCCGATAATCAAAGCCATCACATCTTGCACTGAAACCTTGACACGATTCGCAATTTCAGCAGTCAGGTGCGCAGTAGCAGCACCGTTTCCAAGACCGATAACCTGTCCAGTACCGAGGGCTTGATATATCCACGCAGCAACGTAATTCGCTGGAGATGTCGCCACCAAGATTTTGGCATCCGAAGCATATTGCTGGATTCCGGAAACAAAACCGCGTGCGAATGCGATGCTTGTTGTTTTAGACGCTTGAGGCGACCGGAAACCCGATTGTCCCATCGGTGGTAGCAAAACAATGACATCTGCCCCGGACAACCCTTCTAACGAGTTGTAAACGGAAATTGCGGTATCACTTGCGCTTAATGCATTTGCCTCCACGAGATCTCGGAGACTCGCCGGTGCGGCTTCTTTTGAATTAACAAATCTATTTTTGCTCGATGCCGCAGCTGACACAAAGGCAACTTCACGCACCGCCTCTAATTGGCATAAGCCCCAAGTAACCGAGACGGCAAACTGATTGTTGCCTAACAAAACTATTTTCATCTATCACCTTTATACCAAAAGTGTTTCAACAATCGCTTGAAACTGTTCTTCAAGATATTGACGATGGCCATCAAGTTCCGAATCCGCAGCGAGTTTGGTGGATATAAGTTCATCATAACGCTCAACATATTCCATCAAGGTTTCGACCTCTTTCTCATAGCAGATTGCTGATGCAAGGACTTTCTCCTTGAGCAAAAGTGGGAGTTCAGCCTCTGTAATCTGTGTCAATTCCCATCGCCATACTTTTTCAGAGATATAAGAGACAAACTGATTGAGAGATTCGCCTTTATAGTCCCCGCTTTGAAGTACTTTCACCTCTTGAATAAGTCCTATCACATGGTTGAAGAGTTCATCGGGAAACTGCTGTCGCAATCCCATGAGTAACCTACCAGTCGTAGATATAGGGAGTTGGTTCTGTAGGAGGAACATCCGCAGATTCGGATAATCCTCAATGCCCTTGCTTTCGCTAAGCCATGTTTCACCGATAGCAGGCAAATCACTGACATCAAAACTGAGCACCTGTTGTCTCCGAATCTCCTCAAGATTGGATGCGATCGGATCAAGTCCAGCCATCGCTAAAGTCCCGATAACCTCCTCCTGCCGATAAGGTCTCAGGTAGGTCATGAGTTCTTTGACTTTTTCCTGTTCCGCTTCAACTGCTTCAATATCCGCGGGGTTCCCGTTCCCTGACTGCTGATGCCGCCGCTTTCTCCGTTTTTGAGGTGCATTCGAGAGTCGGTTCACCCGCTTCGCCAAAGTGTCGTGGTAACCCAATAATTCCTCATAGAGAATTGCCAGGAGCGCATCCCCATGTATAGCGAGCATCGCGGGTGTGGTGACATTCGTCAATTCGTGCCCAGTTTTCGAGATAATTGCCCGATTCAGACTGCGTTCTATCGACTTTCGGTCTTTCTCGGCTTGGATAATCAGCGTACTTCCCAACATGAGATTGATGAGCCGCTTTGTCTGGTCTGGTACACTGAGGTTAATATCACAAGTGGGTTGGATATCAGCGAGGAGTCGTTCACGCAGTTTACCATCAAGCAGTAACGTCCATAAGGTCGCGTAATGCTGTTGTTGGTCTACTTTTGGTGGCAGATGCTCCAACCACTGCTTTATCGTTGGCAGATGCAGCTTCACATGATTGAGGAGCTGCTCAAAATCATCATCTGGAATTTCAAAACCGGCAAAATTGGCAGGACTGCGGCGTTGCTGTGCCTGCTGACTTCGGCGCTGTGTTTGCCCTACCATTTTTGTCGCCAATAGGAGATCGACCAACGGTTGAATAACGACTTCAAAATCTTGTTCGCGCTGACTCACAAAATTCGCGAGTCCAAGCAATTCCAACCAGATAGTCCCAAGACGTTCAATTTGGGATGCATGTAAAGTTGACCGTAGCGCAACGCCAGCAATTTTCTCACGTACCGTCCCGCGCGTCCATTTCGGAAGATAAATCTCGTCTAAAAGTTCGTTATTCTCAAAAATTAGGAACTCCACCCGCTTGACAAGTCCGGTTTGAATAAAATCTTGCTCAAACACCAAGTCATGAAATAGTCCGGTAGCGCGATCCAGTACTTGATTCGCAAGTTTGTAACAGGATTGGATGAGATGATTCAGCGTTAGCTGCGGGTTATCCTGTAACTGCCAAAATTCTATCATTGGATCAATATTCTGGGTAAGTACCTCTTTTTTCGCTGCTGCGATGTCCTCCCCAAAATATTCAGTTAGACAAGTTTCATAAAATTCGACAAAATCGAGTATAGTATTCCGTAGTTCTCGAATCACCAAATCGTCCCAAACCTTATTGTGGACACGCTGTCCGGGTCCGAGAACAAGTGCTCTCAAACGGGTTTCCACCCCTTGCTGAAATTGCCCCATTAACTGATACGCGTGCTGGTTAGCTTTCACCGTATACGCTTCAATTTTCTTGGCACCCTCAGTGATAGCTGCTTCAATTTCATCTGCAGACGCATCAAAAGCAATAGGAACTAACTGAAGTGTTTCTGGTTCGAGCGGATTGTAAACCGCTGCTGTGGCGAGTACCTGAATGGGACCGAGTTCCGTCGTTGGATCCGTTGCTTTTTCACCTTCATCACTAAAGGTTTCAAAGAGGCGCGTATGAAGCGCCAAACTGTGCCCCAAATCAGTCAAATCAGGGTACTGTCTAATATGAGTCCTAATGACAACAAGAAGTCGATTGTAGTCATTATTCAACAGTTGGTCAAAAAGAGCATCTTCATTGAGGTGTACGCGATGAATATGGGTCTGCTCTGGAATGATAACAGTAGCCGCGGGAACCTCTGCAGTATCGGGTTCATCAACCCGCGCCAGCACATAACCACCTGTCTTGACGGTACTGGGTACTGCCAAGCGCGCCTTCAAAACTTCTTGGGTCAATTCAGAGAGGGTAAGAGATTTTCCCAAGTTTTGAATCGTGATGTCAGTAACAACACCATCGGCAAAATCTGTGATTTGGCGTGCGTTGCGTTCAAGTTCCTGTATACTTCTGTGGACCCGATCATAATCGTCGCGAGCATCAGCAGAAACCTTCGCCTCGTCAATCCAAGAGACCCATGCTCCCGGACGCGGTCGCATTTTCACTGTCAGCTCACCATCTTCTGAGTCGAAACCGGGCAGAATGTCCCCTTCTGAAGTCTCCTTCGGTGTCCAAACAATTAAATGTTTATCTGCTTTCACACCAAGTCCCAAACCGAAGGTGTCTCCCCAACTCATCCGTCCCTCAATACTGGATTTGATTTTATCAGTTAACGCAAAAAGCGCGTTTGAACGAAAATTAAGCGATAATCCTTGCATTGGGTCGATTCAATCATCTGCCTTTCAAATAAACTTAGGCAATAAAAAAGTTATCAGTTGTTAGTTATCAGTTGGTATCTCAAGTCCCCAAGCGTCCCAGCCTTCGTACCGTCTTCGTGCAAACAATTCGATCTTACACTGACAGGGAAACATTTCCTCAATCCCTTGACGCACGACATCAGGTTTTTCAGAATGGCGCGTCCGTTTTGCCTTAACAAGTTGCCTGATGTTTCTGGCACCTCGAGGTTGCGGAATATTCCCGCGTTTGAAAACGAGGCATAATTCACACTGGCTCATCGTATAGAAACCCGGATTCACACGCTCCTTATCCCACACAAAAGCAACAGTTGCCCATCGGAAGCCCCATGCCTTACCGAGCCGAATCGCCTGATCCAGATGCGGGGATGAACTCCACATAAAAAGCAGACAATTCTCTTCACTGATTGCTGCGATATCCCACGCCTCCATTTCTGACACTGGCAGCGTCGGATAATGTCGAATTGCGCCCCCACTATCCTTCCCACCACTCCCTGTATGTTGCAGTTGTCCCTTGTAGTCCCACGGCGGATCTGCATAGATAATGCTATACTTTTTATTCGGAAAGGGAGTGTACACTGGTGCCATCAATTGTCTCAAACGATACCTTATCGTGCTTCAACACTAAGCCCTTCTTGCGGAATGTCGTTGTTTGCAACAAGCATATCGCGATCAAAAATGAAATCACTGCGGGAACTTCCAAGACTTTCACCCTCTTTTTGACGTTCACGGAAGTACTGCGGAAGCGTTAAGCCTGTCATCCGAATCGCGTCCTCAGGGCAAGCCTCAACACAATATCCACAAAAGATGCAACGGAGCATATTGATTTCAAAGACATCGGGATACTTCTCGCGCTGATAACCTTCCTTGGTCGTCCAATCTTCGGGGGCGGGTGCTGCTTGGATAGTAATACAGTCGGCAGGGCAAGCGGTCGCGCACAAAAAACAGGCGACACACTTAATTTCATCCTTCTCGGTCGTCGTTAGTTTGTGAATGCCGCGATAGCGTTCATTGCGTTCATCCACACTCCTCGGATCTTCAGGATATTGGTAGGTTAATTTCTTCTTAGGGATATGTTTTAACGTCGTAAACATCCCCTTAATCAACGCTGGAATATAGAGTCTATCCCAAAAAGACATCTCTTCGCTAACTTTCATAAATCTTCAGCTTCCTTTCCGTATTTTAAGGAATTATGAGTTGTGCGTATCCTATTATATAGATATATGCTATCACAAAAGGCACCGTGGAAAGCATATCTAAAAAACAGTTATGTGGTAAGACCCGCTACTGTGTAATTCGGTGCTTCTTCAGTGATATCAATATCGTGCGGATGGCTTTCGCGGTATCCACTGCTTGACATCCGGACAAATTGGCTATCGCTACGCAACGCTTCAATATCTGGGGTTCCACAATACCCCATAGCGGAACGAATACCACCGACCAATTGATAGACGAAATTACTCAGTTTTCCTTTGTGCGGAACACGCCCTTCAATCCCACGAGGCACAAGTTTAGAAATGTCCTCCGAACTTTCTTCTGGGGCACGGGTCATCCGTTTTCGTAGTGCCCCCAATGACCCCATTCCGCGATGCATCTTATAGGTTCTACCCTGATAGATAACTGTATCGCCCGGGCTCTCATCCGTTCCGGCGAGTAAACTGCCAATCATAACGGAACTTGCGCCTGCTCCAATAGCTTTCGCGATGTCTCCAGAGTAACGAATCCCCCCATCGGCAATAATCGGCACACCTGCTTTATCAGCTTCCTGCGCACAGTCGTAAATTGCCGTAATTTGGGGGATACTCACTCCTGCAACTACACGGGTTGTACAAATAGAGCCAGGACCAACACCTACCTTGACTGCATCTGCACCAGCATCAATGAGACTTCGTGTGCCTTCAGGTGTCACAACATTCCCAGAAACAAGTTCGACACTCGGGAAATGCGACTTAATGTATTCTGTCGAACGGATTACATTTTTGGAATGCCCGTGTGCCGTATCCAACACGAGCACATCTACACCAGTCTCGACTAACCGATCAATATCTTCCAGAGGCGTTGTCGGTACAACGGCAGCACCGACCCTTAACCGGCCCGCATCGTCTTTACAGGCTTGTGGAAACATCTGGATCTTATCAATATCCTTGATAGTAATCAAACCACAGAGTTTAAGATCCTCATCTACAATGGGTAGTTTTTCCTTTCGAGATCTGTGAAGTATCTCCTTCGCTTTATCAAGCGTAATACCGGGTGCTGCGGTAATCAATTTATCGCCGGGAGTCATCCGAGCAGTTACTGGTAGCGAAAGATTATCTTCATACTTCAGATCACGATTGGTAATGAGTCCAACGAGGCACCCATCTTCAGTAACAATAGGGACTCCGCCAATACGATAACGCGCCGTTACTTCAAGGGCATCGCGAATCGTCTTATCCTGTGTTAGCGTAATTGGTGCGGTAATCATTCCACTTTCCGAACGTTTTACCCGATCAACTTCAGACACCTGTTCATCAATAGTGCAGTTATAATGAATTATCCCGATGCCTCCCTCGCGTGCAATCGCAATAGCAAGGGTAGATTCAGTGACAGTATCCATAGGTGCACTACAGATAGGAATGTTTAACCGAAGATTTTGCGTTAATTGCGTACTCGTATCCACTTGATCCGGCAACACATCCGATTCAGATGGAATCAGTAAAACATCGTCAAAAGTTAGCCCTTCTTTTGTAAACTTTTGGGGGAAGACATCGGAGATTTTGGTCTCCATCGGAATTGTCTCCTTCATTGCGAGCAGAACGGATAAGATAGTCTCAGAAACGGCACCTAAGAGCAGCGTTGAGAGGCTTTTACGTTGTCCATTTACGCCAAAAAAAGCGTTGCCTTACACTTCTCGTATATTATAGCACTTTTTGCTTTTCACGTCAAGAAATTTGTTGGATCTAATAGGAAGAGGGTTTAGGGTTACTTTTAGATTTAAACTCTTAAATGAGACATAGGTCTTCCATAACCGATTTTGTAAAACAGAGAAACCATTTTCCTATGTTTAATTATACACGAAAACGAAAATTATATCAATCATTTTTTCCCTAAAAATCCGCACCTGTGATATAATATATTCACTTACTTGTAACCGCTTGGACTCTTCAATATAGGCTTGCTAAGCCACGTCCCAGCAGTATCTATCGGATTCAAAGGAGCTAGAAATGGGTAATTTAAATGTTGGAATCGTCGGACTCGGTTGGGTAGCCGGTGCCCACATCGAGACTTTCAAAAATGTCACAGGGGCAGATGTTACAGCTATCTGTTCACGCCGGGAACATGACGAATCTGTATTAGCAGAAACATACGGGACCCCGCTGAAAGCCTATACGGATTTTGATAAAATGCTCGCAGATCCGGACGTACATATTATTGATATTTGCACACCACATCCATTTCATGCCGAACAAGCTATCGCTGCTGCGCAGGCGGGAAAACATCTTATCATAGAAAAGCCGATTTGCCTTACATACGCAGATGCGAAAGCCATCCGTGATGCCGTCAAAAGTGCAGGCATCAACGTTTGTGTCTGTTTTGAGTGCCGATATAGCGCGCATTTCACAATGATCCGTTCTGTTATCGATAACGGTCTACTCGGTGATCTTCACTACGCAGAAGTCGATTATTACCACGGCATTGGACCTTGGTACGGGCAATACGAATGGAACATCAAAAAAGATTTTGGGGGCAGCACTTTACTGACAGCCGGATGTCATGCCCTTGACGCGCTTCTCTTCTTTATGGATGGAACAGTGGAAGAGGTAACCAGTTATCATACACAATCTACTGGTGCAGCTTTCCAACCCTACGAATATAAGACAACAAGCGTCAGTCTTCTCAAGTTTGAAGGGGACGGAAAGATTGGAAAAGTCACCTCCTGTGTCGATTGCTTACAACCCTACTACTTCCACATCCACCTCGTCGGCAGTGAAGGAAGTTTGCTTGATAACCGCATCTACTCAGCAAAACTCAAAGGGATGGATAAGAGTAAGTGGAGTACACTTGAAACGTCACTCATCGACTCAGGAGATGTCAGCGACCATCCATACGAACCACAATTCCAAGCATTTGTAGATAGCATTGGGAAAAACGAACCGATGCCGTTGACTGATTTCGACACGGCATTTGAGTCACATCGGGTTGTTTTCGCTGCAGATATGTCCGCAGAAGCGGGGGGCAGATCCGTCAAGCTGAGCGAACTTGCTTAAATTACCAACGCATTGCTGCCTCGCGATAGAGTTGAATCTGGTCCATATTGCGAGGCACTGCAATTTGGATAGACTTCCGTTTCCCGTTTATATCTCTGAGGACAATCGGTGCGCGGAGCATATTTGTCATTGTCACAATGCCAGAGCGATAGAAGACCCACATGCGCTGTTCAGTGTAAGGGTTAAGGACATACTCCGAAGTGTGTTCAGCAGGATGTCCACCTACGTCAACAAAAAGATCGTGCGTCGGATACGTAAGTTCAACAGTTGTATCGTGTCCCTGCAAAAGCAATTTTTCAGGCGGGGGTTTGGGTGAATAACCGCTCAGCTTACACCTCCGAATCCGAATGGGCGCGCTCGATTTGTTCGTCAGATGTAAAGACACAATGATGGCAAGACGATGGTTGTCGTCCCGGTTGATAAACCATGTATCTTCAGGAATAACCTCTACCGTCAAACCCGGAATTTGTTTTTTCTTATTATAAAGGATCGCCAATACTACAAAACTAATTAAGCCGAGGAGTACCCACTGTCCCGTTGGAGTGGCTAAGAATTGAAGGAGCTGTTTTAAAGCCTGTTGTAGCACGCGAACTCCTGAGTGAGTGTTTCTTCCGAGATCACGCCGTGTCTTCGGATGACCGGTGGTGAGACAGAAATATCGTAGACTGTAGATGGAATAGGTCCTGGGGTCTTGCCGCCATCAACTATCATATCAATTCGTAATGCGAGTTCTTCACCGATTTCTTCAGGGGAGGTGGCTGGTGGTTCACCGGAGAGGTTCGCGCTTGTTATCGCCGCGGGACCGCCAAATGTGCGGAGGATTTGTAGAAGCAGAAGATTGTCAGGGATACGTACCCCAACAGTGTTACCACCCGCCGTTAATACGGGAATCAGATCCTTTGCCTCAATGACGATAGTCAAACCACCGGGCCAAAAGCGTTCTGTGAGATGAAAGTAGAATTCGGGTAAATTTTGGGAAACACGGTGAACATCGGCAACCGAACTGAGAACAAGCGGGATTGGTTTCCCATCGGGTCGTCCCTTCACAGTGTAGAGTCTTTGCACAGCATCCGGATTAAACGGATCCGCTGCCAAGCCGTAGACCGTATCGGTCGGAATGGCGATAATACCTCCTGATTTCAAGCATTCTACGGCTTCAAGACACACATCAGATGTCAATATCTTTCTCCTCCGTTAGACATCCACGATGGAACCGTTTGCAGCAGCATTCAGAGCAAGTCCGTCGCGTAGTCCGTGCTGATACTTTTGATATGCAATTCCTGCGATCATCGCACCGTTATCCGTACATAGGCGCATTGGCGGGTAATAGACTTCGGCACCAATCTCCGCGGCAGCAGTCTTCAGTGAAATGCGAAGTTGGCTGTTTGCGGCAACGCCACCCGTTAACGTTATTGCTCTCGCACCTGTGGATTTCGCCGCACGGACTGACTTGTAAGTAAGAACATCAACAACGGCATCTTGAAAACTGGCAGCGATGTCCTCAATGGTTACCATATCAGGACTAATATCTTTAGCATCCTCTTGTCCATCTTCAACAAGCACGCCGGCGCGTCGTGCCTTCTCTACAAAATAACGTACTGAGGTTTTGATTCCGCTAAAACTAAATTGGTAGTCTCCACTACTTCGCAACGGTCTGGGGAATTTTATCGCCGTTGGGTTCCCTTTTTGTGCGAGGTCATCAATGACCTTACCCCCCGGAAAGCCGAGTCCGAGATACTTCGCCACCTTATCGTAGACTTCACCGGCAGCATCGTCTTGCGTGCTTCCCAATACCTCGTATCGCCATCCCTCGTGAACTTCCACCAGTAGGGTATGCCCGCCAGAAACTGTGAGGCAGATATGCGGAAAGGAAAGCGTATCATGCACCATCTGATTGGCGTAGATATGTCCTTCTATATGATTAATACCGAGCAGGGGTAGGTCGTGGCAATAGGCGAGACTCTTTGCCGCTGCAACACCGACCAACAACGCGCCAATTAAGCCGGGGCGGTTTGTCACTGCTATCGCTTCCAAATCTTTAAATGTGACACCTGCCTCTGCCAACGCCCGATGAACAATGTAGTTAATGGCTTCGATGTGTTTACGCGATGCGAGTTCTGGGACAATGCCGCCGTATTCTTGGTGCGCCTCAACTTGTGAGGCAACGACGTTAGAAAGGACTTCCTTGCCATCAGCAACAACTGCAGCGGCGGTTTCATCACATGAGGTATCAATGCCTAATATTTTCATAATTCTTTGTTCAACTGCAAACGGGCGGAAATTGGTCAATTAAATAGTTCATCGCGCAGCAACCGTGTGGAGAAGAATAAGACTTCGAGATTTTCAATATCTCCCGTGTCTGGGTTAAAACGCGCGATAATTTCGTCAGCAAGCTCCTCGCTTTCTTGTTCTGGATACGGAGAGCAAGTGTTTACGTATAAAATATCAGCGTCTCTGTCATACTCAAAGGTTAGGTTCGTTCCCATTCACTTTTCCCTTTGTTGCAAGTTATTAACTGACCTTAGAAAATTGTTTGCCCGGCAACTGTTGCACAACGCCCTTCAGCTCCAACATCAAAAGCACGCTTGAAACCTGACCAATCGGCAGTTGTGTCGTCCGAACAATTGTATCAATATGCGATGCAGGAACTTCGATTGCCTCGAAAACTGTCTTTTCATCCGGTGTTAAATCTGGTGGAGGCGTGCTCTGGACAGGTGGTTGGACATCGGCTGGAGGTGGCGAAACGACAGATTTCCTAATTCTCCTCTCAATAGACGGTTCTTGTGAAGACCCGGACTCTATACCCGACTCAGACGATGCTGACACTGGAGGTTGGATACGGTTTAACGCGTGTTGTGGAAGTTCATTAAGGAGGTCGTCCACGGTGTTGATGAGTTTCGCACCATCGTTAATCAACCTATGGGTGCCCGTTGAAAGTTCAGAAAAAATCTCTCCCGGAACAGCAAAAACTTCCCGACCTTGTTCACCAGCAAGGCGAGCCGTAATAAGCGCGCCACTCCGATTTGACGCTTCCACGACAACGGTTCCAAGCGTCAATCCGCTAATGATACGGTTACGGCGCGGGAAATTTCTCGGTTTCGGTTTGACTCCGATTGGGAATTCAGAAATCAACGCACCAGACGCTTCAATTTTCTCAACAAGTGCACGATTCGCTGCCGGATAGACAAAACTCAACCCGTTTCCCATCACGGCGACTGTTCTACCTCCTGCTTCAAGTGCGCCACGATGCGCCGAGGTATCAATGCCCCTCGCGAACCCACTAACAACCGTCAATCCGCGTTGCGCCAATTGATAACTGAGTCGATAACTTACCTTTCTCCCGTAATCCTTCGCATTCCGAGAGCCAACGAGCGAAACGCTCAACGAATCTTCGGGGGTCAGTTGACCCCTGACATACAACACAAGCGGTGGTGTGTCAATTTCCTTCAAGGGCAGTGGGTATGCGTCATCATAAAGTGTTAGAATCTGACACCCATACTCATTTATCAATTCCAATTCACGTTCTATGGGATACAGGACAGGTTTGTGAATCAACAGTTCACGCATCGCGGGCGAAAGTTCATCTATTTTCGCAAGTTCATTCGGTGTCGCTTGCAGTGCGCGCGCTGCACTGCCAAAAACATCGCGCAAGACTTGAACGGTTTTTAGTCCAACACCTTGAATCAGGTTAAAATGAATTAGACTGATTGTTTCGTTAGAAAGCATTTTCCCGCCTTGCGCGATGGACAGATAAGATTCCTTGGTGCCTTTTTCAAACGCACCTCTTGGCTATAGCAGGCTATTACTCCGCCGTTGCTGCATCCGCCGTTGCTGTTTCAACTGGATCCAGAGGGAGTGCGTAATAGAGTTCAATTTCTTGAATTTTCTTGTACTCTTGTGCACTCGGTGCTCCAGTTTCGCCGCGTGTTGAACGTTTTGCCCCGGTTATGCGACGTGAATCCCAACGCCGTGGCACTTTCAGTCGAAACTTCGTTGTGACAATCGGTTCCCTCAAAGTAAACGTATACACTGTACGAAGGTTATCTTTCACCTCTTTAACGGTGACCCATTCTTCTGCCTCATTCATATACTGGACTGCGAAGAATTCCAGTTGACCTTCTTCGGCTTTAATAACAACCTGCTGTATCGTTTGAGGTTGCCGCCATTTGAGAACAGCTTCCGTGTATTTATCGGATTCCATCTGAGACGCTTCATCTTTCTCATCTTCAAGAATAGGCCCCGTCTCTCCGCGTGTGTGCATATTGTCGTCGTGGAATCTGCTATCCTCGCTTGTTGCATCAAGTGCGATATTCTTACTCCTGTTAAAGGGCGGATTTGATGCAAGAATACACCCTGATAACACGACCAATCCACAGAGTATTATCGCTAATAATCCAAAACGCATGTGTTGCCTCCTTGTTTCACGGAACGGTTTAGAAACCGCTCCCTATAGTCTGAAGTTGTGCTGGTAGCGTATAAACAGCCAACTTGGGTTTCATCCCTATATTACTCTAATTCGAGTAAATCATCAAGTTCTTTTTCACGCCTATCGGTGGCTTCTTCGACGGCTACCTGCTCAGAAGTTTTATAACCGTAGAGTTCAATCTCTCGGATTTTTCCAACAGCGCGTCGGCTGCCTACATTCCATCCTCTCCCAGCGGAACGGGCGCGTTCCTGACGACTCAGGAGTGCATCATCTTTCGTTCCTAAAACACGCAAGCGAATCCGATCTGTCGGGAATGGAATCAGCAGAGAAATCTTAATCGGGCTGCTTTTGACACTCTTCACGTCTTTAATGAGCTGCCAATCCGCATCAACGGCAATGCTGCCTTTATCCGCAAAAATATCAAATTCTGTCAAATTATCGGAATGCACGACGATTCGACGGATAGTCTTTTTTTCTGGTAAGGTAATCACGACCTGGGATGCAGGGTTCGCTCCGACGAATCCTTGCGATCCAGCAGGGAAGGTTGTTTCACCAATCGTATTGAGTTTGCCATCAATCATCTGCGGGCTTGTTGCCTGCGTCCCTTCCAAGAGGGAATAATTTTCGCTCCATTCCTGCTCCGAGAAGAGGGCAGCGCACCCGCTGAGAATAACAATACAACCGAGCAGTGCAAAGAGGGTAATAAATCTATACATTATCTTTCTACTCCTTTGATACAGCATTGAGGTACAAGTCCTCGCGCTGGAGCTATTTGTTATAGGTACAATAATTTCACATACAAAGCAATGGGGCATTCACAGAACATAATCTTCTTTTCAGAAAGTTATCAATTCCCGATGCCTCCAGTTAGGATACAATCTTCCAAGTCGCACCGTCGCGGGTATCTTGTATCTCAATGTTGAGTTGTTTAAGCCGATCCCGAATTTTATCCGACGTATCCCAATCTTTGCGGCTTCGGGCATCCTGTCGTATCTCCAACAGGAGGTTAATGAGATGGTCGCGCTGCTCTACGTTGTCGCCATCTGTCCGGACTTCCGTATTATAAACACCGAGTACTTGGCAGACCTCAGTCAACGCACGATAGGCTTCTGCAAAGACGAAGGGAGGGGTCTCATTAGCAGCACTGAGCGATTTATTTGCTTCGCCGACCAAGGTGAAAATAGCACCAAGCGCCTGCGCCGTGTTGAAATCTGCATCCATCGCGGTGGTAAATTGCGATTTCATTGCTTGTACCGCGCCTTGAAGGGATGAAGTCGCTGTTTCTTCTTCCTCAAACTGCGTATCATACTTTTTCAGGGCCTCCAAACAATTGCGCAAACGCCTAAAGGCACCTTCGGATTTCCTCAAACTCTCGCGATTATAATCAAGGGGGTGCCGATAATGCGCCGAAATCAGAAAGTGTCGAATCACCTCAGTCGGGTAGTTGTCAAGCGCATCTCGCAAAAGAATAAAGTTCTGCTCGGATTTACCCATACGTGTGCCATCAATTTGTAAGAAAGCGACGTGAACCCAATAACGGGCAAACGTCTTGCCGGTAGCCATCTCACTCTGCGCGATTTCATTCTCATTGTGTGGAAATTGCAAATCTTCCCCGGCTACATGAATGTCAAGGGTTTCACCGAGATGTTTCATTGCCATCGCAGAGCATTCAATATGCCATCCCGGTCTCCCTCTGCCCCAGGGGCTATCCCAAGAAGGTTCTCCGGGTTTCACTGCTTTCCACATGTCAAAATCACGCGGGTCCTCTTTGCGTTCGTCAATCTCAACCCGGGCCCCCGCCAGCAAATCCTCTGGTTTCCGATGTGAGAGCTTCCCATATTCAGGGAAACGATTCACTCGATAATAGACACTACCCTCAACAACGTAAGCTAAACCCTTCTCAAGCAGGGTCTGAATTAAGGCAATCATCTCCGGGATGTGTTCTGTCGCTTTCGGATGCACATCGGCTTCAGTACCAAACCTTCTTGAATCCTCAAGGAATGCATCGCCATATTCTTGGGCAAGTTGAGCGGAGTTGATGCCGAGTTTTGCTGCACGGTTGATGATTTTGTCATCAATATCCGTTAGATTCTGAACAAGTTTAACAGGGTGCCCGCGATATTCCAAGTAGCGTCGGATAATATCTGTCACCAAAGCAGTACGGGCATTGCCCACGTGAATGTAATCGTAAACCGTCGGACCGCAACTGTAAATCGAGACTTGTTCAGGATTGAGTGGCACAAAGTCTTCCAGTTGCCGGCTGAGCGAGTTATAGATTCTTATACCCATTTTTTATAGATCGGACTCCTTTTGACATTGCTCAGAAAACACCTACAACCCGAGAAAGACAGGCAACAGCGTGAGCAGCAATCGCTTTACCTTCCCCAATAACGCCTAATTCTTCGGCAGTCGTTGCTTTAACGCTTACTCGTCCAACAGCGATGTCAAGGACATGGGCAAGCAATTCCCGCATCTCCAAAATATAAGGTGCTAATTTCGGGCGTTGCGCGATAATCGTACTATCTATATTTTCGATTTGATAGTTTTGTCGTCTCACCTTTTCTACAGTCTCCCGCAGGAGAACGAGGCTGTCCACACCCTCATAACGAGCATCGGTATCAGGAAAATGTGTCCCGATATCACCGAGTGCGGCGGCCCCCAAAATCGCGTCTATGATTGCATGCGTCAAGACATCCGCATCCGAATGCCCCAACAGACCTAAATGATATGAAATCTCAACGCCGCCTAAAATCAATTTTCGATTTGAGACCAGCCGATGGATATCGTAACCAATACCTACTCGCATCTATTATATCTTTATTTTATACTATTAAGTATTCTAACGCAAGTATCTATTATTTTACTCTACCCCTTTAATAGATTTAATAGATTAAGCGCAAGCTCTGATCAGGATAAATCCGAAAAATTAAAACAAAAAACGCCTACTCAAATACCCGATTCTCAAGGAGAACCGCTGCGATTTGTAAATCCACTTGCGTCGTTATTTTTAAATTCTCGTAATTTCCGCGCACTAACTTAACAGGAAAACCGAGTTGTTCAACGAGCGCAGCGTCATCGGTCGCAGTGAGTTGGCGTTGCTGTGCTATCTGATGTGCTTCTACTAAGAGGGACTTGCGAAAAACTTGAGGCGTTTGGACTGCCCAGAGTCGCTCACGCACAGGCGTTTCAAGAACGAAGCCTTCCTGAGTCGCCACCTTGATTGTATCTTTCACAGGGACGGCTGCGACAGCTGCTCCGTATTCGTCTGCCGCTGCGAGACATGCGAAAATCGTCTCATCCGTCACAAATGGACGCACGCCATCGTGAACGATGACAAAATCAACACCCGCTGGCAGCGCGTGTATACCGTTTTGGACAGATTCTTGACGCGTCGCGCCACCTGCTACAAGTGGCTGCACCTTCGTAAACGAATAGGGATCTAATACCGTGGTGGAACATGCCGTGAAATCCGCTTCATCAACGATTACAAAGATTGCATCCACAGCACTATTTTGCTCAAACCGCTGAATGGTATGCGTTAAAATCGGCTTTCGCGCCAATTTTAGGTATGGCTTTTTCACCGCATGCTCCATGCGGTGCCCTTTACCAGCTGCGGGAATAAGGGTGCAAACCTGGCTCCTCATCAACGTCCATTTCATCTGCTTTGATACGGGTAAAAATCATCTGCCCCGCGCTCGTCCGTAGCATTTGTGTCACTTCAACGTTGAGCGTTTTACCAATGTACGGCTTTCCATCCTCAACAATTACCATAGTGCCGTCATCAAGATAGCCAACGCCCTGATTCGGTTCTTTACCCTCTTTAAGGAGAAAGACCTGAATCACCTCACCCGCAATAACCACCGGACGTACTGCATTTGACAACTCATTGATATTGAGAACCTTTACACTTTGCAATTCGGCGACTTTGTTCAGATTTAAATCGTTAGTTATAATCGTCGCGCCTCGCTCCTGAGCGAGATGGACCAACTTAGCATCAACTTCAGTGAGATGTGGCACATCTTCCTCGGTAATCTCAACAACAATCGCTGGATTATTTTGAAGTGCTCGGAGGATATCAAAACCTCGCCGTCCTTTATTTCGACGGAGCGAATCCGTTGAATCCGCAATACGTTGCAATTCATTTAGAACAAATCTTGGAATAACAAGTGTCCCCTCAATAAATTTCGTTTGACAAATTTCAAGAATCCTGCCATCAATAATAACACTTGTGTCTAAAATTTTGAAGTTATTTCCGCCCTGAGGCGCGTGTGCCTCCCGAGAACGGACAGACTCAGTCGCCCTCAAGAATCCGGTAAAATCCAAGGTTGTAGAGAAATAGTAACCGATCATCATCCCCAGATAACCGAAACTGAGAACAAGGACTATAGTTAAGCTGCGGTGCGGCGGTGAAAAGAGGACAACGCTCCCCCAAGCAACTAATAAACCCAGAAATATCCCTATTAGGCTTGCCACAATGCCGCGGGTGCTGGATAAGTGCCAACAGAATTCTGCAGCTACAAGGAGAAGTGCTACGACAAGTGCAGCAAGCCCAGCGAACACATCACCCTCATAGAAAACGTAGTAAACTGCTGCACTGGCAATTATAAAACAGAAACGGATAGCCCAAATTTTCATTTGATGTATTGTGCGTGCTTGGATAAAGGTAAAAAGTAATTCGATTTCTTGCGGGTACCGTCTCCAGACACACCACAAGACTTCTTCAGCCCACGCATCTGCTCCTATATCTATAGTATAGGCACACTCTATAAGTATGCTAATTCAAAACGACTGTGTTAAGAAATGTTAGGACTATAAATTGTAATAACGTGAGTTCGGTAAAAAGTCCAAAGTCTTTATACAGTTAGTCGGGTACAATTATGCAATAATTTGGATAATAAATCAAATGGAAATTGTATCACAGCAAAGCACTCAGGCTATCATATACATCTTTAACACCTATCAACTCAATGTGTTCCTCAATTTCCAATCCTTTACGGTTGTATTCAGGGAAGATCGCCCGTGTGAACCCTAACTTCGCAGCCTCACGAATGCGCCTTTCGACATGTGTTACGGGTCTAATCTCGCCCCCGAGCCCAACTTCCCCAATCATGACAGTCTGCCGATCTATCGGTATCTCTCGATAACTTGAGGCTATCGCCATGAGTACGCCGAGATCAATGCCCGGTTCAGCGACGCGCAACCCACCTGTAATATTAACAAAAACATCAGCACCCCCAACGTCAATACCGACCCGCTTATTGAGGACTGCGATAAGGAGCGCGATCCGGTGCCGGTCAACACCTGTAGCAGTGTTGCGTGGATTTCCGTGATTGGTAGGTACAACAAGCGCCTGAACTTCCATAAGTAGCGGGCGCGTCCCTTCCATACTTGAAACCACAATAGAACCTGCAACCTCCTCTTCTCTATTACTTAAAAAGAGTTCAGATGGGTTCATCACATCTACAAGCCCTCTGTTCTGCATTTCAAAGATTCCAATTTCATTCGTGGAACCAAATCTATTTTTAATCGCCCGTAGGACGCGATAGATATGATGCTGCTCACCTTCAAAATAGAGAACCGTATCCACCATGTGTTCTAAAATACGAGGGCCTGCGAGAGTACCATCTTTTGTAACATGACCGACGAGAAATACGGGAACATTCCGGTTTTTCGCACAAATCAAGAGGCGTCCGGCACACTCGCGAATCTGGGTGACACTCCCAGGCGCAGACTGAATACTCGACAAATAAACCGCTTGAATAGAATCGACAATAACAACCTTGGGGTTAAGCGTCTGAATATGTTTCTCAATCTGCTCCAAATCATTTTCACACAGCACATAGAGCGTATCAGACACAACTCCGAGACGCGTCGCCCGTAGCTTTGTCTGGCTAACAGACTCTTCACCAGAGACATACAGGATGTCCCCATAGTTCCGGCTCAGAGCATCACTCGCTTGAAGCAGTAGGGTAGACTTACCTATTCCCGGATCGCCACCGATGAGGACCACGGATCCTGGGACAATCCCGCCACCGAGTACTCTATCAAACTCAGACATGCCTGTCAAGTGCCGTTCCACTTCACTCGCCATAACGTGTGAAATGGGTTCAGGTTCACGGGAGGCTTGTCCGATCCCGCGGTGTTTTGATGATGTAGCGAGTTGCTCTATCTCTTCAGCAAAGCTCTGCCAACTTTGACACCCAGGACATCGTCCGAGCGATCTTGGCGTTGTATATCCACACTCCTGACAGACAAATCTACGCTTCTCTCGTGCCATCTCTAATGTTACCAATCGTTCTGTTGCAGGTGAGACTTCCAACCATAAAAGTTCCGCTCTGTTAGCAGCCTACCACTCATTGGCAAAAAAGCGGAACCCTGTTGTCCAACGTCGTTCGTTCGTTAAGTTCTCTACACCCACCAAGAACTGACCATACTGAAAAAAGCGTAATGCTAATTCCGTATTTAGTTCGGGTTGCCCACTTGTCAATCCGATCCCTTCTAAACTGATACCTATGCGTTGAGATAACAACCACAGATCGAGTCCCATACCAACCTTGGAACGCATGAAACCTGCCCGTGCTCGAAAATAGTCCCCTATATCGTAGGCATACTGGAATTCAAAGCGAACGTTCTCGTCTCGAACCCCAAGACCGAATCTGTAGTGAGCATTCGGCCCCGAAGATAGTGAAAACGCTAATTCATTATGGAGACGCTCTTGAAGACTCAAATAACGGAGTTCATAATCCCAGCCAATCTGTGGCGGATCAAAACGTCTCAACTGCTCTTCGGTACGTTGGGAAAGCCGCGTCACACTCATCATCGTTTCGTCAACATTTTTCAAAGTGCGACGAGCATCCTCAAGCGGACCTCGCGTGTTTAGCAATTGCGCGATAGTCCCATCGCTGTCGTTGACGGCTGCGAAGAGACGATTGACGTTTTTCTCAAGTTTAGCGAACGCAGCAGTTGTCGTCTGTAAGTCCTTAAGAATTGGCGCGATACCCGCTTCACTTGTTTCTATAGCACTGCTTCCTTGCGAAACAAGCGCAGAAACCTCAGCACTCAAAGTAGCGAAATTCGCACTAAAATCTGCCGCTATTTCTCGAAATTGGGTCGCGCTTATCCTTACATCCGTCAAAATGGTATTGAGTTTCGGCGCGTTATGATTAATGAGCCTGAAGAGTTCACTTGTAATGTCACTCACTTGGCTGCTTACCATGATGGAATCGCCTTCCAACTGAGAGATAAGGTTATTTACCTTGATGAGTGTCTGCTGGAAACGTCTATCATTTTCAACGGCGAGCTGCGTCAAGGTCTGGACAGTTTCCCCAGAGTCAATGCTTAACTTCTCAATAGTTTTCCCAGTCAATGCCACAACCTCGCGAATCTCTTTGATAGCGAGTTGAATGGCTTCTTGGTTAGCCTGCAGGACTTCATTGGCAGCGGTTGTGAGTTCAATAGCCTGTGTCATACCCGCACTCGTCTGTTCAAGAAGTTCCAAAGCATTGACCGGATCCCTGCCAACAATGGGAAGGTTCGCTGGTTTTAGGGGTGGATTCCCAATTGGACCATTGTTGAGAGCGATATAAATTTCACCCACAAACCCGTTCATAGAAATGTTCGCCCCACAGTCTTCTCTCAACCATTGAAAAGCATTCTTGACTTTCGCCTCAATGCGGACATTATTTGCCTCCGGTTGGAGTTCAATGCTGGTTACTTTGCCGATTTGGACACCAGATAGATAGACCCCAGCACCCACATAAAGCCCATTCACAGATCGGAATTGGAAGGTCACGTCATCGCCAGCAGTCGCCCAGGGCCAATTCTCAGCATTTGTGAGAAGGATTGTGAGAAATACAATGGCGATTAAAACCATCACACCGACTTTCACAGACGCTGTCCAAAAATTCATGCTATCTCCCCAAATATCTTTTCAAAATCGGATTTTCCATGTTGAGAATCTGGTCTGGTGCTCCAAATAGAATAAACTGCTGCAAAACAGGATTCTCGTTGTTGATAATTTCATCGGGAGTCCCGTAGGCAATCTGTTTACCTTCATGAATCATAGCCATCCGAGTCGCGACACTAAAAGCACTGTGCATATCATGCGTCACCACAACAGAAGTGACATTCAACTTTTCGTGTAGATCGTTGATGAGTTGATTGATTTCAGTACATGTAACCGGATCGAGTCCAGTTGTAGGTTCATCGTATAAAATAACTTCTGGATTGAAGGCGAGTGCGCGTGCAAGTCCAACACGTTTTCGCATACCACCGCTTAATTCGGCGGGACGTAACTCCTGAACGCCACTTAAATCAACAAGACTGAGCTTTTCATCAACAATTTTACGGATATCCTGCTTGCTGAGGTCTGTATGCTGATCAAGCATAAAAGCAATATTTTCTGCGACAGTCATCGAATCAAACAGCGCAGCAGATTGGAAAAGCATTCCAATGTTTCGACGGATGATATTTACTTCTTTAGTCCCGAGGCGCGAGATCTCCGTACCATCAAACCAAATCTCCCCAGAATCGGCGGCCATTAATCCAGTAATAATCTTGAGCAAAACACTTTTTCCAGACCCGCTTCGCCCCATAACCACGATTGTTTCACCGCGTGGAATCTCAAGGCTCAACCCGTTCAAAACGTTTTTTCCGCCGAAGCTTTTGGTGACATTTCTAACTGAAATCATCAAACTTCTTCGGTGTGGAAATCCCCTGTCTTTAGACGGGGGAGGAAACACCGCTCCTGTAGTTGAAATTTAAGCGCGTGAGAACTTGAAAGTTGGTGCGTTTTGCATTGACTGTTAATCGTTTTCCATCTAAGGCGTATAGCGAAAATCTGCCTTTGGCATTGATACCTGAGAGTCGCGTGATCCCGTATTGGACGTGTCGTATCAATGTATTTTTAGCAAGACCTTTTTCTAACACAGTGCCACCATAACGTGGACGTTTTCCGCCTTTTTGTGGGTTCTGTCTGTGAAGTTCACGTCTGCGTATAGGAATAGGGGATATGCAGAATATATCGGTATTCTCGGGTGTATCAGAACCGCCAACGGTATAATACGCTAAACACCAACTATCTACGCAATGGGCTTCAAAGGTTTCTGAGAGTTTCTCATGAGACTTCTTAAGTCCAAGCCTATCTCGTATACCCTTTGTTTTCCAACCTTGTAAAGTTAGCAACTCCCACTGTTTTTCAACTTCGCAATAGAACCACTGTTTACCGATTTCCAAAGGACTAAACGACTGATTCCACTTCTTTGCACGCTGTAGAGTTCGTGCTTTAATATCTTCTACACAGACGTGCGTGACGGGATACAACTTCGAGAGCCACTCAAGGATACGGAGTTTCCAATCCCACCTCGCACGGGTGCCAGCAGGGACACGCTCTCTATTAGATAGGTTGTGATGCTTGTGTTTGCGGTTCGGACACTTCCGTGAACGTCTACCTCTACGCAACTCACGCCGCTTTTCAACTTTCTTACCCACTTTGTTGTGCGCGTCTGCCTGCACATTCAGATAGGTATGCGCTTCTGATTTGACGGTAAATCCTTCTTTTTTACTACCGGGGTCAACGCCTACAGCAATGTCTTGAGTATGCGCGTCTTTGGTAGTATAGTTAAGCCGAATGCAAAATATACCATTAGACCAATAGGGTGTTGCTAAGCCTTTTTTAATGAGCACACCCGCTTTGTTAGCATGTGTCGGCATGAGTTGTTTGCCAGACTTACTTTTGACAGGAACAAACATAGTTTGTAATCTCCCTTACGGGTTGTGTGTTGCCCCATCCAGATCGCGGTATCAGCGTTTACATAGGACTTGGGGAGCATCCTAACCACCTTTGCGTGCCACCACAGATACAACGATATTTTACTGTAGTAAAGAACTTAATCTTTAACAGGGAACGTGCGGCTACGCTATGTCAAAGCACCTATGCTTTAGCAAGGTGATCTTTACATTTATAGTGGTTAGTTGTCGGTAAACCGATAACTATAAACTCAGATTACACCATACCTAAGATATTAAAGAGCACATGATTTAAGACGAAATCTAAGACGAGAATAGCTATAAGCGAGATGACAGCAGAGCCGGTTGTAGCAATACCGACTCCTTCTGCGCCCCCAGCAGAGGAGATACTAAAACCCTTGTAACAACCCACCGCTGCGATCGCCATTCCAAAGGAGGTAGCCTTAATGAGACTAATCAACACACTGCCAACAAAAAGGTTCTTCTGAACCTCGGAAAGAAAAAAGTAGCCATTCACATCAAACAGCGTTACAACAGCGATGAATCCGCCTGCGATACCCGCAAATGTTGAAAAGATAGTAAGCGTTGGCAGCATAATAGAACACGCAAGAAATCGAGGGACAACCAAATACTTGACGGGATTCGTCCCCATCACCTCAAGCGCATCAATTTGCTCTGTAACCTTCATTGTCGAGAGTTCAGCGGTAATCGATGCTCCGATGCGTCCGGCAAGCACAAATGCCGTAATCATCGGACCCAGTTCCTTTACGACCGAAACACAAACAAACCTTGCCACCGAACCTTCTACAGCATACGGCTTCAGTTGAATATAGCCTTGAACCCCCAACACCATTCCGGTGAAAAATCCAGAAACAATAACCACAGCTAAAGAATTGAAACCGATCAGCAATAACTGCTTAATCAGGAGATCAAACTGAAAAGGGGGGCGAAAAATTTGAAAGAGCGTTTGAAAAAACAGTGTAAAGGCTTCCCCTACCTCAGAAAGCACACGGTGCAACCGACTTTTGATTGAATGATAGACCCCACCTGAGGATTCGCGTATAGTGGATTGCTGATCCATATTTTTTAGCTCAGATTTTCAAAGCGCATCTGTTTTTTGGTAAAATAGAGCACGACTGTCCCCGTTGGTCCGTTGCGCTGTTTTTTAATCATGAGGTTTGCTTCAACCCGATCGCCAGCTTCTTCCTCCTCGTAGTAATCTTCTCGATATAAAAATGCGACGAGGTCGGCATCTTGTTCAATTGCCCCGGATTCTCTTAAGTCAGAAAGCTGCGGTTGTTTGTTTGGACGGCGTTCTACTTCGCGACTCAACTGCGAGCAGGCAATAATTGGAACATCAAGTTCCCAAGCAAGAACTTTCAATGCACGCGAGATCTCAGAGATCTCCTGTTCACGAGAATTGTATCTGCCTGCTCCTCTGAGGAGCTGCAAATAGTCAACAATAATAAGTGCCAGATTGTTGTGCTCCCCTTTTAGCCTGCGTCCTTCGGCGCGCAGGCTCTGAACGGTAAGACCCCGATTATCATTGATAAGAACAGGTGCCTCCGCGAGTCTACCCGCTGCCTCGGTCAAGGGTCGCCAATAATCTTCGCTAAAATTACCCGTTCGGAGCCTCCCGAAATCAATCTGGGATTCAGCCGATAACATCCGCATAACGATATCCTGTGCGGGCATCTCAAGGCTAAAGATAGCAACCGGACGCTCTTGCTCAAGCGCGATGTTTTGTGCCATATTCAGTACCAAAGTCGTTTTGCCCATACTCGGTCGGGCGGCAATAATGATGAAGTTGCCGGGTTGTAACCCAGATGTCATGTGGTCAAAATCCATGAAACCGGTTGGTACACCTAAAAACCGATCGGATTTATGATAAAGTTTCTCTATAGCGTCTATGCTATCAGAGATGAGTGGTTGGATTGGATAAAACCCGCGTTGTGCTTTGTCTTGACCGATTTCAAAGACGGATTCCTGCGCTTGATTAAGGATTTCCGAGAGTTCTATATTTTCATCCTTGGCGACCTCTCGAATCTGCGAACCTGCTTGAATCAACTGGCGGCGTGTTGACTTTTCGTAAAGGATATCTGCATAAAACTCGGTACTCTCCGTCTCCACAATAGGTGCTTGCAGTTCATAGAGATAACTTGCGCCGCCAGTCCTATTAATCTGATTCGTCCGTCTGAGTTCATCAGCAACGAGCACTGGATCGGCGTTGCTAACGCGCTCATATACAGCGAGGATAGCTGTATAGATTAACTGATGATCGGTTGTGAAGAATGCCTCAGAAGTATGCCCGAGGAGGGCAATTACACGAGGAATAACAGCCTTCTCGGTCATCATTGCCCCGAGTACCGCCTGTTCAGCCTCCTTATCAGAAAGAGTCTCAACCGCTTCTGCCTGCATGATTACGCTTCACGTTCAACGACCACCCGGAGTTCAGCATGAACGTCGGTATGCAATTTGACAGGGACCATGAACACACCGAGTTCACGAATCGGTTCTGCGAGTTCAAAGAAGCGTCTTTCTAAATCAACTCCCTCAGTACTTAACGCCTCCGCGATATCTATAGAGGTAACAGAACCGAAAAGTCGGTCATTTTCGCCAGCGCGCCGACTCAGCGTGCATGTAACTCCAGCAATCTGTGCGGCAATTTCACGTGCCTGTTCTCTATTTTTCTTGTCTCTGTCATCAATAACCCGTTTTACATGATCAAAGTGGTGCCGGTTCCGCTCGGTCGCATGGACTGCCAATTGCATGGGTAAGAGGTAGTTACGCGCATAGCCATCAGCAACATTCAACACATCACCTGGGACACCAAGTCCTTCAACACTTTCCTTTAAAATCACTTCCATAATTAAAAAACCCTAATTGGCTCTCGGCTATCAGTGTTCAGCCAAGAGGGAGCCCGTAACAATTCAAGAGCCTTGGAATATGCCAAGCCGGATCAGATTGTTACCGAATTGCTCTTTTGCTGACAGCCGATAGCTGACAGCCATTCTGCTACTCCTATTGCGTAAACGGCAACAATGCCATATTACGTGCACGCTTCACTGCGCGCGTCACCATTCGCTGTTGTTTCGCCGAGAGTCCAGTAACACGGCGACTCACTATTTTCCCACGTTCGTTAATAAATTTTTGCAGCGTATCAACATCTTTGTAGTCAAAAGATTCAATTTTGTGAAAGCGCTGCCTTCGACGGAAAGCCATATAATCTCGTTCCTTCTTTATGTAAGTTGCGCGCCAATTGACTTGACGCGCTATATGTTTGCCTGCCTCCGAGAAAAAAAGCAAAAATGATGTAGAGCAGCGTCCCCATATAACAACGCCGCGCCAAAAAACACTACTTTTATTTTGCTTAAAACGGTATATCATCATCCGTTGAGGGAGTGGTACTGCTTGCTTGGGGTGCGGGTGCTTCTTGATACGGTGTGGATTGCGTCGGTGCTGCTGCGGGTTGGGCATCAGCATAACCGCCGCCCATTTCATCACCATCAGGCCGCCCACCAATGAATTGAATCCGAAAGGCGCGAACCGAGAGCCTATTTCTTTTACTCCCATCTTCGGCTTCCCAAGAATCAAATTTCAGGGCACCTTCAATGAAAACAGGCCGCCCTTTGCTTAGGTACTCGTTGGCGATCTCAGCTTGTCTACCCCACGCTTCTATATCAACAAAACAGGTGTTCTCTCTTTGCTCACCGGTCTGCCGGTCAGTGTATCGCTCGTTCATAGCGAGTCCAAAATTTGTAACAGCAGTCCCACTTGGAATATATCTCATTTCGGGGTCGCGAGTAAGGTTCCCCATCAGGATGACTCTGTTGTAACTTGCCATGGTTTCTCCTCTTTAAACGTTCGTTTAGACTTTTGGCATCAGTTAAAAAGCCAAAAGTCGTTTTTTAATCTGGATGATGCTTACTTTATTCAGGCGTTGTCGTGCTTTCAGGTCCGGCATCACTATCGGATGTCGTTTGATCCGCCTCGGCGGCGAGTTCTGCTTTCAACTTATCTATATCGTCCTCGTATCGGACAACCATGTAACGCAGAATCGTTTCAATGACACGCAGAGATTGGTTTAGTTCAGCGACAAAACCCGGTGCACTCTCAAAAATGTAGAGCACATAATAACCTTCACTACGTTTCTGGATCGGATAGGCGAGCCGCTTTTTTCCCCAAGGATCAACTTTCAGGAGAGTTCCGCCATTTTCGATAATGCCCTTTACTTGATCAGTAAGAGTCTCCGCTTCGCTCTCATCATAGTCGGGGGTGATGATAAGCAGGAGTTCGTAAGGATTCAAATTTTTATGCCTCTCTTTGGACGAGTGGCTCCGCTGCGATTTCAACAAAAGTAGGGAGCAGAGATTAGTTGTGTAAATTCCATCTGATGTACACACTGCAGATGTAATCACACTTTGGATAGAATTTTATTCACCAATTGTCAATTTGTATAATTATACCACATCTCAAGACCTATATCAACCAAAAAACCATTTTTTTTACAAAATTACGTAAAAAATGATAACAGTTTTTCATAGCAAAATGAGCAGAAGTCCTTTGGAAAAGTCGGTGCAATTCATAGAGATTTTTCGGAATTTAAATTGGCAGCACTGCGTGCGCGGTCACATGCAACGGCAATAAGAAAGGACGTTTTGATGCAAGCACCTCTTGTCGGAGTCGTGCAGCTAAGGTATCCAAACCGACCTGCTCTGCCGTTGCCAGCCTGTATTTTTCCAGAAGTGGAAGGAGGCTCTGAAAGATAGTTACCATGTATCGATAACCCGTCCATGCCTCCGCTGCACCAATTGGAGATTCAAGGTGCATTGCCGGTGGCGGCAAACCTGCGTCTACAAAAGCGCGATACAACCCGATCCCCATGTCAAGGTGTGCCCCTGAATGCTCAAACACATCTAAAATCCACGCAATGAGTTGGTTTATAAGAGGCGTGTCGGGATGTATGAACGCAGGATAGAGCGTGTATTCGGGTTCCTGAAACGCGACGATACCGCCCGGTTTCATATACGCCATGAGTTTCGCAAATGCCTCCCGAGGATCCGCCATATACATAAGGACAAACCGTCCGACAATTGCATCAAACTTATCTGGAAAGTTAAGCACTCGGGCATCATCGGCAATAAATTCCACATTTTGTATGCCAGCCTCGGCAGCGCGCTGACGGGCTGTGTCGAGAATTGTTGCGTTGACATCTACACCAATAATCTGCCCTGTCGGTCCAACGCGTTTAGCAAGCGCAAGTGCGACATCACCAGCACCGCTACCGATTTCAAGGACGCGCATCCCTTCAACAATACCGGCGCGTCTGCAGAGCCGAGTTGTTGACTCCCCATAGATTCTGGATTGCTCAATGAGGCGCGTCGTTTCGTGTGAGGTGCGTCCTAACGTATAGGTGGCATCGCGACTTGACGTATGTGGGTTTTCTGAACGATTTTTCGCCATCTACAGCGCCTTTTAGGATGGGAGGGACGCATACGCAGTGATATGCGGCGGCAAGAGGAGCGGTCGTTTTGATGTCGCGACTTCCACTTGAATCCGATCCGCGAGTGTGTCGACATCTATCTCTTCAGCCGTGGCAATCCCATACGCCTCCATGAGCGGAACGAGGCTCCGAAAACTGTTGGCGAGATACTCAAATCCGGGCCAGCCTTCAGGACCGCCCATGGGTGCCTCAAAGTGTAAGGTCGGTTCAGGCAAACCCGCATCAACGAATACACGGTAAAGTTCCATACCCATGTTGAGATGTGCCCCTGAACGTTCAAACACCGTGAGCCCCCATTCGACCAACTGGTTTATCAAAGGTGTGGCTGGGTGTATAACCGTCCGGTAGAGCGCGAGTTCAGTATCCTGAAAAGCGACAATCCCGCCGCGGCAAAGATGTGTAACTAACTTTTTAAGTGCCTCTGCTGGATCTGCCATATACAGCAGGACAAGCCTACCGACGACGGCATCGAAGTCGTTGGGCAGGTCAAGCGTTCGGATATCCCCCGAAATGAATTCAACGTTCGTAAAGCCAGCTGCATCCGCTCGCGCTTGCGCCGTCTTAAGGATATCTGGGTTGATATCCACACCAACAACGTTTCCATCGGGACCGACAAATTCAGCGAGCGTAAGTGCCACATCGCCGGCACCACTCCCAACATCAAGGACTTTCATCCCGTTGGCGATACCGCTTCTCAGGAAAAAACGTCGTGTCACATCGTCATAGAGTTGTGACTGCTCAATTAAGCGTTCCGTTTCTTCTTCGCTGCGCCCCATTGTATATTCTGCGTCTCGAGCCTGATTGCTCATTATTAACTCCATTCACTTTTGAGAAAATAATAGGACTTACGCAAATTTAGGATCCACGCCGACATTGAACGGGTATTCCCCAAGAACGCGCAATGAATTGCGCTACTACGAACCAAAGACAATATGAAAACGCGTGAACTGCGTAAGTCTTATAATATAAAGACTGCCTTTCGCGTTGAGCAACGGTTTTAAACTGCTTCCCAACACAAAATATGAACTGTATAATTCCTAAAAACTATAGCTAACTTTGGTATACCAGAACGCACCGCCAAACCCATACGGACTATACTCGCCGAAAGGTCTACCAACAATTCTGGCAGGAAACTCTTTAATATCAAAGGGCACGTCAGGTCCCTCTGCCTCAGTAATATTATCCGGTTCAACATTGAGGACATTATTCACACCAATTGTGATGCCTAAGTTTTCAACGATTGCGTAACTGACTTCAAGGTCTACGAGAAACGCCTCACTGTAGGTTTGCGCGCCTACGGCATTCTCGTACCAAGGACCGTAATAATTAACTCTGCCCAATACGCCCAAACTGTTGCCGATAGCTTGGGTCAATGTCACATTTCCACGATGCTGTGGTATTCCTTCTTGTATTAGGTTGATACGGACTTCGTTGAGAATATCCGGATTGTGCTTAGTTACCTCTGTTCCGGTATAATTGTAAGCAACACTCAGCGTCCCGTCCAATATGGGTGCCGTGAGAATCACATCAAAACCTTGGGTGCTTGTTTCAAATTCATTGGTAAAGAATCGGAATTCTTGCAAATTCCCTGCACTCGTAATACCTTCAGCCACGAGCTGCTGAATCTGTGTCTCAGTAATATCTTGACCCCGCTGGAAGTCTTTCGAGGGAGCCAACCGATCTTCCACTTTGATGTTGAAATAGTCGATCGTGATACTCGCTATAGCGTGGCTGACCACCGTTCCAAGGGTGAAATTCTTTGACTTTTCCGGTTCAAGTGCCTTACCACCTACTAAACGTGCGGCACCATGTGTGGAAGGGATCGTCCCCTTATTGACTAACGTATTGTTCTCACCGAACTCCGTTGTGACGTTAAAGGCATTCTGCTGTCCCGGTGTGGGTGCTCTGAAACCGGTGCTGTAACTACCCCGTACCCTTAAGTCAATAATAGGATCAATTGAAAGCAATTCTTTGAACGTGTCGGCAATGCCATAGCTCGTTGCGACTTTATAGTTGACTGTACTCCCAAAATCGTCAAAGTACTCACCACGGACGGCAGCATTAACCGTCCAGAAGTCAAGAGGTCTCAACTCACTTTCCAAATAACCCGCGAAGTTAGAACGGGTCCAACTTCCTTCGGCAATATCACTGAAGCCGGGGAACCCGTTGGAGCCTGAACTAAATCCTTGGCTTGCCAAGGGACCGATCTCCCAAGACTCAATCTGACCCTGCACAATCTCAAAGGTTTCTGTTCGATATTCCAGTCCAGAGGCGAGGAACACCCTATCGTACAATGGATAGGTTAAGTCAAGGTTGATGTTGGTATCCGCTTGGATATAATCGCCTGGGTCAAATTCAGTGGGTGTGTCCGGTCCAAGCGAGGCATTGACTGTATTCCTGATAAAGAAATCGGAGGCGTGCCGTCCATAGGCAGCACTCAAATCCCACCCCACGTCCGTCCAAACCGTTCCCTTCAGACCAACGAGGAGCGAAGCATCTTGGGTATCAGCACCGAAACGAGGGGTAAACCCACCTGGAAAGAGTTCTTGGAATGTGAAAAGATTCGGGTCAGAGAAAACCTGTTGTAAGGCAACTGGGTCAGGAACGCTGTTGGTTATCGGGATATCGTCAGCATCGTGAGGCGACAGTTCTATAAACTCCTGCCCAGCAGCCTCCGCTGTCTGCTTTCGGGCTTCCCAATCCGCCATTTCCGCTGTCAGACCTCGCAAATTCCCGACAAGCAGCGTCTCACCACCATCATTACTAAACACGGCACCTCGGGTATTGGGATTTCGGAAGTAGAAACCGCCTTCAACTTCCTTCTGTGCATAGTTCGCGTGACCGTAGAACTGAAGGTCATCGGTAATGCTTGCCCCATAGTTTGCGAAAAGTTTGATGTCGTTTCTAATAATAGGGTGTCCCCACGGTTGCGCGGGGTCAGCAACATCGGTATTTCCGACACTGATAAGCGCGGCGGCATCATCGCGTTGTACCGAGCGGTCTGTCTCGTTCATGCCACCGTATTCTAAACTGAGGTTCGTCCAGAGATCTTCCCGCCCCAAACCGATATTTCCAGCGAGGGCGTATGTAAGACCATCACCCGCTTGGAAAATACCGGGTTTGATTTCAAAAGATCCGCCTTCATAACTGTCTTTGAGCTGCAGGTTCATGACGCCCGCGATCGCATCGGAACCGTATTGCGCCGATGCCCCATCTCGTAGCACCTCCACCTGTTTCAGTGCGATGGAAGGGATGGGGGAAAGATCAGCACCTTGCGCCCCATCGGACAATCCATTTCCGAGCCAAGCAATTACGGAGGCACGGTGGCGGCGTTTACCATTAACCAGTAACAACGTGTGATCTGGTGCCAACCCGCGCAGATTCGCTGGGCGGACGACAGTAGCTGCATCGGCGATTGGCTGCGCATTAACGTTGTAAGATGGCACTAAGTTTCTCAACAGGTCTGGCAAATCAGCACTTCCCTGTTTGACGAAATCATCACTCGGTAAAACATCAATCGGGACAGCGGATTCAAGAACCGAACGCGGTTTTGCCCGCGTTCCGACTACAACTATACCCTCAAGCGTTACGACCGCCTGTTCAGATGTTGTATCGCTTGATTCCATTTCAGTCTGTTGTCCTACCGCTATAGATGCGAAACTTATAAAAATAACTAAAACAACATGTATCAGCAGCGGTACCGTTTTAAAAGTAAGTCCGACTTTCATACATGAAACTCCTTCATTTTTTAGTTAAGAAAACATCCTCATCTAAAGCATAATTTACATACACAACTTATATAAATTGAATAGGCGCGGTTTTCAACCGCGCCCATTGAGAAAAGCATATTTCAGTACTTTTCAGGAAATAGTTTTAGAAACCGTATCCGACTTTGGCATACCAGTACGCCCCATCAAACCCAAAAGGACTGAACTGCCCGTATTTGTTGCCGACAGAATCAGCACCATTCGGATTTTCATCGGGATAGGTATTAAGAATATTTCTGCCGCCGAGGGTGAGTGCCAATCCGCCCCCCACGGTGTAAGTGGTTTCCAAGTCGAAAATAACCCTTCCAGTGTATTCTCCAGTGCCTGGTACATCTGGATTCTGTAAGTAATCTTCAGAATCGAACCAACCACTGAAATAACTGGCGCGTCCGAGCACTCCCCACGCATCCGTTATGGATTGAGCAATAGTCAGGCTGCCGCGGTGTTCGGGTAGATTCTCTTGCAGTTCCCTGATTCGATGATCGTCCAGCGTGTCTGGATTGTGATCGGTAACCGTGGTGTTCGTGAAGTTATACACAGCAATGGCGTTTCCGTTGGGTATTGGTGCTGTAACAACAAAGTCAATACCATTGGTTGTGGTACTGAAGTCGTTGATAAAGAACTGGAATGTTTCCAGATTCGCTGCACTGGTTACACCTGCGGCGATGAGCTGCGTCTTCTGGGCATCAGTCAATGTAAAGTGTTGTGACACCGATAACCGGTTTTTCAGCCGAACATCAAAAAAGTCCACCGTAAAATTTACGCCCAAAATATCAACGGTAAATCCACCTGTGAAGTTATTTGATGTTTCTGGGTCAAGCGAGTTATCTTCTTTGCCCGTCACGACACCAACAGCGGGGTTGGTGGAAGGAATTGTGCCTTTATTAACGAGATCACCCTTTGCAAAATCGTATTCAGTGGTAATGTTGAAGGTATTTTGCTGTCCGGGTGTGGGTGCGCGGAACCCGGTACTATAACTTCCCCGCAACCGCATCGTTTCCGTAACCTTGTAGTTTACAGCGGCTTTGTAGTTCAGGGTGCTACCGAAAATCTCAAATTGTTCACCGCGCACAGCGAGTGCGATCAGGAGCGGATCAATCGGTCTGATTTCAGTTTCCAGATACATCGCAACGTTGGAACGGTACCACTTGCCTGCTGCAACTGGGCTAAAGCCTGAGAATCCGTTGGAAGCGGCAGTGAAGCCTTGCGCTGCGAGGGGCCCGATCTGATGCGACTCGCGTTCGCCCTCTATGATTTCAAATCCTTCGTCCCGATATTCCAAACCCGAAGCGAGGAACACCATGTCGCTGAGCGGATAAGTTACATCAAAGTTGAGGTTATAATCCGTCTGGATATAGTCGCCCGGATCAAAATATGTCGGTGTATCTGGCCCGAGCGAAGCATTAACGGTATTGAAAATAAAGAAATCAGCATGGTTGCGTCCAAAAGAGCCGCTCAGATCCCACGTTAAGTCCTTACCCAACGTGTCTCTGAGCGCGGTGCCTTTAACGCCAACGACGACGGAACTATCCCACATGAATGCGCCAAATCTGGGGGTGAATCCGCCTGGGAACATCTCCTGAAATGTGAATAGATTCGGGTCATTCTTGACGGCTTGCAACCGTTCAGGATCCGGAACGTGGTTGGTTATCGGGATATCGTCAGCATCGTGAGGTGAGAGCTCAGTAAACTCCTGTCCTGCAGTTTCCGCTGCTGCCTTTCGGGCTTCCCAGTCTGCCATCTCGGCTGTCAAACCCCGCATATCCCCGACGAGCAACGTATCGCCCCCGGTCGTACTAAACACACCGCCGCGGGTATTCGGGTTACGGAAATAGAACCCACCTTCAACGCGCTTGCGGGCGTAGTTAGCATGCCCATAGAAGTCGATGGTATCCGTGAGGGTCGCACCGTAGTTAGCGAAGAGTTTGACATCATTCTCTATAATCGGCTGTCCCCAAATTTGCGCCGGATCTTTCACACTGAAATTGCCTGCGTTAATCAAATTTATGGCATCCGTACGTTGGACAGAGCGGATGGTTGGATCCGCGCCCCCGTATTCTACACTGAGGCTAGTCCATGCGTCTGGATTTCCTAAACCGATGTTGCCAGCGATTGCAAATTGCCTACCGTCACCGTATTGGTAGATACCGGGTTTAAATTCAATCGATCCGCCTTCATAATTGTCTTTCAATCGAAAGTTCATCACGCCTGCGATAGCGTCCGACCCGTATTGTGCGGATGCGCCATCACGGAGGACTTCTACCTGTTGCAGGGCAATCGCTGGAATAGGTGCCAGGTCAGGTCCCTGTGAGCCATCAGATAAACCGTTCCCGAGCCAGTGAATCACTGCGGCACGGTGTCGCCGCTTGTTATTGACGAGCACCAGCGTATGGTCTGGAGCGAGGCCTCGTAAATTCGCCGGACGTACCACTGTTGACGCATCACTAATCGGCTGTGTATTGACGTTATAAGAGGGCACTAAAGTTCTCAGCAAATCCGGTAGATCTGCGCCGCCTTGCCTTTCAAAGGATTCGTTTGACACGATATCAATCGGGACTGCTGAATCCAAGACGGAGCGTGGCTGCGCACGGGTACCCACAACAACAAGCTCCTGAAGCCTTACAGGTTCCTCTGCCGTAGCTGCTTCGGCTTCATCCGTGGCTTCCGCCTCTTCAGCTGCTTCAGCCTCGTCCGTGGCTTCCGCTTCTTCTCCTGCTTCGGAATGTTGGTCCGCCATAACGGTTGTAAACGCGCACATCAAAACACTCATAATAATGATGAGCGTCAGGATAGCTGGGTTAATATGATTCTTGTAATACATAAGTTTCCCCTACAATTTTGGCATAAACGCCAGACTGTCCACACTGATTTCATAACCAGTGCTACTTAAAAAAAACGTAATAACCTATAGAAAACGTAATAACCTATAGATGCCGTTTACTTGAAAACGCAGCGAATAATCTGCACTTTCCTACAAATTGTTCCTATAATTATACCCAATATTAAACAATTAATCAAGTTATCCATACAAAAACACAAAAATCAAAATAAATTTAGACTTGACAATGAAAATGCATTGATATATACTTAAAACTATTAAACAACTACATTCATAACAGAAATATATTACTATGGCTAAGAAAAAGGGACGCCGCTCCGCAAATGTGGCACGGAAACGCGAAAAGCGAAAGCGCTACCAGAAATCCAGGCAGAAGCAGCTTGCTGTCGAAAAGCAACGCAGACTCCGCTACGAAAAATCAGAAGAAGAGCATTTACATGCCTGCATCGCACAGAGCCGACAACTGCTCTATGAACCTGAACTTGAAGGCGTACTTTTCGATCCCGAACTGATGTATGCACGGGTAATGGAGCTCCTCAGTGATTACGAAGTAGAGGGTCGAGATACACCTACAGATGCATCCGTTGAAGTAAACCCAATTTTCCTTCCACATGCATCGGATGAAGAAGTGGAAAGTACCGAGGACTTTGCATTAGCATCGGAAGCAGAGGCGGCGTGTGAAAGTTTTCAGTTAGAAGTACTTCCGCATCTGGTTACACCGGAATTCATGCGAAACCTTGGACACGCACTCACCGCCTGTGAAACTCGTCTCAAGTTGACCGGCAATCAAAACCTCGCCGAGGTGGCTTATGTCACGCGCTCTCTTTTTGAGGCAGCACCGCCGGAAATATTAGCATTTCACCCAATGATCCAAGCCATCGGCATTGAAACGCTACGGGTGCTTGTGGAGGAACAAGACCTAATCACCGAGTGGCGTGATGGTGTAAAAGAGATTCTTTCAGATGTCCTGGAACATGAAGATTCAGAAACCGCCCCGTCTCAACAGATATCCGTCTTTTCAGATACCATTGATAACAAACACCAGAAAGGCAATGATACTGAAACGACAGCTCCGTCTTTAGGTGCAATGGATGTCGAAACAGAAACTTATATTGAGCATGCTGCTCCCAATCGGAACGAACCAGAGGTGAATGCCAGAATAGAAGCAGCGTTAGATCCGGCACCTGTTGAGAGCCCTGAAACACTTATGCTGGCAGCAGCCCTACAGCCCTTATCCTTGTCACCCGACGAACTTCCAGCTCGCGCACTCTACAAAAATTTCACAGGGCTGGCAATAAAGGAAAATTTTAAAGAACAAACAGACAAAGAGGCTTCACAAAACGGTCTTCTCAATTACGCTTTGGTAAGCGAAAGCGAAGAGCAGATCGAATTTATTGATATAGAGAACGAACGCTATGTGAAGGTCACCGAAGAACGACTTCAGTTACACGCGCGCTCAGATGCCGCGTTGCGTGTTGCAATGGCAGAGGTAGAAGCACAGTGTCCATCAGTGCTTATGTACCTTGCCAAAACGATCAAAGAAAGGGGGTAAAATTATGCCACGGAGTAAAAGCGGGCAGGTCCGGCGTCGGACGCAAATCCGTCACCGCCAACAACGACGCCTGAAAAAGAAGAAAACGGCATTGAAAGAACTCTTGCAGAACCGTGCAGTTTAAGATGCCCAGTTCCCGTTGAGGCGGGTTCCCTGCCCGCCCATATCATTAAAATCCGACACCTATTTCACCTTTTCAAAGTGTACAAACGCTGATGTCGGTAAGCGGACAGCACTTTCGGTCTCCTTTTCAACATATCCGAGTCTGAGAAGTGTAATCACCTCATGAAAGATAGGAACATTGAAAAGTCGACGAATCTGTTCACGATCCGTTGAACGCTCCAAAGGCGCGCTGACAAACTGCACACCGATGTCTAACGCTGCCGCTGCGAGAAGGATGTTCTGAATTAACATTCCCATACTTAACCACATCCATCGGGACCCACCTTCACCGGGCGGATATCTCTTGCAATTCATCGTAACCAGCATAAGTAGCGGTGCCTCGCGCACCTGCATCGAAATCTCCTTAGCCGGTATCTTCCCAGCTCCCAGATGTCCCAAAAGCGTAAATGACTTGGCGTTTTTTAACAGGCTCTGCAATAGTTTTTCCGGGGCATCCTGAAGGGGCTTTGGGAGCGTAACGTGATCCGCGAGTAACACACCATCACCCAGTTCTTGCCATTCTTTTTCCGTGAGACGCATCCAACGGCTATTGTCATCAAGGAAGTTAGCATCCTTGAATTGCGCAATGACAGCACGCTCTGTCAGCTCAGCGAGTGCCGACTTTCCTGCCGCCTCCTGAATCAACACAAGTTCCCAGGGTTGGACATTAAAGGGGGAGGGTGCCCACCGTGCAGCTTCAATGAGTTTCTCAAGGTCATCAGTTTCAATGTCGCGCTGCTGAAATGTGCCGCGGTGGCTTCGGCGTTGGATTATTGCATCAAGGACATTCATAGGTTTATGTAGTTCCGATGGCGTTCAAGGATCTCCGCCAGTGAAGCCGTACCGGTCGTTCCGATTTTGGTGACCGTAATTGAAGCCACGAGATTCCCGATATAGGCTGCCTCAACAGCGGCATCCGCGCCTCGTGAAGCGTGCGAGCCAGAAAGTGTTGCGACAAGTCCAGCAGAAACGCTGTCCCCTGCGCCAACCGGATCAACTTCACTATCAACGGGAATACCTGGGATATGTGTAAATTTTCCTTCACAATAGACAAGAATACCATTTTCGCCGAGGGTAATGTACACTGTGTTTTGCGTCTGTTCCGCGAGAACAACAGCACACTGCTTCGCCGCTCGGATGTCCACTTCGTGTCCGCGCCACTCCGGCTGAACAGCACGCTTTGCTTCAAACCGGTTCGGCTTAATGATCACATTCCGATACGCCCCAATCCGCGTCCGGGAGTCGGCGAAAAAAATCTTTTCAGGAAACGCCACTGCCAGCTGACACAGTTCTTCTCTCACTCGGTTGGTAATGACACCTAAGTTTTCCCGCGGCATCTGGTCTCCAACAATTATACCGTCAACAAGCGGAAGACAGGCTTGGAGAGCATCGATGACTGTCTTTTCAACGTCTTCTGCCATTGGGGCTTGATTCTCAATATCAAACCGGGGTCCCTCTGTTTCCACCCCCTCATAACCGCGGTGTATAGGTTTGAGGTAGGTAGGCGTGACCCAATCCGGCACCTGTATCATGAAATCTGTGAGACAACCGTTCGCCTTTAAGCAATTTAGCAGCGTTCCTCCAAATCCGTCCTCACCTATGACTCCGAGCGTGTAGACGCTATCGACCCCCAACGCCTTTAGATTATTCGTGACCGTCCCTGCTGCCCCGGGACTGTAGCGTTGCGCAACAACCGGATTGGTATGCCACGGTGTTTCCAAAGACAGCGTAGACTGTGTTTTGTCTATGTCCCAATAGGCATCAAGATAAAAATCCCCGATGACAAGGATACGTTGTTTGTGAAATTGATTTAGAATTGTCTCCAAGCGCGCTTCGCTAATCAATGTATTTCTCCAAGGTCTCATTCACCGTTTCACGCCAGGAATCTTCAAATAGCATTCGGAAAGACATTGTTTTGTTGTTGGGAGCGGTAATGTCCATTGTGCCGTGTGATGTAGCGTTTTGATAGACTGTTTCCAATGTTTGAATGAGCTCCTGTTTATAGGTCGTGTCGCTATTGCCTTCAAGGTGTTGTCCTTTAGTCTCAAAGATACAGAGGCGTTGCGGTCCCGTTTGCCTCCTTTGGAGACAAGCGATAAAGTCTGGGTAGACGCGGTCGCGTCGCCACCCTTGCAAGAAATACCCTTGCTTCGCAGCGATACGGTGCCACCACTGAATCGCGCGTTGCTTGTCTAAATAGAGCGCGAAGTCTGTTTCCAAATTGTTGAATTCCGCTTCAAATACCTGTTCAAATAGGTTCAGCTGCAACGGATCCCCGTGTGGATGTGTCATCGGTCTTGCTTCAGGTGTAAGATTAACCATGAGCGTTTTTTCCATCTGGTAGTTTAACGCGGCATCTGCTTGCAGGTTAAACTGAATTTTCCCGTCTTCCAACTTCCCCCGAAAAACGGCTTCAGCGAGTTTGTCAATGCGATCACGCAGATGGCGTTTCAAGTACTCGGAGAGATACAACCGATGTGTATACAATGTTTCATCGTCAGTGCCTTCTTCACGGTAGGCAGCGAGCGTTGCCTTTACGATGCGTGCGGCGTGCCACGGGTTCGGCAGGACATCTCCCAATCGTCGCACGAAAAACACTACCTCCAAGTTATGCGTTGCACTCGCTTGCAACTTTTTATCAATTACCGCTTCGTCTTGGAGGTGGATAGTGGCGCGAATTTCTTGGAGTTGTGCTTCCGCTCCTAAGTTGATAGGGGCTATCGCACCAAGTTGATGATAGTCAATTGCACTCAGAATGTCACGTTCATAATTGAGCTCTCGCCAGTTTCGTCCGTGTTTATGCAGGACGCGCGGCAGAAAGATGTCTGTATCACGGTATGCTTGCTTTCGTTTGATGGTTCGCTGAACATGCTTCGTACCCGGCCCTTCAACAAAATTGCCCAATCCTGTCAACCCTTCTGCCTCTAATCCTTGCTTGACGTTTGCCACTGCATCTTTAACTTTCTGATTGTAGCAGAAGATATAACAACTATCCAATTCAGGTTGGTTTGTAGCGCGGGCATAGGGTTGACGCATAACTCTGCCGATGAGCTGCGTCATTGCTGTTGCTGCGGTGGTGTTATCAAGAAGCGTGAGTAGATAAGCGAATGGGCAATCCCAGCCCTCTTTCAAGGCATCTTTGGTGATGATATAGCGGACGGGGCAGAAGGGACTCATGAGGTCTATTCCCGAAAGCTCATCTTGCTCTGACGATTTCACTTTAACTTGTTCTGTCGGCACACCCAAAACGTCAATAAGTTCTTCGCGGGCATCTTCGGCGTGTACCCGGACCCCATCACGCTGGTTTTTGCCGGTGCGATCTACACGAATCACGGCGATCGGACGAATATAGCGGTTCTCTACTTGCTGGAACCATTTCGTCGTTTCCTCAAGTTTATCACGTTCTACCTTCGTTTGTGCAAGCGTATACTTCCAATCGGAATTGGGGAAATTTCGGAGTTGAATCGGGAGTTTAATCATTTCTTCGTCTTTAAGTGCAAGGCCGGAAATGTTGACGAGGATATTGCTAATACCGAGTTTTGGGGTGGCAGAAAGTTCGAGAACAAAACGCGGATTGAGCCGATTTACCGCCTCTACAAACTGCTCGTTATTTTTGGCATTTCTGCTGCCGTAAGCCTTGTGTGCCTCATCTAAAATCACGGTGGGACGCAGCAACTTCACCACATTAAAAAGACTCTGTTTGATGAGTCTGTCTGCTGGATTCACTGTAAGTCGAGGCTGTTGCGGTTGAGTGTCCGTTGCTGTTTCAAGGTCAGGATGCTTTTCCGATAATGCCTGATGTTCTCGGACATCATCCTCAACGGGAAAAAAGGAGGCGTAACCACCAGTATCACGGAAAATCTTAAGGAATTCCTTGTTTCTGTTTCTGTTTGCGGCAGGGAGCATGAGGAGCATGACACAGAGGTAGTTCTCAACATCGTGCTTCGTGAATCTATCGTCTTTTTGAAGCAGCTTGACGCGGTCCCCGGAAACGCGGTCCAAAATCTGCCGATACGGATGCTCTCTATTCCGAAAAGCATCATAAGTTTGTGTATAGATGGCTTTAGTGGGAACGAGCCACAGCACAAACCCGGTGCCGAGTTTCAAGCGACGCACCGCGTCTACACCTAACAGAGTTTTTCCACCCCCCGTTGGCACTTTTAGGCAGACATGTGGAATCGGTTCACCGGCGGCACTCTCACGCGAAATGTGTTCTGGAATCAGTTCTTGCCCTTGTGCATCTGTAACGCTCGGCAGGGCAGCTGCTTTTCGTAAATTTTCCCATGCAATGTGCGGATAGTCCTCCGCTTGTGCTACTAAATTTGCTGCTTGCTCTATCAAGAAGTCTGGAACATCATCTGACGCAAGATATGCGGCGGCTTTATCTGCTTGCTGGCGGGCAGCCTTGAGTGCCTCCAGATAGCGGTCTAATGTATCTAATGCTTGTTGCTGGTAGTCTTTGAGTTCCATTGTGTGATCACTTAACTGAAAAGTGGGTTGATCTGACTATGGAGGTGGAATTTTTAAATCTTTACAGATTTTCTCAACAAGCCACTTGCCAATCTCATTATGGCGAGGCACAGCAGTTGAAACTTGAACACCTATATGCATCTTACCCCACTGTGAGTGCCGGCCGCCTTCTCGAATAAAATAACAATCATGCCTCCTGAGATGCCTAACCAACGCCCTTCGTTTCATATTTGAATAATGACTTCCTCATGTTCAACTTTTGCAGCCTTGATAGCCTCTTTACGATTGTATTCTACCATTTCCAGGAGCGTAATTCGTAGTGCTTCAAGCAATTCGTCTTTAGTCCGTTCTTGGCCATTCACACCGGGAATTTCTTGTATCCATCCGATCCACCAGCCTTCGTCCTGTTGAATAACTGCGGTATAGTTTTGTGTCATCGGTTCTATTCTCCTTTTTTAAAATGATACCATAAGTGTAGCACGAATTTATGGTCAGGTCAAATCAATTAAATATGAAAGACGGAAATCGCTCTTCACGCATCTGTAATACGATGGATGTTGTAGGGCAGCTGGCAGAACGTGATCCCCATATCCGTTAGTTCTTTCTGGCTGACGAATTTCTGTGGTGCATAGACGTAAGCCTTTTTACCGGTTTCTTTGCACACTTTAGCGATCTGCTCGGCACGCGCCCCATCTAACGCCGACGCATTGCTTTCCAGAAATTCCAATGATGGTTCATAGATAAGGTAGAAACGGATGTTGTCGATTTCGCCAAAGCAGTAATCTTTTCGTTTTGTGAAGGAAGTCAACGCGCTACCGGTGGCAGTATAAGCGATATAGTCTGCCAAAGCCTCGTAGGTCGGGAGTGCCTCACCCGTGAGCATGCCTTCCTCGTCAATCGGTTCGCCGAGGGGGCAGTAGGTAAAGGAGCCCCCGAGTCCGTTTCGGAGAGTTTCATCTTTGACATTTTCAACCCCGTTAATGACGCGGCGGACGCGTTCTGCAGTGATGGTATCTGCGTAGTCTTCACATTCAACAAGAATAAACTTTCGGTTACCTCCATCTTCTTTATTGAGTGCAAGAACAGCGTGGGCGGTGGTGCCGCTGCCAGCGAAGGAGTCGAGGATGATAGTGTCATTCTTTCTTGATACACCTTCGGCAATCTCTATTAAGTTCCTAATCAATCTTGTCGGTTTAGGATTGTTGAACTCAAGGGCTGCGCTTTGGAAAACAGTCTGTAGTTGTTTTGTTCCTTCGTCAGTGGTTCCTGCAACATCTGCCAGCATTAAATCAATTGGAACAATACCTTTTTCTTCAGATTCACTGAGAAAATTTTTGAGACGAGGATAACGCAAATTTCCATTTATACCCCACCAAAGTCTGTTTCCTCTAACATGTTCCTCATAGGTGCTCTGACTGTACTTCCAAGCATGTGTAGGGTGATTTATGGCGGTTCCTGTATATGGATTTATTACCGCATAAACAAGATTGGGACGCTGTTCTTTCAGCGCAGGGTTGACATACGAACTGGACACCCAGCTCCCGCGTGGGTCATCATCAGGGTTGGAATATGTTTCATTAAGTTTCATCCCGCTTAACGCGAATGTGAGAGACAGTATCAGATTTTCTATAGACAATGATGTGTTCACGTTGGTTTGAAAATAATTTGGCATTATTACTTCTGCCGTAACGATGTTGCCAAATAATGTCTGCAAGAAAATTTTCCGTCTCCCAAATCTCATCCATTAGCATTCGCAAATGATGCACTTCGTTATCATCAATAGATATAAAAATCACACCATCATCAGCTAACAACTCATGCAGCAAATGGAGCCGAGGCCACATCATACACAACCATTTATCGTGACGTTCCAGGTCTTCGTTATCAACCGGATTATGTTTTTCCAGCCACGCTTGCATCATCGGACTGTTGACGTTATCATTGTAAATCCAGCCTTCGTTGCCGGTGTTGTAAGGGGGATCGATGTAGATACACTTGACTTTGCCGGCATATTTCGGGAGGAGTGCTTTTAGGGCGTGGAGGTTGTCGCCGTGGATGATGAGATTATCGTTGAGTGATGGTTCGTTGGTGAGGGATTTGTCTATGTCTGTCTGTAGCGTGCGGATAGGGACGGTGAGGTGGTGTCCATAGATGAATTGTTTGCCTTTGAAGTCGAGCGTGGGCATGGGGTGTCCTTTTCAGATTTAGATAGCGATTTCGTCATGATAATGCAGAGGCTCCTCTGCAGGTCTTTCCGGTGATTCAACGAGTAGCCCTGCGTTCATCATTTCCTTCCTGATTTTCAGTTGCCAATTGTTGTCACTATCCATGGGGACATAAACTAGGCCGGGAATGCCCGATAGTAACTCAACGCCTTCTTTATAGAGGGCAGACAATCGCTTGCTGCCCAAGCTCCCAAAGAAGTAGCCGAGTTCCAAAATCACATTCTGGCGTGCTCTGAGTCTGCGTTCTCCTGTAGCCTTTGAATATCCAACGTCATCGGGAGTTAACAAGACAATTGCGAAACCCGCTTCGTCTGCTTGTTCTTCAAACTTATCAATAATTGTTTGTCCCTTGCTGGGTTGTTCGTCAAGAACGATTGGCTTTAAGCCGAAGTTCTCTACGAACTTAGCAACGGTTGTTTTGGCTTCTTCGTCCTGTCCATAAGAGATAAACACTTTTGGCTGATTTTTCGCATCCATGACTTCTTCTCCATTCTTACGCCGATGTGACGAGGAGAGACATTCATTCGTATAAGATGAAAACACTATATTGATTATAGCATTAATCCAGCGATAAGGTCAAACCCAATTTTGGAAGTCCAATGTTCAGAGACATTCAGTTTTCCAATAATTTACGTCCGGAAGCCCGAATTTAGTCTGGGAATAGACTAAATCCATAGCGCAAGTCGCGTGTGGACTTGCGGGACAATGTATTACATTCTTGTTTGGGAAAAGTGTGCTCTCCCGAATAAATTCGGGCATCCAGAAATGGAGTGCCTTCACATAAGTAAACTTAAGTCTTAAACTAAACAGCCCTGGGCGTGAAAAAACCCTAATTTGCAATATCGCCCCAGATGTAGTAAAATATTAGGAATCCAGTTTTCTTAGGACAAATTTAGATTACGATCCCAACATTTGGAGGAAATCCATGTATAAAATCGGTCTCATCCCGGGCGATGGCATCGGCCCCGAAGTGACACGGGAAGCAATGAAAGTCTTCGGGGCAGCAGCCATAGAAGCAGGCATACAATACGAAACAGTTGAATACGATGTCGGTGGCGACCGGTATCTCAGTACGGGTGAAGTGTTACCCGATTCGGTTTTAGAAGAACTTCGGGGACTCGACGCTATTTACCTCGGTGCTATCGGTCACCCGGATGTCAAACCCGGGATTTTAGAGAAAGGTATCCTGCTAAAGGTCCGGTTTGAACTCGATCTCTACATCAACCTCCGTCCTGTTAAACTTTATCCTGGCGTGCCGACACCGCTGAAAGATAAAGGACCTGAGGACATTGACTTTATTATCGTTCGCGAAAATACTGAAGGTCTATACGCTGGCATAGGCGGTTTCCTGAAACGTGGGACGCGCGATGAGGTCGCCATCCAGGAGATGATTAATACCTACAAAGGTGTAGAACGTTGTGTTCGTTACGCTTATGAACTCACCCAAAAGCGCAATAAAGAGAATACATTGACGCTCTGCGATAAGGCAAACGTTTTGACCTACGCACATGACCTATGGCGACGCGTTTTTGATGAAGTTGGCGAAGATTATCCAGACATCAAGAAAGAATATGCTTTTGTTGACGCGACAACGATGTGGATGGTAAAAAATCCAGAGTGGTTCGATGTTATTGTGACATGCAATATGTTCGGAGATATCATCACCGATCTCGGCGCGATGATTCAGGGTGGCATGGGAATCGCAGCATCCGGTAATCTAAACCCAGAAAGCGTTGCTATGTTTGAACCGATTCACGGCTCTGCGCCCCGTTATACCGGCAAAAACGAGATTAATCCAATCGCAGCGATAGGCGCAGCTGGAATGATGTTAGATCATCTCGGACACGCAGACGCAGCGGCAAAGGTAGATCAATCCATCAGTGATCTACTCGCGAGTGGTAAAATCAAAGACCTCGGTGCTGGCAGAATGGGTTATACGACAGAAGAGGTTGGTGATCTGATTGCCGAAGGTTTATAATCAGGCTTCCCAACGTGCCGTAAAATTAATCCGATCTGAATAACGGTTCCAACGACTGAAGGTATACATATCGTAGGCACTCAGCGGTTTGTAACCCGTCTTTTTGAGGAGATCATTAACAACAGGAACTTCATAGATACGTTGTTGATGTACCTCCTCATAACGTCTAAACAACTCACCTTCACGGATAAAAAAGGTTAGCAGTGTCCGGCACATTTTGCTGTGATAGAGGTAATTATTTTTCCAAATGTAGGTATAATCCTCATGGTTTGCGGCGAACGTCTTGTTATGGAAATGCTCAACAATGTTCCGCTCTGTTGTCACGTCAAAAATAAACAAGCCGTCGGGTTCAAGATGCTCAGCAACACACGCAAAGACCTGACTGAGTTCGTCCTCATCGTAAGCATAGTTAATGCTATCATAGGTGCAGAGGATAGCATCAAACCGTTGGCTGAGGCGAAAATCGCGCATATCGCCGTGATGCAATCCGATGTTCAGATCGTGCGCTGCCACCTTCTCCTTCGCAATTTCCAACATGCCTGCCGCTCGGTCTACCCCTGTCATCTTATAGCCTTTTAATCCGAGTTGTATCGTCAAAGCACAAGTCCCACAAGCCAAATCAAGGACGCGGCGCGGTTTACAATCATACCTATCGAAAAGCGACTCAATGTAATGGGTCCAGCGGGTATAGTTCACATTGGTCATCATACGGTCATAAGCGTAGGCGAATTTCTCATAGGGGGGCGTTAGGTGTGTTTGCATTGTTCACGTGTCGTTTGCAAAACGTTATTGCAAGTCACTCATTTCCTCCTTTAAATCCGACAGAGGCATTCATCATCCGCAGGAGCGTGTTAATCTCGTCAGCATCCCAGACCTCATCTCTGTTGGCTTCTATTGCGTATCTGCCGACGGCTCGAATCTTACGAAGGCTAATTTTCCGAGTGAGGAAACTGAAGGGCAGCTGCATACCCGCAGTTTTGACCCGATCAAACGTAGCCTCAATGTCATAGCGATCAACACCTTCAGGTGCCTGTCGAATCAAGGCATCTCTCACCATATCTGTGCCGAAACCGAATAACTCTTTGATAATAAACCATTGTAAAACCGCAAGGCACACTGTGAGGATTAAGAGAAGTGTTAAAACTTTAACGATATGCCGTTTCCATCCGGCTTGCTCGGCAGCCATATCTGATTCACCTCGGGATTGGATTCTGTATCTAACGCTTATATTACCAGTTTACGCAGATGTCGTCAATAGGTTTTTTATGGATAAAGGTAAAACATGAAGATAGGAATTGTCGGTAGACCGCAAGTCGGAAAAACCACGGTGTTTAATACGTTAGCCCAATCCAATGCAGAAATTGGAGGCTATACGAACCGTGGTCAGATAAACCTCAGCACGGCTAATGTTCCAGACGAACGTTTAGCACAATTAGCAGAAATAGTTCAATCAAAAAAAATAACACACGCTACAATTGACTATGTAGATGTCGCTGGCGTAACGAAATCGGACGTGGAGCAGGCAGAACTGGATACTGGAACGCTCGCGTCCCTCCGCACAGTTGACGCGCTTGCACATGTTGTTAGACTGTTTGAAGATGAAACAGTACCATATATTGATGGCAGCGTTGATGCCGAACGCGATATCGAGAGTGTCTCTCTTGAGTTCGCATTCGCCGACCTACAGATCGTTGAAGGCAGACTTACACGACTCCGCAAGCAATTTCAAAGCCAGAAACTACCAGAACTCCAAAACGAAATCCGACTTTTAGAGACGTGCCAGCAGACCTTGGAAGATGGAAAACCGCTCCGTGTCCTCAACCTATCCGCCACTGAGGAAAAATTGATACGCGGTTATGGGTTCCTGACGCAGAAACCCTTGCTGTTGGTGTGTAACATCGGTGAAACACAATTGGACGCAGTTGATGACATTCTCAAACGCTTCAGGAAATACGAGGCGGAGCCACAAACAGCTATCATCGTGCTCGCTGCGCAGTTAGAGATGGAACTTTCACAACTTGACGATGCCGATGCGGAAATTTTCATGGAAGAATTAGGGTTACAGGAGTCGGCTTTGGAGCGGTTTATTCAGACCTCGTATCATTTGTTAGGACTCCTCACGTTCTTCACAATCAACCCAACGGAGTCCCGCGCATGGACTTTGCGGGAAGGGCAAACGGCTGTTGACGCAGCCGGACGTGTCCACACCGATTTCGCGAAGGCTTTCATTCGTTCGGAAACGATTCACTGGGCAGACCTAATCGGATGCGGGAGCTATTCTGAAGCGCGAAACAGAGGGTTGCTGCGATCTGAAGGTAAAACCTATCAAGTCCAAGAGGGTGATGTGTTATTAATCCTTGCGAACCCTACACATTGAGCATCTGATCCCGCAAATCCGCAATTGCTTCCATCATCTGATTCCCCATGTGCTGATACATCTCACGTCTCGTCTCGAATTCCCCGGGGGTGAGTTCAAGCGGTTCACCAAAGATGACTCTCAGTTTTGATCGGCGCAAGCGTTTACTGTTGCGTGGCAAGACCCGCTCAGCCCCGCTGTGAAAAACTGGGATTGTCGGAACACCGGCTCGGTGCGCAATAAAGCAGGCACCGTCGCGCGCTTTACCCAATGTTCCATCAACGCTACGAGTGCCTTCTGGAAACATAAGCACAACATTCCCATCTTGCAAAAGTGAGATCGTTCTTCGTAACGCCCCTAAGTCAGGCGCGCCTCTATTCACAGGATAGGCGTTATAAACCGAAATGAGTTTTCCTAAACCGGGGATATCGAACGCTGTACTGCGTGCCATGAAATGAATTTCACGGTTCGCAGCAGAACCAATGATCACAGGGTCAAGGAAACTGACGTGATTTGAAATGAGTAACACGCCACCTTCCCTCGGAATATGCACAACGCCGTGCGCCTCAAGGCGACCCACGGTTTTACAAAAAAGGCTTGTAAGCCGATGCCCCCATCGGTAAATTGGACGGGGTGTCCAGAACTGATTATTGGTATACCACATAAAAACAGAGGGGTTACAACCCCTTCTACTCTCCTATTACTCCTGATTTCCGCACACTTGCGCAATAATAAAGTCGACCACTTCCTCAATCGTCTTATCTGTCGTATCCACGATAATAGCATCATCAGCAGTGCGTAGTGGACTGTGCTCTCGTGTTGTATCTTTTTCGTCGCGTTCGCGAATCTCTGCCTCAACTGCCGCTAATGTTATATCCACATTTTGCGCCTGAAGTTCAGCAAGCCTACGTCTTGCACGCTCTGTCACGGAGGCATCAAGGTAGAACTTAAAATCGGCATTCGGAAAGACGATCGTTGTCAAATCCCGTCCTTCAGCAACGATGTTCCCCGCAGCACCAATCCGTTGTTGATGTCTAACGATTTCTTGACGAATCTCTGGGATCTTCGCGACATCTGCAACCAACCTGTTAACAGCCGGTGTCCGGATCTGGACAGACACATCTTCCGCATTGAGCAAGATTGTTCTGCCGTTATCTCTAAATTCAATATGGCACCTCTTCACCTGCTCTATCAACTTCGGGCTATCCGCTGGTAGGCTATCCGCTATTGCCAATAAAGTTACGGCTCGGTACATCGCTCCAGAATCAAGGTAGAGCAATCCAAGTCTCTCTGCGATACGCCGAGCCACTGTGCTTTTCCCAGACCCAGCGGGTCCATCCATCGCAATCGTCACCTGAGGTTGTTTTTTTTTCATGCGCCTCCTAACATTTTCGTGCGTTTTTTAACAAGAGTCTGTGCGTCAACAAGCACACGTTCAATCTCAGCGAGATTGTCTGTTTGAAGTAAGGTTTTAAATTCTATTAAATTGGCAACGATGTCCTCAATTAATGCCAAGAGCGCATCGCTGTTCTGCGTAAAAATACCGGTCCACAAGTCAGGTGAACCGGCAGCGATACGCGTGGAATCCCGAAAGCCGGTCGCTGTAAAGTCCAATGCTTTACCCTCTTTCGTTTCGACATTCGCAACAGTATTCGTGAGTATACTCGCAATGAGATGGGGTAGGTGACTTGCGGCACCGATGAGTTGGTCATGTGTTTCAGGTGAAAGGAGATAGGGCACGCCGCCGATAAATGCCCACAGACTCTTAACCAGCTGCAACGCATTAGGATCGCTGTTTTCTGTAGGTGTCAAAATACACTTTGCGTTTTCAAAAAGCGTTGCACACGCCGCGTCTACACCCGTTTCGTGTGAACCTGCCATCGGGTGTCCTCCTATAAAAGAGAGGGCATCCGAACCGTGCGCCCGCAGGTACGCCTCAACCGAGTTCACCAACACAGACTTCGTGCTACCAGCGTCCGTCAATACAATCCGCTGCTCTGGCGCGACAGATTCAGCGATGCGTTGCACCAATAAAGGAATCAAGTCAACGGGTGTACAGAGCACCACAAGATCGCTTTCACGAATTCCGTCTTCGACCTCTGTTGTCACGACATCAACGGCATCCCGTGCGAGTGCATTTTCGAGCCTACCGATGTTCCGGCCCAACCCAACGCGTTGACCCCGAAATCCGTTCTTCTTGAGTGCAAGCCCAATGGAACCCCCGATTAAGCCAACACCCCATATTGTAATTCGACGAAGCTGCTGTATCTGTGCCATAAAGTCCAGGAAACCTTCAATCTACAAACATATCACTGTGTACTTCTATCAAAAAGTTGACTACATTTTAAGAGAATTGATGTGTCTATGTCAAGTGAAAACTTATATTCCCTCTATCCTTCAAATCCTGATACGGTTAGCACTTGGTGATTAGTTTCCAACAGTTTCCATTGTAGAATGACTCAAAATCCCGACGGTTTCCAAGAGCGAACAACAATTAGTCAATAGCCAACAGCCAATTGCTAACAGCCATTAGCCATTTACCATATAAACCGATACATCGGCTTTTCTAAGAAGATACCGAGAAGTCCCCAGACGCTCCCAACCAAGAACTCTCCGAGAATCAGACCTAAGAAGAACGGCGCAACCCGCCGAAACGTCCGGATGCCACCGAAGCGCAGAATGGCTAACTTGATGAAGTAGCTGATAAAAACGGAAAACCAGAAAAAATTCACTGCCCACGTTCCAGAGATCGCATACCCGATCGGATACAGGGGCCACCAGAAAAATCGGAGCCGAATCAAGGTCAGACCAAACGCAAACAGAAGCCCGGAGATCATAGCAATCACGGACGGAATGTTCACAGGCATCGGGTTTGTGAGCCAATTCTGTGTGCGATTAAACACAGAACCCGACCAGACTTCAATCGCTCCACTTTCATAACCGATATGAAGTGCGCCCCAAAACGCAGCAAAAGGACTTAGCACCATCGCAAGGAACATAGCAATTGCAATCCGTCGCGGCGAGCTTCGAGAGCGTTCTGCCAATTTTAAACCCTCTAACTGATGTGGCATGGTATTGCCACGATACGCACGGTTGAAGCAGAACACGAGCGAAAAGAGTGCCAAATTTTGTCCACCCAGCCGCCGCATTCCGAATATTTTGGGGAGCAGCACATCGGGTCCCATGGAACGCAAATCGTGGATTGGTGGACCCAACTCGGCACGGACGCGGGTAATCACGGTCACCGTCGTCAGATGGATCGCAAAGACGAGGACTGCGACCCAAAAAGACATGCCCGCCATCCACCAAAAACCCGCCAATAGCAGAAATCCACCAATGAGTCCCAACACTGCAGCCCGATAGGAAATCGGTTCGTTTGCTACCTTTTCTTTCTTTCCACGCCACGCCTGCTTGAGAACACGCTTCAGATGGTCCCGCGCACTCCATAACGCCATGCATAACACGCCGACACAGACCCCAAACGACTGATCAAAAATGAATGGGAACCCCGGAATCCGTTGCAAGCCAGCGATACTGCCGAAAATCATCTCGAATTTCCAGAAAATGTAGAAGAACCAGAACGTAAACGAAAGATCCAACGGGATGAAGTACGCCATCCCGATAACGAACGGGAAGAAAACAATTGGGGTCCAGCCAATCGCGTTCCACGGTTTCGTTGTAAAAAGTGGACGTAAATCGTAGAACTCGCCGCCGAGTCCGGGGAAGTTTGGAAACAGAAAATGGAGTCCATTCACGACATCTATTCCGCCTGCGAGAATTATCCCGACCCACAGCGGTTTTGAACGGAAGAAACGCGCTGTTGTCATCTGATAGGGTAACTCAATGATCGGATAGCTAAGCCTTTCGACTTCAATCCACTGTCTGCGTAGAATAACGTTGATGCAAAATGTTGTGGAAAGGAGGACGATGATAAACCCACTCCACGCCAGCGTAGGTTTCCACCACATTTGGAGATGTGGTTGTAGATAGAGGCTCGACTCGCCTGTAAAGTAGACGGTCAATTTATTTTTATCCGTCAGCGCAAGCCAGTCTGGGATATAACGATGAAAAAGCGTGCTCCACTCGTTTTCCTCTGTTGCCAACCATCCAACCGTGGCAATATTGGTAATAATTACCTCAAACAGGTCGTGTCCACAGATGGCTGAGGCAACGGACAGCATGGCATAGAGCGTTAGGAGTTCGCCTTGGGTGAGTGCGGCACGCGGTGCGAATCGGTGCAGGGCTGTATTGAGGGCTATCAGGACGGCGAGCGCGAAGACGGTATTGAAAAAGAGGGACATCGTTGTTGGAAAGCCTTGATCCCAACGCAGCGATGCGAAGACCCAATAGTTATTGAAGGGGATCAGCAGGAGTCCAAGCCAAATAATCCGCCACCGGATTTTCTGGTGAGAAGCAGACGTAGCAAAGGGGACAGAGCGTCGCAGCATAGAGGGTACCAGTCAGGATGCGTGAGATTTTCAGCCCGAACCGCGACGCTATTATACCTCAGAATCGAACCTGACTCAACAAATTTTTCCTTGAAAAAACAAAGGAAATCTGGTAAAATAAGTCCTAAATTACCTAAGCTCAAGGCAATCGTTTTTCAAAATGAACGCTATAACAGAAGCGCACTATAACCTCGGTATCGCTTATCTGGAAGCCGGACAATACAACAGAGCCATCCCTGAATTTGAAGCTGCCATAAAACTGGACGCGAATTTTATAGAGGGGCACTGCGCGCTTTGCCGTGCCTACCTCGAACAAGGCGAACTGGAGAAGGCGAGTCGTGCGGTCACAACGGCACTGGAACTTGATGCTACACACCAACCGGCGTTGCTGCTCCACGGCACTCTAACGGAAGCCTATCACGACAAAGGCAAAACCTACTTAGATGACGGACGTTATATCAAAGCGATTGAGGCATTCCAGAAAGCCATAGACCTTGATACAAATTTAGAAGATAATCCACAACTCTTTCCGACTGAAAATACGCATATCCACGTTCATCTCGGGGTCGCTTATATGCGTATGAAAGAATATCAGAACGCCATTAATGCACTGCAAAACGCGATAACTCTTGATCCAGACCTCGTCGATGCCCGGTATCATCTTGGACGCGCTTACGTGGAGCACGGAGAATACGACAAAGCGATTCCGCATCTGGAACATGCCATAGCGATTGCCCCAAATCTCAAGAGCGCACACCATAACCTTGCACGCGCCTACTGTGAGTCAGGTAATTTGGAAGCGGCGACCCATGCTGTCACAGAAACATTAAGAATTGACCCTAACTACCAAAGTGCGCAAGAACTTGCTGAAGAAATAAAGAAAGCACGCTTGAAACTATCACTTACCGCGACAATGAGTGCTATAGTGAAATAACTAACGACTTATCCACACAAAACAGCGGTATCACGCAGAACCCTCCGCGTAATACCGCTGTTTAAGTTAAGTCTTTTATGAGCGTCGATTTCTATCCGACTACTCTTCCTTCATTACAAAGAATTTCTCCTCTTTAATCCGTTCTTCAGGGAAACGCGCACGCGCCCAGATCGCTTTTGCATTCTCAATCATCTGCGGATGTCCGCACGCATAGACGACGGCGTTTGTGTGGTCATAGCCGAGTTGATCGCCGTACTTCCGAACCACATCTTCCGCCCGTCCGCTCTCGCCTTGCCAGTCAGGGTCCTCCCACGGACGACTCACCGTCGGAACAAAGGTGAACCACTCCTCTTGTGAGGCAAGTTCATTGAGTTCATCCATGTAATAGCCAAGCTCCCACGAACGGCTCGCACCGACGATTGCAAGGATCTGGTGCGGACTCGCTTTGCCCTGTTCCTGCTCGATTTTCTGTGTTCGTGCAATGCTAATATACGGCGCAGCACCCGTGACAGTTCCCGCCATCACATGGCGTGTCATTCCACTTTCCGTGTCCAAGACGAATCTTCCAACGAGGCGATCTCGAATAAATACACTGTCGCCCAATTTCAGTTCCCAAAAGAGAGGCGTTGTCGCCCCCTCCGGCACCAATTCCACGAAAACCTCCATAAACGGTTCGTGGGGTGAGGAGACAATGGAATACGGACGTTGGACAATCTTTTCGTCAACTTGAAAACCGATTGTAGCGTATTGCCCGGGTATAAATGGCAACTGCTGATCGACACGGAATTTGAACGCCGCTAAATCTTCAGAAAAGTCCTCACGTTCAATCAATTCACCTTTACAATAACGCGATCTGGAGCGTCTTCTTCTTCCCATAATTTTTCCCTTCAATTTTTCTATAAAAAATTTCGGTCTGTGCGTTACACCGAAAAAGAATAGTGGATTTTTTGATTACCGTTTTAACGCATTATACGCAAAACGGAAAATTAGTTCAAGTCTTTTACATCTCTGCCAGTTTCTTCTGAAGCCATTGTGTCATCGGAGCATGCCCCGGATCACAGACCTCGATGAAATGTCCCGGCAAGGGTTGCCCGATGAGTGCCTCAATATCCCGTCGCCGCTCTGCCATAACCGTTGGATGGTCACTTGCGACGTTTACCTTCTCCTCTGGATCGTTGCGGACATCGAAGAGTTCATCGCCGTTAGGATCGTTATAACCGACGGATGTACAAAAGTTCCAATGATTATCGCGCACGCTGACGCGTCCGCGCGCATTCCCTGTGATAAAGCCTGCCCAACCTGTGATGATTCGCTCACGGAGCGAGGCTTTCTCTTGTGTAACGAGTTGCCACATATCCGCACCATCTGTCCAATTGCACGGAATATCAAGTAGACTGAGGAGCGTCGGCATCAGGTCGTGGTTTTGTACAAATGCCGAAATGTCTGTATCATTCGGTCCCTCTGGATGCCGAATCATAAGGTTCAGCTGCGTATTGAACGGATGTAATTTGTTCGGTCCCTTCCCGAAGCTCCCGTGGTCGCGGAGTTGTGTACCGTGATCGGACATCAAGACAACCAACGTCTCGTCGCCGATACTCAGCTGCTCTATCTTATCAAGGAGAACGCCGACCCATTTATCGACGAACGTCACTTCACCAAGGTAGAGTGCCTCAATCCGACGGCGTTCATCTTCCGTAGGCCCCTCGCCTTCGTTCGCACTGCCCGGCGTGATGAAATCCTTCCCAGAATAATCAGAGAAATAGATGTCTGCATAAGATTTCGGTGGATCCCACGGCTCATGTGGATCAAAACTATCGATCCATAAGAAAAACGGACCGACGGTATGATTATCCTCAAGCCAATCAGCCGCTGCTCGGAAAACACGCGCACAACTATAGTCGTCCTCGGATTGACGATGCCGCTGCGACAAGAGATAATTGACGAGTCCGGCATGGCGTTGCCAATTGATGGGTTCACGGACATGCTTGCGGAGTTGCGCCTCAATCAGTCTCGGATCGCCGCTGTGCCAGTTATCCGATTCCTGTCCACGGATGAAATCGAAGTGAGCGAATCCGCGCGAGAAGTTCATCGTCGGCTTGAACATGTGATAGGTATCGGCAATGAGAGCAGTCAGATAACCCCGTTCCAGCAAGATCTCGGCGATCGTATCCTGTTCGGGCGGAATCTTGTGCCATCCGGGTGCATGGTGCCAATGCCCGCGTCGATCGAAGTTATACCGCCACGGAAAACTCCGCATTCCAGTGAAGTTTGCGCGTCGTACCTGAAGCGTCGGTTGCCCCTCGCCATAAGCGCGTGTGAAACGGACACTCTCCGATGCCAAGGCATCAAGGTTCGGCGTTTGCACGTGGCTATACTTCTTACCTTCACCGATGATGTCAGCACGAAACGTGTCCAAACAGATACAAATAATATTCATAAGATTATGCCTCTCTCATCTCCTCAAGGATCATTTCAGCAGCCTCCAATGGGTCATCTGCTTCAATAATAGGTCTACCGACGACGATGTAATCCGCTCCCCGATGAATCGCTTCCGCTGGGGTGGTAATGCGACGCTGATCGCCACTCTCTGCCCAAGTGGGCCGGATACCGGGTGTCACGATTACAAACTTATCGCCACATGCTTTCCGTATGGGTTCAATTTCCAATGCTGATGCAACAACACCACTTAATCCTGCTTCCTGTGCCAACTGCGCGAGATAGACGACCTGTTTTGTAAGCCCGCGTTCTGAACCGAAGTTCTGTTGGAAACCGTTTTCATCAATGCTCGTTAGAATGGTCACACCGAGTAGAATAGGTCTTGGAATATCCGCTTCGTAGGCGGCATCATCGGCACTGTCTCTGGCGGCTTGCATCATCTCGAGTCCACCGGCGGCGTGCATGTTGATCATATTTGCGCCGTGTTTCGTCATTGTGCCGACATCGCGTGCGACCGTGTTCGGGATATCGTGAAATTTCAGGTCAACGAAGACTTTATGTCCGTTCTGTTTAAACCATGGAAAAGATTCCATTCCAAGGGCACTGAACGCCTGAAAACCCATCTTAAACCAACCGACTGTGTCCATAAGTGTTCCAGACAACCAATCAATCTCTTCACCGTCATCTGTATCTAAAGCAACAATTAACCTATCTCTCAATCTTTCATTCTCCTTGTGTAGTAGTATCCTGCATTTCTAAAACCTCATCAACAATCCGTAGCGTCTCCTGTCGCGCGTCGTCAATTTGCGTCTGGCAATTATAGATATTCAGTGCAATTTCATTTAGCTGTTCTTCAAAATTATCTATCATTCGATGAACCTCTTTAGGTGAAGTTCCACCGAGGCTTTGGCTATTCTCAAGTGCCAATTCTGCATCCAGAATCTGTTTGAGCTGCTCAACAGAGAGGTCAATGTTTTTCTGTTTCAGGAGTGTGTGTGTTAATTCCCAATCCGAGAAGGTTTTTTCCTGCTGCACGAGTTCCCCGACGAGCCATCCAACAACCTCGTGGCACTCCCGAAAGCTCATCTGACGCTCTTTGACGAGATAATTCGCTAACTCCGTCGCCGTTGCGAAGTTCGCGTTTGCTAAGTCCGCCATCCGTTCCGTCTTAAAATCAGTGGTCTTGAGAAGTTCGGGTAACATACCGAGGCACGCCTTCACAACATCAAACGCCTCCCATAATGGCGGTTTATCCTCTTGGAAATCGCGGTTATAACCCATCGGTAAACCTTTGAGATTCGTTAATAGGTCCAACAATGCGCCATAGACGCGTCCTGTGCGCCCCCGTGTGAGCTCGGCGATGTCGGGATTCTTTTTTTGTGGCATGATGGAACTTCCGAAACTGTAGGCATCGTCAAGCACCGCCATCCCGAATTCGTAGGTCGTCCAGTAGACGATTTCCTCGCTAATTCGCGAGAGATTCGCCATCACGAGGGAGAGTGCGAAAAGCACCTCGGCGATAAAGTCCCGGCTGCTGATGACATCAAGCGCGTGTTCGTGCGGTGCATCGAAACCGAGCAATTTTGTTGTCAATTCCCTGTCAATTGGGAACGTTGTGCCAGCCAAAGCACACGCACCGAGCGGGTTCATATTGGCAAGCCGGTACGCAGATTGTAGGCGCTTCTGATCTCGTAGGAACATGCTCACGTACGCCGTTGCCCAGAAACCGAGGCTAATCGGTTGGGCGTGTTGTGTGTGCGTATAGCCGGGCATAACGGTTTCGGTATGCGCCTTCGCAATGTGAAGGAACGCCTCACACAATTCGGAGATACCGCGCTGGACATTGAGAATCTCGTCCCGAATGTAGAGGTGCGCGTCCACGAGTACCTGATCGTTGCGGGAGCGTGCAGTGTGGAGTTTACCGCCGAACTCGCGCCCTGCGTTCTCAATGAGATACGACTCGACGTTCATGTGAACGTCCTCTTTATTCGGATCAAGCCTAAAGTCGCCGTTTTGAAAATCCGCTTCTGCTTTTCGGAGCCAACGCAAAATCTCGCGCAGATCGGCATCGGAGATAATCCCCTGCCGAGCAAGCATAATCGCATGTGCTTGGCTGCCCCAGATATCGTATCCAATGAGACGTGTGTCGGCTTCGATGGAGTGCGTGAAGGCGATTGTTTCTGTAGTGAGGCTTGTGCTGAAACGTCCACCCCAGAGCGTTTTTTGTTGTTTTGCCATATTCTGTTAGTTTTCCGAAGTGTCAAGAACAATCATAGTTAGTATGTTAGTCAAAGCGAGGTGGTTCTCGCATTGGCTCCCGTGGGGGTATTTCAAGTTCCACCCCGCCAAAAGGTTTGAAAAGTTCGTGGATCGCCGTTCCAAGATCTTGTGATGGAACTTCGTGATCAGAAGAGACGTTTCGCGCCTCTGTATCCTGAAGATAAACCAGATAATCAATAGCAGATTTAAGTTTTTCAGTAGAGAGCTGTCCGATTAACCTAACTGCTTGCTGTTGCAAATCAATTTTTCGCATCATGTATCTCCTTTGATTTTTAGAAGTGAACACACAACTTCTCTGCTACATCACTTCTGGTGGGCGACGTATCGATGTCGGTTGGATAATCTTGCGTTGATCTGGCGTTAAACGTTCCAATAACGCCTCCGAATGCGGATAGTCAAAACGCTCACGGACATATCTCGGCGAGTAGCGATAAACAATCGACCGGCGATACCCTTCATTCGTCCGTTCCGCCGACCCGTGCGTAATTTTATCTGTGAACATCACGACATCACCCGCCTTGAGATAGATTTCCTTCGTTCCGAAGGCAGTCCCCGCAGGTTTGCCACTCACACCGTCGTAAACCAAGCCTTTTCCATCGACCTTCAAACGCGGGTGAATCTCCGTACATTTATGACTCCCCGGCACCAACACCGGTGCCCCGTCTCCGGGTCCAATATCATTGAGCGCCATGAGGACGTTAATCTGCCCGACCATCCATTCGCCCGTCTGCTCCTGTCGAAACGTTAGGTAACTGAGGGGGACATGTCCGCCACAGTGGATATGAATGAAGCCGCCAGGACCACGGACGTTCAGGAAATTCTCGTGGATAGAGAGTCCATTGACTTCATGGACGTATTTCCGCACGAGATTAATCCACGCCGGGTGGTCGATTAGCTTCTCGAAGACCCCTCCACCCTCAATGATATTCTGGAAATTCACGCCGTTTTCGATGTTGTAGGTATGCGTTTCGATGTTTCCGATCCAGCGCGGGATGCGTTTATCCTCGGTGTGTTCTTCCCACGGTTCCTCGACGTACTCCCAGTGTGCGTCAATCCACGCGTTCATCTTTTCCAGATCATCTTCTGAGATTGCATTCTCTAAGACCAGATAGCCCTGTAAATCGAACAGATAATCCTGTACCTCTTGGTCCATTTTCTGCCTCCTTAATCCGTAAGTTTTTAACCCGCATTCAGCCTCACCAACAGAATATCCGAATTACCTCGAAACTATAGATACGCGTTCAATTCAGTCTCAGTCGGTGTCGGTGTAGAGATACCACCTTCAGGGACTTCCACCTTCGCTGTCCAAGCAATAGCATTGAGAATAAACTTACGGAGGTGGTCATCACCCCAATTCCGGTGGAGATGCCCACCCGTAAACCCAAATCCACGACCGCCATCTGGACGCTCCACACACCATCCTAAATGTTGGGGTTCACCGTTTGCTACCGACGCACGGACGTGTGGATTCCCGCTGTGTGGTCCATCGGGTCTTTTAAGCGTGGATTCCGGGGCAATCGCACTCAATACGGGTGTCACTCCTTGCATATTTTCACGAAACCGCATGTGATAATACCATTCATCTTCCAGCGAAAACGGCTCCAACCCGCGTGTTGTTGGATGTTCAGGAAATCCTGTAAACGTCGCTGTCCAATACGGATTGACCGAAAGGTGCGTTTCAAAGTAGCCCCCGATCCAGTCTAAGAAACGGTCTCCGGGTTCACCTTTCGGCACCTCGACTGCATAGTGCAACATTGCAAGTCCTATACCCTGTGCCATCAACGCAGCGATCTGATCCAGATGCGGAATTGTAAGATGCTTCGCACCGCCATCTGAATAGATAATAATAGCATCTGTATCAGCGAAAGTCGCGGGATCTGTGGGCCATCCTTGAGAGACGACCGCTTCCACACCGTCAACAGTTTTGTTCAACTGATCGGCGAGAAAGGCACATCCCGCAGGATGCTCATGTGATCCACCGCCATGACTCGCGCTCCCTGCCACCATAACAATTCGAGATTTTTTTGCCATATTTTTCGTTCCTCCATTCGGGGTGTCTACCAAATTGTCACCATTCTCTACTTACACCATAAGCATCAAAAGCACTATCTACACCAATTATTGGCATTCCTTCAACCAATGCTTGAGCAATGATCAAACGGTCAAAGGGATCTCGGTGATGGAGAGGTAATGTCGTCACCTGCATGAAGTGGTCCATAGTGATATCCAATATGTCAATCCCGTGGGAATCCAGTTCATCCGGGAACAATTGGTTAAAGGGTTTGTCTAAAACGAGTTTTCCTATATTGATCTTGATCGCTATTTCCCAGAGACTCGCGATGCTGATCAAAATTTCACTGCTTGAATCCAGAATTAATCGGCGCGCCCTGTCACTGAGTTCCTTGTCTTCAGCAATAAACCAAAGCAGCGTATGTGTATCCAGCAGGTATCTCACTACATATACTCCCTAAATTCCGGGAGCTCAGCGTCAAAATCGTCAGCGATCTTGATAAGCCCTTTGAGGGTTCCTGCTTGACGGGGCGGTTGCAACGTCTTCAATCCTGTTCCATAAAACAACTCATGGTATTTCACGTAGGTCTTATCCAGCAATTTAAAGCAGTCCTTGAATTCCTTGAACATTGGAGCAGCTTTTACTTCGTGCTTTTCCAAATACGCAAGTCGTTCATCAGCAAACGCCTCGCACGCTTCTAACGCCGAGGTAAGTTGCGTTATATCTTCGACTACCATCTGTGTGCACACTTGCGCGTCACCGATACTTGCGTTCAACCAAAGGTTACCCGACTCACTTGGATCTGAACACACAGCCTCAATGGAACTACGTGACAACTCCTCAGGATTTTTAGCAATCTCATGGAGCAATCCTACAAGGGAGATACCTTCCTTATACGATTTAATTTGTCGACGCAGTCTGACAAGCACATGATCCAGATATGAACGCTCAAGATATCCGTAATGGAAGTCTTGGGTCCGCCGATGTCCATGAATGATAATACGGATTTCCCAGAATACTCTGGCATCCCGAAGCAGTAACCGAATCTCTGGTTCAATAGCCTCCATCCATTCACGCCACTTCTGAAGTTTCGGACTTATCTCAAATTTTTGATTCATCGTCAAATACCCCTTCCATGCGTCCATATTCAGAACGTTTTTCAACCTATCTCTTTAAATTCTACACGCTATTGTTGGTGTTGTCAACGTCAATTTTAAACCGATTGACAATTTCACACGGGTGTCTTAAGATAGAGGGAAATGCAATACACAGCAGGAGCAACGCAATGGAGAGATTCCCGATTGTTGATACACACGTTCATCTATGGCACCCAGAACAGTTGAGATACCCGTGGCTTTCGGAAGTGCCAGCCCTAAACAGACCCTATCTCCTAAAAGATTACATCACCGCTTATGGTGAATTAGAAATCGAATCTATCGTTTTTGTCCAATGCGATACACACCCCGATGACGGTTTGAAAGAGACGGCGTGGGTGACCTCCCTTGCAACAACAGTAGCACCTCGGATTCAAGGGATTGTCGCCTGGGCTCCGCTCGAAGAGGGTGAACAGGTCGCGCCCTTCGTCGAAAAACTGGCAGAGAACCCACTTGTTAAAGGTATCCGTAGACTCATTCAATCTGAAAGCGTTGATTTCTGTGTCCAACCCGACTTTGTAAGCGGCGTTAAAGTGCTTTCCCGCTACGGGTTGAGTTTTGACCTCTGTATTTTTCATCCGCAACTCGCCAACGCGATCCGACTCGTGGAGCAGTGTCCGCACATCCAATTCATCTTGGACCATATCGGCAAACCCGACATCAAGAATCAACTTTTTGAGCCGTGGAAACAGGAGATCGAGACGCTCGCGGGATTTCCAAACGTCCATTGCAAAATTTCTGGATTGGTAACGGAAGCGGATTTTGAATCGTGGACCCCTACTGACCTACAGCCGTATATTGCGCATGTGATTCGTTGCTTCGGTTTTGATCGGGTTATATACGGAAGCGATTGGCCCGTTTCTACACAGGCATCTGATTATCCACGATGGGTGCAGACACTGAAAGAAGCCGTCTCAGGCTGCTCCCCTGAAGAGATACGAAACCTCTTTCGCGATAACGCAATTAGGTTTTATAGGTTGGATTCGTAGCGGCCAGTAATCAGTAGTCAGCAGTCGGTTTGGTGGATTGGAACGATTAGTTGGTAACAACCGGTATGGTACGGAAAAGTGAATATGATAAAGAAAATAGGCGAGGTTAGAAAACCTCGCCTACCTATTTTAAATAGAGGTCGGGAAACCTTGTCCACCTTGGATTAACCGCCTGCTTTAACTTCCCGCCGACGTGGATGTAGCACAAACTCCGTATATCCGTTCGGGAGTTCACACCCCTTAAAAACCAAGTCTAAAGCCGCTTGAAACGCGACACTCTCGTCGTAATTCGGTGCCATGTCCCGATAATTCGGGTCACCGGCGTTCTGTTGGTCAACGATCTCTGCTACGCGTTGGAAAGTTTCGGTTACTTGTTCCTTCGTAACGATCCCTTGGTGGAGCCAATTCGCAATATGTTGACTCGAAATCCGGAGTGTCGCTCGGTCTTCCATCAAACCAACGTTGTTAATATCGGGTATCTTTGAGCAGCCGATACCTTGATCGACCCACCGGACAACATATCCCAAGATACCTTGGGCGTTGTTATCCAACTCACGCTGGATCTCATCGGTTCGCAGGACGCGTTCCTCTAATAGCGGTGGCGTCAATAGATCCTCCATACTCGCACGCTGCCTTGCGGCTAACTGCTTTATCCAGTTTCCAACGTCAACCCGATGGTAGTGCATCGCATGCAGCGTTGCGGCTGTCGGGGAAGGTACCCATGCAGTTGTTGCCCCGGCTAATGGGTGATTCACCTTCGTCTCAACCATCTCAGCCATCTGGTCGGGTTTCGGCCACATCCCTTTCCCAATCTGCGCGGTGCCGAGGAGTGCCGTCTCAATGCCCATATCAACGTTCCAATCCTCATAAGCGAGCATCCACGGTGCGTCGCGAATCTCCATTTTGGGGATCATCGCTCCAGCTTCCATGCTCGTATGGATTTCGTCGCCGGTTCTATCCAAGAACCCAGTATTAATAAAGACGAGTCGTTCCTGTGCCACGCGAATCGACTCTTTGAGATTGACAGTCGTCCGCCGTTCCTCATCCATAATCCCGATTTTAATGGTATTCGTTGGAAGTCCGAGCGCGGATTCTATCCACTCAAACATCCGAATCGTCATATCCACTTCTTCAGGTCCGTGGAACTTCGGCTTGACGATGTAGATACTCCCTGTTTTGCTGTTTGTGTGGAGACCCTTCCCTTGGACATCATGCATGGCGGCGAAGGAGGTTACCATCGCATCAAGGATACCTTCTGGAACCTCTTCATCGTCGGTTGTTGTAACGGCATCGGTGTACATGTGGAGTCCAACATTCCGAATCAGGAGGAGACTCCTACCGGGCAATGTCAATTCGCTTCCATCCGGGGCGGTAAAGGTTTTGTCAGGTGCGAGGCGACGGGTCAGCATTTCGCCATTTTTCTCAAACGTCGTCTCCAGCGTCCCTTTCATGATCCCGTTCCAGTTGCTATAGACGCGCACCTTATCCGCTGCATCTACAGCAGCGACAGAATCCTCGCAATCTTGGATTGTCGTGATTGCTGACTCAAGGATAACATCGTAGACACCAGCAGGATGTTCTTTTCCAACAGGATGCGCTCGGTCTATTCGGATCTCGATGTGGAGTCCGTGGTTTCGTAGGAGAATCGCAGTGAGTTTGCCGTTGTCTTCGGTGAAACCTACAAATTTAGTCGGATCCGCCAAACCGACTTCACTGCCATCACGAAGCATTGCGCGTAACTGTTGCTCATCCTGAACGGCTTCAAGGGAAAATTGGGTAACATCAGAGAAACTGCCTGTTTCCAGTCCGGTCATTTCATCCAAAAACTGTTCGGTGTAGGCAATAACTTTCGCACCTCGGATTGGGTTATAGGTCGTTCCCATTGTCGCACCCTCTGATTCATCAATCACATCCGTACCGTAGAGTGCATCGTAGAGGCTTCCCCAACGTGCGTTCGCTGCGTTTAGCGCGTAGCGCGCATTATCGGTTGGGACAACCAATTGTGGACCTGAGATGAGCGAAATCTCTGTGTCAACGTCCTCGGTAATCACAGTGAAGTCTCGTCCTTCCGGGAGTAGATAGCCTATATCCGTTAGGAACTTTGCATACGCCTCACCGTCGATCGGTTCACCTTTACGTGCCAGATGCCAAGCATCTATCTGTTGCTGGAGGGCATCGCGTTTATCTAAGAGTGCCCTGTTTTCCGGTGCGAACGCTGCTACGATGTCACCAAACGCCTTCCAGAAGGCATCTGGCTCTATCCCAGTTCCAGGCGCGATTTCATCTCTTACCAATGCGTACAAACCTTCATCTATTCTGAGGTTCCCGATTTCAATTCGGTTTCCCATACTCACTTCTCCATTCCAAGGGGCTGCGGGGTATTGCTTGTAGGCTTCCCATACTGTAAAGGGCAGGTTTCTGCTAACCGATGCATCGTTGCATCGACAACAAGCATTGCCTCGGTTTTCAATTATCATAGCAATAGGTTTGTAATCTGTCAATTATTTTTTTCGTGGTTGGCAATTAGCACTTAGCGATTGGCGGTTAGCAAGTTGTCCATAAAATCTTGCGGAATATCCAATACAACTGATATAATAAACACAGATTTAATTCATCAACCCGCAATTGAAAAACCACCTGAAAGGGAAATAGATATACATGAACATTGGAATTATAGGCTGTGGAACCATCAGCAGTGCTTATTTTGAGGGGGCACGAAAAACCGACATCTTAGAAATCAAAGCCTGCGCTGACCTCCGAATGGAGGCGGCACAAGCACAAGCCGAAAGATACAACTCCCACGCATGCAGCGTCGATGAACTCCTCGCAGACCCAGAGATTGAACTGGTCGTCAATCTCACTATTCCGAGAGCACACGTCGAAGTCGGTTTGCAAGTCTTGGAAGCCGGAAAACACGTCTATAGCGAGAAACCGCTCGGTGTGGATGTTGAAAGTGGGAAACAGCTGATTGACACCGCAGCAGAAAAAGGGTTGCAAGTGGGATCAGCACCCGACACCTTCTTCGGGGCAGGGATCCAGACCTCGCGGCAAACGTTAGATGCTGGGAAAATTGGTAGACCGATTGCTGGTACCGCCTTCATGTGTGGACATGGACACGAGAGCTGGCATCCGAACCCGGCTTTCTATTACGACATCGGTGGCGGTCCAATGCTGGACATGGGACCCTACTACGTCACCGCGCTCGTTAATATCCTCGGTCCCGTCAAGCGCGTCGCAGCGATTACGACGAAAGGGTTTGAAGAACGTATCGCAACCAGTCAAGCCTTGAACGGCATGCGTATCCCCGTCGAAATCACGACTCATCTCACCGGTACACTCGAATTTCAGAACGGCACAATCGTCACAATGATTATGAGTTTCGATATGTGGCGACACAGTCTTCCGTGTATTGAAATCTATGGTGAGACGGGTTCACTGCAAGTTCCCGATCCAAACGGATTCGGGGGTCCTGTAAGAGTTTGTCAAGAACGCGGTGAGTGGGAAGATCAAGAACTCCCTTTTCCAGATAACGCTCGGATGATTGGCGCAATTGATATGGCAGCGGCGATCCGTTCAGGACGGACCCACCGTGCGAACGGTTCCCTGGCGTATCATGTGTTGGAGGTGATGCTCGCTTTCGATAAATCTTCTGAAACCGGAAAACACGTCGTCATTGAAAGCACAACGGAACGCCCAGATCCAATGCCCGTCGGTTTGCAGGAGTGGGAGATAGATTAATTGGCGGTCAGCGGTCAGAAATCAAGGGTATGAATGCGAATCAAGGGTATGAATGTCTTAGGGCATTCCCCGGCTGCGCTTTCAGCGGTCAGACAACAGAAAGTGCCTAAAGTTCAAAGTGGTCTAAAGTCTGTAAAGTTGTGGATATTCAAACACAACTTTGAACTTGCAAACTTTGTAGAGAGTGTAGCGGAACGCCCTGATAGCTGACAACTGCTCTCTATAAATTAATCGTAATATAGGTCTCCACACGGAACAGAATTGCGACTGTGCCCCAGAAAGTCGTCACCACGAACTCACCCAACACGAGACCGAGGAAAAACGGGGCAGCCTTCCGAAAACCGCCGATGCCGCCATGCTTCGTGATAATCCATTTCAAGATGAAACTCACAAGCAGGGAAAACCAGAAGAAATTCATTGTGAAGGTACTTGTGACGGCATAACCGGCTTGATGGAACGGCATCCACATCCATCGCGCCCGTAGAAATGCCCAGAGAATCGCAACGACTGTTCCAACACTGATTGCACTCAGCACGGCGGTATCGGGACCCGCCGGTTGAACGAGTCGTCTACCGAGTCGACTGAAGGTCTCTCTGCCTGCCCACGCTGTATAAACGCCGTCTTGATACGAGACGTGTAGGTATGCCCAGATTGTTGCGACGATGCTCACCCCGATAGCGATAATCACCGCCTTCGCGAAGGTCTTGTTTTCGATGTTGGCGCGCTCTGCTATCTTCAAACCTTCAAGATGGTGGGGCATCAAGAGGCAATCGTAGGCACGATTGAAAAAGTAGAGATACGCCAATCCTGTCAGATTGCTTGCCCCCAGCTGCTTCGCACCGAACACAGAATACATCATCCTGTCAGGACCGGCATAGTGCTGGTCGTGGACGGGTGAACCGAGTTCCGCGCGCATCCGCGTAATCCCTGTCGCCAACCCAAAGAAAAGTCCAAAGAAGGTTGCAATCACCCATAACGACATTCCCATCTTATAGCAGAACCCAATCAGGAAAGCGATACTCACCACCATCCATATCACTGCCGCCCGATAAGAGATCGGTTCATCTTGGTCCCTCAGTGCGTTGTTCATGCTGAGAAGTCTACGGAGTACCTGCCCTAAGTATCGCCGCGCGCTCCAGATAGCAATCACACCGATACCGAGATATGCCCCGAAAGACTGTTCCTCTGCATAAGGGAAGGGTGCCGTTAAACCGACTGCACTGCCTAACACACGAAGTGCTTGCCAATAGAGATAAAAGAACCAACAGGAAAACGATAACTCCAACGGCATGAAAAAGGCGAGTCCAACGGCGAACGGGTAAATGCCGACGGGAAACCACGTAATCGCATTCCACGGACGGACAGTAAAGAAGTCTGCGATGTCGTAGGCGCGGATACCACTCAGCCGAGGGACCTGCGGAAATAGGTAGTTAACCCCGTTGAGCAGATCGATGGCAGCAGCGACACCAAACCCGATCCACATCGCTTTGCTGCGAAAGAATCCGCTTCCCGGATTCGCCATCGCAAGCGGCAATTGGATCAATGGGTAACTCAACTTCTCATTCTCCGTCCACTGTCTTCGGAAAATAAAGTTGATGCTCAGCATCACGGAAAAGAGCGCAGCGAGGAAGAGTCCCCACCACAACAGCGGCGTTATCCACGCCTCAATGTGCGGGTAGAACGTCGAGCCGCCATCGAAAAAGTTTGCGAGTCCACGCTTATCGCTAACGGATGTCCATGACGGAACATAGTGCCAAAAGAGGGATTGCCAATCGTTTTCGGGGGTTGCGTAGGCGAAGGCGTAACTGATAATCGGGAGGAGTATCTGGACGCACATGTGCCCACCGATAGCAGTCGAGAGGCACAACATGACATAGATTGTTAGGAGTTCACCTGCGGAAAGCGAGAGCTGCGGTGCGTATTTTTTCGTGAAGCGGTTGATGAGTGTCAGCGCGAACAGGAGTGTGATGGTGTTATAGAGCAGCGAGATCATCGACATGTGCGCAATGTCCCAGCGTAGCCCCATCATCTGCCACATCGCATTCGCGGGAATCAGCACGAGCCCGATGCAAACGGCTTTCAAACTGAGAGGAGAGAATTGACGCTTCACGTAATGCGGAGGCCCCTCGATTTCAGATTTCAACAAACACCACAGTATAGTGCTTTTATGGTAAACCTTAGAATTAATTGGACACTCTACACCGGCGAGGTTAGAAACCTCGCCAGCGGCAGCACCGGCGAGGTAGAAACCTTGAAGAAACACCCCAGCAAAAACCCTACCGGGGGAGGGCGAATGTCTATTTGTTTTTCAGGTTTACCATAATTGCTATTCGCTGTTCTTAAGATACCGATAGAGGTCGCTATCTGTCGTCAGAATGAGTTTCGTGCTTTCACCCGTTGTCTGTCGATACGTTTCTAAGGTCTGAATAAAGGCGAAAAACTCCGGGTCTTGCCCGTGTGCTTCGGCGTAGATTTGGATGGCTTGTGCATCGGCATCCCCTTTAATCTGCTCGGCTTCTTTATAGGCTTCAGACTGTATCCGCTCCAACTCCTTCTGCTTCTGTCCCATGATGTCGGCGGCTTCGCCTTCACCCTCTGACTTGTACTTCTCAGAGATCCGTTGACGCTCCGAAATCATTTGGTCAAAGACTTTTTTGCGAACCTCGTCTACATAGTTAATGCGTTTGATCCGAACATCAACGAGTTCGATGCCGAATTGTGGAACGGTTTCTTGGACTTTTTCGAGAACCATCCGTGTAATCTGCTCTCTGCCAATCTGAATCTCTTCTAAAGGTTCACCAGTTTGGCCCTCCTCTCCTTCCAGGACTTCGAGATCGAGACTCAACACTCGATTTGAATCTCGGACGACTTCAATCAGGAGTTGTGCTGTCACCAAATCTCGCGCAGCGGAATCGATAATGTCATCCAAGCGGGACTGTGCGAATACTTCTGTTCCGAGTGCCTGATAGAATTTGAGGGCATCCTTAATACGCCAACGCGCTGTGGTATCCAACCAGATGAACCTCTTGTCCTTTGTCGGAATCTGATTCGGTGAACCATCCCACTCAAGTACCCGTTTCTCAAAGCGGTGCACCTGCTGAATAAAAGGCGTTTTTATTTTTAATCCAGCCGTGATGATCGGTTGCCCAACAGGACGACCAAACTCGGTAATCACGACCTGCTCACCTTCATAAACAGTATAGAACACACCTGACGCAAGCACTACTGCCAGAACCGCAATAATAATCAAGGGTATAAGCACTATTTTCGATTTCATCGGAATACTCCTTATTCTTTGAGTTGCAGAATTGGGATGGGGGTATTGGCGTTCCCGTCAATGACATAAATCTCTTTTACCTGTGGCAACACTTCCCGCATCGCTTCGAGATAGAGTCGGCGCCGGGTAACCTCTTTCGCTTTTTGGTACTCCGAACGGATTGCTTTGAACCGATCGGCATCGCCTTGCGCTTCGTTAACCCGTTTCAGTGCGTAACCTTGTGCCTCCGAAATCCTTTGTGCTGCTACACCTTTGGCTTTCGGAACGGATTGGTTGTAATCGCGCCAGGCCTCGTTGATTAACCGTTCTTTCTCCTGTTTCGCTTCGTTAACGGCGTTAAAGGCGGATTTCACGGCTTCCGGCGGATTCACATCCTGCAAGGTCACCGTTGTCACATCTAATCCTGTTTGATACATATCCAACAATTGTTGGAGGTGTTGTTCAACTTCCGCCGCGATTTCAATACGTCCGACAGTCAACACTTCCGTGACAATCCGATCCCCAACGACTCGGCTCATGACGGCTTCGGAGAGGTCGCGTAACGTCTGCTGTGGATTCCTCACAGAGAACAGGAACATTTTCGGGTCTTTGACTTTATACTGCACTACCCATTCAACATCGGCGATGCTCAGGTCACCCGTCAGTAAGAGGGATTCGTCCGAGTAATCACGGGTGTCATACTGCGTACGGACACCGGCTCTAAGGGTGCGAAAACCGAATTCTTCTTTGAAGACTTTGCGGACAGGCACGCTAATGGCTCTCTCAATACCGAGTGGTAGCTTGAAATGGAGTCCGGGCTCGGCTTGCCGGACAGATTTACCGAACATCAGTACGACTGCAATTTCATCTGCCTCAACCGTATAGAAACTTGTCGCTAAGCACCCTAAGACGATCACACCCAGAACGACGTATAAAATTCGCTTCGGGGTAATGAGACGCGTGTAGGGTTGCTGTGTAATCAATTCTTGGAGGTCTTGCACAAGAATTCTCCTCTTTTATTTTTCATGATATTTTTTAAGGAAGGCCCCTATAATCAACATTATAGAATAATAAGGCATCTGCTCAAAGCAGTCAAGGAAAAGATTAAATAGCGATTGGCAATTGGCAGTCAGCCCGTAACCGCTCCTTTGCACGGAGGTAGAGAGTTGTTGCGGATATGAAAACGGCTCAAACCAAGTTATTACTGGATTCAAGCCGATTTAGAAAATGTTCGATATGTGCGCTTATCGGGCGTTTTTGATGTGTCCCCATGTGGTTGTGAGCTTGGCTTTAGGGTCTACGGGGGTAAGATTAGCATCGCCGAAGTACTCAATTTCGCCGATTTGAAAGTACGCCCCAGCCGGGTTGGATGCGGTGTCAAAAGTAACATGCCGAAAAAACCGATACCCGGTGGTTTGGACTTCAAAATCTTCGCCTGCTTCAAAAAGGACGACTTGCAGTCGCTGTTCCCAAAAGCTATCCCCATCGTGAGAAAAGATGGTGGTAAAATTCTCGCCGTCGTTTGACCCCTGAACTTCCCACACTGTCGGGTCCCTCGCGGGAACATCGTTGGCTGAGGATACGGTGAAGTGTGTCAATCCGTACGGTGCGTCCAACTCAGCTGTCACGTGTAGCCCTTCCTCGGGAATGCCGCCCCCAAGTCCGCAGCACCATTTGTCATTGCTGGGGCCAAGACGGTTATCGAAGACGTTAAAGGCAAATTCGCCGCCCGCGAATCCGGGTTCATCGTTGGCTGAGAAAATAGCGTTGTAACCGCTATCCGATTCAGGGTCCCCATCGTCTTCCGGGTCGGTTAGGTCGCCTCCGAGGAGTGACTCGGTTCCTTCTCCCAAGACTTCCTCCGCCTGTGCGATGTCGATCGGGCTGATAACAAGATAAGCGATCATCAGCACAACACCTGCTAACATCAGCATAATTTTCATATCGTTCAACCTCCAAAAAAATAAATCTGACGTTTACATGAGTTTCGCGTTAAGTAGGTGCGTTTGAGTGATACCACCCATTTTACGCTACTCATCTTTACTAACCTGTGTTCCACGTAACATATTATTCCATATTCTTATAGAAAATTCAAGGTCATTTTAGGGCATTTATGGTGGACCTTAGAATTAATAGAGACATTCTCGCTGGCGAGGTTTCCGAACCTCACCAGAGGCACAAACTAACAGTTTATGCTACAAGGCATTCGTGTAGGTGACAGTTGCTGCAGATAGACGCGATAGAGATGTTGCTTGAGATGGGCATTAATTTTAGGTTGTGAGTCTTTCGATATCAGGATTGATAGGATTCAAAGATTGACGGGATTATATGGAGGTGAATATGGATTAACGGAACGGTATATTTTAATCAATTAACGTAACGGCATACCTTAATCAATTTTCGTTAAAAATGTTACACTAAATGTTACACCTGTGTCCCATTGGGTGTATTGCCTGTAACGTTAGAGAACTCAGTCACTGTAAGGGTTCGTTGACGTTTAATTTTCGGTTTTTCTCTTGTCTAAAAAAAGCAATTTTGCGAAAAGTGTAACATTTTCTATTTCTGTGGGTTGTCGGCTATTAACGGTTAGTAAAAAACTTCTGTGGTCGGCTGAAAACGTTTGTGTCGGTTTTCGCGCCAGTATTTTGTGGTTTGATGCAATATTCACCTCTTTGGAAAGCCTTATGCTATATTATACTCTTTTTACTAACGGATGTCAAGGGAAAATGGGTTATGAGTTGTGGGTAGGCGTTCCGGAGGATTTGGCATCAAAAACTTTACATACCCCGTATCGCACGCCGAATCATAAAAGAAAAAATAGGGTCTACACATCGTTTCGGACATCTATCTTGCCGGTCACTGCTTCGGAGATAAGGGATTGACGGTATTCTTTGAGGAGTTCAATTTTTCGCTGCTCTGCGGTTATCAGTTCGTCAATTTGTTGGGTCTTTTGGTCGAGGAAGTCGGCGATTTGGATTTGTTCGGAATCAGGGGGTATGGGTAAGAGCAGATTTTCAATTGATGCTTTTCCCAATCCATATCTGGTAATTCCATTTGAATTCACCTCAAAATATCTTCTCGTCCTATCGGATTGAATAAATCGAAAAATGAACTCCCCACGACAAGCAACCGGTCTAATCATCGTTAAATGATAACCACAAACAACATTGTCTAAATCGTCTTTGACATAAGTTGGAACGCCAATATCATCTGGAGTCTCAGAATCTTTGGTAATTATAACATCATCTTTCCTCAAAGCAAATTTCGCAAACTCATTTTCCTTACAACTTCCCTTTTTCAAAATGGTATCAACTGTAATATAATCGTTGTAATAAACATCTGTATAATTGCATAACCTGACTTGGATCTCATCTGGATAGATGTGTTTATCAACATTACTGGGTAGTATCTTCGCAATGTGTTTGAGTCTTTTGACTTCCCAATGCGCTGGTATCTCTCCAATCCACTCCACGCCCGACGGTTTCATCTTTACATTCGGGTCAAGCCCTCTTGTTACTGCCTGATTTATGAGTGCGGTGCGTTGTTCCTGCAGCAGTTCTATCTGTCGTTCTTTGATGCGGATGAGTTTGTCTATCTGTTTGGTTTTGCGGTCAAGGAAGTTCGCGATTTGGGTTTGTGTCGGAAGCGGAGGGACACAAACATTGATGCTTGCAAAAGTTGATTTATTTACAATAGGAGTTGTTGCACTATTCGCTACACTTTGAATTATATCTGTTTTGGTTAAAAGAAGATAATAGACAAAGTATGGATCGTATTTGTCTTGATTCACTACAACGCTGTTTATTTGTTGATTCGTCACACTGGGAGCAGTTGTCATGCAAATCTTGCCGATGCTTGCAATACAGGTAACACAAACAGCGTTTGGAGGAAGCAAGCGATTTTTATTATATTCATAGCCTTCCTGAGACAAAAAGCGTTCAGTTTGAACAGTACGAGAATCTATCTTTATATCAGTCGGGGTAATAAAAGGGTATACGTCACCAAAGTACTCCGCATTCTTTGTTGGCGGAGTATATCCTGTGATAACCTCTCCTAAATTACCGACAGTTATGTTACGCCATGAACTCATATCACTTCCTCCGATCCACATTGCTCCCTTTATATTCAGGATACTGTCTGAATCGCGGATTTTCTCGGATTACACGGATTTCGCGGATTTTGTTATCGGTCATGTCAAGTTCTCTTTCAGGTCTGGATGGCGGATTATGCGGATTACACGGATTTTTTGAAGCATCAACGTTTATTTACACGAAAAAATCAGTAAAGTTAAGACAAGTTTTGTTTCTCAAATTCGATAGGTATCAAATACCCTAACGCTGAGTGAGGGCGGTTCTGGTTATACGCTTGTAGCTAATCGGATACTCCTTTCACTTGCTATAGTTTGGACAATTTTTGACATAGCACTCCGCTGGAGTGCAGCCATAGCTGTCTCCGATTGCTATAGACATATCACGCCGAAATCAACGGTATGAATGCGAATCAACGGTATGAGGTTTCCCGTATGGGCTTCCCCGGATGGCATTCCCCGGGCGTGAAGAAAAACACTTAGACTGTGGTCTAAAAAACCGATGGCATTACAGCTTGTGGATGGGGTTATCCGCCTCAAACACACGCTGCGCCGCCGTAGACAGCTTTCCTTGGGCCGCGGTCTGTTCCACCCAATGCGTGGGAATACCATTCGTCCATTTTTCCGGTTCAGCATCCGGATCGGGCGTTCGATACGCCATAAGGAGTCCCCACCGCGTTGTCGTCCCCGGCTTTCGATAACCAACATAATGCGGCATGTGGTGGACAAAGGACACCATGCTTCCGGGCGGTAGCGAGAGGTGTACGATTTCTAAGGGTTTTCTTGTGAAGGCGTGGATCTTGCCCTTCAACCACCCTGACTTCATGGCAGCGTCATCATCGGGGCGTTCTGTGCTCCATTTGTACGGAATGCGATAGAGATGCGCGCCAGGAATAATCGCAAGTTCTCCACCATCTTCGAGGGTTGCCCCTTCTGGGTAGCAGAGCGTCCGAATACACTGTCGTTTTAGAAATTCAGGGGTAAGGGCGTTTCCAGTCCCAATGGGGTCCTCAACTTCGTACTGCCCCTCCCGATACTGATGTGCATGCCATCGACGCCCTTTTGAACCGATCGCCCGGTTGAGCATAAAACAGTGGTCAAGTATGAATCGGTCTCCGAAAAGTTTTCTGAAGAGTGCTATCATTTGCGGGTGAGCACTGGTTACATCCATGATAAAGTCGTCATATCCGGCGGGGAAGTATTCCGGCATAACGCCTTGCGACTCGAAACCATGTGTGACCAACGCCGCTCCGGGTCCGAATAGCCCGTAGGTGTGCATATATCGCCGCAACTCAGCGGTTCTGAGGAAACCCGGCATTTGCTCTGAACCGCCACAGCAGGCTGCCAGAAACGCCGGTGTGATTTGTTCCGGCAAAGGCGGCGGAAATCCCCGCGCCTGAAAATCGATAGCACTCCACTCCGTATCCATGAGGATCGCATCGTTCATCTGCTGTAACTTCTGCAAGCTGGCTGTCCAGCGTTTACGGGCGGTGTCTGTCAGTATTCCTTCCCACACCCAATATCCATCGCGCTCAAACGTCGCACGATCAAACGCCTGAAGCACTTCCGGTCGTAACAGATCGTCCACACGGTTTTCTGGGGAACAGTTATGCGTAGATAAGGAATCCATTCACGCCTCCTTTGACAATGTGACGCGCCCATATATTTCCTGCAAGGGTAATTCACACTGAAGAGAAGTTAGCGGGAGTTGCTGCTCAAGTCCTTGAAAGAAAGTGTAACCCCATTCATCACGCTTTCGCAGAAAACGTTCAACGTTCACGCTATCTTGTGAAACAAGGATATATTCTTTCAAGGAACCGATCTGTCGATAGCGCGAGAACTTTTCACCTCTGTCATAAGCCTCGGTACTCGGAGAGAGCACCTCTACAATAACAATCGGATTCAGGAGTGTGTCAAAAACATCGTCTTCAAAACGCGGTTCATCACAAACGACACCTACATCAGGGTAAAAGTAGGATTTTGCTGAAGGGATACCGACACGCATTTCATTCGCAAAAACAACACAACTGCTCTCTATCAAGCGATTGTGAAGTTGAACAAAGATATTCCCTTTAATAAGATTATGTGTAAAACTTGCACCGGACATAGGGATAATTTCACCTTGGATGTATTCGTTTCTGACTGTGTTCGCGTCAGGTTTTGCTTTACGTTCTAAAGCGATGTATTCTTCTGGGCTAAGGTATGTTTGGACAGCACTTATCACCATGATTTCCTCCGTTTATCTCTGGAAATATTGAAACGCATACATCCCAACCTCTTATAAAAGTTGGTCAAAATTATACCACATTTTCTACTTTTTACCAAATAAATCAGGACAATCAGGACTATTCAGTGTTTGGATTTTTGTCCAATTTCGCCGGACCCCAACACCTCATGCAGCAAGCCTTCACTTTTCCGCTCCAGTGCCAATAATTCGTCCGCAATTTCCCGTAGTGAGCGGAGCGGTGTGTACCAGTAGAAATACCGATTGAAGTTGATTTCATAACCCACCTTATTCTTCTGCCTGTCTATCCAACTATCAAGGACGTGCGGTTTCACTTCTCGTTGAAGGGTGGATTTGTAATCATATAATCGAAACGTTGCCCTGAAATTGGTCATCCGAAAGACTGGAGTCGTGTCGGATGTTATTCGGGTCGGCTTTCAGGCGAGAGAGGTCGTACTGGGAGATGTTATAGAAACTGGTGTTTGTCGCTCTCAGGATAATCGGCGGTGGTCCGTTTTCGGACACTTTGTCCTTAAACCGATTGTAGGTATTGATGGCTTTTTCTTTTCGTCCGTCCTCATCTAAGATGCAGTCGAATCGGCGTAGGACGAGGAAAGGGAGGGTAATGTCGCCGTATTCGTGGGGTTTGAACAGCCCGCGGAGTACATCGTCTGCTACATTCCACACGAGATTTGCCAGTTCTTAATAATTCGCCATGCGTCTCCTTTTAGGGTTGTGAGTATTGGGTTGTGAGTTATGAGTCACCCATGTTTCAACCTCGTAATCGAGTTTCTTCTGATTTCAAGTGCAGCGCAATTTGATCGTACGCTGCAGCCGTGAGATCGTTTCAATCTCGTAATCGAGTTTCTTCTGATTTCAAGGGTGTTTCTCAAACGGTGCAAGGTGTCGATCGACAAAGTTTCAATCTCGTAATCGAGTTTCTTCTGATTTCAAGTCACTGCGGATACAAGCCAAATAGATGCCTATGTAGGTTTCAATCTCGTAATCGAGTTTCTTCTGATTTCAAGCGGATTGAATTGTACGTTCAGGCGGAGGAACAAAGTTTCAATCTCGTAATCGAGTTTCTTCTGATTTCAAGGGTATTTCTCAAACGGTGCAAGGTGTCGATCGACAAAGTTTCAATCTCGTAATCGAGTTTCTTCTGATTTCAAGTCACTGCGGATACAAGCCAAATAGATGCCTATGTAGGTTTCAATCTCGTAATCGAGTTTCTTCTGATTTCAAGCGGATTGAATTGTACGTTCAGGCGGAGGAACAAAGTTTCAATCTCGTAATCGAGTTTCTTCTGATTTCAAGTTGGCGAGTAGACAGATAAAGCTACAGGGATTAAATCGTTTCAATCTCGTAATCGAGTTTCTTCTGATTTCAAGGCAACGCTCTCGCCCTCCGAATTGTTTACCGTCGTCGGCACATTCGGTTTCAATCTCGTAATCGAGTTTCTTCTGATTTCAAGTTCCTCGTGGATATGAGACACCCTCGTATCTGGTTGGTTGTGGTTTCAATCTCGTAATCGAGTTTCTTCTGATTTCAAGTGCCAAGAATTCCTTCGGCTTTGGCAGAGGAAAACCGAGTTTCAATCTCGTAATCGAGTTTCTTCTGATTTCAAGCATCTTTAGTCGTTCTAAGTCCTGAAAGTTGGCTAATGTTTCAATCTCGTAATCGAGTTTCTTCTGATTTCAAGGACATGAAACTCCACAATTACTTGAACCGTATATTCGTTTCAATCTCGTAATCGAGTTTCTTCTGATTTCAAGTCTAAGGCAGTCTAAGGCAGAATGCAAAAAAGAGGTGTGTTTCAATCTCGTAATCGAGTTTCTTCTGATTTCAAGTAAACTCTGTCTTGGAGGATGCCAAAGCTGAATTGAGTTTCAATCTCGTAATCGAGTTTCTTCTGATTTCAAGGTGCGAGAACGTTCTGGGGTAGAAGTAACCGATCTGGTTTCAATCTCGTAATCGAGTTTCTTCTGATTTCAAGTCTCACACCTCCCTTTCTACTTGAATATAATTATACGTTTCAATCTCGTAATCGAGTTTCTTCTGATTTCAAGCGGAGATCCCGCGGTTGACATCGGCAATGGGTGCGTTGTTTCAATCTCGTAATCGAGTTTCTTCTGATTTCAAGAGAAAGGAGGACACGCAAAAATGGACTGGCTGACAGTTTCAATCTCGTAATCGAGTTTCTTCTGATTTCAAGTGGGGATGTAATCTTATCGCGATCGGCGTGAAAACGTGCCAGTTTCAATCTCGTAATCGAGTTTCTTCTGATTTCAAGGAAACTGCCGCTACGCCTCCGCGGGCATCGGGTGCGAGTTTCAATCTCGTAATCGAGTTTCTTCTGATTTCAAGTCAAAAGGAGGGTCTTGATTGAATTTACCGAAAATCCTGTTTCAATCTCGTAATCGAGTTTCTTCTGATTTCAAGTGATTGAATACAAAGTCCCTCACAGTCCCAGTACCCAGTTTCAATCTCGTAATCGAGTTTCTTCTGATTTCAAGGAAAATACCAGACACCTTGATTCCCGCGATACATCATATCGTTTCAATCTCGTAATCGAGTTTCTTCTGATTTCAAGCAAACAAACGTCAAGGAGACCCCATGAAACACGCCTTGTTTCAATCTCGTAATCGAGTTTCTTCTGATTTCAAGACTCTTTTCCCATAATCCTAAAATCTCCTTACCGTCTGTTTCAATCTCGTAATCGAGTTTCTTCTGATTTCAAGAAATGTTGCGTGGCTATCATTCTGAACTCCCGAATAGGTTTCAATCTCGTAATCGAGTTTCTTCTGATTTCAAGTCAAGCCCTTCAAAGCACTCAACACCGATAATATCAATGTTTCAATCTCGTAATCGAGTTTCTTCTGATTTCAAGTCAACACAGACAAAGTGAAAAGGAATGTGTAATGCAAGTTTCAATCTCGTAATCGAGTTTCTTCTGATTTCAAGACACCCGCGCGGTTTCGGTTACTTCAACGTTTTTGAGGTTTCAATCTCGTAATCGAGTTTCTTCTGATTTCAAGTTCCATAACAAATACGCCTCAATATCAATAGAATTGTATGTTTCAATCTCGTAATCGAGTTTCTTCTGATTTCAAGGGCAAGGTCTTCACCCGCCTCAAGCCGTTCGTGTCCAGTTTCAATCTCGTAATCGAGTTTCTTCTGATTTCAAGTTCATCACAGACTTTCTCAAAGGCGTGATTGTAGACCCTTTCCGTTTCAATCTCGTAATCGAGTTTCTTCTGATTTCAAGTCGCGATTAGGGCATATTCCCCGGTAAGAACACCTTGATTTGTTTCAATCTCGTAATCGAGTTTCTTCTGATTTCAAGACACGCAAAATCACTCGCTGAGATTGTTCGCTATCCTGTTTCAATCTCGTAATCGAGTTTCTTCTGATTTCAAGGAATCCCAGGGGTAGGCTTCAGGTCTGCCCCATCACGTTTCAATCTCGTAATCGAGTTTCTTCTGATTTCAAGGCGGCGTTCCTGAATGGGAAGAAAATATTAACCAGCAAGGTTTCAATCTCGTAATCGAGTTTCTTCTGATTTCAAGCCCGTAAGATTCCAACACGCGGGCAATACTTCTAATAGTTTCAATCTCGTAATCGAGTTTCTTCTGATTTCAAGGATGGTTAGAGGCATCCGTAAATTCAAAATCTTGGATGTTTCAATCTCGTAATCGAGTTTCTTCTGATTTCAAGCGACTAAGTATCTCATTTTCTAATCTCCTTATCGTCTGTTTCAATCTCGTAATCGAGTTTCTTCTGATTTCAAGCTTGTCAGGAATCGCTGGACGCGTGGGCTGATGGAGTTTCAATCTCGTAATCGAGTTTCTTCTGATTTCAAGTTGAACAAAAACTTTGAGGCCTTGACCGCTCGGCGAGTTTCAATCTCGTAATCGAGTTTCTTCTGATTTCAAGTTAGGGGAGTACTCACGAAAGGCATCTACGACGTCGATGTTTCAATCTCGTAATCGAGTTTCTTCTGATTTCAAGCAGGCATGCGAATTCTGCGGACCTCAACGATGGCGGAAAAGTTTCAATCTCGTAATCGAGTTTCTTCTGATTTCAAGAAGACGTTGTGGTGAGTGGGTATCGCGTGATACAGTATGTTTCAATCTCGTAATCGAGTTTCTTCTGATTTCAAGACAGAGGCGCTGAAAACTGTAGCACCCGCACCTGAGCGTTTCAATCTCGTAATCGAGTTTCTTCTGATTTCAAGACGGCTCTGGAAGTCTCCGGCACGGCTCTGGAAGTCTCCGGGTTTCAATCTCGTAATCGAGTTTCTTCTGATTTCAAGTCCGGGCTCGAGGGAATACTAAATGAGGGGATTGAAGTTTCAATCTCGTAATCGAGTTTCTTCTGATTTCAAGTGTGCCATGTCCCGTTTGGGACGCGTACCTGTAGATAGTTTCAATCTCGTAATCGAGTTTCTTCTGATTTCAAGACGTTACCGACTGGATCAAGCAAAAGCGTGAGGAGCGTGTTTCAATCTCGTAATCGAGTTTCTTCTGATTTCAAGAGCACCAAATCCTTACGGCTTCACATGTCCCTTTCTTTGTTTCAATCTCGTAATCGAGTTTCTTCTGATTTCAAGGGAAAACGATGCAGAAAAGCAGGAATGCCGTGTATTTGGGTTTCAATCTCGTAATCGAGTTTCTTCTGATTTCAAGGCGTGCGTGTGTCGAGACAGCGCGCGGGTGTTTCTGAGTTTCAATCTCGTAATCGAGTTTCTTCTGATTTCAAGGCAATATAGACATCGCCCCCAAGACGCAAAGGTTCCCGTTTCAATCTCGTAATCGAGTTTCTTCTGATTTCAAGTGAGGCGCATAAAGACCATGACCGTATTATCGACGGTTTCAATCTCGTAATCGAGTTTCTTCTGATTTCAAGAAAGTAGACACCACGCATGCCGTAAGGTGTCGTAGTCGTTTCAATCTCGTAATCGAGTTTCTTCTGATTTCAAGGTACGACTTCGCAGATGCGCTTGATCTGTTTGATACGGTTTCAATCTCGTAATCGAGTTTCTTCTGATTTCAAGCAACGTGCTTGCCCGCATCAGGATACCGGTTCTTGTGTTTCAATCTCGTAATCGAGTTTCTTCTGATTTCAAGTTTGGACGACCGCAAGGCATACCACAGTAAGTATACGGGTGAGTTTCAATCTCGTAATCGAGTTTCTTCTGATTTCAAGTTGAATTTGGAATAGCCTGTCCCGTCAATACTATCACGTTTCAATCTCGTAATCGAGTTTCTTCTGATTTCAAGAATTGCCGGTGGAAACTCACATAAATCCGATAAGTTGTTTCAATCTCGTAATCGAGTTTCTTCTGATTTCAAGCTCACGGCTTATGCAGAGCCGTACGGTATTCCCGTCATGTTTCAATCTCGTAATCGAGTTTCTTCTGATTTCAAGAGGGGCTTTCGTATCATCTGAATGTGGGCGATAGGGTGTTTCAATCTCGTAATCGAGTTTCTTCTGATTTCAAGGAGGATCCCGATGATGGTCTCCTCTACTTTCTTGAAGAGTTTCAATCTCGTAATCGAGTTTCTTCTGATTTCAAGGGCTGCGTGTACCGCAGGTGGTACGGACCCGAGGGATCCGAGTTTCAATCTCGTAATCGAGTTTCTTCTGATTTCAAGAAGGGTCGCCATACGCCGGGGGGTTGGAAGTCGTCGAAGGTTTCAATCTCGTAATCGAGTTTCTTCTGATTTCAAGGAGAAGCCGCCGCAGCAACCGAAGTGCTCTGTTCAAGTTTCAATCTCGTAATCGAGTTTCTTCTGATTTCAAGCACTTCCGTCCCCACACCCACACTCTCGGCATCTAACGTGTTTCAATCTCGTAATCGAGTTTCTTCTGATTTCAAGCTACTTTCTTGAAGATGCGACGGATGCCTTAACGTTTATGTTTCAATCTCGTAATCGAGTTTCTTCTGATTTCAAGCCGCTGATCGTGAAACCCGTCGGCAACGTACCTACCCCGTTTCAATCTCGTAATCGAGTTTCTTCTGATTTCAAGTCCGATACTGCCGATAATTGTCGTGGAAATTCAAGCGTTTCAATCTCGTAATCGAGTTTCTTCTGATTTCAAGCGGTGCGGGTGAATTCACATATAAGCCTGCAGATGGTTGTTTCAATCTCGTAATCGAGTTTCTTCTGATTTCAAGTCTATCTTTACCTGTATCATGCCAAGACCTTCTGATCGTTTCAATCTCGTAATCGAGTTTCTTCTGATTTCAAGCAAAACGCACACCCGCATCCGCACTGGCATCTACATCGTTTCAATCTCGTAATCGAGTTTCTTCTGATTTCAAGTACCCGACGCGGACGGGCGCTCCAGATGGGTCGTGAGGCAGGGTTTCAATCTCGTAATCGAGTTTCTTCTGATTTCAAGCTCAAGAAAGCAGAAGCATCCTTAGACCATAACCGAGTTTCAATCTCGTAATCGAGTTTCTTCTGATTTCAAGAAGGCGCAAAAACGATTGATACCTAAGGAGTCTCATGAGTTTCAATCTCGTAATCGAGTTTCTTCTGATTTCAAGCAGTCTTCGTTGAGCGGCGTCTGGGACTTCTTGCGTGGTAGTTTCAATCTCGTAATCGAGTTTCTTCTGATTTCAAGGGCAAGAAAGTCGTTGACCCGACGCTTGACCGTTTGGGTTTCAATCTCGTAATCGAGTTTCTTCTGATTTCAAGGTAGGCAAACCTGTTGTCGGCACAGGTGCGCATAACTCTAGTTTCAATCTCGTAATCGAGTTTCTTCTGATTTCAAGCGCATCGCCATCTTCATACGCTTCTACGATCACGAAGTTTCAATCTCGTAATCGAGTTTCTTCTGATTTCAAGAATCCCAGGATTCTCTCCGATCACGCGCCTTAACAATGCGTTTCAATCTCGTAATCGAGTTTCTTCTGATTTCAAGGTTCTATTTTCGGAATGTGCGACGAAAACTGAAAATTGTTTCAATCTCGTAATCGAGTTTCTTCTGATTTCAAGCGTTCTTCTGTCGGGAGCGCACCATACTTTTGCTGCAAGTTTCAATCTCGTAATCGAGTTTCTTCTGATTTCAAGGCTGAGCAGATTACCCAGTGGCATATCAACCAGTATGTTGTTTCAATCTCGTAATCGAGTTTCTTCTGATTTCAAGCAACACAAAGGAGAATTCCAAATGTTTTTGATTCAGTTGTTTCAATCTCGTAATCGAGTTTCTTCTGATTTCAAGTCCGCCTCGTTTGAAGCCTTACCGTGCCTGCCTTAACTATAGGTATTTCTGTGAACGAGGTATTTTGCCTTGTTCCAATCTCATAATCGAGATACCAATGAAAGCGCAAAGCACAAGTCATAAGGGTTCCCGCCTCTCCGTGAGCGGTAAGGGTTTTTCGGTATCCTATCGCTCACAGAATTCATACACGCATATCTACCTTTCAATTTTACACAATATAAGACTGCTTGTCAAGTCCTTTTTTTAACCCTATCCGGTCAATCTGTTTTTCACACGCCGCGCAGAGATGATAAAAGGTGATTGAGTCCTCTTTAAAATCAATGACCTTCTCCAATCGGCTTTGCAGGCGTAAGAGTGCGCGCCGATCCGTATTACATTCAAAAACACTATACTGGATGCGAGTCCCAAAGTCTTTGAGAATTTTAGCAACGCTGTTCCGACGCTTGTCATCGGTGATGTCATAAGCGACTGTGTAATGCATCAGTGACTCCTCATTCAATTTTTCCGCTGAAGCCTGTATGGATTGGAAGATTGGAAGGACAGAAGGACGAAGGCACCTCCATCCCTCCATGCTTCCATTCTTTTTTCTGCTCATTCGTGGGTTTTGGAGTTAGCGAATTGTCAGTGGTGCGTATTGATCAATTTCTCCCGTTAGATACTTCGCCAGTAAACGCACCTGTAATTCCATCGCACGCCGAAATGTGAGTTTATACTTAAACACAGGGTGTGTGATAGTCTCATTTTTCCGTGTCTCGTACGCCGCGTAGAATACCTTTCGAGAACGTTCCTTGAGATACCATCCACCATGGGATTGCGTGAAATCTTCCGGCTTAATACGCCGATTGTTGATTAACGTAATCACAACGGAGTCGGCAATAACCGACCGAAATTCCTCCATCAAGTCAAGAGCGAGACAGGGTTTTCCATACTTAATTTGGTGGAAGAAACCGATGTATGGATCAAGTCCAACTGTCTGAATCGCGGACATAAGATCCGCTGTCAGTAACGAATAGGCGAAACTCAGCAGTGCGTTTGTTGCGTCTGCCGGCGGACGACGGCTTCGGCGTTGAAAATCAAACCCCACCTCCGACTTGAGCATAAAACCAAAAGACCCGAAGTATATAGCAGAGGCGTTTCCCTCTACGCCCAGTAATTCTGGAAGTTCAGTTGTGGTGTCAATGCGTTTTTCCATTGCTTTCATCGCTTTAATATTAGCAAGTAAAGGTTCCAATGCAGCGTCTGTGCTGTCCGGAGCCTGCCATTTTCGGCGTTGGAGCATCGTCCGCATGTTCGCCACTTTTCCCTGCACAAATGCCTTTGAAAGCGCAAGGCATGCGTCTGGATTGTCCGCGACTTTATGCTGTGCATGCCGCAAGAGTGAATTTCGGGACACCTGCGGTGTCAAAGCCCCGTGGTAGCGTCCGTACGCCGAGAGAAACACAACCGGAATACCTTCGTGCAAAAGCGTTTGCATCGCAGGCGTGGTGAGGGTGACGTTGCCAGAGATAACCACCTGTCCAAGATGAATGAGCGGAATATCGCGCAACACATCATTCTCTTTGACGACGAGCAGACGTTCCCCTGTCTTTTTGATAGCACATCCTTGTTCGTCAACATATAAAATATTATCAATACCGAGAGCGGGCTTTATCCGTTTCGGTCTTTCATCCAATTCGTGAAGATAAGCAACCTCATCGGGTAGACAGATCGGGCGAACGCTGCACCCGTTGCACCGGTTATCGTGGACAGGCTTCGGAATCTCCCTGGAATCAAGCAGTCCTCTTGCTTCCGAGACGTACCGCAGTGTTGTCTCGCGGAGTTCCTTGTCAAACGGCACCTTCCGTCGCCGCTTAGAACCGATATAGAAGATATAGCCGTGTGGGATTGAAACACCGGTCTTTTCTTCTAACACCAGTCCCTGCAAACAGAGTTGCACCTGATCGTTAAGCCAATTGCCCGTGCCTGCTTTTTTGAATTCGACTGGATACGGAATACCGTCTTTCTCCTCTACCAGATCGGTATAACCTGATACACCAAGTGTATCGGAAGCGAGGTATTGCCGTCGGGATACAGTCTTATCTCCTTTTTTCCGATCTTTCACGGCTGTGTGGACATGTTCATGCTTGATTTTGCCCTCTTCAACGTGATCGTTGACAACCTGATGTCCTTCAATAGACTCGTAGTAGAACCGTCGCGGACAAAAAACATAAGTATTTATCTGCGAAAGTGGAATATAGGTTTCTGACATCTGAAATCTCCTTTAATCAACCCGCCGTGTCTGTCCCATCCCCATTGTCGTCTTATAGCCCGTGCCACAATAGAATGCAAAGGCTGCTAAGCAGTTAACAGTTCGGAGCAGCTCCGTGTCAAGTGCATCTTCGGGATAGAAAACACAAGAGCAGGTCCCCACCCATCCGGTCTCAGCGTGTTTCCCGAAGTTGAGTCGCTTCGATGCCGATCTCACGGTCATCACCTGCCCATACTCCGTAACAAATTCGAGGATTTTGGCTTTGTCAAGTTTTATGGGAGCGAAGGCGTTCCACTTGTTAATCCAGCTCTGATAGCAGCGCACGAGATCAAGATACGCGTCGCTACGGGTTTTCCGTCCGCGCGGTGTCATTCTACGGAAGGCAGTCGGTGAATAGAATCGGAAGCACATCTGGGTATCCGTTGTTGCGGATTGGACGAGTTCGGCATAGGTTTCGTTCTTGCTCCAACTGCGTTCCTCGGTGGCGTGCGAGACCATCTGTCTGACCTGAAACGCTGCCTCTCCCAAGCGGATGGGTGGCATCGCGAGCGTCAAGAATGCTTTTCCGAAGTGTTGAAATAATTCGTCATCAAGGAAGGTGAATCGGAGTTTGCACGCTGTGCCTGCTTTGATGTGACAGAGACTGCCGCGTTTCTCCATCTTCGCGATGAGTGGCGAGACGGTAAAGGGTTTTTGTGCTGCGTGGGCATGAACCGCCGCTGCGACTTCCGGGTTGCTCTTTTTGAGGATAGAAAGGAACGCAGCGTGGGCGTGGTGTCCCATCGTGGGTCGGAGCGTTACATCGGTTTCGGGTATGAGTGAGATGAGTGTGCTGATTGGCATGGGTGGTCTCCTTATGTTGCACCAGCAAAGTAAGCCATGGATGCTGGCAAACAGACATCACCAAATTCCACATATTCGCCGCTAAATCGTGCGTTTTGCAGCAAACTCACTGGTGGCATTGAAATGAGATCGTACAACTCTGGCAAAATAGGGAGGTCGATTGGATTCAAAAGATGTCGACAGGTAAACGTGCCGCGCTTCGGTGTTAAATGAGATTCCGCAGCTTTGATCTCTATCCGCGCCTTGCTCATCCACAAACCTAATCGTATCCACTTAGGGAGTTTTTTTTCTAATTCACCGATGATGAAAAACTCAAACTTGCTCTCAGGCGCGAGTTCCTTCGCCTTTCCATAGGAGGGTTTGTTGGTGCGATTCGGGGTTGAGAAAGCACGATGTCGGTTATCTGCGAACTTAAAAGTGTTAATTACATAATCACAACGAATAGGTTTGGCAGGCGTAACGTAAACGCCTGCCTTGTTAATCGGTTGGAGGTCATCTTGATACGTAGGAACACTATCGGCACAATAGTAAGGTCTTTGGATGAATCCAAGTGCATAAGTTAGTGCCCAATTGTGAATGACTTTTTCTGTTTCATAGAGCCGACCCATCTCACGAGTTGCATAATAAAGCGAGTCGTGTAAAATAAGTTGGCACTTTGCGACGTGCATCAGTAACTCCTTACTTCTTCTTTTTGTCACTTTGGATAACACGTTCTGAATACTCAGTAGTCTCTGCGTCAGTTTCTTCAAGGAATGTCCTAAGTTTGTCAGCATCAGTAGTTACAGCAGTTACACAATTCATTAATTCACCAAGAGCACTGCCGTGGACATGATGAAAGATGACTCCGTCTTCACTGAGAAGTTGTGGTATCGCCATTTCGGTATTTTTGATAACTTCGGCTTGATTCAACGGGGTATTTTCCAACTGCTCAGAATCGGAAAGCCTGTCATAGATTGCCTGAGTCAGCTTAAGATTGGAAAAGATTTCTCCATCAGCAAATACAATACCAACAACATGATTGGCAAGCCTACCTGTTCGCGTCGTCTGTGCACCGTATCGTTTTGTCCGCAGCAGATTGTTAAGCACATACGCGAAACTATTGGATGTCACGTCCTTAATAGTAATTACAGAAGGAAAGTAGACCTGCGGGACAATGTGATCTTGTTCCCCAAAACTGGATCTGACTGTGCCCTTTTGGCTCATGTTTCCCTTCTCAAATAGGGCGTTAAATGAGAACTGTTGATGCGATTCATCATAACCACTGATAGAGTAAGCAGTATCCACATAAACCTTTGACTTTTCAGCACCAGCGTCCCCGATAGCAAACCCATAGTAGACACAATCTGGACAGCTCTGACAGAAGTGCTCATTGTAATCGCAGTACCTGTCTGCTTTATCATTCTGATTCTGTGTGATACCGGTCCGTCGCAGGAGTTCACGTCCAGTCAAACGCTCTGGAGAGGTTTGCTTACGTTTAAACATTGCGAGTCGGATCAATAGTTCTGTTTGTTGCAAACCGCTTTTAACGTTGGCGATGTTTAGAGTTCCATCGGTTTGAAAGACTGGATAGGATTCGGTCTCTCGAACCAGGATAATGTGTGCGTATCGCCCCTCGGGTGCCTTGGGAATCTTATCCAAGAAATAGGTTTCAGGAACAAGCGTTTGGGGAATTTCAATTATTGACATCAGTTGCCTCCTCATTTTTTTTCTTTTCGGAATTGTTGCCAGTTCGCCTGATACCAGGCGTTGATACCAGCATTAAGACGGTTCCGGCGGGCGCGCAGAATTGCCCGCTGCCCTTTGTAATCATCCATAAATACTTGGTCATAGAAGTAATTGATCAATGCTTCAATAGCCGCAGACTCCTCTCGTTGGAGCAAACGGGCGAAGCCTTGTGCCCGACTACTTCTAACGCGTTGCATTAGATTGTGAACCTCACCGCGTGCTTCCCATTTTAGGTCAATTGGGTCAATTGTAGGATCACTGTTAATGATGACATCCTCCACTAAAGCGATTACTTTCAATATGCTGTTGGCGTTAAAAGAATCGGGTCCATAGAAATTGAAGCATCTCTCTGCAATGCCTTCAATTAGACTCATTTTGTCACCTCCAAGGGTTTCATAGAATTGCAAATAGCGTTCCGGAATGAATATATCTCCGTCTCTGGGTTTCGGAAAACTATCCCACTTATTTTTTCGGCGAAGCACATCAAGATAGTGGAACACATAGAGTGGATCACTCTCTATATTCCCAGCGACACCATTGAGATGTTGCCACTGCGGTTTAGCTCCGTCGCGAAAAGCATCAATGTTAATGTCGTAGGTAGCTGCGAGCTTTTCTAAACCCGTCTCTATCTCATCAATACGGAGTCTATCTTTTTTCAAAACGTGTGTAACAAAAGAATGTGGAGCATTGAGAACCACCGTCTCTTTAAAATCCTCCGCACTGTGGTAAAGTGGCACTTGCGACTCCGTCACAACAACTTTAGCATTAAAAGCAAGTGTTGAGAGAAGTCCCAGGAACGTGGGCATTGCCCAAGATTCTGTATCGGTTGGTCGCGTGCCAAGGGTTGGAATACCGCAGAAATAGAATGTTGCCAAATCATTTTCACTAAAATCCATTTTGAACAAATTTTCCTTCTCAGTTTCAGGGATTTCAGTGTCAATGATAAATTCATCAAGTTCTACTAAATCAGTTGCAGCACTACCCTTGTGAAGCTTTCGCCGCACATCAAAAAAATTCAAGGATTTCAGGTTTTGATAAGCCTTACCGATAACCTTAGATGTTTCTGACGTAAAGAAATAACTTGGATAAAAATAGAGCCACTTAATTTTGACACTCTCATACCCCGCGCCAATAAGATTCCATCGTGATCGAATCAGAATTTGACGAAGCATCATTTCCAACTTGCACAGTTGGCAAATACCTCTCCTAACTCGACCAGAATTAATCGGACTTTTATGACTAAAAACTTGCGGTGCAAAAATCACGTCTGTTTCGCTAGATTCCTGTGTTTGAAAAACCGATGAACAGAGAGAACATCCTTTATCTGAACCCCTCCCAACTTTTTTTGTATTGGTGTACCGAGTGAGCTCAGTCTGGAAGTCTTGGTGGATGCCTTGATGCCCGTTAATATCAACCGTTTGTTTAACATAGTCCCGCAGCGTAGTAAAGCTATCCGATTGTGGCTGATTCTGGATAGTTTCAGCAAACACCTTAGTAACATACTTAGCTATTTCCTCAAACAAAGCCCTCATGTCATTTTCATCTTTGCCGCGATTTTGCAAGAGGTACTTACCAGCGACGAAATACCAGGGCAACGGCACCCCCCCCTGACTTGGGATAGATGCAAAGGCTTCTTGCAAGTTATTCACTCCTAAATAAGAAAGAATTTCGTTGGCCACAGCTTCCCGCGACGCGAATTTGCCAAGCAGCTTCTCCACCTCAACGAGATACTCCGCCAACTGATCTACGCGGAGATCGTCTTCAAAATCCAGTGAAATATCCTCAGGAATTTTACCATCCGTTTGAAGCTGCTGGAGCTTTGCCAATCGTTTCCCTGCCGAAGGTGCTTTATCCTGTCGGAGAATCTTAAAGCAGCCTTTTTGGATTAATTCCAACATTTCGTCCGGTTGAAAGAAGGCATCATAATAATCTGCATATTTGAAACCTTTCCCGCCGCGTGTAAATCCGTTTAGATTCTGTCGAAGCCGGGAGGTACAGTATGTCTTGAGCTTCTCTACAACAATCTCAGCAATATCATCTCCTGTTGGGAGTGCTTTGTCAGCCAAATTCCGAGATCGCAGATATGTCACACCAGTAGGAAAAAATAAGAACGGTTTCCACCCAAAATTGTCTCGCATCTCCGCAAGTACAGCATTGTTAATAACGTTGGTCAGCATACCTCGGTTCTCGGACACCTTGTGATACGCAAACACAAGTTTTCCACGACTTAAATGAGTAAGCGATTCCGAAATGTCCCGCCTCTCCAAAAAACTTGCGGGATTTTTCATGAAATAAGCGATGAGATCGGAAAACCGGCACATCCTTTTCAAAAACTCATGGCGGTTCCCCAGAAGTTGGCGATCAAAATTTTGCGGGTTGAGATCCGCACCATATTTAACTTGCGTATTCAGGATTAAATAGCCAATGTCCTCACGGTAAGTATTATATTCTGAACAGAAATTATCAAAGTGTAACCGCTCTACCCATTCATCCAGATAGCCGTAAAATTCACGTTTCTCGTTAGCATTAGCAACACTTAATTTTCGGACATTTACCAACTTGTCCAAGTCATGAAGCGTATAAGCAATGAGATAGATATGTTTCTCAATATCGCTCAAATCCGCTTCAGATTCCCGCACAATTTGCAATGTTGGAAAAACACCGTTTAAAACATGGGTTAGCATGCTCTGGTCCGCGTTGTGTGCGTATTTTCCAACAGAACTCCCTTTCGCAGAACGCAGCGTATATTCTTTCTGCATTCGGGGTCCTACGATTTCAACGTAATCTTGCAAAACATAATCATTAGTGGGAATTGATCCTTTCAGCAGCGCAATATAAGCGGATTCCTCTTCGACTTCAATTCCATCATCCGTTAGATCAACCAACTGATCGAGTTGCGTAGGCATAGGTATCCCTTCGCTGTTATCTTGGTTGTTATCTAATTGATTAAACATTTCAAGTTGCTCAGCCATTGTTATTCCCCCTGTGCCCAAATGTAGGGCAACGATTGTAACAAGAGCGCGTCTTTAAAAAAGATAACACTCAGTGGGTTCCCCTCGGAGTCAATTAAGCGAGAAATGCCAAAAAGTGGTGGTAGGCGTAAATAGGCTCTCAATTTATCTACTGACTCTTTACGGATCAGACACAAAAGTTTTTTACGCTTGAGTAAACGGTTTATTTTGTTAATGCCTTGGAAATTGCCATCAATCTGAAAGCCTTGACGCACTTTTACTTTGCAATATGTGTCTTCACTAAATCTGCTGAAAATTGCCTTGTTATAGCGTAGCCGCAGTCGTTCAGGTTCAGGACGATACTTTAGCAACCGTAGATAGACATCAACATACTTATACCGATGAGGTTGAATATCTCGTGCTTGAGCGATTTCCATGAAATCGTGCTTATTTATCCATTCAGTCTCAGCATTCCTGAGAATCCATAGCAAATCATAGGTTTTAATTTCACCATCATTTTGATCAAGGATACCACACGTGAAGGGCGTTTCACCGCGAAAGTGAGTTACAACGTTTTCAATGATTTCAGGTCGCTCTTGCGTGATTTTATAATACCACTTTACTCGCTCACCGATGTTCAGCTTGAAGACGTTGTTGTAGGTTTCTGTTAGTTGTTCGCGTAGCGACGCGTAATTATCACGCAACCGCGGGTGTCCCAATGTATTAATGACGTGGGCAGGATGTAGCCAACCCCAGGAGCGTTGATAGTTCCGAAAATCGTTGGTTGGTGAGAAAATACGTTTATCTTTTTCTTCGTTTTGCATGGAATCTATCAACGAAGTTTTATTGACCTCTCCAGGAATATCAGCTGCTTCTATCCGTTCGGCTACATACTTCGGGAGCAAAGAGTGTGCCACGAAATTTCTAAAGGTGATAGATTTACCATTATGCTTGTAACCAGTATGTCTCCCGAGCCGTCCCAGTCGCTGAATCCAAATCCCAGCATCAAGAGCCTCGAAAATCAGGTAGTTGATTTTGAAATCAACACCGACATCAACTGTTGACGTTCCAACAAGGATATCTTTGTCACGTGCTGATTTCCTTTCCAACTTGCCGGTCAAGCCAGTAATTTCACCAACACTCGGAAACTCTCCTACATCATGACGTTCTTTCAGAAACGCGACGATGCGTTTTGCCGATGCAACTGAATTGACAATGATTGCCCCGCGCGCCCCAGGGTTTTCCGAAAACCAATTCGCTATTTCCTCATAACGGCTCTGAATCCATGCCTCGGTCTGCCGGCCAATTCCATGAAAGTGAAGTGTAAAAGGTTGGCAAATCTGACTCCAACTCTGTTCGTCGGCATTTTCAAAACGATAGTCACCTTCAATAATTTTATGCCGAAGCCCGGATTGTTCCAAACACTCTAACAGTAGAGGATTTGGAGTAGCAGAAAGAAAGACAAATTTCTTCCGGTCGCGCGTCCCTTGTGCTTGTTCAATGACGTACAACATTGCGGTTAGCACAGAAACCACTTGTGAAACGTCATAAATATGAAATTCGTCAAACAGAAATACATCGTAACAATTCAAGATAGTCTGCAGCAGCCGATCGGGATTTTGGTGCTCGCTCATGTACTTGAAATTGGCAATCAGGTTGAAAATATCCGGGTTTGTGAGTAAAACTTCGTGTCCCTCTGCCAAAAACTCTATAGCACTCGTTTGGCTGCCTAACTCCAATTCCGCGCGGAGATCATATAGGTGCTCACTGTCCATGCCCTCTGGTGTAATATTGCTACTGAACAAATCACAGTAAGTTTTTATCTGATCACGCTGGTCACGGATTAACTCATTCGTTGGATACATTGCCAAAACGCGGCGATTGTCAACTAACGCGGGAAGATATGCTGCAAGACTCTTTCCATCACCAGTCATCGCGGTGTTGAAGACAACATCAATATCAGGGTCGCAAATTGCATTATACGTTTCAGCCTGATGTCTTCGCAAAGAGATCGCCGTAGGGACACCTGCAATCGGATCAGATTGAGAGAGTTGAGAGTAAACAGGTAAAACTTTAATAGGGTTCATTCTATTCTCCTACAAACTTAGAGTCTATTACTATGCTTTAATGATACCATATAAAATTTGCGTTTTACACAAAAACCAAAAAATTCGACATAAAAATTTGAAAATTCAGCACTTTTTTCAGAAAAAAATAGAAATTGCGAAAATTCCTTGACTTTTTACGCAAAGAATGTTAAAATGCTATTGGGCAGGACTGAACCCTCCCTCGGTGGTGGATGTAGGCCCTGCTTTTTTATTCTATTCGTTCAGAAATTTGATCGAATAATTCCTTCAGATATCGGATCTAACACATCGAATGCCTGATGAAGGCCATACCTCGTCTTGGATTCAATCGGACGCTCTCGACGTAGCAGCGCATAAGCGCAAAAATCAGACAGCTGAATGAAATATGACTGATCGGACTGCTTAAAAAACGGGTCTTCAAGAATACGATCAATTGTGCCGTTTTTTAAAGTTTGCATGCGTCTAACTATTTTTGTGTAGATAGCATCTTTCCCTTCATCACAGATCAAAATCGCGTGGCTATCCCATGCCTGTAGGGTTCGATTGATACCTCCGAGTAAAGTTTCATAAGCATCCCCACTTGCTTTAGCTGGAAACACAACGTTAAAAAGTCGTGCCTCTGGTAACATCGCTACCATCTGAAGTGTTTGTTTGAAAATTTGGCATCGTCGTCCCTTTGGGACTACGCCATCAGCAATTTTTCCGCGCCCTGAGACAAACTTCCATGCGTGGAATTCGGTGTAAACAAAGATACCGTCGCTCGTTTGTATATCGCGTCGGAAGTTTTTTATTTCTTCAAGACAAGAGTTCCATTTGTCAGCACGAATTGTTAAGGCTGAAAATATAGATAACTCCTCATCTCCAGAGTCGTCAATGTAAATCAAGTGCATTACGTCCCCTATATGCTGACTGAATTGGAAAGTAAAAGCCGGTTTTCCCTGTTTTTCTTTGGTGGTAACATACGATAAATTCTAATAACAATTAATATATTACCGTATTTTCGAGTATGTGTCAATTTTTTTTCATCTCGTAATCGAGACACTTCTTATCAACATCTTAAAATGTTGGAATGTAGCATACGAAAATCCTAATGTTTCAATCTCGTGATCGAGAGACTTTTACCCCGTATGCTAATACGACCTAAGTCGCTACTGATCCTACTTAATCCAACTAATGATGAGCCCGATGAGACTTCCGAGACCAACAATGATACTAATGCCGATGGCAAGGTTCGCGCGATGTGTTGACGAGGATTCAGAACGACCCTCCATTTTTCCTTTTATCCAACTTACATTCTGTTCAAGTGAACCAAGGCGAGTATCCACGCGCTCCATCCAATTTAGGACAAGTTTTTGGAATTCTTGATTATCCATGCTTAACACCTCTTTATCATATAGGAACTAAAATAGCCTTTTTCAGAATTTCAATAGAACTCCACAGAAAGGCCAAATTACTTATCTCGTAATAGAGAGTCTTCTCACCAACACCATAAGACTATTGTACACTGTCCGATCTTGCTTGTCAAGAAAAAACACAAAAAATTTCTATGCTCCTTCCAAATTTCCAGAATAGACATCATGCATCCGCTGCACAATCTCCTGAAATTCTGCCCGAAACTCTGGCGGCTCCAAGACCTCAACAGCATCCCCAAGACTCAACACCCAAAACGTAAACTCCTCCTTCGGCACCTCATAACGGACAATCACCGATCCATCTGAACATCGTTCTATAATCTCTTGCGACCGATGGCGTTCCTTTTCCGTAACGAGATACGCCTTGTGCGCGGCAATCTTGAGCGTTACGCCAATCGGCTCCCCGCTAAAGAGTTCCCACCGAGAAGCCAAATCCTCGGACAATGAAAAGTCCGCAGGCATTTCAAAGGTCTCATCTGTTAGCGTCACGCTTTGGAAACGCAGGATTTTGAAAGTTAGCGATGTGTTCTCGGATAAATTGGAGCGCGCCTCAAGATACCAATCCGACCTCCGGAAAAAGATAGCGTACGGATGAAGGACATGTCTCACAAACTCCATTTTGCCACCCGGTCGATACGCCGCCCGAACCGCCTTCTGTTCGTAAAGTGCCTCCTCCAAAACACGAAAATGTTCCTCAACGTCATTATCACTATCACGCCCATAGGGCTCTACATTCTCAGAGAGATGGAGAGGCTCCTTAACCACATCGCTGTTGTTGACACGTTCAAGTTGTGCGGGACCATCTGTCTCTAATTTTGATTGGATGTGTTCAGCGAGCGACGTGTCAAGTTTTTCAAGCACACTTTTAAGAGATGCCTCAAAACGCTGTTCTTTTGCCAGCGGCGAAGCCGTAATGACTAATTCCAGAACCTGTGCCTCTTTCGAGTTGATACGGGGCCAGCGCAGTGGACGGGTTGCCTCAATCCAATAGGAACCCCTATCCTTTTTCAGTTCGCAGAAATCTCCGATAACTTTCAGATCCTCATAGATACGCGTCTGGTCAACTTCATAGTGTTCTGCCAGATCTCGAACTCTGATACCGGACGTTGTTTTTTGGAGACGCTCTATTAGGCTCAAGATACGTCGTAGCTGTTTTCTACCATCACTATAGCCCATACTGCCTCCTTATAAATAGCTGTGAGAACTGTCTCGACCCAAGAGAAACAAGAATTAGTTATGATTATATCAAGTATAACAGAAAAAGAACCCTAAACGCAACATTCCCATCACACATAGAGATACAAAGTTTTTGACACGCGATGAAACCCCGTGAATCCGCTTGTTAACTAACCGCTAATTGCTGACCGCTGAGAGTGCGGTGAATGCCATACGGCATTCATACCGTTGATTCGCGCAGCGGAACGCCCTGACCGCTGACCGCTAATCCCTTGACGAAAAATGCTTTTTTGCGTATAATCGAACACAGTATGATACAAGGCATCTTCGTTACAGGTACAGGGACAGAAATTGGGAAAACCGTCATCGCGGGCGGGTTCGCTGCATCGCTCAAAGAATCCGGGATAAATGTCGGTGTGATGAAGCCAATCAGCACAGGCGATACCGCTGATGCGCAGTTCCTCAAACATGCCGCTCAGATTGATGACGAACTCTCTCTGATTAACCCCATCGCCCTCCGACATCCGTTGGCACCGTCCGTGGCAGCGCGGATCGAAGAGAAAGAAATCAATCTCTCAGACATCGAGTCGGCTTTCGCAGAACTCCAACGGAAATACGACTTTCTCATCGTGGAAGGGGTCGGGGGGATCGCAGTGCCGATTCTCGACGATTTCCTTGTGGCACATCTCATCAATACACTGCAATTGCCGATACTCATCGTCGCGCAGGTCGGATTGGGCACCCTGAATCATACACTCTTGACCGTCGGGTTCGCACGGCAGTTCAACATCCAAATTGCAGGGATCGTCCTCAACGGCTTGCGTCCAGAGATCGCCGGACTCGCTGAAGCGACAAATCCGTTGGAAATCGAACGATTGACAGATGTGCCAGTGATAGGGGTCGTCCCTTATGAAAAGAAGTTAGGGACGGCTTATCCAGATTTAACGTTTTTGGCAGAATTCATGAACCAGCATATCGCATGGCGGAAATTAGGAATACTTTGATGATAAATACCGCAATTGTGCTCGCCGCAGGATTAGGACGTAAGGTATGGCCCTACGGGGAATTTCGACAGAAATGCACGATCCCCGTCGCCAACAAACCGATCGTGCGTCGAGTTGTAGAGAATTTGGTCGAAGTTGGATGTCAACGCATTATTGTTGTTGTCGGGCATCACGCACAACAGGTACGGGGTGCCGTTGCCGATATACCAAACGTCGTTTTTGTTACACAACACCCCCTCGACGGCACTGCAAGCGCAGTGTTAACCGCCTCAGAACACCTCGAAAATGAACCTTTCCTCGTCGTTTACGGCGATATTGTAACCACTCCTGAAAACCTACGCACTGTAATTAGCGACTTTTGCGCCCACGACGTAGCAGCTGCAGCATTGGTACAACCCCTCGGTAGCGAAGACGCAAGCGATTGGCTCTGTGCTGGTATTGATACCAGGGGCACCGAAGACCACAGCCTCTCAAAACTGACCGGTATCGAAGGACACCCACGCGGGGGTTCATATCGACTCTGCGGTGTGTACGCCTTCCGTAGGAGCGCAACCTCTTATCTCTTAAGGAATCCAGGAATAGTCACAAGGGTCCCAGTCGGTGGGATGCCGCCGCCTGAATCCGAAATCGCCCAATCCCTACAACTTATGATTGACGACGGCAGAACGGTGTTGGCAATTCAGACCAACGAGTTCTGCGTCGATGTCGATAAACCGTGGCACGTGCTGGAAGCAAACACGCGGATGGTTGACTATCTGGCGAAACAGGTCACGGCAGATCAGATCGCTCCCGGCGCATCGATTTCCGATGCGGCGGAAATCAATGGACACGTCGTTTTAGGAAAAAACTCTGTGATTGGTCCGCGCGTCGTTGTCAACGGCACACTCATCGCAGGCGCGAATAACAACATTACAAACGGGGCAATCTTACACGGAAACATCTTCGTCGGAGATCAGTGTAGGATTAGCGATTATTGCGATGTCGGTAGCAGTGCCATCGGAAACCGGTGTATTATTGGGCACGGTGCCGAGATGGCGGGGGTCTTGTTCGATAAGGTTTATCTCTATCACTACTGTGAGATGTCCGGGGTCTTCGGATGCGCCACGGACATTGGTGCTGCAACGGTATGTGGAACGCTCCGATTCGACGACAAGGATACCGCAATACAGGTAGAGGGACGTTACGAGGTGCCGCCGTCTGGGGCAAACGCAACCTATATGGGCGATTATTGCCGGACGGGTGTGAACGCGATTCTTATGCCGGGGAGGCGCATCGGTTCTTATAGCGTCGTCGGACCGGGGGTCATTTTATACGACGATGTACCGAGCAAAACGATAGTGATGGCGAAACAGGAATTGATTACAAAACCGTGGGGACCTGAGCGTTACGGATGGTAGCCAGCCGTTAGCAGTCAGAATTAAGGGGTAAGGAGCTCCTTGAGCAGATTGACGAGTTCATCGTTACCGGCGGCGAGTTCAAAGACGCGTTTGATTTTCTCTTCCCGGTTCGTCTCGGTTTGAGATGTCCCTTCAGGGTCCCAGAGCACCTCAATTTCTTTCGGATTTAGCCGATCATATGTAATCTTCGCGAGAGAGAAAGGATAGTTCTCAGGAATGAGAACTATCCAGTCGATAGTTTCACCACGGGCGGCGTATTGTCTATCTACAGTGAGTTTCGATTCCTGATGGGGTACGTTCTTTTTAATCCACTGTTTACGACCAAGCGCATCCGTTTCAAAATGGCCGACTTCCAGCCAATTGCGTCCTGCGCCGTTCGGTTTCGTGGTAATTTCAATCCGTGGCATATCTATTGTTTCTCCGTCTTGAGAATTCCAGTCGTTAACTATACGGGTTTTGTGAGGACATTTTAACACGTTGTCGGAAAAAAGTCAAGGGTTGGATTTGGGTTAGAGTATAATAACATAAAATAAATTTGCTTTTTTTTTCAAAAATCGGTATAATTGTAAAAAGGGATAGTATACTAACCCAATAGTACGCTAACATTGGCGTTTTTAAGTCAGCCTGAAGGGATAACTTCGACATGAAAGTGGAAATGAGATACGGCACTGGCACGTTACCGATGGAGATTCCTGAGGCGAACGTTGCTGGGGTCCTTGAGATTGCGGAAAGTGTTCCACTGCCGGATGAAAACGGAGCGGTTTGGGAGGCAATCGCGCGTCCCATCGCCTCACCGCCCTTGGCTGAATTAGCCGGAGGTCGCGAATCGGCTTGTATTGTGATCTCCGACATAACTCGCCCCGTGCCCAACAAAGTGATCCTCCCTCCATTGTTGGAAGTGCTTGAAGCGTCAGGTATCCCCCGCGAAAAAATCACTATTCTTATTGCCACTGGTATCCACCGTCCAAATAATGCGGAAGAACTCGAAACGATGGTCGGCTCCGATATTATGGAGACCTACCGAATCGTCAACCACTTCTCGCAGCAGATAGAAACGCAGATGTATTTAGGCAAAACTGAGAACGGCACGCCAGTCTACATTAATAAAACCTATCTTGAATCGGATCTGAAAATCATCACCGGATTGATTGAACCGCACTTAATGGCAGGCTATTCTGGGGGCAGGAAGGCAATCTGCCCAGGCATCGCATCCGTTGAAACGATGAAGGTGATGCACGGTCCCGAACTCATGGAGCACCCGAAGTCGGCTGTCGGTATTTTGGAAGGAAACCCGTTCCACAAAGAAGCGACAGAAATCGCACTGATGGCTGGCGTTGACTTTAACCTGAACGTGGCGATTGATAAGCAGCGCCGCATCACAGGTATCTTCGCCGGTGACATGGTTGAATCTCATCTTGTGGGCGCGGCGTTTGTCGAAAAACAGGCAAAAGTCACCCTCCCTGCTCCGGCAGACGCTGTTGTCGTGTCGAGTGCTGGGTACCCCCTGGATTCAACATTCTATCAAGCAATTAAAGGCTTGTTGACTGCTGTTGAAGTCGTCAAACAAGGGGGTAGTATCTTGCTTGTCGCAGCGTGCAGTGAAGGGATCGGCAGCAAGCCGTTTACAGACTTAATTTTCAAGACCGACGATCTAACTGCGTTTGTGCAGGGACTTTACAATCCAGCAAACTTCGTCATTGATCAGTGGCAGCTCGAAGAATTGGCAAAAGTTGCCCGGAAAGCCGACATCTATTTCTATACCGATGGGATTCCGTATCACCAACGCGCAAAACTATTTGTGCATCCATTGAAAACAGCGCAAGAAGGTATTCAAGAAATCTTAGACCGATACGGAGCAGAAGCGCAAATTGCGGTGATTCCAGAGGGTCCCTATGTCTTAGCACAGTTGGAAGATTCCTAACACACCTTAGAAAATAGCAAGCAACAAGTCGTCTCTACTGAGGCAGTCCCCTCAACATCATTGAATTGAGATTCAAGCAGCACATGGCAAATTCAATTGTAGCACTCAGAGCATATAGAGACGGTTTGCATTTAATTATCAAGCCGCATCTCTCTATAACGGAGATTGAAGAAGCTATTCAAGAGGAAATCTCTCGGATGAATCGTCCGTTAAATGGGACTTCTATCCAGATTGATCTCAAGGGACCGACCTTGCAAGAGGAAGAGATGGCGTATCTCCGGTCAAAACTGAAGGAAGCGTACAATCTGACAGTACGAGAGTTTATAGTAGCCTCTGAAGAGCCAGCACCACCGCCTATTGCCGCTGCGCCGACAACACACATCATAACGCAAGCAGTGAATCCGCCAGACAGTCGCGAGAGCGAGCTGTCTCGGGTCGTCCCTTACACAATTCGGTCAGGTCAAACAGAAGATTTCCCGCAAGGGAGCCTGATTATCTATGGCGATGTCAATTCGGGGGCAGAAGTGAGGGCAGGGGGTGATATTGTCGTTTTAGGAGCGTTGCGGGGCAATGCACATGCCGGGATAAACGGCAGACTCTCATCGGTCATTATCGCTATGGATTTAGTGCCGCTGCAGCTGCAGATTGGTAATTATTTGAATCGTATACCTATTGGCGAAAAATCCCGAGGTTACCCAGAAATTGCGCGCATCGGGAAAGAAGATGTAATTATTGTTGAAAGGTTCGTTAAGTTCTAACAAAGGAGATTCCGGTTATGGGAAGAGTAATCGTAGTAACATCAGGAAAGGGAGGTGTCGGAAAAACAACCTCTACAGCAAATTTAGGGACAGCCCTCGCGCTGCTCGGTAAAACAGTTGTGGTCGTTGATGCGGATGTCGGGCTCCGCAATCTCGACATCGTGATGGGGCTTGAGAGCCGGATCGTTTACACCTCAATGGATGTCATTGAAAAACAGTGCGAACTTTCAAAAGCACTTGTGAGAGATCGGAGGGTTGACGGTCTCACCCTTCTGGCAGCCTCACAGAAAAACAACAAAGACGATATCCAGCCCGCACAAATGAAAGCGATTTGTGATAAATTGCGTTCGACGCACGATTTTGTGCTTGTTGATTCCCCTGCTGGCATTGAGCGCGGTTTCAGCAACGCGTCTGCGGGTGCCGATGAAGCGATCGTCGTTACGACACCAGATGTCTCCGCGATCAGGGATGCTGACCGTATTATCGGTTTGCTTCAACATGCAAGAATTGAACCGATTAATCTGGTATTAAATCGCTTTTCACCAGAACTTGTCGGAAATGGAAGTATGATGGATCAAGCCGATGTTTTAGACATCCTGAACATCGACCTCTTAGGGATAGTCCCGGAGGACACAGGGGTCATCACTTCTACAAATCGGGGGATACCACTTGTCTATGAAGAAAACTCTGCCGGGGCACAAGCATATATGCGTATCGCGCGCCGGATGACTGGACAGAAAATTCCGATCCCGGACTTAGAACAGAAAGGTCTATTTACCAGTATCGTCAACTGGTTCACCAGAAAAAGTTAAGGAGCTACTAAATGAATATAAGCATCCGACAACTATTCGGGCGCAAATCAAAATCAAGCAGCATCGCCAAACAGCGCTTGAAGCTCGTCATCACACAAGACCGACTCGATGTGGATGACCGCATGATGATGCGGCTACAACATGAATTGACAGAGGTATTAGCAAAGTATTTCGAATTTTCGATGAACTCTGTTCAGGTATCCTTGAAACATGAAGGCAATTCCTGCACACTCGTGGCGGACTTTCCATACAAGAAAGCACACGAAATGCGTGTGAATCGGTGAGTTTCTTTTTGGTAAATTAACGCGTTGAGACGGCGCGCGACAGGAAATTGCAACGACTATTTAACTTGTATCAGAGAATCAATTCCCAGATGGCCTTTGCGACTCCGTTATCGTCATTCGTCCCTGTGATATAATCTGCACAGGCACGAATCGGTGGGACTCCGTTTGCCATCGCTATGCCGAAACCCGCAGTCTTGAGCAGACTTTCATCGTTGTAACTATCTCCAAAAGCCACAACAGTATCCATCGGGATGTCAAAACGATTGGCAAGCGCAGAAAGTGCTCGACCCTTTGTAACTTCTGGATTCATAAATTCAATATATTCTGGTTGAGTCTGTGTGACGTAAAGTTTTCCGGCGTAATCGTTTTGAAAATCGCGCAAAAGTGAAGGCAATTCTTCGGACGTGTGAATAATCAGCAGTTTCGTCGGTGTTTCCCCCGCCAATTCGCGTAACTCGCCAACGGGTGTCGCTGGCACGCCAGTGCGTACCTCGTAAAGATCACTCCACGCATTACGTTCAGCCACGTAAAGTTCATCATTCAAACAGAAGTTGAGATGCAGGTGCTGTCGTCTACAGGCATCAACGACTTCCATTGCGTAATCTGCTGGCACGGGTGTGTGATGGTAAACCTCACCGGTCGCGGCGTGCCGTATCATGCCGCCGTTATAAGAAATAATAGGGTTTTCTAAACCGATTTGGTCGCTAATCGGTTGCATAGAACGGTGCATCCTTCCTGATACTAAAACGACGAGAACATCCTTGGCTGCAAGGTTGCGGAGCGCGTCGCAGTTCTCGGCGGATAATGCGTGTTCACTGTTCAGTAAGGTCCCATCTAAATCAAAGGCTGCCAATCGACACGGGATTTTCGCGCCTTCACTTTCCATTCTCTTTTCCTCCAGTTATTCGCTATTCGTTATTCGCAGTTCGCTATCCGCGGTATGCGATTCGCGGTCCGCCATTCACGCCAAAACTCGCTCTGTCTTCCGATCAAAGAGATGTATCTCGGTTTCACTGAAATCTAACCAGATGGTATCGCCGACTGCAACACGGAACGTCGGGTGGGTTCTCACACGCAGTAAAATCGGTTCTTGTGTCTCTGGATGTGTACCGAGACGAATATCCAGAATGTTCACCGCGCCGAGGGGTTCAACAAGGTGAACATCGGCAGCAATTTTTTGCGCGTCGGGTTGATTGTCAGCAGTGACGTGCTCAGGACGGATGCCGAAGACCAAACCGTTCTCTTGTGCATCGGCACTGATAGCCGCTTGTCTTTCAGGTGATAGCGGTAGATAAACATCGGTGTGACTGAGCTGCAGGACAGGCGCGCCCTCCCGTGCCGTGAGTTCAGCGTCGAGGAGGTTCATTGTTGGCATCCCCATAAATCCGGCAACGAAGAGGCTTTCGGGCCTGTTATAGACTTCGTAGGGTGTTCCGATTTGCTGCAGGACCCCGTGATGGATAACGGCTATCCTGTCAGCCAAAGACATCGCCTCAACTTGGTCGTGGGTCACGAAGATTGTTGTTGCCCCGATTTCGTGTTGGAGGCGTTTAATCTCGGCACGCGTGTCAACCCGGATCTTGGCATCTAAATTCGCCATCGGTTCATCAAGGAGATAGACTTTCGGTTGTCGAACCATTGCGCGTCCGAGTGCGACGCGTTGCATCTCTCCACCACTGAGGACGCTCGGTTTCCGATCCAGCATATTGGATATTTGCAAAATCTCTGCAACGCGCTTGACCTGCGTATCAATATCTGATTTTGAGACCTTTACGGCTTTAAGGGGAAAAGCGATGTTATCGTAGACGGTCAGATGCGGATAGAGGGCATAGAACTGGAAAACGAAAGCTATATCCCGGTCTGAAGGCGAAAGATCGTTGACGCGTTGACCATCAATGAAAATATCACCCTCCTCGGGATGCTCCAAACCTGCGATGAGACGGAGCGTCGTGGTTTTACCGCAGCCTGAGGGACCGAGAAAGACGACGAACTCCTTGTCCTGAATCTCCAAGTTAAAATCTCTGACGGCGATAAAATCACCGAAGCGTTTTAGAATATTTTCAAGTTTGATATGTGCCATATTATTAGTTGTCAGCAGTCAGGTCGGTAATCAGAATCAACGGTATTTATGCCGTGTGGCATAAACCGGGTATGAATGCCTTAATGGCATTCACCGTCTGCGAAAAACCTTTCAGTTGTCAGCAAGAGAGGTTAGAGCAGCTGCTAACAATTCTCTTTTAACTGACGGCTATTCTTCTGACTGCTGATTGCCACTTTACATCAAAAAGTGCATGACTGCCCCCGAAACCAACGGGACCGTCAGGTTATCGTCAATCGGGAACGGAAGCATCTCTACGACTGTGGCAACTAATGCGCCGATAATCCCGATAACAGGATGTAATTTGATGAGGGCGATTGCAGCACAAACGACGAAACACGCAGCACTGCCTTCTAAACTTTTTGTGCCAAGAAGTTTCGTCCGCCCCCACTTTTTTCCTACCAGTGCGGCTGCGAGGTCTCCAAGGACCATGAAAAAGATACAGACAACAGCCAGCGTCTTACTAAAAAAAAGGATACACAAGAACGCGCTGATGATGTAATACGTCGCGCCCGTCATCGCGCCCCTCCGTTCATGGCTACGGAGCATAGGCGCGAAAATTTGCAAAAAGAAACCCCCAAAACTCGGGGAAAACCATTTTACCAATTCTACGGCAATCGCGATTCCCGTCAATATGCCGACGAAAATTAACATCGTCGACTTATCAAGAAAAAAATAGATAACCGGTAGGATAAGTCCTGATAAATGAATGCTTTTCCGAAGGAGTTCGGCTAACATGAATTCGTCTCCATAGCACCTGATCGCCCATTTTTCAGGATTCCGAAAAGAAACAAAAAGTCACGGACGTTCGGCTTAACTATTATAGGATTTATGCGAGGAAATAGCAAGGGAAAATAGACAGCCATCAGGGCGTTCCGCTGCGCTCCACTTTCAGCCATCAGGGTGCTGCGCTTTTAGCAATCCGTCGGATCTGCGTTACGGTGCTGCGCTTTCAACTTTGCCTGTAACAAGATGCTCCGACTCATACCCGACCCCTGAAAGGTTTTCGCAGACGGTGAATGCCATTAAGGCATTCATACCCGGTTTATGCCACACGGCATAAATACCGTTGATTCTGATTACCGACCTGACTGCTGAACGCTAAAGAATTACTTTTTGACAAAAAAATAACACAATTTTGTATCATTCACAGATTACAATTTTTCTATCATTGGAACAGTATTGAGAATAGAAATGTTGGTGAACACCATTCGCGCGTTCTATGTGAAAGTAACGAAGGACGCATTGTCAAATCCGTCCAAGTGCGCCGGATAAACAAATTTACAAAATAGAGAGGATTTTAATAGGGGTTAATCAACGATAAGAAATGAGAGGACTTCTAAATATGGGCTGCCAAACCCCACGCTTTAGGAAGCACTTCTACCTCGGCTTGCTGCTTTTGATCCTTGGGATGTCGTTCGGGCTTGGGGACGTAAGTGCCGCCGACTCAGAAACGCAACAAGTCATCAAAATAACAGGGAGTGTTGTCGATAGTGAAACCCAAGAGTCGCTGGCTGGCGTAACCGTTCGGGTTATAGATACACAGATTCTGGTAACAACCGATGAAGCAGGTACATTTTCATTTGAATTGCCAAGTGGGACCCACAGCATCCAGGCAACCGCGCCGTTTTACAATAGTTATGTAATATCGGATTTTCAGGTCAACGTGGCAGAAGCACCACAGCCCGTGCAAATATTACTGGTGCCGCAAGTGGTCAAACTTGACGCGATTAAGATGCCCGTCCAGTTAAGCCAGGCGAGTGAGCGCGGCCTCCTTGAACAACGGATGCGTAGCTCGCGAATTGAGGACAGCATTAGTACAGAAGAGATTAGCCGCCTGCCAGCGTCTTCTGCGGGTGAGGCGATAAAACGGGTAACAGGTGTTAGCATTGTCGGCGGTCGTTATGTGTTTGTCCGCGGTTTGGGAGAACGTTACAGTAATACCCTCCTTAACAATGTCGAGATTCCGAGTCCTGAACCGAACCGACGGGTCGTGCCGATGGATATATTTCCGGCAAGCCTTCTGGCGAGTCTACAGACGGTGAAAACCTTCTCACCCGATCAGCCTGGCGGTTTCGCGGGTGGCTCCGTTCAAGTTTTCACCAAAGACTTCCCCGAAGAACTAATGATGTCGCTATCAATGTCGAGCGGTTTTAACACACAAGCGACAGGGGAAGACGGTTTGACGTACCCGGGCGGTGCGTTCGACTTTCTCGGGTTTGACGACGGTTCGCGAGCACTGCCGTCTATCGTCGAAACGCGTGCGGCGGGTTTACCTATCCGGGAACGCGGTCGTTTTACGCCGTTAGGATTCACCGCCGAACAGATTCAAGAGTTCGGACAATCGTTTGACAACGTCTGGTCCCCGGAACGACAATCCATCCCGGTTAACCAAGGTTACAAATTCAGTCTCGGCAATAGTAATACCCTTTTCGGTAAAGAGTTCGGCTATTTAGGGGTAATCTCCTACGGGAATAGCCATAGTTACGGCACACAGGTGCGCAACGCCTTCCGTATCGGTCTCAACGAGACCCTTTCACCCGTGACCTCCTATAACATTGAACGGAGTGGCAATCAAGTAGACTGGGGGAGTGTGTTGAACGGAAGTCTACGGTTCTCCCCGCAACATCAAGTCAGCGTCCGGACGCTTTTCACACATACCGCTGAAGATGAGACGCGGACATGGGAAGGCTTCAACGCTGACAGAAATACGGATATGCGGAGCACGCGGCTGCGCTATGTTGAACGTCAACTCTTCTCAGGGCAGCTCGCGGGTACGCACGACTTCAATTTCGGTGAACCTGAACTGGAGGAGGGTCCAGAGCAGCCGGATGCCTCTATGGAGTGGCGGCTTACATATTCCCGCGCCTCCCGAGATGAACCGGATACCCGCGAAAATATCTACGAAGATCGTGGCGACGGCACCTACACCTTCCGCGACGTTACACACAGCGGTAGCAGATTCTTCTTCGATCTTGAAGACGACGAATACAACGCCCGTGCTGATTGGAAGATTCCGATCGGTGCTGAAGGGCTCTTCAAATTTGGTGGACTCCTCCGGGACAGATCCCGTACGTTTGATGCACGTCGCTTCAGGTTCTTGCCTTCTGACCAAGTAGACACGACCGTCGATCTATCTGCACAACCGGAAGTCCTTTTCCAAACCCAAAACATTGCCCCTCGCGTCTTTGAATTACGAGAATCAACGCGCGCGACTGATAACTACCTCGCAGATCACGCTATCTACGCAGGCTACCTGATGCTTGATATGCCGATTCGCGCGAAATGGCAGTTCATGATGGGAACGCGCTTGGAATCTTCAGCGCAAAAGGTCACGACCTACGATCCATTCTCCGCCTCCGCGCAACCGATTGTAGCGGTTTTGGAAACGCTCGACTTACTGCCGGGTGCGAACTTAACGTATCGCTTAACAGAACGGATGAACTTGCGTCTCGCGGCATCTCGGACGATCACACGTCCGGATTTCCGAGAACTGGCTCCGTTTGAATTTACAGATTTCGTCGGTGGTAGAACAATCCTCGGTAACCCAGAACTCGAGCGGACGCAGATTGATAACTACGATTTCCGCTGGGAGGCTTTCCCACAGATAGGGGGCGTTTTAGCCGTGAGTGCTTTCTATAAACGATTCCAAAAACCGATTGAGCAGATTGTGCAACCGCAAGCAGAAGTTCGGATTACTTATGAAAATGCTGATGCCGCGAACAACTACGGTCTGGAGTTAGAAGCACGTCAGAACTTGGGCGTGATTACACCAGCACTCAGCAACTTCTCGATTAACACAAACGCAGCGTTAATCTCCTCGCAGGTGGTACTCCCAGATGTCGGTATCCAAACCTCTTCTGAGCGTCCACTACAGGGTCAGTGTCCTTACATTGTCAACGTGTCTGTCGGTTATGAGGCCCCGAACTGGGGTATTTCAAGCGCGATTGCGTATAACATCTTTGGACGTAGGCTCTCTGAAGTGGGGAACCACGGTGTCCCGGATGTCTATGAGCAGCCGCGCGGTCAATTGGACGTGAGTTTCAGTCGGGTCGTCGCTGATTACTTCAAGGTTAGTTTTTCGGCGAAAAATCTACTGGATCCAGACATCTTTTTCAAACAAGGCGAAGCGACATCCGTTCGGTATAAACTCGGGAGAGCGTTCTCGTTCGGGATCAGCTACGATTTGTAGGAGTTTAGCGGTTGGCTATTGGCTGTTGGCAGTCGGGATGCGGAGATTCCTCCGACAACGCCCGGAGAAAAAATCATAACAATGTCATCTGTTTGCAACAATTTACAGGTATTTTTAAATATTGAAATAAATGGACAACAGCGATTCAGCATTAGTGGATCGCAACTACGTATCCTACCCGGTCGCCGGGTTAGGTAGAAAAAAACAAAAAAGGAGCTTGGTTAGCTAATGTTAAATATTGGTTCCGCCCCTGCATCCACAGGGACGAAGGGTTTATATCAAAACTATCTTTTTCAGGTAATAGCCATTTTCGCCATCGGATTGACGTTGGGGTTCGTCGGTTGTGGTAGCGATGAAGAAAATACTGAAAATACCGAAGCAGCATTAGTCCCTGCAGAAACTATTATTGAGGTCGATGGACGACAAGTGGTGATACTGGAAGGTAGACTAAATGCGGATAAAACGCTCACATCGGCTTACGATTACCTCCTACGGGGTGCTGTATTTGTTGAAGGCGGTGCGACCTTAACTATCGAGGCTGGCGTTCAAATTTTTGGTGAGCAAGCGACTAACGGCACACTCATCATCGCCCAAGGTTCAAAAATTATGGCACAGGGTACAGCGGATGCCCCGATTGTTATGTCCAGTGATGCCGCGATCGGAAGTCGTGCGCGTGGGCAGTGGGGCGGTTTGATTATCAATGGGAACGCCCCGACGAACCAAGGCGTAACGTTCGGTGAAGGGGACACGGGTGCGTTCGGCGGAAACAACCCTGCGGATAGCAGCGGTGTGCTGCGTTACGTCCGTGTTGAGTATGCAGGTATTGAGTTTAGCCCTGATAACGAACTCAACGGCATCGCCTTCCAAGGCGTTGGATCGGGTACGATCGTTGAGAACGTCCAAGTCCACATGAACCAAGACGACGGCGTTGAAATGTTCGGCGGCACTGTCAACCTTAAATACGTCATTGTTACAGGGGCGCGCGATGACTCCTTCGACTGGACAGATGGTTGGACGGGTAAAGCGCAATTCCTCGTGGTACAGCAGTATGGTGATGATGCCGATAACGGTTTTGAAGTTGATAACAGCAGTAAAGATAACGAAGCGACACCGCGTTCGGCTGCGACGATCTACAACGTAACGCTCGTCGGTGACCCATCAGGCCCTGAAAGCGATAACGGTATGCTGATTCGTGAAGGTGCCGCTGGCACCTTCGCAAATTTCATTGTTACTGGATTCAATAAAGTCGGTCTGGATATCAACAACGAAGCAACGCATGCCCAAGCAAATAGTGGGAAACTGGTTGTCAAAAACAGTATCTTCTTTGAGAACGGCAAAGGCAATTTCGGCGACGAAAAAGACAACGACGGTTTTGATGAAGCCGCTTTCGCAGCCGCCAACTACAACGAAGAGACGGATCCGAACTTGGCAGCACCCTTCAATAAGAGTGCTCCCAATTTCACACCCGGCACGGGTGCCGCCGCGGTTTCTCCCGCAGCCCCACCCGCTGATGGTTTCTTTGAAAACGTTAACTTCATCGGTGGCGTGAGCCCGTCCAACAACTGGACAACCGGATGGACAACGAGTGCACAGAATTAGGAAACGCACTATTCTTTATATATCTCACATCTTTCTAACCCTGTTCTTCGTTTGGAGCAGCTGGGTTGGATGTGAGACATCGGTATGGAAAGAGGGTCTCGACTCGCTAGACCAACTCGGTCTGGCGGTCGTTGACGCATTAAATCGAAAAGACATTGCGCAGTTGAACCGCCTACGGGTCCAACGCCAAGAATATCTTGCGTGGATTTGGCCGGCATTCCCAGCGAGTCGTCCGCCGAGCAATTTTCCGGGTGAATTTGCGTGGTCGAATCTGAATACGAAATGTAACATCGGTATGAGAAAGTGGATGAATCGCTACGGCGGGCAGCACCTACAGTTCGTGAGTATCCGCTTCGATCAACCGCAGGAAAACTATGATGGCTTCCATCTTTTGCGTGGGACGGTTTTGACGTTACAGAACGCCGCTGGAGAGAAACAGGAGCTGGAAATACTCGGCTCGGTCGTTGTTAAAAACGGCAGATATAAGTTACTGAGTTACGAAGACTAATTACTGAGCTGAAAGGAACGGGAGAAAAAGAATATGATGACGATTGCCGACATTCAACGGCAGAACCGAGAAGCCGCGCAAACGCGGAAAAAGAAAGCAATGCGGATTGCGGGGACCTTCGCAATCGGGCTGCATGTAATTGGGATTATCGCCGGAGCGGTCTATTTTGTGCAGAAGACGGTGTTAGATATGAACAAGGATAAAGTGGAGAGTGTGGTATTAGAAGCGTCAAAACCAGAGACGAAACGCCGAACACCGCCGCGTGCCAAACGGAAACCCACAAAACCGAAGTTCTCTCAAGTCCGCGCGCCTAAGGGGCAAGTTGTCACGACGAGTGCTAAAATTCCAGTAGGCAACGCCCGATTTACACTACCCGCGAACGACGTTCCTACACGTCCGGTGATGGCACCCAGTACAGTGGGGATCGGTCGGAACCTGTTCTCGGGAACTCGGCAGGCAGCTGTTGTTACAACGATGCCGAAGTTTGAGGCACCGAAGTTTGAGAACACGAGTTTAGTTTCAAGGCTGGATATGGGAACGAACCTCGCGCAGACCGAATTCAATGACCCCGGAAATCTTGAGCTCGCTTCCATGAACTTGGGAGATGCGAAACAGTCGTTTAACGAGTTCCTAAAAGCCGTCCGAGACAGGATTAAACAGGTGCAACGTTTCCCACCACGGGTCCGAAGTTTGGATGCCGGTGCCGCTGCAACCATCCGGTTTACACTATTCAAAGATGGGACTGTTCGGAATCCCGAAGTCACTATTTCGTCCGGATCAAAAGCACTCGACAACGCTGCGCTCGCCGCTGTCCGAAATGCCGTGCCGTATCCACCGTTCCCTGACGGACAAGAAGGATTCAGTTTACGGCTTGAAATTCCGATTATTTTTGAGTTGGCGAATTAGCAGTTGGCAATTAGCAGTTGGCAATTAGCAGTTAGCGATTGGTAGAGACGTTAATTGTTTGAATCGCAGATTACACAAATTTCATGGATTTTTTATGGCGAGGTTGGGAAACCTCGCCTTTCTATTTTAATCGCTAAATTGGAACGCGAGTTTATCCGCTTTCGCTTTTTCCTCATTCACAAATCCTAACAGAATTAACCCGACGATAAAGAAAACCATCAACGAAATAATCGAGAGGCGGGCACTGCCGGTAATCTGTTTGATAACGCCGAAAGTTACGGGACCCCAAATAGATGAAAACTTGCTAAAAACGGAATAGAACCCGTAAAACTCGGCACTTGCGTTTTCTGGAATCATCGCACCATACAAGGAACGGCTCAGTGCCTGTGTTCCACCAAGAACGATCCCAACAATCATACCCAAAACGAAGAATTCTGTTGCAGTGTGGATGAAATATCCGTAGGTGACGACTCCACTCCATAGCACTAATGCAAACATCACGGAACGTTTCGCACCGATACGACCCGCCAATCGACCAAACATTAGTGCGCCAATTATTGCCACAACTTGCACCATCAAGAGCGTCACCATCAGTGATGTTGTTGTCAGTTTTAACTCTTCAGCACCGTAGATCGTCGCCATGCTTGTGACAGTGTGGATGCCGTCGTTGTAAATCATATAGGCGACGAGAAAGAGCGTAAGGTGTTTAAAGCGTCCGACCTTTTTCGCTGTTAAAATCGTTCGGCTGATGCCGAGGGTGAGATATGCCAGCACCTTCGGTCGGTTGCGGTAGGCTTCTGGAAGTTGATACGGGGTTTTTTCTTCTTTTAGGTATTTCATCGTCAAGAGTGCCCAGCCTGCCCACCATATACCCGTCATTGCCATTCCGATGCGTGCTGCGGTTGTTATGCTAATACCGACAACCTCGTGCATAGCGACAAGCGCGAGTGCCATGCCAAATTGGAGCGAGCCGCCGACATACCCGAACGCATAGCCTCTGGCAGAGACGGAATCAAGCTTGTCTTCGGATGCAATCTGTGGCAGAAATGCGTCGTAGAAGACATTCGCGCCCACAAAGCAGACTTGCGTCCCGATAAATAGCACAATTGTGAGACCGACATCGCCAGACTCGCAGAAATAGAGCAGCGTTGCCAAAAGACTTCCCATATAGGCAAAGCCCATGAGAAATTTCTTCTTGGCTGACGAGAAATCGGCAACGGCACCCAGGACGGGTGCGAAAAGGAACACGAGGAACGCCGCTGTCCCTAACATATAGCCCCATAACGTCGTAGCGGTTATATTCATTCCAAAGATGTCAATACCGCCTTCACCGACGACGGCTCTCGCAAAATAGTCGGGTAACAATGCGACAGCAGCGGTTGTAATGTACGCCGAATTCGCCCAGTCGTACATGCACCAACCGAAAATTGTCTTTTTATCGTTTTTCATAAGGAGATGATAACAGATTCGTGGGAAAAATCAAACGAATTTTCATGGGCGGAAGATATGATGGCTGGAATAGAGAACTGGCGAGGTTAGGAGACCTCGCCAGGGGATTCTTATGAAAGGTCGAAGCGATCAAGGTTCATAACTTTGTTCCATGCAGCCACGAAGTCCCGTACAAACGCTTCTTGTGCGTCATCACAGGCGTAAACCTCCGCGATGGCTCGGAGTTGGGAATTCGAGCCAAAGACGAGATCGACGCGGGTGCCCATCCACTTGATTTCACCCGTCGAGCCATCGCGCCCCTCAAAGATATTCTCAGATGTAGCGGATGCCGACCACTCGGTATTCATATCAAGTAGATTCACGAAAAAATCAGTCGTCAACGATTCGGGTCGCTCGGTGAGGATGCCGAATCCAGACTGACAAACGTTTGTATCCAAGACGCGCAAACCACCAATGAGAACCGTCATCTCAGGTGCGGTGAGTGTCAGCATTTGTGCCCGATCCACCAGCAGCTCCTCAGCTGTTCTCTCGTGTCCGTTCGCGAGGTAGTTGCGAAATCCGTCGGCTGTCGGTTCAAGCACAGCAAACGATTCCACATCGGTCTGCTCCTGCAACGCGTCCGTGCGTCCCGGTGCAAAGGGAACCGCTACGTCAACACCAGCGTTTTTCGCAGCCGACTCGACCGCTGCACACCCCGCCAGAACAATCAGGTCAGCGAGCGAGACCCGCTTTCCGTCTGACTGCGATCCGTTAAATTCGTTTTGAATCGCCTCCAAAGATTGAAGGACCTCCGGCAGTTCGGACGGTTTGTTGACTTCCCAATCCTTCTGTGGTGCAAGGCGAATGCGTGCCCCGTTAGCACCCCCGCGCTTGTCGGTACCGCGGAACGTCGCTGCAGATGCCCAAGCAGTAGAGACGAGTTGGGAAATGGACAGTCCTGATTCGAGACACCTGCTCTTGAGGGCAGCGATGTCCTGTTCCCCAATCAATTCATGATCGACATCAGGGACGGGGTCTTGCCACAACTGCTGTTCCTCTGGCACCAAGGCACCGATATATCGTGTGCGAGGTCCCATGTCGCGGTGGGTGAGTTTGTACCACGCCTTCGCAAAGGCATCTGCGAATTCCGCCGGGTTCTCGTAGAAGCGTTTGGAAATCTCTGCATAGATCGGATCCTTCTTCAGAGAGAGGTCGGTCGTGAGCATCATCGGTGCGTGCTTCTTCGAGGGATCGTGCGCGTCTGGCACGGTGTCCTGTGCAGATTCATCCTTGGGAGTCCACTGCCACGCACCACCGGAACCTTTCTCCAGTTCCCAGTCGTAGTTGAACAGGTTCTCAAAGAAACTGTTATCCCACCGGGTCGGCGTAGCCGTCCAGGCACCTTCCAACCCACTAGTGATTGTGTGGACACCTTTGCCGCTGCCAAAGGTATTCTTCCAACCGAGTCCTTGCTCCTCAAGGCTCGCGCCTTCGGGTTCGGGACCGACGTACGCGTCCGCATCCGCAGCACCGTGCGTCTTGCCAAACGTGTGTCCGCCAGCAATCAGCGCGACCGTCTCCTCATCGTTCATTGCCATACGACGGAACGTCTCTCTAATGTCTATCGCTGCAGCGACGGGGTCTGGGTTACCGTTGGGTCCTTGTGGATTGACATAGATGAGCCCCATCTGAACGGCACCGAGAGGCTTCTCCAGATCCCTATCGCCGGTATAGCGTTCGTCACCGAGCCACGTGGTCTCAGATCCCCAATAGATGTCCTCTTCAGGTGCCCAGACATCCTCTCGCCCGCCAGCAAACCCGAAGGTCTTGAGCCCCATCGACTCTAAGGCACAATTCCCTGTGAAGATCATCAAGTCTGCCCATGAGAGTTTCCGACCATACTTCTGCTTGATGGGCCAGAGCAGTCGGCGTGCTTTGTCGAGGCTGGCGTTGTCGGGCCAACTGTTGAGAGGCGCGAAACGCATTGTGCCAGAGGCTGCGCCCCCGCGTCCATCGTGGATGCGGTACGTGCCTGCACTATGCCACGCCATCCGAATGAAGAGGGGCCCATAGTGTCCATAATCGGCGGGCCACCACTCCTGCGAGGTCGTCATTACCTGCTCAATGTCCTGTTTCAGTTCCGCCAAGTCGAGTGTATTGAATGCCTCGGCGTAGTTGAAATCCTTGCCCATAGGATCAGACTCAGGCGGGTTCTGGTGAAGCACCTTCAGGTTCAACTGATTCGGCCACCAGCGTTGGTTCGCTGTACTGCCCTGTGCGTGAGTGTGGCTCATCATCGGGCACTTGCTTTCCTTACTCATATTTCCTCCAATAGTGTCCTGCTTTTTTTACCTATTCTTTGACCTTTTCAGGAGTAAACATTTATGTGAAAAAATCCAAATGGATACCTATAATAATATATCACAAATTAGAAAGAATGTCAAATATTCCATAGGCATCACTAACAGATAAGACATGCAGAATTTCGGTAAATGTGGTATAATAGAAAAAACCTTAAGAGAAGCACGGAGGTTATTTTTGGCGAGACCCGCAAGTTAAACCTTGCACTGTAAACGCCTATTTTAGTATACCATGGATTATCTATGTAGATGGCTATCGATGCTACTCCTTTTTTGCCTCAGTGCTGGCGTGTACGCTGAAACAGAAGCACTTCGGGCAGAGGCGTATCGTACTTACGAAAGTGTCGAGATTGATGGAGAACTTACAGAGTCGGATTGGCAGAAAGCGATACCTATCCGCCAATTTATTCAATATGAACCCGACGCGGGCGCGGCACTGACAGAAGCGACGGAGGTCCGAATTCTTTATGATGACAGACACATCTATTTCGGTTTTGTCTGTAGTGAACCTGAACGCGCGAAGATTGTTGCGAATAAGATGCGACGCGACGCGATGTTATGGGACAACGACAATGTCTTTGTAATGTTGGATACTTATAATGACCGACGCAGCGGGTTCTTTTTTCGAGTCAACCCGCTCGGGGCGCGGGAAGATGTTGCGATAATGGACAGCGGGGACAGTCGAAACGAGAACTGGAATGCCGTCTGGGACAGTCGTGCAAAAATTAACGGCGATAATTGGACGACAGAAATCGCCATCCCCTTCAGTCAACTTAGATTCAAAGACGAAGAGGCGTTGACGTGGGGGCTAAACCTTGGACGCCGGATTCAGAAAAGTCAGGAAGAAGGCACATGGGCACCCGTACCCGCGGCATATAGTTTCCTTGCACGCTACCGAACAACGCAGCTGGGGACACTCACAGGCTTATCTGGGATTTCACAACGTCGGAATATTGAGTTTCTGCCCTATTTCCTGCCAGGTGTCGCTCGGACAGAGGAAGAAGGGATATTTGGTGTCTACGATTTAGGGGCAGATATGAAGGTGGGTCTCACCTCAAATCTCACCGCAGATCTCACCGTTAACACAGATTTCGCACAGGTCGAGGCGGATCAGGAGGAAGCGAACTTAACGCGGTTCAGCCTCTTTTTTCCTGAAAAACGGCAATTCTTTTTAGAGGGCGCGGGGATCTTCGATTTTGGTATCCCACGCACGAGTTTCAATGCGCCACCACCGCTCCTTCTTTTCTACAGCCGCCGCATCGGTATTGAAGAAGGACACGCCATCCCGATTATGGGCGGCGGAAAAATTACCGGTAAAGTCGGCGGCTTCAGCGTCGGGCTCCTGGATGTTCTCACAGATAAGTATGCAGCGGATGCCACCGAAGATACGGACGCGGTAGACCTTGGTAGGACGAACTACTCGGTGCTGCGCCTTAGACGCGATCTTTTCACTGGCTCAAGTGTCGGTATGATCGCGATTAACAAACAAGATTTCGACAGGCACAACAGCGCGACAGGTCTCGATTTTATCTATCGTCCGATCGACAATATGACTTTTCGTGGACTCTGGGCACGCACGTTTGAACCCAGTGAAACCCAGGACGACCCACGCAACGGACAAGCCTCCCCTGATACTACCGCTTTGACGAGCGGGAACGCGAATGCGTTATATTTTGGCGGAAATTGGCAGAGCGAAGTCGGGCGATTGAACGCCTCCTATACCGATATCGGTGATGATTTCAACCCCGAAGTCGGCTATGTCTATCGGACAGGCTCACGTTGGTTTCGCGGGGAAGCGCGCGCTACGCCTTACCTCAATTGGTTCGGATTCCGTCGGTTGTGGGCTGGACCGGAACTCGATCTCATCTTCAATTCAGACAACGAATTAGAGACGCGAACCTTTATCTGGAGCACATGGCTTGAATTGGAGACGAACGGTTGGGGCGGTTTCCGTTTCTACCGGAATTTTGAGAATCTTACCGAGGATTTTGAAATTCGGGAGGGAATTGTCATCCCGCCCGGTAGGTATACTTACAATAACTATAGCCTCATGCTCAACGCTGAGGGTCAGGTCTTCAACGGACGGTTTGGGTTCAATATCGGGGATTTCTACAACGGCACCCGCCGCGGCTTTGACCTACGTCTCGATCTTCGTTTCGCTGGACGCTTTAGCGTCGAACCGAGATACGAGTTCAACCGCGTCACGCTCCCAGAAGGGTCTTTCAATACGAATGTCTTTGGGGGACGTATCGTCTATTCCTTTTCGACAGACCTCTTTACGAAACTTTACGTCCAATGGAACAGTGATCGGAACCTCGTTACAACGAATTTCTTAGTTAACTATGTCTATCGACCCGGTAGTGATTTCTATTTTGTTTTCAATCAGACTTACGGGACAGACAGCGTATCAACAAGGTTGTTGGATACCACCTTAGTTGGCAAGGTAACCTATTGGTGGAATCCATAATATTTTGCGATTGGCTGTTGGAAACCATTGGCTATCGGCAGTCAGAAAGAGACAAGATTCGCAGCGTTCGGTTACAGGCGGGTTAGAAGGATGGCAGCATGGAAAGGGTGTCAAATCACTGATGCACTCGCAACGAACCGCAAGGAAAGTATAAAAAATGAAGATTGTTGATGTGAAAACGTATCTCGTTGATGTACCACCACCACATTGGGGTGGAAGGCGTTGGATTTTCGTCAAACTGATAACGGATGAAGGCATTGAGGGGGTAGGCGAATGTACCTATCATACCCAATTGAACCATGTCGTTATCGAGCTGATTAAAGATTGGGGAGAACGCTATCTGATTGGCGTAGATCCGTTTCGGATTGAGCGGATCTGGTCTACGCTTTACGAGGGACCGTGTGTGCGACACTCCGGTCCACTGACGAGTCCAGCGATGAGCGCGATTGAGATGGCGTGTTGGGATATTGTCGGCAAGGCGTTGAATCAGCCGATTTACAACCTGTTGGGGGGTATGTTCCATGAGAAACTACGCGCCTATTCCTATCTACTGCAATGGCGACGCGGTGATTCTCCAGAGAAAACCGGGGAACTCGCCCTCTCTTACGTCGAAAAAGGGTTCACTGCCGTCAAGTTCGATCCCGTCGATCCGAATACCGCCGATAGGTTGGAAACGCTGGACTACGCAGAGAGTGTTATCCGTGGGATTCGGGATGCCGTTGGTGATAGGTGTGATATTCTGATTGGGACACATGGACAATTCAACACGAACAGCGCAATCCGTTTTGCAAAACGCGTTGAGCCATACGACCCACTCTGGTTTGAGGAACCCCTACCTCCGGAGAATATCAAAGAGATGGCACGCGTCGCGCAGTCCACAAGTATTCCGATTGCGACGGGAGAACGGTTATTGACGAAATATGAGTTCGTGGACCTGTTGGAACAACAGGCTGCGTCCATCTTGCAGATGGATTTGACAATCACAGGTGGTATCCTCGAAGCGAAGAAGATTGCGTCTATGGGAGAAGCGCACTACGCACAGATAGCACCGCATCTGTATGGCGGTCCCATCGGCGGCGCGGCGAATATTCAGTTGGATGTCTGTAGTCCGAATTTCCTCATTCAGGAAGGTATCCATACATGGGACGGCTTCCATACGGATATCCTCAAGGAGCCGATACAGTGGGAAGATGGCTACATCATTCCGTCAACGAAGCCAGGACTTGGTGTTGAATTGAACGATGCGGTTTTGGAGAAGCATTCTATTAGTGGTTAGCGATTAGTGATTGGTGGTTGGTGATTAGCAGTTAGGAGAATTTGTGTCGTATTTTTTTTTGAATTAAATTGTGGGAGACGGGTTTTTATAAAGGATAGTGTCCAATTTAGGACTTACGCACACCACTGGTAGGTGCGGTTTCTAACCGCACCGATCCTATGATGGTAAGGGTTTTTATCCTCCGAAGATACGTGTTTCAACTTAATTTTCCGTAAGTCCTGCAATGTTAAAAAATGCAGCAGATTGGGAGATTTGTGATGTACTTGGTTTGTTATTCATGTAGGCACGGTTATCGCGTGCATCCAGAAAGTCTTAACTTTGTTGCGGAACAGACCTGCTCAAATGGACATGTTCACGATATACGATGCAGGTGTGGTCACAAGATATTTGCCGTCCAACGTGTGGATTCAAGCCGTTGGAAATCTATTGAGCGCAAGGTCCTTTGGAAATATCCCGACGCACGTACGCCTGGAAAGTAACAACGGAGGCGGAGAGAAGGAATGTCAACTGCAGAGACACCAACGGGTACGCTTGACCCGATACCCGATTTAATTAAAGTAACACTGAAAAAATTAGATATTCGTTCAGAACAGATTCGATTTGCTGTCCAAAGTGATGTAAACGCATCCGGTAGTTATGGTGAAGAGTGGTTTGTGCTAACGGACGCAGCAATTTTTACCGTAACAGGTGAAGGTGAGGTGCTTCACTACATCCCTTATGAGAATGTCTTAGGAATTCGTGCGGAAATCGTTGTGGATGCCGGTCTCTTGGTACTGGAAACAGAGGAAGGCACTGTCGATCTCATCCGCTACTCAAGTGGTTATGCCTCGAAGTTTGGGTTCGTCGCCCGATTTATCGGAGACGAGATTGAGTTCCGAAAAGGGAAACGCGATGAAGCACCTATATGGGACTATAAACCAGAGGAGCAATTTTGCCAATCTTGTGGTTTACTGTTGCCAGATGAGTTCTCACCTTGCCCGGCATGTACCAAGAAACACAAAGTGATGCTGCGGATTTTGACCTACATCCAGCCCTATCGCGGTAGAGCAACTTTGTTCATGCTATTCGTGATTGCTGGCACGCTCATTTCGCTTGTACCACCGTATTTCTCTCGCATCCTGATTGACGACATTCTACTTTTGAACGACGCGACCACCGCTGCACAAGAAGCATCGGCAACGCAGTTAGGCAGCATTTTTCGGGCGATTCAACCCGCAGCGTTAGCATTGACCATCGCTGTAGGTGCCTTATTAGCGATACAGATCATCCGAGAAATTTTCACGATTTTTCGATTACGTCTGGGTGCCTGGCTGACGTTCCGCGTCGCAGCGAATATCCGTTCACACGTCTATCAGCATTTACACAATCTGTCAATCCGATTTTTTGATAAACGGAAGACAGGAACGGTTATCTCGCACATCACCGAGGACAGTGAACGGCTTCAAGACTTCATGTTAGAGGGACTCTCCTTCCTCGCGGTGGAGCTGCTCCTCTTCTTCGGAATTGGGGCGATGCTTTTCTGGATGAACTGGCAATTGGCATGCTTCATCTTAATCCCGATTCCGATAATCGTCTTCGGTGCCGGTTGGTTCTGGAAGAAGGTCCGGAGCCTTTGGCACCGGGCATGGCGCCGCCGTTCAAAGTTGTTCGATGTCGTCAACGACTCTGTATCCGGTATCCGAGTTGTCCGCGCGTTTGGACAACAACGGAGCGAAGTTGATCGGTTCGCCGATGCGAATATCGACGCACGCGACTATGAAACAAATGCTGAATTAATCTGGGCTACCTATTACCCGCCACTGATGTTCGCAGTGCAGTTAGGATCTCTGATTGTTTGGTACGCCGGTGGTCTCAACATTATCGCTGGGAGTATGACGCTCGGCACGTTGATGGCTTTTAATGCATACCTGATGATGTTCTACGAACCGTTGCGGTATATCAGCCCGTTGATTAACTGGGCTTCGCGTTCTATGACGGCAGCAGAAAGGTTATTTGAAGTCATAGACTCGCAACCCGAGCAGTTTGACGACGGCACGCTTAAAGCGATGCCGAACATCACTGGCGAGGTTAAGTTCCACAACATGACGTTCGGTTACGACTCACACAAACCCGTGCTTCGGGATATTAACTTGCACGTCAAACCGGGTGAAATGATTGGACTTGTTGGACATTCGGGGGCAGGAAAATCGACGCTTATCAACCTGATTTGTCGGTTCTATACGCCCGATTCCGGACGTTTAGAGATTGATGGCGAGGACATCAAAGAGATTGATCTCAAGGATTTGCGTCGACAGATCGGGGTTGTGTTACAAGAACCGTATCTGTTCAGTGGTACGATCGCCGAGAACATCGCTTATGCGCATCCTGATGCCACGATGGAGGACATTATCACGGCAGCGAAAGCCGCAAACGCACACGAATTTATCGTCAAGTTCCCAGACGGCTACGATTCAGAAGTCGGGGAACGCGGTGGACGGTTGTCCGGCGGTGAACGGCAACGTATCTCTATCGCACGCGCCATTTTACACAATCCGCGTATCTTGATTCTCGATGAAGCCACCTCGTCTGTAGATGTGGAAACCGAGAAAAAGATTCAACAGGCGATTGATAGGTTGGTGCAGAACCGGACGACGTTCGCGATTGCCCACAGGCTTTCAACGCTCCGAAATGCCGATCGGCTCTTCGTGATTGAAAAGGGTAAAGGCGTTGAGTGTGGCTCTCACGAGGAACTCATGGAGCAAAAAGGTATCTACTACAAACTCGTAGAAACCCAACGCGAAGCCGCGAACATCCGCGCTGCAGCACAAGCAGTGGAGAGATAGGTATGCAGAACGAAAATACAGAGAAACACGTAACACCTGCCGCGGCACCGACAGTGAGCTCGGTGCCGTCTGAACAGGATGACTTTACACCCCGTTATCTTGACCCAGATACCCTTACGTTCACGCGTTCTGAGGTAGGGACGGCGCGGTTGGAAATTCGGAAAGAGGCGTGCTATCTGCGCGTAGTCGTGCGACGGCTTATGCCGCTTAGCAACCCGAATCAATATATTTCGCTCGCAGCGGATGAGGATACCGAGATCGGAATCCTCGTTGACCCATCGGAGCTCGATTCTCAGAGTCTGGAGATTCTCCAAGAGGAGTTGGATAAACGCTACTTTACACCGACAATCCAGAAAGTGTACCGAGTGAAGGAGCAATTCGGTATCCATGAATGGGAGGTCGAAACCGAGCGCGGACGCATAACTTTCTTGGTGCGCGGGTTGAATCAGAACATTAAACAGGTACCCCCTGCCCGGCTTTTTGTGACGGATGTCCGAGGGAATCGGTACGATATTCCGGATTATCGGGAGTTAGATGCCCAGAGTTACCTACACATCCAGCGGCATCTCTAAAGATTGCCATGAGACAGAGACATTTTTTCGTGGAGCTTGCAAGCCAAAACTTGCGAGATAATCGTCGCGCAGCTATCGCTTCGATTGGCTTGCATCTGCTCTTTGTCGTAATTGCGGCGTTTCTGTTCTCAGGGCAGCGGGAATTGAACAAAGACACGTTTGAGGCGGCATTCGTCACACTCACGCCAACACGGACAGACACACCCCTCCGTCCAACACGCCGAAATGTGACAGTTAGCTCGCCACAGGTAAAAACAGCAGTCACTGCGCCGAAACAGATGTCGAACCTCACGCAGCTGCCACCTGAGCGGACAGCGGTTGTGCGGCAGATACCAGAACTGAAGGTTGACCCGGATGTTCTCAATCCTGCGGCGGTTGCGGTGTCGCCGACCTTGCCCAGCACTCAACAACCCAACCGTTCATCGGCAGACCTTACGGGCACTCCCGTTCCGGAAGTCCCAACACTTGAAAAAAGCACGTCGCCCCTGATCCAGAGAGGTCCAACAGGCGCGACCAACAGTGGGCTCTCGGAATTCCTCGATGGATCGCTCCCGACAGCGGATTTAGGCGACGGGTTTGATACGGACTTGAAGGAACTTGTGAAACTGCCGAAAGGGCAATTGGGGGGTATTCTTGCAGGCTCTGGCAGCGAGATGCGCGGGCATATCCGACTGATTCGGCTTAAACATTCGCTTTCGGACTGGTGGCAAGATCCGACTGCGATCCCTGCGCTCATCAAGTGGTTGGAAGACTACACCTCAATCCGAGCGGATATGAATTTTCAAGGCGGTGCTTTACCGCTCACGGATCCGCAAATCATGGATGCACCTCTTATCATAATGACGGGACACGATAAAGATATTACTGTCGGACGTGGGCTTGCGAAAGACGGTCCCTTACAAGTGGGTTTTACGCCTCAAGAGCGCGCCGCGCTTCGGAAATATATCGTCGAAAAGGGTGGAATGCTTTTCTTTGACGACTGCGGTTTCAACGGTCTGTTCGCACACATTGTTGCTGACGAACTCAAAACGATTTTTCCTGAATACCCGCTCGAAATTCTACCACACGATCACGAACTCTATACCCTCTACTATCAATTGCCGAAACCCCCGACGGGTGGCGATGTGTTCTGGGGAAATGAGAACAACGCACAACTGACACAATTCCCTTATCAGAAAGGGATCACAATTGACAATCGGTTAGCGGTGGTCTATAATCGCAAGGACTACATGTGCGCGATGGAGACAGCGGAGATTGAAAGCCGTACGATGTTGCGTCTTCGGCGTTCTACGGATGTCTATCGGTTCATGTCGAACCTACTGATTTATGCGTTGAAATACGGCGGGAATACGGATAGGAAGGGATACACGGAATAGGCATAAAAAACATTAGAGTGAATCGGTTAGCGCGTCGCTGAGGCTCTTCGGAAAATCGAACAGCGACATGAGGTTCGTCCGGATTAGCATACGTCTGATGCTTCTGTTGACGCTAAGCAGGACTGTCCGTCCGCCCATTTGACGGATCTGTGTACTGGTCGTAATGAGAACCCCCAAGCCCGCACTATCCATCGTTTTGGCGTTCGCCATATCGAAAACGAGCAACGGCGTTGCCTCTTGTTTCTCAAGTGCTTGGATATGTTGGTCAAGCATTGTTTTGAGGACGAGGGCATCTTCTCCGATGACGTTTCCTTGGATTTCAAAGCGTGTGAAATTTCTGGTTTGGACGTTGATTTGCATAGTTCTTTATTGCCCGCGTTTACGGAGCGATCAGCATTGCGGCAATGTCTGCGGGCAGCTTAACACCGTGTTCCTGCTCAAAGTCAGCAATGCTTTTGTGGTCTTCACGAAACTGATCAACGACGATATTTTCTTGCAAGTCTCTGGCAGATTTCAAGTCTTTTTTCGCATTTTTCCACTCTCGCAAGTGTAAAAATGCCATACCGCGATTGTAATATGCCTCTATCAAATCAGGATTAAGTTGTATTGCCTTATCATAGTCTTTGATGGCAAATTTATACTTGCCTTTTTTGGCATAAGCATTCCCACGGTTGTTATAGGGATGGACAAGGTCCGGTCTCAGTTCTATCGCTTTGGTATAGTCTTTGATGGCACGATCAAAGTTGTCTCTTTCGTGGTAGACAATACCGCGATTGTAGTAAGCATAAGCGAAGTTTGGATCAAGTTCTATAGCCGTGTTATAATTCTCAATAGCGCGATCTATTCTACCTGTGAGTTTATAAATTATTCCTCGATTGTTATATGCTTCTGGCAAATTTGAGTCAAGTTTTATTGCTGTATTACAATCCTTAATAGCGCGGTCATAGTCACCTTGAATACGATATGCCCCACCGCGATTACTGTAAGCTTCGGCATAGTTAGCTTTGAGTCTTATCGCTTTGTTAAAGTCTTCGATGGCGCGGTCAATTTCGCCTATATTGCCATAAGCGACTCCACGATAGTTATAGGCTTGGGCAAAAGTGGGTAACTCTTTGATTGCTTTGTTATAGTGCTGGATATCGGTTTCATAGGATGCCCGATTTGCTTGTGTTTGCATGTTTTACGACTCCTTCTTGTTGATCGGTTGAGATGGAGCGATTTGAAAGACATCTTCCTTCGGCTGCGTTCCAACCTTGAAACCTTCTATATATGTCTTCTGGTGAATGTTTTGGTTTCTAATAAACCCATGGAGATCGTTGTAAACAGTTTGGGTTGAGATGCCATGCTGTGTTTGTAGATGCTCCAATATCGTTTCTTTGAGCAATTGGGGAATATCAATTACTTTGTATTGTTTCGGTTCCATAAAACCCTTGGGAGGTCGAACGAATACGCTTTTTTGTGCGATGATACGGTTTTGCGGATTCCGAGGCGGTTGAATGTGCTCCTTTATCTCATCGGTTCTTTCTAACAAGATGATCCTACCGTCTTTGTCATGAAAGCCATCACAAGCGAAGAAAAGGGCTATGTGGTTGTCGGTTGTAAAGTCGATAAGATTGGTATGACCACCGTAGTGTTGGAGTTCTGTCAATATCTCAAACGGATCTGTTTCATGGGTATAGTCTTTAGCTGCCTCCAGCATTCGCTCTTGGATAGCTTCTATATCAAATTCTTCTGTCCCAATTTCTTTCCGGCATTCACGCCACAGACTCGAGGAGACTTCCGCATAGTGGGCGGGTTCGCCGCGATAGATATAATCTCCACCGGCAGTTGTTTCGGCTATTCTACCGATTATCTCTAAAACCCTGTTTAGTTCGGTTCTTTGTGCGTTCAAACACTGTTCTCCACGATGCGAATTTTCTCTGATGTGTAAACGACCATCTGCGATTTTTCTTTGTCCGCAGCGTAAGCAAAACAGGCGCGAATGTCTGTCTCGGTTAATTCGGGAAAATCGTGAAGCACTTCCGCGACTGTCATACCCGATGCCAGGTATTCAAAGACATCATAGACGGTAATCCGCATTCCCCGAATACATGGCTGCCCGCTGCGTTTACCGGGTTCAATGGTAATAATGTCTCTATAGTTGTTCATGGTATTCCCCTCTTCCTACGAATAGTTAAGAAAGTATACCACAACTCGCGTCGGTTATCAACGGTTTTGGGGGAAATTTCTAATTGGCAGGATTAGCGGTTGGCGTTTTCTTATTATCTGAATGCACGTCGCATTTGAGCGAATACGCCGCAAATCGTGGATTATCGCGGAGGACACGAAGAACGCGGATTGCAAACAGCTAGATGTACTATCTACGAGCCTGCTGAGCGGCCTTTTCTATCCAATTCCCAAGATTCTGATAGCCATTATCATTGACCCAATCGTAGTACGAGCAACAAGGATATACTAAATTAGTAGAGGTGGTAGGTGTAAAGTTAATTGGTGGTTGCCTGAAAGGACTTGCTCCTTTAGTCGATGTCCAACCGTCCCTGTCTTTAACATTATGGATATACACCCCAAGCAAACCATTTTCCTTTTTAATACTTTGTTCAATTTCGTATTTGACCCATCTGCTATCAGCAGTTTGACTGCCAATGAGAACACAGGTCACAGAAGTACCATCCATCTGTCTTCCTATCCAGTTCTTGATGGCTCGGTCTGTATTTCTTTTTAGTGTTTCGATTTCGGCACTATCAACAAAGCCCGCTGCAGTATAACTTCCCTTTGCGACCCAACTGTGTCGGACTTGATTGACGCGCCAAACATCGTCCCAATCAAAACTGAAAAATACGTGTCTCATAGTTTTCTGGTGTGAATTAGAAGAAATAACCGATTGCCCCCACGAAAAGAGCCTCTATCAAATAAAAAATAACGAGTGTGATAGAAAAAATAGATGATATCCAGCTGCATTTTGGTTTACTTCTGTGTTTGCCGAGATCCATCTGGAAATCAGTATCGGTTTGTTGTCGAATATCCTCATAGACCTGTCGAAATAGGCGTTCTTGCCAGAGAAAATACCCATCCAGAATCCAAAATCCTACAATGGGAAGGAGAAGAGTCAAGACAAAATAGTTGTTCTGTAAATTCTCCCTGGCGATTAAAATCATTGCCGCAACGAGAATCGTCATACTCCAGCTTTTGAGTAGGAAACTGTTGCGTCCCAAACGGTTAACAACTGCTTGGGTCATCTCCAAATGCTTTACAACTTTTTCTGTGCCGTTCATGGATTTATCCTCCTGCGCCATATTTTCAAGTTGGTTGAGCAATCATAGGAACATTTTCCTTCCCATAAAATAAAAATTCGCTGAAAATGCTTGTATTTGCTTAAAGATTCGGAGCGTACCGAAAGAAATTCTTTCCCCACTCTCTTCCACTTTCTGAATTATACAACTTAAAAATAAAATAGTCAACATCTATTTTGAAATCCTATAAACATTTCGTTCTACCAGAGTCTCCTCAACAGATAAACACACTTTATATCTCTCTGTTGCTAAAAACACATTCTCTTAACCGCAAATTAAACACAGCGTTGCGCTCTCAGAAGAGTAAGTCTTTAGTGCTGTCGGAGCAAATGGTTATAGTTAGAAGCCTTACGCAGACAGGCAATAAATCACCTAATTACCAACAGATACACCTTGGAGATACCTATGTTTCTCAAAATTAATCTGGTGCGTAATAGCGCAGTTCACTGCCCATTGCGTAAGCCTTAATTTACATACTCTTCAACATTTTTAGCCCCAAAGGACTTATCTATATTCTTGTAGTATTTCACTCCATCTCATGTAACGCACCTTGGAAGGAGTGGGAGGACGGTATACTTTTCCTAAAAGTTCATGACTACGGTAGTACCCTTTTTTAATCATTCCCAAAATTTCCACTATGCTCTCAGCCCACGGCTTTACATGGTCTATGTCATAAAGAGGTGTCCCTAGTTTTACGAATTGAGGAACTTTTTCCGACTGGATTAAATGTGCAATAAGCGGACTGGAAGTTGAATCTCGGAAGCGAGTATACATATTTTGATCTTGGAAGGGTTCAACGAACCGTTGCCGTCCTCTGGCACCTCCAGTTTCATAAGGAACCCAAGGGGAAGTGAAAGTTTTTGGACCAATTATACCTAATAGGGCAGACGCGACATCTAACCCTTGCTCAATGCATGATGCAATCTCAAAATCGTCGTTGTTTGCTTGTTCTAGACACTCGCTTTCTTTATCAAACCAAATATCAAGACCTTCCGTTCCTTTGACTATGTTTGCACATTTTTCAGCATAATTCTTATCAGGCCATTCGTTCCTATAAGAGATAAATACAATTTTGTCTTCTTCAGTGACCCTAGCTCGTCCCAATTCAAAGAAATTCCTTCCAGACATTTCAAATTATCCTCCATTTGTTTTTTAAGAAAGTGCTCCCAAAGTTTTTGAGAGGCTATGTACCTAATCATCAACGGAAATATCGCATTGGAAACTAATACTCGGTTATGATGTAATGATTCCTAGCAAAACCAAACTATTGCAAACATGGGAATAGTAAGCAGTACCTCCATCAAATAAAAGGACCGAAGCGTGATTGACCAAAAGGCATCTCGCCATCTACAATTCGGTTTATTTTTTTGAGCTTTAAGATTCATCTCAAAATTAGTGTCGACTTGCTTTCTGACATCATCGTATATCCCTCGAAACAGTTTTTCCTGCCAGAGAAAGTACCCATCCAACCCCCAAAAACCGAGGACGGGAATAAGAAACACAAAAACGAAAAATGGGCTTGGTAAATTTGTGAAGTGCCAATGAAAACCTCATAAAAACAGGATTTTTAAGGGTTTTTTTACGTTTGCCTCTGCCAATTTGTGTACTGCCACCGGAAATTTAGACCACTCCCTAATATAAGATTGTGCTATAATGACGATCTACTTTGAAAGGAGCCTTCCGATGGCGAAACGCAGAAGATTCACTGCTAAGTTTAAAGCAGAAGTTGTGCGTGAAGCACTTACGGGCGACAGTTCCCAAGCAGAACTCTGTAGACGACATAACCTCAGCGAAAATCAAGTCTCCACATGGAAACGACACTATCTTGAACATGCTGAAACCTTTTTTGCGTCGGAAACCGAGAAGCACTCCAGCGAGTCAGCGGCGCGGATCGCTCAACTTGAACAACTTGTTGGGCGGTTGACCCTGGCGATGGAAATCCAAAAAAAAGCATTGACGCTCTTGGATTGAGTCCATCTCAACAGCGCCGTCTCGTTGAGACGTTGCGCAAGGAGTATGCCATGCGACAGATTTGTGAGGTGCTGGGTTTCAACAAGAGCACCTTCTATTATCAACCCAAAAGCAACCCCTCTGAAGACGTCCTACGCGCTGAAATACTGCGATTCGCAGCGGCGTATCCAACATACGGATATAGACGTATCACGAAGCTGCTGGCGGCCGAAGGACACACCGTTGGGTATAAGCGCGTTGCTCGGTTGATGAAAGAGATGAATCTCTGGGTCTCGGTCAAGCGTGCGTGTCAAACCACCAGATCGCTTCAAGGGGATAAACCGTGGCACAACCTGCTTGAACCCCTTGAGGTCTCTCATCAGGATCAGGTCTGGGTCGGTGATATCACCTACGTCCGCCTCAACAGCCGCTTCATCTATGTCGCTGTGCTCATGGATGTCTTCACACGTATGATTCGAGGGTGGAACCTCGGTCAACACTTGAGCCAAACTCTGACATTGAAACCCTTGAAGCAAGCATTACACGACAGCGTCCCGGAGATCCACCATTCCGATCAAGGCGTGCAATATCTTTCAAAGGCGTATCTCTCGCTGCTCAAAGCACACGCTATTGAGATTTCAATAGCTCGCAGCGGGCGTCCTTGGGAGAACGGATACGCCGAAAGACTCATCCGCACGCTCAAGGAAGAAGAAGTCCACCTCAACGATTACCAAGATATTACCGAGGCTCGACAAAGCATCGGTCATTTTCTCACACAGGTATATAACCATAAACGTCTCCATTCGGCGTTAGGGTATCTGACTCCTGCCGAATTTCAGAGACAAACCTTCTCTTAACTTTGCGAAATTGTGGTCTAAATTAAAGGTGGCACTTCATTGACTTATTCTGCCAAACTGGCAAGGTAAGTACAAGTGGAGAAGTTGATAGGAGGGTATTTGTCAGAGTTGAAATTGGTTAGGGAAGAGAACATATCCAAAAATCCGCGCAAATCCGAGATTCAGACACTCCCCTCCACAATCGCAATCTCATCTTCCGTTAAATCATACAATGCATACACCAGTATATCAATCTCATTTTCAAGGTCAGAAGTGTCTGCATCCGAGTCAGCGCACTTAGCATTAAGAATTTGATCGACACGCTCAATGATAAGAATTTGTTGCTCAGGTGATACATCTGGAATAGGCAACTCTTTAGCATCGTTCGGATAAAAGTGTAAACCCTCACTTAAGAAGTTGAGGAAATACCAGTTTGTGAAGTTAGAATTCAGAATTCCCAAAAGAAATTTGTAATCATACTTCTTAGCGAGATTACTATCGGCAACTCGAAATGCTCGACGTGCTGAAACGTGAGATACACCTGAAAGTAAGTCCAATCGAACGCAGTTCACAACCGTGTGACTGTTGTAAAAACCTTTATCGTCATAAGCGAAACGCAACCGATCTTTTACAACATTGATAAACATTAGCTTCTGGTTCTCAAACAGTTCTGGAAACATGGGATTGTAGTGTTCATCCGGGGTATAGTTCAGATAACCCTCTTGAGAAAACGAATAACGTTCAATGCTCTTCCCCTCACAGAATCGTTTATTACCTGAAATTGCTGATTGACTGATATAGTGGTTTTTTCCCAACTTTTTTGACTTGTGGTTGAGTCTGGCACCATAAGCAACAAGACATATCTGATTGAAACGAATCGCCCGCTGCCATATCTTTTCTTTTATCTCGAGACTGTCAAATACACGGGTGTTGGTCTCAAAGCGAGAATCTTTGAGTTTTGCAAAGGTACGTTGATCAATTAAAAATTCTGCTCCGCTGCGCGCATCAAAATCTGCATTGCTGTGATGTAAGCGGACTTTCGTATGGTCTTGCACTTTGTGATTACCGACTGTCAAGATAATATTGTACACAATAGCATTCTCGAAAATCCTGTAACTACTTGCATCCACGATCTCTCGAATGGTGTGATTTTCTATCAGGATCTGGCGCATCTTCTCGCCATATTTTTGCATGGCAAAAGCATAAGGAAGAATGAAACTCATGATTCCCTTAGCACCAAGGATAGAAATAGATTTTTCAAGAAAAGCGATGTAAATATCAGTTCTTCCTTGACAGGCTTGATAGTTATTGAACAGATAATCCTTGGTTGTAATAGGAAGATTCTCAATATTAATATACGGCGGATTGCCAATCACGACATCAAACCCTTCAGTGATGCCGAACATCCATTCCGAGTCGAACCAATCGGCAGTAGCGTTCTGGTCATAGGGGTCCCACTGTGAAATCTTTTCGGCATCATCGGCAGGCATGCCGATGCTCTTTAATTCGGTTGCCAATTCGGTACGTAGTTCCGTGTCCTTTTGTTTGCAGGTACGTTTTTGCTGACGAGTCGTGGCGTGGAAATGTCGTTCACGATTGCTGCTCAACTCACGTTCCAAATCCTGCGCTTTTTGGCTCGTGAGTGTCCGCTCCTCCTCAAGCCCTATCAGTGTGTTCGCAGCGATAAAGCGCGTCTCCAAATTCGGTAACGGTTTGATACCGAAGTTTTCTGTGTCTTGTTCTGGCTCTTGTTCAATTGCAAGCGAGATGAAGAAACGGAGTTTGGCGATTTGACATGCCACAGATTGGATGTCTACGCCGAAGATGCTGTTTTGGATGAGGTATAACTTCCGTCCGAAGTCCGAATCTCGGTAGCGTTTGAAGGTTTCGTCGATTTCAAGGAGTTCCTCTCGCCGTGTTTGGTCATCTTGTGTGTCATACGCGGCTTCGGTTCGCTGGACGGCGCGTTCCTTTTGCAACTTCTCCCATCGGGTGTTATCGGGATCAAGTCGTCGGAGTGCGAGTGTCAATTTGTGGAGCATTCCCATGGGAAAAGCACCGGAACCGACTGCGGGATCCAACATCTTGAGTTCAGAAATTGCGCGAACGATTGCATCCGTCTCAGGGTCGTCAAACCATTCGTTGGCGTCGTCGAAGGCTTGGGCATAGTCGAGGAGATAGTGTAACCGCTCGTCCCACAGTTTTGCGTCGCCATCGGTTGGATCGGATTTTTGGGAGAGCGTGGCGACTAACGCCTCATCTACCATATAGTCGACAATTGGGCGTGGGGTGTAGTAGGAGCCGGTCTGTTTTCGCACGGTTGCGCCGGTTTCGGGATTGTAGGCGGCGAGTAGGTTTTCAAACACTCTACCAAGGAGTTCGGGGTCCAACGCGACTTCTTGCTCTATCGGTGTGTTTTCCTCGACGGTGAATTTGTAGTGTTCAAGTAGCGGAATTAATCCTTGCTGTGCGTCAAAAAAGAGGCGGTTGGGGATACTCAGTTTTTTGTAATCGACATCAGAAAAGCAGTCTATACGGTACCCGCCATCTTTGGGTCCATCGAAGGTATCTAAGCAGTCAAATAAACCACCGTTGATGAAAGGCGTTTTGGCAAAAAGTTCCAAAAGTTTGTCAGGATCGCGCATCTGCTTTTTATAGCGATAGCATGAGAAATTACGATTACCAGAATAGTTTCCCTTGCTAAACTTACGCTCGTCTATTTCGGTGTTGAGTGTGGCGAAAAATAGGTTTTGTAGCACGGCGCGGTAGTAGGCATCGCCGTTATCAAAGTCGCCCTCTGCCAATAGGTCTTGGATTTGTGCTTTGTTGAACAACGCCTCAGCGACCAGTCCTTTTTCCTTGATAAACCAGATAAAGAGCAGGCGCGTGATGAGGCGGATGACATGTTCTTCCGGTTTTAAAACGCGGTTTTCGTCTGTTGGGAAGGTTGCTGCTTCTATTGCCCATTCATACCACGCGAACAATTTTCGATAGAACTGTTTGTTGAGTGCTTCGGTGTCGAGTTTGGCGAGCCACGCTGATAGTAACCCGTCGAAGTTTTTCGGTTTCCTGTTTGCATCCATCCAATCCGCACATGCTTCCAGTGAGAGTTCAGAGAGAATATCCAGATGTGCGCGGTGTGGATCGTTGAGGCGGATGTCCTTAATCAGTGTGACCTGTCCTAACACATCACGATCTGCATCGGTTTTGTGTGGGCGGCGGTCAGTAAATCCTATCGTCAGGTGATCTGCAGCGCGAAATAAAACGACAGTCGGCGCGAGCAGCCGCTTATTAATCTCTCGTGTAAACTCGGCGTATTGGGTTCGGGAGTAGGTGTTATTTTGGAGTTCGACTGCACAGAAGATGAAACTGTCCGTCCAGCCTTTATCGAAAGCGTCCGACTCGAAAAGCGTTTGCTGCGCGTCCTCTGTGATTTCGTCGCTTGTAAACTGGAAGACGAGTTGGACGGATTCCACGTTGTTCTGAAATTCTTGTTCGGTTTTGGTGTTTGGGTTGAGTGCTGAGAATTCCTGAATGAAGTCGTCTACGGAGCCGGAGAGTTCGAGGGTACGTTCGCTTTGGTAATCGAGTGTCGCTAAAAGGTTTTTTGATTTTTCTAAAAGGTCACCGGTGGGCATCGCTGCTAAGACGGATTTGATTGCTTCTTTGTTCATATAGATCGGATTTCTTTAGCGTCTCTCGAAAGCAGACAGGCACAAACTGACAGTTTATGCTACAAAGAAACTTTAAATAGACAACGCACATAGGTCATCACTGTGCCAGCGGACGGTACGGTCATCAACCTTCTCGGCACCGCGTTCCAAGTACCTGTCGATTGATTTGCCTTCAAGTACCCGGACTTCAAATTCATAAGGTGGATCGATTTTAAAGGGTGGGATCTCAGTAATATTTTGACAGGCAGTCGCAGCAGTCTCTCGAATCAGTTCGCACGACCGTTGTGGGGATAGATGCAACGCCAGTTCCTGTCCGAGCCCCTGTTTGGTCTCAACGCCATAAATGTCGGGGACAAGTTCCTTCGCCTCCGCAACGGCTTTATCGTCGCCAGAGATGAAAACCGTTGGGACATCGAAAGTGCCTGCCAGAGCAGCACGGCATCCGAATTCCCCAATCATCTCTCCGTTGAGTTTGTAGTATTCAATCGACAAAGAAGAATATGTATGACTTAACGGGGCATTTGGTGTGCCTGCCATGGCGTGCTGTCCAACGAAAAAGAGAGCATCGTAACCCTCGTCAAGATAGTAGGGCGGACGAATCGGACCCCGCGCAATGAGTTTCGCCTTCGGATGAAAATCAAGCGCATCAATCCCGCCAGTTCCGTGTCCATCCCAGACGACAATTTCTGCGTCCGCATCCACATCCAGAATGCCATCGACAGCAGCATTGACTTCCTGCGTCAATAGTTTCATGGCTGCCTGTTTCAGGGGACCCTCTTCACGGGTTTGACTGAAACGGGATACCATCGCAACGCCTTCCAGGTCAGTTAAAATATAAATCCTCATGAGTGCCTTCCCCCTCAATTTTCTCGGCGCAGTTTTACGGCGTACTCGACTAAATGCGACGTGCATTCAAACCGCACCCACCTTGGTTCGGCGTTCTACCGCTATCCTGCTCAAAATCCCGACTACTGACCGCTGAGAGCGCAGCGCCCTGACCGCTGACCGCCATTACGACACAGTCCACGTTTCACCCGCGTTGAGTAACGCCTCAAGGTCGCCTTCGCCTACCCGATCTTTTGCACCGTTGATCTGGTTGGTCATCGCATCCTCATAACACGGGTGTCGGACACTGCGGAAAATACCAACGGGGTGCGGCATATCAAGCGTATCACTCATCCCGGCGAGGAAGTTCGCCAAGGTAGTATCCTCAGCGTATTGGTTGTGGACGATGAGGTCGTCGGTGGTGTAGTCCCCATTTGTGGTCTCAACGACTTCAGGTTGGAATCCGTTGAGTCGGATACCTTTGTTGTGTTCTGCACCGAAAACGAGGGGTTCGCCGTGCTCCAAGAATACGGTATTGTCGGACTTCGTGTCCTTCTCTGTGTATGGAAAGAAAGTGCCATCGTTAAAGATGTTGCAGTTTTGATAGATTTCAATGAAGGAAGTGCCTTTATGTTCAAACGCTGACTTAATCAGCGTCCGCAAATGATCCGGATCTCGGTCAAGTGAGCGCGCCACAAAGGTCGCCCCTGAAGCCAAAGCGAGGCTAATCGGATTAAAGGGGGCCTCCAGAGAACCGAGCGGGGTCGAGTACGTCTGTTTTCCTTGCTCTGAAGTGGGTGAGTACTGACCTTTGGTGAGTCCGTAGATGCGATTGTTGAAGAGCAAAACGTTGATGTCGAAATTGCGGCGCATCGCATGGATAAAGTGGTTGCCACCGATTGAAAGCGCATCACCATCGCCTGTGATAACCCAGACAGAGAGGTCCGGGTTCGCCATCTTTACGCCGGAGGCGATCGTCGGGGCTCTGCCGTGGATGGTGTGGAACCCGTAGGTGTTCATGTAGTACGGGAATCGACTTGAACATCCGATGCCAGAGATAAAGACGATGTTCTCGCGGGGGATGCCGAGTTCAGGCATAATCCGTTGTGTCTGTGCCAGAATGGAATAATCACCGCAACCGGGGCACCAGCGTACATCTTGGTCGGACTCGAAATCTTTTTTCGAGAGGGTAGGTGCACCCCCCGGAATCCGTGAAGTTCTTTTCCTTTTCATGATGTGTTTACCGCCTTTGGCATTTGAGGCTAAAGGTGTCCTAACTCTTTAAGTAGTTGGTCGACTTTAGTCTCCAACTCAAATACGTGGAAGGGTTGTCCCTGTACTTTGTTGAATCCGATTGCATCGATAAGGTAGGTAGCACGAATGAGTTGAAGGAGTTGACCTGTGTTTAGTTCGGGGATTAGAATCTTTTTAAATCTATTGAGAATATCTGCCAAGTCGTTGGGGAAAGGGTTGAGATGTCGGAGGTGGACGTGTGCGACTGGAAGTCCTTCTGCGCGGTAGTTTTCCGCTGCCGTTCGGATTGCGCCGTAAGTGCCGCCCCATCCGAGAAGGAGAATGTCCCCCTCCTGGTCACCAAACACCTCCGTTGGCGGTATTTCATCGGCAACACGAGCGACCTTTTCTGCTCGGATTTCTACCATCCGCTGATGATTTTCAGGATCATAACTCACATGTCCGGTTATATCGGATTTCTCTAAGCCGCCGACACGGTGTTCTAAGCCAGGGGTCCCGGGTTTCGCCCACGGACGCGCCAAGGTATCCGGGTCGCGCTGATAGGGTTCAAACTCGTTACCATGGGCATGCTCACGTCCGGCAAAACCTGCTTTAATCTCTGGCAATTCAGAAAGTTTGGGAATCCGCCAAGGTTCAGCACCCATCCCAATATAGAGGTCTGAAAGGAAAATCACCGGTGTCCTATACTTTACGGCGATGCGGCAGGCTTCATAAACCGCCTCAAAACAGTCGTGCGGACGCGAGGGAGCAATAATAGGAATAGGAGACTCACCGTTCCGACCGTAAAACATTTGCAAGAGATCCGACTGTTCGGTTTTTGTAGGCATTCCCGTTGAGGGACCTGCGCGTTGGATGTTGCAAACCACGAGGGGAAGTTCCGCAATCATGGCAAGATTAATGGCTTCTGATTTAAGAGCAAGCCCGGGCCCACTGCTACCCGTGACACCGAGTGACCCACTAAATGCGGCACCGATTGCGACCCCAACAGCTGCAATCTCATCTTCCATCTGCATCGTGACGACCCCGAAATTTCGGTATTGGGCGAGACCGTGAAGGATATCGCTTGCGGGTGTTATCGGATAGCTGCCGTAGACGAGGGGAAGACCGGACTGATGCGAAGCTGCGATGAGTCCAAGCACCGTCGCCATGTTTCCTTCAATGTTGCGATAGGTTCCAGGTTCAAAGGATGCGGGTTTCACGTCATAAGAGACAGCGAATTGTTCGGTAGCCTCACAGTAAGTATTGCCAGCACGGAGTGCGAGAATGTTTGCTTCGATATACTGTGGCTTTCTGGCGAACTTTGTCTTTATCCACTTCATTGTATATTCCATGGACCGGTTATATAGCCACAAGATCATACCGAGCGCGAAAAAGTTTTTACACCGATCAATTTCTCGCGTAGAGAGGTCAGTTGTTTCGAGTGCTTTTCGAGTGAGCCGTGTTAATTCGACCGGGAAGACTTGGTACTTTGCGAGGGTGCCATCTTCGAGAGGATTGTCCTCATATCCAGCGAGACGTAGCGAGCGGCGCGCGAAGTTATCCGTATTAACAATAAGAATGCCGTTGGGTTTGAGTTTGTGCAGATGAACTTTTAATGCGGCAGGGTTCATTGCGACGAGTGCGTCGCAGAGATCGCCTGGTGTATGAATTTGTTCGCTTGAGAAGTGGAGTTGGAACCCAGAGATACCGGCTAAAGACCCAGCGGGTGCTCGAATTTCAGCGGGATAATCGGGTAGCGTGGCGACATCATTACCAATGAGTGCAGTGGTCTCAGTCATTTGTGTGCCAATGGTCTGCGACCCATCACCCGAGTCGCCAGCAAAAAGGATAGTCGCCGCCTCAATTTGCTCTACTGGCTTGCGCATCACAATCGCTTCCTTTTTCTTATAGGTGCACTTGGAAAACGCACCTATACAATATGAAAAGTTCTAAAACATTTACGCACCTTCTCGGGCTTTCATGGCATCTCGAACGGGCCGCGGAGGTAGTGCTAAAACTTCTTGGGAAAATTCCTCAACGAGATAAGAGATTACGTCACGAATCGAAACCATGCCAATCGGTCGGTTCTCGGTATCAACAATAGGGACGTGTCGGTAGTGGCCGCGCGCCATATAAAGAACAGCGGTGCTCAAAGAATCTTCAGGGTTCGCTGTCTGCGGCTCCAATATCATAAATTGTTTAACGCTGACGTTGTCGAGATCTCCTACCTGTTTATTGAGAATTCTGTTTAGGACATCTCTTTCACTAAAAATCCCGCGAAGATAGCCGTCTTCAACAACAGGTGCTGCGCCGATGTTATTTGTCAACAGCAGGTCAATCGCCTCGTTCACACTGCAGTTGATGTCAATAGTGACAATAGGTCGCATCAACTCTTTTAGCGACACCTGAATTTCTCGTGCGTCCCATGCCCTTAATGCATCCTCTTGGTCCATCTGCTCCAATTCTTCATCAATAGCTAAGTCGTACAGCATGGTTGCGCCTCTTAATCTTGATTTTCTATGAATATAGCGATGTGTTCGAGAATATCGCGGGTTGAAATTATTCCGATGGGGTATGCTTCGCCTTGGTCGTCCCAGACGCAGAGGGGTAAGTGTCGGAAATGCCCGAGATGCATCAGGTTTAATGCGAAGGCGATCGGGTCACTGGCGCGCAGTGTTTCTGGATTCGGTGTCATAACCCGTTCAACCTTAAAATCTACAGGTGCGGCGCGCTGCCCACTCACGTGACGGATTAGGTCGCGTTCAGTAATGATACCAACCAACTGTTCATCGTCATCAACGACGAGGACACACCCTGTTCCCCTTTCTTGCATCGTATCAATGGCAACAGAAACTGGAGAGCCGACTGGCACGGTGACGGGCTGTTTGTAATCGAGGGTGCTAATTGGTAGAGACAGCGTTCTGGCATCCATCGCACATATTCCTTTAGTATAACGTCAAAAAACAGATTTTGGTTTCCTATTTTGTGTATTTAAGGATACCACATTTTTTCCCAACTTGCAAGTACATTTTCTGGTAGGCAGTTCACAGTTCACAATCAGCTGTTAGCAAAGAGGGGTCTGATGCGCGTTAACAATTTCTTTACGAACAGCAAACCGCGAATAGCGAATTGCTATAGTCCAAGTGTGATTGCACGAGAGGTTGGCGACCCCCATCCGGGAACAGCAATCGTCCATCTGCCTGCCGGTCCACCCGCAACCATGAGCATCAAATCGTCCACCGAGTATTGTTTCGTGTTATCAGCGATGTACTGACGTATATCGGATTTACTGAAGCCATCCTCAGAGATCGTTTTGGCATGTTCAACGCCTATGACGAGGAGCGTTTCACCGCCAGTATTACCCGGAGCAGCGATATTCTCAGCAACCGTGTTAAGGATGCCTTCTGCGGTATTGTTGCCGTGGTCATTTACCGGTTGCGGCGCGGCACCCGCAAAAACGGTAACTGTGCTATCGTCTGTTTGGAATCCGCGGTCAACATGCAGAGGTCCCCAAGGACTCTCTTCCTCTTTTTCAGCAATACAGCAGGTATATTTTCCAGCGTGTCCAAACGCCGCCCGATCAAGTTCACCCGGTAAACCGCCCCCGATATTCGTACAGACGAGGCGTAAGGCGCGTCCGATCGTTGCATTCGCTCGCCATCCTTGCCCGAAAAGGTTAAACCCATCGTTAATTTCCAACTGTTTTCGGACGGGTCCATTGACAATGAGCATTGGGCCAACATGAGAAGTTGTGACTTGAACGCCGTGAAGGTTGAACTGCTCAGCGGTCACCGCCTCAACAGCGGTAAGGATGAGTGGTAGATATGCCGGTTTGCATCCCGCCATGACAGCGTTAATAGCCACCTTTTCGACAGTCGCTCTGCCCCATTTTGGTGGAACTGCGGCGATAAGTTCGTTTGGATCTCTGTCTGTGCCGTTCAGCATGCGTTCAACGCGTTCAGGCGTTGGTGGAACAACCGGAAGTCCGTCTGTCCATCCGTTTTCATAACAAACCTCAATGAGATCCTCGGTTTCATCAATCTCTAATTGTGTGGAGTGCCAGTCCTGTGCCATAGATATTTCCTTCCTCTGCGAATAATTTTGATATGCCCGTTTAAAATATGCTATCATATTAGCATAGGTTTTTTAGGTTTTCAATAGTTACCAGTTACCAGTTTTCAGTCAAGGAGGATTTGTGGAAGCAGTTACATTTCAACATATCCTTGCTGCGAGAAAGATCGTAGCACGTTTTTTAAAACAGACACCTTTAATCCATTATCCCGAATTGTCCGAGCGTCTCGGATTCCAAGCGTATGTCAAACACGAAAATCACCATCCAACAGGTAGTTTTAAGGTACGTGGCGGACTAAATTTCATGCATCATCTGCCACAAGCACAACGCGAAAAAGGAGTTCTTACAGCGACCCGCGGGAATCACGGTCAGTCTATTGCCTATGCCGCATCGCGGTTTGGGGTCAAGGCAACCGTTGTTGTACCATACGGAAATAATCCGGAGAAGAACAGTGCGATGCGCGCCTTCGGTGCTGAACTGATTGAGCACGGTGCAGACTTTGACGAGGCACTCGAATTGTGCGAAAAACTCCAACAGGAACGCGGACTCTATTACGTGCATCCGTGCATGGAACCGGCACTTTTTCACGGGGTCGGTACTTATTCGCTTGAGATCTTTGAGGACCTCCCGAATGTAGATGCGATCCTTGTACCCATCGGCGGAGGAAGTGGTTGTTGTGGTGCTATTACTGTCTCCAAAGCGATTAACCCAAATGTCAAAGTCATCGGCGTGCAAGCGGAAAACGCACCCGCTATCTACCAATCGTGGAAAGCCGGACGGCGTATAGAAACCGATTCCTGCGATACAATTGCAGACGGCATCGCGACGCGTGCCCCCTTCCCGCTGCCACTCTCCATCATCAACAAAAGTATTCACGACATTGTGCTGTTGAGTGAGTCAGAACTGGAGGAGGGTATGCGTTTGGCGTTGCGCTGGACACATAATTTGGCAGAAGGTGCCGGTGCGGCACCCCTCGCAGCAGCACATAAACTCACCGATACACTCACCGGTAAAAACGTGGTGATGGTAATGAGCGGCGCGAATCTGGATACAGAAACGCTTAAATCATTACTGATTCACCAATTATGAATCACATAAACAGGTGCGGAGTCGTCAACAAGCGTGAGCGTTGCCCATTCCGCGCCTTCTATAAATTCGTTGCGAAGCGCGTTTGTTAAGTCGGGATGGATGTGGAGCGATGCTAAATCCCAACGCAGGTTCTCGCTCGTTTCTACGACGACGTTCGGAACATCGGCAATGAGTGAAACCCGTTGCAATCCACTGTTTTTTCGAGACAGCTGTATCGTCGATAAAACATAATGGATCGTTTGTCTCGGATCCCGCATCTCGGCACTGTAAGGTTCGTCCGAAGAAAGCCGATAACGCCCAAAACGCATCAGTTTTAGGTTGCCAAGGAACTGGTCGGTTTCATACTCGTCCGGACGCGGCAAACCGCCGTAGATGATAATATGTCGGCAGCCGTCCTTTTCCAATGTGTAATCCACAGCGAGCTGCCCATCTGTCCAATCTTTGTCTGTCTGCCCAACCCACTTCTGAACAGTCCGCTTCGCTTGTAGGAGGGGTTTGTAACCCCGATCCGAGACCGAGTCCATATCCCCTATATGTACATCCGGGACAAGGCGCGTCTCTGAACGGCGATTTAATTCGTCAAAGATGCGAATACCCCCGTCGGCACAGATAAGCGGAAAACGGTTCTCTATTGCGCGCGCAATCTCGGAACGGTAAAAATCGAGATAGCGTAGATCGTAATAGCCGTTGAGAAAGATAAGTGCTGCTCTCATATTTCTTACGCTTGGCTGCAGACGGTTGGCGGACTCACGATGTTATAGGATGGAACCAACCGAGTCGGATGATAAGAACGTTTGACGCGCCTTAGATTTTCCAACCCGGAATCGTCCATAGCGTTAATCCACCTGTAAGTCCCGACTAATCCACGACAGAACTCGCGATAGATGAATTGTGCCAGCCCCTTTGTACGAAGGTCGGTAACCTCAAACAAGACGCAAAACGTATCGGTGTTTAGTGGATAGCCGAAGGTATAGGCTTTGATCTCACCATTGATACGAACAACCCTACCAATAAGTCCGAGTGCGTCTGCGTCTGCAATAGCGGTTCGGTGTGCGGCACGCGAATTATCAAGCATTGCACAATAAATATCATCGTTACATTGCGACGCACGTTCGACTCGCCATGCGTCATAGCGGGCGAAACAGGCATCGCGATCGGCAGAACAATACGGCGTGAGCGTTGCCGACGGGTGCTGGGCAACAAAGGCATTGTAGGCACTCCGTTTGCTCTTGTAGCGATTCCCGCTTAGTCGGCTAAGCGTCTCCGTTTTATAGAGATACTCGGTCTCCTTCAAAGTCGCAGAAAACCCATTTTCTTGAAAGAAAGAGAGCATCCCCTTGGGAACATTTTCGATTCGGACGATATGTGGGTTTCGACTCGATGCCAACATAAATTGATACGCCTCACGTACCACCTTCAGATAACGACAACTCCCGACTTCGTAGGGTATCGGTAAAATTGGCATAAAATAGTCGCCGTTCTGTTTCGCGAAAATACACAGATGTCCTGCCAACTCTCCCCAATAAAATGTGAAGTGATCGCGCCAGATATACAACGGAGCAAACGCATAACTTGACAAGCGCGTGTGTTGGCGAGGTTTCCCAACCTCGCGCTGTGCATATAAGTCAAACATCGGTTTGTCATTGAGGGTCAGCGGTTGCAGTTGCATCTCTCAATTGGTTTGAAGCATAGCGATTAGACAATCACTGTTACCAAGCCTGTGGAGGATCTTCACGGTATCTTGATAATCACCGATGATACGCCAGTTCGCGGCGATCCGCGCTGTAATATCTTCGGATTCAATATAATTGATGATATGACGGATGTGTCGCTGGAAGGCTTCTGTTTCGAGATGTTCCTCACCAAATGGACAAAGGGTATCCACGCCGAGGACAACCTCATTTCCGTCCTTACTGAACATCAAGGCAAATGGATAGAGTTGGCAGTCAAGCGGACGGATAGGGTAGATAGTGCAGTGGCTCGTTTCTGGATTAAAAAAGGGGCAGATGTAGAAATCTGTGTGGGGTTTTAGTTGAATCTGCGCGCTTTTCCCATCGGCTTGTGGACGGAACAGTGCGGGATCCGCACCCGCTGCGATAACCTTTTCCCTCTCTCCTTCTGTGAAGATAGGTGCGAGTGGGCTGTCTACCTCCAAAAACCGGCAACAGACATCACAGGAAAAGCACACTTTGGCGGGGATAATTTGGTAAAGCGTGGCGTTTAACGGGTTAGGTGTTTCCATCTTTTGTTATAGTGAATATACGCACTTGGCTGATAATACCGTCTGAACCGGCGAGGTTGCAAACCTCGCCTACCTATTTTGCTGGACTCTTATCCCACGATTTTCCCTATCGCATCGATTACGATATGAATCTCCTCTTCGGTTAGTCCAGGATGAAGGGGGAGACTCACGACGCGTTCAAATGCTGCTTCAGCGCACGGGAAATCACCTATGCAATAACCGTATTGCTTCTGATAAAACTCGAAGAGATGTAAAGGGATATAGTGGACACTGCATTCAATGTTTGTCTCGCGCAGGGTTCCGATAAATCCTTCGCGTTCACCGGGGGGGAGTTGAATAATGTAAAGGTGCCAAGAATGCTCGTTGGGATTATCGGGTACTACTGGTGTGCTGATTTGCGAAAAATTTGCCAGTTCCTTTTGATATATCCGCGCGAGATCTCGGCGGCGTTCATGTTGCTTGTTAAGCTTCATGAGTTGGCACAACCCTATCGCCGCTTGAATATCGGTCATGTTGTACTTATATCCCTCGGTGGCGATGTCATATCGCCAGATGTCGCGCTCTGATTGACGTGCCCAAGCGTCCTTATCAATCCCGTGGAGCCGCATTGTACGGAGCGGTTTGGCAAATGCGTCGTTGTTGGTGGTAATCATACCGCCTTCGCCTGTCGTGAGATTTTTATTCGCATAGAAACTAAAAGCCGAGAGGTCGCCAATATTGCCGATGTACTGACCTTTGTATTCAGTTGGAATGGCGTGGGCAGCATCGTCAATGAGTGTGAGATTGTGGTTTCGGCAGATGTCCTGTAAGACATCCATATCACAAGGGAGTCCGGCGAAATGGACGGGCATTATTGCCTTCGTATGCTGTGTGATCGCCTGTTCAATCTGGGTTACGTCGATGTTCAAGGTATCGGGCTGAATATCTACAAAGACGGGTTTCGCGCCGACATACCGGATCGCTTCGGCGGTTGCGGTGAAGGTATAAGGGGTCGTGATGACTTCATCGCCACTACCAACACCAGCGACAACAAGACTCAGATGTAATGCAGCAGTGCAAGAACTAACAGCAATTGCGTGCTTGACACCGAGATATTCGGCAAAAGCACGTTCAAATTCGCGCGTTCTGTTACCTGTGCTGATCCATTTGGAAGCGAGCACTTGACTCACGGCTTCTATTTCGGTATCATCAATCCAAGGACGACTAAACGGTATAAACGGATTTTTTGCCATTTTTTTAACTTTCCTTGCGGTTCGGTAAGGGACGTGTAGAGTTTCAGAAGCGTCTCCGTATACCCGCTTTCCACTTCGTTTCAAGCTTCGCGTTTTTCAATTTCCTGAGTTTGCAAAATCTGAATCATTGCCTCAAGGGCGAGGGTATAACTATGGGTTCCGAAACCGCCGATAACCCCAACAGCAACCGCCGATATATAAGAATGATGCCGAAATGCTTCGCGGGCATAGATGTTGGAGAGGTGAATCTCAATAACAGGAAGTGCGACGGTAGAAAGGGCATCTCGAATGGCAACACTGGTATGTGTATAGGCAGCGGGGTTAATCAGGATGCCGTCTGCCCAATCGATGTGGTCTCCGATGATAGAGACGAGTTCGCCTTCATGGTTAGACTGGAAGATTTTGAGTATAATCTCATGCGGTGATGCTGCAGCGTGCCGATCAAGCGTGGCGTTGATGTCTGATAGTGTTTGGTGTCCATAAATCTCCGGTTGGCGTTTCCCTAAGAGATGCAGATTCGGTCCGTGAAGGATGAGTATGTTCATGCACATGTTCCTTTTTTCCTAAAGTGTTGCTTTTGCCGTAAAGAGTATATAATGGATTGGAAAAATTCGCAAGGATTTTTGAGGTTTTGGGCGGATAGGTGAGAGGTTAAATGAATGCCGCACTACAAATTACCTTGGCGTACGACTCGGATTGTCCATCGGATTGTGGTCGGTGTTTTTCCAAATCCTCCATGTTGTGACGGTGATAGAGGATTGTCAATTCGGTTAGCAACTCACCCCCTGTGACTTTCTGACGATACAAACGATTAATGTCCCGTTTGATTACTTCAGTGAGTGGCAAGCGAAAGGCTCGATCAAGTCTGCTTATTGCCGCTGTGTCCTTTGACGTGCCGTTAAGCAATCTCAACTCCTTCAGGATATATCTTTGGGCACGCGTTAACTGTCGGACTGAAAAGAGGGAGCGATTTCTGTTCTGTGCTGCAAAGTCTTTTTGATGTTTCGCAACACGAGCGTTATGTTCAGGTGGGACTTGCTGCCCTTGCAATTCAGGCTCGCACTGGAGTCGCTGGAGAATTTCCGCCGGATCTGTGGTAACCAATTGTCCATTTGCGTCAAGAAGACAGGGCAATTGATACGAACCCAAACGACAGAAGATGTAAGTGCCTTTTGTATCAGAGGGAATTCCTGTCCGAATACCGTCTCGTAGATTTGTAATGCGTTCGTATTCCTCTGGGTCTTGTCGCTTAATTTGTCGTAATATTTCCTCCGCTTCAACAAAACTCATACCGGCTTCTTGGTTATCCTCTAAAAGATCAAGCTGTGCGTTGTCTTGTTCATAGATTGCGTACATTGCCTCTTCGTTGATTTGTTCAGTATTATCAAGAATTGCTGCATCCTCTCCAATAGTATCATGGATTTCCTGAATCCGGTTTTGGAGTGTTTCTCGCAAGCCCAGGTTGCGTTCAATGCCAAGTTCGGGTAAGAAGTTAAAGCCGTGAATTTTTTCAAACTCACTGCCTATCCGGTCAATACGTCCAAAGCGTTGAATTAAGCGGACAGGGTTCCAATGGAGATCGTAGTTAATCAACATCCCACAGTCTTGTAGATTCAACCCCTCTGCAAGTACGTCTGTCGCAATAAGTGTATTGAGTTCATTCTCATTGGTGTTCTGTCTATGTTCAGGATTAGCATTGGGAGCGAACCGGGCAACAATTTTCTGTTTATCCTTGTCGCTGCTATAAATAACTTCAGTATCTTCGGTCTTTAAATTTTTGTACAGATAGTCTGCTGTATCAATATAACGTGTGAAAATAAGTCGCTTCCCATCGGACAGAGGTTCAGTATTAAGCAAGTTTTTGAGAGTTTGGAACTTGGCATCCTCTGCTGTGGTAATTTTCTGTATTGGCTCTAAAATTTGGGTTAGAACTTCAATATCATGCTGAATGTCCTCACGGAGTGCTTTGACATTGAAGTCTTGGATATTGTAGGATTCAGAGAGTTTTTGCAGCTCGTCAAGAATGTCACGTTCACCAGCATCGATATCGACTTCGCTAAAGTTACCTGCGTCGTAGAGAATCTGTTGTGCTTCTTCACCAGCAGCCACAATACCGTTATCCAGAGCATCGAGAAATAGGCGATGGACGTTCAGTAGTCGGGATATAGTCCGTTTGAAAGCGTAAACGCTGGATTCAAAACGTTTGAAAAGCAGCACACGAATTAGACCGCGAAGGTTTTTGCCTGCGCTCTGTAAATCTCGGTAAGGTGAGACTCCCCGTTTTCCCCTTTTAACGTAATGCCAGAGTCCATACCGAGCATAAGTCAATTGGGCAGTGGTAGTAGTTTTCGCCGTGCCGAGGTGCTCCCGAATTTGCTGATAAAGTCCTTGATAGGTATCTTCAATACTATATTCTACCGTCTTGAGTATGCGTTGTGGAAAAAATTGCCGTGTATCGCCAATTCGGACATAAGCGCGCCGTTTGTGATTCAGGTAATCACCAAATTCGGCAGGATCGACAGGTTCATCTGTTTCAGCATCGTACCCATACCATCGCAGAATATGGTTTCGGGTGCGGCGGATGAGAATATGCTGTAAAAGGACGCGGAGATCCCGGGTGCCTCTTTCAATGTGCCGAAAATATTCACGTAGATGTGCAGGTTCAAGCGGTAAGCCGGTATCGTCGTCTGGATGGAAAAGTTTGAATTGATGGTAGATGTCCCACGCGCTTTTGTTGCGGGGGGTTGCTGTCAGGAAGCAGCTCTTTTTCTCACCGGTTGTTAGAAACTCTTGCAAGAGTCGGTAACGCTGTGTACTTGGATTACGGAAATTATGACTCTCGTCGAGGAGTATGAAGTTTCTATCTTTATAATAATCCAAAAGTAAACTTCGAGTACTCTCTTCGTCACTGCTAAGAAGTCCACTGGAAATCACTTCTGCGTCGAGTTGATGAACCTCATTGTAACGTTTCCACATTTGAATGAGCGCGGGTGGACAAAAAATTAAAGGACGGACATTTTCGACCTGTTTAAAGTATTTTACAATTGCAGAACCGATGTAACTTTTTCCTAACCCGACAACATCAGATACGAAGGTCCCACCGTATTTATTGATGATTTTAATCGCTTGCCACACCGCAACCTGTTGGAAATCAGCCAATTGTTCCATCAGTGTGGCAATAGGTGATATGCTATCTTCGTCTCGCTCAAGTCTCTCCTTGACTAATTCATAAAGCGTTTTCATGTAGATGTCATACGGACGAACGGGAGCGAGTGCCCAAGAGGTCTGCATCTCCTCCATCAAAACTTCGTTAAAGTCCTCAGACTCCGCCCATAACTCATCAAACCAATTACGGAGCTGCTCCTGATTGGCATCACCGTGAACAACAATGTTCAATTCGGTGTTGCTGGTTAAACCCGCCAAGGTGAGATTAGATGAACCGACGATAGAAATGCCAGTTTCATAACGTCCGTTTTGATTGTAGTCAAAAATATAGGCTTTGGCGTGGAGTCTATCTTTGGTGTAGATTCTGACTTTCAGTTTCTTACTGACAACCATATCCACTAAAGTTTTGATTAACTGCTCGGACTCATCAGTTTGGGGCATTACATCAACACATGTCCTCAGATTTTCAGCGGTTTCGCTTGCCCTTGCCCTGCGGGTCGCACGATTTGCGTAGATGATCTCCTCAGTCGCGTTTTCGACGGCTGATAACTCTCTATACCCTTCGGCAAGTTGTTCAATCGTTTCGCGTGTGCTGGTGTTACCAATGAGGAGACGGAGTTCCGTGAGTTGCTGTAATTCTTCTGCAATACTGGTGAAACCGGAAAGAAAAAAGTATCCTACAGCGAAACGGGCGCGCTCGGAGGAATCTAAGATGAGATTAACATGTTCAATCAGTTTCTCGCTGCGGTTATCAATAATATCGTGTGGCATTCGCGTCAAGGCACCCAAGGAGTTTAATAGATCTATGTACTGATGCCCTGTTGAAAATCCTGAAGACTCGGGACCGTTAGGGCGCGGACATGCAGTGCCTTCAGTCTATCCAGGTCTGAAATCGCTTCAAGCATCGGCTTTAGGAAAGTCGCATCGGCGTGTGGGAAACGCGCCGTGAGGATTGCCAGTGTATTCTCAATTGTGGTCTCGCGCGCACCGCGTGCTATGCCTTGCGCTATGCCTTGTTGTAGATAATGTTCAGCCATGGTTTGCATGAGAGTTACCTCCTCTTGTGAAATGTTCAAAGTCCTTTGGTGTTCGGAGACGACCCGCTCTAAATCCGCGCGTTCGCCAACGGAACGTTTGTGGATAACTAACGCGTAAAGATAGCAGACGGCTTGCACCCACACAGCGCGCTCCGACTCCTTCATATCACTAATATGATCCCCTAACGTCTCTAATACTGATACGAATACAGAAGGATCAGGTGTGTCCGCACGTTTGAGGACTGTCATTAGCCACCCAAATGGACTCTCGGTCTTCAGTAAGTTCGCATCGGATTCGCCCTGAATACCGAGAAATAACGTCTCAAAACTCGGAACAAACCGACGCAGTGCCTCTGGTACATCCATCAACGTCTCCATTGAAATCACAGGTCGCCATTCTGCTTTTCCTGTGTAAAACACAACCGGAATGATCGGACGAAATCGCCACTGACTTTTCGGGACACCCGCAGCGACCCACTGCTGCCGTTGTTGGTCCCAGATGTGATACATATAAGAGAACATCCGAAATCCCATGATAGGGTCAACCGTAGACTGATGTTCAATGAGGATATAGATCATCACCTCTGTTTCATCGGTATCTCGGAACGGTAAGAGAAAGACCAAATCGGATTCTTGTTCGCGTAGGTTATCGGCGATGAAAGTCGTATTGACGCGCTGGACTCTGCTGAAGTCCAGAGACGCAACAAGGTTTTCTCCGATAATTTCAAGGAGCCCGCGTAGGTTCTCTGGGTTGGATAAGAGCCATTTGGCACTCCGATCCGCGAACTGTCCGAGCGCACCTGTGAAAAAAGAGACAATTTCATTGATGTCTAACACATCTGTCTTTCTAAAGTATACCATTTTCTATAGAAAATATACCAATGTTTTAATCCGTCGTTAAACACTTTTCGCCTTCTCAAGGCGGGTTGTTACGAGTTGCGTGACCGCTTCGTAGACCCCATCGCGCTCGCCTGTTGTGAGGTTGAGAGCATCGAAAATGATTGTGTCAAGCGCGCGGCGGTCAGGTTGGAGGACCTCATCAAAGATTGACAGAACGTCCCGCTGCTTCATTAGCTCAAAGGCTTGGCTTAAACTTTTACCGCTTTTGGCATCAATCCAGTCGGGTGATATGAAATCAAAACTCAAAATATCAGGGCCATAGGTTGTGAGTAAACCGTCTCCCAAATTGACTCTACCGTATATTTCAGAAACAAGCACCGCTAAAGTAGAATTGGCAACTGCATTTGCAGATTGAAGTGTTTCCCGATTATGAAGCGTTGCAGTAAACACAACATCACCAGCTAATAAGGAAGATGTTTCGTTAATCGGAGTCCAATTTCTCTTATCACGGAATCTCAAAATAAGCCAATCAAAAAGTGCCTGTTCCCCCAAATCCCACCATCTTGCGCGTCCTCTGCAACTCGGTCTCTGATGAAACCCCTGCGACTCGCCCCATTCAATATAGTCGAACGCAGCAGTCCCCGCCAACGCTGCCTTATCTGCATGACACATAAACAACTTGAACTGCAACTGACTGGGGTCTACACGGATGCTTTTACATTCTCGCGGACTTTTGATGACAGGTTTCAAGAATTCATCTTCGATTCTCCATTCACGAATCCGTTCAGCATCAAGATAAAAGAATGCATTGGCACCTGTTGTGAAGCCTCGCCGCACGTCAGCGATGTCACCCAAACGCACCAGTTTACCTTTCCCCTTCTCTAAAATTGTCCAATAGATGTCGGGGGCGCGGAGGTATTTCCCACCCCATTTGTCACCTTCAAATTTTTGCTCTCTTATGCCTTGCTGTAAAAGTTCTCGCTGTGATATTTGATGGATACGGTGTTCCGGTGTAGAAGGCATACGTCCTTCCGCTGTTTCGATTTCGTAGAAAATTATAGCATCCAAGATCGCTTCAAACGGCACAGTGAAGTTGACGAAACAGGTACCGTGTTGACCACCTGATTCTTTCGCTCTATCGGGAGCAGCAATCAGACAAATCACCGTATTGACATCCGCAGAGGCGAAGGAACGTTTTGCGGAGTTGTCTAAAACAATCTTGAGATGACAACGTTTGAGTAGGAATTCTTGGAGGTCTTTGCCATAACCGACATCTAACCACGAATTAGAGGTTATGGTGCAGAAAGTGCCTTTTGGATTAAGGAGCGAGAGTCCATGAAAATAGAAGTAGACGTAAAGGTCGCTCTTTGCGTTAAGTTTATATTGGACCCTGCCTCTATTTTCGTTATATCCGAAATGGTCGGGATATGCCTGATAGATAGACCTCGCCAATTTTGCCTTATATTCCTTCTTATTAGCGGTTGTAACTTCTTCACGCGGTAACAGTGGATCAGCGATCCGTTCTTGTCGGATATAGGGCGGATTTTCTATGACAACATCAAACCCTTTGCGTTGGCTAAAAATTTCAACGAAAGCGATATCCCAAACGAAGATCGATGTTGTGTCTGAAGAAAGTACCTCGCGGGCGCGTCTCACCTGCCTCCGGTTTTCTTTGTACTGTTTAAGTTCTTGTTGTTTCTGAAGCGTTTCAAAATCCAACTGTCGATCCTCTGGGACGCTCATTCCATCAAGCGTGAGTTGTTCCGCTGGGTCTTCAAGCCAAGCTTCTGTAGCAGAGAGCGTCTTGCCCGTTCCTGAACATCATCCAGCACATGAAGCATACCGACAAGAAAAGAACCACTGCCGCACGCAGGATCCAGTACAGTTATTTCCGTGAGGTGTTTATGGATAGGTTCCCACAAGTTCGCAGCTTGCAAGTCTGTCATCTACCTCTGTTTTCTCCGTCGATTCAAAGGCGAAAAGTGCTTCATAAAAGAGATGCTTATCAGCTGCGGTCCCGATATGATTTGCCAGATTGTCAACAAGCGCGAGTCTACACATCAGGTCAATTTCAACGCGTGGGGTATAGAAGATACCCGCATCGCTGCGCTCCTCATCTTCTACAGAGACAAGACTCTCATAGACTTTCCCAATCATCTCTGGGTCAACTGCGACTTCTTGATCCAAGGGTGTATCCTCGGCAATGGTGAAGTTGTATCCTTCAAAGAAACCGAAAATTTCTTCCCACAAGTCATCTGAGACACTTACAAGGTAATCAGTATCAAAATTATTTTTCCGAAACAGTCCGCCGTTGAGATATGGAGCGAATTGCAGTGCCTCTCGAATGCTGTTTGGCAGGTAACGATAGCCGCCACAGGATCTATTGTTGAACGCCTGAAAGAAAAGGACGTTTAACCACTCTTTAACGAAGGTGTCTCTCGGTCGCGATGCTGTCTGATATGCTTCCCAAAAGGTGTGAAGAAAGTCGGTATCCTTTTCCTGATTGCTGCCAAGCCATCGCTTTCGCTGTACGAAGTAGAGGAAAAGACAGCGGCTGAGGAATTGTTGGGCAGAATCGTGTGCCCATTTTGCATCATCTGTCTGATTACGGAGTTCAGTTTGGAGTTTCGCGAAAACACGCTTGTAGTCCTTAAAAAATGCTTCTGTAACCGCTTCAACGTCGAAAGCTTCCTCGTGCCCTTTTCTAATTTCCAATGCAGTAAGCAGTTCGCGGTTTTCAAAGAAAATATCTTGTTCACCTAATTTTTCAAGGTCCAGCATCGCAATACGTTCCGCAGCAGTGCGAAGTCTTTCATCAGATCCAATTGTAATGCGTCTGAAAAGATTGCGTTGCTTTAGGTCCTGCTCGCGTTGCTGTCTGTTTTGCTCCCGCTTCTCGCGAGTGAGTTTAACGTTGATAAAATGCCACTGCTGTTGTGCAGCGTCACTGAAGACATAGAGGGCATCTGGGTATCGGGTTTGGAGGTGCGTAATAGTCTGACGTTCGTCGGTCTTCCGAAGTCGTTCTGTTTTGAGGCGAGCATAAATGATATGAAAATCGCCATCTCTGCCACCGGTAGCAAAATGGAGAGGCGGTTCCGAGACAAGGGAGGCAATGCTCTCAGGAAGTTCGTTGATAGGTTGATTGGCGCGATCGTAGTTGAGTTCTACCCAGAAAAGTCGTTTGAGCGGTTCAATACCGTGGAATTTTTGTAAGAGATAAAAAATAGTGTGCGGTGCTGCCATAAAAGTTTCTCCATAAATTTTGCTGAACATTGTACAGAAGATGAAGTTTTAGAGCAAGCGATTTATGAGATTTAATCGTTAACCGAATCATTAACCTCTGTAAACCTTGTTGTTGTATGGGTTTATCTCACAATCATTAACCAAAAACCATCAAAATCGTCAACTGAATCATCAACCTCTATAAACCTTGTAAGACTGTAGGTTTGTCGTATAATCATCAACCAAAACTGGTTAGAAATCATCAACCAATCTAAACCGTGATGTGTGAATAGGTTAGGAAACCTCGCCAGCGATGGGAAGTGCGCTTCCACATCCGTGGTTCACTGAAATGTCTACACGTTTCCATAGCTCAATCTATCTGCGGATCGAGTGCGTCCCGGAGTGCGTCGCCAAGGAGATTGAAACCCAAAACAATCAGGAAAATCGCGATACCGGGAGCGGTGACAGTGAGCGGGGCACGGCGGATAAACTTCCTGTTCTCATTGAGCATCGCACCCCATTCGGGTTCACCAATCTCCGCGCCGAGTCCTAAAAAACTGAGTCCCGCCGCATCTAATATCGCTGCGCCGATACCCAAGGTGGCTTGGACAATCAGCGGGGCAATACAGTTCGGAAGCACAGTCGTTAGGAGAATGCGACTGTCACTTGCACCAATGACCTTCGCGGCGACGACATAATCTAATTCTCTGACCTTCAGGACGGCTGCACGCAAAATGCGGGCGTATTGCGGAATGTAGACAATTGAAACAGCAATAATCGCATTTGTGAGGCTCTGTCCCAAAATCGTGACAATCACCATGGCGAGGAGGATACTCGGCATCGCAAGCATCATATCCATAACGCGCATAACAGCGTTATCGAGTCTACCCCCGTAATAACCGGCGATTGCCCCGAACAGCGTGCCGAACCCGATCGAAAAGGTCATTGCGATAAGTCCGACCCGCAGAGAGATTTGAGTGCCGTAGACAATCCTACTGAAGATGTCCCGTCCCACCCCATCGGTGCCGAGGTAGTGCGTTGCCGACCAACCGCTGAGACGCTCAACGACGTTCGCCTGTCTCGGATCGTGTGTTGCAATGAAGGGTGCGAAGATAGCGACAAGAATAAAAAATAGGATAATGGAGGCACCGATAGTCGCAGAACGGTGTCGGAGCAACTTTCGTAAGACGTGTCCTTGGCTGGTAGACGTTATGGAAGTGTTCATTTGGCAGCGTCCTCCACTCGGATACGCGGATCGAAATAGGCATACAACATATCAACGATAAGATTGACGAGCATAAAGACCGTTGCGACGAAAAGTACGCCGCCTTGTACTGCCCGGACATCGCGCGCCTCAACGGCAGCACGCAACCACGAACCAAGTCCGGGCCACGAGAAGATATGTTCGGTTAAGATGGCACCCCCCATCAGATAGCCGAATTCCAATCCGATAATCGTCAAAACAGGCACCATGCTATTCTTCATGGCGTGTTTGCCGATAACCTTCCAGCGTGGCAAGCCCTTCGCATACGCCGTTGTAATATAAGGTTGATTTAGGACTTCAAGTAGACTCGAACGCGTCATCCGAGCAATAATCGCTAATGGGATAGTTCCCAACGTAATGGCTGGAAGGATTAAGTGGGCAATAGCATTCCGAAAGGCGGTAAAGTTTCCGGCAAGCAGCGTATCAATGAGATACAGACCCGTGCGGGATTGGATATCTAAATCCAAGACGACATCTAAGCGTCCTGTGCTCGGAAGTATCGGAAAAAAATAGGAGAAGAGGAGGATGAGCATCAAACCTAACCAGAAGATCGGCATAGAGATCCCAGCAAGGGAAACCGACATGGAAAAATAGTCCCAAAACGTTCCACGCGAGACGGCAGCAATCACCCCCGCAGCGATGCCGAACAGAATCGAAAAAGCCATCGCAGCGAGGGTTAGCTCAACAGTCGCGGGGAAATAACGTTTGATCTCGTCAATGACGGGTTGCTTTGTTTTAAAGGAGCGTCCGAAATCAAGGTGCGCGATATCCCACAAGAACTTGGCGTATTGGTAATAAAGCGGCTTGTCCAGTCCCATCTCCTCTCGGAGTTCGGTGAGTGCTCTTTCGGTAGCACGCTCTCCCAAAATAGCGACAGCGGCATCGCCTGGGATGAGATGCACCATCAAAAAGACAAGGAGCGATACCGCTAAAAGCGATAGACCGATCGAAAGGAAACGTTGAATCAGATACGAGAACAAATTTTTAACGATTAAATCTGGTCACCGTTCCACTCCGTTTCACGGTGGTTTTCGGCAAATTTTAACCGCCTCTGGACTATGAAGGGTTGTTTAACAACAAAGTTAGAAAAACGGGTTGTGTAATTTCTCTTCACCGACGGTTGTAGAGGGACCATGTCCTGGATAGAGCCTCACCGTGTCAGGAAGTGAAAGTAGATTGTCACGGACACTGTCAATTTCAGCCTGATACGAGATGTTGGGACCCCCGACAGAACCGGCGAAAATCGCATCGCCGACAAATGCTGCGTTCTGCGTGAGGAAACTACAGCCGCCGGGTGTATGTCCGGGTGTATTGACAACGGTTACCATAAGTTCACCGACGGAGAGGATATCGGCGTGTGCAACTTCATGGAGTTGTGCGTTACTCCGCGGTTTCGGTTCGTTCTCATGAATGTAAGTTTCGCAACCCGTGGCGGTTTGGAGCTGCGGTAACCCATCGGTATGATCACTGTGCGCATGCGTCAAAAGGATCGCCGTCGGATTCACGCTATGGGCATCTACCTGTTCCAAAATGAGGTCTGGATGCGCAGCGGTGTCGATGATTGCAGCATCGTCGGTAGCTTTGCATACCAATAGATAGGCATTGACGGGCCACCCGCCGACTGGCGCGCTAATCGTGATAACTTCGAGACTTGCGTTGCTCGCTTGTTGCGCGGGCTCTGGTTCCCACTGCTCCGTCGCAATATCGAGCAACTTGGCACCGTCTAAATTGAGTACTTCTGCGAGACCAAAGACTTGCGATTCTGTCGGTTTTAAGGTATACTGTTCCATACGCGCCAGTTCTGCCTCTGTAATACCGGCGGCGGTAGCGATTTTGTTCTGAGAGATGTTCTGCCCGCGTCGGGCTTTACCAATAATATCACCAAATTCGTCTTCAAGTGCATAAGCCATAGTGGTGTTCTCCTTACGTTTTAAGTTTAAGGAGCATTATAGCAAAAAATATAGCATAACGCAATTGAAAACGGTAAATATCCTGAAGAAGGAGGTTTCCGATGAGCATCCCCAAAAACGGACACGAACAGGCAGCAATATCCCTCGCCCCAATAGAAACAGATATGACGCTGGAGGAATTTCTCCAAAGCGATTTAGAGGGATATGAATATGTGAAAGGAGAATTAATTCCGATGCCAGCTGCATCAGCAGAACACGGTTTGATTAGTGCAAGGGTCTTTTTGCGCTTGGGTATGTACGTGCATGAGCATCAACTCGGCGAGGTGGTCGCTCCTGATACAGGGTTTCGGGTGGGGGAGCGCGTCTTAAAACCAGATGTTGCTTTTCTGTCAATAGAACGGATCCCTGATGATCTGAGTAAGTCGTTTCCAGTTCCACCAGACCTCGCTGTTGAGGTCGTTTCACCATCAGATGCTTTCCGTCGCGTGGTTGAAAAGGCATTCGCCTATCTGGAAGCTGGCACACAGATGGTCTGGGTGATTGAACCTGGATCAAAAACGGTAACGGTGTATCGGTCGGAAACAGATATTAAATTACTGACGATCAACGATACCCTCCGCGGTGAGGATGTCGTTGAAGGATTCTCGTGTCAAGTTGCACAACTTTTTAAATAAAAGGAGGAGGGCGAAGCTTGCAAGCCCTTAAAACTAAAGTATGAAACTGGGTTTAGTTACGTATAATATGGCAAAAGATTGGGATATTCCTACAATTATTGACAATTGTGTAGAAACAGGGTTTGCGGGTGTGGAGTTACGGACCACACATGCCCACGGCGTTGAAGTCGAACTCTCGGCAAGTGAACGCGCAGCCGTCAAACAACAATTCGATGACTCCCCGATTGAGATTGCTGGTTTGGGATCCGCTTTTGACTATCACGCCGTGGATCAATCGGTGGTTCGTCAGAATATAGACGGAACGAAGCTGTACTCTCAACTGGCAGCAGATGTTGGGGCACCCGGCGTTAAAGTGCGCCCGAACGGTCTCCCCGAGGAAGTGCCTGTTGAAAAGACCCTGGAGCAAATCGGATTGGCATTGCGGGAGTGTGGCGAATTCGCTGCTGACCTCGGCGTGCAGATTCGGTTAGAAGTCCACGGGGGCGGCACCTCTGAACTCCGGCACATCCGAACGATTATTGATGTCGCTGACCACGGTAACGTTTACGTCTGCTGGAACTCCAACTTCGGTGAAGTGGAAAATGGCTCTATTCAAAACAACTTTAATCTTGTAAAAGGTAGAATCGGTTTGGTACATATCACGGAGCTCCACCGACGCGAGTATCCGTGGCGGGAACTCTTTACATCGTTGAAAGACTCCGGGTATTCAGGTTACACGCTCGCTGAAATCGCGGGGAGTTCCGACCCGCTACGCGTGATGAATTTTTATCGGGCGTTGTGGGAAGAGTTGTCAAGATAAACAGTTCTCATAGAAATCCAGAAAGGAGGCGTGCTGATGAATACGCTAAAAGCCGGTCACGAACAAGCGGCAATATCCCTCATGCCGTTAGAAACTGATATGACGCTCGAGGAGTTTCTTGAAAGCGATTTAGAAGGATACGAATATGTCAAAGGAGAATTAATACCGATGCCACCAACTTCGGGCGAACACGGTGATATTAGTAGCAATTTATTTTTATTTTTAGGCCCGTATGTTCGCGAAAATCAACTCGGCCGCGTCTACACATCGGACACCGGTTTTAAGATTGGCGATAGGTTCCTGATACCAGATATTGCGTTTGTTTCGACAGGACGACTGCCAGATGACAGACGTAAGGCATTCTCAATCCCACCGGATCTCGCTGTTGAAATCGTTTCCCCAACAGATGTTCTGTTCCGTGTCTTTGAAAAGGCGCTCACCTATCTGAGTGGCGGAACGGAGCTTGTTTGGGTGATTGAACCTGTGGCAAAAACGGTAACGGTGTATCGTTCAGAGACAGATATCAAAGTGCTTACACGCGAAGATACCCTTACCGGTGAAGATGTCGTCGAAGGCTTTTCGTGCCAAGTCTCACAACTTTTTGAATGAGGATAAACACCAGTGTCCAAACTACGACTTTCCATCTTATCTATAGGAATATTTCTATTGGCTTCTATCAGTATGAGTGACACATTGACTTCGGTTCGCTTCAACAACGAGATATGGGATGTAGAAATCTTAACCGAGTCGCTTGCCGTGTACGCCTATCCGGCAGGCACAAATATAACAATACCGATCTCGTCGAAACAGCCGGGATTTGGGACTGTGACGGATTTTTCTCATGACGGCAACGTTGCCAACTGGAAACTGCCAGAACGTTTTCTTACCGTTCGGACTGAACTGATAGGAGACGCACTCACTTTTGAATTCATTCAAGACGCGCCTACGGACGATGCACAAAATCTAACATGGCCGGTTATTGAAAACACCGAGTCCATTCACGCTTATATTCTCCCTTTTTTTGAAGGGAGTTACGTACCAAAAGATGACGAAATGTGGCAGGACTTTCTATCTGAACGGGGACCGATAAACACAACCGCCGGTCTCTCTATGCCCTTCTGGGGACTCGATCTTGGCGATAAAACACTCACCTATATTTTAACAAATCCGTTCAACAACAAAATCCGGTTCCATAAGACTGCAACATCTACCTTAGGCATGCAGGTGTCGCACACCTTCACACCGAACTGGAAAGAAAAAAAATACGGCGTACGTATCTCGCTCGGCGAGGCATCCCCCGTTGCCCCTGCCAAACAATACCGAAAATGGCTCCAGCAAAACGGTGAATTCGTCTCGTTCGCTGAAAAGATTGAGCAGACCCCCGAAGCGGAGAAATTACTCGGTGCCGCGCATGCCTATCTCTGGGGCGGTAAGTTGCTCAGTCGGTCCGATGTAACGGATTGGAAAGCGTTCGCCACAGAACTCAGTCGCGGTGGTGATGAATGGACAGCCGAGAATGTTCAGGCACGTATCCTTTCACGATTGAATACGGAAGCGAAGAAAGCCATCCAAGAGATCGCCGAGTCAGTACACCCATCTAATTACGCGCAACGGGTTGTGAGTCGTGCGATAAGTCAGCAGCTGGAGAAGCCCAATTTTTACAATCCATCGGCTTGGGTAGGGATATCTTTTGTGCCAGAAACGGAAAAATTGCTTTCACGAAACCCATCTACACTATCGACTCCAGAACTCTATCGACGTAACTGTCTGCTGCTCTACGCGGTGTTCCCAAACGTCCTACGACATCCGGATGAGTGGGGGGACGGTCTATCTGTGAAGCTGCTGGAACGGTTCGCGAAAAACGGATTGGATAGGCTCTGGCTCGGTGTGGACTCATGGCAGGACGGATTTCGGCATCCCACTGCCGTTGCTAAGGCGAGAGAACTCGGCTATCTGGTGGGACCCTACGATTCCTACCATAGCATCCACCATCCCGATGAAGAGAATACATGGGAGACGGCACAGTTTGACCTGTCGCTGTATGAGAGCGGTGGGATTGTCAAGAGCGATGGCAAAAAAAGTAAGGGATTCAAACAGAAAGGATACCACTTAAGTCCAATCGTTGCCCAACCTTACGTGGAAGATCGCGTTAACAGTATCGTCGCACAGATGCCAACAGACTTTAACTCATGGTTTATTGACTGCGATGCTTACGGCGAGCTCTTTGACGACTATTCGCCATCACATCCTGCAACGCAATTAGATGACATGAACGCACGGCTTGCGCGGATGGCGTGGGTCCGGGATACCCATGATATGGCTATCGGTTCAGAGGGCGGTTCCGCCTACGCTGCAGCGACAATCCATTTCGCACACGGGATGATGAGTCCTGTCATTGGTTGGGGTGATCCAGATATGAAGGACAAAACCTCCCCTTACTACATAGGCGGATACTGGCCCCCCGAAGCCCCTGCGGTTCACGTTAAACAAGTACCTCTCAAAGAACGTTACTTCTATATCTATTACGACCCGCGTTTCCGGTTACCGCTCTACCAGATTGTATTCCACGATTCGGTCGTGACGACGCATCACTGGGGTTATAGCAGTCTCAAATTTAAGAATGCAGTCGAGACAGTAGCATTCTTAGAGTTGCTTTACAACGTCCCGCCGTTGTATCATCTGAACACAGCACGGTTTTCAAAGCATAAAGATTGGATAAAACGGCACTACGGCTTCTTTTCACCGTTGCATCGGGAGATTGGTGGGAAAGCGATGACAGATTTTGAATGGTTGACTGAGGATAAACTTGTCCAGCGCACCGTGTTTGCAGATACGGTTGAGATATTTGCCAACTTTGGGACGGAGCGATTTGAATACGAGGAGGTCGCAATTCCGGGACGGAGTGTGGTAGCGAGATGGGTTGAGACAGGTAAAATTGAGGTGTTTTCTGTGGAACCGTAATTGGGTGCGTAAAGTTTTTGCCATGTCTTCAGAGAATTATCATACGGTCTTTGCTACCTAACTCTGCATTCCCCGATCCCTTACGCCTCATCATGGTAGGCGATGTTTCTAACTTCGCCGGTCTTCCCTATCCAAATATCTAATGACAAAATATTTACACCGATATCGGGGGCACGTCCTGCCTCGTAGGGGACAGGTTTCCTGTCCTGTTGTTAAAGGTCACATGAAGTGTAAACCTAACTATAAAAACCCATCTTCAAAGACCCTCCTTGCTCCAGCGGAGCAATATGTCTATAGAACCAGGGGAGTGGTTTCTTGCACTCCAGCGGAGTGCTATATCAGAACCGTTGGAAGATGATTTAACCTATTTGGTGTCGAAAATTTATACACTCCCGTCGTAATTTGCAGTTGCAACGGATGTGAAAACGTGATATACTTTCGGAAAACTAACTGAATGGAGGCTTGTGAACATAAAGATGACCGAATTACGCAACCAAGAAGGGCTCAACGCAGCACTTAATACATACAAACTTGCTATGTGCAAGTTTATCTTTGAGTATTTGGAGGACAAAGTTCAGGGCGAGACCGTAGAAGAATTAATCAAAAGAGCATTGGGGGGCGAACTTCGCGATATAGGTATTAAAGGTATTTCAAGAATCTTTAATCATAGGGACTGTTGGTCTCTTTTTAGCCAGCGATTTGGCTATAATCGGGAACTCAAACGTGACGAATACGATATACGAAGTATGACACGCCTGGCTGTGATTGCCCGAAATAAGGTTTCACACACAGGCACAATGGACCTAGACCATGAATTCACACGAGCACATCTGTTTTTTATCGCTGATGTGCTCGAAAAAATTGGTAGATCTGATGCAAAACGTGAAGTTGAAGAAATCCGTAAGCGACTTTTTTCTCATGAGACCGAAGAACCTCTATTGAAATCAGAAATTGCCGCTTACAAGGAACATATCGCGGATATGACGCAGCAACTTGAGACATCAAACACAGAGAAAACCGAATTAGAAAAACAAGTCAAAACTACATCAGATCGGCTGAAAGAAGCGGAAGCAGAACGGCTTGCTTACGATGCACGTCTTGAAACCGCATCTATTAAGTTGAAAATAGCTGTAGCAGGAAAAACTGTTGCTGAGGAACGCTTATCAGATATATCAAATCGATTGGAGTCAATGGAAGCAGAAAACGCTGATATGAAAACAGAGAACGATGAATTGAAAGAACGTCTCTCGGAGACAGAGAATCCTCCAAAAGTTATCGAATTGGAGAGTAACAAACACATCAAAACCTTGATGGATAAGACAGAGCTAGAGGAGCGATACGAGACTACTTCAATTAAGGAATGGCGAAGGAAATTTTGGGAACAATTGTGCGACTATGCAGCTCAAAAGGACACTCCAATTAGATTTAATAAACCGAGTTCGGAAAATTACTTAAACGTTAGCAGAACCTTGATAGATCTTACTGGCTTTAGGATGAATGTGTGGTTGGGCAAGAATAATAGGAAAATTGCCATCCGGCTTTATATGTCAGAACAAAATTTTGACCTCCTCGAGGAACAGCAAAAAGAAATTGAGCAGGAGTTTTGTGAATCTCTTGAATGGGAGAAATTACCGCAGCGTCCAGAGAACCGGATATCCTTACGTAAGGATATCATTGATTCGACAGATGAATCAGACTGGGAAAACCACCACGAATGGGTTATCTCAAAACTTGAAAAATTCCATAAAAAGTTCGATGAAGTCTTTCTACCGAGAATCCAGGAACTCAATACCTCCGATTCGCTATCCGAAGACAAGGAGGACTTGCTGCTAAATCCTGCTACACCTAATTCTGTTACTTTTCAGGGGACCCCTTTTACAAAGCGTTTGAACAAGTACCGTGTTGAGGGGGCTGAGATTACCCAAAATTTCTGGCATTATTGGCATGCCCAAGGACCCGAGGGCAAAGAAGAAATGCGGAACGCTGGATGGAATGTTGAGAAAGTAAACGGCGATTGGGAAATAGCGATTTCTCCCAAAGATTTTCAAGCGTGGATAGAAAGTGAAGTAACGGAATTGAGCAACTTGTTCAACGCTTCGAATAATGAAGAACAGCCACCACAACCTGTCCGACCCGTTTATGAAAGAACAATTTTGCCCACTGGTAAAGAAATGGAGCAGCCTGCGCTTGAACTTCTCGCCGATAGGAAGGAACACCGTCGCGTGGAAATTATCAATTGCCTTACTGAATATTTTTCATTAACCGACGACGCAAGAAGTTACTTGAGCAAAACTGGACAGGCAGAAAAGCACTTAGTGAACAAAGGACTGATAAAACGAACGAGAACGGGCTATTACCGCATAACCCCTCGTGGGCTTCAGGTCTTGAGGTAAAATCCGTAACGTTTGGATTGTTGGGTTTCGCTATTTCTACCTATACAAACGGTTCATCGAAAAGCAGACTCTCCCTTATAAACTGGAGGGTTTTGTTTTTTTATCGTTCAACCCAACCTACGCGCTAATTTTATCTGATTTTGTGGTAGATGGGAGAAAAAATATGATATACTTTATAGAAAATAGAAATCTATTACAAGGTTAGGAGCAAATCATCTTAACTTTATGAATCGCAATTCGTACAATGGAGTTAGTGAACTCACTGTAGCCAGTCGCCAACGTCTGGCAGATGCAAAAGCACTTCTCAATGCTTCTCGGTGGAGGGGCGCGATGTACATGGCAGGCTACGCTGTGGAATGCCTCTTGAAAACGAAATTGATGCATATCTATGATTGCAAAAATTTGGGTGAATTAGAAGACCTACTTCGACAACGTTCCATACTACCTGCATACCGCACAGTCTTTACGCATCAACTGGAAGATCTACTAAAACTTACTTCCAGTTATAATAGACTTAAGCAAAATAAGGAGGTATGGCATAGGTTTCACGAAATTAACAGATGGACCCCACAATGGCGATACACCTCCAAACAAGCCACACATCAAGAAGCAATCGAGTTCATTACCGATCTTGAAAACGTTATACATTGGATAGATACCAACCTCTAACGGAGGATTTAGATATGGCCTGCAAGATATTAAAACAAAAAATTCACGATACACTCCAAGCAGGCTACTTCAACGATACAAAAGATTTCGTTGATGTTTCCGATGGAGCTGGCGACTTCATTCATGTTGTCGTTGTCAGTCGAAAATTCAACGGACACACTATGAAAGGTAGAGGCGACATCATTTGGGACGAACTCCTAAAGCATCTTTCAGATGAGGAATGGGGACACGTATCCTTATTAATTGGTGCAATTCCTGAAGAGGTCCAACTGTGGTAATTAAGGTAGAGATATGGCATCTGAAACGCTAAAGCAAAAAATTCACGACACGCTAAAAGCAGGCTCTTTCCCTGATCCAGACTACTTCGTTGATGTTTTTGACGATGATGACAACGAACACATCCGAATTCTTGTCATCAGCCGCAAGTTTAACATTGATAAATACATCCGTTCAGAACGGGAAGACCGGGTCTGGGAAGACATCGTTCAAGTGCTATCCGAAGCCGAACTTGAACGCATTTCTCGCATCGTTGCTATAAACCCTGAAGAAATCAAGATCTATACCTAAGACTACGTGTATCTACAACAGACAGAGATGTGTTCTGCCTTAAGAAATTTCCACTATCCTTATTAGCACCAAGTGCATCTAAAAAGTAGTATCCAATATCAAGTATTGATGAACTATCACCATAGGAGGCACAAACCATGTTTATGCAGAAATTCACAGCCGGGCTTCATTTCCTCGGAATTCTGTCGCTGCGGGTGTCATTGGGCATTATCGCCGGCTTCTTATGGCTTGTTTTCTCCGCCTTTGTCTCTCGCAACGTATGGTGGATAGTAGAAAAGTTCGCTTATCGAGATGTAGATGGCAGCTATAACAGTATAGCAGAAGCCTCACAACGCTATGACAACCTGAGCGCATCCGCCTCTGATATTGTTGACGTCGTTGCATGGTCAGGGGTCTGGATCTGTCTCGCTATTGGCATTCTGTGGGGTTTTTCCCAAGGTAGGTTAGATTTACGGAATCGGCTAAGGAGGAAACACGCTTAAAAAGTTATGAATCAAATCGAATTTTACAAAGCAAAACTCAGTTACGAAACGGATTCCTGGGATCTCTTTGAAGCCCTCAATAATGGGGAGCCTGTCGTCGTCATAGATGCCCGTTCGCCAGAGGCTTACGAGATTGAACATATACCGACATCAATAAATCTCCCGCATCGCACAATGTCTGAGGCAACTACGGGTGAACTCGATAAATCCAAGTTGTATGTGACTTACTGCGATGGCATCGGTTGTAACGCCTCTACCAAAGGTGCTTTGAATATGTCAAAGCTGGGATTTCAAGTCAAGGAACTGGTGGGTGGTTTGGATTGGTGGAAACGTGACGGGTATGAGACAAAAGGTACGAAAGGCGTTTCGGGTTCACAAGTTACGTGCGGATGCTAAATTATGTTCCCGGAGAAATTCAAAGCCGGTCTTTTGCGGAGATGATTGAGAAGACGGCATGCATAGCTCCCGATACGGTTTTTGGAAAATTCTGCAAAAAACGAAATTTAATTTGCAATTGCTGGCGAGATGGGTTATAATTAACATCAGCATTCCCCCATAGCTCAGTCGGTAGAGCAGATGGCTGTTAACCATCGTGTCGGCGGTTCGAGTCCGTCTGGGGGAGTTTTCAATTTTGCTGACGGGCTTTGGGGTCAAGGTTCGTCAGCAAAAATTTTTAACCTGTCTCTGTTCAAATCCGTTTTCTGTCTCCAATGGAGGTAACCATGCCTAAAAAATTTACCGATGCGCAGCTGGATGAACTCTTAGCGAAAGGCTACTTAATTGTCCCAGATTACTATTCAGGTGAGCAGCTGGCGGAGATGCAAGCCGCACAACGCCGCGTGTTACCGTCGTGGGAAGAAGTTAAGGACGACCCACCGCCGGGCAGAGCGATTTTAACGGAATTTCCGCCCCCTGAAATGGCGTTGTTGCGTGGCATCGTGGACCACCATGCGTGGGAGTTCGCCCGCAAATTCCTGAAAACCGAGCATATTCACTTCCGCGCCGGGTGTATGATTGCACGCTATCCCGGATTTAAAGGTCCAGGTGTCGGTAGCGACCCAAGCAACCTGCACATCGATAACGGCAACAATTCACTGCTACCACAGTCCGAGAGCGCGCCTGAGTTCGGGCAAATCGGCTTTTGGGTACACCTTGAGGATGTCGACGAAGACCAAGCACCCCTGAGACTACTTGCGAAGGCGCATGGACGCGATACCTCTGAATACGAACCCCTTGTCTGCAAAGGTGGAACCGTCTGTATCTTCAACAACTATACGTTGCACTCAGCAAGCGACTATCTGCGGGAAGATGGACAACGCTTCACGTGGGGATTCGGTTTGGGACGGGCAGACCATTATTGGGAAGGTTTTCGACACTATACAGACAAAGGTCGAAACCCAATCTTCTCAAAATTCATCGGCACACTAACGGCAGCAGAGCGCGAAGTTTTTCGGTTCCCACCTGCTGGACACCCATACTACACGCCGCAGACACTTGCAGCATTAGAAGAACAGTATCCGGGTTGGAACGCACGGGGTGAGTACTAAATTATTGCTGAACCGTGCGTTAAAAACCAGTTTTTCGGAGCGGTTCGGACATCAACCACCCGATTACATTGATAATGTCGTCCTGCTGTTCCTGCAGCATCACCTCAATGAGTGCTGGTTTCTCAGCAGCGAGCGCATCTCGCAGGGCATCCTTAAAGTCCGCCAAATCTTCAACCCGTTTGGCATACGCACCGAAAGACCGCGCGAACTCGACAAAATCTGGATTTAACAAGTCCGTATCAATCGTTCGCCCCTCACATCCCTTTATCTGAGATCCTTTAATCGCTGATAATGCCCCGTCGTTGACAACAATCGCCACGACGTTTATGCCGTATTTCATGGCGGTCGCCATCTCTACGGCTCCCATCAAGAACCCACCATCGCCACTAAAACAGATAACAGGACGGTCAGGATAGGCGACCTTAGCACCGATAGCGGCAGGATAGGCATGTCCTAACGCAACACCGATATTCGGGTAGAGGAAAGTCCTCGGATCGTAGATAGGAAACTCTGCGAAAGAAGCGTAGCCGAGGGCATGGACATCAATCGCATAGATGGTATCGCGCGGAAGCACATCTTGTAATTCGTGAATGACAGGGAGGGGCGGCTGTGCGTCAAATGTGGCTCGGAGTTCTGTTAGGACCGCGTCCCACCCGTTTTCACCGGGCGCGACATCCTCAATGAGTGCCTGCAGCGTCAGTTTCAAATCACCGACAACTCCCACATCACACGGATACTCAAGCCCAATCTCATTTGGATCTTCGTCAATTTGGACGAAAGGTTGCGGTAGTTCCAAACTCCAATTGCGACTATCAATAGAGGTGAAACGGGGTCCGATACCGATCAAACAGTCCGCTCGTTCGAGTGCCTCGCGTCCGAGGTAGCCGTAGCAAATTTGCAGTGCCAAGGGATGATCCTCCGACAAAACGCCTTTCGCATTTCGGGTAACGATGACAGGGGCGTTCAATTTCTCGGCGAGGAGACGCAATTCGTTCCGGGCATTCGAGTGGAAGACAGCAGAACCGGCAAAGATTAAGGGCATCTTGGCGTTACGGATTGTTTCAACAGCGGTGCTGAGATCCGCATCGTCAGGTGGCGATAATTCGGAACGTTCGACACGCGGTGGAATTCGGACATCTCCCTCCCCAGTGACAACATCCATCGGGAACTCCAACATCGTGGGGCCCGGTCTCCCGTTCCGCATTGCTTTAAAGGCGTTTTCAACAACAACAGGAATCTCGGCGACAGTGTGGGCGATGGCGCAGTATTTGGTGATTGACTCAAAAAAGTGCATCTGATCTAAGCCGTGGAACATCTTACTCGGATGTTTACTATAGAGACTGGAATCGCTCTGTCCCGTAATCAACAGGACAGGTGCGCAGTCAGTGAACGCCTCTAAAATTCCGGTCGATGCGTTGCTGGCACCCGGTCCAGGCACCGTGATAGCGACTCCAACCTCGCCTGTCGCGCGAGCGAAACCGTCCGCCATCTGCGTTGCGGCGTACTCATGCCGGACGAGATAGTGGTCAATCACACCGTTCCCGCGTCGCAGCAAGGCATCGTAGATCTGGATGTTCTGCGTACCGGGCATTCCGAAAACTGCTGAGACCCCTTGCGCTTTCAAGCATTCAATGAGAATATCTCCGCCTTTCACGTATTAATCTCCTTTGTGTTCTCTGAGAAAATTTTCCAGCCAAGCATCGGGGTCATATCCGAACCGACGTAGCATTTGACATCCGATACGCTTTAGAAAATTCGGGATGAGGTTAAAAAGTTTGAGTCGCCAGTTCATAATCGTTAAGGAGTCGGGATTACAAATAATCAACGGTATCAAGTGCTTATGCACTTGCCCGTCCTACAAGAAAGCGTTACCTGTGACTTTATCGAAAAAATGCATCCGATCCGCGACGAATGTGACGTACAGATGTTGTCCGATTTCGGCTTCAAAGTTGGGGGTTGTGCATGCCTTAAGAATCGTATGCGAACCCATTGCATCCGTTCCGAGCGCCACTTCAACGATTGTTTCCGCACCCAGCGGTTCAACACTATAAACCTCAACCTGAAAAGCGTTCGAGACGGATTGATGGCTCACAATAACATCTTCAGGATGCACGCCGAACACGACATCTCGGTCTGGATCAAGGTCATTTAGGGCTTTCGTAATCCTTTCATCTTGAATTGTTATCGAATTGCCTCCACCTACGTTGCTTGCTAAAGTCAAGCGAAGTTCGCCGCTATCAGTGGAGATGTCAGACGGGATGCAGTTCATGCTTGGGTTGCCGACGAAGCCAGCGACAAAAAGATTCGCGGGGTGATTGTAGATGTCAGCGGGTGTTCCGAACTGCTGAATTTTGCCTGCCTCAAGGATCGCAATCCGATCCGCCATTGACATGGCTTCAACTTGATCGTGCGTCACATAGAAGGTGGTCGTGCCGAGATCGCGTTGCCGCCAACGGATTTCGGCGCGCATTTCCGTCCGAAGTTTCGCATCGAGGTTAGAGATAGGTTCGTCCATGAGGAATACTTGCGGACGGCGAACCATCGCCCTCCCAAGCCCGACCCGTTGTGTTTCCCCGCCGCTCAATTGATTCGGTGTCCGCATGAGTAGATGCTCAATATGAAGCATCTGTGCGATGTCTCTGACGCGTCGGTCAATCTCCTCGCTGGAAAGCTTTCTCGGATGTAGTGGGAACGCCATGTTCTCGTAGACACTCAGGTGTGGATAGAGGATATGCGATTGGAAGACGAAAGCGACATCGCGTTCCGCAGGGGTTTTGTCGTTGACACTCACATCGTCCAGATAGATCGTGCCTTCTTCGGGTTTGTCCAATCCAGCGATACAGCGGAGCGTCGTTGTTTTTCCTGCGCCCGTTTGTCCGAGAAGCACAAAGAATTCTTCATCTCGGATATCAAGGGTGATGTCGTCAAGAGCGATGAGATCGCCGAACCGCTTTGTAATGTTTTCGAGTTTTACTGTTGCCATAAAGAATTCTACGATTCCGTATTGTAGATATTGCTTTAGTATAGCATGAATTGCGTTTAGGGTCAAAAGGAATTGGTTTTTGGTTGTCAGTTATCAGCAGTTAGTGGGTACTTGGTCAATTAGGATTGCTTAAAAAATATATGCAATTCAGTGGGGTATAGGGTATAATTAATTGAAGTGACCTGCAGATTTCTACGTTGCAAGCGGAAATACAAAGCCGGAGAAGAAGATGCTGAATCGCCAAGAGGCAGAACAGAACCCGCAAAACAAGCTGTCTTTCATCGACAGGCTCAGACGACAATACGACTTAACACCCTCAATTACACTCGTCTTGGGATTAACAACGCTGTTTTTTGTCGTCTTCCTCATATACCCCCTCCTCTATGTTTTCAAAGAAGCGTTCTGGATTGAAAAGAAATTTAACCTCACCTACTTCAAATTGATGGTAACCGACCCAAACATCCGAGAATTGGTTATCAATAGTTTCAAAATCGGTGTGATGGTTACACTGATAACAAGTGTTGTGAGTCTGCCACTGGCGTATTTTTTGACGCGATTTCGATACCCTGGGCGTGATACCTTACGTGCCGTCATCCTGATTCCAATGATTATGCCTCCCTTCGTGGGTGCGATTGGAATGCAGCAGTTCTTCGGTTTATACGGAAGCGTCAATATGCTCCTCGTAAAACTGAACCTGATTGATATAACCGAAACTATCGACTGGTTCAGGGGCGGTTTCTGGGGGGTCGTGATGCTGTCAACGCTACACTTGTATCCGATAATGTATCTTAACATCGTCGCAGCACTGGCAAACGTAGATCCAAGTCTGGAGGAAGCCGCAGAAAATATGGGGGCATCGCGCTTCCAAGTCTTCCGTCAGATAACACTCCCGCTCATGATGCCCGGCTACTTTGCAGGTGCGATTCTCGTCTTCATTTGGGCGTTTACGGATCTGGGTACACCTCTGATTTTTGACTACAATGAAGTTGTCGCGGTAAGAATTTTCCGTCAAGTGACGGAAGCGAATGTGAACCCGATGGGTTATGCCCTTGTCGTTCTCATCATTGTACTGACGGCACTGGCTTTTTACGTTTCCAAGCGGTGGACAGGAAGCAAACATTATGAAATGCTGGGGAGAGGACACGTGACTTCTCGTGAAGTTAATGCGAACTGGAGCATGCGCCTGGTCATCTACCTCTTTATCGGCGGATTGACGCTCATGGCGTTGTTACCCCATATCAGTGTTATTATGGTCTCCTTAACGCCGGACGTGAGCCAATGGCGGTTGAGTGTACTCCCGAAATCGTGGACATTTGCACACTACGTGGAGACCTTCACGCATTCTGATACACTCCCAAGTATCCTCAACAGTTTGAAATACAGCATTTTCAGTACACTGCTGGCACTTATCGTTGGCGTTGTGGTGTCGTATCTATTGACTCGAAAACGTCTGCCGTTCCAAAATTTGTTGGATGCGGTTGCGATGTTGCCGTTGGCTTTACCGGGGGTTGCAATTGCATTCGGTTATCTTGGGAGTTTCGCGGACACGACCCTTCTCCTAAGGCATCTACCTGAGGGTCTCATCTCTGTGATTGATCCTCGACAGAACCCAACCTTCCTTTTAATCATCAGTTATGCGGTGCGGAGATTGCCGTATATGCTGCGTTCCATCTACGCGGGACTCCAGCAGACGAGTGTGACGTACGAAGAAGCATCGCAAAATATGGGGGCGACCCCGATCCGGACGTTGTATAAAATTACCTTACCCCTTGTTATCGCGAACATCCTCGCGGGCGCGATTCTTGTGTTCTCGTTCTCCATGCTCGAAGTGAGTGATAGCTTAATCTTGGCGATGAAAGATCAACACTATCCGATTACAAAAGCGATTTGGGCACTCTCACAACGTCCCGATCACGGACCCTATACAGCAAGCGCGCTCGGCGTGGTGGGTATGTTAATTTTAATTGCTTGTCTGCTCGGTGCTGGACGTGTACTTGGTGGGAAATTAGGGGAAATTTTCCGGATTTAGTTGTAAATCTGTAAGATCGGTACTGTACCACCCGCAGAAAATGATTTGAAATAAACAATATCTTATGATAAAATATGCAGAAATAAGACCGAAAGTGTACGTTGAAACGACAGTAGTCAGTTACTTAGTAGCGCGTCCTAGCAACAATATAACTTTAGCTGCTAGGCAACGAGCGACTCGGCAGTTATGGAACGACTATTCCAATAACTTTGAATTTATCGTTTCCGATATAGTTATCACTGAAATTAGACAAGGTAATGAAACAGCAGCACAGCGTAGAATTGATGCGGTAGCAGGTCTTACAGTATTAAACTTGTCTCCAGAAACTGTTGTGCTTGCCCAAGATCTAATCACTTCCGGTGCTGTTCCAAAGGAATCGCAAACAGATGCTCAACATATCGCTGTTGCCGTGGTGTATGGCATCGAGTACCTAACCTCGTGGAACTATAAACATATTGTAAACGAGACGAAGCGGCAGCATATAGATCAAGTTTGCCGAGCTGCTGGATACCAACCCACAACTCTCTGTCCGCCTATAGAATTAATTGAGGAGCTGCACGTGAAAGAGAAACAACATCCCCCCATGGACCCTGTACTTGAAGAATGCTATCGGATGAAAGCAGAATTCAATGCTCGCTTCAAGACCATGCAGGAACTTGTCGATTACTTGAAAGCAGAAAACATAAAGAACAAAGCAGCAGGTTGGAAATACATATCGCCACCACCGCCAACGAAACGCCACAAATAGGGAGAATACATTTTCGCTTTTGTTTGATGTAAGGAGTTTCATTAGAGATAGGATATAGAATGTATGCAGGGCATTTAAGATTGCCCTGCTTTTTTGTCCAATATCTTCGGCTATTGAGAAAGAGAATAAATACAGTGGATATTTTTAATAGCATTCGCGACACCTTGTTAGAAGCACAAGATGTGCTGAATCGGTTTATACAAAACCCTGAAAATATTGCAACCATCGCGAAGACAGCAGAAATGATGCAAGACGTATTTGAACGGCAAGGTAGAATCTTCACGTGCGGAAATGGCGGAAGTCTGTGTGACGCGATGCACTTCGCTGAAGAATGCACTGGGAAATTTCGAGACAATCGGAGACCGCTGCCAGCAATTGCCCTCAGTGATGCCGGACATATCACCTGTACAGCGAACGACTTTGGGTTCACAGAGGTCTTCGCACGTCCACTATCGGCACTCGGACACCCCGGTGATTTACTGATAGTCCTCTCAACAAGCGGAAATTCCGCGAATGTTATTCAGGCAGCCGAGACAGCAAAGCAGCGCGGCATACAAGTGTTTGGATTACTCGGTAGAGATGGCGGCGAACTCAAACACCACTGCGATACTTACCTCATTGCCCCAGGCAACACCGCAGACCGCATCCAAGAAATCCACATTAAGGTATTGCACATCCTGATAGAACATGTCGAGCGGCTGATGTTTCCTGAGAACTATTGACAGGACGCAAAACTCCTGCTACTATGTAACACAAACTTTCCAACCTTGACCCTCTAATCACTTACAATTCGACGGAGGACAATTTATGGATACATCAGCAAAAAACAAGGCATATTGGCGGAAGAACTTGCAATATCTTGCGATTCTATTGAGTATCTGGTTTATCACCTCGTACCTATGCTCAATCGTATTCGTAGAGCAACTCGATAAGATTCAGTTCGGAGGGTATCGACTCGGCTTCTATTTCGCGCAACAGGCATCTATCTGGATTTTCGTCGAACTCATCTTCGTCTACGCGTGGTTGATGAACCGCTTAGAGAAAAAATATCGGACAGACACAGAAACAGGGGAGACCGAATCATCATGAACGTACAAGCATGGACATTTGTAATGGTCGGACTCTCCTTCGCATTATATATCGGCGTGGCTCTCTGGTCGAAAGCGCGTTCGACTGGTGATTTTTATGTTGCTGGCAGCAATGTGCATCCCCTCGTCAACGGAATGGCAACGGCAGCGGATTGGATGAGTGCAGCGTCTTTCATCTCCATGGCAGGTCTTATCTCGTTTATGGGACGCGACGGTTCCGTCTATCTACTCGGATGGACAGGTGGCTATGTGTTGTTGGCGTTGCTCTTGGCACCCTACCTCCGTAAATTCGGTAAATATACGGTTCCTGATTTCGTGGGGGACCGATATTATTCGCAAGTCGCACGGATTGTCGCTGTGGTGTGCGCCGTTTTCGTCTCGTTTACGTACGTTGCAGGACAGATGCGCGGTGTCGGTATTGTCTTTTCCCGATTCCTGAACGTCAACATCGAAATCGGGGTCTTCATCGGCATGGGAATTGTGTTCTTTTACGCCGTGCTCGGTGGTATGAAAGGCATTACATATACACAGGTCGCGCAGTATTGTGTGCTGATTTTCGCATTTCTTGTCCCTGCGATTTTTATCTCTATCCTGATTACGGGTAACGCTATCCCCCAGTTAGGATTGATGGGCAAGGTAGCAGATGGATCAGGACTCTATCTCCTCGACCGACTCAACGGCTTGAACGAAGAGTTGGGATTTAATCTCTATACAGATGGCAGTAAAAGCACGATTGATGTCTTTTTTATCACAGCAGCACTGATGTTGGGAACGGCTGGACTCCCTCACGTGATTATCCGATTCTATACCGTGCGAAAAGCGTCTGAAGCGCGGATCTCCGCGGGTTGGGCTTTACTGTTCATCGCGATCCTTTACACGACAGCACCCGCCGTCGCGGCATTTGCTCGAACGAATTTACTCAAAACCGTTAGATATGAACAGAACGGCGAACTCACAGATATTCGATACGAGGATGTTCCATCGTGGTTTAAAAATTGGGAAGAGACAGGTCTGATTAAGTTTGAGGACAAAAACGAGGATGGTGCAATACAATACCGGGGTCCAAAATCAGATACACCCAACGAGTTAACGATTGATCGAGACATTATGGTATTGGCGAACCCTGAAATCGCAAAACTTCCGAACTGGATTGTAGGGTTGGTCGCCGCCGGGGGTTTAGCCGCTGCCCTCTCAACCGCAGCAGGTTTACTCTTGGTTATCTCAACGGCGATTGCGCACGATCTCCTTAAGGGCGCGATTATGCCAGCCCTACAGGAAAAACAGGAACTGAACGCCGCACGTATTGCAGCGGGGGTCGCCGTCTGCATTGCGGGTTATTTCGGGATAAATCCGCCCGGATTTGTCGGACAAGTCGTCGCTTTCGCTTTCGGGCTCGCAGCGAGTTCCTTTTTCCCCGCAATTGTCTTGGGAATCTTCTCCAAACGCATGAACAAAGAAGGTGCGATTAGTGGCATGATCGTCGGTATTACCTTCACAGCGGTGTATATCATTTTCTTTAAATTTATCAGCCCCGAACTCAATACCCCCGATCACTGGTTATGGGGCATCTCACCGGAAGGTATCGGCACCGTCGGTATGGTCTTAAACTTTATTGTTTCCCTCAGCGTGTCTGCGCTGACCTCGCCACCACCGGATGAGGTACAAGCCCTCGTCGACGATATTCGGGTTCCATAGAAATGGAGGTTTACGATGAAGGCAAAATTTTTACGGAAAAATGGACAATCTTCCGTGCAACGCAAAAGAACACCATTTTGGTGTAATTTGTCGCTGGCTCTCCAAATTTGCTGTATAACGCTTCTATTGCTCACCGTCCCTTTTGCGGATGCAGCAAAGGTGGAAGACTTCATACCAGAGGACAGTGTCCTCCATGTAAAACTCCAAGATATAGATGCAGTCTACAACGAGATTGAGACTTCTGAAAGATGGAAAAAAGCCTTTGGACAGTTATCAGAAGTACCAGAGTTTGAAGAGCTGCGGCAAGGGTTTTTACTGATGCAAGGACTTCTTGGCACAGACGTGGTAAGCATAATGGAGACCATAGGATACCGAACGGCGTTAGCCGTATGGTCGGATACAGACAATGCTCCACAAATTGGTACTGTTATACATTCAGGTGGAAATCTCAGCGAACTCAAACGGTTTACCAAAGTTGTGGAAGGATTCATTGGGATGAGTGGCCCAAACATCCTTCACATAGACGCAGGCAAATACCAACGGGTTCGCTACAACATGCTGAAGTTGAACCAGCAAACTATCAAGTATGGGTTTATCGACGAGTTCCTTGTCCTCGGCGTGGGTCAGAGTGCTTTTGAGAAACTGATGGATACCTTCCGAAAGAAAGCACCTTCAATAGCGAAAAATACGCACCATGCTGAGATATCTGAAAAGTTGGGTTCCGGACAGATTTCGCTCTTCTGCAACGTCCAACAAACCGTAAAGGATTTCCCGATAGATAAAGACAAAGAAGATTTAAATGACTTAGAGAAGCTTATAGCTGCATTGGACGAACTTGATTTCTGTGAAGTTATGTTGGGAGAATTCAATTTGTTAGAGATCGGCGAGTTTCTCACCCTGCACGCAGAACTTACACAGAAGTCTATCAAACAATACCATGAATTCGTTCCAAATTCTGAACGCTTCGTGAAAGAAAAAAATCCTTTCAAAACGGTCAAAGCCGTGTCCCCAAACGAAGATCTGTTCATCGCTATCGCACCGGTGGTTTCTGAAGTCCTTTGGCAAGGTCTTAGCCAATTCATCGCTGAAGAGGCAGATGACGATGTTTATGCGGGGATCTCTTTTTTTGAAGGACTCTTGAACTTGAATCTGGAAGACGATATTTTTCCAAGTCTGACGGGTGAATTCGCCATATCAGTAGATGACTTAGCACAGTTTGACCCAAGTGCCTTGGAAAGTCTGGAAATCGAGTTTGACGGCGCGTTTTCAATGGATGCTGGCGGTGTGGAAACACAAGGGACTCTAATTTTTAATTCCAGTAACTCACGCAAATGGAACCAGTTAGGCAATAGCGTTTCTAACTTGCAGAATCTCTCTGTTTCTCAGACAGAGTACAACGGGATAATAGTATCCACACTTGCGACAAACCTCCACTACACCACAGTAGACGGACTTTTTCTTTTCGGTGCCTCGGAAGAAGAGATGTATACCGTTATTGACGAAATCAAAAACGGTAAGAGTCCAGTTTACTTCGCGCAGCTGCCTAAGACACCTGTAGCGATTGCGCAGCTAAACGTGGCACGGGCTTTCGAGCTTGAGAAAGGACCACCGCCTTCCGATAGGGTTCTCGTCAATTCCAATGAGATTTCACCAATGGTGATGTGGATTTCGGTTAAAGATGGCAAAGCCTTGTTAGAAATGAGCCTATCACGGAAAAGCACTGGACTTGAGGCACTCGCCAGATTGATGCCATTTTTCGCGTGGAATATGGAATAAACAGCAATAGGTTATGTTTTATTAACTTCAAACAATCAAGGAGACAAAACCATGCGTCAGAAACGATATGTTTGGGTGATAGCAACTGTCATCGGTGTTTTACTCGGTTTGGGAATCGGTCAGATGGTGAAATCTCAGGAGGCGACCGCAGAACCACAAAAAGGCTTTGCACAACTCAAGGCGGAACTCAATGCCTTGAAAGCAAAACAACGCGCCCTGCAAGCAGAATGGCAATCTGAATTACTTGCACAAGTTGTACCGACGTTGACTGACGAATCTGAGAAGACGAAACGTCAATTTGTGGACTTTCTGGCAGCACTCGGAACACCAAGCATCTCCGCCCTCCTTGCAATGCTCCAAGACCCATCCGATGAGATTCGACAAAAGGCTGCCGATAAGTTAGGCGCAATCGGGGAACGCGAAAGAAAGGCGAAACGGAATGTCGATGCCGTCGCTATCGGATTGGCGACAGCCCTTAACGATCCGTCTAACAAAGTTTTCCGTGAGGCACTCCAAGAATTAGACGACGTGCGTCCGACCTCACCAGCATCAACTGCTGTTGTCATCCCCGCGCTTATCGCAGTCCGGACGAAAGGTTCATCAAGGGCACGGGACGAGGTAGTGAATGTATTGGGCCTGATTGGTGAAAACCTCGCGAAAAACGGAGAACCTACAGATAGCATCCGCGACGCCTTAATCGCCAGCCTCACAGACGAATCCTCAAGAGTACGAACAAACGCCATAGAAGAGTTGTCTGATATACGAGCAACTTCCGCAGAAACCTTTACCGCACTGACAAATGCTTTGACTGACAAATCTGGATCTGTCCGAAACCGCGCTGAAGATGAGCTGATTCAACTTGGCAAAGGTGCTGCGTCAACCGTTATTCCGATATTGGCAGATGGATTGGGGAACAGCACATCAGCCAAAACCCGCGGGCACATTGTCGATGTCTTAGGTGCAATTGGAGAAAAAGGCAAAATTACCGGAGACTCCCGTGAAAGAATTTCCCAAACCCTTCTCGTAGCACTGCAAGACACTCACGAGGATGTCCGTCGAAATGCCGCTGACGAACTCGGTGAAATGCGTGCGACTTCACCCGATGTGATCCCTGCATTGACAAACGCGCTCGAAGATAATTCGCAAAAGGTTCGCAACGCTGCACAAAAAGCGATCCAACGAATCGAAAAGGCGAAATAGTGAATTATAAAGCGCAAACTGAATGAAGATTAATAAATATTTCGGTACTTCGATATTTCCCCTAGGCCCGGTAGGTGCGGTTTCATGAAGATTAATTTATTAATTCGGTAATTCTAATTCACCCCAAACCCGGTAGGTGCGGTTTCCTAACCGCATCGAATATTACCGAAATATTTTCTTAAACTTCATCTAACCGCACCGGATTTCGCCCAAAAATTACCGATTTAAATTCTGAAACTTCATACAGTTTGCGCCACAAATCCCATACCCATGTCAATAAATTGTCGGTGCCTTTCTTAAACTTATTCACGATTGCTGCGTCTTAATCATAGAAAACAGAAACCATCAAACGAACCAATAAAAAACACAAAATAGGGAGATCGCTCTTGTTAGGTATGTTAGCCTCAGAGCGTTCACACCATGCAACAGACACTGAATACATCCTTAAACTTATTCATGATTGCTGCGTCTTAATCATAGAAAACAGAAACCATCAAACGAACCAATAAAAAACACAAAATAGGGAGATCGCTCTTGTTAGGTATGTTAGCCTCAGAGCGTTCACACCATGCAACAGACACTGAATACATCCTCGCTTGTTGAGGTAGTACGACAGGCATCTGCTATCTCTGAGGAAGACTATAAAGACATCCTCGCAGAAATCCGACAGACAGGTGCCTCTGAAGCTGCAGTGCTTTCCAAGCACGGTGTGCCGTCCGACATCCTCGCACTTGCTACAAAGAGTGTCGAATACGGAACACCTTTTACACAATTGGAAGGCATATTTCCTGAATCCCCTATTCTTGAGAAAGTATCCCCTGGATTCGCATACCGCAATAAAATTGTACCTATTGAGTTAGTAGATGACACCCTCACAGTCGCAATGTCAGATGTCCTAAACATCGTGCTCATCGACGAACTTCAACTCATCACAAGCTGCGAGATTATCCCCGTTCTCGCCGATGAAGCAGACATTGATGAAGCAATTGTCCGTCTCTATGGACGCACAGCAGAGAGCCTCTTGAGTGCAGGGATTAAGGGTCCCGTCGGCGCGACCGCCACGCTTGAACGCGAAACGATTGAAGACTTCGGGATTGACGAAAAGGACCTCAGCCAAGATCCGACCGTCATCCACGCCGTTGACCAGATGATCATTGATGCAGTTCGGATGGGGGCAAGCGATATCCATATCGAACCGTATCCGACCCAATTAAAGATTCGGTTTCGCGTTGACGGTGTGCTGGAGGATCAACCGCAACCCCCTGCTTACCTACAATCAGCGATTACCTCTCGTATCAAAATTATGGCAGGTATGGATGTTGCAGAACGGAGACGGCCGCAAGATGGCAAAATCAGCCGACAGATTGGGAGCGTCGGTAACCGGCAAATAGACCTCCGTGTCTCCACCGTTCCAACCGTTGCAACACTTCATGGTGAGAGCGTTGTCCTCCGTATCCTCGACCGGCAGTCCATCGAATTCGGACTCGAAGAACTCGGATTGACCGCAGATAACCTCGAACTTTTCCACCGTATGATTCGTAAACCGCACGGTATCATCCTTGCCACAGGTCCCACGGGTAGCGGCAAAACGACATCACTTTACGCTTGTCTGAAAGAGATTAACTCGCCTGATGTAAAAATTATCACCCTTGAAGATCCTGTCGAATACGAATTAGAGGGTATCAACCAAATCCAAGTTAATCCAGATATCGACTTTACTTTCGCTGATGGGCTGCGTCACATTTTACGTCAGGACCCAGACAAGGTCCTGGTCGGTGAGATTCGGGACTACGAAACCGCAGAGATGGCAATTCATACATCATTGACAGGGCACCTTGTCTTCAGCACGCTTCATACAAACGACGCACCTGGGGCTATTACAAGGCTTGTTGATATGGAAGTTGAACCGTATCTCGTCGCCTCTACGGTGGAGGGGATCATCGCACAAAGACTTGCCCGACGCGTTTGCCGAGCGTGTTGCGAGATGTATTTACCCGAAATGCACGAATTGGAAGGACTTATGGGGAACGGCAACGGCAGCACGTCTCCAATTCCGTACGATCTGAAGATTCCGAGAGCCGTTGGCTGTAAGGAATGTCGAGGACGCGGTTACAGAGGTAGAATCGGCATCTTTGAAGTCCTGTTCATGACTGAAGAAATCCGTGCTATGGCACTTAAACAGGCATCAACAAGCGAAATTCGTCGACTTGCTATTCAATTAGGAATGAAAAGCTTACGTGAAGACGGTTGGCGCAAAGTCGCTGCGGGGTTGACAACTGTTGAAGAAGTCATCCGGTTAACACAGGAAGATGAATTCGATTTCGGAGAAGTTGTGTAGGGACCCCCACGCCGTTTTAAGGCTAAAGCGTCTTTAGGAATATCCATGTAGTCCGCACTTATAACGGAGAGGTCGATTGTGCCGCTATTCCGATACGAAGCCCTCACTCATAGCGGTGGTACCGTTAACAATACGCTGGAAGCCGAATCCAAAGCCGAACTGATCTCTCGATTGCGACAGATGGGTTATTGGCCTACGAATATCGTTGAGGAGACAGAGGACACAACTCCAACCGATATACGCCGTTGGCTTCAAATCAGTCATCGTAGGATCAAACCGGCGGATGTTGAGTTTTTCACCTACCAGTTGGCGACGTTGGTAAATGCACACGTTCCATTGCCACGCGCATTAGAAGTTACTCTCGGACAGATTGAGAGTCCTGCGCTCCACCGCATCGTTTCACAAATCAAATACGATGTCGAACACGGTGCCACCTTTCACGATGCGCTCAGCCAACACCCAAAAGCATTTTCAAACCTATACATCAACATGGTCCGCGCTGGAGAGAGCGGCGGTGTCCTCGGTTTAGTCTTAGAACGACTTGCAGAATTCGCAGAACGGCAGCGACTCCTGAAAAATGATGTTGTTTCAGCACTCTTCTATCCAGTCATTTTATTATCACTTAGCGTCACTGCTGTTATAGTCCTCATGATCTTTGTGATACCACAATTTACCGCGATGTTCAACGATTTGGGAGTCGCGTTGCCGCTTCCAACCCAGATACTTATTAACGTAACGGCTGCCTTTCAAACCTACTGGTGGATAGGACTTCTGATTGTTATTATCGGTGGCGCAGGGTTAAGACAATATCTGCAGCGGGAAACCGGTCAAGTCTGGTTTGACAGGTTGAAACTCAAACTGCCCCTCATCGGTCCGATATTTAGTACGTTTGCAATTGTCCGTTTCACACGGACGATGGCGACGCTTTTAGAAAACGGCGTCCGTATGCTTCCCGCGCTCCAAGTCGTTAAAGACACAATAGGAAACAAGGTATATAGCAACGTCATTGGCGCAGCAGAAGTTGAAGTTGAACAAGGTTCAACGCTTTCTCGTGAACTCGGTAGGAGCAAAGATTTCCCGGAATTCGTCACGCACATGGTGGCTGTCGGTGAAGAATCCGGTGAACCTGTTCACATGCTCAGCAAACTCTCTGAATACTACGATTTAGAAATAAAAAAGAGTCTTGAACGTTTAACGAGTTCCATCGGTCCTCTTGTTATTTTATTGATGGGTATCATTATAGGGTTTATCGCTGTTGCGATGATCCTGCCAATCTTTGAAGCGAATCAATTGCTTAGCAATTAGCCAATACAGGAGAAAATAAAATGCGCATGCCCCTGAAATCCGATGAATCCGGATTAACCCTAATCGAACTGACGATAGTAATCGTTATCTTAGGTATCCTCGCAGCCTTCATCGCGCCTCGCGTTATAAACGCACCGCAGCAGGCGAAAGTTGCGAAGGCACAAACAGAAATTAATAGCATTAAAACCGCATTAGAACAATACGCAATAACAACAGGTGAATACCCAACAACTGAACAGGGACTCAGTGCTTTGTGGCGCGCCCCAAGCCCAACACCGCCAAACTGGGGTGGTCCTTATGTAGATAGCCCAAGTTTTATGGATCCGTGGGACAATCCTTACGTTTATCGCCAACCGAGCAGCCATTACGGCTATGACTACGATCTCTATTCCATGGGAAAAGATGGAAAAGAAGGCGGAACGGACCTGGATGCCGACATAACGAATTGGGTTGACGAAACAACAGGAGTCTATTAAAGCAGTGCGGGATCGCTATCAGCCATCAGCCATCAGCCATCAGCAAGAAAAACCTGGGACAGTTGTATGGAAAAATGGAAGGTTGGAAGAAGGCGAATGCCGCTTTTATCCTTCCAAGCACCAACAACGGTCTTTAGGTAATCGAGGTACGCCCTTAAAAAATCCGGGGTTTACAATCACGGAGTTACTGCTCGTTTTGACGCTCATCGGCATCCTCTCGGCAATCTCAATGCCTGCGCTGAAAGGGTTTGCAGCAACACGGCGGCTAAAAGCGTCTGCCGCGACGCTCCGAAGCCTACTCACATTCGCACGAGACATGGCGATAACAGATCGGACAACCTACCTTGTGGTCTTCGATCTCGATAACGATCGGTATTGGCTCGCCTCCAGCGAAACGTTTAACCCGAGCAACCCGCTTAGGTCAGCCCTCACAGCTCAAAACTCCACAGCATTAGCCGCCATCCAAAACAACATAAACGTCACCACTGCTACAACGCCTACAACTACAAACACTGTTCAACAGAACCCTTTGTCCCGTGCCAGCGGTATCCTCGGTGTGCCGCACTCGGCGGAACAGAATGTAACCTTAGCTGCAATGGTAACCAACTACAACGGGAGAGCTGTCCAAGCCGATTCAGGTGTAGCGTACATTTACTTTTCACCGAACGCCACATCCGAGGAGACACTTGTGTATTTCCGAAACTCGCGTAATCAGATAATGTCCGTCACTGTCGAAGCAGCGAGTGGACGTGTTCGCGCCCGACAACTTGTCCCCGCAGAGATTGAAATGTTAGGATTTACGCCTGAAAATTAGCGAATAGCAAACCGCGAATAGCAAACCGCAGGAAACAATGAAACCTCCAATCAAATACGCAATGCCAAAAGAAAAAGACGGTTTTACGCTTGTCGAGATACTTGTAACGTTAACAATTTTGGCGGCTGCGATCCCAGCACTTTTGCAGGCGTTCACCACTGCTACACGTAACCAAGCACTTTCAGACAACAGGACCACCGCGCTCTATCTCCTAAAATTTCGGATGGCGGAGATTGAAATGGAGGGCTACCCAGATGTAGGGCAGGAGTCAGGCGAATTTGGTGAAAATACGCGCTATCTTTGGCGTTCTGTCGTCGAAGATATTGAGTCTGAAGAGGTGGAAAATATTCGACGGGTTACGGTAACCGTCACATGGCAACATAAAAATAGAGAACGCTCCATGTCTATGAGCACCTTCATGGCAGACCGACAAATGCCGCAGGGGGAATAGCGGTCAGCGGTCAGGGCGGGTTGCTACGCAACCCTTTCAGCAATCGGTAAAGAGCCGTTAGGTGTAGTCAATATGGTTTTAATAAGTATCAAAAACAAAGCGACCCAAGTGCCAACAGTCAATAGCCAATCGCTAATAGCGAACGCTCCGAATGCCGACAGCCATTCAGAAAGTGGGTTGACCCTCATCGAAATGCTTATGGCAGTCAGTATTCTTGTCATTATCGGCGGCTCAGCGTATTTCGCTTTCAAGACAGCCGTAGATGCCTACCATAGGACAGAGGCAAGGATATTAGCGGCACAAAGATGTCGGGTGGCTATGGATCGGCTTGTAACGGATCTGCATAACATGCAAGTCTCGGTTGAGGAACCAGAACTCGCGCTTTATACACAAGACGGACCGAGTCAGTTTGGCGATAGAGACATGCTCAGTTTCGTCACACTGGTAAAAACAGACCCGGATCCGTTTTTGGAGCAGCTCGCGAGTTTTCAGGCGCAGAACACTGCCCAAGTTCCAGCACCGTTGTTAAGCGACGTGCAACGTGTCGCTTACTTCGTCGGACCTGAACTGCCACCGGGTGAATCCGTCCTCAGTTCAGGAGGCTTCCAAGGCGGGATCACAAATAACACAAGCAATGAAGAGATAGGCGAATACGCGCTTTTTCGGGTTGCAACGACGACCCTCGATCCTGAATCCGTTATCGGTACCCTGTTACAAAGCGGTGAGGTGCCACAAACAGACGAAAACGGCGACCCTATTTATGTCGATATGGCGACGCTTGTTGCTGGGCTTGTCAGCTTTGATCTGAAGTATTTTGATGGAGAGACAGAGAATTGGAACACTTCATGGGATGATGCCGAAAGCATACCAGGTGCTGTTCAGATACTCATAACAGTTCAAGGCGAGCCACAGCAGACAATAAGCATTGATACGACCCAACTTGGGGTCCAGAATCAACCGACCTTGCAACCAAACAGTATGACACAATCAACGATGGTCTACCTACCTGCAAGCACTACTGCAGGAGGTGCGCGTTAGGAAAATGGACAGATGCGGCAGTTTGTAAAACAGATTTCCCATACGTTCTGCAAGGCGGAGAGTGGATTATCCCTCGTCTCAACCCTTTGGATACTGACGATCCTCTCAATTCTGGCGACGCAGTTGCTCTATTCAATCCACATAGAACAACGGACGCAGCGGAATTTCTTGGATAGAGCGAAGTTCCATTACGCCGCGAAAGCCGGGTTTGAATGGACGGTGGCGCGCATGCGTGACGATCAGACCCCCTTCGATTCACTCGGCGAAAGTTGGGCAGCACCGATTATAGGACAGGTGGAAGACGGTGTACAAGTCGGCAACTTCTTAAACTATCGTGTGACAATCACGGACGAAGCGTCAAAAGTGAATGTAAATGCTGCTGATCAGGGGCTTATCAGCAATTTGCTCGCACAAGTGGGAGCAAATCCAGATGACGCGCTGACTGAAGAACTTGCCAACAAAATCGTAGAAGGCCAGCCTTACCGGACGGTTCGTGATCTCGCCCGCGTTGAAGGTATGACATCTGAACTTCTCTACGGTCAGATGGCAGCCAGCGGTCAGCAGTCAGCGGTCAGGAACCCGTCCGTGGCAGGCGAGAACGTTTCTAACTTCTACAACAACCCATCAATAACGAATACACAGCCTGGACTCGTCAATTTAGCGACCATCTATTCAATCGACACAAGCACAAATCCAGACGGGGAACCGTTGGTTAATCTCAACACTGCTGAGGCAGACGAACTGACACAAATTAACGGACAACAAAACCAACCTATTTTCACACAAGGTGCGGCGGAATCACTTATTCAGCAACGCGAGTTTGATAGCCGCGCTGTACTCGTAGACGTACAAGCCGTCTCCGATGAAATTTTTAACAATATCCAAGACCGACTGACAACTGAAGAAACGAATGAGAACACAAATGAAGAAGAGGAAAACAACCGTCCACAAGGACAAGGCACACCGCAACAAGGCGAAAATGATGGACAGGTCAATATTAATACTGCCGATGTTGAAACCTTTGAGTCACTACCGGGTATTGATCAAGGGATTGCTGAACGGATTGTCAATCATCGCGACACGCAAGGACTTTTTCAGAACATTGATGCCATTAAAGATGTCAAAATGTTAACACCACAAGATTTTATCGGTATTGTTGATAAAATAACACTAAAAGATGGAGAGACCCGCAGCGGGCTTATAAATATAAATACAGCACCACCGGAGATTCTGGCACTGCTACCCGGAATGGATCCAGAAAAGGCGTTAGCGATTGTCGAACGCCGGGAAGAAGATGCGCCAGACACTTCGCAGATACAGAACTTTACCGATGAAGAGATAACAGGAAATCCGTTTACTAACATCTCGCAACTTTCGCAGTTAGAAGAAATCGATTTTGAAACGTTCCATCAGGTTGTCGATTGGGTAACCTTTCGTTCTCACGGATACCGGATTGAAGCAAATGGCGTTGACAGGGCAGACAAAATTATCTCAACCTGTATCGGGATTATTGATCGGACGGGTAACGAAATCAGCGTTCAACACTGGCGACAAGATTAGAGAACCCAGGACCTACGCACCCCTGGTAGGTGCGGTTTCTAACCGCACTGGTCCTATGGTGTTAAGCGTCTGTAGGGGACGAAGATAGGTGTCTTAGTCCAATTTTGCGTAAGTCCTGAGAACTTAAGGGCTTTCCAAGAGAGGACTGTCCACAATCGGCAGAGGGATTTTAATTTATCCAATCCTCTCTTAACTCAAAACTGATAACTGACAACTGACAACTACTAAAAAAATGGCAAAAAATCGAGTCGTGGCGATAGATATCGGCACAAACACAGCGAAAATGGTTCAACTCGAACTATCGTCTACAGGCGTGCATCTCATCAATGCAAACGTTGTGACGTACCCAGACGCGGCGGAGCAGCATCAAGTTGTTGAACCCGTCGCGCATCTCTGGGCTGCGTTAGGCAATACACCGACGCGACGCAACCTACTTTCGTTATTCAGCAGAAATACGACGGAGATTGGACTCGCTCTGCCACGATTCTTAGTGAGCACGAAACGCTTAGGCAATCTACCCGTTGCAACAGATGACCAACTCGCCAATATTGTCGCCATCTCAGCAGAAACAGAACTCCCGTTTCGGATTGAGGAAGCGATTTTTACCTACCACGACGTTCAGCGAACCTCAGAGGCGATGTCGGTAGAGTTAATATCAACGAGACGTTCAACGGTTACAGATTATCTTGACCGACTCGAACAGATTGGCGTAACGGCTTCTGCGGTCATACCTTCAACGATAGCGATTGCTGAAGTCGCGGCAAAGAGTGGATGCACTGAACCTACATTCATTGTTGACATCGGTGCTGAACAGACAGATTTCTGTTTCATGAAAAACGGTGTGCTTCGGTTCTCACGGAGTTTCCGACTCGGTGAAAAGCATCTATCTGAGAACCGCGAACCGCGAATCGCGAACCGCGAAGCACCTATAGCCACATGGACAACGCAATTCATCAGCGAACTTCAGCGTTCAATTGCTGCAGCCAAAACGTCCCACGACACCGACAACCTTGACATAGCCGAAAATGCTGGAGACCTCACGCCATCGGAAACCGAAACGGAACTCTGGCTGTGTGGTAGCGGTGCACACATTCAAGGACTAACGACTGCTTGTGAAACTGCTCTCAACATCAGAACGCAACTCTGGAACCCGCTCCACGCACTCGAACAGTACGGAGGTATCGACACAAACCTTGTAAGTGCAGAAGCGAAAACCGTCCTTGACGAATGGGGCGACACGTTCGCCGTGCCGTTAGGTGTTGCGCTTAATGCCGTGAATCCTGCAACAAAAGTATCACTGCTACCGCAAGAAACCGTTGAAACCTTGACCCAAGCCGCACAACAACGCCAACTCCTCGCTGCCGTTGGATTAGGTGTTCTGCTGATTGGTGGCATACTCTTCGGTGGTTACACACTCCAACGCGCACAGCAGTACCGAGCGCAAGCACTCGACACACAACTCTCACACTACGCACAGCCTATGGCAATAGCACAAGCACAGCTCGGACGAGAATTGGCAATTACTGAGATGCTAACACATCACATCTCGCCACTGGATATTCTACACGCGCTCAGCGAGATGTTCCGTGATAGAACACAGATCGCTTGGACCAACTTCAATATTACGAATCTTCACACGCCTGAAACGGCACGCATTACGTTCAATTTGGAGAGTGCCTCACATAATGCAATCAACGCTCTCTTGCGTGCGCTGAATCGGTCTGATGTTTTCACCAACGTTCAAGCCGGTGAAGTTACCGCAACGACGCAAAACAGAAAACAGATTTTCCAAGTGCAGGTCCGTTGCAATCTAACATCATCTGCTGTCCGGGCATTCGCTAAAAAACGCTACCCGATGCCTGAGCCACCCACCAGTGAAACGACGGATGCTGAACCTTACATTGACCGCCCTGCGTTGGAAACCCTTGAAAAGTCAAAAAATGAAAAATAAAAATAAAACACCGGATTTCACTGATTTTGATAAATGCACTGATTCACAAAGGACAGACGCATGGAACTGAATCTCGAATTAACACCTCGTAGCAAAATTTTACTCGGCATTTTAGGTTGTTTGCTTCTAATTGTCGTCATCCTACAAGGAGCTCCTATTTTTCATCGTTTATTTTCAAATCAAGGCACCAAAGCGAAGCAAGAACAGTTGTTAAAAACCGAAAATTTAGTTCACGCTGCAGAAGTTCTCAAACCTGTTGAGTTTGAAATTTACAAGACGACAGGGCTGGCACTTGCAGTAAATCCACAGGTGAACACGCGCACGCAAGGCACAGCGACGCTCTTTGACACAGAATCGCCGGAAACCGTCATTCGCGCACGCATTGATGCCCTCGTCAGACGGGCAGGTATTCAACAAAATTATCAACTCCTGACGAAACCGGTAACTGCTAAACACACACACAAACTGACACTGCAAACACGGGAAAACCTCGTCCGCTATCTCTACTTCAAACATATAGAGACAGAAGAAAGAGAGCTTACAGAAATTATTGAAGCGGAAACAGAAGCAGATACCTTCAACTTTCTGATGGATGCCTGGCTCTCAAGTGCCGATACCGATGAAACGGAAGCCAGCAGTCAGCAGTCAGCAGTCGGTAAAGAGCAGTCTGGGTCAGAGAATAACATGCAATCGCCACACGCTGAAAGTTTCCGAGAGTCAAAGGCAGAAAGCCAATTCATCTCGCTTCCAGAAACCATACCGATCTCACTCCGCACTAAACTCGCGGCGTTTATCAAAACTATGACAATGCAGCAGCTACGCGGCGCAACGGACTTCAGACAAGGCTTCCTTGCGTCACAAATTCACAAAGCCACAACGCCTCCGTCGTCGGGTTTCTTCGGCATCGGTGCAAAACCGGCTACCGTCGAAATCCGATTGCGAAAGAATAGCACGCTTCTGACTTTTCTAACGCAAGCGTTAGATGTGATGTACATCGAGGAACCGTTAGACATAGGAGAACTCCAATCCGCCCTCGTCAAATACATTGAAAAGATTCAAGAACAACAAGAAACCCTTGTCAATCAACTCGCTTTAGCACCCGCGACTTATGAAACAAAAGTATACACAGTTGAAATGAAGTTCAAAACAGATCTCGAAAAACTCGTAAACTTAAACCATCTCATTGAAACAGGTGCCAAATGGCTGATAGTACGTGATTTGCGAATCTCTGCTGATAAGCAAGCTGAATCGGGTCCAGAAGCAAGGCGAGGCAGGAATCCCGAGGCTGCTGGCGCGAACTTGAATGTGGATATATTCTTTATCGCTCGAATATTTTAATGAAGGATCGAATTTATGCAAGTACGAAAATTCTTATTTACTTCACTTCTCTGTTTAGGCGTGCTTATTCTGGGGGCTACCGAGCTATATGCCCAAGAACAGGAACCCACAATGCGCGTCGCCCAAACAGATGAAGAAGGACGGGCAATCCGTTTTGATTTTAACTTTACAAGCCAAGAACTGAAAGGTTTATTTGAATGGCTCTCACGGGAGACAAATCTCACGATTATCGCCAGTGAAGAAGACATTCGAGATAAAAGATTCTCGCTCATTAACCTGAGAAACGTAACCATTGAAGAGGTCATCGAAAAAATTAAAACCGTTCTGACGCAATACGACCTCACGCTTATCCAAACCGATAGCACGCTTTTGGTTACAACTTTCGAGCGCGCTATGGTTACAAAAGGGACCGTCAAAAATATTACACCAGACCCTGAACTCGTCGATATGACCGACGAAATCCAAACCTACATCATCCAATTAAATACAGTCGTCGCTTCGGAACAGGTAGAACGCCTCAGAGCACTACTAAACAAACAAGCAAATATTTTCGCAGACACCACAACAAACACACTCATCATCACTGACGTTGCCTCTAATATACGCCGGATTGTCGCTATTCTTCAAATCGCAGACGAAGGGGAACGTTTTCCGTTAAAGATTCTCATTATTCCGCTCGCTTATGCTGAAGCCGGCCCCTTAGCACAAACACTCACCAGCATCTTTCAAGAAGGAGAACGCGATGATGAACGACAGCAAAGAGGCACGGGACCGGGTATGAGTGCGGAAGAGGCAAAAGCCGCGGCGGCGGAAATGAAAGCCGCAGGGGTCGGTTATGAAGTGCTTGACGGCGCAATCAAGATTGTTGCGGAAACCAGTTCTAATTCGCTCGTCCTCAAAGCCTCTGAAGCAAATCTCATCTTCCTCCAAGAGATCGTCAAGGAACTTGATGTCTCACCGAGTTTACAAACACAGATACGTACCTTCCGACTCAACTATGCAGCCGCTGAGGATGTCGCAGAAACGCTCCAAGAAGTGCTTACGGGCGAGAGTAACCAAAACCGAGGCAGAATGGACGCTTGGGACCGCGCGAAACTCAGAGAGTTTCAACGCGAACGAGGCCTCGATCAATCCCAAGGCATCGTTGGTAACGTCAACGTCTCCCACAACGACCGACTCAACATCATTGTTATCTCCTCTGATCCACGGAACTTTTCAATCATTGAAAAAGTTATCGCCGAACTCGATCAAGAACAGACGCAAGAAGAAATTAGGCTCTATTTCCTTCAGTTCGCAGATGCCGAAACCCTCGTGACAAGTCTACAGGACCTGTTTGAAGGCGGCACTGCGGGCTCCGATAGGAATCTCCCCTGGTGGGAACGGGAGCGCAGAGCACGACGAGGAGAACTCAGCGAAGGTAGCACCGGATTTGGCGTACAAGGTGAGGTACACATCGTTGCCGATTTACGACTCAATGCGATTCTTATCTCTACGAGTGCCCAGAACTTCGAGACAATTGACGGACTCATCAAAAAACTGGATGTCAACATGCCCGATCAGGAATGGGGCACACGGATGTATAAACTCAAATACGCCGACGCGGAAAACGTTGCAGCCATCATCAATAATGTGTATCAAGGCAGTTCAGGAAACACTGGCAACTTCTTCTTCTTCCTCGCTGAACGCCAACGCAACCAGACGCAAGGTTCATTGGCGGGCAACGTCACTGCTGAAGCGTACCCAACACTGAACGCCGTTATTGTCTCAACCGCCACACAACGCAACTTTGACCTCATCACAGAGTTTATTAACTCCATGGATGTTCAGACACCAGAGGGGCAAAAAGAAATTACCGAGGCAATCCGCCTCGAATACGGCAATGCTGAGCAGCTTCAGCAAGTCCTTCAACAGGTCTGGGAGGGGGAGGAAGGCGGCGACGGTTTTAGCTTCAGTCGTTTCTTCGCTTCTGGCGGTAGACAGGAACAGCAAGATATTAACTCTTTGCGCGGAAAAGTTACGGTCTTTGCTGACCCGGATACCAATTCCTTGATCGTCACAACGCGGCAGCGCTACCTACCCGCCGTCAGGGCCCTCATTAACAAATTAGATTTCGTGCGCGGACAGGTCTGGATAGACATCCAAATTCTGGAAGTTACACTTGATGAGACGACCAAGTTGGGTATCGAACTTACGGCACAAGAGAACAGGATCTTCGGGGTCACCCCAAGTCCCGGGAACCCACTCATTGGCGAATTTGAGAGCCAACTCGGACTCGAACAAGAGATTTCTGGATTTAACCTCGGCTTAGCAACAAAGGAATACATGTCGCTCCTCCATGCCCTGATGCGTGAGAACAAGGTCCAAACGCTTTCAACGCCGTCCCTGCTCACGCGAGACTCTTGGAATGCTACGTGGAGTAGTGGTCGCCGGATCCCATATCTTCAGAGCGTTGATACGACCAGCATTTTGGGGGAAACTGTTTCACAACCGCTTTTCAACTACGATTTCATCGATCCACCGGTGGGTATCAATATCTCACTGACTCCCTACATCGCCAAATCGCAAGTCAGCGAAGACGGCAAACGGACGATCGGTTTGGATATCGAAAACATCAGTGCCAGCAATTTTATTGAGTTTACCGACTTCAACGCGCCAATCACCGATGACAACGCCATTAGTGTTTATATCGATGTTGAAGACGGTCAACAGATTGTCGTCGGCGGTATTATCCGAAAGAAGCAGAAAGAGGTAGAAAACAAACTCCCCATTTTAGGCGATATTCCCTTAATCGGTAGACTCTTCAAAAACACAGAAACGGCTATTGAAGACACGGAAATTGTCATCATCATAACCCCACATATCGTCGATATTAAAAATCCTGAGGACATCGAGAAACTCAAGGAAAAAGCACAGGATTGGCAGAATAATGGGAGTATAGGAAAAGAGAGTGAGCGTGAAGAGAAATAGGTACGGAATTCACGTTAGGAATATTACCGCTACCGGACGATTGCGCGAAATGCTGGCGTAAAACGGATGGCATCGAACTCGCTTTGGGTTTCGACTCTCTGCCCAATGCGTTCATCAAGGGCGATGGCTTGGGTTAGATATTCCAGTGCTTGAGAAGTTTGACCCTTTTTCATTGCAGCCAAACTGCCGTGATATAGGTACTCAGCGTTGTTCGGCGCGTGCGCGAGTGCTTGTTCAAACACGGTAAGGGCTTCGGCGTAGCGTCCCTGCTTATACAATATCCATCCGAGTGTATCATTAATATGCGTTGCATCGGGGTCGAGTTCAAGGGCGTGTCTTGCTAATTTTTCCGCTTCTGCTAAGTTCGTTCCCAATTTATCGGCATAGAGCCACGCCAATGTATTGTATGCTGCGGCAAATTCAGGACCGGCTTCGATGGCTTGTGAGAGCAGCGCAACCGCCGCCTCCAGATTCCCTGCCGCCCCGGCACGCCGCCCCTGTTCCCAGAGCTGATAAGCCGCCAATGGATACTTTCCTGCTTTAAGTTCGCTGGCAAATGTGATTAACTGCGCGCCCTGTGGACTCGGACGAAGGGTTTGAACAGTCTTACCCGCTTGGATCGCAGCGTCAAACTGTTTTAGATTGAAATACCCCCACGCTAAATTTTCGTGTGCCGTTGTATAGCGAGGACTCAGCGTGACGGCTTGCTCCCATAACTTAAGAGCCGTCCGTCCATCTCCACGGTTTCCAGCAGAAAGTCCCTGTCTCCATAAGCGATACGCCTGCATGGTGTATTCCCCGGCTTTTATATCCTGAGCGGTCTTGAGGGTGAATTCGATACGCCTTAATTCAGACGCTGACACACCCGAAATTTTGTCCAAGGAAAGAGCAGTGGTATGCGCCTGGAGTGCCGACTGACACGCCACGATAGCAGCGTCCAACCGTTCCATTTCAAGTAAAGCAGTCCCCATATTTGCCCAAGCTCTTACCATCTCAGGATTCATATCTACGGCTTGTTGGTAGGCAGAGACCGCTGCTTCCAACTGCTGTGCGCGTAAATAACTGTTACCGAGGTTATAGAAAATGTTTGCCGTGCCTGCCGACTGAGAAATCTGATTTTCGGATATCAACGCAATTGCGGAGAGATACGTCCGGATTGCCTGTTCGTATTCACCTTGCTCGAAGTAGAGGTCAGCCAACTGAAGGGATGCTTTCAAATACTTTGGGCTATCAGCAACGGCTTGCTTCCAAGCTGCTATTGCTGCTTCCGTTCGTCCTGCACGCTTGGCATGTGCGCCTACCTGATAGTGTCGATGCGCAGCGAGTGAATAAATGCCAACTCGTAGGTCACGCGCAGTTGCGAGATTCACATGCAGTTGCGGTTGCTCTGGACTGAGTGTCAATCCCTCCGCATACACCGCAATTGCCTCGTCAAACCGACCTAATTCTTGATATGCCAGTCCTAAATTGTTGAGTGCCTCCACGTTATGCGGTCGAATTTCAAGGGCGGTTCGATAAACCTTGACTGCCCGCTCATAGAAGGCACGTTTCGCACGGGTATCGGCAATATCCATATCGCCTGCTTTGTGGGAAGCCAATCCTAATTTGATAAGGGCATCTATATCGCGCGGCAGAAGTTCTAAAGTTCGGGTAAACGCTTCAATGGCTTTTCGGAATTCCGCTTTCTGGTAGTAAACCAATCCGAGGTGATAGTGTGCATCGGCAAAGTCAGGCACAACTGTCGTAACCTGATCGAATGTTTCAAGCGCAGCATCCAGTTCTCCCGCGTTTAATTCCGTGATCCCTTGTGCAAACAGGGACATCGCCGCTTCGTTTGCAAGCGTCGAACTCCCAATAACGATGAGAAAGATACACATCCAAATGGCGGATTGACGGCAAAGCATTAATTTCTCCCAAAGTAAATTGACAGATTGAACCTTCCCATATTGTAGCGAGTTTATCGTTTTATTGCAACTGGACGTGGGAAAATGGAAAAACATCTAAATTAACACTTGCCCATCCTCGAAAAATCGTATAAACTAAACAGATATAACTCTAAATTGTGCCTTAAGGCACAATTTGTCTTTGCTTTACATTGGAAAACCAATCATGCACGAAACACATATCAGAACCGCAATTCAACGTGCTCTCAACAACTTCACGGACGGTAAACTCGCCGAAAACGCAACCCACCTCCTCAAGGTGTTAGGCTACGAGAGTCAACGCACCCTCAATCAAGACGCAAACACCCCCGCGGCATTTCGCAAAGACTTTGACCCCGACAACTTCATAAACCCGGAGAAAGCACACCTTCATGAATGGCAAGCCGTTGACTTCCTCTTTCAACTCACCGCTGATGAAATCAGACAGCAGACCCAAGAGACAATCACCTTTCATGAGGACGCAGGCGTTGATGAGAGTATCTATCAATCCTATCTCTTTCTCGCTATCAAACTTAAAAGAGATACCTATTCCCGCACGGTACTCGCCAACATCACCCGCGAAATCAACAAACTTTATGCTATACCTGCGATGCTGATTTTTCAGCACGGACGCGCCTTGACCCTTTCCATTATCAATCGTAGACCCAGCCAACGGGAACCCGAATTGGATGTGCTTGAGAAGGTAACGCTTATCAAGGACATTGACGTTGTGGATCCGCACCGGGCACACCTTGACATCTTGGCGGAGTTGTCCCTAAATGCCCTTTATCAGCATCGCGGGTTTACGAACTTCCTTGAACTCCATCAGGCGTGGCAGCAGACGTTAGACACCTCCGAACTCAACAGACGCTTCTTTAAAGAGATCGCCGATTGGTATTTCTGGGCAGTGGATAAGGTAACCTTCCCCCTTGATAAGGGGGGACAGGGGGATTCAGCCAATATTTACCCACCTGATAAGGGGGGACAGGGGGGTTCAACAAATGCAACTCACAACGCCACGTGCATCATCCGCCTAATCACGCGTCTCATCTTCGTCTGGTTTCTCAAGGAGAAAGACCTTGTACCGAACGCGCTCTTTGAGGAGGACACTATCTCGGAACTGCTCGCAAACGTTGATCCACAGGAAAGCACCTACTACAAAGCAATCCTCCAAAACCTGTTCTTCGCGACGTTGAATCAAGAGATGAACACATCTGAAACATCGAACACCCGCAAGTTCCGAGGTGAAGGCAGACAGCACTATAACATCACATCACTGTATCGCTATAAACGCTATTTCAAGAACCCAGAGGCTGCCCTTCGCCTGTTTGAGACCATACCGTTCCTCAACGGCGGTTTGTTTGAATGCCTTGACAAGCCTTCTTCTGTAGGAGCGAGCTCCCGCTCGCGACCCAATGCAGAGAGGATCCTACGAGTCGACGGTTTCTCCGACAGAGATGACAACCCGCTTTCGGTGCCAAACGAACTCTTCTTCTCCGAACCGCAGGCAGTAAATCTCAACGCCGTCTATGATACGAAAAACAGCCGATACACCGTGCGCGGTTTAATCCACATCCTCAACCGCTACAAGTTCACAATTGCCGAGAACACACCCATAGAGGAAGAAGTCGCATTGGATCCCGAACTCCTCGGACAGGTGTTTGAAAATCTCCTCGCCGCCTATAATCCCGAAACCGGCACGACTGCGCGCAAACAGACGGGTTCGTTCTACACGCCACGCGAAATCGTCAACTACATGGTAGACGAATCCCTCATCGCCTACCTCAAAGAAAGTAGCAGCCACAATCCCTTGTGCCGTAGCACAGAATCCAAACTCCGCCATCTCCTCAGCTATAACGACGAACCGCATCAATTCACCGATACCGAAGTCGAACACCTCATCAGTGCCATCGACACCCTCAAGATACTAGATCCCGCATGCGGCTCCGGTGCGTTTCCAATGGGGATACTACACAAACTCGTCTTCTTGCTGAGCAAACTCGATCCGCGCAACGCACAATGGCGACAACGCCAGATTGATAGGGTCCAAAGCACTATCACGACGGCAGAGCAGATTGACGATAGCGTTATCCGCGAAAGCACAATTGATGAATTGGAGCGAGAGATTGACAGCATCAACGAGGCGTTTGAACGCAACGAACTCGACTACGGTAGAAAACTCTACCTCATAGAGAACTGCATCTACGGTGTAGACATCCAACCCATTGCCACCCAGATTGCCAAACTTCGTTTCTTTATCTCCCTCATCGTAGAGCAGAAAATTGACGATACCCGCGAGAACCGCGGTGTGCGTCCGTTGCCAAACTTAGAGACGAAATTCGTTGCTGCGAACACGCTTCTTGATGTAGAGAAACCCGCGCAGATGACACTCCGCAACCCAGAGATAGACAGCAAGGAACGTGCCTTAGAGGAAGTGCGTCGTAGACACTTCACCGCACGGACACCGAGAACCAAAGAGCGTTACCGAAAACGCGATGCGGAACTGAGGGCAGAGATTAGCGCGCTGCTGCAACAGGATGGGTTTCCGAGTGAGACGACTGAAAAGATTGCACAGTGGGATCCTTACGATCAGAATACATCAGCAGATTTCTTTGACCCTGAATGGATGTTCGGCATTACAGACGGGTTCGATGTCGTGATTGGCAACCCGCCGTACGTCCGTCAAGAGAAAATCAAACATCTCAAACCCACCTTGAAAAAACGCTATACCTGCTACACGGGTGCCGCAGACCTTTACGTCTATTTCTATGAGCGCGGACTGCAGTTGCTGAGTCCAAAGGGGGTCCATACGTTTATCTGTTCCAACAGTTGGCTGGATGTCAACTACGGTGCCCCGTTACAGAAGTATCTATTGGACAATACGAACAGTGCCGTTATCTGCCACAGCGAAGCAGAACGCGAGTTTGAGAGTGCCGACATCAACACGATTGTGAGCATCCTCCACAACGGCACCCCCGATGCGGATTCCCAGATCCATTTTCTGACCTTCAAGACGTTTATCGGCGATCCAGATGTAGAGAACTGTCGTGAGCGAACCCGAACCTATACCGAGTTGGCAGCAGCAGGCACGCTTGAGAATACATACGCAGGGGACAAATGGGGTGGGAAATACTTACGCGCTCCTGACAGCTATTGGACGCTGCTGGAGAAGGGGAAAGATAAACTGGTGCGGTTAGGGGACATTGCAGAAGTAAGGCGTGGCTTCACAACCGGCGCAAATGCGTTCTTTTATCTTGACGATGAAAGAATTCGTGAATGGGGCATTGAAGATGAATTCTTGAAACCTGTCATCAAGAGTCCGCGGGAATGCAAAAGCATCCGCGTGGATCCGAATCAGTTACAATTTAAGTTATTTATGTGTCATGCGGATAGGGCAGCGTTGGCGGGGACAGCGGCGTTGGCCTATATTGAATGGGGTGAATCACAGGAATTTCATCAGAGACCGAGTTGCAGAGGACGGGCAAGATGGTGGGATTTAGGTAAACGAGAAAGCCCATCGCTTGCTTTCAACTACCTCATTTCCGCAACCGCAAGAACCCTATACGCACAAGATGGTTGCTACACAAGCGACAATTTTCAGGAAGTCCATACGGATTCGGATTTGATATTGCCTTTATGTGCCTCATTGAATTCGTCTCTGTTTCAACTGATGGTAAATATGGCGGGACGTTCTAATTTCGGTGGCGGTCTGTTGAAAATTCAGACTTACGAAGTGTCGGAATTGCTTTGTTTAGATCCAACAACCTATGCCTTTGAAGATGCATCGATATTCACATCTTCTTCATGGGAAATGCTTGAACCTTCGGATGACCGTCGGGCCCTTGACGCAATCATCTTTGATGCGCTTGGTCTCACCCAAGGCGAGCGGGATGGGGTGTATGAAGCGGTTGTGAATCTTGTGGAGTCTCGGCTGCGGAGGGCGCGGAGTTTGAAGGGGAAATAGGGAAAAGCAGGTTGATATTTGTTCACCAGATGTGGTATTATTAACCTCAATAGGACTTATGCAGGCTGCTCTTTTGTAGCACAAACTTTATGAAGTTTAAGAAAATATTTCGGTAATATTCGATGCGGTTAGGAAACCGCACCTACCGGGTTTGGGGTGAATTAGAATTACCGAATTAATAAATTAATCTTCATTTAGTTTGTGTCCAGAAACTGTTTGTACTTTTTCGAGAACCTCCATCTAACAAAACGTGCTAAGGTCAAAATTGTGTAAGTCCTGCCTCAAGTAACCCTGATTGTGAAGGAGGAACAGTGATGCAAGGACTGAGTTTTGGATCTGCGGATGCTTCTTATACCCCCAACTTCATTTATGGTAACATAGATAATCAGGCGGAAACATATAACAATCGCGGCATTGCTTATTGCCAAAGTGGTGAATATGATCAAGCAATAGAATCCTTTAGCAAAGCAGTGGAACTAGATCCAAATTATGTTGAAGTGTACAACAATCGCGGTGTTGCTTACTACTACAAAGGCGACCTTGATCTTGCTATTCAAGAGTTCAATCAAGCTATACGAAGAAAACCGAGCCTTGCTGTGGTATATAACAACCGCGGAGTTGTTTACATCAGTAAAGGTGAGGTTGACCGGGCTATCAACGATCAGGACACGGCAATAAAACTTGACCCCAATTACGTCCATGCTTATAGCAATCGCGGTGCCGTTTACATTATCCTTGGCGAACTTGACAGAGCTCTAGCAGACTTAAACGAAGCTATAAGACTTGATTCCAATTATGCTAATGCCTACTGCAACCGAGGCACTGTCTACAACAAAAAAGGTAAGATTAATCTTGCTATCCAAGACTATAATGCTGCAATAAGACTCAACTCGGATGATGCTGATGCCTACTATGCTCGTGGCAATACCTACCTTGGCATAAATGAGGTTAACCAAGCTATTACGGATTATAACACAGCGATAAAGCTTAATCCTAATTATGCTCTGGCCTATACCAATCGCGGTGCTGCCTATGCTATACTCGGTGAGTTTGAGAGGGCTATTGCAGACTTGAATAAAGCCTTAAAACTCAAACCCGATTACGCTATGACATATAACAATCGTGGTGCGGCTTATAACATAAAAGGCGATTTTGACGATGCTATCCAAGACTTAAACGAAGCTATAAGACTTGAACCCAATTATGCCGAGGCATATTGTAACCGCGGCAGTGTTTACACAAACAAAGGTGAGTTTGACAGTGCTATCGCGGATTTGAACGAGGCAATAAGACTCCGCCCTGACTATCCTGATGCCTATAACAACCGCGGCAATGCTTACATCAGCAAAGACGAGATTGACAGTGCTATCCAAGACTATGATACTGCCATACAACTTAAGCCAGATTATGCCGAGGCATATAGCAATCGCGGCAATGCCTACAAGAACAAAAATCAATTTGATGCCGCTATTAAAGACCTGAACAAAGCAATAGAACTGAATCCAGAGCTTGCAGAAGCATATAACAACCGTGGTAATGCTTATGCTCAGAATAGTAAGTACGACCTCGCTATAGAGGATTATGACCAGGCAATAAAACTTAATCCGACACTTGCTATAGCATATAATCATAGAGGTATTACTCATCATCAAAAAGGGAATTCTGCCGAGGCGATAAAAGATTTGGACAAAGCGATAGAACTAAACCCAAGTTATGCTGATTCTCATTTTAATCTCGGGAATATTTATCAAGCAAACGGAGAGAGTGATCGTGCTATTGCAGCCTATACCACCGCGATCCGACTCAAATTTGATCGTGCTGGTGCCTATTATAGCCGAGGAAACGCTCATCTCAGCAAAGGCGATTATATAGGTGCTATTGAAGATTATATAACAGAGACACAATTGAACCCAAATTTTACCGATGCTTATGTTAATCTTGGGGTGGCGTATCGTGCTGTTAATCAACTTGATCTCGCCATTGAAAGTTACACCGTAATGATAGCACTGGATCCAAACAGTCGGGCAGTTCATGAAACCTATAATAACCGCGGTTTGGTTTACCTTGACAAAGGTGACTTTAACCTTGCTATCCAAGATTTTGAAATGGCGATAAAACTTCAACCAGAACGCGTCTTTGGCTATGTTAATCGTGCTGCTGCTTATCTCTCAGGAAACAAGGAACGCCTGGCTATTAAAGACTATACTAAAGTGACAGAACTAAACCCTGAACTCGTAACGGCTTATTATGGTCGCGGAGCAGCGTGGTTAAGCTTAAGAGAATGGGAAAAAGCCAAAACCGATCTGATGACTGCCAAGGATAAAGGATTGGATATTACTGCTGCATTTCATAATACCTACGGAAACGTTGCATCTTTTGAACAGAAACATGGTGTGCAGTTACCGAAAAACATAGTCATTTTACTGACCTCCGAAGTAGAACCTGATGATGCTGATACCTATAACGCCCGTGGCATTGATTGCATCGAAAGAGGCGATTATGAACACGCAATCTTGGACTTTACTAAGGCAATAAAATTAAATCCAGAGTTTGCCCTGGCCTATAATAATCGCGGTGCAGCTTACGCTGAAAAAGGTGAAATTGGGAAGGCTATCAATGACTATAACATAGCTATACAACTAAATCCACGCGATGCCTTAGCCTATCACAACCGAGGCCTTACGTACACTAAAAAGGGTGATTTTGACAATGCTATCAACGACTATAAGGTAGCTATACAACTAAATCCACGCGATGCCTTAATCTATAACAGTCGCGGGCTTGCTTACGCTGAAAAAGATGAAATTGAGAGTGCTATCAATGATTATAACACTGCTATAGAAATCAACCCTCAATTTGCTCTGCCCTATTACAATCGGGGTAATGCTTACACTGAGAAGGGCGAAATTGAAAATGCTATCAATGACTATAACACTGCTATACAACTACAACCCGATTATACCAATGTTTATAACAACCGAGGGATTACTTACGCTAAGAAGGGCGAAATTGAAAATGCTATCAATGACTATAACACTGCTATACAACTAAATCCAAATTTTGTTTTGGCCTATAACAATCGCGGTACGGCTTACTTTAAAAAGGGCGAAATTGAAAATGCTATCAATGACTATAACACTGCTATAGGAATCAACCCTCAGTTTGACCTGCCCTATTACAATCGCGGAGAAGCGTGGCTACATCTGCAAGAATGGAAGAAAGCAAAGGGCGATTTAACTACTGCCAAAGAGATGGGAATGGATATTGTCGCTGCATTCCGAAAAGATTACAGAAACGTTGCCGCCTTTGAGCAAAAACATCAAGTTAAATTGCCAAAAGACATCATCGCCCTTGTCCGACAAGGTTTCAGGCACCGCTACCCGATGGTGGAGAAAGCCTTAGACTCCGATGGAAAACCACTTGAATCGCCGGAAGTCTTGGAACTGTTGCAAAGGTTCCGAGACGCTGGCACGCCATTGGGTGAGTATGTCAAGGAGTCTCCCTATCTCGGTATTGAAACAGTCCCAACCGAAGTGTTTGTAGTAGACAGTGCAACGCGGGATGAACTCATTGCAGCGCACCCCTCATCGGTTGATATTTTGAAGCCGTTTTTGCAGGGAACGGATATCAGACGCTGGCAGGTGGAGTCAAAGGATCGGTGGTTAATCTTCGCCTACCGCGGTATAGAGATTAACGCTTATCCGGTAATTCTGAAATATTTGGAAAAATACAAAGAACTTCTAAGTAAAAGAGGAAACGAACAAGAATGGTATGAACTCCAGGCATCTCTTGAAGATGGGGAGCGTTTCGCGCAACCGAAACTGATCTGTCCAAATCTTTATGACACCCAAACTTTCGCAGTTGAGACCGAAGGTTTTTATTCTGGATACACCTGCTATGTTGTTCCGACCGACGAGAAGTGGTTATGCGGTTTACTCAATACACTTCCTGTAGAGTGGTTCTATTCGCAGGTGTCCAAACAATTAGACGGCGGTAAACTTGAGGCACGCAGTGACTATATTAAACAGATTCCTGTTCCCGACATTAATGCAACACAGAAAGACTTGGTTCGTAAACTCGTGGATTACCTTATATATCTCCAAGGACAACCGACAACGAACAGCAAGGACTTGGCACACGCCCGGGACTTCATGATGCTCGCATACTTTGAATGGATTGTCAAAGGGTTGATTTACGAGTTTTATATGCCAGATCTGCTCCAGAACGCCAATAGAGACATCTTCAGACATCTGGTCGCAGAGGAACTGCCCGAAGTGGATGAGATGCAAGAAGATAAAATGGATGTGTTCCGTTCCCTTTATGAACACTTACATCATAGAGAACATCCTGTGCGTGTAAACACGTTTTTTCAGGACGGTTTAAGACCTATCCGTATCATTGAGGATAAATGGTGAGAATTACCAAAATAGAACTCAAAAACTTCAGAGCCTTTCGAGGAGTATATCAGATTGACCTAGCGAGGGCTGGGAAAAACCTATTGGTTTATGGTGAAAATGGAAGTGGAAAATCCTCGCTGTATCTCGCCCTAAAGTTCTTCCTTGAATCCAGTGAAGATAATTCGATCGTATTTGAAAATTACCAAAACATTTTTGCTACAGGTGATGCCGGCTCCATCAAATTGCATTTCCGCGCTAGCCCAGAATCAAGTGAACACGTTTACGAATGGTCGCGTGATGTTAGAGAGACAACAGAACAGCCAATTATTAATGCCTCGAAAAGCAAAGGTTTCTTTGACTATAAAGCACTTCTGCACACGCATTATCTTCATTACGAAAGCGATACTGTAAATGTGTTTGATTTGCTGATTGAGAACTTGTTGGCAAATGTGATAAACGATAGAACAGGACAAAGCATCTCCGAAGAGTGGCAGAATATTTCGGCACAACTCCCTTTACCCCCCACACACGACATTGAAACCTTTGAAGCACAAATAGACATCTTCAACATAGGAGTTTCTAATCACTTAGCGGAACTGCAAACGAAGGCATCTGAAATTCTCCGTAAGTTTGGATATGAAGATACCATTGTTGCACTTGATTTCGGTTTTCAAGGGATTGAGGACAGCCGCGAAGATAGGACGCTTAATTACCAGAATATTCCCTTAAAGGTTAAATTCTTTGACGAAGACCTCCCCGAGCATCACCGATTTTTGAACGAGGCAAAACTATCAGCTATTGCCCTTTCCATCTATTTCGCCGGGTTTTTACTTCAGCCGGATAGCGATCTAAAGATACTCGCCCTGGATGACGTGTTAATCGGCTTGGACATGTCAAACCGCCTGCCAGTCCTTGATATTCTGAATGACGACTTCGCAGCCTACCAAATCTTCCTGACAACTTACGATAGAGCGTGGTATGAAATTGTCAAGCAGCGTACATCACGTAAATGAGACTGGCACCCTTCTTTTGGATCTACGAATTGTTGACAAGATTGAATCGGCGCGAAAATTTATCCTAAACGAACTCAGTCATGCAACCTTTGCGAACATCTATAAAAAAGAACTTGAAGATGCTATTGCAGCGGTGGCGGATCTTGAAGATGCGTTAGCAGAAGTCCAATAGAAAATTACCAGAGCAAACCGCACAGGCTTTTTTTTTCATGAAGATTGTACCTCTACTTCTCTTGAACCTCCTTATTATCTCCAATTCCACCGGACAACCAAGTGTTACATTTACAGATGTTACAAAGGAAAGTGGCGTTACATTCCAGCACGAGGACGGACGGAGTTACAAGAAGTATTTCGTCGAAACGCTCGGTTCCGGTGTTGCCCTTTTTGATTATGACAACGACAACGATGTAGATGTTTACTTCGTCAACGGCACCGATTTAGACGCATCAAACGCTGCTTCGGAGGCAATGAATCGCCTCTATCGCAACGATGGGACGGGACACTTCGCTGACGTAACCGAAGCCAGCGGCGTTGGACACCGAGGTTACGGTGTCGGTGCCTGTGTTGGTGATTACGATAACGACGGTTGGCTCGATCTGTACGTAACCAACTTTGGTACTAACGTCCTTTACCAAAACAATGGCGATGGCACTTTCACGGATCGCACAATGGAAGCCGGAGTCCAGGTCCCTGAGTGGAGCGCGGGATGTGCGTTTGCAGACGTGGATGCCGACGGCGATTTGGACCTCTACGTCGTGAATTACGTCAATTTCTCTGTAGAGACCCACACACCCTGTCGGGTTAACGGTATTTTAGTCTATTGCAGTCCTCGCGTCTATGACGGGGTAAAAGACATCTTTTTTCGCAATAACGGCGACGGCACTTTTACAGAAAATACAGCGGCAGCAGGATTCGACAATGTTGCGGCGCGTGGGCTGGGTGCGACCTTTGCCGACTACGACGCAGACGGGGACGCGGATCTGTACGTCGCAAACGACGCCGATGCCAATTTCCTCTATAACAACAATGGCAGTGGAAAGTTTCAAGAACAGAGCCAATTCTCCGGCGTAGCACTGAGTGAACACGGATTGGTGGAAAACGGGATGGGGGTCGCATTCGGTGATTACGATAACGACACATGGTTAGATCTCACCGTCACGAACTTTCAGCATCAAACGAACACACTCTACCACAGCGACAGTGGCGAATTCTTTACAGATCAGACCTATACCTCTGGCACTGGGGATGTCAGTCTACCCTATTTGGCGTGGGGTGTGAATTTCTTCGATTTCGACCATGACGGATTTCAGGATATTTTTGTGGCGAACGGGCATATTCACGATAACGTAACGCTTATTGATAGTTCAACGACCTATGCGCAATTGAATCACCTATTCTGGAACAACGGAAATGGGACTTTTACTGATGTCACAACAGCAAGCGGATCAGGACTTGCGTTGCAACGCTCCAGTCGCGGCAGTGCAGTCGGAGATTTAGACAACGACGGAGACCTCGATATTGTGGTGTCAAACGTCGGGACAGATGTGGACATTCTGCGAAACGACGGTGGGCATCGGTCAAGAAACTGGATAAATCTCAAACTAATAGGGACTGTTTCCAACCGTGCTGCCATTGGGACGCGAGTTCTCCTCAAGATCAGCGATCAGCAGCAGATACGAGAGGTCCAGAGCGGTTCAAGTTACCTCTCACAAAACGATTTGCGCCTACACTTCGGGATTGGCACACACAAACAGGTCGAATTGGAAATCCGGTGGCAGAGCGGTATCACTCAGCGATTTGAAGATGTACCTACGAATCGGTTTCTGAAAATTGTGGAGGGTGATAATCAAATTGCGTCGTATTAAGGGGACAGCGTTGCAGCACATCGAAAACCGATAGTGAGATTTCGGGTTTCTGGACGTGCATGGAATCGATACGCACACCGCATCTGATAGATACCAAAAACATTGTTACTCCACGAACCGCCGCGCAGCACGCGGGTGTGTCCTGTTTTCGGTCCCTGTGGATTTTCGCCTTGCGTCCGCTGGTAATAATCCGAGGCATACCAGTCAGCACACCACTCAAACACATTGCCCGCCATATCGGATAATCCGTACCCATTCGGTGGAAAATCTCCAACCGGCGAGGTCCAGAGCCACTTGTCTTTCCCCCAAGCTCCAGCAGTGTTTGCATGGTTTCGAGAGGATGCGTTTCCCCACGGATAGTTCTGATTGGCGAGTCCACCGCGTGCCGCCTTCTCCCATTCCGCTTCCGTAGGCAAGCGTTTTCCTGCCCATTCGCAGTACGCTATAGCATCAGCGTAAGAGACCCCCACAACAGGGTGTGTGCCGTGTTTGGCACCGACAGGAAAGGGTGCTTCAGTACCTATATGTGGCGCGGATGTCCAATACTTCGGTGCCGGATGCCCGGTTGCGGCGATAAAAGCCGCATATTGGGCGTTGGTCACAGGATAGCGATCCATATAGAAAGCCGGAAGCGAAACAGCGTGCTGAGGCTGTTCGGCGTGGAAAAAATCGGCAGCGAGCCGGTCATCCTTGTCAATCAAAGCGGCAGTTTGTGCGGGTGTACTTCCCATGAGAGAACTCCCAGCTGGAATCAGCACCATCTCACTACCGTCTGTTTCATTGACACTGACAAGCAGGCGTTCAGTGAACACTGCCTCCGTGGGAATGAAAAAACAGATGCTCAAGCAGATAAAAATTAGTTTGCTTCTGATCCATGGGCGAGTTGTTTTGCGTCTCATATCCATAAGATTATTTTAACATTTTCGGCATTTGTTGTCAAAAAAGAAGGACGGCGTTTCCTCTTTTTCCGTTGACGAGATCCGTCAAATATACTATGATATTCCGCACTCCAATACAACGCGCATTTGATGGATGAGACGATGAAGATCAACACTGTCAATAAATTCCTACTTATCTCAGTTGATTGCTGGCGGTTCGATGCACTCAGTCGGACGAATCCCCTTTTTAACACGCCGAAGTTCGATCTGCTAACCAAGGATTTCGCGCTTGCTGAAAAGTTTTTTGTGTCAGCACCAGCGACCCGTCCGTCTCATACCTCCTATTTTACAGGCCTCTACGCCTTTGAACACGGGCTCTACGGACAGAGTTATCTCAAGATGTTCGAGGGGATTCCAAACCTATTTCAGATATTCAGTGATGCCGGCTATCATATCACGATCCGTTCGGAACGTCCCGATGTGTTCCGCTTCCTCGACTTTGAGCCGTTTATTACAGAGGTCGACCCGAATGCAGAAGCGCAACATCTCGGTTCGCTTGAGAACCTAATCCAACGGCTCAAGCAGTCTTCGGACGTGCCGCAATTTTGTTTCCTGCATTTCTGGTACGCACACGCTGAATACGGCATGAGCGGGATTTCGGGCGCGCCAAGCTTCGAGTATCTTGTTGATAACGGTAGGATGGATGAGGCGTTACGTTTCTACTACGCCGCTGTGACGCATATACTTGAATTTCAGTTGGTCGAAATTCTGAAGCAACTTCAACTCTCAGAATGGGTAATTTTCATCTTTGGGGACCACGGTGAGGGTATCTGCGATGAGATTATAAACCACGGTGCCACGCTCCATCAGAACGTGCTACACGTCCCGCTGTTAGCACATATTCCCGGCATAACGAATTTGGAATTCCCGGATCCACCCATTTCAGCGATTGATCTGTTCCCGACAATCACGAACCTTGCGGGTATTGATGTCAACTATCACGGATATGGACAAGATCTGTTATCTCCATCGGAAATTAATGACGATCGATTGGTCCTGTCGGAATTGGACACTCGCTTCGGGGTCAGATTTCTCAACAAAAACAACTTGGAGATGCCACACCACCGCGTAACTTCGCGGACAACGGTTGATAACACAGAAATTAATAGGTTTTCGGAAGGCGTTCAACTCTGGTCGCTAACGGATGGTGAGCATCTTTATCGTGAAGATGAAAATACGGGGGAGTTTGTGTATCGGGATGTGTTGAGCGGCGAAGATCTCACCTGCGAAGACCCAGACCGTTTCCGCGACGCGTACGACGAAATTCTGATGAACTCTTATTACCAGCATCTGCAGACACAAGAATCTACGGCTGAGGAAACAGAGATTCTGGAAGATAGATTACGGGATCTCGGATATGTTGAGTAGGTTCAATATTTACACTTGCGCGCTGTCAGGCGCGCTTCTTCTAAGGAAAGGAAATGCTAACAATGGCATTTACATTTGACCACGTCCATCTTCGGTGCGAGGACTTGGACGGAACAATCAGTTATTACGAAAATATGTTTGACGGCAAAGTTTTAGAAACAGTTGATGTCGGCAGGTTAAAAGTCATCCGTATGGAAATCGGTGGGGAACGGATATTCTTCTCCTCTAAATTAGGGGACATGGAGGTAGAAAATACCAGCGGTAACCCACGCTGGGGGCTCTTCCAACTTGCCTTCACTGTAGAAGACCTTGAGGCGACCGTCGCGGAACTCCAAGCGAAAGGCGCAGAACTCGACTATCTGCTCCCTGAAAGCAAAAGGGCGTTCTTTAACGGACCTGACAACGTTCATATCGAACTCATTGAGAGGTGATTGTTCTCAGAAACCGCACGCTCGTTCTAACAAATCGTGTTGGGTGAGGTCCGGTGCTTCACCCTTCTCTGTATCTATCTATAGTGCATCGGGAACTGGCATCAAAAACGTTAAGGCTTTTCCGCACTCACAATTAAGACTTATGATAGAAAAAGAATTTAGAAACGAAGATCCGCCCGGTAAGATTATTGCCCTTGTATTGTCTACCATTTCTCTCTACGGCGGGAATTCGCTCGCCGTTAAGATCAGTTTGCAAGGCATTCCGCCGCTGAAAATGGCATTTCTTCGTTATATATTAGGGGCTTTTGCTGTTGGGGGTGTGGGCTTTTTCCAGGGAATGTCGATGCGGTTGCGTTTTGAAGAAGTGCGCCGGTTGTCCGTCGTTGCGGTATTGCACGCATTTCATACCATTCTGTTGAACATCGGCACTGAGCTCACTATCGCTTCTCGCTCAACCATTTTTTTCGCGCTTTACCCAATTTTTACTGTTGTATTCGGGCACTTTTGGCTTCCAGATGATCGGCTCTCTGTTAGGAAGATATTGGGGGTCCTCTCTGCCTTTGGTGGTGTCATTGCAGCCATCGCGCCGAACCTACGAGGCGGTGGCACCTTGGAGTATCTCATCGGAGACCTGATTGTGACGGTGGCTGGCTGTCTCTTTGGACTCCGCATTACACTCACGAAGGTGTTTGTTCAAGACATTTATCCGCACCGACTCCTCGTCTGGTTGTTAGGTTTAAATATCCCCTGTTTTCTGGTTTTAAGTTATTTCTTCGAGCGTGGGAAACCAATTGCATTGACGTTGGCAAACGGCGCGGGCATGCTCTATCAAGGCTGGATACTCACCGGTTTCTGCTTTTTGACGTTGACATGGGTGCTAAGAAAATACAAAGCGAGTAAATTGACAGTCTTGTATTTTTTCATGCCTGTGTCGGGTGTCCTGTTTAGCAACCTGTTTTTAGGCGACGAACTGCCGTTGAGTGTACTAACAGGAACTGTATTGATAGCAGAAGGCATTTATCTTGTAAATCTGAGGCGTTAAAGAAAGAAACCTTGACAATCATTAATAAAATAGATTATAATTAAAGATAACTTCTACACATACGGAGGTAACAGCCGTGCGAAAACTTGCTATTCCTCTTTTCCTGATAATGTCGATGCTGCTGCTGTGTCACGTGAGCGACGCGGCACTCCTCATCGCAGACGACTTTGATGGTAAACTAAATAATAAATACTGGAAGGGCCAAGATGAGTCTTGGGATGTGAACAAAGGTCATCTGGAAATCCACAGAGTTGGCGGAGACGGCAACGGTGCAATTGACTTTGGATACGGATTGATAGAATTTGAAGACTTTGGACTCCGCCTCGATTTTCATCTGCTCGTCGATCCTTTTGCCAGTAAGATGGAACTCCTGTTTCGGGCAAACGTAGATTACCACTTCTATCAACTGATTATCACACCCGCGGATGGCGCAGGCCGTCCGAATTCGGCGCGCTGGTACAAACGTGAAGGCAACGATCGGGGCACCTGGAACGAGTATCGCGAACTCAGAGCCGAATTCCCGTTCGAGGTGCTATCAAAACAGTGGTATACGATTGCACTGCTTGGAGATGGGAATAACTTTGAACTCTACATCAAAGAACAAGGGGCACTTATCTTTGATAAGGTCATTGAATGGTCGGATCCGAAAAACCTTCATCCGAAAGGTGTTCTCGGAATTCACACCAATCAACTCCAACACTACTATATTGATAACCTCTATCTTTATGACAGTCCGCGCGAGATTAACCTCGCTGTTGAACCCGAAGGTAAACTTGCCCTCACATGGGCAAGCCTCAAACGGTAACGTTTCAGTTTCAAGAAAACACAAAACCCTAAACTTCTTTCTAAAAAGGAGGCTCAATCGCCGTGAAACAACTTTTCCTAATCTCAGTGCTCAGCCTATCGCTCTTCGCGCTTGCCTTGACAAGCGGGTTTGCAGCAGATCTCGCCCTCTATTCGGGCCCCACGAACTCCGGCTGGATTTCACAAGACGCTGCTATTGCGAACGCTGATGCAATCATGAATGACGACCGAATGCAAGCCATTTTCGAGAGTATTGAAAACTACGGAGATGGCGATGAGGTCGGTTCGGACTCCCCGTTAGGGCAATGGATGATAGCGCACACCGGGAATGGACAGCAAGATGTCTTTATTGCTGCGTCTGGAACGGCACCCAGCGCGGTCTATCAATTCCCAAACGTAGATCCGGACGGTTCCAATATCGAAAATTTCATTGAAGATGGAAACGTCTTCATTAACGTCGCAGACTGGCTCCTGTATATGAGTTACGAAGGCGGCACGCGGAGTGCCGATAACGGCGCAGCTGGAGCTGCAAATGTCTTTGACATCGACGGTCTCAGCTTCGGCAACAGAGGGGGGCCGCAGGTACCCACAGCCGATGGAGAAACATACATCCCATCGTTGGAGGGATTTCAGTCAGATAGGCCGTGGCATCTCGAACAGTTTGACGGCACCGATTGGGAAGTCACGGCTTTCGCGCTCTCAGACGATGATCCCAACACTGCTGACCCGGCTGTTGCCGTAAATACAACTTACGGCGGAATTATCGCTGCAATGTGGCAGAAGGCACAGCCTGATTGGGTTGGAGATGACCCGCGCGCAGGCGGTGTTATCGAATTCATCGCCAACTGGCTCATGGAACACGGAAGTATCGCAACACCGGTAGAAGCCCAAGACAAAATAGCAACAACCTGGGGCAGAATCAAATCCGGTCAATAGTTGTTTTTTTACTAAACTGGGGTGGTGCGCTCAGGCACAACCCCAGTAACAACTCACATACTGATGGCAACCAAAAAGGAGGTTTTGCACATCATGAAAGTCTATGTAGGTATAGCCCTATTTGCTCTTTTGAGCTGCGTGGCTACAGTTTCAGCCAACGATTTGGCGTTTTACTCAGGTCCGACCAATCCGGGTTGGATTTCTGACGGCGCAGTTGCCGAAAATGTCAAAGCGATCAGTAATGATCCGGGCGTTAAGGCACTCTTTAACAGCATTGAAGATTTCGGCGATGGCGATGAAGAAGGCGACAATTCGCCACTCGCCAAATGGTGTGTCGAACACACAGGCAACGGTCAACAAGATGTTATTATCCTCGCTTGCGGCACGACCCCGAGCGCGCTTTATCCCTTCCCGAACAAAGAGCCGGATGGATCGAATGTAGAAAACTTCATTGAAGAAGGCAACGTCGTTATTAACGTCGCAGACTGGATTTTCTACATGAGTTACGAAGGTGGCGTTCGGAGTCCAGATAATGGCGCAGCAGGGGCTGCGAATGTCTTTGATATTCCTGGGTTAAGTTTCGGCGACCGGGGTGCGAACTTTGAAGCAACCGCTCTCGGAAAAAAGGTTATTCCTTCGTTCAAGCCGTATAAATCCACGCGTCCGTGGCATCTTGAACAGTTCGACGGTTCGGATTGGGATGTCGTCGTTTTTGCCGAAGCAGATAAGAACACAGCAGATCCAGCAGTCGCAGTTAGCAAGACATCCGGCACAGACGGTACTGGTATGATTGCAGCGATGTGGCAGAAGAATGCACCTGTTTGGGCTGATAAACCCGATATCCGAGGGATTGGCGTTGCTGAATTCATTAACAACTGGCTTGCGGATGAAGGCTCGTTTGATGTTCAAGCCAAAAACAAGGTAGCGACGACTTGGGGTTTACTCAAACAGACTCGCTAATTCGGAAAACCCACAGCCTAACAGGCTATGGTACAAAGAAAATGCCTCTGTGCTGTCTAAGCAGTGCGGGGGCATTTCCTTTTTAAGGTTGCATATAGTCAGAAAAGTAGTATAATGTCCATAGAAAATCTTTTTTCTCAAATTATGCACCCTTTCCGCTCTAAAATTGTGTCTTTAACAATGTAGCATAGATTGTGAGTCTGTGCATTTCTTCTGTAGTATAGTCCGTAACTTAGATTGTCAGTCTCTACCTTTTGGAGGGTACGCTAATGAAACATACTATATTAAAACTGTTTTTCGTTATCGTCTCGGCCATGTTGTGCCAGTCCGTGTGTCCAATTTTCGTAGATGCAGCGACGACCAGAGAAATCGTCTTCACATCAACCCGCGATGGCAATAAAGAAATTTACGTCATGAATGCCGATGGCAGCAAACAGGTCAATTTGACGCGACACCGCGCCGAGGATTTTGATCCGACTTGGTCGCCGGATAGAAAACAGATCCTGTTTGTCTCGGATCGCACCGCGCGGGTACGCGATCTGTATCTCATGGACGCAGACGGAACAAACGTCCGACGCGTCTTTCGTCGCATAAAACACAGAGAGCAGCCAACATGGTCTCCCGATGGAAGATCAATTGCTTACGTAACGCCTAACGAGAATGCTTTAAAAATTGCCACGGCAACCGGACACGCTGAGAGGCATTTGACATTGACAAGCTGGGGAGGGGTCAACCCAGAATGGTCCCCTAACGGTTCAGAGATTGCTTACGATTGGAAAGGTGGCGGCGGCATTCGACTCGTTAATGTGAACACCAAAGCCATCAGCGAGCTCCTACCAGAACTTAAATTTGTGATGTGGTATCCAGCATGGGCTCCGACTGGAGACAGCTTCGCTTTTGCTGCCCTTGAGTGGCCCAAGAATCATGTCGGTCCCTTGAGAGTAGACGATAAGTTGTCGCTTTACATTGCCGACCGAGGAGGTGCATGGATAAAGCACCTCGTCAAAGAACCGATTGTCAACCATCCCACTTGGTCTACAGACGGCAGTGAGATTCTCTATGAAAAACGCTTTGACGATGCCAGAAGAGAACGACAACTCTTTAAGATTAGCGTGGAAGGCGGTAGACCGCAACAACTTACAAGTAAGGGGAGCAATTACCAAGCAGATTGGCTGCCTGATAACACCCCATTGCCCGTTGAACCGACAACGTCTTCATTGACAACGGTATGGGGGAAAATGAAGAGCGAGTAGTATTCGGTTGCAGCTATCGGATATGACGATACAGTTCGGCGAGCTTTTCTGGCGAAACGCCGAAGAAATAAAGCAAAGTGATAAGCCAATTGTTCAGCGTTGTTCTGACAATCCCTCTTGCTTTCCAACGCCGGGCAGATATATGGATATAGGGCGTAAGCAGCGTTGTCTTGCCGAGTCGCCGTAGCTTCCTTGAAAATTCCATTTCCTCGAAAATCGGTACATTTGGAAAACCCCCAATTTTTTCAAAATCCGTTCGTGTGAGGAAAATGCCGCTATCCCCATAAAACACCTTTAGATACCTGCCTCGGATGTCGCCAGCTATTTCAATGAGGCGATATAGCACACTCTTTCCATCAATCTTCTGACGAAACCCTCCACCGACATAACCCGAAGAGAGTGCCGACACTACCGCTGCCAATGCTCCCGATTCAAGCCAAATATCGGCGTGCAAGAAAATCAGAATCTCACCTGTTGCCGCCGCTGCCCCCGCATTCAACTGCTTTGCCCTACCACGCTCAGATGTAATCACTCTCCCATATTTTTCTGCGATACCCACTGAAGCATCCGTACTCCCACCGTCAACAACAATAAGTTCGTGAGAGCCCAGTTCTGGCTGAAGCTGGGAGAGCGTTTTTTCCAGAAGCTTCGCCTCGTTCAGAATCGGCATAATCACCGAAATTTTCTGTAATGTCTCCATCGCGAACTAAAGCGGCGTTTCTAAAAACTGGTTTAGTGCAAGTATCGGAAAGACAGACGCATAAATCGGATCGGCGTACCCACCGATAATCTCCCAATAGATACCGATAGACTGCTCGGGCCATGAACCATCTTCTCGCTGATGTTTGAGCAAAAAGGCGATACCGTCTTGAACCGCACGCCTCTCTGGCGCAGCAAGTAGCAAGGAGTATGTGCTCCACGCCGTCTGCTCCACTGTGCTTTCAGTCGGGTTTCCGAACATATCTTCCCCCCAACCACCATCTGCGTTTTGACTGCGCTCTAACCACTCAACACCACGCTGGACTTCAGGTACATCTTTCAGACCCACCTTGACAAGTGCGATGATAGCGCACGCCGTCCCATAGGTATTTTTCGCTAACCAGAGATCCCCCCAATAGCCTTCTCGATTAATTTGCTTGCGAAGCCAGCCGATACCTCGACCCATCTCCCGATGCATATTGGGTTTATCCGCGACATCGCTCCGATCCAATTCAAAGAGTGCTTCAATGGCATGTGCCGTGATACTCACGCATCCAACATCCCCCTGTCCGGGTTGATAGGTACTCCATCCGCCATAGCGGCTTTGCTGTGTCTTTAGCCATAAAACACCTCGGCGAACCGAATGATCTAAAGCACCTCGGTCAACCGGTGGACTCACCCGAAGCGAACGGATAAGTGCTAAAGTGCCGAGCGCGGTATCGTCGGCATCGCTTGGAAGTGTGCTATCTTCCAAGCCCGAAAACGCCCAACCCCCATCAGCATTTTGATGTTGGACGAGCCACTGCGCTGCGCGCCCCAATTCATCGGTGAGCTCAAGATTCAGCGGCGCGGTCCCATCATTTACAGAACCCAACTCCGTCAGCGTCATAATGCTTAACGCAGTATCCCAAACATTCAAGTTCAACGCCTCTCTGCACCCACCATCAGGATTTCTGGTAGTACGCAGCCAGTCAATACCTCGCTGAATAAATGTGGCAGTATCTGCGTCGGGTTCCCATTTTTTCTCCAACTCAATGAGTGCCAAAACCGACAGTGCTGTGATATAGTTCACGCGAAACCAACTCCCATCACTCAGGACACGCGATTTCAGCCAAGCAATGAGCGACGCAATCATCTTAGGACGACGCGTGGTATTCAGTTCAATTAAAATAAAAACAGGAACAAGTGTATGCTGTTCAGCGATGAAGAGGGCATCAAACATTGGGGTATTGAACAACGCCACAGGCGGCAAACGATGTCGCGGCGGTTTCAATCGACTGCCAAGGAACGGAATCTTCGTCAATTGTCTGGCAAGTTTCATGAGAGGTATCGCACGCTCTGAAAGCACCAGGTCATTCCAATCGAACTGATCAAAAGCCGCATAAGCCAACTTGACGAGTGCAAGGTGGGGCGGGATTTCTGGGACGGACGCGAGCAGGTCTTGGAGGGACGGGTCTGGTGAACGTAGATGAATCTGTTCGAGAATTAAACGGGCAAACCGGGTTGCTTCAGCGTTGGATATCTTCGCCGTATCCAACCCCCAATACCCCTCTTCGTTCCGATTCGCGACGAACCATTCGGTAAGATTCGGGTCTGGCGTTTCATCTTGCGCAAGTTGAATCCAAGCATACGCGCACGTCGGGAAGGTGCTTGAAGAAAGTTGCCCCTCAAAAACACCTTCTTTGCGCTGTTGTGCAAGCAAAGCGGTAACCCCGCGTGTTAAAGCAGATATAACTTGTTCTTTCATGATTTTCCATTGTAAGTTTTAACCTATAGTTTAGCATACAACACTATAAACGTCAAATTTTTAGATAAGTAGGACTTACGCATACTGCTCTTTTGTAGCACAAACTTCCCAGTTTGTAGCAGGAGACCGCTGTATTTTCCGAAGATTCTCATCATTCTGACAATCCGCTGCTAAAATATTTACACACCCAAATGCGCACTTAAACCCGCCGCTTTCAGTGAAAAAGAGTACCACAATCCTGTGAATCCTGATTCTGACAACCTCCATCAATTGCCAAATCGGTAGGCGAGGTTTCCCAACCTCGCAGGACTTCCCCTATCCTCGATAAGCGAAACTCTCATGGAACGGTTTATTAAAGGAAATGAGAATCTGCATCCGCAAATCTATTTGTTTTCTCATGAAAAATATAGTATAATTTGCATAAGTAAAAAACAACGCAATAAGTAGCCTTGGACTTGATAGATTGTGACACACTGCCTTAGACTATGGCAAACTACGATAAACGGAGTATAGGATGAATTTTGATAACCGAACGCTTTTTATTGCCGACAATCTTGACATTATGCGAGGTATGGATTCAAATACGATTGACCTGATTTATCTCGACCCTCCGTTTAAATCTGGTAGACAGTGGAAAGCACCGATCGGTTCACCAGCAGAAGGGGCGGAATTCAAAGACATCTGGACAGATGAGGACATCCGCATGGAATGGCACGGGCAGATCGCTGCCGAACACGAGGAACTCTATCAGATTATCCAAGCCTCCGAAGCTGTCTATGACAAGTCCATGAAAATATACCTGACGGCAATGGCAGTGCGGTTGTTTGAGATGCATCGTATTCTTAAGCCAACGGGGAGCATATACCTACACTGTGATCCAACTGCAAGTCATTATCTGAAAGCCGTGATGGACTCGCTGTTCGGAAGTGATAACTTTCGGAATGAGGTGATTTGGAAGCGGACATCGACGAAATCGTTGGCGAAACGCTACGCCGTAAACACCGACCGAATCCTTTACTACATCAAGTCCAATAGGGCAACTTGGAATCAACAATATGCTCCCTATGACGATGAATACATAAAGAAGACTTTTCGAGGGCGGGACAAACACGGTAGATACGGGACAGTTGATTTATCGGGTGGAAAAGCAGGCAGCAGAAAAGCTTATATGCCGTTGAAAGGCATTGAACCGCCTCCCGGTCGGGCATGGGCACCACCTACTCGCAACAAATTTCCTGCTTCTGCACAGGCACTATTACCAGATAATTATGAAGATCTCGACCAACTGGCAAAGTGTGAAGTTCTTGATGATGCTGGACTGCTGCACTGGCCCAAAGGTAAAATAGGCAGACCGCGATGGAAGAAGTATTTATCTGCGATGCCAGGTGTTGTAGCAGGTGACTTGGTTCTTGATACGCCACCTGTAAAGGGCAAAGAAGACACTGGCTATCCGACGCAGAAGCCCCTCGCTCTCTTAGAACGCATCATCAAAGCGTCATCAAACGAAGGGGATATTGTTCTCGACCCGTTTTGTGGATGTGCCACTGCGTGTGTCGCAGCAGAGCGTTTACATCGGAAATGGGTTGGTATAGACATATCACCCGATGCAGAGGACATCACGGGGGTACGTCTCATGGAGGAAGTTGACAAATCGGCAAACCTATTCAATCCGCTAACAGACATCATTGTTCGGAATGACGCACCCAAGCGGACGGACAACGTTGAGGAGATAGCTGTTCAGAGGCGTTTACCCAAATACCAAACGCACAAACCGGAGTTATTTGGTAGACAGCAAGGTAAATGCAACGGATGCCAATATCCGTTCCACTATCGCAACTTGACGGTAGACCATATCACACCACAAAGCAAAGGGGGCACTGACCGTATAGAGAACCTACAACTGCTTTGTGCGTCGTGCAATTCAACAAAAGGAACGGGCACACAAGCAGAACTGACTTCGCGATTGAAAGAGCAGGGCGTGCTGAGATACCAAGCCTAAAACGACTTATTGCGAAAACAACCGAGTGAAATCCAACATACCCCTAAAGGTGTGCGATACACAAAAAACCCAAAAATCCGCGACAATCCGCCGAATCCGTGAAAATCTGTGATTCAGACAGATGACAGCAAAACGTTAAATATAATATAACAAATCAGTATTTTTTCCCAAACAGTCCCACCGACACAAAAAAAATTTGCACACACCGCCTTTCTGTGGTATACTTAACTAAAACCCATATTGATTGTGTTAAGTTTTTAGGAAAGTCTTCCCAACACCTTAATGACCTATGCAATACCCAATTCAGCGAAAAGCCCCAGAAAGACTACTGTCCAATCACCTTAAACAGAGGAGCACAACTTTCATAGTAACCCCCTTAAAAGCGCAGCAATCAGAAAGTCGCCTAAACCCACGCCACCCGTGGCGTTACAACGATAATTCCGAGAGACGAAAAATTCGGATTCATAGTAACAGCAAAAAAACAACTCTTTCATAGATAGCCGACAAACCCATGCCACACCTGACTTTATGAGGGTTTTAAACGCACAATTTTCAAAACGTTACTATGAAAACTATGAAAACTATGAAAACTATGAAATGCCAGAGATATGGAGGAAACAATGCAAGCCCCAGAAAATAGAAAGACTTCAATTCAGGCAGCACTTCGTGATGATTTCGAGGCGAAAGATGCCGGAGAACTCCGCACACATCTGAAGCAACTGTTCACCACTTTGGAGGGTGACGCACTCGTTGAATCCGTTATCGAAAACGTTCAACGCTACGCCGTAGAAACATTAGGCAAATCTATAGACATGGATTTCGACGACATCGGCACAAGTGACTTGAATTCAATTAGACGCACCATCCACACCGAATTGACAGAAGTCATTTCAAAGTTCATCTCAGGTACACACCGAGAGGCGATCGTCCGCTACCACGCACGCGGCTTCTCTACTGCCGAGGCGATCACGGCATTGATGCATGAAGACACCATAATGTGGCGGTTAGCACAAGAAGACGCACTCGGCATCCAGCAGCTTCGAGATCTCTTGATTCCACGCTTTGCCTATCTCAAGCCCGGAACAACCCGATGGCCCCAGCAAAAATACGGCGCAGTCTGGCAGGAAGCACGTGAGGAATATACACGCGAAATCAACAACATTCCGCTCTCATCACCAGTAGAACGCGCCTCGCTCTTAGCCAAGCACGCCCAGCGTGTTAACGCCGCATTGGATAACAACGAATACTCCGCCTCAGCTTTTCAGGCGTTGACCCAATCCCTAACCAAGACATTAGAGAGTTTGGAGAAATTATCTCCCAGTGAGCAGCCCATCCAAGCAACTCTGGCTACACCGCAGCTCGCTGGAATTCTGGAGAGATTGACAGTCGCATTGGAAGGACTGCAGCAGCCCACATCTATGGCGGATGCCAACGCACTCGTTGAAGTCTTAGGGAAACTCGCCATCGCACACCAGCCACCGTCGGAACAAAAGGCAATCACAGGTGAAACCGAATATAACACAGAAACAGAGGACAATTAGACCAGCAGCCAACCGCGAATCGCTGACCGCTAACCGTTATCAGCCAACCGCCACACCAACCCCGCTGGCGAGGTTTTGCGGCGTACTCGCCCAAATGCAAAGTGCATTCCAACCTCGCCAGATCTAAAAAAAGATGCTAACCGCCAACAAATGCTTAAAACGAACCCTCCCAAAAGATGTCCATCCGGAGTTGACTGTACTCCCAGAATATGTTATAATTGCTTTACGAAACAAGGCACACTATAGTGAATTTACATAGAGGCTGAGGGGCGACAGGATGCTCAACACTCATTTTCAGCGTACACTGTATGTGATTTCTTGCGTCCTATTTTTTGGATGCGTAAGCGTGCTCACAGCTTTCGCTGAAGAGGATACTGAACCTGTACGCATGGAAAAGATCGTTGTAACACCCGGTCGCTTTACAATCTATGATGGCACTTCAGCAAGAATCGCTTTATCCAAACAAGAGATTGAACGTTTTCCACTCATCGACAACGATGTAATGCGGGCGGGACACGTCTTTCCGGGTGTGGTCTCAAGCGATTACAGTGCGCGATTCAGTGTCCGCGGCGGAGAAAAAGACGATATTTCGGTCAGATTAGACGGGATGGAACTCCACAATCCATATCATCTTCAGGACTTCGGGGGGGCGGTCTCACTCATCGGTATCGACCTCATTCAGAACACCGAACTACTCATTGGCGGTTTTCCGGCAGAATACGGCGAGAAAATGTCAGGTGTCTTTGACCTCACAACAAGAACACCAAACACCGAACGATTTTCCGCCAATTTTGGGGTAGACTTAATTAACGCGACAGCCACTCTGGAAGGACCCCTCACCGATAAGGGGGGTTGGCTCCTGTCAGCACGACGCGGGTATATCGATCTGATTCTCATACTGATGGACATCGACGAAAACTATAAACCGCAGTATGCCGATGTCTATAGCAAACTCACCTATCAGATTACACCGTCAGATACACTTACTATCAATGGACTCTATGGTTGGGATAAAAATCGGATTCGCGTAGACGATGAAGATAATAACTTAGATTCTCGATACGACAATTCGACGGCTTGGGTGAAATGGCGGCATGCATTCGGTAGTTCGCATTGGACAGACGTTTTTGTTTTCGGCGGCACCTCACGTCAGGATAGAACGACAGGGAAAGCGGATTTTGACGATCGCGATTTTCAATTTCTCGGGACAAAAGCGGAACTTACAGCAAACCTTTTTGAAAAACATACGTTACGTAGTGGTGTAACGTGGCGATGGTTAGCAGGACAATACCAATACAACGTTCAAGAACGGCAAGCAGGTATAAACGTCTACAAGCCGATTCTCGCTGATGTTGACGATCAAGGTAACGAATTCAAGGTCTTTCTGCAAGATGAATGGCAGCTGCATCCGAAATTTGCGCTGAATATCGGTGGCCGTTATCTCTATCAGCAGTATCGGGAAGAAGGTATCCAGCGTTATGAGATTGGACCACGGGTCGCTCTGGCGGTAAAACCCGCGGAAAATCTCACATTGCGAGGGGCATGGGGGATTTACCACCAACCCGTCCATCTGATGGGAATTCCGGTGGAGGATGGAATTGAGACAGCCGGACGCGCCGAGCGAGCCGTGCATTATATTCTCGGAACTGAGTATACCCGTGATAATTTCTTAGTGAGCATTGAAGGGTATTATAACACATTCGATAACCTTGTTGGTCGGCTCCGCGAGTTTGGACGACAGAATCAGATTTTCGTTCCACCTGAATCTGGAACAGCAAGAGGTGTTGACGTATTTATGACGCATACGGTTTCCAGTCGTTTGGCATGGACACTCGGTTATGCGTTCGGAATTGCAGAAGAAATTGCAGGTGGAACAACAATTTTCCGTCAATATGATCGACGACACTCTTTCGCCATCAGCAGTAATTATCAGTTTGCACCGACTTGGCATCTCTACCTGAGTTGGCGTTTCCATACAGGTGAACCGAGAACGCCTCTGATTCACACGGCGGTTGGTTTACCCGATGGCGGTATCGCTTGCGATCGACAGTTTGGAGATACACACGCAGCGCGGATGCCTGCATACCATAGCCTCGATTTTCGCATTACAAAACGGAGTCTTTATCGACGGTGGGAGTTGTCTTGGTATTTCCAGATTTTAAATTTATACAACAACACAAATGTAGATCAGTACGCCTTCAGTGAAGTGCGAGATGAAGGAACAGATGCCGTTATCGGTTGTGAAATTGACGAAGAACCCCTTTTTCCAATCGTTCCGACGTTAGGTGTCACGATAAATTTTTAACGATTAGGTCTGGGCGATGTCCCTGTTGTCAACATCGACCTAAAATCGTTAAAAAGCCTGCTTTAGGTTACCAATAGTTTCTTAACTATTGGAATACTGCAAGGACAACGGACGCAGCAGCTCAGAGTCAATAGTTAAAATGTTCAAGCATATCAAGAAAGCCCTGAGAGAAATACGGTGGTATTTTACTGCAAAGGCGCGGGATCGGAAATTACCGAAGGCTGCGCCAAGTGTAGTAGAGGCAATTTTTCCGACAGACACGGATACGTATACCATTACGCCATATCAACTCAAAGGAATGATGAACGCCGGTAAACCGTTTGTTTTGTTGGATGTACGGGAAGAGTGGGAATATCAGATGGTTCACCTCGAAGGTGCCATCTCGATTCCCTTGGGTGAGTTGTTAAAACGATTTCAGGACATCAAACCCGGAAGTGAAGTGGTGGTTTATTGCCATTGGGGCATGCGGAGTCTTGATGCAGCGTTTCTTTTACAACAACTCGGTTTTAAATCGGTCAAGTGTCTACTTGGCGGCATTGATCGATGGGCAGAAGAGATTGACTCACAAATCTTACGGTATTAATAGCCATTACAAAGCAGCTTTGAAGTCCTGGCTTTGAAGTCCATATTTCTGCATCCGATGCTGAAGTTTTCGACGCGAAATACCAAGCAATTTCGCGGCTTGAATCTGTGTGCCGTTACTTTTTGCTAATGCACTGCAGATATATTCCTTGATAATATCATCAAGAGAAACCCCTTCCTCAGGAATATCAAACTCAAGATCAGTAGTTGGTAGTGAGGTGTCCAAAATCTCAGGTGGCAGCTCGTCCATGTCAATGACCTCATTTTCTGAGAGTACAAAGATGCGACGGAGATAATTTTCTAACTGCCGAATATTGCCGGGCCATTGATACCGCCTGAGGGCAGACATCGCTTGCGGCGTGACCTGTTTTGGGAGTGCCTCGGCGTACTCGCTGCTAAACTTTTGGATTAGAAAATTCACGAGTAACGGAATGTCCTCAGGGTGTTCTCGAAGGGGCGGCACATGGAGCGGAATAACATTGAGCCGGAAATAGAGGTCGTCCCGAAAAGCACCGTCTCGGACAGCCTGAATGAGATCTTTATTCGTTGCAGCAATTACACAGACATCCACTTTGATATTTTGGGTCCCTCCGATGCGACGTATTTCTCGTTCCTCGAGTACTTGTAAGAGTTTGCTCTGCGTCTGAACAGGCAAATCGCCAATTTCATCAAGAAAAAGTATCCCGTCGTTTGCCACCTCAAAAAGCCCCTTCTTCTGTTGTGCTGCGTCCGTAAACGCCCCCTTTTCGTGCCCAAAGAGTTCACTCTCAATGAGCGTCTCCGGGATAGCACCACAGTTAATCGCTATGAACGGCTTGTCTTTTCGGTTTCCGTATTTATGGAGTGCCCGTGCAATCAGACTTTTCCCAGAACCGGTTTCGCCCGTAATAAGCACTTGTGTCACGCCACGGTGAAGGATCCGAGCCATATTTTTGAAAAGTTCCCGCATCCGTTCACTTTCACCGATAATTTCATCAATCTGAATTTCAGGAACTGAAATATCGCTTCCGTCCTCAGTGTCCCCAAGCGCACCACGGGTCTGCAAGGCGTGTTTCACTTCCCGTTTAAGCACATCTACCTGAATAGGTTTCTCAAGATAGTAGAACGCTCCCTCATGTGCAACGAGATTGACGGCATCGTTAAGTTCGGCGTAGGCTGTCATGATAAGGACGGGTAGGTCTGGGTCTGTCCGTTTTATTTCCCGAAGCAGATCACGTCCCTCAAACCGTGAGGACATCCACATATCGCTGATAACGAGATCAAACATCTGCTTGTCCAAACTTTCAAGTGCGGCTTTACTATCGCCAACGACATCAACGGTGTAACCCTCGCGTTTTAAGATACGCTGTAGAATTGTCAGTTGTGCCCGGTCATCGTCTACAAGTAGTATAGATGCCATCGTCCGGCCCTCCTCCTATGCACACCTAATTTTAGCATAATCTTCGGTGTCAAACCCCCGTTCTTTAGAGCGGGGATGTAGACACCGCCTATGTTTTTTTAGTTTTTAACTCAACCTGTTTCTCTCTAAAACGTCTAAATAAATAGTGTTCGGCATCGGTTGTGATTGATGTGTCGTCAGGACGCTTGCCAATGAGACAATCACGTAAAAGCCTCGCACGACTCTATATTGGCTAAGGGATTTTTTCCCACCTGTTGCGTGTATAGAGGCGCAGGGGTAATATCCGCCCTCGTTGAAAAATCACACGTCACATAATATAGGCTGATACTTCGGTATCACATAGCTGGCTTGGCAGCTATTGTGGAGCAGACGTAAGACGACTTTTCTCTGAGAGAAAACCGCTGACTGCTATGAAGCACAAGCCCCACGCTTTAGCATGTGGGTACCTATGACGGAAAGTGATCCCGATCAAGCGCGAAACTAATTTTAAAAGCCGTTCCCATCCCCATCTTGCTTCGGACTTCGATTTTGCCTTTATGGGCGTTAATAATCTGGTGAGAGATTGCGAGCCCGAGCCCGATGCCACCGGTAGCGTCTTTTGTTGTAAAGTATGCGTCGTAAATCTGTTCCTGAATCTCCTCAGGAATGCCGATGCCGGTATCTCGAATTTCGAGGACGACCTGCTGGGACGTTTTATCTACCGTCTCCAACACGGTGGTCACATAAATACTGCCGCCCTTCGGCATTGCTTGGATGCTATTTTGCACAAGATTAAAGAGCGTCTGTCGCATTAGACCCGGATCTAATGAAATATCAGGCAAGGTTTCATCATAGTTTCTGATTACCTGAACTTTTGCTTCTTCAGCAATGAGTGTGAACTCAGATAACACACGATCCATGAGTGTATTGAGATTTACCGGTTCCACATTTAATTTTCTGGGACGGTTCAGGGTAAGAAACTGCTCTGAAGTATGCTTGAGTTCGGTTATTTTTTCATCAACAATATCCAAAAGTTCTTTTGCTTCTTCAATATCTTCAGATTTAACTTCGGATTGCGAAAAAACAGACTTCAGATGTTGCGCCGTCATACCAATTGAGTTGAGTGGATTCCGAATTTCGTGAGCCACACCAGCGGCGAATTGTCCCAAGGCAGCAATCCGCCTCGAATGGGAATCCCGTAGCTGCCAGAGCATCCTTGCGAGGTTATATGTTGCTCGCCCAATTTCATCTGACGAATAATCCTCTTGCGTTGATAAATCCCCGCGCTCCGCGCTCTGAATAATCCGCGTCATGCGTTCCAGCGGTCTCATAATGAGATGATTCGTTGTCAAATCAATCAGAATTACGAGCAGTGCGCCGACAATAACAATCATTATGGCGTGCATCAGTAATGAATATCGAATCGACCTACCAATATAAGGAACATCAAAAAGCACTTGTATGTAGCCGGTTAATGATCTCTGAATCCATAAGTTCTCATCATCCCTCCATAAATTATAAAGCTCGCCTTTCTCCTGATCTGTAACTCGCCAGCGTCTGCCTTTCTCCTCAGGGACGACAGGTTCGTCTGGTACATAGATGTCTTCACCAAAGACTCTCCACCAAACATCATACCAAACATCATAGGGCAATGTTCCTGCATCAAGCATTGACTCGTAAGGGACACTACTCGGTTCCAACTCAATCGGCTTTGGCGGGGTCAAAACAACAGTGTATTTAATGACCATAGCCGTTGCGTTTTGTCCTTCAACAGTCCGTATCGTTGCCCCTTTCGACTCAATTTGCGCAAGATCCGCTGTATCCAGATTTATGTCAACGGCATCTTCACGGGTAATCAGACTCGAACGAACACGGGTATCATTTAAGGATATGTGGACATTTAGCACATCTCGCATATCTGGATGTTCCCGCTTCAGTCTATTGAGTATTTGATCCAATTGCTGTGCATCAAACCGCTTTGTTGTCTCAATTTCTCTGACAACAGCATCAAGAATTGTATTTTCAACGATTTTCTTCAGTTCCGCCCCGCGTTCTGCCCCTAAGGCGTGAAGCGCGTACATCTCATTGCGGACCCGGGCACTATCGAAAAAATAAAACGCCACGAGGATTGCTATTACACAGAGATTGATAACAAGTGAATATTTCCATTGGAGTCTCATTTTAACCCATCACTCGTTGCACCGCTTTTTTCCACTGCGCGAGTTTCAGATTGCGTTGGTCAGCGTTAATCTGTGGTGAAAAGACGCTAACTTTAAAGGCATTGCTTTCAAGGTTTGCTTGCTTAGATTGGTAGGTCTCCAGTTCTTCAATATTGTTCCATACACCCGTTGTAATCCCAGCGAGGTAGGCAGCCCCCAGTCCTGTGGATTCTATTTGCGCCGGTCGTTCTACGTCTATTCCGAGAATATCGGCTTGGAACTGCATGAGAAAGTTGTTCGCGGTCGCACCGCCATCTACGCGTAATCGGTTAATCGTCACGTCTGTCTCATCGAGCATCGCGGTAACGACATCCGCCGATTGATAAGCAATCGACTCTAAAGTGGCACGGACAATCTGCTCACGCGTACTGCCTCGCGTTAAGCCGAGAATCGCACCCCGCGCTTCCGGGTCCCAATACGGCGCGCCAAGCCCTGTAAAGGCAGGCACGACGAAAACACCGCCTGAATCGGGGATACGCATTGCGATTTCCTCGGTTTCCTGCGCGCTATTGATAACCTCAATACCGTCTCGGAGCCATTGGACAGCAGCACCCGCAACAAAGACACTCCCTTCCAAGGCATAAACCGGATTCTCATCCAAACTACAAGCGAGAGTTGTTAACAGCCCTGTCTCCGTTTCAACTTTTTCATCCCCCGTATTCAGCATGAGAAAACACCCAGTGCCATAAGTGTTTTTTGCCATGCCGGGGTTTGTGCACAATTGACCGAAAAGTGCTGCCTGCTGGTCGCCAGCGATGCCGGCAATCGGAATACCGTCTAAGGATACATTTTTACCGAAGGTTTCAAGCCAAAAATTGCGATAGAAACTCGCTGTGCCGAAATTACTGGCAGAGGGACAGACTTCGGGCAACACGGACCTTGGAACGTTGAACATTTCCAAAAGCGTTTCGTCCCATGAAAGTGTGTTGATATTAAAAAGCAGCGTGCGCGATGCGTTTGTATAATCAGTTTTATGGACTGCTTTATCTGTTAGCTGCCACAGAAGCCAAGTGTCCACCGTCCCGAATGCAAGCTCACCCTGTTCCGCACGTTCTCGAGCACCGCTGACGTGATCCAGAATCCATGCTATTTTTGTTCCAGAAAAGTAGGCATCAAGTACAAGACCGGTTTTCGCTTTTATCTCTCCGGCAACCCCTCGCTTCTCAAGAGAAGCACACATATCAGCAGTGCGCCGACACTGCCATACAATCGCTGGATGGATCGGTTTTCCTGTTTGTTTGTCCCAAACGAGTGTGGTTTCGCGCTGGTTTGCAATCCCAATAGCAACAATGTTCAATGGACGGTCATCAAAAAGTGCGTCTATTGCCTGTAGTGTCGCGTCCCAAATTTCCTCTGGATCGTGTTCTACCCAACCCGGTTTGGGGTAGTATTGCGTGAATTCTTGATAGCCTCGTGCGATAATGTTGCCATCTACATCAACAAGGAGGGCAGTCGTGCCCGTTGTCCCCTGGTCGATTGCGAGAATGCAAGCGGTGTTTGACATGCTATGCGTGTAACTCCTAAACCGTTTTTTTACAATTAGGACTTACGCACCCCACTGGTAGGTGCGGTTTCCAACCGCACCGAATCTTGTGAAAATAGGCAGAATTCTGTTATTTTGCGTAAGTTCTGACAATAATAACACGGCGAAAGAAAAAGAGCAAGTCAAAAGCAAGAAAGCAAACCTAATAGCCCTAAGATTTTCGTCAATTCCAGTTGACATCGAAGCCATCATTGGGTATAATAGATAATACTATGTTTTTAATGGATTCGTAGGATACCCAATACTTTACACCACATAGAACCACCCTTTTTGCCCAGAGTATCCGTAAAAAAACTACACATCCTCCCACCAACCAGAAACCTCAATGGGAGATTGAAACAGCGAAAAGGCGAATTAGATAGATTTACTATCCAACCAACTTACAAGAGAGATGATTGTCGTGAACACAAACAGATTTTCAATAGTTCAGAGAGGAGTAAATGTTGTGAAAAAGGCTTTGCTTTGTGCGCTTATAGTGTTTTGCTTGGCTGTGCCTCACAGTTATTCACAGATTCAGTGGGATGCTGAAAAGTTTATGCCGTTGTCCGAGGTGAAACCGGGTATGACGGGGAAAGGCTATACGGTATTTTCCGGAACAACGGTGGAAGAATTTGAATGTAGAGTTGTCAGTATTGAATACAATTTTTCCCCAGGGTGGCATGTGATCTGGTGTGAGGGGCTTAGCGATAACTTTAAACGCACCGGCATCGCGGGAGGCATGAGCGGTAGTCCATTTTACATCAATGGAAGACTGGCTGGCGCGCTGTCGCTCGGCGCGTTTAATCAGCGCGAATATTCAAACCTTTTTGGTGTAACGCCTATTGAATTAATGGTGAACGTCGCCCAACGAGGAATGACCCCGAACTTAACTTACGAAGGCACCCAACTCTTTAACCTCGGCACAGAAACCGCAACGCATCTTGAAAATACTGATAGATTCTTCTCCCTGTTCAGAAACGGTAAAGTATTACCAGAACGGCAATCTTTTGATACGAACCTTCTGAACAGCATTGCCGACGCTCCAACGCGAACACACTCGGCTCGGTTATCAATACCTGTCGCTCTACCGGCACTTAACCCAGAAGCGATGCGGATCGTCAGTTCGCTTTTTGATAGGTTCAATTTTACCCCAGTGCAAACAGCAGGTAGTGGTAGCCCTATTAAAGAATCACCGGTTGAGGAAGGACAAATAGTCGGAACGGAGTTCGTGCGTGGTGATGTTACGTTCTTTGGCTACGGAACGATTACGCATATAGATGGAAACGAGTTACTTGGCTACGGGCACGCAGGTTTTGGAGAAGGCAATGTCAACCTGCCAATTTCCGGCGGGTATGTACACTTTATTCTCCCAAGCAGGACCCGTTCCTCCAAATGGGCATCTCCAACCCAACCTATCGGGACTTTAGTGCAAGATCGTGATCCTGCCATCGCCGGTATCATAGGTAGGCATCCAAGTTATATTCCGGTAAATGTCAACCTACAAACAACCGACGGAAAACAACACGAGAAGTATTATGAAGTGATTCGGCATCGTAGTTTCTCGCCAGTCTATACCGGAATAGGCGCGTGGTATCTCATAGACGGATTTGAGTTCTATTCCAACGACCACACGCTCAATCTGGAAGCAACCATTGCCTTAAAAGAACACCCGGACCTCAAAACGCGTGAATTGGTTTATAAGAACATCTATTCTTCGAGTAGTTCACCAGGGGCTGGTGTCATGCTGACACTCATGTCGCCACTGTTACAACTCGGCAGCAACCCTTATACGAAAGTCCAAGTTGAGAACGTCACCCTTGATCTGAAGATAGGAGATAAACGACGCACAGCGCGGATTCAGAGCCTTCGGATGGATAAACTTCGCTACCGCCCTGGAGACACCGTTGAGGTAGAAATAACTTTACAACCCTATCTCGAAGCACCGATAACACAGATCGGGACGATCACAATTCCCAAAGACGCACCAGAAGGGCTTGTCACGCTCCTCGCCGGCAATGCAAACTTTCACGAGTCTTGGCAGCGTTCTCGCGCCCCGCTTAATTTCCGCCACAAAAATATCAACCAACTCATCAAACTGCTGCAACGCGGTGAACGGAACTCCGATATTATCATGGAACTCTTTGTGCCAGAACCGGGACTCACGGTTCAAGGGGAAGAATTCGAGAACCTACCGCCTTCAGTTATGTCTGTGATGAACACCGCAAAGCAGGCTGGCGATAGCGGATACACGTCGGCGACAACACTGCAGATTGACAGGGTCGCCACAGATTACGTTATCTCTGGCAGCGGCATCATCCGATTGGTTGTTGACAGAAACGCTGAATAAGGCTAAACAAATTATACAGGAATTACGCACCCCACTGGTAGGTGCGGTTTCCTAACCGCACCGATCGCACTCTGATAAACTGAATTCTACACTTTTGCGTAAGTCCTGTTATATACAAAAACTTAAATTTGGCAGCTTGCAACCTCACTTTTCAAGTTTCGCCTAAATAACCCTACAGGAGGGTATTTTCAATGCGCCGTGTCATCTCCTTTTGGAGTCTTATTTTAACCGTTTTTATGCTCGCAAATGTCGCACTCGCCGTCAAGACTTCGTTGTGGGAACAGCAAAATCACGCCGATTTTGAGGCAGGCAAACCTAAAAATCTTTCACTCACAAGTACCGGGGACGTTATGTTGTCTCCTAAAATTGAAGCCTTTACAAAACTGAAAGAGACTCAGGTGTGGGCACTTGTTGAGGATTCAGCAGGAAACCTCTACGTTGGCACTGGTAACGAAGGAAAAATCTATAAAATTAACGCCGATGGAGATACCGCTGAACTTTACTATAACTCACCCGAAGTTACAATTTACAGCCTTGCCATTGGACCCGACGATGTTCTCTATGCGGGTACAGGACCGGATGGGCTGATTTACAAAATCACTGACGCTACAACGCCGCCACAGACGATTCTCAATGAAGGTGATAAATACGTATGGTCGTTGCAATTTGACGATGCGGGCAATCTCTATGCTGCAACAGGCACGGATGGTAAAATCTATAAAATCACACCAGAAGGTGAATCCAGCGTCCTCTTTGATGCCGAAGAGAAAAACATTATGACGTTACTGGCAGCAGAAAACGGGTTTTACGCTGGAAGTAGCGAAAATGGCATCATCTATCATGTCATGAACGACGGCACAGCAAAAGTTATCTATCAAGCAGACGAAAAAGAGGTTCGCGCCCTCAAAATGGATAGCCAAGGGAATCTCTATGCCGCAGTCGTTACCTCGGCACCTGCCGAACCTTCAAGAGGTCACCGAGGCGCAGATGGTCCACCCACACCGAGCGGTCCACCACCCCCTGGTGGTGGCGCACCTCAAGAAAATAAATCCAACATCTACAAAATTCGTCCAGACGGCACTATCTCGCCAATTTGGAATTCGCCGGAACCGCTCATCTTGGCGATTGTCCTCGAAAGCGACACCCAAATCCTCGTAGGGACCGGAGATGATGGGAAACTCTACCGCATCAACCCGATGACTGGAGATCACCTTGAAGTTGGAAAATGTTCAGCGAACCAAGTCATCGCGATACACCAAAAAGAGGTAGAAGGAAATACACGAACACTGCTTGCCACGGGAAACCCGGGGCGACTTTTTACACTCACAACGACCTATGGCGAAGAAGGAACGCTTGAGTCAACAGTTCACGATGCCCAAAGCCTGTCGCGCTGGGGTAAACTCTCATGGGAAGCCGAAATACCAGAGGGAACGGCTATCTCCTTCTCAACCCGTACCGGTAATACCAAAAAGCCGGATGATACATGGAACGAGTGGTCAGATGAACTCACAACCGCAGAAGGTTCTCAGATTCCGAACACCGACGCACAGTACATCCAATGGCGCGCCAAGATTACCACCAGTGATACCGCGCAAACTCCCATCTTGAAAAAGGTAACGCTTGCCTCTGTGCAGACGAATGTTGAACCGAGGTTTACCAGCATTGAGATAGATGACGGCAGTGGCAGTGGTAACAGGGAACAAGGCCGCCGCCCTTCCGGCGGATTAGCACCACCGAGCGCGCGAGGCGGCAGTAGTGGTGGATCCAGCGGTGGAAACAGTACCCCGTCTAAAAACTGGAAAATTAGTTGGAAAGTGGAAGACGCAAACGATGACACTTTGCAGTATACTGTCTACTACAAAGCAGTTACTGAAAGCAACTGGCGGCTTCTGAAAAAAGAACTGTCCAAGGCAGAACATGAATGGGATATCACCACTGTCGGAGATGGACGCTATACAGTGAAAGTGGTCGCAACTGACAAACTTAGCAACCCAGTTGGCTGGGCGAAATCTGTTGAGAAGGTTAGCACGCCGTTTGATATAGATAACACCCAACCTTCTATCGGGGAAATTCAGGTCACCGCGAACGGCAACGGCACTTACCAAGTTGCCTGTGATGTCACGGATATGAGCACCCCGATTGAAAAAGCGGTTTATAAGATTGACAACGATGAACACTGGAAAGCAATCTTCCCAGAGGACGGTATCTTTGACTCCAAGCAGGAGAAACTTCTATTGGAAACCGGTGAACTCTCTGAAGGGGCACATACGATCACCATTCAGGTAACAGATAGGGCACAAAACATGGCAGTGCGCCGCGGCGGTTTCTAACAGGTTTTAACGAATCGTAGGGCGGGTTTGAAACCCGTCCTATTTTTTTATAGTAGATCCCGTAAATACTTTTACATTCTCAAACGCCCCCGGTAGGTGCGGTTTCCTAACCGCACCGATACGAAGTGTGAAATTAATTCTAAAATCTACTATAACTTCATGCCGTCACCGCTGCAATTGACGCATAAACGATGTCCAACAGCGCATCTAACATTGAAACCGACACCTGCAGCGGCGGCATCAAGACAATCGTATTGACAAGCGGACGAAGTATTGCACCGCGAGTGAGTGCCTCTTTACAAACCCAGATACCTACCTTCTCTTCAAAGGGATAAGGTGTATTGGTATCTGGGTTTTTCATTAACTCGACACCTGCTGCAAGTCCGCACACACGCACATCGCCGACATGCGCAAGTCTGTAAAATTCTTGGAGCCGATTGTTGAAGTGCTTAATAGTAGGTTGGAGTCGGGAAAGCAGGTCTTCGCGCTCGAAAATAGCGATATTTTCTAACGCGACGGCACATGCTAAGGGATTGCCAGTGAAGGTATGTCCGTGGAAAAAGGTTTTGAGGTCTCTATATTCGCCGAGGAAGGCGTTATAGATTTCGTCCGTGGCTAACGTCGCAGCGAGAGGGAGGTAGCCCGCTGCGAGTCCTTTTGCTGTGCATAAGAGGTCGGGTGTAACGGCTTCATGTTCACATGCCCACATTTTACCCGTCCGCCCAAATCCGGTCATCACTTCATCAACGATGAGAAGTATTTTCGACCTCTTCGCCAATACAGAAAGTTCTTTCAAAAACCCTCTCGGCGAGAGAAGCATACCACCCGCGCCCTGAATTAAGGGCTCCAAAATGATACCCGCAATTTGCCCGCTATGCGCAGAGAGGACATTTTCCACCGCATTGAGCCATTGCGTTTTAATCGCCGAGTCGTTGGTATTGCCGGAACGATAGGTTTCAGGAGCAAATACACGGATCCCTTTGAAAAGGAGGGAATCAAAGGTCGTGTGAAAACTATCAATACCGCCGACACTCATAGCCCCTATCGTATCGCCGTGGTATGCTTTATCAAAATGAACAAACAGTTTCCGTTGCGGTTCACCCTTGTGCTGCCAGTACTGATACGCCATCTTTAAGGCAATTTCGACGGCGGTTGAACCGTTATCGGAATAAAATACCTTATTGAGTCCTACCGGCGTGAGTTCTACTAATTTTTTTGCGAGTTCAATCGCGGGAATGTTGCTATAACCGAGCAACGTGCTATGAGCAACCTTATCCACCTGTGTTTTGAGTGCAATGTTCAACTCAGGATGATTGTGTCCATGGACGTTCGTCCACATAGAAGCCACACCATCAATATACCGATTTCCATCAACATCAATGAGATAGCACCCTTCACCGCGCGCAATAATGACTGGTTCCGCTGTCAACCAATCCTGCATTTGTGTAAATGGGTGCCAGAGATAACGCTTATCCCAAGCGGCAAGCGTCTCTTTATCAACCATAGTCTCTAATCGGTTTCACTACCCCTTGAGCTTGGCGTAATGGATGGTCGGCTCAAGTCCGAGCGCGTCACAACTGCCATTTTTGGCAACAACAATCGTTAGTACTTTATCCCGATAAATCGCTTGAAAATCCTCCGGTTGTCCTGTGAGCGGTAGGATATTCGTGAAGCCGTTTGGGAACGAACTTGCGCGCCCTAATATGGGAGCGAATCTCGGATCATCCAACTGGGTCTGAACAGTTAAAACACTTTCAGGGGCAGGGGTTTCACCAGGCACATAAGGCGAACTGAGATTAATTTCATAGGTATAATCGGGCATGCGATCCGGCAGATTGTACGTCTCTTTACTAACGGAATTAGGCACCCATCTGGGAAACTCAATTTCAACTTCATAGTGGTTCGCCTTTTCTGTGATGCGATTCAACATACCGTAGCGTCTGTAGCGTTCTCGCACGTCATCGGAGTAGACAGCACCGCCGGTATCCACGGATCCAGGTACCGTTGTCCGCGCCTGTGTAGGTGTAACAACGAGAGCAGCGCGCAAACCCATCAGCACAGGTGTAGCCACCAATGAGAGGAACCAACCGTAGAACGCCGCGCCATAGCGGGGTTGCTCGACTGTTGAATTGAATTCGTCTTTAAACCGATAAACACCTTCCACAATTGCAATCACGATTCCCAAGAAGATCATCAAATTACCTTCACTGGTGAACAGGCTCGCACTTTCTCCTCTTACACCGACCAAGAAAAGGACAAGCGGATAGAGCGTTATATTGATGAGCGCATTGATACCGGTTGATACCGCTGAACTAAAGACGATCGCGTTCCCTGCCATCTCTTCAAGCCGTGTTTTAAAACCCGCTGAAAAGGCACCGAGCAGTGGCTGTAAAAGCATTACAAAGAGATTAAAAGGGGCACGAAGCCTTGACTCCGGAACCTCCGGGACTTGTGCGAATTCTTCGGGGATGCCCTGTTCCTTCCCTCTCCCAGTCGCTCCTGCTTCACCGTCTGCGGTGTCCGCAGTTTCGGGTTTAACAAATGTCTCGAAAAATTTACTGTTTATCTCAGTATACGGTTGCCACTCGGCTGGCACATCACTTTCCATGAAGATGGCATCAACAGGACATGCAGGTTCACACGCAGCGCAGTCAATACATTCATCCGGATTGATATAAAGCTGCGTTTCGCCATCTGTGGTATGTATACAATCCACCGGGCATACGTCAACACATGCGGTATCCATCACGTCAACGCACGGTTCACAAATTACGTAAGCCATTCTTCCCTCCTTTTTGTAGATATGTCGGTATTAAGTATATCACAATTCATTGCAGATGGCAAACAATTTGCTATCTTCACGAGTTGACAAACAAGGTGATCGTCCCTATAATAAAAAAAGAACATATTCCACAAACGCAATAATCTTGTATAGAAAGATGAAAATTTATAGCAACCCCATTGGAAGCAAACAAAATGTTCAAAATAGCATCAGAAGATTTCATTGTTGAAGAACTTCCACTGTATGACCCCTCGCGTGAAGGGACACACACCTTCTTTGCCATTCAAAAACGGAACGTGAGTACATTAGAGGCAATCAACCGCATCGCGCGAGAGCTACACGTACCTTCGCGAGATTTCGGTTACGCTGGATTGAAAGATAAGAATGCGGTCACGACCCAGACATTATCTGTGGAAGGAGTCCCACCAGAACGGGTTTTGAAGATTGAGCAGCCTGCTATTGAAGTTTTATGGGCAGAACGGCACAGACATAAATTGAGAGTCGGACACCTGCGTGGCAATCGCTTTCAGATTACAGTCCGCGATTTAGCACACGACCATCTTCCCTTAATTAAAACAGTCATGGAACGATTGGCGACTGGGGGTGTGCCAAATCGGTTCGGCGCGCAGAGATTTGGAAACAAAAACGATTCACATCTGATTGGCAAAGCATTAATGAAATCAGAATGGGAAACAGTTGTTCGTTACATGCTCACAGATGATACACCACAGGTTAACGATGTTGCCCGACGCATGCGACGGGAATTAGCGCGAAAATCCCCTGCGAAAGCAGTAATATGCATTCCGCATCGACTTCGGAAACTATTTATGTCGGCGTATCAGGCGTATCTGTTCAACCGCCTACTGGAGAAACGCTCACCGCATTTAGGGAAACTCCTTGATGGCGATCTTGCGGTAAAACACGACAATGGCGCGTTCTTTCTCGTTACAGACGCAAACACTGAACAGCGGCGTGCGGACGCCCTTGAAATCAGTCCGTCAGGACCGATCTTCGGATATAAGATGCGACTACCAGCTGACGATGTGTTAGCACTGGAGACCTCAATTCTTGTCGATGAAGGAATCCGTTTTGAAGCATTTCGCAAGGTCATGGGTATCCGGTTACCGGGTACACGCCGACCACTGCGGATGCAGATGCACTGCCATGAAGTTTCAAGCGTTGACAATACTGACATCCGTCTTAACTTTACACTCCCCGCGGGTGGTTATGCCACAGTGGTATTGGATGAAATACTCTCTGACTTAAAATCTTCACGGTTTCAAGCCCACTCCGCATAGCAATTCCGCCTTAAAGACACCAAAAATAGCGAGAATCAGACAAAACTTGTTTTTTTCTTGACATATCGTGCCAAAATAGAGTAAAATTAGAATAACTTTTTTCTTGTGATGTTTATTTTTTTTGAGATGTTTATTGCGCGTTAATTCTCCACAGCGTGCCATTTTCCTTAATTTTTTTTCGATATTTTGAAACGCAATTGGGTACATCTACGTTATATCATTTAGCCTGCTATAAGGTCTTTAATAGGTAAAGGAGCAGATAATAATGGCGCGCCAAACAACTAACGACTTATCTGCTGTCGAAGATACCTATCTCGCGACGCAAGCGAAAGCGGGTAATGATGCTGCGTTTAGGCAATTGTTCGACAAGCACTATAAGTGGGTGTATAATAAAGCCCACCGGATGCTTGGGAACTACCAAGATGCGGAAGAGGTAGCCTCAGATGTGTTTATCAAGGTCTGGCAAAAACTGGGCAAATGGAACACAGAGCAGGGCAGTTTTCAAGCATGGCTAAATACGGTGGCCCGAAATACGATTATTGATGCGATACGGAAACGAGATCGGATCCGAGAACGTCCGCTCAGCGGTTTACCCGATGAGGATGAACAGCCCCTGAGTCAATACGAGGACCCGCGTCCGGGACCCGACCAAGAATTTGAAGCCGCGGAAGCACAAAGAATCTTGGAGGGCGCCCTTGAACAGGTAACGAAACCCAACCATCGTATTGCATGGATGCTGCGACACTTGGAAGGTTATAGTATTGCAGAAATCGCCCGCATTCTGAACCGGAAAGAGGGCACTGTGAAAATCTGGATTTTTCGGTGTACAGAAGAATTGCGGAAAATTTTGATTGCTAAAGGTATCCAATGGATATATTAAATTGGAGGATTAACTGTTATGCGCTTTTGGAGGAAATCGCGGAGGTGTGATATCTCAGCAGATGAATTAAAAAAAGCAGAGATGTTGGAAGCCTACACGCGTTGGTTAAAAAACGAAAGACTATCACGTAAACAGAAACGCCTGCTGAAGGAATTCAACAGTTCGCCGGCGTTCCGACCCTTGAAACAGTTGGTAGACTTTGCACACTATCGCTTTGAAGAACGAGAAAATATTATGCCGCGACCTGGATCGGAAGAACGGGTGAAAGCCCGCGTGATGGCGGAAGTTCGAGGGGAAGCCCCAGAAACGGTTTCCGCTGATGGGCTGGAGCCGCAACTCGGTTATAGTCCGCACGGTATGGGTAGTGAGACCACTGAAATTATGCAGATTCACGCGTCTCTACCGAACGCCGACACAGTAGAGCAATGGGACACTGAGCAGCCGACTGCACCTTCAGAGGAACTGGAACGTTACGATACAATCCAAACGCTTTCTCGTTTACACATCCAATTTGAACAGAGAGATGAATATGTGTATGTCACAGATTTAGGAAGTTCCGAGGCAACTTATGTTGACGATGAACGCGTTGAGACACAGACGCGTGTTCAACCTGGGGCTACGCTAAAATGTGGAAATGTCAGTTTTAAAGTCGTCAACATTGAACAAATAAACGAATAAATATTCAATCAATATTCACAGTCACGTAGGAGAAGGATTGTGCTGTGCATTGGGGACGCACACTTCAATGCACTTCCATTCCTTATAGAGGCAGTGTACTTAAACCAGACCAGTTCGCTGGCACTATCGCATTTTCAGCAAGCAACGCTCAACTACGGACAAGCGTGCTACGTTGAAGCCATCCAACACTACCTCGCTGGCTTGAAATTAGGAGCAGCACAGCACCACTACATCTATGCAGACCTTGCGAAAGCTTATGAGATGGTCGGTCAGTGGGATAAGGCGTTGGTATGCCTTGACATCGCGCTGCGATTATGCCCAGATTCACCGACAGCTCTTCGACGGAAAGCACGCATCCTTGATGAGAAAGCGTGTTATGACACACTGATTTGTGCGGATGACTTTCGGGAACCACCGCCTCAAGAATTTCTCGAACGCTTGCAGGAAGCCCCTACAACATCCTCACAACGGGTTATAAATTCTGAATTTTTCGATCTCACCTGTCATTCACTACTGAAACCCCAGACGGTGTGGAATATCTACTGTCTCGTTCATCGAACCCGTATGGAACTCGGCGAGATGTTGGGGTGCTACCCTATCGCGCGAGTTCCCATCTCAATTACAAACACAAACGGTATGACAGTGTCAGAACGTTCTCTCCCGAAATGGGCGAGCGGGTATTATGACGGCGGCATTCACTTGGCATACTGTGCGGCTGGTGAACCGGTGCTGAGCATCCTATATGCGCTCCTCCGACACGAGTGGGTCCATCTGTTAGTGCATCACTTGACGCAAGGACACTGCCCAATGTGGCTTAACGAAGGACTTGCACAAAACCTCGCACGTCCAATGTTCCAATCTGAACGGTTTGCATTAGAACACGCGACCGAGAAAAAGGGGCTTCTTTCTTTCTCTACCTTAAGCGAATCGTTTAGCGAACTGCCTACGAAATCTCGGAAATTAGCCTATATCCAATCCGCAGCGATAGCAGACTTTCTCATTCAGCGATTCGGTTTCCCAAAGATTCGTGAGCTGCTCTGTGAACTCAGGAACGGCATTCAGGCAAAAGACGCAGTTGAAAAGGTGTTTGAGCGAACTTTGGCGGAAATACCGTTAGCAGGTGCGTGCTGAGGAATAACTTCCAAACTTCCCATACCACAACATACAAACGATGACGAAATTAGATATCGGTATCCTCATTCTTGTCGCATTAGCCGGACTGAGTTGTTACCGGGCAGGTTTTACTCGGAGTGTTTGGGGGATATTCGCGCTCGGTGCGGGTTTTGCGATTGCCTGTCAATTTTGGCCCTCCCTCGCGAGATTCATTCAAAAATTCATAGAAAACCCGACCTTCGCGAAATGGGCGAGCGTTGTTGTCCTTGTTATCTTTACCTCTATCATAGTTGACACGCTCTTTGAACGCATCCAACGAATTATTGAAAAGGGAGTCTTGGGTTGGTTAAACCGTCTTCTCGGCCTCTGCTTCGGTATTGCTTCAGGTGGACTTTTAATCGCCTTCGCGCTCATTCTTCTCAATACATACGGTGGTGATGGTTTCAAAAACGAGATTGCGAACTCTCGTTTTGCCCCACAACTCCTTGATGTTGGTAATCGGGTTTGGGCAGTTAGTAAACAGCATGTAGAAAAACAACTCGATTTCAAATGAAGACTTTCCTTTCCGTCTCCGCTTTAATTTTCCTATGCGTCCTTTCGATACGTGTGTCAGCATCGGTGTCCGACTTTGCAGATTCGCTTTTCCAAGAAGGCGACTACCTAAACGCCGCACATGAGTATAAACGGATCCTCTTTCTACACCCCGATACCACACATATCGACTTTATAGCCTTCCGTGTTGCCGCATCATATCAGAATGCTGGGCAATTGGAGAAGGCAATTCGCGCCTATCAACTTCTGGTTGACACCTACCCCGACAGTCCACTTGTTGAACGTTCCACAAACAACATCGCTCAGTGCCACATCCTCTTAGGTGATAAAGAACGTGGGATTGCTTCACTCGAAAATTTTCTTGCCAAACACAAGAGCAGCGATTTAGCACCGCTCGCGCACTTTACAATCGGAATGCTCCATATAGATAGAAAAGAATGGACAGCGGCAAGCGGGATCTGGAACGATGTTTTTTTAACCTATCCAGAAAGTCGTTTTGCTGAAGTAAGCGCAAGGTTAGCAGGTATCGTAGAAAACGTTGATGTTCTGCCCCGTCGTTCTCCGACAGTTGCCGGTGTACTCTCTGCGTTGGTGCCGGGAAGTGGACAGGTTTACAGTGGGAGGCGTGTAGATGGGTTCTATACCTTTATGAGTGTGGCAGTGTTAGGCAGCGCGAGCGTCTATTATGCAAGAAAAGAACGCTATGTAGTTGCTAGCCCCGTAGCAGCCCTCGGTTTACTCCTTTACGGAAACAACATCTATCAGGGTATCCAAGCAGCAGAGACATTCAATCTGCAGCACGAAGAACGTTTTCGGAATCAAATCCAACAGGAAATCAGAGACTCGGGATTATTTGGGGCAATATCAATGCCAAAAGACAACGTTAAACTCACAGTGTGGCACGCCAGGTTCTGACATGTCAACAGCGTCTTGTTTACTCTCACTCATAGTCTTCACAATTAGTGGAGCCTCTTACGCGGAAAGTCAGCAGTATCGTTATGCAGAGCAGCTTTTTGAATCAGGCGATTATCAAGCGGCGAGACGTGCGTATAAACGGTTCCTGTTTGATCAGCCAGACACTCAACTCAGAGACGTAGCGGACTATCGGATTGCCGAGAGTTATTACCATCAAAACCTTCCTGAACTCGCTGAACGCCGCTTTCGAGAATTTTCAGCCACTCACCCGAATTCGCCGCTGCGGTTTCGGAGTCAGTTGATGCTTGGGCAGCTCCATTTCGATGCAGAGAAATACGCACTCGCACGAACAATGCTCTTTGAACTCCTGAACAGAAGTAAAGATGTAGAAGTCATAGCAGCAGCACACTATTTGCGGGGGTGGTGCTACGTTCACACGTCCGATTGGAACAAGGCAATCACGGAATTTCGCCGCGCGGACGCGTCTGAGAACAATCGCCCTGAAAGAAAAAAAGCGCGTCAATTAGCAGACACCGTTCTCAATGAAACACCACTATCCCTGAAATCACCCGAAATGGCAGGATGGCTCTCTACAATTATTCCCGGAAGTGGTCAGTTGTATGTAGGGAGCGTCAAAGAGGGAATCTTCGCAGCGGCAGTGACAGGCACATTCATCTATCTCGCGGCAGATGCCGTTCGTGAACGGCGATATGTCGATTGTGCAGGTATCTCTTTGGTTGGATGGCACTTCTACTGGGGCAACCGAACCGACGCTCGGCGACTTGCCTCCGAATATAACGAACAACGCGAACAGGAATTCATTGAAATCTTAAAACGTCAGGCTGACGGCGTTCTGCTCTTAAGAAATAACCAATAAACAGCTTACCACACCGCTTGTTTGAGGAATTCCAGTGCCATCAAGGTATGTCCCTCGGCATTCGGATGAACGCCGTCTTGGGTTGTCCAGAGCGCGCCGGGACGGGCAGCAACAGCAAGATCAAAAGCAGCATTCGTGGGGATCAACCGCGCCCCAAATTCCTCAGCAAGCCTGTGAATGCTCTCGTTGTAAGCATCTACAGCCAACGGACGTGGCACGTCAACATCTTCTTCAATATAGAAAATTTCAAATAGAAAGAGCGAGGCATTTAATTCGTTTTTTGCGCGTGTGAGAATCCGACGGTAGCAAGCCTCCCAAATAGGCAGATAGTCTTCCGTAGAAATACCCTCTCCATGCTGCCGACTGGCGTTGTTGATACCAATTTTCACCGAAAGCCAATCAGGTTCCTCCGCAATCACATCAGCATCCCATCGACGCTCTAAACCTTCAACAATATCACCACCAATGCCTTTATTGACATAAGTGATGTCCCGTTCGGGGTATTTTGCGGTAATGAGTTCTGTTATTTTGCGGACATAACCGTGTCCCAACGGTGCGTGTGCGTCTCGTCGACCACAATCTGTAATACTATCCCCAATAAAAAGCACTTTATCTCCAGATTGAAATAACAAATTATTCACAAAGTGTCTCCTTATGTGCTATACTAAATTAGCAATCAGCAATCAGTAACAAGAGGTTTGTGTTATAATCTATCATATTTTGGGTAGCATGCCAAGTCAATAACCTCCAACTACAGTTGGGGGCTTGTCCCATACGCCAGCCAAGGCTATTGGTGGGACGAGGGTAACTTATTGACTACAGTAAAATATCGCGATATCTGGGTGTGGCGACCTGAACAATGGCTAAAATAGCAAGCATCTGTGGTGGATGTAAACTGAGGGATGCTCCCCAAGTCCTAAGCCCTCTTGTGTTATCGTGATCTGGATGGGGCAACATATACCCGCTTTTAGCGGCGAGCCGAAAGGCACTTACCTGCTTTCTTAACAGCAACGGGTCAGGTCAAAGTAAGCGAGAGTGCGAGTCTTGACGAACCGAAGCAGCCCACTGGGAAGAATCGGCAACGAAACCGTGCCGAAAAAACGGAACGCACATTCAGAGAAAAAGGAGGACGGTGTTTCCTTCCGCGACTGAAGTCAGGGGTTTCTGCACCGAATATAAGGGATGAAAAACATCGGTGTTCTTCACATTATCACGGATACGACGCTGCAATCACGGTTCACGCACGTTGAACTGACGGAATTAGCAATTCAAGGCGGTGCCGATACAGTACAATTTCGGCAAAAACAGGGAACGACCCGTGAATTAGTGGCAACAGCACAAGCGATGCAGAAGGCATGCAAGACGCACAAAGTCCCATTGATTGTCAATGATAGAGCAGACATTGCACTGGCTGTCGGTGCAGCAGGTGCACATTTTGGACAAGACGATATGCATGTCTCTATCGGGAGACGGATTTTACCCACGAAAGCCATCATCGGGGCATCTGCCCGAACCAAAGAGAAGATTCTCGAAGCGATTACGGAAGGTGCTGATTACATCGGGTTCGGTCCTATCTACGGCACGACTTCAAAACCGGACGCGGAAATGGCTAAGGGATTAGAACGCCTCCGTCGGATGTGCGACATCGCGGCATGTCCAGTTATCGCCATTGGTGGCATCGGGGTCGAAACCGCCGGTGATGTCATTCGGGCGGGGGCACATGGTATTGCTGTGATCTCTGCTGTTTGCGCGCATCCTGAACCCGATGTTGCAACACAGGCACTACTGAACGAAATTCAGGGAGCAAAATAAGTCGAAACACACGGAAATATCCATGAATGATGCAGAAAAAGTTGAACACACCTTTAAACAGTTCAGGGAACTCGATGAGACTTACAAGCCAGATCTGGATAAAATAGACGAGGCGTTTGTTCAGAAACTGTGGAATGAGCAGCGTTTCTTTGACACCAACATGCAGGCGATTGATAGACGTACGATCCGTGTGCTAAAACCGGGCATCTGGAACCATAACGAAGGACCTGATTTTATGCACGCCGAGATTGAAATTGACGGCAAACTCCAAATCGGCGATGTTGAAATCCATGTCCAATCTTCGGAGTGGTATGACCATAAGCATCACCTTAATTCCAGATACAATCGCGTTATCCTCCATGCTGTGTATTTTGACGATGACATCAACCTGCGGACGCGGCTTCAGAATGGCAAACGCATCCCAACCTTAGAATTCCTGAAATGGGTTAATGCGGACATCGGTGACCTATATAACAATACGCAAGAGGCGGCTTCAGAAGATGGCATCTGCCGAGTTACGGGGAAACCGCTGAACATGGAGGTGCTGAAAGGCGTTTTTGAATCGTTAGGACGTGAACGCTTCTTAGAAAAGGTAGAATCAATGCGTCTGCTAAGAACGCGGCTTGAATTTGAACAACTCCTCTACGAAGGTATTATGGAAGCACTGGGGTATGCTCGCAATAACAAGGCGATGCGTGAGTTAGCGCAGCACGTTCCTTTCACAGATCTCGATGAGAAATCCGAGTTAGAGATTCAGGCTACTCTCTTCGGAGTCGCTGGACTTTTGCCATCACAACGGGAGAAACCGTTACCAATTGAGGTAACAAGTGACCCAAGCATTGTGGCATTAGAAAAATCGTGGTATGCTTCAGAATATGCTGAACTTCCGCAACGCATGACGGATGCACGTTGGAGTTTCACAAGTAGACCTGTTAATCACCCTGTCCGGCGTATCGCCGCGGTGGGTCAGTTAATTCACCGCTGCCAAGGTAGCCTCATGATGTATTTTCTACCCATGTGTGAAAAAACCATCCATCTGGAAGGCCTGCGGTCCCTGCAAAAGATCGGAAAAGAACTCCGTACGCTGTTAACACTTGAACCGACGGGCTACTGGGAAACACATTTTAGTTTCGGAATAAACAACCCTCGGAAAGAAGCCTTGATTGGAAATGCGAGAGCGGTAGATATTATTGTCAACAAGATACTACCGGTTATTTATATTTGGGCAGTTGAAGCAGAAAGTCAGAAACTCCAAGACGCAATATTAAGACTCTATAGTGCCTCTCCGAAGTCAACCGGAAATAAGATTATCAGTCAAATTAATGAACAGATTTTCACGGAAACGCAGCAGCTGCGTCACTTAAAACCGACAGCAAAAATTGAGCAAGGGGTTATTCGTCTTTACAAGAACTACTGTGCTGATTGGCTCTGCGACCTCTGCCCTATTTTGGAACACGGTGCGGCTCTATCGGAGGACAGTTAGTATGGATTCACACGTTACACCCTTGACAGATGAATCCTATTGGACAACACTCTGGGATGGGCAACAGCATAAAGTACGGCACCTGCGCTGGGCTTATGTGGCGAATCGACAACTCGCTGAATTGTTTCACCGTGCGCTTGCGGGTTTTAAAGAACCGACCCTGATTGAGTTGGGCTGCGCCGATTCGTTGTGGCTTCCGTATCTTGCCCGCAACTATGAAAGCACTTGCTATGGGGTTGACTTTTCAGAATTGGGGTGTCAACTCGCCGAACGCAACCTTGCGCTTGCAGGAGCGAAAGGCACAATCATCTGCGAAGATCTGTTTGATTTTGCCAAAGAGCAGCAGACGGTATTTGATTTTGTTTACTCAATGGGGTTAATAGAACATTTCAGCACACCGAAAGCGATTTTGGAAGAGATGTACAATCTTCTGAAACCGGGTGGCACAATGCTGACGATAACGCCGAATTTGCGTGGCATGTATACCCCAATAGCCCGCGTCGCGAGTCCGAAACTCCTTGCAACCCACAAAGTAATTCCACCGGTGGGTCTTGCTACGGTATTACAAGACACTGGATTTCACGTCACCGAGTATGGATATACGGGTGGTCCTTTGAAGTTGAGTGTTGTCGATTATTCACCCTGGCGAGCCGTTATTGGTAAATGGGGTCACGAAGTGCTTTGTAAATGTGTTAACTTAACAGATATTGTTATTGGAAATCTATTGGCGGTGATTCGCGTGCCGAATCAGCAGTTGACATCACCTTACGTGTATGCCCTCTGTACAAAACCAAATAGTACGTGATTCAAGAACACGTTTTGTTTTTTGAGGGTGTTGCCTAACTAAAGGAGATTAACTTATGTTCCTCCGTTTGTTTGCATGGCTCTGTATTTTGAATCTCGTTTTGAGCGTAACGGCTGTAAAAGCCGCTCAAATTGCCCTTGTTGATTTTGCTGACCAATGGACACAGGTTGACGCGTTGCGTCAGACACTGGATGAATTCAAAGTTGAGTACGATGATTTGACAAAGTCGATCGAAGGTGGGAACTTACCTTTCAAAGCGGAAAATAGAACTTTCTTAATCGGTAGTATGGTGACCAACAATGCTGAACTTCACCAAAACCTCGACAAGAATGCAAAAGCGATTCAGGATTTCGTCGAAAATGGGGGTGTCGTCTGGGAACCGACCCAAGCTGATCAGAACGAAGCAAATGTAGATTGGTTGCCGCCGGGACTGAGTTGTGTTCGGACTGACGCGGACCTTCCAGACGTTAAAATACTGGCAGCGGACCATCCGCTCTTTAACGCACCAAATTCTATAACTGAGAAAACATTTGAAGGCTGGGGACATCAAGGCTGGCCTACTGTTTGGGAAGTCATCGGTTCTCAAAAGGGGTTCGATGTGTTGATGGAAAGTGGGGGCAGGCCTGCCATTATGGAAGCAGAATTCGGAGAAGGTAAGTTCTTAATGATGGCAATTGCCCCTGATAAATACCATATCGCAGGCAACGATGCCAACACGAAAGACATGGCAAAGCTTTTCATGGAGAATTTGCTGTTCCATGTTGAAGAATTTGCCGCTGTTGAAGCAGGTAGTAAGGTCACAACGACATGGGCGAAACTAAAAATGTGATAGGAGATAGATTATGTCGTTCAACATGCGGATGCTTTTGTGTGTAATCGGTGCCTCGGAGCCAGCGGCGAACGAGTCGAACGCGGATCCAATCTTGCTCGCTCACCGCGGTTTGGTACGACACGCGCCTGAAAACACCTTGCCCGGCTTTGCGGCAGCCATCGAGTTGGGTCTGTCGCTTGAGTTGGATGTCTACCAAACAAGCGACAAACACTTGGTGGTCATCCACGACGAGACTGTGGACCGCACGACCAATGGCACCGGTAGAGTGATTAATATGACATTGGCAGAAATCCGCAAGCTGGATGCCGGAAGTTGGTTCAATCCACGTTTCGCTGGCGAGAAGATACCGACTTTGGAAGAGGTGTTTCAACTTATCCGCGAGCGTCAGCGAACGCCCGTGAGCATCGGACTGAATATGAAAGTCATCTCGCCGGGTATTGAGCAGAACATCGTGCAGCTCGCCGAAAAATACGACCTGTTCGATCAGCTCTTCGCCTTCGGTCAGCCCATCGATTCGACCCGTCGCTTCAAAGAAGCCAATCCAAAGCTGCGGACTACGACGCAACACATTCGCGATGCCGAGCAGTTCGACGCAGACCTACGAGATCCACTCGCTAATGACCTATGGGTAGTATTCGTTCCGGATGCAAAAATGGTGGCGCAGGCTCACCAGCTCGGTAAGCGTGTCTGGATCAGCTTGCACATCGCCGAGAATCGACCCGACACCTGGGACAAAGCCCGTGCAAGCAAAGTGGACGGCATTTGCACTGATTGGCCGCTGGAGTGCTGTCTACATTGGCGTTTCACTGAGAAACCCAACAGTAAAAAATAATAGGAGGATATCTCATGAAAATTATAGTGTGTCTTTTGGCAATCACAATGCTCTGTATCTCTGTTGCTACGGCAGAGGAAACCTTCTTTTCTGCGTTAGAGAGCCAAGCGGAAGTTGAAAAAGAGGGAGCCACTGTGGATGGCGGAAGTTTTGAACCCGGTAAATACGGCAACGGTTTTGTTAGCAAAGAAGTTGGGGATGTTATTCATTTCCCCGTAGACGACCGCTTCATCAATCTTGACGAAGGAACGGTTGAGTTGTGGGTGACGATGGGGTTGGATACCAGCGACGTTGCGGGTGAACTCTTTATGTTCATGACTTATAAACGTGGAACGGATGCAGTATTTCTGCAGTTTAACACGGGTGGGATCGCACAGATGCGGATTAAAAGCGCAGGGTCGTGGCATAACGCCAACAGTGCCGCACTCGACTGGAAAACGGGAGAGCATCATCACATGGCGGGAACATGGGGACCCGACGGCTTGAAACTCTATTTAGATGGCAAACTTGAAGGCGAAGCCGATTTCAAAAAGGGACCTACAGTGTTCGCGGAAACCTTTGAGATTAATAACGCCTCTCCGCCCGACCCAAGATTCCCAACGAATTGTGTCGTTGATGGACTGCGACTCTCCGATCATCAAAAGGAACCTGATGAGTTTGTAATGGACGATCCGGCAGATGTCCAACCCATCGGAAAACTTGCAACAGTGTGGGCACAGATTAAGCGAGCCAAGTGATAATTACCGTTCCTAACAATGGAGACCATAAAGCATGCACAAAACGGAGCGTCCACTTTTCACAGCGGGAACGGAAGGATACCATACCTTCCGGATTCCCGCGCTCGTCCAATCTAATAAAGGAACGCTGTTGGCGTTCTGTGAAGGCAGACGTACAGGCGGTGGCGACTCAGGAGACATCGATATTGTCTTGAAACGGAGTTTTGACAACGGCGAGAATTGGCAGCCGATGCAAATCGCTGTCTCCACTGGAAGTGACACGGATGGCAACCCCGCGCCGGTTGTTGATAGAGATACAGGTACAATCTGGCTCCTTTTCTGTAAGAACCTCGCTGACGGTGCGGAAGGGAAGATTGTTGCCGGAGAAGCACCGCGTACGGTCTGGATAACCGCCAGCAATGACGATGGCGAAACGTGGGCAGAACCGAGGGAAATCACTGCGACAACGAAAGACGAAGATTGGACGTGGTACGCGACGGGTCCCTGTCACGGGATTCAACTCGCAAACGGCAGATTGGTGATTCCGTGTGATCACGTGCTTGGGAACAACCGGGACTACGCGCAATACGGTTACTCACACCTGATTGTCAGCGATGATGGCGGTGAAACGTGGAAGATCGGTGGTAAGGCACAACCCGGGACGAATGAATCTGTTGTCGTTGAAACGGTGGATGGTGGACTCTATTTCAATTGTCGGAACTATGTCGCATCGAAACGGCGTGCCTATGCGCGAAGCAGCGACGGCGGCGATACATTCACGGCATTCGGTTACGAGGAGGATCTGGTTGAACCGATTTGTCAGGCGAGCATGGTGAGATATACGGATGAAAACCAACATGACAAAAACCGCGTCTTGTTCTCTAATCCTGCTAGCACAAATCGTGAGCGGATGACGATTCGCATTAGTTATAATGAGTGTCAAAGTTGGAGCAGCGGCAAGGTCTTGCACGCCGGTCCTGCAGCGTATTCCGACCTCTGTATCGCTTCGGATATGGAGATATGTTGCCTCTATGAGCGCGGTGAGAGCAGTGCCTATGAAACGGTGTCGTTTGCGAAATTTGACTTGGCGTGGTTGACGGATGGAGAAGATTCGTTGGTGTGATGTTTTTTTACGTCAGCAGTTTGATTTGAAAGAAACAGCATTTCATGGTAAAATATGCAACAATAAAGCCAAGAGTCTATATTGAGCCAACTGTCGTTAGTCACTTGGTAGCGCGACCAAGTAATGATGCAATATTAGCCTCTTGGCAAAGGGCAAGTCGGAGACTATGGGAGGACTACACAGATAGATTTGAGTTTGTTATTTCGCAGTTAGTTCAAGACGAAATTCTGCGGGGTGACGTAACAGCAGCGTGACAACGATTTGAAGTGGTATCACAGTTAACGGTATTAGAAATATTACCGGAAGTGGATATGCTCGTGCAGAAACTATTAGAGACTGGCGCGGTACCGCGAAATTCTGAGCCAGATGCACAGCATATCGCTATCGCAACGGTACACGGTATTGAATATTTGGTATCATGGAATCACAAACATATTGTAAATGAATACAAGCGTGAGCATATCAACCAAGTCTGCCAAGTGGCAGGATTTCAGCCCATAACCCTTTGCACACCTATTCAATTGATGGAGGATACTCAGATGAAAGAAACCCCAGAAAAAGACGCAGAATTTGACCCTGAAACATACACGAATCCTATTCTCGAGGAATGTTATCGTATCAAAGCAGAGATTAGTGCCCAATTCAAGAACCCGGGTGAACTCTATGCCTATTTGAAAGCAATGGAGGAAGAGGGCAAACGGAATGGAGTAAAATATGTTTCGTATTACGACCCGTCCAAGCGCATCCGGGTAGAAAAACCTGATGATGACTAACCACAAGCGGGAACTCCGGTTTCCGTTACTTTTATACTGAACAAAGAAGGCATTATGAGAGATCTAAATACAGTGTTTTGCCACCTACACGCAACTTCCCAACCTCGCTATCCGCACTTCACATTATGCCCGTATTGTCGTGAGGAGGCACCACACGAAGCTATAGTCGTAGAGGCAGCTGTCAATTATTTTTCCTCCAAACTCCCTGATTTTTTTCTTCAGACTGAACTTGAAATACAAATGGGAACAACCAAACGTAGAGCTGACATTGTTCTTGTGGATGGCAAACAAAACTACGCTGTTATTGCAGAATGTAAGCGGATAGGTGTTCAAGAGGATGGAATTGCCCAATTACAGTCCTATCTCTGTGCAACCGCTACGCCTCTTGGTATTTTTGCAAATAGTACTGCTCCTACCGACTGGGAATTTTTTGAGAATTTAGGGCGAAATCAGTTCAAAAATATCACGAGTGATGTCTTTTGGGAAAATATCCAAGATACACCTGGAGAAGAAAGCACCCAACCCGCTACTGATGCCGAAACCTATTACAATCACGGACTTGAAAGAGTAAAAACTGGGACAATATGCTACAGCTATATGAGATTATGACCAAGCAATACGACTCGAACACGATAATCTTTCCCTCAACATGTATTACCGTCATCGCGGAAATGCGAAGGAACTCATGGGAAAATCTTTTGCTGCCATGATAGATTTCCGTAGAGCATATCGTGTCATCAAAAAACAATGATGTCTTTCGCCCGTTCATTCAAGAATGTGTGAAAGTAAACTTGAAGCTCACTTGGGAGGCGAACCAGGATTTACGAACTGCCTTGAAATTTTGGGAACATGCTACCAATCAATAGTCCAAAACTGTTAGTGGGAACGTACTTTAAGTTCTCACGTAGAGGTTGAATACATTTCCTTAACAGGTCTCTCCATCTCTTTCAATTCCCATTGGAAATAATGTTCTACCTCTCAAGTCCAAAAGTCTACTTCCGTCTGGAAGCAGAGGGTTTGGTGGTGGTACAGAAACCCTTCTTCCATCGTTGAGTACGTGAGTCTGACCATCTAAATCCAGAGTGACAGATAACACATACTTCCAATAAGGCGAATTCATAGAAGTCATATTGAGTAAAACATAAGGATGTGGTAAAATAGTGGAATCAGAGCAGATAGTTTATGTCTTTTTTCCACTTTACATCGCTATTACTTTATCAAAGGTGCTATTATGTCAGAGGAAACTCCTGAAAAGAAGTCCCCGAGATACCACGGTATTCCGAAGCAGGTTTCACGCAAGGATTTTAATGCCTATATCTTGCCGCATCTATCGAAACGCATCAAAGGTCCGAAGCCGAAACTCTCCTTCTATAAGATATTCAACTATATCCTCTATGTTTTACATACTGGCATTCAATGGGAGCAGCTCCGAACACGGCGAAATGAACTGCATTGGTCGAATGTCTATAAATGGCACAATCGTTGGTCCAAAGATGGTTCTTATGAGAAACTCTTTGAAGCATCGGTGATACACTTGCTGGAGACGGAACAACTTGACACGTCTCGTCTTCATGGAGATGGGTCAAATACGGTCGTCAAAAAAGGGGCGATGGCACCGGGTATTCAGGACACAAACACCAAAAAGGTGAAAAAGAACTGACTATCACTGATAATCATGGATTCATCATCGCGCCGATAACGACGAAACCCGTCAACCAACATGATACAACGATCTTGCCTGAAGTCTTTACCGGTCTTATGACCTTGAGTCATCGTATCGGTATGGATCTCAGCGCATCTGCTCTGACGCTGGATTCAGGGTTCGATTCTAAAGCGAATCATGACCTTATCAAAGCACATGGATTGATTCGCGTCATCTATCCAAACCGCCGGAATGCTAAGACCCCTATCGTCATTGCTCGCAAGTTCCGGTGGTTTAGAAAAGATTTATACAAAGACCGATATAAAGTCGAGCGAACTTTCGGGTGGCAAGACACTTATCGGAGACTCGCACTGAGTTATGATAAACTCAAAGAAACGCGTTTAGGATTTCGGTATCTCGCATATTCTATGATTAACTTGCGTATAACTTTCAACGAGGCTTAGCGCGTACTCGCTATGAGTTCATTGGAAAACTAAACAGCCCTGCATCGAGGGAAGCATCCATCGACCTGATAAACCCGAAATCTCCTGTACAGATGGTCTTGATGAGAATATAGGGTTTGAATGTCAAGACGAATAGTGAGGAAAAATTATGAAACAGATTTACATATACTGCTTATGTTTTTCCATTGGGTTCTGCATCGTCTGTGGTGCTGCATCCGCACAAGAGGAGTGGATGCCCGATCCTGTGTTGCGTGCAGCCATCCGGGAAGAGCTGGCACTGCCTGCCCCTGTTCCACTGACAAAAGAGAATATTCTCTGGCTCAGGAACCTCCAAGCAAAGGATATGGAGATTACAAATATTACCGGACTGGAATTCGCGCAAAATATGACAAGTTTCGATTTAGGTGGAAATCACATTCAAGATATCTATCCACTTCAATACCTATCGAAATTAGAGGGTTTCAGTCTGTTTAATAATCAAATCAGTGATTTATCACCTTTAGCGGAACTTCACACACTTACCCATATAAATATAGGACTCAATCAGATCAGTGACGTAAGACCACTCACAGGTCTTATAAACTTAGTTAGTTTAGATCTGTGCTGTAACCAAATCGTAGACATTTCACCTTTGGCGGGTTTGAAAAACCTCAAATCTCTGGTCCTCGCACACAATGCGATATTGGACTTTACGCCGTTGAGTGTGCTGACACAGTTAGAATCTCTGGATATACGCTACACGCTCGGTGGTAGTATAGGTCCGCGGATCAGGCTGAATCTCAGAACATTTCTACACGATGAAATTTGTGAGATTCAGCCCGTGGAACCCTCTGTTCATGAACGCATTCAAAACAGAACCTTTCCATCCATCGCATTGCCGGGGAGTAGTCTTGTCAACGAGAGTCCACTGAGATGGTTAGGGCCATGGATCGATTCTGAACATTACTATGATGTCGCTACAAAACATGACATAACATATTTTGCAGAACCTGAAGGATACGCGGTGACGTGGGCACAGACGCACTCACGACCGAACCGTGGATTAGCAACGCAACTCAAGGGGGATTTGTTAGCTGCTAACGATGCATATCAAAAATATAGCCAACGCAACCCCAATTTTATGTATCTTACAAGTAGCAACTTCAATATTTCTCATCTCTTGGATTTCTTTCCGCCAGGTTCTGACTTCTGGCTGAGAGATGCCGATGGGAACATCTTGAAAACCGATGTATCTTGGGATGAATATCAGATCGACTTTCTGAATCCTGAAGTCCAACAACTTCTCATAAATCGTCATGTGGGTATTGCGAACTGTGGGCTTTTTCAGGGGATTTTCTTTGATAACTTTGCTCATAATAACACTGGCGGCGTGGGACGGGATAATTATAAGGCAACCGATGAAGAAATCATAGAAGCCACCACCCATATTTTGCGAGGTATACGTAAACATGTTCGAGATGACTTTCTGATACTCGCGAATGCCAACAGAACGAGACTGACGCGGTATGCCGAGTATATTAACGGGAGTTTCATGGAAACAGTGAGGGATTATGAAGGGGGTTACACCTACAAAGGACTCATGGAAATTGAGGATGCACTGCTCTGGAACGAGTCAAACCTCCGTGAACCGAGAATCAATATATTAGAAGGGCATGGTGTCTTTGAACCTTTTGAGAGTCCGAATAACCTCCGCTGGATGCGACTTTTCACCACGATGTCACTCACGCACTCCGATGGCTATTCTATATTTAGAGTTCCTCAGTGGATTGATGGTGTTATGCAACATGTGCATATCTGGTACGCATTTTGGGATGCGCCGCTCGGTCATCCTGTCGGCGGTGATGAAACCAAAGGTGTTGTCTACGAAACCCCGAAAGGTGTTCCGATCGAGGGGCTCTTCATCCGTGCGTTTACCAACGGCTGGGCGGTGTATAATCGCAGTGGTAAGGCACGTAATATTTACCTTCCAGAGAAAGTGAGCGGTGTAGCAAGTGGTGCGAAGGATAAACGCTGGCATGTGATCTCTGACCTTGACGGTGAGATCTATCTGAAAACAACCGGTATGCCTGCGGATGTCAATGCCGACGGGGTTGTAAACATCTTGGATCTTGTGAGAGTGGCGAACGCGTTTGGTAAATCTGCTCCAGATCTCAATGCTGATGGCGTTGTGAACGTGTTAGACCTTGTAATTATCGCAAATGCTTTTTGAAGGAGACTATGCGAAGCGGAACAGCAAATCTCAGAGTGAGTTATCTCGGTGGAGGATATGACTTTCCGAAGTTTTTTAAGTATCAGCAGGTCACGATCCTCAGTGAGGGTTGCCCATCTCGGTGGAATGTACCGTCACAGAAACTTGAAATCGATTTATACGGCAAATTTCCGACTTACCAAAGGATTAGTAACCAAATAGATGCAGATCAACTCGCGATTTTCAATCCATCAAGATATATCCGTAGCAATTGTCATTTTACTGTTCTTGTTAGCACTTCATAGATTCCTTCAATCTACTTCCAGAATCCCCTTAAATTGATTTTTTCCTTCTATGTTTTCTAAGGACATAACTAATAAGAGGAAGAATTAAAAGAGGCAATAATACGACCGCGATTGAAAGCAAAAATAAACACTTCCTATCATGCAATTTAATAACAAAAAGGCTTACAAGTATGATTGTCGGAATCACGACTTGAAAACGGCGAGCCCAGTCTGTCCAAAGTAGGTCCCAATCCATTAAAAAACTCTCCCTAAATTTTTTTAATGGAGATGGGGATCGCGTTATAAAAATGTCAGGTGGATGTGTTATCTGAAATAAACATTTTTCACTCACTTCTTGAGTGCAAAAATCTACTACCACCTTTTTATTTAAATTCGGGATAAATTTTTCAGAAGTAGGATTTTTAAGAAAATAGTCAGCAACACATTCCGCTTTTGCTAAAAAGAAATTCCGCCTTTTTCCGTCATTTTTCATAGCGACACCGAGGTCCTTTTGCCACCAACAATAAAAAAAATGTATAAGAAAGGCAAAGAATCCGATGAGACACCCTATGCTTGGATCGTTCCAATATTTTGATAGATCCTCTTTTTCAGTAAAAATGTAAAATGCAAAAACGAGTAAAGTGAGATAGGAAAAGAAACTCTTAAACTCAACCGAACGCCTGTCCTCGCCTCGCTTGGCAGCGAATTCAGCGAGGGCATATAACCTCTCAAAAGTATCCATAAATACCCACCATTGTAATATAACCCAAGCAAGTGGCTACTGACAAGATTTTAAATACAGACCGCGTCTCTAATTCATGAAGGGTAATTGTTCCCAAATATTTTGTGATGTAAACTTGCGGACTTACGTACTCGGAGGCACAGGCGAACCGTCTTGCTATTCTATGCTATAAGGGTACTATAGTTTGGATAATTTTGACCAAAAGGTTACTCTGGATACGGTCTTCCGTAGCATAGGAGACAGTTGGTCTCTTGTGCCGACAAATGACAACAGAAAACCCCTATGGAAAGAAAAACGATTTGATGAACGCTAAAATCGCTATAGAAGTAGAGACAATAATACCCCCGATTTTCCACCGTTCGTTGGTATCCGCTTTGCGTTCGCCTATGTTAGTGATAATTCCGTCGATTTTGGCTTCCAACCGTCTTAAATCTGTTTTTACTTCGGATTCCACTCGCTGTAAATCTGCTGTTAACTTGGATTCTACGCGTTCCAAACCGCCATCAATTTTGGATTCTACGCGTTCCAAACCGCCATCAATTTTGGATTCCAAGCGTTGCAAATCCGCGGCTAACTTAACATCCGCAGTTTCCGAGCGGCGGCGATCATCCGCTTGTTGTAATTTTACATCCGTTATATCTTTCTGTAGACCGCCTACGTTCTTCCGCAGATCTTTTACATCCTCTGCAAGCTCGGATAACTTTTGTAGAATGAGTTCATCTCTATCCATTTTGATGTTCTCCAATTTCCATCATTAAACGTTTCTTCTAATTATCCGATATTTCGCACCAAAATTCAAGAGAAAACATCAAAGGAGAAACAAATATGACGGGGATTCGCGAAAGTTTTTACCGCAAATACTCCTCCCCGCGATGCTCCGCAATCCACGTTTTCAGCGGCACATCAGCATCCGTCGGTTGCCACCAGCCTTTAACGTCCACGCCGTCCCCCAGCAATTGCCGCCGAATCGGGTCACACTTTTTAAGGAGGTCCGGTGGCATGAGATTGTAATCCAAACCGCGCAACCAACGATAACTATACCCCATAAACAAAACTTTCCGAGTTACATCAGAAAAATTCCAACCGCGCGAGTGCCACATCCGTCTATCAAAAAGCACAGCTGTGCCGCGCTTAACGAGCAGGTCTATCGCACCTTCTGGATCACCATCAGGATTGTCGTCCTTATTAGGCGGTCGAGTGTCGAGTTTATGGCTACCCGGAATCAGACGCATTGCGCCGTTATCACGGTCAGGCACGTCGCTTAGCCAATAACTGACCTTTAATGAAAGTCTCGGATGTGGACGCTCCATCTCCGGCACAGGTCTACCGCCGTCCTGATGCCAATGTGCAGCTTTGGCAATGCGAGGCGTATTAGGAGGTTCCGGCGGGTACATGATGAGATGCGAGATGTAAAGTTGGATGTTCCAACCGAGAATGTCCCAGAGAAGCGGAAATACCTTTTTATTATCAAGCAGCTCCAGTAGCAAGTCGTCTTCAGCGACGGTGCGGAACTTCGATAACAATTTGTGGGGTGCTAATCCTGTTTTGGCACGCTCTTCGGCATCAATCCGATCTGCGACTTCCTCTAAGGCATCTACCATCTCCGTGCTTATAGCGTCCTCAACAACGAGGTAACCCGTGTCGTTAAACGCCTTGAGCTGCTCGTCCGTCGCGCAGTGTTCAAGCCAACTTGTGTCCATTGTTATCCTCTCCAAGTTTGCTAACGGAGGACATCCGTTTTAATCCGTCCCCACGTGGTTGTGAGTTTACCAGTAACTTCAACAGCAAACGCAATACCTTCCATATCTTCCTGAATCTGTTCCTCCGAAATGGCGACGTTGAGAATACGGACTTCATCCAACGTTCCATCAAGCCAGACGCTCTCATTCGCTTTTTTACCTATCCAGACCGAGGCTTGATTCTCGTTGATGTCTCCTTTTCGATCGACCTGTCCGTCCTGTTCACCATCAAGATAGATGCGAACCTCTGTGCCGTCGTAGACCATAGCAACATGGTACCATGTGTCCAATTTCATCTGTGTTGCCCCTTGTGCAACAGCAGCGGCACCGGGTGCGGTATAGACGAATCCACGAATTTGACCGCCGGGTGTATCAAACCCCCAGCCGCTTTCAGCAACGGAGCCTTTTCTTGCAATCGGTGGGTGTCCGGCTGGAAACGAATTCGGTTTGAACCACGCCTCAACTGTTAGTTCATCGCCGCCGGGAACAAGGCTCTCGTGATGCGGCACTTCAATGAGAGTGCTCGCGCCATCAAAGACCAGCGCGCCGTCGTTCTTCCCGTCCGCTGTCCATTCAGCATCAACGATTTCACCATGATTCTCAAATTCGGATAGGTCTGTGGCTTCATCGCCTGTCTCTTCATCAAAGAGATAGAGTAACACTGTCTCCTCTTCAAATGCAGCGAAACAACTTACACCCAGATAGAGTAAGAGCGCGATGACTGTTAGCATCTTACACATTTGGAATACCTCCCGATTTAGGGTCTCACATATTTTACTTTTTGAACCGAATTTAAAAGATTTCCTCCTATTATATCAAACAAAGCGCGATTTTGCCACTAACTTTTTTCGGTATCCATGTCTCTTTATATGAGCACAGGACCGTGGCGCTAATGTTTTTTCGGTAAATTCCAAGATAAATTGCAGAATTTACTAAATTTTTATAAAAAAAATGAAAAAAAGTGCAATTTTACTATTAACTTTTTTTGTTTGCAGGTGATATATATAGCACACACTCGGCAGGTGTGATTTCCAATCGTATTGGTGCTGAATGTCTAACTTAATTGTAAAGTTTACCATAATTACCAGAAGACTTGAGCGGACGATCGGTTGCATCCCAAGGCGACACTTTTATTTTATAGTCTTCTAATTGCTATAACAAGGAGTTTCTCATGAAAAAACTTACGGTTGGCCTTAGCTTTAGCCTCTTCTTGGTGGTTGCCTTACTAACAGTTACATTGTTCTTTGCAATGGAAGATGTCAAGGCTGCACCAACAACAGTCACGTATGTTACGGAAATGTATTCATGCAACTTAGTAAGCGGTCACAGTTGTACTGAAAGGCACGTACCACTATACGGAAGTAGAAGAATCGGTGTGGCATATACTTTTTGATTCACATCCGCACGGTACTGAAAATATATACGTTACGCGGAGTACAGTTGATACCGTTGAAGCGTGTGAAAATTGTCTGGGGCCAGGGTAATAGAAAAAAGCGAATGGTACATACGGTTTTTTGACCTCTGAAAGTGCTTTAAAATGGGCAATGGTAGCGTGCAACAATAGATGTGCCATTGCCCTTGAATAATAATCTTTAAATTCAGGAGGAAAACATGCGAATCCTATTTGTAGCCGCCACCGTCTGTATTCTTTTTTCTATTGGACTCGTAATTTATACAGAAATTGAAAACAGAAAGTTTGTCGAGAGTCTCGCGCAACCGCCACAGGTTGTCGAGCAGCCTCAGGTTGCCGCCTCGGGAACAGACGAACATACTGAAGTAGAACAAGAAGCTTCTCAACGCAGTGATTCACAAAAACAGGAAGGGCCTGCGGATTACGACTGGCGAACTGATACTGGCCCCATCCATCAACACGGACATCTGGACGTGGATCCGTGGAACATTGCTCCAGATATAGAGAACACCGAAGAGAACACAACATCTGTGGTCTGGTTTCATATCCTTGATCCATACGAACGCGCAGAAGCCTATCGGGCACAATTGACTAAGCAATACGGGGATCAGACAGCAATAGATGTTCTGGCGGAGCTTAAGCCGAAAGTCTGGCAAAACATCCCGCTCACACTTGATGAGATGATACGCCATGCGGAAGCACAGATGGATATCTGGCCGACTGAAGGCACTCGCAGTTCCATTGAATTATTCAAAAAATGGAGAGCCGAAGGCCGTGAAGTCAATTTTCGGTATGGGGCGGTGCCGTCTTCTGCCTCTGTACCACAGGAATTCAGGGAACTCAAGCCCTTCATCGCGGAGTATGGGCGTGAAGAAGGGGTACGGAGGTTCAGGGAAACGTATCCAGAGAAAGCCGCGGTATTCAAACAGTATCTGCTCAAAGAGGCACCCCGTCAGGGTGTGAGATTGGAGGAGGTAGAAAAACTTTTCCCGAATCCAATTGAACCCAAATGGGAAGATGTTATTCGTTAACGTTTTTGGGTCCCGAGGAATTTTTTCGATGAAGACAGAAAACTGAAGTTCAAATCTTCCAAGAAATTCCTTTTTTCTTGACAGACGATGGTTGCACGTGATACATTTACAATTAACATTAGTTTGATAAAGGTTTGTAACCGGTTAGATAGCAACTTGGGTTAAATTTTCCAATTGAGGGTGTATATGTCCAAGATAAGCACATGAGGCCGTGTCTCGGGGGTCCATACCTGTGTGACAGGCATTGTTCCAAAAATGCAGATGGTACAGGAGGTAACCTCATGAAGTTGAGATGTCAATGGAAAGGCATGAAATGTCCGCCATACGCACACGAAGGTGTTTTTGAAGCGACCAACGAAACGCTGACTCGTTTTGAACCTGACCTGAATAGGTGTGCGAAATGTATCGCGTATGCAAAACCGCAGCTCCCGAGCTTTCAGGACGATTTGCTGCAGATTGCTCGGATAACGCTATACCAAAAAGGGCCCTCATTTGATCCGAATCACGCACAAAAGGCAAGTTTTCGTACTTACATGCTTCCACGAATCTGCGGGGCATTGACCAACGCAAAAACAAAGGAGATACAACATTACGGACATTTTATACATCCTCCCAACGAAGAGGATATGCCGAACGGCACCTCGGAGAGAAGCACATGCGCACAGGGCGCGTTTCTTTTAAGTGCCTCAGGTCGGACGGTTAACTTTGAGGACACACTGGTATGGGAGATGTGGAACAAGGATTTCGAGCAGGCACTGCCGCGACTGTTAAAATGTTTAACCAAACGCGAACAGCAGGTTTTCAGTGCTATTCGATCAAATATGAAACAGTGTGACATCGCAGAAAACCTCGCACTGAGCAAGGCAAGAGTCAGCCAACTCTTGAAGCAGGTGGAACGAAAGCTGATGAGTAAAGGTCAAAAACTGGGAATCATAGAATAGGGGCAAATTTTATGAAAGATGCATAGCGGCGATTGCTCCCCTCAGCGTCAATGCTGAACCGCAATCGCCTTCTTCTTTTAATCTTCTACCCGTTCAATAATCTCTCCAGTTTCTCGATCCCTGAAGATCCGCTTCATTCTGCCATCAGGCATCCGCTCGTCTTTGAGATGGGCATAGCGTTCATCAGCATCCGATTCGCTGGTTTGTGTATCGGCGGCTTCCGTTGTGCCTCGCCAATCCTGAATTTCAACCGATTCCCACTGTTTGGATTTTGCGGATTTATAGCACGCATCAATAATGGCGTTGACGACGTACCCATCGTAGAAGGTCTCCAGAGGCTCTCGTCCTTCGTCGATTGCGTTGAACATATCAAGGAACATATCCCGATAGCCGAGCTCTGCGACCTCATCGCCGACAGGGAAGAGCCAACCCGTATCGCTCTCCGCCTTCTCAGCAACATAACCGCCCTGACCGACAGCCGTGAACATCTCAAAGCCTGTGCGGAGCCAATGATTGAGCCAGATAGTTCCCTCGCTACCAGAGACCTCATCGCGTAAATCCATTCCACCGCGGAATGCCCATCCGACCTCGAACTGTCCCATTGCACCGCTTTCAAATCGGATGAGTGCAATGCCGTGATCCTCTGCATCAATCGGATGAACGAGTGTATCCGCCCAACACATCACCTCAAGCGGTTTGTTGTTTTTCCCAACAAAGTTTCGGATGATCTCGATGCAGTGGCATCCCATATCAACGATAGCACCACCGCCTGCTTGTTCCAGATCCCAAAACCAGTCGCTATGGGGACCGGGGTGTGTTTCGCGAGAACGCACCCACAAAATCTTACCGAGTGCCCTATTTTGTACGGATTCTAACGCTTTGAGAGTTTTCGGAGGATAGACGAGATCCTCAAGATACCCACCAAATACACCCGCGTTTTCCACGATGTCGAGCATCACTTTCGCCTCTTCAGCAGTGCGTCCAAGCGGTTTCGTGCAGAGAATGGCTTTGCCCGCTGCTGCAGCGAGTTCGACTGCTTTCAGGTGTAAATTGTTGGGTAACCCGATGACAACAGTATCCGTGTCAGGGTGGTTGATAGCCTCTGTTAAATCGGTTGTTGCGTGAGGGATGTTCCACTCTTCAGCGAATGCCGTTGCGCGTTCTTCGCGTCGAGAATAGACGCTGTGGACGCGGTCTGCACCGCGTTGATTGTGGAGCGTCATCGTATAAAACATTCCGATGAGCCCCGTGCCGAGCATGGTAACTTTATGGCTCTTCAGTTCTGACATTCTTTCTCCTTGTATGGCTATCGGCGGTCAGCAGTCGGTAATTACCTGAAAGCCGATAGCCGACAGCCAATAACTATTCCGCTTTGTATCCTGCGATGACTCCCCAATCGTTAATTGTCCAACAGTTGTTCTGATCGGTTGCATGAACACCCTTGAGATTTGCGGCTCCGGGTATATTCGATACCGTCCATGTCTGACCGCCATCGGTGGTGTGCAGAACAGAATTGAAACCGCCGACTGCCCAACCGACCATGGCATCAACAAAAATAATATCGTGGAGATCGTCATAAGATTCGGTCTTTTGTTGGTTCCAGGTCGCGCCGCCATCCGTGGTATGCAGGATTAAACCCTCCTGTCCACAAATCCAACCGGTGTTTTCATCAAGGAAATGGATACCGAAAAGATTATTATCAAACCCTGGGTTGCGTTTCTCCCACGTTTCACCGCCATCAACGGTATGCATGAGTGTTCCGAATGAACCGATAACCCATCCCGTTGTTGGGGAAACGAACCAAAGACCTTCAAGGTTGTTACGGGTTTCGCCGACGCGTGCCCGCTCCGAGCTCCCGACCCAAGTTTCACCACCATCAGTGGTTTTGAGAATAGTATTCTCCGACCCAGCGATGAAACCGGTCGTTTCACTAATCATCTGGATGCCCATTAAATTCGCGCGAATGCCGCCGCCTCGTCTTCCACCACGTCCAGCGTTAGGGTTATCACTCCTTGCCATTTTCCGTGCCCAAGTTTTGCCACCGTCTTCGGTTTTTAAGATAGTGCCTCGACCACCGATTATATATCCGGCGTTTTCATCTATAAAATAGATATGATAGAGCGGTGAAGCCCCGCCCCCGCCGAACATACCCGCTGGTGGACCACCGCCACCGGGAGGACCACCACCCGGTCTTTGTCCAGCACCCGGAGGTCGCATATCAACTTCCATTCTCCCCCAAGTCGTGCCACCATCGGTTGTTACCAATATTAAACCGTTATCTCCAACGACCAAACCGTTCTGGTTATCCCTGAAATAGACATCGTGTAGCATGCCTTCAATGCCGTCGCCGCGGAGGATATCATCTTCGCGGAGGACAGTCCACTCTGCCTCGGCAACCATCGCGAAAGAAAAAAGGAACGCGACTCCGATAAACACTCCAAACAAGGCGGTAATCGTTCTGATCATGATAATTCTCCTTTTTATTAGCCATGAGACATCGGCTCTCAACCTTCAGCAAAGAGGTTTTCGGCGAAGTTACATCCCCTTGCTGACCGCTGACTCCTGACAGCCGGCTGCTATTAGCTCGACTGAAATGCGTCATAAATCTGCCGTGCTCTATTTTCAACATCCCTTAAGTAATTTTGACCTATTTGTTCGGTATAAAGTTCGGTTAATTCACCGCTCGCTTCACCAAAAATTTTGGCGAATCTCCGACATTCTTCTTTATCACTACCAGAGGCATAGGCTTTTGTTTTCGCGTCTGTGCCGGATTTTCGGACTTCAACAAACTTATCACGAAATTTGAGATAACTCCCATCACCAACAAATCGGACATCTTCAAGGTCATCAAAATCAAGACCAGGAAGCGCATCCGAAAGGATTGTACGTGCCTGTGCCATGTCTATTTTTTCATCGCGGAGGGCAATAGCGATGCCGAGGAAGAATAGGTCATTTTTATCACGTTTTGCCTCACCTTCCAACTTCGCTGCACGAAGTTTCTCAGGATTCGGCTCAGATTCGTTGTAATACGTGATATCTTCTCTGACATCACACGTTGCAGTGATCCGACTTTCCGCAAAGACAGAGGCAAGATAGTCAGACAGGGGTATACCCGCGCGTTTACAATGCGCAGCGAGTGCTGTGAGAAGCACCATAGATTCACCTGCCGATTTTTCACGCATCGCAATAGCAGTTCGTCCGCCTTGACTCCGAATGAGTTCCTCAGGACCGGTAATCATTCCCCCGCTCTCCTCACCCGCGAAAATGAGCCTCGGCTGCATCCCGAGTGAAATCGTTTCGCCATAGACATCTTGGATAACGACCGGTGCGTCTGGGGCATCAGCAATCTGCCGTTCAATCTTTTTCATAATCGCGGCAATTTCCTTGAAACCGACCGGTACGTTAATGACCTTAACATCGTTCGCAGCACCCCACTGATCCCAAGCGAGTGCGGAAGGCGTCGTCTTAATCATGAACCGCGGATGGTTTTCCCAGAGCCCAGCAGTTTTGAGTTGCTTCGCGTAGAAGTCCATCAACATGAGAAATGCCTGATTCGGCGTGTAAATCGTTAGGAGCCGGTTATCACCGAGATCAAGAATATCAACGCCGAGACGTTCCAATGTTCCTGCTCGCGATGCGTCTTCTATCTCACAGACGACAAGTCGATCGCCATCGGGATCGGTCGCTTCAATGACCGTGCCGATGGGTTGCACCTTGAGTTTGGTCGCATAATCCGTGGACTTGACGACATCAAGAATACTAAAATCGCAGCCGAGATCATAAAATTCAGCCTCGCCGGTCTTCGGATTCCGATTGAGTTTCCCGATGTTGTGATAAAGCGGGTCTGCTTCAACGTGTAGCCAACGAACAGAATCGGCGATGCCTAACCGCTCAAAGATAGCACGCATCGGACGATACATACACCCACCGACACAATCAACAACAATCGGAGGTCTAACCTCGCGAATGAGATCAACGTTGGTATTTGTAGCGACACCATTTTTAAGATAACCGACATAAAGCTGCACACCGTCGTGGAGTTCATCTAATCGTTCAAAATCAATATGCTCGTTGTTAACTGAACTAAACTGAATAGGATAGCCGTCTGCTTCAGCGGTTTTGAGAATATCTTCAATCTTTTTAACAAACCGCATGGACTCTTCAGGGAGATACTGACTCCCCTGATTGTTGAGATCTTTCGTCGCGTTTTTGGTGCTGACAGAGTGGCTTGATGTAACATGCTCGCCACCGTCGAGATCCAGCATGAAAATCAGGAACGATGCCATCCAGATGGACAGCGTTCCAAAGTCCCTTGGTACATACGTGCGAATGCTCTGTGCGGCTTGGATACGGGTGATAAATTCAACATATTTCTGCGAGTTATAACGGACTTCGCAGCCTGCGATTTTCTCAACCTGTTTCCCGTCTGCGGTTTCGTTAGCGACAAGACTTTTACCGAGTGTCGCCAAGATAATTCCGATCTGGTTAATGGGAAAACGGGTGTCCCATGGATATAAAATATTTTGTGGACCTCGGATACCTGCAGTCGAAACTTGCGCTTCCTTCGCGTAGTTACGAAACCATTCCCAGAGGTTCAAACGTTCAATGAGTTCCTTATCAAGCTGGAATGTAAATGCATTTGGTTCGTCTTGCGGAAAAAGGGGTGTTTTGATAGTATCGGGTGTATTCTGCTCAACGACTGCGAAGAGCTGCCGTTCGGTGAGGTCTCTTTTGCGACGATAACTTTCGTCAACTTTGATAATCATCAACGCCCTCCTTGCATAATCAGAAATTCTATAAACATTCTATCACATTTTTACATTTTTTTGAAAAAAAAGAGATAGTTGATGTTTTCTGCAATTTGTGTATAATTAACAAGACTAACGAAAACCCATACTACTGTCACACTTCTACTTCGGAGAATTCTGATCATGAGACGCAAAAGTTGCCTCCTATTTTTCGTAATAAGTATAGCCTCATTGTGTCCGAGCCTTTCTGTTGTTTTTGCCAAAGCACCTGCCACTGCCAAAATTGTTTTCGCGGCAAATAGGGTCGGTAATCGTGAAATTTATCTGATGAATCCAGACGGGAGTGATCAGATCAACATCACTAATCACCGGGCAGACGACATTGCCCCGAGCTTCTCTCCCACCGGCGAGCAAATTCTTTTCGCTTCAGATCGAGGGAATCCCGCCAAGGGTACTTGGGATTTGTATCTGATGAATCCAGATGGTTCCAATATACAGAAAGTATTCGAGACACCTGCAGTTAGAGCGGGTGCGACCTGGTCACCTGATGGAAAAGAGATTGCTTACAAGAGACGTGAACAAGGGCAGTCATTCATCTATATTTCTACAATAGATGGAAAAAAAGAGGAACGCGTGGCCATCGGTAGCGGACCCGACTGGTCACCTGATGGAAAAGAGATCGCTTTTCTCACTGGATTTCCCGAACGTGTGCAAATCAGTATTCTTAACGTCAGTACGCGTAAACAGAAAGTGCTCTTTCCCAAACCAGTGAGATCTTCGTGGATGGGAGGAGGTGTTGCCTGGTCTCCGTCAGGAAAGAAACTTGCCTTTTCTTGGCTGCATAAGGTGCCACTGAAGGATTTCATAAAAACGGAAACTGTCTATACGCTGAATCGAGACGGCACAGGACTCCAACAAATTGTTCCTGAAGCAGGTCCGAAAGTTGTAAGTCCTGTCTGGGCACCACGAGGAGACGAACTCCTTTACATTCAAGCGGATGATGTACAGGCAATTAATTTACAAATCTTCAAAATTGGGGTGGACGGTGGCGAACCGACCCAACTGACGCATATAGGTTTGGGACACCACTTAGGCGGATGGTTTGACCCTGCGTATGCTTTGCCCATTTTGCCGCAACCGAATTTACTCACAACGACGTGGGGACACGCAAAACAGAAATAGGGTTTTGTAAGTTCTACCGTTCCCGTCCTGAAATGAGTAAGTCAAACGAATTGCTCTGCCATCCGCCATCCATGACGATGTTGTCTCTCGTTTCACGCAAACGATCAACCATACGCGCTTTCATACGACGGAGGACGTGCTTGTAACCGAGGTGATTCGCTAAGTTATGGAGTTCGTGTGGATCGCTCTTCATGTCGTAGAGTTCGTCCTCGCTATAAGGATTGTAGACATACTTCCAAGAATCCGTCCGCACCATTCTGACGGTGGCAAGCGTCGGTTCGTAACCGTGAAATTCGGCGAACACATCATCGGGCCAATCGTCTACGGTTTCCCCTCTTAACAAAGGCACAATTGATCTACCGTCAACAGCATCAGGGACTGCTGCGCCGCCGAGTTCCAAGAATGTCGGCATGAGGTCTACGAGGTTCACAAATTCATCACGCGTCGTCCCGGGTGATGTTGCACCCTGCCAACGGATCACGAGGGGAATGTGGTGCGTCTCCTCATACATGTGGAAACCCTTGTTGAAAAGCCGATGGCTCCCGAGCATATCGCCGTGGTCGGTTGAAAAGACGATAACAGTATCTTCTGCTAAACCGTTCGCCTCAAGGCAGTCGAGGATTCGTCGGACCTGATCGTCAATGAAGGTACAGTATCCCCAATAGGTAGCGATAACTTTCTGCCAATCGGGCCATGTGAGGTGACTGGCGTTCCAACGGAGCATCTCTTTCTGTTGGATAAGCGGTTTGTTGATGAATTGTTCATCAAAGTTGCCCCACCGTTCAACGCTATCGGGATCGTACATTGTGTCGTAAGGCGCAGGCACGGCATACGGGAAATGTGGTCCGAAGAAATTCGAGGCAATCATAAAGGGTTGTTCAACATCCGCATAACCGTTAAGCAATTCGATCATCTTATCCGCGGTCCACGCCTCCATCGTCCGTTCTGCGGGAAGCGGGTGTCTTCCATAGAAAGGTGCTTCACCGCCCCACTCAAAAGGTTGGACAGCATCCCTGTCAATTCGGAAGTCAATACCATCATCACGAAGCCATTGATGCCACTCGCGATAGGGATGCCACTTGTCGTAACCCCAGAATTCTGTGTCCCCCTCCTTGGCGAGATGCCACTTACCGATGCAACTCACCCGATAGCCTGCTTCCGTCAAGAGTTTCGGGTATGTCGGTTTGTCGAGGATCTGATTTGCAAACACACCGTTGAAATTCCCCATATTCGATAGCTGCCCGTGATTGTGCGGATAGAGTCCAGTGAGGAGCGAACCGCGTGCGGGTGAACAGAGAGCGATCGGTGTATAGGCGTTCGTAAATCGCATACCTGTTGCGGCGATTTCATCAACGGCAGGTGTTCTGCAAATTGGTGCACCGTTGCAACCGAGGGAATCATAGCGTTGTTGATCGGTGAGGAGAAAGAGAATATTGGGTTGTCGTGCCATATTATTCCTTATTTACTTTAAGGTTCAAGCGGGTTCAGATACAATAGCGATATTCTTGGGTCCTTTGAAGTCGAGTTCAAGTCGTTCAAATCGGACGGAGTGTTGGCGATAGAAATCCTCAATTGCCGTTAACAATTCATATTGCCCGCGCCGGTGTTCATCCCAGAAGTTGCAGCACGGAATTATGACAGCGGGACGGATGAGTGCTGCCTCCCCCAATTGACGCAATGCACCATCGGGATGGAGTCCAACTAACAAGTCATAATAATCCGCCATATCGGGTTCAAACTGTTCAGGTCGATGCACAATGCCTTTGAGGACTGCGCATCTCGGATCAATGAGATCACATTCAAAGTTCTTCTTTTTCGTGAGAAGCCGCGTCAATATCCCCTTCCCACCCGCAACATCGGCAACGGATTGGATATCATTGCCGTACCGCGAAGCAATAAAATCTGCGACGACTTCAAATCGTTGTGGATCGCCGTATACGGGGTGTTGTTTTCTACTCATATCAAATTCTCCGGATTCAGTGCCTCTAATGCGGGGTGGACAAACCGTCCATCCTTCCGAATCAGGTTCCCATCAAAGGACATTTCGCCACCGCCATATTCCGGCGTTTGAATCATCACCATATCCCAATGGACAGCGGAACGGACACCGTTATCGGCTTCCTCGTAAGCCTGTCCGGGTGTGAAGTGAAAGGATCCAGCGATCTTCTCATCGAACAGAATATCAAGCATCGGATTTGTGATGTAAGGGTTGAACGCAATGGCAAACTCGCCGATATAGCGTGCCCCTTCATCGGTATCCAGAATAGCGTTGAGTCTTTCAGTATTATTCGCTGATGCTTCGACAATTTTGCCGTTTTCAAAGCGGAGTCGGATGTCTGTGAAGGTTGTACCTTGATAGATTGTCGGTGTGTTGAAATGGATCGTACCGTTGACAGAATCCCGGACAGGGGAGGTGAAGCATTCGCCATCGGGTATATTATATTCACCGGCACACGGAATAACGGGGATGTCCTTGATACTGAACCGTAAATCGGTCCCTTCACCGATGATATGCACTTCATCAGTCTCTTCCATGAGGGTCTTGAGGGGTATCATTGCCTGTTCCATTCGACTGTAGTCGAGCGTGCAAACGTCGAAATAGTAATCCTCAAACGCTTCTGTACTCATCTGTGCCTGCTGCGCCATCGCCGGGTAGGGCCACCGTAGGACAACCCATTTTGTCTTCGGAACACGGATATCGTTGAGTGGCCGCTGCCAATACTTTTGATAGCGTTGCATTGCTTCTGTCGGCACATCAGACATCTCTGTGATATTATGGCTACCGCGTATGCCGATATACGCCTGCACCTTTTTCATTCGATATATTTCGTATTCACCCATCAATTTTATGCCAGCGTCGTCTCCACCCAGAATGATTTCACGTTGGATGCGATTCTGTTTGAGTTCAACGAGCGGAATCCCGCCCGCTTTCCGTACCGATCGGATGAGTGCAATAACCATCTCCTGTGGAATGTCAATGCCTTCGATGAGTACAAATTCGCCGGGTTGGATTTTGGTCGAGTGGGTTGTGAGAACGTTTGCGAGTTTATCAAGTCGTGGATCGTGCATAGTTACCTCAAAAGTAGGTAAAATTATAGTAAATTCCAAAAATAAATACACACTTCCACCCCCGGTAGGTGCGGTTTCCTAACCGCACCGATGCTGAGTGTATAAGTAATTACAGAATCTACTATAAAACAGATTTCAACCTTCAATATTGTTTGTTTGCTTTAAAACCTTTTCTCTGATGACCGTCACTACGGATGCCCATGATATGTTATCTGTTCGGAGGCGTAACAGGTGTGTGCTACCCGGGGCATCATTCGCACCTAACCCTCGTTCAATAATCTCTGTCCGTGGATCGCTTTCAAGGTATTTGGTAATTCTGTTTTCTAAACGTACCGGAGAACGGATAGCAAGGATATTCACAATCTTCGCCGATTGTAGATCCAACAGAAAATCGACGTTCCAGTGCAAAGTTTTACCATGTTTCGGTAGTAGATCACGAGGTCCCAAACCACATTCAGCGAACCGAGTCATCATTTTTTCCCGGATAGCGTGCGGCGGTTTAGCACCACTCCGCGTTGCGTGTCGGATGAGTCGTCGTGCGAGCGAAGTGGCACCCTTTTCCGAAAGGGCAGAACCGATATAGACATAATCACCAGCAGGCAGTGAAATACGTTTCCCTTTCTTGAACCGCCCGAATTGTAATGTGGTATCTTCTTTAAGGCGAATCCGCAAGACATACGTTCCTGCCTGCGATGCATTGCCGATGATAACGATGTTCGGATTTTTCATCGCCCCAATCTATAGGTTATATTTCGGTCAACTCTGGAACATGTTCGTCTTCATATTTTTTACTTTTCAAGGTTCAAGAGGGCATGTGTAAACTCATCAACGCTTGAGGCTTGCGCGGCAACACGGTGCAACTGATCCAGACGTTGTAGATCGTCAATGGCACCCAGAAAAGGCTTTAGCTTTTCTGCGACATCCGTTTGAAATCGGACATCTAACACCGTGAGTATTGCTTCAACTGCGTACTGTTTTTTGCCTTGTTCGATACCTTGTTCAATACCTTGTTCGATACCTTGTTGTAAGATATATCGGTAAGTCGATGATTCTAACATAGGTCCCTCCATTAGATGTTGGATGTCGGCAGGATCAACGATTAAACCACTCAAAATCCATTGCCATAGTAATAAATCTTTCCGAAGCTCTGGCTCCAACGACAGCGCACGCGTGATTTGATGACATTCCTCAACCCATTCAACCGCTGATATCCCTGTTCGCGGTCGCATCAACGGCGCAAATGCCATCAGGGAAGTCTGACCCGTCTCAAAAATGGATTGACCCTCAAGTTCACTGAGACGGATCACTTGATACTCTATCTCAATCTTGTGTCCCGGAAACGTTTGGCTATATCCTCCCGGGTCATTCTGACCCGCATCGGGGCTCAAATAGATGATGTAAGATAAAATCGGCAAGCCGTATCTTTCAAAGCATCGCCCGAAATAACCAATCTTGCGTTGGAGTATCTCTGCCCTGGTCTCCCTGTTGGCTTGGAACTCAATATGCACTAAGACTTCTTGATCTTCAACAAGTGTCTTCGCCAAAACGTCCATACGGCGTATCTCAACGGTGGGAAGTTCAGTCTCAAGTTGCTCAAGGAATTTCAGCCCTGGGATTTTGGTCAGGGCCCGCAATAAATCTTCGGTGAACGTTCCAAAGATATGTTTGCTGACAATATCGTATCGGTTATGCGGTAATTCTTCAAGGAGCTGGTTTAAGACATCTTCCATATTCAGATTATACCCCTATTTGTTGAGGAATGTCAACTTTTTTAGAACTCGGGTATTGAAACAAAAGGGAAAATCTATTAGAATAAGAGGCAAATAGCATTGGAAAGACAACACGCACTGGTGAGGTCAAACGATAATGAAAGTAGGTCGATTGTCTATTGGATACATTACGGTCATTGTGTTGATGGTGTTACACCTTCTGCCTGTCTGGGGTTTCAAGTATTTCCCAACGCAGGATGGTGCGAGTCATATCTACAACTCTTATGTGGTGAAGGAGTATCATAATCACGAAAACTATCGACTCCGTGAAGTCTATGAACTCAACGCGACCATCTTTCCGAATTGGACATCCCACGCGCTGTTACTCGTGTTGTTGTACGTTTTCCCGCCCCTTGTTTGTGAAAAGATTGTGCTGACGCTCTGCATCGGTCTCCTTCCGCTGTCTCTCTTTTATTTTCTCAATAGCATCGCAAAGAAAAATATAGTCTTCGGACTGCTTGGGTTTATCTTTGCCTACAACTACTTGCTCCACATGGGTTTTTACAACTTTGTCCTCAGTATGTCCCTGTTTTTCTTCACGATGGGCTACTGGTGGAGAGTGAAAGATAAACTCCGGCTGACAAACATCATTGTCATATACCTATTGTCGTTGGTGACCTATCTGACGCATTATCACTCTTATGCGTTGCTTATCATGTCATTGACATTCTTTCCTCTCTTCTTATCGGCTTATGATGTGTTACATCGGGTATGGGGTAATCAGGAGACATCAGAGCCACTCATGCACAGACTTAAGGAAGGTATAGGGAGACATAAACCTACACTGACCTTCATAGGTAGCCTTACACCTGCTTACTTTATCCTATTTTCCTACTACTTCTATCTTACCAACAACCACGGAGGTAACAGCAATCATAAGGGTTTTGAATGGGTAATGGACTACTTCTTCGGCATGAAATCTTTGGTCTCTTTCCACGACGATCAAGTGCTCATCGGACGCGTGCTGCTGGTCTTTTTTGCTATTGCCATTGTACTCACAATCATCAATAGAATTTGGGAGTGGTATCAATTCCGGGCATCAGAGGCATGGAAAGAGACTGGCGAACGGCTCTGGACGCGTGCTGTGACACAGATGGACGGATTTCTAATCATGTCAATCGTTATCACTGCGATGTTTTTCATAGCTCCATGGTCTGGCTATAGCGGCGGTTGGATAAACGATCGGTTCCATCTGTACATATTCCTTATCCTGATTCCATTCTTTGCCGTCAACCTGCATAGATATATAAACTACGCGGTCGCAGGACTTATCATCGCGCTATCCTTATGGCATCTCGGTTACCACGTTCACACCTATCGTCTGTTGAACCGCGACATCGCCAATGCGCTCTCGTTAGAAGGAATGGACGAGGAACATACAATTCTCATGAGTGAACCCGGGGAATGGGGTGGTTTTTCAGATTCGCTCGGTTTTGAGCCGAAATACGTTGAACCCTTCGGGCACCTTGAATGCCTACTGGCAGTGCATAAAGGCATCGCCTACCTCGACAACTATGAGGCGGATACCGACCATTTTCCGCTACAGTATAAGGAAGAGGATAGGGATCAGAAATTTCCTGCTGACTATGCTATCATTTGGCGGACAGAATACGGCGACGTTGCCGGCCTGGAAGAAGAGTATGATCTTCTCAATTCTAACGACTACAACCGGCTCTATCGTCGTAAGCGCGCGGCACCCGACCCGCAAATGTGGGATGGAGGCACTGTCCTTGCCTTTGATATGCAGCCCGAAGATAGTCAGACAGCACCGGGACACATTCCTGTGTACGTAGATACAACTTACACTGATGGAAAATACGGTTGGCTAACAGTATCAGCACGTGAAGAATCACAAAACAAATTGGGGGTTGCACAACCTTATACAGATAGCATTTTGGGGAAAGAAGACGCAGTTTTTCGAGTCACGCTTCCGAATGGCACCTACGAAGTGACATGCTATTTCAGCGCAAATATAGTAGATGAAGCGGATAGAGCTGAACCGTTAGAGGTAAACCTTATCGCGAATGGTGAGAAACAGATTCAGCGATTGCGGATTCCTGTTGGAAACGAGACGATTGATAGGCGTTATAATATTACGATTACGGATGAACATTTAACGCAAGTGATATATACGCATGAAAAAAGCAGGTACCAAAAATGGGTTTGGAGCGGTTTTACGATTCAACCAACTGATAGCGGCCCGAACTTCCGTCCTCCCGAAGAAACCGAATAAGGATGATTGCGCCGCATATTTAGCCCTGATTTTCTATTCTAACGGTGTTCCCCAAGGGCCCCTGCTTCTAAGTGGCGGGAGCCTCACGTGCACCGATCCAGACCTCATTTCCATCGGGATCGCGAACTCGAAATTCTGTCATACCGTAGAAAGTTACACCAATAGGCTCGGGGTCAAAACCAGCGGCAATCACGCGATCCCTTAACGTTTCAATATCGGACGTATAATAGTAAACGACGGTTGAGGCGTTCGATTCCGTGCGTATTGATTGATCTATCATCACTTGGCAACCGTGTTCACCTTCCAGCAGGGCATGGCCCCACTCGTCTGTACGCTGGATGACTTGAAGACCCAACCCTTGCGAATAGAAGGTTATAGCTTGAGCCAAATCAGTTATAGGAACCATGGCGGTGATACGATGTATGTTCATAGTTTTGCCTTCCCAGTTTTTGAAGCATCATCTCTCCAATACATCCAGACAAGATTTCAAGCGACGGTCGTGATCCGCGAACTGTTTTAGCCACTCAACAACCGTTTTGCCATCGGAGAGTTTCGCCTGCAAATCTGCGCCGTGTTCTATCAGATACCGCGTCGTTTCTACATGTCCATGCCCTGCTGCGCAGTATAGTGGAAAATGCCCGTGATCTGATGTTGCATTGACATCTGCACCACTACTGACCAACTGTTCTACAATTTCCAAATCTCCGTTTCGAGTCGTGTGGTGTAAAGCTGTATCACCACGGGCGTAACGCTCTTGCACTAACTTTGCGTTGACCCGAAGCATTGCACTGACGCGCTGCACATTGGCTAAGAAAACGGCGTATATAAACTGGCGTGCCGTTTCACTCGATGGCTTGGCATGTGCATCCAAGCCCCCATACGCAACGAGCAATGATACAACTTCCTTATTGTCCGGGACTTCCCCAGCATAGTGTATCGCATAACCGTCATGCGCTGCCAGATCAGCACCAGCGTCTATGAGATATTTAACAACATCATAATGCCGTCTTAATCCGGCATGAAATATAGGACGCCATTCGTATTGATCGTCTTGGTTGACCAACTGAGGCTCCCGTTCAACGATTTTTTTCACTAAATCGAGATCGCCGTTTGCTGCTGCGTCATGAATTGAACCGAGTTCCATTTTTATCCTCCACGTGGTTTCATGCCAAGGGTCTTCCCCAAGTAACTCTTGCTTCTAATTGGAAAGTAAGAAGCCCGTTATCATCAACATAGTCAGACAAGACATGCGATAGTTCTGCATCAAATGCTTTGACGTTTTCCGCACCCATGTGTTCTTTGGACATGCTTTCTCTGGAATGAAAAGACTGAACATAGTCTGCAAGCGGTTGCGAGAAACCGACCGGTGTTGTCCGCTTATCGCCAATCACGTGTAGATGTTCTCTATCCACGAGTTCTTGAATCAAGTCAATTTGTTCATGGTGTCTATTAGTGGAATACTTGTGAATGAGTGAAAGTTCTGCATCCCCCCAAGGCGATCTAACAGGACGGTCTCCATCAATGATGACAAGATAACCATCTGCTGTCAGCACTTCCTTGAACCTTGGGAAAACTACGCGCCACTCCATCCAATGAATACTCGCGCCAGCCGTTACCATATCGTAGGGTGGATACACTTCCACCGTCTCGGCAGGTCCTCGAATCCATCGGAGGTTCGGATGATCTCCATTAACGAGCGACTTTCCAACTCGGATCATCTCCTGCGAGAAGTCAACGGTATCAAGGCTATCTACATGATTAACGAGCGCTCGTGCTATCTTTCCAGTCCCACATCCGACATCAAGAACTTTTCTCCGCGATTCCCCGAGCAAATTGAGGAGTATCTGATACGTCTCTTCTGGATACGGGGGTCGCAGCTCATAAGTTTCTGCCAAACTTCGGTGCTTGAATCGGGAGGCGTAATCGTCCCAGTATTGTCGAGGTTTTTTGGTTTCCATATTTTTAAATGGGCAAAAAATCCAATTCCAACGCGTCTCCTATAGGCACATAACCGATTTTGGTGTAGATGCTGTTGGAAGTCGGATTCGATAAATCGGTATATAGGCTGCAAAAGGAATAGCCATCCGAAAGGAGTTTCTTTGTTAGCAACAAAACACATGAAGTCGCATATCCTTTACCGCGGTGCTCAGGCGGTGTGTAGACGAGACCGATTGTTGTTCCGTTTCTCATCGGACGGGACACGCCAGCAATAGACACGGGGCCCTCGTTATCCCATACGTATAGTTGTTGCTCGTTGATGAGTTTCTCAGCGCGGCTTTTAGCACTCTCAAGACTGACAGGTTCACCTATCGCTTCCGAAAGACCGACAATCCATCGCGTCATGAGTGGATCGTCGTCCGGACGTGCGAAACGCATCTGTCCCGGTGAAAGCGGGAGATCCGCGACGGTTCTCGCTTCAAATACACGCATCCGCTTGCTGAGTCTGACTGATACACCAAGTACACCTTCAACCCAACAATCAGCAAAGGCTTGGGCTTCTGTTGCTGGTCCAACAACCCCCGGTATTTGAATGTTAATTTTACGCAGGTGACGCACAAGATGAATTGCAGCAGCTTGGATATCCGTGTCAATTCTGCTTAAGATGATTCGCTTCGGTGGTGTCATTACTGCAACACCAACGACTCGTCCATGTTCCACAATACTCAGCAGCAGCGGTAACTCAGAGGTGTAGTAGTATGGGTCTTCAGCGAGTCTATAGGCTAAACCGATCGGCAGATTGTTTTCACACTCATTTTGTTCCAGATAGATACCTGAAAGTGAAATAAGTTCGCTTGCGTGGGGGTGGGACCGTATTTCGATCACCGTTTCTCGTTTCCTTTCGTCATTTCAGTTACCATACATACAAATGGGGCTCTTCTTCCCGAATCAACTCTTTCACCTGAGCCGATTCGATTTGCAGGGCAACCACTTGGCTGCCCATGAAATTGCGCCATTCTGTATCGGGAAGTAAATCCATTTTGTAAAGAATCTCCCGAATTGATTGACAGATGTTGTGAATGATCTCGCCGCGCGCTTTATGATTGTTTGCTGATTCGAGTTTCTTGAGAGACGGTCCTATAATGTCTACCCATTTCGGGAGGCTTTGTGCCTGCCAGTGCAGCCATTTCCAATATACTGGAAAACGTTTATTGAATAGACACAAAAGTCTTAACGTGCATTCGACAAAAGCTCCTTGTCCGATGAGTAAACCTATACCATCACCGCGTTTCGCTAAACGATAGCTCGAATTGTAGTCGCCATTGTGCCAAATTCCCCATAGATCACTTGCGACCTTCCACCTCCAGATGTCTGCAGGGTAGTATGCCTTTTGGAAAGCGGATATGCGTTCGCTGAGGGCGTTAGAAGGGTCATAGAGCACAAAACCAGACGACGCGTAGTAGAGGTTGTTGTCATCAGCGGCAGCCCATTCCTCGATCGTCACCGGCGGGTAGGCAGATTCGTGAAAATCACGATAGACTGCGTCGATAGTGCTTATCTGTATCGTCCGAGGTTGCAATTTGGTAGTGTCAATTCCTAAAAACGTATCTGGAATAGCCGCTTCCAGAGCCTGAGAAATAGAAGAACCATATTCTGCGATATCCTGTGCCGACAACAGTAGTTGGCACTTGTTTGGTCCCCAGTCATGATCGCGTGACAGTTCGTCATCGGCACCAAGAACGTCAGATCCTAATCCGATGACTCCAGCACTGAGACGGGGCAGGACATCCGGAAAGCTTTCTTTTAAGATGGGTAGAAAGACTTCATCAAATAAAATTTGACAGTATACGTGCCCCTTCAGCGGTAACTCATAGTTTTTAGGATTGAGTTGCGAAGGGTCTTGTTCCTTCATCAGCCACCTCTTAGATAATACGACGGTCTTATTTTTTTAATGACCTTACGCAAAATTGTAACGTATACTGATGAACCACTGGCAAGGTTTCAACCTCAATCCAGTGCATTCACCACAGCATCACCGACCTGCGAGGTTTTGGCTTGACCACCAAGGTCGGATGGGAGGGTTTTGCCTTCCTCGACGACCTTCAGTACAGCTGCATCTATCGTTTCCGCTGCTGCTTCTTCACCCATGAACCGCAACATCATCGCACCAGAGATAATTGCCGCCAGCGGATTCGCGATGCCCACCCCCATGATGTCTGGCGCGCTCCCGTGAACCGGCTCGAACATTGAGGGAAATCGGCGTTGTGGGTCGATATTGCCGCTCGGTGCCAGTCCCATGCTGCCGGTGATAATCGCGCCGATGTCGGTGAGAATATCCCCGAATAGGTTACTCGCGACGACCACATCAAAGTCCTCCGGTCTCCGTACGAAATCCATACACGCTGCATCAACGAGCAGCGATTCTGTCTCTATATCGGGATACTTTGCAGCGACCCGCTCGAAGGCTGTATCCCATACAATCATGCCGTAACCTTGCGCGTTTGACTTGGTGATTGAAGTAACTTTGCGCTTCTTATTTCGTGCTTGCGCCTGCTCGAAGGCATAAGCGATAATGCGCTCACAGCCGTGGCGCGTAAATATCCCAACCTGCACACCGATCTCTTCAGGAAACCCTTGGTACTGAAAACCGCCGACGTTGGCATACTCGCCTTCCGTGTTCTCTCTTATCACTATGAAATCAATATCCCAAGCCTCTTTGTTTTTCAGTGGTGTATTAATGCCGGGATAGAGGACGCTGGGGCGTTCACAGACGTACTGATCGAATCTACGTCGGATTGGCAGCAGAAGTCCATTGAGCGCAATGTGGTCTTGGATGTCGGGGTGTCCGACTGCGCCAAGATAAATCTGGTCGAACGCTGCAAGGGTATCAAGGGCATCTGCTGGCATCATGTACCCATGCTCGAAATAGTAGTCGGAGCCCCAAGGAAACTCCACAAAGTCCCATTTGATGTCGGACCTATCGGCGATAGCGTTGAGGACCTTGAGACCTTCCTCGATCACTTCAATCCCGATTCCATCACCCCGAATTATCGCAATCTTATATTCAGCCATATTTCCCTTTCTATGATTCCTATTTTGCCTTTTCGCTGATTTCAACTCAAGGGCTCTCTGGTTTGTCTTTCTCGAAACATTTCAATCCTCACGCAGCGAGCCTTCTGAATTTCTGTTAAAGTTTAAGCCTAATCGGTGGTGTGTGTCAAGTCCTATTAATGTATTGCCAGTTAGAGATTAACACTTAGCGGTTTGGGGTCAAAAATTTTACACTCCTTTAGATGTTGCACGAGATAAAATATTGTGCTATGCTCTAACGCAGAGAACGGCATTAGAAAATCAGAATAACTTCCGATGATAGAGGAGAGAAAATCAATGTCAAATACGCAAGAAATTGGCTGGAACGCAGTCAGTAAAACAGGAGCCGTTGCAGCCGGTGGTGCGGGAGCTGTCGCAGCAGGGATTGAAATTCTGGAAGCAGGCGGTAATGCAGCAGATGCAGCAGCCGGAACGATTCTTGCCCTTAACGTTACAGACCACGGTGCCTGCTCTATTGGCGGTGAGGTGCCGCTCCTTATCTATGACGCAGGAAAACAGGAAGTGAAATCGCTCTCTGGACAGGGACGCGCACCGCTTTCACAAGATGCTATCGATTGGTACATGGAAAACGGGATCCCGAACGGTGACATCAAAATGGCACCTGTGCCGTCGGTTGTGGACCTCTGCACGACAACGCTCAAATTGTACGGTACAAAAACATTTGAGGACATCGTGGGTCCCACACTCGCACTACTGGATGCTGGTGAGGCAGACTGGCACTCTGATTTGGCGGTCACCCTCCGTAGGATGGTCGAAGAAGAACGGAAAACATCCGGGAGTCGTGAGGAAAAAGTCCAGGCCGCAAGCGATCGGTTCTACGGACGGAACGGCGTTAATACCGATATTGCCGATGCATTAGAAGGCTTTTACATTGACAAGGGTGGCTTCCTTCGTAAGCGAGACCTCGCTGCGCACGTTACGCTTGTTGAAGATCCCGTATCGGTAGAATATCAAGGGTATACGGTGTACAAGTGCGGTCCGTGGACGCAAGGTCCCTATCTCTGTCAGGCACTGCGGTTATTAGAAGGCTTCGATCTCAAAGCAATGGGACACTTCTCAGCAGACTACGTGCATGTGGTCACGGAGGCACTCAAACTGGCGATGGCGGATCGGGATGCGTACTACGCCGACCCGGAATTTGTGGATGTCCCGTTATTAGCACTGCTTTCCGATGCTTATACCGAAATCCGCCAACCTCTCATTGATATGCAAAAAGCCTCACTCAAAGCACGACCCGGCGACGTAGACAATATGAAACCACTAAAAGCGGACGGTGTTTTCAGACCGGGTGTCGGTGGAACAACGACGTGCGTCGTTGCCGACCGATGGGGGAATGTCGTTGCTGCGACACCGAGTGCTAACGTCTATCACGCAGGAGGCACAGTCGGTCCGACGGGGGTCAGTTATGGCAACCGGCTGCGGAGTCTCAATACAACGCCGGGACACCCGAACTGTATCCAACCCGGAAAGCGTCCGAGAATTACGCTTACACCTACACTGGTGCTTAAAGACGGATCTCCGATTTTAGCAATCAGTGTTGCGGGTGGAGACTTGCAAGACCAAGCGACGATGAATTTGCTGCTCGATTTCGTTGAGTTCGATATGCTACCGGAAGCTGCTGTCACGGCACCGCGTTTTGCCACAGCACATCACGAAAATTCGTTTGACCCGAACCCGAACCGATCAGAGACCTTTGGACAAGCCGGGTCATTGACCATCAATGAGAGTGTAGGTGAAGATGTGTGTGAAGAACTTGCGAGACGTGGACATCAAGTCAGGGCACACAGCGGTGCTATTGCGGTCCCTGTTATGCTCTATATTAATAAAGCGGACGGAATGTTCTATGCTGCCGGGGATCCAGCGACTGGTAGGCATGCTGCAGGATTGGGGTAAAACGAGAGCGAAAATAACCTGACTTTATGCATCAAAATCCCCGCGCAAGATACGCTCGGAAGGGGATAATGCGGCTTCGTCGTCCAATGCCACCTCAATTTCTGACTTTTTCCATAGGGGTCCGACATGCATCATATTGAAGGGTTCAATTTCTGTGTTCCCCTCAACCCTACGACATACATATAAAGATTCGGGAGGAACGAGATCGGGTAGAAGCGATGAATGCGTTGTCACAATAAATTGTGTATCTTCAAGGGTCATACGCGTTTCCAGGAATCGGGCAATGCGCTGAATCCTGCGAGGGTGAACGCCATTTTCGGGTTCCTCAAATCCTATCAATGTTGGTGGGTCTTCGGCACCCATGAGTGCTAAAAGTCCCAGAATTCGGAGGGTGCCTTCCGATAAGAGGCGGGCAGAAATGCGTTTTTCACCTTCACATAGATCCAATTCGATCTCACCTAATTCGTTGACACTGACCTCAATTCCCGTTATAAACGGGATCATGGTATGAAGCGATTTCTCGACGGATTCAAATTGTGCCTTATTAAGAGCCTTCAAGGTGTTGAGAAAGGCGGCGAGATCCTCTCCCATTGGCCCTATATCGTGAACTGCCTTGACGGGATTTGGGAGTCGCATTTGTTCTCTCGGTTCAAGGTAGAAAGTAAGCCAGTTTGCCAACTCTCGCTGCATCGCAGCCAAATGGGGGTAGTGCGGTGGATAGTGCGATCTCGAAAGGATGCTGTAGTTAAGATAACGTTCATAGTAGAGTGGATGCGCCTGTCCCTCCATCCGTAAATGCAACCGATTTTCCATTCGTTCTAAGAAAGGCTTCCTACTCTGTTTTGGCTGCCCCTCGTCGGTTAATGCCGCGAGATATTCGTCCGCCACGCGCAAAATTCCTTGCTTGGGGAGCATTTCAATCTCAATCCGATACCGTAAATCTTTCTCGCGCACGGGCGGCAGTCGGTTTGCAGCAGGTTTATTTCCGTCTTTTGTATTTTTCGCTGCTGTCTCCCTTATTTTCTGAATACGCTGATTGACACCTTCAATAACGACGGTGGAAAGTTGAACGTCCACCTCTATACGAAACGACACAATCTCCTTTTCAAGGAGACTCTTGATACCTCCGCCTCCGAAAGTGAACGATTCCAGCGGATGCCCTCGGTACGGAGGTTCAAATGCGTTTTCTAAGGTTTGACAGGTCGTTATCCTGGACAGAAGTTGCAGGGCATCAAGGAAATTGCTTTTTCCCGAAGCGTTGGGACCGACAAACACGGAAAGAGGTTTGAGGTTTAACTCAAGATCCAAGAGTGATTTGTATCCTTGAATTTTGATTCGCTTCAGCATAGGATGCCTCCATTCAATACCCAAGACTCCGTAGATAATCTCGGTTAACCTTTGCGGCTTCGGCTGGCGGACGCGGTGGATAGGGACGGTCGAGTTCGACAGAGACCCATCCATCATAACCGACAGTTTCGAGTCCTTCCAATGCGGCTTTAACATCAAGTCCCAAGTTTCCCGCACCGAGTTCAGCAAAACGTGCCTGCTCACCAAAACGTTGCGTCCGATAATCCCAAGTTTCCGGATCGTCGGCGTGACAGTCTTTGAGATGGACATGCCCAATCCGATTTCGCAAATTCTCGCTTTCAAAAACCCGCATTGGATCGCTTCCCGCAGCGAGTATATGTCCTGTATCAAATAGCAACCAGAGACTCGGTGCTGCTGCCAAAAGGCGTTCGGCATCATCAACGGTTTCCAGCAGTGTGCCGAGATGTGCGTGATGGAAGCCTTTGATGTTGTGTGCATCACAGAAAGTGAGCATCTCATCTAACGTTCGCGCGGCATTCTCGAAATCGGCATCGCTTGGATCGGGTCCACCCCATTCTGAACGTCTCAACGACGGCACTTCGGCGGCATCATTACCCAAAGCAATGTTGAAACGGACCCTATCAAGTCCAGCACCACCCGCATTGACGATGTGGAGACCGAGACTACGGGCAAGGGTTGCCATTTCAACGAGTTGATCGGAACTTTCAATTCCTAAACCTTCGACTCCGTCCCAACCTGCCTCGGCGACTTCACGCAATACTTTTTCTGGATTATCCCGTTGTTCACCTCCAAACTGGATGAGATGGCAAGCGAGTCTGAATTTTCCCATGAATATACTCCTTTTAAGATTTGCTGCTATTGAGTGCCGTTAAGGATAACTGCCGGTCTGGATTCTGATACAACCACATCTCCATGTTCTTCTTAATAGCAGCCCACTCACTGTCCAATATTGAATACCAAGCAGTGTCTCTGTTTCGACCTTTTACGATTATATGCTGTCTGAAGATACCCTCAAACTTAAAACCGAGTCGCAGTGCCGCTGCCCGGGAACGTTCATTTAGGGAATCACATTTCCATTCAACTCGGCGGTATTTGAGTCTATGAAAAGCCTCACAGAGCATTAGATACATGGCTTCCGTATTCACGTTTGATCTCTGAGAATCCGGTGAATACCATATATGTCCGAGTTCCAGTCGCCGCATATCTGAAACGATGTTGAGAAAACTCACCATACCGACCCGTTGCTTCGATTCGAGATGGTGGACGGTAAAGAAGAGTGGATCCTCCGATCCGGCTCGGTCCTCAAGCCACGTTTGCATGCTGTGCTTGTTGTCAAAGGGACCGTAACTCATATAGGTCCAAATCCGCTCCTTTATATCTGAACCGTGAGAACAGTCGTAGAGTTCCGCAACATCGGTTTGTGGGTTGACTGGTGATAGCCTAACGAATTTACCTTCGTAGTCTATTTTTCGAGGTAAGTCAACATGCGCAATAGATTCGACGATATTTCCAACTTCAAGAGACGATTGTGCCATAGTAATTTCTTTCTGTTAGCAAATTATGTTGAGTTAGGTCTCAAATTATCGCTTACGAATAATAAGAGAATTGAAGACCCTGCCTTCATGAGGCTCTAATCGCCGATAGTATTCCAATGTAAATAATCGTTGTAAGACTTCAAGAAGTGCCTCTGTCTTCCAAAAAGAGAAAAACCGCTTCGGCTCATATCTGTCTTTTTCCCAGACACCCTCAAAATTTTCATCACCCCATAGACCAAGATACATTAAACCGTTTTCGTTGAGTCGCCCTGAAATTAGACCCAAAACCCGGTCAAAATCCTGTTTCGGTATGTGTAAAAGACAATTCATGGTATAGATTGCATCAAAAGTCTCGTCAATTTCGCCGAGATCGTAGCAATCTAAGACTTGTGCACGGATACCCTTTTCTGTAGTGAGTTTCACCATTGTCGGCGTATTGTCCACCGCCAAAACCCGGAGGCCTTGCGTTTGAAAAAACAGCGCATCCTGACCGTGTCCACACCCGATTTCGAGGAGTGTTTCTCGTCCTTCATTCTTCAAGAATTTGAGAAATTCCGACCGTTCTTGCACCTTGAATGCATCAGGAGAGTAAGACGCCCTTTCTTGAGCGTATTTTTCGTACGTTTTAACGAGTGCATCAGTGAATTGCATCATATCAGTAATTCCCTCTGGTATGACAACTGGCACTTTGACGATCAAGTAGAAGTCAACGATTAATGGGTAAGCAAGCGTTAATATCGATTTTATAAATCTTCCGTCTTGCGAGACAACGGATAGGCGGTACTATGGGTCGCACATTGGACAGTTCCCAACAGACATAGTTAGGCATCCAATCCATCCCTTGCGACTCCGCTTCTTCGCGTGTCCATTCGTGAATACCCGTAATGTCCACGACTGCACGCGCCAATCCATTCGGGTCTTCCTGTCCTTCTTCGGTCAAGTAGACTTCGTTCTCCACAAGCACGAGATCGAGAAATGGGAGCTTTGGCGGAAGCCAACGTCGGATTTCGACGACCTTCTTTCCGGCGATAATATGCTGTACAGATGGTGAAACTATGGACAAGGCATTAACCATCAAAATTGATTCATTTCCAGTCGTCGTCTGGCGGGTATATCATGGAACTGCCGCTGCCTGCGCCTTTAAAGTCGTTTTCAGCGAACCAGTCTTTAACGGTATCCCGCCACTTAATGAAGTGTGGTGCTTTCAGATGCTCTTGGAACGCTGCTTCGTCTACATAGACCTCGTAGAGCCAGATCCGATTCGGATCGGCACCGTCCTGAATGACATCAAACCTCAGGCAGCCGGGTTCATTCGCAACAGAGCCTTTGGCATCGTCTATCATTGATTCGATGAACGCCTCTCTGTGGCCTTCTTTAATCTGAATGGGAGCGATGATAACAAACATGTTCTTTTCCTCCTATAAAGGATTTTCAAGTCCGATTTCTTTCCAATTTCGGTGTGATAGTACCGAGCTTGCATTAACCTATCACACTTAGGAATAGATGTCAATTGAATCAGGGCTATTTAGTTTTAAGGGTTAAGTTTACATATCTGAAGCCTTCCCGTTTCTGGATGCCCGAATTTATTCGGGGGGGCACACTTTTCCCCAACAAGTTGGGGCATCCGGATGTAAATTTTGGAAAACTGAATGACCCTGCAATTGAATGCCTCTGCTTGACATCAATTGGTAAAAATAGTATTGTTAAACTCAGGTTATAGAAATAGAATAAATTAACGCGAGTTCAATTTAAACCTGAAAGGATACCTTCATGATGTTACGTATAAAATTACAACTCACTCTCGTCTGTATTTTGTGCCTTTTGCTTTTGTCAGTTTCCGATGCAACCGTTCCTTCCCGCTACGCGAAGCAGCCCACCGAATGGTTTCAAAGCGCGGAAGGCCGCCGCATTGCCGACAATGTCCTTACGTGGCAGACACCGCACGGCAGTTGGCCCAAGAATCGAGACACGGCATCTGAGCCGTTTGATGGCAAAAGTGACGACCTACACGGAACGTTTGACAACAGTGCTACCACTGGCGAACTACGGTTCCTGGCGCGTGCGTTTCGTGCGACAAACGAGCCGCGCTACCGAGAGGCATTTCTCAAAGGTCTTTCCCATATCCTTGAAGCGCAATACCCGACGGGTGGCTGGCCTCAGTTTTATCCCCTAAGCAAAGGCTACCATCGCCACATCACGTTCAATGACAGTGCTATGACGCGAATTCTCGAACTTCTCCGAGACATCTCTGAATCTTCAGACTATGGGTTCTTGGAAACGGCGTACCGCACGAAGGCGAAAGCTGCTGTAACCAAGGGCATCGACTGCATCCTACGCACGCAGATTAAACAAGAGGGTAAACTCACTGCTTGGTGTGCGCAGCATGACGAGAAAACGCTTGCGCCTGCGTGGGCGCGTTCCTATGAACCGCCATCACTCTCAGGTGCAGAAAGCGTCGGGGTCGTGCGCTTTCTGATGTCAGTCGAAGAACCCACACCAGCGATTATCGCCGCTGTCGAGGGGGCTGTTGCATGGTTCAGGAGCACCGCAATCCACGGCATCCGCTTAGAGAAGTTTACTGATGCCGCGGGGCAGGACGATAGGCGGGTCGTCGCGGATCCCAACGCGGGGCCACTCTGGGCGCGTTTCTACGAGATCGACAGCAACCGTCCCATCTTTCTCGATCGCGACTCGGTGGTCCGTTACGTGTTCTCCGAGATCGGGCAGGAACGCCGCACGGGCTACGCCTACTACGGTAGCTGGGCTACCAGGTTACTCAGAGATGAGTATTCACGGTGGAGAGAAAAACACAAACTCCCGAAGGAATGACCGAGTGTCATACCTGCTGTGTTCTGGGACGCTTCAATCCTCGTGATTTTCATTTTGTCTCCCGAAGGTCAAGAACGGCTTCGGAGTGTTTGGTTACCTGACCGCCGTACTTTGTCTCAATGAGATTAACAATTCCGTCAAATAGAAGACCTTTATTTTTCTCAGGCAAGGCGATATGTCCTGAATAAGTTCCCAAGAGTTTGATGTACTGCTCTGATGAATACGTTTGTGTCCATGGGTAGGCGCGCTTAATTGGAGCCTGAAAGGCTTCCACGCCGGGAAAGTTTGTGGCGTGCGTCGGGCGGTTCTCCGTCAGCGGAGCGTAGTATTTATCATAGAGGCTCTGGCTTTCCGCAAAGAATCCCTCATCCTTTCTGACATGCTGGTTGGAAAAAACAGCAAGGAAACCCTTTGGTTTAAGCACCTCGGATGCCTTCAAATACCTCACTTTAGGGTCTACCCAGTGAAAAGCAGTCGCTGAAATAATCAGATTAAATTTGCCTTCTGGTTCCCACGCCTCAAACGCTGTCTCCACAAACGAAACATTAGAAAATTCCTTTAACCTTTCTCTCGCAACAGCGATTAGATCAGCACCGATGTCCAGACAGACCAATTCATATCCGCGTTCTGCAAAAGAGTGGGTCGCTTTTCCTGTGCCGCAGCCGATTTCAAGGATTCTACTGTGGCTTCTAAGACCAGAAAGGCCTATGACATCTTGGATGAGTTCTTCAGGGTATCCCGGCCGGACCTCTTCATAGAGCGTTGCAGCGGTATTGAAAGTAGTTTTGAGTTTGGTATCGGCCATAGGGTTTCCTTTTATGGTGAGTTATGAAAATAGATAGACCTTTCAATGAGCTGCGGATGGGAACGATCTTCCACGGATAGTGGGGCTTTCTTGAGGAATCCGTATCAAAAACACCACCCCATCCTCTGGTGTATATTTTACCACAGTTACAGCTATATAACACTACCAATAATTTGTTGTGGGTGTCCGCTAAACTTACGTTTTTCCTTGTCTTCTTTCCACTTACATGCTATACTATTCAAGCCAGTTTAGGTGACACTGAAAAGCGTGCCGTACAGTATATCTCCGCTACTTTCGCTGGAGATAAACAGACTGGATCGGAAAATTCGATGATTAATAAGCCTCATTTTTTTCGAGAAATCAATACAACGGAAAAATAAGCCAGACACAGAGATACAATATTCAACCTTGATAAATTCCACGCCTTTCTAAGATAAGGAGTCCCTATGCCTGAAAATCGCACAGCGATCACAGACGAAAAGTACCGTTTTTATCACGCCTCCTGTATCAATATGCCGGAATGTGAGGATAATTCTATCGCCTTGACGATCACCTCGCCTCCATACTGGAACGCTATTGATTACGATACCCATACCAGTGACAATGAAGCGTGGTATAGGGAACGGAACTATGACGGCCTCGGTAAAACTTATGAGGATTGGCTCACAACACTGAAAAAAGTATTTTCTGAAGTCTATCGGATCACAATTGATGGTGGATTTTGTGCTATCGTTATCGGGACAATCCTTCATAAAGGCAAGCACTATCCGGCACCATTTGACTTAACAAGTCAATTGAACGACACAGACTGGCACTTCCATCAAGATATAATATGGAATAAAGTGACCGGCGGTGTGAGACGTGCAGGTTCATTTATTCAACACCAAAAGCCGGGGTACTACTATCCTAACATCATGACCGAATACATACTCATATTTCGTAAAGGCAATAAACCCAAATACGGTTCGCAGCCTACGCTCCCAATAGATGACGTATTTAAACGTGATATAGCCAACTCGATCTGGCATATCGCACCCGTACCACCGAAAACAATCGATCATCCATGTCCATTCCCTGATGAACTCGTCCGACGCTTGGTTTTACTCTATTCTGAAGAAGGTGATGAGATACTCGATCCATTTCTGGGAAGCGGACAAACCGCTCGGGGAGCCTTGAGGTTCAAACGCAAATGTGTCGGGTACGAGATAGAATCCAAGTATATTGAACTAACGTGTCAACGGCTGTATGAAGAACCGCGACGGAAATATCACTTGCTACCGAAGTTTGAAAAACAGGCAGTAGAACCCGAAAATCAACTGATGATGTTTGAATCTCAAACATAAAGGACAGAATAGTGGCGCAAGAGAGACAAACGTTTTTATTTCGAGAGACGGAAACAGACGGAGAAATGACGGACTTCAACAGTGAAAGGAACTGCTTTAAGCACTTGAAGGAAAATCTGAGTAGCGAAGCAAAAACAGAATATGAGACGGGTATCAAACATCTTGTTGAAAGATATAACACGGCAATCTATGAAAATAGGTTTACAGTCGGTGGGGTCGTTGAGGTTTTTACTTTGGCACTAATGCGCTCTACTGGGATAGAAATTGAAGGTTGCGGATCAGAGGCACAAGGCGGGGATTTGATGCTTCCCAGTGGACAGATGTTTTCTCTCAAAAGTTCTTTTACAAGAAGCGGGAGCGTTATTCTCGTCAACACGAGAGGGGACAGTGGAACAGATTGGGAAATCGCTACACTGTTCATTTTATCCAATGTGGGGATTGTCTATGGGGACCCAGCGATGGCACAAGCAGACGATCTTAATCGGGTTGCAGATAATTTACAAATAAAACGTCCGGCTCTTAACCGCTTTGCGCAAGACCCATCGAATCTTATACCAATGGAAATTCCTTTGAAACCCCCAACGGAAATGGCAGATGCCAGTATGAAAGCCAGCGATGCCGTTGCCCGACAACTCATGAACGAACTTAACATGCATACACTACGAGATCAGATATAAAATCTATGGAAAATTCCGCAACTCCTGATTCAAGCAATTAGTGATTTTACTTTTCATCCGTATCTTCTTCCAATTCTCTATCTTCCCACCCCCAATCTCACGAATCTCGGTTCTGACAGAAACCGATGGCTGACAGTTGACTTCTAATTTCGATACCCTTCAGAACAATTAACGATTCTCAATATTTTGCAACGACGTGAATGAAATTTTAGCCAACCCGCCCAATGTATAAAATATGCGCAGCCATGTCCACTATGGCGGGCTCCGTCGCTGTTTCCAAGACTAACTCGACCCAACGTTCCCACTTTGTTGGATCTTCCGCCACCCTGTTGGTGGCTTCGGGTAACCCCGTTGAAAGTCCCTCACAGCCGACCATTTCCAGTGTCGTCAATCCACACGATTCAGCGAGTTGTTGAAGTTCAGAAGCCCGAAAAAAATGCCACAGCGTATCGCCAACAATATTATTTCCTTTTCCTTCCCGTATTAACTCCCAGTACCGGGGCGTTATCAGTTCCTCACTGACTCGACTGAGAACCGTCCGCAACATTGCGAGGTATCCCACAACGGCGATGCAGACAATCCCACCAGATTTAGCGACCCGAACCAATTCAGAAGTTGCTTGGGTTCGCTCGGTTTCATCACTGATATATGTTAACGGACCTCCGAGACATAGCACCGCGTCAAAGTCATTCGTGTTAAAACGTGAAAGGTCGCGTATATCTCCAACGACCGACGCAACCAATCGGTTTGAAACGGATTCCGGTTCCGACTTGATTTTTTTCACAGCAAAAGCCGTGTATGTTGGGTCAATATCCAAAAGCACAACATCGTAACCTACCCGACCAAGTTCGAGCGCGTAACGCCCTGGTCCGCCACCTGCATCTAAAACCTTACCTGTTTCAGGAAGGTATTTCCGAAGGTAATGCATCGTGACCAAAAATTCCAGTGAGTTGTAAGCATCTTTCACAAGTCGATTCCATTCGCCAGTTTCGATTTCATTTTCTTTTTGCATGACGGCTATATCCCACCATAATTGCGTGCGTTGTCCAAAAACGACTATCTATTACAAGTCACCCTCAAAAACAACATTATATCCATTAGGGGACCTCACTACAATTGTACAGACATCACCAAAATCGTAGGTGTACCTTTTTAGACCTTGCACTACCTCAAGATTTTTCTCACCACAAATATCTAAAACTTCTTGGACACTGCTTACGGCAATCTGCCAAGTAAAGTGTTGAGATACGACTTCAACGTTGACATCGCTTTTGCGACCAAGCCCAAACTCAATATCATCCCCATACTGTATTGCCTTGAAGTCTTCATCATCGTAAGAGAGTTCAAATCCCAACGATAGATAAAATGCTACTTCAGCATCCAAGTCTTTTACTTTCAAAATTGGCATCAGCATCGTGTAAAGTTTGCTTCTCATATATTACCTCCGTTCGTGTTTCTATATCTTTAAGACAGAAACCCAACGAATCAACTTGCATTATATATGGCGCGCGTTGGGGGAAAATGGTTGCATAATTTTGCAGAAAAAGAAAGGATTGTGGGAAGAGAGAAAAAGCTGACGCAAACAACATTGAAACATGCCACCGGACCCGTCCCACATCCGAGTTCGAGCACTTGGACATCCGGTTTGAGATCTAAACGTGGTAAGGTTTGGATTAAAAAGGATTTGGAGGAGAATTCACTGAAGTCGTTAGGGTTCCCATAGAGTTCTCCCCTTGACATGAGTCCTTTTGCCTTCAACTCGGCATAATCCGCCAGGTGTTCGTGGTAAAAGTATTTCTGTTTCATGATTTTCGATTGTTCGGAATTGGGTTGCATAGGTTCAAACGTATAATGTTAGAAGTTCAGAGAGTTTGGTTATTGTCCTTACATCAAGTCCGAATTCCGTTAATTGTCATTTTAGATTCCACAGTCTAATGTTCAATCACCGCTTGAGTGTGTTGACAATTTCTTCGTTGCCCTCACGCAATGCCATGTCGAGAGGCATCTCTCCTCCATAGGGTTGAAACACAACTCTCTTGAATTCACGTAGGGGCCAGACCAGTGATGTGACCTCATCTGTCCATTCGGTGAACTGTTTGGGACGACACATTCGACTGACTGTTTTCAGCGATGGGTCGGCACCGTGGTCCAACAATAGCCGAACCATCCGCAGATTGCCCAACCGGGCGGCGAAATGTAGCGGTGTTTCCTTACCGTATTCAACGAAATGCTCGTTATCCATGATGGGTTCTTCATCAAGTCCGCTCAGTGCCTGTGCATTGACATCCGCGCCTGATTTAATCAGGATATAGGCTTGTGCAAGATGCGTATCGTCATCGTGCCGGGATTGCACATGGAGTACGGTTTCGCCGTTGTAGGGCCATGCGAAATTCGGATCCAATCCGTTTTCCACCATGAGTAGAAAGGAATCGAAGTTGGTGACACCAACACCGTGAAACCCAAGATAGGAGGGTTGATTGACCTCGGTTCCCTGACTGATGAGATACCGGTTAATCTCGTAATCGGGGCTTGGCCAATGCGTGCCAAGGTCACTGTTGTTTACATCGGCACCTGCCTCTATAAGTGCCTTGACTTTATCGAGATCTTTGATCTTAATGCTTGCAGTAAAGAGCGGTGATGTTCGATTCACTTTTACGTTTACGAGTTCCGGTGCTTCAGCAAGCATTTGTCGAACTGTCTCTGCATCTGCTGTTTCAAATTCTGCACGCCAGCGTTCAATGTATTTTGGGTTCATTTCATCTCCGTGTGATGATAGACCTATTTGATCTGTTAGCATTTTTATCAATCACCCGCAATCACCTTCCAAGTAGTTTAACACATACGTGGAGAAATTCATCAGAAATTCGTTTATTGAGCGGTTAGACACCATTTTTAACTTGACATCAGTTAATAAAAATAGTATAATATATCATAAGACTTTCCAAAGAGGGAAATATTGTATCAATCTACAAAACGCCGGCACGAAAACCGACACAACATTTTCAGCGGACTACACAAGTTCCTTACCAACCGCTAACGGTTTCCAATGGTTTCCAACAGCCACAAAAAAATGTTACACTTTTCGCCAAATTATTTTTTTTACAACAGAAAATCGGGAACGAAACATCAACGAACCCTTATGGCCACTATGTTCCCTAACGTTACACACTATACGCAAAATGTTACACCAGTGTAACATTTTTAAGGGAAATTACTCAAAAATATATCGTTAAGTTAATACTATATTCACGTCTGTTTTCACACAGATGCACACCACTTTCATAGTAACCCCCAAAAATCCTTAAAAGGAGAAACCCGCCTAAACCCACGCCACCATTGGCGTTACAAAGGTAATTCCGAGAGATGAAAAATTCAGATTCATAGTAACAGTAAAAAAACGACCCTTTCATAGACACCCGACAAACCCACGTCACACCTGACTTTATGAGGGTTTTAAAGGCACAATTTTCAAAACGTTACTATGAATACTATGAATACTATGAAAACTATGAATCCCGACACCGTTGATTCGCTGAATGTCCAATTAATTCTAAGGTTTACCATAAATGCCTCTATTATAGTAGATTCCAAAAATAAGTTTACACTACAAGCGAAAACCCGCCCCTGCTGGCGAGGTTTCCTAACCTCGCCACTGTAAAGTTAATTATGAGTTCCACTATAAGACGCGCAGAATGGTTCCAATCTATTAAGGAGTGGATCTTACAGAGGATAGAGCGTGCTTCAGGTTAGAATTCGTACGTCGCGCCGAAAGGGATTGTCTATTCGTACGTCGCGCCGAAAGGGATTGTCTAAAGGAAAAAGATAGTAAAGAGGCAAGTTAGGAGCTCCGCTATGAGGAAGGTTTAGCGAGTTTTGAGGAGTTTCTTGGCTGCCTTAGACCAGTGTTGCTTAATCTCTTCAGGCACCCGAAGGCGTTCACCGGTATGGGGCAGGACACGTCCATAGCCGATGTCCAGCATAGGTCGGTGGGTGCCGGTCTTATTCGGCATGCCGACATGCCACAATCGCATATCACGAAGGATGAGAGAACCTATAGGCATAACCGCTTGTAGCGCGGGTAAGTGCTTACTCCGTTCACCGAGATACCGAACATCCTCAGGTGGAGAATCCATAATCAGATGCGAGCCGGGCCAGATTTTTGTAGCACCATTCTCCTCTAAGAAATCAACTAACGGAATATCAACATAAATACCCGTAACCGGTAGCACACACGGCAATTCAGGAAACAGGTGATTGCCGTCACGATGCGGTGCTTTTTCCACTTGCTTGCCATCTACATCCGGCGGTATATTATGAATTCCGCAACGGAATAGTGCGATCTTCTTGCCCATCGCAGCTTCAATCACTTGAAGCGAGAACGGATTGGTGATAAATTGGTGATGGAGAAACGGCATCTGGACGACATGCCGCGCTTTCCGTGCCTTTCCCTGTCGAACAATCTCGAAATAGGCGGTCTGTGCCACCTTGACCAGATCAAGTGACACGGCGTTCTCAAGGATAACAGCACCGACCTCTCGGAGTAACCGAACCGCCAAATCGAGATTCGCAGCACACATTTTTCCGTCTGCTTGCTCTTCATCCGTCAGCTGAATCCGCATTGTCTGGCTCCTACAAGAATAGTGATAGACCGCGAAAGGTATTGTATCAAGATGCGCTACGCCAACTTACCGCGTAGCAGTGGGTTGTCTTTCATCACTTCGCCATCGCGATTCCGCGTCCCCGATTGCATGTAATGAAGGACCATCGCTCGGCGGTCTCGGGATGAGCGGTTCGGATCCGTCTGGTGGAGTGTCATGCAGTGATGCACCATCCCACATCCAGCTTTAACTGGCACGGGTATAGCACGATTCACATCAGCATTCACCTCCAACAACGCTGGCAACTTACCTTTCTCTGACTGCGCGCGTCCGTGTGCCGCTAATCCTTCCAAGTAACTGCCGGGGATAACGTTCATACAACCGTTCTCTTCGTCGGCATCGTCGAGTGCTATCCAGATGCTCACAAGATTCGGCGGGTCGCATTGCCAATACGCATTGTCCTGATGCCAATAGACTTCACCCCCGTGATAGGCGGGTTTGTAGAGAGCCTGATCGTGGAATAACTGGATATCGGGACCGATCAAACTCTCGGCGATGTCTAACAACGGTTCGTGGTAGAGCAGTTTCCGATATTCCTCATCCAAACGCCACATCTCCATGATCTGTAACATTTCTTCGTCACGATCAGCGTCTTCATCGCTTTCCGAGTCCCCAACGACTGCGAGGTTGCGCAACCCCTCACCAATCGTGCCGCGCCTCTGCGCAAAGAGTGCGTCGTAATGTTCACGTAGCACGGCAAGGTGTTTGTCATCAATGAGTCGTTTTTCTATGTTGAGATAGCCTACCTGTCTGAATTGTTCGACCTCTTGTGGTGTAAGTTTCATAACATGGCTCCTTAAAAGTTTATTTCAATCCACATCAGATTCTCCAAGAATCTTCTGATAGGTCTGCGATGCTACGTTGTATGCCTCGCGGGCGGCATCGCGTTCCTCCTCTCGAATACGGTCAACCTTTGCGTTCCAGCAAACCTCCACGGCCTCCAAACACCATTGCGCACTCCTTCGGCTCGCTCGGATCGGTTTGCCATCTACAATGACAAAAACCGGATTCGTATGAGACGACGGGAAGATGCGTAGTGCAACCCAGCTCGACCTGTCAATGGATGCCTCAAATTGAACGGGAACGACTTCACCATTAGCCATGACTTCTTGCGTCTCAACCGATTGACCGTTGACGATGAGTTCAACAGGCACCTTCTGGCTTTCCGCAATGCGAGCGCGTTCCACGTCCCAATAGGGTTGCTGTTCCAACGGACGATTCTTTATCTCAAGATTCGGTGTCTCGTTAAGGCGTGCAGCAATACGTGCAGTGACAGTTACCGTGCCGGGCTCTTCCAAATCCAACTGGCTAATCTCTCCGGTTGGCGATTTTTCTCCCACGGGTACACCGCCAACAGTGAAGTCCAACAGATGACTTTTGCCATCCCCGACGTAGGAGCGACCATCCTTCAATCCGTCTACCCATGCATCGAAATTAAGAGGACCGGGGGGCATTTTTACATAGATACGACCCAACCCAACGCGTTCACCGTAAATGCAAGGAAAATCCGTCTCGCCGCTGATTCTCGTGCGGAAACCACAATTGAGAGTGTGATACCAGATACTCAGTTCCCAAATAGCCGGTGTGTCTACCGTAGAGATGAAATCGACAGCATCATGAACGACATCCACAATGTATTCGTTCGCACCGATACCATCAAAAGGCGGCATGTTGTAATTAGGGAGTTCATCTCCATCCACTTTTAAGCCCCAACCACTGTGACTGAAGCCTGTCACCGCGCCCTGTTCCTTTGCCCACTGGAGGACAGGCAGATCCCAACTCGGCCACTCCTCTATGCGTTCAACACCGTTGTAGTCGTCCTCAGTGAGTCGGAGTATGGAGAGATGTCCGGCGTGCGAGGACGGGAATCCTGAAACCTCCACATCGTAGCGCATTACATAGTCGTCGGTCGAGAGTTCGTGAACCTTGCCATCAAAAAACTGCTTTTGGTAATACCAGCACGGTCCCCAAGAGAGTACACACCCTACATTAAGGTCTTCACCGAGAATATGGCGCATCATGTCCTCAGGCGTAACCCCCTCCGTCGGACTTTCATAGTGTGAACACCCAGCGGCGTGTACGTGATGGTCGCCGGAACGCCAACCCTCTGCTGCGATATGGATCCATCTTTCCAGATGAAAGGTTTCTTGATGCGTCTCGGCATTCGGAACGGTAATGGTTTGGGTCTTTATCTTATATTCGGGTCCGCGTGTGTATTCAACGGTATAGTTACCGGGTGGTAGGAGAACAGATTCACCACTGTGCCGATAAATTTGATTGTGAAAGAAGAAATCGGGTGCAAGTCTGCGTCCACGTGACGGATACACCCGATTTAATGCGTCGCGAATGATAAAACCCGCTGTTGTTGGTTTCCCGTCGAAGTCCAACACTTCCAAGGTTACAGCCACCGCTGTTACACAGTCGAATAGGATAGGTACTTCGCTTCGGAAGCCGATGTCCTGTGTCCCCTGACCAACGTTGAAACTAAGGGTCGCTTCTCGCTTTCCCGCATCGCGACTGTAGAGTTGAACGATACGATACTCCAGTTCTAATCCCGAAAGACTCGCTTTCAAAGGTGGATTGGTATAGACTTCAATATCCAAAAAACGATGTGGAATATCGCTTTTCGGCACGGTTGTCTCCGGATCAGGACTGCCGGTAGAACGTTTATAAAGGGGTGCGGCATTCGCGCTTTCTGCGGCTAAAGGTGCCGTCACGCCAGCCTCGTTGTGAACTTTCACCAAAAAAGTCCGCCACCCCTGCTGCATCAGCTCCTTATTTACCGGACCTTCCTTAACCTTCACACGGCTCTCAGGATTGATGTTGACACCGACCAGACAATATAGGTCAAGCACCTTCTGAATGTCAGCAATTGCTTGTTGGTGATCCTCGGAGACCAAGGCTTCCTCGATTGCTGAGAGGTCGCCTTCAGATAGGGGTGAACCGAGATAATCGAGTGCTTCAATGAGCCGTTGGGTTGCTGACACGAGCGGTTGAAATTCTACTTCACGGACGAGGTCCAGTTCAGCAGTGAACCCGACTGAAGTGAAAGTGATGAGCAATAGGCAGCCGATACATAGCAAATGAAAATGTCTGTTGGATCCTTTTCTAAGCGGAGTGTTATATCGATTTGTCATTCGTTGCATAGTGTGTTCCTCCTAATCGCTGATTGGTTTCTATTACGAATGCCGTAGTCTACCATAATGTGCGGTAGATGTCAAGTTCACAGTTGTAGGACGTTTCCATACATCATGTCACGTGATAATCCACACCATACTGCACCAAGCCCAATCGCCGTGCTACACCTTGAGAAGCGACATTGTTCCACGAAGTGCTGTAGAGAGGAATACGGTTTAAGGCACGAACAGCCAAAGCCCACGCTGCGACAACCGACGTTGCATGCCCACGCCGCCGATACCCAGCCAGCGTATCAACGCCTACTTCATGGGCGCGTGCTGAGGCACGGACACTTCGGCAAATTGACACTACCTGCGAATCCTCTATGATTGCTAAACACGGGTGCGGACTATTTAATTCCGGCCTTATGTCGGCGAAATCTCCCTTTAGAAGTCTGGCATCTTCACTTGATAATAAGTGGATAACATTTGTCGGTGGGGCAATGTGTTCAGGAAAGCGATAGGCGGGCCCAACCCAGACCCGTTCAATCGGTGCGTGACTTTGAAGGATATCCTCGAATTGCCTACGGTTCTTTGGAATCTGCTGGGGATTCATGGGCAGCGGTTCAGCAGCGGCAACTTCTTTGAGTTGTGTAACTATGTGGTCGGGAAGATTGTGCCGGAACTTACATATTGAACCTTCGTTGGTGTATCCAAAGAAGAAACGAGGTGCTGGTTCTGCAGCACCGGTAGGTTCGTTGATATGTTGAAGACACCCATTCTCGTCCTGCGTGAATAGCACTTCAACTTGCATCTTCATGAGTTCAATATCGGTTTGATGAATACTCATCTCTTATACTCTTGAAATTCACAGTAACTCTGATACCGAAACTCTGAGATGTCCCCTGTTTTCAGGGCAGCCTGCACCGCACAACCTTCCTCATGAACATGCGTACAGGCACCTTTGACGCAACGTTCTCGGAGTGAATTTATTTCTGGGAAATAGCGGTCCATTAAACGAGATTCGATGTCCCAAAAGTGCAACTCGCGAAGCCCCGGTGTATCGGCGATAAAACCGCCGAAATCCAAATTGTAAAGTTGGGTTGAAACGGTCGTGTGTCTTCCGCCTCGTCTCGGGTTCACCGCGTTCGTCTTCAATTTCAAACCGGGTTGAATAGCATTCAAAAGCGAAGATTTCCCGACCCCCGATAATCCAGTGAGTGCCGAAATCTTTCCTTTCATCCACGCTTTCAAATCCTCTATTCCCTCGCCAGTCGTTGCGCTTGTAAGGATTGTTCGATACCCGATTCTCTCGTAGACTGCGGTTATCGAATCCACTTCCGCTCGGTCTTTAAGCATATCAATTTTATTGAAACAGATAAGTGGCTCAATCCCCGACGCTTCGGCAATAACGAGGAATTTGTCCAGCATTCGCTGCCAGATTGGAGGCTCTTTTACAGAAGAAACAATAACCAGTCCATCGAGATTTGGAATGCGAATAACCCCTTTAGATTGTGTTCCTTTGCGTTTATATTCGCTTTTGCGCCGCATGACGGCTGCAATCGTACCATGGGTTTCATCAATCACCTGAATTTTGACGCGGTCCCCAACATAAACCTGTTGATTTGTGCTAAATGCATCCCGTTTTCCGCGCAGCGAACATTGATATTGATCTGTATCGCACTGCACAATGTAAACACCGTTGCTTGCTCGCGTCACAATACCTTCGGGAAGTCCAACCAACTTTTCATTATCGAAGAGGTAACCCGTCCGTTTGAGAAGCTCTTCGTCCGGTATAATGCGTGCGCCTTTGATCGCGCTGAGACGCCTGACCCGATCTTTGACAAGCATCTTCTCTGATTTGAGCAGCAAAGCAACAACGACGGGTTTATCCGTGTCGTTGTCGAGTGCATTCTCAGCATCCCGAATCGCTGGGTTCATACCAATATAAACCCGGCGATAGGTAACACACTCCCGCCAATCAAAAGCCGCGTAATCGCCCGCGATAATCTTTTGTGCTTCACTTAAAGTTGTGCCTGCGTAAACGGACATTGCCATAGGTTGCAGTTCCCTCAATAAAGGCATTAAGATATGATAAAACGTGATAATCCTTCACCTACATACAATTTTGGATGCACTTTAGGAGGCCTCATGTGAACAATCCAAAGTTCTTTTTTCTTGACGTGTTTCACGAAATTGGTTATTCTCTTACTAAATGAGCAATTGATCGAATGCGGTAGAAGGATCCATCGAATCATTTTATTCAGGATAAGGAGAATATCCATGAAAACGTATCGTGCCGCTGTTATTGGTTGTAGCCGGATGGGGGCATTTATTGATAACGAAGTCCCCGATTACGAAGCGATTAAGTTGCCGTATTCCCACGCTGCAGGCTTTTTTGCCGAAGAACGAACCGACCTTGTCACATGTGCCGATCTGCGCCCCGAAGTCATGGAACATTTCGGAAACCGATACAATGTCCCAAAAGCGAATCAATACACCGATTATCGTGAGATGCTGGAAAAAGAACAACCCGATATCGTCAGCGTTGCCACACAACCGGAGCATCGCGCAGAAATCGTTATCTATGCAGCAGAACACGGTGTAAAAGCCATTTATGCAGAAAAGGCGATGGCGGCTTCTATGGACGAGGCAGCAGCAATGGTGTCTGCGGTAGAACAAAACAATGTCGCCTTTAACCTCGGTACAAATCGCCGGTGGCATACAGGCTTTGACAAGATGAAAGAGATTATTGACAGTGGCGAAATTGGTAAACTACGCACCTTGATTATCTATTCAAACGCTACACTTTTCAACTCAGCCAGCCATCACTTTGACTTAATTTTACGTTTGAATAGCGACGCGCCTGCAAGTTGGATCACAGGCTATCTGCCACAAGGCGATTCGGTTTTTGATGGGAATGAGCTGCGAGCCGATCCGTCCGGTGGCGGAACAATCCAGTTTGAAAATGGTGTGACGGCACACGCACTACTAACGCCACGGGGTAGTGAATGGGAAGCGATTTGTGATAGAGGAACGGTTACCTGCTGGAACAACGGTTGGCAGTGGCATCTCCGCAAACAACAAGATGTACCCGGGTGGCGGAACTGTCAGGTTCCCGAAACTTTTCCTGAATTTGAACGGACCAGTAGCACAGCAAATTTGATTAAAGACCTCGTTCACGCATTAGATACTGGGGAACCGCCCCGAGGCGGTGTTCGGTGCGCGTATGCCAGCACTGAACTGATTTTTGGTATCATTGAATCACATCTACACAACGGCGCACGTATTGAACTCCCGTTGAAAGACTCAAAAGTCCGTTTACAAAGAAATCCAACTGCCAGACAACCACGGGTTGAGTAACCATTTTGGCATCAATCAAGACTTTCAAGGGATGCATGCCGAATGCTATCTAACTCTTCCGCACTGAAAACGCCTGCGCGGTAGAGGTTCTGATACTCTTCGGAGACGCTCTGCCCGAATATCATCAGGTCGTCTGTGTTGATCGTCACTGGCACGCCGTTATCAAATAAAATGCGAATGGGGTGTGAGGCGAGATCTGACACGCCATCTAACATCACGTTGCTCGTTGGACAGACATTTAACTGAATCTGATTCTGCGAAAGCCACCGCATCACTTCAATCGATTCAGCGGCAGCAATACCGTGTTGGACCTCGTCTAAGTCGAGGACTTCGACGGTTCGTCGTACCTCTTCCGCATCCCCAAACTCACCGACGTGTGCTTTCAGTTTCATTCCGGCAGCACGTGCCTTGGTATATAAAGACTGGACGGCTTCAGGCGTACATGCTTCTTCATAACTATACAGATCAATGGATCGAAACAACCCCAATTCGACGGCTTCATGCGCCAATGCCATCAATTTTGGATCATCAGCGTGTGTCCGAGGAAAACCGAGTTCCGGACGTAGATCAACTTGTATCCGATATTGCTCAACCAATGCTTCAAGAAAGGGCCGCACCCCAACTAACTCATCGGGATAGTATTCAGCCAACCGAATGTCAAAACTCATCTCAAGCACAACAACGCCATCCTGTATTGCGTCCTTTATCCCTGACGATGCGACAAACTTAAAACTTTTGGGAGTTATTATGTGATCGCTTAAAACTGCGTTTACGTATGCCATCATCCCCTCCAGTCCTTTCATCTTAGAAGGGGGACGTTCTAAGGAATACCCTAACCAATGTTCCAGATTTTCTAATCGTGTACTTAAAAAAGCGTGAGAGTGAAGGTCAGTTTTAGGGGCTGCCTTTATAGCGGTCAAGTTATCTGTAGAGAGTGCTTCAATGAAATTCATAAAGATAATATCCAATTAACACAAGTTCGGTTGGTTGAGATATATCCTCTTCAATTTTATTCAACCATTTTTTTCATGTGGAAATGCGTTGGAGTTTCACCGACAATTGTAAATCCAAGTCTCTGGTAGAAGGCGGTACCACGGGTGTTGACTTTTAGCACCTGAAGTACTACAGGTTTCTGACGAAGACTGGCATCGTCAAGAATACGTGCCATACACGTAGAACCGATACCTCTTCCTTGGTATTCAGGCAGAATATAGAGTTGATTGACCTTGAGTGTATCGCGAGTAGGAGATGTCGCCAAGAAACCGACATCAGTCCCACAAAACTGGATAATGCGATAATCTTGTGCAGCAAACCGTCTATCGTGTAGTTCCCGTTGATACCTATCATCCCAACCCCAGACCTGTTCCACATATTCTCGAAATGCCGCCTTCTTTACGGTAAAAATGAATTCACTGTCGCCCATATATGCTTTGCGAATCCTCAACGCCTCCACAATCGTATCTTCCTTTCTAAGTGGCATGTGTCCTACATCTCTTTCTTCGCGACAACCGCAAAACTCACGTTGTAAGCCATTTGATGCGCCCAACTCCCCGGTGTCGCTTCAATGTCTGGTTGGGTCCAAGGACGTTCCTCAACATGCTCAATCCGAAATCCGTTCTCCAAGAGTCCGTTGAATATATCACTCAGATAGTGCCGGAAATCGAATGCCCCGTCTGAATACCTATAAACCCGTTCAGAATACGGCTCCGTGACACGATAGTACTCACCATCCCATTCCAAGGAATGATTGGCAGGGTTGCCAAAATCTACGCGATACCAACCCCCTGGACGGATGATTCTTGATACGCCTGTATAGATTTCATGAACCGACGGCACCCAACTCATAGAAGGTCCCTGATAGACGAAATCAAACGATGCGTCCTCAATTGCAGACAGGTCCCGCATGTTGAGGCGAAGCGTTTTTACCGGATAGCCGTAATGCTTTGCAGCGGTTACATCTCCGTCAAGCTGCCCTTGTGTAAAATCAATCACAGTCACATTGGCATCAAGCAGCCCAAAGACTGCCGACTGCTGCCCGCCCCCTGCCGCAAGACACAACACGTCTTTGTCAGCAACATCTTTGAGTAGAGATGCCGGGTAGATTTGGTAGAGTTCATAAGAAATCGGGTCAAGCTGCCCCTCAGCATACTTTAGAATATCATCTCTATTCAGGTCGAGCCAAGGTACAGTAAAGCCGCCTTTTTTTAGGACTTCGGCTTCCCAACGCGCTCGGTTTGCAATTGTAATTTCGTCATTCATACCATCACACTCTCTATCCACGCCTCATCAATTTCGAGACCGAAACCGGGGGCATCTGATGGCGCGACGTAGCCGTCTTTGATGACTGAAGTGCCGGGCAATTTAACCATCTCTTCGAGAGGAACACCGGGCGGAGAGACACCTTCAGAACGTTCACCCCATGTAATCGCAGGCATCGCAAATGCGAGATGCTGACCGTAAGGATAATTCATTCCGGCGTGTGTAATCACAGAGATACCGTTTGCCTCCGCAATATGGCAAATTTTAGCTGCAGCAGTAATCCCACCACACCACAAAACATCGGGTTGAAAGATGTCAACGAGTCGTCTCCCTGCTGCTGCCGCAAAAACGGTTGGTAGATACCAGTGTTCTCCCGTCGCGAGCGTCTGCCACGGAAGTCGTTGACGGACTGTTTCATAACCGACAAAATCATCAGGTGGAATGTAATCCTCCATCCACTTCAGACCGTAAGGCTTCAGAGTCTCACAGACGCGCACGGTATGTTCCAAATCAAACCCTGTCCAAGAATCCAACATTAAATCAACCTTATCGCCAATTGCTTCCCGTGTGGTTGCGACCAATTCTTCGAGTTTCCGCAAGCCTTCTAATCCGTGTATCGGCCCCCACGGTGTGAAGAGTTTTGTCGCTTTGAAGCCGAGCTCCATATACCATTCCTGATCGAAACCGGAGGCGTAGCAGAAAATCTTTTCCTTTTGGGGGCCGCCGAGCAGCTCATAAACCGGTCTCTTTAGGATTTTGCCTTTGAGGTCCCAGAGGGCACAATCAACAGCACTGATGGCGTAACTCGTCAAGCCGGTGGCACCGAAGGCAGCGCAAGATCGCACCATCAAGTCCCACAATTTTTCAGTCGCCATGCAATTTTCACCAACGAGCCGCGGAGCAAAGTGATCGTTAATGATTCGGGTTACAGGACCGCCATAAAGCGAGAGACCGAAACCCCACGTGCCGTCTTCTGCTGTTACAATGCAGGCAGGTCGGCTCCATCCCGAACCGGAGACATGTTCGCCTCTTCTGTCGGCTGCGGCATAACGGGTTACCGGACGATTCATTGGAAATTGTCTGGCGCGACTCGGTGTGCGCGGCGTTGTTGTCGGTTTTGGGTTCAGTTCAATTTCTACGGCGCGAATTTCTTTAATGTTCATAGAATCTCCTTGCTACATGGACAGGATTATAAACTTAGCAATTCTGTTACATATATGGCAACTTAGGACTTAAGGGGACGATTCTGAAATATCCAAGTTTAATATACAACATCATCGGAGAAATCGCAACGGAGAAATTTGCGATCAGGAAATTTTACGTGCCTCAAGATCCACAAATAGATTGAAGCGGTCAGGCCTATAGTGTTTAGGCGAATCAGGTAAATTAGGATCGATCTACCGAGTTCTTTACCCATTGGTAGGTGCGCCCAATTTGAAAGACGAGCAGTCCAAACTCAATCTTCTCTGTAATCGCAGGGTCGTCTGTCTGATAGTACTTCAGAACCACATCAATAACCTTTTTGGCAACAATGCCATCAGGCGGTAAATCTGAGTACATCTCTATAGCGAACTCAGATAGATCTATCGCTGGATCGTGCAGCAAGGCATCAGCCCAATCAATAATGGCGGGGTGTTCAAGATTTTCCTGTACAAAAAACAGATGGTTTATTTGGAGATCTGTGTGAACGACAGTCCATCTCTGGTTTAGATGCTCTTGTAGGTTTTCCAGCTTTTCACGCCATCGGCTTGTATAGATTTCCGTGATATTTTCTGCAATAAACGCGAGTTTTTGCCGTGTGTCCCGAATTGCCACTGCGAAAGGATCGGTAGCATGTGGGATGTGGTCTAAAACCGCATCTGGAAATTTGTGATTGTGTAGAAAGGTGAGAGCGGTACCGAGAGATTTGCCAAAGGATTCTAATTCTCTGGTGGTAAATGTCTCAAGTGCTTTTATGGGTAGTGAAGAACCGTTGATTCTTGAAAACATCGCATAGAATCCCTCGTCGTGTCCTATGATCGGTTTAGCGACAGTGAAAGGCATCAATAATGTATGCAGGTACTCTGTGAGTTCAACTTCCTTTAGAAGCCTGGCTCGGTAGGCATTGCGCGCAATCTTGAGGATAGCATCGTCGCGGTAGTAGAAGGTAAAACTATCACCACCACGGTGGCGGTTGGATATAGGTTTTAGATATTCAACAGATATGTCTGGAGCGAACCTTTTAAGAAAATCGCACACATTGTCTGCTGTGATCTTAGTTGTTTGATTCATCTGTTATAGGCATTCATCGGTTTTCAAGCTCGCGATAGGCTTTCAGCAATGCCTCTTGAACGTTTAGAAACTCAAGATAGCCGGGCGGTAACGGATATTTTGCAACGTCAAAAGGTTTAAGTGGATTGTCAATTTTCTGTCTGACAAAGGTATAGAGTGCTTTCTGTTCGTCTGTTGCTTCAGTTGTCTGTTCAAACGGAATGCCACAATCATTCCGCCATAGGTGAGGCTCAACCACATCAACCATCTTCTGAATCGGTGAAACTCGCTTCCGAAATCTCAAGTTGAGGAATTTAGCCAACCTCTCAGCCTGACTGTATGGATTACGCACAATATCTTCATAACCCAGAAAGAGCTGGTGTGGTGCATCTTCTGTGTGCTGCAGGATTTGCGTCATCATACACTGCCAACGGAGCAAGTTCATCGCAACAAAAGAGATACGGACCTTCACATTAGATGGCATAATGAACTTTTGCCATGAGACTGCTGTGTCAAGTGGATTGCGAACTGTGATTATATAAATCGGATTGCCCCATATCTGTTTCCAAAACGGCAAAAAATGACTGAGCGCGGGATCTTTCCAGAACCAAGGATCTCCGTTGTGCATTTCAGCCATCAGTTCAGTGGCTTTCCTCCTATACACAGGGTCAGCAGCTCTTTCCTTCATTCGGTGTTGGAAATCAGGATCCCACCACGTCGCTCCCGTATCAAAATCCCCTAACTCGGCGAGTAAATCCCACAACGGTTCGTATTCCCAATACCCTCTGGGAGCGTGCATATCGGCACTATGCAACTTTTCGGGAGGTCCCGCATACGCCCCCCATCTGTGCAGCATCTCAGCAACAACAGATGTTCCACTGCGCTCTGCTCCCAGCACGATAATAGGGTAGGTTTCAGAATTGACCATTCAAATGCCCAATACTCTTAGCCGATGATACCTCATCCCAGCATGGCTTAAGAATTTTTCTTGTGCAAAACCTTTATTTCCTGTATCATAAAGGCTTATGAAGATGTGTTTTATTTTTTCAGATTCTGCTTGTTAAAGTATAGCATCCTTCGCCATTTTTCTGTAGTAAAATCGCCTCCTATTGATCTCGCAAATCATCCTTGATTGAGGAGAATAACGTGAATTCAGATACCGTTCGGACGCTTAACACCGGCTCAGAACTGTTTGTAGACGATGCTCTGATTGCTTCCAAACGCGGCGTAAAACGCACGCTGCACCCATGCGTAAAGCACGATGTCTCCGTCCTTAAACCTGATCCTGAAAACCCGTGGGAGCATGGAGGACCCGACCAGTCAAGACGCGTCCACCTCTACGGCACCACGCTGTACGATGCTGCGTATGGAAAATATCGCATGTGGTACATGTGTCGTATGGGACCGCACTGGCGGTTTGAAGCGAACGAGATTCCCGGACTTTATGTTCCGCGTCCTGACCGTAATCCGTCAACATACAGAGGACAAACACACGACGCTTATGGACGGAAGTTTGTCGAAAATGACCGCGGTGATCTCACGTGCTATGCTGAGAGTGACGACGGATTGACATGGACGAAACCGAACCTCAGACTCTTTGAATTCAATGGAAACCCAAACAATAATATCGTGTGGGACCTCCACGGGGCGTGCGTCTTCCATGATGACGATGAATCAGACCCGCAGAGACGGTATAAGATGATCGGCTTTTGCAGACGGTACCGCAACGTCTTCCTGCTCACGTCCCCGAACGGTATCCGATGGGACGACTCAGACTATTTGGAACCCGTTGCAGATCGGGATAATGAAGGGGCGTTCAATGTTATTTGGGATAAAAAAACAGAGATGTTCCGAGCTTATGCGCTAATCCGCGGAGATGACAAAGATGCCCGACGCATGATCGCATATACCGAAAGTCCGCGCTTAGAGGGACCGTGGAAACCGCTTGTGCCGATGTTTGGTGCTACTGATGCGGACGACGAAATTGGCGTGCAGCGATACGACGCGGATCGTGCCGAAATCCACAATATGTCAGGTTTTCTTTATCATAACATTTACATCGGTCTCGCTGGGGTGTTGTATGTGACAGGACCGGGTGCAGCGGAGCATGAAATTCCTGTTGACGGACCGATTGACGCGCAACTCGTTTGTAGCCGAGACGGATTTAACTGGGATTACACTGATTCGGACCGGACTCCACTTATTCCACGCGGTGAGCGCGGCACATTTGATTGCGGTATGATTATGGGAACGGCTATTGAACCAATCATCACCGACGATGAAATTCACTGGTATTATACAGGCACAGTCCACACGCACGGTGCCCAGATGAAGGACAGACATAAGGAAATCGGGCTTGCGAAGTGGCGGTTAGACGGCTTTGTCTCGCTTGACGCTGATGCGGAGGGTGGTATTGTTGAAACCGTGCCGTTGCAGATTCCGAACGGAGGGCTTGAGATTAATGCCGATGCGAGTGGTGGTCAGGTTAATGTTGAAGTGCTGACAGCCGATGGAAAGGTTCAACCCGGATTTTTGGTTGATGATTGTGTACCGTTGACAGCGGATAATGTCCGGCATACAGTGCAATGGAAATCGGCTACATTAGCAGATGCAGAACAACCGCTACGACTCCGTTTTGTGCTGAATCGGGCGAAACTTTATGCGTTTCGCATTTAGTAATCACCCTACCGATTTAAATCCTTCCACCAAAAAGGTGCCTCGTGAAAGTGATGAAGAGAACCATCAACATGACCTCTGAGGTGTGTAGTGGTGAGGATCCGGCGGGTCCCGTCTGCGGAGACACATTATTGATGCCCAAATTTATATTTGTAGGTTCTCATGGTATATCAAGTCTCAAGTCTTTAACCCCTGTCAAGTGGGTAGGCAGACACATTGCCTTGCAGCAATGCTTGACATGTCTGCCAACTTGATATAAGAATTATACCACAATTTAGGTTAATTTGTCAACTCTATTTTCAACAACGTTTCATGCCGTCTTACATCCCCAAGCTGAAGCATGGGGCTTTAGACGGGGAAGTGGTAAAACCGACGGAAAGTTGCCTCATTTTCATTTTTAGTTATAAGTCATTCTACTTTTCTTGAAAAAAATGTGAATTTTTCAGAAAACTGAGGGTTGAATGCTGTTATAGAATTCTATCAGGAATTCCAAAAAACTTTGACATTCAAGGACAAAATGTGCTATAATACTTAACATACATAAATTTCAAAACAGGATTATCAAATGTTTTATCTGCCGCTTACCACGTTGATACATAAAAACCGCCTTTGCACATCGGTTGGTATTGGTGCTGTGCTGTGCGCTATTTCTATGTACCAGACAGGGGTGGGCTCATGAGTAGCAGATAAAAGGCTTTTGAAGTTACACAATACAACGCCCATCACTGAACATCATAAAATGGAGATTTCGGTGAGGGTGTTTCTTTTTTAAGACGACAACCGAAGGCATTACGTTTGTAAGGAAGAAAAATGCTAAAAGAGGAGGAAAAATGCGTTCCAGAATAGCTTTATTGGTATTGGTAGTGGTTGCAGCAATAAATTTAAACGTCAGAGCCAGCAAAGAAATTAGACCCTTGCTAACACAAGAAACAATCGAAATTGACGGACATCTCAATGAAGAGGCTTGGACAGAGGCACAAGTTATCGACGACTTTACGCAACAATCACCCGATGAAGGGCAACCCATTAGCGAACGCACTGAGGTGCGGATGTTGTACGACACAGAGAAACTTTATATCGGATTTGAATGCTACGACTCCGAACCCGAAAAAGTCGTTGCCAACGAGATGCGGCGCGACGGGCAGCTTTGGCAAAATGATAACGTTTACGTGATGCTCGATACCTACGGTGACAAACGACAGTGCTTTTTCTTTCGGATGAATGCCCTTGGTGCGATGTCAGACACCGCAGTCACGGATGGTGGGGAGAACCTTAACGGGAGCTGGGATTGTATCTGGGAAGCGGGCGGACAGCGACACGATAAAGGATGGACGGTCGAAATCGCGATTCCCTTTAACCAGCTGCGGTTCAAAAAGAGCGACTCGATGGTATGGGGCGTGAATTTTGGACGGAACATCGCGCGAAAGAACGAAACATCGCAATGGATACAAGTGCCTCGCAGCGAGAGTTGGCCCGGCACCTATCACCCTACCTATCAAGGCAAAGTGATTGGACTCCAAGGCATCACATCGCCATCCTATTTTGATGTCAAACCGTACCTCCTCGGCGGGTTGGCGAGGAATCTCGACGATACAATTTGGAAGCGGACAACCGAAGGCGACCTCGGGCTTGATATGAAATACGGAATAACGTCAAACCTGACACTGGACTGGACTGTAAACACCGATTTCGCGCAGGTAGAGGCAGACCAGGAAGAGGTCAACCTCACACGATTCGATCTCTTTTTCCCCGAACGCCGCGAATTTTTTCTTGAGGGCAGCGGACTGTTCGCCTTCGGTGCAGGTATCGGAGATTTCGGTCCACCCCCGTTGTCGGTTTTTTACAGCCGTCGGATCGGTATCGAAAACGAACAACAGGTTCGACTCCTTGGTGGCGGTAAACTCACAGGGAAAGTCGGACCCTACAGTATCGGTGCGCTCAATATGACGACCGATGCTACATCGGACGTACCGTTGACGAATTTCTCTGTGCTAAGAATGCAGCGCGATATACTCAGCGATTCAAGTATGGGTTTCATTCTCACTAACCGACAAAGTGACGTTACCGGCAACTACCATCGCAACGGTGGGGTAGATTTATTTTTTCGACCACACGATCAGTGGCGGATGCGCGCAATGACCGTCGGCAGTTGGTCTCCAGAGCCCGACGAAAGCGATTTCGCATGGTATCTCTCAAATGATTGGCGCAACGACCAATTCCGCATTAACGCCTCTTATCTCGACATCGGTCCTGAATTTACAAGCAAAATGGGATTCGTAAATCGGACAGACATCCGCTCGTTGATGTTGAATACCAGTTACGAACGCCAAATCAGACAGTACAGCATACGAGACGTTGGCGCGCTCTTCTCTGGCAGCTATCTGTTGGACCACGATAACAGTCTCATCGGTTGGGACCTATCCACCGGTGGGAGTATGCTCTGGGACTCTGATGACGGATTCAATCTTGATTTCAAACGGGTCTTTGATCGTGTTGACGAACCTTTCACAATCAGTGATGTTGAGATTCCGGCTGGCGATTACGAGATGAACGAGGTCTCGCTCACTGTTTTCACCCAGACCAGCCGTCCGTTTAGCGTATTCGGTGGAATAGACTTTGGGGATTACTTTAACGGCAACCGTGTCGGTTTCGACATAGATAGCCAGTGGCGGATGACCTATCAACTGGCGATCGAAACGCGATACCAGCGCAATTGGATTAAATTGCCTGAAAGCGAACGCTTTACAACAAACGTCATTGGTACCCGCATTAGTTACGCGTTGAACACCCGTTTCTTTACCAAACTGTACGCACAGTGGAATGACGATGCCCAACGTGCAAGCGCGAACTTCTTGATTAATTACATCTATCGTCCGGGTAGCGATTTCTATCTCGTGTACGATCAGGCATGGAACACATCGGAAGGTCTCAACGGACACGAATGGACGGTTTTGAGTAAGTTTACCTATCTATTCAGTCTGTAGGATTTGTAGGTGTGATAGTTACATTGTAGCAGACTTTGTTTATCTTGATATTTCCTGTTTAGACTGCTATAATTGTGAGTGCCAATACGACAATCAACATCAAAAATCAACACTAAAATAGGAGGGAAAGAAATGAGACACACCACACAAATTGAACTCGAAAATCTATATGACTTGGTAGCCGTAAAGTTAGGCGTTATGAAACCGGAAGACGTGCGGCGGCTTACCGTCCCAGATGCCCTCGTTGATACCGGTGCGACGGGGCTTTGCTTACCGACTTCTCTCATTGAACAACTCGGTCTCACGCCTATTGAAATGACGCGAGCTCGTGCAGCTACCGGCATTGTTGAGCGCATCCTCTATTCAGAAGTTCAATTTACGATTCTGGGACGCACAAGGTCAATACAAGTTACCGATCTGCCTGAGGGGTCCCCTGTTCTCGTTGGACACATGGTATTGGAACATCTCGATCTCTGTCTTGATATAAAAGAGGGACTTATCTATAATCCCGCACACGATGGCGAATGGATTATAGAAATTCTCTAACAACTGATATGGAAATTTCAAATATGACACAACCAGATAATTTTGCAGAACATAATATTCACTTGGAAACGGAGCGTCTGATACTGCGACCCTTTAAGGAAGCCGATTTTGACATTGCGGTACCTTTTTACAACGAACCTGAGTTTCTGGAAGCAATGGAGGGAGAGCCACCCGACGAACCTATAACAAAGGAATACCTCAAAAGTGCGGGCAAATACATGAGGAAAGATGGATTTCTGTTTGCGATCATAGAAAAGACGAGCGGCAGAACGATTGGCGAGGTGTGTTTACAGTGGATGAACTTGGAACGAGCGAAAATTGAGGGTGAAAAAGTGATGCGGTCACCCATCGGAATCTGGGATAAGACATTGTGGGGTAAAGGCTATGGAAAAGAGGTTATCCGGTGCTTGATGGCGCACGCTTTTGAAAAATTAGGGATTGATCGTTTCTGTCCAGTAGATGTCAACGTTGACAACCCCCGCTCAAAAAGGTTGTGGGAGTCGCTTGGATTCACGGTTGTACGAGAAGTGGACGATGGAAAGACGTTGGACTTTGAAATTACACGCGCAGCATACGAAAAATCAACTCAAGGGACACTTGAATAGCGTCCGCAATCAAAGGAACAACCTTATATGTTCAGTAGACAACTCGCCGAGCGTGCAGCGACAAACAATCCGATTCGTGTGGGTATCATTGGTGCCGGGAAATTCGGTGCGGGGTTGGTCGCGCAGCTTTCACAAATGGAAGGTATCGTAGCGAGCGCGATTGCCGACATCAATCTGGCACACGCCACAAACGCTTATGTTGCCAGCAATGTCCCAGTTGACGCAATCTCACGCGTTCAGGATACGAACACCTTGAACGACACCATCCGCAGTTGGAAACGAGCAATTACTGTAGATGGAATGCATATTATCCAATCGGATCTCATCGATGTGGTTGTCGAAGCAACCGGTATCCCGGAAGTCGGGGCAGAAATGGCTTACCACACCCTGATGCACAAAAAGCATCTCGTGATGGTTAACGTCGAGACAGATGTTACCGTCGGTTCGTTCCTGAGACGCTTGGCGGATAATGCTGGTGTTGTCTATACCCTCGTTGACGGTGACCAGCCCGGTGTGACGATGAACATCGTTGAGTGGGCAAAAACGCTTGGTTTCGAGATTGTCGCTGCGGGGCGAGGCACAGTCTTTTATGATGACGACCGCGCTGGAATACCCGATACCGTTCCGCAACGGTTCGGGTTTAGTGAAGAACTCATTGAACGGCGCACGATTAACTTCAAGATGTTCAACTCGTTCCGAGATGGTTCAAAGGCGCAGATTGAGATGACCTCGTTGGCGAACATGGCTGGACTCCCACCCGATATTCGCGGGATGCACGAACCTTCAGTGAACATTTCCGACATCGCCCAAGTCTTCAGCACAAAAGAAGCAGGCGGCATTTTGAGCCGCCACGGTGTCGTCGAACTCGCAAACAGCATCGCAACCGATGGCAAGACGATGTTAGACGATCCACTTCGGATGGGCGTGTTCGTTGTGATTCGGACGGATCACCCGTTTACACAAGAAGACCTCGCCAGTTACAACCTACATCCGGGTGGCGACGGTCAGAACTACCTTCTCTATCGTCCGTACCACCTTGTAGCCGTTGAAGCTCCAATTTCGATTGCGAAAGCTGCGCTTTACGGACAACCAACGGGGACACCGTTGCCGACACCGGTCGCCGATGTCATAACGGTTGCCAAACGCAACCTGAAAGTCGGAGAGGTGCTTGATGGCAGCGGTGGGTATACCGTTAACGGTCTGATTGAGAAGGCAGAAATTGCGCGTGCTGAGAATCTACTTCCCCTCGGTCTGGCTTATGATGTCAAACTCAAACGCGATATCTCCCAAGGGGAAGCGATCTCTTACGATATGATAGAACTCAACGAGGATTCCTTCGTTCTCAAACTGCGTCGTCTCCAAGACGCGACCGTCTGGTAACCTTTCCGTGCTGGCTCTTCGTCAACTATTCCCAGGGATGCAGCACGACCTTACCGCACTCTCCGGTGGCTTGGAGTTCCCATGCCTGTTGCACGTCACGCATCGGGAAGGTGTGTGTGATAAAGGTGTCTATCTGATCGGATACAGACTGAATGACCTGCATTAATTTGGGATAATCCCCAAGGTTGTAGTGCCAATTCCCGCGGAGGACAATCCCCTTCCGAATCATATCCCGACTCGCACCGAGCGGAAACTCTCCACCTTCACCGACGAATGTAACCTGTCCCTTCCTGCGTGCTGCATCGACCATTAACCGATGCGCGGCGGATGCACCTGAGCAATCCACAGCTTTGTCAACACCGACCCCATCTGTGAAGTCGAGAATTTGTTCAAGGACATCCGAATCCGTTGGGTTGAACACCGCCTCTGCGCCTAACTTCTTGGCGAGTTCTGCCCGATAGGGATGGCTTTCCACGCCGATGACACGCGCCCCGCGATAGTGTGCGTTGATAATACCGCCTAACCCAACCGGACCTAAGCCGGTAACCATGACGGTATCCAAGGCGTTGACCTGCATCTGTTCCATTGCCCCAAATGTCGGCCCGAGTCCACAACACGCCATTCCTGCGTGTTCATAACTCACACTGTCTGGGATTGGAGACAGCAATTCGTCCATTTTGTGGAGATATTGCGCGTAAGTTGCCGAAGCTGCTTCTGTACCGAGGGTTTCGCTGACGCGACGCGGACTCTGGCAGTGGATATGTTCCCCGACAACACACAGCGAACACTTACCGCAACCGCTCTGAGGTTGCACGACAACGCGGTCTCCGACTTTGACACGACCGGGTTGTGCGACTTCAACGACTTCACCCGCGGCTTCGTGTCCAAAGTGTTCGCCAGTACCTCCGCCTATAAATCCTTTATACTCCGTACACATCGGAACGGCATGAATCTTGACAACGACAACATCCCCAGCTGCCCGAGGATCCGGCTTCTCAACGACACCGCCTTTACCTTCACCAAACATTGCTGCGACCTGCATAAAAACTCTAACAACCCAGGCTTCCCGCATCCCCAAAAGACCGATGGGGTTCTTACCACGGAAAGAAAAGGTGCCTCCTGATAAAAATATTTAGTGGAAATAGAATAACATAGTGGCTATGATCAATCAAGCCTAATTTTAGATTCGGGTTCCCCTTACGCGGCGCGAAATAAGATTCAATGTTATTGCCGCCTTAAAAGGTTAGCTAAAGGTCTATACTCACTATCCTGAGATAACTCCACAGGAACGACGTTTCCGTTACGTTTGAAGAACTTGTATGCCTTTCCAGTAGGTGCAGAGGTGAGAACACGATACTGCTCACCGACGATTTCAATCGCGGCGTTGTTATCACAAGCGATTCCGATGCCCCCGCGTTTTGCGATCATCTCGGAAAAAGAAGTCTCACGCCCTTCAAAATGATAATGTGGACAGTATATTGCATTAATGAACCCGAGTCCTCTGACGCGGATATAGTCCCACTTCGGATTACTCGAGAAAGAGCGAGAATCGCTATGTCCGTATTTAAACCAGCAGATCGCACCAGCACTGAGACCCGATAGCACAGTCCCGCGGGATGCAGCTTCTGTCAACACGGCATCTAATCCCAATCGCCGCCACAGTTTCATCATCCGATAGGTATTCCCGCCACCAACATAGACGAGGTCTGAGTCCAATACCAATGCGGACATCTCCTCAAACCCTGGCGGATTTTGAGTGAGTGTGAGAATGCGCGTTTGACATCCAAAATGTCCACCGTAATACGCTTCAAAGGTGTCAATGTATCCAGGGGCATCGCTACTGGCAGTTGGTATAAAAAGTGCCTTGGGCTGTGTTTTACCTGTTAATTCAATGATACGCTTGTCAATCGCAGCGGTTTCTTGTGCACTGATTTCTCCGCCACCGACTGCGACGATCTTAGGAACTGTTTTCATCAATCGTCTCCTAAACCTTCTTATCCTTTTATTTCGAGAATAAGAATAATAATAGCAGATTCAACAAACATTGTCAAAAAACCTTCGGAAATTTAACTGCAATTTCATCAACAACTGTGTTAAAATAAAAGCAGAGAAGCATAAACAGTATCCGCAACTTCTTGAGGGGGAAAAATGACATCCGAAAAGAGAGGCTTAACACCTACGCAAAAAGCGTTCTATCAGGAAAACGGGTATCTCGTCCTTGAAAGCGTCTTCTCAGCGGAAGAATGTCAAAGTTTTGTAGCGCACATGGAAGACCTTCACACAGGGCATAAACATCTCGAAGGATTCTTTCAACAGGATAAATATGGGGCTCGTACCTTTAATCAGCATCTATATGACCAACGTGTATTGGACTTGCTGATCAATTCGCGCTTACACAAGCCACTCACAGACTGCTTTGGCGGGGAACCAGAAGGCATCCAGACGATGCACTTTTACGAAGGTTCAGAGCATCCATTCCATCAAGACCAATACTATCTGCCCGACTGCATGTCTGCGTGGATCGCGATGGTCAGTGTTGATGAGAATAACGGTCCCCTCATCGTACAACCGGGTTCACATAAAGGTCAATTAGTTACGAAAAAGGACGTGCCGATGACCTTTCTACCGGGAGAAACCTACGAGCAACAACAGCACAATCGCTATTTTCCAGCAGTCAAACAAGTTTTTGAAGAAAATGGCGTGGATGCGGTTCAAGTTATGGTGAACGCTGGAGATGTGATTCTCTTTGACGGCAAATTAATCCACGGCGGTGCAGAAATTCTGCAGCCCGGTACCCGTAGACATGCGTTAGCGTGCCATTATATCCCTTACGCCTCCGAAAACTGGGAACGCGATTGGCCGCGATTCTCATTTGATGGAAGTCAGCGAATTCATTATGAATAAAATGAGCGTAGCAACTCGTAAAAAAAGCATTGAAAATTGACATATCACAACTTGTATGTTATTCTTAATGACTAACCCCTTAGCAATTTGATAACCCTTTTAGGAGGTGGAACCATGCAGCAAAAAGTCGTGTCTGCTCCAACACCCTTCTATCCCTCTTCAGATGGTAAACCTATGGCAGAAACTGATTGGCATCGTAAACTACTTATGGACCTCCTTCAAATGATTGAACATCACTTTCGGGAACATGATGATGTTTATGTTTCTGGAGATCTGTTAATCTATTACGAAATGGGCGATGCAACGAAATCGGTTGCCCCCGATGTTTTTGTCGTTCGGGGAGTCGCGAAAAAGCAGCGTGGCACCTATCTGACCTGGGAGGAATCTCACACACCCGATTTTGTGATAGAACTTGCAAGTCCGAGCACAGTTCAGCATGATCTAACCCGGAAGAAAGATTTATATGAGTCTGTTCTGAAAGTGCAGGAATATTACATCTATGACCCACGCCATCAAATACGGCCACATTTCATAGGTTTTCATTTGGTTGATGGCGCGTATGAGGAAATGGCATTTGTGAATGAACGTCTTCCGTCATCGGTGTTGAACTTAGAACTCGGTGAGCGCGATGGGATGTTGGGCTTGTATGATCCTGAGATAGAGCAGTGGTTGGAACCTCCCCAAGAACGTGCTGAACAGGAAGCCCTTGCTCGTGAACACGCTGAGGCTGAACTGGCAAAGGCTTTGGCAACGCTTGAACGCCTCCAGGCTGAAGATAGAAACTGACCTCTCACATAGGAGAAAATACAGTGCGATACCAATTGACTTTTTGGATCTGTTTAACCATCATCATCGGTTATTGCTTTCCAGCAGCTGCACAAGAAGCGGCACAATCCGCAAAGCCTGCGACGCAGGCAGCACCCACAGAAAAGAAAAAAGAGTTTGAAGATTTTGCCAAAGTGATTGCGGACAGTAAAAACTACGACGGCTTTTTCAAACTATACCAGAAAAAAGAAAAACTCTACTGCGAAATTCAGCCATCACAATTAGAGCAGCCTTTTCTATGCATGATTAGCCTTTCGCGCGGCTTAGGAAGAGGATTCCTTATCTCAGGAATGATAATGGACGATTGGCTCCTCGTCTGGCGACGCGTCGGCGACAACGTGCATCTCGTGCGAAAAAATGTACGCTACCGTGCTGAGAAGGGGACACCGACTGCCCAAGCGGTTGACTACAGTTACAGCGATTCCATCTTATTTTCTCTTAAGATTGAAAGTATCCATCCACAACGAAAGAGTCTGTTAGTGGACATTTCTCCGGTCTTTATATCTGATCTGCTACCTCTGGCGCGCAGTATTGCCTCCGACGCACGCTTCGACAAAACGCGTAGCACTTGGGGAACAGTCAAGGCATTTCCAAAGAACGTAGAGTTGAGGGTCGAAGCGGTCTACACATCGCAAAGCTATATAGAAACTGTCCCTGACAGTCGTGGCATCCAGTTGACGCTACACTATAGCCTCGCTGCACTCCCATCGAACAGCTATCAGCCGCGATTGGCTGATGACAGACTCGGACACTTCATGACGACGATCAAAGATTATTCCGCTCGCGTCAGCGAAGAACCGTTTGCGCGGTACGTCCAACGGTGGCATTTGGAGAAAGCGGATAAAGATGCGAAACTCTCGCCGCCGATGGATCCGATCATCTTCTACATTGAGAAAACAGTGCCACATCGCTTCCGTCCTTATATCCGGCAGGGCATTTTGGAATGGAACAAGGCGTTTGAAAAAATTGGATTCGCCGACGCGATTGAAGCACGGATTCAGCAAGATTACGAAGACTGGGACCCCGAAGACGCGCGGTATAACACAATCCGCTGGGTGGTTGATGCAGGGTTCGCCATTGGTCCGTCCCGCGTGAACCCTTTGACAGGGCAAATACTGGATGCCGATATCCTTATCAGTGACGTCTTCATCAGGGGGTGGCAGCGACAATATACGACCTTCTTTGATGAGTTGGAGCATGAGCGCGATCATCCGATGGATCCCGCTTCACGCTATCGGTGCCAGATGGCATCAGGATTAGCACATCAGGTGGGACTCATGACGAGCGTTTTGCAAGCGCGAGACCTGATCGATGAGGGGGGTGAACTCCCAGAAGAGTTTATTGGGCAAGCTCTCAAAACGTTGACGATGCACGAAGTGGGACATACACTCGGATTGCGTCACAACTTTAAAGCGAGTACGATATTTTCTCTTGACGACATAAATAAAAAAGAGGGTGAAGCACTTATCGGCTCCGTTATGGAGTACGACGCTGTGAATATCGCGCCTGAAGGCGAGAAACAGGGACATTACTACACACCAACAATTGGGCCTTGGGACCATTGGGTGGTCGAGTATGCATATAAACCCATTAGTGCAAGCAAACCGGAAGGCGAATTAGAAGAATTGGGCAAAATCGCTTCCCGTTCTGCGATGCCAGAACTCACGTATGCTACGGATGAAGATGCGTCTTGGTATCGCTACCGAGATCTTGATCCATTAGTCAATCGAGGGGACCTCGGTGCCGACCCGCTTGAGTTTGCGAAACGGCGGCGAGAGATTGTCGTCGAACTCTGGGATAAGATCGCAGATAAGGTCACAAAAGAGGGAAAAGGCTATCAACGCGTCAGACAGGCATTTGGAAGGTTGCTTTATGAACACGGCTATACCATGTACCTCGCAAGCCGTTATATCGGTGGACAGTATCACCACCGCGATCACCGCGGCGATGAAAACGGACGTTTACCGTTCGTGCCGGTCCCCGCAGCGAAACAACGCGAAGCACTCGAATTCCTCAAAGAACACGCCCTCTCAGATAGTACTTTCGATTTCCCACCGGATCTGTTGAACAGCCTGGCAATCACCCGTTGGAGCGACTGGGGAGCCGCCAGTTGGAATTCCACACGTTTCGATTATCCCGTCCATGATGTCATTTTGACGAATCAAACCCGTATCTTGGAACGGTTGCTCTATCCGAATGTCCTTGCGCGCGTTCAGGACACAGAACTCAAGTTCCCGAAAGGTGAAGATGCGTTCACACTCCCAGAACTCTTTTCTGGCATTACAGATGCGGTTTGGGTGGACCTTGAACGGAATCTCGGAGAAATGCAGTGGTCGAATACAGAGGCGTTTATCTCCAGTTTCCGGCGCGGTTTGCAACGTGAACACCTCAAGCAACTCATCAAACTGGTGTTGGATGCCGACAGCGGGACACCTGAGGATGCGAGATCGCTTGCACGCCTTCATCTTGAGCAAATCAATACTCGGATACAACAGGTGCTTCAAAATGCACAAGGAAGACTTGACGATTATAGCGTGGCGCACCTTGAAGAGTCACAAGTTCGAGTTACGAAGGCGTTGGATGCCAACTTCCAAGTCGAGGAACGCTAAAGGATCCTATATTTCCGATTAGGATTTTTATAAAGTCCATATATCTACTGGCGGGGTTGAAACCCCGCCAATCTTCTGATGTATAACCAAGTGTATCGTTCACTAAGGAGAAGAAACGATGCGGCATCTATTGACATTTTGGATCTGTCTCATCACAATAAGCGGTTACTGTATTTCAGTATCTGCACAAGAAACAACAGAAAAAAAACAAGAGTTTACAGATTTCGCAAAAGTGATTGAAGATAGTAAAAACTACGACGGCTTCTTCAAACTATACCAGAAAAAAGAAAAACTCTATTGTGAAATCCAACCCTCACAATTGGATCAGCCTTTTCTATGCATGACCAGTCTTGCACGCGGCTTAGCGAGAGGACGGCTTATCTCAGGAATAATAATGGATGAATGGTTGCTCGTTTGGCGGCGCGTTGGCGATAACGTGCATCTCGTGCGAAAAAATGTGCGATACCGTGCTGAAAAGGGAACACCGACTGCCCAAGCAGTTGACTACAGTTACAGCGACTCTGTATTATTTTCTCTTAAGATTGAAAGTGTACATCCACAACGAAAGAGTCTATTGGTCGATATTTCTCCGGTTTTTATGTCCGATTTGCCGCCACTGGCACGTCGTATTGCCGCTGATGCCCGCTTTGATAAAACACGCAGCACTTGGGGAACAATCAAGGTGTTTCCAAAGAACGTCGAATTGAGAGTCAAAGCGGTCTATACATCGCAAAGTTACATAGAAACCGTCCCCGACAGTCGTGGCATCCAGTTGACGGTGCATTACAGCCTCGCTGCACTTCCATCCAACAACTATCAACCCCGACCGGCTGACGACAGGCTTGGACACTTCATGACAACGATCAAAGACTATTCGGCTCAAGTTAGCGAGGAACCCTTCGCTCGTTACGTCAATCGCTGGCATCTGGAGAAAGCCGACAAGGATGCAAAACTTTCACCCCCAAAAGATCCGATCATCTTCTACATTGAAAAAACCGTACCGCACCGCTTCCGTCCTTACATCCGGCAGGGGATCCTCGAATGGAACAAGGCGTTTGAAAAGGCGGGTTTTGTCGATGCGATTGAAGCACGCATTCAGCAGGACTATGAGGACTGGGACCCCGAAGACGCACGGTATAACACGATCCGTTGGGTGGTTGACGCAGGATTCGCCACCGGTCCCTCTCGCGTGAATCCACTGACAGGACAGATACTGGATGCCGACATCCTTATTACCGATGGTTTCATCAGGTCTTGGCGGCGAGAATATACAACGTTCTTTGATGAGTTAGCGCATGAGCGTGATCATCCGATGGACCCATCTTCACAATTTCAGTGTCAGATGGGATCTGGGTTGGTGCATCAGATGGGGTTCATGGCAAGTGTCTTGGATGCGCGGGATCTGACTGGCGAAGGCGGTGAACTCCCAGAAGAGTTTCTCGGAGAGGCACTCAAAGCACTGACGATGCATGAAGTGGGACATACATTGGGATTGCGCCATAACTTTAAAGCGAGTACAATTTTCTCTCTCGACGACTTGAACAAAAAGAATGGAGAAGCCATCCTCGGTTCTGTCATGGAATACGATGCTGTGAACATCGCACCCGAAGGTGAAAAACAAGGGCATTACTATACGCCGACAATCGGCCCCTGGGACTACTGGGTGATTGAATATGCCTATAAACCCACTAATGCGAGCAAGCCAGAAGATGAATTAGAGGCGTTGCGCAAAATCGCTACCCGTGCGCCAACGCCGGAACTGACGTATGCTACAGATAGCGATGCTTATGGGTATCAACATCGAGATATTGACCCATTGGTCAACCGCTGGGACCTCGGCGACGATCCACTTGAATTTGCCAAACAACGTCGTGAGATTGTTGTTGGACTCTGGGATAAGATTGCAAACAAAGTTACAAAAGAAGGCGAAGGCTATCAACGAACCAGGCGGGCTTTCCGTACACTCATTGTTGAACACGGTTATACCATGTACCTCGCAAGTCGTTACATCGGTGGGCAGTACCACCACCGCGATCATCGCGGCGATGAAAATGGACGGTTGCCCTTCGTGCCGGTCCCCGCAGCGAAACAACGCGAAGCACTCGAATTCCTCAAAGAACACGCCCTCTCGGACAAAGCCTTCAATTTCCCGCCGGACTTGCTTAACAGTCTGGCAATCACCCGTTGGAGCGATTGGGGAGCCGCCAGTTGGGATTCTACCCGTTTCGATTACCCGGTACATGAGATCATTCTGCGCTATCAAAATCGCATTCTGGAACGCTTGCTCTACCCGAACGTTCTCGCACGGATTCAAGACACAGAGTTAAAGTTCCCTAAAGGTGCGGATGCGTTCACACTCCCTGAACTTTTTTCAGGCATTACGGATGCGGTCTGGACAGAATTGGATCGGAATATAGGAGAAAAGCAGTGGTCGAATACGGACGCGTTCATCTCCAGTTTCCGGCGCGGTTTACAACGCGAACATCTCAAGCGGCTTATCAAACTGGTATTAGATGCCGACAGTGGCACGCCTGAGGACGCAAGATCCCTCGCACGTCGCCATCTCGGGCAAATTAACACTCGCATACAGCGCGTGCTCCAAACCGCGCAAGGCAGACTTAACGATTATAGCTTGGCACACCTCCAAGAGTCTCAAGTCCGAATTGCGAAGGCGTTAGATGCCAACTTCCAAGTCGAGGAACGCTAAAGGTGAGCAATAGGAGTGATACATGGAAATACGCCAATATACATCCGATCTGCAAACATTGGTGACACAATTTTACAACCACATAACCTCCAACATTCCGCATTGCTATCCAGTAACGGAAGAAGAATTCGCTATCGCGATAAGCCGAGTAACTACCGATAAAGCCGATTTAAAGGGGGATGGACTCGATTCCGAAACCGCCTTTGTAGCAATAGTCAACGGTGTTATCCAAGCGTTTATCCACGTCGGTATTAGTCCAGCTCGGGAACATAGGAAAGAAAACTTAGGTGTTATTCGGTTCTTGGGTTATGAACGCGGGGCGCGAGCGGTTGGACAAGCCGTACTTGAAAAGGCAGAAGACTATCTGAAAGCGTTCAACGTTTCCCAAATTTCCGCTTTCCCACAAGATTGTCGTTATCGTTTCTATCACTTTGAACACGCCTACCTGTCAGACACACTTGACCAAGTTCAAGGGCTCCTTGGATTCAACGGATACCGTCGTTCTGAAGGTGAGGTCTTTTTGGATTGGGAAGACTATTCCGTTACGCCCGTCCCTTCGAGTCTACCGGTAACGCTTTCTATCGAGTGGAAGGAGGGGCGTGGACGGTATCCGAATTGTACTGTGCTTGCCCACCAAGATAGTGAACAAGTTGGAATCTGTGAGTCTATTTGTGGCGGTGAGTTTTCAAGCCATCCGGATGCCCAAGATTGGTTTCATACGGTTTGGCTCGGTGTTGAAGACGATTTTCAAGGGCAAGGTTTGGGACGTTATCTGCTTCAATACGCGCTGCAAGAGATGAAGAAGATTGGATACCGGCATGCAGCGATTAGTACTGCCTGGGATAACCATCGCGCATTTCTCTTTTACAGCAACTGCGGTTATCGGACTGTGGATTGGACGTATGAGTTCATGAAAAACCTCTCGGAAACGCCGACACACAAGTGGTAGTCTATCAGTACGATTTTACTCGCAGCATCTCATTCCCTGTTTTTTGGAAGTGATACGGGACGCGCGCAACCGAGCACGTAATCCCATCTTTTTCAAGTTCGTGGATAACGGGTGATAAGAAAGGGGAAGGGTTGCTGTTGACATCAACAATGGGGAAAATTCTCACCTCGGTTCCGATACGAAGTAGTTCTCGCACGGCATCAAGATGAAACGTCAGATCTCTGTTTGCGGAGTAGAAAAAGAGGAAATGTGCGGAGAGTACGAGGTCGAAATGGCGATCAGGAAAGGGTAAATTCGGGAGTGATGCGTTGATATAGCGTTCCTGTTGCTTGCCTCTCTCAAAATCTCGGCAGAACTCATCCATTGCCTGCATCCTGACCTCTGACAACTCATTAACAGACGAGAATCTTGTCCAGACGAATTTATCCTGATTCCGGCGGGCTTGGGCGATGACATCCTCTTGGGTTTCCTGAATGCGTTGGCGCAATTCCGCCTCTGAATACCGGTAGATTGGGTCTATGGAGATTATCGGCGTGCGACGTTGGTACATCCGAAAATTGAACGACGCGGGACCATCACCTACGCCTACGATGTCCCGCGTCAAGTCTTCTTCAGAGAGGTTAAACATATCAAGATATTCGTCGAACGACCTACCCCACGGCACGATGTCTTTGTAATGGAAATCCATCCGGTGTCCTTAGAATTGTGTTGTTATCCGGAAAAAATTAACGTATAATGTTTATCAAAATAGCGAACGTTGTGGAGGACTTTTTTAAAATGCGTAGAATTGAAGAGATAACCGCATCATTACCGGCGCTGACAACCGCTGAGTTACATCATATTGAGCGGGTTATTCGTGATTTATATCGGGTGCGCCACGAGCCTGTCATCTACGATGATGACTACGGCATCTGGACAGAATACGATCAGGTATCAACGGCATCAGCAGTTTTTGAACTCTTTGATAAAATAGAAAAACAAGAGGACAATACGAATGCCTAAGCGCGGTGAAATCTGGTTAGCCGACCTTGGCGTGGCGGCAAAGACACGCCCTGTTCTGGTACTCAGCGTCCCTTTTTCAGATTCTGATTACGCGCTAATTACTGTCGTACCGCACACGACAAGTTCAAGAAGGTCCAATTTTGAAGTAAACCTTTCTGTGGCTGCTTTAAGACCCGGTGCTTTCAATGTTCAAGGACTGATGGCTGTCCCACCCGCCAAGTTCATTCGCAAACTCGGAGCATTACGGTCTGCGCAAATGGAACAGGTCGCGGCTAGAGTAAAAAAGTGGCTCGGATTTTCATCCAATTAACCAGCAGCCCCGATCTCAACTTCCTGCAAAACTGCTGCTGCCCGTTGTGCCAACTCAGTTGTAGTATCTCGCTTGAGAGCCCGATTTAAGTGTAAGATGGCGCGTTCATCTCCATCTCTTGCGAGTTCCAAAGCCTCCTCAAATCCTTTGTTTCCGTAACTGAAATCCCTTGCGATAACCGTCAAGTCAAGATCCTTCCAATAATACTGCAGTTCATCAGATTTCCAATTCTCATAGACATGTTCCCACGTAAGGGAGTTGAAAATATTCAGGTGCGGTTCAAGCATGTGCTCAGCGATCGGGTCATCGACAGCCTGATAGCGGTTGTCGAGCGACACGCGAAGTCGATCTTCAGTCAAATTCGGCAGTGCCTTATGGATCGTCAAAGCTGGGAAGATGAGCGTATCGCCAACTTCATAGTTCGTGGAGTGCCATTCACCCGACAATTCGTCCTCATTAACGCAGAGACTGCCAGCACCGAGCGAAAAGTGGTGTTCCATGACCTTGTTGATCTTATGTGATCCGGGTAGGACTGCTAAGCCACCTAACTCAATCGGACAATCTCCGACGGGTGCCCAACAGGTATAGGTCTGGAAATTGCCTTGGAAGTGGACGAAATCTTGATGGATCGGGGTTGTATGTGCCGTGTACTTCGGGAACCAGAGGCGCGCAATCTTTTGCGGATGCGGTAGCACCTCTCTACCGACAATCTTTTCCACCATATCGACGACTTCGTGCCAGTGACCGGAACGGTGGAACGCTTCTAATTTATAGACTTCATGGTACACGTCTGTATATTCGGGATCGCCTTCGGTACATTGGGTCGAAATATCAGCGATGCCGTCCATCGGGTCGGTCCCCGCGACGAGCCAACCGCCCTTCTGCATTGTCGTTAGCATCTCTCGCCGTAACGCCCAGAGTTTGTCGGGATCTTGTAGGCACTTGAAGAAGAGATACCCTTCTTCTGAGATCCGGTGCCGCAACTCTTCTGGATCGTTCATCGCATCGTTGGATATGCGAAGTTCTTTTATTTTTTCCATCTGAATTTCTCCTCGCATCTATTCGTGTCGGTCTCCGTAGATGGGGTACTTCTCTTTTTTCCGTATTCATAGTATAACACATACAAAACGAAAGATTCAATTTTTTTCTTTCCTACCGGTTCTTGCGATTTTTCGCAAGCCAATCAACAGCAAAGTCCACAATAGCACGTTGTGGCATGAGTTGGCAGTTTGCGATGCCGACCTTGCCACGCCGAACTACTTTGCCCGCGTCAGAACGCAAAAAATCTTCACCGAGGCGATGGAAATCTGAATCGTCTACATCAATATCTTCAAAGGTAGTCCAGGTTCTTGAACCCTCTTGCGAGATCGGGGCACCCTCCTGCACAACGCGCTTGGTTGGAAAGTCCGCTCGGTATTCTGCAAGATGTATAGAGGTATTGCTCGAATGCCCGACACCGAGAAGCAGGACAGAACCCTCCAAATCGTAGATTCTGGCAAGCGGTGAATTCTCGCCCATGCCAAACGCCAAGGAGTGGTTGCTTATGATGTAAGATGCTTGGGGCCCACTTGCGCAAAAGGAGCTCTGCGGATGCACACTGCGAAGAACGTTCTTTTGTTTTCGGAAGGTTTCGGCGATTTTGCCCATTGAACGGGTCGGAGTCAAATCGGGATCATAGGCAGGCATCGTCTCACGTATGATTTGCCACCACGATTCAGGGACAGGTGGGTTTTCCCATTGACTTGGATCGCTGAGGTCGGTCGAGTGGGCCGGCATTATAAGTGTACCCGTTTCACCTAAAACCTTCTGAAGGGCGAGGATAACAGCGACAGCACCGCCGCAGACCCACCCCAACGCACTCAAGGAGGAATGGACTAATAAGACCGTGCCCTTTTCGACACCGAGTGCTTTAAAATCCGTCTGAAGCAACTCAACTGTAGCGAGTGTTTTTGTCTTGTCAACAATCTGACCTTCGGGCATTATCAATCACCTCAATCTTGGACGTTCTACTTGGTCCCTATTGCAAGGATATGCGCACTCATGCCGAGTATCGAAGGCTCTGCTTCGACTTTGCGAATCAAATTTAAAACGACAGAACGCAGGTCTGGGTCTGTCCAATAATTTTGAAACGATTCAAAAAGCCACGCTGGTCCTTCAACAGCAAGCGTCGCTTGATGTTGAAAACCGGCTGCAACCACTTCAGAATTGAGTGCTTCGGGACGGTGAAGATACGCATCCGTGAAGTACTTAAGGTCCTCGGTCAGGTTCTGATGGTAACCCGTTTCAAGGTCGTTTTGAACAATGTCCACGTGAATAGGATTCCTGAATCGACCCTCAAAAAAACTGTCGAGCATGGACGCAAAGCGTGAGATACCGGCAGCAATCATAACCCCACCCTCTTGCAATACGCGGTATGCCTCGCTGAGTACGAGCAACCGCTCGTTCTTATCAATGAGGTGATAAAGCGGTCCCAATAATAGCACAGCATCCGCAGACATAGACGAAAAACGCAGTGCCCGCGCGTCGCCAAGCGATATGCTCGCAATTGGATGTTCGGATTGTTGATTTGATGCTGCTTTCGCCTGCTCAATGTGTGTATCCACAGGATCTACGAGGTGGACCTCGTAGCCCTCCTTTGCTAACCAACAGGCATAGGGTCCCGAACCCCCTCCGATGTCCAGGATCACTGCCGGTGGTGCGGGTAGATAGCGTGTGATAATCTCTTGGGTGCGTACGAACTCCAGTTGCCCTTTGACACTGGTTGTAAGTCTGTTTGCCTCTTGTGTCTGTCTATAAAACGAAAGAATCTTATCTGAAAGTTGATACAATTTTTATTCCTTAGTGAAATTAATTACTGGGTCCGTTTCACCCATGCCCACGTTGTCGCCAACTTATCACCTGGCTCAACAGAAAGTGGCTCAAGGTCAAGATCATTGGTAACATCAATATAATTTGGCTTTCCAAATCCACCCTTGCCATCATTTCCGTTTTTGGTATTATCGTTAGCATCACCCGCATCGAAAGTATAGTGCGCGTTTAGACCCTTTTCATCACCGTTGAGGACTTTCATCATAAATTCATTAATCTCTTCTTCGGTGCGAGCAACTTCCCAGATACGGATTTCATCAATGGCACCTGTACAGAACCAATTTTGACTATCACCGACCCCGATATACAGGGAAGCATCGGTTGCCGCTAATTCCTTTGCTCCAAAAGCTGCGGCCCCCTTCTCTTCGCCATCAATATATGTCCGCATCTCCTTACCATCCCAGACACCCGCGACATGTTGCCATTCGTTCGGCTTCAATCCAGGGACATCAAGGATTTTTGTGCCGGGCCAAAGGACAAATCGTAATCCCGTCCCGTTTTGGACAATCTCTGGAAAAATGTAATCCCTTTGACCGCCCCAGTCCTTTGCAAGACACTCACCGACCGGTTTACTCATGTTCATCCACGCCTCTATCGTTATCGCGGTTTTGGGATTTAAACTGTCGCTGTTTGGCACTTCGATAGCTGTTGCCCCATCTAATTCCAGTGCCAGATTCTGTGCCCAAAGCGTACCAATAGGCATTATCAAACTCATAATGCAAGTTATAAGAAACAGAACTTTCATGGTCTTCCTCCTGAGTTGTCGATTTCGATTAGCAATCGTTCATTTTGATTCTGGGTTCGGCTTGCGACCTCCGAAGATAGCATGCCCAGCCTTCATCCAGAAAACATCAACATCAACAAATCCGGCTTCATCAAGCCATTTAAGTTGATCAAACAAAGATGACGGTTTATCAATCGAATCTGGGTCGGGTTCGGGTTGTGCATAATGGTTCCAACCCAATTCACGAAACTGTTCATATCCTCTCAAATCACCATCCAAATCCAGTGAACGTTGACGCACGGCTTCGTTCCAAGCCTTCGCTGCAAGCCTTTGTCCAAAAGGATCCATCGGCTCAGTCAGATCAGCGATAATGAAACTGCCACCCGGCATCAGGAGCGATGCCATATCTTTGAACAGTGTTTGTTTCTCAACAGCATCTAAGTGATGGATCGCCAGAGAAGATACAATAGCATGGACGGGGACAGGCAATTCGCGCCAATCGCTTGCAGCTAAATCGAAGAGGTGTGTCTTAAAACGCTCTCCATAAGCAGCAAGTGCCTTTTCGGCGTGAGCAAGCATTGTCGGAGAACCGTCTAAACCGTAGACGTGGCATTCAGGAAACCTATCCAACAGTGCCCGCGTAAGGAGTCCAGCACCGCAACAGAGATCGAGAATATAAGTGGGTTTCGATGGAGATGGAATCACTTCACAAATGCAATCAATTTGGATCTCTCGGTCAGGGACGAAGTATTTGCCGTAGTCAATGAAATCTTGGGAATTTTCCTCTGCCCATTGCGGTTTAGTAATAGAATCTTGCATAACATATATCTCTGGGTAACGTTTAAAACTATGATGCCAAGTCGTCAAGCATTTGGCGAATTTTCTGTTCACCACTATCAATAAATAACGGAGCCAATGGACCTCTACCGTGCAGGGTTTGGAGTAGCGTGTCAATTTGTATCATACGTTGTTGCGGTGTGCGACACTTGCGCCATTTTTTTACGAACTCACGAGCGGGTTGTGGATTCCCAGTCCGTAGGGACCGAACACTTTTGCGCCACTCCTGCCACCTGAAGGCATGTTCACAATTCGGACATTCGAGTTTTTCATCCTTCTTTTTTAGACTCTTTCGGTAAGCCCGCCATCGCCGTTTGTAGCCGCAGACGGTACATTCAATATTACCGTGCTGATGGAGGGCGACGCTTTGACATTTGGGACATTGCAACTCAGGATCGGATCGCCAATTTCTGGAGGTTCGCTCCACTGGCGGTGGATCCGGTCTACGGACGAGCTCAAGACAGTGAGGACAGGGTAAGAGGACACGGGTTCTCACCGACTGCTTATAGGCTTCCTGGGACCATGTTTTACCACAGGTGCATCGCAACACAACTTCTTTCTGTAGAACGGCGCGACAATCAAAACATCGCGGGGTGTCTCGGAGGGCTTGACGGCAGTCGCGCCAGAGGAGTCGTCCGGTGCAGTGGGGGCAGTGAAACCAGTGTTCGTGAGTTCCGCCTTCGCCTTTACTAAAGAGCGGGTCAATCCGGCGCGTGATCTTCGTTCTGCATTTTGGACATGGCACACGTCCCTCGCGATAAACATCGGCGACTGTGGCGATGTCTGCACAGCGAGCGTAGAGTTCCCAACCGACATCGTGTAAAAGTGTATCTTCATAGATGCCGAGTCGAGCATATCGGTAAAGTTGACGGATTTTGATGGGTTTGACCCGCGGTGCCCAGTCCATAGTAGGTATTTTCTCTACAAGTCAGGCAGAAATTTGAACGACCTTTCCTGTTTCAACGCTACGGCTAATCGCCTCCAAAACACGCATGTTCTGACAGGCATCCTCAAGACTGGCGTGTGGTTGCGTGCCTTCTTGCAACGACTTTGCCCAATGTTGCATCTCTTCGAGATAGCCGGGTCTGCCAATACCGTGGTATGCGGTGTTGAGATCCCACGCTTCAGTCGGTGTATCAGCGTAACCGCCCCCCTCACCGAGCCATGTCGGCATACGATAACGACGCAATTGGCGCGTCTCCAACACCTGAATTGCTTGATTACCAGTGCCTTTGATGAAAACCATCGCTTCTAAAACGGGCCCAGTGCCGAGGGTCATCGTCCCGATGCCGCCGTTCTCGTAGCGGAGGTTCACAGATAACGACACAGTGCTGGATGCTGTATCAACCGTCCCCGTCGCATAAACTTCACTGACTTGTCCCATAAAGAAACGCATACAATCGGTCGGATGGATTACTTGATCAAGCATGAAGGGCCACGCAAACGGGGACCCCGCCTCCTGAAGCCGCGGACCTGGGGCGAGATAGCGTGTATGATACTGGCATGCCGCACCGAACGCTTCTTCGTCCATCAGCTGCTTGGCAATCTGGTGTGCGGGTGCATGCCGCCACATTGTGCCTACCATGCCTGTCTTACCGGTTTCATTTGACGCATCAACAAGCATTTTCGCGCCTTCAGCAGTAGTCGCAGGAGGCTTCTCAGTGTAGATGTGATACCCGCGGCGGAGACAAGCAATACCGATGTCTCGATGGAGTTTATCCTCGGGTCTACCGACAACAGCGACTGCGTAGAGATCCTCATTTGCAAACATCTCGTTGTAATCCGTATAATGACGGAGTGCCCCGAACTTTCGGGCATTGGATTCTGCTTTTTCTTTAACGAGGTCACAGGTAGCGACGAATTCAAACGCCGGCACCATCGGTATACACTGCTGCAATTGCGAAGACATGCCACCACAACCGATAAAAGCAATTCGGATTTTATCCATAATGTATATATTCTCCAATTCTTTCGTAGGAGTGAGCCCCAGCTCGCGACCTCCCACTGTATCCTATTCAAAAAGTTGGGCAACTCGACAAGAAAACCCCGGCACAACATCCTCACCGGACCGGTAAGCGTGTCGGTATCCGTAAACACTTTAATATCTGTTTTAGAACGATATACTGTTACTGTTTTCATGACAGATTCAACAACCCATACCATTTGGGTGCCGGCATCCAGATAGGCTTGGACCTTTTCGGTGACGCGCCATTGAACATCTGTTGGCGAGACGACTTCGGCTTTTCGATCCTCCTTACAAACTATGCTATGCCTAATAGGTCTGCCAACTCGTTAAAATCATTGGCAACCAAGTCAGATGGATGCGCAGTCACTTCCTGAACCCTACCGGGTCCATATTCCAATGGACGCGGCACGAGTGCCGTTTGAAAACCGACGGCTTGGGAGGCACGGAGATCACCAGGATGTGCGGCGACCATCATGACTTCATTCGGAGATAAGCCAAGTAGGGCAGCAGCGGTCTCGTAAACTTCGGGGTCTGGTTTATAATGCCCCGTTAATTCGGCAGAAAGGATACAGTCCCACGGAAGTTCCCCAAATTTTGCCATATTCGTTAGCAGTGCGACGTTGCCGTTAGAGAGTGTAGCAACAACATATCGCCTGCGTAACCGCGTTAAGCCACTGACAGCATCGGGCCACGGCTTGAGCCGATGCCAGACCCGATTCAGATGGTCTGTATCGGCTTCAGTCAAGCCAGTAATATTAAACTCATCAAGAAGATCATCCAAAATCAACCGATGCAGTGCGTCAATGTTCTGCCACGGTAATTCACCCTGTCGCACCTTATTCATTGCGGGTCCGTATCCGGCACGCCATTTCAGAGCAAATTGTGCCCAATCAATATCAATACCGTGGGTCTCTCCAAATTTTTCACCCTCAGCGACAATTGAACCATACCAGTCTACAACTGTGCCGAAGACATCGAAAGTAAGTGCCTTGACTTCAGAGGGAGTGCTTTGCATTGTGTTATGTCCCTATGCGTGATCTGAAGGTTTGAAAACAAAGTGGCTGGTTCTCCTGTTTAATCCATCTCACATCATACACCAATTTATCCCAATTGTCCACTGAATTGTTTTATAAAAAAGCACTCTGGCGTGAGATTGGACGCCAGAGTGGAAAAAAGGTTATATATTTCAAGCCTAAAGATTATCAGTCATAGGCTGCCCGATAAGGTGCCAAAAACTTTTGAAGCTGCCGAATCGCAGCATTTTTGCGGGAGGCAACGGTGCCAATCGGACATTGGACGATCTCAGCAACTTCTTGATAAGATAATCCTTGAAGTTCTGTTAGCCGAAACACGACTTGGTGTTCTTTCGACAGTTTATTGATTGCAGTCTGAATCGCCTCATAAGTCTCTTTGGCAATGAGCAGTGCCTCTGGTGAACAGTGTGTGTCTGCGGTAGCAACAACGATTGGGTGAAAGTTTTCATCATCATCTCCATAGTGTACATCCAATGATTCTATTTGAGGTTTCCTTTTCTCTTTTGCCAACTGCTTCAAACAGAGGTTTTTGGCAATGTGATAAAGGAAGGTTCTGAATTTTGCGATTGGGCGGTACGTTGGTACGCAGCGCCATAACCGTAGAAACGTCTCTTGACAAAGATCTTCCGCAAGCGGCCGGTTCTTAACGAACCGATAGATAAAGTTTAAAGTGTTTGCGTAATGACGTTCGGTTAGAATTCGGAATGCGTCTCTGTTTCCGTCTTTCACAGAGAGCATCAACTGCTCATCAGTCTGTAACATGCTTGTCTCCTCAAAGAGGAGCGTATCAAGCGAAGGCGCGCAACCCTCCCTTCCTTCCATAGTGGAGGATGCCTGCTTGTTCACTCCTCGGTCTGTGCCTTCTCCATAATCGAGTCTTAATCCAACAACGGAACGCACTGGCAGTGTTAAATGCCCGCGCTTTCAAGGAGGTGCGGTCTCCTAAATTACAATCTCGCACTTTTCCTCCGGTCCCGCTACTCCATACACTCTTTCCAATTCTCCAATCGTGAGGCATTGCCTCTGCTAAACATAAAACGTATTGACGCATTTTGTAACCTCTCCTTTTTCGGTTAAATCATCAGATAGGGACGGTATTTAACCGCCTTTTTTATTTCACCATAAAAAACTATTAAGAGTTTAATCCATAGATTCGGAAAAAATTCATTTAAAATTAAAAAAAATACTTAGACCGCTGCTGCCACGTTCGGAGATATGTGTAGAGATATTCCTTACACCCGAATTGGATGAAACGGTTCCAGTGACAATGAAGGTTTCCCAGTCGTGAGGAGTTCCGCTATAACCTGCCCAGTAATGGGTGCGAGAAGAATCCCGTTTTTGAAATGTCCGGATGCCAAGACGACGTTGTCGTATCCGGGTAGATAGCCGAGAAGGGGCCCTTTTCTGGCGTACGGACGCAAGCCTGCCCACGTTTGGACAAAGGTAGCCTGTGCCAACTGAGGTGCAATAGCGACCGCTGCATCAATCATCTGTTTAGTGCCCTCAACCGTTGTGCTTTTGTCATAGCCGACGAATTCGACTGTTGCACCGAGCAGGACCTTGCCGTCTGCTCTCGGAACGATGTAGATGCCGAGTCCATCAATTGTCCGCTCGAAAAGCGGTGGCATCGCTTTAATGAGGACTATTTGTCCCTTCGCGGGTCCAATCTGCATTGGAACACCAAGGTCCGCAGTAAGTTCACCTGCCCAACATCCGTTAGCAATCACAAATGTGTCAGCGTATAAGGTTTCACCGTTCACAACAACCCCAACAACACGGTTACTTTCTCGGACAAAGCCGGTGACAGGATTTCCCAATTGGAATTTTGCCCCAAATTTCGCTGCACCCTTTGCGAGTGCGGCCACCATCTTCGGGTTGCGTACCTGTGCATCTTCGGGAAACAGCACCCCACCGACAATTGATCGTGAAAGTGCTGGCTCTAATTCCCACGCTTGCTCGGATGTCAAGACTTCGGTTGAAAAACCGTTTTTTACACGGCGGTCCGCGAGACCGATGAGTCCTGCTGCTTCAGTTGGATTGAAGAATACTGAGAGCGTTCCAGCCCGAATGAATTCAATATCTATCTGCGTCTCTGCGCGGAGTTCTTCCGCTAACGCCGGGTAGAGGGCAAGACTGGCGCGACAGAGTTCTGGATATGGCTCATGTGTTGAGGCGTGTGAGGTGAGAATCCCTGCACCTGCCCATGAGGCTTCTGTGCCGACAGCAGCAGCTTTGTCAATGAGAAGCGGTTGGATATCTCGTTTAGCGAGGTTGTAAGCGATAGCACACCCGATAATACCCCCGCCGATAACGATGACATCCGCATGATTTCGACTCAAGTTAGTCCTCCGATTTGGGGAAGTGTTGTATTCGGAAAGAAACTCGCAAAGACGACAATAATTAATAGTTTAACACATTATGTGCCCGTTTTCAATTGGACTTGGCTTCAGTTTTTGGACGATATATGTTTCCTTTTAAGGAAAACGCCTTCGTAAAATACTAACAACCAAAAACTAATAACCAAAAACCACTCAACTGTTTATACATATTTTCGGATGCACTTTTCTGAGACACAGAGAACCTCGAAAAAACAGCGTTATGAGATAGACTTTAGATTATGGTTTGAAATTTCAACGAATTTCGTGTATAATTATCATAGACAGACCAAAGTGAACTATCTCAAATTCGGTGATGGGAAAAATAAAAAGGCACGCCTAATGTGAAAGGTTTTTAAATGATCCTTGGAAAAGTTACAGGGACAGTCGTCGCGACGCAGAAAGATGAAAAATTGATTGGCAGTAAGTTGATGGTTGTCCAAGACGTAGATTTAAATGGCGAAGTCGACCGAAAATATACGGTCGCTGTGGATGCGGTCGGTGCGGGTATTGGTGAGATTGTGCTTGTTGCAACGGGTAGCTCAGCACGGCAGACCGATGTGACCAGCAACAAACCGGTTGATGCCGTCATCATGGCAATTGTTGATACCATAGAAGTTTGCGGAAAAGTGCGGTATCACAAGTAGTAAATGGAACGAGAGATGGAACGGGAACGTATCCGCGCCGAAACCCTCCAACGTCGCGATGGACTCGCGCAAGAAGTCCGATCGGTACTTAGCCGAAGGATCATCAACTTCCTTGTCAGTTGGATACAGAACGAAGATTTCGATACTGTAATGCTCTATCTGAGCATGAAAAGTGAAGTGGAAACGTTCAGTTTGTTGGATATCTTGCTTCACCAAGAGAAGATAGTCTGTGCACCTGTAGTAGATACACATCAGTTAGAACTCACGCCTCGCCAGATTCGGGACCCCAAAACAGAACTCGTTCAGCACCGTTACGGTCTGTTAGAACCGAATGCGGCCTGCCCAATTTTCCCAGTCTCGCAGCTGCAGCTCATCATTGTCCCCGGTATCGCTTTCGATGCTAACGGCTATCGCCTCGGATACGGTAAGGGTTTCTATGACAGGTTCCTCGCGAAGTGTCCAGACGCTGTTAGAGTAGGATTGGCGTATCAGGTGCAGATTGTCGAAGATACATGCCCGCAAACGTGGGACCTCCCCGTACACTACATTTTCACAGAGAAGGGTATAATAGCTGTCAGCGATCAGCCATCAGCAGTCAGTTAAGAGGTTTCCACGTAACAATTCACCATATTTTTCGGCTTTATGATAACTATTTATGGTAGATTTTAGAATTAATTGGACGCTCTGCCCCGGCGAGGTTCGGAAACCTTGAAGAAATCCGCAGAAATACCCTATCAAAGACACCAAGCAAAAACCCTACCGAGAAGGAGAGGATGTTTATTTATTTCCAGGATCCACCATAGCATCAACAAAGGGTCTGAGTTTCTCTATAGTCTTCGGTCCGACACCTTTGACATTTTGGAGGGCATCCACACTGGTGAAATCACCGTGCTGTGTGCGATGGTCAATAATTCTTTCCGCCAGCCGCTCACCGATGTTAGGAAGGGTTTGGAGTTCTTCCGTAGAGGCAGTATTGATATTGAGAAGCACGGGTTTGTTCGATATAGCAGATTTTGTTGTGCGATCTTGCGGGTGTTCCGTGTTCGGCACAGCAATTAGATCCGGTTCTCCGAGAAATATGGCTGGTGCGAACCGCCGCACTCCCCAAAAGCCAGTTCCAGCCAAAATCAGTATCACGAGTAAAGTCACCGCTTTCCAATAATGGCGTTCAAGAGCATCTTCCACGCTATTCATCTCCGCTTTCCTCAAGAAGAAGTATCTGATTCGCAGCGACACCGCTGATTAACTGTTCGACCCCGTTTTGCCAACGGACTATAATACTGTCTACGTGTTCATAATCACCTATTCCGAAATGAAGCGTGAGATCCCGTTGTGAGAGATAACCATCTCCACTCTGCACCTCACGTACCTGTGTAAGTTCGCCGGTCGTTACCTTAACGCGGGTGCCAATTGCATCCGTAGAACCGTTCGTTGCGATTAAGCGAATTTGTAGATAGTTTTTTCGGTTGCCACCGTCGTTACGGAGCAGTCGAGGGGGCGCGTTGGAATTTGTTACAACAATATCAATATCGCCATCTAAATCGTAGTCTGCAAAAGTAGCCCCACGGCTTACGTCTTCCAACTTCATACCAGCACCGAGGGCTTCAGAGGATTCAGTAAAAGTACCGTCCCAGTTATTTTTGAAAAAGAGATTGCGCTGCCCGTAGGTGCCTTCCTGTCCGAGTTCAGCGAGATTCTCGTGCAGATGCCCGTTAGCGACGAAAAGGTCTTGATATCCATCGTTATCATAATCAATGAAGGCGGTTGCCCAACCGAGGTACGGGTAGGTAATCTGTGCCGTTTTTGTGGTGGTAGTTGCGTCTGTGAAAAAACCGTCTGCATCGTTACGATAGAGGGTATTCGTCTGGTCAGCATAATTGGTGACAGTGAGATCAAACCATCCATCGTTATTCCAATCGCCAAATGCGGTTCCCATACCGTTTTCAGGGACACCGTCTTCGCTGAGTGCAACGCCAACCATGAAACCGACTTCCTCAAAAGTGCCATCACCGTTATTGCGGTAGAAAAGATTCTCTGTAGAATCATTCGCGACGTAGATATCAAGTGCCCCGTCGTTATCGTAGTCGCCCCAGACAACGCCTAACCCCTTGCCAGTCGTATTGTAAATTCCGGCAGATTTGGTAACGTCAGTAAACGTGCCATCACCATTATTGCGATAAAGCGTATCGGATTGGGCGGGGAAGTTATCGGGTTCACAATAGGCGCGGATCCCCTTTTCTTTCAGTCCACACCATGGATTCTCAGCGATATCAAAAACGATATAGTTAACGACGTAGAGATCAAGGTCGCCATCACGGTCATAATCAGCGAACGCACAACTGGTACTCCAACGCGGCTCGGTCACGCCTGCGGTTTCGGCGACATCCGTGAACGTGCCGTCCCCGTTGTTGCGATAGAGCCGATTCGTGCCGTAGTTCGTGACATAAAGATCCAGGTGACCGTCGTTATTGTAGTCGCCGACAGCACATCCGTGTCCGTAGCCGGTATCTCCGACTCCGGCTATTTTGGTAACATCCGTAAAGGCACCATCGCCGTTATTGCGATAGAGCCGATTGGTCGGGATTTCTTCAGAGACATATCCAGGGAGCGGTGCACCATCAACGAAATACAAATCGGCATCACCATCAGCATCGTAATCAAAAAAAGCCGCACCCGAACCGAGTGTCTCCATAAAATATTTCCGTCCACTCCGTCCGTCTGTGTGCTTCCAGTGGATACCCGCCTCCTGTGTTACATCAACAAACTGAATACCTGTGTTCGATGCTGCAGGTGAAGTTGCATCACTTGGTGCAAAAATCGCTATGAGGACAAGTAGACAGATATTTATACCTTTATTTCGTCTTTTCATCTGCCTCCTTCATCTTTGTCAATGTCTGTCGAAAGGCCTTGTTTTCAGGATCCATTTCGATTGCGGTCTGAATTGCTTTTAGGGCATTTTCACGCTTGCCTGCTTGAAAATAAGCCAAAGCGAGTGTTTGCATATACTGCGGTGATTGTGTGAGGTGAAACGCTTTTTCAGCGTGTGCGATAGCATCCTGCAACTCGACCCTTTGTAAAATGTAAAGGCGCGCTAAGGCGTTTAGTGCGTAATGTGCGTTGGCATCCAGTTCTAAGGCTACCTGAAACGCCGAGATTGCTTTGTCAATTTTCCCATATTTCGCATAAACAAGCCCAAGTTGATACTGTTTTAGGGGGTTGTTCGGTTCAATGAGAATGGCGCGTTCGCGGTCCTCAATCTCCTCCGCGATTGCATTGAGCCGACGGTAGATTTCCATTGCCCGCTTTCCCTCTTCAGGTCGTTTGAGTCGAAAGAGTGCTTGAGCAAGGTTATAGTATGCTCCTACGTGATCGCTCTGCTGCGTGATAACCTGCTGGTACTCCATAGCGGCACGTTGGAATTGACGCTTTTTCGTGAGAACCAAGCCGAGGCAATACCGTGCGGCAGTAAACCGGGGATCGTGTCGGACAGCCTTTTCTAAAAGCGGGAGTGCCTTATCCAATTCCCCCTGTTTTTGATAGATAGCACCCAAGTTCCCATTCGCCATGGAAAGGTTGGGGTCTTGTGCTAAGGCAGCTTTGTAATAGCGGATTGCTTGTACCTCCTGTTTGACGGCTTCATAACAAGAGGCGAGATTGCTCATCGCGGCGGTGTGGTTGGGGGAATGCTTAAGGCTTTCCTGATAGGCTTCAATCGCCTCTTTATATCGATCCGCCTGCTGATAGGCAGAGGCGATACCCAACCATACTTGCAATGATTCGGGGTGCTTTTGAATAAGGTCTTGATAAACCCGGATAGCGTCATCAAAGCGTTCGGTTCTCGCGTAGAGCAAGGCGAGATTGGACTTAGCCTGAACCAGATCGGGGGCTCTATGCAGCGCACGTGTAAGTGCCTTCTCAGATGCGGGAAAATCACCGAGTTGGAGGTAAACTGTGCCTAAAGCGGCGTGTGCTTTGGCAAAGTCTGGGTTTAAATCAACAGCGCGGTGAAGATATTGGAGGGCCTGTGGATATTCGCCTTGCCGTACGGCTTGCATACCGCGGGCGTAGAGATTTTCTGGGGTTTGCGCGACAGCATCACACACAGCACCCACTATAACGATTAGAAGACAGGCGACGAACGATATACCCTTTGGCAACATAGATGTTATCCTCCGCTGCCAATTTTAGCCTGAAACAGCACATCGCGTCAAGGGTTTATTGGAGTTAGGTTTGGGTATCTCGTTTTGAGTTTCTGTTGATTCTATGGGATAAGTCCGAACCAGTAAATTTTCCAATAACAACTTAATCAAAATACTCGTCTTCTTCAAACGCTGTCCACGATTTAAACACCGGAAATGGACGCGGAAAATCGTCGTTGCTAATATTCAACTTGAATCTCATCTTCTCACTATCAAAAAGATCACGAATCGAAATGGAAATGCCAGAAGTTTCAATGCAGTTGTCGCACTGTGTTGGGAGTATCTGCTCTGAACGAGGGGTCTGAAAATAAATTCTGTATTCCGAACCCGCCTTTTCAATGCGATAATTCTCGGCTGAAATTTCCCACTCATTTAGGGCAGTTTGACCTTCGGCATATTGTGCCCAAAGTTCAACACCATCAAAGAAATCAATGATGACCCCCTTTCTCTTATTCGCGTCTTTAGAGGGATCAAATTGCCGAAATGAACGACCTTTCAGTTCCGCTTTTATCTCTTGTTCCTGTGCACTATCCACTGGTTGCAATGGATTCAGGCAAGAAAAAAAGATTGAGTATGTGAAGATAAGAATGAGAGGCACAAGATATAGTTTTCCGTTTGTTGTATTTGCTTTAAGGGCAATGCGTTGGGTGAAAAAGCTGAGCTTTCGCATGTCTATTTTCTCCTGTTCCATTTTTTATTGACTAATTGTAGCGTTAAAGGAGCGAAATTTTCAAAAGAAAGAGGATAGTACGCGTTAGTCCAATGTGATTATGCTTGATCTATAACACCTCCTCTGGTAAAATAGGCAGATATTTCACGATTGGAGAAGATGTTATGCAGGAAATTGTGGTAAATTCAGCGAGGTTACGGGATTTCGCTCGAGTGCTTTGTGAAAAGGCAGGGCTCCGTTCGGAAGATGCAGCAACAATTGCGAGACATCAGGTGCTCACCGACTTACGCGGTGTCCATTCACACGGGACACGTGCCTTGCCGGGCTACCTCAATCTCGTCCTTGATGGCAAGATGAAGGCAAAACCCGAACTTCGCATCGCAACGGATGGACCGAGTTTTGCTGTCGTTGATGGCGATAACGGGATCGGACATCTTGCAAGCACGTTGGCAATGGAAACAGCAATAGAGAAAGCCGAGACAACCGGTATCGCGGCAGCAGGTGTTCGCAACGCTGGACATTTCGGGGCAGCGGCGTGCTATTCGATCATGGCGGCATCAAAACAGATGATCGGATTTTCGACAACGAACACTGGCGGCGCCTCTATTGTAGCACCGGGTGGCGCGGAGGCGGTAGTCGCAAACAACGCCATGAGTTACGCCTTGCCTGTTGGTGATGGACATCCCATTGTACTGGATATGGCATGTGGCGTTTCTGCTTGGGGGAAGATCGGCACACTCCGAATGTATGGCAAACCGATTCCTGAAGGATGGCTTATAGATGAGACAGGTCAACCGACGAGCGATCCAGATAAGGGACGCTTTCTCGCACCCGCAGCGGGACCTCGTGGTTACGGATTAGCACTCATCATGGGCATCCTCGCGGGTCCCCTATGCGGTGGCTTGATGGCGTGTAACAAATCCGGCGATCCATCTGAGCACTTCTTTTTCGCGCTGAATGTTGCGAGTTTCACGGATTACGCAGGATATGCCGAGGAAATCCAGCGCGGTATCGGTAAGATTCACACTTCAAAAACGGCAGAAGGCGTGGCGCAAGCCTATCTTCCCGGCGAAATCGAGTGGAATAACTACGATAACTATCTTGAGAACGGCATTCCGATCCATGTAGACCATTTACGTGGTCTCGCGGACCTCGCGGAGAAGTTAGATGTCTCAATCTGTTGGGAATGGTAAGAAATTCAGAACAACACGTCAATGCTTCAATCCGCAATCAAACCTAAAGAGAGGAGGCAATAATATGGCAGAAACCAAAGAAACTGTAGATGGTGGCACGCTTCCCGATTGGGAGGTTGACGATTTACCTGCCCCACCGCCGTATCAGTTTGGAAAAGCGTTTCGGAATATCTTAGGTCCCGGCATCATCGCGTTAGGCGGTTCAATTGGAAGTGGTGAGTGGCTGCTGGGGCCTGCGATTACCGCACAATACGGGGGTAGGTTGCTCTGGATTGCGACAATCGCCATCTTGCTTCAGGTTATCCTGAACACAGAGGCAATTCGCTATACACTTTACACCGGCGAACCGATGATGAGCGGTTATATGCGATGTAAACCCGGCGCGCCTTTTTGGATGACTTTCTACTCAGGTATCAACTTTTTCGGGATTTGGCCCGGCTGGGCAATGACGGCTGCGACGGCATTGGCTGCCGCATGGCTCGGCTATATGCCACAAGACGCAGATGGCGGGACGGTGCGTGTATTCGCATATCTCATCTTTTTCAGCTGTTTAGGGATTGTGCTGTTTGGAGGGAAGATTTACAACTCGCTTGAGAAAGTACAACTCTTTATGGTCATTTGGATCATCAGTTACCTTGTCGTCATAGACCTGTTTATGGTGTCGCCGAAAGTTTGGTGGGGCGTTATTAAAGGGTTCTTTAGTTTCGGAGCACTGCCGACTGCAGGAGAAGACGGACAGGTCAATTGGCTGTTGGTCGGTGCGTTTGCGGCGTATGCAGGCAGTGGTGGCTTAGGCAACGTTGGCATTACCCATTACGTCCGCGATAAAGGGTGGGGAATGAGCAGCCTTGTCGGTGCGATTCCCTCCATGATTGGTGGCCAGCACGTAACCCTCTCACACTGGGGCAAAGTGTTTCGTATTACACCCGAAAACCTACAGAAGTTCAAAGAATGGTGGAAATATGTCAAGTTTGAACAGTATTATATTTGGATGATCGGGTGTTTCGTCGGTATCGCGTTGCCCGCAATGTTGACCTTGCAGTACGTGCCTCAGGGACAGGAGATGGAACAGTGGTCGGCAGCGGCAATGCAAGCGGAGGGACTTGAGGAAAAAGGCGGCAGAATTATGTGGTATCTCACACTGCTTTGCGGCTTCTGGGTGCTGTTTTCGACACAACTCGGTGGTGTAGATGGCGTGCCGCGCGGTTTTACGGATATTATTTGGACCGGTGTAAGACGGGCAAGAAACTTGGGTGAAAATAGCGCGAAATGGATTTATTATCCAATTCTGGCGGTTTATATTGTCTGGGGCATCATTGCAATGTATCTCGCCAAACCGTTCTTTATGATCCTCGTATCGGCAACGATTGGTGGGTATCTCCTTGTATTTTCGGCATTACATACGCTTTACGTGAACCGAAAATTCTTACCGCCAGAGATCCAGGCACCGTTGTGGAAACAGATTGGATTGGTGTTGTGCGCTGGTTACTATTCGATTTTCGGAACTATCACCGTCTATCAAAAAGTGCTTGTGCCTTATGTATTTCCGATTTTTGGGTAAGCTGCCTCATTAAGTAGGGCTATGCCTGGATCAAAACTTGCTTTGACTTTGTATCCAAGATAGGATATACTATAGATATAGGCAATGACTTCTGGCTATGCCCTTTCAAATATTCGCAAACAGGGGGAACCCAATGCAAGCAAATGAACAGATCCTCCAAAAACTGGAGGATATAGAGAAGCATTTTACAAATCTTGAGTCCGATGTAAAAGCACTTGATGCTGCACAGAAGGCACGTGACGACCTCCAGAAAGTCCAGAACGACGCACAAGAACAGCGATTGAACCGGATCGAGTCTGAACTGAAGGAGACTCGAACGGAAATGATTGAGCTCCGAAAAGAGGGGACCGACCTGCGTGTGAGTCAGACGAGAGTTGAAGCAAAACTTGATGGGCTTATTGATCATATAAAGGAACAAAAAATTGACAAAAGTGAAAACTGGAAAATAACCGGAATCGTCGCTTCTATTCTCATCGGTGTGGCAGCCTTCTTGAAATCTTTCTTTTTCGGATAAGCTGCCTCTCCCCCCGGCGATAGCATATCTTGCAAGATTGAACTGCTACATTTCACATCCTTTGGTACTCTCCAATAATTACCTCTACAAGGCTCTCTATTGAAGCTTCCTTTGCAATCACGTTAACCTGCACGCCATATTTCACTGCCGTCTTTTGCGTTGTGGGACCAATCACGGCGACCTTGACATCAGCGAGTAATACTTCAGGAGCATGTGTCGGGAACATCTCCAAGAAGTTTGTAACCGTTGAGGAACTGGTGAACGTGACGAAATTAATTCTGCCGCTCAAGAGGTCGGCTTCAATTTCATCTCGCCTATTATCGCCATCGCTTGCTACTTTGACGGTATCGTAGAGAGGTACATCATCGACGCGTGCCCCTTTCTCACGCAAACCGTTGGGTAGGTCGGCAGTGGCAATTTTCGCGCGCGGGAGGAGGATCTTCTTCTCGTTGACATCTGTCATTTCAGCAGCGATAGCACTTCCATGGGAGTGCGATGGAACAAAATCGGGATGAATGCCGATGTGGTTAAGAGCATTTACTGTTTTTGGTCCAACGGCACAGATTTTGTTTGTGCTGAATGCGCGAGCATCCTTCCCATTTTCGCGTAAGCGTTCATAGAAGATTTCCACGGCGTTAACACTTGTAAAGATAATCCAATCGTATCCTTTCGGAGAAGGTATGTCCTCGTTCTCAATAGGTTGAATCTCTATGGTAGGGAATTGGATAACTTCGGCACCGTTTGCCTCCAAAAGTTCAGCGAACCCGCTCGCTTGGGCTCGGGCACGTGTAACAAGTATTCGTTTTCCGAAAAGTGGTTTGGTGTCAAACCATCGGAGTTGTTCACGGAGCCGGTTCACTTCACCGACGACGATAACTGCCGGACTTTCCAGTTGGGCTGCTTCAACCTTTTGAACAATATCATCCAAGGTGCCTTGGACGACCTGCTGTTGTGGTGTGGTCCCCACACGGACCAAACTCACAGGGGTTTGCGGGTCTCTGCCGTGTGTTATAAGCCGTTCAGCAATCTGATGCAGATGCGCAACACCCATGTAAACGACGAGCGTATCTACCGCTGTGGCAAGGTCCTCCCAATTGATGTTTGAATCCGGACGTAATGCGGCGGAATGCCCTGTAACAAACGCTACTGACGAAGCGTAGTCGCGATGTGTGACCGGAATACCCGCATAAGCAGATGCGGCAATCGCAGAAGTGATACCCGGAACCACCTCAAACGGAACACCCGCCTCGGTGAGAGCGACTGCCTCTTCGCCACCCCTTCCGAAGATATAAGGGTCTCCGCCTTTGAGACGCACGACCACTTTACCGGCTTTCGCATGTTCAACAAGCATCTGATTGAGTTCAGTTTGGCGCGTCGCTCGGATTCTTGGGTCGGGTGCTCGGATTTTCTCGGTGTGCGCCGGGCAGTGTTCCAAGAGGGCATCGTTCAGCAATAAATCATAGATGACAACATCTGCGCGTTGGAGACACTCTACACCTTTGAGTGTGATAAGTTTTTGATCGCCTGGACCCGCACCTACAATATAAACAATGCCGGTATCCGATTTATCTGAAGATGCGTTCATCAGGAGTTCCCCTATAACCTCAACAGTTCAGTTGCACCACTACTTTGAAGTTTTTCGGCTACGATTTCGCCCAAGTGTTTTGCTGCATCAGGTATCCCGGTGGCAGTCTCTACAATACGATGGATTCCCTCCGGGTGACACACAGTGGCAATAAGCGAAAGTTCACCATCAACATGCCAAGCATGTGCACCGACAGGGATTTGGCATCCACCGCCGAGGCTTTCCAATACAGCCCTTTCAGCAGTAGCCTCAGCAACCGTCTGCGAATCGTTAAGAGGCGAGAGCAATGCTTTGATAGCACTATCACCTTCTCGTGCTTCAATCGCAAGGGCACCCTGTCCGACAGCGGGGACCATCCGTTCTATATCAAAATATTGCGTGATAATTTCGGGGTCAAGGAGGCGTTTGATACCGGCTGCAGCGAGTATAATGCCGTCAAGGTCAGTTTCACGAAGCTTGCGTAACCGCGTATCGACGTTCCCTCGGACATCAACGACCCGCAGATTTGGACGCATACCCAGAAGTTGCGCCTTCCGACGTGGACTTGTAGTGCCGATCTTTGCACCACCGAGCAAATCTTCCAAGGGGAACCCCGTGGCAGTGATAAGCACATCTCGGGGATCCTCTCGCTCTGGAATAGCTGCGATGCAGAGACCTTGTGGCAACTCTGTCGGAAGATCCTTCAAACTATGGACTGCGATGTCAATGTCCCGCGTCAAGAGCGCGTCTTCTATCTCCTTGGTAAATACCCCTTTACCGAGCCCAAGGAGTGAACCCTCTGGATTGGTGTCCCCAGTGGTTTTGATGACCTCTATATGGACCTCAAGATTCGGAAAATGGGTTTCCAATTGATTTCTAACAAATTGTGCTTGCCAGCGCGCGAGTTGACTACCACGTGTGCCGATTGTAAGCGAGTTCTGCATCAAAGTTCCTTGTGACTTAAAGGAGTGTGTAATGACCGAGGTATAGATTTACCTACAACTCCGAATTATCATCGTTAACATCCAGTTCAAACAGTTCTTGCAAGGCTTGGACATATTGGGCATGGTCGGCATCACCATCGTTGACAGCACATCGGAGATTTTGCATGGGATGATGGAGCAGTTTTTTAACGATCGCCTGCGTCATAGAGGTGATAGCAGCCTCCTGCTGATCGGAGAGTGTTGTTTTGTAGAAGCACGCTTGCAATTCGCTATCAGCGATCTGCCGAAACTGCTGATGGATTGCCTTAATTGTAGGATTAACCTGAAAGACTTGTAATTGGTTGTAGAACCCTTTGGCTTCTTCAGTGACGATCCGTTCTGCCTGGACGGCTTCTTGCTGTCTGTCTTGGAGGTTGGAGGCAACAACAGCTTCAAGGTCATCAATATTATAGAGAAAAGCGTGGTCAATCTTACTCACATCTGGATCAATATCGCGCGGAACTGCGATGTCAATGAGAAACATATACCGATGCTTACGTTTTCGCATGAGGTCGGCGAGGGGTTTCCGCTTGATAAGGTACTCAGGGGCATTGGTAGAACTAATAACAATGTCGGCATCAATAAGGAAACCGAGGTCGCTCTCATAAGCAAGAGGTGTCCCGTTAAACTTCTCGGCGACTTTGACGGCGCGCGTATAAGTGCGGTTTGCAACGATGACCTTGGAAACACCATTCGCAACAAGATGCTTCGCAGTCAGTTCACTCATCTCACCGGCACCGAGAATCGCGACAGTTTTGCCTTCAAGCGTATTAAAAATTTTCTTGGCGAGTTCAACAGCGGCGTAACTAATAGAGACAGCACCCGTAGTGATTGCTGTCTCGGAACGGACGCGTTTACCAACACTAAAGGCTTTGGTGAAAAGCCGATTGAGGATAGAGCCTACAGCACCCGATGAACGCGAAAGGTCGTAAGCGGTTTTGATTTGCCCCAATATTTGGGACTCACCGACGACCATAGAATCAAGGCTCGATGTCACTCTGAAGAGATGCTGGATCGTCCCAAGGTTATGGCGGAGATAGCACCATTTCTTAAGCGATTCGACGCGCATCTGATGGAATTGGGCAAGAAACTCAAGGAGCATTTTGGCGGCTGCATCAGCATTTCGAATTGCATGCGCAACCGCATAAAGTTCCACCCGGTTACAGGTAGAGAGAATCACTGCCTCTTGAACCTGATCAGATTCGCACAAGCGTTGGAGGGATTCAATAAGTTGTTCTTCGGAAAACGCCAACTTCTCCCTAAACTCAATGGGAGCAACATGATGGCTGGTTCCGACGGAGACAAGCTGGTTCATTTTTTTTCAAGAAAAGTTAAACAAGGTGAACACGCGTACATTTGGTAAATTATATCACATATTAGGGGTCGTGTCAAATTTAGAATTCAGTCTATCCACACACCTGCTTTACATTACCGGTACGTATGCATGCTGTCTAAAAAGAGGTCTACACCAACATAGGTACAGAGAACAGCAACAAACCCGAGGATTGCGGCGTAGGCGGCTCTGCGTCCGTGCCATCCCCAAAATTGGCGGATACCGATTTGCGCCACATAGATAAGCCACGTCACCAGTGTAGAGATTACCTTCGCATCAATCCATCTCCACGGCACATCTCGGATATATTGCGTCCAGAGACTTCCAACAATAACTCCCATTGTGAGCAGAATTACGCCGAGAATCGTGCAGCGATATCCAAGTTCATCGGAAATACCGAGAGAGGGTAGAAGGTTGTCAAGAAGAGCATCCGCTTTTCTACGAATTTTCCGCTCTGCTATCAGATACATCAACCCAAATCCAAAAGCAGCAATGAATGCGGCGTAGGCAAGAAAAATAAGTGAGGTATGCGCCAAAAGCCAGTAGTTTTGCAAGGGTTCGGGGAGGGCAGCGGCGTGCGTTGCGAAACTATATGAAATGAGTATCGCAATAAAAGCAACCGGCATGACGAAGCTGCCGAGTGTGCGGAGCTGCGTTAAACGCACAATGAGTAGATAAATCAGCGTGATCGCCCATGCGAAAAAAGCAATGGAGTCTGTCCAGTGTGTCATCGGAAAATGCCCCTGCAATAGCCACCAAAGTGCGATAAAAACAGTCAAAAAGGCGAAACCGATGATGGTACACCAAAAAGCAATTCGTTCGATAGTTGGGCGAATTACGGAGGCTTCAGTCCGATTGCCGATAGCCAGCGAAAGGGTGTGAAAAATGCTTGCTGCTAAGTATATTAAAAGGGTGACGAGAAACAGAAAATTTATCATATTCCCTGCTTTTTGAGACCATAAGGGCAGACAGCGTGTAGATATAACTGTCCTGCTGATGTGTTATTCGTTTTCATTTTCAGAGTTGGCGAGTTGTGCTTGGAGACGTTTTAACTCGGCTTCTATTGCCTGTCGTCGCTCTGATTCTTCTCTGGCGAGTCTTTCAGCTGCGAGGCGGCGTTCGGATTCGCTTACTGCGCGTTCTTCTGCTGCGAGGCGGCGTTCGGATTCGCTTACTGCGCGTTCTTCTGCTGCGAGGCGTAGGTAATGTTCTTCAACAGAAGTTGTAATGGGGGTGCCATCGGGGAGATAGGGGCGTAACAACCTGACATGCGTATGCAGTTGATCCTCCCATCGGAAATAGAGGTTTAGTGCTTGACTAAATAGCCCGCCTTGTACGTCTGGGACGATTTCAAGGATATCCCCCGATGGGCTTCGCCGCCACCCTCGAAACTCTGGGGGTTTCTTCATTTCAGGTTGATGGATGTAGTACTCTTGCGCCCCCATATCGTCGAGATAGACTTCAAATTTTCCATGCCGATCCCGATAGGCTGTTGAATCGGAAAGAAATTCAAAAATAGCTGTAGGGACGGCACCTTCTGACCATGTATAAAAACTCCGCCGCTGTGGATACTTCTCGACACCAAAAACAACAAAAACATCCGGAGCAACGAATTTTCTGATGTCGCCTTCACGGTAGTAGATAAAACTGTCAACACCGACATAAATGTGTGGATGGGTTTGAAAGTATCGCGAGATCTGGTCAGAAAAAACACGAATTTGTTCAGCGTGGTATCCGGTTGCGGACATAGGCTCGTCGTCCTCATAAGGGTAGCCTTCTATAAAAACGGTCGGTTTTCCGCTCGCTTTTGGAAAGACCGGCATATACTTTCTTTGCTTGAATTCAAAATCGTTTCGCGTATTCATGATTTTCTTCCTTTGTGCATCAAGGCAGGAATGTCTCTTATCCCCGTGAGATCGTTAAAGCAGTTCTCAACCGTTTTGAAAGTCTCGAAAAAGGCGTAACGTTTTTATTCTGATGCAATTTTAGCAACATTGGTGTGCTTTGTCAAGTAGTTTGGAGACAAAGGCATTCGCATGTTCCAGCCTACCATTCCGAACCCAGTTGAAGAAGCATTCAGCAGAACACTCCGGATTTGTAAGTCCAAGGCAGCATTTTGTAGGAGGGGTTTGTAACCCCAATACTGTATCTTCAACGCTGTCAATGAGCAACTCAAAAAAGTCAGCACGCTTCTTGGGTGTCGGAAAAGACTTAAGAATTTCAGAGCGGCGTGCACCGAGGAATTCGATAAATGCCCCGTACCCATTGTTTTCAAATTGGTTCGCGAGTTTCTTACGGAGTTGTTCTGCCTTCTCAGTTCCCGCACTGCTTCTGGCAGCGACGCTAATTATCAGGTTATCATCTGTTACAAGATGGGGTGTGAAATGGGTCCCGGCACCCGGTTCATCAAGATACTCCCAAATGAATCTGTCTCCATTTTCACACGGCGTGTTCACCGTAGATGTTTCGTCTGCAATAACGAGGAACGCATCTTCAAGATAATGCCGATCCACAGTGTCGGGTGCCGGACATAAAACCGAAGCACCAGACTGGCGTAACAGCGAAACACGACGTTCAATCTCCTCCGTTTTCTGCTTACATAAAACAACACATTTTCGATTTTCTAACAGGAGATAGACCGGATACGGCAGTCCTTGGTTCTTAATCGGTACAGGTTTTTCAGCCTCATAACCGAGCGTGTATAACGAATCTGCGTTTAGGAGGGTCTCAAAATATTCACGGATACGGCGGCTGGTTGCGGGACTTTTACCACTCGTTGAGATGCTAAGCATGAGTTCGCCGTCGGTTACGACCGAGGCAGCGGCGAAGGTGCATTGTGGGATCACGTCAACGACGTTGACTAAACGGATTTTATTTTTATCGTGTGCTTCCGCGAAAACAGCGGAATTGATATCTGTAAAATCAGTGGCAGCACAGACAAGAAAGTAGCCGTTGGTATCGCCTGGCTTCAACTGCCGCTTGTGCCAACGGATTGTGCCGAGATGTGCAAGGAAAGTTAGCAATTCCGTTGCGTCCGGACTGATTACGGTAACGTCACCGCCACTGAGAAGCATAGCGACGACTTTTCGTTCGGCAACGGTGCCGCCACCGACAACGAGACATTTTCGGTCTTGAAGGTTTATGTATGCTGGATAAAACATTTTAATGGTTGTCGGTCATCAGTTTTCAGTTATCGGTCAAAGAAGGTTCTAATTAACCATGCCCGTCTTAACCGACGACTATTTCTTATGACTCTCGTGAGACGACGTAATTTGCGAGTTGTTGTAGCGCGAGACGGGCGGGTGTCTCAGGAAAGGCTGCTAACGCTGCTTTGGCGCGGTCGGCGTAATCTTGTGCGATTTTCAGGCAGTAGGCTTCGACCCCATACCGCTGGAACAGAGATTCAACAAAAACAATCGCCTCTGTTTCGTCTGTATTGGGATTCAGGACTTTTTCCAGCATCTGTTTCTCATCATCATTACAAACACTCCGAGCATAAATGATCGGAAAAGTGAGTTTCCCTTCACGGAGGTCCCCGAACGTGTTTTTTCCCAATTTATCTGGGTTTTCTGCAAAATCAAGCACATCATCAACAATTTGGAAGGCGATCCCAATTTGTTGTCCATAGACAGTAAGTGCTTCAATCTGTTTGGAATCGGTTGTGCCGAGATGCGCACCGAGGGTACAAGAAGCCGTAATCAGTTTACCCGTCTTGAAACTGATAATTTTGAGGTATTCGGTTTCGGAGATGTCGAAATCGCCACTTTTGTATGCGTGTATGACTTCACCTTCACACATCGCTTGCGTGGTATCAGCGAGGATTGCCATCGCTGGATCATCGGCGCGACGGGAGACGAGCATAGAGAGGACACGAGCGTGTAAGTAGTCTCCAACGAGGACTGCAACTTTATTACCCCACCTGGCATGTAAGGTTTCGCGCCCGCGGCGGATAGCTGCTTCATCAAGTACATCGTCATGAACAAGCGATGCGACATGGATGAGTTCAACAACAGCAGCGAGGGTATGTGTATCGCTGCCCTCATATCCACAGACTTTAGCAGAAAGCACAACAAGAATCGGACGGAGACGCTTACCACCCCCTCCAACGACGTGCTGGACTGCCATGTCAACGAAACTATATTCACTTGCGCTCTCTTCAGTAAGTCTCGTCTCAACAGCAGCGAGGTCGTCGGCAATCAATTGGACGATTTGATCAAAGTTGGACATAATATAGGGCAGCCCTTATGGCTGCCCTTCCCCTATTTTCCCCTTAGAGATCAGCCAATACTTGTGTTGCGGCTTGAACGGTTTTGTTGATATCGTCTTCGGAGTGAACCAAAGAGACAAAACCTGCCTCAAACTGAGAGGGTGCGACATAGACACCCCGTTCTACGAGTCCCCAGAAGTATTGTTGAAAACGATCCGTATCCGCTGTGCGGGCACCATCGGCATCTGTGACGGTTTCCGGCGTGAAGTAAAGCATCAACATCGAACCGACACGACTGTGCCATGCGTCAACATTGTGTTCTTCTGTCGCCTCAGCGAGACCGTCTGCGAGCGCAGCAGCACTGTTCTCAAGTTGTTCATAAACCCCTGGTTCAGCGAGCTTTTTCAGCGTTGTTATGCCTGCAGTAACGGCTAACGGATTACCCGATAGTGTTCCTGCTTGATAGACATCGCCTTCCGGTGCAACGCATCGCATGATGTCCCGTTTCCCGCCGTAAGCCCCAACAGGTAAACCGCCCCCAATAATCTTTCCTAAACAGGTCATGTCTGGCGTGACGTTATAGCGAGATTGTGCGCCGCCATAAGCCACTCGAAACCCTGTGATAACTTCATCAAAAATGAGTACAATGCCGTGCGCCTCCGTAATCTCACGGAGCTCATTGAGATAACCATCTCTGGGAGGGATGATACCCATATTCCCCATAATCGGTTCCAGAATGAGACATGCGATTTCGTCTGGATTGGCTTCTATAGTTTCTCGGACAGCATCGGCGTCGTTAAATGGTACGGTGAGTGTATTGCGTGCGAAATCTTCAGGGACACCACCGCTATCAGAAAGCCCGAAAGTAGCGACCCCTGAACCTGCTTTTGCCAAGAGATAGTCCACGTGACCGTGATAGCATCCGTCAATTTTAATGATCTTATCGCGCCCGGTATACCCGCGTGCGACGCGAATCGCAGTCATTGTGGCTTCAGTGCCAGAGTTGACGAGACGGACCTGCTCGATCGAAGGCACTGCATTAACAATGATTTCGGCGAGTTCCGTCTCCAATGTTGTCGGCGCACCAAAACTGGTGCCGTTTGCTGCTATCGCACTGATAGCGTCTACAACACTCGGATGGGCGTGTCCCAAAACCAAGGGACCCCAAGAGGCAACATAGTCAATATATTCATTTTCATCGATGTCGTAGATTTTCGAGCCTGCCCCGCGGGCGATGAAACGCGGGTGACTACCGACCTTACTGAAGTTTCGGACAGGACTGTTAACACCGCCCGGAATGAATTGTTGTGATTTTTGCCATGCGGCTAAGGATTTACTGTCCTCCAAAGCGTTTCCTCCAATTTTTTATAGCCATTCCACAACGGACTTGGCAAAGTAGGTTAGAATCATGTCAGCACCGGCGCGTTTGATGCTGGTTAGCAGCTCCAGTGCAACCCGCTCCTCATCAATCCAGCCATTTTGTGCCGCTGCTTTAACCATAGCGTACTCGCCGCTGACGTTGTAAGCAGCAACAGGCACCTGAAATTCTGTTTTGACCCGATGAATGACATCGAGGTAAGAAAGGGCAGGTTTTACCATGAGGATATCTGCTCCTTCTTCAATATCAAGTGAGACCTCTCGTAACGCCTCTGCAGCATTCGCTGGATCCATCTGATAGGCACGGCGATCCCCAAATTGCGGCGCAGATTCTGCTGCTTCGCGAAAGGGGCCGTAAAAGGCAGACGCGTATTTGGCAGCATACGCCATAATCGGAATGTTTTCGTATCCGTTCTCATCTAATGCCGTGCGAATTGCTCCAACACGTCCGTCCATCATGTCCGATGGGGCAATGACATCGGCACCAGCACGGGCATGCGAAAGACTCTCTTTAACAAGGAGTTCAAGCGTCGGATCGTTTTGGACTTCACCCGCCTCAACGACCCCGCAGTGTCCGTGATCCGTGTACTCACAGAGGCAGACATCCGTCATCACAAGTAAGTCAGGCACAGCATCTTTAACGGCGCGCACCGCCTGTTGAATGATGCCATCGTCAGCATAAGCCTCTAAACCGAAAGGATCTTTTGCTGCCGGGATTCCGAACAAAATTGTTCCGGGGATTCCGAGCGCGGCGAGCTCTTTCGCAGCTTTGATGAGATTGTCAATTGAATACTGATAACATCCAGGCATTGCAGAAATTTCAGTTGCGATCTCACGCCCATGAACGACGAACATCGGGTAGATGAGGTCATTCACAGAGAGCGTTGTTTCACGAACCAGTCGGCGCAGATTTTCATTTGCGCGAAGTCGCCTTGGACGATAGATAGGGAAGGTACTCATTCGCTGTCTGAACCTGATTTGATTTCGTACTGTATCAATTCAAAGTTTTTTTCTTCGGGCGGTGTCAACCCAAGTGCATCGGACCCAGCGTCTTGCTGGTGTTCCTGTGTAAACTTAACAATCCCGACGTTCGGTGCTAACCAGATGGTCGTGACGGAAATCCCCGCCTGTTCTTGTATACCCGGCTGCTGTGGGACTTCCACAGACAGAGCCGTTTCAGATGATAGGTCTGTCCGGTATTCAACCACCAAACAGTCTTCAAAAGTGCCGGCGTCTGTCTCTACTGTTTCAGTCCCTGTGACGTTCCCCATCTCTACGTAAGTCATGTAGGTTGTAACCGTTTGGGTTGAACCTCCGGGTATTTCCATCGGCAGCCCTTTGAGGTCAATCGTCAGGGTTAGCACAACATTCACCTCAATCGCCGTCCACTCTTCGTTGAAAGTGGCAGGTGTCGGTAGGAAATAGAAGTAGTCTTGGGATGTTACGTCAATCTCGTAGTCAATGTCAAATGAGACGTTCAACCCTTCAGGCATCTGTTCCTGCATCGCCTGACGCATCACAACCAGTGCCTCCTCCATCTGCTCTATTAGAGATGCCTTCGCGGCGTTTTCAACCTCTGTGCCGACAAAGAATGCCACCCAATCGTCTCCGACTTGATAATAATACGGGTGGATGTAGTGTTCAAAGTCCGCCCAATTCTCCAAGCCGGGATCATAAGTGAAAGCCCGATAGGTTTCGCCGTCAATATTCTCTGGTTCTATTGCGTACCGCGTCAATTCGTCGCCGTTCTGGTCTTCGTAAACCCAGTAATTTCCGAGTGCATCCGGAAAGTAGTAGTTCGCCCATTCGTTTCCCATCAAGGTCGTGCTGCAACCAAAAATGAGTAAGAGAGCGAGGGTAAACCGGATTTTTCTCACAATGGTATTCCTCCAAAATTTTTTACTTTTCCAATTATCTACCTGAATAGTATACAGAATTTTACTGGAAACAACAAGGAAAACATGACGTGTTGCGCAGTCGCGAAAACCGTGTTCAACGTTTCTCGTATTCAAACGGGAAAGAGACAGGCGCGCCGTCATTTGCCCATGAACGCGCCATAGCGACATCAATCTCGCGGTCTTTCCGACCGTTGTAGGCACCATATTCAGGCTCGGTATCATTGCGAACCGCATTCACGAGGCTCATCAACTCTGATGCGACAGTGATTTCACCATCACTGAGTGGATAATTTTGCAAAGGGTTCTCCCAGACGACTTCAGGCTCCGTATCGGCAACAAGCGCAGAGAGTGTTTCATAGCCGTCAACGGTGTTGATTCTACGTGAAATGCTAATCGGACGTTGGGCATCAGCCGTTTCGTTCAAGATGACTGCATCATTTCGGAAACACATTCCGCGTTCTGCATAGAACTTTGAACCGTTAAAACCGCGGAGCGGAGAACCGTAAGAGAGGCCGCTAAAATTGAAGATACCGATAGCTCCATCCGCAAACTCAATCACCGCATGCTGCCAATCCTCAGTATTTCGTTCGGGTTGTCCCTGCCGCCAGACGTGGTTCTGGACGTTATATCCTTTTCGGAAGCCGTAAACTCGGACCGGTTCATTTTCAAAACCGACGTAGCTGCGAATGAGACCTATACCGTGGTAACCGTGTCCTCGGAAGTCATTGTATGCGACATTGACTTTGCCGAAGACTCCGGCGAGAATCATTTCTCGTTTTATCCGTTCTGTCGGGACGCGATAATAGTTTTCATTGACTTCCAACTTCGTCCCGTTGGCTTGTGCGGACGCAATCATTTTGTCTGCCCATCCGAGATCTGTATCAATAGGTGTTTCAGTGCAATAACTGACACCACGTTCGGAGCAGAGGAGTCCAGGGATATGATTGTTACTGGGTGTAATAACGATTGCGCAGATATCTGGCTTAACACTGTCTAACATCTGCTCAGTGTCTGTGTAAGCAGGAACGTTGTATTTATCGCCCTGTTCGGTGACGCTTTCTTCTTGTTGGTCGCAAACGGCGACGAGTTCAAGGTCGTCTGTCAATTTCGAGATAATCGGCAGATAGGTTCCGCTCCCGCGTCTACCCGTACCAATATGTGCGATTTTCAGTTTATCCACGGTTTTCTCCTTCCGGTTGTAAATAGATAGGAGTTACCTGCATTATTCTACCCAAAAAATATGGCTCCGCTCGAAGAGATCATCAAGATAGATTTCAACGAACCACTCACCGGTATCATCGGGTAGGTCTATGTAAAACCATGTAATTTTATCGCCGGTCGTTGAGGTGAGGGTTTTCTCTTCACTCCAGAACGGCGGATCGTCCAGGTCGTCCTCTGGTGAGAACCATGAGACTTCAACCGTATGTTGTTCTGCGACATTCCCCCACAGAATCCATAAAAATACTTGGTCGTTGACCCCAGCAGCAAAGGTCGTCGTGATGCCATCGGGTCTATCATCAAAGACGCTAATTGCTAAAACAGAATCAATGATAGTAGGTTCATCGCGCCCTACATCCGTAAAACCGCTGCCCCCAGAAGCAGTCTCACTACAACCGATCAACACAATCATCAACGGCAACAAGATTATCCCTAATGTGGCATACGGATTTGCGAGCAAAGTTCTGATGAAAGCGTGGGCTTGATGCATGAATTCTCCTCCTATCGTAGCGTAAGAAATACCCGAGTTAATTTGGCAATAAATCCTAACTGCTATTGTATCAAGGGTTGGATTTTTTGTCAAAGCAAATCATTGGAAAACCGTCCCCACGTAAGTTTTCCGTTGACATACACCGCTTCTGGTGATAGGTTAAATCAACAATTGAGGAGATGCTTATGAGATTTGACACAATTATTTCTGGCGGAAATATTATCGATGGAACAGGGAAACGAGAACCGTTTGTAGCAGATATCGGTATCCAAGGCGACCACATTGCTGCTATCGGAGACCTTGAGCAGGCGGAAACAGCGCATAGAATATCTGCGGCGGGACAGGTCGTCTGTCCGGGTTTCATTGATGTACATGTTCATTCTGAGATTGCGCTACTCGGTGGACGAGATCAATTCGCAGCCGTTAGTCAAGGCGTAACGACGCACTTAGCCGCGCCAGACGGTTTTGGATGGGCACCCCTATCACCAAAACAAGCGCAAGAAATGTGGCACTACACACAATTCGCTTACGGAGACGATGAAGTCCCTCTCAACTGGCAAACGCCAGAGGCGTATCTGAGTATGTTCGACGGGCGGATCCCTGCGAACCTCTATCCACAGGTCCCGCACTGTGCCGTTCGCCTCAATGCGATGGGGTGGGATCCACGTCCGGCAACACCAGACGAACTGAAAGTGATGGAATACATCACTCGTGAGTGGTTAGAGGCGGGTGCGTGTTGTCTCTGCTTAGGTCTCGACTACCAACCCTCGGCGAATGCGGATTTGCATGAATTGGTTTATCTCTCAAAGATCGCTGCGAGTTACGATGCCATCTACGCCGCGCACATCCGCTACCGTATCCTCGGCAGAAAACAGGCGTGGGAAGAGACAATTGAGATTGCACAATGCGCCGAGATTCCTGTTCACATCTCACACGAACGCGTTGACGACGAAGCCGCTGAAATCCTCGAACGTGTCGAGAGAGAGCAGATAGATTTGACCTTTGAATCCTATCTCTATCCTGCAGGCATGACCCATCTGGCAATGATGCTTCCGATGGAATTTCAGACCGGCGCCCCTAACGATATGTTAACAAACCTCGAAGACCCTGAAGTCCGAGAAAAATCAATCACACATCTTAGCGGTGAACTACGCCAAGGCAATCAGATTGTCGGATATAACCGTTCTGGTAGGTTTATCGGGATGGTGCTTGCTGAAGCCGCTAAAAGCGTCGGTAAATCTAATGAAGCCTTCGCCTTTGACCTCATCTGTGAAGAAGCCGCCATTGAAACCTTTGTGATGCCGTGGGCAACACCGCCTGAAGAAAATGAACGTATTTTGAATCGCACTGCGAACCACCCTCGCATGATGATTGCGAGTGATGGTGTCTACAATATCCCACATCCACATCCTCGGAGTTATGGGTGCTTCGTGCAGTATCTGGGCAAGTTTGTGCGCGAACGCCAACTGATTTCTCTCCAAGAAGCCATCTACAAAATGAGCGGTTTTCCAGCGGAACGTTTCCGATTGTCGGACCGAGGTAGAATTAATCGTGGTCTTGCGGCGGACATCGTTGTTTTTAACCCAGAGACTGTTGCAGACCGCTCTACATGGTTCGATCCGGTGCAATCACCTGTCGGTGTAAACTGGGTCCTCGTCAACGGCGTTTCAGTTGTTGAAGATGGAAATGTGACGGGACAGTTGCCCGGCAAGGTACTCCGTCAACAACGGTGATAGAACAGTGTGGAGGGGAATGGATATGTATGATTTGACAATCATCGGCGGTGGCAGCGCGGGTCTTGTACTCGCGGTGGCGGGCGCGAAGTTAGGCAAAAAGACGGCACTTGTGGAAAAGCATCGTATTGGCGGTGATTGCCTCTGGACGGGATGCGTACCATCAAAAGCACTCCTGAAAGCGGCGAAGGTCGCGAATTACATACGGAACGCAGAGAAATACGGTGTTGCTGCCACAGACGGTACACCTAACTGGCAGCGGGTGATGAAGTACGTGCAAAGTACGCAACACACAATTGAAGAGGAGCACGACAATCCCGAACGGTTCCGCGAGATGGGAGTCGATGTCATCTTCGGAAATGGACACTTTGAATCGTCTGATACCTTCGTCGTAGCAGACGCTGAAAATGGCGAGATACGTACCCTCAAAAGCAAAAAATTTGTAATTAGCACCGGTTCTCGTCCGCTTGCGCCCCCTATACCTGGATTGGAGTCTTGTGGTTATCTTGATAGCGAAACGGTTTGGGAATTAGAAGAGTTCCCTGAACGGCTGTTGGTTGTTGGTGCGGGTCCAATCGGTGTTGAACTCGGACAGGCATTTCATCGTCTCGGTGCCGATGTGACGATAGTCCAACGGAGTGAACGCATCTTGACGAAAGAAGACTCCGATGTCTCTGAACAGATGCTCCACTACCTTCGCGCAGACGGTCTCACCCTCCGACTCAACAGGAATATAACAGCGGTCGCACAAAATGGAGAAGGCACAAAGGTGATTCTCAGCAGTAGTGAAGGGGGTAGTATAGAACAGACGTTCGATAAAATCCTAATCGCTGCAGGTCGCGCACCGAACGTTGAGGGTTTAGAACTCGATAAAATCGGAGTTCAGGTAGGTAGACGCGGAATCGAAGTGAACAACAAACTTCAGACGAGCGTGAAAAATATTTATGCTGCAGGTGATGTGATTGGACACTATCTGTTTACGCACGTCGCAGCGTTTCAAGCGCAGCTGCTCATCCGCAATATTTTTTTCCCGTTCTCCAAATCGATTAACTACGCTGTTGTGCCGTGGACAACCTTCTGTGATCCAGAGGTCGCTCGATGCGGATTGACGGAGGTAGAGGCACGCGAGAAACATGGTGATGTTGACGTGTTCACACTCGACCAAACGGATGTTGATAGAGCCGTGGCGGAAGGTGAGACGCAAGGTTTCACGAAGGTTATTGCGAGTCGGTGGCGAGGGAAAATATTAGGCGTTCACATTGTGGGAGCTAACGCCGGTGAAGTTATCCATGAATACGTCTTGGCGATGCAGACGGGAATTCCATTGCGGAAATTGAGTGGTATGATCCACGTGTATCCGACTTTTTCGAGCAGTACGTGGCGCGTGGCAGGGAAATGGTTCTCGGAAGGGATGTTGATTCAGACTTTGCGGAAATTGGTTCAATGAGGTTACCGGAGTAAAGGGAAAAAAGGAGCCGGAAACCATACTCCTAATAGGTTCTACAACAGGTTCAGGGTCCTAACCTAACTCACGCATGCAACAGAGGCTTGCAAACTACACCTTTTAGGAAATATGGCTCCGGCTTACCCAAGGAGGCTTACATAAGGCTGTGCAATTTCCGTGCCAATCGAAAAGTGGCTGTTTTGAGTGATTTATAAGGTGGAATTGCCTATTTTTTGAACAAGCGTTGATAAAACTGATAAAAAAATAGACACTATAGCAGATTCCAAAAAGGAAAAAAGGCGAGGTTAGAAACCTCGCCAGCAAAAGCGTCCGAAAATCAGGAAATAAGAATTCAACCTTTTACAACACCGATAGGGCGGAGACGGGCGACGCGGCGGGAGAGTCCTGCCTTGTCAACGACGCGGACGACCTCATCGACATCTTTGTAAGCTTCAGGGACCTCTTCCTGGAGCGTGCGTCTGCCTTCCGCTCGAACATAGATGCCTTGTGCTTCTAAATCCTTTTGGATAGAACGTCCCTTCGTCAAGGCAATCGCTTTCCGCCGCGAGAGCACTCTACCGGCACCGTGGCAGGTTGTACCCCATGTCTCCGCCATTGCCCCCGGATTCCCAACAAGCACGTAAGAGGCAGTGCCCATGTCACCCGGAATTAAGACGGGTTGTCCGATTTTCTGGTATTTGTCAGGTATCTCTGGATGGCCTGCTGGGAAGGCACGGGTCGCCCCTTTGCGATGGATAAACAACTCGCGTTCTTTCCCATCTACGGTGTGCTTCTCAAACTTTCCGATGTTATGTGCAACATCGTAGACGAGTTCCAAACCGAGTTCATCTTCAGTCGTCTCAAAAAACTGCATGAAGGTCTGACGGACGAGGTGCATGATGCACTGTCGATTGTTCCACGCATAATTTGCACTACACGCCATTGCGGTGATGTAATCTTGTCCTTCCGGTGAGTTAATCGGGGCAGAGGCGAGCTGCCGATCGGGGAGGTTAATGCCGTATCGTTCTGCAACTCTGATCCAACTCTTGACGTGCTCATCGCAAATCTGATAGCCGAAACCGCGTGAACCTGTGTGAATCATGACACAGATATTGCCTTCGCTTAACCCCATAGCGTCGGCGGCTTCTCGGTAAAAGACGCGGTCAACGGCTTGTACTTCAAGGAAGTGGTTGCCGGATCCGAGGGTACCGAGTTGGTTTTTACCGCGTTCCAAGGCACGTTTGCTCGCAGCGTCGGCGTTTGCGTCTTGGAGAAATCCGGTTGCCTCGGTAAAGTCGAGATCTGCGGGATGTCCGTATTCTCGTTCAATTGACCAGAGTGCCCCTTTTTCCAACATCTGCCGTTCCTCTTGGACAGTCAAGCGAATTTTGCCTTTTGAACCGACACCACAAGGAACGTTCTCAAACAACTTGGCGACGAGTGCTTTCCGTTTTCCCTCAAGTTGCGAGACATCAAGGTTCGTACGGATGAGTCGAACACCACAATTGATGTCGTATCCGATGCCGCCGGGAGAGACGACACCATCTGCTTGGGGATCTGTCGCAGCGACACCACCGATAACAAACCCGTATCCCCAGTGTAAATCGGGCATTGCGAGGGAGTGCTTAACAATACCGGGAAGATGCGCAACGTTTGCGACCTGTTGCAGTGCTTCGTCACTTTTTGCCTGATCGAGAAGCTTTTCGTTGGCATAGATGATGCCGTCCACGCGCATGCCTTTCATATAGCTTTTCGGGATGCGCCAGCGGTATTCGTCGATTTTTTGGAGTGTTATGTTTTGTGCCATGATAGTATTTTCCACTTCATGCCTTTTGCTCGACCATAGTTGAGAGGATACCGAGGATTTTGTCACACTGTGCGATTTGATAGCCACTCATGTCAATGTAAAGTTGTTTCCCCTCCAATTTGAGGAATATCCAATCTATCCCGGAGGTGATGGTCCCATAGATATAAGCGATGTCATTTCCTTTTTCGGCGTTAAAACGTTGTGCGGCGACCATTTCTGCGACACACTGTCCGAGTCCAGCTGTTAGATCGTCCCTTTTCGCTTCAACTCCAGTGCTGTGTCTAAGGTAAAATTGCTATACGCCATGTGAGCCATCTCCTTGTAACAATTTTGCCAGTGTGAGAGGCATTTCAACCTCGATGCACATTCCACTTATAATGGAATGTTCAGATTATACCGCCAAGAGTTCCGGCAATTCAACCCATCTCCGAGTCTGCCACGATTCCATACCTTTTTCTGCCAACTGTACACCCTTCGCCCCCGCAAGGAGCGTCCACGGGAAAGGTTCATCGGCAACGACGTGTTGGAGGAATAATTCCCATTGCGCCCTGAATGCGTTCTCATAGTCTTCCTGCTCTGGAACTTTGAGCCAACCGTCAAAGAATTTGATTGGCTGTTCGATGTCGGGATTCCAGACAGGACGCGGCGTGCCAGAGAGCGGCTGAATCCAGCAATCTCTCAAGCCTGTGACAGCAGAGCCGTTCAAACCGTCCACGTGTATCGTCAATAGATCGTCGCGACGGACTCTGACTGCCCACGATGAGTTGAAATGTGCGATGATACCGTTCTCTAATTCAAAAGTCGCATAGGCAGCGTCCTCAGCTGTAGAGGCATAAGGTTTGCCGTCTTCATCCCACCGTTGCGGGAGATGTGTGGCAGCAATACAGGAAACGCCTTTAACAGCACCGAAAAGGTTGTCAATGACGTATCGCCAGTGGCTAAACATATCAAGAATAATACCGCCGCCGTCTTCGGCTCGATAGTTCCACGAGGGACGTTGGGTCGGAATCGCATCCCCACGGAACACCCAATACCCGAACTCGCCTCGGACAGCAATAATTTCTCCGAAAAAGTCAGCGTCTATCAAACGTTTCAGCTTCTGAATACCGGGTAACCAGAGTTTGTCCTGAACGACTCCGTTTTTGAGTCCGGCTTTTGCTGCCTGTTCATAGAGGCTATAAGCATCGGCAGTGGTAGTAGCTGTCGGTTTTTCACAATAGATGTGCTTACCGGCGGATATTGCGGCTTGGACGGCATCGACGCGACGGGATGTAACCTGTGCGTCGAAGTAGACACTGTAAGCGTCATCGGCGAGCGCAGCGTCGAGATCCGTGCTCCACTTCTCAACGCCTGTTGTTTCGGATAATTTCTCCAGTTTCGCTGGATTCCTGCCGACAAGAAACGGGTCAGGCATAATAACTTCGCCTTCGCCAATCGGGATGCCGCCGTCTTCGGCGATTGCCAAGATGGATCGGATAAGGTGTTGGTTTGTTCCCATTCTACCGGTGACACCGTTCATGATGATGCCGACGCGGTGTGTTTTTTCAGTCTGATGGGTCATGTGTCTCCTACTACTTAACTGCTTGTCGGGGTGTGCCTTGATTTTCTGACAGAGATGCTGTTGCAGCTTGTTCCCTCGTGGTGGTTTCAAGATTGAGGTTTTCTGCCTCTAACGGTTCGATCGAAAGCCGGTATCCGAGGGCTCTAAGAATTGTTCCGAGTCTATCAATCAGCTGTATATCGTTACTGGTGAGCGCGTCCGAAAGGACATGTGGTTTAGTGTTGGTTTGCTTGGCAAGTTCAGCAATTCCGCCTTGGGCTTCTACAACGATTTCAAGCAAGAATAGAAATGTGTCCATATCCACATGAGTTGGGTAATCTTCAAGTGCTACTTGGAGGTGCCCAATCGCTTCATCGCGATCGGCGAATATATCTATAAGGTACTCGCGGTACGTTCTCATTTTTTTCATGGGTGCATCTCCTTGTACTCCAACCAATAGGTTTTTGCCCGTTCAATGTCGCGCGTCTGTGATGATTTATCCCCTCCACAGAGTAGAAGAACAACGGCATTATTCACTTCACCAAAATAAATTCGATAACCTACCCCGAAGTGAAAACGCAACTCAAATACCCCCTCACCGACAGATTTGTAATTTCCGAAATTGCCCAATTTAAGAGATGCGAGGCGGGTCCGAATACGTCTTTGCGTTTTCCGATCTCGAATTGTGTTCAACCATTCTGTGAAAGGTTCTCGACCATTCCGAGAACGGTAGATTTCTATCATTCTCGGGTATGTGCTACGCATCGTTTATTATTCTACTTCCTTATTCTATTCCCAATCCACACGAAAACGGATAAACCTATCTAAGGTTTGTCAGTACATTGGGGGGCTGCGCCTTCTGGAAGTGGGGGTGCGTCCACACCGGCTTTTGGGAGTGTGCCGGTGAGTTCCTGCTTCCAATGCGCCACATCGCCTGCGGGTCCATAGCAGTAGACCATGTGCATCGGTGTGTCACCGGTGTTCGTCAACTGATGGAAAACCCATGAAGGAATAAAAACGGTCTGACCTGCGGAGAGGGTTTGACGTTCCTCACCGAGACACATTTCGCCTTCGCCTTCAACGATGAAGTAGATTTCTTCCTGTTCGTGGTTGTGCCACGGCACTTGTCCACCGTTGGGTTCTAAGACGACGAACCCCATGCAGAATTCGCCTACCTGGATCGGGGATGCGCCACCGACGAGATTTTTGGTACGTCTACGGGCGGGATAGGTGCGCCCTTCCATTTCGTTTACATCTGCGATTAGCATAGATGTTGTCCTTTTTAATTTTAAAAGCTCCTGGTTTTTTCGAGGTCACAAACTGAAAGTTTGTGCTACAGATAAAATCGCGTGTAGTTACGACTATGCTTATTCAAAAAGTTCTGCTACTTGACAAGAAAAGCCTTCGATGACCTGTTCACCCGTAAGTGTATCATTCCGAGTGAGCAACGTAATGTCTATCTCCGAACGGTAGACTGTCACCGTCTTAGATACCGGTTTAATGACCCAAACGAGTTGTGTGCCTGCCTCAAGGTAGGCAAACGCTTTTTCTTCAACCTGGTGTAATGCGTCTGTTCGAGAAACGACTTCAACGGCGAGATCCGGAGGGATTGGAAATGCTTTGCTGAAATCATCAGGCATCCGTGCGTTTGAAAGAAACGCAATATCTGGCATCAGAACGCGTTCCCCCACTCGGAAACCTGTATCCGGCATATAGACATCCCCCAATTGATTTTCGCGAACGTATACCCCTAAAGGTAAAAACAGGTTTGTACTAATTCTACCGTGTTCTGCTGATGTAGGGGACACTGGTATCAATTCTCCTTTGACATATTCATATTCTTCTAAATCGCTTTCAAGGAATTCCTCCAGTGTCATGGCAAGGACTTCAGGCGTGAGATCATCTGATGAGAATTGGCGAACTTCTTGTGCGTCCATCTTCTTACTCCCTCCATCATATACCCAACAAGAGAACTTTCTAAATTCTTCCGACAGTTTACGGTAAGATTCTTATAGAATCCATTCAGGGACTGTGTTTATACAAGTGAGGCAGGCGCGCTTACAGCGCGCCATACCTACACTCACGATACATTTTGCTTTCACTAACCTTCGGCTTCAATGACAGCCTGCGCTGCGGCGAGACGTGCAATCGGGACACGGAACGGGGAACACGATACGTAATCGAAGTCTAATCCATAACAGAATTTCACGGAATTCGGTTCTCCGCCGTGTTCGCCACAGATACCGACTTTCAGATCGGGACGTGTCGCTCGTCCTTTTTCAGAACCGATTTGCAAGAGGCTACCGACACCATCTTGGTCGAGAACCTGGAAGGGATCGTACTCAAGCACACCGTTTCTGACGTAATCATCAAGGAATCTCGCAGCGTCATCCCGACTCATTCCGAATGTGGTCTGTGTCAGGTCGTTGGTGCCGTAAGAGAAGAATTCCGCCTCAGCAGCGATTTTGTCAGCCGTGAGTGCTGCGCGTGGCAATTCAATCATTGTTCCGACGAGGTATTCGACCCGCGTTCCACTCTCTGCAAAAACGGCTTCAGCGGTATTAACAACAACTTCGCGCTGCAAAGATAATTCGTTGATATGCCCAACGAGAGGAATCATAATCTCTGGCAACACCGATATGTCGCGTTTTGCAACATCAACAGCAGCTTCAAAGATCGCACGGGCTTGCATCTCGGTTATTTCAGGATAGACGATACCGAGTCTACATCCACGGTGCCCAAGCATGGGGTTGAACTCGTGCAATTCTTCAACGCGCTCACGCAATTTTTGCGGTTCAACACCGATCCGTTCTGCGAGTTCGAGAATCTCAGTCTCATTTTTCGGCAAGAACTCATGGAGCGGTGGATCAAGCGTACGGATAGTGACCGGATAGCCAGCCATCGCCTCAAAAATACCGATGAAGTCCGAACGCTGATGGGGTAGCAGTTTCTCCAATGCCTGCTGGCGTTCTTCCGTGTTATCTGCGAGGATCATCTCACGAATAGCGTCAATCCCGGCACCGAAGAACATGTGTTCCGTCCGGCAAAGCCCGATGCCTTCTGCGCCAAATTGCCGGGCGTTTGTTGCATCTTCGGGAGTATCGGCGTTTGTACGGACACCTAAGGTTCGGACTTCATCTGCCCATTCCATGAGCGTTCCGAACTGTCCACTTAATTCGGGTTGAATGAGTGCTACTTGTCCATTGAGGACCTCCCCTGTCGATCCGTTGAGTGTGATATAATCACCTTCAGCATAGCGTTTGCCCTCAGCGTAAAATTCCCGCGCCTCTTCATGAATAAACAGCGCAGAACATCCGGCGACACAGCTTTTACCCATGCCGCGTGCGACGACAGCGGCGTGGCTTGTCATACCGCCGCGCGCCGTGAGGATACCCTCAGCGGCATCCATACCGCCGATATCCTCCGGTGAGGTCTCAGCACGGACAAGGATAACCTTTTCACCCTTGGCTGCCATTTCTTCAGCATGAAGTGCGGTAAAGACGACTTTTCCAACAGCTGCCCCCGGAGAAGCAGGCAAGCCTTGTGCGATAACCTCCACCTGAGCCGCCGGATCAACACTCGGATGCAACAACTGATCCAGATCGTTAGCGGGGACACGGGTCAAAGCCGTCTGCTTATCGATTAAACCCTCCTCAACCATCTCAACGGCGATGCGGACAGCAGCCTGCCCTGTGCGCTTGCCGTTACGGGTCTGGAGCATGTAGAGTTTACTATCTTGAATCGTAAACTCCACGTCTTGCATGTCGCGATAGTGCTTCTCAAGCCGCAAACCAATATTGACCAGTTCATCATGTATATCAGGTAAGATGTTTCGCAATTCAGCGATCGGGAGCGGTGTCCGGATACCAGCGACTACGTCTTCGCCTTGCGCGTTCATGAGGAACTCGCCGTAAAATTGGTTTGCACCCGTTGATGGGTTGCGTGTAAAGGCGACCCCTGTCCCGGAACTTCCGCCCATATTCCCGAACACCATTGCTTGAACGTTAACAGCAGTGCGTCCGAGTTCTTCAGAAATATCGTTAAGACGGCGATAAGTAATCGCGCGCGGGTTCCCAGACGACTCAAAAACAGCATCCCGCGCCATATCCAACTGCAATCGCGGTTCATCCGGGAAGTCTCTTCCTGTTTGCTGCTTGACAACCGCCTTGAATTCCGTGACGAGTGCCGACAAATCAGCGGCTTCCAATTCAGTATCTAATGTAACGCCCTTCGCGTCTTTCTTTTCTTCAAGCAAATGCTCAAATTCGTCGTGGTCAACGCCGAGTACAACGTTTCCGAACATCTGTACGAAACGTCGGTATGCATCGTAAGCGAAACGCTCGTTTCCGGATCTGGCGATGAGTCCCTTAATGGCATCATCATTCAAACCGAGGTTAAGAATCGTGTCCATCATACCCGGCATTGAAACAGCGGCACCGGAACGGACAGAGAGAAGGAGTGGATTTTCAGTATCACCGAATTTTGCGCCGAGTGCGTTTTCTAATTTCACCAGATTTTCGTCAATCTGTCTATCAAGTCCGGTGGGATACCGTTTGTCGTTTTCGTAGTATAATTTACAGACTTCAGTGGAGATAGTGAAGCCGGGCGGGACAGGTATACCGAGATTGCTCATCTCTGCGAGATTTGCCCCCTTGCCGCCAAGCAGGGTCCGCATTGTAGCGTTGCCTTCACTTTCACCGCCTCCAAAGAAGTAGACGTACTTCGGTTGTGGCATCAAAAGCCTCCTATTTTTGGCTATTAGCCATCAGCAGTCAGCAGTCAGTAGGTTTTGTAGCAGTTCAATATTTGTTAACGCTACAAACATTTCTTTACTGAGAGCCAACAGCCGATAGTTATTTAAATTGAATAAATTGTACGACTTACTTCGTCAAATTCGGGTTTAAAAGGGTCTGTCGAAAGGTAAAGGATCTGGTACGGCTCATACAGTTGAATATAACTCCAATTGACCCCACACAGGACCTTGCCCTCGTTTACTTTCTTGATAAATTTACCACGGAATTTGGCTCGTGTACGTTCAGGTGGAAAATGTTCGGCATGCTGAATTTGCTCATCCCTAACAATCCGTTCAATCTCATCCCGCTTTTCGAGCGTATAATAAAGACTCTCATTGCGACGCACATTATGGTATTTTAAATCCAAGTGTTTCACTTGCGGTGCATCCCAGTCAAAACCGCGCCTTGTCAGATACGCCTGCAGCCATTTCCATTTAATGACCCAATCCAATTCGCGGTCTAACTGCATCGGATCACTCTCTAAACAAGTGAGGACATATTCCCATCGTGCCATAATTTGTGACGTTGTCGAATCGGATTCGGCTTGCTCAAGGTAGCGTTTCGCGCATTCCAAGTATTGCCATTGCAGTTGAACGGCGGAGAGTCGTTTGCCGTTTTGAAGTTCAATGAGGTGTTTGCAGGTAATATCGTCAGAAATATCGCGTATGGCTTTGACGGGGTCTCGGAGTGCGAAGCGTTGCTCAATGAAATTGTCTTCAATCATACGTAGGATAATGCCCGTCGTCCCGACCTTCAAAAACGTCGAAAATTCGGACATGTTGGAGTCCCCGACGATGACATGTAAGCGTCTATACTTCTCACGATCGGCGTGCGGTTCATCGCGTGTATTGATAATCCCGCGCGCCGTGGTTGTTCCGATGGAGATTTCTTCTCGGATGTGCTCGGCGCGTTGCGAGATTGCGTAATAGCCGCGATGCTTGGACTTAATTTTTCCTGCCCCTGCAAAGACTTGCCGTGTCACAAAGAACGGGATCAACTGCGCCGCTAATTGCCGGAAGTCAACATGACGTTCCATCAAATAGTTTTCGTGGCATCCATAGGTATTTCCAGGCGTATCCAAATTGTTCTTAAAAATAGAGATCTTCCCATGGAACCCGTCATTGTGCATGCGTTTTTCCGCTGTACTCGCCAGACGGGTAATGATGCGTTCGCCAGCCTTATCGTGAGCGACGAGTTCAGCGACATCATCGCATTCCGGGGTCGCATATTCTGGATGGCACCCTATATCTTGATAAAATCTCGCCCCATTTTCGAGGAAAACATCTGGATACATTCTCCCGGCAACGATCTCGCGGAAGAGGTACATCACGACGTTCTGGACAGTGAGCGTCTTTCTACGTGGGACATCAGGGGTCCAGATAATTCCGAATTCAGTTTCTAATCCGTAAATTCTACGATTCATCAGTTACCTCTTCATCAGTATCTCTTCCGCTATAAGTTTGCCTGATTCATGAACAGGTCGTGTGATGTCGAACGGTAAAAAATCAAGACAAGAGGTTGGTAACCTCTTCAGTAGAAAGTCGCCGAAACCTGCGACGCTCCGCGGTTTGCTCAAGACATGCGACCTCTATTGTCTGGGGTGTGATTTCATAGTCATCCTCAGTATCCGTATCGGCTTCAATATTCTGAAAGGTCTCCGTTACGAGGCGGAGTGCTGCGGACATCTCCAATCCATCTGTATAACGCTGCGCAAGCATCTCTGTTATCGGCGTGGCACGCCCTCCAATAACGGCATACTTTTCCTCCTCCGAATAGATACCGTCAAAGGCAATATGATAAATCTGGTTACGCTGCAGCCCGGGTGCGGTTTCAGCACCAGTCATCCCAACTTCACACACAAGGAGTTCAATTTCAAGAGGCTTGGCATCCCATGCTTGTGCGATTGCGCCCATGTGTTGCGAATAGAGATTCGTCAACCACTTTGCGGTGACATCCTCTCGGTAGTAGCGAAAGCCTTTAATTTCAGATTCTCGGATACCGGCGACGCGTAGTGCTTCATATTCAGCAATCCTGCCAGCGGCTGCGAGTGCGATCCGATCATAAATTTCAGAAATCTTATAGATAGTTTTCCGCGGATTCTCAGCGACCATCAGAAGTCCTTCTCGGTACTCCAAGACGACAACCTCTTTTGCCTGTGCAATGCCGCGACGGACAAAATCTTCTTTATCTTGACGAATTTGTTCAGGTGAAACATAATACGGTGTGGACATGTCTGTATTTTTCGTATTCCAAGTTTTTTTAACGATTGCTTCTGAACCGCTGCGTGCGTTGTCCTTGCAGGTTTCAGGTGAAGTTATCGTTGCTGGGGATATTAGGGTAGGTTAAATTAAGATTTTCAGACCTACAAGCGCGATATTAACTCCCGATAGAGTTCTTCAACGGTTGCCTCTGGCACTTCGGAGACCCCTTCTTGCGTAACCGTATAAAGTGTTGGGAAGATTTTTCGGATGAGATCGGGCCCCCCGGTTGCTATATCCTCATCAGCAGCATCCCAAAGTGCCTCCGCGACGATTTCGAGTGCATTCTGATGGGTGATTCCAGGACTATACCGTTTTTTTAGCGTTGCGCGGGCATCTTTACCGCCAGAGCCAATGGCGTGATAGTCGTCTTCCTCATAGCGACCGCCGACAGCATCATATTTGAAAATTCTACCGCGTTGCTGCCTTAAATCATAACCCGCAAAGAGAGGCAAGACGATTAATCCCTGCATAGCAAGTCCAAGGTTAGAACGCACCAAGTGAGAAAGGAAGTTCGCCTGTCCTTCTAAGCTGAGCGCCATCCCCTCAGTTTTTTCATAAAATTCAACTTCAACCTGAAAAAGCTTCGCCATCTCAATGCAGGGACCCGCAGCACCAGCAACAGCAATTGCGGAGTACCGATCAACCGGATAGACTTTTTGAATTCGCCGTTCACCGACCTGATAACCCTCTGTTGCCTGTCGGTCTCCAGCCATAACGACACCCGTATCGTAGACGACAGCAAGGACAGTCGTCCCTTCATATTGCTGGAACGCTGATTCTGTTACAGTAGAATTTGAGGTAACATTAGACGAATGAAGCGCCGCTAATAATTCAGGATGGCGACGCTTGAGAATCTGAAAGAAGTTGGAGATGCCGTAATCAGTGAGGTCAAGCACTCCTACTGCCCTCCGCGCTGAATATAGTTTTCAACGAATTCTTGCGAATCTTCTTCCAAAATTTCATCAATTTCATCAAGAAGTGCGTCTAAATCCTCGACAAATTCCTCGTCGATTTCCCCGGGTTCAACATTAGGTTGAATATCTTCGGTTTCATCAACTTGGCGATCAAGGTGTTCCTGTTGCTTTTCAGTTGACATGGTTTTCTCCTTTATTGTGAAGCATCGCCTTGAATTTCCTTAACGAGCTCCTCCGCTGTACAGTTATTCAGTAGTTCGCCAACGATCCGTTGTGTCCCAAAGTGGGGACGATCCATCATAATTTTGTCAAGTCCACCCGATTTACTTACAAAGATCATTGAGTTCCAACTTGCACTGTAAATGTGCTTTGGAAACTTCCGTAAACAGGTACCGCGAAAATATGCGCGCGTATCCACAGGTGGATAGTGCATGGCGTGTACAATTTCTTCATGGCTCAGTAAACGCTTAACATGTCCATTTTTCAGGAGCCTGATGTAAAGCCCTTTGTCTGGACGAATATCATGATACTGCAAATCAAGCATCTGGAGATGTGAATCGTCCCATTGGTATCCGTGCCGTCTGCGGTAGGCATCCAGCAATTTCTTTTTGATAATCCAATCGAGATACTGACCTAATCGCCTTGGATCGATTTCCAAGTTATCGAGCACATATTTCCATTTTTCAAGGACATCCTTAACTACGGGTGTCCGTTCTTCAGGTGTTAGATGCTGTTGTGCCAGTTCAAGATATGCGCGTTGGATCTCTATGGGGGTTCGTAACTTTCCATCTTCGAGTTCTATTTGATTCTTGCAGGAAAGATCTCGCGAGATATGTTTTATAGCTGCAACAGGGTCTTTCAAACTAAAACGGTCTTCAACAACACCTTTCTCAATAAGTTGAAGTACGATAGCGGTAATACCTACCTTGAGATAGATGCTGAATTCAGACATGTTCGAGTCGCCGACGATAACGTGTAAGCGTCGATAGAGTTTATCATCAGCATGTGGTTCATCGCGTGTGTTAATCAGGGGTCGATTCACCATCGTGCTCAACCCAACCTCTTGCTCAAAAAAATCAGCGCGTTGGGAGATCTGATAATCCGCGGGTTCAGTTGTATTTTCTGCGCCAACTTTCCCGCTCCCCGTAATTATAATGCGAGTGACCAGGAACGGGATAAGCCCATCAACGATGGTTTCAAAAGGGACTGTTCGGGACATCAGGTAGTTTTCATGTGCCCCGTAGCTATGCCCCTTGTAATCCGTATTATTTTTATAGATGATAACTTCTTGGTTGTCAAGCAGAAGACGTTCAGCTGCGAGTCTACTGACCTCCAATATTAATTCGCCTGCTTTCTCGTATAGGAGCAGATCGCGTGGATTGGTGCATTCCGGCGTGCAATATTCAGGATGGGCGTGATCTACATAATAGCGTCCACCGTTTACCAAAATGTCGTTGACAGCACTACTCGTATCCGCCTCGGTGATTGGTGTTTCGACTTCCGCCTGAAACCCGCGTGCGTCCATCAAGGGACTTTCTTGTTCATAATCCCAAGTGACAGCAGTCGTTGCGCTCGGCAGATCGCCTCTGCAGCTTTTATATGCGTTGACGACCAAAGTCGAAGCAGCGACCGGGTCTTGTTCGCGCGCATTTTTGACTGAGATGCCATACTCAGTCTCTGTTCCCATTATTATAGGTATTTCCATTTTTTTCTTGGCTATTGGCTATTGGCTATCCGCTATTGGTAACTCGTTATGGCGGTTACCAATGTTTTCTCCTATCATAACCCGTTTTGGTTTCCAACAACCCGGGGAATGCCCACAAGCATTCATACCGTTGATTAGCCGATGGCTGACAGCCATTAAAGAAAAGTGCCGCCGCGGGTTACACGGACATTCTGTTTCTTCTCTTGTGTCGGTTCATTAATTAATGCACGAATGTTGACGATCTTTTCGCCTTTACGCCCAGAAATTTTTGCCCAATCATCAGGATTGGTGGTATTAGGTAAGTCTTCGTTTTCTTGGTATTCTTCGCGGATAGCTGCCTTGAGGTCATCAAGACACATCCCTTTCTCCGACCCATCGGAACCAATAAACCGTTTGATAGCCGCCTTTTTCGCGCGTGAAACGATATTCTCAATCATGGCACCGCTGACGAAATCCTTAAAAAAGAGGGTTTCGCGTTCTCCACGTGCGTAAGTTACTTCGATGAATCGGTTCTCATCGGTCATTGCGTACATCGTATTTGCGGCTTCATTGATAAAATGTTTCGAGATAGCCTCCGTGTCTCCATTAAACCGTTGACACGTCTCCTCAGCAAAGGGGAGGTCGGGGGTCAGGTATATAGCGAAGATATCTTTAGCACCTTCCATATTGGGTCGGTCAATTTTAATTTTAATATCGAGTCTACCGGGTCGTAAAACTGCGGGATCTAGTAGATCCTGACGGTTGCTTGCGCCAATAACAATCACATCTCTTAGGTTCTCAACACCATCAATTTCAGCAAGAAATTGCGGTACAAGCGTTGACTCCATATCTGATGAGATGCCCATGCCTCTGGATCGGAAGAGCGAATCCATTTCATCGAAGAAAATAATAACCGGAAACCCTTCCCTCGACTTATCACGCGCCTTTTGGAAGATTTCTCGGATTTTCCGTTCGGTTTCGCCGACGTACTTATTCAGGAGTTCGGGTCCCTTGATATTAATGAAATAGCCGCGGACTTCCGCCCTGCCCGTTTGCTTTCGGACGCGTTCAGCGATACCACTGGCAACCGCGCGGGCTATCAAGGTTTTACCACATCCCGGCGGTCCATAGAGAAGGACCCCCTTGGGTGGCGAAAGATTAAATTCTTCGTACTCCTTGGGATAAAGGTATGGCATCTCTATCGCATCGCGAATCGCCTCTATCTGTGTATCAAGTCCACCGATGTCGGCGTAACCGATATCCGGTACCTCTTCGAGGAGAAGGTCCTCAACTTCGCGTTTGGGAAGTTTTTCCATGAGCATGCTCGTTGTATGGTTGAGGAGGACATTATCTCCGGTTTTCAAAGACTCATCTTTAAGAGAGGCAGCGACTCTAACGACGCGCTCTTCATCGGTGCGAAGGCTGATGATAGCAAGTTCATCTGCAACTCGCTCTTTAATCTTGACGACCTCTCCGTGCCTTTCAGGAGGTTTGATACCGACAACATTCATTCCACTATTGACGATGACTTCCTGCCCAACAGAGAGGTCTTCAGCCTTGAGTCCCGGATCAAGATTGACGCGCCACTTTCTGCCGCTGACATCAATATCGATGCTTCCGTCTTCGTTTCCGCCGAGGAAAACTCCATAATTATTGGGTGGCGCGCTGAGTTGTTCAACTTTCTCCTTAAGGATCTGAAGTTTCTCTTTCGCTTCTTGGAGAGTCCCCGTCAACTTCTTGTTCCGACGGTGTGCTGTCATCAACTCACGCTGCATCTCATAGAGCCGACTTTCAAGGTCTTTGATATAGATTGCGCGCTGCTGCTGCCGCATGCCTTCGAGTTCACCTTGAAGCATATCAATCGTCCCTTGGAGTGTACGGATCTGTTGCTGATACCAGACGACATCAAATGTTTCTTGCTCCTCAAAGGAATCTTTGGCATTTCCTCTTTTGATAGCCATACGTGAAGTTCTCACTTTCCAAAACGATTTTTCGACCTCATTGGTAACAACGAGGGCCGGGTGCACGAATAACCCACCTTGCATTAGGCTTCAGGTTTCAACCCGACATCTTTATTAATTTAGAGTATAGCACATCGAAAAAAATTGTGTCAAGAAAAAGTTACAACTTTCATCCCATCAATACCATCAGAAGATTTTATAGCAGAGCGAATATGAGATTCCAGCAAACAAAAATGCGTGCCGATCAGTTAGTGATTAAAAAGGTCAGACGTTATTCTGCCGCTTCATCTTCAGGGATCGCACCCGCCGTTGATTCGGGGGCAAGGCTCAGTGCTTCCCGTATCTTCGCTTCAATTTCCGCCGCAATGTCGGGGTTATCTTCAAAGTACTTTTTAGCGTTAGTTCTCCCTTGACCGATTCGCTCGCCGTTGTAGGAAAACCAGGATCCGCTCTTCTGAACAAATTCCTTATCAACAGCAATATCTAAAAGATTTCCCTCTTTAGAGATTCCTTTTCCAAAGGTAACGTCATATTCCGTTTCCTTGAAAGGGGGTGCAACTTTATTTTTTGCGACTTTGACGCGGACACTACTCCCAAGGATTTCGGTGCCATCTTTGATTTGACTCCCGCGGCGGAGTTCTAAGCGGACAGAGGCATGGAACTTGAGGGCGAGTCCCCCGGGGGTGGTGTCTGGATTCCCGAACATGATTCCAATTTTTTGTCGAATCTGGTTGGTAAAGATAACACACGTGCGAGATTTATTGGTGACCCCAGACAATTTACGGAGTGCCTTAGACATCAAACGCGGGAGCAAGCCGACGTGTGCGTCACTCATCTCACCCTCAATTTCGGCTTGAGGTGTCAAGGCTGCCACGGAGTCAACGACGACGACATCAATTGCACCACTCCGGATGAGCGTTTCGACGATCTCTAACGCCTGTTCACCTGCATCGGGTTGTGCAATCAACAGGTTTTCCATGTTGACCCCAATGCTCCGCGCATAGGTCGTGTCAAGTGCGTGTTCAACATCAATGAAGACGGCAGTACCGCCTAATTTTTGCGCCTCAGCCACAATGTGAAGTGCCAAGGTGGTTTTTCCGGTGCCTTCATGCCCGAAAATTTCAATGATTCTGCCGCGAGGCACACCGCCGATACCGAGCGCGAGGTCAAGAGAAAGTGCGCCGGTTGGAATCGCTTCAGCAGGCACAATTTCATCGTCAGCGAAGCGCATGATGGCACCTTTGCCGAATTCACGTTCTACTTGTGAGATCGCTTGGTCGATGGCTTTCTGTTTTTGTTCATCTTGCATGTTTTAAGGGTTCTCCTTCATGGCATTTACTGCCAAAAACGGTTGCTTTTATATTCTTGGATTACGCAGGAAAGTGACATACATTCAAAGGTGTATAGACCGCCCCATTCGGGTGAAGTTGGCTCCGCATGAGTGTGATGCCCTCCATGTTCACGACTGCCCTATTGATTGTATCATATTGACAAAGCATGTTTTTTAGTGGTTCCAAGTTCACAGGCGTTCTAAGGCGTGCGAGTGTAAGGTGTGGATGAAAGCGATTGTCTATCGGAAAACCGAGATGCTTTAACTCCAGATTCACAGTCTTCGCCAGCCGCGACACAATTGAGGCTCCTTGTTTTACACCTACCCAAAGCACACGCGGGCGATGCAGATTTGGAAATGCTCCAACCCCACCGAATTCAATTGGAACAGGTGTCTGCCTATCCGCCACATTCTGAATTACTTTACGCACACTATCAATCGTTTCAGAAGGAACATCTCCCAAGAACTTTAAGGTGAGGTGGAAGTTTCCAGGTTTTGTCCATGAAGCCCTATGAATCTCAGACTGGAGGCGTGTCTGTACGTTTTTCAGCAACGCTTGTATCGGTTGCGGTATCTCAATTGCTACAAAACAGCGAATGGCATCGCTTTTGGTTGTCATTATCACGCACCTGCTTCTGGATCGTAACTTGTTAGATGAATGAGCGCGGATAAAAATTTACGGTTGTTGACGAGAAATTCCAGGCCCGATGCGACTGTGAGAAGCAAGGGCACAAGCATCATAAAATAGATAGGACCGCGGTTTTGTAGAATAAATGCAGCATTCAAGGCATCCTGGAATGCGAGCAATCCCAAGCCGATCCCGATGACAACCAATTGCGAAGTCATTTTATATTTTCCCCATTGACTCGCCGAAACAACTTGCCCATATTTTGCGATAAAAACGACTCGCAAAACTGTAACGAGGATTTCGCGCCCCATGATGACAATAACCATCCACATCGGGATGAGTCCACCCTCAAGGTGTTTAAAAAGTGCGAGACAGACTAAAGCGGTGCCAATTAACAATTTATCTGCGAGGGGGTCCATAAATTTCCCGAAGCTGGTTTCGCCCTGTCTTCGTGCGATCCTGCCATCAAGATTGTCTGTGAGCGCTGCAAGCAGAAAGATGATGAGCGCGGGCACCATCATATCCGCCTGAAAGCAGAATATGAAGGGAGGTATCAGGAACAACCGTAAAAGCGTCAGGAGATTTGCTAAACGTAAAAGGGTACTGAAATTCATAATATATTGCGAAACGTTAGAAACACCCTCGTGATTAGAGAGTCTCTAATTTTCGGAAAGATCAATTACCTCAGCATCTTCAGGCACCACAAATTTGAAAAGATCGGGTGCGAGTTTTTTATCTCTTTCAATCTGCGTGAGCGTAACGATGACGCTCTGACGGGTGCCGTCTTCAAACTCGGTTTTATAGCCAAATTGCACGGGTAGCCAGTCCTGAGATTGCACCCATATTTGAAGGGTCTCCGTGGCGTTGGTACTTACCATGTGGCGTTTCGGCTGCAACTCAATTTGATGGACTCCTTTGGGGTTCGCAAATTCGTCAGGGATAAGTGCCATATCATAGTTCTTTTGAACATCTTCAAGCGACGCGCCAATTCCGGGAAGTAACTCCCGCCGTTCGGGGTTGTTCCATTTCATCTTATTGACTTGGTTGAGTAAGGGTGTATACGTCCAGCCGTATTCACCGTCTAAGACGGTGAGCTGCACGACTTTTGAGGTATTGTTCCGGTCAACGTATTCCTTGCGGAGCAGATTCGGTTTACCAAATATAAATCGCCCACGCGCGACACTCTTCTTATCAGCAAACAGCGTCGTCTCCTCAAAGTTCGCACTGAAATTTTCAGACCCTTCATAAGCCGTTTTGAAGTTATGAAAGATTTCATCAACAGTCTGTGGATGTGCGTGGCTAACAAAGAATATTGAAAGGATTATAACTGCTAACACTAAATTTCGGGAACCTGAAAAGGTCTCTAAAATTGTGCTCCGATAGGTCGGTCGGATCATCACGCGCTCCTGTCTTACCAAACTTGCATTTGAAAACTAATTTCATTGAATAGTATAACACAATTTATGTTTGCATGTCAATTGCTAAATTAATCGACAGCAACACATAATTGGGTCTGTTCTGATGCAATTTACTACGTCTTGGGATACGACAACGGACAGGAAATAAGACACAGATGTTGTTTGGTAAGTTCGTTTAATTGGCTAATCGCGTCCAATCTGACAGGATAACTTCAATATCGTGGGGTTCGTCTAAAGCACAGGCGACAAGACGTTCCAACACTTCGGCAATGGCTGCCTCTCGGAATATTGCCTGAAACCAGTTCGCAAAAGACTTGATGGTATCTGGAGATTCCGCAGATACCCAGAAGACGACCCTACAAAAATCGAGGCCTTCGTCCACCCACTTTTCGGTAATCTCGACTCCTTGTGGAAAACCACGGAAAGTCGGCAAGAAGTCTGCGATTAAGAGCACTAATCCGTCATTGAGATAGGAAATCTCTGGAAGGATATCGAAATGGATAGCGTATTTATGGGAATGTGGTGAATCCTGAAGTTTCTGGTTTCGGTTTTGCATGTGGCTCTACTTTAAAATAGACAAAGCGGTCTCTCATATAGTATACTATACTGCACGACGGATTGGCGAATGTCTGCGTAGGGCTGTTTAGTCTTCGGTTCCGATATCGGTTTTGATTCACATAAGTTAACGTTTCGACGCAAGATCGCGAGCACAGCTCGCTCCTACAGAAGAAAAATGTTCACATAAGTAAACTTATCTCGTAAAACTAAATGACCCTGATGTCTGCGGCTTAGGGAACGCGGATGTGTGTATCTATCATCAAGAGGACATAATATATCTATGGCAGATTCTGAACGTATAACATATCTTAAAAATGAACTGAAGAAACGGATTCTAATCCTTGACGGTGCGATGGGGTCGTTGCTACAGACCTATCGACTCACGGAAGACGATTTTCGTGGCGACCAATTTGCTGACCACCGTTGTGAACTCAAAGGCTACAACGATCTGCTTTCCATAACGCAACCCCACATCGTGCGGGAAATACACGCCAATTACTGCAGTGCGGGCGCGGATATCATCGAAACAAACACCTTCACAAGCACATCTGTATCAATGGCGGACTACCACCTTCAGGATATCGCGTATCAGGTAAACTATGAAGCGGCACGCATCGCCCGCGAAGTAGCAGATAAATGGACATCGCCTGACAAACCGCGCTTCGTTGCTGGCAGCATGGGACCCACGAATCGGAGCTGCTCGATTTCTCCAAATGTGAACGACCCAGGGTATCGGAATATTACCTTCTCCGAACTCGTTTCTGCCTATACAACCCAAGCAGAGGGTTTAATCGACGGCGGTGTGGATCTCCTCCTCGTCGAGACGGTTATGGATACACTTAACTGTAAAGCCGCGCTCTTCGCGATACAAACCCTCGCCGAAGCACGAAATATCGACATCCCGCTCATTGTCTCCTCCGACAGAAGCGGTGGCGGCGGTAGAAACCTCTCTGGACAAACAGTCGAAGCCTTTTGGAACTCCGTTCGGCACGCCAATCTGCTTGCTGTCGGGTTGAACTGTGGTTTTGGTGCCCAGCAGATCCGTCCATACCTTGCTGAGATGGCGAAAATGGCTGACATCCCCGTTATCTGTTACCCAAATGCTGGACTCCCCAACGAACTCGGTCAGTATACACAGACCCCTGAAGAAATGGGAAATTGGATGCACGAGTTCGCTGGAAACGGGTTTGTCAATATCGTCGGCGGTTGTTGTGGCAGCCAACCTGAACACATCGAAACGATTGCGAAGGTCGCTGCTGAATACCCACCGCGAACCCCTCAATTACAAGCGCGCGCGTGCCGACTCAGCGGTTTAGAAGCGTTCAACATCACCACAGATTCTCTCTTTGTTAACGTTGGTGAACGGACAAACGTAACAGGATCTCGACGATTTGCAACGCTGATAAAAAATGAGGATTATGAGACTGCCTTAGAAGTCGCCCGAGATCAAGTAGAGAACGGTGCGCAACTCATCGACATTAACATGGATGCAGGCATGTTAGATGCCGAAGCAGCAATGGTTAAGTTTCTCAACCTCATTGCAGCGGAGCCGGACATTAGTCGGGTGCCGATCATGCTGGATTCGAGCCGATGGGAGGTTATAGAGGCAGGGCTGGCGTGTGTTCAGGGAAAGGGAGTCGTCAACTCAATCAGTTTGAAAGAGGGGGAAGAAGATTTTTTAGCAAAGGCGCGGCAGATCCGTCGATACGGTGCTGCTGTTATCGTCATGGCGTTCGACGAAGAAGGGCAAGCCGACACCTACGAACGAAAGGTGGAAATCTGTCGCAGGGCATATCAACTCTTGACGGAAACAGTAGGATTTCCGCCAGAGGACATTATCTTCGATCCTAATATTTTTGCTGTTGCTACGGGCATTGAAGAACACAACGCATACGCGAAAGCATTTATTGCGGCATGCGAAGAAATCAAAGCCACCTGTCCAGACGCTTTGGTGAGTGGTGGTGTAAGCAATATTTCATTCGCTTTTCGTGGTAATGATGCTGTCAGAGAAGCGATGCACGCAGCGTTTCTCTACCACGCTATCAATGCGGGGATGGATATGGGAATCGTCAACGCCGGACAACTCGCTGTCTATGACGATCTGCCAAAACCACTTCTTGAGGCAGTAGAGGATGTCTTGTTCAATCGTCGAGAAGATGCGACGGATCGACTCGTTAATCTCGCGAACACGCTGCAAGGGAAAGGGAAAAAGCGGCGCGTGCGTCGAGAATGGCGAAAATTGCCGGTTGAAGAGCGACTTCGCCACGCGCTCGTGGAAGGGATCCTTGAATACATTGAAGCCGATACAGAGGAAGCACGTCAAAATTATGAACGCCCCATACAGGTTATCGAAGGCCCTTTGATGGACGGCATGAACCGCGTTGGGGATCTCTTCGGAGACGGCAAGATGTTTCTACCCCAAGTCGTCAAAAGTGCGCGGGTCATGAAAAAGGCGGTCGCACACCTCGTCCCATACATTGAAAAGGAACAAGCGGAAGGCGGTGTCCAATCAAGAGGCAAAATTGTGATGGCAACGGTAAAAGGCGATGTGCATGACATCGGGAAAAACATCGTCGGTGTGGTACTCGGGTGCAATAACTATGAAATCATTGATCTCGGCGTGATGGTGTCTGCCGAAGAAATTCTGGAAACGGCACGGAAAGAAAACGCTGATATTATCGGCTTGAGTGGGCTTATCACACCCTCGTTAGATGAAATGGTAACTGTGGCTGAAGAGATGGAACGCGAAGGCTTTCAGATCCCACTCCTTATCGGTGGTGCGACGACATCAAAAATACATACCGCCGTTCAGATTGAACCTGCCTACAACGGTTCAACGATTCACGTCAAAGACGCGTCCCGAAGCGTCGGTGTTGTCAGTGATTTGATGAGCACCGAAAAACAGCAGGCATTCACACAGCAGACCCGCGAAGAATACGCAGATATTCGGGAACGCCGATCCAAAAATCGGAAACAGGTGAACTTGCTATCGTTTGACGTTGCACAACAGCGGAAATTCACACCCGATTGGCGAAATTACCAACCCTCTACACCGAATTTGATAGGGACTCAGGTCTTTGACGATTATTCGTTATCAGAGCTTATTGACTATATCGACTGGAGTCCGTTCTTTACGACTTGGGGATTGCGTGGTAAGTATCCAAATATATTGGAGAATCCAGAAGTCGGTGAGGAGGCGCGTAAGCTTCTTACAGATGCCGAAACGCTTCTTCGGACTATCGTCGAAGAGAAAAGATTTCAGGCACGTGCCGTTGTCGGAATTTTTCCCGCCAATGGTGTCGGGGAAGATACTGCAATTTACGTGGACGACACACGGACGGAGATGCTTGCCACTTTGCACCATCTCCGCCAACAGACGGAGCAACCCTTCACGAGACCGAACCTCAGCCTCGGTGATTTCATTGCGCCTAAAGCCACAAAGCTTCAGGACTATATCGGGGCATTTGCTGTGACAACGGGTGTCGGTGTTCCCGAACTGTGTGCTGAGTTTGAGCGGAAGCATGACGATTATAACAGCATTATGGCGAAGGCATTGGCAGACCGACTGGCGGAGGCTTTCGCCGAGCGGATGCATCAACACGTGCGCACAACGCTTTGGGGATACGCGGACGATGAGGCATTAGATAACGAAGCCTTGATTACCGAAAAATACCGTGGGATTCGTCCGGCACCGGGATACCCTGCCTGTCCTGATCACAATCAAAAACGGGTGTTGTTTGACGTGTTGAAGGTCACAGAAAACACCGGCATTTCTCTCACCGAAAGTCTGGCGATGTTCCCAGCAGCATCTGTGAGTGGGTGGTACTATTCGCATCCAGAATCGCGATATTTCAGCATTGGGAGAATTGGGGAGGATCAGGTCTCGGATTACGCGGAACGCACCGGAATGGATATGGAAACAGCAAGACGTTGGCTGAAGCCGTTGCTTACATAAAATTGTTCTTATCAATCAAAGAAACAGGGAGGCGAAACTCAGTTCACCACCCTGTTTTTTGTTAGCCTAACGTTAAAGCTGCGCTTCATATTAGAATGAACGCATGTCGCAATCAATCGCTGGGTGTATACAGCCCAACACAGTTACCGCTTGGATCAAGAAACATAGCGAAGGCACCCATGCCACTCGGAATCGGACGGGGCGGCACGAGTGTCTGCCCTCCACAACTCTCTGCCTTCTCAAGCGCGGCATGGAGGTCATCCACCTGAATATAGATGGTAATACCGTTATCAGAACACATATCATCGGTTGTCGAAAATATGTGTCCGTCCACGCCGTTCTCTGCCTCTGGGTCTACGCTATAAACGCCGTGTGTGTTATAATTGATATTCCAACCAAACAGGGAGCTATAAAACTTACTTAACGCCTCACCGTCCCTGCCTGATATTTCAAAATGTACGACTGGATTTCCCATTAGAATTCACTCCTTGCTTACTATTGTAATAAACCGATACGATTGCCACTCGGATCTTGGAAGATAGCGAAAAAACTTGCATTCCCTGGAATCGCTTGCGGTTCTATCAAAATCTTACCGCCAAGACTCTCCACATGCTTTAGGGCTGCGTGTATGTCATCAACCTGAACGTAAATGATAACGAGATTTGCAGCACCCGTTTCTTCGGTTGTTTGGAACAGATGTCCTTGTATCCCTTTATCTGACCCCGGATCCGCAATGTGTAATTGGTCATTGAGCGGAAAAATACTCCATTCAAACACTGAAGTGTAAAAATCAATTAGTTCTTCGACATTTTCTCCACCAATTTCAAAGTGTACAACTGGACTTCCCATTGGAATTTATTCCTTTCTCCTTGCTAAGAGTTTATGAAATTATACATAAAATTAGGGGTAAGAATGCAAATTAATTTTCAAGCTTTTCGCATTTAGGTTGCTATTCAGAAAAATCTTTGTTATAATTGAACTCCATGACTTAGGAGGTGCTTAGCATGAATTTGACACTTGAATTAACAACCGAACAGGTTATTGATTTTCTCCGACAGATGCCGCCGGAGGAAAAATTAACGGTACTCAAGGTGCTCGCAAAAGAAGCACGCGCCGGTCGCGCAGAACGGATGGAATATGCTGAATCAAAGGTTCGACAATTGTGCACCGAACGCGGGTTGGATTGGGACGCGATGACAGACGAAGAACGTCTGTATTTTATTGATGATCTCGTCCATGAGGACCGTGAATGCAACCGCCAATCCTCGGGCAAGCATGTTTAATCGAATCCTTCAAGAAATTCAGGAAAAAGTTCAGAACCAAGAATATGTTTTGACGCTCCATGCTGAAGATGAAATGCTTCAGGATAGTCTCACAAGTTTTGACGTGGAAAACGTTCTTCTCACTGGTAAAATTGTTAAAAGACAAAGAGATGTACAAAGAGGCGAATGGAAATATGTCGTAGAAGGTCGAACGCTCGGTTCAGAAATCGCTGTTGTGGTAACAAAGTTACCTTTGGGCAGAAAATTGGTTGTCATTACCGTCTACGTAAAATAAAATTATAAGGGGTTAAAGGTTAAACAATGAAATGCGATATATGTGGAAAAGAGGGTGCGCGTCAGCGTTATATTTCCCGGAGTTACGGGAAAGGTGAGTCACTCCTTGTTATCGAAGATGTCCCTATTATTCACTGTCCGAATTGTGGCGAGGGCTATCTGACGGCACAGACCCTACGCGAAATCGAACGTATTAAGCAGGCGCGTCAGACTGTTGCGCCAAAACGCCTCGTGTCAGTTGCCGTTTTCGAGTAACTCGGCAAAAGGAAAACATGCAAACATCCCACAAATATTTAGACCCAGTTGCCCTCTCTCGGATTGGCGGCATGGAACTTGTTGCAAGGCTTGTCGTTGAGGGATTCGTCACGGGTTTACACAAAAGCCCCTATCAGGGGTTCAGCGTCGAATTCGCCGAACACCGGCAATATATGCCGGGTGATGAAATTCGGTATATTGATTGGAAGGTTTATGGGAAGTCCGATCGGTATTACGTCAAAAAGTTTGAAGAGGAGACGAACCTGCGCGCCTACATCCTTCTCGATAAGAGTGCGTCGATGGATTACAAGCATGCAGAAGAAGGGTTAACAAAGTTTGAATACGGTTGTTACCTCGCAGCAACGCTTACTTACCTTATGCTGAAGCAACGGGATTCCGTCGGATTGGCACTCTTCGACACAGATATTACACAATACATTCCACCCAGAGGTGCCGCGACGCATTTAAGAGCGATTATGACTGCCTTGGAAAATGCGACTCCGGGTCAAGAAACACAACTCAGCAGTCTCTTCCACGAACTCGCTAAACGGATCGTGAGACGCGGTTTAGTTATTGTTATCTCCGACCTGCTTGATGAACCGTCACAAGTTATCTCTGCCCTGAAACATCTCCGCCATCAGAAACATGAGGTAATTGTTTTCCATCTCCTCGATTCTGCCGAACGGACCTTCCCCTATACTGGCTCCGTCGTCTTTCGGGACATGGAAACCGGACAGACCCTCTCAACGCAAGCCGACACGTTGAGAGCAGATTATCTTGAGAAACTGAACGAGTTTATCCAAAGCTACCGCCGTGGTTGCGGCGCAAGCCAGATTGACTACGTTCAGATGGATACCACAACACCGTTTGACTATGCCCTCTCGGAGTACCTCTCCCGCCGAAAATAGATAACATCCCAGCGTCGCTTCCAAACACTCAAGTCAGTATGATGCCGCTACTCAACCGCTGATAGACGTTTGATAACAACAAGTGTTAAATCATCATACTGTTCCGCTTCCTCAACAAATCTATTAACATCTTCAACGAGGTATTGAATCACTTCCTCGGCAGTGTAGTCATTTGGCATTTGGGAAACGACCTCTTTTAAACGTTCATCTCCGTACATCTCTTCGTCAGCGTTGAGGGCTTCAATGAGACCGTCAGAGTGGAAGATAAGGATATCACCTTCTTCTAAATCGAAAGCAGTCGATTCGTATTCGACACTCTTCATACTACCGAGAGGCAAGTCGCTATCTTCAATTTCAAGGATTTCAGTCCCTTTTTTGAGAATGGGATAGGGTTGTCCACCGTTGGCGTAGTCAACACGTTTTCTGGATTCATCAAGGATTGCCAAGTTAAGTGCAATAAAATTGGGGCCGTACATTCGGGGTGCCAATCCTGCATTGAGGTCAGTGAGGATGACATCTGCATCCGATCTGAACCGTGCGACTTCATGGAGCATTCCGTTCGTGAGCACAGCATTCATCGCCCCGCGCAATCCTTTGCCGGCAGCATCTGCTACGGCAACAGCAGTTTGCCCGTTGGCAAGGGTGACGTAATCGTAAAAATCTCCACCGACCTGTGTTGCTGGCACTGACATCCCAGCAATATCAAACGCCTTTGTATCGGGTGATTCTACGGGTAGCAGTCTCATTTGAATGTTTTGCGCCTCGTCCAATTCAGCCCGGATTCGCTGTATTTCTGCCTCCTCCTTCTCAAACATTTCATTGCGAAGCTGGGCAGTGTGCCTTCGGTTGATGACCAAACGACCAATAAGGGCAAGCACAAGAGACACGAACATAAGTGTCGGGAGATATGTTCGCCACTGTGTCCAGAAAGGTGCCGGAATGTTAAAGTCGACGATGGCAGGCGGTTGGGTATAGGGCCAGTCTTTACGAAAGGCTTTGACGATGAAGCTGTAGGTCCCCGCTTTGAGACCTGTATACCGTACACAGAGCACGCCGTTCTGGTTTTGAAGTTCCTGTTGAACCCCATTTGTGTGTGTCGCCTGTTGGGTCGCCAGTGTAGATGTGGGTAACCATTTGTTAAATGATGCCCCGGAACCCGTGGGCAAAAGTGAGAACTCCTCCGCCGAAAGCTGCGTCCAGCCCGGACTATCTAACCCAACTATCTTAAACGCATAGGAGAGCCGTTCTTGGAGCGGACTAATACCTCGGACATACAAGGTGATATGCCTGTTTCCGCGGGTCGGTAGCGTAATATTAGACGAAAGGTCAGTGTAGGTTTGATCCGCCTTTAGTGCAGTTAACCGATAAAAAGGAAGTCCGCCGCGCCTCGGTGTATATTGTGTAACGCCGCCTTCAGTCGCAAACCAAATATCTTTGTTAGAAGATTCATAAATTTTTGAGATGTTGTTATGTACCAGCCCGTCTTTTGTAGTGAGCGAATCGAAGGTTCCACCATCGTATCGGACAGTGCCCCCACCCTTTGTAGCAAACCATATACTCCCACTGCTATCTTCAATTACATCGCGTACATTGTCGACAAGAAAGCCCTCTTTTCTGGAAATCCGAGATGTGTTTTTCGTCGTATAGCTTGTAAGTTCCTTCCCATCGTAACGAACAGCACCCTGAGATGTTGCGAGCCAGAGAATGTTCTCTTGGGAAGTCAAGAACGCTCTGACCGGTGGTAGTTCAACGTCCTTAGTTATGACCAACCTATGGTCATAATACCTCTTGAGTACATCGGGAAAGAGGAAAGTGGCTTCTGCATTTCTTTCCGCTGTGTGTCGCCATACTGCAAGGGGGGCAGTAGCAGTATTTCCTTCAAGCACAATGGGGCTGTTCGGATTAGAGACATTCCAGCGTATCAATTTTCCCGTTACGGCGTTGTAAAACCACTTTGCACCCAATGACACTTCTAACATCTTTGTTACTTTAATCAGATGTGGAAGGGTCTCTGGCTTAATATTGACAGCAGTCGAGGGGTCCATCGTTTCTGGATATGCCTGTACCTTTCCGCTTTCAAAAAGGACCCATAATTTGCCGTTGACATCTGTGTGAAAGCCATTTATAGGAGATGGGGCGTGATCAATTTTAAAGTCTGTTTGAAAGGGAATCCTCTGGAATCGGTCTGTCAACCATAACAATCCTATAGCATCTGCCTTGAAGATATGTCCGCCAAAAGCTAACCATCGGTGCGCGCCGTCAGTAACAAACAGATTCGGATTCCTTTCGGCGCGTATCCTGTGGTACCTCGTTTGGGGTCTGATAAAGATAGAAACCTGATCAAAGCGTTCATCTCGGTAGCGGAAGAATTTGTACTGCGTAGCGTCTCCCTCGAATACCGGCTTGTCAACAAACCAGATATCTCCTTCAACTTCAAATATTTTTATAATGTCTTTCCACAACGCAAAGCGGGGGTTCCCTCTAACGCCGCTCCCTATCGCAGTGCCATGATTCTGAATTGCGGGTTGCGGGTTAAAGACTGTCGCGCCGCTCTCATGTCCGAACCAAAAATCGCCGTTAATCGCCTCAAAAACCGTCTGAATTCGGTCAATACCGAGTCCACCCTCGGCACTATAAGGAATGACCTCAAGGGTAGAGCCGTCGTATTGGTGTACCTCACCGGTCTCGTTAGTAAACCATAGATTTCTCCATGCGTCCTCAAATTCAAAAACCCCTTGGACGTTTCCGGAGTCCTGGAGTTGTGAACCGTCCCACCACTGCGTGATACGACCATCGTTAAACCAGAGTCGCCCTTCTGTGTCCGGTTGGATTGAAGTTTGCCTGGGAGCCGCAGACCGCCGCGCCCCACTTTGTTCCGAACGTAAAGGGAGCATCTGTTCAAAGGTTTCTCCATCAAACTTAAGAAGCAGGTTATAGCCACCAAACCAAAGATTCCCGGAAGCATCTTCTGCCACAGCCTCAATAACACTACTTACATTAAGATTTGAGGTATCGTAACGCGCGAATCCAATTCTGGTTTGGATTCGTGGTGCCCTGATCTCTGTGCCACCGTCTGCATCATTAGTGTTGCCAACCCGACGGCTCTCACGAAAACTGAGAATCACACCGGTTTGTTCTTCTTCACCCTCACTGCCGCCGAGCCAAAGCGTCCCATCTGCACTTTCAAAGATAACATTGATTGTCAAATCCGTTGACCGCAGCAAATCTTCCCCCACGATTTCGTTTGGCTGTGCTTGCGGCGGTCGTTGCCTATCGGGAGCAACATACTTCGTCAGTCGCTGATTTTCGCCAACCCACACGTCCCCCTGTCGATCCACAATCAGGGAGTTTCCATTGCCAATCAAGCTGATTGAGGTGCCATCAAATCGACTGACCCGCCCTTCCTCTTCCGAAGGCACGCGCGTCAGGAACCAGATGTGCCCCCACTTATCTTCAACGATTTGCAGCGTTTCTCCGAGAAGTGCTCCGGTTTGAACGCCATAGGCTGGTGTCTCTTCCGCAGCACCCAGCGAAGCCAAGTAGGGCACGAAAGTTGTGCCATCAAAACGGCTCACGCCGCCGCTATCGGAACCGAACCAAATAGCACCCCAGCTGTCCTGAAAAATAACGGGGACAATAGGTCCCGCAAGACCATCAGCAACTGTATAGGTCTCTATCAACTCGAAAGCTACAGCAGATTGGATATAAACGATGGAAAAGCATAGCATCAAGATAAATACGAATTTTATCAAGCGATTCACGATAAACCACCTCTAATAACTCAAAGGCATAAAACAGTAAAAATGAATCCAAAAAATAGAGTTTGAATTACTTAATCAGGACAATTAAGGAAAATCCAGAAATAGCCTTTATTCTATCTATAAAGATAACAGATTTGAGAAGGAAAGTCAAGAAAAATCAAATGCATTGACCGCTGAAATAAATTATGCTACAATGGAAAATACCAAGAGTGTAGACGGACATCAAGGCAATCAAGCGTGAGAAAGGAGCAAAAGATGAAGACATATCGGATCGGAATTTTGGGATGCAGAGGACGCGGGACAGCAGCAGCACGAGCATACCATGCCCATCCTCGCACGGAGATTGTCGGACTCTGTGACTTGATCGAAGAACGCCTCAACACTTTGGGGGATGAAGTCAACGTCACAGCACGGTTTACGGATTTAGATGAGATGATTCGGCAAACAGCCCCGGACATTGTGGCGATTCCCACCGGCACAGAATTTCACTACGACTTGTGTATGCGCGTGCTGGAACACGGTGTCAACATCGAGGTAGAAAAGCCGATGTGTGTGGATCTCGTGCAAGCGGATGCCGTTATCGCCAAAGCGGAGGCAAAAGGTGCCCAGGTTGCGGTGCATCATCAGGGACGCGTCGGTGCCTCTATGCAAACAATTGCACGCGCCTTTAATGCCGGAAAAATCGGCGAACTGCGTTATATGTACGGGAGCGGAAAAGGCTACTACGGTGGTTACGGTTTGATGAACATCGGCACGCACATGCTCAATAATATGTTGCACTTCGGGAAACGTTGTGAAAGCGTCGTTGCGCATCTAACGACGGGTGGAAAAACGATTACGCCCACTGACGTTGTGCCGTCACCGAGCGGTATGGGAACGATTGCAGGTGAATATATCACTGCGACACTACAATATGAAGGCAGTGTTACGGGGACGCTGCTCCAACACAGGTTTCACACGATGGATACGGGCGCGTACTCTATGGAGCTATACGGCACCGAAGGGAGACTTTTCTGGAAAAGCGGCGGTGCGTGGTGGCTACCGACACCGCACTACGTCCCTGACGGCATACACGACCAATGGGAAACGTTGGAACTCATTTATCCTGAACATTACGACCCTAAAGGCAACGCATCGGAAGCGGATTACTGGTTCGTGGAGGAATACGTCAACGCCTTGGATGAAGGCAGCGCACATACATGCAGCGGTACAGAAGGACGACACATTATTGAGATGATGATGGGGATCTTTGAGTCGGCGGCTTATGGGATCCGCGTCAATCTTCCGCAATCCGATCGACGACATCCGTTGTTACGGTGGCGCGAGGCGTCGGGATTGGAACCGCCAGCGGAGATGCCGAGAGCCTATTGGGACTGGCTGACGTTAGAATTTGACAGGATTGGTTAAATCAAACGAAAACTTTGGCGCGCTTACATGAAGTTTAAGAAAATAAATCGGTAATGTCCGGTGCGGTTAGGAAACCGCACCTACCAGGTTTGGGGTGAATTCGGATTACCGAATTAATAAATTAATCTTCATCAAAGCGCGCCTACAATATTTGGGAAGTACACCTACATTATTTGCGCGATAATTGCGTTGGTCTGCAACCCCGCCTCACCGGAGCAGCGAATCGGTTCACCCGTCTTGAGATGATTGATAAAATCTTCAACAAGTCCGGTATGTGTATGCGGCAGGGGTGTCTGATTCATCTCAACTTGTCCTGCCGATTTGGTTTCAAGCGTCAGGTTTCCCGAATTCAAGGGTGAACACCGCAAACAACCTTCTGTGCCGTAGACCTCAACATCGTCAATCGAAACCCCAACATTCCAGTTGATATTCGCAACCGCATGCGCGCCACTCTCGAAACGGAGTGTAAAGACGGCGGAATCATCGACCTGAATATCCAGATGCACCGCCTCTGCATACCCTTGGACAGATTTTATGTCCCCCATCAGATATTGGAGTAGCGAGATTCGATGGCTACCGAGATCCATCAGAACACCGCCCCCACTGATTTTTGGATCTACTCGCCAACTGTGCAGATCGTGTCGATTCGGGTTATAGAAACCGGTATGGTTGACGCGGGCAAGCACGACATCACCAATGGCACCTTCATCCATCAACGCCTTCATTTTGACAATATTCGGATAGAAGTTACGGTAATAGGCAAGCATCAGGGTAACACCGGCCTCGCGACAAGCATCCACCATGCGTTGACATTCTTCAACCGTCATCGCCATCGGTTTCTCGCAGAGGATGTGTTTGCCTGCTTCTGCTGTACGGAGGGTGTGTTCGCAATGGAGATATGGGGGTGTTGCGATGTAGATTGCGTTGAGTTCGTCGTCTGAAAGGAGTGCGTCTATATCCGTATAAGCGCGTTTCGCGCCGTGTCTCTCACCGAAGGATTCCGCTTTGGCGCGGTCGCGTCGCATCACAGCGATGAGTTCAGAATCATTGACGCTATAAAGTGGGGGTCCCCCCTTATATTCAGCGACATCTCCACAACCGAGTATGCCCCATCTGAGCGTTGCCATAACTGATGATTCTTGCATGATCGTCTCCATTATAACTTCCTTCACGCCAATCGCTTTCTCATCTACTGCAAGTTGTCAAAGTCTAACACATATTAGCAGTGAGTGTCAAACAATTTTGGATATGTATTAGGGTCATTTAGTTTCAATAGGTTGAGTTCAGCGGTATCGGGATTCATAGTTTTCATAGTTTTCATAGTTTTCATAGTAACGTTTTGAAAATTGTGCCTTTAAAACCCTCATAAAGTCAGGTGTGACATGGGTTTGTAGGCTATCTATGAAAGTGTTGTTTTTTTGCTGTTACTATGAATCTGCATTTTTCGTTTCTCAGCATTACCGTTGTAACGCCACAGATGGCGTGGGTTTAGACGGGTTTCTGCTTTTAGTGCTTTTGGAGGGTTACTATGAAAGTAACGTACGCGAATATAGTTTTAACTTAACGATATATTTATTCGTAATTTCCCTTAAAAATGTTACACTGGTGTAACATTTTTTGTACAGCGTGTAACGTTAGAGAACATAGTGGCCATAAGGGTTTGTTGATGTTTCGTTCCCGATTTTCTGTTGTAAAAAAAATAATTTGGTGAAAAGTGTAACATTTTGAATCCTGTGAACGGCACGGGAAATATAGACCTTATGTTCAGTATAGTGTAATTATACCACCGTTTCGCGCGGGTGTCAAGTTTTTTTGTTCTATTGAAGATCAGTCGGGAATTTGTTAGAATATTGCGAAAGGAATATTGGAGGATTTAGGATGGCAACAGCATCAAAGTTTGAGAGAATTTATCCATTTTTTGTTGTTAAAAACCTGGCGGTGTCCATCGACTTCTACACTCAAAAACTCGGTTTTGAGACGGACCTGCTTATTCCAGAGGAAGATCCGTTTTTTGGGATCGTGTCTCGTGATAACGTCCGGATTCTTCTGAAACATATTACTGAATCTGTTCATCCAGTACCGAACCACACGCGGCACGAATGGGCAAGATGGGACGCTTTTATTCTGGTTTCGGATCCTGACGCGCTGTTTGCGGAGTATCAGTCGCGTGGATTGGCGTTTCACGAACCGCTGGAAGATACCGATGACGGTTTGCGGGCGTTTGAACTCAAGGATCACGATGGGTATGTTTTGTGTTTTGGGAAACCGCTTTGAGCAGAGGTGGGATGAGAAATTTGAAATTTGACTTGTTAGATGAAATATGTTATCATGTCTTTAATTTGAAACTCACGTCCAAGTGAGATTCACTGTTTTTAGGAGATTGAACGGTATGAAAATTATATTGGTATTAGCAGGATTTGTGTTGATGATGGCATATTGTGTTATCTGCACGAGCGATATGGCACAGGCGGAGGAAGTCTTGGGAACAGGAACGGAGTCACTCCTCGGAGGAGACCTCACCGACCCAGAAGACGACGGTGAGCCTGAATCAGATGATGGTTACAACGCCATTTTCTCAGCCAACGATGAACCCGGATTCGGGGGCGGAGAATTTGCGTTTAACGTCTTCGATAACCGCCTTGGCCCCAGCAATGACAAATGGTGCTGCGGACGTGGTGGCGGCATTCCGAAAGAAGGTCTACATGTGACAGCTGAGTTTGAGGAGCAGTACGCATTGACACACTTCACTGTATCTTCAGCGAACGATGTTCCTCCGAGGGACCCTACAGTGTGGGAGGTTCAGGGGTCGAACGACGGCGATGATTGGACGACTATCTTTGCTCATGACGGGAAGAGCTTTTGGGATCAGCGACTGCAAGTCGTCCTTTTTGAGGCAGGCGAAGATTACGACGTTCAAAAAACCGGGTATAGTTTTTTTCGGCACGTTACTTTTGACACCGCATCAAACCCGGCTGGGGCGTACTTTCAAATCGGCGAAATTGAGTTCTTCGGCGATGATAGTTTTCCCGTAGACCCTAGATCCAAGCTCGCAACCACATGGGGAAGTCTCAAAAACGTCCGATAAGCGCACATATCAGACATTTTATAGATCGGCTTGAATCCAATAATAACTTGGTTTGAGCCGTTTTTCATATCCGCGAACCGCTCACAGACCCCGACGATGGGTCTCCGCGCCTCTGGACTCAAGGATTATATTGGAAATTAAAACGTTCTGCAGAAAATTGGGCTTCAGAATGCCTCAGTTTCATCGGCAGTGTTTTGCTTTTCTCGTTCTTCGTTGAACGCTTCCAGAACCCTTTGTGCCGCGCTACACTCTGGATCCAACATGAGTGCCTCTATGAGATAAGGTTCCGCGGCATCAATGTCGCCTTGTTTCATGTAAAGCAACGCAACGCTGGCATGTAGAAATGACTTATCAGGATTCTGAGCGAGGGCTTTCTGGAAATGTTCATGAGCCAGATCGAACTTGTTCAAAAGAGCATAGGTGTGCCCAAGTTCAAAATTAATATCTACATCTGCTGCGTCCTTACGCGCTGCATCTTCTATGCCGAGGTCGAGGGCTGTCTGAAAATGAGAGAGCGCTGCCTCGTATTCACTTAATTGGATGGACACCCGACCGAGAATGTAGTGGAGTTTATCAGTCTCGTCACAAGATCCGCGTTCTAAAGCGGCACTCGCGAGTGCTTTTGCCTCTGGAAATTTCTGTAGTACCATATAGGCGGTACTGAGTCTGACAGCTAACGCGGGATATTCCGGATCCAAGTCGCGCACCTTCTCTAAATGGAAAACCGCTTTCTCATACGCTTCCTGTAGAAGATAGGCAGTTGCAAGGTGGTTATGTAGTTCCGCAGAATTCGGGTCTTGGGCGAGTTTTTTCTCTAAGATCGGGATCGATTTTTCACCGAGATACTGTAAGTTAATCTCGCCTAATCGCTTTCGAGATGTTCGTCTGTTCCTTTTCCGTTTTCGATGCTTCATGCATTCTCCTAAATCTGAGATAGATATAAGACGGGACTCACTTTCTATGATGTCAAATTGAGGCAAATTATACAGCAATTCGCAAGAGGTTTCAAGGAAATAAGATTGTCCGATATCCCTCTTGAAAACGGACACAAAACACTGTATAATAGACGCAAATTTGTGTTGAGGTGCTACGAATTGGCGGAACAGAACCGTGTCAAACCGCATATCCTATTGATTGGGTTGGCTCTTGTCGCTTTTAATAGCTACTGGTGCCTGATGGGAACAGAGGTGTGGCACTCTACGCAGCTGACCATCGCCTCGCTGTTCTTTAACGCGGTCTTTACCCTCCTCGTTTTCGTGCTTGTTAACCTCCTGTTCCAAAGATTTGTGCCGGGTCTGGCGATGTCGCAAGCCGATCTGCAGACGATCTATGTGATGGTGGTGATGGTATCAACCATCAGCGGACACACGATGATGGGGTACCTCATCCCCGTTCTCACGCATACCTTTCAGTTCGCAAGCCCTGAAAATGAGTGGCTATCGCTCTTTGGAAACAGTATTCCGAGTTGGATTGCAGTCAAAAGTCCGCGTGTCTTAGACGGGTTCTACAACGGCGATTCTACACTCTATAATTCTGCTACGCTCAACGCATGGATATCACCTGTACTGGCGTGGTCAAGCTTCGTCATCGCGCTCTGGCTGACATTGCTGGCAGTGACGATCTTTCTCCGTAAACAGTGGACGGAAAATGAACGCTTAAACTATCCGATTGTCCAACTCCCCTTGGCACTGACCAGCAATCCGAAACGCTTTTTTACTTCGCCGTGGATGTGGGTCGGATTCGCAATTGCGGGGAGTGCTGAACTTTTAAATGGACTGAGTTTCCTGTATCCAGAAATCCCTTCCCTACCGATTAGAAACAGAGTACTTGGACAATTCAGTTCAAAGCCGTGGAGCGCGATGGGACCGATTCGGATCTCCCTCTATCCGTTCAGTATCGGTTTGATGTTCTTCACGCCGCTGGATCTCTCGTTTTCCTGCTGGTTTTTCTGGTTATTGACTCGTCTACAGATGGTCGTGACAGATATGTTCGGTGCGCGCAATATCTATAGGTTTGAACAGCAGACGGGGGCGTGGCTTGCGTTCGGATGCATCCCGTTGTGGATGGGACGACGGCACTATGGACGTATTATCCGTAAGGTTTTCGGGGTCGCACAACGCCACGGCGAACCACCACCTGACGATTCTGGAGAACCGATGCGCTATCGCACGGCGGCAGGACTGTTCACTGTGGGATTACTGTTCCTTTTCTTTTTCTGTTTTCAGATGGGGATGACCTTCTGGGCGATTGGACTCTTTTTTCTTTTTTACTTTCCGATGATTATCGGTATCACGCGTATCCGCGCCGAAATTGGGCCGCCCCTTCATCAACTCATTCTTGTTGACCCAGGGCGGACGATGGTCACTGCGTTAGGTACACGTCGCTTAGGCGCGGGGAATCTGATGGGACTCACGTTTCTCTATCCGTTTGTGCGCTGTTTCCGCGCGCATCCGACACCGAGTGAACTGGAGGCGTTCAGGCTGGCGGAAAGGACGAGCATCGGGTATCGTCAACTTCTCATCGGAATGATCTTGGCGATTGTGTTCGGTATCCTGATAACGTTTTGGGCATACCTACACGTCCTTTATGATATGGGGGCAGCAAGCAAAGCGCGTGGGTGGATCGTTTATATGGGTTGGGAAACGTTTAATCGCCTGCAAACGTGGCTTGTGAGTCCGCGAGAGACGGGGGTCCCAGAACTCGGCGTTATCGGCAGCAGTTTTCTGTTCACGATATTCTTGATGATTATGAAGATTCGGTTTCTGTGGTGGCCCCTGCATCCCGCGGGTTATGTGTTGGTCAGTGGAACAGGAATGGGGAGATTGTGGTTTACCATCTTCTTGGGTTGGTTAGCAAAGGCGATCGTGCTAAAGATTGGCGGTGTGAAACTCTACCGACAAGCGATACCGTTTTTTCTGGGGCTGATTTTAGGGGATTATACACTTGGGTGTATCTGGAGTCTTATCGGATTGGTGCTGCAGATACCGACGTATATTGTGTGGCATTAAGGTGTTCAGGCACCCTTGCAAACTTATGCAGAACACAGTATAATAAACGCAAACTTTTGCTGAGGTGCTACGCAATTGACCGACGTTCCGAAAACACACCCGCGATACCTTTCACTCACACTCCGAGATACCATCGTTGCAGGCGTGGAACAAGGTATTACCTCTATCCACGGTCTGATTGCGCACGGACGCGGGGAGGCTTTTGATTACCTCATCGGGGAGACAACACAACCGTTCGCGATTGAGGCGATTCATGCTGCGGCATCGATGCTCCATCTGGCAGAACATCCCGTTATCTCCGTCAACGGGAATGTGGCAGCGTTGGTACCCGACGCACTCGTTGCGTTAGGGCAGGTCCTGAACGCACCGCTCGAAGTCAACATCTTCCACACGGAAAACGGACGCGAAGAGAAAATCCGAAAGCATCTTCTAAAACATGGAGCATCGGACGTACTGATGCCTACAACCGAGGTACAACTCTCCTATATCGACTCCAACCGGAAGTTTGTGCATCCAGACGGCATCTTTAAAGCAGATGTCGTTTTCGTGCCACTGGAGGACGGCGACCGATGTGAGGCACTCCGAAAGATGGGCAAAGCGGTTGTAACTGTCGATTTGAACCCGATGTCCCGGACAGCACAACAGGCGAATATCACAATTGTAGATAACGTCGTACGGACACTACCGCTATTGTGCCAAGAGATTCGGGAATTCAACGATTCCACCGTAGAAGACACTGTGGCACAATACAGTAACAAAGCAGTATTGAAAAAAGCGTTACAGCACATCAGTAGGTGCGGGAATGGCTAACAGCGACAGGAGAAAAAATCTCGTCAAACCGCATATTTTGCTGATTGGATTGGTACTTGTTGCTTTCAATAGTTACTGGTGTCTGATGGGAACAGAGGTGTGGCACTCTACGCAGCTGACGATCGCTTCTCTCTTTTTCAACGCCGTTTTCACCCTCCTCGTTTTTGTACTTATCAATCTACTGTTCCAACGATTTGTGCCACGTCTGGCGATGTCGCAAGCGGATTTGCAAACCATCTATGTGATGGTTGTGATGCTCACGACAATCAGCGGACACACGATGATGGGGTATCTCATCCCTGTCCTCGCACACACCTTCCAGTTTGCAACGCCAGAAAATGAGTGGATTCCGCTTTTTGGACACCACATCCCGACGTGGATCGCCGTCAAAAGTCCGCGCGTTCTGGACGGATTTTATAACGGTGATTCCACATTCTACACCTCTCCGCATTTAGACGCATGGATACCACCCGTGCTGGCGTGGTCGAGTTTTGTCATCGCGCTCTGGTTGACCTTGCTGGCGTTAACCGTTTTTCTCCGAAAGCAGTGGACCGAAAACGAACGTCTGAACTATCCGATCGTTCAACTCCCTTTGGCTCTGACAAGCAATCCGAAACGTTTTTTTACTTCGCCGTGGATGTGGCTCGGTTTCGCGCTTGCAGGGAGCGCGGAGCTACTGAACGGACTGAACTATCTGTTTCCTGACATACCTTCACTCCCCATCAAAGGCAAAACGATTGGACAATTCAGCTCAAAGCCGTGGAGCGCGATGGGACCGATTCGCATCTCCTTTTATCCGTTTAGCATTGGTTTGATGTTCTTTACTCCCTTGGATCTCTCGTTTTCGTGTTGGTTTTTCTGGCTTTTCAGTCGTATCCAACTGATTGTAACGGACGCGTTTGGGGCGCGGAATATCTATCATCTCGAACAGCAGACAGGGGCGTGGATTGCGTTTGGCTGCATTCCGTTGTGGATGGGTCGGCGACACTACGGACGTATCCTTCGGAAGGTTTTCGGCATTGCCCAACGCCGTGGTGAAGCCGTGCCTGACGACTCCGGTGAACCGATGCGTTATCGGACTGCGGCGGGTCTGTTCACCGTCGGGATGCTGTTTCTTTTCTTTTTCTGTCACCAGATGGGAATGACGTTTTGGGCGATAGGGCTGTTCTTTCTGTTCTACTTTCCACTGGTCATCGGTATTACGCGCATCCGTGCCGAGATTGGACCGCCACTGCATCAACTGATTTTTGTTGATCCGGGACGGACGATGGTGCTTGCGTTAGGCACGCGCCGCCTCGGTGCAGCGAATCTCACAGGACTCACGTTTCTCTATCCATTTGTCCGCTGCTTCCGCGCGCATCCGACACCGAGTGAGTTGGAGGCTTTCAGGCTGGCAGAGCGGAGTCGTATCGGGTATCGGCAACTCCTCATCGGGATGATCTTGGCGATTGTGTTCGGTATCCTGATAACGTTTTGGGCGTATCTACATGTCCTTTACGATATGGGGGCAGGGAGCAAAGCACGCGGATGGATTGTTTATATGGGATGGGAGACGTTCAATCGCCTGCAAACGTGGCTGGTCAGCCCGCGGGAGACGAGCGTTCCCGAACTGAGTGTTATCGGCAGCAGTTTTCTGTTTACGATATTCCTGATGATTATGAAGATTCGGTTTCTCTGGTGGCCCTTGCATCCAGGGGGTTACGTGCTGGTGAGTGGCACAGGGATGAGCGGTCTATGGTTTCCGATCTTCCTCAGTTGGTTGGCAAAAGCAATTGTGTTGAAGATCGGCGGTGTGAAACTCTATCGGCAGGCAGTGCCATTCTTTTTAGGATTGATTTTGGGAGACTATACCCTTGGATGTGTATGGAGTTTGATTGGATTGGTGTTGGAGATGCCGACGTATATTGTGTGGCATTGATTCCGATAACGCACCTTACCGCCCATTCTTTTCTTGCCCCTTATACTGCAACCGATACAACCGATGATAGATACCTTTCTGTTGTAACAATTCGTTGTGTGTGCCAGTTTCCCGAATTTCTCCGCGGTGCATCACGATAATCCTATCCGCATTCTGAATCGTCGAGAGTCGGTGGGCGATAACAACAGAGGTTCGGTCCTCCATCAAACGTCTGAGGGCATCTTCTATCAAGATCTCGGTTTCTGTATCAACACTGGAGGTCGCTTCGTCAAGGATAAGGATACTCGGATCAGAAGCCAAAGCACGCGCAAACGCAACGAGCTGCTTCTGTCCAACGGATAATCCACCACCGTCTTCTTTAATCTCAGTCCCATAGATATGCGGCATCTTCTGAATGAATCGATCTAAGTGTACATCTTGCGATGCACGCTTTACCTGCTCCGAAGATATTGATGGATTTCCTAAACTGATATTCCGCTCAATTGAGTCAGAAAAGAGGAAGATGTTCTGTTGCACAATGCTGATAGCTTCCCGAAGTTCCTCCACGTTCATCTCTCGGATGTCCACGCCGTCAATCAGGATTTGACCTTTGTTAATCTCATAGAACCTACAGAGCAGATTGATAATAGAGGTCTTCCCGGCACCCGTATGCCCAACAAGCGCGACCTTTTCACCCGGTTTAACTTTGAATGAGACATCTTGCAGAACGTAGTCATCATCGTTATAGGCGAACCAGACGTTCCGAAATTCAATCTCACCTTTCAGCGTCTTGGTACCATTTTTAGGGACGGCAGAAGCGATAGTCGGTTGCGTATCGAGCAATTGGAAGATGCGTTCGGAGGAAGCCATAGCGTTTTGGAAGATGGTATATTTTTCGCTGAGTTCTCGGATGGGCCAGAAGAAGCGTTCAGCATAACGGATAAATGCTAACAGTACGCCGAAGCTTAGCGCGTCTTGTACAACCTGTCCACCGCCGTACCAGATAATCACGGCTATCGCAAGAGAAGCGGTCACCTCAATCAGTGGGTGAAAAATTGAAAAATAGAAGATGCTCTTCAGATTGGCAGCGAGGTATCTCCGATTGCGCTCGTTAAAACGGAGGTGACTCCGTCGTTCTTGTGCGAAAAGCTTCATCGTCGTCATACCGACGATGTTTTCTTGCAGGAAGGCATTGATTCGTGCGAGCTGCTTCCGCTGTTCCCGAAACGCACGGCGCGAATAGATTTGGTAAACGAGCGTTGCACCGAAGATAATCGGTATTACTGTGAACGTCACGAGAGCAAGTTTCCAGTTATAAAGGAGCATTGCCACCATGATCCCCAAAATCTGGAGCAGGTTCGCGAAAACGGTAATCACGCCAGAGGCAAAGAGTTCGTTGAGGACCTGAACATCCCCCATAACACGGGTCATCAACCTACCCACTGGATTTTTATCAAAAAATTGAACGTCCAAGCGTTGTAAATGTGAAAAGAGGGTCTGCCGCAGATCGTGCATCACATGTTGCCCAATCATTTGCATCCGGTATTCCTCAAAGTAGCTAAATACGAACTCGCCAATCAACGCCACTACGAAAAAAATCGCGATCGTGCTTAATCCGTCTAAGATGCCCGGGGTAATGTGCTCGTCAATACCGCGCTGCAGTAGGTAGGGCCCAGCCAAGCGTGAAAGCGTATTCCCGACCATGAGAAATCCGATGATGAGCAGCTGGAATTTGTAGGGTTTGAGGTACGCCAAGAGCCGTCTCATCAGTACTCGGTCATAGACTTTCCCGAGGTCCTGCTCCTCATCGCTATATTCGTATAGGTCGCCTCCCATGCCAAACACAGGTGGTTCCTCCTTTAAATTTTAAAGTTCCTCAAGTTCCTCTTGCAAGAGTTGTGTTTCGTAGATACCCGCATAAATCCCATTTTGTTCAATGAGTTGTTCGTGTGTGCCTGTCTCAGTAATGCTTCCGTCATTGAGGACGATAATATGGTCGGCATTTTTGACAGTGGAGATCCGATGCGAAATGAGGATCGTCGTGCGGTTTTTCATAATTTCGTCGAGCCGACTCAGAATAGTATCTTCGGTCTGGGTATCCACATTCGCGAATGCGTCGTCAAGGATGAGGATTTTGGGTCTGATGATAATTGCGCGTGCGAGTGCGCTCCGTTGGCGTTGTCCACCTGAGATAGTTATCCCGCGTTCACCGAGGAAAGTCTCCAAACCGTCAGGAAACTCCTCAATTTGATCAAGGAGGTCGGCGGTGTGCGCTGCCTCTCTTATCTGTTCCTCATCTGGTGTTTCGAGGCCGTAGGCGATATTGTTTCGCAAATAGTCAGAGAAAAGAAAGGGTTCTTGCTCGACGAACCCGATATTGGAACGGAGGACGCTTAGGGGTATATCCTGAATGTCCACACCGTCGATAAAGATGGTTCCGCGTTCAGCTTGACGGATGCGTGGAATTAGGTTGACCAATGTAGATTTCCCAGATCCAGTTCCACCGACAATCGCGAGGGTCATACCACGCTTAATTTTAAGGTTGATGTCTCTGAGTACAGGCGTTCCGTCTGGATAATCAAAATTCAGGTTTCTAAACTCAATCTCACCTTCAATGGCTTTCAACTCCCATTTTACATTTTTAGCATCAAAGATTTCCGGCTTTTCATCAAGAATTGCTTGAATCCTGTCCATAGACGCTGCCCCGCGCTCAAAGGTGTTGACGATGAAACCGAGCGTAATCATGGGGCGAACAAGCATCATCAGGTAAGCACTAAAGGCAACAAATTCGCCGAGGGTAATTGTCCCTTCGATGACATGAAGCCCACCCATCCAAAGAAGGACGACACCGCCAATGCCGGGTAGAAATCGGAAGAGCGGAAAAAAGAAGGTCATTAGTCGGATCTGGCGATGGTTACGATCGACAAATTCTTGGTTTAATTCCTGGAAATGCCCAACCTCACTCTCCTCAAGTGTATAGGCTTTGACAACGCGGACACCCGACAAGTTCTCTTGTACCTTGGTATTCAGCGTTGAAAACGCCTCTTGGATACCCTCGTAGTGGACATGTAACCGTTTTCCCAGGGAACGAATTAAGACGGCAAGGATTGGATATGGGAGCAAGGCAACAACAGTTAGACTTACATCAATCCGCAACATGATAACAAGTGCGAACCCGAAAAACACTATAGCATCTGCTGTATACATCACAGCACTGCTCAGCACCATTCTGATGGCGTTTAAGTCGCTGGTTGCGCGCGTCATCAGATCACCCGTGCGAACGTTATCGTAATACGCAGCGGAGAGTTTTTGGAGATGGAGAAAGAAGTCAGCGCGAAGATGAAACTCCATCTGCCTTGCGACCCCTTGTATGATACGCCGTTGCGCAAAACGTAGGATACCGGCAAAGAAGGCGACACCAAAAACGAGGGCACCAAAAAAGAGTACCCGCCCGGAAGATACCGTAAAGTTGGGATCTTCAAAGGTGCGCTGCAACTCATCAAAAACCATCTCAAGGATCTTTGGGCTAATCAGGAGAAGCACATTTGTCACAATAACAAGAATGAAACTGATTACGATGGCGTATCTATACCGAATGATGTACTTCTTGAGACCGAGTAGACTACGAATGGTGGGACTCCTTTCCGGCGAGTATGTCTTGCCGTGCGATGTGTCTTTTATCTTTATACTTTGACGTAAATTTGGGATATGTGTTTAATTGAGTTTTCAGCCATCAGCCATCAGCGGTCAGTAAAGAGAGCGTTGTGGCAGTTGCGTTCGTTTGTAATATCCACAACGTATTACTGACCGCTGAGAGTGCGGGGAATGCCATAAGGCATTCATACCGTTGATTTGCGTTAGCGGAACGCCCTGACTACTGACTGCCAGTAAAAAATATATTGACACTATTTCGTCAGCGTTTTATGATATGCAAAACCAACTTTATCACAGGAGGAACATAAATTTGGAGGCAGATATTGGACTCATCGGATTAGCAGTGATGGGCGAAAACCTTGCCCTGAATATGGAAAGCAAAGGCTTTGAAGTGGCGGTTTTCAACCGGACGCTCTCACGCGTTGACGCTTTCATAGCAGGTGCTGCAAATGGTAAAAATATCACAGGGGCACATTCAATTCCAGAACTGATTGAGAAACTGGAAAGCCCCCGAAAAATTATCCTAATGGTGAAAGCAGGGGACCCTGTTGACGCGTTTATTGCGCAATTAGTCCCGCACCTCTCAAAAGGCGATCTCATTATTGATGGCGGAAATTCAAACTTCAACGACACCGTCCGTCGGCACGCCGAGTTAGCGGAAAAAGATATTCTGTTTATTGGGACAGGCATTTCGGGTGGAGAAGAAGGCGCGCTCAAGGGACCGGCGATGATGCCGGGCGGTTCAGCGGCGGCTTACGCACTCGTAGAGCCGATCTTCACAAGGATCGCAGCGCAGGTAGATGGCACACCGTGTTGTTCTTACATCGGACCAGACGGTGCGGGGCATTATGTCAAGATGGTGCATAACGGCATCGAATACGGGGACATGCAGCTGATATGTGAAGCCTACTCGCTGATGAAAGGTGTCCTTGGCATGAATGCCAAAGAGATGCACGAGGTCTTCAGTGAGTGGAACAGTGGTGAACTGAATTCTTACCTTATTGAGATTACGGCTGATATTTTCACACAACTCGACAGCAGCGGTACGCCTTTTGTTGATGTCGTGTTGGATCAAGCCGGACAAAAAGGGACCGGCAAATGGACGAGTATTTCGGCACTGGATCTCGGTATATCCGCACCGACGATCGCGGAGGCGGTTTTTGCGCGTTGTATCTCGGCGATAAAAAGTGAACGCGTTGATGCGGAACAGGTTATCCAAGGACCTTCCGGGGCATACCAAGGCGATCGTGAGGAAATGCTACAGGCGATTCACGACGCACTTTACGCTGCGAAAATCTGCTCTTATGCGCAAGGCTTCGCTTTAATGCGGGAAGCAAGCGCAGAGTTGGGATGGGATTTGGACCTCGGCAAGATTAGTCTCGGTTGGCGAGGTGGGTGTATCATCCGAGCAAAATTCCTACATCGGATTGCGGAGGCGTTTGCGCGGAATCCTGAACTGCCGAACCTCCTACTCGACTCGTACTTCCGAGGTGTCATTGAAGCAGCACAACCCAACTGGCGGAGTGTTATTAGCACAGCCACGCAGCTCGGTGTCCCTATTCCGGCGTTCAGCTCGGCTTTAGCATATTTTGATAGCTACCGTAACGGTAGGCTCTCTGCGAATTTGATCCAAGCGATGCGCGACTACTTCGGCGCACACACCTATCATAAATTAGACGCAGAAGGTAACACGATCCTCGGAAAAGATGGGGAGCCGACGGTATTCCATACCGAATGGATGCTGGAAGGTCGCCCAGAAATTATTGTTGAATAGGTATTATGGTGGATCCTAAAAATAAATACACACTTTCGCCCCAGGCCCGGTAGGTGCGGTTTCTAACCGCACCGTTGCAAAGTGTCCAATCAATTCTAAGATCTACCATAGTTGTTGGTTATTAGTTGTTAGTTAAGGGGTTTCTCTGTAAAAATCGCCACCACTTGGAGGCCTCCAGAGAGACATGATTAGTGAAAGACGCTTTTAACCGATAGCCACTGATAACTGACAACCGATGACTGACAACCACGTTCAAGGAGGGTTTATGGATTACGGAGCACAACAGGCATTACACGATTTTCAACCACAACACGAGTTCTTTGTCGGAATCGACTCAGACGGGTGTGTTTTCAATAGTATGGAGGTCAAGCACAACGACTGTTTCAGTGTGAACCTCGTCAAACATTTCGGCTTGGCATCGATTTCACGGCAGGTGCATCAGGCATGGGATTTCGTGAATCTCTACTCAACAACGCGCGGCACGAACCGATTTAAAGCGATACTGCTGGTGTGTGATTTCCTACGCGAGATGCCACTGGTGCAAAATATGGGTGTTGCGGTGCCGGAACTCCCTTACTTAAGAGAATGGTCTGAAACTGAAACGAAACTCGGAAATCCAGCACTACAAACAGCAATCGATAACGCAACCGGCGAGCGGCACGCGGAACTGCGTCAAGTTATGGAATGGAGTCTCGGCGTGAACGAAAGCGTCGAAGAGATTGTCTATAATCTGCCACCGTTTCCTGGGGTTCGCGAAACATTGCAACGACTTCAGAGCAAATCAGATGTTATCGTTGTGTCTGCTACACCCGATGAAGCACTCCAACGGGAATGGGCGGAACACGAGATTGATGCTTATGTCGCCGTGATTGCTGGACAGGAGATGGGAACGAAAACGGAACATCTCACGATAACCACGAAAGACAGATATGCCGAAAACCGGGTTCTCATGCTCGGCGACTCTCCGGGTGACCTGAAAGCGGCACGAGATGTGGGTGCCCTGTTTTTTCCTGTTAATCCGGGTTCTGAGGACGCATCGTGGCAACTCTTCCTTGACGAGGCGATGGAAAAGTTTTTCAATGGACAATATGCGGGTGCTTATGAATCTGCGTTGATTGACAAATTTCAGGAACTGTTGCCGGAAACCCCACCGTGGTAATAAAAAAATAAATGTAGCACAAACTGTATGAAGATTAATTTATTAATTCGGCAATTTTCAAACGTGCGATAAATCGCACTACTACGAACCAGCCCGTTTGTAGTAGGGCAATTCATTGCCCGTCAATTACCGATTTATTTTCCTAAACTTCATTTAGTTTGTGTCGTATGCCGCGCAAACTAACAGTTTGCGCTACAGGAGATTAGGAAAGGGAATCTATGAAAATTCTACTTCAAGGACGTGTTGAAGGTGAACTACTCCAGAGATTGGAAAGCATCGTTGGTGACGAACACACTTATGTTATTCCGGGTTCACGCGAGGAGCTTATCGAAGAAGGCAAAGACGCTGAAGTCTTTTACGGCTACTGCAGCGAAGACATTTTCCCGCATCTGCCGAATATCAAATGGATCCAATCCTCCAGTGCGGGTATGGATCGGCACATGTATCCTGCGCTCCGCGAGAGTGATGTTATTTTGACAAACGCTGCGGGATTGTACGCGACACACGTCGCTGACCAAGCATTCGCACTCCTGCTCGGTTTGGCGCGCGGTATCCACGAATCCGTGCGGAATCAGGACAAACACCAATGGGGCGGTGCAAGGACAATGCCGATGATTGAGATTGATGGGTTCAAGATTGGCATCGTTGGGATGGGTGGTATCGGGACGCAGATGGCGAAACGCGCAAAAGGCTTTGATATGTACGTTATGGCTGTTGATGCCTACCGCACAGATAAGCCTGACAACGTGGATGAACTGCTGCCGATGGACCAGTTGTCAAATATGATGAGTCAGGTGGACGTTGTTATGATTGCGTGTCCGTTGACAGAGGAGACACGAGGTCTCATCAACAAGGATAACCTCTCTGTGATGCAGCCAACAGCGTTTTTTATTAACGTCGCTCGCGGTCCTATTGTCAATGAACCTGATTTGATTGAGATTCTGCAAGCCGGGACAATCGCTGCAGCAGGTTTGGATGTTACTGAGATTGAACCGCTCTCTGCGGACAGTCCATTGTGGGATTTTAACAACGTTATCATTTCGCCGCATTCTGCGGGGGGTTCGCAGCGTCGTATGCACCGTATTACCGGGTTCTTCTTAGATAACTTGGAACGGTATCTGAAGGGTGAAGAGTTGCGGAATATTGTGAATAAGGAACTTGGATTTTAGGCATCTGCATTTAGCACGAGGTTTACAAGCTTATGCGGGCGGATGTCATTTAGATCCGCCCGTTTCCTTATACTTTTTCTTATGTGATGAGAAAAAATATATATGAGAAGATTCGGCACACAGGGTCCCGTGAACCCTGAACAGCATTACGTTGTTCCTCGCCCTGCAGAACTCACCGAGTTCATCAAGCGCGTTAAAGAGGGCCGCTATATCGTCATTTTCGCACCGCGCCAGACGGGCAAGACGACTTTCTTTCAGCGCGCCGTTGCAACACTCGCCGCTGAAGACCTAACCTATTTTCCTATTCAACTGAATTTTGAAATATATGTGGACTGCAGTCGTTCCGAATTTTACGAGTCTCTCATCAAACGGATTTGCAAGGAAATTAAACGCGTTTTTCACGAACGCGGAACGGCACTCGACGCAGCACTCAAGCATTTTCTCGACAATGCCCGGATAACCAACCATTTGTCAATGATGGAATTCTTTGAACAGTTTCAGCGTTTCCTGAAGGATGGGGAAAACTATCAGAAAGTTGTCCTCATTATTGACGAGTTCGATGGCATCCCTACATCTGCATTGAAGGGTTTTCTGCACGCGTTTCGACATACTTACGTCACTGACACCACGCTTCAATGTCCGCACAGCCTTGGCATTGTGGGTGTTAAAAGTATTGCACAACTTGACTATGATCGCTCTGTTTCTCCGTTCAATATCCATGACGATTTTGCTCTGCCCAATTTTACACTCACACAGGTGCAAGAGCTGCTTGGACAATATACCGACGAGACTGGGCAAGCCTTTGCTCCGGAAGTGATTGAATCCATTCACAGACAGACCGGTGGACAGCCCTTCCTCGTCAACCGATTCGCGCAGATACTCACCGAGGAGATAGACATTCCGAAAACTGAAACACTCACAATGACACATTTTTCAGAAGGATACGAATTATTTTTAGACGAACGGAACACCAACATTGAACATCTCCTGACCAATATCCGCAAAGACCCGCGCTTTCAAACCCTCCTCATGCGGATCGTCTCTTATGAGAACAGCGTGCCATTTAACCCTGATAACGACATCATCAATGAACTCGCCACGTATGGGGTCATCACGAAAGGGGTTGACAGAAAGTGTGAGATTGTCAATCCGATTTACCTATATCGCATCGTCCAAGCGTTCAAGCCGTTATTCAACGGCTTGGAGAGCGACTACTTCCCCGAAGATACCGATGGATTTCAATACCTCACCGACACCGGACACATTCAGATGGAACAACTCCTGAATAACTTCCGGGACTTCATCGCCCGTGCAGGTTTCAGAATCCTACAAGTCCCTGAAACACCCCAAGAGTTCATCGGACAGCACTTGCTATTTGCCTACCTTGACCAGTTCGTTGCGAGTGTGAACGGGGCGATGTATATGGAGGTTCCCACAGGTCGGGGTCGGATGGATTTGCTCATCCTTCACAACGAAAAAAAGTATATCGTTGAGACGAAGATTTGGAGAAGCGAGAGAGGTTATACGAAAGGGAAGCAGCAACTCGCGGCGTATCTGGCGACAGAGGGCGTAACGGCGGGTTATTACGTGGTGTTTGATCACCGCGAGGTGCCAAAACCACGGACTGAAACAGAGAAAATAGATGGATTGACGATTCGGAGTTATGTGATTCCTGTGGTGCAAGAACAGACCACGAAAAGGATACTATAAACAGGTTTTCGTCGGATCGATTAAAAAAATGCAAAAAGATTTGACTTTGGATGAAAATTGTGGTATAATTCTTTAAAGTTTTATTAGCATTGATAGTAAATTACTTATCATTATTATAAATTATTTCTATTAAAGTGGGAGTATCATGAGAGGTAGAGCTAGCATTCCGCAGCGTGTTAGAAAAACGCTTGGTGAAAACATCCGAAGGGAGCGCGTTATCCGAAAAATGACCCAAGCCGAACTTGCTAAGGAGATCGGCACATCGCAAATAATGGTTTCCCGTTTTGAGAAAGGAATAGACTCCCCTACGGTTTGGAGATGCTATCTGATAGCGAAAGTTTTTGATACCACTGTTGAACGATTGTTGACTGATATGGAACCACATGGACAGTCTATCCGAAGTGAAGAAGCCATGGCATTCGGAAACTGGCTTAAAGAGTGCCTGGCCCGAAATAACATGACCTCGGATGACGTGGCTGAAATCGTAGGGTGTACCGCGGGATACATCCGTTACATTGAAAATGGATGGGGTATGCCCGGTAGCAATTTACGTGAGGACTTGACAGCTTTATTCGGTGACCCCTCAGATTCTACGACAGAAACAATACCTGATAACCCTATAGTTGTTAAAATGCCGGATGGAACTTGGATTTCCGAGAATACCGGAATAGACACGTTTATTGAGGTAATCAAGGAAATTGGAATTGAGAGAGTCAAAAAACTTGATTTATCTGTTAATGGGATACCTCTGATAGCAGATTGTGATGTTCCTGATAAAGCCCAAAGAAAAATTGAAACAGAGACGGGGACATACTACATAGTTTCGGGGACCAACACTGTAATGAAGAAAACATCCTGGATAACATTATTAATAGGGTTAAACGTGATATGACCGTTTTTGCTAATCCGGGAACGTAGAGATAACGTCAGAACCTACGCAGCCTATTGACTGACCGTTTGCTTTAGAAACTCCTGTTCTAAATTCAAAGTATAACACCTTTTCAGCAGGAAAATGAGGCGATTTTCTGAGATAAGAGAGATTCTTTAGCTAGCGTTTTTATGACCATATCTTCAATGAATGCTTGTAGGTATTGGTATCTCAACGGTTTTGAAAGAAATTTGCAATTTCTTTCTTTTTAGTGTATAATTATAACTATAGATACTAAAAATGTATCTTGTTACATATAATTTTGAAGTGAAAATAAGGAGATTTGATCATGGAACTGCATGAACTGAATGGTTTTGATAGAAATGGGAATCCAACTACAATTAAGCTTCCAACCCTTAGTGTTATTAGGAAGGCACTGCTTAACCTTGACTATTCAAACGGAGCTATTTCAAATATAAATGCCAGAAACCAATTAGCAGATCAGTTTTGTTTATCAGATGAGCAAAAGAGCGCGAAAGCAGAAAGAAATGCAAGTGTAAATCTCTGGGGAGATCAAGTAGGATTGGCCATTGCAGCCTTAGTGGACAGAAAAAAATTAGTCCAGCCAAAGCGTGCTACGATTATCTCACCCAAGGCATTGAAAGTTATTGTTTCTCTTTTTTTCAAAAAGATCGGATATGAATCCATAGAAGTTGTTGAAAATCATAGCGATATGCCTTTTAGTGTTTATGTTGATATAAAGACAAAAAGTCTTAAATTCAGTGTTGCTTGCGATCCTACGAATGCTTCAGCAGACGCGTAGAATTTAGAACCACCCTGGAAAAGGAGCGAACATGTTGGGTGTAATTATAGGCGATAAGGTAACTGAGATTACACACAACCACCCTGAAGGCATGAAAGGCGCGCGGGCGGCGACACACGCTATCTGGCTCGCTCGCGTTTCAGGGCAAAAAATTCCGCAGACATTCGCCAAATTATCGCGACTGAACATGATTATGACTTGACACAGATGATAGATGAAATCTGTCCGAGTTATCCACCAGAATACCCTCCGGTATTTACGCTCGGACTCCCTGGACCCGTGACCTACATGAGTCTGTCCCACAAAAGTGAGGTGTAAAAATGACGATTGGTGATTTATTCCAGAAAATTGATAGGTCTTTAGCGTCTTTTGGTCAAGCGATATTAGATACGGAACTACAGACTGTTTTTGAACTGTTAAAAGGCATATTCTTTTTTTTTTGTAGTCTTCGTGCTTGCGGGTGCGTATGAAGGGATAAAATGGCTCTTATGGTATGCAGTGGAGATTGAAGAAGATGAAAGAAGTTAGAAAACGGTAGCCTGTGCCCTGGAGTCGGTGAGTTATGAAGATGCGGTGCGTAGCGCGATCTCTCTCGGTGGCGATTCGGATACCCTCGCCGCTATCGCTGGACCTGTTGCTACAGCGTTGCACGGTATTCCGGGTAACCTCATTGAACGAACAAAAAACCGATACCTCACCGATGCGCCGGATATCCTTGAAGTGATTGAAAAGACGCAGCGGATTGATTGCAAATAAAGCCACATTTTTCAATCCGCAAAAATCTGTAATTCAGATTGTTGTAATACAACAAAATTTTAAGTAAGAATTGAAAAGGAGCGAACAATGTTAACTATAGTTTCCCATCAACAAAGCGGTAGTCGTGCTGTTCCTTTAGAAATCAACCGCTACCACACCAATGTTGCAATTAACAACCAACTGGCAAAAACAAAAATCGACCAAGTCTTCGTCAATCCCAACGACTTTGAAATAGTTGGTATGTATATCTTCCCTGTGCCAGATGATGCAGTCTTCTCAAAACTTGCCCTCTCCATTAATGGAGAGTTGGTAAGTGGAAAACGCCTCTCTCAAGAAGAATCCGACCGGATTTATAGGGACAGTGCCCGTTATAGTAGTAATAAGGCGATTCTGGAGCATCTGGGGACACGAGCGTTTGTAGTGGAAGTGCCGGGAATTCCAGCAAACGGTGAGCGACATATCCAATTTGAGTATTCTCAGATTGTTTCCGCAGATAGCGACCTCGCTAAGTACACCTACCCGCTATCTCTCGCGAAGTCGGCATTTGCACCGATCCGAAATCTTCACGTTGAGATGGAGATTGAAAGCGAAGATGAACTCAGAACGGTTTACTCACCCTCACACGAGGTTACGATCAACCGCAAAGATGATCGCCATGTGCGTATCAGTTACGAAGGCACAGATGTAGACCCAGACGAGGATTTTCTCTGCTACTATTCGGTTTCGGATGACAATTTCGGGATTACCTTGCTCACGCACCGCGCCGATGAGAAGGAAAATGGGTATTTCATGCTCCTCGTGTCGCCTAAGTATGACGTAAAACAGACAGAAATTGTCGAAAAGGATTTCATCTTCGTCCTGGACCACTCAGGCAGCATGGCGGGTCGAAAAGTTGAACAAGCGAAAGAAGCACTCCGCTATTGTGTCTACAATCTGAACGACGGCGATCGGTTCAATCTTATCCTGTTCAACAAAAACATCACCTCCCTTGCTGATAGGTTGAACAGAGGTGAGGAATGGTTTGGCGGTGAACGCTGGCGCGACTCTACAGTTTTATCCGACAAACTCATTGATGTGAAAGGTGGACGTGAAAAAGCCTTCGCGTTTATTGATGGTATTGAGGGGCGCGGCATGACGAACATCAATGATGCTCTGCTCACTGCGTTAGCCGAAAAACCGGATCCTAAACGCCCACGGATCATTGTCTTTCTTACCGATGGGCAACCAACTGCTGGGGTAAGGAATCCAGCCCGGATTCTTGAAAATGTAGCGAAAGCGAACCGGAATCTATCCCGCATTTTCGTATTCGGTGTCGGATACGATGTGAACGTCCGTTTACTTGATAAAATGGCGGCGGATAACGGTGGCACACGTAACTATGTAGAGCCTAACGAAGATATTGAGAATGCAGTGTCCTCTCTCTTCAGAAAAATGAACGAGCCTGTGTTGGTGGATGTAGAGATCAATTTCGGTCAGATTGTTACGAAAGAATTAACTCCGGAAAGTCTACCAGATCTATTTCGTGCGGAGCAGTTGACGCTTCTCGGCCGCTATGAAAAGCACGGGAACACCGTCCTAAAATTACGCGGAATCATTGGCAACGAGAGGCACGAATTCTCCAAGAACGTTCATTTCTCCGAACTTGAACCTGACAACGATTTCTTGCCAAATCTCTGGGCACAACGCAGAATAGCGGAACTGGTGGACGAGGCTGCGTTAAACGGTGGAAGCAAAGAACTACTTGATGAGATTGAACGCCTCAGTGAAGAGTACGATGTACTGACAGCGGATATGTCACTTGTCGCTCCAGAACGCGGTTCGCTAAGGAGACGATACCACAGAGAAATTGATAGTGCTTACTCTGGGATCCTGTCTAGACCGGAAACAATTAGACGCAGTAGGGAAAGAGAAAGTCAAAAATACGTTTCGTCCAAGATGCGTGAGGAAGGTATAAAACGTAGTGGACGTAAGACATTTCATTACCAGAATGGTATCTGGGTAGATAGCGAATATGATGGGAGATCAGAACGGAAAAAGATTGAGTTTGGTAGCGAAATCTATTACGAGTTGATGAACCATCTACGCGAATTAGCAAAATACTCTAAACTTGCCAAAGACACTCAGCGCATCATTGTTTGCTATAAAGGCGTAAACTATGAGATTACACCACCCACGGTGTAACTTTTAGATTCCCGAAGCCAACCCTAATTCTTCGGTGTTTGTTATGGGCAGGTATCCGTGCCTGCCCTTCTCTTTTTTCTTGATTCTCCTTCCTAACTGTTGTATCATCTTAGGTATTGGTTATTGGTTTTCTAATAGAAAAGAAAATAACAAGGAGAGTCCTAAAAAGGAACAGACATGAGAAGGTTTGGTACGCAGGGGCCTGTGAACCCTGAACAGCACTATGTTGTCGCTCGGACTGAAGAACTTACCGAGTTCATCAAGCGCGTTAAAGAGGGACGTTATATCGTCATCTTTGCACCCCGGCAGACAGGAAAGACAACTTTCTTCTATGCCGCTATGGACATTCTTGCTGCCGAGGAACCTACCTACCTACCGATCCACTTAGATTTTGAGGCGTACAAAAACCTCATGCCTGCTGATTTTTACGCCAATCTCACCGAAGACATTCGCGAGGAAATTGAGAACCTTTACCAAAAGCGTGGAGAATCACCCTCCGAGGCATTAAGAGATTTTTTACAAAACACAACCCTAACGGATAACATATCAATGCTCAGAGGCTTTCAGGCACTGGGAAAGATATTAAAAGATCAACGAGTTGTCGTTTTTATTGATGAATTTGATAACGTTCCGCAAACCGCTGCAGCTGATTTCCTATATGCCCTCCGCCGCATCTACATCTCCAGAACCATTCCCCGATCCCCCTACAGTCTCGGCATCGTTGGCGTTAAAAGCATCGAGCAACTCAATGCAGATCGCTCTGCCTCTCCGTTCAATATCCATGACGATTTCGCTTTGCTCAATTTTACGCTTGCCCAAGTGCAAGAGTTACTTGAGCAATACACTGATGAAACAGGACAGCCTTTTGCTCCAGAAGTGATTGAATCCATTCACAGACAGACCGGCGGGCAACCTTTCCTCGTCAATCGGTTTGCACAGATTCTCACCGAGGAGATGGACTTTTCAAAAACCGAACCGCTGACAATGACCCACTTTTCAGAGGCACACATACAACTCGTGGACGAAAACAACACCAACCTAACCCATTTGACCACTAACATCCGCCGAAACCCGAGATTTGAAAGTCTTTTGATGCAAATCATGTTGTACGATGAAGGGGTGCCTTTCAACCTACGCAACGAACTTATTAATGAACTCGCTACGTACGGAGTACTCGCAAGAGGCACTGACAGAATGTGTAAAATTGACAATCCAATTTATCTACATTGCATTTTACAAGCGTTCAAACCAATAGTTAACGGTTTGGAACGCGACTACTTCCCCGAAAACACCGATGGCTTTCAGTACCTCACGTCTGATGGACACATTCAGATGGAGCGGCTCATGGATAACTTTCGGGACTTTATTGCCCGCGCAGGATTTAGGATCCTACAGGTCCCCGAAACACCCCAAGAGTTCATCGGACAGCATCTCCTCTTTGCCTACCTTGACCAGTTCGTTACCAGTGTGAACGGGACGATGTATATGGAAGTCCCAACCGGACGCGGTCGGATGGATTTGCTCATCCTTCACAACGAAAAAAAATATATCGTTGAAACAAAGATTTGGAGAAGCGAGAGAGGTTATACGAAAGGGAAGCAACAACTCGCGGCGTATCTATCAACGGAAGGTGTAACGGAGGGTTACTACGTTGTGTTTGATCACCGCGAGGTGCCGGCACCGCGCACAGAGACTGAGACGATAGATGGATTGACGATTCGAAGTTATGTGATTCCTGTGGTGCAAGAACGTCCTTCGCGTGCCGTAGAACAAGAGGTTTTAGATTTACTCGATAAACCTACATCCCGGTGAAATTGGCTGAGGCACACCTACGTGTTATCAGACTCAATCCGCACAGCACAGAATTTCAACTCCGGCTGCTTAGAGATTGGATCAAACGCTGGATTCGTCACGTAATTTGAGTTAGTCTCAGCATGGAAAAGATCTCCCCAATGGAAGGGTGTAAAGAGCAGTCCTCGTCGAATCGTTTCTGTGACACGTACCTTCGCATAGCACCGTCCGCGTCTTCCGACAAGGTAGACCCACTCTCCGTCTTGAATATTGTTCTCCGCTGCATCGTCTGGATGGATTTCGACAAACGGTTCTGGGTCCTTACGCACCAGCTGCGGCACTTTGCCGGTTCGGGTGCGGGTGTGCCACTGACTCTCAATGCGTCCCGTTGTCAAGCCGAGTGGAAATTCCTCAGTTAACTCCTCATCAGGTGGCCGATAGACAGGCGTTTTGAACTGCGCCTTTCCAGACTCAGTGAAAAACTTTGTGCGGGTGTATCGGCGCGCCGTGCCGGGATGCCGTGGGTGTGGACAGGGCCAGCGTAAGGATGTTTTCGCGAGGCGTTCATTCGTCATTCCGAACTGATCGCACGGGGTGCCTGCCGTCAACAAGCGATATTCATCCCACACCTCTTCAGCATTGTAGAAGTCGAAATTTCGCTTAAATCCCATTTCCCTTGCGACTTGTGCGAATATCCACCAATCCGGCATCGCTTCACCCGGGGGCGTGAGGAACTGTTCGCTTCGGACGACGAGCCGTTCGCTGTTTGTCATTGTGCCTTGTTTTTCACCCCATTGGGCTGCGGGGAGCAGGACATCGGCGTATTCCGCCGTCTCTGTTGGGTAGTAGCAATCCTGGACAATAACCAGATCGGCGCGTCGGAGTCCCGCCTGCGATACCTTTGTATCGGGCATACTAACTGCGGGATTCGTGCAGGCGATCCAGAGTGCGCGGACTTTTCCTGCGGCTGCTGCTTCAAACATCGGAACGGCTGTTAACCCCGGGTTCTGATCAATGCTTCCGGGTGGAACCCGCCATGCACCTTCCAGATAGGCGCGGTGCATATCATTGGTGACGACGCGGTAACCGGGCAATTGGTGCGATAGGTAGCCGACCTCTCTTCCGCCCATCGCATTCGGTTGTCCAGTTAACGAAAAAGGACCGGCACCTCTGCGTCCAACTTCACCTAACTGGAGATGCAAGTTGATGAGCGCGACGTTTTTGTCAACCCCGCTTGTGCTTTGATTCGTGCCTTGGCAGTAAAAACTGAGTAGACGACTCGGCTTAGAAAGGTATTCAACCATCTCGTCAATACGCGCAGGATGAATATCGCAGGCAGCGAGAAGGTCGTCTTCGTCAAGGCTCTTTAAATGGTTCTGGTATGCACTGTAGTTTTCAGTCCGCCGACGGATGAAGCGTTGGTTGACGCGTCCGACTCCAAGAAGCCGTTTGGCAATGAGTTGTAGAAAAGCGACATCACTGCCGGGAGCAAGCGGGACATGGATATCTGAAAAATCTGCTGTCTTGGTACGGCGCGGATCTACGGTGATAATCCGTGTGTTTGGCTCCAGTGCCCGCCGTTTCCGAATCATCTGGAAAAGTACAGGGTGATTGACTGCCATATTCGCGCCGATAATTAGGAAAACATCCGCATGCTGAATATCGTCATAGCAGGTAGGGGGTCCGTCTGAACCGAACGCTTGCATGTAACCCACGACTGCTGAAGACATGCAAAGCCGACTGTTCGTATCCACGTTATTTGTTCGGAGGAAACCTTTGAACAACTTGTTGAAAATGTAAGAAGCCTCTGTATCTAACTGCCCAGAGCCGTAAAGCGCGATGGAGTCCTTACCGTGCTCCAACTGAACTTCGTGAAGCCGGTTTGCCGTGAAAGTAATCGCTTCGGCCCATGAGACCTGACGCGGCGGTTCGCCGCGCCGGTCGCGAATCATTGGATACGCGAGCCTTCCATCATGATTCTGAAATACCTGTTTAAGATGTGCGCCTTTTGGACAGAGCATACCGTAATTTGGAGCGACATCGTCGTCCGCTGAAATTCTTGTAATCTTGTTCTCACTAACGGTTGCGCGGATGACGCAACCGACACCACAATAAGGACAGACCGCTTTTCCCGTTGAATTTTGCATCTTTAAGGACCTGAGTTATGTTGCGATTTTTTGTAGTCAAAATCAGGTTGTTTGTTAGTTTTATAGATTGAAGTTAGATTAGGACAAAGCACCTTCGGCTTTTAAACGCTGTCTCTCTGCGAGTGCGGCATCGAATGCCCGCCTCTCCGCGGCTTGGACTGCGGGTGAGAATCTCACTAACACTGTAGCAAACGAGGCGATTGTAACCATTACACCGAGATACAACAAGCCTTGCTGCATCGTGATACTCTCTGCACGGAACAGAAAACCCGCAGCAACGGCACCAGCATTTCCACCCGCGCCAACGATACCCGCAACAGCCCCTAATGCCTTTCTATTAATAAAAGGGACGATTCCATAGGTCGCGCCTTCGGACATTTGTACAAAGAGACTAAAGACTATCATCGCGCCAACAGCAAGCACAAGCACCGCCATCTGTGAGAAAACTATCAGCATGACCCCTTCACCTAAGAGAACAAAGAAAAGAAACATGACACGTCCGCGAAGTCCCCTCCTCTTCGCGAAGAAGTCGGAGAAAACGCCGCCAACCGTCCGTGCGAAAATATTCATCAAACCGAACAGTCCAGCGATGAGTCCTGCGGTCTTGACATCCAACTGGAACTGGTCGTGATAGTAGAGCGCGGCGATATTGTTAATGGTGAGTTCCACACCGAAACAGACAGCATAGATAACAAAGAGTGCCCAGACGCGATAGTCTTTAATCGCCGACATGAAGGACTCCATGCCTTTGCCTTTCGCGGGTTCAAGTTCGCCGCGTTCACGGAGATCTTTATAGTTGCCGTCTGGTGCATCTTTGGTAAAGAAGTAATAGGCGAATCCAGTGATAAATAGCGCGACACCGGGAATAATCATTGCCAACCGCCAGCCGAGGAATTTGTCTACACCGAAACTGAGAATAGCCGTAAAGATGAGCGGCATGATCATCTGCGTGACACCGCCGCCGAGATTCCCCCATCCGGCTGTTGTCGCATTCGCTGTGCCGACACAATTCGGGGCAAACATCACCGAGGTGTGATACTGTGTGATAACGAACGAGGCACCGATAGCACCGATTGCGAGTCGAAAGAGCAGAAACGTCTCGTAATTCTGAGCGAGTCCGATACCCATTACTGGGAGTGAACCGAGAATCAGGAGCCACGTATACGCCTTTCGAGGCCCGATCTTGTCGCAAAGCGGTCCGATTAAGACCCGCACCAATACTGTAATTGCGACAGAAGCGATAATGGTATTACCCACCTCTGCTTTTGTTAGCATCAGGTCTTCACGGACAATCGCCATAAGCGGGGCAATACCGAACCACCCAAAAAAGGCTAAGAAAAAGGCGAACCATGTGGTATGGAAGGTACGCATCTGGATCGTTTTTAAGGTAAAGAGACTTATGTGTGTTGCTTTATTTTTTATGTCCATAAATTTTTCCAACTTTTGAATTGCGATTGAACCCATTTCTCAGTTGGAATTTTCCTTTCTTATTATACATTCTATATTGGCGAGGTTAGGAAACCTCCCTACCTCCGTGAAAGATAAGGAACGAGACCTTCAAGGACTCGCGGTAGATCGTCGCAAGGCACATTTTCCAATAACCTCGGTGCAACTTCAGGGTTAGCACTGGCATCTCCCTTGACAAATACATCCACGGCATCGGTAACGACTCCGTCAATTTTAACCTTCTTACCGAGAAGTCCGATGTCTGCGGCGGCGTGATTGCCACATCCGTTTGGACATCCCGACCAGTGGATCGTAAGTGGCTTGGCATTGCCGAGTTTTGCTTCCAAATGTCGGATGGCTTCCATGGCGCGTTCCTTGGTCTCAATAAGCGAGAAGTGGCAGTAGTCGATACCCGTGCAACTGACCATACCGCGCATGATCTCCGAGGGATCATAACGGAGTTCCTGCAGGAGTGGCTCTGCGGTTAAGGCACCAATTCTCTCGTCAGGAACATTGGTGATAATCAGGTTCTGTCCCTGCGTGAGACGGATATCGCCGTTACCGTATTCATCTGCGAGGCGTGCCACCTCGAAAAGTTGTGTTGTTGTGATCCGTCCGACAGGCACGACGAGTCCGACGTAGTTGAGGTGTGGCTCTTTCTGAGAGAAGATACCGGTATGATCGGTTTTCTTCTTGCCGCGCATATCTTTGCCAGCAGTCAGGAGCGGTTGTCTTCTGTGCCGCCGCCTTTCCACTTCTTCTCGGAATTTTTCTACACCCCACTCCTGAATCAGAAAAGCGAGGCGTGATTTATTCCGAGCTGTCCTGGCCCCGTAGTCTCGGAAAATCAGGGCGATGTCAGCACACAAGACTGCAGCTTCTTTGGGAGTAACAAACGCATCAAGTGGTTGCGCGATGGTGTAGCCGCCAGACCCCATTTTTCCACCAATAGCGACGTTAAAGCCGTTTGTCTCTCGACCCTCAATTTCCTTTACCGCTGGCGTAAGGGCAATATCCTGTGAAGCGGTATGGGTGCAGTTATCAAGGCATCCTGTAATACCGACATTAAATTTGCGCGGAATATCGGTAAATTCCTTGTTCCCGACAAATATCTTCGTGAATTCTCTGGCAACATGCGAAGCATCAAACAGTTCATTGGGGGTCAACCCAGCAACGGGACATCCGATGACCCCGCGGATGTTGTCAAAACCGGTTTGAAGTGAATCCAAGCCGACCGCCTCAAGTCGATTCCAGATGTGCTGGACATTTTCAATCGCGAAACCGCGGAGCTGCATCTGTTGACGCGTTGTGAGATCTACGAATCCCAGCCCGTATGCATCACTGATTTCAGCAATGGCGCGAAGCTGTTCGGCGTTAGAAAAACCGCTGGACATGCGGAGACGCATCATAAATGCCCCGGGGGTCTGTTTTCGGTAAAAGATACCTACCCACTTGAGGCGGTCGCGTTCGTTCGTTGGAATCGATTCCCATCCGTCCCGGATGTAAGTCGGAATGTCATTGATAACTTCAAGTCCATTCTTCTCCCGCTTCAGTGCTTCGGCAGCATTTACCTTAGACTTTCTCTTTTTCGCAGCTGCAGATGCCTTTAAACTGGGAGCTGAACGCACCTTTCGGTTTGCGCGGATAACCCTCTTTTTCGATTGATTCACTTTTAAACCCTCCTTCAGAAACAGATGGAATCTCTAATCGGTGCGGTTGGAAACCACACCTACCAAGTTAGAGACGGACACAAACAGATGGAATCTCTAATCGGTGCGGTTGGAAACCGCACCTACCAAGTTAGAGATCTAAATAAAAAAAGGCATCTACGGGTGAGCATATAGTTTCGGTTTACAAGTTGCACCGAAAGCTCAACCCAATAGACACCTATGTCTGGTCCCAAACCCCCTTTGGTTCGGGCTATTTTTGTTTTAAGCTATAAGTTATAAGTTAAGAGGCGGATTGTTACGGAAGTCTCTTAATTTATAACTCTTAACCAAGATTTTTTTACAATTTATTCGTCAACACTTCCGCCATAGATAACAACTCCTGTGAGACTTCCGCAAGGCGTTTTCTGCGATTCATCGCCATCTTTCGTAAAATTTGGTACGCCTGTGCCTCGTCACAACCGCGATGTTGAGCAAGGAGCTCCTTTGCGCGCTCAATGATTTTACGTTCGGCGAGGCTTGTCTTAGTTTTCTCAAGTTCCTCCTGTAATGCCCGGAATTCATAAAACCGAGCAACTGCCGCCTCAATGATCGTTTTAACTCTGGCACCGGTGAGTTCTCCAACAGCATAAGCAGAAACACCTGCACGCGTTGCTGCCTGAATCGTCTCCGATCGCTCATCACGCGAAAACATGACCATCGGACACGGATAGCTTGCGTGAAGAGAGTCAACCCAACCGAGTATTGTCTGTCCCGGAAAGTCAACGCCTATCAATATAATGTCGGGTTTTAAGTGTGAGACCTGGCTTATTAAGTCTCTCTGCAGACGCAGCGGCGCAGCGACCTCGTACCGTCCTGCTTTTAGGATTCGGATTAATGTAGCGGCTCGCTCTCGATTGTTATCAATGATTAAAACCTTTGGCGTTGAAGTGTCTGTTTCCATCCTCCACCCTTCTCAAGTCAATTTCACGTAAATCTGCTGAATTAACGAGGCGCGTTGACTTATATGACATGTTTTAGCAAAAACCTTGCCAAAAGTACGAATTGCGCGCTGCAGCTATATCCACAAGGGTTTTGTCAAACAACAACCTTGCAAGATATTCAGCATGTGCAAATTTTTGCCTGTTTTTTTAGCAAGAGACACGCATTTTTTCCTATTTTTTGGGCAATATGGAAAAAGAGGATTGGAGGGGTGGAAGAATGGAAGATTGGAAACAGGACCGCAACTCACCCTTCACGCGTTCACGCGTCGGACGGTATAGATAGAAACTTGGGAAGTCTGTCTCTCTAATGTAACAGGAACGGTAGATTTTTGATAGAGGAAGCCGTTGTCGGCGATATGTTTGAAAAATCCGAGAGCGTTGTTTCGATTTGGTTCGGAAAAGAAGGCGGTCCCATCAAGAGAAAGATGGTTCTGAAGAAACGATAAAATCGGGGTCCAGTGGTGTTCTTCGTAAATGACATCGGCGGCGAGGATATACGGAAATTTGCAGTTGAAACAGGGCGTGTCCCAATCCATCTGAACGAAATCTGCATTTTCTTCAACACCATTTTGATCTGCGTTGTGTTGCGCGAAACGGACGGCTTCCTGCTCTGCGTCTGTGAAGACCACACGCGCCCCCATCTGACAGGCAACAATTCCTGTCAATCCAAACCCACATCCAATCTCCAAGATATGTGCGCCCTTTAGCCGTGCCCCTATTTTCTCCACATGGCGAGCAAGACCAATCGAGGATTCCCAGAGGTAGGTCCAGTAGGGGAGATAGAGTTTGCCTTCCTTGTCTTCCCGACTGAGTTGTTCGAGAAACCAATCGGGTTCTTCTATAAGCGTGAGTTGGACCCGACTGGTTTTCAACTTAATGATGGTACTTGTTAGCGGATAGTCTTGTAGTCGGGTTTTCATTTTCAACCCACATCGGCGAGATTAGGAATGCACGTCGCATTTGAGCGAGGACGCTGCAAAACCTCGCCTACCCAGTGAGGGGTGTTTATTTATCTTTAGAATTGCCCATAAAGAGTTTAGCGATTTCATCCGTCTCAAACACAGGTAGCGGTTGTCGTGTACCAGTAGTACCTTCCAGCCACAACCCACCTTCAGATGGCAAAAACGTTCCGATGATGTCGGCATTGATACCCTCCTTACCGAGGGCTTGGCAAATCGCTTCGCCTTTTTCGGGGTCCGACGCAATTAACATGGCACCCGATGAAATGACACCAAGTGGGTTGAGCCGAAACATATCACATAATGTTTGTGTTATATTTCCATACAGGCTTGATGAACCTAAAAGTTTATCCGAATAGACAACGATTCCTAACTCGGCTGCGGTTGCCAATTCATAGACCGCAGTTGCGACACCACCTTCTGTGACATCGTGCATAGCATGGACACCACCCGTGGTGATTGCGGTTTGTGCATCCTTTAGCACAGAGATCCCAGGATGCGTGAGATAATTCTTTGCCTGCTCCAAGAAGAGATCGTCGTACTTTTCACGCAACTGCGCTTCACACTCACGGGCAATAATTGCAGTTGCCTCAATACCGATTCCCTTTGTGAGGATTAATGCGTCTCCTACGCGGGCATCTGCTGAAGTGAACAAGCCATTTTTATAGGTAATCCCCATCATTTGTCCTACGACCACAGGTTGCGTTACGGCTGGTGTAACCTCAGTATGTCCACCACAGAGTAGGATGTCAAATTCTGCACATGCCTGCGTGAGTTGCGTCATGATGTTGCGAACCATCGTGGGTGTCGTCGCGGCTTCGGGTAGCAGCAGCGTTACCAACAACCATTTCGGCACGGCACCCATCGCTGCAATGTCATTGCTATTGACGCATACGACATACCATCCAATATCTTCAGTCGCAAAGGTGATCGGATCACTGGTAGCAACGAGGTAGTTGTCGCCTAACGCAATGACCGCGGCATCTTCCCCGAGTTGTGGACCAACAACCAGACTTGTACTTCCATCGTGTGTAGGCAGAAGTTCTTTTAAAAAATCGTGTTTGAGTTTCCCAACAGGCAGGTTCACGTTTTCCATTGCTTCTTTTGTGCTATTTCAAGAAGAGACATTATGACTTCATCAAATAAAGATTTTATAGGTTCGTAAGCCGGATGCCGGTCCGATGATTGCCCAAGTGCTGCCGATGACGTAATCGCCTAATATTAACCCCAAAAAGAGCGGTGCGACCTGACGATGGAGCCGCAAGCCACCGTGCCGGAGAATCATTAACTTCAAAAACCACGCCACGAAGAAAGCGAACCAGAAGTAATCCATCGCAAAACTGATAGCAAGTGCGTAACCTGCCGGATGGAAGGGCCACCACAAGAAATGCATCCGCATATACATCATCACAAACGTCAGGAGCGCGCCGATACCCATAAAGCCCATACCAACCATGTTCGGTTCTGTTGGGTTATGTAGCCACCGCTGCAGCCGACTAAACGATTCCCTGCCAACCCAGTCTTTGAATCCACCCGCTTTCGCATCTGCACCGTTACGGAAGGTGATGTCCAGATTTGCCCAAAAGGTCACCAAAATCCCGACGATAATTGCTATCAACATCGCCACCCATAAACGTCTATTGCCCATCCCCGTTGATTCGGCGAGTTTGAACGCCTCAATCTGATTCGGCATCGGGTGATTACGGTAACCACGATTGAACCAGTAGAAAAGCGACATAATAGTGAGACTACTCGTGTCAAACTGCCGCGTTCCACCGACTGTCGCGAGCATGTCGTGCGGATTGACGTAGTAAATTTCATGAGGCGTGCCGAGTTCCGCCCGAACACGAGTGATCGCAAACGATAGGAGAAAATAAACCCCAAAGAAAAGACCGGCGACCCACAACGCCATTCCTGCGATAGAGGAAAAGACCCCAAGGGCAACAAGCGATCCGAGGATTCCCAAAAAGGCGGCACGATACGGCATCGGTTCGTTGGAATCATCGAGACGCGATTCAAACCCAAACACTTTTTTCATCACTTCCACCAGATGTCGTCGCGTGACCCAAACGGCAAGCAGGAAAAGAGCAATCCAAGCACCGTACGCTTGTTCGTTGAGGGCAGGAAAATAGCGCGTACCGAGTGCTGCGCCAATGACGAATTCCGCTAAGCGCACAACAAAGAAAAACCAACACGAGAACGAGAGGTCCAACGGCAAGAAAAACGCCAAACCCACTGCGAAAGGATAAACAGAGATCCGGGTCCCACGAATGACATTCCATGGACGGTCAGTGAAAATATTTTGGAAAACAGCCGTCCGCTTGATATAAGGGATCTCTGGAAACTGCGGAAAAAGATAGTTGACACCGTTAATGACACCGATGGCGAACGCGATGCTGAAGCCTATCCACATCATCCGGTTCTTCAGGAGGCTGATACCGCCATCTTCGGAGAGCCGTAGCGGTAGTTGTATGATTGGATACGCGAGTTTTTCTTGCTCTGCCCATCGCTTTCGGACGATTGTGTTGATGCAAAGCATCATGAACATCATAATCAGGAAAAAGAGTCCCCAAAACGCCAACGGTTTTAGCCAAATCGAGAAGTTATGTTTTGTGTAGAAAGTGGCTTCACCCTCGTAAAACCCTTGGAGGCTTTGGGTATCCGAGATAGTAAGCCAAGCGGGTAGATACCGAAAAAAGAGCGTCTGCCACTCATTCTCGTCCGTTGCGAATTGGAATGCATGCCCAATACTCCCGAACATATTTTGCATCGTGTCGTGTCCAGCAAACGTACACGAGATCGCCACCATGATGTAGACAGTGAGTAACTCTCCCTGTTGTAGCATCTGCCGCGGCGCGAAACGTTTCAAAAGTGTGTTCGCGATAACACAGACGAACATAATGAAGACCGGTTGGATAAAAAGTGGGAGGCATGAACCGTCAAGGGAGTAATACTTCACCTCAACAAGCGTCATCCAATAAACATTGACAGGGATGAATAGAACTCCTAAGAGCAGCGACCTCACTGTAACGCGTGCTGAGGAGATGGCAGTTTCACGAGTTTGCATAGTTTACGAGCCGCGGGAATCGGAAAAATGTTAACGGTAGGTTTTAACAATTTCTGAGATGACGCTGGCTCTGTTTTTCCAATTCATGCGAGCAGGTGGGATGAGATAGATGCCGTCAATTTTACATTCATCTTGATTACGGATGTCGCGAATTAACTCCAAACACAACCGGATACCGAGTTCGTGTGCGGCGGTATCCTCAAGGTTTCGGAATTTGTCAACAATAAACTGCGGGATGTAGAGTCCCAAATTGTCGCGTAGATAGGAGGCACTGCGGAAACTGGTGAGCGGTAGGATGCCGTAAAGCATCTTTATACCGAGATGTTCCGTCGCTTGCTGGGTCCGAACGATATCCTCATAAGTCCAGACCGGTTGTGTATAAGCGAACTTTGCACCTTGCTTCACCTTATTTGTGAGATGTTTGACGTGGGGTTGAAGGTTCTCAGCAACCGTGAAACCACCACCGTAATAGAATCCACACGGATCGCCAATAGACGAACCGTCAGCGAGTTCACCGTGATTCAGACGTGCAATGAGTTTCATCAATTGAACCGCGCCACGGACATCTGGGACGAGGCTCGCCGCTTCATAGGGACCCGCTTTTGGATGGTCACCAGAGAGAGCGACAATGCCACGAATGCCCAACGCCTCCGCCTCAAGTAGGTGCGATTGCATACTGATGAGATTGCGTGAGCGGGTTGTCCAATGGATGAGCGTCGGAATTTGTGTTGTCTGCTGAAGGCGGTATGCCGTACCGACGGCTCCAATATTTACGGCAGCACCGGAATTGTCGGTTACATCAAACAGATCGACCCCGATGGCAGCGAGATTTTTCGCCTCTCGCAACATCGCTCGAAACTGTGGAAATGTATTGGCGCGCATTTCAACACTTATGATTTGCTCTCGCGTTTCAAATACCTGCTGTACAGGATTATCCGTTAGGACTTTCGAGGTTGACCGAATCTTTGGAAGGACAAAGATCCGCTGTTTCCGTTGGACAGGTTCACGCCCTGTAACAGCCTGACGGATTCTCGCCACATAAGCCGGGGTCGTACCGCAGCAACCCCCAATCATGTTCGCGCCAAGTTCAATCAATTTTCCGACATAATCGTTGAAAACTTCTGCCTCGACTGTATAAGAGAGCGCAACTTCGCCCTGTTCTACTCTTGGATTACCAGCGTTGGGCTGTACAACGATAGGAACTTTGATGACAGGTGCGAGGAGCTCCATCGCCTCGACGAGATCGTGTGGACCGCGGCAATTGACACCGACTGCGTGTGCACCGAGTTGTTCGAGTGCTTGTGCAAAGACACGGACATCCACCCCGGCACCAACTGTGCCTCCTGAAACACCACTGATTTCAACGACGACAGGCACATCGTAAGTGAGTGCTTGCTTCGTGGCGATTTCCGCTTGTTTGGGAGAAACGAAAGTCTCAAGGACGAGAAGATCCACCCCCTCATCAACAAGTGCGTCCATTTGCTGTTTGAAGATGCGTCGGATTGCCTTCGTTGAGGGGAGTGCGGTATCTAAGGTCTGGAAAGAGATCGGTCCAACGGAACCGGCTACATAGCAGGTCTCCGGCACAGCAGCACGTGCGAGTCTCACCCCGTTTCTGTTAATTTCCTCCACCTGTTCAGCCAAACCGTGAACACTCAACGCTTCCGTGTTTGCCTGATAGGTATTGGTTTGAATAACATCGGCACCGGCATTCGCATAGGCGCGATGAATCATTGAGACTTTTTCGGCGTGTTCTGTAGAGATATTGCAGGCATCAATACAGTGTAGATGTGCTGGTACCTGTTTGCGGAGTTCCGTTCCGATAGCACCATCACACACCAAAATCTGATGTGTGAGGGCATCTATGAAGTTATTTTTTATTGCGGTTATAGCCATCTAAGAGAAAAGCGCGCCTATGAAGCGCGCTTCCCGATATTCATAAGACAGGTTCTATTTGATTATAGCTCCAGCACTTTCAGTCGGGATATAATAATAACCATAGATAATGCACATCTCATCTTCAGATGTGAGTCCGAATATGAGCGGTTCATTCGTGTCGTAGTTGTTGTGGGTACACTGGAAACTGAGTCCATCGTCTGATCCTAAGCGGAGAACAGGATCAAAGAGATTAATGGGAGCATTGTCGTAAGCGATGCTTCGGTGCAATAAATCCCCGGTTGATCTCTGATTGATTTCAAACAACTCACCGTGTCTGTGCATGTGCGATGTCAGTAAGAAAACACTTAATTCCGTTTCGGGATTGTGCCCTCGGCGTTCGAGTTCATCTTCAACATACCACGTCATTTTGGAAACGCGCGTTGCGCCGGGAGGGACGTTAATCGACCGGTTAGAGACGAAGATTTCAATCGCCTCGTACTGGACCTCTCCTTCGGGGATCGTGTAGATATTGACGTAAGTTTCGCCAATCAATGTTTCATCCCCCAGCAAATTGATGTAGTGGGAATTGAGGTCATACATAGTGTCTCCAGGCATTCGCAACCCTACACCTTCAGGAAACTCAAAGAGCGTATCATCCGTCTGCGTGCCGACAACGAAAAGTCTATCAACACCAAAGTTGCCAAGTACCTGTGGATCGTCTGGGTCGAGTTCACGGAATCTATCCGTCGCTGGATCGACTGCAATTCCGGGTGTAATTCCTCTCTCTGGGACACCGTTTGCTAAGCCCTCTTCGGTGAACCGATACACGATGAAGTGGTGGCTGCCAGCGGGATAGAAGATCTCAACTCTATTAATAAAGATGTCTCCTTCTACTGGATTTCCATTTTCATCAGTGATTTGGGTGGCGTAGTAGATTTCGCGTTCCGTACCGGGTTCAATCTTGAAGGGTGGTAGGCGGAGTTGATAGCCTTCCCCAGGGGCTGGTGGCGAGGGTGGTTCAAACACTTCGTCAGGATCACGTAGGACACCGAGGTCCCCGATACCTGCGATTTTGCCGGTCTGCGGCGCGCCAGCTTCGATCCATGTGCGAACCGCTTCTATTTTGCCAGTATGGAGGACACCGCCGCCAAAGGGCATCCGCGCGCCCAGTTCTGGTGCCGCGGGTCCGATGAGCTTCGCCAAAAGGAAACTGTTCTCCGGGTTGCCCGGATCTACGAGTTTCATACCCGCAGCCGCGGCGGCTGGGTTCTGGGGGCCCTGTCCAACCAAATCTTCATAAGAGAGACCGTAGGTGAGGTTCAAATTACCCGCATTCGCAGGCGCAGCATGACAAACACTGTTCGCACAACTCTTATCGAAAACGTATTCCTGAATATCGTGATATGCTGAATTTTCATCGGGCACAGTTTGTCCGAAACTGTTACTGACCCGAACAAGATCAAGCACATTAACAATCCCGTCGCGATTGACATCAGGGTCCTGCGTTGCATTGCGGTCTCTGAGTTGTCCAAAGGCAGCAGCAACAAGTACTAAGTCTTGGATGTTTACCACCCCGTCTTTATTGACATCCTCTAACAGCGTCGGGAGATCACTGTGTCCGAGTGCGAAAAAAGAGAAGCTGCCCATCAGCAAGGTGATGAGTGTGAAATAGACTGTTTTTCTTATCATAATTAACAATTCAACCTCCAAATTTGTTTCGTGTTAAATCAATTGGTTTTACGCTTCGTTTTTGAAAAGTTCGGTTTTTGAAATAAATCGGTATTTTAAGAGGGTCCAGGCAGCAAAGATGCCGTCTGACCAGAATCGTAGTTTTTTGCCTTCCTTTTTCGTTCGCGGGAAATAGGAGACCGGCACCTCGTGGATGCCATAGCCTGCGCGCAAAATTTTCGCTGTAACCTCTGGACAGAATTCAAACCCCTCACATGTTAAATTTAAACGTGTTATCAATTCCGCTGAAAAGGCTTTATAACCGGTGGATTCATCGGTAATCCGACATCCGTAAAGAAGATTTGTATACGTCGCAAGCACACGGTTAGCGATAAAATTATGAAGACTGGCGTTCCCGCGTCCGTTGAGAAACCTTGACCCGTAAACGACTTGAATGTTCTCCTGCTCCAGTGGTTTCAAGAGTTCAGAGAGATCCGTTGGGGATAACTCCATGTCTGCATCCTGAATAACTACGACTTCACCTTGGACATGGGAAAGCCCGTTACGGATAGCACATCCTTTACCGCCATTCTCTTCGCAGTGTACAACGGTTAACTGATGAACCTCACGGAGCCGCTCGAGTGCGTCGTATGTTCCATCGGTGGAACCGTCGTTGACGACGATAATCTGTTTTTGGAAGGGTAGAACGTGCAAAGCCTCCAGAACCTGCCCGATTGTCTGCTCTTCGTTATACGCAGGAATGACTACAGACACTAACATCGTTCATCATGCCTCCGCTCAACTGTTACGGCACAACGGCGTGTGCCTACTACTCCACTGTTACGGCACAACGGCGTGTGCCTACTACTTTGCATTTAGAGCAGTGATCTGACCATGCCGCCATCTACCTGAATCGTTGTCCCCGTTATGTAACTTGCGCGTTCAGATGCGAGAAAAACAACCAACGCTGCGAATTCCGCAGGGTCTCCAATTCTACCGAGTGGGATGTCCGCTGTCATCCTTTCGAGTGCCTCATCAAATGTGATTCCGGCTTCTTCTGCCCGGACAGTCGCAAGCTGCTGGATACGATCGGTGAAGATAATACCCGGACAGACATTGTTGACGAGGATCTTGTCTGGTGCTAACTCCGTTGCGAGTGTCTTCGCAAAGCCGATCACACCTGTGCGTGCCATGTTTGACAACATAAGGTTATCCACAGGTTGCTTGACGGAAACGGAGGTGAGATTGATAATCCGTCCGCCGCCGCGTGCCTGCATTGTCGGGACGACAGCGCGACAGAGGTTGATCGTGCTCATTAGGTTTAGATTAACAGCGTCTTGGTAATCCTGTGCACTGAGGTCGTCAAACCGTCCCGCTCTGGGACCGCCTGCGTTGTTGACTAAAATATCAATACCACCGAAGTGCTGAATCGCCGTGTTAATGAGGGTTTCAACCTGCTCTGGTTGGCTAACATCCGTCGGAATTGCCAACGCTTCAGAACCTGTCTGGCTACGAATGTCGTCCGCTGTTGCCTCGAGTTCGTCTTTATTTCTTGCACAGATCGTGACCTTCGCACCTTCCTGTGCCAAGCCGAGTGCGATCGCGCGTCCAAGTCCTTTGCTTGACGCGCCTACGACTGCAATTTTATCTGTGAGTCCAAGGTCCATTATATTATTATTAATATGGGCTTGCAAGTTGTGTCCTACAACGCCCTACATCCTTTCAAAAGGGAGTTGATGTTTATTAACGTCAAATACATCGTTAAGTATAACACCTTTACGTGGGTAATGTCAAGGTTAATCTCGGTCCGTTTAGGAGCCTTGGGTCCTCTATCACTGGGCTTCAGGCATAGGGACACCCCACTCTTCCGCACAGTCGCGGAGTTGCTGGTAGATGGTATCGGGCACATCAATGCCGTTTGCGAGGCGGTGTGTGCGGGTGTTGACCTCAAAATCACCAGGGACTAATACCTCGTCAAAACCCGGAGCGGGTGGAACTGATTTGATACTGTCTAAAAAGGCACGGACCCCCTTTTGGTACTCTTCAAGTGGCATGAAGGCGTTGACATCAATCACCTGCATATAGAGACCGCCCATCTGTCCAGCCTCAACGTTAAATGTGCCTGCCAATCCACCAAGCAGACAGACAAAGAGGGAGAGCGCATAGCCTTTGTGTCTACCGAAAGCGAGCAGGTGTCCACCATCGCGGTATTCGGAAGTTTTGACGGTGGGATTGCCGTGCTTGTCAACAACACAACCTTCAGGCAAATCTCGATTTTCGCTGTCAGCGACGTAGGTTTTGCCGTTTGCAATCATACTGGTTGCGAAATCAATGAGGAAAGGTCTATCATCACCTGTCGGTACGCCGATAGCGATAGGGTTTGTGCCGAGTGCGCCGACTGCACCACCGAAAGGAAGAATACGTCCGCCGCCTTTTGAGCCACCACCGACTGAGATCATTCCGATACACCCCGATTCAGCGGCTTCTTGTGCGTATTCACCGACTCTGCCGATATGGTTGGTATGCGTGAGCGTCGCGAAGCAGGTTCGCGCACTTTTCGCCTTCTCAATGGCGCGACGGATCGCATAACGTGCCGCATAATGTCCAAAACCGCGTCTGCTATCAATATGAAGTGTGTTGTCGGTTTCGCGGCTGATTTCTGGTTCAGCAGCTGGACGGATACTGCCGCTTTCAATGGCATCAAGGTAGGACGGGATACGCAGTACACCGTGAGAGTCGTGTCCTGCAAGGTTGGCTTTTATCAAAATCTCGGCGACATCATCGGCGATACGCCGTGGGGTGTCCGCTGCGACAAACAGGTTTCTCGTGAACGCCTGAAGCGCCGCGGCCTCAAACACAAATCTTTTCATGATGAATTGCCTCCTGCCAAACTATTGATAGCGTGCCTCGTCCGCAGCCTCAGTTATCTCCTCACCGATAGAAATGCCGAGTTGGTCTGCACACTCTTGGAGTTGATTATAAATGGTATCGGGTATTTCAATACCATCCACTAACCTTTGGGTTCGGGACCGGTATTCAAAATCACCTGGGACTAACACCTCATCAAAGCCGGGTGCGGGGGGTGTAGATTTAATGCCATCTAAGAAGGCACGTACACCTTTCTGGTACTCATCGACGGGTGTGAAGGCGTTGACATCAACAGCTTGCATGAAAATGCCGTTCATTGAACCTTGTTCCACATCAAACGTTCCTGCCAATCCACCGAGGAGACATGTAAACATAGCGAGTGCATAGCCTTTGTGTTTTCCGAATGCAAGAAGCGAGCCACCATCGTAGAAGTCAGCGGGTTTGACGCTCGGATTCCCGTCTTTGTCGAGGATACATCCTTCAGGTAGGTCGATACCTTTGCTCCGGGCGACCTGAATTTTTCCTTCGGCAACCATACTCGTGGCGTAATCAACGATAAATGGACTGTTATCTCCAGTAGGTACACCGATAGCGATCGGATTTGTTCCGAAAGCACCTTCCGCGCCACCAAAAGGCACCGTCGGTCCTCTGCCTCTACCGCCACCACCGACAGTGATAAGCGAGATACACCCCGCTCTTGCTGCTTCTTCAGCATATTCGCCGAGACGTCCGATATGTCCGGTGTTGCGGATGCTGACAGAACAAGAAGCAGCCGTTTTTGCCTTCTCAATGGCTTTCTTTATAGACCAGCGTGAGGTGTAGTGCCCGAAGCTGCCCTGCCCATCAACGCTCAGGGTATTTGCGGTCTCTTCAAGGAGTTTGGGTTCGGCTGTTGGCTTTAGGGATCCGCCATCAATACCGCGCAAATAGGCGGGAATGCGCAGTACGCCGTGCGAATCGTGTCCGGCGAGATTGGCGTTAATCAAGATTTCAGAGACATCCGCTGCGACGTGTCGTGAGACACCGGCAGCGACGAATATGTTGCGTGAAATTGCGTGGAGATGTGGGGCATGAAGTAGATGTGTCTTTTCCATATTTTAAACTATTGCTCCTGGACTGCCCTCCATTTCATTACGGGCAGGTTTCTGGTCAATTCACGACTGGATTTCCTAAAGTTGAAAATCGTAATAAAGAATATGCCCCCTATTTTATGGCATCTGTTTTTTTTGTCAATAGAAAAAGAGGATAGTAGTAGGCACTTTGTTTTCGATTATTCGGTGAGGGTAAGTGAGTGGAGGGTTGAGGAGTAGCTCGCTCCTACAAGAAGATCGTCTATCCTCTATAAAGGGTCCGCATCTGCTGGATGACTTTCGGTAACTTGGCAATAACGGCATCAATTTCAGCTTCGGTTGTGTTTCTGCCGAGCGAAAAACGGACGGTACCTTGTGCTAATCTCGGCGGTAAGCCGAGTGCGGCAAGGACATGCGAGGGTTCCATAGAGCCAGAGGTACACGCGGAACCCGTCGAGACACAGATACCTTCCATGTCCAAGCGTAAGATAAGACTTTCTCCTTCGACAGATTCAAATGAAACGTTAAGCGTGCCGGGAGCGCAGTAGTCAGGATGTCCGTTGTAGTGGAGCCGCTCAATGTGGGCATCTAAGCCTTCACGCAAACGATGTGTTAATCGACTTAGGTGTTTGGCATAAGAAGCCTGCTCCTGTTTGGCAAGGTCGGCGGCGGTTCCAAGCCCAACGATAGCAGGGACGTTCTCGGATCCGGCACGTCGATTGCGTTCATGTGAACCGCCGTGGACGAGGTTGGCGAGTCGGGTGCCGCGGCGGATATAGAGGACACCGATACCCTTGGGGGCGTAAATCTTGTGTCCAGAGAAGGCGAGGAGATTCACACCGAGTTCCTGAACGTTCATCTCCAATTTGCCGACCGATTGCACAGCATCGGTATGAAAAGGGATAGCGTGTTCCTGTGCAATCTCGCATATCTCTTCGAGCGGTTGGATGGTGCCGTTCTCGTTGTTGACGTGCATGATGGAGATGAGAATTGTGGTATCCCGGATTGCTTCGCGGAGCTGCGCAACGCGAATCCGTCCGTATCTATCTACGGGCAGACAGGTTACCTCAAAACCGCGTTGCTCCAGATACTGGCAAGTGTGCAAAACGGCGTGATGCTCCACAGACGAGGTTATGATATGATTCCCAACGCCGCGACTCTTTTGCAACTCGGTCAACCCTTTGATGGCATGGTTATCCGCCTCGGTGCCGCTGCCTGTGAAGATGATTTCACTCGGACTCTTGGCACCGATGAGTTCGGCGACCTGTTCGCGTGCGGTGTCAATCGCAGTTCGCGCTTCGCGTCCGTAGGCGTGAATGCTCGAACCGTTGCCGAATGCCTCGGTGAGATAGGGCATCATGGCATCCCTGACTTCGGGATGGAGTGGAGTCGTTGCGTTGTAGTCTAAATAGATGCGTTGCATGTTTTTTGCTCATATAGAAGATCAGTCATAAGTTCGATAATTCAGAAAAGTGATTCGATTCGGATTAATTTTAACATCTGGAACGGATTCTTGTCGACTGATCCGTCCGTTGGCATTTAAAAAAGAGAGATTGAGTGTATGCGTGCCTGCGGGGAGCGACATCCGCACCATAAAAATCTGATTCGGTAGTGTTTTCCACGAGCGCGTGTCCGCCTGCTCCGTAACAGCACCCGCAAGGTTTACAAGCAGCCCTAATGCCTCATTTTCCTTGTTTGCTTTTCGGTAAATCAAGTATTTCCCTACCGCGCGGACTAAGGTTCGTAGGAGAATGATAGGACGCGCCGCATTAAAGGTCTCTACAGCAATACTTTCCACATCTGCTACAAGCACGCCTCTCTTTTGATTTTGCCCTACTGATACCTCGATTCCTGCGAAATGAGGACGATTGGAGCGAATTGCGGGTATCGCAACGCGTAGGAGATATTCCAATTTGACATCTGCATAGGTCCTTCCTTCGCGCCCGACAAGCGTTGGAACAAACTTTTCGTCCTCCACATCGTCTGTCTTGAGGATCGGAAACGTCAAAGCCTCTTCAGTTTTGGGTGGCACGTAGCCGCTTTCATAAAAGAGAATCAACTCACCCGTATTTTCAGGACGCGGTGGCGGTTCGCCGTATTGATCTCGGTAACGCTCAAACTCGTCGGTGAACCCGAGTTTGCGAGTCAATCGCACGAGTGAATTTCCGATGTTGTCTGGCATCTCTACACCGGTTTTCTCCACTGCGTTTTGATAGTATTCTGCGGCTTGCCTGTAGGAGATAAAGGCATCGTTCCATTCGCCTGCGGCTTCAAAAACCATACCAGAGAGATTCGCAAGAAACCCGGCACCAAAGAAGTCGTACTTCTCATCGCTCTTGAAATAGTTAATGAGTGCTGTAGCGCGGCGGCATTCTACCAAGGCACCCTCTAACTGACCACGATAGACGTAGTTGAGTGCGCGATAGTAGTGACTCAAAAGCCGTTCATATCGAGTTCCAGCATACGGGCGCAATTTGTCGGAAGTAACCAATGAAGTTACTTCTTTTGAAACACTCTTGGTATAGCGATCCTCGGCGATATCTCCGGCTTGATCCAACGCTGCGCTGCTCTCAGGGAAATGGTCGGCATAATGCGCAACGAGTCCAAGTTCAAAAAGAAAAGGAATATCAGAATTTTTCGGTGCGTGTTTCTGAAGATAGGTATAGGCAGCTTCTGGCTGTCCTGTCTCCAAAGGTGCTATAGCTTCTGAAAACTTATAGCCGCCACACCCTATTAGCAGAGAGGTAATAAGCAGAAACGGAAGAGCTCTAATCATATATTTTGTAGTTTTCAAACAAATAGCAGTGAGCGGGCACGGGGCCCCGCTCAAACAGAGGCGTTACGGACAGCCTACAGTTTAAACTTGTCGCGCCCGATAAATTTCTTAATCTTTTTGTTCCCGATCCAGATTTTCTCGTTGGTTTCGATATTTGTGAGTGTGAGGTCCGTCTGATAGAAAACAACCTGATCGCCGCCTTCACGGTCTTCGATGGTGTTAATTTCGCCAGTCATCATATAATCTGCACCGAGTTCACGTCCCATCCGTTTAATAGTTTCAATTGCGGCAAATTCTCCCTGATCGGCGCGCTCCTCGCGAATTTCGCCGCGTTCACTCGAACCGGATACAGTGCGGACTTTCCCGGAATTGATAAAAGCACGCTCAATATCTGTTACAAATGTTGCGACAGGGATATGTTCCATACTCTTATTACGGATCCCGCCAACAATCACAACGGGTTTTCCACCGGTATCTATACCGTGATCGTTAATCCAAGGGTGGCTCAGACAATCACCAATAATCTCATCGGCGACCATACGCGAATCTGTATCGTTCCAACGTCCAGAGAGATCGATTGTAGTGTCGACATCAACACGGGTAACCTGTTTAGAGGCACCGCAACTGCTAAAAATGATTATACTCATGAAGACGGTGTAAATTGCCAATCCATACGCGGCAGGTTTGGAAACCGTCAAAATTTTACACATTAGCTATACTCCTTAGTGAGTTTGTGGGCACCCACAAGGGGTGCCCCTACAAGACATTTGCATATTTCCATTAACCGATAACGAATCATTAGAAATCTAAGTCGGCTTCCTGCGCAATTTTGTCAACGAAAGTATCAAGTGCCATTGCGCCGATGTCGCCTTCATCTCGACTTCGGACACTGACGGTGCGGTTCTCCTGTTCCCGTCCACCAACGATTAGCATATAGGGGACACGTTGCAAACGGGCAAGCCGGATTTTCGCACCAATTTTGTCGTCGCTGTTATCCAATTCAACACGACACCCCTTTTGCAATAGCAACTGGTGGACTTCTGTGGCGTAGTCAACGAAGCGTTGACTGATCGTCATTACAACACACTGGACAGGAGAGAGCCACGTCGGGAAAGCACCCGCATAATGCTCAATAAGCATAGCGATGAAACGTTCAAAACTCCCACATATTGCGCGATGGATAACGACAGGTCGTTTTTCGGAGCCGTCTGGCGCGACATAGATGAGTTCAAACCGTTCAGGGAGTTGGAAATCGAGTTGGACAGTGGCACATTGCACATCGCGGTTGAGTGAGTCGCGGACCTGAAAATCGAGTTTGGGTCCGTAGAACGCCGCTTCGCCGGGGTCGATCGTGTACTCAACCTGATTATTTTTCAACACACTCTCAAGCATGCTTTCCGCACGATTCCAGACCGCAATATCCCCCATAAACTTGTCAGGATTGCGTGTGCTCAAATCGCAATGGAACGGCAAATCAAATGTCCCGTAGATACGGTCGAAAAGTCCAAGAATGCGTTCATATTCATCGGCAATCTGGTCTTCGGTAACGAAGTTGTGCGCATCGTCTTGACACATCTGACGGACGCGCGACAAACCGGTTAGCGTGCCAGTGACTTCATTGCGATGCAACACGCCTTGGTCATGTAGACGGTAGGGGAGATCGCGATAACTGTGGCGCGCACTTTTATAGATCAACATGTGCGCGGGGCAGTTCATCGGTTTAAGTGCACTTACAGATCCCCCGTCCTCGCTTTCGATGAGGAACATATTCTCTTTAAAGTGTTCCCAATGCCCAGAGGTTTCCCAGAGACTACTGTCGTAGAGGAGCGGTGTCCGCACTTCTTGATACCCCTCACTGAGATAGAGTTTGCGGACTTTTTCAGACAAGAGATTGTAGATGAACGCACCTTTCGGCAGCCAAAAAGGACTACCGGGGGATTCAGGGTGCATCTGAAAGAGTTCTAATTCGCGTCCGAGCCTGCGATGGTCGCGCTTGGCGGCTTCTTCGCGTTGTGTTAAGTATGCCTGAAGGTCGGCTTTGGTCTCCCATGCGGTACCGTAAATGCGTTGTAACTGCTCGCGATTGCCATCACCACGCCAATAGGCTCCAGAGACGCGGAGCAGTTTGAAATATCGGCATTCGCCTGTTTTTTCGACGTGTGGACCTTTACAAAGGTCCGTGAAATCACCGTTGTGATAGATAGAAACGCCTTCGTCAGCGACTCCTTCATCGCTTGCGTTGACTTCCTGATCGGAGATCCCGTCGATTAATTCAAGTTTGAATTTTTGGTCTCGTTCGCCGAACCACTCGCGAGCCGCGTCGTAGGTCCAGGTCTCCTGTTCAAAAGGCACATTGGCTTTAATCATCGCCTTCATGTGCTTTTCGATTTCGGGAAAATCGTCGGGCGTAATGGGGCGTGGCACCTCCATATCGTAATAGAACTCGTTTTCAATCGGGGGTCCGATTGCAAGTTTAACGGTACGTTCGCCATCAGGGAATAGTTGCTGGACAGCATACGCCATGATGTGCGCGGTTGAATGGCGTAGGCGTTGTCCGTAGTCTTCAGGTTGATTAGATTCACGCATTGCGGTTTACTCTCATTATGCTAATTCGTGTAGGCTTCAAAATTGGTCTCAATAGCGTTAACGTCTTTTGTCTTACATTGTTTACGCATAATTATTTTACCGCATTTGGCAGCGAAATGCCAATTGAAAATGTCGGAATCGTGATTTTCTATATTTCTACCTATAACGTGAGTTTGATAATAGGCGAGGTTAGGAAACCTCGCCAGCGGGGTTGTGAGTTGGATAATAGGCGAGGTTAGGAAACCTCGCCAGTGGGGAAGGTGAATGCCTGCCAGTAGGTGCTACATGGAATCAAGAATCTGTTTTCTCTTTTCATTGAATTCTGCTTCTGTAATCAGTCCATCGTCCAACATCTTCTTGAGTTGTTGGAGTTTTACGGCAGGCTCGTTTGTGGCTCCACTCTCAATCGACTGGGGAGCTTTCTGATCTATGGGTACATCTGCGGTATTTCTCACTCTAAGCTTCGGACGTATGGCATTTACAGTTTTATCCATAAGTTCCGATATCTCTTTGGATCCGTATGTTATAAACTGCTTACTTGGCCTCTCACCTGGATCCTGACTATGGATTGGAATTGCAAGACCTATCGAGTCTCCGTTACTCAACTCAATTGTAAAAGTTTTGTACTGTTCACTGATTATGCTTTTCCCCTCGCGTTTGGCGTATTCGAGGTTCTCGGAGAATTCCGTCATGTCCCAGCTTCTGGTCTTCGTGCTGCCAAGAGGCTTTTTTAAAGCGAACACTGGGGCCTCAACTGAAAGGTTGGATGTTCTAACAGACACAATACTTCCGTAGGAATATTCCTCTGTAGCATCATTTATAACGCGATTACGGGGCCAATCATATTGGCCTGTGTATACAACGAGGGAATCCGCCCCAATGTGTACGATCATAATATCCCAAAGCGAGTACAGATATAGATGTTCAAATTCGAAGGTCCTAGGATCTTCAGGATCTTCAATGACATCCCCTTCGTCCATCTGTCTGCGCCGGATTTCTTTGTCGTTTACTCCAGTTCTAACCTGCCAGACTGGCCCCCTCAAGGTTATTGATTCCACGATGGCTTCGGATAGGTCTAATGGTACTTGATCCAGAGAATTCTCTTTGAGCGTTTCAAGATCTTCTTCCAGCCATTTCGTCATTTCGCTGTCTGAGGGTCTTTCTTCATATCTCTTTTTCAACGTAACGTACGCAAAGCACGGAAAAACCACGAGTGCGAGCGCCATAGGGATAGAAGACCAGCCAGAAAAAAAAGAAGTCCAATAATAAAAGTTCACCACAATTGCGACTAATATCCACCAAATTTTCGGCTTGGGTCTCTTAAACCACGCCTCAATCTGCTTACGTCTGTTCGTTGCTTGCATCTAACATTCCTCCTATGTTTTGTGTAAACATACCAAATTTTTCAGTAGCAGCGTTTCTAAAGTCCAGATGCACCAAAATCTATGGATCATCCGATTTATGCCCAGGAAAGGAGTCGAAATTTTCCTCTTAAAGCCCCCTTCTCAACCACGGGCTTTGTAGCGCAAACTTCAGTTTGCGCCGCATGCAACACAAACCAAACAATCTTTTCAAACATCATTTATCCTCCTTCTAAAGAAACACAATTCCCAACACCAAAACAACAACAAAAATAAGAACTTCGGGTATTTCCATAACAAGCACTATCCATTGACCGATACGACGTACACACATGATTCGCTACCTCCCGTGGACTTCGCAAATGTGGAGGAGCCCGACTTCCCTGAAAACAGCCCCTCTCACGGCACACCCGTATAACTTCAAGCCTCTCCCTATAGCGTGCAAGTTTCATGCCAAACCCATTTCGGCAATTATGGAGCGAAAACAGGAAATTCCGGCATGTATTTTGTCAGTACTCACAAAAGGTTTGCAAAAATCCGCAGACGTTTTGAGTGATAGCCTCCTCACTTCCGTATTAACATTTTCCGCGTAGCCGTAAAATCGCCCGCCGTCAACGTATAGAAATAGACACCACTTGCAACAGACTCGCCTTGTGCGTTCTTACCGTCCCAATACGCCGCACGGCTCCGAGCCCGATATACCCCCGCACGCTGATGCCCTAAATCCAATGTCCGCACCACACGCCCTTGGATGTCGTAGATCGTGAGTGTCACCCCCGAAGGTTCGGAGAGATGATAGGGTATCCACGTCTCCGGGTTGAACGGGTTCGGGTAGTTGGCTAACAAAGCAGTCTTTTCGGGAGGCAAGGGCCCCAGCAGCTGCGCTAACACCGCAATACCCCGTACATAGATGCGATCCGTGAGTCGGCCTTGACGGGCTTGCACGAGTACCTGACGCGCCGCTGCTGCCGTAGCCCCTTCAAGTCGGACCGCCTGTAAAGCAGGGGCACCGCCTGAGTCGTCGATAACAAAACAGACCAATAGGACATCTTTCACGCCCACAATACCATCGGCATCCACATCCGCTGCGTTTGGGCCCGTCTGACCGAGTTGGAGAAAGACTGCTCTCAGATCGTCAGCGTCTACATCCCCATCACCATCTACATCGGCGCGTTTGACCAGATTCGCATCTTTCGGCTTCGGAAGCAGCGCCACCGAGCGTGTCCTATCCCCCCACACATCAATGACGTGGAACTCGACAGGGATGGTGTCCTCACAGACGAGGTCTTGATCTGTCATCACCGCCGACAGATCAAAAGAGAAGGTGATTTTGTTGTTATGTTGTCCGAGGTCTCCAGGCGATGTGCAGGCGTGCAACTTGTAACCCTTTGGGTATCGATCATTTGCAGTTGCTGGCACGAGCAATTGCACCTGATGGATGCCGTCGGTATCTTCTACAAAGCCTTCATAAAGGAAATTGTTATCGCTTGAGGGCAGCGTCGTTATCTGTAACGTTGTTTCGTCCTTAGCGCGGATGTTCCAACCGTTGAACGCCGGGTGCGCATCTAACCACTGCGCGGCACAGTGTGATATCCGATCTACGTTTGTTAACCCTATATCCGTAACAGGATACGCCATCAGATAGCGATCGTCTCGGAAATCGTGTGCTAAGCCGAAGGCGTGTCCGAGTTCATGGGCGATCACCTGCCACTTAAAAGACTCTGCACTCAAAGGAACAAGCACCCGTCCGTCAACCCCACGTACCTCTCCACTCTTGCACCCATCAGAAAGGTCAGTAAAACACGCGCTCTGTACGTCTATAATCGTGAGGTAGACATGCGTTGAGATGGCTGTCTCGAAGTCTACGTTTGGTTCGATCTCGCCCCATCGGTTCGGTATCTCCCCGTTTGCAGCGTTCCAAACGTTTCTCCAGACCGTCTGGGGCGAACCGAACGACATCCACGTAGCAAGATCGTGCTGCGACTGCATCTGATGGATGATCAACGCATCCGTGGCTTCATCGGTCTCTAACGCAAAGGTCTTTTGTCCAAATCCGTGATGTCCAGGGCCCATCTGGTTCGCGAAGAACGTCTGCACTTTCTTCAGCATCACATCTATAGCAGCGTTCCCTCGGGGTGCCTGGTCTTGCGGATAGAAGTAGATGACTTTGACGATAGGGCGATCTACCCGCTGTAAACGTTGTTCTCCGGGTGCTAACACCGTCGGTCTATCCATCGGTTTCAACGTTGTTGGATCGGGGACATCCAAACCCACGTACATATCCCACTTTCCGGCGCGTTCGCTGACCTTCACCATCAAGAGATTGACCCCTTCGTTCAGCCAAATATCCCAGGTGTTTTGAAACCGAATCGCGTTCACAGGCCGGTTCCCTGCATAACTCCCAACCACCTGCCCGTTGAGCCACACTTTGACAGCGTCGTCGCTGCTCACTTTTATCTCCCCGACCTGCCATCTATCCGATACAACAGTGATGAGTGCATAAGCCGAGTGATCGTCTAAGTTCCCTTCCGCCATCCCGATCTGACGGAGAGTTTTGTTGATGTTCCCCTCCCCGAACCACATCGCCAGGAACCCTGGGGGTGCTACATCAATCGTTCCAAACGTCCATTGATAATCGCCGATCGGGTCGCCCGGGGTGGCACCTTGGGTCGCTATTGTCCTTTCGGTCACCTGATCGTTACTGGCGATAGCGAGTGAATCCGTATGTATAGACCCCGCGCCGCCCTTTCCGGGCTCGGTCGGCGCGATCATCCAGAGCCAGGGTCCCTGGATTCTTAGGGGCTCGGCGCGTGTCTCGTGCATCGGAATGAAAAAAAGGAGAAGACATACCGCTGTGATTGCGAAGAATTTTCGTTCCATGAAAAACCTCCAGTTGTCTCCGCTGACGTATATCCAACAAATTGCCAGTTGGGCGGAGACGGGAGGGAGTGTGAACTACCCCGGCAATCCGTCTCCAACGTCCATTCGCAATCATACAAGATTTTCCGAAAAAAATCAGGTAAAATTACGACGGTGTTTAAAATATGCTATACATCAAGGATAATGTATGATATACTTAAACACGCACTGGCAATCTCAGCTTGGCAGTGCCGTGGTTCGGGAGTCTACCACACTCGCCGAACCACCTATAGAGGATTTTTACGGATGCCAATAGAAATTATAGCAGAGATTGAAAAAAATAACAATTCTTTTTTCTGACCCGATTCTTCGTGCGAATCCGGTTGCTCTCCTGTGCATACACGACAAACACGCACCCTTTAGAGAGCATATATTTTCATAGTGTGTTGCAAGAAACATGCCAATCCATATTAGGGGCAATATTGGCGATTCCAGCAGAAACTTTGCAAGAATCAACATCCGCTGCGTCGGAATCTGCAAAAGTTCTGCAAATCAAAAAAACGCTGAATCGCGAAAATAGAGGAGGCAGGCCATGCCAGAGAAAGAACTCTTAATCATTGATGACAATCACAGTACGTCTGAATTGGTAGATTTCTTAAGAAAGAAACGCTATCTTACCGCCGTTGTTGAGACCTATCAGAAAGCCTTGTACAACATTAACGAATCCAGCGTGAGTGTCGTCGTGCTGAATGTAGAAAGGTCAGACGAAGATGGTCTGGAAATGTTGCAGAAAATCAAGACAGCAAATCCAGACGTATTGGTAAATATCATTGGCGCACGCTTACTTACAAAGATAAAGGCGATACAACTTGGCGCAACGCCTCCTGTTCTCTCTACATCTGCGGGGATAAAAGATATCCATGAAGCCGTCCATCAGTCGTTCAGACGGCTCGCTAACCGCACTGCAGCAGCCGATCTTCCGGATGCTAACGAGGAATTTAAAATCGTTGGCAAGAGCAAAGCGATAGAAACCCTTATTGATGAAGTTGCACTCGCCAGCAACTCGGACAATCGCGTGCTGCTTGAGGGAGAAACCGGGGTCGGGAAAGGGCTGGTCGCCCGTGTCATTCACGATGAAAGTAGCAGAAAAAAGAAACCCTTTATCGTCGTTGATTGTGGGGCATTGACAGAATCACTCCGTGAACCCGAACTCCTTGGGTACGAAAAAGGCGCGTATACCGACGCAAAAACGGATAAACCCGGGAAATTCGAGTTGGCTGACGGGGGCACCCTTTTCCTGGACGAAATCGGCAATATGAGTCCCGCAGCGCAAGAGACACTCCTCGCAGTGCTGGACTCCGGAGAGGTCACGCGCGTCGGCGGCACGAAAGCAATTAAGGTAGATGTCCGCATCATCAGCGCGACGAATAAGAATTTGTGGGATATGGTTAAGGAAAAAGCATTTAGAGAGGATTTGTACTTTCGACTCTACCAACGTAAAATCACTGTGCCACCCTTACGCAAACGAAAAGAAGATATCTCGTTGCTTGTGAGCTACTTCCTGCACCTTATTGAAGAAGAGAGTGAAAAACCGATGTACGGTGTTTCTAAAGAGGCACTGAAGGTGTTTAGAAACTTTGAGTGGCCCGGCAACGTCCGAGAACTAAAGTCCTACGTCGAAACTGCGTTCGATAATGCCAGAGGCGAAGTTATCTTGGTGGAGGACCTCCCAAAAGAAGTCCGAAACTACACAGAAAATGGAGGGCGTGAAAACACAGAACAAGACGCGCCACAGCCCCAAGAACCCGAAAACCGAGACACCTCTGCGGAATTTACGGAAACTGGGGAAATCCCACCATATCAGCACCTGCGGGAATTGCCGATCGCCGCGTTCTGTCGGTTTATCTCTGACAATGCAGCAGAAGGCACCGATAGCCAACTCTCTGAATGGTGGACAGAACTCTCTGATGACGGACGCCGCCGTGCCAACAAGGCAAAGCACGAAATGGATCAGTTGTTACTGAAATTCAGAACGGAGGAGTACTCGCTTACGGATTTCGCCAAAGATATTGGAGATACAATTGACGCTGCAATTTCTGGATTATCCGAGTATCAAGAGAGAACGGGGGCCGGCCCCAAAACAGAACCCGCACCTGTCAGTATCATCGGGAAAACCTACAAGGGCAGCCTGAAAGCCGTTCTACAGGAGGTCGTCAAGGCACATAGCGGCGACACAGAAAAGGCTGGGATAACGTTAAAACAAATGTCCACGCAGAAACTGAATGAGTGGTTGTCGGACGGGACACCTGAAACTGAACTTCAGACCCCCATCCCTCCCTCGCGTAAAGTTAAAAAACTCTCCGATACGGACATTGAAAGGCTTTTCAAGGAATCAATTGACCACTTCATTGGTATCGTCCTCCCTGATATAGGATTGGAGAACAAAGCACTCGAAGATCAGGTGTCAACTGTCCATCTCGCCTTGAAAGTCCTCTCTAAACGTTTGGCTGGCGAGTACGGTTATATCTATTTCGGCGACATAACCTTTAAACAAATTGAGAGGCATATTTATCGCCGGGTGCGTTACCTCTACCAGACGGGTACGGAAGCGGCAAGTGCCTTAAAGAAAGATAGCAGAACCATCAAGCAGCACTGGACTGAATCAGAACTCCGAAGCCACCGCGTCCTTTTTTCGGATTGATAAAGTTTGGAAAAATGGGCGATACAGGACTTGAACCTGTGACCTCTTGCATGTCAAGCAAGCGCTCTAGCCACCTGAGCTAACCGCCCATCGGGAAGAAAAAGAATGGAGGTGGCGGTCGGAATCGAACCGACGAATAAGAGTTTTGCAGACTCTGGCCTTACCACTTGGCTACGCCACCCTAAGATGGAGCGGGAGACGAGATTTGAACTCGCGACTTCCACCTTGGCAAGGTGGAGCTCTACCACTGAGCTACTCCCGCACTGTTTTGCAAATCCACGCAAAAAATATGCTGCGGATCTCAAAAGCGTATATAGTTTACCATACTCGCGAGTGAATGTCAAGTTAATTTTTTATTTAAATAGCAAAAGTATGAATTTTCGTCAAAAATTTCTGACAAATTTTTAGAGTTGCTCCTCGATCCAATCATCACCGTGTGCAGGATTGTAAATCAGGCCCCTTCTCATGTCAACACAGAGGTCAAGGTCTTCCAAAACCATGTGTCCAATGAGGATTGGTGAACCTTCAGGCAGATCGGTGACTCGGATGGTCCCGCTTCGTTCCAAGAGGGTATATTCGACCTCAGAATAGATGGTGCGCGCTACGATGCCGTTAGCGGTTCTCGCCGTTCGTCTGCCGACAGGTGTGAGGCCCAGGTGTTCAATGAGCGATATTGGCAAGCAGAGACGAGTCGCTCCAGTGTCAACGAGGGCATCGTCAACAGTGAGTCTCCGCACATCCTCGGCATCCATAACCCCCGCCTGTACCAAAAATAGATCGCTTAGATTCGCAAGTTTGATTTCAGTTGTGTGTCTCATCTCTTTTCCCTTGTTAGCATTACAAAACAGATACTATGTCCGATAATCCGCGTTGATTCGGATGTAATCGTAGGAGTAATCACACGTCCACATCGTTACTTCAGCGTCCCCAGCGCGGAGATCAACCGTGATACGCACAGGGTCTTGTGCAAACAAGGCGGTGGCTTTATCTTCATCGTAGCCGGCATCCATTCCATCTTTGACGAGTTGGTAATCCGCAAGCCAGACGTTCACCTGATACGGATCGAATGCTGCGCCGGATTTACCGATCGCCATCATAATGCGTCCCCAATTGGCATCGTTAGCGAAAATAGCGGTCTTGACGAGCGGTGATTCTGCAACGGCACGCGCTGCCTTTTCCGCATCGTCTCGGTTTTTGGCGCGCGTAACGACGACTTCAACAAGTTTCGTCGCGCCTTCACCGTCGCGAGCGAGCATCTTCACCAATTCGGTGCAAACGAACTGCAGTCCTTCACAGAACGCTTCGTAATTTTCGCCTTCTGCTGCAATGATGTCCGTGTTGTCAGCACGTCCGGTTGCAAGGATAACTACGGTGTCATTTGTACTGCGATCGGTGTCAACTGTCAAAAGGTTGTAAGTATCGTCTACAACGCGGTTTAAAGCAGATTGGAGCGTTTCAGGGCTGATTCGCGCATCTGTTGTCAGATAAGAGAGCATAGTCGCCATATTGGGTGCAATCATACCGGAACCCTTGGCAATTCCGCCAATCCTCACGGGTGCGCCGTCAATCTCCACCTCTATAGAGACAGATTTCGGGTGTGTATCGGTCGTCATAATCCCTTCAGCGGCATCGCTTCCACCTTCGGTGCTGAGTGCTTCTGCGGCGGTTTGGATTCCACTTTCGATTTTGTCCATCGGCAACTGCTGTCCGATAACACCGGTTGAAGAGACGAGCACAAGCTCCGCGTCTATACCGAGCTGCTCGGCTGTTGCGGATGCCATCTGTCGCGCATTTGCCATACCGAGTTCGCCGGTGCAAGCGTTGGCGTTCCCGCTATTGACGATAACGGCTTGTGCCTGTCCATCGCTGAGGTGTTCACGGCATAGGATGACGGGCGCAGCGGTGACGCTATTTTTTGTGAAGACGCCGGCGGCGGCTGCAGGGGTATCGGTGACGATGAGTGTTATATCTTTTGTATCTGCTGCTTTAATACCTGCGTGAATACCTGCTGCACGGACACCTTGGACGGCGGTAAGTCCACCCTCTATTTTTTTCATTTATGTAAACGCTCCTTAGAGAAATGTAGGATAAATTTTACTATACTTGGAGGGAATTGTCAAGTGGATTGCGTTGTAGTTTTCAGCTGTGATTCTGGAATTTCCCTTGACATTCGATTGGGTGCGGATATAATAGATATAAACTTTTCTACGAACTTCGGACTTTGGAGATAAACTATGGCGAAAATACGGATGGCACAGTACGGGACAAAACATGGACACGCAGGTGGGAAACTACAAGCAATGCTTGTGAATCCTGATGTTGAAGTTGCGGGGGTGTTTGAACCGGATGCGGAACAGCGCACGAAACTTCAGAATGACGGTGGCAGATTCGCGGACGTTCATTGGTACACGGACGCAGCGGAGATGCTTAATGATGACACTATCGTCGCAATCGCTTCGGAAGGGAACAACGCCGAAAGTTTGGATCAGACTGAGGAGATTGTGAACGCTGGTAAACACGTCTGGTACGATAAACCTGCCGGTGAAAACTGGGAGCAGTGGCAACGGGTGATTAATACTGCTCAAGAAAAATCTCTGCTCGTGCAGATGGGGTATATGTTGCGGTATCACTCCGCCTTTAAACAGGTCGCCGAGTGGGTGAAATCCGGCTTTTTAGGCGATGTTTTTTCCGTTCGCGCCCACATGTCAACGAACATCCCTCACGAATCACGCATACGCATCAGTGAACACATCGGTGGCATCTTTTTTGATTTAGGTGGACACGTACTTGACCAAGTTCTCTGGCTTCTTGGACGACCGGAAAAGGTGACTTCTTTCCTCCGAAACGATGGCGACTCGGTGGAGCCTTTCAAAGATAATACATTGACGGTGTATGAATTCGATAAGGCGATGGCGTTTATATCCATCTCTGCTTTGGAGCCACGTCCAGTCGCACGCCGATTTGAGGTTTATGGTAGTGCGGGAAGTGCTATCATTGTTGAACCCTTTGAGCCGGGGTTGAAGATTCGCCTCTGCTTAGAAGAAGCAAAAGATGGGTATGTAGCGGGTGAACAGGTCGTGGAGATAGATGGTGAAAGCCGCCAACGGACTTATGAACTGGAGTTGGATGCGTTTTTAGCGACTATCGCAGGAGAGCAGGAACCTGATCGTCCGGTATCGCATGAATTGTTGGTGCAGGAGACGCTTTTGCGGGCAACAGGGGTTATCGCGGATTAAAGCGGTCAGGTCGCTACGCTTTCAGGCGTTCCGCTGCGCTACACTCTCAGCGGTAAGTGGGTACACAACGTCCTCTTGACTGCTGAAAGGTTTTTTCGGAGAAAAAACCGCCCTGAGTGCTGACCCCTGACCGCTGTAGGCGTTAGTCTTCGAGTCCGGCAGCCCATCTGATACATCCAACAATGTGCTCGTGGAACCATTTTTGGTCCCAGAGTTCGTCAGGATGACCGAGTGCTGTGTACATCACGCGTCCCTGACCGTAAGTATGACACCATCCGAGCGCGTAATCGTGGTCCTCTCGGTTTCCGCGGGAGAGGTCGATGGAATCATTGTCCAAGCGCATGAGGACGCGGGTTTTGTTGCGATCCCAGTTTTTGAAGGTATAAATTTCATCGACGACTTTGAAGCTGCTGCCGAGCATACGGGTTGCGGGATGGTCGGAATCCTCGACGATGACATTTACTTCTTCGTGCCACGGATGTCCAGCGAAATAGCCGCCGAGCATCTCGCCGTATTCGGGCCAATCGTAGCAGGTATCCGTTGCGTTATGGATGCCCAAGAAGGCTTTTCCGTCGCGTACGAAACTCAGGAGTGCCTCTTTCTGTGCATCGTCAAAAGCGAGATTACCGGTGGTTGCGAAGGCGACGAGGTCCTGTTTTTCCAGATTTTCAGCGTTTATCAGTTCGCAACGGTGTGTTGTGACGACGTTCCAACCGTTTTCTGCACCCAGCTGCTTCAGCGTAACTTCAGCATTGGGTAGATAAGAATGCTCAAAACCGGCGGAATGACGCAACATGAGAATGTTCATAAAAAACTCCTTTTGTAATGGCTGTCAGCAATTGGCAATTAGCGATTAGGGCGTTCGTTGCGCTCACTGTCGGTTAGCAGTAACCGTTAGTTACTGACTGTCAACTGCCAATCGCTAATTGCCGATTCATGTTATTATACACAATCACGAGAAAAAGTGCTAAACTATATGGGTGTGTAAGTATTTTTTAATTCTCTGAATCAAGTTAGGAGATTGAACATGAGATTTTTGAAAAAAGGGGACACGAAAAAAAAGAAACCGACATCAACTTCAACGGCAAAGGAACATCCAGAGTTACAGGTCATCAGCGGTTCACAAATCCCTGGACGGCAAGGGCAACAGCCGAGCCCACAACAGCAAACACCCCAACAACAAACGCCGCAACAGAACATTACTTTACCAAACATAAAACATAAAATTGCGGTTGCGAGTGGAAAGGGTGGCGTTGGGAAATCGACTGTCGCTACGAATATGGCAATTTCACTCGCAACTGCCGGTGCGAAAGTCGGCTTGATGGACGCAGATGCCTACGGTCCGAGTATCCCGACGATGATGGGGATCCAAGAACGCCCGCGGACAAGTCCAGAACGCAAACTGATTCCGCTGGTTCGGCATAACATCAAACTGATGTCCATCGGGTTCATGGTGCCAGAAGAACAAGCAATGATTTGGCGGGGTCCGATGCTACACAGTGCGATCCGCCAATTCCTAAGCGACGTAGAATGGGGCGAACTTGATTATCTGATTATCGACTTGCCGCCCGGAACGGGAGATGTTGCGCTCACCTTAACACAGGCGATCCCGTTGACTGGCGCAGTTATCGTTACAACGCCTCAAGATGTCGCGCTTGCGGATGTCCGGCGGGGTGTGGCTATGTTTGAACGTCTCGGCGTGCCGATTCTGGGGATTATAGAAAACATGAGCTACTTCCTATGTCCGCACTGCAATGAAAAAACCGAAATTTTTAGTGCCGATGGCGGTAGGAATACAAGTGAGCGATTTGGTGTCACGTTCTTAGGGCAAATTCCGCTTGACGCTGAAGTTTGCACCGCAGGGGACATCGGGGTTCCGATTGTCGCAGGGAATCCAGAGTCACCCCAATCCGAGGCGTTTGGTGAGGTCGCCAACGAATTAGTGACGGTTCTGGAGGAGAGCGGTGAGGAAGATGAATTGACGATTCTTTAAACGAATTGACGATTCTTTTTTACCAAGCCCAATGCTTTAGCTTTGGGTCCAACCCATGTATTTCGTGCGTTGGTAAGAAAAAACATTTGCATTTAGGTTGTTTTTCTGGTATAATGACTGTATCAAGTTGGCAAGCATACCAAGCGTTACTTCTCGGTAACGTGCTTGCCTCCCACTTGGTAGGGGATAAAAGCTTGATACTTGATTCAGCATGATAAAGACACACAAAGTTGCATTACGCCCCAACCGCGATCAGATTGCGTGGTTTTATCAGCAATGCGGGTATGCAAAGTTCGCCTATAACCAAGCGTTGTTTGATTTTAAAACCGAACTTGCTTCGGATACCTTTTTATCCAAAAATCGTCTTGCAAATCGCTTTAATCAGAAAAAGAAAGATTTTGATTGGACACACGCACAAGATCAACGTGCTGCGAAATATGCCATAGATAATCTTGGTGCTGCTATAGAAAACTGGCTGAAAAAACGTGCGAAGTTTCCGAAGTTCAAAAAGCGAGGGGGCAAGCATTCATATACGACCGACGAACAATCTGTTAAAGTGTTAGGTAAGCGTATCAAGTTGCCGAAAATCGGTTGGATACGCACTTTTGAGAAGTTGCGGTTTGTCGGTAAAATCGTATCTGTCACTATATCAAGAACTGCACACCGTTGGTTTGCGTCTGTATCTGTAGAAGTGCAACCGCCTATCTACGAGTGTCCAGCACAATCAGACTTTGTTGATTTTTTCATGTCTATAACGAAAGTAGAGGATACCCGATTTGTTGATATATCAACACACCCTACAATCGGTATAGACGTGGGTATCAACACACTGGCAACTCTTGATAACGGCACGAAATACGAGAACCCGAAAGCACTTAAGCGGTATGAGCGGAAACTCAAACGCGAACAACGAAAGTTAAGTCGTAAGGTGTTTTTGTCTGAAAATTGGTATAAGCAGAAGCGAGTTGTGGAGCGTATCCACTACCGTATCCGTTGTATCCGATGCGACGCACACCACAAGGCAACGACTGATATTGTCAATAACGCAAGTCGTATCGGTATTGAGACGCTTTCGGTTAGGAATATGCTAAAGAACCGCAAACTTGCCAAAGCATTATCAGACGCTGCCCTCGGTGGTTTTTTAGCGAAACTTAAGACCAAGGCAGAAAGCCTTGGTATACCGATTGTGCAGGCGGATAGGTTCTTTGCCAGTTCCAAGACATGTAACAACTGCGGACACAAGAAAGACGATCTAACACTTTCAGATAGAGGATATCATTGCAGCAACTGCGGTATCTCCATAAACAGAGACGTAAACGCAGCTATCAACTTAAAACAGGTCGCGGTGGGATACACCGAGACATAAACGCTTGTGGAGTCCGTGTCAGACATCACTTTGATGCAGTGGACGACGAAACAAGAAGCCCATTGCTTTAGCTATGGGAGTATCACAAATTGTGCGTTTCGTATTAAAGTGTGCTTAGATTTCTCACCCAAAACCGTTAACGCTTCTTTTTTGAGTTACAGAGAATCCTTTACTAAGGAGGCTATCTCATGGCGAATACAAGTTGGGGAAACGTCTATAAAAAACTTGGGGCGCGGCCCCTAATTAACGCACAGGGAAATCAGACTGTGCAAGGTGGATCTACACCTTCAGCCGTCGTTCGCAAGGCGATGCTCGAAGCCGATGCCAGTTACGTCGAAATGGCGGAATTGCTGGAAAAATCTGGACAATTCATAGCGGAACGACTCGGCGTTGAAGATGCCTATATCACTGCGGGCTGCTATACCGCACTTGTTTTGGCATCAGCAACGGTGATGACTGGTAACGATCCGGACAAAATGGCGCAACTGCCAGATACCACCGGGCTTAAGAATGAAATCGTTTTTCAGAAGATGCAACATTATACCTACGATCGTGCGTTTACGATTCCGGGAAGTAAACTCATTTACGTTGGTGATGACGAGGGTTGCACGACTGAAGCGTTAGAGGCTGCCATCAACGAAAACACAGCAGCGGTTGCGTATCTCATTCAAGCCGAACATGAAAATGGGGTGTCATTAGCAGATGCGACTGAGATCGCTCGTTCACACAATCTCCCAGTGATTGCTGATGCAGCCGCCCAAATCTATCCACTTGATTATTTCCGACGCAACGCTCAATCTGCTGACCTTGTCTGCTTTGGTGGCAAGTACTTCAACGCGCCACATTCAACGGGTTTCGTCTGTGGAAGAAAGGATATGATCGAAACGGTGCGGCAGCACGGGTTTATTGGACCGAGACCGGTCGGACGCGGCATGAAAGTAGATCGGCAGGAGATTATTGGGTTGGTAACCGCTATTGATATCTGGTTGTCTACTGATCACGATAAACGTTTAAAGGAACAGGATGCCAGATATGAGGCATTAGAACATGAACTTGCGAACGTTGACGGCGTATCCTGCGAAGTTCACTATCCAGAAAGGAGCCATACACTGTCGAATCTGCATGTGAAAATTGATGCCGCTATTACTGGAAAGGACGCTGCACAAATCACACAGGAACTTGACGCTGGCACACCGAGGATTAAAGTGAACGCACAGGGCAAAAAGGCTCTGGTTATTAACGCATACACCCTCAATGCCGGTGAAGAGTATATTATCGCAAACGCCATACGACATATATTGGCGTAATTTTTGGCTATCAGCATAGGGCAGTTAGTGGTTAGCAATTGCTAACTGCTAATTGCCAATTCCTACCAAAAAACCCAATCTGTCCACGGTTTTATCTTAAGCATTCCTAACATGCAGAACACAGCCGATCCACCGAGTGCCCCTTTTCCAGCAGCAATCAATCGCAGATTACGGGACTTGGCTTTGTAAGCATCCGTGTAAATAGTGACGTATTCCGCTGATTTACCGAGAAGTCGCTCGGTGGGTGGTACAGGTTGATAGACATAGGCACCACCGACAGCGACAGCACCCAGTGGAAGATTACCCACCACCCCTAAAATCCCAGCAGCAGCGAGCCACACTGACGTATTCACATCATCTTCGGCATCGTATTCAGCAGCAGTTTTTGCCTCAGTGAATGTCGTGTCCTGCTGCGCAATAGCAGTCATGGGAAAGTTGAAGCTGAGCATTGCCATCAAAACGACTAAAACGCCGAACAGTAGTTCTTTCCTCATTTTGTTTCCTTAATTTCTCAACGTGCGATAATGCACATCGCATTTGGTCGAGTACGCCGCAAAATCGCACTCCTACGAACTCACCTGCTTGTAGTAGGGCAATTCATTGCCCGTCGATTACCTACATTTATCTTTTATAGTGGAACCTATAATTAACTTTACAGTGGCGAGGTTAGGAAACCTCGCCAGCAGGGCGTGGATTTTCGCTTGTAGTGTAAACTTATTTTTCAAATCTACTATAATCTTCATACAGTTCGCGCTACATGGCTGTTTTATTGAACCCACGTTTTTTATGGCGGTATAATTTCAATTGCGCGGCGTTCTGTGGTTGCCTTACGTGCTGCCTCAATAATAGCGAGGTTGTGATATGCCTTCTTCGGATCTACGGGTAGCGGTGCATCCGCTGCGAGCGCGTTAAAGGTCTCCGTGAAATAGCGGACATGCCCGCTTGCGTCTTGGCGTTCTGCTTCGTTAAATTCTGGGAGCTCCAACTCTTTCCATCCGTCTGCTCTCGTGAAACGACGGAGTGCATCCTCCACATTTACGCGATGCCGGACGCGCAGGGAACCGTTCTCAGCATGCATCTCGCACCACCCAAAATCTGTGGCAGGTACGCACCACGCTCCCGATACAGTCGTGATCCCGCCGTTTTCGTGTTCACAGAGCAACATGGCGATATCATCGACATCAATATCGAGACGGAGGGTTTGGACACGTGCCTCAACGTATCGGACGGGCGATTGCATCAGAGCACAAACGGAATAGATTTCGTGGTAACTGGTATCAATGATACACCCACCGCCTGTGGCTTTGCTGGCACGCCACGCAAACGCTGGTGTCGGGTGATTCGCTGAAAAATCTGTCGGTTTCAGTCCCATCCCGACGCTTCTTCCGAAATGAGATTCTCCGAGTGCCTCAAGTTCTGTCATCGCTGCTCTCATGCCTGCATTGAAAAGGTAGTTATGCACAACTGTATAAGGCACGCTGTTACGACGCACAGCTGATAGAATATCGTCAGCCTCTTCCAAGTTCGTCGCCATCGGTTTTTCGGAAATAACCGCCACGCCCGCGTTTGCGGCTTCGATAACCTGCTCAGCGTGAAATGAGTGCGGTGTAGCGATGGTTACTACATCAATAGGTGCGCGTTCGAGCATCTCTCGATAATCTGAATATCGGTTCTTTGCTGGTACGCTGAACCGTTCTCCGACTTTTTGTAGGTTTTCTGGAACGATGTCTGCAAGCGCGGTTACCTGAAGGGTGTCTGAAAGGGCACTATAGGCGCGGGCATGTGTATTTTGGACAATCCCGCCACAGCCAATGAGTCCTAAGCGGATGGGTTTTTGCATTGTGGGTCTCCTTTGTGTAGATTCTACATAGATGTTGCCCCTACGGGGCTAAGGAGCAAGGAGATGGATTGTGAAGCAGCACGGCGGGGTTAGAAGCCTCGCCTACTACTTTCAAAGGGCGCGGTTGGATTACCCTCGTCAAGGAGCAAATGGTTAAGGGTTATGAAACTTTCTTCTGATGTTCGACGATGATTTTTCCTAATGCTCTTAAGGCTTCGTTGACAGATTTGGCATCAGGGAACATCTCGGCTACATCATCAAGCCGAATTAGATTTTTGTCTGCGTAGTATCGCTGCGCATATTTTCCCCGAACGCCTTCGCTGAAATCGTATTCATCAAGCATATCTGGGTCATGTTGATTCGATCTGGCTTGATTCATAAGTTCTTTTTTTTTCGCTTTACGAATATCCCATTGAAATTCCAATCCCACACCTTTTCACCGCTTTTATAGTAGATCCCGTAAATACTTTTACATTCTCAACATCCCCCGGTAGGTGCGGTTTCCTAACCGCACCGATACGAAGTGTGCCATCGCTGGCGAGGTTTCCTAACCTCGCCAATGTAAAGGTAATTATGGGTTCCACTATAATTGTTATTATCTACGTTTAAGTATTACACATTCAAAAAAAAAAATCAAATTCTATACAGATCCTGCAGAGCCATTCAATTCTCCCGAAACTCCGCTAAATTACCACCGCCATTAACAATCACCTGAAAAAATAAAAATAAATTTGCATACTCTGATTATATATGTTATACTATAAAGGTAATTCTATAATAAGATAATACGCAAAATGAAAAACCCAAAAACAACTCGCGCTTCACGCATTCACAGATTATGCTTAATTGTCCCTTTTACGACAATCACATGCTACCTTCAAAAAAATGAAAAATGTTACACTTTTGGCAAAATTGCTTTTTTTCACACAAGAAAAAATTGGAAATTAAACGTCAACAAACCCTTACAGTGACTGGGTTCTCTAACGTTATAGGCAACACACCAAATAGTACACCGGTGTAACTTTAGTGTAACATTTTTAAGACGGATCGCAGAAAAATATATCGTTAAGTTAAAACTATATTCACGTCTATATTTTCAAAAACATTGTCTCCTCGTGGGGATAACCTCTCAGTCGCGACTCTTTGCTGACTGCTCAGGCGTGTTTAGTTTTAGATACTTACTTCATATATGTAGATATTTTTCCGCTTGGCGGTCATACAGGCGAAGTTGCAAGACTTCGTGATCGCCTCCCACCTATAAGGGATAAACGTTGGTATAAGCAAAAGCGGATTGTGGAGCGTATCCATTACCGAATTGCTTGTATCCGCAAAGACGCACACCACAAGGCAACCACAGAGATCGTCTCAAAAGCAAGTCGTATCGGTATTGAGACGCTACAAGTTACCAACCTTCTCAAGAACCGAAAACTCGCGAAGGCGTTATCAGACGCAGCGTTAGGGGGTTTCCTTGAGAAACTTAAGACGAAAGCAGAAACACTCGGCATTCCGATTGTGCAAGCCGATAGGTTTTTCGCAAGCAGCAAGAATTGTAGCACCTGCGGACATAAGAAAGACGACTTAACACTTTCGGATCGGCAATATCAGTGTCGTCCCTGCGGTGTCTCATTAGATCGAGACGTTAACGCAGCTATCAACTTAAAACGCGTCGCGGTGGGATACACCGAGACATAAAACGCTTGTGGAGTCCGTGTCAGACATCCCTTTGATGCAGTGGACGACGAAACAAGAAGCCCATTGCTTTAGCTATAGGAGTATCACAATTTCCACTGTTCGCAAACTTACATGGATAACGCGGGCGATGAGGTCTACGATATACCGCGGTTCATCCGCCCGGTTCGGGTCGTTCACAATTCCACTTCGCTTGTCAGTCTTGACACGATACTGATCCACAATCCATTCTAACGCAGAACGCGTGCCTAACCGATAGTCGTACACTTCCGGGGGGATACCCGCCAGCGTCAAGAAGTCGTTATATTTTAGTTGCGTTTTATCTTTGGACAATCGCATCTTCTCAACGCGCCAATCTATCGGAGTATCGGGGGTCTCGATATATTTCAATTTATCGTATTTCGGACAGGATTCGTAGTTGATGTGAAGGTCTGCTAACTGCGCACCTGCGTTGGCAAATCCCCAAAAATCTTCGGCATAAGGGATATGCGGCAGATCGCGTTTGAGATTCATCTCGTATTTCTCGCGATAGGCGGGTTGGTGCAAAACTCCGTAGGTATAGTGGAAGATGTCCCACTTGGTGATGGTTTTGTCGTCGTAGTGGTTTTGGAATTCTACTAACGCCCAGTCGGTGATATTTTCCTGTCGATTTGTGCCGTCCTCATTGTAGGTGTAGAAAGGGAAACATTGAGAACCGCTCTGTGGTAATAAATCAGGCAGTTGATTGACCATCAAAGCAAACATCGGTAATTCTTTTCCGACCTTGAGCCATATCACCCGATTTTCTGTCTCAGTCTCTGGTATAGGAAAAATGGACGGAAACAGATAGACACAATTGTTCAGAACGCGATCAAAAAATAGGTTTGATTTTGTAAAGGGCCGGTAGAGTGTATTGCGCGCCTTGTTTTCTGCGTATTCAGCAGGTCTGCCCCGTTGCAAGTGTTGACGTAATTCCCGATCCCATTTAATCTTTGTGTCATCATAAATCACAAAATCATTGACATTCACCCGCTGGTTTTCTCGACGATTCCACCTATCCACCTCTGCGTTGTAAACGTCAATCATTCCTTGAACATTTTCAGTAAGGACACTTCGAGCGAAGTTGTAAACCCAAGCATCGCGGTTAGTCACTACACCTCTACAGTAAGTCTTAAAAATCACACCCGCCGTTTCACCTTTTGCTGCCTTCGTTTCCTTCGTTCCCACCGGGATAAACGTATCAAATTCAGCGTGGAGCCCTTTTTGATTTCCTTCCATTGATTTTTGTCACACCCGTTTCCAAAAAATGTGCTATAATGCGGTTATGCGGTAGTGTGCTTAAGTCTTGGGAATAAAAAAGTACGGAGGAAAAGTTAATATGAGTGAAAAAGAACAACAGACCTCTGAAGAAAGTATGTCCGAAGAGAACAATCCACCTACCCCCGAAGATAACCTTTCGGTTACACATCACAGCGTTACGATTAATGGCGAAGAGATTCGCTATACCGCGACGACAGGGACACTTGTGCTGAAAGAGGAAGTCGATAAGGAAGGTGAGAAAGCGACAGCGTCGGTGTTTTTTATTGCGTATACCCGCGATGACGTAGAAGATTTGTCCGAACGCCCAATAACTTTTTCCTTCAATGGAGGTCCTGGATCTTCGTCGGTATGGCTACATTTGGGTGTGTTAGGTCCGCGGTGTGTGAAACCTGACGATGACGGCGAACTGCCACAGCCTCCATACGAACTCAAGAATAACGACTGCTCCATTTTAGACAAGACGGATCTGGTCTTTATTGATCCGGTGAGTACCGGCTTTAGCAGAGCAGTACCGGGGGAAGAGGCAAAGCAGTTTCATGGGTTCAAGAAAGATATTGAGTCTGTGGGCGACTTTATCCTGCTGTATTTGGGACGATACAAACGATGGGGTTCACCGAAGTTCCTGATTGGTGAAAGCTACGGAACGACGCGCGCCAGTGGACTCTCCGGTTACCTGCAGGAACGGCACGGTACCTATCTTAACGGTATTATGCTCGTCTCGGTCGTTCTGAATTTCCAAACCATTCGGTTCGCGCCGGGGAACGATCTGCCGTATATCCTCTATCTGCCTACTTATGCAGCGACAGCATTGTACCACGGTAAATTGGAAGCGGATGTCCAATTTGAGTCGTTCGTGGACGAGGTGCGAGCATTCGCGATGGGGGATTACACGACGGCTCTGATGCAAGGGAGCGCGCTATCGATTGACCAACGTGCCAACATCACGCAACAACTCGTGAAATATACAGGGTTGAGTGCTGAATATATTGAGCGAACGGACTTGCGCATTAACATCGCGCGTTTCTGCAAGGAGCTTCTCCGAGACGAAGATCGCACAGTCGGACGGTTCGATAGTCGCTACAAAGGTATTGATCGGGATTCCGCAGGTGAGATGTATGAATACGATCCGAGTTCGGCAGTTGCTCAAGGCGCATACACGGCAATGCTCAACTACTACGTCCGCGATGAACTTGAATTTGCGTCTGACCTTCCGTATGAAATCCTGAGCAGGCGTGTGCATCCGTGGGACTATGGCGATCACCAGAATGAATACGTCAACGTTGCGGATACGCTTCGGAAGGCGATGACGACCAACCCTGCGCTAAAGGTCTTTGTTGCTAACGGTTATTACGATCTGGCAACGCCGTTTTTGGCATCAGAGTATACCTTCAGCCACCTTGGGCTCGATCAATCGCTGCAGGACAATATCTCAATGGCTTATTATCAAGCGGGACACATGATGTACATCGACCAAGGCGAATTGCAGAAGATGAAAAGAGACCTGGATGCATATCTTGATAGTGTGCTTTCAGGGGAGTAGGTTATGAGTTATCAGAGAGAATTTGAGAAGCGGTTAGATGTTGCGGTTGTGGGGGTCGGTTCACACGGGTATCGGAATGTACTACCGACAATGACCTTTCTTCCGGTACGGCTGAAGGCGTTGTGCGACCTTGATATCGAGCGTGCGCGTATCACTGCCAAGCAGTACGGTGTTGATGCGTTTTATCCAAACATGGCAGAGATGTTTGAAAGCGAAGAATTGGACGCTGTTTTTCTGTGTGCGCCGCCGCGCCTGCACCCCAAATTGACGTGTGAGGCACTGGATGCGGGTGTCCATGTCTGGTTAGAAAAACCGCCGGGGATGTTTGCGGATGAAGTTTCGGAGATGATCGCTCACCGAAAGGATTGCGTCGTCGTGGTTGGATTCAAAAAGGCGTTCATGCCCGCGACGCAGAAGATTATCGAGATTTTTGCAACAGAGGAATACGGTGCCTTACGCAGCATTTTAGGGGTCTATCCGATGACGATTCCGAGCGAGGGAAAACGTATCCTACGCGAGAAGGTACATACGAATTGGCTTCAAAATGGGGTACATCCGTTGTCGCTGCTCGTCGCGGTCGGTGGGAAGGTTGCAAATGTGACGGCTCACAGAGGCAGGCGCGGTGGCGGCGCGTGCATATTGGAATACGAAAGCGGTGTGATTGGCAACTTCCATTTGGCTGATGGTGCGAGACATGGGCAGCCTTCGGAACTCTATCAGTTTTTCGGCGATGGGTGTCATGCTGAAATTCAGAACGGCGTGCGTGTCGTACTCCAGCGCGGTGTGTCTTTCAATTACAGCGGTAGTACAAGCTATGTGCCTGAAGGCTTTGATAGCGGTGCGATCGTTTGGGAACCCCAAAATAGTTTGGGAACGCTTGAAAACAAAGGGCTTTTTATTCAAGGGTTTTATCAAGAGATGCGATATTTTTGCGATTGCATTTTGGAGGGGAAACCGGCAGAGCAAGGATCGCTTGAGTTTGCTTTGGAAGTGATGAAGGTTTATGAGGCAGGACTTCGCTCAGAGGGTAAAACTGTTGCTGTTTGACAAAATAACGGCATCCGGAGGCAAAGATGCTGACAAAATTGATTTGCCGTAATTTCAAACACTTTGGCGAAGTTGAGATTGAATTGGGGAATCCGGTCGTCTTCATCGGTCCGAATAACTCCGGCAAGACAACAGCGTTACAAGCCCTTGCTTTATGGGAAATAGGTCTCAAACGGTGGAATGACAACCGCAAAGGGAAAACAAACCCGGAAAAGCGTCCGGGTGTTGTCATCAACCGGCTCGACCTCATCTCTGTTCCTGTGCCGAATGCGCGATTGCTCTGGCGAGATTTGCAAGTTCGCGACGTGAAAAGGGTTGAGGGTAGACAACGGACTCAAAACGTCCGTATAGATATTATTGTGGAGGGTGTTACCGCTAACAAAGCATGGCAGTGTGGTTTCGAGTTTGATTATGCCAATCAGGAATCTTTTTATTGTCGCCCACTGAGAACATCAGAAATAGAGGCGGAAGTATCCGCTCGAATGCCTGTCCCAGAAGAGGCGGAACGCCTCTCTGTTGCCTTCCTACCCCCGATGTCTGGACTCACCTCCAATGAAACACGGCTCGATCAAGGTGCAATCAATGTCCGGATTGGAGAGGGACGGACAGCAGAGGTTCTGCGGAATCTCTGCTATCAAATTTCACAAGATGAAGAAAAATGGAAAGGGCTCTGCGAGCAAATCAACGACCTGTTTGGCGTGCAACTTGAGAAACCGGATTATATTCCGGGACGTGGAGAGATTACGATGAGTTATCGGGAAGTGTCTAAGGTATCTTTAGACCTTTCTTCATCGGGACGCGGTTTACAGCAAACGCTTCTCCTACTTGCCTACATCGCTACACACCCGGGTTCTGTTCTATTACTTGATAAACCCGATGCACACCTTGAAATCCTTCGACAACGGCAAATTTATCAGGTGCTTACAGACTTGGCAATGGAACACGAGAGCCAGATCGTTGCCGCCAGTCATTCTGAGGTTGTTCTCAAAGCGGCGGTAAAGCGCGACGATGCTGTTATCGCATTTCTTGGTAAGCCCCATCGTATTAACGATCGCGGCAGTCAATTGCTTAAATCGCTTATAGACTTTGATTTTGAACAATATTACCAAGCACAGCAAAGGGGTTGGGTGCTTTATCTTGAAGGGTCTACAGACCTCTCAATCTTGCAAGCATTTGCCGAGAAACTCGATCACCCCGCGCAAAAAATATTGAAAGCACCTTATACCTATGACATCAGCAACCGACAAGGAAAAGCTCATAAGCACTTTTATGCGTTACGAGAGGCAAAACCAGATCTGGTGGGATTCTGTCTCCTTGATCGAATTACTGGGCAGCTTCAGCAAGTTCCTGGATTAATAACCTATGCATGGCAGCGGCGCGAGATTGAGAACTACATTGTCCCCGCCCAAAAAGTGTTAATTGACTGGGGACGCAATGCAGCGGGAGGCCCTCTGTTCTCGGATACTTGGGCTACTACGATGGAGGAAATCATTGCGGAAATTGAAAAAGCCCGGGCAACGCTTCGTCAAGAATCACCTTGGTCACCAGATATAAAAGTTACTGACGATTTTCTGGACCCTCTCTTTGAAACTTTCTTTGAAAAACTTGAAATGACGAATTTTATGAGAAAGACAAATTACCATAGGTTAGTCCAATATTTGTCAGCAGACCAGATTGATCCTGAAGTCATTGAAGTACTTGATAGCATTTTAGAAGTTGCCAAAAAAGCAAAACCATTGGGCAGCCTGTAACCCAAAAAACGGAGGAAAACGTGGAATATAGAAGATTGGGAAAAAGTGGAGTCAAGGTATCCGAAATCTGTTTAGGGACGATGACCTTCGGTCACGGTGCTGATGAAGCGGAATCAAGCAAGATGGTGGATCTCGCTTTGGATGCGGGTGTGAACTTCTTTGATACGGCTAATTCCTATGCGGATGGCGAGTCTGAAATCCTGCTTGGCAAGGCACTCAAGGGACGACGACGCGATGCGGTCGTAGCGACCAAATTTTTCAACCCGATGGGTACCGGTCCCAACGACTCTGGTATGTCTCGCGTCCATATCATGCAAGCGATTGACGATAGCCTTAAACGTCTACAGATGGATTATGTAGACATCTACTATATCCACCACGTTGATTTACAAACCCCATTAGAAGAAATGCTTCAAGCACTCGACGATCTGGTTCGACAAGGAAAAGTACGCTATACGGCGTGCAGTAACTACCAAACATGGCTATTATCCGAGGCGTTATGGCTCAGCGATACGAACGGTTGGACACAGTTCTCCTGCTATCAACCACAGTATAGCCTCGTTGTGCGAGATATAGAGCAAGAACTTGTGCCGCTCTGTGAACTTAAAGGGTTGGGTGTCGTTGTATGGAGTCCGTTAGCGGGTGGATTCCTCTCTGGTAAATACAGACCGGGGGAACGGACGCAAGGTGGAACACGCTCCGAAGAGGGTTGGGCATACCCGGAACGCTATTTTGCTGAGAACGCTGATGAGACGTTGCAAACACTGTTTGATGTCTCTGATGAACTTGAACGGAGTCCTGCGCAAGTTGCGCTCCGGTGGGTGCTTGAACAACGCGCAATGACCTCAGTGATTGTTGGGGCAAGGCATACGGAGCATCTGCGTGATAACCTCGGCGCAGCAGGGTGGCGACTTGAAGGCGAAGCACTTCAAAAACTCAACGAGGTCTCACATCTGCCGGATCGGTACCCGGAAGCGATGGAAAAGAATATGCATGAACGACGGGATAGTGCGGTTGATATGCCGAGTTTGTAGAACTACCCTTCAAAAAAGCGAACCTTTCTCTTTTCGATTTGACTAAATTAGCAAAATGGCACATATTTCAGCCACATACTCTTGGGAGCCAAAGAAAGGGAAAAGATAATTTAGCGTCTTACCAGAAGGAGTATATATAATGCTAATGAGAAAATGGAAACTTATCGCGCTTGTTGGTGCAGCTGTGCTGGTTGTAGCTGTCGCGGTTGTTGTGGGACGCATGGTATTTGTAACCAAAGACGAAGCAGGCAGCACTGACGCATCAGCAATAAAGACAGCAATGGTTGAACGTGGTGATATTGCAGTCACGATTGACGCAACAGGGACTATCAAACCGTTGAATATTGTTAAGGTCAGCTCCAAAGCGAGTGGAAAGATTTTAAAACTCAATGTTGATGCCGGTGATTACGTTGAACAGGATGACATCATTGCCATTATTGAAACCACGTACGTGCAGATTAGTTTGGAGCAGGCTCAAGCGGATCTGCGATCTGCACAAGCGCGCTTGCAACAGGCAGAGATCGACCTCCAACTCCAAAAAGAGCAGTCGGCAATCCAGATTCGTCAAGCTGAGGAATCTCTCCTTGAAGCGAAACAACGCCTCGTCCAACTGCAGGAGGAGATTCGGCTTGAAAAGATAGCAAATGCCCGCGGGGTCATGGATGCTGAAAACAGTCTCAACATTGCCAAAATTCGGTATAAATTGCTGACCTCTGATGAGGTGCGAGATGAAAATAGACGGCGCGCACAAGCCTCTCTGGAACAGGAAAAGGCGAACTTAGACCTCGTAACCGCCGAGCATGAAAGAAATAAGACGCTTTACGAAAAAGAACTCATCTCCCAAGCTGCATTAGAATCCTCACAAGCACAGCTGAAATCGGCAGAAGCGCGGCATCGTTCTGCTGAAGAAAATCTGAAATTGGTAGAGGAGCCCGCTACTGAAGCTGAACTTGAATTGGGACAAGCCGATATTAGAAAAGCGGAATTCAATCTCCAACTCGCCAATGAACGCGTTGAAGCGGAAGCCACGCGGGATATGGACATTGAACTTCAGCAGCAACGGATTGTGCAGGCTGAAGAGTCTTTGAAACTCACAGAAGCGAATCGAAAACAGATTGAACGTAAGGAACGCGACTTGGAAACTGCACGCTCATCGGTCAAACGGAGTGAAACGCAGCTGGAGCTTCGTCAAATCGAATATAACGATACTGTTATCAAAGCCCCTATTTCTGGAACAATCCTTGAAAAATTGGTTGAAGAGGGACAGGTAATCACTTCACGTCTCTCCTCACTTGCCTCAGAAGAAGGGCAAACGCTTGTCACAATGGCTGACCTCGACACCGTCTATGTTGTGACAGATGTTGACGAAACCGACATCGGTAAGATAGAGATCGGGCAACCTGTAACAATCACAGTCGAAGCCTATCCCGATACGCCGTTCCAAGGGGAAGTCTTGAAAATTGCACCCCAAGGTCAAGCGATCCAGAACGTGACGACGTTTGAAGTGACCTCTGAGTTGAAAAACGTGGAAGCGACAAGCACACGGCAAGGCACGGTAAGAGGTGCTGGCAGATGGCAAGGACAAGGCGGGGGTGCCCGTCCAGACTTCGCAAATATGACTGAGGAGGAGCGGGAACGTTTCCGTGCGATGCGTCAACAACGGCAGGCAGAAGGTGGTGCAAGCGAAAGGTCAAGCCCTGATGCGCAAGAAGCTCCGACACAAGCGACCCCGACGGAGGAACAACCTGTCGCACAAGCAGAAGAGACTCCTGACGATGATTGGGGTGGACTTTTCGGAGGCTTCTTTGAAGAAGCACCTATTGTAGAAGCACCAACGCAACCTGAACCCGCAGAGACCGAAGATACAAAGATACCCTTCCTCAAGCCCGGCATGAACGCCACCGTCCAGATCTCGGCTGTTAACAGAATGGATATTCTCACATTACCAACTGAAGCCGTGCTTGATATGCGAGGCAGGAAAATGGTGAGAATTATCGGACCAGACGGACAACCCGGACGACCACAGCCGGTCGTGACAGGTGTCAACAGTTTTGACAAAATCGAAATCATTTCTGGGCTTGCCGAAGGGGATACCGTTGTAATCGGGGGTGCTGGACCTGGGGGTGGCGGCGGTGGTGAAGATTGGCGGCGACGCATGATGCAGAATCCGGCTTCCACAATGCGCCGAATGACCGGTGGCGGCGGCCGTGGTGGACGATAGGTTTATCAATCGGCTTGCTGGTGTAGTTAATGACATGAAAAATACATTCGCAAGATCCGGTTCGGTTAGAAACCGCACCTACCGCGGTCAGAGGCATAGGAGGAAATACTTATGAGTATCTTGGAGAGTCTTACAAACGCATTCAGTGCCTTATTGGCGAATAAACTCCGGTCTATGTTAACGATGTTAGGGGTCATCATCGGGGTTGGGGCGATTATAACGACGACTTCAATTGGAGAAGGCGCGAAAGCCGACGTTACAGAACGGATTCAAACGCTCGGTGCGAACATTCTCGCTGTTCGTCCAGGGCAAAGCAGGACTCGCGGACGCGGTTCTGCTGATGCGCGCAAAAGCCTTACTGTCGCAGATATGGAGGCATTAGAAGCGCGCGGACAGACTTTTGGTTATGTTACACCCGAAGTTAGCAGCCGTGCCCAAGTGAAATATCTCAACAGAAATGTGAATACGACCATTGTTGGGACATCTCCGGCGTATCTTGTCACGGCAAACTTTACAGTTGAGAACGGAAGGTTCTTTACAGACAGTGAGATCCGATACCGTGAACGCGTCTGTGTACTTGGCAAAACCGTTGTTGATAACCTCTTTGAAGGTGTGGACCCTGTTGGCAAAACTGTAAAAATTAAGAACGTCGGTTTCCACGTCGCAGGTGTTATGAAGGAAAAAGGGGCAAGCGGTTGGCGAAACCCAGATGACCAAGTTTTCATTCCGTATACAACCGCCATGAAACGCGTTTTCGGAGAGGAGTACCTATCAAGTATTAGCATACAAGCGAATGACGATAAACTTCTCGAAGCGGCAGAAACTGAAGTAACCGAACTCCTCCGAAAGCAACACGAAATTGCCCCAAATAAAGAACTTGACTTTCACATTCGGAATCAAGCAGAATTCATGGAAACACTCGAAGAATCAAACCAAACCTTCACTAATCTGATTTTGGGAATTGCCGTGGTATCTTTAGTTGTTGGTGGTATTGGTATTATGAATATTATGTTAGTTTCTGTGACGGAGCGGACGAAAGAGATTGGGTTACGCAAAGCCGTCGGGGCACAACGCTCCGATATTCTCGTTCAGTTCCTTGTCGAATCTACAAGCCTTGCAGTCATAGGAGGTGTCATTGGGATTGGTGTCGGCGTCGGTGGTGCAGAATTGGTGACATCGTTCTGGGAGTGGCGAACCCTTGTCTCGCCGATATACGGCATGGTCTCCTTTGTTGTTAGCGCGTTGGTAGGCATCTTTTTTGGGGCATATCCAGCGTGGAAGGCATCCAAACTCCATCCGATTGATGCGCTTAGACATGAATAACGGTTAGCGGTCAGGTCGGAAACCTGCTCACGCAGGTTCCTTTCAGTCGTCAAGATGTTGAAAGGTCTTTTTAATTTTAAGTTTCACGATAGGATAAAAAGGAATCACTATGGGAAAAATAGCAGTTATCGCGGGTGTGGGACCTGGCTTAGGGGCTGCTCTCGCCCGTAAATTTGTAGAGGAAGGCTGCGACGTAGCCCTCCTGTCACGCTCATCCGCCTACATAAAAAACCTCTCTACAAGATTGGGAGAATCCGGTCGTAAAGCCATACCCATCCCAACAGATGTTGCCGAAGCCGAGGAAGTCGCAGCAAGTTTCGCACGCATTCGAGAAGAACTCGGCGATCCGGACATCCTTGTGAATCATGCAGGGAACGCTGCTTGGGGGAGTTTCGCCGATCTCACACCGGAAGCGTTTGAGGGTGCGTGGCGCGTTTGTACGCTCGGTGGTTTTCTCTGTTCAAAACAGGTCGTACCGGGGATGCTTCAGAAAGGTGGCGGGAATATACTATTCACGGGTGCGACATCTGCTGTCCGTGGTAGGGCGGGTGCGTTGGCGTTCAGTAGTGCGAAGTACGCCACACGGGGTTTAGCGTCGGCACTTGCGCGTGAAGTCGGTCCGCAGGGCATCCATGTCTCGCACATCATTATTGACGGTGTTATCGACACACCCGGGGTGAGGCAACGCTATAAACTCAGAGAAAATGAACCGCTCCTTGAACCCGATGCGATCGCGGATACCTATTGGGCTTTGATACAGCAGGAACGGAGTTCGTGGACTTTTGAAGTAGATGTCCGTCCTTATAATGAGGAATTTTTTACTTAGAAATCGGTGCGGTTAGAATGCACGTCGCATGAATCAGAATCAACGGTATGAATGCCTTAATGGCATGTAATCAACGGTATGAAGCCCGTGTGGGCTTCACCGGGGGTGAGTACGCCGCAAAACCGCACCTACCATGGCTGAAAAAACTGAATCCCTAAAATGTGCTTTCCTTTGAGGTTAGCGGACACCAACGTGTCGTTTCGAGGTAGTGGAGTAGCACGGTTTTCGCTGCGGGTGTTCCGATACGATAAAGTGCATGCACGGCATCCCCACGTACGTAACGATTCTCATCAAGCAGGACATTTTGCAATCCTTCAACCGCGCCGGGTGCGTCTCTACCGATTCGCGCCAAGGCGAAAACCGCATTCCGGCGAACGCCAGGGCTTTCATCTTCCAACGCCTTCACAATCCGAGGTACAGCAACTGAGCTCGACTGGCTTGTTGTTCCCAACGCCTCAATCGTGCGCGAACGAACAGCACCAGAAGGGTCGTCCAGCGTCTCGACTAACGCAGGCACCGCGGGTTCAGCCTTGATCCCCAAGTCGCCGAGTGCTTCCGCTGCGTTATCACGCACGTATTCACAGGAATCCTTCAATGCCTCACGTAAGGGTTCAACTGCTGGGGTTCCCACTGCGTTGAGAGCATAACAAGCGTTTCGACGTGTCATCTCCGATTCATCTTGCAAACACTGCACCAACGCAGGCACTGCCGCCTCTCCAAATCGGGGCAATTCATAAGCTGCGTGCAATCCTACCGATTCTGATGTACTGTTGAGCGCACTGATTAAACTCGCCAACGACTCACCATTCGGTGTTCCGTGCGTGTCAGCATCCTCAATTCCTTGATGCCAATTCCAGAGGTGTTGGAACATTCCCTGATGTTCGGCAGGTCCTACAGGAGAGTCGTTTGCCCAATCGGTCTCCTTATTTGCCCACGTAGGTTCCTGCGGCTCCGACATCCGTGTATAGAGAAACTTCATCATGTAGCGTCTCTTTTCGCTACTATTAGGCATAGCGCGGTGCCAGAGGTCATAGTTTGCGAAGGCGACTGTTCCTGCTTTGCCAACGACAGGTTGTTCAGGTGAAATCTCTGCGCCTTCACGGGTGCTATAGTAGTGACTCATTGGGACAACTCCGGTAGGACCGAGTTCTAACGGAGTATCTTGCGGATAATAGAAAACGAGTAACCTACGTGTATGATGCGACCAGCGTTTGCCACCGTCTTGGTGCATCCCTTGCCCCTTGCTACCGGGTGGATTATAGTGGGGATGGCGATGCGGCTGCATGTAGTAATCCGCGCCAAGCAGGCCTGTCAAAGCACCTTCAACGTTTGGGTCGTCAAGGACTTTCTGAATTTCAGGTATCCGCGGCACGAGATTATTGCCGGGATTGCCTTCTTTATCAAAGACGGTCATCGTCTTCTCATAAATTGCATCGTGAAACTGTGCAGGCAGATCGGTTGTAACGGTGACGTAACCATTCACGATAAAATGCCGCATCTGCGCATCTGTCAAGAGGTGTTCTGCCATTTTTTCTTCCTCTCTCTTTTTTGAAACTTGCCAAAGGGCTGTCTACAAGCGTCCGATGCGTCTAATTATTCCACAAAATTGTGCAATTTTCAAGAAATTTTCCTGTCAAATCCGAAATTGTGATAAAATGGTGAAAAAATTGGGTCAATCCTCACGGCTATAGCACGAACTTGGAGGTTTTAGGATGGGACGAAGTTTTGAAAAATCATTGGCATGGCAGCAACGCGCCAAAGCTGCACTGGTCGGTGGTGGGCAACCGCATAAGCAGAGCCAACCGCCGAGACCTGTTATGATTGCAGGTGCGAAAGGGGCGCATTTTTGGGATGCCGATGGCAATGACTATATCGATTATCTGATGGGATACGGACCGATGATCCTTGGACACGCCTATCCTACCGTGATTGAGACGGTCACAAGACATCTTGTTGAACGCGGTAACGTTTACAACTTCGGACATACGCTTGAGGTAGAGCTTGCTGAAAAGTTGGTTGAGATTATTCCATCGGCGGACAAGGTTGGCTATTTTGTTGGCGGTTCAGATGCAACGACGGGTGCGATTAAGTTCGCGCGGGCGTATACCGGTAAAGAAAAGGTAATTCGTTCGGGTTATCACGGATGGCACGACTGGTGCAGCCACGCTCGCGGACATTTGCCGAGTGCTGCCGCATCTACACTGAGTGTCGATTTTAATGACCTTCAAGGACTCGCTGACCTTTTTAAAGCGCACCCTGACGAGATCGCGTGTCTGATTATGGAACCCTCTGGGCTCGATCTTCCGAAAGATAACTTCCTCGAAGAAGCAAAGAAACTCGTGAATGCTAACGGGGCGTTGATGATCTTTGATGAAGTCAAAACGGGATTCCGTTACGCTTTGGGCGGTGCCCAAGAATACTTCGGTGTTACTCCTGACATGTCCGTTTTTGGAAAAGCACTCGCCAACGGGTTTGCGACTGCTGTCGTCGTCGGTAAAAAGGAAATCATGGACGAGGTCGGCGATGTCTGGGTAGCCGCGACCTTCCACGGAGAGGTCTCCCTCGTTGCCGCCGCAATCGCTACGATAGAAGAACTTGAGGCGAAAGACGGTGTCGCATTCATGTGGAAACAGGGACAGAAACTACTCGATGGCTACAGGGAGATGGTAGCACGCCTCGGCATTGAGAACGCTCGGATTGGTGGTATCGGTCCGATGCCATACTTCGGATTGAACACCGATAGCAGCGATGAACGCCAACAACGTTTCCATCAGACTTTCTACGAAGCGACTTTAGATGGCGGTTTGTACCTACCGGAAGGACATATCTGGTTTATGTCGATGTCGCATACGGATGAAGATATTACGAAGACGCTCACCGTTTCTGAAGATGCCCTCAAACGCGCTAAAGCTGCATAGGAAAAAGAATAGCCATCAGCCATCAGCAGTCAGGAAAGATGTAACGCTTGCGTCTTTGCTGATAGCCGACAGCAGATAGCCAATACAAAGGATGTCTCTTATGGCAAAAGTCACACATCACAGCAACCCCTTCATTGTTGATAAAAACCTCGGATCAGCACTTGACGTCGAGAATGCACAGGCACAACTCACCGCAACCACCTCTGATGGCATCCCCGTTGTCGCGCCGACGCAAGAGCAGAAGTATCTTTTTGATATGCGCGGTTGGCTCTTAGTTCCGGGCGTGCTGTCGGGTGATGAACTTGCGGAGATGCAGGAATTTGCCCACCGACTCCGCCATGACCCGGAATCAATCCCAGAACATGAGCGTTCTCCGCTCGGCGGTCCTTTGCAACGTTTATCGGATCACCCAAATGTTGTGGGCTTCCTGAACGAGTTCGTGGCGCATCCTGCGCTATCGAGTCAGGAGTGCTATGGATTCCGGATGGAGTCGTGTAGTCTGTTCTATCGGACTGTTGGTGACGGAAATTTCGGACCGCATAACGGAAACGGAATGCTCCGTTTTCCGGGTGACTCCCATCTCTATCGGTGTATCCCAGGCAAGGCACACAGCGGGTTAACCCGCGTTGTTTGGGAACTGAATCCAGTGAAATACCGACAAGGTGGGACGCTATTTATTACAGCGAGTCATAAAGCAGTCTACACAGCACCCGACACAATCCAGAGTCCAGATTCGCCTATCTGGGATACGTACGAGTGTCCTGCTGGCTCCCTGCTGTTCTTCACAGAAGCACTCACGCACAGTACGCATCAATGGACGAATGCAGATAACGATCGGCTGGCTACTTTCAGTTGCTACAACACAGTGAACAGCAAGTGGCACGACTGGGATCCACATCCTAAATTGTTAGCAGAAATGCCTGCGAAACGCCAGACGCTCTTCCGTCCAGTCCGCGCTGCGAATAATTTGATTGGGGAAAGGTATCGCCACTAAGAAGGGGTTCAGACGTATAGGGACAGAGCCTTTGAGTCTGTCCCTATATCTTCTATGAAACTGTCTGCCTGGTTTTCCGGTATCTGTAATATGTCCACGCGCCAGACGTGATTAGAATGACGACGACAACAACGAGACCGATATTGAAAAGATAACGGGCGCGATTGAGTTCCCAGAGGCGTTGGCTCGCGAGTTCCGCAGCCGGAGTTCCTTTTCGCGCCTTCGCTTTTAACTCTTGCCAATACCTTTTTGCGAGGTCTGGCTGTCCATGTTGTTCGGCAAGCTTGGCTGTAACAACCAGCGTATTAACATCGTGAACGTCTTGTTTGTCGAGGGCATCGGCGAAGGAACTGAGAAGTAAAACCGTTAATTCTGGGGACATCTGTGGGAAATTTGTAGTCTGTTCAATCCCGTTCTGAAACGCGATAATCGCGCCTTGATGGTCGTTTTGATCAAAGGCAATCTGTGCGATTTCAAACCACGTCCGTTTAACAAGTTGAATTGTGTGTTCTATATCGGTATAGCCATCAAACGTGAAAGTAAGGGCTTCATAACTCAGATCACCTTGTTTTGCGTGAAGCGTGTAAGTTTCACCGAGTGTAAGCAACCCTGAATCCTTCCAATCGTCAAAGCGGTAAGCACCATCTGCCTCAAGCGTCTGCTGGTGTGTTGTTCCACCAATCCAAACGATTGTCCCAGTGACCGGTTGACCCTCAACACCTACGACAGTCCCGTGTATAGCAATAGGTTGCAGGACCCACCCCATGCGGACGGACTCCCCGAGCACCAATTGCAATTCGGCAGTTTTGGGGAGAGGGATATGATAACCCAGCTTCTTAACCGATACTGTGGAAGTGCCCTGCTGCAAGTTCTCTGTGACGAGTGCCGGTGTGCTCCCAACTTCTACATCGTTAATAGAAATTTGTGCGCCATCAGGAAAGGTCTCAATCTTAATCGCAGGACTGAGTTTGAGAAGCGCTGCCTCAACATCACCCGTTGGTGCGAGTACGCCGTTAGGGAGTTCCTCATCTGTCCGGAACAATTCAAAGGTCTCAATGATACTGATCTGCCTATTCTCATCCGTATCAGTTGTGTCTGTAGCAAGTGCGTCGTTGAGTACCCGAAGAGCTCTCGTAGTATCCGCTTGCGGTGCCAATTGAATCACGTTCAGGGCAGCACTGCCGAGAATCTCACGGTTGGCATAGTAAGTGTTTAGGTCTGTATCATCACTGTACCCATCAAGAATAACAATTGTGTGCCCACTGAAAGATTCCCTAAACCACTGATTTAGTGTTGCATCTTGAATCGTTTGGGTATCACCTGGAATTAGCAGATGCATGGCATTTGGGCGTCTGTGTTTGACAACCTTTCCATGGTATAGAAAGATTAGGGTCCCATCCGGCTGTACTTGCTGCCCAACTTCTTGAAGCAAGGCGTAAATCTCTTGCGTGGTAACAACATCACCTTCAAGACGATGGATCTGCTCACTCGGCACCTGTCCCCGCGTCGTTAGGAGTTCAGTAAGCGCATTCAGCAGTTCATGTGCACGGGCATCCTCGGTTGCATCGACGATCAACCAGTGCGTCCCGGAATCTACTGAAAACACAGGTACTGATACGATAACAACGAGGGCAGTGGAGATAAAAATGGCAGTAAGAATAGAGTTCTGTTTCGGCATACATTCATCCACGAATTGTGTTTGGCGTTTTTTTAAAGGTCAATAAAAGCGAGTTGCTAACTTATACCTGCTTGTCTACTTTGACTTCCTATGGTAGGACGTAGAAATCTCAGTTTTGCCTTTGAAAGTTGTTACAGTAGTGTAGCGCTTTGATATTGAATCATAATACGTTTTCGACACATAATCAGGCGCGGTGTAGGTGCTTATCAATTTGCCATAAGTGCGAAGTTTTGCCTGCTTTTGATACTCAATGGCATCTTGTCTGTTTCGCTCAGCAGCTTCCTCAGCAGCTTTGGCTGCTTTCTGAGGGTCTATGGTTTTTCGCACTTCCTCGCGTATTTTTTTAATTTTTTCTTCGCGAGCTTTGAGTTGCTCTTCGCGAGCTTTGAGTTGCGAGGCTTTCCTTTCCTCATAAGCTTCAAGTCGTTTGAGTCGTGCTTCTTCAGATGCTGCGATCCTTTGTTCACGTGCAGCTCTGTTTTTCGCCTGTCGTTCGGCGATAGATTCAAAAGCAGGTTTTTCGGAAGTTGATGGGTTGGAGCTTTCCTTCGTTGCGGCGCAACTCAGAAAGAAAGCGAGACCTATCAGAACCATTATGTTAATAATTAAGGTAGAAAAAAAGTTACGTATCATTTGTTTTCTCCATAAATTGTTCAAAACTTTCATTAATAGTTTTGTAGATTCTCAAGAAATCCTTGAATTTGATATTTTATGCGTTTTTCAACTTAACGCTGACCCTATGTTGTGTTGTACGTTGTACCCAGTTACTTAGCAATTTCGCGCTGGGTCGTGATCCGGCATAGTTTGTGGGAATCTGATGCATTGAAAATCATAGATGTTCACCAACTTCCCAAAACACACAATAAGATTATAATCGATGACAATACCGTTGTCTCTCAACTTAATAGATTAGTTTAACAAAAATTGTGAACGATTTCAAGAAAAAAGAACCATAGGAGATATTAAAATGTCTAAACGTTTAGTGGAAAACTGCGTCAAAAGATTATAGATTAAGGTTTCTTAGTGCAGCTTGCAAATTTCCAAATGGACAAGGAGATTTTAATGATTCACGGGAAAATTAAGTTTACTGTTTTGTCAAAACTTGCGGGTCCGCGAAACCCATTGTTAACAATTATCTTGATTGCGCAATTAGCGATAGCTTTCAGTGTAGGTGCGCAAGAACCCAGCGGCGAGGTGGATTTATCGCAACCTTTAACGCTTGAGCAGTGTATTCAAATAGGTTTGGAAAGAGCGTCAAGCATGCGAAATGCGCGCTTGAACCTTGCGATCCAAGAACTTCGCGTTAACACTGCACGCGCTGACTATTTTCCACAAATCTTTGCCACCGGTAGTTACGACTTTTCTGACCGGATTGATTTCGGATTTGAACCCGAAAATTATAATTTAGGATTACGCGGACAATATACGATTTGGGATAACGGACAACGCGAAGGAGGCTTCGCACAAGCTAAAGAGAATTTGAACGCCACAGTGAGCCGCAATGAAGGCATTAAACAAGGCTTAATTCTTGATATTACCCAAGCTTACTATGATGTCCTCCAATCGCAGGAACTCGTCAGCGTGAGTGAGCAGATCCTGGCGAGGTCTCAAGAGAATACACGACGTACGCGGGATTTCGTAGAGGCGGGTTCACTCATCCCGGCAGATATCGCCACCGCTGAAGTTCGCGAAGCAAATGACCAATTAAGTTTGCTAAACAACCAAAATTCACTTCAAATTGCACAGGCAACCTTGCCACGGCTCCTCGGGTTGGACCCAGGGGTGCTGCTTACCGTTTCGGTTGACGAATCATATCAGTTGTATCAAGACCGAGGGACCATTGAACGGATAGAGATGCCGGTCGAAGAAGCCATCCAGATAGCACTTGATAATCGTCCAGAGTTCCAAGAACTTCAGGCACAATTAAGAGTACAAGAATGGAGTTTAACTCTGGCAAAATTACAACGGTGGCCCCGCTTGAACGCGGATGCCAGTTACGATGTGAATCTTGACGATTACCTCCGCGAGCGCGAGAATTTCTCCGACTTTCGGAGCTGGAGCATCGGTGCCTCACTAAACTTCACGCTTTTTGACGGCGGTATTTTGAGCAATCGCGTCAAAGAAATAAATATGCAGTTAGAGCAGACTCGGGAAAACGCGAGTGATCTGGAACGGAATGTGGCCCTCGCTGTCAGACAAGCATACCTAAACCTCAAACGGAGTGAAACCTCGCTTGACATCTCCAAGGCACAGGTTAACAACGCACAACTGAGTTTGGACGTGATTCAAGGACGTTTCGATGTGGACAAAGCGATTCTGCTTGAATTGCTTGATGCCCAAACAAGCTACGCACAGGCATTGACGAATCAGGTGAATGCCTTTTACGATTACAAAATTGCACAGACCCGTCTGCAAGACGCAATGGGAGTCTTACAATAACCATGAAGAGTCGAAAAAAGTGGTTCATTATCGGGGCGATTGCTGTTGTCGTTATCGCCGTTGGGGCAATCGGTGCAACCCGGATGAATTTCAGTTTCGGTCAACAGAAGAAAGACGAAGAGGTTAAACAAGAGGTCGTTCGGCGTGGGGAATTCCGCGTGCGAGTACGTGAATCGGGCAATTTACGTTCCTTCCTTGAGGTAGATGTCCGCTCAAATGTTGAGGGCGAGATCATCGAAATCCTCGTTGACGAAGGACAAAAAGTTGAAATAGGAGATCCTCTCCTCCGCATTGATGACGAACAAATTTTAGAGCAAAAGAAGCAGGCTGAGGCGAATCTCGAAGCCCGCGACGCTGAACTCAGACGCGCAGAACTCCAGATTGAAATCACTGACAAACAGCAGGACAGCAACCTGGCACAAGCACAAAATTCGGTACTTAAGGCACAAGCTACATTAGATTCATTCGTTGCGACAACGCAGCAGCGGATAACGGAAGCCGAAACGCTCGTCGCTACAACCCAAAATTCCCTAAATCAGGATAGTATCGGGCTTAAACAAGCAGAAATCGCGTTAGGACAAGCGAAACTGACGCTTGAACGTGCGCAGACTGCAGTTGAATCGGCAAAAATCTCCTATGAGACAACAGCATCAGAACACGAACGAAATAAGGAACTGTTCGACAAACAACTCATTTCAAAACAGGCGTTAGAGGATTCACAGAAGCAGTTGATCATCGCCAGATCGAATTATGACACCTCCCTAAAAGAGGTCGATTCGCAGGGTGAAACGATAAAATCTCAAGAAGAAAACATCAAAGCAATGGAGCAAGCGATTGAGAGCAGACGATCGACGCTCGATTTGAATAAAAAAAATGTCAAGACGCTCAAAGACTCGTTAGAAGCCCAACGTAAGCAGTACAAAGCAGAACTTGAGGACGCGCAGACCCGCCTTGACCAGATACAAGAAACAATAGAACAACAAAAAGCATTGGCAAAACACGCGAAGGTCGGCGCGGAGGCAAGCCGACTTGAAGCAGAAAGTCGACTCAAGTCGCAAAAGGAGCGGTACAACTGGACAACCGTCACGGCTCCTATCTCTGGTACGATTACACGCCTCATCGTAGAAGAGGGTGAAATTATTACCTCCGGACGTTCTGCATTTTCACGGGGTGAACCTATTATGCGGATCGCCGATCTCGATCAGATGATCGTCAGAACCCAAATCAACCAAGTAGAGATCGGGAAAATAGCGATAGATCAACGGGCTGAAATCAGTGTTGATAGCTACCCGAATCGTATCTTTCCGGGACGGGTGAGTGAAATCTCACCGAGTGCGACACCGCGAGGCCCACAAAACCAGAGTTCTGTGATTACATTCGAGGTAGATGTAGAGGTTATCGGTTCACCGCCGGAACTGCTGCCTGGGATGTCCGCTGATGTAGACATCATCGTGTTTGAAGAATCAGATATTCTGCAACTCCCGATACCCTCGGTATTAAGCCCTGAGATTTTCACTGTCAGAGCGAAAGTTAATCCAAGTGATTTGGGACGATTCCGAGAAGGTCAGGAACTCAGCATTCGGAGTCTGGTCGGAAAAGAGTTCCCTGGACGAGTTGGTAAAATTTCACCGGAGCAGGACCGCGGTAATCTCGAAATTTTGCTTGAAGACGACCAAAAAGGGTTGCGGACGGGTCCGATAGAGATTAGCATCATTATTGCAGACGGGAATGCGCTCTCCGGTGTGGAAGCCGAAGTAAGCAGCGAACGGCAATACTTTGTCATGTTGGATACGGGTGAATCGAATAAAAACAAAAAGGAACAAAAAGGGGTTAAAACCCACATTACAATTGGGCAGCGGAACAACACACACTTTCAAATCACCGGTGGTTTGAAAGAAGGGGATCGCGTTTTTGTGCCTTCCATGCAAGAATTAACCAAAGGCGAAAAAACTTCGGACGATGAAGAAGACAAATAAATTTGCGTGATTGTTAGTATAGACAAACTGCCTTCCCTTCCTTTTTGATATTGCGTCAAAAAGAACAGGTTTGAAAAAAGGTTCATAAATTTAGATATATCTTTAGCTTCATGTCAGTAATGCTAAGGAGGAAACGTTGTGTTAATAGATGTAAGAGATCTGACGAAAGTTTACCAAATGGGTGACGTTCAGGTGCACGCGTTGCGAGGCGTGACGTTCACGGTAACATCAGGTGAATTCATCGCGATTATGGGACCATCGGGTTCCGGGAAGTCAACAATGATGGATATCCTCGGATGTCTCGCGACACCAACAGCCGGTGAATACTTCCTCGAAGGCGAAGAGGTCGGCAAACTTTCGGACAATCGTCTGGCAGACATTCGGAACAAGAAGATCGGTTTCGTGTTTCAGTCGTTTAACTTGCTTCCCCGGACGAGTGCGCTCAACAACGTTGAGTTACCCCTCATCTACTCCGGCTTGGGCAGAAAGGAGCGGAAACGGCGGGCATTTGAAGCCTTAGAGGCGGTTGGTTTGGCGGATCGCGTGGATCACAAGTCAACGGAGTTGTCGGGTGGACAGATCCAGCGCGTTGCAATTGCGCGTGCCTTAGTCAACAGACCGTCAATGATCTTTGCTGATGAACCGACAGGGAACTTAGATACCCGTTCTGGGACTGAAATCATGGCGATCTTCAACCGACTCAACGACGAAGGCAACACTATCATTATGGTGACACACGAACCTGAAGTCGCGGAACATGCTAAACGTGTGTTGCACATCCGAGACGGTTTAATCGAGCGGGATGTCAAGAAAAATGGACACAATGGCGCGGATGCCGAATAAATGAACCTCGATGGGCGTGCTTTTCAAGCGCGCCCGACTTCTTAAAGGCAATACTCACCAGTCGTGCCTACAAGCCTATCAAACTCGATCCAACTATGCACCATGTCAGAATTACCACGCCGTCTCGGTTACATTTTTCCCTTCTTGATTTGAACGGCGCGCTCGGACGCATTGATGGAGGTTTCGGTTTAGCAATTACCGATCCAAATTTTCAAATCGTCGCTGAGCGGGCAAACACCCTGGACGTAGCTGCCTCTGTATACCGCGATCGGGCATATTCGGTTCTCGAACGCCTCCAAAAAATCCATCCATTCCCCGGTATTAAATTAACACTTGAAACCGAAATCCCGATGCATTGTGGCTTCGGATCTGGCACACAACTCGCGCTCGGTGTTGCACAAGCCGTTAATATTCTGTATGAACTCAGTTTGGATGTGCAAGAACTCGCAAAAATTGTCGGACGCGGTGGCACTTCAGGTATCGGTATTGCAGCGTTCGACACAGGTGGCTTCATTGTAGACGGCGGACACCGTTTTCCAGACCAGAAGGCTTCCTTCCTACCTTCTTCCGCCGTGGGTGATATTCCACCACCCCCCATCCTACTGCGTTACGCATTTCCAGAATCGCCGATGCTGATTGTGATGCCGAACTGTTCGAGGATTTACGGCGAGGCAGAGATAGAATTGTTCCAGACCCTATGTCCACAACCGGAATGGATCGCTCAAAAACTATCCCACATACTCCTACTCCAGATACTCCCGGCTCTCATCGAAGGGGATATGTCTAACTTCGGCAACGCTTTAAACCGTATCCAGAAATTTGGGTGGAAGCGGGTGGAAATTGACGCGCAAGGTAATGAGTTACAACTAACACTCGATTTCCTAAGCACTACTGGTGCCTTCGGTGCTGGCGTTAGCAGTTGGGGACCTGCGATTTGTGTGTTAGGCGAGGAAATTGGGGAGCTGAAACGGGAGACGGAAGCATTCCTGAAAACGCTCCCGAATGGGGGTTCATGTTTTATTACGCGAGCGAATAATTCAGGTGCCCACGTTATAACAGATTAAAAACAAAAACGGACAGATGTAGAACCTGCCCGTCTGTTTTAGCCTTTGCTTGGGGAATAATATGGATTATCCCCAGCAGCGTGGTCAGTCGTATCAACGACATGCTTAATCTCAGGGAAAACTTCCTGAATCATGGCTTCAATGCCGTGTTTGAGGGTGACATTCGCCATCCCACACCCTTGACAGCCACCGCCCATGTGAATATAAATAGAGTCATCCTCAACGTTCAGGAGTTCTATTTGCCCACCGTGTGCAGCAACAGCTGGGTTGATACGTTCATCAATAAGTTTTTGAATCTCCTGCGCTTTGGGATTGTCCCATGTCGGCGTATTGGGATTCTCAATGTTAAAGCCACTGGAATTTAGGTCCTCGACATAATCAATAACAGCACCTTTGAGGTCAGACGCGCTTTCTGCATCAACGAGGACTTTAAAATTCTCACAATCGACGATAATATCACCGTCTTGAACTTCGGTAGCCAAGCCGAGACTGTACTGGAAAGCGGTAGCGGTTCTACCTTGGATACCAATCCGCAGCCCTTCGACTTCAACTTCCTCAGTTTGTATAACTGCGTGAATTTTCTCTTGTGCGGCTTCCGTAACTTCAAGCAAAGGAGTTTCGGTTCCCGTGAACTTCTTCAAGAAATTCTTCATAGTCGCCTTCCGTGATTATTTATGCGGCTCTGGAGGATTCAGATCGAAACTCTCTCATCTCTTCATATTGAAATTCACTCATCTCTTTATAAAGATTATTCAATCTTTTGAGTGCGTCTATTTCAAGCTGCCGGACGCGTTCTCGAGTGACCTTCAAGGCAACACCAATTTCTCGGAGTGTTTTCCGTTCTCCATCTTCAAGTCCAAAACGCATCCGCAGGACTATCTGCTCGCGTTCAGGTAACTTGTCAAGAAATTGAGCGATCAAATCGGCGTTAATCAATTCGGCGATGGGACCGTCTTCTCCACTGGTAGTGGGGTCCTCGATTAAATCACCTAATGTTGAAGCAGAACGTTCATCACTCAGCGGTAAATCCATGGAAATCGCATCAGCGTTAAAGGTAAGAATCTCTTCAACCTGATTAACAGTGAGGTCCAAAGCCTCCGCTATCTCATCGCGTCTGGGTTCACGTTGCAACTCTTGGCACAACGTTGCATAAATAGAATCAAATTTATTCATCTTCGCGACGATATAGGAAGGTAAACGAATCGAACGAGAGAAATTATCAAGCGTGCGCATGATCGCCTGCTTAATCCACCAGATAGCATAAGTACTGAATTTAAACCCCTTCCGATAATCAAATTTACTTGCCGCCTTAATGAGTCCGATATTCCCTTCCTGAATCAAATCTTCAAGTGGGACATTGTGGCCCTGATATTTAACGGCAATAGAAATAACGAGGCGTAGGTTGGCCTGGACTAATTCATCTCGTGCACTGTGTGCTTCGACCTCAGCAACTTCAATCCGTTCCGCCAGCTCTTTTTTCTGCTCGTCAGGTAACGTATCAGATTGCACCAGAATGTTTAGTAATTCATCCACTAAGGTCCTGCGTGCGGCATTACCGCCAGGTTTAATCTGCTTCGCCAGTTCCTCTTTTCTCTCAAGAGACAACAGGTTGTTTTCCAATAGTACTTCTAACAATTCATCGCCTGCTTCTCGCGGTTCGTCCTCGTTGGCTCCAATCTGTTTCACCAGTTCCACTTTCACCTTGGGAGATAATAGTTCAACTTTTACTAATACTTCCAGTAGTTCGTCCAGTGGTTGTGCCTCCGCGGCTTCAATCCGTTTCGCTAATTCAACTTCTTCTTCTCGTGACAACAGGCGATGACCTGCTACGCTTCGGAGCCAACTCGTGAGTGCTGTCCGATCGCTCCCCTTAGAATTCTCAGAATACTCTGTCTCTTCCATCGGAAATGCCGAATCCATATAAGATTCAACATTCCCTATATTAGCTGTTTCACCGAAATACTCGGCTTCCATTGTTCTCCTCTCCTTATTTATAGATTTTGATAAACAAAGATTAATGATACATTCTCTTTAAACGCTTTGTCAAGTAAAATGTTTAAAAAAAATGAAATATTGCAAAAAAAAGCCGTATAACCTCACATTTTACCAAAATTTATCCATTATTTCGCACTTATGGTAAACCTTAGCATTAATTGGACACTCTACACCGGTGAGGTTAGAAACCTCGCCTACCACGGAGGGGAGAATGTCTATCTATTTTTGACGTTTACCATACTTCATAACTACCAAATTATAACCACAGCAAACTATGTAGCATGTCCGATCAGTAGCACTGCTGCAGGAAACGAAGTGGTAGCAGCTTTTTCAAACGCTCTACCGATACACGAAATATCGTCATCCGTCTCCAACATTTCATAAGGCAAATTCCACGCTTTCAGCGTCGGTTCAAGAAAGGTTGCTACAGAATCGACCCAATTCCCATTTGCGTCGCGGTTGTGATACCCACGATAACCAATAAATACGACTACTGGTACTTGCATGTTAACAACAGTGCCGCGAATGGCATCGCCGGACTCCAGAAAACCTGTATTCTGAATGATGATGACGGGTTCCCTACCACCCACATACAGCCCAGAGGCAATAGCAAACGCTTCACCCTCACGGGTTACCGTGATAACTTCGATATCGGGTTCTGCCCGTAAAATTTCATAAATCCGCGCGCTACCGTTATCGGGAACGCCGATAGCATGCGTAATGCCCTGTTTCTTCAACTCGTCTACAATATTTTGTGCGGATGCCAATTTCTATCCCTCATTCATTATAAATACAATACGCAAATCTACTGCCTACCTTCAACCAAAGCATCAACGACCGTTGGATCAGCAAGCGTTGAGGTATCACCGAGTTCAGAGATGTCGCCTTCTGCTATCTTTCGGAGGATACGCCGCATAATTTTGCCGGATCTCGTCTTTGGCAATGCGGGTGTAAACTGGATTTTGTCAGGCGTGGCGATGGGACCGATATGTTGCCGCACCGCCAGTTTGATACCGGTTTCTACCGTATCAGACGGAGATTCACCCGTCATCAGCGTGACATAGGCATAGATACCTTGCCCTTTGATGTCGTGCGGGTAACCGACGACGGCTGCTTCTGCGACCGCTTCATGTTGTCCGATTGCCCCTTCAACTTCGGCAGTTCCCAATCGATGTCCAGAGACATTCAGGACATCATCAACGCGACCTGTAATCCAATAGTAACCATCTTCATCGCGTAGTACGCCGTCACCCGTCATATAGTAGCCGGGAAATCGGCGAAAATAGGTGTCCAAAAAGCGTTCATGGTCGCCGTAGACAGTCCGCATGATACCGGGCCAAGCGGTTTTAATACAGAGGTACCCCGTCGCTGGGTTGCCTTCCACCTCGTTCCCTTCCTCATCGAGTATCACAGGTTCAATCGCAAAGAACGGGAACGTTGCTGAACCAGGTTTCAATGGTGTTGCTGCGGGCAGCGGTGTCATCAATATCCCGCCGGTCTCCGTCTGCCACCACGTATCAACAATTGGGCAACGCCCATCGCCAACGGTATTGTAGTACCATAACCACTCCGGCTCTTTGATGGGTTCGCCGACCGTGCCGAGCAACCTGAGTGTGGAGCGATCGTATTTCTCGACCCATGTATCGCCTTCCTTCATCAAGGCGCGGAGCGCGGTTGGCGCAGTGTAGAAGATGTTGATACGATGCTTTTCGACGACCTGCCAAAATCTTCCGAAGTCTGGATAGTTCGGTACGCCTTCAAACATAACGGTAATCGCCCGATTCGCAAGCGGACCGTAGATGATGTAAGAGTGCCCAGTAATCCATCCTATATCAGCGGTACACCAGTAGACATCCCCCTCGTGGTAGTCAAAAACCTGTTGATGTGTGTAAGAGGTGTAGGTAAGGTAGCCGCCTGTCGTATGTAAAACACCCTTGGGTTTCCCCGTCGAACCGGAGGTGTAAAGAATAAAAAGTGGGTCTTCAGCATCCATAACAACGGGTTCACACTCGGCATCGGCATTCGCCATCGCTTCATGCCACCAAATATCCTGCGAAGCATCGAAATCGACTGTATCGCCGGTACGCTTGACGACGACGACCTTTTCAATGGATGGGCATTCGGCAACAGCGGCATCGGCGTTAGCTTTCATGGGTATATCGCTACGGGGTCCGCGCATTGCGGTATCTTGCGTAATGAGCATTTTGCAAGCCGAGTCGTTAATCCGGTCTCGGAGGGATTCGGCTGAAAATGCCCCGAAGACGATGGAGTGAACAGCACCAATCCGTGCGCATGCGAGCATCGCGATGGCTAACTCTGGAACCATCTGTAGATAGATACAGACGCGGTCGCCTTTTTCAATGCCTTGTGCCTTGAGGACGTTGGCAAATTTTTTGACCTCTGTCAGCAGTTCATCAAAGGTAAAGGTTTTATCTTCAGATGGATCGTTTCCTTCCCAGATAATAGCGGTTGCAGCACCGTGTCCAGCCTCTACATGCCGATCAAGGCAGTTATAGCAGGCGTTGAGTGTGCCGCCTTCAAACCATTTAATTTCTCCTGCGACGAAATCATAATCGCGAACGGTCCGCCATTTCTGATACCACGTCAACCGTTCCGCCACTGTTGCCCAAAATTCTTCGGGGTCTTGGACGGATTCGGCATATTGTGCTTGATACGCTTCTAAACTGTTGACATGCGCGTTATCTATAGGATAAGTCGTCTCTACCGGTGGAAAAACGTTGTTAGCCATTTTATATTTTCATCTCCTCTCCAAATTAATCTGCGGTTCTCAAAATGCCTCTACAAGTTGTATAAGATACATTTTACAAAAAAAGGGTGAGGATGTCAACTGTAATTATCCAAGCAATCCCGAAATTGCGAACATACCTTGCGTTTTTGATAGAAAATGAGGTATAATTATCAGAATATAAGGAGATACACCGATGAGAGAGATGGGGAATTGGCGCGAGTATCAAATCAGAAGACTTGCTAATGATCCGGAGGCAGCGATTGAATATCTCGAATTGACCTTGGAGGAATACCTTGCTGATGGCGAACTGCCCTTCTTTCTGAAGGAGCTTGGGGTTTTTGTAGAATCGCAAGGTGGGGTTTCCGAACTTTCCAAACGCACCAGTATTGATGCTGAAACACTCTCGGATGCTCTTTCTAATGAGGACGCTGCACTATTATTAGATACGTTCAACTCTCTATTGAACGCGCTTAAGCATCGTCTGGTAATTGAAGATACACACGCTAATCATCTGTCATCTGCGAAACAGATTCCAACCAGTTAATAGCGGTTTGTTCGTTCTGTTCAATAGTAAGGGTGAAGGTATTGTTAAAACAGTTGGTCTTGTTTCTCATCGAAAAATTTTCCGCTAATCACATCTTGTAAAATCTTTCCTCTATTTATACGGGTCATCCTATCGTTGGTCGCTTGTCTAGTCGTTGTAAGGTACTCTGCTACTCTTTTGTCTTCCTTTTCAACCTCACTGTCTTCCCCTCGCTGTCCTAACCTTTTTACTAATTCGTAAAACTTTCGCAGTTGTTCTCCAACTTTTGCAGGCTCAAGTGGCTTGTTTTCTTTAATTAACGCTCTATAAATCTCCACAAGCAAAGTAAATAGATCCGCCTTTCGCCAGACGCGGCTATTTTGGGGAAATCCACACGCTGCTATAAACTTAAAAACTCTTTGAAATTCAATCTCTAAACGGCACTTTTCTTCAAATGTATCGTTATATTCTTGAAGATAATTTTCAAGCTCGTTATCCCTATTAAAGTAGGTTGACATCACAGTTACAACAACAGACAAAACGAAACGCACATCCCCCATACGTCTTACTTCGTTAGAATAGAAGACTCTATGTTTTTCAAAAAAAGGATCTTCCGCCAGTTTTTCAGCGAATCTTTTTATTTCTCCATCAAATCTGGCATTATGAATCTCCATAGCATTTAAAGCATAGTTCGTCGAGTTAATTCGTTGAAACACCTCCTTTATCTTAGTAATATCTATTTTTCCCAAGTCTCGAACAACAACCTGATATTCTAAAAAGTCAACTTGTTTTCCTTCGGGTAGCTGCGAGTAAGGAGTCACTTCTTTCGACAACCTTAAGTCTGGCGATGCTTCAAAGTACTGTTTCAATGTAGTTAACCTCTGTTGGCCATCTACTAACATTTCCTTCCCTTCCCCAGTGGCAGGATCTACTTCACCAGCAGCAATATATATTTCAGGAAAAGGATATCCATCCAAAACTGTTTGAATAAAAGCACTTTTATGCCTATTCGACCACACTAAACGTCTTTGAAACTCAGGTCTTGGAATCAAGGTTTCGTTCCGAATATCTGCCAAAAGCGTGCGTATTTTTTTATTCGTCGCCGTTGTTTGCACTGTTCTCCTCCAAGTTATCTATACACTGTTGTACACAAATTGTCTGATAGTTCTCCAGAAAAAAATACGACTTATATAATCCACCGGCAATCTTAAAATCTCCATATTTACGACTATTTGTGATAGACCGGAAAAAATTCCACCAATCTTCTCTCAAAGGAAACATGGGTGACCGAGGCAATTTATCAGGCCTTATCCATCCTTGAAAGAGGTAGTCAACAAATTGATCATATTCGGGCCAATATGAACCCGCATACTTATATCTAAACACTTGTTCCCAAAATTCATCAAATAATGCTGAAGACACCAGAGCAACATCAATATCAGATTCATTACCGAATAGACGGTATTTTTTACCTGGTACGACACTAAAACCCAGTTTTGTTGAGCCCACAACTAAAACCTCATTTGGGTGCAGTCCGAAGTGATCAGCGACCTCCGAGCGCAAATCGAAGTATTTGTCCTGAGATAACATACAACATTCTCCAAAGAGAATGTGTTTTCTGACTATTCGGGTTGCCGATAAACGTCTTAATTCTTTCTTAAACTCATCAAGTCTTTCTTTATCCTCGTCAATCATTATCAATTCCTAAGAAAATATGAGATACTGTCGCGCTCCACCCAAGTGGCGGGATTTTCTAACCTCGACCATTGCCAAACTCACATTACAATTATACCACATATCATAGAGCAACACCAATCTAAGCTGACAAAATCTAAGAGGAAAGGTTGCTGATTTAAGAGAGGTGAAGTTCTCACGTCCAAAATATCAACAGACCTATGAAACAGAATTCAACCACTCAATAGCCGTTTGTTCGTCCTGTTCAATGGCGATTTCGACTGGAGTGTGTAAATATTTTGACAGCGAATTGTCAGAATCAGGATTTTCAGAATTGTGGAACTATAAGACAGGCGAGGGGACCTCGCCCCTACGTTAACCTGAACTCGATTTAGAGGTTGAAATCGCTTGAACAGTTATACCCATAGGAACAAACTAATAGGAATCAATGTCAGAATACACGTGTGGCATCCTGCGGGAGTGCTGTATCTTTCTCAGCGTTTCATGAATGTTTGAAATTCGTGGAGAATACGCAGTCCTTAGACGACGGTTACAAGCGAATTAAAATTAGAAGATATTTTCAGAAGAGGTAACGAGATTCTGATGACAGGATTCCATATTCTCTACATTTTTCGATTATTACTTCCTTATTTTTACAATTTTCCAGAATGAAGTAATTTTCCTTTAAATCCTTAATTTTATTGATAGAAATACTTTTCTGATTGAGTTCTTCAATGAGAATCGTTGGAACAAAGTAGAGTTCAAAAGCGTTGTCGCCTGCTGGATGAACACCAATAACAATATCTGAGGTTGCAGTGGACTGCGTATAAGTTTTAACATCCGATTTGTACTCTCGGTCAACGCCTCCTCTTCCGCCTCCAGTAAAGGGCACTGATTGTTTCGCTGTTTTGATTTGTGCACGAATTATGTCCTCACTGTCATCTGCTGTTTTACGGACAATAATGATGTCATAAGGCGATAAAGGTAGATCGACTAATGAAACGTTCTGGTACCTTTTCATGAGGATTCCAGCAGCGATATGCTCGTGGGCAAATCCGTCTACTGAAGCTTGTCTGCCTCTTTCTTCTATTTTCAGCATGTTTTGCCTCTGTGTTGTTATTTTTTTAGGACTAAAACCCAATCAGTATTGATACGTTCCCCTCTGGGTACCTTAATAAAATGCTTAATAATCTCGGAACCGAAGTAAGTTTCGATTTCAAAACCAATATCTTCAGCGATCTGCATGAGATATTTCCAATTTTCAAATAGTTGTCCCCTGATGCGATTATTACCGACGACAACGACGTATCTACCTCCGTCGCGCAGCACCTTGTGGACTTCAATAAGATTTTTTTGCATATCCTCCAAATACTTGAAGGCAATAAACGCACGTCTTGGATCAATTTCAAAAATATTTGCTATAACCTTATCTGCCTCTGACACTCCTATTTCGTGACGGGTTTTATAATGGCTGGCTGAAACGCTTTCTGTACCGACATTCTGTTTCTTCAAAGGCGTTAGAGAATCCTGTGCGAAACCTAACCAATACATTTCTAATTGATGAGTCCTCGGATAGTCAACGGCATTGACATAAGGGGGTGAGGTTACCGCGAGGTCAAAGTAATTTGCTTCGTACTTGATGTTCCTTGCGTCCATACCCTCTGGAAAATCAGTGGTTATTCCTTTTGGATAGTTTTGAGAGAACGCTATCATTTTAGGGACTTTGACGTGGAGTGCCTTCACAAACCGGTTCAGTGCGTCGTAAGGACGAACCAATTTGTTCAATTTCTTACGTATCACTGTACGCGTACAATTGTCATCGGCGTTAGAGACAGCTCGGATGATAGACGAAAGGCAGACTTTAAAAAAATCCTTAACTTCATCAGTAGCATTAAGACACTGAATCTGCTTTCTCAAATAGGTTAGTTCCAATAGAATTTCTTTGTTGAACCAATTGTCTCTATACGGAAAATCTGGTAGGTCGGATTCAGGGACAAGCGATGGACGGTAGCAGTTAACAGCTGTCAAAAGGACCTGTTGTGCCAACTTGAGTTCTTTTTTCCTCAACGGTGTTACTTTCACTTTTGAAATTAAACGCGAAAACGGATCAACATCAATCCCGACAGAATTACGCCTTGAGAGAAGTGCTTCAACATTCGTGGTGCCGCTACCCGCAAATGGGTCAAGAATCTGGTCGTTCTCTTGGGAATAGCGTTTAATGAGCCAACGTGGTAACTCTGGGAAAAATTTGGCAGGGTATTTGTGCAAGCCGTGCGTTAGGAAACTTTGGTCATGACTGATAAATAGAAATCTGTCGCCATCCTTTGTGGGTAAGTTAACAGGAATATCACCATCTACCCGAATAATGCTTTCACCAAAGTCGTTTACAATTTCAGTAATGTTGTTCATGTTTTTTTCGTGTTCGAGTTAAGCCTGGATGATCTGCTTTGCTTCAAGTTCTTCTACTCTGATGTTCAGCAAGTGCTTCTGAAGCCAACTTGGATAATGTCTCTTGAGAACTGGTAAACAATTTATCCCATCGTTTTTCAGAACGGAGTTCAGCAAGGACCCAATCTGCAAGTGCATCCTGTTCCTTGGGTGAAAGTTTTGATGCTTCCGTAAAAGCGTGTTCAAGGCGCGTTGTCATTAAGATACCTCCTTATATTATATTGATGGACAAGAAATTCAAGAGCACAGCGACAAACTGATAACAACTTCTCTGGGCTTTAGTATTTTTTATCAATATATCGTTGATGCATTATAACATAACAATCGAGCGACTGCAATGAAATTTTCACATAAAGAAACGTGAAAAAATGACAGCGACTGTATCCATTGTCATTGCGACGAGCCAGTGGATTGCTGCGCCATAAAGAAACGTGCGCGTCTCCAACGCGAGGACACCGAGTAGGACACCTGCAATGATTGAACCCAATGCTTCTGGCAACGGCTTTGAATAGTGAAGTACCGCAAACGGAACCGTCTGGATCAAGATACTGTAGTTCCCAAATTTCCGTTCTAACCCGAAGAGCATAAACCCACGGAAGAAGAATTCCCACGAGAACATGTAAACGCCATAAGCAAGTTGATAGGGTAAAAACGTCTGCCAACTGTCTGCAATTACCTTACAGAGGGGATACTTCACGCGGAAAGGTGGATACACAATGACTGCAAGGATAACCACCGGGATCATCAGAACCCATGCTGCACCGGTTACACTCCATCCAAGTTTCTGATTTCCGAGTTGGAATCCGTAGTCCTTCAGTCGCTGGGTTGTCCCGAATCTGGCGACGAGAACGGGGACGAGGAATAACGTAACTCCCGTGGTCAAAAACCAGTAATAGTACGGATAGCTTTCCGCCAGGGGACCACCTCCAAAGTATTCTGCGAAATGGAGTCTGAAGAAACTTCGGCGGGTATAATATCTATGCAGCATCAAGAGTAGGGCAGAGGCGAGCAGAATGACCGTCGCTTGGCGTTCCCAACCGTGTAAATACTTCTCTTTTAAAGTTTGAATCTGTGAAATCATCTTGACAACCCGTGGGTTTTAGCATAATCTTCGGTGTCAAACCTCCGTCCTTTAGGGCGGGGATGTAGACACCGCCTATAGTTGTGTGAAAAAAAGATTTGACTTTGGTGTAAAATTGTGGTATGATTAATGCTATCACACTGGCAAACATATCCAGCGTCACCGCTTGGTGGCGTGTTTGCCAACCCACTGGATAGGGGTTAAAAGGTGTGATGTGTGATATACCATGAGAAAGATTTCCTTTGGTTTCAAAATCCAGTCTCAAAAGAACGTCATCAAACTCGGCAACATGATTGACGATATGTGGGGTATCCATTTGCATATCATGCTGCTTGCACGGCGGTATCGTCGTATGTTTGGAAAAGATATATCTGCATACAAACTCAAAAGACATGTTACCAAACTCAAAAAGCGGACGAAGCCGCATTGGGCAGCCCTGCCAAGCCAAGTTGTCCAAGACGTTGTATTGCGGTATGGCAAATCCCAAAACGCATTTTTTCACAACAAGAAAGACCGAAAAGCAGGTAAAACGAACCGCAAAGTCGGTAGACCGAAAATCAAGCCTCGCCACAAATACAACTCTATGACGTTCACACAAGCGGGTTACACACTTGAAGACAATCGTATCAAAATCAACTATATTGACACGTGGTTCTCTTTTCATAAACACCGTGAAATTCAAGGAACTATTAAGACGGTCACCATCAAGCGAGATAGGTGTGGAGACTATTGGATATATTTTTCGTGCGAGAATGTTGACGATTTCGATCCCAAACCCAAGACGGGTAAGAGCGCAGGATTTGATTACGGAAACAAAACATTCCTCACCAGCGACGCAGGGGACTCGATAGCATCTCCACAGTTTCTCAAACAATCGCTGAAGACGTTGCGAACTCTGAACAAGGCACTTTCGCGTAAAGTCAAAGGTTCGGGCAATTGGTGGCGTGCCGTCCGTGAACTCGCAAGGCTTCACCGAAAGATTGCCAGACAACGAGAAGACTGGCAATGGAAACTTGCCACCGAACTTTGCACCGAGTTTGACACGCTCATTTTTGAAACGCTGAACCTTGACAGCATGAAACGCCTTTGGGGCCGCAAGGTCTCTGACCATGCCTTCTACCAGTTTCTACAAATACTGGAGCAGAAGTGTGCCAAGCACAATAAGGTTCTCGTCAAGATTGGACGCTGGACACCTACGACGAAGCCTTGCAGTGATTGTGGCTACCATAACAAACATCTCTCTCTTTCGGATAGACAGTGGACATGTCCTGAATGTGGTTCTCACCACGACAGAGACATCAACGCTGCTATCAACATCAAACGGGCAGGCTTGGCTGCCTAAAGTGGAGCAGACGTAAGACGATTTTTCTCTGAGAGAAAAACGCTGACTGCGAGGAAACACAAGCCCCACGCTTTAGCGTGTGGGCACCTATGACGGTATTATACCGTTACCTACGAAAATTAGCAATAGACGGGTTTAAAGACATTCAGCACTCTAAGATTCGATTGGACGGAATATAATAAAAGGATCGGATGTTTGCGCCTAATCAGATTGAACGGATCTTAATCATTAGACTCGCACCATTGGGTGAGACGGTTTTAACGACTCCGGTTATCCGTGCCTTACGTCACCACTTTCAAAATGCTTATATCGCTTATATGGTAGCACCAACACGCGAAGATTTGGTATCCGCGAACCCACATCTGAACGAGGTGCTGACCTATCAAGCATCCGTGCCAAAACTCATCTACCAAATCGCTCGTCGAAGATTTCAGATAGCACTCGTTTTACAACCGACCTTCCGTTTGGTGCTTCATACATTCCTCGCCCGAATTCCGTTCCGTGTCGGGTTTGAAACAAATGCCGGTGGGCAGAAGTTGTTGAGCGTCGCAGTGCCGAATAACACAGCACAACATGAAACACAACGCTATCTCGATGTTGTCCGTGCATTAGGTATTGAAGTAACAGACGATGAACCGGAAGTATTCGTTGATAGTACTGGCACAGCGTGGGCGAACAATTTCCTTGAAAGCCAAAAACTTAAGGATAGCCATCCTATCATCGGTCTGAATCCAGGGGCGGCTACTGCCTATCGCCGTTGGGAAGCCTCCAACTTTGCCGTCCTCGGTGATCAACTTCACGAAAGGTATGGCGCGCATATTGTTATCACAACCGGGCCGCGGGAAGGTGAGTTAGCAGCTCAGGTCGCGAAGCAGATGTCGCACCCGCCTGCTATCGTTAGCCAAGCAACCACAATGGAACTTGCGGCACTTCTGCAACGGTGTCATCTATACATCAGCAACGATACAGGACCGATGCACCTCAGCACCGCCGTGAAAACGCCGACCGTTGCCTTGTTTGGTGCGTCAAACCTCGGACAATGGGCACCGCTGTGGGATAAACACGCAGTGGTGGCGCGTACAACGTGTCCGCTTATGAAAACATTATCGTCCAAAGAGTGGGACGCGCATACCGATCGCGCACGTGAAAATCTGGAGGCAATTACCCCGGATCAGGTTATGGCAACAGTGGAAAAACTCAAATGGTGAAATCCGAACACACTCAGACCCCAGAAGAAGATGCACAACGCATTAGAAATTATTTAACCGACATCCGCGCAAGGATGTACCGACAGGCACTCTTGCAAACGGTTACAATGGTGCTTTTCTGTGGCCTCATTCTGCTTGTTATTCTATCTATTGTAAATCGACTGATTCCGCTACCGATGCATATATCCAACATGAGTTGGATGGTTCTGTGCGTAAGCGTGATCGTAGGGGTCTGCCTCAGCATTAAACAGTGGAAGCATCTATCATTTGTTGCCGAAATTGTTGACAAAAAAATGGAACTCAGGGAACGACTCAGGACAGCATTTGGATTGATACAGCACATCCCTGAAGGCGAGTTCGCGCAACTCCAAATCCGAGATGCCGCTGAAACCTTGACCTCCTTGGATATGCGAAAAGTCTGTCCGTATCGCGCGCCAAAACTATTGCGATTGTTTCCGATTCCACTTTTGTTGATAGGACTCTCCTTCACAATACCGCTTTTCTATGAGGTCCCGCAGCCGCTCAGTGCGTCTCAACAGCAGGCATTAAATCAGATTATCCAAAACCTTGAAGAGAAACAGGTCAGAGACCCAGAACTCCAGAAGCACATTCGTGACACAGCAGAAAAGTTGAAAGCCGCAACAGATCTTGACACTGCCCAAGCGTCCCTCAGCAATCTAAACACAGAAGTCCGTAAACAAAAATTAACACAAGACGTTATTACTGAAGCGACAGAAGCAAGCCAACATTTTCAGGGCATGGATGCTGAGCAACTCGCATCAGCACTGAAAGATCTCACAGAACAGGCTGAGATACCACCAGAACTTCAAGCGGAACTGCAAGGTCTCTTTGAACAACTATCTGCAAGCCTACCAGAAGGCGAACTCCGTAATTCGTTGAATCAGGTTCAGGGTAAGACGGTTACACCAGAGACATTGCAGGAAATTATCGATGCGCTGCAAGAAGCAGAAACACCCATGAACCTTGCACAGTTGGAAGGTGAATTGAGAGCCAACCGCAAGGAGCTGGCACTTGCGGCTATTGAAACGGAGGCATCCGATGGCGGGGTTGCTAATGTGGACGGCACACCTGGACAAAATGCGGGCACTCGTGAAGTCCAAGGTACGCGTGAAGTCCCGTCAAACGCCGAATCTCAGTCCTTATCGGCAGCGGATAATGACAAAACAGTGAATAACACAACAGACGAAGAAAATCTCACAACGCCGTTGCTCGGAGACGAAGCACCGGTTTCAGAAATTAATGGAAACCGCCTGACGCTTACAGCCGATTCGTCTGGTGATTCAGAAAGTTTCTCCAACGTTTTCACTGGAGAGATCCGGGTCAATGCGCCGCCGTATCTGCCCTTCAGCGATGTCGTTCTCAACGCGACGCGAGCGTATGCCGAAGCCATTAACAACAATCGTATTCCTGTGAAATACCAGACACAGATTAAAGACTATTTGGAGGCAATTTCCGAAAAAAGATGAAAAAAAGCGTAATTAAAATTCTGATTGCTGTTGGCATTATCGTAGCAGTTTATTTCGTGTTGAGACACTATGGAATAACAAAACATATCCGATTAGAAAATGTACCGAAAATCAAAACATGGGTAGAAAATTTTGGTGTCATCGCTCCACTGATTTATATCGGACTCTATCTTATATCTACTGTCTTCTTTCTCCCAGGTTTTCCGGTAACCGTGTTAGCAGGTTTTGTTTTCGGACCGTTATGGGGTGTTTTTTATGCTTCCATCGCCTCCATTATCTCTGTCGCTTGTGCTTTCCTTGTTGCGCGTTACGTTGCGAGGGACCTCGTTGAAGGATGGGTCAAGGAGAATGCACAATTCCAAAAAATAGACGAACAGGTTGAAGAACAGGGATGGCGGATTTTGATGGTTACACGCTTGATTCCCATCTTTCCGTTTAACCTACAAAATTACGCCTATGGATTGACCAAGATTCGGTTTTGGACATTCGTCCTTACGTCTGCTGTCTTTATGTTACCAGGGACAATAGCATTGGTGATGCTTGGTGGCGCGTTCGTTAGCGGTGAGGGAAGCATTTTGAAGACGATGCTCTATCTCGGAATCGCTGGTGTACTTATGTTCGCGCTATCATTAGTGCCGAATCTTCTCCGAAAATATCAAAACAAAGAAATTAAGTAAGTAATCTACTAAGACTGGCGAATTAACACTGCTATGGCAGCAAATGCTTCTTCACGCGTTTGGATTTCGCCCTTAAATTGGCGTTCTTCGATCTGTTCCAATAAATTCCCTATCTGTTTTCCCTCTTTCAAGTTGAACACCTGGATCAGATCGTCTCCAGTGATGAGCCTGCCCCGCGCTTGAATGGGTAGGATATGCTCATAGTAGGTATCAGCAATCTGTTTAAGAACTACTGAATCCAGTGGGCGTGATGCAGCAGCATAGAGCAGCACGCCCCACCAATGAGACGCAGAAACTCTGAGGAAATAGACTATCTGTTCATGGGTTAATTGGGTGTCCACATCTTTAAGAAATTGCGCATACTCAGAGATAATGCCCTTTATGAATTGCGTCGCTTTGCGAGTTAACCGAAGGTGTTTTCCAATATCGCTGGAATTGCCGCCCAAAAGTAGGCTGAGTTTGATTAAGGAACGCCGGTTAACGCCATCCCCCAATTCTTCTTGGAGATAGCTACCGATTTCCTCAGAATAAGTGCGGAGCGGAAGAGGAATGGGTGCTCCTTCAAATGCCTCAATTAGATGCCATGGAACACACATCCCGCGGACACTGGGTAAAACGTGTGTCAACACCCCGCTGGCTTCCATCTGCTGCAAATACAGATGTGCCTTCTCAACATCAAGAATCTTCATCAATTCATCACGACGGCGTTCCACCGCAACGTTTGGCAGCAACTCTCGGTGCTTCCGTATGAGTGCGATCGCATTTTCGGAAATTTCAAATTCTAATTGCGCAGCGAACCTATAAATCCGTAACAGGCGGACCGGATCTGCTAAGATTACACGTTCACTCGGAAATTGAAGCAGACGGGTTTTTAAGTCCTTCATACCGCCACATGGATCAATTACGCGATGTAAATCCAACTTGTGGGCGCGGTCTGTAGCGGACCCCATATCCTCAAACACAACCGCCATTGCATTAATTGTTAAGTCCCGCAAACGTAGATCGTCGGTTAGGGATTCGGCTCGGAATTGTGCGAAATCCATGGTGAGTGGTGAGTCATCTGAAGGATCGGACTTTTTAACGATCACGCGTGCGGTAGGCGGATCTTCTTCAAGCGTGATGCATGTCGCCTTGATGTTAGCAGCAAATGCTTTAGCAAAGTGGATTGCATCAGAAGATAGTGTAAAATCAAAATCTGCAGTTTGACGCTCAAGAAGTAGATCTCGGACACTGCCGCCGACGAGATAGAGGCGTATCCCTCGCGCTTTCGCAAAAGTATCAAGTGCCTTCATAGTAGAATCATGAAACAACTCTTGGAGGGTCAAAATACTAAGCTTCACTGACTTACCCGTGCCTTCCGCCTCTGTGCTTTACGAGAACGAAATAGGATGCCATCAAGATAGAGGTGACTCGCATAACCGATGAAACTCGCTACGTAAAAAGGTAAACCGGTGAGGATAACGTTCGACAGCTCATTCCATCCGAGCAACGCATCGAAAGCATCTAAAAACGTTTCACCGCTGTACCACTCTGGATATGCAGCGTAAATGGGTATAAGCAAAAACAGTCCAGGCAGTAGAAGCATTGTCCCTTTTGCATGTGTCCATCCGCGATGTTTACTCATAATCGGGAGCATTGCAAATAGACCGAGCAACGCTGATTCCAAATACCTTCGGAAAAAAACGATTAGCACAACATTCAGGATAAACAGGAGCGTATAGAATATCTTTTGGCTCTTGCTCTTGATATCGACATCTGGCCACAATCCGAAGAGTACAGCAACCGTAAAACACCCAACAATCTTTATCGGATTCAAGGAGATCGTCGGGTTCCATGCCATAGGTACCGTGTAAATGATTGAAATAGCAATAGTTGCGATAACGGAAGCGACGAAGAAGGTGCTATAAGCAACCAACCCACCGATCCAGTGTTCACGAAACATACTCATGGAAATATTATAGCACGTTTTGCCGAAAAATGAAATTGGAAATAGGGTTTCAATAACCTTAATCAGAGAGTTTAGGCTTTGCGTGTCGGAATTTTAATTTGACTTTATAAAACAAAGTATGATACAATTATGTTGTAAGTGTTGGGAATGTCATCTTCAATTTACCAGAAATCTCGGTTCGCGAGCGGTATCCAAAAGGCTCTATCGAACAGTGAAGACTAAGACTACAGGCAAATTTAGTTGATAAAAAAAAGGAAAAGGGTTATTATGTAACAATAGAGGCAGGTCCGTAAGAACTAACACACTGCTGCTTAAACATCGGTAGAAGTTGTAACACGCAGTAGCTCGGGATTACAGATGAGATTTTTATACTGCAGTTTTACGCCCATCATCTGCGTGCGACGAAATCCAAACGAACCGCGAAGAACCTCTATTATTGGGACATATCGCGTTTTTTTTTATATCTATTATGGCCGTAAGCGAGAAAAATTCGATTTTTGAACTGTTAGCACCCATACTTGACATTGATGGCATTGAACTTGTAGATGTTGAAACGCAGTTAAAGACCCTACGACTTCTGATTCACAAATCCGGAGGCCTCTCTGTATCTGATTGTCAAGCAGTCAACAGTGTTGTGCGACCCATTTTAGAAGTGCATGAACACTTGGCAAGTTATACGCAATTAGAAGTCGCCTCACCGGGCTTAGATAGGCCTTTACGAACCGCTGCGGACTTTCGACGAAACTGTGGACGCACAGTTCGGATAGAAGTCGCTTCAGAAGACAAGAAAAAATATCAGGTGCAAGGCACCGTGATAGAAGTATCCGAAGCGCAGGTGGTCTTAGCAGAAACGAACGAAGACCGCGTCGCCATTAATATTTCAGACATCTACAATGCGTATATACACCTGAAATGGTAGTCGGCACAGATAACCGGCAGCGCAGTTCACAAGCGTATATTCAGCGGACCTGTACATAACATAGAAATTCGGAAAGGAGTACGCGGGGCGATCAGAAAAGGCCCCGTGGATATTATTCATGTTAGAAAGTCTCCAAAACGCTATTCGTCAAAATACAGCGCAAACAGAACTTCCGGAGCATGTTTTCGTTGAAGCAATAGAAGCCGCTTTACGTGCTGCTGCGCGTCGAGTTTACGGTCAAGATGCCGATATTTCCGTCGAGATTGATCTCGAAAAAGGAGACATACGGTGCTATGTCCCGAAAAAAGTCGTTAATATTATGCGAGATTTCTCAACAGAAATCCCGATTGAGGAAGCAAAGAAACTCCAAGCGGATGTCGAACTTGATGACGTGCTAAACGTTGAGATCAATCCGAGTGAGTTTGGACGCATCCCGGCACAATTGGCGAAGCAGATTCTCTTCCAAAAAATCAAACAGGCAGAACGCGAAAAAATCTATCAGGAATTCGCTGGTCGTGAAGGCGAAATTGTCACCGGGTACGTCCAGCGCTTTGAACGCGGGGGTATTATTTTAGACCTTGAACAGACAGAAGCCTTTTTGCCGCCCCGCGAGATGCCCCGTTCAAAAACCTACGAACGCGGGAAACGTTTACAGTGCCTAATTCTGGCAGTGAAAAACGAGGTACGCGGTGCCCCAGTTATCGTATCGCGCACACACCGTGATCTCCTCGCAATGCTTTTTGAGCAAGAAGTCCCTGAAATTTATGAAGGTCAGGTCCGTATCATGGCAGTTGCGCGTGATCCGGGGAATAGAGCGAAAGTCGCTGTCATGGCAACTGAGGAAGGCATAGATGCCGTCGGTACATGCGTCGGTGTCAAGGGAATTCGAGTCCAAACAATCGTTAGTGAACTTGACGATGAAAAAATCGACTTGTTAGAATGGAGTGATGATACCAGTGTTTTCATTGCCAACGCTTTACGTCCTGCCGCTGTCCGTCGGGTAGAACTCGATGAGGAAAACAAAAGCGCACGTGTAGTTGTTCCTGATAACCAACTTTCGTTAGCAATCGGTCAACGCGGACAGAATGCACGGCTCGCCGCAAAATTGACCGGATGGAAGGTTGACATAAAAGGTGAATCCGAAGCGACTGTTTCGATTGATGAACTCTTTAAACCCTCTCCGAGCAACGCAGATTCAGATGTAACAGGACTTGCAGAAACACCGGTAGATACCGAAGCGAGCACTGAACAACCAACGGACTCGGAAGTGAATGTTGAAACGGACATAGACACTGAGAGTCCTGAAACTGGGACAGCAAACACACAAAATGAAGACGTATCTGTGATAAACTCCGAAGAAGACCCTGAAGATGATGACTTTGACACGGAAGCCCAATAATATTCCTACAGTCTTTTTTGGAATTGACTCAGAAACTATTCCGCACGGCAGCGGCGTGTTATGTCCATAGTAGGTGAAGTTTTTGAGGAACGTTATTCGCACTTGTATCGGGTGCCGTGGCAAATTTCCACAAAAAACGTTAATTCGATTTGTATGTCAAGGGGACGAAACGCTGCAAATAGATGCACAGAAGAAATCAGGAGGCCGCGGGGCTTATGTGTGTTGGTCTCAACCTTGCATTCAAAAAGCGTTCAAGTCTCCAAAGCGGGTTAATGCTCTATTACGTGCAGAACTTACAAGTAACGTTATTGCGCGATTTGAACAAGTTCTTCTTGAATATACAAGAAAATCCACGAACTCAATAGGAAAAAGGAGGAACTATCATGGGTAAAGCCACACGGCAGCGGCGAAAATCTACAAAAGGAAATCGTGAAGCGAATCAAAGTTCTGGTGTACCTGTTTCTAAATTGGCAAGACAATATAAACTCACAAATAAGGAACTCCTCGCCATATTAAGAGACCACGGCGTTCAGGTTAAAAATGAAAAGAGCACGCTTGATCCGGACACTGTTGCACTCGTCGAATCTGAATTAGAAGTAGATCTCAATGCGGAAAATACAGTTGTGGCATCTATCGAAAACGATGCTGATACAAGCTCCAACACTACAGATGGTTTGCAAATCACAGAGGGGGCAACGGTAGCGGATCTCGCCGCGTCCCTGGAATTACAACCTTCAGCCCTGATTATGCGGTTGATGAAGTTACGGGTGATGGCAAATATTAATCAACGTCTCGATTATGACACGCTCGTGATGCTTGGAGAACACTTAGACTTTGAGGCAATCAAAAAACGGACGCTCGAAGAAGATTTATTAACAGATCCACCCGACCCGCCGGACTCTTTACAATCCCGGGCGCCAGTCGTTACAATCATGGGGCACGTTGATCACGGTAAAACTTCTCTCTTGGACTCTATCCGTGAATCAAACGTCAGCGAATCTGAGGCGGGGAATATTACACAACACATTGGTGCTTACCATGTGACCTTGGAAACCGGCAGCGTGGTTTTCTTGGATACGCCCGGACACGCTGCTTTTACGGCGATGCGGGCACGGGGTGCACAAGTGACGGATATCGTTGTGCTGATTGTCGCAGCCGATGACGGCGTTATGCCGCAGACAGTCGAGGCGATTAGCCATGCAAAAGCCGCCAAAGTCCCAATTGTGGTGGCGATTAATAAAGTCGATGTCCCTGGTGCGCGCCCAGACTATATCCGACAACAACTCTCAGAACACGACCTTATGCCAGAGGAGTGGGGTGGGCAGACGATTTGTGTCGAGACCTCCGCGACAGAAGGAACCGGGATTGACACTTTGCTGGAAATGTTGCTCTTGGAAGCGGCACTCCTTGAACTGAAAGCCAATCCAAATAAATCTGCTCGCGGTGTTGTTATTGAAGCACAAGTCGATAAAGAGCGCGGGGCTATCGCGACTGTTCTTGTGCAATCCGGCACCCTGCGTGTCGGAAATTCCTTTATTTCAGGACGATACTCTGGCAAAGTTAGAGCAATGATAGACGACCACGGTAAACGGATGAAAGAGGTAGGTCCCTCATGTCCCGTTGAAATCCTCGGCTTCACTGGTGTTCCAGAGGCAGGAGACAGATTTTATGCGGTTGACTCTGATCGGGATGCCCGGGCTATTAGTGAAGCGCGACAAGACCAATATCGGACTGAAAAACTTGGTGCAAACAGCCATGTGAGTTTAGAAAACCTGTTCCAACAGATTCAGGAAGGCGAGATTAAGGAGTTGAATGTTGTACTTAAAGGGGACGTGCAAGGCTCAGTGCAGGCAGTTGCCTCATCTCTCCTCGATCTGAGTACGGAGGAAGTCAAGATCAACATCATTCACCAAGCAGTTGGCGGTATCACCGAAACCGATATTTTGCTTGCTTCAGCATCCGATGCTATCGTCGTCGGTTTTAATGTACACCCAACAACAGAAGCCGTCCAAGCCAAAGAAACTGAAGGAATTGATGTCCGCACGTATAACGTCATCTATAACCTCATTTCCTACATCCGTTCCGCCATGGAAGGCTTATTAGACCCAGAAGTCCGTGAGGTCGTTATCGGACGGGCAGAGGTTCGCGAATTGTTCAGAGTGCCGCGACTCGGTTTAGTTGCAGGAAGTTATGTTAATTGGGGCCGGATCTCCTACAATCAACCGCTTCGTGTACTTCGCGACAACCGCTTAATTCACGAAGGGAAAGTGAATTCGCTTCGCCGTTTCAAGGATAATGTGAACGAAGTACAAGCGAACTATGAATGCGGCATAGGTATAGAGACTTTCGATGATTTAAAGGTCGGTGACGTTCTTGAATGCTACGTCCACGAACAAGTGGCGCGATCGCTTTCATAAGAGATATAACTTCATAACGGGTCATTCTCACAAAAAGCGTGGTTGGAAAACCGTGCTTGTAATTGACAGGCAACTTTCATGCACATCGGTGTTTGTAAAATCTGGCTCCGCATTCCGCAGAGCCACTCGCTAAAGGCGAAACGCCGAGTTATCAAAAGCCTTGTAGCAAGGCTCAAGAACCGATTTAATATCGCGATTGCCGAAGTGGACGCACTCAATGTGCATGAAGCTGCGGTATTAGCAGCTGTATCCGTTTCTAACGATGCAGCACATCTGAACAAACTCATCTCGCACGTTATTACCTTTATTGAGGCAAATGTAGACGCTGAGTTAGTGGATTACAAAACTGAATTTTTCTTTTAATCAAGATTGCAGGGGAAAACCTACTGTTATTAAAGATAGGGAAATCATGGTAAATAATAGAAGGCAAGATCGGGTTAGTGCCCTAATTCAACGAGAACTGAGCGAAATTATCCAACGTTCTGTTAAGGACCCACGCATTGCCCTTTGCACCGTCACACAAGCAGAACTTTCACCAGATTTGAAATACGCCGATGTGAAAGTTAGTGTTATCGGCGACAAAACGCAAAAGGATAATACGCTCGCGGGTCTGAAAAGTGCGGCGGGATTCCTTAGGCGAGAAATCGGCAACCGCCTGACGCTCCGCTACTCACCAGAACTTCGGTTCGCTATAGATGAATCTGCGGATTATCTTTTTAAAATAGATGGACTCCTTAAATCCGTCGAATCTGAAGACGAAACACCTGAGAACGACACTCCGGATTTTTCATGAACACCCAATATATGGTAGATATACATAACTACGCTGCACTCTTGGCGTTACTGGATCGGTATCAGCACTTCGCGCTCTCGACGCATATCAACCCAGACGGTGATGCGATTGGTTCCGAACTCAGTCTGTACCTATTTCTAACGGAGCTAGGAAAATCCGTTAGAATGTTCAATACTGATGCAGTACCGGTTAACTATAGATTTCTGCCATCTTGGGATAGCATCGAAGATATACATTCAGTCGGGATGTATCGTCCAGAGGTTCTGATTGTATTAGATGCAAGCACATTGGAGCGGATTGGTAAGACCCTATCGAAAATTTTACTGCCTCTACATACGCTTGTTAACATCGATCACCATACAACAGCAGAAGCGTTCGGAGACATCAATCTTATCGAACCTTCGGCTTCCTCCACATCAGAAATCGTATACACACTCATCAAACACCACCAAACGCCAATAAGCAAAGCATGTGCGCTCTGTTTGTACACAGGACTCATGTTTGATACGGGTTGCTTTCGGTATAGTAACGCGACAGCAGAAACCCACCGTATTGCAGCAGAATTAATTGAAGTAGGGGAATTTGCGCCCGATGAAGTCTACCGGTATGTCTATGAACACATCCCGGTCAGTAAGATTCACCTATTGAGTGAAATTCTCCGTACTTTGCAAGTAACAGATAATGGCAAGATCGCCTCGGTGTACGCGACACAGACGATGTTCGGGAAGACTGGCACAACTCCTGAAGCTGTGGAAGGTGTTGTAAATCAGATTCAAGCGATTGCAGGCGTTGAGGTGGCACTGTGTGTATGCGAGCTGCCGGACGGAAGTACGAAGGTCAGTCTACGGAGCCAAGGTCAGGTAGACGTTAGTGAGTTGGCTTCAGAGTTTGAAGGTGGGGGACATGCACGCGCCGCGGGTTGTCGGATCGTGATGCCGTACCTATCAGCAATTACAACCCTTATTCATTGTGCCCAACGATACATCGACCAGACTCCCACGAGACGTGGTGATTCGCTGAAGGATTGAAAACGTGGAAAACGCTGGCAATAAAAACGATCCCACAATCGCGATAACAACTTATAATTTAGAGGACATCGCTGAATTCGAGAGAAATACGGTGGTTACCTTCGGCGTGTTTGATGGGATCCATATAGGACACCAAGCGGTTATCAAGACCCTTCTGCAACGTGCTGCACAAGATAGATTGCTGAGCGTGCTCGTCGGCTTCTACCCGCATCCACTTGCGTTTTTATCTCCAGAACGATGTCCACCTATCCTGACACCTCTCTCCAAACGTATCGAAATTCTTCAGCAATTCGGCATTGATAAAATCGTCATTCTTAACTTTGATGCCCAGATTGCGGCAATGTCTCCAGAAACCTTTGTCGAAAAGGTCCTCTTAGAAAAATGCCGAGCCAAACACGTTGTCGTTGGATACGCTTGTCAATTTGGGAAAAATCGTGCCGGTAATGCACAACGATTGGCAGAAATCAGTGAGGATTACCCATTTGATGTCTCAATCGTACCACCAACAGAAATAAATGGTGCACCTGTCCATAGTACCCGTATTCGCCAAGCCCTTGCAAGGGGAGACCTCCGATGGAGTGCCCAACTACTGGGGCGCCCGTACTCACTGATCGGTGAGGTCATCCACGGCGATGGCAGAGGCAGGCAGCTCGGTTTTCCGACAGCAAATATAGACACTCGCAACCAAATCTGCCCACCCAACGGTGTATACGCAATCCGAGCGAAATTAGAGGGCAAATGGTTAAACGGTGTATTAAACATCGGAACCCGTCCGACATTTAACGAGTTGAATTTTCAAGTAGAGAGTTACTTTTTTGATTTTAACGAAACTATCTACGGTAAATCGGTAGAAATCTTTTTCGTGGAGAAAATTAGAAGCGAACGAAAGTTTCCGAATCTTCAATCCCTTGTGCAACAGATACAACGCGATGTTATGGCTGCTGCGGAGATCCTTGCTGAATCTGCGCTACAGTAGATCGCACCCCAAACTATTTGGACGCAAGAGTTTAATTTGAATTTCAGGTTGATATGTGGTATTATATATTACATCACATATAGATAAGAAGTGGAATAATCATCGCAAACAACTTAGTTCTCATACCATATAGGTCTCAAGTATTATTGTCTTATAGCGTACGCTTTATAAGATGATTTTTAATGAGACCGAATGAACAGGTTTCTAAAACCTATTGTTTAAATCAGTTGTTCAACCCAAAGGAGGCGAACGCAATTGGCAATTAGTGCAGCAGAGAAGAAGGAACTCATGCAACAGCATCAGCTACACCAACAGGATACTGGCTCTCCGGAGGCGCAAGTGGCAATTTTAACTGCTCGTATTCGACAGTTGACTGAACACTTTCGGACGCACCGGAAGGATTATCATTCCCGCCACGGACTTTTCCGTCTTGTTGGTAAGCAGCGCCGTTTGTTACGGTATCTATACAAAAAAGATGTTACGCGCTATTACCGTTTAATTGATGAACTTGGAATTCGTGACACTATCGGATCGAGGAGAAGTTAGGTTTGCGTTGGTGACACGACGAAAAAATGGAAATATAGGAGTAGTATATAGAATGAAAGTTGAAATGCAACTTGGGAGCGAGAAGTTATCAATTGAAACTGGGAAAGTTGCGAAACAGGCAGACGGAGCAGTTTGGGTCCAATACGGTGGAACGGTTGTCTTAGTCACAGTAGTAGCCGATGACAGTGAACACGACTTGGATTTTTTCCCGTTAACAGTAGATTACCGTGAGAGAGGTTATGCGACAGGACGCATTCCAACGGTCTACGGTAGACGTGAACCACGTCCTGGAACATCAGAACAACTGATTGCCCGCTTAATTGATCACTGCATTCGCCCTCTCTTTCCAAAAGATTTCAAGGCAGAAGTCCAAATTTTATGTAACGTGTTTTCATCGGACGGCATTCATCCAGCGGATGTTCCCGCACTTATCGGGACATCTGCGGCTTTGTCGATTTCCGATATCCCCTTTAACGGTCCAGTTGCCGCGGTCACAGTGGGGAAAATTGAAAACGCATTGATAATCAACCCGAGTTATGAGGAATTACACGCCTCCGAGATGGAACTGTTCGTAAGTGGCAAAGCGGATGCCGTGATGTCTGTCGAAGGGAGTGGGCATGAAATCCCAGAAGACGAAGTTATTGATACAATCGTTACTGCGCACGCGCAGATAAAAGAAATTATCAAACTTCAAGAAGGGTTGGCAGCGGTATGCAGTAACGCCAAACGCGATTACGCAGCCAAAGATATCGAATCAGACTTTAGCTCACGTGTCCGAAATCTCGCTACATCGCGGATTCGAGAATCTATCGGAATGGCAGATAAAAAACTGCGTGAAGATTATCTCGAACAGGTCCAAGAAGAAGTCCTATCAGAAATTCTTGAAGATACGCCTGAGGAAACGGATCCGAACGCGGCAAAGGACACGATTTCTATATTAAGCGAAATCGAAAAAGAAGAGATGCGCGAAGCCATTCTGACACAAGGTAAACGTGTTGATGGACGCGGTGTAACAGATATTCGTCCTATCTCTGGAGAGGTCGCGTTGCTTCCACACACCCACGGATCAGCACTCTTTACAAGGGGACAAACACAGGCACTCTGTGTAACAACGCTCGGTACATCAGGCGATGAAGATGTCCAACGCGGACTTGATGGCGAAGCGAGACACTCTTTCTTCCTACACTACAACTTCCCGCCCTTCAGTACGGGTGAAGTTAAACGCATGATGGGTCCGGGGCGTCGAGAGATTGGCCACGGTGCTTTGGCACAAAAAGCACTTGAACCTGTTATCCCAGAGAAAGAGGACTTCCATTATACCATCCGAGTGGTATCGGAAATCCTGGAATCTAATGCCTCATCGTCAATGGCAAGCGTCTGTGGTGCGACCTTGGCACTCTTGGATGCGGGTGTCCCGCTTAAAAGAGCTGTCGCCGGAATTGGGGTCGGTCTCATCAAAGAGGGAGAACAGGAAGCAATCCTTACCGACATGCTGGGTACCGAAGATTTCCTCGGCGATATGGACTTTAAGGTCGCAGGGACCAGCGAAGGTGTCACTGCTATCCAGATGGATATCAAAATTGACGGCGTTAGCCCAGAGTTAATGCGCCGTGCAATCCATCAAGCCAAGGAGGCACGCCTCGCAGTCATTGATCAGATGAACGCTGTTATCGCGGAACCGCGTGCGGAACTCTCCCCTTACGCACCGCGAATCCACTCCCTTCAAATCGCGCAGCAGAAAATCAAAGACCTCATCGGACCACGCGGTAAAACCGTGCAAGGCATCCAAGAAGAGACGAATACAACCATCAACATTGAAGATGATGGTACTGTTGAGATTGCGGCTACCAGTGCTGAGGATGTCAAACGCGCCGAGGAAAAAGTTCTTGCAATCACAGCGATGCCTGAAATTGGGAAAGAATACACTGGAAAGGTCGTCCGAACCGCGCCTTTTGGAGCATTTGTGGAAATCTTGCCCGGGAAGGATGGACTCGTTCACATCTCACAAATGGGAGATGGCTATGTCCGCCGCGCGGAGGACGTCATGCAGGTCGGTGATGAAGTCACCGTCCGTATTCTCACCATCGACGAGCAGGATCGCGTGGATCTGACCCTCGTCGCAGCAGGTGGAGTCCCGGTTGAAGAACTGAATATCGAGTCGAATGACGATCGTGAATTCTCAACTGACCGAGAGGGTTCAAGAGACTATCGTGACACCGGACGTTCTGGCTATCGCGATAATCGCGACTCACGGGATAGACGGGGTAACGATACTCGCGAACGTCGCAACAATCGTTATGACCAACGTGACAATACACGCGACTTCCGGAATCGTCGCTCGCCACGTATCCCAAAAGGACGGCCTCGATAGTAGAGAAAACCATCTGAATCACATTGCAATTCTAATATTGGTAGGCGAGGTTTCTAACCTCGCCTTTTTCCTTTAAATATTTTGCATATCATTTATTTTTTTGCTATAATTTGAATATACGCTTTTATGGTAAAATTTAAAAATAATAAAAATAGATAGACATCCATCCCTCAAATGGTAGGTGAGGTTTTGCAGCGTACTCGCTCCCGGTTTATGCCACACGGCATGAATACCGTTGATTCTGATTCTGATTCATGCGACGTGCATTCTAACCTCGCCAACACTAACGTAACAATAAGGTGCTAAAAATGAAGACGCGACGTAACACCCCTAAACACACTTTGGACAAAGCAGATCTACTCGACCAGAAGTGGGTAACCTATTTTTTAGCGATCGTTCTCATTCTGCTGGTCCTTGTCTTTGTTGTTTTACTATCGCCTACCTATAAACGATACATTGTTGATACCGCCAAATCTGTGTTTTACGGTGGAAAGCAGAAAGCACCGCGTCCAAAGGCTTCACCCGCAAACTTCCAAAGCCCGGCGGTGCTAAACGGTTTAATATTCTGAACCTAACAGACGAGTACAGAACGACGATATAACACAAGTCGGATTACACTTTTTGGCAAAATTCAGGAGAGAAAGATGTACAGGACCTTGTTCATGTTAGCACTGCTGACAACACTATCCCTATTGATTTCTGGGTGCGGTTACTATTCTAAATCAGAATATCTTGAGCATATTTCAACCATCCGTATCTCGCCAATTGAAATTTTGGATGCCGATTTCGCTTATGACGCAACCTCTCAACGCCCGTATGACGAAGTGATTCATGAAAAATTAACACAGCGCTTCAATCGAAAATGGCGAGACGGAAACGATTCCGAATTTACGATGCGGATACAGGACTACAATTTAGTAGAGTACGGCTTCGGTCCCCAAGGCGAGGTTGAAATGCTACGCATGACGCTACAAATTGAATATGAATTCCTGGATCGGGTTCGCAATACGATGATTGCTGAAAGGGACAACTATATCCAAGTTCACGATTTCTATATCGTCCCAAATCGAGCCGAACCGATGGAATCATTGGCACAAGCCAGAGGCCTCATTGTCGAAGAGTTGATAGAAGACCTCTATAACAACCTTGCTGAACAGTGGTAACAAGACGCTGCACGGGAGTCCTGCGCGAATGAAATGCAAGGCAACACACATTTTTTATAGATTTTCTCACTTTTCACTCGGCACGCTACTCTTTTTTAGTTCAATGTTGATTTCGTGCGGAGAAGAACAAGGGAGCTGGACATCTGTCCAACAGGAAGCCGAATGTATCTACGGTGTGTGGCATAGCACCACAACAAAACAAGCGCAACAGACGATACTTGAAGTTGGAGAAAACATCAAGAACGCGTCAGGACTGTTAGCGCAATTCGTAACAACAGGAAACAGCGTCCAAACAACTGTTCCACCCGATCATCTTTTACCGAGTAATGGAGAATTATCGGGTTGGGTACAGTCGCGGGCACCATCAACTTACGAGGGCAAAACACTTTATCGCGATAGACCCTCGTCCCCGGATCTCTACTACGCTTACGGTTTCAAACGGCAGGCAGAAGTGGAATACGAAACGCCTCAATTTGGTTCAAAACCGTTGATTTTACTCGAAGTTTTCGACATGGGTTCGCCAGAAAACGCCATTGGGATTTATAATTTCCATACCTATCCAAAAATGAGATTTGAATGGATTGGGAGCAAGGCGATGCTTTCAGGCAACTATCTCCGATTTTCAAAAGGAAAGTATTTCATTCAAATTGAGGGCTACGAAATAGCGACTGGCATCCGCGAGGGTATGGTCGCACTCGCTAAAATTATCGCTACACAGATTAAAGACCCTCCACCGGAACCGCCAATCCTTACCTTGTTACCGAGTCGCAATAAGGTAAACGGAAGTATCAAGTTATTCCGCTCAAATTGGGTATTGCGTCAACTCTACAGCACACTACCAGTCAATACACCACAATTAACGAATACAGCCATCGGGGTATCTGCGCGTTACCTGGACAACACGAAATCAACAAACTGGACGGATGCCCAAATTGTTTTCATCATCCGTTTCGCTGATACCGCTACTGCAGAATCTGCGTATACGCTTTACCGGGATTCTTTAACGAAAGGAAAAATACCTTTTGAAGTCGGAACGAGTGGAAACTTTCTCATCAACGAAGCCTCTTCTGTAGGAGGGGTTTCCAACCCCGATATGAAGTCTCTGCCGTAGGAGGGGTTTCCAACCCCGATACGAAGTCTCTGCCGTAGGAGGGGTTTCCAACCCCGATACCTTGTAGAAAAGGAGTTTTTTATGAGAGGCGATTTTGAAGCTTATCTCAACGATTCATTTCGTGACGAAAATGGCAAACTTAACTTAGCATCGTTGCTGGCTTTAGAGGACGAAGCCGATATGGATGTTGCCGTTATCATGCCGAACACCCAACCACTCCCGCAAAACGCGGAACTTGGGGAGGCAATTCGCGACAATTCGCGCGCTCTGGGTTGTGCCCTCGTGCACCCAACAGAACCCGATCCCGTCGAACAGGTCAAGTTGGCTGCTGAGGAGTGGGGTATGCGCGGGATAAAATTGATGCCAGCTGTCCATAACTACAATGTAGATGATCCAATCGTCCGTCCTGTCGTTGAAGCTGCACGTGACCATGGACTTATCGTCTCAATCCACTCTGGACCTAACAATTGTCATCCAAATCGGATTGGTACGGTCGCCGGTTGGGTCCCAGAAACACCCGTTATTATGGATCACATGGGGTTCCCGGACGACTTAGACGCGGCAATCTCTGTGGCAAAAGCCAACAAAAATATTTCGCTTGGCACAACGATATTGCGTTTTCATCGCCGGTGGGGAACGGATCCAGACGCGGTTGTACCGACAGAGGTCAAAAACGCGGTTGATGAACTTGGACCTGAACAGATCGTTTTTGGTTCCAATTTGCCGGAATACCGTCCTATTCAGGTTATTAATGCTCTGAAGCGATTAGAGCTTGGAGACGATGCGGAAGCACTAATTTTCGGCGAGAACCTGGCACGTATCTATGGGCTTTAAGATCATCTATGGTAGGCACAGTTTTGCGGCGTACTCGCCTAAATGCGACGTGCATTCCTAACCGTGCCGGTTCACAATGTGTCAGTAATTGTAAGATCCACTATGAATCAACGTTTACACTTATGAAACAGACCCCGCTTTATCAGATTCATAAAACCCTGAATGCGAAATTCACCGAATTCGGCGGTTGGGAGATGCCGCTTCAATACAGCAGTATTGTTAAGGAGCACCTATCCGTTCGGACGACTGTCGGTTTGTTCGATCTGTCGCACATGGGGGAACTTGAGGTTTGTGGTACCGGAGCAAACGCGTTGGTGCAAAAACTCAGCACTAATGATGTGGGTCGCTTAACCGATGGACGTGTGTTGTATACCCTATTCTGCAACGAAGCAGGTGGGATCGTTGACGACCTTCTCGTCTATCGGTACGTCGATAATCACTATATGCTGGTCGTCAATGCAGCCAACATCGAAAAAGATCGGATGTGGGTAGAAAGCCACAACGACACCGAGGCAGAAGTCAGAGACGTGAGCGAAGACACAGCCCTCATTGCGCTACAGGGTCCAAAGTCAATCGACATCCTAAAACCGTTGGTGCCCGAACAAGAGATTTCTGAAATTCGGTATTTTCGATTTACGCGCAACGAGGTAGCAGGCATCCCAACCACGATTTCGCGGACAGGTTATACCGGGGAAGCCGGTTTTGAGCTATACGTTTCGGCTGAAAATGCAGAACGTCTGTGGAATGCTCTTTACCCTGAGGTGATAGCAGCTGAGGGACAACCGGTGGGACTCGGTGCTCGCGATACGCTGCGACTTGAAGCTGGTCTACGGCTCTACGGCATGGATATGGACGATGACACCAACCCGTTTGAAGCTGGACTTGGTAAGTTTGTCAAATCCAAGAACCGACAATTCGTCGGCAAGCGTGCGCTTAGCACCAAGAAAAAAAAGGGAAACCTTGCGAGACAGATGATAGGCTTTCAGATGCTTGACCGGGCAGTGGCGCGTTCAGGTTACGCCGTTTATCAAGCAGGTGAACACATCGGGAACGTGACGAGCGGTGCCCCCTCACCGACTCTCAAATGTAGTATCGGTTTCGCTCTTGTAACATCACAAACAATATCTGAAGATGATAAAATCGACATAGAAATCCGTAGTAGGATGCATCCTGCTAAAATTGTAACCGTGCCTTTTATCTAATATCAACACTCAAACGGAGAAAATCATGGATACCATAAACGGTTTTGAATTCAAGCAGAGAAAGTATATGCCAGTCTTTCCAAAAGCAAACGGTAAAACAACTATCTATATTGAAGGCTATCCATGTGAGGACGACGAGCCGATGTCCGCAACCGATTTTCATGGCGAACAGATTAACACGCTCGCCGATCAATTCAAACGATACTTCGCGATCAACGAACTCGTTCATATCGCTGTTGACAGTTTTATCTATTATAGTGAAGGCGACATCACAAAATGTGTCGCTCCTGATATTCACATCGTCTTCGGGGTCGCGAAATATCCGTTACGCCGTAGTTTCTATACGTGGGCAGAAGGCGCAGCACCCGTTGCTGTCTTTGAGTTCCTCTCTGACGCGACAGCACGTCAAGATCGGACTGAAAAAGTCGGCGTGTATCTCAATGATATAGGTGTCCAGGAGTATTTTATACATCAACCGGAGCTGAAGAAACCTGCAGAGTTTCGCGGGTGGCGGCAGGATCCGTCAGGTGGTATTGTTGAAATGGAACCGGATGCGGAAGGTGGTCTGTTCAGCGAAGCGTTAAATCTCTACTTTCGCTGGGAGGAACAACATCACACCCACGTTAGGCTGTTGCGTCCGTACCTGCCAGATGGCACGCCGATTACAACATCTCTGGAGGAGCAGCACCTCAAAGAGGCGGCAGAAACACGCGCAGCAGAAGAAGCACAACGCCGACAAGAGGCCGAAAAACTCGCAGCAACTGAAGCACAACGCCGACAGGATGCTGAAATAGAATTAGAAAAACTCCGGACACAACTTGCGAACCTTCAAAGTCAATAGCTCAGTTAAAAGCAGTACGCACACGCCATGTGCAGTAATCCGTTGACGCAGTAAATTAAAACATACAAATAAATGTGAAGGGAAATTAGATGATCCCAGAAAACTTAAAATACATGGAAAGCCATGAATGGGCAAGACAAGAAGGCGATATTGCCACTATCGGTATCAGTGACTACGCGCAATCTGAAATTCAAGATATCGTCTATGTTGAATTGCCGGAGGTCGGTACAGAAGTCACACAAAAAACGGAATTCGGGGTTATAGAATCTGTCAAAGCAGCGTTTGACCTTTATGCGCCGGTCAGTGGCGAAGTGATTGATGTCAATGAATCTCTCCTTGACGCGCCGGAACAGGTTAATGAATCTCCTTATGATGACGGGTGGTTTCTTAAAATCAGGATGACCGATCCCACTGAACTTGACGATCTTCTTGATGCTGATGGCTACCAAGCGCATATTGAGGCAGAAGATGCCTAAAAAAGATAAAAATAGCAACCCTTTTGCAAATCGACACATCGGTCCCCGTTCAGAAGACATCGAACTGATGTTGACGACGCTCGGCTATTCTTCGATGGCAGATTTTATCGAAGACGTTGTACCAGCGGACATCCGGTCATCGTCAGCCTTGAGTTTAGGTGGAGATGTAGGTGGTTCAAAGTCAGAATCGGAAGCACTTTCGACATTAAAAGAACTGGCATCTGAAAACCAGGTTTTCCGTTCTTTTATCGGGATGGGATACTACAACTGCTTTGTCCCCCCAGTGATTCAACGAAACATTCTGGAGAACCCAGGCTGGTACACACAATATACACCCTATCAAGCTGAGATCTCACAGGGACGTTTGGAAGCACTCCTTAACTTCCAAACAATGGTCATTGACTTAACAGGTTTACCAGTTGCGAACGCCTCACTTCTCGACGAGGCAACAGCTGCTGCAGAAGCAATGGGAATGTGTTTTGCCAATGTGCCACAGAAGATCAGTCGAACTTTTTTTGTCTCAGAAACCTGTCATCCACAAACAATCGCTGTTCTACAAACACGCGCTGAACCCCTCGGCATTGAATTACAAATCGGTGACCATCGTGATGTCAATTTTGACACACCGATCTTAGGTGCCATTGTGCAATATCCCGCTACAGATGGTACAATTTACGATTACCATCAATTCGCTAAACAAGTGCATGCTGCTGGCGGATTATTTGTTACCGCCACAGACCTATTAGCACTCGTGTTATTAAAGCCTCCTGGCGAATTCGGTGCAGACATTGCTATCGGTAACTCGCAACGGTTTGGCGTTCCGCTTGGATATGGCGGTCCCCACGCAGCTTTTCTTTCGACACATGAAGAGCTTAAACGTAGTATCCCGGGACGGATTGCAGGCGTATCCCATGATGCAAACAACAAGCCGGCTATCCGCTTGGCACTCCAAACACGGGAACAACACATCCGCCGTGAAAAAGCGACGAGTAACATCTGCACGGCGCAAGTGCTACTCGCTGTTATGGCGGGGATGTATGCGGTTTACCATGGACCGACAAGTCTTAAGCACATCGCGGAACGCATACATTCGCTCACCTGTACCCTGCGTGCTGGACTTGAAGAAAGGGGCTACACTACAGGTGAATACCCGACTTTTGATACGCTTTCTGTTACCGTTCCAGAAGGAACAGCGGATATTCTAACTTCTGCCAACGCGAGACAGATAAACCTGCGGTCGATTGACGCAACACACATCGGCATCTCTTTAGACGAAACAACGACATCAGCAGATGTTGAAGAACTTCTTGAAATATTTGGTGCCAAGACAAACTTGAAAACTTTGTCCACAAGCGGTGTTCCGCCAGATTTACAACGCGAAAGTCCGTATCTGACGCATCCGATTTTCAACAGTTATCATTCCGAAACTGAGATGCTCCGCTATATCCACAGACTTCAAACCAAAGATATCTCTCTTGTGAATGCAATGATACCACTGGGTTCCTGCACGATGAAACTCAACGCTACGGCGGAAATGGTCCCAGTGACATGGCGCGAGTTCGGTAAACTCCATCCGTTCGCCCCGCGTGAACAAGCCAAAGGTTACGAGCATCTCTTTTCGCAATTGGAGACGTGGTTAGCCGAGATAACGGGTTATAGCGGTATCTCATTGCAACCGAACGCCGGTTCACAAGGCGAATATGCCGGACTGTTAGTAATTCGTAAATATCACCATAGCCGGAATGAAGCACATCGCAATATCTGCTTAATCCCAACTTCCGCTCACGGCACGAACCCCGCAAGCGCAGTAATGGCAGGCATGCAAGTCGTCGTCGTGGCGTGCGATTCGGAGGGAAATATTGATCTTGAGGACCTCCGAGTGAAAGCAGATATGCATCGTGAGAATCTCGCCGCTGCCATGATTACGTATCCATCAACCCACGGGGTCTTTGAAGAGAAGATTCGCGAGATCTGCGACATTGTTCATCAATCCGGGGGACAGGTCTACATGGATGGCGCGAATCTGAATGCCCTCGTCGGCATTGGACGACCTGGGGATATCGGCGCAGATGTTTGCCACCTGAACTTGCATAAAACCTTCTGTATCCCGCACGGTGGTGGTGGACCGGGGATGGGACCGATTGGTGTCAAAGCACATCTCACAGACTTTTTACCGACACATCCACTTGTCCGTGTTGGTGGTCCAGCGGGAATCGGGGCTGTATCGGCAGCACCGTGGGGAAGCCCTGGAATTCTGCCGATCTCTTGGGCATACATTGCCATGATGGGTGCGGATGGACTTAAATCAGCAACAGAAGTTGCGATCCTCAATGCCAATTACATAGCAAAACGGCTCGCAGGACACTATCCTGTGCTTTATACTGGGAAGTGCGGCTTAGTCGCACACGAATGTATCATTGATTTGCGTGCTTTTAAAAAGAGTGCTGACATAGACGTAACGGATGTCGCAAAGCGTCTGATGGATTATGGATTCCACGCTCCGACGGTCTCTTGGCCCGTGCTCGGCACGATGATGATTGAACCGACAGAAAGCGAATCGAAAGCAGAACTCGACCGTTTCTGCGACGCGCTCATTTCAATACGCGAGGAGATAACAGAAATTGAAACCGGTGCAGCCGATCGAACAGATAATGTCCTGAAAAACGCACCACATACCGCAGAAATGGTCGTCCAGTCTGAATGGGAGCACCCGTATTCGCGTGAAAAAGCGGCGTTTCCGAAGGCTTGGGTACGTGATGCTAAATTCTGGCCCCCTGTTGCCCGTATTAATGAAGTCTACGGGGACAGGAATCTTATGTGCGCCTGTCCACCGCTCGACGAATACTAAATTTAACAGTAAAAAAATGAAAGCAATCATTATAGGTGCAGGAGAGGTCGGATTTCATATCGCTAAACTTCTCACCGCTCAAGCCAACGATGTTGTGCTCATTGACGAATCCCAAGCCGCCTGCGACAGAGTGAACGAGCAGTTGGACCTACAGACGCTACGCGGCTCAGGGGCATCACCGCGCCTTCTTAAAACTGCTGGTATCGACGAAGCGAATCTGATTATTGCCGTTACGAACAGCGATGAAATTAATATGCTCGCCTGTCAGATAGCCGATAGATACGAGGTTAGCACAAAAATAGCGCGCGTTTCAAACCCCGACTATTTCTCTACAGAAAGCGATTTGACCCCGAAGGACTTCGGCATTGATCTTCTGGTGAATCCAGAGCGACTCTGTGTGGCTGAATTTGTCCGACTTCTACAGGTTCCCGAGGCACGAGAGATTGTCGATTTTGAGGACGGTAGAGTTCAACTTGTCTCTTTTCGGATTAAGCAGTCCAACCCGTTGATTAGTAAATCGCTCGCTGAATTAGACGCGAATGGTCTCCTCGACGATATCCGATTTGCTGCTATCAGTCGCCCAGGACGTTCTTCCAATAATGGACATCCAATAAATAACGGCAATCGACACATCATCATTCCAAGAGGTGCTGACGCGCTTCAACAGGGGGACGAAGTATTTGTCATTGGGAGCGCGATAGCAGTCGAACAATTGCTGCGGATCAGCGGTATCACATTTAACCAACAACTTGATCGTGTCATTATTGTAGGTGCGAGTCCTATCGGTATCGAACTCGCACGTGCCCTCGAAGAGAGAGACACCAACGTCAAGCTGATCGAAGAAGACCAAACAAAAGCGGAGTTAGCATCCCAAGCCCTAAGACGGACAACGGTTTTGCAAGGCAATTATCTTCAATTCAGGCTCCTTGAAGAGGCAGGTGTAGACGAAGTTAACGGGTTCATCTCGGTCACAGGGGACGACGAAGGCGATATTATGGCATGTATGACGGCGAAAGAAAACGGCGCGCAGCGTGTGCTTGCGCTCGTTCAGCAGCCCCGCTATCTCCCATTGTTAGCACGCATTCCGAGACTCGATGGGGCAGTCAGCCGGCATCTGACGGTCGTCAGTAATATTCTCCGCCTGATTCGCCGTGGACATATCATCTCCGTGGCTTCACTTCACGGCATAGATGCCGAAGTCATCGAGATCGTTGCCGGTGTTAACTCGAAGATTGCTCATAAAGAACTCGTCTCTTTCAAAACAAAATTTCCTGAGAACGCCTTTATTGGCGCGATTATCCGACGGGATAGACTCATTATTCCGACGGGACAATCCGTTATCCAACCCACAGATCGCGTTATTGTCTTCAGCTTACCGGGGGCAATTCCGGTTGTCGAAGACCTCTTCGCAGAACGCAGAGATTAAATGAGCCTTAAATTAATCTTCTACACGCTCGGTAATTTGCTTATCTGTCTGGCAGGGACGATGCTGTTCCCTTTAGTGGTCGGTATCTACTATCATACAACGGCAGATGAAGTCATACGGACCGATGTGGATGCTTTTGTCATCTCATTGATAATCACGCTCATTGTGGGGCTGATTCTCCGCTTCAGTTTCCGCGCACGGCACGAAGAACTCGGTATACGCGAAGGTTTCGCTGTCGTGGCTATGGGCTGGGTAACGGTCGCACTTTTTGGTTCGCTTCCGTATTTGCTGGCAGGCGTGTTCCATATCGAAGGACGCTCACCGTGGATAGCGTTTTCCTTCTGTTATTTTGAATCCATGGCTGGGTTTACAACAACCGGCGCAACTGTTCTAACAGAGATTGAACACCTCTCCCACGCAATGCTTTTTTGGCGGAGTTTCTCGCACTGGCTCGGTGGCATGGGAATCGTTGTTCTTGCCGTGGCAATCCTGCCGCTGCTCGGTATCGGTGGCATGCAGCTTTTTCGCGCGGAAGCACCGGGACCCGAAACCGATCGCCTCACACCCCGAATCACGCAGACCGCCAAGTTGCTCTGGGGCGTTTATTTGCTACTCTCTCTCCTTGAAACAGTTCTACTGATGTTGGGCGGAATGTCGCTGTTTGACTCGCTCTGCCATACCTTTGGGACTATGGCGACCGGCGGATTTTCAACAAAAAACGCCAGCATCGGTCACTACGATAGTGTTTATATCGACATGACCATTAGTTTCTTTATGTTCCTCGCGGGTACTAATTTCGCACTTCACTATCGTGTACTACGGGGTGACTTTAAAGCCTATTTTCGAGATACTGAATTTAAGTTCTATTGTATCGTCATTGCTGTGAGCATTACCCTCATCTCGTGGAACACCATCAGATTTCAGGTAAATGGCGACATACCTTACGATTCGATGTGGACCTCACTCCGTTATGCTACGTTTCAGGTCATGGCAATCATCACAACGACCGGTTACGGCACTGCTGATTATGAACAGTGGCCCGCACTCTCTCAGTTCATCTTAGTAACACTCATGTTCTACGGTGGCTGTGCAGGCTCGACAGGCGGCGGCATGAAACAGGTTCGGTTTCTCCTCCTCATCAAACAGAGCGGCGCTGAAATCAAACGCCTCATCTTCCCGCATGCTGTGCTGCCGATTCGGGTGAACGACCGAGTTGTTCCGCCCGAAGTGATGACAAATGTTCTGGGTTTCTTTTTCTTTTTCATCGGAATTTTTGCGATTGTAACTTGCATTATGACAACTTTAGGGCTCGACCTCGTGAGTGCTGCGGGGGCAACAATCGCGACCATGGGCAATATCGGTCCGGGGTTGGGTAGCGTAGGTCCTACGGATAACTACGCCCATATCCACACAACCGGAAAATACGTCCTATCCTTCTGTATGTTGCTGGGACGCTTGGAACTTTATACCGTGCTAATTCTTTTTTCACCGAATTTCTGGAGAAGGTAATTTATGAACACCGATAAACTCCGTAGAGAGTACAACGCACACGACGGAAACTTACTGGAGCAGAAGGCTTCACTAGATCCGTTTGAACAGTTTGAAAAATGGTTTGCCGACGCGGTCGATGCGAAACTCGACCTACCCGATGCGATGACGTTAGCGACTGCAACGCCACAAGGTATCCCTTCCGCACGAATGGTAGTCCTCAGAGGCTTTGACACAAAAGGTTTCTGTTTTTACACGGATTATGAGAGCCAAAAAGGAAAAGAACTTGCGGAGAACCCAAACGCTGCGCTTGTATTTTACTGGCGGGAACTCGATCGTCAGGTACGGAGTACTGGGATTGTTGAAAAAATGAGTGCTGAAGAATCAGATGCCTATTTTGCAAGCCGTCCGGTGAGCAGTCAATTGGCTGTGTGGACGGAACGTCAAAGCCTTATTATCAGCGGACGGGAACACCTCACAGAAGGTTACCAACGCGCAGAACAGACGTATTCACCCGATAGAATTCCGCGTCCGTCGCATTGGGGTGGATACCGGCTTGTGCCAAACCTGTTTGAATTCTGGCAGGGCTGTCCGAGTCGCCTCCACGACCGTCTCTACTATAGGCTGCAGCCCGATGGAACATGGGCGATGAAACGCCTATCACCGTAAATCCAAATGCATAGCGATCAAAGTCGTGGAAAAAGTATGCAAATGCTTTTTGTAAATAATGCACCCTTTTTGACTTAAAACTGCGTCTTTATAAAGTACAGGAAAAAGGAGAGAGGTTTAGACGCTCTTAATTGCTGTAACTGGGAAAGGCAATGACTCCAGAGGAGAATTCTCATGAAATTGACAATGATTGGATGGTTCATCTTTTTCTCCATTTCCTTTGCATTGGCAGGAACATTTATGGAAACTTTCGACAATGGAGATATTGAGGATTGGCAGGAGCTTAATGCGCATGATGCCGAACTCGGATCGTGGAAAGTCGTTGACGGTGAACTTGAGATGACAAACCCCGGAGGGGGTGCCCGTTTGCTTACGACGGGTGACGGAACATGGCAAGATTACAGTATTGAAGTTAACGTTAAACCTCTTGAAAAACGCGGTCCCGGAAATATCTCCATTGTGGCAAGGGTTGAAGGAAGTCGGGCAGTTTGGTGTAGCATTAGTGATCTTTTTTTAAACGACCCTGAATCAAAAGTGATGTGTCTCAGTCGCGACTTTGCTGGAAAGACAGGGATACTTCTGTACATGAAACCTCACCGACTTTTAAAATTGAATGAATGGTCTAAATTCAAGTTGACCGTTAGCGGAGATCACTTCATTCTTGAGATAAATGAAAAGAAAATTACGGAAACAGGAGATCCTTTTGTCTTCTTACATGATGGTGAAGAATTCAAGATAAAGACAGAGAATATCGTGTCCCACCCGACAGGCGGTGCCGGTTTTGGGCTTGCGAATTACACAGCACGTTTCGACAACATTACCATCACCGGCGAAGGAATCCCAGACCGGGGTGGATTACTCGTAACACCGAAGGATAAACTCACGACAATGTGGGGAGCGTTAAAAGTAAATCCGTGAGTCAGACAAAATTGCCAACAACTGAAAGCCGATAGCAAAACAAAACTGCTTTAACACATTTGTTTTGTTATAGGTTTTTATTTTTTTTCAAAAAAACTTGACAATGTTTTTGAAATATGAGACACTATTAAGCATATTAGGGAAATTTGTCTGTGAGTCTGCTAACCATTCATTTTGGCGAAGCATGTGATGCCAAATTGTGCTATTAAAGTACAATTTGTCTTTGCTTTACATTATTAAGATGTGTGAGGACAAAATAGATTAAAAACAATGCTAATAGATTATCTCCCGATCTTACTGTTAGGGCTGTTCGCTGTTATCTTCGCGGCGGTCAATCTTGCCCTGACGCATATTCTTGGTCCGAAACGCCCAACCCCCGTCAAACTCTCCGTCTACGAATCCGGTGTCCGCCCGGTTGGTGATGCAAGGCAGCGGTTTACCATCCGGTTCGACCTCATCGCGATGCTCTTTATCATCTTCGATATCGAAGTGGTGTTCCTCTATCCTTGGGCATTGGTCTTCAAGAAATTCTCTGAAACAAGTGGTTTATTTATCTTAATTGAAATGCTGGTGTTTATCGGTATTCTTTTTCTCGGCTATATCTACGCTTGGAAGAAAGGAGGCTTAACATGGGATTAGACTTTGGACCAGATACCGGACAGGATGGCAATATCATCACAACGACGATTGATAAGGTCGTCAACTGGGGACGAAAGAACTCTTTGTGGCCGATGCCGTTCGGTACGGCTTGCTGTGCGATTGAGATGATGGCAACTTTGGCTTCCAAATACGATCTCTCTCGATTCGGTTCTGAGGCGATCCGCTTTTCACCGCGCCAATCGGATCTCCTTATCGTCTCCGGCAGAATTTCCATCAAAATGATGCCGGTCTTGAAACGTATTTACGACCAGATGCCCGACCCGAAATGGGTAATCTCAATGGGAGCGTGTGCTTCTTGCGGCGGTGTGTTTGACACTTACACCCTTATCCAAGGTGTAGATCAGTTCATTCCTGTGGATGTCTATATTCCCGGATGCCCACCACGTCCCGAAGACCTCATTGATGCAGTGCTGCAGGTGCAGCAAAAAATTGACAGTGGTGCCTTACCTAAAGGAGTAGAGGCGGTTTATGAATGAAGAGAAAGCAGTCGAAGAACAGTCGAAACCTCTTGTCCTTGAAAAATTAGAGGCAGATCACACAGACGCGCTTTTAGCACAGGATGAAGTCCGCGGAACCACTGTCGTTGTTGTGCGTAAAGAACGTACCTACGCCGTTCTGGAATATCTGAAAACAGATCCCGAACTTGCCTATACCTACCTTGTCGATGTCACAGCGGTGGATAATTCGGAGATGGAATCGGAGTTAATGCAGTTTGACTATGCCAGATTCATGGTCGTTTATCAGCTCTATTCCTATCAAGGACAGTGCCGTGTTCGGGTTAAAGTCCCTGTGCATGAAAACGACTTGAGCATCTCCTCCGTTACAGGCTTGTGGCGAGGGGCAAATTGGTTGGAACGCGAGACTTATGACATGTTCGGTATCCATTTTGAGGGGCACCCCGATCTCCGTCGGATCTTAATGCCAGACGACTTTGAGGGCTACCCACTCCGTAAGGACTACCCACTTCGAGGACGCGGCGAACGCGAACGGTTTAATTTTGACAAGCAGAATGTATAAAAAAAGCGGTCAGCACGGGTTGCTACGCAACCCTTTCAGGGGTCAGTTAAGAAAAGAGATTTTCTGTAACGCTTGCGTCTTTACTGATTGCTGATAGCCGACAGCTGATGTCTATAAAAAAGGAGTATACATACTATGCAAAGTGGGTTGGAACGCGCGACAGGCGAGAAGATGGTTCTCAACTTCGGTCCACAACATCCTGCAACGCACGGCACCCTTCGCATTGTGTTAGAACTCGACGGCGAATCCATTTTGAAGGCAACCCCGCACGCCGGTTACCTTCACACAGGATTTGAGAAACTCGGTGAACATCTGGATTACAACCAATACATCGTTGTAACGGACAGGATGAACTATCTGTCACCGCTGTCGAACAACTTCGGGTATGTGCTTGCAGTTGAGCAATTGCTCGGTATTGAGGTGCCGAAAAGGTGCCAATACATCCGTATTTTGATGGCAGAACTCTCAAGAGTCGCAGACCATCTGCTCTGGCTGGGGACCGCAGCACTGGATTTAGGGGCATTTTCAGTATTCCTCTACAGTTTCCGTGAGCGTGAAAAATTGTACAGCATCTTTGAAAAAACAACAGGTGCGCGGTTGACAACCAGTTACACGCGTGTCGGCGGGGTCCTCCGAGACCTCTATCAAGGCTGCGAGGAAGATATCCGACAATTCATCACCGACTTCCCGAAGGCACTGCGAGAAACCCACACGCTACTCACCCGAAATCGTATCTGGATGGATCGCACAAAAGGCGTTGGCCCTATTTCAGGTGAGGATGCCATTGACTACGGTTTGACGGGTCCCTGTCTCCGAGCAACCGGCGTTGCGCACGACCTGCGTAAGGCTGAACCTTACTCCAGTTACGATGAGGTGACGTTTGATGTGCCCGTTGGCACTAACGGTGATGCCTATGACCGTTACCTCGTGCGAATGGAAGAAATGATTCAGAGTTGTGGTATCATTGCCCAAGTCCTTGATAATATGCCTGATGGACCGGTCAACTCCGAAAATAACAAAATTATGCTCCCGAATAAAGAGGACGCTTATGGGCATATCGAAGGTTTAATCCATCATTTCAAAGTTATCATGGATGGACATGGTGTAGAGGTTCCAAAAGGCGATCACTACTGTGCAACTGAATCCCCGAACGGAGAACTCGGATTTTATATCGTTAGCGACGGGAGTGGAACGGGTTACCGCATCCGTATCCGCCCACCGAGTTTCTTGAATTTCCAAGCATTACCGCACATGTTGGAGGGCGGGATGGTCTCTGACACTGTAGCTGTGTTGGGAAGTCTGAACGTTATTGCCGGGGAGTTAGATCGCTAAATGGAGCATCGTACTTCTACTTGACGGATTGATAAGAATTTAACCCTGAAAAAAGATAATTACATCTTAGCGAAACTCTCAAGTTAAAGTTGCTATACCAGAGGCGGTTGAACTTAACCAGAAACCCGGGGAATGCCATAAGGCATTCATACCGTTGATTTGCGAAACGAAGTGGAGCGGTGACCAGATTTAAGAGGTAAAAATATGGAACTCAAAGGTATTATGCTCTTTGTCAAAGACATGAAGGGTATCATTGCATTTTATAGGGATGTTATTGGATTGGTCCCTGACGAAGACCAGCCGTTCCCAGAACACCGGTTTTTCCGCTTTAATGCAGGGGCTTGCACGTTGTGTCTCCATAGTGCCAGCAAACCCAACGAAGGAAGACAAAAACTGATGTTTCACGTTGAAAGCGTGAGTGCTGTTCATCAGCATATAAGATCGAAAGGGAAACGATTACGGAAACTTGAAAATAACGATGGGCATGCCATTTTCGACATTCGCGATCCAGAAGGCAATCGTATTCAGTTTTACGGGAATTACTAAGACCCTCAATATGCGTCAATTTAAAAGGTTATCTATCAACTGTTAAATGTTACACTTTTCGCCAAATTATTTTTTTTACAACGGAGAAAAATATATCCATGAACCCTTACGGTGACTGGGTTCTATACCAATAACCGCTGTCCGTCAAATGTTACACTGGTGTAACATTTTAAAGTGAATTTTTAGACGTGTAGGTTGGGTTGAATGCAGTGAAACCCAACGCTCAGGGTTATTTAGTTGTAAGAAATAAATTTACTTATGTGAAGTTGAAGGAAAACGTAGATGTCAGATGAACTCATTCAAATCGAAACGCCTTTCGCGTTTAACGAAGAAAATCAGCGTGCGTTCGACGCGTTGATAGGGCGGTATCCAATTAAGGAGGCAGCGATGCTGCCAACGCTCCATCTCGCACAGAGACAGGCGGGCTATATTACCCCTGCTGTCATGAAGTACGTCGCAGAGCAACTCGAAGTCTCCTTGATGAAGGTCAAGGATGTCGTCACTTTCTATCCGATGTTCTTTGAAGAGCCGGTAGGTGAGTACGTGATTCGAGTGTGTCATACATTGCCTTGTGCCTTGCGGGACTGCAAAGTTGTTTTGGACTATCTCAAGGAGAAATTGGAGACGGATGTCGCTTCTGAAACCAATCTTGCGAAAGGTACGACTGCTGATGGCAAGTTCACGCTCATGAAGGTGGAATGTCTCGCTTCGTGCGATGTTGCGCCAGTTATCATGGTGAACGACGATCTATATAAAAATTTGACCCCCGAAAAGATTGATGAACTTTTAGCGAAACTTGCAAGCTAAAGTTTGATTAAACAATCTGCTGGGAATATAGTTGGGAAAAGGCGATTAGGAACTTTCATACCACAGAAACGGTTGAACTTAACCGAAAACCACCGTGAAACGAAGTGGAACGGTGACCAGATTTAATAATTAAAAATATGATCGAGGAAAAACGAATTCTCTACGAACATCTGGATGTGCCTGACATTAACACGTTTGATGTCTTCCGCCAATACGAGGGCTACACCCGCTTTGAAAAGGCTATCGCCGAATATCAACCCGAAGATATTGCTAAAATGGTGATGGATTCCGGGTTGAAAGGGAGAGGCGGTGCCGGATTTTCGACGGGTTTGAAATGGAGCTTCGTCCCCAGAGACATAAAGCCGTGTTACCTGTGTTGCAACGCCGATGAAAGCGAGCCGGGAACGTTTAGTAACCGCTACGTCTTGGAAAAGAATCCACACCTGTTGATTGAGGGCATCTTAATCTGCTGCTACGCGATGGGTATCGAGACGACCTACGTCTATATTCGTGGTGAATTCACCCTCGGAAAAAGGATGTTGGATGCCGCTATCAAGGAGGCTTACGAAAAAGGGTACCTCGGAAAAGATGTTCGCGGCACAGGACTCAACATTGATATCTACACACACCCCGGTGCAGGTGCTTATATCTGCGGTGAAGAGACAGGTTTGATTGAATCGCTTGAGGGGAAGCGTGGACAACCCCGCAACAAGCCGCCATTTCCCGCGGTTGAAGGCGTGTTTGGAAAACCGACGGTCGTACAGAACGTCGAGACGTTGTGCAATCTTCCTTTTATTGTAGGTAACGGTGTTGAATGGTACACCCAGATGGGACCCACGTACGCCGATACACGGTCGGACCCGCCGACCCCTGACCCTAACACAGGCACGAAACTCTACTGCATCAGTGGTGATGTTAACGAACCGGGGGTTTATGAACTTGAACTCGGATTGACATCCACTGAACTCATTGAGGTCGCAGGCGGTTTGCGCGGCGAAGAGGTGAAAGCGGTGATCCCCGGTGGTAGTTCTGCACCGATCTTAACGCACTATGAGTTGGACACGCGGCTTGATTTTACTTCACTCACACTCGCCAAATCTATGCTCGGTTCGGGTGGCATTATTGTCATGAACGAGACTCGGAATATCGTTGATTGCTTACTCAATATCATGAAGTTCTATGCACATGAGTCGTGTGGACAGTGTACACCGTGCCGTTGGGGGACACCGTGGGTGCGCGACATTGTTCAGCGTATTGCCGACGGAAACGGACGCAAAAGCACTATCACACGTCCGAAATTCGGTGTTGCTGAAAATGGGAGATGGGGGGATACCGGCGAAACAGAAGAAATTTACGAAGATTTAGACCTGCTGGAGAGTGTTGCCAACAACATCGCAAATGTTGATACGATGACATGGAACACAATTTGCGTCTTCGGCATCGCTGTCTCGTGGCCAGCCGTGAGTTATATGCGCAAATTCCGTCCTGAGTTTGAAGCCGCTATCCGAGAAGGTAAACTGGTTACTTTACCTGTTGCCGAAGCCACAGTTCCACCGGAGGAGAATTACGCGTATCAACAGCGGTTTGTTCCGAAAGAGTTCGCTGACCTGTAGGAAGGAAAAATTAAAATATGGCATTTATTAAATTAAATGACCTCGAGGTAGAGGTTGAAGATGGAACCAATATAGTTGAGGCAGCGAGGCAACACGGCATCGAGGTCCCTCACTACTGTTATCATCAGGGGCTGAGCCGTCCTGCGAATTGCCGAATGTGTCTCGTTGAACCTTACGTTTTCTTTCCACCCGCTGGCGCGATTGTACCAGACCGACAATTGGCAACGGGCTGCACGACCACAGTCCAAACCGCGCCTCCAGATAGGAAACTTGACGGAAAATACGACTTTATTGTTCAAACGGATAGCCCACGTGTGAAAAAAGCACGCGAGGATATTCTGGAATTCCTGCTCATACATCATCCGCTGGATTGCCCGGTTTGCGATCAAGCCGGTGAGTGTGACTTGCAAGATTTTAGCCACCGTCACGGCAGTGATAAGAGTCGTTACCTCGAAGTCAAAAATGTGCCGCCGAAGAAGGATTTAGGACCGGACGTTTTGCTCTACTCGACACGTTGTATCGTCTGCACGCGGTGCATCCGATTCTGTGAGGAGGTCTCTGGCAGCGGTGAGTTAGGTTTAATCCAGCGTGGTTCTCACGATGAAATTGATATTCCGCGAAGCCATGAGGGTGCACCGCTGCAACTGTTGGACAATAAACTCGCCGGAAATGTGGTTGATATCTGTCCTGTCGGTGCATTGATTAGCAAAGATTTTCTGTTCAAATCGCGTCCATGGTTCTTGGAACAGGCGAATAGTGTCTGTTCGGGATGCAGTGTTGGCTGCAATATCACTGTAGAATACAAAGCCGATGGCGTTTACCGATTGAAACCGCGTTTTCACGGAGATATTAACCAGTATTGGATGTGTGACGACGGCCGTCTCGGCTACCATTATGTGAACAGCGATGACCGGCTCCAACTCCCACTAAAACGGGTTGATGACGAGTTAACCCCAACACACTGGGCAGATGCGCTGTCGGTAATTACAGAAAAGTTGTCGGAAGTAGAGGCTGAGGATATCCTTGTTATCGGTTCCGCGCAAGCAACGAATGAAGACAACTACGTTTTACAGCAGTTCGCACACGATGTCCTGAAAACGACTGCGTTAGGACTCTTTGGGCAGCTGCCGGGCGAAGCACACAAATTCCCACAATTCACCATCGAAGCGGATAAGAATCCGAACACGGCAGGTGCGCGAACGATCCTCGGTTCTGCAAACGGCAACGTCGTTTTAGAAGGTGATGCACTTTGGGAAAAGGTTTCAGGTGCAAAAGTTGTTTACCTCGTCAGCGGTGCGCCGGAACGTCCTCTCGAAGATGCAGAGAAAGCCGCATTAGAAAGCGTTGACTTCCTCATCGTGCAAGATATCCTGCCCTCAGAAATTACACAATTAGCAGATATGGTGCTACCCGGGACGACTTTCGCAGAGAAAGACGGCACCTTCACGAATTCAACCGGCTGGGTACAGCGGATTCGCAAGGCGATTGATCCACCCGGTGAAGCGCGAGCCGATTGGGAGATCACGCAGCAGCTTGCCAAACAATTGGGGGGTGAGATGAACTATCACTTCGCGGGTGAGATTGCGCTCGCTATTGCAGAAAATGTGCCGGGCTATGGGGACGCAACGCATCAAAACATCGGAGACGCAGGGGTTAAATTGGTAATTTAACGATTGCTTTTGCACTGCCCTTCCGTTGTCAGGGCAGGATTCCAATTGTTACAAACTTTTTCTAATCTAAAATAGGTTTTTTTACCAATTTTAGATCGTTGCCGACAACGGAGGCAACGTCCAGACATAATAATTAAAAAAATGGAAAATTCAGAACTTCTCGTTTTAATTATCAGCTCAATCGTCAAGATTCTCTTCATCGCGCACCTACTAATTATCGGCGTAATGGCAATGATCTGGGCAGAACGCCGAGTGAGTGGATGGATGCAGGATCGACTTGGACCGAATCGGGTCGGCTTTCAAGGAATTTTACAGCCAATCGCCGACGGAATTAAGTTCCTCTTCAAGGAGGATCTCATCCCCGATCATGTAGATAAGCCGCTGTATGTGCTTGCACCGGCAATGGTCTTGATACCAGCACTGGTTACAATCGCAGTCGTGCCGTTTGGGAGTGCTATCACGGTCCTCGGACACGAAATACCCCTCCAGGTTGCGGATATCAACATCGGGATCCTCTATATCTTAGCGATAACCTCCCTTGGTGTCTACGGGGTCGTCTTGGGGGCTTGGGCATCTAATAACAAGTATTCGCTTTTAGGTGGTCTACGTTCGTCAGCACAGATGATTAGCTACGAATTGACGCTGGGATTGGCGATTATCGGGGTGCTGATGCTGACGAGTTCGCTCCACCTTCGGGCAATTGCCGAAGCGCAAGGCGCGTATCCGTGGCATTGGAATTTCCTGATTCATTTCCCCGCCTTTTTAGCGTTCATCACGGCAGTGTTTGCAGAAACAAACCGCTTACCGTTTGACCTCGCGGAAGCCGAGCAAGAACTTGTGGCGGGCTATCATACCGAATACAGTAGCATGAAGTTTGCAATGTTTTTCATGGCAGAATATATGCACATGATTGTCGGCTCTGCTGTGACGGTGACGCTTTTCCTGGGTGGCTGGCACTTTTTTGGCTTAGAAAATATAGGAGGGCCCGTGTGGAGTGGCGTTATCTCATTCGGCATCTTTTTTGCCAAAACCGCCATTTTCCTATTCGTGTTTATATGGGTACGCTGGACGCTGCCGCGGTTCCGGTATGATCAACTTATGAACTTCGGTTGGAAATTTTTGTTGCCCGTTACGTTAACTTCAATCGTTGTAACTGGCACCCTATGGATAATAACTGGCTCTCGCTTGGTAGTAGGTATCGGCAACGCAGTTGCTGGGTTCATTGTTGTATCTATTGTAGCAGGATTGCTTGTGATGGATGCCCCTAAGCCAGCAATGCAAGATAGTGACAATCGGCTTACACCGACGGCTCTCGACGCAACAGAATAGGAGGCGTACGAATGAATGCAGAACAGATTCTATTTATTCTCTTTGGAGCGGTCTCGCTGATTGGCGCAATTGCCGTCATCTCATTTCGGCATCCGATTTATAGCGCGCTTTCGCTCGTCGTGACCTTTTTCGCACAAGCAGGGCTGTTTCTGTTGTTAGGTGCACACTTTGTTGCCGCTGTACAAGTGATCGTTTATGCGGGTGCTATCATGGTGCTCTTCCTCTTTGTGATTATGCTGCTGAACCTCGGAACACTCTCGGTGAAAGGAGCCATCGGCGGAAAACTAAAGGGCTTTGCGATAATTTTAGGTATCCTCTTAGCCATTGAAGGCATCTATATCGCTACAAACGTCCTCAATAATACCGCGATTGCCTCCGCACAACCCGCAACGGTATCTCCAAACACAACGACGTATGATATTGGCGAACTCCTGTTCAGTAAGTATCTCTTACCCTTCGAGGTTACCTCGCTCATTTTGTTGGCGGCGTTAATTGGAGTTATCGTTCTGGTGAAACGTGAAAGCCAAAGTGAAAATTAAAATATTTTCGACGATAGCATCTACAGGCATGAGGAGAAAAAGTTTTACATGGAACTACAGTACTATCTTATCTTAAGCGCACTCCTGTTCACAACAGGGGTAATAGGCGTTCTTGTCCGTAGAAACGCCATCATCATCTTCATGTGTATTGAACTGATGTTGAATGCAGCAAACCTCGCCTTTGTAGCAATCAGTCGCAGTTTGGGTGAGGCGACCGGACAAGTCTTCGTTTTCTTTGTGATGGCTGTCGCTGCTGCAGAGGTTGCGATTGGGCTTGCAATTATCGTAAGCGTCTTCAAGCATCGTGAAACGATTAATGTGGACGAAGTTAATTCGTTGAAAGGATGAAATTAGCAGTCGGTAATCAGCCGTCGGCTTTCGGTATATGGCAGGTGCGTATCGTTTGCACGCCACTATAGATTCTTTACTGATAGCCAATAGCCGACAGCCGATAGCCACAAAAGGAATAAAATATGTCACTTGAATTAATTGTTGTCCTGTTAGTTGCCCCACTTGTTGGATTCCTGATTAACGGATTGTTTGGGAAATGGCTTAAAGGGAATGAGAAACTGAGTGGGTGGATCGGTTCGGTCGCAGTGCTTATTTCCCTCATCTGTTCAATCATCGCCTTTGCCAGTCTTCAGGGCGGTGGTACGCCTCTTGACGAAACACTTTATGAATGGATTACGGGAGAATCATTCGCCTTCAATATCGGGTTTCGAGTGGATGCACTAACGACAGTAATGTTGTTAGTAATCACGGGTGTAGGGTTCCTCATCCACGTGTACTCAATCGGCTACATGCATGGTGATGAAGGATATACCCGCTATTTCGCTTACTTGAATCTATTTGTGTTCGCAATGCTAATCCTGGTTCTCGGCAACAACTATCTCATGATGTTTGTCGGGTGGGAAGGTGTTGGACTCTGTTCTTACCTGCTGATTGGATTCTGGTACGACAAAAAGTCAGCGACAGATGCTGGAAAAAAAGCGTTTATTGTGAACAGGATTGGTGATTTCGGTTTCCTGCTGGGCATGTTTACGCTATTTGCAGCGTTTGGCACGCTTGATTTTGCGTCAATATTCGATGCTGCCGAAGCCGATAATTTTCAGAAAGTTTTTGGAGGTAGTACCCTCGTAATTGCGACCTTGCTACTCTTTGTTGGCGCGATAGGTAAATCGGCACAGATTCCGCTCTATGTGTGGCTGCCAGACGCGATGGAAGGCCCGACTCCCGTTAGTGCGTTGATTCACGCTGCGACAATGGTAACAGCAGGCGTGTATATGATAGCGCGCTCCGCCGTGCTCTACAACATAGCACATACAGGTGAAGTTGTCGCATGGATTGGCGTTTTGACTGCGTTCTTCGCGGCAACGATTGCATTGGCACAGAACGACATCAAGCGCATCCTCGCCTATTCCACGGTAAGCCAATTGGGATATATGTTTCTTGGGGTCGGTGTTGGTGCTTATGCCTCTGGCGTTTTCCACTTGGTAACGCATGCCTTCTTTAAGGGTCTGATGTTCCTTACCGCTGGCAGCGTGATGCATGCAATGGCAAACGAGTTAGATATGCGAAGGATGGGCGGTTTGAAAGCAAAAATGCCAATAACGCATTGGACTTTTTTAATCGGTGCGCTTGCCATTGCCGGATTTCCGTTCCTGAGCGGTTTCTGGAGCAAAGACGAAATTCTACACAGTGCGTGGGGGAGTTCGCCGCTAATTTACATTATAGGGTTAGTCACGGCATTCCTGACGGCATTTTACATGTTCCGGCTGATTTTTGTGACATTTTATGGCGAGTCTCGGGTCGCACCCGATGTTGCTTCACACCTACATGAATCACCACCCGTGATGTGGGTCCCTTTGGCAATCTTAGCAATTCCATCGGCTTTAATCGGCTTACTCTTAGGGTGGGGTGGACATGATAGTTGGTTCCACCACTTCACAAAAAACGTTTTTCCAGAAGCACACCATGAGGCATCGGGTAATGTAGTCTTATTTATGGTCATTTCCTCAGTCGTCGGTTTGGCGGGTATTGCGGTCGCATGGATGCGTTACAGCAAACGCGTGCCGTCTGAGGAACCCACCAATGCACTCCACAGACTGGTTGCCAATAAATACTATATCGACGAGATTTACAATGCGCTCATTGTGCAGCCCATTAAAAACGGCTCTCACTACCTACTGTGGCGGATCGTGGACAATGGCGTTATTGATGGAATCGTCAACGGCGTGGCTTCGATTGTTCAGATTATTGGCGGAACATTACGACGACTTCAGACTGGGATCGTCCAAGCGTACATTGTTTCAATGGTTTTGGGAATTGTGCTATTCCTTGCCTACTATCTATTTTTCGCTTAGGTTGACTGGATTTTGATGTGGCGCGAGGTATTTCTACCTTGCAATCCTTTTTTAGGCAGTGCTAACGGAGAATGAGGATGGAAAAGAGCACTTTTCGACCGCGGGATATAATCAACAAAGAGGTTGCCGGTATCTGCGGTGTTGCGAGGTTAACAGATAAAGCACGGGCTGCGCTTTCTGGGGATATCGGAAGTTACAAATACGGTGATGATTCTCAACAAGACACACGTATTTTAGACTTCTTAGGTATTTCAGCAGATGTATTTCAAGCAGCGGTTCGTATTACCAACGATGTCAGATTCGAGGTTTAGGATAACTACAATAGATCAGAGGAGGATATTGCCGCATTCAATCGTCTTGATGGCTTGGTGTTGGAGACATCCACCTTCTAATTTTTTCTTTAAACGTCGAGGTCAACTGACCCGGCAGGAAGAACGCGAATCCTCTATTTGGTCTCGGATAGTTTTATGTCTTTTTTGGTTCGATTGTTAGTAATTTCAAAAGGAACACACTCTGAGAAATCAGCGATATCGTAAGCAGGAACAGGTAACTATGATTAAAGGTCTTTTTTTATACTTTGATGAGGCTCCTTATAATGAAAAAATACAAACCGTTCTGCAGGAGCTTAACCGTGCTCTGAACCTGGATATCCAAGCAAGAAAAGTAAACTCTACAATCATATCTAACCTTGTTCCCGACACCTTACAAGATGTTGAGTCTTGGTTGATACTTTACCATCCTGATGATGAACGGGGAGTGTTAATCGTTCCTTTTCTTCTTGTAAATGATTTACCTTCCTCAAACATGCTAGAAAATGTCCGAGACAATATTGCTTTACAGTTTGGGAGGTTAATTGAGTGGGATAATAGGCACTCCTTGTACTATCATACCTTCAGAAACTCTGAATTTATCAGAGGATTTGTATATCTCCGTGATGTCAGCATTAGTTCTTTGTTGGATCCCGATCAGAGTGAACAACAGCGACAAAATGATATTCTTCTTCAAGAAACAAGTAATAACATTCAGCAACTACGAGAACAGCAACTACGGGAAGTGTTTCCTAAGATAATAAATACCACAAATTCCACAAACTCTGAGATTCTTGTTGCACTTGACGAGGAATTTTTAAAAGAAAACAACGAACTATTCAAAGAACTGACCTCACACGGTATTGGTGAAGTTGTGCCTAATATTGTTAAGGATTTTAAAGATATCATGGATGCTGAAACACGGAAATTCTTAATCACATCTGAAACAGTAAAGAACTTTGCACATAGCTCTTCATTTGCTAATTTTGACTATTCTGCACCAGGTTGTGGTCTTTGGAAGGCTGTAGAACGCGAACTGAACCTTTCACTCATAGCACATATGAGACGGGAAGTAGATATAATAAAAAATATTAATAGACCATGGGAAGGCAGTCACATGTCAAGAGCAGTCCCCATTTTAGCCGGAGACAATCGTAGCGAAAATCTTAACCAACGCGAAAAAGACCCGCCCCAAGAGCTCAAAGGCATTATGCTTGGTCCTATGAAATTTATGTGTGAGCTGGGACACTGTAATAGTGTCAAAGAAAAATTGGAACATCTTTCTTTATCTCCATCTTTATTAAACTATTTTCTTGGTAACCCCGAGAAACGAGCTCAATCTCAGACGAATAGTTTGCCTAGGGATTTGCATGATGTCACAAAATTAAGAAATGGTCATGCCCACATATCGGCTATGACTAGTAAAAAATTTGATGAACTTTATAAACTTGTTCTTCAACCCCTTCACGGGCAAAAAATATGCTTTTTGGGGAAAATTCTCGAGTTTAAAAGGACAGTTATTGAATATTGGAAAGCAAAAGGAGATTGTTAGTAATTTGAAAAAATCTGTTTACGGTGAAGATTATATAAATGTCAAATTAGGTTTTCTTCATCTCAATTTAGTTAGACTTTTTTAGGTGCTAAGGAGTTACTTTTTGCTACTCTCAATAGTTATTATTTATGTCTTCTCGGTGTTATAACAATTGCTCTGCTCAGAGGAGAGGGCATCCGCTGCGAAAGGAATAGCACTTGTCATTAGTTGCTGGCATTCGTTTTTAATTTGTTATGATGCAATGCTATTTAGAGGGATGCATTTTTGTACATCATTGTTTAGTTGATATGTTAGGCAGAAGATAGCATGACCTACACGTAAAACCATTTTGTACATCATTGTTAGTTGATACCCTTGTGTGTCGTTATCCCAAAATAACACTAAAAAGTGAATTTTACACAAATTCTAGGAGGTGAAACTAATGAACAAAAAAGACCCTTCAATGAAAGCGGTCGCTGAAGAATTGAGATCAAAATTGGAAGCAGGTAAAGATAGAATTTTCACCTTTCTCTTAATTGGCCGTACAGGCGTTGGAAAATCCAGCACTGTTAACACCCTTTTAGGAAAAGAAGTTGCTCCTGTCGGCCATTTTGAACCAAAAACGATGACAGTTAGCAAATTTGATACTGAAATCGAAGAGGTTCAATTCACAATAGTCGATACGCCGGGATTATGCGATGACTTGGAGGAAGAAGGAAACGATGCCATTTACATTCAACAAATGAAGAAGTCAGTTCCTCAGATCGATTGTATATGGTTTGTTACTGAACTCAATGCCACGCGCGTTTCGGCTGATGAAAAACGTGGCATCAAGTTAATCACTAAATCCTTTGGACCTGATGTATGGAGGCATGCTATCATCGTCTTCACGTTTGCTGATAGAGTAGAACCTGTGAAGTATGAAATGACACTTGACAAGAGATCTCAACTCATTTGGAAGGAAATTATGCGCTGGCTTCCTGGGAATACCGGCTTTACTATTCCCTCGGTTGCTGTATCAAACATAATAGATAAAACACCTGATGGAAAGCAGTGGTTAGGTCAACTTTATACAAAGGTTTTTACGCGAATTACTGATGAAGCACTTATCCCATTTTTTGTAGGTACTGCCTCACGGTTAGAAACAGACAGAAAGCTATTCAAAGAAAACTCACCACCTCCGATTGTCTTGGATGAAGAGCAAAAAGCTGAGGTGAAGAAAACCATTGATGCTAAATTGATACCACTCGCTGCAGGTACTGGAGCAGCCATTGGTTTGATGTTCGGACCTGTTGGAAGTGCTATCGGCGGAGGTGTTGGTGCTGCTATCGGATTAATTGCATGGTTGAAAAGTTAGATCTCCATATAAATCTGATTAGCATTGTTTTCGTAATTAGTCTAAAGTTTGGACAATTTCTGTTGGTTTTGTGTCGTGTTTTCAAGGATGTCTCTATTTTTTGCGAGTTTTGACAACGGAACTTAACTCACCGAAAAGTAACTTTATGTCCAAAACACGAAGCTGGACATAGCACTCCGCTGGAGTGCGGGTCCTCTACATCTTATTTCTATTCTCACTGCGAAGCAATATCACGCCTCTGGCGTGAGAAGACATCTGAATGTCAGGGATATTAGTTGTATATGGATTGTGTCTGACACACGGATCAGTCGTGTTTCTTTGCTCCAGCGGAGCAATATGTCTATAGGTGTCTGATTGCCTCTTTCGGACTCCAGCGGAGTGCCATGTTCTGAAAATTGTCCAAACTAAACTATAGTAATTAGTCGTTGAGGGTTTAACTTTTCATGAAACTTTGTTATAATATAACCCAAGTTGCTACCTATAAGTTTTTAGACATGGAAACACAGCCTTTTATGAAAAAAGTTGATAATTAGCCAATATTTGTAGCGTAAACTTTCAGTTTGCGCCCTTATGACACAAACTAAAAGTTCGTGCTACATAGGTGGCAACTTAGGTTAATATAATATGGATTATTTTAGAAAAAGCAAAGAGGTTGATAATGTTTATTCTGAAACAATGCTGTTGTGCATTACTTATTCTTTTAATGGTATTTACCGTGAATACGTTGGCTGAAGATTCACATAATCTGACGTATCGCGTAAGTCGTATACTGTACGGTTCTAGCATATCGGATATTGCTCTCAGTCCTGATGGAAAAATACTCGTCAGCGGAAATTCTGATGGTGACATATGCTTATGGGATGTTGAAACTGGAAGAAAAAGAAACACCCTCACATCTTCCCCGGGCTGGGGTTCAATTAACCAATCGGTCTTCAGTCCCGATGGAAAAATGTTTGCCACCAGTAGAGATGATGGAAAAATTTCCTTATGGGACGTTAATACAGGCGAACTTAAGGAATGGTTTAGAGATCATACTGCTCCCATTAGCTGTCTTGCTTTTACTCCTGATGGACACACACTTGCAAGCGGAAGTCAAGATAACACAATACGGCTGTGGAATGTTGGCAAAATCCCATTGTTTAATAGGGAATTAAACGAGTTTGCTCAACCTATCACGCTCACAAATCATAGCGGGACTGTTACCGATCTCGTTTTTACACGTAACGGGCGAGTGCTTGCGAGCGCGAGTGATGATGGCACAATATGTGTATGGGATGTTTATAAAACACGTGTAGTGGATGGTCGTAACGGACAACTTAATGATGCTAGAACGGTCATCCGAAATCAAATTTTGAGTCATGGTAGTGGTGTCAAGCGAGGTGTAAGGTGTATTGCTTTTCATCCTAATGGATTTACACTCATAAGTGGTGGCATAGATGGTGCCATCCGTATATGGATGAAGAATTCAAAGACGTTCAAGCGTACACTTACAGGCCATACGGATCAGGTCTGGAATATAGTTATTAGCCCTGATGGATATACACTTGCTAGTTGTAGTTTTGACAAAACCGTTCGTCTATGGGATATTAAAACAAGTACACTCAAATATACTCTTAAAGGCCATAAAGATATTGTTAGCTGTATTGCTTTTACACCCGAGGGACAAACGCTGGCAAGTGCAGGAAATGATCGCACAATCTGCCTCTGGAATGTTGAGACAGGCACACACTACGCAACGCTTACAGGACATAGAAGTAGTATCAACAATCTCATATTTAGCAATAATGAGGGTTTACTGGTTAGTCAAAGCGTTGATGGCGTTATACGCCTATGGGAACGAAAAGATTTGAATTGAATAGGGTTCAAGGCATACCATCTAAATTATTATAGATTTAAAACTACTAATTGTGTTGTTTTTTTTAGGTGCTGAGATAGCACCAAACGTTAAAGGAGTTCTTCTTGCTATTATCAACAATCATTTTTTTACCATTGCTCGGTGTGATAGCAATCGCATTGCTCAGGGGACTCGGCGCAACCGCTATTAAAGGTATTGCACTTGCCATTGGGGTTCTAACGTTTGTTATCTCGTTAGGGCTCTATACGGGATTTGACGCAACGACTGGAGCATTTCAAAATGTTACGCAACACGCGTGGATTCCGGGTTTAGGTATAAGTTATCACATCGGCATTGACGGTATCTCGCTGTGGTTAGTGCTACTGACGACTTTCCTCACACCGATATGTATTCTCGCCGCATGGAATTCGGTTGAGAAAGGATTGAGCGGCTTTATGATGTCGCTGCTTGCCCTCGAAACCGGCATGTTAGGGGTCTTCTGTTCGTTGGACCTGTTCCTCTTCTTCGTTTTTTGGGAATCCATGCTGATTCCGATGTACTTCCTAATTGGCATTTGGGGCGGAGAACGGCGGATTTACGCTACCGTGAAGTTCGTTCTTTATACGATGGCAGGCAGTGCGCTGATGCTTGTTGGTATTTTAGCACTCTATTTCCAGAACAACAATAGTTTTGACCTGACGACGCTCAGTGGTCCCTTCAGTCATTCCGACCTGTTATTTCTTGGATTCTTCATTGCGTTTGCCATTAAGGTGCCACTCTTCCCTTTCCACACATGGCTCCCGGATGCACACGTTGAAGCACCTACAGTGGGCAGCGTCATCCTTGCGGGCGTTTTGCTAAAAATGGGCACTTACGGCATCATCCGATTTTGCCTACCACTTTTTCCAGACGCGGCAGCTAAGTTCACACCCCTGATTGTTACACTTGCGGTCATCGGTATCATCTATGGAGCATTGGTCGCTATGGTGCAGCCGGACCTCAAGAAACTTGTTGCTTACTCAAGTGTAAGTCACCTCGGCTTTGTTGTGTTAGGTCTTTTTTCAAGAAACCCTGCAGCCATCCAAGGCAGTGTATTGCAAATGGTTAATCACGGCTTAAGCACAGGAGCACTATTCCTTTTAGTTGGGATGATCTACGAACGGCGACACAGTCGGATGATCGTCGATTTCGGTGGCTTGTCAAAGCAGATGCCAATCTTCGCTACAATTTTTATGGTTGTGACATTGTCGTCAATCGGACTCCCAGGTTTGAATGGGTTCGTCGGTGAATACATGATCCTGTTCGGCAGTTTTGTTGAGGGGGCTTTCTCTAAAATACACGTAATTTTCGCAACTGTTGGTGTAATCCTTGCAGCTGTGTACATGCTGTGGATGTTCCAACGGGTGATGTTCGGCACCCTGGACAAAACCAACGCGGAATTACCCGACCTGAACGCTCGCGAAATCGTTGTGATGCTGCCAATCTTGCTGTTCATCGTTTGGATCGGTGTCTATCCAAAGCCTTTCCTGAGTAAGATGGAAAAGTCAGTAGACGTTGTTGTAACACAGGTGCAGGCGCAATCTGCTATCGGACATCTGGAAAAACAAAAACCATCAAACAGTCAACTCGCATTACACGGAACGCAGCCTGCACAGCATGAAAAGATTGAAAAGGAGGCAGAAACGAAGTAAGTGAAATTTAAACTCACATCTTGTCTTATTCTTTGTATAATTGTCGGACTTGCCCTATTGGTCTCAATGGAGGCATTCGGTGCAGATGATGCCGATGGAGCGCACCATGGAGTAGATGGCGCGAAATTGCCTATCTGGAGTATTATTCCATTTGTTGGTATCTTACTCTCAATTGCGATTTTTCCACTCGTTTTAGATTCACACTTTCTTGTGCATCACGGTGGGAAGATGTCATTGGTATGGGCATCCGTCTTCGCGATCCCGTATCTGATTGCTTTTCGTGGAGATGCTTTTTACGACATCCTGCACATCTATCTATTAGACTATATCCCATTCATCCTCCTTTTGTGGGGCTTATTCACAGTCGCAGGCGGGATTCTTGTGCGTGGCACCTTGCGTGGCACACCGATGCTCAATACATTCCTACTGTTAATCGGCACTGTGATTGCATCATGGGTCGGAACTACCGGGGCATCAATGCTCCTGATCCGTCCTTTAATCCGAGCAAATGCATACCGAAAGAATAAGGTTCATCTAATTGTCTTTTTCATTTTTCTTGTAAGTAACATCGGGGGTTCTTTAACACCAATAGGAGACCCACCGCTATTCCTCGGGTTTCTCCGCGGCGTGCCTTTCTTCTGGACAACGACGGCATTATTGCCGCACATGTTATTTATAAGCGTGATATTGATTGTTCTCTTCTTTATATTTGACACTTTTATGTTTAAACGGGAGGGCGGTGTCGTCCCAGACGATGGTACCAACGAACCCGTCCGTGTAGAAGGACTTTTTAACCTCGTCTTCCTGTTCGGTATCATTGCTGCCGTTCTCATGAGTGGTACTTTCAAGTGGGGAGAAGTCAATATTCTTGGCGTTCATGTGTATTGGCAAAATATTGCTCGCGAAGCATTGATTGTTGTTATGGGGTTACTGTCCCTTAAATATACACCCTTTAGTGGCGAATTACGTCAATCTAACGAATTTTCATGGGAGCCAATTGAAGAGGTCGCAAAAGTTTTCGCTGGAATATTTATGACAATCATTCCAGCGTTAGCAATTCTGAAAGCAGGAGAGAACGGTGCGCTGGCAGGTTTAATTGGTGCTATGAAACAACCTGCTCACTATTTCTGGATTACGGGTATTTTGTCCAGTTTCTTGGACAACGCGCCAACATATTTGACGTTCTTCAACACGGCACTCGGGAAATTACACCTGACTGAGACGGTTGTACCACAAATTTTGTCAGGTCAATTAACGAATCCAGAACATCTTGAGTTTGCCAGATTATTAATTGCCATCTCCGTTGGAGCGGTTTTTATGGGTGCAAATACCTACATTGGCAATGCCCCGAACTTCATGGTGAAAGCGATTGCGGAACAGAGTGGTATTCGCATGCCGAGTTTCTTTGGGTACATGCTCTGGTCAGTAGCGATTCTATTCCCTCTCTTTGTGATTGTGACGTTTGTGTTCCTATAATGGCAGTCGGCGGTCAGCAGTCGGCTTTCGGTGTGTGGTGGTTGTGTATTACTTCACTGTCCTAACTGCTCTACCGATAGCCGATAGCCAACAGCCGATAGCCGGGAAAAAGGAGTTTTTGAATGCCGATAGAGATTAACTGGCAATTGCTGATGCCAGAACTGATTATCGCTTTGACGTTGCTTATTGTCCTCGTCTTCGACCTTTTTGATTCTATTTCAAAAACGGTTCTCGGCTGGATGACAATCGTTGGTGCTGGAATCGCCTTATGGGTCTCCATTCAGATGCATCAAGCAGGCACAGTTGGCACTCAATTCAGCGAAATGCTTAAGGTAGATAATTTCTCGCTCTTTTTTAATATTATCTTCCTTGTCTCAACAATTTTAGTTGCCCTGATCTCAATAAGCTACTTAGGGGATAGAGACAGAAAGCAGGGTCCCTACTACCTACTTATCCTGCTTGCGACGCTCGGCATGATGTTGATGGCTGCAGGCAACGAGTTGATTATCATTTTCTTGGGCTTGGAACTGATGTCGCTATCGCTGTATATTTTGGCGGGTTACTTCCGAGAGAGTCCTGCTTCAAGCGAGGCGGGAATGAAGTACTTGCTGCTCGGTGCGTTTGCAAGCGCGTTTTTCCTTTACGGCATTGCGTTGATTTACGGTGGTGCCGGAACGACGAGTGTCCCAGCAATCGCTGAGGCAATTGCGGCTCCAAATAAATCACCACTACTGTTAGCAGGAATGTTTTTGTTGATCGTTGGGTTCGGTTTTAAGGTTGCGATCGTCCCTTTCCACCAGTGGGCACCTGATGTCTACGAGGGCGCGCCGACAACGATAGCGGCGTTTATCTCGGCAGGACCGAAGGCAGCGGGATTTGCAGCGTTCCTGAGAATTTTCATGGAGGCGTTACCAAACCTACAAGTCGAATGGAGCGGCGTTATCATTCTATTAGCGATGTTGACAATGACGGTTGGAAATGTCATTGCGATTGCGCAAACCAACATCAAACGGATGCTGGCGTATTCGAGTATTGCACATGCCGGCTACATCCTGATAGGTTTAGCAGCGGCAAACAGCGAAGGTATCTCCAGCGCAATGCTGTACCTTCTTGTCTACTGCGTGATGAATATTGGCGCATTCGGCGCGGTTATCCTGGCAAAAACTGCTGATGGCGAGAGTCTTATGATTTCTGACTATGCCGGACTCGGACTACGAAAGCCGTTACTTGCTATGTTTATGACAGTGATGCTTTTGTCGCTCGCCGGTTTTCCACCGACTGCTGGCTTTGTTGGGAAATTCTACATCTTCAAGTCTGCAGTTGGTGCAGGGCATATCTGGCTCGTTATCATTGGTGCCGTTAACACTGCAATATCGGCGTTCTACTATCTGCGCGTCGTTGTAACGATGTATATGCGCGAACCGGAAGAGGAGTTGGAATTTAGTCCGTATTCCTCAACCCTTGTCATTGGATTAGTTATCGCAGCGATTGGTGTGTTGCTTATCGGTATTTTACCATCGCTGATGCTTAATCCAGCACAGAATTCAGTGTTTTAATGGTGATTGGTTATTAGTGGTTGGTTAAGAGGACTTTGGTAACGATCTCATCCGGTTTGGCATATTCCAACACGCAGTAGATTGTTACAGAGGAACTTCATAACTTATAACCTATAACAACTTTGAGGACCTTATGTCAAATGTTAGGTTAGGTTTCATCGGTACAGGTGGTAACATGAACCGCCACCTACGTGAATTAACAGAGATTGGTGGCTCGCAATTCGTCGCCTTTTGTGATATTGTAATCGAAAAAGCGGAGCAGGCTGTGACGCAATACGGCGGTAAAGCCTACGCTGATTACAATCAGATGTTGGCGCGCGAGGAATTGGATGCCGTCTATATCTCAATCCCACCATTTGCGCACGGTGCCCCAGAACGCGCTGTTATCAACGCCGGACTCCCGATGTTTGTGGAAAAACCGGTACACATGGATGCCGAGGAAGCAAAGGACATCGCAGCGGAAATAGAAGAAAAAGGCATCATCACGGCTGCCGGGTATCAGGAACGCTACCTTGATATTATCGACAAGGCACAAGAACTCCTCGCGTCACGGCGCGTTGGGTTCTTCATGGGCTATTGGATGGGCGGAATGCCCGGCGGATGGTGGCGAGAGAAGGCAAAATCTGGCGGACAACTCATGGAGCAAACAACCCACGAATTTGATATGGCACGCTACCTCTTTGGCGAAGTCAAAACCGTCTACGCTGTGGCACGCTACGATCTGATTCCGGACACCGATTACGATATTGAAGAAGCATCTGCGGTTTCTCTGCAATTTGAGAGCGGTGTTTTCGGGATAATGTTCTCCGCCTGTTTCACGACAAACGGAATGCGCCGTTCTGGATTAGACATTTTCTGTGAAGACGGCTCGCTTGAATACCATCTCCGTCGCGCGCTTGTGCTCTCCACTGCCGATGAGAAAACCACATGGAATCCAGAAAACAATTGCACGATTGACATGGATAGTACCTTTATTGAGGCAGTCCGCACAAGAGACGGTAGCGCAATCCGCTCACCTTATGCCGATGCCGCGAAAACCGCTATTTTATCCATCGCTGCCAACGAATCCCTTGAAACAGGTTTACCTGTCCATTTAGACTAACTGAAAGACTTTCGCCTATTATATCCAGCCTTGCGTCCCTTGCCCGCGATGTGCTAAAATTGGTAAAGAACCTTTTTCAAGTTCCAGAGGCGGTTAGAATTAACTAAAACCACCGCGAAACGTAGTGGAGCGGTGCCCAGATTTAATAGTTAAAAATATGGAACAGCAGTTGAACCTCCCCATCACCGGAATGCACTGCGAGAGCTGCGCGAGTACCATCACATATCACTTAAAAAAGATGGATGGTATCCTTGTTGCAGAAGTTAGCCTTGCCACCGAATACGCCGCCGTCACCTTCGATGCGTCCACGCTCAACGAAGAAACGATTGTTGACAAAATCCGGGACCTCGGTTTCGAGGTTGTTGACGAAGGCGAAGAAGACGAAGCCCGTGCTGCGGAATCCCGACGGCAGAAGCTGCAATTCACTGTCGGGATAATCTTTACGCTCCCACTCTTTCTGCTCAGCATGGGCAGAGATATGAATCTATTAGGGGCGTGGGCATCAGCAAATTGGGTGAACTGGCTAATGTTCGGTCTGGCACTACCGGTGCAGGGTTACGTCGCTTGGGACTATTACATCGGCGGTGCTAAGGCTCTGCGCAACCGATCCGCCAATATGGATGTGCTCGTTGCTATGGGTTCATCCGTGGCGTTTTTCTATAGTCTCGTTGTAACGATTGCATTAGGGACGGACTTAGGGTCACGCTTTGGGAGCCACGTCTATTTCGAGACAGCCGCGGTTATCATTACATTGATTAAGTTAGGGAAACTTCTGGAAGCACGTGCTAAAGGTCAAATAACCGCAGCCCTGAAAAAACTCCCCCAACTTTTCCCAACAACAGCGTGCCTGTTAAAAAACGGCGAAGAACAACACATCCCCATTGAGCAGGTCGGTGTGGGAGATGTCCTGCTTGTCCGTCCCGGCGAAAGTATTCCTGTTGATGGTGTAGTGCGTAGCGGCAAAAGTGCCATTGATGAAAGCGTCTTCACCGGAGAAAGCATGCCCGTAGATAAGACCCCGGGTGATCCTGTGACAGCGGCGACGATGAACCAGAGTGGCATGCTCACAATAGAAGCCACACATATCGGAGCCGAAACGGCACTTGCGCGCCTTATCGAACTGGTACAGACAACACAACAGAGTAAGCCTCCTATCCAACGCGCCGCCGATGCAGTCACGAATGTGTTTGTACCTGTCGTCACAGGGATTGCCGTTGTGACGTTTCTCGTGTGGTGGTTTCTCGTCGGAGCCGGATTTACCCCGGCAATGCTCCGCTTAGTCGCCATTCTTGTCACAGCCTGTCCTTGTGCATTAGGACTCGCCACACCAACTGCTGTTATGATGGGAACGGGTATCGGCGCACAGCGTGGTATCCTCTTCCGAAACGGCGAGGCACTGGAACGCGCAGGCGACTTAACCACAACTGTCCTCGATAAAACAGGCACCCTGACAGAGGGAAAACTCACGCTTACGGATATCCTTACGGATAAAGAGGAATCGGAACTGTTACAACTCTCTGCTGCTGCGGAGCGTGGCAGTGAACACCCTATCGGCAAAGCAATTGTCCGCGCAGCTGAGGAACGCGGGCTTGACATTGGAACACCGAGTGCATTTGAAGCGGTCACCGGGCACGGTATAACTGCACAGGTCGGTAAAAACAGCGTCGTGATTGGCAATCTCTCCTTAATTCAAGGACATAACATCCCGACAAGGAGCTTTGAAGCAGCGGCAGAACGACTCCAAGCCGAGGCGAAGACCGTGTTATGGGTTGCTGTTGACGGACACATTGAAGGCCTCCTCGCTGTCGCAGATACGTTGAGACCGGAAGCACAAGCAACTATCACGGACCTCCAGAGACTCGGTTGTGAAGTGGTCATGATGACAGGGGATAACCGCAATACTGCCGATGCGATCGCTGCATCAGCGGGGATTCGGGAGGTTATGGCGGAACTCCGACCCGAAGACAAAGCAGACGCTATCAAAACCTTACAAGAAAAAGACAGAAGTCTCGTCGCGATGGTAGGCGACGGTATTAACGATACCCCGGCATTGGCACAAGCTGACATAGGCATCTCACTCGGCACAGGCACCGATATTGCCAGGGAGACAGCGCACGTGACGCTCATGCACAGCGATTTGCAGGCACTGCCCGAAGCAATTCGGCTCAGCCGCGCGACGATGCGCACGATTAAACAGAATCTTTTCTGGGCGTTTTTCTACAATGTGCTTTTGATTCCTATCGCAGCAGGCGCGCTCTATCCGTTACCCTTCGTGCCGAATATGCTCCGGGAACTCCACCCGATGCTTGCGGCGTTTGCGATGGCGTTTAGTAGTGTGTCTGTCGTGTTGAATAGTTTGCGATTGCAGTGGAAGAGCAAGTAAGCGAACCTCAGCAACAAGCACGTGAGTATAGACTTATCCCGGAGTATACATGAATTTTTTCAAAAAACCTGAAAATTAGTGAAACTCAACATTTGAGGTTGGACCAAAACTTTATATGCTCCCTTTGAGAATTTGATTTGATATTTTAAATTTAACATAGTATACTAACCACACATAAATTAGGCACGTAACAATTAGGCGAATAACATGGATGAAAAACAGGAATTGGTAGAAATTTACAAACTCCACGCGGAACTTGCCGACAGTGTCAGCAAGCAGCGGGGCACCGCAAACCGTTTCTACATGCTGGTCTTGTCCGGATTGGCAGTGCTTTTTTCCGCTTTCCTGCAACGTGAAAACGGAGTACCAATCGGATGGCTCATGGTGGGCTTTGGGCTATTTGGTATGCTCTTGGCATCGGCGTGGTATATTGTCATTCGTTCTTATCGCCAACTGAATTCTGGTAAATTTAAAGCACTGCATGAATTGGAAGAAAAACTCGCCTATCCATTTTTCAAACGAGAATGGGATCTACTCGCTGAAGGCAGAGAGCAGAAAACCTATTGGCGACTGACTGTCGTTGAAACTTTTGTACCGACTATTTTCTTTCTCTGCTTCACGGCGTTACTGATACTTGGCATTTGCCTATTGGTAACCTCTTGATACCCAATAATCGTTGTCATATGCTCAAACACTTACCTGACACCTCAAGCCTAAATATAACGCTCTACAGCTTCCAATACTTGCTCAGTCGTAATCCCCTCAATCACTTCACAACTCCCAGCACCACAACCACCGGGATCCTGCCCCGGATGACATGGGTTGCATCCTAAATCTATCCCGCTTTGCACAACGGTATGCTTGTCGCCGTAGGGACCGCTCCGAATGTGATCGGTTGAACCGAATAGAGCAACCACCGGTGTATCCACCGCTGCAGCGATATGCATCGGTCCTGTGTCATTGCCGATATACACATCACACATCGAGATTAACGCCGCAAGGCGACGCAGATTTTCTGTCGTGACGAGAAGTGGAGGATTATCCATCATCTGCGCAACCTGCATTTGGAGTTTCCGCTCGTCGGGGCCGGCGAAGAGTAAAATTGCTGCGTCTAATTCCTTTGCTAAAGTGCTTGCGACCTGCGCGTAGTTTTTTGCGTTCCACAACTTGTATTCCCAATTTCCACCCGGATGAATACCAATCAATAATCGCTCTGATGTCCAACCGGCTTCAATAAGAAAACGGTGCGCAGTGGTCTGTTCCTCCGCCGTTAATTGCAAATGCGGACGCGCCCCTGTTGTGTCAATGTCATATTCCTGAAGCACCTCAAGATATCGGGTTACAGCATGCCGGTTGCTGTCCCCACGGCGCATACCCCAATGCTTAGCACCGATACACCGCGCTGTGAGGCTGTCCCGTAGGTTGACAACGATGTCGTACTTGTGAAATCGCAAGGTTTTTATGAGCTGCAGTCGGCCGTCCCACCCAGCGTGTTTCCCTCGGTTGTTATACACAACGACTGCATCAATGTTAGGCTCGGTAGCAAAGAGGTTGAACGTGCGGGGTCCGACGAGGAAAGTGATATAAGCATCTGGAAAGTGCGCCCGCAACGGTTGGATAACAGCAGTAGACAACACCGCATCGCCAATAAAACTAAAACTGAAGACAAGAATTTTTTCTGCCATTTTGAGGAGAATATAAAATGCCCATTTATGAGACGGACTCAATTAACGCAACGGCTGCGGTCAATCCGTCCTCTGATTCCATTTGTGTCCCCAAGGTCTGTGCTCGTTCTTTCATCGTAGGGGTGTCTAAGACTTTTTGAATCCGTTTCGCCAGACGTTTGGCGGTAAGATTCCGACGGTGCAGATGCTTCGGGGCAACGCCTAAATCCGACAGGCGTTTTCCCCAGTAGGGTTGATCTGCGTTATGCGCGACAACAACAGAAGGCACCTTCGCCCGACATACTGAAGCGGTCGTCCCTGCGCCCCCGTGATGTACAACGCAGCCCCCTTGTGGGAACAGCCACTGATGTGGAACATATTCCGTACAGAAGATATTCGGTAGTGGTTCCGGCGTACCGAGTTGCCCCCATCCCGCTTGGATAATCGCGCGTTGATCCGTTCGTCTGACAGCATCAATCAAAATTTCCGTTGTTTCACGTCCATTAGATCCACCCATAGAGCCGAATGTGATGATGACAGGTGGCGGACCTTCTTCCAAAAAATCCACGAGTTCAGGGGGTGGCGCGTAACTCGGAGACGCGAGATGCCAGACACCCGTGAATTTGTGGTTCGGTGGAAAATCTGCAGGCGGACAGAGGGTTGGAGATGCAGCAATGAGATTAAGATACGGTGAATACATTTCCTCTAACATCACGGAAGCCCGCGGTCTACCACCGACGGAGACAATAAATTGATTAAAAAGCGGATCTATACTCGATCCAAGACGGAGTTGCGCTATTTTCCAGACGACTGCATTGAATGCGCGTCCCCAATTCGGAAACGGATACGGGGCAAAATCGAGAGATTTTATAATAGCAGGGCAATACGTCACAGTAAACCACGGGATCTTATTTCGGATGGCAGCCTCTTGGGCGGGAATATCCACTGAATGGCAAATTACCAAATCCGCACCTTTCATCGCAGCCAAACAGTTCTGATACCACTTTTCACCACGACGTACAATTCCTTCCTCCACAATAAGGCGCATCATCGCAAGCGGATCGCGTTTGGGAATAATAGCATCCAACGCAGCGTGAAACTCCCCTAAGTCAAATTCGACTCCGATTTCATAAAATTCCGCACCGATCTCATGAACCTTGTCTTTATAAAGTGCGAGGGCACAGACCTGTACCCGATGTCCTCTTTCAAGCAAGCGTTCCGCCAGTGCCAAGACGGGATAAACATCTCCCGTTGTGCCCCAACCGACTACAACAATCTTCATCTCGGTCTCGCTTCTATGGTCTTTGTCGTTGCTTCCCAAACCGGTTCAACTGGAAGTTTCTTCGTGCATTCCCATCCGATTTTGCACTTATGCGCGCTACAGGGCCAGCACGGCATATCTCTCCGTACAATAGAGGCGTTTTCGCTCAACGGATGCCATGCGACATGATCTGTCGGACCGAAGACTGCCACCATAGGGACATCCAACGCTGCAGCGAGATGCATCGGACCTGAATCGTTACAGACCACCAAGTTGCAACAAGACAACAGTGCTCCTAACTCGCGAATCGTTTCCGGTGCATGAACGATAGCACGGGACTGCATCGCCTGTTGAATATCGTGTGCTAACGCAGCCTCTTTGGGACCATGCAAAAGAAGAATTGTGGCGTTATGCTGCTGCACAAGTCTATCTGCGAGTTCAGCGTATTGTCTTTCAGGCCAACGTTTATCAAACGAACTGCCACCCGGATGGATACCGATAAGAAGTGTATCAGCACCAATTCCGCACGATGTAAGGTGCGCTTTTGCGGTATCAATTTCGTTAGGCAATAGATGAAATTTCAGCTTCCGTGTCCCCTCACCTTTGCAGATTAATCGGACGAGTTCCAAGTTCCTATCGACTTCGTGGGTTTCACCTTTCGGATACTTGCCGCGCCATGCGTGCGTGAGCGTAGACCTGAATCGCTTCTGATAACGCCCTAAACGGTAGGGTGCTCCAGAAAGCAAGGCAACAAGGTGAGACCACATTCCCGTCTGCATCGCCACGACAAGTTGGAACCCTTCGCGACGTAACTCACGATAGAATCGGAGTCGTGCCTTGAGTCCACGGTGTTTGCCATCACGTGCAAAGATTAGAATTCTATCAACGTCAGGGTTCCCCATCAGCACAGGTGCGTTGAGTGGACGCGCTAATACTGTGACCTCCGCGGATGCGTAATTCTCTCGCAACAATGAGATCGCTGGTGTCGAATTCAGCAGGTCACCGATACCGTCAACGCGGATGACGAGTATTTTATCGATGTTAGGTAAGATGTTACCGCTTTTCAAAGCACGAGATGGCATAGTCCCTCCGTTCGCGCGAAATTAATTGTTTCCTATTATACCATAAAGTGAGATGAATGGCAAAACCATATTAGGACTATTTAGTTTTAACGCTTTTGCCGGTTTTTTTAGTGACAAAGTCGCGAACAGAAACTTGCTCCTACAAGAAGACACCTGTGCAAAAGCCGTACATATCCTTTGCCCAACACTAACCGATATGATATACTATAAACATGAATCATAAAGCGTCACGCACAACCGAAGATGACCAGAAACCGTCAACATTGCGGTTTTTTGTCGGCACCCTCGTTCTGGGTTCAGTCCTCATCATTTTCACTTGTTACTGGATTATCTCTGCAGAAAATCGCGTTGTTTGGGAACTCACCGACTTTTCTATCTTTCCGACAGTTCTCTTTACATTCTTCCTCTTAGCACTCATAAACCCACTTCTGAAAAAGATCTTCAAAAGCTTCGCACCCACATCACGCGAACTCGCGCTCAGTTACATAATGGTGTCAGTCGCGACCGCACTCGCTGGGCACGACATCATCCGACAACTGGTTCCAATGATTGCCAATGCAGGATGGTTCGCGACACCTGAAAATGAGTGGGCAGAACTTTTCTTCCGATTCATGCCGACATGGCTAACTATTACGGATCGAGGGATTTTACAGGGCTACTTTGAGGGCGACGATACGTTTTGGCAGGAACATTACTTGCAAGCGTGGATGTGGCCGATTGTGGCGTGGAGCGGTTTGGTGATTGTCCTTCTCTTTATGATGCTTTGCGTCAACATTATTATCAGAAGGCAGTGGGTCGATCACGAAAAATTGAGTTATCCCTTGACGACATTGCCAGTCGAGCTGCTCGGCAATACATCTGCGCTCTTTCGCAACAAGTTAATTTGGCTCGGTTTCGGCATCGCGTTTGGGTTGGAGATTCTGGCAGGACTGAACTACCTCTTTCCCGCGATCCCCGCGCTGAAAATCAAGTATCAACTCTACTTTTCCGAACGTCCGTGGAATGCAGTGGGACGTTTGCCTATCTACGTTTATCCATTCGCGATAGGATTTGGATACTTGATGCCACTGGAGTTGGCATTATCGTTTTGGTTTTTCTATCTATTTTGGGGCGCGCAGCGCGTCTTTTTTAGTGCAACAGGATGGACGACTGCTATCGGTTTACAAGGTGTGCAGCGCGGCGGGGCATGGCTCGGTATCGGCGTTCTCGCCCTCGTCACAAGCCGACGACAAATTTTTGAAGTCCTCAGCGGTGTGTTTTCCTTTAGATCCAAAGACGGTTTATATCGACTCGCCGTCTTTGGGCTATTGATCGGTATGGGGTCCGTGTTGGCGTTCTGGTATTTCGCGGGGTTGTCGCCGTGGGTCGCACTCGGTTACTTCAGCATCTATTTGGTGTTGTGTTTGGGGATGACGCGCATGCGTGCTGAACTGGGACCACCGACACATGAACTTCACAACATGCATCCGGACAGGATTATGTTGCTGTTCATAGGGAGCCGACCCTTGGGTGCTCAAAACCTAACGAACACCACGTTGCTGTCGTGGTTAGCATACGGCTACCGATGCCATCCGATGCCGCATCAGTTGGAAGCGTTCAAGATCAGTAGACATTTCCGTTTGCATGAGAATAGATTGGTTGTCGCTCTGATTGTGGCATCAATTGTAGGGACAATCGTTTCGATCGTTGGACATGTGGCACTCTATTATGAGTACCGGTTTGCCCGGTGGGGAGTCGGTGAATTTAACCGCTTACAAAGTTGGATTATTGCACCGCGAGTACCGAATATACCCGCTATCCAACATATCGTCTTTGGGTTTCTCTTCACCAGTGTCCTGACGTTTCTGAAACGTCAGTTCCTGTGGTGGCCGTTTTATCCCGTCGGCTACGCCGTAGGAAATGGCTGGGCTATCGGTTGGATGTGGTTCTCAATCTTCTTAGGTTGGCTTTTTAAGCAGATACTTTTCACTGGAGGTGGGGTGCGAGCCTATCGCAAGGCGTTACCACTGTTTTTGGGCTTTGTATTTGGTCAGTTCCTTGCCGGAAGCCTTTGGAGTTTATTAGGTATAGTGCTAAATATGAATATGTACACCCTCTTCCCTTGAATTGAAACGAAACCCCAAAGGAAAAAAACAGATTAGAAATCTTCCAACGCCGCCGCTTCGGATTCAAAAACACCGATACTCTGTGTAAGCCCGATGGTATTAAAAATATTGCGAACTTGTGTAGACGGGTGCGCGACGCGTAAAGTCTGACCTTTGTCTCGCATTTTCCAGAGCAATCTGATAATCTCACCGAACCCACTGCTTGTAATGAAACTACGTCGTTCAAAATTGAGCAAGACCTTTTCGGCGTTCTGAACCTCAACATCGGCGTAAGCCTTACTTAATATAGGTTCAGAAGCATCGGTGAGATACCCCGTAATGTCAAGTATTGCGATTTTTCCTTCGTGTCGAATAGAGATTTGGGAATTTGCTCTCACACTTTCCTCCTAAAAAATGAAAACTAAATTCGTTATACACCGTACAACCCACTCTCACCTGCCAAAGTTCGCTGGAGCGGCGTATGCTCGGGTTGCTCATGGACAGTCGTACCATCGTCAAGGTGAAGCCACGTCTCAAATTGTCGCGAACCTTCTTGTAATAGAATCACACGCGCCCCGCGTGGAAATCCATCTCTACCATAAGTATTGTAACCCGTGGCGCGACCGTAACAGAGACGGATCCCATGTAAATCACCCCAAAAATCGTTGATATGTTCATGCCCGACGAAGGTCCCCATCACATCGCCAGCCTCATGCATCGCAGCAAAAAACCCACTATTCACCCGCGGCGCGCAAACATCCTCATATTTCACACCATAGCAGGTATGAAAATCCCATACCTCGTTATATTCAGGGATCGGGATATGGAAAAAGGCGAGTGCGGGAAGTGGATAGTTGGCTTCAGCGGTAATCTTTGCGGATTCTTGCAGATACCAAGCAATTTGCTCCCGTTTGATCCAGTCGTAGCCACCAATATCTGTTTGGGCGTAACTGCCCGAATCAATAAAATATAAGATGGCAGTTGTTACACTTCCCTCAGAACTCTGGATGGGTAAAATGTAATTCCCGACCCCGGGTACCTCTGCAGGTCCAGGTTGGGCAAGGGATAGCGTGCTTTCCTGCATGACCGCCATGAGTTCATGGCGATCGGCGTTGCCTTCGTCATCGTGGTTGCCCAAAACTGCTGCCCATGGAACGCCTCCCGATTCAACAATCTTGATAACCTGTCGGAGGGAGTCAGTAGCATCATCGCAGCCACCACCAGCCAAAATATCACCTGTTAGCACAACCAAATCCGGGGATTCGGCTTTCATTATCTGTTTCATCAACGCCGCCGACTGCTTATCCGGTGCTTCACCGTTGTGCCAATGAATATCGGTAAACTGGACGATTTTGAAACGGTAGTCACTGCGAAACTTCAATATATTTTCCACTATTTGCGATTCTCCTTGGCGCGTAATTGTAACATAATTCGCAAAAATTGCAAGCAAATTCTTTTACCCCCGAATAACTTTGCTATATCCCGCTTTTCGTGGTAACATATATGCTATGCGAAATGACCGTTTGTCAAACAATTATGACATCCATACAACCATTCTGTCAAATGAGGAAGTAGCAGAAGCGCATTACCTATTGCGTTGTGAGTGTGTTGAGATTGCACAGTATGCACGTCCAGGACAATTCATCCACGTTATGATTCCACAAGGTCCTGGGCTTTTACTCCGTCGTCCGTTTACCATCTATACGGTAGAAGGGGGCGAAATAACAATGCTTTATCAAATTATTGGGGATGGGACAAAGCATCTGTCAGAAATGCCGAAAGGCGCGCGATTGCAAGTATTAGGACCGCTCGGCAATACGTTCAACTTCACACCAAAACCAGAACCGGCAATTCTTGTTGGCGGTGGTGCCGGTATTGCCTCGCTCATGCTACTCGCCATGGCATTACGTAAGAACGGTATAGAGACGATCGGATTAGTAGGCGCACAGTATCACGCCCGACTCTTGAGTGTCGCGGATTTAGAATCCATTGGCATCACAGTACACATAGCGACAGACGACGGAAGCGTAGGTCATCACGGTTATGTCACTGACCTTCTCACAGACCTACTGAAGCAGCGCGGGAGTCAGGGTTGCAAACCCTTCCTACATCCGACGATTTACGCATGTGGACCGCACGGCATGTTAGCTGCTGTTACAAAGATAGCAGTGGACTTTGAAGTTCCTGCCCAAATCGCTATGGAAAATCGGATGGGATGTGCACTGGGTGTCTGTCTCGGCTGCGTTTGTCCAGTCCGCACAGGCACTAATAGCTTCGAGTATCAACGTGTTTGCACCGAAGGTCCAGTCTTTAACGCTATTGACATTGTATGGGATGTTTAGGGACAGACTGACGAAAAATATACAAGCCCTAAAATTCTGATAGAACAGAGAAAATCGAAAGATGAAAACAACATTTTACGAAAAATTAACATCCACAAGTCTTCAAGATGAACTCATCTCTGATACCTGCTGCGAAAAGATTTTAACTGCATCGGAGGTGGAATTACTACCGCTTTTGGATGCTGCGTATCAGGTGCGCAAAACCTATTTCCAAAATACAGTCCAATTACATATCCTGAACAATGCCCAGAACGGCTATTGCCCAGAGGATTGCCACTACTGCGCACAGGCGAATTCCGCGACAGCAGATATTGAGGCGTATCCTCTAAAACCCGATGCTGAGATTTTAGCAGAAGCCGAACGTGCTTACGAATCAGGGGCATACCGCTACTGTATCGTAATGAGCGGACGTGGACCTTCACGTAAACGGGTCGCACACCTCGCTGAATTGATTAACACTGTGAAAGCGCGTTACCCGATTGAAGTCTGTCTCTCTGCTGGACTGATTGATGTAGAGGCAGCTCGGACGCTGAAAACTGCAGGATTGGATAGATTGAACCACAATCTGAATACATCCGAAGCCCACTATCCGAGAATATGCAGTACACACAGTTATCAAGATAGAATGGAAACCTTACAAGCTGCACAGACGGTTGGACTCGCTTGCTGTTCGGGGGTTATCGTTGGGATGGGTGAACAGACAGATGACTTAATTCAGGTCGCAAAAGCACTGCGAGCACTTGAGGTGGCTTCGCTGCCGGTCAATTTCTTCCTTCCAATATCGGGGACGCAGCTAACGGAGTCCGTTACGGCACAGCGGAGTGTGCCTACTACTTTAACCCCAGATTATTGTCTTCGTGTGCTTTGTCTGTACCGATTCTTGAATCCGCGTGCAGAAATACGGGTGGCAGCAGGTAGGGAACACCATCTACGGAGTATGGAAGTGATGGCACTCTATCCGGCAAATTCAATGTTTATAGAGGGATACCTGAATGCGACAGGGACAGGAGCATCAGGCACGCTCCAGATGATCAAAGACGCAGGATTTGTGGTGGAAACAAACGTCGGAGACGAAGAACACCTTAAACAGAAAGAGACGAAGAAAAGAGATGTCCTGCTCAAGGAATTGAAAGTTCTTCGACCGCGGATGGAACCGAATGTTTAATTTCAGACTACAACAAACTTGAGAACAATGTCTAATAACAATCACAGTCCTTTTCCTCCCGAATGTCCAGATATTGCTGAGAGGTTTGAGGCTCCGTTGCTACTACTGCCCTACCGGTCCTGATTTTTTCAAAATCGATCCGCCTTATATCTTTTGGAATTACAAAATATGGTTCCAATAGCTCCCAATCTTTGTCAGCAATTGTGACAATCTCACCGCGATAGAAACTAACCCAAACGTCTCCAATTTTAGAGTTTGGAGACTCTCTCATTAGCTTTTGTTGTGTGATTTCTACATATTGGAGGTCAAGATCTATGCCGATAACTTTTCTTCCCAATCTTGCGGCTGCGACAGCTGTTGTGCCGGTCCCCATAAATGGATCTAGCACTATATCTCCTTCGTCGGTGCTCATCAAAATAAGACGTTCCAAGAGATGAATTGGAAGTTGGCATGGATGTGGGTCCCTATGTTTATTATGACGGATGCGATGGATATCTGACCAAACATCAGAAACGAGGGGCCCAAAGGGATGCAAAATCTTTTTTTTCCCGCCGTAATCTTTCAGCAAATACCCACATTTCCGACATCGTTTGTGTGGATAGCGGATTTCATAAAATTTGTTTTCTCGTCGATCTTTTGCATAAAACAGGATACCATAATGGGATGGTTGCAAGGTTTTACCCATTGGGGAAGTTGGGGCATCCCATGCGATCCAGTGGCGGAAATCTGCGACTTCATTCAGAAAACCTGCATAATAAGTAAGCCATTTCGGGATATTATGGACGAAGATGGATCCACTCGGTTTTGTGATTCTTACCATCTCCATGATCCACTGTTTGCACCAACTGAGATAGTCGTTGGCATCTTTTTCATCCTTGTAAGTTCCGTATTTCTTTTTCAGGTTAAAAGGCGGATCAGCGAACGTAATGTCAACACTGTCTGAAGGCATGTGCTGCATAACTTCTATACAATCGCCGTGAATGATTTTATTGATATATTTTTTCATAGTATGCCTGGCGTAGTTTGAAAGCGTGTTAGGGCAATATTATTTCAAAACGACAGTCAATGCTTCCCTGAAACGTTCAAGTTCTGTTTCTTCCAAAGTAAAAACATCCTCAAACGCTTCAACCATCCTTCCCAAGTCCTTTTTGCGAACATACCATCCGATACCATCAACAAATCCCCAAAAGTGTGCATCAGGGTAATGTTTTTTAATTAAACCTCTAATAGTAATCTCGGTCTTTGCTTTATCACCTTGTCCGGACGAGGTGGTCGTTAAGTATGAAGCCTCAATAACAATTTGTGGATCTTTTCGGTTAGGAATAACAAAATCCATTGTCCGTTTTTGGTTTGGGTCATGTTTCTTCAACTTATCTAAATCTACACTTCTTTCAAAGGTAATTTCCATTTCATCCAAAAGGTTTTGTATAACAACCTCAGCGTTATTCCGCTCCTTTCCTGAGTAAGAACCTTTCTCTTTATAACGAATAAGCGTATCTATCATTGACTCAACCCCAAAACTGAGTTTAGAAATACCTAACTTTTTTAACTCGAAAAGCGGCAGTGTCTCAGAAAGTACAGGGACAGTACAGCCCTCAAAAAACAGATTAACAATACCTTTTCTAAAATTGGCACACTCTTGGATTTTTCTCTCGATTTTTGAATTAGACCATTCACTTATTTCAGATTCTTTCAACTCTGCCTTCTCCGTCCAATAATCTCTATAAGAGAGATTTGAAAGCTCCTTGTCATCAATAATTCGGATAAAGGTGATTAACCGTTTAAAGGTTTCGTTAGAAAATCCTGTTAGTGCCAGCAATGCCTTGAGACCATTTTTCTTTTCCAGAATCAAATCTTCAATTAATTTTTTAGTAAGGCCTTGATTCTGAACCTTATTTCTTACAACAAGCAAGGTCTCTTTTAGAGCAGTGATATCCGCTTCACTCTTTTTCTCAAACGCTTCAGTCTGAAACCAAAAAGTGTTTCGTGTTAAGACGGTATTGATCTTGTCATCGGTGCTTCTTGCCATGTTTGCAGTCCTTTTAAGGTATTACATTCAAACCTAAATTCAAAATCCTCTATAACAAGTCGAATACCCTAACATCATCCAATTTGATTACCCAATTTGCTTCAGCCCACCCATATACGGTTGTAGGACAGCAGGTATACGGACCGTGCCATCGGGGTTCTGATACATTTCAAGGAGCGCGATGACGACGCGAGGTAATGCTGTGCCAGATGCGTTGAGTGTATGAACAAACTCAGGTTTCGCGCCGGGTTCTGGACGGAATCGGATATTCGCACGACGCGCTTGAAACGCCTCAAAGTTACTACACGAGGAGACTTCCAAAAAACGCTGTCCCGCAGGTGCCCAGACCTCAATATCGTAGCATTTCGCAGCGGAGAAGCCGAGTTCCACTGTACAATGTTGCACAACGCGATAGGGTAAACCGAGTGCCTGCAAAACGCTCTCAGCATCCGCCAATAGTGATTCATGCTCGGCGTAGGACATCTCAGGCGTTGTGAATTTGACCATTTCCACTTTGTCAAACTGATGGACGCGTTGCAAGCCGCGTGTATCCTTACCGTAAGCACCTGCCTCGCGTCGGAAACAGGGGGTATACGCGGTATAATAGATAGGCAACTCATCTACAGAAAGTATCTCACCAGCAAAAAGATTTGTCACAGGCACTTCAGCGGTTGGGATCAAGAATAGATCGCTGTCAGGGTTCTCCTCATCCCTATCACACCGATACATATCTGCCTCAAATTTCGGAAGTTGACCCGTGCCAGTCATTGTCGGTCGGTTGGCAAGGAACGGCGGAGAGACTTCCGTATAGCCGTGTTCGGTGGTGTGCAGGTCAAGCATGAATTGAATCAGGGCGCGTTCCAACCGAGCCCCTAAACCCTTAAAGAGGACAAAGTTGCTTCCCGCCACCTTCGCACCGCGTTGAAAATCGACAATATCCAACTGTTCAGCGATTTCCCAGTGCGGTTTGAGTTCAAAATCGGAACTGGGCAATTCGCCCCACGTTTTGATTTCGATGTTATCCTCTTCACCGACACCGACAGGTGTACTTGCCTCCGGCATATTCGGAATCGTCAATAGGATTGCATCTACTTCGGCTTTTGTATCGTTAGCCTCGGCGGTGAGTTCTTTGATTTTTTGGGAGAGTTCCCGCATCTCCGTGATTGTTTCTGTCGCATCCAGTTTTTGCTTTTTTAGCTGGGCAATCTGTTGGGATACCTTGTTTTGGTGTGCTTTGAGGGATTGTGTATACGTCAAGTTCTCACGCCAACGCGTATCTAATTCTACCAACCGATCCAAATCAGCCTCAATGTGGCGGTCCGCTAACATCTGGCGGACAGCTTCAATATTTTCGCGAATAAGTTTAAGATCGAGCACAACGGTTCCGCTCCTCTATAGTGAAGTTCTATTTGCAAGCCTGCATTTAAAGTGAGATTTTTAGATAGAGATTCTGTGGTAAACTGTCCTATAACGAAAAAGCCACAGCATTGTAGGACACAATGTGTGGCTAATTCGGCATAATCAAAGCGGGCCCGACGGGACTTGAACCCGCGACCTCCTGCGTGACAGGCAGGCGCGCTATACCAACTGCGCCACGAGCCCATAATATTTTTCTTTTTCAACCTCGCAATCGAGAGACCTTTCACTTCACGACAGTCATAGCAAGTAGGCGGGACAGGACTTGAACCTGTGGCCTACAGCTTGTAAGGCTGTCGCTCTAGCCACCTGAGCTACCCGCCCAAATTTTTCAATCTCGTCATCAAGAGGTTTTTCATCTCAAGGACGTTATTAAGTATACCACATCGTTTGACGTTTGTCAAGAAAAAATTAAAAAATCTATTTTTTTTAAGAATCACTTATATCAACATAACACAAACTAACAGTTCCTGCTACAAATGGCACAGACTAACCGTCTATTCTACAAACCACAAACTAACAGTTTGTGCTACAAGTGAGAAGGATTATTCTCGGGGTTTATCGTTTCCGCGATATGGTCGCGTGCCGCGAACAAGCACCCTTCTGGGGTTGTCTTCCCATACGAGTTCATCGGCACTATGGTAACCGAGCGTCATACTCATCCGCGTGCCATCGGTGTGATTGACACCTGCAGAATGAACTATCATGCTATCAATAGCGAGCAAGCCACCTGCTGGCATTGGTAACGGAATGGCTTGTGATGCGGCAATCTCCTGAACTGTGTCATCCTTAAGCGTTGCGAACGCAGGTAGATGGTGAGACCCTGGTACAACACGCGTACAACCATTCTCCAAATTCGTGTCTTCCAAATAGACGAGAACCGTGGCGATTGTGCGAGACCAGTGGCGGACATCACGATGCAACGCAAGCGAATGACTTGAACCTGCGTCCCTGAGATAAATGTGATTGTGGCGGTTCAATACATATTCTATATCCGAACCCAATAGCGATTCCAATGGATTGAGGATCTCATCACACGTGATTGTCTCACGAAAGATACCACCGCGTTCCCAAATTGCGGAAATTCGGATGATTCTACCGTCTTGCCTCGCCACAGGTTCTACAACATCCGTCATGTCCTTTAACGCCGCTGCTTTTAGTGCCTCTACCCGATCCATAGGCAGCTGCGTTGGGAATTTGATGAAGCCGTTGTGACGAAACAGCTGAATTTCTTGAGGCGTGAGTTTCATGGGTTTCCTTCCCTTGTACTCGGAACAAACATAGAAAATCAATTTAGCACGAATTGCAATGGAGGTCAACAGAGAATCACAGCATTAGGTTCTACAAAGCAGAGATGAATCGGATCGCGATGGTACAATTTAGTAACGAAAACTGAAAAAATTCCGTTTTATTTTAAGGCACATAAAATAGCGAAAAAAATATAATGAGAGAGGAAAAAAACGTGAAAATATATAGTTTGTGTCTGCCAATAGTCTTTCTGGCAGTATTGGCAGGATGTACAAGTATGTCAGGTTATAAAGAGGTTTCATTGCGCCATCACGCGTATGCAAGCGGTGAAAAAGAGGCTACCACTGCAGAGTGGCGCGCCTTGGTTCCTGAGTTCCAAAAAGTTATTGATACAGACCCTCAAGGACCCTTCGCCGATGATTCACAATATGCGATTGCTTCCAGTTGGATGTGGAGCATTAAGAACGGAGACACCGAAGCACCCCAACAGGCAATCAAAGCACTCCAAGAACTGGTTCATACTTATCCCAACTCGCCGTACGTACCATACGCTCACTATTGGTTAGGACGTTGCTACGACCATATTAACCAAGACCATCAAGCTATCACACAGTACCAGATGATAGAAAACCGCTACGCTGACTCTGGATTGTTGGATCACGCGCAATTAGAATTGGCACGCTTATACGCGAAGCAAGGTTACCTCACCCGCGCTGAGACGTTCTATAGCAATCTCATCAACGCTTCAACAAATAAGGAAATTGTTACCGCCGCTTCCGTGGAATTACAGGCATTCAAACCGAAACGAAAACAAGTAGTATCGTCTCCTGAAAATATTGTACAAACACAGACAGACACACCGAAACAGACTTTTGCAGAGCAGCCAAACAAACCGAAACAGACACCTACACAATCGAAACCGAAACCAAAACTTTCAGCGTCAACATCGGCTAAAAAAGGGTTAGACCCGGAATCACTGACGCGTGAGTTTGGATTGATGGCAAAAACGATTGTTATTGATCCCGGTCACGGTGGCAAAGATCCGGGAGCATTAGGGGATGGCGTGATCCAAGAAAAAGGGGTTGTTCTCAGTATTTCAAAAAAACTCAAAGAGATCTTAACTGCAAAAGGTTATACTGTGTTCCTGACACGAGAGACCAGCCGTCTTATTCCACTCAAGGAACGCACGCAATTCGCAACGCGACACAAGGCAGACCTCTTTCTCAGCATCCATGCCAACGCCAGCGGAAGCCCGCAAGCGAACGGTATCGAAACTTATTACCTGGATGTCCGCAGCACAGACAAAGCCTCAGAACAGATTGCAGCGCGGGAAAATGTAAACTCCGGCTATAGCATCCAAGAACTCGAATCCCTACTAAAGGGAATCATTCAAGAAAGCAAGAGTGAGGACAGCAGACGTTTGGCAGAACATGTACAACGAAAATTGGTACAAACGACCGGGGCAGCAGATCGAGGCGTTAAGCATGCCCGCTTTGTAGTCCTGATTGGAACAAAGGTGCCTGCTATCCTAATTGAGACAGGTTTTCTTTCAAATTCAACAGAACGTCAGAAACTCGCAACATCGGCGTATCAATCCAAAATAGCCACTGCGATTGCCGAAGGCGTTGACGAATTTTTGGGCAAGACCGGGGAATCCCCTTTTGTCCAGAGGCAAATCCCAAAATTTTCGGCTAAAAGTATTGTGAGAAACAGATGACCTTTTCGCCTCGATTTACCAGCAAGAATTTACCATATACAGCAGACGGTACTTCGCAAGTCCGTTTTCTGATAAACGCCAAAGGTCAAGGGATTAGCCGGCAGATCCTTCTCGTATGCGCGATGCTCTGGATCGTCAATGGACACAATTTTGTGTCCGCACAGCAGATGAAGATTGCAATCGTTTTGCCATCCGTTACATCCCAAACATCAGAAGGCGATGTCCAATACGCCCGTTCCGTTAGTAAGCGATTCAACCGAATGCTCAACAGCATCGGGTTCACCGCGGACACGCTCGAAGAAGCATCGCTTTCTAAAGTGGCACTCCAATCCCGGCGGTTAATTATTCTCCCCTTAAATTCCACAGTAACCGCAGAAACGACTGGGCTTTTGACAGACTTCGTTGCGGATGGCGGCAAACTTTTCATAACTTATAACCTCCCAGATAGGGTGGCACCTCTGTTGGGTTTACAGCAAACGGATTGGTTAAAAGACGATCCACCCGGACGGTTCTCCACCATTCAACTGCGCGCACCTGAAGTACTCGATATACCCACCGCTGTCAGACAAGCCTCGTGGAACATTACAGTAGCAAAACCGACAACGCCTCAGACAAAAATCATCGGTTATTGGCACGATGCAACGGGGAAATCGACCGGTTTACCTGCGATTTTTATGAACGAGGCAGGTGTTTTTTTTAGTCACATTTTTCTTCCTGATGACATTCAAACGAAGACTCAATTACTTGCAGCACTCTTAGGACACCTCGTGCCGGAATTTCGGCAAACACTCGCCGAACAGGCAATAGCGGCAATGCCTGCTATAGGGCATACAAAGACTTTTGAGAAACTGGAGCAGTTTGTTCAACAAGGTGGCGTGCAGGAAGCAATACTGGCTTTAAAAACAGGAAGTGATTTGATGGAACAGGCGCGCGCTGCATACCAAACTAAGAACTACAACGTGGCGATAACCACAGCTCGCGCAAGCCGTGAAATACTTTCCAAAGCCTATTTCTTATCACACACCAGCAGCGAAACGGAGGGACGAGCCGTCTGGAATCACTCCGGACTCGGTGCGTATCCGGGAGATTGGAACCGATCTGCGAAAGAATTAGCGGCGGCGGGGATTAACATGATTCTTCCGAACATGGCGTGGGCGGGTGTCGCGCATTATCCGAGTCAGGTCTTACCCCAAAGCAAAACCTTTTCGCAGTACGGGGATCAGCTCGCACAATGTGTGACAGCAGCACGTGAATACGGCTTGGAGGTCCATGTATGGAAAATTACATGGAATTTGGAAGGCGCGCCGAAAGAATTTGTTGAAAAACTGCGGGAGGCGGGACGGACACAAGTCTCCGCAACCGGCAAACTCTTTAACTGGCTCTGCCCATCGCATCCAGAAAATGTTCAATTGGAGTTGGAGAGCGTCCTGGAAATTATAACGAATTACGACGTAGACGGTATCCATTTGGATTATATCCGTTACCCGGGAAGCCATGCCTGCTACTGCGACGAATGCCGTAAAAGATTCGTGCTTGCAACACGACTGGAAATCGAGAAATGGCCCACCGAAGTCTTACCAAAGACAGGGAAACACGCCGATCGTTACATTGCGTGGCGGACGCAACAGATAACACGTCTGGTGCGTCTATTGCACAAACGGGCACGTGAAGTGGATCCTGAGATCAAAATTTCCGCAGCAGTTTTCGGAAGTTACCCAGCATGCGTTACCTCCATAGGGCAGGACTGGATTGCATGGGCAAAGGCTGGCTATATCGACTTTGTGTGCCCGATGAACTATACGGAAGATACGGACTACTTCACGGAATTGTTAAACAACCAACTTGCTTTACTGCCCGAAGGGTTCGCTATCTATCCGGGTATAGGTGCGACGGCTTCTAATTCGCTCCTGAAACCAGATGCTGTCGTTGAGCAGATATATCTGTCCCGTTCCTTAGGGGGTTCAGGGTGGGCAATTTTCGACTATTCGCTTGATATTTCTGAGACTGTGTTACCAGCACTGACAATGGGTGTCGGGAAACGCAAGGCAAAACCGCCCAAAAAATAAAGGCAGCTACTTTTGTAAGTCCTAACCCAATTAAATCATGATAGCGTCTATTTTTTATCCTCCTAATCCACCTCAGATTCTACTTGCATATCCTTCATAAATCGTGTAAACTAAATTGAAGACACGCTTTCCATAATCATACTTTCTAAGCACACACGTAGGTCAGGTGAAACAACAAAGGCACATTTATAAAGTTACAGGAGATTTACTGATTGATGGCGCAAAAACCGAATATTCTATTTTTGATGAGTGATGAACACAGTCCGCACGCGATAGGATGTGAAGGGAATACAATCGTTCAAACGCCGAATCTTGACAGACTTGCGGCATCTGGCACCTATTTTGAGAGTGCTTATTGTCAAGTCCCACTTTGTACACCCTCTCGGATGTGTATGCTGACTGGCAAATACGCCCACCGCTGTTCGGCATGGAATAACGGGTCAATTCTTTTCCCCGAACATCTCACGATGCCAGCACATTTCGCACAACACGGCTACTCAACAGCCCTTGTTGGTAAGATGCACTTCGGCGGAAAAGAACAAATGAACGGCTTCCAGTCTCGTCCTTATGGGGACCTGCGTGGCTATGCCGGACATCAGACAGACCCCCTGATATCATCTGGTACACGACAACGGACGCGATTGGCAGGCATCACAGAAATCCCGACCAGTCTCCTGCAAGAACGGGTTATTAATACAGAAACGCTCGAATACTTAAGGTCGCAACCTGCGGAACAACCGTGGTTTTTACTTGCGAGTTACAGCCGGCCCCATTTCCCATTGACAGCCCCGAAACGCCTTTTCGATAAGTATTTTCCCGATAATGTGGATATGCCGAACATTCCACCAGGGCATTTGGAACAGACACACCGCTACGCGAAAGGCTTACGCGATAATTTCAAAACAGAGGAAATCCTGATAGAAGAAGCCCGGAAAGCACGGGCAGCATATTACGCCTGTTGTGAGTTCTTAGATGAAACCGTCGGAGATTTACTCGCGCTTTTGGAACGTGACGGCTTTTTGGATAATACGATTATCGTCTATACAACCGATCACGGCGAGATGGCAGGAGAACACGGGCAGTGGTGGAAATCAAGCTACTATGAGGCAGCAGCACGCGTGCCCTTAATTGTATCGGACAGAAGTTTAGCGCAATCGCACGGCGCGCGAGTGACAGCACCTGTTGAGCTAAACGACCTCTTCCCTACGCTATGTGCCAGGGCGGGTATTCCTACGCCTGAAGGCTTAGACGGGGCCGATCTGGCGAACCTTATGTCCGGGAACAGTGAGGGTTGGCGCGACACTGCTATTACCGAGTACTGGTCAAATCAGACCACGGGTCCGATGCGCATGCTCCGAACGCCCCGCTATAAGTATGTTGCCTTCCCTGAAGATGAATCCATTCTTTTCGATTTAGAGTCAGATCCGGACGAATTCGAGAACCTCGCCGGTCAGGCAGCACATAGGGAGTTAGAGGCATCCCTGCACGAGCAGCTCATGGCAGACTTCTCATGGGAAGCCGTCGCTGCGCAGAAAGCAGCGGATCAGGTGCGAAGCCGAGAATTTAAGGAACCGTGGGGGAGAGGGACACCGAATCAATACACACTCCCTGATGGTCGCGTCGTGGATGCCGAAATCTGTCTCTACAGTCCTTCAGTAAGAGAAGAAGGCTGACGCACGTAGGAGCAAGGCTTTGGAGCAACAATCATCGGAACGGAGGGTAGATGGTGGGCGAGGAAACCTCGCCCCTACGAGCTTTGACAACACGTCACGCCAAAAAATTCGATTTCCTGCTATCCTTGTAGGTCTGTTGTTAGTAGCGGCGATGTGTGCAGTCACGCCTTACAACAATTATTACCTACAAAACTCCAAGATTGCGGGGAATCACCTCCCTGTCGGTTCAATCTTCGGGATCCTCCTTCTGGTATTTCTCGTCAATGTGCCGTTGCGCAAACTGATGCGGCGCGGACGTTTTGCTTTTTCCGCGCTTGAACTGACCGTCATCTGGATCATGCTGATTGCTGCAGTGGGCATCCCGTCAATGGGATTGTTGCAGTTTCTGCTGCCATCACTGGTTGCGGTCCGGTACTTCGCCACAACGGAAAATGACTGGTCAGAAACACTCCACCCGCACATCCCAGAATGGCTTGTTGTTACGGAACCGCAGGCTGTAACGGACTTTTATGAGGGCATCGGTCCCGCAGAAAGTGTTCCGTGGATGGTCTGGCTGGAACCGCTCCTCATCTGGGGGCTTTTCGTTCTCATTTTCTATTTCACAACGCTCTGCCTTTCGACGATCCTCCGAAAGCAGTGGGTAGAACGTGAAAGATTCTCGTTTCCGTTAATCCAGATTCCGATACAACTCGCCGCGGAACCTGAGCGCGGTAGTCTTCTTAATTCTTTTTTTAAAAGCAGACTGCTTTGGGCGGGGATGGCACTGCCAGTTGTGTTGCACCTCATCAACGGATTACACGCCCACTTTCCGAAAGTGCCAGAGATTCCGCTCATCTATAACATTTACACAGTTTTCACGGAAAAACCGTGGCATACGCTTGGGTGGTGGCCCGCGATGCGGTTTGTCATCTATTTTTCGGTTATCGGGATCGCCTCTTTACTAACGCTTGAGGTGTCGTTCAGTCTCTGGTTTTTCTACCTCTTCTTCAAACTCCAATATATCATCATGAATGCGATCGGTCTGAGCATCGGTCCATGGATTAGCTGCAGCCGTCAAGTGATGGGTGGGTATCTCGTCTTTGTGCCTGCGGTCTTCTGGATGGGACGCGAACACATCGGATCAGTTTTCAGGAAGGCGTTTGGCATGGAACGGGCAGTACCGGGTGGACGACAGATAGACGACTCAAACGAACCGGTTTCATACCGCGTTGCGCTGCTCGGATTTTTCTTGGGATTTATCACGCTCATTGTATTTTTAGTCGTCGCTGGTATAACAACATGGGTCGCCTTGGTCACACTCCTCTCTATCTTTATCACATCTGTTGTGCTAACGTGGATGGTTGTCAACGGTGGATTGTTGCTCGTGCAGGCACCGTTTTTCCCATCAGAATACATTGATATTACCTTGGGTTCTAACGCATTAGGGCATAAGAGTCTCGCGATTTTGAGCTTCCAACGGACGTTCTTGCGGGATTGGGGCGAATTCATGATGCCGAACTTTCTTCACAGTTTCAAGGCGGCGGATGAGGTGCGGTTGGCACGTCGGCGGCTTATCCCTATCTTAGGCATCGCAATTGTTGTCGCAGCCCTCGTCTCCGTTTACGCATCACTAACGCTGATTTACGATAAAGGCGCGCTGTTCCTACAAAATTGGACGTATGTGGTAGCACCTCGCAACTATTTTCAACGGATGAGCAGCCTTATCCAATTCCCGATTGAAACGAAGTGGGACGAGGTATACAGCATGATTGCAGGCGCGGGATTTACAGGCTTCATGCTCTGGATGCGGCAGAACTTCGTCTGGTGGTCGTTGCACCCGATCGGCTATCTACTGGGAGCGACATACCCACCGTTTCACCTCTGGTCGTCAATTCTGGTTGGCTGGTTCATCAAATACATGGCACTCAAGTTTGGCGGTGCCTCAACCTATCGGAAGATTCGTCCCATCGCTTTCGGTTTAATCTTTGGGGAATACGTGATGGTAGGTCTATGGATGATCGTTGGGTTTTTCACGGGGATCGGCTATTTTGCGTTGCCGTCGTGATCTGTTATTGGGTTATGGGTTGTGGGTTATGGGTTAAGGAGGAACATTATGCAATCTAAGGAATACCATCTGGCATCTGAGTGGAAAACGCGTGCGAAAACTCGACACACTGTTGCTGGAATTCGCACGTGGCACGTCAATTTGAACCCTCGCGCGATGCCGAGTTTGGGGTTTGCGAAAGGCGGTGAGTGGCAGAAACCAGCTGCTCAAACAGGGCACGTTGACTGGCGGGGCCCCTTCGCAGCGCAAGCCGGAGCGTTAATTGTCGAGATAACGACGGATAAAGGCTTAAAGGGATACGGACTCGGCGGCGGTGGACTCGCGGGTGCACTGATTATTGAGAGACATCTCCAGCATTTTGTTCACGGACGCGATCCTCTTGATGTCGAAGAGATTTGGGACCGTCTCTATCACATCACCTCAATTTACGGAAGGCGTGGTGTCGTTATCTATGCCTTGAGCGGCGTAGAACTTGCACTCGTTGACCTATGCGGGAAGATTGTGGGCGCGCCTGTCTATAGCCTCATCACAGATTCTCCGCGCCTTAAGATTCCTGCTTATGCGACAGGCGGGGATGTCAGCTATTACGCCGAAAACGGGTTCCCTGCTTGTAAGCTGCCGCTCCGAAATGGTCTTGCGGAAGGTAAAGACGGGTTCGCGGAAAACGTGGAGATGATACACACCGCACGGGATGCCATCGGCGCAGATGTAGAATTAATGACGGACATCTATCTGCGTTGGGATGTAGACTATACGCTCCGTTTCGCTGAAGCGGCTTCCGACGTGGACCTTAAATGGATTGAGGAAGCGATACCGCTGGATGACTACGCAGGTATGGCGCAATTAGTCCGCGATATTCAGCCGACATGGATCGTCTCTGGGGAACATGAGTTTACGCGATATGGGTTCCGCGAACTGTTGCGTTGGAAGGCGGCGGATATGATTCAACCGGACATCAGTTGGGCAGGTGGTTTTACGGAATGTTTGCGTATTGCTCAAGAAGCCGCTGCACAAAACATTCCGACGTGGCTCCACCAAGCAGGGACACCGTGGGGCTTGCATCTCACTGCGTGCCTTCCGATGTCGTGTATGGCGGAAACCTTTGGTCCCTCCCGTGACGGCGTGGAAAATGAGTTGTATCGTCTGCTGCGACCTGCCCCCGAAGATGGACTTTTCAGCCTAAACGATGCGCCGGGTTTCGGCGTGGATTTGGATGAAGCGTTGCTGGAGGCGTATACAGTGGATAGGCTGTAGAATGGCTGTTAGCAGTCAGCGGTCAGTGATTGCGAGGGCAGTTGGTTGTTAGCTGTAAGTTATATTACTGACTTCAGATACTGCAGATTCCGTTCGGCACTCTCATAAGGGCTGCCCATGCCGGGTAAAACATCCTGCTCGACGACGATCCAACCGTCGTAGTTCCGCTTCCGTAACTCCGCAATAAACGCAGGGAAATCGACCTCACCTTTGCCTAACTCACAAAAAACGCCTTTACCTACCGATTCAAAGTAATCCCAACCCTCCTCGCGAGAACGGTTAGCAATATCGGGATGGCAATCCTTGAAATGGACGTGCCAGATCCGATCGGTGTACCGCGTAAATGCCTCAAGCGGCTCACCGCCGCCGAATCGGTAATGCCCTGTATCGAAGCACAATCCGAGCAAGTTCGGGTCGGTGCGTTCCATGAGTGTGTCAATTTCTTCTGGTGTTTCTATGTATCCTGCACAGTGCGGATGCAGAACGGTTCGGAGTCCCGTTTCATCTTTCACTGTCTGAGCGATACGATGCACACCGTCCACAAAAGTATCCCACTGTTCGGACGTTAGACCGTGTTCGGGCCGGATGCGACCTGCATAACGGATGCGCTCCGCTACAACCCCGTTTTCATCTGAAAGCACAATGAACGGAGTCTCACCGGCGGCATCTGCCATCAACCAAGCATGGTCGAGTGCTTTCGCTTCACCGGCGGCGTGTGTTTCTGGATCAGCGAGTGCGATGCCGACGAATCCACCTAACATTTTCAACTCGCGTTTTTCAAGTTCAGCACGAAGTTGCGCGCCATCTGTCGGCATGAATCCCCAATCGCCTAATTCGGTGCCGGTGTAGCCGATGGTGCTCATCTCGTCTAACACTTGGACGTAATCGGGTGCTTTGCCGTCTAATTCAAATTCAAGTACGCCCCAGGAGCAGGGGGCATTTGCGATGTTTATCAAGTTATTGGTCCTTCTCTGCGTAAACTTTACAGCGACTGTAGTAGGCTTCAGCATAATCAGGTTTGAGTTCTATTGCTTTGGTATAGTCCACGATAGCGTTGTCAAAATCAACTTTATCACGATAAGCATTGCCGCGCTTGTAATACGCTTCCGCGTAATCCGGTCTTATCTTTATCGCCTCACTATAGTCATTAATGGCTTTATCATACTCACCAATGTAACTGTAGGCGTTTCCACGTCTGATGTAAGTCTCAACCATTCTTGGATTTAGGGTTAAGCCTGCTGTGTAAAGTTTAATCCTTTCCTCAGCAGCCTTCACATCCTCAATTAGGTCCCGAGGATGACCGCCGTTAAGTTCCTGACAATGCCAAGTAAACCTGATAAACCCATCAACACCAAGCCTTTCAACAAGGATTTGATTTCCAATTTCAAAAACCTCAAGATCTGCCATTTTTTTGATTTCGCTTTGAGGTGCAGCGAATCTCTTGGCACGTGCGCGTTCTTCTGCTTCTCTCGCCGCGCGACTCTCTTGGATCCGCTTAACAATCGTGTCAATATCTTCATCATCTAACCACTTATGTCGGTCAACGGAATAATCACCTGTGCCGGGTTGACACTGCCGAATGAAGCGTGGTACTTCAGAGGCACCGAGTTTATTGGTGAGGACCTTAAATCCCATCTCATAAAGTTCACTATCTGTCATTTCTAAGACGTTCACTTCTTGTTACCTCCTGGACCCACATATAAGGGTTTTCGACCCGGACGCGAAGGAGCAAGTTATTACGTTTCGCTCCTCTGAGTAGTCTATCATCTGTTGTAAGAAAAATATCTACAGAACCACTCTCAGCACAAGCAAGATGCAAAGCATCCAACTCCTTAAACCCTAAAACTTCAAGTTGTTTGCCTCTTGATATTTCGCTGACTCCAAGCGGAATAGTTTGGTGCACCTGGGTGAGCCAATCTTTGCTTTGCGTACGTTGGTTCAAATCTCGAATTTGCTCTATTTCATCTACCAAAACATCGCTGGAGATCCAGGACCAATGTCCGATGCGAAATTGCGTAAGAATCCAACTGATAACTTCAGTCTCTTGGTGAATTCGAGTTTGTGTCTGGTCATCGAAAAGCCGACTCAGACAACATGTATCAAGATAAATTTTCCAGAACTGCAAATTGGTCTGCACACGTATATCCAGATTCCTGTCTTCTATGATCCGCTCTCTTCTATAACTTGCTTAAGGTCGTCAATGAAATGCTCGAACAGTTTGACTTTATCGCTTTCCTCAAGTGCTTCCGCTGTTAAGACGTATGTACCGTCCAGTTCTACTTCTGCAATGACTCTCGATTTCTTTACCTGATTCCTCGCCGCCCTCAAGTCTTTTTTCCCGTCAGGCGTAATTAAATAGACCTTAATATGTTTTGTCCTTTCATCTGATAGAAGTTTGAACTTCCAATAACTTGTTTGGGCAACTCGTTCTGCTAAAGAGGTTTTACTTGAAAGAATAGCAACAATTTGTAAGTCCTCAGGGTTGTAAACAACAATGTCGGCATCAGGAAGCTGTAGGCCAAATTCGCCGTAATCAATTACAACATTTCGCTTAACAACACTTAATTCTTGCGAAAGTTCTCTCCTCTCTAATGTGTTGTCAGCAATCACTTTGAGTCCGAGTTTTTCAATTGAATCTGTAAGAATATATTGAATCAATTTTTGAAAATTTTTTCCCTTAAATGCGCGCCAACTTTGCCCTATATCTTTCTCTGTTTCATTTTCAATATGGTATGCTCGATGAAGTTCTTCTGCCCTCTGCAACAACTCAGGTATGTATCTGTACATATTTTCATCTTTTTCTTTCTCCATCTCATGATACAAATTTTTCAAATCCTCAAAGCCCATCAGTACTAATTTCCCTCTATCAATTGTTTAAAATCTTGAATAAAATACTCAAAAAGTTTAACCTTATCGCTTTGTTCAAGATTTGCTTCAGTTAGTACATAGGTGCCGTCAAGATCAATTTCTACAATGGCGCGCCCCTTCCTTGGAAGATATGTATCTGTCAAGGTGCCATCTTCGTCTGGCGTGATAAAATACACCTTGATATGTTCTGTTGTCTCGCTTTCCAGAAGTTTGAGTTTCCAGTAGCCCGTTTGGGCAATTCGCTCGCGCAATGTAACCTTACTTGAAATTACAGCGATAACCTGAGAGTCTTTGGGATTGTAAACGACAATATCAACATCGGGTAGATGCAAGCCAAATGCCCCGTAATCAATTGCCAAATTACGCTTAACCCGACTCAGTTCCAGTGGTAAACGTTTACTCCGCTCCAATTGATTACCTTCATACCAAGGGCTTCAATTGACTCCGTGATAATATGTTGGATTAGCTTCTCAAAATTTTTTCCCTTGAAAGCACGCCAGCTCTGTTCATGGTCTCCATTAGGTTTATCCCTCAAAAAATCCTGCTTATGAAGTTCTTTAGCATCCTGTAAAAGTTGGGAGACTGATTTGTAGGCTTCCGTGTCGTCTATCAATTTTTCACTGTACATATCTTTCAAATCTTCAAATTTCATAATTGCTTATTCCTTTAACCCGATAATAATATATTCCGTTGGATACGCTTCGGAATTCGCCTTATCGTTACTAGCAAATCGCCCAGTTTTTTCATCTCTTTTCTGCGGGAGAATTTTCAGCGGAATTTCTCGTTTTATGAGCCGATCTAATTTAAAACCTGAGTGCTGCAGGGACTCAGCAAATGCTTCAGCGTTAAGTATATCAACACCCTTTAACTTCGTATTGCCGATGACGTAACAACATCGCCCCCCCGGTTTCAGAATTCTAAAACTCTCGTTAAAGACCTCCTGCATGTCAACAAAAAAAGCCTCAATTTCCTTTGCTTTTTTTCGGTTTTTGGGTAGCATCTCAGCAACAATGTTGGAAGCAATTTGGCTTGATAACGGTTTGCCTTCGTATTGCTTGTAAGAGGTCCCAATAAACTTTTTCCTATACTCTTTAAGATCGTCCGCTAAATCTAACCAGAGGGTTGAGAGTTGATGCAAATCAGCATACTCATAACTTGTTACATAGGGACTTGAACTGACAATCAGATCAATACTGTAGTCCGCTACTGGCTGCTTCTTAGCAGAACCCACCTCAATTCTTAGATAATCACCAAGATTATTCCTAAGTTGAGATGGTACAACGTTGTAAAACTCAGCATTTCCCTTCAGCATTCTCAGAAGGTGTCTTTTGATAGCATCATACGGAGGTGTAGGACGTTTTTTCAAATCGCGCGTTGGCTTAGTACTCCCTTGACTCCAAATCGAACACGTTTTGAGCACGTGACTAAACGCAACAAGAAGGAAGGATTGAACATCCGAGTCCATTTCATCAAGAATTAAGGTCAGGATTTTCGCGAGTTCGTCCCGAGCAGCCTCTGAAAACCAATAGTTAATCCTCTCCGAGTGTTTCTCAGGAATAGGAGATTGCCCATTATTTTTGGAGCGGTTCTTAAAGTCTACATCTATCGCCAGAAGGTCCCCACTCATCCTTGGATCGAAGTTAGGAACATAAATCTGTGAGAGAAAATGCTTCACTTTTCCGTCAAGATAGTCAGGTCGAATCGCAATCGTTTTTGCTCCTGTTACCAAATGAGCGACTTTATTAATATCTGTGCCACTTGCGTGAAATCCGCGCGATATGGCACTAACAATAGTCGTCCCGCAACCCATAAACGGATCGTTTATACTAGCAGTCCCATTGCTTATGTACTCGTCCATCAAACGTTCAACGAGTTGCGGAATGAACTTCGCAGGATAGCGATGGTAACCGTGCGTCCACTTACCTGTATCTGATGGCTTACAGCCGCTAAATGACCACGCTTTGTCAACAGGTGTTCGATTAAACCATTCAAAAATTTCATCTGGGGACATAAATTGCCTCCTATCCATTCCTCATAGTGATGAAATTAGTATCCTAACAACTTTACCTATAGCGCATTGATAGCAGCCATTCTATGCCTAACGAAATCTGCCGTATGCAGATGCACACCTGTCATATTCATACGACCGATAATTTCCGTGACAGCATCTATATCAATATCTACTGCGAGTTCAATAACGCCTAAAGAGTTATTCTGAATTTGATAAAGTCTACGCAGCGGCATATATATTTCATATCTGTCCACTCCATCATTCCTCTCGCAGTACTCATCAACCAATCGAAGCAAACCCGAATTAGAGTTAAAAACAGTAGATATGTCAGAAATCCATTCTGGGTTGTTCCGGATAGCATTAGTCGTTACCGCGAACGCTTCCGTATTCGGATGAAAGGCTATTTGAATTCGCTGTGTCCTATATTTTTTTCTTAGGATCTCTTTCCCTAACAAAGCTGCCCGAAGTGCCATCATCCGTTGCTGACCATCAATCAAAACACGTTCATGGGTTGATGATTCACCCCCTCGGAGGGAAATATCTGACTTCGGCCACGTAATGAGATACCCAACAGGGTAACCATGGTAAAGGGAATCAATAAAATTACGCACTTTGTTTGCAGACCAGACGAAAGGTCTCTGGATTTCGGGGATAACTATATCCTCAGTTTTAATCCAATTCAATAATGTATCAACAGTATATTGGTGTAACGAGTAACAAGAGTTTGACATTCACTTTCCTTTACAAATTAAAATTATGTATAGACGTTTCGGTTTAAACCTTAGCACTTGTTATAATCTTGAACAGCCAATTCAAATTCGCCCATGTGTGAATACATTCGGGCGCGTTTCGCGTAAGCGTCTGTAAAGGTAGGACTGCGTTCGATGGCTTTACTGAAGTCTTCAACGGCTTTGTCATATTCGCCTTTTTCACGATAAAGATCCGCGCGATAGCCGTGCGCGTCGGCATGTTCAGGGTCAAACTTTATTGCCATGCTAAAGTCTACGATTGCTTTGTTACGCGCATCGCACTCTACGTAAACTTTACCGCGACTGTAGTAGGCTTCGGTATAATCAGATTTGAGTTCTATTGCTTTGGTATAGTCTACGATAGCTTTCTCAAAATCAAGCTCATCACAATAAGCAATGCCACGATTGTAATAGGTTTTGGCATCATTGGGCTTGTGTGTCATTATTTTCTTAGATTCCGTCGCTGGTAATCCAACTTACATAGGTGCTCTTGTTAATCCTGTGTTTCGGCTGCGGGTATCCGCTTTGGAGGTATCACATTCGGATTATTATCGGGTACCGGCGGCTGATCAGCGGGTTGAACATCGCTGAGGTGTTTGAAGTGCTGTTGGAAAAATCTGACATACCCATAGACATCAAATTTGTCTATAAGGATTTTAAGCCCAACCTCATAGATTTCGATATCGGTGAGTTCTAATAAGCCCTTACGCCATGCAGCAACTCTCTCAGCCTTGATACGTTCTTCCTCTTTTCTCTCTACTTCTCTCCGTTGAATACGCTTTACAATTGTGGCAATATCGGGTTGATTTGCCAATAATTTGTGCCGTTCAACAGAATAATCATACTCGTTCGGCTTGCACTGCTGGAGAAACTTAGCTGTATACGCGGGCCCTAACTGCGTCGTTAGTTCTGCAATCGCTTTTTCGTAAATTTCAGGATCTGTCATCTCTAAAACATCCATTTCATTTCACCTCTTGCAACCATGTAGAAGGATTTTCGACTCGAACGCTAAGTTGTACCTGATAGCGTTCTGCTCTACTGACCAACTTGTCATCAGTTGTTAGCAAGATATCCACTTCGCCGATTTCGGCACAAGCGATATGTAAAGCATCCATCCGCCCAAATCCTAACAACTCGAGATTTTGACCTCTTGTTTCTACGTCTGCCCCAGCCAAAATAGTCTGATGTGCATGAGCCAACAAAGATTCGATTCGAGAGCGTTTCGTTAAATCAGCGGTTTGTTCAATTTCATCTGACAAAACCGTACTGGAGAACTAGTGACAATAGCCTCTGGAACAATAAGCGAAAATTTGACTAATGTCCTCAATCTCTTGACGAACCCTTGCTTGTGTAGGTGGATCAAAAAACCGACTGAGACAACATGTATCAAGATAAATTTTCCAGAACTGCAAATTGGTCTGCACACGTATATCCAGACTTTGCTTAATAATTTTCTATAGTAACGTGAGTTCGATAATTGGTAACAGCTGCGATAATTATAGCATAACACCTGTCCAAATATCAAACGCTTTTGATATAGAATTAAAAAAATACGAACCTTTTCTGGGTAGAATTGACTAAAAGAGCAAAAGCAAAATGGAAACGCCCTTGATTAAAAGATTAATGGGCATTCAGAAAATTAAAACACTCATAGGAGATAGAAAAATGAAACGGAAATGGTTCGCACTCAGTGCAATCGCAGTCATCGCGATGGTCGGGATGTTTGTTTTTGAAAACACAGTCGCAGCACACGAAATCACTCGGAACAGAAAGGAAAATCGTAATACCGGTCGCGGTAGGGTGGCTGCTATGGTAAACCCCATGTCCACTCTGAATCAGTCCTGGCTGGATTTGACATTTGGCGTGAAAGCGGATGCAGAGACGTTGGCTAAGGCGGCTCCGATCTATCAGGAAACTCGCGACGCACTCCAAAAGCAGATCAAAGCAGCTCGCGAAGCCGATACGAAACGGGAAGCTGTGAAGAAAATCGGCGCGGCTGTCAAAGAGACCTACGCAAAATTCAACGCAAGTCTTAAGGAAATCTTGACGGAAGATCAGATGACGAAACTGACGGAATTAAAGGAGAAACGGCGTACAGAGGTACGAGAACGCCTCAGAGAATCCCGGCGTAGCCAACGAGAACATCGCAGGTCGCGTTAAAAGTCGTTCACAATCAAATCGAGTCGGGTGCATACGCCCGGCTCTTTTTTTGGCGGGCAGCAGTCAGCGGCGAGGTTGAGAAACCTCGCCTACCATTTTAAAAGGCTATGCCCAGCGTTCAACGACGACTTTCTTTTGGGTGAAGAAGTCTACGGCATCCCAGCTCTGACCATGCAGGTCGCCGAAGAAACTGTCCTTCCAGCCGCTGAAGGGGAAGAACGCCATCGGGGCAGCGACACCGATGTTAATGCCGATGTTTCCAATCTCTGCCTCATAACGGAACTTACGGGCGGAGGCACCGCTACTTGTAAAAAGACATGCCATATTCCCGTAACGTCCACCGTTAACGAGCGCGATTGCATCGTCAATCGTCTCAACGTGGATAAGTCCGAGAACGGGTCCAAAGATTTCAGTGCCGGCAATATCGCCTTTCGGGTCGAGGTTACTGAGAACCGTCGGACGGATGAAGTTTCCGTTTTCGCCCCCGGGGATACTCGGATACCTACCATCAACAAGAAGCCGCGCACCTTCATCAGCACCCGCTTGAATCAACCCCTCAATGCGGGTCTTGCTTTCGGTGGTGATGACGGGTCCCATCTCGACACCTTCCTCCAATCCGTTTCCGACGACGCGGTCAGTCGCGGTGTCAGCGATGGCTTCTGTGAACCAGCCCTGTGCGTCCCCAACAGTAAACGCGAGAGACGCTGCGAGACAACGCTGCCCAGCACACCCAAACGCACTCTCCGTCGCGGCGTTAACAGTGAACTGCGGATCGGCATCGGGAAGAATGATGAGCGGATTCTTCGCGCCGCCTTGGCACTGGACACGTTTGCCGTTTGCCGCGGCTTTTGCATAGATGGCTTTCGCTGTTGCAGTCGCACCGACAAAACTAATCGCACGGACTTCGGGGTGCGTTAAGATGGCATCTACAGTGTCCCTACCGCCATTGACCAGATTAACAACGCCTTTCGGCAGCCCAGTCTGTTCCAAGAGCTGGAACACCTTTTGCATAGTGACCGGTACTTTCTCAGAGGGTTTGACGATGTAGGTGTTCCCACAAGCAATGGCATACGGTAGAAACCAGAAGGTAATCATCCCCGGAAAGTTGAAAGGTGCGATGGCAGCACAGACCCCCACGGGTTGACGGATCATGAATTCGTCAATGCCGGTTGCGATGTCCTCAAGGTTTGTGCCTTGCATGAGCGTGGGGATACCACAGGCAACCTCGACGTTCTCAATGGCGCGCCGCATTTCGCCTTTTGCCTCATCAAGCGTTTTGCCACACTCAAGCGTAATGGTTCTCGCGATGTCGTCTAAGTTGTCCTCCAAGAGATTTTTCAACTTGAACAAATATTGAACACGTTCGACGGGGGGTGTTCGCCGCCAGTCTTGGAGTGCGGTTGCAGCAGCAGTGGCGGCTTCATGGACCTCTTCAGCTTGCGAAAGCGGGACTTGCGTGAGGACTTCCCCATTCGCTGGATTCGTAACGTCCAGTAATTCATCTGTCGTGGACTGCTGCCATCTGTTGTCAACGTAGTTCAGCAGTGGCGTTTGGACATCGGATAAGGCTTGCGGCGGATTGGCTTCAGGCATGGGGTTTTCTCCTTTAGTTCTACTTTGCGAAAAGTTCAAGGACTTTTAATTGCTCCATAGCAGCGACGATTTGTGGGTCATGTTCCAGTTCGTCCTGAGAGGTTTCCGTAATCTGTGCCAGCGCGTATTTAATGCCGACATCGCTCAGCACAATCTGCTCCTCAACGAGTGCATCCGACAGACGTTGGTAACTCCGTCGGAGTTTTGCTGCCTGTCTATCATCACGGGAGGCATGAAAGGCAACATTGAGTTGGCTCAAGACATCATCGCCGTTCTCCTCTACAAAGGTTTTGAGTTTTTCGTGGTTGCGGAGTTTCACATGCATCTGCTGCTCGGAACGACTAAACCATGGGGATTCAACATCGGGCATGATACCGATTTTGTCAATATCAACGCCGTTGGGTGTATAGTAGCCTGCGACGGTTAATTTGACGGCAGCCTTTGTACCTCTCAGCGGAAACACACGCTGGACAGATGCTTTCCCGAATGTTTTAGCACCCATGACGAGTCCGCGCCCATGGTCTTTGATGGCACCCGCGACGATTTCTGAGGCACTCGCACTCCCGCCATTAACGAGGACAATGAGTGGAAATTCTTCCCTTTTCTCACCTTTCGCCACAAAATCCTCACGCGTCTCAACCCCTTTACTGTAAACAACGAGTTGACCGGGTCTAAGAAAATCACTGGCGATATCAACAGCTGAAGAGAGCAACCCACCCGGGTTCAGACGGAGATCGAGAACAACACCTCGGATATCCTGTTCCTTGAAAGCAACAAATGCTTTATCTACGTCATAAGCCGTGGTCTGAAGGAATTGATTGATTTTGATGTAACCAACCTTATCACCAATAATGTCTGTTTCCACGCTCGGAATCCGGATTACCTCACGTGTGATGGTAACCTCAATGGGTACCCCCTCGTTTTCACGGATGATTGTGATAGAAACCGGTGTTCCGGGTTCACCCCGTAATTGCTCAACAGCCTCGTTTAAGGACATGAATGTTGTCGATTCACTCTCAATATGGCTGATGACATCCCCGTTTTGGACACCCGCGAGTGCAGCGGGACGATCCTTAAAAGGGGTAATCACAGTGAGCATATCTTCCCGAATACCGATCGTCATGCCGAGCCCGCCGTAATTGCCGCGGTTGTCGGTCTGAAATTTGGTATAGTCGGGAATAAATTGGCTGTACGGGTCTAACTTGCGAAGCATGCCGTTGATGGCACCTTCCATGAGCTCTTTGGTGTCCGGGGTGTCGAGATGCGACTGTTGGACATACGCCAATATTTGCGAGAAAAGGGCAAGGTTTTCGACGAGTTTCTCGTCTTCATCTGAGCTCCAACCGAGTGGCAGCAGTGCACAGATAAGGTATATAGATAACAAGATGCGAAGGCAGTTTTTTGTCGCAGCTTGTGGGTTTTGAAAACGTATTATCAAATGTTTCATGTTTTATTTCCTCTATCTAATAAAAATAGTTGCGTAGCCTTTTGATACTCGGAATACGAAAAGCGATAAAGGCAGCAACAGCACCGTAAAGTAGATCAATGCGACTCATGCGTGACTGCATCAGTTCCCAGACAGACTGCCCTTTAAACAGGGTTGTAGCGATGGGCATCGCTTGTTCTAATGATATATTATTTTCTTGCTGGAGCTGCGCTGCGATTTGCGCGACTGCGTTCCACTGGACATCAAGATACTTCCCGATAAAGATACCGAGTATCGCGAAAAGTGCGGCAGCGACAGAGACGACACGCCACATCGTTTTTGCATCGCGCGCGAGGCTCCGGCTACTCGTGAAAAGTATGCCGAGTCCAGTGAGCACCCCAATACCGATAGCAACAAAACCAGCCGTGCGTCCTGTCCATTGGATATACTTTGCCCAGAGCACGCCACCTATCGCTGCGCCGAGCAGTCCACCAAACGGGGCAGTTATAGCATTCATGATGAAACATCTCCATTGACACCCATCTGCGGTTTCTGCAGATGGTGATCCGTATTTTGCTCGAAGGTATAGGCGGCCCGTAAGACCTTCTCTTCTGCGAAAGGCGCGCCGAGCAGTTGCAATCCGACAGGCAACCCATCTTGCACCAACCCACACGGAACAGAGATACCGGGAAGTCCGGCATGGCTTGCGGGGGTCGTCATCACATCGCAAAGATACATTTGCAACGGATCTGCGGTTCGCTCGCCTATTTTGAAGGCAGGCGTCGGCGATGTAGGCGTTGCGATAACGTCAACCCGCTCAAACGCCGCATCAAAGTCAGATTTGATGAGCGTCCGCGCTTTCTGTGCCTTTTTATAATACGCATCCTGATACCCCGCACTCAGTGCAAAAGTACCGAGCATAATCCGACGTTTTACCTCCTCACCGAACCCTTTACTGCGCGTCTTTTTATACATGTTAATCAGGTCTTCAGGGTTTTCCTGACGGTATCCGTAGCGTACACCGTCGTACCGTGCAAGATTCGCACTGGCTTCGGCGGGTGCAATAATGTAGTACGTCGCGATGGCATACTCCGTGTGCGGCAAAGAGATCTCTTCAACCGTCGCCCCGAGTCGTTCAAAAACAGCAATAGCCGTCTGTATGCGGTTTGCGACTTCCGTATCTAACGCCGGTGTGAAATACTCTTTCGGTATCCCGATTTTCATACCCTCCACATCGTTGATGAGACTCTGCGTGAAATCAGGGACAAGCACATCAACAGAGGTTGCATCCATGGCATCGCTGCCACAGATAGCATTGAGCAGCAGTGCGCAATCGGTAACATCTTTTGTAAATGGACCAATCTGATCGAGTGAGGAGGCGAATGCGACCAAACCGTATCGGGAGACGCGTCCGTACGTCGGTTTCATACCGACGACCCCACAGAGCGCAGCGGGTTGGCGAATTGAACCGCCGGTGTCTGAACCGAGAGAACAGATAGCCGTATCCGCCGCGACCACTGCAGCAGACCCCCCGCTGGAACCCCCAGGGATAGTGTCAAGATCCCACGGATTGTGCGTGATCTGATACGCCGAGTTCTCAGTAGACGACCCCATCGCGAATTCGTCCATGTTTGTCTTACCGAGCATAACAATCCCTTGGTCGTGGAGCTTGCGCATAACAGTCGCATCGTAAGGCGGAACGAAGGTTTCAAGGATTTTAGAGGCACATGTCGTGCGCACACCTTTGGTGCATATTACATCTTTAATGGCAATCGGGATGCCAGCCAAAGGTGGCATATCGTCCCCGTTTTGAAACCCAACATCCGCAGCGTGTGCCTGTTCCAAGGCGATGTCCTTCGTAAGCGTTAGATAGCCTTTGACGTGAGGCTCAACAGCGTCAATACGATCATAGACAGATTCCGCCAGTTCGACAGCGGTAATTTCCCGCGTCTTGAGTTTTTCATGTAGTGCGTGTGCTGTTAATTCATAAAGCATTTTTAACTATTTTTAATTTTTTAATCTGGTCCCCGTTTTATATGGGCTGGGGAACCCAGCCCCTACGGTTTCCCGGTGGTTTTCGGTGCGTTCTAACCTTCTTTGGATTTGACAAGGATTTTTAACAATGATTAACTTTCGGAAGGCGCAAACTAAAAGTTTGCGCTACAAAAGAAAGAATATTTATTAGAAACAGTATTATAACCAACCGCTAACAGCCAACAGCCAATAGCCATTTAGTGGCTGCGATCCACCACTCTGGGAACCCCGAAATATCCTTCTTCAGGCTCAGGCGCATTCGCAAGGACTTCCTTGCGTGGATACGACGGCTTAACGACATCCGGCTTAGCCACATGAGCGGCTTCAGTTTGTGAACCCATAATGACGACTTGGTGCGGATGGATATGCGATGTCGGCGGCACATCATCTGTGTCAAGCTCGTTCAATTTCCCGATATAGTCAAGAATTCGGGCGAGCTGCTCGGTAAAATGTTCTGTCTCTTCGTCATTAAATTCGAGGCGTGCGAGATTTGCGACATGGCGTACGCCTTCGGTAGTAATGGTCGCCATTGTTTTATTGCGTCTCCTTATGAATCAGATAAAGTTTGCAGCGGTGCAGTAGAAGTTGCAAGTTGTTTCGTACCGGCACGACTAAATCGAACGGTAACATAAACATCGTGTCCAGTCTCATTGACTTTCGTTACCTTACCCCTTCCGAATTTCGGGTGAAGAACAATCTGATCCACATAGTAGTCTGGAGAATCTTCTTCAGAAACCACCTCATACAAACCCCTTGTTTCACGGAATGGAGAGCGGTAACGGTCAACCTGCTTGATGAGATGCCCCGGGATCTCGGAGATAAAGCGAGACTGCGTGCGATATTCTATTTCCCGATACGTTCTTCGCGAAGTCGCATGTAAGAGATAGAGCTGCTCCATTGCGCGTGTGATACCGACGTAACAGAGGCGACGTTCTTCTTCTAACTCCTCTTGGGTACCGAACGAGCGTTGATGCGGTAGGTAGCCTTCCTCCATACCGACGATGAAAACGAACGGGAATTCCAATCCTTTCGCGCTGTGCAAGGTCATCAAAGTTACCATATCGGTGGTGTCCGTTTCCATGGTATCTATATCCGCAATGAGTGCGACATTCTCCAAATAGTCCGAGAGAGTCGGTTCGGCGTGGTTTTGTTCATAGTCGATAACGGCGTTAATGAGTTCCTCAATATTTTCGACGCGATTTTGCGCCTCAATCGAATCTTGTTGCCGCAAATTTTTGAGGTACCCGGTCTCTTGTAGGACATAATCCAGCGCGTCTGCAGGGAGGATCGTTGCGTCAAGGTCATCAAAGATTTTAGCAAAACGACGGACCTTCGCCTGAAGTCCGCGGTTGATTGTGGAAATCTCATCAACCCGATGGACAGCGTCAAAGAGGGTTATGCCCTCTTCAACCGCAAAATCGACGAGCCTTTGAAGCGTCGTACTCCCGATGCCACGACTCGGCACGTTTATAATCCGTCTCAGACTCATAGAATCACTCGGATTACACATCACACGGAGATAGGCAAGCAGGTCTTTGACCTCCATCCGGTCATAGAAACCGACACCACCGACAATCTGATACGGGATGTTTGCGGTTCGGAATGCCTCCTCAAAAATTCGGGACTGTGCGTTGGTTCGATAAAAGATGGCGAAGTCTTTGTAATCAACTCCCTCAGTATGCCAATCCTCAATTTGGGTTCCGACGTACCCCGCTTCATCGTTTTCGTCCATCGCCTCATAGCAGGTAACGAGTTCACCGATGTCATTTTCAGTCCAGAGTTTCTTCGCCTTCCGTTCCGTATTGTTGTGGACGACACCCCATGCGGCATCTAAGATATTTTGTGTAGAACGATAGTTCTGCTCGAGGCGGAGAACACGCGTGTTCGGATAATCCTTCTCAAAATCGAGGATATTCCTGATGTCGGCACCGCGGAAGGCATAGATGGACTGGTCGTCATCACCGACAACGCAGATATTCTGCTTCGCTCCAGTGAGCAGCTGCACAAGTTCATATTGACAGCGATTGGTATCTTGATATTCATCAACGAGGATATACTCGAACTTATTCTGATAATACCGGCAAACCTCTATGTTTTCACGCAAAATCTCTACCGAGAAAAGAAGCAGGTCATCGAAATCAAGGGCGTTGTTCAGACGGAGCGCGTCTTGGTAAAGTGCGTAGACTTCTGCAACCACCCTGTCAAAATAGCCGTCTGCCATCTGCCGGAAGTCCGCCGGTGAGATAGACTCGTTTTTGGCGCGACTGATATTGCTAAGGATCGCGTGCGGGTGGAACTGCTTATCGCTATAGTTGAGTTGTCGGAGGACATCTTTGACGAGCGTGGCTTGTTCCCCTGTATCGTAGATAGTAAAGTTGCGGGTATAGGCGTGATCTCCCGGTCGGGTTACGTTTTTAGTTTCTCTCCCTGCCCCTAATTTCTCAATATCTCGGCGAAGGATACGGGCACAAGTCGCGTGGAAAGTTGCCACCCAGAGGTCTCGGCTAACGCTGCCTTGAACGAGTGTATCTAAACGTTCCTTCATCTCATTTGCTGCCTTGTTCGTAAAAGTGACAGCGAGGATGCGGAACGGGGAAATATCATGATGTTTTATGAGGTAAGCGATGCGGTGTGTGATGACGCGCGTTTTGCCACTACCGGCACCGGATAGAATAAGAAGCGGTCCGTTGGTGTGTTGGACTGCCTCGCGCTGGACATCGTTTAAGGAACGTAACAGGTTATCGGTCAAGGTTTGCCTCTTGTTTCGCAGTATTTAAAGTATAAGGTCGCGAGCACAGCTCGCTCCTACAAGAAGATGCGTATAAAGGTCGCGAGCACAGCTCACTTCTACAAAAAGATGCGTACGCTTCATGCTATAAAGTATACACAATTTGGGATTAATTTTGCAAGAGGAAATATTTTAATGGCTATCAGCGGTCAGTTGGTGGATTGATGTAGTCAGCAATGTTTTTAAATAGCAGAAGGTCTTTTAAAAGGAACTTGTAAACGATTCTCAAAAGGAATTTTTTCAGTAGGTTACGATCCCATACACAAACCGACAAAAAGTCAAGTCTTTGTCTGGAAGATTTGTTATATAGCTGTCAGTGCTTAGGGCTTTCCGATCAAAGTCATTTCGCCGTCAGCACTTGAACATCTTGCGGATGAGGCACTCCTGCGGTATCCAGAAGCATGTGATGTTCGATTCCATTTTCGATTTACCGTCAATCTATCAGGCGACCGCGGTAAATCGTTCACTATAAATCAAGAATTAGAGTTTTCAGTTTGAAAATTGTAGTCAGAATCCGAGGCTGGGGTCAATTTCCCATCCCAAGTAAATAAACGCGAGAAGTAACTATGTCTTTAGATTCAGAAATATTTAGAGTTTGTTTGCGTTAAGCTAATTTTACGACTTGTGCTAAATAACTGAAGTGCCAACGCTTATTAGGGCCAGAATTTAGCAAAGTTAAGACAAGTTTTGTCTCTCAAATTCGGCAGGTGTCAGATACCCTAACGCTGAGTGAGGGCGTTTTTGATGATACACCTGTCTGATAAAAGGATCGGTGCGTTCTCTCGCCTCATGGATGTTTTCATAGTCATTGAGGTAGACTTCTTCCTCCTTCAGGGTTCGGATAAGTCTTTCCGCATACCCGTTCTCCCAAGGGCGTCCGCGGTGTGCTACCGAAATCTCAACGCCATGTTCTCTGAGCGTGGTAACATAAGCGTTTGAAAGATACTGCGCGCCTTGATCGGAGTGATGGATCTCACAAACACTTTGCTCTAACGCTTGCTCTAAGGGTTTCAAAGTCAGAGTTTGGTTCAAGTGCTGACTCAGCTGCCACCCTCTGATCATACGCGTGAAGACATCCATGAGCAGCGCGACATAGATGAAGCGTCCTTTCAGGCGGACATAGGTGATATCGCCGACCCAGACCTGATCGCGTCTGCAGATGTCAAGACCTTCGAGGCGGTTGACCCACGGGCCCTGCCTTTCGAGGGAGTTTGTGGTTCGACAGACGCGTTTCACCGAGACCGAGAGGTTCGCAGCTTTCATCAAGCGGGAGACGCGTCTATACCCAACGGGGTATCCCTCGTTGACCAACAAGTGCGTGATACGTCGATACCCGTATGTGGGATATCGCAGTGCCAACGTCTCTATCTTCTCTCGGAGCTGCGCTTCAGAAGGATCGCTTTTCGGATGATAGTAGAGCAGGTTCCGGTTGAAATCCAGCGTCTGAGAAATCTGTCGCACCGAATATTTCGTCCGCAGCTTCTCAACGAGGCATCGCTGTTGAGACGGGGTCAATCCAAGAAAGTCAATGCTTTTTTTTCGATATCCATTGCCACGGCCATTTTCCCAACGAGGCGTTCAAGGTGAGCGATACGCGCAGCATCCTTACGCGATTGCTGATCCGTTGCGCTAAATACAGAGACAGCATTTTCAAGGAAGTGCTGCTTCCATTTTGAGAGTTGGTCTTCGCTGAGGTTGTGGCACCGCCATAATTCCGCTTGCGAACTTTCGCCTGTCAGTGCCTCAAGCACAACTTCGGTTTTAAACTCGGGGGTGAAGGTTCTTCGTTTTCGTTTCGCCATCGGAATGCTCCTTTCAGTTAGATTGTATTCTATCACAATCTTGGTTTAGAGGGTGGCCCTAATTTCCGATGGCAGTACAGTAGTTTCGAGTTTACCACTTCCAAAAATTAGACATGGCTCGCCCATAGGATATAATGGGTTTGCCAAGATAACGCTGCCCACTCGGTATATGAGTTCTTAGGAGTTCAAAGCACTTGCCTGCTATTATGTTAAGACGAATTTCTCGGTAATGCTGAGGGCTATCATTTCTCATTTCTAATTCAATAACATTTCTGTTGTTAAATTTGAATAAGACTTTTTGGCAATCAGGATTGGGAGCTCGAGAAGTGGAATTTTCAACTGAAAAATGTTCTGACATAACATTCACAACATCTGCATTCCAATACACATGAAAGAGCTCGTCTCTGTGAATTGTCAAGTAATTCACCTCTCCGCCATTGAAAATAGATTTCATCAAGAAACCCTTAACAAGGATTTTATTCTGAAATCTATCCTTGAGTTCTATCATAGGTATCCGAAGACGTTCTTTAGCAGCCCGTTTGTCCTGTTCATACTCTGCAAATGTGGGAGGAAAAGCGTCTATACACTTAATAAGCAGCTGGCCAATACCGTTTAGTGTCTGAAAGCCGACATCATTTTCAAACCGAGATCGGCTATAAAGAGCACCTTGCCACTTCTTGAGACCTGCTTTTACAGAGTGTGCATCACCTGCGGGATCTATGACATCTTTCTTCGCTTTCGGGTCACGTTGATAATCGCTGCTTAATCCTAAAAGATGAGCAAAATTGAGTGCTATATCATGCCCTCGCTGCCGATATGCTCTGCCCTGTTCAGTTGTGCCACCCCGCCGCCGATTAGCCATGTGGATGCCTCCATATCAAAAGTTCATGAGACTTCTTAATATGAGAGCCTCCGTTTTGCCGTCTGTTTTCACCTATACGGGTATCTCCTTGACCAAAGGTGTATTGCCATTGAGGAGTCTCTATATTGCAATCTGAATACCAGTCCCTGATGATAGGACAATCATTGTAGGACAAGATAAATCCACCATCGTGGTTAAGTAGATAATCTCGGAGCAGTTCATGCTTGAACCCCTTATGATGAATAGGAAAGTTTCTGTGTGGATACATTCCTGTAAACATCTTTCCTTCTTCAAGGTAGTATGGCGGATCGCAATAAAAGAAATCATCCTTATGAAGCGGCATAGATTGTTCAAAAGGCATACATTCAACTGATAAGTTCGGTGCATTGAAATACCTCACCTTTTGAACCATCTTACCGTAGCGGGTAGGGTTGAGATATACATCGGACGGCCACCCAAGAAAATGGGGACCGTAAGAGGTGTTAGAATTAAAATAATAATGGGACGCTAATTCAAGCGGATTCATTTCACGCTCGTCTTGCCAATATTCCTTTAGATGCTTTTTGACCTTTGAAAAGGTATCTCGGTCTGGCGTAAATGCCTCTAGCTTATGTGCTAACCCCTCTGGATCGGATACTTGGACTTGCCAATATGTGCAAAGTATATCAAACACATCATAAGCAATTACCTCTAATTCTAATTCATTGGCTAATGCTATTTCGACTGAGCCTCCCCCTAAGAACGGAGAAATTACCTTATTCACTGAATCCGGTAGCAGTTCAGTGACAAAACCAACAGCCAAACTTTTGCCGCCTGCGTATCGTAGGGGGGACCCTATATACCGTTTATACTGAAGTTTACCCGTACTACGAAGGGATTCAAGAAATATTTGCTTTTTAACAGGAGTTATATCAAAAAATAGGAGTTGCTCTTTGAAAAAAGTGTTCACGGGAAGTCCCTCTATAAAAGTGTGTTTCTATCTAAAGCAGCCTTGAAGAAGATTTGTGACAGTATTAAATTCTTCCGGTAGTTGTATTTATAGCAAGATTCCGCACACGCGAAAGTGCGCGATCAATTGGCAAAAATTGATAATTACAAAGTTTCCGTTGGCAACTGGCGTTCAACCTGTGTCACGAGATTGGATAGGACTCGACGCTGAGGCGCGTCAAGGTGATACTTCCACCTGCCAAGGTAAAGAATAGTGTATCAAAAAAGAAATAAGATTGCAAATTATCTAGGTTATCGTGGCTTCTGTAAAAACATAGCGTAAAAAACAACAGATATAAATCCGAGCAATGTGAGAATTTCCCCAATAGAGTCTGGAACATATACTATTAATGTTAATGCCCCTGTTCCAAACATTAGAAGCACTGCATACCCTGACCATATCCGGAGGTCATCTTGGGATCTGTCAGAAGCGTTTGTTTTCGTATTTACGATGGAAATCAAAATGAGGGCAGCAAGTATCCCATAGCACATTATTGTAATTACTTCAAAAGAGCCAAGCCATAGTATAAATAGCACCATTATCACTATTAGAAATAGAGTGACTTGGTATTTGAAATATGATACTATTCCCCTTTCTACTTGGTCCATCCAACGTCTCGCCAGGATCCCCCATATCAAAAGAAGTAGCAGCAAAATGATCTCTACAGGATGCATTTTTTAGAAACCAATTTTTCTCTGAACGTCGTTTCTATATCACACTCAAAGTTGAAGTGCCACCAATAAACAAATCCCAACGGTATTATCGCAGAGATTACTTGGGAAACTAAGTCTTCCACTGATGGTTAACTTTCCTCATTGTCTCGGGTGGATTGCTGTTCTTGACGACGTAATTCTAATTGCAATTTAAGGTTTTCGTTTTCCAATTGCAAGTTTTCGTTTTTCAACTCCTGATCCTTAATTTTATCTTTGCTCTTTTCATTTAACCAGACTAAAATATCGGACAATTTATGGTAAAACCCATAATTAAGTGGACACTGGAGAGGCACGCGATGAATGGGCAGCCACAAGGGCTGCCCCTACAAAATGTATATTTATTTTTTGGATCTACCATAAATAGCAAAAGACAGTAAACAACAAAAATTATATGGCGTATCAAACCTATAAGTTCTTTGGTTGTACCACTATCTACCGTCAGTTCTTTGGCTGTCCCATTATCTATTGGCTGAGCAGTAAATTTGGGAACCACTATAAAAACACCTAATCCTAATAGAACCAATGGTATCAATCTAATTAATAGACCACTCACGGTGTCTGAGGTAATTTTCTCCCAATTTCTTCGCCAAAATCCTATTGTGGATCCTCCAAATATACTTGCTCTATCTATTCCCTAATGATTAAGTGCATCCCTATCAAGTAAATCAACCTCACTGTCATGATCATACGTAATTTCGTTCTCCGGCTTGCGTTCGTATTCCTGGACTTCTGAGACGAATTCCCATCCGGATGGGGCGACCCAACCGTGTTGATGCTCGACGGATGCTTCTGGGCTGTAGGTATGGAGCGATAGATCAGAGAATTGTTGGATTTTGCTCATATTTTGGTCATCTCAGGTGCTTAGTAAATTTGAAAATCTGCTTCTCTATGGAGTTAGGTTCCGTTCAACCCAACCTATAGGACTGAAATGTGCAAAATCTGTTAGCAGTAACTTGGGTTATTTTTACGAAAAATGGAAATCAGATAAGATATTGTTTCAAGAATTGTCCTGTGAAAGAGGCTTTGGCTTTGGCGATTTCTTCGGGGGTGCCTTGTGCTAAGACCTCTCCGCCTTTATGCCCACCCTCTGGACCGAGATCAATCACATAATCGGCAGTCTTGATGACATCAAGATGGTGTTCAATCACAATGACAGTGTGTCCGGTATCCACAAGGCGATTGAGACTGTCTAAGAGTTTCTGCACGTCGGCGATATGAAGCCCGGTGGTCGGTTCGTCCAAGATATAGAGGTTATGCTTTCCGCGCTTGATTTTACCCAATTCACTTGCCAACTTGATTCGCTGTGCTTCGCCACCGGAGAGGATCGTGGCGGGATGCCCAATTTGGAGATACCCCATGCCGAGTTGATTGAGGACGTTCAGCTTGTGATGGATTAACCGCTGATCGGCAAAGAATTCAACGCCTTCCTCAATTGACATCGTAAGGATTTCGGAGATATTTCTGCCGTTGTAGGTAACGTCAAGCGTATCCTCATTGTAGCGCGCCCCTTTACAGGTTGGACAGACGACTTCGACATCCGGCATAAAATGGAGTTGGGTGGTAATAGTGCCTTCACCATGACATTCCTCACAGCGTCCACCTTTGACATTGAAACTAAATCGGGAGGCGGTATAGCCTCTCGCCTCAGAAAGTGGGGTGCTGGCGAAGAGTTTCCGGATATTATCGTAAAACCCGATATAGGTTGCGGGATTAGAACGTGGCGAGCGACCGATGGGTGACTGGTCTATGTTGATGACATCGCTGATATGTTCGTGTCCTTCCAATTCATCGTGTGCGCCGTAGAGAGTTCGGCTGTCGTGATAGAGTGCATAAAGTTTCTTGTAGAGAATCTCGTTGACGAGTGTGCTTTTGCCGGAACCAGAGGCACCCGTAATGCAAATAAATACACCGAGCGGAATATCAATGTCAATGTCTCTAAGATTGTTTTCCCGTGCTCCGGTGATGCTTAGGAATTTGCCGTTTAAGTCGCGCCGTTGTTCTGGTAGTAAGATTTCACGTCTGCCACTCATGTAGAGTCCTGTCCAAGAGTCGGTACAGTCAAGGATTGTTTCAAGGTTGCCTTGGACGACGATATGACCACCGTGGACACCGGGTCCTGGTCCGAGTTCGATGATGTGATCGGCGGCACGGATTGTGCTTTCATCGTGTTCAACAACGATAACGGTGTTGCCGATGTCCCTCAATTTTCGGAGCGTCTCTATCATCTTCGCATTGTCCTTGGGATGCAAGCCGATACTGGGTTCATCAAGGACGTAGAGCATTCCCATTAATCCGGAGCCAATCTGCGTAGAGAGACGGATACGTTGAGATTCGCCGCCGGAGAGTGTAGCGGAACGCCGATTGAGGTTGAGATAATCGAGTCCGATGCCGAGGAGGAGGTTAATCCGAGCGACGAGTTCTTTGATGACGCGTTCGCCAGCCTCTCGCTGTTTTTCGGACATCTCTGTGATACTCAATAAGAAGTCTCGCAGTTCTTCGAAGTGTAGTTCACCGACATCATGGATTGTCTGGTTTTCAATCGTAACGAGGAGTCGCTGTCTTTTGAGTTTCGCACCATCACAATCGGGACAGGTGCGTTCTACCATCACTTTTCGGAGATACTCTTCCATGCCGGAATGCGCCTCTCCGCGTTTTCGATAGTTTCGATAGTGCCTATCAATGCGGGTGGCGATTCCGTCAAAACGGATTTTTCGACCGAGGTGGCGTTTTTCGACGGGTCGCCCGCCTTCGGGTTGTAAGATGGGAAATTCTTCGCCGTGTGTGCCGTAGTAGAGAATATCAACGACCTCTCCGGACAAGTCAGCAAAAGGCATGTTCAGATCAAAGCCGTAGTGCGCGGCGAGGCTGTACATTGTCCTGCCGTCCCATCGATCGGGATCGTAGTTAAAGGCTTGATGGACGAACGCGCCCTCGGCGATACTTCGACTTTTGTCAGGGACAAGCAAGTTCGGATGTACCTGTAAGTAGGTTCCGAGTCCAGAGCAGGTTACACATGCGCCGGTCGGTTCGTTAAAGGTGAAATGGTGGGGTCCGAGCTCAGCCATGAGTACGCCGTGTTTCAGACATCCGAAGCCGTCTAAAAGTTCTACGACATCCGCTTCGGCAGCGTCAGGGAATTTGACATCAAACCGCATGAAACCTTCACCGACAAGCATGGCGTGTTCAAGGGAGGCGAGGACTTGTCTATCAATATCTTTTTTGATAAAGAATTTATCCACGATGACCTGTATGTCGTATTCGAGGTCGGGGTCGAGTTCAATTTCTTCGCTGATGTCGTGTTCAACCCCGTCAATTCTGACGTGTCTGCAGCCTTTCGTCCGGATGTCGTCGAAGAGGTAGTCATAATCCTCGCCGTAGATTTTAAAGACGGGTGCGTGAATCTCTACCTCGGCACCTTCTGGCAATGCGAGCAGCCGTTCCAAGATTTGATGGTGTGAACGGATCGGAATTCCGGCTTCACAATACGGGCAGTGCGCGACACCGATGGTTGCGAAGAGCATACGGAGGTAGTCCTGCAAATCGGTCATTGTGCCGACAGTGGAGCGCGGGTTCATGGTGATCGTTTTTTGTTCAATAGAGACAACGGGCGATAATCCGTCAATGAAATCGACATCGGGTTTTTTGAGCTGCGTGATAAAGCGTTTGGCGTACGTGGACATCGATTCGAGGAATCGGCGTTGTCCCTCGGCATAGACGGTGTCAAATGCTAACGAGGATTTACCGGAGCCGCTGATCCCTGTGACGACGACGAGTTGGTTGCGTGGGATTTCGACTTCAATATTTTGTAAGTTGTTTTCGCGGGCACCTTTAACGGCGACGGTTTGTCTCATTTATGCCTCCTATGTCGGCTTTCAGCAGTCAGCAGTCAGCAGTCAGTAAAGACGCTTTATAGCCATCAGGTCGCTACGTGCTACGCACTCGGCTTTCGGTTCTCCATCAGTAAAGACGCAAGCGTTACAAAATACCGTTATCTTATTGACCCCTGAGAGCGGAACGCCCCGAGAGCCGACCACTATTGGCTGTTGGCTATTAATTTATAACGCTATTACATGTGAAATAGGAACGAATTATTTCAAGTCATTTGATAAGCGATACCTATTTCAGCCGCGGCCTCATACAAATCCGTGTCCAACGTCATCAGTGGTAAGCCAAGACGAGCAGCGAGTTCCAGATAACTTGCATCATAAGTTGTTAATCCATGTTCATCTGCTAACTCACAAACTGTTTTCATTATATTACCTTGTGTCGCTGCAGTAGTATCAATTGTCACTGGCAATGTTGCTATCACATCAATATACTGTGACAAAACTTCTCTACTAATACGCTTGCGTCGATAAGCCATGAGTAGCGCGTTGCTAATCTCTTAATAGAATAAGGAAGGAACAACTGCTACAGTTACCCCGTGCTGCAAGTCCTCCAACATTTTTCGCGTCTGCTCTTCAACTTCATCAGGCAGGAGACCTGCGATTAAGACAGAACAGTCAATCACTATCATTTGCGGCCTGTGTTCTTCCAATCTGATACCTCACGAACTGTTCCAATAGGGAACTTTTCACGTAACGCAATTAACTGACCGTAAGCGTCATTCGCCTCAATCTGTGGAACATCACGAGGGGGTCCCATTACGGCAACTACTCTCCCTCTGTTCGTTATAGAGAAACTTTCTCCATTCTCAATACGTTTGAGAAGTTTTGACAAATGCGTCTTTGCTTCATGAACTCCTATTTCAGTCATCATGATTGGTATTCCTTTCTATAACGTGAGTTTGAAAATAAAATCCGAAGGTGTGGTAGGGGAAAGAGATCCCCAAATTCACGCGTTCACATATTTTCGGGCTTTACTATAAGTCGGATTTAGGTTAAAAATGTTACACTAAATGTTACACCTCTTAACATTTGATAACCTATTATCTAATCGGTAGAAAACCCAATGGCCGTAAGGGTTTATAGGGTCTTTTTTTTTTATTTTTTCTGGTATGCATAAAAAGTAATTTGGCGAAAAGTGTAACATTTTGGCTATTGTGGGTTTTTCAAGATTAGGGTCAAACTTATTTTCAGTATAGTGTAATTATATCATATTTTTGGGTGGATGTCAAGTTTTTTTACCTTCTATCCGGTGTCATATCACAGAAACGGGTTGTTTGCGTCAAAGTAATATGAGGGTTCTTCTACGGAGACCTGGCTGTCCATTGTCAGACGGACGGGTGCGGAGAACTGTTCGATAACTTCCTTTTGCACGAGCCATTCACACGCCATTCCAAGGGCAAGTTCGCGTTTGCCGAAATGCGTATAGAGATCGGTGATCGTCCGCTCCTCGCCAGATGCCTCTAAGAAGTCAAGCAAGGGTTTGAACAGGAGCTGCAAATCGTCCTCCAAATACTGATCGACGCGTTCGAGTGCCTCGCGGAGCATGGCTGCATCTTTGGGTTTGTCTATAAGGTCGATGAAAACGGCGTTGAAAAAGTCTGGGTTGTGCTTGCGTGCTTGATAGATAACCTTGCGCCTGGGGGTTTCACCGTGTTTGAGGACTTCAATACGCGCCACCTCTCTGATAGCGTATTTTAGGTAAAGGAAGGTGTAATCGATGTCGCCCTTGAGGTGTAACCACTTCTCGGCTTTGGCGAGGATGGCTGTTACGTTAGCGGCAGTATTGAAAAGTTGGGACTGCTTATCTCTGTCCCCGACCTGCAGACAAGAAGGATCACCCACAGGAAAACTCACATCGCTGTCCACAGCAAAAAGGCTGTCTTTGGAAAAGAGGACGCGGCTCTCGGCGAGGATTGAATGGAGTCGGCTGCCTTGCAGTGTTCTGTCCAACAATTTCTTGTAATCGCTGCGGGTATAGAGCTCAACCCGGAACGGGATTCCGTCTTCGATGAGTTGAAATTCTTTTTGCCTGAACTTGGTGCCGTCTCGGAGAATCAATGTTATGTGAAAGGCGGTCTTCTCCCAGACGTTGTCTTCGGCGAGGTTGTTCGTGAGAACGGCAGCGAGGATGTAGCGGTCCTGTTCGAGTGTGTCTGTTAAATTAGTCAGTGCGTTGTGAATTTGGGCGTAGATGTCTTCGCGAGTAGCACTCGCTCCTACGGTGTTGTCGTAATAGTAGGCGGGTTCTTCCACAGCGATTTGGCTTTTGACTGTAAGATTTAAGGGAGTTGCGACTTGCCTGATGATCCCTTTCCATGTGAGCCATTGACACACAAGATCAAGTGATTCTTCGTCAAATTCTGGTTCTTCTTCACTTTCACCGTGCGGATTGTGTCCTAAGTCGGTGTTTATTTCGGTGCCAGTGCGGGGGGTCTTCTGTTCTTCGAGATAATCGAGAATCGGTTGGAAGATAAACTGTCGCTCATCAAGATAGGCGTTAACTGCATTAAGCGCGCCCTGAATAACTGATTCATTCTTTTCGCAGTTGATGAGATCGGTATAGACGCTGTTAAAGAAGTCGGGATTGTATGCGAGCGCGGGTTGGATGACCTCGCGTGCGGGGATTTGATTATTTAAAAGAACTTCTACCCGTGCCAATCCTTGGACTGCGTCAAGGATAGATAGGAAAGCGGTGAGGCAATCCTGATTGACGTAAAACTGTTTTTCGGCGTATAAAAGGCTTGGCAAGGTGCTAGCGACGACGCTGAGGATTTGGAGCTGCTTATCGCGTTCGCCGATGCTGTTGCGGTCGGCGTTTTTATCATACCACTCCTCAATAGAGGCATCGCGCGAAAAGAGGAGCGTGCTGTGCGAGAAATAGGAGTGCATGAAAGATCCTTGTTGCGCGCGCTCTATGTTCTGTTTAAAAGCCTTTCGGGGCGTTATATTGGCGTGGATGTTGACACCGTTTTCGACGAGGGAGAAGAAGGATTGTGTGGGACGAATTGCGTCTCTGCCGATGAGTTCGACGTCAAGGTCTGACTTTTCCCAGACCTGCGCATAGGAAAAACTACCAGCGACAATCGCAGCGAGGATATAGGGATCCTTCTGAACTTTCTCGACGAGTGCATTCGCAGCCTCGCGATACTGTTCCTCAATGACATCTTGGGATCGCATGGGGTTCTCCTATTTCGGTGCAGTTAGAAGCCAAATTCTGTTTTAAAAATAGGAATTTTCTGCCATTAATTGTACTATAAATTTGTTAAGAAAGCAAATTATTTTTTGTAGGGCAGCGGAAAGGTGGAAGATTGGTGTTTGAGGACCCGACAATGGTTTTCTTGAGATAATTTCGGATATGTGATAATATGTATAGCATGTACTACCTCTCGGTCAGGATTTGGAAATCACACTAACAAAAGATAAATGGAGGAATGCCCAATGAGATGGGTAACATATTGCGGTATTGCGATAGTGGTAATGCTAATAGGCATACCTACTGGTTTCGCACTTCACGAAGAAGATAAGGGACCTGAAAAATTCGGACGATACGAATTCAAAGAACAAGACATCAAAGCGGCGACGGATGCTTGTGAGGCGGGTGGTAAGCCGGGCCCGGAGTTCGTGCCGACGGTTCGAGATGATGAACCGAACTTGGCACTCCTGAAAGACGCGACAGCGGAAGCCTCCTCACAGATCGCAGGCTGGTGCCCGCGACGGCACTGTACCGAATATCTCAATGACGGGTTCTATAACAACTGTCGGAGTTGGATTATCGGTGCTATCCCGGGGTGGGCACAGATTGATATGGGCGATGTTGCGAATGTGAACCGGATCATTTTCGGTAGCGACCACTCACAAGGGTTTGTTGATCGAACAACAGTTGACTTCGATATCCTCGTGGCGACTACGAAAGCGGATCCAGATTCGGATGCGAACACATGGGAAAAGGTCTACACACACAAAGGGGATCCGATTAGCGAAACCACTGAGTTCACTTTTAAGGACGTAGAGGCGCGCTGGTTGCGTCTTCATATACGATCAAATGCGGGTGCGCGTGTGGACGAGTTAGAGATTTACGGGGGCAGAGACCCGATGGCGGTTGAACCACACGAGAAACTTACAGTAACGTGGGGGCAACTGAAGGCAAAATGATACGTTAAAACTAATTTGGCGAGGTTAGGAAACCTCGCCAGCGAGGAGACATCGGAGACCTCGCCAGTGAAGGGGAATTGAAAGAAGAATGACGAATCAAAAACCGTTAGCGATCGGTATTATCGGTGCGGGTAATATGGGACGACATCATCACGGCGCGGTAACCAATTACGGTGCCGAGGTTGTCGCGGTTCACGATGTGCGGCTTGCGGCGGCGCAGGAACTCGCTACACGTGCAGAGGCGCGACTTGCTACTACATCGCTGGATGCGTTCTTTGATGTGGAGATGGATGGGGTGGTGATTACAACGCCACCCCCTATTCGCCTTGAACCTATTCAGATGGCGTGCGATCGCGGTATTGCAATGATGGTCGAGAAACCGCCTGCCTTGAATATGGTTGAAGGTCGAAAGTGTCTCGCCTGTATTGAGAAAGCGGACGTTATCGCTGCTGTTGGGTTTCAACTCCGTTATCACCCGCTCTATGAACGGTTAAAAGCGTTAATTGCATCGGAGACGGTGCATCTGGTACGGACGGTTTGCACGGTTAATTATTACTTGAGTTTTCGGATGTCGCCGTGGTTTCTGCAGTACGAGATAAGCGGGGGTCCACTGCCGGAACAGGCGGTGCATGTGTTGGACTGCGCACGGTTCGTTATGGGCAACCCGAAACCGGTGCAGGCGCACGCTCTGGCTGTAAAGAATATGGCGTTGGAACGCACGGAATTTGATGCTGAAAACGCGATCCAGATGACGTATCAATTGGACAACGGGGTTTTTGGTACGCATACCAATCACTGCGGGACGGAACGATCCAGCTTCGAGGTAGAAGTTATCGGACCGCATTTACGCTTGCAGGCGCATACGGTAGCACCCGCGATTCGTGGTTATTTGCACGGGGAAACTGTTGATGAACCGGTGGGTGCTAACGACAGTTCAAATTTAGACAAAATCGAGGCATGGTTGCGTGCGATTGAAACAGGGGATAGATCGCTTATCCGCTCGCCGTTCTCTGATGGGCTTCAGACGCTTGCGCTTATTGATGCGGCGGTCCAAAGTCGTGGAACGAGTAGATTTGTTCAAATATAGTAAGACCTCAACGTATGTGGAACTTGCGGCACAAACTGTATGAAGATTAATTTATTAATTCGGTAATTTTCAAACGTGCGATAAATCGCACTACTACGAACCAGCCCGTTTGTAGTAGGGCAATTCATTGCCCGTCAATTACCGAAATATTTTCTTAAACTTCATTCAGTTTGTGCAAAGTGGGGACGCAAACTAACAGTTTGCGGTACAAAAGAGGTTTCAAGGAGGAATTGTGATGATAGATTGGATCTATTTTCGGAATGGCTGAAACTCCTGCAAAAAAGTGCAAGAGTTACTTGACACACATAATTTACAGGCGGGAAGCCGGACGGATGCTCGGAAAGAGAAGATGGCAGCGGCGGCGGTATGGGAACTCATGGGGAGTGCGGAACGCATTGTTGTTGCGAAAGGGCGGCGCGTCGAAACCTTTGTGCCAACGGAAGACTCCCAAGAATCAATCCTAAAAGTCGTACTGGGACGCAGCGGTAGTCTCCGCGCCCCGACAGTGCGAACGGGTGATGTCTTTCTTGTCGGCTATAACGCTACACTTTATGAGTCGGAAGTTCCTTTTGTTTAGCAGATAGCGAACCGCGAATCGCGAACCGCGGAAGGACAGACACGGATGCCTATTGAAAAGATTCTGATTACGGGTGCCAGCGGATACCTGGCGCAATTTATCATTGATCGGTTGCACGACGCGTATCAGCTCACGCTAACAGACATCGTTGAACCCGAGCACTCATTTTCAGACATGACTTTTATTAAAGCGGATGTGACAAATCCTGATGAAATTGAAGCGGCGTGTGCTGGACAGGACGCTGTTGTGCATCTGGTTGCCTTGGTGCGGGGACGGTCTGGTAAACCTGCCTCGTTATTTGCAGATGTTATGGTGAAAGGAACGTGGAATGTCGCAGCAGCTTGTGTACAGCAAGGTGTGAAAAAACTGGTGAACATCTCAAGCATTTCGGCGTGTCACCCTGCACCGGGTGCGAAACTGCCATACCAAGTGGGTGACGATTTTGTGTTTGGTCCGGGGGATCTCTACTATTCGCTGGCGAAGTATCTCGGTGAGCAGATCGGTGCGGCGTATCATCAGGCGCACGGATTGGACGTGATCCATGTGCGTCCGGGTGTTATTGCGGGTGATGGACAGAATCCGGGTCCGAAAGCTCCTGATGTCGTGACGGATCCTTGGTTTGTTTATGTGGATCCGAGAGATGTCGCACAGTGTGTTGCGTGTGCGATTCAGACGGAGACGGTAAAGTACGGTGCTTATAACGCCGTTGCAGGACGTGCCGATTCTCGTTTCGCATGGAAGCCGGGGAACGCGGAATTGGGGTATTCACCGGAACATAATTGGCCAGAGATTCCGGGTAACGATACATAAAGATGCTTATGACATCTAAGAAAAATAAAACCCAGCCAGAAACTACTGAATTCCGCGACCAAATCGCTGCACTTGATGCCGAACTCACTGAGACCTTCAAAGCGCAATTCTCGACAGCCCCATTTTTGTCCCGAAAAATCGTGAGTTTTCAAGGGAATAAAGGTAAACCGGCATACAGTTGGTACAAATACAAAGAAGCCTTTTCAGCAGGGCTTGTTGAATATTTTCTTGGCAGCTACAAAGGCGGAAGCTCAGGCAAGGTGCTTGATCCATTTGCCGGAATCGGTACAACTTTATTCGCGGCAAGTTCCCAAGGAATTTCCGCCGATGGTATAGAATTATTACCTATCGGTCAAGAAATTATCCGCGCTCGTCTCTTATCAGAAAGAAAACTGATAACAGATGACATCATCACAATTGAACGCTGGATAACCTCCGCTCCTTGGAAGACGTGCCCAGAAAGACTTCCGTTCAGTACTATCCGGATCACAGAAAACGCCTACCCACCAGACACAATAGAGGCAATCGAAAGGTACAGAGGCGCCCTCCAACAAGAGAGTGAGAAGGTTCAAGCTATCCTACGCTTGGCACTATTGTGCGTCTTAGAAGATATTAGTTATACACGAAAAGATGGACAGTATCTACGCTGGGATGCCCGGTCAGGTAAACGACGACCCGGGACTAAGGCTTTTAATAAAGGAAAAATTCTTGATTTTAATACAGCCATCACAGCCAAACTCAAAGAGATTTTATTCGATGTTCGCAACGCTGAGCAGCCTCTAACGCTCTTCCCTGTCAAACAGATCGTGAAGGATATTCGATTATTTAAAGGGTCATGTCTTGAAATTCTGCCCACCCTTGAAACAGCCTCCTATGGGGCAGTTGTCACTTCACCCCCGTATTGCAACCGTTACGATTATACTCGGACCTACGCGCTTGAACTTGCTATGTTAGATTTGACACAGGCGGAAGTTTTGGGTTTGCGACAAGAGATGCTCAGTTGCACTGTGGAAAATCGAGAAAAGGATTTACTGAAGATTTGCCCACAATGGGAATCCTTTATAGAGGCGGCTAACCAGCAAAAATTACTACAAACAATATGTACCTACCTTGAACACGAAAAAACATCCGGTAGATTAAATAACAGCGGCATTCCGAGGATGGTTCGTGGATATTTTTCTGAAATGGCGTGCGTTATCGGTGAGTGCGCCCGTGTTCTAAAGTCTAAGGCACGTCTTTTCATGGTAAACGACAATGTTCGTTACGCCGGGGTGAGTATCCCTGTAGATCTGATTCTATCTGGCATCGCGCAAGCATTGAGTTTTGAGGTGGAAAACATTTTTGTGGTGCCGGGGAAAAAGGGAAATAGCAGCCAACAGATGGGAACTTATGGACGTGTGCCGCTTCGGAAATGTGTATATGTCTGGAGAAAAAGATAATGCCGTATCTCCGACATTTATCCACTCCTACTGATCTTATAACTGCCCCTCAAGAAATCCGATCAGGTTTTGTGGCATTGGCTTTAGAAAGGAGTCGTCAGGCAACCCCTTTTGTTGAACAGGCACGCGCTTTGAAAGTTATAGCAATGTCAGCCAAACGTCCTAACGACCTACTCGAGATCGAAGGAATACGAACTGCTTTACTAACCGCAGCAGGATTTTCGGAGAAAGCGACTAAACAGACAACCGAAAAAGACCAAATAGGGGCAATTCAAGATTTCATAGAGAAATTTTTAGAACCAGTCGGCGCGAATTTTGCTGAAGAATTGGTTTATCGATTTCTATTGACCCGTGGGGACTCATTGGGTGGTTCAATGCGTAATGCCGCAGGTAAATTGGGAGAAAGAAAGTTCACGCGATCCATCATCTCTGCTTTGACAATACATGGGACAACTTATCAATGGCTCAACACAACCAGCAATACATGGATCGCAGGAAACAGTAATGATGCAAACATAGAGTTAAGTCTTAAGGCACTTAGTTGGGAAAAGAATGGAGAAACACGAACACTGATTTATAACCGAAACGTATCAATTGTAGAGAAAAACATAGACATCTGTCTACTCCGCTGCACGCCAAATGAGATAGAGGGTGTAATTCGGGGAATCCCTGATAGGTTCCTTGCTCTTGGCGAATTGAAAGCTGGAATAGACCCAGCGGGAGCGGATGAACATTGGAAAACCGCACAAACAGCATTAGGACGTATCAGAACTGCATTTGCTGGTCACAACCTGTCGCCAAGTCTTTTTTTCATAGGAGCTGTTATTGTTGATAGTATGGCAGAAGAAATCTGGAGTCAACTTGAAGATGGAATTCTGCAGAATGCAGCGAATTTGACAAATCCCGATCAAGTCGCATCTTTATCCAATTGGCTCGTTGAGTTGTAACTATAGTTGAAGTGTTGGAGAATTGGGAGGGTTGTTTAGAGAAAACTGGCGAGGTTACAAACCTCGCCTACTGTGGTTAGTGAAGTAAACACTCAGTTATTTTACCTCACACTGTTTATAATTCCGTGTCCTTCTTTAACACGGAAAATCTGATTTGACTTTAGATTAGAAAATTGATCTCTCTGTCCGCTTTGCCAATGAATTTCTAAGGTATCAATTGTCGAATTCTCTCCGAGTCCAAAGTGAACGCGGAGATCGCTTTGGGATAGGTAACTCGCGCCGCTACGAACCTCCCTGAAAAGAGATAGACTACCTGCCTTTACAAACACCTTTGTACCGATACCTGACGCGTTGCTCTGTGTCCCGATAAGTTGGACCGTGAGCCAGTGATTGTTGTTCCCGCCCTCGTTTCGTAGGAGCGTCGCCGGTTGATTGGAGTTATTCAGGAAAATGTCAATATCGCCATCGTTATCGTAGTCTCCGAACGCCGCACCACGACTCACCTTCCTGGGAAGTTGCGTGAGACCAACTTCGGCAGAAGCATCAGTAAAGTGATATGTGCCGTCCTGCTGGCTCGTATTGCGGAAAAGTAGGTCTGACTGCGGATACGTGCTGTCTGAGAAAAGCGAGATGTTCTCCTGAAGATGTCCATTCGCAACAAAGAGGTCAAGGAGACCGTCGTTGTTGTAATCGAAGAATTCGACTGCCCATTTAAAATAAGGGAGCGTGGCTGCGCCAATTCCTGAGATAAAAGAGACATCGAAAAAAAAGGCAGCACCCTCATTTTGATAGAGGACGACTGGCAAATCAGAGGCGTTACTGACGACCAGATCAAGATAACCATCGTTATTGTAATCACCGAAAGCACTTCCCATACCGCTTCCCGGGAAACCGTTTCCATCGTAACCTGTCCCCGTCAGGTCAGCGGTTTCGGTGAAAGTGCCATCACCGTTGTTGCGGTAAAACTGATCGGCTTCCATATCGTTAGCGATGTGAATGTCGGGGTAACCGTCATTGTCATAATCTCCGACTGCGACTGCGAGACCGAGGGCACGATGCGAAATGCCTACGTTTTCGGTGACATCGGTGAAGGTACCGTCTCCGTTATTACGATAGAGAATATCGGGTTCACTGACAAAATGGCTCCCCGCAATCTGATCTGTTGGGCTACAATAGGTTCTGATTCCGCGGGTCTCCCACCACCGGTTTTCAGCAATAGAAAACTTCATATAGTTGACGACGTACAAATCAAGGTCTCCGTCTAAATCGTAATCGAGAAAGGCGCAGCTTGTTCCCCAACGCTCATCGCCAACGCCTGTCTTCTGTGTCACATCTGTAAAAGTGCCATCGCCGTTGTTAGAATAGAGTCGGTTAGGTCCGAAGTTTGTTATGTAGATGTCGGGATAGCCATCGTTGTTGACATCGGCAGCAGCGCATCCGACACCGTAACCGGTATCCGCAACCCCTGCTTTGTGGGTAACGTCAGTAAAGGTGCCGTTGCCGTTGTTCCGGTAGAGTTTGTTTTCGGGAAGTTTTTCTATTTGACTGGCTTTTCCGTTGAGCGGCGGCGGGATATGCGTAGCATTGACTATATAAAGATCGAGGTGCCCATCAGTATCAAAATCAAAAAAGAGTGCCCCGGAGCCAAGGGTCTCAATGAGATACTTCTCACCGGTTCTGCCATCAACATGCTGAAAGTTGATTCCTGCAGCAGTCGTTACGTCAAGGAATTGGACTTCGGCAGAGATGTAAGGGATAAAGTTAAAAGAAAAGAGAATGTAACAGAGGTATCTCATTCTTCTTGGGAAAGAGCTTTCTGCTTCTCACGGGCATGGCGCGCTTCATCTTCCAACCCATGGAGGATGCAAACTTGGGAGAGTGTATCCCAATAGTTAGCCTCAGTTGGGGCAAGTTGGACAGCCGTTCGAGCATGAAGCAGGGCTTTATCAAGGTCAGATTCTGATTCGATATAGCAGACAGCAATATTATTATGCACAATGGCGAGTGTGGTATCAACAGCGAGTGCGGCTCGATATGCTGCGATAGCGAGATTAATTTTTTCCTGTTTATGGTAAGCATGCCCCAAGTTGTAATGCGCAGTGGCTAAGGCTGGATCAAGGGAGATCGCACGCTTATAGTTCGCAATTGCGTCCGAAAAGCGATGGCGGGCAAGGTAAACGATACCGAGATTGTTATAGCCTCTTGCGTCATTAGGGTGCCTTTTTACCCACATCTCGGCTTCCTGAAGGAGCGGATCTGTCTGCCGAAGGACTTTGAAAAACCCCATCGCTGCGGCGGCTTTCTCTTTTTTGCCTTGCTTGATATATGCCTGTGCAAGTTGGTAGTGTGCTTCTGTATTATCAACCTGAATTTCGATCACCTTCTCAATGACAGTAATTGCCTCATCTAAGTGATCCTGTTTAAGATAAACCTTACCCAATCCTAAAATTGCGCCAGCAGCGTTCGGGTTAAGACGGATGGCTTTGTTATAGGCAAGTGTGGCCTGTTCAAAATCCCCTTGTTTCAAGTGGACTTCACCGAGTCCGACATAAGCATCCTCCCATTCTGAATCGACGACAATCGCTCGCTTAAACGCCTCAGTAGCGTCAGGTAGGCGCCCCTTCTTGAGGTAAACGAGTCCAACATTATAGTGTGGCTCAGCCGTCATAGGAGATAATGCCAACGCCGTCTGATAGGCATCAAGCGCGGCATCATACTGCTTCAGTTCAGAATACGCAATACCAAGCCTATTATAAAAGACAGGAGATTTTGGTGCAAGAGCGATGGCTTTCTTGTACTCGGTGACGGCTTGCTCAAACTCGCCAATAGCGTGATAAGCGGAGGCGTTCTGATAATGCTTTTCAGCGGGTGAGGGATCAGATAAGGCGGAGATTTCAAAAGTGGTGAAGAGAAGATATATGATAAAAATAATTTTCAACATACGCTTCCGTTTCCCGCGAACCGCGTATCGCGAACCGTCTACCGCAAATCGCGATAAGTGGATAGCAGATAGCGAACCGCAGACCGCAGACCGTCCGACACAGACTAACAGGAATCAACGCCAAATGCGCGTAAATCAGAATCAACGGTATGAAGCCCGTGTGGGCTTCACCGGGGTATGAATGCCGTGTGGCATTCCCCGGGCATTTGGCGTGTGGTACAAAAGACGCGAACAGCGGTACGCGAATCGCGAACAGCGGTATGCGAATAACTAATCGCGATCTGCTTTAATACTCCCCCATGTCGTTGTGAGTTTCTCTGCGGGTTCAACGGGTAGGAAATCGCCGTTCATAATGTCGCTGATTTCCGCTTCGGTGATAATCCGGTTGAAGAGAAATACCTCATCAATGATCCCAGTGAAAAATTCTTGACCGGGATGGCGAGCACCGACCATAATAGAACCGTCAATCTCATCAACAGGCGGCGGTTTAGCACCACCACCGGCTACTTTCCCGTCATTGTAGATGGTGACCTTTGATCCGGTATCGTGTGTGACTGCCAAATGGACCCAATCTTCAGGTTGAATATCGTCGCTGACGGCTTTCTGTGCCCACGCACCACCCGATGTTGACCAGAAAAAAGTATTACTGCTGGCATTCTGAAAAATCGTTGCCCATTTCAAACTTCCAGCAGCCACCATATAATTCCAATCTCGAATTTGGGCTTTGTCCCGCTTAACCCAGAAAGCGACAGAGAATTCTTCTCTTAATTGTAAAGTGTCGTTGATAGGCACAATGACGTATTGTTGCTTCGTGCCATCAAACTCTAAAGCCTTGCCGAACTGTCCATCTACCCACGCGGGATCCTCGATAAGCTCACCGTCATGACCGTGTACAGAACCGTCTGCAGCATTCCCTCCCTTCCCTTCATCAAAGGAGAGGTATAAAACGAGGGATTTATCATCTAACCCTGCATACAAAGGAGCCGTAAAGGTTAATGCTACACATATTGTAACAAACACGCCTATAAATTGCTTAGATTTGTTCACAGTGCATTCCTCCTTCTGTAAAAGTTGTCAGTCGTCTAAGGCACAAACTAAATGAAAATTAATTATTTAAATCGGTAATTTTCAAACGTGCGATAAATCGCACTACTACGAACCAGCCCGTTTGTAGTAGGGCAATTCATTGCCCGTTGATTACCGAAATATTTTCTTAAACTTCATACAGTTTGCGCTACAAATACGCAATCCACAACCGTCGGCTGTTAGTCACCGATAGTTTTTTCAGCAAGCCCCGCACTTTTTACAGACGGTTGTGTCACAGGCACTGGTCATAAAACCTTTTTCCTGCTTGTGGAATTCAAGTTGTAAAAATTGAGGTTTGACGTTGAGGTCGAGGTGGTCCCACGGATTGACCTCATGCAGTGGACGCTCACGCGTGGCGTAAAAATGAGGTAACAACCCGTATTTACGGAAGGCTTGGTTCCATGATGTCCCGCGTGCGAGTTCTAATATAACCTTTCCGAGTCGCCGATCGCCGCGTGCGAAAACGGCTTCTTGGTGTGCGAGTCTTGCACTTGCGGATCCGACTTTTATGCTACCGAGACGGTTAATTTCGCGTTTCAAAAAGTCAAGTTTTCGGGAAATGGTTTTGGGGGATTCCATCGCTACCCACTGGAGAGGCGTATGCGGTTTCGGCACCATCGGAGAAATAGTAAAACTGATACGAGCCATCCTGCCGGTCCGTTTTGCGTGCGGCAGCAATATGGTTCGCATCTCCTTCGCCATATCAACAATAGCCTCAACATCCGCTGGGGTTTCCTGCGGAACACCGATAAGAAAATATAGACGGAGGTTGAGAATATCGCGTTTCAGTGCTTCTTCAAAGATGTGATAAAGACGTTCACGTGGAATCGCCTTATTGACTACCTTTTGGAGTTCCTCAGTTGCAACTTCGGGTGCAATCGTGATTGTCCCCTGTTCACTGTCAGCGAGTGCATCGAGCAAAGGGGCACGGACAGTTTCAGCACGGAGCGAAGCACAAGAGATACGGAACCCACGCGCGACGAGACCTGAAGCGATTTCATCAATTTCGGGATGGTCGGAGATAGAGGCACCGACGAGTCCAATTCTATCAGTAATACCCCGTGCCCGTTCTGCAAGGGCAAGGGTATTCTCTACGGAACGGTGCCGTGGCCACCGGCGTGCATAGTCGGCAACACAAAAACGGCATTGTCTTCCGCAGCCTCGCACAATTTCAATAAGATGGGCATTTGAGAATTCGGTATTTGGGGTATGAATGTGTGTGCAAGTTTCAACATCATCAAGTTTGGGAACGGCACCGGCGTGAATCTGCGGTGACACGCCGGGTTTTGGAGAGACAGCGTCAATAGTCCCATCATCTCTATAAGTTACGTCATAGAAACTGGGTACATAAAGCCCTGGAACAGTTGCAAGCGTTTCAAGCAATTCGCTTTTGGGTGCCCCACGTTGCCTCCACTCGTCAAAGTGTGCCATGAGTTGATGAACGACAAGCTCCGCCTCCCCGACAACAAAGACATCAACAAAATCAGCAATGGGTTCAGGATTGTAAGAGATATTAATACCACCAGCGATGATGAGCGGGTCCCATTCTGTGCGATCTTCGGCAAGTGGCGGGATATTTGCGAGTTCCAACGTCCGCGGGATGTTCACATAGTCTGATTCAAAGGAGACGGAAAATCCGATAATATTAAATCTATTGAGTGCTGTCTGCGTCTCGAATGAGAAAAGCGGACTTTTTTGAGTAACCAACTGGCGAAGATACTGAGATTCAGGCACAAAGACGCGCTCGCAAGCGGTATCCGCTCGACTGTTGAGGGTAGCATAGATAACCTGAACACCAAGGCTCGACATTCCGAGCTCATAGGTACTCGGATAGACGAGTGCAAATTTGTTCGGTTTCCTGAAATTATTATATCCGCCCTGTTCTTGGCTACGGAGATGTTGGTAATGTTGACGTAAGTTCACAGTTATCCTTGGGCATAGTAGGGTGCGAATAAAAGACGCGCCGAGAAAGAAAAAGCAATGCGATTTCAATCTATGAAGTAGCCTCGATCCCGTTATCGAGGCTACTTTAGGCTTACGCGCGGGGATTACAAACCCCACTTAATAAAAAAAGCGGCACTGATAGGAAGAAAATATAGAGGTAATTTCTATTTGTTGTTCTGCCCTCTTTTTTGAACACGGAGGAATGCTGGGATTTCCCAATCCGTACCACCGCGCTGCCGTGTATTTTCTTTTCCACGCGCTGATCTGGTTTGCCGCGGCTGCGGCGGCTGTTCCTCTTGCTCTATTGGTGGTTCTACGTTTGGTCTGCGTTCACGGACTGGCGCAACAGATCTGCGGGGTAGTGTTCTGCCGGCACCGGGTCTGGTCCTGCCGGGAGTTGGTACACGCTGCTCGTGTGAGGGCAACGGCTGCCTTTGATAAGCATCTCTGGCATCATACCGCGAGCTGTATTGTCCGTCTTGAGCGTCGAAGTCCTCCTCCTCTTCCTCAGCATCGAAACCTGTTGCGATGACAGTTACAAGGACTTCATCTCCAAGCTCCAATTCATCTCTGTAAACAAGCCCAAAGATAATTTGTGCGTCGGTGGCGGTATCTTTAATAACCTGCATCGCCTCATCCAGTTCATGCATCATGAAATCAGGGGGGGCAGTGATGTTGACGATCATCCCGATAGCCCCTGCGATGCTGGTCTGTTCAAGGAGCGGAGAGCTGATTGCTTGTTCTGCGGCGACTTGTGCGCGATTATCACCCGTTGCGCGTCCCATTCCCATGAGTGCACTCCCTGCTTCGCGCATAATGGACTCAACATCTGCGAAGTCAACGTTAATTTCGCCAGCTTCGGTGATAATATCAGAAATACTCTGAACCCCGTGGAGGAGAATCTGGTCACCAATACGGAAGGCATCCCGAATTGGGAGTTTCCTGTCCATTGTGTCAATGAGACGTTGATTTGGTACAACAATTACAGAATCGGCTGCCTCGCGTAGTTCGTCAAGTCCTGCTTCGGCTTGGTCTGCGCGCCGCTGTCCTTCAAAGTTAAAGGGTCTAGTGACAACGCCAATAGTAAGCGCACCACGTTCGCGTGCAAGGGTGGCGATGAGAGGTGCTGCACCAGTCCCGGTGCCACCACCCATACCAGCGGTGATAAAGACCATGTTGGCATTTTCAACGATAGTTTGCAGATGCTCTCTGTCTTCTTCAGCAGCTTTTCTACCGATATCAGGGTTAGCCCCGGACCCTAAACCCTCAGTCGTGTTAACACCTATCTGGATCTGTGTAGCCCCTCGGCAGGTCAGGAGTGCTTGCTGATCTGTGTTAACGGCGTAAAACTCTATGCCGGTAAGTCCTGCTTCAATCATCCGTTTGACAGCGTTCCCGCCCGCTCCACCGACACCAACGACTTTGATTTTCGCACGTAAGTTTTCAAATTCTTCTTGTTCAAATTCTATCATGTTGGGTTTCAGTTACCATCCGTAAGCCACAGCAACCTAATTCCTCCTATCGTTATAACCTCAATTTCCATGTTGAGGTTCCGTAAAAACTTTCATTGGATCCGCTTTTTCATCTTAAATTATACGCGAATAGACGAGTTAAGTCAAGTATTCTGGCAAGTTAAGCCAAAGCTGGGTGGTTTTCGGATTTAATATCCGAACCACTCTTTGATGCGTTGTAGGAGTGCTCCAAAGGTACTACCGCGTTGACGCATGTGGCTTTCATATTCTTGCTGTCTGAGGCTCTCACCGTAAAGCGCGAGCCCGATGCCAGCAGCGTACATTGGATGATTGACGCGGTCGGTTAACCCTTGTATTCCTTTGGGGTATCCGATCTGAACACGAAGTTGTAGCATAAACTCAGCAAGTTCTTGCAGTCCATCGATGAGTGCGGTTCCACCCGTGAACACGAGTCCGCCCGGCAGCGGTGTATCCCCCAATTCATCAGCAATGTGCTCAAGGATTTCAGCCATGCGGTATTCGATAATTTGCGCGAGTTCATATCGATCAATGAAACGCGGCTTTGCATCCGTAGCGACTGGAATCGGGTGTACATCATCCATTGCGACCAATTCCGTCCATGCGCATCCCCGTTGAATTTTTAGTTCTTCAGCTTCCGGGAGGGTAACCTTTAGGTATTGAGCGATGTCATTAGTGATGTGCTGCCCTCCGACAGGAAGTACGGCTGTATGTTGGATGGAATCCTCTTTATAGACGATGATTTCAGTTGTTCCATCACCGATATCAACGAGTGCAATTCCGACTTCCCTTTCATCATTTGAGAGGACTGCTTGAGATGCCGCGAGCGGTGCTGCGACGAGCGTTTCGACGATCGGCACGCCAGCCTTTTCAATACTGTTGAGCAAATTCTGAATAGCCGTTGTTCCACCCGTAATAATATAGGCATAAGCTTCAAGGCGTGCACCTGACATCCCAACAGGTTCCTTGATACGACTCTCTGTGTCAACAGCAAAACTCTGTTGAATAACGTGTAAATTTTCACGGTCAGCAGGGATAGAGATTGCCTTCGCCGCCACCATTGCTCGTTCAACATCTGCATGTGAAATTTCAGTATTGGCGACAGAAACGACACCATGCGAGGTTTGACCAATGATATGTTCCCCAGAGATCCCGACACAGACAGAATCAATTTTGACACCCGCCATCAATTCTGCGCTGGAGATGGCTTTTCGGATAGCTTCGGCTGTCTGATTGATGTCAACAACAACACCCCCTCTAAGTCCCTTGGAAGGCGCGTGGCCGACACCGACGATTCCTATTTTTTCACCATTACCGTGCAGCGTGTTCCCAACGATTACAGAAATTTTGCTCGAGCCGATATCAAGTCCCGCGATAACATTCTGTTTAGGCATATAAGTTTTCACCTCCTTTTTCTCTTTTCTGAATACGACTGAGAGGTGGAGATTTCACACTCCGCACGATCCAGTATTTACGAGATAGATGTTATTGCTTTTGCGTATAACCGCCTAAGTAGATTGAATCTTCAAATCTCGCGTCCAAGTAAGGTTGTGTTGCATCTGGATGCACTTTGAGAAGTTCGAGTATACGCTCTCTGTGCTGTTTCAAAAGCAATGTAACATGATAAAGTCCGGCTTCAACCGTATCCGATGCGATCCAAACTGGCAGCGGTAATGTTTCAATTTGCATTTTAATTTGCTGTGGATGGCTTGCGTCTATAGTTTCTATTTGTCTTGCCAGTTCGGGTTGCTGCCTCAGCGCACTTTTTAAGACTTCCGCAGCCAGGGGGACTCCAGAAGTTTGGACACCAGTGCCAACTTTTGGGAACTTATCACCCGCTGCAATAAGCATAACCATTCCTTGAAACCGCTTATCCACTGGCATTCCCGTTTCTCCGACCTCTACACGCTCCAAAACATGCGCGTCAACATCGAGTAAGAAAAACGAACACTCTTGATCAGCACTTGTACCGAAGACAGGCGGGTTTTTAAAACCCTCATAAAACCTGAGTAAGACAAAAGGTTCACGCTCAGTAATTTCAATAGTAAACAAACGTTTCATGACATGCTTGGAAACGTGCACCTCTTTAATATAACTCAGGTTTTCTTTGAGATAATTCTCCGTTTGTCCTTCAGAATCTGTAACAATGTTGTCTAACTGCTCAGCCAATATATCATAGATTTGTGCTTCTGTATAGTGTACATTTCCAGACAATTCAAGGGAGACGTATTCAGTGCCAAAAAAACTGAGTACTATCTTCGCGATAAAAGCGAAAGTAAGGACAATAGCGACGACAAAAATCACGCGTCGGTACATGTATACCTTGGCGTTAGGATGTTTACCAAGTCGCCGTGTAGGCATTGAAGTCTCGCGCACATAAGTGCCGTATTTTTTGCGTTGTGATCGAGCAAACATTCGTGCGTCGTTGGTTTTAATGATGCGTTCTCGGCTCAGGGTCAATAGCAGACCCATCTAAACAATTTTCTATTTTTTTCGCGCGATTAAGTCAAAGGTTGTAGATAAAAACGAGACGATTCTAAAAGAAGATACAAAACGCAAAGAAAATGATTAATTTTTCGCCTGAAGTCTTGTTAAAAATTCTCGTCCTACCTTACTGATGTCTCCAGCCCCGAGTGTAATAACAATATCGTCTGGCTGGGTTATCTCCATAAGAACATTCGTAATTTCATCTGTGTCTGGTACGTACAGGACTTGTCGATGCCCATGTGCCTGTATTGCCTGTGCCAATTTTTCAGCGGTGACATTTTCAATAGGAGCCTCACCAGCACTATAGATTGAAGTAACAATAAGGACATCTGCCTGATAAAAGGATCGGGAAAATTCATCTGCTAAGTCCCTGACACGTTGGTAGCGATGCGGTTGAAAAACTGCGACGATACGCCGTTTGTAGCCATCTCGGGCACCGCTAAGTGCTGCTTTTAATTTTGCTGGGTTATGCGCGTAATCATCAACAACGATAATGTTATTAGCCTTACCAAGTACTTCAAAACGCCGGTGTACACCAGCAAACGACTCAAGTCTTTCGCGAATCTGGTCAAATGGGATATCCAACTCAAGTCCGACTGCTATGGCAGCTAAGGAATTAGAGATATTATGCCGTCCGGGCATTTTAAGATGGATTTCACCGTAGAGCTGTCCATTTTTCCGGACGCGATAGCGGGACGTAGGCCCCTCAACAACGACTCCTTCAGCGACCAAATCTGCCCCAGTTTCAAGCCCGTAGGTAAGATAGCGTTTCTCGATTCTGGGAATAAATTTCTGAATATTCTCTGCATCCAAGCAGAGAACAGCTGTGCCATAAAAAGGCACCTTATTGATGAATTTGAGAAAGGTCTCCCCAATTTCGGTAACACTACTATAATAATCGAGATGGTCAGCATCGACCGATGTGACAACAGCCACAGTCGGGTAGAACATCTCAATAGAACCGTAAGCCTCGTCGGCTTCGATTACCATAACATCGCCTTCACCACTCCGGGCATGGCTGCCGTTCACGAGTTTTCCGCCCACAACGACCGTTGGATCAAGACTGCTAAGGACCGTAGCAGTCATTGCAGTTGTAGTTGTTTTTCCATGTGTTCCGCTGACTGCCACGCTATAGCGCATCCGGGTAATTTCATTGAGCATTTCAGCACCCCTAACGATAGGGATCTTTTGATCCTGTGCAGCGAGGAGCTCCGAATTTTCAGGCGGAATAGCGGGGGAAGCAACGACAACATCGGCACCTTGCATCTGCACTGCGGCATGTCCATAGAAGACAGTGGCTCCAATGTTTCGTAGGTGTTCCGTTGTATCAGATTTTTTCATATCCGAACCGGTCACCTTAAATCCGAGGTCGAGCAAGATTTCAGCAATACCGCTTAAGCCAGCGCCGCCGATGCCGATGATATGAATATGTCGCGTTTTTCCAAACATACAGTTGTTTTGCCCTTACTTAATAGTATCTTTTAATTTTTTAACCTATTACGAGGCAAGAAATCAACCTTAATTACAAAAAACAACTAAGTGAACGAAAGAATAGACCTGGCAATGTGATCACTGGCGTATGGTTTACCGAGTGCTCGACTTGCAGCTACCATTCTTTCATGTGTACTTTCATCAAGTCCGATGTTCACAAGATTTTGAACAAGGGCTTCTACTGTAAACATGCCCTGTTCAAGGACAACAGCACCGCCCTTTTCTGCGACAGCATGAGCATTCAATACCTGGTCATTCCCTGTTTGCGAGGGTAAAGGAATGAAAATTGCGGGAATGCCACAAGCAGTAACTTCAGCGACAGTCATTCCACCTGCCCGGCATACCATAACATCTGCTATGCTATAGATCTCCTCAATAGTATCAAAGAAGGGTTGGACACAATATCGAAATTCGGGATGTGATTCAAGTTTGTCGTGATACACAGCCTGAATAGTTTGTGCCTCAGCTGCGCCTGTCTGATGCACTATTTGGAGTCGGTCAGCAAATTCCAGCAAATGCGGCAATGCAGCCACGACTGCGTCATTGATAGCGTGTGCGCCTTGACTTCCACCCATCACAAAGATCGTCTTCCGTTCTGGCAACAATCCGAATTTCCGATAAGTCGCTTCAGATTTTTGGAACGTGGCGATTGCAGGACGAATCGGATTCCCCGTAACTTGGACCCTCTCGGTGTGTCGGAAGGCGTTGCTGTTGTGAACGGATTCCATAGCGAGATAAGCCATTTTTGCCCAGCGCGCCAAAACCCCGTTTGTTAAACCGACTGAAGCGTTCTGTTCTTGAATGGCTACCGGAATTCGGCACAGGAGGCCAGCTAAAAGCACTGGACCTGAGACATACCCGCCTGTTCCTATAACGATGTCCGGTTTCAGTTCTTTCATGTAGTGTAACGACTGGAGGAGACCGCGAAAGGCTTTCCAGAGAACCGGTACCCATTGTAAAGTCAAGCGTCGCGGAAAACCGGCAACAGAAATAGGTATAAAACGGAAGCCGTGTTGTGGAATTAACTTTGACTCCAAGCGATCTCGACCGCCGATGAACACAATATCCACCGTAGCGTCTAAGCGTTGTAGTGCCTGGGCAATGCCGATGGCAGGATAGATATGACCGCCTGTTCCACCGCCAGCAATAACGACTTTTTTCTCTGTTGCCCATTCCTCAACAATTGTTTGATAAAGACTATTTGCGTCTGATAAATTTGTATCGTAAAATTTAGGATCCGTCATAGTTAAGTTTATTAGAATCTACTCAATCGTGTGGGACAAAAAACCTACGAAACTTCAAGACGACGCTAATCCCTTGCCGGATTGGTGGTCCGCGAGATATTCAAAAGTATACCGACCCCAACCAAACTGAGGACAATTGATGACCCCCCGTAGCTGATAAAGGGCAATGTAATGCCTTTTGTTGGTAATAACCCTGTCACAACACCAATGTTGATGAACGCCTGTAAACCAATTAGGACCGTAAGACCGGTAGCGAGCAGAGATGCAAAGAGATCATTTGTACGTCGGGCAATATGTAGCCCTCGCCATATAAATAGCATAAAAAGGATTGTTACTGTCACAGCACCAATGAATCCGAATTCTTCGCCCAACACTGCGAAGATAAAATCTGTATGCGGATAAGGGAGCCGCGATATTTTCTGTAGACTACTGTCAATTCCTGCGCCAAGAAATCCACCACCTTCAAGTGCATCCAAGGACCGAGTTAACTGATAGTTTGCTGCATCCGGCGATTTCAACATAGCAAAATAGTCCAAGAACCGCTTGAGTCTATAAGGGTCCCGAATTATGAGAAGGCTGAGAAGTCCACCGCCGGCGCCAGCGAGTACCAAGGCATGCAGGATCCGGATGCCGCCAAGAAAAAGGACGATACAAACCGTCACTGCTAATAAGAAAGCAGAACCAAAATCAGGTTGACTTGCGACCAATCCGAAAGCGGCACCAACAATCAATATATTCGGCAATACACCATTAAAGAAACTTTTGGCGCGCTCTGGATCTCTGCTTATAAAATGCGCCACATGGATGACCAATCCTATTTTTGCGAATTCAACGGGCTGAAAATTAATAGGTAAGCTCCCTATACGAATCCAACGGTTAAACCTCCCACCTTCTGCTCCTTGCACACTTGTGCCCAAACTTGGTACAAAGACCAAGAGTAAGCCTACAAAAGAAAGAATTAAAAAAAGATTGGCATGCTTCGCATAAAATCTATAAGGTAAGTAGGAAGCCACAAACATCCCTGTTAAGCCAATCGCACAGGCAATAATGTGTATTTGCAAGTACCGATAACTATAGCCGTCATAGTGTCTTGAAGAGAGAAGATGGCTCGAACTGTAGACCATCAAAACACCTATGGCAATGAGGCAGAAAGTCAGTGCAATGATGCCCCGATCCATTCGTCCAGGTCTTGGCAGAGGGGTTTCTTCCGTCACCTGTCTCTGGTTTTCTTCGACAACACTATAAGCGCGTGTGTTCGTCCAATAATTGCGTCCCGACTTTACATTAGCCCCGGAGTTCTGCTTATTGCGGTCTCGTCTTTGGAAATTGAGTGCCATTATAGCGTTTTTTAATCCTCTAATTGATAAGGAGTTGAAGTGCCTGAACTGCTTCCTTAAAGGCTGTCCCGCGTGCTTTATAGTCAGTGTACATATCAAAACTGGCATTCGCAGGCGATAAGAGAACAATATCACCAGCAGTGGCGTGCCTATAGGCGATCCGCACCGCTTCCGCCATCGTCTTTGCCTTCACAATGTCTGTTGTATTGGCGAGCGTCTTTTCAATCTGTTGCGTGTATTCTCCGAGCATAACAGCGGCTTTGACACGGTTCTGAACGATTTCAGATAGGGGGGTATAGTCGTTTCCCTTATCATAACCGCCCATTATCAGGATAACTCGACACCCCTGTATTGATTCAAGTGCTGCTTTGACCGCCGCTACGTTCGTCGCTTTTGAATCGTTTACGAACTCAACATCATTTAAGGTTCCTACCGGTTCAAAAGCGTGTGCCAAAGCCGGATGCGATCTGTCAAAATTTTGGAGTGCGGCTTGAATCTGCGTTCCTGTAATGCCGAAAATTCGTGCGACTGCCGCTGCTGCGAGTATATTCTGTAAGTTGTGTGCTCCTGCAAGCGGAATATCCCCTACATCACAAATCTTCTCTCGTACACCATCGTCCTGTGCAAAAAGTCCTAAACCGTTCTTAAACGTTCCCGAAAACAAGGAGTGTTCACTCACAACCTCATCTGTAAAATAGACAACTCTCGCTGCCGTAGATGCAGCGAAACCCTTGACAGAGGCATCCGAACCGTTGAGAACCATCCAGTCATCAGAGGTCTGGTTCTCGGAAATCTTTTGTTTTGCCTCGCGATAGGCAGACATCGTTCCATGTCTATCCAAATGATCGCGCGAAAAATTAAGCACAACACTTACCACTGGATGGAAAGCGACAGTACTTTCCAACTGAAAGCTACTTGCCTCAACAACGACTATGTCTCGATCTGTTAGGTTCTCAACCTCTGCTGCAAGGGGAACACCAATGTTTCCTGCGACACAGACCTTGGTGAACCGATCACTCTCTTTTAACATCGCTGCCGTGAGCAAGGTCGTGGTGGATTTGCCCTTCGTTCCAGTAATAGCCACAATCGGTGCTGGACATACCCTTGCAGAAACTTCCAATTCGGCGAGAATGGGAATTTTCCGCGCCCGTGCCTCACACAGAATCGGAATATTCAGCGGCACTCCTGGTGAAACAACAATGAAATCAGCATCAACGATGCACTCTGTAGGATGCCCTCCAAGATATTTTTGGATATCGCCTAGTTCAGAAAACGCATTGAGTTCAGCAATTTCCGCTGATAACGCTTCGGATGTACGCGTATCTGTAAGTGTGACAACCGCACCCCGTGTATGTAACAACTTTGCAGCGGCAACCCCACTCCGATTTAAGCCAAAAACCGTAACATGTTTCCCCTGTAACCTCATTTTTTCTTCCAAGACCCAGCAAGTGTATTTCCTTCAACAAAAAGCGTGATGTCTATGACGCTCCGTATGTACAAAACGGTTTATTTTATCTAAGTTTCAAGGTGCTCAAGGCTATCAAGACCAATATAAACCCGACAATCCAGAATCGGATAACGACTTTAGATTCTTTCCATCCCGAAAGTAGGAAGTGGTAATGAATCGGTGACATCTTAAACACACGCTTGCCAAATGTACGGAACGACCAGACCTGAATAATAACCGATAGTGTCTCTGCGACGAAAATAGCACCGACGATCAGGAGCAGAAATTCCTGCTTTATAAGCACGGCAACGGTTCCAAGGGTAGCACCGAGTGCCAGCGATCCAGTATCTCCCATAAAGACTTGTGCCGGATGACCGTTATACCATAAAAATCCCAAGCCTGCGCCGACTAACGCTGTACAGAAAATTGCGGTAACCTCTCCGCTAACAGGAAGATGGAAGATGTTCAGATACGCGGCAATCTCGCTGTGACTGGTCATATACCCAACTATACCGAGCGTACCGGCAACAAAGAGGGTGCACCCAATCGCCAACCCATCCATCCCATCTGTCAAATTGACAGCGTTGGATGCCCCGACGATCACCAATGTGGCAAAAGGAATAAAGAATATCCCTAAATCGGGCTGTAGTTCTTTGAAAAATGGCAAACTCAGCGAAGAACGTGTCACAACATCCCCACCGTGGGCACCCCCCCATTGGTAAAGATACACTGCGATCGCCAAAGCACCTACGATCTGAAGTCCAATTTTATGCCATCCACGAAGTCCTAAGGACTGCTGTTTCACGAGTTTGTTATAATCATCAAGAAACCCAAGGCCACCAAACCAAAGCGTTGTCAATATCATCAAGTAGATATAGGGCTGGTCTAACCGCGACCAGAAGACAACCGATATCAGCACAGAGACGATGATGAGCACGCCTCCCATAGTTGGCACGCCGGCTTTGTTTTGATTTTCAGTACTTTTTTGGGCGTTAGCTACCTCCTCCTGAATATGTTCTCCGATGCGTAGCTGCTTCAACCTCTGTATCATAAAAGGTCCCAAAACAAGAGCGATAACGAGGGAGGTTGCTGTTGCATAAATTGCTCGGAAGCTGATATAACGAAAAATGTTGAATGGTGAAAAGATTTCAACGAGGTTTTCGTATAGGAGATGGTAAAACATATTTTCCTACAAAAAAGCGATGGCGATTTTACAGTAGCACATTACGCCGTGCCCCCAAGTTTCTCCCCGTTTTTTAATTTCGCGAGACTCGCGCCAGCTTGGCTTAGGAGGTTCGTCGTATAAGTATAGTTTAATGCATTCTTCTGTGCGTGCGCCTTAAATGCCAAATCAACAAGTTCCGACACCAACTTCGGAAATGCAATATCTTGGTGGGTCCACAGATAGTAGCTATATGAACCCGGAATAGTGTTGATCTCATTCACATAGACGTTATATTCTGCATCCACGAGAAAATCGACACGTGCTACACCTGCGCAATCCAAGACCCGAAAAGTGCGGACAGCAAGACCTTGTATATGTGACGTTAGTTCTTCGGAAATGGGTGCAGGAATTTTGCGTTCAGCACCTGCCATTCCTGCATTTTCGCCTTCCTGATGAATATACTTGTCATCAAAACTGAGAAAATTAGTTTGTGAGACAGGTTGCTCGCAAACAGATGGTGTCGGTTCATCAAGTCCCATGACAGCACAATTGATCTCAAGAGGTTTCTCAACAGCTTTTTCAACGAGTATCCTACGAGAGTACTGTCCCGCCACCTCAGCAGCAGCACAGAGTTCAGTTTGATTTTTGACATGGCTGACTCCAATGCTTGAGCCGCTCATTGCAGGCTTGACAAAGAGCGGATAGGATAGCGTTGCATCTACCTCTTTAAGAACCGCGTCGCGTCGCGTATCCCAGTCGTGCCGCGTCCAATACAAGTATGGAAGTACTGGCAGCGCGTTTTCACCAAGAATCGCCTTCATCATAATCTTATCCATACCGACAGCAGAACCGACAACACCCGCACCGACATAAGGTAGGTTCATCAGCTCGAGCAACCCTTGGAGCGTCCCATCCTCCCCATGCATGCCGTGTATCGATGGAAAGACGACATCTATAGGAAGAAGCGTTCTTTTCTGAACGGTCTTGCCAAACCAGTGTTTGCTGGTAATAACAAATTTTGGCTCAGGATAAAATTCGATAGTAATTTTGTCAAAATCGGAAGGATGTGGGAGTGTTCCATCAGTAAAACTGGATAAATCGCGTAATGCGTCGCCAGTTAACCATTCTCCATTTTTCGTGACGTAAATTGGGATGACATGATGATTTTCTTCTAAAGCGAGGTAAACCTGATGTGCGGTTACGATTGAGACTTCGTGTTCAGGTGTACATCCACCAAATATGAGGGCTATATTATGTTTTGACATTTTTTAACGATTAAATCTGGGCACCGCTCCACTACGTTTCACGGTGGTTTTAGGTTAATTCCAACCGATTCTGGACTATGAACGGAAACTTAGGTCAGACCTAACAATTGAAACATCAATATTAGGAGATGACTCTTTCCTCATTATAGTTGTCCGGAAGATCATTCTCAAAAAGAACGACATCCCCCGGCTGTACTCGCGTTGCTAAATGTTTTTTGACCTCTTCCAAGTTGAGTGCGACAATGATTTGTTGGCTCGGATACGCGGCGGCTTTCAAGCCATCTAAAATTGGGACAGTCCTCATAGGTCCGACTAAAATGACCAGATCACAGACATCGGCGGCGTGTTCACCAAGTTTCTTATTTTTCTCGTACTCCATCTCACCGAGTTCTACCATACCGGGTGTCACCAAGACCTTTTTTCCGTTTCCAATCTCAGAGAGCACCTCAAGCGCTGCCTTCGCGCCGACAGGATTGGCGTTGAAACTATCGTCAATGATGGTTATACCCCCGGCACCAGATGCCAACTGTAAACGATGTGGTACAGGTTCAACCTTTGCAATTGCTGTGCGAATCTCTTCAAGGGTCATTCCACACACTATCGCAACTGCCATTGCGGCAAGGATATTAGATACGTTATGCCTACCTAAAAGTTGCGTGCGAATCTCTACTTCGGTAGCCTTCTGGGTATTGACCGATGCATGCACCGTAAAAGCGAGTCCGTCGTTGGTGTGTCGAATGTTGGTAGCAGTTAGCTGCGGGTGTTCAGAAACCTCAACCTTGGAAGGCTCTGTAGCATAGCGGGACACCGGATTGCCGCCCTCTTCCCGCTTATTAGCAAGTTTAGCACAGATCTCGTTGTCACAATTGAAGACTGCAAGGCCACCGGATGGCAGCGACTCAATCAACTCATATTTTGTCTTGGCTATATTCTCTACGCTTTTAAACCGCTCCAAGTGTTGGGGACCGACAGCTGTGAGAATGCCAATTTGGGGTGAGGCTAAATTGCACAACTCGCGGATGTCGCCACGCTTATAGGCACCCATCTCGACGACAAATACTTCGTGTTCAGGAGCAAGTTGCCCGCGAATGACTTTGCAGATACCCATTGGCGTGTTGTAACTATCGGGAGTCATTAAAGTGTTAAATTTTTCGGACAAAATCCGATGCAAAATATACTTTGTACTCGTCTTGCCGTAACTTCCAGTAATTCCAATAACCTTGGGATTAAACGCTTTAATCCGTTTCCTTGCCGAAAAGAGATATGCCTCATTTATCGTCCGTTCCAAAGGATAGATAAGCAGGTTCGCGAATGTTAAATTGACCACGCTCACCTCGCTAAACAGGAAGGCTGCGACGCGCCAAGGACTCTCCTTCATTGTGAGGACAACCACGACTGCCAAACCAACAAGGAGAACGATTGATAGTCCGAACACCCGTTTCGCGCGTGCTGTGTAAACGAGAGGTTTTTTCGCCGCAACGTTCTTTCGGCGGGTAAGCATATAAATTTGGAATCCACTCCAAGCGATACACACGCCTGGGAAGAACCAAATGCTGTGATACTGCGGATACAGTGCAGATATAACGCCGGTAAGCATCAGTAAGCCACCGACGATGAGGATCTCTCTGATCTCAAAGCAGTTTTTCAGGTGCTGCCCCATCCACTTCAGGTATCGACCTGTTTTATAACCGTCGAGTTGAAGTATATGAAGTCCACGTGCTGTTCTGATGATCGCTCTCGCGACACAAGTTAATATTGCAAAATAAAAAAGCGTGGTATTTACTATTTCCATTTTTTTAACTCTTAAATTTAGATTTTCAAGAAACTCGCCACAATTCGGCAAAATTGTGGAAATTGGTCGAGATAGGAAAAGTGTCCTGCCTCTTTCAGGACAACCAACCCAGCATCAGGTATCTCTTTCTCCATAATCCGTCCGAAGGACACAGGTGTATCTTTGTCGTTCTCACCCCAGATTAACAGCGTGGATGCGACTATTCGTGGTAAGAACGGACGCAGGTTTTGGTTGACGACCTTCACGAGCGTAGCACGCATATCGCCAGCCTCGCGATAGTCCTTGGACCCTGTGCGCTGAGAAACGACATTTGCAAGACGATCACCATACTTTCCAGACCGGCGCAATAACCTGCCGATTTTTGCTATACCTACGCGAAAATAGTATTTCACAGTTCGCGGTGGTTTAATCCCAGCACTATCCACAAGAATAAGTTTATCCACTTTTTCAGGATACTCAGCTGAGAGGATAATTGAAATTCTACCACCGAAGGAGTGTCCGATGAGGTGCGTTTTTGGGACACCAATTTTCTCCAAAAAGGCTGCAACACATTGCGCATAGTCGGATGTGTTCCATGCTGTTGGAGGCACCTGACTTTCGCCGAAGCCGGGCAAATCCAGGGCGTAGACTTTGTGGGATTGTGCAAGCCATTCAAAAACCGGCTGGAAACTTGCAGCTTCTGCACCCCAACCGTGTAAGAGGAGAACAACCTTGCCATCTCCCGCGACCTGATATGAAATGTTGAGACCGTTAATCTCCGTACGCTGCATCCGTCGCCTATGTTCGGTTTCCCGTGAAATATGCCGTATTGCAAAAACCTCGGAGGTTAGATTTACTAAAGGCAGGACAATCCATAGATAGGGCAATCACAAGGACTCCAAAATATCTGCAGCCACGACCCTATCATCAAAAGGGAATCTTTTGCCGTGAATTTCCTGATAATCTTCATGCCCCTTCCCTGCAATCACAAGGACATCCCCCGATTTTGCCGTTGCGATGGCGTGCTGAATCGCTTCCCGCCTCTCCGAAATACACACATATTTTGCGTCATGTGGCAAATTTGACACAATTTGTGCAATGATTTCATCGGGGTCTTCAGTGCGCGGATTGTCGGAAGTAATCACGCTGTAATCTGCGATTCGGGTTGAAATATTCCCCATTTTTGGGCGTTTTCCGTTATCGCGATCCCCCCCACATCCGAAGACAGAAATCAGTTTACGTTCCGTGATATGCTTCGCCGCAATCAGAATATTTTCCAAACCGTCGGGGGTATGTGCATAATCAACGATCACAGCAAAGTCTTGTCCGCGGTCTACGAGTTCAAACCGTCCAGGTACAACAGTCGCAGCGAGACCTTCCTGAATCGCCGCAATAGCACAATTATAACGGACACCAACAGCAATCGCAGCGAGGGCATTGTAAATATTATACTCACCGAGCAACCGAAGCTCCACTGGGAATTCGCCAGACGGCGTCAACGCTGTAAACGCCAATCGGTTCCGAGAGAGTTCAACACCTTCGGGGCGTAAATCTGCCTGCAGTCTAAACCCATACATTAAACGTTTTAAATCTGCACAAACATGCCAGAAACGTTTTGTTACAGGTAGATCAACATTCAAAACAGCGACCCCGTCATCCCCAAGCTGCTCAAACAGCATCAATTTCGCTTTGAGGTATTCTTCCATTGTCTGATGATAATCAAGATGGTCCTGTGTAAAATTGGTAAAGACGGCTGTATCGAAAATAAGTCCTGCAAGTCGCTGCAGTGCCAATCCCTGTGAGGAGGTTTCCATCGTAACGTATTCAACGCCCTCCTCGGCGAATTGCTTGAAGAGGGCATGGAGGGCGAAAGCATCAGGGGTTGTGAGAAAAGCCGGTAGTTCCTTCTCAACACCGCGGGCGTTCGTGTATCGGTGTCCAACAGTTCCGATGAGTGCTACTTTACGTCCACTCGCTTTGAGTATCGCATATATGAGATGTGCTGTTGAGGTCTTACCGTTTGTGCCCGTAATGCCGATGAGTTTGAGTTGTTTTGCGGGATTTCCGTGCCAATTGGCAGCCAGCAAGGATATTGCGCGTCGCCCATCAGGCACTTGGACGTATGTAAATGGCTTCGTTGGCACCGTTAGTTCAGCGATCGGCTTTTCACCGATAACAACAATCGCGCCCTTCTGAATCGCATCTGAAATAAAGATGTGGCTGTCAACGTTGATACCTTGATAACAGACAAAAGCATTACCCAGTTTGACCTCTCGATTATCACTCACGACACCGGTAATATCCATATCAAGCGATCCGGTAGTCGCAACAATATTCAATCCATGGAGTAGCGTGCGAAACTTCACAGCCCGCCTCCTTCCACAGCGAGGTTCTGTTTTGGTGCTTTTTCCGTTATAACGGGCGCGTATGGGGAAGTTTTTTGAATCTCAGGACTGAAAAATTCAGTTTGCTTTAAGTATTGTATTGATTGCGTAGCAACCTTTTGAAAGAGAGGTCCTGCGATCTGCCCGCTGAAGCGTGCGCCTTTAGGCTCATCAAGCATGACGATTATCGAAATCACTGGATTCTCCGCTGGCAGGAACCCCATAAAAGACATAATTTCTTTGCCGAGGTATCCCTTGCCATTCGGTTCAGCTTTTTGTGCGGTGCCGGTTTTTCCTGCGACCCGATAGCCTTCAACACGTGCGCGTCGCCCGCTCCCGCCTTCAACGACACCGACGAGTATGTCTGCCATTCGCCGTGCTACTTCCGGGCGGAGTACTTGTCGCACTTCAATGGGATACATCTTTTTAATAACTTTGCCACTATTGTCTTGAATTTCCCGTGTAATGTATGGACGGAGGAGTTTCCCGTCATTTGCGATGACGTTCAACGCACTCACCATCTGCAGCGGTGTCACCATAACCCCCTGTCCAAAAGGCACAGCACCGAGAGAATGGGTATCCCAACGCTTGACTGCAAAAAGGCTCCCGCTGTGTTCATAGGGGAGATCAACCCCAGTTGTTTTCCCAAAGCCGTAATTTTCAATGTACGTCGCAAAGCCCTCATGTCCCAACTGCTTCACAACTTTAATCATCCCGATATTACTGGATTTGTGTATGACCTCTTCTAAGGTTAACCATCCTTTTGCTGAAACATCTCGAATAATTCTACCGTTCGAGAGTCGATAGCGTCCATTCTCACAGAAAACCGTCGACTCAGATGTCATAATCTGCTCATTGAGGACGGCAGAGGCAGCGACAATTTTAAAAATCGATCCGGGCTCATACGCGAACCAGACCCCAATATTGCGTTTAGCCTCTTCAGCGGCACGTGCGTAGGTATTTAGATCGTAAGTTGGGTAACTTGCGAGTGCTAAGATTTCTGCTGTTTTTGATGCCAAGACGATGACTGTCCCGCGTGGTGCGTTCCACTCTTGACAAGCTGCGGCTAACTCTTTTTCAGCGACATATTGAATGTACTCGTCAAGTGTTAAAACGATACTGTATCCGTAATCACTGGTGGAGTCGCCATCGGTCAGTAAGTTTATGGGTTCATTGCGAGCCAAAGCTGCACGCTGGGCGGCTTGCCGTGCCTGGGCGTTTAGTAGATAATTGTTATATTGGTATTCAATGCCTTCCCCCATATTCTGGTCGTTAATATGACCAATAACCTGAGCGGCGAGTTCACCTTTCGGATAAGAACGCTTCTGTTCAACTTCATGTTTTATCCCGCGGATCTCTTTCTCAATGGCGCGAATTTCATCAAGCCGTCCGTAATCAAGGCCCTTCTTTAGCCAGACAAACCGCTTATCCTTTCGACGGAGTTGGGAAAGCAGTTCTGTCTCGGGCACCCCTAAAACTGGTTCCAACTTTTGTGCAGCTGTGAGTGGATCCATCTTCATATATTTTGGATCGGCATAGACAGACAGACTATGGCGACTGAGTGCCAAAACGTTTCCGTGTCTATCCAGAATCTTTCCACGTTTTATCTCTGCTGTACGGGGAGAAAGCCAATATTGCTCATTCGATTCCCGATGTAAATCACCCCCAGAGATCTGAATCTTGAATAGTTTGCCAACTAACAACAGAAACCCGACCTGCATGAGAATAAATGTAAAAACAAGACGACGTATAGATAAATGCGAGTTATTTTTTCTGTTTATCATATATTAAATCAAGATAGTTTCGGGTCCTTTCAGGAAAGAGAGAAATCGAAATTACTTGTCCCAAATGATCTGTGAGGTTTCGGTAGGTTCAACCATTCCGAGTTCAGTAGCAATCTGCCTAATTCTCTGAACAGAGGTTAACGTCGATTCTTCTAATTCAAGCTGATAAATTTCATCCTGAATTCGATGTTTCTGTCTCTCATAAACAGGTTGGCGTTGTAAAGCAACTTTCTTCGCGTAAGATGAAAACCAGATACTTCCGGCAAAAGTGCAGAAGGACAATACCAAAAGGGTATAAACCAACGGAAATCCTTTTTTTGTTTGCGTTTCTTCAGGTTTCGTGATGCGCGCTGAATGTTGATCCGATATCTGCATCTATTTCGCTTCCAGTCGAAATTAGGGACAAGAACGTTGCGTTCCGTCGCTTACCTCACGTTACAGTTCCTTTTCGCCTACACCTAATATAGGGTTACAGGATGGCAGCTACCTATCTATTGAACGTTGAATTTCATATTTAAGGTACATTTTTTTCAATTATGCCAATTGGTCCCGCCTTTGTTCACAATCTCAGATTACAACTTACGCGCTGCCCGCAATTTAGCACTTCTCGCTCGTGGATTCTGCTGCACTGCAGACACATCTGGAACAATAGGACGTTTTGTCAAAATCTGCAGAGACGGTTCATGGTCACAAATACAGACCGGGGTTTTGGGTGGACAGATACATGTCGCCGCGCATGTTTGAAATCGCCGTTTGACTATCCTATCCTCAAGCGAATGAAAGGCAATAACACAGAGATGTCCACCGGGCTTCAAAAGCGATAGGGCGGCATCTAAACCGGCTTCAAGATTTTCCAGTTCCTTATTCACATGGATCCGCAGTCCCTGAAATACACGGGTGGCAGGATGAATCTTGAACGTCTTCCGAGGGACAGCTTTTTTGACAATCTCTGCGAAATGCGTTGTTGTCGTTATCGGCATCTGCCGCCTTGCCTCAACAATACGGGTAGCAATCCGTTTCGCGAACCTTTCTTCACCATATCGCTTAAAAATATCAACCAAAGTGTCCATTGGACTGTCGTTGACGACCTGCATCGCAGTAGGAACAACTTCTTGATTCTCATCCAACTTGCGTCCAATTCCCATACGCATATCCAATGGCCCGGTATGGTTAAAACTAAATCCACGACTTGGTGTATCAAGTTGTAGCGATGACACCCCTAAGTCAAGCAGGATACCATCTACAGCACAAATTGCGTACGCCTCAAGCAGAACTGGCATTTCTGCGAAATTCCCGTTAATGAGACGGCATCGGTCACCGAAGGCGCGTAATCTCTCCTTTGCAATAACAAGGGCTTCAGCGTCCAAATCAATGCCGATGACGCGTCCATTTGGTGCAGAAGCACTTAGGATAGCGGAACTATGTCCACCTAATCCAACAGTGCCATCTACATAAATGCCGGTAGATGTCGGTTTGAGAAATTCAAGTACTTTGTCACATAAAACAGGTATGTGCTGTCTATCCATAATCCCCGTCTCAATACAATTGTTATCTAAGGTGTAGCAAGAAACATGCCAATTCATTTTGGCATTGTGTTGTAAGATTAGGTATCTATCCGATTTTGATAGATAGCCGACACAAGCTCCATAGTTTTGACTGCATCGGCGAAACAGGTGTCAGGCTGTTGGTCTTGCAGGATAGCGTCCACAAAATGTCGACTCTCTCCATAAAACCCGTAAACTCTATGTGTGGCATCAGACCCAGCTGCTTCCTCAGGTGTGATTTCCGTTATGCCTTCAGGTGTATGAAGGACCGCGCGTCCACCAGCATCGGGATTTATATAGGCAGAAATTTCTCGGGCGTGCATCTCAAATATATGAATGCGCGCCCCAACAGCCCAATTGGTGCAAAGATAACCAGAGGCACCACTCGTAAATTTAACGATTGCGTTGAAACTGTTTTCACGCTCGGAATAGAAACTGTTGATGTCGCTTGCAACAGCTTTCACCTCGCCGCCACCGATCCATCGAAGCGCATCAACAGCATGAATTGCATCACACGTCAAAACGTCTATGACACCATCGTAATAGAGTGCACTTGGGGTATTTTTATGAAAAGTCGACATGGCTTGGATAATCGGACCGCGTTCCTCAACTATCGTTTTGACCCGTTGCAACAGCGGGATAAAACGGCGATTGAAGCCTACCATTGTCTTGCACCCATTTCTTTCGGCGGCGCGCGCCATCTCTTTGGTCTGATGGAGTGTAACGCCTGGTGGTTTTTCTATAAAGACATGGTGTTGTTGGGAAAGGCAATGAATAACAAGCGGAAATAGGTGTTGGGGTGGCATGAGAACATAAACAGCATCGGGACTCGTCTTTTCAAGCATCTGCTTATAGTCGGTGAATGTCTGCTCGATCCCAAAGCTTTCTGCGGTCGCCTGAAGTTTTGATGGAATTAGATCGCACAACCCAACGAGATTCACATCCTCACATTCGCTAAGAGATGGGTAGTGAACGCCGTTTGCCATTCCACCTGCGCCGATTAGGGCGATATTAACTTTTTTCATTATGGATTCTCCTAATGAAGTACATTTCGTTTTCGCTACTTTCCCTGTCTGCGGAGGGAGTAGCGAGCTGGAGTTAGTTCCTACAGAAGATAGGCATTCTCAGTTGTTAATTGTCGGTTAAGAAAGATCTGAGGTAAACAAATTCCTTTTTTATCCGTTAACCTACTGTCAGTATTCCATTTTACACTTTTTTGCCAAAAAAACGCAATTTTTTGTGATTTTAACTTGACAAAGAGCGTTTAATAGTGTAAAATTGATAACACAAAGGGTTGAAACGCGATAATACTTAAAATTTACGCATGCAGGTGATAAATCGCTTCACTACAAACACAGACCTCTCGTAAATACAAGTATTTCTCCGAAGTAGTGGTTTGTAGTAGGGCAATTCATTGTGCATTGCGTAAATCCTGAAGGAATCACGATCTAAAATGATCATCTGATTTCAAATTTTGGTGGAGCTGGTCATTGACCTTTAGAGAGTGCCGACTCTATTCACCAGAGGATCACCGAGTCCTCAAAAAATGAGGGATGCGTTGATAACGCCTTGAGAGTACCGACTCTACCTCCAGAAACGAGACGATTAAGAGGGGGAAACAAGCGTCCCCCTCTTATATCTTATATTCCGCACATGTTTTGACACATTTTGGTGGAGCTGGTCATTGACCTTTAGAGAGTGCCGACTCTATTCACCAGAGGATCACCGAGTCCTCAAAAAATGAGGGTGCATTTATAATGCTTCAAGAGTACCGACTCTACCTCCACTACTTGCTTAAATAAAAAAATGCAAACATGGTGTATCTATATAGATGAATCAGGGGCCAGCAAAGAACCCCAATTCATTTATGCTGCTATTTGCTTTCCTTTTAATAGCCAACAGGAATTTTTAAACGCTTACCCTGAAATTGTTAATCCTTTGGTGCATATTTCTGGTAGGGAGATAAAATATGGACATCTTCTCAATACTCTTGATAGACACTATCAAGAGGAAATTGGGCAAATATGCCAGGAACTATTAACGCATTTTTTGAAAATAAAAGATGTTCAGATTATTCGGGTAAAAGCGATAAGAAATAAGATGCGACTTGTAGGTGGTGACCTCCGTGCAGCTCTCTTTAGAAAAACACTTGAGCTCTGTAAGGAGTCCTTACCACTCAATCACCATGCTATGATTTTGCACGACGAAATAGACAGTCGAAATCAACAGGGCGTCCTATTAGATACGTTTAATAACTTTAATAAAGATTTGTCTAAAGATCCAAACTTTCAAAACTGTGTCTTTGTTCATTCTAATGAAAATCCGTTCATACAGTTTGCCGATTTCGTTGCTGCCATCTGCTACAGATATTATTACTTTCAGACAGCAAAATATGAAGGATATAAGGATAGACAGCATTGTAAATTATTAGTAAATTCGCTATTTAGAAAAATAGATCAACACTCTCCTTCTATTGTTGAACTTTCCGAACATACGAATGTTGAAGGCAACCCGAGAAGAGCTCAAGCATTGCAACTCGTTTCAGAACATGATATCCCTCCCGAAACCGCTTACGAGATAGTAGATAATAAGATTACGCTTAAGGAAGTGTTGCGGCGGAAACAAGCATCACAACTCGCTTCAGAACATCGGATTCGTTTTGAAACCGCTTACAAGATAGTAAATAATGAGATTACGCTTAAGGGAGTGTTGCGGCAGAAACAAGCATCACAACTCATTTCAGAACATGATATCCCTCACAAAACCGCTTACGAGATAGTAGATAATAAGATTACGCTTGAAGAAGTGTTGCGGCGGCGGAAACAAGCATCACAACTCGTTTCAGAACACGGTATTGATCTTGCCACTGCTTACCAGATAGTAGATAATAAGATTACGCTTGAAGAAGTGTTGCGGCGGAAACAAGATCGAACCCGATAGACAAAAGAAAAATAAAAGCAAAATTCTGTGATGACTATGAATTATTCGTTCCGCCTGATAGCGTGCTTTATTGCCTATAGCAACCTATCCACATAACTCACCGCCATCAAATGAATACTGATCCTATCAAAATCGAGCTTTACAAAAACATGCTAACCTCGGTTGCGGAGGAGATGGGTGTAACGCTCCGACGCACCGCATTTTCCCCTAACATCAAAGAACGACTCGATTTTTCATGCGCTGTGTTTGACGACACCGGTAAAATGGTGGCGCAAGCCGCACACATTCCGGTGCATCTTGGCTCTATGCCGCTGTCAGTCCTCGCTGCGATTGCAGACACTGAGATGGTGCCCGGTGACATGATAGCTCTCAACGACCCGTATCGTGGCGGCACGCATTTGCCGGACATTACACTGGTCGCGCCTGTCTTTAGCTCCTTCTTGCGGAGCGGGTCAGATGAGAAAGAACAGCAGGAAAAGCACCGCCCGGTATTTTTCGTCGCGAACCGGGCACATCATGCAGATGTTGGCGGCATGCGTCCTGGTTCAATGCCGATTGCAACGAGTGTCATTCAGGAAGGTATCCGTATTCCACCGGTCAAACTCGTTCGCGGCGGTGCGTTGGACACTGATCTCTGGGAACTCATCCTCGCTAACGTACGAACCCCGGAGGAACGTCGTGGCGACATAGAGGCACAACTCGCCGCCAATCGCGTCGGCGAACGCCGCTTACAAGAGATGGTAACTAAATATGGGACAGCAGAGATTGCTGCCTATATGGAAGAATTGCGTGGGTATGCAAGCCGCATGGTGCGTGCGCGTTTACGGGAAATTCCCGATGGACGCTATGCATACACCGACGTCCTTGATAATGATGGCATCAGTGATGAACCGATTGAAATTCGCGTTGCTATTGAAATTAAGGGGGATACGGCGGTCGTTGACTTTACTGGCACTGCTTCGCAAGCACGAGGCTCTGTCAACGCAATTTATGCAATTACGCTTTCAGCAGTCTTTTATGTTTTCCGGTGCCTTGCAGGGGCGGATGTGCCTGCGAATGCGGGGTGTTTAGATCCGATTCAGGTCATTGCGCCAGAAGGAAGCGTTGTGAACGCCAAGTTCCCAGCAGCAGTTGCGGGTGGAAACGTCGAAACATCGCAGCGTATTGTTGATGTCCTCCTCGGTGCCTTGGCACAAGCCTGTCCGGACCAGATTCCTGCTGCGAGTTCTGGCACTATGAACAACCTCACAATAGGCGGTTATGATGCTTCACGCGGAAAGGAATTTACTTATTACGAAACGATTGCGGGTGGCATGGGTGCTCGTCCGAATTCGGATGGGATTGATGCTATCCATACGCACATGACGAATACGATGAATACCCCGATAGAGGCAATTGAGACGAACTATCCGATGCAAGTGGTGGAATATGGGATCCGCCGCGGAACAGGCGGCGCGGGTCAATTCCGCGGTGGTGACGGTGTTGTTCGAGCAGTGCAGATGCTCACAGACGCTGAGGTTACAATCCTTTCAGAGCGACGGACGCGAGGTCCTTATGGTTTGCAAGGCGGGGAACCGGGACAACCGGGACGTAACGTGCTTATCTCTGATGGAGAGGCACAGCCGTTGGCAGGTAAGGTGTCTATTTCTACAAGCAACGGCGACATCATTCGGATAGAGACCCCCGGTGGGGGCGGTTTTTTTATCGCTAAAAAAGCTTGAGTTGAGAATAAGCCGGATTCTGTATGCGATGATCATTCATCTGGGATGGATGTTACCATCCACCTCAAGCGGTTACCTGGGGAGAAGGCGGGCACACCTTATACTCCACCATTTACCTTGCTCCAGATGGGGTTTACCGAGCTCCATAAGTCACCTTATGGACTGGTGCGCTTTTACCACACCGTTTCACCTGTACAACGCCTCACTTTAAAAGCAGGCGTTGTAGTCTACTCTCTGTTGCACTTTCCATAGCGTCGCCGCTCCTGGGGGTTACCCAGCATCCTGCCCTGCGGAGTCCGGACTTTCCTCATCCCGATTGTAAACTACAGTCGGAACGCGATCATCTACTCAACTCAAGCTTTTTTATTATACGGTATCTAATAACTTAAAGGCAAGGAAAAGGCGCGGTTTTTTACCGCGCCTTCAGTCTGTTAAAAAAAGAAATTAGGAGCAACCACTCGTTGCACCGCAATTGGCACAGCGGTAGCAGACACCGCTTCTCACCATAAGTGCACCACATTCAGGGCAAGGCGGGGCATCTGCATGCTGGAGAACAATCTGTTTCTCACGCTCCAGCCAAGTATCCGTTTCACCATTGCTCCCATGTCCGAACGGATGCAGTTCTTCAGGTGGCACCATTTGTTCGTCAAAGTCCAGGACCTCCTGACTCTCTTGGGGTTCCCCAGAAAGGAACTTGGCACCAAGCCAACGGAAAACATAGTCCATAATGGATTTCGCCATTGGAATCTCAGAATTAGACGTGAAACCAGAGGGTTCAAACCGGACATGGCTGAATTTATTGACAAGCGATTCTAACGGAACACCGTACTGTAAAGCAACCGAAGTGAGGATTGCAACGGAGTCCATCAATCCCGAAATGACGGAGCCTTCCTTATTCATGCGGAGGAAGACTTCACCGGGGCTCCCATCTTCATAAAGCCCGACGTGTATGTAGCCTTCATGCCCCCCAATACTGAATTTGTGTGCGATGGCGCGTCGCTCATCTGGCAAACGGCGTCTGACAGGGTGGGCAGCGGGTTGTTCGGCATCCGATAGGGTCACATCTGTTCCCTCACTTTCCGAATCCTGTTGGCTTCGGGTCGAGAGGGGTTGGCTCCCTTTGCTACCGTCGCGATACACAGCGAGACATTTCACACCGCGTCGCCACGCTTCCACATATAGCGTTTTGATGTCATCTACCGTTGCATCATGTGGGACATTAACAGTCTTAGAAATAGCACCAGAAATAAAGGGTTGAACAGCCGCCATCATCTTCAAGGGTCCCATGTGGTTTATATAACGGGTTCCGTGCTTACCACATTGGACGGCACAATCAAAAACAGGATAGTGCGTTGGCGAGAGGTGCGGTGCGCCCTCAACCGTCCCCGTGCCGCAGACGACCTCTTCCGCGGTAATAATCTCATCTTCGGTAAATCCGAGCGTAGAAAGCAGGTTAAAGCTTGGGTCTGCCGCCATTTCCTCGGTTATACCTAACCGTTGCAGGCACTCTTCCCCGAGGAAACCGGGAGCAAAGGCGAGATTCAAGTCAAACGCGCTCGGTAACGTCTCTGCGACGCGAGCGATATCCTCTTGGGTAAAGCCTCTCTGTTTCAGCGTCTCTGGATTGATATGAGGCGTTCCATCAAAGGTCCCCGTTCCGACGAGATAGGTAATGATAGCCTCAGTCTGTTGTAGCGTATACCCGAGGTTATGTAAGGCATCGCGGACACTCTGATTAACAATTTTCATGTATCCGCCGCCTGCGAGTTTCTTGAATTTGACGAGAGCGAATTCCGGTTCAATCCCGGTTGTGTCACAATCCATCAGGAAGGAGATCGTGCCTGTAGGCGCGATAACACTAATTTGGGAGTTCCGATAACCCCACTGCTCACCCTTTTCAAGACAAATATCCCAATCTGCTTGCGCTGCGTTCAGAAGCTTTGGTGGACACGCAGCGGAATCAATGCTGTAAGCAGCATCGCGATGGAGCTGCATAACGTTCAACATCGAATCCCGATTTTCGGGATAGCCATCAAAAGTTCCCACACTTTTAGCGATCTCTGCACTTGTCCGGTAGCCGTGTCCACTCAGCATAGCAGTAATAGAACCAGCATAAGCACAAGCCTGTGCACTATCGTAAGGAATCCCTAAACGCATCAAAAGGGCACCTAAATTAGCGTAACCGAGTCCGAGGGGTCGATACGCGTGGGAACGCTCTGCTATTCTTGGGGTCGGATAGGAAGAGAAACCGACTATAATTTCCATTGCAGTGATGAACACACGAACCGTAGCGCGGAAACCGTCAATGTCAAAGCTGTCATCATCTCCCAAGAATTTAGCGAGGTTAATGCTGGCGAGGTTGCAAGCAGAATCGTCTAAGAAGAGGTATTCACTACATGGATTGCTTGCGTTAATCCTATCTGTATTTTTACAAGTATGCCATTTCTGAATCGTGCTATCAAATTGAACGCCTGGGTCGGCACATGCCCATGCCGCATAAGCAATTTTTTCCATGAGGGTTCTGGCATCATACTCCTCGGCGACTTCCTGGGTTGTGCGATAGGTAGTTTTCCACGAATCTCCTTGGAGATAAGCACTCATGAAGTCATCAGGAATCCTCACAGAGTTATTGCTATTCTGTCCACTGACTGTGCTATACGCTTCACCGTTGAAGTCAGCGGGATATCCAGCAGCGATGAGTGCCTTTGCTTTATCTTCCTCCCGGAGTTTCCAGTCAATGTAGTCAACAATTTCGGGATGGTCCATGTCAAGGATAACCATTTTGGCCGCGCGTCTTGTGGTGCCGCCGGACTTAATGCTGCCTGCCCACCGATCAAAACCTTCAAGGAAAGAGAGGACTCCCGAACTCTCACCGCCGCCGGAGAGAAGTTCTCCCTTAGCACGTACTTGACTAAAATTAGACCCAGTACCGCTGCCGTATTTAAAGAGGCGTACTTCAGCTTTCTGGAGCTCCAACATGGAGTCCAGAGAATCATCAACACTTTGAATGAAACAAGCGGAATTTTGCGGATGCTCATACGCATTGGAAGTGATCTCGACTTTCTTCGCGTCGCGGTCCCAATAGTAGTTTCCGCCGCCGCCTTCAATATTATATTCGTGCCATAAACCGCAATTAAACCAGACAGGCGAGTTGAAAGCCCCACGTTGTGTAACAAGGATGTGCGTCAATTCCATCTCAAAGGTCTGTGCGTCTTCAGGGGTGGCAAAATAGCCCCCAAGCTCCTCACCTGCGCGGCGGAGGGTGCGTGCGACACGGGTAACGAGTTGACGGACGCTATCTTCGGATTCTACATCCGGAACGCCGGCTTTTCGGAAGTATTTTGACGCGGCGATGTCTGTCGCGAGTTGGGTCCAACTTGCGGGTACTTCGACCTGCTCCTGTTTAAAGATAACATCACCCTTTTCATTGTAAATGACCGCGTCGCGGCGTTCCCATTCTAATACATCATAGGGATGAACGCCTGGGGTCGTAAAATGGGGTGTGAAAGTGAGTCCCATCCGATCGCCCTCGTTAGAATGCTTCGGAGAAGTTGTCGCCTCTTCAACTCCCTTGGGATTATCGACAGTCATATTCACCTCTCTTTACGGTTATCAGTTTCTAAAGCGAGAATCCGGATAACCATTGTATGATGCGCGCCATAAAGCACGCCTATTATAAAAATCTTCGGTTATAATTATTTTTTTTCAATAATAATTCTGTGATACCGTTTCTTCCCAGCACGGAGAAGCAAAGCATTCTCCTCAAGCAGACCCGTATGGATCACTGTACCTATTGCATCACATTTTTCTTCGTTGATGTATGCGCCGCCTTGCTGAACAAGTCGTCGTGCTTCGCTGCGGGAATTTGCTAACCCGACTTCATGAAACAACTCCATGATGGGAATGCCCTTCTCAAGTCGCTCGGAAGCGATAGCCGAAGTCGGCATTGCGATGTCATCAAGATTGCCACCACTAAATGCGGCACGTGCCGCTGCTTGTGCTTTGTCGGCCGCTGCTTTTCCATGGGCAAGTTGTGTGGTTTCGTAAGCCAGGACTTCTTTTGCCTCCCGAATTGCCTCATCCTTCAAACTCCCAAGTCTTTGGACTTCGTCCATGGGAAGAAAGGTGAAATAAGCGAGGAATCGAGAGACATCTCGGTCGTCGGTGTTAATCCAGTATTGATAAAACTCGTAAGGTGATGTCCGTTCAGCATCGAGCCAGACTGCACCGCCTGCGGTTTTTCCCATTTTTGCGCCGCTTGCCGTAGTCAACAATGGAAAAGTGAGTCCATGTACGCGCGCACCCTCAATCCGGCGGACGAGATCGACACCGGCAAGGATATTACCCCACTGGTCGTCTCCGCCGAACTGGAGGCGGCATCCATACTCCCGAAAAAGACACAAATAATCGTACGCTTGGAGGAGTTGATAGTTAAATTCAAGGAACGAGAGTCCGAGTTCGCGCTCAAGCCGTTGTCGATACCCTTCCGCTCGAATCATCTCATTGACTCGGAAGTGTTTACCGATGTCACGTAGAAATTCGATGTAATTTATAGAAAGCAACCAATCAGCGTTGTTGAGAAATCTCCCTACTTCCGAGACATCCTGTGAATCATCAACATCTGCTATGCCGTTATCAAGATTTAGGTAACGCTGGAGCTGCGTGAGAATACTTTTTCCATTTGCTGCGATATTTTCCTGTGACAGCATCGGACGCATCTCGGTTTTGTCGGTTGGATCACCAATCATGGTTGTGCCGCCACCGATGATTGCGATCAGTTTATGTCCGGCGCGTTGCAGATGTGCCATCGCCATTATGGGAACAAGACTCCCGACATGCAGGCTGGATGCTGTTGGGTCAAAACCGACATAGTAGGTAACCTGTCCTTCGGATAGAAGCTGGGCAACCTGTTCTGCATTCGTAGTCTGTTTAACAAAACCCCGCTCATTTAGGGTTTCAAAAACGTTGTGCATTTTTTATCCTATTTCAGTCTTAATTTATTTTTTATTCCAAATAGTATATAAGATTTTTATGTCCTTGCCAAATAATTTTTTAAGATTTTAGACGTTTTTCAAACTTTTGAGATTAACTGGCGACGAGTTCGACCCGTCTATAAATATCCTGTAAACGGAGTTCGCAGCCTATAGAGAAAAGCGAGAGGACATCCTCAAGTTCCCGAAACTCGGTTTGCATCCACCCCGACCCTTGACGACAATAATGTTCAACGCGAACCTCATCTTGCGAAATGAGAATGTAATCTTTTAGAGAGCCAATTTGCCGATAATGCTTAAATTTCTCACCTCTATCGTAAGCTTCAGTTGAGCGTGACAGGACCTCCACGACGACAGTGGGATTCAGGAGAATGTCAAAAGTATCATCTTCAGCGCGCGGTTCCCCGCAAACAACGACAACATCAGGGTAAAAGTAGGATTCTGTTTGCTGTGCCTTCACCCGCATATCGCTTGCGACGGCTCGGCATTCTCCATCCATCAATTGAATATTAAGATACGTTACTATATTCGCTGTGATGAAATTATGGGCGAAACTTGCGCCGGACATGGCGACTATCCGTCCGTTGATGTATTCATGTTTTGTCGTCGCCTTGCGTTCAAAAGCGAGGTACTCCTCAGGTGTCAGATAGGTTTGTACCGCAAGAGATGACATGCGTACCTCCATAGATTCCATTCCAGATGAGTGGCGATTTCAATCTTGAGATCGCCACTACAAGTTTAACAAAAAACGTGTCTATTCCTCATCATCCTCTGCATAAGAGTGTCCGCTAAAAATTGCGCGGACCTGCTTTGCTGTCTTTGGACCTGAGAGCAATTTCCCAATCCGATCGCCTTCTTCTTTAAGTAAAGCCTTGACGTTTGTCAGCACTGCTTCCAGTTTGTCACCGGGAAACTTGCACGCGCCATTCTCATCCATGTGGATAATTTCGCCGGGTGCGACATCCATACCGGCTATTGAAACTGGAACGTTGACAGCCTGAACCGCCATTGCGCCGTGCCCAGGTGTGATGCCACTTAACAGGTATTGGAATTCCATAGGACGGATTTCGTCAATATCGCGTGAGGGACCGTTTGAGATCGCTCCGAGACAACCGATCGCTTTCATCGCCGCTGTCATGTTACCCCCCGCCAAGCCGACCTTGTTCTCGAATTCAGGCGGAAACTTCTGTTCAAATGCCAAGATTGTCGGCTGCTTGGAGGCACCTAACGCATCAATAACATCCATAAAGGAGAGCCCGGGATAGTTCGGATCCGGCACACCGTAGACACATGTCACTGCATACCCAGCAACAGCACCAAGTTCAGGGTACATACAACGGATAGTCGTATCTGTATACCAATTTTCCGTCCACGGATTGTAAAGTCCCAGACAGAGCGGACTCGTCGGATACGTAGCGACCACATTCGTAATCGAGGGTGTATCATATTTACGGAGTTCTGCCAACATTTCCTGTTCTGTTAATGCCATAGTATATTTTCCTTTCTGGCTATCAGGGGGCAGCGGAATAGCAATCAGCCATCAGCGTTCAGCAAAGAAAAGAGACGTTCTGTAACACTTGCGTCTTTACTGACTGCTGAAAGCGACCTGATAGCCGATAGCCAGTTAAACGGCCATTTCCCTACCGGCGTGCGCACGTCCGATGCGTGCAGCTTCTTCGCCACCCCCGGTAATTCGCACACCCGCGTCAATGCTTTCCTTAATTGTATCAGGTGACGTGCTCTCCAAAAAATGAATGCCAGAGGCTTGGCATGCAGCAAAGACGCGATTTCGGGCATCTTCTAATTCCTGCGGACGCGGACTCGGCGGGTTCATGTAGCCAAACGACATGCTCATATCACCGGGTCCCCACTCTGCGAAGGCAATTCCGGGCACCTGTGCCGTAATTTCAACGTTCGCTAACGCCCGCTTATTCTCAAATTTGAGTCCGAGCAAGAGTTCACCCTTCGGATTCAGTGGCCACGGATCGGCGACCTCAAGATATTCGTTAGCGGAAATGCCCCAGATGGGCGCGGCGGAACCTTGTCCTGCAGACCCGCGGCGTCCGACATCCAATTGCGTTCCAACCCCGATAGTTTGGAAGGGGTAGCGGCATGCTTCAACAAACGCTTTGACTGCCTCTGGAGATTCAGCATGGCAAAGCAAGAGACCGTGGACCCCACGCGCAAGGAGTTGCCGCATCTGCCAACCGTTGGCACGAATTACGTCTGCACTGATGCCATCTACGGGTAACTCAACAATGATAGCCGGCGTTGTATGTCCACTATTGGTCGGTCCACCATCAACGAGTCCGCGCATGAAACTATCCAATCCAGCAAGATCAAAAGCCCCGTGCTCCATGCCGACGTTGATATAATCTGCCCAAGTTTTCGCCATCGCGACGCCAGCATCATAGTTGAGAGCCGCGCCTGTGTGACTGCCAGTGTAGAAGACAGGCAGGTCGTTTTCGAGTAACTCGATCGCTTTATTAATGCGTTTCGGCATTCCCGTTCTCCTTACTTTGAAGGTGCAATAGATAAAAAGGGTCGATCGTTTCGGAACCAATTTTTTATAATTTGAATTTTATAGAAAGTCTGATAATCTGTCAACGGATTTTTTTTAAAGAATAGAGATTCTGAAAATCCTTGACAAATCTAAGAGCCTTGTATAAACTAAAAAGCGGGATTCGGTATTAAAAATTTTTGTAAGGAGTTATTAATATCGTGAGAGCACTTGTTGTCAAATTATTGCCAGATAATCGACGTGAAAAGATTGTTGCTACCGACTGGAAAGAACCTTCTCCGCCTGTTGGCAACGAAGTCCTGTGCCAAGCCGTCTTCACTGGTCTTACCAACGGAACGGAACGGAATCAACTTATCGGCGGGAACTATTCAACCTCCGATACACGGCTGCCGACCACCGATGGCTATCAAAACGTCGGCAGGATTATTGAAACGGGACCGGACGTAAAGAACCTTGAGATTGGTGACCTCATCTATGCCAGTGTGAACCATGTCGAGCGGTTTACGATCCCAGAAGATGGTCTCCTGCTGAAATTGCCAAACGATATTGATCCGGGCGAGGCTGCCCTCTTCGGTATTTCTGGTGTAGCGATGCATTGCTGCCGCCGAATTGATCCACGCATTGGCGAAAAAGTGCTTATTGTCGGACAAGGCTGTATCGGCATGTTCGCTGCCCAAATCGCCAACGCCATGGGTGCCCGTGTCACGGTCTGCGACATAGAGGAATCACGCTTAGAACAGATGCGTCAACTCGGTGTAGCGGAACAGGTACTCAATACAAGTGGCGACGGTTGGGAAGCACAGATTCAAGATGGCACCTTTGACGCTATTATGGATTTCGCTGGCGTTCCAGACATGGTTACACCCATGATTCACGCCTGTAAGGTCCGGGGTCGTTTGCTCTTAGTCGCCGGGCGATTTGACATTAATTACACTTTTAACGTCGGTCAACACAAGGAGATCAGCATCCTTCAGTGTAGCCACTTCACTTGTGATGATTTGGAAAATCTTTGCAGGCTGCTTCGCCAAGGTTCGGTCAAGATTGCTCCGCTGATCCGACACCGTGTAAATATTGATGAGGCACCACAGATATATCAATGGCTCCGCGACGCACCGATGCGTCTGTTAGGCACGGTGTTTCAGTGGGAATAAAGATTGTGCTACATAGATAGCAACTCGGGTTAACTATATAAAAACGCTTTGGATAGACAAAGGTTACACCCTAAGTAACACCTACATTTGTGAGGACATTTATAAAAAAATGCAACTTTTTTGCAACTGGATTGTAGTATCATCAACGCCGAAGCGCGGCATCGTATGATGACAGAGGCCCGTTTGTGATCTATCATACAGAGAAACCGAGGAAAAACAGACAGGTAATCCGTTCTGTTCAAAGTCCTTACACCCCATGTGCCAACCATCTGAATAGATGTGTTAGGGGGCTTTATGCCTATCTGTTGACCCCGATTACCCCCCCCCCACTTTACTCGTGTTGAGTATAAACACATACCTTTACAGAAGCATTCCTGCTATCACGTTTTTTCGCGCGTTTTCGCGCGTTTCGGTGTGGACAGGCTGCTTTTCTGTTGCTTTGCTATCCTATAAGACGACTTTCGTGTGGACAAACAACGGTTACAACCCTAATCCCCACCTACATTTATGAGAGAATTAAAAAAAGTTGCATCTTTTTTGCAACTGGATTGTAGTATCATCAACGCCGAAGCGCGCGGAGTTACGAAATGACGGAAGATAAATTCCTTGAGCTCGTTAAGAAACATCAGGCTCAGATTTATCGCTATAGTTTGTATTTACTTGATAATCCCGAAGATGCGAAGGATATAACGCAAGAGACGTTCATGAAAGCATGGGAACATCGGGCGAGATTGCGTCCGAAGACTGTGCATTCCTGGCTGCTCAAGTGCGCGCAAAATTCCTGTTTCAACGCGCTGAAACAGCGGAAATTTCAGAAGCCGCTCACCACAGGCGATGATGCAGAACTGGAAACCCTGCTGTACGCTCAGACCGCTCGGTCACACCCTTCACCTGATGAGCTCGTGGTTGAGGACGAACTCAAAGCAGCAGTGCAGGCGGCGATCCAGAAATTGCCACTCAACATGCGGACGGTGCTAATTATGCGAGAATTGGAAGGTATGCATTTCAAGGAGATCGCAGCGATCTTAGAGAAACCCGAAGGGACTGTGAAGTCGGATGTCAGGCGTGCCCGTAAGCAGTTGCGGGAACTCTTGCGATCCTACTGGGAGAATCAAGCATGAATCGGCTCCTCCTTCGCCACGGTGCCTTGTGTACAGAAATTCGAGAGACGTTAGAGGCGTATCTCGCCGATGAATTGGACCCTCGGACACACGCGATAGTGGCAGCACACGTTGCATTTTGTCAGAGGTGTCAAAACGAAATCGGTTTGATACAAGCGATTGACAAAGTGTTCCGTGAAATGCCGAGACAGGATCCGCCGCCGCAGATTTTTGATGCGATTGTCGTTTATGTTCGCGCACACCCGGACAAGGGGGAGACGGGGTTGCATGGGATGTTTGAATCGTTCATGTTTTATTTTTCTCTTCAATATAAGGAGGACAATCGTGAAGTTTTATCTTGGCATGCACGCCCTGACACACAAGTTTGCTAACATCAGGCTCGGTTTCACAGTATTGGCGTGCGCGTTGCATGCCACCCTCAATTTAATAACTTTCAATCCAGACAGACAGGAAAAACCCTTAAAAAAGGAATTGCATCATGAAAAGAACGGTTTTTACGTTAACACTCACCGCGATGCTAATGACAACACTTGCTCTCACAACGGCAGCAAATTGGAGTCATAGGCAGACCCTTCATCCAAATGGTGGTCCTGTTCGCGGAATAGTATTCGAGGACAATTAAAATGATACCGAAAACACTTCAAATGATACCGAAAACACTTCTAAGACTTTTAATGCTCACCCTCTGTGCGACGATGCTTATGCCCTCCAAATCTGAGGGTGATGAAGCGCACAGACACATATCGGTTTACGAAGCGTATTATCCGCATACACACAGCGAATCTGAGGATGGAGAAGCACATAACATCTCTAATCACATCAAGCAGGGCAAGGATAAATTCTCGGCAGGTGACTATGCGGGTGCCATCGCGGACTTTGATACAGCTGCTAAGATAACCCCGCGGCACCCTGAAGCGTATTACTATCGCGCCAGCGCGAAGTTTGAGTGGGGCAAAGATCAACAAGAGACAGAAGCACTTGAACACGCCAAAGCGAATTACCGCGCCGCGATTGAAGACTATACCCAAGTGATTACATTAGACCCAGAGATTCCCGGCTCTTATGTTTTTGGGGGTTCTGTGCATCTGAGACTGGGGGATTGGGCAGAAGGTGAAGCGAATTGGGAGCAGGCGAAACACCACTATGCCGCGGTCAATAAAATGGGGCGTGAACTCACTGACTTAGACTCAGAAAATTCCTCGGGGTGGCGAACCCGCGGTATCGCGAATCTGAAGTTAGGCATATTGGCAATTGATCAAGGCGATGTAGAACACGCCCAAATCTACTATGAAAATAGCCTTGACGCCTATCATCAAACCATCGCTTTAAACCCAGAAAACCCTATGGCCTCCGTCACCCGCGGAAATGTGTATATCCACCTGGGCATTTTGGAAATGACGAGAGCCAATTTCCATGAGGCGAAACGTTACTATCAGTCGGCAATTCAGGATTCCCGACAAGCCACGCTCGCGGCTCCGACAATGGAGTATGCCCTATTCCTTTCCGTTCCGCTCAATGCTGCGTATATCAAGTTAGGAGAGGCTGAAGTTGCCTTGGGAAATATTGAAGAGGGACAAAGTCATTATGAGTTAGCCACTGACAGCCTTGGGGCAATCACTTTCCTCGGTCAAGGGGGCATCGCTGCTGCCGATGCCTATGAGTATCTCGCTGTGGGGAAACTCAAGTTCGGTGAATCTGATGCCCGTCTGGGAAATGTGCAGCAAGCCGAAGAGCACTATCGCGAGGCACTCGAGGCGTGTCGTCAATTGATTGCTTTCGTTCCGAAGAAGGCGAAGGCTTTCTACATACAAGGCCTCGTAAAAGCGGCACTCTCGGACTACACGGGTGCCATTTCTGACTTTGAACGTGTGATTACCCTTCAGCCCGACCATGCTCTTGCGTATTATGCCCGGGGGCTCGCGAAACAGGCATTAGGGCAACACGATACCGCAGCATCCGACTTTGCGAAAGCACGCGGACTCAACGCCTATGTTGATAAGTTATACCCTTTCACTAACGGAGGAGAAGAGTGAGATTCAAATTATATATAAAAAGAAAATTGAAACACCTTGCTTTACTTGTTGTTTACACACTCGGCTGCGGCTACATCATGGGCTGCGGCGAGGATGTCGTAGAAGAAGTCGAATTTGCGGCGTACAATAGCGTGGATCCCCCGGAAGGCACACACATTGCCGTCGATGAGGTTCTCAATATTAAATTTGATAATCCACCCCAAGGCGTTAAAGCGAGTATGGGAGCCGCTATCTCTATTGACAACACCTTGCAAATCCGTGGGGGATTTGATGCGGGTTCCCTCACATTAGAAATCACCTGGGAGAATGCCCCGGGGGGTCAGGGTAAAAAGGTCCTCGCTTATACTGTCATCGCCCCTGATATTGAGAAGGAAGTGCTAATTCCCGCCGGCGAGTTTCTCATGGGAAGTGAGGATGAAGAAGGGGATTTAGATGAACAACCCGTTCATGCTGTCTATGTTGATGCTTTCTATATAGATGCCTATGAAGTCACCAATATAGAATATCAGCAATTCCTGCTTGAGAATCCGCAATGGCAGAAAGCACATATTGATGAAGCGAAGTTCCACGACGGGACGTATCTGAAAGAATGGAGCGGAACTGACTACCCGCGGGGCAAAGCCTACCATCCGGTGACCCACGTCAGTTGGTATGCGGCGATGGCTTACGCCAAGTGGGCGGGCAAACGTTTGCCAACAGAGGCGGAATGGGAGAAAGCCGCACGCGGCGGTTTGGAGCAGAAAAAGTATCCGTGGGGGAATGTTTACGATACAAGCAGAGTTGCCCACGCCGTTAGCGGTACACACGTTGTCGGGAAATACCTCCCTAATCCTTACGGGGTATACGATGTGGCAGGGAACGTCGCGGAGTGGTGCCTTGATGAGTATATTGAGGATTTCTATTTTCATTCGCCTGATCAGAATCCGATCGCAGGTCCATTTACTTTGGCAGCCCTCTTAGAACACTTTGAAAATATTCCAAACGACGCGTGGCAGTTCCGAGTTATACGAGGCGGTTCGTGGTTTGAGGGGTGGGATGGTTCGGAGAGCAGGCGGTGCGCTGAACGAATATTGGGGTCTGTTGGCTACGCGGGAAACTATGAAAACAAGGGCGGCTTCTTGGGATTTCGGTGTGTGCGGTCTGTAAATCCTTAAATCTTAACTTGGCTTCGCCCTGTCAATAGAATAGGACTTACGTAGTAGTCTTTCAACTTTGACTTTAAGGGTAGGTTGGTAGTAGTGCGATTTTGCGGCGTACTCGCTCAAATGCGAAGTGCATTATCGCACGTCAAGAACGGGCAATAAATTGCCCTACTACAAACGGGAGCATTCACAAACTCAATCTTGATGCAATAGTAGGCTGCTCTTTTGTAGCATAGGCCGTTAGCCTGTGTAGAGAGAATGTCTCTGTTTTTTCAGAGTTTACCCGATAATGGAACGTCATATCGTCAAAATTGCGTAAGTCCTGTATAGTAAAGTTTAGAATTAAAGAAACATTTAAAGCTCTAAAACAGGTTGTAACACGAGTCCTGTCTGGCGTTTTTCTTTGTAGCATAGGCTGTTAGCCTGTGGACAGAATGTCTCATTAATTATGGGATCCACTATAATAGACATTATAATGATTTAATGATGCGTTATTTCTCTGCCCATGTTTCAGCGAAATCTACTTGTAGAGCAAACTTTATGAAGTTTGTGCTACAATGGACAATCCCCAATGGGTTAACATAGGAAGTTCTTAAATCGTTATAAAGTCTAATATTCAAACTTGCTTAAATTACGAAGTTTTTGAATCAAGTTGCGAATACCACAGAAAAGTGTTATAATACATAAGAGTTCTTTTTGTTGAAGTATGGAATTTTATCTCATTATTTTTCTCATTATTGGAGAAACAACAAATGAACCGAATCTTACTGCGTCAAAATTCACTGTGCTCGGAAGTTCAGGATACTTTGGAGGCGTATCTTGCTGATGAATTGGACCCTGAAATGCATGAGGCAGTGGCAGCACACGTCGCATTTTGTGAAAAGTGTCAAGATGAAATCCGTTTAATACAAACGATTGACGAATCATTAGGTAAACTTCCGAAGCCAGAGCCACCACCACAGGTTTTCGATACCGTTGCCGCTTATGTTCGCGCCCATCCGAACCCCGGCAGGCGAGGATTACACCGGATATTTGAAGTATTCACGTCTTGGAATGATTTTACCTTTTCATTCAAGCAAGTAGGTGCGATCATCGCTCTCATCGGTATCGCGCTCTTCGGAAGTTATCAATATCATCAATATGTGAGAACGAAACAGGCCATCCAGGATATGAATTATGCCCTCGGTAAACTGAATTATGCGGTGAAACGAACAGAGATTGCGTTGAACGACAGGCTGCCGGAACCCCGGTTGAATCGGATTTCACAGAGACCCTTTGTCCAATTCAAAAGCATCTCGCGCCGGATGTCTTATCAGAATCAACGTGTATCATCAGAGATTAAGAAGGGGCTGGATAGATTGAGAGATCAATTCGGTGATGTCCGACCTATAGAAAATTCGTATAATGCGGACAGTCCATAAAACTATAGGGCATGTTAGCATACGTTGGGTGTTCTCTATATTCCGCCGGGGCGAGGTTAGGCAACCTCGCCAGCGGTGGGATTTGAAGTTGCAATGGATATACATTAGGAGGAATGCTATGAAAAAAAATAAACTCCCAATTTTCTTAATTTTTTTCACCTTAACCGGCGTGCTTGCGCCCGTCTGGAGTTCTCCGGATGCCTCGCTTGTCCTCTATCTATCTTTTGATGAACTCAGTGGTCAGACCGTAAAGGATCACTCGTCCTATGGAAACCACGGTGCGTTGATGGGAAATCCAACTTTGGTTGAGGGAAAATTCGGGAAAGCCTTGAAATTTAACGGACGCAGCGATTGGGTGGAAATCCCACATGACGACAGTCTGACTGTCACACAGAGTTTTACGGTGATGGCGTGGATCAAGACACCTCGACATGGAGGGCCCAAAGGCGCGTTGTGGCAGAGCATCGTCGCCAAGGGAAACGACGTTCGCTCTTACAGTTTTTATACCGACACGTTCAGTAATGGGTTACACCTGAGCGTTCAGGATTACAAAGGTGGGAGCAGTAGACAGCACATCCTGTTGAACCGGTGGCAACACGTCGTTGGACAAGTGGATAACGGGATACACCGGTATTGGATAAATGGGAAACTCACTGCAGAATTCCCCATTGAGGCGACGCTCCCTGGGTTAGCCGATACCGCCTCCGTTCGCGTCGGAAATTCGCACGATGCAAAACCAGCATCGGCACCTGATCGGCACTTCCAGGGGCTGATTGATGAACTCCGAATCTGGAACCGTGCTCTCAGCGAAGATGAGATCCTCAAAGAGATGCAAACCGGTAATACATCCACACAAACCGCTGACACGGAAACAGACACTCAACCCACACCAAACACCGAAAATGCCTCGCGTTCCGAGCAATCTGAAGCAGAAAAGTAGGAAACGGCAGAAAAGCCTATGAACCTCGAAAAATCTCTATCCTTATCCTTCATGCTAATCCTTTTGACGTTATGTGCACCCCCGTTAGAGACTCTACAGGCACAAGAGAACAAAATAGATAACGGGGAGGTCAAAGGCCGCGTCGCCTTTGAATTTCCATGGACAGTTGAAGCAAAAGTCGAGGTCAACTTAACCGCAAAACTTATCAACTTGGCTGCGAAATCTATAAAGAACACAATAGAAGGTATAGAAACAATACAGATGTTGGACGGTATCTACGTCCGGACGTATGATAGGAAGACCGTTGATGAAAAAGAATTAGTTACGTATTTCCAGCAGAAACTCAAGGCAGATAAGTGGGAGCGCCTTTTTAAAATTCAAGAGGACAACGAAACCATAGAGATTAATCTGTTGTTTGACGAAAACGTGGTTTGCGGAATTTTTGTCACGATCATCCCCGAAATGCCTGAAGAGGTTACTTTTGTCAATGTGATTGGCAAAATTCAACCCGAGCGGCTTGAGGAACTCCTCCAAAACATGAGTAGTTTCGGTGCAATGAACATCAATATCAGCGGTAAATTGAAGGAACAGGCGGTACCTACTGGCAATATAGGGCAGCGCGAGCTCCTTGGTGTAAAAGTTGATACGCCCCCGAGGCTGGATGGAATTCTTGACGATACTTGCTGGAAAATCGCGCCCCCAGCGGACGGTTTTACGCACAGTTATTATAACAGCCCCGTTGAGGATCCTGTGGCTGTTAAGCTGGTTTACACCGCTGAGGCGATTTATCTGGGATGGGAGGTCTTTGAACCCCGCCCTGACAAAATCATCGCACGGCAAACGCAAGAAAGGGAGGAAATGTGGGGCATCAGAGAAGATTGGGTCTCTTTGGATATCGATCCGTTTCACACGCACCAAGCGGGCGATGAGATATGGTTTATGGCAAACCCCTATGGTATCAAACGGGTACTGATACCGGGACCCCTCCAAGATCGACTGGATAGGGAACGGATAGACAAATGGCATGTGGCTACCAAAATCCTCGCGGATAGATGGATCGTGGAGATGGAAATCCCGTGGCAGATATTAGATTACCCCGAAACAACGGAACCTATCCAGATAGGGATCAACTTCCAACGCGTCCAAGCGTATACGCGGACACACTCTTCCTGGTCGCATGTCGGCTATCCTGGGCGTTCTGAAGAAAATGGACACTGGACGCATGTTTTACCCCCACCTAAGGCTCCAAGAGACATCGTTCGTTAGCCCCAAAAAATAACAAGGAGGATCCTAAAAATGAAACCAGAGCAAGTGATAAATCAGGATCCTGAGATTCATGGAGGGACACCCGTATTTACCGGTACTCGTGTTCCCGTAAAGACCCTCATTGATCACCTAAAAACTGGAGAGAGTCTCGACTATTTTCTTGAAGGATTCCCTTCTGTCTCTCGGGAACAAGCAATTGCTTTTTTAGAACTCGCGCTGACCCAAGCAATTGGATCACACCCGCAATAAGTCTGAGAAACCTGCTCTACCTCAAAATGCAATTTCTTGCTTTTTTTAAACCACCTCCCAAAAAATCTTCCTCTTTAAATTCAAAACCCAATTGGGAACGGCCTATGCGATACGACCTATTAACACACATCAATCTGACAGATGACGAGCTCATTCGGCTTGCCCAAGCCAATGATGAGTTGGCGTTTACAGAACTGATGTCGCGTTATAGTCCACGCATAGAGAAAGTTGTTATCGCGAATTCGAGACAATGCCGCGACGCTGAAGAAATCCTCATGGACATCTGGAGAGCCGTCTGGGAAAATATCGGCGGACTGCGGCGAGTTGAAAGTTTTGGTGGCTGGTTGCAGCGTATCGCTTACAACGCTTGTAAGAGATATTACACTTCCGTGCAGCATTCGAGAAGTGAAATTCCGCACACAGACTTAACCGATTACATTGATCAGAATGCGGTTGCACGTTTCCGAGAAACAGAGCTCCTCGAAGATATTAGAGAAGTCGTGCATCACCTACCAGATAAAGTACGCAGTGTTGCTGTGCTATACTATCTGGAATCGTGGAATATCAAAGAGATTCACGCTGAACTTGGATTGGCGATAGGGACAATCAAGACAAAATTAAGACAGACCCGTGAACTCCTGCGCAAGGAGTTCGGGGTCGAACATGAAAGAGGGAGAACTATGTCATATAGACGTGAAGAATCCAAGCGTCTCCACCCCAAAATCAAGGTTGTGGGTGTTGGCGGTGCAGGCGGAAACGCTGTCAAATGGATGATTGAAGCCGGTTTGACAGATGTTGAATTTTATGTTGTGGATGTAGTCAAGGAAGCACTTGACAAACACAATGACGCAACACCTGTGCGGATTGGTGTTAACACAACGCCAGGATATTGCGGAGCGGATCCAGAGATGGGTAAAAAGGCTGCCGAGGAGGATCGCGAGAAACTCCATTCCATCGTTGCAGATGCGGACCTCGTTTTTATTATAGCAGGTATGGGCGGGGGAACGGGTGCAGGGGCTGCGCCGCTGATTGCCTCGCTCGCTCGAAACCAAGGGGCTTTAGCAGTAGGCGTTGTGACGCGTCCGTTCAATTTTGAAGGTGAACGCCGCGCCGAACAGGCAGAACAGGGACTGCAAGAATTTCGAGAAAATGCGGACACCGTCCATGTCGTACTAAATCAACGATTGCTTGATTCGATAGAAAACAAGCAAAAACTGAAAATACGCGAGGCGTTTCGCTTGAGTGATGAAGCACTTCTTCGCGGCGTTGAAAGCATCTCGGAATTTTATGCCAGTACGGCGCGGCATTAACACTGACATCGGTGCAGATACAGGGAGCGAAACCCAACAAGCCAAAAACTATCGGAAGTTGGGTTTCGCTCTTAATTTTATAAAAAAATGCAACTGTTTTGGAACTCATTTGTAGTAACGACAACCTCACTTTTTAACAGCAAGTTTTGGTTTGCAAGCTGCGCCAAAAGAGCGGAGTTGAAACATAAAAAAAGATAAATGCCTTTGATAAATTTTTTACTATCTTTTTTATTTGAACGAACTCTATATAAGCGAAAGGGAAAAACGCAAGGGTTGAGAGGTTCGGAGAATGCATCTTCTATCTCTCCATTCTCTCAAATTGAGTTCATTTGGTTTCAACACCCTTTTTCAAAATAATGCAACCTTTCGACATCTAAGGTGCGTCACTTAAATCAACGGATGTAAAATTTTAGCAAAATTGCCACTTGCAAATTCAAATGCAAGTCCTATTCTAATAAGGAGAAAAAAATGCGCTTCCTAATGATTAATCTAATCCTCGTCTGTTTGTTGCTCTTCGGTATCGGTTACCTCGCTTTCGGCTATGATGAGACTGTCGTGCCTGCTGAACGGCGCGATCCTCATACAGAGGAGAAACCTTGGGGAGCGTCTTTTGAAACATCCTATAAACGCCTCAAAACGGACGTAGACTTGGATTTGAGATAAAAAGAGGTTTTTTAATAGAATTCAGGTTAAGTCAACACATCCTAAAAATAATTAACAGTGACAAATTTCAAAATAAAAAAAGGAGAAAAAAATGACAACGCAAATTCGCCAGCAAAATGGTATCTCGATTCTGAAACCCACTGGAAAGGTGGGTGGACGTTCCGCATCAGACTTACGGGAGGTTATCTTGCCACAAATAGAGGCTTCTGATACCCCACGTATCCTCATCAATTTCGAGCAGGTCAATCGGATTGATAGTTCAGGTCTTGGCACCTTGATGGAGGCATACGCTGCTGCGTCACGAAAACAAGGACGCGTGGGTGTCATCAATGTCGGGAAACATATCAAAAATCTCATTGTTCTGAGTCGTTTGGTTAATGTGTTTGAACATTTCGAGAGTGAGGACGCTGCTGTTGCTGGATTGTCAGCTTAGCTGCCGAAGTCCAGTAGAATGTCCGCAGGGAACTGGTTTTTTACCGGTTCCCTTTTTTGTTGCCTGACACTCACAAAATAACCTCTAAAAAATACAGTTTTTTAATTTTTTGTCCAGGATGCACGTTTTTTCCTCAAACTTTCGTCTTTAATAATAGAGTGTGTAAATCGAACCGAACGGCCTAATTTTACAACACTCGGCGTTTGATTAAATCTCTCGGCGAAGGCATATATGATTCAATCTGTTCGTGAGGAGGAAGTTTCGTGGAAAGAGAAGACGATGTTCAGCTGATCCATAAAATCCTATCAGGCGATGACACTGCGTTTGGTATCTTGGTCGAAAAGTACCAAAAGAGTGTGCATGCCCTGGCATGGCGGAAGACCCAAGATTTTCACTATGCGGAAGATATTATGCAAGATACCTTCCTTAGGGCATACAACAAACTTCCGACCCTCAAGAATCCCAATCAATTTGCGGGATGGCTCCATGTCATCGCAATTTGATCAAGTCTTTACGGAAGTGAATGCGTATCTGGAAGGAGAGTTGAAGAAACGGGATGCGGGTCAACCTGTAAATCTCAACAACCTGATGTGGTTCGCTCACGATTTCGGTTGTTGTCTGTTGTGGTTGAAGAAGTATGACGAGGCGAAACGGTTCCTACAAGTCGCCATTGATTTGGGAGATAACAACGATTACGGCCACTTCCAACTTGCCGTAAGTATTTGGGCTTCTGAGAAGGATAGAGAAAAAACTTTACATCATTTAAAGGTCGCTCAGGACTACTATGTGTTAAATTCCTCTTCCTATAATTATCAGGATACATACTACCCGACTTTCCTTGAGACTTCTGAATTTTCGGATGTAAAAGATGATTCAGAGTTTCTGAAGGTTCTGGGACAAAAATAAGGCAACACTAATTCGGGTGATTCTTATGAACTTTCGTGATGCGATCATTGCAGGTATAAAACCCCTTACGCAAAATAGACTCCGTGCCGGATTGTCCATTCTCGGCATCTTCATCGGAATTGCGGGAGTGCTGTGCATGATCGCTATCGGTGACGGTGGAAAACTTATCATCGCGCAAAACCTCGAAATGATGGGCGGTGCTAACCAAATCGCATTCTGGACACGGACTGCTATTTGGAAGGGACCGCGGCTCGTCCGGCGCACTACAGAACGATATACCCTTGAGGACGCCTCTGCAGTTGAGGCAGAATGCCCCGATGTACTGTATGTCTTGCCTAAAGTAGAAGACTTCAATACCTTTGTTAGCAACCGAAACGGGCATCAGGCGAAAGCACGTTTAGAAGGTATCACAGCAGACTACGCTCCCGGCATGGGTTGGGAAGTTCACGCCGGTAGATTCCTCTCCGACAGCGATATCGAAAACGCAAAGCAGGTCTGTGTTCTCGGTGCTAACACCGCCAGAGAGCTTTTTGGGAAGGCATCGCCCATTGGACAAGAGGTGAAACTTCGGTATCATTGGCGGCAATCTCAGATCAGGTTACGGGTTATCGGAGTGATGGCAACAAAAGGCATGAGCCTCAGCGACGCGTATTCTTTAGATGATGCGATTTCTGTGCCATTGACAACCTATCAGCAACGGGTGAAAGGCTTTCGTTATGTTGACTATCTGCTCGTCTTTTTTAAAAAAGGTGCAGAGATTGACAGTATTATTGATTCGGTTAAAAACACGCTGCGTAAAAGACACCGAGGGAAAGATGAGTTTATCGGAGTTTGGATAGCGAAACTGACGGCTCGACGACTTTTCCACATTCAAAAAGTGATGAAAATCACGTTAGGGAGCCTTGCAGGTTTCTCGCTGTTCGTCAGCGGTGTCGGCATCATGAATATCTGCCTCGTTTCTGTCGGCGAAAAGACGCGAGAGATAGGTTTGCGGAAATCAGTGGGTGCGAAACGGATAGATATCTTCTATCAGTTCTTAACAGAATCGATTTGTCTCTGTCTCTGTGGTGGGGTGCTCGGCATCGCAGGCGGTTGGGTGGCGGCGCATGGGATGGCACGGCTCGCAGTGCGGATTGTGCCAATTGTGGATGCGTGGCCCGTCGTGTTATCCTTACCGTGGATATTAACTTCTGTTATCTTCTCAATCGTCATGGGTGTAGGTTTTGGTGTCTATCCTGCAATGCGGGCGGCGCGGCTTTCACCTACTGACGCGCTCCGAACTGAAGATTAATATTCACAAAGGTAGACGGAGAAATCTTTTTCTTGACAATTTACACCAAACCTGCTATCATCCCTACAATCAATTATTAACCAAGGAGGCGTAACTAAATGAAGACCAGAGTGTTATCAATCAGCGCACTCGTCCTATTTATGATAGGGACGTTAGCCGTTTCAAGCTATGCGATATTAGACCCTGATACCATTGTCGGTATATGGAAATTTGATGAAGGTAAAGGCGATACGACCAAAGATAGTTCAGAAAACGGAAATGATGGCGAGCTCAAGAATAAACCCAAATGGGTAGATGGCAAATTTGGAAAAGCCCTTGAATTCGATGGCTCATCTTTTGTGGATATGGGAAACGATGAATCGCTCCAATTCGATGGGAATGTGACAATCGTTTTCTGGGTTAAACCTGAAAGCGTCAGTGCCGGTCGCCAAAACTTAGTTTGCAAATCTTACGGCGGCGAAGGCTGTTTGACATTAGAACCAGACGGTCGATTGAGCTTTTATTGGGGCGATTGTGGCGCGAACTGTCAGCCGTATGTAGAGGTTAGAAGACCGGTCGCTGGAACTTTCGTAGATGACGAATGGATTCATGTCGCCGAGACGAGAAATGTTGACGACCGTGAATACAAGATGTACAAAGATGGCGAAGTTACTGCCGAAGATAAATGGGTGAAATGTGGGGCACATCCCTGTGGAGATTCCAGCCCCAGCAACCTTAATTTGCTCATCGGTTTCGGTTATGCCGGTCACTTCAGGGGCATCATTGATGATGTCGCTATTTTTAATGTTGTCCTCAGTGAGGATGAGATTACGCAGATTATGGAAGATGGATTGGAAGACGCTTTTGATGTCTCTCCCACCGACAAACTCGCCACTACATGGGCACATATAAAGCGTTGACATACTCACCCAGCTAAAGCATGGGGGTTTTAGACTCGGAAACTTTGATAACGGGTATATGTAGAGATAAATCGTCAAAGGCAAGAACAGGCTGTTCTTGCCTTTTTTTAATAATGCCGCGAACTCCTGAATTCAAGAAATATCTATTTTTTTTTGCATTCCCTAAATCTGCGTGTTATAATATATACCGTTGCTGAGCGAGAAAGTCTGTTCTGACCGTATTTTCATTTTATGAGGGCAACCGTCATGTTTAAACGTCGATTAGACCAATTCAAACATGAAAATGTGGGAATGTTTGACCTCGCTTCCATTGGTATAACACTTGCGCTCGCTATTTGCATTGGCTATTTTGGCGGTAAGTGGATCGGTGGCAAATTCGGCAACGCAGCAATTGGATCATACATCGGTTTCGGAATAGGGGTTGCTGCTGGATTCATGGAAATGTTTCGTTCGGTTGCGCGCTGGAACCGGCGACTTTACGGTCAAAAGAAACAGGATCACTCTACCTCAGAAGAGACGCAAAATTCTGAAGGATAATACTTAACAATCCCAATCCTTTAGGTAAATCGAAAGAACCCTCGCGGTCGGGCATACCGAGAGTCTAAACGCTTGTGGAGCAGAAGTAAGACCCGAAATCACGCCAAACACTTCGGTGGGTATGGCAGGCAGGCATACTGCGACGAAGCAAGAATCCCACCGCTTTAGCTGTGGGAGCGTCAAAAAGGAGTCACTTAGATGGGGCCCGTTTTGGAAGTTGGCGACCGATTTATCCGCCAAGTCTATATCTTAACAATCTGTCTCACCATAGTCGTTGGAGCAGTGTTGTTAGGATTCAAACGTCCCGCACTCCCCAGTTTTCTTATCGGCAGCATTATCAGCCTTAGCCTCTTCTGGTCAATCGAATTCGTAGTCCGACGCCTTATCCAACCTGGGAGAACAAATCGCACAAAGTATTTACTGGGTTTCATTGCGTTCGGTAAATATACAGTGTTGGGTGGTATACTCTATTTCCTATTTAAAACGGAGTGGATGAACATTTACGCGCTCACAGGCGGCATCGCTTTGGTACAAGGTGCTATTATCATCAAGGCGATCGGTTTGGTGATGTCTATTCTTTCCAATAAGGGTTCCAAACCGTCGTAAGGCAGCGTTTACAAATCGACTTTGAACTGAAAAGTGCCAAGACCGCTATATTTAAGAAATACTAACAACAAAACATGAAAAAACTATCGTTTATCTGCTTGGTTGTGGGACTCAGTTTGGCAGGAGTCGCTGGAAGTTTCGCAGCCGACAACGGTCACCGCAGTTTGCTCTATCCGATTTCACGGCTTTTACCGGATGAAATGATCCCTGAACCGACTCGGTGGCATCAGCCCGATTTAATTCCCAATACATACTTTGCTGTTCTCGTCTTAGTACTATTTTTTATTTTCGCCACCCGAAAGTTGAAACGGATCCCTGAAGGGAAAGGACAAACCCTCTTAGAGGTGTTTGTCGGGGGTATCATGGATTTCTTCGGGGGTATTTTAGGCGATCACGGCAAAAAGTACGTTCCCTTCGTTGGCTCCTTCTTCATCTTCATTCTCTTCCTAAACTATCTCGGCGTTATTCCGGGGCTTCAACCGCCAACAGCAGATTTGAATACAACGCTTGCCCTCGGTATAACGGCTGTATTAGGCGTTCAAATTATCGCTATTAAAGAGAACGGGATAGGCGGTTATCTGAAACATTTAGCGGGTAACCCGCCGTGGTTAGGGGTCTTGATGTTTCCACTTGAAGTTGTTGCGCAGTTATCGCGTGCGGGTTCACTTGCTGTCCGGCTTTTCGGAAACATTTTTGGCGAAAAAGCAGTCGTTATTGAATTGACAAAACTCGGACTGATTGTGCTGATCGCAGATGCCATACCGATTATTCCGGTGCAAGTGCCGATGCTGTTCTTCGGGTTGTTTGCTGGTTTCCTGCAGGCATTCGTTTTTACCATTTTAACATCTATCTACATCGTGCTGTTCATAGAACACGGCGACGAAGCGCATGAAGCGCATCACTAATTCTGTGGGACAAGTGTAGACTGTCCCGTATCCGTCCAAGGAGGACATTTCATGATTTATTTAGCAGTGTTGGCGTTCGGTGTAACTTTAGGCTTGCCGATCGCCGTCATCTTCGCCTCAAGAGCACAAGGAAGTGCGACCAGCACGGCTCTTGAGGGCATCGCACGTCAACCCGAATCCGCGCCACAAATTCAAACTGCGATGATTATCGGTTTGGCACTCATCGAATCGCTCGTTATCTACGCGCTTTTAATGTTCTTTATCTTGCAGGCAAAACTTCCAGAAGGCGAAGTGCTTAAAGAGATGATTGATGCAGACGCGAACCGAGTCGCGACAGATGTCAGAGGCGAAAATTAAATAATACATCAGTTATCAGTTGTTAGTTTTCAGTTGATCGCTTGTGGCAGGTAAAACGCTTTTCATATCCACACGCCTTAACTGACAACTGACAACTAATAACCATTTCAAAAACAGAGCACAGTAAATTTATGCGAAACACCAAACAAGGAACTGCAAACCGTGTCCTCTATGCATGCTCGGTTATTCTGACGAGCATCTGTGTCAACAGCGCGTTCGCTGCTGATGCGCCTGCTGATGGTGGATTGTTGAGTCTGCTCGGAATTGACCCGAAGACGATTATCATCCAAGTCATCGGTTTTTTGGTTGTGCTGGCGGTACTGTGGAAGTTCGTATTTGGAAAGGTCGGTGGCCTCTTAGACGAGCGCAGAACCGGAATCGTCACGCAGTTGGAACAATTGCGGGCGGATCGCGAAGAGTTGGACAGGCTCACTGCAGAGACACGCCAACGTTTAGCCGAAATTGAGACTGAAGCACAAACTAAAATCCAAGCTGCAATTGAACAGGGAAACACTGAGCGTCAGGAAATCCTTACACAAGCACGCCAAGAAGCAGAAGAGGAAGTCGCACGAGCCAGAGCAGAGATTCAGCGTGAAAAAGACGATGCTATCTCAGAACTGCGAGGCGTTGTTGCTGAACTCGCGATTGATGCTGCCAGCAAAATCATAAGCGCGGAACTCAGCGCGGAGCGGCATCAGCATATCATTGACGCATCAATCAGTAGGCTGCCAATTTCTTAACTATTAAGTCTGGTCATCGTTCCACTACGTTTCACGATGGTTTTCGGTTAATTCCAACCGTCCCTGGGTTGTCAAGGCCTTCAGCGAATTCAATCCAGCTGCAACTTTACCAGAAACCTGCCCGAAACGAAGTGGAGGGCAGTCCAGAGGGACATAATTAGAAATATGAGAGACATTCGGGTTGCAAAACCTTATGCCCGCGCCCTATACGATGCAGCATTAGAACAGAACGCTTTGGCAGATATTGTCGCAGATATAGATCGCCTGCAAGCGTTGATTGAAGGCTCTGAGGAGTTCGTGCAATTAATTTCAAGCCCCATTCTGTCTCCGCAATTCAAAAGCGAGACGTTTGACCAGATTTTTACCGACGCGATACATCCGCTGACAATCAACTTTCTCAAACTACTTGCCCTGAAGCAACGTGAACGCTATCTCTCGGCGATAATGGATGTCTTTTCAGCAATCGTTGACGAAGCTGCTGGCAGGCTTGTCGCGAAAGTGACGACAGCCGTGGCACTAACACCCGAACAAGAGGCACAACTCATACAACACTTAGGGGCGTATTCGGGAAAACAGGTGCGCTTGGAAAGTACAATAGACGCAGAAATTCAGGGCGGATTTATTGTGCAATTAGACGACACTGTTTTTGATGCCAGTGTTGCGACCCAACTTCAACGCCTGAGACACCAACTTGCACAAGGTTCATAGTTATCGGTTGTCAGTTATCAGCTGAAAGACGGGTTCGCAACAATTTACACTTACTTGGCGTACTTCAGGAGAAGATAGATTGTTACAAGGAAACCTCTTAACTGAAAACCAAGAACTGAAGATTGACAACTATGACTCCCACAGAGGACTGAAAATATGGCAAGAGAAGTCCGACCGGACGAAATATCAAATATCCTAAAACAGCAATTGCAACAGTTTGAACAGGACGTGGATGTCTATGATTCCGGCACAGTTCTGGAGGTAGGCGATGGCATCGCGCGGGTGCATGGACTTGCCAACGCTATGGCAAGTGAAATGATTGAATTCCCGAACGACATTTACGGCATCGCTTTTAATCTCGAAGAAGACAACGTTGGTTGCGTCTTGTTCGGTGAAGACCAACTTATCCACGAAGGCGATACTGCCAAACGGACCGGACGGCTCCCGGAAGTCCCTGTCGGCGAAGCACTTCTCGGACGGATCGTCGATGCGCTTGGTCAACCGATTGACGGCTTGGGTCCCATCGAAACCGAGCATCGACTGCCGGTCGAGCAAAAAGGACTCGGTATCGTTCAACGCCAACCGGTCAGTGAACCGCTCTATACAGGCTTAAAAGCCATTGATAGTTTAACACCGATTGGTCGCGGACAGCGTGAACTTATCATCGGGGACCGTCGAACGGGTAAGACGGCTATTGCACTTGACACGATTCTGAGCCAGAGAAACACAGATGTCTACTGTATCTATGTTGCCATTGGGCAAAAAGGCTCGACTTTGGCACAGGTTGCGAGTACACTCCGCGAGCACAACGCGATGGAATATACGACTATCGTTTCCGCACCTGCAAGTGAACCGTCCCCGCTGCAATACATCGCGCCTTATACGGGGACTGCGATGGGCGAATACTTCAGGGATAACGGAAAACATGCGCTGATTATATATGACGACCTGACGAAACACGCGTGGGCATACCGCCAGATGTCCCTACTTTCACGAAGACCACCAGGCAGGGAGGCATATCCGGGTGATGTGTTTTATTTACACTCACGTCTGTTAGAACGCGCAGCGAAACTGAGCGACGAATTGGGGGGCGGCTCCCTCACGGCATTGCCAATCATCGAAATCTTTGAAGGTGATTTGACGACCTACATCCCGACGAACGTTATCTCTATTACTGACGGGCAGATATATCTTACAACAGATCTGTTTAACCAAGGTGTAAGACCCGCAATTGATGTCGGTACATCGGTTTCACGAGTCGATAAAGATGCACAAGTTTCAGCCATGAAATCAGCCGAAGTTGCAGGAACTCTTAAATTAGGTCTCGCGAGTTACCGAGAAGTTGCAGCCTTTGCACAGTTCGGATCAGATTTGGATGCCTCAACGCAATCTTTACTGCTACGCGGGGCGCGCCTCGTTGAAGTGTTGAAGCAACCGCAATACGAACCTATGTCTGTGGAGCGTGAAGTTGCTGCTATTTTCTGTGGGACGAACGGCTATTTGGACGATGTTCCAGAAGACGAAGTCGCGCGCTTTGAATCCGAATTCCTGCAATATCTCGATAGGAATCACGCAGACCTGCTCACAGAAATTGCGGAAACAGGTGAATTGGGCGATGAATTGCTTGAAACTTTACACAATGCGGTGAAAGCATTCAAAGAGAACTGGGCTACTTCATAATTTGGAGTTAGGACGGAAAAATGGCAACCTTACGAGAGATTCGGCGACGCATTGCCAGCATTCAGAACATTGAGCAAGTCACAGATGCGATGCGTGTCGTTGCTGCAGCACGGCTGCGTCGTGCCCAAGAAAACATTAACGCGACGCGTCCTTACGCAGACAAACTTGATACTATTCTGGGACACCTGATTTCACGGGTAGATACTGAGACTGAAGCGTTGACGCATCCGTTGCTGGAGGAACGGGAAGTGAAACATGTCTGTATTATTTCCGTCTCTGGCGACCGAGGGTTATGTGGTAGTTTCAATAGCAACGTCATTCGGACAACGACACAACGGGCACAGCACTACCAAGACAGTGGGGCAGACGTGACGCTTATCTGTATTGGTAGACGGACACACGAACATTTTGCCCGACGCGGTTATGATATCACCGATGCGTACACCAACATTTTCCGCCAACTCGAATTTCAGACGGCTGTTGATGTTGTTCACGAATTTGAACACCTTTATGTTGAGAAAAAAATCGACAAAGTTGAAGTTATCTACAACAACTTTAAATCCGCCATCCTTCAGACAGTGCTCGTTGAACAACTTCTTCCATTGGTTCCTGAGTTCCCGGAAGGCGACACGCTTTTCTTAGATTATATTTATGAACCAGGGCAAATGGAACTCTTTGAAATGTTGCTCAGTAGACATTTGAACATGCAAATGTGGAAGGTGCTTCTGGACTCGAATGCAGCGGAGCAAGCAGCACGGATGGCGGCGATGGAAAACGCTACGCAAAAGGCAAAAGAACTCATTGACGAGTTAATCCTTCAACGTAACAGAGCGCGTCAGACTCAGATTACGACAGAAATTTCTGAGATTGTAAGCGGTGCAGCTGCACTGGAAGGGTAGTGGCTGTCGGCTGTCAGGGCGTTTCGCTACGCTCCACTCTCAGCGGTCAGTGGGAAGCCACCTGTAGTTAGGACATCCCGCTTGTTGACCGTTACAAGGAGGTTTGGGATGCCGATTAATGTCAGTGAACAGATCGAAAAGGCAATGGAACGCGGTGAATTCAAGGATTTGCCGGGCAAAGGTGAACCGCTGAAGTTGGATACAAACCCGTTCCTGACCCCACAAGCCCGAATGGCGAATCGACTTTTGAAAGAGAACGGGTTCGCGCCGCGTTGGATTGAATTAGAGAAAGAGATTAAACAGGAAAAGGCACAACTTGAGAGACTCCTCAGAAATCTGAAAGCCCGTCGAGAGCGGTTAGCTACTTTTATAGCGCAGCATCCACACCGGCATGAAGCGGTCAGCCGGAGTTTTGAATACGAGCGTGCCCGCGGTCTTACGCGATACAGCGAGAAACTCGAAAATCTGAACAAGAAGATTCAACGCGTAAACCTCCTGATGCCGACTCGAAATCGCCAATATGGGTTGATAAATAAAGAAGCAGCACTCAACCGTTTCAAGGAAAACTGTTCGAGTCTATAATCTCTATAGAGATACACACGATTTGGAAATTTCCGACGAAACAAAAGGCACTAAAAGAATACGTCCAATATTTGGAAACAATTAACAGTCAACTACCTTAGAACAAAAAGGAACATCTCATGAACGAAGGGAAAATCTTAGAAGTTGTCGGTGCACGAGTTGACATAGATTTTTCAGGCGGCACATTGCCAGACATTCTAAACGCTGTTAAAGTTCAACGTTACGACGGAAGCGAGCTGACACTTGAGGTACAACAGCATTTAGGGGAACATCGGGTGCGCGCTGTGGCAATGGACACGACAGACGGTTTAGTTCGTGGCACAGTCGCAATTGATACCGGTGGTCCGATTACTGTTCCCGTCGGCGACGCGGTACTCGGTAGAGTGTTTGACGTGACAGGTCAGCCGATCGATGAAAAGGGGCCGACAAATGAGTCCGAGCGATACTCGATTCACAAGCCGCCGCCGCCGCAAGCAGAACTCAGTACGGTTACGGAAATGTTAGAAACCGGTATTAAAGTTATCGATCTGATTCAACCGGTCGTCCGGGGTGGAAAGGTTGGATTTTTTGGGGGTGCTGGTGTTGGTAAAACAGTCCTTGTCGCTGAACTGATTTACAACATCGCCACACAACACGGGGGTTACTCTGTCTTCTGTGGTGTGGGTGAGCGGACGCGTGAAGGGAACCAGTTTTGGATTGAAATGGATGAATACGGCGTGATGGACAAAACAGCGATGGTCTTCGGGCAGATGAACGAGCCACCGGGTGCTCGTCTGCGCGTTGGGCTTGCTGGTTTGTCGATGGCGGAATATTTCCGGGATCAGCAAGGTCAAGATGTCCTTATTTTTATTGACAACGTCTTCCGTTTTACGCTTGCAGGGGGCGAGGTCTCAGCACTTCTCGGACGGATGCCGTCTGCTGTCGGATACCAACCGACGCTCGCAACGGAGATGGGTGAACTGCAAGAACGCATCACCTCAACGCAACACGGTTCGATTACCTCATTCCAAGCCGTCTACGTTCCGGCTGACGACTATACAGATCCAGCGGTTGTGTCTGTATTCGCGCACCTTGACGCTGTAACGCGGTTGGAACGGAACATCACTCAAAAGGGAAGATATCCTGCTGTTGATCCATTAACCTCAAGCTCGCGTATCTTATCAGCGGACATTATCGGTGATGAACACTACCAGACCGCCTTTAACGTCAAACAAGTCTTACAGGAATACCAAAGCCTTCAGGATATTATTGCCATCCTCGGTGTAGATGAGTTGTCGGATGAGCAGAAGTTGGTTGTTAGCAGAGCACGGAAAATAGAGATGTTCCTGACGCAACCGATGTTCGTCGCAGAGCGTTTTACGGGGATACCGGGCAAATATGTCAAGATTGAAGATACCGTCCAAGGCTGCCAAGCGATTCTAAACGGTGATTGCGACGAATTGCCTGAACAGTCCTTGCGCTACATCGGTACCATCGACGAGGCATTTGAACAGGCGAAAAGCGAAGAATTAGAGGCAGCGGATTAGTGGTTGGCTGTCGGCTATCAGCAATCGGTTTTTGGAAAGAGACTCAATCTTATGCTAAATAGAAGTTTTCACGTTGAGATACGGACACCAGAGCAATTGATCTATGAAGGGGATGTGACGAGTATTCGTGCGCCAGGGGTCGAAGGTAACTTTGAGATTCTGGCGGGACACCTCCCCTTTCTGACCGCATTAGACATCGGCGAAATCCGTATTCGTGAATCGGAAACGCCACAGTTAATGGCAATAAGCGGAGGGGTCTTTGAGGTCCTGCGTACGGGTGTTACAGCACTGGTAGAGACGGCGGAGTGGGCATCGGAGATTGACGTGGAGCGCGCCGAAAATGCCCGCGAGCGTGCGCAAGCAGAACTCGCGGCAAATGCGCCGGATCTGAATCATCCCCAAGTAGAGGCAGCACTCGCGAGAGCGAAAAATCGCATTAAGGTGGCGAATAATTTGTAGATGTTGACTCACGGTATCTCGTATAGAACTTACGCACTTGCCCGGTAGGTGCGGTTTCCCAACCGCACCGATTGCGTCACGATAGCCTAATTCTCTGATTTTGCGTAAGTCCTGTCGTAGTCTCAACTCCGATGCGGGTAGGCGAGGTTTGACACACCACCAATGGCGTGCGGTTCATCCTGACTGATAAGAAAATTGCATGGGTACTAAACAAGAGGGCGAAAAGATGAGAAATTTTGGAACCCGAGGCCCCGTCAATGCACAAGAGAATTACATTGTCAGCCGTACCGAAGAAACTGCAGATTTCAGCAACCGCGTCAAAGAGGGACGATATATCGTTCTTTTTGCACCTCGCCAATCGGGAAAAACGACCTTGTTTCAATGTGCCCTGGACACACTCGCAACCGCCACTACAGAAGTTGTAAAACCCACCTACTTCCCAATCCGACTGAATTTTGAAGAGTATGAAGACTTCGCTCCTTCTGCTTTTTACGCCTCCTTTTATAGAGAAATTCGCAAAGAAATTGAAAGTGTTTTCCGAAAACGCGGAAGTACGCCGACTGAGACGCTAAACCAATTTTTAGAGAACGCAAGGATAACCGATCACGTTGAAATGAGGGAGTTCTTTGAACGCCTCGCTGATTTTCTTGACAATCAGAAGGTTGTCCTTGTCATAGATGAGTTTGATGGCATCCCCCGAGCTGCAGTGAAAGGTTTTCTGCATTCACTCCGCCACATCTACCTGCCGGGTAAGCCCCGATGTCCCCACAGTATCGGTATCATCGGGGTTAAAAGCATCACACAACTGAGTTACGACCGGTCCATCTCGCCCTTCAATATCCAAGATGAGTTCCACCTGTCCAATTTCACGCTGGCGCATGTGCAAGAACTCCTCGCGCAGTACACCGATGAAATTGGGCAAGTCTTCGCGCCAGAGGTTATTGAAAGCCTTCACAAACAGACTGCGGGCCAACCCTTCCTCATCAATCGATTCGCGCAGATACTCACAGAGGAATTAGACATTCCCAAAACCGAACCGGTAACGATGGGGCATTTTGCAGCGGCACACGCCCGACTCCTTCGCGAACGAAACACCAACATCGATCATTTGACAACTAACATTCGCAAAAACCGACACTTTGAAAGAATACTCATGGAGATTATGACGTATGAGGAAGGCATACGCTTTAATCTACACGATGAACTCATCAGTGAGCTCGCAACCTATGGCGTTATCGGAGAAGGACCTGACGGAAGGTGTGAAATTCTTAATCCAATTTATCTGCATCATATCATGCAGGCATTTACGCCCGCGGTGAATGGCTTGGAACGAGACTACTTTGCTGAAGAAAACATCAACGGATTTCTCAATTATCTCACCCCTGCAGGACAGATTGAGATGGAACCGCTCTTGGATAACTTCCGGGATTTTATTGCTCGCGCAGGTTTTAGGATTCTGCAAGTCCCTGAAACCCCACAAGAATATGTCGGAAGGCACCTACTCCTGACGTATTTGGATTCGTTCGTCCAGACAGTGGGCGGCATCATGTCATTTGAAGTACCAACCGGGCGCGGGAAGATGGATCTCCTTATCACCCACAATCAGCGAAAATACATCGTCGAAACCAAGATTTGGCGAGGCGATACTCGGTATCAGGCAGGTAAAAAGCAACTCGCCGCGTATCTCAAACTGGAAAACGTGCAAGAGGGATACTATGTCGTTTTTGATCACCGGAAAGAACCGGAACCCCGCGTAGAAACCGACTACTTTGACAACTTAACAATTCGGAGTTATATCATCCCTGTCGTTCAAGAAGCCCCTTCACACTAACTCATTTCTCCTCCTACATTTTCACGGTCACGAGTAACACATAGAAAACCGTTATTCCGATCGATGTCCTGCGTAGCCACGCGGATTTTCAAAGGCATCTACCCACAGATCACACCACGCTTGATGTTCGGAGAGAATAGATTCGGGGTTCTCTCGGCTTCGGACGATAAAATCGGGATGCGCTGTGCGTCCGGTATGCACGCCAGTGGGTTGATAACGCAGATCTAACGACCAGCGGCACCTATCAGACGTATTGGGTTGAGAACGATGCGGTGTGAAACGACTCAGCAAGATGAGGTCGCCTCGGTAACACTCCAACATAAGAGGCTCGACATCCGGCATCAAGTCTGGAACAATCATCGTCCCCCCTTCTTTCTGATGACGGAGATAACCCTTCTCCTCGGTAATACCCGGCAACGCCTGAAGACATCCCATCTCTACAGTACTATCACCTAACGGAAGCCAACATGTGACGATATTTGACCCTTCGGCTTCCGGCATCATAACCCCGGCATCCTGATGCCACGGCACCCCACCTGCCCAACTTGCATTTCCGTCTATAACGGGTGGTTTTGCCCGTACATGCTGAATTGGATTACAGGTAATCTCAGGTCCAACAATCCCTTCAATAACATCCAATAAGTTGTCATTTCTCAAGAATTCAAAGATTGCTTTACCGCGGTAGTGCATGATATCCATCCCGTGGGCCATCTCACCGGATTGTGCCAACAATTTTGCAAATCGGCGATCAAAAGGCTCGTCTTCATAAAGGTCATCGATCTCACCTTCTTCTTTCAAGGCAAGAGCGCGTTCGGAAATCCAATCCGAAATCTCGTCAATCACGGGTTGCAGGTCTTCGTCAGTCAAAGCGTTTTTGACTATCAGGACACCTTGCGTCCAAAAAGTTTCACACTGCTCTGGCGTGAGTTTCATAAGGAAAATATCTCCATTTTCATAAGACTTGTAAACTATGGTAAACCTGAAAAATAAATAGACACTCTCCCCTCACCCGGTAGGCGAGGTTTCCTAACCTCGCCGATCCACAATGTCCAGTTAATTCTAAAATCCACCATAAATTCGTCTCTATTTCATATTATCCACTATAAAAAGTTGTGCGTATATGATACCATGCATGTTGAAGAAAATCAATAAGGAGTATTATGAAATGAGAGGCAAACGGATTGTGATGCCAGCGAAACGTTCGGCAACGCTGGAGGATTTTGAACTTGATGAGACGCTTACACCGAACCAAATCTTACTGAAAACGCACTATAGCCTGATTAGTCCCGGCACCGAAGGCGCAGGATACACTGGACTTCAAGAGGGGACGCGTTTTCCACACGGTTCTGGTTACACGGCAATCGGTGAAGTCCTTAAAGTCGGTGAAAGTGTGACAAAATGCGCCGCGGGGGATCTCGCCTTCTGTTATGGACCTCACGCATCCATTGCTAAAACAGAGTCAGTGCTTCTGGCATTTAAACCACCTCTGGATATAGATGAGAAATTGGTTCCATTCGTCCGAATGGCAACGGTAGCGATGACCTCTCTGCGGGTATCATCTGCTGAATTTGGGGATACTGTCGCGATTATTGGCTTGGGGTTAGTTGGTAACTCTGCATCCCAACTTTTCAATTTGGCAGGTATGAAGGTTATCAGTATCGAACGCGTGCCACGCCGCCTCGAAATCGCTCGACAGTGCGGCATTCAACATCTGATTAACCCTGATGAAGAAGATGCCCTGGAACGCGTCATTGCGCTGACAAACGGTGAAAAAACGGCTGTCACGGTTGAAGCGATCGGAAATCCACGGCTCGTCGAAACGGCTTACCAATTGACTGGCAGAAAAGGTGAAGTTATACTGCTCGGTTCGCCGCGCGGCGAGTATGTAACGAATGCCACAGCAATTCTGAACTATAGCCATAGTATCGGTTTAGGCGCGATTACGCTGAAAAGCGCGCACGAGTGGATCTATCCGACGCTGCACACAGGCGAATCGAAACACTCGCTTGAACGCAACTCGCGCTTGGCGTATTCACTGATGTGTGAAGGTAAATTCAAGGTAGAAGAGTTACTGACACACGTCATCGACCCTGAAGATGCTCAGTCTGCTTACGATGGGTTGACAGATAGGAAAGATGAATACTTAGGCGTAATTATGGATTGGACGTAGCATCAGAAGTCGGGCTTCGGAGATCCCAACTACATGGCAGAGATTTGAAGAAAAAAAGGCGAGGTTGGAAACCTCGCCCACAAGGGGTGGCGTATTTTAACAAGGATTATTCGGGCCACCGACTCTGAAATTCCGCTACCATCGCTTCAGGTGCACCGTGTTGTGCTAAGAACTCCAAAAACGCTTGGTAGAGCCGACGCGCTTCCCCTGTATCCGATTCAAATCGATTCTGCTCCTGTTCCGGATCAGAGGGCAAATGGAACAAAGACTTCGGACCGCCCTGATTCTCTAAAAGCAGAGACCAAGTGCCATCAGTAATGCTCCCATGTGGACTCCCCCCATCAGGACTCCATCCCCCGACCCAAGCACCGTGCGTCACTGCATATTCACGCCCCGTATCGGTGTCGCCCATGATAGCAGGGAGGAGACTATTGCCTTCCACTTGCGCGCCGCCTTCTGCACCGAACAAGTCAACAACAGTCGCAGGAATATCGGCGATACTGGTGAGTGCATCTGTATGGCGTGGTGCTGCATCCGGGTGATAAACCAGAAGCGGGATATGGATGACCTCTTCATACATACTCAGATTCTTTGCGAGCAGCCCGTGTTCACCCAATAGGAAGCCGTGGTCTGCCATGAAAATTATCATTGTATTTTCCATCAAACCCATGTAGTCAATCTTTCGTAGGAGCTGCCCAATCCAATTGTCAACCAGCGAGGCTTCGGCGCGATAGAGAGCGTTGAGCCGTTCCGTCTCACGTTCGTTCATCGGATTGGGACCGTAAGGCGGATAGATCGGTTCCGGTCCATCGTAGTCGCTTGAATCGAAACGTCTCAGATACCATTCTGGAGCATCCCACGGTTCGTGTGGATCGAAGGTGTCCACTATGAGGTAGAAGTTTTCATGTTGGTGGTTTCGCTCTAACCAATCGCAAGCCGTTTGCATCGTCTGGGCGACGAAAGTATCCGCTTCCGTCTGTCGAAAGGAGATATTTTTCAGATGATTGCCGAGACCCCCAGGTAACCTATTTGGATGTGTTCGGGTATACGTGCGATACTGCAGTGCTTCCTTCGATTCATAATCGTAGGGCTGTGTCTCTAAACAGTCGCCTTCTTGCCCGCGAATCCACTTCCATCCGGTGAACCCACGATTGTAAAAGAAGCCGTTGTTGATATGATGCGGCGTATCGGCGATCATCATACTCACAATACCAGCTTTCGTTAAGTCATCAGCGATGACAGGAACATCTCGTTTGAGCGGTTCCCACCCTCTTCGACAGATGCTGACTTGCCCTGTCACGAGTTCACCTCGTATCGGGACAGTCGGAAAGCCACAAACGTACGCTTTATCAAAAACGACACATTTCTCCGCGAAGGCATTTAGGGATGGCGTGTATCCTTTACCGCCAAAAATCGCAAGATTGTCGCGTCGAAATGTGTCTGAAATAATGTGAATAATGTTCATATTAGTTTCTCCGTTGGGGATTGGTTGTTATACCATTTCTAAAAGTTTATCTCGCATTAACCGAACCCACTCACGCCACACCCGGTAGGTGCGGTTTCTAACCGCACCGGGCATCGCTAAAAAATAGCCAACCTTTTAAGAGGAATTATCAATTAGAATTGGTATTAGTTGTTAGCAATTAGTAGTTCGCGAATAGCGGATTGCTAAAAGCGCAGCGTGCTAACAGCAAATAGCAAACTGCTAAAAGTGGAGCGCAGCGAAACGACCTAATCGCTAATTGCTAATTATAGCGTGTTTTCGGTTTCCAATGTTGACAATTTAGCTGCCCCTTGCGCGTTAACATGAAGCCTCTTTTCGCGATCCGCCATTTGCACGACAGCCGGTAATAGCCCATAAATCCCCCAAAAAGGCACACCAATAGCGTCGCCGTTCAGGAGATTGTTCACCGTAAAATGCACCATCAATGACAGTTCAGCGGCCATCAGTCCAATAACGACAGCGCGGTAAAAGCCGTCTTCTAACCTTCGGAGGGCACGAAAGCCGTAGCGTAAGAACGCAACATTAAGCCATATCCACACGCCTAACCCGACAATCCCTAATTCCGCCAGAACTTGAAGGTATTCACTGTGTGCGCCGAGTTGATATTGCGCTGTGTAACTTCCAACGAGTGCGACATCTTCCTCGTAAAGCATTGCAAACGCGCCATAGCCCTTCCCCAAAATCGGGTTTTCAAGGAACATCACTGCTGCCTGTCCCCATCGCAAGAGCCGTGCTCGGTTTGAAGCATAAGAGATGTCCACTGCAGATGTAATTCTCTCAATAATAATGTTATAGACTCCCGGTAGATTCAGACAGACGAATAAGATAAGACATGCGGCACCGATAAACAGAATCTTTTTATGCGTAACGCCTCTTCCGAGTTGCATCAGCATAAATCCAACTGCTACGACCACGGAAAGCCAGACACCACGTGAAAAACATAAAAGGAGTCCAACACTAAAACAGACGAACCACGCCGTCCAGAGCACTTTATCGTAGGTACCATCGTCAAAGAGAAGGCGACTGAGACAGATGAGAAAAAAAATGGCGGTGAAAGAGCCGTAAACGGAGTAGTTCGTAAAGGGTGCGCTCCGATATGCACTCGTCCACTGCCAAGCATCAATATGGTAGATGAGGACAACAACTGTCCAGATAACGGCAACGGCTGCAGAGGGAAAGATAGCAATAAAAAGCCGTTTCAGTGCAGTCCTGTTTTGGATAACGGCATACACTATCACACTAAATAGCATGTAAACAACCGCACGGAACGCGCCTTTAAGGGTAACAAAAAGATCTGGTGTATTGATTGCGGAAAGGAATGTAATGAGGATATAGCAGCAGAGCGGTCGAAAAAAAGGAAACTTGTTTTCGGACTTCGGCTTCTGAAGAGCAAAGTTAACTATTCTTTGCACCCCATAAACAGCAACGAGCATGCCTAATAGTGGCTCTGTCGGTGTTTGAATCTCAAAACTACCGGGGACAATATAACGGAACGAAAAGGGTAAGGCGATTAGCAGCAAATAGACGGCGATCTCCATGCCCAGAAAAATAAAGACAGCCGTTGCAGCCAATAAACTCAGGAGCGGGAGTGGGGTCTCTGAGTAGCCGCCAATAATACCGCCGAATACCAGACAGACAACAAGTGGGATAATTCGTTTGCCATACTTCAAGGATATCCACTGAACGCTGACAACTAAAACCGCATTTCAATGCCCAGACCGATTGCGGTGCCATCCAAAATTAGATTGAGCGGTGTAGTGCCGGTCGTCTCTATTGTTTTCAGTATCCGTTTCAATTCAAAGTTGAGTGAGAAATTCTGTTCCCATTGAAACAGTTCCGCTCCGATGAGAACATATCCGGTTGGACCAGAAGAACCGTCATCAAAACTAATGCCCTGTCCTTCAAGTAGATCGAGTGCGCTCCCCCTAAAACTTGCTCCCAAGAAACCGACCCCGCCGCCGATATAAATCGGAATAAATTCCGACAAAAGCACTGGACGATAGATAAACTGATAGGAAAACGGAATGAGAGTAGTGGAGAGTTCCACCGAGGTAGGCGGTGGAATGTCAAGTTGCATCTGCCAATAACCCAACTCAAAACGTGAGTTTAACGCCGGTGTATGTTGTAATACAACTGAAAACATAGGGAGCAGTTCGCTGGGAACCCGTTCAACCCCGACGCTCTGGAGGATATCAGTGAGTCCGCCCAATTGCGGCTTGTAGGAGAACAGTGAGAGTTGAAACGACGGAGATTGAAGGTATTCGCTTAAAAACGCTCGGACGGGTGAGGGTCGGAGCGGAGGGACATCGGCAGTCTCCGCGAACGTTATGGAATGAAACAAAAGGAAAAATAAAAGACAGGCAAGTGCCAAACGCATAAACGACAAAGCCCTTATCCGAGGATTATATGTAGAGGAAAGTGATATGGGAACGGTGGGCGAGCACAGGTCCCGCCCACCGTTGATCAGAAAAAATTAGGCTGCGTCATTGGGTTCAAACAACCCGAATGACTTCAACCGAAGGAAAAAGTTTAGAGCGGTTGGTCAAGAGCACCAGCTGGAACCAAAATGACTTCGACTCGGCGATTCATCGCTCTGCCAGCGGAAGTGTTCTGGGGTGCGATGGGATCGGTATGTGCTTTACCAATTGCCTCAATTCTGCTGGTATCAATTCCTTTGGATTCAAGGTATTTTGCAGCTGAGTTGGCGCGGGCTTGCGAGAGATCCCAATTGCTTCTATAGCTGCCCCGTAAGACCGGCGTGCCATCCGCATGTCCAACGACTATGATTTTTGCATCCGAATCTGCCTTGAGTTGCTCAACAACACCGTTAAGCATTTCTTGGCCTTCCGTGGATAAACGGGTTTGTCCACTCCCAAAACGGACAGTCGCCACAAGCGTAGGTTTCGCGGCGACCTCTGCTTCTACCATAGCAAGTCCTTCTTTCAAGGACATTACTTCGGATTCAAGCTTTTTAATCGCATCGTCCTGGGCTGCATCAGCTGTATCGTGTGCGTCAAGTCGCTGTTGCAGTTTTGCGTCTTCACCTTGGGCAAATTCCATCGCTTTTTGCCCTTGCATATCAATAGCCTTGGTCAAGTCGGCGCGGAGTTGTGCGTCCTGTTCCATTGAGGCTTGATTTGCAGCAGCGATAGTGTCGGCATCACCTTGCTGAGATGCGGCAATCGCCTCATTCTTTGCGGCAGCGATTGTATCCTCAGTATCTTTCGCCTGCTGATCAACTTTTGCCTCTAACATAGTGACTTTGTTTGTAATGTCAGCATCAGCTTGTTCCATCTGTGAGACATGTTCATTCTTCCACATTTCAAACTCTTCTTGGTCCAGCTTCCCGCAGCTACTAACAATAAGTGCAACTCCCAAAAGAGCGATAATCGTGAAAGCGGTTCTACTTATCATGGATTCCTCCTAAGTTATTTACAACAATTTAGAGCGTTGTTCGCCAGCTGATATCTAAGAAGCAGGCGTTCAAGTTAAGCCCAAAAATCAATTTTCACAGTATCTTGGAATTCTGCTCAAATTCCGCCTGAATGTGCGTATATGGACAGGACAATCCCCTTTCCTACACAGACAAAAGTTTTCAATGCCCGAAACTGCACTCCGAACTCACAATGTAAGACACCCGCAAGCAATTCTCCCCGACAGGCACTTTTAATATAAATTATACCACCTTTTCCAAAAAAAAGTCAAAAGTTTTTTCACGCTTAACAGAAAGCCAAGGTTAAGCGTAAAAAGAGGCTTGATTTTTGATGCAGGATAGAGTAAAATTTTGTCACCTATGGGCACAGAAAATCTTGGTCTGGAAGCCCTCTTCGGTAGTTACGCTTCGTAAACACGCTGCGTCTATTTCCCATAATACAGTAAGGAAGGTCGTTGACAGAATGGGACAGATAAGTATCATTTTAATCGCCGGGCTCATCTCCCTTTTTCACTTTGAACCACCGGAAACACGGATGAACATCAGTGATATGCAGGTGGTCCTTTGGACAATTGTGTTGACGGGCTACCCTATTCTTATAGCGTATTTCGTGACGGCGTATGTTGCGCGAACTTTTCCTGCGCACAAAGAGGAAAACCTACCGAAACTCCATCGGCTGCGCCGCTATATGATTGCCTTTGAATGCCTCAGCTTAGCGGGTTATCTGTGCAACCTATATCTATTGAATCTGCCGGTACTGATTGATAAATATTTCGCATTTTTTCCGATGGAAAATTTGCGTCAGATGCTTGCATTGTTCCCGCTTTTGGTCGGGTTAATTTGCATTCGGCTTGCGTTTTACCAAGTAAATCAACTCCAACCGGGACACTACCGAGAAGTCCTGAGTCTTCAATTTAAGTTTCTACTTTTCCCACTGCTGCCGATGTTCATTTACCTCATAACAATAGATGCACTTCATTGGCTCCCATACTCGGCGAAGGTGTTCATCGTTGAACATCCATACATTTTAATCGGACTCATCCTACCAGTGATTGTCTCGGCGTATATCCTTGCGCCGTTACTAATGCAGTTTCTGTGGAAAACAGAACCATTGGCTCCAAATTCAGGACTAAAGACCCGGTTAGAACAGTTAACAAAACAGAGCGGGGCAAAACATAAAGATATTATGGTCTGGCAGACGGGTTCACTGTTGATAGCAAATGCAGCTGTTGCGGGGACCCTCCCGTGGAATCGGCGTATTTTTTTGACAGATGCGCTCCTGGAATACTTTACAGATGACGAAATTGAGACCGTTGTCGCGCACGAACTTGGCCATATTCGTTACAAACACATTCAAACTTATATGCTCTTTTCACTCTTCTACCTGTTGAGTTATCCGTTCTTTTATGTCCTTGTTGAAGAACCGCTGGTGATACATTTTGGGGAATCACAAATTTTGCCAACGCTCTGCTCAATGACTTTTCTGATTACCTATTTCGTGTTAATATTCCGATATTTGTCAAGACGCTGTGAACATCAAGCGGATCTGTATGCAGTCAGGCTCACAGAAAAACCGGAAGCCTTCAAAACGGCATTAATGAAACTGGCAGTACTGAATTCAGCACCGAAATCAATTCGGCGGTTATTTGAAATGTTCAACACCCATCCATCCATCCATCGGCGAATTGGCTTCATCAATCAGTGGATCGCCCGCAGTTCGCAGATTCAACGTTACAAAAACTACCTAATTGAAGTTAAAATTCTGATTGTCTTACTCCCGATATTCTGTGTGCTTGCGGTACTATTGCTCCGCTAAGATAAGCATGCCAATTAAGAGCATCCTTCTGCCCTGAACAAACACTTTAATCGAGAGCTTCAGTGGAGAGTTCCTGTGGTGCTTCCTTTTCAATTGCAAACTGTAGCCTTTCGACTATCCGGTACAATGGCAATTCATATTTTTCTTGAAGGCGACGTTTTTCATCAGCAATATGGAACGCAACAAGCAGTGGAACCCTTTGTTCGTCAAAGCCCTTTCTGAGATAAGATTCAACCAAACTTTTGACATATTCAACAAGTTCGTTGATATTGTCGGAGGTTAGGTCTTCAGTTGGCTTGATGGTATAGGGCGTTCCGAGTATGACAAATCGAATCGGTTTAAAGTCGTGTTCTTGCTCTTGCATTATGTTGTTATCAACCCCTTTCGTATTTCTTAGTGAACTGTATGAGATTCTCAGATTGCGCTACAACACCTATATAGAAAGTGCCTGTTGCATTGTCTGGGTACAGGGGGGAACACCCGTCCATTTTTCAAAAGCGATAGCCCCTTGATGAATTAGCATTCCGATGCCACCAAGCGTTTGACATCCGTGTTCAGCGGCTGCCCTCATGAGAGGCGTCACCGGTGGTGTATAGACAATGTCGTAAACGATAGCATGCGGTTGAAGCCAGTCAACAGAAATCAGCAGTGGTTGTGTCAGATCCATACTCGCCGTAGCGGTATTGACAAGAAGCGTGCTTTGGCGAACAGCATCCGCCACCCGCGCATCTGTAAGTCCCATCCCATGCATCGACACACCTGTTTTTTGCTGCATTTCTTCTGCTAATGCGATAGCCTTCTCGGTTGTGCGATTGGCAATTGTTATAGATGCAACGCCTGCAAGGGCGAATGCAACGACAATGGCTCTTGCTGCGCCCCCTGCCCCCAAGACGACGACATTTTCACCGACGGGTATAGACAGGTTTCCGTCCTCTTCTAAAGCTCTTAAAACACCCGGTGCGTCCGTATTATCACCGTGTATCCCATCCTCAAGAAAAGTGAGTGTATTGACAGCTCCGATAAGCTCGGCTTCCCTTGAAATCGATGTAAGATATGGAATAACAGCCTGTTTATGTGGGAGTGTCACGTTAATGCCAACGACGTTAAGTGCCTTGAATCCTGCGATCGCCTGCGCCAAATCATCCGGTCGGACGTGAAACGGCACATAGACATAATCAAGACCCGCTTTCGCAAAGGCGGCATTCTGCATTTGCGGTGAACGGCTGTGTTCAATCGGATCACCGATAACGCCAACAACGCGAGTGTGTCCTGTCACTGTCAGCATGGATCGTGTCTGCATTGTAGTGCGCTTCTCCGAAAACTATTTGTGTGCAAGTAAGTCCTCAACTGTCTGTTTCGCCGTTTCCATTTTGGGGTAACGGATCCCCCGATAACCGCGGACCTCTTCAGCACATTCCAATGCTTGGAGATGCTTTTCATAAGCCTCTTCACCGTTGGGTGCAAAAGTGTCAATCACACGGGTGATATACCACTCCCGGAACGCTTTCTCCTTTGCGTGCCACTGCGGCAGCCATCGCCTGAGAAATTTCATACGTTTCATCAGGTTTAATTGCCAATTTCGCGTATCAATATCTCCTTCGATGTCAAGTCCCATCACAGTGAAATGAGGCCGGTTGAGATGAACATACTCAATTCTATCACCGTTCGCGGTATCAACCTTATACAATTCCTTGTCACGCTGCAATTTCTCTTCGCTCGTCAAGAGGTGTGCGACGTAAACTTCATCTTTAATCAGCATGACTTTGTGCAGGTACCTGATCGCGGCTTTTGTGGCGCGATAGTCGTAATCAGCCGTATCGTATGCGTAAACCTGCTTAATCTTCTCAACATATCTACGTGCGTAGTCGATATCCGCAAACTGAACGAGGTCGTAGATATAGAGTGCCAACATTCGGTTGATGCTCTCCGACCCGATGTCCAATGCTTTTACTACGTTCTCGATGAGGGTCACGTATTCCGTCGCTAAACGCTTCCCGCGCCATTTCCGCGCCAAGATCTGCTGTTTTGCTTCAAGCATCTCATTATAAGTTACTAACGTCTTTATTGACGGTGCGTTAACAGAAGATTCAGATGATTCCAGGGCAAGACGACGTCCGACGGTAAACGCTCTCATGTTAGTATCCAAATCGGCATGCGGAACCATTTGCTTGAGGGCAAGTTGCAAAGGTCCCAATTCAAGGGGTATCAACTGGCGTTGGAAGGCAGTACCGAGGAGCATCATATTAGCATATAATTTACTCCCAAACAATTGTTCAGAAACCCCAAAGAGATCTATGCCGAAATACGCGTCGGTATTGGTATACGCCTGAAGGTCATCTTCAAGTGTCTCTGGATCAAAATGGTCCTTGCCGATAAGCGTGGATATAGTTTCAGTTTTGGCTGTATTTACCACGGCAGCGGTGCGTGATGGCGATGCGATACGGAAAAGGGAATTGGCAGTAATGCCACGGACGGCTTCCAAAATGTCGAGTCCTAATAGAAGATCCGCCTTGCCATACGGAATCATCGGTGAGGCGTGAACGTCGGACCGCGTATACGCGATATGGGTATAGACCCCGCCATTGCGAATCGCTAAGCCTTTCCTGTCGCAAAATGTCACGTCGTAGCCTTGGAGATATCCCGCAACGACGAGGACCTTAGAAATCGTGCCAATACCCATACCACCGACCCCTGCGGCGTAGATGTTCCAATTTCTCTCAAAATTCAGTGGAGGCGGTGGAGGTAAAGGGTCATCACTCAAAAGCCCGCGATAACCAGATGCTACATCCGTCTCTTGCGGCGGACGTTTCCGTGTGACGATAACCTCTTCAAAGGCTGGACAGGCATATTTAATCCGCGCGCATGCCCCATCGGAGACACAATTCGAGCGATCAATCGCAATTTTATCACCGTAATCGGTATCAATAATTTTCAAACCCGGACACCCTGTAGCAGTTGTGCATTCCCGACAAAATTCGCAGACTTCAGGGGTAATATTGATATGTTTTTCGTATTTAAGGAAACCGTCCTTGGCTATAGTTTTTCGTTGCTCTCGGCGTACCCGGCGATGATAGGTGATTGCACACTCCTTATCAGCAATGACAATTTTGACACCGGATTTGAGAATGGTTTTTTCAAGGTATTTTTTATAGTTGACCCGATCTTCAGGGTTAGTGCGGACAATTTCTATCCCAGAGTCGCCAGCGAGTCCTTGTGCGACTTGCTCAATGTCTTGTGCGAAGGTGGGATTACCGAGCAGGTCACGTTCATCAGCGGGTGTCGGTTGATGGCCCGTCATTGCCGTTGTCTGGTTGTCTAAAATGATGTAGGCGATGTCTTGATTGTTTTTAATTGAATCCGAAATCGCTGACATACCGCCATGAAAAAAAGTCGAATCCCCCATGAAAACGATCTGTTTGTTTTGGATAAACGGATCAATCCCGGCACCAGCACCGCCCCCTAATGCCATCGCAGAGAGATTGTGCATCAACCTCGGAAACGGCTCATATTTGAGCATAGAATAACAGCCGATATCACCGTGAAAGACGAGGTCCACCGGTCCCGAACCGTGATGTTTTTTCATGTAATCGGGATCCATAAATTGTTCTGTGATTTCAAGGAACACGCTTGAAGAGTCGCGATGTGGACAGCCTGGACAGAAGGTAGGCGTGCGTTGCGGAATATCAATCTGTTGGTCGGAGACCTGTTCTTGGAGGGCTTCTTCACGTGCGAAGTGCGCAGTATCAATAGTTGTGTCTGCTGTACCGAGACGGTCTCTAAGGAGTGGAATAAGTTTCTGAATGAGAATAGAGGCATCCAAGCCAGAGGCTACCGGCACACCCGCCAAACCGTTCGGAAATTGCTTGCCCCAGACATTTACGTACCGTTTGATGTCGCCACCTTGATACATTTGCGTGAGAAGTGCTTTGATTTCGTTTTCTAAGAGCGGACGTTTCTCTTCAACAACATAAATTTCGTCTACCTGCTCGGCAAATTCCCGGACGATGTCCGAATCAATCGGGTGGGTCATACCGAGCTTGAGGATTGGGATATCGCCATGCAGGTTCAACTCTTCAAGTGCGTGGAGGAGGCAGCTATACGCCAAGCCTGCGCTGACAAATCCGAGAGGGGGTCTCTTTGTAGTTGAAGCCTTCTCAAGAAACTGGATCTTGTTGAGTTCTAAAGCGCGTGCGGTCTCAAGCGCGGCAGGCAACCTTTCTCGTAACGTTTCGACCTCAATTCGAGCGGTATGGGGTGGTAAGACGACCCGCTTATCAGCATCAATGAGTTGCGTATCAAGATTAATTCGCTTTAAATCGCTAATATCGGGGTAAATGTTAGGACGCAGTTCAACGTTACCGCCACCACTCGCTTGATTCTCAGTTGTTAGATAGCAGACATAGAGATTTGCAGCAGCGGAAATTTGGAAGGCGCAATCAATCCAGTCTTTAAGTTCCTGAAATGTGCCGGGTTCAAGCAGGGGGGTGTAGACATGCCGCACCAAAAACCGGGAATCCGCAGGGACCTGGGTACTGTGCGACCAAGTATCATCACCGATAACAACGACAGCCCCCCCGGTTGTGCCAGCGAGATTGCTAATTGCAAGCGCATCGGAAGCGACATGTAAACCGACGCTTTTCATAAACGTGATTGCGCGAAGGTCTGCCATTTGCGAACCGTTGAGTCGAGCGATACTCAATGCCTCGTTGTTGGCTATCTGGGCAACAATGCCATTGGTCTTCAACAATTCAGCATTCCGCTCAATAACGTCAAACACTTCAGCAAGTGGGGAGCCCGGATAGCCTGTAAGAAGGCTAACCCCGCTCTCCAAAGCCCCTTTGACTAACAATTCGCAACCCGTATAAACATGTGCCCCGCTGGCTTGTGTAAACCTTTCATCCATTTTTTTTCGGCTGTCGGCTGACGGCTATTCTCCCTATTTTTCAAACAATAATTCACGTGCATGGGCAAGTCCAATCTCAGTCTCTCCACCTCCATGCATTCGGGCAATTTCGTTAATCTGTTCCTCTGGTGTCAGGGATTTTGCTGTAATCAGTGTGCGTTCTCCATCAACGACTTTCTTTTCTACGCGGAAATGTCTGTCCGCGAAACGAGCAATCTGGGGGAGATGGGTAATACAGATCACTTGTGCGAATTCAGAAAGTTCTTTCAACTTCCTACCGACGACATCCGCTACTTTGCCACCAATTCCGCTATCAATTTCATCGAAAAGAAGCGTTGGGATTTCATCTACTTGCACCAATACCGTCTTCAACGCGAGCATAATGCGTGAGATTTCGCCGCCTGATGCAATTTTGGAAATCGGACGCGCCTCAGAACCGACATTCGGTGCGATTAAGAACTCGACATCATCCATTCCGTGAGAGCGGAAGGCGTAGTGCTTACCGTCTATCTGAAATGGCCCCCGTTCGTCGGCTATGTGCTGGACAGATGCTTGAAATTCTGCCTTGTCCATGCCGAGCGTTCGCAATTCCTTCTCAATCTGCTTTGAAAGCTGCTTGGCAACGTGCTGACGTTTCACAGAAAGCGAACGACACAGATGTTGCGCCTCTTGAACGGTTTTGTCGATTTCTACCTGAAGTGATTCTTGCTTTTCTGAACCGAGTTCTAACGTCTGCAATTTCTGCGCTGCTTCGGCGTGGTAGGCTAATATCTCAGCGATCGTATTGCCGTAACGCCGTTTGAGTTTCGAGATCAGTGCCAAACGGTCGGTAACCTCGTCCAAGCGCATAGGATTGTATTCCACGGTATCCCTATATTGGCGGACGTGTAAGGCGACATCTTCGAGTTCGTAGAGCGATGTTTCCAAGCGTTCTTGGACTTCCGAGAGGCTGTTATCTAACTCGGACAATTTCGCAAGCGTCTTTGCAGCATCCTTGAGTCGTTCGAGCACCGATGCGTTGCTGCTATTAGAAGTATCACTATCCAGTAGGGCATATAGGCGGCTGGCAGCGTTAGCCAATTCTTCGGCATTGCTGAGTATACGGGCTTCAGCGGCCAATTCTTCGTCTTCACCCTCCTCAAGACTCGCTGCATCGAGTTCTTTAATCTCAAATTCAAGGAGGTCTTTTTCCCGTTCTGATGCCCGCAAAGTTTGTGTCAGGTCGGCTGCTTCTTGTTGCAAGGCTTGTAAGTGTGCATGGATCTTGCTAACATGCTGTCTCGCCTCACTACATCCCCCGAAATCATCTAAAAGCCTGAGATGGGTTTGTGTTCTAAACAAGGATTGATGTTCATGTTGACCGTGGATATCAACGAGCAAAGCCCCAATCGCTTGGAGCTGACCCAAATTCACCAACCGTCCATTAACATGACAACGGCTTCTACCGGCGGCACTAATCCTTCTGGAGAGAATTGTGGCATCTGACGGGTCCAAAACATCGCTAAAAGCGAAATCTGTGTGCCACATCGGATGCTGCTCCTGAGGTGCGACCCCTGCTTCCACTTTTGCGAAATCTGTGCCTTCGCGCACAATATCGGCAGAGACTCTCTCACCTAAGACCAGCCCAATCGATCTGAGAATAACGGATTTACCAGCACCCGTCTCACCGGTAAAAATATTCAGCCCAGGTGCGAGTTCCAAGTCAAGTTCGTCTATGAGTGCAATGTTGCGGATAGAGAGTGTTTCTATCATTTCGACGGTATACGGTTATCGGTTAACTAAACGCTGATAACCATTCCTCTAAGGACATCTGACCCTTTACCTAACATTTCTGACACTTTCACCTAACATTAGTTTTTCACGTAAGGCTTTGTAATAACTATGATGCTGCGAACGGATGAGTTGAATTGTACGTTCTGCTTTTTCTACTTTTATGACTGCCCCTGCGGTGAGGCTGTGTGTCTCACGCTGTCCATCGACAAAAACATCAACGCTCTGATATGCAGCGCGCATTTTGACGGTGATCTCCGCCTCACCATGGGCAATGAACGGACGCACTGTCAAACTGTGCGGGGCGATAGGTGTCAACAAGATTGCTTCCAATTGCGGCTCGACAATAGTGCCTGCGCAAGAGAGCGAATATCCCGTTGACCCACTTGGCGTTGCGATAATTAAGCCGTCAGCATTATACGGAATAAAGAGCTCACCATCAATATACGCATCCAACTCGATGAGACGCGTGTAATGCCGAATAACAACATCGTTGAGCGCGAAAGCCCGAAATGGTTCTGGAAACCCTTGGCTGTCGACAACAACCTCCAACATCATCCGATGTTCTATACGATAATCCCCGGTCAAAAGACTTTCCAAAGTTGGATAGAGTTCATCAAGCGACGCATCCGTCAGAAACCCGAGCGTTCCAATATTGATCGCAAGGATCGGAACATTTTCAATCTTCGGTGTATGTGCTGCGCTTAGGAGCGTACCATCTCCACCAAGGACGAGCATCACATCGGCTTGTTGTACGACTTTGGTTCTGGAGATTGGTGTATCGCTGGTTCGCCCCAACGCCGATGCCTGTTCGTCTGGCAGGAGGGGTATAATCCCGCGCGCCTCAAGCCACGTGTATACGCCTTCAACGACACTTGCCGCATTCGCTTTGGTTGTATTGACGAAAAAACCGATGCTCTTTATTTTTTTCATTTAATGGCTAATCGCGGTTCGTTATTCCTCTAATTCTCCAAACGGGTAAAGAGAAAAATCACACCACAACCGACGAGAAAAGCCCCTGTCGTGATAAGCAGGTTCACATCCAGTTGAGGGAGAATATGAGCCGTGTCTATCCGTTCCCCATCAACCATTGCAAACTTACGAAAGGGCCATAATCCATAAAGCGATCCCACCATTAATCCGATAAGAAAGGCAATTGTCAAGTTGCGATAGCGTTCCAAGAGGTAGTTAAGTAATCGTGTAAAAGCGAGCAGCCCGAACAGACACCCGATTGTGGTAACTCCGATTATCAGTAAACTCGCTAACATCACCTCGTCGAAAACCCCGTTGAGCAATTTCGGAACGCCTTCTATTAAGGTGTTTATTGCGGTTAAGAGCCGAAAGTAGACACCGAGAGCAAGCATCAAAAAGGAACCACTGATGCCGGGCAGAATCATCGCCGAAATAGCCAGTGCCCCGCTTCCAAAAAAGATTCCAAAGTCCCAATAGGTTGGAAAAGGGGTTTGCCGGATACCGGTATCTATTACCACCTCGTTTCCAGATTTATATGCCACGCGCTCTAACTGCTTTTCACTTGTACCGACAGATAGGCTTAGCACAAGCGCGACAGCAATCAGTAGCACAAGTAATTCTCTCACCCCACATCGTTTTAGCATTCGTGCTGGGACCAGAATAGATGTTAGAATGAGCCCACTAAAGAAGCCGTAAGTTGGATCGTGATGGTCGTTCAGCAGATAGACAATCAACTTCGATGTGAGCAAGATTGACGCTACCGCGCCAGTGCCTAACAGTGCCAGAAAACCGAAGTCAATACGACGAAGTTCGATCTCTGCTGTTATGAAAGCTTCCTTTTTTAATTTTACCACTCCGAGCAAGTTTTTTACTGTTGAAAGTCCGATGTTTCGTAAGGCTCCAATGAGCCGCTCATAGATACCTAAAACAAGTGCGAGCGTTCCACCGCTCATGCCGGGAATGATGTTGGCGAGGCCGATCAAAAACCCGTTAATAAAAAACCGGAGTGAATTCATATTTTAGTAGCCGTCAGCCATCAGCGGTCAGCAGGTTCCTTGGGGTGTCCAGAGACTCTGTAAATTTCACAACAAAGGGGCCGAGAGCCGATAACCGAAGCCTTTTCCTTGACTTTTGGTATATTATACTATAAAAATTATTTTCTGTCAAACGGTTATCTTTTCAAAAAACGCTAATTTCACTTGCAATTGACTGTGAACGCATGTATAATACTTCACATAAATGTATACATTAGGAGGGCAACACAGGAGTGCAAGACATCAAACCAACGCATAAGCCGATAAAAACCTTTTACGCAGAACTCAAACAATTTGAAGCAGGAAAACGCTTGGCACACATCCATGTCCACTACGAAGACCAGCCTCCGTATAAGTTAGAGCTGAGTGAAACCCCGAATATGCCATTGGATTGGCGTGTAGAGCGGATGCGGTTTTCAAAAGATAAAACACAAATCCGATATAACGATTTCTTGACGTTAAATGGGATTCCTACGGAGGTGCTTGGGTATCGATTGGGCAACCGTTCTGCATTGGAGTGGGTGGTGGATCAATACCGTATTGAAAACAGATAAACGAAGCGGTATCGTGAACGACCCGAACCGTGCGGATGATGAGACGTATATTGTGGATTTGGTACGGAAGGTTGTCGGTGTGAGTTTGGAGACGGGGGGGATTGTTGAGGGGTTGACGGGGTTGGATATTGGGAACGAGGTATAACGTTTTTTCGTTCTTGCTTTTTGATAATTAATTTTTTCTATGGTATAATAACTGGGACGGTCTTAATGTAACTGAATTAAGGAGCAGACATTTCCTGAAAACACCTAATGGAGATCATTGGACGAAGAAAACTGGACAAATTTGCACAGAGGCATTCAACTGCCAGAAGTGCTCTTCAGCGATGGTATGCCTTGATGGAGGAAGGAACTTTTGAGTCTTTTATACATTTGCGTGAAACGTTTCCTCAAGCAGACCCAGTGCCAATAAAGGTAGGTGAAAACACAACTTTGACAGTCTTCAACATTGGTAGGAACGTGCGTCTTATCGCATTTGTTGAATATAAAGATCAGACAGTTTCTATTAGGCGCGTGCTTACACATGACGAGTATGATAGAGGTAAATGGAAGAGGTAAACTATGGCGATGGAAATACAACATCCATTTGATATTTCATCAATACCGATGTCTTTGGAATTGGATACTGCTTCATCTGGAGTTACCTTAAGCCGATCTCAATTGTTTCAGAGGTTGGAGCCGATACAAATTCAGGTCGAAATTCAATCGTCGGCTCCCGTTATGTCTACAACCTACCCTGAGAGTGCCTATCAATGGTTAGTAGGGGTACTAGATGGATTAATCGATTTTGGGCAGCGGCATGGTCATTACGGCGTTATCAAACTGACTGAAAACGAATATCAGTGGTTAGATGATGTGCTAGAGGAGTTAATTTATTCCGTCGGTGAGAATGAAAGTCATCCTTTGGCACCACTGATGAGATTCATTATTCGGATTATTGCTAATTATGAGGAGGCCTACGTTCCGAAACTCACCGAACGGTTTCCAGAGTTGGCAGAGGAAACACCGACAGAAGCTGCAAGTGAAAACAAGCAGAGGGCCGCGAACACTTCTAAACCGAGCGACAACGAACTCGCTGCGCATGCCTTTTTGTCAATTGGTTTTCTCCTTTATCACGGAAACTGGAAGGAAAAAGCGATCTCTGCCCATCAGAAGGCGATTGTATTGAAGCCTGATTTTTGGGAAGCCTTCTACAATTGCGGCATAGCTCGAAACGATCTTAACCAGTTTAAGGAAGCAATAACTGATTTCAACAAGGCAATCGTATTAAACCCCAATCTTGCCGATGCGTACTGCAACCGAGGGGTTGCACATTTTAATCTTAGTCAACTTACGGAGGCAATGGACGATTTTAACAGAGCAATAGAATTGGATCCCAATTTCGCCGAAACTTATTATAACCGCGGAACAATAAAATCCGAACTTGGGGATTACGAAGATGCTGTTATTGACTTTAATCAGGCAATTGTATCAAAACCTGACTTTGTTGAAGCTTACCACAATCGAGGAACTACATGCCTGAGACTTGGCAAACATGATCTGGCACTTGTCGATTTTGATAAAGCGATTGAGTTGGAACCAAATTCCGCCGAAATTTACTATTATCGGGCTATTGCGAAGAATGAACTTGGACAACATAATGATGCTATATCTGATTACGACAAGGTCATTGAGTTAAAGCCAGATTTCGCCGAAGCCTATAATATTCGGGGTCTCTCACAGGACAAATTAGGTCAACACGATGAAGCAATTGCCGATTATACCACCGCAATTCGTCTAAAATCTGATTATATTGAAGCTTACAACAATAGGGGTATTTCACAGAGCATGCTAGGTCGGTATGATGAGGCAGTTACTGATTATACCGAGGCAATTCGTCTAAAACCTGATTACGCAATGGCCTACCACAATCGGGCACTTGTAAAAACCCGACATGAAAATTTTGATTCCGCCATTGTTGACTATACCGAGGCGATTCGCCTAAATTCTGACTATATCGAAGCGTATGCTCATCGTGGTGTAACAAAGGCTGAGTTGGGAAATATTGATGAAGCAAGATCAGATCTCCAGACCGCTTTGGTACTAGCAGAACAGCAAGGGAACCCTGATTTCAAAACTCTCGTTGAAAAGTGGCTACAACGACTCGATCAAGTAGTTGTAAAACACGAAAACCATAAACAATCGCGCCGTGGTGGACAGTGGAAGGGAAAAGTCAAGATAGCCGAGGACTTCGATGAACTCCCTGAGTCTTTGATGGAATTCTTTCGCGAGGAGAATAAATGAACCTAATAATAAATCAGAGCTATTTAGCAGCACACTCTCCCCCAACAAGTTGGGGCATCCGGATGTCCAGTATTGGAAAACTGAATGCCTTTGTGCGGGCAGGGATATGTAAAGTTGTTGACATTAAATCCTCCGGAACACCTACCCACAACTCACAACCCATAACTCACAACTCATTTTAACTTGACATCCGTTAATAAAAATAGTATAATATATTATAAAATTTTCCAAAGAGGTGAATATTGTATCAATCTCCAAAACGCTGGCGCAGAAACCGACACAAACATTTTCAGCGGACGACATAAGTTCCTTACTGACTGCTGTTCGCTGACCGCTGACCGCTAACTCAAAAATGTTACACTTTTCGCTAAATTATTTTTTTACAACAGAAAAATTAAACATCAACGAACCCTTATGGCCACTATGTTCTCTAACGTTACACACCCAACACAAAATGTTACACCAGTGTAACATTTTTAAGGGAAATTACCAAAAAAATATATCGTTAAGTTAATACCATATTCACGTCCGTTTTCACGAAGAATAGGTTTATTCAACATTAAAACAGATCGACAGCACTTTCATAGTAACCCTCCAAAACTCCTAAAAGGAGAAAGTCGTCTAAACCCACGCCACCCGTGGTGTTACAACACTAATGCTGAGAAACGAAAAATGCAGATTCATAGTAACGGCAAAAAAACAACACTTTCATAGTCACCCGACAAACCCACGTCACACCTGACTTCATGAGGGTTTTAAAGGCACAATTTTCAAAACGTTACTATGAAAACTATGAAAACTATGAAAACTATGAATCGCGATGTCGCTGAACCCAATCTATGGCTACACAATAAAAATAAATTCTCATCTTTTTCCAAACATGATATACTAAAGAAAACTCTCAATTTACAAGGTAACATCGCTTATGAATTTTCCGACGCTGTCAGAGTCAAAACGTCTGGAGATGCTCCAACCGCCAAGCGGAAAGGTGCGGATGGTACTTGACACTGACACCTATAACGAAATAGACGATCAGTTTGCAGTCGTCCACGCGCTGCTCTCACCCGAACACCTCAATGTTGAGGCAATCTACGCCGTTCCCTTCCACAACAATCGCTCCGATAACGCTGAAGATGGTATGGAGAAAAGTTATGAGGAAATTCTTCGGCTTCTAAATTTCCTGAATGTGCCTGCCGAAGGACTCGCTTATCGCGGCTCCAAAGCATTTCTCTCAGACAGAGAAACACCTGTACCGAGCGACGCTGCGACGGATATGATCAAACGGGCAATGGCAAGTAGCACAGAAGAACCGCTTTACGTCGTTGCCGTCGGTGCAATAACAAATGTCGCCTCCGCTATCCTAATAGAACCTGAAATTATCGAACGTATCGTCGTTATCTGGCTTGGTGGGAATCCGTTGTACTGGCCCCACACCCGCGAGTTCAACCTCATGCAAGACCTTACAAGTGCGCAAGTGGTTTTGGATTGCGGAGTCCCATTCGTTTGGCTGCCAGCACGTGGGGTCGTTTCGCATCTGCACACAACGGTTGCGGAGATGGAACGCTATGTGCAGGGTAGAGGCAAAGTCGGAGATTACCTCGTGGAAATCTTCAAAGATTACTCCAGCGATCACTTCGCTTGGTCAAAGGTCATCTGGGATATAGCTGCGACAGCATACCTTGTCAACCCATCGTGGGTGCCGACAGAGATTGTCCACAGTCCAATCTTGACGGAGGCAGTGACATGGAGTTTTGATAACAGTCGTCATCTCATGCGTGTTGCGTCGAGTGTGAACCGGGACGCGATCTTCAGGGATCTGTTTGAGAAACTGCAGCAGCACACCGCTTAAAGAACAGCAGTGCCCCAATCGCTCTGACCGCTATCGTATCAGCATTGATACGCGATACCAACTCGCTCGCGAAGAGAAGGACGACCGCTTCTTTTTTCGCGAAGACGGCAGTTGGCTTGGTAATTTTTACAACAAAGGTGCGAGTTATAAACCGATAGGGGAACTCCGTCGGGAGTGGGAATTGGAATAATGCCATTACAAGGAGGATTCGTATGGTTTACAAGCAATGGAGTTGTGCTGTTTTAATCGGCATCCTGATTTTTTACTGGATTGGAAACAGTGTAGCAGCGAATTTAACTGCAACGGGTACTGTATTTCTGGATACAAACGGCAATCAAATGAGGGACGACAACGAGAAGGGGCTGCCTGGGGTTCGCGTCTCCAATGGACAGGATGTTGTCCAAACCGATGCTAACGGGCAATACTCGCTTTCAGTCAGTGATGACACCATCCTTTTTGTGATTAAGCCCCGTGGGTTTATGACACCGGTTGATGCAAATCGTCTCCCAAAATTTTATTACATTCACAAACCGCACGGTTCACCCAAAGGACTGAAGTATGCCGGCATTGCACCGACGGGTCCACTACCAGAATCAGTTGATTTTCCGCTCACTGAACAGTCTGAAGCGGATACCTTCAAGGTACTCGTCTTCGGGGATACACAGCCCTATAATATGCAAGAGATTGAGTGGTTAGCACATGATGTGATTGAGGAAGTTATTGGAATCGATGCGGTGTTCGGAATCAGTCTTGGTGATTTGGTAGGCGACGATTTAGATTTATTTCACCCACTTAACGAAGTGATGGCTACCGTTGGGATACCGTGGTACAACGTCCACGGTAATCACGATATGAACTTTCTTGCTACGGATGATCGGTACGCCGATGAGACATTTGAACGTGTTTATGGTCCCGCGTGCTATTCGTTTGACTGGGGACCTGTCCATTTCATCAACATCGACAATGTGTACTTTCACCGCGATGAAGAAAACAACCCTCGCTACTTGAGTGAGGTGGGAGAACAGCAGTTGGCATTCGTGCGAAACGACCTTGCTTTTGTGCCGAAAGATCAGCTTGTTGTTGTATCCCTACATATCCCGTTGACCGAGATGCGTGATGTGAAGCAATTGATGAATCTGCTCGGCGATCGACCCTATACGTTATCCCTGTCAGCACACACGCACTTCCAACGGGATGACTTCGTCGGACCGGAGCACGGTTGGCACGGAAACGATTCACATCATCACCACAATCATGCAACCACATCAGGGTCTTGGTGGCGGGGCACGCTTGATGAAATCGGGATTCCACACACAACCATGCGAGATGGTGCACCTAACGGATACGGCATCTTCACATTCAGTGGAAATCAGTATTCAATTCGATTTAAAGCCGCCCGTCGTCCAGTGGATTATCAGATGAATATCTGGGCACCCTGGGAAGTTGCGTCAACAGAAACTGGCGAAACAGATGTCATCGTTAACGTTTTTGGCGGCACCAAACGCTCAACGGTTGAAATTCGTTTGGGCGAAGTTGGGGAATGGAGACCAATGACCTATACGCCTCAGGAAGATCCCTACTATAAAGCACTCAAGGCACGGGACGATACGAACCACCTTGAGCGGAGATTGCATACCGCGCTTCGAGAAACCCTGAAGTCTCAGTTAAAGGAAGAGGGTGAACTGCCACAAAGGGGGCAAGCACTTAGCGGAATTGTAAAATCAACGCATATCTGGCAAGCGAAACTCCCAGTGAATGTCCGAAAAGGAACGCATGTTATCTACGTCCGTACAACTGATATGTTTGGTCAAACTTTCACAGGACACCGCATCATCCGAGTGCATTAGCCCAGTCTCAGTATTCAACCACTATCATAGTGAGTTTCCGGACCCATCCACAAGAGGTGCCCTCACGGGAGCGGTACATGCCAGTCGTCCCCGTAAATCATTTCAAGTTGATCGTGGGGTTTGAAGTAATCGGTTGGATGATGGTCCTCACCCATATCGCCAAACAATCTGCGACGGCGTGGTGTCATTCGTGTGAGTACATCGGCAGGCAGTTTATCGTAATCGTAAGGACGGCTCCACATTTGTCCATAACGGAAGGTGACGCTTTTGCGGATACGTTCCGTCCGATTCGGTCCCACTCCGTGCCACATAGCCCAAGGAAAGATGACAGCATCTCCTGCTTCGGCGAGGACTTGAATCGCCCCTTCAGGATATTCGCCTTTCTCAAACCTACTTTCAGGGAACGGGACCTTATGGCTACCGGGTACACACATGAAATTCCCTTGGTTGGGTTCAGTCAAATCGGTTAAGAAAAACTGGATTTTAAATTGCAGTGGTAAACTGTCTTCATGCGGATGAATCCGTTGCAGCGAGGGGCCAGCATCCGTGTGAAACCCCATCAAAGCATCTACATCTGGGTGTCGGACGTAGATCTGCGTTCCCATAATCTGGAGATAGGGACCCATCAACGAGAGGATTGTGCCGAAGGTGCGTGAATGGTCAGTGAGTGGGTCAAGTGCGTCCGTCCGCTCAATTGCGCGGATAATTGTATAAGCCCCTTTTCCGAACCGATTATTGCCTTGTAAGCTCGGGGTCTCTTGGACGTAGGTTTCAATCACAGAATCTACAGCTCCTAAAAGCGTTTGAATCTCTTCAGGCGAGAGGACGTTTTTAATAATCAGAAACCCCTCTTTCTGCCACTCTTTCTGTTGGACATCCGTCAAATATGGAGATAGCATAGTGTCGCTCCTTTTCATGGACTGGAAAGAATTACATGCCAAATATCGCGAGTCCGTCAACTGAAGAAGATTATAGGCGATTTACGATGTTGCGTCAACCCTATTTTGCTACAAACGTTCAACGTTTTTGCTGAATTTGCGTCTAATATGATATGAATAATTTCACAACAATTCTTAACACCATCCGTCGCCCCTTCCAACAAGAACGCCGAAAAGGGTACCAAGACGATGTTGTGGTCAACGGGTTAGGGAGCTACGTCCAGTTGTGGGTAAAAAATGGAGATACCCTTGGCTTAGAGGTAAAAGAAAAAGAGGCGTTGCACGACTTAGCAGATCTCTTTAAAAATTACGCAGATGCCTCGCCGCCTGAACGACAACGCACGCTTGAGGAAGCAACAAAACGTATTGATACGGCACTCGAACGCAAGCAACAAACCCATTCTGGGTTAGAACCCCCTCCCACACGCAGAAAAAAGGCACAAACAGCGTCGCTGCCGCTCTTTCAAGAGAAAGTGAACCGCTCAGACAGCGCGCCGCCAAAGCAGGAACCAACAACGGAACGCACAACGCAGAGGGCACGCAAAGAGACACTACCACTCTTCCAAGACGCAGAGGTTCCTCCCACACAAACCCAAAACACCGCTACAGAAAAACCGACGACATCCGTCCCAATCTCAGATATTCCCGTTTCAACAGATCTGAGCTTGCTCGATTTCTTATCCGAATCGCTGCAGTATCTCAAAGGGATCGGCCCCCGCCGTGCGGCAATGCTTCTGTCAGAACTTAACCTCCAAACCGTTGGCGAACTGCTGGCATACTACCCCCGTGACTACATCGACCGTTCCAAGACAGTGGAGATTTATAGGGTCGGAAGAACTGAAGATGACGAACCGGAGACGATTCACGGTAAGGTCGTTAACCACACGTCGTCTCCGACAGCGAAGGGCAAACGCATCGGTAAGATCTCAATTTACGATGGGACTGGCGTAGCCGTCCTCGTTAATTTCGGTCGGCGTATCGGTATTATGAAGTCCCTACTGCCCGTGGATACTGAAGTGGTCGTCAGTGGTAAGTTCTCGCGCCGTTATAACGAAATCCAAGCGACTGACTACGAGTTTGAATTATTCGAGGAAGACAACCTGATTCACACGAAACGGATTGTGCCGAAATATGCACTCACGGCGAAACTGACTGCAAAAATGTTGCGTACATGGATGCGGACGGCTCTTGACGCATACGGGCAAGAGATTCCTGAAATCCTACCGCTCGAACTCCGCAAACGACAAGGTTTAATCGACCGACAACTCGCTATCAATGAGATTCATTTCCCAACATCAGAGGCACACCAAGAAGCTGCACAAAAACGGCTGGCTTTTGAAGAATTTTTCCTTCTGAGTGCTGGAATGGAGATGAAAAAAGAGCGAAAGACCTTGGAAGCGGGTATTGCATTTCGGGTTGGAATGGATTCGGGAAACACCTCGCCCTCTCTATTATCGGATTTCACGGCTTCGCTGCCTTACGAACTGACGGGTGCACAAAAACGGGTCTTAAGAGAAATCCTAAATGATATGCAGCAAAAAAAGGTGATGAATCGACTCATCCAAGGGGATGTCGGCTCGGGGAAAACTGTTGTCGCAGCGATGGCACTCCTGTGTGCTCTCGAAAATGGGTACCAAGGTGCCCTGATGGTGCCGACTGAAATCCTCGCCGAGCAGCACTATTACAACCTCTCTGACATGTTCAAGGATATGCATCGCGATGTGTCCACAGAAACAGAGCAACAGGATAAACGAAAAATAAACGTTGTACTTCTGAAAAGCGACCTCCCCAAAGCGGAGCGTGAAGAAGCACTGGCGGCGATTGCTAACGGCACTGCAGACCTCATCGTCGGGACACAGGCTTTGATACAAGAAGGCGTAGATTTCCATAAACTTGGACTCGTTATCATCGACGAACAACACCGATTCGGTGTGATGCAACGCGCAACGCTCCGTAACAAAGCGCAATCTGCGACTGAAGCACAGAAGCATCTTGATACAGCTGCCCCGTCGCCCGATGTTCTCGTCATGACAGCGACACCAATTCCGAGAACACTCGCTTTGACGCTCTACGGGGATTTAAATGTATCTGTTATCGATGAAATGCCACCCGGTAGACAGCAGATTCGGACCCGTTGGATAAAGGAGAATGATCGGGAAAAGTTATATACGACGCTTCGGAAAGAGATCCAGCGTGGCAGGCAAGCTTATGTTGTTTACCCGCTCGTTGAAGAGTCGGAAAAACTGGAAGAACTCAAAGCCGCAACAGAAATGGCATCGCATCTTCAGAACGACGTATTTCCAGACTTGCGTGTGGGTTTGCTGCATGGGCAGATGAAATCTATTGAGAAACAGGAGGTCATGGCAAGATTCAAGGACAGACACATCGACATCCTCGTCTCAACAACAGTGATTGAGGTGGGTATTGATGTGCCGAACGCGACGTTGATGGTGATTGAGAATGCCGAGCGATTTGGACTCTCACAGTTGCATCAACTGCGCGGGCGCGTTGGACGCGGTAAGCATCAATCGGCATGTTATCTCGTTGCGTCACCGAGAGGCGATGACTCTTATCAACGAATTCAGGCGATGATTCGGACGAATAACGGCTTTCAGATTGCGGAAGCGGACCTGAATATTCGGGGGCCTGGCGAGTTCTTTGGTACTCGTCAATCGGGTATCCCAAACTTCAAGATTGCGAATATTATCCAGGATGCCTCGCTTTTGGAAGCCGCAAAAAAAGAGGCAGAATCCTTAATCAAAGCGGATCCACGATTAGATGCGGACGAACACCAATTGCTGAAACGGATGCTACAGAAACATTGGAGAGATAATTTGGAAATTGCATCTGTTGGTTAGAAGGAGAACCTTATGAAACACGACATAACAGACATGACGCACGCACAATTTAGCACTTGGCTGACACCGATGGTAAAGCAATCCTTGTTTGCATCTCGCGAAAGACTTGTGTCTTTGCTTGCTGAGAATGCGGATCGGGGTGCCCTGGAATCTGAGTTCCGTGAATTTTATGAAGGCTATTGCGGGCTGGCATTTGAGTTAGAGGAACATGAAGAAGACCTGCTTTCAATACTGCGTGCCTCTGATAGGTTTGCGCCCCTACAGCGACGCGTCGCAATTGTGGAAGCCGCACGCAAAACTTCGCCTATAGGACGTATCGCGCGACGGATGAGCGACAAGCCCTTACTTACCGATCCGCAACCAGAAATACAGGTATCGGCGTTATCGGATGACGGGTTCCGTGCGTTGATGGAGACCTTCGCGAATTGGGGACTTTTTGCTGCACGGGAGCGGATTGTTAAGTTGCAGAAGGTGGCACCAACGGCTGCCGCAGCGGAACAATTGAAATCAGAATTCCTTGATTTTTTCGTGTATTATCTGGAGTTAGAACAGTTTCTTGAAGATTATGACTATGACCCCGATGAAGGGTTGGAGTTGCGTCCAGAGGTGGCGGAAAGGTTGGAGCGAAGCGTTGCAGAGGTTGAAGCGGGAACTGCTGAATTAATCCCACTTAAGGAGGTTGCCAAAGAATTTGGGGTTAAGTTGAAATGTACACGTTAGCGTTTAGGGCACGTGCTAGGGTAAATTTACGGCGTTTAGATAGCACAATCCGAACACGTATTCTCAGTAAATTGGAATGGTTATGCGAAAATTGCGATACACATCGCCACGAGGCTCTCCGAGGACCGCATAGAGGGAAATTTCGCCTACGTATTGCTAATGCTTACCGAGTTATCTATACCTTCGATAGGCGGACCAGAGAGATTGTCGTTCACGAAGCAGGACATCGGAGCAGCGTTTATTAGCATAGATGTGAGAAAGGCAATTTATTTATAACGTAAGTTTGAAAAACGTTTAGAAGTTAAAAAGCATGGGTAAATCGTTGATTTGCTGAAGCTCTTACAGGTTCACCGATTATCACTTTCGAGTTTGCTTGAGCCTCCCCCAACGGGTTGTCTGTTTCTCCGGACTGGGTGAAACGGGAAATGCAGTCTCCGGCACCCATGCTGGCATGGGTTGCAGTGGTAAGCCATTTATGATTTCACGGGGTTTACCGGGGTCCCCTTTAGCCTTAACCATATAGATGGTACACTTGCTAAAGACTTGATCAACGGGAAGTGCCACACCAGGGAGCGGCAGATTCACTGTCTTCTTCACTGAATAAGCGATCCACTCGCCATCGGGAGACCACGCGGGATGACTCGCCCATGACAATTCATCGACTCGAGTTAACTCTTGGAGATTGTTTCCATCCGCATCAATGATATTGATGTTCACGCTGCCTACAAATTCCCTCCCAATAGCAAAAGCGATCTGTCTGCCATCAGGGGACCATGTGCCTCCAGACGATGTGGACACATCCTGTTTCAGTTGTTTCCGACCTTTTCCATCGGCAGTCATCACGTAGAGCGCACTGTGTCCATCTTGAGAGGAACCAAAGGCGATCCATTGACTGTCTGGGGACCAAGCAGGCCTCCAGTTATTGCCTCGGTTTGTCAACCGCCTAAGATTTGAACCGTCAGTGTCCATTCTATAGACATCCAGATACTCTCCTGATCGATCAGAAACAAAGGCAATCCATTTCCCATTCGGTGACCAGGCGGGTCTCAGGTTTCTACCCTCATGGTTAGTCAACCGCTGTGATACCCCATTTTGGATGTCCAACACGTAGATATTGGGAGGACCTTCGTGGTTGGATTGATAGGCAACAAAACGACCATCGGGGACCATGAGAGTGAACTCATTTGAGATGTATCCGTTTTAATACGGCGGATAACATTGCCAGTGGTATCTGCCCAGTATATGTCAACCTCTCCGGCTCGTTCGACGACGTAGGAAAGCACTGGACCCTGGGCTTCTTGTAAACTGCTACTGAGTAGGAATACAATACATAATATGATACAATTTCGTGTATATTTCATTCAAGAATGACTCCTTAAGTTCGTCCTTTTTCAAGGAAACTTGCGATTCACTTTCTCTGTGGCACCTTAATTTTCAGTCTTGAGTTCACCCCAAGTTATCGCCAGTTTTCCCGTCGGTTCAATTGCCAACGCCAGTGTATGCAATCTTCTCACATCGGCATCACTTAACGCACCTTCAAAAATGGCAACTTCGTCAATGCCACCGGCGTACCAGATACCGCCCAAGTGCTGTGTGTAGGCGATTGTCGGCTTGTGTGCTGCACCATAGGCGATACTGATTTGATCAGGTGCTGGCGTCATCTTTTTTAATTCACCGTCGAGGTAGATTCGGACGGACTTTTTGCTCTCAACAACCCCAACGACATGATGCCACTCGCCATCCGTAGGAAACGGCGTATAAGCGGAGGGCCAATGTTTTGCGGCGTTTGCCGTGTCCGCTCGAATCCAGATGCCAACGTTATTGCTATCAAGCAGTTGAATGCCGTAGTTGTATTTGTCATAGATCGGATTTCGTGTACCAAGGGTGGGCTTAATAACCGCCTCCATCGTCACAGAAGGGAAGAAGATGTCCTCACCCATTCGTACCAAATCAACAACACCGTCAAAATTGAGAGCTTCACTGCTAAACCCGTCGATTTGCGCGGGTTTGCCAGTAATGGTTCCGCTATTTTTCCCGAAAACATCTTCAACGTCTTTCCCTTGAACGGTATTTTTGTCAAAGGTCCAAAGTGCGACAAGTCCCATTTTTACTCTTGGGTCCTCAGCTCCTGCGGACTGAATCACCGTGAGAGGAATTACGAAACCGACTAAAAGCAGAACAAAGAGGGACAATTTCGTTTTCATGGCTCATTTTCTCCTTAGACTCTGATTTCCTTAGTAACCCATTTGAAAGTACGCGTTTAGAACCCAAACATTTCTTATAATTTTAAATGTTTAGAAAAACGTGTCAAGTTTTTTCACGCGAGAATTAAGATTGAAATCTCTTGGAAGTTTATCCCAAAATGCCACAAGGGAATTGTCTCTTTAAATGGGGGGCAATCATCTAACAAATGCGACTCTCTACAGAGATGCAATCACCAGACGGTATAACTGCGGCACAGTCCCTGAGAAATCGCCGGAGATGTGGTAACCTTCACCCCCATCTTTCACTGTGCGGATGAGAATCGTCTTTTTGGGACGGTGGTAGTAGTGTGCATCGGTAGGCGATCCCTCATCTTGGAAATCGGGGAAGTCGATGAGATCGAAGTTTGCAGTCGTGAAATGTCGGATCTCCTCACCGCGCTGAGAGGCGATATTGCGTGCCATGGAGAGACTCTTGAGATAGACTTCGGGGCCCATGACAGCAGAGCCTAAATTGAGAAAAACGCCACCCTCCAATTGCGACACGCTCTGGGCAAAACGGAGAAAATCCTCACCCGTTGTCCATCCCATTGCGGCATAATCGGCAGCAGGGTGTTGGTCAATAATGTCAAACCCGATGCCTTTGTGAACGGTGAAAGGTACACCGAGTCGATAGGCAGCGGCGAACATACTCACATCGCGGTGCGGAAAAGCGATGTCCATCTCGCCTTCCTCGATTAACCTACCGATTGCTTCCCCAAACCCGATTTTATCTTGATACCCACGAACAATCGCTTCGTTCAGGTAGCGTCCGGTTTCTTCCCAATTGCCGAATTTACCGTCATAGATGTAGTCTTCGACATCCTCAAGCGTAGCACCAATGTGTGCAAGTTCAAAATCGTGGATGGCACACGCGCCGTTGGTGGCAAGGTGTGTGAGGATCCCGCGTTCCATCAAGTCGATGATAAAGCGTGAGTTGCCGCGCCGCATGACGTGCGCACCCATCATCCAAATGACTTGCTTTCCGTCACGACGCGCCTTAGCAATTCGATCTGCAACAACAGGGAGCCTCGGATTATCAGCGGGTGGGATTTCAGCATCCAAGGCATAGACATCTGCCACCGTCATCTTGTGTCGGCGTTCAGAAAGCGGCAGAATTGTGAGGCGATCTCGGTTCAATTTGTCCATACCTACAGTCACTCGGCAAATTTGGCAGAGACAATCTTTGAGATACCCGCCTGCTCCATCGTCACGCCGTACATCGCATCAGCAATCTCCATCGTGCGACGGTTGTGCGTGATAATCACAAACTGTGTATTCTCAGTGTAGGCTCGAATGAGATTGGCAAATCGGAGTACATTTGCTTCGTCAAGGGCAGCATCAACTTCATCAAGCACACAGAAAGGACTCGGCTTGATTTTGAAGACGGCAAAGAGCAATCCAATTGCGACGAGTGAACGTTCTCCACCCGAAAGCTGCGTGATGCTCTGTGGACGTTTGCCCGGTGGACGCGCAATAATATCAATGCCTGAATCAAGCACATTGGACGGATCCGTTAGCAACAACTCGGTTTCACCACCGCCGAAGAGTTGTGTAAACACCTCTTGGAAGTTGGTCTGTACCTTCTCAAAGGTCTCAAGAAATACCTCTCTTGAGGTCTGGTTAATCTTCTGAATTGCCTGATAGGTGGATTGAATGGACTGCTGGAGATCCTCGCGTTGCGCGTCAAGAAAATCGTGACGTTTCTTGTGTTCCTCGTACGCCTCAATCGCCTTGAGATTCACGGCACCCATTGCTGTGAGTTCTGCTTTCAACTTTTCAATGTTATCCAAGAGATCAATTTCGTCCATCGCCTGTTCATCATTCATTAGTGGCGGTAGTGAATCAATGGAGACCTGATATTTATCGTGGATGCGGGTTGAGACAGACTTTATGCGCATCTCCAATTGTGTGGTTGTGACTTCAAGTTTATGGCGTGCGCGGTTCTGTTGCTCAAACTTTCTGCGGGTTGCGCGCATCTCCTTTTGCAGGAGGGTTACCTCTTGGAGAAGGGTTTCGCGCTCTTCAGTAAGTTGCTCAACGTGCGCTTCAGCCTCAGCACGATCTCCCTCCAAACGGAGGAATTCGCGTTGCGCTGTGGCAACCTGTTCGCTGAGATCAATCCGGGTCTGTTCATCGGCGTCGATAAGTGCTTGCTGTTCCGCCATCTCCTTTGTTGTCCGCTGTTGCGTCTCGTCAAGCGACTGAATTTCAGATGCCAAGCCTTGCAACCGCTGACGCTGTCCCGCCAAGAAGACTTCCATCTCCTGACAGGTATCCGCGACTTCAGCGCGTTTCCGGTCCTCACTCTCAATCTGCTCGGACATGCGCTCAATCCAGCGTTGCGTCCGCTTGGTCTTTTGGGTGAGTTTTGCGATGTCAGCCGCAAGCGTCTCTTGTTCTTCGCGTGAAACTGCCATCGCTTGGCTCAACATCCGGTTTTCAGATTCGACTTCTGAGAGTTGTTGCTTAAGCCGGGTAACCTGCAGATTCGCCTGCTCCATATCCTTAGTTAAGGACGCTTTTTCAACACGTTTATCTTGCCACTGAGCAGTGAGTGTCTGCCGAGTTTTTTGCAAACTTGCTATTTTTGCCGCATAAGCTTTACGCGTCTGAGTTTTCCTATTGTTTGTCTGGGTCAACTGCCCAATCTTGTCTTCGAGTTCCTCAAGTTCACGTGCGCGACTCAGTAGGCCACCTTTTTGCTGATTTGTGTGACCACCGGTGATGGCACCTGAAGTATTAATGAGTTCCCCATCTAACGTGACGAGACGTGCGGTTGGACGGAATCGACGAGTGAGTGCGATCGCAGCATCTAAATCTTCGATAACAAGCGTATTTCCCAACAGATGCTGCATAGCAACTTCATATTTACGGTCGTAATCAATTAATTCTTCGGCAATACCGATAACACCGGGTTGATTAAGCAGTTTATCATCCTGAAATCTGCGTCTGCGCAAAATATCGAGTGGGAGGAATGTCACCCGACCGGCTCGATGTTTCTTAAGGAAAGCGACCCCTCTTTGGGCATCTTCAGCAGTTTCAGTGATAACATTCTGGACAGCACTCCCCAGAGCGACCTCTATGGCGACTTCATACTCGGTGTCCATCGTGAGCAGTTCGGCAACAACACCACAGACCCCACGAAATTGATCGGGATAGTGGTTTTTCGCTTGCATTATCGCCCGAACGCCGATGTAATAGCCTTCATAAGCGGACTGCAATTCTTGGAGCGATTTCAATCGAGAAACGCTACTCCCGAGTGTATTCTGTAAACCGCTGATTTCAGCCTCAACTTTACGGAGTGCGTCCTGATTTTCGCCGAGCTCCATCTCGACCTGATCCCGCTTGGTCTCAATCTGAACGAGTTCCGCCTTTAATTGTGCTTCAGCCCGTTGAACTTCAGTGTGGGTGTCAGTAGCTGTCTTGAGTTCAGCTGTCAACACGTCAGCGTTTTCTTTGAGGCGGTTGAGGTTGCCCTCTCTACTGGTCAACTCATGTTCGATTGTCAAGCGTTTGCGTTCACACGTCGCTAATTCAGTCGTCGCCTCACCTAAAACGATTTGTGCTTCCCGTACAGACGCCTTAGAAGCATTGATACGTTCAGCCAGCTGCGTCAGCAGCTGCTGACGTGCTGCCAAGCGACTCTCCTCTATCTTGAAAGACGCTTCGAGTTTTTGATGTTCTTGGGTTCGCTGTTTTTGCTGGTTGAGAACGCCCGTGTGCTGTGCCTTTAAAGTCTCAAGAGCCTGGAGTGCCCGTTGTCGTTGCTGTTGGATATTGAGCTGCCTCTCTTTGTGAAGGACAATCTGACGCTCAATTTGTTCAATTTTCGTTTCAATCTCGCGAAGCCCGGTCTGTCCTGTCCGTATGGCTATATCTAATTCGGACTGTCGATCTGTGGCGTTCTCAATGCGCTCCTCAGCGGCCTTCAATTTTTCAGAGGCATCGGTGGTGGCACTTAAAATTTCATCTAAGTCGGTTTGTGCCTGGAGATAATCCGTGCGGAGTTTATCGTATTCCCGATGTGCGAGGTCTAATTCAAACTGCTTCAACCGGGCTTGTTGCGCGTTGTAATGCCGCGCCTGCTCAGCCTGTTCCTTGAGTGATTCCGTCTCGCGTTGCAATTCCTGAATGACATCGTTGATACGAACGAGATTTTGTTCGGTCTGTTCAAGTTTTCGGAGTGCGGTCTTTTTTCGGTGTTTATATTTCGTAATGCCAGCGACCTCATCGAATAGAAATCGGCGATCTTCAGGGCGGACGTTCAGAATCAAGTCAATCTTGCTCTGCTCCATGACGGAATACGCATCAACACCAATGCCAGTATCCATGAAGAGTTCGCTGATGTCGCGGAGGCGACAAGGATTTTGATTGATGAGATAGCGGCTTTCACCATCGCGGGTGAGATGTCGAGAGACCTCAATTTCTGGAGATGCGAAGGCGACTTTAGCAGGAGCATCCTGGGGTAAGGTATCCGCGTTTCCTGAACCATTATTTGAAAAACATAATGCTACCTCTGTCCGCTGTGCCGGTGCGAAGTTGGCACCGCCGTTGAAAAGTAGGTCACGCATAGAAGCACACCGAAGAGAGCGAGCACTCTGTTCCCCAAGTACCCACCGAATTGCATCGGAAACGTTGCTCTTTCCACAACCGTTGGGTCCGACAATGGTCGTGATACCGGGTTCGAGGACCAATTCAACTTCTTCGGCGAAACTCTTGAAACCGCGAATTTTGATGCTATTTAAGTGCAAAGGTTTAACCTCCGAACTACAGGTTTTAAGTAATTATTTCAGCGATAAGCAGTGTTTAAGGCACAACTTTTAGGCAAGATATTCGCTCTGTAAGGTAAAAGCGTACCTACAAACCTCACCGTCGCGCGAACATCGTATAAAACGTAATACATAATGAAAAAGTTTCATGATTTTGCCATGAAACCGGCAATGCCAACAGCGTCACCACAGACTTATTTGTGTAAATTACGCATTTAAAGTCCTCGCCAATGTTAGCACATCGACCTCAGCGGGATCGGCTTTCCATAACTCGTTGACGGCTTCACGAATGGTGGCACCCGTTGTGAAAACATCGTCGACGATTAAGATGCGTTTGTCCCGAATAACCTCTGGGTTCGGGACTTCAAAAGCACCCGTGATATTGTGTTGGCGAGCCTCCATACCCAAACTGCTTTGCGCGACTGTATGGCGGTGTCGAACTAATGTGTCTGTGAGAACCGGCACGCCTTCCGTTTGCGCAATGCCTTTAGCAAGTAGCGTTGCCTGATTGAAGCCGCGTTCTCGGAGCCGTTTCTTATGAATCGGCACAGGTAGAATAAAGTCATAGTCTGCAATACAACAGTCAATAGGTATATGTGCGTTTATCAGATGAATCAGGTGTTCCGCCAATACCTGCTTTTTTTCAAATTTAAAAAGATGTATTGCGTCTTGGAGTGTTGTCTGGTAGAATGCAATAGACCTTAATTTGCCATAGCGCGGTGGGGCAGTGGCGCATTCATCACAGCGTCCTCTCACATCGGGTGTGCCGCATATATCGCACCAAGGTGGTTCAAGAAACTGGATATCGTGCCAACAATCAGCACAGATATAAGGAATGGATGTAATTTCAAGAAATGCTTCACAAACGCGGCATTTCGCAGGATACAGGAAAACGATTCCTGTTTCACATAAGTCCCGCAATAGATTCGGTATCTGCAAGCCGATTGATTTCAACGCCATAAACGTTCACCATACCAAAATAAAAAGTTATTGTATGATAAGTTTACCATAAACAAGTTTTGATGTCAAGTAAAAGGAGCAAACATGGAAAGACCAGTCGTATTTTACAACCAAAACCAACAGATAAATGGGATACTGCATTCACCAACAAGTTGTGACGCGCCGTGTCCAGCAGTTGCTTTCTTCCACGGCTTCACCGGCACGAAGGTTGAACCGCATAGAATATTTGTTAAGACAGCACGGGAACTTGCGGCTATAGGATTTTACGTGCTACGTTTTGACTTTCGCGGTTCCGGGGATAGTGAAGGCGATTTTTCAGAGATGACTATCGGTGGTGAGGTCTCGGATGCCATTAAGTCAATTGATGTTCTTACTGCTATGCCGGGTGTAGACGCTGAACGGATTGGCATTCTCGGATTGAGTATGGGAGGCTGCGTTGCAGCGTTCGTCTCCGGTCAAGATACCCGCGTGAAGTCAACGGTGATGTGGGCACCGCTCTCGGACGATCCACCGGATCGGAAGAATGAAATTTTAGAGAGAGCCAAAAACACTCCCACCCCAGAGGAGATAGCACTCTTAAACCCAAACATCGTCGGGAAGGCGTTCTACGAAGAACTTCCCCAAATATCGCCTTCCGCTACGATTCAGGCGTTCACAGGCGCGCTCCTTGTCATCCACGGAAGTGCTGATGATGTCGTACCCATCTCTCATGGGAAACGGTACTACGAATTGATGCGCGAGCGGGACGCTCTGACGGAACTTGAAATCATTGATCAGGGGGACCACACTTTTAACACTGTTGCATCGGAGCAAGCGGTCGTTGCCAAGTCGGTTGAGTGGTTTCAACGGACATTGGCATAGATTACCCAGACGCGAGACTAATGCGAATTGACTCCAAAGCGACCGCTGCGTCCGCCAAACAAGGCGGTTGATGTGAAGCATCCCGGATTTCAGAGAGCCACAACTCTTGTAGTGTCGGTTGTTGTGAATCTGGTACCGAGATCGGTGTCACACCAGCAGGGGTTGTGCAGTGCCATTCACCATCCGCATCGCTGATTGTGCCTTCGGTGAGAACGTATCGTTCATGCTCTTCGGCAGCGTTAATGGCAATCCCACCTGCCCATGTCCATTGTCCGATGCCTCCACGTTTAAACTCGACGGTAAGCGTGTTAACGAACCTGTCATATTGCCCGTTTTCCCTTAACCCTTCGTAGACAGCACTCTTTTTAACAGACGTAGCACCCCCAAAAAAATCAACAATCGGATAGATATGATAGATGAAGAAGTGGGCGGGTATGCCTGAGACTTGTAAGTTGAAGAGAATTTCAGGACGGGCACCGCGACCGGGGGTGAGGCGGACAAATGAGGTGAGCAGTAGGTCACCGAGTTCGCCTATTTTCTCCTTGAGTGCTTTGTGGGTGTTGGAGACTGCCTCTGGATGTGAGACCCGTAGCACACGCCCGCGCTTCTCGGCAAGTTTCAATGCTGCTGCTCCCTCACCGACATCGCTGGCGAGCGGATATTCTACAAAGACGTGTTTGTCTGCTTGTAACGCCGCGAGGGCAATCTCACCGTGGCTGTCGTTGTGCGTGCAGATGATGACTCCATCTATATCTTCACGTTCAACAAGATGCCTCCATTCGGGAATGAAGGCTGTTTTATGCGCTGTGGCGAGTTGCGTGCCTGTCTGTTCGTTTCTGGAAGCGATTGCCACAAGGTCGGCGGCTTCCATAGCGGCGAATCGCGTGAGATGGTGGCGTGCCATCCCTCCTGAACCAATGATTCCGATTTTAATTTTCGTCATATTTCCTATGCCCACCCTTGGCTTTCGCCACCGACGCGAGCGGCACTAATCTTCTCATAATAACCGCTTTTCCGGTAAGCTGCCAATGGATGTGGATCGCGTCCGATCTCCGAGCGGACCTGCTCCAATAGGGGGTTCACATCCATCTCATAGGCGCGTTGGAGGATCGACTCTGCTTCAACGAGGTCGGCATCGTCCTGCGCCGCTGCGAGAGCGTCTCTGTCAACAAGAAGTGCCTTTGCGTATGCCTTTTGCAGATTGCAGACGGATTGTATACTTGCTTCGACCTTCGGTTTCAGATTGTGGCTCTGGTCAATCATATAGGCGATGTCGGTTTCTGTGTCAGGATCAAGTTCTGCGGCGACGAGTTCGGTGTAAATCAGGAAGAGTTCCTGTGGATTGATAGAACCGACCGTCAAATCGTCGTCAGCATATTTCCGGCAGTTGAAGTGAAATCCACCGAGTTTTCCCTCGTCTATTAAGTAAGCGACAATAAACTCAATATTTGTGCCTTGTGGGTGGTGTCCTAAGTCGATAAGAACCTGCGCTTTCTCGCCGAGCTTGGTTGCCATGAGGTAGGCGGTTCCCCAGTCGGGGAGGTCGGTGTGGTAGAACGCTGGCTCAAAGAATTTATATTCGATGAGCATCCGAGTATCTGCTGGAAGTGCGTCGTAGACCTCGGCTAAAGCGTCCTGCATCCAGCCTTTGCGCTTTCTGAAGTTTGACTGACCTGGGAAGTTCGTGCCGTCTGCGAACCACAAACTTAGCAGATCAGACCCAGTTTTTTCCATGATCTCAACACACTCAAGGATATGATCGGTTGCAAGTTGGCGGACAGCGGCATCCGGGTTGCAGACACTTCCGAGTTTATATGCTTGATCTTGGAAGACGTTTGGGTTAATCGCACCGATACCGATACCGACCTCGGATGCGTACTGCTTCAATGCCCCCCAATCGTCAGTTTTATCCCATGGGATATGGAGGGCAACGGTAGGGGCAATACCGGTGAAGCGGTGGACGGTTGCGGCATCTTCAAGACGTTCCGCAGCGTTTCGGGCTGCACCGAGTTGTTCAAAAACACCGAATCGGGTGCCGGAATTACCATAACCCCATGAGGGGGTTTCGATGTGTTGCTGTTTGAGTTGGGCTTTGATTGCCTCGACTTGTATTCCCTGTTTCTCTAAAGTTTCGGCTAACAAATCATAAGCGAGATTGCTCATTCTGCTTTCCTTTCTTGAATAGTTGTCAGTTCCTGAAATATCTCTACGAGTTTTTCCTGCGTCGCGTTCGGATCTTCAATGATAATACGTGCGCCGCTTATAACGTCCATGAACCCTAATTCGCGCGGGTATCGAGGGACAACATGTAGGTGCAAGTGCGCGATACTGGCACCGGAGGCATCTCCCATATTATAACCAACGTTGTAACCCCGTGGCTGATAGGCACACGTCAACACCTCAAAACAGAGGCACTGGAGTTCGTGCAGCTCTTGGACCTCTTCTTGGCTTAATTCTCGGACATCCAGAATATGCCGATTCGGAAAGATTAAGAGATGCCCTGGACTGTAAGGATAAAGATTCAGTGAAATCGTAAAGTGGTCAGTTCGATGGACCTCAAGCCGTTCGACTTTTTCATTTTTTTCGACGATTGCACATAGGATACACGGTACATCCGGGCGGTTTTTTCCTTTGGCATAAGGCATTTTGTTCGGAACGAAGAGGTTATGTCGCATAAAGGGGTTTCCTGTATCTGCTATAGCACGCTATGTTACATAAAGGCGAATTTTGGGTTTTCTTGAAAATGAGGTTAAATTTTGTCCAGATATATGATATACTATTTTAACAAAGCATGCAAGCAGATATTTTAGTATCCGCTATTTTTACCTTGCAAAATGATTAAGAAGTCGTTTTGCCATACCTGAGGACAACTGAATGCCCACCCAACATCCACTTCTGGATATTGCGGAGATTGACACAAATATCCATGACTATTTAAAGCAGATCGGTGAAGTTACGTTTCAGTTTCCGGAGCACGACTCAAGATGCCAATCATTCCAAGCAGTGGTGGACAACCAACGTTGGTTCGTTAAACACGGTAATACACCTCAAACCCTTACATGGCTCAAGCAAGCCGTTCGTTTCCACGCCGCTGTCCAGCACGAGGCACTCCCTGAATTGCACAACACTTTCACCACTCCCGACGGGTTCACGCTGGTCTACAACTGGGTAGATGGCGAAGGTTTGCGTCCTGAAAGAGAACTGCGTGACGGGGAAATCCATCCACGTGATAGGTTTTGCGCACTGCCAGCGGATGAGATTATCGCAGCACTTAATGTCATTTATGATGTTCACCTCCTTATTGAAAAGAGAGGTTTCATCGCTGAAGATTTTTACGATGGCTGCATTATTTATGATTTTGAAAAAAAACGGATACATCTGTACGACTTTGATCACTACCATCCAGCACCTTTCATAAATGACCGAGGACGCTTGTACGGTTCAAGCCGTTTTATGGCACCGGAGGAGTTTCAAAAAGGTGCACGAATTGACGAAAGAACAAACGTCTTTATGTTAGGTCGGACAGCGTTTGTGCTGCTTGCGAACAGTAGCGATTCGCGAGACGATTGGAAAGGGAACGAGGCTATGTGGCAAGTCGCGAAAAAGGCGACAAACACAGATAAAGCGTTGCGATACCAATCTGTCAAGGAATTTGTCTCGGCGTGGTACACCGCGATTGCTGATAGGCAAATTCCGACTGCTTGATTTGATTCAGGCAGGATAAGAAACCCAACAGATTCCCAAAGATGTTATGAACTCACCAAACACCACCATGGAATAAAATGGAATGATGCTCAGGAGGCACATAAATAAAAAATGAAAAAAATTACTGATAACGAAATTCAATTTTTCAACGATAACGGCTATCTTATCTTGAAAGGTGTCATCCAACCCGATGAACTTGCCGTTATACAACGCGAAAGTCAACGATTGATTGATGAAATTTTGGCGGGTGGACCGGCAGACCCATGGTGCAACCGTGGACCGGAAGGAATTCCGTATTACTTAACCTATTTGCACTCGCATCCGAACGAATTTTCTCTGAGGTTGTTAGCACATCCTTTCATCGGGGATCTGCTCCATCGGATAGTTGGACCGGATTTTATACCGTGCTATGAATCCCTGGTTTTTAAACTGCCGAAACACGGTTCTTCTGTGCGGTGGCATAGGGACGGCAATGCAATCCGTGAGAATCATCCGATTTTCAATATCGATATCTACATAGATGCGTCCACTGTTGATAACGGGTGTGTCTGGGTAATCCCGAAGAGCCATCTCTGGGGGATTGAAGAGGCACAAGAGATTATTGATAAGGGTGAAGTCAATTTTGAACGTGCGGATGCAGTGGCAGCAGAGGTCGAACCCGGCGATATTCTGCTCCACCATACGAAGGTCTTGCACGGTAGTAAAATCAATACAAGCGAAACACTCCGCCGCGTTATTTATTTTGATCAGCGCACGCCGCGATGGAATGAAACGTATAAGTGGTGGCAACCGGAGTTCTTGACGCAACGCTGCAAACTCTATCAACGCGCCCTTCACGAACGCCGCACGAACCCATATTCATCGGATACAGAGCAGTTTGCTTACGAAGTGCCATCAGACATGCCGACGTGGAATCCAGAAGACAATTTTGATTTGCGGATTCAGCACCGGGCGTACGCACATCCAGGATAAGAACATAACCTGTAAACGTGTTATGTTGGCAAGACAGGAGACCAATCAATGAATGTTTTACTTATAGGTGGTGCTGGACATGTTGGAACGATGACACTCCCTTATATGAAAAGTCATCACAATTTTCGAGTGCTTGACCTTAATCCGCCAAAAGATACATCTATAGAATATATCCAAGGATCCGTTACTGATCCCGACATCGTTCAGAAGGCATTGGAAGGTATGGACACGTTCGTCTATATGGTGATGCTACAACCGACGAGCGACCGGTCCTCTATCGCTGATTTCAGTGATATTGTCGCAAACTATGAGGTGAACGCAAAGGGGCTGCATATCGTGCTACATGCGGCGAAAGAAGCAGGGATTCCACATGCTGTCTACACAAGCACCTTCACCGTGCATGAGCGGACCCGAAACAATTTTCCTTATGAAGATGTTGTGCCGCGTGATAATCCGGGGGTCTATGGACTCACGAAGGGATTTGGCGAACAGGTCTGCGAATACTTTTCGCGTGAACACGGTATGTCACTGATTGCGCTACGGATTACAGGACCCTCTACACGCGAGCAGTGGCTTGAGCGGTACCCCCAACCGAAAGATTCCTCAGTGCATATCTGGTGGACGGATGAAGAAGACCTGGCGCGCGCCTATCTCGCCGCTATTTCGGTTGAACACGAAGGCTTTGATGCGTTTTTCATTGCTGGCGACCATGAACAGAAGGAGATTAATCTCTCGAAAGCAAAACGTCTGCTGGGTTGGGAACCATTGACGCATACATTAGTCCTATAAACCGTTTATTTGTGCTTATCAATCTTCTTGTTAATTTGACAAAAGTCTTATTGTATGATACAATATAGTGTACCGAAACCGAAAGTCTATGTCGAAACAACTGTAGTCAGTTACTTAGTCGCCCGTCCCAGCCATGATACGACGTTAGCCTCCCGGCAGCAAGCAACTCAACAACTGTGGACAGAATACGCAGAGAATTTTGAATTTGTGATTTCAGATATAGTCCTCAACGAGGTCAGTCGCGGTGATGTAATAGCAGCCCAGCGGAGGCTTGAAGTGTTGGCGGATCTACCAGTATTAGATGTGTCATTGGATGCTATTATACTTGAGGAAAACCTGATAGACGCTGGTGCTGTACCACAACGTTCGCGCCCGGATGCACAACATATTGCCCTTGCCGCGGTGAATAACATTGAATACTTGGTTTCCTGGAATTACAAGCATATTGTGAATGAAACCAAGCGGAATTTGATAAACGAAGTTTGTCACGTCGCTGGCTTCCAACCGACAACCCTCTGCACACCTATAGAACTCATTGAGGTGATTCAGATGAAGGAAAAACCGGATATACGTATGGATCCTGTCTTGGAAGAATGCTATCGCATGAAAGAAGAATTTGCTGCCCAATTTAAATCTGCGCAAGAACTCCACGATTATCTGAAGGCGGAACAAAAAAAATTTAAAGCACTTGGTTGGAAATATCTGCCCCCATCCCATCTCGGAGCCGAAGCGAATAAAAAGGACTGAATCATTCAGGTAAAGACTTTCACGCTGTGAATATCCTTCGTCCTGGTCCATTTGAAGCGTTAAGGTTTCTGTGCTTTGTAAAATCAGAAAAAATATTACAGAATAACCAAACCTGTTTGATTATAAAAATCTCCAGACTCGTTTTTTAATTTCCATTGAAGATAAGGAAAAATCGTCTATGACACACCCAGAACTCACGTTGACGGACAGTCGCGCTTTCCAAACCCAACGTAAAGATACATGGTGGCTGCAACCGTTAGCCGTATTTGTTGGATTGGGAGCATTCATCGTCTACGCAACCTTTCGAGTTTTTGAAGGGACTCACTTTTTTCACGGCCCCTATCTATCGCCTTTCTACTCACCGCTGCTTTTCGGCACAGAAAAAGTTGCCCATAGCGTTGATCACAGTTGGCTTGGCATGATGCCAGACTGGATGCCAGGTCTTATTACACCGGCTATCCTCATTTTGTGGGCACCGCTTGGGTTTCGTTTTACCTGTTACTACTACCGGGGTGCGTATTACAAGGCATTTTGGGCAGATCCGCCCTCTTGCACAGTGTCAGAACCGCGTAAAGGCTATCGGGGTGAACATTCATTTCCATTGATTATCCAGAACATCCACCGATACTTCCTTTATATTGCAATCATCTTTGTCGGTATCCTTGCTTACGACGTATGGAAAGCCCTCTGGTTTGACGACGGGAACGGTGGAAAAATTTTCGGTATCGGCGTAGGCACCATCATCTTGGCAGTGAATGTCGTCCTTTTAGGCGGGTACACCTTCGGATGCCACTCTTTGCGTCACTTGGTCGGTGGGGTCATTGATCTACTCTCGAAAGCACCAATCCGTCGGCGAGCGTATAATTGTGTTAGCTGTTTAAACGAGCGACACATGCTCTGGGCATGGATGAGTCTCTGTTGGGTCGGTTTTTCCGATGTATACGTCCGTTTTATAGCACCGGCGATAGGTCAAGATTGGATTACATTTTAATGATAGAGAGGAAATTTTAGCGTGGCATCTTACGAAACTCACGAATATGATGTGCTAATAATCGGAGCTGGTGGTGCTGGACTTCGCGCTGCCATTGAAGCCGCTACGGGTGATCTCAAAGTTGGACTTGTATGTAAATCCTTACTCGGCAAGGCGCACACTGTGATGGCAGAAGGCGGTGTCGCTGCTGCTTTGGCAAACGTCGATGAAAGAGACAGTTGGCGGGTTCATTTTGCTGACACAATGCGTGGTGGACAGTATCTCTCCGATGCCCGAATGGCAGAACTCCATGCACAGGAATCACCCGATCGCGTCCGGGAACTTGAAGCGTGGGGAGCGCTTTTCGACCGGACGCAAGATGGAGGCATCCTCCAGCGGAACTTTGGTGGCCATCAATACCCACGCCTCGCACACGTCGGTGACCGGACAGGACTGGAAATGATTCGTGCCTTACAGGACCACGGTATCCACCAAGGCATTGAAGTACACATGGAGAATACCATTATTTCGCTCTTGAAAACGGGTGACAGGGTATCGGGTGCCTTTGGTTACGAGCGTGAAAAGGGACGATTCAAGGTTTTTTCTGCGAAAGCTGTTGTTTTAGCAACCGGTGGGGTCGGAAAGGCATATAAAATCACGAGTAATAGTTGGGAATATACCGGGGATGGACACGCTCTGGCATACCACGCTGGCGCAGAACTCATAGACATGGAGTTCGTCCAGTTTCATCCTACGGGCATGGTGTGGCCCCCGAGTGTTCGAGGTATCTTGGTCACAGAGGGAGTGCGTGGTGAAGGCGGTGTTCTCACAAACAGCGAAGGCAAACGCTTCATGTTCGACGACATTCCCGAACTCTATGTAAACCAGACAGCAGACACTCCTGAAGAAGGCTGGTTGTATACGCAAGGTGACCGTGATGCGCGTCGTCCGCCGGAACTCCTCACACGTGATCACGTTGCCCGGTGTATTGTTCGAGAAGTGCAAGAGGGACGAGGCAGCCCACACGGGGGTGTATTCTTGGATATAGCGTGGATTAAGGAAAAAATTCCGAACGCCCCAGAACACATCCGTAGGAAACTGCCGAGCATGTACCACCAGTTCAGGGAACTCGCCGAAATTGACATCACGTCGGAACCGATGGAGGTGGGTCCAACGACACACTACATCATGGGTGGTATCCGTGTTGATGCAAATTCACAGATGACAGCGGTGCCCGGACTCTTCGCTGCAGGCGAATGTGCTGCCGGTTTACACGGCGCAAATAGACTCGGTGGTAACTCACTATCAGACTTGCTCGTTTTCGGCAAACGTGCTGGCGAATATGCAGCGCAATTTGCAATGGAAAATACGTCTGTCTCACTGGATGAAGCAGAAATTGAGACAATCGCTGCGCATACACTCAAGCCTTTTGAAAACCCTGCAGACGATGGTAGCGGAGAAAAGGTGGGTCCTTATGACATCCAGGCACAACTGCAAGAAAAAATGCAGGATCTGGTAGGCATCGCTCGAAGTCAAGAGAGTCTTACACAGGCTTTGGAAGAGATTCAAAACTTGCGTGGGAAAGCCGAGAACGTTCACGCCATTGGCAATCGTGAATATAATGCTGGATGGCATACTGCTCTTGATCTTGACTGTCTCCTGACGGTTTCCGAAGCGATTGCCCTTGCGGCGTTAGAGCGCAGGGCAAGCATAGGCGCGCATTCACGGGACGATTATCCTGAAAAAGAGGAACCCGGTGCCGGCAAATACAACACTGTCATCAAGAAAACGGACGACGGAGCGATGGAGATCCGACGACATCCAGTTGATGAACTCCGGGCGGACCTGAAGGAAATCATAGACGAGATGGGGTAGATGGTCATTGGTTATCTGTTATTGGTTGTCGGTTAAAGAGGTTCTGATGACAGTAACCTAAACGGAAAAAGGAGGAAGTAGTTGATGCTTGTCAGGGGATGCTCGCGTCACAGCAGACGTAACCGATAACCGACAACCGACAACCGACAACTATTATGGCGAAAGCAACTTTTAGAATTTGGCGCGGCAATGCGGAGGGTGCGCAATTTGTCGATTACGATACTGAGGTCTCCGAAGGTATGGTGGTCTTAGACGCTGTCCACCGCATCCAAGCTGAACAAGCGAACGACCTGGCAGTCCGATGGAATTGTAAGGCAGGCAAATGCGGTTCCTGCTCCGCCGAAGTCAATGGGCAGCCGAAATTAATGTGTATGACGCGCCTGAACGACTTACCCCTTGAGGAACCCGTTACAGTCGAACCGATGCGGGCATTTCCGCTCATCAAAGATCTCGTTACAGACGTGTCGTGGAACTTTAGGGTTAAAGAGAAAATGAAACCCTTTGCGCCGCGACCGCCTGACGCTGAAGATGGTACATGGCGAATGGAACAGGAAGATATCGACCACGTCCAAGAGTTTCGGAAGTGCATTGAGTGTTTCCTCTGTCAAGATGTGTGCCATGTTCTTCGGGAACACGATCTTCATGACGAATTTATTGGACCGCGGTTCTTCGTCTATGCTGCTTCCTTAGAGATGCACCCGATTGACACCGAAAATCGACTGGAAGAATTGAAGGACTCAGATGGTATTGGGTATTGTAACATTACAAAGTGCTGCACGAAGGTATGCCCGGAGCATATCACAATTACGGACAACGCCATCATCCCGCTTAAAGAGCGCGTAGTTGATCAGTTCTACGATCCAATAAAAAAACTTTTTCGTGTTTTTAGTCGTTAAAGTGTGCTGTTTGGAAAGCCTTAAGTGCAATGTATAATCCGGAGATGTGAGAAACATGGAAACCAGCAAGAACGATATTTTAAGAGTCGGTGTGATTGGACCCGGAGGTGCTGGACGCGGTAACACATTGGGTTTCGCGACACGTCCGGATGCAGAGATTGTCGCTGCTGTGGACACCCATGAAGCGAGTTTAGACGCTTTAGAAGACGCGCTCAAAGAACGCGTTGACGGCTATAAAGCGAATAGTTTCAAACGTTACCTCGGCGAACACGAATTCGTCGAAATGCTGAATCATGAAGATTTAGATATTGTCGGTGTGTTCTCGCCGCACTCCCTGCACGATATTCACACAAAATATGCGCTGCGTGCCGGATGTCATGTCATCGTCGAAAAACCGATGGCGAATGTCGTCGGCGATGCAATCGCTGTAACGAAAATTGCGATAGGGAGTGGGTTACACCTCGTCGGTGGGTATCAACGCCATTACGAAGATACCTATATGGCAGCGAGGCGCGCAATCTCGGAAGGTCGTATCGGAAATCTACAGAAATTCGATGTCTATATGGCACAACGGTGGGGGGCACACGGCTGGCGCGGAGATCCACGCTTCTCTGGTGGTGGTCAACCTAACGATTCTGGAAGTCATATCCAAGACATATTCTTGTGGATGACTGGGACATTGCCGGTTGAAGTCTACGGCACAACCGATATGAAATTCGAGGATGACGACGGAAATGTTATCACAAAACTTGTTGAAATTAATTCCTACTCTGATGTAACATTGGATAACGATGCTGAAGGCACAATCACTATCCTCGGTAACACGCGCGTTGGGTTCGAGGAATGGTTCATTCTTGAGGGAGACGAAGGTACGATTGAAATCAAAAATGGCATCCGCTACATACCCAAAGGTGGTGAACCGGAACCTCTCACCTATCAGCGTCCAGAAGGGTATCCTCAGAATAAGGTTGACCAGCTCGTCGGTTTGGTGAAAGGCGAATACGACACAAACTATACCTCCGGCATCAACGGAGTCCGTACCAGTTGGTTGACGAATTGCATCCTCGAAGCAGGCAAAGGACCTGACGCGAAGAACAGCGTCAATTGTGACGCGGTCATTGAAAAAGAGGGTTATACCCGTCAAGATGTTTTAGCATTTATTGATGAATGTGCATCCAAATCGTGTTACTAATGCATAAGAATGCCGATACAGGTAGGTGCCTTCAAACTAAGCGCATAAGAAAAAAGGAGAAAAACCGTGAAATTCTTGGCACAACTCGCAAACTTCCAGAAATTTGCTGTTATTAAAAGTATGAAGTCTTATCTACTTATTGCTGTTATTTTAGTAGTCGGGGTGCAAATCGGATGCGTGACGGGCAATGCCCTACGCACTGCAGAAAATCTCGCTGCAGAGAAAGACTATCGCGGTGCCCTTGAAGCCTATCAAAATGTTGTGGATACTCAACCAGGCACACCAGAAGCCCTCCAATCACAACTCGCCATAGGCGAACTGTTAACTGAACAGATGAGCCAACCGGCAGAAGGTATCAAAGCCTACGAAGCGGTCATCGCTGCATCCCCAGAAAGCGATGAAGCAGCCGAAGCACACTACAATCTCGGTATGCACTATTACCGACAAAAAGACTACGAAACGGCTCAGGCACAATTTGATACAATTATTAACAAATTCCCACAATTGGAATTGAGCCACAATGCGCAACTGATGTTAGCCAAAAGCTACGAGGACGCGCAGAATTTTGAGCAGGCTGTAGAGATTTACGATAATTTCGCGAATCGTAATCCGAGGAGTGAACGTGCGGCAATAGCCATCGCCCGCAAAGGACAAATCCAGAAAGAAAATCTTAAAGACGAGGAAGAAGCGAAACGCACTTATCAATCACTCGTTAAAAGATATGGAAAGGTCGAAGGCACTGAAGAAGAAATTGAGAAAGCAAAGCAAGAACTGACCGCACTCAACGCCAGCATCCCTGAACCCGATGATCCACTCGCAACTCAAGCAGGCAGAGCTTACGCGCGGCAGCAAGCGACGCGCGAACGGGATCGACCGCGCGGGGGCGTTGAGAGAAGTCGTGCCATGGGGAACGTTGAGACTATAGTCGCCGACTCTGGATTCGGTGTCAGTGCGTCAGAAGTGATGCGGAATTTCGGCGGCCAAGGGGGGATCGCAGGCGACGAACAGGGCAGCTACTATGACGCAGAGCTTATGATTGCAAGTTTCTTCTACGGGGACGAGAACTACCGTGACGCAGGAGCGTTATACTTTGATGCAATTGCCCGAGCGGAAGCTGCAAAAGCAAAAATTGACCCGTATGCCTATCTGCGACTCTCAATTTGCTATCGCAAAGTTGGAATGCACCAACGTGCGAAAGAGGTATTGAAACAAGCAGCAAAACGAGATAGTGGGGTTATTGAAGCAGTTATTAACACTGGACGTACGCACTATACCTCCGAATCCTACGAGCAGGCACTGGAAACTTACAATTCCGTCATCGGGTTGGCGCGGGGTAAGAATTCTGAAATCTATTGGTTAATCTCGCTGGTTTACCAAAAATTAGGTGAACCTGAAAAGGAACGCGAGGTACTTGAACGTTCAGTTGCTGCGAATACGCAGAACATTGACGCGATGCAAAGCCTCGCCGAAGTCCTGCACTATCGGCTGAAGGATCGGAAAACTGCTGCGATATTTCAGGATCTCGTTGATCAGAAGGGCGATTCCTATATCGGTTCAAAAACGCTCGGCGACCTGACTTATAAGTACGGCAACTACGTCCAGGCCCGTGCGAAGTATAGAGCTGCCGCTCGTACAGCAAAACGGTTGCTCGGTAAGTCAGAAAATGATGCTGAAAAGCGAGAACTTCAAAATCAAGTCGTCTATGCAACGGTCCTCGCTGCACGCGCAACGCATCACCTGAATCGGGAAGAAGATGCCCAAAAGATGATTGATGAGCTGGCGGTAGAATATCCCGATCACGCGCTGATACCTTACGGCAGAGGCGAATTGGCACTTCTTAACGATGATACAGAAACTGCCGTCGCCGAATTCAAAGCATCAATTGAGAAAAATCCGATTTCTGACATTGCGCTGATTGCTCTTGGTGAGTACTATATCTCACAAGGCTATAACGACGATGCCGTCGCCCTCTGGGAGGGCTATCTGGCGAACAACCAGTATAACCAGAATGTCCGGCGTCACCTTAAAAGGTTGAAGGGGGACGAAGAAGAATAGGCAAAATGCGCGGTTTTTCAACCGCGCTTCAGCAGAATAATTCCGAAAAATGTTTTTTCTTTGAAAAAAAACTTGACCTTTTTAATTCAATTCGGTATAATTAATAATTAAAGTTCTTAACTTCCTAAGCGCGAAGCACGTTTCAATTCACAAATTTTACCTCATAAACGGCGCAAGCTGCTGAGAAAAGCGTGCTTTGAGGAAAAACGAGTCACTGGCTGTGGTACATTGTGTGCAATGCCGGCTTCAATCTGTTTTCCCAATATGAAAAATCCAGAAGTTGCATTTTCAGGTAAAACTAACTACTCGCATGCATTGTGAAACAGCCATACGAGCGACATTTCCGCGGGCAACACTGCACCTACTCCATCGATACCCTGTATATTCTGATATTTTGCTGCGCTGCGTATGCCGACAGCAATCTCTCATATATTAAATTAGGTGTCATGTCAGCTTACCTGCTCTGTAGGGGACCCCGGTCTTCCTGTGTCAATCCTATACCTCTGAACTACCAAACAAGTATAGGGAAACCCGGTAGACGCGTTTTTAAGCGTGTGCCGAAAGCGATAAAAACCAACAGTTAATTATCCTATAGCATCAGCCCTGCTTCCATTTTTAACATGTTCTGCAAATCCCACGTTAGCCACGGACTTCACGTCACAATGACATTTCGTAAACACGGCGTATGTAAGTGGGAATAAAGAACACGCTAGGTTGTCAGACGAACCCTACGGTGGAATGATTATTTTGGAACCGGGCACAATGAGGAGTATTAGAAATTATGGAGAGCTTGGACATTGGCAAGCTCCAAGAAATGGAGTTCTCGGAACTCAAAGACTTCGCACTGACACTCGGGATTGAATACACCGGGTCTCGGAAAGAGGAATTGATTAACGAAATCATAGAGGCTAAATCTGAGGGAGACACCCAATTTTATGGGGGTGGTGTTCTGGAAATCTTAGATGACCGGGATCAACACTACGGTTTTCTCCGCTCACCGCGCTCTAATTATCTGCAAAGCAATGAAGATATCTACGTATCCTCATCGCAAATCCGGCGATTTGATTTGCAGACGGGTCACGTCGTTGAAGGTGTGATTCGTCCGCCGAAGAAGACGGAAAATAAAGCAGAACGGTATTTCGCCATGCTACAGATTGAGAAAGTCAACGGCGAAAAACCGGAAGCTGTCAAGCAGAAAATTCTTTTCGATAACCTCACTCCTATTTATCCACAGGAACAATTGAAGCTGGAACACAACACGTCGGAATTCGCGACCCGTATGGTGGATTTGATGGCACCCGTTGGTAAAGGACAGCGTGGATTGATTGTTGCTCCACCTTACAGCGGTAAAACCACGTTGTTGAAGAACATCGCCGCTGGTATCGAATCGAATCATCCTGAAGTCTCTCTCATCTTTCTGTTGATTGATGAACGTCCAGAAGAAGTCACAGATGTCGCACGGTCTGTCAAAGGAGAGGTAATTAGCTCGACCTTCGATGAATACCCGGAACGCCACATCCAAGTCGCTGAAATGGCGGTTGAGAAAGCGAAACGATGGGCTGAGTACGGAAAAGATGTCGTCATCCTCTTAGACAGTCTGACCCGTCTTGCGCGTGCTTACAATTTAACAGCACCACATAGCGGCAAAACGTTGACCGGTGGCATAGATGCGATGGCACTTGTGAAGCCGCGTCAATTCTGCGGTGCGGCGCGAAAGTTTGAAGAGGGCGGCAGTCTTACAATTATAGCCTCAGTTCTCATAGGAACTGAAAGTCGCGGAGATGAAGCGATCTATGAAGAGTTCAAGGGAACAGCGAACATGGAAATCCACTTGGAACGCTCCCTACTGGATCGACGGATTTTCCCGTCGATTAACATTGAACGGTCAAAAACCCGCCGTGAAGAACTCTTGTTAGCCCCCGACGTGCTTAATAAAGTCTGGGTGCTACGGAGATTCACAAGCCAGATGGACAGCGCGGAATCTCTGGAAATGCTCGTTGAACAACTCGGTAAAACTGGTACGAATGACGAGTTTCTCGAAGGGATGGTCGATAACGCAGGTTATGGCAGTGCTACTGCGAGAAACAACGCTCGTTTAAAACGGTAAGCGTGTGCTACGCGCCTACCGATGCGTACTTCAAAAACCGCATTAATAAGAATACTGAGAAGTTTTTAGCCGAATAGCAACCCGTAATTCGGATATTCTCAAAATTAAGGAAGGATACTATGAAACCTGAAATTCACCCCGAAATGGTAGAATGTGTTATCACATGCGTCTGTGGCGCGACCCATAAAACGCTCGCGATCCAGTCGACAATGCGAGTGGATATCTGTGGGAAATGTCATCCATTCTACACCGGGCAGCAAGCTCGTTTTATTGACACTGCCGGGCGCGTTGAAAGTTTCCGTCGACGCTACGGGCTAACTGAAGATAATGAGTAGAACAAGTAAAGGGCTCCGTGTCCTTACAACAGCAGACACGGGGTAGTTTTACGAAAATAGAGGCAATATCTTCTACTTTCAATAGCTAACAACAGTGGTTTGATAAAATGCTTGAAAAACTTAAGGATATCGAAACTAAATACGCCGAAGTTGAAAGAGCACTCGGAGACCCAGCACAAGTTTCCAATCAACAGCGGTTAATGGAGTTATCCAAAACGCACGCGGAACTCTCGCCTATCGTGTCCGCCTATCAGAAATACCAGCAGTTAGAAGCGGCACTCGAAGAGACGCAGCTCATGCTGGCATCGGAAACGGATGCGGAAATAGTTGGGTTAGCAGAGGAAGAGTTGGAAACCCTCACTGCGCAAAAGGAAGAATTAACAGAGGAACTGAAGCTGCTCCTAATTCCGAAAGACCCGAACGATGAAAAGAACGTTATCATCGAGATCCGGGCAGGTACTGGTGGGGAAGAGGCGAGCCTTTTTGCGGCTGAGTTATTTCGGATGTACACCCGATACGCCGAGCGTCAAAACTGGAAACTTGAGATTCTCAATTCAAATGCGACAGGGTTAAAAGGATTTAAAGAGATCATCTTCTCAATTGAAGGCGCAGAGGCATACAGCCAATTGAAATATGAGGGTGGCATTCACCGGGTCCAACGAATTCCGGCAACGGAAGCGAGTGGTCGTATCCACACCTCCGCTGTGACTGTAGCCGTCCTCCCAGAAGCAGAAGCCCTCGATTTGGAAATTGATGAAGCAACCGAATTGCGAATCGACACCTATCGCTCCTCGGGTCCGGGTGGGCAGAGCGTTAACACAACCGACTCGGCTATCCGGATTACATACATCCCAACGGGGTTGGTTGTAACGTGCCAAGATGAAAAATCTCAGCACAAAAACCGCTCCAAAGCGATGAAGATCCTCCGTGCCCGCCTCCAAGAGCAAAAACAGGCTGAACTCAACAGTGAAAGATCGGAGACACGACGGTCAATGGTCGGAAGCGGGGACAGAAGCGAAAAGATTCGCACTTACAACTTCCCGCAATCTCGCGTCACGGATCATCGGATCCAATTCAGCACCTATCAATTAGATTCCGTCTTAGACGGAGACATACAGGAATTCATTGATCGGTTGACGACGGCTGACCAAGCAGAGAAGTTGAAAGAAGCTTAATCCACGCCGACCAAGGAATCTTAAATCATGCCTAATAAGATATGGCGCGTGGTGGAGTTACTCGACTGGACAGCTGGATATTTTGAACAGCACAGTATCCCAACGCCAAGGTTAGATGCCGAAGTTCTGCTCGGACATCTGTTAAATAAAAGTCGTTTGCAACTCTATCTCGACTTCGACATGCCTGTCTTCCAAGAACACCTTACACCTTTTCGCAAACTGATCCAAAGGCGAATTGAGCGTACACCCGTCAGCTACCTAACGAATCGAAAAGAGTTCTTATCTTTAGATTTCTACGTCGATGAACGGGTCTTGATTCCGAGACCCGAGACGGAACAACTCGTTGAAACAATCCTCGCAACAAAAACGGATACACCGCAGCGGGTGCTTGAAATCGGTACAGGTAGTGGCGTTATTGCTACGAGTCTTGCCGTCTACGCGTCAAAGTGGGATATTGTTGCGACCGATATATCCGAACCCGCCCTGGAAGTTGCACAGCAGAACGCCGAAACACACGCATGTGCAGCACAGATTACGTTTATATCCGGGGACCTGTTTGAACCGATAAAGACGATAGAGCATCCTGAAGCGCGACAATTCGATTGGATCGTTTGCAATCCACCGTATATTAAAAACGTGGAACGGGATAGCCTCAGTCCTGATGTCCGCGACTATGAACCTGAGATTGCCCTCTTTGCGGGTGAGGATGGTCTTACTGTGATTCGGCGATTAATTACGGAAGCACCGCAATACCTCGCACCGAATGGAAAACTACTTTTTGAGATCGGAGACACACAAGCCGACCCTGTTCGCGCCCTTATCAATGCGGAACCCGCCTATTGCACATACGAACTTCTCAAAGACTATGCGGAAAAAGATCGCCTCGCCCTCGCCAGTGTATCATCAGCGCATGCCCCCGTGTAGAGCAATACCCGCAATTAAAAACGTGGAGATTTGAAGAATGCGCCAGTCAACCGGCTACGATGACCTACAAACCCATATTCGCCAACTGGAAACACCTGCAATCGAAACATGGGAAAATCAATATAGCGACCGAGATTACACAATCGAGATTACCAATTTAGAGTTCACTGCGGTATGTCCTAAAACGGGGTTGCCGGATTTCGCGACACTCTGCATCACTTACGTGCCGGACCGGGACTGTGTAGAATTGAAATCGTTGAAAGAGTACTTTCTTTTTTTTCGGGATGTCGGTATCTTTCACGAGCACGTAGTGAATAAGATACTTGAGGATTTCGTGGAGGCGTGTCGTCCGCGGAAGGCGGAAGTTATTGGAGATTTTAACATCCGTGGCGGGATCAAAACGGTTGTGCGGGCAAGTTATCAGAAACCGACACAAGAATAGGCGCGCTCTGGAAACGCGCCTACAAGTGTCTGGTTAAGTAGACCGACGCTATAAAATAGGGACGGAACGTCCTATCCGAGCGGATTCATAGATCGCATCGAAGATTTTTGCGACGTTCAGCACCTCCTCTGCTGGCACTGGAGACGGGAGTCCTTCCCGAACTGCTTTGTGGAACGATTCAAATTCACTCGGCAAACCTGTGAGAAGTTTCGGCTTGTAATTCACCATCTCATCGTTTTTATCGCGGTAAATCTGAAGCGGTTCATACGTCGCACCGGCTAAATCCCCCATGAAAAAAGTGCCGCCGATGTTCTCAATATGCGATGCCCATGCGGTTTCTAAGGTTACTGTCAACCCGCCTTCAAAATGGACTGTGCCCATCGCGAAGTCTTCTACCTCAAATTCTTCAGGATTCCATTTACCCCACGGGTTGATAACATTCTCTCTATGCCCAAACTTCTTGGTTGTCATCCCGAAGGCTTCAACGGGTTTTGGACAACCGATCATCCAAAGCAAGACATCAAGGATATGCACGCCGATATCAATTAGCGGACCACCGCCTGCGATGGCTTTACTGAGAAATGATGGTGAGGCGGGGACGCCACGTCGGCGCACCGACATTGCTCGGGCATAGTAGATGTCGCCAAAGAACCCTTCATCGTAGAGTTTTCGTAACGTACGTGCCTCAGCGCGGAATCGCGATTGTAACCCAATCTGTAGCACTTTGCCACTAACTTTCTGTGCGTCTACCATCGCCTGTCCGTCTATTGCATTCGCGGCAATGGGTTTTTCACAGATAACGTGTTTTCCAGCGTTCAAGGCGGCAATCGTCGGACCGGCATGGAAGTTATTCGGTGTGCAAACGCTCACCGCATCCAATTCATCCATTGCAGCCAATTCTTCGTAATCACTGAAAACGTGTGGGATGTCGTGCTGTTTGGCGAACGCTTTTGCGCGTGCTTCGTCAATATCACACGCTGCGATAATCGAAACACCTTCGACACTCTTATGACCGGGAAGATGTTTACCTCCGGCGATGCCACCACACCCCACGATGCCTACTTTGACTTCTTTCATTCTCGTCCCTCCGTTATATGTATCAAATTGTCACAGTCTGCGGAGCCTGTTCCAAATCCAGATTGTGTGACTTTGCCCATTCCACTCCAGCCCAATGAACACCATTTGGGTCAAGCCTACCCTGCGTATCTGTGGACGCTCCAAGAAACTGTCTGCCGAGGTTGTCTAAACTCTCCACCAACTTTGCTTCTGGTTGTAGTGTATCATTATAATACCGGAGATAATAATCGGGTTTAATCCAGCGATAGTGGTATCCGTAAATGACGACCTTAGAGATGTTTTTTCTGAAATTCAGCCCTGCGGCATGATAGATACGGCTCTCAAAGAGAAATGCATCGCCTGCTCGAAGCAGGGGTTCATCATACGCTGGCGGGTCAACTGCACCTTCAGGGATACGTAAGGGTTCCTCCAACTTATGGCTTTTTCGGATAAACCATGTCGCCCCTGAGTTCGGCACACTGAAATCTGTTAAGCAGTAGCCTACCTTCAATCCAACGCGCGGGCACCCTTGATGTCCAACGTCCAAATGTACACCAACATCCCGATGCCAATTGCGGTTGTCGGGTTTCTCGGGTGCCTGTGGATGTTTGTAGATAAGCGCGGTGTTGGTAATATGGATATTTGTACCGAGCAGTTGAAGGATTAATGGGACAGCCCTTGACTGTGTCGCAAGGTCAGCGAAGGCGGGTTCCTGCACCAGCCCGTACCGCCGATGCGCGTAATAGCCGTGGTATTCAAATGACTCCATGAGTCGATCCCCGGTTCCTGTCAAGCGATCAATCATGTCGCTATCAATTGCGGAACGCACGATGAGATAGCCGTTTTCCTCAAATTCTTGACGGTGTGCCTCTGTCAACTGAACAAATTCCATGGTTACTCTCCTTTGCCGCTTGAAACTTAGTGGGTTGATAGACGCGTGTAGATATGCTATCATAGATATGAAATGAAGTCTATTAATTAGTTGTCGGTTGTCAGTCATCAGTTTTTAGTATTATGAATAAATTTCAATCCCGAATTTCCAGTGCCATCAATATTGATCGCTTTTCACGGCGAAAAAAAAAGATAGAGGAGAAAGAGGTTGCCGACGTATGCGTTATCGGCTCCGGTGCTGGTGGTGCGGTTGTTGCGAAAGAACTCGCCGAGGCGGGACTCTCAGTAATCATTTTAGAGGCGGGAGAACATCATGATCCAACCACCTTTGGCACTTATGAACCGGAAATGCTCCGCCGTCTTTTCTGGGATAGCGGTCTACGGTCTACACGCGACGGTGCGATTGTTATTTCACAAGGGAGAGGTGTCGGCGGTTCAACAGTACATAACCTCTGCTATGCCGTCCGTCCCCCGCAAGTCCTACTGGACAGATGGGGTGTTCGAGAGATATGGCCCTACTTTGATCAGGTGGAGCAGGTGCTTGGTGTTACACAGATGCAAGAAACAGATGTAAATCGCTTAAATGCCGTTATCCGCCGCGGGTGTGATCGGATGAGGTGGCGCGGTGGATTGCAAAGGCATAATCGCGGTGCTTGCGTTATGTGTGGCGCGAGGTGTCTCTTTGGATGTCCTGATTCCAAATCTATTCAGACTGAACCGACAAGAACAGGCAAACAGAGCATGGCGGTTACATATATCCCTTTGGCACTTGCAGCGGGGGCACGACTGTACAGTAACTGCGTAGCAGAGAAAATCCATGTAAGACACAAGAGAGCCGTCGGTGTTTCGGCGCAGCTGCCATCAGGTACACTTTACGTTGAAAGCAGGGCAGTGGTGTTAGCGGCAGGTGCTATCAACTCACCACAACTCTGGTTAAAAAGCGGGTTACCGAATACGAACCGACAGGTCGGAAGAAACCTCCATCTGCATCCTGCCATCTTTGTAGGTGGAGTCTTCAATGAAACGATCGATGGACATCTTGGTATCCCGCAAAGTTATTATATTGACGAGTTTCTTGACCTGAGACGTTCACCAGATAGCGGTTACCTGCTCATGCCTGCTTTCGGGTCCCAGATGATCGTTGCAGCAAGCCTGCCGGGATTCGGTAGAAGCCATCAAGAACTGATGGAACACTACCAACATATCGCTGCGCTTCTTGTCCTCCTACACGATAGAACAACGGGACGGGTATCCATAAATCACAAGGGCACCCCAAATATCTCATATCGTCTGCAGCGTTCAGATAAACGGGTATTGGTGGAAGGGGCAATTAATGCTGCCACACTACTCTTCGCTGCAGGTGCCAGAGAGATTGTTATGCCCTACACAGAACACCTCCCAATCAAAACAGAGAAGGATCTTGAGATTGTTCGTCAACGCGGCATCGCACCAAACGATATTATGATGGCATCAAGTCATCCTCAAGGCACACTTCGGATGGGAGAGGACAGGCACAAAGCCGTTGTTAAACTTTCAGGAGAATCCCATGCAGTGGAAGGCTTATTTGTTGCAGATGCAAGTCTCTTTCCGACCTCTATTGGAATACCACCAACGTTGACTATTGCTGCACTCGGTAGACACGTGGCAGGTCAAATAATTGAAAGTGGTATCGTGTAATAATGATTGAATCAATTCCACATCTTTCGCTCGGAAATTTCCCAACCCCGGTGCAGCGTCTTTCAAACCTTGCGCGCGCCCTTGGCCTCGAATCGCTCTGGATAAAGCGGGATGACCTGAGCGGTCCACTGGGTGGTGGCAATAAAGTGCGCAAACTGGAGTATATGTTCGCAGCGGCACAAGCACACTCACAGGGCGATGAAAAGAAAAGGCTTTTTACAATCGGTCCAACAGGCTCTAATCACGTCCGAGCGACAACTGTTTACGGCAAAGCATCTGGCTTCAGCGTGGAATGTTTGCTCTTTAAACAACCGCCTACTGAGTATTCTGAAACAAACTACCGTACAATCTGTGAGCAAGCAGACCGGGTTCACGAGGTACAACACATGAGTACCATGTTTGCCCGTTCCGGGTATGAACAGATGAAGACGGTGCTTGGAATCGGAGCGGAACGTTATTTCATCGCAGCGGGAGGTTCTTCTCCACTCGGTTCCGTCGGCTACGTGAAAGCCGTTTCAGAGTTGAAATCACAGATTGAGGAAGGCATTATGCCAGAGCCGCGGTTTATCTTCGTGCCGGTGGGAACTTGTGGCACTATTGCGGGCTTAATAGTCGGTGTGAGGCTTGCCGGACTGCGAACCCAAATTGTCGGTGTACGTGTTGCGGATTGGGTGGTCGCCAACTCGTGGGCAATCTCCCGTATGGTGAAACGGATTCTGCGTCTCATCGGTGCGGTGGATGTCGATTACATCAATCCGCGTCGCATTGAACTCTGGCACGACGATTTCGGAAAGGGATACGCCATCCCAACGGAAGCGGGTATACGGGCAGTAGCACTGATGGCTGAATGTGAAGGTATTACGCTCGAAAATACTTATACTGGCAAGACGTTAGCGGGACTTGTTCACTATATAAAAGCACAAGAATGTGAAGATGAACCTATACTATTTTGGCACACTTACGGCGGCAGATAAAAAATCAACGATACAAACCTAAAGGAAACATAATGGGAACACAGAACGGAAAACCGAGTTTTGTTCAGGCTGGAATGCCTATAATCGACTGCGATCTCCACAACCGACTCCCGTCCCTTGAAATGCTCTACCCGTACCTACCCGACTACTGGTGCGACTATTGCGAAGAATCCGGCTTTCCTGGACCTGATGCGAATGACTATCCAGAAGGTGTTCCGACCTCCACGCGTCCAGAGATTACACATCCGACAGAAGACCGTCCCGCATCGGATTTAGCACTTTTACGCCAGCATGCGCTCGATTTCTGGGAGGTTGAATACGGTATACTCACTTGTGGGTTCCGGGTGCAAAGCGTACACAATGAAGACCTTGCAGCGGCACTCGCTTCGGCAGTCAATGATTGGCAGATTGAGCACTGGCTTGATCCTGAACCGCGTTTATGTGGTTCCCTGATTGTTCCAAGTCAAAATCCTGAACTCGCCGTCCGGGAAATTGAGCGTTTAGGTGAACATCCGAGATTTGTACAGATTATGCTACCTGCCCGATCACAAGCACCTTATGGCAATCGACGTTATTATCCTATCTATGACGCTGCTGTGCGCCATGATCTCGTCGTCGGTATTCATTACGGTGGTGCGCCGGGGCTGCCGCCAACATCTGTAGGGTGGCCCTCAACTTATTTGGAAGAATACGTGGGTATGTCGCAGGTATTTCAGGCACAAGTGTTGAGTCTTGTATCAGAAGGTACTTTCGATAAGTTTCCTGATTTACGCGTCGCACTCATAGAAACGGGTGTTACATGGATGCCGTCGCTGATGTGGCGATTCGATAAAGAGTGGCGCGGTTTGCGCGGGTTGACCCCGTGGGTGAAGCGACCGCCATCGGCATATATTCGAGAACATATCCGTATGACGCTTCAGCCAATTGATGCGCCCCCGTCAGCAGCAGAATTGCTTCAGATTGTGGGGCAACTCGATTCGGAAGATATGCTGATGTTTTCAAGCGACTATCCTCACTGGCACTTCGACTCGCCTGAAGAGGCTTTCCCTACACAGTTGCCACAATCATTGGCACGCAAAATCTTGTCTGAAAACGCGCGGGAATTTTATAGCAAACTTCACAATTTCTGAGATTTTGGTTAACTCACAACTTTAGTTCATTGACGGATTCTAATTCGATGTACTTCGACTAAGAAAAGCTTACCTTTATAATGCCCTATATCCGGATTGTCGGAAAGATAACCTTTCAAGCGTGACACAATTTGTGGCAAGACCTCAGGGTGATTCCTAACTTGGAGTGCTACAATGCCCTGATAGTTATTTGGTGGATAGTCAAATATATTGGCAAAATCGCCATTCAGAGATATAAGAATCATTTCCAGTTCTTGTGCCTTTGAAATGACAACTAAATCTGGTGATTCAATGGGAAGATGATCTCTAAGATACGAAACTTTATAACCTGCCTCACGAAGGGTCTCAATCACAACAGTAGGAACACATTGATCTGCGAAAAACCGCAATCCCATTAGGCAACTTCCTCAAATTCCGCTAATTCCCGCGCGTAATCAAGACATGCCTGAATTTGTACCGCTTTGAGATCGGGGAATTCAGCGATCACTTCATCTATTGTGTGACCTGCTGCTAAATATCCGAGGAGCAGGCTTACAGGGATTCTTGTTCCCTTGATACGTGGTTTACCTCGCAATATATCCGGCGTGCTAACAATGTGATCTCTCCAATGAACTGGCATGTCTATTCCTCCCAAATATAGAAATTATTCCATTAACAGAATAGCACATCCACAACTCCTTTTCAAATGAAATTGTTTCAACTGCGTTTCAAACTTTTACCCAAACCTTACACACTTTCTAACGCCTTTTTTTCTTGACAATCGGGTAAAATCTTATATAATGGGAAATTAGAATTATTGATTTGTGAGATAGTTTCTGGTAAAACCATGCCCTAATCGTGTTTTTCGTTGGTATTGAAAGGAATGATTTATTAAGCAATGACACTCAAGGAACATATTGACGATATACGTGACAGATTAAAAAAAGGAGAATTCCCGAATGAGGCTGCAGTTTCACACAACATTGTGCTGAGGCTTCTTGATGTCTTGGATTGGCCGAGATTCAATCCGCAGGTTATAATTCCCGAATATTCAGTAGGCAGTCGAAGAGTAGACTTCGCACTATGCCACCCACCATCAAAGCCTCTGATTTTCATTGAAGTGAAAAAAGTCGGGAACATGGAGGGAGCAGAAAGACAACTTTTTGAATATGCTTTTCATGAAGGTGTACCAATCGCTATCCTCACGGACGGTCAGAGATGGCAATTCTTCCACCCAACTGCACAAGGAGATTACAGAGAACGTAAGGTACATGAGATGGATCTAACTGCAAGTGCCAGTGAGGAAAGTGCCAAGCGTTTTGACAGATACTTGAACTATGAGGCAATCCGTATAGGTGAAGCTGCTGAAGCTATCAAGAATGACTACGAGAAAGTCGTTCAGCAAAGAAAGATTGAAGCAGACTTGCCAAAGGTATGGAACGAATTAGTCCAAGAGAGAAATGAGGATTTGCTACTTGTTATGATGGATGCAACAAAAAATAAGATTGGGTATGAACCAACAGAGAAACAAGTATTAAATTTTCTAAAGAGCCTAGAAAGAAAAATTCAGGACCCTGTGGAAAACACCCCTTCTCCCTCTATTCCGTCTATGCAGCCGCCATCAATTCCACGCCGTGGACCGAGAACGCAGAAAGCACAGCAGACTCGCCTTGTTGTTACCATGCCCAATGGGGAAAAGATTGAGTATCGTAAAGCAATAGATACTTGGATTGAAGTAATCATGAGACTCGGGCCAGACCGAGTCATAGAAGTTGACAACGGCCAGATTATATCAACCTCTCCGAATTTTCGGCCCGGCAGGCCCGAGGGGCAATATGGCCAGTATTATATAGCGAAAGATTACAGTACAAGTCGAAAAAAAGAACTCCTTGACGGAATTGCCGAGTTTCTTGGTGTTAATATGAAAGTAGAAATAGTTGACAAATCGTAAGACCGTCAGAAACGTTTCCCGTATCTATACTATACAGGAAAGTGACGTAGTGAGGAAATCTATGGCCCCAAAATACGTCCCTGAGTTTACCCATTTACCTAGGGGGAAATGGGTATGAAAACACACGAGCCCCTCAAAGCAAAAGTCGATCACCTATTCGCGGAATGGAACCGTCCAGATTCCCCCGGTGCCGCTTTGGCGATTACCAGAGACGACGAAGTCATTTACAAACAGGGATACGGGATGGCGAATCTGGAATATGACATTCCAATTACGCCGACAAGCATCTTCGATATCGCTTCAGTATCCAAGCAATTTGCGGCGTTTGCCATTGTCACTCTATCTCATCAAGGGAAACTGTCGATAGATGACGACATTCGGACACACCTACCCGACCTCCCGGACTTTGGAAACATAATCATCATTCGGCATCTCTTGCATCACACCAGCGGACTACGGGACTGGGTACAGTCGCTTTCCATCGCTGGCGATCTAATGGATGATGTAATTTCGTTTAAACATATTCTGAAAATGGCGAGGCATCAGAAGGCACTCAACTTTGAGCCGGGGGCAGAATATCTATACAGCAACACAGGGTACAACCTACTGGCAGAAATCGTTGAAAGGGTAACGGGAAATTCATTTCGCGAGTGGACGGACATCCATATCTTCAAACCTCTCGGCATGACTCACAGTCATTTTCACGACGACTATGAAATGATTCTGAAGAACCGAGCGTATTCGTATCAAGCCGTGGAAAATGGTGGGTTTAAACACGCCATTAACAATACGGCTGCCCTCGGATCAAGTTCCCTCTATTCAACGGTGGAAGATCTGGCGAAGTGGATTCTAAACCTTGAGACAGCACGTATTGGCGGACAAACAGTAATTGCAGAGATGCATCAGCAAGGTGTGCTTAATAACGGTGAGCAAATTAACTACGCCTTCGGGTTGAATATCGGCGAATATAGAAGTCTGAAGACTGTTGGACACAGCGGATCGTGGCGGGGATTTCGGAGTCATTTGATTCATTTTCCAAATCAGAAATTTGGGGTTGTCATCTTATGCAATCTGGACACTTTCAATCCCCTTAGTTTGGCAGAAAAGGTCGCGGATCTCTACCTTAGCGATGTGCTTGCGCCTATAGAAGCATCTGAGTCAGATAAAACTGAGGGTACCAAGTCTGAACCGTTGGCACCAGAGCAGTTGGCAGAATTTGAGGGTGATTATTATAGTGAAGAACTCGATACAACGTATACCATTCGTGTGCGCGGGCATGGACTTGTGGCGCAACACAGACGGCATGATGATATATTGCTAACCTATGCCGACGATCATTTCGTTGGGGATGTGTGGTTTTTTCCAGAGGCGTACTTTACTCGAGATGATGCTGGACAGGTTACGGGGTTTAAACTGAACGGAGGCAGAGTTAGAAATCTATACTTTGAGAAAAAGATAGATTAAGAAAGTAATAGTGAAGGAGTCCTCTTGATGGGTGCCCGAACTTGTTCGGGAAAAGTGCGCTATCCCGAATAAATTCGGGCATCCACGGTTAACTTTCACATCAGTAAACTTATCCCTTAAAACTAAATGATCCTGCTTGTTCCCCCTAAAATTGACATATTCTTCCAGAAAGTGTATAATTGATTGTATTAGATGACACAAACGGGAGGGAAAAGATGACGAAAACAGAGACGCTCGAACAACAGAAACCACCAGTTATCGACTGTGATGTGCATAACACGCTCGCTTCTGAGACGGTGTTGTATCCGTATCTCTCCGAACGCTGGCGGAAGCATCATGGGATGGTAGAAACGACTGACCGTGTTGGCGCATACATTCCGCGTGCCCACCCTTTCGGTGCGAGATACGACGCGTGGACTCCCTCTGGACACCGTCCGGGATCTGATCTCGATTTTTTGCGTGAGCAGCTACTGGACGCTTTTAACATTGAATACGGTATCCTTAACTGCCTAACACCGGTCTGTGAGATGCCTAACCTCGCTTTTGCAGCAGCGTGGGCACGCGCTGTGAACGATTGGCAAATTGAAGAGTGGCTTGAAAAAGAACCGAGACTCCGCGCCTCAATGATCGTCGCTTGTGATGACGCTGAATTCACGACTACGGAGATCAAGCGACTTGCAGAACACCCAGGATTCGTGCAAATATTGCTGCTTGCCCGAACGATGGAACCGTTGGGACGACGTAGATATTGGAAGATGTACGAGGCGGCGGTGGAACACGACCTCCCCATCGGGATTCACTTCACGGGTGTCGGTGTGGGCCCGATTACTGCTGTCGGTAGACCCTCACACTATATCGAAGACCACGCCGGAATGACACAGGCGTTTCAGACACAAGTAACGAGTCTCGTCTGCGAAGGTGTCTTTGAACAATTCCCGACGTTGAAGGTCGCCCTCATTGAAGGCGGTTTCGCTTGGCTGCCACCGCTGATGTGGCGACTCGACCGGGCATGGAAAAAACTACATGACGAAGTGCCTGAGTTGAAACGGTTGCCTTCGGAGTATATCCGCGAGCATTTCTGGATTACGACACAGCCGATTGAAGAACCTCCGAAACAAGAATACTTCGACCAACTTCTGGCGCAGCTGGACTTAGACAATAAGTTGATGTTTGCAACTGACTATCCACACTGGGACTTCGACTCACCCGAACAAGCACTTCCGAAAAATCTCGCGCCGACTCTGAAACGGAAAATCATGTCTGAAAATGCCCGTGCCTTTTATCGGTTTTAAGAGACGAACCAATGGCATCCCAATCCTCAAAAATTGAATGGACAGAATCTACATGGAATCCAGTCCGTGGCTGCACCCGTGTATCAGAAGGCTGTCGGTTTTGTTACGCCGAACGGATAGCGGCACGATTTTCGGGCAAAGGTATGGCTTATGAAGGTATGGCAGAAAATACTAAATCGGGACCGCGGTGGACCAACGAGGTACGCCCTGTTTCGGAGCTGCTTAACGAACCGCTGAAATGGAAAAAGCCACGCCGAATTTTCGTCAATTCCATGAGCGATCTCTTTCATGAGAAAATCGAACTGTCTTACATTCAAAAAGTCTTCTCCGTCATGGAACAGGCACATTGGCATGAATTCCAAGTTTTAACAAAAGGGGCAGAACGCTTGCTGGAATTCAGTCCGAAGCTGCCGTGGCCGTCAAATGTTTGGATGGGAGTTAGCGTCGAAGACAGTCGTGTAGCACATCGGATTGATGCGCTTCGTCAAACTGATGCCCAAATCAAATTCCTCTCACTGGAACCACTGCTTGGTGCGCTCCCAAATTTAGTATTGGAGGGTATAGATTGGGTGATTGTAGGTGGAGAATCAGGTCCCGGCGCACGTGAGATGAAAAAAGATTGGGTGATCGATATCCGTGAACAATGTGCAGATGCTAAAGTGGCATTCTTCTTTAAGCAGTGGGGCGGTAAACGCAAATCGAAAACGGGGCGAGAATTGGACGGACAAACTTATGACGAAATGCCGGTTTGAGTTATCCCAAAATCCGGCACTTCAGGACAGCATCATCTTAGACTCTTGGCAAATCATCAGAAAGTAATGCCTCAGAAACAGATTTTTTTGCTGATTCGCGCTCTGGACGCTCAACATGAAAATAACGGAACCAATCTTTGAAATCTTCGGAGAGGAAATTGCCTTCATACTCTTCTTTGAACCGATCATGGAACTCTTCCATATAGACTCGCAAATAAGCACTGGCACGCTCAAGTGCTTTCCAATCAAAAAGGTTTGAGGGCATCTCAACTACCCCACCTTCAAGCATATTTCGCCGCATCTCTAAGTAGTAGGCATAGCGAGCCCCCATTACAAAATCAACCAGTCTGTCAATAATCTTTGCGGGAATCTCAGTGAGGCGTCCTTTAAGAAATTTACGCTGAACTCCCATCTCCCTTTCCAGATCTCGGTTGAGCATAAATCCAATAACAACATCAAAAATTTTGTCTACTGCTTTCATTCGCTTTTGTTTGTCCTTTATTGTATAAGAAATTATAAACGCAATATCCCATTGGGGACCCAATTCGTGCGAATTTCCATTTTTCTGGATACCAATTTTAACATTAATGTGCAAATCCGTCAACCAGAAAATTAGATTTTACAGGACTTACGTAAAATTGAGTTGAGGCACCTATCTTCAAACATCACAGACACTTTCCGCGAATTTCGATTGCACTCCAATCCGAATTCTGCTATAGTTATACTATGCTTATATTTTATCTGGCAATTGCGGTGGTGACAGTTCCACTCGGTGCGGGTATCGCTTTTGTATCCCAGGGGCAACAAAAACACTTTGGAAATGTTTTCGGGGTAATCGCCGGTTCAGTACTCGGTGTCGTTTTGGTAATGATGCTGCACCTCTACACTGAAGTAGGATACGTTACAATCCTCGTGATGTGGGGTGGGTTCTTCCTCATTTCAGCGATCGAACATCTAACACACCGAGGCGATGAAAACGAGCAGAATACTAACAGTAGATGGGGCATCAACCTAACAGTGCTGGGTTTATCGCTCCACTCGCTTGCAGACGGTTTCAATTTGGTTATCGCAGCAAGAGAAGAGATACTCGGTGGTGCGCTCGCATTCGGTATATTAATGCATCGCTTGCCAGTCGGGACACTTATCACTGTCGCGCTTCTCCGAAACCAGAGTGTTGGTAAGGTATTTGTGCAATTGAGTCCGCTGATATTTGGACCGGTTGCCGGTGCGCTACTCGGCGAACAATTGCTTCAAGGTACTTTTGAAGCACTGATCCACTATCTGACAGCATTCGCTGCGGGGACGCTCTTGCACGTTGTAATGGACGGGTTTCGCGGGAAGTATACCGCCGAAAGTACTGATTTGAGTCGCATTGCGAAAGTTCTGTTTGTCATCGGCTTCGTCCTGACCTTTTGCGCGATCTATTTTTTGCAGGAATTTGAGAGTGGACATGTTCACTAAAAGGTGCTAAAAGGATAAAACGCCTGATGTCTGAAAACAAAACAGCATATAAAAGCGGCGTTCCTGTTTTCATCGCTGCGCTCTGCCTCCTGATATTCGCTGCGCCCGTGAGAAGCAACGAGATTCCGATTGCAGTATCAGGGCAACCGAGGGCAACGCTTCAGATTGGGGCGAACGCTTCGGCACAAGAGGTTTTCGCGGCTGAGGAGATCCAAACCTTTATCGAGCAATTCGCGGGTGCTAAACTCGACATCCGCACCAATCGACAACAGACAGAAACCCCGACGGTGATTGTGTTAGGCACCCCAAAATCGAACCCGACAATTGCACAATTACAGGCAGACACAGGACTTTCATTAGGGGCAGCACTTGGAGATGAAGGTTATCATATCAAAACAATAGAAGTCGGGACTGAAATCGTTATCGTTGTCACTGCACATACGGAAAGAGGGGTCCTCTACGGTGCGTACGGTTTCATCGAAAACTGTATTACAGCGTTGACGGGTTTGATACCGGTGCATCCAGAGGTCGCGGTTGCCGAGGCGCGAGCCCTACTTGTGCCGTTTATAGATGAGACATCGGCTCCGTTTTACCCCGTGCGCGCTGTGTTAGAGATAGAGGACCCGGACTGGCTGGCGCGTCACCGCGTCAATATGAGTGGTGGCGAAGGCGTATGGACGGGTACTGGTATTGAAGACGGGTTCGGAACGGCGTTCAAATATGTTGATACGCCGGCATTTGAGGCGTTGCAAGATGAACCGATAGAACAACGCCGAGAACGTATTGCGATCCTACAAGATCGGTTCGATGCCCTGAAGCGGCGCGGAATTGATGCCTATCTCTTTATGTATGTAACGGGTGAACCGACAGAGGCATTGATTCAACAACGTCCCGATGTTCTGGGACCTGCGGTAGCCTATGGGGCATCTCGGAACGAAGTGTCTTATCGTCCGTTTTGCTGGTCGAAACCTGAATTTCATACGCTTGCAAGGGAACTCATTCAGGCGATTGTGCGTACCTATCCTGCGCTTGGTGGCTTCCATCTCCGTTCTTGGGGACACGAGACGCGGGCATGCGATTGCCCAGATTGTGGCGACAGAACAGAACAAGGACAAGCAAAACTCTGGCAGGTCTATTTCACAATCATTAACGCTGCGCGGCAGATACGCCCGGATTTCAAATTCTATATCTCTGGATATGACAGCAGCTGGCTTAAGGACGCAGCGGGTATTTACGCCCGGCAGTTACCGAAAGGTACGATTTTCTCGCGGAAATGGGGTGCGGATGGCGAACCGGTCGCTGATGCAGGTGTGCCTATCCCGCAAATCAGAGCACTGGGTGAAATGGGACATCGCTTCATCATCCTCTCACACGAAGTGGAAGAAGTGATGCCGCTCTGGATGCTGGAAAGCGATCTGTTTGTGCAAGGCGTTCGGCAACTCGCCAATAATCCAGAAGTTATCGGTTTAAGTGGATTCACTGTTCAAGGTGCCACACAAGGGTTGGGATATCTTGATCGACTTGTCAGTGCCCGTCTCAACTGGGATATCGAACTCGACCATTTTCAACTCCTTCAAAACGAATTGACAGCCCGATATGGTCGCGAAGCGGGATCCAACATTCTGAACGCCTTGCGGGTAAACGGATGGAACATGGCGAGTTACTTTTCGGATTACGCTGGGTCTTTGACCATAGGTGGTACTTACGGGAGCGGTTCGGCTGGACTCGCAACACGATTTTGGAATCTGATAGGACCGCGGGCGGTTGAGGATACGTTGGCTATTCCTGAATTAGAGATCGCAAAAGTTGCGGTGAACCGGTTTACGGCACTTTTGGCACCACAACAACAAGCCGCCAACGAGATACGGGCAGCACGTGAGATCGCAGAACCGTTTGACTCGGAAGCCACTGAGGACCTACGCGATGCCGTTCATTTGATGGAGTTATGGGTGCTACTTTTTGAGAGTCGTGCTAAATTAGTAGAGGCGATCGCACTCGGCTACGAACCGGGGACGGAAGAGACAGTCCGTGCGAAACTTACGAGTGCAATAGAGTTTTCAAAATCGATACAACCGCATATAAAAGGGATTGAGGAGTTCGTTCCGCTTTTCGGATACTCACATCGGACGATTGAAGCGGAACTGTTAAGTACTTTAAACGCGGAAGTCGCTTGGTTGACGAATTTCGATTCCCAGACGCTTCAGAAATACGATGCGGATTTCTCACCAGAGGAAACCCCCTTCAGCATCTGGGACGTTCACAACTATCCGAACCCCTTGAAGCGAGAAACGACCTTTACCTATCAGTTATCATTGGATGCAGACGAGGTTTCTATCACAATTTATACGACATCAGGACGAGTCGTAAATGTGCTGAGAGAGGTTTCAGGGAACGAAGGCTACAATGAAATAATGTGGGACGCACGAGATGCTGATGGCATGTTGCTTGCCAATGGGGTCTATTTTTACAGAATACGGGCGGTTGCTGGAGAACAGACAACGCAAACACTTGGACGTTTAGCAGTGTTAAGATAGTTAGTAAAGGAGGCTAACGATGCTTCGTGTATGTATTCTATGCCTGACGGTTTTACTTTTAATAATGGGTTGTCAATCACAGACTTTGCAGGAACACCTTTTAGAACCGCCCCAGCCTTTCACGAATTTCGCACTGAGTCGGAATGGGGCAACTGCGGAAGCCTCACAATCTGTTCCAAATCACCGTCCAGAAGAGGTGATTGATGGCGATACCACTTCTGAGACCTGGGATGAAGGCAGCGGTTGGGGCAGCAGTTTAGAACATCTACGGACTTCGGATCTGAACAAGCGTCCTTATATCTCCGTGACGCTTGCCAAACCGGTTGACATTCGCAAAATTGTCATGTGGACAATTGACTCTGAGCAATATCCGGCACCGCAATTCGGGTTGAAGGACTATCGGATTGAGTATTGGCACGGTACGGGTTGGGGCCTGATCCCTTCAGGTGATACGAAAGATAAGCAGTATACAGCACGAGATAACACCAAAGGTAAACGCGTTCATGAGGTCCGTCAACGTCTCATTGCCAGCAAAATACGACTGGTGCCAGTCTCTTCAAATGATACGGTGCGCAACTACCAACACATGGCGGGCAGTCGTCCGGTGTATGAAGTGGACGGTATCGCGCGTGTGATAGAATTGGAGGTCTGGGGGTATGCAGCACCAGAAGTGCATACGCTCAAGCAGATTGCACAGGGTATACCACCAGAAGCGATGGCGCGTCCTATCCCGACAGAGGCGCAGGTAAGCAAAGAGCAAGGCGAACCGACGATTAAGGAGATTATCCAAGGGGTCTTAGACCGATATGAACTGGGATACGATATGGCGGATTTGGCACAGGTTATGTCCTGTTTCTCAGAGGCATACTTGTCCAATGGACGTACATATCAAGATGTCGAAACAAAGGCATCACAGTTCTTTGAGGTTTATCATCAGATTGACATGACGTTGTCTAATATTGACATCCACCCGAATATTGCCGACGATACGGCAATTGTAACGGGTGGGTACACATTACAATACAGCCCGAAGGCGAACGGGAGAGTCGAACAGACATCGGGCAAACTGACGTTGGTTTTCGCGAATGAAGCGGAAACGTGGCGGATTATTCGCGCAGAATAAAGGCATGGCATTCGGAATTTGAAGGGTATTTAAAAAAGGTTTGAAAATGGCACAAGATCAGTCTAACCCATGTAAAGCAAAGTCAAATTCTGCCGACGCAGGCAGCGTTTGGGCAAAGTCCTATATCAACGACGGCTATTTAATGCTTCCAGAAGTCATCACATCAGAAGAATGCGACGCGTTGAAAACAGAGATGTTGAAAATCTTTCGCGGGGATTACCCGTGCGAAGCAATTCCACCGATGCCAGAGACGGCGAGCGACCTGGAAGTATTGGATAGAATCATGTGCGTTGGTGAACCACATGTTTTCAGTCCGTTGGTACGACGTTACATTGAGCATCCAAAGATCTGTGAAGTGCTTCGCGTAATTGTGGGCGCGCACATTCCATTTTGGGATGGTGGTGTGAAGTGTATGCAGTCGATGATGTTAAGCAAAGTCCCGGGACATACGGGTAACCCGTGGCATCAAGATGAACACCCGATTCCGACCCGGGATAGATCACTCATTGGCGTATGGATCACGTTAGACGATGCGACGGTTGAAAATGGATGTCTCTGGGTCTTACCGAATAGCCATCGCTCTGGTGTCATTTATGATCGGTTTCCACACGATAAACGCCATGAATTTGATAGTTGTCTCGAAGCTTCGGGTTTTGATGACACAGACGAAATCCCGATTGAGATGCCAGCCGGTAGTGTTCTGTTTTTCAACGGCTACCTTTTACACCGCTCTAAAAAGAACCGTAGCGATAAATTTCGGCGTATACTTGTGAGTCACTACTGTTCGACGGCATCGTGGTTAGGCTGGAAAGGAGAGCGGAATTATCGGGGTGTCATCACCGTTGCAGGAGAGGACCCATATATCGATGAGGGGTATGTCGCGCCGAATGTATGGGCGCGATGGGAATAATACGGCATAGAGGTGGCGAGGTTAAAAAACCTCGCCAGCATTTGTATGTCTGCCTGTATAGAGCAGATCTATTCTTATTTCAAGATTACCATACGGCGGGTGCGTTGATAATCACCAGCGGTGAATGTATAGAAATAGACACCGCTTGCGACGATTTCTCCAGTACCATCCCTACCATCCCAGTATGCCGCTTTTTCTCGGCTGCGGTAGCTGCCGGGTTGCTGCGTCCCGAAATCTAAGTGGCGCACCAGTCTTCCATGGACATCGTAGATTTTCACCGTGACCCCTGCCTGCTCCGCCAAGTTATAGGGGAACCAAGTTTCGGGATTAAACGGATTCGGATAGTTCTGGAAAATCGTCGTCTGTTTAATATGCCCGAGTGTCGTGAGGGTCTTCGATGTCGGGTCAATAGAAAAAGGGACATCAGCAGAGCGGAATCCGAGATCAATTGGGTTATAGATAAAAGCGGATCCGGAGTTTCCTCCTGCACTATCATTACCTTTAGCACCGACGATAGCGAACGCGCCGCCGATTGCAACCGATCCCCCAAATAGGTCGGATTGGTTTGTACCCGCCGAGACGATTCGGCGTTTTTCCACCCAAGACAATCCATCGCGTAGAAAAGAGTAAGCGGAACCTTTGTCGGCTTGCACCGAAGGATCTTCGTCGGGGTCAACGAGTGGATGATCGTCCTTCCATGCGCCGATGATTGCCGTATCTTCGTGTAGTGCGACCGCTGCGCCGAACTCGTCGCCCGCTGCCGCATCAGTTGCAGTGAGTTTTGCCTGTTGGACCCAATCCTCTTGCGTCTCTACAAAAATATAAGCCGCACCCATGTTTTCCAGACTTCGATTCTCTTTAGGCGATCCGATAAGCGCGGTTCTTTCGCTAAGATCCACTGAATAGCCGAATTCATCACCAACACCGATATCGTTCGGCAGCAGTAGGACCTCTTCCGTCCAGTTGTTACCGTTACGTATAAAGAGATAGGCAGCCCCTGAGTCGGGCCCCGCTGCGTCGCTGAGATGTGCGCCCACAAGCGCGTTATCGCCATAAACAGCGACAGCGGATCCAAATTCATCTCCCAATACCGCGTTTTGGTGCGTCAGTTTTGCTTGTTGTGTCCAAGCGTTTCCGCTTCGGACAAAAATGTAGGCAGCCCCGGAATCCGTCCCGACCTCATCTTTTCCGTACGCACCGATTATAACCGTATTCTCATGCACAGCAACAGTTGCTCCGAACTTATCGAACATTCCGATATCTGTTCCGATTAATTTCGCCTGCTGTACCCACTCCTCGACCGCCCGGACGAAAACATAAGCTGCGCCAGCCTCCGGTCCGGCATCATCAACACCCGGCGCACCAATAACTATGGTTTCACCACTAATCGCAGCAGCATTCCCGAAGAGATCTCCAGCTTTTCCGTCTTCGGCAGTGAGTTTTGCCTCTTGTAGCCAAAGCGGGCCGCTCCGCTCAAAAACATAGGCAGCCCCGGCATTCGGTGCGAGGTCATCGTTTTGTTGTGCGCCCGAGACAGCAATATTAGCACTGATAGCGACAGCCGTTCCAAACTCATCATCAGAGGCAGTTTCGCCGTCACTCAACTTAGCAGTCTCCATCCAAGCAGCCTCTTCATTTTGCTGGAAAATATAAGCAGCACCCGAACTGGGTCCACCGGCACTATGCCTCGGTGCTCCGGCGATAATTTCGTTTCCTGCAATCGCCACAGCAAACCCAAGCTGATCGCCGCCCTGCCTATCACCTGCGACTAACTTCGTATGTTGGTTCCAAAACGGCGGTTCATTTCGTGTAAAGACATAGGCAGCACCCACCTCCTCCTCACCCACTATAGCCCCAGTGGCTCCGATGACAGCGGTTTCACCACTGATAGCCACAGAAATACCGAAAGAGGTAGCACCATCATGGTCAATAGGTATCATGCGGATCCGGATACGATTCCTTTTCTGCTCCCATCGAGTGCCCTCGCGTTCATAAATGTAAGCCGCGCCAGTTCCCCTGTTGCGAGGCGAGGTCACGACAGCGAAATCTCCGTCTATAGCGACTGCATATCCGAAGTTATCTTCTGCCTTCGTATTGTTGCCAATAAGTTTCGCCTGTTGTGTCCATCCAAATTGGTCGCGTACAAAGACGTAGGCGGCACCAGCATCATTACCGGCTTCATCATCGCGAGTCGCTCCGATGATGGCGGTATTCCCATTAAATGCGACGGAAAAGCCGAAGTATGAGAAGTTAGCACCATCTGGTGCGAGGATCTTGGCTGTTTGATACCAGCTGGCTCCAATCCGTTCAAAAACATAGACGGCACCCCCATCTGCAAATGCTTCATTCCCACGATGCGCTCCAACAAGCGCAGTATCCCCATCAATTGCTACGGAGATACCAAAATAATCACCCGCCGTTTCGTCAGATGCAACGAGTTTCGCCTGTTCCACCCATTCCGTCCCCTGCCGTGTAAAGATATAGGCAGCACCTGAGTTCGTCCCGACTCCATCTTTCCCCGGAACACCCACAATGACGTAATCGCCACTCACCGCGAGTGTTGTGCCGAGTTGATCGCCACTTGTTGCGTCGCTGGCAGTCAGTTTTTGATGTTGCACCCATCCCGTTTCAGTACGAAGAAAGATTTGAAGCGAACCCGTATTCGTACCGACATCGGTGTCATCCTTAGGGACACCTATCAAGGCATAATTACCGCTGATCCCGACACTTGCGCCGAGATTGTCCTGGAGGACAGCAGCCGTCGTGTTGAGTTGCACCCGATCAGCACTGCTCTGCATGACCACCCCAATTCCAAGGAATAAGGTTAGCATGATTACTTGCAATTTTCTCACTTTTTTTCTCCCATTTAATGTTCCTTCAGGTTCCCCAAAATAAAAAACAGATAATTTGCTCGGGAATTTCTTTTCACCGTTTGCTAACAAAGACTCTATTTATTAATGACACAATTTTCGGGCGAAAAGGGTGCATTATTTTAGGGGAATTCTGAAAACGCTACACTCTACGCTCGATCTCATTCGGATACACTGAGTCTACAGATTGTTTTCGCCGCGTCATCGCCGTACCAGAGTGCAGTGCCATCCCACGTAAGCCCATGCGGTTCGCCGGGACATGTGACAGTCCTAAGAACCTCACCAGATTCAGGGTGGATTCGGTAAATGATACAGTCATTTGTATCAGCGTTCCAAAGTGCCTCTCCATCCCAAGCGAGTCCGTGGGCGCGACCACCGGGTGTCGGCATTTCAGCAAGGATTTCACCGGTTTCGGGACACTGCTTCACGAAACGACTGGTGTTCATGTCAACACTCCAGAGGTGTTCACCATCCCACGCCAATCCGTGTGGTCCTTCACCTGGCGATGAAAATTGTGTAACGACTTCAAGTGTTGGCACTGTGAGTTTGTAGAAAGTCTGCTGCCAGATGCTATTATACCAGAGATACTCACCGTCCGCTTCTAAACCAGATGAACCCGGGAAAGAGGGTGAAAGTGTTAATTCAACTTCCCCTGTCTGAGGGTGAATTTTGTGAATAGGACCGGGACCTTCAACACTCCAGAGTGACGTTCCCTGCCATGCGAGCCCATTTGTGCCAGCACCGGGAGCCGGTATTTGATGTTCAGATGTTACTTCACGCATTTTTTTCGTTTCTCCGCGATGATCGTTCTGTTTCTAAAAGTGCGTCCTGAATTTCAGTAATAACCTCTGTTTGCGTCTCAACAGTTAATCGCGTCTGTAATATTCGTTTGGCAGCGTCGCCTCCGATTCTCCCTAACGCCCATGCAGCATGGCTTCGGATTAGAGGTTCGTCATCGGCTAATGCGCCTTTGAGTGCCGGAATAGCACGCCGTTCTCCCCAATTACCGATGGCAACAAGTACGTTTCGCAAGAACCCACGGCGTTTGGCGCGTTTGATAGGACTCCCTTTGAAACGGCTGCTAAACTCTTGCTGCGTCATGTTGATAAGCGATAGCAGCTTCGGGGCAAGGTTTCCGTCGCGTGGATGGAACCCTGGCTCGGTTGTCGGAACAGCTTTACTGTTCCATGGACAAACCTCTTGGCAGATGTCGCACCCAAAAATGAGGTTCCCCATTTTAGGGCGAAGTTGCTTCGGAATGCTCTCCTTTAGTTCGATGGTGAGATAGGAGATACAGAGCCGAGAATCAAGCAGGTTCGGCTCAATAATTGCATCCGTCGGGCATTCCTCAATACAGCGTGTACAAGTGCCGCAACTCCCGCGGCGCGCCGGTCCTTCTGATTCCAAGACAGCACTCACAAGAATCTCAGAGAGAAAATACCACGAACCCGACCGCCAATGAATCAGGTTCGTATTCTTACCAATCCAACCGATACCTGCCTTTTGGGCATACTCTCTTTCGATAACGGGAGCGGTATCCACACAGACCCGGGTCTTTAATTCACCTTCAGCAGCCTGCTTAATAAATTCAACGAGTTCTACAAGCCGTTCGCGAATAAGTTCGTGATAGTCGTCGCCCCAAGCATACCGAGAAATCTGCCCGCGTCCGGGATCCTCGGCAAGTGCCTTTGGTGGATCCAACGTATAATAGTTCATTGCGAGACTAATAACAGATTTTGCCTCTGCGAGGAGTTGACGGACATCCGTTTTGAGAGGAAGATGCTTCTCAAGATAGTGCATCTCCCCGGCATATCCGCCTTTCACCCACTGGCGGTAGCGTGCGATTGTTTCACTGTGTGCTGCGGGTATAATTCCGACGAGTTCAAATCCGAGTTCGTGTGCGCGCGCTTGAATTCGTTGCGTTAGTGTTGCCATTACTGAGTCCCGCGCGGATAAGATCCGAGAACATTGACCTCCCGACACAATTCTTCAAGCTGCGCAAGTGCGACGATGACGCGTTCATCGGCAATATGCCCTTCCATCTCAGCAAAGAAGATATACTCCCAAGGTTTGGTTCGCGATGGCAGAGATTCCAGATAACTCAGATTCAACTGTGCTTGGTCTAAAATACCGAGGGCTTGGTGCAGTGCCCCAATCTTGTCAGGAATTGCGAAAAAGAGCGATGTCCGATCATAGCCACTTGGGTCTGGCATACACTTTCCGATGACGAAGAATCGGGTTGTGTTATCAGGTTCATCCATAATGGAGTTTGCGACGATTGGGACCTGATAAATTTCGCTTGCGAGTTCACTTGCGATTGCAGCAGCGGCCGGTTCTTGTGCAGCCCGTCGCGCCGCCTCAGACGTACTCACCACCTCGACCTGTTCAGCGTTACTGAGATAGCGACTCAGCCATGTCTTACACTGTGCGAAAGGTTGTGGGTGTGAGTAGACGCACCGAATTTCTGTGAGGGATGCCTTCGACAAAAGGTGCTGTTTTATGGGTTGGAATGTCTCTGCACAAATCCACAACGGCGTGCGTTGGAAACGTTCCAAAACATCGCGAACGGTCCCTTGTACTGAATTTTCAATAGCCACTACACCGTAGTCGGCTCTACCGGTTTCGACCTCTGTGAAAATGTCAGCCTGTGGACGGACTGGGACCAACTCAGTTGATGCCCCGAAATGAGAGAGTGCTGCCACGTGTCCGAAACTGCCGACGGGACCGAGGAAAGCGACGCGCTCTGATTCCTGCAAAGAACGGGAAGCAGATAAAATCTCCGTCCAGATTGCTTCCAGCGCGGTTTCAGGAAACTCACCTTGATTCTGCGCTTTCAAACGTTCAATAATCATCTTCTGCCGATTCGGAACGTAGACTTGCGCGCCTCCTGTTTCTGCTTTCGCCGCGCCGACCTGCTTGGAAATTTTAGCCCGTTTCTGTAGAAGGCGTAAAATCTGGTCGTCAATCTCGTTAATCTGGTCCCGGTACTTTGTCAATTCCAAAGAAATGGGTCTCCGTGTTATCGCTAATCACTAATCGCTGACCGCGGTTCGCGAAGAGCGGTTTGCGGTCAGCGGTTCGCGAAAAGCCAACTAACGATCCAATTTTTTCATAGCAGCGATCATCTCATCGTCTGAGGGGTTATTTTGCACCATCTCAACGAACGCCTCAGCACTTATTTTGTGTTCCTCCAGGAACAACTTATCTTGGGGTCACGGATAGATATACTCACCGATAATGCCCTGCAGCTTGGCGTTGGCTTTATCAGCAATTCTGGCTAACCACGGGATATCCCCGATAATCATATCCCGGTGCCGTGGTTTCCAATCAAGAGCCATGAGTTTCACCTCCTTTTTTTAGCAGTTAGCAGTCAGCAGTCAGCAAGAGTGTATAGCTTTACCGACAGCCGATGGTTTCCGATAGGCATTTACTGTGTATTTGCCTCAAGTTGACGCAAAGTGTCCTCTAAAAGTTGAAGGACGCGTCCATATTCTGCCCAGTCGCCAGCGCGTTGTGCGTCTTGCGCTTGATTAAAATAGCGACTCGCTTGTTGAATAAGACCTATCAGTGAAGTCTGATTTGTACCGGTGTCAGTTGCGATTTCAGTCGTTGGTGTCGTAGGAGTGGCTTGAAGCGTCGTTCTCTGTCCGAACATCTTGACGAGTGCTTCCTCCAGACTCTCACCCCAGACGACTTCATTGCCGTATCCAATAACGACTCTCCGCAATTCGGGAATAGCGGTTTTCTCATCTTCAGATTGTATGTAGATAGGCTCAACATAAAGCAGAGAGTCATTCATTGGAAGAATCAGGAGATTACCGCGTAAGACCCGGGAGCCTTGCGTATTCCAGAGACTAATCTGTTGAGAAATATCGGGTTCTTGGCTAATAAAGTTCTCGACTTGCATAGGTCCAGCGACCTGTTTTCCCTTCGGGAAGCGGTAAACGAGGAGTTGTCCGTATTGGGGCAGATCACACCGAGCCGCGAGCCATGCTGTCAAATTCGGTTTATTGAGTGGCGTGTAGGGCAACATCAACATGAATTCGGCTCTCTCTTGCCCGGGCAGTCTGATAACCACATAGTAAGGCTCAACGGGTTGCCCATTTACGCCGGAACTTTGTGGTACCTGTTGTGGTAGAAACGGGTTCCTTTGCTGCGGTTGGACAACTTGCCGCGTCTGTGCGTCTGTATTGTCATAGAGTTCCCTGCCAATCTCCCATTTATCTTCACCCGCATAAAAGGTTACAGGGTCTTTCATGTGATAATCTTGGTAGACGCGCGCTTGGATGAGGAACATAGAGGTCGGATAGCGGATATGCGTTTTGAGTTCCTCCGGCATGTCTTCAAAGGATTTGAAAAGGTCTGGGAAGATTCTGCGATAACATTCTGCAATAGGGTCTTGTTCTCGTTCCATGACGTAAAAATCGACAGAACCGTCGTAAGCGTCTACAACGACTTTAACAGAATTTCGGATATAGTTGCCCCAGGGTTCAGCATTTCGCTGCGTATTTGCGATCTGTCGTCTTCTTTCGCTAACGAATTCTTCCATAGAAACGGCATAGGGGTAGCGATGTGTAATGGTATAGGCATCAATTAGCCAAACAAGCCGTCCCTTATAGATAATGACGTAGGGATCACCGTCATAGCGCAAGAAGGGTGCGATTTTCTGTACGCGTTCCCTGATATTCCGATCATAGAGAATTTTACTTGTTGATGAAATTTCACCCGGTAAGACGAAGTTAATCTCGTTATTGAATTTGAGCATATACACGAGTTTTCGCCAGAAAGAGCTTAGCGGCACGCCGCCTTGCCCTTGATATGCATATTCGGCATACTGCTGTCCCTCTTGGGGATAATCAAATTCAAGCCCTTGGTTCCGATTTGGGTGTACGATAACGTAACGATTCGTGCGTTCACCATAATAGATACGGGGTCCTGGGGTTTCACCAAACCGGTGTTGCCACTGTTCATCGTAGTCAATAGGCGGCAAGCCTTGAATATACATGTGCGGTTTCCCGTCAACAATTTCGTTAACAGGACTCACGACAGCACCGTACCCGTGTGTATAGGTATAGGTTTGCTTATACCAATCATTTCTGATTTCCACGGGGAGTTCGTTGATGTTGAGTTCCCGTCCGGCGAGCATCACCTGTCGAATTTCACCATCAACGGTATAACGATCAATATCCACATCATTGAAGTCATATTGCGATCTTAATTCTTGGAGTTGACGGAAAGTTCTGCGTAAGGGTCGCCAATCCCAGAGACGGATGCTGTTAAAAACAGGGGCATTCTCCTGACTCCTTATGTCCTCATAACTGAGTTGCTCCGTGAGAGGATATTCCTGTTCTGTCACGGTGTTTTCAGCCAAGCCGTAAGCTTGAAGCGTCGCTTTGATATTATAGTTGATATAATCCGCTTCCAACACCTGTTTTCTGGGTTCTACCTGCCATCTTTGTATAGCGACAGGATAGGCTTGTCCGAGAAACCCAGCGATTAGGAATACAGCGAATCCACCGAAAGCAAGCGTGTTGCTTTTGAGAAAGACGCTAACAATAAAAACCAATGCGCAAAGCACTGTGATACCGAGCATAATCCACAATACTGGAAGCCGTGCTTGTATCGCGGCGTATCCACCGCCCCCCCGTACCACGTCGTTTGAGGTATACAGCAGATCATACATAACAAATTGATAGTTCCACGCTCGACAGAGGAGCGTTATCCCGACAAGCGTGAACAGATGCGCTTTGACATTGAAAGGTGGGCGGAATCGAAACTGGCTGGTATCGCCAGTGACCAGCCCGTGGAAAAAGTAGATGACGAGTGCGAATATGGTCACCAACAAGAAAATCCCGAAAAGCGTTCCACAAATGTAACGCCAGAACGGCATTTCAAAAACGTAGTAGGTGACATCCTTGTTGAAAATTGGGTCGCGTGCGGGTGAAGTGAAAAACGCTTTTTGCCCGGCTTCTATCTGAACGGACGTATTTAATCGAATCGCGCTGCTCAACACAGCCTCAACGCGGGCTTCCTGATTTGTGCCATCAACCTGAACATTTATCGGATCCCCAACCTTTATATTTTTCGCCTGAAGTTCCAAGGGTGTGACGGGAATTTCGTTAGAATCCAGATTTGCTTCTACAATAATAGGTGTAGCAGCGGGAAAAACGAGTTCATCGGCGTTTTGAAAACGTAGATAAATTTCCCATCGGTCACTGGCTGTGTAACCCATCAAGATACTAAACAGTACTGCAAGAAGCGTTAGCCCCCCATAAATTAACCTTCGCGTAGCACCGGGATCGTCTGTGGCACCGTCTGTGAAGTCTGCGCCTCCCATAAAAGCCGGGCTGAGATAGGCGGGTGTGAATCGGTAGATGATGAAAAGATTCGTTAAGAGGATTACCAAATAACAGAGCCCAACAACTGCCCCGACACCGATTTTTGTTGTGAGAATTTTAGCGTAAACGCCCCAATAGTCAACTACCTTAAACCATAGGTAATCCGGGTAAAGGTTCACCCAGGTAGCAACGAGTCCTCCGATAATTGCGAGGACGACGACAGTGGGAATCAAGCGTTTGGTTCGTGAATCCATTTTTTAAACTATTAACCTCCGGTCACCGTTCCACTTCGTTTCACGGTGGTTTCTGATTAATTCTAACTCTCACTCGGTTATGAACGCTTTTAGTAGTTATCAGTTATTGCCCCTTATCTCCTATCAGTAGAGAATAAGACGGATTGCAGTTGTGTGTTGCGTAGATTCCACAAATTGCTCCTTAACTGACAATCATTAAAAGGCTTGTCCGAGTCCGAGGTGGTACTTGATACCGGGTTCTAATCCGGTGAGATCGGTCAATCGTGCTGCGGCGAAATCTACCGAAAACACACCGAGTTGCAGTCGAAGCCCAATTCCGATGGAGGCTTTAACATCGTCAAGCCGCAGTCGATTGTTTTCCCAAACAAAGAGCGTGAAGGGGTTCTCTGGTCCGTACTGCCAATCCGACCATGCGCCTCCCATATCGGCGAAGAGGATGCCGCGAATGCCGCCGAGGGTCCATGGAACGGGCCATCCGAAGTGCAGTATATCTATGAAGGGAATACGGACTTCCAAGTTGAGGAGCCCGATGCGCGTGCCGACTAAGGCTTCATAATCATAACCCCGTATTGTGTCAATGCCGCCGAGATAAAAGTAGGATTGGTCAGCACCAAAGTTGCTGCCGAGCAATAACCGCGCTGCAATAGTGGAACGTCTTCCGAGTCCGAAGTAGCGGCGTGCGTCAAAAATAACGTTTGTCAGTGCGAGTTCGCTTCCAAGTGCGGGGAAGGATTGCTCAAGTTCGATGCGGTAGCGCGAGCCGGTATAAGGTTCCCACTCCCGCCACATCGTTGTGTCCCCAACAAAGGCGAGAGAGCCAACAGTGAGTAGCCCTCTATCGTCCTCATAGGGATCGAGAGGTTCCCTTGTTTGGAAGTTAAAGGAAAACGGTTTCGAGTACATCGAGAATGCCAAATCGAGGCGGTGGTATCTGTCAAATGGATAGTTGAGATAGGCACCGAGCCCTGTAATCCGCTGTAAAATGCCGCGTCTGCTCTGGATACCGCCTAAAATATGGTATTCATGATAGTTATAAATCATCGCGCCAATATCGGTTCGGTGTGTCAGAAATCCGTACTGTGCGATGAAATCCGGTGCGAGATAGCTGGACTGATTCATCACACTGATCCCAACGCGATGGTTGCCGAGCATATCACTACCGACGATTTGTACCGAGCTTCTCAGGATACCGTCGGCACCGAAAGTAAAATCTGGAAAGATTGCATCCAAAACGAAAGAGGATCGTGTACTGTACTTCCGCTTAGCGATTCTGTAATTCTCTGGTTCTTCAGCCATCAAAATCGCGGAGGGTTCCCCGACATCTGCGACTTCAATTTTCTCCTCAATGGTTTTGGACGTGTCCATGAGACAGACATCATATTTTCCGTTCTGGTATGCGCTAAAGAGCAGGTGGTCTCTATCCGGTGACAGACTCGGATTAAAACAGCCCGTCATGATGTTGGTAAGACGTGTAAGTTCAGCCTTTAAAGATGCGTCTGCAGATTTCTGCGTTTCCTCTGGGGATACGAGTAACTCGGCATCTGCGGGACTATCAGTCTGCTGGACCTCGTGCGTTTCTTGTGTGGTATCCGTGTTTTCCTGTGCGCTGGTTTTCTCCACAATCTTAAGTTCATAGACATCGTAAATCCCTTGGGCATCCGAGCAGAAAAGGATTGATTCCGTCCCTGGTGTCCACGTTGGACTGATAGCGTTATAGGTATTATCGGTCAGGACGCGTTCGGTTTCGCTATTAAGATCTATAAGGACGAGCCTATTTTTCCCGCCGCGCTCAGAGGCGTAGAGGATCTTATCAGCTGTTGGATGCCATGAGGGGTGTGTGTCGTTGAAAGGATCGAAAGTGAGCCGCCTGATTTCACCGGTCAACAATTCAATAATATAGAGGTCTGTCTGTCCGTCTTTGAGTGCAGCAAAGATGATACGTTCACCGCTCCCATCATAGTCTGGAGAGGTAGCGTTATCAAAATCGAGTTCAAAGTATTGCGTCAGCTCCTCTGTCAAAATGTTGACTTCAAGGAGATAGTTTGCATCGTGATATTTAGCGATGAAGGCAATTTTGTCCCCATCGGGTGCCCATGCGAGGCTTCTGCCAAACCCTCCGAAATCCGTACGGATCTCCTCATACTTCTCGCGGAAAAGCCGTTTGGTGACGCGTTTGATGCGTTCACCGGTTTTTGCGGACATGAGGACAATCTCAAGGAATCCTTCATTTCCTGTGACATAAGCGATAATATCGCCGCTTGGGGACCAGATGGGTTTAATATTATGCGAGTATTTCGATTTCTCGGTCAAATTCTTCGAGACGAGGTCTGGCAACTCCCTATCCTCAATAAGGGGCCAGTACCGCTTTCGTACCGTCTGCCGCCACGCCTTATCAAATTCCTCAAGTTCTATACCGAGTACTTCTATGAAAACCTGGTTGATATCCTTTGTCCGACTTTGTCGTAAGCCTTGCAAAATTTCAGCGATTTTTTCCCGTCCATAAGTTTCTGTGAGATATGCTACCGCCAATTGCCCCAACTTATATCCAACAAACGGTGAACTGAGTCGATTGAAATTGTGGAGTTGCGGCAGGGGTACAATATTGTTATTCATACTTGCGTCGCGAATCACCATTTCACCGATGGCATCGTTATCTTCGGCAAAGTAGTCCGCCATTCCTTCTATGAACCAGATCGGTGCGGAATAGAGAAACTCGCCGCTATAGATACGGGCATGCGGTTTCTGGTAGATGATGTCGTACTGGAAAATATGAATGAGTTCGTGGAAGATCACTTCTCGAAACGCTTCAAGGGAACCGGTGAAAGGTATAACGATGCGATGTTTAAAGAGTTCAGCGAATCCGCCGATGCCTTCGTGGAGTTCTTGGAGGATTATGTTGGTTTCCTGAAAATCTTTGTGGGATTTGTAAAGGATCAGAGGTGTTCTGTCTCGGAGCTCATGTTCAAAATCAGCACTGTGTTGCTCGTAAGCCTCCTCAGCAATCGCGGCCATGATCGGGACAAGTTTTGCTTCACTCGGATAATAGTAGATATCAAAATGCTCTGTTTTATGGATGTGCCACTCGAAACGTTGTGCTGTAATCTTATTTTTTCCGAAACTCTGCGCCCACGTGACACACGGAATAGCGAATAGCAGACCACAAATAGCAAATAGCAAATAGCCAACTGCTAACCGCCAACTGCTGACTGCTGACTGCCAATTGTTAATTTGAGTTTTTTTCTTACCACTCATCTTTTTTTCCTATTTATTTATTTTTCCACAAGTTGCTATCTGTTGAAACATAGCACTCCGCTGGAGTGCAGGAGGCTGCAGACACCGTTTTCTATAGACATATCACCCCGCTGGGGTGAGGAAAGTTCTGAAAACACTTTGTTAGAACGTTTAAAATTCGTTAAGCAACTTGAGTTATTTTACCAGATATCTATCTTCGCGCTCATAGTGTGGGGAAATTTGACGTGTAAACTCTGATACTGCACGCTTGCCGAGTTCCCTAATAGTGTTCTCCCTGGGACCGACCTGCGAAAAAATAAAAGAACCGATGGTATGTGCCTCTGCAGTGCTCCGTCGGTAGGATTCATCCCAAATAATCTGCTCGGTCTCAACATCAATAATCATCACACGCAGCGCGAGCAGATAGGTCTTCTGCATATAGTCCTGATAGTCCATCACGTAACGTTGGCGCTGTATGGAATATCGCTCTCCATAATAGCGTCTTGGACGACTATCTGAATAAAATCGGAAACTCCCGACGATAACACCTTTCACTTCAAAGTACTCACCGAGTTGACTGAGATGCTTTGTATCAGAGAGCCACTCTTCTCCGAGGGTTTCACCGGTAAGGAGTCTTGTGGTTTCTTGTGTACTGACGACCTTGAAACTTTTTTGGCGTGCTAACCCTCTACGGAGTATGGCGGCGATATCCTCACCGACCTCCGGTGGCAGTTCTTCGTTGCGCTCCGCCTGCTTTTCGCTGACAAACGGCAAAACGGCGAAGTTGGAATACCGGCTAATGTCGATTTCAGATTGGATCTTGACGGGAATAGAGACCCGCGTGACCGTGCTACCACACCCACAACATGTTAGAATTACTAAGAGGATTACTATTTTTTTCGGCATCTGTGCACCTCTATTTCCATTACTCCCTGTGTGGAGGTTCCCCTTCTTCCAAGTGTAGTGCATCTTCATCGAGGAGCGGTGCGTCCTCATCATCAGCCCCACTCCGCCGAATGTGTATACGGCACCGACGATAGTTGAGTCGATAGTATTTGTTACCGGGTTCTAATCCGGTTGCGCGCTGGTAAGCAGCGACAGCCTCATCGGTGTTTCCGAGTGCTTCGTAAGCGACACCGAGGTTATTATACGCTTTAGCGTTCTCTGGGTCAACCTCAATCACTTGTTTCCATCGGAAAACTGCCTCGTTCCAGAGTTGCGCTTGTGCTGCTTTTATCGCGAATTGGTTGTAAGCCTCAATCTGGTCAACATCGCGCGATAAAGTACATCCGGCCAGAATCAGGCAGGTAAGTATAGCAATAGCCGCGAGTTGATTGGTCCTTCGCACGTTTATCACCTCAGAATTTATAAAATATTGGGTTGCTAAACTACGCATATATACTACATTGTATCCGCCTTTCGTGTCAAGGGAAAAATGCCTATCGTTAATCGCTATTCGCTTATCGTTAATCGCTATTCGTTATTCGCGGTATGTGGTTTACGGTTCGCGGGTAATTGTCTGAATAACGGATTCGGCGGATGGCGCGGTTTTTTTTCGGGCTTGGCTGGTGTACGATTTTGTAGGGATTCATAGTTTTCATAGTTTTCATAGTTTTCATAGTAACGTTTTGAAAGGTGTGCCTTTAAAACCCTCATGAAGTCAGGTGTGACGTGGGTTTGTCGGGTGTCTATGAAAGGGTTGCTTTTTTGCCGTTACTATGAATCCGAATTTTTCATCTTTCGAAATTAGCGTTGTAACGCCAATGGGGCCGTGGGTTTAGACGGCTTTGTACTTTTAGTACATTTGGGAGGGTTACTATGAAAGTGGTGCGCATCTGTTTTTCAGAATCAGGGTTTGCAGATAAACGCATTCTCTGTGAACATACAAGCGCGAGTATTATTTTAACTTAATGGTATGTTTTAAGTAATTTTCGTTAAAAATGTTACACTGGTGTAACATTTTGTGTAAGTGTGTAACGTTGGACAAACCCAGTCCCTGTAAGGGTTTGTGGGCGTTTTTTTGTGAGTCTCTATTATGAAAAAAATGCCAAAAGTGTAACATTTTCAATGTCCTGATTGTTGATTTTCCACCATCTCTAAACATAACTATTTTAAGTATAGCATATATAAATCGGAAAGTCAAGGAAAACTGAATGCTCGAATAAACATAATATCAACTTGCAATCAGTATGGTCATTTGCTAAACTTTAAATCTTGATACATCACAAAAAATTGACATATAAGAAGGAGCTTATTAAATGTCTAATACAACGCCAGTTCGGACGGTGATTGTTGGATGTGGTATGATTGCAGCGGCGGGTTACCAGCCGCGGTGTCAAGCGTACCCGCATCGTATTGAACTCGTCGGCTACTACGACCAAGATGAGGCGCGTGCCTCGGCATTGGCAGAAAAAGATGGAGGTCGCGTCTATAAGTCGCTTGAAGAAGTGCTGAACGATCCGAACGTAGAGGCGATTGTGAATTTGACGATTCACATCTCTCATTATCCAGTTTCGTTGGCGGCGCTGAAAGCGGGAAAACACGTCTACTCCGAGAAACCGATCTCTATCCGAACCGACGAAGCGAATGAACTCGTCGAAACTGCGGAAGCGATGGGTCTGAAATTGGCGTGTGCGCCGTCGGCGATTCTCGGTTACGTTCAACAGAACGTCTGGCAACGGATACGGGAAGGCGAAATCGGCGATGTTATCTCTGCGATTGGTAATTTCGGCGGTCCGTTGGAACACTGGCATCCGAACGCTGATGCGTTTCTGATGCATGCGGGTCCCTTCCGCGATGTCGCGCCTTATCCACTGACTGCAATGACGACGATGATCGCACCCGTTAAGACGGTACACGGGTTCGCAAGGCTCGCTGTTCCGAAACGAACGCTAACCCAAGGACCACGGAAAGGCACTGAGTTTGAGGTGAATGAGAAGGACCACGGATTTGGTGTGCTGGAATTCGACGTTCCACAAAAGGGGGGCACCCACGGACTCATCTATCACAGTTTTACCGTTGCTTCTGGGATTCCGCCTTACGAGATCCACGGCACAGCGGGTGGGTTCTCTCTGCAAGCGCACGACGATGGACGCGGTATCCAAAAATTTACGCCGCAGGACGGGTGGCAGGACGAACCTTCGCCGTCGAAATCCTTTACCGGATTAGATTGGGGGAAAGGTGTCGCCGATTTTGCAGATGCGATTAGATCCGATCGAAACCCGCGTTGTAATGGTGCGCAAGCACGGCATGCGTTAGAGGTGTGCGAGCGGATCATTGAATCGTCTGATGTGGGTAGACCTATTGATGTTGTGAGTCGCTTCCCGGCACCACCGCCTGTTGGGGAAGTGGCACCGTGGGAAGCGGATTAGTTAGGGTTTAAGGCTGAGCATGTTAATGAAAAGCCTGTATGCGCCTGCGACACCTGCGGGGAGTTGTCTATAGAACGCATACGCGGCGTAGGTATAGGTGCCTTGTCCGTACTTGGCATAGAGGAATCCACCGTGTTGGGGTTCTTGTTCGCGGTCATTGCACGTGAGGAGTGCCTGATAGTTCGCGTCCCACTCAGTGAGGAACTTTGAACCGCGCTCCTCAACCCACCCGTTGAAATCAGCCTCTGTAATTTGATTCGGATGCTGGAAAATCGGATTTTCTGGCATCAAAATGCTCACTTGTGCGTCCTCTTCGGAGACCTCCTCTGGTCGCCTGCCCATTGTATAGGGATAGGGGCCGAAGGGGGCTGCATCAAATTCTGGGGTCTGATACTGGACGATGAGGTTGCCGCCTTTATGGACGTAATCGAGAAGTCGCCCGTTATAGGAGATGAGATCCTGTCGCACAGCGTACGCCCGAATGCCGACCAAGATGGTATCGTATTGACTCAGATCACCCGTGCGGAGTTCTTCACGATCCAGCATTTGAACGTCGATCCCAATCTGTTGGAGTGCCTCAGGCACCCTATCACCGACCCCCATGATGTAACCGACTTCCATCTCCCCTGGCAGTTCAATTGAAATGCCGTGAAGTATCATCGTAGCAGGACGGTATAGGTGGCGGGGTTCGAGATCTGTATGGTCAATCGCTTGATAACCGGTGGTATATTCCTCGCCATTATAAGTAGCAACGGCTTGAATTGTGTAATCCCCGCCTGCCTCTACACCCGCAGCAGACACATCGAAAGTAAAAGTCTTGCTGGCACCTTCGTGTGTGAAATCAAAAGACGCGCTTTCAGGCGACGAATGCCACCCATCGGGTAACGTGAGCGCAAGCGTGCCTTCCGCTTCACCTTTCACGTTATTTAGGACCTCCACCGTGGCGGTAAATGTGGTTTCCTCACCTGCTGTCGCAGATTGAGATATCGGCACAACACCGATACGCGGCGACATAGATAGACTGATAGCGGGAGCCACCGATAGTAGCCGCCGTCTTTCACCCCACGGTCGGTTGATTGAAACGGTTTGTGCCGGTCGCGCCAGTGTGAAGTCCACGCCATCCACGCGATAGGTTATAACACCGTGCACTTCAGGCGGTGCGAAGGGCAAGAATCGGAATTCTGGACGTTTTAGTGTATAGACAGCGTCGTGATATTCAGAGACGCGCGTCCAATAGGGTTGGGTATATGCGGCATCCTGTGGCACCTCCACCTCAAACGTGAGAGAGACAGGTTCGTTTGCATTTATGATGATTCCCTCTTTCTGGTCTGAGTTTGTTGGCGTTTGACGTACGTTCCAGCCTTCTGGCGTGCGGAGCGATGCATCAACAAGTTTAGCAGCAACGGGTGAGGGGTTCACCATCCGCATTCCGATTGAAAATTTTTGTCCCGGAATTGCGACATCGAAGGTTTCAGGTGAACGGAAAAACCCCTCTTGTGCGCCTTCGGGTTGGACAAGCACTTCCAGCGAACACCCCAGCGCAGCGTTCGCGGCAACCATCAATTCCTGTTCTTTACTTTGTAGTAGGAAAAGCAGATGGGCACGCGTCGCGTCCGCAAGGTCTATGCTCTGGACGTTCTCAATGAGGCTACGGGTGGCTTTTAAACCGGTAGCAAGGTGAGAAACAATTGTCCAAGGTTGCCGTGCATCGTAGTCATTCAGCGCAGCATCAACGCTCTCCTGAAGTTGTGTAAAGGTTGCATTCAGGTCAGGTGCGTTGGCGAGTCCTGCCATCCCCATAATCGTGGTGTCAAGTCCATCAAAAAGGCTTTGCTCTGGTTCCGCTTGCTTGGGAAGTGTTGTATCGACTAACCGCAATTCGGTGAGCGAAGAGCCTTTAGACGCGCGGGTCTGTCCAACGCCTTGTGAGCGTTGGTAACTGAGACCTTGACGTGCGATTTGTGCATAAGAAAGCCCTAACAAGGCGTTGTATTCACCCATATCAATTTTCAGTAAAGGTGCGTCGCCGGTTTGGGTCTCACTGCGTCGCCATCTGGAACGCGAGATATAGAGTTTCTTGGGTTGCCAGGGTTGTAATCCGTCTGCGAGGTGTTCTGGGAATTGACTTGCGTCGCCAGCAGCACGAAACGCCTCTAATGTCACAACACCAGATACTTGATGGTGTCCGTGTCCATCTTGACGATTTCCCTGAAATCGGGAGATGATGACATCGGGTCGGTAGCGTCGGATGATACGCACCATATCCTCAAGGAGCATTTGGTAATCCCATTTTTCTAATGTCTCGTCGAGTCGTTTGGAATAGCCGAAATCAACAGCACTGGAAAAAAAGAGGTCTATGCCATAGTAGCGGACAGCGGCGAGGTGTTCTTCGGTGCGGACAATGCCGAGTGCGTCGAACAATTCGGGTCCGATGAGATTTGCGCCACCTTCCCCACGTGTGGTGGAGTATAATCCGGTTCTGACCCCACGCCCACGACTGAGCCATGTCAACAAGGCCCCGTTTTCATCGTCAGGATGTGCGACAGTATGTAGAACGGTGGCAGTTGTTTGTATGCGTTGTAAGGCGCGCCAAACCTCGGAAGCGTTCGTTGCTCCCGCCATTTCTCCGGTCTCTGCCATTGTCGTGCTACCTCCTATTGTTGTAAGCAGTGCGAAAGCCAAAATTGATATTGTGATTTTTTTTAGCATTAGGTCCTCCAAGAGTCTACAGATGGCAGTCAGCCGTCAGCCATCAGCGGTCAGCGGTCAGGATTGGAAATCTTGCCTTTAGAATTGCACAGACTAACAGTCTATGCTACAAAAAGAGTGCGTCACGGAGCATTTGGACGCTCTGTGGGACACCGATGTGTGCGTCCGCTTTGCCCTCAAATTCAATGGACACGTATCCCTGAAATCCGGCAGCTTTTAGAATATTGCCGATTTTAGCATAATCGAGATCCAATGTATACCATTCGCCGTCCCCGTAGTAGGTTTTGGCATGAACGAGTACCGCCTCATCTGCAATCTGCGTCAATTTTTCATAAGGATTCGAGAGGAAATTACCACAATCCATCGTCACTTTCAACCATTCCGAGTCAATAGCCGAGACGATGCGATTGACTCCCTCCGGTGTGCACGTTAATCCCCAATGATTTTCGAGTCCGAGGACGACCCCGCATTTTTCAGCGTCTGGGAGACACTTTTCAACAGCAGCGATGACCCACTCAAACGCCTCATCTTCTGTGTGTCCGGGGAGTGCCGGTTCTTGTCCCTCGACTTCCATTAATTCATTGAAAGAGGGGACAGTCCCCCATCTTCCTGAGTTGAGACGAATTGAAGGGATACCGAGTTCGTGTGCCAATCGGATGCAGTGAACGGTGTGATTGATATTTTTTTGTCGCGTTGCTTCATCTGGCGACACGAAGCCTTGATGGATGGAGAGTGCGTAGAGATCGAGTCCATGAATGAAGGCGTGCCGTTTTAGTTTTTGGAGATAGGGGTTTGCTTCGGATGCCATTTGTTGATGTAAGATTTCGACACCATCGAGTTCCAGCCGTGCGGCTTCTTCAATGACGTGCTCAATCGGTACGCGTTCTGGTTTGAAATGCCAATAAGAATAAGTAGATACACCGAGTTTCAATTTATCACCTCAAATGGAATTTTTGTTGGCGGTATGATAACATAACTCGGATGTGAAATCCAGTTTTTTCTCAGTGTTTTGTAAAGAGACGCGGGAGAAATAAAAATAGGGCTGTTCAGTCGCCCTTAGAGGTAACCAAACAGCCCTATAATACGTATGATATAAACTCTATTCAAAACCGCTGACTTTTGCGGCTTCAGGTGCGCTTGTCGGGAGTTCCTTCTTGGCTAACGTGTCTTCAGGCACATAACCGGAGTAGTCGGAAATCGAGCCGTGGGTCAACGCATACACCACAACGTTTGTCATGAAACGATAGACGCCGGGTGAATAGTGGACACTACGGGTTGGGAGACTGACAGACTCCATTGCGCACATGTAATCACGACGGACCATGATAACCGACAATCTTTCACCGACGGAGATACCTTCGAGGAAGTTCCGTTTCGGCGGACGTGTGCCCCACCAGAAGATGTCGTATCCGACAGGGGGACCACCCATTTCATAGAAGTTATCGTAAATCTCGTGATCGTTCGCGATCCGCTCAATCTGATATTCAGGCATGACGTAGCGCATCTGTGCGAGGAAGAGACGAATCATCGCCTGTGCGGGAGCGTTCACACCACAGTCGTCAAAGACGAGGAATCCGCCTCTTTCGACGAGGTAGCGACGCATACCGGCGGCTTCAGTCTCGGTGAGACGGCTATCCATTTTACCGCCCCCATACTGCCGTCCGAGCAAGTTACGCGAACGGGTGAGTGACGGATCGTGTCCTGTCATAAAGACGAACGGTGTTTTGAAGAGGTTGGCATCCGTAAACTTCAGGGCACCACCTTCAACGTTCATGTCGGTTTTAATTTTCGTACGCTCGTTGAGCCACTTTGTCAATGCGTTGAGGGAAGAAGCATCAGCCCACCAGTCAGAGAGGGAGTGACGGATCCGTGTGAAACGGAATACGCCGCGGATGTCCTTACCTTTACCGATAACACGTCCACCGGGTTCGCCTCTGGGCAGGGGTGGTACTTCAACGTTACCGAGGGTAATGTTTTCAACGACATCGCCGAGTGCGTCGCGTGCGGCACCGACGTTCTCAACCATTGCGAGTCCGGGTGGACGTTCAAAAGCGACTTTGACCTGTACGGCACCGCCTGCGACCCCACGACCGATGTTAGCCGGTCCCGCGGAGGGGGCAGTTGCGACAGGGGCTGAGAATGCCAAGGCACCGGGTGCGTCCGAGACGGGGAGATCGGCATGCGTTACGACCGTTGGCACGGGTGCGTTAGGTGTAACGACTCGCGGAACGTTCGGATTAATCGGTGCTTCTACTTTAACAGTTTGGTTAGAAAACTCAAGAACCGTCTGCGGTTGGAAGTTCGACTTTGCGACAAACGCGGTTGTTACACGAGGTTGTACTTGCACCTGTTCAACAACGACGGTGTTCTGTGTCGGGACAGTCGGCTTAATAACCGGCTTGACGACGGGTTTCCGTACCTTAGGCTTCGGTGGCTCCTTGGGTTGGAGCACTTCGGCACCGACGAGATCCTTGAACTGTTCAGTCTGCGTGACAAGATAAATGCCAGCAATGAACGCAATGACCGCGTGGAGTACCAGAGAAGTCATAAAGGCACCTGAGGTTCGTTTTGCACTCATTCGTTATTACCTCCAAAGGGTATTTCTGTATCCTACTAAAAAACAAAAGTTGTTGATGCAGAAATATATGCAATTTCCGTGCCAATGCGAAAAGGTCTGAATTTGCGGTTAATCTCTGCATCAAACGAGTTAAGCTGCACAAAAACGGGCAATTTGTTTTTCAAAGCTGCACAAAAACGGGCAGTTTTTAGCAGCCGTGTGCACCGAAATTGGACTTATGGGGCTTTGTCGGCATCTGTGCTAAAGAAGCGTCCTGCCTCCTTAAGCCGCGGTTTGCCTTTATGGAAACCAAAGATTCCGAGGTTATTTTCCGTGCTGCTATCCATTTCGTGAATCTTCCACCCATCCTTCGCTTCTTTCATTAAATAGAGGTGGGTTTCGCCGGGGAACGCGCCTTTGTAGCAATTGTAGCCTATAGCACTGGCTTCAATTTTGCTCCCTTTATAGCGAATCCAAAAATCCTTCAACTGATCGTTTGGTCCCCATTTGGAACCTTTCGTGCCGATACCGATCCATAATCCTTCGATAGCGATTTCAACATTCCGCCAACCGAAGGCGATTGGCACCGGTTCATTTCCTGCAAAGATTGTCCCGAAGGCAACTTTATTGTCACTCGTCCGAAAGGTCTCCCCAATGGCTCCCATATCGTTGTCGTTAAAGGCTTTGTAGAAGTCACTATACACCTTTTGAATCGCTGCTTTTTCTGCTGCGAAGTCAATAGGGGGTTTCGCGGCAACTACGGGTTCGTCAGTCGTAGACGTTGTTGAAGAACTTTCCGTCGGCTTTTCAGCAGAGCCTTCATCTTCAGAATCGCTACCGCAACCCACAATGCCGATACTCATGATGCTCACTGCGAAGAGGGCAAACACGAGCCACATTAATCTCGATTGCATTTTCTAAATTCCTCCTTTAGGTTCATCACATCGCTTGCAAATAAATATCGCAAGCCACTCACGTCCAAAAATCACGTTTTAATACTGTTTAAGACATTATAACCATTTTTCAAAAATATGTCAAGTTAATTTGTCTAATGTTATCCGTTGCGATTTTCCGATGGCAAATACTGTGCCTCCTCAAGCACCTGGATTACATCGGTAACCTGGATTTCGGACATACATCCATTTTTTCCGAATCGACAGGTCGTCCCCAAACAAGGTGGACAATCCAGTTTGCGTCGAATCGTTTGACACGCTACGCCGATTGGGGCAAAACGGGTTGGGTCTCCAGGTCCGTAAAGTCCGATTGTCGGCGTGCCAACTGCTGCAGCGAGATGCATTGGACCGCTATCGTTCCCGATAAACACATTACAATTGTGCAAGATTGATGCCAATTGCGTCAAGGTCGTTTTACCAGCAGTATTAATCGCCTTTCGCTGCATAAGTTGTTGGATTTCGGTGATTATTGGGACTTCATCCTTCACGCCAACAAATAGAACTTGCGTTCTTTTTCGTGCAATTAGCCAATCTGCTAATTCTGCGTACCGTTCAGGGAGCCACCGCTTTAGCGGGCTTGGGGCCCCTGGATGGATTGCAATCAGTGGACATTGTTTATCGATTTTATAGGTTGCCAAGAAATCGGATGCCCACTTTCCATCCGCTGTTGTCACTGAGAAAGTAGCAGTCTGGATGGATGTTGGAATGCCAGCATGTCTTAAAACATCAAGGTTGCGGGTCGTTTCATGCGTTCCGCTGAACCGAGAAAGCCCTAACCTATTTTCAATTTGCAAGGAGGCACGACTGAGACGATACGGGGTGAGTTGCAGAAGCGAGAACCCGGTTGTTCGCCAATCTCCGCGGAGTTCTATTATCAGGTCGTATTTTTGACGATGCAATTCTCGGTAAAGCTGGAATGCCTGCTTTAGTGTAGTCGATTGCCCCGTCCGAGAAAAAGCGGGAGAATTATAGTCGAAAATGGTACTGACATCAGGATGTCTCTCTAAAATGACGCGACTCCACGTCCCTGTGAGTGCGTGCAGTTCGGCGTTTGGATACGCTTGACGGAGATTGGAGAAGACTGGCGTTGCTAATATGACATCACCGAGGTGGTCGAGTTTGACGACGAGAATGCGTTTTGGAACGAAGTCCTTGGGTAAGTGTTTTGGGTAAAAGAGCCACTGCACAAGGGCAGAAGCGATTAAAGTGAGGATTTCGGTTGCGTTCTGAAACATATCTCCAGTTTAATCACGTTGGCGAGATTTGTCAAGAGATGTAGGAAAAAGAACATACAGTGCCCTATGGGTTTATCGTTGACTCTCTTGGATAGCGCGTTCAAAGGCACAGAATAGATCTGGGATATCCTGACGTAATACCGTTGGGTTAACAGTAAGCATGATACGTCGATCGTGATCGCCATCTGGTGAGGATACAGCTACTGCATGCGCCTCAAGCGTCTTGACAAAACACTTACTATCAATACTTGATCCTAATTTCAGTGGGAATATATTAGAACCGTGCTCAAAAGGTTCAACCTTGATACCCTCCAGGGCGTTGATTTTATTAAAAAGTGCTGTTGCGTGTGCCATAGCACGATTGAAACGCGCCTCAAACCCATCTATGCCCTGAAGTGCTAACGCTGCCGCAAAGTTTGCAGATGCTAATCCTCCACCGAACATACGACGGTCGTGATACAACCCCTCCGTGAACTCAGCCGTGCCTGCCAATATTGCTCCGAAGGGTGCTCCAAAATACTTGTACAACGACACATAGACCGTATCAAACAACGCAGCATAATCAGCAGGTGGGATGCCGGTCGCACCTGACATCATGTAGAGGCGTGCGCCGTCAAGGTGGCTCCCAATCTGTTTGTCTCGGCAGTAGTCTGTTACTGCCTTCATCTCATCAAACGGCATAATTTTGCCGAATTGGCGGCGGACAGGACTTTCAATCATTACCGCGCCAACCGGATTGACAACCCTTCCGCTTTCTGACTGCTCTACTGCGGTTTTCAATGCTTCGAGTGTGAAATAGGGACATTCCTTTGCTAAGGGTATGAGATTTATATTACTGAGTCGCGTTGCGCAATCCCCACTGTCCTTGTAGAGATGGCTTTGCTCCTGAACGATTGCGCGCGGTTTGACCCCACAGAGTTTTCGGATGGCAAGATGATTGGCGAGTGTCCCCGTCGGCATAAAGACCGCCGCCTCTTTGTCCAACATTTCGGCGCATTTTTTCTCAAGCTCCTCAACATTGCCACCGAGGGAATAACTGTTAGCCTCAAGCGTAAATTCTCGGTCGAACTCAGCGAGTCGCTGTAGCATCATTGAAGGCGTTTTCGGTTCTCCATCGCCGCGAAAGATAACGGTATTGTCTGGCGAAACATCTGGGATAAGAGACGGATCTGATTGGGGCGATTGGGAAATATGCCGGTTTGTTGTCTGCATCAAAGTTGATCTCCTTCAGGTATATTATATCACTTTTCTGCGATGTTGAGGACTTTTTCTTTAACTCTCGACTTTTCAGAGATCTTGATTGAAAAGTCAAGAGTGGGAGATTGACGCGTTTTCTAAACTTTCTCCCAAATCCACCACAAATTCCGTCATTTTGTCCATTTTTTGAACAGGTCTGTCCATATTTTTTCAGAAAAATCGGAATTAATCCAGAAAATAAAGCATATTCTGCGATTTTTAACATTGGCATTGTACTTGCTAAGTATAGGCATTCCGTGTCTGTCTCAACATCTACAGAGACATTAAAAATAACGGAAGCCACTTTTTCATTCACATAGCACTCCGCTGGAGTGCAATCACGTAAATATGCCAATCTCTATAGACATATCACCCCGCTGGGGTGAGGAAAAATTAGAAAGGGGCCTATCATGTTTGTAAACATACAAAGATTTTTCTTACTTGCTATCGGATTCCTGTTTTTCATGCTCGGTTGTGGTCCTGATAGCAATGATATCCTACTTGGCGTATCGGACCTCATACAGTCTTCATTGAGAGAAGAGAATGTGGCACCTACAGAAGCAGCGGATGTGACACCCGTTTCTAACGCGCAAGTCTCTTTTGAACGAGATCTCCAGCCAATCCTTAGCGCGAGATGTGCTTTTGCTGGTTGTCACGTTGCTGGGGGCCCAAAAAACTTGGATTTCAGCACATACCACGCTTTCATAAAGGGTGGGGATGAAGGTCCCGTATTCACTCCGGGGAATGCTCGATCCAGCGATATTGTTGAAGAAATCGTTTCGGGTAGAATGCCTATCGGTGGTCCGCAACTGACCAATGCGGAGATTCAACTCTTTAGTGATTGGATTAACAGTCAAGCAGTAATCCCTAATAGACCCGTTAATGAACCTCCTGAAACACAAACTCCGGAGTTCACTGATGGTAGAGTTTCTTTTGAACAGGACCTACTGCCTATTCTCACGGCGAGGTGTGCCTATAGTGGTTGTCATGATGCTAACGGTCCCTACGATCTTGATTTCAGGACACACCAAACTTTCATAAGAAGTGCGGAGGACGAGGATGTATTTGTCCCAGGTAATGCCCGAAGTAGTGATATTATTGAGGAAATTGTTTCGGGGAGGATGCCCCTTGGTGGTCCCCGGTTAAGTAACGCTCAAATTCAACTTTTCAGAGATTGGATTAATCAGCAAGACCCTGCCGATTTTCCTAACATCCGTTATGATGACGACGATGACGACGATGATGACGATGACGACGATGATGACGATGATGACGATGACGATGATGACGACGATGATGACGATGATGACGATGATGATTGACGACAGTGACGCTCATGATCAATAGCGATTCCAATGTCTTCGTTATCTCGGATCCTATAGAGGTTGGTTTGATACCAGCCTCTATGCTTGTGTTCTCGCCTTCGTATCATTCTCAAGCAGGTCCAAATCAGGGCTATTTATGGTAAACTTTAGAAGTAATTGGACACTCTACACCGGCGAGGTTAGAAACCTTGAAGAAACACCCCAGCAAAAACCCTACCAGGGGAGGGTCAAAGGTCTATTTATTTTTCACGTTTACCATAGTTTTAGGCTTTTTGCGCCTCTGGAGCGGAAAGTCGCGAGCGGGAGCTCGCTCCTACAAGAAGAACTGAATGATCGTGAGGCCAAATACTTTTGCGTTAATCGGCAGATGCTGCTATACTATTTTCTCAATGCTTCTGTCCATCCTACAAGGCTGGTTATCGTAGATTTTAAGATTAAAAATTAGATATTACCACGGGTGAGGTTAGGAAACCTCATTAGAAAGGAACTATTATGTTCGTAAATAGCCAAAGGTTTTTCTTACTGGTTATCGGATTGCTGTTTTGTATGCTCGGATGTAACCGCGATCGCGATAATGTGCTAATACCTGACCATATTTCACCACCTACAGAAGTCCACGAAACTGTTGATGCTGAGCTTTCCTTTGAACAGAACCTTTTGCCTATCCTCACGGCGAGATGTGCGCTTGCTGGATGTCACGTTGCTGATGGACCTCACGGTTTAGATTTCAGGACCTACGAATCTTTCATAGCGGGTGGGGAACACGGTCCTGCATTCATCGCTGGAAATGCTGAAGAGAGTGAAGTTGTTGAACAAATTGCTTCAGGTAATATGCCTCCTGGGGGTCCACGACTGACGAATGCCGAGATTCAACTTTTTGTCGATTGGATTAATCAGCAAGAAGCACATGGTGATACTATCCTGCCTGACGATGGTCATGATGTCCACGATGACATGGTTGGTGATCATGATGACGACGATGATCACGATGCCGACGATGACGATGATCACGATAATCATGATGAGGATAACGATGATAACTAATAGCAATTCCAATATCTTCGTTATTTCAGAATCCTGTAGAGGCTGGCGTGGAACCAGCCTCTATGCTTAAGCCTACCTCCCCTCTACTCCCTAAAAAACAAGCCGAAACACATTTGCATTCGGCAGATAGAAGCTGCTATACTATTTCCAAGTCCTTCAACCCTTCGTAGATCAACTCAGGCTTATGCAATTTATTAAACATTTTTTGGAAATCGATGATGGAGATCTTTCGCGTGTCGGTGGAAAAGGTCTGAATCTCGGAAAGTTGACGCGTGCCGGGTTTCGAGTGCCTCAAGGTTTTTGTGTTACGACGGATGCCTATCTCTATTCCGTTCAAAATCTACCGGAACAGAACGTAAATAGTATTAAAGAGCTTGCCTTGGTTCCAGAGCTCGTTGCGGAAATCCGCGCAGCACACGAAAAGCTGCAGACAGCCACAGTCGCCGTCCGTTCCAGTGCGACTGCTGAGGATTTAGCAGAGGCGAGTTTCGCCGGGCAGCAGGACACGTTTTTGAACGTAAGACCTGAAGAACTGTTAGACGCTCTCAAGGCATGTTGGGCATCGCTCTGGTCGGAACGGGCTATCGCCTATCGAGAAGCACAAGGCATTGTGGATGACAGATTGGCAATGGCGGTTGTAATTCAGGAGATGTGTGAAGCAGATGTCTCTGGTGTGCTTTTCACTGTGAGTCCTTTTAATCAAAGTGTCTCTGTTATTGAATCGAATTGGGGACTGGGTGAATCGGTTGTATCGGGTGCTATCACGCCTGATAGTTTTCAGGTATCACGAGAGACAGGCGAGGTTTTGGAAAAGACGATTGCTACAAAACGGGAAATGGTAACCGCTGCGGGTGTCAACGCAGTATCTGCTGCGCAGCAGGATGTTCCGAGTTTGACGGACGCGGAATTGAAAGAACTTACGGCACTCGGTTTAGGCATCGAAAATCACTACGGACAGCCGATGGATATTGAGTGGGCACTGGCGGATGGGGAGTTTGTCCTGTTGCAGGCGCGCCACATTACGACATCCGTCAGTGGTAGGGACGCGGTGACCTCGCCCCTGGCTTCCGAAAGTGAATTTGTTGAGAAACTCCGACAAAGGGAAGTTCAACGATTAAAGGCGTGTGCAGACGAACATGGTAGTGTCTGGTGTCATTATAACATCGCTGAAGTGTTGCCTGCACCGCTGCCGATGACTTGGTCGGTTATTAGCAAATTCATGTCGGGTGTGGGTGGATTAGGTGAGGCGTACCGAAGTCTTGGATTTTATCCGAGCGCGCGGGTAGATAGCGAGGGGATCCTGGACTTAATCTGCGGACGCATTTACGTTAATTTGAACCGAGAAGCGGAACTCCACTTTGAGGGTTTCCCGTTTGCACACGACTTTAACGCTTTAAAGCAGAACCCACAGCAGGCGATGTATGCGCAAGCGGCCCCTGATATTACCCGAAGCCGTGCGTCGTTTTGGCTGAAACTACCGCTCCACATCGTCCGTATGAGTAAAGCAGAGATGCGGCTAAGACAGTGCCGATCCGATTTTGACCAAATTCTGACAGCAGAAGTATTCCCAGCGTTCCGGTCAGAAGTTGAGGTGGCGCGCGATATTTCATATTCGGATTTATCGGATGCGGAATTAGTCGAGAAATTTCAGACATGGTGCATCAAAACATTGGACGACTTCGCGCCGAAGGCACTCACTGCCACGCTTCTTGCGGGGTTTTCGCTCCAAAGATTAGAGGCAGCACTCCAGAAATGTATGGATGAAGCAGGAACAAAATCCATTGTAAGCAGGCTTATCAGCGGACTTTCCGGCAACCTTACTGTCGAAACCAATGAGAAACTACAGGAGATAGCGGCTGGCGATTTAGTACTTAGCGACTTCCTGAAAGATTATGGGCATCGCGGCGTTGATGAGTTTGAATTGGCAGCACCACGTTGGCGTGAAGATACGACCTACCTCGAACAGATTGTTTCCTCTTTCCAGAGGGACGCAGTCACCTCGCCTGCAGGGTTGGGCGGGGAAACCCCGCCCCTACGACCTTCTCTTTCCAAGCGTGAAGGTGTAAAACAAGAGGTTGGACAACGTGAATCGGCAGAAAGGGAACTTGCCGAATTGGTGAAGGATAAGGGGGGTTTACGAAAACAGATTGAAAGTGAACTGGATTTCACAAGACGTTATATGCCTTTCAGGGAGACAGCAAAATTTTATCTCATGCTCGGCTACGAACAGATGCGACGCGCCTTGCTCGAATTGGATTGTCGTTATGGACTTGATGGTAGTATTTTCTACTTGGTACCAGATGAATTACAACACCTGATTGATGGGAAAGCCTTCGGTGATGTTATCGCCAGACGTAAGATGGAACGAGACCTTATGTTACAGATTGAGGTGCCGGATGTCATTTTCAGTGACGCCTTGGAACAGATCGGTGCGCCGATGGTAACCGAGGCAGCGGAAACATACAGGGGTGTAGGCGTTTCCGCCGGCATCGCGTCGGGCAAAGCACGTGTGCTTCTGAAGCCGTCGGAGGCGCGCCTATCCGACCGAGATTATATTCTGGTCTGTCCATCAACGGATCCAGCGTGGACACCGCTTTTCCTACATGCAGCGGGACTGGTGATGGCGCGTGGTGGAATCTTGTCGCACGGTGCAGTCGTTGCAAGAGAGTATGGTGTTCCTGCTGTTGCGAATATCCCGAATGCAACCCGGCATATCACTGATGGACAGATGCTCCAAATTGATGGAAATACAGGAACGGTCTCAATTTTAACCGAAACGTTGTAGCGGAGAGATCCAATATGCTGCTCGAAACCTATTCATACACACGCCAACAAAAACGCAGGAAAACTCAGAAAGCGTTTCTGCTTTCGTTGATTCTGCATGCTATTACGATAACGATCATGGGTCTTGGTTATATTCGGTGGTATCGTCCGCAGCTGCCTTCGGAACCGCTCGTTTCGGAAGCGATTTCGGTAACCGCCCTCCAACGTTTCCACATAAACAGTATGCGCAAGCGCACAATGCCGACTCGGCGTTCAACGCCTGTCAAGGCCTCACCGACCCCCAATCAAACTGTTGCCAAACTGGCGCGCGCAACGCCGGCACCTTATATGTCAATGTCGGTACCAAAAACGTCGGCACGTTTACCGATGGCTGAAACGACTTTACAGGAACAAACAACAGAAACACCCGTGTGGAAAACGATTGCGACAGCACACGCGCAAGCCCCCACAATTGCGCCGAAACCTAAAACTGTGCAGGGTGAAAATAGAAGCCAAACGGAGGGAGATAGAAATAGTCCAGCACCCCCGATTGACAGAGATGGACAGATGGGGGAAGCACTCGAAGGCATTGCAGAAAGCGTTGCTGATGGGAAAAACGAGGAGGCAGTTGACATTGTTTTTCTCCTTGACATCAGTGGGAGTATGATAGATAATATCCGTGCAGTCGGTAGACAGCTGAATCGGATGGTAGAAGTCTTTGAAGAGAAGGGTATTGATTTCACACTCGGCATTGTTATCTTTAGGTATCTTGAAGACGATACAATTATCCATCCACAAACACGGGACAGTGAGAGGTACAAACGGTTGCTGACCTCACACGTTGTCGCTGCTGCAGGTGATGAACGGGCACACAACGCCATCATAAAAACAATTCGTCGTGTCAATTTCCGAGAAGGTGTGGAGCGTCGATTTGTTCTGGTTACCGATGAGGCGAGCAAAGGTTCTTATACACTACCGGAAGTCTTGAAGCAGTGTTTTCAGAATAATATCACCGTGGATGTCATCGGGATCAACCACACCACGCATAGAGCACTCACGACGAAAACTGGGGGACTCTGGTTTCCTATCCCAATACAACAATAGCGATCAGCAGTCAGCAGTCAGAAAGGAAAATTAAAAGAATGAAATGGTCATTGAATACTTATCAAACCTGCCAAGAGTGGGAATTAGGACGGATACTTGACACCGCGGAGGCTACCGGCTATCACGGTGTCGAACTGTTAATGGATTACGAGCAGAAGCACGGCTTTGAGTGGGATACGCCAAGAGAAGCGTGGGAGGGGTTAAAGGCGCAGGTGGACGCGAGTAGCGTTGTTATCTCCTCACTCACAAGCTGCCAAAATTTCCACTCTGAAAACGCTGCTGACCGCGAGGAAACTGTCCGGCGCGTTACGCGCGTGATTGATATGGCAGAATTTATGGGCTGTGATCACGTCCGCGTCCTCGGGGACCGGTATACCGACGAGAATCGTGATGCGATTGTCGGTTACGTCACAGAGGGACTGAAAGCACTTGGCACTTATGCTGGCGAGAAGGATATTACTGTCTCCATCGAAATGCACGGCTCTTTCACAGACCCGGATTCGGCGATGGAGGTCATTGAAGGTGTAAACCTTCCGAACGTCGGTTTTGTCTTCAATTCGCAGTTCGTTGGTTGCGATGCGGGGAGTATTGAACCGCTTTTCTCACGCGTAGGGTCTCACATTACAGCAGTGCATACCCATCGCGTCGAAGAACCGGAAACATTCGAGCTCTATCGTCAGATGTTCCAGTGGCTGGATCGGATCGGTTTTTCAGGTTACATCTCCAACGAATGTGCGTATACGGGACCTGACCCGGAGAAGGTACTTGCGCTCTACGTTGGACTCTTCAAGGCGTTTGTTTCTTAGGAGAGAAAAAAATGAACATTCAAGAGCTGTATGATTTGATGTCAAAGCGTTTAGATGAGATGAGTGCGCGTACTGATGCCCGTTTAGAGGAAATGAGTGCGCGTACTGACGCTCGTTTAGAAGAAATGAGTGCGCGTACTGATGCCCGTTTTTCAGAGGTTCTTACGCGGTTGGAGGGTATTGACGATCGGCTCCGTGGTGTCGAAACGAAGGTCGCTGAATTACAGGGGCGCAAAATGGGCATAAGTACTGTACGGGATTGGATTGTCGGCCTCAGTGCTGTCTGCGCGTTAATAATTTCGCTCATCGCGCTTTTGAAATGAGTCATAATGTAGGGTGGAAACATGGCACAATCCGCACATCTCTATAAACGGGTCGCAATTCCAGAAGCGTTTCTGAACGAGACAGATGGCAGGACGTGGGGTGGCGATATCCGCATCGGCGATTTAACGGGTGATGGCACTGTTGACTTGTTGGTGTACAAGTCGCTCGGCGGCATTCACCCATGTTTTCTCGGTGCTTTTACGCTCGAAGGTGAACCGATCTGGTCGCTTGGGGACAAACATCTCGAAATCAGAGACGCAGATGCGAAGGACACACCGCTAAGAACTCTCTCGCCTGACCGACCGGGACCTGTTGCGATTCACGACATCGATGCCGATGGGCAGGCAGAGGTTATCTGTTTCTGGGTAGATCCAGACGCTTCTGAGGTGAGTAAGTGGGATTTGTCGGCAATCCGTTTGATGGTTTTAGACGGTGCTACGGGTGCTGTTAAACATAAAGCTGCGCCGGAGGCGTTGTGCCGGTGTAATGCGTACGCTGAAGGTGAACTTCATATCCCTAACTATGTCCATCAACGGTTGATGATTGCTAATTTCTCTGGCAACGCGTGCCCTCAAGATTTCGTGGTGAAGGTCGGCGTGGACGTGCTTGCGCTTAATCACAAACTGGAGCTGCTCTGGCAATACACGGATAAGTGGTTTCGCTATCCAGAGCATTCCGCATATATTCCGGCAGTTGGCGATTTTAATGGCGATGGACTTGATGAAGTTAACGGTGGTAATTTTGGGATCGCTGCCGACGGCGCGGTGCTCTGGAATCGCTACTTCGGCGCGAACATGGACTCGGTCTTAGTTTCGGAGTGGGATGGCACTAAGCGTGCTATCCTTTCTGGTGGTGGACAGGTCGTTGATGCTGAAGGGAGTCCATTGCTTTCACTCGGTTTTGATACTGTTCCACACGGGCAAGAGATCCGATGCGGTAAATTGCTGTCAGATATATCCGCGAACGCCTTGGTTATTCGCTATAACGGCCACCACCCAGATCTGATGGTGGTAGACAACGATGGACAGATTAGAAATCGGTTTCGCGTTGATGAAACGCCGAACAATACAGGCTTAGAGGTTATCCGCTGGCACGGTGGGGACACCACTGAATTGATTTACAGTCCCGCTGCGCTCTACGATAGTGCTGGCAACAAGGTCGTCACATTTCCTGAACTGCCCCCGCCTACTGGCGGCAAGATGGGGTGGTATCACTGCTTCCCTGCGGATGTCTGTAGCGACGAACGTGATGAGGTTATCCTTTACGATCCTTATAGCGATGCTGTCTATATCTATACGTCTACGCCTTTTCAACCCGACCTGTTTGGCGGGTATCAGCACACCGAACGACAATACAACACACGCCTAATGGATTAGGAAAAATGACAACACCTTCTGTGAATAAGTTTTTGCTTATCTCAATTGATTGTTGGCGGTTTGATGCACTCAGTCGGACGAACCCGCTCTTTAACACCCCGAAGTTCGATCTGTTGACGCAGGACTTTTCGCTTGCTGAAAAGTTCTTCGTGCCGGCACCGGCGACGCGTCCATCTCATACTTCCTACTTTACCGGACTCTATGCGTTTGAACACGGTGTTTATGGGCAGACCTATCTCAAGATGTTCGAGGGGATTCCAAATCTGTTTCAGGTATTTGACGATGTGGGTTACCACATCACAGGACGTTCCGAACGTCCAGAGGTATTCCGATTCCTCGACTTTGAGCCGTTTATCACAGCGATTGATCCGAATGCGGAATCACAACATCTCGGTTCGCTTGAAGACCTGATGCAAGACCTCAATCAACCTTCAAATGTACCACAATTCTGCTTCCTGCACTTCTGGTACACGCACGGTGGCTACGGCATGAGCGGGATTCCGGGCGCGCCGAGTCTTAAGTGGCTCGTTGATAACGGAAGAGTGGATGAGGCGTTGCGTATTTATTATGCTGCTGCGACGCATATATTGGAATTCAAGTTGGTTGAAATTCTCAAACAACTCCAACTCTCGGATTGGGCAGTCTTTATTTTTGGAGACCACGGCGAGGGTATCTGTAAGGAGATTACCGATCACGGCGGCACGCTCAATCAGAACGTCCTACACGTGCCACTATTGGCACATATTCCGGGTGTGTCAGACCTTGAATTCCCGAACCCACCGATTTCAGCGATAGATTTGTTTCCAACGATTACGAACCTTGCGGGTATTGATGTGGATTATCACGGATATGGGCAAGATTTACTTTCTCCATCGGAGATTGATGCAAACCGATTGGTTCTGTCGGAGTTGGACAGTCTCTACGGCATCGGGTTTCTGAGTAAAAACAATTTGGAAATGCCACACCATCGCGTGACCTCTCGGACAACGGTTGACAACGTAGAAATCAACAGGTATTCGGAAGGTGTGAGGCTCTGGTCACTCACAGACGGTGAATATCTCTATCGTGAAGATGAGGAGACGGGTGAGTTTGTGTATCGGGACGTGCTGAGCGGTGAAGACCTCACCTGCGAAGATCCAGACCGTTTCCGGGACGCTTACGACGACATCCTGATGAATTCCAACTACCAGCACCTGCAAGCGCGAGAATCTACGGCTGAGGAGACAGAGATTTTGGAAGGCAGGTTGCGGGATTTGGGGTACGTTGAGTGATAGCACCCACAACCTAAAGGTTGGGGCTTCGGTTTCATAGCGACTGCGATTTTCTCAGAGAGTCCACCGTCTTATTTTCGCTCCACCCGCAGGCAATTTCCTGAAACGCTGAAGCGAGTCTCAGGCATATCGTGCAGAAACTTTCACGGCTATCCCTGCCTGCAATATGTTTATCGCAGCGTTGATGTCTCTATCATGGTGAGTGCCACATTCAGGACATATCCACTGCCTATCAGAGAGTGAAAGATTTTTGTTGTTATATCCACAATCGGAACAGTTCTTTGTCGTAGCCGTCCACTGCCCGATTTGAACAAACTGACACTTATGTTTGATGCACTTATACCGCAATATCTCAACAAACTGGTAAAAGGCAAGGTCAGAGACTTTACGCCCCCAAAGCCGTTTCATGCCATCAAGGTTCAGTGTCTCAAGGACGATGGTGTCAAACCTTTTACAGAACTTGGTAGCAAGTTGCCAGTGAAAGTCTTTGCGTTGATTGCTGATTTTCCGATAGAGACGTGCAAGTTGACGGACACATCGCCACCAACGGTTAGAGCCTCTAACCTTACGCGAAAGGCTTTTGTTGAGATTACGCAGTTTTTTCAAGGACTGTTTCAAGGGTTGCGGGTGTTGTATCTTCTCACCCGTGCTCAGTGTCAAGTAAGCGTCTTTCATACCAAAGTCTGCCCCAACGCTCTGACCTGTTGTCGGTAGCGGTTTGGTATCTACAAAATCAGTGATGATACACAGCCAATACTCACCGCAGTTATCACGTTTGAGTGTGATACGTCTGATATTTCCTGCAAACTCGCGGTGCTTATGGAACGTATAAGGCACTTTATCATATCGCCATTTGCCATTCTCCCATTTCCGAAAGGTGAGTGTGATACGATTGTCTTTCAGTGACCACCCCGCACGTCCAGGGAATGTGAAGGATTTAAACTTATGGCAAGGCTTGATATGGGGTCTACCCGCCAACTTCTTGAAAAAACGCTGATACGCGGTATCAATACGTCTCAGTTCTTCTTGGATAGCTTGACTCGGCAACGCTTTCCAATGTGGGTGCGTCGTCCGTTTCAACACCGTCAGGTGTTTACACATAGCGGCATAATTTGCATACGGCAAACCGTCTTTATGTCGCTGGCGTTGCCATTTGTGGAAGTATTCATGCACTTGCCACATATCATCAAGCAGGTTGCCAAGCCGTATCGTATTAGATTGATTGCCAAACTTATATTTATAGGTTTTCATAGGGGAACCATCAGGTATCAGGCTTTTATCCGCTAACAGGTGGGAAACGGTCAGGCAATCTTGCGATTACGCCTGTTATGACTGCCGATCTGATATGTTCATTATACTACATTTTTGGCTAAAAGTCAAATGTTTTTTGACTACGAAACTCAATGCCTGCCTACATCCCCAAGCTAAAGCATGGGGCAACCAAGGCAGCGGAGTGGTAAAAAGGAGATGGACAAATTCACCGTAAAGTGCCTTCCTCTCTGAGTTTCGTAATGAGTGCTTCTTGCGTGCCTATTCCTTTTACCGAATTACACGCACCACAGAGCAGTTGTAAGTTATCGGAATCGTCTGTCCCTCCTTTGGATCTCGGGACGATATGGTCAATCGTCATATTACGGAACGGCATCGGCCACCGGCATCCATTACACTGACCCTCTTGTATACCGTAAAGCATGTGTTTATGCGTTCGGTAGTTCCCCGATTCAACGTCTAACTTCGCTATATCATCTATACGCGTTGCTAATCTTTCTACAATATCAGGATTTTGGAGTTGATATGCAGCCTCGCCTGTATCTGTTCGTTGGGGGACATCTGTCCGATGATGTACCGGTCCAAAGACCCCGACCTCTTTTTCAAGGCGAAGTTTCACTAATTCCACTGCCTTGGGTGATATGTCAATGCCTACCCACTGCCGCCCCAGTTTTTCAGCAGCAACACAGGTCGTTGCACAGCCACAGAACGGGTCTAAAACTATATTATTTTGATTAGAGGACGTTTTGACGATGCGTTCCAAGAGTGCTAAAGGCTTTTGAGTGGGGTAACCTAAACGTTCTTTCCCTAAAGCAGGCTTTATATCTGGCCACAAGTTGTTAGCTGGAATTCCTTCTTTTAATCTAAGTTTTCTATAAACTCTACCGTTTGCAAATTCAAGATCACCATCTGCATCCATTCTTTTTAGGGTATCTAAAGTGACATTCCAGCCACTACTATGTGGCGGATAGAATCCTTTATATTCATAGCATTGATTAGGTCTGGCCCCTTGACCAGGACTATTAAATGGACTTCGTCTCGTATACCGTCCTTTTTTATCTTTCCATTTAAATGTCGCTATATAATCTTTACTCATGGGGACCAAATCAGAATTTATGTCAAAATAACAGTCATCTGACTTTGCATAGAACAAAATATGATCTGTCGATCTACCATAGGATATGGGTTTATGTTGAGTCCGTTTCCCCGCTCCTTGTATTCTATGCCAGACAATTTCATTTCGGAATTGCTTTTCGCCAAAAATGGCATCCATCATTGTTTTCAAATAGTGGCTGGCAGTCGGATCGCAATGTAGATAGATGCTCCCCGTGGGTTTGAGTATCCTTTTCATTTCCAACATCCGCACCGACATCATGATGAGATATGCACGCATAGATTTGCTATGTGTTAGTTCTGCACTTGCAATCGCAGCGTAAAGTTCAGGGTGACTTTCTGCGAGTTCACCGTGCCACTCTTTTTTAACATCGTTCATTGTCCACGAGTCTTTGAACGCTGCCCCTGCTGCTTCGCTCCCAATCGGTGCAGAATACGTTTTGTTAGAGTTGAAGGGCGGATCAAGGTAGATCAGGTCAACGCATTCAGAATCTATGCCGCGAAGGACATCAAGATTATCGCCTTCAAAAATAGTTCTGTTTTGGACGTTCACGCCTTTTCAGTCCCTCCGGGCATTTATTATGCCAGAATGGATTTATTGACAAACTTCGTCCAAATCCGTTAGCAGAATCTTTTGCCGACCTCTGAACTGCACAGAGGGTAACAGTCTCTTATGCTACAGCAGACCGCGAACCGCGAAGAATGCACAACCTAATAGGTTATGCTACAGCGAACTGAGAATATGCACAACCTAACAGGTTTGCGGTGTACTCGCTCAGATGCGATGTGCATCATGCTACAAAAGCGTATTCTGCGTAAGTCCTGATAAAAAAATCTGGAGTTTGGACGTTGTATTCTCAGACACATACCCAATTGCCAGTTGGGCGGAGACGGGAGGTAGTGGGTCTACCCCGGCAATCCGTCTCCAACGTCCACTCATAATAATACAAGATTCTCCGAGAAAAATCAAGTAAAAATTACGACGCTGTTTAAAATATCAGACACATCAATTGAAATGTATGATATAATTAAAACCGCACTGGCAAGTCGAGATTGGCAGTGCCACGGTTCGGGAGTCTTGTACACTCGCCGAACCACCCAATCCATAGTCGGATTTTACGGATGCCGAAAAATATTATAGCAGAAATGAAAATAAATGCAACAATTTTTTTTAATTGCCTGTTTTGTTATCACTACTTTTAGTGGTTGTGCAGGATTTGGTACAAGACCTCTCACTGTCACGCCAGTCTCCCTTGCCGACATTGTTAGTGATGTTGAAGTAAACGGTACCCACTCAGCATACAAAGGACAAAAGGTTACGATTATCGCTGCTGGCAGAATCCATCCGAGTGCTGATGGGGACCCTGCGACGTTAGAAATATTTACCCACCACCATAACGTTTATTTTTTCATAAGGGACTCGGACGCTACGTCTGCGCTCAATCACTACTATTTGAACTACATGGAGAGTGATCTGGCACACATTCGGGGTCATACATCTTACACCTTCACACTTCTGATAAAAGACATTTCCGAAGACACAACCACATACGGAGAGCGCTTCTTCATTATTTGGGCGGATGTCCCTGAACGCACCGTCAAGGCTGATATTGAAGTCATTGACACGACACTTGAACAGATCGTGGCTGGTGGTCAAAGATATGCCGGAAAAACGGTGCGCCTTCAAGGAACTGTTTTACTTGATAGACTCAATGAGATGCTGGGAATTCAAGCGGGTGTGGACGCGGAATTGGTAAAGACTTATTCGGGTACAATGATGCTTGCCACAAATAGTAGAAATGTGACCTTTTGGATTGTAGATGATGTTGCAGGAGATGGGCTTTTTCCTTCAAACCTTGAAAAATACAAGAATCATCAGACGTATACGTTTACACTCTACGTTGAAAGAATCGTGACGGAAGGAGAATTGGTCGAGATTACGACGGGTATTGCTGACGATTAGTGCAACTGCAATGTTTCTCAATCCTGATTGACCGGAAAGACGCTTTCGCTGTCAGGTTTGAAAGGGTTGTTGTTTACTAAGGGAATGCTCCCTTTCTTTTCTTCAACGAGCTCCCACTTGTCTGTTTTCCAATGCTTTTCGTAGGCGTAGATGACATCAAGACCTTCAAACTCCAACCAGACGCATTTCGCCTGTAGGTGAATCTCGTCGCCTATGGAGGCAACGGCGTGTTCATGGTTTTCAGACCAGATCAGGCACTTCTGTTTGAGTTCCCTTACCTCTGTATCTGGTGGCGTAAATAGATCCTTATACTTCATCTTTTCCTTGCCCGACGCTACAGTTCATGAATCGTTGCCTCAAGCGTTTCTACATCTACCACAGCAACCGTTGCCTTCCCCGTCGTCCATCCCCCCGTTTCACCGGGATTGAGGAGTAGAGATTGATCTTTTCGGATGTCTATCTGATGGGTGTGTCCGTAGATGACAATATCGTAATCGCCGCTTTTGGCAATCGGGATAGCGAGTTCAGGATAGTGCATGACGGCAATCTTTTTGTCGCCGAGGGAGACATCGGCGAGATTCGGGTGTACCTCGCCGCCGATGGTTTCAAACCGTTTGGCAACAACTACGCGTTCGCCGTCATTGTTTCCAAAAACACCGACGACGCGGCAGTTTAAATCCCCTAACGGGTCAATCGCAAACGGTGCGATAAAATCGCCTGCATGGACGACGAGGTCTACGCCAATTTCATTGAACAACGCGACAGCGCGTTTGACGTTTGGGATGTTGTCGTGGCTGTCGGACATAACACCAAGTTTCATATTTTTAATTTTCCTTGCGGTTCGGTAAGGTAGGTTTAGACGTTGACCCACCTTTCCGTAGAGCCGCCCTCCATTTCATTACGGGCTAAGTTTTTGTTAAAAGCAAATCCCTGAACTGAAAACTATTCCTCTGACTATCAACTGCTGATTACTAATCTTCTTTACGTGACTATCGAGACGGGTACCCTATGGATAACGTTTCCAAGATAGCCTTTAGGATTCCACGGTTGTGTGAAGGGTTGCGCGGCACCTGTATTGTCATAGGCGCGTGCCCAGATTTCATAGTAGCCTCTGTTGGAAAAAGTAAGTTCGGTTTCCCAGTGGGACCACGCGTATCTGTTTGACGGCGGAATCAACTCCGTTTCTTGCCACTGGATACCGAAGTCTGTGGAGATAAGCACTTTCTCAATTTGATTTTCTCCTGCCCAGGCGTGTCCACGGACCTTTATAGGCATACCTTCGCTGCGTTCAAGATAGGGTTCGGGCCGGGTGATGAGGGATTTAACCTGCCATGCTGTCGCAATCTGCATATCCTCAACCGGTGGTGTATCTCCGGGTGCTATCGGGTAAGTCGGAATGCGATAGGCATATCCACTCATTTTCTCGGAATCGTGAACCGTATCCCTTACCCAAATACGGTTGAGCCATTTTTGCATCGCACTACCGATCCATCCGGGAACAATCAGTCTTGCGGGAAACCCGTGTGCTGGTGGCAGCACATCTCCATTCATTTTAAGTGCGATGAGCGTATGCTCGTCCATTGCTTTTTCAATCGGAATCCCACGCGAGAAAGGTTCGCTGCCGTCATCGGGGACATCTTCCCCGTAGTTTCCGGTATAGATGGCACTCGGCTTTAAACCGGCGGCTTGTAAGACATCGCGCAGACGGACACCTGTCCATTCACTACAGGCGACGGCACCGCGTTGCCAGGGGGTTCCGCTAACTTCCGGTGAAAACAGACTTCTCCCGTTCCCAGCGCATTCCAATACCACTTCCATAGTGACCTGTGGGAAACGCCTCAGGTCGTCCATTGACAGTGCGAGTTCTTTATGGACCTCACCGTCTATGATGAGTTTCCATCCACGGAGGTCTCTTTTTACGGCTCGTTCTGGCACCCCGCTGTTATTACGGACGAAGTGTCGGTCAGTGGGGGTAACGTCGTCGTTGAGAAGGTGTGGGGCAAACTCGCCGTTAAAAGGGTTTTCCGAATGGACAAGCATGTCCAGTTTTGGGAGTCCGGCTTCATGGGCATCTAATAGGGCAACGGGTACGAGTCCTCTGCTTAACAGCCCTTGATCGACGGCTTCGCAGCCTGCGCCAAACATTCCTAAACTGGCGAGGAGTGCGCCTTTGCCTATCTTGGTAAGGAAGTCCCGTCTTGAGTCAAGCCTATCTGTAGGAAAAGTTTTGGTCTTTTGTAACAAGTTTTCCTCCTACACACTTGAGAGCAGCTCTATAAGATTTGTATTGATATAATAATATTCGCGCCCGACTTTCTGGCGTTCAAGCAATCCAAGTTCTGTGATTTCGTTCAGGTATTTTGTCGCTGTAATCCGACTACACCCCAGTTCTCTTTCGACAATGTTAATTTTGCAATAAGGCCACTTGAAAAGTAGATCTACAAAACCTTCTCGCTCAACAGCTTTCGTTTTATTTTGTGCGTGTGTGATTACGTTGTCAATAAGTGTATTAATAGCTTCTATCGTGTGTGCGGTTTCTTGCGATGTTTGTTCCACTGCTGCTAACATATAGAGTATCCATTGCTCCCAATTTCCATCTTCGGTAACTTCACGTAAACAACGGTAATAGTCAGACCGATTCTGGATAAAATAGCGGCTAAGGTAAAGTATCGGAACATCAAGCAGCTGGCGGTGTATGAGGTAGAGAATGTTGAGTATGCGTCCTGTTCGTCCATTGCCATCTGGAAAAGGGTGTATTGCTTCAAATTGGTAATGCATGATAGCCATTTTGACAAGCGGTTCTAACCCATTGTCCTCGTTAATGAAGTGCTCGAGATTGGTTAATAACCTGACGATATTTTCATATCCAATAGGAGGCGTGTAAATAATCTGCTTTGTGGTAGGGTTTTGAATCTTTACCTCATGCGTACGCACACTCGTCTGGATGTCCCGAATGCGCGAACAAATCTGCTCAAGGAGTGGTGTATTGATAATCGGGCGGTTGCGCATGCTATACATCCCTGTCCATAAAGCCTCTCGGTATCGCAATACTTCTTTGGTATGAGGGGAGGTTTGAATGCGATCAGAGGTCATAGCTCGATATAACTCATCATTTGTGGTGACAATGTTCTCAATCTCCGAACTCCTGCGTGCTTCTTGGAGAGGTAATGTGTGGACCAAAACCGCTTCGTTCGGCAGCGTTTTTACCAAGGCGTTTGCCCTTGCAAGTGCAGCCATAGCGGAGATGCATGCTTTAAGTATGGCACGCGACTCAATTTCTCCTGCAGGTGGAAGTAAAGGAATTTCGTTCCATGGGATATTCTGATCGAACTCAGATTTTTCCGTCATGTTTTACCCCTTCAAAACTATATATGTATAATTTTTCGCAATTTTTATACATATCACGGACAACATGTATAATTTCTATACATATTATAACCGATATGTATAATTTTTCGCAATTTTTATACATATCACGGACAACATGTATAATTTCTATACATATTACTAAAGTACTCTGGCAAGCAGCAGGGTTAGGATTTAGGGTTGCCTTGTTTCTTTTCACGATAGGGTGAGAAATCTATGTACTTTTTGCCCTGCTTCAGACGCTGTTCCCGACGCTTCATCAAAAAATCCATAAGAGTATCCACGTCACCAAACAGCACTGCAATCCGCTCTTTCGCTTGTCGGCATTCATTCAAAATTTTATCATTCATGAGAGTTCCTCCAGTATCGCCCTTGGTGATGCAATGCGGGGCGGCGAATAACCTGCTTCCCGACAAATCCGCTCAATTTTCGGTATCGTGTGCGGGTTTGCAAGATGCGCAAAGTTCCATGTCGCTAAATAGGGGATTGCATGAATTGCTGTAACCGCTACATGGACAGCATCCGCAAGTGCTATCTCCGGTATTGCTTTCCCAATGATGAGTTGCTGCGCAAATGATCGTTCCAAATCCAAAACGTCCACGACAGCCAAGCCTTCTATAGCCTTCAATCTATCTACGGCTTGGGTTCTATCGCCAATTGATATTTCGGTAATTACAAGGTCTGAAAGTACGAATTCAAAACGTTTATCGTACCAAAACTCACGGGTAATTCTTTGCCATTCTGATGTCCGTGGGACACGACTCGGTCTTGAGACCAAGTAACTTGGTATTGTTGAGTCAACGTATACACAATATGCTTTTTCTTCAGGATGGGTTCTCATTCATTTAATGATAACATAAAAAACTCTTTAGTGCAAGTGTCAGCGGGTTTCGTTTTGTCTGAATCAATCACGGGTTTTCGCACCACGATTTAGACAACACCGATTCTAAAAATGTATACCCCATTAACCTTACCATTCAGCCTGCCCTCGGTAGATGCGGTTTCCTAACTGCATCGGGCATAGCGAAAAATAGCAGACTCTTTATAATTACTAAACTTTGGACAATTCACATTTCGCCCCGCTGGGGCTTAGGTCCTGGTGGATATGCCGTTTCTATAGACATTTCGCCCCGCTGGGGCTGCCCTTTCGGACATCTGAGTTTCTTTTTTGGTGAGTTGGGTTTGTGTAAGAAACTGTGCGAAAAATACAGAATCCCTTAGAAACTCAACTTTCACGCAACACGGTATTGTCCAAACTTTAGTTATACCAATTCTAATTGATAATTCCTCTTAAAAGGTTGGCTATTTTTCAGCGATGCCCGGTGTGGTTAGGAAACCGCACCTACCGGGTGTGGCGCGAGTGGTTCGGTTAATGCGATATAAACTTTTAGAAATGGTATTAGATGTACATACCGTAGCGCAAACTGAAAGTTTACGCTACAAAACTCCTATGAATCATGACCCATTTCAATGAAAAACGTTATCTGCATGCTTAAAACCTCGTAAGTAGCAACTTGGGTTACTTTAAATTAACCAGTTCCTTTAAGCTTCATCAATTCTTTTTCAAGATTGCACTTGGATTTCTTTCCGCCGTGGATGCTTGGTTCGGCAGATAACAGTTCGCGGAGGCGATGTACGGCGTTGTGGGCATCTTCGGCTGTGATGTTTAGTACCTTAGTTAGCAAAAGACGGTCAAGTTCGTGACGCACAGGGTCGTGTGCTGCTTCATTGAAAGGTAACATTCGCTGATGTTTCAAGGCGTGAAAGATACACTTAGCATTTGCCAATGCTGTATCTGACAAACAACGTACATCCAGTGTAGGCATCTGTAGTAAGTTTTTTCTTCCATTCATGCCCCTGCCTGGCTGTTGTTTGCTGCTATGTGACCAGTGGAGTAAAAGTCCTAACGTCGAATTGCCCCAAAGCGTCCACACATAATCATACTTGTGGTTTCTATCCTTAAAGGTAATATTTGGGATTAAAGCAATACCAATCGCTTGTTTCTCAGTAAAAAGGACACCGAGGGAGTTGGCGTTAAACCTCATGTTCATGTTGAAATGTACGCGTCCATTACGCGCGAGTATCTTTTGTGCTTTATCGTGGCATTTGGGACGTGTGATAAGATGGCAATCGGGTTCAACCATCATTGCGCGTTGCATAGGGGCATTAACATGCCACAAGCCTGGGTAAAGGTCAGTGTTAGCATAACCTTTTTCTACGTCAAATGCTCCACGCTCACTCTTTTCATAAATATCTCGATGTGTTGCACCAATCTCTGCAATATCGTTGACGAGACAAATAGGGATTTTTAGAGCGGATACTTGCGTTGGTAACCACATTTCACCCTCTGTTAAACGATACGCGGATTGGATCAACGCCATCTCCTTGATACGGACAGCCTTCCATGCGCTGTCTGTCCATAGGGGGCAGTTAAGGACCTGTCCAAGAATCTCATCACCGACTTTGATCGGATCACCACCACTCGGTTCATCTTCCAATCGCCGGATGTTATCAAGCCTCTGGGTGCTATTGACGATCTCAAGAGCTTCCAGCACACTTCGGGGGCGGTGGTTTAGAGATACAAATTTTCCTCTACCTGTGTCCCCAGTTTTCTTTCCTTTGGTTGCTACCACCAGACACTCTGCCATACTTGTATCTGCGGAAAACGCGCAGCTTTCTCCTTTGGCATCCGCGATGGTAATCACAACCACATCGTGATATTCAGTTGCCCACATATTTCTGACTTTCCGCCAGTCCGAGGTTGTCAGGCAGGTCGCGGGTAAGATAAATCCCATTTTGCTTTTTCCGTTCGCTTTCAGCATCTTGTCTGCAAGGTCAACGAAATCGGAAGCGAGACCTGCATTGCCATCGCCAACTCGCCATTTTTTTTCTCTACGTGCACGTCGCATCTTCTGTTCTTCTTCTCTGTCCCGGCCACTTCCTTTGAACACTGCTTTAGGTACACTGCTATTCGGATCAGAATCCGGTCGGGTAAACGGTGGATTTAGGACGACAATATCAAATTCGTTATGGCGGAATTCATGCTCTGTAATCACGGTTGTGTCATCTGTACCACCGACCTGTTGAACCTCAACACCCATCATCGGAAGGGGTAAGGTTTCGGGAATATCGTACAGATCAAGTGCACCGAGGGCATAACTGCGATCTTCTTGACTCCCGTAGGGCATCGTGTGGATTCGGGTGTTACCGATTTTCAAGTCAGGGTAAATGCTTGTCAGGAGAGAAGCGGTGAGGTGGCTGGCATTCGGCATAACATCGCATCCAACAAGATTTTTCTCTATCATCTGTGTGTGAATGCGGCTGCCTTTACCGCCGGCGTGTTCATGCAGTTCAAGGATACGTTGATATGCCCCGTTGAGAAGTGAACCTGTCCCACACGCGAAATCTGCTATCTTCAACTCGCTCACATTCTCCTGCGTTTTGGGATCGGGCGGTAATTTACTTTAAGAATGATGTTCCAACCGGCTATGACCTGCGCGTAGCGGAGGCGTTTTGCATTGTCAGACAACATCCGTTTGAGGGACATAACCCTTTCCATTTCAGGTTTACCGGCGAGGACACTTTGGAACACAAAGGCATTGGTAACGATGAGCATTGCCATCCGCGAGGTCTGTTCACCGGCTTTTTGGAAAAGAATCCCTTCGATTTCTGCTCCGATACCGGGGCGTTCTTGAATTGCTGCTTCAAGCTGCTGCGCGGCGGTTTCTATCCGTTTTTCCAATAAATCGGCGGCGGCATCTATTTTAGAAATAGGAGCTGTCCTGATGCGAATAGCGGTTGCGATGTCAGCAACACTGCCTTTTAACCAACCCCTTTGTGGGAAAGATTCGGGTTCTGTCTCGTTATTAGTCTCTGATTCGGTGATGAATAGAACAGGTTCAGGGTCTGGCTCGCTTTCTGGTTGGGGTTTATTGAGCAGTATATAGGCGATGTCTTCGGCATCCCGCATCTCTGACTCGATTTTATCTTGTGGCATCGCCCTAAATCTGGCAGGCATGCGGACGCGCAGCACGTTTTCAATAATATTGTAGGTGAGACCTCCAAAAACGCTTGGATCGAGGAGCATCCCGAAATGTGCTTCTGCCTGTGTTTCTCCTGAAAAATTTGGCGTGTTGCCATCAATTTTCACCTCAATGACGACAGGATTTCGGCCCGCTTCAGTGACAATCACATCAGGCTTTTGTGCAGCGTTGAGAAACGGTCTTGTAATTTGTTCGTTGACGCTCCACGCATCCCGCATGTTGCGTAGAACGTTTACGAACACGCTGGTGATGGTGTTTTCGCTGTTTGCCATAATTTCTCGGTTTACTTTTTTTCGGACGATGAACACAGAATCACAGCCTAACAGGAAACCATGCTACAAAATACATAAGCACAACCTAACAGGTTATGCTACAATAACCCAAGTTGCCACTTTTTATACACATAGCACTCCGCTGGAGTGCAATTCGATTAAATACGCTCTTTCTATAGACATATCACCCCGCTGGGGTGAGGAAAAAGACTAAAAAGCTTTCTGAAATGCTCGAAATCTGTTAGTAGCAACTTGGGTTACAATAATAACCTACTCAAATAACGCCGCGTCGGGCTGACCGCGGTAGAGGACGACACTATATTGTAGTTTTAAGGTCTCATCTGGAGCAAGATGGAGCGGTTCGTAGTAGACGAGCGAGGGATGGATTAAGCAGTAGTTCTCGCGGTTGCGTACCCACCACGTTGTGCGGTAACGCGGATTATCGGGGTGATCGACGATGGCAACGCCGTAGGTTTCGTTGTCAGTCGGGTGTTGTGAGGTGAAACTGCACCAACGGCTCTGTTTGCCGAAGATGTCCATCGGTTCAGTGCGTCCATCGGCATCTAAGAGATTACCGGGTGTGATGATGTTGTCAAATCGGATTGCCATGCCGCTGTAGAATCTGCCGTCTGCTCCGGGTTCACCGCGTCGTAAGTCTAAGACGACTTCACGCTGGTTCGGCTGAAGCGTCAACGACACAGAGATCCGCATCGTGTCATCTGTGGGTGGATGGACGGTTATCTGTCGTTCCTCTGTTAGATGCGTTGCACCTTGCCAATCTATCCATGCGTTCTCTGTTGTTAGACTGGCATTGTCGGCATCCGCGCGCTGTGCGACGATCTGTTGATGGACAATTTTACCGAAGCCAGTTGGATCACTACCGGGTCCAGGTTGTTCCCAAAAATTGACTTCGTTGACCTTTTTCCACGCGACCCATAGCCCTTGGTGATGTACGTGGTCGCCGGGTTCGTTCATCGTGAGCGGTGGCGCGCCGGGCAGGTTCAATGGGTGGCAGAAGGGACGGTTGCCGTCTTCTGGGAAGTTATAACCGAGGACGTGTTGTCCATCCCAAGCGATCGTTAGACTGTTTTGTGTTTGTGAGAGTGAAAACATATTTTTATCCGTAAGGTTAAGAAATCATAGGTCTTTCTCTATATGATAACCGTGTTCTGCAAGCGCGGTAGATACAGATGTCCAGATGGCTCTTGCTTGTTCAACAGCTATGGATGCGTCTGCCTTCGTGGGTTCTGGTGTATTCCCCGGATATCTAACATCAGCCACACATCCAGTTAAGTCCGTTAGGTCTGACTGAACCTTTTTGAACTGCCAACTGCAAGGTACCAGACTCCACAGAATATTGAAGTCATCCGTTCTCGGAAAATCAATCTGTAGGAAGATTAGGCATGCCTTTAGTGCTTTCTCTATAGTTTGCTGCGCGTACCAATAGGCTTGACGCGGTGGAAAGCGTGGCTCCTTTAAAAGAATCTCAGCGGTTATCAAATCTTCCCCCGCGTAACGGAGCCAGCGTCCGGTGTCTGTGAGTCGATCATTCGTTTGCATTGCGTCCGTTACCTCTCTGTTGGGCAGCAGTGGGTGCTGAAACGTCGTCTCTAATTGAGGTATGGGCTGACAACCTCACGTTCCAATGCCAAGCCTTCCCATTCGTCGTCACCAGGACCATCGTAGATAAGGGTATGCGGTCCAGCAAAACCGGCTTTCTGGGTGAGTTCGAGGCATTGCACGTAATCTTTTTTGTCCATTTCGCGCGGGGCAGCGAAATGTGCTTTGGTGTGACACGATTCTGCCCACGAGGCGATTGCGGCGAGGTCTTCGTATTTTGTATCGCCGCGCCAGTTACCAAAGTCGAGACAGAGTCCGACTTTGTTGTCTAACTCGTCTAAAATGGTGTTAACATTTTCAGGTGTCGAGAAGATAGAGAACCAGTTTTCACTCATCAAGCGGATGCCTGGGGTGTCGGCGCGTTTGGCGAGTTGACTGAGAACATCGCGGCTCTGCGCAAGCGTTTCTTCAGACGGTTCTGCTTTTCCGCCGATGACGCGTGCACAGCTCGCGCCGAGTTCACCGGCAATGTCAATCCATTTTTCAATCCACGCGATATCGCGTGCTGCCTCGGATGCATGGGTGATGTCCCCATCGTCAATTAGCAGAGAGAAAAGTTCTACGTCCGCATCTGCGAGTGCGGTGCGGAGTTCGGAGAGGTAAGACTTCTCAACAGATGGGAGATGGAAGTGACAAATCTCTAAGGTGTGAATGCCGAATTCGGCAATGCGTGCGGGGAGTTCAAGAAGCGAAATGGGTCCCTTATTATGGGTTTCGACGGGGATCTGCATATCGTGTGCGGGTCCGGTAAATCCGGGTTTTCCGAGTTGCCGATGCAAGCTCCATGTTGAGACTGAGAGTCGAGGTGCTGACATAATTTAAATCCTCCAAGATCTGCGACTAATTAAATAGAACTTACGCGAAAGTATAGAATTCGGTTTATCAACGTGCGATCGGTGCGGTTAGGAAACCGCACCTACCAGTGGAGATAGAATTCGGTTTATCAACGTGCGATCGGTGCGGTTAGGAAACCGCACCTACCAGTGGAGATAGAATTCGGTTTATCAGCGTGCGATCGGTGCGGTTAGGAAACCGCACCTACCAGTGGAGTGCGTAAGTCCTGTTAAATCTGATGTTCACCTAACAACAATTTGAAATAGGTATCTACTTCAGACGCTACCTGTTGCTTCTCTATCGGTTTTATCTGAAAATGCTTTTTCAGGAAAGGGTGATGTCTGACAGTATCGCTGATGAAAGAAGGTTTATACTCTCTGAATAGGTCGTCATCTATAACTACATCACAATTCCCGAAATAGAAAGGAAGTCTATGCAGATTTCTTTTGAATACATCTACATAGGCATAATAGTCCAATTTCTGTTTGTTGATTACAATTGTATTCGCACTATAACTTTCAACAAAAGTGCGATTCCTTTTTAACGCGTTGATGTCCCGCATTGTCCAAAAAAACAAGGTATCATCATATTTCGGTTGACGCTTTTTCTTTGGATATTTATCAAGATAACCAGTAATATAATCAAAATCACCGAGACAAAAATCAGTTTTACCCCCCACACGAAAACGAAAAGAACGGATAAAACTGTACGTCATCCCTTGCGTGCCTCTCTGGTAAAGGGCAAGGACAATTGGGAAAGGTGTGTGCTTCGCTGACTCAGGAAATTCGCCACTGCTGATGAGTAGACCGTCTATTAATTTGTAATTTGCAGTGAATTCCTTTAGCAGTCTGAAATTAGTAGGCTTAATCAAATATGATAGCGGATGCAAAACATAAATAAGGTCTGCTTCGAGTTTATTATAGGAACGGAGAAACGATATGCCTAAGTCCCGGCTCGCTATATCTTCATCAATATCAAAATTGACACTCTTGATACTGTGTCGAATCAGAGACGTTCTATCATTATAGGGTGGATTCCCAACGACTATCAAGTGGGATTGCTCAGGGATACCGAATTTTACCCTTGATACGTTGGATAAAGCGTTCGTTTGAAAGAACCGAACAACTGTATCACTGTTCTCTCTTGCGACATCAATTGCGGTTTCGTCTATATCAGATCCGATTGTGAGAGCTTGCCCACAATTTCTCAGAAAATCCCCGTATCCACACGCGGTATCAATGACAGTTGTTTGTGAATGTACATAAGGCGCGATTGTCTCCCACGCTACATTTACAATTTCAGTGGGAGTATAGTAGCTGCCCAAATTCACTCTGCTATCATATCCCAAGTGCGCTTGACTCATTTTTAGGGGAAACGTCTCCTATAGGTTCTCATTGATCCACGCCACAACTTTTTCGACCATGATAGGAGTGCCGTCGTCAGAAAAGACGTGGTCTACGCCCGGGAGTTCGAGGAGATCCGTCTGTTCGTTGGCATGTTGAAGGATGTCGTGGCTATCTTCAATTGGCACGATATCGTCTTCGGTACCGTGAACGAGTAGCCATGGTACGTCAAATTCACTTGCGCGTTGCGCGACACTGTCAATCGTTGCCATGTCATCTACATAGGCTTGTGAGAGCGGACAGTCGGGTTCGTCCCACATAAAACCTTCATTGGGGGTGGCATCGCCGAATTCACGTTCCGCAAACGCTTTGGTATCCACCATCCCGGCAAGCGAGACTAAGGCTCGGATGCGTTCATCGGTAGCAGTTCGCAGGACACCGACAGCACCCCCCATGCTATGTCCGACGTAGCAGACATTATATCCATCAAGCGCGTCAATAACGCTACCGAGGTCTGCCACCTCTTTTGTGATAGTGGAATCCGTAAACGCGCCTTCTGATTCTCCGTTGCCAGAAAAAGAAAAACGCAATGCAGAGATACCCGCAGCCGCGAGACCTTCCGCTAAAGCGATAAGGGCGGGTCGATCTTTATTGCCGGTAACGCCATGTCCAATCACGACAACTCTGTTGCCTTCGCCCTTGTGAAAGGTACAATCGAGGCGTTCACTGTGTTCGTTTCTAATTTCACCAAACATTTTTTAATTTATGGCTCCTGAGGTAAAGAAACACCCCACGGAATGCCCGGGGAATGCCATAGGGCATTCATACCGTTGATTTACGCGCATTCCGTGTTGATTCGCAAAAACCCTCCACTTCGTTTCAGGCAGATTTTCAGTTACGTTGTGTCAGGACAGCACCTAAAGTTTTTAATAAAGACTCTACATCTCTCCATTTGATGTTGCCTGAAATTGGTTGTGCAAAGATCGTTTCAAATGTTCTTCTGTGTCGCTTGTTCATCAGAGTTATCTGTTACAGCATTATTTCAAACACATTAGCAGCAGCGCAAGAAATTACGCTACTGCTAACTTTGATCCCTCTCAAAACAGACACAGGATTAGTGTCCATTGCTTTTTAACGCCTCAATCACCCTCTCAGGTTTGATCGGCAATTCGGTAATCCGTACACCGACCGCATCTTTAACGGCATTTGCCATCGTTGCCAATGTCGGCGTGATTGGCGGTTCACCCACACCTTTGGCACCATAAGGACCGTTGGGTGCAGGCACTTCAACAATAACAGATTCCACTGTCGGGAGGTCTGCCGAGGTCGGGACGCGGTAATCGACGAACCCCGGATTAATATTGCCGTCATCGCCATACTGCATCTCTTCCATCATTGCCCATGCGTAACCCTGTACCGTTCCACCCTCAATTTGTCCTTCAACAGCCATCGGATTGATAGCGAAACCGACATCCTGCGAAGCGACAAGCTTGAGAACTCGGGTTCTACCGGTATCGGGATCTACCTCAACTTTGGCAATCTGCGCAGCGAGTGCGGGTGTGCTGGGTTGGCGTGCGAAAGCACCCTTTCCGACAATGGGACCACCCGTTGTGGAGAGGCTATACGCAGCGAGTTCGCCCAATGAGATAGACTTCGGCGGATCGGCAGTCACAACATGAACAGCACCGTCTCTGAGCTCGAGGTTGTCAACATTCATGTTGAGGCGTTCCGATGCGAGTTCGAGAACGCGCTGGTGCGCATCTTCAGCGGCTAATTTGGCAGTGTTCCCCATCGTGAAGGTGACAACACTTCCACCTGAACCCGTTGAATAGGGTGCGGAATCCGTATCACCGCGCCGAATTGTGACGCTCTCATAAGGCACAGTCAGGATTTCAGCGATAATCTGTGAAATCGCCGTATCTGTTCCCGTGATGTCCATAGAGCCGTGGAAGATACGGACACTTCCGTCCTCGTGAACAGAGACATAGACCCCGCCGGGTCCACATCCATTCGTCCAATCCCCAACAGCAACGCCCCAACCCTGGTTCTCACTGGCTTCCCGATTCCACCATCCGGCGGCATCAGCGACGGCTTGTAAAGTCTCTTTGTAACCGACTTTCGGTTCACTTGCACCTGCTGGAACAGGATCACCTTCTTCGCGCATATTCATCAGACGGAATTCCACGGGATCCATACCGATGCGTTCGGCGATTTCGTCGAGTTGGGATTCACCAGCGAAAATGGCTTGTGGTGCGCCGGGTGCCCTGTAGGCAGCCGTACCCGATTTGTTGGTGTGAACACCGTAAGCGTCTACCTTGAGATTGGGAATCTTGTAGACCCCACGGACGCGGATTGTGCTACCGATGGATGCCCCAGAGACGGATCCGGAATCCCAAAAAGCGAGTGCCTGCCGTGCGACGATACGTCCGTTTTTCGTTGCACCCGTTTTCAGTTTGATGACACAACCAGGTGCCGGTCTACCATCCGTGAATTCTTCTTCACGCGTCATCTGCACACGCACCGGACGCCCGGTTTTTTGTGAAAGCAGCACGGCTGGCACGTGTGTAATGATAACCCCGAAACGTCCACCAAAACCGCCGCCCATTGTTGTTCCGATGACGTTAATCTGCGTCAATGGAATGCCCAACGTTCCTGCGATACCCGAACGGATGGCGAAGGGACCTTGGGTCGATGCCCAGACGGTGATTTTACCAGACGAATCAGCACTCGCGACGGAGACATGCGGTTCCATGTAGGTCTGATGGACACGCGGAATCACATAGGTATCTTCAACAACGACATCGGATTCAGCAAACCCTTTTTCAATATCGCCTGCCTCGGAATGGCTTTCGGCAGAAATGTTGTAGTAGACCTCATCCGGATAGTTGTCTAATTCCGACTCAAGTTTGCTGATTTCATCGCTGTGGTCGTTCTCTTTGTCGCGAGAAAGTCTACGGATTTGGGTTGCGATTTCCCGTCGGTTCGGTCCATCCTTTGTGTCATCGCCGTGTAGGCGTGGCGCCGAGGGTTGAATCGCTTCCATAACGTCCTGAACAACCGGTAGCACTTCATAGTCAATTTTAATGAGTTCAGCGGCTTCCTCAGCAATATCAGGATCCGTTGCAGCGACAGCAGCGAGAGGTTCACCGAGATACAACACTTTATCAGTTGCGAAAACTCTACGACCACTGGGTACATCGTCTTGCGTAATAATCGCCTTAACTCCAGGGAGTTTTTCGGCTTCGGTGGTGTCAATACCACGTATATTCGCGTGCGCATGTTTGCTACGGACGATTTTCCCGTAGAGCATCCCCGGCGGATGCACATCTGCGCCGTATTGGGCGGCACCCGTCACTTTTTCGACGGCATCAACGCGTGCCACTGTTTGTCCAACGACAGTATGTTTTGACATTTAATTCTCCTTTCTTATTCGTTATTGGTTGTTGGTTAAGCGGTCGTGCGGACCTCTTCTGCGGCTTTCAAGACCGCTTCAAGAATTTTTGTGTATCCCGTGCAGCGACAGATATTCCCGCCAAGGGCGTGCCTGAATTCCTCTTCGCTGCGGTCTGGATTTTCATCAATAAGTGCCTTCGATGCCATAATAAAACCGGGTGTGCAGAAGCCACATTGATACCCACCGGTGTTAATAAACGCCTGTTGAACGGGATGGAGTTCACCGTCACTGGCTAATCCCTCAATAGTGGTAATCGCCTTCCCAGAAGCCGTGACAGCGAGTACCATACAAGACGTAACAGCCTTGCCATCAACGATGACAGTGCAGGCACCGCAGTCTCCAGTGCTGCATCCCTCTTTCGTTCCTGTCAAGCCGACGGTATCGCGAAGTACCGCCAGCAAGGTTTTACGCGGCTCAATGAGTAAATCGTGTTCGTCACCGTTAACCTTCAGGTTGACATGGTGTTTTGCCATATCTTTTCTCCTTATTTTTAGCTATTAAATCTGGTCACTGTTCCACTTCGTTTCACAGTGGTTTTCGGTTAATTCTAAGGTTGCTTTAGAGTATTGAGGTTCCTTTTTCTTTTTATGAAACATCGTTTACACGTATCAACTACAGCATAACCACTGCCCCAACAAATGACCCCCTACTCAAAAATCAATGCTAAAATTTATGATCTATCAACAGCCGTTTGTAGAGTTCGCCGTGTGAGGACATCAACCATCTCTCTGCGATGTTCTGCGGAGCAGCGTAAATCCGATATCGGGCTGGCTGCAGCAGCTGCGGCTTCACCGGCTTGTGTCAGCAGTTCTGCCGTAGGTTCATTTCCCGCCAACAGATTCTCTGCTTCAGTTGCGCGAATTGGCGTAGGTGCCACGGCTGCGAGTCCAATTCGAGCACTTGTAATGACCCCATCATCAAGGTTGACAGAAGCAGCAACACCGATAAACGCCAGGTCCATCACTTCCCGAATTTTATGTTTGATATAGTGGGAACCCGATGTCGGACTCGGTAGCCGAAAGCGGGTGATGATTTCGCCGGGTGCCAAGACAGTCTGTCCGGGTCCTGTGAAGAGTTCATCAATCGGCACAGTCCGTTCGCCATCCTCACCAGCGATGTCAACCTGTGCGTCAGCAACGAGTAAGCCAGCAACAGTGTCTGCTGCGGGGGAGGCGTGTGCGATATTCCCACCGATCGTTGCGAGGTTTCGGATTTGGATAGAGCCGATTTCTGCGGCACCTTCAGCCAAGGCGGTGTGGTGTTGTTGAATATCTGGCGACAACTCAACTTCTCGCACTTTTGCCATCGCGCCGACGCTAATGCTGCCGTCGGCTTCAGCACTGATGCCAGCCAATCCGGGAATTTTCTGCAGGCTAATCACGGATTGTGGTGCTTCGGTGAGTGCCTTCATCCCGATAATAATATCCGTCCCGCCTGCAAGGAGTTGTGCATGTTCCTGTGCAAACAGACGCGATGCTTCGGCGAGGGTGGTCGGTTCATAAAACTCAAAATTTTTCAAATTCAATCCTCCATTTCATGTCTGTTCAGGGTAACATTTTCACTTATATTTTATTTTAATCGTGAAACCTGACGACATATTAAAGCATATCTGATGAGAGAGAATCTGTCAACCTTAAATTGACTAAAATTGGGTTATGGAATCGGCCAACCGGGTGTCGGTTCAGTGCGGAGTGCTTCTATTTCATAAAGCTCCTCGACAGTGATTTCGCGACCGAGTTTTGCGGATAAGAGCGAGCCGCTCATAATCTCTGTAACCTTCAAACCAACGTCCCCATTGCTCACGGGTTGGGCATCGCTGTTACAGGCATCAAGGAAATCACGGAACTTATCGGGGAAGGATCTCTCTGGCATCTCCAACGGCGTTTCAACAAGATTCCCTTGGTAACGTCGGCGGTTGCCCTGATCGTCGGTATCCCATTTCCCTTTCTCAAGAAAGAGTTTATTGTTGCTGAACGAACCTTTAGAGCCGAAGATGAAAATGCCTTGCGGGTGTTCTGCCAGATTGCCTGCCCAACCGTGTTCAAAAGTAAAAGACATACCGTTAGTGAATCGTACAAAGACAGAGGCGTGTTCCTCGACATCGTTAATCTCTTCGCCTGTATATTCAGGAAGCATCCCGCGATAGGCGATACCACTGATAGTGGCGGGTTGTGGAGAACCGAGCAGATAAAGAGAACGGTTAATGTCGTAGACCCCAGTGTCGTATATCGTCCCACCGCCGCTGAAAGCAGAATTGAGGAACCACCTGCCGAAACCGAACATATCTATATTCGGTCTACCGCGAACTCGGAAACTCGTAAGTCTGCCGTAGTAGACATCGCCAATTTTTCCAGAGGTGACGGTGTCGCGAATAGCGTAACTGGTCGGATCAAGGCATGTGCCGCCGCTCTGATATGCGAGTTTAACACCCGCAGCGTCGCATGCGTCGCGCATGTTTCGTGCCTCTGTTGCCGTACGCGCCATCGGCTTTTCACAGAAGACGTGTAATCCTGCTTTCGCAGCCGTGACTGTTGCAGCCTCGTGAACAAACGGCGGTAATGCAAGGCTGACGGCATCTAAATCACATTCCGTTATCATCTCGTTGTAGTCGCTGAAAATTTTAACACCGTTGTCGGCATATTCCGATAAAAGCGCAGCATCTGCGTTCAACTGCTCGCGCGCTTCTGCGGTTTCCGCCTTTTCTGCCTCGGCGGTTGCGGATTCTGCGCGTGATGCTGCAACAGAGAGAAAGTCTGCCGCTCTCCGTTTCACATTGGCATCTACTGTATCGCAGACGGCAACGATTTCTGCGTGCTGCGGATGTGCGAGGTATCCACTGATATGTGATCCGGCTATCATACCGCACCCGATAAGCCCAATTCTAATCCGTTTTGACATGTTGACGCTCCTTATTCGCGAAGGACTGCTGAGGTTTGTACAATTGGGGTTGGAAACCCCTTCTATAGAGAATTGACCATCCAGTCTCACAACCGTCCTGATGGTGTATGCCCTGCGCCGACTTTGACGTGCGTATCTGCTAACTGGGTTTGTACGTGGGCGATGCACTCTTGAAGGTTCTGGAAAGGTGAACTGGGATACGACTCTATACTGAAATTAAGGTCGTTTTCGCCAAAGGTTACCATATCTACGCCGGGCTTGGCGAACTTGCTGACGTTAATCACGGCATCCACAGACTCAATTTGTAAGATTAGGATACCGGTGTTGTTCCACCACTCGGCGTATTCAAGGCGGTCCATGCCCTGTTTTATGCCGTAAGCACTGCTGGGACCCCAACTCCGTTTTCCCGTCTGGGCATAGTAGAAGAAATCAATTGCTTCGTCCACCGTCTCTACCGTTTCCACTTGTGGCACGACAATGGCAAGGGGACCGAGATCTAAAAGATTGCCTATGAGATAGGTGTGACGGGTGTGTTTGATACGCAGCTGCACACCGACATCGAATTCACTTGCCATGGCACAATATTCGACGAGTTTGTCTTCATTTGCGGGACCATGTTGATGGTCAACACTGACCAAATCGTAGTTGCCTTGACCGAGAACGGCTGCCATTTCGTCGCGGGTGCAACCGAAGGGGACACCTGATGCGATGTTAATCGCTTCTTTGCTATGAATGCGTTGTTTTAGGGACATTGTGTTAGCCTCCGAGGTATTCAATCAGGTTATGAGGTTTATTATAGGCGTTTTCAGATTTTTGTCAAGCGTTTTGAAATGGAGCATCGGAGTGAAATCTTGAAAATTTTCGGGAATTCTGGTAATCTATATTTTTGTGGTTAGTTATAAGTTACAAGTTATAAGTTAAGAGGCATTTGGTAACCAAACGACTCTTGATTCAGAACTAAAATGTAGCTAAGTGTTACTAACAACCAACAACTATAGAGGTGAAGAATGCGTTTAAAGGACCAGGTATGTATTATCACGGGAGGCGGAAGCGGGATTGGGCGGGGTGCTGCCCTGACGATGGCTGAAGAAGGGGCAACGGTTGTCATTATCGGTAGGACAGCATCGAAATTAGAATCCGTCGAGGCTGAGGTTGCGGCAGCTGGGGGAACAGCGGTAAGTTACGCGCTCGACGTGGCGGATTACGATGCTGTTGAACAGATGGTTGGGGATATCCTTGATAAATTCGGACGGATTGATGTACTCGTGAACAACGCCGGACACAGTTCACATCACCGACGGATTCTGAATACGCCCCCTGAAGAGATGCGCTCGGTTATTGACTCAAATCTGATTGGTACATTTTTCTGCACGAAAGCAGTTGTGCCGGCTATGCTGAAGGCGAAATCGGGAACGATCATCAATATTTCGTCGCTCGCGGCGGTTACGCCGGGTCCGTTTAGCGGTTTCGCTTACGGTGCGGCGAAGGCGGGTGTTATCAACTTCACGGAATTTCTCAATGCGGATTTACGGAATACGGGTATCCGGGCAAGCGTGGTAGTTCCAGGGGAGGTCGCAACGCCGATTCTGGACAAGCGTCCGGTTCCGCCAGATGCTGAGGCTCGCGCCACGATGGTAGATGTTGACGAAACCTCAGCGGCGATTCTGCTCATCGCGACGCTGCCGCAACGGAGCAACATTCCAGAGTTAGTTATCCGTCCAACGATGCATCGCAATATGACAGGCGAAATCGTTGAATTAGACGACTGACTTTTATGTGCTTGGTGCGTCGAACTAACGATAGATAGAAGGTCAAGGTATCGCGAGCACAGCTCGCTCTTACAAGAAGTCACAGGCAACACGGATTACTGCCCACGCTGTTATGATCGCGAGCACAACTCGCTCCTACAGGAAGAGGGGTCGGACTAACGATAGATAGTGGTCTCAGGGTAGTAGCGCGCCCATGCAAACCAATAAATATTCACAGCAGGAAGTCGTTCCAGACGCGTGCCTTTTTCTTTGGCAGATGTTGCCTCACCTGTAATGAGATTCCAGCGTGTATCGGTGTTGTCTTCTACAAAATGCTTGTCTTGTACGCTAAAGGTTCGGACCTCTCCCATCACGTTCCGCGTAAAGACGGCTGTCGCAAATGACCTCTTGTCGTGAAAGATCAGCAGCGGGACTTCGCCAAGTGTATCGTTAACCATGGCATTTTTTGCGAAGTGGGTTAACGGGTAAGCGCGGAACTGGGTGGTGCCATCTTTGGCTGGCACTTGAACCCCAATCACGAGGGATTTATTGGGTAACCTATCATCGGTGTATTCCATTCCGCTCACACCTGCGCGCTCGCTGGCGTGATAGTCGGCGTAGACATCTTGATTTATACTCTCACGCATCACGCCTCTGGTAGGTACAGACAGGACATGGGTTTCTGGATAGTTCATCTGCCATGTTTTCCATGCAATCTGCGGTGTGGAGACCAGTGGTTTCAACTGCTTGCCCTTTAGCGGTCCCTTTATCGCTTCCCCAGTAATATGCGACCAGAGGGTACGGGTCTGATGGTCGTACATCAACAGGGCATCCCGCCATAATTTGCCGCTGACACCGAAGGTATAGGTCTCACCGTCAAGTTCCCGGCTATACACGATAGCCGTTTTGCAGAGCGGTCACCATGTAGTGGCAATCTTCTGTCCACCGACAACGTCATTGACGATCTCGTGTCCATTGAGTAGATAGAGTGAATACGCCCGGCTTTCGCCATTGAAGGTTACACCGATAACAAGGGTGTCGGGATCAAGTTTCGCCTCGTTGGCAGGCACAAACTGCGGGTCTGTAATAGCCGGAATAGCATCAAAAGGTAATAGCGTTCGGATTGCGTCATCGGCATAATCTGCAGTAACCGCGCAGGAGATAACGAAAAGTAGCAGTGAGAGCGTGAGGATGTAATTTTTCATGATTAAAATCCTATGAAAAGATTAGTGTTTTTTGAGTGTGCGAATCTGTTATTTATACAAATTGTAGCACAGACAAAACCGTTTTACCAATCTTTTAGGGGCATTTAGTGATTGCCTTGACAAATTATGTTGACCATGTTAATATAAATCCAACAAATCTCTAATAGAAAGCCGCAAAAACTGCTGAATGGATATACTTCCTGCTATATAACAGGTAGTTGGACTTTGGGTTTCAGTACTGAGGACACTCCCATGAAACTAACAGAACACCAAGTGAACTTTTTCAACACCTTCGGCTACTTGGCAATACCGAACCTGTTTTCTCCGAGCGAGATGGAATGGATTATCGAAGAATTCGAGATGACGATTCAGGAATTCGGTGGTGGCAAAGACCATGATGGGACACACCGCACAATGTTCGGAGGTCCGATTGAGCATCGTCCTCGGCTTTGCACCTTGCTTGATGATGAACGTATCAAGGGACTGATTGGTGGTGTCATCGGTGAGGACTTCAACTATGCTGGCGGGGATGGAAACTATTACGCTGGAGACACCGGTTGGCATCCCGACGGCAACTGGGGACAACTCTTCGCTTGTAAGGTAGCGTTTTACCTCGATTCATTGACGAAAGACACGGGATGTCTGCGCGTTATTCCGGGGAGCCAAAATCCATCTCACTTTGTCAGAGCCGAGAAAATCGATCCGAATCAATCAGAAGCATTGTACGGCATTCCACCCCATGACTTTCCAACAAACATCGCACTGGAAAATACACCCGGCGATGTGGTAATTTTTAATCATGACACTTATCACGCAGCGTTTGGCGGTGGGACCCGGCGGCGGATGTTCACAATGAATTGCACGCGACATTGCACAACCGAACCAGATTTAGAGACCCTACATCAGTATCTAAGCGTCCACTCAGCAGGTGGGTATCAAATTGACACAGGTGCCGGCATGTTCTTCCCAACGATGGTTGACACTGCTGACGCAATACGCCGAACCCATTTGCAACAATGTTCTGATATCCATGACGAATTGTTTCCTCAATACGCTCGGCGTTCTTAGGATCCAGTAGATTCCACAATTACTGATCCATTGCGAACCAGCACCTACTGAAATGAAGTATTTTATGTCCACAGTTCACTGAAAAACCCACGTATTTTGATAATTTAAAGCTATAATAGTATTTTTGTTGCAATCTTCGTTATTTTGTAGTATTTTAAGTATATATTATTTGTCTATCATACGAACTATATTGCGTGTTGCAGCTCATAAATTCCTACTGAAACTCATCTTATGGCTCCGCCTCTACTATTTAACCATTGCTTACAGTATGTTGGTAAAACCATCGTCTCGGCAGCACTGATTTACGGGATGAGTACACTTTCTGCTGCTGCGTCACCAAAGGCGGGGACACACTTACCCTCCAGCTCCATCGCCGTTAGCGATGATGCCTTAGCCACATTTTTTAATCCGTCTGGGTTGGGTACAGGCCGGGGCTTAAACCTGTACTATCTCCGCACATATCAGAGCAATTGGGCAGGCGATGACGCTTTTTTCCTCGCTGTCCCCAATGGGGGATTTGGGGTCGAATTCGCGACCGCTGACGCTGACACGACCTTTACACGCTATACGCTCTCCAGCGGCCGACACCTGGGGCATTCGCTCTACGCCGGAACAAGCTACAGCTGGATAAATTCAGACGATAAAACCTATGATACATTCCGCTCCCTTGCTCTTGGACTCATGTACCGACGGCGATACTTCTCAATCGGTGCGATGGCGCGGGATCTTAACCAGCCCAAATTACTCGGTGAGAAACTTGGACGCACCTACGATTTGGGATTAGCGATCCGTCCAGGAACCTGGCGAACCACTCTTTCACTTGATATGCAGAAAACACAAGGCATTGAAGGCGTTGACCTCCGCTATGCTTTAGAGGTACGCCCGATTCGCGAGCTGCTGCTTCGCGGCACACTAAACAGCGATCTGAGTTTTGATGTCCGTTTTGGTATTAATATCGGGAATTGGGGATTAGGGACAGGAAACACCTTCGACAAAAATCGAGAATCACAAACCGGTGTCGGTTATTTTCACTTTTCCAACACTCCTACAACGAAGCAGCTCCCTCGCCGCCGCATGTTTCTTGACTTGCAGATGCACTCCCTGAAAGATGTCTTGTCCATAGCAAAATCGGATGAAGATGTTGCTGGCATTCTCGTTCGTATCAATGGAGACGACTACGGCATGGCACAACTTCAGGAAATGGCAGATGTCATCTTGAATTTCAGGGAATCCGGCCGCGTTGTCCTCTGCTACATCACCACTAAATGCTCCACTGGAGATTATATTGTCGCATCTGTCTGTGATGGTATCTTAATACATCCGTTCGCCGAAGTACGGTTGATTGGGCTGCGCGCAGAACGTTCCTTTTATAAAGGAACCTTGGACATGCTCGGTATCAGAGCGAATCTCGAACATATCGGGAAATATAAATCTGCCGCCGAAGCCTTTACAAGAAAAGAGATGTCCGAAGCACAACGCGAAATCCAGAACATCATTCTGGACGATCTCTATGAACAGCTCGTAGATGCGATTGCAAAGGGACGTGGATGGACTCCCGAAGATGTCAAAAAACGCATTGACGAGGGACCCTACACAGCACTGCAAGCTTTCCGTATCGAACTTGTTGACCGGATCTCCACTGAAGGGCACCTGAAAAATGCTGTAACCGAACTCACCGATAAACACACAGACTTGGTATCCCTTAATGAATACGCAAAAAGCAGGTTGTATACGCAGGATTGGCGGGGTCCACAGCCGAAAATTGCAATTATTGAAGCGAAAGGATTGATGGTAACAGGTGATAGTTTCACTGATCTGCTTACGGGGACGCAAGTCATGGGTGCGGATACGATCGTGCGAGCGATTCGGGAAGCAAAAGATGACGATGCTATAAAGGCAGTCGTCTTGCGGATTGATAGCGGGGGCGGACTTGTTGTCGCTGCTGATATTATATGGCAAGCCTTGGTTACACTTACCAAGATCAAACCGGTGGTGGTGTCAATGGGAGATGTGGCAGCATCGGGAGGCTACTATATTGCTGCACCGGCAAATGTTATCGTCGCTGAACCGGGAACAATTACGGGTTCGATCGGTGTGATTGGCGGTAAGTATAGCTTGAAAGGACTCTACGAAAAACTGGGAATCCAAAAGGAAATACTCAAACGGGGCGAACATGCTGATTTTTACTCAGATTATAGCGATTACCCGCCCTCAGAACAGGAAATCATTCGGAAACAGATTAAGGAAGTCTATAACGAATTCATTACAAAGGTAGCTGCTGGACGCAGCGAGTTAACAACACCCGAGGTAGATAAACTCGGACGTGGACGTATCTGGTCAGGCAGACAGGCAAAAGAAAACGGATTGGTAGATGAACTCGGCGGTTTAAACCTTGCACTCGCCATCGCGCAAGAATATGCGGGCTTGCAAGAAAAAACGGTTGAGATCATTCGTTTCCCTAAACAGACATGGTCCTCCCAACTTGTCAATAATCTTCGATTCTCATCTGCCCCGCTATATCAGGCTGCACCTGAAGGTATCGGTGATGAGCGTAAGATTATAGAACTACCACTTATCGCGCGATATGGAGGTTTCAGCGACACTTTGAAACTTATAAATATCCTTAGGCAACACAGACTTTTTCTTCTCATGCCCTACCACATAGCCATGGGTCAATAGAACCAGACTGTCTTAGAAGTCTCTGATTGAAATTTCCGTATGATCATCAAAGGAAAAAATGATGTCCGGGAGTTAACATTAAAATGCTACTTGCTAAAAACTATGAGACCCTACGCAAGAAGATGGTTAAGGATCAAATCGAAGCCCGTGGCATCCGCGATCCGAGAACACTCGCTGTCATGCAAAAGGTAGAACGGCACCTGTTCGTAAAGCCAGAATATCTCAACATAGCGTATCGGGACGGTCCGCTCCCCATCCATTGCCAACAAACAGTTTCGCAACCGTATATCGTTGCATTAATGACGGACCTGCTAAGACTCACACCGACTTCAAAAGTCCTTGAAATTGGAACGGGATGTGGCTATCAAACAGCTATCTTAGCAGAATTGGCAGGGGAAGTCTACTCAGTCGAAATTCTGCCGACACTCGCCAAAAGCGCGAAGGCTCGGTTAGAACGTCTCAACTACCGGAATATATACTTCAAAGAAGGCAATGGTCATCACGGTTGGCAAGAATATGCGCCTTATGATGCCGTGCTTGTGGCAGCCGCGCCTAAGGTCGTCCCAGAGCACTTGGTTCAGCAACTCGGCGAAGGCGGAAGAATGGTTATTCCAGTCGGTGATAGTGAGCAAAATCTCCTTTTAATTCAGAAGAAGCCCCAAATTGAAGAGGGTTCCGAGCCGTTTCTGGAAACGACAGAGGTTACAGGGGTCAGTTTCGTGCCGATGACAGGATCACCGAATTAAGTTTTTAACTGAAGATTCAGAGAAATATCAGCAACTCACAAAGTAGACCTACCGAGTATGAGACCCACAAACGCATAAAATAAATATTGCTAAAAGGAAACAATAGATTGAAACACACACGCCATATAATTCTACTGATAGCCCTATTTTTCCCGACTACTGCATCCGCGACATTTAACGATATTGGCGTTGGGGCAAGACCGCTGGGTTTAGGTGGTGCCTTCGTTGCGCTCGCCGACGATAGCAACGCCGCAAGTTACAACGCTGCAGGATTAGGCTATATCGATGCAATCCAGATTGGTGCCACGCGGGCACAACGCTTCAATGGACTCATCACCTATAACAGTGTCAGCGGTATTATTCCATTCGGGAGAATAGGTTCACTTGGCGCGAGTCTCGGCATCCTCGCAGAAGACTCCGAAATCTATCAGGAACAAGTGGTGCGTATCTCCTATGGAAATGCGCTCTTCAAACAGTTGGCAATCGGGGCAAACTTTAAATTTCTTGGTACCTCTTTCGAGGCAGCAAACGAATTTGTCGCTGAGAACCCGTACTTTGCGCAGACCTCCAGTTCCGCTATTTCATTCGATCTCGGCGTGATTACCAAACCGTTCCAGAGTCTGAGCCTTGGCGCGTCTGTTGAAAATTTACTCCCTGCAAACATGAGTATCTCTGATACACACACAGACGCAGTACCGCTGAATATCCGTGCCGGTTTGGTATATAGACTTGCCTCTATAGCAGAAATGAGCGCGCAAGGTGAAGCGGTTAGTAACTTGCTAAAAGGAAGTTTAGGAACGGTGGAGATTGCATCCCGTAACGGTGAAATTTATATCCGAACAGGCATAGAAATTTGGCTTAACACAGCTATTGCTATCCGCGGTGGATACGGGGCAAAAAATGGAGCAAGCACTGCAACAACCCTCAACTTCGGCGGAAGTGCCAAAATCCCGATTCGTAACACGAACCTCCAACTCGACTACGGAATCCAACTACTGAGTGGGGATTTTCAGAATAATACGATACAGCGATTCTCGCTCAACCTGATACTTTAAGAAAAGAGTTTCTCCAATGAAAAACACAGCGATTATTTTAATACTTACTGTTGGTGTATTTGTTCCGATAATCAGTCATGGTGCGGTTACTTCCGTAGGCGAGATAAACGTCCAAGGCGAAACGAAAGGCGTTGTCCCCGCCAGTTCAACGGTGCCACTCATTGTAACGCTCGTTGTTGACCGATCATTAGCAGAGCCCGGTGAGGAAATTAAGACGATTGAAGTCATAATGCCGCCTGGATTTTCGACGCGATCCTCCGATTTCAAAGGCATCAAACGCGACGGGAATCCCATTGTCGCGCGAGCCGTCGTCTCTGGCGGAACCATCCTGCGCGTCGAGTTAGCAGATGCCGTCGTCGACTTTCAAAATTCCATATATGAAATTACATTTGACGCTCGAACCCCAAACACGGTTATATTAGAGTCAGTTTTCAGAACACGGCTCCGCAACCTCCAAGACGGCCCCATCGGCGAATTTATCCGATCTGGACAGGCGGATGGCAAACTCAACAACGACGATTTTACTTTAGAGGTCATCCCGAACATACCCCCTGATCGGGTTATAGGTTTCACGGCTGAAGCCGACGGAACTGGTGAAAACGATGTGACACTCCGTTGGCAGAAATCAGAAGACCTCGATGTTAGCGGCTATCTCATCTATAGGAATAAGGAAGCACCAATCAATGTTGAAAACCGTTCATCAACGACGTTCCGAGAGATAAATGTGCCCCCGGGAAGTCATACGTATCAGATAACCGCTTACAAGACGCTCTTCTTACAATCAGAACGCTCTGCGATTCAAACAGTTGAAGTATCTGTCGACACAGCTGCACCGGAGCCTCCGATGATGCTGAGTATCATCACTTCAAGTGATGGGGTCGAAGTTCTCTGGAAGCCAAGCAGTAGTCGCGACGTAATAAAATATCAAATTTTTGAGGGGGATACCCAACTCGGAGAAATAAGCGAGTCAAAAACGGAATACAAATTTATTGATAGACGCCGTTTAACTACAGGTAGTTTTACCTATGCCGTTATTGCCTTTGATGAAGCAGATAACAAATCCGAAAAGATAGAGAAAAGGCTTCGCATACTTGATGAACCCTATCCAAATCCATTCACGCCGCTTTCTCCAAGTGAAGATTTCAATCAGGTTGTGTTCCCTGCACGGACACTTGAAGACGCTTCGGGTGAATTCTCAGTACTTATCTATGACATCGACGGAATGCTCGTCAAAACCTTAACCGCACTGCCCGGAGAAACAGAGTTGACTTGGGATGGGCGCGATGAAGCCGGTGAGATTGTAGAAAGTGGCGTTTATGTCTACCAACTTCAAGTAGGGGAGAGTTTTAAGACTGGCACTTTGATTGTTGCCAAATAGATGACAATTCGTAGGTGGCAATAATGCCAAGGTGTGTTTACGCATATTGCGGAATCCGTTTCAGCGCAGTACATAAGCAGAGACGCAACGGGCACGACACGAAAAAATGTCTTGACTTAATTCTTCCTTCAGAGTTATATTATAAAAACGACTTTTGTCGACGTAGTATGCCTTTCTGATTGGCGTTTAGACGCTAATCTCTGGAGGGATTCTAAAGTCACATCTGATTCACATCCCTCACACTCAAGGCGCGCTGCTAACACAACACTCTCAGTGTGCCTCACGAACTGAAAATTTGTTACAGAAAATTAGAATAAAGGAGAAGGATAAAGATGAATAAATTGAAGTCACACGGACAATGTAAAGCAAAGGCAAATTTTGTCCGTGTGGACAAAATTTGTCTCAGGCAGGAAAGTTTAAAACTTACATTGCATTTAGCGATTCTCATAACAGTGGCAATCGCCTGTTCCGTTTTTGTTGCTTTACCGACGGCGGAAGGATGGACAGTCGTGCAAGAACGCGATCCAAACGTTCGGGATTACATGTCTATCACTTTCACAAGCGAAAATACCGGCTGGGTAGTGGGTGCAGCATCGTTTGAGGATTTTGAAAATCCAGGCTTTATCGGTTACACAACAGATGGCGGTGCATCCTGGCAAAAATCGGAAGTTAAAATTCCTGCCGACTTAGCTGAGGTCTACTTTTTAGACGATAAACACGGTTGGGCAGTCGGTGCGAATGGTACAATTGTAGCAACAACTAACGGTCAAGACTGGGAATTACAAACCAGCAAAGTCGGTAACGGACTTAAGGGCATCTATTTCGTAAATAAAGATGTCGGCCTCGCCGTAGGAGAGAGCGATACAATCCTCTCCACGAAAAACGGTGGACGCTCTTGGAAGGTGCTTCAAGGTGGCCAACTCGGTGCTGTTGGCGACGACGATGCGAATATGTACAACGCTGTCCAGTTCCTTGACGAAGAGACGGGTTGGCTTGCGGGGGTTCGCGTGAGCCCGAGCACACAGGGACAGAGTGCCTTAATTCAAAAAACCACGGACGGAGGACAGAGTTGGGTTACGCAAGAGACTGGTAAAGAAGACATTCTCGAAGACATCTTTTTCCTTAACGCTTCAATGGGTTGGGCAGTCGGTGAAAATGGTGTAATCCTTCATACCAATAACGGTGGCGAAAGCTGGACAGAGCAAGCCAGTGGCACACAAGAAACACTACGAAGTGTTGGGTTTGCGGACGAGAATAACGGCTGGGCGACCGGTGGTGACTTTGGGGTCGGTGCCATTCTACATACCACTGATGGTGGCACAACCTGGGAGCTTGAAGATTCTACGGAGAAATTAGTTAAAGTTTTCGTGCTTGATGGAAAAAATGTGTGGTTAGCAAGTTCCACGGGAGCCGTCATGCGCGCAGAATAAAAGGAAACATAAGGGAGTAGCAGCAATTCCGAATACGGCTACTCCCTACGTCCATATCTTACATCAAGACAATGTTGTAGGGCAATGGGAACGTCTCCCTGCCACACAACCCTGAACAAATCGTTTTTTGTGGAATCGGAGGTATAATTTTGGAAATATCCACGTTCGCGGCGCGAATGGATCGATTGGGGACAGAATCGGCATTTGAAGTGCTTGCGAAAGCGAAACAATTAGAGGCACAAGGTAGAAACATCATCCATTTAGAAATAGGGCAACCGGATTTCCCAACACCGATTAATATTATTGAGGCAGCATATAAAGCAATGAAGGACGGACATACCGGCTACTGTCCATCCGCTGGCGTGCCGGAGTTTCGTGAAGTTGTCGCGCACCACATAACGGAGACGCGCGGGATCAGCGTCCACCCAGATGAGGTCACCGTGACCCCCGGTGCGAAGCCAATTATTTTCTTTACTATCTTGGCTCTAATCGATGATGGTGACGAAGTGATTTATCCCGAACCCGGTTTTCCGGTCTATGAATCAGTTATCGACTTCATCGGTGGAAAAGCCGTTCCGCTGCCCCTTCGCGAAGAGGTAGATTTCCGATTCCGGCTCGAAGATCTCGTTGATTCAATCTCTGACCGAACGAAGCTGCTTATTCTCAACTCACCGCAAAACCCGACAGGCGGGATACTAACGCCAGAAGACCTCAAAGCAATCGCTGAACTGGCACAGAAACACAATTTTTATGTGCTGACAGATGAAGTGTACTCTCGCATCCTCTACGAAGGCAAACATCATAGTGTCATCAACCTCCCCGGTATGAAAGAACGAACAATCCTCATCGAGGGACATTCTAAAACCTACGCAATGACAGGGTGGCGACTCGGATACGGTATTGCCCCACAAGAAATCGCAGACAAGATTACACAACTCACAATCAATTCTAATTCTTGTACTGCGACTTTCACACAAATCGCTGGAATAGAAGCATTGACAGGTCAGCAAACCTCTGTTACAGAGATGGTAGACGAGTTTCAGAAACGCCGTGATGCGATTGTGGGTGGACTCAATGCTATTGAAGGCGTGAGCTGTATCAAACCGCTCGGTGCCTTCTATGTGTTTCCCAACGTCACGCAACTCCCTCTCTCGTGTGAAGCACTCGCTGATTATCTGATGAATGAGGCAGACATCGCGCTATTGCCCGGTACCTCCTTCGGCAAATACGGTGACGGTTACCTCCGGCTCTCGTATGCTAATTCATTGGAAAATATCCAAGAGGCATTAGGCAGAATGGAAACTGCAATCATGAAATTGTAGACCTGACGGTTTCCGATAGCCATTAATAATAGGAATTTCTTGTATGCCTCAAATTTTCAATAGTGCGTTAAACGAGAAAGTCACCGCTCGTATCCCAGCAAGCACGACGAATTTGGGTCCTGGCTTTGATGTCTTAGGACTCGCTTTACAACTCTACAGCACAGTCACATTGGAACCATCCGACACCGCAACCGAAGTCGTTGTAAGCGGCGTAGATGCCGATAAGATACCGAATACGCCAGAACATGTAGCGTTTCAAGCAGTCGAATTAGTTTTCAAGCGAAGCGGAACAAAACGTCCCAACGGTTTTAAACTACGCATTGACAATGGAATACCCGCAATCCGTGGGTTAGGTGGCAGTGGTACAGCCATTCTTGGTGGATTGTTAACAGCGAACATCTTATGTGGGCTGCCATTTTCTGATGCCGAACTTCTCAACTTCGCGACAGAGATGGAAGGACACCCAGATAATGTGGCGGCCTCACTCTACGGTGGTATTGTCGTTTCAGCACAAGAAGATGGACATGTGCATACCATTCGGCTGACGTGTCCCCCGGAACTCTCCATTGTGCTTGCAATCCCGAATTTTCCGCTTTCAACCAAACAAGCGCGAGAAGTTCTACCAAAATCGGTTGATTTCGCGGACGCAATCTACAATACGAGTCGTAGCACATTACTAATTGCCAGTATTGCGACGGGGCAATTTGAAATGTTGAAAGTAGCCATGAAGGATAAGCTGCACCAACCATACCGCACCTCACTAATTCCTGGATTTAACGATGTCGCTGAAGCTGCTATTGCTAATGGCGCACTCAGTGTTGCGCTGAGTGGTGCGGGACCGACTGTAGCTGCCTATTGTCTGGAACACGCCGAACAGGTCGCGAAACAGATGCAAACTGCCTTCAATAAACATCAGATCGTTTGTGATATTAAGATTCTGAAAGCAGATGCTGTCGGAGCGAATGTACAAACTGGTGACCTCTGTCGGAGCGGATAGATAAGCGTAGAATTTCTCTTGGCAGGCATTTTTGGTTTAAAGATATCAAAAAATGAGAATTGCTGACTTCGCAATTCTATAAATGATAGGAGTTTTCCGAATTTCTAAACGCCTGACACCCATAAAAACACGATGTCCAATTTTCATACGGAAAACATTGCATCCATATTGAATAAATTCAATGCCAACATGGACCAGGGGTTGAGTACAGATGCTTTTCAAGCAGCGAAAGCACAGTATGGCAAGAACGAGCTGGATCCAGTGGAAACTGCCTTTTCGCTTAAGGCGTTTTTAGGACCCCTCTTCACATGGCGCATTCTCATCTTGACGTTAGCAACACTCACTCTAATCGTCTGCTTTGCTAATGGGGCAAGCGGCATCAGTCTCCACACAATAGGCCTCGTTGGCACTGTTTTGGCTATGCATATCGGATGGGCATATCTGACAGATCACCGCAGCCAGAATCGTGATAACAATAGACATCAACTGATGGTACACAGTATCAAAGTTATCCGACAAGGGAAAATTGATCACTGTCCACCAGAAGACATCGTGCCGGGTGATCTACTTCCTTTTAGTCCTGGTGACTATGTTCCAGCTGATGCGAGAATTATTGAATCTGAAGGTCTAATGATTGACGAATCAGCACTCTTTGGGACTGAGGAACCTGTTGCGAAGACAAGCACAGATATTTCAGAGACAAATGTGCCACCACAACGACAAAAAAACATGGCATTTGCCGGGACGTATGTCACAGCCGGACACGGCTTTGCGATTGTCGTGCAGACCGGGAAGGACTTAGAAATCCGGAGGCAACGTCGCGAGGTCCATGCGCCTGGCATCGCGAACACATTAGCCGAGAACGAGACCCAAAGTCTGCATACTGTCATAAAAGTGGCTGGCGTGATAGTTGCGGGTGTAGCTGTGGGCATTGCATGGTGGTTTGAATATCAGAATCAGTCAACTGATTGGTATGCCCTGATATATCTCGGCGTACTTTTTGTTCTTGCATCTGCTCCACATGACGTTATTTCGTTGCTCCGACTCTCATTTTCACAACACACCCAAAAATTGCTGGAAAAAGGTGTTATTCTGCGACACTCACAGACGCTTGAAAACTTGAGCCGTATTACTGCCTTCTGTGCAAATGAAAACGGTCTCTCGACGACACGCGCGCTGACGATCTCCAACCTTTTCGTGGATGAACAACTCATTGATAGCAATACGTGGCAATCGTGGTTAGATTCCTTGCAAAATTTCACACCGAAAGAGCGACAAGAGACAATTGCGTCAATGCCGACGGGTGGAAAAATCCCACAAGGTGCTCCTCACTTGGTGTTCACAGCCGGTCTTGGCACTTCTAATGGACAGCAGTTAGATAATACCGAGATGTCGAATACGGAAGAAGACTGGTCAACAGAACAATCTGTTGGTGTACCCTCAGTACAAGCAGCTATCCAGAAAGTGATGGAACAACTCGGTTATCAACCAAATGCCCTGAGTGCCCAACTTCCGTTGGTAGATTCATATCCAGCCACACGCAACTACGGATATCAAACGCAAGTGTTTGAGTCGGGTCCAGAAAACTATCTCAACGTCATCTTCGGAGCGGGGCAAACGGTGCTTGATACCTGTGCTTATGTACTCATCGAAGGTGAAATTGTCCCGATGCAAGACGATCGTTACGAGAGGTACTGTGAGGTTATTGACTATCTACTTACCACCAGAGCCGAGATTTATGGTGTTGCCTTTCACTCTTCCGATGTCATTTTGAAACCACAAGAGGTAGAAGATAATGCGATCTTTTTAGGATTTATTGCCCTCTCCGTCAGCAGCGGTGAAGAAACAAAGGAGGTGCTGAAATCCAGCCTTGACACGGGACTCAAAGTAATCCTCATGGCTGAAAATAAGAAGCAGCAGACTATTGACTTCGCGAAGGATCTCGGGCTGATTCACAATCGAAAGTCTGTTGTATCAAGCGAAGAATTAGATGCCGTTCCACGTGAACAATTCGATGCCCAGGTCTCAAAATGGCTCGCTTACTCCGAACCGACATGGGAGCAGCGTCGGAACATTGTTCTCAGTTTGAAACGTCAAGGACATTCTGTCGGGTTTTTGGGTGAAGACAGAAACGATTTGCGAGCAATGAACGTCTCAAATATCACCCTTGCAGATAGCAGTAAGGCACCCCACGTTGTACAAGCATTTGCCGACGGATTGATTGACAAAAAAGGTTTCCAAGCTGTAAGGGATGGATTGCTTTATGTACGCGAGGCATATCACAATATCGCAGGTTTTTTAAGGTGGAGTTTCTCGTGTACACTCTCCTTGCTGCTGACCCTTACTTTTGGAACAGTTTTACACTACCTCTATAAACTTCCTATGCCTTTGACGTTGACCCAGGTAATTTGGGTGCAATTTCTCTTAACCTTGCTGCCTTCATTAGGCGTCGGTACTGAAAAGATATTCGCCGATGAAAAACATCACCGTCCAACACTATTTTCAGGCTCACGCTTCTTCTCTAAAACAACGCCGGTGGATATCATTTGTCGTTCTGTAACCACCAGTCTAATGACGATTATTCCTTTCTTCTTTCTTCTTTGGCAGTCTCCGGCTCTATCTGATCCGCTTGGGGTCTCTACCTTACTGAGAGATGTATTCTCGATTTCAAATTCAACAGATCCAAACGCCTCAGACATTTCGGTAGCCCGAACCGTAGCATGCACCACACTGATTTTTACACAATTGACGACCTGCTGGCAAACGTTGCGGTATCCATGGGAATCACTTTTTCACAGGATGTTTGCGAACACACGGCTCCTCATTATGCTCCTCATCGTCGTAGGACTTCACCTGATTGCTGTCTACGTCGAACCTATCCGCGAATTTCTGGGGATGGCACATCTCAAATGGGAATGGCAATGGGCACTTCTGTTTAGTTTGACTTTGTTCTTCTTACCACTAAACTTAGCAATTAATGCAAATCCCGATGACGATTATTAGTGCTTGATACAATACATGTTAGCATGCAAAAGTTAGACCCAAAATCCGTAGGTAGGAATTCCTGCAATAATACCGAGGATCGTCCAGAGACTCCCTATTGTAAACTCTCCCAAGATTAATCCTAAAAAGAACGGGGCTATTTTTCGATGCCTCACCACACCCCCATACTGAAGAATAAGCCATTTGACTAACCAACTCATGAAAAGACAACTCCATGTAACGTTCATACCCCAACTCGTAGAGATAGCAAACCCAGCGGGGTGGAACGGCCACCAGACAAACCGCATCCTAAAAAACATTAGTACTGTCGTCAACAGAAAGCCGATTCCCATAAACCCACTTTCAGGTATAAGCGTTTCTTCGGGTGCCTGCATCCATCCTGAAAGACGGCGATACGGCTCTATGCCGAAAGCACTCAGAGAGGGCCAATAGGCGCGTACCTCCATGCCGAGTCGATAGCCACGGTCAATTAACGCCCAAAATCCTGCCAATGAACCTAAAACAGTTGCCAGAGTTAAGGCAAAGATGATGCGACGCATGGTCATGTTTGTACGCTCCATGATTTTGAAACCTTCCAACTGGTGCGGCATTGGATGGCTCCGATACGCACGATTGATGAACCAAAACATGGAGAACATAATAAGGTTGCCTCTCCCTAACCGGCGTGTGCCAACAGTTCGAGTCAATATTTCGTCTGGTCCCGAATAGTGTAAATCATGGACAGGCGTGCCTAACTCGGCGCGCATCCGAGTTATAGCGATAGAAATCATATAGTATATTACGAAAAATGCAAACATCACCCACAATTCTGCGCCGCCATAGTAACAGAAAACCACAAGAAACACCATCACCAGAATAAGACAGACTGTCGCGGCTCGGTAAGACATGGGTTCAGATGTATCCCGCTCCGAGGCGGTCCCCTCTGTATTTCCCCGTTGGGTATTCAGTCCGAGAACGGCTCTTGCGACGTGTAAAAGATGTCGCCGACTTGCCCAAAGTGCTAAAACACACAGGGCGAGATAACCGCCGGATGCCTGCTCGCTCATGTATGGAAAGCGCGGCAGACTACGAAGTCCGAGAGCGGCACCGAGGACGCGCATAAATCGCCAATACCAGAAGAAAAACCAACATGAAAACGAAAGATCCAAGGGGATAAAGAAACCGAGTCCGATAGCGAATGGATAGAGTGAAAACGGGATTCTACCCATAGCGTTCCAAGGACTCTCTGTAAAAATTTGAAAACTCCGCACACGCGTCCGGAGTTCAGGCAAAATTGGATACAGAAAGTTAATACCATTCCAGAGCGCGAGTGCCCCCGCAAGTCCAAAACCGAGCCACATCAATTTATTTTGAAAAAGGCTATTTTGTGGTGTTTCCGTCAACTGGAGTGGAAGCTGAATTATTGGATAACTGAGCTTTTCGTGTTCGATCCACTGTTTTCGGACAATTACGTTGATGCAAAGCATGCCAAAAATCAACACAGTAATAAAGGCTGTCCACCAGAGTACAGGGGTTGCCCATCCGAGTAATGTTCTCACCGTATAAAGGGGTAGTTCGCCTTCATAGTAGCCGTATAAAAGCGTTGTGTCACTAACGGTGAGCCACTGCGGGAGAAACGGGACAAACAGCTGCTGCCATTCATTCTCTGGCGTTGCAAAGCGGAAGGCATGTCCGAGCATTGGCACTAAAATTTCAAGCATATCGTGTCCAGCAATACCCGAAGCGATAGAAAGCATTAGGTAAACGACCACCAATTCGCTCTGTGCTAAGGTCAAGCTTGGCAGGAAACGCCGTAACAATTGGTTCACACCGATTATCACGAAGAGACTAAAGATTACATTAAAAAAGAGGGAAATCGTCACAGGATGTCCTGAATACCGGATAACTTCCATCTCAATAATCCAATAGCAGTTAATCGGTATTAGGATAACAGCAATAAGTATAGATTTGAGTGTGACACCGTGGGCAGGAACTTGGGATGCTACTAACGAACGGGAAGTTTCAACTTCCATATAGAATACGGCTCCAGTGAATGCGAAATGATTTTGACCCGTTCAATGGGTGGATTGGTAGGCGCGGTTTGTTTAAGGGTACATTCTACAGTGGTCCCTATGCCCATTTTAGACAAATTTATCACACGCGCCACAACCTGTCAACCCTTTAAAGTTGTTAACCAGAACAATGTCGTGAAGTTATGAAAAAGTAGCAATCTGAAGGAGCTGCTGTGGAGCAAAATAGACTTTTTTTTATAATTTCCTCATGTTATAATAGAATTTGTAAAACCGGCTTGCAAGGTGCCCTAATCTGCAACTTGTCCCAACAAATCAGGATCCGAATATGAATCCATTCCACGCCATCAAAAACCGAATCGAAAGATTTTTCTACAACGCTTATCAAAAGCGTCTGGAATCTGAAGCGAATAAGTGGAAGATTCCACGTCACATCGGGGTAATCCTTGATGGAAATCGCCGTTACGCCAAAGCGAGTGGACTTGATAATATCATCAAAGGACACCATGAAGGTGCGAATAAGTTGGAAGAGGTGCTTCATTGGTGTGACGAATTAGGCGTTGAGATCTTCTCAATCTGGATTTTCTCGCTTGACAACTTTAAACGCGCATCGCACGAAGTCGAAGGCATTCTCGGACTGATTGAAGGAAAAATGCGCGAACTCGTCACAATCGAAGGACTCCATGCGAATCAGATCAAAGTCCGCGCAATGGGACAAATAGAGTTACTTCCACCGAGTCTTCAAGAAGCGATTCGCCACGCGGAGGAAGCAACCCAAAATTACGACAAGTTCATCCTAAATGTTGCTGTCGCTTATGGGGGTCGCGAGGAAATTATAGAGGCTTTTCGAGGACATCTGAAAGCCGAAAGTGAAAGTGGAAAAACCGTTCGCCAAATTGCGGACGAACTCACTGTGGACAAGATAACGCCTTATTTATACACCTCAAACCTCCCCGATCCCGAATTAATCATTCGCACGAGTGGAGAGGTACGACTATCGGGGTTTTTGCTTTGGCAAAGCGTTTATTCAGAATTTTATTTTTGCGACACGTACTGGCCCTCGTTTCGGAAGATTGACTTCCTCCGTGCCTTGCGTGCCTATAGCCAACGCAAGCGACGATTTGGAAAGTGAGAAGGAACAAACACATGCGATTTGGAATTTGTACGAGTTTAGAAAATGTCAACCGGCTTGCAGAAGTTGGGTATGACTACATCGAATTAGGTGTCCGAGCAGCGTTAATACCCGAAGCAGATGAAGCCGAATTTCAGAAAATCCGTGAGCAGGCAGCGAAAGCCCCACTAAAGCCAGAATCGTACTCAGGGTTTATTCCAGGGGATCTGCGCGTGGTAGGCGATACAGTGGATTTTCAACGTCTGTCGCGCTATGTGGAAACCGCCTGTCGTAGAGCCAACGAAATTGGTGGCGAGATTATTGTCTACGGAAGTAGCGGTTCACGAAACATAGAGGAAGGCTATTCACGCGAACGGGCATTATCTCAAATCGCTGAATTCCTCGATATGGCGGCAGACCACGCCGAAGCGCACAACATGACTATTGTCATCGAGCCAATTTGTCAGCGCGAGGGAAATGTCCTCCGAACAGTCGCAGATGGACTCGCTATGGCAAAACGGGTAAATCGAAAAGGTATCAGAGCACTGGCGGATCTCTACCACATCTGGCAGGAAGAAGAACCGATGCAAAACATCGTTGATGCTGCCGAATGGCTTGCGCATGTCCATATTGCAGAACCTGTCAAACGTTCTTACCCGGGAAATGACGATTTTGACTTTACAGACTTCTTCGCGGCACTACGAGAAGCCGGATATGATGGTCGCGTCTCGTGTGAGTGTAAGTTTGACAACTTTGACAAAGATATTGAGGTAGCTTTGAAAACCATGAAGGCTTATATCTAAAAGATTTCTAATTGTAGTATCAACCTCTTCCACGCTTTTAGGGGGTGGAATTTATCCTTACACACGAACAAGGCAGAGTTATCCGAGCACGAACAGGATTTTATGATGTCCAACATGGGGATCTTCTCCTGCGATGCACACTCCGCGGCACCCTCAAACGGAAACGTCGTTCCGAAACTGGACGTAGATTATACGCCGACCCGGTTGCTGTCGGTGACAGGGTTGTTTTCACGCAACTTGATGAAGAGGAAGGCGTGGTAGAGGATATTCTGCCTCGCGAGACGAAATTCTCGCGGCAATACGCAGGCAAACACGGGGACATCGAACAGGTTATCGTTGCCAATGCCCACCAAATCGTGGCTGTTGTTTCAACCCTAATGCCACCGCTTAATTTCAGGACACTCGACAGATTCCTAATTTTAGCGGAGGCAGGTGATATGGAAGCAGTTATCTGCCTGAATAAAATGGACTTAGTGGACACAACGCAACGGGAAGAATTCTCCGACGCTTTTGAGAATTATGAGAAGTTGGGGTATCGGGTTCTCTATACCAGTATCAACATCCCAGAGAGCCTCGAAACCCTTGGCTCTGTGCTAAAGGATAAATTCAGTGTGATCGTCGGAGCATCTGGCGTTGGAAAATCGAGTCTGTTGAACGCGCTTCAACCCGACTTAGGACTACGCGTCGGTGAAGTCGGGGTTAAAACACAGAAGGGTCGACATACAACAACGCTTGTGGAACTTTTTTCTTTTGACTTCGGCGGCGAAGTTGCGGATACACCCGGTATCCGAGAGGTCGGATTGTGGGGTGTTGACACTGAAAATTTAGAATACTATTTTCCGGAGATGGAACCTTATCTCGGTAATTGCAAATATAACGATTGTGCTCACGTCGCGGAACCCGATTGTGCCGTCCAAGATGCAGTTGAAATTGGCGAGATACACGCTGAACGGTATCGGAGCTACGTTGTGCTGCGCACGGGGGATATGACAGAGATGTCAACGGTACCCACAACCTGAAGGTTGGGGCTTGTGCTTCGTAGACAGTGCGGTGTTCCCGAAGGTCTACCGTCTTATTCCGTCTCCACAATAGCAGCCGAGCCTGCTATGTGACCCTGAAGAGCCAACCTATTTGACTGTGACATGTGATTTTCAACGGGTGCGGATTTTACCCCTGCGACCCTATACATGCAACGGATGCCGTGAAAGGGCTTTGTCAATATAGAGGCGTGTGAGGCTTTTACGTGATTGGACTCATTGACGAGCGTTCCGACAACACATCAATCACAACCTATGCCGAACACTATGAAGTGAGACGTATTATTGTGAATAAGGTTTATTTTTATATCAGGTTTTTCGCCATCTACATCCCTTACCTAAAGGCAGGGGGTTTGACGAGAATATGCTAAAACGACGAAAAATGTTCACGGGCATAAGCCAACCGTTCTGGCACACCGATATCAATCCAATCTGCATCCGTTTGTAATGCATAAAGATTAGAAACTGACGGAAAGACCTCCCGCTCCAGTGAAAAGACCTCTTGTCCCTTCGGAAACACGTCAGCAATACTTTGATCGAAAAGATATATTGCCCCGTTGACATATCCGGCGCGATAGGTAGGTTGTTTCTCTCGGAAGGCTGTGATTTTCCCATTACTGTCGGCTACAATTTCGCCGTAAGGACGTATATCGCCGACATACACACTGAGGAGTACTCCCGCCATTCCTTCACAAAACCGAGCTAACATCTCTCGGAGTGAAAAGTTTGCGAGTAGAATATCGCCGTTCAGCACAAAAAAAGGCGATGTATTAACCTGCTTCATGGCGTTTTGAACTGCACCGCCAGTGCCGAGTCGCCTCTCCTCTTTGGCATAGTGGATACGCATACCAGCATAAGTTTCACCGACGCGTTCATAAAGCACATCGTGCAGATGTCCGGATGCAAGGACGACCTCGGTAACACCGGCTTCCTTCAACAACTGGATTTGCCACTCCAAAACTGTTTTTCCATTGATTTTTAATAAGATTTTCGGGAGTGTTTTTACGGTCTCACCGAGCCGCGTCGCGAGACCCCCGCATAGAATGATAGCTTGCATCCTCATATTTCCTCAATCAGAGAATATACCCCTGCACAAACTAACAGTTTATGCTACAAAGGGCAACTGAGACTATTTATAGGGTAACATGTTCTTGGGGAAATATCAAGAGGGTTGTTCGTAGAGTCATTCAGTTTTAGGTTTTTGCCTATTTGAACGGGAAAGTCGCGAACTGGAGTTCATCCTATAGGGAAACGTTTTACGCGAAAAAATCGAAATTACGAGATAATTGAATGACTCTGGCAGACGGGCAATTAGGTGTGGACTTTCATAGCTGGGTATGCTACAATAAATCGCTAAGAATTTTAACGCACGCAAACCAGGAGAAAAAATGAGACGTTTTGGCACCCAAGGCCGCGTGTATCCTGAGCGTCATTACGTTGTCTCGCGTACCGAGGAGATAGCCGACTTTATCGCCCGCATCGAAGAGGGTCGTTACGTCGTCCTTTTCGCCCCGCGCCAAACCGGCAAAACTACGTTTTTCCGATTCGCATTAGATACGCTTACCGCTAAATCATCAACCTATTTCCCGATTCAACTGAATTTTGAAATATATAAAAATCTGTCCACGTCCGATTTCTATGAAGCCCTTTACAAAAGGGTTCGTAAGGAAATTGAGCAGGTTTGCCGAAAACGGGGGTACGTGCCTGCTGAGGCACTCACGCGTTTTCTAAATAACACGAAATTCAACAATCACATTTCAATGATGGAATTCTTTGAAGAGTTTGCCGGTTTTCTGGAGTGTCAATATAAGGCCGGGAAGGTCGTCCTCATCATAGACGAATTTGATGGAATTCCTCAAGTGGCTCTAAATGATTTTCTTCATTCGCTTCGTGACATCTACCTTTCTGATGAAATCCGATGTCCGCACAGCGTCGGCATCGTGGGGGTCAAGAGCATTACACAACTTAACTACGATAGATCTATTTCCCCATTCAATATCCAGGACGAGTTTCACTTGCCCAACTTTACCCACCAACAGGTGCAAGAACTCCTCGCTCAGTATACAGATGAAGTCGGACAAGCCTTCACACCTGAAGTTATTGAAGCCTTCCATAGACAGACAGCGGGCCAACCCTTTTTGGTCAACCGACTTGCACAGATTCTCACAGAGGCGTTGGATATCCCAAAAACTCAGACCATTACAATGGCGCACTTTGTGAAGGCACACACACTGCTCCTTGAAGAAGAAAACGTCAACTTAACACATCTACTGACGAACATCCGAAGGGACCCCCGCTTTGAGAACCTCTTGATGCGAATCGTCTCTTATGAGAGGGGTGTGCAATTCACGCTGCGTAATGAAATTATTAGTGAACTCACCACTTACGGGGTTATCGCAAGAGGTGCAGATGGCTTATGTGAGATCGTCAATCCGATTTATCAGCATTGCATCATACAGGCGTTCCAGCCACTTATTAACGGACTTGAGGGGGACTATTTCTCAGAAAATAGTGACACCGACTTTATAGATTATCTCACCCCTACTGGACTGCTTTTGATGGGACCTCTACTTGATAACTTCAAAGACTTCATAGCCCGCGCCGGTTTCCGTATCCTGCAAGTCCCTGATACCCCACAAGAGTTTATTGGGCAGTATCTGCTTTACACCTATCTGGAGCAATTTATCCGCATCGTAGGCGGTAACATTTACCTTGAAGTGCAAACCGGACGCGGCAGGATGGACCTCATCATTCTGCACAACGGCCGAAAATATATCGTTGAGACAAAGATTTGGGAAGGCGAGCGGCGTTATCAGTCGGGCAAGAAGCAGCTCGCGACGTATCTCAAGTTAGAAAAGGCAGTAGAAGGGTTTTACATCATATTTGATCACCGCGTCAATCCTGAACCGCGTGTAGAAACAGAGATACTTGAAGGACTAACAATTCGGAGTTATGTGATTCCGGTGATGCAGGCGCGACCTTCATCGGCTATGTGAACGCGCTTGGGTTGTTGGCTACCACAGTGTTATAAATCCCGCCGAACGCTATGTGTCATTTGGTGTTGATTTAGTACTTTGTAAACGCACCTGACTACCCTTAAACCGTCAACGTAACCGCATCCTGCTTCACAATTTCCTTGATATGTCCATACGGTGCAGACGCTATCAACTCTAATGTTTCCGGCGACAACCGATCCAGAATAGGTTGCGGGAAACTATGTGCTCCTGAGAACTGTGGGAAATACCGCAAAACGAGAAAGCGTCGATCTCGATCCTTCGGCTTCCACCGCAACACGCCGTGGGTTAGTAATTCCGAGATAATCACAATATCCCCTGCTTTCGGCGTGATATTGACGAAAACCGGATCGTCAAGCGGGTCGATACCATCGGCTTCATCAAGGGTCAGCAGTTCTTTCGGACGATCGAACTCGCTTTTATGTGAACCCGGAATCACAATGAGCCCACCGTCCCCCGGATAGACATCCGTGAAATAGGGAAAGCAGACGAAGTTGTCGCAGTAGATACGTCCATTGTCAACTTCGTAACGGGTGCTATACCATCCGTAATCATCACGTGCACAGTGGAGACCTCCCGGATTCACTTTTGCCCGTTCGCCAGCCTCCCACAAATCGTGTTTATCGTGCTTCAGGGAACCCCTGCCAAATCGGGGTTGATTGTCGGTCAACTCTTTGATAATCGGCCACAGCGCGGCGTGGGAGGTTAAACACTCAAGTGATTTATCAAAAGCGAACCCGTGTTGATGAAGTCCTTGGATTTCAAAGCCCGTTGGCAACTTGTTAGGTGGAGTTGTGATATATCTATCAACGGCTTCAGAAGCCTCCGCTAATGCATCACCGGTGATGACATTTTCTAAGTGAAGGTATCCGGTTACATCAAACAGGTAACGTTGTTTCGGTGTCATAGTCAATCCGTTCTCCCTCGCTAGTCTTGAAAACCATTCCACGGTCGGTTATGATATAGAAAGCCAATCCACCAACATCTGTTCAGAATGTGTTTCTGGGTTGAAAACAAGAAGGTTTTCACTATTTGCGGCCCTCAGTAACCGTTGGTCGGATGCAACAAGAACGAGTTCATCTCCTATACCGCGACGCGCTGCTGCAATATCCAACGCGGAACGTAATACAATTGCATCAACACTATTGAGTGAGTAAGTTTCAATCAAACTCATTGAGCGCCAAATAAGCGAATTCGGCACGGAAATTGTTCTGAAATCTGATTGATTATCAATCACCTCATAGTCAAGGTTAATCCCAGCTTGACGAAAATCAGGATGTGTAAGGCGGCCGTCATTTCTTTTTCGCACAAGGACCCAAATAATCTCAACTGCCCCGAGAGTAAGACACATTAAACGGTTATGAGGCACATTAGTGAAAAGGAAATTGACTTTATTACTACCAAGCTCTTGTGAATAACGTTTTACAAGAGCACTTGCATCATAATAAAAATAATACACCGTTATTTCTCGCGTTCCTCAATAATTGCCTTACTAAATTCGTTCCCTTCGGGCTGGATGCCGTTACGTACCATCCGTGCTTGGAGCTCCTGCGCGGGAATCGGTTTCCCAGAGATCCCCATCTGTTCAAGGATTTTACGAGCAATTTCTGCCTCTTGCTTGTTGTCTCCTTCGGAATATGCTTTTAGTTGCGGAGCTGTTTTCCAATTTATAGCGCAATCGCCACCTAATTCATTAACAACCCAAGATAACTGTAATGTGATGTTTTCTACTGCTTCTTCTAATCGAGTTAACCGTTGGCCGAGTGTTTCAACTGTCTCTACCATGGTCAAAATCCTCCTTTTATTTCGGCAAAAATCCAAAAAAGAAAAACGCTTGAAGTACGTTAGGTCGAAGTGATATATCCATATTTTACACAATTGATGTTGACCTCGTCAATTCGTTTTTCAGCAAGGCTACAATGCCATGTTAAAGTCTGTGCCGGTTACGTTGCCTTTTACATAGGCATCGCGGAAGAGCGTTTGGCGTTTAGGAGGCATCGCCTCAAGCAATGCCTGGGGCGGTTTCGATAAACTCCACCGTTTATCTACTGAATTATAGGCGTTGAAAATCGCCACGCGGTCGGTATCCGAGTTTTGCCACGGTTGTCCGCTATGCGTAATTGCTTCCGTAAAAATAATGACCGACCCAGCCGGACAAGAATAGGTGTCCCAGTACTCCCATTCTTGTGTGTGGGCACCGTCTGGTGCAGTGTACGCCGCCTTGTGGCTGCCCGTAATGAACATCGTGCCACCGTCGCCTCTCTCCACAGGATTAAGCTCCCAGACGACGCGCGTTAAACCGCTATACGCCTGACCGGGTAGACACGCGTACTGATGGCAATCTCCGGGCATCCGCCACAGACCGTTGCCGTTGTGTGGGTGGAATGTAAAAGGCATCTCGTCCGTCGTAGAACGTAACGCCAGAAAACTCATCTCCATACGGAAGCCGTAACATACATCCGAAGCAAGATAAGAAGAAGCCAGGAATTCGTTCCCAAATGCCACTACAACGGGATGGTCTGTCAGTTGTTCCAAGGGACCGCCATAAGTGGAACGGTGGTGTTGCGGAATTGTTTCAGGAGAATGCTTCAACTGGTAACAGAAATCGCGCATCTCCTCAACCTCCGAGTCCGTCAGGACCCCTGGAACCAAGAGCCAACCGTTTTTGTCAAAGAGATATTTCTGCTCTTGGGTTAGCGGAACGACAGGTTTGCCGTCGGCGTTAGTCTGTGTAAGATCATCGGGTGCCGTTGCTAACGGGCTGCCTAAGTCCTTGTTGAATTTCATCACTCCACTCCTCTATAATTCGTGTTTTGTCACGTCGAAGTTGATAGATATAGAAGTCGCGAGCACAGCTCGCTCCTACAAGAAGACGCACACATTGAGGATCCGTCCCAACGCGCAACTAACGGATACGTCCACCTGCGAAATAGTCTGGATCCTCCCCGAGTTTCTCCAGCAGCGGTGCGGTTAATTTGTCAAGGCTTTCAATTACGTCAGCAGATGGAGAATAGCCAGCAACATGCAAGTTTTGTTCCAATTCACTTACGTTCCGGGTACCGACGAGCATACATGTAATACCGGGTCTCGCCATTGACCACGCAATAGCAAGCCGACTCATCGGAATTCCTTCGGATTCTGCGACCTCTCGGATACCTTCAAGCGTCTCAAACATCTCTTCTTCGGCACCTTCTTCACCGTGCGAAGCCTCGGGACGTTCATCGCGAAAATGGCGAAACCGGGCATGCACTGGAGGTATCTCATCTGCGCTTTTATATTGCCCAGTCAAAATTCCTTGTAACAGGGGCATATATCCTAAAATACCGACATTTTGCTCCTTACAAAATGGTAATACTTTTGGCTCTATCGCTCGTGACAAGAGATTATAGCAGACCTGATTTACGGCAATAGTTGCGCCTGTGTTAAGAGCGGCTGCGAGTTGATCTACGCCAAAGTTGCTTACACCGATAGCGCGGATAAGTCCATCTTCCTGCAACCGCATCAATTCAGCCATGCTCTCTTCAATAGCGAACTCGTCATGGGGCCAGTGAATCATATAGATGTCAACATAATCCGTTTGCAATCTCTGGAGGCTTCCTTCGCAATGCTCCCGTATCGTAGCTGGATCGGGTCTACTTACCTTCGTGCCAATGATTGCCTCGTGTCGTCTGCCCTCCAGCGCGACAGCGAGTGCTTCTTCACTTCGTCCAGAATTATATCCCTCTGCCGTATCAAAGAAGTTTATACCGGCATCTAACGCGGCGTTTACAACCTCGGTGACATCTGATTGTGCCTGCGGTCCCCAATAGTCACCACCACCGTACGACCAACAACCGATACCCATCACTGAAATCTCAATCCCGGATTTTCCACATGTCCGTTTTTCCATTTCTTAACCTCCATGACGTGTAAATGAGGTAATTATACCTCACTTGAGAGGCGTACAACAAAATCTATCCTAATTCTTCACAGAGTTCCGTAATTAATTGAGCATTCTGACCAATCTGGTCCCCGAACTGCTGATACATACCGAGCAATAACGGATCAATCGGCTTAATGTGTTCTAAAGCAAACTTAATCTCTTCGCGAATCTGCTGCGGACTCCCGATTGTTCTACCTGCCGCCAAGACTTTGAAGACGAGACACGGCTTATCCGTCCTCTGTATCGCCTTACACATTTCGTCGCGGTCCTCTCGGGCGTAAATCTCGCCCAAGGCAGCGTAGCCGAATTTCTCCCTAAACTTCTCAGCACCGCCGTGGAGATTATAGAGTCCGGTCATGTAATAGTCTATATCCCACCCTTCATCTTCAGCGATATGCAGGAGTTTGGGGTTATGTACAGATAAACCCACCAAAACTCCGGTATCGCGAATCCGTTTGAGGATGTCTTGTAGGTGATCAAGCCTATTCTCGCGCAAACATCTCTGTCCAACACCACCACCGTGGGGTGCCATACCAAATGGATCGTGTTTCGCTGCTTCAAAGACAGCATCGGGTTCATCATACCAAAGCCCTCCCGGGCTGAGGCAGAACCAGTTTATCGTGCCGCCTTCGTTTCGGTAACGCTGCAGATCAGAAAGCGAACGCTCGGTCAAACTATTCTGCCAACCGTTAATCCCCGCTTCCTCTGCGCGTTTGAGCGTTGCGACGACCCGTTCTGGCGTATGGTATTCCTTCTGATGCTGTGAAAGGAGTTGATTGAAGTGAGAATAACCGTAAATTGGATTATCCCCTATCACTAATTTACTGATTTGATGATTACAAAACGAGATTTTTGGTAAGGTTGTCACTGGTTTGCCCTCCAAGTAAAAAACACTTTACAAAACACGCCTAACCGAACAGAAATCCCTCCGAAACGGATGTATCAATTTCACGTACAAGATGCATCGTCAATTCCAACGCTGCGGTGTAGTCATCGATGTTAATAATCGAGACATGGCTATGGATATAACGTGACGGCACACCGAGCACGACGGATGGTACACCTCTGCCGGATTGATGGATCGCGCCACCGTCTGTCCCACCGGACTGACGCACCCCAAGTTGATACGGGATTTCGTGTCGCTTTGCCGTCTCAATCACAAAATCTGCCAACTTCGGATTAACAATCATTGAAGAATCAATGATCCGAATTTGCACACCACCACCGAGTTTCCCTTGTGAGGCACCGACGCTTAATCCCGGGGTATCGTCAGCAGGAGGGCCTTCAAGAACGATTGCGAGATCGGGTTCCACACTTGCCGCGACCGTCCTTGCCCCTCGCAAGCCGACTTCTTCTTGCACACTTCCTGCGCCAATAACGGTGTTCGGATGTTCATCAAGCCTCAAAAGTGCTTCAATAACGATCGCAACACCGACGCGATTATCAAACGCTTTCGCAGAAAATAATTTGCTATTTTTCAAGGGCATAAAAGGTCCGTAAGGTGCGATCGGACAGCCCGGTAGCACCCCAAACTCTTCAGCCGCTTGCTCTTCATTCTCCGCCCCTATATCAATAAAAAGGTCTTTCATGTCTAAGACTTTATCGCGCGACCCTGAGAGTAAATGCGGTGGTGTAGACCCGACCACTCCCGGCACTTTACCCACCTTCGTTGTAATAGTGACGCGTTGCGCTAAAAGTGTATGTGCCCACCATCCGCCGAGTGGTAGAAACTTGACGAATCCGTCATCTGTAACGCTTTGCACAACAAAGCCGATCTCGTCTAAATGAGAATCCAGCAGAATTCGAGGGTGTTCCGCATTGCCTGTGTGCGTGCAGAAGATACTTCCTAATTTGTCGGTTTCGATTGGACCGACATCGGAAACCGCCTCTCGAAAAATCTCGCGTACTTCTGTTTCGTAACCAGGGATTCCGTCCGCCTGTGTCAATGATTTGAGTAGTTCAATTGAGGTTTCAGCCATTATTGCATTCCTTTGGCAATTGTGCTATAATTTCGTAATATTATAGCAGGGTTAATGTTTTGTGACAACTTTTAATGCCTTACGGAAAGCACAATAGATATAGAAAGACTCTAATATTCACACGAAATTAGTAGGCATTATACAACAAATTTCATGAAAATACCGAATGCAGAACGTGCTATCGTGGACATTCGCAAATTGCGGGATTACTGCCTCAACTCTCAGAATGATACGGGTAAACATAAAGCACATCTATTTTATGTAGCACTCGGTATAACTGTTGATGATGCTGATGCCCTACGCGACATTTTGTTACAAGCAGTCAAAACAAGCGAGGCGTAAGTAGGACGACAGGACATCTATGGGCAACGCTATAGAATTGATTTTCCGCTGACTTGGAAAGACAGACACGCGATAATTAGGAGTGGCTGGATTATTGATCCAAATTCAGATGTTCCAAGATTGCTAACCGCTTATCCATTGTAACACTCGGAGGAAATAGACTGTGAAAACCAAATTTTTTGCGGACGCTGTGAACATAGGAAGTTTGCCTGATTACCATCTAAAACAAGAGAACGTTAAGAAAAAAATTAAACTTTTTGATGTCGTAGCACTCACACAGGATTTGCCCGAATTCAATCTGTGGCGTGGGCAAGTTGGTACAGTCGTTGAGATACTGTCAAACGGTGATGCTTTTGAAGTTGAATTTAGTGATCGTGAGGGTCGCACTTACGAATCCCTCGGGTTTCGCGCCTCACAACTGATGGTTCTCCACCATGAACCGATGCAGGCACAGGTTGACTCTACCCCTGCACAACTCATCGCGGATTGAGTTTTGCTCTGGTCAATGCCTCACGCAGATTGAAATCAACCATCGTAGAGGACAATATGGATAAAATCATTCGGAAACTTACAAATATGGAAGCATGGATTGACTTCAATTCGCCTCCGCCGGCTGAATTCAAAACGAACGCTGAGCTCCCGAGATTCGTTGTAGAAGTTATGAACCGGTGTTTGTACCTGCTCAGGGTAGGTGTTGCTGCAGCACCGGATGCAGAAACAGCTAACACAGGGTACGCCAAGCCCCAGGCAATAATTGTGGGATATATGGTGCAACTCACGAAATTATATGAAGGCGCGCTTATCCAGATTTGTGGGGGCCAACCTGAACTCACCCGCCTCTTTTCCGCTCCTATCCTTGAAGTTGCGCGAAACATGGAGGCTCTTATCATGTCAAGCGAGCAGTTCGACTATAGTTCCATTTCGGATTCGTATCCATCCGAGCAAAAGATGTTTCGAGAACTGGAAGGTAAAGTTAAAAAGCATCTACTCACACCGGAAGGCCCCGATTGCATTCATAGAGAGTGGCATGATATCCGCTCATATTACCTTACGCAAAAAGGCGACTTCTATGCCCCCGACTTGAATCCCGATAAACCCGATCCAAGATTAGGCTGTCAATTGACGCAAATATGCCTTGAAACCCTCTTAGTCTATCTGAAGTGGAATGGATCTGATCCCGATGCTTTAATAACATCTGTAGCCGTGAAACTACGCGAACTTAACGCAGCTCTTGGTGAGGCACATGAAAACACACTTGGCAAATGACTCATATTGCATTCATGCTATACTTTTTCAATATACACGCAGCACAGGAGTAAACTTTGCATGAATAATACCGCTAAGATTCGGGTTGGCGTTATCGGAACAGGACGTATCGGTAAATTACACATCGAACACCTCGCGCAAGACATACCAGAAACCGATCTCGTGGCACTTTGCAGTCTCGACCGTCCGAGCATGAACAGTCTCGCGGAAGAGTTTAATGTCCCACAGACTGTAGATGATTACACTGAACTCTTAGCCGATCCGCAGATTGATGCCGTGCTAATTACGTCTGCTACCAATACACATGTAGAAATTAGCCAAGCGGCTGCGAAAGCAGGGAAACACATCTTTTGTGAGAAACCGATTGCATTAGATTTGGAAGAGATTGACGAAACTCTGGCGATTGTGGAGGAAACAGGGGTTAAGTTTCAGGTAGGCTTTCAGCGTAGGTTTGATACGAGTTTCATGCGAGTCCGAGAAGCAGTTGCCTCTGGAGAGATTGGTGAGCCGCACATCTTGCGGATTACGAGTCGCGATCCGGGACCACCACCGATTGAATATATCAAAGTCTCCGGTGGCATTTTTCTTGACATGATGATTCACGATTTCGATATGGCGCGCTATCTTATCGGGGATGAAGTCGTGGAAATCTACGCAACAGGAAATGTCCGCGTAGATCCACAAATCGGTGAGGCAGGCGACATTGATACCGCTGTTATTATCGGACGCTTCCAAAATGGGGTTATTGCAACCATCGACAACAGCAGAGAGGCTGTATACGGCTACGACCAGCGGGTTGAAGTTTTTGGATCAAAGGGGATGGTTACGGCGGCAAATCCGTTGACAGATACTGTCACCTTTAGTGGAAGTGAGGGGACTCATGCTGCTTTACCGCCATACTTCTTTGTGGAACGCTATAAGGCGGCATATCTTTCGGAACTACAAGCGTTTTTCAGGTGTATTCAAGAACGGACACCACCGCCAGTGACAGGTAAGGATGGACGGGTACCCGTTGTGATGGGATTGGCTGCGCTGAAGTCGCTTCGTGAAAACCGACCGGTCTTGCTATCTGAGATCTCGTCTTAGAAACACGACTTACGCAAAAACGCGATGAGATGCTTATCTTTGGACAGCATAGATGTTTAATCAGAGGAAACCCGGTGCGTTTAGAAACCGCACCTACCGGTAAGGTACGTAAGTCCTAAGGAATTCGTGGTGTCGGTTAGTGCCCACCGACTTCACCGACTTCGATTTCAATCTCGTCTCGGTTTCTAATGCGTTCAACGAGTCCATCTCGGATGTCTACAATCCTATCAGAGACATCAAGCATTTTCAGGTCGTGTGTCGCAGAAATTATAGTAACCCCCTGCTCCTCATTTAACTGTTTAATCAAGTCAATAATTTCGCGTCCGATAACGGTATCAAGATTCGCTGTCGGTTCATCGGCGAGGACGATGCTTGGGTCATTGGCGAGGGCTCTGGCGATGGCGACGCGCTGCCGTTGTCCACCGGAGAGTTCATCAGGAAGGTGAAACATCCGATCCCCTAACCCTACCATGTCAAGCAATTTTTCGGCTTTTTCATTGCGCTGTTTCTCAGGAAGCCCTGCAAAAATCATGGGTAATGTTACATTTCCATGTGCGCTCCGTACATGCAACAGGTTATAACTCTGAAAGATATAACCTACCCGGTGGCAACGAAATGCCGCAATCTGTCTCTGTGAAAGTTGCGACATATTTTGCCCGTCAATGTAAACCTGTCCTTCCGTAGGCGTATCAAGTGCGCCAATCATGTTAAAGAGCGTTGACTTCCCGGAACCGGAAGGTCCCATCAATGAAACGTACTCTCCGCGTTCAATCTCAATATTGATACCATCCAAGGCACGGAGGACGTTTGAGCCCATCCGATATTCCTTGACGACATCCTCAGTTTTCACAACAATATCAGCCATAGCCTTTTCCTTTTTCGCCTCCGATCCCATCACCAGCGGAGCTGTAGATTTGATTTTCAGGTTCCCCTATGCAGTGTACAAGAGCCGTGTCGAATAGTCCCTATACCTCAGTCCGCATTGCCTCAGCGGGTGGGAGTTTCGCCGCACGCCATGCTGGGAACGATGAACCGATTACAGCCAAAATCATACCCAGACAACATCCCAACAAGATGACAACGAGCACACCCAGTCGCAGGGTCCCATCTTCAGGTTGCGCTGGGAGTAAAGGGAAATAGAAAAACAGATCTAACCCATAGTCTTTAAGCCCCAAAAGCACCGCTCCCAGTGTTCCAACGAGTGCGCCGATAAGGGCCCCCGAAAACCCTTGGAATCCTGATTCAAGCAAGAAGAGTCGAACCACGAATCCGTCTAACGCGCCGAGACATTTCATCGTACCGATTTCACGGAAGCGTTCCGTGACCGCCATCAACATGGAATTGGCAATCCCAACCACACAGACAATCAAGGACATAACAATCAGCCAAATATCTTTCGTGGAAATGCCTTTTTCTGTTGTTTCTTCAAAAGTGTTAATTGTCGATTGTCGCCCGCTCTCTTGTAGGGCAAGGCCGATTTCATTATTCGTCCAGACTGAAACTAAGAATGCGATGCCCAGTGTAATACCTGCGGTTGTAATAATCGAACGCCCAAAACGGATTTTCAAACTTTGAAAACTAATCCGTAGTGATTCCATAAACGGAAGATCAATCTGTTCTTCAATTGGTGTTCTTTGCTGCAAAGATCTGCCTCCTTAATTTGTATCTACTTATGTATTGTATCAAATTTACAATTTCAAGTCAAATTTTTCATTTATGCGAGGGATTATATGAAATTGACGTTTCAAAGGCTTACTGCTATAATGGCTGTAAAGGTAGGTACAAACCGATGTTTCGATTTCTTTTCTTCTTTCTACTACTGTTATCCATCGGCGTGCTGTGTTGGCGAGCACCAATTACTGCACACGACGCTTTTTATCCACACCATCGTGAAGATTTTGAAAATATGACGCGTCGTCGTCAACTCAGAGGAACCGTTATCGTTAGTACGATAGTCTTCGTTGGTGTTGTAGGTGCGGTTATTTATGTCGCGATGCGAAAAAGTATCGCCGATGACAAAACAGACCAAATAGAGACCAAAACAGTTCAAGAACGATTGGAACATGCTGCAAACACTGCCGCAAAAGCTGCTCAACAGGTCCTCAATGCTAACAGGAACATCAAGGAAGCCGCCACGACTGCTCTCACAACTTATGCCGAAATTTCTGGCGTAACATGGCACCCGCGTTCTCATGGGCAAGTCAATCCCAAATCAGTCCCATATCAAATTCGATGTAAAATTGGAAATGACATCGTCACTCTCAGCATCAATACAAACGTTATACGAGTAAAAGCCGACCACTACTTTTCAAAAACAGGTTTTAGTTCGCAAGAAGGCTCGAAAAGTGTGAGTGTGACCGCTGTGCTGAGAATTACAGATGAGGAAAATGGATAGTTTTTGACGCGAAAAACTTACGAGTCACGCCGTGAGTCGATTGATGAGTGAGGCACTATAACCGGCACCGAACCCGTTATCAATATTCACAACGGTGACACCAGACGCGCAGCTATTCAGCATACCCAAGAGCGCAGCAAGCCCGCCAAAACTTGCACCATAACCGACGCTTGTTGGCACCGCAATAACAGGGCAATCCACCAATCCGCCGACCACACTTGGGAGTGCCCCCTCCATACCTGCAACGACGATAATAACGCGCGCCGTCAAGAGTTTCTCGTGATTGCTCATTAAGCGGTGCAACCCCGCAACGCCGACATCGTAAATCCGCTCCGGCTGGTTTCCCATGATCTGGACCGTTTCAGCGGCTTCCTCCGCAACAGGTAAGTCGGACGTACCCGCAGAAACAACGAGGATACCTGAAGTGCCTGCATCATTGGATTGTGAGACAGTGATTGTCCGACCCAGCGCGTTATAGCGTGCTTCAGATGCAACTTCCTTGACGGCTTCATACATATCGGGTGTGGCACGAGTTGCCAGGAGTGGATGCCCTGCTGCGAGGATACGTTCGCTAATCTGTTTCACGTGTGCCACCGTCTTCCCTTCGCAAAAAATAACTTCTGGAAATCCCGTCCGAAGTTGACGATGGTGATCGACTTTTGAAAACCCTAAATCTTCAAAGGGAAGCGTGCGGAGAGACTGCAAGGCATCGTCTATAGCAACTTTCCCGTCCTTAACCTGTTCAAGTAGAGTTTTTAATTTTTCAATTTCCATTCATTTAGCAATAGATAACAATAGAAGTTTTTGCAGTTCGTCCATTCGACACAGCTGCCCTGTAACCAGAGGAGCGGGCTTAACGCCCGCTCACTCTGCAGTATGAAAAATCTTTAGGCTTCCTCGGCAGCCTCTTCTTCGCTTTCCTCTGTGTCATTGACACCTGGGATAGAGTTAGCGATTTTCGCACGAACATCCGCGGAGACTTTGCGACCCGCTTCCACAGCACCTTTGACCTGTTCACCTGCTTCCTGGATCCGCTCTTTACCGCTATCTACGATACCTTGGACGCTCTCTCTGCCCTGTTCCATGAGATGTTGAGCACTTTGCCGTGCGCTCTCAGAGGTTTGATGTGCTAACTCAACCGTCCGATTTTTTGCTTCAACGGATTTATCGCGAATTTTCTGGCGGGTCTCCCGACCGGAAGTCGGTGCGTAGAGCAGGCTGATAACAGCACCTGCCATAAAACCCGTCAAAAAAGCGAAAATCATTCCTAATCCATTGTTCTGTCCATTATTGCTCATTTCCTTTTCCTTTCTATGAAATAATTAATTCTGTTTTGGTGCAGTATATAACCCAAAACTTGGCGTTAAAGTTTACGAGAATCTACGCAAAAAGTTTCAATTCCGATGCTCTTTTTTTCTTACAATTTTTTCATAGTGCATTGACCGCTATGCAAATCGCGCGCTATTCAACTATCCATCCGCTGCCTCGGACACTGAGGTTTCTCCTTCTTCTGGTTCGGGTGTTCGAGTGGAAGCAAAACTGTCCCAGCCTGCCTTGATGCCCTGCCACAAACTTATAACATCAGCCAGCGAGACAGCTAACTGATTACGGAAAAAAGTGGCTTGTTCAATCGTCTGCCCAGAAAAACCACTGACTTTCTGAACCAATTCCTCAAGCTCTTGAATACTTTGATTCAAGGCACCGCTCATCTCTTGGATATTATGCACAGTGGGTTGAATTTCAGACTCACTAATCCCTTGCAAGGAAGCCGTCAAACCGCTCAGGTTTTGTAGCAACGTTGGTAACTCCTCGTTCACCGTTTGCACAGTCTTGTCTACGTCAGTTATCAATTCAGCGAGTTCCTGATTGACAATGCTTTCCGTAGAGTTCAAGGTGTTTCGGATGCTATTGAGTGAATTGCGTAGACTTCCAATCGCTGCACATAAATAACCCGCAAGAGCCGTAAGAGCGAGCAGCAAAATACCGAGGCTAAATTTCCAAAAAATTGAAGCAATAACACCCCAATCCATATTTTCTCCTTCGTACGTAGCCCACCACACCGTTCTTCAGATACCTGGAAAAAGATGCAATGTTTACGGGCTTAAACCTGAATTTGTTTTTTGATGATTTCAGCCGCTGCACCAATTGCAACGTTCACTTTGTTTGGATCTTTGCCGCCGCCTTGCGCAAGCTCAGGACGTCCTCCACCACGTCCATCTGCTAATTGGGTTAACTCAGAGATGATTTTACCGGCATGCAGACCGCGATTTTTCACAAGGTCGGAGGTCACACCCACCACAAAGGCTACAGCGTCTCCGTTAACAGAAGCAAGGGCAACCACACCAGATTCTAAGCGGTTTTTGAGTTCATCAACAAGCCGTCGCAAGCCGTCTCTATCAGTGTTTGCCACAACTGAAGCGACAACTCGCACATCCTCAACAAGCGCTGCGCCTTCGACTAAATCACCGATGTTAGCGAGTGCCTGCTGTCCTTTCAGGTGTTGGAGTTCCTGCTCCAATTCGCGTTGCTCTTGTAGTAACCGTTCAATCCGTTCAGACAAGCCGATTTTAGGTGTTTTCAGTAGATTCGCCACATCAGAAAGCAGGACAGTATCATCTTGAACAGTCGTCACTGCTGTAGTACCAGTCAATGCCTCAACGCGTCTAACACCCGCAGCGATACTACTCTCACCCATCAGTTTCACAAAACCGAGTTCACCCGTTGCTCCAACATGTGTACCCCCGCACAATTCAACACTATATTCGCCAGCCTGTACAACACGTACGATGTCGCCGTATTTGTCGCCAAAGAAGGCTAACGCCCCTTTTGCTTTCGCTGCATCCAAAGACATTTCGCTTATGAAAAGCGGATCATTTCCACGAATTTTTTCATTGACAAATCCTTCAATGTCGCGGAACTGTGCTGCAGATACAGCCTCGTAATGCGAAAAGTCAAACCGCAGCCTACCGGCTTCAACAAGCGAACCTGCTTGCCCGACGTGCGTTCCGAGCACACGGCGCAATCCACTGTGTAGGAGATGGGTTGCTGTGTGACTTATGGCAAGGGCACTTCGGTGTTCGGCATCAATTTGCGCATGCACAGCAGCATAGGGCGTAATTTCTCCTTCAACCACCTTACATTTATGAACGACCAAGTCAGCAGAAGGTCTAAGTGTGTCTTGCACATGTAACTTCGCGTCCTGGCTTTCAATTGTGCCGACATCGCCAACCTGCCCACCAGACTCGCCATAAAAAGGCGTACGATTCAGCAGCACGAATACCTCGTCCCCTTGTTGTGCACTTGCCACCGATTCAGAATTAACAATTAAAGCGACAGTTTCTGCCTCGGCGTTGTGTTGCGTGTAACCGACAAACTCCGTCTCGCCATGTTCTTTAAGGACTTCGGCGTAAACAGAAATTTCTTCATCTTTCGCGCCGCCTTTTGCTTCCCACGCCGCTCGTCCGCGCGACCGTTGCGCTTCCATGCTCTCCTCGAACCCTACCTCATCAACAGTGAATCCACGTTCGCGTGCAAGCATCTGGGTCAAATCGAGTGGGAAACCAAAGGTATCATACAACTCAAATGCCCGTTTTCCATCGAGTTGCGTTTCATCCTGCTCCGTCAACGTATCGAACGAACCATCAAGGAGTTCTAAGCCGCGTTCAATTGTTTGATGGAAGCGATGCTCTTCACCTTGAATTGTGCGGGTGATAAACTCACGACGTGGCAGGACATCAGGAAAAACATCACCGAGCAATTCGATAACCTTATCAACGAGCCGGTAAACGAAGGCTTCGTTCATATTTAATTTTTTACCATAAAGCACAGCGCGCCGTAGAATTCGGCGGATAACGTACCCGCGTCCTTCGTTAGATGGCATGACCCCGTCACCGATTGCGAACGTTAAACACCTGATATGGTCAGCAATAACCCGATGTGGCAACCCGCGTTCATCATCAGAATAGGGGGTGTCCGTCATATCAGCGATTGTCGCTAAGAGTGGCGTGAATATATCTGTCTTATAGTTTGAATCAACGCCTTGCAATATGGAGGTAATCCGCTCAAACCCCATGCCTGTGTCTACATGCGTTGCGGGGAGAGGTTCAAGCGTACCGTTTTCGTTCCGATTGTATTGAATGAACACAAGATTCCAAAATTCAAGGAACCGGTCGCTGGTGTTTGGACCGGCATCAGGATCATCCGCTGTTTCAGGAAACGCCTCCACACCCATGTCAATAAACAGTTCACTACAGGGACCACAGGGACCGGTGTCTCCCATTTCCCAAAAGTTGTCCTTATCACAGCGGCGGATACGCGAGAGGGGCAGGTCGGTCTCTTGTAACCAGAATTTTTCTGCTTCGTCGTCATCCAGATAGACCGTTGCCCAGAGGCGTTCCTTGGGAATCCGCCAGAGCTCGGTTACCAATTCCCACGCAAAAGCGATGGCTTCCTGTTTGTAATAATCTCCGAACGACCAGTTTCCGAGCATCTCAAAGAAGGTTTGATGGCTTGGTGAGTATCCGACCTCTTCAAGGTCATTGTGCTTGCCACTGACGCGCAAACATTTTTGTGTATCAACGGCGCGCGTATACTCTCGTTGTCCGATCCCGAGAAACACATCCTTGAATTGGTTCATGCCAGCGTTGGTAAACAAAAGCGTTGGGTCCCCGGCGGGTATCAAGGATGCACTTGGGACAACCGTGTGTCCGTGTTTGCGAAAGTATTCAAGAAAACCGGTTCTAATTTCGTCTGATGTCATATTTTTAAATTCCCCCTACCTCTTCTGCTCCAATTATAGTCTACTTTATATGGAGAAGTCAAGACAAAAATCTCGGCAGACCCTTTAATATATCGCACGAAAGGGTTAAAAAATTTGCTCAAGTACCTGTCGCACAACTTCCGATCCGAACCCGCGGCGCGCCAAAAATCCGTGTAATCGGCGTTTCGCGACATGAACGGGTAACTGCCGATACTGCTTCACTCGTTTCTGAGCAATCTGCAGCGCGAGGGTCGCTTCGTCTTCAGTCTCTACTTGTGCCACAACTTGTTCGGCAGTCTCGCGATCAACGCCTTTGTCAAGCAGTTCATGTTTTAGTAGGGTCTTTCCTCGCGGATTTGATTTTAGCCTACGGACTATCCAATTCTCTGCGTACTTTCGGTCGCGAATATGCCCTGAGTCAATCAATTCCTCAACCGTTGTCTCAATGGCTTTTTCCGAAAATCCTTCTCGTGCAAGCCGCCGTTCCATCTCACTTTTGGTATAGGTTTTTGACCTTCCCGCAGGACGAGAATCCTCTGTTTCGTCATCTATTTCGTTATTCGTCTCCTCACGGAGCAACCTTAGGGCGTAGTTTTTGGCGCGCATTACCTCATCGGCAGCGATCAATTTCTCAATGACTTCGGCTTCAATCTGCAAACCGATGCGTAACCCAAAATTTTCGACCAAGACGGCATGAATTACAACAAACGGTGCACCATCGAGAAAGAGTTGACGATGTGAGGACAATTCAGGAACCGCCTGAATATCCGTAATTTGCTGTTTCATGTCTATCTACAATTCTTAGCAGACCGCCGTCTATAGAAATGTGAAGTGGAAGTGAGCGCGAGGTTTAGAGGATATTGCTCAGAAATCCTGCGTTAGAAAAAAGACCTCGCGCTTCAACGAGAGGATGTATATGCTACAACAAAAGGTTATAGCATCTATTCACCGTTACTCCTACCGGCCCAGAGTGCACCGCGATGCAGGAGTGTTCCAAACATTTCGTGCTGACATGCCGCTGCATCGTGACCGAGCGCGAGGTAGAAAACTTTACCTTCACCCCAGTTTTTCGTCCACGCTACCGGTGCTGCGTCACCTTTCCATAATGCTGATGCAAGCACATGGTTCCGAGGATCGTAATCAAGGATGTATTGCTCATCCGTCACGACAAACTCGTCAAGTCCTTCTGTGATTTCGTGCTCGCTATCGACGATGCTGACTTGGTAGTCGCGGTAGCGCGGATGTGTGACGAAATAGCCACCTACCATCGAACGATACTCTGGACACCCGCGGAACGAATCCGCCGCCGAGTGTACACCGACGTAGCCTTTACCTGAAGCGACATGGTTGAGCAGACCGTTCTTCTGTGCGTCCGAAATCTCACCGACCGTGTAATAGAAGACAATGAGATCGTACGGGTCCAGATTCGGTGAGACGAGGGCATCCAAGTCTTCCTCGACTCGGGTAATCTCAAATTCATCTCTCTGTGAAAGTACCTTCACGATTTCATCGCTACATCCTTTCCAATCGTGAATCGCACCACCTGCAAAAACGAGTGTGTTAATCTTTGCCATTCGTTAGCCTCCTTGTTATCAAACGTTTCGGTTGTAAAACCTCCCTGCTTTAGCTGGGGGATACACAACCGCCCTTGTGTGTTAGACCACAGCGTGGTTTGTGAAAAAAACACTTGACTTTTTTTGTAAATTGTGGTTTAATAATCGGACATGGTGGCGGTGGATTCCACCTCCCGCTTGGGAGTGCCGCCGCACCGTTTGGAAGCGGTCTCACCTTGTAAAGGAACACCATGTATACCACAACCTACAAACTCTTTCGTGCAACACGTAATCGTCATCTGAAGCGAAAGACGTGGATTGCACACACAATATGGAACTACTTTCTCGGTTGGCAACGCACGCGCTATGCTCTTGGACTGCCGTATCTGTCCTACAAAGAAATGTCTCGTGAGTTTACGATTCTGCGTAATGCTCACCCTGAAATATTTGCCCACTGGCGTGAGTTGGATTCTTGGGCTGCGCGTCAAGTCCTCAAACGTCTCGATGAAGGATACCAGCGGTTTTTTAAGAAAATCGCCAAACGCCCCCCAAAGTTCCGCTCGTTTCGTAAACCTTACTCGTTTACGATGTGTCCCTCTGGATACAAGTTTTCTGCTCCTATCGCAGGCGACAAAGGGTTCGGGGTCTATAGCGACCGAGTGACGATTATGGGGAAAACATACCGATTTAATCTCAGTCGCCCTATATTTGGCAATATCAAAACTGTCACTATCAAAGAAGATGCACTTGGCGATTTTTACATGTCTGTTGTTACGGATCACGTTCAGTCCCCTCTCAAACCAATGACGGGTCATGCTGCTGGGTTTGATATGGGAGTGAAAACAATGCTGACATGTTCTAACGGCAGAGAATATAAATCGCCTCAATTTTACACCCAGTCCATTGATAAAGTGAGAACTGCCAATCGCCAACTTTCCACAAAGCAGCGCGGCAGCAACAACCGAGAACGTGCGCGTCAACACCATGCACACATGCACCGCAAGGTTACAAGGCAGCGCGAAGATCACCACTGGAAACTCGCACTTGAACTTGTGCGTCGGTTTGATGTGCTGTTCTTTGAAACGTTGAACCTTGATGGGATGAAACGCCTCTGGGGTCGCAAAGTTTCTGATATAGGCTTCTCCGCATTCTATCAGAAACTCAAGGGGCAAGCAAAGAAACGTGGCAAGCGTGTTGAATGTATTGATCAATGGCAACCGACGACTTCTGTTTGCCATATCTGTGATACACGCATTTCTCTTGAATTGAGCGATAGAAGATGGACGTGTAAACATTGTAAGACTCACCATGACCGCGATATTAATGCGGCTATAAACATCCTTAAGGTTGGGGCATCAACCTTTGGAGTAGAGGACGTTAGACTTGCAATCGCAAGCTGTCCTTAATGATACCAGAATCTCCCATGCTTTAGCAGGGAGAGTATGTCAAGTAATATTGCTATTATATCACACGTGCAGAAATGTAGGCAATTTTTTTCGTAGACTTGCGTAGCGTTATTAATATGACGTGTTTTTCACTTGATATTTTTCTCAAAGATGCTACCATAACACGCATGACGAGATTCATAAACATATTCCTCTATGTATCGTTCTTACTCCTCGCTATTGGCTTTACAGGTCACTATATTTCAACCGGAGATTTATCATCTCGGAGATTTGCACAACCGCCAGAAAAACTGACGCTACTTGCTGAGTTCAATCACAAATCTCATATTTACGATATAGCGTTTTCACCTGCAGATGTTTCTTTTGTAGCAAGTACCAACGTTGACAACTCAATAAAATTGTGGAATTTATAGTAGATCCCGTAAATACTTTTACATTCTCAAACGCCCCCGGTAGGTGCGGTTTCCTAACCGCACCGATACGAAGTGTGAAATTAATTCTAAAATCTACTATAAAAAAACTATCGGAACCCCAAGCAGTCCTCAACGGACACACTGATGTCGTTAAATCAATCGCGTTTTCACCGAACGGGGAGCTGCTCACAAGTGCAGGTTTAGACAGTGAAGTTATACTGTGGGATATCGCTTCAGCAGCAAAAATCAGCTCCTTTAAGGCGACCTGCTTAGCAATCGCTATCTCGCCGGATGGGCACGTCTTAGCGACTGCGGGCCATCACTTGCAGCTTTGGGATATCCACGACCCTAAGAAGATAACAAAGATGAGTACGCTCCCGCATGACGAATCTACGACAGACCACACTTGGATATGGACGGTTGATTTTTCACCTGATGGAAAATGGCTGGCATACGGCGATGAGGCTGGCAATCTCAAGGTTTGGGATATAGAACGTCAACAATTTACGCACTCCGAGAAAATCTTTTCAGACAAAATATTCTCTGTCCAATTTTCAACAGACATGCGTTACTTTGTAGCTGCTTCGTTCTACAATCACGTTTTATGGCGTTTGCCAGCATGGGAACCTCACGGAAAGGTGCTGGGTGAAGCCTTAAACTTAGATGTTGCGTTTTCCCCTCATGGAAACATATATGCAACTTCTGATCTCGGTGGTCTAATCCTGCGATCCATAGTGAGCGGAGAACGGATCACTTCGATTTCGCTTGGAGATTCAAAAAAAGCAACGTGGTCAGTTGCCTTTTCATCCGATGGCAATATACTTGCGGGTGGGGGTAGAGATGAAACGCTTCGGCTGTGGGATGTTTCAGCGCAGCAATTAGCGAGATGCCCTCGCTTCCAGATGCATCTGATTTGCGCTCTCTCTTATTTGATATTGAAGATGAAGATGGGGTTCATCAAGTCCAGTTGATCGTGCCAACAACACCCGACGATCCTGTCACAAAAGAAGGTTTCAAGCTGCACAGTTGTCAGCGACTAAATGGGAGGCAAAAGACCACGGTTGCGTTTGAGTTGGAGAGAATCCTTCCCAAGAAAATTGTGCTCCAGATGATAGATATGCCCGGAAATATTGTATGGAGAACATTTGACATCAGTAAAAATTCAACAAAATGAAGATAGCAACTTTACCAAGCAGGAGACGAAAAACATGCTGAAAAAAATCGCCATCTTCCCAGCCAGTTTCGACCCCGTCACCAACGGACATGTCGACCTCATTGACCGGATTTGCAACCTCGGTGTTTTTGACGAACTCGTCGTCGCTATCGGTGTTAATCCTGCCAAACCGGCGCGTTTCACGCTTGAGGAGCGCACTGAGATGCTTGAAATTGTCATTGGTCCGTATCCGCAAGCCAGGATTGATGGATATACTGGATTGACGGTTCATTACGCGCAGAGACGCGAGGCTTGCGCTATCATCCGTGGGCTACGTGAAATTTCTGACTTTGAGTGGGAGTTCAAAATGGCACGGATGAATCAGCAGATTGCACCGGATATTGATACCCTCTTTATGATGGCTAATACCCAATACGCTCATATTAGCTCAACGCTTGTGATGGAGGTTGTGCAGATGGCACAGCGGAAGATAAATGAGGAGAAGTTACGGGAGATGGTGCCAGAAATCGTAGTTGAATTTATTAAGAAGAAATTTGAGGTGCTGTAAAGGGTTGTCTAACCAACAACTATTAGAACCGATTATCCAGACTTAAACTTACATTGAAACCTGGTGCATTTATACCGGAACCGTGCGGACGATACCGCTTATCCAATAGATTATCAAGCGAGAGTGTCAAACGCGTATAATCAAAGAGTCTAATCCCGCCGCGGAGGTTGATCGTCCACCAGCCGGGGGTCCCAGCATCTATGGCATAGCCGTTAGCGTCGAACTGGACCTCCGCTGGATCGCGCGTTGCCCCTTGGATACGTGGATCGCGGATGTCACTTCTGTTCAATCGTCTCTGTTCTGTTGCCCCGCGTACAAAGAGCGTTGCCCAAAACGGTGTATCCAGCGGTTCCCACTGGATTCCAAGAATCCCGTTCAACGGTGGCTCTCTACGAGTACGCGCTTCCCAAGGTTTTGCCGGATCCGGTGCTTTGCCATTAAGTTTAAGGACTTCCCCTCGTATGAATGCCGCATTCCCAAAAACCGACCAAGCGGGCAGGACCGGGACGAGTCCGGCTAATTCCACGCCTTGAAACTGCGCCTCATCAACGTTATCAAACACGAGTACATCAATACCTTCGTACTCTTTAATCAGGTCTTGGTGGAGTTGGGGTAGTGTTCCACCAGTGTACGCCTCTTGGACAGGTCTGCGTGCAACTAAGCCGTTAACCCGACTGTGAAACAGCGTTAAAGCACCACGGAAGTAGGAATGTTGTGCCTTGAAACCGGCTTCAGCTGTCCACGAAGTTTCGGGTCTCAGATCAGGACTCGGTGCCGTGACACCTTCATTGGTGACCTCTACTGCCGTTGTGTCATTTAGAGAGGGGGCACGGAAGGCTGTTCCAAAGCTGCTAACAAAGTTCAGCGAGTTGGTAAGCCCTATAACAATCCCCGCGCTACCGGTCAAACTGCTGTCAAATTTATTAAATTCATCAAAACTTGGATCACGGAGGCTGAGATCGGCATTTGTTTGGTAAAAAGTCGCACGCCCGCCAAGAGTTAGCTCAATCCGTTCGTTCACCATTATTTCATTCTGAAGAAACAGACTTGCATCCCAGAATTGAGAACCGTTAATGAAGCGTCCAATGTCATCATTAATATCTTCCTTGCCTGTTTTAATATCCGTGTTGACAGTACGACTCTGCAACATATCCAAGTAGAATTCACCGCCGCCGACCAAACGCTGCCGTGGAAGGATTGTGCTGACTGCCTGTGCGCTTAAGCCGATAGTGTTAACCGTATCGTATCGCTGCTGTCGAGATGTCGACCCAAGTTTTAACTCGTTTCGCCCCTCTTTTTGACGATGATAAGAAGTTGTCAGACGGAAGGTATCAATGCCCGCTTTTACCGGATTAATTATGTAGTTGGCGTAAATGAGGTCCCGATTTTGTGGCTCAAAACAGAATTCGTCAAACTCTCTGGGTGCCATCTTATCATAGCGAGGTGTTTGCGGCTGTCGCCACATCTGATAGGCAATATTTATCGTACTGATATCGTTGAGTTGGTAAGCAATTTTTGCATCGGCATCGTAGGCTTCCCATCCCAATGGTCCCTCGTTATCAATAAGCCATTTGTCAGGGGGTGTCGCTGGCATCTTATTAAAGAGTTTCACGCCGCTTGGTTTTTCGTTGACTATTTCAAACTTCCGATTTTTGTAGTGGAGATCGTACCCGCGTCCAGGATTTACATCACCGTAGGATCGCATACCACCACCAACGATAAATCCAAATCGTCCTTGATTCCCTGTGACCTCTAACCTACCAAGCTGCTCCTGTGTAGCTGTAGAATAGCGAGCAAGTAGCCGCGGATAGATTTCCCAAGTTTCCTGCGATGGATCGAGGGGCACCTCTTTCGTAAACATGTTGATAACACCGCCCATGGCACCGCTTCCATATAACGTAGAACTTGAACCGAGCAACACCTCTGCTCGCCCTAAGGTTTCCGGTGCGAGAGTTGCTGTGTACTGGTTTGGTCCTGAGCGAAATGTTGAATTATTGAGACGTACCCAATCGATCTGTATCAACGTCTGGTAACCCGTTAAGCCCCGGAGTAAAGGAGAGCCTTGCCCGACTGTCGTCTGCTGTGCCATAACACCGACCGCGTCACGCAGCAGGTTAGACGCGATGTCCGCGTTGGTTCGCTCTAACTGCTTTAAGTTGAGGACGGTGATTGTATTAGGTGTTTTGAAAGGGTCCTTCTCGGCGCGTGTAGCCGTAACCGTTATCTCCTTCATCGTGACAACTTCTTCGTCGCTTTGGTTTTCTGCACCTGCGCGTGGTACCCAAATCATCAACAAACTTAAACCTATAACAAAAAAAAGATAAAATACTTTTTTCATTAGCACATTCCCCTTCAAACCCACTTTTCTGGGCATCTCCTGCCGATCCTATCTCATCAGTACTTCCGCTTTACCCTACTATAGCAAATTTGTAGCAAATTGCGTGCCATTCGTAATTGTAGGTAAAACAGGTAAATTTCAACCTATTTCTGCCATAATTTGTTCAGTACTGTTCATTTTCTGAACACTTTCACCTCCATTGAAGTAATTCGCAAGTACATCTACACAACATATCCACATTCAGAATGAAAAATTAAGACTTGCTTTTTGTTAGAGGTTGTGATAGTTTGTATACCAAGATTTAAGTATAGGAGCGATAATACAATTGCCAAAACAGAAACTAAACTTTGCTTTCATCGGATGTGGTGGCAACGCACGGGGACATGGACGGAGTGTATCAAGCGTTGAAGAAGTAGAGATTGTTGCACTGGCGGATCCGAGTGACAGTTCACTCGATGCCTTCAAAGAAAATGTCGGTTTAGATGCCTCTGTTCCTACTTATGTCGACCACGTTGAGATGTTAGCCGCTGCGAAACCTGATGCCGTGGTCATTAGTTCACCACACGGACTTCATTTTCAGCACATCATGGACGCGCTTGATGCCGGATGCCATGTGCATACCGAAAAACCGATGGTCTGCACGGTGGATCACGCCAAACAGGTAATCGCGAAAGTGGAGGAGACTGGTCTTCACTTGATGATAGGCTACCAACGCCATCTGAGCCCTACCTATCAATACTGCCGCAACGTCGTCCAGAGCGGTGAACTTGGGCGGGTTAATTTCGTTGCTGCGCAGCAATCGCAGAACTGGTATCGGAACCAGCAGGGCAAATGGCGGCAAGATCCGTTCCTCGGTGGCGGCGGTCAACTGAACGATTCAGGGAGCCATCTCATTGACATTCTCCTCTGGGTATTGGAAGCGAGTCCCGATACCGTCTTCGCAATGATTGATAACTTAGACATCGAGGTAGATGTTCTCACTGCGCTGTCGATTAAATTTGATACAGGCGCATTATGCAACATCAGCATTGTTGGGCACGCCTACGGCGGGGTGCAGGAAGCATTTTCTATCTGGTTGGATGAAGGCTCGCTCTATCTCCGTGACGGCACACTCTATCGCCAAGGACGGGAAGGTAGACCGGAACCTGTTGATGCGTCTGACATGCCGACATCAGGGAACAAAGATATCGCCTTTATTGAACTCATCCGCGGTGAACGCACAGAGAACCCGATTGGTGTTGAGAACGGCTTGCGTGTTATCCAATTAACCGAAGCTGCATGGCAATCCGCCGAACTCGGTAGACCTGTGAAGGTAGATTTGAGTTGAGTCAATGCTTAATGTTCAGAACCTATGTAAATCTCTTGATAAGAAGCCATTCCTGACAGAACTCACATTTCAAGTAGCAGCAGGGGAATGCCTTGTTCTCCTCGGCAGAAACGGTGCGGGTAAAACGCTTCTGCTCAATATCTTAGCAACTTTAGTGGAACCGACATCAGGCAGCGTCTCTATCAACGGGGTTGACGCGTTTAGGAATCTGAAACAGGTGCGTCCGTCTATTGGATATATCCCTGTCGCATTTGAAGGATACCGCGAGTTGTCTGTCATAGCGTATCTTAATTTTTTCGCGAGGGCATATAAATTAGAAAAGAGCGAGCGTGGACCTGCTATTGAGGCTGTGCTTGAACTCATGGATATTCAACACTTGCGTGATGTCAAAACCGATATTCTATCAACAGGAGAACGGCAGCGACTTTTGTTCGCCAAAACCTTCTTGCATGAACCACAGTTATGGTTGCTTGATGAGCCGCTTACCCCTCTTGATCCGAGCGGACAGGCGGAAATGGTTGAACTGTTTGGGGAACTGCGAGTGATGGGAAAAACCGTCGTCATTGCTACTAACCGCCTTGAAGATGCCTCTCAATTGTGTGCTACTGACTTACAGAACGACACATTTATCGGAATCTTGGACAGCGGACGATTTGCTGTGTTTAAGACATTTCGCGAGTTGTACAAGGAACGCACTGAAACCGATACCACAGAAACCTTTTCGCCAAATTGGTTAAATGAACTTTTAGCACAGCTTGCAAGCTAAAACTTGCTCTACAAAAGTCTGGAGGCTACAAAAACATAATGTCAGATATAGGAAAATTCTTTGACGAAAACGGATACTATTTCGCCAAGGGAGTCTATTCGCCTGAAGAAATCAAGGTGATGGAAAACGACTTTGATCGGGTCGTGGATCAGCTCCTTAAAAGTGATGAAAACGTCAATGCGCGTTGGGGTGGCAGGTTGATGGATGCCCTTGATGGTGGCGAATCTGTTATTATCCATACGCATAATATTCAGAGTTTCTCTGGTGTTTGGATGCAAGCATTCATGCAAGAGAAGTTTCTCGATATTACCGAAGCCATTCTCGGCCCCGATATTATGCTCCATCACTCCAAACTCTTCTGCAAGCCGCCAGAAAAAGGGGCTCCATTTCCGATGCACCAAGATTGGCAGTATTTTCCGTCCGTTAAAGACAGCATGATCGCTGCTATCATCTACGTCTCGGAAGCCACCGATGAGATGGGGTGTGTCCGCGTCTATCCGGGTTCCCACAAGGAACTGAAACGTACTGATGGCATGATGGGTAGTGGAAAAAATGCTGAGGTTACTGAGCAATATCCGATTGAGAACGCAACTATTTTAGAAGCGGAACCGGGTGATGTGCTTTTCTTTAGTTACTTCACATTGCATGGTTCGATGCCGAACTATTCAAATCAGACGCGAAAGAGCGTCCTCGTTCAGATGCTCGCGGGTGACGATGAGATCGAAGCCGAGAATCACCACACCAATGTCAAACTCGTGCTCCGTGGCTGGAACCATCTCGCAACTCGCTCTTCTGTCGGAAGAATTATCTAAAAAATAGTAAGGAGAATTTTATGATTAAAGTCGCAAAGATTAGTATGGCGCATGTCCACGCTGGTGGTTATGCCCGAAGAATTAACGAAAACCCTGAAACCGAACTCGTCGCTGTCTGGGACGAGGAGGGCTTTGACCATGGTGGGGGCGGTAAAGAAGCCGCGGAACAATACGAAGTCCCGTTCTATACCGATCTCGATGAAGTCCTCAGTCGTGACGATGTAGACGCAGTCGCTGTTGACGCAATCACGTCCGACCATCCGCGTGTGATGATCGCCGCTGCTGAAGCCGGGAAACATATCTTCACCGAAAAGGCACTCGCGATTACCGTTGCGGAATGCGATCCGATTATTGAAGCCGTTGAGAAAGCGGGTGTGAAGTTTATGATCTCGCTGCCTTCCCGTGCGAACCCTGAAATCCTGTTTGCGAAAAAGGCGATTGATGATGGACTGCTCGGCGACATTACATTCGGTAGGGGACGGATAGCACACTCCGCCGCGCTGGATAGCTGGTTCAGCGGTACAAGTGCTTGGTTTGCAGATCCCGAGCGCGCGGGGGGTGGTGCCCTCTTTGATTTGGGATGTCACCGGGTCGATGTTATTCGGTGGTTGATGGGCGAGCCTAAGAGTGCTATCGCCAAGATTAACAACTTTACTGGCAACTTCCCAATTGATGACAACAGCGTTTCGGTTGTCGAATTCGCAAACAAGGCACTCGGCGTGATTGATGTTGCATGGACACACCGTTCCGGCCCGAACATGCTTGAGATATATGGGACAGAAGGTTCATTCGCTGCTGGACACGGCGAGATGCACTTTGAAACCCGTAAACTCTCTGATGAAGAAAAAGCGGAATACATTGCCAACGCACCTGCAGCACCCCCTGAACCGATGCAACAATGGATTAACGCCATTCTTCGCGATGAACCGATGACGATTACGATCCAAGATGGTCGAAACCTTACAGAGTTGATGCAGGCGTTCTATATGTCTGCTGAAAAAGGGCAGTCAATAGAATTTCCGCTCTAAGGTGTTATGCCAAACCCACGTTATATACTTCAGGACTTACGCAAATTGGGCAAATATCGGATATTTAGACGCAAAAAGTAGGAATCTCTATCCTTTAAACCCCCTAAATTCCCTTACCAGAGGGACTTTAAAAAAATGCGTAAGTCCTATACTTGAATGTGCGAAAGGTATGAAAGAAAATAAAGACGAACAGGTTACCAGTATATCTAAGGCACGAACTCTGGAAGAAATAGCCGACTATTGGGACACGCATAGCTTGGCTGACCACTGGGATGAAACACATGAAGTCAATTTTGAGGTTCGGATGCAGCGAAAGTGTCGTGTAACACTTACCCCAGAGATCTATGAAAAAATTGAAAAACAAGCACTGGCACAGGGAGTCTTACCGGAAACTTTGGTTAACTTGTGGTTAGCTGAACGCCTCCACGCGATCGAATCATCGTAGATGATAATCGCCTGGCACAACTATATGATTTACGATAATTCTGGCAACCCAATTTGCCCACTAACCCCGAATTGAGGAATATCATGCAAGACTATCAACCTATTTCTATTTCAGAATTATGTAATGTTGATACAAAAATTATTGGCACTAACGCAGTGCCGACCTTAGGACAACAAACATTTCATGGACTCCCCTTCCACATCTCCGAAGGTGAAAAATGTTTCTTAGGTTTCGGTGAAGGCATTAGCACCGATTCTGTCCAAGTGCCTATCAAAGCCGACCCAAAACGGGTCATATTTGTCCATCGTCTGCTTGAGTCGCGCATTCCTGAAGGCGAGCCGATTGGCAGGCTAATTGCCAATTATATTTTCCATTACACTGACGGTGAAACCGTGAACGTCCCAATTCGTGAACGTTTTGAAATCGGCAGTGTACCGCAGGGATGGGGTCAACAAACCTTCCTCGCGATACCTGACCGACAGGAGAGTTTAGCACCGCGTTATGAGGGAGCGTGGGGTTCAGCGGGCAACCGACAAACGGAGGTGAGCCAAGGGACACCGCGCGACTACTATTTGTGGGTGTGGAAAAATCCGAGGGACGGTGCTGAAGTCGCGTCAATCGAAATCCAACCACAAGAACGGAAATTTATTGTTGCGGCAATCACGCTCGGCTATCTCGACGAAGATCCGATACCGCGTCGTCCCCGCCGCGAAGTCAAAATCACACTGCCGCAAGCCGATGATGCCGACAAACCCTTTGATATGGAAGTCAATGTGGATCGCGGCGTTGCGACCTACCCGTATCCTTTGCCGGAGAACGCGCCAGATGCCTTTATCAATGATGATTTCAAAGGGTGGGGTGAATCGCAAAACAACAAGAGCAGCCCAGCGTACGTTGAAGTATCTGCGACACCTTCCGCGACTGTTGAAGTCAAGAACCAAGGGGAAACACTTGGAAGCGTTAACTGGGGTGAAGTCCAAGAAAAAGGGACTGTTCAACCCAACGAACGCGTCAAGGTAGAGGTTATCGATTCCGGCAGAAATTGGGTACACACCACTGTAATCGACGAAGATACAAACAGACCTGTACCGTGTCGTATTCATTTCCGTTCCCCACACGGCGTGCCGTATGCGCCGCACGGACACCATGCCCACGTCAACTCGAACAACGGCACATGGCACATAGATGTCGGTGGCGATGTCCGACTCGGACAGATTAGTTACGCCTACATTGATGGGACGTGTCAGGGCTGGCTGCCACGCGGGGATGTTATTGTCGATGTCGCGCGCGGCTTTGAATATACACCGCTGCGGACGACTGTCAACATAAAACCTGGGCAACGTGAGTTGACGCTTCGGATAAAACGGTGGTGCGATATGAACGCTGAACGCTATTTCAGCGGGGATACACACGTCCATTTTCTGTCTACGCAGGGCGCACATACGGAAGCACAAGGTGAAGACCTTGGTGTTGTCAACCTCCTGCTTTCACAGTGGGGTCATCTCTTCACGAATACAGAGGAGTTCATCGGTAGACCCACGACCTCTGCTGATGGACGGAGCATTGTCTATGCGACACAGGAGAACCGCCAACATCTCTTAGGGCACCTCACCCTCCTTGGCTTAAAGGAACAAGTTGCCCCGTGGTGTTCCGATGGACCCGGAGAAGCCGAACTCGGTGGAAACATGGAGGTCACGCTCTCGCACTGGGCGGATGCATGTCATGCGCAAGGCGGAACTGTCGTCTTACCGCACATTCCGAACCCGAATTGCGAACCCGCAACGCTCATTGCCACTGGACGTGTTGATGCAGTTGAATATCTCACCAATGCGATGTATGGACACATTGAGTACTACCGTTACCTCAACTGTGGCTATAAGCTTCCACTTGTTGGCGGTACGGATAAAATGAGTAGCGATGTGCCGGTCGGTGTTTATCGCACCTACGTCCACATCCCTGACGATGAGGAATTCAATTACGATAACTGGTGCAAATACATGAGTGCTGGTAATACGTTCCTGAGTGGCGGTCCCATGATTCGTCTCACTGTTGATGGACAACCGATCGGTAGCACGATTAACCTTCCCGGCAACGGTGGGACGGTTGAGGTCGAAGCCGCTGCGGACTCCATCTTCCCGATCCATACGTTACAGATTATCCAAGCAGGACAGGTGGTTGCCTCTACTGAGGACAAAGATGGCAAAGCGCATCTACACCTGAAAGCCAATCTGAAAGTGGATAAACACTCGTGGATCGCGGCACGATGCGGCGGACCGAACTATGCGCAAGCCGTACCACACCACGACGGATGGGGACGTGGGATCATTGCACATACTTCACCCGTCTATATTGCTGTCGGTGGTGAGTGGTGGATGTTTGATCCAGAAACGGCGAACTACATGTTAACCTTGATTGAAGGTGGGTTGTCCTATATTCAGCAGACAGCGCGCCATCATGAACACGGAACGGTGACACACCATCATGGCGAGGATGACCATCTGGAATTCCTCTCTCGTCCCTTCCAAGAAGCACGTGAGGCGATCCATCGTCGGATGCATCAATTAGGTATCCCGCATTAAAGTAGTAGGCGCGCTTGAAGGAGAAAAAATGCCAAGGGAATTAGTCGCGGTTGCCCCTCGGCAACCCGTTTTGAGAGAGTATGAGGACGGCCCCGTTCCGGCAGATAGTATCCGCGTCCAAGTCGAATTCGGCGCGCCCAAACGCGGCACCGAATTGACAGCGTACTACGGATACAACAACGCAAGTTTTCCATTGCGACTTGGGAATATGTGTGTCGGGAAAATCATTGAAATCGGGGACGAGGTTGAAGGTTTCGAGATTGGAGAACGCGTGACCAGCCACGGGCATCTCAAGGAAACGCACACATGGGACGCAAAACGGGTGCTCAAGCTGCACGACCAGATGACGTGGAAAGAAGCCGTCTGTTACGACCCAGCACACTTCGCAATGTCTGCGATTCGAGATGGAAAAGTGCGTGTTGGCGAGCGGGTTGCTGTCTTCGGGCTTGGTGCGATTGGGTTGATGACGGTGCAGATGGCACGTATCGCGGGTGCGGATTTCGTCGCTGCCGTAGATCCGATTGAAAGACGGCGGAAAGTCGCTGCAAAAACTGGTGCGGAACTTGTGATTGACCCAACTGCCTGTAATACTGGCGAAGTGCTTAAAGAAGCGACCGGTGGACTCGGCGTTGATGTGGCTGTAGAAACCAGTGCAATCTATGAAGCACTTGATGATGCGCTCCGCTCGGTTACCTTTGAGGGAACAATCGTCTATGCAGGACGGGCGAAAGCATGTACAGGCGGACTTGACCTCGGTGCCGTCGCGCACGTCAATATTCCGAACATAATCTTTGCGCGCGCAAACAGCGATCCGAACCGCGATCATCCACGTTGGAATTTCAAGCGTATTATTGATACCTGCTGGAAGTGGCTTGCTGAAGGACGATTTGACTGTGAAGATGTCGTTGATCCAGTTGTGCCATTTGAAGATTCAGTCGAGGCGTACATAGAGATGGACAATCATCCTGAACGGAGCGTTAAATTAGGGGTGTCCTTTGGGTAGTCTTTGTCCGTTAGGACCTACGCGAAATTGCTCCTGTTACTGAGGCAATCGGAAGATTGGAAGGATGGAAGTGTGAGTGGAAGCACCGTCATCCGCCGTCCTTCCTTTAGACTACTGATAGGCAATCAAAAAAATGCCCAATACCATCACAACAGCGGCGATAAATCGGCGTTTTGTATAGGTCTCTTTCAAGGCGTACCCACCGAGCAAAACAACGAAAATGACAGAACACTGCCGAACAGCGGTTACGTAGCTGACTTTCTCTGTCATCAAGACATAGAGGATGAGCGAATAGGAGGTTAACGAAAGTCCAACGATAGCGAGGGCGCGTTTCCATTCCGTTCGTCCAATCTGGACAATTCGCTTGTGTGGAAATCGGACGAGACAGGTCAAACTGTAAAAGGTTTGCGAGATGCTGTTTTCCATTAAATAGTAGGTTACGGCTCGCCACAAAGGAGCCTCCGTCGAATAGCGATGAAATTCAGACATCCCTTGTTTATCTATCAGTGAGTATCCAATGACGCTCGCTAGCGTTGCATAAGCCCAAAGTGCATCGGGTTCGCGAAGGAAGCGAAAAAACGCTTTGAACTGGATACGGGCTTCACGTTGTTGATAGAGTAGTATAGAGACTATTACACATAAGATACCTATCGAGCCTTGCGCGGAAATTCGTTCCTTTAGGAAAAGAAAGGCAAAGAATGGCAAAAAGGCAGGCGCAGCACGTGTAATTGGATAAACGAACGAAATTTCCCCAACGGTGTAAGCGTGCGTCAAAAACAGACGGTATAACAGATGAACCAGTGCGGAACTCACAATATAGACCCATAGCGGTTTTGGAATTATCGGTTGCTTGATACCAAAGGCAATGAACGCTATGACTATGGTGTAAAACCCACACCAAAAAAAGAGGATGCGTGTATCTTTACTGGATTTGCTATAGAAATTCCATAAAGCGTGGCAAAATGCTGATAGCAGAATTAAGGCAATTGAAGTAAGAGCCATAGGACCTTTCGTCTTTGTAGGTATAGAATCTGTGTCTATTCGTTAATGGCTGTTAGCAATCAGTTAAGAGGATTTTTTGTTTAGTATTAACCTCTTACGGCTGACTGTTGACTACCATTTCAGGAGGTAATTATGTACGAAAAATCGAAAAAACACAAACTTTTTATTTGTTTTGGGCTTGTCTTTGGCGTACTTGCCCTTACAGCAACCGTTACCCTCACACAAGAATCGTGGTTCCCTTCCGAATGGGGTGCCGATGATAGACGGGGTGCTGTCAACCGACTAACCTCTGAGAAGGTACTGGAAGCGGCGAGTTTGATTAAAACCGGTGAAGTCTTTCAACTCGGCAGGGTCTATGAAAGTGGCATCCCTGTCTTCGGGACGCGGCACTATAGTCTGCGGATTCCGGCGATGTCAGGTCCACTGGGTGAAAATAAAACCACGTGGTTCGAGGAGATATTCAGCGGTGAGATCGGTCAGATTGGCACACAATTTGACGGTCTCGGTCACATCGGTATCGGCGACCTCTATTACAACGGATTGCACCAGCGCGATTTTGCTAAAGCCGAAGGCCTGACGGAACTTGGTGTCGAGAATGTGGGACCTATCGTGACGCGCGGCGTTCTCATTGACGTTGCTGGCTATAAAGGCGTTGAAACTCTCGGCGACAGTTATGAGATTACGCGTGCCGATCTGGAGGGTGCCATGAAAAAGCAAGGTGTTGAGATTACGCCGGGTGATGTCGTTGTCATTCACACGGGTTGGGGTAAATTCTGGATGACGGACAACGATCGCTACGGTGCCACGGAACCCGGTATCGGAATGGAAGCGGGGCAATACCTCGTCGATCAGAAGATTGTGATGGTGTGTTCCGATAATTGGGGAATTGAAGTCGTCCCGAACCCAGATGAATCACTGGCGTTTCCAGTACATCAACTGTTCATCGTCAAGCACGGTATCTACAACCTTGAGAACATTATCACAGAGGAATTAGCGGCGGCAAAGGTTTACGAATTTGCCTTTAGTTTCGCGCCACTCCGCCTCAAAGGTGCAACAGGTTCTCCCGGCAATCCGATCGCCATTCGTTAGTTTATCACGGGACAGCACCACCCTTGCTGTCCCATACCCCTTTCTTTTTTCCTATCCGCGTCTGCACAAATCCGTGCAGTTAGACTTCCCTTTGCCCTATTTTGTGCAGCGAATACCCACTAAACCCGCAATATTTCTACATCCTGGCTCATGTTCCAGTTTGGCATGTAAATTGCTTATTAATTTCTCAGTGTAGTGCGTTTTAATTTCTGACGCACCAATTCGTCTCTGATCCACATGAGGAGGTTGAAAATGCTTAGGCTCACACCACTTATGTTTGTAGTAAGCGTGCTATTCGTCGGATTCGTTGGATGTACAGCACCAGCACATTTAATAAATACATCAGAACCGACACAAGAAGAGAAAATGCAGCAAACCATAGCCGTATGGAAGAACACACACATCTCAAAAGCGATTCAAAAATGGGGATCACCGACTGAAGTGAGCGATGACGGAACGGGTTGGCAAACGTATATCTGGGAAATACCTGTACACAGTTTCTTACCTAAGCAGGAAACCCGGATGCTGGGTTTCCAACTCCGACAAGACCCCCAGATCTATCCGCGAAAGCCCCTTAGCAGCACCCGTGTAGTAGGTGGAAGATATATATCAACCGATTACACTTACCAACTCACATTTTATACGCGTCCAGACGGTGTGATTTCCAAAACTGAGAAAAAAAAGAATTATGACCCAACAAGCGAATTTAAATGGAAGTAGCGGTATTTAGGGCTATTTACTCATGAAACGGAGGTAAAAATCCATGCCAAGTAGAGACTATTCTTTGCGCGTATGTATAGCAATCGGAGTATGTCTACTCATGGCGGGCTGTGCACCACTTCCAAAACGAATAGCGGCTACACATCTATCCTGTGAGACCTATCCATCACTCGTTGATGGCGATCTCGCCACAACCGGCTTCCTGAAGGTAAAAGGCTTTGTTGAAAAGGACAATCCTGCTTATAAGTACAGTCTCCAATATGGCGACTGGGTGGAAGGTAAACATAAGACTGAAGCCTTGATTCAACTTGACATGCTTACACCTGTCGCTTACATTGAGGTGCATCCCGTTTCAAACATTTATCGTCTTTCGGTAGAAACATCGACCACAGAGATGGGGCATGAAAAAGCACATCTCTTTGAGCCGGTGATAAGTCATAAGATTGCCAGATCCGAAAACGGTGGCGTGATACGCATTGACATCGACAGACCCGCGCGGATGCTAAGAATTGGTATCTATGTCAATCGTGATTTAGCGCACACCACACGAGAACCATTGACTGGTAAAACTAAAGTGTCCTTTGAGGATGTTGTGATTCGAGAAATTCGGGTGTATCAGTGATAGAAACCAAAGTAACAGGAGTTTTAAAATGAACAGATTCACAGTTGCTTTATATTTTTTGTTTATCGCAAGCCTCTTGGTTGGAGGCTGTACGACACCGGCATTTTTGATGAATCCACCAGAGTCGGCACCATTATCGCCAGATGAAAAAGTACAGCAAACCATGGAAACATTGATGGGGAGTCCCATTTCAAAGGCGATTCAGAAGTGGGGCGCACCGCATGGTCTTAGTGACGACGATGCAGGCTCGCGCATCTATATCTGGCAGATATCCGCACAGACCTTTCTTACGCCACAAGATAACAGCACCCTTTCTCGACGGTCCCCCAAGATTTTGAACAAGGCGACAGCACCCGTTCTGCCTACAGATGCTATCTATGAACTCACGTTTTATACGGGCGCAAAGGGTGTAATTTACAAAACGCTCACAAAAAGGGATCAAGCCTCAAGGTTTTCCTCAACGGACTTTAACGCTACAAAATAAGACAATGAAACTTCCAACAATTTCCATTGCATCCCATCGCGTTACACGACTCATTATCGGCGGTAACCCGTATAGTGGTATCTCGCATCGCTCCGCAGCGGCATCGCAAGCCATGATAGATTACTATACGACGATCCAAATTATGACGGATCTCCGACGGGCAGAACGGAGTGGCATTAATACCGTCCTCGCTCGCGCCGATAGACACATCATGCGCGTTCTTAACGAATACTGGAACGCAGGCGGCACCATCCAGTGGATTGCGCAAACTCCCAAAGATACAGAATACGCAGACCTCAACGAATATCTACAGATTATCGCTCGCTATCAACCGCTTGCGATCTATCACCATGGTGGAACGACTGATAAGTTGTACGCAGAAGGACGACTCGATTCATTGCGCGACAGCCTCAAATACATCCGTGACCTTGGTTGTGCGGTCGGACTCGGCACACACGATCCGCAGGTCCTCAAGTATTGCTATTCCGAAGGATACGATGTTGACTTTTATGTCTGTGCGTTGTATAATCATACAAGACACAGAGAGTTGTATCTGCCGAATGATCGCTATACAGCATTTTCCGCTATACAAGCAATACCAGTGCCGGTCATCGCTATAAAGGTATTAGCCGCTGGCAGAAACGAACCGAGAGAGGCACTTCGACTTGCGCTTGAAAACATCAAACCGACGGACGCGATGGCGGTTGGAATGTATACGCAGTTTCAACCCGATCAGATCCGTCAGAATGCACTCACTGTCGCTGAACTTATCAGGAAAACAGAGAATGAATCGAATTGTAGAACCAGAAGTGATGGATACCCAAGAAGCCGCCGAAGCCTACGATGCGATGGAACACGGCGAGGTTGACCGCGCCTTTGTAGATCGCGTTATTGCACTCGGTGCAAGCACCGGACATTTTCTTGATGTCGGCACGGGTCCTGCTCAGATTCCCATCCTACTCGCGCAACGTTGCCCAAACATCCATATCACCGCCATTGACCTGTCCGAAGAGATGCTGAAGATAGCGAAACGCCACATTGCAGATGCCGGTCTCACCGATCGGATAACCCTTGAACTCGTTGATGCCAAAATCCTACCCTACCCAGACAATACCTTTGACGGACTCATCTCTAACAGCATTGTGCATCACATCCACGAGGCGATGAAGGCACTCCAAGAGATGGGCAGAGTTGCGCGTCCTAAAGGTCCTGTCCTTATCCGCGACCTCATTCGTCCTGAAACCCTCGCGGATGCACAAGCGTTTGTTGACAAGTATGCCGCCGGGGATACCCCTCATCAACAGAAGTTGTACTATGACTCTTTCCTTGCAGCGTTTACGATTGCTGAAGTTAACGATATGCTGACGCAGATAGACATGCCGGGTGCCGTTGTCATCCAAAGCACCGATCGGCATTGGTCTATCGAACGCGCGGTTTAATATCCCACTGTTTCTTGTGTTTGCGTTAGGACTTACGCATTTTCTCTTAAAGTCCCCTTGATAAGGGGGATTTAGGGGGTTAAAAGCATCGAAATAGCCGTTTTTCAGTAAAATAACCTAAGTTGCCAGTAATAAAAAAGTTGTAAATCCATGGGATATCCTTTATAGTTTTTATATTCCCATAAAACCAAAGGAGCACCCCATGGACCTGACTATTGTAGCAGTTTATACGATTTGTGACGACCTTTTAATCTCACTCGGACATCAAGAACATCCACAAACACAGACGACGGATGCTGAAGGGATGACCACGGCACTTGTTGCAGCGAGATACTTTGCAGGCAACCAGCAAAACGCATGTGCTGCTTTGAAGACCCTCGGTTATATCCCAAACATGCTCGGACACGCTCGATACAATCGGAGACTGCATCGGCTCACACCCCTGTTTCAGACGCTCTTTGACCATTTCGCTGAAACTGCCAAGACCGAGAATGTGAACAACATCTATTCGGTAGATACCCTTCCTGTAAGTGTTTGTGATAACATCCGTATCTCTGGGTGTCGCAGGTATCAAGGCGAAGTCTGGCGTGGGAAGATCGCAAGCAAGCATCGGCATTTTTACGGGCTCAAAGTCCATCTGATGGTCTCTCAGACAGGAGAAGTTGTTGAAGCCTTCTTCACGCCGGGCAGATGCAATGATGTCTTAGGCATGCGGTGTTATAGATTTGATCTTCCCGAAGGTTCGGTGGTTTACGCCGATAAAGCTTATTGTAACTATGCCATTGAAGATGCCCTCGGTGATGTTGGTATTACGTTCAAACCGTTGCGCAAGAAGAACGCCAAGCGTCAGTATCCGCCGCACGAGGTATACTTACAGCAGCATTACAAGAAACGCGTTGAAGTGACGAATAGTCTGGTTGAAAAACTTTTATCCAAGTCTATTCATGCTGTGACGGCTGCCGGTTTTGAGTTGAAACTCTTTTTATTTCTCATCGCTACAAATATAAAAATGCGATTTGAAGATTAGTGGCAACTTAGGTTATATTATAATAAATCCCAAAAATAAATGGACATTCGCCCTTCTCTCGGTAGGTGCGGTTTCCCATGTTATCCAATGTGAGGGAAAAAAAGTATGCGCCTTTTCGTCTTAGCGATTCTAATTTCGATCTTCTGTATGCTTTACGCTGAAACAGCACAATCCGCCGAAATCACCATCCTTAATAATACCGTCCTCGCCAAAACCGACGCGTATGAAGTCCAGTTTAAAAATGGCGTTATCACCCAACTCCATAACAAACGCACAGCCGAAACTTACACTTTACCGCTTAGTGCGGGGGGTATGCCCATAGGTATCGGTGGACACAGTGGGTTATTAAGGAGAAATGGTGGACCTATCTGGACGGAACAAACTACGCTGAAAACGGCAAGAAAAATCGCGCCCCTCAAAGCAGAACTTGTGTTTAGCCAAGGACAGAACGAAATCCGCCTATTCATTGCAGTTGACCAGATCACTGGGGACTTGGTTATCGAACAAGAAGGAACTTCCGATACAGCAGGTGTCTATGGAATTCAGTGGGGATGTGGGAATCTGGATGTCAAGGGTTTGGACCTGATTCTTCCAGCGGAAGGCGGACAAATCATTGACGCGACAACTCCAATCACCTCCAGAAATTTCAATTATCCCGGGCCTTGGGAGGTGCAACTTGCAATTGTTCAAGGAGAGCAAGGTGGTTTTTTTGTTCGCGGATCAGATGAGACCTTTCAGTTTAAAGCACTCCACTACGAAAAGGATATAGAGAGTTTGGCACTCGGTTTTGAAACCCAGAATCAGGCACCTTTCGACGCGCTTACATCTGCGAAATCTGTTGTATGGCGGCTAAATACATACACAGGCGATTGGCGGGTGCCTGCCAGGCACTATCGAGACTGGATGGAGCAGACGTTTCAACCGTGGCGGTTGGATCAAATGCCGACTTGGGTTCAAGACATTGGCTTGATTGTTATCTATCACGGTTTGGACGTTGGCATATTAGATAAGTTAGCAAATCAGGTTGACCCCACAAAAACTTTACTATATGTCACCCAGTGGCGAAAAGACGACTACGATGCTAATTACCCTGATTATACAGTAAGACCTGAGTTTAGTAGTTTCATTAAAGTCGCACATCAGTATGGATTTCGAGTGATGCCTCACGCAAATCTCGTTGGAGTCTCAACCTATCATCCGCTCTACGCTGAATTACAGAAATTCCACATTCGAGATCCGTGGAATGGAAATCTTTATGGATGGCGATGGGAACAGCCAGATGCTCCCTACCATCATGCCTTTATTAATCTGGCAAATTCTACGTTTAGAAAAATCCTTGTCCAACAGTTGAAAAACGTATGGGAACAATACGAAGTAGATGCCTTTCATTTGGATGTCAGTCATGAGGTGGTGAATGATGCCAATGGATTGATTGAAGGGTTAAATGCCGGTCAAGGGAACGTCCTAATGCACAAGGAATTAGCAGAAGCGATGCCGGGGGTTGTTTTTAGCGGCGAACGCCTTCATGAAGTCACCTTCTTCCGTGAAAGCTTCGCGCAACGCTGGAAGCGCCCAACGGGGTCAAAACCACATCCAATTAGTGCTTTCCTGTTTTCTCCTTATACATTGCCCTACGGCCATTTGGGATTCCCTAACCCTGATTGGGCTCCACAACTTTACCAAGACTCTCTGGATGCGTATGAGAGTTGGGGCGTTTTACCAACACTGCGCGTCGTGTCGGTAGACGACTTGGAACCTGATCGGATTGGAACACAGAGGCTACTCTCAATTGCGCGAACTTGGCAGCAACTTGGTCTGAAGTCTGACTTTGAGACGAACTGGGGACCTGACACGCTGTTCCAATATATGGGTAAAAATGATGAAATTGCAACGCTGAAAACGACAAAGGGCGGCACTATTTTTGATTTACCGCAAGAAGGGGCTGGTTATGAAAGAGTCTTTGGCGTGACGCAGGTGAAAACGGGTCGGAGTCTCCCGCATTGGCACGCCTATAATGAAACGACACTGCTCGGTTTGAATCCTAAGACGTATCATTTTCTCAGGGATACACCTCGTGATTTTTCACAGATACATATTAACGCTTTGCCAGAAGGGGTTTCTGTAACGGAATCGCGTGTGACGGAAAATGCCGCCTTTTTCCGACTGGAAAGGACAGATGTTTCTCATGAAATTAATTTATTGGCACAGTTTCATCTTGTGAAAACGGGTGTTGTTTTAAATGAAGAAGAGTTACCTCAACAGAGAGGTGCTAATTTCCAGCAGGGTGAAAGATCCATATCAGGGGTTAACAAATTAGCAATTGATGCTCACCCCCCTCATCAAGGTATTAGCGGCGATGCATTCGGGGAATGGGAACTATCGCTACCAGAGAGTCCTCACATCCGTTTGGAATTTGATATTGGTTTGGCAGAGGGTTCCGAAAACTCTGATGGGGTGACATTCAGCGTCTCAGTCCAAGATAATGAGATTTTCCGTCAACATTACAATCAACAAGAGTGGAAACATATCAGCTTGGATTTGACACCCTATCGTGGACAACATATTGCCCTACGTTTTACCACCACTCCAGGACCTGATGGAAACACAGGTTGGGATTGGGCAAACTGGGGAGAGCCTAAAATTGTTGCTGAACCGTCAGACACACTCGTGAAAGTAGGGTTTTTCTTACCGAATGAACCCATAAGGAGTTATCCTGATGGCGTGAGGCATACCGAGGAAAAACAATATATTCTCGATACCGAACTCCCGGCACAGGTTCTCTTTTTATTCTCTCCTACGCAACAGGTCGTCCCCCCCTACGATCTGAGAGCCGCCGAATTTATTGCCGGACTTCAGTTTGATAATATCTTTCGGCTTGGAAACGTTGACGGTTCAGGGACGCGAAATTATGGAACTGTGGGTGGAACGCGGAAGGAAACGATTAATGCACACCCGCCGAAAGACGGACAAACTGTTCTCCAATTCTTGCTTTCTCTACCGCAAGCAGAAGAAATAACCTTCTCTTTTTCGACCGGTTTATTGGATGAGCAAGCGCGTAGCGATGGAGTCTCTTTTGGAGTGCTTCTCAACGGGCAAAAGCGATTTGAACACTTCACAAAGACACCCGGATGGACGGATGCACACATCTCTCTTTCGGAGTTTTCAGGGGAAGTGGTGTTACTGGAATTGAGAACTGCCCCTGGCGAAAACAACGGTTGGGACTGGGCACATTGGGGGGACCTACTGATTATTGCTGAGGATGCCGGGGTAGAAGCACCCAGCCAAACATCAGAGGTTAATCAGCGCGTTACGGAGACGAAATGCCTGCCGAATTATCCTAACCCTTTCAATCCCGAAACGTGGATTCCGTATCAGTTGGCGGAAGCAGCAGATGTGCGTGTGAAAATTTACAATGTCAATGGTCATTTGGTCCGAACGCTTCCTATCGGGTTCAAACCTGTCGGATATTATCTGACACGCGAGCGGGCAGCTTATTGGGACGGACGGAATGCGGTAGGCGAACCCGTCTCAAGTGGTGTCTATTTTTTACAGTTCATAGCAGGAGACTTTTCTGCAACACGGCAGATCGTGATATTGAAATGAGAATCGTTGGGTTCACGGTATCGCAATCCCACGACTCTTAGCTCCGGCGGGGCGACAAGTGTCTTACAAAATCGCTTGACATTCGGCTCGAAATGTGTTAATATGGGGTTATTGAATTTTTGAAGTAGAGGAGGCAAAAGAGAAAGTGAACGACAGGTTTGACGATGAACAAGACCTATCGCAGCCTCTACATGAGATTACGAACCGCACACTGGAATTAGATGCTCGGCAACGTGCAATTTACCAAGGATTGAAAGATATTGGAGAAGAAATAGCGGCTTTCTATCTCGATGGACTTAAAATCCTACAAGATGATAATCTGCAAACCTCGGCAAGTCTTTTAGCCTATGTTGCCCGGGAGATTGATGGAGGGTTAAGAGATATTTTATCTACTGACGAAGCCAAAAGCCATATACAAAGCCAACTTACAGAGGAAATTTTATCGCAGTTAGGAGAGTATAACGAATTAAGAGAACGTAAGGGACATATTGCTTCAATTCTGGCAGCACTTGGTATTGATAATGCTCGCGCCTTTCTTTCTACCAGCGATGTCCGGGTTAATGTTGCTATCAGATGGATAAATGTTTCTACCCAATTTCATCGGTTTGCCCATCGCCATGGAGCTTGGAGAGTTCCTCGAGCCAGAGAAGAATTTGAAGCCCTTTGGTATGAACAGGACTGTGAAGGTTGCACACAGCTCTACGGCGACTATTTTCTCATACCCCCGCGCTTTTACGATGCCATGGATATGGATGTTCAGATGTTAGCCGTCAACGCTGAATTCATCACACAATTCGGTTCTCTTTCACAACAGAGTCCAAGAACATCCGGTTTGAAAGAACCCAACAACGAGTTCAAAGAAAAAGCACCAAAAGAAGGGAATCACGACATATTGGACAGTCTCTTTTTCAGGCATCAGGAGAAAGGGTTGTACATCATCGGGATAAGGAAGCCACAAGATGCATAAAAAATTACAGTTGATTTCTGTTATTTTTCTTTTCGTCTGCTCGCTCGTTCACGCAGCGGATTGGATGCCGGATGCTCGTTTAGAGCAGGCGGTCAGAGATAAACTTCAAATCTCTGACGCAATACCAATCCACAAGGCAGATATGCCACACCTTCATGAAATCATTACTGATAATATCAGTAATCTTCAGGGGCTGGAGCACGCTATAAATCTTAAGGTGCTCCTTCTCAACAATGGAGGCATTCGCGATCTAACACCCCTTTCACATCTAACGCAATTATATCATCTTGAATTAGATGGCAATCAGATTGTTGATATTTCACCCCTTTCACATCTAACGCAATTAGAGGATCTTGCGTTAAGTGGCAATCAGATTACCGATTTCACACCGTTATTAAACCTTACAAATTTGAAATATCTGGACATTCGAGATAATCCGGATTCAGGGGCAGGGCAGTTTGTATCCGCACATCCAGCCATAATAGACGCACTCCGACGTTGGATGTGTGATTTTGAGCGTCCGTCGTACGTGCGTCCAGTCTCAGAACGTATTGAAGATCGCGATTACCCCTCAATATACGTCCATACGACACAGAGCTTTAAGAATACATCAGATTTAGAATCTATGAAGCATTTAGCTCGCTCGGATATGTTTGGAGAGGCTTATCCTTTCGGTAATGATGCGTTGTGGTTTGAGAAATCCCCTTTCGGTGGCGTTGTACGCGCAGGTGAAGGTCTTCGGCATATTCAGAATGTAAAACGGATCCATGAAGAGCTCTTGCATGAAAACCCGAATATGATGTTTTTTGTTGAGATCGCTTATTTTGATGGTAGGGGCTATCACGACGACCGTAGCCCATTCGGGTTGGATTCACCCTATTGGTTGCGAAACCCTGACGGGACGATTGCCCACCGTCCAGCACCTCTTGATGCCCAAGGCAACGAGAAGTGGGTAGAACCGTTGCTTGACTTTACGAATCCTGATGTCATCGATATAATTGTTGCACAAGCCGTTGCGGTTGCAAAATGTGGGCTGTATGATGGTATCTGGCTGGATCGTTGGCAGGAGACCACTGATTTTCAAGGTGAACTTAGGGGTCTTGTCACACCAGAAGCGGAACGCTTAGCACGTGATAAAATTTTACAGAGGATCCGTGCATCGGTGCCAGATGATTTTCTGATATTTGTTAACGCAACATGGTCGAAAATCCCACGCTGGGCATCTTATATCAATGGTGTGCTCATGGAAACCTGGCCATCCGGCGCGAATGATACGTATACCCACCGAGATTTCAGTGAATTTGAAGAGGCAATTCTCTGGAACGAAGCGAACTTAAAAGACCCAAGTCTTGCACTATTGCATTGCAAACTTGAGGAGGATACGGATCGAAACCAACAAACCGTGCGTGCTTTTACCACACTGAGTCTTACACATTCCGATGGTTATATAAATGTCCATCTTTGGAACCATGGCGATATCTACGATGATTTTTTTGATGCACCGTTGGGTCGTCCGATCGGGGAGAAAACTAAAACTTACGACAACCGAGAGGGCTTATTTATCCGTGAGTTCACGAACGGCTGGGCGGTGTATAACCGCAGTGGTAATGAACAGACGATCACGTTGGAAGTGCCAACGACGGCTTTCAGTCGCCAGACCACAGACACCCAGCATACAATACCAGATTTAGATGGCGAAATATACCTCAAGCAGAGAGCGAATGCAGATGTCAACGGTGACAGCGTGGTGAATGTTTTGGATTTGGTGTTAGTTGCGAACGCTTTCGGTAAAAAGGAACCGGATCTGAACGGAGATGGAATCGTAAATGTCTTAGACCTCGTAATTGTTGCTACAGAATTTTAATCATGTTTAAAGGAAAAAGAAACAATCTTAACGTTCTATTGTCCATGTTTGCTCTGAATACGAGAGTCCGACTTGGGATAGGTGTCGGTTCGAGTTATTCTTCCTATTCCTATTCTTATATTTATAATCCTGTAAGTCCTTTAGGTTCACCGCGGCATCCGCATCGTCCGACATGGGAGATACACTAAGAAGGGATGAAAGTGGAGAAAGGATTGAGAATGACCGCACAGACCTACAAACTATCAAAATTATAGGTGCCCTTCCGATAGCGGAGCTAAAACGCCTGCACATTGATTTTATAGGGACCGTATTGAAATCCGAACGGAGATTTGGGTTAGTTGATCAGGAAATAGGTGAGACAATCCTAACCAAACTGCTCGCTGGTCGTAAACGGGAATTAACCCTTAAACTACTCGTAATAATGCTTGAAGTTGAATCAGTTGAGCCAGACATCCGAACCGTTATGCACGACCATTGGCTTGAGGATGCCCTTAAAAGACATAGACACGCCCTCTCGAATTTATGTGGCGTTGCGGCAGCAGACTAAAACCCTATAAATCCTGATTCAGACAATTTTTCCTACACTTCATCTCCACAAATATGTTATAATATTGACAAACGTTCAAGGTGAAAATTCAAGATTTTGATTTTCCATAGGAGGAATTGCAATGTCCAAAGTTATCTTTGTTTTCTCGCTATGCCTACTCCTGATTATTGCCAACCTTAGTATCGCTAATGTTGCGGAAGAAGGCCTTGTCGCTTATTGGCCCTTTGATGAAGGTAAAGGCAAAGAAGCCATAGATGTCACCGGCAACGGGCACGATGGAGAGTTCAACGATGATCCCAAATGGGTCGATGGAAAGTTCGAGGCTGGACTCGAATTTGACGGTGTGGATGACCATGTTATCGTCGCAGACGATCCTGCCTTCGCCATCGAGGAAAATATTACCCTCATGATGTGGTTCTGTCCAAACGAGGACCTCACCGGTCACCGCTTAATGAGTAAAAATAACTCCATCTTCGTCATCTTTGACTTCGGCGATGCAGCCAGTATAGACTTTCTCGTCAAACCGAACAATACCTTTGCGCAATCCACAACGACCGATTGGAAAGTCGGTGAATGGTATCACTTTGCAGGAACATTCGATGGAAAGACGATGAAGGTTTATATTAACGGTGAACTCGAAGGTGAAGCTCCGAACGGTGTGCCAATTGCGCCATCCAACTTAGAACTCTGGATTGGTGGCGACGATCTCGGCAATGCCACTGACCACTTCCCCGGTAAAATTGATGAAGTACGACTTTATGAGAAAACCCTAAGTGAAGCCGATATTCAACAAGTTATGGAGACACCACAGGATGTAGAAGCACGTGGCAAACTCGCTACAGCCTGGGGAAAATTAAAGGCAAGAATCAGATAACCGCAAAGTAGGTTTATGGAGCTACAGATGTCAACTCTTCCGGCACCGACTTATCTGACCCCCGAGGAATATCTCACTTGGGAACGTAAGCAGCCCTTTAAGAACGAATACCACAAGGGGCAGATAATCGCGATGTCTGGGGCAAGTCGTTGGCACAATCGTATCACAGTAGATACAACAGTTCAACTTAGCAATCAATTGATGGAGAGCGAGTGTGAAGTCTTCGCTGGTGAGATGCGCGTGCGGACTAGTCCGGAGGTCTCTTATTTCTACCCAGACGTTATCGTTGTCTGTGGTGAACCGCGTTTTGAGGATGACACCTTTGACACACTCCTCAATCCGATTGTTGTCATAGAAGTGCTGTCTCCATCAACCGCAGCGTTCGACCGCGGCGAAAAATTTGAACATTATAAACAAATTGCCTCTTTAGAGGAATACGTCCTTATTTCCCAGGACAGGGCGCGCGTTGAACACTATTGTCGTCAAGGGACGCAATGGATCCACAACACCCTCCAAAGTCTTGAGGATATGTTATCCCTCGTTTCAATTGAATGTGAAGTCCCCTTGCACGCTATCTACAGACGCGTTATGCACAATGCCTCGTAAAGTCGTCAGCACACCGTCGTGTCTTAATTAGAAAGGATTTATGTGAAAAATCAACCGAAACGCCCCGTCGTTCTTATTATCCGAGACGGCTGGGGCCACAACCCGTACCCTGAATGGAATCGGGTAAACGCCGTTCATCTTGCAAAGACTCCTGTAGATGACTGGCTTCGACAGAACTATCCTTATGTCCAAATCCATACCTCCGGCGAGGATGTCGGTTTACCGCCTGGTGTCATCGGCAACAGCGAAGTCGGACACCAAAACATCGGAGCAGGACGCATCGTGAATCAAGAGCTCCTCCGCATCAGCACCATGATCCGATCCGGTGAGTTTGCTCAGAACGAAGTCCTCTTAGATACGATTGCGCATGTCAAGAAACATGGAACACATCTCCATCTCATGGGACTGGCAAGCGATGCCGGGGTCCACAGCTCGCTTGAGCATCTCTACGGACTCCTTGCACTCGCTAAGGCAAATGGACTCAAATCCGATCAAGTCTTGATTCACAATTTCAGTGACGGACGCGACTGTCAACCCGACCTCGGTATCCAATTCTGTGAGCAGATTGAAGCGAAGTTGAAAGAAATCGGTATCGGACAGATAGCCTCCGTTATTGGTCGTTATTATGCGATGGATCGGGACGACCGATGGGAACGCGTTGAAGTGGCGTACCGTCTTTTAACGGAAGGCAGCGACAACCGCGTTAACGATGCGACAGATGCCTATCGCGATTATTACGAAAACCCGGACGACACCAACCGCAAAGGAGATGAGTTCGTGCGTCCGAGCGTGGTTGTCGGGAGTGACGGCGAACCGCTTCAGCGTATCACTGACGGGGATGCCGTTGTTTTCTATAACTTCCGAGGGGATCGTCCGCGAGAACTCACCAAAGCCTTTTGTCTCAATGAATTTCCGTTTCAGGCAGAAGGAAAAGATGGGGTCGTGCGAGAAATGGGTTTTAAACGGAATTGCAAACTTGACGTTAAATTTGTCACAATGACCGAGTATGAGCAAGGAATGCCTGTTGAAGCGGCTGTCAAGAAACCGCCCAAAATGCAGAATACGCTCGGTGCTTATGTCAGCCAGGCAGGCTTAACACAATTTCGATGCGCAGAGACCGAAAAATTTCCACACGTGACCTTCTTTTTTAACGACTACCACGATGAACCCTACGAAGGCGAAGATCGGCAAATTATCGCCTCTCCACGCGACGTGACCACCTACGACCAGAAGCCGGAGATGTCCGCACCCGGTGTGACAGCTGAGATGTTGCGTCGAATCAACTCCGACAAGTATGACCTGATAGTACTCAACTACGCCAACGGTGATATGGTGGGACACACGGGTTCGCTTCCCGCCGCTATTAAAGCAGTTGAGGCGGTTGATATAGGTGTAGGAAAAATTGTTGACGCTGTGCTTAGAAAAGACGGTGCACTCATTGTTACCGCTGACCATGGGAACTGTGAACAGATGATTGACCCCGAAACGGGTGGTATCCACACCGCACATACGACTTACGACGTGGATCTCATCGTTGTGGACAACGAACGTAGGAGTCAACAACTCCGCACGGGTGGACGACTTGCTGACATTGCGCCAACAGTCCTCCACCTGCTCGGTTTAGCACAACCGGTTGAGATGACCGGTGAATCGTTAGCATAATCTTCGGTGTCAAACCCCCGTTCTTTAGGGCGGGGATGTAGACACCGCCTATAGTTGTATCAAGAAAAAACTGGACGAACAAGATGGAAATATTGTATAATTAACATATCAGGTTAGCGGACATACAGAGCATAGCCGCAAGGTTATGTGTCCGCTTCCCACTCTGTAGGGGATAAACACCTGATACCTGATAATCCATGAAAAAGTCATACAAATACAAACTTCAGTCTCAATCGAACGTTATCAAGATAGGCAATATGCTTGACGATATGTGGCGGATCCATGTGCATATCCTACGTTTGTCTCGTCGGTATTATCGCATATTCGGCAAGAACCTATCTGCCTATCGCATAAAAGCACACGTTACCAAGCTCAAAAAACGGACGCAACCGCATTGGGCAGACTTGCCGAGTCAAGTTGTCCAAGACGTTGTTTTGCGTTATGGCAAGTCTCAAGACGCTTTTCTTGAAAATATCAAAGACCGCAAAGCAGGCAAAACCAAACGTAAAGTCGGTAGACCGAAAATCAAAACACGTCAGAAATACAACTCTATGACCTTCACACAAGCGGGTTACACACTTGAAGACAATCGTATCAAAATCAACTGTATAGGGACGTGGTTTTCTTTCCACAAACACCGCGAAATTCAAGGAACTATCAAGACGATCACAATCAAACGCGACAGGTGCGGCGACTATTGGATATGCTTTTCGTGCGATGCTGTTGAGGATTCCGAACGCAAACCCATGACGGGTAAGAGTGCAGGGTTTGATTACGGAAACAAAACCTTCCTCACCAGCGACGCAGGCGAGAAGATAGCATCTCCGCAGTTTCTCAAACGATCGCTGAAGATGTTGCGTTCTCTGAACAAGGCACTTTCGCGTAAGGTCAAAGGTTCGGGCAATTGGTGGCGTGCTGTCCGTGAACTCGCACGACTTCACCGCAAGATTGCCCGGCAAAGAGAAGATTGGCAATGGAAACTTGCTACCGAACTTTGCACAGCGTTTGACGTGCTTTGCTTTGAGACGCTGAACCTTGAGGGTATGAAACGGCTTTGGGGACGCAAGGTCTCTGATCATGCCTTCTACCAGTTTCTTGAAATACTGAAAAAGAAGTGCGCAAAGCACGGTAAAACCTTGGTGCAAATCAGTCGGTGGACGGCTACAACGAAACCTTGCAGTGATTGTGGATACCATAACAAAGCACTCTCTCTTTCAGATAGGCAGTGGATATGCCCTGAATGTGGTTCTCACCACGACAGAGACGTAAACGCTGCTATGAATATCAAACGGGCAGGCTTGGCTGCCTAAAGTGGAGCAGACGTAAGACGACTTTTCTCTTAGAGAAAAACGCAGTTTGCGAGGAAACACAAGCCCCACGCTTTAGCGTGTGGGTACCTATGACTTTCTTAATAGGATTCGTGAAACGATTTTGACATGAAAAGTAAGGTCTTTTAAAAGATGGATGACTATCAACAACATCCCGCTGCAACAGAAGCACATTTGACAGCTGAAGAAGATGCGGAATCCGATGCGAGAAAGACGCGGTGGGTTTTTATCGGTATCTTTGGCAATATTCTTGGCGTTCTTATCGCTTCTATCTATGAACCAACACCCCCTGCCTCACGGCTCCTTGGAAGATCACCAGAATACGCAGCTTTGTATACAGACAGTTACAAGGCAAAAAGTCGAAGCATTCAAGTGCGCCATTCCGTAATTGGTATCGCACTCGTTTTTGCTTTAGCTTTCGTATGGTCGGTCCTTGGTTAGTGACAGCGTACAACACGACAAACGTACAAGATTTATAGTTTCCCATTTCAGCAAAGTAGGCAGTTTATGATGAACAAGATTCACTCAGTATAAGGAGGCTTTGGCATGTCCACCCCGATCGATCAGCAAGTTAGAAGGGATTTCAGGCTATTCGCCGGGAGCGCGAATCCGGCGTTGGCGAAAGAAATCGCTGCGATCTTAGGCGTTGAACTCGGTAAAATTACAATCGGTCCATTTCCTAACGATGAAACTCGGATTCAGATTGAAGAAAGTATCCGCGGTACTGATATCTACATCGTCCAGCCAACAAGTCAACCTGCCAACGAAAACCTGATGGAACTGCTAATCACGATTGACGCGATGAAACGTGCATCAGCGCGGCAGATCACCGCTATTATTCCGTATTTTGGGTATTCCCGTCAAGATCATAAGACAACAGGTCGCGAACCGATTAGTGCGAAGCTTGTAGCCAATCTCCTGACCACGGCTGGTGCAAGTCGCGTCATGGCTATCGATCTACACGTGCCACAGATACAGGGTTTCTTCGATATCCCTATGGATCACTTGACCGCCCTAACGACTTTGACAAATTACTTCCGCGAGAAGCAGGTCGAAAATGGCGTAATCGTTGCGCCCGATGCAGGCCGCGCCAAGTTAGCAGAGAAATACGCTGATATTTTGGGACTTCCGTTGGCCATTATGCATAAGCGGCGAACCGGTGTTGATGGACAGAGTATTAAATTCGTCGAACTTGTTGGAGACGTCAGGGGTAAGACCCCTATTATCACTGACGATGAAATACAGACGGGCGGTACAATCCGACAACAAGCCATAGCGTTAGCGGAGGCTGGAGCGGAACCTGCTTACGTGAGTATCGCACACCCTATATTAGTGGGTCCAGCGTTGGAACGGCTCAGCCATCCAGCAATTCGCGAGGTGGTCACCACGAATACGATTCCTGTCCCTGCTGAAAAGCAGCTGGATGGGAAAGTAAAAGTCCTTTCTATCGCACCGCTACTCTCTGAAGCCATCCTGAGAGTCCATCAGCACCGATCGGTCAGCCAAGTTTTCTTGGATCAGCACCTCAATTTCCCAGTGTAACCTATGGGAAAGTTGCTTATAGTGATAAAAACTGATGATTCCGATACTCTACCTCAGCCATTGCGGTTCAAACATCGGCGGGGGTGAAAAGCAACTCGCCTATCTCGTCACAAACATGGATCGATCCGACTATTATCCGTTGGTCGTTTGCCCTGACGATGGCGTTTTCGCAGAATACCTGAGGGCTGCTGATATTCCAACGGTCATTCTCAATCTCCCTCCGTGGCGAAAAGCGAAATCGTTGATAGTGCGGTATAGTGCGGCGAAAAAATTAGCCGCACTCGCCAAGACTCACAACGCGAAACTCATCCACACCTCCGATTCGTGGTTCAATCCGTACTTGTGGTGTCTTAGCAAGCAGTTGAAAATCCCCATCATTTCACATGTTCGGACGCTGCTCAGTTCCTCCCAAGTGCGAAAATACAAGTTTGACCAGATGGACAAAATCATTGCTATTTCGCAGGAAAGTACAACCCCGCTGGTTCAAGCAGGGATTGATCCTGAAAAGATTGCGGTGATACTGAATTGCGTTGATTTATCGGCTTTTCAACCTACTTCTGTAAAAGTAAATTCGGAGGCATACAACGTAGGCATCGTAGGCAGGATTGAACCCTTCAAACGCCAGAAATCGTTCGTTGAAATAGCAGCGAAGGTCGCTGCACAAGCCGACAAAGTTCGATTCCACATCGTCGGCGCAGCACTCGACACACCAACACACCGCGCCTATAATCGCGAAGTCCACCAACTGGTAGCCAAATATCAGTTGCAGGGGACTGTCCACTTCACGGGGCACCGCACCGATATGCCCAAGGCGATGCAAGAATTGGATCTACTCGTAACGCTTTCAGCAGGGAGTGTCATTGCAGAGGCGATGGCGGCTGGCAAACCCGTCATTGGTACCCCAATTGGCAGTACAACTGAAATGATTGTTCACAATGTAACGGGATACATCATGCCAGCAGAATCTACAGCGGATATTGCAAACAAGATTATCGAACTCGCTAAAGACCGGAGGCAAAGCGTGTCTATGGGTCAGCGGGCAAGAAGATATGCCGAAGAGACTTTCGGCGTTGAAACACACGTCCAAAAGGTACAGGACATTTATAAGAAACTGCTAAAGGGTTGAAATTTTTAACGGATTTGACGTATAATAGCAGTATCATTTCGCTAAGAGGAGTGTAATGAAACAATGCTCACGCAAGAACAACTTGATTTTTATGAGGAAAACGGCTATCTCGGTGTTGAGGCGGTGCTAACTGCAGAAGAGGTTGCGGACCTTCAGCGAGTGACTGGTGAATTCGTCGAAAAATCGAGAGAGGTCACCGAACATACCGATATTTTCGATTTGGAACCAGGACATACTCCCGCTAATCCACGTGTACGACGTATCAAAAATCCGGGACTCCATCACGTCGTTTACGATTATGCTCTACGGCACCCGAGGATTCTGGATATTGTGGAACAACTTATCGGACCCGGCGTGCGGTATAACGGGCATAAGTTGAATATGAAATACCCGGAGTTCGGAAGTCCGGTTGAATGGCATCAGGATTGGGCATTTTATCCGCATACCAACGACGACCTGCTCGCAGTGGGTGTCGTTATTGATGATATGACTGTGGAGAACGGGGCATTGATGATACTCCCCGGCTCCCACAAAGGACCGACTTTGGATCATCATCAAAACGGGGCATTTATTGGGGCAGTGACGGATCCAGATTTCACACCAGAAGGTGCTGTTCCTGTCGAGTTGAAGGCGGGGGGCATCACAATCCATCATGTCCGAGCGTTGCACGGCTCCGCTCCAAACACCTCAGACAAACCGCGCCGCTTAAAGCTTGCCCAGTATTGTGCCGTAGATGCATGGCCCCTGAAAGGCATTCCGGATTGGGAAACTTTCAACAGTTTCATCCTCCGTGGCGAACCGACGAATGAACCCCGCATGGTAGCTGCGCCAGTGCGTATGCCGGAACCCTACGCCGAACTAAAAGGCTCAATCTACGAAGTACAATCTCTGCTTGACGACCCACTTTACGCGAAGAGCCAATAGACTAACATCAGCCCCCATACCTCACCATAGACAATTGAAAATGCGAGGTCCTGAGACCTCGCATTACAATATGAATCCACTTTTTCTCATAAAACAAAGGCGAAATTTCCCTCACCTGTTAGGTTTAGTTGGCGACTTGCGCGCTAAAACCGGCATCAGTCACCGCTTTCACGAGCGCGTCTTTCTCAACTTTCCCCTTCTCAACCTTCACGACAGCCTTGTTTTCATCCATAGAAACACTGACGACCTCGGAGACCCCTGTTACTTTTGTAAGTGCATCCTGCACTTTACTGGTACACGCGCCTCATGTCATGCCCGTGACAGCCAGTGTGACTTCTTCAATGCTTGCTTCTGCTGTTTGGGCAGGTGTTTCCTCCGTCGTCTTCTTTTGCGTGTCTGCACAAGCAATCACAAGCAGAAGTGTCGCAAGGCAGACGAGTACGATTCTCACGTTTAAGTGAAGCATAGGTTTATACCCCTTATTTATAGCAGCGATCTTCGGACCACGGCTTTTAATATTGCACACTACAACCCATTCATATAGAAAGAAAGGGTGAGGAACCCCACCCCTTCAAACTAATCTTATTGGGCAACTTCGGCACTAAAACCTGCGCCTTTAACTGCCTCGGTAAGTGCGGCAGCCGTCACTTTACCCTTTTTGACCTTTACCACAGCCGTATTCGTATCAGAAGAAACACTCACTACTTCAGAAACGCCTGTGAGCCCGCTAAGTGCAGCCTGCACTTTACTGGTACACGCGCCTCATGTCATACCTGTGACATTCAGTGTTACCTCTTCAACGGCGGCTTGCTCCATGTCTCCGGCCATGTCAGTCTTTGCTTCGGACTCCATTGCGGCTCCCTCCGTGGAAGTAGCGGCAGTCTCGGACATCTCTGCTTCTTTCCCGATCATGCCACACCCTACCATGAATGCAAAGGCGACCAGACAAATTAGCGATAATTTCGCTATACGCATGGGTTAACCTCCTTGAATAATTATATGTCCCTACTATTTTAACAGATATTGGTTTTCTTGACAACATATTTTTTAGAATCCGAAAATTGTTGACCGGATACACAAAAACTCAGCGACGACGATAGCCCATCTGTTCCGATAGGGCGTATAATTGCGAATTCTTCATAAAACGGATGTCCTGTCCTCTGAATTGTACGCCATATCGTTTTTCCAGGAATCGGATCCGCGCTTGTCGGTCTGAAAGCGGCATCGGTTTTGAAGTCTGCATTTTCAGGAGTTCGGCACGCGACAATTTCTTCGGATCTGGAGCGGTGGCTTGGGGTTTGGCATAATAACACTTTGGACATAACCGATAACGCGGATAGCGGAGCCGCCCGCAGCGACAACGTGCCGTTCCATTGGGTCCACCGAGAATCTCTTTCTCAATCTTTTGTGTTGCCATGAAGTCACCTCCGATGGACATCAAGGAAGGTAAAAACTTTTTGAATCCGTTGCAGCTGCCTGTGAAACGCAGCAGCCCGCTCAAATCGCAGTACTTCCGATGCCCTATCCCGCTTTGCAATCAGACTTTCTTGCACTTTTTCATACTCGCCGTCAAGCAGATTGACAACATCCGTTATGGTTTCCTTATAGCTTTTGCTCGTAATGCGTGCTGCGCACGGTGCGTTACAACGCTTCAAATCGTATTCAAAGCAGGCACGGAACCCTGGCGTCGGGATAATTTCGCCTTCACATGTGCGGACGGGAAAAATCCGCTGTAGGACATCAATGGCTTCATCCGTCCATCGCCGACTTGATAAGGGACCGAAATACCTTGCACCATCGGGTTGCGTTTCAGACACGCGTTCAAGGCGCGGAAACGCCTCTCCAACATCTATCCGAATATACCAAGATTGCCGCCCATATTTCATAGCCGTATTATAACTCGGCTGATGTTCTTGGATTAATCGCGACTCCAAAAAAAGTGCTTCTTGCTCTGAACGACATACCTGATACCGCACATCCGTCGTCCATCGGATAAGTCGTTTGATTTTGCTTGGGCGTTTTTTGACCTTATGGAGATAAGAACGTACCCGTTTCCGTAGACATTTTGCCTTACCGATATAGAGGATCGTCCCTGCAGCTCCACGAAAAAAGTAAACACCTGGATCCGATGGAACATCGGCTATCATTTTTTGCGTCAGCATTTTTCAATTGATACAGTAATATAAGCAAATTTCAATACTAACAGGACTTACGCAAAATTAAGTTGAGACATGTATCTTCAGACGATAAAGATACGGCCCCCCATAGGATCGGTGCGGTTAGATGAAGTTTAAGAAAATAAATCGGTAATGTCCGGTGCGGTTAGGAAACCGCACCTACCAGGTTTGGGGTGAATTCGGATTACCGAATTAATAAATTAATCTTCATCTAACCGCACCTACCGGTGGCGTGCGTAAGTCCTAACTAATGTAAAATCCACAATTTCATGAGTCAAAGGTGAGAAGACGGTTGCTCCAGATAGGCGCGGTAGAGGTGTTGTTTAAGATAGTCGTTAATCTCTGGTTTCGATAATTTCGTATAAAGTGCCAACTTGCTATTGACGAAATCTAATAAAATGTCATCAATCACCCGCTCGAACTTATACCGTTTGTTCGTTTCCGTATTATCCCCTTCAATCACCTGCCGAAGCTCCTCGTTCTCAAGCACTTTTTGGTGAATCGTGGCAATGTCAACTTTATCTTCCATCGTGAAATCTGTCTGATAGGCATCATTCAATGCCTGAATGATATTGGAGAGGAAATCCTGCTCAGGGTCCCTCATGGTCCCGACATCGCTGCCAATTCCTTGGAGTTCGCTATCTTCTTTTTCGAGGGAGAGTTGTAGACTGTCGTATGTTCTCTCCACACGAAACGAATCCAAATCCACAGATGATAGAACGTCGTTCAGGTCGGGGTGATCGCGTTTCGGGAGTTTCTTATTGAGGCTGCGACCAAAGATATATAACTTTTCCAATGCCACATCCGTGAAGGTAATCAACTGTGAGATGTATCCGTAGAGGCGAATATAACTTTGTAAGGCGGAACGAAATTCTTCCCGTTCATTCATTTCAAGTGCTGTCCATTTCTCAACAACGCCATCAAGAACGCCTTGTAGAAGTTCATCGGGTTGATTAGCATCGTAAAAGATACGGCAGAATTCCTCAATGGTCTCATCATCATAGAGATCAAAATCTTCCAACTGACGCTGTAGATCGTACAACCGATTCGGGTCGGTCGCCTCCGCAAGCACTGTGGTCTGATAGTATTGCTGAAACGCCTCTTGTATCTGCTCAGGTTCGTTCACGAAGTCGAGTACCAGTGTATCCGTCTTGCCAGTAGCGACGCGGTTCAGGCGACTCAAGGTCTGGACACATTGCAGTCCGTCTAACCGCTTATCGACGTACATCGTCTGTAGGAGCGGCTCATCAAAACCTGTTTGGAACTTATTCGCGACAATCAGAATGCGATACTCAGGACTCTTGAAACTGTCGGCAATGGAAGTGCTTGGTGGCAATACATTCATCCCGTTTTCCGTGTAATCCACCGCGTTGTCGGTGTCGTGTACCGTGCCGCTGAACGCCACGAGACAGCCGTAGCGAAGCCCCATCTCCCGCATCTGTTTATCGAATGCCTGCTTGTATCTGACGCAGTGCAGTCGGGACGATGTAACCAACAGCACCCGTCCCTTGCCTGCTATCGTCTTTACAGTGTGTTCGGTAAAGTGTTCCAACATAATCCGGGTTTTGGTTTCAATGCTATGGGGTTGCAGGTCAACGTAATTGGTCAGTGCCCGGAGTGTCCGCGCCTTTTCGTACTGTTTATCCTCCGGAACGCTTTTGACCAGTTCAAAATACCGCTTAAAGGTGGTGTAGTTCTGGAGCACGTCCAGTGTGAACCCTTCGCTGATACTCTGGCGCATCGAATAGACGTGGAAGGGAACAAATTTTCCTTCCGCGTCCTTGCGTCCGAACAGTTCTAAGGTTTTGTTCTTAGGTGTGCCGCTGAAACCGAAATAGGAGATATGTTCCTGCATCCTGCGCTGCTCCATCTGTTCAAGGATTTTAGCGTCTATATCCGATACTTCGTCGGCGTTATCTTCCGTTACACCCAGATCAATCCCTCGCGAAAGTGAAATCCTGAGATTCCTTGCCGATTCACCGCTCTGTGAGGAGTGCGCTTCGTCAACAATCACGGCGAAGGTCTTACTTTTGAGTTTTCCAATCTCCTCTGCAATCACACTGAACTTCTGAATCGTTGAGATGATGATGTCTTTACTGGATTCAAGGAAACCTCTCAGCTGCGCCGAGTTCTTGTCAGCGGCATGCACCACGCCGTCGACCTGTTCCACCTGTTTGATTGTGTCCTGCAGCTGCTTGTCAAGCACCAATCGATCCGTCACGACAATCACGGAATCGAAGATCCGGTCTGTATCGGTCTCCGAGCCGTACAGGTGCGTCAGTAGATGCGCCAACCACGCGATAGAGTTCGACTTCCCGCTCCCTGTGGTGTGTTGGATAAGGTAGTTATGTCCAACTCCCTCTTTCACAACAGCCCGTTTCAATTCACGAATTACGTCGAGTTGATGGTACCGCGGGAAAACAAGCACGCGGGACTTCTCATCTCTCACCATCTTAGTTTTGTCATCGTAAATCTTTTCTGTGGTCTCCTGTTCATGGATAAAGTTGTTGATGAGTTCCATTAAGTTATCGCGTTGCAGGATGTCCTCCCAGAGGTAGGCGGTCTTGTGCCCGTTTGGGTTCACGGGGTTCTCAATGCCTCTGTTAAACGGAAAGAACCGCGTCTCGCCATCCCGTAATCGGGTTGTCATGGAAACCTTCTCGTTGCCCACGGCGAAGTGGACCAAGCACCGCTTGAATCGGAACAACGGCTCCCTTGAGTCCCGATCTGTCCGATACTGTTTCTCCGCCTCCGCAACAATCTGACCGGTGAGACTGTTCTTGAGTTCCATCGTCACCAGTGGCAGACCATTGAGGAACAAGGTCATATCGACCGACTTCTCGTTCCGCTGTGCGTAATGGAGTTGTCGAATGAGGGAAAATCGGTTCTGGGCGTAGAGGCGTTGGTGGTCAGGGTTCATGCCACTTGAGGGTTGGAAGTAGGTTAGGTTAAAATGGCAACCTCTATCCCGAATACCTTTCCGCAATACATCCAGTACACCACGACGTTCAACTTCTCTGCTCAAACGGTCAAGGAGTTTCTGGGGTGTGTCTTCTCCGTACTGGCGTTCGAGTCTCTGATACACTTCGGATTGCGTGTTTTGAATAAATTGTAGTGTCTCATTGGGGACGAGGCAGCGGGCTTTATCGTAGTCCGTAGATTGTAATGACCGGTAGCCCGACTGATTCAGGTGTTGTTCAATGTAGTTTTCAAAATCTGTTTCTGTATACGTCGGCACGGTCTACACCTCGTTAAATAGATAGGACGGACGCATAACGCTCTTTTGTAGCATGACCTGTTAGGTTGTGCCATTCAGGGAAACTCAGAAGAACTACGTATCTATTTCATCTAAACTTTGTGCGGTCATCGCTTGTTCTAAGAGCGCGTCAAGGCGCGATAAGTTGTGGATGTTGCTGATTTCACGGGCGAGCGTTTCTGGCACGTTTGGAAATCGGAATTCCAAGAGTTTGAGTACCGCGTCCTGTTTACCTTCCGCTTTACCTTCCGCTTTACCTTCCGCTTTACCTTGTTCAATACCGCGTTGCATACCTTGTTCTATGAGAAACTCAGCCGTTGTCTGTGCCATCGTCTCTAACTCCTTAGGGTCTTGAATGTGTTGTTTAATAATATCTACTAACGCATCGCGCTCCTCAAGAGAACGCCGGTGGAATATCAACTGTACAAAATACCGGAGTGCCTCTGCAACTTGCGGTGCAAAGCCTTCATCTACTGACGCTATATGCGATACAGCTGCTGCTAATGCTTCGCTTATCTCCGTCTTGTCCGCATGCTCCTTTTGAAGCACACGCAACAACCAACCCAACGGATGTCCGAATTGCGTCAATGCCTCTGCCTCAGTCTCCTTGACCCCTAAAAACAGAGTGTCGAAACTCGGGACGAAACGCTCCAAGATTTCAGGAACATCCATAATCGTCGTCAGGGACACCGGCACTGTCCACGGACGGTCACCCGTATAAAGCAGAATCGGCAGGATTGGCTGTAAACATCTTTCACTTTCAGGAAGTTTCTCCGTCTCCCATTCCCGCCGTTGCGACTCCCAAATTTGTACCATGTAAGACAATAACCGAAATCCCATCGTCTTATCCACTGTAGACTGATGTTCAATGAGGATATAGATGAGCAGCGCATCGGTATCTGTGGCATCTGTGTCTTCTTGAAATGGGACACTCAGTAGGACATCTGACTCGCGTTCTTGCAGTGCTTTAGAGATAAAACTTCTTTTCTGGTATGTGATCCTGTTGAAGTCGAGAAACACCTCGATGTCGGGTGCGATAATTTGGACTAACCCCCGCACATATTCCCTGTCTTGAAGCAAGCGTCTGAGGCTCCGGTCAGGAAAGTGTTCTATCTGCGTATCCTGTGTCTCGTTCATAAATACCTATACTTTCAATAGTTGAAGAAAAAACGTTTTGTAAAGTATAGCATAGAAATACCGAAAAAATCAACATGATATGTATCACACGCCAGAGGCATTCAATGGTCAAGTAATTTACATCCGGAAGCCCGAACTTGTTCGGGACAGCGGGCACGTCCCCGAATAAATTCGGGCATCCAGCAAGAGATCTTCTTTACGGATACGGACTTATTTCGTAAAATTGAATAGCTCTGGTATCGCACGCCAAGGTCATTCAATTGTTTAATTGTCTGAATGCACATCGCATGAATCAGGATTTACAGGATTCAAAGATTGACGGGATCATACGGAGGTGAATATAGGTTAACGGAACGGTATATTTTAATCAATTAACGTAACGGCATACCTTAATCAATTTTCGTTAAAAATGTTACACTAAATGTTACACCTGTGTCCCATTTGGTGTATTGCCTGTAACGTTAGAGAACTCAGTCACTGTAAGGGTTTGTTGATGTTTAATTTCCGATTTTTCTCTTGTGTAAAAAAAGCAATTTTGCGAAAAGTGTAACATTTTTCATTTCTATGGTTTGTTGGCTATTAACGGTTAGTAAAAACTTCTGTGGTCGCCTGAAAACGTTTGTGTCGGTTTTCGCGCCAGTTTTTTGTGGTTTGATGCAATATTCACCTCTTTGGAAAGCCTTATGCTATATTATACTCTTTTTATTAACGGAGGTCAAGTTAAAAGCAGAAAATCAGACAAAAAGCCTAAAATTGAATCCCTCTGTATCGCACGCCGAATCAGAAAAGAAAAAATAGGGTCTACACCTCATTTCGGACATCTATCTTGCCGGTCACTGCTTCGGAGATGAGGGATTGACGGTATTCTTTGAGGAGTTGGATTTTTCGCTGCTCTGTGGCTATCAGTTTGTCAATCTGTTCGGTTTTGTGGTCAAGGAAGTTGGCAATTTCAGCTTGTTCTTGGTAAGTTGGTATGGGAATTCGGAAGCTCTCAACAAACTCAGTTGGTACTCGTTTAAGACCAATTGCGCTGGTCATAAAATGTTTGCCAATGCTACGAAGTGGATCACTGCGGAGAATATAATACAAAAAAGGTGAAAATACCTTTTGCAGATTAGGACGAATGACAATAAATTCAGTCGAACCAAACCCAACTGGCGTTGCTAAGTTCTTTATAAGAACAATTTTCCCGTTTTCAAAGCAAGGAGTTACTTTTGCTATGAGAATATCACCTTCCTCAAAGTAAGTGTAACCACTTTTCAGTTGAGAATAAGGGATCCTTAATTCTTGGTCAATTGTCCCATCAGTATGAACCCGTTCCATTGGAAGGAACACCACTGGATCCTCTTTAAGACAAGCTGTTTTAGGATTGTTCTTGGAAGGATTACTCAAACCGACATGTTTTACTTTCAAAACTTCCCAATGTGCTGGTATCTCCCCAATCCACTCCACGCCTGACGGTTTCATCTTTAAATTCGGGTCAAGTCCTTTTGTCACTGCCTGATTTATCAGTGCGGCGCGTTGTTCCTGCAGCAATTCTATCTGTCGTTCTTTGATGCGGATGAGTTCGTCAATCTGTCCGGTTTTGCGGTCGAGGAAGTTGGCGATTTGGGTTTGTTCCTGTATAGGTGGTACAGGAATTTTGATTCTATTTAAGTCTGCTTGGGTCAACTTATCTCTTGTAGAACCAGTTATATACTGAAAATAATCTACGGAGTTCAAACAGTGGACTATAAATCTTGGCTCACTTGTACCTATATTTTTCAGTATATGGCAATGGTTATTTACCCAGAACTTTCCACTTGCCAGTAATGAAACTTCTCTTGTTTTATCAAAAAATGGGGCACCATCTTCACCAATGAGAATATGTTCTCCTTCAAAAATATAATCTTTTACATAATCAATGATTCCATTTGCCCCATAATAAGGATATATTTTCTCTTGATCTGCGCGCACCTCACTACTTAACGGGATTCTTTTACCATCCAAGTTTTTTGTTAAATGTTTGATTGTGACCGTTTCCCAATAATTTGGAATCTTCCCAACCCAACCTACGCCGCTTTGTTTATATTCGGGATACTGTCTGAATCGCGGATTTTCGCGGATTATGCGGATTTCGCGGATTTTGTTATCTTCCATGTCGAGTTCTCTTTCAGGTCTGAATCGCGGATTTTGTTATCGTTTATGTCAATGAAGTTCCACCGTTTATTTTGACCAAAAATTAGCAAAGTTAAGACAAGTTTTGTTGTTGAAATTCCACAGGCATTAAATAGCCTAATGCTGAGTGAGGACGCTTCTGGTTATACGCTTGTAACTAATCGGATACTCCTTTCACTTACTATAGTTTGGACAATTTTTGACATAGCACTCCGCTGGAGTGCAGCCATAGCCGTCCCCGATTGCTATAGACATATCACGCCGCTGGCGTGAAGAAACACACTCATCTGAACACTGACTTTGCTCCAGCGAAGCAACATGTCTATAGAAAAAGAGAGTCAACCCTCTCACACTCCAGCGGAGTGCTATGTGTGGACAGCTCCTGGCCGCGTGTCGTCTCGGGGGTACTGCCCGTAGGTGCGTCTGCGTCTGTTTTTCTCTGAGTTGTGTCTGTGTCCGAAACTTTCGGAAAAATCAGAAATGCTTTGAGAACAAGGCATCAATCCGATAGAAATTGTCCAAACTATAACTTCCTTTAGACTGTGGTCTAAAAAACCGATGGCATTACAGTGGCTCGAATTTCCGATGGCAGGACAACTCCAAAAGATGTGAAAATTGAACTCAGAATATGAAAAGGTGGCATGGATCCATTATTTACAACGTCTGAAAGAAACCTCGGATCAATGCCAGCGCGTTCTGAAACGGTCAGAATCCCACCTTGTGCTTCTATGACATTTTTTATTCCCTTGAGAAAAAATGCCGTGTCGCCATCCTCTAAATACTCTTCAAGAGAAACTTCAAGGTAGCCGATAACATCTTCTGGATCAGAAAGGCGTTCCATTAAAACTTCATGCCATGTTCTAAAGCGTTCCATCATTCTCCCGTTCCAGTGCTCCCATGCAATCACGGACAAGATTTTAGCGATGATGTCTGATTTTTGGGACCCGTCCACTGTAAGTTTGCGGACATAGAAGCACAGGCTAACAGCCTATGCTACACTTATGAAATCCGTCTATCATACGCACCATGCTTTCCAATCCAGACCCAAGTTAAAACACCCTCATGTTCAATTGCCAATGCTCGATAATCATCGTTGACTCTTGCAGACCAATAATTGCCTCGCCGGGTCTTCTTCAACATGAGAGAAGGATGGTCTGGATTTTGCTTTAGGCGTTCAAATTGTTTGTCGGCGCGATTCTGAATTTCTCGTGGAAGTTTTTGATAATGCTCCCAAAACTGACGGGTTGTTTTATAAATCAATAACCTTTCCAGCCTTTATCTCTTTGAGTGCTTCCTCGCGTAGATAATCAAGTTTTCCCGCTTTTATATCCGCTTCAAGTTGTCTATCCCATGCTTCCTCACGCGCCTCTAAAGCCTCACGGAGTTTAGCGGTAAGAGTTCTCAAAAGTTCGGTCTTGGTCTTCGCTTCACACACTACTTCTGGAATATCTGGAATCCATCCGCGCCATCCAGCAGATTTTTTTGTCACATAAGCCGTATAGGGCTCCTCAAAGACCTGATCCATTATTTTGATAGACTGAAATTGTGTCCCCTTCGCACGTTGTTCCGGTGCATCATCAATGGCAGTTTGATCGCTTGCAATGCGTGTCATATATGTGTTTACCTCCTGATATGGTTTTTATAAAAATATCACATTTCTTGGAAAGAATGCAAGATGTTCTTGCCTGAAACAAGATTAGAGGATTTACAGTTTACTTCAGCCCAACACCTCACTCAACAAGCCTTCACTTTTCCGCTCCAATGCCAACAATTCGTTCGTGATTTCCTTCAATGAACGGAGCGGCGTGTAACGGTAGAAATACCGATTGAAATTGATTTCATAACCTATTTTGTCCTTCTTTCTATCCACCCAACTATCAGGGACGTGCGGTTTTACTTCCCGTTGGTAGTACTCGTCAATATCCTCGGTGAGCGGAACGCGTTCATAATCTCGGTGCTTGGTGTCGGGTTTCGGATTCCCCTTCTTGTCCGTGACAACGACTTCTGCCCCCTGTCCGAGAATCTCCTGCTTTTCAATCAAGGGTCTCTCAACCGTCACCTTCGTGTAGCCGAAGAATTCGTTTGGATAGATTTTGGCGTGTTCCGCCTCTTCAAATTTGGTGTACAATTCTATTATGCGACGGGTATGGCTATCAGAAATGAAAGCGTTCTTGTCGCCGAGATTCCTTTTCATCTTATCGAAGAAGTCAACGGCGTTGATGAGTTGGATCTTGCCTCGGCGTGCCTCCGATTTTCGATTCGTTAGTATCCAGATATACGTGGCGATACTGGTATTAAAGAACAACTTTTCAGGCAATGCGATAATACATTCCAGATAGTCGTTTTCGATGATCCAACGTCGGATTTCACTCTCACCACTACCGGCATCCCCCGTAAAGAGCGGCGACCCGTTAAAGACGAGGCCGACCCGACTGCCATCGTCCTCCATCTTGGAGAGCATGTGTTGCAGAAACAGAAGTGCGCCATCCGAGGCGCGAGGCGTACCGGCGGAGAATCTACCGTAGGCATTGCGCGCTTCCGTTTTCACCGCCGCCGCATCGGACTTCCAACTCACGCCGAAGGGTGGATTTGTAATCATATAATCGAAACGTTGCCCTTGAAATTGGTCGTCGGAAAGACTGGAACCGTGTCGGATGTTATTGGGGTCCTCGCCAGTGATGAGCATATCCGACTTACAGATAGCGTAGGTTTGGGCGTTCAGTTCCTGACCGAGCAGGCGGATATCGGCATCCGGATTAATCTGTTCGCGGAAGTATTCCTTTCCAATCGTCAACATACCGCCCGTCCCGCAGCACGGATCGAAGATACTGCGGATAACCCCTTGCCCGCGCAAGTCCTCACCGTGTTCCGCAAACAGCAGCGAGACTAACAATCGCACAACATCTCGCGGCGTGTAGTGTTCGCCACTCGTTTCGTTGGACATCTCCGAGAACCGGCGGAGCAGCTCCTCAAAGACCTGTCCCATCGTGTGGTTGTCTACTCTATTCGGGTGCAGATCGACCTCGGTAAACTGATCGCAGCAGGTAAAGAGTCGATTGCTGCCGTGCAGTCGCTCGATAAATCCATCGAGATTAAAGTTTTCGATGATGTCGCGCACGTCCTGACTGAATCCGTTGAGGTAATTCTCAAAGTTGAGGCGGATGTTGTTCGGGTCGGCTTTCAAGCGAGAGAGGTCGTATTGGGAGATGTTGTAGAAACTGGTGTTTGTGGCTCTCAGGATAATCGGTGGTAGTCCATCTTCGGAGACTTGGTCTTTAAACCGATTGTAGGTCTCAATGGCTTTCTCTTTGCGTCCATCTTCATCTAAAATACAGTCCAATCGACGGAGCACCAGAAAGGGGAGGGTGATGTCGCCGTATTCGTGAGGTTTGAACAGTCCGCGGAGTACATCGTCTGCTACATTCCACACGAGATTTGCCAGTTCTTGATAATTCGCCATGCGTTTCCTTTGTTTTGTGATAATTTAGGTCGTAGATACCTTTCCTAACCGCGCTTAATGGCGTTAAAATCATAACAGACTTCAACAGGAAAATCAAGCCTAAACGTCAAACATACAAAAATATTCAACTTTACTGCTGACAGCCGCCCGCTGCCCACTGATAACTATTTGACACATTTCTTGCTGTGTGCTAAACTTGTATATCATCAAGGGAGGAGAGGCATAATGAAACAGATATTTTGGATCGCTATTATTATCGGTTTGTGCATAGTAACTGTTCCTCTTTCTGCGGATCTGTTAGATGATGCCGTTGGCATTTGGCTCTTCGATGAAGGTAAAGGCGGTGTCGCTGCGGATACGTCGGGCAACGGGAACGACGGGGCAATTACCGGAGCGAAATGGGCAGAAGGCAAATTCGGCGGTGCATTGGAATTTGAACCACCGCATGTTGTGACTGTTGAACCCTCTGACAGTCTCAATTTCAAAGATCAGATGACGATCGCAACGTGGGTCTATATGAATGAAGGAGTCTCCGATACCGCTATTAGACGTAACGGTTCTTACCTATTGGAGGTCCAATCACTAACTGAACGAGTGCCAGGCGGCTATGTTTTTGGTATCTGGTCGGGTGGTGGTTTTACGGGTGGCGTATGGGGTACATCTGTCATTGAACCCGATCAGTGGTATCACATCGTTGGACTCTACGATGGAAACGAGATGAAACTCTATGTGGACGGCACGCTTGAATCTGCTGTTAAACAAGGCGGGGACGTAGATCAGGCGGGTGAACTACTTTTCGGTACTTTCGGTGGCGAGAAATTCATCGGTAGACTGGACGAAGTTATCTTCTTTAACCGAGGCATTACAGACGCAGAAGTTACAGAACTGATGAAAGGTGTGGAGGCAGTTCTACCCGTTTCACCCAACGGTTTACTCACAACAACCTGGGGACAACTCAAGAACCGCTGAGTGCCTTGACACACCCGTTACGAGTTATCATATAACAGGACTTACGCAAAATTAAGTTGAGACACGTATCTTCGACGATAAAGACGCGGATCACCATAGGATCGTTGCGGTTAGAAACCGCACCTACCGGTGGAGTGCGTAAGTCCTAATATAAGAAATCACAATTCTTAAACATTGTATCAAGAGGGACACCATGGCAGACATGGAACTGAATCAATCAAGACTCACATCGCCAGCCTCGCAGCTCACTCTTCTGACAGCCGATGACTTGGCTAAGCAGCCTGATGATGGCAGTCGCTATGAACTCGTGAAAGGAGTCCTCCGAAAAATGTCGCCTGCTGGCTTTGAGCACGGTATCTGCGCCGCTGAAATCGGAAGCAAACTTAACATATACGTTAAAACGCATAAATTAGGATATGTATGCGGTGCCGAAACAGGTTTTAGGATTGCTCAAGACCCAGATACAGTGCGCGCCCCAGATGCTGCCTTCGTTTGTCAGGCATCCATTGAACGGCAAGGTATTGTCAAAGGCTATTGGGAGGGAGCACCGGATTTAGCGGTTGAAGTCATTTCCCCCGGTGATACTTACGCCGAGGTTGCCGAAAAGGTGGAAGCGTGGTTAACTGCCGGTTGTAGGATGGTATGGGTTATTAATCCACGTAGGGAAACTGTAGAGGTTCATCGTCCAAATGCGGATTTCATCATTTTACGTGGAACTGACACGCTTGATGGCGGGGATGTTGTTGAAGGATTCCGATGTCAGGTTCAAGCCATCTTTGCGTAACCTATAGGTGGACACCTCAGGCACTCCCAGTCGTTCCAACGAATAAAGGAACACTACTCATGAAACAATGGCAACCAACCGCTTCACAAAAAGCACAGTACGAGACTGAAGGCTATTTTATCGAACGCAATGTTATCTCAGAAGACTTGGCAACACAACTCCGTGGTGTCATTCGCAACGTTCTTATGCTGCCCAACGCTGGCGAGTTCGCCGATTACGATCCGATGGATCCGATGCAGGACTCACCAGAAGGACGTATCGCACGCTTTCGGAAACTCGCTAACTTTTGTGTCGAATCACCACTGATATGGCACAACATTCATACCGGGCCCACAGTACTCAACATCGCACGCTATTTTCTTGGCGATGACATCATTGTGAAGTTCAACAGCTGCTTTTTGAAACCGGCGCACACAGGTGCAGCAACGCCGTGGCACCAAGACAATGGACTCTGGCGCGATGGTGATACGGAGTCTTTCAATATCTGGATACCCCTTGAACCCGCAACTCGGGAAAATGGATGCATGCAGTTCATTCCGGGTAGCCACAAAACTGAGGTTGTTGAACACGTCTTATATGCCGATAGCATTCATGGCGAAATTCCGCGCAAAGTCGTTCCGGGAATGATTGAAAAACACGGCGTACATCATATTGCGTTGGATACTGGAGATGCCGTCATTTGGCACAGTAGTATGTGGCATTACAGCCCACCGAATCCGAGTGAGAAGAGCCGTATTGCGATTGCTGGCGTTCTGACAAATCCAGAAATCACGAAGAAAAACAAACGCCACTTTCCTAACGCCAAATGGGCGATGAAAAACGGTAAAATCTGTACACAATTTCCACCGGAACCCATTCCGAAGTGGATCGAAACTAACGCACCTTTTCAACCGTTTCCACCGGCTAAGGACTAATACGATGGCATCGAAGAAACCGAATATCGTCTGAAGGAGACGAGAAACATGAAATCCAAAGCGATAAGAACTCATCTCATAAATCCGAAACGATATATCCCGTTCCTGAGTACCGGCAATTCAGTTGGTTTCTTAGTCATAGTGGCGGTCATTTCCTTATGTCTCGCTTGCGACAACGCCGAACGGACGACACAAATTATAACCGCACCAGAGGAGGCAGCTGAGCAGCTTCCTCCGGGCGAAGGATTGGATATCGGTGCATTGGCACCTGATTTTTCGTTGCCAGATAGCAAAGGAAAGACCCACAATTTCTCGCAATATCGCGGACAGAATCTCGTCATTGTCTTCTACCGCACTGGCACCTGAGCCAATTGTCGTGCGCAGCTCGGTGAGTTGCAAGAAGGCTACGAAAACATCCAAGCCGAAGGCGCAGCACTAATAGCAATCAGCGCCGACCCACTAACGCTTGTTGACTCAACACGAAAGACTCTTAAAATCACGTATCCGCTGCTCGTGGATACAGACAAAGTGACAATTACCGCTTATAATGTTATTGATCCAAGCGACTCGGATATCGCGCGTGCAGCGACCTACATTATTAATCAGGAGGGTCGGGTCGCATCGAAATTTTTGGATGCTGTTGGAAATCGCACGGGTCCTGACCATATTCTCGCAGAACTAAACGAATTATAAATTGCAAAAGGAGCCTATTTGCTATGATTGATGTCTGCTTTTTTGCTGACGAAGTTTCTAAAACCGATTTTGAGGAAGCCATCAAGCTCGGCGTTGAAGCCGGTGCTAACACTGTTGAAGTCCGCGGCGGGGTTTGGGGTAAACATGTAACCGAAATCGACGATGACGATGTCCGTCGCGTTCAAGATGTACTCAGCACTTATAATGTCCGAGTTGCCAGTGTTGGGTCGCCTTTCGGGAAATGCGCCATCGACGATCCCGAAGAGTATGATCAACACCGAAAACACTTTGATCGGATGGTGACATTAGCACACGCCTTTGATACCGAAGTCATCCGTGGATTTACGTTCTGGAATCCGAACCGCCGCATTAAAGGGGCACCGCGTCCAGATATTAACGACTACATGGAACGCATCGTTGAGAAACTCGCGCTTGTTGTGCCCGTAGCAGAAAGTGCTGACGTTACGCTCTGCTTTGAAAACGAAAGCGCGTGTCTCGCCGGAAGCTGCGAAGAAACACGGGCTGTTATCAACGCGCTCGGGAACAGCCCAGCCCTTACCTCTTGTTGGGACATTAATAACGGGTTACACTGCGGAGAAAACCCCTTGCCGGAAGGATACGCCCATATCAAAGGATTGGTGCGGCATGTGCATGTAAAACCGAACAGCGAGAAAAACCTCAATCCGATCGGCGACACGGAATTGACCTATGAGCAGATCCTGGAGACGTTAGCTGCTGACGGATTCACGGGTTCAGCAAGCATTGAACACTGGGGGCAACCCGCAGATATGTTGAAAGGTATACGGCAACTCCGTGCCGTCGTCGATGCAATGTAGGCATCCGTAAGTATAGGAGAAACACGATGCAACTAAAGCCGGACGCACCACAATTGACTTGGCAGGGAAGTGTCTCTTTACAGAAAACCGAAGACTGGGTGATGCCATGGCGGACACCGCACCCGATGCACGTTCTATTCCCGGAACCGCTCCTTGAACGCTCAGCAATGCCCGCAGGGGTTCGCGTCAGCTTCCAGAGCAATACCACACGGGTTTCGGGCAATATTGTGCCACAAAATGAAAGTGGTATACTTGATCTCTGTTGTGACGGTGAAGTCGTAGCATCGCTTGACCTGACACAGAAAGACAGCTTCAGCTTTGAAGGCTTGTCCAATGGGAAAAAACTGATTGAATTATGGCTGCCACAATTCGGACAGTTTCAACTCCGCAGCTTGGAGATAGATGATGGAGCAACCTTGCAGGCGTTTACTGACACGCGACCTCAGTGGATTACTTACGGTAGCTCTATCACGCAGTGTCGGACAGCGGCATCACCCACACAGACGTGGCCAGCGATTGTTGCACGTGAAAGTGGTTTGAATTTAACCTGTCTCGGTTACGGCGGGCAGTGCCATCTCGATGCAATGGTGGCGCGAATGATTCGTGATTTACCTGCTGATTATATCTCAATGTGTCTGGGTATCAACATTCAAGGTGCGTCCAGTTTGGGACCGCGGGCGTTCCGTCCTGCGATTATCGGTGCGGTTCAAATTGTCCGTGAGAAGCACCCAGATATACCACTCGTCCTGATGTCCCCTATCTGCTCGCCACCGCGGGAGGCAACACCGAACGCCGTAGGATTCCATTTGAAAGGGATGCGTGAAGAGGTACAAGCGGCTGCCGAAGCTCTCCAAGCACACGGGGATAAGCACATCTATTACGTTGATGGGTTAAGTGTATTCGGGGCGGACTACGTTCATCTGCTTCCAGATGACCTACATCCCGATGCGGAAGGCTACCGAGTTATGGGTAAGAATTTCGTAACCGAAGTTGCCAGCAAATTTTTTGTATAAATTCATTAGAGTTGGTGAGGTTAAGAAATCCTTAGATCCCGGACGTTAATAAGTGTAGGCGCGCTGTGTAAAGCGCGCCTTATAGTAGATCTTAGAATTAATTGGACACTCTGCACCGGTGCGGTTACAAACCGCACCTACCGGGCCTGGGACGCAAGTGTATATTTATTTTTAGGATCTACCATAAAATATAGATGCCACTTATTGGACTTTCAGTCTTGCCCATGTAGTCGCCATTTTCCCTTTTGCGGAAACCTCCAAAGCGACCTCCCACCCCTCTTCAGCCAAGAGTTGAATGTCCTCTTCTTCTAATGCCACACCCTTTTTGGTGACAAAAACTTCATCCAATCCGCCGATGAGGTTCTCGCTGCCCCAGCCACCGAACTTCAGAATAGCAGGGCTATCCATAGTCGCGCCGACGTTTCGTTCTGTCTCTTTTTCGCCATTCACATACAAGGAAATAACACCTTTTCTGCGAACAGCGACGGTATGATGCCACCCATTTCCAACAATATCGGTCTTACCATCGTCAATGTGCTGTCCGCCACCCTCAAAAATAAAAAAACCGGTGTCCCTATCAATGCTTGAACTCATTGCCCAGAAACCGGCACCTCCGTTCCGTTTGATGACGACATACGCGTCTTTATTCTCCGAGTTCATCCAACACCCGACGGTAAAGTCGTCATCCTCAAAGTTGAAAAGGTCGTTATGTTCAATAACGACATATTTCGGGCTTCCATCGAATTCCAAGGCTTTGCCGAACTGTCCATCTATCCACTTGGGTCCATCAAATTCCCCATCGTTTCCATTATCGGTGAGATCTTTAACGACTTGTCCTTTACCTTCATCAAAGAGCCACACACCAGCAAAATCGTCAAGATTAATTTCAGCGTTACCGAACGAAACAATAGCAAGGCACAGGCAAACACTGTATAGTCCTATGAATCTGAGAGAATTCACGTCTATCCTCCTATTTTTACGACCTCCCCTGTCTCTGCGGAGGCATAAATAGCGTCTGTTATTTTCTGAACAACAAGCGAATTTTCCAAATTTGTCAGAGGTTGCCGGTTTTCCCGGATAGCAGCAGCGAAATCAGACAACGGCGTGCTATGTAGTGATTCCGGGGCATCACCGGCTTCAGCAAGAGTTGTAGACTCCACACCCGCCTCTGTTGTTGTACGATTATAGATAACGTTTTCTGGCTCCTCATCACGCATGGTTAACTTCAGAGAACCTTCTGACCCGATAATTTCCCAATCCGCGTGTGAGTGCATCGTCATGAATTCACCGCGTTCTACGCTCAGCACAATGTCGTCTTCACACCGAATAAGGGCAGTATAGTGCGTTTCGGCATCGGAACCGGGGGCAATATGTGATTGGAATACTGACGGCACCGTCCATGTCTGTGCGAATACGGTTTGTGGTTTGAGCTGCCACCCTGTAAGACCGAGCAGATAGTCGAGGTCGTAACATCCCCAATTAACCAAGATACCACCACCGTTGAGAGCCTTAGTAAGTCGCCAGACAGGTCTCGGTGTGTCGGGTTTCTCTCGGCACCCCACAATGGCGCGACAGTGGACAGTCCGAAGTGCGCCCAAACCCCCTGTTGTGATCAGCTGCGTTGCGAGTCGAGCCGCTGGATTGAAGCGACTCCGCGAAGAGCAACATCCTGAGACCAAGTCCCCACGCGCAGCGATGAGTTGTTCAACCTCAGCAGCATTCATTGCTATCGGTTTCTCAATTAGAACGTGCTTGCCTTTCTCAAACGCCCGCAAGGCTATCTGAGTTCGATACTGCGTCGGAAATGCAAGAACAACTGCTTCAATTTCATCGTCATTAAGCAAATCATTACCGTCGTCATACACCTTGGACGGATTGAAGCGTTCAGCAGCTGCCCTATTCGCCTCAATCAAATCTGCCGCAGCGACCAACTCAATGTGTGATGCCTTAGATGCAATGCTCAGGTGTCTGCTTCCAATGACACCACACCCAATTACACCTACTTTTACGGGTTCCATCAATACATTCTCCTTTCTCAAACGATAGCGATCACCTTAAAACGCTGACTTGATTTGTCCCCAACGGGTTGCAAGTTTGCCTTGTGGTTGTACAGATAACAGATCCTTCGACTCAAAAATCTGCTTAACTTCATCTGCGGAGAGAGCTCTGTTGTAAATGAGTACCTCGTCAATGATGCCGACAAAACCGCCATCACCTGCATGACCGATTTCAGTTTCCGAACCACCTGTAGCCATTGGACCGTTGTAAGTCATATCTTTCTCCAACTCGCCGTCAACATAGAGAAACATCTCGTCATCCGCGACGACCCCGACCAGATGGTGCCACGACCCTTTCGCAAATTTAGGCGCGCCAAAGCCGCCATCGCCTTGCCAACCGGGTTGAACAATAAATTCCATCTCTTGCCCAGCATTTCTACCATCAAACCGCAATGCCCATCCGTTTACATCACGTTGTGCAACAATAGTCCCGCAACACCCAGCAACAACCCCCTTTACAGGACTATCACTGTCCGGATTCACCCAAGCAACAACGCTCATCTCGTCCTCACCCGCAAACTCCAAAGACCCAGTTCCCGGAATGTGAACAGAATTCTCACCGTTAAATTCAAGGGCATCCCCGATTTTACCAGCAACCACCTTTGGATTCCCCTCAAGTTCGCCATCGTTGTCACCCAAAAGGTCCTCAACAGTTCCACCGGCGATTGTACCGGCATCAAACGACCAATAACTCACCACACCGTCCAAGAGATCCTGTGCGTAAGTCAACGGAACTGCTATAAAAAAAGAAGCAGTAAACAAAATTAGAAACGATATTCTCAGCAACATATAATTTTTATCCTCTGTGTTTAGATTTAGGAAAGCGGGCAAGCATAAACATATCTTGCCCGTCTATCAAATTAGCTTAATACTGTTGTTTTACATTCGCCCAAGTCGTGGAGAGTTTGCCTTCAGGTTCGACGGGTGTCAGCAGTAGTGCGGACAAACCTTTGTCCATCATCGACTGAATTTCACTCGCAGTCAAGGCGACATTGAAGATAGCCACCTCGTCAATAACTGCTTCACCAAATCTGCCGTCACAACAAGTATCTCGACCGATAAAGACTGGCCCATCATCGGCATCAATTGGATTCGTATCAATTGTCATTGTGCTTTCTGCCACGCCGTCAATATAGATGTTCCATTCACCGCTTGCACTGTCAAAAGTGGCGGTATAGAGGTGCCAATCGGTGATGTCGTCTGGACCGGTTTCACCATCCCGCCAGCCGCCCGGTTTGTTCCAACAACCACCGTTACAAATCGGCCAGGAAACGTTTTTTGTCCCTTGATTCGGATGGATAATATACGCATTTCGTTTTTCAACCATCCAACCGTGCTGATTCCAGTCATCCGTCATACTTTTCACCCAAAGTGAGACGGTGATAGCATCAGTTGGATTTACGTGTGCGGGGACTTCAATGTAGTCTCCTACACCGTCAAGTTCTAAACCCGAACCAAATACGCCGCTCACCCACGTCGGATTACCCACTAACGTTGCATCAAGCGCGCTGTTGGAAGAATCAATAGCAGTGTCGCCACTTCCTTCATCGAACAGCCAAAGCCCTACCAAGGTATTCATCTCAATTTGTGCAAGCGCAGGACTGACAAGCAGACAGACACTCAAGATTAAGCTGAACCCTACATAGGTTAATCGCGTCATAAATTTCATGGAAATCTCCTAATCTATTTAGATGTTTTTGTCTCCACAAACCGAATTGCACAGATTCGCGAGACCTTTTTGGACCTCATCCACTTATTATTATGCCACACGTTTAGGACTACCGTCAATCCAATTCTCAAACCCTACTTTTCAGTTGACACGAATTACGAAGTAGTGGTAGTATATAAGATAGAACAAAGCATATTAACTTCAGTTCACGGTTTTTTGGACAGGACAAAGCACTATCTAACACGAAGGGCGTTGCTTGCAAGCCCATCTCTAAGAAGTAAGGAGGTCGGCGTTCACTCCACACCTCAAGGCGTGGGTTTTAACGCTGTGAAACTTGATGAAATCGAGAAAACAGATATTATTTATTTTTGTAGCCCTGCTCTTACTTGGCACCGTGCAGTTCGCGCTTGCGGAAAAAGCATGGGTGAAAGTGAGCGAATCGGATTGGCAGGCGCATTTTTCAGACATCTTTTTTGTGGACGCACAACACGGATGGATTGTAGGCAGTAAATCGACAATCCTACACACTAACGACGGTGGCGCGACATGGAACAGGCAACCGAGTCAACCACTTCCATTCGACATTGTGCTAAAGAAAGTCCGCTTTATTGACACACAAACGGGTTGGGTTGCCGGAGACGATGGGACAGTCCTGAAAACCACGGATGGTGGGCAAACGTGGATGAAGAAGAATACAGGGACCCGCACGGCACTGTTAGCGGTCTCTTTCGCAGATGATAAACATGGATGGGCAAGTGGCGATGGTGGTCTCATCATCAGTACGAAGAATGGCGGCACAACATGGGCAAAACAGGAGATTGATACTAACAATACAATTGAAGGTATCGACTTTGTGAGTCCTACAATAGGTTGGGCAGCAGGCGGCGGTGGCACTCTGCTCCACACAAAAGACGGTGGGATGACATGGGAATTTCAGACGAGCGCGACCGTCAACACACTTGATGCAATTTCCATGCTCAACGATAAAGTCGGTTGGGCAGTCGGGGCGGGTGGTGCCGTTGTTGCAACAGTTGATGGTGCGAATTGGGTAGTCCAAGAGAGTAAAGTCCCGAATTCTAACGGTATGCCTGAACCTGTTTGGGATGTCCATTTTGCCGATGAAAAGGTCGGCATTGCCGCTGCCGAATTCGGTGTAATTCTTCGGACAATGGATGGTGGCACGACTTGGGAACCGCTTGAACCGCGCCCCGTCGCCTCTCGCCTGCAAGGTGTCCACATGCTCAGTCCAACCGAAGCATGGATGGTCGGCAACGACGCAACAATCCTCCACACAACCGATGGTGGAGACACCTGGAAGGTCATCTCCAGTTCAAGCCATTTGCGGAGTGCTTATTTTCACGACGATAAACTCGGTTGGGCAGTCGGCTTGTCAGGGAGTGTTTTGCACACCAACGATGGCGGCGAAACGTGGAATCCGCAAATTAGTGGGAACGTTTTTGAACTCTTCGGTGTTGGGTTTGTGGATGCGAACAGAGGGTACATTGTCGGGAGCAACGCAGCACTGGCGGAAACACTTGACGGTGGAAAAACGTGGCACGGGGTTAGTGATCCGGGTGATGAGGGTCACGGCACTGCTAAGCGAATCATATTTGAAGGCATGATGAGTTGGCGCAGCGCAATGGGATCCTACGGACTCAGCTTTGGCACGGCAACACACGCATGGGCTGTCGGAGAAACCGGAAGACTTATGCATACCACCGATGCTGGACAAACATGGATCGGACAAGACATGGACCCAATGATGACAGGCACAGGATTTAATAACCTCTATGGTGTCCATTTCGTCAATGATAAAGTCGGTTGGCTTGTCGGGGATGCCGGAACTATCGCACATACCGTGGATAGTGGACAAACGTGGAGTTCCATCTTGCAAGGACCGAAATTGAACGATGTTTACGCTATTAACGCACAGACGGCTTGGATCGCTGGCGATCAGGGTGCTATTATGGCAACAACGGACGGCGGCGCAACATGGATCGACCAGACAGTCCCGACGCAAGCCAACCTCAACGCTATTCTGTTCCTCAATGCGAACGAAGGTTGGGCAGCCGGAGAAGGTGGTACAATCCTCCATACAACCGATGGCGGTGTCACTTGGTTGATGCAAGAATCACCGACGAAAAGTGAGTTGTGGGACCTCGTTCAGACACCAAGCGGTCAAATCTGGGCAATTGGCGATGCTACAACAATTATCCACTATTAGAAATTGTTCATATCACACAAGGATGAAGCAAAGTTTGCAAATTTGAAGTGTTCTAAAGTTTGCAAGTTATGTTTGGTTTCGTGCAATTTTAGAACACTTCCCAACTTTAGTTAGACTTTGGAACTTTGGTTCGCCTTTACTCAACTTGGAGGACACAAACATAATGCATCCACTCCGGTTCTGCCAGTCTGTCTGTGCTGGTGGAGCCTTGCTACTACTGCTACTAAACCTCCCTGCTATAGCACAAGCACCCAAAGCTCTGACATTAGAAGAGAGTATTGAAATTGCTAAACAGAGCAATTTGACGCTTCAGACGGCTGAGGAAAATCTGAAAGCCGCTGAGGCACAAGTGCGTGCTGCTTTGGGAGGACTCTTACCGCGAGTCACAGCGAACGGTAATTACACCTATTTTAAAGATGTCCAAAAATCAGTAATTCGAGCCGAGGGTGGCTTCGGATTTCCAATGCCGGGCGGCGAGATGAACGAGATGCAACCACCCAGTATGCCCAGCACGGATAACGAAGCCGATTTGATTGAACTGGAATTTGGGGCACACCACAACGTCCAAGGTGCCGTCAATTTAACACAACCGATCTTTGCTTGGGGACGTTATTATTACGGGTATCAAGCGGCGAAACTCAACTATGAAGCAACACAGCGTGATGTTGATGCGGCTTACAATCAACTCCGTTTAGATGTATCCGAAGCCTTCTATGGTGCTTTGGTTGCACAGGAGTTCGTCCGTGTCGCAGAACAGAGTGTTTCGCTTGTTGAGGAGCAGCTTGCTATCGCGGAAGCATCGCTTGAAGCGGGTGCAGCGACCAACTTTGATGTCCTCCGTGCGAAGGTTCAACTCGCTAACGCCCAATCAACGCTCATTCGCGCCGAAAACGGGGTACGTAACGCCAAAAACGCCTATAAAACAGTGCTGAACATCCCGCTTGCTGAGGATGTAACCGTCAACGGCACGCTTGCCATACCGGAAGACCATCAAACACTGGCACCCAATCTCGATGAATTAATCCAACAAGCACTGGCAAATCGCCCCGAGGTGCACCGGACGCAACTGAGTGAACAAGCCGCACGTAAACAGATTGACATCGCCAAAACGCGGCGACTTCCCGATCTGGGTCTGTTCTCAAACTACCAAATCTCCCAGAATGAAAGGCTGACGGAAATGAACCGGATTTGGAGCGTCGGTTTTCAAATCAATATCCCTATTTTTGACGGTTTTGCGACGAGTGCTGCGGTGCAGCAGACTGAATCTGTTCTCAAACAGGTTGAGTTAGGTGGCACCCAACTCAAGACAGGCGTTGAGTTTGAAGTTCGCGCTGCGTATCTGAACCTGCTTGGTGCTCAAACGCTTATAGAAGTTCAACGCGAAGCGGTTGCGCAGGCGCAAGAAAGCGTCCGTATTGCGAATCTGCAGTTTCAAAATGGCATTATCACGACTGTTGCGTTGACGGATACCCAACTCGCCCTTGCGCAAGCAGAAGTCAATCGTCTTCAGGCACACCACGATTACGTTGTCGGTTTGGCGAGACTGGAAAAATCTGTAGGACAAACGTTAGAATAAAAAATAGAAACCGAAATACAAGAGACCCCTAAGAAAAATATTCATGCCTCTAAAGCACTCCAGCGAGTGCCATGTCTATAGGAGAAAAAAAATTGAAGAAAGTCCTGCTCGTTATCGGCATATTATTAGTGATTGCAGTGATTTTAGCCGTGCCAAGGTTCACGCAACGTCAAAACCCAGTCCCTCAACAAGCCGAAGCGATTGTGCTCAAACCTGTAGAAGTTACTAAATCGAAACGCGGTGAGATCCGTTTAGAATACCAACTGTCCGGGACAATTCAAGCAGCCTCGCAAGTCAGTGTGTATCCGAAGATTGCCGGACGGCTGATCACCTTAAACGTAGATGAGGGGGATAGCGTAGAAAAAGACGTGCCGCTTGGCACTGTTGAGTACGAGGAGTTACAACTTGCGGTGCAACAAGCCGAAGCGATCCTCGAATCCGCGGAAACCGCCTACTCTCAGGCGAAGCAGCTTGCCGAAGTCCGCGTGCATACACAAATTGCGCAAGCCAAGGCACAGTTTGAGGCTGCAGAAATCGCCCTCCAACAGGTAATAGATCTCTCTGAAATCCGAACCGTCACACAAATAGAGCAAGCAGAGGCTGCATTAGAATCGCTTGTAGCGAACTTGCAGAAGATTAAAAGTGGTGCCCGCGCAGAAGACCGCAGACAAGCAGTAGCAGGTCTGAATCAAGCCGATGCGAACCTCGCCAACGCTCAAAGCAACCACGAACGAATGACTCAGCTCTTTGAAAATGGGGCGATTAGTCAGCAATCCCTTGAAAGTGCGAAGACGCAGTTGGACATTGCTATGGCACAACATAAGATTGCCACAGAGCAGCTCCAACTCATTGATAATGGTGCTCGTATTGAGGACATCCAAGCAATGGAAGCACAAGTCCAACAAGCCGAAGCTTCTTTACGCTTGGCACAGACACAAGCCAAAACAAAAACGTGGGAAAAAGACATTGAACTTGCCCGCTCGCAACTCGAAACGGCACAGGCAGGACTGATTGCCGCCAATGCCTTAGAGGCTGCGAAAAGTTGGGAAGCAGAAATTACATCGGCAAAAACGGCACGCACACAAGCACAAGTTGCTCTCAAACTCGCTGAGAAACGCCTGAAAGATGCGACGATTTACGCGCCGATCTCTGGGGTTATTGCCAAACGTCACTTGGATTTAGGGGGCATGGCACTCCCTGCGGCCCCGCTTTTTGAAATCGTCAATATTGATACAGTGATAGCCAATGTTGATGTCATTGAAACGCAACTCAGCGCATTGACGCTCAATCAACAGGCAACAATAGAAATCGACGGCATAGACACGCCGATGTCAGGCAGCATTACTTTCATTAGTCCGACGCTACAAGCTGCGCGACGAACGGCAAGTGTTGAGGTGCGCATCGATAATCCTGAAGGTAGACTCAAACCCGGTATGTTTGCGAAAGTCACGGTGCCAATCAAAGTGCACAGGGATGCGCTGCTGATCCCGCGTGTTTCACTCATTGAGGATGCGAATACCAAAACCCAGAACATCTTCGTCATTGAAGAGAATGTCAGTCGCCGTCGTGCGGTGGAGATAGGACTTTTGCAAGGCGGTGTGGTTGAAGTTCTGAGTGGTCTCCTGGAAGGCGAAGCCGTCGTTACAGCGGGTCAGCATTCGCTGAAAGATGGAGAAGAAGTTAGGGTCGTCAATCCTTAGATGTCCGTTTTTTTATAGTAACCTGGCGCGGACTCTGGAAACTGAATGACGCTGCGTGGAAAAAGACTTGATAAATTAACCCAATTGGCATAACATGATATAGTAATTGCTTCTGCTTCCAAGGATACTTGGAACTTGTTTAAAGCGATAGCAAGAAAATTGGAATCAAATTCATTCGACCGGATTTTTTGTTCCGCACTTGAGAAAGGCGTTGCCAGTAATACGATCACAAAGACATCCTAACTGGAGAGAGAGATGAAAGTTGCACAACTCCATGGCCCCAAAGTGAAACCCTTTCAGGTCTCTGAGTTGGAATATCTCTTACAGGACGACTCTCCTGATCTTTTCTTTTCCTTCGGTTTACAAAAAAGCGGACAGTTGATTGTGACCTGCGCACCAGCAAGGCTCGACATTATGGGGGGTATCGCTGATTACTGCGGTGCTAATGTCTTTGAGATGACACTTAACCGAACCGCAATTGCTGCATGCCAAGCCAGGGAAGATAGAAACCTCTGCGCCGTTACACTCAGCACGGAGAGTCAATTGACCCCTAACTTTCATGTCTCACTCGATAACTTCTACAGTAATAGGACTCTTAAGACATACCCAGAAGTTCGAGAACTTTTTAACAAAATACCCAGGACTGCTTGGGCAGGATACATACTCGGCGCATTTCATGTGCTCCTTAAGGAAGGAAAGATCCATCAGTTCCCATACGGTGCCACAATTGTGATTAACAGCAGTATTCCAATGGGCGGTGGGGTTGCCTCCTCTGCAGCCATTGAGGTGGCGACCTTGATGGCACTGAATCAACTCTACAATTTAGAGTTGGGCATGATGGAGATAGCAAGGCTTGCACAAACTGTTGAAAATCAGATCGTTGGTGCCCCGTGTGGTATTATGGACCAGGTAACTTCTGTTGCAGGTAGGTCAACAAAAATTCTCTCAATTCTTTGTCAACCGGACACGTTGCAAGATGGGCTTGCAAGCGACGCCCTAAATCTGGAATTCGTCTCATGCCCATCAAGCGTGAGTTTTATTGGTATCTACACGAAAGTCCGCAGAAGCACAACGAGTACCGCCTACGTTGACACGCGCATCGGGGCTTTTATGGGTTTGGCTATCCTCAAAGCAGCTTTCGCATCGGACACCAATACACCAGACACGTCCAGTTCTGGCGACAGTGATGCGGTTGAAAAAATATCAGAGAGATTAGCAGACAACTACCTCTGCAACCTCTCTGTGGAGGAATTCCATGAGCAGTGCGAACACCTACTACCGGAAGAGATGCACGGTGAAGAATTTCTCGAAAAGTACGGTGAAACCGTGGATACCGCCACGCAAGTTGTACCCGAAAAGTTGTATGTTGTAAAAGACCGAGTGGAACATGCCATCTATGAAAACGCACGTGTTAAGCAATTCATAGCGGCTATAAAAAATGTGGATAACGATCCAACGCACACGCCAGACTACCTCGGAGAAGCGGGGAACCTCATGTACGAATCCAACGCCAGCTACCGCGACTTGGCTGGACTCGGTTCACCCGAAGTCGATGGACTTGTGAATATCGCTCGGAAAATCGGGAAACAAGGCGGCATCTACGGTGCTAAAATTACCGGTGGCGGTGGGGGTGGCACCGTTGCTTTGCTCTGCCACGGGAACGTGGAAAGTTCACTAACGCAAATTCTCGCGGCTTATAAACTCGCTTGGGGCATTGACGCGGAACTTATCAGAGGGAATGCTGCTGGCGCGTTTGAATTTGGACATATTTTGTGGGAATTGAAAGAACTCGAACCTCCCACACACTTTTAACAATTGAATCTGGGCACCGCTCCATTACATTTCGCGGTGGTTTCTGGTTAAGTCCAACGCCACTGAGATCTAAACGTTACTCTTTACAAAATCTATCTGTAAGGATGGAAATCTACCTGAAACGTAGTAGAAGGCAGTCCAAGAACCCTATAATTTAAAAAATGCAAAATCTTGACGAACAAAACCAGCGTCGTGGGTCTGGTGTTACATGGCGTGCTATACTTATTGCCATCTTTTTAATCCCACCCAACGTCTTTTGGGTTATTGAAGTTGAATGTGTCTGGCACTCCGGACACCCAACGACCATCTCCCTATTTTGGAATGTCGTCCTTAACATCTTCTTCCTGATTTTGATAAATCTCTTCCTAAAGCGTGTTGCTCCGCGCTCAGCGTTGACACAGGGGGAGATGATTACGATCTATGCCATGCTCTCTATCGCATCCGGCTTGGCAGGTCACGATACATTAGCCCTAACGATCCCCGCACTCCCGCATGCATTCTGGTTCGCCACAATCGAGAACGATTGGGCGGACATGTTCCACAGCTACATTCCACAACACCTCGTTGTCGCCGACAGAGAGATTATCCGTGGCTTTTACGAAGGGAACACACCCTTTTATAACGCCAAAATTGGCGGCGCATGGATCATGCCGACTTTGTGGTGGACCTCGCTTATTATTGCCCTTGGAACCATCATGATCTGCATAAATGTGCTAATTCGGAAACAGTGGACAGAACACGAAAAATTGGCGTACCCGATCATCCAACTCCCGATGGCAATTACAGAAAGAGGCGGTGCCGCGCAACTCTTCCGAAGTCGCATTCTATGGTATGGGTTTATCATTGCGGCAGTCATTAATATCTGGCACGGCTTGGCACACTTTTTTCCAATACTTCCGGATTTCAGCGTTCGCCATAATGCGCGTAACTGGGGCAGAGTTTTTACCGAAAAACCGTGGAACGCCGTCGGTAATATCCCTGTCCCGCTCTACCCGTTTGTGATCGGCTTGGGGTTCCTTTTACCGCTCGACCTCTCCTTCTCTATGTGGTTTTTCTATTTGTTTGAGAAAGCGCAGCGAGTTGTCGGCAGCGCTCTCGCAATCCCAGCCCCTTTCCCGTATGGTAGTGAACAATCCATTGGAGGATGGATGGCAATTTTTGTCATCGCTCTCCTTGTAACGCGTAGGCACATTGTAAATGTCGTACGCACAATTTTGGGTATGCCCGGTGGGATTGACGACTCACAAGAACCTATCCGTTACCGTACCTCACTCCTGCTAATCATTATTGCAAGCCTTTATATTATCTGGTTCTGCCTGAAGGCAGGAATGACCCTTCCAATTATTCTGCCGTTCTTCGCCTTCTTCTTTGCTATTTCGCTTGCCATTACGCGTGTTCGCGCAGAACTTGGGCCACCCGCACATGAGATGGCAGGGATGTGTAACGCCCAACAGTTTTTAATCAATATTCTGGGAACGCGCCGCATTGGACCGAATAACTTGACAGTATTTCCCTACTTCTGGTTCTTTAGTGGACGTGGCTATCGCGAACACATCATGCCGCATCAACTTGAAGCCTTCAAAATGGCAGAACGTGCAAACATGAACACAAAACGTCTGGTACTGGCGATGGTTATCGCTGTTGTCTTCGGATCTCTCGCATCATTTTGGGCGACACTGAGTGAACTCTATCGTCTCGGGGGCGCAATCACAGGCGCAGGCGGTGGCATCGGACCATCGGTCGGACATATCGGGCAATTCGGTTGGCTTGCCGGTCTATTCGCCTTTCCGCGCGACCCAGACATCCCCGCAATGTCTTTTATGGCAGGAGGTATGGGTTTCACCTTCTTCCTCATGGTCATGCGAATGCGTTTCATCTGGTGGCCCCTCCATCCAGCAGGCTACCCCATCTCCATGACAGGGGGTGTCGGCTATTTTTGGAGTTGCTTAGTCATCAGCAGTTTTCTCAAGTGGATGGCACTCCGATTTGGAGGACCGGGTACTTACCGAACGATGGTCTTTTTCTTCTTCGGTGTTATTCTCGGTGAATACTGTGTCGGTGCCTTCTGGAGTGTTCTAAGCGTTATTATTCGTGAACCTATCTACGACTTCGCACCAGGCTAAAAAGTTGCAAAATGTGCTAAAGTGCCTAAAATTGATGTGTCGCTCGGATAACAACTTGCAAACTTTACCTTACCGATAACCACTTAGAATTTATGATAAAATTTCGACTGATTTATTTTTTTCTTTTAATAATAGCAAGCCTCATGCCAGCTACAACCACTTTTGCAGCGGACGAAGGTGCCCATGCCGCTGAGTTCCTCAGTCACGGTGTTGGTGCCCGTGCGCTGGGAATGGGAGGCGCGTTTGTTGCTATCGCTGACGATGCAACGGCTACTTACTGGAACCCCGCCGGACTTACCAAAGTCAAAAAACATAGCTTCTCCGCTATGTATTCTGACACTTTCAGCACCGGAGATGGCAGTTGGCTGAGCAGAGGTCTGGTTACCTACAACTTTCTTAACTACGTCTATCAAATTGAGGACATCGGCAGCGTCGGTCTGAGTTGGATCCGACTCGGCATTGACGATATACCGCGCACGACCTTTATTGACGTTAACAACAACGGCTTCCTCGGTGATTTTCAGGACAAAAACGGCAATGGTATCAAAGAAGAAGGCGAACCCTATATCGACAAGCCAGAAATCGCGGAGTATTTCAGTAACACTGATAATGCGCTGCTTATCTCCTATGCACGTCAAGTCCACCCCATGGTAGCTGTCGGCGGTAATCTTAAACTCCTTAACCAATCGATTTTTGAAAATAGCGGAAACGGCTTTGGTGTTGATATCGGTTTGATTGCGGAACCCTACAAGGGTTTACGCGTCGGTGCAATGTTATTAGACGCAACAGGCACCCAGATACGTTGGGACACTGCAGACACACCGACGTTCACCCGCACACGTCGATTCCGACTCGGTACGGCTTACCACTTTACTCTGCCACGCCTGGGTAAAGGGGCAATTGGCGCAGATATTGAAACTGACCAAGCCGATCTGGAGGTAGGTGGCGGCGGAGGCGGACTTGTGCCACGCATTGGTGCGGAATATTGGCTCTTTAATATCGTCGCACTCCGCGGCGGTTGGAACGGACATGGGCTTTCTGCAGGTGCCGGGCTTCACCTACAAATAAATGAGATGTCGTTTTTTATCAACTACGCTTTCAACACCCACACTCTCGGTGGTTCGCAACGTATTTCCGTTTCGGGAGAATTCTAACTGCGACATATTGCAAACCGAAACCTACCAGGACGGAGTTCTTACATGCGACTTAGGTATCTATTCGCTACTCCAATTCTCCTATTTAGTCTTTTGCACCCAAGTTTTGCCCAGCAGCAACCCATTGTCCTAAAGCATGGCGGCACCGTCCAAACCGTAAAATTCTCTCCAGTGAATAATTCGCTCGTCGCCAGCGCAGGTGATGACAACACGATCAAATTGTGGAATTTACGGAACGATACCGTAACAACGTTCACAGGACACAGCGATCAAGTTAACGCAGTAGCCTTCTCTCCAAACGGACAACTGCTGGCAAGCGGCGGTGACGATTGGACCTTCAAATTGTGGAATATCCGGCAGCAACACCATATCGCGACTCTGGAACATATTACCGACCGAAGTCGATCACAAGTTAAAGATATAACCTTCTCCCCCAATGGACAACGCCTCGCCACCGCCGGGCGACATATAAAACTATGGGAAGTCAGCACGCAAACCGAAATCGCGACGCTGCGCCACGACGAATACGTCTGGGGGTTAGCCTTTTCCCCGAATGGACACCTCCTTGCCGCTGGAGACAAAGAAGGCATCGTGAAGATTTGGGATATTCAGAAGCGACACGTTATAACGCAGCTCGAAGGCGACACGAACAATGTGTACGCCGTCAAATTTTCACCAGACGGTAGAATCCTCGCGAGTGCCGGATATGACGGCCAGGTGAAGTTGTGGACTGTCTCAAATTGGGCACCTCTCGGCACCCTGCAGGATAGAGGAACGGTTTATGACCTTGACTTTTCACGTGATGGGAAAGTACTTGCCAGTACCGGGTATTCGGAGGTTATCCTCTGGTCTGTCGAAAGTGGTGAAGAAATCGCCTCACTGACAGGACACCGCGACTGGGTACGGACGACAGCCTTCTCCCCAGATGGAAAAACGCTCGTCAGTGGCAGTGACGATGGCACCGTCCGCCTTCAGCATATAGAGACTTACTTACAGACGCTGCAACAACGAGAAATGGTGCGGATCATTTATTTTCTTCCAAGAAATCGACCATCGCAATCAGATATTGACAGACAGTTGGATACCCTCATAAAGGAAGTCCAGCAATTTTATGCCGGACAAATGCACGCCCACGGATTCGGTAGAAAAACCTTTACCTTTAAAACAGATGCAACCGGTAGAGCGGTGGTGCATCGCGTGAATGGAAAATTCGTCAATCGCTATTATCATACCGAGACCGTTGAGAAAGTAAAAAAAGAAATCGATGAACAATTTGATAGATCAAAGAGTGTCTATCTCATTGCGGTAGATGTTAGTAGTGAAGTTATTGAGGACGGAAATACTTGCGGAGTCGGGGGCGGCAGCTGGAAAGACATTGAGACTGGAACGCAGCGGCGAGACCTCGGCGGACATGCAATCATTCCCGCCTCCGGCGCGTGTTTCAGCGTGGATGTTACTGCCCACGAATTGGGACACGCCTTCGGATTGGAACACGACTTCCGCAACGATACCCATATTATGTCTTACGGCGTAAATCCAGACAGATTGTCCCGCTGTGCCACCGAATGGCTAAATGTTCACCCGTATTTCAATGTGCGGCAAACCGCGTTCAACGAACTTACAACGATTGAGATGCTCACACCCCTTGCCCTACCACCAAATGCAATTCATTTCCGTTTTGAAGTCGCCGATGCCGACAGTCTCCAGCAAGCCCAGTTACTTATCCCGACAACCCTCCGAGACCCTGCCCCTGGGACTAAGTTGCACAGCTGCCAATCCTTAAGCGGAGAGATTAATCTGATTGAATTTATTACAACCCAATTAACACGCAGAACCTCAACTGAAGTAACACTTCAGATTATTGATCTGCACGGCAACATCACACGGCAGACATATCTGATTAGGGCGAATAACATAGCACAGATCGATGTCAACAACGATGGGGTCGTAGATGTGGATGACTTGGTATTCGTTGCATCTCACTTCGGCAGCCGCGTCGCTCGTCAGACAAATCCCAACCCGGATGTCAACAACGATGGCGACGTAAATCGCGAAGATCTCCTATTGGTCGCAGATGCCATAGAGGCAGGGGAAAACACTCCCGCTGCGCCCGCCTTAACGACAGCAAATCTACAGCAGTGGATCCTTGAGGCAAAACAAAGCAATCGTAGAGACACAGCCTTTCAAAGAGGCATTGTTGTGTTAGAGGAGCTCCTAACCCCCTTCCAACTCACAGAAACCGCATTACTGCCGAACTACCCGAATCCATTCAATCCTGAGACGTGGATACCCTATCAATTGGCGAAACCTGTGGGTGTTCATATTGGTATCTATGCTGCCGATGGGAAGTTGGTTCGGACGTTAGACTTGGGACATCAGCCTGTGGGGATTTACGAATCTCGGAGTCGTGCGGCGTATTGGGACGGTAAGAATGCGCTCAGTGAACCCGTGGCGAGTGGTTTGTATTTTTATACGCTTACGGCTGGCGAGTTTACTGCTACGCGGAAGATGTTGATAAGGAAGTAATCTTTTCCACTAAAAACTCGCTTGTTCAAAAATCGCATCCGTCCCTACCGCAATCTTGACGGGAGCCAAATACGGATGAATGGCTTCCGTATCCACTTGCACGCCGAGTCCGGGAAGGTCTTTTATCCGAACCATTCCGTCGGACTCGACAGGAAACGGGTCTGCTATCAAACACTGTGACAATTTAGATCCCGCTGCTGGATATTCCAATAGATTGAAATTAGGGTTCGTTGCAAACACATGTAGTGCAGCAGCGAGGCTTAGATGGCTTTTGAACGTGTGATTGACGTACTGAATACCGTGCTGTTCTGCAAGTTGACGCACCTGAAAAGACGGCATAATCCCACCAATGCGTCCGGCATCAATCTGCACGAACTGGATACCCCCATGCACGATTAAATCTTCTGCCATTCGGTAGGTGTTCGATCCCTCTCCCGCTGCGATCGGGACACTTGGATTCTTTTCTGTAAGCGCGCTGTAGGCATCAACCGCATCGGGAGCAAGCGGTTCCTCTAACCACGTCGGTGAAAATTGAGCAAACGCCTCAGCACGTTGGTAAGCCGTTTCAGAATCTGTCCCCCAGACAACACCTGCATCAATCATAATTTGGGCATTCGTTCCCATGCCTTCGCGCGCCGCACGCACAAGCGCAATGTCATTCGCCTCGTCGAATTTGCCCATCGGTCCCCAACCAAACTTCGCAGCACGATATCCCTGTTGGCGCAATTCTGCGGCGATACGATAGGTTTCTTCTGGTGTGTCCCCGAAAAGGACAGAGGCATACGGCAGTTTAGGATATGGTGTGTCAGAGGTTCCTGACATCTCAGCAAGCAGCCGGTAAACAGGCTTCTCCAACTTCTGACCGACAAGATCCCACAAAGCGATTTCGGCACCACTATAGGCATGCTCTATCTGTTGAATGTCCAGTCCGTTGCGGAGTGTCTTCTCACTCAGCCGAACCACATCATCAGGACTCTTAAGGGTTTCACCAATCAACGAAGTGCGGATATTGATGATATTTCCGTGGGACATCGGGCAGCAATAGACAGCAAGGCTTACCAAAGGCGAAGCATCGCACTCTCCCCACCCTTCAAGCCCAGTATCCGTGCGGACCCGCACCAAGAGTGTATCTTGCGTTCCATCAGCAGCGGTTGTGATGTCAGGCATCCGTAGATAAAACGGATCAACTGCCGTAATTTTCATATTTACCCACTCGCAGGATCCGCCGATTGACCATTATTTTCTTCGGAAACAACCTGTGGCATTGCATCGTCGGCTTGGCTGCTCCGCGCAACCGCCAGAGAGCGCATCACAGAAATGAGAAACCATCCTAACAATCCGACACCCGCACCAATACCCATCGCAATCCCTGCGCCTCTGGGTGTGGCGATCTTCTCCAATGTTTCTTCGTCTAACTCACACGAAACAGCTTCAATATGTCTGATGGCAATCGTCCGCCTGTCACCATCTTCTACATACTCAATAGCGGGTGCGGTGTTACTATCTATTTTGATATCGGCACTTCCCGAAGGCGTACGAAGTTCCACTGTGTTATCCGCTTGCTCATTTACCCAATGGGCTTTTAATCCTTTTATCCCCTCCGCATCGCGAATCGGTTCTACCCGCGTCCGGAATAGTACACCCCCTAACAGATTAATGGTGATGTCTTTAGACTTTACCAAAGCGTTTCTTAAATTTTCTGAATTCACGGTACTCTCCAATCGTATAATACAGTTTACACGAGACATTTGCGAACATCCGTTTCGGTTAAACATATTATAACGAAAACCCACCGGAATGTCAAGACTCGGGCTACTTGAGAAAAAAATCTTGACGAATCACACATTTTGTGCAAAAATATATACAGGTTTGCGATTAGAAACAGGTATTTATTACCTACACAACGAACACGGGTGTATACTAAAACTACGACCAACAGTCCAATTAAGTCCATTTTGTTATATCAAACATCCTGAGAAGAGGAGTTTTCAGATGCGGACCGATTCACACACGTCTAACGAACGCCAGATTCCGCTTTTTCCATTACAAGTTGTCTTGTTCCCTGGTGGACTTTTACCACTACATATTTTTGAGCCGCGTTATCGCACAATGGTCAAATTTTGCTTGGAACATGAGTCTGAATTCGGCGTTGTACTCATCAAAGAAGGCGAGGAGGTGGACGAAACCGCCACGCCCTATGAAGTCGGTACAGCTGCTCGTATCCTACACGTTGAACATTTGGACGATGGTCGTATGAATATTATCACTGCTGGTGAATATCGGTTTCAAATCTTAGAAGTCCAAGAACACCTTTCCTATCTTACGGGTCGTATACGGATGTTAGACGATCCGGATACCGAAACCGAAGCAGTATCAAAATCACTAACCACAGAAATCGAAGAACTGTACAACGCATACGAGGCACTATCGAGTCGATTAATTTTCGGATGGCAACCCCTGGAAGAACAACCCGAGGACCCAAGAGAACTCGCCTACCAGGTCGGCATACGTTTGCGCATTTCGTTGGAAGAAAAACAGAATTTACTGGAGATAATTCCGTTAGAGAAACTCCTCACACGCGAAATTGAAATTCTGACAAACCAAAATCGACGGATTGCTTTTCAATTGGCAGCAAAAAATAATTGACACCCTCAGAACAGAATCAAGCACAGTCAGTAGGTTTTTATTATACAATCATTTCCATAGCGTATCACCCCATCTGCGATCCGACAACATAATGGCACTAAAGGCTCCTATTCATCAATTCACCGAAACCCAATCAATTCAGATTGAACTTCGGGATTTCCTCTACATCAGCAATATTCTGTCGGTGTCCCGTCTTATCACGGTGCCTTTTATTTTTTACTTCATTTACCGTGAACAGTGGATATACGCAATTATTTGTGGTGCTATAGCCGTTACTACAGATCTCTTAGACGGTTTCTTCGCTCGGCGTTTAGAGCAGCACACCCAACTCGGTTATATATTAGACCCAGTTGCGGACAAGCTTGCTCTCTCAGCTGGGATTTTTGCCCTTGTGTTATCAAAGTCCGAGTTTCCAGAGGAAGCATTCGTCATTATTGTTGTCCGTGACGTTTCAATTGTTCTCGGCAACGCTGTTTTAGCGTATAAGGCAAAAATGATTACCCGCTCCAATTTCTGGGGTAAATGCACCAGTTTCTTTTTGTCAATTACCATCATGCTTTATCTACTCCGTCCAATAATGCCACGCTTACCGAAGGATATTGAATTTTACAGCCTTTGTCTTGCCCTGATATTTGTTTTTATTTCAACAGCGAGTTACGCGCGGCACATGCTCCGCGTGTTAAAAAACCATAGTCAGCAGTAACTTAAGTAGTAGTTTCCAAATCTACACGCAAAAGGAATGTCCTGATGGCTTACAAAGAACTCGTAACGAAGAAACCTTTTATCGTCAACAAAAACTTGGGGAGTGCCGTTGAGGTCGAACCCGAAGAATTGACGCTAACCAACGCAGAGGGTGTGCCTGTCAGTGTTCCAACACAAAAGCAAAAATACGACTTTGATCGGAACGGCTGGCTTTTGATTCCAAACGTCTTATCAGATGCCGAGATCTCGGAGATGCGTGAATTTTGTCAACGGCTTCAGGAATCACCAGAATGCATTCCTGAACCAGAACGTTGCACCCTCGGCGGTCCTCTCCAGAGACTTGCCGATCATCCGGTCATTGTCGGATTCCTCAATGAATTCTTGGCATACCCACCCGCGGCAAGTGAAGATTGCTACGGCTTTCGACTGGAGGAAACGACGGCACTTTTCGGAGATACAACGCTGCCTTCTGAAACTAAATCCGTCCTTCAGAAGGGAAACGGCTTGTTCCGCTTACCCGGTGATTCGCACCTGTATCGATGTGTGCCAGGTCGCGGCTGGAGCGGGCTCACACGCGTCTTATGGGAACTCAATGAAGTTACTGCTGCAACTAATAGCATCCGCTTCATCGCCGGAAGCCACAAAGCAGCGTATCCGATACCAGAAGCAGTGCAGAACCCGAATTCACCGCTTTGGGAGACTTACGAGTGTCCGGCAGGTTCGGTTATCTTTTTCACAGAATCTCTGACACAAACGCAAGTGGCATCCAATGCCGCCGCTCGGATCTGCGTCTCAAACCTATATAACACCGTGGCGAGCCGTTGGTCGAATTGGCTACCCAACGCACAACTTCTCGAAGCAATGCCTCCCAAACGACAGACCCTTTTCCGAGAAACTTACGCAGGTGGCAATGTTATTAATGGCGATTTTAACCGTCGCACATCCGCCTATCCGGCGGAAATCTAATCAGCACCAGGAGGGAAGTCAGATGGAAAAACAGACGAACAGAAATTTGCAACCTTGGCTCGGTGCCTTACTACCACCAGATACTTGCGAACTGCCTACCCAAAACGCTGACGGTTTAGCCGTTCCCGAACTAACTGTTGAACAACGCTACGCTTTTGATACCCACGGTTGGTTCCTAATTCCAGAAGTCTTCACCGGTTCGGAACTCAAAGAGATGCGCGACTTCGGACACCGGCTGCACCATGATCCGGAATCCATCCCAGAACACGAACGGAGTACGCTCGGAGGTCCGCTTCAGAAACTGATTGATCATCCACTCGTTGTCTCGCTTCTCAACGAATTCACAGCACATCCAGCCGTGACGAGCCCAGAATGCTACGGCTTCACTGTTGAAAGCACAAGCCTCTTTTACCGGACACCCGGCATGGGAAGATTCGTCCCGCACAACGGCAATGGATTACTCCGTTTTCCGGGGGATGTCCACTACTATAACGCTTTTCCGGGCAAAGGTTACAGTCCACATACCCGTGTTGTATGGGAACTCAACGAAATAAAAAAAGGGCAAGGGGGAACGCTCTTAGTGACCGGTAGCCACAAGTCAGTTTACACGGCACCGCCTGATATCCAAAACCCCGATTCCGATATTTGGAGTACTTACGGATGTCCAGCAGGTTCACTGCTCTTTTTCACAGAAGCACTCACACATAGCGCAACAACATGGACAAACACAGAAAACGACAGAATTGCAATTTTCAATCTGTATAGTCCGGTGGATAGCGGTTTCGCGAAAGTTTACCAGCCGCATCCAAAGCTTCTTGAGAAAATGCCGTCGCTGCGTCAGACCTTGTTCCGAGACAGATATGTGGTGGACAACACTAACGGAACTCCGTAACAACCCATAGGAGAAAACTGATGGCTGATAACAATTTTAACGAACTCCTTATCCATACCCTAAAACAGATCCACGTCCGCTTGGATCGCTTAGATGCGAAAGTTGATGAGAAAACGGATAAAGATGATTTCAAAGTCCTTGAGGCGAAACTTGACGAGAAAACGGATAAGGCTGATCTCAGACCTATTGAACAACGCTTTGGCGGCATCGAAAATCGGTTTGATAATGTCGAAAATCGGCTAGATAACGTCGAAAGTCGGCTAGATAACGTCGAAAGTCGCCTTGACCGAATTGAAAGTGGAATTGGAACGATGAAATGGGTAATTGGCGTTGGATTAGCCGCCATAGGCGTTCTCATGGCGGTTTTAAAAATGTTCTGATATGTCCTTTTCGACAGCAATTTCTGAAATGAGGTGCCCATGTCTACGCAACAACCAAACGTTCTCTGGATTTACGGCGAAGATCTTTCTCCAGACCTCGCCTGTTACGGCACGCCTGCCGTGGAAACGCCAAACATCGACAGAATCGCATCGGAAGGTACCCGCTACACCAACGCCTTCGTTACATGTCCGGTCTGCTCACCGAGCCGTTCTGCGCTAATCACCGGGACATATCAGACACACTTTGACGCACACAACCATCGAAGTAATCGGGATAAGCCACTGCGATCGGATATGAAACTCATCACTGACTGTTTTCGGGAGGCAGGTTATTTTACCTGCAACAGTCCGGGACCGCCTTACAACCGCCCCGGAAAGACTGATTTTAACTTCCAGCGGGAACAGCCTTTTGATGGTATCGACTGGCGGGAACGCGCCGAAGGACAACCTTTCTACGCACAAATTAACATCCCAGATACCCACCGCGTCTTCAAGCCGGATCCCGAACGACCCATTGCTCCAGAGAATGTTGAACTACCCCCTTACTATCCTGACCACCCACTCACCCGAAAGGATTGGGCACTCTATCTCGAAAGCATTCAGATTTTAGATAAGAAAGTCGGACAAATTCTCAAACGCTTAGATGATGAGGGACTCTCGGACAATACGATCATCTTTTTCATGAGTGACCACGGGCGTGCACATATCCGTTGCAAGCAGTTCCTCTATGACGGCGGCACCCACATACCACTGATCGTCCGATGGCCCGAACACGTTGAACCCAACACCGTTAGTGACGCACTCATCAGTGGTGTTGATTTTGCCCCGACAACGCTTTCCCTTGCTGGTATTGAGATCCCGGATTTCATGCAAGGGCAGGTTTTCCTCGGTCCAGACGCGACTTCGCGCGACGCGATCTTCGCAGCACGCGACCGATGTGATGGAACGGATGACAGAATTCGGTGCATCCGGACACATCGCTATAAATTGATTCGTAACTACCATCCTGAACGTCCATACATGCAATTTAACGGTTATAAGAAGCAACAGTATCCGCTTTGGAGCCTGATGCCGTTGCTTTCGACACGTGGCGAATTGACGCCAGCGCAACAGCATTTCATGCAACAGACGCGTCCGGTTGAAGAGCTGTATGATCTCGAAGCAGATCCGTATGAAACTAATAACCTCGCTGCCGATCCAGACCATGACCCTGTGCGAAGCGAACTTGCCTCGCAGCTCGACGCATGGATGGTAGAAACAGGAGACATGGGCGAAATACCTGAATCTTCCGAGGTCACCTCCTATTGGGATGAAAATATGGCGGAAAGATTCAGACAAGACATGGAAAAACGAGGACTTTCGCACGATGTAAGCGATGCGGATTATGTCACATGGTGGGAGAATCACTTGCTAACTTGAGGTAATCCGAAATCCCACCTAAAATGGAGGCTCCCAATGAACGATATTGTCTATGGACACGGCGATGGATTCCTAACACAAAACGGGCATCGCCTCTTTCCAATCGGTTTCTATGAACTTCCAGCGGTAGACGACGGACTCAGAGATATGGCAGCAGCGGGCGTTAATCTCATTCGGTGCGGCAATACAGATGCACTTGATCGTGTCCATGCCCACGGGATGATGGGATGGGTTCCACTCTCTCTCCAGTCCGGGGCAACCCCTGAATTTCGGGAGCGCATCCTTAGCCTCGTAGTGCACCCAGCACTCGCTGTGTGGGAAGGTCCTGACGAGGTCGTGTGGAACTTCACGGCATATAGCGGTCTCTGGCGGCAGGATCGATTAGCGGTTTTTCCGAATAAAGGTGAATGGTGGATGCAAACCCCACTCGCTATCCAATATTCTGAAGAACGCGCTACAGAGATTATGCCAAACATGCATGAGGCAATCGAATTCATCCGCAGTGTCGATCCGCAGAACCGACAGATTTGGATAAATGAGGCGCGCGATAGCGACTTAAAATTTGTCCGACAATACATCAACTCCGTAGACATCACGGGATGTGACGACTATCCGATCCGAGCAGATACCCGACACGCTATACGGGTCGCCGACGCAACGGACAGATGGCGGCAGATTGGCAAAGGGAGACCTGTTTGGATGGTTCTCCAGGCGTTTTCGTGGAATGACTTGGACGATGAACACGGTGACATCGCAGCGTTTCCGAGTTTTGCTGAATCACGACTCATGGCGTATGTTTGTATTACACATGGTGCCAGAGGCATCTTGTATTGGGGCTCCAATTACCTCAAATCTTATGGACATGAAGCGTTTCGGAAATCGCTTTACGCCCTAACGAGCGAACTTGCGGCACTTCAATCCTTTCTTACAGCACCGGTCGAACGGTATATTACAGTGCAAGTGACTGACGACGGACGTACTGATATACCAGAACCTACTTCAATACGTGGCGTAAGCATTACCGCACGTAGAACCGGGCGAGACTGGCTCATTATTCTCGTTAACGAGGATCCGCATTCTCACATGGGGGTTGAAGTCGTCGGGTTGGATGCCCTAAATGGCACTGAGTTTGTGGAACTCTACGGCGATGAGAAAACTGCTGTATCCGACGGTGGACTCGTGACGCGGATGCAGCCCTTTGAAGTCAAACTCTTCGCAACACACCGAAAATGGGAGACGAATCAACGGGAGGGTAGAGATTTTGCAGAATAAAATAAAAAAACGATTCGGATTTGACTCACCAAAGAATAGACCGATTGAAGAATCGATCCGATGGGCTGCTGAAAATGGGTTCGGATATATTGACTTCCAAGCCGATGTCCCACCGAATAACATTGCTTCATTTGACAACGCCCGCGTCCGTACAGTCCGAGAGTTGTGTGAAACATACGACATCGCCATAGGTATCCATCCATCTTCAGCAATTAACAACGCTGAATACACCCCAATTATGTCTGAAGCCGTTGATGACTACCTGTTTGCGAATTTAGAACTCGCGCAACAGCTCGGATGCGGTTGGCTCATCGGACACGGTGGGTATCATTTCGGTGATGTTGCGCAACGCCGTGACGCTGCCATCGAACGCATCCAGCGATTGGTAGCACGCGCAGAGGAAGCGGAGATTGTCATCTTTTTTGAAAACCACAACCGAGAACCAGAGCATGCCGAAATCCACTACATTCCACATAACGTGGCGGAAACACGCTGGTTTTTCGATGCAATGTCCTCGCCTTACCTGAAGTGGGCATTTAATGTAGCACATGGACATCTCGTCCCTGAAGGGTGGCAAGGGTTTTTGGATACGTTTGGCGTAGAAAACATAGGGCAGGTCCGCCTCAACGACAATACAGGCGAGTATGAAATCCACCTCGTTCCCGGCGAGGGGACAATTGATTTTGGGGACCTGTTTGCCCAACTAAAGGACCATGGTTACAATGGGTGGTTTAGTCTCGGTTTCGGTGATGATGGAGATAAAGTGCGTATACGGGATCAATTTGCTGCGTACTTGTAGGAGCGATTTCTGAATTGCGACAAACTAACGGTAAAACGAATAAACAGAAATCCGCCAAATCAACCGGATGAGTACCCATGTGCCACCGACAATGAACTGTCCGAGTATCAGCCCTAAAAAGAGGGGAAGTACCTTATGATAAAGACGGATGCCGCCAAATCGTAAAATAAGATTCTTGATTGCCCAGCTAATCAATACGGAAAACCAAAGCCAGCCGAATGTCCACATACTACTCGCTACGGCGTAACCTGTAGGGTGAAACGGAAACATCGGGAAACGGGTGCGCAACCACCACAAAAATCCCGTAAACAGGAACCCAACCCCCATAAACGCCACTGCCGGAATATTTGTTTCTGTCGGATAATACAACCATGATCGGAGTAGATTATAACCGCCGCTGCCCAAGCCTGGATTCGCGCCTATATTATAGGAGACGACCAGATATGCCCAGAACGAAGCAAGGATGCCAAAAAAGACACCACACATAAGTGCGACGACCATCCGTCCCGTTCGCATATTTGCGACTTCCACGAGCTTAAAAGCCTCCAGCGTATGCGGCATCGGATGCGCTCGATACCCACGATTAAAAGCGAAATAGAGCGACATCATCGTTAGACTCGGCGGTGGAATCATCCGCGAACCGAGTGAGTCGATAATAAATTGGCGTGGGTTCGCCACGAACATCTCATGCGTCGGGGGACCTACCTCAGCGCGGACGCGTGTAATTCCCAATGCGAGAAGATAATAGATAGCAAAATACAACGCGATCATCCAGACTGCCATTCCACCGCGGTGCGAAAAAATAAAAAGAAAAAGCAGGCCGCCTATCAGTCCTGCCAAGGGCCACCGATAATCCGTAGCGTCTTGCATCTCAGGTGGAAGATTCTCATCTTTCTTTCCTATTAGACCTCTGAACATGGCATAAAAATGCCTACGCCCACCGTAGAGTCCGAAACAGGCGATAGCCAAATACGCGCCCACCCCTTGCGGTCCATCGTAGGGGAATGCAGGTAATATCTGCAGCCCCATCGCGCTACCCAAGACACGCTCACCCTTCCAGAACAGGTAAAAAAACCAGAGCGAAAACGACATTTCCAACGGCATCAAGAAAGCAAGACCGACACCGAACGAGAGAATATAGACAGGGGTCCACCCTATTGCACTCCACGGTTTCTCAGTGAAGTAGACACCGAGATCTGCTTTACGCACGGGTATCTCTGGAAATGTTGGAAAGAATGCGTGGATACCGTTAATTAGGTCGATACCGCCCGCAATCGCGAAGCCTGCCCACAGCATTTTGTTTTTAAAAAGCCGTCCGTCAGTGTAGGTTAACTCTATGGGCAGGCGAACAATAGGATAGGTAAGTCGTTCTCGATCAATCCACTGTTTACGTAGGAGCAGGTCGATGCAAATCATCACCCAAATCAGAACAGAGAGAAAAATAGTCCACCATAAAATCGGCTCCCACCACGCCATCAAATACCTTTGCCTATAAAAGCTTGTATCGCCATCATAGAAATCTTGCAACACGGACAGATCGCTAAGCGTCATCCAACCCGGTAGATACCGCCAAAAAAGTTGTTGCCATTCGTTTTCAGGGGTCGCGAACCAGAAACCGTTCGGAATAACTGGCACCACGGTCTGCATCATGTCGTGTCCAGCGATCGCTGAGGAGATGGAGAGGATGACATAGACAGTAAGTAACTCGCCTTGACGGAACGCAAAACGCGGGAGCAGCAATTTGAGCAAGAAATTCAGGCAGGTCAATACCACTAACGTTACCACGACATTGTAAATCAAAGACATCGTCGTCGGCAAAGTACTCCAAAATCGGAGATGGTTCGCCATAATGAAATAAGTGTTTGGTGGAATGAGGATAAGACCAAGCAGAATCGCTCGAAAGGTGACACCAGGGTGGTCAACCTGCGATGTTTCTTGAACATTTGGCGAATATTTCAACGTGTTTGCCATAGAACGACTTTCCAGACGCCACAGAGTAGGCGCGGTTTTGCGGCGTACCCGCCCCGGTTCATGCCATTAAGGCATTCATACCGTTGATTCTGATTCATGCAACGTGCATTCTTAAGCTCGTTGATCCACATCAGAAACGCATCCGTTTAACCAAAACAGGAAATATTAGAACGGATAACACACTAAATAGCCCGATATTCCATATCCACAAGTTCGTTGGATCTGCCCTAAAAATTGATAAGAGTGCACACAATGGGCTCATCGCTGCCAACACCGGAACCGCCTCAAATAGCGCAGAAGGAATAAAGGGCAAGAAAGTTAGGAATAGAACAAATCCGTAACTTACCGTCTTTGCCGGAATTGAAGAAAACCATAACGCCGCGCCGATACCGAGAAGCGCGAAAAATACGCTACTCACTAATAAGACCGCACCGCATTTCATCCACTGCAGCGGTGCTGAACCGCCTATGTAACTTGAGAGGGCGAACAACGGAACCGTTAGTAAAATGCCCCACATCGCCCAAATGACAACCCCAATCAGTTTTCCCGCTAAGACCTTCCAATTCGCCAAAGAGGTCAACGCGAGTAGGGCACTGTTTTGTCCGCTGGCTCTCAGATATCCACGCTCCATGTCTATTGCCTCAACGCCATGTCTTGGCACCCAAAATTGAAAAACGAAAAGAGCGATAATGAAGAGCATATACGTCTGTTTTCCGACATCAATTGCCCCTGCCTCCCGGCGATGTGCATAAAATTCAACCGTCGCCATAAAAAGCACGAGCGAGAGCGTGCATAAAGTGATAAACTGGATGCGTCGATATTTACGGGAACTGACATAACAGTAAAGATCTTTAAGGATAATAGCCAACATATTTTTTTCGGTTGACACATTTTTGTCAAAATGCTATTTTCAATACGAGGCACACGAACGGAACACTACACTTCGCGAGATGCGACACATCTTAGAACTGAGGAGGTCTCTCATGTCCAAACTTAATATCGCTTTAATCGGTGCAGGACGGCGCGGTGCCGGTGCACATCTACCCGTTATCGCTAAACTCAAAGATATCTACAACCTCGTTGCGATTTGCGATATAGACGAAGAGGCTGCAACACGCTACGCCAAAGAATATGGCGCAACGCCGTATACCAACGTTCGCGATCTCGTTGCGCAAGAAGAACTTGACGTTGTTGACGTTACCGTTCCGGGTGTCGCCCATCATGCAATCTGTTGTTTCATGGCAGAGGCAGGGGTGCATATTCTCTGCGAAACACCCATAGCCGTCACACTCCCAACAACCGACCTAATGATTGAACGCGCCAAAGCGAATAATGTCAAACTTGAGATAGCTGAAAACTATTACCGTGCCCCACGCGAACGGTTCTTATCAAAGGTGATTGCAGCAGATATTATCGGAGACGTTGCCCGAATTTATCGTATCTTCTATGAGGGCGGCTATCACGGCATGAGCATGCTCCGTCTCCGGGCGGGTGGTGAACCAAAATCGGTACTCGGTATCACACAGACGACCCCCGTAATCCCAATCATTGACAGGATGAAACGGCATCACACCAGCGAAAGATGGAGCCTCGGTTTCATCGAATTCGATAACAATGCAACCGCACTCATGGTGTACTCGAATGTCATCCACGCCCGTTCCTTAGGACGCGGCCAGACAGGTATTTCGCAAATTGATGGGAGCAAGGGCACCATCGTTGGTGAGGATATCTACGTTACACCCGCAGACGAACTACAATCCGGAGCGAAAGGGGTCCCCTACCGACCCAAGCGCACTACCATTGATGTGGATGGTGTCAACGTGACTGAGGCGATCGAACTGCAACTCCCAGACCAAACTGTCACATGGGAAAACCCGTTGAAGAACTATCCACTCTCCGAAAGTCAGATTGCCGTCGCAGACGAACTGCTCAGCATCGCTACAGCTATCCAAAACGATACGGAACCTGAATATGGTGCAGTACGTGCCAGACAAGACCAAGAGATGAATATAGCGATGAGTGAATCAGGCAACCGCAGCCGAGAAACGCTCACATTCCCATTAACAGCACTCACAACAACCGAACAAGACATCCACGAGAACTATCAACAACAGTATGGACACCCCATTGAAGATATTGAAGCCGGAATTGATACGTTCTTCCCACGTCGGTGACATCATAGCATGTTAGATGAAAGAATTCAAACATTTTCCGTATAATCGCTGCAGGCGGGGCTTATAACCCCGTCATCCTTCTATTCCGTATTCTTGAAACCGCACCTCCAATATTTACACACCTTAAAAAGAAAAAAACCTTGATTTCCTATGGAAAATATGTTATCATAACCCAAGTTGCTACTAACGGATTTTGCACATTTCAGAAAGGGTTTTCAGCTGCTTTCCACACCCCAGAAGGGTGATATGTCTATAGACAATAGCGTGTTTACGCGATAGCACTCCAGCGGAGTGCTATGTTTATGATAGGTGTTAACTTGCGTCATCATATATGTAGATATAAAGTTTCATCAGAAACCTGTGTACTAAACTTTGGACAGTTTCTGTCCAGATCATACTCTGTAGAACTTATGCAATAATTTAAACTTGTTATGATTTATGGAGAAAATATTAGGAGGTTTTTATGATTTTAGATGTAATACTTATGGTTCTATTTGTTGTTATTCTGGTTTTACTGATTCTAATGCGTAGACAACTTGCTTCTATAGACAAATCACAGGCGGCGCAAGAGGCATTAAATTCCCTTCGTGAAACAGTATCCAGATCCGAACGAGAAATTAGGGATGCAGTGCAGTCAAGTCAAAGTACTATTTCTAACACGCTTACAACACAGCTGCAAAGTACAGGCGAAATGCTTGGATCCAGTCTTACAGAACTTGGAAAGGCACAAACACGTGAACTTGAAAACGTGACGAAGTCGACCAACAATTTAACACAGACCAACGAAGCACGAATTGAAAACGTCAGGAAAACGATTGATGGCCGACTTAAAGACTTGCAAGACAGCAATGAGCGTAGGCTTGACCAGATACGAGAGACAGTTGATGAGCAGCTCCAATCTACATTGGAGAAGCGGCTGAACGAATCTTTTAATCTCGTCAGCGAACGCCTTGAAGCTGTTCAACATGGTCTTGGAACCATGCAGGAGCTTGCTTCAGGCGTTGGTAATCTCCAAAGGGTGCTAACGAATGTCAGTAAACGAGGCACATGGGCAGAATATCAGTTAGGATCGATCCTTGAAGAGATTCTCACACCGGATCAATATGATACAAACGTCCGACCGCACCCTGGTCCCGAGATAGTTGAGTATGCCATTCGCCTTCCAGGACAGAGGCCAGGTTCAAATTCGTGTGTTTATTTGCCAATTGATTCAAAATTTCCCACAGAAGATTATCAGAGATTATTGGATGCTGCTGAGAGGGCTGATAAGGATGCAGAACAAAAAGCAGTTGGATCACTCACGCGCACGGTCCACAACGAGGCACAGAAAATTAGCCAAAGGTATATTGTCCCTCCACACACCACAGATTTTGCTATTATGTTTTTAGCAACAGAAGGACTCTACGCTGAGATACTCCGGCAGCCCGGACAAGTAGAGAAATTACTACACGATCACAAAATTATAGTTGCTGGCCCCGTCAACCTCGCGGCCATTCTCAGTAGCCTTCGTGTAGGATTCCAAACTTTGGCAATTCAGAAACATTCTGGTAAAATCCAGAACACACTCACTGCTGTCAAGACAGAGTTTCGTGAATACAGCCGCTTATTAGGCCTCACGCAGCGCCACCTACGAAATGCCTCCAACGCCCTTGAAAAGACAGAGGAGCGTTCACAGGCAGTCGTAGATAAATTACAAGAAGTTGAGGAACTTCCATTGGAGGAAGCTGCGAAGACCCTTGGACTTCCAAAGACCGAATTAGGAAGCGAATTATCAGAGTAGTAGTCTGTCACATCTAAACTGATAGATGGTTTGTAGTAGGGCAATTCATTGCCCGTTATTCTCACTACGAAGCAGTCCGATGAATCTCATGACTACGAACCGGGTTCACCTGCATTTGAATGTTGACAGACTACTAAACGCGGTTATGATAGTTATCACACAAAGTTGATGTTTGGTATGCCGCGTAGGCGATTCTCGAAAGGATTTTTTATGCAATTATGTTTACGGTTCTATGAATCAGAAATTGAATATTGGGCTGAGCGTTACTGCCTGTGTCAAAAATTGAGTTCTCGAAAGTGGGAGCAAGATCTTATAAAGCGCAAGGGTAATATTCAGAAATACGAGGAGATGACTTTAGATGAACTGTATAATATTTCATACTGGAAGTCCAGACGCCAATCAAAGCGAGTTCGTGACAATAATACGGAGAAAACGGTAAATAGGGTTACTAAAGCTGCCTTCACGAGCGATAACGACTGGGATAAACTGAAAAAGCTTATGGAATTGGATGGTATTTCATACGCAAGAGCCTCAGCGATTCTGCATCTATACGATGCGGGGTGCTATCCTATTATTGATGTTTACGCCGTTTGGAGCGTTGATAAAAACGATACGGTAAAGAATTCGTATACAAAAAAATTTTGGTGTGCGTATGTGCCTTTTTGTCGTGAGCTAGCAAACCGAAATAAGGTTGATATGCGAACGGTTGATCGGGCATTGATGCATTACGGTTATATTCATAGCGACATCGAAGATGATGAAAGTTCCGGGTAATCTACACAATGTAATGCCATCGAAAATTTAGACAACGCTCCAAACCAAGATCGCACGCTACAATAACAATCTCATAGAAAGGAGCATTCGATGGACACCAAACGAAAACGCAAAAGATTCAACCCCGAATTTAAAGCGAAAGTTGTGATTGCAGCACTCAGCGGCGAAAGTGCCGAAGCAGAACTCTGTCGTCGACATAACATCACCGAAGAACAACTCTCACAATGGAAACACCAACTCCTTGAAAACGCGGCATCCCTCTTTGAATCCAATCGTAAGCAGTCCGATGCCGCTACAGAACGCATTGCGCAACTGGAGGAACTCGCTGATAGGTTGACGCAGGCAGTGGACATCCAAAAAAGGGCACTCGACTGGATCGCGTTGAACCGGTCTGAAGAACAATGACTCGTTGCTTCTCACCAATGTTTTCAAACTACAAAAAAATTTCACAATAAATCCGTGAAATCCGCGTAATCTGTGATTCAGAAAACATAATCCCAAAATCCCATAAATCACAGTTTAGACAACTGAAAACCCCTCTTGCTGTAGGAACAAGTCCATCGCCTGATGATCTACACTCGATAAACTTTTACTTGATTTTCTTGCCCGTGCATGTTATCTTGTTACTACTATGAATCATCACGGAGGTAACAAATATGAAGTCCATTGCCGTATTCAACAATAAAGGCGGTGTCGGTAAAACGACATTAACCTACCACCTCGGGTGCGCCCTCGCTGAATTGGACTATAAAACGCTTCTTGTCGATTTAGACCCACAGTCAAATCTGACGTTATTTGGCTTAGACCCAGAAAAATTACATGACATATGGCAGACCGAGGATGCATTTATAAACGACTTTGTTGATGCTCGTGACCAACAATCTGCCGACTTTGAGGAGATCGCAAGTGATGTTCGTTCTATCCATTTTCTCTTGAAACCGACTGAAGATGGAGCAGATCCACCGGAATCCCTTGCAAAACCTCTTGAATTACTTGACAACCTCGGAATGATTCCAGGTAGACTCTCAATACACACTTACGAAGACAAAATTGCGAGCCGATGGAGCGATGTTTATGGCGGAGATCCACTTGCAATTCGAACTGTAACACAAATCCGAAATCTTTGCCAAGCGTATGCCAAAAAGTATGCCTATGACTATGTTGTGATTGATACCTCACCAAGTCTTGGAATACTTAATAAAGTCATCATATCCACTGTAGACGGGTTTCTTATCCCTTGTATGCCAGATATGTTCTCCCTTTACGGCATACAGAACATTGGCAAATCCCTTAAAGGTTGGAAGCGTGATTTTGATACGCTCTCTAACTTACTCTCCTATGCGAAGTTAAGCCATTTTCCTAAGAATTTCGTTAGTTTTTTGGGATTCACAATTTTCAACGCCAGGAAACGCGCGGATCAGGGTGAATGGGGTTTACCTAAAGCACATCACAACTACGCGAAACAGATTCCCACAACAATTCGAGAATACATTGATGCTGACCAAAGGAAACATCTAACTGAAACACAGTTAGAAGATCCCGTTGGTGGAACAGCGACTATGCATTCTTATTCAACGCTTCCGAATATGGCGCAAAAATACAGAACACCTATATGGAAAGTTCCGAGTTGTGACAATCTGGAGGCAAGTGACAAAAGTACTATTTCGGGCAACAGAAAATCTTATGAAGACACACAAACAGGTTTCCATATTTTCGCCAAAGACCTCTTGACGCGCTTGGACCGACTGGAGGTCGATAATGGTTGATGAAGCAAGTCTGGAGGCTATTATAGAGCAGGTTCAAAGTAAACTCCATGATATAGATCTTTTTCGAGAAAACACGGTTCGCTTCTTTGAAACACATCCAAACCTAACGCAATCGCCGCAGATTGTTCATTCCGTCAGAAGTCGGATGAAGGATTTACAGCACCTTCGTGAAAAAGTCCAACGTAAATCCTCAACTGAAGACCCAATCACGCCAGAAAATATCTTTGATCGGGTGACTGACATCGCCGGTGTTAGAGTGCTGCATCTGTATCAAGCACAATTCACACAGATCCACCAGGCAATAAAACAAAAATTGGATAGCCAAGACTGGATACTTTATGAAGACCCCAAAGCTTACACTTGGGATCCAGAATCACGGGGTTTCTTTGAAAATCAGGACTTGAAAGTTGAAGTGAAGGAGAGTTTGTATACCAGCGTTCACTACGTTATTAAACCCAGAGAAGATTCGCCCGTTTCGTGTGAAATTCAGGTCAGAACCCTTCTTGAGGAGGTTTGGGGCGAAATTGATCACTTAGTCAATTATCCTGAGCCAACTGATAACATCGCTTGTCGGGAGCAGATTGGGGTTTTAGCGCGGTTAGTCGGTGCTGGGAGTCGTCTTGCGGACTCCATCTGTCGTGTTTATGCTGATGAAGAATCTGAATGAATTTCTGATGAAAACCGTCAAAGCATCGTTAGGTGATAAAAGTACTTCGTCGGTTCCGTCCACCTTGCTAATACAAACAGCATCCGTGAAATCTGTGTCATCTGTGCCAATCCGCGATTCAGACAGACTCGCATGCAGTTAGCAGCCAAAAGACACGCCTCTTAACCAAATCTCTCTTTATCTGTTTTGGAGTGGACCACATTTCGCCTTCCTAACCGTCCTTACACAGACTCTTCATAGCCTTACTGTGAAATACCATAAAACTTCATAATTTTCATAGAAACGCAGGCAACAACCGACAAAAAATTAACACAACCCAAAAAATAATTGCAAATAGATCCATTGCGTGATATACTATAAATGGTCACAGATTTGTCCTTATAAGGAGGCGTGAAGAACATGGGAATAGGCGGAATGGAGATTTTTGTTATCCTTGTGGTAGCCCTTATCATTTTCGGACCGAAGAAACTCCCGGAAATGGGACGCTCACTCGGGAAAGCCATTAGAGAATTTAAGAGTGCCGGAACCGAACTTCAAGACGAACTGACAAAAGCAGCAAATGAAATTGACAAGGACACCGACCCAAAGATCAAACCTCCAAAATCGTCCTAATCGCTAATTTGGTGTGCCATGCGTACTTATGGAAGCTAACGATGTTGCAATGACCTTCTGGGAGCATCTTGAGGAACTCCGAAGGCGTATTATTATCTCCGTTATTGCGATAACCGTCTTTACGGTGTTGAGTTTATCCTTCAGTAAACCAATTGAGCGGGTAATTAAGTTTCCTTTAGAAACTTCCATGAACACCTTGATCGCGAACGCTATTGACACCACAGTCGGTTCTGAAGGTTCAACACTGGGGTTTTTCGCACTCACCCTGCGAGCAGGAAATTCCAACATCGATGCCACACTCATGAAAGTCGGTCCCTTGGAAGGTATCATGGCATACCTGAAACTGGGAATAACCACGGGTATTTTGCTGGCACTGCCGATAATTATCTACCATATCTGGGCATTTGTCTTCCCAGCGTTGAATCGAGAAGAACAGCGTTTCGCTATTCCTCTCTTTTTAATTATCGTTATATTTTTCATTCTCGGTGCGACTTTTGCCTACTTTATTGTTACACCTGTCGTCCTACAATTCTCCGCACAACTACTTCCAGAGTTACCCAACATCTGGGATCTGGAAAAATATATTAACTTCGTAACACGTCTAATTTTAGGATTCGGTATCGCTTTCGAGTTACCTATAGTAATGGCGTTTTTGTCCTATATCGGCGTGATTGATGCACGGGGCTTTCGCGAAAAGCAGAGTTATGCGCTGTTGGGAATTTGTGTCATGTCGGCACTGTTGACCCCCGCAGATCCTGGTTCAATGCTTCTCATGGCAATACCGCTCTTTGTTTTATATCAACTCGGCATCTTCTTCGCCTATCTCGTCGAAAGGGAGGCAGAAATATAATGGCTAACGAAGCTTTGCGAGAACAACTCGCCTTGCTTTATCAATTGCAAGAACGAGACTTAGAATTGCTGTCAATCCACCAAAAACTGCAAGACATCCCAGAACAGATCGCGCAGTTAGAGGTAGGAATCGTAAAATATACAAAAGATATTGAAACTAAATCAGCAGAACTTGCTGAAACCGAAAAAGTACAGCGCGCTAAAAACGCTGAACTTGAAATGAACGCCGTACAACGTGAAAAGTACCAGACCGAACAACGAACAGTTGATTCCAATGAGGCTTACAGTGCCTTAGAACGACAGATTGAATACTTAGACAACCAAGACGAAGAAGCAGAAGAGATTATTCTAAACCTGATGGAGGAAAGCGACCGATTGAAGGAAGAATTGGCAGCACTGGAAGTTGAGGCGAACCGGGAAAAGGAGAGAACTGCCACCGAGGTTAAACAACTTCAACAAGGGTTAAGCAGTTTAAAGACCGAAAGGGATGAAAAACTAAAACAGCGAAAGGCATTTCTTCCCAAAGTTGACAAGGCACTCAGAGACGAATATCACAGGTGGATGAAATCGCGGCTCGGAAGTTCATCTAACACAGCACGAGTGAAAACCGGTTTTGTTGCCTTAGGCAAAAATGGCATTTGCAGCAGCTGCCGCATTGCTATCCAACCGCAGAACCTCAAAGAGGCACAAAAGTATCAAAAGCCCGTTTACTGCTCAAGCTGTAAAAGGTTACTTTACGTCGAACCTGCTACATCCGACAGCCCGTTTCCATAAAAAAGACAGACATCTCTACTAATAGGAGGCATTCACAAACAATGCCCTTTTTTGTAATCGATGAACAACCGGAAAAACAAGTTTTTGATGGTGCCAGTATTCGGACACTTCACGGCGAAAAAATAATGATGTCCTTTGTCGACTTGAAGCCGCATAGTATCGTCGCAGAACACAGCCATCCGCACGAACAGATGGGGATGGTCCTTGAAGGAACGTTTGAATTAACGATTGACGGAGACTCTCGGATACTTAAAAAAGGAGATGCTTATCTCATTCCCTCCAATGTGAAACACAGCGCAAAAGCTTTCGATGAACCCGCGGTTGCACTCGACATTTTCAGCCCACCACGAGAAGATTACAAATGAAGACGTATCACGCAATTGAGGAACTTGAGGCAACCGGCATTGTCACTGCCGGTATCACCCGCCGCCACGGAGGCGTTAGCCGTGCTCCGTATGCCTCCATGAATCTTGCTGAACACGTCGGTGACGATGCAAACGCAGTCGCAACCAACAGAGAAATTTTCTTCAAACAAAGCGGACTCGCAGATCTGCACTATTGTCGACAAATCCACAGCACCTGCGTTATTGATGTTGACCACCCAGCAAGTGCAGTCCTCAAACAACACCCAGAAGCAGACGCGCTTATCTCCGCTCAAACCGGAGTTGCGTTAGGTATATTCACAGCGGATTGTGTTCCTATTTTCATTTTAGACGTTGCGACGCCTGCAATCGGCATTGCCCATGCCGGATGGCGCGGAACCCTGGCACAAATTGCAGTCAATACACTAAAACAGATGCAAACCCGCTTCGGAACGCTTGCGACCAACTGCGAAGTTTACTTAGGACCCTCCATTCAAAAATGTTGCTACATTGTCAGCCCAGAATTACTGAATCAATTTACGGAACGCTTTGGCAGCACGATACGCAAGGGGACTCATCTGAGTCTGCAAACCGCAAACACTATCCAATTAACTGAAATAGGTTTACCTGCTGCCGCAATTTCAGTATCTCCATTTTGCACCGCCTGTCGCACGGATATTTTCTATTCACATCGGGCTGAAGCGGGACAAACAGGCAGGATGCTCTCATATATTCAACTTACGACAAAAAACTAAAAATCGTCCAAGACCTCCGATCCACGGTTCCAACGAAAAATTTGCATTCCGTGTAAAAATATAGTATTATTAATATAAATATAGAGACATTAGGAATGGAGGTAGAGCATTCCAAGCACTGCCTGTAGACGTAACTTCACGACAATTCAGAACGTTATTCTCCTCAAGACCCAACATGTTACGTATATTATCCTAACCTCGTAAGATCGCTGTTAAAATAGCACCTTCGTACATCCCAGAGGAAGTTGAAAATGCGTGTCTTCTTCACGGCGTTATCAATTGTAATAGGTATCATTGGTGCGGTTTTTATTATACGAGGTGCTTATCATCCTCTCAAATATCAAAGGGTCTTGGCTGAAAATGGGACCGCAGTTCGAGTCACACAAGTCTACACAGAGGCAACACATACCATAACAATAGGGGTCGGTATTGTTAGCATAGCTATTTTAGTAGCAGTTATAGGGATACTCTTTTTCACAAATAAACCGATAAAAGCAGACAAACAAATAGAAGATAATTACGATACACAATTGACAGACAATCCAGTGCCTGAAACATCCTCTTCATCGTAATCGAACCAATGTTGGAATTAGATAGAGACCTATAGCATCACACGAGAGGTATGCCTATTGAATCTGATTGTCGATAACCTTTCCAGCATCAACCAACGTATCGCCGACGCTGCAGTACGGAGTAACCGTACACCCGATTCAATACGGCTTGTTGTCGTTACAAAAGGGCGCTCAGTTCCAGAGATGCAGACAGTTCTTGCTGCAGGTGTTACAGACATCGGTGAAAACCGAGTGCAGGAAGCTCAGCAGAAGTATACGTTGGCAAACTCATTTATTAGCACCGCAAGCACTGTCCCTACTCATAAAACATGTCGGTGGCATCTCATTGGACACTTGCAAAGAAATAAAGTCAAAACGGCACTCAGTATGTTCTCGCTGATTCACTCAGTCGACAGTTTACGACTCTTGACAGAGATCGCGCGCCGATCCGAAGAACGTGCACAACAGACAGATGTTTTAATCCAGATAAACACAACGGGTGAGACAAGTAAGTATGGTTTAGATGCTGACGATTTACTTGGATTCATGGAAGAGGCACAGGCATATCCAACAGTTCATATCGCTGGATTGATGACAATGGGGAAACTAAGTCCTTCACCCGAAGTAAACCGTCCAGCGTTCGCTTTACTTCGATTACTTGCTGAAAAAATAGAAGCACAAAAGTTTCCTGGAGTTACTATGCGGCACCTCTCAATGGGAATGACAAACGACTTTGAGGTTGCTATTGAAGAGGGCGCGAATCTCGTTAGAATCGGCACGGCGATCTTCGGTCCGCGCGCATAAATTCCAAGCGGCTATCAGTAGACGCGGAAATCCGCTCAGGAGAAAAAAGTGGCAGAAGACCTGCGATTAGGGGTAATAGGCATTGGAAAGATGGGAGGCATTATCGTCCGAAGTATTGCTGGAACGGTATTCCCTGCCAGACACGTATGGGTTACGGATCTGGATACCACGCTTGTCAAGCAGCTCTGTGATGAAAAAGGGACTAACAGCACAGCGGATATTGACACACTCGTGGAAAAGGCGGACGTGATTCTCTGTGCGGTGCCACCCGCAGCTATCCCTCACATTCTCCCACAGGTTGCGCGCAACTTATCAATATCGCAATCGCTTATTAGCATCGCTGCAGGTGTGACAACAACAACACTTGAATCCTATTTTGACACACCCCCAGCTGTTATTCGGGTAATGCCAAATATCGCGGCTTCGGTAGGGGCAGCAATATCGGTGCTAACGACAGGCAGCGCAGCGAACGAGACGCATCTCACAATAGCACAAAAGATTTTCAACGCCTGTGGTACCTCCTTAGTGATGGATGAGCGTCATCTTGATGCCGTCACAGGTGTGAGTGGCAGTGGACCTGCCTATGTTGCACTCTTTATCGAAGCATTAGCTGATGCCGGTGTTCATGTCGGTTTACCTCGGACGGATGCCCAAAAACTGGCAACACACACCGTATTAGGAGCAGCAACGATGTTAGCCGAAACGCAGGAACATCCTGCGACTCTCAAGAACCGCGTCACGACCCCCGGTGGCACAACAGCTGCTGGACTGCACGCTTTGGAAAAAGGAGGCTTGAGGGCTACGCTCACCGAAGCGATTCTCGCCGCAACTGAACGCGCGAAAGAATTGGGTAGCACATAAGATTGGGAAATATAGGAAAAAATTATGGATCTACTGGCTTGGGTTCTTCACCAATTGATTGAAATTTATGTATTCATCGTTATAGGAAATGCCATTCTTTCTTGGTTTGTTTACGGCACGCAAAATTCAACTATCAGGCAAATCTATTGGTGGACAAGTCGTATCGTAGATCCAGCTTTGACCCCGATTCGTAGAGCACTTGGACCCATGACTCGAAATCTCGGTATCGATATTTCGCCTTTTATCCTAATTTTTCTGCTAATGATCTTGAAAGGACTGTTCTAACCATAAACAGACGGAGGGCGCAATCCGCTTGATGTCGTTAAAAACTGAAATGCAATCTGCATAATAAACAGGACCTCATCAGAAGTCGATTCGCCAAAACTGTAAGTGCTTCAGAGACAAGCATACGAAAAATATGAAACAGGGAAATTCCGCCGTAAAAAGCGCGACACGTAAACAGGGCAAAGCAAGCAAGGGACCAGAAAACGATTTGCTAACCGACCAAACACAAGAAAAAGTGATTTTGGATACTTGGGCAAATGCCAATATTCACGCCGTAGTGAACAAAAAGACGAATACGGCAAGCGTCAAGACGCGGCAGACGCACCACAGTTCTGAAACCCAAGCTTATGTCCTACGCGAGATGCCTACACCGGTCCACCTGCTAACCCTTGAAACGCTTTGTAGGAAGATTTGTCAGGACATCTTTCTCAAGGCTGAGTTAATGCAGGGGCATCAGGTAACCTATGTCCCGGCATGGGAGACCTATCCGCTCTGGATTGAAGAACAGGTCATCGCAGCAGCAAAATCGAAATCTCCGCTCAAACTCTCTGTCCTCCGCAAAAGGTGTCGTGCCCGGCACAAACAGGAATTAGAAATCCAAAAACAGAAATTCTATCAACTTGGTATCTTCGCTGATTGGGATACTTCACAGAAGACGCTTGAATCGCGGCAAGAGGCAAGACTCATTGCCCTTATTAGCCGCTTACGAGATTCTGACTACCTCCACGATCTACCCCAACTGAGTCCGTGGTGTCCCAAATGCACAATCCCGCTGAACGAAGCAAATCTCATACAGATGCCAACAAAAGCATTGAACGGCTATGTAAAGTTTCCATTTAATGTGGGGTTGGAGGCATTTGGCACCAACGTCTTTTTTGCAGTGCAACTGCCATATCTCCGAGAAATAGCATGGACTACGGAACTCGGGATTAACGAGAACACTACCTATTGGCTTACGCAATTCGCAGATGAATTTCTGCTCTTTGCTGAACCACAGTTGAAAAATTTTTGTCGGCGGCTTGCCAAAGGACAGCAGCGCCCCAAGCGTGTTAAAGAAATCAAAGCCGTTGAGCTCACACAGTACACCGTAGCACATCCACTCTTTCCATCAAAAGCGTTAAATATCACACTCGTTCCGCAACCTCTCCCTGAAAAACTGTCTAACTCGCAACCAACACCGTTTTTAAAATCTGGTGTTCTGCCGCTAAATCCTGCCCACGATCAACTCAGCTACGACCTCGCTCAAGAACTAAATATAGCCTCTACACCCATTTTCGATGAAACAGGAAGACTCACAGAAGAAGCCGGGCAACTGTGTGGCTTGTATTTATTTGATGCAGAAAAATTCATTATCCCTCAATTGGAAAGATTTGGATACCTGCTGAAGACCTATAACGAAGAACGGCGTGAACTTCACTGCCCACGCTGCGAAGAATTAGCAGTCTTTCGCCCATGTTCAAAATGGGTATTTTCCGTTTCCAACAACCACGCCACTTTCCAACTCCTCAACGCGCAAGACCATTGGGACAATTATGCGAATACTGAGCACAAAAACATTGCTGATGTCCGAAATGCTGTCTCAAATTTCAGAGACTTACAGGTTTCCGCACAACGTCAATGGGGAATGCCGTTACCAATCCTTCTCTGTGACCAGTGTGACGAACCGCTCACGGATAAAAACACACTGAGTGCCATTCGGAATTCCATTCAGCGCGGCTTCGAATCTTGGTTCCGATTAAGTGTTGAGGAACTCCTACCTACCGATACACACTGCTCGAACTGTGACTCAAGCGAATTCCGCAAAGAAGCTACACTGATTGACGGACATTTCGCAAATTTACTCCAAACTATTGATAACTCTGATTTCAAGAAAGCACTCGGTGGTTCCACAAGCGTCATGTTTGTTCCACAACCAAGCACGAGTGATGCTGAGTGGATAAAATGGTTAGCCGAGATCAGCGTTATTTCCGCTGCACTTACCAGAAGTCGTCCAATTAAAGAAAGTCAACCTTTTAAGCAACTAAAACTTAACATAATGCCTAAAATTGGCAGCGAAATTGAAATCGACGACACTTTCCTAAACAAATATCCAGCGGATGTTTCGCGCCTCGTTGCTATAACACCTAATCTCAGTACACAGCAAATTACCCAGCAACGACTTGAGAAAGTTGCCGAAGACCTTCTAATGGAGTATCAACAACTACAAACCTTGTTTGAACACATCAGCGTCCTACTCCACGGTTCGCTCCCAAGTGAAGGACATAACACCAAAAATCGAAATAGCAACAAAGATGATGCAAGTCACGCTCACCTTCCGAGCGCGCCCACAGAACTGAATATAAATAGTACTGACAGCTCAACCGCTGATAAAAATTTAACTATTGATGCACTTGCGGTAAACGTTACCGCACAACTTCTGCAAGACATAAGACAGATTTACGAAAATGGGCAGTTTCATGAAACCTGGAAAATGTTAACCGATTTTTGTGCACAAGATCTCAGTTTCTATGTGCACGCTATCGAATCCCGCGATGCCACACCACCTCACGCAGCATACGAGACACTCACACAAATCAGCATCGCGTTGCTTCAACATTTCGCACCTCTGACCCCCTTTTTGGCAGAACATTTCTATCGATTGATTTCTGTAGATAACAAAACCGATAACCATAGCATTTTTCAAAAGAACTGGCATTCAGTGTCGCCTGCAATTCGGCAAAGTCTGCGGGCTTCCCAGACGAAGAAAAATGATGCAAAAGCGGAATGGGAGGCACTTAGAAATGCCCACAATACAGAAGGGTAAAAAATTTAGCTGGCAGACCGCTATCCCGTTAATCAGCGTAGCAATACCGATGCTAATACTTGATTGGACCAGCAAATGGCTCGTGCAAATGCATATCACTCAGATTACAGAGGTAATTCCGATTATCCCTGGCTTCTTTAATCTGCGGCACGATAGAAATACTGGCGCGGCTTTCGGTGTGCTTGCTGGACACAGAATCTTACTTATTTTGATTACCCTTGCCGCCTTAGTCTTTATCTTCGCGTACTATCTACGATTTAAGGAGAGCCGTTGGATGCAAATCTCGCTCGGTTTTCTGCTTGGAGGCGCCATTGGAAACTTCATTGATCGGATCCGTTTGGGTGAAGTCGTTGATTTCCTTCAATTCGGCATAGCAAGCAAGGGACTGTTTTGGCCAACCTTCAACATTGCCGATGTCTCAGTTTGCATCGGAGCGGGTATGCTAATCGTTTATCTCTTCCGTAATCGTAACGAGACCTATCAAAGTTGACTTTCTGGAGACGCAAAAACAGGCTCGTAAGTCTATTAAGAAATCAAATACCACTTTTATCAGGAACCTAACGTATGTATAAATTCACCATTCAGTTACTCGCGCTCAGCTTAATCGCCCTTTTTTTGGCATCCGAGGCAACGGCACAATTTCAACCCCCTCCAGATCAGCAGACGCAAGAAGAGCATCCAGAGGACTATAGTGAAAGCGCGTTGCGCCGCTTTGAGATTATCACTTTAAGTTCACTGCCGTTCGTCGCTGTTCACAGTTACGCCATCGTTCGTGGTATAAAAATGTACACTGAAAATCAATTCGCACCTGAGTTATCCCCTGCGGACTATCGGATCATCGGCGCTGGTGCCGTCTCTTTATCTCTGTTTATCGGATTATGGGATTGGTTACATACCCGCAAAGTAGACCGTTCTGCCCCGCGTATTCCTGAGCGAACACCGCCTGACCCCCCCGAAGAGGAAGAACCTACTGAAGGCCCAATCGCTCGCCTATCAAACACCACGCCTTATGCAGCAAAATACAGAAATAGGTCTCTACACGAATCAATGAACAAGGGACTGAACAGATGGGCAAGCGAACCGGCTGCCGGTCTCGCTATACCGCTCCTTCAAATTCGTTTTTGAATTCGGTTAATCTGTCGAAAAACTGCACAACTATAAAATGCGCATTCTCTTTATGGGGACCAGCGAATTTGCTGTTCCAGCACTCAGAGCACTCATTTCAGGCGATTTTGAACTTATCGGTGTTGTCACACAACCCGACCGACCAAGCGGGCGTGGGAAACGACTCAATTCATCACCTGTCAAAGTCGTCGCAACAGAACACAAACTCCCTATCTATCAACCTGAACGGGCGAGGAAACTGAACTTCGTGCGTACGCTTAAGGACCTCGCGCCGGATGTAATTGTTGTTGCCGCTTTCGGTCAACTTTTGCCACAGACAGTCTTGGACATCCCGCCGTATGGAACCATCAACCTACATCCTTCTCTCCTCCCGAAGTACCGTGGTGCTGCACCGATCCAGTGGGCATTAATTAATGGAGAAACCGAAACGGGTGTGACGCTTATGTTACTGGATGCGGGTGAAGATACTGGCGATATTATCTGCGCTGAACGAATTCCCATCAGAGATGGGGATACGGCTTTAACGCTGACTGAACAGTTAGCCACGCTTGGTGCGAAACAACTTGTTCAGGTGCTATCAAAGATGCCGAAGAACGCGCCACCTCCAGCAACGCCGCAGAACGACGCGGCGGCAACATACGCCCCGCGGCTGACAAAGGAAACTGGACACATTAACTGGAATCAACCGGCAGTCGCAATCCACAATCTTGTGAGAGGGACAGCCATCTGGCCAGGTGCGTATACTTTCTTCCGCGAGAATCTTCGGCTTAAGATCGTTGATTGCCAACCAGAGACACAAGTATCTGCTTTACCACCGGGAACCCTTGAAATCGTAGATAGACAAAAACTATTTGTCGCCACAACAGAAGGAACACTCCAACTCCTGCAAATCCAGCCAGCAACGAAAAAAACGATGGAAGCACGCGATTTTATCAACGGGTACCAACTCCGAACAGGCGAGCGATTCTTGGAACACATACAACAATGAATAGCCTTAATAATACTCTATTCGCTACATTCAAAGTCTTTCTCTATCTCTTAATTCTGCTTGGTATAGTAGGTTTGTTGATTGTCTTCATTATTATCCCAAAATGGATTCGGACTGAGGAGGTGCTTGTCCCCAATATCACCGGCAAAACCTACTACGAAGCCATCCGTATCCTTGACGATGCCGGCCTCCAACCTGCAAAAACCATCCAAGAAGCGAGTAGTGATGCGCCTAAGGGTGAAATCGTTGCACAAAATCCGCAAGCCAATTTTAGAATCAAGTACTACCAACCCGTCCATATCACAGTGAGTATTGGTGTGGAATTAACGCCTGTCCCGTCTGTCATTGGTAAATCACAGGAGGCGGCTTTTGATGCACTTACATCTGCTGGATTTCGCCCAAATCGGGTATCGTCTGTCCATTCTGAAAATTATGTGCAAGGCACCGTCATTGCGCAGACACCACCGGAAGGTGGAGGTCAACGGCGCGGAAGTTCAGTCAATCTTCTCGTGAGCCGCGGTCCGACCCCACAATCCATACAACTCCCGAATTTCCAAAGCCAACTCGCTAACGATGTCGTGTCTACACTCGAAGGGGTCGGACTAAAAATTGAAACACAATATAGCTCGCATCCGACAATCCCGGAAGGGGCAATTATTACCCATAAACCCGCAGCCGGCGCGATGGTCCAAACAGATGACCTTGTTCTTTTAGAAATTAGCGGGGTAAGAACAAATGAAAATATTGGTAAACCTCTACCCTTCAAACACACTGTCAGTGAGGAAGGCAATTTGTCACGCCATATCAAAATTGTTATAATTGACGATTATGGTGAACGCACTGAAATAAATCAACGTTATGCACCGGGCACAGTGATTGATTTGGAACGAAAAGCGGTGCGGGTCTTCGGAAAAACACGGGTGCTTATCTACGAAAATGGTGAAAAATTACCTGAAGTGATTTATAATTAAGAAAAACTGAGGAGAACGGAAATTCCTACGCCTAAGATTGCCCCCTCACTACTCGCCGCCGACTTTAGTTGCCTCGGTAAAGAGGTCAAACGCATCGTCGCCGCTGGTGCTGATCTGCTGCATTTCGATGTAATGGACGGTGAATTCGTTCCAAATTTTGGTATCAGCCCGCCCTTCATCGCTGCCGTGCGCCAAATAACACAGGTCGCTTTTGATGTCCATATTATGGTGACGCACCCGCTCCGCTATATCGACGCACTTGCTGCGGCAGGTGCTAATATAATCACCTTCCACATCGAAAGTGAAGACAAACCAGAAATGGTAATTGCCGCAATTAAAGCACACGGACTTAAAAGTGGACTCGCACTTTCGCCAAAAACACCGATCTCCACAGTTATACCGTATCTCTCGGATATTGACTTAGCCCTACCAATGAGCGTTGAACCCGGATTCGGCGGTCAAGCCTTCCAACACAATGCCCTTGAGAAAATAGCAGCATTGCATCAAATGAACCTGAAACTGGAGCAGCCGCTTGAGATCTCCGTCGATGGCGGTGTAACTACAGAAATCGCACCCCTTGCGACTCGCCAGGGCGCGACGATCCTCGTGGCAGGCACTGCTATCTTTAGCAGTGAACAACCGCGGGCAGTCATTGAAAAGCTTCGTAGTGCTGCAGCTTAACGCGTTGGCACCAAATCTCTATAGTATAAAGGGGGACCATAACAGATGCACACCTTCTATGTTCCACCCTCTCAGATTGACGCTGAGATTGCTACTATTACCGGTTCAGAGCAGCACCACCTCCGCAATGTCCTACGTATAACGTCCGGAGAGACTATCCGAATTATTGATGGACAAGGCAACGTCTACACCGCGGAGATTCTTGACACATCTACAAACCGTTCTTCAAGCATTGCGCGAATTCAGACCCACGAATGCCGGGCACTGCTCTCGCCAACTCTCACACTGTTTCAAGGACTCCCCAAAAATGACAAAATGGAGATGATTCTCCAAAAAACAACAGAACTCGGTGTTACACAAATTGTACCCCTCCACTCGGAACGCGCCTTACAAAAACCGAGCCAAAACCGATATGAGCGTTGGCACCGCGTCCTCATCTCCGCCACAAAACAGTGTAAACGCGCCTGGTTACCTGAGTTAAGCGAAGCACAGCAGTTTGAGACTTCTCTCTCACAACTCGAAAAGTTTTCGCTCCGTTTTCTCTTCAGCCCTCACGCAGAGGGACAACATATTAAGACAGTCTTGCGAGAGACCCCCGACCCAAACGCCATCGCACTTTTTGTCGGACCCGAAGGCGGATTCTCTGACCAAGAGATCACCGCCGGGATTAAAAACGGGTGCGTGCCTGTAACACTTGGCAGAAATATCTTGCGAACAGAAACCGCCGCCATCGCAGCTGTTGCCGTCACTACCTACGAATACCAACTATAAAAAAAGAAATCCTTGACAAACTTCTCCACTTTTTGTAAAATCTCTGACTATGGATGCAAAAGAACTAACCAAAACCCTCATTGGATATAACACGGTAAGCCCCCGCAGCAACGTTGAAGTTATGGATTTCCTCACGGAAACGTTAGAATCCATCGACTGCGAAGTGGAACGGGTTGAATACAAAGACCCAGCCGGTGTGCTAAAAGTGAATCTGATTGGACGCAAAGGACCAGAGAACGGTGAACGCGGACTCGGACTCCTCGGACACATAGACACTGTACCTGCTATTGGCTGGTCGATGAACCCGTTTGAGGCACGGATCGCTGATGGGAAGATGTACGGCAGGGGCAGCTGCGATATGAAAGGTAGTGTCTCCTGTATGATTGAGGTCGCATCGAGCTACGCCAACTCCGAGCTAAAGGCTCCGCTCTATGTTGTAATCACGGCTGATGAAGAGGTAGGCTACTTCGGGGCAAGGGCTGTCGCTGAAAAATCGCAGATGTTCAAAAAGCACGGATTCCCACAATACGGTGTCGTTGGCGAACCGACAGAACTCCATGCGGTATATGCCCACAAAGGGGCTGTTCGATTCACTGTCACAGCATACGGGCGCGCGGCACACAGCAGCACAGGCGAAGGCGATAACGCAAACCTGAAGTTAATACCGTTTCTTGCAGAAATGCGAGATATTTATCAGGAACTAATCTCCGACACGCAGTACTTCAACGACGAATTCAACCCACCTTTCACGGATTGGAACATCACTATCAGCGACGGCGAGTGTGCGGCAAATATCACTTCCCCGTTGAGTGTTTGCAGCATTAACTATCGCCCAATGCCAGGGGATGACGCACAGATATGGATAGATCGGGCGCGTGAATCGGCTGAAAGGCACGGGTTAATATTCGATCTGTACATTAACGCGCCGCCGGTCCGCACGTCGCCAGATGCGGAGATTATCCAAGCCGCACTCGAAATCACGGGAGAAGACTCCCCTCAAACCGTTGCCTACAGCACCGATGCCGCCGTCTTTGCCCAGCACATGGAGACTGTCATTATCGGACCCGGTAGCATTCGACAAGCACACACTGTCGATGAGTGGATGGCACTGGACCAGTTTCCACAAGGCGTTTCGATTTTCGATCAATTCGTGAAACGGTTCTGCGTCGGATAAACACACCCAAAAAGCAGACACAGAAATGGCACTCAATATCTTCCACGCGTAGGCTTAATAGAGAGTGCCATTTATAGGCTTTTTATAATTATTAATCCATCAATCAGTTTTACGCATATCAGGTGCATCAAAAAAGACCGCATCCGGTTTTACCCATTCCGACTCACCGTCTGCCCACACTTCGCGCTTCCAGATAGGAACAATCTGTTTGAGACGATCCATGGCGTATTTGCAGGCTTCAAATCCATCTTTGCGATGGGGTGAGGCGACGGCGACTGCTACACTCACCTCGCCAATCTCTAACTTCCCGACGCGATGAATCATGGCGACGCGATCAAGTCCCCATTTTTCCGAGATCTCTTGTGCGATCTTTGCCATCTTTTTTTCTGCCATCGGCGGATATGACTCATATTCGAGATGTTTTACTGCCCTGCCATCCGTATTATTACGCACTGTACCGAAGAAAAGCACTACCGCACCGGCATCAGGTCCCTCTACTGCCTCACGGACTTCTGCACCTGTAATAACTTCGGTCGTTATCTTAAACATCACAGCCCCCCGTCACAGGTGGAATCAAAGCGACCTCATCTCCTTCTGTCAGCTCCGTATTTTCAGTGGCATACTCCCAATTGACAGACATCTGCATCACTTCATAAAACTCAGCGATTTCGGGCCACTCTTCCTCAAGCCGTTTCAAAATAGTTCTGACGGTAGCACCTTCTGGCAGCTCCATTTCTTCTTCAGATCTATCTAACATCTCGTGGCACACGGCAAAGTATTTGACGGTAACGTTCATAAGTTCTTCCTTTCAACAGAGATTTAGCGGACAACAGCACCTACATTATGCCTAAAAGTATAACACAAACCCTCTTATAAAACAACTCTTTAGTGCAGATCCAACAAAGGACTCAGTTCTCCTACAGGTATAACCAGCCAACTGTGCTCTCTTCTGACTGTTGATGGTTTCCGACCACTGACAGCCAAATTCAAATTTATGTTGATTTTTATTGAAAATTCTGATACAATAAAGAAACCGAGTGAATGTGATTCGCTATTTTGGACTTAACGCGGGAGGTAAACTAATGAAACCGAAAGTTATCTGTTATTTCATCATCATGCTGTTTGTCACCGGCATGATCGCCTGCGGTGGAGACGACCCCGAGCCTGAATCAACCGAAACGGAGACCCCAAGTGCGACAACATCTCAACCCGCGGAAGAAACGCCGACTGCAGGTAGAGATATTGATTTTGCTGCTGAGGAGCAAGCGATTCGTGATCTTTATGCGGTATATGCTACCGCCCATGGCGACCAGGACGAGGATACGCTCACAAAAGTTTGGCTCTCAGGCGAGAGCAAAGACATTTTCACCGCTTGGACATTTTGGGCTGGCACCTTTGAAAAAAACGAAGGCGCGAAAGCAGTATCGAAAGCATGGGCAGGAATCTTTCGACTGCGCGGGGGGAACATGGTGGTTGACATTACCTATATCGCTATTGACAGTCGAGGCAAAGAAGCCGTCTTGCGAGGCTCATATAATTGGGGTAATCAAGCCGGAGACCTGATTTCCGCACTGAAGAAAGACGGTAGTGACTGGAAAATTCGGGCGATTGACTATACGGATGGAAGGTTTGGAAAACAGGTTAAAGATCTGATTGACCCTGCCCATACCTTCGGAGAAATTGCTGAAGAATAGGCATGGACAAGATTATCCTTAAAGGGATTCGATTTCATGGCCACCACGGTGTTCCCGAAGCGGAGCGTCAAGTTGGTGGCCATTACGAAATTGATGCGACCTTGGGCTGTAGCCTCGCAACCGCCGGTAGCACTGACGCACTCACAGACACGATTGACTACGCAGAAGTTGTTACACGCATCATGGAGATCGGTACACGACAGTCTTTCCAACTCATTGAGGCACTCGCTGAAAAAATTGCAACGACACTCTTAGCGCAATTCGCAATCGAAGAGGTCCATCTCACCGTTAAGAAGCTGCACCCACCAATTGAACAACCGATTAACTACTTTGCTGTTGAGATTTTCCGGAGTAATGCGTAGATTTTCCACCATTATCTGTCTCCTCTTGATAACAACCACCCTCACATACGCCGATGGCAAAAAAGAGGTCTTATTTCCAGACATAGCATCCGGTATCCAAATCTACCGTTACGATTGGGATGTCGAAACATGTGTCCTTTATGTCGCTGAGATGTCTCGGCATGAGCCGACACTGCGCTTTGAGGTAGCACTCGCAAATGCCCAAGTCTTAGGTAAAGAGACCGTGCGCTCCATGGCGAACCGTCGCACACAACGTGGGGATAGGCGCGTCCTCGTTGCAGTCAACGGCGGCTTCGGGGTTCTGGGGGATATGCGGGGCTACGGTGGGGTCCTGGAGAACCTTCACATCCAAGACGGCGAGTTGATTACACAACCGACCGACACCGAGGCATGCTTCGGTGTAACTGAATCGGGTGAGTTTTTAAGTTCCTCCGTTCAAATGAACGCCAGCCTTCAAATAGGCACGTTTATGCTGCCACTCGGCTGCATCAATCAACGCCGGCTCGACGGATGTCAGGTAACACTTTACACACCACGCCTCGGCGAATCGACGCGCACCAACCGTCGCCGCGGCAGAGAGTTGATACTCCGCGGACTCCCACTCCCGTTGACACCGACCTACGAACATCCCTACCGCGTAGCAGGCGTTTCCGGCGATGGGAACAGCCCAATTCCGAGAGATGGCGCAGTCCTCTGGATTAATGCGAGGCTAAGAGATGAAAGCATCTCCCAGTTCAACACCGGCGCAAACGGCACACTCACACTCTCCCTGTCCCCCCCCGAATGGAATCATGTACAGCACGCCATAGGTGGACGACTCCGACTTCTTAAAAACGGTGAGATAAATGAGACGATCGTAGAGATGCACAACGCTGAAAAACGACATACCCCGGGCAAACGCACACCCGTGCTAAATCTCAGCCATGAACCGCGAACCGCACTCGGTTATAACGCAGATACACTCTTTTTGGTCGTCGCAGACGGCAGGCAACCGAAGTATAGCACGGGTCTAACGCTCTACGAACTCGCCAGTATCCTTACTGAACTCGGTGCAACGGAGGCAATCAATCTTGATGGCGGTTCCTCCAGCACTTTCGTCGTTAAAGATGCCGTTATCAACAAACCCTCCGGACAGCAGGAACGAGATGTTTTGAACGCTGTCTTTATCACAAAAGATGTCCCTTAGAAGGATAAACAATCGCGGAGGTTTACCTTGAAAACCTATTTTCTCGCAGCATTCAAGTTCCTAATATTGCTATCACTGCTATTTTGTTCCATCTTAGCCGCCAATGCAGCCGAGACCACAAAACTGTTGGCGGCAGTTCCACTCTCACAAACGGCGATTCAGTTACAATTCGACGGACAATTGCAAGCAGCGTCTGCCGAAGACCCCAATAATTATCAAATCACACCAGATGTCCAACTCGAATATGTCTTACTCGACCAACGATTGAACCGAGTCCTACTCCTCACCACGCCGTTGGAGGTAGGTAAAGAGTATCGCCTCACACTTCCAAATTTACAAACAGGCATAGTTCTAACACTCCCACCCGAAAACGAAATAACCTTCGGCACAGGCAGTGCTGTTACATTCTCTGGCGGCGCACAAGATACCACACTGCTTGTCAATAAAGATCGGAAGACCCGAAACAACAACGCAGGTGCAGAACCGACCCTCTTATGCGATCCGGCAGGGAGCGTCTTTTTCGCCGCTTTTGACTTATATGATGCCTTTGAAGATATGGGTATCCGAGAACCGACACAGGTCTTAGAAGCAACGATAAGTCTACACGTCCAACAGTATGAGACAGACGCTACACAGACGGTGCTTTTCCGCCGCGTTCTACTCCCGTGGCGGGAGGGCAGAGGCACCTCCGAACGCGCAAAGGATAACGAACTTACCTATAACAGCGCGTTGCACCGTAATCTACCATGGAACAAAGCCCCGGCGCAAGCGATGTTAGCCGGAATAGACGGGGACACTGAAAGTGATTACAACGGTTCTGAAGATGTCGCGCATCGGATTGATGGCACGTGCGAGATTGACGCTGCCGGAAGACACTATACATTCAAAAGCGAACTCCTCACAGAGGCGGTCCGTTTTTGGGTAGCGAATCCTGATTATAATTACGGATATCTTTTCGCTTTGCAAGAGGGTAGTGTGCCAATCGTTTTTTCTTCAAAAGAGGCAACCGATGAAAACGTGCGTCCGGTTTTAACGATTCGTTATCAGACACAACCACCGGTCAAAGTCGAGGCACAAGAATAAAAACGGACATAAATTGCCTATATATGTTATAATTTGTCCTACAAAAAATGTACTGAACCAACGAAAGGATTTAAGTGGCAAACTTTGATACAGCATCTAAGAAAACCGCCGAAATATCTCCTAAAGACTTCGTTGACCTTTGCTTCGGTTTTCAGACAATCGATATCACCAATATAGAACTCATTCAACCGGAACAACCCACGGTTGATATGCGCCAAGCAGATGTCGTCATTAAGGCAGAAATCGATGGAAAACAGGTAATCGTACACTTTGAATTTCAAACCACCGACAGCTCCGAAATCGATATGCCACTCCGCATGGCAGGCTACATTGTGCGGCTTATTGAAACTTATGGCTTAGAGGTTTATTCCAATGTCATCTATCTGCGTCCGGACGCAGGCCGCAGGGACCCCGGACAATTTGTACAAGATATAGCCGGACATGAGGTTTTGACTCGATACAAGGTTTTTCGTCTGATTGAGATGGATGGACAAAGCATCTTAGAAGCAAAGCCTATGGGGCTTCTGCCCTTTACACCTTTGATGAAACGTCCTACAGACGTAAGTGCAGAGGCGTGGTTGCGGCGTTGTGTCCAGATAGCAGATAGCATGAATGTGGAGAACAAAACCGCTTATCTTGGGACGTTGGCGGTTTTAGGCAGTTTAGTCTATGAACCAGAAACGATTTTGAATATTATCTCGGAGGAAACTATGGAACGCTCATCTATTGCTGAGCATTTTGCAGCAGAAGCACTACAGCAAGGCATCGAACAAGGTGCCAGAGAACGTGCCCTGAAAGACATCCTTGAGGTCCTTACACTCCGATTAAAGCCGTATGCAGCGACTGTCTTCAAACCCACACTTGAGACAATTGGGGACTTAGATCGGCTTGCACAACTGCATCGCGCCGCGATCCTTGCAGAGACGCTCGACGACTTTGCACAGGCTCTAACGGAAAATGGCAATTGATATAGCCACGAGCAGCCGCAATCTTGGCTGAGAGTGCGACCGAAATTCCGACATTTTTAGGATAATGTGATAATGTATAGGCGAAATATAGTCTTTGACTCTATAAGAACAGCGTGTCTATAAAATTCATATTTTGCTAAGGAGATGTAGTATATGTCAGTAGTATATCGGGCGATCAGTTTAACATGTAAGGACTTTAGAATATATTTAGAGAATTATGATCTTAAAAATTTAAGAGCTCAGGTTGATATTCATGAAAACAACCGAAAAGGTGCAATATTTGAACCTCTATCCGACAACTTTATAATTATTCGATGCAAATTAGATTTAGGTTTTCATGGTTTTTGTACGCATTTAATTTATGATTTTGACAACAAAACATATTTTAGAATAGGTGCTTTCACAAACACCGATGACGATCCGATTGAGATCATACCCCTTGAACAATTGAAGGATTTTCGCATAGCGTTTATTCTGATCTGTCCACCTCACATTTCTTCCACGACTACACATACTCCCGCAAATGCATCAAAGTCCGCGCCACCGCCCCCAAATTCTCTTGAATCAATTGCTTCCCAATACTCCCCGCCATCGCCCGCGCCGGGTCGTCCTTTAACCACGCCGCAATCACATCTGCCAACTGTTGTGCGTCATGAACCAGTTTCGCGCCACCACGCTCCACCAGAAGAGATGCCTCGTGCGCGTTCTGGACAGTCGGACCAAAAACAACAGGTTTCCCCATCACAGCAGGCTCCATCACGTTATGAACACTCCCACGGAAACTCCCACCGACAAACGCTATATCCGCCAACCCATACAACCTCGCCAGAATTCCTACCTTGTCAACAATAAGAACATCCATCGCCGATAAATCTGTCTCAGGTGTGAGCTCCGAAAAGCAGACGTGTGCTAATTTCGCCCGTTCCAGATGCCCTCGAATTTCCTTTATCCTTTCCGATGTCGGTTCGTGTGGCACCAAAATCAGGTGCGGAAAATCTTTAGGAATACGCTCGCGCAGCAGTTGGTAAGCCGACAATAAGACGCTCTCATCTTCTGTGTATGTACTGCCCGCGATGAGAATCGGACGTTTTAAGGTCCTTTGCCCATGGAAAAATTCAGCGTCAGGTTCAACAGCAGTTGCTCGTCGGTAAACCTGCTCATAGCGGGTATCACCGGTGACAACAATCTCATGCGTTGGCAAGCAAAGTTCTTGAAAACGCGCCGCATCTGCAGCTGAAATCGCACAATGCACTCGGATATGTCGGTGTACACTCCGAAAAAACGGCTTCGCAAAACGTGAGAGTCTTCTCGATTCAGCGTGCAACGTCCCCGCAACCACAATAATCGGAATATTGCGTTTAGAGGCTTTCCAAACGAGGTTGGGCCAAATATCGAATTTTGAAAAAACTATCAACGCAGGTTCAATGCGTTGCATCAAATATTCAGCGTTTCGAGGTGTGTCAAGGGGAAGATAAACAGCAGCATCAGCGTACGGATAGGATCGGGCATTCGGGGCAACCGATGGCGAAAAAAAAGTTAAAACAATCCGGGTGTCTACATAGATCGCTTCAATGAGCGGTTTTGCCTGCTCAAATTCACCGACAGAGGTAAAGTGAAACCAGACCGTCTTTTCCAAAGGTCGTGCAGTTTGGAGTTGGTGCGTCAGTTCCGCAAATACGTTTTTCCGCCCTTTGACCCCTTCCCGAATTTTAGGATTGCAACACCCCGCGCCGTGAAAGCCGATGAACAGGGCAGGAACAACAAGCGTGTTATAGATGAATTGCCAGAACATAGTGCGCCTGAAAAAGACAGAAAAATAGGAAGGATGGAACAGCGGAAGAAAAATCCAATTCCTCCTATCATCCAACCTTCCATTTTTTAAAGGGTGTATTTAGAGGTGCCGGTGCTTATAGTGCGTCTAAGATTTTTTTCTTGAGTGCGTCTTTAGGCATTGCGCCGACAATCTGCCCTGCAACTTTACCTTCTTTGAACACGAGAAGCGTCGGGATGCTCCGAACACCGTATTGCATTGCCGTCTGGCGATTATCGTCAACATTAACTTTCCCAACTTTGAAGGTATCTGAATTCTCTCCGGCGAGTTCCTCCAAAATTGGTGCAATCATCTTGCAGGGACCGCACCACTCCGCCCAAAAGTCAACAACAATCGGTGTGTCCGATGTAATCACCATTCCTTCAAATGTATCGTCAGTAATTTCAAACGTATTCGCAGCCATGATAGCTCCTTTTTGTCTAAAGTTTAGTAGGCAGAACCGCCTTTTTATAATATTTCCGCTTGAGCAATTGCTCTGATGAGTCCGTCAACATATTAATATGATACCCCATTCCGATAAAAATTGCCAATCAATTTTTCAGAATCATAAATAGTGATTTTTATAAAAATTGGGAATCTGGTTTGCAACCATACCAAATCTGACATGACGGACTCGCGCGTCAAGCCATCAGATTTTTAACCTTCCAACTCCTAACTAAAGATCGAAACTTAATTGTGCTGTACTCGTTTTTTTTATTGATAAAAAAAGTCATTTTTGCTATACTGAGGAAACCGATAGACAACGAATTAACTAACGAATGCGATAAATACAATTTTAATCCAAATTGTGATATGAAAGCACAATTTGCCTTTGTTTTACATTCGCACGATTGAAGGAGGCAACGCATGTCGGATAAAGAAAAAAAACAGGGTACAAGCATCTCGCGCCGGAGCTTCTTGAAGGGTGTAGGCACCGGTACCGTTGCCGCGACCGTCGTACCCAGCGTCCTCATTGGCAGCGAAAATGCCGCTGAAGCCCAAGCGGGCGACGCTATTTCTACCGCGACCATTCAACTCAACATCAACGAGAAAATGTACGAAGTTGAAGTTGAAGCGCGCACAACGCTCTTAACAGTTTTAAGGGACGGAATCGATACAAGTGGAAACAATGTTGACTTGACGGGTTCTAAACTCATTTGCGACAGAGGCGAATGCGGTGGATGCACCGTTATGGTAGACGGCAAGTCGGTTTACGCTTGCATGATGCTTGCAATCGATGCCCAAGGCAAGAAGATAACAACCGTTGAGGGATTAGCAAACGGAGATGCCTTGCACCCGGTCCAAGAGGCATTCATCAAACACGATGCCCTCATGTGCGGATTCTGCACGCCCGGTTTTATCGTCTCATCTGCAGCACTGTTGAACGAGAACAAACAACCGACCCTTGAAGAAATCAAAACCGGTCTGTCTGGCAACACGTGTCGCTGCGGAACGTATCCGTTCATTTTTGATGCTGTCAAAACTGCATCAGATAAGATGTAATTCCTATTGCCTTATTTGACAGGACACAGCAGGCTGTCGTCCTATTGGAGCAGTCATTTATAGGAGGAAAAAGCATGGCATCATGGGGAGAAGCAAGTGAATCGCGCCTTATCGGCAAACGGATAAACCGTTTGTCCGGCAAGGACAAGGTCACTGGAAAAGCGAAATATACTTTTGACATCAACCGACCGGGCATGCTTTACGGACGCATTTTGCGTTCTGAAGTCGCACACGCAACCGTTATGGGTGTCGATACAAGCGAAGCAGAAGCACTTCCCGGGGTTAAAGCAGTTATACCGCTCATTGAAATCGGAAATAAACTCCGCTACCAAGGGCAAGAAATTGCCGCTGTCGCAGCGGAAACAGATGACATCGCCAAAGACGCAACTCGGCTCATTCATGTCGAGCTGGAGGAGTTACCACACGTCGTCACGGAAGAAGATGCTATGGCGGACGGCGCGCCACAAATCCGAGAGGATTGGGCAGGCAACCAGAGCGATCCCAACATCAGAGAAGACGGCAACCTCGAAGCAGGATTCGCCGAAGCCGCTGTCGAGGTAGAAGCCACCTATCACACACCTGTTCAGACACACGTCTGTTTAGAAACACACGGACACGTCGTCGAATGGGAAGATGAACAAAACTTGACCGTTTGGGCATCGACACAGGGCGTTTTCGGAACCCGCAACGACTTCGCACAACACTTTGAACTACCGGCAAACCAAGTCAGGGTCATCACAGAACACATGGGCGGTGGGTTTGGCAGTAAATTCGGTCCCGGCATAGAAGGACGCGCCGCTGCTGAATTAGCACGTATCACCGGTAAAGCCGTAAAGTTAATGTTAACCCGTAAAGCCGAGCATCTGGTCGCTGGCAACCGTCCCTCAATGACACAAAACGTCCGAGCAGGGGCGACGCGCGACGGCCGTCTCATCGCTTACGATATGAAGGGACACGGCACAGGCGGTATCAGTAGTGGTGCCGGTTTCCAAGCACCTTACGTCTATCACGTCCCAAACCTGCGCACTGAAAGAGTGAATGTCGCTGTTAATGCTGGAAACCAACGCGCAATGCGTGCGCCAGGACATCCACAAGCCTCATTCGCAATGGACTCCCTGATGGATGAACTCGCCGAAAAACTTGGGATGAATCCATTAGAGTTCCGACGCATTAACGATGCAAACGAAGTACGCCAAGCACAGTACACGCTCGGTGCCCAAGAAATTGGTTGGCATCGCCGCAATAACGTACCCGGATCCGGCACAGGTATCAAAAAACGCGGTATCGGGGTCGGAAGCGGTCTATGGGGTGGCGGCGGTGGACGCGGCACAGAAGCACGCGTTACCATCAATTCCGATGGTACTGTCGAAGCAGTCACTGGAACACAAGACATTGGTACCGGTGTTCGTACTGTCATCGCGATTATTGTCGCCGAAGAACTTGGACTCAACACGACCGACATCATGGTAAAGGTTGGTGACAGCGGACCAGGACTACCCTCCGGTGGTAGCGGCGGTAGTCAAACAACGCCATCTGTCGCACCCGTTATTAAAACCGCAGCTGAAGCGGCAAAACGGAAATTGTTCGAGCGCATCGCTCCTCTGCTTGAGGCACCTGTCGATGATCTCCGCGTCGGCACTGGAACGATTTACGTCGTTTCCGATAGAACAAAGACGATCACATGGGAACAGGCAACTGGACAACTCGGTATGGAAAGCATCAGTGAAGGTGGACATTGGGATGAAGAGCTCCGCCAAAATGGCGCAGCTGGCACGCAGTTCGCTGAAGTTGAAGTCGATACTGAGACCGGTGCTCTCAGAGTCATCAAAATTGTCGCTGTTCAAGATTGCGGACTGGCAATTAACCGTCTGACCACGGAGAGCCAGATTAATGGTGGCGTCATCATGGGATTAGGGCAAGCAATACTCGAAGAGCGATTCATGGATCCATACACCGGACGGATGCTCAACGCAAACCTTGAGGACTACAAAGTCCCCGGAACCCTTGAGATCCCTGAGATTAAATCCATCGTTTTCGATACACACCGCAGGGTTACAGGCGTTGGTGAACCCCCATGTATCCCAACACCGGGTGCCATCGCCAACGCCGTTTACAACGCAATTGGCGTGCGAATTCGAGAATTGCCACTAACACCCGATAAGATTCTCACTGCGCTTGCAGAGAAGAAGGCATAAGGAGCTAAGCAATGGAAAAATTTAGTTACATTAACGCCACCAGTCTCGAGCAGGTCACTTCACTCCTGAGTGATAGTGGGTGGGGAGAAGTTATGCTTATCGCCGGTGGCACAGACCTCCTCGCGGAACTCAAAGAATACGTTGAGACCCCGAAGACGCTCATTAATCTCAAGACATTGCCCGGCATGGACAGTATCACAGCCGATGCATCAGGGTTGAAAATTGGGGCGTTAGCCACGATTGATGACATCGCACGGCATCCGACGATTCAGCATCACTATACCGTTTTGGCGCAGGCGGCAGCCTCCGTCGCCACACCACAAATACGCAACGTCGGTACGCTCGGTGGGAACCTCTGTCAAAGACCCCGATGCTGGTACTATCGTGACGAAACCATCAACTGTCTCAAAAAGGGGGGCGATGTTTGTTACGCCGTCGATGGTTTGAGCAAATACCATGCTATCCTCGGCGGTGATCCAGTCTACATTGTGCATCCTTCAGACCTCGCGCCAGCACTGATCGCTTTAGGTGCTTCCGTGAAAATCGTTGGTCCCGAAGGTGAGAAGGCCATGTCCCTTGAAGAATTTTTCACCTTGCCTGCAACGAATCCGTTCCGCGAAAATGTGCTTGAACCCAACGAAATCGTTGTTGAGGTTACTGTGCCACAGGCGAAACCGAATACGAAAAGTTTTTATCTGAAGGCACGCGAAAAAGGTGCTCCCGACTTCGCATTAGCAAGCGTTGCGGGAGTTTTCGAGATGGACGGAAACACCTGTAAAACCGCCAGCGTCGTACTCGGTGGCGTCGCACCCGCACCTTGGCGTTCCAAGGAAGCTGAAGCGGCACTCACTGGTAAGATGATTGATGAATCGGTGAGTCAAAAGGCAGGTGCCGATGCCGTTCAAGACGCACAACCCTTGAACGATAACGCCTATAAGGTCACCTTAACACAGAACCTTATCAGTCGCGCCGCGATGATGGCAGCAAGCTAAAGGAGCATTGACATGTTACAAGGAAAAGCACTTCCAATCTTTAATCGCCCAATATGCCAATATCTCCGGACAAAGGCGATTTATATTCCGGGCGGCAACTTGCAGAACCTCGTTGAAAACAACCCAGGTTCACACTATTGGTGCAACTGCACGATGCAAGTCGTCGGACCCGATGACCAATTTGTGTCTCCCGACGCTTGCAAACAGTCACGTAACTGTTTCAAACCTGTTGGTGGAAAACCGGTGGTCTAAATGGTTATCTGTTGTCAGTTATCGGTTTTCAGTTAAGAGGACTCTGGTAACAATCCGATCCCAACTTAAACGCTTCAGGAAAACATGAATTGTTACATACCACTTCTTAACCGACAACCGACAACTGATAACTGATAACTCTAAAACAATGTTTCTGAAAGCGTTGATACAATGGATACATGTCGGCTCTGTCGTCCTATTAATAGGCGGATTCTTTTTCTTGCGCGCCGTTCTTCTACCAGTCGCCAACCGATCCGCTGATCCCGCAAGATTGATTTCATCAGCACTCCGCCGTTTCAGTGGTATTGTCTGGACAGCCCTGTTAACAATCCTCATATCAGGATTGTACAACTTTATAACCTTTTTTCGGACGGCACGCGCCCATGCCAGTATCAATCCCATTGCTTCAGATTACTCGCTTTACATCTTCGTTTTAGGCATCAAATTTTTTATCGTCTTTTTAATATTTACGTTAGCAATTTTCCTAACATTTCCATATCCCGTGTTTGAAGTGTATCAAAAGAGACCAGCACCGTGGCTCAACCTCACCGTGATTTTAGGGTTAATAGTCATTTTTTTATCGGCGTATTTACGTCGGTTGGGATAGATACAATCGGAGGAAAAAATGGCAGTTTTGAGTTCCGAAGATCGCGCTTTTTGGGAAGAAAACGGTTACGTCATTGTTCAGAACGCGGCACCTCCAGAACTCATCCAGAACGCTGAGGAAGCCGTCTGGACTTTTCTTGAGATGGATGCCAAAAATCCGGATAGTTGGTACCCCGAACCGCCTCGCAAAGGCATCATGGTAGAAATCTATCAACATCCAGCACTGTGGGCAACTCGCCAATTCCCGCGCGTGCATCAGGCTTTCGCTGAAATTTGGGGAACCGAGAAATTATGGGTCAGTTTCGACCGCGCCAGCATGAGTCCGCCGAATGTCTCCGGAAAATTTGAACGCACAAATCTTGGACTTCACTGGGATACATCCGTAGAACTGCCGTTCCGTTTCCATGTCCAAGGTGTACTTTATCTCACAGATACCGCTGCAAACCAAGGTGCGTTTACGTGCGTCCCCGGCTTCCACCGCAAGATTGAAGAATGGATAAAAAGCCTCCCTGAGGATGCCGACCCAAGACAACAAGACTTAGAGGCACTCGGAGCGATCCCAGTACCGGGCAAAGCAGGAGACCTCGTAATTTGGCACAGTGCCTTGCCCCACAGTGCCGGTATTAACACCGCCGATGCCCCGCGCGTCGCGCAATACATCACCATGTTCCGGACAGGAGAAGCGACCCCAGAGGCACGCGAACGCCGCATCAATGCATGGAAGGATCGTTTGGCAGGCTTTAGCGGTGAACGCCCAGAAAAAGAGCATCAATCCGGTGAAACTGCCCACTTAACCGAACTCGGCAAGAAATTGTTAGGACTCGAAACGTGGGGATAAACCCGCAATGCCAGATACAAAGAAACAGGACGCTTGCGAAGCGGATTTCCAATCAACTCGTCCGTAGTTACCTCCGAAAGTGTCCAATCACTGAAGGGAAAAATCTACTCTTAAAACTAACGAGAGATTGGATTATCCCCAAAGATCCGATTGTCACCTTTGAAACCAAGTACCCATTCTGGTTGAAAGCTAATTTAGCGAACCCTGAACACCAATATCTCTATTTCTACGGCACACATGACGAGAGATATGTCATTACCAAACTCCTTAAAATCATCAAATCGGGGGACATCTGTTGGGACCTCGGTGCAAACATTGGGTTCTATACATGTCTGCTCGCCTCACAAGTCAAAGACACCGGAGCGATCATTGCCTTTGAACCTGCTGCACGTACCTGTGACTATCTTCAGGAAAATGTTTCTCTGAACGAGTTCGCAAACGTCACTGTCGTCAATAAGGGACTCGGGGACAACAGAGAACAGCGACAACTTTACTACTCCAAAGCAGCACTTGCCGAAGGCACCGCTTCTTTAAAGTACCCCAATGGACGAACAGCATCGGAACCTGTAACACTTGACACGATTGACAACCTTATCGGCAAACTACCGATGCCTAATTTTATCAAGATTGATGTAGAAGGGTATCAGTTAGAAGTATTGCGCGGTGGGGAACGCTTCTTAAAAACGCACGCGCCCCTCTTAATGGCAGAACTCAAAGATGTAGGTGAAACCAATCGTGATGACTTCAGTGAAATTGAGAAGTACATCACGGATTTAGGCTATAGCCTTTATGAAATCGGAAAATATGCACTCAAGCGGTGCACGCATATTTCTGATAGCAAAAGGCGCAATTTCTTCTTAGCGAATGAGAACTCTCCGGCTTTTCAAAGAATAGCCGCTTATATAGTAGCGTGATAGCACCCACACGCTAAAGCGTGGGGCTTCGGTTTCATAGCGACTGCGGTTTTCTCAGAGAGAAAGGTTTCCGTCTGACTGTCGCTCCACCATCAGGCAGCTACCCCTGCCTGCAATATGTTGATAGCCGCGTTGATGTCTCTGTCGTGGTGAGAGCCACATTCAGGACAGGTCCACTGTCTATCAGAGAGCGTTAGGGTTTCGTTGTGAAACCCACAATCCGAGCACGGTTTGGTGGAAGCTGTCCACTGCCCGATTTGAACAAAATGACGTTTATGTTTTTGACACTTATAGCGCAATATCTCAACAAATTGGTAGAAGGCAAGGTCAGACACCTTACGTCCCCACAAGCGTTTCATGCCATCAAGGTTCAGCGTTTCAAGGACGATGGTATCAAAACGCCTACACAAGTCGGTCGCAAGTTTCCAATGCCAATCTTTGCGTTGGTTAGCAACTTTCTGATAGAGCCGTGCCAAGTCTCTGACGGCACGCCACCAACCCCCAGAGCCTTTTTGTTTTCGCGAAAGACTTTTGTTGAGGATTCGCAGGTTGTTCAAGGAGTGCTTCAAAGGTTGTGGATGCTGTAGCTTCTCTCCGTTGCTAAGTGTCAAGTATGCATCTTTCATACCGAAATCTGCACCTACGCTTTCACCTGTCGTTTGCAAAGGTTCGGTATCTGTGAAGTCCGTTACCAGGAAAATGAAGTAATCGCCACACGTATCGCGTTTGATTGTGACGTTTTTGATATTCCCGCTCCAGTCGCGGTGTTTGAAAAAGGTATATGGCACAGGATCGCGTTTCCACTGACCAGCGTTGAAGTTCCGCAAGGTGATCGTGATACGATTGCCTTCTATCTTCCAACCCGATTGTTTGAGCGTGAAGGACTTGAACTTATGACGCGGTTTGATATGCGGTCTGCCGCCAAGTTTCTTGAAAAAACGCTGATACGCAGCGTCAATGCGTCTCAACTCCTCTTGCATGGCTTGGCTCGGCAACGCGTTCCAATGCAGATGCGTCGTCCGCTTCAAGTAGGTCAAATGAGCAGCCATCGCATTGTAGTTCGCATACGGCAATCCGTCTTTATAGTGTTGACGCTGCCACTTGTGGAAGTATTCATGCACTTGCCATATATCGTCAATCAGGTTGCCAAGACGAATACAATTAGATTGATCGCTAAACTTATATTTATAGGTTTTCATGGACTATCACACATCACACTGTTAACCCCTTCCCAGTGGGTAGGCAGACACGTAACCAAGCGGTTACGCTGGAAATGTCTGCCAATGTGATAGTATTAATTATACTATAATTCACGTGCAATGTCAAATCTTTTTGATACTACAAACCTAACGCCCGTCTACATCCCCAACCTAAAGGATGGGGTTTTGACGGGAAGATTGATAAACTGTTAGCTTCTGTCATTTTCCACGCTAACTAACCAGGGTTGTTTAGTTTTCCAATAATTTAGGTCCGGAAGCCCGGATTTAGTCTGGGAATAGACTAAATCCATTCCTTGTATTACATTCTTGTTCGGGAAAAGTGCGCTATCCCGAATAAATTCGGGCATCCATCAAGATATCTCCTTCACATAGGTAAACTTATCCCTTAAAACTAAATAGCTCTGCTAACTAACAGTTCGTGTCACAACAATTTTTCCAACCAACCCAAAGCGTGGACACCCCACACCGTATCGCTTGTACGACTTTTAATCCATGAATCGGCCCAACACCGGATACGCTGGGTCGTTATACCCTTTACCAGTATGTTCACCAAGCGGCACCAACTCATTGATAGTTGCTTCATCGTCTGCGGTTAACGTGCAATCCAAACACCCTAAATTATCTTCAAGTTGCTCCATGGTCCGCGGTCCAATAATAATAGAGGTAATCACCGGATTTGCCAACACCCACGCCAACGAGAATTGCGTCAAGGTCTTGCCGTGCGCATCTGCCAAGGGTTTCAGTTGCTGCGCTACCTCATAACTCTCCTCGCGAAGTTCGGTCTGTAAAATCCGTCTATCTTGTCGCGCTGCTCTGGAACCTTTGGGAGGCTTTTTACCGGTCAAGTACTTACCCGACAACACGCCGCGTGCCAAGGGACTATAGGGCACAACGCCGACATCATACTTCTGACAAAATGGGAGCAGCTCAACCTCAACATCCCGATTCACAATATTATAAAGGGGTTGGACACACACGAACTCCTCCAGTCCGTACTGCTTGCTTGTCCAGAGCGCCTCACAGATCCGCCACGCCGGAAAATTAGAACAGGCGATGTAACGCACCTTGCCCTGTCTGACGCAATCATCTAACGCTCGCAGAGTCTCCAGAATTCGTGTCGAGGCATCCCAGCGGTGCAAGTAATAGACATCAATGTGGTCGGTTCCGAGACGTTCAAGACTCGCTTCCACCGCCGACATAATATGAAATCGATGTGAACCCGCCGCATTCACATCGTCTCCCATCGAGCCGTGTACCTTCGTTGCGATGACCCACTTGTCCCGGTCAGAACGAATCGCTTTACCGATAATCCGTTCTGATTCACCGTCATTGTAGACATTCGCGGTATCTAAAAAATTAATCCCCGCGTCCAATGCCTTGTGGATAATCCGTATTGAATCCCTTTCATTTGTTGGTCCACCGAACATCATTGTACCGAGACAAAGCGGTGAGACATGCACACCCGCACGTCCAAGCGTTCTATATTCCATATATTTACTCCTTCCAAATAAATCTATGCCATCCGGATACCACCATTCACATCCAGCGTCGCTCCCGTCACATAACGTCCCTCTTCCGAGGCGAGGAAGAGGATAGTAGTTGCAACTTCCGAAGCATCAGCGACCCGTCCCAACGGAATCTTATCTATCATATCTGGGTGGTTCTTTGTCATCTCTGTTGCAGCAACTCCCGGTGCGATAGAGTTTACGGTAATTCCGTATTCTCCAAGCGTAAGTGCCAACGATTTCGTCAGACACATCACACCCGCCTTGGAAGCAGAATACGGTGCAGAGGCAACCAGTCCACCGACTTGTCCTGCCAACGAACCGAGATTGATAATGCGTCCAGACCGTTGTGCCTTCATCGTCTCCATTACCGCCTGTGAACAGAGGAAGGGACCCTTGAGGTTCACAGCCATCATCCGATCCCATTCGGCTTCCGTGCATGCTTCTATACGCGTATAACTAAAAATACCAGCATTGTTGACTAAAATGTCAATCCGCCCAAACAAATCAAGGGTCTCTTGAATCATTTCACGCACCGAATCGCCGTCAGCGACATCGGTTTCAATCACCTGGCATTTTCTACCGAGTGCCATAATCTCTGCTGCTGCTGCCGCCGCATTCGCCATATTGACTTCAGGGATTACAATATCCGCACCCTCTCTGGCAAACGCAAGGCATGTCGCTTTTCCAATGCCACCGCCACCACCTGTAACGATTGCAACCTGCCCTTCTAAACGCATCTACATTTCTCCTTTAACGACTTTATATTTGAGCAAAGCGAAGCCAAACATAGACATCCGCGACGCATTTTTTTCTTGAAAAAATGCAATAAATTATGTAGTATATCCGCATTATCACATGAAGCTTGGAAAAAGTCAAGATGGTAGATTGGATATATCTGTGAATCTTGATAACCTTTACGGGACATATTATACGTCAAATGAGAGGAGAGAACCCATGGTTACTCGGAAAGAGATTCAAGCCGTATGTGACGATATCGTGCGCGAATTCACACCGCTACAAGTGATTCTCTTTGGCTCCTATGCCTACGGAAGACTCGGACGTAGATCTGTTGGTTGTTATGGATATTCCAAAATCGGAATTTCGCAACAAGGCGATAGAGATCCGGCAGCGTATCTCATACCATTTCGGTTTGGATCTTTTAGTCCGTTCCCCAGAAGAGATCGCCCATCGCGTCTTTTACAATGACTGGTTTCTCCGTGAAATTACCGAAAAAGGCGAACTGCTTCATGGATCAGATGCCTACTATAATATAGAAAATGGACACAGCATACCGAAGGCTCTCAAAGAGGCGAAGGACTGCATGAACCCCTTAACGCTGGAATGGATAGAGAAGGCTGAAGAAGATTATAGGACAGCAAAATGGCTTCAAAAATCACCGGATCCAGTCCATAACTCTATCTGTTTCCACGCACAACAGTGTATTGAAAAATATCTCAAGGCGTGGCTGCAGGAAGCGAACATTCCTGTCCCAAGGACGCACAATCTCGAAGACCTACTGACGTTGATTGTGCCAACGCTCCCTGCGTGCCATCATTGGCAACCCGATTTTAAGATAATTACAGCGGACGCAGTGGACCCTCGCTATCCCGGCGACTCAGCAACTCCTGACAATACACAACACGCCATGCATATCTGTGAGGAGGTGCATCAAACTATTCGTACGCGGCTGGAACTTGTAAACCCAGTTAATTGAAAGGAAATGGAAGTATGAAAAAAAACACATCTTTCCGTTGGCTCAATCCAGTTCTGATTTTGAGTTTCACTTGTGCTCTTGTGGTCCCAGCGATAGCACAGAACTATTATCCCGCAGACATTGGCAATATGTGGGTTTTAGAGAGCAGCGATGGTATAGAACAGACCACCTATTCCCTTGAAGGACCCGAAATTATTAATGGTGAAGAATATATCCTCCTGAAAATTAGTACGAGGGAAATCAGTACGGGTGAAACTGAGACGGATCAGTACTTTTTGAGTGTCGACAGTGATGCCATTAAAATCCATAGAATTATCTTAGAAGATGCTATCGCTGTCTTGACCGCGGACTTTCCAACACCTGTCACTTTTTTTCCGCTACAGTTAGGACCGGGGGATAAATGGCAGATAGTGGCGGATGCAGAAGCAAAATTAGAGGTCGGACTCACCATATCTGGAAAAAGTACCACTAATTTTGAAGTCGTCGGACTTGAGGAGGTCGTCACACCAGCCGGAACCTTCCAGAACTGTGCGAAGGTCCGGTTAGATTTAAAACTGACTACAGCATTCCTTAATCTCGACTCAACCACCTACCAATGGTTTGCACCAGATGTAGGTCCCGTCCAATACGAAAACAGCGACGGTATAATTTTTAGTTTGACAGACTTGAACCTACCGACTATGCCTGAAGCACCTCAGGCTGAGGAACCTGAGATGACTGAGGAAGAGGCTATGCCCGAACCGTCCCGCGAAGAAGAGACTATATCCCAAGAAGAACCTGAAATGGCTGAGGAAGAAGTTACATCTGAACCACTACCTGAGGAGGACATCACTACACAAGAAGAGACTATGCCCGAACCGCTGCCTTATGATGTGACAGGGGATGGGCTCGTGAATATTTTGGACCTCACTTTCGTGGCTTCTCGTTTCGGTGAAACTGATTCTGATGCTGATGTTACCGGCGACGGCATTGTTAACATTTTGGATTTGGTACGCATCGCACAAAATCTTAGTAATTAACACTTTAAAGCAAACTAATCTGTCATTTTCTGTTGAAAACCTCTGACAAATGTAGTAACATTTAGTCATTATCATAACGAGGTCTGGAAAACTTAATATGGTAAGTTGGAAAATCGCATTAGTTGTAATTGTCATCGCTATTCTGGTCGTGGCAATCGGAATGTGGTTTGGGTATCAATACGTATTAGAGCAGGATGAACCATCTCCAGAGGGGTCGCGCGAACCTCCTGAAACGCTAAATTTTCACCGCTATACACAATTCGTGTTTGTCCCAAGCTCGCGCGAAAGTGATCCTGCTGTAATGTTTCCTTTTCCAATTGCCAAAAACTGCTCAACTCCTTCTACTTTTCTAAAAAAAGGAGAATCTAAAATATGAAATTTACGAAATTTGCGCCTTTACCGAAAATATTTTTGGTATTAAGTCTTATATGTAGTTTCGCGCTGACAGCAACTGCACAAAACTATTATCCATCCGAGATAGGCAACACCTGGACGCTCCTGAGTGTCGATGGCGCGGAACAACGCACCTATGAACTTCTGGAAGCTGAAGGTCTTGAAGCTGAAGGACTATTCCTTTTAAAAATATCTACCCAAGCCATCGGAACAGAGACAGTCGTCATTGACGATTACTTCGTGAGTGTTGTAGATGGGAACCTGCTCCTCCATCAGAGCCGCACGGACGAAGGGGCATTCGGCATCGCACATGCAACTTTCGATCCACCCGCCACTTTTTTCCCTGCAGCATTGCCTATCGGGCATCAGTGGGAAATTGTGACAAGCACAGAACTCCAACTCGTGGGGCCCACAACCAGCACCAGCACTATAGAAGTTGTTGCCATTGAGGACGTTGAGACACCAGCCGGAACATTTGAAAATTGTGCCAAGCTGCAGATCAACCAGAAAGTCGTCACCGCCCTCACAATTATCCGTTATGAGTTCATTCAATGGTTGGCACCTGACATCGGGCCCATCAAATTTCAGGATGTACTACAAGACATTACCTTTGAATTGGAGAGTTACAACTTAGTCGAACCTCCTGCTGAAGAAGAAATGGCAGCTGAAGAGATGCCCGACGCTGAAGAAGTACCTGCTGTAGAAGAAGTGTCCACAGTCGAAGAGGCACCCCCTACTGAAGAAGTGCCCCCGGCTGAGGAAACACCATCCACTGAAGAGGCACCAGAGGAAATGCCACCGGCTGAGGAAACACCATCCACTGAAGAGGCACCAGTCGAAACTCCCACAGAGGAAATGGCAACCGAAGAGCCTATGGTATCCGATGCCTACGCCTTCGATCTAACCCTCGATCCAGGCTTGAATATGATTTCTGTGCCATTGATGCCCGCAGAACCTTACACCGCCAAATCGTTAACAGAAATTCTCGGCGCAACAGCCATTATCCAACTCGATGCTGCAAAACAAGATTTTCTCGGTTACACAATTGCCGATGAAGACAACGGGTTTAGCATTGATGGGGGTAAGGGTTATATCGTCAACACACCGACTGGCGGCACAGTTAAGTTCACAGGTTCAGCATGGGACAATCAACCTGAACCTGAGCCGGAACCGGTTGTTGAAGAGATGCCAGCCGAGGAAATGCCAGAGGAAATGCCAGCTGAAGAGATGATGCCGGAAGAGATGCCAGCTGAGGAAATGGTAGAAGAAATGCCAGCTGAAGAGATGCCAGCCGAGGAAATGGTAGAAGAGATGGAAGAAGAGATGCCAGCTGAAGAGATGGCAGAAGAGATGATGGAAGAGATGGAAGAAGAGGAGATGGCGGAAGAGATGGCTCCTGAAGAACCAATGGTTGAAGAAGTCGCCGCTGCACCTGCCCTCTCTACCTTCAAAACCGCCTGGGCATTCATCGTCACAAGCGATATTCAAGGTATGGAGACCGGCGCAGCTTACACACTCGTCGCTGAAAATCTCCGCACCGGCACTATCGCAACGCAGAACATCACGATGGATGTCAAACATTCTTCCGCTGTCTGGGCAGATCTCAACCGCAAGAGCGTCATTGAAGCAGGTGATAGACTCGAAATCGCACTCTACGATGATCGCGGTCGCGTCGTCTCAGGTCCCTTCCAACGGACAGTCACGACGACTGACATTCGCAATGCCTTCTTGAGTGTTGACTTGACGGTTGGTGATGTGCGTCCCGAGGAGACGGTTTTGGCACAGAACTTCCCAAATCCGTTCAATCCTGAGACGTGGATTCCCTATCAGTTGAGTGAATCGACAGAAGTCTCAATCCAGATCTATGATGTATCGGGTCGTTTGGTTCGGACGTTGCATCTGGGTTGGCAGCCGGTAGGTTCGTATATGACGCCGTCGAGTGCTGCGTATTGGGATGGCAGAAATGCTGTAGGCGAACGTGTAGCGAGTGGTATCTACTTCTATACGTTGCAGACATCAGACTTTGCCGCAACCCGACGCATGGTTATCCTCAAATAGGAAACGCGGCAAACACAATTCACGCAAACGCCTTGGTGTCTTCACCAAGGCGTTTTTGCAGAACACCAAAAACATATCTGGCAAAAATGTTAATTTAAACATAAGGAATAAAATGATTAGAAACATCGGACTCCTCACTGTTCTGCTCTGCGTTTTCACCAACACAACAAACGCACAGAACTATTATCCTGTTGATGTCGGAAACATCTGGATTTTAGAGAGTGAAGACGGTACTGAACGGATCACTTACGCAATCGGAACAACCCGCGAACAATTTAACGGAGAATCGGTACGCACACTTAGAATTACAAATACAGTTTTAGGTACAAGCAAAGCAAATACCAGCACATTCTTTATACAGACAGACGAAGAAGGAATCAAAATCCATAGAATCCTCCCATCTCTTGGAGATGTCTTTGAGGTCACAAGCTTAGAATTCTCGCCACCTGCTACTCTCTTTCCAGCAGAACTTGAACTTACAAAAACTTGGGAGATTCAGGGAGAAACGGAGGTCGTTCTGGTAGGTGCAGTTACGGTCTCCAGTGTAAACGAAGTCGTTGCCATTGAGGATGTAAAAACATCGGAAAGAACGTTCAAAAACTGTGTAAAAATTCAAACGTATACAAAAACGACCGCTGCGTTAGGGGTAACCCGATCCATCTCTTATCAATGGCTTGCCCCGGATATCGGACCCGTTAAATTTGAAACCAGTCAGGACATCGTCTTTGAACTCGTCAAATCCAATTTACTCCCAGCCACGCGACTCTACGATGTGAATGCCGATGGCGTTGTGAATATCTTAGACCTCACTCTCGTGGGTTCTCGCTTCGGAAGCACGGATGCTGAGGCTGATGTAAACGGAGACGGCACTGTCAACATTCTGGATGTGATACTCGTCGCACAGAATCTTAAAAATTAAAGCGAATACTGTTGCATTTCACCGCCCCCAAGTGTCGCTGTGTGCCACAAGGTCGCTTCACCCGTTTTCAACCGCCATGAAACCGTGAGTGGTGAATTACCACCGTTGTAGAAAGTTACCTCTGCACTCTTTTCCGCACCAAGTATAGGACGCACCAGAGAGAGAAGCGTTGACGGATGGCTGTGTCTGTCCCCCTGTCGGACCTCCAGAAGTTGCGTAACTTTGCTCTGTACCTCTCGCGTCCCCAAAAGCAGGGGACCGTAGCAAGCAGTGACCGCACCTTGTCCCCAATTCCGTCCATGTCCGGCTGCAACCGAGCAGACCGCGCCGCCCATATCCGCATGTTCGCGTCCGCCGCGCAACACACGTCTCGCCATCTGCAGACGCGTCGCAGCACTTCGCAACGCACGCATCGCGTAGGCAACCTCTCCTGTCACCTGATATGCCAACGTCCAGGTAGCCGTTGACGGTTCCTGAATCGGCTTTACGGAGCCATCGTCCGACCATTCACCCCAATACGCCATATCCGCCCGTTTGCCGACACCGGGTTCCCGACGGCGTATCTCCTGTGGGAAAACCAACGCCAACAACTCCGGGGGTTCATCAGGAAGCTCTGCTAACCCCGCACGGATGCCGTCGTCAAACCCAGTATCCTCAAACGTCCAACGATAGTAACTCAGCGCAGCTGCTGCAGGATCGTTATACGGATCAGACAACGACGTTACTAACGGTTCAGCAATCCGCTTCGCTGCCGTTTTGAAGACATCCTCGCCAGACAACAGATAGAGATCACCTAAGGCATAGATCGCACCAGAAGCCAGCAAAACCTCAATCCCAGCGAGCGGGTCATCGGGAACGTGGTGTGTACTTGCGACAAGACCGTGTAAATTCTTCGCGTCAACTGCGGCTTCGTCGAGACCCTTTCCGTCATGCGTCCAGAGCAGCGGCATCGGGCTGGGTGCAGCTATCAGCTGCTCCGCGCGTTTTGTGCCGTATCGCAACGCCCATGTCAGATAGCGTGCTTCACCCGTTACACGATATGCTGCAATGGCGATATGGATAAATCGAAAATGCTCCGCCAGTTCATAAGTATGTTTTTCTTCGTTCGTTACAAATTGAGTCCCAATGTTATAGCCGATAAAGGTATCTTGATCATAGTCGTACCACGGCGGGATCTCTGGCACCCAGTTTCCGATATGTTCAGCAGCATCTGTCAAAAGGTGAACGGCATCGGTATCTTCGGGTTTCAACCCAATGTAACGGGGCAGAAAAAGTAGGAACGGTTCCGGTCCGTGATGTGCTTCGGCTTTCGGTTCGTAACCGTGGACACAATCACGCTTCACCCAACCTTGCAGTGCCGCCTTGAGCATATCGAAGTGCCGCAAAATGTTTGCATCACCGGTGATTAAATAATGTGGAAACCACGCAAGCGCATAGTTCGCTTCGTCCTCACCGCCATCGTTCGGACCCGGCGGATCAAGTAGCATACTCTGTCTGAGCCAACGACTCATTTCGGCTTTGAGTGTGCTATAGGCATCATAGCACTCATGGATAGGGGTGTTCATGTGCTTCTCCTACAACAGCGACTTGAGAAATTCGATACTCTTTTTCGCAATTGTCTGCGGATCTGGTTTGAAGTCGAAAACTTCCGTCGAGACATAACCGCTATAATTAATCTCTTTCAAGGCTTCAATGATGGGGCGATAGTCCACATTTCCAGAACCGGGTAGATATCCGTTGTCGTCATTAGAGTGGAAGTGTGCAACGTGCGGCGCGCAGTTCCGAATCTGCGTCGGCATATCCAACCCTTCTTTCGCGGTACTACAGACATCCAAAATCATCTGAAAATTAGGATGATTCACGGCATTTACCATCTCAACGGCTTTGTCGGGATTCGTGATAAAATTCGTCTGGTCGCTCGACAACGGCTCCATACACAACATTACGTCCCTTTCACCGGCGAGTGCTGCGCCTTCGGTAAATGTATCGCGCGCATAGCCCCATGCCTCTTCAAAAGAGAGCGGATCTATCACATTCCGTTGCTGTGGTGAACCAATCACCATCACCTCACCGCCTAAATCTGCACATAAGTTAATGAGGGCGAGGAAATAATCGCGCGTCTCTTCACGGATATCAGCATCAGGATGGTTAATATAGAGTCCTGGCGGCGAAACAAGCAGCCAATGGAGTCCGGCAATCTCTATCTGTGCATCATCGGCAGCTTTGCGGATACGCGACCGTTCAGCGTCGCTAATGTCTAACACCGAATCCGCCAGTGTAAACGGGGCAATCTCAACAGCCTCGTAGCCCAATTCGGCGGTATAGGTGAAAACATCTTCTATTTTCCAATCTTCAAACATTTCGTTGCATATTGCGAGTTTCATTTTGTCTCCCACATTCATTTTTTGACTATTGTATAGGGCTTCAGATTTTTTGTCAAATTTCCCAATTTCCTCCATCTACTTGACAAAACTCTCAACTTCCGCTATACTACTTATACATATCAGCCACCCCGTGACGCAAATACCTGAAATCGACGCTTCAGGCATATCACCTAAAAGGAGAAATACCGATGCAAACACATACAAATCGGAATACGATCCCTTACGCGCCGCGCGATACAAAACGATACCCCGAAACGGATGGAAAACCGATGGCGGCTACCGACCTACACAGAGATTTGCTAATATGGACAATTCAAGCCCTTGAAACGCATTACGCAGAAAACCCAGATGTCTACGTCTCTGGCGATATTATGATGTATGATATAGAAGGACCGCACCGGACAGCTATCTCTCCGGATGTTCTTGTCACTTTCGGCATAGGTCAGAAGCAGCGACGGACATATAAAGTATGGGAAGAAGGGAAGCCTCCCGATTTCGTGATGGAATTTTCGAGTGAAGGCACTTATCAAAATGACTTAAGTAATAAGATGGATCACTATGCAAGAATGGGTATTCAGGACTACTTCCTCTATGATGCAGAGGGTCTGTATCTACCGCAACGATTGATGGGTGTTACGTCGGTCAATGGCAGATATGAACCGATACCCGTAGATGCTGATGGAGGTATCTATTCGGAGGCGTTGGATTTGGTATTCCGTTTACAAGCAGAGCATTTCGGTATTTACGATCCTGTAGGTGGTGAGTGGCTTCAAACGGCAGCAGAGGCAGCAGAAACGCGGGCGCGACAAGAGGCTTCACGCGCCGAAAACGCAGAAGCACGCGCCGAAAACGCAGAAGCCGAAGTGGCACAACTCCGAGAGGAACTTGACCGTTTGCGTCAACGCACCTGACAAACTAACTTTCATTTCGGAAAACTATAGTGAAATCAAAACATCAATCGCACCTACCGCGGGGTGTTTGAGAATGTAAATGTATTTACGGAATCTACTATAAGACACCACTTCCTTTTTCGGCACTCAAAGGGGGAAAAAGATGCCCACTATTTTAGAGCGTTACCAAAAGACTTTTGCAAAAGACAGAGAAATGTCAGATGTCGCAAATCAACTGTTCCCCGACGGCGTAACACATGATGGGCGGTATATGTCCCCTTTCCCAATCTATATCACCCACGCACAAGGCTCCAAGAAATGGGGACTTGACGACAAAGCGTTCATCGACTACTGGGCGGGTCACGGGGCACTCCTCCTCGGTCATAATCCACCCGAAGTCGTAGAAGCGGTGACGACGCAGATGCAGCGAGGCACACACTACGGTGCCTGCCATCCATTGGAATTGGAATGGGGTTCACTCGTGACGCAGTTAATTCCATCAGCAGAGCGCGTCCGTTTTGTGAGTTCCGGCACAGAGGCGACACTGATGGCAATCCGTCTTGCGCGGACCTACACGGGCAAAAACAAGGTGTTGAAATTCAGAGGGCATTTTCACGGTTGGCACGACAGTGTCATCTTAGGCGCATACCCACCTTTCGATATGAGCGTCCCTGGTATCCCACAAGAGGTACGGAATACAACGCTGCTATGCCCACCCAACGACATTGATGCCGTTGAAACGCAACTGAAAACAAATAAAGATATCGCGTGTATTATTCTTGAACCGACAGGTGCTTCCTTCGGTACCGTCCCGACCAACGGTACATTTTTAAAGCAGCTCCGCGAGGTGACAGAAGCACACGGTGTCCTCCTGATTTTCGACGAAGTGATTACCGGATTCCGAGTTGCCCCGGGCGGCGCACAAGCACATTACAACGTTACACCCGATATGACAACATTGGCGAAAATCTTAGCAGGCGGACTCCCAGGCGGCGCACTCGCTGGTAAAAAAGAGGTCCTCGAACTGATTTCCATGAAATCAGAAGCCGACGGTTTGAAAATGCCACATCCAGGCACTTTTAACGCCAACCCGCTCTCTGCCTCCGCTGGTATCGCCATGCTCAATTTGGTCAAAACAGGCAAACCGAACAAGCAGGCAAACGACACCGCTACACGACTCCGCACGGAACTGAACAGCGTTATCGACGACTACAAACTCGACTGGGTCGTTTACGGCGAATTTTCAGGTCTCAAACTCCTCGTCGGACACGGTGAAAAGGATATGCGTACCGCCGACTTCGATCCGTACGCATGGGACTATCGGAAACTAAAAGGGAGCAGCGATGCTGATATGTTGATGCGTCTCCGGTGTGGCATGTTGCTAAACGGTATAGATCTCGCCAGCAACGGCGGCATGACAACCGCAGCACATACCGAAGAAGACATTACAAAAACGGTCGCAGCATTCGCGCAGACACTTGAATGGCTGAAGGCAGAAAAAGCGTTTTAAAAATTTCCCTCAGACCCGGTAGGTGCGGTTTGGAACCGCACCATAGGTGTCAATTTAGGGCAATAGGTATGTTTTTCATTTAGAAAAAACTGGAAATCGGAAATACCTCTTGTATAATGTAGAAAAGTGAATAGTGGTTATTTCTACAAAAAAGAGGTATTTCCAATGTCCATTTTACAACAAGTGCCAGATAAAATGCAAACGCTCCTTGAACGTGTCCCAGATGAAGTCGCTGTGGCTACCGGATTCGTGAAAAGAAAACGCAAACTCACCGGGAGTGCACTGACGCAAATCCTCGTCTTCGGGTGGTTGGAAGACCCCGAGGCGAGTTATCAGCACCTCAGCGAAACCGCTGCGACGCTCGGGCTACAAGTCAGTCGCCAAGCTCTTGAGCAACGCCTGACACCTGAGACCTGTGAAATGTTGAAACTCACGCTTGACAGAGCGATTACAGAAATACTTGAAGTTGCCGGTTGCCGGGAGGCACTTCCTTTACTTGAGCAGTTTAGCGGTGTTTATGTGCGAGATTCCACGTGGATCACGCTCCCCGATGAACTCCACGAGACGTGGAAGGGACACCCGAAAAAGAATCACCCCCAGCAAGCGGCTTTGAAACTTCATCTCTGCTTTGATGTCCTTACAGGGGGCTTTCAAGACTTCCAACTCACTGAGGGCATGACGGCGGATGCCACTGCTGCAAAAGCATCCAATCCCCTGCCAGAAGGGAGTTTACATCTCGCAGACCTGGCGTATTTTTCCCTTGATGCGTTTGAAAAACTCACTGAAAACAAGGTCTACTGGATATCGCGTTTGAAAGCCAACTCTTATCTCGCTGATGCAAACGGAGAACGCATAGATTTAGAGAAGATACTCAGAGCAGAGACAGAAACCCACTACATCCGTAAGACCCTATGGATCGGCAAAAGAAAGCAACTCCGGGTTTACCTCATCGCTGAGAGACTTTCTGAAGCAGAAACACAGAAACGCCGACGCTCCATCCGATACCGTGCCAAACGCAAAGCACAGACGCCTTCAAAAACGCTTTTACGTCTCGCTGGATACAACCTTTATATCACCAACATTGAGGAACATCAACTCACACCGAAACAGATGTGTGCTATCGTCAGTATCCGTTGGCAGATTGAACTGATGTTTAAGTGTTTCAAAAGTATTTCAAAACTTCACGTCTCTCGCAGTCAGAAACCCTATCGCATCCTCTCTGAAATCTATGCCAAACTTATAGCACTGTTGATTCAACACGCCGTCATGTTAGTCGCTGGATACCAGCATATACAACAGAGTTTCATCAAGTCCGCAAAGCATATCGCAGGTTATGCGAGACTGATCACCTTGAGTTTTCATCGCTCAAAAGCAGCACTTCGCGAAACTTTGAAAACCATAAAGTGTTCATTTGAAAATGGAGGCACTTGCCAGAGAAGCACTGGAAAAAATACAACCTTTCGCAAACTCAATGACGCTACAGAAAACCCCTAAATTGACACCTATGGTGCGGTTTGGAACCGCACCGGGTTTTAGCCATAGACCTTGTGCACGCCAGAACCCTTCAAAAGAGACAAAGGAGAATGAATGAAAACAATCACGTATCGCGACGCACTCAAAGAAGCGTTGGCAGAGGAGATGGAACGCGACGATGCCGTCTTTATAATGGGTGAGGATATCGCTGAATACGGTGGTGCCTACAAAGTAACAGACGGACTCCACCAAGAATTTGGGAAAGACCGTATCCGAAACACACCAATCTCTGAAGCCGCCATCATCGGCACTGCCCTCGGTGCAGCGGTTACAGGCATGCGTCCCGTTGCTGAACTCATGTATATCGACTTCACAGCAGTCGGTATGGACCAAATCGTGAACCAAGTCGCGAAAATCCGCTATATGGTCGGTGGACAGTTAGATGTGCCACTCGTGATTCGGACACAAGGGGGTGCCGGGCGATCTTCTGCAGCGCAGCACGCACAGAGTCTTGAGGCGTGGTTCGTGCATATCCCAGGCCTGCTCGTTGTGATGCCGTCTACACCCTACGATGCAAAAGGGTTACTGAAAACAGCCATCCGAGACGACAACCCAATCATGTTTATTGAGCACAAACTCCTCTACACAGAAGAGGGTGAGATTCCCGAGGAAGAATACACAATTCCGTTAGGTGTAGCGGACGTGAAACGCGAAGGTGAAGATGTAACGATTCTCGCAACCTCACGGATGGTCTTGAACGCACTCATCGCCGCAGACACACTTGCCGATGAAGGCATCTCCGCTGAAGTCATCGATCCGAGAACGCTGATGCCGCTTGACAAAGACAGCATTCTCGATTCTGTTAAGAAAACGAATCGGTTGCTCATCGCGCATGAGGCAGTGGGTAGAGCCGGTTTCGGGGCAGAGATCGCAGCACTCGTCGTGCGGGAAGCCTTCGATTATCTGGATGCACCGATTGAACGGGTCGCAGCGATACCAGTGCCTGTCCCTTTTGCACCCGTGATGGAGAATTTTGTTATTCCCAATGCCGAGCAGATTGCGGATGCAGCACGAAAACTTGTGCGTTATGAAATCTGAATCAAACGCGTAACTCCCTAAAATCGGTAGGTGCGGTTTCCTAACCGCACCGGACCTTCCCGCCCAAACTTCTATCATCCACTGACAGCCATCTGTAGAAGAGGTACTAATTCTGATTCTCTGTTCCCGGTTCTTCAACCAACCGCTGATACATCCGCGTCAAACTAAAAGCAATCGGTCCCCACACCATCGCCGCCACCATCGCCGTAATAGAAAACGCCACACCTGGAATCGTCTTTACAACCAATTTTACCAATCCAATCACAGCTGCACCGCCGCTCTTTGAAAACCGATACCCAAACGAGTCAATCAGCTGTTTCGCACGATAGCGAGAATCGTAAGAGAGCGGCATATAGAACAACTCTTTTGCCGCCCGAAAAATCGAGTAATCTAAGGCTTTAAAAATCACGTACGCAGCCGTCCCACTTCGAAGCGATGGAGAAACCGTCAGTACCAAACCACTGACGAGGTGAACCATCGGGACACCCACGTGAATAATGCGAAGATCAACAAATCTGAGTGCCAGCGGCACGATCACCAATTGTAAGATACCAGCGGCAAGTCCAAGATATCCATACACCCCACCGAAAAACGCTGTCCGCGCATCTGTATCAGATAACTCTATTTCCGCCAAACCATTGAAACGGAGATCCAGCACAGTGGACACTAACTGCGTGCTTAAGATTAATATCCCGATAAAAAGCAGATATCTGGAGCGAAAAAGCGTTTTTACACCGAGGTGTCCAAGCCTACCACCCGCCTCTTCTTCGCTCGGTTTCGGTTCACCGCCGAATCTATAAGCAATCACACTGAAGACTGCCGCAGGTACAAGGGAGCCCGCTGCGAAAAGCAGTAGCGTTTCCGACCCCAATACCTCCGCCCATCTCTTCACAAGCATACCACCGGCAAACGAACCCATAGACGCAACAGCACAGAAGGGGCCATTAATGCGCTTCGCCTGTTCAGTCGTCAGCACACTGTTCACAAACGACCAGAACTGCTCAATGACAATCACGATATACGCTTCACGGAACACATAGATGATCACCGCGGCGAAATGCATACCACGGACAAGCGCAGCATAGCATCCGAGGATCAGAATACCAGAAAAAAGCGAGGTGATTGTCAAAGCGTACGTCGCGCCTCGCCACGAGAGTAGGCGACCGTAGCAGTACAGCATCACGATCATACTCGGCGAAATCAACGCCATACCAAACATGAGATTCTCGGCACCATACGCTTCAATGAACAGAGAGGACGACACGGAACGGATAAACTCGTAACCGAATAACACAAAAGCGGCAGCACTACTGATTGAGATAGCAGCAAAAATAAGTCGTCGTGGAAACATAATTTGGATTAACCTTCAAAAATCTCCCTATCGTTCTGGAATTTTATCTTCACTCGGACGCGGATTATGTACCCAATGCCCACTCGGATCGCTGCCTCTCGCAACAATCGCGCGTTGGTTCCAATCGTTTGCAGCGTGGACATCCGGCGGTACGAACCGCATTGTCAATCCGCAACGCCGTCGGTCTGAAGTGTTCGGTTCAGAACCGTGCAACAGCAGGTCCGAATGCAACGACATCTGTCCGGCTTTCATCTCAAACGGAAAAGGCGTGTCTCCGTACTGAGAGGCACTATGCACCGTCTGTCCAAGTACGTTCTTTTCCTCAGCTGTGCTACGTTCAAAAGCGATTTGTCCGTGCAGATGCGATTTCGGAATAACAGTCATCGCACCATTTTCGACGGCGGCATCGTCAATAGCGAGCCACACAGTGACGGTCTTGCTCGGAGACAGGGGCCAATAAGAAGCATCTTGATGCCAACTTACCTGCTTAACATCCCCCGGCATCTTGCAAAAGTAATGCGTCCCCCAACAGATTAACGTCTCACCGAGCAGGTCCTGCACATAATTCAAAATCCTACCGTCTGTAACCAGATCGTGGATACCCGGGCAGCTGGTATGCCATCCGTTAATGGAGTAACTATTCATCCCCGCCGCCAACGCTTTCTCCATAAGTTGATCGAAATAGGCGCGGTGCGCCGCCATCTCCGCTTCAGAAAAGACATCTAACGGCGAGATGAATCCTCTTTCGTTAAAGTGTTCAATTTGGGCAGATGTTAAGGTCGATGGATTTTCATTTTCAACCGGAAAAAACTGTAGTATTCGATTCAGTTCCGGCATTGCATCCGTAATTGGCATCGGCGCGCCCCCTTTTCTCCAAATAGGTCAGAAGTTTGTATTACGGGTATAATACCAAATTCAGATGTTGGTGTCAACGCCGAAAATTCACTTGACATTTAGGGCAAATAAGTTTATATTAATCCAAGTTGCTACGGACAAGATTTTAGACAGGCATACACCGTTTTTAATTTATAGTAGATTCCAAAAATAAGTTTACACTATAAGGGAAACCCACACGCTGCCGGCGAGGTTTCCTAACCTCGCCACTGTAAAATTAATCATGGGTTCCACTATAATACACTTTATTATCCGCAGCGTTTTGTAGCGTAAACTTTTAGTTTGCGCACGGTTCACGTTCCTTAAGTCAACCTCACAAGATAAAAAACACTAAGAAAATGGATAAAAAACGAGCCAGTGGACGCTATTATACCCGCGGGAACCCGTTTCAACTAAAACCGTTCCAGACGTGGGCAAAAGAGCTTAACTTAGAACAACAAACAACTTTAGAACCCTTTGCGGGTGCTAAGGATATCCCACAACTCATTGACGCAGCACATCTACGGTGCCGAGAGTGGGCATTCTACGACATTGAACCGGGCGCGAACGGGATTAGGCAACAGGACACCCTCGCAGACTTTCCCAAAGGTTTTAATGTTTGCATTACCAATCCCCCATGGTTAGCGCGCAACTCCGCAACGCGCCGCGGGTTACCCTTCCCAGAAGCGACTCGCCATGACGATCTCTACAAATACGCACTTGAGCAATGTTTAACACACTGTGATTGGGTAGCCGCAATCATCCCAGAAGCGTTCATTCGGAGCGGATTGTTCCTGCAACGGCTACGCGACTTCATCTCCTTAGTCCCCCACATGCAAGGCAAAATCAAAGAAAAAAATAAAACAAGAGACACCTCCTATATGTTCGAGGACACGGAGCATCCTGTCGGCCTGGCACTCTTTACACCGGAAACAACATCAGATGTTAGCATCTGGCGCAATAATCAGTTTCTCGGCGGATTGGATAAACTGAGGACACACCTGCCCCAACCTTCCAGCAACCGCGGTATTGTATTCAATAATCCGAGCGGAAACTTGGGACTCATCGCGATAGACAATACCGTTTCCGCCTCTATCCGTTTCTGTCCGCCAGAAGAACTGAAAGACTACCCCATCCGTGTTCACTGCCGTTCCATTACAAAAATTGGCGTGCCGTGGCACGTAGACATAGATACACTTAACGCTCGCTTGACAACAATCCGAGAGAAAACCCACGATGTTTTCCTGACAGCGTTCAAAGGCTTACGCCGTGATGGACAGTACCGACGACGGTTAGATTGGGCATTGACGCGAGCAATTGTTGACACACAGTAACTACAACTTGAAACAAACCGGGAATAGAAAAATGAACGTCCAAAAATTGATCTGCATACTCCTACTGATAACACTCATCACCGTTGTGGGGTGCGTCCCCGGCGATGGGAAGCATACTACAGAGAAACCCGCTGGATTCTTCTGGGGCATCTGGCACGGATGGATCGCGCCAATTTCCCTGATCTGGCAACTGTTTAACCCCGACATCCGTCTCTACGAACCTAACAACACTGGATGGTGGTACGACTTCGGATTTTACATCGCCGTTATCAGCGGTTTCGGTGGCATCTCTCTCACACGTAGGAAACGAAAGAAGGTTGTCGTGCAGGACAGCAGTAATTCTGAATAGCAATAATCAGACGGAATCAAATGCTTAGAACATCACAAATTAACGGCACTGGAAATCGCATTAATAGAGAAAGGACATAACCCATGAAGGTCTTAGTCATCGGCGGCACCGGCAACATCAGCCGAGGCATCGTCGCCGCATTACAGAACCGAAACCACGAAATCGTCCTATTCAACCGCGGACAACACGTCGACCCACCACCTCCAGATGTCCGTGTCATACACGGCGACCGGAAAGATCGCGAAGACTTCGAGGCAAAAGTCAGTGCCGAAAACTGGGATGCCGTCATCGACATGATTAGCTTCAACGCAGACGATGCCGCCTCCGCATTGCGCGCATGCCAAGGACGCGTCGGACACTTCATCCACTGCTCAACAGTGATGACCTACGGACCCCCATTCAGCGGTATCAACCTCCCAGAGACCGCACCGCTACAAGGCACATCTGGTTACGGACTCGGCAAAATCGAAGCGGATAACCTACTCTTAGAAGCATACGCACGCGATGGATTCCCCGTAACCATCTTCAAACCGTCCTATACACACGGACCCGGTATACCCCTCCATCGGCAAGTCGGTGGAGACGGAAGCTGGATTGATAGATTACGCAAAGGCAAACCGATTCTCTCTGCTGGCGATGGCTTAAATTATTTTCAGTTCCTGTCATCTCGCGACGCAGGAATTGCGTTTACAGATATATTGGGGAAATCCGAAGCCTTCGGTGAAATATACAACATCGTCCACCCTCAAGCGCGCACCTGGGACGAGTGGCACCGTGCTGCAGCCGAGGCACTCGGCGTTGATATAGAGATCGTGCATGTCTCACAAGAGACCCTCATCGCAATGGCACCCGAACGGTTCAGCGGCTTGCGCGGCAACTTCGGACATACCCAAATCTTCAGCCACGAGAAACTCGCAGCAGTATTACCTGAATTCAGTCCGCAAATTCCGGTTACAGAGAGCGTCGCAGAAAACATCGCATGGATGGATAAACACAATCGTGTGCCAGATAGCGATGCCGACGATTTGGAGGATCAGATTATTGAGACAGTCCGCAATCTACCCCGTATCCGATAGTCCAGAGGTGAAATATGCTACAAATCAAATCAGCGTTAGATTCAGAAAAACTCGACCTTATTGAACATGACCTGCGCGACACTGGCTTCCACATCATCGAAAATGTGATTACCCCCGAAGAGGCAGACGAAGCGCGCGAGACAGTCTGGAAATTGGTCGAAGAAGACATCGCGAACGGACACGACCACAGTTACGGAGAGGGTAAAATTCGACGCGTCTGGGCAATCGTCGGGAAAGCATCCATCTTCCGCCGGTTCATCCAGCACCCGACCGTCGTCGCAGTCTGGAAACGAATGCTCGGTGAAGATGTCATCGCCTCCACGTTTACAGCAAATATCGTCGGACCCGGCGCACCCGCAGGTGGTTGGCACATCGACTACCCGTATTGGGCGATGCAATCCCCATTTCCATCGGGTTCGCTCACAGGACAAACCGTCTGGATGTTAGACGATTTCACGGTAGAGAACGGTGCAACGGCATGTATCCCCGGCTCACACAAAACGCTCCGTCGTCCCCAATTAGGAGAGGCAGAGGGACTTGAGATGGCTGTTGCAACGGCACCGAAAGGCTCTGTCATGTTCACAAACGGCGCAATCTGGCATCAATCTCGTCCAAACCTAACCGATACACCACGTGTCGGGCTGCTCGGTATGTATAACAGATCGGTCATCTACCCGCAAGAAGATATGCCGCGGCAGTTGACCGATGCCGAATTGGCAGGTGAAAGCGACATTCTAAAACAACTCTTAGGCAGAAACATACCGTTCCGCGATCCAGACCACGGACAAAATTGGCACCGCACAGAGATAGGGTTCCGCCAAGTGTGAAAGATACTATGAAGCGTTGAAAATTCTTCTATCGTATGTTACACTCTTAACGAAAGTATTTCTGAAAAACACATCACGACACTTTTATGGAGACACATCATGTCATCCGCTGCAGCTCAAACCTATCTGTCCCCTGAGGAATACCTTGCCTGGGAACGCAAGTCGGATACTAAACATGAATACTTGCGCGGGGAAATAATCGCCATGCCCGGGGCAAGTTATAGACATACGCTCCTAACGATGAATATATCAGGAGAACTTTATATCCTGTTGAAAGGGGGAACTTGTGAAGTCCACACCAATGATTTGCGCGTTCGGACCAGTCCAGAAACCTCCTACTTTTATCCAGATGTCCTTGTCGTCTGCGGCGAACCTCGCCTTGAAGATAACACTGTTGATATTCTCCTCAATCCGATCATCTTAGTAGAGGTGCTTTCTCCATCAACAGAAACATACGATCGAGGCGAGAAATTCAAACACTATCAGCAAATCGCATCTTTACAAGAATACATTCTTGTTTCACAAGACAAAATACACATTGAACACTACATTCGACAAGGAACACAATGGCAACTAACCGAAAGTCAATTGTCCGAGAATGTTTTGCGACTCCCTTCAATTGATTGTGAATTAGCTTTAGAAGATATTTACAGACGGGTCGAATTTTAGAGAAGCAACTATAGGCACGGGCCAATCCGGTAGCAAACGGTTCCTACTAATTCCCCAAATCTCAAATTCAAGGAGAGCATTTATGCCAGTTGTATCCCACGATGTGTTGAGAAAGTTTGTATACAATATTTACCGCGGTGCTGGCGGGACGGAAGAAGATGCGCGTATCGTCAGTGACCACGTCGTCGATTCTAACCTTGCCGGACACGATTCACACGGTGTCATCAACGCACCCAACTACATCAGCGGCATGGAAGGCGGACCCGCCGCAGATAAAATGGAAATCGTCAGAGAAAGCGGTGCAGCAACCGTCATTAACGCGAACCGCGCCCTCGGTATGGTCGCTGCACGCAAAGCCATGGAAATGGCTGTCGAAAAAGCACAAACCTGCACCATCGGCGCAGTCGGACTACATCAATGCGGACACGCAGGACGGATGGGGGAATACCCACCCATTGCCGCCCGTGCTGGGATGATCGGGATCGTCTTACTCAATGGTGGTGGACGCTTTATGCACCCGCACGGTGGCACTTCTCGAAGACTGCCACCCAACCCAATTGCGATCTCCGTGCCTCGTCAGGGTGGCGAACCCCTCCTCCTTGATATGACGCTCAGCGTCGTCGCGGGTGGGAAACTGCTCGTTCAGACCGCACGCGGCGAATCCATACCGGAAGGATGGATGATAGATGCCGAAGGCAAACCACTCACAGATCCAAATGCCTTCCGCGAACGCCCACAAGATACAGCCGTTATGCCACTCGGCGGTTTTCAGTTCGGACACAAGGGGTTTGGGCTCGGTGTGATGATAGATGCCATCGCCGGTGGACTCTCTTGGGCAGGCTGTAGCCGTGAAAACCCAACACGCGGGGCAAGTGGCATCGTCATGTTCGCAATCAAAATTGAGGACTTCATCGACCTTGCAGATTACGAACAAGAAATCGCGTATCTCGTAGAATGGGTGAAATCATCTGCTCGATTGCCCGGTATTGATGAGATTTATGTTCCCGGAGAATTTGAAGAACGGAGCCGCGAGAAACGTTTGCGAGAAGGGATACCCATCGAAGAACCGACTTGGAACCGCCTCGTTGAAGCCGCTGAACGTTTCAATGTTGCGGTCCCCATAGAGTAGTAGGCACACGCCGTGTGCCGTAAACACATAGTAGCAGGCACACGCCGTGTGCCGTAAACATACAACAGGAGGCTAAAAATGCGAATCTACGGCTTGTTCGTTCTGCTTATCGGCATTACGGGGTGCGCTGCACTGAACCAACCTATTAAAGAGATGACAGCGATGGATCTCACCTGTGAGACGAATCCGGAGTTTGTAGACGGTAATCTGGAGACGGAAAGTACATTCGCAGTAAATGGGTTCGTCCGAAAGGCGTATCAACTTCATGAGGGAGAGGGGCGGCGACTCGCCTACGCACAACGGCGTTATATAACAGTGGTTGAAGGGCAACGGCGTACAGAAGCGATTATCAAACTCAACGCGCCGACCCATATCGCCTACGTAGAGGTATATCCAGCATCGCGGCGGATTCCGAATTTCGCGATGATGACAACACTGGACGATCCACCACGCTTCGATGTCGCTTTTGAACGCGTGTCCGACAAACAACACAAGGACATAGAAGGACTCAGTCCGGTGCGTTTCCGCATTGAACGAGAAGTACTTTACCTACGCATGAGCGCAGACGGAATTGAAGATAGACAAAATTCCGTCCGTGGCGCAAACGCAAGTGTTGAGATACCCCTCAAAGGTGCCGCAATCCGTGAAGTCAAATTTTACGTCCGTGAGACTTTATAATCAAAAAGGAGAAAAACAATGAATAGATGGATACCAAGCATTCCATTACTTCTCCTATTCAGTGCAGTCGGATGCGCCATGCTTCAAGAGCCACCCATAGTGGAAATTTCGGCTTCGCGCCTCACCTGTGGTCAAAACCCCGAAATGGTAGATGGCGATTTGGAAACAGTAGGTGTTTTCAAAACAGAAGCAACCATCCAAAAAGGACTCGGCCGCAGCCGACAATATCAGCGTCAAGTGATAGGCAGCCCCAAAACGGAAACGTTGATAAAACTCGACGCGCCAACCTATATCGCCTATGTTGACATCTATCCTGACTCAACCATTCCCCGTTTCGCTTTGGATACTACTATGGAAGAAAATCCGTTGAACCGGTCGCTGACGTTTGAACCCGTCAAAGACAAGCGCGGTGAAAAAGTCAAAGGCAAACAACCTGTTAGGTTCCAAATTGGGCGGAAAATTCTCTATCTGCGGTTGACGGCTTACACATTAGAAGACCCAGAAAACGTCAGTGTATACAACGAGGCTAACATCAGGGAAATGTCGGATGCGCTCAAATCAGGCGAGGCAAGTCCAGAAGCGATTGAGAGGCTGCAACAGCAGTGGGACAGGCAGAAACAAAAGGGCGAAATGCAAATTGATCTCAAAGGTGCTGCGATTCGAGAAGTGAAATTCTATGGACGATAATAAAAATACTTGACTTTTGTTCCAAAACATTCTACAATAGAAATAATTTAATGGCTTGCGCAATTGGCGTAACGCCTGAAATTTGACTTTTCTTTGCACTTGTGGTAAGTTAAATAGAACTTACGCATGCTGTTCTTTTGTAGCACAAACTTCCCAGTTTGTGGCTCATCTAATAGAACGGGCTGCAATCAAAATTGCGTAAGTCCTGTTAAACATAGTATCCTGTTAGGTTAAAACCTATGAATTTCTTATATCAAACGGAGGATTAGAATTCGATTGCAAAAACAAGCATTGAAGGGTGTTCCCATACAGAGCAACGCTGAAGTGCAAGCCCTCTTCGGACAAAGCGATGCCTTCTTAAAAATCATTGAAGACGATTTCGATGTACGCGTTGTTTTGAAAAGTGACAGCATCGCTGTCATTGGTGAAAACGTCACAGAGGTTAACCGCGTGACGACGGTTCTCGAATCACTACTTCACCGCATCCGGAAAGGAGAACGCATTCAGGCAACCGATGTAAACTATGTTATCCGCGCATCGGGTGTTGGTGAACAAAGCGACTTAGGTGAAACCGGAGCCGAGTCGATCCCGGTATTCTCAAAACGCGGGGTCATTCGTCCCAAAACCGCCGGTCAAAAAAGGTACGTTGAAGCAATCAAACACAACGACCTCGTTTTCGGTATCGGACCCGCGGGAACAGGAAAAACGTATCTCGCTATGGCAATGGCTGTCTCCGCACTCAAAAGCGGACAGGTGAGTCGTATCATCTTAACACGACCTGCTGTTGAAGCCGGAGAGAAACTCGGATTCTTGCCCGGCGATATTGCCGAAAAGGTACATCCATACCTGCGTCCGTTATACGATGCCCTCTACGATATGATGCCGCCAGAGACACTCGACAAGTACATCGAGCGGAATGTTATTGAGGTCGCCCCTATCGCCTTTATGCGAGGCAGGACCCTCAACAACTCGTTCGTCGTCTTAGATGAAGCACAAAACGCAACCATTGAGCAGATGAAGATGTTCCTGACACGCCTCGGTTTTGATTCAAAAGCCGTGGTTACCGGCGATATTACGCAGACAGACCTGCCGACACATAAAGTCTCAGGACTCGCAGACGCGCAGGAAGTGCTCTCCGAAATCAAAGGCATCGAATTCATCTATTTCTCAAAAGTTGATGTGGTCCGGCATGAATTGGTCCAACGGATCGTTGAGGCTTATGAGCAGGCATCACCACAGAACATAAGACGGAACGGCGCAAGCTCGTCAGGTATGCCCAGCAAAGAAGGATAGCCGTTTTGATTGGCATTACGAACACGAGTCGTAAGACTACTTTCGATGTGGAAATCATTTACAGCGCAGTGCAGGCAACCCTAAAGGCACACGGCGCAGAAGCCTGCGAAGTCAGTGTCCTCTTGACTGACGATGCCGATATAAGACGGCTCAACCGAGATTACCGCGGTATTGATGCACCAACGGACGTACTGGCGTTCGCAATGCGCGAGGGTGAAGATGGTAACCTGAATCCAAACCTACTCGGAGACCTCGTTATATCCCTTGAAACCGCAGCGCGACAAGCCACAACAAAGGATGCCTTCGCTCCAACTTGCGGTAACCTTGAAACCGAAGCAGCACTTCTCGCAGTACACGGCATGCTACATCTGCTCGGATACGACCATCAAACACCAAAAGATGCTACAATTATGTTTGAGAAACAGAAAGCCATTTTTTCCCTACTGGAGGAACCTAAGCACTATTGTCCGTAGTAGGCTCTTGATATCTGCAAAATCGACACGTCTACAGGGGGTGTGATCTTACGTTTGGACGACCTACACCTTGCCATCAAACTCGTTAGCTTAAGTATACTTTTAATTCTCAATGCGCTGTTTTCGGCCGCCGAGGCGTTGCTCGCTCGGTTAACGCGGAACGATATCCTCAAATTCGCTGAGGAAGGTGGAAAACGTTACGAAGTCCTCACCTCACTACTGCATAACCCACGCCGCTATTCGCTCACTATTATCACCGCAAAAACGATTCTGATAGTGGTTAGCGTCATGGTGTTTATGACGTTCTGGAAATACCCAGCAGCAAACGCCGCACTTGCTGCCGTCTGCTTGGTCATCTTTACTGAACTGTTCCCGAAAAATTACGTACAGGGCAGCACGGGCGAGGCAACAATTCAAGCACTCAGCGTGCTCCGAGCTGTCTACTGGGGCGGATTTCTGGTGCTAATTCCCCTGAATTTCGTCGCGAATCTCCTTGTTCGCGTCTTCGGAGGTAAGGTCACCTCCGCACAAGACAGCCTTGTAGCCCCAGAGGTCTTAGAAGCACTTGATAACGTCGCCGACAGCCAAGAAATCTTAGAACCCGACGATCGGGAAATGATTGCCCGAATTTTAGATCTACCCGACAAAGTCGCACGAGAGATTATGGTCGCGCGAACCGACATGGTCTGCCTTGAAGTCACGACGCCGGGGGACGAAGTCCTACAAACAACCATCACATGCCGGCATACCCGTATCCCCATTTACGAAGAAACCATCGACCGAATCATCGGAATTTTGCATGTTAAAGATATGTTGGGTTGCTGGGAGGAAGACAAACCCATCAATCTCAGAGAACTTATCGTCGATCGAACGCCTTTCTTCACACCGGAAAGCAAGAATATTTCCGAACTCTTTCGAGAGCTTCGCGCACATAAACAGCATATCGCTATCGTTGTAGATGAATACGGGGGCACCGCTGGAATCGTGACATTAGAAAATATCATCGAGGAAATTGTCGGTGAAATTCACGACGAAGACGAAATCGACGAAGAAGATGCCTACGTCCAGATGGATACCAACACCTATTCTGTTGATGCACGCCTGAATCTTATCGAGCTAAACGAAAGACTCGGCACAGAACTTGAAGCAGAAAATATTGATACGATCGGCGGGTTTGTTGTAGATCACCTCGGACGCGTCCCAGAACAGGACACGCAATTTACATACCGAGGGATCCGCTTTACTATACTTGAGGCGGACGAACGGCGCATCCAAAGAATTCATATCAAAGTCCCAAACAGCAACAATGGTAACGGCTCTTAAACATTATGGTAAAACCAATAGGACTTACGTACTTCACCGGTAGGTGCGGTTTCTAACCGCACCGATCCTATGAAAGTGAGTGTCTTTGCTGTCTGAAGACGGATGTTTCAACGCAATTTTGCGTAAGTCCTGACCAATAAATAAGTGGACATCTTTGTAGTATAACCTGTTAGGTTGTGCAAATCGAAATTAATTTGACAACTCTCAATAAGAAAGGTATAATTAAGCATAAGAACGGGGCGTAGCGCAGCCCGGCTAGCGCGCCTGCTTCGGGAGCAGGAGGTCGGAGGTTCAAATCCTCTCGCCCCGATTCTATCCCTTCACAGACAACGCATTTATACCTAAAACCATGGCAGCCCAAAAGACAGAAGCGATTGTCATTCGCACCTTACCCCTTCAGGAATTCCATAAAATCATTACCTTCTACACACCGGATTTCGGGAAGGTCAAAGCGGTTGCTTATGGTATAAAAAGCCCAAAAAGCCGTCTCGGTGGCAGCTTAGAACTCCTTAACTACGGAACGCTCCTCTTTCAACATCGCGAAAATCGAGAACTGCAAAATATCACCGATTTCAACCTCCTCAACGGATTCGATGCTATCCGTTCTGACTTCACGCGCATCACCTACGGATGCTATTTCGCCGAACTCGTAGACAGCAGCGCTTCAGAAGGTATCGCCAGCCCTGAAATCTTCGATCTCCTCCGAACTACCTTTCAATTTCTGGTCCATGCTGATGACATCCCCTTGCTCGCAAGAGGATTTGAAATCAAATTTCTGGACCGCGCGGGCTACGGACCTGAACTCGCGCGGTGTGTTCATTGCGGCTCAGATGTAAAAGGCACATCTACTGATGGAAAAAGTAAAGCAACAAGTCCGTTCGGCATCGCCTTTAGCATCCGCTACGGGGGTGTGCTTTGCAACGGTTGTGAAAATCGAGACGGTGCCGCCTTTACAATCGCACCCGGCAGTCGTGAACTGCTAAGGATGCTTCGGAAATCCGAGTGGGAACGGTTCAATCGGATCCGCGCCTCTACCCGAAATCATCAAGAACTGAAACGCCTACTTGGAAGTTTCATTGAATACCATACCGAACGGAACTTGAAAAGCCTCAAGTTTATTGAGAATGTTTTGTAGACATTCAAATAATATTAACCAAAACATTCAGAACCTATTATTCACAAGGAGTCATAAAATTGAAAAAATATAACCCGTTGCAGACTTTCAGTGGTAAATCTTGGAGAACTGTAAAGTTCACCAAAATAGCCGCCCTTTTAATCGTTGCCATCTATGTTATAACAGCAGCTTCTTTCGACGTTCACGCTGCGATCACCGGAAAGATTGCGGGTGTAATCACCACTGAAGCAACAAATGAACCCCTCGCGAACGTCACAGTAACAATCGTCGGAACAAGCAGCACCGCAACAACAAATGATGCAGGCTACTACGTGATGACCAACATCCCACCCGGCGATTATGACATAAAAGCGGAATTAACAGATTACGGACCTGAGACCGTGGAGGGTGCGAAAGTACTCGCTGGACTCACCACAACTCTAAACTTCGCTTTGAAGACCTCCGAAGCTGTCACACTCGAAGGGATAACAGTAACAGCCGTCAAACCGCTAATCAAGCGGGACGTTACGCAGACGACAAGAATCATCGAATCCGAAGATATTGAGGCGATGCCTCGCGACACGGTCAATGGCATCCTACAGACCCTACCTGGGGTGGCAGTGCTAAACTCCACTGGCTCAACCCATGTTCGCGGCGGTAGGTCCACAGAGATTAGATACCTCATTGACGGTATCCCGATTAACGATCCAATCGGCAGAAGTTTGGGTTTGAGTATCGGTACAAACTCCCTCGAACAAATGGAAGTCATCACGGGTGGATTTAACGCCGAACACGGCGACGCACAATCGGGTATTGTTAACCTTATCACGAAAGTTGGAACGAGTAAATTCTCCGGTAGAGTCCGCTACCGAGTCGGGCAGTGGGGAACGCATCACGGCGACCCTCTATACGGCCCGTGGCTGGATCCGGACAACGGATTTCGTCCCGTGGCACTTTCACCCTTTAGAGGCATCTTCATCGGTCAACCTTATGACTATCAAGCACCGTATCGCGGACAGCCCGTTACAGTTGAGGAGTTAGCGGAACGTGAAGGCGATGACCAGATTGTCTTTACAGAAATCTTCCCCGGTGTGTATGCCGATAGGACAGAAAATCCGCTGCAACCCGTGATAGATCCCGAAACGGGTGCACCGCAAGTCAATGAGGACACGGGCGAAGTCATCATGGCACCCCAACCCTACAAGGATGCCGATGGCACTGTTATCGACTATGAAAAGAGACAGGTCACCCTCTTAGACGGCTACGTTGTAGATTTGGAACAATATAGCGGATTGTTCAACGATACGAAAAACTACGAACTCTCTCCGAGCCACATCGGTGAATTCGCACTCAGCGGACCAATATGGGGAAACCGACTAACCTTCTCCGCCTCCAGCCAGATAAGTCGGAATAATAGCTTTCTGCCGAATAGCACCGGAACAGGATATATCTTCCAAGGTAAACTGAAGTTTGAAGTAACACCCAGCATTAAACTCACCGCAGGCGGTCTCTTCAACCGCGGAGAAAGCCAATCTTATGGTGGTTCGTTACGTTTCTGGCCCAGCGCAGTGCCAGAGTCAAAATCGGATGCGCGAAACATATCCGTCCGCCTTTCGCACAATATCAACTCCGGCACTTTCTATACACTGACGCTTGGGCAATTCCATCGCTCTTCCGAGGCGAATCAACCCGGAAAAGTGTGGGACCCCTTAGATAAAACGTTTGATGAAAACGCTTGGGACCCTGAAAAATCGTTTGAGCAGAATCAAGAAGAAGGCAGAATTAGAAACCCGCCGCAACAAGCATATAACGATACAACCTATTTTGTCGCAGGAGATAACAACTCTTGGGGTTCCAGTAGCGCGACAACCTCAATATTGAGAGCGGATTTTGCCAGCCAGCTTACCGCAAATCACCTGATTCAAACAGGTGTCGAATTCCTGGGATATGAACTCTATAATCTTGGCGCGACAAATTACGGAAGTTCCAACCTCTATATGGAGTTTTACGATGTCCAACCGCAATCCCTGAGCATGTATGTTCAAGACAAGATGGAATATGAAGGCATGATTGTCAATGCCGGATTGCGATACGATCTATATAGTCCAGACGGTATCTCACCGGCGGATCCCTTGGATCCACTTGAACTGAATGACGACGGTACAATCAAACTCGACAAAAGCACTTACAAAGTCGGACTACCTATTATCAAAGATCCAGTTGAGGCTTCTACCAAACACATGATCGCACCCCGTCTCGGCATCTCCTTTCCCGTTACTGAGAGATCGAAGTTGCATTTCACGTACGGACACTACTATCAAATTCCACGAGGCGATGACCTCTACGAAAACCTCAGTTTTGACATGCGCGGTGCAATCCGAAGAAGGGGCAATCCCGACCTAAACCCAGAGAAGACCATCGCCTATGAAGTCGGGATAATCCGACAATTCACTGACGACTTAACGATAGACATCACTGGATTCACTAAGGATATTGACAGACTCGTCAACAGTGTACACGTTGACATCACCAACGATTATAGCTACTTCCTTAACGGCGAATTCAACGATAGGCTCCACGGTATCTACGGGCGGGTTCAAGGATTTGAACTCACGATTCGCAAGTGGCGCACAGCAGAGAATCGGGTTTCGGGACTGCTGAGTTACACCTATTCTGTCGCGAAAGGGAAAGGTTCCAGTCGAAACCTCGGTTACCTCACCTACTACCGGCAACAGCCCGATGTAACAGAAAGCCATCCCTTAGCGTGGGACCAGCGTCACATCCTCTCTGCCCTGTTGGACATCCAACTGCCCTTTGATTCTTCTGTCAACTTTGTGGGTCGGTATGCCAGCGGTTTGCCCTATACCCCCAATCCAAGGGCACCCGTCAAACCCGACATTAATTCAAAGCGTTATCCGCCAACTTATAACGTTGACGCGCTCTTTAGCAAACGGAGTCGGATTGGTGGGTTGACCTATACCTTCTTTGCGGACATCCGCAACATCTTCAACACAAAAAATCTCGACGATCTTCTCGATGCGGTGACCTACGACCGTTACGGTATTCCGCTCACCAGTCAGAAACATTCACACCCATTGTCGTGGAGCTCCCCGAGGTTGATTATGATGGGGGTAAGTTTGGATTTTTAGTTGAATAATACCATCTCTAAAGGTTTATGTCGCATTAACCATACTGGACACCCCGGCCCGGGTAGGTGCGGTTTCCCAACCGCACCGGGCATCATTGAAAAATAGGAACCCTTTTAAAAGGAGTCAAACAATGCGGATGCAAGAAATCGCAGAAGCGATAAAAACGTTAAGTCCGACTGATCGGGATCACTTACGAAAACTATTGAAAGAGCAAGACGAAACCGATAAACTAGAAGTATTTCATCAAGTGCTACTGTCGAAAGGCTTAGTTAAAGAAGTGAAAAAGCCTCATGTCCCTGACACGATTAAACGCCAACTCATTGAGGTCAAAGGGAAACCTGTCTCACAAACAATTGTTGAGGAGCGGAAGTAGGCGGTGATCTACTATATGGACAGTAGTTGTCTTGTTTAACGTTACGTCAATGAAATTGATTCAGGATGAATTCTCAGCATCATTAACCCTGTTGGGAATTGGTACACCATAAGGAGATTTGTATAGAAATGCACGAACTATTACAGGAATTTCATGATGTTGTTAATCGTGAAGTTAATTTGAGGAAACAAGGTTCATCAAAACTCACATATTTTCCTTATCAACAGAGCCCATCGGAGTGGAGGCAGGAATGGGTTGATGTATTTTCGGAATTATGTGAGCCGTTGTACAATTTCTTGTCCCTGCCTGAAATGAGTAAACCGGTGCCCATAGAACGGAATGAATTTTTACCCACAGAAGGCCGAATCGCAACCTTAAAAAGTTTTGAGCAATTCTATATGAAGACAGCAATGAACCATCTCCTTGACCAAAACTTGTGTACCTTTCTAATCGTAGACTGCGTGCTTTCTCTTACACGACTTGTTGGAGAAATTGTTGGCGATGATATCCATGACTCCTTTCAATTCCAACGGGTAGGACAGCATCGCCACATTATGACGTACATTATGGTCAACAGCGGATTCTGGCGAGGTAATGACCTAGACAGAGACAAGTATTTAAAAGCAATTCGTGAAATTCCTTTTCCATGTGAAAAATACTTTGGTATGTCAGGTTGGGAACGAATCGGTTGATAAGTGAAGGATCTTACCTAGAATTTAAATTATCAGTGTCCGCCAGGTCACACGTAGAGAAAAATATACCAAAATGGCTGACAGAACTGAACTTAATGACGAATTGCGCCCTGAGTATGACGAAACGCTGTTAAAAAACGGTATTCGTGGGAAATATGCGAAGCAGTATGCTACCGGAACAAACATTGTTCGCCTTGAGCCAGATGTTGCCGCCGCTTTTCCTTCTGAAGAAACCGTCAGTGAAGCATTACGCTCTCTATTGAAAGCAATGAGTAAGGAGTGATAACTATGTCCAAGACTATTGAAGGCGTATATCGCGACGGTAAGATTGAACTCTCAGAAACACCGCGTGATGTGTGCGAAGGCACACGTGTTGTTGTGACTTTCCTTGCGCCGGGTTCTATAGATTTACGAGAACATGGGATCAGCAAAGCAGAAGCAGCAGAACTACGTGCTCGTTTGGCATGCTTTGCCGAAGATTGGGAAAGTCCTGAGATGGATATCTATGACAACTATGATGAGGAAAAAGCCAAATTACAAACGCGGTGACATCGTCTTAGTCCGGTTTCCAGATTCCAACTTACTTTCAACCACCGCACGTCCGGGAGTCATTGTTCAAGCAGATGATCTTCAAACAGGTTTACCACAAGTAGTTGTAGCGATGATTACGACTAAGATGTTCCGTGCCAATCATCCCAGTCGAGTAACGATTTTCATTTCTAACCGCGAAGGACAACAATCAGGACTTCTTAGGAATTCGGTGGTGATGACTGATAATCTTGCTACAGTTACAGAATCTGCAATTGACCGAGTTATCGGTTCGATTTCAATGGAGAAAATTGACGCAGCTTTGCGACATACGCTGAATCTATAACCGCGGATGAACATTGAGAGAGACTGTTTCAAAAACAAATCAACACGAATAAAAATCATCCTAATCTGTATCCTAATCGCTTCCGGTGCTTTAGTCCTACGAAATGTCGGACACAGCGGGATTACCTATTGGGATGAAGGGTTTCACGCCGTCGTCGCACGGAATTTGACGAAACATCCGCTCAAATTCACGCTCTACGATCAACCGTGGCTCCCTTACAACTATAAAGGGTGGGGTGAGAACCATATATGGCTCCATAAACCGCCCGTCGCCATGTGGACAATCTGGGTCTCACACCTGATCCTCGGTATCAACACATTCGCGCTCCGGTTGCCATCTGCAATCAGCCTCGTTGTGACGACATGGTTGACATTTCGGATTGCCTCGGAACTCTTTGACAAACGGACAGGACTTATCGCTGCATTTCTGAATGCATTTAACCCGTTTCTCTTTGAATCTGTTCACGGCTATCGCTATTCAGATCATATTGATATTGCATTACTTCTCTGGGTACAGGTCTCATGTTGGTTCCTACTCCGAGCCATTCGCACTGGAAAACGGAGGAATTATATTTTATCAGGCGTTACGATGGGGATCGCCTATCTATCTAAAAGTTATCTCGCACTCATCACTTTCGGCATCGCCCTTGTCGTCTGGTGTGTCGCGCGAGGGAAACAGATTTATCGTCAGAAACACCCATCGGATACCACTATACAAAGCGAGAAGACCGAAGCAAAGATTCGCCTCAGGGACATCGGTGTCCAACTTTTGGCAGCAATCGCGACAGTCGCCCCTTGGGTTATCTATTGTCTAATCTACTATCGCAAAGAATTCTTATGGGAACACAAACGCGTCCTCGATCATCTGAACACGGATGTCGAAAGTTGGGGAGCAAGCTGGGATCGACCCCTGTTTGACTATATGCCCCTGTTCTATCCGCTATTTTACGCCGCACTCGTCGCTGCGGTTCTATGTCTATTAGTGGTTATGTTCAGACGCTGGCACTTAGCCGAACTCTTTGTATTAGCGTGGGGTATCGGGGTCATCGTTCCACACACACTCGCAGAGACGAAAACACCTTCAGCAACAATGATTGCTGTGCCACCACTGTTGATTTGTCTGGCAGCTGTCATTAGCCGAGCATGGCAACGAAGGGATTGGGTTTATACCTCTATTTGGTGCGCCGGAATGCTTGCAATTACGATTATCTCCGGCGGACGAACTTTGGTCAAAGGGCGAGACCAATTCGATGGACTCAAAAAAATCGCGCCCTTTATTGAGACAAATTTCTGGATTGTTGAGCAGCTGATTGGATTTGGCGTGCTATTGGCAGTTTTCGCAGGTGTGTATATGTTAATCCGAGCGCACAATTTACAAAGGTGGATCTGGCTTGGGCTTCGCACAGTGGCTCTGATAATCGCACTGTTCTACGCAGGGCATTACGTGTATGCCGCATACAAGGTCACAGAACGGAATTATAAGGTCCCTTTATACGAAACAAGCGGTCAACGCCTCCAAGGCGAGATACCCAAAAATGCCTGCTTCTTTCTTGACGATGAACGCGTCGGGGCACATTTCGATTTGATGTATTACGCTGACCGGTCAACGTATCAGATTTATAACAAACACATGAAAGAGCCCCGCGATTTCGAGAAGCAAGCTGAAATAGCACGTGAAGCAGGCGCGATTCCATATCTCTTTTCTGTCAAAGACACAGATTATAATTATCCGCTGTTCACTGAAGGTGAAGTGGACATCGGAAATGGAAAAGGACAACAGTATCGGGTTTTTGAAATTACAGAAACCCGATGATTATCTAAGGTGATAACCATGAAAATCAACCCAATCAAAACCGAAGCGGACTATAAAGCCGCACTGAAAGAAATAGAACGACTTTGGGACTCAAGTTACGGCTCACCAGATGGAGATAAACTTGATGTACTTGTTACGCTGGTAGAAACTTATGAAGAAGAACATTATCCCATTCCGCTGCCAGAAAGGACGATCTAAGAAATGGTAAAGGGTTTTGTGAAAATATTCTGTTTTCATCGAAATCATTTTTTGACTGCTTTTTCAATAAAAGCAATTTATTATTTCAAACTTCAATAACTCTATATGAGGTGAAACGTAAACCATGAAATTATTACGATTTATATCTATATCTACAATTCTCGCACTCGCCACCCTATCGGCAAGTGCACAAGTGGATTGGAAAGCACTCGATGTAGGCAATTTATCGTCTGCTATCTTTAATACCGGCGTCGTCGGGTATCCCAGTAACCCAACCGCCAACCCTTCGGGATGGTGGCCCGCGGGAACAAACGATTCCTACATCTTTGAAGGCGATATCTGGATCGGTGCCAAAAAAGGCGGCGAAGTCGCCGTTTCTGAAGCAGATGGCAGACAAAGCGAAATTTGGCCCACCGATGATGTACCGGAAGTCGTTTCAGACAAGCCCGGGATGACCACAAAAGGGACACCAACAAGTCAATCTATTTTCTTTAAATGCTCTGATATGAATCCCGACGCAAATAAAGGCACGATTCTCGGATTAGAAATTGAAGTTAATGGGTTCCAATGGAGTTACGCGCCCCTCTACGATTTCTTCATTCTTGAGTATAAGGTCACAAACGTCGGGGGCGATACCCTCGAAGATCTGTTTATGGCGTTTCGATACGATGTGGACATCTCCAGTAACGAAACAGGCACAGCAAGTTACTCCGCTGACGACTTCGTGGCACTGGATCAAACGCCTGATGCCCTCAATCCAGTAGACCATCCCAACCGTTATCTCTCCTACGGATTTTCCAACGCCTCCGCACCCGGCTACATCGGCTTACGAGTCTTGGACGCATACATCGGAGACCATCCAGCGGATCCCGGCATAAAAATCCCTTTCACCGCACACAAACGGATTACAATCTCCACAGACCCCTCAACCGATGCTGAGATGTACGCCCTCATTAGCACCCCCGGCGTTGAACCCCTTCCAGCAAACTACGACGACCAACGTTTCATCCAATCTTACGGACCCGTCGAATCCTTTGCCCCTGGGGACACCTTCAACATTACCATCGCTGTAGCAATCGGTGAAGGACTCGCAGGACTCCAAGCCTCTGCAGACTGGGCACAAAAACTCTATGATGACGGTTATGTCGCCCCAGCACCACCGCCTTCTCCGCTGGTAACTGCTTATCCCGCTGACAGACAGGTAACCCTCGTCTGGGACAGCGAAGGACGTTGGGTTGATGCAGGTGAACCCAAAACCATTGAAGAATATGTCGACGCAACCGACCCCGAGAAAATCTTTGAAGGCTATCGCGTCTACAGGCGTGATGTTTCTTACGACGAAGCCACGGGGAACCCCGTTGAAGATTGGACAATGCTGATGGAGTTCGATAAACCGAGCGCAACCGGTAATTTCTTCACAGTCTCACACGTCGGTAAGCAGTCAGATGCCACCATCGAAAATATGGGCGACGAACCGTTCTTTGCTGATTTCTTCAAAAGTGCCGTCTACATCATTAAATTCAACTCCAGCACCAGTTTTGAAATCGTCAATACGACACTCTGGGAAGTTATGGCGTATAATCCGGCATTCCCAGGAAATGGCGGCGGCTATGCCATTATTCAAGATCCAAATACGTTTACACCCTATCCAGATGGAACATATCAGTCGGGGGCCATGATGTACTTTGGCGGGCTTTATGTAACAATCACCGACGGACCCTCAGGACCACCCGTTGCTGGCGACATCTTCCAAGTCGTCTCCACCCCTTCGCAGGCACTCGGTGAGGACGCAGGCATCAAAAACTTCTACACAGACGCAGGATTAACCAACGGGCTGGAATATACCTACGCCGTGACCTCGTTTGACACCGGCAACCCGAAAACCGGGTTAATCGCAATGGAAAGCAGCCAGATTGAGACAATGGTTCACGTCGTGCCGCGCGCACAACCCGCAGGATACCGAGAACCAAGTGCTGAAATTGAACCACAGGGACAAGGCAGTGTTACCATCGAACCGATGGTCCTCGCACCAAACAAAGTAACAGGACACCAATACAAGATTGTTTGGGAAGGCGCGAAACAGATTGGTCCCGCAGCATACATCACAGGTCCCGGTTATCAACCACCGGCTTACGAGATTGTCGATACGATAACAGGTCAGACTGTCGTTGAGAAACAATTTTTTGATTGGTATGACCCAGAGCATCAAGCAGCCGTTGAAGTCCTTTCGCCGATGTTTGACGGGGTCGTTCTGAAGATAATAGGGGTTGATGTATCCTACGGAACCCCAGCCGAAAACCCGATTAACGACGTTAAACTGACGGCAGGCTCCGTAACAGATTGGTCAGTCGATATCCAATCCCCCGGCTTTGGTGAGAATACATGGCCCAACGTCTGGTGGTCAACGTATTACCGGCCACATACTTATTCAATTACTTTTGTCGACGATACACACGTCAAGATAGTGGACGAAGACACCGGCGAAGAGATTCAATTCAGCGGAGAGCGCGCCGAGGGTTACGCCATTCTAACGGGCACAGGCTGGCGCGATGAATACGTCCCAGCTGAAACTCCCGGGTTCTTCCGAGTTTACATTCGCGGTGGATACGTCTTTATAAGAGACCCGAACGCTGAAATCTCTGCTGGCGATATATTCACCGTTGAAATGGGGGGTACCAGTGCACCCCGAGACGGCGACCAATTTCTGCTGAACACGAAAGGGGAAACCCTATCTCCTGAAGACATTGAGGCAGATCTCGGTAAAATCCGAGTCGTCCCAAACCCCTATTTCGTCACGAACAGGGCGGTACTCTCAGAAGGAACGGACAAAATCTTCTTCACACACCTGCCACCGCGCTGCACGATTCGGATCTACACATTGGTAGGCGAATTGGTACGAGAGATTGAGCATGAAAGCATTGCTCCCTTCAATCCAGACGAACGCTTGGCACAAGGCGACAAAGGCGGAACAGCATCTTTTGAACTCCTCAATCGCTACAATCAAGCACTCGCAGGCGGTGTATATATCTATCATGTTGAAGCCCGAGACGAAAGTGACACCGTCGTCGGTAACAAAATCGGCAGATTCGCCATCATTCGATAAACGGAGAACCCAATGCGATACATAACTTATACGTTCTTATTCACACTTCTTTTATTATCGGCTGTTCCCGGTTATGCCACAACCAATGTCGGCACAGCCGGTGCACAGTTTCTAAAAATCGGTCCCGGCGCACGCGTAGACAGTCTCGGCGGCGCATTCGGAGGACTTGCTGACGACGTAACCAGCATCTACTGGAACCCAGCCGGAATCAGTCAACTCGATAAAGTCAGCTTCTCAGACACACACACAATCTGGCTCGCCGACCTCCGCTACAACTACCTCGCCTTCGCCACACCGATAAAAAATATCGGCACCTTGGGCGCGAGCGTTACATTCCTCAATGTGCCTGAGACGGAAATCACCACGTTGGCAAAACCCGACGGCACAGGCCTCTGGTATTCTGCTTACGATACCGCAGTCTCACTGGCGTTCGCTCGGCAACTCTACGCAACGGAATCCGGGGTCAAACTCTCCGTCGGTATCAACGCCAAATACATCCACCAACAGATCCACCGGGAAAGTGCCAGAGGCATCGCCATTGATGTCGGCACGCTATACCACACCGGCTGGCGGAGTCTACGTATCGGGATGTGTTTCTCGAACTTCGGACCGGAGATGCGCTTCAGCGGTCCCGATCTGGAAAGCGGTGCTGAAGTCGCAGGTGACCCACGGATTGCCGATTATCGTCCGTTCCCAGACACAACAAACCCAGCGCGGAAAGCAGCGTTAGAGACTATCGAGTTTCCGCTGCCCTCTAACTTCAGGCTCGGCATCGCCTATGATATTATTGACACCGGTGACAACCTCCTCACCCTTGCGCTCGATGGCAACCATCCCAACGACAATAGCGAGCGGTTGAACATCGGCATGGAGTACTGGTATAGGAAAATGGCAGCAATTCGTGGGGGCTACAAATTCCGACTCGGAGAAGACCACACAGACGATGAAGAAGGACTCACACTCGGCTTAGGTATCCATCTCAACCTCGGCAAAAGAGTCCTCTCCCTCGATTACGCCTATGCCGACTTTGGCCGCCTACAACAGACACATCGGGTGAGTATGGGACTACAATTTTAGAGATGCCGTTACAGAAAGGTTAGAACTCTCGTTTTGAATCCTTGCTAAAACAGAACCGTTGTGCTATAATACATTGCCAAAATTGACGGATGCTTTAAATTTAAAAAGGAGCACCAAAAAATGACAAACGAACGGCTTACCCTTGAAGAGATGGAGCAAAAATACCCAGACGAATGGCTCTTCATCGTTGATTGTGAATATAGCGAGAATACTGAACTGTTGTCGGGGTGTGTCCTTGTCCATAGCCCTTCTCGGGCTGATGTTTACAAAGCCTCATCGCGTTACAAAGGTAGCGCAGCAATACACTGTACAAGCAAACTACCAGAAGGCATGGGCTACCTCTTGTAATGGGACATATCTCTTTTAACCCGGCAGCTAAATCTATCTATCTTCGCCTCAAAGTCGATAGCATCAACGCCGATACGACTCGTGATATACTTGTAGCATTGGATACAGGGGCCTCAACTACCATGATTCCAACAGAAGTGGCTATAGACTTAGGATATAACCTCTCAAATCTAAATGAACAGATCATGACTGCCAACGGAATTGTCTGGACAAATCGTATCACTGTGCGTAAACTCACAGCAATTGGTGAAACGGTTGAGAATATTGATGTTGTGTGCCACGATTTACCCGAAGGTTCAATAATAGAGGGACTATTAGGCTTGAATTTTCTGAGGCATTTTGATGTCAACATCTCATTCTCGACCGGAACTATTGAAATTCATCCACACTAATCCGATTTTGAGAGAACACCAAACATGACGGATAAACCGAACATTGTCTATTTGCTTGCAGATCAAATTCGCGCCTGCTCATTACCAGTATACGGCGATACACAGATTGAAACACCACACATCGACCGACTCGCACAAGAAGGCACCGTTTTCTCAAACGCAATCGCCACTGCCCCTGTCTGCACCCCCTATCGCTCCATGCTGCTCACCGGACGACACCCGCAGACGACAGGTCATCTCATAAACTTCGTCAAAACCCGGCACGATGAAATCGGACTCGGCGACGTTTTTAGCAGAAACGGCTACCGGACGGCATGGGTCGGCAAATGGCACCTTCATACCGGTTCGTTCCCAGAAATCGGCGGACGTGACTACGTCCCCGAAGGACGCGACCGCCTCGGCTTCCAACACTGGCGCGGCTACAACTTCCACACCGACTATTTCAACGGAACCGTGAACCTCGACGACTGGCGGAACGAAACATGGGAAGGCTACGAAACCGATGCCCTCAACCGATACGCCTTTCAGTTTATGGATGACGTGGAAGAAGACGATCCGTTTTGTCTGTTTATCTCTCCGCACCAAGCACACGCTACACCTTACGAGTTCGCACCGCAGGAATATTACGATCGGCTGCCCGCGGAACTCCAACTCCCAGAAAACGTCCCTGATGCCGTTAAAGCAGAATCGCTAAGAATCTACCGACACTACCTTGCCATGACACTAACCGTAGACGATATGCTCGGTGAATTAATGGCGTATCTCGAAAGAACTGGACGCGCTGAAAACACACTCCTCATCTTCGGATCCGACCACGGCACGCAAGGTGGCGCACAAGGCATCAATTTCTGGGCAAAACGAGAACCTTACGAAGAATCCATCAAAGTCCCACTCATTATGCGCCTCCCCGGCGTTTTTGAAGGCAACCGCACTTGTGACACACTTACATCCCCCGTCGATCTGTTCCCATCGCTCTGCGGCTTATGTGGTATCCAACCTCCCCGAACCGTTGAAGGCTATGATTTGTCTGCAGCTTGGCGTGGCGAAACCGACACCTTTGAGCAGGAAGCCATCTTAACAATGAACTTCGGTTCAACCTACGACTATCTCATTGATGGCAACGAGTGGCGCGGGGTCCGCACAAAAACGCACAGTTACGCACGCTGGCTCGAAGGCAAACGGATGTTATACGATGTGGAAGCAGACCCTTTGCAGATGAACAATCTGATTGACAACCCCAAAGCAAAACCGTTATCAGACGAAATGGAGACCATCCTCTCAAACCTCATGGATGCTCGCAACGACACACTCCAACCCGCAACGAGTTACACAGATTGGTACGACGCACAACGCCGCATCGTCCGCAACGCCCACGGTCCCCTCGGCAACCCAGAAGACGAACCCGACTGGTCATTGTTGAAAGGTTGAGTTGAAGACTGAAGTTGCAAGTTTCCAAAGGGCTCTCATAAATACAGGAGATAAATCATGAAAATGCAAACCTTTACGGCAAGTATATCGCAAGAAGATGAATGGTTTGTAGCACAATGCTTAGAGGTAGATGTCGCAAGCCAAGGTAAAAGCGAAGACGAGGCGATACAGAATCTCACAGAGGCGTTGGAACTCTACTTTGAACCGCCGCGCCCCACCGTGATGCCGAAACTCCGAAAATTTGAGGTTAACATCAATACCGATGAAACCCCTTCCGTATCGTCAGATTAAACGTAAACTGGAAAAAGCCGGGTTTTTTATCAGGCATCAACGCGGCAGTCACGTGAAGTTTGTCCGTGAAAGTGATGGTGAGGTTCGGACGGTAATGGTTCCACATCATCGTGAAATTCGCATTGGGACGCTGCGTGCCATCGTGCGTCATGCTGGTTTAACCCCAGAGGCGTTCGATGCACTTTAATGAAGGATTGGCATGATGCCCAACGCCCACGGCACTCTCAGCGATGCCTGGGTGCCCTTGCGGCTGATTTTGACGCCTGGAAATCGCAACGATATAACGCAAGCCCCTGCGCTCATCGAAGGCTATTGCTATGAGTATGTCATAGGCGATAAGGTTTCCTACGACTCGGATGCCTTTAGAGAGGCGATCGTCTCAGCAGGGGGTGTAGCTGTGATCCCGCCCCGGGCGAGTCGCACGGACCCATGTCCTTATGACGAGGCACTCTATAAACGCAGGAACATCATTGAACGGTTCTTTCATCGCTTGAAACAGTATCGGCGCGTTGCGACGCGCTACGATAAGTTAGGGATCAGGTATCTCGGTTTCGTCTATTTCGCAGCTCTACTCATAACCACTAAGAAAATGTAAACACTACGTAGGGACTTGAATGCCTCCGATAGGACACATTTTAGGAACATTTATGGTAGACCTTAGAATTAATTGGACACTCAGCAACCAGGTTGAGGTAAAACGTTTATTTATTTATCTGGTTTACCATAAAATAGTCCTGATATCCTGTCAAAAACGTTTGACGATAACCCACAACATCTGATATAATACTATGACTTTCAGCAGACCCCAGCGATACGGATACCCCTTATCAAAGAAGAACACAAATGCCTAAGGAACATATAATGAACTATCAAGAAAGCCGTTGGATTCAAAGAGCCGATAGCTTTCGTAGAGCATTTTCGCGATTGAAACAAGGAGTGGATTTGGCACGACAACGCGAACTGTCAGACTTGGAAACACAAGGATTGATACAGGGTTTTGAATATACCCATGAATTAGCATGGAATACGCTAAAGGATTTTCTTCAAACGCAAGATTTTAAATTGTACGGTTCAAGAGATACAACCCGAGCTGCTTTTAAAGAGGGATTAATTGAAAATGGAGAAGCATGGATGGAAATGATTCGCCACCGTAATTTAACGACGCATACCTACAACGAGAGCATCGCTGAGGAGGTTGCATCTGCACTTCTCAATACATATTTTCGCGAATTTGAAACATTGCTGGCGAAAATAGAACATCTCAAACAGGAAGAACCGTTATGAAATACGGTTTATCAAATAGCACCCTCCAAAAAATTCAGGGCGTTTTAAGCCATTATCCTCAAGTTGAAAAAGCAATTTTGTACGGTTCGCGCGCCACAGGTACCTACCGAAACGGTTCTGATATCGACCTTACGCTTTACGGTGATGCCTTAACGCACAGCATACTCTCCCGAATTGATACCGAACTCGACGATCTTCTGCTACCCTACACAATTGACTTATCCATTTTTCATCAGATTGACAATCCTGCTATGGTTGAGCAAATTCAACGCATCGGGGTAAACTTTTATGAGAGATACGGAGAGGTCTAACTTCAGGACTATTTACAATAACCCATTTTTCACTTGACATCAGTTAACAAATAGAGTATAATATATCATAAGACTTTCCAAAGAGGTGAATATTGTATCAATCTCCAAAACGCTGGCGCAGAAACCGACACAACATTTTTAGGGACTCCAGAAGTTTCTGACTGACTATCAACCACTGACTGCTGATTGCTGACCGCTGACTGCTAACTCAAAAATGTTACACTTTTCGCCAAATTATTTTTTTTACAGCAGAAAATTAAACATCAACGAACCCTTACGGCCACTATGTTCTCTAACGTTACACACTGGACACAAAATGTTACACCAGTGTAACATTTTTAAGGCAAATTGCCGAAAAATATACCATTAAGTTAAAACTGTATTCACATCCGTATTTTCACAGAGGACCGATTTATTCAGCAGTCCAAACCTGCGCGACACCGATCCTGCAAACCTTTGAAGCCACAATCCTGACACTGAAAAGCACCCGAAAATTTCAGAGTGCCGCTGAATCCAAACCCATCCCAAAACCCTAAGAACCCATGCCCTACCTACATTTATACCGCTTTCCCAAGTTTACAGATTTCCCATTTTACTCTGAAATTCAATAATCCGTGATGTAGACACAGAAAACTATCAACCCAGAAATATCTCTAATCCTGAAAACCCTAAAAATCCGGATTTTGACAAATATCTGCTGACTGCCAATAGCCAATAGCCAATAGCCATTTGAAAATCCTTTGCTTAAAGAAATCTATTATGCTACAATAAATCTGCATCAATCAATACCAAAACGGAGCGTGCTAAGCAAAAAACAGATATGACTCTTCAAGAAATAATTCTGACATTAGAGAAATTTTGGGCAGATCAAGGCTGCATTATCCAACAACCTTGTGATATAGAAGTCGGCGCAGGCACATTCAACCCTGCAACGTTCTTGCGGTGCCTCGGACCAGAGCCGTGGAAAGTCGCTTATGTAGAACCTGTCCGGCGCCCGACCGATGGCAGATACGCCGAAAATCCATTCCGCGTTGGGGCATACTATCAATATCAGGTAATCCTCAAACCCGCACCTGAGAACGTACTACCGCTCTACCTTGAGAGCCTTTATAGTCTCGGTATCTCCCCCCGCAAGAACGATATCCGATTCGTCGAAGACGACTGGGAGTCCCCGACCCTCGGTGCCTCAGGACTCGGTTGGGAAGTCTGGTGGAACGGCGCAGAAGTAACACAATTCACCTATTTTCAGCAGATGGGAAGCATCGATCTCGACCCGATATGTGCTGAGATTACCTACGGGCTTGAACGCATCGCACTTTACCTACAGGATGTCGATGACTTTTTCGATATTCGCTGGAACGAACACGTTAACTACGGCGATGTCCACCGGCAGAGCGAAGTCGAATACTCAACTTACAACTTCGAGCAGGCAAACGTCCAGATGCTTTTCGACCTCTTCAGCACCTACGAAAAAGAGACGCACGCCTGCTTAGATGCCGGGTTAGTGCTACCAGCGACCGACCACGTCCTGAAATGCTCTCACACCTTCAATATGCTCGATGCCCGCGGTGTCATCAGCGTCACAGAACGGGTGAGTTACATTGAACGCGTGCGACGACTCGCACAACGGATTGCACGGGCATACGTCAAACAGCGTGAAGAAATGGAACATCCCCTCATGGGACGTTTCGGCACGGTATCGCCTTCCACCACCATAGATGAGGTTTCTAACCGCACCGAACTAGCTCCCACCCCGGTAGATACGGTTTCTAACCGCACTGAAACCACTGAGCTCCTCTTTGAAATCGGCACCGAAGAGATACCAGCAGGTTATGTCCCACCTGCGCTTGAGCAGCTTCGCGAAATCGCAACCGACTCCCTTACAAACCACAGAATCCCATTCGGCGAAATTGAAGTCCTGGGTACACCAAGGCGTATCACACTCAGTGTCAAAGACATAAAAACGCTTCAAGAAAGCCAAGAAACAGAAGTGGTAGGTCCCCCAAAACGCGTCGCGTACGACGAAAACGGTGAACCTACAAAAGCCGCTATCGGTTTCGCAAAGACGCAAGGCGTGGAACTCTCAGCACTCCGCATCGTTGAAACCGAACGTGGAGAATACGTCGCCGCCACTAAACTCGAAGTAGGCGAACCGACGCAAAAGGTGTTGCAAACGCTTCTGCCTGAATGGATCGAAACCCTCCGCTTCCTGAAAACCATGCGTTGGGAAACGGAGTATAAAGGACAGCGCGGGTTTGCACGTTTCGCACGTCCCATCCGGTGGCTCCTTGTGCTGTTAGGGAACGAAGTTGTCAACTGTGTTTACGGAGGACTGGATGCAGGACGTGTAACTTACGGGCACAGAGCCTTGCATCCGGAACCCATAAATTTGGCATCAGCGAACTTAGACAATTATACCGAAGAACTCCGTGCTGTCGGTGTAGTCGTTAGTCAAAACGAGCGGCGCGAGACAATCAAAAAACAGGTAACACGTATCTTAAAAGCAGAAGGGTGTCTCCCAAAACTCGACGACGAACTACTCGATACGGTGAATTACCTCGTAGAGAACCCACAACCTATCGTCGGCAATTTTAGTGAGTCGCATCTGGAAATACCGCCTGAAGTGCTAATCACAGCCATGAAGAAGCATCAACGCTATTTTCCAATGTGGAAAGACGACACGGCACTTACGGCGAAATTCATTACAATCTCCAACGGGACAGATGGCAATAGTGATGGCGTTCGACACGGAAACGAACGCGTACTCCACGCCAGACTCAACGATGCCGAGTTTTTCTACAATGAAGATCAGAAAACCAGTCTTGCGGATAAGGTAGAACGTTTAGGCGCAGTTATTTTTCATACCAAACTCGGTTCACTCTTCGAGAAATCAGAACGGCTTAAAGCACTCGTTTCGTTTATCGGTAAACAGCTGCAGCTCGAAGAAACAATCGTCTGTCATGCAGAACGCGCAGCTTGGCTCTCTAAGGCAGATCTGACAACCCAAATGGTCATCGAATTCCCATCACTGCAGGGTATTACGGGGAAATATTACACCCAAAACTCCGGTGAAGAGGAACCCGTCGCTATTGCCATCGCCGAACACTACCAACCCCTTGGCGCAGATACACCACTGCCCGAAACCGAAATCGGCGCGATCGTCTCTATTGCCGATAAAATTGACACCATCGTCGGATATTTCGGGATAGAAGAACGTCCAACAGGCTCGCAAGACCCGTACTCGCTACGACGACATGCCCTTGGGACAATCCGTATCCTCCAAGACCGACAGCTTCCGCTCGCTTTAGATGCCATCGTCCAAAAAGCCGTCTCACTGTACAAGGTAGCGTTAGCCGACGACACACAAACGAGTGTCCTGAACTTCATCAAAGAACGCCTACGCGTCATCTTGTTGCTGACAGAGCAATACGCTCCCGACCTCGCCGATGCCGTCTTAGCAGTTGGCAATGTAGACATTATCAACATTCTCAAACGTGCCAACGCACTTGCCGAATTTCGCTTGACACCAAATTTTGAGGAAGTATATAATGCACTAAATCGGGTCCTGAGGATTTTACCACAGAATCCCCCAGAAACCGTAGATGCTACGCTGTTGCATGACGATGCCGAAAAGCAACTGTTCGACCTTATCACTGAAGTAGAACCGAACTTTAAGCAAAGCGTTCAGGAACGCGACTATGCCAAACTTCTAACACAACTCGCCGCTTTACAACCAGCAATAGACACATTCTTTGATGAGGTGCTGGTCATGGCGAAAGAACCCGCACTCCGCACAAACCGATTGGCATTGTTGAACCGAATCGGACGAAACATTTATGCTATCGCAGATCTTACAAAACTTGTAATCGCAGGGAAATAACAAATAGCAGTCAGGTCGTTCTGTGCTGCGCACGCCACTTTCAGCCGTGAGCGGTCAGTCACTCGCTTGTGGAAAATAAAAACGTTTGTGACTGCTATACGGTTTAACTGACAACTGAAAGTGAGCGTAGTGAACGTACTGACAACTGACAACTATAAAACGAGAGGAAAAACATGAAACGACGCGTTGAATATCTGCTGTGGCAGACACACCTTATTCTCTTATGTATCGCTGCTACCGCCTTTCTGATGGGATGCGGTGAGAAGGAGAATAGGGACATTATCGAAGCGCGAGCCGCCATTGTTCGCGGGGATTATACCGCCGCACAAGCCGCCGCTGAAAGAACAGAAGCTGGAAACCAAGAAGCGACGCACTTACGCGCCTTCTTGCAAAATCGGACACGCACTGATGCCAACAGTTGGCATCAAGCCATTGCAGCGTCAAACGCGTATCTCGAAACATTGGCTACCGACATCCGCGCGATCTCATTACAAGAAGATCCTGACTCCGACGAACTCGATCGACAAGAAAGACTCACCCGTTCACAGAACGCTATCTCTGGACTCTTTGCCCTGTCACTCGCTGAGGCGGTCGAAAAACGGGCAGAACTGCTATCCGAACTCACCATACCCGCAGACACCGGGGTCGTCATAGCACTTTTAGCTGCGGAAAAGTGTTATCAATCTAATGCCCGGGCAGCTGCCAGACAACTGATAACCCAACTTGGAGATGGAGAACGCGTTGCTGAATTACTCCAACAAGCAACACACCATTCAGACACAGCCGTACAAAAAGAAGCAATCCGCCACCTCGGTGCCATGCGTAAACCTGACTTTATACCGGTCTTTGAAGATGCGCTCGCCAAAACCGATAGCTCACCAGAGGTCGCGTATAGAGCAATCGTCGCTCTTGAACAACTCAGAAGGGTACTCCCCGATGGTACAGCCATTGTAACCGGACTGCAACTTGCACTGAAACATAACAGTGCTCAAGTTCGGATGCACGCCGCAAAACTCATCGGAGCCATCCAAGCCCAAACCGCTGTGCCCGACCTTATCAGGCTCCTCGCGGATCCGAATACTTATGTCAAAGATACAGCCATAGATGCCCTTAACCGCATAGGCGAACCCGCGGTTGCACCACTGATTGAGGTCCTCAACACAAAAGCACACAACCTCATCCCTGACGAAGATAGCGGTTTCACCACAGAATACCAATACATCGCGAGTGCATACATCGACGATTTATGGATGAAAAAATACCGAATCGGGACACAATCCGCTGCAATCAAAGCACTCGGACTGCTCCAAGCAGAAGCCGGCGCACAGCCACTCATAAATGAACTATCAAACGAAGAATTACAAACAGAAGCCTTAGCAGCACTCGTCCAGATGCGCAACGTCGCTGTGCCTTTTCTGATTGATGCCCTTAAAAACGCCTCTGATGCAATTCGCGTACAGGTCGCAGATACGCTCGGACAAATCGGGGATCGGCGCGCAATAGTACCTCTCATTGAAGCACTAAATACAGATCCACATAAAGAGGTGAAAGCATTCGCAGCGATAGGACTTGGTAATATGTACGCCCGCGGCGAAAACAACAGCGCAGTCACGGCACTCACCAACGCACTCTCCTATGACGATACCACTGCCACTAACGCAGCGGAGGCGCTTGGAAAAATCAGCGTCACCACAGAAGATGCCGTCCAAAAACTGATTATCATTGCGCTCGATAAACAGATGCGTGAAACCTTGCGCGCTGCAGCACTTACCGCACTCTGGCGACTCAAACCGGAAAAAGCAGTTCAACCGATGCTACTCCTCACGTTCAGCGACGAAACCAGCCCCGTCCTCCGTGCCAGTGCCGTCAAAACTTTGAGCCGCATAAAAGCACCTGAAACCGTGCCTATTTTGACATGGATGCTCTCTACACGATTCGATGAAATCTCAGATTTTCAGAGGCACATGAAACGCGAGTATAAAACGCTTGACACACTTCGAACACAAGTTGATTCCTTCCAGATTCAGTGGACCCCTGACTACCCACAAACCAACTACCGCACATGGGGTGAACTTAAACCGATTCCCAGTCTCGTCCGTAGTGAAGTTGCCCGGGCACTTGGCGTTATCAAAGGAGAAACCGTCATAGAACCCTTAGTTCGCGCACTTGAAGACGACGGACGTGCTACGGTGCGACAGAGCGCAGCATGGGCACTCGGTGAAGTCAAAGGCGACCCGACAATCGCACCACTTGTAAATGCACTGAAAAAGGATAAACAAGGCGTCGTCCGGCAAGAAGCAGCCATTGCCTTGGGAAAAATCAAAGGACAAAAAGTTGTCGATCCGCTTGTAGATGCGCTGAAAAATGATAAGTATGAAACGACACGCTTTCAAGCCGCAAAGGCTCTCCGAGAAATCCAAGCCGGAGATGAAGGGCTTGTTGATGTTGTCAAGAAGGGGTTAGGAAACTTTGATGACGGATATGAAGTCCAATCCGTACAAGACGAAGTCATCGGCGCACTAATCAAAGATGGAAATGTTGCAACATCTACATTCGCAGTCGAGGCATTAAAATCTGCCGATGATGAGTGGACGCGATGGGCACTTGTACATGTTATCGGCACACTGAGTAAAAAACCCGCGCTTGATGCAATGGTGGCAGAACTGAATCATCCGAGCTTCGTCGTCCGTAAACGGGTGACAGAAACGCTCGGCGGTTTCAAAGAACGGAGCGTTGTCGATTCATTAATTATTGTTCTCGAAAACACCGATGAGATGAAATCCATACGTGCTGGCGCTGCCAATGCACTGGCTGGACTCAAAGACGAACGCGCTGCAGCAGCACTCCTGAACGCACTCACCGATGAAAACGCCGAAGTCCGGTTGAGAGCCGTCACAGGCTTAGGAAACCTCAAGGATGCAAAAGCCGTCGCGAAACTCAGCGAAATTCTTGAGAATCCGTTAGAACCAGATGATGTCCGCGCCGCCGCTGCAACTGCTCTCGGTAACATCGCCGATAAAACAACCGAACCCGCTCTGATCCGCGCGTTAGACATCCGCGTAGGAAATATCTCCAAAAACGCTATTATTGCTCTCGGTAAACTCGAAAGCGAAGCCGCTATCCCAAAACTCATCGCTATCCTTGAGGATAAACGGATCCCATTGGATGCCAGTACAAACGCGTTAGCCAATGCCTCATCACGGACAAAAGCCGCAATTGCTCTTAGCGAAATCGGTGGATCCCGTGCCGCTGAAGCACTCGGGAAACGTCTCATTGACGACACAGAATATATCGTCGCTCTTGAGGACGCAGCAAACAGGAAAGCTATCGGTGCTGATGACCTCAAACGAAATTGGAGTTGGGAAGCCTTCGTCAACGCTGGCAAAAAACTCGACTTACCAGCGTTCGTTGCTCCCAAAATGGCTGAGCGTACAGCGGATACGTGGGAAAATCATCAGGTCAGAAACGCCGCAACGGTTGCCCTCGGTAAATCTGGCACTGTTACGGATACCTCCTATTTTAAAGAACTCTTAACCGATCCGGTTGTGGATATCCGAAAAGCCGCGGCACTCGCCATCGGACAAGCTGGAATCCGGGAACTCACGCCAGAACTCATCCAGATAATGACAGGTGAAACCGAAGTCAACAAGGATGTCCGGCGCGCCGCTACACAAGGACTCGGCGAAATCGCTGATGAAACAACAACCGATATCCTCATCGAAGTTATGAATAACGACGATAACCACGTCGAAATTCGCCGCGATGCGTCAAGGGCATTGGGTAATATCGGAACCGACAAAGCGGTAGATGCGTTAGTCAAAAAACTCAGAGCACTGCATGAAGCCCAAATTACAAGAGGGCTCCGCCTTGACACCATCAAGGCTCTTGGCGATGCAAAAAACGCGAACGCCATCGCAGTGTTAGAATTGGTTCTCAAAGACCAAGACGCAGAGATTCACTTCCAAGCTGCTGCTGCACTTTTTGAAATTACAGGTGAGGGCTACGGCTACAACCGCATCTAATCGCCTATTTTCCCTTTTTAATCGGTAGGCGAGGTTTCTAACCTCGCCAATGTTAATGTCCAATTAATTCTAAAATCTACCATATTTTTTTATTTAGGAGCGTTACATGGCTTTCTTTGAATTACGGCAATACAGAACGCAACCCGGGCAACGCGAGAATTGGGTCAAATACATGGAAGAGACCGTTATCCCCTTCCAAATTTCTAAAGGGATGGTCGTCATCGGCAGCTTCATCGGTGAAGAAGAGGACGACCTTTACGTCTGGATCCGCCGCTTTGAGAGCGAAGCACAGCGCGAACAACTCTACGCAGCCGTTTATGAAGATGACCGGTGGTTAAACGAAATTTCACCCCGCGTCGGCGAATTGATTGATAGGGAAAAAATCGTCGTCACACGCCTCAAACCCACTTCTCGCTCAGCACATCAATAGTCCTCGTTAAAAGACCCGGTAGGTGCGGTTTCTAACCGCACCGGACCTTACCGAATTATTTTTTTAACTTCATTTACCTTGCGCCCCTGTTAAAAGTCCAAAACGGAGGTGATTTGATGGGACCTGAAGAAAAATATCTGTTTGACCTTTGGGGCTATATCAACATCGAAAACGTCTTAGAAACAGACGAACTCGCTGCATTGAATGCCCTAATCGACGCACAAGAGTACCCCGATCCCGTCGACGATGATGTTTATTCACAGAGGTTCGGCGGATTCTTGAATTGGGAGAACGACGCATTCCGAAAACTCCTCAACCATCCGCGCATCATGCCGTTTTTGGCGGAGATCGTCGGTCCAAAATTCCGACTCGATCACGTCTACGGCATCCTTATGATAGAGGGAAACCCAGGCGGAAGGCTCCACGGCGGCGGTACGCCTTACGACCCAGCGCAGTACTACGTCTTTCGGAATGACCGGATGTATAACGGCTTAACCGTCGCATCATGGGCATTGACCGATATGCTGCCAGGACACGGAGGTTTCTGCTGTATTCCCGGAAGCCACAAGAGTAATTATCGGTGTCCAGACGATTTCCGACCCGTTGAGGAGAACAAAATCTGCATGGCACCGGTACATCAGAAGGCGGGAGATGTCGTCATCTTCACAGAAGCATTGACGCACGGCACCCTCCCCTGGACCGCTTCACATGAACGCCGTTCAATTCTGTTCAAGTACTCACCAGGGCACTCGTCATGGGGGCAAGGCAGATACGACGATGAACTCCGCAACCTAATGGCAGATGAGGATCAGAAGTTGATGCTGGAGCCGCCTTACGTCGCAAATCGGAAACAAGTGGTTTAGGAATATTTTCAGTGTTACACCCTTTTTGCTGGCGAGGTTTTGCGGCGTACTCGCCCCCGGTGAAGCCCACACGGGCTTCATACCCGGTGAATGCCCATAAGGCATTCACACCGTTGATTCTGATTTGGAATGCCGTAAGGCATTCATATCGTTGATTCATGCGATGTGCATTCAAACTTCGCCTACTAATAACTAACCAATCTCTACCAATCAGCGACACTGCCATCTGTATCGTAATAGTATTCGCCACCTAACTCCTCCGTATAGGTGTCAAGCGTCTGTTCAGCCTCTTGCGTGTTAATCTCAAACCCAAGTCCCGGTTTTGTCGGCAATTCGATGTGACCATCTGTAACCTGCCACTCCTCAGTAAACAAACCGTCGCCCAAACCGGCATCAATTTGCTCTTGAATTAGGAAATTCGGCACAACAGCATCAACATGAAGGGAGGCAGAAAAAGCAACCGGTCCAATAGCGCAATGCGGTGCAATGTGCATATAGTAAACCTCCGCCATGTTCGCAATTTTCTTGAGTTCCGTAATACCACCAGCGTGAGAGGTATCGGGTTGTAAGTAAGCGACCACCTGTTTCTCAAAAATCTCGCGGAACCCCCAACGCGTCAGCAGGCGTTCACCCGTCGCAATCGGAAACGGCACATGGTCAGAAATCAGTTTCAGCGCATCTACATTCTCTTGCGGAATCGGTTCCTCAACGAACATCGGACGCATGCCTTTAAGTTCATGACAAATTTCAATAGCGAGCGCAGGGGTCATCTTACCGTGAAAATCAAACGCAAGTTCGACATCCGGTCCCACCCACTCGCGCATGAGATACGCACGTTCTACAAATTCGTCAATAACCGCGGGAGGTTCATGTCCACGCCACTTGCCACCGGGACCAGTCTTAAACGCTGTGTAGCCACCTTTTTGTTGTAAAAATTCGAGACGCGCTTTCGCAGCGGCTTTGCCTTCGTCTGTTAAACTCCCGATGCCCCAGTGCGCATAAACGCGGATACGGTCGCGCACAGCACCACCCAACAATTGATAGGCAGGTACATCGTGGTATTTACCAGCAATGTCCCACAACGCCTGATCAATACCGGACAAAGCAGACATGAGGATGTTTCCGCCGCGGAAGAAAGCCGAGCGATAGACGTGCTGCCAATGATGCTCAATCCGTAGCGGATCTTTACCGATAAAATAATCGGCAAGCTCCTCAACAGCTGCACAAGTACTTTTAGGTTTACCCTCAAGCGTGGTTTCACCCCAGCCGATGATACCCGTGTCTGTCGTAATCTTGACCAAGCGCGTCCGACGGCGTGGGAAGAATTGTTCAATCTTAGCAATTTTCATTTTTTTTACTATGTGATCCTGGGCTAAAGAAATGCCCAAGCAAAACCCCTCTATTTTGTTTCGGGTAGCACGTAGGTTGGGTTGAAACACAGTTGAAACCCAACTTCACACATTAGTCAGTAAAAAGGAGTCCGAGAATCCTAACATCTCTTGTGACTAACTGCTGACTGCTGACTGCTGACAACTATTATAGGAGAAAAATATGTCTTCACGCCCCAATATTCTTTTCATGATTGCCGACGACCACCGATGGGATGCCATCGGCGGTATGGGCGATCCGACTGTGAAAACACCGACCCTCGATTCACTGATGGCACGTGGTACGACTTTCCGTCAAACACACATCATGGGTTCTCTCGTCGGTGCCGTTTGTGTTCCGAGCCGTGCCGCCGTTCTTACCAGCGCGAACCTGTTCCGTAGCGGGGGCAACCAAATTAATCGAGATTTAGCAGTCTGGCCAGAAGTGATGCGCGAGGCAGGGTATCACACATTCTTTTCCGGCAAGTGGCATAACGATCGACAAACGTTCACGAACAGCTTTGATGAGGGCGCAAAAATATTCTTCGGCGGCATGAGCGACCAATATAAAGTACCAGTCTTCGATTTCGATCCAACAGGAAAATATCCGAATGATGCCAAATACATCGGAGAAAAGTTTTCTACAGAACTCTTTACAGATGCCGCTGTGCAATTCATAGAAAACTACGACCAAACGGATCCATTCCTCCTTTATCTCTCCTTCACTTCACCACACGATCCGAGGACTGCACCCGGAGAATACGCGACGATGTATCCACCAGAGGATATACCTGTCCCAGAAAACTTCGTCCCCGAACATCCATTCGATAACGGGGAAATGCGTATCCGAGATGAAGTGTTAGCACCCTTCCCGCGCACCCCCGAAATAGTCCAACAACACATCGCTGACTATTACGGGATGATTACACACATGGACGCTGAAATGGGACGCGTGCTAAGAACCCTCGAAGCCAAAGGACATCTCAACAACACAATCGTCATCTACACTGCCGACCACGGACTCGCCGTCGGGCAACACGGACTGTTAGGCAAACAAAATCTTTATAACCACAGCATCCGCGTTCCATCAATATTCGCTGGCCCCGGAGTTCCCGAGGGCGTAACTGTGGATGCTTTAACCTATCTGTACGACGTATTCCCTACTGTTTGCGATCTCACGGATGTCACATGTCCAAACACAACCGAAGGGTGTAACTTAGTGCCGTTGATGAGAGGTGATATAGAACAGGTAAGAGCCACAGTCTTCGCGGCGTATAAAGACATTCACCGCACCATCAGCAACGGACACTGGAAACTTATCCGTTACTATGTGTCTGAGGAAACGGGTACTGGCACGAATTGTATCCAACTTTTCGACCTGGAGCAAGACCCGTGCGAGACAACCAACCTTGCAGATATGCCCGAACACGCCGACCGTATCCGTTCACTCGCTGCTGATATGAAAATGTGGCAAATCGAAACGGACGACTTTATGAAGGACATACCGGTACTATTAGAGTAGTAGGCACACGCCGTTGTGCCGTAACCCATTGGAAGATTAGAAGAGTCCGTCTTCTTTTCTTCCAACCTTCCATTTTTTCCTATTTACCAAGACCGATAGCGATCAATCGTGCCGCTTGCTCCGCCGTGTCAGCGATTAACCGTGTCGCATCTTCAACAGCAACCTCAAGAGACATCGGTTCTTGGACGATGCCCAACATCGCATCAATACCGGCTTCGTAAACGGCTTCAGCACCCTCAGCAATGCCGCCAGCAATTGCAATGACAGGGATATTGTGTGCTTTCGCTACCTTTGCGACCCCAACAGGCGTTTTACCAAACGCCGTCTGAAAGTCCAATTGCCCTTCACCTGTAAAAACGAGGGAAGCACCTTCCATGCGTTTTTCGAGTTTAACGGCATCAATCATAATATCAACGCCGAGTTTCAATTCCGCGTTGAGAAACGCCATGAGCCCCGCGCCCAATCCACCAGCAGCACCTGCACCGGGGATGTTATTAAAGGATATCCCAAGCGTCTCGGTTAAAACCTTGTCAAAATGTCCGAGACATTCATCTAAGGTTTCAATCATTTCAGGGGTGGCACCTTTCTGTGGTCCATAGACGTGTGAAGCACCCTCTGGACCCGTCAATGGGTTGTTCACATCGCAAGCAACAACCGTCTCGGTTTCAGCAATAGCCGGATGTAAACCCGTTATATCTATTGACCGCAATTGCCCGAGGCTCCCACCGCCGCGTGGAATCTGTTTCCCATCTGCATCCAGCGAGCAGACACCAAGTGCCTCCGCCATTCCGACCCCACCATCGTTCGTCGCGCTACCACCAATACCGATAATCAAACGTCTGCACCCCGCTTCTAAAGCAGCGTGGATAAGTTGCCCGGTACCATAAGTAGTCGTGCGAAGCGGATCCCGTTCCTGCGGATTAACAAGCGTGAGACCGGAGGCGGATGCCATCTCAATAACAGCCGTCTCCCCATCTGCAAGGATACCAAATTTCGCCTCGACCTCGTTTCCGAGTGGCGCAAGCACACGACGCGTTTGAATGTGACCACCCGTTGCATCAACGAGGGATTGCACAGTCCCTTCGCCGCCATCCGCCATCGGCACTTTTTCAATAACAGCCTCTGGAAATACGCGACGGATCCCTTGCTCAATCGCACGCGCAGCTTCAAGAGCACTGACACTCCCTTTAAATGAATCAGGTGCAACTACAATTTTCATGACGGATAATTTATCACAAGCCTCACAACTTGTCAAGTTCCTACCGAAAAATTGCTTGACACCCAATGCAAATTTATGCCAAAATCATAGTATCGGAGGTAAGTGGAAATGAGAGACATCTATACTAAATTAGGCATTCGCTGGAGTGTCATAAGTGTTCTGATACTAATGTTCACCACACACGGATTCGCCGCCGTCGATCCGGCAACTGCTATAGCAGTTTGGCTCTTTGATGAAAAGAAAGGCGACCTCGCCAAAGACTTGTCGGAAAACGCGCTTGATGTGGAGCTCGGAAACGGTGTAGAATGGGCTGAAGGTGAATTTGGTGGTGGGCTGGAATTCGAGAACGGCAGCTTAGTTAACGCTGGCACTTCACCACTCCTAAACGTCGGAACAGAGAACTACTCTATAATGGCATGGTTCAAGTATTCCAAAACCTCACCCAATTGGCACACGGTCCTTATCCAAAAAGCCGATTTCGCCATGCCGAGACACGGCTATCTCTTGGGAATCCGCGGAGACCTCGATCCGAATAATAGAGGGAAACCCTTGTTTTGGTTTGGATTAGCGCAAGGCGCAGGTGTTCACCTCTTCGGTATATCCCCTATCAACGACGGAAAGTGGCATCATCTTGCCGCAACTGCCGATCGGAAAGGCGCGATGAAATTGTATCGAGATGGAAAATTCGAGGTTGAAATAGACATCTCGGCACACCAAAAACAGAATGAGGATAACCAAAAACCTCTCACACTTGGTGGTGAAGTTGGTGTCCCTTCTCGAACCCTTGCAGATGGCATAATAGATGAAGTCGCACTGTTCAACGTCGTCTTGACAGAAGATCAACTAACGGAAATTGCCGAAGCGGGTCTCGCACGGGCATTAGGTGCGGAAGCTGTCTCGCCAAATAACAAATTAGCTACCGCCTGGGGAAAAATAAAGACGAGGTAAACTACTACCTTACGGTTGTATTATAAACGATACCCTCGCTAACGAGGTCTGCTCTTCAACAATGGGTTAAAATAGAAAAATAGGTGACACATGGATTGGAAACTGGAAACGACCGTCTCCGATGAACAAGTCGAATTTTACAAAGACAACGGTTATCTCACATTCGGACGTATCTTCACAAAAGAAGAATTAGACACACTCCGAGATTATGTGGACGATATGATCGAAAATTTGCCGGAAGGAAGACGTCCGGAACAGATGGATGTACCGCATTTTGAACATCCATTTCTGTTCAAATACCTGACACACTCCCGTGTGCTGAAGGTCATCGAACGGTTTATCGGACCAGATATCGTCCTCTGGTCGAGCCACTTTATCAGCAAACGGGAACACGACGGTATGGCAGTCCCATGGCATCAAGACGGCGTTTATTGGGGCAAGTCCCTTGAACCGATGCACGTTATCACGATGTGGTTAGCCGTCGATGAATCGACAGTTGAAAATGGATGCATGCGCGTCATACCCCGCAGCCACAGATTACGGGACCGCCGCTATGAAGAGGTCGATCGCACAAATAATCTCTTCGGGACCGAAGTCGTGGAAGCCGATTTAGATACGTCGAAAGTGGTTAATCTGGAGTTAGAAGTTGGTGAGTGTCATTTTCACGACGCATGGACCATCCACAATTCCAGTCCCAACGCCTCACAAAAACGTCGGTGCGGTTACACCATGCGCTACATGCCAGCAAACGTCCGTTATCCCGGCGCAGAGTGGCGGCGCAAACACTATATCTACCTGCTGCAAGGCGAAGACAGAACAGAAGGTTTTAACACCTACACACCTGTCCCCGAATTCTAACAAAAGTCTGAACTATGATTTATATGATTATCTGATTTACCCTGATTATCGGAAGTCTCATCCTTCTATCATGGTCAATCACATAAATCACAATAATCCTGGTCAAAAAGGAGAGGCCATGTGTTCCTACTTTGATGTACATTGTCACATCGGAATGACGGTATCGCGTGCCCCTGTCGTTGGGCAAAGCATTGGAAAATGTCTGGCGCGGATGGCATCAGCAGGTGTTATCGGCGGGATGCCATGTCCAACAGCCGGCAGCCCCCAAGCACGCGGTGTATTGGACACACGCACACAACACGAAACAATCGCCAACGCATGTAAATTATATCCTGAACGCTTTCCGATTGGACTTGGAATCGCGGAAGTTCGACACGAACAAGCCGGCATTGACGAATTAGAACGAGCGATGCGGGAAGATGATTTAGTCGGTTTTATGTGTCATCCAGGGTTGTCGGGACATTCACTCGGCGGTGAGCTCCACGGATTCCTTGAAGTCGTGGCAATGCACAACGGGCTCTGCCTGCTCCACCAGGCAGGTTCCACCCAGAACATCGCCGCTTATGCAAAGCGATTCCCATCGGTAACGTTTATTATTGGACACGTCTCAATGAACAAAGCCGGACACCTTGATGCAATAGCACAGTGCGCTAAGTCTGAGAACATCTGGTTCGACGTAGCACAGAAACCAGAAGGTGCAGACGCAAGTTGGGATCTGGTACATCTCATCAACAATCTTGGGAACGATAGAATCATGTTCGGGAGCGATCTGCCGTATTACGATTTCCGGTTGGTACAAGCACAGATTGAGTCAGCACAACTCAATGATGAAACAAAGGAGCGAGTGGCTTATCAGAACGCAGTTCGGTTGGTCCAGCAATTTCGCGCCGATTGGACACCGACACTAACTCCCATAAAGCCGCCACAGGCTTATTCAGATACTGAAATGTGGGATGCAAATGGAGCGAGGTTACGCTAATTGGTAAGCAGGACATTCAGACCGCAATAAATTGCTATTTGACAACTTCAACGGCACGGATCCGACGACGAAGCACGAAAAGGTAGAAAACTATCAGCGCGATTTGGATAAAGAGGGACCAAATCCAATGCACGCTATAATCCGGTGAACCGCCAAATAGGGCTGTGCCGAGAATGTCGTAGTTCGCCCAAATCGAGACCAAAGCCACTTTGCTGGTGCGTGCTATCTCTTTAAGAACTTCATAAAGGACAATTGAGCCAAACCACACGGCAGAGAAACCGATGATGGCATAACGCGCATTTGTGGTCAGCGATGAAAACACGAGTATTAACAGACCCGTAGACAGGATAATAATTACGGAGTAGGCGATGATTGAAAAAGGAACCCAATAGTTATCTTTCAGAAAAGCCGTGCCCGCTAATAGCGACTGTTCAAGAAATAATAACAACCCAGGGACCAACGTCAGGCAAGCCAATAAGATACCAATAGCAGCAAACTTACCAATTAAGTAATCTATCCACGAAATCGGTTTAGACAGATAAAGGGACAGCGTGTTGTTTTTCAGATCCGTAGCAATTAATCCCGAACCTCCGAAAACAGCAACCAAGGCGACGATAAATGTCGATGGAAATGGATAGATTCGGAACAGAAATTTTTGGAAAAATTCGCTATCAACCTTAATAAACGCGAACTCCACACCCGGGACCTGATTAATGATATAGATAAGTACTGCGTGGGCAAAGATGTACATTAAGGGTGGAACAGCGACAATCAATCGGACGATTTTGCGCTGTGCAAGCAGTTTCAACTCTGCCTTCGCAATAATCCACCACCGCGTATGACTTTGGGTTTTCAGCGTGCCTTCCCAATGTCGGTAGTTCTGTGTGTGAATAGGCATATTTTTTTCGTTTTCAGTTGTCGTTTAAGAAGTTTTCGTTTGAATTGGCTATCGGCTTTCAGCCATCGGTGTTTGGCTGGAAGGAAACCGTAAGGTTGAGTCCCTTCTTCCACCCCTCCCCTCTTCCATCCCAGTCTCTTGCTGACTGTTGACTGTTGGTAGAAACCATTCCCCTGACTGCTGACGGCTGACAGCCAGTTCAATACTTATAGATAGCAGTTCTCTCTAAGGTATCCGTGAACGGACCCTGTTTCTCAGTCTCGATTTCAACCACTATGACACCTAAATGGGTATCGCGTTCCGGATCCTCCTCAATGAAGACGCGTGGGATCTCCGCCGTTAAGAGCCGATCCAGTCTATGGAGTTCCTGTGACCAACGAAGGTCAATTAGTCTGCCATCGTAGACTTTTCGATGCTTTGCACCATTACGGATGGAGTAGACTTTAGCATTGGTGGTAAAATCGGCTTCAGAAATCGTACTTACCCCAACACTCGGACTGAGAATGCTCTGGTTCCATATAAGCGGCGTGCCATTTCTATCCACCAAATAAATCCGTAAGTCGATCCTGTCAACGCGCGGATCCGATTGAAGTTCAATCCCCTCAAAATTCTGGATCACACCACTCCCACATGAAAAAATAAAAAGAACACAGATCCCAACGAGCACAACACTCCGCAATTTCAAATTCAAGCGAAACACACCTATTCTCCTCTTTTATGCCTCTTAGGGGCAGCTTGCAGGCTTCCCATAGCAGTCTGTTTCATCTATTATATCCTTTCTGAGTGTCAGAAGTCAATCCTATTTCTATAGCGAGCTTTAGCTTGCCACGCCGCCAAAATCAACCTTGAATCTTTTTCCAAAAGTGATATAATGACAACCATGACACCCACTAAAGTTTTAATCGGTTCAGAGAATTCGGAGGAACCTCATGAAAGCTGCAGTATTATATGAAACCGACACGCATCTAAAAATTGAAGAGTTCGACTTACCGCGTCCGAGTGCAAACCAAGTTCGAGTGCGATTGGTCGCCAGTGGTGTCTGTCATTCCGATTGGCACGTCGTTAAGGGAGAGTGGCCTTTCGTCAAGTTACCCGTCATCCTCGGACACGAAGGGGCTGGCATCGTAGAAGAGATCGGAAACGATGTAACCCAAGTGCAGGTCGGCGACCATGTGATTCTCTCATGGAAACGGAACTGTGGATTTTGTGAGATGTGCCAGAAAGGGTATCCGAACCTATGTGCACTCCCCGCTGACGGTTCAGGCAAACCCGCTATCAAAACAAGTGGACGTGAAATCGATCAAATGTCCGGACTCGGAACCTTCGGTACCGAGACACTCGTCCCCCAAGACGCTGTGGTTCCTATTGATAAAGATATGCCATTCGCACAAGCCGCGTTAATTGGATGTGGCGTGATGACAGGGGTCGGCGCGGCCATCAACACCGCACAAGTTACCCCAGGCAGCTCGGTCGCCGTTTTTGGATGCGGTGGGGTCGGACTCAATTGCATACAAGGTGCTGCGCTCTCTGGTGGCGAACCAATAATCGCTGTCGATGTGTTAGATAACAAACTCGAACTCGGCAGACAGTTCGGTGCTACGCATACCGTTAATGCCGCTGAAGTAGACCCCGTAGCACAGATTAAAGAGATTACCGATGGGCGCGGGGTCCACTATGCATTTGAGGCAATCGGTCTGATTGGCGAAACCTTCCGGCAAGCGATCCTCTGTACACGGAGCAGAGGCGTGACGGTTTTCGTCGGACATGCCCCAGAAAACACCGCCGTTGAATTTGACGCACGGATGCTGATGCCAGAAAAAATGGTCATCGGTTCGATGTATGGGACAGCGCGCCCGCATGTGGATTTCCCGCGTTTGGTTTCGCTCTATAAGGGCGGACAACTCAAACTGGACGAACTCGTCACGCGTACGTACCCGTTGGAAGGAATAAACGATGCATTCGAGGCATTAGCAAGAGGCGAAGTCGCACGGAGTGTACTGGATTTGACTTAAAATCGAAAAAAGGGACGGTTATGCAAAGACCGTCCGTATCTTAAGAAAGACTTTTTGAAGGAAAGAAAATCCGTACGCAATCTTTATCGATCATCGGTTGGGGGAGAAGGCACAATAGTCTCGGGCACATGCGGCCCCTCGCCTTCACCTTGCAACTCAATCAGGTAGTTCCAAGTTTTACCGTCTTTATCCATCGCGTTGTAAATTTCAATCCAGGCCTGTTCACGAGGCACTTCGCTGATGTCCCAACCTGTTTGAAGGGTGCCATCTGAAATAGCAGCTAATTGTTCATCCTATGTTTTCGTCGGATCATTGAGACGTTCAAGATCAACATGACGAGACATGGAGACATTTCCGCTCAAGACTCGTCCTGGTTCCTGTAGACTCCGGTGTCTCCAGATACTGTCATCTACATTGCTCATCCTGTCAATCACCCCGTTCACCGTTGTATCGGTAGCATCTGGCATGGCACCGTAAGTAAACCGAATTTGCCAATTCTGAAGATTAATGCGACTTTTAGTCGTATTGTAAAACTCAATCAAGACCGTATGGGAAAGCACAACAATGTAACCCTTTTTAAACAATTCATCAAGCTGAAACCTGACTGCTGAGCGTTCTGCTTTCTCCTTTTCAACTAACTGTGCCGTGTGTTTCGGTGTGACCTTACGAATGACGAGAGCTTTAGAATGTGCTATAGAATCTGTAGGTTTCAGCAATTCAATTGTCACACCCGTGCCATCAGTCTCCTTCGCAGGCAAAGCATTCACAAGTCTCAAAGCTTCACTCCGGGTTAGCCCTAAATCCTCAGAGACATCCAAAGTGAACGTCCCACCTCCATCAATATGCATTGACGGTATATCTTTCGTTATAGAGTTTTGGGACATCTGTTGTGCGGAAGCCAAAGGCAACAGACACAAACCTGCCAATAGCACAACGATGCTACTAATTATCGAAAACAAAATTTTCGTCTTCATGGAAATCTCCTCCTTGAAAAGATAATGGCTCATGTCAAGACTAAGTGCGAACGGAAAATTAAACCAGCATTTTCACTGACTTCGTTAGAGCAATAGCACGTCCTTTTTACATGAGCCAAGATAATATCGTTTCGTAAGAATTTCGTCGATAATTTGGTATTTAACCAGTTTCAGAATTTTCTGATTCATCCTCTTCAAAGCGTTTCAGATATTCAATCGCTGTCTCCAAAATTGCAACGTTATCTTTGAACCTACCTAAACCAGTATTACAACTATCGCATATCCACTCCCGACCCATCCCTGTGTCATGGTCATGATCAGGAACAATTTTTGCAGTTACATCGACAATTGTGCGTTTCTCACAGATAGGACATATAAAAACGGTTTGGTCTAATGGCCGCCTTGCTGTCATCTTTCTACGCTCTGATGCCCGCATCTTTTCTCCATCAATAACTTTTCGACAATCTTTACAACTCGGACGTGTCGTAGGCCTGCCACTCGCATTCGTCTGATTTCTGTCAAACTCTTCTTTTAGTTTGAGAATGTGACAGACATTGCAAATTTTGACTGAGTATTCTTCTCCGGTCTCACCAACATTTATAACAGAAAGAGAATCAAATGGTGCTATTACTACCTCATTCCTGCCAAGAAAATAAACCTGTACACCTTTTTCACAAAGTGAATTGATTATCCCAACGGAATTTATAACAATTCCATTGATAGGTTGAGTTGCAATAACAAAATCATCAGGTTTCATATTGTATCTCTAAGCTCAGGGTCTCTATTCGTTTGTTAGCGATAGCAATGTACTCCTCGGAAATATCAATACCTATAAATCTGCGCCCGTGTACAAGTGCCATCTTACCTGTTGTACCGCTGCCACACATGGGGTCAAAGACAACATCTCCAGGATCTGTCCAAGACAAAATATGATCTTCCGCTAACCTTTCTGGGAAAACGGCAGGATGTTTGAAAGCAACCTTATCGGTGGTTGTGCCTCCATAACCTACGGCATAAGACCAGATGTTAGTACGCGTCTTTTCTTTTTTTAATTCCTTGAGCACCTTCTTGTTTATGCCATCAGACTTTTTGTTGTGGACAAGCATCTCCTTCCCATGTCTGACAGTTTTAGTTTTCAGCGGATTGAATGTATTAGGACTACCCTTTGATAAGACAAACATAAATTCATAGCAGTTCGTGTAAGCGTTGCTTCGCATAAAGGGAGTATTCTTTTTCTGATAGATCATCACATCGTGCATCTGAAAACCTATCTCTTGAAAAAATATCCCTTGTCTGAAACTGGTGAGCGTGCGTCCACCATTAATTTTGTCGCCGACTACCCAAACAACGATCCCGCCGGGTTTTGTGACTCTGTATAGCTGCTTTGCGATATTCTCAAAATCAAACGAGTAGCCCTTATAGTCTCGAAGATTGTCATAAGGTGGAGAGGTCACAGTCAAATCGACAACTTCCTCATCCATGTTAGACATAAATTCGACACAATCTCCAACAAAAAACCCCTGTTTTACCGCCATTTTTTCCTCCATAAAAATTGGGTTGACATTCTATGGCGAGCAGAATAAAATAGAAGTGCCAACATAAAATGACAAAACTCACTCAGTTCATTTGGTTGGTCCGGGGCGACCCACATCGCCCCTTCCTTTAATATTCCACACTCTGACCTATTTTATTGCTTCAACAACTACTTCAACCTTGATCCATGAACTCCATCCGTAAAATTCAGCCATTGCTAAAACATAGGTTTTCGATCTACTGATCCATTCATCCATAATTTCTTTATCTACATCATCAAAATGACTGACTCGTAAGCAGATACTCTCTCCATCTATTCCAGGAAAATAATAACCACTGAACTTATCTTGAACTATATCATCGCGCTGAAAAAGATCGTTTAACTGAAGTGCAAGCCACTCCAAACGGTTCGGAATATATCTTTCCAATCCTGGTGCTTTCTCAGACATTGTTAATCCCCTTTTTGCCAATTAAACAAATTTAACAATTATAGCGACAACGATGCCTGTAACACCTATAGCTACGGTTACAGACCATTGCAGACGCGTTTCCAACCGAGTTATTCTATTATGGAGGTCCTCTTTGACTCCCCGAATATCACCCTTTAGATCGTCCTTTACTTCCTTAATTCGATTATCCAGACGTGTTTCAACTTTATCAACTTCTTCCATTTTTGCTTGGAAACGAATAAAATCTTCTTTTGCTGCAGTTATATCAGGAATATTTTGCTCCTACATAAAGATCTCCTACAAAAATTCATACGGTTTTAGTGGGCGAATTCGTGATAGCACTACCCTAAACCGGTTTGGATAGTATAACATAAAAATTCAAAAATTACTAATTTGTTACGTCTTAAAGCAGCATCTATTTAAGGATACGCGCCATCCGCTCTTGAATCCACGCTTTATGTTCAGGATGCGTGTGAATATAGAACGTGCCGTTTTGTATAGCACTATAGACCTGATCCGCCACCTTCGCAGGGGACAGTCCCGCCTCCATCTCAGCACGCGTATTCCGTGAACCGCCGATTACTATATCATGCGTCTGCTCCGCTGAATTTCGCAATGCGTCCGGTCGGTTCCGAGCAGATTCCAAAATTCCCGTACGGACCCATCCGGGACACAGCACATGCACCTGAATATTTGCACCCTTCTGTGCCAACTCATCAGCGAGGGTCTCCGAAAGTACGACGACCCCGTGTTTGCTCACCTTATAGATGCCTTCGCCACTGCCGCCCACCAAACCCAAGATAGAGGCAGTGTTCACAATATGACACGCGTCCCCTTGTGCAAGCATGCGCGGTACAAACGACCGGATGCCGTGAATCACACCCCATAGATTAACGCCTAACACCCACTCCCAATCGGCGAGGGTATGCTCCCAGACAGGACGACTACAGACGACCCCTGCATTGTTGCAAAGGATATGCACCGCACCAAAAGTGTCCAGTGTCTGCACAGCAAGACTTTCGACCGCATCGGGATTTGAGACATCCGTTTTGACAATGAGAACCGTCGTACCTTTAGCACTTAAGTCCGCCGCAAGTTCGGCTAACGGTTGCTCTTCAACATCGGCGAGAACGACTTTCATGCCTTCCGCAGCAAATCGTTCCGCCAACCCTCTCCCAATCCCGCTCGCCGCACCCGTAATAACAGCAACCTTCTGCATGACCTTTGTTTCCCCACAGAGTAAAATTAAAAAGTAGCCTGCAACAACGGCGCAGGCGGGTCTACGGAGAGATACCTCATCCATCAAAACCATCTGACCGAACCGCAAGGTAAGTTTAAAAATTCGATTGGCGTTGTTGGTGATATTCTTCTAACGCCTGATTCGCATTCACAATCGTCTCCAACTTCTCGACGAGGGCATCAATGTGTTTGCCCGGAAAAGCGAAGTAGAAATCATCGTCAGAAAGTGCGGTATAGACGCGGTTACCGATACACCCCAAACTGCTCGCACCTCGATCCGATTGTATGACAGCAGGAATCACAGCACAAGTTGGTCTACCCATAACTCCGTTTTCAGTTCCAATACCGGCAGCAGTCGCGGCTTCCGCTAAGAGCATCATCTGTCTCGGCGTACCAGAAATAATAACGACATCCGGCGTGTCAGAGGCATCCGCTAACGGAGAATAGACCGCGCTCTGGAAAAGGTCTTCGCGTCGCGGAATACCCGGGACCTCCTCCATGGAAATATAGCCGAGCTCGACCATCAATCCGAGGGTATTTTGAAGTTCTTCGGCTTGCGCGTCTGGCAATTCAACGTTGTGGGTATAACACCCGATTGGACAGTTATAATGGTCGGATGCTTCGGTATAGAAAGTTCTGCCTTCCGCGGCGCGTCGCCAATAGGTGCAACCAGAGGCTTCAACTTTCTCGGTTTGAAGGACGTTATCAGGGGGTGTATCGTGAAAGGTTATCGCAACAGGGGTAGTTTCCAAATTGAGGAGTTGTTGAATTTGATCTGACATATTTCTTCCTTTAGGGGCGAATTTTAAACGTGAATCGGGGCAAACTGCCCTTCGGTGGGTTCCGCTCAGCAGAACCACGCTTCAGTGATCCGCGGTGCGGGTTGATGTGATTCTTTGATCTGTCTTGGGGGAGCCTCTCCCCGCATATCAGCAGCGAGTGTCCATATCCGATAAAAGGTCTCCAGAGTGTCAATACCTGCCCGCGCGTCGTTCTCAACGAGGGTATTGACCGTTTTATGAAGTTCATCCATCCGCGGGTCCGGGTGTGCCCACACGTAACTGAAGGCGGCTTCATCAAGTGTGAGTGAAAGTGCCTTTACTTCAGGTCGGTCGAGTAGGTATGAACCGGGCGGAATTAGCAACCGAACGGCATACTGCACGGGATCCACGTGATAAACAAGGCGGTGCATATCAACAAACTGGAGGATTTCAAGATAGTCGTCTAAGGCAGTCCACGGCGTGAACGGTACCCATGTCGGACGTAGCGCGATCCCGGCTCCGTGAACGATGTCAAGCGCTTCCGCTACATCGGCGCGTGTATGCTGCTTCTCCAAAATTGTCAACACCTGTTCGCTGAGTGATTCCACAGCAGAGATGACGAACCGACATCCGAGCACCGCGAATTCTGGAAACAGTTCCCTATTTTTCAGAATGTGTTCAATCTTGGTTGTAAAATCGAAGGTAAGACCCGGAGAAGCTTCGTGCATTGCGCGGAGGATGCGGAGTCCGTGCGTCGGACCGTTGAGAAAATCCGGGTCACCGAATGTAATATGTGTAGCACCTTCTACTACCTGTTCGTGTATCTCAGCGAGTACGGTGTCGCGTCGCACAGCAAAAAACCTACCTTCATAAACCGGTGGTATCGGGCAGTGTGTGCAGAGATGCTTGCATCCGTGTGTCGTTTCCGTATACCCGACCGTTCGCACCTCGCCTCTGTCTTCAAATTGCGCGTACATCTCCAGTGGCGGCAGTTCCGCAATTGGGAAACCGGTTTCCTGTGCCTCAATCCCTTTCCCATCTACAAGAGATTGCATCAACGCAATAAGTTGTGTTGATGCTTCACCACTGATACAAAAATCCACGCCGTGCGAAAGCAGGTAGTCGGCATTGAGTTTGGCGTAAAGCCCGTACATGCAGATAGAGACATCTGGATTGACTTCTCGGATACGGTGCAAGAGGTGAACACCGAGTCGCAGTGCCGTATGCATCGGCACAGAGATCCCGATAAACCGGGCGCGCGCAACCTTTTCAAGGTCCAACGGTTCGACAGCAATATCAAGGACATCGGGTGTAAATCCCGCTTCTTCAAGAGCGCGGAGTGGACGGGTAAGCCCGATGGGTCGGTGCCCGAGCTCATAGCAGGAGATTAAGAGAACTGCGCCAGGGGCGTGCATCGCTGGAGAGGTTAGTCTTTCCTTTCTCATGTTAAATAGGATAACACGCCGTCAGAGAATTGGCAATAGAATAATCGGTATAGACTGGATGAACCTTCTAACAACGCATCAAACCTATCTACTGTGCCAGCCGTCGCAGAATGTTGTGCGTAATCCGTTCAACCACTGCATCGCCGCCCGCCAATCCGTGCGACCAATCGGTTGTGGCAGCCGTAAAGACCGTCCCGCCTTGTGTATAGATGCCCATCGTTGCAGCACCCGTCCTCCCCCTCTCCCAACGTTCATACCATTCGCAATCATCAGAATGCCAACGTACAGGAGCCGTCGCGAGAATCTTGAAACCTTCAGGCGTACCGTCGCGATAGGTCGGAACGGGCAGACCATCTTCAAGCGTCCACTCACATCCGTCACACTCGTAGCCGACGATGGTATCTGCCCCACCGAAAGTGTCATCTCTCGCGAGGTCTGTTCCCTCAAACACCCAATGCTCCGGACGATGGACGGTATACTCCCCCGGACCGTCCATAAACTGTCCGTGGCTCAAGTGATAACCGCCTTGAAGGAAACCAACACCCGTCAACTCATTTTCAGGACGACCCACGAGATAGTGACTCCAGAGCGTACTGAGGGTACTGTAATCATCGGTTTTATAAACCGGATCCTGATTGTAAGTCTGCTTCCAACAGACAAGTGCTCTGCCGTCGTCTTCAGAACGTACCTGCCAACAGACGGAGTTTCCACTGAAGAACGCAGCGTTCCCACCGTTTGCGATAAACGCCTCAAGGTTATCACGCATCGGAGCAGACCAGTATTCATCATGCCCGACACTTAGCACGAGCCTATAATGCTCCAACATCTCAGGACGGAACTCCAGATCGCTATTTGCAGCGTAATCAAGCGTGTATCCGTTCTGCTCTGCCCAGACAATAAATGGCAATTCCCAGTTCCTGAAGATACCGCGAGTCGGTCGGTCAAACGAGACACGGTTGCCTTGTATCTTGCTCTTCCCATGATACCCGTAAAGACTGAAGCCTCCCCAGTTGTTGTAAGCGTTGTAGGTATTGGTGGAGAGCTGAAGCAAAATAGAGGTGTTCGCTCCCGATCTCGGCGAAGCTTGCAAGCCGATATTGCAAAGGGCAGGGCGGACAATAAAGAAAAGCGTGCTTTCAGCCGTGCGCCGGTTTCTATAGACGTGCTCACCACCGCCATCGGTTGCACGGAGTGTGCCTTCATAATAGCCGCTCCGCCATGCTTCAGGCACTTCGAGCGTAAAGACAGGGGACCATCCACATCCTTGCGATGACACATCTTCGGGAATCGGTTGCGCTTCACCGGGCAGCTCTGTTTGACGCCAGACAACCTCGCGCGTCGCACCGATGCGCGCAATCTCAAGTGAATAGTTCTCCGCACTCGTTGAGATGTGGAACGCAATCTCGTCACCGGGAGCATAACTGAGTTGGTGGGTGTATCCGTCAATATAGAGCGGTCTAATCTGGTTCTCGGTCTGCGTTAAAGTCGCCATTATGTTGCTCCTTTGATGTATCCGGTATCACAGCATTGGATGAAATATCAACACTCTCAAAGCTATTCTTTTGACTCTTTTTATTAAGTATGCTATTATTTTTACAACTTTTTTGCTTTTTGTCATCTTAATTTTCAAACGCTGGGATTAAACAAACACATGAACACCAATCAAAAACAGTCAACCCCATTATCGCCTCAACAGATGGATCAGTGGGAAAACGATGGTTATTTGCTCCTAAAAGATGTCGTTCCGATGTCAGCTATCAACGGTGTGCGAGACAGCTTTGATCGCGTCGTGGACGGTATAATTCGCGAATTGAAAGAGGACGGAATTATTGAAGATGAAGGGGCAGAACTCCCTTTTGAAACACGATTCTCACAAGTCGCAGGCGAACACGCCAACCGCTTCGGTCGTTCTTGGCGCAACCAAGTCGCGACCTCCGAAATTTTCGATATACACCACGCCGCGCCACTCGTGGACACAATCGGACAAATCACAGGCACAGATGTCATCGGACACCCCGTTTTCAATGCCCGTCCTAAACTCCCCGGTCAGCAACTGACCGTCGTACCGTGGCATCAAGACAGCGGCTATTTTGGAACAGTCAGCGAAAAGTCTCTTATCCCGACTGCGTGGATACCACTCGTGCCAGTAGATGAAACTAACGGTTGTCTACAAGTGGTCGCAGGTTCACATCGGTTAGGCGTAGTCAATCACCACACAGAAGAACGGGAAGGGAAGTTTCTTGAGGTAATGGATGAACTCATCGAGGATTCTCGTATTGTCACGTGTCCGATGGAATTAGGGGACGCTTTAGTTTTTCACAACCTCACGCTTCACCGATCACTACCACACACCACAAGCGAGATGATCCGCTGGGCAATCGACATCCGCTACCTCCGTGATGGCGATCACCCCGGCACAATTTATTGGAAAGACCCCGATTTCAAATGGGTCATCCGTAGCGAAACGCAACCCGTGACACCCTTCACGCAATGGCTTGAAATGTGGTAAGCCCAAAAACAGGGCAACGAAGGCTTAAAAAATTGCCTCAAGTCCAATCCATGCGGCGCGGGGTGCCCCCGGAGACAGAAAACGGGCATCCTCGAATTCGTCTCCTAACACTTCGTCCGCCTCCCCGAAGAGACCGAAGGTTTCATACCGGTCATCAAAAAGGTTGTTCACCTTAGCAAATACAGAAATATTACCCCAAAACGTATACCTACCACGCAGATTCACAATGCCGTAACCTGGAATCTGATCGATTAAATTTCCCTCGTCGCCACGAAAAACCTGGCTGGAATTGACAAGGACATTCGCACCCAAAGACAGCGCATCGGTTACAGTAAACGTCACATCCGCTTTGAGGTTGTGCTGCGGGACACCAGGAATGCGGTCGCCTTGCTCGACTTTTATTTCGCCACCGTCTGCTTCAGGGTGGTTGGGGCTGCTGACCGTCAAATCGGTCTCGAAAGTCGCTGAAATGTAAGTATAGTTAAGCAACCCCTGTAAGCGATTAAAGAAACTACCCCCGACATTCACCTCAACACCTTGGCGGAGGGTTCGCGCAACGTTTTCAAAATAGCCTTGGTTGGTCAATGCACCACTGCTAATGAAGATTAGATCGTCAAAACTCGTCGCCCGAAAGAAGTCGGTGTTCCATGCAAGCCCCCCTAATTCACCCCGTAAGCCCGTCTCCCACGTCTTCGTTATCACCTGATCCAGCGGCGGATCGGCAACGAAAGCGTTGGGCAATTTACAGGGAGCTTCAGGATCCGCACACGTCAACTCCACAGGTGTGGGTACACGCGACGCTTCACTGTAGCTACCATAGAAGGAAAGAAGATTATGAAACTGATAGGTTAAACCCGCCGCTGGATTGAAGCGACCAAAAGTGTGGTCCCCATTGAGTTCGACACCAATTTGATCCCGTAATATAATCTCAGTGCTGTTATAGCGTCCGGACAGCGTGAGATGTAGGCGCGGTGTGATAGAAAAGGTGTTCGTCCCGTAGATACCCATATTCTGAACCGTGGTCTCAACATCCACAAAAGATTCGCTTTCAAGGATACCGCTACCGACCGTTCCTCGATCCGGTGTCAGACTTGCCAACTCGGTTTCGGAATTGAACAGAGCTCCACCACGGTCAAAACTCGCGCCAACAATGAGCTGATTTTCACGACTGGCGATAGGACTCGTGAAGGCTACCTGCAAGGTTGCCCCATAGCCGCCTTGACGCGTCTGACTCGTATTATTTGTAGCGTTGAACCCACCTTCGTCATCATCGTCGTTATCCGCATCATCAATCTCAGTCTCTTCGTCATCCGCATCGTAACCGTTCTCAGGAAGACGGACATCGTTTCCAAACTGATCCTTTATACGCGCCTGGTCTGCCTCTTCACCAACGCATAGGAAACCTTCATTTTCAGGATCTTCGCACGGCTCAAAATCTGTATCGTCGCCATTGAAGGTCTCAACGTTGTTCCGCCGGTAGTAAACCGTACTCGCCAAAATGAGGTTGTCCGACCACGCATGACTGCCCCGCAAATTTGCCATGAGCATATTGTTCTCTGTCCTGTCTGGATGCGTAAACACAGCACTCCGTTCCGTGTTAAGAAGATCAATCGGTAATGCCCCGTTGCCCAATAATTCGTTATCTGCTAACGTCAGGCTCAAGTCCAGTGTAGAAGCGTTTTCTTTCCAACCGATGTTGCCGAACAACTGCCGGACCTCAGAAGGCGAGAAATCGCGCCACCCCTCTTCCGCAAAGAGATTGCCGCTCAGGAAATAACTCAATCGCTGATTATGATCCCCACTCGAAAATTCAGCGGCTCTACGTGTGAATGAACCGCCATAGACTTTCACGCCGTGACCGGGGTGTGTAAAGCCGGTCTTCGTCTTCAGAGAGAGCGCACCGCCAAGTGTGTTCAAACCGAAAAGCGGATTTGATCCAGACATCAAGTTGATGCTGGCGATTGCAGATTGCGGAATGACATCCCAATTCACCGTGTCACCAAATAGTTCGTTAACACGTGTACCATCTTGATAAGTAGCCAATCCCTGGGGTAATCCGAGCAAAGGAGAAGCCGTAAAACCGCGAAAGCGGACATCGGGCTGGAAAGGATTGTTTTGCGCCTCGTTAATATGCACACTTCCTAAGTTACGACTAATGAACTCGGTAAGGTCCAAACTCTGGGCAGCATCAACCGCGGCACTATTCGCTGTTTGGATATTGGCAGGCACTTTATCTTTAGGAAGTCCAACACCGTGTACGGGGGTCACACCAATGACCTCAATTGGTTCTAATTTCACCGGCTCTTCTTCTGAATAGATTAACGTTCCTCCAAAGATGAGTAGAAATGTAAACATACAAGTGAAAATCTTGAACAAAATACTTGATGCGGTCATTTCTCACTCCTTTCAGTTAGCAGTGAACATGCTATATCTAATAGCTGGACTTTAGTGTCGGTACATGCATGATATACTGCGATCCACTTTTAGACAAGGAAAAACGGGACGATAGATTAAAAAAGGACAATAAGGAAGGACTGGCAAGGTCAGGAATTTCGTGAAACAGGCGCGAAATATCTTGCATTTTTCTCAAACATTAGGCATAATGATATCGAGTGATAGACCCCGTCCTAAAGGATGGCGTTTTGACGCTGAAAATTATGATAAATTAATGAGGACAAGATTGCATGAAACGCGTGCCTTTCCAAATTCTACAAGATGAACTTTACCGTGTACTCGCGAGCGTCGGGTTCACCGATGAGCGCGCAATGTTATGTGCAAGGCTCTTTGCTGAAAACCAACGTGATGGCGTGTACTCACACGGACTCAATCGTTTCCCAGGATTCGTCGCTGGACTGGAGAGCAAACAAATTAACTTCCGAGCAAAACCAGAAAAAATCGAGAGTTTTGGGGCATTAGAACGGTGGGACGGTAAAATGGGGGTCGGACTTGTTAACGCGCATTTCTGCATGCAACAGGCAACGGAACTCGCAAATGTCCACGGTATCGGGTGCGTCGGGCTTTCAAACACAAATCACTGGATGCGAGGCGGTGCTTATGCTTTGCAGGCAGCAGAAGCCGGATACATTGGAATATGCTGGACAAACACAACCCGACTCATGCCGCCGTGGGGTTCTGCAGAAAAAAAGATTGGGAACAATCCGATGGCAATTGGTATTCCGAGAGAAGGTGGACATATCCTGCTCGATATGGCGATGAGCCAGTACTCAAACGGGAAGTTAGAGGTGTTGCAGCTGCAAGGAAAAGAATTACCACTACCCGGTGGATATGACACCCATGGAGAACTAACTGTCGATCCGGGTGAAATTCTTGACGCCGCAAGAGCACTGCCCATCGGTTACTGGAAAGGATCTGGGTTGGCTCTGGTACTCGACACAATGGCATCCCTTATTTCAGGTGGACAAGCCACACACGAAATCGGAAAGCAGGGATCCGAATACGCCGTTTCTCAGGTGTACATCGCGATGAACGCCACTGGGATGATGGGACAAGCAGCACTACACGAGAAAGTAACAGCCATTATTGACGATTTCCATACATCAACACCGTTAGACGAAAATGAAAGTGTACGATATCCCGGGGAAGGCATGTTACGGACACGACAGGAGAGCCTTGAAAAAGGGGTCCTCGTGGACGAGATGCAATGGCAAGGGTTGTTGAAAATGAACAGTTCTTAAAATTAGCCCGAGAGGCATAGCTTGGAACGAAGTGGAAAGCGGATATACGTAAAGGAACGTCCAAAAACCAACCCATCTAACCGAACCGCAAGGAAAAGTAAAAAATTTGGCTTGCACTCTTTTGGTATTGGCGTATAATACATCTTAATACAGAATTTTCAAACGCCACTCTACATTAGGACAAATTGAATTTGGGAGATAACTCATGACTTTACGGGCAGGAATTGTCGGTTGTGGCGGAATTAGTCGGAGTCACGCCGGCGCGCATGCGAACTTAGAGGGAGTGGACCTCGTCGCAATGTGCGACATAAATCGTGAACCACTTAACAATCGCGCCGATGAATACAATGTCTCACATCGATATACCGACTATGAGGAGATGTTCGCACGCGAGGCACTCGATATTGTGAGCGTTTGCACACACGCACCGCTACACGCACCAATCGCAATTGCTGCCGCACAAGCAGGGATCCACGTTTTATGTGAAAAACCGTTGTCTGTCGATTTAGAAACAGCGGATAAAATGCTCGCGGCATGTCGTGAGGCGGGTGTACATCTGGCAGTTAGTCATCAGTTCCGATTCACACCGCTCTTCCGGCACGCGAAATCTCTGATTGACACAGGCAAAATCGGTGAACTCCGCTCCATACGCGAAGTCGGCAAAGGACGCGAAGCCGGGTTCGAGTTGATGGAAATGGGTGTCCACTATTTTGACGAGATGGACTTCTTCTTGGACAGTATCTCTTGGATCCAAGCGCATATTACATATCAGGGACACGATGTAACAGAAGCAGATATTATGCACAGCAGTGAGTTGTGTAAAACCGATCGGCGCGATAACGGCATGGTGGCGGGGGATACAATGCTCGTGCATATCGGCGGCGGAAACGGTGCTTACGGCATTATGGAACTTTACTGCCGCGAACCCAGACACGGGTGGATGATGGGCCCACACCTGCTCGGTTCGGAGGGACAATTGATGATTAAACCGCACCCAGAAACGGGTATAGACGAAATGTGGTACTGCCCATTTGACGTATCCTTTGCCGCACATACACCCACATGGGAACAGATAGAACTTGACGCATCAACGTTCGTAATCTCTGGAAAAGCGTGGCAGTCGCGCCACACCATCTGGAGTGCGAAAAACATACGAGATGCAATTCTTAACGAAAACCAACCAGAACTCGGCGGACGTAACGCCCTTACGTCGCTTGAGTGCGTGAGTGCAACCTACGTTTCCCATTTCAGTGGAACAAAAGTACAACTACCATTAAAGGAGCGGAGCCATCCGCTTGTAAAACGTCTTAGTACAGGAGTCACAAATTAAATGAAACTTACATTCTTTAACGATTACCAACTCGGTGTCCTAACAGAAGGCGGGATTGTTGACATCAACGATGCCCTCAGCGGCATCTCTTATCATACGCCGCAAGAACTGATACAAATGGTGATTGAGGATTTTGACAATCTACGTCCAAAAATAGAAGATGCCGTTGAAAACGGATCTGCTGTCGATTTGGACAGCGTCAGCCTCAAAGCACCCGTCCCGCGACCGGGGCAACTCGTCTGCCTCGCAGGGAACTACATCGAACCAGATAGTCCGTCTCGCGGTGAATTCAATGCCTTCTTGAAGTCTCCAACCGGCATCATTAACACGAAGGACACTGTCAAACTCCCGGAAGCAGATGTAACCGTCTTCCACTTTGAACCGGAATTAGCGATTGTTATTGGAAAAACAGCAAAACACCTCACTGAAGAAAATGCGTTAGACTGCGTATTCGGGTACACGCAGTTCATTGATGTCTCTGCACGGGGTTTGCCCGGCGGTTTCTTTTTAGGGAAAAGTTGGCACACGTTCGCCCCGATGGGACCCGCCCTCGTTACTGCTGACGAAGTAGAGGACGCGAACGCCCTTAGTGTACAACTCTGGATTAACGACGGTCTGCAACACGATTTCTCTACCAATTCTATGGCACGTTTCATCCCAGAACTGCTCGCGGAGGTAACCAACGTGGTAACACTGGAACCGGGTGATGTCGTATCAACGGGAACACACCACGAAGCACTTACGGCAGTCGGGGACGGAGACACAGTCCGATTATCAGTAGAAGGTTTCGGCCCAGAGTTAACGGTTTCCGTACACGACCCGCTAAAACGGACAACATGGCGCGGTTAAAACCTGTGACGAGTAAACCGCTGCTTACAACCTACGCAAAAAAGTGTTGACAACCGTATCAATTTATGTGTATAATAATTGAAGGGACAACTTAGAGGCTATTCTCTAATCCACGAAATTCTACTTTTAATAGTCCGTTTTGACTAATAAACTACGCCGCTTTTAACAGGAAGATTTGGCGCGCAACGGAATGAGAACCTTCTTTCTTGATGATAAGGAGAATCGATAAAAATGAACTTTTTCAGAACAAGTTTTGACTTGCAAGCTTCGTCAAAACCCAGAAACATAGCCGTACTGGCTGTCCTCACGATTGTCTGCGCGTGGATGGCTGGCTGTGCTGGCTGTAATCCTGAACCGGTACCCATGGGAATGAACCCGACACAAGGCCCCGAAACGGGCGGGACAACCGTTCAGATTACCGGCGAAAAATTTGACATGAAAAACGGTGTGACTGTAACGTTTAACGGTATAAACGCTCAAAGTGTGACTGTCCCCAGTGAAACACAAATTACGGCAGTGACCCCCGGCGGCACGGCAGGGCAATCTGTGACTGTCGTTGTTACCAACAAGGGAAAACCTGAAGTACCCGTCACGCTCTCACAGCAATTTACCTATACCGACGCGACACCGCCGACTGTGACAATGAACGAACCGACAGACGGCACAGTTTTTTCTGAATACGAAGATTCACTCGACGTGATGAATAGCGTATCTGTATCGTTTAGCGAACCGATTGACAGTAACAGTGTCACTGTGGATGTAGCCGTCACAAAAACTGAAGATTCGATGAGCGAACCGATGGACGGAACCCTGTCAGGCACGGTTACCGGAAGCGGGGATTCTGTGACCTTCACATCCGATATGCCGATGCGTGCTGGCCGTATGTATACCGTTACCGTCTCTGGTGCTGCTGACATGGCTGGCAATGTCCTCGAAAATTCACACAGTTTTAGTTTCAGTATAACCAGTCCTGAAGTCCTTTACAAATATCATGTCCGGGAAGAAGATATTCAGGAAGATAACGGTGAAGCTGCTCTGAAGCGCATCGCTGCACGTCCTGAGATTTTTGATAACGCTGAGATGTGGGAACGGTTAGTTACCGCCAACCAAGATGCCTACATTTTTGATCGGACAAGACTGCGTGCAGGACAGCTGCTAATTATTCCACGTGGGCGCGCTTGGGGCGACAAGTAAGCAAACCCTTAAAGAAGTCAAAAAGCCGTGTACCCGTTACACGGCTTTTTTATTTTTCTGAATACCACAAACCGACAGAGGTGACTATGTTTGGCACGCAAAGAGATTTCAAAAACCGTATTGCCGAATATCAAAGCAGCTTGGTAGGTATCAAACACCTTCATCAATTATCGCCAATGCGTCCGAAACCGAATCGCCCGATTACTGTCCACGCGACCACATCTGGCAGCATCGCTTACGACTCAGTTCGTTGTTGGATGAATGTAAACGGTGAAGAAACAACATTCAAACTCACCCCAAGTAAATCAATATGGAATAGACTTGAATGGCGATACGTCCGTCCCTGGCACGGAGAGATGCCGCCGCAACCAAATGGAGCAACGGTGCGTTACAAGATTGGTGGACGCGTTCTGGACGCAAATAACTGGATTTTTGCGGATAACCAAGCGCGAGTCCTTTCGGAAGCAACAGAGTTTGCGATTTCGGTGGACGATTACGATGCGTCGACATGGGTTCGTGATGCCGTTATCTATCATATCTTTCTGGATCGATTTTACCCAGGAGATGGAGTCCCGTGGAAAAAACCGACAGACCTCTCTGGTTTTTTTGGTGGCACGTTACGCGGTGCAATTCAGAAACTTGACTACATCCAATCGCTCGGCTGCAATGCTGTATGGCTTTCTCCACTTTTCGCAAGTCCAACCCACCACGGCTATGATGCTACAGATTACTACACTGTTGAACCTCGGTTCGGCACGAACGCGGAACTGATAGAACTCATTGAAAAAGCACATCAGCGCGGGATACGTGTTATCCTTGATTTTGTCGCCAATCATTGGTCGAACCATCATCCGACGTTTCAAGCAGCACAACGCGATCCAAACAGTGAATATCGGGGGTGGTACACATGGCAGCGATGGCCCGACGAATATACAAGTTTCTTCGGCGTGAAAGGGATGCCGCAACTGAATCTAAAGCATAAACCCGCAAGCGACTATCTACTGAAATGCGCACAGCATTGGTTACGCAAAGGCGTTGATGGCTATCGGCTTGATTATGCCCCAGGGCCTCCACACACATTTTGGGCAGATTTCCGCCAAGCTTGTAAAACTGTGAATCCTGACGCTTTCTTGTTTGGAGAAGTGGTTAGTCATTCAGAAGCGATAGCGTCTTATGTTCCACATTTCGACGGGTGTCTTGACTTTTTGCTCGCGGACGCGCTGCGGGAAACTTTTATTCTTGAGACTTCAACGCTACTGGAATTTGAGGCGTTTTTAGTCGCACACGAGACCTATTTTCCCAAAGATTTCGCACTCCCTGCTTTTTTGGACAATCACGATATGACGCGTATTCTCTACCTGGCGGGGGAGGATAAAGCAAAGGTGCGCTTAGCAGCATTGGTCCTCTTTACACTCCCCGCACCACCTATAATCTACAACGGTACGGAGATAGGAGTCTCACAACGGAACCCACTCGGGCGTTTTGAGGAGGCACGGTTGCCAATGCCGTGGGGAGATGAAGCAGACGGAGATTTATTAGGTTACTTCCGACGTTTGGGGACACTACGGAAACAGTTTTCAGTGCTCACTTCTGGTTTGCGAAAGATTGTTCATCTGAACGTTCAGAAAGGGACTTACGCGTATCTGCGCACTTCAGAAACGAATTCTATCCTAATCGCCTTGAATACGAGTCGGCGTTCTCAGACGATCGATGTCCCAGTGGAATTGGGACAGCATCGTGATTCGGAGATCGCTCCTATTTTGGAAGACCGCCTCAATGGAAACCCCGTGACAGTATCAGACGATTCCATAAGTATTTCATTGCCAGCACAAAGTGGGGCGTTTATCGTTTGAGATGTAACATAAAAAATAGAAAAGGGACCGACAACTACAGAATACTGTCCCCGGTCCCCTTCTTATAGGTGTTATGAGATGGGACTATTGGGTATCACCAGCACCATCACCCATGTCTTCCATGCCATCATCCATCATCATGTCATCCATGGAGAGCGAAACGAAGACGCTGTCGTTCGTAGCACCAATGTGGCAACCGTGGCAGCCATTGCCTGCATCTTCAAGGTTGGATCCTCTGATCTGCATATACGCAGCATCTGCACTGGGACGCAGATATTTTTTGTAGACCCAGCCATTGTGACCGGCATACATCATATCGTCGCTTTTCATCATCACGGCGACTTTATCAACAAACGTTTCGGTCTTATCCATAATTTCCTTGACGATCACAGTACCAGCCGGATATTCTGCTGCTCCCGCCTTGTTCGCCATAGCACCGATATCGTTGATATAGACAGTGCGTGCGGTAAGAGCACCACCGTCTATCGGGGGTGGATTGTGGGCTGCTCCTGTCTCTGCCGGACTCGTAGCTGCTTCCATCGGGCCTGGGGCTGGAAGTATAACATGCTCCCATGACTGGTGTGCCGTCATGTCCATCATCATATCAGCCATCATATCGTCAGCTGCCATCATATCGTCAGCTGCAGGTTTTAAGACTTTTTGCGCTCTGTCACAGGACACGAAGGCAACACAAACAATTAAAACCGCAATCAAAAAGATTTGGCGTTTTAACATTTTTGATGCTCCTTATTCTATATTTATTACAATGAAAAAATAACGAAAAGCAAATGGAACCGGAAACCCCAAAATTGAGGTTACCAGTTCCGTTCTTATAGGCACAAATTACACGAATTATAAAATGGAACTACTGATTGGTATCCTCGTCGTCCATACCATTATCATCATGGTTGTCCATCATGCCATCGTCGTCCATCATACCATCGTCCATCATGCCATCGTCGTCCATCATGCCATCATCATGCATCATGTCGTCGTCCATCATGCCATCGTCCATCATGCCGTCATCATGCATCATGTCGTCGTCCATCATGCCATCGTCCATCATGCCGTCATCATGCATCATGTCGTCGTCCATCATACCATCGTCCATCATGCCGTCATCATGCATCATGTCGTCGTCCATCATGTCTTCTGACGAACTGCCTTCCTGCATCATGTCATCGGTAACCGGCATCATGACCTGCTGTGCCCTTTCACAGGATACAAAGGCGAGACAACTGATTAAAACAGCAATTAAAAGAATCTGAAATTTTAACATTGTTTATGCTCCTTGTTCTATATATTATACAAAGTAATACGTTAAGGAAGAGGAACAAATCTCTTATCGAGGTTCTAAAGCAACAAAGCCTATCACGTTAGCGCGTCCCTCTCCAAACCCATATACCATACAATTTGAGCAAATTATACAATATTGCACTTTAATTTACAATAAAAATCTAAAAACATTGCAACTTATAGATCACTTTTATGGATCGGTTTTTCGGATTTCTGAGCGAACTTTAAGAATATAGGAGTGATTAGGGGCTTGGGTAAAAGCAGCCTCAATTTCACGTCCAGCATCGGGGATCCTATTGAGACGGTGATAAACAAGTGCCAATGTGGCACGGTGTGCTGGTTGCCCATCGCTTTTAACGGCGGCTTCAGCAAGGATAAGTGCTTCATCAAGATCTCTGTTTTCCCATGCAAGCAAGGAGGCCAACGCCTCTTTTGGAAATGAAACATCCGGTGCGAGCTGGATTGCCCGGCGAAAATCGGTCTCCGCCATACCAGATGCCCCCTGTTTCTGATAAATTTTTCCACGCCACAAATACCCGGGTGCCCACGTCGGTTCGTGCTGTATTCCCATTGTCAAGGCTTGCCCAGCAGCTGCCAATTCTCCGATGCTCTCATGTAAGTTTGCAAGCTGCACATAGGCATTCATAAAATCAGGTTCATGCTGGATGAGTGTAAGGTAGCGTGACGCAGCCGCCGTTTGATCTCCAAGCTTTGCCTCTATTATACCGAGATGTAAAAGTGCCTGACGTGAGGTCGGATCTATCGTAAGGACCCGGTGATACGACAGCCTGGCACTTGTCAATTCGCCAAGTTGCATCTGAACATAGGCATAATCTTTCAAGGCAGGCGTAAACGTATCGTCCGTATCAAGTGCCTTCTGCAGGGGTGTTAAGGCACGCCGTAGCTGCTTCTCTTGAATGAACCAATGCGCCTGACGAAGATAGCGTTCAGCAAGCGTCCGACGATAGCGCGTCTCAGCAGCTTTTGCCTCCTTGGCATTTCCCATATCGCGTAGAACATCTGCGAGTGCCTTGTGAAACACCGGTTCACGCGGTGCATAGCGGACAGCACGTTCATAAAAACGTCGAGCAATAGCGAACTGGCCACGCCTTAAACCGACTTCACCACGTCCAAACGCTGCACTGGCAAGCGTCTCATCTTGCGCGAGTGCCTCCCTAAAAACGGCATCGGCTTCGTCAATCCGATTGAGTTTGAGAAGTACATGCCCGAGATTGTTATAGGCAGCAGTCGTGTCGGGGTGCAATTGGACAGCAACAATATAGTATCTGCGCGCCTGCTCCAAGTTCCCACGCTCCGTCTCAATCTGTCCCAAAGCGACGTACCACGCCGCGGGTGTGTCCTCACCAGCACCTTTGACGGCTTTTTGAAACCACGTATCAGCCTCGTCAAGCTCCTTGTTGCGGTGATATGCAGCAGCAAGTTTAGCCTGAACTATAACCCGTAGGCGTGACTTTGTAATATTGCCTTGTGGTTCGGTTGAGAGGTGTTGCAAGGCACGTTGGAAAGCAGCAATAGCGGTGGGATAATCCTTCAACTTTGCAGCGGCATCCCCCACTCCGATGTGGATAATTGGAAATTCGGGTGCTTCCTCGGTAAGACGCTGATATAATTGGAGTGCCTCGCGCCACTCCTCTGCCTGGAATGCCCGCTGTGCATCCTTTAACCGCTTCTGAAATGGCTTCGGATAGTTCGTTATATCGTTGGATAAGAGATCTCCAAACGTCGTCGTAGTAAACAAAAATAGGAGAACTCCCAGAAAAAATAGATGCCATTTCTCTGTTAGAACGTTCCGCTTTATCTCTCTATTTTCCGTGAGGGGTAGGTTATAATAATTCCGCATCTGCTCACTTCGTCGTGTTCTCCTGGTCCAGTGCGTCGCCCAAAATGTGCCAACTTACCTCTTGTCTCTGTTGGACTAACCATGCTGTGAATTCCGCCTCTGCTTTCTCTTGCTGAATCCGGTCGATAATCTCCTCACTAACCTCCTCATAAGTCTTTTGGCGCGCTGGATTGTTCTGGATGCGTTCAACAATCTGATATCCATCTGAAATACGGAGGAGAGCACTCCGATCAGAATCCGACAACTCGGCTGCAATAACACCTAACGGCGTGTCTGCCGCAAGCGTCAACACCTCAAGTTCAATAGTTAATTGCGCCTCATAGACTTCACGTACAGTCTCAAATGTTTCGCCTTGCTGCAAACGCGCATAGAGTTGTTGCACCGTACCTTCGGCTCTCTGCTTCTCCGCTTCTGAAGCATCCTTCGGTATAACGATAGACAACGCGTTAAGGATAATCGTGGGTGGCACAATAAATTCGGCACTGTTCGCATCATAGTAAGACTTGGCTAACGTTGCGATCTCTGCGCTATTGAGAGCATTGAAAAATATGCGACGGAAAAATTCATCGTAGACCAGCTGCTCATAAATCCACGCTTTAAGCGCTTCGTCTTCCAACCTATGCCGTTGTAAAACAGTTTGGAACGCTGCATCCGAATCATATTTTTTACGAATTTCAGCTATCTTTTCCGCTACGCGCACGTTAGGCTCGGCGACAACAATGCCGAGTCGCTTAGATTCTTGTAAAACAAACTTGCGGTTAATAATAGCACCAAGCGCAACTCGATCATTAGTAATAATAGAGGACTCCATGATAGCAGCGATACCCAATTCATTTTCGAGTTCGCTGCGCGTAACGGCATCTCCACTAACAACCGCGATGACAGTATCAATTAGGATCTGTGCATCTGCCCTGCTGGTTATACAGAGCAAAAACAAAAAGACGACCAAACGTACCATATTAGCGCGGATTCCTCGGCGTTAGCCACTCTTCTTCAATGTGAAGACCGAGTCCCGGACCGTCATTTGGAGAGATGTAACTTTCCGTTGGGAGCGACTCGCCTTCAAAGCGTTTGGTTTCCTCCAAAGGCACCCCTGGCGGAACACCGAGGTAGTATTCCACCCATGGCGTATTCGGCATAGCAGCAGAAAGGTGGAGTCCAGATTGTCGGAGTCCACCACCGTGAAAAATAACCGTCAAACCAGCGGCATCGGCAAGATGACAGATCTTAACACATTCGGTTATACCACCCACCCAGAAGGTATCCGGCTGCAAAATATCCAAGCATCGTCTTTCAATAATCTGTTGAAATGGGAACCGAGTGTAGTGGTGTTCACCGCTTGCCAAACTCACCCAATCGACAGCCTCTCGAACTTTCACCAAACCGTCAATGTCTTCGGGAATGAGAAACTCTTCAATCCACTTGAGGCGATAGGGGCGAAGACGTTGTGCCAAACGGATAGTATAATCAACATCGAAAGCCATATAGCAATCCAGCATAATTTCAACATCATCCCCGACTGTTTCTCTGGTTTCCGCGACGAGTTTCTCATTTTCTTTTAAACCCCATTCACCATCCACGGGTCCGTAAGGACACGCTAACTTCACCGCCTTGAATCCCAGCTCCAACTGCCAATCGGTATCATTACCCGTAGCGTAGGCAAAGAGTTTCTCACGTACAGGACCACCGAGGAGTTCATAGACCGGTTGGTTTTTAATTTTCCCGATTAGATCCCATAAGGCGATGTCAATACCGCTGATTGCACAACTGGTCAAACCCTGCGATCCGTAAGGTTTGGACATACGAAACATCATATCCCAAATCTTTTCAACAGCAAAGCAATTCTCACCAATCAGCATCGGCGCGAAGTGCTCATCAATAATCGCCGCAACAGGCGTTCCGAAGGAGGTTTCACCGATGCCCCAAGTACCGTCTTCGGCAGTGACCTTAACATAGACGGTATCCCACTTCGGCATCCAACTGGAACGGTGGCGTTTGTATTGCGGATAACGCGACATCGGATTCGCAACTTCAGCATGGACGTTCCACGCCTCGCGACGCGGCTGTGTGCGTTCGCCTTCGCGCGGCGGCACGTCAATTCGGACTGTCTGTATGTCTTTTATTTTCATCTTCTGCTCCACTCAGAGTTTACAGCATGATAGCATAGATAGGTATTTAATTCAAATGTCCATGAGGGTTCGTAAGACCTATTTGTTTTAAACACCTATATGGAGTATAATAGAGATGTACTGCAACAATACGATTGAAGTCAACTTGGAGGACCTTGTAATAATGGAAGATTTTGCTCCTCATACATACACGCCGGTATATCCAGGACCCAACACAGACCTACTTGAGGCACAAGCGAGAGTTTGCACGGGACCGCATCAGACACGTCCGTTAGGCATAAACCCCTCAGATTCACCGCAACCAGAGCCGATCCTTGAAACGATTCTGAAATCCATATCCGACGGACTGCCGGAAACAGAGACAGCATCAGCAGCACAGATGGGCGCGTTTTTCGCAGCGATGACGCTCCGCGCCTATTTCCCGAAATCAACACAATGGAGCCCAGCGGAAGCAGCTGCATTCCGTAAATATCAATCAGCACTCACAGAACAACTACCACCTGAGATCCAATATCTGATGAATCCCGATGACGGATACGCGCCAGGGAACCCAACAGAGGCAGTTGTCGTGAACGCATTGGAAAAGATTTTACGCGCCAAACATCTAAGTCACATTGAAACCCGTGAGATGTGCGAAGCCATCCTTAGCGACGAAGTAAATCCAGCACTTAAAGGTGCTGCATTGATAGGACAACGGATGAACCGCGAAACATATCAGGAAGTACGCGGCTATCTTGATGCGTTTTTCGGACCGGAAGCCGTCCAACCGATTGATGTCGCCTCACTCACCCACTTCGGACAGCCTTACGACGGCGCGACACGCTATTTTCGTCCGACCCTCTTTGTCGCAGCCGTGCGTGCAGCACTCGGCGAAGCATCACTCCTTCACGGTGTAGACGCGATGCCACCAAAAAATGGTGTAACAGAAGAGGCTATTTTGACAGCACTCGGTGCAAACATATGTCTCTCGTTCACGCAGACGGCATCACTAATTACTGACGAGTCAGTCGGTTTCGGATATGTCAGCCAGCGAGAGTATTGCCCGGCTGCTTATGATTTACGAGAACTACGGGTGCACATCAAGAAACGTCCACCCTGGGCAGCAACCGAGAAGGCACAACAGTTCTTCTCAGCGCGAAAAGCAAACTATATGGTACTCGGCTACTACCATATCGGTTACGAAAAACCGCTCCTGCAACTGGCGTGGGAACGCGGATTTGATGCCGCTGTCGCTGTGAAGGGTGAAGAGGGATCGAGTCATTATGCCCTGCGCCTCGGAAAACCCTCTACATCCGACAGAATGGCAATCAACTATTCGCAAGGTTTTCGCCGTGTGAGGGGTGTCCGTGAAGACTTCGCGATGGACATAAATCCGGAGATTTACGGATTCAACTATGCCCGAAGTCCACGTCCAGAGATTGTCAGCGCGCAAGCGTTTGCGGAGGCAGGCGTGGCAGCACTATCGGGTGAAAAAGGACATGTCTACGATAGGATCCTGCTGAACACAGCAATGGTTGACTACCTGTTGGGAATCTGTCCAGAACCGGAAGAGGCACTCGCGCGTGCAAGGTCTGTAATGGATAATGGAAGCGCGTTGAAACATCTACAAGCGTATATAGCAGCCAGCAATCGGCTATCAATGGAATAGCCAATAACTAAATATAACCTGTTGAACCATCTGGACGGATGGGACAGGTGCGTTGCCAATGGATGTATTCGTTATCCATGATAGCTGCTTCGTTTACCTCCACACCCAAGCCGGGGCGATTCCGTAACTCCAAATAGCCATCTTTTGGTAGATAGGGTTCATCTACCCAGTCGTTCCATTCCGTTTCAGTCGGCAAGAGATACTCCAAAATTTTGAAGTTCGGGGTTGCCGCGGCGAAGTGAACATTGACTGCAGTTGCCAGCGGTCCCATCGGATTGTGTGGGGCAATGCTCACATAGTGTGCCTCGGCGATCGCGGCAATCTTGCGCATCTCCAACAATCCTCCACAAACACAGATGTCTGGTTGAATGATGTCGGCACCCTGTCCGGCAATGAGGTCCAGAAACTCAAAACGCGTATAGAGAGACTCTCCCGTCGCAAGTGGGACTTGCATCTGGGCACGAAGGCGTGACCATGCGGGGATATGTTCAGGTCGGAGTGGCTCCTCGTAGAAATATGGATCGTAAGGCGCGAGGGCATTTGCCAGTTGCAGTGCTCGAATCGGTTCAAAGATCTTGGCGTGTGGATCGAAGGCAAACTCCCACTCTGTCGGTGTATTCTCTCGAATCTGCTCAAAATAGGTAGCAGCAGCATCGCAGACGCGTCCCCACCGATTTGCATCGGGATCCAGTTGATAAGGACTGGTCTTGAACGCAGTGAACCCCCACTCTTCATGGAGTTTGTGCGCTTGGTCGGCGGCTTCAATGCCATCCCTACCCCCGATGCCACGGTAGATACGGATGCGATCCCGGGCATGCCCACCGAGGAGCATGTAGACTGGTAAACCCGCTGCCTTCCCACTGATGTCCCAAAGGGCATGATCAACAGCGGAAATGACGGCAAGTCCAGCACCACCGGCTGGAAAACGGAACTGCTGATGCAGTTTCATCATGATATACTCAATCCGTCTCGGATCGTCGCCCTGAATCATCTGAAAAATGTAATCAGCAATAGGCTCAACAGACAGGTCTGGACCTGTGGAGTAGGCTTCACCCCAGCCATAGAGTCCTTCGTCTGTTTCTACTTTGATGAGTCCGCGGGGTCGGTTACCAAAGCGTGCCATAAAGGTTTTAATAGCAGTAATTTTCATTTTTTTCTCCTTCGTCGGCTATTAGCAATCAGGGCACTCCACTCTCAGCAATCCGCTATTTGCCGTTAGGAATTCGCTAACCGCTAATTGCTATCCGCCAACCGCCAATTACCAGGGATGGGTACGAAACGGTGATGCAGGTAGCTCTTCCTTGTTTACCAAATTGGGTTCAGCACTTTGATGCCAACCGAATCGGACTGCGACCGGATTTGCAACGGTGTCACTGGAAACGATGATCGTGTCGCCATCAATCACTGCTTGCGCTTCAACGAATTGCTTATCTTCACCTGCAATTTCAAACCATGTGAGAGGTTTCTCGCCTCGTGCCATCAGTCCACTACCCACAGAGTCGAAACTGAGTCGAATTGTGTTCCCCTCTATTTCCATTGATTTGTAGAGTGGACCGGAGTAAGTTACATCTTCTCTGCCGTATGTCTTTGCAAGTGCCCACAACGCAAGCCGTCTTCCGACATCCTGTTTGTTGCGCGGGTGGATGTCTCTGAGGTTACCGATGTCCGTTGTTACAGCCATGCCCGTATTTGGAACAGACAACGTTGCTGCTTGTGCCTCCCAAATTTGGGGCAAGAAAAATGGACTGGCGTTCCGTCCGCCGTAATTGAACGGCGCGAGTTGAACGAAATAGAAGGGAAAATCGCCTTGCCCCCAAACCTCGCGCCATCCGTTGATGAGTGCTTTCATTTTCTCGTGGTAGCGCATACCGTCTCGAAGGTTCGACTCACCTTGATACCAGAGTGCGCCGCGTATAGCGTAAGGGACAAGCGGATGCACCATACCGTTGTAAAGCCCTGTAGGTCTCGCTTGATGCCTCAAAGAGTGTCTATTATCAGGCATCTGTGTAAGGCGTGCTTCTGTTTCTAATGCTTTCCGTGTCTCGGCTATCCACGCTTCAATATCCTTCATCTTCTGTGGAAGCTGCTGGCGATAAGTTTCGTGTGCCTCCTGAATCTCTTTAGATATGGATTCAAGAGCAGGAATACCAGCAAAACCAACAGGCGGGGTCCACGGTTCAATACGGGTACCACCCCAAGAGGTATTGATTAGTCCGATGGGTACATCAAGGTTTTTATAGAGCTTCCGCCCGAAATAGTAAGCGACAGCAGAGAAATTCGCGATTGTCTCTGGGTTGGTCTCGTACCAGTCAGCCTCTACATCGTTCTGAAGCAGCCCTGAAGGGACTCTCGGTACATAGAACAGTCGGATATTTGGATAGTTCGCTGCAGCAATTTCCGCTTCACTGTCTTTTGAGGCACTCACAGACCACTGCATGTTTGATTGCCCAGAGCAAACCCATACCTCTCCGAAAAGGATGTTTGTCAGTTCAAGGGTGTTACTGCCGGTGACACGAAGTTTGTACGGACCGCCGGCGGACATGGCGGGAAGTTTGGTTTGCCAATTGCCTTCCGCGCCAGCAGTCACGGTAGTTGAGAAAACGGATTCAGCACCTTCGTCTTCAGTGCTAAGGTTTACCTTAATTTCTTCGCCTGTGGATGCCCAACCCCAAATTGGGACCTCCATATCGCGTTGTAATACCATATTACTACCAATAACGCGTGGCAGGGTAACTTCGGCATACACAAAGGGCTGGGTGAAAAATAATAGGAAACTGATAAAAAATAGTGTAATTCGTTTCATGTTGTCACTCCTTAAAATTTAAACGGTTAATTGTGTCAACTCCCATCCCCGTTTTCTTGCAGGCGCTCGGCGAGGTAACTGTTCCGCTCCATGACCTGATTGTTACGAATACAGATAGCGAGTGCCTGTTTGGTACCGACGATTATGACCCGTTCCTTTGCACGGGTGATACCGGTGTAAAGGAGATTCCGCTGCAACATGAGATAGTGTTGCGTGTGCAATGGAATAACAACAGCGGGATACTCGCTGCCTTGTGCTTTGTGAATAGTCGTCGCATACGCCAAGACGAGTTCGCCGAGGTCTGCTGTATCGTAAGCGACCTGTTTATCAGGGAACTGGATGCGAACTTTTTTGTCAATGTGCTCAATTGCGACAACCCTCCCGATATCGCCGTTAAACACGTCATAATCGTAATTGTTGCGGACCTGCATCACCTTATCGCCGATGCGGAAACCGCCAACCGTGCGAGATCGACTGGAAAACTGCGATACCTGCTTGCTGGCACGAGGACCAAAGCGCGCTTTCTCCAACGGATGGATTGCTGTCGGAGCAGTATATTCAAGATTCAATACTTCCTGAAGGCGTTTGTTGAGACTTTCAGTACCAAGTGCTCCGCGTCGCATTGGACACAGGAGTTGGATGTCATCTATGGGATGGTAGTCGTAGTGTTGCGGTAGCCGATCAGAAATGAGAGAACATATCAATTCAACAATTTCGTCTGGATCCTCCTCCTCTATGAAGAAGAAATTTCGGTCAGCCTCGCCAGTGAGTTCTGGAAAACCACCCTTGTTGATGCGATGGGCGTTCATGACAATCATGCTTTCTTGTGCCTGACGGAATATTTCAGTCAGTTTAATAACGGGTATCTTCTGCGAATCAATGAGCGACTTGAGAACATTGCCCGCACCGACAGAGGGGAGCTGATCAACATCGCCAATCAAGATGAGGGTCGTACTCGGGCGGATGGCTTGCATCAGGCGATTCATCAGAACAAGGTCTACCATAGATGTCTCGTCAACGATGACGACATCTGTGTCCAACGGGTTCTGGCGATTTCGCTTAAATCCGTTATTTTGTGGAGAGAATTCAAGAAGCCGATGGATGGTTTTGGCTTCACCGCCGGTTGTTTCGCTGAGACGTTTCGCGGCTCGGCCGGTGGGTGCTGTTAAGGTGATGTGCCTGCCTTGTGATTCAAACAGGCGAATCATTCCAACGGTCGTTGTCGTTTTGCCAGTGCCGGGGCCGCCAGTGAGAATCATCGTCCGCGTCGTCATCGCTGTCCGGATCGCCTCGCGTTGCTGCGGTGCGAAACGGATCCCCATCTCCTGCTCTAATTCGGTAAGGACCGTATCAGTGGTAAATGACAACGCTTTCGTGTCTGCGTAACTGAGATCTTGTCCTTCATTAGATAGGAGTCTTAAGAACTGGTTTGCGACACCGAGTTCAGCGTAGTAAAAAGGTGCAAGGTAAATGGCGGAACGGCTGTCGGCTATCGGCTGTCGGCTATCAGGTGTGGGCTGCAAAACTGCTGTGTCTGCTCTAAAGTCCTCTTGCTGACCGCTACTCTCGTGATTGCTAATTTCATATCCTTCCTGTGGCTCACCTACATTGACCTGTTCGTTAGCGTGCATTGGGTCTGTAAAGTCGGGGACCATCACTTCTTCTTTTTCAGCGAGGACATGGATACCGTCTTCAATCGCTTCGGCTTCCTGTTCAAGCATGGTTTGACACGCCTCAACAAGCTCGTTGTGGTGTTGAAAGACGTGTCCTTCATCTGCCTTTTGGCTGAGAACGTATTTGATTCCCGCTTGTACTCTGTGTGGCGCGTCCTTATCTATGCCAAGTTTTTGGGCGATTGTGTCGGCTGTTACAAACCCGATGCCGTAAATATCATCAGCGAGCCGATACGGATTCTCCGTGACTACAGCGATTGCGTCGTTTTCATAAGTTTTATAAATCTTTGCGGCGTGTGTTGTGCTGACATCGTGGGATTGGAGGAAAAGCATAACGTTTTTAATTTCGCGCTGTGCCTCCCACGCTTCTTTGATGATTTTCACTCGATGTCGTCCAATACCAGGGATACGCGCTAACTTTTCAGGGGCATGCTCAATGATATCCATGGTATCCATGCCGAACTTTTGAACGATGCGTGTCGCCATCCTCGGACCGATGCCCTTGATTAATCCCGAGCCGAGGTATTTTCTTAATCCGACAACATTTGCGGGTAGGATGGTTTCGTACTTCTCGATTTGGAACTGTCTACCATACTTGGCGTTGTCCACCCACTCGCCTTGGAGGAGAAGACTTTCGCCTGGGTTAACGGATGCCAAATTGCCGACGACAGTGATAAGTTCGGCGTGGTCGCGCGCCGAGAGCCGCCCGACTGTGTAACCAGTGTCAGGGTTTTCATAGACGATACGTTCGAGTATACCCTGCAATGTTTCCATTTTGTCGGATCCATATAGTAGAGTGCGCTATTCAAACAGGTGTGCGACCGGGCAAGAAAATCCGGTGACAACATCTTCGCCCGTGAGTGTATTATCACGTGTAAGCGTTTCAATGTTCGTCTCAGAACGATATACCGTTACCGTTTTGGTAACAGGTTCCAGAACCCAGACGAGAGGCGTTCCTGCCTTTAAATACGCGAGTGCTTTTTCGGCAACACGAGACTGCACATCTGAGGGCGAAACAACCTCAATCGCCAGATCGGGGGGTATGGAAAAACCTTTTGTTTTGTCCCCAGTCAACCGGTCAGTTGAAACAAATGCGACATCCGGTTTTACTGTCCGTTCCCCAATCTGAAATGTCGTCTCTGCCGTATACAAGCGACCAAGTTTATTCTGATACACATGCGCGTCTAAGTATCGAATAATATTGACACTAATTTCACCATGCTCTCTTGATGGCGGCACCATTGGTACTAATTCTCCGTTAACGTATTCATATCCTTCTACATCATGCTCAAGAAACTCCTCCAATGTCATCTTGATACTTTCTGGAGGACGTATCCCTTGCTCAACTTCGTGGATTTCTCGCTGCTTCATAGTCTTACTCCCTCCGTACAGAAGTCTCCGATGTGCTAAGACGAAGCATGTTTAGAAAGTAACGATTCAGCGTCTTTTTTACTAACCGAGCCTATCCAATTTCTGTCATCAATTTCCGAAAAGCGTTGAGTTGCGGGGGAATCGTATAGGGTTTCTCGGTTTTATCTTGGAGTGCCTCAATGGTTTTAAGTCCATTGCCAGTGATGGCGATAACTATGGATTCATCCCGTCCGATGTGTCCGCTGTCTATCAATTTTTTCGTTGCGGCGAGCGTAACACCACCAGCGGTCTCAGTGAAGATACCTTCTGTGGCAGCGAGGAGTTTAATCGCCTCCACGATCTCAGCATCCGTGGCATGCTCACCTGCTCCACCGGAGTTACGGACGGTATCAACGGCATAGATACCGTCAGCAGGATTACCGATCGCGAGTGATTTAGCGATCGTATTCGGTTTTACAGGTTTTACAAAATCGCCATTTTCTTTGTATGTATTGACAATGGGACCACAGCCCTCCGCTTGGGCAACGTGGATTTTGGTGTTCGGTTTGTTTATTAATCCCAAAAGATGAAATTCTTTAATTGCTTTACCAATTTTTGTGATGAGAGAACCTCCAGCAGCAGGTGCTACAATATGTGCAGGTGCTTTCCATCCAAGTTGTTCGAGCACTTCAAAGCAGAGCGTTTTCGATCCTTCAGCGTAGAAGGGCCGGATATTGATATTGACGAATGCCCACGGATAAACGCCTCCAATTTCACTGCAGAGCCGGTTGACATCGTCGTAAGTTCCAGTGATACCCACAACGGTGGGGGCATAAACGAGGGACGCAACGACTTTGCCGACCTCAAGGTCTGCCGGAATAAAGAGGAAACAATTCAGTTTTGCGATAGCGGCGTGTGCAGCAACAGCATTTGCGAGATTTCCGGTAGAGGCACAGGAAACAGTGTCAAAATCGAATTCCTTCGCCTTACTCAAAGCAATCGCTACAACGCGGTCTTTGAAGGAGAGTGTCGGGTGGCAGACGGAATCGTCTTTGATATACAGTTCTTTGACCCCGAGTGCGTCTGCAAGATTTGTAGCTCGAATGAGCGGTGTAAATCCTGTGTTGTCGCCATCAGTTGGTTCCCCATCTATCGGCAGGAGGTCGGCATAACGCCACAAGTTTTCTGGTCCATTTTCTATTGAACGCCTTGAGACAGATTTCTGTATCTCTTCATAGTTATAGTCTACTTCCAGTGGCCCAAAACAGAATTCGCAAACGTGAAGCGGTTCTTTCGGATACGTGTTATCACATTCGCGGCATCTGAGGCCCAATACTTTTTCCATTATTTTCTTCCTTTTGAATAGTTATCAGGGTTTTAGCGGACCGCGTATCGCGAACCGCGGACCGCGTATCGCGAAGAGCGGTTCGCGGTCCGCGGTTCGCTATAAAAAATCAAATTGACAATTGAATGTTAAATTCGTTTTTCCCCGGTTGCAATGTGAGGCGGACAAAAAGTAGATGTTCACCGATCCATCTGACATCATCGGCATTAGACTCAGTTAATTGTAATCCATCGTGGTCGCCCCAAACAGTTATCCCGTAAGGCATCGCCCTTGTTGATTCTACTGTGATAGCGATATGTAATTTTGTCCGGTGCCGCGTCGGCGAAAAGCCCGTGAGGGTAGGTTTTTGTGTGACGGACCGCGCCCCGCGTTCGCCAGTATAATTTTTGATTTCAATGGGCTCCATATTCCCTTCAGCGAAGGTCAATTCGCATGCGGCATCGTAATAGAACATTCTTAACACCGACTTTGGCGCATCAGTTTCGTTCTGTGTTGTCGGAACCGTTTCTATAATAGCGGTCGGTTCAGTACGCTTGCAACGGTTTACATAATCGTCAACGATTTCAGAAAGCAATACCGGCTTTGTGTTCTTATCGGAAACGACGTACGCGAAATAGGCATCCAACCGTCCGAGTCCGTCTTGTCCGAGTTGTGCGACGGTAAAAGGGTCAATGTGCTCAACATAACCGAGCCATTGATTCCACGCAGTGCTTTTTACATAAATATCGTAATGCTTCTTCACCGTCTCTGTTAAGAGCGCGGCCCGAAGATTATGAATATCTTCTGCGAGATGTGCAGCAGTATAATATGGGATGCCAACAATTTTCTTAAATGGCTTAGCATCGTTTTCAGTAGCGTCATCTCGCGCCACAATAGTATCAATGGATGTTGAAACCTCAAACGGATAAAAGCACCCAAAGCCACCACGGTCAAGTTCCGCTCTGGATGCCCGTGTATCTGTAGCATCAACACCTACTTGGTTCCAGTGATACCCCCACAGTCCTCGAAACCCAGTCTGCTCAAGCGCATGGAGGAAAACATCATTTTTGAAGGCTGCTCCAGCGACACTCGGTTCTGCCCAAGGTATCGCCCGCTTGAACCGCTCCCATTCTCTGGCGATATATTCTGGTAGTTTTTCCCGCATCGTAACGAGATGCGATGCCATAGCTTCCGTACTATTACCTGGGTTTGCTGTCTGTTCTGCCTGCCAACCCGCATCCCAGATTGGTTTGGTATCAAGTACCAGCAAAGGTGCGTCACCATTCTCCGTGTGCCATGTCGTGAGCAACTTAGCAATGAATTGGACGGACTTGGTGTTTGTTGCCCATGTGACCGGAACACGATGCTTATGTGCGATTTCCGCAAGGAGCTGTACGCCTACAGTCAGTTGCTCCCGATCTTCGCCTATTGCTGTGCTGACCAATCCGTAATTTAACATCTGTTTATAGTTGTCAGTTATAAGTTATAAGTTATAAGTTAAGAAGTATCTGGAAACCAAAAGACTCTTAGCGAATAACTAACAACTAAAGCGAAGCGTTCCTAAAAACGACTCTACTATTCCAAAAAGACAGTAACCCCCATATCAGCGTATTTTTGACGGGTGCTGGGATTGCCGTTTCTAAAGCAGACAGCCGTCGTCGTTCCCTCCAAGGCTTTTGCGACATATTCAACACAAGCGTCCACGGTTTGGAGCGCATGATTCGGGTGGCTTTCGATGCTGAAAGTCAGATCCGCGGGACCGAAAGAGAGGCAATCAACTCCCGGCTTCGCGAGTTGCCGAGCATGTGTGACAGCTTCTATGGATTCGATTTGCATCCAGAGGATGCCGTAGGAGTTCCACCAGTCGGCGTACGCAAGTCGTTCTTTGCCTGCGGAATTCACGCGGGGTGCACCGCCCCAACTCCGGATACCCTGTTGGGGGTAGTAGAAAGCAGCAACCGCCTCGTTTACCGTTTCATCTAATTCAGTTTGCGGCACCTCGATGCCCGAAGGACCTAAATCAAGGTAGTTGCCGATAAGATATGTGTTTCGGGTATGCTTAATCCGGAAGTTGACGAAAATACCCAGCTCATTCGCCATATTACAGAAGGCGACGAGCCGATCCTCATTGTATGCGGAGTGCTGGCTATCGACGGCGACAAAATCATAACCGCCTTCCTCGACTTTCGCGACGAGCGCGTCGGCAGATATTGCCATAGAGACGTTAGCACCGTAAACATGTTCTCCGTTATGAATACGCTGTTTCAAATTTGCTGCTGACATAGTCATCCCTCGCTTTTTCGGTAGAGTTTGCAAGCCAAAATTTACTATGAAATATTGCCTGCGATGCCTTTCTATAATTTCACTCTTCTATAACCGAAATAACATAGCGAGACGCTATCCCTGAATCAAGTCAGACATTACACGTCACGCTTGAATTCGTATTATAATTATACTCTAAAAATCCCTTTCTGTCAACGGATTTGTGTTTTGGACAGCGGGGTTCAATTTGTTAGTTTAGTAGTTATCAGTGGAAAAGGTTTAGGTATCTGCGATTCAATTGTAAGCTCAAAGGCGAGAGATTTTGTGAGGGACCTACATATTCTCAGATTTTACTAATATTTTCAGAGTATTCAGAGTAAAACCCGAAAAGTGATAGATTGTTAAAAGGGTTGTAAACCTTGACTATAACTGGGTTCTGAGTGGTCTTAGCAGAAGGCGTTTTGCAGACTTACTCTGAAAATCTACAAATGGGAAGTTAGCAGTGGGAGGCGGAGTTCTCTCCTACAAGAATTCGGTTGTCTATTATCCTCGTAGAAATTACATTTGTTGGTTGTCGAAACGTAGTTGTTCATTATTTTAGGGACCAGTGGGGATGAGGTAGACAGATTCATCGCCCATTTCGCGGAGAATTTTGAGATTATCACCGAAGTGGAGTTTGTTTATTGTGGATCCCCTTGAGTAGGTAGTAAATCTGGCTCGGTAAAATCAAGAGGAAAAGTATCAGAATATTTTGTTCCTCGAGAATCTTCATAATTAACCGGAATCTTAACTCGCAATTGACTTAAATCACCAAGTGGATTTGCAACACTGGGTTGATTCTGTCTTCTTTCCTGCCCTGGTGCAAGGACATCAATTCCATTCTTGAGGAAGCCAATGCTTTCAAGCGGTTCACCACCATAAGGCGCAAAAGAAAGATTATCTCCAAATTCAATTTTACGGGCAACCCCCGGTCCTACATTTTTTACACAAAGCGTTATTTCATTAACTTGTAAACTATCATCCCGGATGAACGTTGGGGAGGCACGTAGGTAGACTATAATTTCTGGTTTGTAAGAGGCTTCTACGAGCTCCTTTGTCAGACGAACATACCGCCACGTGATAAACGCGAGCGCAGCAGTGCCAATTGCTACAACTGTCCCCATAATTACTGTTAACCATTCTATCATGAACTATACCTCTATCGGGCGGACTCAGCTATAACTTCAGCTGCTGTCTTCGCTAACAAGTCCAGTGCTACATTCGTTGTTTTGCTCCACCTTGTATCTCCAGTCTTTCGATCAACAACGCGAAATTCAACTTTTATTTCTCCGTTTGTGTCGGCGTACTGCGTGATTTGTGGATCCCCTACAAAAAGATTCATATACTCGCCGACATAGCACTCCACTATGAGAGGGTCAGTCTTATCGCTTGGATAGGTTATCTTTACATTTTTATGAAGTTGTTGTTCGCGTACGTTGAACCAAGTCCACTCTGTGGCCCAATTTTGGGAGCCATGAGTGACAACACCGGGGACAAAAAAACGCCTTCCTGTTTCTTTTTCTAAAATTTTACAGATATTTCCAGCGACCGAAAAATCGCGTTTAGCGTTTAAATGATCCGCTTTAACTTTTACCTTTAGAGCGTTGATGTGTTTAGAAGCTGCTTCGTCATATTCTAAGTAGTCGTAGTTTTGCAAGGCATGCTTAAGCGCATGCACAATTGCTTGATCTTCCCATAGTTGCATTGTATTCTTCTCCTTGGTTTATGCCACTCATGTCAAAGGCAGTTAGCGTGACAACCTTCTTGTACGCCCAATCTTTATCAACCCCGGCATGTCTTTATTCACCAAGATGTAGACGGAAGCCATCATTTTACCTTCTTTTTACCACTATCACAGCGTATCTCATAAATATCTTGTAGGGCTGGGATATGAAAACCATTACATTTATAGTAAAGTTTAGAATTAAAGAAACATTTCAGGACTCCAAAACATACTGCAGGAGGGGTTTGTAACCCCGACAGAGTGTCTCATTAATTATCGGACCCAGTGTAATAGAATAAGATAGCACAGAAGAAAAAGAACGTCAAGTGGAAACCGCTCCTACCAATTTCAGGATGTGTAAATATTTTGGCAGCGGATTATCAGAATCAGGATTTATAGAATTATACGAACATGAATATGTATTTAACTTAACGGTATATTTTTCAGGCGATCTGGCTTAAAAATGTTACACTCGTGTAACATTTTGTGTGTGGCGTGTAACGTTAGAGAATCCAGTCACAGTAAGGGTTTATTGACGTTTAATTTTTCTTTTAAAAAAAAATAATTTGGCGAAAAGTGTAACATTTTTTTGTGGCTGTTGGCTATCGGCTATTGGCAGTCAGTCGTTAGTATTTTGTAGATTGATACAATATTCATCTCTTTGGAAAGTCTTATGATATATTATACTCTATTTGCTAAATTTTGTCAAGTTAAAATGTGTTGGCAGTTTATATCCTTGAGGATTTAGGGTCAAAAACTTTACATATCGCCAATTTCAAGGTTACGGCACACGGCGCGTGTCTACTACTTTGAACTACCTTCGACGGAGGACAGCTATATGCAGCTTTGAGAATTGACAAGACTGAATTCTCAGGGTATGATATTGTGGTATCAAAGTAAAATCGTGATGATGGAAAACAACATGAAACCTTATGAATACCTCGAACACACGGCTGATATGGGGCTATTGGTTAGAGGCAAGAATTTATCCGAACTTTTGCAAAACGCAGCACGAGGACTCTTTGAAACAATGGCGGTCGTCGATACGATTGATGAAACGGAATCAATCGAGATTCAACTCACCGCCGAATCCGTGGAAGAATTGTTTGTGGCGTGGCTCGATGAGTTAATTTTTCGACATGAGACAGCGGAGATATTCTTCAAGCAAGCGAATATTCACCGGTGCAGCGAAACGGAGATGTCTGCAACGGTTTACGGTGAACCCGTAAATTTCGATAAACACGAAGTTTACACCGAAATCAAAAGCGTTACATATCATCAATTGGAAGTGCTACAAAAACCCGATGGGAGCTGGCGCGCCCAAGTGATTTTTGACCTCTGATACGCCGCCACTACGGATAGAACTGATACATCGTCGTATTTAAAAGGATATTTAGAAGACTCCACGTACTCCCCATCAGGTAATCACCGAGGACCAACCCCAAAAAGAACGGAATCACACGCCGATAACTTTGGATACCGCCGTGTCGCAGGATGAGCCATTTTAACGTCAAGGCAATCAATAAGGGTATCCAGAGGTCGGACATCTCTTGGTTGCCCGCCATGACATAACCCAATGGATGCAGGGGCAGCCAGAAGAATTTTATCCGTAGATAGGTAAGGAGCATCATCACAGAAAAGCCGATGCCGATGAATAGAACACCAAGCCAATCTGTGCCAAGCGGATACGTAATCCAATTCGTCAAGCGTGTGAAGTATTGCCGACCATAGCCAAGTGCCCACGGTCCAAAGTAGCCGGAATCCGCACCGAATTGATAATAGAGATGCAGCTGCACCCAGAAAGCGACAAGCACACCGAAGATAGTAGCGATTAGGATTGTCAAGAGCATCCGACGTTGGTTAATATTCGCGAGTTCGGCGATTTTAAACGCCTCCAGTTGATGCGGCATTTGTTGTGGACGGTAATCTCGATTGAAAAAGCAGACGGAGAGAGCCGTTAAGTTCTGGGCACCGAGACGGTGTGTTCCGAGAATCGTGGTTAAAATGTACCGAGGGGCTTGCCAATGATAGGCGTGGACAAAGATCCCCGATTCTGCCCGGATGCGTGTCGTCACCAACGGCGTTATAAGAAATAGAATCGCGAAAGTAAACGCAAGCCACGGTGCCATACCTGCCTTGTAGAGCAAAAACGCAAACAACAAGATACCAAAAACAAACCCCCATACTGCCACCCGATACGGCATCGGTTCATCGCGCTGTTCCACCGGCGGCTCACGGCCACGGGACAGCAGGGCACTTCTCAAAACCGCTCCGAAATGCCGTTTGCCCGTCCAACCAAAGAAAAAACAGAGTCCTACAAAAGCACCGATGGTCTGCTCATTCAAATAGGGGAAGCGCGGGATATTCCAGCCAACCGCTTGTGCTAAAGCGACTTCGTTCCGATAGAGAAAATAGAAAAGTGTCGTCGAAAAGAGGATATCCAACGGCATCAGGAACATAAGTCCAATGGCAAATGGGTAGAAGGCGGTGATGATGGTGCCGTAGAAACTGAACGGCGGCTCGTGGAACCTGAAAAAACGGCGCGTCACTGGGATGTGTGGGATTACGGGATAGAGATGGCTCAACCCGTTGAACAGACTGATACCCGCAGCGATTGCGAAACCGATCCACATCCGCTTATTTCGGAAGAAACCTGACATGGGATTCGTCATCGCAAGCGGAAGTTGGATAATCGGGAAGGTGAGGCGTTCACGCTGTGCCCACTGCCGACGAAGAATCGTATTGAGGCAGAGGAAGATGAACGCTATTACTATAAACAGCAACAACCATGCCCCCACCACCGGTGCCCAAACTCGTAAGTGATGTGGACGATACAGACTCGATTCGCCAAGGTAGTAACCCCGGAGTGCGTCTCTATCTGAAACGGTGAGCCATTGTGGTAAATGATGCCAGAAGAGCGTTCGCCATTCGTTCTCTTCTGTCGCAAACCAGAAACTGTGTCCGAGGACAGACAAGATCGCTTGTAAGACATCACATCCAGCGACGGTGGTAGCGAAACTGAGGGTCACATAGATCAGTAAGAGTTCGCCCTGTCCGAGGGCAAAATCACTGCTGAGGAGACGGATGACCCCGTTAATCAGCATCACCGCCGTGAGGATGAAGATAACATTGGAGAACGGGACTACCCACGTTGGAAAGGTATAACGCACTATTTCCATCTGGACGAGGAAATAGCAGTTGATGGGTGCGCTAATGGCAAAAATGCTTATGACGCGCCAAGTCAAGGCACGCTGTTGCGGGGGAGAAGTCAAGTCGATGTGCCTCTGTTAATCTATAGGATGTCTCCTTGATTGTAGCAGATGGGAAATAGAAATACAAGCGAATTGTGGCGTGGTAAAATTTTACCACCGCCCATGCACAGGTGTCTCTCGTGCTTTCTCGAAGAGATCCGTCCACTCCTCACTACCATCGTCGAAGGTTAACTCCAGACGCGCGCCTTCTACTTGTGCCTCGCCGTTACCCGCATTGAAATAACTGAGACCATCCCCAACTATATGGATGCAGCTGCCATCGGGATAGACAGCGGTTTTGATGATACGCGGCACTGGGTGAATCGTATAGCCATCAGCATCTAATTCTTCGGCAGGCACCCGGAAACGTTCAATTGCATCCTCGTCAACTTCAACACCCAATCCAGGAGCATCAGGAATCTTGTGGCAACCCTCGGAGACCTGTATCGGTTTCGTGAGCAGATGGTCGCTGTAGAGATTAATACAAGTAATTGCGGGCCATGTTGCATGTGTTAGGACACTGCCGAGGTGTCCCGCCCAAGTTGTTGTCAAACCATTACCGACGATTTGGAGCCAAAACGGCATATCTGCAGCCGCGCTGAGTTGCCCCTCACGCATCACCTGTGACTTGCCACCACCAATGACAAACCCACTGCACACATCTTCACGAATACAGGTGGTATAGGGAGGCGAACCGAAGTGCATCGCAATTTGACAACCGACGGTTTGACGAATCTGCTTGTTTCCTTCAACATCACTCTGAGGTATAGGTGTCTCAAACATAGCCACATTTGGATGCCCAGCGAGTTTTTGTAAGATCGGAATAGCCGTATCAGCGTCCCGAAGGGAACTGTTTGGATCGAGGTCGAGTTTGAAATCTGTTGGGACGACTTCGGCGACCGCCTCTACCTGTGCGGCGATATCCCACCATGGACGGGGTTTGTTTTTGAAACTGGTATAACCGTTTCCCACGGCATCCGCGGCTTCTGCTGACCAGTTTTCAGGGGAAGAATCGATACACCACCATGAAATTGGAACAGACTCACGACACTGGTTGCCAAGGAGTTGATAAACAGGGACTTCCAAAATTTTACCGACGACATCAAAGAGTGCCATTTGCAAACCGGCACCGAGTGAATCGTCATTCATGAGTGTGGCGGGACTTTGTCCAAGCACACGTTCGACGCTCGCATCGCTGATACGAGAATAGGTATAGTGAACCACGGTCTCACCCCAACCGACATGCCCTGTGTCGGTGGTAACCTTGCACAACTCAAGAATCGACCAGTTGTAAACGGTTGACACGCTTTGGGTGGTAATCTGTTGTTGGCGCGGGGTAAAGGGAACATCTACAAGCACACGTTCAACATTCGTGACTTTCATGGCAGGACTCCTTAGGTATCAACAAAAGGGAGCAGAAAATACGGATTTGGAAAATCGCTAAAAAAAAGAAAAAGGACGAGGGGATGTGATTGAAATCATCCGCCTCGTCCTATAAACGATTAATATGAGGATTTAATCTCACTCCAAGTGGTAGAGAGTTTACCTTTGGCATCAACATCAAAGCCGTTGGCATTCGTAACCAGAACACTATCAACTCTGCCCATTCCCCAGCTTTCATGCCAGATACCGACGCTGCCAGCACTGGTATTATCGGCATTTTTGTATTCAAGGATAGGAGCTCCGAGGTCTTCGGAGGATGCAAACAGGTCATCAACCTCAGCAAGTTCCATGTACCATATCTTGACATTCTTGCCATCGACCTCAACGCGTCCGAAATAAGGGACAGCGTTGGTTTGGTCGAGCCCGCCGCCTAAGCCGTGTGGCACAGATTCTAATTCCTTACCGCCGTTCTCACACCCGCACTGGTCGAGACACTGGCCAGACGGACAGCAGCCATCTGCGAGATCCATGAAAAGGACAGATGCGGTTTCATTATATCCAAAGACAGCAAGGTAGCCTTTATCGTCCCCTTTGCGCCGGAACTGAAGCCCCACACTATCATCATCACCAAACGAGAAGACCATTTGGACGATACCGTCGGTGAAGTTATCAACGCCGGGCAGTGCTGTGTTACCGGAGATGCCACAGCCTTCAGCGGTTTGCTTCATGGATCCTTTTCCGCCGAGTTTACCGCCTTCAAAATCATCCGCAGCCCAGATGGTCCCGGCGTTCTCGGCTTTATATTTTTTGATGTCGTTCACACCTGCATCAGGTATAGCGTCCTTAGAGCCCGGCTCAAAATCGGCGTAAAACACAACTTGCCCGGTAGCGTGAAGTGAAACAAATAGACTCAAAGTGAGAATTAAAAGAAAAAAACGTGTTTGCATAACATATCTCCTTTAGTTTTTATAAGGGGTTGTGTGCCGTTTATTTATCAACAACAAGCAATTTGATTGCACGAAAAAAAATAAACCTTTTCCGAACAGATTAGTCTAAATAAGCGGACGCAAATATGAGGAATGCCCTTAGAAAGCCTTTCACGGTATCCGTTGCATGTATAGGGTCGCAGGGGTAAAATCCGCACCCGTTGAAAAATCACATGTCAAAGTCAAATAGGTTGACCCTTCGGGGTCACATAGCAGGCTCGGCTGCTATTGTGGAGACGGAATAAGACGGTAGACCTTTGGGAACACCGCACTGTCTACGAAGCACAAGCCCCAACCTTCAGGTTGTGGGTACCGTTGACGGAATTGATACAATCACAATTCCAATAACTAAGTTGCCAGTTAAGCAGGTACAGGCATTCGAAGATTTCGCGTACTAAATCTATAGGCAACTCCTTTAGGTATGTGGTATGCTGTAAAGGAGTTCCTATAGATTCAATTCTTACCTTAACCCAAGTTACCATTTATCCATAGACATAGCACCCTTCTGGAACATAAAGCGATACATTTTCTGTGAAAATGCTGCGCGCAAACCTATAGAACCGGTAAGGTGGCAACTTGCGTATGGTATTAGTCTATATTAGGGAAGGAGACTAATAGCTGCTTTTAACGTCGCCCCAGGTTGTGGAAAGTTTGGAATGTGGATCGACCGCTGTCATGCCGCCGGGTCCCCAAACAGAGACGCTACCGACTCTTCCGTTGCCCCAACTTTCGTGCCAGATGCCGACTGTCCCGGGTCCGGCATCATCTGCGCCGTCATATTCAGCGATTGGATCGCCAAGATCATCAGAGCTTGCGAAGAGATCGGATACATCATCAAGTTCCATGTACCAGACTTGAATGAGGCTTCCGCTGACTTCAACACGCGCAAAATAGGCGACGCTGTTGTCTTGTGTGAGATCGGCCCCTAAGCCATGGTCCACACCGACGAGTTCGTTACCACCGTTTTCGCACGAGCACTGGTCGAGACACTGTCCAGACGGACAGCACCCATCCGCAAGACTTCCGATAATAATTTGGGGGGTTTCGTTATAACCGAATGCGACGAGATAGCCACTGTCTTCACCAACACGACGGAACTGGAATCCGACACCGTCATCATCTTGCCATGAAAAAACGGCTTGGATGATACCGTCGGAGAAGCTATCAACACCCGGAAGCGGTGTATTCCCAGAAATACCACAGCCTTCAGCACTCTGATGCAAAGCATTTCCGCCATCAGGGAATTCAGCGGACTCGACCCAAACAGTACCAGCGTTTTCTGGCACCCAATTTGCGGGGTCGTTGACGCTGGCATCAGGGACGGCTGCAGAGGAACTCGCTTCAAAGTCAGCATGGAAAATTAGCTGCGCGCTTGCGTGGCTAATTAGGACAATTGAAAAAAGCGCGATGAACATCGTGAGGTAGGTTCTTTTCATTTTCTTACTCCTTTACGGGTTGGTTGCTTAAAAACTTCAGTAGTGTATGCGCCAAAGCCACTTTTGCGTGCTAAGGGCAACTTTTATTACAAATAGGATAGTTTCTGGCGAAACCATTATCCAAAATTTAGCAAAAATGCAAATTTTTGTCAATGAAAAAGATATAAAGGGGTTGTCAGTTGTCAGTTTTTGGTTTTCGGTTACTATAAGATTGGAAAAATGGGCTGTCTATTCAAGGGAAAACAGTGTTCTGACAAGTGGAAGGAAAGACGGGATAGATGACTGTCACAGGGGTGGCAAATAGAAAGGGGTATCTCTGTCGGTATGGAAACTAAACGCGTTCTGATTGTTGATAGTCCTTTAACCGATTCTGTAAAGTCCGGACGCTAATCCCCAATACCTTTGCCGTTTTGGTCCGATTTCCGTTCTGCCACGCCAAAGTGTCGCGGATGAAGGTTTCTTCAACAACCTTGAGGCTTGCACCAAGGGGAATATGGGTGGCTTGTTGGTCTTCAGATATAAGCCCTTCTTGTGGAACGTTCGCGGGGGGCTGTCCGAACGCCAAAATTTCTTCAGGCAGATGTCTGGGTAGGATAACCTCTTCGTCGCTCAGAAGCACTGCACTGATTAATGCGTTTTCCAATTCTCTGACATTTCCTGGCCAGGGATAGGTTTGCAGACGGGCGAGTGTCTCTGGTGCCATTTTACGCACCGGCCGGTTGTAAGTCTTGCAATGTTGTTTGACAAAGTATTCCGCTAACACGCGAATGTCTTCTCGCCGTTCGCGTAAGGAGGGTAAAGCAACAGAAACAGCCTTCAGGCGATAGTAAAGATCTTTGCGGAAAGTGCCATTTTCAACCGCTTTTGCAAGGTGACAGTGCGTCGCTGCAACAACGCGAACATTCACTGGAATAGGCTTCGTTCCGCCGAGACGTTCAATCTCGTTTGTTTCAATAACTCGTAACAACTTTGCTTGCAGGGCAAGTGGCATATCCCCAATTTCATCAAGGAAAAGTGTGCCGTTGTGCGCCCTTTGAAATCTGCCGATATGTTGTGTTTTCGCGTCGGTAAACGCGCCTTTTTCATGTCCAAACAATTCGCTCTCAAGCAGCATATTGGGAATCGCTGCGCAGTTGAGAGAAATCATCTTATTTCGCGCCCGCTCGCTGTTCTGATGTAAAGCACGTGCTATCAACTCTTTACCCGTCCCTGTTTCACCACAAATCAGTACTTTCGCTATTGTATTTGCGATTTTATCAACCTGTTTGAGAACTTTGAGCATCTGTGGACTCCTTCCCACGATGCTCTCGTAATTTCCACGTAAGGCATTCTCCGAAGGTAAACAAGAAGGAGCAAATTGCGACATTCTGGTTTTTGTGATTGGGTGCGCTCCGTCTACGTGTTGTTGCGATTTATCTCCTTTGGTTCTATGAAGCATTGCCTTTCCTATCTTTTTGAATTGAAATGTAGACGCTATCTTATCTACGTTTTATACAATTTTCTATATCTTGTGGACCTCATAATATGATAACGCGGTTGATGTAAAGTAAGGTTGCATAAAATGCATTGGACTGGAAAAAAGTGCGCTAACCCATGAAAAATTGTGTTAATTTTCGGTTGGATAATAAATTTCCCAGACTTTAACGAGTGCCTTCGTAAAGTTTTCTGTCGGATAAATAGGCACAAACGCGCTGCTGGGTTCTCCGCGCAGAAAAGGCGCTGTGGCAGTTTCTTTACCCGTCAACATGAGATGCGTGGCAGTGTGAGATTTTAGGAACTCTAACGCTTCGCGTTCAGTCTCAGCGAAATTAACGTGCTGTCGGTAGAGCGCTATCCGATGAGGCATGTAGTGGTCCTGATCGACAATGGTTTTGACTCCAGCAAGGACATTGAGTTGGTTCCCGTGGTTCCAGTCGGCAGCCACAACGGCAGCGGGTGATAGATTGTTTTTCATCCAACCGAACGCCTGAGCGAGACTGCCTCTTCCGGGTGTTGCCCTGTGCGATTTGATGGCAGTAGACATAGCACGGTTTGCATGCCCGCCGACAGGTGCGCAGAACAAAATCAGAGTTAGCATCAGTGCAGGAATCACCGTTTTTAAGAGAAGTTGCGGTAGGCGGTGTTTTACTTTACCGGCATAGAAAGTGGTTAGGAAAAGGATAAGGTCTGCGGTAAAGAAGGCAATGGATACCCCAACAAAAAAGTTGAAGCGTTCTGCATCGCGTGCGAGTGCGATCCAGAAAAGCGACCAGACGGCAAAGGTGATGTAGATGAGTTCATTCTCAACGGCAGCTTTGCGTTGCCAGGCAAGCACAAGAAATCCGATGAGACAGGTAGCAATTGCGATGCTGAATAAGAAATTGCCAACGAATACCCCAAAAAAGGAATCAAGTACGCTCCGATAAAAGGTTGTTCCGGTAAAGAGTATCAGCGAAACCGCAAACACCACCCCTTTCATTCTCCAAAATCGGAAGACTAACATGATAACACCAAGACTCCCCAACATAAAAACACTGCCGTAGTGGGTCATCCAATACATCAGAAAAGTGCTTTGCAGTTCCTCAATACTCTGCATCAGCGTGCTTTGACTGAAAGGCACGGTGGTATCGGCAAAAGTGCCGCGTTGTATAAGGATATAACCGAGGCCGAGGGCAACGCTTGCAAGGGTTAATCCGAGTGCAAGAGTGCGAGTGTGTGGTCGGAGGTTCGCAGCAAAGGGGGACCTTGTGATAAGAAGATGTCGGAGGCAACGGATACCCAAAAGTGCCAGCGGTGGCACGAGCATTAGGGCAGCAATGTGTGTCGAAAAGCCTTGCCCACTCCGATAAGCCGCAGAAACGAGGTACAAGGGCGGTACAAAGGTACATACCCAGAGCAGATAGAACCCCAACCTGTCTTCTGTTTCGGAGGCGATAAACCGCCAGATTTCAACACAAAGAACAATGCTGAGAAACACACCGAAGCCTTCCCAACTGAGCCCTCCAAGGAACATAATAAAACCGCTGACGAGTGTCCATAAAAGACGTTTGCGTGGATGATGCGACTGCAACGAGGCGAGATAGATTGTGACAGCAAGGATACCGAGCATAAGGCACCAGCTGTCTCTATCTCCAAAGCCAGCCGTACTGCGAGCGATTGCACCCGGAAGAGTCGCCAGAAGTACGCCAACAATGCTCGAAAAAAGGACCCCAAAGGTCCGGTAGAAAAAGAGGCAAAGCACCCCAAGTCCTATGCAAAAGCAGACAACAGGCATATAAACGGTAACATGATACAGTGTGACGTTCGGAAATACTAACGCAACTGCTTTGTAGGTATAAGCGAGGGCATAACTGTAGAGATTGAGGGTTTGCCCTAAATCTCTACCAAGGGGCAGCCATCGATGCATATCCCGTTCTGGCAGCTGCCCGTGTTCAGAGATGAGTTGTGCTTGCCGATAATAGAGGTAACCATCCGCGCCAGTTAGCTGCCCGGATGGAACATTTGTGATGCCTTGGAGGCGAATGAAAGCAGCAAGGCACAAGATACTAACAATCAGAAGGGTAATACTTAATTTGTTTATTTTCATAATATTAATGCTGACGGGTTTGACAAATTAGCAACTTATACCAACTCTAATTGATAATTCCTCTTAAGAGGGTTCCTATTTTTCAGTGATGCCCGGTGCGGTTGGGAAACCGCACCTACCTGGGCTGGGATGTCCAATGCGGTTAATGCGACATAAACTTTTAGAGACGGTATTACTTTACAGTGAAACCTGAAAATAAGTTGACACTTCACGATAGCGAACCCACATCGCCCGCTCGTAGGGGCTGGGTTACCCAGCCCCTACGGTTCACTGTGCAGCAGCCTTTTGGCGTTTACGTTTCTCCATAAACTCTCGGAACTTTGCGAGACGCTCCTTACAGCAGCTGCACCCTTTCTTTGTTTTGATAGCGGCGTTCCCAATAGGTGCTGTTGCTATTTGTCGGGGTGTATCAGTTGGCAGCGTGTCGGTTGCATAACCGACGAAGACCGCGGAGATTGCAACGACAGTGAGTATGATAACAGTGAATAAAACATACTTATCTTTCATTTTTGGTTAGTTCTCCTATCTTTTCTGGAAGAGACGTTTGACATAAGTTGCGACTCCTGGAATAGCAGGCTCCTTGAGTTCAGGGACAGCATTGACATCCGCCATATCTGTAACAATACGCGCAGCATTTTTTCTTATCTCCTGTGCCCATTCTAAGTCACCGACATATCCGTTGAAGTACCCACGCATCCAGACGCGATGTGCCTCATCTTCGGCTCGGAACTGTGTCATGACGTTGAGTGTCTCGCCGACACTTTCCGCATCCGTCGCCGTAGTGGAAAGTCCTGCCTCCAGAAAGAGTTCAGCGAGGCGTTTCCGCATTTCGGGTTCATAATCGGCATAATCTCCGGTTGGAAAGTGCTCGCGAAACCTTTCTTCTTGCGCCATGCGTCCAGAACTGAGTCCTTTCGATTCAAGAAAGCTCCACCACAAATCAAGATCTATTCCAATCCGTTCATCTTGCTTCTTCTGGTATTCTATGTACTCTGGAGAGTTAACGGCTTCATGGAGTAATCTCCAATAGGCGTTGTTTTCTGTGTCAACCCCCGTAAACTCCATCATTGCGAGGAAGGTCTCTTTTCCTTTAAGGGCGCGTTCTTCTGGCGTGAGTTCTTTTACTCGTTCTATAGGTGGATCTGTTTTCAAGACCTCGGTTATGTTATCTGCATTAGAAGTCGTCTCGGTAGGCTTTTCCATGGGTGCGATCTGCTCTGATTGAAGTACCACCCATACACCAATACCGATTGTAACCATTATTGCAAGTAAACTGAGTTTATATATCCTCTTGGTTTTCATTTTTCGGACTCCTGATATGGTCAATATATGAGAGGCTGTAGCTGCTCCTTTGGTAAGCAGCTACAGCAATAAGGTGACTTAAGGACAATTGCTGTAATAATCATTACAAACTTGTACTGCCTCGGCTTGCGCACTTTCACACCGTTCTACATTACCACTGGCACAAGCAGCAGATGCGTTCTCTTGCGCTCGAGTACAAGCATCTGCCAGCTCCTGACAATTTATACTATCACTCGCTTCTGCATTCTGGACCACCACGTGGAATGCTCCGAAGCCAAATACGAGTGCGAAGAGTACAACGAGGGCTGGAATACTCGCCATCATAGTAGATTTCATACTTAATTTTTTCCTTTTTTGCTCCTTGACAGAGCTGGATTTACAAACACCCTAAGTGGACGATTTTTCTTAAATTCCTCACCCTCTCAGGGAAGTGGATTTTCAAACATGCTAAACATGTATATCTGTAAAAGAAGCAATTTACGTGCCAATCGTAAGATCCCATACCGTTAGGGCTCCCACTAAAATACAACTCTGCACATTTTACGCACTCGGCAAATTTTGCATACCTAACTCTGCGCATTTTGCATAAAGTGGAAATCGCGAGCATAAAGAAACACCCAAGCAAAAACACTCGCTCCTACAGTAAGGTTACGGGCACCCACATGGGGCACCCCTACAAGATATAAACTTATTTCTATAATTCACCATAAATAGTCCTGACGGTGGAACCAAAGTCCTTGCAAAAAAGGAGCATCTTTAGTAAACTAACAATGGTGCGGAAACAAGACTTTTGTCATTGGTAGATTTTAGAATTACTTGAACACTTTGCACCGGCGAGGTTAGGAAACCTCGCCTACCAGAGGATGAGAGGGTCTATATATTTTTAGAATTCACCACTGTTTGCGGATAATAGATTTAGGAAATTGTCGAACCGGTGGGATATTTTTCGTAAAATCGCATTTTATGCAACCTTTGGGTCTCACATACGCGTTATTATATAGTAAAGCCCTTATCTTTATTTTTTGGAGCGAAGCGAGATGCAAACCCATGATTATGACTTAATTCGGCGTGTTTTAGATGGAGATGAAAACGCCTTTACTGTGCTGGTCAAGAAATACCAGAAATGGATTCACACACTGGTGTGGCGGAAGATAGGCGACTTTCACATCGCCGAGGAGATCACACAAGACGTTTTCTTAAAAGCATACAAAAAGTTGCCAATACTGAAACCGCCGTATAATTTTGCAGGATGGCTTTATGTAATTGCGACGCGCCGATGCATCGCGTGGAAACGAAAGAAACAGCCACGCACGACCTCTTTGGACGCAATGCCGGCGGCTCAAATTGAAGAACTCTCTTATGCCGAATATGACGGGAAATGCGCTGAAGCTGCGGACATCGAATTCAAACGTGCCGCCGTTAAACGCCTCCTTGAGAAGCTGCCGGAGAGCGAACGCACCGTCGTAACAATGCATTACCTATCAGAAATGCCGTGTGAAAAGATTAGCGAATCCTTAGGTGTATCACCGAACACGGTTAAGAGCAGGCTCCATCGTGCGCGCAAGCGCTTAGCGGGTCAAGAGGCACTGCTTCATGATGCCTCGGGTGTTTTCCAAGTTCCGCCAACCCTGATTGCGAACATCATGCAAGAAGTGGCTCGTATTCAACCGACTCCGCCGCCTGTAGGTAAACCTTGGACACCATGGGTTTTTTCCTTCGCATCAACGCTTCTTCTTATTCTGGTGACAGGTTTGGGGACCCAAGCGTTATTTCGTTTCCAGCAGCCCTACAGTTTAGATGCGACAGCAGAGATGACGATTGAATTCGTAGAGGCACCCGTTGTGCTTCCGCTGAAATTGAAGCCTGATGCGCGAACCCAACTCGGGAACGCCGATACACCCGATAAGAACAGTGGGGTCGGTCAACAACTGGGACTGAGTTCGGTTACACCTTTGCTGCCGAAAGAGGCAAACGTTCCCGCGACAAAACCGCAATGGACCCAGGCGAGAGGAATAGGAGGGGTCTCAGGCGCTGGGCTCTTTCTCGCCTCTGACCAATCGCTCTATGCCGCTATGAAAGCCGGGCTTTATCGCCTCACAGCGGCAGCAGACGCTTGGAAACTCGTCAGTGCCAGCGGTCCCGATCAGGAGTTCGGTCGGATCATGGCTGAGCGAGGCGACACGCTTTATATAGTTACATCCGACGCGCTTTTAGCCTCAACAGATAAGGGTAAAACGTGGACGGATCTCGGCTCCCGCCCAGAAGGGCAGGCAGTTGCCTTGGTCATTACCGATGGACATCAAGCGCAGGGTCCACAGAACGCTGATAGAACCCTGTATCTGATCCTCAAAACAGAGGTGCTTCGTTCTCAGGACGGCGGTAAGGCATGGCAACCTATCGGGGAGGTTTTGCAATCCGATACTGCACCGGATGTAGGGACTCTCAATTTCCGTATTTGGGACGCGCTTGCCGTTGACAACACCTTGTTTGTTGGAACAAGTCGAGGACTTTTCCGGTTTGCTAACGATTGGAAAAAATTGTCGGTCCCCACAGAACACAGTATTAGTTCGTTAGCAGTCTCCGAGGACAGAATCTACGTCGGGACAAACACAGATCTGCTGCATAGTCCCACGGCACAAGCCTTCTATTCGACCGACTTTGGTAATTCATGGACCGATATTACACCCAACACCGAGGAATATCCAGTTAAGATGTCGAACGCAATCAGGGTCGTCCCAGTCAGCAAAAGGCTTATATTAATAGGTTTTGGGGATGTGTGGCGCTCCGATGACGGTGGCGAGACGTGGATGAATCCCAGAAAAGATCCACACGCCTTTGGACCGTTTCCTGCTATCGCGTTGGATGAGAACAATTTTTATAGAAGGTATCACGGCGGAATAACACGATCAACGGACGGTGGTTTCACATGGCACCCCTTTATGACAGGAATTCCGAATTCCGATATTCGAGACCTAAGGACTGTTAAAAACGTCCTCTACGCAGCCACTGGAAACAAGATTGCTAAATCAAAGAACGGTGGTAAATCTTGGGAGACTGTTAATGTGCCCGATGGATATAAACTTGTGGTTCCGAAGATTGAAGCAACCGATACGACTCTCTATGTAAGCACCCCTAACTATCGTCGAACGCAACTTTTTCATCTCTTAATTGGAGATGATACCCTCAGACGTGTCCAAGATATGCCAGATTTTGAAGAAGACGCCCTATACACTGAAAGAGCAAGGGAAATAAACGTCAAGTTTCCTGAAACAGTAAAGCTATTTCGGAAAAATCTGTCTCTTGTCATTCAAGAAGACGCAACCAACGGCGGCTTCACGCTTGCCGGAGAAACCGTTTTTATGGAGCACCGGCGGAAACTTTTCAGGTGGCGATTTGGAGAGACAGCGTGGTCCTACACCGGTTTAGAAGATCAGGGAGAACCTCCGCTATACGGAAAAGGCTTCACACTTGGTGCCTCGGGAAATGTTGTTTATGCGGGTAAACGGGACGGATATCTTTTTCAGTCTTTAGATAATGGAAACACTTGGAGCGACATCACTGAAAACCTCGCCTTTCCGTTTACCTACTTCAAAGATATTGTCCTTGTAGGTTCAACTGTCTATATCTCAACGGATGCGGGTGTGATGAATTCTTACGATGATGCAATCTGGTACACTGTCAGCGATATTGATGGGCATATACTCGTTATGAATCGGATTGCGACAGATAGTTCGAGACTTTACGGCGTGTGTGATACCGGTGTTTATCAGGTAAACAATCACACAAATACGTGGCGGCAGATTACTGCAGAAGTCCCATCCACCACAGTCACCTCCCTTGCTGCGACTGGTGGCACCGTCTACATAGGCACAGAAGATAATGGGGTGTTCCGCCTCCAGCATATCCATCCGGAGTTCCGTGTATCAAATTTACCTTAACAGAACTCACCAATTTTGACTGTCCAGCATTCTGTAAGATAGAGATCTCTGGACGAATATAGACGTTTGGATGGCACAACCTGACAGGTTATGCTACAAAAGAGCGTCCTGCGTAAGTCCTATTTAAAAAAGTTGTTGTGCTGCCTGAAGGCGTTCAGGTGACCCGATATCTATCCAATCGGTGTCCGTTTTGAGAACATAGAGGCTTTCTGATTTGGGAAGGACATCGTAGGAAAGAGAGAACACATCGTTCTTGGGAAATCTATGAACGATTGTATTGTTGAAGAGGTAGACACCAGCATTGATATATCCGCTTCGCAGCGCGGTGGGTTTTTCCAGAAACGCTGTAATTTGTCCTGTGTTTGAAGAGATAATTTCGCCGTAAGGGCGGGTATCATCTACCCAAACACCCAATAGCAATCCCTCCATGTTTTCTCGAAAGGTAGATACCATTTGCTTGAGGGAAAAATCACGCCATAAGACATCTCCATTCAACACAAAGAACGGAGAATCGTGTACATACTGCATTGCATTTTTGATGGCACCTCCGGTGTCGAGTTTTTTATTCTCTTTGCAGTAACGCACAGGAATTCCGTCGTAAGACTCCCCAATAGTGTCTCGGAGTACATCGTGGAGGTGTCCGGTAGCGAGGATGAGCTCTTGGACTCCAACTTCTTTTAGGAAATCGCACTGCCATTCAAGAATAGAACGGTTTTTGACTTTTAGGAGGAGTTTCGGGGTCCGTTTGGCGGTTGCTCCCAGACGTGTCGCACTTCCACCACATAAAATAATTGCCTGCATGTTATGCTTCCTTCATATTATAATCTAAGTTGCCACTTGGTCGCATAAACGTTAGTTTGTGCCTATGAAAACGCAATAGTGGATATTAACATTAATTACACATTGGCATCGGCGAGGTTAGGAAACCTCGCCTACCGAGAGCGGGAAGAGCGTTTGCGATTTACTATAGTGGAACCCATAATTACCTTTACATTGGCGAGGTTAGGAAACCTCGCCAGCGATGGCACACTTCGTATCGGTGCGGTTAGGAAACCGCACCTACCGGGGGATGTTGAGAATGTAAAAGTATTTACGGGATCTACTATAAAATATCTATGTATTTTGACAAATCACTATAATTCTCATCCCAGCGACCGAATTAATTCGCGTGAATTAACTTTGTGTCAGAAGGATTTACCCTTCTGACACGCCATTGCTCGTTTCTAAAGCGGTTTCGGGTTTTCTCCGGGATCAGGCATGGGTTTAGGTCCCGGGACTGGATCTGGCTGCACGATCCTGAGGTCCGGAATTTCGATGTCTCGCAGTCCAGAAACGTCATAGAGAGAAGTTTCCATCTCTGGGGATACTTGCCCCATCTTTGCCTTGGAAGGCGTTACAATGAGGAAAAACAAGCCTCCTAAAGACAATGCGTAATGTATCCATTTCATAATTTTACCTCCTTTCTAAAATGTCTGTTAGTGGACACTACTGGCACGGGGTGCCGCTTGCTCGTAACAGATGGTTTGCTCGAAATTGATGATTATCGACTAAAATGGTTGGAGAGGCTCTAATGCCCAATTCAGCAGCACGCTTAATGTTTTCTCGGAAAAGTTGTTCGGCTTCTGGACTATCGAAAAGTGTTTGGATTTTTTCGACATCAATACTGAGTTTCCGTGCACACGCCTCCCAGCTTTGATTCAGTTTTTTTCCCCGACATAGAATATAGTCCAGATACTTATCAGGGTATTCTTTCGCTATCAGTAGCTGCCGAATATTCTCTGCGACTTCGGGGTATCCGTGTAAACTGGTGAAGGGTGTTATATCTTTCAGAGAAATGCTTTCCTTCTCTTGGGCAATAAATCGGAGTTTGAAGTCAATTGTGTCGCCAAATTTCTTGACAATCGGGATCAGTTTCTCCTCCGCCTGAACCCCGTAAGGGCAGTAACTCATGACAAACAGTTCCAACGTCGGTTTCCCCATGCGTGAGACACGAGATGCTAACAATTCCTCAAGGTTCATCGGTTCTCGACTGTGGTCTACATCTTTGGTGTGCAGTGCGACAACCTCTGTGAATCCGGGAGAATGTTTTGTGTCATGACATTTAAGACAAAGGGAAGTCTCAGCAGCGAGCCGAATATTCGTCTTTTTGGGATTACCGACGTGTTGTTTACCAGGACCGTGGCAAGTTTCACATTGGACTCCTTTGAACGCTGATTTTTCGTCGCCGATTTGGAACCCTGTTTGGTAACCGAAGCCAGTGGTATGGCATGAGACGCAATTTGGATCGAAGTAGCGCTCCTTTTTCAAAAGGGTTTCAAAGGCGAAAGCGTGCCGCGTAGCAGACCACTGAAGGTATTCTTGCTCATGGCAGTCCTGACACGCCGATGCCGACACATATCCGTTTTTTGTCTGCTGCTCCAGCAGTTGATCAGTGAAAAGTGGCTGATGTTCAGAAGATTCAGCGACTTCGCGGTAAAAGTCGGTTAACAACTGGCGCACGGATTCATCTTCTGGGACATCACCTGTCAGTGCAAGTTGCGTGGCGTGGTGTCGCGTGAGTTCACCTTCTGAATTCACCCAGAGTGCCAAAAATCCCAATGTTTTCCCTTCGGGTGTCGAACCCACGTAAAGTGGTCCGTCCGCTTGTTGTCCGAGTTCTGCTTCTTCAGGACTAATGACAACGTCAATCTCTCGTAGTTCTGCCGATGTCTGCTCTCCCAAGCCAATGAGAATATCAGCGTCTGGCAGTTCACCGTTGTTTGAAGGGTGTATAAGAGCAACAGAGGTCCTACCAACAGTTTTTAGCACAAAGGGTCGCGTATGAATGTGGTCCTCACCGAGAAATGGGAATGATGCAGCATCACGGTGTTCACTGATATAAGCATCACTGTAAGCGAGGTCGCTTCGACTCAATGCTACCGCGTCGTACCCCATCATAGACATCGCCTTGAGATTTATCTGACACCGTTGTGTGTCTATGGTCTCAGTGCCATCGAAAATATCTCCAGCGTCAACCAAGAGCGTGGAGATTCCATATTTACGGATTTGCGAAACAAGGTGGGCCCGTCTCGGTAATCCACCTGACTGTTCCTGATAGCATCCACAAGGTTCCAGGTGGCTTTTGGTGCCACCGGTGTATAGGATAATGACAGAAGGGGGCTCCTCGTCTTTAAGGATTGAAAGTGTCGTTTCAAGGGTTTCGCCTACTGGTTGACGCGCGTGTTGCTTAATTTCTTGAATTTGTTGCTGTCTGCGAGACTCCGCCCAATGTGTATACAGCGGCGGCACCCCTATGACCAGCGTTAGTAGAATTAAAGTGACGATAGCAAGTTTCATTGTTAAAAAAACCTATCTATAAGGGAGATTATCCCAAGGTGAAAGGGGCCCTTACACAGCACCGTCAACAATCCCCCGAATACAATGACGGGTGCGAAACGAATGGCAGGCTGGATCCGAATTCTGTTGTCAAAGTGTGCAAAGGCATTCTGTTTGACTAAATTTTGTAATTTACGAATTGTTGCCGCGGAGAGTCCGACTGGGTCGGTCGTTATCAACTCAGTTCCTTGGCGTTCCTTTTTGTCTACTTGCTTATCATAATGAACACTCCCGTCGGCCTGCTCCATTTTGAAGATGTATTCGCTGAGAATCATCCCGACCTGGAGGTTCGACACCTCGACTACCCGATCAAAAGCGATACTTGCTAACTGAAGCACGAACTGTTTCGCTACTACAAAGATAAGGAAATAAAAGATGAAGAAAAAGGCGAGTCCACCGAGCAGCAGCCCGATAGAGGGTGCGTTTTTGAACATTAGCCAACCGCTGCCAAACAGTACAATGACGACAGATGTCGGTGTTTTCAAAAAGGGACCTAATACTTTCTGTACGCCGCCAAAAATAGCCAACGCCAAGATAAGCTGCACCACCCGATCTAACTGCCATTCTATAATTTCAAAAAGATAGGTAAGTCCGGCACCAATAAGAATAAACTGGAGTAGTCCGAACAATTTCTCCAACACTGTATCTCGATTGAGAGATGCCTTGATGAGTTGGATGATCATCGTACCAGTTCCACGTACCCGGATTAACTGGACGATGAGATAGCCTATCACTATGATCGTGTAAGGGATGATGATATTGAGTGCCAATGCTATAGGCGGGAATATCAACGTCTCTTGGATATGTCCAAACCACCATGGGGGTAGTATTAAACAGAGTCCCCAAAAGAGCTTAGAGTCCCCCGGCGAGAAGATACCAAACGTATAGAACGCGATGGCAATCGCACCACTCACCGCGAATGTGATTGCAATATTCACGGGTGTGGTGAGCCCAAGGAACCAACCCATTAGTTGCCCGAGAGTGCCAGCATAAATGAGACACATCGAACAAAGATTGGGTATCTTATGGGTTTTTATATCCGTATAGCAAGCATAACCACAAAAAGTAAATGCTATAGAGAGTAAGATGATTTCGTACGTAAATGTGTTCACAGAAACTCCCAGTAATAAATTTAAGTGAATTCTTTAGTCGTTTACTCTTGTTAGTTGGAAGTTGTCTACAATTGATGAGGACAATACCCCAGATACTGTTAGCAGCCATTTCTATGCGTATATCCCTTAGGAAGGATTAACCTTTGCATGGACTTATGATTAACTCCATGCAAAGATTAGATTAGGATATGGAGTAGGTAGCATTAAACTTACTCACATCCCATACCCTCTACGCGACAGGTCCAGAATCCGTCGCCCCAATCAACCCATACCCAATCAAGGCACTTCCATACACACTGCTGGTCACCATCACAGTCAGCGTTGTTAACACATGCATCTGCGTCAGGTGTGACAACGAACGCTTGTGCAAGCATCAACCCACCTGCGGCGACACCGATGGCCAGAGGCGTTTTCACACCGACACGACCTTCTTCAGAATCGAGGAAGTCTCGGATTTTCGACTTGAGATTTTTCATTTAGATTTCTCCTTTCTTTATACCGGGCACCTCATACCCAGCGGGATTGACTCAATCAGAATGACTGAGTCCATTTCCAGCACAAGATCATTCATCCGCGCTGAAAGTGCTTGAAAACTGTTTCTACCTCAGCAGGTGTATGGTGTTTGGATAACACCCCTGCCGAAGCGTTTTCAAGGTATTCAAATCGGTTTGTATATCTTAGATTCATACGGGTAGTGTTCACAGAAGTAAGTTATTTCCTCTTGAGTTTTCCCCAAAGTGTTGTCAGAAGATTCGCTTGCGGTTGAACAGGCAAAACTCTCGGATCAAACCAATCGCCCGCATAATTTCGACCTTCATGTGTGAGTTGTTTGGATGTGCGACTCCACAAACGGGTTTTGAAAATGTGGGATTTTCCATGCCCCCTATGTTCATAAAGAAGTTCGTCACCGTGGGGAGACCAAACCGGACCATCAGCCCAAAAGGACCGAGCTGGTTTTACAATTCGCTTGAGTTGACTCCCATCAAGATTCATTATGTAGACGGTCAGTAAGTGAAATATTTCAGGGTTGAACCAAGAGAAAGCGAGTTTTGAACTATCTGGTGCCCATGAAAGCGAGCTAATCAATGGTCGTCGGGGATTTTCGAGAAACATTCTTCGTGTGCGTGTCCGGAGGTCAAAAATCCCGATTCCAAACTTTCCTCCTTCACCTGGTGGATCCAAAATGAATGCTATCCATTCTTCATTGGGTGACCAACGGGGATATATCCCTTTTGTAACTGCTGCAACATTCTCGCCATCCCGGGTAGCAGTATAAACAGTTCCGTTTTGTGAATAAGCGATTCTTTCTCCATCGGGAGCCCAAGATGGGTTGGACCTTCGTGCGAGATCCTTAAAGATTTTCTGCACATTTGTTCCATCCGCCTCCATAATGTACAGATCCCACGCGCCATCTCGGTTAGACGTAAAAAGGATGTGTGTGCCTGTAGGCGACCAGATAGGTCCAGCATCGCCTCCAGGGTGGCGGGTGAGGTTGACAGGCTCACTTCCGTCAGGATTCATTACATAAATGTCAAAATCTCCTTTGCGGTTTGATGAAAAGACGATTTTGGCGGTCTTTGGAACTTGGGCATAAACTAAAGAAATGCCATACAACAAAAATATGGAAACAAGAATAGCCAACATACATGTACGTTTCATCACCATTTTAGGATCGAACCTCCACATTTATTTAACTTTTAACTGAAGAAAATAGATTCATAAAAGCCTGTTACTTCTGTTTGAGTTTACCCCAGAGCGTTGTTAGCAACGCGGCATTGGGCTGCACAGGAAAGGCCTTCCGTTCAGGGACCCAAGCAGGACCCACATGCATTGACAGTTCATCTGTTAATTGACGAAGCTCTCCGCTGACTACATTCATAACATAGAAAGCATTCGTCTTATTCTGTCGAGGCGTTCGTGCCTCAAATGTGATCCATTGACCGTCCGGAGACCACACCGGATCTAACTCCCACTCAGGTCCATGCGTTAACTGACGATGTTCCTGACCATCAAGATTTGTAACAAAGAGGTCAAAGGTATCCTCACCTTCCTCATCGTCTCGCGTGGTTGAAAAGAGAATTTGGGTTCCATCAGGAGACCACGCCGCTCCACCCCCCGCAACTTCTATGAACTGTCTGAGATTTTGTCCATCGGCATCCATCACGTAGAGGAATTGTTCTCGGATACCGTCCTTATTACGCCAAAAAGAATTAAAAACGATCGACTGACTATCGGGGGACCAGGCTGGACTTGTATTTTTTCCCGGGAGCCTGGTCAACCGTTGTAGGTTCTTACCATGCACATTCATCTTGTAGATTTCAAACGCACCTGAACGATTTGAGCAAAAGGCAATCCATTGTCCATCTGGAGACCACACAGCCTGAAAGTCAATTCCAGGGTCCTTCGTTAACCGGCGGCTTTCTTCCGTTTCGATATCTATGACAAAAATATCGGGATTTCCATTCGGATCGGAAGTATAGGCGAGAAATTGACCATCAGGGGACCAAGTTGCGTAAGCATCATTTGTCCGGTGCTGGTCGGTGAGATTGCGAAGACTTTCGCCATTCGTATCAATGATATAGACATCAGAGTTTCCTTCTCGGTTAGAAGAAAAGGAAATGTATCGAACGTCTTCAGCGTATCCGCAGACGTTTATTAGGATCAAGAGACTGTTTAGCAGAAATACTCCTTTAATAGACATAAGATGGGTTCTCCTTAATTTTCTGCTTGAAGTTTACCAGTGCAAAGGGATATTAGCAAAAGGTGAATTTCAATAGTGTTAAGGAATCTTATTTCTCTTTTAATTTACTCCACTGCGTTGTTAACAATTTTGGGTTGGGTTGAACTGGAAGAGTCGCTGGATCAAACCAATTAGGCTCAACATTGATTGTCCCAGCTCCACCTGTGAGTTGTTTAGAGATGCGACTTTCCAAATTGAAAGTGAAAATTTGGCCTCGCTCTACATAAAGCAATTCATCGCCCCGTGGTCCCCAAGCGGGAAACGTTCCAGCAGTCAATTTTTCGGCTTTATTACTACCATCAAGGACGTAAACACCCTTTTTCAACCAACTAAATGCTATTTTTTTCCCATCCGGAGCCCAATCCGCATGAAATAATGAGGCAGGTTCATCAGGTTCAAAAAGCGTAGTTTCTGCTTTAGTATTGATGTTTACAACACGAAGAAAAGCGGTACCACGAGCGTGTTCAAACCTAAAAGTAAAGATAATCTCTGAACCGTCGGGAGACCAATCTGGAAAACCTGCCAGAGGTCCCGCGGATGCGATATGCTCTTCTCGCTGTTCCTCTATATGAGCAATATAGATTGCTCTTTCATCTCCATCCCAACGATAATAAGCCAGCATTTTTCCATCTGGGGACCAGGTAGGGAATTCTCTATAGACCAAGTCCTTAAATAACTTTTGGACGTTTTTTCCATCAGCATCCATAATGTAAATATCCCGAAGGCCGTGCCGATCAGAGTGAAAAGCAATGTGTTCACCTGTCTGGGACCAGACAGGTGCTCCATCCCGTGCGCTGTGCTGCGTCAAGTTCTTTTGTTCGCTTCCGTTCACATTCATAATATAAATCTCGCTATTACCATCGCGATTAGATGTAAACACGATTTTTGCGGTTTTAGGTGTTTGGGCAAGAGCTGAACAAACACCCTGACCTAACAATATGGAAATAAGGATAACCCACAAATGTGTGCGTTTCATGATTACATTTCTCCTAAATCTCTGTTTTCTGTCAGTTCGGCGACAACCTATGTCGAAACATTAAATATGAACCCGATATTACCAGCAAGATGGACGGGGCCAGAAAAAGCGATTTTCGCTGTTTGCAACCTTAGCATCAGAAGTAAACACCGTTCACAACTGTCTCCTCAATTAAATGTAGAGAAAGTAGAGGTTTACTGGCTCTTATTGACACAAGTCCCTTCAATAACAACCAGTAAACGTGTTAGAGTTGTAACACATCCAATTTGTATTTGTTACAAATGGGAAAACAACTATTTATCTACACACACTGCCCTACCCACTGGATGCACGTGGGAATTCCATCCCCGTCGGGATCATCCCATTCCCAACAGACATTGGAGCAATGCTGATCAGCTGCACAATCATGTTGGTTGGTGCATGCATCTGCATTGGGTGTAACAACAAATGCCTGTGCAAGCATCAGCCCACCCGCAGCGACACCGAGCGCCAGAGGCGTTTTCACACCGACACGACCTTCTTCGGAATCGAGGAAGTCTCGGATTTTCGACTTGAGATTTTTCATTCAGGTTTCTCCTTTCTTTATACCAGGTATCTCAGCCCCAGCGGGATTAACTCAACTCAGTTTAGACTTGAAAATCTAAACCTTACAGTTAAGTCCATTTCCAGCGAGAAATGAGTCGCGCTGGAAATGCTTGAAAACAGATACTACTTCAGCAGGTGTATGATGCTTAGATAACACCACTGCCAAAGCGTTTTCAAGGCTGTCAAAGCGTTTTGTTTCTTGATTATATGCTCTTGGATAAGTCCTGCCGGTTCGCGGATCGTAATACTGACAAAAAATTGGTGGAAACAGATTTGGCATTGCGGGTTGAGGGCGCGTCTTGGCACGCGCAGCACTCTGTTTAAATAACTGAATAATTTCCATGGCAGCACGATCCCATGTGTACTTTTCCGCAAAACCTCTGGCTATCTGTTCATACTTTCCCCGCCGCTTTGTGTCTTTCAGCAGTTGGTTCATTGCTTTTGATAACTGCTGCGTTGAAATCTTAAGGTCGTTTCCGATACATGCCGGACATTGAACCAAAACCCCCGCGCCTTCAATTTCTGGTGGGAGTTCATATTGTGAAATAACAACAGCAGGTGCGCCATAAGCCATTGCCTCCAGAACCAACGAAGGAGAAGTTCCCGAGATGGCCGGGAAACAGACGATATCCAACGCTTGGAAAAATATGGGTAGAACTGACCGAGTATTTTCATCGTCCGCGCTGAAAAGCACGACATTTCCGGGTTTGTTGTTATAATGTTCCGCCAAAATCGAATCATAGACGAAAAAGGCAATATGTGGATTGGATGTCGCCAATTCTGAAATTACCCTCACTGCCATGTTAGGTTCAAACCCAGAAATAACCCCGACTACGGGTTGTTGTGAAAATAACGGGTTTTCTGTAAGCGAGGCAGTATATTGCTTTGCCAACGTCTTCCCAATAGGTTCAACAACATTGATGCCTTCTGAAATTGTATACATCCCGGCAGGATTTACCCCGAATTCCGAAAGCCAATTGGTGAGCCACGATGCTTTAGGTAAAATTAGATCCGCAGGTTTCTGAGCGGTAGAGTGTTCTAAGGTTTTGTCAAGTACCAGATCCCGTAGCCTCCGATCACTCTCCGCACAGTAAAGGATAGGGACTTCTTGTGGATAACACAAAGTATCATACCATAGAACTTGGCTCAGGAGGAGAATGCCATCGTAACCCTTTCCTGCATACCACGGTAAGGGAAAACTTCTTTCATTTTCTTCTGCTTTCTTTATCGCTCGAACAGACACAAAATCAAGGATGTCAGGTGCTTCATCACCGGTCACATCAATAGTTTCCAATTCAGCATATTTTGAAAGTGCTTTCAGTAGGTGATACCGATTCTCGTTTGTGACAGTATCAAGTGTGTCTTTTTCTAAAGCGAATTGGAATGGTATTAGGAGTTTATTAATTGCTACCTCTTGATTTGAGTGTTCTTCTCTTGCTATCATCTGATTCGGACTTAACAAACACCCACGCTGAGAAAGACTTTCTAACCGTTCGATCCCTTCAAAAATCTGCTCTGTTTTAAATTGGGATTTCAAACCCTCAACGGTTGTATAAATTGTTTCCGTGAGGTCACGATTAAGCAGGATCCACTCTACATTGTTTATTTCAACAATGACATCGGATTCCATATCAGCGGCGTACTTTTTTCCGCCGTGCTCAAATTTGTGGTGTTTATGTACTCGGTATTTTGTTTGAACTTTCATTATGAAACCTCATGCTGTAGCTTGAATGAAGCCCTGACACCTTGCGAGTATAGTTTTGGCGGCCTTCTCATCTTCCATAAGTTCCGTGAGAACCGCTTCCACTTCCCTAATAGTATGCGTTTTGAGGAGACTGAGTACCAGTCCATCCTCAACCTGTTGGTTGAAGACGTTGAGTGGATTCACCGGTTTCTCGTATCGTGTGTTCAGATTCAAAAGGACAGACTTTTGCTCAATTTGTTCCCGATAGGCATTCCAATAGGGCGAGAAAAATGGGAGAAGGCGATTTTGAGAGACGAGTCTCTTTTTTTCATTAAGATCCTCAAATAGTGAGAGGATCCGCTGCGCATTCTTTTCCCACGTAAACGTTCGTGCGCGAGATAACGCTTTTTGTGCATAGGCATCCCGTAGGGAATTATCATTTAGCAGCAGGTTTATTTTTTCTGAGTAGTCAAGTGGAGAGGCGTAACTGGTGATAGTAGCGATGTCTTGTTCAAAATGCACGGCAGGAACGATCAAACCAGCGTCTCCGACGACAGAAGGAACCCCATCAAAATCGGAGATAACGGGAGGCACCCCACATGCCATCGCCTCAAGGACTGTCAATCCAAAAGTCTCTTCACCAGACACAGATGGGAAGCAATAAACATCAAAAGCATTGTAAATTAGTGGTAACTTCTCACGCGGATGGAATCCAACATAGATGAGATTGTCCGGCATTTTTCGGTGTGCGTATCTGCCTTTATTCCAACCCGCCTGCAAAAAGAGTATGTGTGGATTGAGTTCCGCCAACTTTAGATAGATAGAGGCTCCCTTTTCAGCTTGAAGGCGGGAGAGATATCCGACCGTGGGCATTATTTTAATCCGTTCATCTCCGACGAGTTCTGTAAGTTTGTGCTTTGCCTGTTGTTTATCCATTGGATGGAACAAATCTAAATCCACACCGTTTGGCACAGTGTTGAAAACACTTTTATTCCAGACGAAACGAGAATAGAAATCCCCCACAGAATCTGAAGGGACAGTAAAGGCATCGTAATCTCGCAACGCTGCATAATGAAGGAGTACAGAACGAATACCTGTACCGCCATGACCGCGAACAGCATGGATTTGCATCAGGATTGGCGGAAGCTCAGGACATCGGAAGAGGGAGAAAACCGATTCCTCATTCAGTTCCCAATGAAGTGTAAGAATACCGCTGTATTGCTCCGCCACCTTTTCAGGGGCGCGGAATATGTCGCGCAGATTCAAATCAACTTCGTAGAGATTCTCACTGAGCCTTCTGTTTTGTGTGCCAGCAAAGTAGAGAATAGCACACTCCTTCAGTGCCCGAATAGCATACGCGAGCGCGATGTTGGTTCCGGCACTGGTATTTTCTATGTCTGAAAGGGTGTCAGCGTTGAATCCTGGCAGGACCAATAATAGATGTGGTGAGTTGTCTTCTCTGGAAAAGAGGGTTGTAGGATTTTCTCCACGATTAAACAGCAAACCTTGTCGATCATGTTCAGTTAATGCCTCGAATGCTTGTGCAATCTCAACCGCATCATAGATAGTTTTCAGGGCATCTGTGATCGCCTCTGTAGTCTGTGTCTCCGCGAGTTTTAGGATATGAGCAATGATAGTAGAGATTTCGACGAGCTGTGCCTTATCAAGATCAGCGGCGTAAAGTTTACCTTCTTCTTCAAAAATATGGAGTTGATGTAGAGATTTTGGAAAATTAATCACGTTTTCGTCCTTGTAGGTGGTAGTATAATAAACCAGTTAAACATCGCTTAGCATATTTCATATAGTGCAATTCTCGTGCCAATCGGAGAAACCTTATTATTAGGGGATTTTCGCAAAATATCAACTACGCAAATTTTTCGCAGTCGGCAAATTCTGCATACCTTACTCTGCAGATTTTGCATACTCTTAAACCAACAGCCCCAGCGCACGATACTTCGGGAACCCAACACTAACAGCGATAAGACGGTAATTTACACCCAAGCAGCATGTCCACTATCAACCATGCTTCGATTAACGTACAAGCCATCTGGATACCGCCACACATGGGAGACTGCGCGCCCGTAAACATCAATAGCTACAGGTTTGATTCTGACGCGTTTCTCTTCTATGAGGAACTTCAGATAGACAGTGGCTTTTTGTCCTTGGGGTGTGCTGCTTTCGGGTGCGTTTATATTTGCCAAGCGAATTATTTGGGTTGCAGCCGTAAAAGTATCACCATCAATCACAGACGTAACACGGGTTGAATATTCATTCATCTCTTTACCCTTGCCTCAAGAATAGACTGTGTACCTTCATGCCGTTTGGTGGAAAATAGCGGTCTTATAGTATAATAACGCGTGAGGAAAGTTAAAAGGTTGCATAAAAAGCAGTGCTTCGGAAACTTTGCGCGTTTATAGTAAAACCCACAATTACCTTTACATTGGCGAGGTTAGGAAACCTCGCCAGCAAGGTGCGGGTTTCTGCTTGTAATGTCCACTTATTTTTCTAATCTACTATAATGAATGTAAGGAACGTGAGGTTGGTAAAAGGAGGTTAAGTTTAGGGAAAAAAGAAAAGGCGCGTAAGGGACGCGCCAACGGTTATGGTAATTTTAAATCTTGACAGAACGGAATAGAGGTGTTATGATACCGCTGAAATTTAGTTGTTCTCGGCACCTTCGTCGATCCAGTCGATGAAGAGTTGGACCTGATCGGCATCAAGCGGGGGTGGGATCGGAGGCATGCCGCCGCCGTCAATACGTCTAACAACAAGGCTGCCTTTACCGTTGCCAGCGGTGAACGCCGGTTTGAAGGTATCGTATTGACTGAGGTCAAGCCCCGCCGCAGCACCCGGCGCAGCGTGGCACCCTGGAATGGCACATCGTTCAGCAAGGATCGGTTGAATATCGTCCTTAAAAGAGATGCCTTGCTCTTCAACAACCGGCGGCACCTCAACTCCCGCTGGTGGTTCCGCGGGGACGGGTGTCTGAGTAGCTGGTGTTGTTGTCGTGGGTTGGAGTACATCGGTTGTCCCTGTCGTGTCTTCAGTGATGTCGCCTTCGTCGCCGCAACTCGCAATGAAAATCGCAGCGAGAAAAATGCTGATAGTAAAGATAGGTATGGAAAAAACAGAAGACCGTCGGTTACGCACCAAAAATGAGTGAATCACAATAGAATGCTCCTTTGTTGTTAAAAAATGTGTCTTTTGGCGTAGTTTGCAAGCTAAAACTTGCTGGTAAATGTATAGGAATTTCACTATTTTGTATATAGAATACCACGACAGAGAGGAGACTGTCAAATGAAAATTTTGATTAACACCGATATTACACCCGAACAACAGCAGCAAATAGCATCGGTTTCCGATACCCTTTCGCTTGTCCGTCCACAGAATTCAGCAGAAGCGTTAGAGGAAATTGTAGACACCGATATTGTGTTCGGTGGGTTTAACCGTTCGCTTTTTGAAAACGCGACGCAGTTGAAGTGGGTACAAGTCCTTTCAGCAGGTGTTGATGGCCTACTGTTCCCCGAATTCGTCAAAAGCGATGTCATTCTGACAAGTGCGAAAGGATTCGTCGGACCACATTTGGCAGATCAGACCTGGGCTTTACTGTTGGGTCTCCTGCGAGGCATCGGACGCTCCGTTCGCGAACGGACATGGGAGAATCGGATGTCTATCCGTCTGGCGACGTGGGAACTCAGCGAACGGACGCTGGGGATCGTTGGACTTGGTGGCACCGGCATTGATGTTGCACGCCGGGCACAAGGGTTCGATATGCGTGTCATCGCTGTCGATCCGGAAGCGGTGGAGGCACCCTCGTTTGTCTATGAAGTCTGGAAGATGGATCGATTCCATGACCTCCTCGCAGCCTCCGATGTCGTTGCGATCTGCGCACCGTTGACACCAGAGACCCACGGCATGTTCGACGATGCAGCATTTGAACAGATGAAATCGCACGCCTTGCTTATTAACGTCACACGTGGGAAGATTGTAGACGGACCGGCACTGCTCCGCGCACTGACTTCGGGGAGCATTGGTGGTGCGGGGTTGGATGTCACGCCTGAAGAGCCACTACCGCTTGATAGTCCGTTGTGGGACCTGCCGAACGTGATTATCACACCACACGTTGCCGGGGGTTCACCGATTCGGTTAGACCGTTCAGTCGGGCTTTTCTGTGATAATCTGGAACGGCTGCTCGTTGGCAAACCGCTTCTGAGCGTGATTGATAAGGAGAAGGGATATTAGTGGAATTGCGAAGTAAAAGTGTGGGGTAGGCACAAGACCTACCCCTACAGCTTTTACACAGATGCTGTTATAGATCACTATAATTAAGAACTCGGGTCAGCGATTTTAACCAGCTGCTTGCCGATATTACCACCTTGCAGCATGCTAATAAACGCTGCGGGGGCATTTTCAATGCCACCTTCCTCGATCGTTTCACGGTATTTCAATCTGCCCTGCCGCAGCCATCCTGCCATCTCAACAAGAGCGTCAGCGTGCTGATCGGCGAACTCGGAGACGAGGAAGCCTTCGATGCGGGCGCGCTTGGTAATCATAAACCAGAGGAAACGGGGTCCCTTCTCTGGTTTCTCTAAGTTATATTGCGAAATTTGTCCACAGATAACGACCCGTCCTTTGATTCTTAGATTCGGGAAGACGGCATCTGTAATGCTACCGCCAACGTTGTCAAAATAGACATCAATACCATCAGGCAGGAGCCTCTGAAGTTCATCGTTATAATCGTCAATTTCTTTATAATTAAAAGCCGCATCAAAACCGAGTTCATCAACAATATACGCGACCTTTTCATCAGTTCCAGCGGAACCGACGACACGGCAGCCTTTAATCTTCGCAATTTGTCCGACGACAGAACCGACGGCACCGGCAGCACCAGAGACAAAGACGGTTTCACGCGCTTGAAGTTTCCCAACCTTCAGCAAGCCAAAATAGGCTGTTAAACCCGGCATACCGAGAATCCCTGCACCTGTAGAGATAGGGGCAATTGCCGGATCAATTTTTCGCAATCCATCGCCAGCAGCGACACCGTATTCCTGCCAACCGATACCGGCGTTGACGATATCACCAATTTCAAAATTCGGATGTTTTGTCTCAATCACTTCGGCGATGACGCTGCCGACCATGACTTCATCAATCTCAACGTTGGCGGCATAAGACTTCGCAGCATTAATCCGTCCGCGCATATATGGGTCAACGGAGAGATAGATGGTTTTTACTAATACCTCTCCGTCTTTAGGTGTTGGAATTGGCACCTCAACCAAGTTGAAATCTGACGCTTTCGGGTACCCTACGGGTCGAGCGGCGAGGGTAATTTGACGATTCATTTAGCGTTTCTCCTTATGAACAATTAATATCTCTCAGGACTTACGCAAAAATCAAAGAAATTCACCTATTTCGACGCAGCCGGTGCGGTTAGGAAACCGCACCTACCGATGGCGTGCGTAAGTCCTATCTCTCATTAAACTGGACGGGGTCTTTGCCGTGAATGACGATGAGCTCATGTCGTGGTGCATCCCAATCAAAAACCTTAACGATAGGCAAAATAACGCGGACAGCCAAGCCGATACGCCGTTTGGCGGAGCGGTTCGCCTCTGAGTGATGTAGCGTCCGTTCATTGAAAAGGACGAACTCACCGGGTTGCATCTCTAAGTTGACAACATCGGTTGTATCAACGAAGCCGAGGTCCCCCATTTGTCCGAATGCCATGTCTGAAGTCGCTTTCACGTGCGGTATCACTTTGCGATGTGAACCCGGTACGATCTGGAGGCAGCTATTTTCCAAGGTCGCCGAATCTACAGCAATCCACGCCGAAATAATAATCGGAGGTTCAAGGGGCCAGTAGTTGAAATCTTGATGCCACGGAATTTCCTTCGCTCCCGGCTCCTTAATGAAAAAGTTCGTTCGCCAGAGTAGGAGATCAGGCCCGTAGAGGGATGCCATCCGTTTGACGATAGACGGATGCGTAGCAAGATTGTGAATTAGCGGGGCATCAAGGTGGCGGTTATGCCCAAACTGTTGGTGATCCGGCGGCGCGGTCTCAAGGATCTTCTCGATTTCTGAGTGCATCTTGAGCATCTCTTCCGAACTACAGAGTGTGTAAGGACCGAGATACCCTTGCCGCCAAAATTGTTCCCTTTCTTTGTTGCTTAACGTGTGGTTCCCGTTTTGCATTGTGTAAAAAATCCTTTTTTATGGCTTTCAGCGGTCAGCCGTCAGCATTGTCCCGCAAGTCCACACGCGACTTGCGTAGCAAAGACGCAAGCGTTAGGGAACGCCTCTTTCTCTTTACTGACTGCTGAGAGTGGAGCGTAGCGGAACGACCTGATCGCTGATAACTGACTGCTACTCCTGACAGACATGCACCTTAACGGCACCAGATGTCTTATCAGCGGACACGCGAAACGCTTCGCTAATCTCTTCAAGCGGATAATAGTGCGTCACGAGTTTTGTGGCATCGACCCTGCCGGAATCTATCAACTCAATCGCCGCTTCAAAGTCGGTTTCCATACCGCTATAACCGTAGCAGTTAGAACCTGTGACGAAGGCTTCCGACCAGACGACACGGGAGAGATCTACCTCAAGGGGTTTGTAATATCCGGCGACAAGGACAACGGCACCCTGCTTCCGAACGATAGTCATAGCGGCATTGAAGTTCTCCGCACCACCCACCGTTTCGATCACAGCATCAAAACCGATACCGTTCGTGACATCCTTGACGTATTCCGAGACATTGGTGTCACTAATATTGACGACATGATCCGCCCCAAGTTGCCTCGCCAATTCCGCCTGTTGTTCGTACTTAACAGTGATGAGTGTCTCCTTAACGCCCGCTGCAACGGCATCCGCCAAAGCGAATTGACCGATAGTACCACCGCCGATAATCGCCACTGTGTCTCTGAAATTGGCACCTGTCCGCGCCACAGCACGGTGTGAAACAGCCAACGGTTCGACGAGTGCTCCCTGCTCAAACGTCATGTCCTTCGGTAATTTGAATAACCCCGACTGGTGCGTCGAAGTGTATTCAGCGAATCCACCGTGCATACTCGGAGAGATGCCGCCCCTATTGAAACAGAGATTGTACTGCCCCGTCTCACAATACCTACACGTCCCACAGTGCGAGAAACATTCCACAGCCACCTTGTCCCCAATCTCAAACTTTGTTACACCTGCACCGAGAGCTGTGACAACACCACACGTCTCATGTCCTGCAGCGTATTCATGGGACTGTCCCCAATGCCCGAAATAACTGTGCAGATCGCTTCCACAGATACCGGTCTGCTTCGTATCAACGAGCACAAAGCCTGGAGGCGGTTCGTTTCGCTCAACCTCTCGAATCGCAATCTGTTCAATGCCTGTGTAGATAGCAGCTTTCATTTTCATGAGATGTCTCCTTTCGGTTCCGAGGTGTCGGAATCTCTGGCTACCCATTTACCATTGGATAGAAACATTTCCCTTTCTTCAAGCAAGTTTTGGCTTGCAAGCCGCTCCAAAAGGGCACGTTTATCGGATTTTCCAACGCTTGTTTTTGGGATTTCATCAATAAAAACAAATTGGTCAGGAATCCAGAACTTAGGGAATTCTGAGGTGAGATGTTGTATGAGGGCACCCGCGAGGTCCGTATCGGTGCGGTTAGAAACCGCACCTACCGGTTTAAGGGTATCGGTGCAGTCTCTAACCGCACCTGCCGGTTTAAGGGTATCGGTGCAGTCTCTAACCGCACCTGCCGGTTTAAGGGTATCGGTGCAGTCTCTAACCGCACCTGCCGGTTTAAGGGTATCGGTGCAGTCTCTAACCGCACCTGCCGGTATGAGGACAACAACTGCGATTGGACGTTCCCCCCACTTTTCATCAGGAACACCAACTACCGCCGCCTCAAGTACCTGTGGATGTCGCAATAGCACTGTCTCTAAGGCAATACTCGAAATAGACTCTCCACCGCTACGAATCAACGCCTTCGCTCGGTCGACAATTTGCATATACCCTTCAGGGTCAATAGTCGCAAGATCACCTGTCCGCAACCACCCATCGGCAGTGAAATATTCCCTTGTCGGTTCACTCTTATAGTAGCGACTCGCTGTCCACGGACTCCGTACCTGAACCTCCCCAACCGTCTCACCATCCCAAGGGAGTTCAGTGAAATCGGTAGGTGTTCCAGACGTGAGCCGAAGTTCAACGCCCGGTACGGGTCTTCCCTGTTTTGCCTTAACGCGCCACTTTTCAACGTCTGAAAGTCCTTGATGTGCGCTGCGCAATTTCGAGAACGTCCCAGTCGGAGACATTTCAGTCATTCCCCACGCATGGCACACCTCAACACCGAGATCGGCTTCATAAGCTTCAATGAGTGTAGGTGACATCGCTTCCCCACCGACTATCAATCGCCGAAACGACGAAAGTTCCTGTCGCCTTTTCCGTAATTCCGGGTAAGCCGCTGCCCAAACCGTCGGCACCCCTGCAGCGACAGTAACCCCGTTTTCAGCGATAACATCTGCAAGGCATGTAGGTTTCGGTCCTGGCAATACCATATCAGCACCAGCGAACATACAAGCGTAAGGCAAACCCCATGCCATAGCATGGAACATCGGCACAAGCGGCAGCACGACATCCATCTCCGTTAATCCGAAGACATCAGCTTGATTGACCGCCAAAGTGTGGAGAAACATAGAACGATGTGTGTAAAGAACACCACGAGGCTCTCCTTGCGTCCCACTGGTGTAGCAGAGCCCCATTGCCCAGTTCTCATCCCGGATGTCATAAGTATATGCCTCTTCAGCTTCACGGAGCAGCTTTTCATAAAGCGCGCCAGTATTCGTAGACATTAGATCGAAATGGACAACACGTTTACAAGTAATCCTATCCCGAAGTTCTTCAAATCGTTCAGCAAATGCCCCTTCGACAAAGATGAGTTTGTCCTCGGCTTCGTGAACAATCTTGGCTAACTGTGCAGCGGAGAGGCGAAGGTTGAGTGGATGGAGTACAGCACCGATACACGGAATGGCATAGTAGAGTTCCAGGTGTTGATAGGTATTAGAAGCATAAGTCGCAACCCTATCGCCGCGCTGAATCCCTAATTCCGTGATGGCGTTTGCGAGCCGTTTCACACGTTCATATAGCGCAGTATAGGTATAACGATGCACATCGGAATTAGGCAGCAACGTTTGGACACACTTATCACCATGAATTCGGTGCGCATGCTCTAAAATCTGCGCGAGCGTCAATGGATAGTTCATCATCAAGCCGTGCATGCTTTACAACAACTCGGTTTTTTCGTTTTTGGCAGTGGAAAAAGTCATTCCGACGTATATCATCAACGGGTAACAATCAAACGCTACTCAAAAATCATTACAGTTCCAATCATTTTAGCACAAAAGCAGACTTTGTGGTGAAAAAACTAAATATTCTATATCCAGTCATTTTAATTTGCATTTTATAAAAAAAATAATAGATAATTAAAGTATATTGTAAGCCAAAACCTATTTGGAAACTTCATATTTCCGCACCATATTCTTTATACGACCAGATACAAAAAGGAACCTTATGTCAATTTCAGACAACAAACGGTATTTCTGGAGTCTCGTTGCCATTTTATTCGGCATCGTATCAGTAATACCAACAACCAGTGCCGAAACATTCGAGGTGCTCGTCCAAGATCAAAACGGAAATGCTATCCCTGAAGCAAAAATACAGATAGGCGATCAGGAACAAACCACTAACGAATCCGGAACCGCCGCGTTTAGTGACGTAATAAATGCCCAATCGCTAACCGTAACAGCGATTGGATTTTCGAGCAAACGGATTAATATCACTGCTGACCAAACCGAAGCTACAGTAATGCTCTCGCCCATCCAAACCATTGAATCCGTTGTGGTCGTAGGGACCCGCAGCATAGGGAGGAGAGCATTGCAAGCACCTGTTCCAATAGAGGTTGTCAACAGAGAGCAGCTCAGCCTTACAGGACAATCTGAAACGGGGCGCGTTCTGCAGATGCTGGTTCCTTCTTTCAACTTTCCAAGTTCAACAATCAGCGACGGGACTGACGCATTGAGACCTGCGACGCTGCGCGGTTTGGGACCCGATCAAGTGTTGGTATTAGTCAATGGCAAACGTCGGCACAAAAGTGCTTTGCTCCACGTAAATAGCTCCGTCGGTCGGGGGACCGCTGGAACCGACTTCAACGCTATTCCTGCTGCTGCTATTGAACGGATTGAAGTGCTTCGTGATGGTGCAGCTGCACAGTACGGATCCGATGCGATCGCGGGTGTTATCAACATTGTCCTGAAAGACGATGTCAATACTGGGGACGCGAACATCTATTGGGGAGAAACCTACGAAGATGACGGGGACACGTGGATTGGAAATGGGAGCTACGGCATGGAAGTCGGTAACTCCGGTTTTCTGAACCTAACAGTCGAATGGCGGGACCGGTACCGCACAAACCGAGCCGGACTCACCGGAACGCAACAATACGATTGGGTAGACGTAGATCAAGGCAGCCCCCCCGACGCAACGCTTGAGGTAAAAGACGCAAATGGAAACGTAACTGGTGAAAAACCCGTCTGGTTTGATCCACGCGAATATCATTTTAATCGAAAAAATTTCCGGGTCGGGGATTCTGATGCCTCACAAAAAGTTGGGGTTTACAACTTTGGCTTACCGTTGACAGAAGGATTAGAATTATATGCATTTGGCAGCTATTCCACGCGCCAAAATAACAGTGCCGGGTTTTATCGCAGAGCCAACCAAATAGAACGGACGGTGACCGAAATCTATCCCGACGGGTTTTTACCGGAAATTAACACCGATATTGGCGATACGTCGCTCGCTTTAGGGTTAGCATGGACCCATGAAGTGACAGATTTAAATGTCGATGTCAGCGTTAATCACGGGTTGAATACATTCGACTTTTTCGTTTCTAATTCTTTGAACGCTTCCTATGGTGTCAGCAGCCTAACCGCCGCGGATGCTGGTGGATTTGGACTTACGCAAACAGCATTCAACCTGGACCTTACCTACCCGTTGCAGTACCAATCCTCTTTGGTTAACCTCGCCGGTGGGATCGAATTTCGTAGAGAAGGCTACAGTATCCACGCAGGTGAACCCCTTTCATGGATTAACGCAGGACTCGGCGCGCCGGGTGCCGCGGGTGGTATCCAGGTCTTCCCCGGATTTCGACCTGACAACGAAGTTGATGAAAGCAGAACTAACGTGGCTGGCTATGTAGATTTTGAATCCTATCTCAGTGGGCAACCCGGAACCGGACTGCTCGTTGGTGCAGCTGTGCGCGGTGAACAGTATAGTGATTTTGGTGCCACTGTCACAGGAAAAGCGACTGCTCGCTACGATCTGACGGAGCAGATTGCATTTCGTGCTGCTGGCAGTACAGGCTTTCGCGCACCTTTACTTCACCAACTCTATTTCAACAATATCAGCACACAATTCAAGGCAGACAATAACGACGCCGATGGCGATGGGGACACAACGGAACTTCTACCTTTTGAGGTAGGGACATTTCGCAATGATAGTGATGCGGCGCGTGCCCTCAATATTCCAGTGCTTAAAGAAGAAGCCTCAATCAATGTATCGGGTGGTATTGTCGCTAAACCAATTCGGAATCTATGGTTGACGCTTGATGCATTCCAGATTGATATTGACGACCGGATTGTTCTTAGCGGTAGTTTCACGGCTGATGCTGTTCCTGCCTTAGCACAAGCGGGAGCAAATCAAGCACAAGTTTTCACGAACGTGGCACAAACCCGCACGCGCGGTGTTGATGTCGCTGCGGGCTACCTACACGCCTTTGACAACGAATCTCTCTTGAATCTCAAGGTCGCAGCGACTTGGACGGATACTGAAGTCATCGGTGATGTGCAAGCCCCTGGACCTATTCTAATCGGTTTTGAGGAGATTCTCTTTCCTGAACGTGAACGTTCTATCATCGAGGAATGGCAACCAAACACACGCATCAATTTTACTGCGGATTATATCATCGGTGCTGTTAAGATTGGATCTGCTTTACGCTACTTCGGAAGCTACACCGTTCAAGAAGGCAGTGGAGAAAGTGCCCAGCGACAAACCTACAGCGGAAAATGGCTCACTGACATCCAAGGGGCATATCAACTCAATGACGCTTTGGTGTTGACAGTGGGGATAAATAATTTCCTTAATCAGTTACCTGACCTGAACGAGGTTGGTCAAGCACGCGGCGGCACTTTAGTAGATAGTACAGGCACGGTCATTGCGGATTCGCCGGGGGTCTTCACGTATGATCGCAGGGCTGCGCCTTTTGGTTTCAATGGCGGATTTTACTATGCCAAGTTATCGTATAGTTTCTAAACGCCAAAAACGCATGGCAATTTTCCAATCGCAGCTTCTCATATTTTTATTGCAGCTACTTACAGGATGTGCTAAATTGTAGCGAGATTTGCACACAACTTGAACCTAAAGGAGAACTTATTGAATGCCTCGAAATTTCTTAATCTTCTGCACAGCGGTGTTCCTTGTAGGTGCCGTTATTGCGCTGAACATCAACTCAGTCGAAAGCCAGAGTGATATGGTGCAGCGTGGAAAATATCTCGTGGATGGAGTGGGCGCGTGTGGACACTGCCACACACCGCGTGCGGGAGCCGAATATAATATGGATATGTATCTTGCCGGACACCCTGCGAATGCGCCTTATCCACGCTACAATTTCAGCATGATGCAACAAGGTATTTTTATCCTTACATCACCTCAAATGAGCGCGTTCTCCGGTCCGTTCGGAACAAGTTTTGCCTCAAATCTGACACCTGACAACGAGACTGGATTGGGTGAATGGACAGAGGAAATGTTCATCGGAGCAATGCGGACAGGACACCATCAAGGCGATATGAACAATCGTCAGATCTTCCCACCGATGCCAACCAAACATTACGGTCAGATGAACGATGAGGATCTCAAGGCAATTTGGGCATATCTCAGGACTATTAAGCCTGTCAAAAACGAGGTGAGTCCTCCCTTGAACCAACGGGGTCGTCCGTATTAATTAGCCGTCAGCAATCAGGGCGTTCCGCTCCGCGAATCAACGGTATGAAGCCCGTGTGGGCTTCCCCGCACTCTCAGCAGTCAACGGGTCGTCTGGCAGTTGGAAACGTTTTCATCCGCCACAAACAAGTTACTGACACCTGAAAGCCTGCGCAGCAAGCGACCTGACCGCTAACTCTTATATCAGGAGACACATTTTATGACATCAGAAGAAAAATCAGTACGCATAGCAGTTGTCGGTATGGGCATCGGCAGACCCAATGGAGCTGCACTCGCCAGCAATCCGAGAGGCACCGTCGTTGCGCTTTGCGATCTACTTGAAGATCGGATGAAAGATTTCGCCAAAGACCTACCCGACAAAGTTAAATTCTACACAGATTATAAAGAGATGTGCCAAGATAGTGACATCGACGCGGTGTTTGTTGGAACACCGAACCAGTGGCATGTCCCGATCGCATTAGAGGCAGTGCGGAATGGCAAACACGTCATGGTAACAAAACCGCTCGCCGATTCCGAAGAAGCAGCGCAACAACTGGTCACAGAAGCAGAGGCAGCAGGTGTCGTTAATATGATGTCGCTTTCCACACGTTTTGGGAATGACAGCCAATATCTCGGCAACCTTGCACGCGACGACTATTTTGGCGAACTCTATTACGCTCGGGCACGGAGTGTTCGTCGTAATGGTATCCCGGCATGGAATCTCGGCTTCATTAAAAAGGGCGGTGGTGCGTTCCGGGATATGGGTGTCCACGTCCTTGACGCAGCGTGGTGGATTCTCGGACTGCCGAAACCGATCGCCGTACTCGGTGCTGCGGGTGCGAAGTTCGGGCCGCGCGGGCGAGGCTATTGGAACCGCAGTCAACCTCCAAAAGAGACCTATGAACAGTATGAGGCGGACGACTACGCCGGGGGTTTCATCACCTTTGAAAATGGACTTGGCTTACAGGTTGAAAGTTTCTGGGCATCACACCAACCCGACGAGTTCCAGATAGAACTCTTCGGTACAGAAGCGGGTGCGACACTGAGTCCTTTGAGGCTTTATCGCACGGACGATTCAGGCACATCTGAGGACATAAATATTAGCCTACCCCCCGGTAAATATCAGAGATCGTGGGATGCCATCGCAGATCACTTCATCGAGTGTATCTTAGACGACGTAAAGTGCAAAGCACCGCTCCGTCACGGATTAATTGTCCAACAGATGATGGAAGGTTTGCTCAAAAGTGCTGAATCAGGACGTGAAATTCAAATCGACGCATCTGAGGCTTAAAAAATGACTTTTGACATAGCAACACTTCGCAACGATTTCGCAAGAGATGGTTTCGCTATCGCACCGAACCTGTTCACACGCAGCGAAGTCCAACGGCTTAAATTAGAATGCATCGACATTCTGGAAGCCGTTAAAGCAGAAACAGGCACAGTCGCTGGACACGGCGTTTATGTCGGTCTGGCTGTGCGGAGTCCGGTCTTTCAAACGGCAGTTGGTGATGCGCGGCTACTCGATATTTTGGAAGGGATTCTCGCACCGGATATCGAATTTCTGAGCGACAAGGTAGTTTTTAAGAGCGAAGCAATGACCTTCGCAAGCCCTTGGCATCAAGATTGGCACTACTGGCACGGCACACATAAAGTCTCAATCTGGGTGGCTCTTGACGATGCGACTGTTGAAAACGGATGTCTCAAACTCTTCCCGGGTTCTCACAAATCCGCTATTGTCCACGATGGCGATGCCAGCGATGGACATGGGTTCGGAAACCGACTCCGTCCCGAAGCCGTTGATGAAGACCTTGCCGTTACAGCGGAAATTGAAGCAGGTGGTGCCGTCTTCTTTCACGATTTAACGCTTCACGCCAGTCATCCGAACCAGTCCGGGGAAGAACGCTGGGTCTGGATACCTACATATCGCAACGCAAAAGCCGAGGACAATGACTATCCGTGGGCTGTTGCGGCGAAAGTTTTGCGCGGTGAGAAGCAATAATATTCGGGGTTACAAACCCCTCCTACTTTAGAAAAGGAAAAATTATGTTTAAAAATCTAAGTACTGGTGCAATCGGCATCCGGGCAAACATGACAGAAGGCTTAACCTTAGCAAAAAACGCCGGTTTTGAAGGTCTTGATCTCAGCATCGATGAAGCCAACCAACTCGCACAAGAACGCTCTGTTCAGGATGTCAAAGACCTTTGGGCAGAAGCTGGTATTGCTATGGGTGGCTGGGGATTCGGGGTCAATTGGCGGGGTCCCGATGCTGACTATGATGCCGGTTTAGCACAACTTCCCGAACGCGCAGCACTCGCCGCGGAACTCGGTTGTTATCGGACGACCACTGTCGTCGGACCCGCTTCAAATGACATGACCTTTCAGGAAAACTGGGATTTTTCTGTTAAACGCCTTCGACCTATCGCTGAGATTCTCAAAGAACACGGACACTCAATCGGGCTTGAATTCATTGGACCGGCGACAAGCCGCGCAGGTTCCAAGTATCTTTTTGCTTATTCAATGGATGCGATGTTAGGACTCGCCGCTGCGGTTGGCACAGGGAACGTCGGGCTGCTATTCGATACATGGCATTGGTATACTTGCCGTTCTGCTATAGACGATGTGCGCAAACTCTCTGTATCAGATGTCGTTTACGTCCACATCAATGACGCTCCAGCTGGCATTGACCCGTACGATCAGATTGACAACATCAGGTGCCTTCCCGCTGAAACTGGTGTAATCCCACTGACTGAATTGATGCAAATTCTGACGGAAATCGGTTATGAAGGACCCGTGACCCCTGAACCGTTCAGTCAAAAGGTAAACAACATGGAACCCGCAGACGCAGCGAAAGCCACAGCGGAATCGTTGGATCAGGTCTGGAAAAACGCAGGGCTGTAGGTAAATACATCCTCTGTTAGAAAGAGACTCAACATGAGACTTATTGATAAAGAGAGCATCCTCGCGATGACACACCTATGGAAAGGCGATCGGTTTCCTGATGGACGCCCGCGCGTTCCCGATGATATTCTCCAACGCATGAAAGCGATTAGCATCGAACAGGCGTGGGGTGTTCTGAATGGCAATAACTATAAATTCCAATTCGCTGGCGATTGGATGAATCTCCATCCAGACCGAATTCTGGTGGGTAGAGCGGTGACGTGTGCTTTTGTGCCGATTCGACCTGACTTTAATGACGCTATCTCTGCACAAGGCGAAAAAGATGGATGCGTCGGTGGGCAAAACTCGTGGGTTATTGATACGCTCGTCCGCGATGATGTCATCGTCGTTGACCTTTTTGGTAAGGTCAAGGACGGCACCTTTGCGGGTGACAACCTCGGCAATTCCATCTTTGCGAAAACAGGAACGGGGATGGTCATTGACGGCGGTATCCGCGACCTGGACGGCATTTATGAGTTACCTGATTTTGCGACGTTTGTGCGTGGTGTAGATCCGACAGGTATCGCAAACGTCACACTGACCGGTATTAATATCCCGATTCGTATTGCGGAGGCGACGGTTTTACCGGGTGACGTAGTTTTAGGGAGGCGCGGCGGGATTATTTTTATTCCGCCACATTTCGCGCAACAAGTCGTTGAACGCGGCGAAGAGGTCGCGCTCCGAGACCGGTTCGGACATCAACGGCTCCGCGAAGGAGTCTATACACCGGGTGAAATAGATCGGAAATGGTCTGAGGAGATTGAGGCGGACTTTGCGAAATGGCGTGAGGATCAGGAATAAAGTTTGGTACTGTTAGGAGAGTTTTGCTTTTTTATTTCCCCACTTTGGATCAACTGAAGGTGCACAAAGACAGTCGCGATTGTGTTCTAAAGCCGCTGCCTCACGGTAATGACCGCTATTTTTTAACTCGCGTATTTTCTGATTATAGTATTCAATCACGCGTTTGTATACTTCTTCTGCAGTCAAACCGTCAGCAAACGCCCGATCTATTTCGGAGTCGCAATTAAAAAAAGCATCGGAAATACGCATCAAAACGATGAAGTCTTCATTGTACCCAAAGTAGGCACAGCACCCATGGGTTACAAAGTCAGGGCCGAGTTCAGCAGCAGTTTGACAGGCAAAAAAATGAACAACCTTGCCATCTGACTCCTCGGGTTGATAGCTCCCCATATCAAAAATAGGGTTGTCATGTTCTCCCATATAGGTTGTATGGGTTCCGTGTCCTACGCCTGTCATGTAGATAATGTCTCTTTGACAGGCTTTCGGTTTAACGTGAAAACGACGCGCCGATTTGCCCTGACAACGTACAATTTCAAACCCTCTGGATTCCAGATAAGGATAAACATGCCGATTTCGATAGTCGTAGGAGGCTTGGATAATCTTATCGTAACTGGAATCAATAGCGAGAATTTTCAAATCAGGTTCAATTTTATCTTTGTTATTTTTCGCAAGTTAAAGGTTTCCTTCAAGCGCACGTTTGATTAACATTCTGATCATTCGCTGCTCAACGTCAATTAATGCGCGTCCTATAGATGTGCGTTTCTGCACTTCTTCAATGGCGTGCTTTTTGTCCACTATTCCCTGCCCCAGGATACCTACGTCAAATTCGGGACTTTGTCGAATGCGTTCCGCGACCAATTCTGACTGTTTCTCAAGGGATAAGCAGTTAAATGGAACCTGTGTCGATTCTTCTACCACTTCTCGTAAAGAGAGCCATTGACCATCGGGGGTCATAGCCACTGGACGACTCCAGTGGTCTTCGTGAGTGATTGGTGCGTTATTCGCCATGAGTGTCTCCTTAAAATAGATGCTCAACGTAGAACCAATATACAGCGTTCTGCAGATACCGGTTGCCTTGTCATCTTTGCTGTTTTTAGATTAATAGGACTTTGTTGCAAGGGTATTAGGATCTGAGGTCTGCCTCAAAGGCAAAAACTCTGTTGATTTTCCCTCAAAAACAGTGTATAATACCTCTATATGGTAGACATCAGAGAAATCCTCACTTTTTTCAAGGACGCGCTCGGACAGTTCGCAGATAGGAGTGCCAAATGGCTGTTAGCCAACCCAGATAACCTTCGCGGGCTCCTCGAAATTATCGGTAAAGACCTCGTCGAGTCGCTCGACTTCAGCAGAGTTCAGCACGTTAACACTACATTTATCGCCGATAACCTGCGCGAACAAGAGTCCGATCTGGTCTTTCTCTTGCCGTTTCGAGATACCGATGAAACAGAGGTGATGATCTACATCCTCATTGAACATCAATCCACGGTAGACCCCGCAATGGGATTTCGGATGTTGGCTTATATGTATCACATTTGGGACCAACAACGGCAGCGGTGGGTCGCCGAGGGTGTCCCGAAAAGTCAATGGCGATTTCGTCCGATCATTCCAGTCGTGTTTTACACGGGACAAGCAGAATGGCGACCCGTGATTTCAATGGAAGCGTTGATGACGGTGCCGGAACCGCTGCTTCGGTTCGTTCCGAGATTCGAGACGTTATTTCTCGGTATCCAGGCCGAACCCGATGCGAACTTACTGCAGACCGAAAGCCCGTTCGGATGGCTGCTGACAGTCCTCAAACGTGCGGACACGCCCGATCCTACGGTATTCGTATCGGTCTTAGAGACGTTAGGAGATCATCTCAGTGGGTTCAGAGAGCCGGAGCGTGCCGCGTGGACACAAGCGGTCTGCTATCTTTACGCATTAATTGTCCACAAACGTTCCGTTGGTGAACGTGCCGATTTAGATCGAATCGTCTCCGAACACCACGAGGCTTTGAATCTTTCTCAACAGGAGGTAAATCTTATGCAAAGCATGGCTGAACACTATCTACAACAAGGCATCGCACAAGGGATCAAGCAAGGCAGAGAAGAAGGTAGAGAAGAAGGTAGAGAAGAAGGGGCGCGACAAATGAGCATTGAAAGCACACTCGCGACCCTCAACGCACGTTTCCCTAACGCAGATGTCAACGCACTCAAGCCAATACTCGAAGCCATCCAAGACCTCAACCATCTCAAGCACCTCAATCTTACGGCTTCTATCGTTGAGACGTTCATCGCATTCCGAGAACACTTAGAGGTATGATAAACCTCCAGAACCATTAGGACTTACGCGCTTTAACCGCATACATCGGCCAAGAAAAATAGAAATCGTCCCCCGCTGGATGAACTGTGTAGTGTTCTTTCGCCTCGTCAGGAGAGAGATTGGTGAACGCATCACGGATTTCCTGCACGACCTCTGGCGGGTTTTCCTCTGGACGCACCCACCACAGAAACGACATCTGGGCATTTCGGACGAGTGCTGTCTTTTCAAGGGACAATCCTGCATTCGTAATCATCGCATCCCACTCAGATGGCGGATACCCATACACATGAGAGTTGTCTCGGAGCCACTCCACCCGATTCTGCCATGCTATCAATTCCTTCGATTCAGGCACGACAGAATCCACCATGCAGAAGCGTCCATCCGGGCATAAAACCCGACGCACCTCGCTCAAAAAGGCAGGGACATCTTGGAAATGATGAGGGGCAATTCGACAGGTTACTAAATCTAACGAAGCATCGGCAAAAGGCAACGACTCCGCAGCAGCGAGAGAAAAAGAGATGTTTTTTATAGATTTTTCTTCTGCAAGTTCAGCAGCCTTCGTAAGCATCGCCGGTGTCAGGTCTGTGGCAATTACGTATTCGACCTTTGGTGCGAGCTTAAATGCTGTAAATCCTGTTCCTGTCGCAATATCCAGCGTCCGTTCTGTGCCTTGCGGCTCGGCGAAATCGAGGATAATGTCTAAGGTATCCCCCTCAGCATGTGCGCTGCTCTGGGCATAATAGTTTGCATGCTGGCTAAACTGCTCTCGGACTGCGTTATGTACCGATTTCATAGTAATTGGCTGTCGGGGCGTTCTGCTAACCTATAACGGCTAATTAAAAAGAATAACACCACGCGCATTTTCACCCGCCTCCATGTCGGCGAACGCCTCATTAATCTGCTCAAGCCGATAGTGCTGTGTAATCAACTCATCTAACTTCAACTTGCCTTCCGTATAGAGATCAAGCAATTTCGGCATATCCACTTTCGGCTGACACGAACCATAAAACGAACCGATCAACCGTCTCTCTGTTGAGACGAGGTGTTGCGCCGGAATACTAACATCTGATTCATGATGTGCCATCCCGACAATGACAGCAGTACCAGCCGCCCGGACCATATTGTAGGCTTGCAAGATAGTTTTCGGATTCCCAATCACTTCAAACGCATAGTCTACACCGAGACCCGCCGTCAATTCACGCACGGCTTCAACTGGATCGGACGTTGAGGCATCAACAACATCCGTCGCGCCAAAACTTTTCGCAAAATCGAGTTTCCTCTCGGCAATATCAACGGCGATAATTCGCTCTGCTCGTGCAAGCACGGCACCTTGAATGGCGTTCAAACCGACACCCCCGGTCCCGATGATCGCCACAGAACTTCCGGGTTCCACCTTCGCAGTATTCAACACAGCGCCGACACCTGTCGTTACACCACACCCCACGAGTGCTGCCTGCTCCAATGAATAGCGATCGTCAATCTTGACGAGGTTTTGCTGAGGGACAACCATGTATTCAGACATTGTCGCAATCCGCGCCATCTGTAGGATACCATCCCCCGAACTGTTCCAGAGGCGATAGGTGCCATCCAACTGAAAACCGCGCGGGACATCGTAACTCTCACAGAGACAGACTTTTTCCATCCGGCATAAGCGACAACCGCCACAATAACTGACGAAAGATAAGATCACGTGGTCACCTGGACAAAACCCAGTGACATCGTCGCCAACGCGTTCAATAACACCTGCGCCTTCATGTCCAAGTGCCACAGCAGCATTGTAATAGATAGCCCCAGTGACAACCGACAAATCGGAATGGCAGACACCACTCGCCGCAGTCCGAACGAGTACCTCGTTCGCCTTCGGTTCATCCAACTCAAGTTCCTCAACAATAACAGGTTGGTTATGTTCATACATAACCGCAGCACGCGTTTTCATTTTTCCCTCGCTCTACGCCGTAATATGGTTACAATATAGACTCCATATAACTTCTCGCTTTTCGCATCGATTCAACCGGATCCGATTCACCTTCGTAGACAATAGATAGACATCCGTTATAGCCGACCCCGCGCAAAATGTCTAAAATACGCGGGTAATCTAACCACTCCTCCACGCCGCTATCAATCTGATAAAACTTCGTCCGGACATACACCGCATGCGGTGCCGTTTGTTCAATACTCGCATAACAGTCGTAACCTGGGTGTGACGAACCGCGATGTCCACTCGCGCCCGGAGAACCCGCATACTGTCCGGTATCTAAAATATGTGTAAAATAGGGATGGTCTGTCCCATTTAAAGCGCGTAAAACCGCCGCGCCGTCCCGGGTGACGTTGTTATGGTTGTGATTCTGTAACCCGACGAGAATCCCCGACTCATGACCGTATTCAGCGACCTCCTTGAAGGCTTCAATCATCGGTGGCCACAACGTCTCTTCATCTTCACAATCGTCAGGAACATAAGCAGCAAAGACTCTAACCAATGGGCAGCTCATAAAAGCCGCAACATCTATCCACTGCTTGATTAACGCGACTTGCTCGTGGTGCTCCTCAACAGGACGGCCGAAGTTATTGCTAATACCGATGTAACCTAAGGGTAATCCTTTCCGCATGAGATCCATCTTCAACCCACGTAGATAGTCCGCATCGGTCGATTCAAACGCACTTGAATGCAACTCAATCACATCAAATCCGAGATCATATACCAATTGTGCGAAAGCAGTAGCCGTAGTATTTCTCACATTTAGGGACATCGTACCCAATTTCATCATACCGAACACTCCTTTTCTCACCGGCATACAGGCAAAATCGCCTGTTAGCATTTTTCACAGGTATTACTCATTCATTGCAATCTCGTCATTTTCTTGCAGCGATACTCTCGTCTGTTGGTTCAATGCTATGAGAAACTTTCGTAAAGTTTGCTGAAGATTCTGGAGCTGCTGACGATCTGCTTCAAGATACTGAATTCGGGGGTCCAAATCTTCTAAGCGGCTGATTCGGTTGAGAATCTCCTCAATGAGGTTATGTATCTCGCGGAACTGCTGCCGATCCTCCTCCAATTGCTGAACTTTGTTAATCACCACCCCGAGACGTTCTTGGGTCTGATCCAATTCTTTTTGGAGTTTTTGGGTAAAAGCGATTAATTTCTCGAGCGTACTCGTCGTTCTATAAATCGGTTGGTTTGGATTCTCAACACTTTTCTGTTCGGGTAGGTGCTGATGCCCACCTTCGGCATACGGTGTTGTAATTTGAGAGCGTTCGCTATCAGAAGGGTTCGCCTCTGATTGTTCCGAAACATCTAATAACTTAATTTGATATGAAAAGCGGGCATACGGTTCTTTCCGTTCGGTATAGGTTATCTGCACCCGAAGTTCTTGGTTAACCCGCAGTGTGTTCAAACGGCTATGGATATTCCGAATAACAACCTCATTGTAGTTAAAAGCCTCATTTTTCTTTGGATTCAAACGCCGGAGATAGCGGTAAAGTTCCAAGCCATCGGCACTTTCCCGCTCTAATCCCTCTGTTGTCAAAACACCGACGACTTCCGGATTGTCAGGGTCAATGGTCACTTGATCGTCAGGTATGACAATATCCAGCGGCACCTCGCCCTGAATCGCCTTCATCCCAATAATCCAATGGGTTGCTGATGTCCTACTGCTGTACGCGATAAAATCGTAATGGATCGCCATAAATCTCTCTTTTAATAGTTATCGGTTAACTATTTACTATATCTTTAACCTCAACAGCACTTGGGCGAGTTTTGGAATACAAGATGTTCCAATACCTTCCACAGCAAAAGAAGCGACACAATGTGCGAAGTTTAGTGCCCTCTCGACAGTCCGATTTTGATAATAGTCAATCAAAAAGGAGGTTGCGAAAACATCACCAGCACCCGTAGGATCAATCTCGGTTACGGAATACGCTGTGGACTCAAGTTGCGCGCCGTTTTGAAACAGCGTTGCCCCCCTTGCACCTCGCGTCAGCACAACGATTGGAGCCAGCTGGATATATCTCTCCAATTCATTTGGATAAGCACGGATGTCCTCATCACTGAGGATTAAGACATCAATGTAGGGCAAGATTTGCTCAGCTGTCGCCCAACGTTTTGCTTCAACCCTTCCACTCGCATCCCACTGCCGGAGCCAACCCTGCGGTGTGGCACCTATCAATGTATCCTTGCTAAAACAGTGAACAAGTTCCGCGGAAACTTCATTGGCAATCGGACACAAGTAAACTATATTGCTTGTACGCCACTCAACAGGAACATCGGCTCCTTTTAGTTTCCTTGCCGAACCCAAGATAAACTGCTGCCTATGTCCTTTTTCGTCGTATTGGTTATCAAAAATCGTCGTTTCAGACGATTCACAATAAACAGTTTTTATGCCATCCAATAGCGGGTTTTGCCGGTCAAAATTCGCACCTACAGCCGTGATAGCACGGGCATGATGCCCCAGATTTCGTGCAGTTAGTGTCGAATACGAGGCGGATCCACCAAGAATATAGCCATTTGGCGAGACATCATAACAAAAATGACCCACTGATAGAAATGTTGCCGCCATCAAAGAAATATATCCCTTTCGCGTTACAATTCAAAGACAGGTTCCATGCACGCCCACCATTCGTCTGGCTGTGCTTCCGCCACAGGTTCCTGGAAAGTTCGCATCAATTCATCCCACGCTTTGCATCTCGGATTCTCTTCAAGATAGCGTGGAAAATCCCGTTCTATATCAAAGTTATCAACCGTTTCCATCGCCATAAATAGACGGCAACCTAAAAGATAGATATTCATCTTCGTTATACCGACTGCCTTCAGAGCCTCAACTACTTCTGGCCACGCATCCCGGTGATATTTTTTATATGCTTCAATCACATCTGGATTGTTTTTTAGGTTCAAAGTTAAACCATAATGTTTCATTTAGTTGTTTCCAATGCCTTTTGGATTATTTCTGCGTGATCAAATGCAAGTGCCGGTAAATTAGTAGTTGAAAACCACGCCACTTCGGCTGCATCGGAACCAGCTTCAACTTTTAACAACCGTTTCTCAAGGACAGCAACGTAGGCGATGGTAATTACACGCCCGCGCGGATCGCGAGCGGGGTCCCCAAAAGCACCTATCTCGGTTAAGGTCACATCCGAAACATCGGTTTCCTCTTCTAACTCGCGCCGTGCGGCTTCCTCAAGCGATTCATCCATCTCAACAAAACCGCCCGGCAATGCCCAATACCCTTCAAAGGGAAGATGCTTACGTCTAATCAACAGCAGCTCTGGATCCTCACCGGCGAAGATTACAATATCAACGGTAACGGCAGGCCGTGGGTAATCGTAACAAAACATCTTATATTCCAAAAAACCCGCTTCAATTGATAATTTGCCACAAGACACATAAGCAAACCGACGTTATCACACCGACTGTAAGAGAGCAAGTGAAACGTTGTACGCTCTGATTCCACATAGGTTCTATCTTATAGCATACCAAATTTTAACATTTTCGTCAACTTTTTTCTAAATAATGCGTTCTCTGCTTGTAATAACCACAGAGATAATGCTATAATAATTTCCGTTACCATGGGCTTTGCAAAAACTGAAGCATAATTGCATGACCGCACGGAACAAAAATGAAAGTCGTGATTAGCAAAAATATCCCAAAAGCCCTCGTTATTTCCATTGGGCTTCATATTTTATTGTTTCTGACGCTTGGAGCCTTGTACCGACAAAGACCGGATCGGTACATTGAGACAGGCACTGCGTTTGACATCGCCAAAATCCACTTGAGGACACCGCGCCTCCCGATGAAAAGAATCCATCAGATGCCGCTGAAACCGATGGTGACACCCGAAAGTATGCAACAAACACAAGTTTTAGAAGTCAAAACGCCATCGCTTCAACCGCCGGTAACATCTGTATCCCATCAAGATGTTCCTCTCGAATTGGAAACACCAGAACCCTTTTCAGCAACCCACTCAACGGCATACAGCCACGGTAAAGGTCTGCAAGCCAAACCTGTATCTGGTAGTAGTAGCGGAACAGGCATTGGATTAGGTTCAGGGACCTTTGGTAGCGGCAGCAAACCGAGTAGACACACGGGTGGATTCATAGCAGAAACCAACGGGCAGCCTACCTCGGATCTTGGTGGACTCACACTTCCTGACCTTGCGCTAAACAGGATCGCCAAGCATATTATTGCCAGCAGGCGTACAAATCTTGTCGATATCGTCTTCATTATTGACGGTAGTGGAAGTATGAAAAACGATGTTGACGCAGTGCGTGAACATCTCAATAGTATGACCGACCAATTTGCGAGTGCCGGGATCGATTTCACCATCGGTATCGTCGCCTTTCGCGCAGGAACTGGCTATAGTCTCCTTGGATTGGACTTTGAAGTGATTCCGCAAACCCGCTCAACCGAGCAGGTGAAAAAAGTCCTCAGTCAACTCAAATTTCGAGGAGATGAGAGGGGTTTGGACGCACTTATCCGCGCCGCCGATGAGGTAACATTTCGAAGAGATGCTGAAGTCCATTTCATTTTTGTAACGGATGAGTATGTAAGCGGTGCCTACTCTTCAATAGATGTAATGATGAAGATGAAGACTGCAAGAATTAAGGTAGATGTTATCGGACGAGACGAGCCTTTCCAGAAATTTATTGCCAAAACTACCGGCGGCTTATGGCTGCCTATTTCAAGCCTCGCAATTCAGTAAGAGCATAGAGGTGCCTCGATTCAAAGATCGCGGCTGTAATGATGCGTAAAAAGGAAACACACTACGCACTCAGTTTAGCGTTCCTTTTCCTTGCAATAGGTGCTTATACAACAAGCCACCATGAGATGTGGCGTGACGAGATTCAGGCATGGCTCCTTGCCCGGGACAGTGCCTCGGTCTTTGAACTTTTCGCGCACCTCAAATATGAAGGACATCCGGGGATATGGCACCTCTGTCTCATGCCACTCACCCGCATCACACATTCCCCTGTCATCATGCAGGTGTTTCATCTTCTGATTGCAACTGGCACGGTCTATCTATTTGTTCGTTACGCACCCTTCAATCGCTTCCAAAAATTTCTCTTCTGTTTTGGCTATTTTGTGCTTTATGAATACGCTGTTCTTGCGCGAAACTACGCGCTTGGGTTGCTACTGATAACTGTTTTCTGTATTCTTTTTAGTGAACGTTACAGACGCTTTATTTGGATCGGTTGTGTATTATTTTTCCTTTCGCATACGAGTGTACACGCGTTAATTCTTACCATAACGATAGGATTCGCGCTTTGCTGTGAATACCTCTATCGCAATTGGCTCTCTAAGCCACTCGCTGAGGAGATTGAGGCGATAGGCGATAAAAAATCAATCTGGATCGGATTCGCCCTTATCGGCATCGGTATCATTACAGCAGTTTTGCAACTGAATCCTCCAGCAGATACTGGTTTTGCTGTTGAATGGCGTTTCGCTTATGATTCAACAGAATTCAGCAACGTTATTAAACTTATTTCCCGCGCGCTTCTACCTATCCCAGAATTCTCGCTTAATTTCTGGAACAAACACCAATTAGAGACGTATAACCTCTTCCAGGCCATCCAAATCCCGCTCTGTTGCCTTCTTATCCTTTGCAGCATCTTCTTACTCCTCAAACGCCCTACTGCCCTGCTTATATACCTCATGGCGACATTTGGACTTTTAGTGTTTTTCTACATAAAGTATTACGGTAGTATGCGCCACCACGGATTTCTGTTTATTACATTTCTTATGATCGCTTGGATTTATAGAGACTGTCCTGAGATAACCCTCCCATTCAAAAGCCTTAGTGCGTTGTCACAACGCCTATTTTCTTCGTTTGTCACTTTCATCTTCGCCTGTCAGTTCATTGGAGGGATAACAACGGTCATACTCGAGGACCGCTATGTCTTCTCTTATGGAAAACAGGTGGCTGAATATATCAAGGCAGAAGATATGCAAGACATGACGATAGTAGGGGAAGTCGATTATGCTGCGAGCACGATTGTCGGGTATCTCGAAAAAGATGAAATTTATTATGTACACGGCAGCCGGTTTGGCTCTTTCGTTAGATGGGACGATGTCCGCATGCCCGATGTCGATATCCCAGACGATCAGGTCCTTAAGGAGGCAAGTATCCTAAGAACACAGACAGCCCAAGACCTTTTAATTATCATGAACCGCTCTTTAGACCCTGAATTGCGTGCACAGCATAACCTCACTTTCCTAACCCAATTTACCGGTTCAATTGTTGATGACGAAGGCTTCTATCTGTATCTAATGCCGATACCTTGAGAAAAACTTTTTGCTTGACAGAATCTTCAATAAGTGATAACCTATTAAAAGTTGTTTTTGTCTAAAGATATGTTGCAAATGGAGAACGTCCTGATACATGCCAAAACGTAGAAGAAAGCCTAAGAATACAGCCACCTCGGATATAGGTGGAGAAGATAGTGTGGTGCTGCGTGAAACAACCCCTTTGCAACTACGCTATTACGGCGATCCGGTCCTTCGCAAAAAAGCAGAACCGGTGGCAGAGATCGCCGATGCAGAGCGTCAATTCGCTGACGAGATGTTGATGACGCTGGAGGCTACAGGCAACGGTATTGGACTCGCCGCGACACAGGTCGGTGTTCTGAAACGGCTCATCATTGTCAATATCGGCGAAGAGGATGATGAGGAATACGAGCCTTTGGTTTTGTTTAACCCCGAAATTCTGAGTTCCGACGGAGAAATTGTTGCCGAGGAAGGATGCCTGAGTATCCCAGATGTGACTGCCGATGTGAAACGTCCAGAGAACATTGTTGTTGAAGGACTCAATGCATACGGCGAATCTGTCCATATTGAAGCCGACGGTTTATTGGCGCGTGTTCTGCAACATGAAATAGATCATCTCAACGGCATACTTTTTATTGACCGAATCAGCGGATTAAAACGACGGTTGCTCAGTGACGAATTGCAGAAACTGCAACGCGCCGAACGTCCCGTTTAACCTCCTATACCTGTCCGAAGGATGGCAGCTACTTTGGTGTAACGTGTTCACCGAAACTTGCTACTCAAAAATATGTCAAATCAAAAACTTGAGCCTATCCTACAAAGGAAACTCGAAGAACTCTATGGATGCTTGCACGCTTATGAGAAGGTCATTGTCGCCTTTTCCGGTGGTGTTGACAGTACATTTCTCGCAGAGGCGGCACAACACGCATTGGGTGAGAACGCCCTCGCCGTTACAGCTATCTCTGATTCCTATCCCATCCGGGAAATGAAAGCAGCACAGGAAATTGCTAAGCAGATTGGAATTCGCTTTGAAACAGTCAATACACACGAATTAGACCTCGAAGGGTACGCAAGCAACCCTACCAATCGGTGCTTCTTCTGCAAAACAGAACTGTTCGATAAACTCCGTCCGATCGCTGAAAAGTACGATGTCGGCACAATCGTTTACGGTGCCATCCCAGATGATGTGGGTGACCACCGTCCCGGAATGGATGCAGCGAAAAAGATGGGTATCCAAGCACCTTTGATTGATGTTAACTTGACAAAGGCGGAGATTCGTGAGATCTCAAAAGTATGGGATCTCCCAACGTGGGATAAACCGGCGTTCGCTTGTCTCTCTTCACGATTTCCTTACGGTATGCGGATTACTCGTGAATTGCTAAGACAGGTGGATGCGGCGGAACAATTCCTCTACGATTTAGGAATTCGTCAGTTTCGAGTCCGACATCACGGTGAACTCGCCCGAATTGAGTTAGAGGTGGAGGAAATTTCACGGATACTCTCAAAAGCCGTGCGGCGTGATATTAACGAACATTTTAAAACGCTCGGATATGCCCATGTCACGCTTGATCTGCAGGGGTATCGTTCCGGCAGTCTTAATGAAGGAGTTACTAAAATCATCACAGGAGCGTAGAACGATCTATATCAAAAGGATTTAAACCATAGTCATAGGTACCCACACGCTAAAGCGTGGGACTTGTGCTTCATAGCAGTCAGCGGTTTTCTCTCAGAGAAAAGTCGTCTTACGTCTGCTCCACAATAGCTGCCAAGCCAGCTATGTGATACCGAAGTATCAACCTATATTATGTGACGTGTGATTTTTCAACGAGGGCGGATATGACCCCTGCGCCTCTATACACGCAACAGGTGGGGAGAGAATCCCTTAGCCAATATAGAGTCGTGCCAGGCTTTTACGTGATTGTCTCATTGGCAAGCGTCCTGACGACACATCAATCACAACCCATGTCGAACACTGTTTATTTAGACGTTTTAGAGAGAAACAGGTTGAGTTAAAAACTAAAAAAACATAGGCGGTGTCTACATCCCCACCCTAAAGGTTTATCTTGGGGGTTTGACACCGAAGATTATGCTAACGTGCCTGCGAAACAAAGTTAACTATGCCCAATCAAAACACACAACAACTTATCGGTGTAGACACCTTCAGCTGGAAAAAATGGGACGCGTGTACGCACTGTGGACTCTGCCTACCTACTTGTCCAACCTATCGGGAATTAGGTTTAGAAACGGATTCACCAAGAGGTAGACTTTACCTTATGGGGAGTGCCTTCAAAGATGAAGACGCTATTCCACTCAACGAGGAATGGTCGGAATACATTTATCGGTGTTTGGATTGTCGCGCATGCGAAACGGCGTGTCCTTCTGGTGTTCATTTCGGGGAACTCCTTGAAGAGGCACGCGCTATATATGAACAGAACGCGCCGCGTTCAGCAGCTTACCGATTTTGGACGAACCTGGTCTTCAAGCATATTTTGCCGAATAAAGAACGATTGGATTTAATCTTTGAATTGATGTGGCTCTATCAACGACTCGGTATCCGGTGGATCGTCCAGAAGACAGGCATTCTGAAACTGATGGGTCAATTCGGGCAGATGGAATCCCTGCTTCCGACAATTCCATCACCCCAATTGAAATACACGATACGAGACGTTACACCCGCCGAAGGTGAAACCCGATACCGCGTCGGATTCATACCGGGATGCGTCATGAACCAAGTCTTTACGGAGACGAATGTTGCAACGATTCGGGTTTTATCAAAAAATGGATGCGAAGTTGTTACGCCTCGGCAGCAGACCTGTTGTGGTGCCTTGCATCTGCACAACGGCATACGAGATGTCGCTTCTGATCTTGCCAAACAGAATATTGATGCTTTTGAAGAGGAAAATTTAGATGCGATTATCATCAATTCCGCGGGTTGTGGGGCGACCCTGAAGGAATACGAGGCACTCTTAGAAAACGATGGAACCTACGCTGAAAAAGCGGAAGGCTTCAGTCATAAGATGCGCGATATTAGCGAGTTTTTAGCCGAAATTGAGATGGTACCACCGACAGGAAAAATTGAGAAACGGGTCACTTATGATGAACCGTGTCATCTCCTTCACGGACAAAGCGTTCAAACGCAACCCCGTAAGGTCCTCCAAGCGATACCCGGACTTGAATTGATTGAATTAACCGAGTCGGAATGGTGCTGTGGTAGCGCGGGCATTTATAACATCACACAACCTGAACTCTCACAAGAAATCCTGGAACGCAAAATGGCGCACATCGCAGAAACCGACGCAGATATCGTCGCAACCGGAAATCCTGGATGCCTGCTTCAGATTCAACTCGGTATCCAAAAACACAAGTTACCGATGCAAGCGATGCATCCTGTTAATCTCTTAGACTATGCCTACCGCGGCATCGCGCCGGAGAATTTTTTACCTGAGCAGCAACGCGGTTCAAACCCTACCGATGCTCGGTGAAGTCCTTTGTAAAATCACAAAGTTTTAAAAATAAAAAATGTTTTTATCAGATACAGACATTCTCAAATATATAGACAAAGGGAAAATCAAAATCAATCCCGCACCTGATTTGAAAACGCAACTCGGGAGCTGCTCTATTGATTTCAAACTCAGCAACACTTTTCGCGTTTTTGAACATAGCAAACATCCGTACATCGACCTGCGGGCTGGAATTGATACCACTGACTTAATGCGAAGAGTCGATGTCTCCGATGGCGATGCCTTCACGATACAACCCGGAGAACTCGTCCTTGCAGCGACTCAAGAGGAACTTGTATTAGCGGACGATGTCATGGCACGGCTTGAAGGCAGAAGCAGTTTAGCGCGACTCGGCATTATCGTCCATAGCACTGCCGGTCTCTTCGACCCGGGCTGGATAGGGACACCTACATTGGAGTTGGGGAACCTTGGGCGGATGCCAGTGAAATTATATCCCGGTATGCGGATCTGCGCTTTCACCTTCGCGCAGCTTTCTTCACCAGCACGTGTCCCGTATCAACTCAAGCCAGCAAACAAATACGCAGGACAGGAGGGACCTGAGACGAGTCGATTTGACAAAGATGTCGAATTCGCTTAGCATTGAACCTATCTGATGGGCTGGGATATTCTGCGCTGTCCCTTGCCCAGCCACGCGCAAAAAACGGGCAATGTTTTGCCTAATAATTTAGCAACGTCCCACACCTTTTTACATGGAATGTGGACAAAATATTGGTACAGCGGGTGGTTCACAGCAAAAAATCCGCTGTAATTCGCAATTTTAAAAGGAAATTAACCTGTTTCTTCAATTAAGGTCGTAACTTTTACAATCACCGTCGATTGGCATAAATTTTGCTTACCTCTTTATTAAGACACTCGTCAAGTGGTATGCGTTACGCGTTTAATTGACGAATCTAAGGACATTTTCTGAACTATCGAAACCAACATGAGTAGAATCAAGGCACCGCGCCTCGGTTTGTCTATGCGGTTTCGTAAAATTACCGCCTCTATCTGTTAGATTGAGGTAGTTTCGACAGCAAGTTACGCCGAAATAGGAGGATATATTGAATGACACCAAGTGAGGTGGTTGCACTTGCAAAAGAAAACAACGTCAAGATAATTGACCTCAAATTCATGGACCTGCCAGGGATGTGGCAACACTTTTCCCTTATGGCAGGTGAGTTGACCGAAGAACTCTTTGAAGAAGGGTGCGGCTTCGACGGTTCGAGTATCCGTGGGTTTCAGGCAATTAATGAGAGTGACATGTTACTCTTCCCGGATCCATCGACTGCGATCATCGACCCCGTCTGTAAGGTACCAACGCTGAGTATCACGTGTAACATTAAAGACCCAATCACATTGGAGAATTACACGCGCGATGTGCGGCATATTGCACAGAAGGCTGAAGCGTACCTCGAATCCACCGGGATCGCTGATATAAGTTACTGGGGACCAGAAGCAGAATTCTACCTCCTCAACGACATCCGCTACGGACAGAACCAACATTCCGGTTTCTATGCCGTTGACTCTGTTGAGGGAAGTTGGAATTCAGGGCGCGAAGAGAATCCAAACCTCGGTTACAAACCGCGCTACAAAGAGGGGTATTTCCCGGTACCGCCCTCCGATACACTTCAAGACCTCCGCTCCGAGATCTGCCTGAAGTTAATGGAAGCCGGTATTGATGTGGAAGTTCATCACCACGAAGTCGGAACCGCAGGACAAGGTGAGATTGATATCCGTTATGGTGAACTCACAAAAACAGGCGACAACATTGCTTTGTATAAGTACATTATCAAAAATGTAGCGCGTGCCAACAATCTTGTTGCGACTTTTATGCCGAAACCACTCTTCCAAGACAACGGTTCTGGTATGCACGTTCACCAGAGTCTCTGGAAAAATGGCAAGAATATCTTCTATGATCCACAAGGATATTCGCTTTTAAGCCAGGACGCACGTTATTACATCGGTGGCTTGCTTAGGCATGCGCCTTCGCTTTGCGCAATTATTGCCCCAACAACTAACTCTTACAAACGGTTAGTTCCAGGGTACGAAGCACCGGTCAATATCGCCTACTCACAACGGAACCGCAGTGCTTGTGTCCGTATCCCTGTCTACTCCACAAGTGAGGGTTCAAAACGGATTGAATTCCGCACACCGGATCCGTCCTGTAATCCTTACCTCGCCTTTAGTGCGTTACTGATGGCAGGACTTGACGGTATACAGAATCGTATCGATCCGGGTGATCCATTGGATAAAGACCTTTATGACCTCGAGCCGGAAGAACTCGCGGATATTGAGTCCACGCCGGTCTCCCTCGGCGATGCCCTCGATGCCTTGGAAGACGACCACGAATATCTCCTCAAAGGCGACGTGTTCACCCAAGATGTCTTGGATGTCTGGATTGATTACAAACGTGAAAATGAGGTTGATGCTATAAACATGCGGCCACACCCGTATGAATTCTTCCTCTATCACGATATTTAAACCGCGTGAACGAGGCTATTAAAGAACGTTCTGTAGGGCAGGTTCCCGCATTTGCCCTACAGACTCGTTTCTGTAAGCCTTGAGGGCAGAGATTGCAAGCCCTGATTGAAAGGCAGAGATTGCTATACAACCCTATTCACTTTTAGCAAGGAGAATCTCATGAAAAAACTGGAATGTATTATCCGCCCCTTCAAACTGGAGGAGGTCAAAGAGGCACTCAGCAGTGTGGGTGTTCGGGGCATGACAGTCAGCGAAGTTCGTGGATTCGGGCGTAGCCGTGGTCACACCGAACTCTACCGCGGTAGCGAATACACGATCGAATTTGTCCCGAAATTAAAAATCGAAATCGTTGTTGCGGAAGAAAATGTTGATAAAGTCGTTGAAGCCGTTCAAACCGCCGCTTCGACCGGTAAAATCGGCGATGGCAAAATCTTCGTACTGCCCATTGATGAAACCATCCGTATTCGTACAGGTGAAAGAGGTCCTGCTGCTGTTTAACTTTTTATTTTATTTTTCACCGGAGGTGGGTAGATGTACCCACCTCTCTACTTTTTAACGCGAACCTAAAAGTGAAGCCACGAGTGCTTCCATCTTTGGAACCGTCCCAACAGCCGGTAGAGACGACATTGCCGCCCACGTCTCGTAGCCGCCCTCCTGTGTCAACGCTTCGTCCGTGCAGATATAGCCGATATACCCATTCGCCAAACTCACGAGAAACAACGGATTCGCATCTGAGTTCGCTTTGATATTCATCCCTGTCTCTACGAATACCTCTCCGGGCAATGCGACAATCGCCGCTTCCCCCAAACGGATCACTTGAACCGGTGCCGTCATCTGCTCTGGTAGTTTCGCTAAACGTTGACATTCAAGGGCATAGACATCGACCAACGCCGTCGGTATCGGTTGTCCGACGACCCAACTAAAGGGACCTGTTTCGTAAGCACCGTAAGTACCTTGTGGGACAGACAACACTTGCTCGGCAACTTTGAGGTCCTCGGCAGTAATCTGTTTGGGTTGAAACGTTAGTGTGGCAAGTTCACCGTTGAGGTCGAGCCTGTCGTGCATCTGCATGAACTGCATCTCGGTGATAAAATGCCCAGCGAGAACATTCGCCATTTTCACTGCCTGCCGGTGTCCACTCGCTGTCCATTTCACCTGTCCACTAAAATCGGTATTATTAATCTGACCGGATGCGGCATTCCAGAGGAGCGAGACACATGTATCTCCCAAATAGCGGCGCATGAGTCGGTCAAAGTGTCCGAAATAGTCAGCGGAGAGTGCGCTGCTGTTATCTGTGCCAATGTAGTGCAGCGAAAAGTTGGCAACAGCAGAGATAGGTGTTCCATCATTTGCTTCGACAAACATCATTGCTAACTCAGGGTCAATCGTCCCAGTCGGTTCCACGAGATCAGGGTGTTCAACGCCGGGATTAAAACGGACGGTCCCATCTTTCATGTGCCACCGTCGATTGAAGGTGATACGTTCTTCGTCGACACTTGCAAATCCTACCCGCGCGGGTTGGAGTCGCCACACCGCAAGCTCAACTGCATCAGCGATCTTCAATGGGACCCAATCGGTGTAACCGGTATCCTCGCCAACTCCAAGTAGATTTGCCACTGCTACGGCGGTATGGGTATGCGTAGCATTGACCATAACGTATGCTGGAGGGATACCGCATCTCTCGGCGATGCGTGCCTTGGCAATATCTGCTACCTTCTCTGGTATGGCGATGAGGTCGCATGTAACGATTGCGATACGAGTTTCGCCGTTATCAATAACAAGCGCTTTGGCAAAGAGTTCGTCATCAACGTTTTCAGCGTACCGGGGACGAAATCCACCTGGAATCTCTGTACCAAGCGGCGGGGTGATATTTGCGATTGCGCTTGCTGCTTTAAGTGTGTTGCCCATGAGTCTGCCTCCTTGGCAATGTGCGATGTTGTGTTTTTCATTTTACGCCGCCGATGTAAATCTATCAAGAGAATTCTGCTGATAGCTGTCGGCTATCAGAAAGAGTCGCGAGCATGAAGAAATCCGCAGAAATACGCAGAAACACCCTATCAAAGACTCCAAGCAAAAACCCTACCGAAGGGAGAGACAATTTTGATTTGACATTCCCAATTTTTTATGCTATTATTTTAATGTAATCTCATTCTTTATACGTGTCGGAAGAGACACCTTCCGACCATTACTTAGGACGTAATAGACAAGTCCCTATTAGAAAATTAAAACGATTAAAACGTATGATCGAAGTTAGAGAACTCACAAAATCTTACGGCACGACGGTTGCTGTTGACAACGTTACATTTGACGCGCACGCTGGCGAAGTGCTTGGGTTCCTCGGACCCAACGGCGCAGGTAAGACGACAACGATGCGCATCCTTACCTGCTATCTCTCCGCAGACGCAGGTACCGCAACTGTTGCTGGATACGATGTCTTTGAGGAATCCGTTGAAGTCAGAAAACATATCGGTTATCTTCCAGAAAGTGCACCGCTCTACACCGATATGGGAGTCATCGAATACCTCAACTTCATGACCCAAGTGCGAAATATCCCAAAAAGCCAGCGGAAAGAACGGATCCGAACGGTTATTGATACCTGTGGACTTGATGATGTTATTCAAAAAGACATTGGCGAACTCTCAAAGGGTTACCGCCAACGGGTAGGCTTAGCACAAAGCCTCATTCACGATCCACCTATCTTGATTTTAGATGAGCCCACCTCTGGACTTGATCCGAATCAAATCAGCGAGATTCGCAATTTAATCAAAAACATCGGACAAGAGAAACTGGTGCTGTTCAGTACACACATATTACCCGAAGTTTCCGCCACCTGTAGCCGAATTCTCATCATCAACAATGGGAAGATTGTCGCGAACGGCACACCCGAGGAACTCTCCAGTCAGGCGAAAGGTGAAGAGATTGTGCATATCACTATCCGAGGTACACAAGAAACAATTGAGACACAACTGAACGAATTGGAATTTGTCTCACAGTGGCACCAGGTTGGAACGGACAACGGCACAGTTTCCTACCAGATCAACGCTGCTCAGGGCAGCGGTGCTGCGGAGGCACTGTTTCATGTCGTTGTAGAAAATGGATGGAGTCTGACAGAACTCCGCCAAGAATCCTTGGATTTAGAAGACGTTTTCCGCAATTTGACAAACAAGGAGCAGACATAGCACTCCGAGAATAAGAAAGGAAACTGCTCTATAAACGAAAAATTATGACGAACATCGCAGCTATTCTCAAAAAGGAATTTAAAAGTTACTTCAACTCGCCTATCGCGTATATCTTCATCACATTCTTCCTCGGCATCTCTGGATGGCTCTTTTTCCGCAGTTTCTTTCTCGTGAATCAAGCGGAGATGCGTGGGTTTTTCGGGTTAATGCCGTGGATCTTCCTATTTTTTATCCCAGCCGTCACTATGAAACTCTGGGCTGAAGAAAAGAAACTCGGCACAGTAGAAATTCTCATGACGCTACCGATTCAGGATTACGAGGTAGTCATCGGGAAATTCTTAGCGAGTTTTGGTCTTCTGGTTGTAACCGTGTTGCTTTCACTCGTTCTGCCCTTCTCAGTGATGTCCCTTGGGAATCCGGATGGCGGCACGCTGATTTCAGGCTACATCGGTCTCCTCCTGATGGGGGGCGCATACCTCGCCATCGGGCTTTTCGCCTCAACACTGACCGAGAATCAAATCGTTGCCTTTATTTTCGGGATTACCGCCTGCTTTGTGTTGCTCATTATTGGTGAAGATATTGTCCTTTTCAATGCACCGAATTGGTTGTTCCCGATTTTCAGCTACCTCGGACTCGGTGCCCACTACAGCAGCATTCTACGCGGTGTGCTTGACTCCCGTGACATTATCTACTACCTGTCACTAATCGGTTTCTTTTTATATCTAAGCACATTGTCGGTCGAAAGCCGCAAATGGCGTTAAGAAAGGAGGTACACGTTTTGGTTAACAAACAACTTAAATACGGCGGCAACACCCTTGCTTTTGTAGCAATCATTTTTGGCATTCTCGTGCTAATTAACTTTCTCTCCACACGCCGCTTTATTCGTGCCGACCTTACCGAAGACAAGCGTTATACGATCTCAAACGCAACGAAAAATCTTCTAAACACGTTAGACGATATTGTAACAATCACCGCCTACTTTTCAACAAATCCCGCTGAGGTTGCCCAAATCCGTCGTGATGTCAGAGACGTACTCGACGAATATAACGCTTTCTCAAAGAAACTTCAGATCGATTTTGTAAATCCTGCGGATTTCGATGATGGACAGAAACAGGAACTCCGCTTCAAGGGAATCCCTGAAGTCCAAATTAACGTTGTGAAAAAAGATAAAGCAGAAATCGCGAATGTCTATATGGGTATCTCTATCGGCTATAGCGGTAAAGAGGAAATCCTACCTGTTGTTCGCTCAACGGCTAATTTGGAGTATGAACTCACATCTACTATCCTCAAGGTTACAACGAAAGAAGCAAAAACGGTCGGATTTCTGACAGGACACGGCGAGTTCGATATTAACGACCAAAACCATCAGCAGTTTCGCCAACTCCTGGACAAAAACGGACAAGGGCAATACAATCTCACATCCGTGAGTCTACAAGACGGAAAAGCAGTGGAGGATACCATCGCAACGCTGGTTATCGCGGGTCTAACACAACCGCTGACTGAACGTGAGAAATACGAAGTCGATCAGTTCATCATGCGCGGGGGTAGAACTGTCTTCTTAGTCGATCCAATTCAAATGCAACCCGGCACACTACAAGGTGCGCCATTGAGCACAGGATTGAATGACCTATTAGAACATTACGGCGTCAAACTCGGCAATAACCTTTTGCTTGATCGCAGATTCCACGACTCTGCCAGATTCCAACAAGGATTCATGACCGTCATTCAACCGTATCCGTATTTCGTCAAGATCGTTAAACCGAACTTCTCAGCAGAAAACACGATTACCAATCAGTTGGAAGCCGTGACATTGCCTTGGACGAGCTCTTTAAAAATTATAACGAAAGAAGGCATCACAACAACCGCATTGGCAAAAACGAGTGAATTCGGACAGAGCATCCAAGGCTACTATAACCTGATGCCAAATTCTCCAATTCCCGATGCCGAGCTGCAACCCTACACTGTCGCTGCCGCTCTGGAAGGGAAATTCAAAAGTTTCTATGCCGATAAAGAAATTCCGACAGCAGAAGCCGCTGCGGACACAGAAGAAAGCGAGACCCCTGCTTCAGTCGCAGACGCTGAGGCACGGACGACGAAAACCGAGAGTGAACAGACACAAATTGTTGTCGTCGGTACAGCCCAATTCCTTACGCAGCTGCGTCCCGACGGGATTAACTTTTTCCTAAACACTGTAGACTGGCTAACCCTCGGCGACGCACTTATCGGTATCCGTTCCCACACCATCACCGATCGACCGCTCCGAGAAACTTCGGAAATTGAGAAAAACTTTATCAAATACCTATGCACTATCGGTATTCCATTACTGGTCGTGATCTTTGGACTCGTCCGATATTTCTTAAAACAACGGGCAAAACGGCTGGTAGAAACCTACGGTTCTGTGTAACTCACCCTAATTAGCGAGGTGTTTTTGCTTGGGTGTTTCCGCAGGAAACCTCGCCAGTAATAGGCACTCTGTTGTGCTATGTCGTTGGAATTAACCGAAAATTACTGTGAAACGTAGTGGAGCAGTGCCAGATTCCCATAATAAAAAAAATGAAAACGAAACAACTTCTTATTTTTGGTGCTATATTTGTCGTTTTGGCAATCGTTGTGCTGCTCCTTGAGAATCCTTTTGGGCAGAGCGAGTATGAAAAGAAAATTGAAACCGCAATACCGCTATTTCCAAACTTCAATCAGGAACAGGTCGCCAAAATAGAAATCATCGCTGACGGTGAAACCACAACGCTCTCAAAACAGAATGACGATTGGGTTGTCACTTCAATGGACAACTACCCAGCAGACAGTGAAGGTATCTCGGAACTGCTATCGAAAGTAGCAGAATTTAAGAACACACAGCTTGTCTCAAATAATCCGGAAAAACAGGCAGAATTCGAGGTAGATAGCACAGGCGTTGAAGCCAAGTTGATGGATGCAAACGGTACGCTCTTGGCACATTTGTTTGTCGGGAAAACAACGCCTGGATTTTTGAGTAGTTACGTGCGCGCCGCCGACGCTAACGATGTCTATGTCGCCCAAGGTTACCTCCAATCCGTTTTCAATAAAGGTGACCGGACTTGGAAAGATCGGACTATCTTCGATTTTAACAAAGGTATTGTCACGCAACTCAACATCTCTTCTCCCGAAGAACTCGTCGAACTGCGTCTCGATGCAGACGGAACATGGCAAATGCTTAAACCTGCAGCTTCCGCGGTCAAACAAGACGAGGTTGACTCCCTGCTCACAACCCTCAGCGGATTGGATACTGATGATTTCGCCGAAGCGACAGATGATCTCGGGGCATACGGTTTAGAGACCCCCGAATCTACTATATCCGCCGTACGTAACGATGGTACAATGGCAACACTATACATCGGAAAAGAAGAAGACGGGAAACTTTATGTCAAGCGTGCTGATACGAATACCGTCTTCAAACTCTTCACATCAAACGTGGATAGGTTAATAAAGAAGGCTGATACACTTAAGGCGGAGGATCCACCTCCAGAAGTTGAAACCGAGTAGTGGTTCCATCAAGGTTTGAAACATCGCAGCAACGCTGCTGATTGAAGGAGATCTATCGTGAAAGAATTAAAACTTTTGTGTTTAGGGCTAAGTATACTGCTGGTTATAACCCTTGTCGGATGTGAACCGCAAATCGTGACCCCATTGTTATCATCAGACAGTAGAACCATTCATGTGACCGGGAATGGTTCGGTTGTTGGTGAACCGGATATAGCAACACTTAATTTAGGGGTATCTGTCGAAAAAGCGTCAGTTGAGGAAGCGCGCGAAGCAGCTGCGAGCGCGATGACAAGCATTATTGACTCTCTGAAAGCGAACGATATTGCTGAAAAAGACATTCAAACGGAGAATTTCAGCATCTATCCGCAGTACGACTATACAGACGATGGACGCGTCCTGCGCGGATATAGAGTGAACAACACCGTCAGTGCAAAGGTGCGGGAATTAGAAAGTTTGAGCGATATAATTGACGATGCTGCTGGAGCCGGTGGGGATATTGTCGTCGTAAATTCGATTCAATTCATGATTGAAGACAGTACGCCGTTACAAACACAGGCACGTGCCTTAGCAGTGAAAAACGCTGAGGCGAAGGCGCAAACCTTAGCAGAAGCGAGCGGTGTTACGCTTGGGAAACCTGTTACGATCACAGAGATCAGTTCTGGAGGGGGTCCCCCAATTGCTTTTGCGGAGAGCGCAGCACTCGTTGCCGATAGTGCCCGGAGCTCAACACCCGTCCAAGCGGGTGAACTTACGGTTACTGTGAATGTTACTGTTGTCTACGAAATTAAGTAAGATTTTCTCCGAAATTATAGGAACAGCCCGTTTCGCTATTTCTATACAAGCTATTGGATTACCTGAATATTCTTCCAAAGTTATATCTCCATTGAAGGGCAAAACTCATTCCAATTTGTCCATTCAAAGGGCTGACAAGCAACCGTCTCCATTCATTTTCGTTTGGTAAACGAGCAAAGTCTTTGTAATTCTGCTTTGGTCAGCATAATTCATTGGCTCCTGAAAAAGGTAAAGTTGTTGTTCTTTAGCACTTTCCAATGAGGTCACACGGTCTTGCAAAATCTTATCAAGTACCCAACTCGCGAACACAGGTGGCACAGCGTTGCCGTACAGGGCATATTGATTATAAATGGAAACAACAGAACAGTGATCGTCTGGAAAACCCTGTAAACGAGCGTATTCCACGTTCGTCAAGCGGCGATATCGATCTCCGACTTTGTAACGTTCATAATGTCGGCTGGTAGCTGCTGTAAGCGTTGGAGCAATCCCGTCAATACCGAAGACCGTGTACCCCATTCGAGCTCCTCTATTCTGATTATAGAGAAGTTGAACATCATCAAGAAATCTGTTAATTCGAGCAGCAGCTAAACGAAATCCACCTATGCCCGCAAAGAGTTCAACTGTTGTCTTAATCGTCCCAGAAGACATTCGTTGTCCTCCTCAATTCTTCAGTGATGCTTTGAGTCACAAGACCCATTTCGTCGTCTTTTCCCCAAATCGCCTCCAAATCCCGGGTACAGGCATAATCCTTGAAAAATCGAGAAACGTCATCCGATGCTCGCTGTTCGGTAAGCCTGTTCTGAATGAGGGCAACGTTGTGAGCGTCAAGTTCAATCCCAATCGATTTTCGATTCAATTGCGCTGCCACAACAAGCGTTGTTCCGGAACCCGCGAACGGATCCAGGACAACATCACCCGGATTTGTTGAGGATAGGATAATTCGGAGGAGGAGTTGGATAGGCGTCTGCTGTTTGTGTAGGCGATTTCCCTCGGTATCTCGCAACGCCTCATCACCCGCAAAATAGCCGGAGGTTAATTCACGAATATCGTCCCACACATCCGTAACGAACATTCCGTTTTCCCGGGCGTACTTGTAACCCGCAGGGAGTGGTGGGTCAATACGCAAGCGGTGGAAAACACGCGGTGTTTTGCCTTTCGTCGCAAAAGCAATAACTTGGTAGTGTTTGCCAAAACGCTTCATTCCGGGGACTGCCGAGGTCTTCTTTTTCCAGATAATCAGGTTTTGAAAAGTCCACCCGGCATCGCGTAGGCACTGCAACACAAATTCTGCATTCTTCTCACGTTGCATGAAATAGATTGCGCCACCATCAGAAGTTAAAGCGTATACTTTCGCACAGATGTTGCGCATCCATTGCCAGTATTCTTCCGGTGGTAGGTTATCATCCCATGCATTGTAAGCCTTGTCCTGATTGAAGGGCGGATCCAAGAAGGAAAGGTCTATTGCCGATACGAAGTCCTCTCCCTCTAAAACATTCGTACAATTTTCATGAAGGACGGTACAGTTTTTTCCAAACGAATTGCCCATAACGTCTATCTATCCCAATAAGCAAAGTAATTCCAACATTTGCAACACGACTCGGTGTGCTTAGAGTTCGCGCTAAACCGTAAACTGCTTCAGCGTATCATCATCCAAGTTCTCAAGGACATCTTTTGGATCGTGCCGTTTACCTTTGTTGAGTTCCTGCTCAGAGAAGCCTTGCTCCGTGAGTACTTTCTCAGCAACATAGATAGGTGACTCACAACGCAGCGCGAGTGCGATCGCATCACTCGGTCGGCAATCCACCTTGATTTCGTTGCCGTCCACTTGCAAGGTGGCATGTGCGTAGAAAGTCTGCTCTTCCACCGAATGCACACATACAGCACCTACCTTGGCACCGAGGGTCTCAATCATAATCTTGAGTAAATCATGCGTCATCGGACGGGGTAGCTCCATCTTCTCCAAATGCATTTGAATAGCTGCCGCCTCGGATTCGCCAATCCAAATTAGGAGTATCCGATTCAAACCCTCGTCTAACTCTTTCAAAACAACTATCGGTGCTCCGGTTCCTCGGTCGATCGAGAGGAAATTAACTTTGACCTTAATCTGCGTCTCTTTCTCTTTGTCCATCTGTCTGTCCTTTCATAAATAGTCATCAATTGTCAGTTAAGAGACCATTTTGTAACAATCTATTCAAACGTGAAACACTCCGAGGAGTGATGAATCGTTACACGGAAACCTCTTAACCGATAACCAAAAACTAATTAATCCGCATCCGTTGATTCGGATTCTGTAGAATCTGTTTGGGTCTCCACTGCCAACCCGGAAGCGTAATCCCGAACAGTCTGTGCAATTTTTTCGGTATCTACACCGCTGAAGCCGACAATCTCTTTAAACAACGGTACTGCCGCGCCAGCGTTTACAATTGAACTCAGAATTCGGTTCATTCCATTGCTGCCATTACCGTTGCCCCCGTTTCCGAGATCAAGCACGCGAATGCTTTCAATACGTTCTGCCGGTTTCATTAACTCGCTGGTAACCTCTGGTAAGGATTCAACGAGTGCCAAAATAGCATCGCTGACGAGGACTTTCGGGTCTGCCTGATTTTTCGCCGCAATAGATGCCTCTTCGCCATCCGCTTTCGCCTTCGCCTCAACCAGTAACGCCTCAGCGAGAATTCTCTGCGCCTGCGCTTTGACTTCAGCAGCGTCAAGTTCCGCCTTAGCGGCTTCTACAACGGCGTAGGCTTCTGCATCCGCAGCACGCTCTTTAGCAATGCGTTCCTCATCGGCTTCCTGCTCTGCCCGGATGAGTGCAATTTTGCTCTGTCGCTCAGCTTCCTCAACCGCCTCAGCAGTTAAGACGCTCGCCTCAGCCCTCGCCTTTTGTGCAGAAACCTCTAAAAGTTCAATCAATGCCGCCTCACGCTGTTTCTCCTTGACCGAGACCTGAATCGCGTTTTCGGCTTGCGCCTCTTTTTCTTCCCGATCCTTCTCAACCAGAACAATTCTGCTGGCGATACCCGCCTCCTCAACAGCCCGCTCTTGTTCAATCTTAGCTCTTTCAACAGAGAGACTGCGTTGAATTTGCGCCTCCTCAATCGTCTGTTCCTGCTGCACACGAGCGATTTCGACCGCCTGCTTCTGTGCGATCTCCGTCTCCTGAACCTGCCGTTCCTGTTGAATCCGCGCAGTATCAAGCCGCTGCTTTTGTAGGATCTCCGTAGACTTCACCACTTCCTCTTGCTTGATTCGTGCCTCTTCAATCTCGCGTTCCTGCTCGGCTTTGTTTGTAGCGATCGATTTGCGTTGCTCTTCCTGAGCGAATTCAAGACGTTTCGCAACCTCTAAGGCTTGCGTCTCTGTCTCTTCCTCACGTTGCTTAATTGCTAATTCGGCTTTGAGTCGGTCCTCTTCACGCTGCACCTGGTTCTCGTGCTCAATTCGAGCGGTTTGGGTCTGCCGATCTTCAACCTCTTGCTTGATTGTTTGAATTGCAACAACATCAAATCGGTTGTTCTCATCAAGTGCCTCAAGCGGGGTCTGGTCAAGGTTGGTGACAGCAACGCTTTCTAATTTAAAACCGTTCTGTTCAAGATCATCTCGGCACGCCTCCTGAACTTGATCGGAAAACTCCTGACGTTTTTCGTGTAATTCTTGGAGGTCCATCGTCGCAGCAACACTTCGAAGAACACCAACGAGTTTACCTTCAAGGAGTCTATTGACTTCGGAAGGCGTTAAGGTTTTATCACCGAGACTCGCCACCGCCTTGAGTACATCCTGCTCGTGCGGTTCAATTTTGACATAGAATTGTGCTTCCAAATCAACACGTAAACTATCCTTCGTGATAAGTGCCGCCTGTCCAGTCCGTTCAACAGGTAATTGGAGCGTATTTAAGGAAATGAGCTGGCTGGTATTTGTCAGTGGATTGATAAGGGTTCCGCCAAAAACGACGCGCTTCTTGCGGCCGCCAGAGACAACCAGTGCCGAATCCGCAGGTGCTTTTTTGTAAAAGGAGCGGTAAACTAATAGAAAAATAACCATCAAAGCAACCGCACTACCGACAATTGTGATGAATAGGTTGGCATTCAACATTCTTCAATTCTCCTTATATGGAAACAAAAATGCGCAATCAGCGCGACGCTATTTTACTTTTTCGGACATCAAATATCCGTTTCGCGCGATCATAGTCTATGAGAACGACAATATCTCCTTTGACAGGCGGGTCTTCACCTGATTTGGCACGGCAACTGACGGTTAATTCCGGTCCATCAGGAACTTGCACTCTTGCGGTTCCGAAAGTTGTTGTAATCTGTCCGCTAATGACGCGACCACGCAAACCGAGCAATTGGACATCGCTAATAGCCTTTTCACTCTCTGGGAACAGTTTTGAAAGGGCAATGGAAATATACCGAGTTCCTAAGAAACTACAGAAAAACGCGACGAGGTATGATACCCAAATCCACTGCAAATTTTGCGGGATATTAAGCACAGCGTTCGCAATAAGCCCAGCCATTCCCCAGGTCGTCAATAGCGACATAAGAACAACCATCAAGGGCACTCTGCCGACGTTCAGAAACCCAAAGACATCGCCAAAAGAAGGGCTCTGCATCCCCGGACCTGCTTCTATGTCTGCGTCCATATCTACATCGGCATCTATATCTATATTCGCATCTATATCTACATCGGCATCTATATCCACATCCGCATCTATATCTATATCTGCGTCCGCGTCCACGTCTGCATCACCGAAGTCCATTGCTCCGGTGACAAGCCGAAAGATTGCCAACAGAAACACAATCGTCAGTGGTGCCGTAAACCAGACATTATACGAAACGATAAAATAATCCAAGAATTCTCTCACAGCGTCCCTCGCTACTTTGTACGTGAGTCCTACGTGATACCACCCACAGCGTAAACGCTGGGCTTCGGTTTCGTCGCAACTGCGTTCTCACCAGAGGTTTGAACGTCTTAGGGTCGCTCCACCGGCAGGCTATTATTCCGTATCAGAACGGTTTTATCGCATATCAAGACGCGGGTACCCCAGCCTGCAATATGTTTATCGCAGCGTTTACGTCTCGGTCGTGGTGCGAACCACATTCAGGACATGTCCACTGCCTATCAGAAAGTGAAAGTTTATCGTTGGTATATCCGCAATCCGAACATGGCTTCGTCGTGGGTTGCCATCGTCCTGCTTTCGCAAACACTTTGCCATATTTAGCACACGTCCATTGGAGTATCAAAGCGAACTCGCCAAAGGCTATGTCAGAGATTTTCCGACCCCACAGTTTTTTCATACCCTCAAGATTCAGTGCCTCTATGACAATCTTATCGTATTTACGCACAAGACGGAACGCCAACTTGAAGAACCAGTCGCGTCTACGATTGGCTATCTGCTTGTGAATACGTGATAAATGACGTTTCGCACGATACCAACCGTTAGACAGATACTGCTTGCGAGAGAGTGACTTGTTTGCTGAACGAAGTGCGGTGAGACCTTGTTTGTAGAATTGCGGAGATGCTATCTTGATACCGTCTGAAAGGGTCAGGAATGTTTTAGAACCGAAGTCTGCCCCTGCCTCACTACCGGTCAAAGGGAGTTGCTCCGAAGGTTCGCAAGCCTCACAGGTAAGGTAAAGATAGTAATCTCCTACATTGTCGCGCTTAATTGTGATGTTCTTGACGGTTCCAGTCCACTCACGGTGTTGCCAGAACGTGAACGACTTTTTTAGGCAGTTGATGCTGAGACGATTCCCTGATATTTTGAAACCTGACTGTGTGAATGTGATAGACTTATATTTATGGTTCGGTTTGATTTTCGGTCTACCAACTTTCCGTTTTGTTTTACCGGATTTACGATCTTCTATGTTATCAAAGAAACACTGGTAACCGAGATCAATGCGGATCGCAACGTCTTGTATCATTTGCGAAGGGAGTTGATACCAATGCGGTTTCGTCCGTCGTTTCAACTTCGTAATATGTTTCAAAATACGAGAAAGTGAAGCATACTTACCAAAGAGACGATAATACCGTCTTTGCAACAACAGCAAATGAACATGCACGCCATGCAAATCGTCTATCAGATTACCAAGCTTGATTATATTCGATTGGTGAGAAAACTCGTATTTATAGGTTTTCATGGTATAGCGTGTATCGTGTGTTTATCCGCTAATGAGTGGAAGGCAAGTACACCACTAAGCGGTAACGCTCATTGTGCTGGTTTTCAAAACGATACTCATACAATACCACATTTTCATGAGAGCGTCAAATCTATTTTTTTATCAGGTGTTTCGCCGTCTACATCCCGCAAGCTAAAGCATGGGGATTTGACGGGGAAGTGTTAAAAACCGACTATGCCAACTGCCTAACAATGCAGGTGTAAGCGGACTGTGCTGAACGGAAACTGATATTATCAATCCAATGGACATTACGCACAACGCTAATTTCAAGCTTCGCTTGGCTGAGAAGTCGATGTTTGAAGTGTCTAACTAACTGGACATCGCGAATCTCCGTGAACAGAACATTACACCGGACATTCGCATAAGAGACAGCAAGGCTGCCGATATGTCGCTCATCTAAAACCAACACCCGACGCGTCGTAATAAAAACGAAATCCGGACGCAGTAGACTTGAGCGACCCAGAACGCATAAGCAGATACGCTCATCCTCGCATAGATGCGCTTTTACTATCTTTTGAATACGAGGTGGCATGTTCTCGAACTCAGCCATATTACTTTACAATCAATGTATTACGGACAAGAACAGGATAGCCGTGTGAAAATGGAGGTGGCGGGAATCGAACCCGCGTCCGAAGGCGTTTCAATAGAGGCTACTACATGCTTATCACAGGTTTTTAGGTTCGCCTATCAGACTCCCCTGTGCAGGATTCAAAATAGACTATCTCAAAAGATGGTTCGCGGCTCGCCCTTTGAGAACAAGCGAACGGCTAGCCCGTATTGCGACGCTTTAACCTTCCTGACGGGCAACAGGTCAGCCAAGCGTAGCCGCGTTATTAAGCAGCTAATGCTAATTCTTCATCAGCATTTATAAGTGTTCCGCCTATTTAACGAGGCCTGCGGAGACCTCGACATGCAACCTATATTTCATTCACCTTCGTCGAAACCTTGACACCCCCAGATAGGAAATAGATGGTTAGAATAGAAATTGTACCAATAGGATTCTACTACCGATTCATCCGTCTACAAACGCTATCAATTATATGCCCGTATCTCATTTGCAGTCGCTTCACGTTCAATTTTATCGCGTTTATCATAAAGCCGCTTACCCATCGCAACAGCCAACTCTAATTTGACTTTACCGTTGCTAAAGTAGGCACGCGTCGGGACGATGGTCATTCCTTTTGAACGGATCGAACGTTCAAGCTTCGTGATCTCCCGTCGATGCAACAATAGTTTCCGTTTCCGTTTCGGCTCGTGATTCGCAATATTCCCGTGTTCATACGGACCGATATGAGCATCAATCAGAAAGACTTCGCCGTCTGTCACCTGCGCATAACTATCAGTGAGGTTAAGCCGTCCGGAGCGAATCGCCTTCACTTCAGTGCCTTGCAAGACAACACCGGCTTCATACCGATCACGCAAGTGATAGTCATACCGCGCCTTTCGATTTATTGTAATCACTGGAGACGTAGAATCTTTAGCATTTTTCATCGTGACATTAAAGTATAACACAAAACGAACTTAGAGACAAGAAAAAACATCAGAAAATCTGAAGTATCTTCTCAAAATTAGATTTCAATTGAAAAAAGCCCGTAGATCTGATAAACTATACCCTAAAGTCCCTGTTGTTAGATAGACTGAGACCCTGTGCTTCGGTATACTTTCAAAACAAGAAAGGAGTGCTTGATGCAAGAATTTTACGACACCCGTGCACCGAATCCGCCTACACGCGCAATCTTAGTAAGTGTAAAACTCAGAGATACCCTGATGCACGAAACTGAAGAATCAATACAAGAACTCCGTCAACTCACAGAAACTGCTGGTATTGAAGTCGTCTGTGAAACCATCCAGCCTCGCAACATGCCCAGTCCAACGTATTTTATCGGCGAAGGCAAGGTGGAAGAGATCAAACCGTTAATTGAAGAACTCAATGCCGATGCAATTATCTTTGATGAAGAACTGTCACCTGGACAGAATCGGAATCTTGAGAAGGCATTCGATGTTACCACAATTGACAGGACAGGACTCATCCTCCAAGTTTTTGCGCAACGCGCACTCACCAAAGAGGCGCGACTCCAAGTCGCATTGGCGCAGCTCGAATATGCGTTGCCGCGTCTGACACGGATGTGGACACACCTCTCACGACTCGCAACAGGCGGCAGTGGCAGCAGACGGCTCCGGGGTCCCGGCGAAACGCAGCTCGAAATGGACAGGCGCTGGGTCCGCAGGAACATCGGACACGTAAGAAAAGCACTTCAAGCCGTCGAGAAGCAACGTCACGTTCAGCGTAAAAACCGTTCTGAAAAAATCAAAGTGTCACTCGTTGGATACACAAACGCTGGGAAATCAACACTTTTCAACGCGCTGACAGGCGAAACTGTTTTAGCTGAAGATAAGCTGTTCGCAACCTTAGATTCTACCACACGGAAAGTGGATTTGCCACAAAAGCAGCAGATTCTGTTGAGTGATACCGTCGGATTTATCAAGAAACTGCCACACCAGTTAGTCGAAGCATTCAAAGCAACCCTTGAAGAGGTTTCAGAAGCCGACTTCCTGCTCCATGTTGTTGATGTGAGCCACCCAGAAGCAGAAGCACAGATCGCTGCCGTGAACGTGGTTCTCGAAGAACTAAATGCCACCGATATTCCGATGTTCATGGCTTTCAATAAAATTGATAATCTGAAAAATGAAGAAAGCCTACAAATTCTAAAGAGTCAGTATCCAGATGCGTTCCCCATCTCGGCACAACGCGGCGATGGCATCAAGGAATTAACGGATGCCTTGGCACATCGTTTCGGTGAACGTGGCACTAACCTCTCTTTCAGTATTCCATACACGGAAGGAAAAGTGCTTGATTTACTCTACAAGCACGGCACTGTGCTGGATACTGAATACGCAGCGGAAGCCGTTCATGTCAAAGTACGCCTTCCGAGTCGATACCTCAAATCAGTTTCTGAATTCTTGGTTTCTCCTTAAGAGGGGCAGGAACAATGCCATGGCTCGACCAGACTGACATCGGACACGACTTGCAAATCTGTCCAGATTGCGATACGGAATACGAGGTCTTGGATCAGTTTTCGGGAAATCCGTTGACAGATTCTTCACATAATCTGATTGATAGCGTGTTTAACGATGCCTACTACGTTGAGATTCGGTGTCCACAGTGCCTCGAAACTCGGCACCTCTGTATACAATCTCTAACAGCCACGCAATTTCATATTGAAAAGGAGAGAAAATGAAGATAGGCGTTACCCAAATTATCCTTGGCGGTATGTCCTTAGACGATACACTTTCGCTCTGTCAGGATGCCGGTTACGATGCCGTCGAACTCACGTTCGGTGAAGGACAGGATACCGACATTAATATGAGCGATACGGAACTACAAGGCATCGCTACGAAGTGTGCCGACGCAGGTATTGAAATCAGCAGTATCACAGCAGGCTACGCCGACCGAGGCAATTTGTTAAGTCTGGACGCAACGGCGCGCGAAAAAGGGGCAGTCTCTCTGGCACGTGGCTTAGAAGTCGCGGGTGCCCTGGGTGTCGGTGGCATTTTACTGCACCCAGGACAACTTACCGTTGAAGGCACATATCAACAGGTTTGGGATAACCTTGTCGGTATTCTGAAAGACCTCGCACCTTCCGCGGCAAAACACCAAGTCGCCATCGGGCTTGAAAACGTCTGGAATAAATTCCTGCTCAGTCCAAAAGAGATGCGAGATATTGTTGATGAAATAGATAACGAATGGGTCGGGACCTATCTTGATACTGCGAACATGATGGCTTACGGTTACCCAGAACACTGGATCCGTGAACTCGGACACCGTATCAAACGGGTCCACTTCAAGGATTTCTCCCGCAGCGACCATCGGTTCGTCAACCTCTTAGATGGAGATACAGACTGGCAGGCAGTTATGGAAGGGTTCCGTGCCATCGGTTACGACGGCTACGTCATTCATGAAGTCGGTGGCGACAGGGACGCACAAATCGACCTCGCAGAACGGATGCGCAAAATTGTTGCGATGTAGCGCAAACAGAAAAGGCGATGGGTCTACTGAAACCATCGCCACATGCCGGAGGTCGGACTCGAACCGACATGGACCTAGGGCCCGCTGGATTTTGAGTCCAGTGCGTCTACCAATTTCACCACTCCGGCTTTTTTGCTAATCCCATTATTATATAATATTTTCGGTGAGAAGTCAAATTTTTCCAACAAGACCTAACTCACAAATCATACTCAAAACCATGATAAACGAGCAACGCAACTTCCAATCTGAAAACATACTGCAACGCTTCTTTATCAGCGCGAAAGCCTTGTTCATCCAACTACTGAAAAAGGAGACGTGGCAAACCTTATGGCAGTGGGGACTTTGGCGTGTTATCCCGAAACGTCGTCGGATTCTGAAGCTAACAAGTCAACTGCAGCCCCTCGATCCAAATGCGCCTGCTGAAATACGCGCCGTCCGCGACGAAGTCTTCGCAAAATGTTGTTTAGAACTACAGACCCCCGAACAACAAATCCTTTTAGATATTCTCAAGTTCGCCGCACAACCGCTTGGGTACGAGCAGGTCCTTTTCGCAGCCATCTATCCGGTTCTCATTAAACGCGACATGGCAGTCATCCCGATACAAACCGAGGTCGGACACCGACTCGATGTAGAAATTGGTTACCTCGGACATAATGAAGACTACTTCTTTTGGGTTCTGGAGATTGATGGAACCGGACGCTTATCTCTTGACACACGGCTCGACCCAAGAATCGAAACCCGGGACGACAAACGGTACGTGGTCTATTCGTTGGGCAGTAACGGACTTGTGGACACAGACTATGCGGCGTATGCAGAGCAGTGGCTACTTGACTCCCATCGTCTAACTGCGGCACTTCCTTTACTCGCCGCCGCCTATGCAGAACAGTGGATACTGAACGCACGTACGTATCTGACCCATATCCTCACAGACCTAAAAAAACGGAATTATCAAGTCACAGCAACGGCAATACCTGATTTTGAACGGGAGCGGTTGTCACTATTACGCCGTCTTTCCCTCGACCGGCTAAAAAAACGTCAATTTCTGTCCGAACGCCGAAATCGCTAAGATAGATACCGGGTTCAATCGAGAAGCAAACCCCCGGAATCAAGGTCCGCCTATCGCGTGTTTCCAAATTATCTAAATTAACACCGTTTCCGTGGATAACAGTGCCGATGTTATGCCCAGTGCGGTGAATAAAGAACTCCCCATACCCCTTTTCAGTGATATACCCACGGACACAATCGTCCACCTCATAACCGTGAATCGGTTCATCGCGTTCCCACCTTTCACGGATAAACCGCACGGCTCTGTCTCGCGCCTCCTTGACAATCTCGAAAATTTCAACGTATTGTGAGGGGACGGTTTTCCCGGCATAGGCGACCCATGTTGTATCTGCGAAAACAGCATCTAACTCTTTCTGTTTTGCCCACAAATCGATTAAGATGAAGTCCCCAATTCTAATCTCTTGGGTATCTGTTGCAGTGGGTGCATAATGTGGATCGCTGCTCTTTGCGTTGACAGCAACGATAGATGGGTGATCGGTGACGAGGTTCATCGCCTCAAACTGTCCGAGAATCTCTTGCTGGACATCATATTCCGTGATTGTTTTCCCGTCATTCAGCTGCGAACCTATCCATGCGAAGGCATAATCTTTCGCCTGCAGCACCAAGTGTGCCGAGGCTTGATGTCCTGCTGCTTGCGCCTCGTTCAGGCGTGCCTCCATGCGTTGTGCTAAGTCCGCAGAGGTCTGTACCTCAACGCCGAAGGAACGAATCCACTCCAGCGTCCCAGCATCTACCCGCGAGATGTATGGAATCTCGGCGTTTGGCGAATACTCCATCGCAACGGTTTTGACACCGGCAAGCAAGGCACGCATCTCTGCGTTCAATTTCTGCCAACCGGCATAAAGTGTCGTTTGTCCTTGAACCCCAACGAAGTTTGATGTCTCAATTTTATGGACCAACCATCGCGGTTCACCGTGTGCCGGAATAAGGCAGAACCATCGGCGTGTTATATTTTTCCCTGATAAGTTAGTGACGTTCTGTGCAATCGGGTTTATCCCTCGGAAATCGTAGAGGAGCCACGCATCTAACCCTAATGTCCCCAATTCACGCTGAATTTCTGCTATTTTCATCTCCAACCTTTTTTATTTATGGTAAACCATTCCATGATGTTTGATTCGATAATCCCTCAAACTTCGGATCGAAAGATACGATAAAAAAGCTGCTGGCTTATAGAAACCAACGGTATGCTTATCATATTCGTCTCTCGTATTCATCATGCGTTCCAATCCAAAACCAGACGAAATTCCCATCTTCTTCACGAGCCAACGCCCTATAACCTCTGCTGACCCGTATTGCCCAAAGGTCCCCCACTTTTTTAAAACGAAGAGAAGGGTGCCTGGGATTTTGCCGAAGGAGCCGAAATTTCTGAGGAACGCGTCTTTGGACATTGGGCGGAAGTTTCGCGCGAAATTCCCAAAAATCATCATCGAGAATATGTTCCATACTACAACAGCTTCTGTAGTTCCTCTATGCTACGGTATTTGCCTTCCCGATAATTTTTAGATGCTTTATTAGCAAGGTGATCTAACCGTCCGGCTTTCACGTCCGCCTCAAACTTCTTCTCCCAGGCTTCTTCTTCGGCTACGAGTGCCTCATGTAATCTCTTTTCAAGGGTTTTCAGCAGCCCGGCTTCTGTAGGCTCCTCACACTTGACTTTTGAAACCTCCGGAATCCATCCAAACCAACTCATACCGTTTTTTTGGATGTGAGCGGTATAGGTCTCCTCAAACACCTTGTCATGAATTTCGACAGTTCTTATTTTTTCCATGGGTTTTCTCCTTGGGATCAAGTTAACCAGAATTTGTCTGTAGGTCGCGCTCCCAACTTTTGGCTTTACGGAAAGCAAGCACGGAGGCTTCATGGAGAATTTTCTAAGGTCAGGTGGTCTGTAGGTTCGTGGAACGTAATATGTCCTCTCTCCGTGAAAACACGAAATGGTAAATTGGATTTAACGAAATACCCATGCAATCAGCCCCCGGAGTCCTAAAAATGTTACACTGGTGTAACATTTAATGTATTGCGTGTAACGTTAGAGAACCCAGTCACCGTAAGGGTTTGTTGACGTTTAATTTTCTTCTACGAAAAAAATAATTTGGCGAAAAGTGTAACATTTTGTTGAAGCAGGGTCACTTAGATTGCAGAGTCTTCTTGCTTTTCGTAGTGTTGCATTACCTAACCTCCTCTGAAAAATGCTTTAAGATATTATAGCATATTTCTTAACATAAGTCAAGTTAAAAGTCACTATCTACATAGATATCGCCCCTACAGGGCTAAGAAAGAGAGAACGCCTTTCTATAAACATATCGCCCCTACGGGGCTAAAGCGGATGGTTAGAATCTTCTATAAACATTTCGTTCCTATGGAACTGAAGACGGTAAAACAAATTTTCCTTAGAGTTTAAGCGCGAATGATTGTAGAGTTTGGTGCGGTTAGGAAACCGCACCTACCATCATTTGGAGATTGACAGGGGAAAACTTACAACGCAGGCAACCCCTCAACAACTTCCACCGTCTCCAAACTCACCGTAATCACTTTCCCAATCAACCGGACAATATACTGCGGATCGTCGGCACGGTTCGGGTCGTTGACAATGCCGCTCCGTTTGTCTGTCTTGACGCGATACTGATCCACTACCCACTCCAACGCTGAACGCGTGCCGAGGCGATAGTCGAACGCTTCCGAGGGGATACCGTCAATTGTGAGGAATTTGTTGTAGATAATTTGGGTTTTGTCTCTGGAGAGTTTCATCTTCTCAACGCGCCAATCAAGGGGTACGTCAGGGTTCTGAACGAATTTGAGTTGGTCGTATTCGGGCTGGAATTCGTAGTTGACGTGGAAATCTGCTAACCGTTCGCCTGCTTGGGCAAACTTCCAAAAGTCCTGAGCGAAGGGGATACGTGGCAGATCGCGTTTGAGGTTTACCTCATATTTCTGGCGATAGTCAGGGTGATGCAAGAGACCGTAGGTGTAGTGGAAGATGTCCCATTTGGTGATGGTGTCGTCTCGGTAGTGGGTTCGGAAGTGTATCAATGCCCAATCGGTGATGTTTTCTTGGCGGTTTGTGCCGTCCTCGTCGTATGTGTAGAAAGGAAAACACTGGGAACCACCTTGTGGCAGCTGATCGGGAAATTGGCTGACCATCAGTCCAAACGTCGGCCATTCTTTGCCAACTTTAAGCCATATCACTCGGTTTTCCAGTTCTGTCTCTGGCGTAGGAAAGATAGATGGAAATACAGATACAACATCATTCATTATTCTGTCAAAGTAGAGATTAGATTTCGTAAACGGTCTATAAAGGGATGTCCGTATCTTGTGCTCACTATATTCAGCCGTTGTCCGCCGATCTAACTTTATTTTCAAGTCTCGACTCCACTTAATCTTTGTGTCATCCGGAACCACAAAATCGTCGAGGTGGGCGTTTCGGTCTGTCCGTTGTTCCCATCTTGTAACTTCCATGTTGTAATTCTCAATCATTCTACTCACATTCTCAACAAGTGTATTTTGGTTAAAATTGTAGACCCACGCATCACGATTGGTTTTTACACCGTTGCTATAGGTTTTGAAAATCACATCCGCTACTTCACCCTTTACCGATTTCGCTTGTTTGCTCCCCATCGGAATAAAAGTGTTAAACTCGGCATGGAGACCTTCCGTAAGCCATGTATATCGCGCGTCGGGTTGGATGGGATCCCACGTAACGCCGCCTGTGTGCTGACTTTCATTCAGAAAGTCGAATTTTTGTTTTCTGTTCCAGAGATCGTCTGTTTGATAGTAGTAAAGGTTGGGAGACCCAACCCCTACAGAATTCTTCTTTATGAAAAAGTTGATGCTCACACCCACCCGAATCCCGAACACATTGGCATCAGAGACCTTCAGGCCTTTCCGCGCATTACCCCCTAAATCAAGTATGTATATAGCGTCACAATCCTCAGCGAGGTGTTTCCGCATACCATCAAACGCTACACCATCCAGAAAGCCGTTGTTTGTAACGAAAGCGACAACTCCCTCCTCACCAATCCGATCTAATGCCCACCGAATCGCCTTCACGTAAGGATCTGAGAGCGCGTTTTTATTCGTTGCCTTTGAATTTTGCGAATACGTCTCTCGCACTCGCTTGTCCATCGTCTCATATTTCCGATTTTTGTTGTTGTCGTTTTCGTTGACCTGTCCAGCGTTGTAGGGTGGATTGCCGATAACGACAAACATCGGGGTCTCTTTCTGTTTCTCGACACGCTCGGTATTGGCTGGCGTGAATAGGTGCATCTGGCGTTCTTCTGCCACCTCAAACGTGTCTATCAGACAGATACCTTCATAAGGTGCATATCGGTTCGTCGCGGTGTAGAACTGCTGCTCAATATTTAGGTTAGCGATATAGTAAGGTAGGAGCATCACCTCGTTGCATTGAAGTTCAGGGGGATCGGCGGTATATTTGCGTTCCAGTGAGATAGGATCGAGTTCTTGCATGATGCGGACGATGAAGTTGCCGGTGCCGACGAAGGGGTCAATAATATTTACACCCGTATCCGAAAGTGAGCGGTTAAACTCGGTTTGCAAGATGTGCTCAACGCTTTTTACCATGAAATCAACGATGGGTTGCGGTGTGTAGACGATGCCGTGTGTATCGGCAATCTTGACGGAGAAGCCCTGAAAAAACTGCTCGTAGACGGTGTTGAGAAAACCCTGTTTTTGGGAGAAGTCGGTAATCGTACTGGCAGTCTGCTCAATCGCAGCATAGAACGGCTCTAAGGGTCGGAGAAACTCGGACCGGTTAAGGGTTCGCTCGGTCAGCACATCAATCACGTTTTCAATTTCACGGGCGATAATATTTCGGCGGGTAAAGTCGGGATTATCAAAGACGGTACGGAAAATACGTTCTGTTAGGAGATGCTGGATGAGCATCTCCTCTACCGCAGCAACGGAGAGATTCGGATTAATAGAAGCTTGGCACTGTTGATGGAAGTTGGTGAACGCTTCCTGAAAATGTGGATTACTTTGGCGTTCGGTCTTGATTAACGCAGCCAATCTGTCCCCGAGTTCTGGCACTGTCTCTTTGAATTCGGCGACTGCGGTGTGCCATGCGGAGATATTCTCCTCTTGATAGGCGAAGAAGGCTTGGAGAACGTGGATGAGGTTTCTCGGTTCGCTGATGTCAAGGTCAAGTTGGAGCTGCCCGTGTTGATAGAGGAGTGCGTGGGTCGGGGATTGGATGACGATATTCTTCGAGGGATAGCCCGCGACGAATTTCTTGTCCGCCTCAACGTGTAGATCATCTTGCGTATCTTTTGCTTCCCAATAGCCGTGCGGCAAGCCAAAGGCATCGACGATTTCTCCGTCAGGCGTTATCCGCTTCTTCTCTGGCGTGTAATGTGTCTTTTCACAGAGGAGGGTGAGATCGGATCGGGAACAGTAATGCTGGAGTAGATTTTGGAATGCAGCACGGACGGCGCCTTCGTTTTCGGCACCGTGTCGTGCATATTTTTCGAGTTCGGTGTAGTACGTTTTGATGGGCTTGTGCGTCGGCTTGATATTAAGGTCTGGCATCTATTTTCTCCGGACGTTATCAGTGGGCGAAACGATGCCAAATTATACACAGATTGGTGCGAAATTGCAAGCGAAATTTCGTTGTGTGATGGGCTATTCGTATCTGGAAAATTTGACAAGCACACTCACGCATACGACGGAGAGTACGATTAGGAAATTCATTGTATTTTCCTTTCTTGACTTTTCAAGATTTTTGATGGATAAACAAAATATGATAACATGCTTTAGTAAAACGCAATATCTGTGAAAAGGTAACAAAAATTTATTTTTCAAGAAAAATGGAAGTGAAAAGGTTAGGTCTACAGATGTATTTCAGATTTTATAAATGCCCTTCTGGTCTCAATGAAAACATTGACATCGAAATGTCTACACCGTATAATATCCATTAAATTAACTCGGACGAATAATCACACATCTATGAATTCTGCTGAAAAACAGATGCTTTCGCAAAAATACTTAGAACAGTGCCGACACCCTGAGATTCAGGCACTTCGACCTGATTCAGAAAACTCGAAAGACTTGTGGATACCCACCGCTGAACAACTTCAGGAACTCTTAACGCAGAAACTGCCTTATCCCGACAGATCGGCTTTACGCCGGACCGCAGACGGATGGGAATACCAAACTTATTTTCGTGAATGGGCAGCCGATTACGGCACTTATATTGATACTCACCGTCAGTTCGTCGGAAAAGATGCTAAAAGTGTGCTTTTACAGGCATTGATGGCATTTCTCGGTATCGGTGAACGATGGATGGTGTAAATCAGGAGAATTAGATGAATTTTGAACAAGTACTTACGACGATTGAACATTATAAACAAGCAGGCATTTCGCTTGGAACCCTAACAACACTCCTGAATGACGCATTCGGCGATTGGCTTGCATCACAAGACGTAAGCCACCTCATGATGTTAGGAGATAATACATTATGCTTGAACGTGAGAGGGGAGTTAGCACACGAAAGCTCTGCGAACGGAATTAGAAGTTACTCCCGATTTTTGGTGGTTTCGCTGGACCAGGTGGAGGACAATCCAGAGGCAATCGCGGACGCACTCAAATGCTATAGTTCAGACGGCGATGGGGCTTATGTGTGGATTATTCCAGATGGCTACATGGCAGCATTAACGCCAACAGAACAGGAATGGGAAGCGCACGGTGGTGGGTATTTCTCGCATGAGTCTATCTGTATTTCTAACACCGCTGATAAAGACACGCGTTGTCTCTTAGAGGTACTTTATGAGGATCCGGCTCTGGAGAATGTCTCTTGCGAATTCGAGGTGCCTGCACATCGTTCGGTGCATTATCGCCTCGACAAACTCAAAGGTGAAAACGGTGAACCGTTGATCGCCAAAGATGCGCCGGTCAGTTACAAAATCACAAGTCGTGATGCACGGATTGTTGTTCAAGGCTCGCGCATCTTAACGAGTGGCGAAAATAGCACGTTTGCAAGTTTTGGTACAGTTATGGCATGGTGCCCGATGTCATAGTTATCGGTTGTGAAAAAGGCAAACTTTTGGTCGATACCTACAGACTGAAAACTCACAACTATTCCTTGATTTTTTTCACGTCTCCATATAAAATTTTAATATCACTAAAAAGGAGGGAAATTATGGATGTACGAGACCATTTTGACTTCATTGATGAAACCAGCATCCGCATCAAGGGGTATCGCGTCTATATTGACGAAGTGTTAGAACAGCGTTTACAAGGCAAAGAGCCCGAGGAAATTCTGTGCTGTTTCCCAAAACTGCCTTTAGAGAAAATATATGCCACACTCCTTTACTACGAAGCAAACAAAACAGAAGTCGCAGCCTACTTAGAGCGCGTGAAACAAGAGAAAAAAAAATTAGACAAGGAATGGCGGCAAACTCAGGGATCGATACGACGACTCGTTGAAGAAAGAGAACACTTACGAAAAGATCGGGAAAAACAGATCGCCGAAGGGAAATTTGATCCGATCTGGGATGAACCTGCATGAAACCTCGGTTTCTCTTAGATGAACATCTCAAACGGGCGATTCAGGAGCAACTCCCCGAAATGCATGTCCGACTCATTGGAGACGAGGACGTGCCTCCCCTCGGAACATCCGATTCAGACATTCTGATGTGGATTGAGCGCAACAACTATGTTCTCGTTACGAACAATCGAACCACAATGTCCAGGCATCTTATTGAACATTTGCAGGCTGGTGGGCATGTACCGGGAATTCTCTGTTTTCCACAACGCACCTCAATTGGCACTTACATCAAGGAGTTGCGTAGGATTTGGGAATCCTTTAAGCCTGAACAATACGAAGATGTCATACAATATTTCCCGCAGAACCAGAGGTAGAAAATGGAACTCCGAGATTACTTCGACTTCAATAGCGAAATTGACATACGTATCAAGGGACATCGTATCGCTATTCAACATGTGTTGGACAAGTATCTACAAGGCAAAGGACCTGATGAGCTGCTACGTCGTTTTCCGACTTTATCCATGGAAAAAATCTACGCCACCATCCTCTATTACCTTGCCAACAAAGAAGAAGTCGAGGTTTACCTTGAGCGAGAGAAACTTATGGATGAAGAAGCAGGAAAACTTATAAAAGCGTATGGTGAAAACCCAACAGCGATTAATTGGGAGGAACGCCTGGAAGAAGCCCGACAAAGATTGATTGCTGAAGGGAAGTACCCTCTAACACCGGGAAGATCACCTAACTAAGGCAAGTTCCACTTTAGCATATAGCGGATTAACTCCATCTTTATGCTGAAGATTTCGGATTCCAGAACGCACAGATTATCGCCGTAATCGGTATCGCCAAGACGAGTCCGAGCGTTCCAGCGAGCAACCGAACGATCTCGGCTGACACAACACCAATACTTAGCAGTTGCACCGGCGGTGATTTGAAAAAGTCGAGATTCGGTGCTGCAATCGTGACAACCAAGAGCAGCTCCACACCGAGATACGCGAAGACCAACGTATTCACCATCGTGCCGAGGATGTCCGTGCCGACGTTCAGACCAGAGGCGATCAGTCGCCATGTCGGCATGTTCGGATTCGCTCTACGAATCTCCTCCATACTCGATGCCACCTCAATCGCACCGTCAACAGCAACACCCAATACCCCCATCAGCATACCCGCTAAAAGGATTTGCACGAAATCGAACGGCGGGGTGCGCGTCGCCTCAACAATATCGGCGGAAATTGCATTTTCCAACCCCGAAAAATGGAGGTGCTGCTGCGCAAACAAGACAATTAAGCCAGCAACTAAAATCCCACCCATCGTTCCAAGCACTGCTGCAAAAGTTTTTCGACTCGGACCGATGACGAATACGAGAGACACAAATGCCACGACACCCGATGTCAGCGTCACAACGAACACAGCGTTCGCACCCTCCGAGATTAAGGGTAACATGAAGAAGTAGATGACCGCTGCAGAAATTAGCATCGCGCACGCCGTTCGGATCCCCTCAAGCCTACCGACGACAATAATCAGTAGGAGCATCCCACCTACCATCCAAATCAGAAACCGGTCTCTGCCGTAATCTTGAACGATGTTCACGAGACCTATCTGATCAGGGTCTCCGGCGACACGGCAAAGAATAACATCGCCAGGTTCCGCCGGAATACTCAACAACGGCATATTGTGGTTCACAATGTTCCGTAAGACCAAGCGTCTGCCCCTATACATCCCGCTGAGCATCTCCACCTCAAGAATATGATGCTCACTCTTTGACTCATAGACCTTGAGGACATTCTCCTCGCTATCCGCCATTGCCCGGACGCTATAGGTCTGCTCGTACTTCTCATCCAAGAGCAGCCAACGGCTGTCTTTCCACGGTTTGACCGAGACACTCACCTCATCTGAAAATAGGATGTCTTGACGCTTGAATTCCTCACGCAAAATTTGTGGCACGATACGATTGTCCAACTCACCTGCAGCACTGCCATCAATATTAAAAAGGAAGTTCCCGTTCGACTCAAGCAATCGGATGACTTTACCCTTGGCGTACTCCGACTTATTAATCGGATTTCCTTCGGCATCGCGTTGCTCAGAGATCGTCGCAGAGAGTTCGTGTGTACGATAGTAAACAAAGACCGTACCAATCAGGACGAGCGCCATAGCAATAGGTACAGCGATCCGGGCTTTGCTGCGAGGCGGATCGGCACGGAATAACTCCTCTAATTCTTCCTCCGAAGGCAAGTCCTCGTGAATCTCAGACTTATCAACCTTTGCGTATTGGGTCAGAAAACCGGCAACCGCTGCAGCGATCGGAACCGTGAGCACCAGCCCAATCGTACCTACCACCGCTTGGATAATCGCAACTGCTGTCGCTTCATCGTTAACGAGACGTAGGAATGGATAGAGGATCCCGACTTCGGGAAAGTCGATGCGGGGTAGAAGCATTGTCATCATGTGGGCACCGAGGTAAGCAAAGATGAGCGTATCCGCCATTGTTCCCATAATGTCGCGACCGACATTCAGCCCGGCGCGGATGGCTTGGCGGACGGTAATGTTTGGGTTCACCTGCTTGACCTCATGTACACTTGAAGAGATGGACATACTCACGTCCATCATCGCACCAACAGCACCCAAGATAATACCCGCCGAGAGAATACCCGTGAAATTCCAGCCATGCGAAGTAGAGGTACGCCACAACGCCAGACCGAGTTCCAAGAACCCGAACTCTTGCGCCAAGCCCGTTAGTGCCATCACGTGTTGGCTCAGGACGGACAATACCCCGACAGCAGCTAATCCGCCGAGCGTCCCAATTACACCAGAGATCAATTTGTAACTAAATCCTGTAATGAGAAGGAAAGTCGTGAACGTCAGAAAGGCAGCAATCAGGAGGGCAATTGCGATCGGATTGTAACCAGCAACAGTTAGCGGAACTAAGACATAAAGCACAGTCAGCGCAGTAACAAAGAGTGTCAGAATCGCCCGGACCCCTTTCATACCAGCGACGAGTATCATCAACACCCCTAATACACCCGCCAGATAAAGCAGAAACGGCGTACGAAAGTACTCACGCATTGAAACGGTGTCAATTCTCGGATTCATCGGATCGCGAAGCGGAATATCAAGAAACAGGACATCACCTTTCCGTATGACACGGTCCCCAAAGGCGCGGCCCGTCCAGATATTGTTCACCTGAATCATCTCGCCACGGAATTGTCCAGAGAGGATTCGGAACGATAAAACCTGATCTGCGTCGTCGCTTGTGTCTATTCCGACGACGCGCCCCAAGCAGACCAGCACTTGTAACGCACCATCATGTGTTATTTCTGCGAACCGATAGAGCCGGACGTGCAACGCGACAACGCTCAATAGGATGAGTAAGATAGCCGCGATTTTGATGTTTCTTTCTCTCATTTTTTTATTTTATATTTTGTAGGATTTAAGATACTGAAAATTGAAGCTGACACACTGCTTCGCATTTTGCAATCGCGCCAGCACCAACATTAAGACTGCAAATAGTTGTTGCAAATAACATGCCAACCCAAAAACACTATACTCACGCTACAAGTCCGCGAATCTGCATGTTGTAACTGCCCAGATCAGTGCAACACAGTAAACAAATTGCACAAATCCGTGCAGTCCGCCGCGGCACTTTAACATTGCAAATCAGAGATGCTTCCGAATATTCTCTGCGACACTGCGGGGTATTCCTTTCACAGAGAGCAGGCCGTCCAAACTCGCCTCCCGAATCGCCTCAATCGAACCAAAATGCTGCAGCAGTGCCTGTTTCCGTTTCGGACCGAGGTTCGGAATTTCGTCAAGTACCGAGACGCTTAGCGACTTCTGCCGGAGTCGCCGATGATAGGTAACCGCGAATCGGTGCGCTTCGTCTCGTAAACGCTGAATTGTATGTAGGGTCGGGTTATCCCTACGCAAGACAATTGACTCCGACTTCCCAGGAACAAAAATCTCCTCAACCCGCTTCGCAAGCGCAATCATCGGAATATCAGGCAAACTGGAAACAGCAAAGGTCTTCATAGCCTTCTGCGCCGCACTCAGCTGCCCTTTGCCCCCATCAATCAACATTAGGTCGGGCAGCTTATTAAATTTCTCATCATCTGCAAGCGCACGACGGAAACGGCGGGTGATTACCTCTTGCATCATCGCGAAATCGTTCTGACCCTTAACTGTACGAATCTTAAACCGGCGGTACTCCCCCGAAGCCGGTCTTCCATCTTCCAAAACCACCATCGAGCCGACGGCGAACCTATCGCCAAGATTTGAAATATCATACGCCTCAATCCGTCTGACAGGCTGCGCTAACCCAAGCAGTTCCTGTAGTTCAACGAGCGCAGGATCGACCCCACTGCTATAAACGACGTTCTGCTCACGCTGTGTCAGAAGAATCTCGGCGTTCTTCGATGCCAAAGCCTGTAACTTCCTGAGCCGACCCGCTCTCGGCACGTGCAATGCAACGCGGTTCCCTCGTTTTTCGCTAAGCCACTCCTGAATCAGTTCTACTCCCTCAACCGGCATCGGTAAGACAACCGTCTTTGGAACAAAAACAGCGTTCTGATAATACTGCGAAATAAAAGCACCCAACGCCGTCGCGAGAGACTTCGGATCGGCATCGTTGAGATAGTAGTGCTCACGTTCAAGAAGTTTACCATCCCGGACCCGCAGGAGCTGCACACATGCAATATCAGTCCGAGCGGCAATCCCGATAATATCCTCATCCGCAGCGGAAACACTATCTAAACTCTGCGTCGTAATCGCTTGTTGAACGTTTTTAAGCGTATCTCGATATTTCGCCGCCGTTTCAAAATCGAGTGCCTCCGCAGCCGCTTCCATCTGTGCTGTCAATTCCTTAACAACAGCGTCTGTATTCCCACCCAAGAATTGACACACCTTGCGAACAATCTCGGCGTAATCTCGAACATCAATTTTATCTGCACACGGACCCGGACAACGTCCGATGTGATAATCCAGACAGACCCGATATTTATTGCCTTTTTCTATAAGTGGCAGGGTACAGGTACGGACAGGAAACAGTTTTGTCAACTGCTTGAGGATCTGGCGTGTGGAACGGACATGAACATAAGGACCGAAATACCTTGCACCGTCGTTCTCAGCCTTACGCGTAATATGGATACGTGGAAACGGTTCATTGACGGTTACCCGTAGATAGGGATAGCGTTTATCGTCCTTAAGCTTTACATTATAGCGAGGCTGATGCGCCTTAATGAGATTATTCTCTAAAATTAGTGCTTCAACTTCGGTCTCCGTGACGATGTAATCAATCTCCGTGACATACCGCATCATCTGTGATGTTAGGGAGTGTGTGGATTTCTCTCGGAAGTAGGAACGGACTCGGGTTCGTAAACGGACAGCCTTTCCAACATAAATAACAGTGCCATCCGAGGCTTTCATTAGGTAAACCCCCGGCACATTTGGAAGAGAGTGCCACAATTCAGGTGTGGTATTGCTGAGTTGCTCTGATTTCATTTTTTTGACTTCTCGAGGCGTTTTAGGATTTCTCGTATACCGTTCGATAGATTTCCCTACCTTCCAAGGTATACTTCATCTCAAAATTGGTCGTAATATCCCGATCTGGTCCCAGATTTTCCGCAACAGGACACAAGGCATTCACCTGCGAAAGCGTTTCTTGAATCTCCCAGAAATACGCTGCATAGTCCGTTGCGATATAAAGTCTACCACCATCTGATTGAAGCGTGTTCGTTAAAGCAGACAGAAAGTCTTGATTCCGAAAGATTCGGCGTTTTCGCTGCCGCTTTTTGGGCCACGGATCTGGGAAATAGATATGATACGCCTGCACAGATACTGCCGGGACATACCGAGTCAGAAAGTAGTTTGCATCTGTCCACACAAGACGGACATTTGAGAATGTACCAGACGCTCTATCCACCTCGAAATGCCGCATGTACTTTTCAAACCGTTCCCGCGTCAATCCGACGTACTTCTGCGCACGCTCTATGCCGATGTAGTTAACCTGTGGATGTCGTTTCGAGGCTTCAAGTAGAAAACGTCCCTTACCGAATCCGATCTCTATCTCTACCGGATGTGGATTCCCGAAGAATGCCTCCCAATCAATAGGCGCGGCTACCTCGCTGAGTGGGATAACACGTTCGGTTACAATGTCAATTATCTGGGAGTGAGCAGTCGTATTCTGATAGTAGATGTCGTTGTAGTCGGGATTTTCACGCATAAAGTACCTAAGGGACAAGCCGATGACTATTCCGACAGAAATTTGTGAAGATGGGTTTTAACCAAATTATCCTGCGGTTGATACCCCAACACTTCGACCGCACCGCTTATATCAAGGAAGCTCTGCTGATACCCATCGGAATTCGCCGAACGTCCATAAGTAATCAAGTATTTGACGGGGCCGTCGTAATCCACCGCCAATCCAAAAAGTTGGACACAGTCTCGCGGCGTTAGCAGTGTGCTACAGTGTCGGATTCCACTCGGTTCGGATGTGCCGCTGAAAGTCCCGATTCGGATGCTGATGAACCGCATATCGTGTGCATCAACGAGATAACGTCCTGCAATCTCTGCCATCCCCTTCATCGCACCATACCAACTATCAGGACGAAACTGATCACCAGTAGAGAACCGAGGTGGCGAATTCAACCGTTCATTCCATCCTGAAACGTGATTCGTACTCGCATAAACAATCTTTTGGACACCTTGCTCGCGTGCCGCCTCAAACAGGGTCATAGACGCTCCGATGTCGCTCACTTCACCCGGATTCTTTCCAAGCGAGTCCTGACGGATATAAGCCAGATGCACCAAGACATCTTGATCCTGACATAATTCTTTCATCGCAGCATAATCACGAATATCTGCCATCGCCACGCGCGACTCCGCCTGCGCAATGGGATTAATATCCATCAACGTTAGCGTATAGGTATCCTGTTTTTCCCATGCCTGCCAGAGTGCCGTACCGACTTGACCAGCCGCACCCGTAATAAGTACACGTTGCTTCATCTGTATCCCTTCACTTAAAACTATTTCCCGTTTTCAGCGTTTAACGCCGCCATAATATCGGCATGCACCACTTTTGGATCAATCACCTGTTGGACATAGAATCGGTCGACTGCTTGCCCGCCTAAGCCTGAGCACTTGCACATCTCAACATTTAAACCAAGTTTCGCAAGAATCCCACTGAAGTAATGCAAAAATCCAACCTTTTCTTCACCAACGACAACAATCTCCGTATAACTCCGCGTCGTCTCAACACTAACTTCATCAACCTGCCACGTTCCACTCATATTCACGTAGTGTCTATCAAAAACCTCCTCAAGCGTCACTTCCTGTGCCAGCAGACTGCGAATGTCAAAATCCAGGTCGCGTTTGAGCTCCTCATCAAGCGGCATCGGCTCCCCACTATGATGAGGCGGTTGATGCACGAGCCGATAGATTTCCAATTCAACGTTGATATCTTGCTTGGTGTAGACGCGCGCGTCTCGGACATCTATACCGTTGGCGAAGAAGAGGCCACTGACTGTGTGCAATTTTCCGATACGACTCGGACTACATAGATGGAGCTCCGTAAATCCAGGTCTGTCAACAAACTGAACAACTCCCGTGCTCGGCGTCCCTTCTGCCTCCAGCGTCGCGCTCTCAATTTGCGCCGTCATCTTTATATGCATCGCTATCTCTTCAGGAGAAACACTAATACGATAGGAAACCGGCATGTGGTGTAGAAATTGTTGGAACTCTTCAACAGGTGCGAAGGCACCCCACTGTGTTTCTTCCTGTCCAACAAAGCGGGTCCGTGCGGCTTCGTACAAACTTTTCAGGTTATGTTTAACGACATGACTGAAGTTCTGTGAACCGTTGGCTTTGGAATCACAATACGTCAGTAAATAGAGTGCAGTTAAACGCTCCAGAGAGTTCACCTTCTTACAAAATTCGGAAATCGTCCTTTCATCCCAATGATGATAACGTGCCAAATCTATCATCTCCAAGTGTTCTCGGATGAGGAAGCAAATGTCATCTGTCTGCTGTGAGTTGAAGCCGAACTCCGGTGCGATCCGTTCCGCTTTCTCTGCGCCTGTCGCTGGATGTGTCGGATCGGGTTTATCTATATCGTGCAGGAAAAGTGCCATATAGAGAGGCGTTGGATCCGAAAGGGAACGAAACGCTGTATTAAGATCTTCCAATTCAGAAGCCGGTGATGGCGACATCGGCGAGCCAAATCTGGCACCACCAAACGGGCTACTCGGTTCCGTTGCACGGATTTCATCAAGATGCCCAATCGCAACAAGCGTATGTTTTCCGACTGTATACGGATCCAAACTCCGCTCGCTCCGTGTCATCATTGCCCTTTCAAAAAGTTCCCCGCCTTTGCCGAGACGCGAGAGAATATTAAGTCGATGCAGCCGGGTCAAGGTCTTCTCAACATCTCCGGGTGTGTTTATCAGTTCCACCATCCGCTTCTGGAAAGAACGCCAATCAAACGCATGAACATACCGAGAAATAAATGTAGAAAGAGACGCATCAATCTCAAAGTCGTACTGTTGGAAGTAGGTGAACAGCTGAAAAAGTCCGTTAGTATCAAGCTCACCGAAGTTATTGTCCATGCAATACAACAGGTCGGTTCTGACAGCAAGGACATCTGAGATCGGAATCCCGTTTGCTAACATTTTCCGGATGAGAAGTTCCGCCTTGAAATGGAGATATTTTGCCTTAGCATAATACGCCGCCATGAACGTATAACGTCCCTCGTCCGTTTCATCTGTGAATCCGAGGACCCGAGCGACTTCCGTCTGAAGCGCGTCCCCTTTTTCAGGATGATAGGAGAGATCATCATGGGGTGCATCGGCGAGAACGTGGAGCAGATTTCGGACTTTAAACATGAAATCAAGGGAAGGCAGGAGCTGCTCGTCATCGTATCGCTCGTAGAGATCCGGAATGGATGTAAAGTCTGGGAGTCCACATATCCAGAGCGCGTATTGAAGCGTGCGTAATCCACCGCGTCCAGTCTTCACATTTGGTTGGTTCAGATAGATTGTGTCCTCAGATGCCTTGAACGCATCCGCTTTTGATTTCAGTAAGTCCAGCACAAGGGAAATATCCGACTTCTCAGAACGGACGGCTCTCCGGAATTGTTCTGTCAGTTCCGCATTGCCAGCAATAAACCGCATATCAATCAATGCAGTCATATCCTGATAGTTCCACTTCGCTATATCTGCGAGCGGACGGTAAATAAAACTGAATTCAAACCCCGGAATCACTGAATGGAGACTGTCAAAAAAGTCGTAGAACCATCGGATCAGTTCAAGTGTGCTCTCATCGTAAATATCTTCTAAGTCCACAGAAGAGGTGTATACAACATCAACATCCGAAAAATAGCAGAGCTCATTCCTACCATAACTGCCAACACCATAGAGTGCGACATCCGGCAACCACTCCTCTAATCCTGCCTCTAAGTCATCCGTATCAACATCGGGAAGCATCTTTAGCACTTCAATCTGCTTCTGGTATTCATCCCGAATCTGAAAGGAGGCTACCTCGTAAACCTTCTGAATAACTGCATCCCACATTGCAGCATGGGCTTTACAAGCCGCGAACCCGGTTTCGCCCTCCAAGATACGCGCTTTCAGTTGTTCCCGTTCAGACTGAATGAAAGCAGCTAATTGCTTCTGCAAATCCTCAAAAGGCACATTCAGGTTCGGTACATAACCATTGAGTCTTTTTTCGATTTTTGTAGCCATTTCCCCTTACCCCGAGTGTATCAAAGCAACCTAATTATCGTGTTGTTTCCATCAACACTAAAACGACTTAGCATCTTTATCTCTAAATTCATTATACACGAAAAAGAAAAAAAAACAAACAGGTTTTTAGATTGAAATATGCCCTTTTTTCTTGACACACTTTTGCAAGGTTGTTAACATGCAAAATCAGGGGACTTGAAAATGAGCGATACCAAATATCGTGTAGCTATTATCGGTTGTGGACGGATGGGTCAAAACTACGCTGAGGCATACACCACCTATCCCGACACAGAAATTGTCGCAATCGCCGATGCCAACGCAGAACGGCGAGAAGTGCTCGGCACGCGTTTCAACGTTGCCGCACTCTATCCAGATGTAGAAACCCTATTGGCAAATAACGCCCCAGACATTGCCGTTGTTGTCACACCCACGAAATACATGAAAGATGCCGTCCTCGCCTGTGCTGAAGCCGGTGTTAAAGGCATCTCCACGGAAAAACCCATCGCTGGTCGCCTCGAAGATGCAGATACGATGGTCGAAGCGTGCAGTGAACGAGGCGTGGTGTTCGCTGGCGGTAACCTACAACGCGCGATGAACGAAGTCCAAGAAGCAGCATCTCGACTACACAACGGTGAATTCGGGAATATCAGAGGCGCGAGCGTTCACGGATTCGGCGGCGAAATCTCCGGCGGCGGATGCCAACATATCTCCGTACTGCGGTTGTTCACTAATGCTGAGGTCGAGGAAATCATTGCGTGGGGCACACCGCCAGAAGCCTTAGACGCAGAAACTGACGAAGGTTTAATCATCAATGGACGCTTCCAACTCACCAATGGACTTGAATGCAGCGTCTTCGGAACACCAACCCCCTGTCGCGGCGTAGATGTCTGGACAGATGAATGCCTCGTCCGATGGGATTGGAACCCTCCTGAGATTTTCAAAGGCTACGATCCGCACAGCAATCGTATCCGGCTTGAACCCAACTACAGTCCGTACCCGTGGAGCGAATTTAGCTACCTTACCGGTTCAATCCGCTCCTTTTTGGCTGCCGTTGATGGCAATGGGCATCCATGGATTACCGGTGCGGATCTCCGGCAGGCACTGGAGATCGCAATCGCTGCAAAACTCTCCGCAACCCGAAACAGTGTTCCTATCAAACTCCCACTGGAAGATAGGTCTTTAGCACTCTACCCTCGTCCCTACCGATGGCTCGGTGGTGACGTAACAGGTAGACCTCAAAGTATTGAAGAAGCAACAGGGAAAAATTGAGAACGGATTAATGCTTTCAATATCAGGTTTTAGAGAAGGGGGAACCAGCCATGAACGAAGATCAGAAATATCTATTCGATTTGACGGGATACCTCATTATCGAAAATGCCTTAACAACTGAAGAAGTCGCACAGTGTAACGCCGCCATCGACCATCATATTGAGGCTCTGAGAGAACGCGACAGTTCATTAGCGGGTGGGTCGCCGGCACTCGTTGGCACAGCACACCGTATGGATATGGGTGGCATGCTCGCATGGGAAAAACCTTGGTGTGAACCTTTCCGCAACCTGCTCGTGCATCCGAAGATTAAACCCCACCTTGCAGAGGTTTTAGGCACACAATATCGACTCGATCACGGTCCCGGATTAATAGCGATGGAAAAAGGCACAGAGGGTGGCACACTGCACGGGGGCGGGATTGAACGTCCTAACTTCTCTGAAGCCTATTTTTTCAAATACGGACGGATATACACGGGTTTGACTGTCGTGGAATATATGCTCGCTGACGAAGGTCCCGGTGATGGTGGTTTAGCTATCATACCCGGAAGTCATAAGGCAAACCTTCCTTGTCCAAACAGTATGAAACGGTACGAACAATACCAAAAACACGTCGTCGAAGTCAACGTCAAGGCAGGTGACGCTGTGATTTTCACCGAAACACTGACGCACGGCACACTTCCATGGAAGGGGAGCCATCAGCGACGGGCACTTCTCTACAAATTCAGTCCCGGATTCCAAGCTTATAGCGCAGGCGCGCACCAAATCTCATATCCAGATTATATTGAGGAGATGTCCCCGGAACAGCGCGAGGTCATGGAGGCACCCCATCTCCGACACTAATCAGAAAGGAGCAAACCATGTCAAAACTACAAGTGGCTGTTATCGGTTGTGGCGGTAGAGGCCGCGGACACATGAAAATTCTCTCAGAATTTGACGACACAACCCTCGTCGCTGTCTGCGATCCGATTGAAGCAGCACGGAGCACTGCTGGAGATATGTTCAACGTCTCAGCACGCTACGAGAGTATCGAAGCATTATTAGACGGTGAAACCTTAGACGCTATTTTCGTCGCCACCCCTGCACACCTTAACGGCGAGGCGGCACTTCCATGCTTTGAACGTGGGGTCCACACGCTCTTAGAAAAACCGCCGGGTATGAGTGTTGCAGAAACGGTCGGATTGCGTGATGCAGCGGAACGGACAGGGGCAAAAGGAATGGTGGGCTGGAACCGTCGTTTTCATCCGATTATCGTTGAAGCCAAACGGCAAGTCACCGCACGGGGCCCGGTCACACAAATCGTTGGGGAATTCCATAAGAGTATCACGCAATTGGCACGAGGCGGTAGATTCCCTGAACACCTAATGGACAATATGTTTCTGGAGACCCCTATCCACGCCCTCGATGCAATCCGCGCTATCGCCGAAGCCGAAGTTCAAGAAGTCCATAGCGTTGTCAGACGAACAATCTCTGATTACAAGGATGTCCACGCCGCGCTTATCCTTTTTGACAACGGGTGCGTTGCCCAACACATCGCTAACTATACCACGAATGCTCGCCTCGAACGCTACGAGATTCATGGCAGAGACATCTCAGCATATCTTGAAGGGGTCTCTCAGGGTACCGTTTTCTGCGACGGTAGCCAACACAAACTCACCAACGCAGGTACCGGCGGTACCGTTGAGCAAAACAGGTATTTTCTCGATTGCCTCAAATCTGATACGCCTGTTTCGTTCCCCGCTGCGAACCTTGATGAGGCCGTCAAAACCATGGAACTCTGCGAAGCAATCCTAAGTGGACTCCGCTAAAGTAGTAGGCACACGCCGTGTGCCGTAACAATTAACAGGAACACTCCAATGCCAACGCTTGACGAACACTTTGAAGCGTACAAAAAAGACGGATTCACAATTTTTGAGAAGGTATTTGACGAACCGCAGATGCAAAGTTGGCGAGAAAAGCATGCCGAACTTTCCGCAGTGAACGACGGACAAACATGGTTCGGCAATACCCTCGAACTCGCCCCCGACCTAATGTGGTCTGCTGTCTCGCATCCGACAATCCTTGCGTTTGTAGAAAAAGTGATGGGACCTTTCGTGCAATTAGACAATCTTACGCTTGCAGCGTTCCCGTCCATTGAAAAGGAAAAAGCGGAAGGTAGAGTTTCAGGTTGGCACCGTGACCGATGGGCACACGTGCCGTACACCGATGCCTATCACCGTCCGAACGCTATCAACGCCATCTCCTATCTGCAAGACTTGACGGACGAATTCGGTCCCCTTCGCGTCATCGTCGGTTCACACCGCAAGCCGATTACGATGGTAGACACGGAACGCGCAAAACCGCATCCCGATGAAACGCTTATCCACATGAAAGCCGGTGATGTCGTCATTACACACAATGGACTCATTCACTCCGGCACACCGAATACCTCCGGGAAGTTACGCTATTTCTTCAGCATCTATTACAATCTGACATGGCTGAAACACACCGACCATCACACAGGTCCACATACGCAACAACTGATTGAAGCAGCAAAAGCCGCCAATAATCATCAATACATGCGACTCCTCGGTGTAGACGAACAACTTCAACCGCGATGCAACTCCGGTTTCCTCCACGCCGATGAAGAACGATGGGAAGAATGGGCAACTGCTGACCGAGAAGCAATACAGGAGGTATAACCGATGGCGAATCCCAGCGTCGTACCGCCAACACTCAATGTCGAATTGGATCACCAGCTGCAACAAGAGGTCAACTTCTTCCTGAATTGGGGGTATCTCATCGTTGATAACGCTGCAACCCCAGATCAGATTGCGTCGCTGCGCGAGGCACTCGATGAAAGTTACGAGCGCAACGATAAAAGCCAATTCATCGGTGAGCTGCTTGAAGAAGACGATAGGTTTGCGTTTTTACTCGACAATCCACCCGTCCTAAAGCGGATGGAAGCTATACTCGGCACGTGCGTCCAACTGCACAGCGCGACGGCACGTATCACCGAACCCGGAACGCCTGATCAGAACTGGCATCGCGACGGTCCCTGGCCCGTAGCACCCAACGGAACACCTTACGGCAGTCTCCCCGCACAGATTAACTGTGGATACTATCTCGATGAAATTACCGACGATACCGGTCCGACCGTCATTCAACCCGGTAGCCACAGGGCACCGTTCCGTCCGCCGCCGAGTCCCGTCGAACTGCCAGACGAGAAACGGGTACTCGTATCGCCAGGGCAAGCGGTCATGTTCGATGGTTGGACATGGCATCGAGGGGCTGCCAATACCTCCTCACAACGCCGCCGCGTCTGTCTCATGTGCTATCAAAATGCCTGGATGAAATCCAGAGAACCCTTCGACGGACCTCGCGTCACAAAACTCCGAGAAGAAGGGACATCACAACAGAAACTTCTGCTCGGCGCAATCCCAAAATGGTAACGCCAAAGGAAAAATCAAATGAATCTCGCTTACATTGTTATTGATACACTCCGTTACGACTACATCGGCGCAAACGGGAATGAGTGGATAGAAACACCCAACATTGATCGGTTTGCCTCTAAAGCTTTGGCATTCGACTATGCCTTCTGTGCCAGTTTTCCGACAATTCCGTATCGGACGGATGTCATCACTGGACAATACGGTGCGCCTATTCATCCGTGGAAACCGCTTCGGCACGAACGTCAAACGCTACCGTGGACACTTGCTGAAAATGGCTATGCTACCCAACTCATTCACGATACACCGCATCTCGTCAACGGTGGACATAATTTCGACTGGCCCTTCCACGCCTGGACATTCGTTCGTGGCGCAGAAGTGGATAGAGATTGGATTACTGACACGGTTGTATGGCCCGACAACTGGACACGCCAACCGCTCTTTGATTGCATTGACGACAAAGCGGCTGAATCCGGTATGCTCCGCAGCTACGCACGCGCCAACCGAAACCGCAAAAAACCGGAAGATTGGAACTGCGCAAGACTTTTTAACACCGCTGCGCAATTCCTGGAAGATAACGTCAACCGAGACAACTTCTTCCTCTGGGTAGATTGCTTTGATCCGCATGAACCTTGGGACGCACCACTTGAATTCATGAAAAAATACGATACCCGTCCGGGTTACGACGGTCGTGTGGATCCGCGCAGTCTCGGTGCGCGCGGTAACGCACAACTCTCAGATGAGGCGAAACAACACATCAAAGCGCAATACGCCGCGAAAACGACATGGATGGACCACTGCTTCGGACAATTCCTTGACGCACTCGAATCCACAGGGCTTGACAAGAACACTGCTGTCATCTTTACCGCTGACCACGGCACAAACGTCGGTGAACGCGGTCGGTTTGGCAAAGGGCAACCCGTCCGTCAACAGGAAGCACATGTGCCACTCTTTATCCGACTCCCAGAAGGCGATACGGGTAGAAGCAAGGTCATCGTGCAACCCCAAGATTTCTTTCCGACGATTCTTAATATCTTGGGTGAGGACCGTCCTGACGGTATCGAAGGACACGACATCGTAACGCCTGCACGCAATGGAGAATCTGGCGAAAGAGAACTCGCGCTCTCAGGCGGAAGCATTGAGCGGTGGCAGAACGCCGCAGAAAATCCAAACATCAATCTCTTTACTATCTTCACCCGTGAGTGGAGCTTAGAGGTCGGGACGACACCTGAAAATTCAAAACTCGTCCGACTCGGTGAATTAGAGGACGTTGCGAGTGAGCATCCAGATGTTGTTGCGAAACTTCATGCTGCAGCGATTGATGAAATTGAACGTCGCGGCACAGATCCGGCATTGATGAAATGGCTCCGTAGCGGTGGTGAAGCCGCATTCCCGACGGATGCGACTTATTGGAACGGCTATCCCGGTCCCGCAGGATACCGACCTTACTTCGGGAAACTCTATACGGGTGAGTGATTTTTTAGTTCACCCAACCACAACAAGTGCGGTCTCTAACCGCACCTCAAAACTTGACAACGCTTCAGACTTCTGATACCATATTGATAAAATCCAAGGCAAATTATCCTTTAAGGAGAAAATTATGCCACGCACATACAAAGCCTGTCTCATCGGATGCGGACGGATGGGCGCAACCATCGACGACGAAGTTGCAGGCAGAGCTGATGCCTTTATATGGCAACCCTTCTCTCATGCAGCAGCCGCTGTCGCCTGTGAACGAACAGACCTCGTCGCTGTCTCCGATGTCTTTGCCGAGAAAGCGGAAGCCATCAGGCAACGCTACGGAGCCGAACGCGCCTATACAGACTACCAAGAGATGATCGAAAAAGAGAAACCCGACATCGTCTGTATCGCCACGCGGCCGGGTCCACATGCCGATATGACTGTCTTCGCTGCCGAAAACGGTGTCAAGGGCATCTACTGCGAAAAACCGCTCTGTTGTTCGATGGAAGAAGCAGACATTATGGTAGACATCGTCCAAAAACACGGTGTCAAGTTCAACTACGGTACACAACGCCGTTACATGCCCATCTATCGCAAAGTGCGCGAACTCGTCGATGCAGGCGAAATCGGTCGGGTCTTATGCTCCATCGCACAATACGGCGCGGGTTCCGCACTCTGGGGTTTGACCCATGCCGCCGATATGCTCCTCTTCCTCGCGGGTGATCCAGAGGTGGACTTTGTACAAGGCGCGATTATATGCGAAGATTCAGATTGGGACGGTAATCGCCTCAATGCCGATCCTGGGATCGCTTGTGGTTACATCCGCTACGCCAACGGTGTCCACGGCTACAACACCGCAGGTACGGGACCCGAATACGAGGTCTGCGGCACGGAGGGTAAAATCCGCATTCAGAACAACAGCCGAGAAATCCAATTCCGAAAAAAGGACGGGAGCTTCTTTGAAGAGGTACCGTTCCCTGAAACCTCTCGTGCCACTGGTACTGTTATGGGTATTACCGACATCGCCGAAGCACTCGACGAAGACCGCGAGACAAAGGGACCCGTCCATCTTGCGCGGCGCAGTCAAGAAACACTCATGGGCATGATTGAATCGCATCGGCTCGGTGGTAAGCACATTTCACTACCGATGGAAAATCGAAGCCTCTACGTCACCAGAGACAATTGGTAAGATTTCTGACACCTCAGCTGGCGCGCTTTTATGAAGTTAAAAATAAACTCGGTAATGTCCGGTGCGGTTACAAACCGCACCTACCGAGTCTGAGAGAATATGAACTTAGAGACCCAAATCCAGCAATTCCGAGAAACTTTTTACAATGTCAAAGCCGAAATCCAAAAGCGCATTGTCGGTCAAGACGCGATTATTGAAGGTGTCCTCTTCTGTCTACTCGCCAACGGACACGCACTCCTTGAAGGCATTCCAGGGTTAGGCAAAACCCAACTCATCTATACCCTCAGCGAAGCACTCAATCTCTCCTTCAAGCGTATCCAATTTACACCCGATATGATGCCGTCGGATATCACAGGCACAACGCTCCTCGTCGAAGACGAACACGGTAGAAGGCAGTTCGAGTTCCAAGAGGGACCCATTTTCTCGCAACTTATCCTCGCCGACGAAATCAACCGTGCCACACCCCGCACACAATCCGCCCTCCTTGAGGCGATGCAAGAACGCACTGTCACCGTCGGACGCACCAGCCACACGTTAGAAGAACCCTTCTGCGTCCTCGCCACGCAAAACCCATTGGAGATGGAAGGCACCTATCCGCTCCCAGAGGCACAACTCGATCGATTTTTATTTAAACTCCTTATCGACTTCCCAAGTGAAGACGAGATCGTGGAAATTCTCCGCCGCACGACATCCGGCACTGACATCACAATAGATAAAGTGACGGATGCGGGAACCCTCAACGAGATGCGCCGACTCGTCCCGCAAGTCATCATCGCCGAGCATGTCGAGCGCCACATCATCCGGCTTGTCCGCGCCACACATCCCGATTCCGAGGATGCCCCGGAGATTGTGAAAAATTACGTTCACCTCGGTGCCGGGATTCGGAGTGTGCAAGCGATAGCACTCACAGCTAAAATCAAGGCTCTCCTCGATGAACGCTACAACGTCGCTTTTACGGACATTGATGCCGTGTTGCTCCCTGCCCTTCGTCACCGCATCCTCCTCAACTTCGAAGGTCAAGGCGAGGGTATTGAACCTGATGCTGTTGTTAACGAAGTTAAGGATACGATAACGTCAACCTCATAACTTCTGCCTCTTTTGCTATTATCAAAAACGTCGGAAAATGACAACACAGAATTCCATATTGTCAAAAACACCTAAAAATCAAAATATAGAATTCCATATTACGAAAAATAGAGAGAATCACAATATGAAAAAATTCACAGCGGGCGAATACAAACAACAACAAGAATATAAGAGTTTCACGCCATCCTTTGTAAACTGCCATTTTGCTTGGGGAAATCCACAGATAGATCTCTTGATAGCACGAGCCATGCAGCTTTTAGGAGAGTTAAATGCCTACGCGGAACTCATACCAGATGTTGACTTTTTCATGCAAATGAAGGTCGCTAAGGAAGCAAGAGACTCCAATCTGATTGAAGGCACAAAAATTGAAATTGATGAGGTCGTGCTTCCGGAAGAAGAGATTAATCCGGAGAAAAGAGATGATTGGGACGAAGTCCAGAACTATATCAAAGCGATGAACTTCGCAATAGCTCAATTGCCCGAGCTTCCGCTTTGTATACGACTCTTAAAAGATGCACACAAGATATTGCTCTCCGGTGTTCGCGGGCAACACAGAGCCCCTGGAGAAATTCGTAAAAGTCAAAACTGGATTGGCGGCTCATCGCCTTCTGATGCATTTTTCGTGCCTCCTTCCGCAGAAGAAGTTCCAGATCTTTTAAGCGATCTTGAAAAATTTTGGCATAACGAATCACTACAGATTCCAGAACTGATTAAAATTGCAATTACCCATTACCAGTTCGAAACCATCCATCCATTCCTTGATGGAAACGGTAGAAGTGGAAGGTTGTTAATTATCTTGCAACTCATTAATGCAAAGATACTGAGAAAACCTATCCTGTACATGTCTACATTTTTTGAGAAACATAGAGATTCATACTATGACTCACTCTCCATGGTGCGTAAATCAAACGATCTCGAACAATGGGTTACATTCTTCTTAAACGGCATCGTTGACACCGCTCAACACGGGCTCACGACCTTTAAAGCGATTAGGGAACTGCGGCAGGAATATCAAGATAAAATATTAACCTTGGGGTCTCGGGCAAAAAATGCACAAGAATTGCTTCGTTTCATGTACTCTATGCCGATTGTCAACGTAAAATTAGTTGAAATAGGATTGGACATGAACTTTGCAACTGCAAATAGACTTCTAAAATCTTTGACTGACCTCGGTATACTAAAGGAAGTCACTGGCTTTTCCCGTAACCGTCTCTTTGTCTTAGAGGAATATCTGAAGCTCTTTAGAAGTTAGCAGCGAATCATTAGCATTCTTCACCGCTCGCAGACGAGGCTCGCTCCCTCACCCATCAGTTGCTCATTGCTAATTTCGCAAAAAAGGCTTGATACCTTTCAGCAAAAATGTTATACTTAGATAGTCAGGTATTGACACCGCAACGATAAATCTTAAACCTACAGCACAAAGGCAAAAAAGAATGGAATTCAGTTTTGTTACCGTTGCCCTCATAGACATCAGTGTGCTCGGCATCTGTATGATCACTCTCTGGTGGCTGAAAAAGCAGGTAGATCGCTATAAGGCGCGAAGTGAAGAATCAGAGGAACGTTACAATACACTTCAGGGGCAACACAACGCATTGCAAGAAGCCCATAGTGCGCTTCAAGTGCAACACAACACATTGCAAGAAGCCCATAGTGCGCTTCAAGTGCAACACAACACATTGCAAGAAGCCCATAGTGCGCTTCAAGTGCAACACAACACATTGCAAGAAGCCCATAGTGCGCTTCAAGTGCAACACAACACATTGCAAGAAGCCCATAGTGCGCTTCAAGTGCAACACAACACATTGCAAGAAGCCCATAGTGCGCTTCAAGTGCAACACAACGCACTCTTAGAGGAATTTAAAACCTTTCAGAGTGCAGCAGACCGTCGATACAGCACCTTGCAGCAAGAACACAAAACTCTGACAGAGGAAAACGCAACCCTCCGATCCGCGATCGATGCCCTCACCACAGAACAAAAAGCTCTCCAAAGTGCACACGACCATTTGTCCGGACGACATGACGAACTCGTCGAAAGAGTCATGCCGGTCTTTGAAATATTGGCTCGCGAAAAATTGATGGAAATAAACTCTCACAATTGACTGCTGAGAGCAGAACGCCCTGACCGCTGACCGCTAACTCAAAAATGTTACACTTTCAGCCAAATTATTTTTTTTACAACAAAAATTCGGGAATGAAACACCAACAAACCCTTACAGACACTGGGTTCTCTAACGTTACACGCTGTACACAGAATGTTACACCAGTGTAACATTTTTAAGGCGGATCGCTCAAAAATATACCGTTAAGTTAAAACTATATTCACATCTGTTTTTACACAGATACACACCACTTTCATAGTAACCCTCCCAAAACCCCTAAAAGGAGAAATCCGTCTAAACCCACGCCACCCGTGGCGTTACAAGGATAATTCCGAGAGATGAAAAATTCAGATTCATAGTAACAGCCAAAAAACAACCCTTTCATAGACACCCGACAAACCCACGTCACACCTTGCTTCACAAGGGTTTTAAAGACACAATGTTCAAAACGTTACTATGAAAACTATGAAAACTATGAAAACTATGAAATTCCGTAGATAATGGTGCTGTCTCAGAACGCTATTTCGCTTGCCATCAACTACAAATTGTGCTAAAATACCCATAGCATGAATCGACACGACTTAAAACACTCACATAAAGAACTTAGTGGCTTGCTCGGAACACGTTTCAGTACAGATAACACTGTCCGAGACGCGCACGCACGCGATGCCTCTTATCACCGAGGCGCGCTGCCAGAGGCCGTCGTTTTCCCGAAAACGAACGCTGAAGTTGCCGAAATCGTCAAAATCTGTGCGAAATACAAAATACCAATTATTCCTTACGGTACTGGAACCGGCGTCGAAGGGGCTGTCGTCGCAACAGAGGAAACGCTCTGCATCGCACTCAATGAAATGAACCGTATCCTCCGCGTCAGTCCAGACGATAGAGATGCGACCGTCGAAGCGGGTGTGACACGGCTGCAATTGAACACACACCTCGCAGAGATGGGGACACAACTCCACTTCTCCGTTGATCCGGGAGCAGATGCCTCGTTAGGGGGGATGGTCGCAACGCGTGCCTCTGGTACGAGTGCCGTTCGATACGGCACGATGCTCGATAACGTCCTCGGCTTGACCGTTGTCACTGCTGATGGCACAATTGTCCATACCGGAAGTAGGGCGCGGAAGTCCGCCGCAGGCTACGACCTTACGCGTCTCTTTATCGGTTCAGAAGGAACATTGGGAATTATCACCGAAATTACGCTTAAATTGACACGGCTGCCCAAAGCAGTTGCGGCAGCTGTCTGTGCGTTTCCAAGCACCGCTGCAGCAGTGGACACCGTTATCAAGTTGATGGATACTGGCATAAGTATTGCCCGTATCGAACTCTTGGATGAACACCAGATGGATGCAGTCAACAAATACGCAGGGTTAGCTTATGAAGTCGCACCGACGCTGTTTTTTGAGTTTCACGGATCCGAGAACATGGTCACAGAGAGTTCAGAGACTGCCGGGAAAATCGCAGCGGCACACGGTAGTGGAGACTTCCGATGGGCGACAGATGAAAACGAACGTAAGAAACTCTGGCAAGCCAGATACGATAGCTACTACGCAGCACTCAGCCGTCGTTCGGGTTCCGTCGGTTATGTCACCGATGCCTGCGTTCCAATTACCCGACTCGCTGAATGTATCGCCAAAACGAAAGAACTGCTTGAGCAATCAAGTCTTCCGGCAACAATGCTCGGACACGTCGGAGATGGAAACTTTCACGTCGTCTTCGCACTTGAACCCGATAACAAGGACGAATTGGCGGAAGCACAACAACTGAGTCAGCAGATTGTAGACATCGCCCTAAAAATGGACGGCACTTGTACGGGTGAACATGGAGTCGGGGTTGGTAAACGGAATGCCTTAGAGAAAGAACACGGAGAGGCAGTCGATTTAATGCGTGCCATCAAACACGCTTTAGATCCACAGAATTTAATGAACCCGGGTAAGATTTTCTTGTAAGTATGTTCCGAACGGCGTACGGAAAATAAAAATATGCAAAACGACTGGAAAGTTCTCATAACCGATTACGCATGGCCCTCCATTGAACCCGAACGACAGGTCCTGGCTGAAATTGGGGCGGAACTCATCGCTGCGGAGACAGGCGACGAGGCGGAACTCTTACCGCTTGCACCGATGATGGACGGCATCCTGACCTGTTGGCAACCCGTTCGCGCGCCAGTCATCGCCGCCGCTGAAAAATGTCAAATTATCGGACGGTGTGGTATTGGACTCGACAACATCGACGTAGAAGCCGCTACGGAACACGGTATCGTTGTCACCAATGTCCCTGCCTACTGTATTGATGAAGTCTCTGACCATGCGATGGGGCTGTTGCTGGCGTGTGCCCGAAAAATATCACGTTTCAATCGGGCAACGAGGGGCGGTATATGGGAGCAGAACATCGGATCAGCAATGTATAGACTCCGAGGCAAGACGCTCGGTGTCGTCGGATTTGGACGGATTGCGCGATCCATTGTGCCAAAAGCAAAAGGGTTTGGGCTGACAGTCAATATCTGTTCCCCACGTACCGATCCTGCGTTAATTCAGGAGCACGGCGCACAAAAGGTATCATTTCCAGAACTCCTCACAACCTCAGATTTTATCACGATCCACACGCCACTGACACCGGAGACACGGTATATGTTTAGCTACGCCGAGTTTCGGGCGATGAAACCGACCGCCTATCTAATCAACACGGCGCGCGGGGGCATCGTAGATACGACTGCACTTACTGCCGCGCTGCGTAACGCTGAAATTGCCGGTGCGGGGGTGGATGTCTTGGAAACAGAACCGCCTGAAGAAAATGAAGAACTGCTTACGCTTGAGAATGCTATCGTCACACCGCACGCCGCTTTTATCTCGGAGGAATCTATTCTTGATCTTGAGGTTGCTGCTGCGACGTGCATTGTGGAAGTACTAACGGGAAAACTGCCAGAATCCGTTGTGAACCCATCGGTGCTGGAACAACCGAACCTTCGAGCAAATTTCTGAGAGTTGAACCCAAAGTGTAGCCTGCAACAACGGCGCAGGCGAATATACGGAGATAAATATGAAATCCCAGACCCACCCAAACGAACCGCAAGGTATAATTAAAAAACTCCCTGACGCAACAGGACATTTCGGACAATTCGGCGGCAGATACGTCCCCGAAACACTCATGCCCGCCCTTCTGGAACTCGAAGACGCATACATGAAACTCAAAGATAACACCGACTTCCAAGAAGAGTTTCAGTACTACCTCCGTGAATACGTTGGACGACCCAACCCACTCTATTATGCCGAACATTTGACAGAGACCCTCGGCGGCGCAAAAATATATCTCAAACGAGAAGACCTTAACCACACAGGTGCACATAAAATCAACAGCGCAATCGGACAAATCCTTCTCGCACGCTGGATGGGCAAAAAACGCATTATCGCTGAGACGGGTGCTGGACAACACGGTGTCGCAACAGCCACCGTCGCCGCAAAGTTTGATATGGAATGCGAAGTCTATATGGGTGAAGAAGACATAGAACGTCAGGCACTCAACGTCTTCCGCATGCAGTTGATGGGAACAAAAGTGGTCCCGGTTACTTCTGGATCCCGAACCCTCAAAGATGCAATCAACGCCTGTTTCCGCGATTGGGTCACAAACGTCCGTACGACCTACATGCTCCTCGGTTCAGTGGTCGGTGCACATCCATACCCGATGATCGTCCGAGACTTTCAGGCCGTCATCGGTCAAGAAGCGAGAACACAGATTTTAGAGGAAGAAGGCACTTTACCGGACTCTGTCGTCGCTTGTGTTGGTGGTGGGAGCAACTCGCTGGGTATGTTCTATCCGTTCTATGCCGACGCATCCGTTCAACTCATCGGTGTAGAAGCCGCAGGCGAAAGCATCCGTAGCGGACGACACGCTGCGCCTCTCACTGCAGGGAGTGTCGGTGTTTTTCACGGTGCGAAGTGCTACCTACTGCAAGAAGACGACGGTCAGATAACGCCTGCACACTCAATCTCTGCGGGATTAGACTATCCTGGGGTCGGCCCGGAACATAGCTATTACCGCGAAAGCGGCAGAGCGGAATACGTCCCAATCACCGACGCAGAAGCAGTAGAGGGATTCCAATTGCTGTCGGAAACAGAGGGTATCATTCCGGCATTAGAATCCGCACACGCTATCGCTTACTTGCGAGAACTTGCCCCTAAACTCGGTAAGGATAAGATCATCGTTGTCTGTCTCTCCGGTCGCGGCGATAAAGATGTCTACACCATCGCAAATGAATTAGGTATCAAACTTTAGCAGTAGAAACTATGGGAGTTGCCTCCATTTCCTAATCGAGGCAACACAGGGTTGGGTCAAAAGCGACTTGTTATTTGACTATGATATATGTTATAATTTTGTCGTTTAGCCTTTAAGTCCCATCTGCAAGGGAACATTAGAAGGAAGGAAAACACAGTGACAAGCATTGCGAAAATCCAAGAAGAGATTCTGGCTCTTTCTGAAACCGATTACCGCCAATTAAAACAATGGTTTAATGAGTTAGAGTGGGACGAATGGGACCAGCAGATCGCAGCGGATTCAGATGCTGGAAAATTGGATTTTTTAATTGATGAGGCCCTTGAAGCGAAGGAAAAAGGGACACTTAAGAATCTTGAGGATCTTTAGGTGCACAGAACAATACCGCGCTTCTGGAAATATGATGAATATGAGAGGCTGATTAAATCCTAACCAGTTATCACGAAACGATGCAAGCGAGGTGACACCATGACCCGCGAGACCGTAGCCTCCGGTCCAAGTCCGTCCCTAAAGCAAAAAGCCAACAAATTCATCAGACGGCTTTTACACCGAGATGGACTCTTTCGGAATTGGCGGTATATCCCAACATATCTGCTCCTGCGAAAACTGAAGTCGGAATCGGCGGAAATGCGTGCTTATGCGGCTGAAGGGTTAGGTGGCGTTGGCGATGTCCATGCTGTCGCGCCCCTCATTAACGCCTTAGACGATAACAACTCGACCGTCCGACGTTTTGCTATCTCCTCCCTTGGACACATCGGCGATGCACGCGCCATCGAGGTTCTCATCCCATTTCTACAAGATGAAGAAGCCGATATGCGCTGCGCCGCTGCCGTTGCCCTTGGCGAATTAGGACTTAGTGAAGATAGGTTCGCAACACCACCCGTAGAGATAATAGAAGCACTCATAAACAGCATAACGGATACCGACAGAGGCGTTTGTTCTGCTGCCATCGTCGCCTTAGGTAGAATCGGCAATCCGCAAGCCATCTCTGCCCTTAACGCATTAGCGGAAAGCACCGATAGCGAATGGGTCCGCCGCTACATCAGTGAAGCGTTGCATCAAATTGAGGAACAGAACGCCTAACTAAATTCTTAAAACTTTTCCTTGATTTTGGCTACTCGATTTGGTATAATACATGTTAAGTTTATTAGTGTGAAAGATCGGGTTTTTATCACAACATCCATCTATCTTCGAGAATTATGCACGAAAACCAAAACTTCAAATCCGGTTACGTTAGCATCATTGGTGCACCTAACGTTGGTAAATCTACGCTGCTCAATACCCTCTTGGGGCAGAAGTTGGCCATCGTCACCCCCAAACCACAAACGACTCGCAACCAGATCCGTGGGATTCTTACTACCGACACCCATCAAATTATTTTTGTTGATACACCCGGATTAATGAACCCAAAATATCGTTTACAGAGCGAAATGGTCCGCACAGCGTATGGGGCTTTGGGGGACGCAGATATTGTGCTTTTCGTTGTAGATGCTACACGGCCAGACCGAGAGATTGAAGACAGAATCTTAAAACGCCTCCAGCGCACTAAATCAACAACAATTCTCGTTTTGAATAAGGTAGACCTCGTTCCAAAACCGAACCTACTTCCCATTTTTGAAGACTACAACCAAAAATTTGAATTTGCGCAGATGATCCCCATCTCCGCACTCACTGCTGACGGCGTTCCAGTTCTCCTTGAGCAGATTGAAAATTATCTACCGTTGGGACCTCTTTACTTTCCAGAAGATCAACTCAGCGATCTTCCGGAACGCTTTTTCATCGCCGAAACCGTTCGCGAGAAAATTATGCTCCTGACGCAACGCGAGATCCCTTATGCATCCGCTGTCGTCATTGAAGAATTTGAAAAACGTCAGAGCAAAAAATCAGGCGAGATTATCTATATCCGCGCTATCGTCTACGCAGAACGGCAGACCCAGAAACAAATTATTATCGGTAAAGGTGGTAAACTGATTAAACGGGTGGGTGAACTTGCACGAACCGACATTGAAAAATTCTTAGATGCACGCGTCTTCTTGGAAACCTACGTAACAGTCAAAGCCGCCTGGCGCAAAGACGCACGTCAGATCAAAGAATTAGGCGGTTTCATGGATATTTAATATCCTTCTAAAAATACATTCCAAACCGCGAAAATTACAATTCAAATAACTATTGGGTACCATGCAATGATAGAAGAGTCAATTCATGTCCAAGGCGCACGAGAACACAACCTAAGAAACATTGACATTCAACTGCCCAAAGATAAGCTCATCGTTTTCACGGGTGTTAGCGGTTCCGGCAAATCTTCATTGGCAATTGACACCGTCTATGCCGAAGGACAACGACGATATATCGAGTCTTTATCTGCGTATGCTCGGCAATTTCTGGGGCAGCTCGGAAAGCCGGACGTAGATGAAATCGTCGGCTTATCCCCCTCTATCGCTATCAGTCAGGGTTCAACGGGACATAACCCGCGCTCCACGGTCGCTACCGTGACCGAGATTTACGACTATCTGCGGGTCCTCTATGCCCGTGTCGGACAATTCCACTGTCCTGAATGTGGAAGCGAAGTCGGTTCACAAACCGCCTCAGACATTACCGAAACACTGCTTAACTATCCGCAACGTACAAGACTCATTATTTTAGCACCGATCTTCAGAGGTTCCCGCGGTGCTCATGAAAAAGAGATTGAAGATCTCCGAAGCGCGGGCTTTGCGCGGTTACGGGTTGATGGCGAAATACACGAACTTCGCCCAGGTTTCGCACTCAGTCGCAACCAACGTCACGACATCGACCTCGTTGTTGATAGGATTATCATTAAAGACGGGATTGAACCTCGTGTTGCCCAAGCCGTAAATACTGCGCTCTTGCGTGGAGATGGCAGTATGCTCGTCCAAATCGTTCCTACTGAAGGTGAGAACTCCCCATTCATGTCAGAAGAGGATGACCTACTATTTAGTGAAGACTATACCTGCTCTCATTGTCGAATTAGCTTCGTGAAACCAGAACCACGCCACTTCTCTTTCAATAATCCTGACGGCATGTGTGAAGACTGTAGAGGCTTAGGAACACAGATGGGGATTTTACCAAAATTAATTATCGCAGACGATACACTCTCCATCACAGAAGGTGCTATCAGTCTGTGGGGACCTCTCAACAAACGAGATCGTACCACAGAAAGATCCATAATGGAAGCACTCGCGAAACACCTCGGATTTGACATCACAACGCCGTGGAAGGATCTCACATCAGAGCAACAGCACGCTGTCCTTTACGGCACCGGTGACGACATCCTTACCATCACCACAACTGGCACAAACACAAGCAAAAAACGGAAACAACGACGGCGGTATCGTGCCCGCTTCCACGGTATCATTACAGCGGAAGAACAGAAATATCGCTTTGAAAACGATGATGAAACCGACGCAGATGATTTTCCAGACTATTTCGTAAAGATGCCTTGTCGGACATGTGAGGGAACCCGACTTAACTCGTGGATAAAAGCCGTAACGATAAACGGTACACCCATAACGGACATACTTGAAATGTCTATCCAAGGTGCCACTGAATTCTTCAACGAGTTGATACTTCCAGAACGCGAGGCATTTATCGCGGAAGAACTTTTAAAGGAGATTCGTGGACGGCTCGGTTTCCTCATGGATGTCGGATTGGGGTATTTGACGCTTGCCCGCGCTGCTCCAACGCTCTCGGGTGGTGAAGCGCAGCGGATCCGACTCGCCAGTCAGGTAGGCGCGGGGCTACGCGATGTTACCTATGTTCTCGATGAACCGAGCATCGGATTACACCCGCGTGACCATGCTGGACTTCTCACAACGCTCCTCAATTTGCGGAACCAAGGTAACACCGTCATCGTCGTTGAACACGACGAGGCGACCATGCTCGTCGCCGACTGGATCGTCGATTTCGGACCCGGAGCAGGTATTAAGGGCGGAAAGGTGACCGATATGGGAACACCGGTGCAGTTCGTGAAAGAGAGCAATACATTGACTGCCCAGTATCTCCGAGGCGACAAAGTGATTGTCCAACCAGAATCACGCCGTCCGACAGGCGATAAGTGGGTGCAAGTTTGCAACGCACGCCAAAATAATCTCAAAGGTATCAACCCGAAAATACCGATCGGCACCCTCTGCTGTGTGACAGGTGTCAGCGGTTCTGGAAAGAGTTCCTTAATCCACGACATCCTTTACAATGCCCTCGCCCGCGATCTGATGAAGGCAAAGACTGTCCCAGGAGTGTACGATAAAATCCAAGGTGTTGTTAAGGATAAAAACGTGCCAGTCTCTGATGTTATTGACAAGATCATTAACATCAACATGGCACCCATCGGACGGACACCGCGTTCTAATGCTGCAACCTATACAAAGGTCTTTGATGCCATTCGGTCTCTCTACGCCGGTTTGCCAGACGCAAAACTGCGAGGCTACAAACCCGGACGGTTCAGTTTCAATGTCAGCGGCGGTAGATGTGAAGCCTGCAACGGCAACGGTGCGAAAAAAGTTGATATGGGACTCCTCTCTGATGTCTGGGTCGAATGCGAGGTATGCGAGGGAAAACGTTTCAACAGTGAAACGCTTGCTATTCAATATAAGGAAAAAAATATTGCTGAAGTCCTTGAGATGGACATTGATACTGCGCTGACACATTTCGCAGATATTCCGAGGGTCGCAAGAGGATTACAACTCCTTCACGATGTCGGTCTGGATTACATTAAACTTGGACAGCCCGCACCCACGCTCTCCGGTGGCGAGGCACAGCGCATTAAACTCTCAAGGGAACTCTCTAAACGCGGGACAGGTAAGACGCTTTATATTCTCGATGAACCCACAACCGGATTGCATTTTGACGATGTAAATAAACTCCTGACTATCCTTCATCGACTCGTAGACGATGGCAATACTGTCGTCGTCGTAGAGCATAACCTTGAGGTTATCAATTCCGCAGATTACATTATCGACTTAGGACCAGAAGGTGGGGTTGGTGGCGGTGCTATCGTCGCCGTAGGTACACCTGAAGAGATTGCCGAGATACCCGAATCTTACACCGGACAGGCACTTCGCGGTGATTTTGACATTTGGCGCGAGGCAAAGCAACGGCTCATGGAACCCGAACTTGCATACGCCTTTGGACAGGAACAAGAAACACGGACAGCAATTGCAGTACAAGGTGCCACGGAAAACAACCTCAAAAACATTGACATCGATATTCCACATCGAAAAATGACGGCATTGACCGGTGTCAGCGGCTCTGGAAAGACATCCCTCGCGCTTGATACGATCTATGCCGAGGGGCAACGTCGCTATATCGAAACGCTTAGTACTTATGCACGCCAGTTTATAGGACAGATGGAAAAGCCGAAAGTCTCAAAAATTGAGGGACTTTCACCTGCCATCGCAATCTCGCATGCAAACGCAGGTCAAAACCCGCGTTCAACGGTAGCAACAATCACAGAAATACATGACGGACTCCGCACCCTTTATGCCAGATGGGGCAAGCCTTATTGTCCTGATTGCCTTGAGATCGTCCGTCCACAGACTGCGGAAGAGATAACAGATAGGATATTTGAACTTGTTCCTGAACAGCGGGTCGATGTCCTCGCACCACTTACTAACTTTATGCTTGTTCCCAGTAGCGAAACAGGGGCGTTAAGAGGCAAGATTATTGATATCAACGCCAATGAGTCCGCTTACGGTATCAAGGGACATGAGGATTATGCCGATGTCTTCCGACGCTTGCAAAGGGCCGGATTCGTCCGCGTCCAAATTGATGGTGAGGTCCATCGACTCGACGAGGCACCCACACTAAGCCGAGGTATTCGCCACGAAATCTCTATCGTTATTGACCGCGTCGAGCTCGTCAATGAAGAAAAGAGCCGTTTCATGGAAGCGATCGAGTTGGCACTCCTCCAAAGCGGCGGGTTCGTGTTAGTGCAAGCCTATAGAGGCTTGCAGGACAATGAAAAGAACATACGCAGCGAAACACCAGCACGACACTTCTTCAGTGAACATGCGATGTGTCCTTCTTGTGGTAACAACTTCGGGCAACTGACACCACGACATTTCTCCTTTAACAACAAAATAGGCGCGTGTGACTTTTGTGATGGACGCGGGCGGAACATCCATCCACCTTATGATGCTTGTAACCAATGCCACGGTACACGCTTGAAACCGTTTCCAAGCAGCGTCAAGTTCGAGGAAACAACCATTGCTGAACTGATGGAGTTATCAATTACGGAAATCATTGAATTTTTCAATGCACGCTTGAAACAGATTGAAACGGAGATCGCTTCTAATGATGCGGAAGCCGGTCGGAGCGACCTATTGATTGCAACTGGCGTGTCAACATCAAGAGCGACGCATCCGGCACTTCACGTGCATACTTCACCTGAGTTTGAAGCCGAAGTCCTGAGCCAAATCCAGACCCGACTCCAATTTCTGGAAGACATCGGTCTCGGCTATCTCGCACTCGACCGCGGTGCACCGACGCTTTCCGGAGGTGAAATGCGTAGAATCCAACTCGCAAGCCAACTCGGTAGCGGTCTCACGGGTGTAACCTATATCCTCGACGAACCGAGCATCGGCTTACACCCACGCGATCAAGAACGCCTTATCTCTGCACTTAAAGAACTTCGCAATATCGGGAACAGCGTTCTCGTTGTTGAACACGACCGAGACACGATATTAGCCTCTGACCATGTGATAGACTTCGGTCCCCAAGCGGGCAAAAGTGGCGGCGAAATTATTGCTGTCGGTACACCCGACACTTTCACGAATGGTGCTACTCCAACACAAGAGGCAGAAAAAAAATCTTCTGTTAAATCCTTGACGCGCGCCTATCTTTCCAACGAAGTAGAAATTCCGGTGCCGAAAACGCGTCGCAAAGGCACAGGGAAACAATTGGCAATATATGGCGCGAAAACGAACAACCTCAAGGACATTAATGTAAAGATTCCATTCGGGACGCTTACCTGTGTAACCGGCGTTTCGGGATGCGGAAAGAGCTCGCTCGTTGAAGGCACGCTGAAACCGGCTCTCGAAAGCCGCAGCTCCATCAGAACAGGTGAACCGAGAGATCAACGGTACGGCTACTATATGGCGGACGGTCACCGAGAACCGATTTATAACGACTACGGCTTGCCGGCGTATAAGAACATCCGAGGAGTTAGTCATATCAAGCGTCTCATCAATGTAGACCAGAAAGCGATCGGCGAAACCCCGCGCTCCAACCCAGCAACCTATACCGACCTATTCACGAAGATCCGTGAACTCTTCGCGGAACAACACGACGCAAAAATGCGTGGATTCACCAGAGGTTCCTTCAGTTTTAACCTCTCCGCTGGACAGTGTCATGTCTGTGAGGGACACCGTTTTAACCGCGTCGAGATGCACTTCCTCCCGGATGTATGGATGCCGTGTGAGGCGTGTAATAGCACAGGCTACAGTCCCGATACGCTTGAAATCCGTTATAAAGGGAAAAATATCGCCGAAGTCTTGGATATGACGGTAGATGAGGCACTCGCGTTCTTCAGTGAAAATTCGCGGATCTGCCGGACGCTCCAGATGTTGACAGATGTTGGGTTGGGCTATATTCAATTAGGGCAATCGGCAACGACCCTCTCCGGTGGCGAGGCACAACGCGTGAAACTTGCGAAAGAGTTGGCGCGTCGTCAGACGGGTTCAACGCTCTATATCATGGATGAACCGACGACAGGTCTCCACTTTGACGACATCCAAAAACTTCTCAAGGTCCTGAACCGACTCGTCAATGCCGGCAATACGATTATCGCTGTTGAACACAATATCGACGTTATCAAATCGGCTGACTGGATCATCGACTTGGGGCCGGAGGGCAGCAAAGACGGTGGAGAAGTCGTGGCAATCGGGACACCAGAGGCGGTTGCGAAGGTTCAGGAATCCCACACTGCCCGCTTCCTACGCGAGGTGCTGTAGGCGTGATCAAGAGATTGTCCTCGTTAAATCGGGACTATTGCTGTTCTGTATGATTGGCGGTCAGATACCTTTACAAGCCTCGCCCTTTAGAACGGGGCACTTGACTTGAGAATATACCAGATAAATACTAAGCTGACACCAAGGAGGCCTACTCCTAAGCCAATGGCGGTCCATCGCCACCTCCGAAGCTCTTTGAGTTGCTGCTCTGATAGATTTTTCCATTTCCCTATTGCCTCTCGTAGATTCAGTATCGACGCGGTTTGACGCATATCAGGATGCCAATGTGCCACTCGACTTTCTAAACTCGCTCGTGGGATCTCGACGAACCAGTTATTGCGGCGGTTCTCGGAAAAAAACCAGCTATCCGGATCAGTACTCGTCGCAATGATACCGAACTGCGTGTCAGTCGCAGAGAGTATACATTTCAAATGTTCACGAGCCTCTAACACAGCACGTTTCGTGCTAGGTACTTCACAGACGACAATAACAATGAAATAGTTGGTATCACAAACCACATAATCCGCAACACCGCTAACCCCGGGAACGCCGATTCAAAGCGGCAGATCTCTCAGGGTATCTTTGTCTGAGAACGGCAGCGTCGATAAGTAGTTGGAACGGCTTGCTTTATGCGATCACGTAGCATCATAAATTCTTTAGAGCGTTGGTGCCAAGAGGATAACACCTTATTGCTGTGTCTCCACAGATAATGTTTCCCATATTGCGTTCTGTGTCTCTGAGGAGAATGTTTGCAATATAGGAATAAGTGTCTACGCGAGTTCCGGATAGATGTCAGGAAAGTCTTGGGTTTCAAGTTTGTCAGTTGTCGCGAGGACAACAGCCTTCTGAACAGTACACCAAAAATAAACATTTGAGCCCTGAGTTTGTTTTACTGCCTTGACGACTGTCTTCCACGGAAAAACAGGTTGTTTTCAAGGAATTCGCACAACCTGCAAAGCGAGCAATGAAAGTAAGCTCCGATGGACCGCTTGGCGAACGCACGAGCAACAGAAAGGAATCCTAACTCGCCGTTCGTTGAATCAGCGTACGGAGATAGCCTCAATATTATTCTGCTTACTGACATCTTTGAGCAGAGCAACAGCTGCGTTGTATCTATCCAGTAACTCGTCAAGTTGCTGAATTTGGGACTCCAGATAATCTGCACATGTGCCATCCGATGTGACAATAGCATCTGCTATTTCGCGAAGATCCCTATCTATAGGGTCTAACAACTCTTCTTTAATAGTTTTCAAATTCACTGACATCTGATCTCATTTCAATATGCAAAAACAGGTTGTTTTTGGAGCCTCGCATAACCTACAAAGCGAGAGTTATATGGTTATAACAAGCCAATTTCTATAATAATTCAAATTAAAATCTAAAACATGCTAAACATAATCATTAAAAGTATACGATATTTTCAAGGAAAAAGCAAGTTATATCCGAAAAAATTGTTGATTTTGCTTGAGGCGGGCATAATACTTTAGGATTTTACCCGGTTTTTGTGAGAAAAGTTAAAAAAAAAAAACAGAGAAATTGCGAAAAAGTTTCTTCAGGTTATTTCTATATTAACCCAAGTTGCTACTTGATAATAAAGTTTGACTTTTATCTTGATTAATTTCTTAAACCCTACTATTATTGTCGCACTAAGCAGTGTAATTATATATTTAAACTGAAAACATATGTTTCGCCTTTGGGCGAGGAGATGCAGAGGTCCATACGCTTTAGCGTGTGTAAGCCGTTCCTATAGTAAGGGAAGTATGTCTATGACAACCGATATCTTGCAAAATATGATCGTACGCTGCCACGAACGGCACGAGGAACCCCTTAAGCAACAAAAGACGAAGCTATCCCCGCGGCTTTATAAAGGGCTTCCTTACCATTTCACAGTCCATTGTGCCCAGGACTATCCCGTGGTGCTTCAAGACTTGGAGGCGGCAGGTATTTCCTTTATGCCGATAGGGCGGGCCCCGGGTGCTGACCGTCCCCCGCGGTCTTTTGGGGGCGAGCGGTTCTTGAAACACCAACAAGCGACAGACTGGAGTGCCAGCCGATGGCACAAGTCATGGGGCATTCATGTGTATACGGGTACCCCGTCGGCACGCGATGGCGCACCATGGCATGACATTGAGTTTACCTACGAAGCCATCTGTACCGCACCTAATGCCGTGCTTGCTTGCGTGGAAGCACTTGTTGATGCCGTTGTGAACCCGCTGTTGACGCTGTCAAAGTCTGGGGGGCTCCGCTTTTCTTGCAGGATACCGGGGTACCTGCACCCGAACACCGAACAGGCGCGGCTGTCCGTCTATAAAGGAGCCGCGACAGCAGCGCATCCACACCAACACGATGTATATCTCGAAATTTTGGGTGAGCAAGGGCACAGTTGCTGGGATGCACGCTATGAAATCCTGCTCGGGGACCTGTTAGATCCACCTGTGATTCCTAAAGAAGTGCTTCTTGCCCCGATTGATGCGTTTCGCGCGAAACTTCACGCACCTGTTTCCCAAAGCCTCCAACACAAGGAGCGCATTCCCACCGCACCCTACTCTCTCGGATCGGCTAAACTGGATCTTGCCAAAGAGGCGTTCTTCAAGCGCGGCTTTTCTTACGCCAGACAAGAAGATGGATTTCACTATTGGAGACGGCACGGAGTGGAGATTGGCAACACAGAGGTATCATTGTCGGAAAGCGAGGGTGGCGTATGGATATGTGCATCTACAGCTGATACGGGGCTGCCTACGGAGGCAACGCTTATCACAGATGTTTGGAACGATACGGGTATTCTGCCGCCGCTTCCCGCGACCGGGCTGCCGATAGACGATAAGGTGCTTGCGGTTCGGGAAGGGACACTCAGTCCACTGGGAATAAAACGGCCTCGACCGGTATTACAGAAACCCACACCTACAGAAAAGAGTCATGAGACCCGCGAAGCAATCAGCACTCAGGTGCAACGCGCTTTGGATAGAAACGTACGCGTTCTTGGATTTATTTCCGAGACAGCACCAGAGAACGGCCCTGAAGTAGAATCGCTGCTGCGGAATAATGAGGCATTCTGTTTAAACGTGACAAACGTCGCACTTGCCGCAGAAGTGGAACAACTGCTTCAAAGTCGAAATGTGGGATCGGTCCCACGGTGGCGGGATCGGATGTATCTCTGGAATGAGGTGAAAGATACCCCCGTCGCCATGCGTATGGCAACTCCCTTTCAACATGGAAACGTCTGTGAGGATCCTGAGCGGTGCGAAGCACTTGAGAAAAAGGGTGGGAATCCGAACGAAATTATCTGTCCACAATGTCCCGTCTATACAACATGTCAAGAGCGTGGCTACCTATCGCAACTCACCACACTACAAACTTCCAAAGCACAAATATTGGAGGATTTCCAACTGTTTTTGAACCCACAATACGCAAAAACAGTTGAACAGCTTCCCGAAGTACGCGATGGCACCCAGCGGCTTTGTATTATCAGTTCTCGGAGAGAGAATCAACTGTTTCTTGAATGCGAGCTCTCAAAAACCACATTGGAGGAATGGGTTGCCAACTGGCGAGGGGATGCCTTAGGTAACTTCGCCATAGCCCTGCTGAATGCGGTAGAACTCAGAAACAAATCTCATGCTGACTTCATCAAACGCACCCGAACAGTGACACAGACGTTTGAATGGTTGGAAGCAGAAATCATCCAACAGATGTGCCATGTTGAGGTACAGGGTCGAGTGATCGAGCGAGGGGCTCTTGATGCGGAGACCGGTGCGGAATTAGCACGCTTTACGATCGAGTTTGAAGGCGGGATCTCGGCTTACATTCCTCTGGACGCTGCGGCTGCGGAGAGACTGGCGGCAGCAGGGCTGCCCTTTTTCCGACTCGACGCTTTTGTGCCTAACGAAGATATGAAAATCCTGATGTCGATAGCCGACGCTGTCAGATTGGGTATCTTAGATGCGGGAACTGTTGAAAACATTCAGGCGTTCCCAACGACTTATGAGGATCCAAACTGGACGTTTTGGCATCAACTCAAGCGTTTCTTCGCACATTACACCCGAAACGCGGATGCGCCGATGCGCTGGGAGGACAAAGTGCTACAGTTTCGGGTGCCACCGGTCCTCCATCCGAGCATCAGACACCTGTTGGTCACCTCCCCGATTCTCTACGACAGACACCTCCATCAAGCGTTCTTGGATGAGGACGTTGAGATCCTTGACACCCAACCGCCGGCGTGGGCACCCGGAAACTGTGTTTTTCAGATGCGTTCGGGTATTTATCCACTGAAAGCAATTTTAGAACTCGACAACACTTGGGACGTTCTCGGGGTATCTGAAACCGGACAGCACATTTTTTGGCAGATCCAAGCTGAAATTGAAAGGGATCCGAATATTAAACATGGGATTATAACTTATGATCACACAGTTGAACAGTTGAAAGATATCGCGAAAAATGAGAACGTCTGTTTCGCGACGGGATTCCGTAAGGAAGAAGGATTGGAAGCCGCTTTTCAAGAGGCACAGGTTATCTGGGTAGTTGGCTTACCGGAAATAGGACCCCGCGCCATTTTGAATCGCACCCGGATCTTGTTCGGCAATGATGCGGAACCCCTCTCCTATGAAATGGACCCTGATGCCTATCGGTACAAAGATGCCCGCGTCCAGAGTGTTTATGAAAAAGAGGTCGCTAATATATTCACACGGATTGTAGCACTGGCGCAGCTGGATCGTTTGGAAACCAACAAGAAAATTATGTGGATTTCGGGTTTGCGGATTCCTGAGATTACCGACAGACCTGAAACGCACCTTTTTGACTGGGCAGACTGGGATGTCGCCGGTGGCTTAGATAAACTTGCCGAGGCAATAGCGATACGCCAAGGTTTTGAGACCGAACGCGACAATCTGACACCTGAATCCCCGAGAAAAGAGGTAGAGCGGGTTCTCGGATGCTCCCCAAGACAAGCGAACCGAGTGTTGCGAAGACTCAGGGGTGGGAAACTCGCACGTGTCCCTTTCCGCGAGCAAATCTTCGCGCTTCTCACCGATGGAGAGAAAAAAACACGGGAACTAACGGATGCGATTCAAGGACATCCAAAAGCAATAAACACAGAACTTACGCGCCTTGTAGACATCGGTGAAATTATAAAAATTCGGCGAGGGGTCTACACACTGCCGAAAACATAGGACACGGGCAGCCACTGAAAGCCTTTTGAATTCTCTTATTTTCCCCTTGACAAATTCTGGAATCTATGGAATTATAAATACCGTATCTATCAGAAACGTTGTATTTATCATGCGAATTCCAGACTATTATCAAATCTTAGAGGTCAAGCGGAATGCTACCGCTCCTGAAATAAAACGCGCCTTTCGGCGGCTCGCAAAACGCTACCATCCCGATAAAAATCCGGAACAGATTGCCTTTGCTGAGCAGATGTTTCGTGAGGTGTGTAGGGCATACAACACCTTACGAAATAAAAAACAGAAATCGGCTTACGATCAAAAACTACAGACGATTGAACGTCAGCGTAAGGCGCGCGAAGCATACCTCGAAAAACTCAGTAAACTCAACCAGAGTTATGCCAAGTTAGAACTCCTGCTCGAAGCACTCCTCCATCAAAACTACGAAACCGGTATCTCTTTATACGAGCAGTTGTGTCATACTAAAAAGAAAACAGGCAAAGCGTGGCGCATCGACGATTTCCTTAGCTACGAAGAAAGTCGCGACTGTGAATTCCTCATTGCCGAAGCGTACCAGTCCCTCGGATTCTCCAACGGAGATGCGTCTTCCACTTTCGAGCGGCACCGAAAAATTAAGCAGGCAATGTTGATGTACGAATCCCTCCTGTCCGCCGAAGCGAAACGTCCCTGTTTCAGACACTTCACCCGAGAGGTCAAGGAACGCCTCAAATTCATCTATCTCTACCATTTCAGCACCGATGGATACAATCAAGCACATCACATTTCCCTAACCAAGATCCGCGCACTAAAACTCCCGAAACGTGAAACCGCATGGATGTACAAAAAAATCGCTGAATTCTACGTGGAAATCGATCGACTCCCCGAAGCACGCACCGTTTTGAAGATGGCATTTGAATTGCAACCCCGTCTTACCGGTGCCAAAAAGATTTGTAGAACTTTAAATATAGAATATTAGTTGTCGGTTATTGGATATATACAGAGTATGTTGGGACACTCACACTTCAACCGATTATCACCGCTCGGCATCTATATGAGACGCAATCACAGCGACTCCCCCTATTAGCATTATACAACCGGAAAGCGCGCCCGCAACAACTGACTTCATTTTATAGGTTCGCATCCTCTCCTGATAAGCATCGGCGTAAAATGCGACATATTCCGGCGATTTCCCGATCAGTCTCTCAGGTGGCGGATACGGTGGGCGGATATGATATCGAAATAGCAGGCTGAAGACACCCGCAGCACTTACCGCAGCCGTTAGATAAAAAAGCTCGTCCTCCCCATCTCCAAGCGTCAAGTCGGCGATGAATCCCGTCATCAAACCGCACATCGCTGCGGCGAAAGTTGCACCTATGCCTGTGGCAAAAGACATCAGTACTTCCGTATCGCGTTTAGCATCCAACTCCGCAGCGGCTTTTGCCTGAAGATGTATTGGGTGCTCTGCCGCAAATGGTATCTGCGCAGAATGTTTAGCACCGCAGCCGTTAAACGCAAGGCCCCACACAATTGACAAACACCCTAAACATCGTAAGCATTTCACAAGAAAGCTCCTTCAGACTGTGGAAAGTTACCGGGCGACCAGCAGTGTCACCCGATGCGGTTCGGTGGTGGATGGATGATACATCAAAACATCCTGCTTAGCGTCCCTATTCAAATTTACCAGCCAAGTGTGTCGCTCATCAAAAGGGGTGGCGACTGCTATTTTTTTAGGCTCCTGGGTGAATACATCAAGCCCTGGCACACCCATGAAAACGTGCAGTTCTTGGGGTGCGTGCTGCACTAATAGATCCGCGCGTTTATCGCCGTTCACATCTCCGATCAGCACAGACGATAAGGTGGACCGTTCACCTGTTTTGTCGCCAGGATATAATTTGACCGTGCGGATAGCGTTCGGCGCGTCAGGGTAGTGACCATCCACCATGCGGTAGAACTCAATATCCAACGGCACGGAGCCTGTCAAAACCCCGCGGACAAGCATGCGGGTCACGCTGAATACACTTGGTTTAATAACAGCGGCGAACATCATAACGCTTTCGCTACCGTGCCCGAAATCGTGCTGTTCCATCATGTAAGAAATGCCGTCTAAGTCGAGTGCTGTATCGGCATTCGGTGTGAAGGTCGTGCCACCATCCGGTGTCGGCGCGCCGAAGTAGACCTCATAAGTGGCGTGCATGTGCCAGAGACTTCCGCCTTTTAGCGAGAAAACCCCGAGATCGGCGACACCGTCCCCATTCATATCCTTGAGTGCGTGTAGCACGCGTCCTGTCAGCCTGCCCGTCGGTTGATGATCCATGCGTCGCCGTCGAATTCCGTAAGGTGCCGCAAGCGAGGCGAGATCGTCTGAGTCAAAGACCACATCGGTTGTGAAGGTTGTAGCAACGGGATCAAACAGCCCCTGTGCGTCCTGGTGATGCACCGCAAAGTGATCGTGGTTCCAGAACACCAAGTCGTTGCGTCCATTTCGGTTGTAGTCGAGCTCATGGATACGACTCTGTTCCCACGGATTGTATCGATACGCCTTTACATCGTAGAGTGTCTCTCTATGGGTAGCGGTGCCAAGTTTCACGGGATCGGTGAACGCACCGTTTGCTCTCTGCATAAACACCCAGAAACCGTCAGCGTCGGGGACGACCAAGTCGTCGCGCGCATCCCCGTTCACATCGTGCGTGATGTCTACATGCGGCACCTCTCTGCTGGGAGGCGGTGTCATAGAAGGCACTGTCACCAACGGGTGTTCCACCTCCGATTCGGGGTCAAACCAATTCAGGCGACCTTGTTCATAGGTGATTAAGCGGTCGCGTCCGTTGATGTTTGCGACATCGATGTACAACACTTCTCGACGCAGGGGTGTGTCCAGTCTGAGCTGCCACGTGTTGTTGTCAAACGCATAGATACGCAAGTGTCGGCTATCGTTTCGGTCAATACTGACCACGACGAGTTCGGCAAAATCGCCACCGAAAAGAAATCCTGTCAAAACGGTTTGGTGTTTCGCTCGACCCGTGACGATCTCGTGCTGCTCGAACCTGAACGCCGCGGCGGCAGATACCCTGGGATCAACAGTGTCGCCAAGCGTCCCTGCACATCCCGATAGAAAGACACTGGGCACCAATAGCGGCAACAGGCTGAGCTGACAATACTTTCTGAACTCGGCTGCGGAAAAAAAGAGACTTTGGAATAGGTTTCGTTTTTTCATTGTATGTTCCTCATATTCATCGGCGGCCATCCGATACCCGCACAAACGTGTATCCCTCCCGTTTAAGGGCAGTAATGATCCTGTCTGTTGCCTCGACGGTCCCCAGACGTTTGGCATTCCCATAGACACCTTTCCCATCGTGTAGGACGATAATGGAACCCGGCTTTACCTTCTTCAACACCGTTTTGGTGATTCTGTCTGGGTTCTGTGTTATCCAATCCCAACTCCATACATTGCAGCTCACATGTGCGCGATCCCGCTTCGCGAGTACCCACGCCACCGGCAGAAACCTTGTTAGCACAGGTGCCCGAAACACAATCTCACCCTTTACTCCGATTTGCCGAAGCAGGGCATCCGTCCGTTCAATTTCCCGTCGGACCTGGGACGGCGGCAGCAAACCCAGGACAGGGTGACTGTAGGAATGGTTACCGATCTGGTGTCCTTCAGCGATCACGCGGCGAACCGTTTCAGGATGCTGTTGAACCCGATTCCCGATCATAAAGAAAGTGGCTTTAACATCGTGTTTGGCGAGGACATCCAGCAAGGGATCGGTATAAGGCGGACTCGGGCCATCATCGTAGGTAAGCGCGACAACCCGTTGATTTGTGTTCAGGTGAACAATGTTCTTACCGAAGGGCGGTTTGAAGAAAATCCACAACAGCCCCACGATTGCGACCCCTGACACAGCAGCAATTATTGATTTCATGTTTTTATCCTTATTAGACAGGTTTTTCCTTAATGGTTTTTTAGGACGACCGAGAAGAAACCCGATCAAAACAGTGATTTTTCCCTTGTTCACGGTTTTTTAGTACCCATCACCTCATCTTTGCTTTACAGGGTCATCTAAATTAACAGTGTTAATATTATATCAGGTGTTTTTCTTTTTGTCAAATAATTTACGCTTGAAGTAGTTCCGATAATCTGATAACATAGTCTCTAAATAGAAAAAAGGATCCATTTTTAAACATCCTTGAAAAAATATATCCTTAGTTAAACCGGCAACTACGGTAGATTTCAGAATTACCTATACATTACGTATCAGCAAGAAGCCGTCGGGACTCGGAAATCCCTCCTACACAAAAAGAACTGAAATGTAAATGTATTTTCGTAATTCACCATAATAACCAATAATGTTCCAAAAGGAAGGAAACATGCGAAAAGAGGTACGCTGGGAACGGATGTTCCCTGACGAATTAGAAGCAGCATTTGACGCATGTCCTGCTGTCTACTTCACTTATGGTCTGTGTGAACCGCACGGCCCCCAAAACACCGTAGGACTGGATGCGCTCAAGGCACACGCAATCGCTTGTCGCACCGCACAAACCCACGGCGGCATTGTCGCACCCCCGGACTACTGGCACATCCACGAACACGGGATGTATGCGAATTGGGCATATCGGAGTGTCGGCGAAGTGCGGAGCTGGCTCACTGCAATGCCTGCATGGCAACACTTCAAAAACGTCTGCTACCACGTCCGTGCTGCCGATGCACTCGGATTTCACGCAGCCATCTTCCTCACAGGACACTATGGACCCAACTGGCAAGACCTCAAGACCCTTCTCTCTCTAATTCAACCGCACTTCGCCATGCGTCTCTACGGACTCCCTGATTTCGAGGCGAACACACCCGGATTTGATCAACAAGGCAACGGTGGAGACCATGCCGGTAGAGTCGAAACATCACTCCTATGGGCATTAGAACCCGACTGCGTTGACATGTCACGCATGCCCGAAACTGATGCAGGCAGCCCGCATTTCGCTATGGGCGCAAATGCCTTCGAGTCGGACAGACGTATCGGTGAACGGATGGTGAACGATGAAGTCGCATGGCTCGGACAAAAGATGCAGGAACTCTTGGAGGCTTACGCAGCAGCGGATATTTCTGACCGTCAACAGGTAACTTTTGAGGAAGTCGAACGAATATGGGCAGAAACAGTGTCCCCTGCTTTGAAGACTTTTGAGACAATGAAAGATCCAGATGAATCGCCCCCGGAAGATTCACAATGGTTTCGACAGTGCAAGATCCCAGAACTCCTCTGACCCAATCGCAAGGAAGAATAAAAAAATGGAAACGAAAAACCCACAACTCGCCGAACTTTACCGAAAAGACGGATTTTTGACCGGTATTCCTATTTCTAATGAAACTGAAGCGACACAGCATAGACGTGCCTACGATGCATTGGAAGCAGAAGTTGGCAAAGAGATATGTGAAATCGGTCTTATTGACTGGCACTTTGACCATCAATTTATCTGGGACCTCGCAACACATCCAAAGATTGTAGATGTTATTGAAGCACTTATTGGTCCCGATGTTATGTTATTAGCGACACACTTTTTCTGCAAATATGGACCTCGCGACAAGTTTGTCGCATGGCATCAAGATGTGACATATTGGGGTCTTGAACCCCCGGACGCGATTACGGCTTGGTATGCGATAGATGACAGCGACACCGGCAACGGTTGTATGCAGGTAATTCCCGGAAGCCATCAGCGCGGTATCCAAGAACACGGCACATCTGAACAGGCGGGCAATCTGCTAAGCATCAATCAGGAAGTTCCTGTCACCGAATCGGAAGCAGACAGTGCCGTTGATCTCGTGTTGAAAGCGGGAGAGATGTCCATCCACCACGGACAGATGATTCACGGCAGTCTACCGAATCATTCTACGCGTCGGCGATGCGGTCTCACAATCCGCTATATTGATCCATCCGTGAAACAAGCAGAAGAAAACTCACTGAAACGTCCGTGGAAACCGATCCTACTGCGCGGCGAAGATCGGTATCAGAACTTCACGACCGTGCCAAATCCATTTTAATGGTTACTGGTTATTGGTTGTTAGTTTTCAGTTACCAATAACCAACAACCAAAAACTATGAACACTCACATCTACGACGCAATCGTTATTGGTGCTGGTGGAATGGGCAGTGCAACGGCATATCACCTTGCCAAATCGGGAGCAGATGTCCTTGTCTTAGAACAGTTCCAGCGCGGACATAAGTTCGGCAGCTCACACGGAGAAACTCGGATTATCCGTTTCTTTTACGATAAGCCTTTCTATACCGAGTTGATGAAAATCGCTTATGCCGAGTGGCGCGATCTGGAATCCGTATCGGGGAAACCGCTCCTCTTCATCACAGGGAGTGTTGGTTTCGGTGCAAGGGGAAACCCCTACGGACGGGCGACAAAACAAAGCTTAGATGCCGCAGGTGTCGAATCCGAGTGGTGGAACGGGACACAATTAGCAGATCGGTTTCCACAGTTTCAAGGCGTGAAGGATATGGATGTTCTCTGGCAGAAGGATACCGGTTTCCTCCGCGCCGCTGCGTGCACCGCTACACATCTACAACTGGCAGAAAAACACGGCGCAACGGTTCAAGAAGAGACCCCAGTAATCAAGGTTGACTGGCAAACGGATGTTCCAACTGTTCAGACTAAAAACGATCAGTTTCAGGGAAAAAAAATCGTCGTGACGGCGGGAGCGTGGGCGAGTATTCTTCTCACAGAACTGAAGCTTCCACTCACCGTTACAAAACAACAAGTCTGCTACTACCAACCCACAAATATCGACCGTTTTCAGCCAGACCGGTTCCCAGTTTTCGTGGAATCAACAGTAGATGGGGAATTCATCTACGGCATTCCGGCTTTCGGCTCTTTTGATACGGGTGGCGGATTAAAAATTGCGCGTCACGGAAGGGGAGAGATTATCTCTCCTGATATGCGCGATCGCACACCCGATGCGGATTACATTGCCCATATAGATGCTTACGTGCAAGAACGCATCCCAGAACTCGGCAAAGCCACACACGCCGAAGTTTGTCTCTACACTGAAACACCAGACGAAGACTTTATCATCAATACACACCCAGACTGCCCAGATGTGTTGATTGGCGCAGGTTTTTCGGGACACGGTTTTAAGTTTTGTGCCCTTGTCGGACGTATCATGAGTGAACTCGCGCTAAACGGCGAGACCTGTTTTGATATTCATCCATTCCGTATTGACCGTAAATATGAAATATCAAAGGGTATTCCGAGGTTGCAAGGATGACTAAACAGAAAAAACTGGTTGTTGGTGCGATCCTTCTTGGTGTTGTTTCAATTCTAATCACGTTATTCATACTGCTGCCACGAAAGTCGGACCTTATCCTCGAAGCTCCGGCACCACCGCGAGAAGTTACACCCGTGCCATTACCACCACCTATCCCTTCAACTATTGTTGCGAAAACAGACCTGCCAATACAAGATGTCAAACAATTAACGGAGTCCGCCCTCAAAGACTATCTCAGTAAGCCGATCAAGTGGAAAGATGGCATTATTGATGCCTCTATCAATTTACACCTCGATGCGCTGACAATGACAAGCGCGGCTGATGGAACGGTATCAGTCCGAAGTCCGTTTCGGTTCAACGGCTGGATACGCGTCTCAAAGGAAATTTTTGGGAAGGTTCTCGAAAAACGCGAAAATTTTGAAGGGAACGCGACGGCATCGTTAACCCTCACACCAACGCTTAATCCTGACTGGCGCATTACCACAAAAACTACCTCTAACATCTCTATTCAGAAAGCAGAACTTGAAATTTTGGGGATTACAGTCTCAGTCCGCCGGATTCTTACCGAATTGGTCAGAGAGAAAGTCCTTCCGAAATTAGAGGATCTCATCGTCAAATATATCACCAGTATAGATATAAAAACGCGAGTTGCGGGTTTATGGGCAAAACTCTATGAACCGATGGTCCTAAAACAAACGCCTCCAATCGTTCTTATCATGGAGCCGCTGGAAATTCTGTCAGAAAACCTATCAAGCGATGGAGAGATGCTTTTCCTCAGCTTCGGCATAAAAACGTACATTCAAGCCAACATCGGAGAGACCTCAACCGATTCAGTTTCCCACGTGGGTCCCCGCGCCGATTTGCCGAATATTCATTTCGTGGATTCACTCGAATCCGGCTACCATATCATCGCGCCAATCGACGTAACTTACGCTACTATTGAAAACTTCGCCAAGCCGCATGTCGAAAAAACACACAAACTCAAAGGTGTTGATACATTCGTTGAAAATTTAACACTCTACGGTAGCGGTACGCAGCTGGCGGCAGGCGTTGGATTCAGCATGCCAGCTTTCGGAGCAAACGGGCAGCTTTACATGCTCGGAACACTTGTGTATAACGCAACCACAACATCGCTTTCTGTCATCGAATTCGATTATTCTCTGACAACCCAAAGCCTACTCTTAGAAGTCGCTGAACATGTAGGCGAAGGGATTTTCCCAAATCTACGCACGACTGTTGAAGAAAAGCTTCTTTTTCCTTTAGAAGCAGAACTCACGACACTGCGTGAAAGATTATCAGACGTTATCGCAGACCGTTCGATCGGTCCTTACCTCCACTTGCACGGCACCGTAGATACCCTTACACCAGAGACGCTCTATCTCACACAGGAAGGTGTGCGCGTCCCCGTCCGTTTACAAGGCAACTTGACATGTGAAATTACCCTCAATACTTCAAGTGCCCCGTAATCCTGACTTCATCGGTAGTTTTTAGGGGCGGCCCGTGCGGTTAGGAAACCGCACCTACCGGACCTGCGGAAGACTGTAATTTCAGAGAAACGAGACTATATCCAGCTATACACCGCCGACCTCAGCACAAGGCTTAACAGGGGCCAGAAGCATCCCATCAAAGCCTCGCCCAACACCAAACCGATGAAAAACGGCACTGCTTTCCGATACGCATTGATACCGCCGAGTCGTAAGATAATCCATTTTGTCACCATCGCAATGAACAACGGAAACCAGATTACATCCGTCGTTCCCGGTGCAACGCCAATCACATAGCCAGCCGGATGTAAGGGACACCACACGAAACGCGACCGCAAAAATATAATCCCCAAATTCGCCGCAAAGGCTAACCCTAACACCGAGGTTGCGAGCCAGTCTGTCGGCTTCGGGCTCACCAACCACGACGAAAGAAAGTTGTAGGTATCCGCACCACCGGCATGGATCTGCTCCGAACCCGCGGCAACCCCCTCACTATAAATCGCATACGGATAGAGAATAAGTCCCGATAAGATACCGGCGAGACTTGCAATGACCAATACGCCGAACATTGTCCGGTTTCGGATACCTGTGCGCTCGGCAAGCTTGAACGCCTCTAATTGGTCGGGCATTGGATGCGTCCGGAAAGAGGCGTAACTTGCGCCACTGAGCCAATTCAACAACGAGAGCATTGTCAGATTTCCCGCTCGTAAACGTCGCGTGCCCAGCAGCGAAATTATCATATATTGCGGTGTTAGATAACCGATAGCGTGGATTGGTGGCCCCAGTTCCGCCCGCATTCGCGTCAATCCGACCACAATCAGAAGATAAACACATATAAAAATTGCAAACGCCCAGAGCGTCATTCCGCTACGAACACAAAAAATTGCGAGGAGCAGTACACAGACTCCAAGCGTTATGACAGCACTCCGATGCGAGATTGCTTCAGTTCGCGACTCAGCGCGATTCGGACGCACGACTTGTTTTAGCACAGATGTCAAGTGATGTCGGGCATACCAGCACGCAATCGCGAGGAGTGCCAATAACGCCCCTGCCCCCTGTTCTCCTAAAAACGGGTAGCCTTGTAATGTTGCTATACCTACCGCACTTCCGAATAGGAGCTGGACTTTCTTCATAAGGTAGAAAAACGTACACGAGAACGCTAAGTCTAAGGGTAAAATAAAAGAGAAGCCTATGAGATAGGGATGAAACCGCAACGGTGTACTGCCCATCGCGTTCCACGGTTTCTGGGTAAAGTAAATATTAAGATTATATTTCCTGACCGGAATTTCTGGAAGTACGGGAAAAAAGAACTGCAGTCCGTTGAGTAGGTTGATACCCACGGCTATCGCGAAGCCAAACCAGAGCAACCGATTGAAAAAGACGCGACGGTTGGTCGTAATCTCAAGCGGGATTTGGATAATCGGATACGCCAGCTTTTCGTTTTCTATCCACTGTTTGCGGATGATAGAAGTCAAACACAAGAAGATCATCATCAACAGGAAAATAACCACCGACCAAGAGAGTATCGGTACAATCCAGTGCTGTACATACCCTTCTGTAAAAAAGTTGACCTCGCCTTCATAAAAATCGTTGACCGCTCTTGGGTCTTTTACCACAAGCCATTCTGGAAGATAATGGAAGAGCAATGCCTCCCAATCGTTCTCTGGGGTCGCGAAGCGAAACGCGTAAGGTATCAGTCCCATAAGGCGCGGCAGACAATCGTGTCCGGAAAACGCGCTGCCCACAGCGAGCATGCTGTAAACCACAAGCAGATCGCGCGGTTGTAGCGCGACCCGCGGAAAAATACGCTGGACCCCCATGTTCAGCAGTGTCATCATCAAAATGCCAAACATCACATTGACAGACATTGCAACCGTCGTCAGATGTGCGGTATGCCAGATCATTTCTACATACGCTATCCAGTAGCTATTCGCGATAATGAGAACCGTGCCAATTAATACCGCACGTTTTGCAATCCGCTGCGAGGAATACCGATCCGTATTTTGCATATCTTTAGGAGAAGGACGAAAGTAACTTAGTTTTTCAGTAGCCTTAGGTGTCTGTTCGCTGCTTACCAGCAACAGGTGGGGCCCGAGCACCTAAAAACTAAATCGTTTTGGTGTATATTTTGGTTAGAAAACTTAGAATTGTAGATTGGAGTGGGTGTTAGCGTCTATCTTGCGAGTCGCAACCTACCCTATGTTGAAATCTATAATTTTTTCTATGCTATATCCGTGATAATATGTTATACTAAATGTAGGTGGTTGTCAAGATTTTTATTGGATAGGCGAAACCTTTCGGCGAGAAATTATCAGGTTTCGTCATTGGCGTTGCCACTGCACTGTTTAACACAAATTTTTATATAGAGGTGCCTTACGTTTTAAGGAAAATCGCATCTATCGTATAGACAAAGAATAAGGAGAAATTGGCATGGAACTAACTTTTGAAAGAGATGATCTCCTGTATGCCCTACAGGTACTACAAGGCGTTGCGAGTGGACGGAACACTTTACCTATCCTCTCAAATGTTCTCATCCACGCGGAAGGGAACAGTATCGAATGTATGGCAACCGACCTCGAAATCGGTATCAGAATGAAGGTCGAAGGCAAGGTTACAGAGGAGGGAGCAATTACCGTTTCAGCGAAAAAATTGGGCGATATCGTCAAAGAGCTCCCCAGCGATAAACCGATAGATCTCGCAACTACCGCCAACGATCGCGTTGAGCTCACCTGCGGGGACGGTGTTTACAAAATTATTGGGATGCCCGATGAAGAGTTCCCACAACTCCCTTCTGTTGAAGGTAATGCTGTGGCTATCGGTGGAGAAACGTTGCGCGACGTTCTCCAAAAAACGGAATTCGCAGCTTCCACAGAGGAGGTCCGATACTTCCTAAACGGACTCTATTTTAATTTCCTTGACGAGAAAACCGAAGTCGTCGCTACCGATGGGAAACGACTCGCCCTTGCACACTGCGAACCCCTTAACTCTCCCGGCGAAGCCAAGGGATTTATCGTCCCACTTAAAGCCGTCCGAGAGATTGAACGGACGTTTGCGGAATCTGGTGAAGTTAATGTCTCCGTCTTTGAAAATCAAATCCTCTTTACCGATGGAGATGCCACTTTAACAACCCGACTTGTCGATGGAGAATATCCGAGTTATCAGAAAATCATCCCTGAAACCAGCGAAGGTAAGACAACCGTCTCAAAGGAACATATCCTCCGTGCAACTCGGCGGGTCGCTGTGCTCTCAAACCCAAAAAACTTTTCCATCTCTTTAGAGATTGATACAGAACAGATTCGGGTCTCCGCGAAGACCCCAGAATTAGGTGAAGCACACGAAACATTGCCGGTTGAGTCGAGCACTGGAACCGTCCGAATCGGTTTTGACGCACGGTTGCTGGTAGAGGCGTTCGCGCATATCGAAACTGAGTCTTTGTCAATTGAATTTTCAGGCGAGTTGAATCCTGTCCTTATTAAACCCGTTGGCACGGACAACTATCTCACCCTTATCATGCCGATGCGTTTGGAGCCTGTTTCGGCATAACTGACAGGATCGTTTTGGCAGGTTCTCCAGACATGACGCTGGTGCGGTAGCAAACCGCACCAGTAGTCGGTCTAATTACTGCGCCAATCGCAATCAGGGTTACAAACCCATTCTACAATTCGGACAAAACACTAATCCATCTCGACACCGGACATCTGCTCTAATGCCAACATCAAGGCTTGGGTTCCCAATCTACCGTGCCCTTGTGCTTGTACTGCCGTGTAAAGTTGATGTACCAACGCCAAACCCGGTAGACTTAAATTCATTTTGCGTGCCTCGTCCAAAGCGATGCTCATATCTTTGATGAAATGCTCTACGAAGAAACCGGGATCGAAGTTGCGTTGCAGTACCCGTGGTGCTAAGTTATCAAGGGACCAACACGCCGCTGCGCCACCGCTAATTGAGGACAACATCGTCTCCAAATCCAAACCGGCTCTGTAGCCGTAAATCAGCCCTTCACAGACCCCAATCATCGTTCCAGAAATCGTAATTTGGTTACACATTTTGGTGTGCTGTCCCGCGCCTGCGCCACCTTGATGCACAATGTTTTTACCCATCGCCTCAAAGAGCGGCATCACGGCTTGCACAGCAGCTTCGTCCCCACCGACCATAATCGAGAGTCGTGCTTCTCGGGCTCCGACATCACCGCCCGAAACAGGAGCATCCACCGACGCAACATCTTGTGCCTGCGCTGCAGCATAAATTTCTTGCGCCAGTGACGGCTCGGTTGTTGTCATATCAACGATGATACTTCCAGACTTCGCACCCTTCAAGATGCCGTTATCGCCGAGATAGACCTCCCGGACATCCGGTGGAAATCCGACTATTGTGAAGATAATATCAGAAGCCGCTGCAACATCCTCCGGTGAATCTTCCCACGCTGCGCCTGCCTCCAGAAGTGGATCAGCCTTCGATTTCGTCCGGTTATAGACCGTCATCGCGTATCCCAAATCCATCAGATGTTGACACATCCAGCGTCCCATGACACCCGTGCCAATCCAACCGAGCTTTGTTGTGGTTGGTTCAATTTTCTCATAAGTAGTAGCTGCCATAATTTTCCTTTCGGACGTAGTGTCTCATTTATGTCGTTTTTTATCCTACAAGACTTACACAGTTTTGACTCGTAGGGCACTTTGTGAGATGGCATTCCCTGAAGAATAGGGTTTCCGTTTTTGTGGCACAACCTAACAGGTTATGCTACAAAAGAGCATTTTGCGTAAGTCCTATCCGATTACGATTCAGTGAGGGTTAACGTCAGGCTAATATCCATCGGCATCGCCGAGTGAGTGAGTGCTCCAACAGATATGAGGTTCACCCCTGTCGCTGCGACAGCCTGCACCCGATCCAGCGTAATCCCACCTGACGCTTCAGTTATCACCCGATCACCTACCTCTTGAACAACACCTCGCATAATGCCAAGGGGCATATTGTCAAGGAGTAAGATGTCCGCGCCTGCTGCCAATGCCTCGTCAACTTGGTCAACGGTCTCAATTTCAATCTCTATCTTCGCCGTATGTGGCACAATCTCCCGTGCCCGCCGCACGGCATTGTGAACACCGCCAGCAGCAACGATATGGTTATCCTTGATTAGCACCCCGTCGTAGAGACCAAAACGGTGGTTGGAACCGCCGCCGACGCGGACAGCATATTTTTGAATCGCGCGCCATCCGGCTGCAGTCTTCCGAGTGTCCACTATTTTGGCATCATAGTCGGCAACGGCTTCCACAAATTGTGCCGTGAGCGTCGCTATTCCTGAGAGCCTCTGTAGGAAATTAAGAGCCGTCCGCTCACCTATCAGAATCGCCTTGGCACTGCCTTGTACTTCAGCAATCGGGGTCCCTGCCTTCACTGCATCCCCATCACTGACGAGTGTACGAAACGTCAAGTTCGCATCCAACCGCGCGAAGACGTGTTCGGCGACCGGCAGTCCTGCGACGATACCGTCACTCTTGGCAAGTAGGGTTCCTATACCCTCCCGCGTAGGCGGCACTGTTGCCTCTGTCGTTATATCGCCAATACCAATATCTTCCGCAAACGCCAAGTCAATTAGGGGATCCAATGAACGCAGATTAAGCATCTAACCCTTAATACCTTTCCAAATAGGGTGTCAGGAATTTCTTTGCGTCTTCCGTGACATCCCAAGCATTGGGCCAGAAACAGAGATCGATGGAGAACCAATCGCCGTCGTATCCAGTCTCTTCCATGATGACTGGAATAATCGCGTCAAAGTCGAGGACACCATCTCCGAAAGGCGCGTGTGTGCTTGTTTCGTCGTCATGGAGCGTATTATCGGAATCGATAAGGTGGAAATGACCGATTTGCCCCTTCAGTTGCCGTGCAAGGTCGATGACCCCATTCTCACCGAGTGTCTCCTGTTCTCCGGGCTGCCTGGCACCGACAACGGCACACATTTGTGCGTGGCAGGTATCGAACATCACCTTGAAATTCGGGTGATCGACTGCCTTCGGCATCTCAATAATCTCGCTGGGTTTGTTGAACATAAATCCGGGTTCAAATTCCCAGAGCATCAGCACACCGTGATCTTCAGCGACTTGCGCGCAGCGCCGCCAGACGGAAACGATCCGATCCCACGCTTCCTCACGTTCAACGCCCTCCACGCCTGCTTCGGGATCGCTCACTGTATCGACTCGGATAGCCGGTGAGCCGAGGTCCAACGCGAGCTGGAGACTCTCTTTGAAGAGTTTGTAATACCTATCGTCCTCTTGTGCCTCATCTGTAGCGGGACCGGGGTGCGACCAGAAATCTGCCGCCAATCCAGAGACCTCTAAACCGTAATAGGCGATTAAGCCCCTGACGGCATCCCGCTCACTTTTCATGGGATAGTCGTTAATGTCAATATGCGGTTTAAACGCTCCAATTTCAATACCATCAAATTCAAGTTCGCTGAGTGTCTTGACGACGGTATCAAACGGAATCGGGTTATCTTCATAGGGCCCAAACGCGTAAGCCCAACTTCCAATTGACAATTTTTTTGCCATGTTTTTCTCCAATTTTTAAACTACTGAATATGATATACCCTTGACCAAATCCTGGACTTCTGTCTCAAGTTCAAGGGTTATCTGTTCTACCGTCTCTCTTTTCTCTGCCTTATAGGTATCGTAATATTCTCGGAGATTTTTGGGTTCACCCACACGGACGGATGCGACCCGTGGTCCCCGCATTTTTGACGTACCAAAGACTTCTCTCTCCAGACGGATAATCACTTCAAGAAATCGTTCCGGCGACTGCTCTTCAGCAACATACCCGTCAGAAATTGATATGAAATTAATCAACCGCTCCAAATCTGGATAGAATTGTTGGAATTTCTGGAGCAGCTCCTCATGTATCTTCCGTTCATATTCGGTCATCTGCTCAATGTCTCTATAGACTTCAGCGTCGACCAAGTTTTTCAATGCCCGGACCCTTGTGAGCACATCAGCGTTAGCGTCGATCCCCATGATTTTTTCAGCATGAGATAAAATGTGCGCTTTCAGCCTCTCAATATGGACATCAAGGGACCCGGTTTCATCCACCTTGTATTGATACTCCGCTGCAAGCGTTTTGAACATTGCGACACCGATGCGTCGCAACCGGTCATAGCGTTCAACAGGCTTTCGTTCGGCAGGTGGTAGAATGCTCGCCTCCAATTCTGTGAGGGCAGCATCAATGTCGCTCCACATGTCTTGTGGATAACGGTATTTGATCCCGATGGGAACAACATAAAGCGGTTTGCTGACTTCCACCTTCGCCATATCGTCCAACGCCCAGAAACAGAGTTGTACAATCCCCCTCTCAAAGCGCATAACAGTGTCATTCTGCCGTGAAATTTCCCCTTCCGCGAAGATAACAAGGGATGCGTTGTCTTCAGATAGGAGTGCCCGCGTTGTGCGGAAGGCGTTTCGGTCGGCGGTGCCCCGCACAATTGAATAAGCACCGAACCGTTGCAACAGAAAACTGCGTAAACCGCCGAATCTTCCTTTGTCAAAGGTCTCCCGTGCAGTCAGGTAGTAATACTGCTGAGAGAGTTCTTTGGACAAGAGGAATGTAACGGCAGGATCGGCGCGTGCCGCATGATTGGGAGCTAATACGGTAGGGTATCCATCTGTCATTTTTAGACGGGCAATAGATTCCGCATCAACGTCCAACGCCAACCCCTTCAAACACAAGCGGTTGACAAGCGGCATAAGTGCTTTCGCAACCTGAATTGCGGTTGTATTCGGTTTAGGGGGTTTAAAATCTAACATTTTATAGTTTTCAGTCTTCAGTTAACAGTCACAAGAGGTATTGGATCAAAAAGCCTTCTTTAACTGACTACTGACTACTGATAACTGACGACTATTTTTCGGCACACAGGGCGTACCTAATTTTTTAAAGCCTCGGTGGATAGCAACAAATTATCTCCATCGGTGTATCGCCAGTGCTAACAATGACATAACTCGACAAGCACCGCGGAATAAAGACGGATTTGCCGCGTTTGAGCGGGACATCTTCAAAATCCCCGCGAAGCACACCTTCACCCCCCAAGGTCACAAGTGCATAGAAGCCTTCGCCTGCTGGCATACTCAGCGTCGAATTCACTGTCAGACGTGAGCACCCGAAGAATTGCAGTGCCTCCTCTGGCACAATCCGATCTTCTCGGTTGTCGCCCTCCGCCCGGACGAGTTCCGGGGTACGTCGGATATAGTTATTCAGATAGTCGAGTTCTAATTTATCAAACTCAGCGGCATCAACTGCCAGATCCCATCCGAGACCGAGGTGTCCATCGTCTCTTTCAAACGGAAAACCTTCCCATTCGGCGAGGATATTCCAGTCGGTAGGTTCCTGGGGTTCGAGGACGCAAAGCCCTGTCCCAAGCGAGTGGACAATCGGCGTGCGTAGAAAATAGACTTCTCCGACTTTCGGTTCAACGACGTGCATGAGGCTTCGCAGGGTCGGCACATCTTGCGCCTCCATCAGGCGACGGAACTCTGCCTTGTCTATTGCTTCTTTCCAACCGATCCATGCCTTCGCACCCGGACGTGTGCCGATTAAAATCCATGCCTCATTTTTGCCGAAAGGTGAATTCAGATGTTCCTTTGAAAAATCGGGGTTCGGGTGCCAGTGGATCGGGATATGCGCGCCTTCACCGACATCAAAAATCTTGAGAAGCACACCGAGATCTGTGCCGTATTTGGCGACGTGGGCACTACCAAGCGTCTCTTCTGGAAACGCGTCCAAGAGTGCTTTCAATAGCACGACCTCACCACTCGGCAATTCGATACGGCTGAAGCCCTTGTCGGGCGGGTTCTCTCTACCCGGGGTCTCTGCCCGGTTCGTGGAGAAGATCCATTCCTCGGAGTAGTAGTCATCTTTCGGATCGGGTTCGCCCATAAATTCAGCGCGGAGTTTCCCACCGTTATAGAAATGGAGGTAGGTATTAGGTGCTAAAGCGATGGGGGCGTTTAGCATTGACTGTAGTTCGTTTTGTGATGCCATATTGTTTCCTTTCTCTATCTTTAAAAAACTCAAGGCGTAAAGGTTTCCCTTGTTTGAAGCCAATTTATCATTTTAGACAGGTTTTGTCAAGTCAATTTCATAGTTTTCATAGTTTTCATAGTTTTCATAGTAACGTTCTGGAAACTGTGCGATGGGAACTGCCTGGAGGTTAGACGGGCCGTGGGTTGAGAGGACTTTTGCGACTCTGGTGTTTTTTCGCTGTTACTATGAATCGTGATTTTGAGGCGTTTAAAAAACCTCGCGAAAACCCAGTTGTGGCGTGGGTTGAGAGGGCTTTTGCGTTTGTCTGCTTTGGGGTGGGTTACTATGAAAATAACATACTTATAAATTATTTTATACAAAGTGTTAATAATTAAGGAACATCCAACTCGGATTTTTTTGGTGTTTCATGCGATTGGATGTATCAACATTCGTTAGTTACAAAATCCACGACTGCATACGATCCGCAATTACTTCAATATCTGTTATGGTTCCATCGGCAATCTTGAAGCCAAGATCAATAATTGCATCATCAATATTAAGACGACGGGAGTAACCGTTCAATTCTAAAAATCGAAGTGCACATGTTAGACCAACACGCTTATTCCCATCCAAAAATATATGGCCTGTAATGATGTGATGCGCATATACCGCAGCTTTTTGAAATAAATTCGGAAACAGTTCTGTGTCACCAAATTTTGCACTAACCGCTTCGACCAAATAGTGTAACCGCTCTTCATTTAAGAATTGGTAGTCCCCGACATGTCCCTCGGCAACCTCCAGAATCTCCACAATTGTCAAATATTTCATAAGTTACCGAGGGTTTTCCATGCCCGATCATAGTCTCGTAATATTTCATCTATAGCTGTGGTGTTGTTTATTCCGATGTCGCTGGCAGTTTTCATATCCGATTTCGCTTTTTCCTCTTCTCCGAGATATAACCACGCTCTGCTGCGACGGTAATAGGCATCGGCATAATCGGGTTTGAGTGCTATTGCTTGCGTATAGTCTTTAATTGCGCAGTCATAATCGCCGTTTTTGCTGTGAGCGATACCGCGGTTATAATATTTATTCGCAAGTGCTTGATTCCGTTCTTGCATGACTTTTCTCCTCCATAAGTCAATTTTGCCTATAAGCACACCCACTAATCCGTCTCACCTGCTTCTTGTAGCGCGTAATTGATGAGCGATTCGCTCAGATGCATCCCGTTATCCCGCAACCGAATTAAAAGCGGTTTGATGACCTCAATCAAACCTTCTTCTTTCGCCTCCAGCAAGATGCCTACTGTTCCTTTAGTCATTAATCCGATTTCTTTCGCCTCCCGTCTTCCGTCACTGTCATCAATAAGAACGAGGCGTGCATCATGTTCGTTGGCAAGAGCTAAGGCATGGGCTTCACCGTCATCAAGTCCCGCATAAACCGCAGCGGCTTGAGGATCCGTTAAATCAACAGTTTTAATCCAAGGGGTATTTTCGAGGGTTTCCCGGCGGACTATTGGATCCTTTTTGAGAAACTCTTTTTCAACTTTTCGTGGAATCCATACTTCTGTATAAAGATCTCTCAATAGAGAAAGCAGGTTGATCCCCAAGAGTCCCACAAGCGGACTGTTATTGCTAATAACTGGTTGTATCGGCATTCTTAAAATCCGCTATTGACAAGCTCCTCCTCATCAACATAAAAAGGAGAGAGCCCATAATCCCCCATTAGATACCAGAATTCTTCGCGTGATACCCCTGCAAGCTTCGAGGCAAGCCCACTGCTAAGTTCACCGCTCCCGTAGTACTTCATTCCTAACGCGATCCGCGCTTCCTGATCAATCTCAAATGGTCCTGTTAGCGGGGTCAGTAGTGTCACAATTTCTTTTGGCAACTGAACCTCTATCTTCTGTTCAAAGGCAGCAATGCTCTCATGGTTGCTCCGAAACGCTGCGGCGACATCTACGTCTTGTAGGAGTGCAGCTGTCAGGTCAGTCTTCGCTTCTTCCCAACCTTTCGCAAGCAACCAAGCCTCGCCCCGTATGTAATAGAATTCGGGGATTTTTGGTCTGAGTTTTAGTGCCTCGGTATAATCCGCAATCGCACTGTCTAACTCGGCTTTAACACGATAGGCGTTGCCCCGATGTGTGTATGCCTCCACAAGTTCTGGGTCGAGTTGTATGGCTTTGTCATAATCCGCAATCGCCTTGTCCAATTCGTTTTTGTTGTAGTAAGCCTGTCCCCGATTGAGGTATGCTTCGGCGAATTCTGGATTCAATTCTATTGCTTTGCTATGATCTTCAATCGCCTTGTCTAACTCGCCTTGTTGATTGTAGATGAGTCCGCGGCAGGTATAAGGCTCAGCAAGTTCTGGGTTGAGTTGTATGGCTTTGTCATAATCCGCAATTGCTTTGTCGATCTCGCCTTTATCACGGTAAGCTTGACCGCGCGCCGTATAAGCCTCTGCAAACTTTGGCTCCTGTGCGATCGCAGCGTTATAGTCCTCAATAGCATGGTCTACGTCACCTTTAAGGTGGTAGGTTATACCGCGCTCGGTACAGGCATCAGCAGCTGCTTCCGGTTTAAGACTTATTGCCGTGCTAAAGTCTTGGATGGATTTCTCAAAAACCAAGAGATTGCGGTAAGCCAGCCCGCGGCCATAGTAGGCAAGTGGATCGTTAGGTATGAGGCTTATGACTTTGCCGAAGTCATCAACGGCACGGTAAAATTTGCCTTTGTTATAGTAGGCTATACCGCGATTTTTATAGGCAAGGATAGTCTCTGGTTCCAGTTCTATTGCCTTACTAAAATCGGCAATTGCAAGATCATAATTGTTGTTCTTGAGGTAACCAGTACCACGAGTAGTGTAGGTATCAGCACTATGAGGTTCTAGTACTTGGTGTGCTAACAGTAAAGAGATATCTGCAGGCAACGGAAAACCAATTATCCGCTCAAAACTTTCAATGCTATTGATGCTTTTGTAAAACTCATCTGTGATATCCAACCCTTTGTCCCGTGCAGTAATAAGATCAGTTTTTGCTTTTTGCCAATTTTCTAAGGACATCCAAACAACGCCACGTTCCAAATAGACCTTGGGGTACTCTGGGTCGAGTTCTATTACCTTGCTAAATTCATCAATTGCCTTGTTAAATTTCTTGTTGTTGGCATGAACAGCACCAAGGTTGTAGTAGGCAATTACAAATTCTGGATTCAGTTCTATTGCCTTACTAAAATCTTCAATGGCTTTGTCCGTTTCGCCTTTATTGTTGTAGACAGCCCCGCGATTATTATAAACATCAGCGGTTTCTAGATTCAACTTTATTGCCTTGTTATAATCTATCAAAGCAAGCTCAAACTTGCCTTCATTAGAGTGAGTGTTGCCTCGGCTGTAATAGACTTTGGCATCTCTCGGATCCAGGGTAATTGCCGTGCTATAATCCGCAATTGCCTTGTCTACCTCGCCTTTATCCTTATAAACATTACCTCGATTATGATAGCCCGCGGCATAATCAGGAGCCAGTGATATCGTCTTGTCAAGATCGGCAATTGCTTTGTCTAACTCATCTTTTTTACGGTAAGTAATCCCACGGTTGCTATAGACCATCGCATGATTCGGGTCCAGTTTCAGTGCCTCGTTATAGTTATCAATTGCTTTGTCAAGTTCACCTTTGATGTCATGAGTCACGCCTAGGCCGTTATAAGCATCAACATACTTCGGATTGAGTTTTATTGCCTTGTTAAAGTCTTTAAGGGCAAGCACAACTTGTCCACTTTCGCGGTAAACATTACCGCGGTTATTATAGGCCTCAACATGATGTGGATCCAATTCTATAACTTTGCTAAAATCCTTGATAGCATCAACCGTATCACCTTTATTGTAGTGGGAAATACCGCGCATGTTATATGCCTCGGCATAATCCGGTTTCAGTTCTATTACCTTATCAAAATCTGCGATAGCGAGACCATGATCTTTCTTCTTGTTGTGAGTCCAACCTCGAGTAAAATAAGCATCGGTATAATTTGGATTCAGTTCCAGCACTTTGTTATACTGTGCAATGGCTACAGTGAATTTGCCTTTGTGTGCATAGGCGTTGCCGAGATTGTAGTAGGCATCAACATAATTAGAATCAAGTTCTATTGTCTTGATATAGTCAGCGATACTTTTATCAATTTTGTCTTTGCGTCCGTAAGCAATACCACGATTGTAATAGGCTCCAAAAAATTTAGGATTGAGTTCTATCACTTTGGTATAGTCTTGAATAGCAAGATCCAACTTATCCTTACTAACGTAAGCGAGACCGCGATTGTTGTAGGCAGCCGCATGATGTGGATTGAGTTCTATTGCTTTAGTATAATCCACAATCGCTAAATCAAAATCATCTTTTTCGCTATAGGCAAGGCCACGGTTGTTGTAGGCATGGACATAGTCGTTTTTGTATTCTATTGCTTTAGTGTAGTCTTGAATAGCAAGATCTAACCTGCCTGTATGACTATAAGCAACTCCGCGGTTGTAATAGGCATTAGCAAAAGTAGGTTCAAGTTGTATGACTTTAGTGTAGTCTTGAATAGCAAGGTCCAACTCGCCTATGTCACTATAAGCGACACCGCGCTTGTAATAGGTGTCAGCATCACGTGGGTTCAACTCCAATGCCTTGCTATAATCTGCGGTGGCCTTGTCATAGTCACTTTTAATGTGATGAGCAGTCCCTCGGTTGCTATATGCGATAGGACGATGCAGGTCAAGATTGATACCATGTGAGTAAGTTTCCACAGTCTCCATTTCTTGAATTTCCTTTTAGAACGCTTATCGGTGTTATTGAAAAATGATAGCACACTCAGAGACTTGATGTCAACCGAATTTGGAGGTTTGAGATCCAATTAACTCCAAACGTCACATACCGCTCTGCATGAAGATAAAAAATAAATTAACGTGAGTTTGGAAAAAAGAGATTTCGTGCTGTTCGTAGGGGCGGGGTCGCCTCGCCCGTAGGGTTAGGAGACCTAACCCCTACGAAAATCTTCACATATTTTTAGAATTTGCTATATATCAAACTCACGTTAAATTAGGTAATCAACGGGCAATGAACGGTTTCCCTACTACAAACAGGAAACTCGTTCGTAGTAGTGCGATTTATCGCACGTTGAGAAATTACCAGAAGACGAAACACCACCGGCAACTGCACTGACTGGTCAGATGACTCATCATACACCCACTGCACCCCTTCAGACTGTACCCCCACATCCCCAGGAGTACCCCAGTGGACAGCAGGAGCAGGCACCTGCACCCTATCTCCAAACACCAATGACACCACAGAAAACTTCACCTACCAATACTCAAGAACCAACTCAAACCAAGGATGGCAGACTGCCAACACAAGCACCTACACCAAAACCTTCCCAAACCTCAATGTAGGAAACCACACCTTCACCGCACGCAGATATTACGCAGACAACTCCTGCCTTGACTATTCATCACAATCACCCGCCGCTACCTGTACCGTTACCACTCCGCCTCCGCCGAGTAGTTATGGTCAAGCAAACTACGGTCCCTCCGGATACAATCCTTCGTCTTATCCTCCTGGGTATGGCAGCGGTGATCCTCCTGTTGGTTATGCTCCCAACACTTATAGTCCGAGTAGCTATCCGGGCAACGGAGGTGGTTCGGGTTGCAACAACACCGATAATCAGTGTGGATGCAATAATTTTGATCCTTTTTGCAGCAATAACGATATACTCGTAGTCTGTCCAGTCTAAAATTCGGCGTATCCTGTTTGTAGTAGGGAAACCATTCATTGCCCGTTTTTGAGCCGCTGACGTGCGATGAATCGCACTACTACGAACTAATTTATTTACAATTTAAAGGCGGACAGACTACTAGCTAAAATAGAAAAACCAACAAATTATTGCCGGTTTTTGTGCTGTTAAACTACTTCCCAAAACCGCTCAACAATTTTCTCAAATGGTTCATCAGGAAATTTGAGGCGTAACTTCGCATAGGTGTAGAATAATTTACCCACTTCTTTTGCTGATAAAAGTGCGGAGGGGTTCCCTGTCCTTTCCCTTTTTTCTTCTCTGTATGCAATCGCTAATGCTATGTACTCCTCATGAGATTTCAATAATGGAAATCCGAGAATCTCCATTGTGCGACCAGGCCACGACCATCCAGATCGCTCATCTCTGGCAATGATAATCTTTCTAAGGTTTCCTTGCGCTGCGCTCGGTATATCATAGCGTTGTAGTTGATCACTTCTACAGTGTACTCAGATGCCTCTGCTACCCGCACACCCGTTACATCACTTGACTTTGCGCCCACACGAAACGCGAGCGGACCTTCAAATCGTTCAGGGATAGTGTATTTACAGACAAAGTCATCCGTCCCGCCTCCCAAAGGCTTGCAGGATCGTTGAGTGAATTCATCTCCGCTTGCCCCGCGAGGCAGAATGCGCACCCTTTTGCTGTCTATGTACAGCGAAGGACGGGCAGTTTCATCGCTTGCCGGGATATATTGCATCGGTTCAGAGAACACCACCTTTATGTAATAAGTCCTATTCCCATAGAGCGGATTTCCTGCTTCCGGTGTTTCTACCTCTTCGGTGAGTTGCCGATCCCTATACCACGTCACCCCCGTCACCCTTGGCGCATCTGTGTCTCCGGCAGGCTTAGTAACCGTTGATGTGCCTGACATCTCCTGTGCTGCTGCAGCACCTTCACCATCTCCCATCACCACCTTCGCCTTGTGGGTATAGAAGGCACTCATAGGAGTCCCTTGTGTATCAGCACTCAGCTTCCCGACAGCAATCGTAAAGAGTCCGTCATCTGCTACCGTATACTTCCCGACATACACAGACGTATTACCTTTCGGTTTCAAGTCACCGGAAGTCATCCCTCCCTTTACCTTGAATCCCTTGATCCGAAACCGAGTCAACGTCTTCCCAACACGATAGAACACCACAGGACGGGCATCCTTGCCATCAGACACCACTAACTCCATTTCTTCAGAGAACACCACCTTCACATAGATGGTCTTCCCAACAGGTACAGAACCCTCAACAGGCTTGGTATGCCGCCAATCCCGATAGTACCCAATCTCTTTGATGTATGGCACCCCTGCCATAGCAGGGGCCATAGGAACAGCATCTTCACCAGTATATTTCAGATCACCAAGCACTTCAGTATCAAGCACAGTCTCCGGAGACTCTTCTCCGCATCCCATTACCATAATACTTATCATCACCAATACACTCAGATATTTCATTTTTTTCCTTTTATTAAACTTTACTATAGTTTGGACAATTTCTATCGGATTGAGGCCTTGTTCTCAAAACGTTTCTGATTTTTCCGAAAGTTTCGGACACAGATACAACTCAGAGAAAAACAGACGCAGACGCACCTACGGGCAGCACCCCCGAGACGACACCCGGCAAGAAGCTGTCCACACATAGCACTCCGCTGGAGTGCGAGAAGGTTGTCTGTCTTTTTCTATAGACATGTTGCTCCGCTGGAGCAAAGTCAGTGTTCGCATGAGTGTGTTTCTTCACGCCAGCGGCGTGATATGTCTATAGCAATCAGAGACGGCTATGGTTGCACTCCAGCGGAGTGCTATGTCAAAAATTGTCCAAACTATAGTAAACTTTAGACAATTTTTACCCCAATCGAGAGGCCGCCCCTACGGTTCCTTAATGGCATTCCCCGGGGTATTCATGCCGTAAGGCACGAACTGGTGGGCGAGTCCGCCGCAGTTTTTTTAGATTGTGCTTGTAAGGACGCAAACTAAATGAAGTTTAAATAAATAATTCGGTAATCGACGGGCAATGAATTGCCCTACTACGAAAGGGAGCCGCTTGTAGTAGTGCGATTTATCGCACGTTACGGAATTACCGATTTAAATTCTTAATCTTCATGAAGTTTGCGCTACAAATACGATTATATCTGTTTAGTTTATACAATTTTTCACAGAGATGCAAGTGTTAATTTAGATGTTTTCCCTACGGTTATTTAGTCAGGACTTACGCAGTTATCTTTAAAACCGATACGTTCCCCTCGCTTGCGGGTGGATAAAGGGGGGTATTCGGAATTTTGCGTAAGTCCTATAGTTTTAAGGTTTTTGTCCAATTTATGCGAAAAGGAATCAACGCTGAATGCGCGTGTGGCATTCATCGGGGATTTGGAAATCCCTCCTACAGTAGATCTGGGATCATTGAAAGATTTTGCACTTTGAAGCATCATGTGCTATAATAGAAAATGTACTGCCCCCGGAAATTCGGGCCACTCCCTAAACCAAGATTGTGCTACAATACAATCTAACTGAAAGGAGCATTCCGATGGCGAAACGCAAACGAAGAAACTTCACGCCCGAGTTTAAAACCGAAGTTGTGCTTGAGGCCCTTACACGTGAAAGTTCGCAAGCAGAACTGTGTCGACGACACAACCTCAGCGAAGACCAACTCTCAAAGTGGAAGCAGCAGTTCCTTGAAAATGCTGTCAGTGTATTTACTTCCTCGGATAAGCAATCCAGCGAGGATGCTGAGCGTATCGCTCACCTTGAACGCCTCGTTGGGAGAATGGCGGTGGCACTGGATATCCAAAAAAAAGCATTGACCTTTTTGGATTGATCCCAGCGAAACAGTGCCAAATTGTGGAGGCGTTACGAACCGAACACTCGGTGCGAGACCTTTGTGGGGTGCTGGGTATCACCCGGAGCACCCTCTATTATCAACCCAAACTCGACCCTTATGAAGCGGTCTTACAAACGAGAATAGAACAGTTAGCGGCGACCTATCCGACTTATGGATATAGACGTATCACGAAGCTGCTGGTGGCCGAAGGACACCCCGTTGGGAAGAAGCGCGTCTCCCGGTTGATGAAAGCAGCCAATCTCTCGGTCGCTGTCAAACGGGCGTGTCAAACGACCCGCTCCGTTGACGGTCCGCAACCGTGGCAGAATCGTCTGAAAAACCTTGACACCACTCGAACCGATCAGGTCTGGGTGGGTGATATTACCTACGTCCGCCTCAAGGGACGCTTCGTGTATGTCGCACTGCTCATGGATGTCTTCACGCGTATGATTCGAGGGTGGAACCTCAGTCAACACTTGACGCAAACTCTGACCTTGCGACCCTTAGAGCAAGCTTTACACGACAGGGTTCCAGAGATCCATCATTCCGATCAAGGCGCGCAGTATCTTTCAAAGGACTATATCTCACTGCTGAAGCAGCATGGCGTTGAGATTTCGGTAGCACACCGCGGACACCCTTGGGAGAACGGGTATGCCGAACGCCTCATCCGAACTCTCAAGGAGGAAGAAGTCTACCTCAATGATTATGAGGACATCCATGAAGCCAGAGATCGTATCGGTCATTTTATCACACAGGTGTATCATCTCAAACGCCCACATTCGGCGTTAGGGTATTTGACACCTCTCGATTTTCAACGAAAAAACTTGGATTAAATTTGTGAAATTGTGGTCTGAATAAACGGTAGCACTTCAAAATGTAGATTAGACTGCCAGGTTCCTCATATTGCACATCCCAAAAAAACGAAAAGGATAACTAAGGAAATGGCGAAACCTCAAAATAAGATACACATAACACGAAACTTGACAACATGTTCTCTGCTCCTCACGGCTCTCCTCCTTTGCCCGTTCGCATTAGCCCAAGAAACAACATCTGACATCGAATCCGTCATCAAACATATCGATCAACTCTATCGGAGTGAAACCAGTCACGCCGAGATGGAGATGCACATCGTCACGCCGCATTGGGAACGTACGCTGGCGATGACAATATGGACACAGGGGATGAGTAAGACCTTTATCCGCATTACCGCCCCAAAGAAAGAACAAGGGGTCGCGACACTCCGCATTGGGAATGAGATGTGGAATTACCTTCCGAAGACGAACAAGGTGATGAAGATTCCACCGTCTATGATGATGGGGTCGTGGATGGGTTCGGATTTCACGAATGACGACTTGGTTCGGGAGTCGTCCATGCTCAATGATTATACCTACCAGTTTGTTACACCTGAAGATGCATTGCCAGATCATCTCTATGTCCAACTTGTCCCGAAAGAGGATTCTCCGATTGTTTGGGGAAAGATTGTTGCAGCTGTACGATCCGAGGATTATATACCGGTGTGGCAGCACTTCTATGACGAGAAAGGGAACTTGATGCGGGTTATGAACTTCAAAGAGATCAAGACGTTTGGTGATAAAATTGCCCCATCTGTGATGGAGATGATTCCGCAAAACAAAGAGGGACACAAAACGGTTGTCCGGTGGTTGAACGCTACATACGATTCAGACATCGACGATAAAATCTTCACACGCCGAAATCTTCAGAGAAGAAGATAGTATGATACTCAAAATTGCGTTTCGCAACATCTTTCGCCAAAAGCGGCGGACAATCCTTACCGCACTCGCAATGGTTGTCGGTTTCACGCTCTTGTCGCTAACCATCGGTCTGTCCGACGGTGCGTATGGGGACATCATCTCCATGTTCACGCGAAATCGCATCGGACACATTCAGGTGCACCGTATAGGATACCTTGATAAACCGTCACTTTATGAGACAATTGACGGCTATACTGCTGTCGGAGAAGTAATACAGGATGTTGCGGGAGTTGAAGCGTGGACACCACGGGTATATGCAGCGGGACTCGGCTCGGTTGGTGAAAAGAGTACAGGTGTACAAATCATCGGCGTTGATGTGACACGAGAAGTTCAAGCGACGCGATTTGATCAAAAAGTAATTGAAGGCACGGTATTAGCAGAAACCGCTTCGCACGAAGCCGTTATTGGGAAAAACTTGGCAAAGACGCTTTCTGCAAAGATTGGTAGTGAGATTGTGATCTTCTCGCAGGGTGCAGACGGTTCGCTTGCGAACGATGTGTATAAGATTGTTGGTATTGCCGAGAGTGGTGACGACGCAACAGATCGCACAGCATGTTATCTGCACATTGCAGATGCTCAGGAATTGTTTGTGCTTGAGGGGCGCGCCCATGAAATCGTTGTGATTGTCTCAAATATCAATCAGGTCGGTAAAATTACGCACGCAATTGAAGCGAACCTCAACGATGCGACGCTTGATGTTGCCCCGTGGCAAGTGGTTGCTAAATCCTTTTATCGCGCCATGAAAGCCGACCAACAAGGGGATGCCATTTCACGTTGGGTGATTATGCTGATTGTGGCTATTGGTGTCCTGAATACAGTGCTGATGTCAGTCCTGGAGCGGACGCGCGAGTATGGGGTGCTAAAGGCGGTTGGGACAAAACCGATGCAAATTTTCTGGCTCGTCATCTGCGAAGTCGTCATCATAACACTTGGCAGCGTTTGCGTTGGCGCGCTCCTTGGCATTCTCGTCAACTATCTGCTATCTATATACGGTATTACATACCCTGAGGAAATTACCTTTGGGGGCATGAAAATCAAGACGTTGTACGCTGTAGTGAACGTCCGATCCGTGATTATTCCGGCTATCACAGTCATGTTATCAGCAACGGTGGTCGGTCTGTTCCCTGCGATAAAAGCCGCCCGGATTCTGCCAGCAAGCGCGATGCGGACACATTAGATTGGAGGTCAGCAGTCAGCAGTCAGCAGTCAGCAAAAAAGCATTAGGTATATCATAACCCTTTTTTCAAAAGAGCGCGCAGCTTGGAACGAAGTGGAAAGCGGATCTACGGAGAAGCACACCCAACCTTCAACTTACCTAACCGAACCGCAAGGAAAATTAGAAAAAGGCAAATTAGAAAAATGTGGTTGATTTTAATTAAACTTGCTTGGCGCAATATCTTTCGGAATAAACGGCGGACCATTATTGCTGCAACAGCGATCGGTATCGGTCTAACTGCTCTCATCTTCATGGATGCCCTCATGATAGGGATGCAAGAACTCTTGATTCGGACGGCTACCGCTTCTTTCCTCGGCGACGCGCAGATTCATCGGGAAGGTTTCCGAGACGCACAAGAGGCTTCATTGACAATCCAAGCCCTCGATGCGGTGACAGCGAGTCTTGCTGAAGAAACCATCGTTCAACACTGGACGCAAAGAGTGCTCGTTTCCGGGATGATCACGTCTCCAGCGAATGTCAGTGCGATTAATCTCGTCGGCGTTGATCCCGCTACAGAAAGGCACCTGTCGCTGATTGATAACGCGATAACGGAGGGGGTCTATTTTCAAGGGGATAATAGCCGCGATGTCGTCATTGGTGCGAAACTCGCCGAAATCTTAGAAATCGCACTTGGGGACCGGGTAGTTGTGACGGTGGCACAAGCTAAAACCGGAGAACTTTCCCAAGAGATGTTTCGGATTTCCGGTATTTATAACTTCGCTGACGAGGCGATGAACAGCGGCATGGCATTCGTCCGGATTCAAAAAGCACAAGAGATGCTTGCGATTGGTAATGATGTTCACGAAATCGCTATTAAATTCTCTTCTATTGCTTACGCGCAAGACTCGACCCTACCATTTTGGGACACTTACTCCCAGCACGGCAACGAAGCATTAAGCTGGACAGAACTGATGTCACAATTGACGGTTGTGTTAGACATGACGACATACAGCAAATATATCATAGGCGTTATCTTATTTGCGATAGTTGTCTTCGGGATTATCAACACACTTTTCATGTCTTTGTATGAACGGATGTTTGAGTTTGGTGTGCTACGCGCCGTTGGCACCCGTCCTTTTGGGATGGCGCGCGTCATTTTATTTGAAGCAGGTGCTTTAGCGATTGTGAGCATTGGCGTAGGAATAATACTTGGGTTTCTCGTGACAGCCCTATTGGCATACACAGGTATAGATTACACCGGCATTGAAATGATGGGCGTGACAATGCAGGAGTTCATCCGTCCAGTCATGACGGTTGAACAGTTCATCATCTATCCGATATGGGTTTTCGTTTTCACCCTCATTGCTGGGTTGTATCCTGCTCGGCATGTTGCCAAAATGGCTCCTGTAGATGCGATGCGGCGCAGCTTTTAAATTATTAAATCTGTCTGAACTGTGATTTGTGAGATTATCAGATTTTCTATGATTGACCTAAGACATAGCACTCCGCTGGAGTGCGAGGATCTAAATACGCCATTTTCTATAGACATATCACCCCGCTGGGGTGAGGAAGCGCCTGACAAAGCTTCTTAAAACGTTCAATCTCTGATTGAACGGCGAAGTCAACTCAGATTCAGGAATAAAAAAATGGATCAAAGACAGAAAAGAGATGTTATTGTCACAGAAGGTGTGACAAAGGTTTACGCAGCGGACGATATTCCTGTCAACGCTCTTAACGGGATTGATTTAACCATCGAATCGGGAGAATTTACGGCATTGGTGGGTCCCTCGGGTTCTGGCAAGACAACCTTTCTCAACATCATTTCTGGGTTGGATAGTCCTACAGAAGGGAAAGTGTGGCTTGCTGGCAAGGTGTTATCAGAAATGAGCGGCAACGAACTCTCCGACTTTCGACGCGATAACATCGGATTTATCTTTCAGGCTTACAATCTGATTCCTGTGCTGACAGTTGAGGAAAATGTTGAATATATCATGCTCTTGGCGGGTGTCCCAAAAGCAGAACGGCACGAACGGGTTATAGCGATGCTGGAAACCGTCGGGTTAAAGGGAGTTGCCAACCGGACACCGACGCAGCTTTCAGGTGGACAGCAACAACGCGTCGCTATTGCCCGCGCGATGGTCTCTGAACCTACGATTATTCTCGCCGATGAACCGACAGCGAACCTCGATTCTAAAACGGGTGCCGACCTGCTTGAGATGATGCGCCACCTTAACTCAGAAACCGGCATGACATTCATCTTCTCAACCCACGATCCGATGGTAATGGCGCGCGCAAGGCGTTTGATAACCTTACGCGATGGACGCATAGACACTGATGAGACGAAACAATAGTCGTCAGTTAAAAGAGGCTTTCAGTTGATGCGAAAGATTCTGACCTCCATCATCTGTTTGATGGTAACGTCACTTGCAGGAACCGCTGCAGCTGAATTCCGAGCTGGTGGCTACTACAAAAACTTTTCCACGGCATTTAATTCGCCACTTCCAGATGCATCGCTGATGGGGGTCGTGGTTAACCGACTCCGTTTCAACCTCTCTTACGCACCATCAGATTCACTCTCAGTTGCATTCGCTTACGATTTCACCCCGCGCGTTCAAGACCCGCTACTTTTCTCTCAATCCCCGTTTGCCGTCGGTATTGCTTCATCCCGTTACCGCGTCGCAGATTTCGCGTCCCTGCTCTATCCGAGTGAGGAGGAACCGGTCGGTAGCGTTGGTATCTATCATAATCTCGATCGGGCTTCGGTGCAGCTCAGCACAGATCTCGCCGACTTCTCTATCGGTCGGGATGCGATTGCCTGGGGTAGTGCTCGGATTGTGAATCCAACCGACATCATCGCTCCCTATACCTACGACCAACTTGATACCGAAGACCGCGTTGGCGTAGATGCCATTCGGATGCGGATTCCTGTAGGGGTCATGGGCGAGATAGATACAGGATATATTTTCGGCTCTGATTTCGACTTTGACAAGAGTGCTGTATTTCTCCGAACCCAATTGAACGCCGTAGAGACAGACTTTTCGATTCTACTTTTGGAATTTCAGAAAGATCTGCTCGTAGGTTTAGATGTAGCCCGTGGTATCGGTGGTGCTGGCTTCTGGCTGGAAACGGCTTATGTGTTTGCCGAACCCTTTGATGACGAACCGAACATATCGGACAATTATCTGCGTACCTCTATCGGTCTCGACTATAGCTTCGGTGGGGAGACCTATACGTTTATCGAATACCATTTCAACGGCGCAGGCGCGACAGAACCCGAAAATTTTCTTACCAATCTGGAGAAACCGGCGTACACGCGCGGCGGCGTTTATCTACTTGGCACCCACTATCTCGCTCCCGGATTCACCCGTCAACTGACCCCGCTGATTAGTCTCAGTGGACAAATACTGCTTAACCTATCCGATCCGTCAACCTGGATTGCACCGCAGATCGCATACAACGTTGCAGAGGATATTCATCTCTCTGTCGGTGGTTTCATCAGCATCGGCAAACGCCCTAAAAACGGTGATTCTACCGAATTCCAATCCGAGTTTGGCAGTTATCCGAATCTCGTATTTTCTTCATTCCGCTTCTATTTCTGATCCATTAGAAGACCTGCGTCAAACGCACCATTGACAAGCGTCCAATTTCGGGAGTTCCGATAAATTGCCGATGTTTACGGTCTAACAAGTTTTGTACCGTCAGCGAAAGGCGCGGTCTGGGACCGATTGGTAAATCGTAGCCGGCGTTTAAATCAATCGTATAATACGATTCAATATCACCGACGTAAACCCCTGACCTCACAGGAAAACCAGCCACAAAACGTGTTCGGAGTCCTACACCTAATCCGAGATTGGCGTTCAGATATTGAACGCTTGCCCCGAATTTATTTTTAGGCGCGTTAAGTGCAATGTCCCCGAGACCATCAACGTCCTCAAAGAGATCTTTACTGACAAACGAATAATTTGCACCAAAATTCCAACTCGGACTGAGGTAATAGGTAAAATTTAAATCCAGACCGTTGAGTGAAATGTCGCCGTAGTTCCGATAGGTAAGCATAATGGCGTTCGGATCCGCTGCCTGCTCGGGTGTCACCGTGCCAAAGGGTATGAAAGCGGGCCCGTTGTTTTCAGTGCCAGCGACGAATAACCCCACCAATTCATCAACAGCTGAACCGTTATTATTACCCCCTTGCGCCGGTGTGTCGAAAGCAAGCAACGCCTGATTCAGTCCAGCATTTTGCGGCTCGGCTAACGCTGCTGTAATCTGTTTACCGAGGGAGGCACCTAACGTCGTCGCCTCTAAGAACACATTCGGCGTTTCGACAACAAGCGGACCGACGAAATCGTTAATCCTTGAGTGATAGACATCGACAGAAAAAGCCAACCTGTTCATGAGAATCCCTTTGTAACCGGCTTCATACGTCTGTGTGATTGTCGGTTTAAGCGGGTTAACGTCATTTACATCTTCAACGTCAACGAAGTCACCTGCTTGTGGATCGAGCGAGCGTAAGACATTCTTTACGCCATCTACTTGCTTCGGGATGAGATTGTCAAATCCTTCGGAGAGGGCCGCCACTGTCGCTGCGGGAAGCCCTTGTGCATTTAGACCTGCTGCAAAAACCGGCTTCACACCACTCATAACAGCACTTCGACCGACATTCCACATAACGTTGGTAAAAACAGGATCATCAAGCGGGATGTGTGTCTCAGGTGGAAGTTTCGCTAATGGGGAAAAAGGCGATCGAAATTCTGGTCTGCCATCTGTACTTCTTTTGAAGGTGAACCCTGTTTCAGCGCGAACGCCTTGTGCCCGTATGTCAATATTCGGGCTGAAACCAAACGCCGGTTGAAAGTTAGCACCCAATCCAAACGGATCCTCGACCGATAGAATATCAAGAAACAGATCCGAGGTTCTCGGTGTATTGAAGGCACGGTTATAGGTCACCCTGAAATTATGGTCGCTGTTAGGTTGGAAAGCAAGTGCAACACGTGGGGAAAGGACCAGGTCTTCGAGTTGATTGTGATCATCAACCCGTCCAGCAGCTATCAACTTCAGCTGCGGAAGGATTTTGGTTTCTGATTGTAAGTAGGCACCTACCTCGTTGACGCTGTCATCTTCCTCATTGATGCCGTTGATTGTGCCTTCTGTATCGGGACGGGTCAGCAAGACATCCAAACCATAAGTAAAGCGTTGACGCGTCCCGAAACTATAACCGTGTTGAATCTGTCCAACATAGAGATCAGAATTGTCGATGGTTGGATCACCACTCCGTACAACATACGTGTCTCCAGCATTGCTTCGATTCCAAAAGGCTTGCGCGAAGAGATCTTTGTAAATAAACCGTCCTTGGAGGTAACCATAGGTCCAGTTTTGGGCTTGACCCGCGCCGATACCAGTCAATTCAATACCGGTGGCTTGCGTAAAACCGCTGGCAATAATCGCTGTCGTTTCGGTGTTAGGACTATAATCAACCCGAAATTCGCCGCTGGCTCTATAAGTATCAAAAATCAGTCCGCCTGCGCCTTCAAGATCCTCTTTCGATCGTCCTTCTTGCCAATCATTTCCTCGAAAATAATTACCTGAAAACTTATAACCGATTGTCTCATTGACAACACCCGCATGTCGAAGGGAGCCTGTGAGTATACTCCGTTCACCACCGCCCAAGCTAATCGTTGTTCCTTGAGAAGTAAAAGGCGAACGGGTAATGATGTGCATGACCCCGTTAGCACTATTTGGACCGTAAAGTGCCGCACCGGGCCCTGAGACCACTTCAATCTGCTCAATGTCTTCGTTGATAGTCGGAATAAAACTGTAACTGTTGACCCGCAGTGAAGGCACACTCGCGATGCGATTGTCAACGAGCGACAAAAGTGAACCTGAAAAAACGTTGTTGAAACCGCGAACAACAACGTAGGATGCGCTTAATCCAGCCGTCATGACATCCACTGCCCGCAGCGATTTTAAATGCTCAGTAACATTCGGTGTAACGCGATCCCTGATTTGGGAATCATCAAGAAAAGCGACGGATGCCGGTGCTTCAAGCACCTTTTCGCGACGGCGTGATGCCGTAACAGAAATCTGATCGAGTTCAATGACCTCCGCAGAGAGTGTAATTTCCACGGACACAGTTTGGTCGGTATCAAGACTAACGTTTGGCATAACCTTATCGGTATATCCCGGCAAAACTGCGGTAATGGTATAGACTCCTGCAGCTAAATCTGAAACTTCAAGCGTGCCAGCTGCATCGCTAACCCCTGTAACTGTATCGCCATCTTCGGGCGCGATGGTAATCGAAACGCCGCGCAATTCATCACCCGTTCGATCTGTCACAGTGATGTTAAAAGTAGCAGCCTGCGTTGATCCTATAGTGGTAACGAAAATAACAAGTATGAAATATAAAAAAACACTAAGACCGTTCAATTGCCTCATCATAGTATCCCCTTTAGAAAAAAAATATCGTTGATTGCCGCCGTGATAAACGGCATCCAAAATTGAACTATTATAACCCAAGTTGCTACTAACAGATTTCGAGCATTTCAGAAAGCTTTTTAGTCTTTTTCCTCACCCCAGCGGGGTGATATGTCTATAGAAAGAGCGTATTTAATCGAATTGCACTCCAGCGGAGTGCTATGTGTATAAAAAGTGGCAACTTGGGTTATTATATTAACGTGAGTTTGGTATTTGTAGCGCAACTTTTATAAGACTTTATATCCCAAATTCACGTTATATTATACCATATCTGATTGATGATCTGTCTTAAAAGTGCTACCTTTTTCAGTGAGAACCGGTTCGGTTAGGAAACCGAACCTACCGGACCTCGGTAGACAGTGTCGGGTTAATGCTATATAAACTTTCAGAAAAGGTCAAATATCCCGTTTTTCATTACTGGTGAAACCGGCGAACGGGTCTACTTTCACTTAAAGACTACAATGAGTTTCCGATGCACCGCTTGCTTTGAACCCGTTCTTGCCCGAATTACAAGTAGATAACGTCCATTTCGGACAAGCACGCCGTCATCTGTCAACCCATCCCACTGCACAGCGTTCGGTCCGATGTAACGTGGCACCTCCTCAAGCAACCGCCGAATCCGTCTACCGCGAAGATCAAAAATATCTATCGTCACAAATACCTGCGTTGCATCGGGAGCGTTGAGTCGATAGGCTATCGTCAATCGATGTCTATCGGGTGCGAAAAATACGCGCGGCGAGAGTTCAAGGTTCCGAATCTCCAGCCGTTCACTACGTTTCAAATCTTCAGGCACAGCAGCCGTCAAGGCATAAATCCCGAAGTGGTTGATAGCAGTTGTCACGCCCCCTTGTGCCTTATCCTCACGACTTTGCAACGGCACCCATTTTTTTCCATACACTTCCCAAAAATAGAGTTGTGGTTTCGCAGCTATAAACGCGGCACTTTCAAATAGAAATGCCAACTGTGCAGGGCGTTTCAAGACAAGTCCTTCGGGTGAAATCTGGACGACACGGACGAATCGCTGCAGTGTTGGTGGTAATGCGGGTGGTGCCACAATTTCTATCCCTATTTTTTCTTCCGCAGCAAGCGCGCCCTTCGGCAGCTCTATTGCTACATCCGCCGGACTTTGGAGTTTTCCACCACTATCCCCAATCGTTTTTGTTGCAGGGACAATCCTTAACCTTACCCGTTGTTCCACACCTTCCACACGACAGATAAGAATACCATCTCCTACAAAAACCGCCGTAAGCATTGGCAGCATATCTGTTGTAATTCTGCCTAAATTTCCCGATAGGAACCACCGCGCTGGAAGTATTTTTTTATCAGAGGAGACTGCTTGAAGTCGATACTGCTTTCCAGATATCAACGTATAAGGTGGCTTGACTACTGTCGCTCCATCGAATACACGAATTTCAAAAGCGGACACTTCCGCCGGGATACTCGAAAAGAGCACCACTATCAGTGTGATGAATATAACTTGTCTTGTTATCCGGTGGAGGAGTGTTTGCATGTATTTATGTTAGCACACATCTCCTTGAACTGCAAGTCGCCTTGTGTTAAACTGATAGATTATGGAAAAGCAATGCTCAAAAGGTAGACAAGCCGATGGCACTGCCCTCATCGAAAACGATCCTTTGCTAAAACCATACCGCGCCCAACTCCGCCAACGGTTCGCGCACTATCAACGTCTCAGAGCGGAAATCGAAAATACTGGTGGTATATTGGGCGAAATAAGCCAAGGACACCATTATTTCGGCTTCAGTCGTGGCGAAAACGATGGCGAAAACGGGGTCTGGTACCGCGAATGGGCACCGAACGCGCAGACACTCTCACTGATCGGCGACTTTAACGGCTGGAACCGCGCTGCGAACCCAATGTCCATTGATGAATGGGGCATCTGGCATCTCTTCCTACCTGACAAAGACTATGCCGACCGACTCTTACACGGCAGCGGCATCAAGGTGCATGTTGTATCATCACTCGGTGGCCTCGATCGAATCCCGGCTTATGTTCAGCGCGTCATTCAGGAAGACAACGCTGATTTCAGCGGACAGTATTGGGCACCACCGGACCCGTATCAGTGGAAACACCACGCGCCCAATTTCGATGTTAAAATGGAAGGATTGCGAATCTACGAGGCACACGTCGGCATGGCGCAGGAAGCGGAAAAAGTCGGAACGTTCGCTGAATTCACACAAAATGTCCTCCCCCGAATTGCCGATTTGGGCTATAACGCTGTTCAACTGATGGCGGTGATGGAGCATCCGTATTATGCCAGTTTCGGCTATCACGTGAGCAACTTCTTCGCAGTTTCCAGTCGCTTCGGGCCCCCCGAAGAACTAAAAGAACTTGTCGATACAGCACACGGGATGGGATTGCTGGTCATCATGGATTTGGTGCATAGCCACGCTGTCAAAAATCTTAATGAAGGGCTGAATCACTTTGACGGCACAGCACACCACTATTTCCACGCTGGTGAGAAAGGTGAGCACACTGCATGGGATTCGCGATGCTTCGATTACAGCAGATACGAGGTGCAGCGTTTCCTCCTTAGCAATATCCGCTATTGGTTGGAGACCTATCGATTTGATGGGTTCAGGTTCGACGGCATCACGAGTATGCTCTATAGCGACCACGGACTTGGACGGGAGTTCAAGGGATACGCTGATTACTTTGATAACCGAGTTGAATTGGACCCCATTGCCTACCTGATGTTGGCAAACGAAGTTCTCCACACCGTCAATCCCACTGCGATTTCGATCGCTGAGGACATGAGCGGCATGCCCGGTCTCGCGCGCCCCATTGAAGAAGGCGGACTCGGCTTCGACTACCGTCTCACAATGGGTATCCCAGATTATTGGATTCAGTTGTTAAAGGAAAAAGAGGATGAAGACTGGCACATCGGTGAGATTTACGGTATGTTACGCAACCGCCGTACCGGTGAAAAACACATCGCTTACGTCGAAAGCCACGATCAGAGCATCGTTGGCGACAAAACGCTCGCTACCCAACTCATGGATACCGAACTCTATACGAACATGAGTATTTTCACGACAAGCCTTGTGATTTCAAGGGGAATTGCGCTCCACAAACTCATCCGTCTCCTGACATTCAGCTTGGGGGGTGAGGGATACCTCAACTTTATGGGAAACGAATTTGGACACCCTGAATGGATCGACTTTCCGCGCGCAGGCAACAATAACTCCTACTGGTATGCGCGTAGGCAGTGGCAACTCCTCGACGATGAAACACTCCGATACAAGCATCTCAACGCTTTTGATCGGGCGATGCAGCACCTTGATATAATGCACCATCTGCTCGTTGACGAAAACATTTACCTCTTATTTATCCACGAAGACGCGAAACAGATTGTTTATGAGCGTAGCGGGTTAATTTTCGCCTTCAACTTCCATCCGACGGCATCCGTTACAGATTGGCGGATTCCAGTGCCGCAACAGACAGATTACCATCTCATTCTCAATACCGATGACATTGCCTATGGGGGACACGGTGTCGTAGAGGGGGTCCATTACCCGTGGCAGGACGTACCCATGGAGGGGCACACGCAATCTATTCAACTTTATGTGCCTGCACGGAGTGCGCTGGTGTTAGTGCCTGAAAAAAGTCGAATTCATAAATAGAGAATTGGGTTTAACAAATTCAGAATAGGATTTACGCAAATTAAATGAATATCAGGTATTTAGAGGCAAAAAGCGGTAATTTCTGTTCTTTTAACCCCCTAAATCCCCCTTATCAGGGGGACTATAAGAAGGAATACGTAAGTCCTGGAGAATTAAAAACACCAGATGACTACTTAGGAGGTTCTACATAAAATGGATAAGAAAATTGATCTTTGTAGTCCAGAAATGAATGAAGTCGTTAAGGAAGTTCGCGAAATGCGGATGAAAATTTCAGAAGAATGTGGACACGATCTAAATAAATTAATCGCTTACTACCAAAAAGTAGGTGAGGAACTACGAAAATCTGGCAAATATAAGTTTGCTGACTCGGAACCACCTACTGAGAAATCCGTGTCCACAGATCGAGATGAAGCTGCAGATTAAGATGTGGTACTACATGAAAATAAAAAAATAAATTAGGTAGTCAACGGGCAATGAATTGCCCTACTACAAACAGGAAACTCGTTCGTAGTAGTGCGATTTATCGCACGTTGAGAAATTACCGAACCAACGACACCGTCTACGCATTCAAAGCACGCAGAAAGGCATCCAACAACACCCGTGCCTGCTGGTCACCCGTATCCCCTACAACCGACTGCACCCCATCAGACTGTACCCCAACGGCCCCGGGAGCACCCCAGTGGACCGCAGGAGCAGGTACCTGCACCCTCTCCCCAAACACAAACGACACCACAGAAAACTTCACCTACCAATACTCCAGAACCAACAGCAATCAAGGCTGGCAAACAGCAAATAGCACCCACACCAAAACATTCTCCAGACTCAATGTCGGCAACCACACCTTCACCGCCAGAAGAACCCATGCAGACAACTCCTGCCTTGACTATTCATCACAATCACCCACTGTCACCTGTACCGTTACCACCCCGCCTCCTCCATCTAGTTATGGACCGTCATACTACACCCCGACAGGATACGGCAGCAGCCCGTCGGGGTACAGTCCGAGTGGGTACGCGATCACGTATGACTGCTCCAGCACCGTGATTAATAACTGTGTTCTTCCAAATGCAAATATAGGAGGCACCGGCGGAACATGTGACTCATGCTATTCCGGCAGTTGTTCGTATGAATGCACTTCCACCGGTTGGTCAGCAATATCTAATACATGCAGTATAGACAGCGCATCTTCCCCTGCTCCTACGTGCGGGTCATCCTCCGGATCTTGTAGTGAGGGTCATCTGCAAAGAAGATCTGAAACCAAATCATGCAGCGGCAGCAGTAAGGTAGAAAGTTGGACGTGTGCTAATTGCAGCGGACAGACAACGTCTTGCAGCGTATCAACGCCTTGCGGCATCTACGGCTGTACCAATGGTCGATGTGTAACGTGCAATTATCCCGGTACGTGTGTTAATACTGAACCCGTTTGCACTTCTGAGGGCAATGTTCGGCAATGCTCCGACTCTACTCTTAATGGTCAGCCTTGCAGGCGATATACCGGAACAAACTGCGGAGGCGCGGGATGCACTGATGGTGTATGCGAGGAGTGCGACGGACCTCCTGCAGGAAGTCCAGAGACCTGCTCTCTTTGCATAAGTGGTAATTGCCATCGTCACGAATGCCTGGGGTGTCATGATATTGCTGATGATCATAGTCCTAATGAAGGGTTTTGTGATGATCCTTATGAGGAATGTAACTGCTCCAGAACAGAGGATCAACCGAAGTGCATTACAAATGGAGTGGGCAACCCTGCATATAGCAGACCCATCTGCAATGCTGTCTGTGGGTGTGGCACTGATGTTGAGCAATGTGGTAATAGAGATGAGTATGGCTGTAATGATCAAACTGGATGTTACTCGTTGGATGATTCACCCCCTCCAGGCTACGCTCCTTCCGGCTACTCACCATCAGGTTACTCTCCTTCCGGCTACTCACCATCAGGTTACTCTCCTTCCGGCTACTCACCATCAGGTTACTCTCCTTCCGGTTCTTGGTGCAACAGTTGTTCCACCCCTCCCTGTCACCGGCATGACGGACGTGGGTGTCACAATAGTTCGGATGCACATTGATTATTTGGTAAAAATGAGATGTAATATGTAATAAAATGAAAAACCGGCAGTAATCTGCCGGTTTGTGTGTTGTTAGATTATTTCCAGAAACCGTTCTACAATTTTTTCAAACGGTTCATCAGGGTACATGAGGCGTAGTTTTGCATACGTCTCATGTACTGATAGGTATGAAGAAGGATCTGCCCCTTTTACTCTCCGGTACACGCTCAGAATCTCTCTAAATTCTTCAAACGACTTTGACGGTGGAAAACCGAGTTCCTCAAACATTATCAGATAGACGTTAAAGCCCTTAAGATTCCCCTGCTCTCTGAGCATAGCCGCTTGCCTAATGTAAGTTCTTTTTCTAGCTTCATATATCAGTCTATCAAAGTAGTCAACATCGCCAACGGAAAAGATGTGTCTTGATGTTTCCTCTATGTGCGCCCCCCTAACACTAACTGATCCTTCTACACGAAGCGTGAAAAAGCCTTCAAAATTTTCAGGAATGGTGTATTTGCAGATGAAGGCATCTGTGCCGATTCCCAAGGGTTTGCAAGTCAAAGAAGTAAAGTCTGCTCCGCTTGCTTCGTGCGGTACTGTACGCATTCTCTCACCTAGTATGGACAGTGTTGGGCGAGCAGTCTTATCACTTGCAACGACGTAGTGCATGGGCTCAGAGAATACCACCTTGATGTAGACAGTCTCTCCTGCTCCCATGTTATCCACCTCTTTAGTAAGTTGCCGGTTACTATACCATGTCACCTCTGTCACCCTTGGAGCATCTGTGTTTCCGGCTGTTAGTGTGCCTGACAGCTTTTGCTCTGCTGCAGCGGCAGCCTTAGTAAGTGTTAGTGGACCTGACAGTTTTTGTGCTGCTGCAGCACCGTCACTTTCACCAGCCCCCATCACCACCTTCTCCTTATGCACATAGAAGGCATTCATAGGTGTCCCTTGCGTGTCAGTACTCAGCTTGCCGACTGCAATGGTAAAGGGTCCTTCCTCTGCTACGGTATACTTCCCGACAAACACAGACGTATCACCCATAGGCTTCAGGTCACCGGAGGTCATCACTCCTTTCACCTTGAATCCCTTGATCCGAAAGCGTGTCAGGGTCTTCCCAACACGATAAAACACAATAGGGCGTGCATCCTTACCATCAGACACCACTAATTCCATCCCTTCAGAGAACACCATCTTTACATAGATAGTCTTCCCAACAGGGACAGGACCTTCAACCGGCTTTGTCCGTTTCCAGTCTGTGTAGTACCCAATCTCTTTAACATACGGCACTCCTGCCAGCGCAGGAGCCATCGGCACAGCATCTTCACTATACTTCATATCACCAAGCACTTCAGGCTCCAACGCTGTCTTCGGAGACTCTTCTCCACATCCCATCACCAGCGCACTTATCATCAGCAACACACTCAGATATCTCAATGCTTTCTCCTTATTCGATTTATTATTTCAATTCCCTTCATGTGAAAATGGGTGCTGTCATGGCAGCAGCGATAGCAAGCTATAGTGAATTCCGAAGATAAGTTTACAGACAGGTGCGATTAGGAAATCGCACCTACCTTAGGAAGGTAGGCGAGGTTTCCTAACCTCGCCAATGCAAAGTGTATAAATAATTCAAGGATCCACTATAAGACAGGGCTATGTCGTATTATTCTCCAGCGAATACGCACGATTCCCACTAGGACCGCCACCTATTGCCCATGTACCACGGAACAACGATTGTCGTTTCGGCGGCATCGTTTCGATGATGTCATGGCTCAGGTTCAGCCGATGCCACTGTGCCCAGATGGAGTTGTAACAATTAAAGACAGCACATCGTGGATTCGACGGATTCGTCCAGTCGTTCGCGGCATGGACGAGGCTCTCGGTAAAGATAACAACAGAACCGGGTGGGCAGCTATAGTCGTCCATCATCTCACGCATATTCGATTCCCACGGCGATTCACTGATGTTCGGACGATACGGATCGGGACCGCCATAGTTGAAGTGTGCCTTATGCGATCCGCTGAGAAAAGAGGTAGCACCTTGTCCTGATTTGACCTCCTCAAGTTCCCAGACGACGCGTGTTAATCCCGCGAAAATCTTTCCACCGGCGACTTGATAGCGCATCGCATTCGCCTGTTGGGGCGGACGGACGACGTGTGGGAGACCGTTATCACCACGTTCGGATACGCCCCAGCCGGGCGGTCTGACAGTCGTAAAAGACCCTTCACACCGAAATCCATAGCAATCATCTCTAACAAACGGATCTTCGGACAAAATATCGTTCAGGATTCCAACAATTGCCGGATGGTCAAGCAAGGTTTGTAAAGCCCCTTGATAACTCTGTCTGGCACCCGCATAGACTTCTGCCTTCATCTCTTCGATCTCTGAGTCCGACAATATTGAGGGTATCAGAATCCAACCGCGAAGATCAAAGAAAAACTTCTGTTCCGGTGTCATCAGGACTGCAGTTTGGTTTGACATTTTTTTCTCCTAAAAATAGAACACTCATAACTTATGAAAAACTAAGTTGAAACACGTATTTTCGGACGATAAAAACAGGGGCCACCATGAGATCGGTGCGGTTAGAAACCGCACCTACTGATGGCGTGCGTAAGCCCTAAACGCTATAACGCTTGTTTCAATCCAGGTAAAAAATAATTCTCAACGACAACCTCCCAACTCATGCGGGAGGCGATGTCGTAGCCTTCTCGGATCATATCCTCTACATCACGAGGTTTGCGCGGCAGCCGTCCGAGGAGCTTCGCTGCAATATCCCGACTATTCTCCAACTCAATCGCATTCCGTTCCGTCAAGCCGATGTGCAGCACATCTTCTAACGATTCTGGGGGTATCCGCAGCTCCGTATAGTCGGCAATAACGACATTCGGCACCTCTTGCCCGTCAGTCGCACGGTGAATGAAACCGCAACACCCACAGACATTACTCACAACACAAATTGCCCCAAAACTCAACGGTTCTACCTGTGCGATCCCGAAAGGTTCATAAATCGATTGTCCAAACTCCGCATCGCTCCCTTTGCGGATGTCCATGAACTCCATCTCTGCGGGCATTCGCTTTCCACACGCCTCTTGGCTCCATCCGAACTGATTGACAAACACCACCTTAATTGCCTTAGACCGCAAATTGAACGCAGACACGCCGTTGTTTAACTCCACCTCGGCACCCACGAGATCTGGATAGCCAATCTTGTGGTAGACGGGCCAGCCATATTCCTGCTCCATTTCATGAATAGTTTCATACGGACGACCCGTTGCAATTTCCGTGGAGAGGATGAATAACACCGCCGTTTTATCGTTGGAGGCAAGCAAGGCATCGAGATGTGTAAGTACCTGTAAATCGCGCCATAAGCCTTTGCTTTTAACCAAACGCGTTACGTGCGTAAAGACATAATCTGGACGGTAGTCGAGCAGTGTCGTCGCATACTTTTGAAGCAGTGCCTTTGATTTTAATTTTTCCTGTAGGCTCACCTCAAACGCAGGAATGCCGTTGTAAACAAGGTTAATTGGGAAACCCTCAAACGGTTTCGCCAAAAACCGAAGTTCATCTACAACGAGGTCACCAACGGCAAAAATAGCGTCACAGAGATGTGCTTTATCAATCAAGGCGTGCTTAAAATACCAAAATGGATCATCAAAAACATCATGAATCGCCTGTCCGTGCGCCTTCGCCTGTTTTAAAACGTTATAGAAACGGACATCGTGGCCCGGGTGTCCTTCAACAATAGGGCGGATTGTTGCAACTTCATGGGCGTAAAAGATGGTGCGCATGTTTTTCGCACTCGCATCGTTTTGCCGCGCAATAAGCGTTTTGAGCGCAAGCGGCATCCCCATAAATTCATGAGAAATAATGAACACCGGTGTCTCTGCCTGTCTACCGATAAGTGTCCGCAGCGCATCATAAGTAGGTTCCGCAAGACGGATATACTCCTCGAATTCCCACTCGCTCTCGTAACGGCTCGATTCAAGGTGGAAGTGTTCATAGAGTTGCCACTTGAATTGACTGGTCAAATCTTCATTGCTGCTTGATACATTCACCAAAATAACATCTGTAAGGGTTGTAACTTTTTTATTTTTATCCTCAAACCGCCGTTGCCCGTAGACAAGTTCAACGTGATACGTCTGCTCAATCCCACTGAGCGCATCGGCGTGCGGCGTGTCTTTTATCCCATCGCTCGCACGATATAGTATCGTATCTAATTCTCCTAAATCTGCTCCTGGAAAAAGTGGACCCACGAGAAACGTACGCTCAACTGTAGCATTGTAACTATGGGTTGTCAACAACCCTTCCAAAACCGCCCCAATGCCTCCCATTTTTTGGATGGCTTCATGTGTGGCGTGAACAACAATACTCAAACTTTTTACCTCACTTCATGTCTTTATTTATCGAGATTCGCGCTTATCATTTAAGATTCCGATCCGACGCTATAACAATTTTTAAATTACCACGTGTCTGAGTAAACTGTCAAGGTATTTTCAAAATACGCGGTTGCAGGACAGGTTCGCATCATTACCGTCCTCAATGATATTCGTTTGGGTACAATCCGCAATCTTTTTGCTGGTGCGATCTGAGATTTTTGTTCTTGACAACCCCACCAAAAGCAACTATAATATAATAGTAGTCGGTTGTCAGTCGTCAGTCATCAGTTAAGAGATTTAGATGTAACAATTTACCCCTTCGTTGCGTACCCAAAGTTTAGGAAGATTGTTACAAACCGCTCTTAACTAACAACCGATAACTACTTATAATCTTTCGGAGGTAAAGATGTTAGATAATATTGGACACATTGCCGGCACCATCTGGCACTATCTTGAGGAAAATAACGAAGCCACTGTTACAAAAATAACCCGAGAAATCGGGGAAACTGAACGTTCAGTCCTGATGGGAGTCGGTTGGCTCGCTCGCGAAGGAAAATTAGATTTCGAGAAACGAAAACAAGGCACTTACATCACACTCAAAACACAACAATCAGACGCAGATGTTGCATAGATTTGGGAAGGAGCACGGAACTAAATGAAGCCACTTCGTCAATTAACAGTGGTCCCTACGCTACCGCCGAATCTCGAACCTCTGCGTGAGCTCGCTCTAAATTTATGGTGGACTTGGGATCGTGAAGCCCTCGATCTCTTCCGCTATCTTGACGCTGGGTTGTGGGAAAAAACTTACCACAACCCAGTCGCAATGCTTGGACAGATTTCCCAAGAGCAGTTGGATAAAGCATCAAAAAACAGCATGTTTCTTGCTCGGTTTGAGGTCATCCACAAGAAATTCAAAGAATACCATCAAACATCTTCATGGTTTGAAACAAATTACAGTGATGATACGCTCGAAAACCTGAAAATTGCTTATTTTTCTATGGAATATGGGTTAACAGAGTGTATGCCGCTCTATTCCGGCGGCTTAGGGGTCTTAGCGGGTGATCACCTGAAATCTACAAGCTATCTCGGATTGCCTTTCGTTGCAGTTGGTCTCCTCTATCAACACGGCTACTTCCGCCAAACGCTTACCGCAGACGGATGGCAGATGGCTGATTACCCGACAAACGACTTCTATAATATGCCCATCCGACCAGAGAAACGTCTGGATGGAAGCCCACTCCTCATAGAAGTCTCATATCCAGAAGGGACTGCTGTCGCTAAGGTTTGGCGCGCCCAAGTCGGACGTGTATCGTTATATCTCCTTGATACCAACATCCCAGAAAACCAGAGCGAGGAATTACGGAATATCACTGATTACCTGTATGGTGGCGACGAACGCCTCCGCATCAAGCAGGAAATTCTACTCGGGATCGGTGGATATCGTGCCTTAACCGCTCTCGGCATCCAACCCACTGTCTGCCACATGAATGAAGGACATGCAGCCTTCCTCGCAATTGAGCGGATCCGGCAGTTGATGCAGAGCACTGGCATCCGTTTTGAAGAAGCTTGCGAAGCCACGAAAGCCGGAAATATATTCACAACACATACACCTGTTCCTGCTGGCATTGACTGGTTTCCACCGGATTTGGTGAATTACTATTTCAGCAACTCCTACGACGAGCTCGGCGTTTCTGCTGAAACTTTTCTCGGCCTCGGCAGAGCTAACCCAACCAACACCAACAGTGAATTCAGTCCCGCGCTCCTCGCACTCAGGCTATCGGCAATGCGTAATGGTGTGAGCCAACTGCATGGAGATGTCTCCCGCGATATGTGGAAAAACCTTTGGCAAGGCATTCCTGCCCATGAGATACCTATCAGTGCGATTACCAACGGCATTCATACTCGGTCTTGGGTCTCCGATGATATGCAGGGGCTTTTCGACAGATACCTTGGACCCCACTGGATCGTTGAACTCACAAACCAAGCCGTTTGGACGCAAATCTCAAATATACCTGATCCCGAATTATGGCGCATACATGAACGCCGCCGCGAACGTCTTATCACCTTCGCACGTCAACGGCAAGAACAGAAACACACAACTGGTGGCACTTTAGGGCGCAGCGCGCAAGCCCAACTAACCCAATCTAACCGGAGAAAAGAAACTGATAGTGCAGCGATTAAAGTCCTTAATTCTGCTGCATTGACTATCGGATTCGCACGCCGATTTGCGACCTACAAGCGCGCAACGCTACTCTTTCAAGACGTAGACCGACTCGACAAGATTTTGAATCATCCTGAACGTCCCGTACAACTCATTTTTGCTGGGAAAGCGCATCCGCACGACTATGAGGGGAAACTACTCATTCAGCGTATCGCTCGTATCGCAGCAGAACCCCGCTTTTATCATAAAATCGTCTTCGTTGAGAACTACGACATTTGCGTTGGACGTTATCTCGTTGAAGGTGTCGATGTCTGGTTAAACAACCCGCTACGTCCCAACGAAGCAAGTGGCACCAGCGGTATGAAAGCCGCCGCAAACGGCGCACTCAATTTGAGTATCGCAGACGGTTGGTGGGCAGAAGCAAACCACTTAGGCGGCGGATGGACAATCGATACCGGAACGGCTTCAGACGATACAAAATCCAATGACGAAGTACATGCCAACGCTATTTATGAACTCCTTGAAAAAGAGATTGTCCCGCTCTTTTACGAGCGTAGTGCTGTTGATGATGTCCCTTATCAGTGGGTCGCACGCATGAAAACCGCAATGCAGAATCTCGCACCCATTTTCAACACGAAACGGATGGTAACCGAGTACGCCGAGCAGTTATACTTCCCAACGCATCAGCGCTGGTCGCAACTCAACGAAAACGAAGCAAAACGTAGCATCGCCTTAGCGCACTGGAAAAGCCACATTCAGGACCATTGGGGGAACCTCTGGATCGAAGAAAAATCTCCGAATAGCACATCTCCTACACTTCAAAATCTTGAATTAGGTGTGGGTGAATCCACAACAGTGGAGGCAATCATACACACCGATGTCTTATTCCCCCATGAACTTGCTGTCCAAATTTATCACGGCGTGTTAGATACCACTGGCGAAATTCATAACGGCAACGCTACACCCATGGAATATAAGACGGATCTTGGGGGTGGTGCTTATCTCTTTGAAGGAACGCTTACCTTGAAACAGACCGGATTGCACGGCTACACCGTGCGCGCCTTACCCTATCATGAAGATCTGGAATCGCTCTCTGAACTCGGTCTCATAACATGGGCATAACTATAGTAATTGGCTGTTAGCAGTCGGCTGTTAGCGGTTCGCTTGGCAGCTGCGAACGTTTGTAATCCACCAATGCTCTCTTGGCTCATTGCTGAAGACTAAAGGCTGAAGGCTCTAAAAATGAACAGAACAGCAGAAATTGCGCGTGAAACAGCAGAAACCCAGATACAACTTCGCCTGAACCTCGACGGAACGGGCACCTCCACTATTAGCACAGGTGTTGGATTCCTTGATCACATGTTGGAGCTTTTCGCGAAACACGGATTCTTCGACTTGGAGATCGAAGCGAAGGGGGACCTCCATGTAGACGCACACCATACCACCGAAGATGTCGGTATCTGTTTAGGACAAGCCGTCCAAAAAGCCGTCCTTGACAAAGCAAGCATGCGACGCTTCGGCAGCTTCGCTGTTCCGATGTACGAATCCCTTGCTAACGTAGACCTTGACGTTTGCGGACGACCCTACTTACACTATGAAACACCGCTTCGGGACGCGAAGGTCGGTGATTTTGATGTTGAACTTGCAGAGGAATTCTTTCACGGATTCGCGAACCACAGCGGCACAACCCTACACATCAATGTCCCTTACGGCACCAACCAACACCATATCATTGAAGCCATTTTCAAAGCCGTCGCGAAAGCCTTGCACATCGCTACACGTCTCGATGCGTCTATCACCGGTGTGCTATCCACCAAAGGGAGTTTATAGTTGTTAGTTGTCGGTTACCAGTTATCAGTTAAGAGGATATCCTGTAACAATTTACGTACCCTTGGAATCCACCAGACGCAGGTGGTTTTGCCAGACAGATTCTCAACTGAAAGTCGATAACCAATAACTGATAACCCTGTAAAAGGAGACTTTTATGAGTAATGGAAGCGTTATCGCAGTGATACTTGGCGGCGGTCGCGGCACACGCCTGTTCCCACTCACCCGAGACCGCGCGAAACCGAGTGTCCCGATCGCGGGCAAATTTCGACTCGTAGATATACCAATCAGCAACTGCCTTCATTCTGGATTCGACCGTATCTTCGTCCTGACCCAATTCAATTCCGTCTCACTGAATCGCCACATCGCACGAGCGTACCGATTTGATAGCTATCGACGCGGGTTTGTCCAAATCCTTGCAGCACAACAGACCCTCATGGGGGACGAATGGTATCAGGGCACAGCAGATGCTGTTAAACATAATCAACCCTACATTCTCAATCCAAGATTCAAAGATGAACACGTCCTCATCCTTGCGGGGGATCATCTCTATCGAATGGACTACCGCAAAATGTTGGCTGTCCATACGGAATCTAAAGCCGATATTACAGTGTCCGTCATCCCAGTCAAGAAGGAAGATACCAGCGGCCTCGGTATCCTTCAAGCAGATCGCACTGGGCGCATCGTTAACTTCGTCGAAAAACCACAAACCGAAGCGGAACTGCTCCCCCTACGCGTTGAACCGGAAGTGTTTACATCGCGCGGCATTCAAGCAGAAGGCCGCGAATATATCGCCTCAATGGGGATCTACATCTTTAATCACGAGGTCCTCCACGAATTCCTTAAAGATGACTCGAATGTAGACTTCGGTCAGGATATCATTCCAAAAAGTATCAAAACACATCAGGTGTCTGCCTACTTTTTCGACGGCTATTGGGAGGACATCGGGACGATCCGTTCGTTCTACCACGCGAACATCGCACTTACCGATACCTCACCGGCTTTCAACTTCTACGATGAGCAAGGACCTATCTATACCAACCGCCGCCACTTACCCAGCACAAAGGTCAATAGCAGTAGCGTCCGCTCCTCAATTCTCGCTGAAGGGTCTATTATTGATGATTCGGAACTTGACAGAACAATTGTCGGCATCCGAAGTATTATCTCCAGTGGTAGCCGAGTTTATCAATCTGTACTTATGGGTGCCGACTATTATGAATCAAATGCTTCGCAACAGGAGAACACACAAGCAGGTATTCCTCACATCGGCATCGGTCAAAATTGCCTCATTCAGAACGCAATTATTGACAAAAACGCGCGAATCGGTGATAATTCCGTACTCGTCAATCGAGATGGACTTGACAATTACGATGGCGGGAACTACTATATTCGGGACGGCATTGTGATTGTTCCGAAAGATGCGACGATACCACCCGAAACCACTGTTTAACGCACAGCCTCAATTTCGCAATCGTAGGTTTGCGTAACAAGGAGAATTTCTGATGCACAGCGTATTAACACTTCTAACCATAAGCCTCTCTGCCGTGATACTCTTTATCTCACCGCACGCTATGGCACTGGACACAGATGGGCTCGTTGGTGCCTGGTTGCTCGATGAAGGCAAAGGGGAAGCCGTTACAGATTCCTCTGATAACGGATTGGATGGCAAAATCGCACAAGGAAAACCGAAATGGGTTGATGGGAAATTTGACGGTGCGATGGAGTTCGGCGGCTCCGATATGGTGACGGTCCCCGATGATAACGCACTTGACCTTGAGAACTTCACGCTTGCTGCATGGGTGAATATCCCGAAAATCTCTGGCGCATGGCAGATCATTGCTTCTAAAGAGACCCGAAATCCTACGGGTAGGAACTATGGGCTCTTTGGTAACATTAACACCGGCGTCATTCACTACTCCTTTACAACAAACGCCGGTTGGAAATCGTTTGACGCGAAGACTGCTGTCACCGACGGTGACTGGCATCACGTCGCAGGCACTTACGACGGTTCTGACTTCAAACTCTACCTTAACGGAGCGTTAGACGCACAAGTGTCGCCAGGGACGAAACCCGATACCAGCGACAACCTTTTCTTTATCGGCGGCTGTGACATCGGAAACTACTGGATGTCCGGGGCAATTGACGAGGTCGTTCTCTATGACAGGCCCCTCAGTGAGAAGGAAATCAACGAACTCATGGAGGAGGGCATGTCTGTCGCGTTAGACGTGCAACCCGGTGGTAAACTGGTAACCACCTGGAGTCAAATTAAGGCACACGCAACTCGGTAGATTTCAAGAAGCGTTAAGGAGAATCAACGTATATTATGTCTGAATTAAGACAGCAACTCCTCGTACTGCATCTGCACACGCCTGACCTGAACAGTGGCGTGGTCGCTTGGGCGATGTACGATGGAACGGGTCAAAAACGCCATACCACAGGTGACAGCGAGACACCGCCCTATAACTCGGTCGTGGAGGCGATGCAAGACGGCTGGCGAGTGATTCAGTTTCCACAACAATTCCCTGCCTATCCCGGCATGGAATATCACACTTCATATCTCAGGTTTGAATATATTCTTGAGAAATTGGAGAAAATCTCATGATTGACAAAAAGCATTTACTCAGTACGGAACAGATGGCGAACTTCGTCGCGGACGGTTACCTTCGTTTCGACGAACTCATCCCCCGCGAATTGAATGAAGCCGCACATGCAGAAATGGAAGCCGGTGTTATTGTGCGTGGACGCGGCGGCACGGTTTTAGATGAGGTGTGGGACGACGATTCTGCCGTCGGCAAAGTCTTTCGACTGCCGGAAGTGAAAGGTATCATCCACAGCCTCGTCGGTGCGGATCCGCTCTACGATCATCACGCCGTTCATATCGTCCGTCCGCAGAACGAAATAGGACAAAGTTGGCACGCCGATGCAATCATCGACCTGCGGATGCATTTTGACATCCAGTTTTTCTATTTCTCGCACGACACACCGCGCGAAATGGGCGGAACAATGATTCTACCGGGAAGCCACTACCGACGCGTCTGTGAAACGGACATCGCGCGTTACCAAAACTTCCTTGGGCAGCATCCCGTTGTTTGTAAGGCAGGCACGCTCCTTGTTGTGCATCATGGCATGTGGCACTGTGCGCAACCGAATCTGACCGACCAGACGCGCTACATGTTCAAACTCCGCCTTAACCCAACGGTCCGTCAGTGCAAACTCTGGAACACAGACGATCTCGATACAGCAGCTTTCCACGGCATCTTAGGGAGAAATCACAGATGGTACGGGAACGATGTCAGGCTTGAAATCGTCAATCGGATCAAGCAGTGGCGTTTCCTAACGGGTGATGATTCCTTCGATGTCGGCTATTGGCTCTCTCGACTCGAAAACATGCCAGAGAATACGCAAGCGGCAGCGTAGCGTTTAAAATAAAAAGGCGCGGTTTTTACAACCGCGCCTACAAAGCCTAAAACCGTCGAAACACTACCTATTTGCCCCGCGTCTGTTCCCCGCTCTATTCCCTGCTCTTCTCGCGCCAGCACGTCTCCTAACCTCTCGCATGATTTCCTGACGCTCCGCTGGTGAAGCATTCTTGAGTTTTTCTGCCAACTCCTTCTGGTTTATCCCGAGCACCTCAATCTGTTCTTTCATCTCTATCTGTCTGCGCTTTGCAGCTTCCGCCTGCCGGTTAGCGTTGGCTTGGTTTCTCGCCGCATCATCACCGCCCTCTTTTTCAGAGCCACCTTCACCAGCCCTACTGGCACTCCCCCGTTTCGTTGTAAGAAACTGGAGTGCCTCCGTTTTCAACGTTATCGGCTCGCCATCTTTTTCCAACACTACCTGTTTTGCTTGGATGTCCTTTACAGTTATATCTCCGAGTTTTTCGCCTATAGTAACAAAATGGTAGCGGTTCGATCTTTTCTCCAGCAGCGTTGCCTGTGCAATCACACCGTCCGGGTGCACAGCCGTGCCAACCAGACTATAAGCCGGTTCGTTGTTCGGTGGTGTCCATCCCAAGGGTCGAAAGAGATTGTTATCAATAATCACCTCGTAGAACGCCGCATTCTCTCCAAAGTCAACTGTCGCTCGGTTTTGACGTTGCCGAAATCTGTTACGTTGCGTTTCAGTCTGTTCCTTCGCTTTTATCATCTCTTGCATTTTCGCTGCGTCCGCTTCTGGTTTTTCGACCGAACGCATTTCAGGCTTTGTGGCAATAAACTCCGTTTTTGTCTTATCTTGTGCATGCAGCAACACCCCAAAACCGAGGAGCAAGCATACGATACACCCAATCCCCAACTTCGCAATGATGCCGCGTTGACTACCGACAACCTTCAATTTCATTTCGTTTTCCTCCGTTGCGTCTTCCAAACGGACTTCCCAAATATCTATGTATGATTAAGACAATCTCTATTACAAAAAGTTCTATTTCTTTAATTTTACCATATCCATTGCCGAATGTCAATTATACTCGGCGTTGCCGTCAGAGCCATTCAGTCTTACCAAAAAACATTGACTTTATAGAAAAAATGCGGTAAACTTTAGAGTAAGAAAAGCCGTTTAAAAAAGGAACAAATCCGATTTAATAAAGGAACAAACTTGATGAAACGCCATAGCACCGCTAAAAAATATATCGCATTTGCGTGCAGCTGCGCCTTTATTTTTCTTTTAACAAATGGACAGGCAGCGGCAGCGCGCCGTTCGCGTGTCCTCTCAATAGCACTTTTTGCCTCTGGCATGAGCCTTCAATTCGGTAGCAGTATCCTCAAAGCGTCTGCACAAGACCGGTATGATACCTATCTCAACGCCGCAATCCAAGCAGATATTCAGACGCACAAGGAAGCTTTTCTCGTTAGGCGAAATGCCAGCACCATCATGTCCGGCGTTGGTCTCGGATGTGTCGGTCTTGCCGTGCTTTTCTCAATCTACAACCAACTGGATACACCAGAACCTGTGGACACCTCAGTTTCCTCAGTACACGGATCGAATGCGCAAGTTGAAATATCACGGGCACGCCTAAGTGGCTTCGCAAATCGTCTCTCTCAAAACACGAGTCTGCTATTCCCACGCACCACATTCCAACTGCATCCACATTACGATTTCCAAACGCATCGCGCGAGTCTAAGGCTCTTGCACCATTTTTAGGACGCATCTCATAGCTTACCATGGATCGGAGAAAACTAACTGAAGACCGGCGAGGTTGGAAACCTCGCCTACCAAATGGAGATTAAAAACTTATCTCGTAGATACACGGTCTCGTGCTACAGGACTTTGCATCAATTTCGTTACAGTTTCTTTAAAAGGAAAAAAGCAATGTACTTAATCCGACACCTATTTAACAACAAGTCTATTCTGCTCAGTCTTCCGATATGCCTTGGCTTCCTTCTGTTGAGTGCTTGCACAAACACGGAAGATTTCGCCAACCCGCTCGATCCGGAGAATCTACGCACTGCTGGCGCGCCAGACGGTCTGACCCTTTTTGCTGGAGATAAACAGGTCCGGGTCATGTGGAACGACATAGGTCAGGTAGGCATTAAAGGATACCGTATCTACAGACGTTCTAGAGGTGGAACGGATACGGAATTCACATTAGTTGGCTCGGTTGACGCGCCTGCCAACGAATTCATTGATACCCAAAACCTCGAAAACGATCGCATCGACGCGTCTGGCCGCCTCCTCGCCTATGAATATCGCGTCACTTATGTAGATGTCAACGGTGTCGAAACACCAGATCCGACCAACCCACCTACTGAGGGTGAAGAACCACGTCGTATCTGGAAAACAGCACTCGCCACACCGAGTGTCCCGCCGCCTGCCCCTACTGTAACACTCGGTGACCCAACCGATCTTACCGTCAAACTTTTTTGGGACGGTTATGAGTTCCCGCGCGATTTCTCTATTTTCCGCGTCTACGCTGCACTTGACCCCGGAGAGGACAAACCGCTCCGATTCAAACTGATTGCTGAGCCGAAGCGCGATAAACTTTACTATTTTGATCACGATTTTGAAAGTGACGGTATCCGCAAAGTCTATCGTATCGCTGGTGTTGACGAGTTCGGCGCGGAGGCAATCACTGTAGTTACCGCAGCCGCCCCAAACCTGCCCCCCGCGCCACCGAAAGATGTGAGGGTACGTTATTTGCCGCGGTCCCTATTCAATACAAAATACGATGCGGCCATCTCATGGACACCCAACACCGAACCCGACCTCGCCGGGTACCAACTCTATACCAGAGATGCAGCAGGAAACTTACTCCCGCGACCTGCAGTCGGACGAAAGGATCGCAACTTCACAATCATTGGTGAAGACCCTATCCTCGTCGGTCAGTCGTTGGAGTTCAAGAAATATTACATCACTGCCTTTGATGATACCCCAGGCCCCGATGGACGGCGCGACGAAAGCGCGTTGGTAGAAGCAAAGTAAAGTGGCAGTCGGCGGTTGGCTATCAGCCATCAGCAAGAAGGATTTGCGGCAGAAACGCAAACTATGCGAACCATGCGCCGATAGCCATAAAATTGACAGCTATTTAAGGATAAACATCATGCACGTTAAAAACAGAACACGCAATACGCAATATTTCATTTACACTATCTGTACCGTCCTTCTCGTTAGCATCGCACTGCCGGTTTCAGCACAATTACCAAAGGTTTCACATCTGAACACCATCCAGACAGCGGAACCGCTCGGTAAAGGCGGCTCGAGTACCACATTCGGACTCCTACAATACGCTAAAGTTGATCTGCTACCCGATTTAAGCCAAAGGGTAGACATCGGAGGGTTTGAGGAATCGCACCGCGTAACGTTTGAGATTGAGACCTTTCTGGTGCCTGTTAGATTCGCTTACGGCTTAAACGACGCACTCGACCTCCTGCTCGGTGGTACATTTTCGACAGGCGGCGCGCGGAAAGTTGTCTATGATTTCTACAATACAGCCACAGAGAACAATACAGACCCAAATGTTAACCGTCGCGTCTATGAACAACCCTTATTTGACGGTATTATTGGACTCAAGTACAATATCAAACCTGATCGGAACGATAACCTTCCAAGTATCTCCGTCGGTGGAGACGTGCAGTTCGGTTTCACAGCCGATGACCGACTCAACTCGGACAACGAATTCCTCGATCATAGTCCCGCTGACGGCTTTCCATTTATGGGTGTCAATACCTATCTGGTCGGCACGCAAAGATTTGGGGATCTCTTTAAAGTCCATGCCGGTGTTGGTGTCTTCTTAACATCAAAGTCCCTGAAAACAACCGACTTTTTTACCCTTAATTGGCAGGTCGGCACTGAAGTCGCTGTTTCAGATAACATGTGGTTTGTCGCCGATTTTTCGCGCGAACTCCCTTATGCAGGCGTGCATGTGACGAACCTCATTGGACTCACACTCCGCTATGAAATCTCAAATACGCTTGCTTTCCAACTCGGATTCAACAGCCGTCCCGGATTCCTGTTTAACCTAACCTTCGGTGGTGAGGAGACGCAGGCACTTGAAGGCGAGAACCTGCTGTTTTAAGGGAATTGTCTTACTACTACTCGCGTTAAAGAGCCTTTTGGTAGGAGGAAAATTTAGTGAAACGCTTAATATTAGTCGGGATGCTACTTCTGGCAATTCCGATTCATGTTGCTCAGTCAGAACTCAGCCAGTCGGATCTCCAAAGAATCCAAGAAATCGTGAGAGCAGAAATAAAAACGGAAATCGCCGCCTCCGAAACGCGGATAAGATCGGAAATAACAACTGCTGAAAATCGACTGAGAACGGAGATATTTAATTCCGAAAAGAAAATGAAGGAATATTCTGATCTGAAGTTTGAGGCAACCGACGCTAAGACTGAGGCAGTTGCCACAAGAGTTAAGGACTTAGCAGGTTATTTGAACATTACCAATATGTTGTTGGGCGCAATGATCGCTTTAATCGTGGCAGGCATCGGGATCCCACAAATCATCCTCGCTTGGAAGTCGCGTAGACAAGATGAGACACGTCCCGAAACTGAACCGATTCGCGACCAACTTGCCCCTACGCCGCAGCAGTACACAGAAATGCAGAAGGAGCAAGCAGAGACGCGCGCTTTAATTCAACAATTGCAAGCGGAAATTGAGCACCTCAGACAGAGCAGATAACCAGAAAGGCATTTGATATTCAGCAATGAGAGCAGTCGTTCAACGCGTTAAATCCGCCAGTGTTAAAGTAGAAGGCAAACTCGTCTCTGAAATCGGAGCGGGTGTCCTCATCTTTCTCGGCGTTGCCCACGAAGACACTGAAACGGAAATAGCATATATTGCCAACAAAGTCGCCAATCTCCGTATTTTCGAGGACGAAGAGGGCAAGATGAACCGTTCCCTTCTCGATACAGGTGGGGCTGCGCTGGTCGTTTCGCAATTCACGCTCTACGGCGACTGTCGCAAAGGACGGAGACCGAGTTTCATCAAAGCTGCTCGTCCGGAATTAGCGAACGCACTCTATGAGCAGTTCATCACCGCTCTCGAACAACAGCATATACCGACGCAAGGCGGCACCTTTCAGGCGATGATGGATGTGGAACTGATTAACGACGGTCCTGTTACCATTCTACTGGATAGCGACAAACAGTTTTAACCCGCAAAGGAGAAACCTATGGCTCGTAAAATGCGCCTCGGTTTAGGTCAATTCAGCCAACTCAGCGAAGAACGCTTAAAGTTCATCAAACAACTCGGTGTCGAAGACGTACTGCTCAACACGCCACAACTTCCCGGCACAGAACGCTGGGAGTTCATGGACATTCTCCAACTCCGCACGGAAGTAGAAAACGCTGGACTCCGATTGGCAGCACTTGAGAACGTCCCTGTCTCTTTCTATGACGAAGCCATGCTTGGACTGCCGCGCCGCGACGCACAAATTGAAAATATGGCGACGACAATTCGCAATATCGGTAAGGCGGGTGTAGAAATCTTTGGGTATCATTGGATGCCCAACGAGGTCTGGCGAACCTCTCGAACCACTCCCGGCAGAGGTGGTGCTGCGGTTACCAGTTTCGATATGGAACAGGTAAAAGACGCACCCCTAACGCACGGACGTGTCTTCACTGAAGCGGAAATGTGGGAAAACTACGCGTATTACATGAATGCAATTTTACCGGTTGCGGAGGAGGCAGGCGTTAAACTCGCACTTCATCCAGACGACCCGCCTGTTGAATCCCTTGCCGGTGTGCCGCGTCTGTTCCGCAACTTTGAAGGTTTCAAACGTGGGATGGAAATTGCCGATAGTCCGATACACGGACTCGACTTCTGCGTCGGTTCTTGGTCTGAAATGGGGCCTGGTGTCACGGAGGCGATCCGCTATTTCGGGGAGCGCGATAAGATTTTCTATGTCCACTTCCGAGACGTAGAGGGACACGTCCCGAAATTTGCCGAATCCTTTGTAGATGAAGGCAATTGTGATATGTTCAAGGTGATGCGGACACTCAAAGAGGTCGGCTTTACAGGCTTTATGATTACTGACCACGTTCCGCACGTTGTTGATGATACGGATTGGGGGCACCGGGGTCGGGCGTATGCTATCGGGTATATGACGGCGTTCCTTGAAATTTTAATGGCGACATAGCAGATATGAAACAGTCGGAATATATTGATACCATCAAACAAGGCGACTGCATCGAATTGATGTCTGAAATGCCAGATGAATGTGTGGACCTTATCATAACAGATCCGCCTTTTGCCATTGACTTCAAAGCGACTCGCCATAATTACAACCGAAAAGGGAGCCGAGTCCTTGAGGGATATAACGAAATTAAGGGAAGTGACTATCTTACCTTTACGCTCGATTGGCTTTCAGCAGCGACGAGAGTGTTAAAGGACTCCGGCAGCATGTACATCTTTTCGGGTTGGAACTATTTAAAAGACCTTCTGATAGCAATCGATGAGTGTCATCTCACTACAGTTAACCACCTAATTTGGAAATATCAGTTTGGGGTTGTCACGAAGCGTAAGTACGTAACTTCACACTATCACTGTCTGTTTGCGTGTAAAAACGATAGGAAACGGAAGTTTTATCCGTATCGACGATTTGACAAAGATGCGAAGACCGAAACCGGTGGATCGGCACATTATAAAGACAAAGAGGATGTCTGGGAAATCAAGAGAGAATACTGGCAAGGTGCGGTGAAAACACCGACAAAATTGCCTGCGGAACTCATTGAGAAAATTCTTGACTATTCCAGCAAAAAAGGCGACGTTGTTTTGGATCCGTTTTTAGGCTCTGGGCAAGTTGCTGTAGTAAGCAAAATGAAGGGACGGCACTATATAGGCTTTGAGATTGTGCCAGCGTATTATGAGTTTGCATGCGAGCGTCTTGAATCCGGGAAATACTTGATTCAGAAAATGGGGAAAGAGCCCGTTTGGAATCTGTTTAGTGAGGAGATGTAATTCTATGAAAAGGAGGACAAAATGGTTCAAGTCGTTCCCTTACGATACGATACCGCTTTTAAGAAAGCGTTCAGTCAACCAGAAATCTTCTGTCAATTTGCCGAAGATGTCTTAGGCATCAATTTCCATACCGATGAGGTGCATCGCGGGTATAAATTCCTTGAACCTATCGGGCAGGTTGATATTGAATACGACCTGTTTGCTGAGGATCCGGAATCTCGTATTGTGGTTGAGATACAACACGTCAAAGAACGACACTTCTGCGATCGTTTCCTATATTATCATCTCATCAACCTCGTCGAACAGGTGAAAAATAGCAAAGCATATCAGTTCGATCGAACAGTTTACACAATTGTTGTCTTAACAAGTCCATATAGCGAGAGCGAGATTGACTTCAGTGTTACCATCACAGATTTCAACCCAATCAACGAATTTAACCGCAAAGTTGATGTCTATCCGCATCAACTTGTATTTGTGGTACCGCGTATGGTTAATGACAAAACGCCATCTGGCATCAAAGCGTGGTTGGAACTCGTGTTGGATTCCCTGGATGGTGAGATAGACGAAAACGCCTACAACTCCCCAATTTTTGAGAGGGTAATTGATGCGGTTAAACGTGACAATATCTCCCCGGCAGAGCGCAGGGTCCTCAAAGATGAAGAGTCTTGGGAAGATACCCTCATAGATGTGAGGCAACAGGAAAAGATTGCGATTGCCCGTTCAATGATTCGTGAAGGGTTAAGCACCGAAGTCATCGCAAGAACAACGGAACTCACAGAAGCAGACATCGAAAAACTCAGGCAATCATGAGCACCGAGGTGTGTTAATATAATGAATCAGAAAAACGGATACACAAGGAGGCTATATCATGCAGAACAGACCTCCAACCATCGGCGAATACTTACTCAGGAAACTGGAAAGTTATGGTATTGAACACATCTTTGGCATCCCCGGCGATTATGTACTGCGGTTCTACAACCTCATTGAGCAGAGTCCAATCCAGCATGTCGGCATGACCCGTGAGGACGCTGCCGGTTATGCAGCGGATGCCTACGCACGTACAAAAGGAATGGGTGCTGTCTGTGTCACCTATTGCGTCGGTGGGTTGTCAACCGTGAACGCCGTCGCGGGTGCCTATGCTGAGAAATCACCCGTTGTTGTTATCAGTGGCGCACCCGGTATCAAAGAACGCGGAAAAGACGCGCTCCTCCACCACAAAGTCAGGGACTTTCATACCCAGCAACGCATCTATGACGAGATAACCGTTGCGACCGCGCTGCTCGAGGAACCCTTCACTGCTTTCAATGAAATCGATCGCGTGCTTGATGCCGTGTATCGCTATAAACGTCCGGGATACATCGAGATCCCGCGCGATATGGTAGATGTCCGCGGTACACTCTATCAAGGTCCTTCGACTGGTAAACATATTAGCGACCCAGGTGTGTTGGACGCTGCCGTTGACGAGGCATGCGACTTTATCAACAAGAGCAAAAAACCGGTAATCCTTGCAGGCGTAGAACTTCACAGATTCGGCTATCAAGACAAATTGATGCGGTTGGCGGAAGAAAAACGGATTCCCGTCGTGGCGACGCTCCTCGGGAAATCCGTGATACCCGAATCACATCCGCTCTACTTGGGGATTTATGAAGGCGCGATGGGTAAGCAGGAAGTTAGAGCGTTTGTCGAAGATTCAGATTGCGTGATTATCCTCGGTGCTTTCATGACCGACGTGAACCTCGGAATTTACACCGCAAACCTCGACCGTGCGCGTTCTATCTACGCCACGTCCGAAAAACTTACTGTCCGTTACCACACCTACGAAGATGTGATGTTCAACGATTTCATCGACGGTATTAATTCCGCTAAACTCCGAAAACGGAGGAAACCCAACTTAAACCGTGCATTCCGAGATGCAGAACCGTTTGCGGTTAAACCTAAAGCACCGCTAACAGTCAGTCGTCTCTTCCAACATCTCAACGAATTTATTAGCGATGAGCTCACAGTGATCGCCGATGTCGGCGACAGTCTTTTTGGAGCCGTAGAACTGGAGATACATCAACACACCAACTTTATCAGTCCGGCTTACTATACCTCAATGGGTTTTGCAGTGCCGGCATCCGTTGGCGCGCAATTTAGCATGCCAGATACGCGGTGTCTTGTTATTGTTGGAGATGGTGCTTTCCAGATGACAGGTACCGAACTCTCAACGACCGTACGCCACGGATTTAACCCAATCATCCTTGTTTTAAACAACCACGGATACGGTACCGAGCGGCACCTGCTTGAAGGCCCTTTTAATGACATCGGGTGCTGGAACTATAGTGGTATGCCATCACTCCTCGGAACAGGGCGCGGGTTCCACGTCCGAACCGAGGGCGAATTTGACGAAGCCATTAAAGCCGCGCTCGCGGAAACGCGACACTTTACACTGATTGAGGCAGAACTTGAAAAGTTGGATACCTCACCCGCACTTGCCCGGTTAGCAGAACGGATGGCTGGCACGGTCTAATAAGGGCTGTTAGCAGTCAGGGCGTTCCGCTACGCACCGCGAACAGCCAACCGCTACAGCGCGGCGATTTTTTCACGTAAGAAACCTGTACAAAATGGCACCTGTTCTTCCGAGAGTCCGTGCAGCACCACAGCACCGTCATAGCCGCTCTCCTTCAGCAAGCTGAGGTATTGGTCGTAGTCGAGTAATCCTGTCCCAGCGGCAAGGTGTCCGGCTTGACCGTCCCGATCCAAGTCCTTTGCGTGGGCAAGTGCGATATCGTCGCCGAGGAGTTCAAACGCCTCGTCCAAGATTTCGCGCATCTTCGGGAGTTCGCCTTTATGGAAGATGTTCGCGCCATCCATACAAACTTTTAGATATGGCGATTGCATCTCATCAAGCAAACGACGCGCTTTCTGTGCTGAATCAATCACGTTCGCGACTTCCGGCTCAAAGGCGAGTGTCACGTCGTATTCTTCGGCGACCTCTAACGCCTGCCGCATCGACTTAACGAGATCCCGCCATGCCGCTGCCGAGTTATTATCGGGATGTGCGCGCCACATGCTGTCTGGGTCGCGTGAGCCGGTGCAGATCGTGATTACCGATGTCCCCATCGGGGCGCACTGCTCAGCGACAGAACGCAACATCCGCAATCCGGCGTGCCGCTTCTCAACATCGGGATCAATCATGTTATAGGTGCCACCAAGTGCTGAGATTGTAATCTGCCGGTCATCCAGTGCCTTGCGAACCTCCGCGAGCGATAGTCCCGCAGGCACATGATATTGTAAATGATGGACATCGTGTGCCGCAATAGCATCCAGCGTTTCACTGAGTGTCTCCCGTCGAATCGTCCCCACCATAAGTCCAACGTGCATAGGTTTCTCCTGTTAAATGATAGTTCGTCGTCCGTTCAGTCTAAAAAAACATGGTGATTATACAATACAAAAGATCGGATGGCAAGAAAAAATGCCTTGCTCATTTTGGGGCATGTGTAAATATTTTGTCAATTGTCTGAATCGCGGATTGACGCGGATGACACAGATGACGCGGCTTTTAAGACTTCCTTCTGTCAAATTATGGCTTATATAACTGTCGAGAGCACAGCTCGCTCCTACAGCAAAAAGCCGTCAGCGGTTAGCAATTAGCGAACAACCGTCTTGACATTATAATATGTTCATGATAGGATATTCCACATTCAACAACGGGACTATACATCAAAAAACATGAAAGGGAAATTATGGCAAGAATACCAATTGGTTTAGAACTGTTTTCTGTCCGAAATGAATTGGCAGAGGATGTTCGCGGCACGATAAAAGCGGTCGCTGAAATGGGATACGAAGGCGTTGAATTTGCGGGTCCACCACAACATTCAGCGCAAGAATTGAAAGGCTATCTTGATGAGTTCGGTTTGGTCTGTTGCGGTTGGCACACACCGTTCAACCTCGTCCAAGAAGACACCATAGACGCAACGATTGAATTCAACAAGGTCTTGGAAAACCCTTATGTCATCGTTCCGGGTATCCCAGGCGAACTCCGTCAATCGCGGGCGGACTGGCTGAAGTTAGCGGATATTTTCAACGGGATCGCCGATAAACTCGCAGCACACGGTATGGTGACGGGGTATCACAACCATCACGTCGAATTCACGCCGCTTGATGGTGAAATACCGTGGGACACCTTCTTCGGTAATACCAACGAAGGCGTTGTGATGCAGCTGGATATGGGCAACGCGCTCTCTGGGGGCGCGGATCTCGTCGGCATCTTAGAGAGATACCCGGGTCGCTCTGGCACCGTCCATCTCAAACCTTACACCGAATCGCTCGGTGAGGCGGATAGACACGCCGGTTTCCGTCCTGTTATTGGTGAGGATAGTGTGCCGTGGGACGACATCTTCAGGGTCTGTGAAACCACAGGTGGCACGAAATGGTATATCGTTGAATACGAGAGCGATGCGTTTCCGCCACTTGAGGCTGTCGAACGCTGCCTGAAAGCACTAAAGGAGATGGGGAAATAGCGGTTAGCGGTCAGCCATCAGCAGTCAGTTTGGAGATGCTCCCACCCTCGGTAGGTGCGGTGTTTTTGATGGGGTGTTTCCCTCCTAACCGCACCGGGCACAACGTTAAAGTGATTCTAAAATTTACTATAGTTGGAGTAAACTTTGATGAGAACCTATCGTGCAAGCACGCTTCCATTCTCTAATTTTGGTTTGACGGAGTTTGTTGGCGAGTTATCTGAAAGTGGTGTGTCTGCTATTGAACTCGCCCAAGTCCATTATTCAGATGTGGCAGCCGAAACTATTGCAACACTCCGAGAAGAGACGGGACTCCACTTCACATCTATGCTGAGCACGGTGGGGGTTGACGCGCCAGATGGGCTTGAAACGTTAATCTCAATTCTCGACACTGCCCAAAGGCTTTCTATTCCAACGGTCAGTATCGCGAGTGGTGGCAATGAAACCGCCACCGCTCGTGAGATTGAAATAATCATTGATCATCTCAAGACAGTCACCGTAGAAGCAGCGGCGCGCAATCTGAACCTTATCCTCTACGCCCACGAGGGAAGTCTCGCCTACAACCTTGAACGCACGCAACACATCCTCAATGAGATTCCCGCCGACAATTTAGGCTTCTACTACAGTCCATACCACTTTCATCGCGCCGGAGACGATCCTGTTGTCGCCTTGCGCGCCTTGTCAGAACGGTTGTCCAGTGTTTATTTCAACTGTGGTGTGGATTCGAGGACAGGCAGCGAGCCGTTTTGGGCACCCGAGATGGATTTTCGCGCCATCTGTCAGGAGATAGAACGCGTTGGCTACGCTGGGGAAATCATGCTCATCTATCTGGGATTGCAAGCGGAGACACCGCAACCGATTATTGAAGGTGTCGCAAACGCACGCGCGAAGTTGGAAAACTATTTTTAGTTGAGGATGCTTCGTTGTTCTATTTTGAGCGTTCTTTAGTTTTTTAAATTTTTCCAGCGCATTCCTATAATCACTCCCATTTCTGAAAAAAATCCTTTCGAGAAACCTCTAAAACGCCTTGCAGAGAGTTTTCCTGTACACACCCTTCCAGCCCTTACTTAATCGTCGGTTTAGCATACCTCCGAGAAGCGACACCCACAAAATAATTTCCAAAAAATTCAGATTTTTTCAAATTATGCAGATTATGCAGTTTTTTCGCCCTGAAAATTCGTCTTTAATATATAGAGGGGCGAACTGTATCACACTTCTTAATTTTATACCATATCTAAGAGATTATATTGCATTAGCGGCGTTTATGAAATGTGAGAATGCAGTAAGTTTAGCAATCTCGGTATCCGAGTAGTCTCTAAGGATCTCGGTGACCTTCGCTTGCAGAGTTTCCAAAGTTTTATACGGCTGCACAAATAGTTTCGCTTTCATATCCTGCCAGAGCCGTTCAATCGGATTCAACTCCCGACTATAAGGGGGTAAGAAAACGAAAACGATATTCTCAGGGATTTCCAAGGATTTCGCCTGATGAAAACGCCCGTTGTCAAGCACCAAGACGTTGAGACTGTCAGCAAACGCTTCGGAGAACTTCTCTATAAAACATTGAAAACACTCGGATGTGATGTCTGAAAACTCCAAGAAGAAACGCTCACCCGTCAAGGGTTCAACCGCACCATAGAGATAAACCGATTCATAACCGGGAGCTATCTCTGCCACGGGTTTGATACCGCGTAAGGTGATATGTCTATGGATGACAGGCAAAAGTCCATAACGCGTCTCATCTTGGCTAAAGACGCGTATCCGTTGCGCACCACAACGTTTCTTGGAAACCGCATCGGCAACATGTTCAGCAAACTCAGCACGGAAGTTCTCTGAAACTACGGTGTTTTTTTGACATGACGCGGACGGGGCACTTTGAGTTTCGCACCCCATTTATCATGAACCATCGCATAAACCGTCTTGTAGTTCATCTCGACATCAAAGGTCTTAGCAATATAGGCTTGAATCTGAACATAGCTCTGAAAACCTTTGGGTTTCTGAAGTTCGCCACGCAAGAGTGTTTGCTGTTCTTCGGTGAGGATACAAACGCGTCCGGGAGCATACCCGCGTTCAAGGAGTTTCTCAAGCCCCCCGGTTTCGTAGGCACTCAGCCAACGTCCGACGCTCATACGATCGACACCGAGGCGTTCGGCAACTTGCCTGCGATTTTTCGCCTGTCCGCTTTTCAAGAGATATAGAGCGGTGAGGCGTTGGGTTTCATGCTTCTTTTTGCATTTACGTAACAAGCCTTTCAGGTCTTGGACACTTTCGGTAATCTCTGGCACTTTTTTCTTCATCGGTTTCACTCCGTTGGAAGGCATACAGCAGAGAATAACACATTTATGATAAATATTCAATTAGATATGGTATAAGAAGATTTAGGGGTTGCGGTTACGGAGGTTGATGCACGGTCTCCTAACAGAAAACCATGCTACAAGAGATGCACAAACTAAAAGTTTATGCTACAAAAGATGTACGGGCCCCTAAGGGGAAACCATGCTATAAAAGATGCACAAACTAAAAGTTTATGCTACAAAAGATGCATAACCTATGCCGAATTTTGTCGGGTATCATCCAGATTTCCGCCTACGAATCTTTTAATTTCTTTAACAGATCCGTCATCTCGGCGTGAATCTGTTCTTCAACCGATGGTAGTAATGCTAACCGATAGGGACCGCTGAGGGCGTGGTTCCGCGGTCCCGCTTCATAGCCCGCTCGTAACCCCAAATCGTAAGCCTTCTTGGTCGCAATGTAGACTTCGCTGCCGTTCGTATAGCCGAAGACAAAAGTATGTAAGAACGGCGATGTTTCGTCTACAAAGAGTTGGTACGCCGAAAAGAGTTCATGAGATACAGACAGGAAGCAGAGCGCGTCCCCAACAGCAAACGCACTCATGGGGAAGGGTAAGGTGCGTTTCTCGCCGCTCTCAGCGACTTCTAACAGGGCAACGTAGCGTTCATCGTCAGGGAATTCTGCAATCAACTGCTTACACTCGGCAACCGAGGGTGGATCTCGGAATGGCAAATTGACGAGTTTTGAACGCGCTTTAAGGGGTGCGGAGGGGACCTCTTTTGCTGTTTTCAAGGCTTGGTGTGTCGCAAAGGCGAGGGTGAATCCAGCGACATCGCAGGCATCGAAACCACCCCGTAAAGGATACCCGTTGATATCTGCGGCGCAACCTTGCGCGAACAGCAAAACACTTTCAGGCTTCAGATCCAAGAAATTCCGAAGATGTTCAACGGCATAACCCGGATAATCGGCACCCATCTCCTCGCTCGACCAGTGGACAATCACCGGATGCGCAGCGTGTGAGAACAACACGGCGATGATCTCGTTATTCGCATTGTAGGCACCTAACACGTCAACCCACGGCACAACGGAACCCTCTGGGTTGGGTGCCATAATAATATAACCCTCGTCATTCATTATGCGGCGGTTGTAGCCGATTTGGACAGGCGCGCGTCCTGACCGCAAGGTTGCGGGTTCAAGGGCATCTACCGCATCTTTCACCAATTCAGCAAGACAGGTCGCCAACCACGCTTCGGATTCTTCCGTTATCCACCGTCCGTCAACCCCCGGTGCATTATGCGTATGGCTACAGTTGATGACGACGTGCGCTGGCGGTATGCCTGTGGCACCCTGGATTGCATCGAGTAGTACTTTGTTGTAGTGGAGCGGGAACTGCCCATAGTCCGCCGTCACGATAGCGAATTGTTTTTCACCATCAGCGAGTACCAAGGCGCGCGCGTATAGCTCAGCGTAAACTTCGGGTTTGTCCTTTATGGAGGTAATGGTAGTCTCTGCTGCACCCGCCATGAGGGTGGTCATAAGAAGTCTCCCGGTTTCGTCCGCTACAAATCGTAAAGGGCAACGGCACGCGGCGCGTGCCTGCTTATGTCAAATCTGTGAGTTGCGGCATCACTTCATTCTTAAGAAGCGTCATCGAGTTCAACCACTGCTCTTTCGGGTCCCACTCGTGTCCCATGGCGAGTAAGACCCCAAAACCGCCGACTTCGTCGTAGAGTTCGCGCAAACGATTCGCGACGTGATCCGGGCTTCCGACAATCCATAAGGTGTCCAACAAGTGTTCGAGGGTCATGTCTGCGTCGTCCATATCGGGATCAGGTTTGAAGTTTCCCGGGCTAAATAAGTTAAACCAATAGTCCCTAAAATCGCGTCCGAGCGTGCCTTCGAGTGCCTCTTTTCGCGCCTGTTCAGTCGTATCGGCAACGTAGACCTCGCGGGCGATGCGCCATGTGGAACGCGATGGCGATAAACCTGCCTGCTCTGCGCCTTCTTCCACCGCGTCCCAATGCGTCTTGATAACAGAAACATGTGCCAGATTAATGCTCATGGGAATCCAACCGCGTTCACCCGCAAGAACGAGTGTGTCGGATCTCGGCGACGATCCTGCCATCGCAATCGGCGGATGCGGTTTCTGATACGGTTTCATGTGGACGCTGACAATATTTGGACGGTCTTCGGGAATCTTAAATTCCCAGAAATCGCTCTTGTAATGTCCGGGTTCTGGATCCGTCCAAATCTTGAGGACCGCCTCAATTCCTTCTCGGGTTGACTGCCGTCTGTCCCCGTCTGCCATGAACATCTCCGCGTCGCTCGGTGTAGAACTCGAACCGACCCCCCAATGAAAGCGTCCGTGCGTCTGATGGTCAAGTTGCGCGATGCGATGTGCCACAACAGCCGGATTGTGTATCGGCATACAAGTAATCCCCGTGCCGAAGATGATGTTCTCTGTCATCGCAGCTGCTTTTGCAATAAAAAGATCCGGAGACGGAATGTTCTCCCATGTAAACGTAAAATGCTCACCAACATAAGCCTCTTTATAACCCAACTCGTCCAGGGTCACCATCTGCTCAATATCGTGATCGAGCGTTTGGGTAGTATCGCTACCGGGTGGATGCAAAGGCATTGTGAAAAAACCGAGTTCCATGAAAAGACTCCTTTGTGTCGTTCAGTTTTTTAGACTATTGGGTTTCCTCTCCGTTTCTCCATCGTCAAAAACGGACTTCTGATAATTTTAACGCACGCCGCATAGCAGAAAAGGTAGTCTGAGGATATCTTGTAGAAACTTGACAAAATCGGTCGGGTGTGTTATTTTTTAGAAAGTTTTCGGATATAGGTAAGAAGTTACCAAAAATCCAAATATTTTTCAAGCATTTTTGCTAACAGGAGAAACACTATACCATGAATGTGAGAACTTTTATCTCAACCCTACTTATTCTATTCGCTCTTATCACTGTCTCTTTATTAGGATGTGAGCGCATCAATCAAGTGGTTCAACCCGATACCGTCACGACTCCGACCAAAACGACCTTAAAAATCGGCGTGATTCAGCCATCAAACACTTTCACGACCTTTAGCCAAGGTGCTGAAACCGCTCGCGCCCAGATTAATGAAAAGGGTGGCGTACTCGGTATGGAAGTCGTCTTTATCAGCCGAGATAATCAACCCGTTGCGACGGAACCGCCGACCCCGGAAGCAAGCGTTAGTGCTGCGAAAGAACTCATCGATATGGAAAACGTTTTCGCACTCTTAGGTCCCGTCTATTCTACCAATGCTGTCGAAGTCGGTCCGATTGCACAACAAGCACAACGGCTCATGCTCCCCGGCTCCAGTGGCGCAAATGTCCCCGCAGCAGGAGATCACGTCTTTCTCATTACCGTCCCGAACCCATTTCAAGGGAAGGTGATGGCGGGTTTCGCAATGAACCCTGATGAACTTGGTGCTAAAACGGCAGCAACAATTATAGAGGAAGGCGATGTCTATACGACCGATCTTGTAGCGGCGTTTGAGGCGGCTTTTCAAGCAAACGGTGGAGAAATCGTCTATAGTGGTGCCTATACCGTAGGCGATACCAACTTCACTGGGCTGCTCACAGAAATCCACGAGGTAACGCCTGATGTCATCTTCTGTCCGGGTTTTCAGCCGGAAGTGCCATCGTTGATAAATGAAGCACGTCAAATCGGTATCACAGCAACTTTCCTCGGCGGGAGTGCGTGGGACGACAGGGAACGCTTCCTTAGCATCTTAGCAGATAACACTGTATTGGACGGGAGCTACTATCCTACGAATTTCTCCGTAGCGACACAGGACGCAGACGTTCAAGAATTTGTAGGAAATTACATGGCACTGTTCGAGAGTCCACCGGACGGTATCGCTGCGTCGGGCTACGATGCAATGCGACTTTTAGCACAAGCGATAGAGACAGCGGGTTCGCTTGATCTTATGGCAGTCCGTGATGCATTCGCAGCAGTCAGTGGCTACAAAGGTGCTACAACTATCTCTCATTATGATGAAAACCGTCATCCTGTCAAAAGCCTTGCACTCCAAGTAATCCGCGACGGACAGGTTGAGCTCTACAAAGTCGTGGAACCCTAACACATTATTGAACACTCTACATCGGCGAGGTTAGAAACCTCGCCTACCATGGGGAAGGGCCCATCTATTTTTAGGTTCACAAATGACGGAGACAATTCAGAAGATGAACCCAACGCGTCCGAAGGCTTTTTTGATTGACATGGACGGAACGCTTTACTTTAAAGACAAGCCCTGTCCCGGCGCCATCGAAACCGTCAACTACTTGCGGCAGGAAAAATATCAACTCCGGTTTTTGACAAACACGACTGCCAAAACGCCAAAGATGCTCCACGAACAAATGCAAGCGTTAGGTTTTGACATTTACGAAAACGAGATTTTTAACGCAACGTACGCCTGTCTTCTATATCTACGCGCACAGCCTGATGCTCGTTGTCATTTTATGGTTGACGATGCCGTCAAAGCGTTTTTCAGTGAGATACCCATAGATGACAAGGCACCAGATTTCGTTGTAGTGGGAGACTACGGTGAAGGGTTCGACTTTCACACTTTAAATCACGCCTTCCGTCTGTTGATGGACGGTGCAGAACTCATTGCTTTGCAGAAGGGGCTCTACTGGTTTTCCTCGGAAGGTATGTTTTTGGATTGCGGCGCGTTCGTGGCGCTGCTGGAGACTGCTGCAGGCAAGACAGCGAAAGTTATGGGCAAACCGAGTGAAATGTTCTTTAAGATTGCGCTTGATAGTCTTCAGCTCTCCCCAAGTGACGCAATTGTGGTGGGTGACGACATCACTTCCGATATAGTTGGCGCAGAGACCATGAAAATGCGGAGCATCCTGGTCAAGACTGGAAAGTTTGAACCGAATCAATTGAAAAACCCCATTGCGAAACCGACGTGGGTGTTTGAAAGTGTTTCGGCGTTAGCACAACTTTTTTAACAAAAGTATTTGGAACTACAAGATAGCGGTGAGGATTTTTATGTGGGATGTTACCGACAAATGGGGTAACCGAATTGAGTTAACTGATGAAAGATGGCAACATATCGTTGAACGCCACTGGGAATTAAGACACTCTCTTGATAAAGTTCTTTCAACTGTCCGAACAGGGAGAAGAAAACAGTCTTTGATGGATCCACATAAATACACATACTATAAAGATTTTGAGGGACTTCCTCACAATTACACCCGGGTCGTTGTTATTGTTAAATTGATACGAAACAATTTCATAATTACGGCATATCCAATAAGAAAAAGGAGATAAGATGAGTAACCAACAAAGTAGAATTAAAATCTTCTATGACCAAGAAGTTGATGTCCTTTATGTAACACGGGGCAACCCTAAATATACAGACTACGTTGAATACGCGGAGGATATTATACTACGCTTCCATCCAGAAACAAAGGAGTTAGTGGGATTCACGCTTATTGATTTTTCGCGTCACTTTGCCAATAAAGAATCGGACATCTCACTCCCCTTTAATATTGATTTCCACATGTTCGATACAATAGATATGTCATATTAAAAACCGCTTTCACAGAAGAAGTAGAGGGACCTTTTTATGGCGAACCAACTTATCCAACTCGGCGTTGTTGGATGTGGATGGGCAGGTTGTCGAGCGATTGAAGCTGCGAATGCGACCTCTCGGCTAAACGTTATCGCAATCGCTGAGCGCGACCCGACCCGCCGAGCGCAGGCAGGCGATGACAATGCAGTACCACACCGCTATGCCGACTACCACGAGCTCCTTGACGATTCAACTGTTGAAGCCGTCTATCTCGCTACCAATCCAGACGTTAGAAAACAGCAGGTCTTGGATACGCTCAGTGCAGGCAAGCATGTCTTGGTACAAAAACCTCACGCAATCCGCGCACCCGAAATATTAGAGATGGAAGCAGCGGCGCAAAAAGCCGAGAAAACGCTGCAATTCTGCTATTTTATGCGTCATTTCCCAAACAATAGGAAGATTCGACGCGCCGTCTTGAACGGTGCAATCGGCGACCTGTATCATGCCCGCATCTTTGGGAAATACAACTTTATTCCAGACCTTAACGCCAACAGTCGATGGTTACACGTCTATGGACAGAAAGGCGGTTCGTTAGGGCAACATTACTCGCACGAACTCAATTTGACGTGGTGGTGGATGGGATGTCCAAAACCGGAATGGGCATTCGCCGCGAAGCATGTGCTTTACCCGCAATACGACGGACCCGAAGGCGCAGCGGAGGACTATTTTACGGGTATCCTCGGCTGCGAAGGCGGAAAAACCATACAGATTGACTGCTCTCGGATGAGCCATTCAGACTCGGCGAGTGTTGTCGAACTTTACGGCACGACTGGCGCAATCACAAACGGGGGTATATCCCGATTCAAAGAGGGTGAATTCATTCGAGAAACCGTTGATGAGCCCCTTGAAATTGATCACGGCGAACTCCCTGAAGAGGTTCACGTCTTCTACTACGAACTCAATCACTTTGCCATGGCGATCGCGGGTGAAGTTGCCCCGGATGTCTCTGCCTCGGATGCTTATGTCTTTATGCAGATACTGGACGCGTTCTACGACAGCGCGAAGAGTGGTGAGAAAGTCTACATACGTTAGGTAACATTTGACAAAAATCTCTTCCATTGCTAATCTGGTGCAGTCTGTTCTTATTTTTTGAGCTTTACTTTTCCCGATCAAGGACTCTGAGGAGACATTTCCATGTATAAAACCGCGATGTTGGGGTGTGGCGGTCGCGCCTGTCAGCACGCAGATGCCTATCGCTTCATCAAGCACGGCAAACTCGCTGCTATCTGCGATATGGATGCAGAACGGCTCAACACATTCGGAGACGAATTCGGTATCGCTTCCCGCTACACCGATCTTGACGACATGCTCGAAAAAGAGAAACCCGACGTCCTCCATATCGTCACAAGCCCGGTGGCTCCGAACGCTAACGAACGGCTCCGCTACCCGTTGATGAAACAGGCATCCGACCACGATGTGCCAGCGGCGATTATTGAGAAACCTGTCGCTGTGGAAGGCGAAGATTGGAAACAGATCGCCGGATTAGCAGAAGAGACAAAAACGAAATTTATCGTTAATACACAACTCAACTTCCATCCGAAAAACTTGGAACTCAAAAAAGATGTCGCAGAAGGACGGATCGGCGAGATTAAGTTTATTGATGCCAGCGCGCGTAGTAGAGCCGCTGAGCAGGGAGGACACATATTACAGTTGGTGTCCTCCTATATTGACAACTCACCGCCCGTACGAGTCCTTGGGCAAATCTCTGGAAAGGCGCATTTAACCGCTACACACCCGTCTCCGACTGCTGCTACGCATCCATCGCCGACGCATGTTATCGGGCACGTTTTGTATGAGAATGACCTCCACGCCTCCATTGCATTCGGAACAGAGATGGCACAAAAGGCATCCGATACTCAGGGTATCTACGATCACAAACGCGTTTTTGTGGTCGGGACAAAAGGCTTCGTACACTGGCGGTTCAGCAGCTGGGAACGCACAACGCTTGACGGGGGTTATGAGGGCGGTCCGCTCAACTATGGTGAACAAGATGTCATAGCGCAGGCAAACTTTACCGAAGCCATTTTTGATTGGTTAGATGACGAGAACAATGTGCACCCGACACATCTCAAGCAGTCGCTCGTGGAGTCTAACATCATCTTAGGGATGTACCAGAGCGGACTCACAAATGAGATTATCGCACTTCCGTTTGAACCTCCCGATGGATTAATGGATGCATTCAGGGAAAAATTGTAAGTCCGGTTTGAATAGGACTTATGGGAATCGGTGCGGTTAGATGAAGTTTAAAAAAATATTTCGGTAATGTCCGGTGCGGTTAGGAAACCGCACCTACCGGGTTTGGGGTGAATTCGGATTACCGAATTAATAAATTGATCTTCATGAAACCGCACCTACCAGTCTTTTAGTACGTAAGCCTCACTGAAAATTTAAATAAAACATTTATAGGAGAACCTTCTATGTATAAAACAGCGATGTTGGGGTGCGGTGGACGCGCCCGTGCGCATGCAAACGCCTATCGCTTCGTCAAAAACGGAAAACTCGCCGCAATCTGTGATATGAATGAGGAATTGCTCACCAGTTTCGGTGAAGATTTCGGTATCCCTTCGCGTTATACCGACTTGGATGAGATGCTCGAAAAAGAGAAACCCGATGTCCTTCACATCGTCACAGCACCCGTACTCCGCGGCACGAGTGAACGGATTCGATATCCGCTTATGAAACAAGCCTCGGATGCCGGGGTGCCAGCGGCGATTGTCGAAAAACCGATCGCCGTTGAAAGCGAAGACTGGAAGCAGATCGCAGGATTGGCAGAAGAGACAAACACTAAGTTCGTCGTCAACACGCAGCTCAACTTTCATCCACAAAACTTGGAATTGAAGCGAGATGTCGCAGAAGGTAGAATCGGAGACATCAAGTTTATCGATGCCAGCGCACGCAGCACTCCTGTTGACCAAGCACCACACGTCCTTCAGTTAGTGTCATCTTACATCGACAACTCGCGTCCGGTACGCGTGCTCGGACAAATCTCTGGTGCCGAACAGTTGGATTCAGCACAACCGTCTCCGATGCATGCCGCCGCTCAGGCTTTATATGCGAACGGTCTTCACGTCTCTCTCGCCTTCGGGACAGGTATGGGAACACTCGCATCTGATAGTGAGAGTCCTGTCGCGCATAAACGCGTCTTTGTGGTTGGGACAAAAGGCTTCGTGCATTGGCGGTTTAGTAGTTGGGAACGCGCAACACCAGAAGGCGGCTATGAAGGCGGTCCGCTCAACTATGGGGAACAGGACGTTGCGGCACAGGGTAACCTTACCGAAGCAGTCTTCGACTGGCTGGACGACGAGAGCAAAGTGCATCCGACACACCTTAAGCAATCCCTCGCGGAGTTCAATCTGCTTTTGGGAATTTACTACAGTGGCATAACAAACGAGATTATTGATTTACCTTTTGAACCCCCTGATGGATTAATGGACTCACTCAGGGCAAAATTATAAACCTGAACCCGATTCAAGCAAAACATTTAACAGGAGAACCTTCTATGTATAAAACAGCGATGCTGGGGTGTGGTGGACGCGCCCGTGCACACGCAGATGCCTATCGCTTCGTCAAAGGCGGGAAACTTGCTGCAATCTGCGATATGAATGAGGAATTGCTCACCAGTTTTGGAGACGATTTCGGTATCTCTTCGCGCTATACTGACTTAGATGAAATGCTCGCAAAAGAGAAACCCGATGTCCTCCATATCGTCACAGCACCCGTCTTACGAGGGACCAACCAGCGGATCCGGTATTCACTGATGAAACAGGCCTCGGATGCCGGGGTGCCAGCAGCCATCGTTGAAAAACCGATTGCCGTTGAGAGCGAGGATTGGAAGCAACTCGCAGGATTAGCAGACGAAACACAAACGAAGTTTGTCGTTAATACCCAACTCAACTTTCACCCGAAAAATCTGGAATTAAAGCGAGATGTCGCAGAAGGCAGAATTGGTGAAATCAAGTTTATCGATGCCAGCGCACGCAGTACGCCGGTCGATCAAGCACCACACGTGTTACAACTCGTCTCTTCCTACATCGACAATTCGCGTCCGGTGCGAGTACTCGGACAGGTTTCTGGGGCTCAGGATTTGGATTCCACTCAGCCTTCTCCTATGCACGCTGCCGCGCAGGCTCTATATGAAAACGGTCTTCACGTCTCCCTTGCCTTTGGGACAGGTGTAGGGCAGCGAGTGCCTAAAGAGCCGGATGCGGGGAATCACACCCACAAACGCGTCTTTGTCGTCGGAACGAAAGGCTTTGTGCATTGGCGGTTCAGCAGTTGGGAGCGCGCAACGCCGGAAGGTGGTTACGAAAGTGGCCCGCTTGACTATGGCGCGCAAGATGTCGTCGCACAAGGCAATCTGACCAATGCCGTTTTCGATTGGCTGGACGATGAAAACAACGTGCATCCGACGCATCTCAAACAATCCCTTGCGGAGTTCAATCTCCTCCTCGGCATTTACTACAGCGGGGTAACAAACCAGATTATCGATCTCCCGTTTGAACCGCCTGATGGGTTGATTGATATCCTTCGGGAGAAATTGTAAAATCGAAAAATATGTGGGCATCCAAGGTAGGCGCGGTTTCCCAACCGCGCCGGTCACGATGTCCAAGTAATTCTAAAATCTACTATAATACGGAGAACTTTCTATGTATAAAACCGCGATGTTAGGGTGTGGCGGACGCGCCCGTGCGCATGCAGATGCCTATCGCTTCGTCAAAAACGGAAAACTCGCCGCAATCTGCGATATGAATACCGAACTCCTGAACAAATTCGGAGACGACTTCGGTATTTCTTCACGGTACACCGATCTGGATGAGATGCTCGAAAAGGAGAAACCCGATGTCCTTCATATCGTCACAGCACCTGTGCTGCGGGGTAGCAACGAACGGATTCGCTATCCGTTGATGAAACAAGCCTCGGATGCCGGGGTGCCAGCGGCGATTGTCGAAAAGCCGATTGCCGTTGAAAGCGAAGACTGGAAGCAGATCGCAGGATTGGCAGAAGAGACAAACACTAAGTTCGTCGTCAACACGCAGCTCAACTTCCATCCGCAAAATTTAGAATTAAAGCGAGATGTCGCAGAAGGTAGAATCGGAGACATCAAGTTCATTGATGCCAGCGCACGCAGCACCCCTGTCGATCAGGGACCACATGTGCTACAACTCGTCTCTTCCTACATCGACAACTCGCGTCCAACGCGAGTGCTCGGGCAAATTTCCGGTGCCGAACAGTTGGATTCGGCGCAACCCTCTCCACAATACGCCAGCGCACGCGTCCAATACGAGAACGGACTTCATGTTTCCGTGGCATTCGGGACAGCAATTGCCCCAACAGCATCCGACGATCCCGTCGTCTTTTTCCATAAACGCGTTTTTGTCGTTGGAACAAAAGGTTTTGTGCATTGGCGGTTTAGCAGTTGGGAACGCTCAACGCCAGAGGGTGGCTACGAAGGCGGTCCGCTCAGCTACGGGGAACAAGATGTCGTCGCACAAGGCAACCTCACTGAGGCGGTTTTCGATTGGCTGGACGATGAGAGTAAGGTGCATCCGACACACCTTAAGCAATCCCTCGCGGAGTTCAACCTCCTGTTGGGAATTTACTATAGTGGTATCACAAACGAGGTGATTGAACTTCCTTTTGACCCACCAGATGGACTGATGGATTCACTGAGAGCCAAGTTGTAGATGGAAACAACGAATTCTGAACAATTTAGGGAACAAGGCTACCTTGTTGTGAAATCGGTACTCTCTGAGGTAGACCTTGCTCCGTTAATTGCTGTCATCTCTGAAGCCGTTGACAAGCGCGCCACTGAACTCTACAACGAAAGAGCAATCTCTGACACTTACAAAGAGATGCCTTTTGAACGCCGTTGGTACGCTATTCTAAAAGCGTGCGGTAGAGAGAATGAAGTCTTTGGTTGGCACACACTTGTCTTTAGCGAAGCACTCTTTGACTTGATAACCCATCCGAAGGTCCTGGATGTATTAGAAACGATTATCGGTAGCGATATTCAATTCAACGGCGACTTTTGGGTGCGTCCGAAACTCCCAAACGAGAAACTCACAACACTCCCGTGGCACCAAGACAGCGCGTACATGCCCCATACCGAAAACGATACGCACCTCACTGTATGGCTACCGTTAGTGAACGTCAAAGTAGCGAACGGTCCGTTGCAATTCCTACCGGGAAGCCACAAGTCAGGTTTACAAACCTATCACCGCGTGCCCGGCGAGGCGTTTGCCGTTCCTGTTCTCCCTCCGACTGCATCCGATTCGGAGATCGCTACCTTAGAGATGCAGAAAGGGGATCTCCTCGTCTTCAACAATCTCGTCTTCCATCGGTCGTTGGTAAATCAAAGCAATACCATTCGCTGGTCTACAGATTTTCGATTCAGCCGGACTGGCACCTCACTCAACGAACTCTGGCACGCAGCGATTGCGTGTCCTGCCCGTGCGCGTGAAAGTAGGCAATGCCCAACGTCGTGGCAAACATGGCGTGCACAATGGGAAGCCAGTCCCCACAAAGACAGATTCGTTTAACTGATATGTCCAACGTTTTTGTCTCAAAAAATTTTCGTGTTTCTACACCTTTTCTATTATAATTCGTCAAAATAGAATAGAAAGTGAAACGCATTGTCCAAGCGTCATACAATCACAAGTTACCGCCACTTTTGGCAACATATAGGAGATTACTTTGTCAAACGCAAGAATTATCACAGTTCCCCTCAGCGTCCTGCTCATGTTGGGCATGAGTCTAACGAGTTCAGCTGAGATTACCGAAGACATGGTTGCCGCAGCATGGCTGTTCGATGGCAATGCCGAAGACTTCTCAGGAAACGGATTTGATGGAGAAGTAAAAGGTGGCACATTCGTTGCTGGCAAAATCGGTGAAGCGATTGAATTGAACGGCAAAAATGAGTGGGTCGCGATTCCGAAACGGATTGGCGAATTTGAGGAAATCACCTTCACACATTGGGTCAAATCCACGGGACGCGAAGCACAGTGGCGTGTCTTTTTCAACGTCAACGGTTGGAAAGTTGGGGACATCCACTACCAGATGCACCCGAATAACAAAGTAGAGTTCTCTATTCACAGCAACCCGGGCGGAAACGATACCTTCGCGAACTACATGTTGGCAGGCGATCAGATGGATAAGTGGGTCCACATCGCAACCGCCTACAGTGCGCCGGAAAAGAAGATCCGTTTCTACATTAATGGTGAGCTCGATATTGAAAACGATTGGGGTGGAAATTCCGGTATTCTCGATCCCGCCCAGATCGGGGACTGGGGTCAGAGCAGGCAGTGGGAAGGATTGTTAGACGAGTTTATTATCTTCAACACTGTTCTCAGTGAAGATGACATTCAAGCCGTTATGGAAGACGGTTTGGAGCCAACGCTCGCTGTGGATCCGAAACGGAAACTGGCTGTCACATGGGGTAGTCTGAAAAAATAAGCAGAAGCCGTTGATAAGTTGCTTCTCTAAAGAGGAAATGAATATGTTTTTAGCAAAACGCTATCTGAATTGGACACTCACTGCAATTGCTGTCATTGCTATCAGTTTCGCGATGGTAACTGCAAGCAACGCGGCTTTTGATGAAAATGACATTGCAGGGATGTGGACCTTTGAAGAAGGCAAAGGTAAAGTTGTAGAAGACCTTTCGGGTAACGGGACAGACGGCGAATTTGTTGGCGACCTGAAATGGGCGAAAGGCAAATTCGGCGGTGGTTTAGAGTTTAACGGTCAGGACACTTGGGTCAAACTCGGCACCAAGGGTGAAGAAAAAACATTAGCTGCCTTGGATTTCACGGAGTCCGAAGGTTTTTCAATCCATTCTTGGGTCTACGCAGCAGAAGATCCGACGGGCAAATGTGTGATATGGAAGGGCCTTGGCTGCTCAACATGGTCTCAGTTTTTACTCGGAACGGGTGCACACGAAAACGGTGAAAATAGCACAATGGCAGCGTTTCACATTCGGGCAGCGAACGGCGGTGGAAAACTTGAAGTCCTCGGCGATGAACTTCCGGCTAAAGAATGGATACACCTCGTCGGCACATGGGACGGAAACAAGCTTCACGTCTACGTTAACGGCAAACTGCAGAACTCTGAAGATGCGAAGGGACCGCCGTGGGCATCTCCCGAAGAGGTCTACATCGGTGCTGACCCGGGCTGTGGCAAACGCTGTCAGTGGAACGGAATTATTGATGAAGTTGTCGTCTTCGACACGGTGCTCACTGATGATGATGTTACCAAACTCGGTGAGGGGATTGAAGGCGCATTAGCCGTTGATGCCGCAGGAAAAATAGCGACAACCTGGGGATCACTCAAATCCGCCCAATAGCTATCTGTCAAACGCACGACTGAACCGAACATCTATTTTGGGATAACAAAGTCTCTTATCACCATAAGATCAGGTGCGGTTTTGCGGCGTACTCGCTCAAATGCGACGTGCATTCAAACCGCACCTACCAGTCTTTACTGCGTACGTTCCAATCTATTAGGAGGATTTTAAGGTGAGAATTCTAAAATTGTGTTTTATGAGTGTTGCCATCATTCTCCTATTATTTCAAAGCGCAACGGCAGAAACACTCTATTTTGACGATTTTGAAGGGGATTCCGAACTTGAATGGCCCGATGTGCCAGCGATAACAATTGAGAAAGAACCCGGCAATCCTGATAATACCGTCCTCGTCTTTGACACACGGAATGATCAGACGAACGCCGATGCTCTCTTTCTTGAAGGCTTTGAGGATTTGACGGACTACACAATGCGGGCAAAATTCAACATCATCGGTGAGACAGCAGAATTTGCTGCAATTGGTCTGATTGTGCGCGCACAGTCAGTAACCGAATATATGCTCGTTGAACCGGCACGGAAACGGCTGTGTTGCGGTGCCCCGCGAGAAAATGTTCTCAATGTCTTTGAACGCGGTGCCGCCGGTTGGCCCATCGTCGCTGACCCAGACATTGATATCGAACTCGAAGAGTGGCACGAACTGTCGGTCACTGTAGCGGATAAAAAACTAACAGTCTTACTCGATGGCAAACAGATTGCCGAATACGGTAAAGTCCCTTATCCCAAAGGTGGATTCGGCATCCGCGAGTGGAGATCGCAAACACTTATTGACGACGTGGAGATCTATGATAAAGACGGTTCAAGTCTCGCAGTCGAAGCACGCGACAAACTCGCTCTCACATGGGGACTATTGAAAGCTGGTCAATGATAGAAAGCAGAGCTAAACTAAAGGACATAAGATAGATGGATTTAGGGTTGCGCGGAAAACGTGCTATTGTTACAGGCGGTAGCCGAGGCATTGGTCGGCAGTGTGCACTCACACTTGCCCGGGAGGGCGTTCACGTCTGCATTGCTGCCCGAACACAAGACGTACTCGATCAAGTCCTCACAGAACTTAACGCGACCGGGCATGAAGGGCACGCTGTTGCCGTAGATCTCACGACCCAATCAAGCTGCGAGAAAGTGGTGCAAGAAACAATCAATCAGTTTGGCGGTGTTGATATCCTCGTCAACAATGTCGGTGCAGCACGGAATGCCGATATTTTGGCACTGCCGCCGGAACTTATTGATGAAGCACTCGCATTGAAAACCTATAGTTACCTGCGTATGTCGCAATTGGTTATCCCGTATATGCGGGAAAATCAATGGGGACGGATTATCAATATCGCAGGTTCAGCAGGTACAAGTCCGACCCGCGGGAACATACCCACAGGCGCAGCGAATATCACGATTCTGAACATCACACGCGCACTCTCTGATGCCGTTGCGGAGGATGGGATCTTGGTAAACACCGTCTGCCCGGGATTGACGAACACCGGTCGCGCCCGCACCCAACAACAGGTCAGAGCGGAACGAGAAGGCCGTGATGTTGAAGAACTGTTGCAGGAACTCGGACAAGAACTCCCCGCAGGTCGTATCGCAGAGCCTGAAGAGATTGGGAATGTCGTAACGTTCTTAGCCTCCGAAGCCTGTTCCTATATGTTTGGGAGCGCGCTCTATATGGACGGCGGTAAACGCCGCGCCACACCATAAGTCCCGCACCAACGCATAACACCAAAAAATAAATAGATTTCAAGGAGTACCTTCAAATGCGTATCGTTATCAATCAATCTTTCCACAAATATTTCCTCTTCATGATGGTTACTGCTGTCGTCCTTGTTTGTGGAACCAGCAGCTCCGCTGAGGTTTTGTACCTTGACGATTTTGAAGATGGAAAAATTGATGGGAAGTACGAATTCAAAAACCACGAAGGCGACTGGGTAGAAAAGGGCGGTGTTATTAGTCAAACCGATGAATCCCCAGGTGATCACACTTACCTCGTCTTAGACGGCGGTTTCCCAGAACCGCATACGGGTTTGGTCATGATCCGTGTCGATGACTGGGGTGATGGCGACCTCGCCCGGTGTGGACTCGGATTCCGCCTCGATCCGGGTGATGCCTCTGGTTATGCCTTTCTGATCCATCACTTCCTCAACAATATGGAGTTCCTCAACGACCATCTCGCATGGAAACAGAATGATACCGAACCTCCCTTTGGAGAGGTAGAACTCGGCAAATGGTACTGGATGAAAGCCGAAATATCTGACGACGGGTTCACGGGTAAAATCTGGGAAGATGGTAAAGACGAACCCAAAGATTGGCTGCTCGAAAGTAAACTCGACTTCGGGAACGTCAGACCCGAAAGCGGTCAAGTTGGACTTAACGGTGGCTCAAGCAGGGGAGCACCCGCTCTAACCATTGTCTCCTTTGACAATTGGGCAATCTGCGAAACCGCTGATGAGTGTACACCTGACGAGGTTCTCCCTGTCCAAGCCACTGGTAAACTGCCAACAGTCTGGGGCGCGCTCAAAGCAAGTTATTAAAACCTCCTATCCCCAAAAGAACGATCGGGATATATCAACCGGGCGTGCCGCAAGGCGTGCCCACAAAAATCAAAGGAGAAAAGATTGTGCTACAAAAGGCTAATTTGATAATTTTCATTATCGCTATTACGCTAATCGCAACCAACGCTATCGCCCAAATCGTTGAAGACGGGCTGGTCAGTTACTGGAGTTTCGATGCAAACAATATTGCCGGAAAGACCGTTAAGGACGGCACCGGTAACTACAACGGTACCATCAACGGGAATCTGAAAAAGGTTGCTGGTAAAATCGGCGATGCTTTGGAATTCGACGGAATTGAAGACAACTTCGTCGAAATCGACAGTCCGGGAGATTTTGACTTCAATGAGGATTTCACATGGTCGGCATGGATAAAAACCGACAGTTCCGGTCCCGGTGTCATCTTCGCCAAAACGGGTGGCCCCGGCACCGATGATAAGGGTCCCAAAACGCTATGGGTTCGCAATGGCGTTCTAAATGTTGACACCGGCTGGGTCGGCAATGTTGAAGACACTGAAAATATCGCCGACAACGCATGGCACCATATCGCTATTGCGGGGACACCGGCGGATAGCAGCGTCCAATACTTCGTTGACGGCAAAGAGACCTCCAAAGGTGTACTCAACCTCGCCCAATTCCCTGAAGACGACTGGGCAACCCTCTTTTTGTTTATCGGTTTAGATGGTAGAGCCGATGGCGAATTCGGTGTCTTCACCGGCATCATCGACGAATTCAGCGTCTACGATCGAGTCCTTGACGAAGCTGAAGTCAACCAGAACTTCAAGTCCGATACAGGCCTCGCAGTCGAACCGAACGGAAAACTCGCCGTGACATGGGGCGACATCAAAGCACGTCGATAAGAGGTTACGTATCCTATGGGCGCGCCTTTCGTAAGTGCGCCCTCTTTCCCATTTCTTTCTACCTGTTACGGCACAACGGAGTGTGCCTACTACCTTATGAATGTTGAGAATCGAACCATCTTTGAAAACGACAATCTCCAGGTCTTACGCCGTCTTGACGCGGACTCGATAGACCTCATCTATCTTGACCCGCCTTTCAACTCTAATCGGACCTTTGCAGCACCGATTAGCAGCGAAGCCGCAGGTACGGGTTTCAAAGATTCTTGGACACTCGACGATTTAGATAGCGCATCCCACGGTGAACTCGCAGAAAAGGAACCTCAACTTTATCATAGCATCAGTGCCGCCGAGTTCAGTCACGGAAAGGCTATGAAAGCCTATCTCATCATGATGAGCATCCGAATGCTTGAGATGCACCGAATTCTGAAACCGACAGGTACTCTCTATCTACACTGCGATGATAAGGCCAGCCACTACCTCAAAATGGTAATGGACAGTATTTTCGGGAAAGATAACTTTAGAAATGAGATTATTTGGCAACGGGCTGTAACGAGTAAAGGGAATCTCAAAAAGGGGCTCGCACGAGACTCAGACACCATCTTCCGATACTCAAAAACCAACGTGTTCATTTGGAACCCAGAGGCTGTCACAATCCCTTACGATATAGCGAACCTTGACGAAAAAACCAAGAAACAATATTGTTACGTCGAACCCGATACCGGACGGCTTGTCTCGTATACCTCCCTAACCGCTCAGACCCAAGATCCCGATTCCCATCTGACTTACGAGATCATGGGAGTCACCAGAACGTGGCGATGGGCAAAAAAACGCATGCGCAAAGAAATCAAAGCAGGACGTATCGTGCAAATACGTCCCGGAAACGTCCCTCGATATAAGCGGTATCTTGACGAACAGAAAGGCAAAACTCTCAACAATATCTGGACCGATATTCCCAACTTGACGGCAAAGAATAAAGAACGGGTTGGGTATCCAACGCAGAAACCGCTGGCACTCTTAGCGCGAATTATCCGAGCGAGTAGCAATCCAGATGATATGGTACTCGATCCCTTCTGTGGATGTGCTACCACATGCGTCGCTGCGGAACGCCTACAACGCCGATGGATCGGCATAGACTTGAGCCAGAAATCTTTTGAACTCGTCCAGACGCGCCTTGAACAGTACGGTATCATTAAACAGATCCACCACCGAACCGGTATCTCTAACCCTAAATGATTTTATAGTAAGTTCAAAAAATAAATACACATTTCCAACCCCCGGTAGGTGCGGTTTCCTAACCGCACCGATGCTAAGTGTATAAGTAATTACGGAATCTACTATAAAAACTAAAAACAAAGGAGTTTCTAATGAATAAGTTTAAGAAGTTTCTCCAGTCTGCTAAGATTGCAGTCGGCGTGGGAACAGTAGTGTTCCTGATATTCACTGTGGCGCAGCTCTCTGCCGTCGCAAAACGCGATAAAGAATACATCGCAAAACAGATTACGAACCTCAAAATAGATGGCGATCTCAGCGAGTGGGAACGCGCCGAAATTGTCGCCTTTGATGAACTGAAAGACGTTGGCGATGGCGTTCCGAAAGCCAAGGATTTCACCGGACAAGGTAGGGTGGCATGGACCGCCAAAGAGCCGACCCGTATCTTTTTCGCTGTTGAAATCACAGATGACGAACTCCAAGACGTTAATCCTCCCGGTGCCAGATGGTGGGAAGATGACAGCGTCGAATTTATGTTTGATTTTGAAAACGGTATGGTCCGAGACACCCTCGTTCAATGGACACTCGGTGCGAACGGCGAAGATCTATCTGCCGCAGCGTCCAAGGAAAATACGGAGTGGGTCCTGATTAAAAACGGCGACGACTACATCTATGAAGTCGCTATCGATCCAACAAAACCCCGCGGCAACCCACAATTCGCAAATCCCGGACAAGGTGACAAATTTAAAGCCGAAGACGGATTACTGATTGGACTCAGTTTCCATGCGAACGATTGTGAAGGCGGCGGACGTGAACATCAGATCGGATGGATGCCTGGTGGTGCATGGGATGGACTCGCCTACGGCGACCTCATCTTTGACGACGAGATATTAGATGTTGAACCGTCAGGCAAACTCGCGCTCACGTGGGGTTCTCTGAAAAAATAGAAAAGTTATCAGCAGTCAGCTATCGGCTATCAGAAACACAAGAGGTATGGGATTTAACCACATATCTCTTAACCTGACTGCTAACCGCTGACCGCTACTTAAGCATGCCAAATTCTAACAGTTCCTTTACATCTGGAATTACCCTCCGCGCCCTCTTTATCGGGACAGTCCTCATTATTGGGAATGCCTATTGGCTTGCTTACGCGGCTGAGATGATTCAGCCGCAATTCCTTCTTAACTTCGTATCGCTCTTCTTCAACGCCGTTTTCACGCTTTTCGCCGTTATCGGCTTTAACCTCGCTTGGAAAAAACTCTCACCCCGCACAGCACTGACCACACAGGAACTCCTCGTTATCTATATCATGGTCGTCATGGTCTCCACGATTGGCGGTCACTCGATGATGACCTTCCTGATTGGCACCCTCGCGCATCCGTTCCGGTTCGCCACTATCGAAAACGAATGGGCGCACCTCTTCTGGCGTTACATTCCAACGTGGTTCGTTCCCGAGGACACCGCGTTGGATGCCTACTTTAAAGGGGGTTTGAGCTTTTATCTCCCGAAGCATCTACGCGGCTGGATGATGCCGATCCTGGTTTGGACAGGGTTCGTCACACTCGTCTGGTTCACACTGATATGCCTCAACAGCATCATCCGCGTGCAGTGGACGGAACGTGAAAAGTTGGCGTATCCGATAATCCAGTTACCGCTACAGATGGCACAAGGACGGAAAAGTTTTTACAGAAACGGCACGATGTGGATAGGCTTTTCGGTTGCAGCGGGTATCGAAATTCTCGTAGGATTAAGCTATCTATTTCCGCAAGTCCCCGCCATCCAACTCAGTTCCTATTCTATCCAACATCTATTCACAGACAAACCGTGGAACGCTGTCGGATGGCTACCTTTATCTATCTTCCCTTTTATTATAGGGCTAACCTTCTTCGTGCCGCTGGACATCTCAATGTCGGCGTGGTTCTTCTATCTGTTTGGCAAAGCGGAACGGATTGTCCGCACTGGGATGATGGGTGAAGGTGAACTCTATTTTGCGGAACGAGCGGGTGGTGCATGGCTTGCTGTTGGTGCTTTGGCGTTGTGGGGGACTCGGAGGCATCTCCTTGATGTCATCAAGAATTGCTTTATGACAAAAAAAGCGTATGACGATTCAAACGAGCCGATGCCCTACCGTGTTGCTGTTCTCGGGTTAATCTTAGGGAGCGTCGGACTCACACTATTCTCGGTGAAAGCAGGTATGTCTTTAGGGGGTGTGTTTGGTTTTATTGTCATTTTCACCGTGATGGCACTCGGTGTTACGCGCGTACGTGCCGAATTCGGACCCCCATCACACGAAATCCTCGCCCTCGATCCAGCACGGCTGATGGTCGTCACCTTCGGCGCACGCTTTGTCGGGACGGGTAATCTCACAATCATTTCCTTCTACTACTGGCTCAATCGCCTCAATGTTTCGCATCCGATGCCGAACCAATTAGAGGGATTCAAACTTGCTGAACGGGCGGGTATAAACAGTCGGAAACTCGTCTGGGTGATGATGTTCGCAATTATCGTTGGCACACTCGCATCGTTTTGGGCATTTCTCTATCTCCTTTATGAGACAGGCGCGTTCGCTGTACACGGCTACATCGTCGGTATCGGGGAGGAGGTATTCGGGAGACGTTTAGAACGGTGGCTTAACAATCCGAGCGGTCCGAACTGGGACGGCACGCAATCTATGGGCATCGGTGCGGGGATGACGTGGATTCTCTATTTTTTGCGTCATAAATTTATGTGGTGGCCCTTCCATCCAATCGGATATGTGATGACTGCCGCAACGTGGGGAGGTCTCGCAGACTTCTGGTTCTCCGTCTATCTCGGTTGGATGATAAAGTTTATTATTGTCACCATTTTCGGCTTACGCGCACACCAACGCGCAATCCCATTCTTTTTAGGGCTGGTGATGGGGGATTATGTGTTCGTAGGCGGTTGGGCATTGATTGGAACGCTGTTTGATATGCCGACGTACGTCCTCTGGTCGCCTTAGGGCATACTGTTGTCCGAATCAGGATTTACAGGATTGTAGATAGCGGTTAGTAATAACTTCACAATACGCCTCTGATAAAAGGCATGCTTTTTCAGGAAGTATGTGTTATACTTAAACTACGAATTCCTAAGGATAAATAAGGAGTTAGTATGCTGACTGAAATACAGACCGCTCAAGATATATGGCCCCAACTCGCTTCTGTTATATTTGTTCCGCATACAGAGAGCGATTATCATCGACTTTCAGCTTTGAGAGATGATTTAGGAACGCTTGTCGATAAACGTGAAAATCACCCTTTGGCTTCATTGATGGAGGTTATGGAGGCTCTCATTGAAAAATATGAGTCGGACCAGGAGTCAGCGGAACGAGAGGCTTGGCACCGTTTCTCCATGCAGATGCTTGCGCGAGCGTACGAAGAAGATGAACCGGAGTACACAACAGATATGCTTAAGTGGGTGAATCCCGATTATGAAGGAAAGTGATGTTATCCTTGCTCCTTTGTTTCAAGCCGATGAGGAACTAAAGTATAGACCTGCAATTGTTCTGCGCGAAATGCCACTACCTTACCGAGATCTTCTTGTTTGTGGCGTAAGCACGAGGTTGAGTCACTACATTCAAGGGCTTGATGATATTATCTCACCCACTGATGCTGATTTCGTATCAAGTGGTTTACATTCGGAATCTCTGATTCGGCTGAGTTTCCTCGGCGTGATCCCGCGTCAATTGGTGCGTGGTATGCTTGGTAGTATTTCAGAGGAACGACACAAACGTTTGTTACAGAGATTAATTGATTATCTAACGGGTAATGGTAAGAACTCATAGAAACACCTTTCCCACAAGAAAACCTCCTTACAACATAGGCAAATTCGCCACAATCTCCACTGTCTGCAGACTCACAGTGATAACCCGCCCAATCAGATCCACAATATACCGCGGCTCCGTCTCACGGTTCGGGTTGTTTTCAATCCCACTCCGCCTGTCTACTTTTACGCGGTATTGATCCACCACCCATTCTAAGGCAGACCGAGTGCCTAACCTATAATCATAAACCTCCGCAGGAATACCGTCCAGCGTCAAGAAATCGTTGTATATCAACTGCATTTTGTCTTTGGAGAGCTTCATTTTCTCCACGTTCCAATTGACCGGCACGTCGGGAGTTTCATGCTGCCGCAATTGATCATATTTTGGAGCGGATTCATAGTTAACATGGAGGTCTGCTAACGCTGCGCCTGCTTTCGCGAAATCCCAGAAGTCTTCAGCGAAAGGAATATGCGGGAGGTCACGCTTGAGGTTCTTCTCGTATTTCTCGCGATAGGTGGGGTGGTGCAAGAGTCCGTATGTATAGTGGAAGATGTCCCATTTGGAGATAGTGTCATCTTGGTAGTGGGTTCGGAACTCCGCTAATGCCCAATCGGTAATGTTTTCACGCCGGTTTGTGCCGTCTTCATCGTAGGTGTAGAATGGGAAACATTGAAAACCATCACTCGATGCAAGTGTGTGAAGATCTGGAATTAGGTTCGTCATCAGGGTACTGAAGTCCGCACGAAAACCGTGATCACTGACAATTATCGCCCGATTTTCAGTGTCTGGCGTGGGGAAAATACGGTACTGTTGATAACGTTCCTCATTCCAAAAATTGTCGAAGTAAAGATGTTTCTGACAGAATGGACGATACAATGCTCTCCGAAAGTGATTATCTTCATAACTACTTGGTTCGAGTTTTCTCAGTGATGCCTTAACTTGACGAGTCCATTTGATGCGTGAATCGTTTGTATCAATGAAACTCTCAACTGGCGTTCTGGGGTCATGCCTTCGTTTCCGATCAACAGTGGTATTATATATCTCAATAAAGGTGCGAACCCGCTCTTGTAGCAACGCGAGATCAAAAGAATAAGCTAAAATATCTCTGTTTGTAGCAATTCCAAGAGAATAGAGGTTAAAAATAGTCTCTCCACCCTTCGTGTTCTTTGCTTCCTTATTTCCCATCGGGATAAAAGTGTCAAATTCAGCATGAAGCCCTTCAGTCAACCATGTATGTCGTGTATCCGGTTGAATTTTCTGCCATTCAATACCACCTATATGCTGACGTTCATTGAGAAAGTCGAATTTCTGTTTTCTATTCCACATTTCATCAGTGCGATAGTAAAAAATTCGGGATTTGTCTGATACGTTTTGCTCGTTTTTCACAAGTAGATTGATACTCACTCCGACCCGAATCCCAAATACATTCGCCTCCGAGACCTTCAATCTCTTCCGGGCATTCCCACCTAAATCCATAATGTAAATCGCGTCAAAATCCTCCGCGAGGTGTTTTCGCATCCCGTCAAACGCGACACTATCAAGAAAACTGTTATTCGTTACAAACGCAACAACGCCCTCTTCTCCAATTCGGTCAGATGCCCATCGAATCGCCTTGACATAGGGATCGTAGAGTTTATTTCTCAGCGTTGCCCCAGAGTCCATTACATACGTCTCTGCAACCCGCTTGTCCATCGCGGGATATTTGCGGTTTTTGTTATTGTCATTTTCATTGACTTGTCCCATGTTATAAGGTGGATTGCCGATAACGACGAACATATCTGTTGCCTTCTGTTTCCTCACCCGCTCCGTGTTTTCACGCGTAAAGAGTTCGGCTTGCTGTTGCTCAAGGAGTTCATACGTATCGGCAAGGGCGATCCCCTCAAACGGCAGATACGTCCCCGTGCGTTGAAAGAACTCCTGCTCAATGTTCAGACTGGCGATGTAATAGGGCAAGAGCATCACTTCATTGCAGTGGAGCTCGTGACGGTATTTCGCCTCCAACGCCGTGCCTTGGATGTCCTGCATGAGCCGGACGATAAAGTTTCCTGTCCCTACGAAGGGATCAATAATATGCACGCCGCTGTCGGATAAGGACCGACCAAACTCGGTTTCAAGGATATGTGCAACGCTGTTCACCATGAAATCGACAATAGGTTGGGGCGTATAGACGATGCCGTGTGTATCCGCCACATCCGCAGAGAACCCCTGAAAGAATTTCTCGTAAAACCTATTGAGAAAGTGCTGCTTTTGAGAAAAATCTCGACAGAGTGTCGCTGCCTATTCAATGGCAACATAGAACCGATCCAACGGTTCAAGAAACACGTCCCGGCTCATGGCATGGCGCATGAGCGCAGCACTAACTTTTTCAATTTCAATGGCGATGATATTTCGGCTTGTAAAGTCTGACCGGTTGAAAATGGTTCGGAAGATACGTTCGGTGAGGATGTGCTGGATGAGCATCTCTTCGACGGCATCCTGTGAGAGTTCGGGATTAATGGAGGTGCGACACGTCTCATAAAAGTCAGCAAACGCCTTTCTGAACGCTGGATCCGTTTCGTGCCGTTGCTCAATGAGTTCTTTGAGTTTATTTGCGAGGTCCGGCACATGTTCTCTGAAATCGGAGACTGCAGTCTGCCAGTTATCCAGCGCGGGCGGTGTATACGTGAACAGGTATTCGAGTACTGCAATCAGACGCGCCGGTTCGGTGATGTCCAGATCCAGTGCTACCCCTCCATTCTGATAGAGGATTGCGCGCTGTGGGTTTTGGAAGAGGGTATTGTCGAGCGGGTAACCTGCGGCGCGTTTGTCTTCGACTGCTTTGAGAAGGTCGTCGTCTGTGTCTTTTGCTTCCCAATAGGCGAAGGGGAGTCCGTACTCGTCGAGGACCACGCCATCAATGACGATACGATTTCCGGTTGGCGCGCGCATCTGGTATTGCGGGACGAGCGTGGCGTTGACCTGCTTTGCGCAGGCGTGGAGGAGTGTATCAAAGGGTGAGCTGACCGCGCCTTCGTGTGTGATGTCGTGTTGTTCGTATTGCTGCAGTGTTGTGTAGTAGTCTCGGATTGCTTTGTGATTGGGTTTCAGGTTTAGTTTCGGCATGAGGATATGATAGCAGGTTTAGGGTTAGCAGACAAGGAGAAATTAGATTGCAGGCAAGAGCTGGATTCCGTTTGTAGTAGTGCGATTTATCGCACGTCCGGAGCGTATTGTATCCAGCAACATGTCCCTTTCAATCTTCAGTCCCAGCGGGGCTAAAGCACAGATAACGAAATGCCTATATTCTTTTTTGCTTTATATATGATAACACAAAAACCTCTTGCTGTCAACTTGGAATTTGACATCTCCTTAAGCATCTGCTATACTCTGTATATCCAAAAAAACAACACAATTCAACGGAGTCATATATCAATGTACAACCTAAACGGAAAAGTTGCTCTGGTAACAGGGGCCGGAGGCAAAAACGGCATCGGACGCGCTATCGCAACCCGCTTGGCAAAAGAAGGTGCGGATGTCGCTGTCAACGACATTACCGAACACCTATACACCACTGATCAAGGAAACTGGCAAGGACTCCCCGACCTCGTGCGTGAGATTGAAGCGATGGGACGACACGCCATCAGTGTCGTTGCGGATGTTGGAGATTCAGAACAGGTACGTCAGATGGTAGACCAGACCGTCGCACACTTCGGCAAAATCGATATTTTGGTTAATAACGCCGGAACAATCGCTGGCAAGGATCGCGTGCCCGTCGTCGATCTCACTGAAGAGGACTGGGATCGGGTGCAGCGGGTTAATGTGAAAGGTGTGTTCCTCTGTTCGCAGGCAGTAGCACGGCATCTCATCGCACAAGGAACAGGCGGCAAAATTATCAATATGTCTTCTGTGACCGGAAAACGCGGATCGGCGCGCTTCGCTGCATACAGTGCCTCAAAATTCGCCGTGATTGGTTTCACGCAGTGCCTCGCCCAGGAACTCGCACCTTATCAGGTCAACGTCAACGCTATATGTCCCGGACTTGTAGACACAGAGCGGATGGGACATCTCGCATCCGTGTTAATGCCCGATAACCTCTCCGCCGATGAGCAGCTCACGGAATACACACGCCGCTCCGAGGCAGCTGTCCCCTTCGGGCGACTCGCCGAGGGAGAAGATGTTGCCAAGATGGCTGCCTTCCTCGCCTCAGACGAAGCCGCCTACCTAACAGGGGTTTCCATTACCGTCTCAGGTGGTTCGGTGATGGATTAATAAAAAAATTAACGCAAGATGCGTTGATCGCTCAAGTCTTTTCCGCCGACACTTTTGACGATAGATGCCCCGCGCCACTCTTTGACTTCCAATGCGTGGAAGGCGTTAACGATGTTATACTGCGTTGGTAAGTCTTCCCAACGTGCCTTATGAAATTCCACTGTCCCTTCGCCGCGCCAATGCTCCTGCACAACCCGATTCGGTGAACTCGCAGGCGTTAGGACTGCGTAGGCAATATCCGCCGTCCCCCATTCTCCTGTCCTCGGCATATATTTATAGTGGAGTGAGCCAGTGAGGGGTTGTTCACCACTCGGCTGCTCCGCCGGAGGGGATGCTGGCGGTATCGGCACCGCTTCCGTCGCTCTCACGTGCATGTCCATGAACTTGAAACCCATCCAACTCGCAGTGCAGTGTGTCTCCCCATTAAAAGTGAGGGGATCGGGAAGTGCGCAATAGATTTTGGAGAAACCTAATTCCTCACGTCCCGTCAAAATCGGATCCGTTAAGTTTTCCCACAGCACCGTTAGCAGCGAACCTGTTGCCCGGTCTACTTCACCTTCATAAACCGCGGGAAAGCTAACACCGAGAGTATTGTACCCGCGTCCTGCGAGCCACTCAATCTCTTTCATATACCCACCGGACACCGACACAACGGGTTCGCCATTTAGTGAGAAACCCGGCGGTAAAAACGCCTCAAGTTGCTCGCTATTTGTCAGGAAACTCACCGTAACCGATGTCGATTTCGGGTTATCTTTACACTCAAATTTTCTGCCATCCGGTCCGTATCTCGGCCCTGTCCTCGGTCCAAAATGTGTTGGCATCCGATACATCGCGTTCGGATCTAATTTATATCCCATCTCATGCCTCCGTGCTTACGTAGTATATCCATATTGTATCAATATGAGGCAGAATGTCAAGCATCAATCCAGATGAAATAAAAATGCTTGACATCCCCACAAAAATACGATATAATTATACTATACGAAAAATAAGGGAATTACAATAGACAAAATGTTACACTTTTCGGACTTATTATTTTTTCACAGTAGAAAAAATGAGAAAGAAGGCTCTATAAACCCTTACAGCCACTGGGTTGGGCGCAAGTAACCCCTGTGCACTAAATGTTACACCAGTGTAACATTTTTAAGGAGAATCTCCATAAAATTTGAAGTCCTATTATGCTCCTGACAATATCAACGACACATCCTCCAGCGACAGACCTTGGATATCTGTTGCACAAACACCCAGCACGGATTCAATCCTTCGCTCTTAATTTCGGACAAGCGCACGTCTTTTATCCAGAGGCAAGCGCAGAGAGGTGCACAGTAACACTGCTTCTCGATATAGATACCGTTGGATTGACTCGCCGTCCACACGGACGATTCGGAGAAAATTTTGCACTGGCACCGTACGTCAGCGATCGCCCTTATGTTGCCTCGTCGTTTTTGAGCGTCGCAATCGCGCAGGTATTTAGCAGTGCGTTGTCCGGTAGAAGCAAAGAACGTCCACAACTCGCCGAGACAGCGATTCCTTTAGAAGCAAAGTTATCCATCCTCCCGTGTCAGGGCGGCGAACAATTGTTGCGGAGACTTTTCGAGCCGCTCGGTTATAAGATAAAAGTGGAGCGACACACCTTGGACGCGGAATTCCCGGAGTGGGGTGAGAGTCGTTATTTCACGGTAACCCTGCAAAACACCTGCCGTTTGAGCGAACTCCTCACGCACCTTTACGTTTTGATTCCGGTGCTTGATGATGAGAAACATTACTGGGTTGACGAGGCAGAAATCGAGAAACTCTTAAAACACGGTAAAAATTGGCTCGCCGCGCATCCAGAACAAGAATCCATTGTCCGTCGTTACTTGAAACATTTACGTCCGCTTACCAATCAAGCACTTGCTCAATTATGCGATACGGATCCTCAAGAAACCGATGAGACAACTCAGGCAGAAGCAGAAACGCAAGCCGAAGCGCGAATCAACCTGAACGAAGTCCGTTTGCAGACGGTTACTGAGGCACTCAAACAGTGCGGTGCCAAACGTGTGCTTGATTTGGGGTGCGGTGAGGGAAAACTCCTCCGTAAGCTCTTGCATGAAAAGCAGTTTGAAGAGATTGTCGGTATGGACGTTTCCCATCGTGCCTTGAAAATCGCGCAAGAACGACTCCATTACGATCGGTTGCCAGAGAATGAAAGAAAACGGCTTCGCTTGTTCCAAGGGTCGCTCAACTATCGAGATAAACGTCTTGCCGGATACGATGCCGCTGCGATTATAGAGGTGATTGAACACTTAGATTTACCACGACTTACCGCTTTTGAACGGGTCCTTTTTGAATTTGCCCGCCCTCAGACAGTTGTGTTGACGACACCAAACAGAGAATACAATGTGAAATTTGAGAATCTCCAAGGTGGACGCTTTCGACACAAAGACCACCGTTTTGAATGGACGCGGGACGAGCTTCAGTCTTGGGCAACTCGCATTTCTGAACGCTTCGGTTACGCCGTTGTGTTTCACGCCATCGGACCAACGACTGAAGACGTTGGCGCGCCGACGCAGATGGCAGTCTTCACCCAAAAAGGTCGGGAAGAACAAATAACATGATTCTAAAAATCCCTGAACCTTCCCTCGTACTCCTCATTGGACCTTCAGGTTCAGGCAAGTCCACCTTTGCAAGCAAGCATTTTAAACCGACCGAGATACTCTCGTCCGATTTCTGTCGAGGTCTCGTTTCGGACGATGAAACCGACCAAACAGTAACGAAAGATGCGTTTGAGGTGCTACGGTTCATCGCTGCGAAACGGCTCGCCGCCGGAAAACTGACAGTCATCGACGCAACCAACGTCCAAGGCGATGCACGAAAACCGCTGCTTGCACTGGCGCGCGAATACCATTATTTAACTGCAGCGATTGTGTTCAACATCCCCACGAAACTCTGTCAGGAAAGAAACGCAACACGACCCGACCGCGATTTAAAACCGCACGTCATCCGACAACAACACCAACAACTTCGTCGTTCACTGCGTTATCTCAAGCGCGAAGGTTTTCGACAGTTCCTCTATGTGATGTCTACTCCCGAAACCGTTGAAGCCGCTCGTGTCGAACGACAACCCCTATGGTCAAACCGTACAGACGAGCGAGGACCCTTTGACATTATCGGTGATATCCACGGCTGTTTTGACGAACTGATTGAATTGCTTCAAAAACTCGGTTATAAAATCTCAACACAACCCGACGGGAACATTACCGTTGAACCGCCAGAAGGCAGAAAGACTGTGTTTGTGGGAGATTATGTAGACCGAGGACCAAAGGTCGCTGAAGTCTTGCGTCTTATCATGCGGATGCACGAAACAGGTACAGCACTCTGTGTACCGGGGAACCACGATGTAAAACTGGTGCGGGCACTCCGCGGGAGAAATGTGAAGCGGACACACGGACTGGCGGAATCGCTGGCGCAATTAGAGACAGAATCAACAGAATTTAAAATGCACATTGCAGAATTCTTAGACGGGTTAGTGAGCCACTATGTACTTGATGAAGGAAAGCTGGTCGTCGCCCATGCCGGAATGAAGGCGGAACTACAAGGACGCGCATCAGGGCGCGTCCGGGAATTTGCAATGTACGGTGAGACCACCGGAGAAACGGATGAATTCGGGTTCCCCATCCGCATCAATTGGGCGGAGGAATACCGCGGGACTGCAACGGTTGTCTATGGACACACGCCGGTCACCGAACCGCAATGGGTAAACCGTACAATCAATATTGATACCGGATGCGTTTTCGGCGGCGAACTCACGGCGTTGCGATACCCGGAAAAAGAGTTGGTATCTGTCCCCGCGCACCGGACATATTATGAACCCGTGAAACCGCTTCTTAATGAAGCGGACAAACCCTCTTCTCTCAAAACGCAGGGATATGACGATATCTTAGATATCAACGATGTGTCGGGAAGGCGCGCGATCAGCACGCGGTTACACGGCAACCTGACAATTCGAGAAGAGAATGCTATAACGGCGTTAGAAGTGATTAGCCGTTTCGCTGTCCATCCAAAATGGCTTATATATCTGCCACCCACCATGTCCCCGACCGAGACAACGGACAGATCAGACCTGCTCGAACACCCCGCAGAAGCGTTCGCTTACTATCAAAAGCAAGGGGTAACCGACGTTATCTGGCAAGAGAAACACATGGGATCGCGTGCGATTCTCGTTGTTTGTCGCGATCCAGAAACCGCAAAAAAACGATTCGGCATTGCAGACGACACACTTGGTGTCTGTTACACACGAACCGGTAGGTCTTTCTTTAACGATGCCGCAGTTGAAACAGCTTTACTTGAACACGTAAAAGCAGCGATGGACAAGGTCGGCTATTGGGAAAGTCTTGGGACAGATTGGATTTGCCTTGACTGTGAGTTGATGCCGTGGTCGGTGAAGGCACAAGAGTTGCTAAAGCAACAATACGCGCCAGTCGGGACATCGGCGCGTGTCGCTTTGGAAGCAGCGGTTGCCTCCTTAAAAACCACTGCTGAACGAGGCGTTGATGTGAATAGTATCTTGGAGAGTTATCGCCAACGCACAGAAGCCGTAACCGAATACATCAAGGCTTATCAGCAATACTGCTGGTCTGTTGAATCAATCACAGACTTGAAGTTAGCACCGTTCCACTTGCTTGCGACAGAAGGAAGAACGTATTTTGACAAAGACCATCTCTGGCATACGCATAAGCTGACCAAACTCTGTCAAGGTTCTGAAGATGATTTGTTGTTTGCAACTCGGCACGGCATCGTAGGTTTAACCGATGACACAAGCCAAACGGAAGCGATTCGGGAGTGGGAGGAACTCACAGATCAGGGAGGCGAAGGCATCGTCATCAAACCGCTGAATTTCATCGTTCAAGGCAAGCGTGGATTGGTACAACCTGCTGTAAAGTGTCGAGGTCGTGAGTACTTACGGATTATCTATGGACCTGAATACACACTGCCTCAAAATTTAGAACGTCTCCGTTCTCGTGGCGTTTCTCACAAACGTTCCCTTGCGCTTAGAGAGTTTGCTTTGGGTGTTGAGGCACTGGAGCGTTTCGTTAGCCGCGAACCACTGTCTCGTGTCCATGAATGTGTTTTCGGGGTTCTTGCCCTTGAAAGCGAGGCTGTCGATCCAAGACTGTGAGATAAACTTTTCAATGGGGTGGTGTGTTTGGGAACGTAAATATTTTTGCCTTGCGGTGAGAGTTGTTTGAATCGCGGATTTATTTTAGGAAGGCGACAACGACTGCACAGATCGCAACGAAAATGGAAATACCGGTGAGCACCACATGACGTGTATCAGACCGCCCTTCAAGTTTACCCTTCACCCAGGCGACATCCGTTTTTACATCACTGATTTCCTTGTGTAAGTCCGTCTGTACATCACTGATTTGCTTGTGTAAGTCAGCTTTTACATCACTGATTTCCGAGCGTAAGGATGATACCTCCTGACGCAATTCATTGAGCGTAGTGATGACCATTTCTTCAAATCTGTTTCCATTCATGATACGTTTCCTTATTAACTTTTGCCGGTTCTGCCAGCGAAACCTCTTAGCACAGAAAACGGGCGGCACCGCGACAAGGTGTCAGTAGAGACAAGCCAAATCTCATAACTGCTAAAATTAGGATATCACATCCGTGAGAATAAAGCAAGGAAAAAATGAAAAAAGACAGAATCGCAAACCGGACAACGAATATAACGAAAACCAAATTCCCAACTCCCGAAAAAATTAATGAAAATCCACACAATTTGCAACAAACCCTACAAAATAGCGTTCTCTTATATAGCCATGAAATGATTGGACCCGTAAATACAAAAAATGAAAATTCAGCACTTAAGATACTACCTGCTAATCCTCTGCATTCACTTAACCATAAGCATAGGCTGCACAACAGAAAACACCACCAACCCCGTAGACCCGACAGAAAGTTCGGAGGTTGTTCTTGAAAACCACCAACTCACCGAAAACGAAACGTGGACACCTGAAAAGACCTATATCGTGAAAGGCACTCTGGAGATTCCACAGAATGTAACCCTCAACATTCCACCCGGCACGACTGTCAAATTTGGACGAAATGCCCTTCTGACAGTGAGAGGCATCCTAAAGATTGGAACTCCGTTAGCACAGGAACAGGTAACCGAACTCGTCCATCTTACATCGGAGAACATCAAACCAGCACCCGCGGATTGGAACGGTATCCTTTTCGACCACACACACGACTTAGAAAGTTTCATCAGAGGCGCAGTCATCGAGTATGCCAAAACCGCACTGGACATCAAAACAACCTCGCCGACTGTGGCGGAGTGTACACTACGTCTGAACGAAACCGCCATCGCTTTAGATGGCAGCGACGCACAGATCCAACACAACGATATTCTTGACAATAACACCGGGGTCAGAACCATCGGCCGCCAAACACGTCCACAGATCGAAAAAAACAATATCACCAAAAACGAGATCGGTGTCTTCTGTGAAAATGTCCAATCTATCATTCGCAATAACAATCTGAATGCAAATATCTTCGCACTCCAACTAAATGTAAAGTTCAACCTAATCGTGAGCAACAATTGGTGGGGCAATTCAGACGCTACGGAAATAGCCAATGTTATTATAGATGCCACCGATCGAGAACTGATTACCAAACAAGTTGGAATCGTCTATTATGAACCCTTCACAGATGAGCGCATTGCCGATGCAGGCTTTCCATACAGGACACTGTTAGATAGCGAATAGTGAACCGCAAACCGCTAATCGCGTATCGCGGACCGCGGTTCGCGATACGCGAGTAAAGGAGGCATTACCGATGAAGCGTACGATTCTAAACGTCTCACAAAATTACCACGTCCGCGGTGGTTCTGACCGGTACTTTTTCACGCTCGCTGAACTATTACAAAAGCACGGACACCGAGTTGTCCCATTTACAGCAGCGAGTCCGAATAACGAGCCATCTGAATGGGAGAACTATTTCCCACGTGGTGCGGATTTCGAGCATCCGAGCGCAGGCGACTTACTACGCTTCTTGTATTCACACGACGCTGTTAAATCAATCCGACAACTACTGAAGGACACAAACATCGACCTCGCACACTTCCATATCTACTACGGCAAACTCACCGCCTCAATCTTGGAAGTCCTCAAAAGAGACGGTATTCCGCTCATTCAGACATTACATGAATACAAACTCACCTGTCCCGTCTACAGTCATCTCTCAAACGATGAGATTTGTGAGGCGTGTGAAGGCAAACACTTTTGGCGCGCACTCCCAAAGCGATGCAATAGAGGCTCACTCGCTCGTACGGCGTTGAGTGTTACCGAGTCTTACATCTCTAAGATGCTCGGTGCCGTTAAGAAATTCGACCATTTCATCTCGGTCTCCCATTTCCTCCGAAAAAAGATGATCTCGCACGGCATCCCTGAAGACAAAATCTCAACCGTTCACAATTTCGTCGATGTCTCCGACATTACACCTAACTTCTCCGAGGGAGATTATATTCTGTATTTCGGACGGGTGCATCGGAGCAAAGGCATCCTGACGCTTATCGAAGCAGCCGTCCCACTCACAGACGTTCCGATCTATATCGTAGGCGACGGCGAAGCGATACCAGAAGTCCAGCAGATCATCGAACAAAACGGATGTAAACATATCCATCTCCTCGGTTTTAAGCAGGGTGACGAACTCCGTGAATTGATTCGGAACAGTATCTGCACAGTGCTACCCTCAGAGTGGTATGAAAACTGTCCAATGTCTGTCTTAGAATCCTATGCCTACGGCAAACCCGTCATCGGTGCCGATATTGGTGGGATACCTGAACTCATCGTAGATGGCGTTGACGGATGCCTCGTCCCATCTGGTGAACAAGAAACATTACGAGATCGGCTGCTGTGGATGTCGGAGCATAAAAGCGATGCTGCAGAAATGGGACGCATCGGACGCTACAAAATGGAAACGGAGTTTAACGCCGACATTCACTATGAAAGAATCATGAATGTCTATCAACAATTCCTGTAGGAACCAAAAACTATACTATGAAAAAGAGAGCATTAGTCACTGGTGGTGCGGGTTTTATGGGCGCGCACGTCGTTAATGAACTTCTCCGCCAAGGCGACACAGATGTCGTCGCACTTGACGACCTCAGCGGCGGTTTCCGTGAGAACCTTAATCCCGCTGTAACCTTTGTCGAAGGAAGTATACTTGATACTTCGCTGATAAATCAACTCTGTGAGCAGCATCAATTCGACTACATCTATCATCTCGCTGCTTATGCGGCAGAGGGATTGAGTCACTTTATCAAACGATTCAACTATCAGAACAACCTCATCGGAAGCGTAAACCTTATAAACGCCGCCGTAAACTACAACGTCAAACGCTTTGTGTTCACCTCATCCATTGCTGTCTACGGTGAAAACCAGCTCCCAATGCATGAAGGACTTCAACCGATGCCGGAAGATTCTTACGGCATCGCCAAATACGCTGTAGAACAAGAACTCGCCGTCTCCAAACGACTCTTCGGCTTGGAGTATACCATCTTCCGACCACACAACGTCTACGGTGAACTCCAGAACATTGGTGATAAGTATCGGAACGTCATCGGTATTTTCATGAACAACATCATGCAAGAGGAACCTTTGGTAATCTTTGGAGACGGAGAACAGACACGCGCCTTTACGCACATAGCGGATGTCGCACCCCATATCGCTCGCGCTGTAGACATTCCGGAGGCTTCGGGAGAGGTCTTTAACGTCGGTTCCGATAAATATGTAACCGTCAACGAATTGGCGGACTTGGTGATGACAGCAATGGGAAAAGAGGTAAGTGTTATCAATATGCGTGCCAGAGAAGAGGTAAAACACGCCTATTGCTCACATGAGAAATTCCAAGGTGTTTTCGGAGACACATCAAAGGTAGAACTTCCAGACGGTTTGGACAGAATGGCGACATGGGCAAAATCTGTTGGTCCACGAGTTTCCAGTCCTTTCACTAACATCGAAATCCGTAAAAATTTGCCTGATAGTTGGAAGTAATAGCCATTGGCTGTCGGCTATCAGCAGTCAGCAAAGAGCGGGTTATGGCATCAAGAAATACGCAACAGCCACAAGGAGTTACCAACAGCCAACAGCCAACAGCCAACAGCCGTTACAAAACTCTTTGGGTAATGGCAATTACATGTGCTGGCATGGGATTGAGCCTCCTCGTTCGTGTCCTATTGATTCCAAGGCGATTCGGCTTCAGCGACACAGCGGACGCACTCATAACGGCATTGACGGTGGTGTTCGTTGTTGATACAATTGTCCGAGAAGGTGCTAAATTTAGCCTCGTTCCCCTCTTTGTCACACGTGAAAAGGAGATGCCACGCGCAGCATATCAACGTTTCACCAATAGCCTGCTGTTCGCTTTAATAAGTATCGGCTTTGGAATTTTTATCTTAATCGAACTGGTCGCGCCGTGGATAGCAGGCGGATTGTTAGCGCGATCGACTGTTGATGTTCAAAAGGGAACGACACTCTTACGACTCTGTGCGCCGATCCTTGTCTTCGGATGTGGTAGCACCGTCCTCGGTGCCTTTCTAAACAGCCAACAACGCTTTAAAACGGTCGCACTCCGAAACGCGCTACCCGCTGGCACGGCAGCGGTTATATTTTTAGTCCTATGGAACACTGAGCAGCTTGAAAACTGGATTGCGGTGGCGTACGCCGGCGGTTTCGCCGTATATTTCGGATGGTTGTGCATCGGAACTTACCGAACGGGACATCGATACGCGCTGACGGGCATCTCTGTAGATACACTCCGCGCTTTAAAGAACACGGTCACGTTACCAACACTCGGTTTTGCAACTCGGCAAGTTACAAACCGCCTGTTGGTCGAGATATACCTCGTCTCGCAACTCGGCGGCGGTGCGATTACCCTCTATAAATCCGCTTTCCAGATTTTCTCGGCGTTACAGACCCTTATTGGTATTAGCATTGCAACAACAGGTCTACCCGATATGGCAACAGATGACGCAGCAAACGATAAAAAGAAGTTAGGACGCACGCTTAACCGAAATGTCCGCACCGCCATAATTATCGGACTCCCAGCGATGCTAATCCTGCTGATATTTCACGAAAAAATCAGTTGGATTTTGTATGGGAGAGGCGCGACCGATCACGCCTCTATTGAATTAATCGGACAACTTCTCTTTTGGCTCAGCATAGGATTGATATTTTCGTGTCTGATACCCGTTCTGAATGCTGGGCTCTACGCACAAAAGGCTTACAAGCACATCTTCGCAAATATGGTAATGATGGCGTTTCTTAATTTTATCGCGGCGTACGGATTGATTGAAATGAGGGGACTCACAGGGGTCGCACTCGCTGTATCAATTACGGCACTCCTCGCCGTCGGAAACTTGACGCGTCTCCTCCGAAAGACAAAGGTCTCTTGGTTTTAGATAGCAGTCAGCAGTCAGCGATCAGCGCGTGGCAAGCACAACTTGCTAACCACTGCAAACTAATCTTACTAATGGTTGACACCAATAAGAAAGAAAAAGAGATAAATGAGATGGGAATGAAAAATGTTCGAGATTATCACTATCTTATTGTAGGCGGCACGACGAAGGCGGCAACGACGTCACTGTTCACTTATCTCGCTGACCATCCTGCTACCTGCGCTGCCACTTATAAAGAGACCCGTTTTTTCCTCAGTACCGATTATCCCCTCCCTTCAAAATACCGATACAAAGGAGACGTAGAAGCATACAACCACCTCTTTCCTAACCCTAACGAAAAGCAGCTACGGGTTGAATCAACACCAGACTACCTGTATTGCGATAAGGCGCGTGAGCGAATCGCAGCTTCATTACCACACGCAAAGTTAGTCTTCAGTCTCCGTGAACCCATCTCAAGATTAATTTCGTGGTATCGGTTCGCAAAGCAAATTGGCAAACTGCCACAAACCCTAAGTTTCGATGCTTACGTTGATCTGCTCTTTGCCCCTGGGCAGCAGGAAGAACAATACTTGCAAACACTCCAACATGGCTGCTATACTACCTATTTGGAACCCTATTTTAATTTATTCGGTCCGGCGCGCATCCACATCCTTTTTTATGAGGAATTGGCGGTGCAACCGCTGAACATTATGACAGAGTTGTGCAACTTTGCCGAGATAGATGCCGATTTTTATGACAACTACGCCTTTAAAGTAACAAACCGATCCGAGAATATGAGAAACTCTGAACTGCATCGGAAATACCGAGACTTCCGATTCCGACTGCGGCAGTGGACGCATAACAAACCGGTCATTCATACACCGCTGCGGACAATCAGAAAAACAATTGAACCGCTTTATCTCCGTCTAAACACGCAACCTGATAAGAAAATTCAGATGTCAGCAGAGACGCAATGCCGTTTGACTGACTATTACAAATCTGATATTCATGCCCTTAGTGAATTAATTGGGAAACCTTTACCCTGGTCTCTTTAATTTATATGAGGATTTTGGAAAGGAGAGCAGGATCGGCAAAAAATTATGACGAAAAGAATCCAACTCATGATTGTTGGCGCGCAAAAATCGGGAACATCCTCACTCCTCCGTTACTTGGCACAACATCCAGATATCCATACGCATGCACAGTCAGAGACGACCTTTTTTCTTCAAAAACACGAATATACGCAAGGGTATGAACGGGCTTTCGCGAAATATTTTGCAAGCGAACAATCGAACGCGGAAATTAAAGACAAGCAACTCATTGCTAAGAACGTGATGGTGATGCACTTCCCAGAGGTTATGCAACGGATTTACGAACACAATCCTGATATACACCTCGTTGTGCTTTTACGGGAACCCGTTGCCCGCGCCTACTCTGCCTATTGGTGGGCACGCCGGAGAGGTTGGGAAAACATCAAGACCTACGAAGAAGCACTCGCCACTGAGAAAGCACGCCTGAACGAAGACCGGTTTAAATGGAGACAATGCACCTACCAGTACAACAGCATCTATTACCCACACGTCAAAAATTTGATAGATCAATTCGGGCGAAGCCGGGTCCACTGTTTCTTAACTGACGACTTAAAAGAAAACGCCGAAGGTATTTGCCAACAACTCTTTAACCACATCGGTATCCGCAACGATTTCAAACCTTCAATAGGGAAACGACACAATCAAGCCACTATGCCGCGTTCGGAACGATTCAACTTCCTCTTTACACAATTCTTGGCATCTCACAACCCACTGAGAAAAGCCATCAGAAAACTCGTGCCAGATGCGGCTGCTTACAAACTCAGAAAAGCCGTACTCGACTGGAACGAAAAACCGCAGAAGGATGAGAATTGGACACCGCCGCCGCTGGACCCAGAGATCCGCAAACAACAGATGGCGTACTTTAAACCGTTTAACGAACAATTATCTGAATTATTGGACAGAGACCTGACGGATTGGTTATAACCATTAACCAACAACTAAAAGAATGATCTACTTTCTGACAGGATACGTCGCTTTTGAAGAGTTTATACTGAAGTTCCTACCCGTTAGCGATGTCATTTACTCCTACTTAAGATTCTTCGGCGAGATGCTCATCTATGTGGCTTTCGGAAAACTCGTCATCCATAAACTCTATAGAGGTATTCCTTTCGTCAAAACAGCAATCGACTTACCAATTATCGGCTTTTACAGCGTCGTGCTGCTCTCAATGTTAGTGAACGGGTCCCCCCTGATAGGCAGCCTTTACAACATCCGTCCATTTGCGCGATACATCGTTCTTTTCTATCTCGTCGCGAATTCCAACCTGTCAGAAAAACGAATTGCGACTTTTTTACGCATAATCCTTGCGGTCGGTATCTTCCAAATCGGGGCAGGTATCATCCAGTGGGCGGGTGGACCCGCCGCCTTCAATTTCTTCTTACCGCGCGAGACCACACTCACCATAGGTGGGTTCACAAAAGAATACCGACTCCTTGAACTCGGCAGAGAAATTGGGAGCGTTTACGGCACTTTAGGCGACACGGTGATCTACGGTGTCTTCATGATTCTCGTCCTTGTCATCTATCTCTCCCGTATTAGGCGATTGGAGTACCTGAACCTGCTCGGCGCAGCGATACTGTTTTTCTTTATCGCCCGCTCATATTCGCGCGCCGCTACCTTCTCGGCACTCCTTGCAGGCGGCGCGTGGTTCTACTTTCAGTACGGCTGGAAAAAGACACTTCAATTAGCATTATCCATCGCGATGGTCTTTGGGATCCTCTTGGCAATAGTAAACCCCTTTAACCTTGAGTACATAAACCCTCGTAAAGCAAGGGTTGGGCTCGTTGGTAACGTAACAGGTGTATTTTCAGGTTCTTACGTCCGTGTCGCGCAGAAACAACGGCTCGGTGCCTTAATTGGGAACGTCCCAACAGTCCTCGTGAACAAACCCATCTTAGGCTACGGCGCAGATCAAAACACCACGATTGAAAGGCTTAATGCCAGCCAACGTTCCTTCCTCCTGAAAATACTCAGCAAGAACGGTTTCAAGGATGTGTATTGGGTGGCGATTCTCTGCTTTTACGGTTTATTGGGATTAGGCTTCTTCGCGCTAATATTCTACAAGCTCTTTCGCGCCGCTTTAGACCTCTATAGGAGATCGGTGAGTACACCCTTGGCTGTGTCGCACTTGACCCGGCAGATTTCAATTATCATGCTCTGCCTCGTTGCCGTTACTGTATTCCTACTTTTCTTCAACCGAACCCTTGAATTCCGAGGTTACGGATTCTATTTCTGGCTCTGCGCGGGTCTCATGTTCGCCACCGACAGATCACTCCCAACCTACAGACCGCTGAGGATAACGCTATGAATATGCCGCATAAGTCGCCCCGATGGGGTTTGCTACACAGGATCGCCACCATCCATCGTAGGGGTTGGGTTACCCAACCCCGCGACCAATGGGCAGGGAAATCCTGCCCCTACTACCCGTTATCCGCCATTTACAAATCGCTAATAGTCGTTGTGATACTCCTGCTTTTGAACACCGGCTGCCGAGAGGAACCTCCGCTACCAGATGCACTCCGTTTAGCAATTGATACCCACACCTCACAACCCCTCCGCCATGTCCTCCACGGGTTCAATACAAACATGATGAGCGGCGATTACGGTTACCTTGACACCGATTTTGTCGACTTAACCAAGGCACTCGCGCCGAAAACCTTACGATTTCCCGGCGGCACAGTAGGAAACTTCTATCATTGGGAAGCCAGCGGCTTTTTTGAGAGTGAAATGGCTTCAACGCTCAATGCAAAACTTAATAAACGAAACAAAGACAATTACGTTAAACTTCAGGAGCGAAGGAACGGCAAAATCGCTTTTGACGATTTTATGCAGTTATGTAACACATTACAGATAACCCCTGTTGTCGTTGTGAATCTATGGACAGGCAGTCCCGAAGAGAGTGCAGCGTGGGTCGGCTACGCCAAAAGCAAAGGCTACCAAATTACACACTGGGAACTCGGCAACGAGTATTATCTGCCACACTACCTCAACAAATACCAGACAGTCAAAAACTACATCGCCGAAGCCAAAAAACACGCCGCAGCGATGAAAGCCGTTAACCCGAATATAAAGGTATCCGTCTGTGCCACGCCTCTCGGCTTCCACAAAGAAGGGTGGCTGGTAAAAAGACAGCAACGGAAATGGGACGAAGGTCTCGCAGCGGACAGCAGCTTTTTCGACGCTTACACCGTTCACGCTTATGCTTACAAAGCCGTTCAAAAAAAAGAGATAGAGGAGATGCGGTGCTACCTCATGGGATGGATTCATTTCGGGGTCGCAGAAGCTCTCGACTACTATCAAAAACTATTTCCAAACAAGGAGATGTGGATAACGGAATGGAACATCGCCAATCCTGCGAACCGCGTCGCCAATACACAACTCCATGCAATGTACGCTGGCGATTTTTTCTTAAGACTCCTAACAATACCTAACATCACGCATGCAAACTTTCATGTCATCGCTGGTCCCGGTAAGGGGTTTCCCGTATTTTCGCCGATAACGCCTCCAACACCCGGTACCTTTTGGAAATATGGGGGTGAACCAGAATCGGATTTCGGTAACAACATTCGGCGTGCCGTTTATCCGACTTTTCAACTCATCGGTGAAGCATTTGCGCAGGCAGACACACAGTTTACGGTGTCAATCGAAAATTCGCCGCTCCTTGAAGGTGCTTTAACTTATGCAAAGCAACAGATGCCGGGTATCCAAGCACAAGCCGTCGGTAAAAAAAATGATGCAAATGAAACGGAATACCTTGCCATCTTCATCAGCAATCGCATAGGCGAACAACACACATCACAAATCGTGATTGATGGCAAGCATTACAAAGGTAATGTCACGTATCGTTATGTCGCCAATGAAAGACTCAACGCAACAAACGGCGGCAATGCCGAAATGGAAGGATCCGGCGAAATCGAAGTCCGCATTCAGGAATGGTCGGGGAAAGCAACAGATTTTGTTATTCCTAAAAACAGCTTCGGCATTTTAAAAATAAAGAGATAGTCGCAGATGGTCGGGATAGGTCTTGTATCTACTCTTTTAGAAACCTTACATCTTCCCAGTCGCGTTGGAATTCACCAGACCCCATCGTGGAACGTAGTGGAACGATGCCCAGATTTAATAGTTAAAAATATGATATTTGTTGTCGGTAACAGTCGCAGTGGCACAACGATGATGGGACGGATTTTAGGAAAACATCCGGACGTTTACACTTTTGGCGAACTCCATTTCTTTGGACAGCTATGTGCACCACCCTTTTCTTATGAGATGCCTAAAGCAAACGCATTAAAACTCGCTGCAGCGCTCTGCTGTGTCCAACGGGAAGGCTACCGCACGCATGGAAACCCGCGTCGGTTCTTAAAAGAGGCAGAAGGATTTCTTGACGGTTTAACCGCATATCCTGAAACATCGGCACAACTTTTTTCAGCGTTTCTCCACCATGAAGCAACCGAGAACGGTAAAACGTTCCCGTGCGATCAGACACCACGCAACGTATTTTACATCAAGGACATCCTCGAACTTTATCCAGAGGCACGAATTATCAACATGATCCGAGACCCGCGCGATGTACTGTTATCCCAAAAGCGGAAATGGAAACGCCGATTCCTCGGCGGTAGCGATATGCCTATGAAAGAAACGTTTCGCGATTGGGTGAATTACCATCCAATCACCATCAGCCATATTTGGCGTACCGCTGTCAACGCTGCAGATCAATTTGCGAATCATGAACGGGTCACCTCTATCTACTTTGAGGAACTCCTTACATACCCCGAAACGACAGTCAAAGGTGTCTGTGACTTTGCCAATATCGCCTATACCGATACGATGCTCCAAGTCCCACAGGTCGGTTCTTCCGTTGCAGAGGACAAACCGGAGCAACTCGGCATAAACCCACACCGTGCACACAGTTGGCAGAACGGAGAACTCAGTTCCGCTGAAATTTATCTTAATCAGACCATAACCGCAGCCCTTATGAAGAAACACAACTATAGCCGTGTGTCAATCCAGCCGAATATTGCGGGTTTGGCACTTCATCTATTAACATTTCCTATGAAATTAGGAGGCGCGTTCCTCTTTAACCTTGATCGTATGAAGAGTATCCCGCAAACGATAAAAAGAAGGCTTTTCGCAGACAGCAGTTTGTAAAGCGGCACCTCAAGTTAAGTGAAACCTCTTTGCTAACTGCTAATCGCTAACCGCCAATCGCTAAAAAATGATCGCACAAATAAACCCACTCTATATCAAAACCCGACCGACGAAGGTACTCACGCGCCTCATGAGTTACGCCTTCTTTGAAGGACGACCCGTGACGACAAAAGGACGTTGGATTAATCCGCTCGTCTTTTCTATCCTGAAAAAGGTCGCCGCAAACAATAGTAAATACAAACCCGTTAAAAAGCCAATCTTCATTTTAGGCACCGGGCGCAGCGGCACCACAATCCTCGGTATCGTGCTCTCCATGCACAGAGATGTCGGCTACCTGAATGAACCGAAAGCGATATGGCATCTCATTCACCCCCACGAAGATATTATCGGAAACTATAGTCAAAACGACGCAAAATACCGACTCACCGCTGAAGATGCGACAGACGAAATGCGCCGCCGTGCGGCACAGATGTTCGGTGCCTATCTGACAACAATCCGTTCAGAACGACTTGTTGATAAATATCCTGAACTGATCTTCAGAGTGGGTTTTGTGCGTGCCTTATTTCCAGACGCACGTTTTATTTTTCTTGTCCGTAACGGATGGGATACGTGTCAGTCCATCGCAACTTGGTCAAAACGACTCGGCGTTCACCGCAACGGAGAGAAACACGACTGGTGGGGGGTCGAAGACCGAAAGTGGCGACTCATGGTCGAGCAACTCGTTAAAACAGATCCTGCCCTCTCTGAAGTTGCTGATAAAATTGAACATTTCGAGCGACACTTGGATAGAGCCGCAGTAGAATGGATCGTCACCATGCGCGCAGGGATTCGTCTCATGGAGACCTCTTCGGATTGTACGCATTTCGTCCGTTTTGAGGACTTAACAGCAAAGCCAGACGAAACCCTCTCAGCATTATGCGACTCCTGTGAATTGCCAACAGACAACACATTTCAAGCATACGCACGGCAGACCTTGCATCCCGTGCCGGCACGAAAGCCGTTTGATATTCACCCAGAAATCGCGCCTATGTTCCATGAAACTATGGAAGAATTAGGGTATAATATTTAGACGAACTTTTTAACCAGCTATCGCACAGCACAATTTGACGGATTCATAACATGATTTTACGTAGTTTGTTAGTTATTTGCTTTGTAATGTTTGTCACGGCACTTTCTACCACAGAAGCCGCTTCACTTATTAACGTGCCGCTAAAGCCAGAACTGTCTGACTTCAATCGTGAAACCTATCGCTTCATCCATCGTTTACTTAATAAGCGGGTTTTGCCCGGTATACCGCGCGGGTCGTTACCACTCACCCGCAAGCAGGTTGTGTCCTATCTGTTGGAAGTCCATCAGAAACAGGAAAACGGTGAAATCAGATTAAGTATCATCGACCAAGAGCGACTAAATGCACTCTTAGCATTCTACCGTGAAGTTCGCGAATTTTCTAAACCTGCTACAGAAATTCCGCAGGGCGGACGGTTGCACGTGATGACGATGGCAGGTGACGACTATCGCTTCTCCTTCGATCTAAGAGGTTCACAACGGGTTATCACTCACCTCGTTGATAACCTATCCGATGAACAACCTGTCGAAGGCAACATGCTCGTTACGACCCTCTATCCACACCTTTATGGGCAGGTTAGAGACAGTTTTGCTTTTACGACTGATATAGCACATAGATTCGTATACGGCGAAATTTTTGACGATTTTTTTCCTGATGAAACAAAAATCAGGCAGGCGGAGGGTAGACTCAAAAATCGAACGGCGATTAATGCTTATCTAAAATTTAATTTACCGTGGTTTGAACTGCAGCTTGGACAAGACACGCTTCAATGGGGACCCGGCTACCACGATAGCCTACTCATCTCCAAAAATCCGTTAGCCATGGACATGATCAAGTTGCAAGCCATGTATAAATCTGTCACCTTTACCGCATTTACCGGCGTATTAGAGGATATGGCGGAGGACATTAACGATAAGTATATTTCGGGGCATAGGGTTGAGGGGTATTTCTGGGACAGGTTTGGCTTTGGCATCTCTGAAGTCGTCGTCTACGGCAACCGTTTTGAGCCGGGGTATCTCAACCCGATCAACATTTATCTCATTAACGAGCAGCCGATTTCACGGGCAGATGGACGTGTTGGGGGTAGCGGCGACAACGTTCTCATGAGTGTCGATATGCGATTCCGACCCGTAGACGACTTTGAAATTTATGGCGAACTGATGGTCGATGACGGGAATCCTGCAGCGAATTTTAAACATTGGGATACGAAGTTTGGCATCCTCGGTGGCATATATCTAACAGATCCTTTCGGTATTCCAGATACCGATTTCCATGCCGAGTATGCCTTTATCAACCAATACGCATATACGCATGTGAATCCGGTAAATGTCTACAAACACTTTACCACACCGATTGGACATCAAATCGGTTCCGATGCTGACAATCTCTGGTTAGAACTGCGCCACCGCTGGACAGACAGACTTGAAACGGTTTTCGGCTATGAGTTAGAACGGCACGGGTCGGGCAATATTAATAAGGAACATCCTGCAGATGCCCCGAAAGACGATGTCTGGACACCGCTGTCGGGAATTACACAAAGCGAGCACCGCCTGTCAGTCGGTGCTAACTGGGTTGTGATTGGAAAATATTCACTCTATGCCGAATGGGCGCGTGTATGGCGACGGAACTTGGGAAATCGTTGGGATGTCTACGAAGATGCAAACGAAATCGAAGCCAAATTCCTCACTCGAATTCCATGGTAAGTTTGAATAGCAAGTTTTGGCTTGCAAACTGGGGTAAAAAAATGAAGATTTATAGCCACTCCATCATCAAAAGGCATAAAGCGTTGCGCACAGTTTACCCATCGTTAAAAGAAATTGGACTTTTACGTCTAAAGCGAGTATAATATATACAAAACCTAACGTAAAATAAAGATAGATTCTGCTTTAACAGTACGATTTAATTCGCGATGGGTATTGGGACGAGGGAAGAATAAGGATGAGAATTCGGGTATTGGGTATACGTGGGCTCCCTGCCACTTATAGTGGTCTGGAAACCATCATGGGTGAACTCGCCCCCCGCTGGGTAGAAGCCGGACACGAAGTCATCGTTTACTGTCGTAAGGCACTCTTCAAAGAGAGACCGGCGGAATGGAAGGGCATCAAACTCGTTTACCTACCGAGTATAGAACATAAGATGTTCAGTACCCTCAGCCACAGTTTTCTGGCAACCCTGCACGCCTCATTTGCAGCATCCGATGTCATTTTAACGTGGAATGCAGGCAATGGTCCCTTTGGATGGTTCTTCCGCATCGCAGGTAAAACTGCCGTTATCAATGTTGATGGAATGGAATGGTTACGTCCAAAATGGAAAGGGATCGGTGCTGTCTACTTCAAATGGGCGGCAAAAATGGCAACAGCTGCATTTCCAGTCGTGATTACCGACGCATCTGAAATGAAGCGACTCTACCTCGAAGAACTCGGCGCAGAAACAACTTATATCGCTTACGGTGCGAACATCGAACCTTCAGAGCATCCAGAAATCTTGGAGACTTATGGGCTTGAATCCCGAAACTATTATCTCATCGCCAGTCGGCTTGTCCCTGACAACAATGCTGACCTGATTTTAGAGGCATTCGTCGCCTCTAAAAGTCAAAAGCAGCTCGCTATAGCCGGGGGTGCTGATTACAAAGGCAATAAACTCGAAAACGAATTCTTAGATAAATTGAAAAATATTGCCAACGAAAACGTCAAGTTTCTCGGGCACATTGACGATTCTGAACACATTAAAGAACTTCACCATCACTGCTTCGCTTACGTTCACGGGCATCAGTTCGGCGGCATTAACCCTTCTATTCTCAAGGCGTTAGGCTACTCCAACTGTATTCTGGCACTGAATACACCTTTCAACGATGAAGTCCTTGAAGGCGGGCATTACGGTGTCCTCTTTGATAAAAACGTCGCATCGCTGAAAGAGAAAATTCTAACTTTAGAACAAAACCCAGAGATGGTCGAAGATTTTCGGCACCGTGCCCCTGAACAAATACGGAAACGATTCAATTGGGAAAACATCGCTCAACAATACCTTGATGTCTTTGAACAACTCCAACAGAACTAATTAGAGCAACACAAGTCATATCGAAGATTATACTGTAATTAGAGGAATTAACTATGCCATTCCTATCAAGAAACATAGATCGGATAGGAAACGATGTAGGCGAAAGTCACAGACATCAAGATGACAGCTTAAAAGCAAGTTTTGGCTCGCAAGTTTCGCCAAAAATACGAACAACAGGAACTCTAGTGGAACGACTCTCCTCTTTCTACGCAAAGCGTGGCAAACATCTGTTTGATGCTATCGCATCATTTTTCCTCATCATTCTTTTTGCCCCGCTGATGGTGCTAATTGCGATTCTAATCAAATTTACCTCGCGCGGACCCGTCTTTTTCTCTCACAAGCGGGTCGGGCTAAACAACCAACTGTTTGTCATCCACAAGTTTCGGAGCCTCCATATCGACACACCGTCTTATTCAGAAAAACCCGGCTCAACTGACGACAAACGTATCGCACCCTTCGGTAAATGGCTTCGTAAAACAAGTTTAGATGAACTCCCGCAACTTTTCAACGTCCTTAAGGGTGAAATGAGTCTCGTTGGACCGCGTCCAGAGATGCCATTCCTCGCCGAGAATTATGAAGAGTGGGAAAATCAACGCCACCTCGTCCGACCCGGAATGACAGGACTCTGGCAGCTCAGCCCACGCCGTCAAGGTACAATCCGAGACGGGATCTCTGTTGACCTCGAATACATTGAGAATCTATCCTTCTGGAACGATTTCAAAATACTGATTCGGACTTTCAAAGTTTTTTGGGACAACAACACTTACTAACCCGCCAAATGAAATTCACCTTCAAAAACCTCACTCGGACGCTGCGATGCAGCTTTCGACTGAAATGCCCTCGGTGTGGTAAAGGTGCGCTGTTTCAAACGTTCTTCAAAATGTTTACCCACTGCACACAGTGCAATTTGAAGTTTGAACGAGAGTCTGGCTATTTTATCGGTGCGATGTACCTCAACTACGGAGCGACTGTCCTCATCGCTTTTGCGAGTTACTTCCTCGCTGAACGGTTCACTTCTATCCCCTTCTTCTTAAATCTAAGCATCTGGGGACTCTTCTCTGCCATATTTCCCATTATCTTCTACCGTTATTCAAAGAGTCTATGGCTCAACTTCGATTATACGTTCTCTTCTTAGCAGACAAAATTTATCGTGTGAAAATCTGTCCGCGTGTGTATGAACCTGCGTCAGAGGCGAGAAATGTGAGCACGCGTGCAACACCTGCGGGATCCCCAAGCGATTTGCGGGCATTGGCAACAGCAGCATCTGGGTCTTGACCTTCGCGTCTTGCTGATTCTGCGATCTGTCCCAACTTCAACGGTGTCGCAAGTCCACCCGGACAGATGGTATGGATACGGATTGGCGAAATCTGGTTTTCCACCACCATCACAAGCCCATTGACCCCGCCTTTGCTGGAGCCGTAGGCAACTGAAGAACTCCCACCGCGAACGCCTGCCCCTGACGCAATACACAGAATAACACCATCTTCACATCTCCTCATTAGTGGAACAGCATGTTTAAGTGCGAAAAAGGTGCCTTTAAGGTTCACGTCAATAACCGAATCAAAAGTCGCCGTCTCAAACTCATCAATACGGACACCCGGTCCACGCAGCACACCCGCTGCAGTTACCAAGACATGAATACCGCCAAATTCTGTATCAGCAGTTTTCATCAGGTCTGCCACCTCAGCTTCGACCATAACATCAGTACGTAGGAACCTCACAACGCCACCCGCTTCACGAATTGCCCTGACTGTTTCCTCAGCACCTGTCTCATTAATATCACCAAAAACAACCTTCGCGCCTGCTCTGGCGTATTCAATTGCCGTTGCTGCACCAATGCCAGTCGATCCGCCAGTAATCACAGCTACTTTTTCGTCAAGTCGAACATCCATATTTTTTTATCTCCTTCGCGACACTTAGATTTGCTAAAAGAGATTATAAGTCGAATGCGTTCACAACGCAAGTCTTTTATTTTTCTCTAAGATAGCCTTAGATTTGGGAACCGCGCGGACGCAAACTAACAGTTTATGCTACAAAACGCTTCCGAATCGCGAAAAATTTGCAATTTTCCAGTATGTATGATAGAATTTTAAAAGGAACAATTGAATTCAGTTTGACAGATACAGTCAAAAAATGAATGAGGAGGGAAATCCCCATGGAAGTGAGAATTGAATACTGCACCGCTTGAAACTACCAGCCACGGGCAGCCAGTTTGGCAGATGCCTTGAAACAGAAATATGGTGCCGGGGTTATAACTGTCGATTTAATTCCGGGTAGCGGTGGGGCTTTTGAAGTTTCGTTAAACGGAACACTGCTCTATTCAAAATTAAAAACCAGAGAGTTTCCGACGACAGAGCAGATAACAAGTGCTATAGACGCAGCAGCATAATGGCTATATAGCCGTCAGGTCGCTACGCTTTCAGTGGTCAGAATCAACGGTATGAATGCCTTATGGCATTCACCGGGGTTCTCCGAAACCCTTTCAGCGATCAGTAAAGAAAAGAGATATGCGGTAACGCTCGCGTCTTTGCTGACTGCTGAAAGGATTGCGTAGCAATCCGTGCTGACTGCTGATTGCTGATAGCTATTCCACAGCAACGATCGCGATTTTACACCGATCTGCTTCCTTAACAAGCACATCAACGTCCATAACGAAAGTTCGTCTTGCTTCCACCGCGAGTACACTCGCTTCAACCTGATGCAACACCTTTAGCGTTTGCATCCCGACCGTTGGCACATCAACACGGAAATCGTGATGCTCCGCCGATGCCTTCGCAACCACAACTCCCTTCTTCCCCAAGTTGCCACCTCTTTGAATCGTTACATCCGTCCCTTCTATAGCTTCGATAGCGAGCACAATCTGATTTTTAAGGACAACCGTCTGCCCGATATCCATATTTGCTATCTGGCGGGCGGTCCGAATACCGAGTTCAACATCTGCCCATTGATTCGTTGTCGGTTGTCGCGTCGTTAAAACGCCGGGTTGTGGGAGAAGATGGTGGAGGTACTGATCTTGGGTGAGGACTGTCAGTCCAACGGATTCAAGATAGGTAAGTGCTGCGTTAACAATCGCGGAGGGGCTTTTACGTCGGTTCTGTACTAAAATCCTGATGGTGGTCGCATCAATCTGGAAGGGGCGGAGTAGAATATTTTTTTCGACTTTCCCGATAATTACAACTTCTTTTACACCTGAATCAAGAAGCGTCCGGGCAATCTTTTGAATCTGACCAACGCTGTATGTGTGAAGCTCATTTGTGATCTCAGCAAAACGCTGCGCGTCGGACTTCGTAATTTGGATGATAACAGGTTGTCGTTCATGAGCAACAGCGGCACGTGCCAACAGCACCGGCAGCTCGCCTGCGCCTGCAATAATACCGAGTTTTTTCATCTTTTAATTTAGATTTAATCGTTAAAAAAACGATTCGGTTGGCTAAATCCGATGCCACGTTTAGAAGTCTCGATAAATTGGAGTAGATATTCAACTTCGGGTGTCGTTTCGAGCTCCTCCTTGACTCTGGTGACAGCATGTCTGAGAGGGAGTCCTGAACGGAACAAAATACGAAACGCTTTTTTGAGTGCCGCCAATGCTTCAGGTGTGAGTTGCGATAAAGGATTAATTCTTGAGGTCCGAATCCCGATCCGGTTGAGACTCCGCACACGCGCCGGTTGTCCAGCAGAAAGCGCGAACGGCGGAATATCTTGAACAATCTTCGAGAAGCCGCCCGCCATTGCCATCTTACCGACGCGGACATACTGATGCAACGCCGCATGTGCGCCCAACCGAACATCATCTTCAATTACAACATGACCAGCAAGTGAGACAAAGTTCGCCATAATTGTCCTATTCCCGACGATAGTGTCGTGCGCAAGGTTAACCCAATTCATCAACAGATTGTTGTCCCCAACGACCGTCGCCCCCTCCTCAAACGTTGATCTGGAAATAGAGACGTACTCACGAAGTATATTGCGGTTGCCAATCTTGACGTAACTCCGCCACCCCCCGTATTTCAGGTCTTTAGATTCATTACCGATGGTCGCCCCGAAGTAGATTTTGCATGCCTCGCCGATAGTCGTCCACTTCTCAATCTGAACATGTGGACCAATCTCAGTGCCGCGCCCGATATGAACATCTTCACCGACAAGACTGTACGGTCCAATCTTAACCCCTTCTTCCAATGTCGCTTTTGGAGAGATAATAGCCGTAGGGTGAACGTTAGTTTCTATCACAAAATTTCCCTCCTAATCTCGCCATCTCCTACAAAAAGGTCTGCCAGTTAATCTTAATAAGGACTCCGGTTCAAACAGACGCTAATACGATTGAGAGTTCCGCCTCTGTGGCAAGTTGATCTCCGACATAAACGCGCCCTTGGATGCGTGCAATCCTGCTCCTGAGCTGCGCCACCTCTATCTCCAACCGAAGTTGATCCCCTGGAATAACGGCACGACGAAACGTCGCCTTGCTGATAGAGCGAAAATAACCGAGTTCGCCTTCCTTACCGATGTCCCGTAGCACAAGCCACGCCGCAAGTTGCGCAAGTGCCTCAATCTGTAGCACACCCGGCATCACAGGTTGCGTGGGGAAATGCCCCTCAAAAATAGGCTCGTTATACGTCACGTTCTTGATGCCGACGGCGCGTTTTTTACTCTCATATTCAACGACCCTATCCACCATACACATCGGATGGCGGTGCGGTAACACCTCATAAATATCCATCACCTCAATAGGTTCCTGAACGGGTACCTGTTGAAGATGTCCAGCTTCAGCAAGGGCCTGTACAAATTCAGCGTGGAACGTATGTCCCGTCCGCATGGCGATAACTTGTGCCTTCGGCAAACGACCCGCCAAATAAAGATCCCCAATCAAATCGAGGATTTTGTGTCGGACAAACTCATCTTCAAATCGGAGCGGTGTACTCGGATCGCCCATCTCATCGATAACAAGAACGTTATCATAACTCGCACCTTTACCGATACCCAGTGCTTGAAGTGCTTCAATTTCGTTCTCAAAACAGAAACTTCGAGCCGGGGCAATATCAGAGGCATAAGACTCAGGAGTTATCTCAAGGGTCAAGACTTGGGGGTTCGTTTGTGGATGGGCATAAACAAAAGTTATCTCCAGTGCGTCAGCCGGAAGTAAAACGAGCTGCCTATCCCCAGTGGAGAGTGAAAACGGCTCATCAACCTCAATAAAGTCGCGTTGGGCATCTTGTGGAACAAGCCCCACCGCCTGAATATCTTCAACATACCGACCTGCGCCACCATCAAGCCCAGGCGGCTCTGGTGCATCTAATTCCACCACCGCATTATCAACACCTAAGCCACCAAGCGCAGAGAGAATATGTTCCACACTGCTAACGGTTGCCTCACCACTGCGTAAACTGGTGCATCGCGGCAGAATATCTGCCCAATTTTCGGGACACACCTTTATCTCTGGTGCGTCCGCTATATCTACACGCCGAAAGACAATCCCAAAGTCCGCCGCTGCTGGTTTCAGCGTCAATGTTACAGGTTCCCCTAACATCAACCCTGTTCCCGTAATCGTTATCTCACTTTGAATTGTCTGCTGTGAATCTGCCTTTGCCATTCTGTTTTGTCACTTTCCACGTCGTTACCTCAATCACCCGAGTAAACAACTACCGGTTCCGAGAGGCACGCCGCATTTTTCTTACCATCCTATTATGTTCCGAGAGCGTCTTTGAAAAATGATGTTTTCCTCCGCCTATTGCCACAAAATAGAGATAATCTGTTTTTTCCGGACGCAGTGCTGCCATGATTGAATCAATCCCTGGGTTCGCAATCGGACCCGGCGGTAAACCTTTATACTTGTATGTATTGTAAGGCGAATCTACACCCAAATCCCTTTTAGTCAAAAGACGTTCCGGATTTCCCAAGGCGTAAAGCACCGTTGGATCCGCCTGAAGCCGCCAATTCCGTTTGAGTCGGTTATGAAAAACGCTCGAAATCCGAGGTTGTTCTGATTTGACCTGTGCCTCTTCCTCAATAATCGAAGCAAGCGTTACAATCTCATGACGGGTCCGCCCCAAATCGCGCGCCTCATCATCAAACGTCTCAATCCATCGCTTTGTGAATTCATCCAGCATCATCTCAACAACTTTTTCTACCGTTGTGCCTTTCGCGAACTTGTAGGTATTCGGAAATAGATAACCCTCCACCGATTTGTCTTCAGGTATCCCATACTTTTCCAATAAACCATCGGCTTCGGTGGCTTCCTGAAACGCCGTAGCAGTCCCAAAGCCACTGGTTTCCCAGAGTTCAGCGATAGCGATCATCGTTAAGCCTTCCGGCACCGTCCAACTTACAAGGGTAACCTGTCCTTTTTCTAACTCATCAAGGATATCCGACAGGGACATGTTTCGCCGCAAGAGATATGTTCCTGCCTGCAAACGTCTACCTATTTCCTTGTGTCGAACAAGCAAACGAAAAGCATATTCACTTCGGATTAGCTGCGCTGCAGCTAACTGTTTTGCGATCGTCCGTGAATTGCTCCCCGTCGGTATATCGAAATCGACAACAACTTCTGAAGAAGAAGGGGCAGACACCAAAAACACGCCTATCAACGAGGCAATGAGACAGAGAATATCAAGACTACACAACGTCACTATCGCTATTCTCATCTTTCCGATTCTTCCCATCGTCACCTCATGTCTTGCAGGAGCGACCCCCCAATAACCAAATACAAAAATAAAAATTAGGCGTTCTCTACTGACCCTGGAGAAGCGGTCTCCTGACAACGATTCATATAATCTTTCAGGATAAGCACCGCCGCCACCTCATCTATGATCCCCTTTTGTTCCCTGGCATCTTTGCCAAGTTCACGCAGGATTGCTTCCGCTTCAGCTGTTGTGAACCGTTCGTCCTGAAACTCAATGGGAATGTCAAGCACACGCTCCAAGCGTTTCGCAAACTTCTGAACCTTCTCTGCCTGCGTACCGAGCGAGTCGTCAAGTGAAATAGGTAAACCAATGATCACACGTTCGACCTCGTGGATAGAGACGAGGTCTGAGATAACGATTAGATCCACTTGGCGATTTTTTCGAGTTAGTGTACACAGCGGGTGCGCCGCAACGCCAAGCGCATCACTAATTGCGACCCCAATGCGTGTATCTCCAATGTCTAAGCCAAGCAAAATCCCCATAATCGTTTCCTTCTTACGTTCTTAAAATTAAATCTACCATTCCCTCATCAGTTTCCAAGTCGTTCTTCTAACGGCATAAAGAAACTGTAAACTTGAGAAACATCACTTTAAGAATTTTACACGAAAAGTTGCGAGTAGTCAAGAAAAATCTCAAGACAGGCGTGTAAACATTTTTGCAGTGGATTATAGATAACGGTTCGCTGTTCGCAGATAGCGGTTCGTTGGTGTCTGTCAGAATCAGGATTGGCGGGATTTTAGGGTTTTCGGGATGAAGTTGTTGCTTAGGAATAGGCGAGGTTAGGAAACCTCGCCTATGTGGAGTGTGTAAATAATTGTAAAAACTACCATAGTAGTTTGAATACGAAGGCACCTATAATTGCGATTGCGACGATTGTCAAAGAAATAAAAACAAACCGTTTCCGAACTGAAAGAGATTTCGGTTTTATATGGGGGATTTGTCGCATAATGTTCTCTATTACACTTTCAGAAATCTGCACGGTGCCGAGCACTTCTTGAATGAGGCGCACCTCATCCTCTCGTAAAAGTTTTCGCGCCTGTTGAAGTCGTCTTGTAATTGCAGTCCTTGACACACCTAAGTATCCCCCAATCTCTTTGGCTGGCAGTTTACCGAGATAATAGAGTATGATGACCGTTCGCTCACTTTCTGGCAGTTTGCCCAAGGTTTTTTTCACGCGTTCATAGCAATCCCCGCCTGCCTTTGCCTCACGCCACTCCGATACATAACGAATGTAGGGAGATCGTTCTTCTACTTCCATTGGTACATCCTCCAGCGATTACATCGCTGATTTGTTACGTTGGAACTAATTTTGCGATAAATACAGCCACCTGATAAACTGAATCAGATATTTTCGCGTTGAGAGGTCTTTGTACACTTTGACGAAGAGATCTTAGGTAATAACCTTACCAGATAGGAAACATAACGTTTCCAATCTTAAGGGTCTAAAATTGTGCAATTCCAGACAAATTCCATCGTGGCGTATTCTGCAACTTTTTTCATGAGACGCGTGTGCGTTTCACGCCACAACTCCGCCGTGCTTCCGAGGTGTATCTCCTTATTTTGCCAAAGTTCCGAGACACAATAGCCCGCCCGGTCTTGGTAGGTATCCAATAATTCAACCTCCAAGCACCCGGGGGCACTTCGTAGAACAGGAAGCCACTCAGTTTCAAGGAACTTCTTCAAATCCTTCTTTTTCTTTTTCTCCCGCATTGTGAAAATATAAAAAACTCTTGATTTCGCCATATCATACCTCCTTTTTTATTTTTTCATATTCGGACCTTTACTGAAAAACGGAAATTTCCTAATAATGGTCAATCACAATTGAACACGCATTTATTAAAAAAACGTGAAGAAAGGGCCTCGACACAGAAGCGTCAAGATAACCCCCAGACAGATCACAGGCGCGAACCGCACAGAGCGTTGAATGCGGATTTTGTTATCAAAATCCGCAAATTTGCCATCTTCTGCCAACTGCTTTAATTCGGCTACTTTCTCTTTTGACACCCCACCAGGTAACGTCCCGAGAACAATATTTGTGTTTAATACATTCGGGAGTGCAAACCCTTGTTTACTATAAACGAGTTCCCCATCCTCACCTTCAATTTTAACAATTTGTTCGGCAGGGACCATTCTCTCTTTCAAATCAGAGATGTCTATCTCCCTATCTAACACCATGCTGTCTAAATTATGAACGAAGTGTTTCCCAAAGAAGAAGATAGCGATATAAACAAGGTATACTTTCAAAAGCGGGACGTAAGCTGCCGACCAGGCACTCAGCGTCCAAGACGTTGTGATAACCATCAGCCCAATCAACACGACACAAACAACATAGTTCCGGATCCTTTCCAGACCGAATTTCTTTACACAGTGACTGAGGATAAAATACAGAGACAACACCAATAATAACCGATACCAAAACCCCAGTTCAATCCCCAACCAGTTCAGCGAGAGCGTAATAAACTGTCCCAGCCCAAGGAGAAAAATGAGCCGGAATACCATGTCAAAAATCTGTTCACGAAAATTTTCTTGTCGGAAGATTTCCACAAATGCTTCCCATTTCTGATGCATCTTGGTTTTGATGAACAGATACGCCACAAGAATCAGGCAGTAAGGGACGAAGATGTTGATAATCAGGGTCATCGGTGTGTATTGAGCAAACGCGTTTGCTTCGGCAAACAATCCTACCGGCATCAACAGAGAGGCACCCCAAATCAGTTTAGCATCTCCGGCGGCGAAGATGCCAAACCAATAAAGTACCAGAACGATGAAGAAACCACCAAGAAGTGTAACTATACTACCTAAGACCGAACTACTTCCCGACAAAACAGAGATAACTTGGCAAAGAATCCCGGCGTAGATAGCACCGTAGCTGCAAAAATTCTTGATTTTTCTTTCTCGCAAGTCTGTATAAGTCGCATACAAACAAAAGAGTAGAAGAAGAACAATAGATAGATTTTGATAACTTAGCATATTACCAACCCTAATTTCAGATGAGATTTCCTAATATTTTTTCGACACGTTCGGGTTCCTCACAAATGGACTCAAGAACTACTTTTACCTCCATCGGTGTATGTTCCTCCAAAAGGGTCATCGCAATTCCCCACTCCACATCAACCGGAGAAGATCGCCCCAAACTTAGGGACTTTGATAATTCCAATCCTTCTGACTCAATTCCACCAGATACTAAGTTGTAATGCTTTTTAAACAGTAGTCGACGTTTAGCAGGATTAGATTGGTGCACTGGACGGCTGCGAAGATCACTAAATAAATTGAGGATTCGTTGGACGACTGCTTCATAAGTGTAAGTTGAAACGGCTTCTAATCCTCCCTGCCCTAAACGTCTCTGCTCATCAGGGTTTTTGAAGAGAAATTTGAGTTCCTGCGATATGGCTTCAACTGGTAATTGGACCGGGTCAAAAAGACTTGGGGCAACTTGAACGAATCGGCAAGCCTCCGAAATTTCCTCAGGCACGGCATAGCCCCAAACAATTGTTGGAATACCACAGGCAACTATCTCAAGCAGGAGTAGCGGTGATGCCCCGGGAATGGTCGGAAACAATAACGCGTCCAAAGTATTAAAGATGAAAGGACTTGCCTCTTTGTCTTGCTGAGACGCAATATTAAAGAAGTTAACGCAAGCATCATCTGTAAAATCATCCATCAGGCTGGAATGAATCACAAGCCAATTGAAATCAGGGTTTGCAGACCGTAATTTTTTCAAAAAGCGAAGCGTTTCGTGCGGATTAAGTCCCGGTACAACCCCCACCAACGGCTTTTGTAAAATCTTCTCATTCCCCAATGCTTGAACCAATTGATGCTTACATTTTGTTTTATCCATCGGTTTGAAAACAGACGTATCAACACCGTAAGGGATATGATGAAAAACGCCCACATCAGGAACGAACTCTGAAAAGAAGGTCTGTGTCCAAGAAGCATCACACGCAAAGGCATCTAAATGTTTCAACGCGGCACACCTCTCAAGAACCGTGTTTCTCGCTTTATGGCTTATCAAAGCCTCACTGGACAGACGGAGGATAGTTGGAATTGTATTAAATTTTAGGAAGACCTGTTCTCCCTCGGTGAGTGGTGATAGCGCGAGGATGCCATCGCAGTCCTTGAGAATAGACTTTGCCGGTGAAAACGTGCGATCGTGTCTAAAAAAAATCGGTTGAACACCTTCTGACCGCATACTTTCTTCAATTTCTTGACGACTGTTGACCGGTTCAGGCAGTCCCAGATAAACATCCGCATGTTCTGCCAGCATTGTTGTCAGATTATGATTTGCAGCACTCAATAAGAAAGGAGTCGTCTCTCTGCTCTCAACAACACCCGGTGTCACATAGATTTTCGGTCGCTCAGGACGCTGAGGTGTTTTAATATCAGATGGATCCGACGAAAACAGTATCCCTATCTCTGAAAGTTTAGTGAGAAAAGCGAGTGCCTCAAGAATCTCATAACGGGAACCATATTTGTCGGCAAGGGTTTCAATAACAGCATCTGTCTCTGAAGTACCACAGACCTTCAAGATATCACAGACAACTTCAGTCACCGGAATAACAACTCCGGCATCCAGATCGGCAACAAATTGCTGACCATTGCGTTTGAATTGATAGACGTTATGCAAATTGCGAGGAAATTGAATCATTGGCTCACTCACCTCTATCCGTTTGTAGCTTCCTGAAAACCTAAAACCTTTTCAAGAATCTTCTCGGCTCTATCTTGACCATAAAGATGATGTAATACGGCTTCGACCTCATGACGGCTGTGTTTTCTCAGGAGTGCCAGAGACAAACCCTCCGCTATGGATTGTGCATAGCGATCCTTCATAAGTGGTCTCTCCTTTTGGTTAGTAATGTTGTTCAGTATTGATCGACTTTCAATTTGTCTCCGACGATTGTTAAGATAAGGAGAGAAAGAGATAGCAAATTGCCGTTTATACCCGTTTTCTAACTGTTGAATTCGTTTGAGTTTTCTGAACAAGGCAACAACCTTCTGTGCGGTTTTATCCCACGTAAAAGTCAGTGCCCGCTTTCTCGCCTTCTGTCCCAATGTCAATCTTGTCTTCTCATTGGTGAGAAGGCTATTGACCGCATCCGCCATTGCAATCGGTGAAACCGTTCCAGCGAAACTCCCAATTTCATGGTCATAAGCCCGTGCTGGCACAACTATTCCTGCATCACCGACGACCTCAGGAAGTCCATCAAGACATGGCACAACCGGTGGAACGCCACAAGCCATTGTTTCTAAAAGCGCGAGTCCAAACGTTTCTTCACCGACCATTGATGGAAAGCAGTAAACATCAAAAGCATTTATCAGTCGCGCAAGTTGGTCTCTTGGTTGTTGCGGCGCGCAAATCAGATTCGGTGGCAGTTGCTGGTGCTCGTAGAAATTGAGCGTCGGCGCAGTCATTAGAAAACACACATGCGGAAGGCGTTTGGCAATTTTTATGTAAATCCCAGCTCCTTTCTCAGGTTGAAATCTTGAGAAGAAACCGACAACCGGCGAAGTAGCAATTTGAGGTTTGTTAAGCATCTCCGCAATTTCATCCTTGGCCTCCTGTTTGTCCAATGGATGAAATTTGTTATAGTCAACTCCATAAGGTATAGTATGAAAAATATCCTTGTTAAAGACAAATCGATTGTACAAATTCCGGACTGAGTTCGTTGGCACCCAAAAGGCATCACAAGGACGCATCGCCGCATACCAGTGTAATCCTGTATTAACGCAATCGCTATTGTGTCCTCTTGCAGCATGAATCGGGACGACAAACGGAGCATCAATATAATCCAAAAGAGAAAGAAAACTACTTTCTTGATGGCTTTCTAACAGCACACCGTCATAATCGCGCTTCATCAACTTTAAAAGGGTAGATTTATCGTTGACTTGGAACCTAATACCTTGCACATTCCCATTGAATTTTTCGTCGCGCTCACCTACTACGTCCAGAGACGCATAAGTTTCCAGCGATTTGAGGAGATTGTGATGGGCGACGGACACCCCTCCAGCTGCAAGTGTGATATCAGTCGCGTAAGGACTCCTTTGCAGGATCAGGATATTCAATTTCCGCGGAGTTTTTGTCTCTAACACCGGTGAACTGTTTTCAAGATTTGAAAAAAGAAGTCCCTGATGTTCCATTGTCGCCAGCGAATTTAACGCCGTAATGACTGATTCACTGCCATATTTTTTTCCAAGTGCTTCTATGATTTCTTCACCTGAAAATGATGGGCACAGGTCCAGAATTTCCCAGACAATGTTATCAATTGCCAACACAACGCATTGGCTAAGATCGGCGACATACATTCGGTTGCCCTGCCGGAATTTATGTAGATGCGTGGTCGGTTTCGGACATACTAACATCATGCACCCCCTCGCTAACGACAGGTCTCTTTCACCTTTCCACGCCAAAGACTACCGTCAATAATCCGTCCATCAATCACCAAAGTTGGAGACCCTCTGACGCTGAGTTCTTTCGACCTTTGTACTTCCTTAAGGAGTTGCTTCGTTATCTTTTCGGCTTCCACCGCTGCTGCAACTCTGCCTATATCCAGTCCAACATCTTTCGCACAATTCACCCAAGCTTCCTCAAGGTGATCCGCACGACAAAGCAGATAATCAAAGAGTTTATCTGGATACAACTCAGCGATAACCATTTGTCGCTTGTTCTCAATCAGTTCGGGTTCACCATGGAGACTTGTAAACGCAATTTCTCCACTCCCATTTGCTGTAGATGCTTCTTTTTTAGTAACAATAAACCGCAACTTGAAGTCGATTGTATCCCCATATTTTTCAAAGAACGGGAGTAATTCTTGCTCTGCTTTCACAGCATACGGGCAATACGACATCACAAAAAGTTCAACTTCGGGTTTCATGGGTCCGCGCATGCGCTGCTCAAGAATCTGTTTGAGGCTCGGCTGAGAACGACTGTGATCCACTTCAGACATCACCTGTTCAACAAACTGGTCAAAACCTGGAGAATGTTCTGGCGTGTGACATTCCATACAAACTTTTTCAGGCACTTGACCCCGGATATTGTTCTTCAGCGGTGTGTATACGTGTTGTTTACCCGGACCGTGGCAGGTTTCGCAACCAACATCCACAAGATGTGCACGATCGAGATTCCCTATCTGGTAACCGCTCTCATACCCTGATCCAGTGACGTGGCACGTGATGCATTCTGGATAATACTCCCTGCCAACCGTGCGCAATGTGTTAAACGCTGTTGCGTGTGAGGAATGCACCCACTGGGTGAATTCTTTCTGGTGGCATTCTTGGCAGGCTTGAGAACCGATATAACTGTTTCTATCATCTTGTTCAAGAGGTTCCGAGGAAAACAGACGATGACTAACAGCCTGCAACTGACCGTCGGTAGCGACTTGATGATAGAAATCATCCAACAGTTTCCTAACGTCTGGATCGTCGGAGACATGTTCGGTTAGAGCAATTTGTTGAACTTGGGAGGCAATGTCCATAACTCTGTCAGTTAACATCAATGCACCAAGTGTCTTCCCTTTGGAATTACAATGCGATAATAAGACATTGCCAATTTTTTCGGCTTTACCTTCATAAGAACTCAAAATTGCTGAAAAACTCGGATACTTCTGTGCCAACGTTCTATTGACTTCTGGAGGGGAATGACTCAATCCAACAACGAAATCGGACCGTTCTTGAATTTCAGAGAGAAGGGAACCGAGTTTCTCAGAGACAGACGCTATTTCCGCTGGGCCCTTAAAGTCCAATGCGACCAGAGCAATCCGTTTCTCTCCAACCGTTTTTATTAAATATGAGCCAGAATCTTGGGTTAAATCTGAACTCAAAAATGGAAATGACACGGCAACTGCGTGATTCTGAAGAATCTCAGTCTCTGCCTCAAATGGAAAAAAGGCATCATAACCCATCATTTCCATTGCTGTAAGAGTCGTTTGCACGCGATGCTGGTCTCGCATCATAACTTCATTGTCAGTTGAAAGGTCATCTGACGCAAACGAATGCGATTTCATGCTTTGATGTTGAGAAGGTTGGATGCCACCGAGATCCACCAGCAGCGAAGAAAATCCATTTTCTCGAATATCGGATATCGCTTTCGCCCGTCTCGGTAGCCCACCTGATTGTCCTATGAAGCAACCGCACGGCTCCAGCTGCGCTTGCGTGTTCCCCGTGAAGAAAAGCAGTGGCGTACTGTCCGGTGACATCTGCTTCAATTGAGGCAGATAATCCGTCAAAGATGTCGCATGAATCTGAGAAGCGAATTGTTTCGTCTCTCTAATATGTTGTAACCTTTTCGCTTCACTCCATTGTTGATAAACAAAGGGACCTACAACAATAACTGTCAGAATTAGCGTAAGTAATATGTATTTTTTCACAAGAATCTCTGGTCTCCTAAATTTAGGCAATTGTCAACGATTGTCTGTTTCTTTGGGAGGAGGCGGGTGTTCGGCTTTGAGTTTACCCCAGCGTGTCGGGAACTTGCCTGTTGCTTCGACGGCATGAAATCCGGCATCGTAGACGAGAACGTCTGTAGAAAATCGCACACCTGCACCAAGACTTCCGAAGACATAAATCTTTCCCTTGACCGTCGCTGCATCAAAAGCACCAAGAGGGTTTGGCAATGCTGAAATCTCCCGCCACGTCTCCGTCCGTGGATGATACACATTTACGGTCGCTACTTCCTGCAAGCCTCCTTCGAGCGTGTAACCCCCAATCAGATAGATGTTATTCTCAATAATAACACTTGAGAACCAATTTTTGAGTTCTAACAGATCCTTCTTCTTTCTCCATTGACGGTTTATCGGGTCATATTCCTCAATGCTCCCCAGAAACGGACCTGCACCCCACCCTTGAGGGAGTGGCCATCCTTCTCCGCCAATGACATAAATACGATTGCTGACAACCGCCACACCCCCAGGATTGCGCCGGGTCGGCATTTTGGGACCCTTCTCCCATGTATCCGTGGCGGGATCATAAATGTCAACGCGGTCCATCCGTTGCTCCTGTCCCGCACCGAGACCTGCTGTCCCCCCAATGAGATAGACTTTTCCAGCAACCACACCCAGACCGAAGTAGATGCGAGAAATTGGCATCTCCTTTCTCTGGGTCCATGTATCTGTGAGTGGATCGTATGCCTCTACATGATCCGCCATTTTCCAATTCTCAAGAAAATTGTCTTTTGAATTATACCCTCCAAAGACATAAATCGTGCCATTGACGACAGCCGCTTTTGCACTCGTGCGTGGTGTTGGCATATCTGCACCTCTCTGCCACGTGTTGGTTTGCGTGTCATAAACATCAACAGTTGAAAGTCCAAAAGGCCCCGCATTGTTTTCAAAGAGACTGCCACCAATGAGATAAATCTTATCTTCTACGACTGCGGTAGAGAATTCCCATCTTTTCGTGGGAAGTTGAGTTATCTGCTGCCACTCCTCACCCGCAAAGGATTCTATTTGCATGAGCAAAAGAATGAAAACAATCCCCATAATGGTAACTTTTTTACAATTGAACACACTTGACATTGGTCAAACCTCCATGTTTTGTTCGCACAAACGTGAATAAAGATAAACCAACAAGTCGCCGAGGACTTCTTTCTTGAGTTCAATGAAGTGATCGTAACTCACCAGATTCGCAAACGCTTATTTCTGAGAAGTCTCGATGTGGCGTTGATAATAGTATTTGAACGTTCTATGTTAGCTCGGGTTGACCCTATCCAAAAGGACTCTCTCCTTCACAAACGCTTGACTTGTTTCCGAACTCACGTTAGCTCAAATGATCTCTGGGAGACCAAAAATCTACAGCAAACAGCAAGTGGTTATAGAAGCGAGAACCTATACAAAACGATTGGACGTAACGATAGGGTCTCGCTTATCTTATGCGGAATCCATCTTATCTATAAATGGCTTTGCCATTCTAACAAGAAGCATCTTTGGAAGTACACCAGTATTGCCAATGCCCACTGGTGACTTCCTTACCGCAACACGTCTGATATTTCACGTTACATGTCAGACCACCCTGGTCACCACAAGACTGGTTACATGCGGCTGCCTCGGGTGTGAGCATCAGCGATGCAAGGATAGTGCCTGTCGCGACAGTCCCAGCGACTAACGCGTTCTTATGCGCAACATGCCCCTCTTCTTTGACGAAGAAATCACTCAGACGCTGCTTCGTCAGTTGTACTACGTGCGTTTGCATGAGGTTTTATCTCCTTTCATTATATTTGAAAAACGGTAATGTCTTAACCCTCTAATGCGTGAAACATTTTAAACATGGGTAAACAGTTCCGTTTAAAATTAAAGACACCATTTTGCAGGAGAAAGGGTGCAAGATCCGAGAAAATCGAATTAAAATGCAGATTTTTTTTATTTTTTCAAATTATGCACCCCCTCCACCCAAAAAATGTGTCTTTAATTATAGAGGGAGTTCTCTTTCTGAACGTTTTTATATCAAATACACATTTCTTCACAGAAAAAAGGAGAAAAAAATGATATACCGACAAATCTTCACATGCCTCTTTTTGCTTACATTCATTCCGTTGAGTGCTAAAGCCTTACCACCCCCATCACCCGCAGGTGGAAACTATTTAGCACTTGACGGAGTTGACGACTATGCCGTTTTAGATTTTGAAACCTTCGGGACACTTTTGCCGGAAGGGACGGACGAATTCACGATAGAAGCGTGGATATATCCAACCACACGGCCTGCCGATGATATACACGCCATGATTCTCAGCCAACAGGTGCGGATGGATGTCGTCAACGATGTTCACGAGGGATGGGAAGGCATAAGAAACACCATCGAGTGGCAGAAGGGAGATGTATTCCTAAGAATTCAAGCACTTTTTAGGATAAGGGGAGGGATCGCCGAGACCCCTTACCGCGCGAGAGTACTTTCGCCAAACCGATGGTATCACATTGCTTTTCAGTCGAATGGGCATCAGACAACAACCATCGTTAACGATGACGCATACACCTTACGGCAAAGCACACCGCTCGTAGACGATCTCTCAGGACTTGAGCGTCCAAAGGATTTTACGCTTGGCGGCTTTGGAGAGAAAATTGGATCCAAGTATCACGATCACTTTTGGGGTGCTTTTGCAGGATATATTGATGAGGTCCGCATCTCAACAGTTGCTCGTTACGATGTTAAAAAAGACGGTTTTACACCGCGCGACAAGTTCAAGAATGATACGAAGACGGTTGCGTTGTGGCATTTTGATGAGCCGAGTGGAACGCGGGAATTTACAGACGCATCAGGCAACAAATATCGCCTGATGGGTAAAAACGGCGCAAAGACCGACATCCCGCTTACAGTCAAAGATAAGGGAAAATGAAATCTCTAAGAAACCTTTTATCAGCAGTTGGAATCGGGGAGCGTTTGTAGTAGGGTTTCCGAACTCCGACGCTTAACCAAAAACCGACAACTGACAACTATACTATAGTTTGGACAATATTGTAAAGTTATGCTGCCTTGTCACAAGGCAGGGGTGTATGGTCTTGAAACCTCATATTAATATTCTGCGAGTTTGTTTTTTCTTTGAACTTAGCAGAAAATGCTGCGACTGCGATTTGCGATCGGAGATAAGCCACCCGCAAGCCTTGTGTGAGTTTTCTCGGACGATACCAATGAATGCCGAGATGTTGACAGACGCTTTGAACACCGATAGTTTTCTGTGTAGTATTGGGCATTGTGAATATCAACTTCGTTAGGCTCGCAGCCACGAAACTTAGCTGCACAAATCGATTGATACTTTTTCGAGATTTCAGCCGATAGGCATCAAATCCGAAGTGCTGTTTGACATCTCGAAAAGCTGTTTCTATGAGCCACCTCTTGCGATAGTATGTCGCAATCTGAGGTATCCCAAGCGTCACATCTGTTGTAAAGACGCAGAAATACCGATACGGTTTTGATGCTTTCGGACGCTTACGAATAACAACGAGTCGAACATTCTCATCACACATCTTCGTCCGGACGACCTTTGAGGCAATCGAATAACTTTGACCGTCTATATCTATGTCATTATAGCGTAGCCGGCGAATATCAAGACGGTCTCCGTATTTCCGAGGTCTCCCGCGTTGCGGGCGTTTTGGCGGTTTCGGTAAACGATAGAACACGGCATTAGATTTCGCACGACATAAGATATGATGCCCGAAGTTTAGTGCCATGGCAAAGACCTTTCGCCGTGCGAAACCCCGGTCAAAGATAATAAGTCCCGGGGCGATCTTTGAACAGATACGTTTCAACACCGTCTGACTTTTATCGCGGATCGACTCGGGCAGAATGAGTTTCACCCAAACGGGGAATAAATGCCAGTCTGTCGCAGTTCGACAGAGTAAACCTAACGCCCCAAACTCGTGTCCATGATGAAACTTTGATTGGTTCAGACGATGCTTTTGATAACTGAAGTTGCGGAAAAAATGTAACCCCCATTGGCATTTGCCGGTCTTTAGTGCTTGGGTCTCATCATAGACATAAACCCAGTCCCTAAAGAGATGTTGAATCCGTCTGATGAGAACGGCGGCAACAGCATCGGCGTTCCATTGTCCCCGAGAGAGAAACTTCGGAAATGACCAATACTGGGTTTCTGAGGCACTCGATTGATACAGATCTGTCAGTGTGCCATTGCCTTTATTGGCAATGAAGCCGAAGATGAACGCTTGGAACAAGGCGAAGTTTTGTTGATTGAATAAATGTCGAAAATCCGATAGAATATCTCTCAGGCAGAAAAGGAGGTCCATTTTTACATTCCTTTCAAAACAGTGGTATGTTTTTATGAAAGGATACCTGCTTTTCTGCTTTTTTACACTAAAATTTTAAAATTGTCCAAACTATAGGACAACTATAGTAAAGTTAGAATTAATTGAATATTCTGCATAGGCGAGGTTGGGAAACCTCGCCTATTGCGGGAGGGAAGTGTTTATTTATTTTTAAGTTTTACCATAAGTAGGCGAAGACCTTATGACTTAAAAGGAGCGAATGTACTGCTACCAGAAATTAGGGCTACAGTCTAAACCAAGATTGTGGTATAATATCACTCTCACTGAAAGGAGCATCCGATGGCAAAACGAAAACGAAGAAACTTTACACTTGAGTTTAAAGCCGAGGTCATTCTCAAGACTCTCAGCGGTGAAAGTTCACAGGTCTCCGAACTGTGTCGACAGAGAACCTAACCTCACGGAAGACCAACTCTCGAAGTGGAAGCAGCAACTCCTTGAAAACGCAGCATCTGTGTTTGAATCGAGGGATAAAACTTCTGAGGACGCAGCGGAACAGATTGCTCACCTTGAGCAGCTCGTTGGATAATTGACCGTGGCACTTGACATTCAAAAAAAGCCTCAATGTGATTGAACTGACACCATCTGATAAACGCAACCTCGTAGAGGCGTTGCGGCAAGATTATTCAGTTCATGAGATTTGTAAGACGCTGGGTTTCACCTGAAGCACTCTCTATTATCACCCAAAAAGTGACCCTTCTCAAGAGGGTCTCCGAGAGGAAATAGAGCAGTTATGTGCGCGGTATCCGAAATATGGGTATAGAGGTATCATGCAGATGCTGGTGCGTATGGAATACCCCGTTGGGTATAGACGCGTTGTCCGCTTGATGAAAGCCGCGAATCTCTCGGTTTTTGTCAAACGATCTGTCGAACCACGACATCGCGTCAGGAGGTGCGGACCTTGGTTAATCGCCTTCAGACCTCTATGCGAATCCACTCGCACGTGGGGCGCGTGAAGGGTGCGGACCTTGGTTAATCGCCTTCAGACCCTTAAAGTCTACCGATGTGATTACGTCTGGGTAGGTGATATTACCTACGTCTATCTCAGAAGAAGTCCACCTCAACGATTATGAGGACACCACGAAGCGAGAGCACGCATTGGTCATTTTATCACACACGTGTATCATCAGAAACGCCCTCACTCGGCGTTAGAGTATTTGACTCCTGTGGAATTTGATCGACAAAACTTACCTTAACTTTGCTGATTTTTTTAGTTTAAATTACCGTTATTACCGTTGGCACTTCAGTTTTATGTCTTCCGCTACTTTACACCTTCTAAAAATGCTTTGATTTCCTCCCTACTAATATCTGATGAAACAAATCTGAATGGTGTGATACCCATAGAATTTAGCCATGGTTTCCAATATGCTTCTATGATCTCTCTGTCACGCATTGAACCATCAAGTATACGGTCTCTGATGCCAATCATCAAAAATTGAGACGAATACTTGTAGCTGCTAAAATTAACGCCTTGCGGTGTTAATAATTTATATTTATTATTAACCTCCTCTCGCCAGTTATTAGATGTACGAATTTCATTGTTAAATACCATGTATGTACCTTTCTCCCGATTATTCTGAATATCCTCATTAAAATCAAGGTACCCATCAGAAAGACAAATAATGTAATTTTGATATTGTGGGAGCATATATCTTTCAGCATCATATGCGAACCAGCTCCAAATGTCAGATCCTGTAAATTGACATTCTGGTTTTTCAATAATCGTATTGTACACTTTGTTTATGCTTACAACAACATTGTCTTCACATTTTTCAAAATCTCTAAATGAGCCTATTGGAACTTTTCCTAGCTCTAATAGTTTAGCTTTAATTTCAGAACTGATAGGAATTCCTTGTTGAGGAGGCACAAAAAAACGTAGTTTTGACTCGGAAATACTGAATTTTTCTCTTCTGACAATGTCTTTAAAAACATCTATGATCGTTCTACATACTCGTATATCGCTTACTACTTGATCACGCGCAATATCCGAATACTTTACTCCAGACACTCTATCTGAAGTGTCAAGAAGCACAATAATATTGAAAGGATATTCCTTTTCCTTTTCGCATCCAGAATATAAACTTGCCAAAATCACCAGGGCCGGAATGACAGTGACAAACAACTTTATTTTTTTCATATGAGTTTATCCTTCCTCGATAATATCAGTATTTTCTTCAACATTAGCACCAACGCCAACATGTGATTTAATACTAGACAAATTAGACTCATCATTACTTTGCAATCTTACAACCTCATAAACCCCACCTAGTACAATTATACCACACATTCCACATAATATCACAATAATAACATGACCGATATAATCAACACCACCAAAAATAATAGACCATGAACCGGAATAATTTTCCTCGTTGGCTTCTCGAAAATGATGAATGTTGTTTGAGCTAACCAATGCTATTGTAATATCTAATAAAACTCCAAATATCACAGAAAAATATATGAACCGTTTTTTCACAGTAGGGTTGTGGATTAAAATGCTAATACCAAAAAACAGAAATGGGAAGAATAGTATTGCTAGGTCACCGACAAATGCCCCATTGTACCAAATGGCATCTCTGAACGCTAATGTATTAATAATCTCTGTAGAATTTACTAATTTATTGCTATGAAAAATCCTTTCTGCTATACCACAATAAAACGCCCATAAAAACATAGATAAGCCTATTAAAGTAGCACCAGCAAATCTGTGTGTTTTTACTAATTTTATCACATATGCAATCGTGAGGTAAGCCTTAATCCATTCAATCAATTGTCTAAATATCCTTCTTAACATATTCATGAGAAACAAAACAGCTGAAGTGCCAACGATAATTCAGACTAAAAATCAGCAAAGTTCAGACAAGTTTTGTTGCTGAAATTCCATAGGTGTCAAAATACCCTAACGCCGAATGTGGGCGTTTCTGGCGATACATTGGCATAAAATGACCGACGCGTTTTCTCGCCTCGGTGATATTCTCATAGTCATTGAGGTGAACTTCTTCCTCCTTGAGGGTTCGGATGAGTCTTTCAGCATACCCATTCTCCCAAGAACACCCGCAACGGACTACCGAAATCTCAACGCCATACCGCGTGAGGGGCGCGAGATAGGCAGCTGAAAGATATTCAACACCTTGATCACTGTGATGGATCTCTGGGGCACCTCGACGTAAGGCGCGTTGTAACAGTTTCAAGGTCAGCAGTTGACTCACCTGCCACCCCTGATCATGTGAGTGAAGACATCCATGAGCAGAGAAACATAGACAAAGTGTGTCTTGAGTCGGACGTAGGTAATATGGCCAACTCAGACCTGATCGCATCGAGAGACCTGAAGGTCTTTGAGACGATTCACTTAGGAACGCACACCGTCAATCGATGTCGTGGTCTGACAGGAAAGCCGTCTAACGGAAACTGAAAGGTTCGCGGCCTTCATCAAGCGGGCAACACGCCGATATCCAACGGGGTATCCCACGCGTAATAGCATCTGTGTGATACGCCTATACCCGTATTTCGGATACCGCAGGACTTCTTCAGACGGGTCGGTTTTGGGTTGATAATAGAGACTGCTCTTGTTGAAACCCAGCGTCTCACAAATCTGTCGCCCGGAATAGTCGATCCGTAATGCTTCAACCATTTCTCGATGTTCTGCCAGGTTGGGTTCAACTAAGTCGAGGCTTTTTTATGTCAAGTGCCACGGTCAACCGTCCAACGAGTTGCTCAAAATGTACAATCCGCTCCGCAGCGGCATCAGACTGCTTATCAGTGGATTCAAAGAGGGACACTGCATTTTCAAGCATCTGTTGCTTCCACTTTGAAAGCTGTTCATCGCTGAGGTTACGGCATCAGCACAATTCCGCTTGTGAACTTTTACCTATCAGTGCTTCAAGGACGACTTCGGCTTTAAACTCAGAAGTGAATCTTCTTCGTTTCGCCATCGGATACTCCTTTCAATGAGATTGTTATTATATCACAATCTTGGTTTAGAGGGTGGTCTGAATTTCCAATGGCAGTACATTATGCCTCTTTATTTTCCTACATTCTTTCCCTCAAGCCCATAACCGCTATCTACTTTTCTTCCGCAAGCGATATCTGAAATATCCCATGCTCTTTAGTGCCACTATAGAGTCTATTATTCATTATACCAAGAGAGACAACGTCACCCGGCACTTCTGAAGCAACTTGATCCCAACATCCATCCGTATCCAAGCCATAAACGCCTGTATCTCCCACACCGTAAACTCTCGGACCAGTTATAGCGAAATGATTCATAACGAATTGATTTATGACGACATGTGTCCCTGTTCTGTTCGTTATCGCGCGCCAATGTTCCCCAGTTTCCGAGATCAAGACCCCTCGGTCAGTCGCAATGTAAACCGTTGAACCCACAAAAACAATCTCTTTGAAGGAAGTAAAACCGAGCGGCAAGTTCGATGTAACATCTCTCCAATTGCTGCCTTGATCAAGCGATTGAAAGAGCTGACCGTCCCGCTTCCCGACGTACACAGCCTCTCCCGAAACTGCTAACTTGAATCCCTTGTCAAAGCGGTTGTCATCAGACCCCTTACCGAGGTCTACCAATCCCGTGTCCGACCACGCTGAATCACCGAGTCTCCATTTAAAGAGTCTACAATTGTATTCCGCATAGAACACACCACAACTCATCGCAAACGCTTTAACTTCCACCCACCTTTCAACAGGGCGCGTTATCTCAGACAACTGACTCGCTCTCATGCTCTCACTATCAAAAACCGGTGTGGCTTGAACTGGAATTAGCCTACTGCCATCTTCAGACAAACGGGAAATACGCAGGCGATCTTTTTTTGGAGAAACAAAATAGAGAATCCCGTCACTAATTACAAACCTCGAGTCAATATCGGCACGAAGACCCAACTGATCATCTTCTACTGATTCAGTATCCACACCGACTTTTTTCCAAGACATGCCAGCGTTGGTTGATTGATATATCTCATAGCCGGTATGTGCATATAACCTGTTGTGGAACACAGTCAAATCGTTTAGCCGCGTTCCTGGTCCTCCGTCCATAAATATATGCCAAGACTCGCCCCCATCCGTTGTGCGATGAATGCCAAAAGCACCCGCCTTATAAAACACGCTATCGTTTACCACCGCAGCGGGTGAACGATTAAGCATAAATAAATTCGGGTCAATTCCAAGAGCTGTCCACGTGTCTCCGCCATCTGTTGATCGAAATTCATTAGATCCCAATGCTAAGAGCGTTTTACCTCCCGTCAAAAGTCGGACCCCCGAGGGCAGCATCGTCGCGCGATACCCATCTTTCGGCGTTATTTCAGTCCACGATGCTCCTACATCAACCGATCGATAAATCCTGCCTGAATTCGGCTCGCCCTTTGGCACTATAGACCTTGCATCCATTGGCGTTAACCCATGCAGATCGGGTCCCATACCAACGTAGAGACTGCTCTTAAGCACCGCCAAGGAGTAGACCCTTCTTGAGTTACCTACCGGCAACTTCCACCAAACCCCTGAATCCAGACGATAGAGACCGCGGTTTGTGCCAGTAAACACCGTCCTTCCAACAGCAGCGATTGCTGAAATCCTTTCGCCTTTCAAGCCATCGTTAAGCAAACGCCACTGAACCCCGTTATCTACGGATTGGAAAACGCCGTCGTCCTCTAACGCCAGATACATCGTCACATCCGATCGCGAACTCGATGCTTGTGTCTCCTCAATGATGATAAGTCCAATAGCATCTCCTTTTGGCCGAACGCAAAATACATCCCATGTCTCGCCTTTATCCGCTGAAGCAAATATCTCATTCGTAGAGACAACGTAAAGTACCCCGCGATTTTCTGCTATCGGCATCAGCGATTTATCTATCGGAATACCGGCGTTCAGATGCCGCCATGCCGTTGCTTCTGGCTTTAATTTGTACATCCCCGTTGCTGAAAAGGCGAAGGCTGTTCCGTCAGAAACGGTGTAGACATCACGGACATGACCACCAGGGGGGCCATCTGTTTGTGCCCACTGCTCAGTAGAAAACTTGCGTAGATCCTCTTGGGAGTCTGTCCGCAACGTCGCCTCAGAAAACTGCGTGTCAGCACCCACACTTTTCCCAGGCGCAGCAGACCGACCAAATTGGCTTTGTATAGACGGTTTCGATACAATGTCAAGCACTATAGGTGCGTCAACGATTTCAATCGTGGGTTCAGACCTCGCCTCGAAACTATACGGCTTTTGAAAGCGGGCAAGATATTGGTGGCTCACACCTAACAGCAACACGAACAAAATGGTTGCCGTACCGAAAGCTACCCACGGCACTAAGGGTTTTCCAGTCGGTGGGACTGTCGGGTTAATGTCGGCAACTTGGCGCATAATGCGTGCCGTTAAATCGGCAGGCAACTGCACGCCGCCAAGCACATCGCGCACCAGGGACTCTGACGCTTGTAAACGCGCTCGCCCTCGGCGCAGCCGACTTTTTACTGTGTTCGCCGACACACCTAAGAAGTTGCCAATCTCCTTCGTGGTCATTTCACCGAGATAGTAGAGCGTTACGACCGTGCGCTCGCTCTCCGGCAGCTTTTCTAAAAGTTTTTTGACAACCTCAGTCTTATGTTCAATGACGTTTGTCTCGCTCTTCAGGGTCAGGTAATGCGCATAAGAGGCTTCCTCTATCTCTTCCGGGGGTATATTTTCCAGCGACTGCATGGACACCGGTTTGCGTCTTTTGATCCAATTAAGCGTCAGCCGATCCGCAATCACATACAACCACCCCGCAAAACACTTAGGATCTTCCAAGGTCCCCAGTTTTCTGTATGCTTGGAGCAAAACATCTTGGGTCAGTTCTTCAGCATAATGAAAATCCCCAATCTTTCGCCATATCAGGGCGTGAACACCCTCTTGGTACTTCTTGACCAAGGTGTTGAATGCCGAATCATCACCTGATAAAACGCGCTGTATTAACTGAACATCGCTTTCCAAGATTAGAAACCTCCGAACAATAAGGTGGAAAAATATAAGGAATGTGTCACATCCCTTTTAAATATTAAGACACAACTTTTCTGAAGAAAGGGTGCAAAAAATTAAAAAATCGCAATCTAAAATTGTAAATTTGAAATCATAAGGCGTTCCCACTGCGGAAAACAGTGGAAACGCAAACACAGATTAACTATCATAAACACATCTGGATGCCCACCTTATACACGTTCCCTCAGAGTCCTCTTCACACCACGCCTCACACCACCCCCCTGAGCCACAATCGTCATCACTCACACATGAAGCCTCGGCGGATGGCGTATATACCATCTGCGATATCAAGAAGGCGCTGCTGGCAACACCCAAGGCTAACGGTGCGCGGATACCGACCCGTCCAGCCTCGGATGTAAAAAACCGCTTAACTTCGGCGCGAATCTCTTTGTTCATTTGGATTTTCCTCCTTTCTGCCGGACCTCTCATCCAGCGAAATTAGTTTCCAGCATCAAAATGTTGTTAAAATTAACAACCCAAATGTAAAAAGGATTCGACTTATTCCTATATTATATTTTCTGATAGGAAATAAATCTATCGCCTTCTCACGGGTGGGAGTAGAGCTCTCCCGCTGGAAACGCTTGAAAACTAAAAAAGTTAGAATAATTGCATCAGTTTGAGATAAAATGGACCTTGGCAAAGCACCGTTAGCAGTGTGCCGAGGAAAATAACCGGGGCAAAGCCAATCGAGGGTTGAATGTTCACTCGATTGCCAAATTCAGAAAAGGCACCCTCCGCCGCAAGGTTTCGCAATTGGATTATCTCATCTGCAGTGAGTCCCGCGGGGTCCGGCGAAATAATCGCACTTTTTTCTTGACGGCTTGAAAATGCTACCTGTCGTTTTTCATAGTAGACGGCACCGTCGACTTGTTCTACCCGAACAATTTGTTCAGCAGGAATCATGCCAACCTCAAGACCACTTACATCAACGGCACTGTTCAACGTTATACTTGCTAAACCGAGCACCAGCTGCTTGGCAACAACAAAAACAAGAAAGTAGAGTCCTAAGAGAACAGCGAGACTGGAGAAAAACGTTGACACAGATGGCATGGTTTGCAACGATAACCAAACGCATACGAAACTAACAACGGCGTAATAGATCGACGTTTTCGGCAACCTGGACAAGAACTTCTGTATTAGCGTGAATGCCAGCAAAACGAAAACAAGGTGCAAAATCCGGTCAGGTTCCCACCCAAAGCGTTTTAATAGATAGGTCAATGCAGACCCGATACCGATGAACAGAAGTAGACTAAAAAGTCTTTCGAGCAGCAACGATTTTTGAAAACTTGACTTAAAGAAATACCGAAGAAGGTCCAACTTATTTCGCATTCGCACAAACTTGAAAATCAAATATACCAGTAGCCCTATTGCGTACGGAATGATAATATTCAGGGCAACGATCAAGGGCGGAAAACTCAAAGTGCCGCTCAGATTTCTGAAAAGTGATAACGGAAAAATTAAACAGACTCCCCAAAAGAGTTTGGAATCCCCGGGCGAGAAGATACCGAACCAATAAAAAGCAAACGCAATCAGTCCGCTTCCTAAGAAAAGCCATAAGATGTCCAGCGGCGTTGTTTTGCCAAGATACCACGCCATCAATTGGCTAAGCGTTCCTATATACAGAATCCCCAGAGAGCAGAAATTGCGGATCTTCTGCGTCTTTACGTCGGTATAACTCGCATATCCACAAAAAACGAGGGACAAAAAAATTAGAAAGTATTCATAGTGTGACATAGGATAAACCCACCCTGCATTAGGATCCCATCTCTGGCGCGAAATCGCCTCGCTGTTGAACAGAAGTTTCCATCCTGAAGTGCTTAAATACCGACGCTACTTCAGCTGGCTTGTGCTGTTCCATGAGTGTCTCCGCCAAAGCTTTTTCGAGATGCTCATATCTGTTAATGCCCAATCTATATGCCTCAGCTGTTACTTTACGCGTCTGAGGATTATACCGACGGCAAAAAATAGGACGGAACACGTTTGCCTCCCTTTGATAACGCCTCATCGTCGACGGATGATTCTCCGCAAAGATCCGAACAATATTTCTTGTTGTCTCCCGCCAAGTGTATTTCTGAGCGAAACCTTTTGCGATTTTTTCATATTCAGTACGGATCTTAGAGGGTTCTAACCCGCGATGTATCGCAGCCGAAAGTTCTTCCATAGACACATGAAAATCACCAAAATTATCCCATTCCAATCCGATATTCACGCCAGCTCCTTCTACTTCTGTTGGGAGACCATATTTCGCCATAGCGACACACGGTGTCCCATAAGCCATTGCCTCTAAAACCACTGAAAGCGGTGTTCCGGGCATTGCCGGGAAACAGACAAGGTCCAAGGACTGAAAGAATAGGGGTGAAATTGCAGCCATATCTTCATCATCCGCCGTGAAAATTACTACATTGTCCGGTAGATTTTTATAGTGCCGTGCCAACACATAATCGTAGACAAAAATCGAGAGATGTCGGTTGGCTCGCGCAAACGCAGAAATCCACTGTGCACCAAGATTCGGCTCAAATCCAGAGATCAATCCAACAGTCGGACGCTCAGCAAACATGGGTTTGTTAAAGATTGCAGCGGTGTGTTGTTTTGCTAACCCTTTATCAATAGGTTCAACGACGTTGATACCGTCGGGAATCATACGGACATGTTCAGCAGGAACACCGGATTCGCTCAGCCACTCCTTCATCCATGATGCTTTGACCACTAAAGTATCCCTGGCTTTTTGGGCTGTATAGAGGGTCAAGAACGATTCGAGCACCGAGCTTGGAAGTTTCTGGCTGTTTTCTAAGAAATGAAGGATTGGGATATCAGGCACCTGATAGTATAACAGGTCATCTGTCAAAAATTGGGATAGGAGTAAAATACCGTCGTATCCGCCTCTGGCATACCAAGCAGGTACAAGCGTATCGCCCGCCTCATTTTTTATTTCTCGGATCCGGATCTTTCCGAAATTTTTACCGTCATCCGGCAGCACACCCCCATCCGTGACCTGCGAAAAAGCGAGGGTCTCTAACTTAGCACTCTGCGCAAGAGAAGATAACAGTTGATACCGATTCAAATTTGTAATGTAGTCAATGGATGCCTCGTCTCTCCTAAAACCAAACGGAACCAATAATTTGAGTTCGCTGGATATAGGTTGGAAAGTGTCAAGTTCACCGGCTGATTTAGGAATTTGCGTTAGTAGTTGACCGCGTTTACCAAGCGACTTCAACCGCGTAATACCCTCAAAGACAGATGTGACCTTGTATTTTTCCTTCAACCCTTCAACAATTTGATACTCTGTTTGAGTCCCATAGCGACTGAGAATATCCCATTCTACATCGTTTATTTCAATAACGTCGTTGGTTTCAAGGTCAGCAACGTATTTGCGACCTTCTTGTTCAAATTTATGGTGAGGTTTTAAACGATACCCCATTAGTACATTCTCCTTTCCGTTAGGCAGTCGCCTGTATTAAGCCGTGAACCCTTTTCAGAGTCGCCTTTGCGTGTGTTTCGTCCGCAACCACGGCAGTGAGAAGTGCCTCTGCCTCTCTCACAGTATGATTCTTCAAAATGCTTAGCACGAGACCCTCCTCAACATGCATGGAATACGCTGCTTCCCTTATCAAGCAACGCTCATAATGTTGATTCATTCCCAATACAATTGACTGGTATTTGAACTGATCTCGGTTTCGATGTGTTAATCCTTCTCCTTTTAAATCGTGAGATGCCTCTGGGGATGTTGGCACAAACATATTTAGGAGTCTGTTTGGACTGGCGAGTTGTCTCTTTTCATGGAGTCTCTCAAAGCAGTGTACGATCCGTTGCGCAGTTTTGTCCCAAGTGAACGATAGTGCTCGTTCTCTTGCCCTTTGGGAAAGTTCCTGCCGCATTTCGTCGTCATTCAACAGCAAGTTAATTTTCTCCGAAAAATCTATCGGCGACGGATAACTTACAAACGTCGCTATATCTTTTTCAAAATTCTCAGCATCGCCAATCAGACCAGCATCGCCAACAACCGATGGCACACCGTCAAAATTAGGAACAATCGGCGGAACACCACATGCCATGGCTTCAAGCACCGTTAAGCCAAACGTCTCTTCTCCTGACATCGAAAGGAAACAGTAGATGTCAAAAGCGTTGTAGACAAGTGGTAACCTCTCACGTGGATGGAATCCAGCGTAGACGAGGTTATCAGGTAATTCTCTCAACGCATATCTACCGAGACTCGGACCAGCAATCAAAAACAATAGATGCGGATTGAGTTCAGCCAGTTTTAAGTAGACTGATGCCCCTTTTTCAGAGTCTACCCGAGAAAGATAACCCACTGTCGGAGTCGTTACAATGCGCGCGTCTCCAACGCGTTCAGCAAGTTCTTGCTTGGCTCTTTGTTTGTCCATTGGTCGGAACAACACGGAGTCTACACCGTTGGGGAGTGTGTTAAAGAAACTTGTGTTCCAGACGTAATCCGAATAGAAGTCACGGACATAATCCGAAGGTGCCGTAAAAGCGTCAAAGTCTCGCATTGCCGCATAATGGCGTAGAATGGAGTTTATCGCTGCACCTCCATGCCCACGCGGGGCATGACACTGAACCAGAATCGGTGGGAGCTCTGTATGCTCGTAAAGTGGAAGGAGCCATGTTTCTTCGTCAAGGTGCAAGGTCAGAATGCCGAAGTAGGTTTCATTAATCTTTCGGCTTAACCTACCGAGGTCTGCCACACTGATATCAACTTCATAAACATTATCAGCTAACCTCCGATTTCGCTTACCAATAAAATGGAGGTCCACATATTTGGTAAGATGTTCAAACATATAAGAGAGTGCCATGTTCGTCCCGGCATATAACGTTTCGATATCAAAATACGAGTCAACATTGATACCGGGTATCGCAATGAGCAATTTTCGCCGATCCGTCTCTACTGAGACAATCTGCTTGAGATCCTCACCGCGATTGAATAACAAACCTTCCTGTTCAAATTCCGCGAATCTCTCAAACGCCTCATAAATCTCGTCCTCTGCATAACTGGCTTTCAGAACTCGGACAATTTCCTCGCTCGTCTGCTTTTCTGCCAGTTTTAAGATGTCAACCATTACAGCAGAGATTTCGACAACGCTCGCTTTTTCAAGGTCTGCAGCATAAAATACAGCATCCTCTTCAAATAGGTAAATCGGGTGTAAAGTTCTTGGGAAATTAAACACTTTTCCTCCAATCTTTTCATTGTTTGTAATTGTGCTCTCAAAATTAAAGACACCAAATTTTTCCCCAGAGGGTGCATAATCTGAAAAAAATATGCGAATGCAAGCAAATTTTTCGCCTTAACACAGAAGAAAAATAAAAATGCAAGTCATTGTTATGCACCCTTTCCCGTCAAAAATTGTGTCTTTAATTTTAAAAGTGAGGGTGGCTCATAAATCAAATAGGACTTACACAAAACCCTACCGCTTGCTTACGGGGTTGGAAGACTGCAAGAGTGGAAGATTGGAAGCGTCATGTTTTCCATCCCTCTTCAACGTGTGATACGTAAGTCCTATAAAGATAAAAGTCGGAATATACATAGGAGGTATTGCAGATGTCTGAGAAAAAAGTGGTTACTGTTTTGTCAATTGATGGGGGTGGCATCCGTGGGATCGTTCCCGCTGCTATCCTCGCCGAAATCGAAAGACTCACAACGATCAAAGTTAGGAACCGGGTAAACAACGTCAAAAACCATCACGAAAGAAGACTGCTTGCATCTAAACTTTTGAGATGGACTAAGGGTGTAGATGGTACGGAATACATTCCTACCGCCAAACTATTTGATATGATCGCTGGCACATCAACGGGCGGCATCGTTGCTTTAGCACTTGCGCAACCGAACGAGCGAGATCAACCTAAGTATACGGCAGGGGATTTAGGCGTGTTCTACGTAGAAGAAGGTCCCAGAATCTTCCATCGTCCCCTCTGGCAGCGTATGCCTCTCGTTGGAGGGGCCGTAAGTTGGATTGCCAATTGGGGACGGGCAAAATATTCGGCGGACAGATTTAAGAAAATTGTGACGGAATATTTCAGAAAAAGTGACGGAGATGCTACGCAAAATAAACTCAGTGAAGCCCTCTGTGACGTGATTGTACCGAGCTATGAAATCAAAAGTCGGAGACCGTGGTTTTTCAAGAGCACGAAGGCTAAAGAAAAAAAGACGCATGACTTTTTAATGGCAGATGTAGCCCTTGCGACCTCCGCTGCTCCCACCTATTTTAGACCTCACAAAATAAAGTCCGTCACGATGGATGATGGGAACGTATACGAAGGGAAATTCGTTGATGGTGGTCTCTATGCAAATCACCCCGCAATGTGTGCGCTTGTCGAAGCCAGAACGCAATACCCAGATACGCAAGTGCTCTTAGTCTCGTTGGGGACAGGAGAAAGGGATCCTTTTCAGGACCTCAATAACAAAAAAGGGACTTGGGGACGGATCGCATGGGTCATAAAACAACGGATTATAAATATCATTTTTGACGGTGCAAGCGATACAGTGAGGTATCAACTGGAGGCGTTGCTACGTGAATCTGAAGATGGGAGGCTTTATAGGTTCCAATTTCAGTTGTCTGAAGATAAAAAGGGCTTGGATAAAGCAGATGTCAGAAGCCTCAGAACGCTAATATACGCAGCTAATAATCTTATTAAGACGCAAGAACAAGAATTGAATCAACTCTCTGATGAATTGGGCAAAGAACTGTTTAACAAGTTGCGTAAGGAAGTGATGCAGAGTAACGCTTAGAAGGCAGGATAGGGGGCCGCGCCTGTCTTGTCGTCCCACAATTCTGTAAATCCTATAAATCCTGATTCAGACAACTAAAAATTAAATGCCTCCGCGCTAAAATCTCCGAAACTTGATAAATTAACACAAGGCTGCTATAATTTTACCAGAAAACCCAGATACATTACCCTTTCGCTTCCGACAAAAAGCAATCGCGCACGCGCTATTTGAATAGGAGTAGGATCTCAGAATGCCCAAACACCACCTCTATTATGGCGATAACCTCGTAATTCTCCAGGACTATATTCCTGACGAGAGCATCAATCTAATTTACATTGATCCGCCGTTTAACACTGGTAAATTCCAACAGCGTACGGAAATTCATGTCAAATCCGATGCGCAAGGTGATCGAGTCGGTTTCCAAGGCAAAACATACCGAACCCACAAAGGCAAGACCACGTACTATGCCGATAAGTTTGAAAGTTCAGATGCTTATTTGCAGTTTTTGCGTCCGCGTTTTGAAGAGGCGCATCGGGTGCTGCATCCACACGGCAGCTTCTTTCTCCACATTGACTACCGAGAAGTACATTATTGTAAGGTGATGCTCGATGAGATTTTCGGACGTGAATCGTTTATGAATGAGATTATCTGGGCTTACGACTACGGGGGCAGATCAAAGTCGAGATGGTCAGCTAAGCACGACAACATCTTATGGTACGCTAAAACCCCGAAACACTATACTTTTAACTTCGATGAGATGGATAGAATTCCGTATATGGCACCGGGCTTGGTCGGTAAAGAAAAAGCGGCTCGCGGTAAAACACCGACAGACGTTTGGTGGCATACCATCGTTAGTACAAACGGCAACGAAAAAACCGGATATCCCACACAAAAGCCGCTCGGAATTCTGAATCGCATTGTCAAGGTGCATTCATCACCGGAGGATACGCTCTTAGACTTTTTTGCTGGCAGTGGAACTTTCGGGGAAGCTGCAGCACTACATAACCGTTCGTCAATCTCAATTGATAACAATACATCCGCAATCAAACACATCATGGATAGGTTAGCACTGTATGGTATTGAACTTGTCAACACCAATTACGATGCGCTGTAGACACATCCAATTCCTCCCACTCAGGAAAAAACCAAAATAGCACTTCTCTCCTATCTTTTTCAGAAGTGATGTCTCTATAAGAGTGAGGAAAAAGTCGTGAGCAGGAGCTCGCTTCTATAGGAAGAGTTAGGATTCGGAGATGCCTCCTACAGGAAAACTTAATGACGCTAAAGAAAGTAATGGTTGGCTTGATTCACACCGAAAAACCGTGTATAATAGACGGACGGAGGCACAGACAAATGAAAAAACTCAAGGAAATTTCGGAACAGATTCGAGACAGCATCACGCAATTCGTAGAGGAATCTGATGGTGGCGCATCGGTGCTTGAGAAAACCGTTGTCGATATGAAAAAGCGGATTGCCGTGGCAAAGGAACTTGTCGCCGCAGCAATCGCTGAAGAGCAAAGACTCAAACAAGCCTGCCAAAAGGCAGTTGATACCGCCGAGGTATGGGCTAAAAAGGCAGACGCTGCTTTACAAAATGGAGACATGGAAGCAGCGCGAGATGCACAACAACGTAAACAACAACAACTGCAACGTGCAGACGACTATGAACGCCAAATCCAGACCCAACACACAATCATTGATTCTCTCAAAACGGCGTTGAACGACTTTTATCAACAGTTCCAAAACACAGTCCAGCGAGCTGAAACGCTACATCACCATCAAAAACAGGCAGAGACGCGCCTTAAACTCCACAAATTGATCGCTGAAATAGAACCCCATCTGTCCAACACCTTCAAACAGACTGAACAGAAAATAAAAAAGACTGAAGCAGCAGCAGAACTTTGGGAAAAACAGAACCATCAAATTGAAACCCAGCAGAAAGCAAAAGGTGATGCCTTCAATCTGGACGAGGAACTCGCAAAACTCAAAGAAGACATCTTGGGTAGTAAGAAAAATGATTGAGACCTCGAACCTGACGAAATATTTCGGCAAATTGTGTGCTGTAGATGCTCTGACATTGCAGGTAAACTCCGGTGAAATATTCGGGTTTCTCGGACCTAATGGAGCAGGAAAAACAACAACCATCAATATGCTCACAGGTCTACTCCGTCCTACATCTGGCACCGCTCTGCTCGGTGGGTACGACATTCAGAAACAGAGTTTACAAGCAAAAGCAATTCTCGGATTGATGCCGGACACACCACAACTCTACGAAGCCCTAACGGGTCGACAGTTCGTCCGCATGGTCGCGAATTTATATGAAGTGCCGCCGGAAAAAGCCGAAAATGAGATGGAATCTCTGCTCGACCAACTTGAACTTGCCGATGCCGCTGATGACCAGATCAAGGCTTACTCTTACGGTATGCAGAAGAAAATTCTGCTTATCTCGCTCCTTGTGCATCACCCACAGATCCTTTTTCTCGATGAACCTACCAGCGGATTAGATCCCAGAAGTGCGCGCACCGTCAGAGAAATTTTACGAGAACGCTGTGAGCAAGGGTGTACCGTCTTTATGACGACACATATCCTCGAAATCGCTGAACGCTTATGTGATCGGGTCGGTATCATCAGTAAGGGTCAGCTGATCGCCGTCGGAACGCTCGCAGAATTACAGCAGAAACAACGGGAACTACACGCACAACCGACAGACACAAATCAGCACCATACCGAGACACTCGAAGACATTTTTCTTGACCTCACATCAGACCTTTCTAACGAATGAAATAGAACGGTGCCCAGATTTAGATGTTAAAAGATATTAAAATCCTCTTAAAAGCGGATTGCCAAGGGTGGTTGAATAGTCTTAAACACAGCCGAGAGGCATGGCGTAAGGGTATTTTGAAAGGCATCGGCTACCTCGTCCTCGTCGTTGCATTATCGGTGCTGGGTGGCTCGCTTTTCAGCCACCTGCGGTTGACCGAGGCTGAACCGACACTCGTGTTGGGTGTAATTAATGGATTCATGACCTTCGGCGTTATCATTGTCGCAAAGGAGTTGATGGAAAGTTCGCTAAAAATCTTGTATGAAGCACCAGAAACAGCACTCTTACACGCTGCGCCAATCCAACCGGTCACAACCTTCGGTTACAAGTTCATTTACCTCATCATCACACGCCTCCTCAGCATCCTCTGCTTCTTAGGACCACCCTGGATTGCGTTCGGCGTTATCTTTGGACTCCCGTGGCACTTTTACATAGGACTCTTTCCAACATGCCTGTGTCTGCTGATAATCAGTGCAAGCTACGTCACAATTAGCATGATGGTGATTGCCCGTTTTTTTTCATCAGGTGGTCTAATCGCCACCCTCAAGGTCCTCGGTACTGCGATAGGCGTGACGATGGGTTTCCTCATATCGTTAGTATTGTTCACTGGACTTGAGTCAATACCAGTCAAACAGTTTTTGCTCAATTGGGCTTCTGCTGGAACAACGGACACGGCTGCTATATGGTATCCACACGAATGGATGGGAAGGATTTTGTTAAGTTGGACCCCTGAATCCACAATCGGAACCCGATTGCGATGGGTCCTGGGTGGATGCGCGGTGAGTTTCGCCTCTTTGGGATTCGCAACGCTTATTGCACAACAAATTTATCAGCAAGGCTGGGAAAACATCCGGCAACTGAAAGCCAAACGCAAACCCGCACGCAATGATTCGGATGCCACGACCTCGAACCTAAAAGGAACAGCACTGATACTTGGACGCGGCAAGATACGCGCCATGATGCTAAAAGATTTCCTCATCTTCGCCAGACATAGCGGACGACTGATTGCGATCGGGATGCTCACGCTCTATTTGGTCGTTCACATCGGTATCTTATTTGTACGCGGCGGTGGCGCAGAAGCAAACGCAGCCGAGATTCTTACCGTTCAAATCGTGCTTTATAGCATACTTATCACCTTCGGTATCAGTTGCAACGGACTTCGGGATGAAGCCAAAACATGGTGGATGCTGAAATCCGCTCCTGTCACACCGAGACTGGTATTCACAAGTAAATTCCTGACAGCACTGCTCTGTGCCCTAATTTATGCGGAATTCTGGTCCCTAATCGTCATCTACCTACTCCAAATTCCACGGGACAATTGGATACCGGTGCTACTCATCCCTATCATAACGCTGCCAGCAGGCTGCGCAGTGAATACAATGATTGGCACATTCTCGTGGATGGCAGAACTGACACAGCCGCCGAAACCGTTCTTGCGAATTTTAACCTTCACTGTAACACTCATTGTTGATATAATACTCATCATCACACCTATAATAGCGTGGTATACACAAAATCTAATCGTGCTTATTGCCCTGATACTCCTCCTCGCGAGTGCGTTCGCGCTGTCTTACAAATGGGGTATAAGCAATCTCGGTAAATTGTTAGTCGCACAATAGTCAATCTATGCAACAGAAAGTAGACAAAATGTTAATAGCGTATGAAGGCATAACACCGAATGTACATCCATCTGTTTTTGTCGCACCGGGGGCGATGATTATCGGCGATGTGACAATTGGTGAAGCATCGAGCATCTGGTTCAACACTACCCTCCGTGGCGACTTAGAGCCAATCCGAATTGGGTGCCGTACCAACGTTCAAGACGGTGCGGTGATACACATGGACAAAGAAATTCCGTGCCTTATCGGTGATGATGTCACAATCGGGCATGGTGCGATTCTCCATAGCTGCACCATCGGCAACGAGGCACTCATCGGTATGGGCGCGATTCTTTTAACAGGCTCGGTCATTGGCGAGCGTGCCATTATCGCCGCTGGCACGCTCGTACGCGAAGGGCAAGAAATTCCACCCGGATCCATCGCAATGGGAGTCCCTGCAAAAGTGCGACGTGAGGTCACGGAAGCCGAACTTGAACGCGTTCGACGTGGGAAAGATGATTACATTCTCCGCGGGAGTCTAATGCAAAAATCTACTCCACAGGAACATTCCTGACATTAGAAGTTAACCAGAGCGCGTAAGCCCAAGCATCGCGCCGGGCTGGATATACGGAGATGATCGCTCCTGCGAAACCCAGCCTTATCGAACCGCAAGGAAATTTAAATATGGCAAAACGAACATGTTTAATGATTGGTGGCAGTGGTATGGCAGGGGGCTGGATTCACAATTTCACAAGCAATTTCAGCGACCGAATCGACATCGTCGGCTTAGCAGATGTGAACACAGATGTACTCGCAGCACAAGGCGAAACATTGGGACTCAGCAAATCACAACTTTTCACAGACTTCAATGAAGCGTGCGCGAGTGTGAAAGCCGACTTCTGTGGTATCGCTGTTCCACCGCAATTCCACAGCCCTGCCGCGATTGCCGCTATGGAAAACGGGATGCCTGTTATCTGCGAAAAGCCGATCGCCGACACACTGGAAGCAGCGAAAGCAATGGTGCACACGGCGCAGAAGACCGGATTGCCGTGTGGCATCATCCAAAACTACCGCTACGCCGACAATAAACAGGAACTGATTCGCATCCGTGACGAAGGTAGATTGGGACGGCTGCAGCACATTGTAGGCAGGTATGCTTGTGACTACCGCCGTTATCTCTCATGGGGCAAAGCATGGCGACACGACATGGATTTCGGACTCTTGTTTGAAGGCTCTGTCCACCATTTAGACATGCTTCGATTTCTCTCTGGCGGCGACTGCGAAACCCTGATTGGATTCGGATGGAATCCCGAATGGTCGAGCTTTAAACACTACTCCAGCGGTTTCTATATAATGCGGATGAACAACGGTGTCCATACCTCTTATGAAGGCAATAGCTCATCGGCGGGAATCGTCAACTGTTGGAACCATGAACACTATCGCGCTGAGTTTGAAGAGGGTGCCGTTGAAATCGCAGGTGGAAATCAGATGACGATACATCGCGTCGGTGGTGAAACGGAAGTCTACGAAGCACCCGCAATTCCGTATCAAGCACATCAGCATCTGTTTGACGAATTCCTGAATTGGCTTGACGGTGGTGAACCCTCTGACACACGGATTGAGGATAACATCAAAAGTTTCGTTCTGGTCATCGCTGCAATGGAGACAACGCTTGATGGACAGCCGAAACAGATTGCTGATTACCTTAGCGACTTGGAACTTTAAGACCCGCAGTCAAACTGTGCCTCGACAGACATAAATCATGCTCAGCCCAAATAACGAAATACCCGTCGTCCTTGAGGATATTCCTGAATCTGAACAACGCGCCCTTCTTGAGAAGGTAGCGACATGGATTGTGCGCCGCGGTTTGACGACCCCCGCGATTCTCTTCTTAGAGACCGGCAAACCTCTTAACTTCTTGGGCAGTCAACTTCTGATCGGATTCAGTCCGTTTATTCAGGCAATCTTCAAAGGAGACGAATACCAGAAATTCGCACTTATCCTTGAAAAGGACGCGAATGTCGAGCTGCTGATTGAATTGATTGAGGCACACTCATAATCGTCTTATTGACCAAAATGGCTGTCGGTCCTCCATTAACTCGACGTAAGCATTAAAAAGCACGCGGAAGCCCAAGCATCGCGCCGGGCTGGATATACGGAGAGAATCGTTCACGCAAAACCAACCTTATCGAACCGCAAGGAAAATTAAAAATATGGCAATTGAATTGCGAATGCTTCAGATGGATCAGACGATGACGAAGGGAAAAATCGGTAAATGGCTCGTCAAGGAAGGCGACACCGTCGCGCAAGGACAACCCTTACTTGAGATTGAAACCGATAAGGTCGTCCACGAACAAGAATCTCCTACCGACGGTGTGATTGCCCAGCTGCTTGCTGAAGAGGGCGCCAACGTCCCTGTCAACGCCATTTTAGCAATTATTGGGGCACCGGGTGAAGAGGTGGCACGCGTTGAAGTAGGTGCCGCCGTAGAACAACCAACGCCGGTACAACCCGAACAACCGAAAGCAACACCATCGACAACAAAGGAAAGGCCGGGAGATCCCGCTCCTACACTAAAAGCCTCGCCAGCAGCACGTCAACTCGCTGAAAAACTCGCTATCGACCTCACAGAGGTCAAAGCCTCTGGACCCGGTGGACGTATCCTTGAAAGCGACGTACAGCGGTATATCGACTTAAGAGGAGAAGCACCTGTTGCCGAAACCTCACGCCTTAAGGCATCGCCGCTCGCACGCCGCTTAGCGAAAGAACACGGGCTCGACCTCAGTTCAATTATCGGCTCTGGTCCCGATGGCAGAATCGTTCGCGATGATGTGTTGCAAGCAGCCAGTGCACCTCCGACTCCGACCGCGCCTGTGGTAGAGACAGCAACGCCGCAACAGGCAACGGAAGTTATCTCTATGAGCGGCATCCGTGAAATCATCGCAGAACGGATGACTTTAAGTGTCCAGACGAACGCCAGTGTCACGCTTCATACGGAGGTTGACGCAACAGGTTTTGTCGAACTCCGCCAGATGCTTAACGATAAACTACAAGCGAGAGAGGTAAGCCTTACCTATACAGATCTGCTCGTGAAAGTCGTGGCAAATGCTTTGGGAGAACACCCGCGACTTAACGCTACACTCACAGATGACGGAATTCATCTATTATCGGAAATTAACATCGGGGTCGCAGTCGCTTTGGAAGATGGTCTGGTGGTCCCAGTCGTCAGGAACGCAGATAAAGGAAGGTTATCAGAGATTTCGACACAGGTGAGAGATTTCGCTGAACGGGCACGGAGCAATCAACTGACACCGGGAGAACTTCAAGGTGGGACTTTTACGATTACAAATCTCGGAAATTTCGGGATTGATGCGTTCACGCCTATCATCAATCCACCGGAGAGTGCTATTCTTGGGGTGGGACGGATTCTGAAGAAACCGGTCGTCCACGACGATGAAATCGCTATTCGGAGCATGTTGACGCTCAGTCTGACGTTTGACCATCGTGTGATAGACGGTGCGCCTGCAGCGCAGTTTTTGCAAACGGTTGCTGGCTATATTCAAGATCCGTATCTTCTGTTGGTATAGTGTTCACCAACGTTCCGTTTGTAGAGATTCTATTTCATTGAAATGTGCGTCTCGTGTGACGAGAATCAGATCGTATTGTAAGGCAATTGCCGCAATCCAGATGTCGTTGTTTGGAATAGGTCGACCTTTTCGACGTAACCGCTCTTTGATGATTCCGTACCACTGTGCTGTTTCCAAATCACAGGAGAGAAAAGTATTTTGTTCTACTAATCTGTTAATTTTGCGAAGATTTTCCGTAACTTTATTCGATTTCTGTGCCCCGAAGCAGAGCTCACCAATTATAGGAGGAGCCAAGGCTATGCCGCCTGCGTTTCTTATTTTTTCTTGGACTCCTATTTCCTCGGAAAATAGGGCAACTACGATATTCGTATCAAGCAGGTACCTACCACTCTGATTCATCAACTTGCTCACACTCTTCCTCAATTGCCTGCTTCATGATTTCAATATCTTCCCGTGAAATTGTACCAGCAAATTGGAGCAGATTTTTCCCTGAGGAGAGCCGTATGGGTTCACCTAAAAAAGAGAGGACAGAATTCAAAATCTGCTTCTGTTGCATAGGCGTAAGTTTGTCTAGGCGCTGGACAATCTCTTGGATAGTTGTTGGGTTTTCCATCGTTTTGCCTCCTTTTTGATTATAGTAGCGTTGTTTCTACCCCTATCAATGATCTCTTGCGTAAATTTTACCATAAGTTATCCGAGAAAATCAATGCTTTTCAGTATGTTGTCCTCGCGATAAGGAGGCCATTCCGCACCCCTCTTCAATTGCTTGCTTCATTTTCTCAAGACCTTCTAAGGGAATCGTTCCTGCAAATTTAAGGAATTCCTTAATAGGAGTCCCTTCTGGCAGCTCACCCGAAAGTTCCATCGTGAAATCTAAAACCTCCAGTTTTTGTTTAGGTGAAAGGTTCTCGAATCGCTGGACAATTTCTTGGATAGTGGTTGGGTTTTCCATTGTGTCCCTCCTTTTCGACTACCGCAGGGCATATTTACCGCTCTCTTGAAAAGATTTTATCATAGGATGTATGAGAAAATCAACGCTCTTCGGTAGCTGTAGGTTGGGTTCAGCGGCATCGTGATTCATAGTTTTCATAGTTTTCATAGTAACGTTTTGAAAATTGTACCTTTAAAACCCTTATAAAGTCAGGTGTGACGTGGGTTTGTCGGCTATCTATAAAATAGTTGTTTTTTTGTTGTTACTATGAATCTGCATTTTTCGTCTCTCGGAATTATCGTTGTAACGCCACGGGTGGCGTGGGTTTAGACGGTTTTCTACTTTTAGTGTGTTTGAGAGGGTTACTATGAAAATAACGCACGTGAATATAGTTTTAACTTAACGATATGTTTATTCGTAATTTCCGCTAAAAATGTTACATTATTCCGACTTTCTCAAACATCAAAATTCCGACTTTCTCAAACATCAAATCCAGATACGATTTTTGATCTTTGAAAAGTCGGCTGGTGGAGCCATCCTCTGTTCTTTCATGCCAACTCAGTCGGAGTATGTTATATGGTAACATATCATTTTCAATAAACTCAACGGATTCTCCGCGTCCTAATTCGGAACTATCCCTCAGCAATAAAAACGAATTGAGGCAGAATTTCCGACCATCTTTAGCCTCTAACCGCTTTTCGAGTGTGACGAGCGTCTTATCCTCAAATTTTTGAGCGAGTTTGACTTTAGGATGGCTCTTATAATCACCTTTTGTTCCGCCAATAATTGCACGTTCCCCTTTTGGATCAATAAAAAGAATATGTGTTATATCCTGTTGTGTATCAAGTACCCATAGCACAAAGTCGGGATAATAACTCCCCGCGTCACTTTCCAGATAGATGCCAATCTTCTGCGCGTTCCGCATCAGATAGAATTCGTATCTTTCATTCCGTCGATAGTTTACCTTGATATAATCTGTGAGGTCTTCAACAAGTTTACGTTCCCCAGCGTTTAGTCTATCCGGTAATACTTTTACATCGCGGTACTCGCTTTCTACTTCTTCCTGAGGACGTATAAGCGGTTCGTAAATATGTCGATGTCCGGGTTTTAACAAACGTCCCAATTCTCGCCTAATCGATGCTTCTGGGTCTATACGCGCTGCCTTTGATAGGTCATTTTCCTGTTCCGCTTCCTTGATTTTCGCAAGAAACTCATCGTATTTCTGAGAATCATCAAATTTTTTTGTTACTGTGTATTCATAGATAAAGTCATCCTGATTCAGTGGCTCATAGATATAGTTTGCGCGATTGATATGAGCGTTTATACGACTCTGCAGTTTACGGATGATATCGATTACGATTTGCCGATTGAGGCGATCTGTCCACGCAATTGGGTCTTGATCCTGTTTCCGATAACGAATTTCCCCGACGAGTGATAGGAAATCAACAATAGTAGGTTCACAATTCTCTTTGCTATAAAGTTGTAGATGATTCTCCTCTGCTTCACGATGAATAACAGTAGCAAGCTTTGCCCTATTCAGATAGGAACTATATTTTTTATTATTTTGCCGAAGGTTTTCGTAAACATTCGGATCATTTTTTTCTTTATCTGTTCGATAGTCTAACGTTAATTTCCGCCAGTTATTGATGCTACCAGACTTTTCGGTACCATCATCGAGGTAAGAATAATGGATTTGTTCTCCGTTAAGGATAACCCGCTTGATGCCGCTGCCCTTTATGTTCCCCTGTTTAAAGATGGGTAATTTGTAGGCATAATCCTTAAAGTGAACTGATGTATTGCCATCTACTTCAAAAAACATTGGATTTACCTCAATCTGAAAAGTATGCAGAAGTGGAATACCACCGGCGTGGACCTCCTTAAGGAAATGTTCAAGGTAGCTTCGCCGTAAACTAAAAATGGTTAACGTTTCCAACCGTCGAATATCATCCTGTTTATCTTCTTTTCGTAAAAGATAGTAATTAGGATTGTGCTTAATATTCCGCCGTTTTCCATCGCCCCCTTTTCCTCGTAGTCGAACCCCGCGCCCGAAAATCTGTATAATCAGATTCCCCTTGGCACTTCCCAAGTTAATCAGATCAATTATAGAAAGACGGTAAGAGTTCCAACCTTCTGCGAATTTGCGACTCCCAATCAACACATTTATCGGACTGGTTTCGTTATCGAGATTTTCAAAATGGAGGTTTGGATTTTCAATTGCCTCAACGCGCGTTTCAATGCGGTTGTTTTCAATGCTATTGTAAAAACCTGTAGCATCCCCGACGTTAATCATCCCCCATTTTTCGCCATCTCCGTAAGAGAGAAGCAGTTCGCTATTGTTGTCTGGATTACGTGCAACAGTTAGGGGACCGATAATATCACCACCAAAAATGGATCTGAATTTCTGGCGTTCCCCCTCGCTGAGTGCTGCAAGATGATCAAGAACTTTTTGGATATCAGAAACTTCATCGTTTTTGCCTTCGTCTTTCGGGTTTTCGACTGTGTGTCCCATAAACGCCATCAAGGGCCGATGTGCAGTCAGGTCATTGTCATATTGTTCGTCCTTTTGGACGCTATTGAAGACCTGTAACTTTTCCTCCATTACTCGAAGACATTCGTCTAAGTTGTCTTTAATTTGTTTCTCGGATTCGTCGGCAGCCACCGCATCTGCTGCTATAGGTTTGAAGAAGTGGTCTTTGCCGTATCCATCGCTATAGAAGCGAGCATAATCGTATCGGTAGATGATCGCGCTATCATATTCGTCCACCAGTTCTTTAGCGACGTTGTGGAAGGTAGCGGAATATTCAAATAGGAAGGAATTTGGCACGTTGAGCCGGTTCCGAAGTTCTCTGAATTTGCCAGATTGCTGGCTCGTCAAGCCGATGTGTGCCTCATCTACTAAAATGAGACGACGCATCTCTCCTTCATCTGGTAAATGGAAATAGTCATCTTCTTTCTGTAAAAGTCCTTGTGTCGTGTCAATTATGAATTCAATCCGGTTATTATAGGTTTCATTGAGTTTATCAACATAGGGTTTCAATTCGCGTTCATGCTGCTTAATGAGATTTGCTAAAGGCGTTGTCAGAAAAATTTGGAGCCGGGCATTGTCTTTTTGGCAGAAATGGTGCAGATATTGGAGGATGTTTAAGTGCATGACGAGCGTTTTACCGCTGCCGGTCGCCATCCAATACGCCAGCATCCGTTGTGTCTCTTGCCCCCTATTTTCATTGTATCCATTCGATTGCTGGTCAACAAAAAAGCATTCAGTGAAAAGCAGTGCCAATATCTGATAGTAACGAAGTTTAAAAGCCTGCCCCGTCAGATAATTGTAATCGTCTAAGAAATCCTGAATCCGTTCTAACGGCTCGACAGGCAGTTGTAATAGCTGATCCGGATCGTACAACTCAATATCTCGCTTTATCCCGTCATTTTGAATGTCAATCCTGTTTTCGGTTAGGATTTTTGTTTCGTAATCTTGATAAAGTGCCATAAGTCTTTCTATTTTTGATCCTGGCTGAAACTATATAAAATAGCAATCAAATGTCAGGGTTAAGGAAGCGCGCTATTGCGTCTTCTTCCCACTCGCGGTAGTTTTCTGGATCATCTTGAAATTTTTGCCATGCGGAGTTCAACAACGCGACTGGCGAGGTAAAAGTTGATTCTGATTCCTGATTTGAGACTTCTGATTCCTGAAACTCGCGTGGCGCAGTTTCTATTATCATATCGTCCAGTTTTTCCTGAATCACAGGAAGAAATTTTGGGTCGTAGAAACCGTAGTAATCTTCCACGACTCCTAACGCTGCAGAGACCTGACTCCATTTTTCTTCTAAATCGGTGGCAATTGCATTGTATCCCATTTGTCGTGCGCGATCAACAAGCAGATGGATGCGGATCCAAGTTACGGGGTGGCTGCTATGTGCGAGTCTTTGTTCTGACATGTGGTATTGGAATTTCCCAAGTATTCTGAGATACATTGAAAACGCATCGGTGAATGAAGGACCTCCCATAACGAAGCCAACAGCATCACAAAAACATTCTTGCGCCCATTCGTACCAGGTAGCAACAATTACATTTCGATTTCTCTCTTGCTTTTGGGCATATTGATCGTTTCGTTCCACAGGTGAACGAAGTAGATAATTTATTTCTGTTTGCAATTCGTTGACGAGATCTTTCATCTCTGATTGATGGAACTCATAGAGCAAATGCCCAAATTCATGAAAGAAGATAGGTAAATTTCGCAACCCTTGTTGGGCAGCACATGGTGTGGCGTAAAGTGTTGGTTGAATGGGCAAAACGCCAAATTCTCCGTCACATATCGCAGCCGGAATATTTTTTGCTTTTGGGTGAGTCGAATGCAACCACTGCAAAAACTTTAGCGATAGTCGATCTGAGAAACGTGCACGCAAAATTGGGGTGGCACGCTGCCCGTTAAGGTTATAAAAATCTCGGGTTACTAACTCAGTTTCGCTCAAAATATCTTTAAGGAGATTCTCTAGCCCAAATTCAAGGTCTTCAAGATTGCGAAGAACACGTTGGTGAAGAACATGACACTCGCCAATGATCCATGTCGTATAAGTTTGGAGTTCCTCTGGAACATTTGTTTGTGCATCTCTTAAGCTGCGCTGTAGGTGCTCAATTTCATGAAGCAAAGCGATGTTATTCTGTTTGAGAAGCTCTTGCAATTAGATACCTCCAAAGAGCTGCTGGACATCGCTTCCGATATGTTCTTCAAGGAGCATTCGGAGTTCCTCTAAAAAGAGCAAAATGTTTCGCTTATCTGTTTCTGTATCAGAGCACAGAAGCTGTCCTACTTCTGAAAGTTTATCAAGGAGAAATGGCGAGTGAATTCGGAAACTTTGCTTCGCTGCAATCAAGTGGTTAACGAACTGTCGCCGGCGCGGATCGACTCCTAACAAAGGTGCATTCTCTGTTTCAGCGCGTTGCACTTGTGGATACAGTTCTTTTAAAAACGCGCACAGATCTTCCGTAGCCTTTTGTATATCCTTTTCCCTATTCAAATCGGAATGTCCGGCCATTTCTAACTTGATATGAATTGACAAGGCATTGATAGCGGAAATGAGATTTTGATTCTCTCGAAAACTCTGAACCGCTCTCCATTGTGAATTCATCATAATTTTCGCTCCTTCCACTTGCCTTAAATTCTGCCATAGAGGGAATAATTTAGCGGATCCTTCGGATTTCTTGTGAATCACGCCTCTGAAGTTCGTCGTCAGTCCGTTTAAGTTCGAGCGGAAGCCGTTGGGCGACATTGGGATTGGAAAAATTGAGATGCGTGGAAGCGTAAACCGCCTCAGTTACGCGAATCATGTCAATGCCTTCGCTCTGCCCCTCTAGCATGACAGGGGCAGCCGTTCCTTGATGCAATGTAGGGAATCCTGTTGTAGCAAGAACTATAGTACGATTGTCCAGGGCAAACGCTTTTCCCTCAAGTATTTGCTCAACTCTGTTTCTCTGCATTTTTTCCCAAAGCCGAGACTTTTTCATACTGCTCTTATGAAAATCTACTATATCTACTGTTGCCCCTGCCCTAAGGATCCCATTTGTAGTTAGTTCTTCTTTGGCTGTGCCGATTGCTTCTAATTCATTTCCGCTTTTTCGTCCATCCCGCAGTATAAGAAGAGAACGGAGTGATTGAAAGTCGTTCCAATCAGTAACTTGGTTGAAAAGTTCCACAATTCTCTCCGCTAGGATAGTACCGTTAATTGTTTCCCTCTTTGCATCGGTTTTTGGTTTAACAACAGTACAAATGCGAGGAAAAGGATGAAATATCAGGAGTGATAACGCGAAGTGTCGTTTATCTCTTCCAACATCAATTGCAAGATGAGCATCATAGGGAAGTTCGTCTTTAAATCCCCAAGGGACACAATCCATCTGCTGTAATACATCCAGGGCACTCATCTCCGTAAATGAATTCCAGTCTCCTTCTGCTTTAGAAAGCTGACTATCACCATGGTTGCTTACTGATTTGAGCCGGCCAAACTTGTTTTCTAGCTCTCTGGATGTGATGCGCTTAACCCGCCAGTTAGAAAGTTCGTATGCAACTTTATAATAGATCTCAGGACCCTCATCATCAAACACGAATACGACCATACCGGGTTTGTTATACCCTTTGAGTTCCAAAAAAGCCTCATTCAGAGTCTTATACGGCACAAGTTTTGGAGTAATTGTCTTTTTTGTTAACCGACTCAAATGTCCGGTTAGATCTCTGATCAGACTACCTCGCACCTCTTGCGTTATTTTTTTCGGTATGGCAAAATGGATAGTTCGCTCCATCAAAAGAGGAGTATTCAAACAACCAACTTTGTGTAATAAAGGGAGACGTCGGCGATAATGTTCTTGGATTTTCCTATAATCTGGTTTTTGTGGTGCCGGTAAAATAGTCTGATCAGCAAATAATAATGTTGGTGGTAGTAGTTTGATTATCCGTTTTTCTTCCGGGCACCAAAAATGTTGTGCGACAGGTGGTTTCCCGCGCCCCAGTAAATCGCTTCCGCTATCTTTCCAAAAGCAACTGATCAGTCTAGCCCGCTCCTTTGGTGCAAGTTTGTCAACCTGTTTGAGTGCCCTTGGAAGTGAATTGTTCATCACTCGCAAGTGGAGCAATTTTGCAGCGACGGGTTGTGGTTGATCTATGTTTTTGAAAGATACCATTGCAACACAATCATTAGCATCAATCTTTAAGAGGGGCTGTTTTCGTTGATAATATTTGAGCAGTGAATCATACTCTTCCCCTTTAACAATCCGCTTTCCAGTTGTTGCACATGTAATTCCGTGCGAGAATCTGTCAAAGTAGCAACTGCTTAGATATTTGCCTGAATCATATCTGAGTGTTCCTTTTTGTCCTGACTGACGCTCGCTCAAGGATTCAAAACGTTTTTGTCGCCACTCTCGTTCATGCTGTGGAAGGTCATTGCGGAAAAAATCCGCCACTGTCCACTGTGTAAAGAAAGCAACACCAACGTCTACTGAAATCCCGACACCGACACCTTCAATCGGAATTGCTGAAATTTCATATCGCCTATAAGCATCAATCCCAGCATCACTTTGGAACGGTTCGTTTTTATACAAAATGCGTGGACTGTTGATGGTTCGTAACGATAAACGGCGTTTGATTTCAATTAGCACGTGCCGTTCAATGAGTTGAGCAAGTAGTCGAGCATCATTTTCGGAATGCAAAAATTGAAGGCGTTGCTTTTTCCCACTGTCCTTCGCTTCGATAATCCAGTTTTCTTCACTCACAGTTAAGGGAGCAATGTTCCCTTGTGTAAGTACAAGAATTTGTTTTTGTTCCGGACAATAAACTGCCCCTAAACCTTGTTGACTTGCAAATTGGTTGCAAACCTTTTCTAACATTTCTGCTGAAGGGTCCTGGGTCGTAATTTCAGCACATCTCGTCCAAAGATATAATTTCGTTCCCGGCTTTACAATGCGAATATTTGTTTCAATCATGGCATTACTCCTTTGGGCAGACTTCTTGAAATTGACACAGGGCACAAATCTTCGGTTGAGCACAAGGGGTGAAAGCCTCTGCAACCGCTTCCCTCCCGTAGTTATCCAGTTCCTGCATCCGCTCTAAGTCTTGAAGAATTCGTGCCTCAGCACGATTCAGTTTTTTCTCACATACACTAAATGTTGACACAGTATTATCAGCTAAATGTACCACTTGAAGCGTGATTGAATCCGGTGGCAATTCAAATTTTTGCTTTGCCCACAATGCATAGGCGAGCATTTGTAAACTATCATCGCTACTACCTGAACCTCCAATTTTCCAATCAATTATCACAACTTTATCGTTTATCCAATAGACGAGATCAACTTTTCCACTTAAAGTAAAATAGTCATTTTTCATACGAGCAGACTCTTCTATTAATGCCGAGGCTTCAGCCGCACCCTCACGAAATTGTGCAAGGTTTTGGCTTGTTATGAAATTAGTCAATGCTGTCATAAGCCGTTCTTCTGTATCAGCACAAAGGGATTCGGCATCCGGCAACCCATAATAAAACTCTAGCAATAGTTTAGGATGGCGAAAATCATTTGAAAGTGGAGAGCCATGTTTATACTGTTGGGAGTATTTGATATCTTTGCGATAGACATCCAGAGCCCATTGCAGTAAACCGTCAAGCGACAATTGCTTTTTCTGTTGAAGTTTTTTCAAATACCAACGAATGACAAAATGTAATATATCTCCTGATCGTAGATGTCGATTCTGCAACTTTTTCAAAAAGCGTAACGTTTCCTTTTCCGGATCATTCTTAGCTGTATTTAAGTTTGATCCATAGTACTGATAATAGTACTTCCGAAGGCATTGTTCTAATGTGCCGCGGCGGGAGTAAGACCACTTTGAAAACGCGGGTTTACCAGATTTAGAAGGTTTCTCTAGCCTTCTTTCGTCAAATAAAGCCATCTGTATCTCAGACATATATCACCTCTCCTTACTACCGTAACTTCTTAAGTTGCTGCGTGAGGGTCCCCCACTCGTCATCTGTGAGCGTCATGGTTTGTGCTTCGCGTAGGAACTGTTGCGCCGCCGGATTCTCACTAATAGCTTCCTTTATCGGGGTCGGCATCTTCCCTGTCATCGCCAATAGTTCATCGGGGGCGACACCGAGTGCTTCACAGATTTTAACGATAGTATCCGCAGCAGGCGGCGGCATCCTATCGTTCTCAACCTTGCTGATATAAGAAAAGTCCACACCCACCGCAGTTGCTAATTGACGCTGAGTTACATTTTTGCTACGCCTTATTTCTTTGAGCGTTTGTCCAAACGTCTTGGTTTCCATTGTTTCTCTCCACTCATAATTATAACAAAAGTTGAGTTGAATGTCAACACATTTTTTAATTATAACGTAAAATTGTGCCAATTGTCAAGAAAAAACGGTGCTGTGGCAGAGGCACTTAGTTTTCAACACATTTTGCATGAAAATTCGCACTCAGAGATCTTTCTGACTGTACTTTTATATTTATACGGTATCCCACATCGATCCTGTGTCAAAATCCGCAGTCGTGATAATATGAATCTGCCGCAAGTTCGCACCTTCAAGCAATGCGCTTTGATTTGCATCATAGTTAACATCTAACTGTGTAACGCCGTCTAATCGTTCATCTGCAAGAATTTCTAACAACTGTGGTGTATCATCCATATCCTCAATAACGTTGCGGAACACAACCAACCGCTTACCACTTTGAATAACCCGATAGGTTTGGTTACCAAAATCAAAACGCAGACGACGCTGAACCGAGAGTCCCTTGAGATAGCAATAAGTTTCCAAAACATCTACGATTCCTTTCGTGCTATCTTTTCCGTAAGTGATACGATTAAAAAACGGGGAACGCATATCCATCATCAGGCGGACATGCTGCTCTTCGGGTCGATAAAGGTATTTAACCGGAAGTTCTGTTTTAGCGTCGTAATCCAGAGGTGAAGTCGTGAGGTTGTCAAGGATATCCTCATACTGCTCCAACCTTTGATACTTGACGATGCCGACGGTGCCATCAATATTCTTACTTGCGTCCGGTTTATCATCTTTCCAATTTTCAGAGAACATGGCACAGCGAATGCGTTTTTTTAGAGTATCATCAAAATAATTTCCCATTTCAACAAGGATGAATTTGCGGTTGCCTTTATCGGCTTTGTTGAGTTTAAGCACGGCGTGCCCCATAGTACCGGAACCAGCGAAGTAGTCAAGGCATATTGAGGAGGCATCATCTTCTACTCCAGCAAGAACCAAGTACTTTGTTACAAAGTCTAACGGCTTTTTGCCTTTACGAAAAGTAACAGCACCTTCATATCCTACTCTGTTAAAAGTAGGTTCCATATCCCAGTACCCTTCTTCTGCATGCCAATGATTCGGATAAGAATATTCTTTGGTATCTGATCTATCAATAGGAACTCCTTGAAAATAATCTCCATTTTTTCTGTTCTCATCCGATGCTGGGATGTAAAAATAACGATAACCCAATTCGTCTCGACCCATGTTAGGGACTTTGAATAGGTAACCGCGACATTCATCAAACATATGTTCCAAATAGTTAGTGTAGAATCTCCCGCTTGAGTTACCTTCTCTAATGCTCCCTCTTATGTTTATTTTTTTCAAATTCTTTGCTGAAGGATCAACTTGTTCTATTGAGAACTCATCTGGTTTAAACACTGAAACTTCTTTACCACCCAAGTTAAGTGTCTGGTTAGATTTAGTAATTTCCGAGATCATCCAACAGTACTCGGCGTTAGATGTATTATCTACAATCCTTTTCGCTGGCGTAAAGTCATGGCTATTGGGATAAACTACCTATGTTTTGTCCAATAGTACCAACATTTCATATTGTTTGAAAAGTGCTTTGCAGGCAGTGGAGACGTGTGTTATCATAGGATATAAAGGGTTGATTCGTATGCCAACGACCTTCTGGTTTCCTTCAAAGCAGACTTTTCCTGGGATTGCCAACAGGTCTCGCCTCAAGCGTTTCAGTCCCCGTTTTTGAAGCATCTCTGCGGTCTTTCGATGTGCGTTTTCAGTTTGCTCCGAAGCATCTTGAGGTATTTCAACCGCCTCTATGAACCACGTTTTCATCCAAATCATCAAGTTATGTGCCAGTTCTGCGAGTAAAAGCAAAACTTGCTGTGCGATAAATCCTGACTTGCGATATTTTCGTAAAGACAGCGCCTGATAATCCTGAGAGAAAGAACTCTCGGGCGCACCACTGCGTCGGTCATATTCAAGCACGAGGTCTCCGAGAGAAGCCGTCGTGTCGGTTGAGACCAACACCGCATAACTCCAAGTGCCATCTTTCTTCGGTGTTCTCACGGCGACTTGGACCGTCCGTCTCGCATACCGATGCGGGTGTTTCACCCACCCGGCTTCTCTCCCTTCGATGCCTTTGCGCGTTGGCACAGACACCCACGTCTCCACGGTTGCCACTAACTTCTGGATCCGGCGCGAAGCATACATTTTCCCAATCAACTCATACCCCCGCCATAAGGCATAATTGATATTGGCATCCGTGCCAAATCCGGCATCAAAACGCAGCCGAACTCGGCGACGTTTCTCAATCGTATTAAGCCGCAAAACAGTCTCAAGTTTGCCAAGCATCGGCTTGAAAACAGCATCACTCCGGGTGTCGCCAGCGTATAACTCCTGAGAAAATATCTCTTGAGTGTCACTACAGACCCACCTCGCCAACTGCCGGGTATAAGTGTTCTGTTTTTTGGCGATGTACCCTTTCTTTGAACCCTCGGCATGTTTACCAATCGGCAAAGGCGAGACATCTATATCCACACGGGTCTCCTCTTGACTCTCAGAAGAGACCTGATGCCGCTGACTTTGCTTGAGGCGCACCTCCGCTAAAGCCACTTCAAGCGAGGCTACAGTCGCTTCTGTTGAGGCATCTAACGTCTGTTGGATCACTGACGCATCCGCACATCTTTGGTAGCCAAACGCTGCCAACAAACCACGATCCGGGCGAACTTTGCTCTGGATTTCAGACACCGTCTCCGCCCCGGATAGCATCCCTAACACTACAAAAACTAACTTATCTGTCGGACGATACACAACCGTTTTCTGTCGAATACTCACAGTGTCATGCAAGGGCTGAAATACTTCACGAACCCGCAACACCTCACCCAGAGCACACAAGGGTGCCTGCGGTGTTGCGACCCAGTTTTTCCGATTGTGCTTTTTCCGTTTTTTTGATATACTTCTTTTTGCCATTGAGACCCTCCAAAAAGGTTAGGTTACCTATACACCTATGATAACCTTTTGAGCGTCTTAATGGCACATCTTTTCTACATTCACACACCTTTCAAACACAAATGACATTATGCTTCCATTGGACAAAAACAAAGAAACTAAAAGTTGCTCTGTGACTTCTTGGATGTCCTTATCGCCTGTTAGTATTCTATCACCGGATCGGACCTTCACGGTAATTGTTGTGAGATAGTTATAACTTTCCATTGCCAAGTCTAATAACAACTTTAGGTTAAACAATTCTTCTTCATTAATACTTATGCCGAGTGCTGAATTATGTTGTGCCATTTCTTTGCTTAGCATTAGCCTGTCATACATCAGAGACAACCAACTGCTATGTCGAAATGAATCTTTGCAAACAAAATCATCTGAGCCAGTGTTATAAGGTGGATCAATATAGATGGACTTAATTTTTCCACTGTATTTTTCCTGAATTAGATTTAATGCCTGAAAATTTTCGCTGTTGAGTAGTACACCGCTAATCTGATTTTCTAAATTAGGAAAGAGAGCGAGAACATCGTCAACAAAGGTGTCATCAAAGTACTGAGTGTCCAATGGCAATGTAGGATAACATTCCTCAATTAATTGCAGCTGCTCTGTAATGTCAATGTCAAAGGTTTCACGCCAATCAGTAAGTTGTGCTTCGTTTTCCAGAATTTGTGAGACGAGTGCCTCGCGTTGGACAGTGTTGTCTTTTGTTGCCTCTGATATTTTACCTATAGAGATGAGATAGTTCGTAGAGACCACCTTTTTCTTCATCAGAAACAGTTGTTTCTGAAAAGTCTCAACGGCAACGAGCAGGGCAATCACTTCATTCGTGACGCTGCGAAATGCCGTTGCTATAGCAAAAACTGGATTTTCAGGACTCAGGTTCAAGAGCGTGTCCAGATCACCGAGGATGGTGTTTTGGATATAGCGACGTTGCTCAGTTTTCAGGAATCTATCCAAATCCTTGTGGATAAAGTAGTCGGAATCCATACCGACGAAGAAGGTGTTCAGGTTTTTGTCAAAGGTATGGAACCGTAGGACTCTTGGACGTTTTTCGAGTGCTGCTTGCCGTTCTGTTTTGTTTTTCCCAAGCTCCTTAAAGTTCGGATGGTTTTCCAACTTCGCAGCGTAGTCCGTTAAGTTAAGACGCAAGGCATTAATGCCTTGCAATCTGCCGTTCTGTACCTGGTCGTAAGTGTTCGCAAGGTCCTTAAAGATCAATTTCCCTTGCTCCTCACCTTTGTTAGCGCGCTCATGAAGATAGGTATCTACATCGTCTGTTTCACTAAAAATCTGTGCGTTCATCTCACGGTATATTTCAACTTTTGGCGTTGAAGTCTCCGCTAAATGAAGGATAACGCGCCATGTTGGCTCAGTATCGTCAGGTTTGGGAGGATCAATCCTATCAAAGCGAAAGTGTTTGAAATCGTCGCGGTTATTGTTCTGTGCAATACTGGAACTTGCTTTTCCCTCTAACCGATATTCAATCCGTTTCCCTTCAACTTCAAAGGGAACGCTATTGAAGCCCGTAGCTGTTTTGACGTAGTAACTATCACGAGATTTCCAGTGGAAAAGTGTATCTGCCCCGTTGTAGTCTGCTTCGTCGGGGTAATCCACCTTATAAAGTGCAGTACTTCTATCGTTATAGCCAAAGTCGCCATCTCGGTAGTAGCCTTCAAAAAAACTGTGGACGTGGTTGTAAACACGGAAGGCAAGTTTGGATTTGAGTTCGTCTAAGTTTGTTTCCAGTGGCGTCGTAAGATCTTCTCGTTCTTCTCCTTGGAGGAAATTAATAAGTTGTTGGGAATTTTCCTTGATATTTTCAAGCCATTTCCTCTGTCTACGTCCGCCTTCCTCAGAAACATATTCCCTAACCTCGGTAAGTTGGTTCTCATAAAGTGTATTGGCAACTTCCCCAAGTGCTTCGTCTACTATGCTGGGCAACTTTTCGTTAATGAATTGATTGACCTCATCGCGCTTAATTTTGAGAATGCGGAAGATACCAAAATCGAGGTCGTTATGGGCGAAGTGAAACATATCGCGGAGTTTTTCGCGGAGGGTGTTGAGTGCTTCGATTGTTGGGTTTGATTCGGGCATTAGCGTATTGTCCTTATTTCTATGAAGTCTGTATGTTTTAGGACTCACGCAATTTTGACCATAAGGTACTTTAGTTAAATGGGGATTCTTGAGAAACACAGACGTTTTGGTGGCACAACCTAACAGGTTATGCTACAAAAGAGCAGTATGCGTAAGTTCCATGTTTAACAGATTACACGAAATTTCGGAGAGTGTCAAGGTGTTTTTCAATAGAAAACTCGAACCGAAAACAGCGAGGATTGTGAACCCACGTGTCTCTCATCCACAAAGGCATAGTCTAACCCGATATTGCTGCGTTGATAACCGAACCCTGCGGTAAGTCCACCGATAAACCGCCAACCCAGCCGAAAGGTGAAGGCACCTTGCTTTGTATCATAGCGGTATTCACCGCCAATGAGAGGTGTCCCGTTAGCGACCTCAAAAGCCACTAATACAATATCCGATTCTCTGTTGGGTACGTCAATCTCTACAGCAGCCCCGATACGCCATTCCCGTAAGGCGGATTCGGTGTAGGCAGCCTCTTCAAGTCGGCGATACGACACATTTGAAAGCAGGTTCGGAAATACCACGCCAATTCTAACCTTTTCCCTCATAAAAGCCGACTGGATGCCGAAGTCCACACCCAAACCGCTGCCACGTCCCAACGGCATCCGTTCAAGATTAACTGAGGTGGTAAAATATTTAGCACTCACCCCAATGTTCAATGTTTTCCACAGACGCGTCGCAGCCGACAGGAGCACAATCCGTTCATAAGAAAGTCCTTCAGTATCGCTGGAGCTGAGGATCGCTGCGCCAAGGGTCTGTCCCGTCTGAATCGGATGCGCGACACCTATAAAACTATAATTGAGCAGACCGTACAGATCGAGATAGCCGATACCAATCTCCGAGTCAGGCAACCTTGCCAAACCTGCTGGATTCCATATCAGTGCGCTGGTATCCTGTGTCGCCGCTGCATAAGCACCCCCCATTCCCATCGGTCCTGCCATGAGTTCAATATTCTCAAACGCAGCGTTAGCCGTTCTGGTCAGCAGAAAAATTAATGTGAACAGAAGACTTCGGTAAAGTACACTAACAGAATAAGAAGAGTGCGCCGCGTTTTTCGTGTGTCTGCCTCCAGAGATTTTAGGTATTGATAAAGTAGAGACTACTTTACCACAAGATAACGGCATTGTCAATCTGTGCACCAACTAATGTTCCATTTGACAGGCGCGTATTATGCGTGGTATACTATAAATCAAAAATGTGCATTCGATATTTCAACCACTCGTAACTGCCCGTTTTCGTGCGAGCTGGTACGAGAATTGTTCGATTTCGTGCCAAATCTCATGTTTGAGAGAGAAAAATAGATGGCACAAAAATTGCTTATCCTATAGTGTGAACTAACAGCGATTTTGAGGAGGAACCGTAATGTTTTTATTTAACAGTGTCCGCGTAACGCTTGCAAGTTTTATGACAGTCTTTTTGCTGATAGCACTGCCAACCCTCGCCGAGATTGATCCGGAAAATATTATGGGGATGTGGCTTTTTGACGAAGGGAAAGGCGGGGTTGCTGTCGATTCGTCAGATCAAGGGAACGATGGCGAAATTCACGGCGCAAAATGGGTAGACGGAAAATTTGGCAAGGCACTCGAATTCGATGGTGTTGACAATTGGGTTGAGGTGCCGCATTCGCAAACCGTCGGTTTCAAAGCAGGCGTCTCATTTACAATCACCCTCCATTTCAAAGGCACGAAAGTGGGTGGCGCACTCGTTGGAAAGAACTATGAGGATACATCACAAGCACTCCCGTGGTATTTACTCTGGGACAATGGCACCAACAATAAGGTAACACTTTATCTGCGTGATAGTGCCTCAACGAGTTTCCGAGCGGATGGCACAACCGTTATTGGCGATGATAAATGGCATTTCATCGTTGGCAGAGCCGATGCCGACACAGGTAAATCCTCAATATGGATAGATGGCAAAATGGAAGCCGAAGCAGATTTTAACGAAAAAGACGGTTATGGCACGAGTGATGGCGTGTTCCACATCGGACGGCACTATGAACGGTTTACTGCTGGTATCATTGACGATGTTGCCCTCTTTAACGTCGCTTTATCAGAAGAAGATATGGAAGCCATCATGAACAACGGTGTTGAAACCGCTGCCGCAGTTGACCCTGTAAACAAACTGGCGACGACGTGGGGCAGGATCAAACGTCAATAGAGGAAAAACAATGAAACAGATACACGTATGTCTCGCTGTAGCACTCCTGCTATTTGCGGGACTCAATTGTGGAACAGAAAACCCCGTTGAGGAAACAGTAAACACCACCGTGGTCGAGACACCAACAGGGACACTACGGGGAGAGGTACAATCCGTTGAAGGTGTCCTGATTCAGGTACGCTTACTAAAAGACGGACAACTCTTGACACAAACTGAGACCGAGGCAATCTACGAACTTGGATCGCTTGAAGCCGGGAATTATACTTTGCAAATATCAGCGAAAGGCTACGAAACCACAGAGATTAATGTCACAGCCATCGCTGGACAAACTGTTTCCGTAGATAAGGTAACACTTGTAGCGTTGGCGACTCCCGTCTCACACCTACGCGGCATGCTAACCGATGTAGCAAGCGGCGCGCCGATCTCCGACGTACATCTTCAACTCACCGATAAAACCGGCAAAGTCTACGAAGCACTCACGACAGCAGGGGGCGTTTTCACCTTTGAAAATCTTCCTGTGGAACAAGCCTTCACTTTGAAAATTGAACACGCAGATTACGAAAATACCGAAGTGGCGGTACAACCGATACCTGAAGCCGAGACGTTTGAACTCGATCTAAAACTCATCCCGCTGCCGGAAGTAGAGGAATTGGATCCCGGTCAAGGTCTGAGCATTGGAAGCCAAGCACCCGATTTTGAATTATCGGATGGCAATGGCAAACTGCACACGCTCGGCGATTATATCGGCAATACAAACGTAATGATCGGTTTCTTCCGCGGTGTCTGGTGACCCTTCTGTAGAGATCAACTCGTTGAGTTGCAAAAGAACTATGCAGCGATTCAAGCCGCTGGCGCAGAAGTCATCGCAATCAGTTCTGATGGCGAAGCCGCAACTAAGCAAAACGCTCAAAACCAAGGAGTCAAGTTCCCTCTCTTGTCCGATCCAGACGTGACGACCATTTCTGACTATAACGTCGTCGATCTCTTCAATCCGAGAATAGCTCGTACGTCCTACTATGTTCTCAAGCAGGATGGAACCATCACTTGGAAGTCCCTGCATAATAAAGCAGATCGTGTCCCGATAGCGCAAATTCTCGCAGAATTAGGTAAACTTTGATGAAACCTTACGATCCCGTTATAGCAAACATCCTCGCCGACAGCCAAGAGGTGAAACACGACCGAGACAAACTGAACCGCCGAGAGTTCTTAAGGCTTGCTGCGGGTGTTGGCAGCATTGGTGCGCTCGGCACGCTCCCAGCACTCGCTCAGACCCGCAGTGGACAATTACAACCTGAAAACACACAGACAGTCCCGCTCACCCCAGTCGTTGAAGCAGTCGGTAAAGAGGTCTGGAAAGACGACCAACTTGATGAAGATGCAGCGAGTGAACTGGTGGATCAGGCGATGATGAAACTCACGGGACGTTCCTCTGCTAAAGAGGCGTGGCGGGATATCGTCCTCCCTGATGATATTGTCGGCATAAAAATCAACCCGCTCGGTGGTCCCGAACTCAGCACACACGCCATCATCGTTGACAAAATCGTTGAGGGATTATACAGTGCAGGTGTCCTCCGCAAACAGGTTATCATTTGGGATCGGTTTGAAGAGCACCTCTTGAACGCCGGTTACCCGATCAGACGAGATGATACTGAGGTCCGAACCGTCGCTTCCGACACGGAAGGGATTGGATACGACGATGAGGTGTTCTATGAGAGCGAAAAGGACAGTATCACGCGTCGAGAGAACGGGAGCACTTTTTCTCGATACTCCCGAATCGTCACCGAGATGGTCGATGTGCTGATTAACGTTCCCGTTTTGAAACACCATGAAATGGCAGGAATAAGCGGATGTTTAAAGAATCTGGCGTTCGGGTGCGTTGATAACACTCGCAGATTCCACGGCAAACCGCTTTACTGCAATCCGGCTATCGGTGAGATTCTGGAACATAAGGTGATCCGAGAGAAACTGGTTCTCAACATTGTTGACGGCTTAGTCGCCTCGTTCGACAAGGGACCTACCTATCACGCCGAAAGTACATGGAAATATGGAACTCTTTTTGTGAGTGCTGATCCTGTCATCCTCGATGTCCTGGTTCTCCAGACCGTTAACCAAAAACGCGAGGAAATGGAGTTAGACTCTGTGTCTAAGTTTTCCAATCATATCAGTACAGCAAGCGCGCTCGGTTTAGGCACAAATACGCTCGATCAAGCGGATCTTCAGAGCATTGAGGTGTAAAAATGACATCCAACAAAGTCAGTCTATTTTCGATACTGATTCTCTTCTGTGTTGCGGTTGTGTTTTCAGGGTGCACTGTGTCCTTCACGCAGAACGACAGTCTCCAGCTCAGTTTATCAGAACCAACAGAGAAAACAATGTCGATTGTCTCTGAATTTGAAGCGAGCGAAGTGGATAATGTCGCCGGTGATGTAACCCAACAAGCCGGAAGCGTCTGTGCGGGTGGGGCATGTATTATCTATTAGCGAGCGCTAAAGGTTAATGGTTGTCAGTACAGAACTTTTGTGGTATGCAAACACTAAGCATCTACAAGGAAGTTTAACCGACAACCAATAACCCAGGGAATGCCATACGGCATTCATACCGTTGATTATAACCAACAACTGATCCCTGTTAATCCGCCTTAATTTCACCCCAAGTCGTTGTTAAATTCCCTTCTGGGTCCACAGGAAGTACAGTCTCTTCAAGGAAAATAGTCCACATGAGGACTGGATCCCCGATGACTTCGTCAATACCGAGCAGTTCCACTGTCCCATCGTAGGGTTCATTGGATTTGTAGATGAAGTACTCGGTTGGGGCATGTGGCGCGTCAAGCATTAGTATTTCGCCTGTATCGGTATACCCGTCTGTAAACCAGCCTTTTGGGTCTTGACCGCGGTCTTCCGGACGTGTGTGTCGGCTATCCCAAGCTTGATAGACGTACGCCGGTCGGTCGATGTTAAACGTCAACTTATAGTCCTGTCCGCCCGGGCAGTCCGCTGACGTGGAAACCTGCGTGAATCCGAGAAATTCTTTCGGGATATGCGTAATCGTATAGTCGCGATCGTGGAAAAATTTTCCGCCTTCCTCTAACTCGACGGCTTTATAGATACCCCCTTTATTGTCCTCTATCTCCGTTACCACCACTTGCTGCGCGAATACAGTTAACGAAGTCGCGATGAACAAAACAGCTACACAAACATAAGCACGTCTCATCTTTGATATTCCTCCGTAATTTCGTTTGCAAACCTCGTGGAAAACTTGAAAAAAAACAGCATTTATGTCATACTTATTGATTATACAACAATTTTCTTCAATTTACCAAAACAAATTTTCGCTACAGAAACAAGGAAACCATAATGGTTGAACACATCGTCTTACTGAAACTAAAATCGGAGGTTACCGAAACACAGTTGGAGACCTTGTCCGATGCCCTCTTAGGAATGGCTGACGAAATTCCGGGTATTGAATCCATAACTGCTGGCACAAACAACAGTCCTGAAGGGAAAAGTCAAGGGTATACGTACGGTTTTATCGTCCGTTTTACAGACGAAGCGGCACGCGATGCCTATCTACCGCATCCTTTTCACCGTCAGATAGCAAGCGAACATATTCGTCCGCTCGTTGAGGATGTTCTCGTTTTCGATTACTCGGTTTTTTAAATTAGCACCAAGTGTCGTTCAAGTGCCCTGGGCGGGGGTACGGTTCGCCACGCGCCGTTGTTGCGTGGCTGCTGGCACTGGCACAAGATTTAAGAGACATTTCATTTCTTATCCCGTGGAGGTTAATAGATGAGTTGGAACATAGTAGTGGTTGTTTCGGATACACTGCGAACAGCATATCTCAGTCCTTATGGCAACGATTGGATTCACACACCGAATTTGGCACAGTTTGCCGAACAGAGCGTCAGATTTACAAACGCGCATCCGGAATGTTTACCGACAATCCCGACGCGCCGTACACTACATACCGGTAGACGTGCCTATCCTTTCAGCACTTATACACCCGTGCCGTGGGACAACGTTTATACCCCCGGCTGGCAACCCATGTCTGCTGACGAACCCGCAATCGCTGAATCACTTGTCCGAAACGGGTATCACACCGGCTTCTTTGCCGATGTCCCGCACTATTTCGTGCCGGGTATGAACTTTACGCGAGGCTTCCAGCAGTGGGAATTTGTCCGGGGTCAAGCCGAGGATAGGTATCGGGGCGCTGCACACGCTGATCCCGCGCTCATCTCTCGTTACCGTGGAAATCCGGAACGCATTCGCGCCCATATTGTGAACGTCCAACCCGAACGTCCGGAGGAAACGTGGCACGCCGCGAGGTTATTCCGCTCCGCCATCGAATTCGTCGAACACAACCATAAAAATACGCCATTTTATCTCTATGTCGATAGTTTCACACCGCACGAGACATGGGAAGCCCCTATCCACTACTACGACCTCTACGGCAAACGCGAAGATCGCGAACCTATCTGCCTCAACCTTCCTTACGGTTCACTCAACGATAAGGAACTCGAAGATAGACTTCCAAGCGTTAAAGCCAACTACGCCGGTTTGGTAACGCTCGTGGATACATGGTTCGGCAAACTGGTGGATACCATTGATCGTCTTGGATTGCGTGAGAACACACTCATCATCTTCCTTGCAGACCATGGGACAAACTTTGCAGAGAATCCAGACAAAGCCACAGGAAAACCCGCTAACTTCATGTATCCAGGCACAATGGACATTCCGATGATGGTTAGTCACCCGTCAGGTATCAACGCGAGTACGACCTGCGATGAATTCGTCTATACGCTCGATGTGCCTGCTACTGTGATGGCAGCCAGTCAAGTTGAACCCGCCGGTGAAATACAAGGGCAGAACCTATTATCACTCGTAGAAGGAAAAAACGACTGGGAATCTCGTGAGTACCTCACCTGTCGCTATGTCAACTCCGTTTGGTATAAAGATGCGAGGAGCTGGTATTTCTCCAGCGTTGACTTCCAGGACGATGTCCGACTGTTTGACCTTGAGGCAGATGTAGCGTGTCAACACAATATCGCTGATCAAGGTGCTGATCGGATCGCGCTTGCAAAAGAGCGGATTTTAGCCGATGCGAATGGACACTTGCCGCACTACAAACGTCAAGGTAGAACGGATGCCCTCGGCAGACCGCAATTCGCAGAGGCGTAACCTTTGGAAAAAGGATGCACGTTATTAGCAAAAAGGCACTGCGCGAATTCTGGGAAAAACATCCTAACAGTCAAACGCCGCTTAGGCGTTGGTTCACACTTATCACCAAGAGTTCGTTTGGAAATTTTATTGAATTGCGCGCAGTGTTTCCAAGCGTAGATTTTGTTGACAATTTGGCTGTGTTTAACATCGGCGGCAATAAATATCGATTGATTGTCTCCATTCATTTCAATCGCGGAAAAGTCTATGTTCGCCATGTGCTAACACATGATGAATATAACAGAGGAGAATGGAAAACATGAGCGTTATTGCAGAAGATATTCAGATACACTGGCGTATCGTTCAACCTCTCTTTTCGATTCGTGATGAAAAAGAATATGATAAAGCTATTGCCACATTAGACGCGTTGATTGATGAAGTGGGGACCGACGAGCAACACCCACTTTATGAACTCCTTGATACACTCGGCACAATTGTCGACGCCTACGAGGAGAAACATCATCCAATCCCTGAGTGTAGTGGTGTTGAAGTGCTTAAGTTTTTAATGGAAGAACACCAACTTGAACCCTCAGACCTGCCTGCACTCGGTTCTCCTGATGCTGTCAAGGAGATTCTTAAAGGTGAACGGGATTTGACAGTCACGCACATTCACGCTTTAGCAGAGACTTTTAAAGTCTCACCGGCAGTGTTTCTATGAGATCGGTTCCGAGAATGAGGATACCCAATGGAGACCCAATTTTCCCAACTCAGCTATCACCTATACGTCCATCACGGACATGTCAATATAGGCATTCTCCGCGACGGAAACCGGGCACTCCTCATTGATCCAAGTGGGAGTACTCTGGACACGACACTCGCAGAACTTGGAATCACGAGTATTGATCAGGTGCTTTTCACTCACCACCATCGTGATAACACATCAGGGTTTTCGATACCCGATAACACCCGTGTCGGAGTCCCAGCAAAAGAGGCAGCGTGGTTTAGCAAGGTCGAAACCTTTTGGAACGATCCTCAATACCGATGGCATCTCTACAACTACCATCCACACAATCTCATGCTCGGCAATGCTATCCGTGTAGATGATACATATACCGAAGGGGCAGAGATTAAATGGGGTCCAGCATTATTGAAAGTACTTGAAACACCAGGACATACTGATGGAAGTGTCACCTATCTTATTGCTGTTGATGGTGAACGCTTCGCGTTCTGTGGCGATCTCATTTATGACGAAGGTCAGTTGTGGGAACTCTATAGTCTACAAAAGGGACAACAGACGAGCGACTATCACGGGTTTCTCGGCGCGAGAGACGAACTAACAGAGAGCCTTGAAAAGGTCCGCGACGCATCGCCAACAGCACTTATTCCGACGCACGGTGTTGTTATGAGAAACCCCGACAAAGCAATTGATGCACTCTTTGGTCGATTGGCGGACTGCTACGATAGATACGTCGCGATTTCAGCACTTCGGCACTACTTTCCGAAACTTTTTACCGAGTTTAAGGGACGCGCCGGACACATGCCTATCCGAGAAGGCAAACCACCTCCCGAATTCTTGCGTCACTTTGGGACGACGTGGCTTATCATCTCCGAAACCGGCGAGGCGTTTGTGATGGACTGCGGTTCACCACACGTCATCAAACAGATTCAGCGGCTACAAACAGATGGCGAAATCTCAGAGGTCACACAGTTCTGGGTAACGCACTATCACGATGACCATGTTGACGCTATCCCCGAATTTCAAGCGACTTTCCCCTGTGAAACGATAACGGATTCAGTCGTCGCACAGGTCATCACAAATCCGATCGGCTTTCGTCTCCCCTGTATCTCGCCTGCCGTCACGCGAGTCGATCGCATCACCCACGACGGCGATACTTGGCAATGGAACGAGTTCACGATGACCGCCTACCATTTTCCGGGACAGACCTATTATCACGCCGGTCTACTCGTTGAGGGACACGGCGTACGGATGTTCTTTGGTGGTGACTCCTTCACAATGTCGGGAATTGACGACTACTGTTCCGGCAACCGGAACCTACTCGGTGAGGATGTCGGCTATGAAAAATGTATACGCCTGATTCAGCAACTCAAACCTACACATATTTTCAACTGCCATGTCAATCCCGCGTTCGATTTTACCGATGCCGAAATTGAATGCATGTTGGAGACACTCGCTGAACGTGAAAAATGCTATACAGCACTCTTTCCCTGGGACCATGCGAATTACGGTATGGACGAACATTGGGTCCGCTGCTACCCTTACGAGCAAGAAATCACACCGGGGGAAACGGCACAGTTACGCGTGGAGATAACGAACCACTCATCTGAACCGCGTACAGCAACTGCTCAACCGATGCTTCCGCCAGCGTGGGCTGTGGAAATTGACCCTGCACACACAACTATCCCTCCGAAAGCAGATGGACACATTGACTTTTCGATTCCGATTCCACGGTCCTGTGAAGCATTAGGAAGAATTGTCGTTCCCGTAGACCTCACTTATAATGCCCGTCCGCTCGGTCAATTTCGAGAAGCAATTTTCGCTCTTGTAGGAGGTTAAAAATTTGTGCTAAATTTATCGCACCCGATTATTGACATCGCTATTACCTGTAGCAATTTCGCCGAATCGTTGGACTTCTATCACAACAAGTTGGGACTTGAGATTGTGTTGGAATTGGAAATTCCAGAGGCTCTCGCGCGCGACGTGGGACTGGCACCGACAGGCTTTCGTCAGGTCCGTCTTAAGGCGGGCAACACACTCATAAAACTGATGGACATCGAATCACCACCACCGACACCTAAAGGCGAATTCTCGGCAGGTGTCCGTTGGCTGACCTTTTTTGTTAGTGATATTCAACAGACCATTGAAAACCTAAAACAGAAGGGGGTCGAATTCTTATCCGAACCCATAAGCGCGCCTGATGCTGTAGGTGTTGCGTGCGCGAAGGATCCAGACGGCATCCTGATTGAACTCGTCGAAATATAAGATAGATTATGAAAGTACTAACCGATTCTCAAATCCAAGATTTTAACGAAAACGGCTATCTGTTACTTGAAGATGCCCTTGCGCCTGACGATTTAAATCCGCTCATTGCTGAGTTTGAAGAAATTGTCGATAGCGGCGCAGCAGAACTGTATGCTGCAGGTGAAATCGACTCCGAATTCAAAACAGAAGGCTTTGATACGCGTTTGGCAAAAATTACGGCGCAATCTTCGACTGTGTTTCAGAAAGTGTTCAGCGGTGCACACACAGGTCCAGCACTCTTTGACCTGCTCATCAATCCGAAACTGCTGGATATTGCCGAATCGCTTGTCGGACCCGAGATTATGTGTCATCCGGCATACCGGGTGCGTCCGAAACTCCCTGAACACGATCGCACGCTTGTTCCATGGCATCAAGACGCGGGTTATATGGAGCCTAAGTGCGACTCGGTTTTACAACTCACGATCTGGATCCCACTGATAGATGCGACTGTTGAGAACGGATGCATGGAAGTCATCCCGCACGCCCATCGGGACGGCGTGTTCCGACATCGTCATTCTGAACGTTTTTATCTTGAAATACCGGATGATGCATTACCCGAAGTCAATCCGGTTGTGGTTCCTGTCAAGTTCGGCAGTGTCCTCCTGCTTACCAACCTCACACCCCACCGCTCCATTCCAAACGTTAGCCATCAGGTCAGATGGAGTGTAGATTCGCGCTATCAGGACGCTGCGAAACCGACCGGTTATCAACCGGAAGCTGGGTTTCTCGCGCGGAGTCGACTGCTCCCTAAAGATGTTGTTACCACGCCTGAAGAGTTTAAACGGGTTCGCGATGAACACCAACCTGGTCCCGGTCCAAATCGCTGGGCAAAGAAGGAGGCAAACGATGCGTAATTTTCAAATATTGGTTCCCTTTCTCATCATCTTGAGTCTATTGATAAGCGGAGCCACACCGCCAACGGAAGAACAGAAACCAGAGGAAATTGAACTCCGAGGAAATATTGTCTGCTTAGCGGAAGAGATGCACACGCACTACAATGTCGAACTCTTTAAAACCCACCCTCATCTTTACGGTGTCAAGACCGAGGTAGGCAAATACTACACGCTTTTGCGTACGTCGTTAGCTGAGGCATTCTTTGTTGACGAGCGGCTACATGAGAAAGACCTAATTATTAACGGTCGCGTCTTTCCAAATACACAACTGCTGGAGGTCATCCGATTCTCTTCCATTAAGGACGGTGTTGTACATGAGCTCTACTACTACTGCGATACGTGCTACATCCGTGCTGTTGCACCGGGGGATTGCGACTGTTGCCAAGCACCGGTTGTACTCATTGAGAAACCGCTAAATGTCGATTCTACAATACCGTCACCGTAAGAAGGAAATTGATTATGGAAAAACGTCCTAAAATCGCAGCGATTGCGACGATTTATCACAAATACGCACACGCGCAGCACATCGTTGACCGATTCTTGGAAGGCTATGGCTGGAACAGCAGACACCACTACCCGCCGATGGATCTCGTCTCCCTCCACGTCGAACAGGTCAACGACAACGACCTCAGCCGCGACCGATTGGAACGTTTCCCATCAGTGAAGGGGTATCCGACAATCGCAGAAACACTCACGCTCGGCGGCGAGGAATTGGCTGTTGACGGTGTTCTACTCATCGGTGAACACGGTGAATATCCGAGCAACGAAAAGGGACAACGCCTCTATCCGCGCTACGAGCATTTCATGCAGATGGCTGAGGTTTTTGAAAAAAGTGGACGTGGCGTGCCAGTGTTCAACGACAAACACCTCTCATGGAACTGGGAGTGGGCGCGCGAAATGTACGACATCTCCCAAAACATGGACTTCGCCTTTATGGCAGGTTCGTCACTCCCCGTCACGTGGCGCACCCCCTCTATTGACATGCCGTTGGGTGTCCGAGTGTCCGAGGCGGTATGCGTCGGCTACGGGGGCGTGGATAGTTACGATTTCCACGCACTGGAGACTTTACAGTGTATGGTCGAACGGCGCGAAGGCGGCGAAAGTGGGGTCAAATTTTTACAGGCATACCGCGGCGATGCGTTCTGGGAAGCACACCACACTGAACTCTGGTCGCGCGAACTCTTTGAGACTGCGCTCTGTCGGAGCCATACACTTACACCTTCGCGTCCCGGGTTCAACAATCCATTTCCAAATATTGACGAGTTGAAGGAGATTGTGAAAGACCCGATAGCGTATCAATATGAACACAACGACGGCTTGAAATCCACAATGATTCTGATGAACGGCTTGGTCCAGGACTTCAACTTCGCCGCCTATATCGGATCGGACGACGAAATTCTTTCAACACAGATGTATCTCCCGATGCCACCCGCACGGACGACGTTGGCGAACTTCTTCTCGCCACTTGTCAACAATATCGAACAAATGTTCCTGACAGGCGAAGCAACTTATCCAGTTGAACGCACATTATTGACCACAGGACTCGTTGCAGCAGGCGTTGACAGTCTCTTCGCTGAAGGCACACGTCAGGAGACACCGCATTTAAACATCGCCTATCAACCCACTGAAACGTCAACCTTCTGGAGGACCTAAGCGCATGAAACGCATTGCAGTTATTGCTACGATTTATCGTTACCTATCGCACGCGCAACACTTCGCTGACCGATTTCTCGTCGGCTATCCGACTGAAGGCAGATGGCACCGTCCGAATATGAAAGTCGCCTCTCTGTTTGTTGATCAGAAACCGGAAGGTGATCAGAGCCTTGACCGTGCCAGAGAATTCGGTTTTTCCGTCTATCCGACCATTGCTGAAGCCCTCCGATGTGGCGGTGATAAACTCGCCGTAGATGCTGTGCTACTCATCGGCGAACACGGCGAATACCCTCAAAACGAGAAAGACCAAGTCCTCTATCCACGGTATGAATTCTTCAAAGAGTGCGTTAAAGTCTTTGAGGAAGATGGACGTGCCGTGCCTATCTACAACGACAAACATCTCTCCTACAGTTTTGAGAAAGCCAAGGAGATGGTGGACGATGGACATCGCCTCGGTTTTGGCGTTTTGGCAGGTTCATCGTTACCCGTCACGTGGCGGCTGCCGGATGTCGAATTGCCCTTGGAATGTGAAATAGAAGAGGCACTTATGGTAGGCGTTGGTGGTTCGGATCCGATGGATTATCACGCCTTGGAGGCGATGCAGTGTATGATAGAACGCCGAAAGGGTGGCGAAACGGGAGTCGCTGCGGTGCAACTCATTGAAGGTGATGCTGTCTGGGAAGCCGGTGAGAGAGGCGATTGGTCGCACGCGCTTCTGGAGGCTGCGCTTTCTCGAAGCGATACACCGTGCGGTTTAACCGATGAAGACGGCAGGACGCAAGACCTCCTCGGTACCGGCGAACTTCAGCGACTCGTTGAAAACCCGTCCGCCTATTTCATTGAATACAACGACGGGTTGAAAGCCACGCTTCTGATGCTCAACGGGGCAGTCCGGGATTATTGCTTCGCTGCGCAACTGAAGGACGAACCCGTGCCAGTGTCCACGCAGTTTTTCTTGACCCCGACTCCGAATGTCACTTACTCTGCGTGCCTCATCGCTAAAATTGAGGAACTTTTTGAGACAGGCATCGCGCCGTATCCAGCGGAGCGGACGCTATTGGTAAGTGGTGCGTTGGAGAGTTGTCTGACTTCTCGCATTCAGGGGCACGTCCGTTTAGAGACGCTACATCTTAATGTTGAATACCGCGCGCCTGCGGAATCGCAGCATGCACAGCGATGATTTTTGCAGTTTCAAAGTTCGTCCTATTTCTTACTATTGGTAATTTGCCCTATAGTAGCTTCCGAAAATAATTGAGGTGTGTCCTGCCATCGGAAATTTAGACCACTTTCTAAACCAAAATTGTGGTATAATATCCACCGACTTGAAAGGAGGCTCCGATGGCGAAACGAAAAGGCAGAACCTTAACGGCCACATTTGGCATTAGGGTATTTGACACCTATGGAATTTCAACAACAAAACTTGTCTTATAGTGTATCCCGTAATTACTTATACACTTTTATAATATCATCAATAGAAGTCTGAGCATTATATTGCCGTATCCGCTTGATGTTGGCAAAATCCTTCTCAATCGGGTTCAACTCCGGAGAATACGGGGGTAAAAACAAGAGACTCGCACCTGACTCCCGGATTAATGCAGCCGTCTGTGAACCTTTGTGGAAAGACGCATTATCCATAATCAGAACATGGCTGTCGTTAAGCAAGGGAGAGAGCATCTCCGAAAGCCATGTGTTGAAAGCAATCGCATCACAACTCCCCTCGAAAAGCAGGGGGGCTGTGAAACACCCCTCAAGACGTGCAGCAATCAAGGTCGTGGTGGTATACCGATGACTTGGCACTTTATCTTCAACGCGAACGCCTCTCGGAGCATAAGCATACCGATGAAAATCGGTTTCAGCAAAACCCGTCTCGTCAATATAAACGGGTATTTTGCCATCCGTCTGCGTCGCTGCTTGAAAGGCTGAAAGATACTCTTGGCGTTTTACGGGACACTGTTCTTTGTAGGTCGTCGTCTTTTTTTTCGCGTGATATTGCGTTGTGAGAAGGCATAAAAGATACCGTTGACAGAAACACCGAAGTGTTTGGCACGTTCGGCGAGAGTGGCATCGGGAAAGTCGGCGACGTGTCGCTCAAGCGCATCGTAATCAATATGTCGCGGACCTTTAGGCCCCGGTTTCTCATAAACGAACGGGTCTTCTGCTTCTAACCAGTTATAGATCGTCCTTCTTGAGACCCCAAAGGTGCGTTCAGCGGCGGCTTTACTGCCACCGTTATCGATAAAATCAAGCACGCGTTTGCGTAAATCTGTGGAATAGGCCATAATCAGAAACTATAACATAAATACCAGAAAATGTAAACTTATTTTCGGGATATACTATAACTTTACGACTTGTGCTAAATAACTGTTTGTAAAATATAGTTTCACAGAAGCACCATTTTTCAATATGTTTCTCACGAGTTATGCCCCTCTTCAGTCCCGTAGGGACGATATGTTTATAGAAAAACGGCGTACACCCCTTTTTAGTCCCGTAGGGTTTATTTGCTTGGGTGTTTTTTCAATATGTTTATTTCATAAAACCAAACGCATGTGAAAATAGCAAAAACAAGATGTTAATTAGCACAAGTCGTTTACCTCCGGATTCCGTGTCTGTTGATTGACGATTTGTATCAGTTCCGCATGCTCTTCTGGGGCACGCCGGTGAAAAAGCAGACTTGCCAGATAGATCATCGCACGATCATGCTGCGTTGCTTGCGATGTCCCCAATATTTCCAAATGTGAGAGCGCCCTATTCAACGCAGCAGGAAACTTCCCTTGAGATAGAGTTGTCAACAATTTTTCTGTGAAAAAGGCATGCCCCGCGCGTAAAAAATACATGGATGTGGGACCACCTTTGCCATAGGGGCATCAGTTCAGTTTTCAAGGTTCAAGAGGACTTGTGTAAACGCATCTACATCTGATGCTTGGGCAGCGACCCGGTGTAAATGATCCAGGCGTTGCAGATCGTCAATAGCACTGAGAAAAGGTTTTAGTTTCTCTGCAACATCTGCCTGAAACTTGACCTCTAACACCGTGAGGATTGCTTCAACGGCGTGTTCCTTTTTGCCTTGTTCAATTCCTTGTTCAATTCCTTGTTCAATTCCTTGTTCAATTCCTTGTTCAATCCCTTGCTGTATACCGCGTTGTATCACGCTTTCGTAAACAGGTGATTCTCTCATAAGTGCCTCCAATATACCATCCTGAAAAAGTTCAGGCGGATGAATTAAACCCCCAAATACAGAGAGGGCATATAGTAACGTACCACGGGTGCGGCTGTCTACAGGTGCCGCTTTCGTCGTTTCTATACACCTTTCAACCCACGCTTCTGGTGCCGTCCCGGTGGGGGGTCTCATCAAAGGTGTAAACGGCAGCAAACCAACACTGCCCGCATCCAAATATGACTCGCCTTCTAAAGCATAGACTCTAATCACATTATACGTAAACCGCAATCCGCCGATGACTTCGTCTCCATACATATAATGTCCGGGGTCGTTCTGTCCCGCAGGTGGGCGGAGATAGAAAACTGTGGAATAGACGTTCATCTCATGCTGGTGGACGAGAAAACTCACATACGCCAGCATCCGTAGCGGCATCGGTTTATCCCGGCTCTCCTCGGTTTGTGCCTCTATATGCAGGATCGCCTCTTCATCTCTATCAGGCAGCGAGACCCGAAACGTCAGATCGCTTTGATGTAACTTCACCGTGGGTTGTTCGGTGTTCAGAGAGTTTCTCACTCTCACCCGCTGTGTACTCAGAGCTAACGCTGCGAGTTGATCGGGCGAGTATTCGCCTAAATGTTTGAAGAGTTCATCATAGTGTGCCATGATGAGTATTATACACACCGTTAAGGAAAATCTCAAGGAAATGTTGTACGGATGACGTTGTCTGAGTCCGTACAAAACAAAAAACCCGTGTCCGCTGCGATTCAGACAACGTCCATGTCCAAAATATGTACATCCGCAATTACGAAATCGCTGGAAAGTCAATAAACATCGGTCTCCTTCCAACTATCCTATGGTCTTATGATACTATTTCCGTATCAACATCTTCTGCGTAGCAGAAAAATCGCCCGCCGTAAACGTATAGAAATACACGCCGCTCGCCACAGATTCACCGTGTGTGTTCTTGCCATCCCAATACGCCGCACGCGCTCTGTTTTGATAGACACCTGCGGGCTGATGCCCAAGGTCTAATGTACGCACCAAGGCACCATTCGCAGCATAAATGCGTACAGTGACATCCGCGGGTTTTGCCAACTGATAGGGTATCCACGTTTCCGGATTGAACGGGTTCGGGTAATTAGGCATGAGAGATGTTTCTTTTGGAATCGGTTCTACTTGTGTGACTGCCGCAAAAAGTTGTTCAAGGATTATAAGGCCTCTTTGAAAAGTAGGGTGGTCAATACCAAGTCCTTTGCCCTCGTTAATCCAGTATTGTAGGTTTGCAGCGGTTAATGTAGGGGTAATTTTTCGGTTGAGTGATGGCGCGGCAGCTGTAGTGCACAATCCTGCTGTAAATATAACATCAGACAGATCAACGTCACCATCATTATCCACATCCGCGTCCCCCGGGATCCACGATCCAATACGGGCTGCGACATATTCTAAATCTTGGAGATTAGTTAAACCGTCTCTATTGACATCTATTGGAACGCACCCCTCATTATCGCTTCGATAAAGAACCACTTTTCGAGTAGATGGATTGTAGTTGAAGATATACTCATAGGCATCGTAAGGTGTTACGTGATCTCGGTAGTCGTTCCCAAAGTAACGTAGAAATGCATCTATGGAATAAGCTGTATCAGCCCCCCACGATAAAACTCCATCGGAATTAAAACGAATTTGAGGGTAACCTGTGGGAAGTGTTGTACCGCTCCACCAATGGGTCACTGAACTCCGAGATTCTACTGAATATTGCGTCCAATTGCCCGTCGTATTCCATTTGATTTCATAATTTGTGGTTAAGTTATCCTGGTTTGTAATTCGGATAGTATGCCTGGGGTGTACTGTATCCAGCAATGCTTTTACGTATCTTATAGGAACTGCCAAGGCTCGTGTGCGAAGGTTGCTCAGTGTGATAATACCAATTAACTTGCCTCGTCCGTTGAGAACCGGCCCCCCACTGTTCCCCTGATATATATCAGCATTTATGTTTATCCAAGTTCCATCGTCTGATTCAAACAATCCGAGCGTCCATCGCCACAAATCTTGTCCCCCTGGATTACCCAGGACATGAACCACTTCGTTCTTGCTTATACTGCGAGTCACATCTGTTGTGAAATCGTGACTAATTTCCCGTGAATTTTCACGTAGAAAGTCGAGTTGGAGTATTGCGATATCTCTTTCTGCATCTGCTGCAATAACCCTCGCCCAAGTTCCATGACCATTCAACGCCAGAGATAGCCAATTGTCTTTATAATAATCCCGGGCCCCTATCAATTCTCCGAGCTCATTTCGGACCGGAAAAGAGACAAATACGAAATCCGCTTTACCCACAACGTGTTGATTCGTAACAGCAAGTTTTCTGTCTGTGTCAATCAATACGCCACTGCCTTGACTCTCCTCATTTAAATTTTCAATCCATAAAACAGATTGCATTGCTTGATTGTAGAGTTGATCTACTGGCAGATTCATATCTATCGCGCATTCTGCTGTGGTAATAGTATACCGACCCCCGTTCTGATATGTGTAGAGTCCCTCCACTTCCAAGTTCCATATATTGAAATCGCTGTCTAATAGGTCACCTTCAACATTTTCCACAACCGTGAAGGGCTGTGATGGATGTATCCAAAATGGAAAACTATCCCTCGTCGCAGCATCTGGTGGGACGACCTCCACACCTCCAGGGCGTTCTATTCGGATATACAGCGATTTGTTCCCTTCTGGCACTGACAAGTTTCGAAAACCTCCTGGTTCGACCCTATACCAGCCTTGGGTTCGGAAACCTGCTGGCCAATTAACATCGGCATCTCTCCAAGTAGAATAGATGACCCATGCGTCCTCTGTCGGACTTCCGTTAGCAATCAGGAAATCTGCTGTTGCGAATTGTATTAAGGTTAGTGGTGCAATTAGAAAAATAGCCATCAAACAAATTACTTTGTACAATTTTTTCTCCTTTTGAAAAATTCAAACTAAACTAACTAACCGCAAAATGACTTATTGCGATTTTTTTACGAGAATTTTTATCCTGAAACGGAAGAGGGCTGTTCTTGGATCACAGGAATCACGTAACTCCGAATCGTTGCGCCATCAACTGTTTCGGTTGCTACACCCGGTTCAGGGGCAACTCGATGATCAAAGACGACATAATATCCCTCTGTCACGCCTTCTGATTTAAGATAGGCAGCGAGTTGCTGCTTGCCTGACGCGTAGTACCGAGGCCCCTCCCATACCTTCGTCTCAATGATGTATTTGCGCTGGTTGTGGAGGATCAGGAGGTCCATCCGTCCCCGTCCGGTTTGAACCTCAAGGAACATCGCCGCACCGACAATTCGGACGAAATGGTCCAGATACGCGTAAAGTAGGTGCTGACCGACGTATTCTTGTGGCGTATTCGGGACCTGTAGGATACGGAAGCCCGCACGGGCGATAAAGTCCCGAAAGTTATCCAGAAGCGGCTCCATCTCAAGTTCACCTGCCGGTGTCAGGTAATCAATAAAATTCACACCGCTCTCTTCAGAGAAATATACATGCTCAAGTCCATTAAAAGTTGGCTTGAATATTTGCAAGATGCGATGCTGATAAATCGGATTGACAATCTTACACATCCCTTCGGCATCTGCCGCGATAACGCCATAAGTGACGAGTTCATTGATGAGGGTATCGTCTAAGTTAAAAGGAACGCCACTTTCGTAAGACGCAATTTGCATCAGAATTCTTTCAAAGCGGCGGTCCCGGCGGACATTTGTTCTCAAATGGTCGATGTTCGTATTTCCTTCTTCAAGGAGTTGCTTATGTGCTTGAGCGAAATGCACCGTGGTGATCGTCTCAGTTTTTGGGATATCCATCTCCGCTGTCAGTATTTGCCCGAATCGGTTGACGAGATAGGGTTGTCCAGCAGTCTGTTTGTGAATAGATGTGATGACCTCCGGTGCGAAGACGTGTCCACCTTCGTTTGTGTATTGGTGAAAAAGTTCTTGGACCTGTTCACGCGTGAAGTTCGGCAATCTGAATTCGTCTTGGATATTGAAGGGTGAAACAGATCGATCGTAGTCAAGCTGTGCAATGCTCCTGACACCTACAATCCCCACACTATAGGGACATTGCAGCTCATCAGCGAGATAAATTTGGCGGAGTGTATACAAGAAATCGCTCAGAACGGGTTGCGGAATGCCGTCAAACTCGTCAATGAGGAGCACAACCCGTTTGAAAGCAGGGACATCCTTGTGAGCATCACTATCTAATAAATTGCCGAGTTGTCGAAAAAACAGCAGCATCGAAAAATCATCGGTTAGCGTTGTGTTCGCTAAAAATTGCCTTAACATATCAGAGGGCACACCTCCACACCTTTGGAAAACACTCTCAATCTGTATACAAATTAGAGAGTAGAGTCGATCGTAAAAAACGGTGGGCGTGACGTTGCGCATTCCTTGGAAATCTAATTGAATAGGGAAATAGGTTGGGGCTTCGGTCATGAGCGTCTCCAATGCCAATCGGAAAAAGGTGGTTTTCCCGGTCTGGCGGGGTGCGAACAGCACGATGTATCTCCCGAGTTTGACGCGATTGATGAAATCAGCCACTTCTGCGGTGCGTAGCACAAGATAATGCTGTTCAGGACGCACACGTCCGTAAGTGCTAAAACTTCTCATTTTTTTACCTTTATTTCTGGTAAAACTCACAATTAATATATTGACGGGCAATAAATTGCCCTACTACAAGCGGGCCTGCTCGTAGTAGTGCAATTCATCGCACATTAAGAAATTACCCGATTAAACTTTTAATCCTCATTCTAATTTAATTGTGCACTCGGGACACGACTACAGTTAATCATAACACAACCCATCTTACTGAAAATGGGAGTAATCAACGGGTGTTGAAGCGAGGCGACTGAACCTGCATGGGTTGCCATAAGAGAACTGTCCCGTCATAACTCCCACTTGCGAGGGTCGTTCCATCTGGACTGAAGGCGACGCTGTAGATCCAACTCGTATGCCCTGTGAGGATGCGGAGGTGCCGCCCACTTGCCGTATCCCAAAGACGGATCGTCTCATCCCGACTCCCACTTGCCAGCGTCCCGCCATCAAGACTGAAGGCGACACTCAGCACATCTGAGGCATGTCCAATGAGGGTCCGGATATGCCGACCATTAGACACACGCCAGAGACGGACGGTGCTATCCCGACTCCCACTTGCTAACGTTATTCCATCGGGATTGAAGGCGATGCTAACCACAGCGTCTGTATGCCCTGTGAGGGTGCGGAGCCGCCGACCCGTTGAGACATCCCAGAAACGGATCGTCCTATCATCACTCCCGTTTGCCAATATTCTACCATCCGGACTGAAGGCGATGCTCTCTACTGCACCCCGCTGCTCACTGAAGAGGCGTAGCGGCTCACCACGGACCACATCCCAGAGCTGGATCGTCCCATCCGCACCGCCACTTGCGAGGGTTCTGCCATCCGGACTGAAAACAACGCTATAGACATCGTCCGTATGTGCTATGAGCGTGTGTAGATGCCCCCCACTTGCCACATCCCAAAGGCGGATCGTGTCGTCATAACTCCCGCTTGCTAACACCCTACCATTCGGACTGAAAGCGACGTTAAAGACCCAATGCGTATGCCCCGTGAGCGTGTGTAGATGCCAGCCCGTTGACGCTTCCCAGAGACGGATGGTATTATTGATACCGCCACTTGCCAGTGTCCTTGCATCAGCACTGAAAGCCACGCTATACACCGAACGCGTATGTCCAATGAGCGTGTGTCCGGACGAACCCGTTGCCATATCCCAGAGGCGGATCGTCCCATCCCAGCTCCCACTTGCCAGTGCCTCACCCTTCGGGCTGAAGGCGACACTCTCGATCGCCCCTGTATGCGCCGCAAGTGTGCGGTGCTGTCGACCCCTTGCCGTATCCCAGAGTCGGATCGTGGTATCCAAACTTCCACTTGCGAGCGTCAACCCATCCGGACTGAAAGCCACACTAAAGATCGAACGGCTATGCCCTTTAAGGGTCCGTAGATGCTGACGATTTGATATATCCCAGAGCCGGATCGTCGCATCGTCGCTCCCACTTGCGAGGGTCATTCCGTCTCGACTAAAAGCCACACTAAAGATTGAACGGCTATGCCCTTTAAGGTTTCGGATACACCTACCCCTGGAGACATCCCAGAGACGAATCACGCTATCCTGCCCTCCGCTCGCCAGTGTGTTCCCATTCGGACTGAAGGCTACACTCCGTACCCACCCTTTATGCCCGGTGAAGATGTGGAGGGGTTTGCCTGTTGGGACATCCCAGAGCCGGATCGTCGCATCATCGCTGCCACTTGCGAGGGTCAACCCATCTGGACTGAAGGTTACGCTATAGACATCAGCTGTATGTCCAGTGAAGGGGCGGAGGGGCCGACCTGTTAAGACATCCCAGAGCCGGACCGTCCCATCCCAACACCCGCTTGCGAGGGTCGACCCATCCGGACTGAAGGTTACGCTATAGATCAAACCTGTATATCCCGTGAGCAGGTCAAAGGCTTCGCCGGTCTGTGCATCGTAGAGCCAAATACCGATGCTGCTCGCAACGGCTAAATACCTGCCATCGGGTGAATATTGGACTTCACGAATCCCACCTTTACCGAGACGGGCTTTGGCACCTTCGGGTAAACGCCACTGCTGGACATCTTGTGCAAAAGTGTTGGAGAGCGAAAAAACTGAAATTAGCAGGAGCCCTAACGGTAGAACACCTAATGTTTTTTTCATGAGAACTTCCTCTTAGGAATGTAGGTTCAGTAGGTTTGATGGATAATCGGTTGGTTTGCACATCCTGAGTTCACTTCCGAATCGACATTTTCCGTGTAACAGAAAAATCGCCGGCTGTGAGTGTATAGAAGTAGACACCACTCGCCACGGGTTCACCCATATCATTTTTACCGTCCCAATGCGCCGCCCGACTTTTGTCCTGATACACACCCGCAGGTTGATGCCCTAACATCAAACGCCGAACCAACTTCCCATCTACAGTATAAATGGAGATACTCATCTCTCCAGGTGCTGCCAATTGATAGGGTATCCATGTCTCCGGGTTAAAAGGATTGGGATAGTTCGGTAAGAGCTCTGTCTGCTTCGGTGTCAACGTTTCCATCAGGTGCTTTAGGACAATCATCCCTCTTTGGAAGGTTGGATCCCGCGAGTCAATGTGTTGCGCTTGCGTCAACCACAGTTGGATGTCATCAGGGCGTAGCGGTAGATTGCCGTGTGCTGTCTCTACAATAGCAGGGGGTGCAGCTGCCGTTGTCCCCATTAAAGCTGCAGCCAAGACAATATCAAGAATATCAACAGTTCCGTCCCTGTTAACATCGGCAGGATCAGGGGCTGCGCGTCCCAGACGCGAGGCAATGCGTACAAGGTCCAAGATGTTTACAGTGCCGTTACCATCAATATCGCCTGGTAAAGGTCCTGGTTCCCGTAGCAGCGTGAGTTCATCTCCCGTAACGAGTGCCACAAATTCTGAAAGCACTTCGGGATTTTGGAGCATCGTCTGGAAATCCGGATCCAGGAGCATCGTTTTGACCCCTCCGTTGCTTTTAATAAATGTTATTGCTTCAGCTTCAACACCGAACTGGGCAAGGAGATCAGGATTTTCAGCGACTGCGTTTATGGTTAAAGGGGTCAAAAATGCTTGGATCTCAGGTTTCTGAAGTTGTGAGAGTAAGGTAGGCAGTGCCTCTTGAATCTCTGGATCCTGGAGTGTCGTACCATACTTGTCAAACAGGTATGTCGCGAGGGATATATTTGCACTTGCCATCGGAAGAATAGTCGTAAAGTGATTCGCTTCAAGATAGATGTCAAAGAACATCCCCCAATTCAACAAGTTGTTGCTGACTTTAACCAACAAGAGATTGTCTCCTGCTTGCAAGTTGACCCGGAACAGATCTTGCACCTTAGTTGTGCTTCTATTGACATCGTTGACATGAACCACCTCGCCATTAAGCCAGACCTTGACGGAGTCGTCGCTGCCAACGCCCATCGCCACATTGTTCCGGTCTCGAGGCGAAAGGACGTTAATCAACGCATACGCCGAATGGTAGTTCAAACGCTGATTGCGACTCAACCTTATTCGGTTGATAACGTCGCTAACATTATTCGAATAGCAGCCCCATTGCCAGATTAAGCAATCCACCTTTGGGAAAATCTGTCCGCGTGTCCATCGCAATTGTCCAACCCTATCGCCTTCGTTTACGCCGTATGTCGCCACGAGGTTTTCAGTGATCTTTCCGTTACTTGCAGCAGCGAGTTGATCGCGCTCTATCTCCGCGCCGCTGGCAACCATCCAGAGCCAAGGGCCTTCTACATACGCTTCCGTTGTTGTTAACTGGCTTAAAGTAAATATTACTATGACAAAAAAGGATGTGAAAAGCGTTTTATGAGACTGCAAGGGCTTTCCTTCTGATAAAAGTTCGCCTTTGGTATCGGGCGAGGACATAATACCTGTCAAGATTCAAAATCCAAAATCTATTATAATCATAACAGAACCCGCACCTTCTCACAAGCCAAAATTATATAACACAAAATCCGAAAGTTTGATATAATTCCGAAAAAGACTTTTTTGGAGGAAAAATGAAATTCAAACGCGAAGCAATTTTAGCGAAATTGCGGAACAATATTGACGCAGGACGGCCCATCATCGGCGCGGGTGCCGGTACAGGGATTTCTGCCAAATGTGAAGCTGCGGGCGGGATTGATTTGATTATTATTTATAACTCCGGCAGATTCAGAATGGCGGGTAGGGGTTCACTCGCTGGAATGATGCCCTACGGCGACGCAAACCAGATTGTTGTTGAGATGGCGAGCGAGGTGCTACCGGTTGTTCCTGATACACCCGTTCTCGCAGGGGTCTGTGGCACGGATCCGTTCCGTCTGATGGATGTTTTCTTAGGTCAGATAGATGCGATCGGATTTTCAGGGGTTCAGAACTTCCCAACAGTAGGACTGATTGATGGGACGTTCCGTCAACTGCTTGAGGAAACCGATATGGGATACGGACCTGAGGTGGAAATGATTCGGACAGCGAGTCAGATGGGCATGCTCACGACCCCTTACGCCTTCAACGAAACCGAAGCGGAACAAATGGCGGATGCCGGGGCAGATATCCTCGTTGCACACATGGGATTGACGACGAAAGGTTCTATCGGTGCACAAACTGCTCTCACGCTTGAAGATGCCGCTGAACGGGTGCAAGCCATTCACGACGCAGCGAAAGCGGTCAATCCAGAGATTCTTGTTATCTGCCACGGCGGGCCCATTGCGGAACCCGAAGATGCAACATACGTTTTGGAAAATACTGAAGGTGTTGTCGGGTTCTACGGTGCATCAAGTGCGGAGCGTCTCCCGACGGAACGCGCGATTACGGCGCAGATTGAGGCTTTCAAGGAGATTCGGTTATAGAATAGCAGTCAATAAACTGCTAAAAGTGAGCGTAGGGAATGCTCTAACTGCCAAGAGCCAATTACTATTCCAGATAGTTTTCGTTGACATAACGCGTAATGATCTCAATCTCTTCCTCTTCAAGATACAGCCCGTGCTCTATCATTCGCGCAATGACCTCGGTTGTCTCCGCCTCAGAGCGAGGTGGATAGTCTTCAACATCGGTGATGGGGTGGCATTGCGAGCATTTGTCCTCAAAGAGGGCTTTCGCTTCTACCTCATCGTAAGCGACTGCTGCTATACCCGTTGTCGCTTCCGCTTCCATAGCGACAGTTGCAATTTGGACAGCCGCTTTCGCTTCAACTGCGCGCATTTCTTCTTGTCGCTGTTCCCGTACGGAAACTTGGATATCCGGCGTAATGGCAATAAGATACGCTGAAACCGTCCACTCTTCCTCTTGATGAATAGGTTCCCCAATCATCGGTTTTATCGCCATACGATTCACCAGACGTACCCAGTCTGTGGGTGTGCGTGGTTTCACGAGGATAGTGCGTAAATCGTGGCAGACGACGCACTTGCGTTGTAAGACGTGCTGCCCCTCCCGTAATTTCCGTTTCGATGCGAGCTGATCAAGCGGAGCCTCTGCTGGCAATCCGGCATTTTCGAGTAATCTGCGGGTTCGCGCGAGGCCTTCTTCGCTGAATGCCCCTGTCTGCGTCCGCAACGCTGCCTCACGAAACGTGAACGGCACCGACAGCCCGATTAACAGATAGGTACAGATCAGCAAACACGTGCCAATATAGGGCATGGATTCCTCAAAATGTCGGAAGAACCGAAGGATGGCAATTTTGACGAGAATTAACACACCGATGATAATACCGAGCATCAGATGTGCGACGGTGCGGGGCGGCAGCTCGACTTGGTAATTCCACAGGCGTGGTACCATGTGCCACATCATAAATACATAGAGGATCGCATACGCATAACCGATGAGCCGATGGAGCAGCATCAATGAGGGCGGTGCTTCACTGGTATGCGTCTCCTTGTCGAACGGGTAGCCCCATAACTTATACATTAAAAAGACGGAGGCATTCGCGAGTCCTAAAAAAATTAGACCCAGAATTGCACTCGTTGAAGTAGACATATCTTATGTTCCTTCCTACGTCTCCAAGACCGGGCGATTGAGGCGAGAATGATAGGGCGGTTCCATGACAGCGCGCTGACGTTCATTCGCCCATTCGGGGACCGGATAGGCGGGAACATACGCCATATTGCCCGCTGTGTAGCGCGTTAAAATCGAGCGTCTCGGATGTTCGGCAGTCCACGGCAGTGTTCCGTGCGTCACCGCCTCCGTGAAGATGGCCACATCACCGGCTTCACAGACAACCTGTCGGATATGCTCCTGATGTTTCTGATAAAGTCGCATCTCCCGTGGACACGGATAGTTGCTTTTATGGCTTCCGGGAATGACAATCAACCCACCCGCTCCCGGCGGCACGTCGGTTAACTGGAACGTGACGACAGTCAAACCGTTGTGCATGCGTCCATCCCGAAAAATATAATACTGGTTCGGGTCAAAACCGGGTCCAGAGGAACCGTGAAAAGTATGCCCTTCCGCTCCCTTGTCCATTGAAAGTAGAAACATTTGATGATCCATCCGAAACCCTTTGCCCAATATTACATTCAGATACGGGATGAGTGTCGGGTGTGCGAGCATGTGTCGGAAGGGGTTGCACCACGGTTCTTCCCAGTGGAGCATACCGCCGAGTTCGCCTCTCCCTTGCTCACCTTTTAATTCTGGCGAACCGCCATCAAGTGCCTGATCGCGGGGACGGACACGCCCCTGATCACTGTGTTTGTCAATCGCTGCGTTGGCGAGGGCTACCTCTTCAGGTGTTAGTACATTCTTGATAACAAGGTAACCGTTCAGATCAAATAGATATTTTTCCTCAGCGTTCATGTTCGATTTCCTCCACCTTGTTTCATCAAATAAGGTTCGTGCGGTTGGAAACCGCATCTACCACTACTACACAGCGTAAGCGACAGAGCCGTCCTCACGCAAAAGTGTCGTGCCGGTATTCATCGGCTGATATGGGGTTTCCTCGATTAAACTATCGTCCAACTCAATACCCAGACCTGGAGCTTTAGGGATCGGAATATAACCGCCTTCTCGCTGATACGCTACTTTATAGACAGCGAATTTCTCAGATTCATCTGCCTTCGTATATTCTTGTGTGATGAAGTTCGGGATACTCGTATCTAAATGCAGCGACGCAGCAGTAATGAGCGGTCCCAAGAAGTTATGTGTAACAACTGCGCTGTGATATGCCTCAGCAAGTGCGGCGATTTTCTTGCACTGTGTTATACCGCCTGCCAGACCGACATCCGGACGCACGTATTGTGGTCCACCTGCTTCAAGGAGTTCACGGAATTCCCAGATACTTACATTGCGTTCACCGACAGCAAGGGGTGTTGTCATCCGTTTCGCTAATTCCGCTTGCGTTGCGATAGTGTCTATCTGAATCGGGTCTTCAATGAAATAGAGATTAAACGGTGCCAACGCCGATTCTAAGACAATACTATTCATCGGTGTCAGTTTCCGATGTACTTCAACAATTAGATCAAGGTCGGGTCCACCGCCTTCACGCGCAGCGGCAACGATATCGCGTGCCGTCTTGACGAGCCGATCGACTCCCATATCTTGGAAGCCGCCGACCAAGGGATCAAACTTGAGTGCCGTGAAACCCTCTTCAACAGCCGCTTTCGCTGCTTCATACATTGTTTCGGGTGTGCTTCCGCCACCAAGGAGGTGCAGCCGGATTTTGTCACGGCAATTTCCGCCTAACAGTTCCCAGATGGGTACACCAAAATGTTTGCCCTTGATGTCCCACAGCGCAATATCTACTGCACTGATAGCACCACTCAGCGCGGTCCCACGGAAGGGTCCCATACGGTAGAGGTACTGCCAATGATGCTCAATCCGCAGCGGATTCTGCCCGATGAGATATTTCTTAAACGTACTCACAATGCTATCAACAGCCTCTGGATAGCCCCAGCAAGCGGTTTGTCCAACACCGCTGATACCCGTATCCGTATGAATCCGAATTACATAGCCGTTCCTAATAAAAAACGACTCAATTTTATCAATCTTCATATATCCCTCCAGTTAGAAGTGCCTTAACTTAGTCCGTTGCATTGTATCAGAAGGGGACGAATTTGACAACAACCTTTTCCACAACCCAAACAGTTGACACAAATTCGCGAGCATGTTAATATAATGGCAAGTTTGGGAAATCCGCAATTGCACGCTTCAATGAGGAGGCACATTATGGCGATGTATCGAACTGGAATTGTTGGCGGAAGGCGGGGTGTCCACCACGCCCGACGTTATGAAGGCATCGAAAATATGAAGGTAATTGCCATCTGCGAGATTGACGAGGAACGACTACAAACAGCGGTAGAAGAACTCAACATCCCGGGGTATACAGATTACGTCGAGATGTTAGAAAAGGAAAAACCCGATATCGTCCACGCCGTAACAGAGCCAACAGTCCCACGACATATCTGGGTAGAGCCTGCCGCCGAAGCCGGTGTTAAGGCGTTGGTGATAGAGAAACCGCTCGCACTCAGACCCAGTGAAGCAGAGGCACTCGCCGCCGCATACGAGAAAACAGGGTTGAAGATTATCGTTAATCATCAACGGCGGTATCTGCCTTTTGCCGAAAAACTGCTGGAGTTCTTTGAGAACGATAGCCTCGGCGATATACATTTTATTCGTGCTTGTACCGAAGGCGACATCACTGACATGGATACCCATCTAATGGATGTCGTGCTTTTTGCCCTTAAAGACATTCCGATCACACACGTCTGGGGTGCCGTTCAGGGTGCAGAAACCTATCACATTCCGTACCGGCAATGCCCTGAAGATTTAATGGCGATTTATACATTTGAGAACGGCGCGCGCGTCCACTTTGAATCCGCACGGACAGCATTCGGAACCATCGACTTCCCTGGTAGTAATCCCCGATGTAATCTCGATTTCTGGGGAACGAAAGGACGAATGTGGTGGCGAGAAAACGGCTCATGGGGATATCAATTTGACGGTATGGCAGAACACTTCGTCGAGAAAACCCACTTCGGTGAAGACGACAAATTCGGACAACGTGACTTTACGCAAGCCATCGCGACTTGGTTGGATGATGAAAATCAACCGCACCGCAATAGATTAGAGTTTGCACTGCTCGGTTTCGACTTGATTATGGCGGCGTATCGCTCTGCACTCATCGGCAAGCGGATTGCGTGGCCCCCGAAACTCAGCGATGATGAGTGGGTAGAACTGAAAAATAGAATAATCAATACCTAAAAGACAAAAAAATGGAAGTCGGCATAACGGAAGCGTCAGCAGTCGGTTAAGAGGTTTAGTCCGTTAAACAACCGGAACTCCTGCAAATTCTCCTACTGACAGCCGATGACCAACTGGAGGAAAATATGCTCAGCCAAACCCAGGTTGACACATTTCAGAGAAAAGGCTTTCTTCTCGGAAACCGTGTTTTAAGCGATAAACAGGTCGACGAATTGCGCTCGGAACTGGCGCGTGTTATTGATAACTATGAAAAACCTGAGGTTCCACAGCCGGTACGTATTGCGAACCTTGGTGGTAAAGAAGAGAGTCCGGTCTGGCAAATCGTTAATATTTGGGAGGCGAGTTCTGCCTACCATCAACTTGTTCACAATCCAGTCATCGTCGAAGAAATTGGACAACTAACAGCAGCAACAGAGTTGCGTGTCTGGCACGACCAGATTCAATACAAACCCCCTAAAGTCGGGGGGGTCAACATGTGGCATCAAGATTCGCCGTATTGGCCGATTCTTACGCCAAAAACGAGTCAGGTAACGGCTTGGGTTGCGTTGGATGATGTTGATGAAAGCAACGGGTGTATGCGCATGGTCCCCGGCTCCTATCACTGGGGTAATCAGATCCCGTTTCTGCATTCCATCAAAGACATCCATTCAATGCCGGACCATTTTGAAGATAACGAATTAGAGGTGGAATTCTGTCCTGTACCGAAAGGATATGTCCATTACCATCACTCCCTAACGTGGCACGGTTCGCACGACAACACGAGCGGAAATCCGCGCCGTGCGATTGCAGTGCATTACATGACAGGCGAAACACAGTATGATGCCAACGGAAACCACGTTATGAAACCTTTTGTCACCGTTGATGACGGCGATAAATTAGCAGGCGACCATTTTCCACTTGTAATGGATAGGGGTGTGCCAACGAATCCTAACGCATAAATCTTTTTTATACTTACAAGCCGATCACAAAATCGTAACTACGGATTGGAGAAAAATATGAAAGTTGTTGATGCAGTTGCCAAAGTCCTTAAAGCCGAAGGGGTAGAGTACCTATTCGCCTATCCTGTCAACCCGATAATCGAGGCAGCAGCGAAATTAGACATCCGTCCGATTATCGTCAGACAGGAACGGATTGGACTTCACATGGCGGACGCGATGAGCCGAATGACTTCCGGGGAAAAGATTGGCGTATTCTGCATGCAGAGCGGACCCGGTTCCGAAAATGCGTTCGGTGGTGTCGCGCAAGCCTACGGTGACTCTGCTCCGATTGTGGTTTTGCCGGGTGGTTATTCCCGAAGTATCACACAGATTCAACCGAATTTCAACTCCGCCTTGAACTATCGGCACGTAACGAAGTCGTGCGAGCAAGTAACAATGCCCGAAGCTGTCCCGGAAGCCATGCGCCGCGCCTTTACGCAAGTCCGGAACGGCAGACCGCGTCCTGCGCTTGTTGAATTCCCGTCAGATCTATTTAATGAGGAAATTTCAGATTCTTTTGATCCAAAACCAGTACCTACTGTTCGCTACGGACCGGATAGCGCGTCAATTGAAGCCGCTGCAGCGGCACTCCTCGATGCTGAGTGTCCTGTCCTTTACGCCGGACAAGGTGTCCATTACGCTCAAGCGTGGGACTCTCTGAAAGAATTAGCCGAGTTGCTCAGTGCACCTGTGACGACGAGTTTAGGTGGTAAAAGTGCATTTCCCGAAAATCATCCGTTAGCCTTGGGTTCCGGTGGACGTGCGATTCCGAAACCGGTACATCACTTCCTCCAAAAAACGGACCTGATACTTGGTATCGGATGCAGCTTCACACGGACGGGTTTTGGTGTCAGGATTCCTGAAGGCAAACGCGTTATTCATGCCACATTAGACCCAGCAGACATTAACAAAGACGTTCCCGTTGAAACTGCCCTCGTTGGCGATGCCGGTTTAATTTTAGATGGATTGGTAGAAGCCGTCCGAGACCGGACCAATGGCACATCTGAGAGTCGCGCGGATGCTGTTAAGCAAGAAATTAGGGCAGTTAAAGCCGAGTGGCTCGAACAGTGGAAGTCTAAACTGACCTCCGATGAAGTGCCGATGACCCCATACCGCGTCATCCGAGACCTGCTACAGACTGTCGATGTCGAAAACACGATCATCACACACGATGCGGGAAGTCCACGCGACCAAATGTCGCCGTTCTGGCAGTCGGTCGCACCGCTGACCTATATCGGTTGGGGCAAAACGACACAGCTCGGCTATGGTTTGGGTCTCGCGATGGGTGCAAAACTGGCGAGACCGGATCATCTCTGTGTTAACGTCTGGGGTGATGCCGCTATCGGCTTTACAGGTATGGATTTCGAGACTGCTGTGCGTGAGAGAATCCCGATTTTATCGGTGCTATTTAACAACTTTTCTATGGCGATTGAGATTCCGATTATGCCCGTTTCTACCGAAAAATTCCGTAGTACAGACATCTCAGGTCACTACGCAGACATGGCGAAGGCGTTCGGTGGCTACGGTGAACGGGTTGAAACACCGGATCAGATTATTCCGGCTATCCAACGCGGGATCCAGAAAACACAGGAAGGTGTCCCCGCACTGCTTGAGTTTATCACGGCAAAGGAAATTCAGATTTCGAGTTTCTAATTGGTTGTTGGTTATTGGTTGTTGGTTAAGTGCTCTGGTCTTTACATCTATCTTGAATTCCGCAGCTTCTCTGCACAAAAAGGTTTGCGGAATTCGCAGAGAACACAGACTTCAAAACACTTAACCATTAACTAACAACTAATAACTGACAACTATTAAAAAGGAGTTCCACTGTTATGAAATTTGTTATCACCGTTTTTTCGCTCATCGCTTTGAGCCTCTGCGCCAACTCATGGGCATTAAATGATGACGAGGCATTGATGTTGTACTTCACTTTTGATGAAGACAATGGTGGCAAGGTGAAAGACGTGAGTGGAAATAACATCGAAGGCACTCTTGAAGGTGCAGTCTGGTCGAAAGATGGCAAACTTGGTGGTGCTGTCCATCTTGAAAACGACCAGCAGTTTGTAGAGGTTGACGCGGTTCCCGAACTCGACATCACCGATGAACTCACAATTCAGGCTTGGTTTTTTCCTGAAGAATCCCAAGGCGACTCCAACCTGATGGGACGCAGGAGCGGGGCAAATGTCGGTGGTTATTGTCTCCAATGGAGCGCGCAGTTTACGGGTGCGCCGCAAATTGAGACATGGATTAACATCGGAGGATGGCAAGGTTCACGGAATAAACAGACCATTAAGCCTGCATTAGAGGAATGGCATCACGTCTCTTCTACTTTTGATGGCGATACGATTCGCCAATATATTGACGGCAAATTGGATGTCGAATTCGCGCCACCGAAGGGTAAAATTAACAGTATCGAAGTAGTGTTCCGTATCGGCAAAGCACAAACAGGACTGCCAGGGATGATTGGCTTGGTCGATGAGGTAGCAATTTACAACCGTGCCCTTACTGTTGATGAAATTAATCAGGACATGGAAAACGGCGTTTTCTTTGCTGTCTCTCCTAATGACAAACTCGCTACAACGTGGGGCAAGTTAAAGTTGTAAAGTTGAAAGTGTAGCTAAAGTTGAAAGTTGTTAAGAGGTCTATGATGCACCAAAAGTCTCTTACAACTTTGAACTTGCAAACTTTTGATTTTTGACTATGAGGAGGAATCACTGATGAAAGCCCAAGTGTATCTAATGCTATGCGTTTTTCTCAGCTTAGCCATCTGCCAAGTAGGATTCGCTGCAGGTGGAAAAGGTAATGTGAAACAACACGGCGAGACGCTATATGTCTGGCACTTCGACGAAGGTAAAGGGAATAAGACCGAAGATGAAACTGCCGGTTTGGTCGGTGAATTTACTGGCGATATAAAATGGGCTGAAGGTATCTCAGGAAGTGCGGTAGAAATGGCTGGTGAGGTCGGTAAAGGGGATTTCATAGAGGTCGCGCATTCCGATGAGATTGATATTGATGAAGCCATTACGATGATGGCGTGGGTTTATCCTGAAGAACTACCTGGGGGTGGACAGGAGAACAAATTCACCATCTTCTACAAAAACACCTATTATCTGCAAATTGAACCGGGTGAAGGGAAGCTTGCCTACTACTTTTATGAAACCAGTAACCCTGGCTACCATATTTCTGACGGAAAAATAAAAGCGAAAGAGTGGAGCCATGTTGCCGTTGTGTGGGATGGTAGCAAAGCCGGTTTCTATATCAATGGGGAATCCGACGGCACCGCTATCTCACAGAAAGGACCGGGTTTGAGTCGAGCGGATAAACCTTTACGTTTCGGTGGTGAGAATAACGGGTGTTGCCCGCGTTTCTTTCAAGGACGCATTGATGAGTTGATGTTAGCCAACTATGCGCTTTCTAAAGCCGACCTCCAGAAAATCATCAACGATACGCTTGATGTTTCTGCTCGTGGTAAGTTAACAACGATGTGGGGTAACTTGAAGAAACAGCAATAGGATATATTTGTATCGTAACAGACATGGGCGGGACCTCATTCTCGCCCATTTTTCGTTGCAAATAGGTAGGAATAGACGTATAATTGGTTTAAAATCGTCGCTGAGCAGGAAAAACAATGCAAAAGACTAACAATGGACAACAACACCTAAATATCCAAATCGCAGTGGAAAATTTTGGACCGATAGAAAAGGCAGAGATAGACCTTCGTCCGCTGACCGTATTTGTTGGTGAGAGCAATACCGGCAAAACATATCTTTCCGCGCTGATCTATGCATTATATCGGAACTTTGATGAGTTTTCCCGGATCCCTTGGCCACATGATGTTATTTTGCTTTTAAAGGAGATAGACAGCGAAACTTTAGACACACTGGAAAAACTAAACACCCCTGGACAGTCATTCAAATATTCAGACTTACCACAATGGTTACGTACAGGTACATTGCGCGGTCTTAACAATCCTGAACTTTTCGGAGACGAACTTAAAAGGTCTTTCGACCTCGACTCCGTTTCAGAATTGATTCGATTCACCGGTAACAAAGGTAACGAACTGAAGGTTTCGCTAACTGTTAGCGAGGAAAGCCAATCTCTTTGGAACTTTGAAATGAAAGGCTCTCTGTCGGGTATCAGCGCAGAAGGAAATGTCAATGAAGATATGATTCTTCGCGTCAAGGACGAAAGAATATCACAAGAAACGCTTGGTCCTGAAGATTTTGCGCACCTTTTACATATCAATAGAAACAAGACATCGGATTTCTATTATCTTCCTGCCCCCCGGGGCGGTATCATGGAAACTCATGCGGTAATTACCAGTTCTCTCGTAGAAAAAGCTACGCGCGCCGGATCGGAGCGTTTCCGTGGAAGTGCTACGTTCACAGGAATGACAGCGGACTTTTTAAAGCAGATCATAAATTACGCCGAACACCGCTTACCTTCAGATGCAATGAGTGGAATTGCCAAAATTCTGGAGGACGAAGTACTACGTGGAGAGATAGAGGTGAGACGGCCCGCCGGAGGATATCCAGATTTTCGTTACCGACCCCAGAGTGCAGAACAAGCACTGCGGATGAGTCAATCTTCATCAATGGTATCAGAACTTGCCCCGCTCGTTCTATTTTTGCGCGGCATCGTTCACCCCGGCGATACACTCATCATTGAAGAGCCTGAAGCTCATCTACACCCCGCTGCTCAAACCAAGGTGGCTTTGACGCTTGCCCGTTTAGTGCGAGTCGGCGTACGTGTGATTATCACGACCCACAGCGACTGGCTCCTTGAGCAAATTGGGAACCTGATTCGCGAGGGTGAAGTGATGAAACTGGGGAAAAATAAGACGGAACCGGCGACTTGGTTAACAAAGGAAGAGGTTGGTGCATGGTGGTTTCGGATAGACAAACCGGTGACAGAAATTCCTTTTGACTGCATCGAAGGTATAGAGCCAAAAGACTACTACGACGTTGCTGAGGAACTCCACAATGATGCCGTTGAATTCCAACAATATCTCTTGAATGAGGAAGAATTCAGTAGTGATAAGTGAGACTCTTAGCGAAATCCGCCAACGGGTTGGCGAAGAAAATCTTATTAAGTCATGTAGTGGTCGCGGATGTCGTGTGGATATGACGGGTGTCCCAAGTGATCGGATTGTAATAGACGTAGACACCGCGTTTCCTCTAAACCAAGGCACCGGCAAAAGGTGCGATCGGATTTTAGTTTACGGAAATACTGCCAGAAGCGGGTTCGTTGTGGTTTTCATTGAACTCAAGAGTGGCACCTTTAAAGCAACGGATGTATTTTCACAACTTCAAGAAAGCGTAGATCTGTTCACCAACTTCATACCACAAATTCCCGAAATGACCTGCATTCCTATTCTGTTTCACGGCAAAGGAGTCTCTAAACTACAAGGTAAAGATCTCAATAGAACTCCAATACGCTTTCGGAATCAGAAATTCCCTATTCGGCGAAGTAAGTGTGGAGCACCAAGGAATTTAGCGAATGTGTTGTCGCGATCTAATAACCTCTGAGCACAATCGTTCAAGTTCCTATTAGTGAAGTTCAGAGATAACGTCTTTAAGAGCGTTCTCCTGTTGGGCAAGAGCCTTGAGTTCCGAATTGAGGTCTACCGCTTGTGTGAGTGAGTCCATTGCCTTTTGTGACTCACCTTCTAACGCATAAGCGCACGCAAGGTTGTAGTGGAGCAGAGCTGCCTTCGGGAAAGTTTGAAGCGCATGTAGGCACGATACACGGGCATCGGCTGGCAAATTCTGCCGGAGATACGCAGTTGTAAGATTGATGTATCCTTCAACGATATCTGGTGCCATCTCAATCACTTTTTTAAAGTTTGCGATTGCTTCGGCGTATGCTTCGGCATACAGATGTGCCTGTCCAAGGTTGTTGTAAACGGAGGGCTCCTTGGCAAAGAAAATCGTACGGGTCTTATTCTTGATTGCTTTCTGATACGCTTCAATCGCCTGCTCTGCTTCGCCGTTGCGCATCAGAAAAGTTGCCTTCCGATAGTGGTCGTTGAACTGCGTCTGGTGATGCCAGACCCAGAGAAATAGCACTGTTACCGCAAGGCAAAACGTCATACAGACAATCCTAAACGCTTTATTGCCGGATGTCTGTTCTTCTTCCTCCGACGGGGGATTTTCTGTAACTTGATTTTCGTCAGAAATCATAATTTTTTATTGCAACATGCCTGTTACGGCACACGGAGTGTGCCTACTACTTTTAAAGGAATACACAAAATATGAAGACATACGGATTCGGTATTATCGGATGTGGAATGATTTCAGATTTCCATTCCGCTGCAATTTCTGAATTAGAATACGGTCAACTCGTTGCAGTTAGTTCGCGAAATGCCGAGAACGCCAAACGGCTCACTGACCGATACAATGTTGACAGTTACGCCGATTATACAGAGATGCTCAAACGCGATGATCTGGACATTGTTTGCGTTTGTACACCAAGTGGTGCACATTTGGACCCCGCCGTTGCCGCAGCAGAAGCCGGTAAACACGTCATCGTTGAAAAACCGCTGGAAATCACCTTACAACGGTGTGACGAGATCATCGCAGCATGCGATGCAGCAGGCGTTCGGTTGTGCGCTATTTTTAATTCTCGTTTCACAGAAAGTACGCAGCTTGTTAAATCCACAATTGAGAGTGGACGGTTCGGTAAACTCACCTTAGGCGATGCCTATATCAAATGGTACCGTTCCCAAGAATACTACGACAGTGGCGGTTGGCGAGGCACGTGGGATCTTGATGGTGGTGGCGCGCTTATGAACCAATCCATCCACGCTATCGACCTACTCCAGTATTTCATGGGTCCTGTCAAATCCGTCCAAGCCTTTACCGATACACTGGCACACGAACGGATAGAGGTTGAAGACGCTGCTGTTGCTGCACTTCGGTTTGAGAACGGTGCGCTCGGTGTCATCGAAGGCACAACCGCTGCTTATCCCGGTATGCTTAAGAAAACCGAAATTTCCGGCACACACGGGACTGTCATTTTAGCCGAAGAAGACATCGTGACCTGGGAATTCGACCCGGAACTCCCCGAAGATGCGGAGATTCGAGAGAAATTCGCCCAAAGAACGGATACCGGTGGCGGTGCCTCCGATCCACGTGCTATTAATCACGACAACCACCGTCGGCAGATGGAAAACCTCATTAATGGACTTGAGCACGATGCCTCGCACCTCGTTGACGGACGTGAGGGACGTAAAGCCGTTGAAATCATTCTCGCCATCTACCAATCAAGTCGTGAAGGATGTCCCGTTGAATTGCCGCTTTAATAGTTGTCAGTTATCAGTTGTCAGTACTTTCACTCGTAATCAAAAACAATCTTAATCGCTTCGTGCTTTCGGTTCAGTGCCATTTCAAATCCGAGTTGTGCTTCCGTGAAAGGGAGATGATGCGTAATAATCGGTGAGACATCAATGCGACCTTGCGCAATCATATCCATCGCTAATGGGAAGTCGTTCGGTGCATCGGGTCCGACGGATCCGATAAAGTTGATATTTTTTCGGAAGAAATCGGCGAAATGGAAATCGTAAACCAAGTCATCCGGCACACCGAAGGCGAGGAGCGTTCCGCCGCGTTTTAGCAATTGGAGACAATCATTGATAGTCTCCGTCTGGTGCCCAACAACCTCAATAACCAGATCCGCCATTCTACCGTCCGTAATCTCCTCTACAGCAGCGACGGGATCTTGCTCGTCAGCGTTAATCGTGTGTGTGGCACGCATCTTCTTGGAAACAGAAAGTCGGAAGTCAACAAGATCGGTGGTAATCACGGTGCGCGCACCGAGGTTGCTCATCATGTGTGTAAAGAGGAGTCCCATCGGTCCCTGCCCGACAACAACCGTATTAAGATTGAGGAGGTTCGGCAGCTTCCGACATGCCCACACAACAGTACCAAGCGGTTGGGACATCAGGATGCAATCTTTCCGTGGGAAATCTGTCAATGGCAACGTGACGCTCTCATCCGACAGGAAGTACTCCGAAAGTCCACCGATGTAACGTGGTAACGCTAAGACTTCGTCCCCGGGTTTGAATCTATCCGATTTACTATCTGTAACAACGCCAATCGCCTCGTGAATTGAAAGTCCTGGCTGAAGCGGATAACTGTCCGCTGGATGCTCAAGGACAAACGATGGCATATCCGTGCCGCAGATGGCACTATGAGCGGTTTTTATTATCACTGTGCCGTCGGGATAATCGGCGAGATCCGGCTGTTCTATGTCAACAATCTCAATCTGATGTGGTGCGACAATTTGCCCAGCTCTCATATTCTATATTTATCTCCTTATCGGTTAGATAACGCGTTCAAAACGTGTTTATGAAGTTTTCCGTTAGTTGCGACAATCCCTCGATTTTCATGCATCCGTTTGCCTGTCAAAAAATTAAGGGGCGCACCATTGGCATCCGTAACCGTCCCGCCTGCTTCCTGAACCACAATCATCCCTGCAGCGTGATCCCAGATACACTCGCGGTAATCGGGGTATGCCGGGTTCGGTAGACGGATATAGAGGGATGCTTCACCACGGGACACAATGCCGTATTTCGCTTGACTGTCCATTTGGATAGGTGATTCCGTAATTCCGAGTGCCTCCGCAATTTTAGTGTGGGCATCGCTATCCCCGTGTGTCGACTCGAAACTCTCTGCGAAGCGATGTACCTCCTCTGATACATGGACCTGCTTTAAAAAGTTTCCTGCCTTTGTATAGAGCTGCGTGCCTTCGCCATAGGCGGCAACAAAAAGGCATCCCCGCTGCTCCGCATCCGTATCTTTTAAACGATACGGTAAATTTGGACAGCCCAAAACACCGAGTCGTACAACGCCATGAACAATATAAGCCAAAGCAATTGCATATTGATCGTGACGCAGAAATCCCTTCGTTCCATCAATCGGGTCGAGTGCCCAGAAATGCTGTCCGACTTCACCGCTTCCGCGGTCGATCCAGTTACAGACAGTCTCCGACGAGATCGTCTCTTTCGCAAAGTGACTCACATAATCTGTGACGCGTTCTAAAAGCGTGGCGTTTTCTCTAAGTGCTTGTGCGTCTTCTTCAGCGACAATCGCATCTTCAGGAAAAGCATCGCCGATCATTTTACATATCAGTGCTTGTGACCCGAAATCAGCGACGGTTACAGGGCTTCGGTCAACCTTTTGAATCGCATCGGTTGACACTATTTCAGCTTGCACCCGTTCACAGAGTCGCATCGCCTCCAGCACAGCATCTATAGCAACTTGTTTCTTTAATGACATTTTTTCTTAGTTGTTAGTTGTTGGTTGTTGATAAAGAAGGTTGTCTGTTAAAAAAGTGTTAATCTCGGCAGTTCCTCAGATTCGCGTAACTTCCGTTTCGCCGAGGCGATATCCTCAACAACAGTCTGCCGGACGATTTCAAAATTCTCGCCTTCCTGTCTCAGGACATAAGCCGGGTTAAAGGTCGCCATTGCGAAGGGGGCATATAGTGTATCCGTAAACCAGACTCCGCGTTCCTCGGTAATACGAAAACTTCGATGAATAAGTGCCTTTGCAGCGGGTGCCCCCATACACAAAATCACCGAAGGCTGTATGAAGGTCAATTCACCATCAAGCCATTTGGAGCACGCTTTAATTTCAGACGCTTTTGGCGGCCGGTTTCTTAGCACACCATCTTTAAGGCTTGCCGCTCGACACTTAATGATATTTGTTAGCCAGATTTGGCTGCGTGTTAAGTCATTTGCAGCGAGGACTTCATCAAGCAAATCTCCAGCAGGACCTGAAAAGGGGAGGGTTGTCCGATTATCAGTAGCGGATGGTCCTTCAGCTACAATCACCAATTGTGCGGAGGCATTTCCGCTACCGAAGACAACGTTCGTACGCGTCTTTGACAAATCACATGCCGTACAAACACTTGCTTGTGTTTTGAGGGTTTGCAGCTGCAACCGACAATCATTTGACATAATACGCACCGAGTTTACAAACCCCTCCTACCAGAAGAACCACCAGAGGTTTTAGTAAATTGGATACTCGCTTGCACCAGTTTGTCCGGTTGCGTCCTCGCAAACGTTAACTGACAAATCGGAGCGTCCCACTTATATTGATAATCGCTCCCGTAAGTCGCGACACCTACCGGTAAATATCCAGCCGGTACATGAATAAAGCAGGTGCTATCTACCTGTCTAAGTGGCTGGCAGACGAGCAAGTAACTTTGGCTGTGACCATCCCAACCTGCAGATAGAATCTCAACAGCTCCTTGGGCGTAGTGCATATCAGTTGCAAGGAGTTGCGGGACGCTCTGCTCTTCACGAAAACAGAGCAACTTAACAGAACGCGGCGGGATATTAAGTAAATCCAAACTATGTGAAATCTTGCCGAGGTACTGACGCATCCAGAAATCGTGAACGAGATATTCTTTGGATTCACCAAGTCCAAGGACATCGAGTTCAAAGTAAGCATCATCTTCGTGGTCATTCCAATTGAAGACTGCTACAAGATGCCACGCCTCGTTCGGTGTCGAAATCGGTAGGCTCCAGATTCGCGGGAAGGGTTCATCATAAAGATCCACCGGTTTAGCAGCGTTACCCAAGAGCGGGAAGATCCGCGCTAAATCCGCCGCCCGCGACGCAGTAAGCGCGGTTAATCGGTCGCTGCAGAAGACAGCCCCCCCACTCAACGCTGCCGCTGTCATCTCCACAATCGCCTCATTGACAGGTCTCGGTTCATCAACAGCGAGTTCGCCGAAGACATGTTGCCAGAGGAAATTATGCTCTCGGATATGCGCTGCATATCTGCTCAAACGGTGCTTTGTACCTCGTGGGTGGTGCCAGGGATCATTGATGCGGTTTGAAGTGGCCACGCTCGAAAACGGAGGGTTGAGAAGCGGTGCATTCAATGACATATTCCCAAGGCAAGGTCCCGTGACAGCATTGTACCCAGCAAGAAGGACTTCCTTCTCAGTAGATGTGTTTTCCGAACGTGCCTCTTTAATAGCATCCGTCAGTAACTCTCCAGCAAGACGATAGAGTTGAACAGATGTGAGGGTTTTATCGTGCCAGTGCAAGTTGTGTTCACTGTTAGTAAGCACTGTCGTATACGCTGTGAAATCTACATTGATGAGTGAACATCCATACTCGTTGACTATCTGTTTAATCTGTTTACGGATATGTTGCCGTACTTCAGGGTGGGAAACATCCAGCAGTGCGACTTCGGTACTTCCTTCCGACAGATGCGTTGTGGCGGGTTTGTAGCCATTACGTTCCGAATGCCGCCGCGACTTTCTTCTTCCATTTCGAGCTACGGCCGCTTCTTGTATGCAGTAATCTGGGTGTTTCTGGACAAGTTCCGAATCAGGCACTGCGCAAAACGGGTTAATCCGAACTGTTGTCTTAAACCCTTTTGTTTCGATGTGGCTGAGCACGGCTCGCAGATTGTTGGAAACTGTTTGTGCTTCTGGATCCTCTCCATTCAGCACATAAGTCCCAAATCGCGATGCTAATCCAGGGTCTAATTGAATATAATTTATCCCTCCGAGGAAGTTTGGTTGAAAGAATCGGTTTTCCGTGAGTTCGTCGGTTTGCGTTAAGATAGTATTCGCGTCCATCGAAAGTTGCGCGGGGGAAAGGTTCCAAGCGGTAATCGGTCTATCAGAAGCAGGCGAGGCGTGAGGCTCAGCACAATCGTTCTTGAGTGCTAACATCTGCGTGTAGTGTTCGTAGCACGCTGCAGCACTTCCCGAAAAGTTGAGATACACAGTCTCCGAGGTAATCTCTTCCCCAAAATCGCATCGCTGTTTACATAGATGATAGAGTGCCCAAGGATTAGCACCAGCTGTTGATGTCCTTTTATAGGATTTGGAGTTGGATGCAGACTTCCCTCGACAGCCGATTTGGATACGGGGCCACCATTTCTCTGTCGTCAGAAACCCAAAAACAAAGGTCTTGCCGCTCTTGGTATCGTGAAGCACACCATCGTGGCACGGATGTCTGGTATCTGTTTCGCTCAAGAGAAAGCCGTCATAGAGTCTTCTACTCACACCAGGGGAGATAGGTGGCATGTTAATAAATAGATGGCAATCCGCAGGAGCCTTGCCAATCAACACAGCACCACGATTCGTGGAAACACCAAGTACCGTTAAATTTTCTAACTGGACCGGACGCTCTTGATTGAGGTTCTCAACACCCACTTTCAGCAGGATAGCTGGCTGTGTAGGGTAGCAATTGAGGTAGGTATTTATCCGTATATCCTTCCCTTTTGCTTCATGTGAGAAACATATCTGGTAATATGTCCCAAAAACATCTGTTTGCGGAAACGCCGTGATAAATTCCGAGTTACCAGCATCTTCAGTTTTGATAACGCTTCCGTCATCAAGGGTTATTTGTGCACATCCATTGCGGATAATTGTGTCGCCACTCTCATCAATGTAATCCCATGTTCCTTTTGAAAGGTTGAATTTAATCTCAAACTTACTATGTTCTATCACGACAAGGTTTCCGCGTCGTGAAACAGCTACATCGTCTGGTTTCATCCATTATTTTCCTTTTTTGCCGACTGCCCAACAATATATTATTGTGGTCGGTTCATCGCCTGTGTGGGAAAGTGAAAAAGTGTCTCCGGGGACGAGGAAAAGAACATCGTGTTGTTCCAACACATGCGTCTCAGCATCGGATGTTATCTCGGCACATCCATCCTTCAGCACATAGATTGATTCAGTCTGTATCGGTTCGTGTGTAAAGTGCTGGTTTTTATTGAGGTGGATGTAGTCTAAGGAGAGATGTACAGAGCCTTTGTGCGGTGAGACGACGCTTCGCCACTCAACAGACTTCCCAAAAACAGGACCGCTTCGCGCCATATTAATGACCTGAACGTTGCTCCGGTGTCCATTTTCTGGCGTTGGTGCCTCATCAGGAGTATCCCGCTCGCCTCGATAGAGTGCCATATCCGGCGGGGATTGAAAACTAATTAAGCGTGCCATGTTCGGTGTGGTGTTGACGGTTCCATGGATTTCGCCTGCGGGTACAAAAATGAGATCGCCTGCAGCAATCGGCGTATAGACATTCCCTTGTCGGATAGCCCCACCCCCTTCTAACACAACAATCGCGTCTTCAGAGGCATCATGATAATGCTGTGTGAATTCCTGATCTGGCGCGTGAAGCCCATGGTTCAGTGTAATTTGCGTTGAACCCATATCCGGATGCACAACACGCCAATTTTTACCTTTGCCCATCTGGAAAGGTGTTCCGGATTGGAGATTTAAGATTTTCATATTTTGTTTATAGCAGTCAGCAATTAGCAGTCAGCGGTCAGCCAAGAGGTTTTCTGTAACAATTCAACGCCAACTCGGAATATTTCAAACACGGGTAATTGCTACAAATGGTTTTTTTCTGACTACTGAAAGGGTTATGTAGCAACCTGCCCTGACAGCTGACTGTCATTCTCCCAATGATAAAACGATACGACTGTATCCCCGTAACGCGTTTGTCGGTCTTGGCACAAATTCCCAACAGTGTCCGGCATAACAGCCTGTTTTGCATGTTCAACAAGCAACGTACCACCGATTGTAAGCAGCACGGTCTTCGCAAGCAGTGCTAAACTGGCAGTATACAGTTCGAGAGGGTTCTGCGAACCATCCGCTAAACCAACACCGTAGGGTGGATCAAAATAGATAACTTCAAACGTAGCTGCCCGTTTATGAAGGGACCCAATCCCTTTCAAAACATCACGACAAAGCAAATAGTACACCCCAGATTCAGCCGTGAGACCACAAACGTCAAGGTTTCTTTTTATAACCGCGATGCATCGCGGATCTCGGTCCAAAAACGTAATGTGTTTCGCGCCGCGGCTCAACGCCTCAATTCCCATGCTTCCTGTCCCAGCACAAAGGTCAAGAAAATTTGCACCAACAACCCGTTCCCGCAGGATACTAAATACCGACTCTTTTACCCGATCAGCCGTTGGACGGATAAGACGATTCCCTTTGGGGACAACCAAACGTCTGCCTTTGAATGTGCCAGCAATGACTCTCAACCGAACAACTCCTCTATAACCGAACCATCGTTGACAACCCGAATCGGTCGACCGGAACGGGAGTAGTTTTCCTCATCAGGATCAATCCCCAACGTAAAACAGAGCGACGCAAAAAGATCTGGCACCCCAACAGCACCACTGACGACCTCGCTCCCATCTTCATTGGTCCCACCAATGACCTGTCCACCGCGTGTGCTGCCGCCTGCAACAACAGTAGACCAACCGTTGGTATGATGGTCTCTCCCATCGTTGTTGTTAATCCGTGGTGTACGTCCGAATTCACCGAGCCATAACACAACAGTCTTGTCAAGGAGCTCGCGTTCGGATAAGTCTTTCAGGAGGGTTGCGAACGCTGGATCTACGACATTCAAGAGTTCTTTGGTCCGCTCAAAGTTATTTTGGTGTGTATCCCACCCGTCTAACGAGACCTCCACGAATTTAACCCCGGCTTCCACAAGCCGCCGCGCCATCAGACACCCCTGACCAAACTTATTCATGCCATAGGCTTCGCGTACAGCGAGCGGTTCCTCGTTAAGTTGGAACGCATCTATTTTAGGGGAATTGATGAGTTGATCGGCTTTTTTGTAAATCGCTTCGTGCGCCTCCGTGCTGCGTCCAGTCCGCTTGGCAATAAAATCCTTTTCAATGGTTCTAAGCATCTTGAGGCGTTCCCGAAAACGGTACGTGTCCATCTGTGCCGGATACGAGAGGTCTTCTACTGGACGCATCGAGTCGTTGACGACAAATGGATCGTGCGTGGCACCGAGAAAACCACCAGAATATGTCGGGGCATTAATATTAACGCAACTTGGAAGGTCAGATAAGCTATCGTCAAGGTAGTAAGAGGTGAGCGAACCGAGGGTTGGATGTCTGACTGCGCCCCCCGGCGCGTAGCCGGTATGCAGTAAGTAACGTGCGCGCTCATGATTCCCTTCACGGGAAATCATCGAACGAATGATAGAGAGATGGTGTGCCTGTTCGGCAATCTGGGGGAGATGCTCCGACACCTCGATACCTTTAACGCTTGTCGGAATCGCTGCAAAGGGCCCGCCATTTTTACTGCCGGGCTTGGGATCGAAAGTGTCTAATTGACTCGCGCCACCATTCATGAACAGGACGATGCAATGCTCGGCACGTGGCAGAACATCCTCAAGCTGCGCAAGGCTGCTGGACCCGAAGTGTTGCATCGCGACGAGTCCGAGAAAACTCGTGAGACCGCTCTTGAAAAAAGAACGTCGCGAAATCTCACGATGCCATAATTCCGGGGTGTCGTATTCTGGCACCCACAATTTTGCGTCCATGTTCACTCTCCTCGTTTATTGCATCGACACTATTTTAACATGTCTGCGTCTTTTTAGACAAGAGAAAATTAAACAGAGGCAAAAAGTAGAGTGATAAGCTCGCTGTTCTACTGAAAAAGGTGAATAATAAAGGGTGTATCCTGGTGTTTTCAGAGATATGAGTGAGATCAGCGTTGTGGGGTGTGATTTTGGTTTCACTTACCGCTCAAATGCAACCCTCCCTAAATCTCATATTTTTTCAATTTCCTTTGCAAAGTCCGTTTATCAATCCCTAATACCCTTGCTGTTTTTGTCCGATTCCCGCCAAACCGCACCAAAGTTTCACGGATAAACGTTGCTTCCATCGCTTCAAGCGTCGTACCGAGCGGGACACTTACGCTTTGCTCGTTTTCAGGCGTAGCAATCTCTTCGGAGATATTCATAGATTGCTTTTGGTACGTCTGAATTTTTTGAGGTAGGTGCTTTGGTAAGAGAACCCCTCCTTTGATAAGGTAAGATGCGCTTTCAATAACGTTCTCCAACTCTCGCACATTCCCGGGCCATGGATACGTTTCAAGAAGAGTTCGCGTATCTGGAGAAATTTGTAAGACCGGAAGACTGGAAAATTGACGGTGTTTTTCAAGAAAATGCAACACCAACAGGCAGATATCCTTTTTTCTCTCCGATAGCCTCGGTAGAGATACAGAGGCAACATTCAACCGATAATAGAGGTCTTCACGAAACATTCCATCTTTAACGGCTTGTGCAATATCTCTATTGGTAGTTGCCACAATCCGAACATCCACCGTAATTGGTTTGTTACCGCCAATGCGTTCAATCTCACCTTCCTCAATTGCGCGTAGTAACTTCGGTTGCATGGGAAGCGGCATCTCGGTGATTTCATCAAGGAACAACGTCCCTTTGTCTGCCCTTTCAAACTTACCGGTATGCCTTCTACTCGCGCTTGTAAACGCCCCTTTTTCATGTCCAAACAACTCACTCTCAAATAAATGCTCAGGTATCGCTGCACAATTGATAGAGACCATTTCTCCGTTTCGACCACTGTTTTTGTGCAGGGCACGCGCGACCACCCCTTTGCCAGTTCCGGTTTCACCAGAGATTAGGATCTTCAAGGCGGTAGCCGCAATATTATCAATTTGTTGTAGGATATTCAAAATCTGGGAACTTTCCCCGACGATTTCACTGTAATCCCCGCACAAGCTATCTCTTGCCATCGTAATTTGAGACCATCCTTTTCTATAATTGTAAACACACCGTTCCTTCGTTACAGGATTTTTCTTTTTTCATTCGACTGTTCATTTTCGCAATAAGTAGTTTTGGACATGCAATACCCTTTTATAATTAAAGACACCGTTTTTTGGATGAAAAGGTGCATGACTTTCCAGAACATACCAAACTCTAAATTTTTTATCAAACTCACATCATTTATATAGTCGTAATTTCGGAGGCGGAAACGTGCATAATCGTAAAAAAAGAAAAAATAAGCCTGCATACCAACCGTTTTAAGTCAAATTTATACCATTGCACGACCAAAAACGAGGAGCAGTGTGTAACGTAATCACATTTTTTCTCAGCAAAACTTCTGAGTGATAAGTACCAAGTTGGGACGCTATCCTTAATAAAAAAGGTATTACCTCTACACCAAACACAGGCAAGAGTGTTGTGCGCGCGTTGCCAGATTGGGAAACAACTGGACTAACTTGCGTTAGCTATGTCTAAACAGATGAATCTCAGTTCATTAGGTAGGAGGTGAGGTATTCTTGGAGTTGAAGACGTGCGTTGCGGAGGTGTGATCTGATAGTGCCTTCGGAAACCTCGGCATCCAGACCGTTTTCGGATTCATCAAGAATCCGCTTGCCTTCGACATTGTCGAATGTAAAGTAAAAGACGAGATCATCAGTAAGATCTGCCACAGTATATCCAACTGTGACAAATATCAGAGAAAGAAATGCCGTATAGCCAAGTAGGTACTTCATTTTTTTCTCCTTTTTGTGGTCCCCAGAGGTGGCTCCACCATGAATAGCGACCCACCTGATAAATGGTTATCATTTATTTCAAGTCGCATTTGAGGAACGATAGTTGTGCGGCGATAAAGAACAGGATGTTAAAAACGATCAACAGTCCGAGCGGGAAAATTACGCTCTGATGTGAGATGCGTTCTCTAAACCTCGGCACAATGTCCGGATTCACCGGTTTTTGAGATAACCCTTCCCTCACAGGATAGATGTGGAGGCTGTTCGGGTCATCTCTATCTTCAGTTTTGATGAAATCTATAAATGTGTCTCTATAACGGCGCACCTGTTTAACGAAATCCATATAACTCACGATTCCGGTATTGGCGAGTCCTTCCATGGCGTATTGGAAACAGATCGTCGGAGAGATTTGGGTGAGTTCGCGGGCGAGTTGCACCTGCCGCAATTGCTGATCTATACGTGCATCCGCTATGTGAGTTTTCGTTTCAAACCTTCTCCTGAAGTAGGTCGCCCATTGCCGCGCTGCTGATGGGTTGTTGACGGAAGGAGCTTCGCTGAGTTTTGTTGTTTCTAGCATTTCCGTCGGTTGAAATTCATTTTCTATGTTTGCTAATTGTGCGCGCTTTTCCGTGGATATTCTTTCTATGGATGGTATCCGATCAAGGGTTCCGACGAAAAGTCCGAGTAGACTCGGCAAGATAAATGCTAAACAGACCCAAGTTAGCAACAGCCACACTAAACTGGTGATGGCGTTTGAGACGCGACTTGAGAAAAACAGTCCCAAAAAAATAAAGATAGAAATATGTAATGCAAAGAGTCCGATCATCCCTAAAATCCGAAGCCAACTGCCTGAATCAAAGGGGATGTTTCCTGACAGGTAGATGATGAGAAGGTTCATGAGGACTCCAATCAGGAGTGGAATGATGAGCGTGAAGAATGTTCCTAAGTATTTCGCGAATAATACCTGTCCACGAGAAATTGGGTTGGACATCATGAGACTGAGTGTTCCCCGAACGCGTTCCCCGGCGACGGCATCGAAAGTGAATAAAATGACGAAAAAACTCATGAAGACACCGATAAATACCCAATCAATTTCGATGAGCGTGGTTGCGTCTCCGCCATGATTTGAAGGTAGATATTCAAGTGTCCAAACTTCCCGCCAATTATAATCTTCAACCACACCCCCGTCTCCGCCACGCCCCGCGCCTGCGCGCGCCGCGATCGTGATAGAACGAGGTATGAAGGCATCAGCACCATCGGCACAGAACTTCAACTGGGACGGACGCTTGGGTATCTCCGCGGGGCCGACCATCGCTAACTCTCCTAATCCCTTGAAGGCGTATTCTTCAATATGAGATAACCCCTGGGTCACCTTGCGGTTATAATCCCGTATTTCTGCTGTATACCCATTATCACCAAAGCCGTATATGAGGGCATTGGCGATCATCAAGATGGGCAGAAGGATTATCATCAAGACGAATCGCAGCGTTGTGAGATTCTGGTATATCTCTTTTTTGGCAATATGCCAAATCATATTTTTAATGCTCCTTGCGGTTCGGTTAGGACAGACGTATCAAGAACGTTCCGCTCCGTATATTCGGTTTTCCAGCGCGTTGCTTGGGTAAATGTTCAGTTCAACTCATATCATATCGAAGGAATGATACATACACGCCCATAAACAAGATGATATTCCACGCCAACAGGATCAGGATATCGCTTGATGCCCGGGAAAAACTCTGAAATAGAGAAGTGTGTGGGTTTTGAAAAACAGGGAGATCCTTAAACGCCGCCGCGCCTTGATCGCTGGAAAACCATGCTCTCGCGGAAAAAGCGTTTTTACCGCGGAGATAGTCGACAACTTGACGTTTATAACTTCTTGCCCGTCTAATAAAGTCTTGGTAACTCTCTCTGTCTGTATCGGTTATCGCGCCAACGGCAAATCGGTATGCGTCAGCGAAAGAAAATCGGGAGATATCTTTGGCGAACCGTCTGTTGCTTTCCTCAACTTCTTCTCTCTGCTGGAGGCGTGCTTCAGCTTGGTTTGCGTAGTCGATACGCAGCGGTTCTTGGTAGCCCAATACTTCCTGAAATTTGGAGACATCCAGGATATGGATTGGTTTAATCTCATAGAACTCACCAAATCCAAGTTCGCCCGGTGAATTCGAGTTAATCGATATTGACAAAGCACCATCGCTGATCTGAGAAATCGCGCTAATTGGGTATTTATAGCCCCATTTTTTTAGAAGGTAGGCATCCCGTTCTTCCCTGAAATCTTCCCATCTCTGCTCAATATACTGCAGGATATCCTTTTCAGCTTGTGGTTGATTAGGTGGGAATTTCATGACTGCGAAGGTTGCTATATTGGAATGGAGGATCGTTAGGATCCCCCAGATGAACATTGAAAGGATGAGCGTGGTGGCTGCCTCTTTTGTCCATACGGATAGGAGCATCCCTAAAAGGTAACACGTTGACACGTACAATAGGGAAAGGATGAGCACGGCAACAAGCCGCAACAGATCTGCACTATTGAAATCGGTCGCAGGAGAAGCATAGGCGATAAGGATTCCAACAATAAAACTAACGATCACAATCGGGAACAAGGATAACATGCCGCCGAGGTATTTCCCTATCACGAGGGTGTCCCTCGGAATCGGATTGGATAATACTAATTTGAGGGTGCCGTCCTCACGTTCTCCAGAAATCGTGTTGTAAGCGAAAAGGATCGCCAAGGCACTGAGAACGATTTTAAAGACAAAAATAACATCGATGAAAAGAAAGATAGAGAGGAATGGGTTGTCGGAGCCGTGTTTCTGTGCCTCTTTCTCCCAGATAGGTGTTGCGAGTTGAATACTCACCATATCGGCACCGGATTTTTCCATGCCGACGTTGAAGATACTGAGCGGATTCGGCTTTCTGTGTGCCTTAGGATTGATTTGGCTGTAAAGATCCCATGTCCGGACTGTTTCTTGATGTTCTTGAACAGCGATATGGTATGCCGCCAACCGTTTTTCATAATCTTCAACCTGCACAAAAACTGCAGCAGCAGTTGACATCAGACAGATGAGAAAACCGATCATGAACCGGGATGTCAGTATGTTTGCAGTCAATTCTCGCTGAATAACCAGCCAAAGTGTTGCCATAAGTATATACCGAGTATTTGAGGTGAAGTACTTTCGCCGTCCTGTTTGGACGTTGAATATATCTTGTCAGCAACGAGAAAAACGAGGACAAGTGAGAGTCTTTTGTAGCGTCTAACCTTATGAATTAATCGTAGAAATGATACAGGAACCATAACTATCTATTAGGTTAGATTGCGAAGGTCCGGCAAACGTTCAAATGCATTCTAAAATTAAAGGATAGACATTGTAATACGACGTAAGCTCACTGGATCAAAAAAAGATTATAGTGAAATCCATAATTAACTTTACATTGGCGAGGTTAGGAAACCTCGCCAGCAAGGTGCGGGTTTTTGCTTGTAATGTCCACTTATTTTTGGAATCTACTATAAGTTAAATTCACATCATCGTACATCCAAAAAACGTGAGAGGAGGGTATGCAAATAAATCGGGGTGGTCACTATGTCCCACCCCGATTTATTGTTAGTATACGGTAATATGTTTATCGTAGATTTTAGAGTTACTTATACACTCGAAACAACCCAAGTGCCCATCCCAGCATTTTTTTAACGAACCAAAAACGACCCTATCCTCTCCAGAATCTGATGAATTGCCGCGCTTTGAAAAAACGAATAAGCCATTCCATTTGCTAATAGGGTCGCTACCGCCCCCAAAACAATCATTAAAGCAAAGGGTATTTTTTTCTGAATGCACAATTTATTTTCGTATTCTTTCAAATTACCTGCTGCAGCAAGTTGGTGCAGCTGCTCAATTTGCGGTGACGTTAACCCCTCAGACGAGACATCCACAATGATATTATCTTGTGCAGGATTTGCAAAACCGGCAGGAATTTTCACGTATCTATCATTCACGTTCTGCGCTTCAATTTTAACGATGCGCTCTGCCGGGATCATGTTCGGGTGAAGGTTTCCGACAGGAATCTCTTCTGTAAAAAGGGAACGAATAACGGCGTTAAACATGATAAGAAACCACGGAACCACAAAGATAAAGACGATAAAAGTGCCAAGTTGAATCAGCGAAGGGATCGCCAAAAAGAGTGCTAAGGGGAGAAAGGGGACGTAAAATAGGATTACGTATTTCTGTGGGATGTACTTTTCAACCACTTTATTGAAAGCAAAAGCAATTGCTATAAACAGTGAAATTTGAATCGCCAAGTCTAATTCTATCTCCATGCGCGAAGGGATATAAAACGCTAATCCACCTACCCCAATATACGCAAGTACTTGTAGAAGCCGTCTCGGAAACTGTTTTAGTTGTGATGTGAAACTCCTAACAACCAGTACCTTTTGCTCCTGAAAGGTCATTTTAAAAGCGGATTGTGCTACGATATAAAATAGAAAAATGAGAAAAATATTCACCATCAAAATCATGGGATAAAATTGTGTCTCTGAGGTGTTGCTAAAAGCACTCGGTGGCAGCAATAAACTGATGCCCCAAAAGAGTTTGGCATCCCCGGCTGCCCATATTCCCGTGTAAAACATTACAAAGGAGATCCCTAATCCCCCAAAAAGGGTAACACAACTGTGTATCCAGGTGATGTTTCCCTCACTTATGAATAGGGCTTGACTGATAATGCCAAAGCCGATCAAGAACGCAGTGTAAATGTTAGCGATTTTTCCGTAGCGGAAGTCGGTATAACTGGTATAAAGCCCACAACTTAGAACCGCCAAGAAAACCATTCTTTCGTGCGTCAGTAATTCAAAAACGCTAAAATTCATTAGATGTGTTCCAACCTAAATCAGGAGGTTACCTATTTTCCCAACGAAACACCGTTTCTCGCTTGCCACCGAGGTTTTCCAGCACTTCACTGAGCTGCTCCGTTTTCCCGACAAGAAGAGGAAGGTCACTAATCGCCTCAAGATTGAGCCGCAAAAGTGGTTCGGTGTTCGACGCTCGGAGATTGAACCGCCAACTGCCGGGCACCAAACGATGGAAACCAGTGTCGCTCTTATGATTCGCAGGAAATCGAACGGATATGCCATCAATAGGGGCTTCAATCTGGAAAGGGTTTCCGAACTGGTGCAATGTGTGTCTGACCGCATTCATAGCATCGTACAGCAGACGATGACTTTCAAACGCGAAGTTGATTTCACCGGAGACCGGATATTTCGTTCGGAGCGGATTAACAAGTTCCGCGAGTGAACTTCTTTTTTCACAGAGGTTTTCAAGCATAAGCAAAAATGGAATCATGCCGTTATCGGCATAGAAATTGTCGCGGAAATAGTAATGCCCACTCGCCTCACCTGCGAAAAGGGCATCGGTTTCCCGCATACGGGTTTTGAGAAAAGAGTGTCCACACCGATTCAGAAGAGGTGTGCCGTTAGCCTTTTTCACGGCGGCTTCTACTGCCCATATCGCTCTCGGGTCAAAGATAACTGTCCCACTTCCTTTTTTCTCAAGGAGCAGCTCGGCAAGCATCGTGCTGATGTAGCATCCTTCAACGAACGCGCCGGTTTCATCAAAGAAAAAACATCTATCTGCGTCCGCGTCCCATGCGACTGCAAGATCCGCTCCTGTTCGTTGGACTGCCTTTACGGTTAAACCGCGATTCTCAGGACGCAGTGGGTCAGGACGGCCCGCAGGAATCTGTGCGAAAGTACCATCTGGCTCAATAAAGAGACGGGCACATATCTGAATGGGTGTTTCGGCTAACAAGCGTTCGGCAACCTGTCCAGCAAGTCCACTGTTCGCATTGATGACTATTCGTTTTTCAGACAGCTCCTTCAGGTTCACAAATGATCGGAGATGCGCGAGATAGGCATCAAAAAACGGAAGCGTCCGAAGGGCACCGCGTTTACAAGGGCTCTGTTTCTCGAATCGGTTTCCGTTCTCAATGGTATCTCGCAATTCCAAAAGCCCTGTATCTGACGAGAGCGGTATCGCGTGTTGACGTACCAGTTTCATGCCGTTATACGCTGCTGGATTATGAGACGCTGATATGACAATACCCCCATCTGTCTGGTAGTGCGCCACGGCGAAATAGAGCATATCGGTCGAAATTTGCCCGAGGTTGAGGACATCAACACCTGCGTCTTGGAGGCCATTGGCAATCTGCTGCCATAGCTGCGGCGAACTTTCACGGACATCGTGCCCTAACGCAACCGTCTTGGGTTGAAAGCAGTCAGCATAAGTCCGGGCAATGCGGTAAAAGTCTTTCGGTTGAAAGTCAACGCCAAAAACGCCGCGAATATCATACGCTCGGAAGATGTCAGGATTCATTAACTGGCTCCGTTTCGGAAGTGTTGTCTCGCATACGCCAGTCGTTCGGGCATCCCGATATCAATCCAACTCGCTTCGGTTTTTAAAGTGTAAAGATTGGAAACAGAGGGAAAAACGTCCCGCTCAATTGAGAATACCCCTTGGTGTTTAGGGAATGCATCAATAATCTTTCGATTGAAGAGATACACGCCACCATTTATGTACCCGGGCCGGCATACAGACTGTTTCTCGCGGAAGGTTGTGATTTTCCCATCGCTGTCCGATAGAATTTCACCATACTGACGAATATCGTCAACGCGCACACTCAGGAGCAAACCTGTCATCTCTTTCTGAAATCTCTCCAACATTGCTCGAAGTGAGAAGTTGTTTAGGAGGACATCACCGTTCAGAACAAAGAAAGGGGATGTATTGATATATTGCACAGCGTTCTGAATCGCGCCGCCGGTGCCGAGCCTTTTCTCTTCCTTGGCGTAGCGAATGTGGACACCATCGTAGTCGTCACCGACACTCACATAAAGCGCATCGTGCAAGTGTCCTGATGCAAGGATGACCTCTTGGACGTTCACGTCCTTTAGCATCTGAATCTGCCACGCCAACACCGTTTGACCAGCGATGTCAAGTAAGATTTTAGGGACAGTTTTGGTGGTTTCACCGAGTCGCGTCGCGAGACCACCACAAAGGATAATCGCTTGCATACTTATTTTCCTTTATGACTTGATGCTTAACGCGAAGGTATCAATAAAGGGTTCCGTCTGACGTTGAAATTCCTTCGTTTCAAAGTCTACAACCTTGAGTCCAACTTTTTTGTAGAGTTCTAAAACTTCATCGGGACCCTCAAAATCGTAGAGGTGCATCAGAATAGGTAATTTCACCGGGAGAGCAGTTATCGCATAGTCCCTCGGTTTCAACACACGCACTGCCTCCGTCAAGCCGACTTCTGGATCTGGGGATATGTTCAAGCACTTCGACTGCAATAACTAAATCAAAGGTCTCCTCAGAATACAGTAACGTCCGAACATCTTCCGTGAACGGTTCACATATTTCAAGAACTCTGCTTCTTAACAATCCTATCATATTAGTATAAACCTTCTTGTATTTGATCACATAGTTGACTTCTTTCTGCGGTGATATGAGGGCTTCATTCGTTTTTTCAGGTTGCTTAAATATCTGAACGCAAGAATCTTAGAAACGCGACCGTTGTAAATACTATCGCAAAGAAACAGAGAAAAAATAAATCAATAAGAGTGCCACGGAATGTTTCCGCCAGCGCAATGTTTATGGGGTCCGGGGGTGGGAGAATCTTTTCGTCATTTCTTCTATCAATAAAGACAGTTTTACTCTCTATAAGCAAGTCTGACATTTTACTGAAATATTCTTCCTCTAGTTGAGAATAGTAACGCATACCTGTTTGAAAATAGTTGTCCTTTCTGATTTTGCCGGTCTGCGCCAAATTTGTGGCAAGATATATTAAGGAAGACGTGGGCGTGATTCGAGATAGGGCTTCGCCGATAAGTTCTTGTCGTTTCTTTTCCTGTTGATAACTCCGTTCAATCTTGTCAGATTCGCTTTGAAGTTTCGATCTATATGCCTCTTCAGCAGGTTTCATGCGTTCGTTGAGTTCTTTTTGTACTTCTCGATCAATAGTGATAATCTGTCCCTGAACCATGTCACGCACCGTCTTTAGCCTTTTATCTTCCAACTCTTTCGCGAGATTATTTCGCAGAGCAGTCTTTTCCATATATACGCTCTGTTCTGTTCGCTTCGGTGCAATAACTTTGGCTGAGATAAAGCCAATACGGGGTGTAATTAGGACCATAAACACCCAAACGGTAAAGGCAACAATGAGTGAAGTTTTAGCAGTGTCTAAATAGGTAGAGATCATGGTGCCCATGGAAAAGAAAACTGCAATGTAGAGTAGTGAAACAAAAGTGAGGCTGAGCACCCTACCAAATATATCAGATTCTCCGAGAGGAAAACCCCGCCAGACGAGAACCAACAAGCCAAAAAGAAAAGACACCAAAAACGGCACAACAAATACGAGATACCCTCCAATTAGCTTACCCCACAAAAAAATATCGCGTGGAAGGGCGTTTGCGAGGGTTATTCGAAGCGTTCCTGCCTCTTTTTCACCGGCAACTACATCAAACGTAAATAAGAGAGCCAGTAGACTGAAGACGTTGCTAATAACAAAGAGTAGATCTAGCTGTCCTAAAATGTAAGAAAAGGGGGCAGAAACCAGTGCAGGTATCCCGAGTGTAATTCCGTTGCGTGTCATTCCAAGGTAACTCGGCAGTGATTCCTCCATCCCATTTGCGAAGACACTTAGTGGTGCCGGTTTGAGAAAGAGTTTGGAAACTTCAACTGTCGGTTTAGGTGGTTCAAGAGACATTGAGTTCATAGTAGTTGCATCATCTTTTGCGATTTTGAGGGCTTCTTGGTAGTCTACCTGTCGCTGGCGATAGTTACTATAATTAATAGTAAGTGTGAGGGGAACAAGGAGGAGGCACATTACAAGGAGCGCGAGAAACCGGACACTCAATACATGATGCATCATCTCTTTTTGAATCAACGTGATTAGCATGTGGAATTCCTGTTTGTGATAGCCATTTTTAATGGTACACAGCATTACTGATCGGAGTCGTCAATATCTACGCGCCCTTTGTTCTTACTTTATTGTTCTTTTGATTCAATGAGTTCTGTGACCTTTTGCAAAAGAGGTTTCATATCTACAAATATCGCTTCAACAACTAAGTCCGGATTTACAAGAATCGTTATAAGCTTTGTTTGAGACAGTGCTGTGTTGTTGCTAAAAGTCTTCAATATCTCAGATTTCTTGTCAATCCACAGAGGCATTGATATCCGATACTTTTTTTGGAACGCCGCTATCGCTTCCATACTGCTGTCCATGCTAATACCGATCGTCTGCAATTGGGAAGTAGCAGCGTCTTCAAGATACTTCTCAAGGCGTTGTAAATCCTGTCCACAGGAGGCAGATTCTATCGAAAAGAGATTGATTAGCACAAATTTGCCGCGGAAGGGGTCCAAGGTGACCGTTGCTCCTAAAAGGTCACTGAATGCAACACCTAGCATCGGTTTGCCAACAAGTTTCTGCATTTCAATATCTTTGGACGTAGACGGCAACTTTGCAGCGTGTTTAAGCATCTCTTTCCCTTGTTGAGTTTCAAAAAAATCATCCCCGAGAAGTTCACGGAGTGATGCTAAATCTTCTTGAGAACGAACATGCAAGGTTTTACGCGTAGGACTTCTTGTAATTGATTGCTGTTTTTCGGTACGATTTGCTGCTTCAGGATGCTTGGACGCGGGAGGCTGCTTCTTTAAATTCTTAAGCATCTCTTTCCCTTGTTGAGTTTCAAAAAAATCATCCCCGAGAAGTTCACGGAGTGATGCTAAATCTTCTTGAGAACGAACATGCAAGGCTTTATGAGTCGGGGTCCCGACAAATTTCACGCTTGAATTACCATTATAGATACCTCTTTGGGGACCACCCCGATAGAGTTTTCCGCCGATGCTTAAATTGAGAAGGTGGTGTTGACAGCGGACAACAGGCAGCATATCGCCCTCTACTTCCAGCAGAGATTCCTGGCCTATTCTCTCTGAAGAACGGAATTCATAGAGATAACTACACGGAAGTGTCGGATCCGCCGCTCCTTGGGTTAAAACGCCGGGCACTCCGGCTGTTGTGTCTGTGGGACAAAGAAGTACTCTCTCGTCCAGATATTGTGGGGAAAGTTCAGAAAGCCATTGGAGCTTGTTCCTCGTGTCAGCATGATAACGCTTACGTGCATGTTTTATCCGCTCTAGATTCTCTCTGCATATTTGAATCCCTTTGGAATTATCAGTACTTTGTTTTTCTTCAGGCGAGGCTAATTCATAAGGATAGGCATCCGCCAAAAGAAATCGATTTAGACGAATCAGTGCGTCTCCGCTGTGTGGTTTTTGTGCAAGAAGGACCCGGGTCTGTTCTTTGAGAGGGATGTTTACAAAGTGTTGTTCATTATAGAGTGATGCCTCTTGGAGCAGTTTGTTCAGATCTGTGAGGAACTGGCTCTGTAGTGTAGGCGATGGGATGCTCACGCCATCGTATTCTGTCAATAGTTGTTGCGTTTTAGTGGATAATCGCAGGGCGAGGAATTGAGAAAAAGGTGCGCGTGTATCTTGGAGTTTCACCGCCAAGCTGCCTAGATCCAAAAGATCAGTCTTACGGAATAAGAGTGAACTCTCGTCTGCAAAAATGGGAGCCTTTGAACCGACTATTATCAGTAAAACTATAAATAGAAGCATCACGATTCTACTTGACAGACATGTTGCTTTTAGCATTTTTAAAATCTCCTTTTGTCTGGAAATCAGGTCTATTCAGTCCGCTATGGACAAAATATGCTTTATATTTTGCCTCCTGATCCGATAATTCTACCGTTCGGTACGGACGTTCTTTAACCCATTGCGCGGGGGACCAAGTCTTCGTGAAATCCACTTCTGTGAAGTCCACAGCATCAACAATTTTAATGAAAACCTTGTCGGTTCCAGCGAATAAGGGTCCCTCATTAATTTGATAACCTAATCGGATCCAGTGATTGTTAAGGTATGCCTCAACTTGGCTATGTCCGACGATTTTAACTTCATTAGGAGCAGATGGAGGCAGATAGGCGTAACCACCAGCGACTGCTTCGTTACTCAGGTTTTTCATCAGGTGTTTCCATTCACCGGTCCCTTTGTAGTAGTATAACATGGGCACGGCCATGGATACCCGGGCAGGAATCCCAGCGGCTCTCAACATTGAAGCCAAGAGACGTGCACGCGAAATACAGGCACCATGTTGTTTCTGCTTGAACATCGAGTCGCCGAAGTAATTCAGGACCAACGCCTCTTCAATTCGCTCATCGCTTACCTCTATATCAACACTTTCAAAAAATGCCTTGTCCACAATCAGTTCTCCGTTTTGCTTATAGGTATAAATAAACGGAGCGTAGAGTGGGAGTGTTAATTTCATTCGCGCAATCTCCTGCTGAATTCTAGAAAGAACATCTAGCGTATGTCTCGCACCGAAAAGAATCTGCTGAACCGTCTTCTGCATTTCTGGGGAATAATTCAGATCCATAGTAGGTTGGGTATACGTCCTGAACAGTCTAGAAGTGAATCGATAAGGATATAGTGTTGGAAGTAGCACTGGAGAAGCATAAGGGTAAACAACCACCTCTACTTTCTGATAGTTCGGATGATCGTTCTCCATAAGCCGGGCATCTTGAAAAAGATCATTCATCGCCTCAAGATTCCAAGGAGATTTAAGTTCAAGAACCGCCCTGATACTATAAGTATATTCCCTTCTCTCGTCCCACTCCGCGTCGGACGCACCATCTCCATCACTATCGGCTAAGATTGGGTTTGTTTGATATTTGCAATATTCTTCATAGTCCGTCAATCCATCTTTATCGGTATCAGGAGTAGTGATCATTGTACCGAGCTTAGTTTCAAGCCTGTCATTCAATCCATCTTTATCGGTATCTCGGAGAGTTTTGTCTTCAAATGCATCAATGTAACTTTGTGTTGCATCCGATGGTGAGGTCACAAATGTCAAGACATACTCATTAAGCGGTTTCCCCCATCGACCCTTCATCATGTTATCGTTCCTGACTACATTATTCAAGTCTTTGTTTAAGACAATTCTATAAAATGCCTCTGGTTTCAGCTGCTCTGTGAGGGTCAATCTTAAAATTGTTCGACGCTCATCAATCCATTTAGGTTCCCCCTTCACCCGTATCCCTTGATAGATCATATTCTTCTCTTGCTTCATAGATTGGCTAAAAACAAACTCTATTTGCTGTGTGTCAATTGGGACATTAACTGCTGACCTCTGAGGTATTGTTGCAATGACTTTAGGGGCAGGGAGGATCCGTTTGACTATAGTAGGAAGTAATGTCACACCAAAAATTATAATAAAAACGATAAGTAAGATACGTTCTATTTTGATCTTAGGCATTTCTTTATCCTTTTCTTCGTCGGTAAGCAGATTTCTGATCGCAATTCCTATCACCCAGATAAAGTCCCTTAAAATCTAATCCAAAGAAATTCTGGAGGCATATCATATTATTCTAATATTTATTAGAGTTATCAAGAAACGAATAATAATTAAGATTGGAGAGATGATCATTCCATTAAACATGCGCATCGTCAGCAAGCCAGGGGCTACCAATACGAATAAACTCTGTTATTTCCTCTCTGTGCCCAAAAAGGTACTTGACGACTTTGACACCCATGGCATCGATCTGAGAAATATCCCATCACCTTTGATTCTTGATATGGCAGTTAGCAACTCATTGAGGTGTTGTCAGCACTCAGGTTTCGGGCAATCCTTTGTTAATTAAGGAATTCCCAATGTAGAGAGCAAATTATCTACTTTATCAGGATCTTTAAGCAAATACTGTAAAACCATTCGCACCTCTTGCGGTGTATGATCGGCCAGAAGGGTTTGCGTTAGTCCTTCCTCAACGCGATGCCTAAAAAAGCCATTCAAATGCATCGCTCCTATTCCTGTCATATTTTTCGCCTTATCATAATATGGTGTGAAAGCGACGGACGGATATTTCGGGTTTTGATGTTCTGCTGTCCTTTCATTAAGCATGGTAAATAACGACACAAAACGTTGTGCCGTTCTTTCCCACGAATAGTTTTCGACGATTTTTCTCACATTTATTGACAGAGTTTCCCGTATACTTGGGGTTTCAAGCAGCGTATTTACCTGTTCTGAAAGGGCGGTAGTTGGAATTAGAAATTTACCTGTTGTATCATCTCGGATAAGTGGCACAGACATCATACCTGCTGCTAAGTCATTGGGCAACCTCGTTGTATTGAGGGCAAGTCCCGGGACACCGCATGCAAGTGCTTCCAGAACCATAGAGAAATGAGTGCCAATAACTGTTGGGAAAATGATAAACTCACAAGCACTATAAATCCAAGGTAATGCGGCGATATCCTCAGGCTGCTGAAGGGTGATATAAAAGACATTAGGGTGTTGTTGAGAACGATCACATCCAAGAATCGGATCAAAGACAATGAAAACAACATCCTTGTGGAGGTGTGCTAGTTTAGCTATTACGCCGACGCTGTATTGGGGTTCAAAACCGTTAAATATCCCAACAAACGGGGCACCAAGAATGCCTCTTTCCCCGATCATTGAAGCGACCGCCTTCCGTGCTTTTTGATGATCTTGAGGCGAATACAAGTCTGTATCAATACCATTGGAAATTGTGTCCAATCCATCCAAAAAACACGAATCAAGCGAAGCTAACTCCTGTGTTATCCATGGTGTATCTGGACAAAGTAGATCGAAATCGCGTCGGAGTACTCGATGGCTTAATGCCTTGTTAATTGTTGCCTCTCGCAAATTTCTATCACTATAGAGACGAGAAACCACAGGGATGGCATTGTGCCGAAAGTAGTTCAACTCTTCATAAGGATGGGGCGAGAGCGCAAGGATACCGTCACAACCCTCAACGATGAATCGATTGGCGGCATACCTTGTGGTATCAGTCGATTCAAAGATATCCGACACGAACTGAATGCCGAGTGCCATCAGTTGCTCTCGTTGTTCCTTAGTAGTGTCGTCATTGTCAATTTCCACGAACACCTCGGCATATTTTGCAAGTGCTGTCAGCAAATTATAAATGCCGACGTTTGTGGTGGGACTTAAGATCGCCCTATACTTCATAAAGCCATAAGGGACAAATATCCGTAATTTTCCTTGGGCTGTTGATCTTAAATTCTGTTCGGGTTCAAACAGAAATGTTTCTATATCGCTGTTCAATCCTTTCAAGGTTTCAAGAATCTGACCCTCTGAATACTTGTGCCCAAGTTTTTTGAGGATGCTGGCGTTATCGTGTGTCCTGCATAACGCCAGAATATCGGCGGTGATGTCATCAATCTGAAGCACATCTCCTGTCTGGAGATTCGCAACGTACCAGACACCGGCCTTTTCAAAGGTGTGTATCTGTTGAAGTGTTCTCGGAAATCTAATCATCAGAAATTCTCAAATGTTGAAAAATCTCAAAAAGTCCCGAACAAGTTCGGGCATCCAGACTTGGCGAAAAAAGCACTTGGAAAGTGTGCCCACAAAGACAGAGGTTTATACATCCATCCTACATTTTATTGGCAGCTACGCCAACGCGTTAAGGAAATTTTGAACCCTCTCAACAGTTTTGGAAGCTTCGGAAGCATCATCGGATATGTGCGTTAAGACCGCTTCGACCTGCCTCGGTGTATGTCGTTTCAACAAGGTTAATGCCAGTCCCTCTTCCATCGTTTGAACGTACCCTCTTTTTTGCTGGAGGGGTGACTCCAGAAAAGAGGTCAAATTGAGAAGTAGGGCGCGGTTTTCAATTTGATTCTGAAATGCCTCAAAATGCGGAACAAAGGCGACAGAGAGATCGGGGGACGTTTTTTGATTGTGTCTGATATGATTCAATTCCTCAAAGAGCTGCACCAACCTTTTTGCGTTGTCATCCCATGTAAAGGTCACAGCGCGATCTCGCGCTTTCTGTCCAAGTTCGCGCCGGACACCATCATCGAGGAGCGAAACAATGCCTTTAGAGAGTTCAGCAGGCGAAACATAAGCAGCAAAACCTGCCATGTCTTCTGAAAACTCGTCTGCAGGCACGATAACCCCAGCGTCGCCAACGACATCGGGCAATCCATCGAATCGAGGAATCACCGGTGGGACCCCGCACGCCATCGCTTCAAGGAGCGTTAATCCAAAGGTTTCTTCTGCTGCCATTGACGGAAAACAGTAGATATCAAAAGCGTTGTAAAGCGTCGGCAGCTGTTTTCGAGGTAAGAAACCGACATAGATTAAATTATCAGGTAATTTTTCATAAGTGGGACGGAGTAGAAAACTTCCGCCCACTAAGAAAAGCAGCTCTGGGTGCATTTCAGCGAGTTGGATAAATATATGTGCCCCTTTCTCAGGCTGAAAACGCGAGAGGTAACCAACAGTTAACTTTTCTTCAACTCGCCTATCTTGTACGAGATCTGCTATAATCGATTTGGCCTTGGATTTGTCTAATGGTTTAAAGTTCTCCGCATCTACACCATTTGGATTGGTACGAAAATGAAGCGTATTCCCAACAAATTTCGAGTAGAAGACAGCGACAGAATCCGAAGGCGATGTGAAGGCATCGTACGACCGCATCAAAGAATGATGTAGAAGTGTCATATTAATCGCTTGACCTGCATGACCTCTGGGGGCATGATTCTGGACGACTATTGGGACATCGACTCCCTCAAAGAAAGGTAAGAGTTCAAAACTACGATGGTTTTGATACGCTAAGATCCCATCCACTCCTAAGGCAGTCAATTTTTGATTATATATCCACGGTGCCTCTCGTAATTCTGATCCTGAGAGCCTAACCGTGTAAATTCCAGATGCGATTTCTTCATCGGTTTCACCCGACAAGTAAATATCGGCAAATTTTGATAGACTTTGAGTCGTATAATACAGAGCAACGTTCGTTCCGGCTGAAATAGATTCCAGATCTAAAAACCATTCATCTTTACCTTGGGGCACATAAATTTTCAACCGATCACTTTTGGAATCCGGAAGACGGGAATATGAAGAATAAAAAATGACACCAGCATTTTGAAGATCACCCATTGATCTTACGGTTTCCAGTACCAATCCTCTCGGATAAGTTTGGCTCAAAAAGTCAATTAATTCTTCAGTTTCTAGTGTAGATGCCAACTCTGTGGCATCCCACACGATCTGATTGACTTCAATCAACCGAAACAGGTTCAGATCGGCGATGTATAATTTACCGTTGTGCTTAAATTTATGGATACAATGAGTCTGGACAGGACATTTTAGCATAAATATTTCTCAATATGTGCCCTTAAAACTGCTTTAAGCTTTCCCATGTTGTTGCTAACTTGATTTGGGATGTTACAGACAATCCACCTCTACTCAGAATATCAGGGGCCCCGTGATTTTGAAATTATCAAATTTCACTGTATAATTAGCGAACCTAACTCCACTCTACTGGTCGGAAAGTCAAGGAATCCATGTTAAAACTCGCCCATTTCCGAAACTTCAACAAGTCATGAGGTTTCTCACTGTAGACTAAAAATGTTCTTCCGCGCAGATTGCCGGCGAAATATACTGTTATTGGATCTGCTGTGGGATCCGCGAGGTCGCTAATCCCACAGATTATTCCTCATGTTCCTTTAATTCGACCAGCAACCACTAGGATCCCAGGACTATGCTTTTCGAGCGGTTTAACATCAAATTCAATATTATAATCTTGCCACGTCTCTTCCCCAATTGTAAGTAAACGCGTTATTCCTGTCGGTGTTGTTTATTGCTTGAAGCTCGTTATCAACAATTTCCTAAATACTTGAGATTATGTTACCGCGCAATCTCACCAATTTTTTAACTGCTGGTAATTAGACCATTTGCCTCAATTCTCAAATTACAACGAATTGAGGCAAATGGATTGAGTGTGAGCCCTCTCTTCGCTAAATTGCAATCGTCATGGATCCATCACTCCAAACTATAATGGTTGTGGAGACTATGGCTTCACTGTTCATCTCGCTCAAGGCAAAAGCTGCAGCAAGCGATCCAACCATAGCAGCATTCTTAGCCCCAACACTACCTGTTTCGGAATTGATAAAGTCAGCAATGGTCTTTTTGCCGACCTCCTTGACGCGATTCAGTTCAAGTTTCTTCACGAAGGTTTCCTCCTTTATATCGGATTTCCAAATTTGACAGATCCCACGCAAGGCACCCTGAATATCTCGCTGATGTGCGTGTTAAGGCTTCATAATTCATCACTATCGAGTCGCGCCTCCCGTAGCTTCATCAATCGTAAACTGTTACGGAGGCATCTCGATAGTAGAACTCTCTACCACAATGGACAACTTGAGAAGGGCTGTCCATCCACACAAAAACATTAGAACGGTGATAACCTACGAGTATTATCGAAGCCCTGTGTGGAAAACTGTACACTTAATCATATCACAGAGGTAATGGAGCAAGTTTCGTGCCAATTCCTTTATTTCGATGAAATATTCGTGTTAAGACTGTTGAAACCGCGCGAATATTTTTCGCTATGATGTGCCTAAAACACAGGTACATCAACGGTTTATCAAAGGGATCGAGGTACTTACCTTTTCAAAAAACTGTGTGTTGAAAAAGTTTGTTCTCTTCCTCAAAACTGAATTTACCCCTATTTTGAACTACGGCATTTTGACACACTACGGCATTTTGCCATACCTAAACTACGGCATTTTGCCGTAGTAAAGACAAACATAGTAATCTTATAATTACCACTACGCTGGGAGCAAAATCCTACAAAGGAGAAAGTGTCTATCTGTTTTCAGAATCCACAAATATATAATCTCTATATTCCGTCCGCCGTCGTGAGAAATTGATTCCATGAAGCTGATATAGTATTATCGGGACAGACGCGATTTTGATTATAGCGTGGGTGATTCGGGTGTAACTTCGAAAGAAAAAGCACACGTCCAACGGAAAACCAGACTAACAGTCTATGCTATAAAAGAGCAGCCTGCGTAAGTCCTAAGTATGAAAAAATAAAAACTTGAGATTTAGTTTTTATACACCCTACATGTCAAAAAGTTCCTTTTTTCATATTACCAAAGGACGATTTTCATCGCTATAGAGATGGCAGTCGATGGTCGATGGATTGTTTAAACTTTATACACAATTAAATGTTCGAGTGCGACTGGCACCCATCAACATTCACACAGGCACCCGTTACAAGACTTGCCCGTTCCGATGAAAGAAAGACGACGACATTTGCAACTTCTTCAGGTTTCCCGAATCTACCGAGGGGCATATCGCTTTTCACAAAAGCCTCCATCGCTTCAGGATCGGCTGCGATCCGGCGCGCCCAACCGCCACCGGGAAAGAGAATCGAACCCGGGGCAACACTATTCACGCGGATATTGTCGGGTGCGAGTTCTTTCGCCAACGATTTTGTCATGCTAATTTCGGCGGCTTTCGCGGCGTTGTATGTAATGTGTCCACCACCTTCTCTGCCGTAGATGGAAGTTATCATCAGAATCGCGCCACCACCTTGTTTTTTCATTTTAGGGATAACGAGTCGGTTCACGCGTGCTGCAGAAACCAGATTCAGATCGAGGATCTCGTGCCACTCGGTATCGGAAATATCTTCCAACGGGGTCCATCGACTCCCACCAACATTGTTCACAACGACATCAATCCTGCCGTAAGTTTCCACTGTTTCCGCTATAAATGTTTCAACTTGATCTGTATCTGTGACATCTGTGCGTTTGGCAAAGACTTGCGCGCCTTTTGCTGTGAGTTCGGCTGTTACGCTTTGGAGTGTATCTTCGGTTCTACCACAGATGCTCAGACGTGCGCCCTCATCGGCGAACCCGTGTGCAATCGCACGTCCGATCCCGCGGCTCGCACCCGTTACAACGACGACTTTGTCTTTTAGTCCTAAGTTCATTAGAGTCCCCTTGTTTTTTGTCCGTAACATATTGAATTGAAAGCGACCTCTCATGAGGTACATTGTTTTCATTATAGTTGAGTCCTTTTGGAATGTCAACCGGATAGTTTTCAGCGGTAGGGGTTGTAAATATTTTGGCAGGGGATTGTTAGAATCAGTATTTACAGGATTGGGAAATATCACGCACAAACTAAAAGTTTATGCTACAGAGCAGTCCTTCTCATGATAGTGCGTCAAAAACTTTACACACCCCTTGACAATATAAAAAGATTGTGGTAAAATATATTACATCAAGTGTATTAGAAAGATTCTGCCTGAACTGAAAGATAGGAAAAGAATTTATGGCGTACTATATCACTGAGGAGTGTATCGGATGCATGGCATGTTTAACCAATTGTCCCGTTGACGCAATCACGGGGGATAGGAACATGTTGCACATCATCGATCCAAACATTTGTATTGACTGCAGCGCGTGTGGGATGGTCTGCCCTGTTGAAGCAATCCGAGACCAGTTCGGTGAGGTATGCAAGTTCATCCGTCGTCCGACGCACCGTCCCATCGCTGTAATCTACGAAGAGCTCTGTTCGGGGTGCGATTTCTGCGTCCATATCTGTCCATGGGATTGCCTTGAACTCAAGGACCCGGAGACAGGGGAACACGCCGAAAGTTTCTTCGGTATCTGTGAATTGGTTAAACCGAAGGATTGTGTCGGCTGCAAGTTGTGCGAAGAGGTCTGTATCAAGGACGCTATCCGTATCGAATCCCCCGTGCTTGTGGAACTCGCAGAAGCTGCAGACTAATATTCGTAGACACACTATATCTTTTCAAGGGCGCGATGCTTCCCATGGCGAACACACACCTCCATAAACCGAACCTCGTTATCGTCATCTCTGGACCATCCGGCTCAGGGAAAAGCACTGTCATCAATGCCCTATGCAAAGCAAACGAAACGTTGCAGCTGTCTGTCTCTGCAACGACCCGCAAGCCGCGTCCCGGAGAAGTAGACGGTGTTGATTATCACTTCCTATCAAAACCAAAATTTGAAAAGCATATTCAAGGGGGCAGCTTCTTAGAATGGGCGAAATATGGAGACAACCTCTATGGAACGCTCAAATCTGAAATAGTCGCAGCACGTGAAGCTGGAAAAGATTCTATTTTAGAGATTGAGGTAAAGGGTTCGCTGCAAATCCGAGACCAAGATCTCACGCCAGCGAGGAGCCTTCTCATCTTTATTGTCCCACCCTCTTTTGCTACCTTGGAAAAACGCCTCCGCCGCAGAAAGACAGAATCAGAGAAGGAATTGAAACAGCGTTTGAACATCGCGAAGTCCGAAGTCCTTCAAATTCAACACTACGACTACTGGGTTAGCAACCCCCAAGGAAAAATCCAACGAGCCGTTGCCCAGATTCAGGCTATCATTACCGCCGAACGCTCCCGTATTGATGATGAATTGATAGAGACAATTAATCCGTTATTCGGTGTTGACAGTGTGGATTAAAACCAGTCGAAATTAACCGAGAATCCGATTCTGACAACGGAAAAATCGGAGCAGAAACCCAATAATAAAAAAAATGGAATTCAGAGATCGGACCATCATCTTAGGTGTCACAGGCGGTATCGCTATCCATAAATCGCTGGATGTCGCGAGCCAACTCGTCAAAAGTGGTGCCTCCGTCCACGTCGTGATGACAGAGAACGCCACGCGCCTTATCCAACCTTTGCAATTCCAAGTCATCTCGCGGAATCCGGTACTCTTGGACCTATTTGACACAGGCACAGATTGGAAACCGCCGCATATTGATCTCGCCGACCGTGCCGATTTACTCATGATTGTCCCCGCAACGGCAAACATTATCGGCAAACTCGCAAACGGCATCGCCGACGACCCCCTCTCTACTGTCGCCGTGTCGGTTCACTGTCCAGTCCTCCTTGCACCGGCAATGAACGGACACATGTATCAGAACCCTTTCGTTCAACAGAACATAAACACGCTGAAAACACACAACTACCACTTCATTGAACCTGCAAGCGGTGATTTGGCATGCGGTTATGAAGGCGTAGGACGTTTAAACACAGTAGAAACAATCCTCGAAGGTGTAAGTGGTATTTTGAAGCGTCGCGATTCGGAGATTGCCCCTACAGTGAGGCCACAGGATTTACAAGGTAAACGTGTCCTCGTCACAGCAGGGGCGACGCGCGAGTATATTGATCCCGTCCGATTTATTACAAACCGTTCCAGCGGTAAGATGGGGTACGCCATCGCTGAAGCAGCAGTACACCGCGGCGCGGAAGTACGGCTTATCAGCGGAGCTGCTACGCTTCCTCCACCGACCCACATTAAAACGCAACATGTCGAAACAACAATTCAGATGTACAATGAAGTGCTGCAAGCATTCGATGAAACAGACATTGTCATTATGGCGGCTGCGCCTGCTGATTATCGCCCACGCGAATTCACACCCCATAAAATCAAAAAGACCGCCGATCCGCTAACACTCCCGCTTGAAAGGAATCCAGACATAGCCGAGGCTCTTGGCGAACAGAAAACACATCAAACGCTCGTCTGCTTTGCTGCAGAAACGGATGATCTGCTCGAGAATGCGAAAAAGAAGTTGATTCGTAAGAATTGCGATCTCATCGTTGCGAACGATATTCTTGCGGAAGGGGCTGGATTCCAATCCGATACGAACATCGTCACCCTGCTGGATCGAAATGGGACCTGTGAACAACTGCCACGCGCGCCCAAACGCGACATAGCAGATGCGATTCTAACTAAGGTCGTTGCTATACGAAATAGTCAAAAATAAAGATGAATCCACAACAGATCCGTGATTTCTTTGCCTTCAACCACGCCCGCCCCAAAAAGCAATTAGGACAAAATTTTCTCGTTAACCCAGAGGTTCTCAATATTATTCTTGAAGCCGGAGAAGTCACAGATTGTGATACTGTCATAGAGATCGGTGCTGGATTAGGATATCTCACTGATGCCTTGGCGCGACGTGCCAAACGCGTCGTTGCTGTGGAAGTGGACGAGTTATTATACAATGCCTTAGCGGCACAATTCGCAATAGATCCACACGTCCAACCCCTCAATATAGATGTCCTCAAACTGGAACTTAACGCACTACTCGAATCCGAGAATACATCACACATCTACAAAGTCATCGCGAATCTGCCTTACAGTATCACAACACCGATCTTGTGGAAACTTCTCGCGCATCAGAAACAGATTCATAGCTGCGTCCTAATGATGCAAAAGGAGGTTGCGGAAAGGATTGTTGCTGGACCGGGGGGAAAGGACTACGGGGCACTGACGATTGGTGTCTCTTATCACGCTGAACCGACGCTAATAGCCACACTGTCGCCAGAGAACTTTTACCCATCTCCCAAGATAGATTCCGCGCTTCTAAAACTGACGATACGCCAAAGTCCAAAGGTTAGTGTTGAAGATGAAGCACTGTTCTTTAAAATAGTACGAACAGCGTTCAGAACGCGGCGGAAGATGTTAAAAAATGCCTTAGTCAGGGGAAGGTTCGCTTCAGCAGAAAGATTGGCATTTGCATTTGAGGCAACTGGCATAGCCCCAGAACGACGCGCCGAAACATTGGACATTACGGAATACGCAGCCCTTACTAATTTTTTATCTCAGAATTATTAGCAATTCGCTAATAGAATTACAGGCGGATGTCTATTTCCAGAAGCTGCCAATACACAATCTTCCAATCTCGTTCTTCACGACGGAATTCAAAATTACAACTGGCTTTAATTTCTCTCAAGTCCTCTTCTTCCCCTTTTCTGGCATTCACATCAAGCCGAAGGGTTACTGCCGCTTTCCTGGCATGCGTCACATCCATCTCCATATCCTTGAACAGGAATTCAAGAAAGGTGTAATCATCAAAGAGTTGGGTTATCGCGGGCTTGACATCTGCATAATTTTCAGGGATGATACCTGATGCCACACCGAAGAGCGTCGCATCATCATTTGCAGCGACATAGGTCTCTGAGAAGAGCCTCTCAATCGCTTCAATATTTTCTACGTCCACAGACTCAAGGAGATCCGAAAAATTTTCAAAAAATTCCTGTAGTTCAAGCAGTGGGTCTTTTAAGGGTGTTAATGGGATATTTATAACCAAGCGTTGTTCGTTGAGCGCAAAGGGCTGACCATGATATTCGTAATCTGGATCCCTTACAATCAGGTTATAGGTATCGCCGTAAAGAACATCTTGAAAAGAATAAACCCCATCTACACCGGTTTCAATCTCTCGCCCCATTAGGATCACCATTGACCCAGGAATAGGATTTCCTGTCCCAGCGTCAGTGACGGTTCCAGAGATTGTGCCGTATTGAAGCACTACCGGTTCTTCAGGTGCCGGTTCAGGTTCGAGCGGATCTTCTGCTTCATTGCATGCGAAGACGGATATTAACAGTAAAAGAAACAAGATCGTATTTTTGGGTGTCATCGTCTTTTTATGATCCTTTTTTGTACTTTTTGTAATCTTCTTACCTACAATCAATTGAAAAATTTACCAAGTGTTTGTTGGCTCGGTGGTTTTGTGAACAGAGAAACGACTATTAGTACACAAGATGAAACAACAATCAGAATCGCAACGGGCATAATCCCGGTCCCACCGACAGTATACCCAGGGGTCTGCCAATTTCGGAGAAAGAAATAGAGCCAGAAAAAAATAACACTTATGATTGCAGCAAACGCGCCATGCTTTGTGCTACGTCGCCAGAAGAGTGCCGCGACGACAATCGGAAAAAGCCCGGAAAATCCGGTAAACGACCAAACGGCGAGCCTGAAAATGCTCGGTGTCGCAACAAGCGATATAAGATAGGTGATGCAGAGTACACCCATTACAAACAATCGTCCGACCCACACCCGCTGGTTCTCCGAAAACGCCGCTCCACGATAATGTTCAACAATATCGTGTGTAAACATACTCCCAATAGCAAGCGACTGCGAATCCAGTGAGGACATAATTGCGGCGAAAACGCCTGCCCCTAAAAACCCAGCTAAGATTCCTGGAGCATGTATACCAATCATCTGAATCAGTACATTGTTTGCCTGCGAACCTTGTAAACCTGGGACATCAACATTCCCTAATATGCCGAGCAGCACACTCGGGATCCAAACAATAGCAATACACACAGGATACAAGATAATTGCATAGCGGAACGTTCCAACCTCTTTCGCCGTCAGGAAATGTGAAAAGATATGCGGAAACATGCCAACACACAGCGGCATACAGATATAAGTCAAGAGTTCCAAGGGTTTAATATGCTCTGCTTGCATGAGCAAACCTGCGTCCACTTTAGAAACAGCACTTGAAAATCCGCCCATCCGATTCACAATGATAAAGAAGGTAATGCCGCCGAGGACCATGAAAACAAGCGTTTGAAAAGTATTCACCCAAGCAGTGCCTCGCATGCCGCTGTAGGTAACGTAACTGAGGACAACAAGACTAATGAGTAAACCACCGATCCACTGTGGAATTTTACCATCTGTCAGTGTCGCTAACGTTCCACCACCCCCCATGACTCCGATGAGCAGATACGGAATAAGCAGTAACACAAGCACGATGAAAAGCAGGAGTCCTAAGCCGCCAGATTCCCACCTGTCCCGGAAATACTGTGCCTGCGTCACATAGCCAAATCGCTTCCCAAGCTGCCAGAGGCGCGTCCCAATAAAAAGGAATACACACGGAGCGACTATAGCAGTAGATGAAGCCATTAGTGCAAAAACGCCAATTCCCCTGTGATAGGCTTCACCCGATGCACCGAGGATCGAGAACGCCGTCATATTCGTGCCGAAAAGGGTCATCAACAGGACAAACCAATTGATTGTCCGGCTCGCGACAAAGTAGTCTTCCCCCGTATTGCGAAAAAGTTTATGGCTCAGCGCACCGAGAACAAGCACCACAATAAGGTAGAAAAAGATAACAGCAATGCTCATCGCTCGCTCCAATCTCCATTACCTTTGACGAAGATAGCCATGAGTAGGGTTACCACGAGGCAGAACCCGATATGATACAGCAGCCCAATTGGCAGTCCTAAAACCAGTTGCGGCGTTTTCCAGAACCAGAAATCGTTATGAAGTAAGAATAATAAGGCAATCAAGCAGTAAAACAACCATTTAGTTCGATGTTTCATGGTGTATCTCCTTCCTCTGCCAATTATAGTAGAAAACAGCAGCACTTGCAACAACTACTATGCCGTGAATCCAAGCGAACTGGATACTTATAGGTGCAAAAAAGAGAATCGCTGCAGCGGTAAATAGTATACCACGTACGGATAGTGACAATCTACTAAACAGGTAGCCAGCGATGGCTGCTGCAAAAATAACCGTTCCTACGAATGTTAGAGAAAACGTCCCTAAAACTGTCCACACTTCTGGAGCCCCACCGTCGGGATGTAGCCAGAGCAGTGCCGGTCGCAGCACAAAGGCGTAAGGCAAGGCAAAACCGACAAGCGCGAATCTGAACGCTGTGAACGCGGTCGCCATTACTCCAGAACCGGCGATTGCAGACGCAGCATACGCCGCCAAGGCAACCGGTGGGGTCACCATCGACATCATTCCGAAATAGAAGATAAAAAAGTGCGCCGCAAGTGGAACGACCCCTAAATCCAGAAGTACAGGCCCCACTAAAATAGCCATCAGCAAATAACAGACCGATGAAGGCAACCCCATGCCGAGAATAATTGTCGAAATCATCAGAAAGAAGAGTGCCAACATCAGATTCGTCGCTGCAAGGGGTAAGAGTGTTGACGGCAACTTGCCACCGATGCCGGTTAACGTCACCACGCCTAAAATGATACCGACACACGCTGCAGCAGCAATTAGAGACACACCGCTCTGTGCTGCCCGCTTACAAGGCGATACTAAAAAGTCTACTGCCTTCGGTAAATCCGAGATTCCGATACGCGTGTGCGCTGTAGCATCTCGTTTAGCGATCCGCCGTCCCAAGAAATTCAGCAGACTTATAGCAACGACGACCAGCAAACTCCAGCTTACTGCGCGAAACGCCGTGGCTCCCATTAATAGGAACCCAATCAGCGTAACGAACGCAGCGAGAAAGATGCCACCTTGCACGGTCACAATCTTTCGGCGTTCTGTCTCTTGCTCGCCGCTATTTACCTCGTCCGGTTCGGAGCCCCAAGCCTCTTCCACAGTGTGTCTGCTATTCTTTGCAGCGAAGTGTACCATACACAGCATTCCTGTATAGTAGAGGATTGCCGGTAGCAGCGCTGCCTTGATAATCTCCAGATAGGTAACAGCAGGTTCCACGATTTCCAGCATCATATACGCCGCTGCACCCATGATAGGTGGGACCAATGCGCCACCGGAACTCGCCGCGGCTTCAATCCCCCCTGCCATTGCCGGTTGAAATCCAGAGCGCGTCATCAATGGAATTGTAAACGTGCCGGTCGTTGCTGTATTCGCGACAGCGGAACCCGATAGCGAACCCATCATACCGCTACTCAGCACGGCGACCTTCGCAGGTGCTCCCACGCTCGAACCAAAGACGCGTCTCGCCAAATTCAGAACATAACCGGTCGCTCCCGTCCGCTCCAGCAACGTACCAAACAACACAAAGAGGAAGACGTAAGTGAACATCACCCGAAGTGCGATGCCAAATGCGCCTTGACTGTGTAAAAACGTCTGGCTAATGATACGTTGAACAGAATACCCACGATGTGGAAACAGCCAATCCGGCATAAACTGCCCAAAACCGGCATAGAGAAGAAATGTGAGAGAGAGGAGTGGGAGCGTCATACCGATAGAACGGCGCGTCGCTTCTAAGATTAAGACAAGCCCGACCCCACCGATGATGTAATCCAGTTGCAACTCCGCGCCTGCCCGTTCACCGAGCGGTTTACCGTCTAACCAGAACGCCTGAAAAACCGGCTCTGTCTGAATCACAACGTAGCCGAAGCAGACAATCACTGTCCCTATCAACAGAACATCAAGCAGTTGGAAAACGCGGTGGTCAACAAAGCGTTGATGAGTAGGGTAATTTAAAAATACCACTATCAACCCGAACATCGCGAAGAGTGCCAACTCGGTTTGTGGTGCGAGCTGCGGATAGTTGACCTCGGCTAAAATAAAGAGGCATAGCAGCACGGAAACTGATAGAAAGATTTTATCTTTCAAATTTTTTCCAATAGATTGAGCGAGGACGCTGCAAAACCGCCCCCGCCTTCTGACTGCTGGACCCTGAAAGTGCAGCGACCTATAAACCATTAACCAACAACCAATAACCTCTTTAGGCATTCCACGATTCAAGTCCGAGGAGTTTTTCCCCTAAAGGTGTTAACTCGGCTGTTTTTCCGTGGTAATGCTCCTTCTCTTTCGTCTCTCTACCAAGACCTGTCAATCGTTCGCGCCACCCTTTAATCCGGGATTCAGCGTTGCCGTTCGTCGGTGCGGGTGACATCGTGATGTATTGTGCCATCCGAGGACGCACGGCGGCGTTGGGGCTACTTCCATGTGGCAACGCACTGTGCCAGATAACCAGATCGCCTGCTTTCCCGGCAACAGGGACCGCCTCGGCTTGATAGTCGCGCACGACTTCCCGCGGATTCGCATCGTCAGGTAGGTCTTTCAACCATCCCTCCAATTTTCGATGGAAACCTGGAATACAGGTAAATGCTCCCTGATTTCCCGGTGTATCCGCCAGATACAAAACACCTTGCACCTTCAATGTCACGGGCATATTGTCGAGCGACATATCCCAATGTAGGTAGGGACCAGGAAATTTGTAATCTGGACGTTCAGGCGGATTCATGCTTGCGCGATCAAAGCTCACCCAGAGTTTCTCAGTTCCCCAAATCTCTGAGAACGCCTGATGTACGCGGGGGTATTGACGATTGTTCCACAAGGCTTGGTGCTGATAAATTTCCACCATGATACCCCGGCGCGGTGGGTCGGGATACCAACTGTTGGGGTCGTCGCGATCCATTTCAAGAAAATCCCAGACGGCTTGTTCGGCAGCGCGGCAGTTCTCAAGTGGCACTGCTTCTGGAACAACAACGTAACCGTGCTCTTCCCAAAATTCTAAGGCTTCTGCGTCAAAAACTGGCATGAGTGTCTCCTTACGAATCTGCTGAGTTTCAAACTGTTCTGCGAACAGAGAAACGGTTGATTGCCTGAAAAATAATGTGGTGTTAAGAGAATACCATAAAACATTCAGAGAATCAAACTTTTTCACCTACACACAGAATTGCTTGCAGTGGTAAAGATGTGTAAATTCAGAAGCGTTTGTTGGGAAGGACCGGCGAGGTTAGGAAACCCCGCCTACCGAAGAGAATTGAATGATCCAATTTGCATACATAAGATCGAGAACTAACAACGTATCTAACACGGATGCAATACAAACTATTTGGTCGAAATAGTGATCTGCGTATGAGTGCCTACCTTTTCTTTTCTCACCTCAATGCCTAAACTTTGGAGGTACTCTATATCCTCAGGTTTTATTCTCTTTAAAGCATCAACCCCACCTTTTGATTGCTGCCACTTATAATAATCAATCGTTTTGCGGGTTGATTCGGATGGAAATAAATAGTGTTGTGCTTTTAGCCCAATGATTTTTTCTTCGAGAGTTAGAGGAATGTTATTTGCAAACTTTCGCTCGTACTCCATAACCGTATGAACCTGTGGAATATCTCCGAACTTTTCAAGAAGTTGATTATATTCAGCGGAGTAGAGTTCATCAGGATCCATTGTTTCTGGATCACCTATCCATGTGCCGCGCTTTTTTGCTTGATCTTCTTTAAGAAGATTCCCCCAGGGATCGGTTATAGGCAAGTGTTCATGCGGGTGTTCAACATCGGCACGCCAATCGTAATCGCCTATTCCTTTTTCACGGACAACGCTCTCTTCCTGCTCCAGATCGGATCCTTCCGTTTTTGACGAAGTTATAGTTTTTTGTATGTTTGGCATCGTAGTTTCTTTTAAATTTTGATGCACTGGCCTATTGTTAATCGGTTGTTCTACAAGAACAGGCGGTTGTGGGAGGTTGTTAACAAAATTTCGCTTGTCAATCTCTATATAGAGGTAAAATGATCCGAGAAACGCAAAAAAGATGGCGAGGGAAACAATTTTTTTCATCTGGGATTTCCTCAAATTGGAAGATGACCTGCCTGATCAAAAGCAAAAGGATCAAAGCAGGTCTTGTTTAATTCTATTTTAACGGAACACAGAACTAAGAATCACAATCGCTGCAACTGGTGTAGACATTTCGTGTTCTTGACTCGCGCCGATAAATGAGATCAACAGTATGCTCTTCATCACCTACCGGATGGTCGTACTGAGCACTTTGCACCGTATAACTACGAGAGCCACAATATGTACGCGGATAACCGATGAGATAACATTTCTCATATATTTCTGTGATAACTACGGCACTTGGGAGTGCTTGAGCGTTCGGAATGAATGGTGTAACTGTCATGAATCCTACAGACAGGACACAAATAATAGCAATCGTCTGGCACAAAGACATCCTCATTGCTTTTCTCCTTTTGTGAAGGTGCTATTTTTAAGGTAGTAATGATGAAGCGTTAGAAAACTCGCTGAACAGCATTACATCACCCATAAATCTTAGGACTTACGCAATTTTGACCGTAGCGTGCCTTGCAAGATAGAAATTCCTGAAAAACAGAGGCATTTTGGAGGCACAACCTAACAGGCTATGCTACAAAAGAGCATTCTGCGTAAGTCCTGAATCTTTTAAAATCATATTAAACTTTGGACAATTTCGGTCAGAGTTAAAATTGTCCAAACTTTAGTAGAATCATAACAGAAAAAAGAAAAAAAAAAATCAAGCAAAAAATTTAGGTAAATTTTCGTTAAATTTGGCACATACGGCTATGGAATTCCTAAAAGTTGTTCAAAACTTAGCACGATTAAGCAATATCCCAAATTTTGTTGCTATCAATTTGGGTTTGTGCTAAAGTGTGAAGACTTTCAAGCGGACAAAATTTCGCGAATATTGAGACGAAGGGGAGAGTCCGAATGCTTAAAGCAGGATTTATCGGTGCAGGGGGACGCAGTCAAGGCGCGCATTATCCAAACGTTAATCGCCTTGAAGATGATGTTGAGATGCTCGCTGCGTGCGAATTAGATGAGGAAAAACTCGCACAAGTCGCACAGAAATATGAGTTTCCACACACTTTCACTGATCACAGGAAAATGTTAGACACGCAAGACTTAGACATCGTTTACTGTGTGATGAACGAAAAGTGGATTTTACAACCCGCTTTGGATTGCCTCAACGCGGGCAAGCATCTGTTTATTGAGAAACCGCCGGGTGCGAACAGCGACGAAACACAGCAATTGCTCGAAGCAGCAGTTGCCAACGACGTTTACTGTATGGTGGGATTCCAGCGGAGATATGCCGCTGTTACACGCGAGGCGATGCGGCGCGTTGGAGAAAAGGGACCTGTTACATTAGCCGTTACTACCTTTAACAAGCAGATGATCGGGCAGAATCGAGAATTTACAACCACCCTTTGGAACGATGTCTGCCATGTTGTCGATCTGCTCCGATATATGGCAGGCGGGGAACCGGTGGAAGTCACGGCGCATCGCGATACGTTTGCTGCAGAACAGCGTAACTTCTACACCGCCTTTGTCCGTTTTGATAACAATGTCACAGGTGTCCTCTTCGGGAGTCGTGCGTCGGGTGGTCGCGTGCTGCGCTCCGAATTGCACGGTGTCGGCATCGGTTGTTACATGAAAATCCCCGAAGAAATCGAAATTTACGAGGACAACGACAGAAGCGTCATGGGCGGTTGGGAAGTCGACGGTGTAGATCAGCGCGACTCAGCGAGTTATGAAGGCGTGCTAACGATGCATCGCCACTTCGTCGATTGTGTTCGCAACCGGCAAGTTCCGCTCACAGACCTCCGTGATGTTATTCACTCTATCCGCTTCGTTGACCAGATAGAAGGTCCCCTACCAGATTAACTTCTTCGCGCATTTCGACAAACACCATAAATTGGAGATCCACGCTATGCTTGACGAAAGACATCTACAACACCAACTGACTGACGAACAACGCAGTGCTATAAATGAAGATGGGTATTTTATCGTTGAAAATGCCCTTCCGTCAGACCTCGTTGAACGGCTTGAAACGCGGGTGGACAACATCTATCAAACACACCTTGATGCTGGCTACGATCCACACACCAAAAACCAACTGACGGCGCATAACAATTTCTTCTATCCGAATTTCCTCGGTACAGATCAGGTTTTCGTGAATATTTTGGATTGGTATAAGACGTTCCCGAAGGTCTGGGGTATTTTGGGCTGGAACATCTATTCCTATCACAGCCATTTTATTATAACACCGCCACGTCGGGAGGAAGTTCGTGGTAAACCAACGCCGCTCGGCTGGCATCAGGATAGTGGACGTGTTAACATCGAGATGGAAAGCTCACCGCGGCCGCGTCTCTCTGTCAAAGTCGTCTACTGGTTGTCCGACTGCTCAGAGCCTGGACGCGGAAACTTTTATATCATCCCCGGCAGCCACTTATGGGATAAACTTGAGGACCGTCCGACAGATGGTTCACTTCCTGAGGGAGCAATAGCGGTCTGTTGTAAACCGGGGGATGCGGTCTTCTTCGATCGGCGGCTGTGGCATGCCCGCAGTGAAAACGACTCAGACATCACTCGCAAGGGGCTCTTTTACGGATATGGCTATCGATGGATACGGAGCAAAGATAATATGACCATTCCGGAGGAGATGTTCGAGCGCAACGACCCAATTCGACAGCAGCTGCTCGGTGGCGGGACGAATGCAAACGGGCATTTTTCACCCAAGGATGCAGATGTGCCTTTGAAGGTATGGCTTGAAGAAAAAGGGGTTCTTTCAGACTGACAAAAAATTCGTGGAGGTATAATGTAATGTTTCTAATGCGGTTAAATGTAAGTATCTGGGCTGCTATCCTCATGACAGCCCTTATAATTTCAGCAGCTTCAGGGGAGGAAGCAGTGACAACTCCAGATATGCTAAAAGTGGGGATGATTGCCCCAGATTTTACACTGAAAGATGAAGAAGGTGTTGAGCGGAATCTCAGCGATTACTTAGGTCAAAAAAATATCGTTCTCGCCTTTTATCCAAAAGATTTTACAGGTGGCTGAACAGCCGAACTCAACTCGCTCCGGGACAGTTTGAGCGAGATAGAAGCAACTGATAGCGTTCTTTTCGGTGTGAGCGTTGACTCCGTCGAATCACACAAGCGGTTCCGCACAGAGCAAAAATTCGGATTTTCTCTACTGGCGGATACTGAGTTTAAGGTGAGCACGCAGTACAGCGGGATCATCGAAAGGTTCAATGCATCAAAACGGACAACTTTTATCATTGATAAAGCTGGGTATATCCGTGCTATTGATAGAGAAGTTAACGTCAAAACGCACGGTGAAGATGTTGTTGCCCAACTGAAAGAGGTGCTGCCGAAGATAGAGGTCGGACAAACCGCTCCCGATTTTATTGCTACTGACGGTAACGGTGAAATGCACCAATTGAGTGAATTTCGTGGAAAACAGAATGTCGTCTTGGCGTTCTATCCGCGCGATTTTGGAACTGGCTGAACGGCAGAAGTCTGCTCACTCCGTGATGAGTCGAGTAATTTTGCCAAATACGATGCTCAGGTCTTTGGAATCACTACGAATGATGCCGATTCCCACCAGAAATTCTCCGAAGAAAATCAGCTGAACTTCCCGCTTCTGGTAGATACCGGTCGCAATCTTTCGCTCCTATACGGCGTAACAAATGCCCTTGAAGGTAGGATTGGGAGATTAACTGTTATCATTGACACAGAGGGGAAGATCTTGGAAATTGATAACGCGGTCAATCCCAGTACACATGGACCAGATTTAGTCAATTTCTTCAAAACGTTGGAAACATCGAATTAATTAATGACCCGTAGGATTTTACCAACAATCCCCGCACGGTTAGCATGGTGCGTCTCTGTCGTTTTTAGCCCTTTTTTGGTACCCATTGCGACAGCCATTGGCGTTGTGGAAAAACATGCAGCACCTGAAGACCTATTCCGGTGGTTAGGGATCGTAGTGCTATTTGTGACCGTGCTACCGGCACTGTCAATAGCAGTCATGGTTCGATTTTCCAAAGTAAGCGACTTACATCTGAAAAACAGAGAAGAACGGTTCCTGCCTTTATGCTGTACGCTCGTCAGTATGATTGTGGGAACTTTTCTATTGCACCAGCTGGGTGCGGCGCGTGAAATTGTTTGGGCGGGAGTCGCTTATATCATAAACAGCGTTGTTTTTTTCGCAATTACGTTAACGTGGAAAATTAGTTTTCATAGCAGCGTTGCTACGGGATGTATCACGGTACTTGTGATGCTTGTTAACCCACAATTTGGCTGGTTATTTCTGTTGATTCCGTTGATTGCCTGGGCAAGGGTTTACCGAAAACGGCATACGCTCCTGCAAACCGTTGTCGGCGCAGTGATAGCCATTGGCAATACGTCTCTTGTTTTACACTTAGCGAAACTTGGAGGCAGTGGTTAGCGACAGCCAATCATGACAGCCGCTTTAGGGGCGGCAAATTATCCCAATCACACTCTAAGCAGAAATACCCCTCTCTCCCAAGACGACGCACGCGTCCATTACATTCTGGACAGTTCACGATGCGAGGCAGCCCTGCCTCCTCGTTAGCAGTTGGAAACATAAGTAACTGTTCTAACGGCAGTGCTTGCTCCGTTTCTCTCGCGAGTTCAAGTTGGACGTTCTCCATTATATCTCGGGTATCAAGTTTAAAGGGTGAAGGTGAATTCTGAGTGAGATTGATAAAATCGCTCCGGTAAACCCGAATGGTATTGTCTTCCCGGACCTGCCTTATAAAAAGCGTATATTTATCCGGTGCCACCAAATAAGCCGCAGTATCCAAAACGTATCTGCGGGGTTTGATTGCTATTTCGTAACCCCGATAGTTTAGGGTAGAATGGCTCGCGTCGGGCTGTATCTGGCAGATCTCAAAAAGTTCGTGAGAGCGGGAGGCGGAAAGGATTAGAGCATACCGGCGGCACGGATATCGCTCGAGGTGCTCAAAGGGCAGAAAATTTTGTGGTGCCGCGCTATCTCGGAGGAATGTAACAAAGGTCGCATAAGCATTCTCGGTGGCTTCCTGCAAGATTAACTGGCTCAATCTTTGTCGCCGTGATGAGGATGCCATATCCGCAGGTTCAAATTCCCGAGAATAAAACTCGAGCTGGACATCAACATCAATAGGCTGATTTTCAACATTGATACGCTGCAGACGTTCCACCGGTTGGTCTGCAATCTTTAGGACAAAAGGTAACATAGCAACCTATCACACTCCTTAAACGTAGGATGTAACAAGTTTAACACACATTTCGATTTTTGTCCAATCAATTAGAATGGACTCCGGTAGCGTAGATTTAAATTGTATCTTTTTGCTCGTTATGCTATACTAATTTAACCCTAAATAATCAGAAAGGACGCAAACCATGTCAGGACATTCTAAGTGGTCTACAATTAAACATAAGAAAGCAGCGAACGACTCCAGACGCGGTAAACTCTTCTCAAAATTGATTAAGGAAGTTACTGCGGCGGCCCGTATCGGCGGTGGCGATGTGGACATGAATCCACGGCTTCGCACTGCAATTGCGGCTGCAAAATCAAGTAACGTTCCCAGCGATAACATTGAGAAGGCGGTTCTTCGTGGCACCGGTGAACTCGAAGGTGCTACCTACGAAGAAATCACTTATGAGGGTTACGGACCCGGTGGTGTCGCAATGATGATAGAGGTCTTAACCGATAACCGCAATCGCGCCGTCGCAGCGGTCCGACATGCACTCACCAAACACGAAGGCAGAATCGGGGAACGTGGATGTGTTGCTTGGGTTTTCGACAGACGTGGGTTAATTGTCGTGACACCCGACAGTATTGACGAAGAAGAGCTTTTTATGATTGCGGTCGAAGCGGGTGCAGAAGATGTCACGGCTTCGGAGACTGGCATTGAAATCCTGACCCCATTTGAGATGTTTGATAGCGTCTTAACGGCAGTTCAGGAAACTTCGGCGAATGTTCAACTCGCTGAAATTAGCATGATTCCGCAGAACACGGTGAAACTTGAAGGAAAAGAAGCGGAGCGGATGTTACGGCTCATGGATGCCCTCGATGATCTTGATGATGTCCAGAAAGTTTACGCCAACTTCGATATCCCCGATAACCTTTTGGAAGCAGCTGCTTAGAAATAAGGACCGTCCGCATGATTTCTTACATCAAAGGGATTCTTGCCCATAAAGACACAAAACAGGTTACCGTAGATGTAAATGGTGTCGGGTATGCCGTTGATGTTCCACCGAGAACCCAAACAGACTTACCTCCGATAGGCGATCCGGTTACTTTCTATACCTATTATCACCAAACCCGTGATAATAAGATTACGCTCTACGGATTCATTTCAAGGGACGTGTTAAAAGTCTTTGAATTGGCACTAACTGTCTCCGGTGTAGGACCAGCACTTGCACAAAATATTGCCGAGAGGTTATCACCAGCACAATTCCAACGCGCCATCCATCGTGGAGACATTGCTGCGTTGACGCGAGTTCCGCGTTTAGGTAACGAACTCGCTCATGTTATAATTTCCAAACTTAAAAAGAACATCATGAAAATGAAATTTGAAGGCGATGTTGACCTCGAACACGCTGTAGCTTTGGATGCAGAGGTGATCGAAATGCTTGTCAACCTCGGTGCGCCAGAACTCCAAGCGGAAAAAGCCGTGGAAAAGGCTCAAAAAATCCTGGGTCCCGCTGCGAAACGAGAAAACTTAGTGCAACACGCACTCCGCTATATCCAAAATTAATCTTCTTCAGAAATGCGAGGTGCCGCGAACTACACCAAACACGCAACACACATCTCAAATTAGGATAAAACAATGGATAATGCCGAAATATTGATGCAAGATTTAGCAAGTGAAGAAGAGGATGCCTTTGGATACAGTCTCCGCCCGGAATGGTTGAACGAATTTATCGGACAAGAGCGAGCCAAAGAACAACTCCGTATCCATATTGAAGCCGCTAAAAAACGTGGTGATGCGTTAGAACACGTCCTCCTTGTCAGTCCACCGGGCCTCGGCAAGACGACGCTTGCGAAAATTATTGCTAACGAGATGCAGAGTGGCTTCAAACAGGCGATCGGCCCTGTTATGGAACGGCTCGACCTTGCATCAACTTTGACGAACCTTGATAAAGGCGATATTTTGTTTATTGATGAAATCCATCGCATGAAAGCGTACGTGCAAGAATCACTCTACCCAGCAATGGAAGACTACCAACTCGATTTAGCCATTGGACAGGGACCCGCATCAGATGTTGTACAAATTGGAATTGCCCATTTCACACTCGTTGGTGCAACAACACGTGAAGGTTTGCTTGCTGGACCTTTCCGCGATCGCTTTGGCATCCGCATACACCTCGATTATTACGAAGCAGAAGACCTTCAACAATCTATCCGCATCAATAGTGGGAAACTTGACATTAACATCGACGAAAACGCTGAATATACATTAGCGCGGCGTTCACGTGGCACAATGCGAATTGCCAATAAGTTGCTCGCAAACGTCAGAGATTATGCGCAAGTCAAAGGTAACGGCGTGCTCTCACATGAGATTGCGGAGGAGGCACTCGAATTTTTCGGGATTGATGAACGTGGATTAGACGCACAAGACTACGCCTATTTTCAAACGCTTATTGAGAAATTCAACGGACGTGCTGGGCTTAAAGCACTCGCCGTCGCGCTTAGTGAGGATGAACGGACTATCTCGGAGGTTTACGAACCCTACTACATCAAAGAGGGATTCCTGATGCTGACACCGGGCGGACGGGTCGCAACCGATGCTGCTCATGAATACTTTGACTATCCTGTTAATTCCCAAATATCACTATTTCATTAGTTGCAAACCGTATTTTGCCGCATCCGACCGTTATGAATCTCACAGATTTCGATTATCACCTGCCTCCTGACCGGATCGCACAAAGCCCTCTCCAACAACGCGATGCCTCACGACTTTTGGTAGTAGACCGCGGCACCCAGACGTTTCACCACACCCGATTTTCGCAGATTGGAGAATATTTGCCGGACGCTGCGCTCTTGGTGCTAAACGACACGAAGGTTATACCGGCACGGTTAATTGGAAAGAAAAGTGGCACTGGCGGAAAGATAGAGTTACTTCTTATTCGTGAAAAGGAGGCAGATATCTGGGAGACACTCGCAAAACCGCGGCGGAGCCTCCGAATCGGCACACAAATTGTATTTGGAAACGGTGCTTTAACAGCAGAGGTCCTCGCGAAACCGGATGATGGACACTGCATCGTCCGTTTCAACTACGAGGGAACGTTTTCAGGTATTCTCGCAGCGGTTGGTATGATGCCGCTCCCGCCTTATATTCGCCGCGCGCCGAACGCTGCGGATAAAGTGCGTTACCAATCCGTTTATGCCGCCACTGAAGGCGCGATCGCTGCCCCAACAGCGGGGCTGCATTTTACACAAGAACTGTTGGCGGAATTGAAAAGTAACGGGATAGAAACTGCGACGTTAACACTACACGTCGGACCCGGAACATTCCAACCGGTGAAAGTGGAAGAGATTCAGACCCACAAAATGCACGCTGAATATATCCACCTCACTGAAACAGAAGCAAACCGTATTCGTTTCGTGCGGGAAGCAGGCGTGAAAATTGTCGCCATTGGGACCACAGTGGTACGCGCGCTGGAAAGTGCCGGTACAACCGGAACTGTCCAACCCTACAGCGGTTACAGCGAACTTTTCATCTATCCGGGTCACCGATTTAATGTAGTAGATGCTTTGGTTACTAACTTCCATCTACCGAAATCAACCTTACTGATGCTGGTGAGTGCCTTCGCTGGAAAGGATTTAATGCAGAAAGCGTATCAAGAGGCACTCCAGCACGATTACCGTTTTTACAGTTATGGCGATGCCATGCTGATTCTTTAATAGTTGTTAGTTGTTAGTAAAGGAGATTTTTATGGACCAAATAATGGGGCTGCTTGTTCCGTTCATCGCAATGGGTGCTATCATGTACTTCCTATTATGGCGACCGGAACAAGCCAAACGAAAAAAACACCAGAATATGCTGGAAAATCTATCCAAGGGTGATGAAATTGTAACCAATGGTGGATTGCATGGTAAAATTCTGGGTCTGAGTAACGATAAGAACATTATTCTCATCACTGTTGGAGAATTGAACAATCAAGAAGTAAAAGTTCAAATCTCACGCAGTGCTGTCGCTTTTCTCAAAAAGGGTGGCGAACTCATTGAAGGCGAGTAAAACTGTGTCTGTGCTGCTATAAATTGGGTTGGACCCATAACTGGTAGCCACCCCCTTCAGACGTTAGGGATAGGATGCTATCCTGCTCTGAGAGCATTAGGACATCGTTGTTAGACAGCTGCACGCGTGCCGTTCTTTTGTCATCTACGGTGCGCGTGACTTCAAAAACAGCACTACCGTTCACATCAAGGGATCTATAGAAACAGATCGCCTCTCCCTGTGTAGGTATCACGGGCGTGTCGCTTGTGCTTACATCTGCAATGTTTTCCCATATCCTGAGATGCGTCTCCTGCTCGGGTGCTGTCTCTCCCGCCTCCAGAATCACCGCAGCGGATTCCGAATGGGATTCCACTTTGCAGACTGCGACTTCAATACCCGCCTCTCCTACGAGCATTTCATAAGTTGTGTGATGTGGGATATGCGCCACACACGCCTCACCCTCGAAGACATTTGAACGTTCACCCAAAACGCCGTACGCTTTGTTTCCGTTATGCCCTACCAACAATGTGCAGTGTCCACCCAACGCAATCAGTGCGACTTCAGCATCGTCAGAGTGGTCGAAGAAAGTTGTCTGGGGCGTGAGGGTAAGAATTCCGAAATGGAGTTTGGTGATTCCCATTTCGCCGGGCTTCACAATTTCGGTGTAGCCCTTGGTGGGGGTGTAGTTTTTACATGCCGACATCGGATTGGAAGTTGGAGAGGTGTTCAACGAGGCTTGCTAACGGCAGTCCGACGACATTGAAGTAGCAGCCCTCAATGCGGTTAACGAAAGCAGCACCTCGTTCTTGGATTCCGTAGGCACCCGCTTTATCCGCTGCTTCACCAGTAGCGACATAATCAGCGATCTCTGTTCTATGCAGCCGCCGAAAATAAACTTGGGTCGTTTCTGCCCAAACGACAGTCCGCGCTGTTGAAGCGTTCACCAGTGCGACACCTGTTATGACCTCATGAGCGGTGCCGCTGAGCTGCGTCAGCATTGTTATAGCGTCTGCATCATCAACAGGTTTTCCGAGAAGCCTTCCATTTAATGATACCAAGGTATCTGCGCCAATAATTACACCTTCGGTGTAGTGTTGCGCGACAGCTCTCGCCTTTAGTAAGGCAAGTTCCTGCGTTATCTCATCCCCTTGCTCGTTTGAAAACGCACTGTGCGGCGGTTCAACGACATCGCTTGGACGGACCTCAAAGGTTAGTCCAATTTGCGATAACAACCGAGCGCGGCGAGGCGACGCAGAGGCTAATACCAGACGCGAGGTGTTTAAGATCAGTTCGCGCGCTTGCATCCTATTTTAGGCAATACCAACATGTATCATCTTCCTCGCGAATTTGCAACAAATTCGCTCGCTTCAATTCCTTGATACCAGTTTCAATCTCCGTTTTAGAAAATCCAATTTTCTGAAGAAGTGGATCGCGTTGGGGAATACTAAACCATTCCGGTTCTTCCGAAGAACGATATTTCTTCTTGAAAACCTCTAACGCGTTATATAGACGTAAGGTTTTGACGGGTAGCCCAACGAGCGGATTAACTTTAACAAAGGATTGAATTGATTCATTAGGCATCGCTTCAGTCCATAAGTAACCAATATTATTCATACTTTACATAACGTTTTTATTTGAGAATAAGTTACAGAAAAGTGATTTTTATTATTTTTTAGGTATAAGGCATTGCAGCCGGGGGTGCCGTGCCAACTTCAAGACCCCGCATTGACAACGCTTTGACCTTATGCTAAACTTTATCAAATTCTTAACATAGGACAGTGGGATATTGTTTCCGACAGATGAAAACCGTATATCAGGACGTTCCATTCTTCTCGGTATCTGCTTCGTTGTTGCTATATGCTGCATCGTCTCTTATGCGGAATTGGTAATCACCTACATCCAAATCGGGTTTTTGCAGCTGCCACCTGCGGTCATTGGATTGTTCTTTTTTCTGGTATTAGGGAATCGGTTGCTCGAAAAACTGAACAATCGATTCGGATTATCGCCGCGGGAGTTGATGGGCATCTACTGTATGATGCTGGTCGCCTCGATGATCTCATCGCGCGGGGTGATGGAAAAACTCATTCCTGCCCTCATCGCAGTCAACTACTTTACTAATGAAACGAACAGTTGGGATACGCTGTTTTTCCCACACATCAAGCCGTGGTTGATTCCATTTTCGCCAGAACAAAAAGGACAAGCAGCGATTGCAATCAGTTTCTATGAAGGCACCGAGACGGGTGATGTAATTCCGTGGCGTGCCTGGGTAGAGCCGTTGTGCCTCTGGGGTGTGCTTGTCTTTTTAGTTTTCACAGCGTTTCTCTGCCTCGCAGCAATCCTGCGAAAACAGTGGATTGAAAATGAGAAACTGTCATTTCCATTAGTCTCGCTCCCGCTTGAGTTCGTACACGAGGGACGCGGTTTTCTGCGGAATCGCTTGATGTGGTTAGGGTTTGGATTGCCTGCGCTTATCTTTACCTTAAACGGTCTTCATGAAATCTGGCCCCAAATCCCGAACTTTCCACTCCGGTACCTACTGAATCAATACTTTACAGAACAGCCCTTCAACGCCATCGCCTACACCCCGATTTTCCTCTCTTTTGCAGCGGTAGGATTTTTCTATCTCCTGCCGACACAACTGCTTTTCAGTCTATGGTTCTTTTTTCTTCTCACGCGGTTCCAAGATGTCGTCGCAGCGATGTTTGGTCTACGGGTAAGCGGGATGCCTCTCTACCCGACCCGACTCTATTTGGGTTACCAAGTCGCAGGTGCTTATGTGGTGCTGGTTATTTCGTTTATCTATATGGGATTTCCACATTTCAGAAGCGTGTTTCGGCGAGCGTTTCGGACAAACAAAGTAGATGATACGGCGGAACTCATGCCTTACCGCATGGCAGTTTGGGGACTTATTATGAGTCTGCTTCTTGCGATAGGATGGTGTTACGCAGCAGGACTGAATTTAGGGTTCGCCGCATTCGAGATACTCGTCTATATCGGCATCGTAGCAGTGGTCATGGCGCGTAGTACAGCTGAAGGTGGATTGCTAATGACGGAAACATCGTTTCGACCAATTGACCTCTATCAACTCATTGCGAGCAAAGCAACACTCGGGGCACAAAGCCTTACTACGCTCTCGTTCCTTGATGCTATCTTTACTCGCGATCAGCGTGGATTAATTCTAACAGGTTTCTTAGACGGTTTAAAAATCAGAGATCGGGTGGGAATGTCCTATCGTTCACTCTTAGGTGTGTTTGTGTTAGGGAGCACACTCGCATTCTTATGTGCGGCTGCTATCCACTTATGGCTTCCTTATACACACGGTGCAAACTATATGTATAGCTACACCTATCGCGGAAATCCACTTTGGGCTTTCAGAGACAACGTCGCGGCGATGGAGGGATTAGGGGCAGACTTCCGCACAACTGGTGGAATCTTTTTTGGCATCGGTGCGCTCGTGACAACAGGGCTGGTTATCTTGCGGATGTTATACTGGTGGTGGCCCTTGCATCCACTTGGATATGCGCTATCGGCTTCGTGGACACTTATTGTGTTTTGGTTCCCGGTTGTAATTGCCTGGAGCATTAAGACCCCAATCCTACGCTACAGCGGCATTCGGCAGTATCAGCGACTCCGCCCTTTCTTCTTAGGTATGGTCTTTGGGGAATTCAGCATGGCGGTTGTGTGGGTGCTTATCAGTTGGGGCACAAACGTACCAGCACCGTTTTTTCCGTGGCCGTGAGCGTCGCATTTTATAGGATCACGCAGCACTTCGATTTCGTGCCGTGACTTCCCATGTCTCCCGACAATAGCCATCAGCATCTATGACATAGTAAAATGGATGGAGCGCGACACATGGGCAGATATGTGTTGGACAGACGTAAATTTCCTGTCCAATGGACAGAGGCGTACTGTCCGGAACGTTAATCGCCCAATGTTCCTCATGCTGCTTGTCTACCTCAGCATCATCAATATTCAAGATGATCCCACGTACACCATCAGGATCTGCAGCGATGGCTTTATGTCCCAAATCAAGGGTAATCCGATTCGGGGTAGGCACGCTAATAATACGACTCAAGAGGAGTGCTGCTGGGGTAAAACCGAGATCGGGGAAGAGGGTCGTGTACCCATGATCATGAAAAATGAAGGTGCCCGGCGATGCCTCGACGCCTGGCGTTTCGGCATAGATAGGGAATGTGGGTGTACCGCCCATCACAATCAGCGGCACTTCAAGTCCTTTGGCAGAGAGCTTATCCTGCATCTCCTCTACTTGCGCGAGGCTTTTGTTGCAAGACGCTTGTCTCTCAGCTACATCTTCATCGTGGATATGTCCATCGTAAACGTGTAGACCCCACGGTTGTAATCCATCCGCCGCTGCAATCTGGGCGTAGAGCTCCACAGCCTCAGCACTGACGGGTATCCCTGTGCGATGCATGCCGACATCCAGATCGAGCATAACCTTGACGTTTAAACCGGACATCGCCGCGGCTGACGAAAGTGCTCTCACTGCCTCTGAATGATCAACGACGACCTTGAAATCGGCATGCGGATATGTTTGCTGCAGCGAGACGAAGCGATTGACATTGGGTCCTACCATCTGATAAGCAATCACAATATCCTCTATACCGTTCTGTGCCAGCATTTCTGCTTCGCGCAGGGTAGCGCATTTGTGCTTAAGGATGCCAGCCTCACGCTCCATGGCGATAATCTCTGCGGTTTTATGCGTCTTCGCATGCGGTCTAAGCTTCGAGACATCTCCATCAACAACAGCAATAGCACGTTCAATGTTCTGTTGAACCTGTGCGAGATAAACAACCAGCGATGGGCTGGGTATCGTCTCAACGTTCTGAATACGGTATTTTTTTTCCATAGTCTCACCTCTTCACTGTTGGGGTCGGTTAAATTGATTCATGACTGTTAGGATATCATCCTTGACGAAGGTTTCGATAGCATTAACTGCTCGATGGATAGTAGATTCGATTTCTATCTCTTCGGTTTGCGAAAATTCCGTGAGAACATAATCGACCAAATCACCAATTGGTTCACCAATGCCGATACGGAGACGCGGAAACTCGTTCGTCCCCAAGTGATGAATAATAGATTTCATCCCTTTCTGTCCGCCGTCACTCCCTTTCTGACGCATCCGCAATATACCGATGTCCAAATGAACGTCATCGTAGACAACACAGAGCTGCGAGAGGGGCACCTCAAACCGCTCAACGAGCGCAGCAACGGCTACACCACTGTTATTCATATACGTCATCGGTTTTGCGAGGATAACGGATGTGTTGTGCCACGTTGTCTGCATAACAAGCGATTTGCAGATTGATGTTTGTGTGCGGCGTGAGTTCTGTTGCCTATCTTGCGTTTTTTCGTGGAAGGCATCAATCACGCGAAAACCGACGTTGTGTTTGGTGTTTTGGTAGCGGAGCCCGGGGTTACCGAGTCCAATAATAAGTTTCATTTTTTAGTAGCCGTCAGCGATCAGCAATCAGCAGTCAGTTGCTCGTGTGGTATTGATAAGCGTTTGGAACTGCCACAACAATCTTTTTACTGATAACTGATGACTGATTGCTATTACCCTACAAATCTCAATCGAAAAAGTGTAGTGGCTGTGAGAGGTTAAGATGTCCTGCAAGCGTTTTTACTTCGTTTCCATCAATTAGAATCTGAACCTGTTTAATATCATTCGGGAATGCGTCAAAGACGGTTTTAAGAATCGCCATAACGGTTAAACGCTCAGCGGTGGTCCCACCGATATGATCGTCAGTGAGGTGTCTTGAAAAATCTAAGTAGGCGGTCTGATGGCTGTCAATGTAGACTTCATTGAGGAGTGTGCCGCGTGGCATAGGATTTCTAAAGTTAGGCGGTGTTTCTTGAATAAGTGCCTTGACGACTTGCCCTAAACGTTGCGTAAACTCGGCATGAAGCCGCCGTTCAATTTTAACTGGAACAAGCGTGAGAGTCGTTGGGTCAAGAAGAAATAGATTGAGTGGTTGCGGCGGCGGCGGTGTATCTGAAGGATTCGCAGCAACTGGCAACGGCGGTGGGGCAATCGGAATCACCGTCTGCCTCGACTGATTAATCAGAAACAGGGTCAAACCGAGAGAGACAGCGACAACAATAAGCGTTATCCCCCAGATGATCAAGAGCCTCGAAAAGCCAGCACTGCTGTTATATTTCACTGTTTTGTCCGTGTTATAGATTATTGGTTTGTTGAAATCAATGGATGCCTTATTGCTCTAATACCGTCGGTAGAACAGATTGATTAGCAGCAGAAATATAGCGTTGGATAGCACGGGTGACGGCTTGTGCAACGCTTGTGATATATTCGGGATTGGAAAGTTGCTCTAAATCCCCAGCATTAGAGAGGTAACCGAGTTCCAAAACAACACCCGGCATATAGATTTCGGATAACGCAATAAGCGGTAGTTCGGTAATCGTGACGGGTATCTCCGTGAGGAAATTGAGTTCTGTTTGCAGGTCAGCTGCGAAATCTCGGCTTTGCTTCAAAAAATTGGCTTGTGCGAGGATTTTTAGTCTCTGTCCCGAAGGTGCTTGCCCGACGTTACTTGGGAATCGGAGTTGTCCTTTAGGGTTGTTGAGATAAATTTTGATACCTTTTTCGTGGGATGAAAAAGATGCGTTGCAGTGTAGGCTGAGAAAGAGTCTTCCTTGGTTCCGAGTCGCAACTTGAATCCGTTCAAAGTGTGTTTTTTTCGTATCTGTCTGACGCGTGAGGTAAATCTGCATCTCCCGCTGTTCGCTAAGCTGCTGGATCTGTTTTGCGAGTGCGAGGACGACATCTTTTTCAAGGAGTCCGGTGCTGCCTTCGCATCCCGTGTCATCAACACCGCCATGCCCTGGGTCGATGATGATTGCCCAATTCTGAGAACCCGTTCCCTCCACAGGGTTCCAAGTCCCTGTAGGTCTCATTTGGACCCTTCTGAGGCTCGGATTGTAGATGACTTCAACATCATTGAACATTGGCAGGAGTTGTGTGAAAAAACCGATAGGGACCATCGGTTGTTGTCCGATAATTATCGGTGGTACCGAGAGGGTAACTATCTCTCCACCTGGATCAATGTTAATCGTTGGCTTGTCCATTTGCAAGCGAATCCGCTTGCCTTTCATTCTGAGGGTAAGTCGTTTTCGGGGGTGGTTATACTGATGTGTCATTGCGGGGTCAAAGACCCGTTTCACGGCATCAACAGAAAGGTAAACCGTTTCGTCTCTGAGTTGGGCGGGCACCTCGGCAATCGTCTTTCCATCGACATCAATAAAGCGGACGTTCGATTCTTGGGCAATACTGTTGCCTGTGATCGACCAGATGAGTCCTGTAAAAAAAAGCGCGTAAACAGATATCCGCATAGCGATTCGCAGCTGAGGTGCCAAGCGTCTGTTCACGCGCATTTCTTGTGAATTCTTTATGTAGCCAACGTTATTCTTCCTCGTCATCGGTTTGCCTACGAGAGATGACCTCTGGTTCCGAAGGCTGTTCTTCAGCATCTTCTTCACCTTCACCTTCAGCTGCGGCTGCGGCTTCTTCAGCCTCCAATTCGAGTTGGATCCGTGGCTGGCTTACCGTTGCGATGATCCGATCAGGTTCGTCAAGGATCTCAACTTCATCATCAAGGTCTAAATCACTGACATGGATAGCATCGCCTATATCCAATTCACTGACATCAATGGAAATCTCAGTAGGAAGTTGCATAGGCAGGCAGTGAAGAGTCACTTGACGGAGTGGTAATTCGAGAACACCGCCCTCTTCAACACCGGATGGGATGCCGACCATAACGACCGGTACAGATGAGGTCACAGGTTCATCGAGAGAAATTCTGATAAAATCGGCATGGAGGACTTGATGCTTCTCTACCGGGTCGCGTTGAATTTCTTTGATAATGACAGTTTCGGGATCACTCTCACCGATTTCCATATTAATGATAACGTTTTCACCATACGTACGTAGGAATTGTTTGAAGGTCCGCGCGCTGAGTTGAATCGCTAAGGTGTCTTGCGAGCGTCCATATAAAACGGCTGGAACTCCGCCTTCGCGCCGGATTGCCCGCGCACTTTGCTTCCCGAAAGCGTCGCGCGGTTGGACCTCTAATTTTGCTTGTTGCATTTTTTCCCGTCCATTTTAAGGGTTATCGCTAAAAAAGGAGACAGGGCGGGTAGGATTCGAACCTACGCATGCAGGTTCCAAAGACCTGTGCCTTACCGCTTGGCCACCGCCCTTTAAGTCATCAATATACGGATACACCAGCAGGGCTGGTTACCGTAGATGTGCAAAAACTGACTCGGTTTTTGAAGTGTAATTCGCTCCGGCGTGCGGCATCCGTATCATGCATTACAGCGAACACCGTAGCACCACTCCCGGACATCAACGCGCCATAACATCCAGCCTGCGTAGATAGCTCGTTTTTTAGCGCGCAAACTTCGGGATACTCGGAAAAGACCGGGCCCTCAAGACGGTTATAAAGGTTTTTTCCGATGCCAACAACATTACCCTTCTCTACATGAGTCTTTATAATTATACAGGCTTTTTCAGGCGTTGTCAAGGAAAAATTTAGTTTTTTAAACACAGCTGCGGTCGAAACTTCAATACCTCGGTTTAAAAGGATGAGCGACACATTAGAAAGCGCGGGGAGGGTTGTGAGCTGATCGCCGATGCCGAGCCCCAACGCCGCACCACCGTGCAAACAAAAAGGAACGTCTGCACCCAACCGTCCGCCAAGACGCATCAACACGTCCTGTGTGAAACCGAGTTCAAAGAGTTGATTCACACCGTGAAGAACGGCGGCAGCGTTCGCGCTTCCACCTGCGAGACCTGCTGCGACTGGAATCCGCTTGTAAATGTCAATTGCGACACCGCCGATACCACCGACTTCATCACTGAGGCATTGCGCCGCACGGTACGCCAGATTTCGGGAATCATAAGGCACACTTGGATGTTCACAGCGAATCGCTATACCCTTCTTATCTTGTTTGCGAATGACGACATCATCGTGCAAGTCGATTGAGTGAAAGATCGTCTCGAGGTCGTGATAGCCGTCTTCGCGTTTTCCGACCACATCGAGATAGAGGTTGATTTTAGCATGAGCGCGCAGGCGTATGTCTTGCACGATTCTTGTCTATTGCTCTGTTAATTCTGACAGAGGGATAATCTCAATGTCTTCACCGAGAAAGGGTTCAACATCGAATTTACTGTCCTTAATCTCGACATTCAGTTCAACATTCGCGATTTTCACAGCAACGCGTGTCTGGTCAAGGGGACGTTCAATCTCGACCTTGTGAGGTTGGAGGATACCACTCACTGGACGATAGTCAGAAAAAGCGGCACGCTGCTGGAGCGTCCCGTTCTCATCGTGGATGTGCCACTCCGTAACCCGAGGCTCACCGTCCCGAATAAAGAGTGTAACGGTCTCTACGTGGCCCTCTTGCACACCGGGACGTGCGATAACAAACTTTACCCCCGAACTTTCGACCGAGATAAATTCGTCGGTGCGTCCGTCAAGGAATGGATTGGCGAAAATAGCACTCAACACATCTGACACGCGTAGATCCACGCCGAAAATTTCTCGTAAAGCACCGTCGGACAGTGGACCGAGGTACGCTTTTTGTTCGTTCAGAAGGCGAAGCAGAAACTGGTTCTCGTCCTGATTGGCAATTGCGACACCTCGCGGTTCATTCATCGGTCCTAACGCTTGGATCTGGAGCAATTCCCCACCGTTCTCGGATTTTTTATACCACAACAACTCGCGGATTTCCTCGCTTCGATCGCCTTCTTCAATCGTTACCATCATCCGCGTTATTTTTAAGGAGCCAGTGAGATCGTATCTGGCTTGCAGTGTGTTGAGGATACTGTCTAATTCGGCACGTGTCGCGGGTGATAACTGGACTGTGGCAGTAGGACCAACGCATCCAAGAATAATAACTGTGAGGAGAAGACAGAACACAGGAAACTTATGCAAGTCGGAGCAAAGCGTCTTCCGTTTTTCACGTGGTAGGTGCGGTTTCAAACCGCACCTACAGATTAATCGTACAAAGCAAAATGCTCGGAAAACATTATAGGATGAAGAAACCTGAATCGCGGGTCTGGTGTATCGCATCTAAAGGACTTCCGACATCGATTTCTCAACAATACCCACAGCCTCTTCAACATGGTTGTTGTTGATATTAAGAGGCGGTAAGAAGCGGAGGACATAATCGTTGGTACATATTGTGACGAGTCCGTTCTCAATACACTGCGCTGCGAGGGGTTTGGCATCAACATCCATGACCAAGCCGCGGAGCAAGCCTTTCCCACGGACCTCTTTGACTGGATACTTACCTTTGAGCTCCATGAGTCCACCGGCAAGGTAATTTCCCATCTTGACGGCGTTCACGGCGAGATTCTCTTCTAAGATAGTTCTGACGGTTGTCGCTGCCGCTGCGGTAACCAATGGGTTTCCACCAAACGTCGCCGCATGCGTGCCGGGGACAAAACTCTCTGCTATGTGCCGTTTCGCCAACATTGCGCCGATCGGCACGCCACTACCGAGTGCTTTTGCCATTGTAATCACATCCGGCACAACCCCGTAGCTTTGATAGCCGAAGAAAGTGCCCAAACGTCCCATTGCGGTCTGAACCTCGTCAAAAATTAGCAACAGTTCATGTTTGTCACACAATTCGCGTAAGCCTTGCAAGTAATCGGCACTCGGCATATTAACGCCGCCTTCAGACTGAATCGGTTCGACTAAAATAGCACAAGTCTTTGAACTGATAGCGGCTTCGGTTGCTTCGAGATCATCAAAGGGGACATACGTGAAACCCTCAAGCATCGGCTCAAACCCGACGTGATATTTCGTCTGGGCGGTAGCGGTGATGGTCGCCATCGTCCGTCCGTGGAACGAATTGTCCATCGTGATGATTTCGTAAGCGTCTGTTCTACCGCTGTCTTTGGCGTATTTCCGCGCTAACTTAATCGCGGCTTCATTCGCTTCGGCACCGCTATTGCAGAAGAAACACTGATCCATGTCGGAGTTGTCGATAAGCAGTTTGGCGAGTTCCGCTTGCGGTTGTATGTAGTAGAGATTGGACGTGTGCAGGAGTTTACCTGCCTGCTCACGGATTGCTTCAACGACCTTCGGGTGGCAATGTCCTAAGCCGTTAACGGCGAGACCGCCGAGGAAGTCGAGGTATTTTTTACCGTCGGCATCCCACAAGTAGGGTCCCTCGCCTTTAACGAACGCTAAATTTCTGTCGCCGTAGGTATTGATGATATATTCAGTCGCCATCTGTTTAATTTCTGCTGTTGTCATTCAATTTTCTCCTTATTATTAGCAGTCAGCAGTCAGGTCGCTACGCTTTCAGCGGTCAGCAGTTAGCAGGACTCACAACCAACCACTTACTACCAATTACCAGTTTGTATAAGCACCGGTGCGGTTGGAATGCACGTCGCATTTGGGCGAGTACGCCGCAAAACCGCACCTACCTCGGTTGGGTGCTATCACCAGTTTGTGTAGGCACCGTCATCGCGTTGGTAGCCAGTAGGGGGTCCGTAGTCCTGTGTTGTGACGTTGATGAGTGCGTCTTCGTTGAACTCGATGCCGAGTCCCGGACGTTCTGGGGGTAGAAGATACCCTGATTCAAATGGAACTTGTACGGGGAACACATCGGTCAGTGAAGACATCGGGGCGCGAGGGAGTTCCTGCACACCGACAAGCGGTGATGCGAGACAGAGTTGCAGGCACGCCGCAGCGGATACGGGTCCCAATGGATTATGCGGTACGACATAGATGTAATGTGTTTCGCACCATCCTACGATTTTACGTGCCTCTGTCAAGCCCCCAGCAATGCACAGATCAACGCGGCAGTAATCCATGAGTTCTTCCTCAATAACCTCTCGGAAGGTCCATTTGCTGTCAAATTGTTCACCAACGGCAAGTGGCACCGAGGTCTGCTGTCGAAGGCGTCTGAGGCTGGCGGGGTTCTCGGCTCGCAGCGGGTCCTCAATGAAAAACGGATTGTATTGTGCGACCTTGTTACAAAAATCGAGGCTGTCTGCTGGATCGAGGCGGGTATGCACGTCAATTAGTATGTTGAGGTCATCGCCGAGTGCTTGACGAACGGCTTGCACCTGATTAAGACAGTTTTGGATGGCGCGTCTGGGTTCAAACCTTCCCGTGTCAGCGTTGTCATTCACGCTCCACCGGACGAACTTCCAACCGGCTTCATAGGTTTGCCGACAACTCTCGACGATTGCATCAATTGAGCCGCCGCCGTTATGTGGATAGCAGACGACCTTGTCCCTCGTGCGACCACCGAGAAGTTCATAGACGGGGACATTGAGTGCTTTTCCTTTGATGTCCCAAAGTGCTATATCTACGGCACTCACTGCGGCGGACTGGACGACGCCGCCTGGGAAAAAGCCGCCTCGGAACATGACTTGCCACAGATGCTCAATCCGAAACGGATCCTCACCGATAAGAAAGGGTTCAAATGAACGGATGACTTCGGCTAAGGCGAGTGAACGACGGCGTAGTCCTCCCTCACCGACGCCGTAGATACCGGCATCGGTTTCGACTTTCACAAAGAAATGTCCACTTTCTGAAACAAAAGATTTGACCTTCGTAATTTTCATTTTGTACTCTCAATCTGTGATTTTTGATGAACTCACCCTAAGATTCAAAGCGGGTGAAAGCAATAATTTAATCTTTTGTGGCGGTTCGCACAACTATACCAAGCGTCAGAAGAAACGCCACAAATACACTGACTACGAACCATTCCATCACAATTCCTCCAATTTATCAATCTTTCGTTTCGCAACACTATTTATCCAAATGATCGCTAACATAATCAGAAATGCCGCGACTCCACCGATTACAAGAAGGAGCCTTTGCCCTTTTCCATAATTCTCAACTAACCAAGCCATGAGAGAAAGGACAGTAGCGATGAAAATTGCAAAGACCACCTTTAACCAACCAATTTCCTCCTTAACCTTATCAATATGTGCCATAGTTAACTATACCGCCTCCAAGGTGGGTGTATTATCCTGACAATGGACTGGACGGAAGAGCGTCTGACGCTTGAACGGCATCGCTTCGACGTGCTTCGGATGCGGTTCCCACTTATGCCATTTGTTGCCTACGGTATTGTAGCAGTGAAAAATGGCGACGCGATCAATTTTTTCGTCTATCCATTTCGCACCGGTATGTGTGATTGCCTCTGTGAACACAAGCATAGAACCAGCCGGACATTCATAATCCTCCCACAGTGGAGAAGTGCGATCCGCTGTTGACTGTGGTGCAGGGAACGCGCCTTTATGACTGCCGGTCAAGAACATCGTTCCACCGCCGCCTTTTCGGACGGGATTCAGTTCCCAGACGACGCGCGTCAACCCGCTGTGTGCCTTGTCGTGGTGCAGATGATAGGTGTGCGAGTTGCCGGGAAAGTTAAGCATCCCTCGCCCGCCGTGCGGACGGAAGTTGTCGTGTCCGTTTGGACGAATGGTTAGGAACGTGCCTTCCAGTCGGAAGCCGTAGCAATTTTCGTTGGCATATCCAGATGTTAGGAACTCGTTCATGAATCCGAGTACAACTGGATGATCGGTCAATGATTCAAGAGGACCTCCGATAGGAGAGCGATGATATTCAGGGATAGACGCGGGGTCCTGTTTAAGCCGATAACAGAACTCGCGCATCTCTTTAATCTCTGTTTGGCTAAGCACACCCGGAAACAGGAGCCACCCACGTGTATCAAAGAGAAAACGCTGCTCTTCTGTGAGTGGGATGGGTGGTAGATTGTCAGCATTTGTTATAGGATTTGGCATAGTTTTTTCCCCTTTATCGTCTGGATGCACGTCGCATTTAGACGAGTACGCCGCAAGTCGCGGATTATCGCTGATTTATCAGATTTCGCGGATTTTGGGTTTCCTGTAGGTCTAACATCTTAGCATAGTGGCACAAACTGAATGAAGTTTAAGAAAATAAATCGGTAATGTCCGGTGCGGTTAGGAAACCGCACCTACCAGGTTTGGGGTGAATTCGGATTACCGAATTAATAAATTAATCTTCATAAAGTTTGTGCTACAAATACCGAACTCTCGCTATATATTATAACGCAACTTGCCATCTTGATAGCATGATCTGTTAGATCGGGCATCTTAAGGACGCAAACTAACAGTTTGCCCTACAAATACCGAACTCTCGCTATATATTATACAAGCGTTTGTCTTCGAGGGACAGCCAAGTGCCGTAATCTCGGGGCATCTCTCTTATTTCCCCCAAACTGGCTTCAGCCCGCCATTGTAATAGCGGATGCTCTCGGTTTTTCTGGGGCAACTCGACACGCCTACCGTAGACAGCGGACTCGAAGATTGCCATCAGAATCTCAATGACATGGCGACCCTCTTCGCCGTTAGATTCGTGTTCTCGGTTTTCGTCCAGGGCGTTCACATACTCATCGACGAAACAGTAATCGTCAGCATCTGCGCCTTTGTTTGGGTCAAAATGCTCTGGATAGATAGAGGCGAGTCCCTGCCACTGGTCATGTATGCCATCAGGGACGAAATGGGGTGTCGGTAGCCACCACGAGCCTTTTAACTCCGACCAGAAGAGTCTCCCTTCAGTGCCGTAGAGTTCCATGACGTATGCATCGGTATCAATCTTTGGGAATCTGTGCTGAATGAGGGTCCCGGTGACGTTTCCGTCGAATTGGAGCGTCGCTGTAACATACTCGCCTGCGACTGTCCCCATACCCGCGGGTGAAGGGAGAATATCATCATGGACGATGTTGCGTCCACCGGTCGTCGCTTGCGTCACAACGCTCCGGCACTTCCCACCGAAACGGAGCATGTTGTTGACGACGTGTGTCCCGATGTTCATGAGTCCGTACCCTGCGTAGTAGCCTTTTCCACTGGCGTAGATGTAGCGGAGATCGCCGATTTTTCCTTCCGCAAAGACCTGCGCGATCGCCTGCATGGATGGACTGGTGCGCCGTTGATGATGCACGGCGACGCGAGCGTTCTTCTCTTTCGCCTTCGCCAATACCTCATCTGCCTGAACGAGATTGATGCAGAGCGGTTTCTCTACCTCGATGTTCACGTTGTGCTCAAGCACACGCATGCAGAGTGGATAGTGTGCCTCTGTTGCTGTGGGGATGGCTACAATATCGGGAGTGGTCTGCCGAATCATTTCGTCCAGATCGATGAAGTGTGCTGAGGCAGGGACGTTCACGATGTCGCCGAGAGTCTCTAATCGCTCTTGGACGAGATCACAGAGTGCTACGATTTCGGTGCGCGGATGGGCATGATACGCCTTTGCGGCTGAGGTGCCTCGACTCCGACATCCTAATATAGCGACGCGGTAAGTTTCCATTTTTTTAACTATGGGCTCCTGGGCTACGCTCCAAATGTAAAGCAAAGACAAATTATGCCATTAAGGCATAATTTCATTACGCGTAGGTTTCTGGTTAATTCGTGACTCATAATGTGGTAATGTTAATCTATTTGGGATTTACTGTCAAGTGCTTTGTTGGAATACGGTGTATAAATATATTGACAGCGGATTGTCAGAATCAAGATTTGCAGGATTTTAGAATTAACGGTTGTGAGTATTGTGATAACTTTACGGTATATTTTTCAGCGATACACCCTAAAAATGTTACACTAAAGTTACACCCGTGTAACATTTGATGGGTGGCACATAACGTTAGAGAACCCAGTCACTGTAAGGGTTTGTTGACGTTTAATTTTTGATTTTCTCTTGTGAAAAAAAACGCAATTTGGCAAAAGTGTAACATTTTTGAGTTAGCGGTCGGCAGTCAGGGCGTTCCACTCTCAGCAATCAGCAAACAGCAGTTAGTAATACCAAATCTGAAAAAGAAATTCGCATTTCAGAGATTTTGAAACTTATCTGCGGTTTCCGAACAGAAGAGGCGCAATGAATTGCACAACTACGAACCAGTTTTCGTTAATGAGAAACAATTATTCAGAAATGGTATAAGTAACTTATGTGGTTTGCTGAAAACGTTTGTGTCAATTTCCACATTTGATATATTATAGTATATTTGCTAACGGATGTCAAGTTAAAACGTGGTATGGATTAGCAGTTAAGGATTGGTGCTGTTGAGGACTTTGTGTCAAAAACTTTACACACCCGTTGGGTTGTTTGTCTGAATCAGGATTTGTAGGATTGTTTAGCAGTCAGCATTAAGATTTATCGGGATTCATTTTTAGGTTGGTTTTCGGTTTCCACTCGCGGATGAGTTGGGTTTCTAATAAGACGGTTTCCTCGGCATCCTCTGTGAATTCTACTGAAAATTGGATGATCGGTCTAAACATACGGAGTTGTGAGTGGAGTTCATCATTCTGTGCGTTTGAAGCGTGCTGTAATAGCCGTCTTCGGACACAGGTCGTGGATTCGCCGACGTAGAGACACTCGTTCCGACCTTCGGTACCGGTTTTTCGCCACAACGCATATACGCCGCTGCGTTCCGTCGGTAACCGCAGAATCTCTTCGCGTGTGAAGGGGCGGAGGTTGCGTTTGAGTTGGTACTGTAGGACGTAGGGGGTAACTGTGTCGCGCATGGGATAATTTCCGTTGTCAGAATCAGGATTGTAGCGTAGCCTGTTAGACCGCGTCATAATATGCACAATCTAAAAGATTATGCTACAAAGATAGCACCTTAGGTTACTTTTACAAATCCAACTCTCTCTGCTCTGGTGAACCCATTGACTGCGAGATATACTGCCACTGGGTTACGAGATTGTTATAGCGTGCTGCGCTCTCTGCATCGCCGCGGGCATCGTAATAAGCATATAGGACGCGTGCCAAACGTTTTGCGGATTCATAATCGCGCATGGCGCGGGCGACAGCGGTACATCCAGGAATTCCGCCACTCTTTTCTACACCCGATAGATGCCACACCATTCGTAGACATCCTTCCCAAGCTGTCATGTCTTGGCTGTTTTCACGTTCAGCGTATTCTTCAGGTCTCAGCAGCCGAACCTTACCACGATCTCTAAGCAGTACCTTGTTGTGCATAGTGGCGGTATCTACATCGCGGGCTTTTGAAAGCACATCTGCGTCGCCGAAATTGCCTTCCATGTAGCCGTGCTGCTGGAGCCACGTCAAGCAGAATTGACTCTCTGAATCCAGTTCACCCGTTTCCTTTTCATGATAAGCGGTGATTTCGTTGTTGATGTGCATGAGCACTTCGCATATCGGCACAATATCACCGCTGATTCGTGTCACCTTGCTATAGCGAGAATAAATCTCCATCCCCGGTCCGATAGCGGCTTGCGCCAAATCAACGGGTCTAATATTTGCGACGCGCGTGAGTCTTTCAAGAGCAAGGGGCATTTCTTTTTTTAGTTCTTGTAGAAATTCGGGGCGGGTTATGGTAGGTGCGGTCTCGGAACGAGGATTGCACACCAGCACAATGGAAGAGGTAAGTGCATTTTTATCGCCCTTAAGACCTGTTGTTCGTTCAGTGCGCAAGGGCCAAGTAGCAACAACCTGAAAACCTGCGTTGATGATTGCCATGAGCATTGTTTCCCAACCGGTAGAGGCTTTACCATTCTGCTCATTTTCTTGCTGTTTGTAAGCGTAAAAAATGGAAGAGGGGAATTGGTCAGAACAGTGCTGCTGCATCCGGACCAACGCCTTGCTGAGCAATTTTTCAAAGTGTTGTGCTGGATTTTCAAACCGCGGCGCGGCGACTATCTCTTCATCTCTGGGAATCATCATACCAGCGAAAAGCTCCGGATATATATCGCGAAGCAGAGGCCTCAACCAGACGTAGAAAAAATCGGAAAGTTCGGCATATTGTATATTATCGTAGTAGGGGGGATCCGTAATAATAAGCGGATTATCAGCAGCGTGCGTTGTCGTAGTCGCATCCGCTTGGTAAATCTCGCCTTCGTTTGTTGATATTGGCAGATTCTCAACAACCTTTGCTACCCAATCTATTTGTGCCTCCCAATTCTGTAGTGACGTGGAAAAGGGATTTGCTTCAGGAAAGTCCCAGAGCATTGGAATAGCCTGCCGTGAGAAGACTGCTTCAATTGTCTCACGTGAGTTATGCCAACGCGTGAAACTGGAATTGGCATCAATAGTCCTACCAATAGCAAGTGACAGATAGGTGCGAACAGCGCAGGCGTATTCTTCCGTCGCGCCATCCTCGGTTATCTGTTTGTGAACTTCCGATAATAGATCGCTGAAAGTAGTTAGGGCGGTAAGTTGGCGAGCAGTAAAGAGTTCATGCCAATGGGTCATACTATAGACAAGCGCACTAACTTTGGGTGTATTTATTATTTCTTCCTTTGGTCGCCACTTAGGGGTCGGGAAGCCAGCTGTTTGAAGGTGTTTTTCAGTAGGTGACAAGAACAATTTCTTGCGGGTCCCCTCGGCGACTATCGCTGTCATTATCCCACCTATGTTACCTGCTTGCCCTTGTTCTCGGACGTAAGGCAATTTAACAGAAGTTCCACATCCGCAACAGTGTGCACCTGTCCGATGGACGGTAGGTCCTGGTACTCCTTCATCATTGGTTTGCACAACCCAGGAAATAGTATTTGATTTTCTATCAACAACAGGTTTAACCCAATGCTCGTTGCCCTTCTTTTTTGATAATTGGAAGGTTTTCATTAAAGGCATCTGGAGGCCACACGCAGGATTGATACACGGCACCGTGCGCGCCCACAACCATGCAACGACGGTTGCAGCGGTTCCGTCCGGAAGTTCTGCTTTCGGATAGAGATGTCCGATTCGCTTGTACGCCTCCTCACGCATCCATGCACCGTAGTAGCGGATATCATCTGCCAAGCCTGCGGTGCCTTTCCAAGGGACACGCGTTCTTTTTCTTCCCGTACCAGTGAACATTCCCAGCGGATCGGCATCGGGATTGACGGGTTTCTGGTTGTGGAACTGCGGGGGCAGTTCAATCATCGCTTTGTTGAGCAGGACAGGGAGTGGATTTAGATCGGAGGCGCGAGCGCGTAACCCTAAACGTTGCGCTTCCAATGGAATGGAGCCTCCACCACAAAATGGATCGTAGACGGCGGGACAGTGGTCGCGGAGGTATTGTAGGACTACTGTCGGATCGTTCTTAAATTGCTGACGAAAACTGGTTAAGTTTTCCCCATTATTGCGGGCAACGGAGAAGGCGATCTCGTAACGTGCCTCTGCTAAGAGGTTTTCATCATTGCTATTTTGCCAAACTACGAGTCGCTTAATGATGCTGTGGAGTCGATTGCGTTCAGCGTTCTGTTCAGATTCGGTTGGGAACTCGTCTTTGCATTCGGAGGGGTCGTCTACCATACTGGCGAAAATAACTGCGCGGCATGCAGCGAGAGGTCGACGTGCCCAATAGCGGTGGAGTGTCGAGGGGTGTCCGTGTGTGAGTGATGCGTCTTTTGCAGATTCTACGTTGATGGCTTGGAGGGGGATGTTGACTTCAATGAGTTTTCTTCGGTAATCGGGCATATTTACGTCACTCTTGCTGCTGAGCAGGCGAAGACCTTTCTGCTTTTTTACTATTTTGCAGTGCAGGATGAGCACCTCTGAACGTTAAAAGGTTAGGAGTTCTGGCCGCGGCGATGAACACCTCTTTGAGTTCTTGCAAATCCTCTATGCTCTCGATGGCTGGGGCTAGCTCTTCTATTACATCATCACCGAATTGTAGGTAGATTAATGCTCGGATATCCCCCGTGATGCGTTCTCTGGTATGTTCTTCACTATTAAGAACCCGTTCAATGAGTGCGGTGTATGAAACAAATATCCAATCCTCCATGAAGGCGGCAAGTCCCATCAACTTTTTAATGGTTTGCCAATCATTAATGTTTTGGAGGTATGTTTTTAGGGCTTGCTCATCCCGAAGTTGGTATCGGTCTTTGAGCGTTTCAAGGATAACTCCGATAGCGAATTCTTTTTTTCCGCCTTCATCTGACTATTTTTGAATAAGATCCTTACAGGTTCGCTCAAGCAACTTGTCAAAGGCTTCGTTCAAGTAACTGTCAATGGTAATCACAAAAAAACTGCGCCCGTTCTCTGTCGGACGGTTGAGTGTCATTTGCTGCATCTCTTCTTGTGTCCTGCCACGCTGTTGAAGGTCTTTTTCAAACCACCGATCGACTCCCTTTTGCAGGTTTTTGTGCAATATTTCCATTTCTTTAAACATGATGTTCTCCCGTACCGTTAGGGTGTCAATAGGGCAGTACCCGTCCCCATCGCTATCCTGTATTTCTATTCGTGCAGCATTTTTTCAAAAGCTTCAAGGCTTGGCATCTCGGGGACTGCGACTAGCAACTGTTGAAGGCGTTCCAAATCATTAATGTTCTGAAGGGCAGGTGTCAAGGCACTTACCTCCTCTATATGGAACCGCCTTTTAAGCAAAGCCAGAGTGTTTTCGATGGTATTCTCTCTGAGAATTCTTTCGCGTTGGCGTTGGTAAGTTTTAGATTCTCGCATGAGTTCCTCCGGTATGAGTCGATCAAGTAACTCTGAGTCATACACTACCCCACCAAAGAGGTAGATTCCGTAAAGTAAATCTGCCTGGGTCTGCTGATCCACATGAACAGCACGTGTTGTATCAACACATTCTTGCATCCACTGTTCAAGGTTCATTTCCGCGGGCGGTTTCATGAGTGGCGTGAGCGGCAAGAGTCCTGGCGCCTGCCGCTCCAAAACCGCTTGTCCTTCTATTTCAATCAACCGTATCACTTTATAGCGATTCGCGTGTTCATAGCCGTGCCAGTTGTAAGCGTATCCCCCCGGATCATTCCTGCCAGCAGTCGGATGAAAATAGATAACGTTGGAGTAGACGGGCAGCTGGTATTCGCCGACGAGGTATCCCTGATATTGAGCGTTTCGAGCCCACATGGGATTGTCCGTACTATCACGGAGCTGCAATTCGACGTGTAAAATTGCCTCGTGGTTATTGATACGAATGCGTTTTGTGATGTCGGTCTGTCTCTCGATGATCTGTTGCTCAGTGTCCAAGTCGGCGAGCACTTCAACATTATCTATATCGAGTACAAATCGCGAGAGGTCTTCGGCATGATCCGCCCACAATTTTTTCCCCATGTTGTCATAATCTTGTGCCATGGTTGTATTATACGGTAAAGCGGCGAAAAATGTCAAGCGGATTTGGAAGGGTCGGGGTTACAAACCCCTCCTACATCTTTAATCGCTTTTGAATTCGGCGTTGAGGTGTTCGCTGTTTTGCTTAACGGCGCGGGTGGTATTTTCCGAAAAGCCGTCTGATTTGTCGGCGGTAACGGTGATTTCGACTGTGACCCTTCCGCCGTCTGTTTGGAGGGTGCGGGCAATTTCGTCTTGGAGGGTTTCTATATCGTCCATGAAAGGTAATTCTAACTGCAGTGCCTTAGTGACAACAATATGCGTAGGTCCCTTTGGTTGGGGTGGATCGACTACAATGCCTGTCGAACCGCCTATTGCTTTTTGATCGGGTTCTGGGGGTGTTGGCGGCACCTGTTTTTCTTCTTGTGCTTCTTTGAGCAGCTTCGCCATTTCAGGATTTATGAGAACGGCAGTACTCTCCTCAGCGATTCGGAGTCCCCCGATCTGTTCTTCAAAACGGAAGTTCCGATAATCGCCATCTTGATACGCGCTGGCATAGCCAAACGTTCCTGCTGCGATTCCGTCTCTAAGACACGTCGCCAAGACGTTCCGATCTCTCAGGCGGGGCATGTAGACGTTTTGTGTCATGAGTTCCCAGAGAGTATCTACGCCAACATGCTCTTGATAAGCATCGCTACTCCAGATGTATTGTTGCAATTTTCCAGCGAAGATGTCAGGGGCAATTTTTGTGACGATTGCATCCTCGTCAGTAAACTTTTCACGGAGGCGTTGGACAATTCTGCCATCTGTCGGCTTTGTGTCAGCAACAGAAAAATCATAGTCATCCTTCCGCGGATCTGCTTGCGAAGGAGCAAGTCCCCATCGATATGCCTTGAAGAGTGCTGTTGTTACGGCATCCTCAGCGGCTTCAAGGTTCTCTGTTGTCTGATCTAATCTCGCGCCTTCAAGATGAGTGAGTGCCCTGTGTAGGGCATCTCCGTTCATGATAGAGTGCCATGCAAGGTAGTTTTTGACGAAATTTCTGAGTTCTCGGATGTCGTCTCGCCGCGATGCGATGAAGAGGAGGGTATTCCTGAAGGTGCGCGGTCTTTCATCGTCCGTGTTATATGTAAGAATTTTAAGCGCAGCTTCGCGTGCTAAATCGGTCTCTTTCTCGCGGCTGGGTAGGGATGCCTGCGGGTGGAGAATGACGTACTGAAGAGTTTGAAAATCTTTGACGAGATTTGGGGTGGTCGGACAGACCTTCACGTTTGCGGTACTTTGAACTGTTCTTTCCAAGCGTAAAACAATTTCAGCGTGGATATCTTCTTCGGTGTACTCCGCTGCGCGATCTATAGCGACTTTATTGAGGTTCTCTTGGGTGTGGAAATAGTATCTATCGTCAAGGTTATAGAGGAAGTAGAGGTTGCCGGTCATTCTGCTGAGGGCGTCGTTGTAGACCGAGACCCCTTGTCCGGGTTCAACAACACCGAGATGAATTTGCTGCCGAGATATACCCTTGACCGCATGACTGGTGGCACTGCCGAGGAATATGGTACGCGCGATACGCCGTGCTGCACTACCGACCTCAATGAAACTCTGAGAGTCTCGATCAATCTGATCGGTGCGAGAACCGTGGCTGTCTATCTCTTGGACGACGGGGTCCCAATTTCCGCCAGACCTTGCCAAGAGTCTGGTGAATTCGTCGGAAAGCGCGGGATCGTCAAGGGTGAGGTTCGCAGGCATTATCAGCAGAGAGGGGTCCTGCTCTTGATAAAGACGAGAAATGCAAGTCGCCATAATTCGGAGGACACCGCGGGTGCGTTGAAATCCAGGGATAGCTGACCAGTCTTGAAAAAGCCGATCGAATATCTCCGGGTGGATAGGATAGCAATCTTTCATGCGTTTCAGGTAGTCTTGATCGCTAACGTTACTCGGATATTCGCTGCGGGAGTTCTGGTACATCCTTCGGAACGCTTCACAGGTCTGGTCGCGTTCTGTCTCGTCAATTAGGTTACCGAACAGTCGCCTGCGGACGACCTCATAAGCGTTATCCACTTCTAACGGAATAGAGACAGCATCAACCCTTTCGAGGATAGATCCGAGGGTATCAAGAGCGGTCATCCCACCTTCGCCGCCTGCGTGTATTTGTCCTTCTGGTAGCGTTGCAACGAGTGTAACGTTCTTAGACCTGTTTACAGACTCTGTAACTGCCTGAAAGAAGGTATAGATGCTTTCCTGTGTGACGCCTTGTACATTACGGACATAGGCAACGAGTTCATCTATTAAGATGACAGAGGGACCGACGTGTTCAAAGAGTCTGTCCAACTGATTTCCGCCGGGGGCAGTTCCCATGCGTGCGGCTTCACCAATGATATTATAGGCATCCTGTCCACCGAGTTGCTCTGCCATCATACCCCAGAGTGTATTGAGTGGGTCCCCCTGTTTGGTTTCATCTGCGTCGGTCGTAGAGAGGTAGGTACCGACCAGAACAGAGACGTTGGCGTTAAGCGGTGTGTTGTCATCCCAATCCGCTTCCGTCAAGATGTCTTCTATTTCTTCTCGGAGTCGCTTGTATTGATCGTCCGCTGGAAGTTCTCTTAGAATATTAATACCGGTAATAAGATGATAGAGGGCAATGAGACTATGGGTTTTCCCACCCCCAAAACCGGTTTTGAGTTGGATAACTGGATTGCCGCCTTTACCGCCGAGTCGTTTTAGGGTGTTAACCAACAATTCCTTGAGTCCCGGGGTGATGTATGTTTGATTGAAGAAGATGTCGGTTTCGCCATATTCCGAGGTTTTCGCTTTTCCTTCAAAAACTTCCTGAAGATCGGCGGCGAATTCCGATTTTCGGAAAGAACCTTCAATAACATCGGTGTTCGGACGGATGACATCGCGCCATGGGGTGAGGTCTGCTGCTTTTCTACGCGGGAGTTTCGGTTTGGCTTCTACGGTTGGTGCTGTATTGGTTAGCAACTTGTCGCGGATGGTTTCAACTTCCCGTTTCTGTTCAGGGGCATTGATTTGTCCAAGTATATCGGCAATTTCATGGAGTCGGGAGAGGGTATATCCCGATGTGAGGTCTTCTGCTTGGGGATGGGCAACCTTATTTCGTGCTTCGGTTATGATACCTACAGCACTGCGGATGTCCCGATCTGGATCGAAAAGGTATTTAAAAACATCGTGCCAATACTCTCTGAAGAGGTAAGGGAAATCGCCAATATCTATATCCGATTCGTTTTCAAAATGATCTTTTGGTGATAGGTTTTGTACGGTTTTCAGGTTTTTAAGAATGAAGGGACGCATTACATCGCAATAGATATTGAGTGCTTGATAGAGTGCGTCTTGGTTTGGGCGTTTGGACGAGTTCACGTGTTTAAGGACTCCATTTCGCCAATTTTTTTTAGGAGTATAACAGGTTTTTGGTTTTAGGTCAAATACAAGACTGCTCCATTGCTCCTTGTCTACTCAAAGATCCAGTTCTCTCTTTTTATTAGATCTACTATTTTAATACATTGAAGGTTAAACCGAGCGCAAGCATCAGGAATTTTCGGTCTATTCTCACTGTGTGTAGGGTTCTCTTCCGTTATAACAATACAGTTTTCAAAGGTGCGTGCTAAGGCAATAACCCACGGATCCGCTCCTGATTTTCCTGTCCGATTGTCTACCAGTCGTGGGAATTCTAATAGCACTTCGCTAACTTTTTCTTGGACTGATTCATCAATCGCCACTTGAAGATATGACTTTAATTGATTCTGGTCACACCACTGTTTTATCTCTGTATCTCTCATCGCTTCTTCAAAAACAATTTGGGACATCTTCAATTGACCGCTTCTAATCAGTTCCTCAATTTTACGCCAAAAAGAGGGAAAATTTTCGATTGGGTATCGTTCATGAAAAGCAGCAATTAACGCGCTCGTGTCAAGACTGTAAATTACTTGCTCATAGTTAAGCAATGAATTCATACAAAGATCGCACTCTCAATTTTAGTAAGATGTTTTGTGTCAGAATTGGAAAGAACAGAGGCGAGTTCAGCGCGTGTGATTTTCTGCTCATAGTAAGCTGTAAAAGCGATACGGGCGAAATGCTCGCCGGAGGTGTTAAGAAGCCGATTATGATAAGGGGCAGCACCCCCGGTCCCTGCTGGCGCATCCTTATACTTTGCCAATTGGCGGCTTCTGTACATTTGATAATTACGTCGCGAGATTTTTCTGAGTGTTAGCAATCGCCGCATGATAACTTCAGGACTCACGTGAAAGTGTTTGGAGATTTGGGGTAGGTCTTCTTGAAGCATCTCCAAATTTATTAGTCCTAACAATTCATCTTCCGGAACTAAAACCTCGGCAGCCACGCCATTGCAAAAAACTTCAATTGGATCCAGATTGGAGGGATTTACTTCTTCAAAATTCGTATTCTGGATGACGCTTTCACCGAGGGCAATATGAACTAACTCGTGGATGAGTGTGAAAATACGCTCGTAGGGACTGTCTTTGGGATTTACCACAATCACTGGAAAAGGTCTCTGCGCAATGCAAAATCCACGTACTGTTTCCAACTCAACAGAAAGATGTGTGTTCACAGAGGTTTGACAGACCAAAATACCCTTCGCCTCAATAGTCTGTTTCCAGAATCTCAACGCATCGTAGGGATTTTTTGCTTGTTGTAATTGTGTTCTATTGAACTCAAGAAATTCAACTATTTTTTTCGCTACTTGCCTTGGACGTTTCTGTCTATCGACCTCTAATGTAACCTCCGGCGGCGATTCTTCCAACAATTTGTAGAGCTCAATGAGCGTTTCTCGCCTTTCAAACGCCTCAACAATATTAGCATTTAACCTATAAATTTGCTCCTCATCCATCGCAATTTGTTCAGGCAATACTCGATAATCTGTAAGTGGTTGAAAATCGGTAGGCGGCTTTGGCAAATAGAAGATAGAGATATGAGTTTTATAGAGCTTAGCAATCTTTTTTAGTTGTGCAAAGGTCGGTTGCTCTGTTCCGTTTTCCCATGCGTCAAGGTCTTCGGGCTCAATCTTCAATCTTTTTGCCGCGTAGTCAATCTCTAATCTGATGCGTCTTTCACGCGCCCATTTGAGGACTTCCGGCGTAATGAGTGCTTTGACAGATTTAGGCATAATCTGTATCCCCATGAACTGTTTGAGAGCTGCATCGTAAAATTATCAATTGAACTTCAAACTGAACGACGTTAAACGCCAAGAATTCATAGACGAATAAATTGTAGCAATAGCAAAATATACTTAACATGTCTTACTCTCAAAAGCGAATTGAGTTAAAGTATACCACAAAAAGTTTAAATTATCAAACGAGTCTGGCGTAGCGGCGTGGCGGCTCTGGCAGCTCGAAAAGAAAAGGCGAGGTATTTTTGCGAATCAACGCTGAATGCAAATCAACGGTATGAATGCCATAAGGCATTCCCCGTATGGCATTCAACAGGGCATTTCCCCAAGAAACCTCGCTAGCGAAATATAACGGTGTTATTAGGAAAAAGGTGGGAATGTTGCTTCTTCACAGTTGCCTTGTAGCGTTCCACATCGCTGCGCGGTTTATAAATACTGAAGGATCCTGCAACCATTCCCCGTACCCGATGTTTCCATTATCTGTCAGGTAGTTGATTTTCTCATCAATGCATGCCGCCAATTCGGCATCTTCCAAGGCGAAGGTAAAGCCGCCGTACTCGACTGCTTTATCGAGAGCGGTGACAACAAATGCTCCGGCAGAAGTGTGAACAGTATCTCGGTTGCCGATTTCGCCCCGAGCGAGTGCGTCAATACTGCCTGTAGCGAGTGCTTCCAGCAGCTCCGATTCGCCAAGTTCATCTCCAAGATAGATAACTTGTGGCATGTTTTCGGAAGGCGGGACGAGATGGCTTCTACCTACCAAATTCGGGGAGATTTCGGCGGCAGTAATTTTATAGTCTGCTGTGCCATCGGCAATAACGGTGCCCTGCGGGGTCTCAATGCTTGCCCCCGCCGCGAGTGCACCGTTGGCATCAACAAGTCCTGTCAGTTCCAGCAAACGCGCTTCTCCGGTGGTGCCAGGAAGCACACCGACGCGTACATCATCAGTGAGGGCAGCATGCGTAGCGAGTCGTTCAGCGTCCTCGGTGCGGACGAGGAGGGATTGGCGAAATTTGACATGCCCGGATGTAAAGACGACCCGTGGTGTGCCTGCAGCGTCTTTCGTCCGAGAATCGAGAATTGTGATACCACCCCCGATCATATCATACGCAGGTTCGGCGGATTTGAGCCAGATGCCGGGCCATTCAGGGATAGCCGTTCTGGAAAAAGAGAGCCCCACGCCTTCCATCATTTCGAGTGCTGTCAATAGGTCGGCTTCGTAGCCACGGTGTGTGTCAAACTCAGCGGAATTCGGATCCGCATTGGCACTGTAGCTTATTGGCGCGAAGTAGGCATAAAAGCCGACGTTGAGGACGCGTGTGCTATCTGTACAGGCATCGCTGGTTGTTCCTTGGGTGGATGCGAGGATATTTCGCATCTTCTCGCAGCCTGAAAACATAGGTGCCGTTAGAAGCAGGCATATTAAGGATGCATAGGGCCATACGTGTTTAAGAATGGCGTGCTGAAATCTGCTCAGGTGAAACATCGTTGTCCGCTTATTCCGATAACACGATCGCGCCACACCCCACACGCGCACCAGCAGCACCTGAAGGTTGTGAGGTGAAATCATCTGCACCCGCGTGGACGACAATGCCTCTGCCGACCACATCAACATCGGAACCGGTACCGATTTCCCAGAGATCGGTCGTCAATTCGATGCTGCCGGTGCCGTCCTCACCAACGGTTATATTGCCGATGTCTCCGAGATGGAATTCACCGACTCCCCATTTCCCGTGCGCGACACCGGTGGGATTCCAGTGTCCACCGGCGGACGTGCCGTCGGGTGCACTGCAATCACCGTTCTCGTGGATATGGACGGCGTGGATTCCGGGCGATGTGCCCTGTATTTCAATGGTAAGTGTGATTTGGTCACCGTTTTGTGTGAAAGTCGCTATTCCGGTTACGCTACTGTCGCTGGCTGAACCGATTGTAGCGATTGCTTGTTTCGCTGATGGTGCTGAAAGAACATCTGCCTGCTGTACCCTACCGCAACTTATTAAAGCGAATGAAATACCAATTAATAACAGAAGTTGGGTCATTAAACTCTTTTTCATTTTGTGTGACTCCTTAAAGTTCGTTAGTATACATGGTAATGGTGGAATAAGGATAGTGGAAAAATCCTGGAACTACCCCTACAAATTAATCATTGAAAAGATAAAACATTTAGGGAAAAAAGTAAAGAGAAATATTGAACCAACGATATTTGACGTAAGGAGATGAGGCACCGGGACCTCATCCAACACCCTTTGTGGAAGCAGTAAGGAGGTGAGGCGCGAGGACTTCATCCAACACTCTTCGTGGAAGTAGTGATGAAAACGCGTTCACTGTGTATTTTCTTCTATGTGGATGTGTTGGTTGGGTTGGACATTCTTGCGTGTGCTGATGGTGCCGCTGGGCCAGCGGACCTCGATTGTCTCAATAGTGGTGTCCCCGTCTATGCCGAAGATGGCGGTGAGTTCGCTCTGGGAGCAGTAACTGGAACCGCTTTTGACGGTTCGGGTCTGTGTTCCTAAAGCGGAGGTTACGCGGATTTCTGCGCCGATGCCGTCGCGGTTGCTCGTTTGTCCAACGAGTTGGACTTTTATCCAAGCGTTGCGGTTACCGCCGTCGTTTCGGAAAAGATATGCCGGTCCGTTGGAGGTGGTAATGAGTAAATCCCAATCGCCATCGTTATCGATATCGCCGTAGGCTCCGCCTCTGCCAACCATTGGGGTCGCTAAGTCCGTGCCGACTTTGTGGATCGCATCGGTGAATTTGCCTTGTCCATCGTTGTGGAATAGGTGCGGGAGTTGGGCATAGGTGACTTGACTCTGGATGGCGTTGATGTCAGTTTCAACGTGTCCATTAGCGGTGAAAATGTCAAGGTTACCATCGAAGTCAAAGTCGAAGAAGAAACAGGCGAAGGTAAGGGTTAGTAAGGTCGCATTGCCGATGTGCGCGGCGGGTGCATCGTCTATGAAGAAGTCGCCTTCGTTGTGGTAGAGGTTGAGCATTTCGTTGGAGAAGTTGCCGATGACGAGGCTCTCTCTGCCGATACGATCATAGTCTGCGGCATCAATCCCCATTGCCCCAGTTGCAACCCCCCTCTCGTCATAGGCGATCCCAGCGAGCATTCCGGTTTCAATGAAGGTACCGTCGCCGTTATTTTGATAGAGTTTATTGGGTTGCGTGTCGTTCGCCTCAAAGATGTCGGGTAAACCGTCGGCATTGTAGTCGAAGATGCAAACACCGAGTGATTTGCTTGTGCTGTCCTCAATCCGTGCGATACGGGAGACATCAAGAAATGTGCCGTCGCCGCGGTTCCTGAAGAGTTTGCTGGACTGACCGGTGTAGGATTCAGGGGTGCAGTAGGATTTGTTTGTACCGTCAAGGGTACAGAATATGTCGTTCTCTATCGTCCATTCGACATAGTTGGCTACATAAACGTCGAGGTGTCCGTCCTTGTTGTAATCGAACCATGCACAACTCGTGCCGAAGCCGGGGTTATGAATACCAGCAGTTTCCGTGACATCAACGAAGGTGCCGTCCCCACGGTTTTGGAAAAGACGATCGGTTTCAAGGGTACTAATATAGATATCTAGGTCACCGTCGTTATCGTAATCGGCGACAGCGACTCCCATGCCGTAGAGTGGGACAGCGAGTCCTGAGGATTCGGTGACATCGGTAAAAGTGCCGTCTCGGTTGTTGCGATAGAGTGCCATCGTTTGGCGTTTTTGGGTTGGTTGCCCCTCCCAATCCTTTCCATTGACGAGGAGGATGTCCTGCCAACCGTCGGTGTCGTAGTCGAGGAATGCGCAGCCGGATCCCATCGTTTCGGGGAGATATTTTTTTCCGTAAGCACCCGTATTGTGAATGAAGTCGATTCCTGCTTCGCTCGTGATGTCGGTAAATTGGGGTAAGTTTTGCGCAGCGGCAGTTGGGGGAGTTATCCAGAGAGAAAAAAGTAAAATAAAGAAGGCGCAATAAATTGCGCTACTACGAACCAAGAATCCTATCCAACTGCAGTTGGGCAAAGTCAGTATGTATTTTATTTTTAAACAGAAATCCATCGTTCCTCCTTCCATGAGGTTTGAATAGCAGTCTGTACATCAGCAACGGTGGCGGCTTCTCGGAAACCCGGATTTGCTTGTTTTCCTGCGTAGATGGCTTGTAAGAACTGGGAGGCTTCAATCGTTTTCAGGTCGTCATAGCCTAATCCAACACCGGGACCGGGGTTGAAATCGCTGTGGAATGGATGGCTCGGACCGCTCAATATGCGGGTGTATCCGTCAGGGAAGCCGTCTTCGTTAGGTAGATAGATTTCCAGTTCGTTCATCTGCTCGAAATTCCAGCGCAAAGCCCCGTCTGTGCCGTGTACCTCAAACGCCATTTCACACTGCGGTCCGTTAATGATTCTACAGGCTTCAAGTGTACCGCGGACACCGTTTTCAAATCGGACTAACGCGCCGACGTAGTCCTCGTTCGTAACGGCTTCTGTTTTGCCATCTGCGCTGAGCGAGAAGTGTGTGCCGGTGCCCGCTGTTGCTACGGGACGTTCTGGAATAAATGTCTCTTGCTGCGAGACGATGCTGTCAATACCGCCGACGATAAAATGTGCCATATCAATGACGTGGGAAATCAGGTCGCCAAGGGTACCAAGCCCTGCGACCTCTTTCTGAAAACGCCACGAAAGGACTGCGTGCGGATGGCTCGCATAGCCAGCAAAAAATCTACCACGATAGTGGGTGAGGGTGCCGAGTTTTCCTTCGGAAATTAGTTGTTGTGCGTACTGGACAACTGGTGCCCATCTGTAGTTATAACCGACCCCTGTAAGGACCTCTGCCCGCTGTGCGGCGGCGTAGATAGCCTTTGTTTCAGACGGATTCCGTCCGACGGGTTTCTCACAAAAGATGTGCTTCCCTGCGGCTGCGGCTGCTTCAACGATCTCAAGATGCATGCTATTTGGTGCAGCGATATTGACTATCCGGACATCTTCGTCCTCTATGACGCGTCGAAAATCGGTCGTTGTGCGTTCAAATCCGAAGCGTGTTTTTGCCTCGGTTGTGCGTTCGGCGACATCATCGGCACAGATGACGAGTTTGGGTTGAAGCGGACTGTTGTGAAATCGGTCTGCGATCTGGCGGTAGGCGCGGGCGTGGGTCATACCCATCCACCCCATGCCGATAATGCCGATGCCTATTATGTTTTCTTTCATTTTTTAAGCTATCTGGGTCTAATCGTACTTCCTTTTTTTATTTCGCCCCAAGTGGTTGCGAGTTTAGATCGCGGCTCGACGGGCCGTGGCTTGCCGGGACCGCCATTTTTGATGTTCGCGCCTGTGACTTCAAAATCATCAAAGTGTGCGCGTCCATCAGCGACCACAAGCCCAGCTTGTCCACCTTTCAGAGGGTCATCATCAATAACAGTAAACACTTCGTCATCGACTTGAAATTCTATGGTGCCATCCTCGTGAATGGTGGCAGTGAGTTCATACCACGTATCAATTTCGGCATCAAATGGATAGATGACCGGAAACCAACTGTTTCGCAGTGCCTTTATAAGTCGGACGGTACCAAAAACGTAATCAATAAAAAAAAGGTAGCGACTATCCTCTTCGCCTCTGTCATGGAGTGTCAATCCGATGCTCGGTGGATCGTTTTTGTCTTTCACCAATTTCGCTCGACAAGAAACGGAGTAGTTTTTCCACGTAAGTTCACCTGTGAGCCAGAGGCTCATGAATCCGGGCAGGAAGATTTCACCGACGGCTTCACCGTCATCAATCCACCATTTTTCAACCTGCCGGTCGAGGTTAAAAATCTTCCATTCGCGGGTATCTTTGTCTTCAAAATCGTCGCGCCATGTGCCTGCGAGGGCGGGTTGCCACGTCTGTATTGCAAAGCAGGCAATTATGATAATTGCGATTACTGGTGTTAAGCCTTTCATCTTTTTTCTCCTTACGCTTCAGCAACTATGCACTGTCCATCGGCCCCTGCATACGGACAAGAACAGCAGTGTTCAAGGTTTTTCTCATAAATCCCGCTTTGAAGTTCCAATATTTTTTCTTGCCACTGTTCCTGAATCTCCTGCAATTGTGCTGTGCTGAAATGTATTTGTTCGCCCTGACCTTGTTTGGTAAAGAAGATATTAATAGTTACCGTCGGTTGTTCTGGATACCGTCGATGTACAAGCAGCGCATAAAGTTCCATTTCTGGGCGGTGTGCGTCTAAATCATGTATTTCAGAGGTATCGTAAATGATTAGCTGATATTGTCCTGTTGTATCTTTAAAGAGTCTGTCGAGTCTACCCTCAATAATGTGTCCGTTGATACTCGCGTGAATTTGTTGATTGGTATAGGCGGAGGTAGCATTAAAAACGATTTCTCCGATTTCAGAATTGAGAAAATTATTGGCATGTATACGTAACGCTGCTCTGGATTCACGGGTCATCTCTGGATCATCCTCGGATGCTTCCTCAATCAGCGTATCAAGATTTTCCGCATCCGATTGCCGTCTTATCCGAGCAAGTACTCGACGAATGGCACTCTCTCTTTCCTCTTTCTCCAGATCCGTGTCCCCGTTGATCGGTGGAATCTGTAGTAGATTCTCTAATTGATACCGCAGCGGGCAGCGGGCATAGTTTGCGAGTTCGGTGACGGAGAAGGCTGCCTCGATTCCAGTTGATTGTAGTGCCGATGGCAAGGGATTTGGAAATTCGACCGGTGACGTATCATCGGAAGCCTCATCGCCAGGCACGAGGGGCGTAAGTGTCCGAGAAATTGGGATTTGGAGTTCACAGTTTCGGCGTGTTGCGTGGTTATTCTCAAATACCTTTAACGCAACGGACAAATTCAACTGATCCATTTCATTGTCAATGTGAAGGTATTCACGGAGCCATCCAAGTGCTTGTTGGGGTTTCCCGTTAGCTGGAAGAGTCCCTGATAAGATCAGCCGGTCCTCGGCACGTGTTGTTCCGACGTATAGGACGCGTTTTTTTTCGGCAACTCCTTTCGCATCTGCTCGATCTTTCATGCGTTCAACAATTGCTGGTGCGGTTTTCTCGTAATCTTTTTTTGGGTTAAGTGGACTAAAACCGATACCAAGTGTATCATCAATGAAAGGCTCTCTGTCAGTTTGTCCCTTGCGATCCAGACAGGGGAGTATGACGACTGGGAATTGCTTTCCTTTCGCAGCATGGATTGTCATAATTTCGACAGCGTCGGCACCTGATTCCATTGGTGCTTGTCCTTCGCGCGGTTCTTCATCAATCAAGATATCCAGAAATTCAATAAAGTCTGTGAGGGTCTGTTTATCCTCATCAGCGTCAAAGTTTCTGGCGAATTCCAACAGTTTTTGGTAATTCGCCCACCGTTGCGGTCCCTGTTTTCCTGTTTTCAGGGCACCAATCATTCCTGTTTCATTAACGATGGTAAGAACAAGTTGGTTTACAGACATACGAGGTGCGATTTGGATGTGCCTTTTTAGGGTATCTATGGCATTCCTGAGATGTTCAGTGGGTTCAGGGTATTTCTGCGCTTTTTCCCAGAAATCAGTTTCTTCTTGCACTGAAATTTCGTAAAGTTCAGTATCGGATATACCGAAAGCGGGACCCCGAAGGGCTCCAACAAGAGATGCGTGGTTTTCTGTCGGTTTATTAAGGAAGTTGAGGTAGTTCCAAATATCGTAGATTTCTTGTCGTTGATAGAAACCGATCCCCCCAGTGGTGAGGTAAGGGATACCCGCTTCAAGGAGCGCGTGTTCAATATTAGGCAGATGTGTTCTGCTGCGAATGAGGATAGCTATATCGCCATAGGCTATGGAACGCTCTCCTTCCCTTTCATCCTTGCGCGCCCACACCTTTTTTTTCTTCAGTTTCATGTTTTTGATATGGCGTGCAATCAGTGCGGGTTCAGCAGCGGTTTCTTCGTCTTTTGTTCCAAACAGACACTCAATACTGCCATCTGGATGCGTCGGTCGAGCTTTGGTCAGAGATTCATACGGCACCTCAAATTTATTCGTACTCTCGGCACCCATCAAGCCGGTGAAAAAGTAGTTGACGAAAGCAATAATCGTAGACAAGGAACGGAAGTTCTCTGTAAGGGAGATGGCGAGTCCATCATTTTCAACGATTTTTTGTTTCGTTTGCTCAAAGATACTGACATCCGCACCGCGAAAGGCATAAATGCTCTGTTTCGGATCCCCGACGATGAAGAGATTTGTGCTTTTGAGTTTGTTTGTGAGCAGCATTACGAGGTTGTACTGTAACTCATTTGTGTCCTGATATTCGTCTATCATGTAACACTTGTGTCGAGATACTAATGCCTCTCGGATTTCTTCGTTGTTTTTGAGGAGGTCGCGGGTTTTAATTTGGAGGTCACTGAAGTCAAGTTTGCCTTGCGAGAATTTGATATTTTGGTATTCTCTGAGGATTCGTTCGTATAGTGTGAACAGATCACGGGTCGTAGCGATTAGAAAATCGTCATCTGTTTCATCTCCCCCATCGGTTTCAACGGCACCCTTTTCTTCTTCAAGGGTTGGAATCTCTTTAATCTTTTTCGCGGTTGGTTCGAGAAATTTGATCTTATCCACAATTTCTGTTCTGTCAATGCTTTTCGGCAGAAAACTTGGTCCCCTGATACTATCATCTTTTTGAATTGTAATCACACCTGCAATTTTTTTAAGCAAACCCGGTACTTCAGGTGAATCTGGACGCTGCGTATATAGGATTTCTAATTGTTCTGTTAGCTTCTTGGCTTCTTCTGCTTTCTTACCTTTCGCGAACTTCAAAACGGCATTTAGGCATCGAATGAATTTGACAACGCTAATTTTCGACATGAGCCGGTCAATTGTCGCCATAAGTTCTACGCGTGCCCTCTGTTCCCAGTTTCCACGTATCTCAGATGCACTTAGATCACCATAAATTTCTCGTTTTAGGGTTTCAATTACATCGCGCTGATTTATCATATCAGAGAAGAAATCCACCAACTTCTGCCGTCCACCGTAGCGTTGCAGTAAGCGTGTGAGTTCGTTGCGGTGTCTATCACCCGTATTTGTCGCAATCTCATTGAGAGTATCCTTAACAGTTTGCTGGAGCAGGAGTTTCTGATCAATGCCTTGTATAATACTGAAGTTCGCAGGGACACCGGCTTGGAAGGGGAATTCCCTCAGGATACGTGAACAAAAAGCGTGAATGGTTGAAATGTGTGCCGAACCCATCTCTTCATGAAAATGTTGGAGGGAATTGCTCTGTTCTGGACCCTCACGTGTTTCTTGAGCGGACAGTTCTTCGATAATCCGCTCTTTCATTTCCGCAGCGGCTTTCTCTGTGTAGGTGATAGCGACGATTTCGCGCGGTGACTTAACCTTGCCTTCGCGCAGAATCTTGAGGTAACGTTCAACGAGCACGGTGGTTTTTCCGGATCCGGCACCGGCGGTTACGCAGACGTGACGTTCTATATTAAGTGCTTTTTCTTGGCTCGGTGTTAATTGCATTTTTTTCTGGCTATCGGAAACCATCGGCTTTCAGCCTTCAGAAAGAAGCGTTCAATTCACTAAAACCTCTTTACTGACTGCTGATTGCTATTTTCCTACTCTGGCAGTGGGATAACCGCTTCTGCTGATATTGCGAGTTGGATAGTATCTCCGGGTCGCTTCGCTTCGGTGCCGGGGTTGTAGTGAACGGCTTTGAGAGGAATGTCTGCAGCTACGAGTTGGTATTCTTCTACTCTCCCCAAATAGTGGACGGCTGTAACCTTTGCGTCTATCCTGTTCTCGGCACGATTATTGCCGTTTTGAACGCCATCAATAACCAGCGCCTCTGGTCGAATTGAACACTGCACCGGTGCTCCCATCGTTAGTTCGTGATAGATGGTTTCAGAATGGAGTGTGCCGACAGGTGTTTCGATTGTAGCAGTGCCATTCGATACGCGCTGGACTTTACCGGAAATAAAATTGGTTTCCCCGACAAAACTCGCCACAAAAGCGTTTCTTGGAAACTGATAGATTTCGCGCGGTGTTCCGACCTGAATGATCACGCCGTCCTGCATAATCGCCATCCGATCCGCCATAGAGAGGGCATCCACTTGGTCGTGCGTGACGTAGAACATCGTAATATTCGTCCGGTCGTGAATCTGTTTTATTTCGTCGCGCATCTGCTGTCGGAGTGCCGCATCAAGATTGCTAATCGGTTCGTCAAGGAGTAAGACACTCGGCTCAATAACAAGGGCGCGGGCAAGCGCAATGCGCTGTTGCTGTCCACCTGAAAGCGTGTTGACCGCCCGATCGTGATAGCCCTCCATTTGCACCATCTCCAGCGCGCGCGTAATTTTTTTTTGTCGTTCCGATTTTTCGAGTTTACGAAGCGTCAGTCCGTATTCAATATTTTCGGCGACAGACATGTGGGGCCACAGCGCATAGTTCTGGAAGACCATCCCTGTATTGCGCTGGTGCGGTGGGACGTTATTCATAACGGTATCGTCGAACCGCAATTCGCCGGTATCGGGTTTATAGAAGCCTGCGACGATACGGAGGAAGGTTGATTTACCGCAACCCGACGGACCAAGAAGGAAGAAAAATTCGCCCTCCTCAATTTTGAGACTCACATCATTAACAGCGAGTGTTGTACCGAACGCTTTTGTGACATGGGTTAATTCAACTGCAACTGCCATTTTTTAAACTATTAAATCTGGTCACCGCTCCATTACATTACGCGGTGGTTTTCGGTTAATTCCAACCGATTCTGGGTTATGGAAGGTTTTTTACAATTCAAAAATTGTAAGCGACAATAGAAGTGCGATTCTCAGATTTGATCGTTAAAAATCCTTCACACATCGGAAACCGATTGTACTGCCGGATGAAAGGTGATACCAGCGATCTGCGACACGAAGGTCTTCAGGGGCTCCACCCCATCCACCACCGCGTAGGATACGGAAGTTTTCGTCATCGGGTGCCTGTTCCCTGCCGAAGCGCGGGTTATTTTGTGGACTCACACTATAGAATCCGCTGTTGTATTCGTCAAAACACCACTCCCAGACATTGCCCGCCATATCGTATAGATTATAGCCGTTGGGTGGGAAGCTGCCGACCGGAGCTGTCCACTTCCATTTGTCCCTTTCACCTACGCCAGCCAAATTCGCATCTACATAAGTTATTATATCACCATTTGGGTATCGTTTGCCAACCAGACCGCCACGTGCAGCATACTCCCATTCCGCTTCAGTCGGCAACCGTTTGTTTGCCCATGCTGCATAGGCGACTGCATCGCGCCAACTCATACGGACAACGGGGGTATCAGGGGCATTGAACCGCGGATTATGGGACAACGGCGGTTGTGGATAGCCTGTGCTTTCAACGAATTTCTGATAGCGTGCATTGGTTACCTCGTAGACGTCCATGTAAAAGGCGTTGAGGTTCACAGTATGCACGGGTTGCTCATCGCTATCGCCGATAGTGGAACCCATTTGAAACGTCCCTGCAGGAATCAGCACCATTGTGGCACCATCGACTTCAGAGATGATTTCTGTAGGTAGTTCAGCGGTAGACCGAGAATCCTGCCTGCACGCAAAGATACAGATGCTGAGGCAGTACATCAGAAATAAACCTGCTGCAGCACGCAATTTGCGGATTCTTGATACACCCGTCATAGCAGTTTTGCGACCTCTGTAGCGGTTTCGACTATCCAAGCCTGTTCTCTTTCATAGATAGTGCGGAGGTCCAGCCAAAAGCGATCGTCCTTGATTCTGCCGATGATGGGAACTGTGGTATCTCGAAAATGTGAGGCGAGCATTTCGGCGGAAACATCCAGCGGCTCAAGAACAAGCGCGACACTCGGTAAGGTCTCAACAGGGAGCGCGCCACTTCCAATCTGTCCAAAGGTCTCTGAAACCTGAATGCTAACTTTTTCGCCAAAGCGTTCTTGCAGTTGCGTTCTAAGTTCTGCTGCGACAGCGTGAAGCACCTCTACAGCGCGCGTATAGCGGTTAAGCATTGGGAACTGTTCTGTTATGGTTTCTCCACCAATGAGATAGCGTTGCAAGGTGGCTGACAAACCGGCGATGACGAGTTTATCTACCCGTAGCGCACGCATCATCGGGTTCTTACGCATCTTTTCAATCCATTCCGATTTACCGACGATGAGCCCTGCCTGCGGACCGCCGAGCAGTTTGTCGCCGCTAAAAGTGACAACATCAACGCCGCTGGCGATGCTTTCTCCGACGAGTGGCTCGTGCGGAAGTCCATAAGCCGCCATATCAATGAGTGCACCGCTTCCGAGATCTTCCATTGTCGGGATGCCGTGTTGAGCACCGAGTTCTGCCAATTCTTCCATCGTCGGCGTTGAAGTGAAACCGAGAATCTTATAGTTACTTGGATGTACCTTGAGCAACAATCCTGTGTTCTCATTGATAGCCTCGGCGTAATCTCGGAGATGCGTGCGGTTCGTGGTACCGACTTCGCGGAGGACTGCGCCGCTTGCTGCCATTACGTCAGGCACGCGGAATGCGCCACCGATCTCAATCAACTCTCCGCGTGAAACGATGACCTCCTTGCCGCGCGCCATTGTCTGGAGTGCAAGCAGGACTGCGGCGGCGTTGTTGTTGACGACTGTAGATGCTTCACAACCCGTCAACTGCTGCAAGAGCGGTTCGGTGATCCGATCTCGATGTCCTCTTTCGCCTGTTGCGAGGTCGTATTCGAGGTTAACGTAGTTTTGCGCTGCTTGCTGAATCGCTTCACAAGCAGCCGTGCTTAGCAACGATCTGCCTAAGTTGGTATGTGTAACCGTGCCGGTTGCATTGACGACAGGACGCATGCGTGCGCCTATCTTCTCAACAATTTTCTGGAGCGTCCGTTCGGCATATTCGGTATGTTCTGGGAGTTGTTCGAGATCCCCACTTAGAATATCGTTTCGGAGGTCAGCGACGACGGCGCGGAGTGCCTCTGTCACGAGTGGGCGGGCGTAAGTATTCTGCAAGTCGAGCATCTCCTGTGTGTTTAGGAGATTTTCGATGGCGGGCAATTGCCGGAGGAGGTTTTGTTTATTAATAGTTGCCAAGATTATTTCCAGAGAATAGTATTTTGTTTCGCAATAAGTAGTTTTGGACGTAGTTAAATTTGTTTTCACAGTAAACAGTATAGCATTTTCATGTGCTGTGGTCAAGAAAAAACCTTGAGACTTATCAGGATGTCGCGGTTTTTTGAGTTTCGCTTGACAAGAACAAATCTACAGAATATAATGCTAAGACTTAAACATAATCCGAACTGGAGGACATTTACCGGTGAACAAAGCAGAGAGAGAATCTATCATACTGAAGCTAAAGCGAAAAAACCCCGAACTCACTCAAAGAGAAATCGCAAGCAAAACAGGGATTCCACTCACGACTGTTTGGAGAATCTTAACAAATCAGTCTAACTTCCAAACAGAGGAGGAGCTGGTGTCTTTTATAGAAGATAACTCCGAAGATGTTTTTGATGAGAAAATTAAATGGATTAGTTCACAGACCATATTGGGAGCAGATAGAGGAAGTCTACGCCCCGACTTAACAGGGCTAGACTCAGAAGGTAACCTTTTTATCGTTGAAGTGAAATTGAGCAAACCCGACCGAAGCGTAGTCTCACAGGTACTTGACTATGCATCATATCTAACCACAACAGCAAACAGCGAGGACGCATTGTCTACAATGGGTCAAGCCTTCAGAGAATTCATTGCAGATGATAAGCATGACCTACGCTTGTTTATTATAGGCGAGGAAGTTTCAGAAACAGTTGAACGTATCTGTGAATTTCTATAGGAGCGCGGTATCAATATCAGTCATTTCTCTATTTAACTTCGCAGTAAGTAGTTTCGAGCTTGAAAATTCCCTTAAAAAAACTATGAACGCTTGCGCGCTGTTGTCAAGACGAACCCATGAGATCGTCAGAGCCATTCAGTTTTAAGAAATTATTGCGTTTCAGGTCTTTTTTTTAGGATCCGGCATGGTTAGGAAACCGTGCCTACTGGGCCTCCGGTTTCAAAAAGGATCGAAAAACTGACAATTGAATGGCTCTGTATGAGGAGTCTTTCTGAATTGACATCCCGCTCGTTGTTGTGATATGCTAATTGCATTAGCATGGGCATGGCAGACAACCTTGTAAATGAAGTAGGATAACACGCGTGCGAATTGACTTGCAAGTTTGGACAATTTATTTGGATACTTGTTGTTTGAGCCGGCCTTTTGATACGCAGACACAATCTCGGATTATTCGGGAAACTCGAGCTGTCAGACAGATACTTGATTGTTTCAAAGACGGAGATTGACATTGGATCTCCAGTGAAGTTTTAATTCATGAAGTAAATCAGACCTCAAATTTGGAACAACGCATTCAGATGAAAAGGTGGCTTGCTCGCGCACATCAGACTGTTTTGGTAGGGACAAAAGAAATAGCAAGAGCAACGCAGTTAGAAATATTGGGTTTTAAGGAATTGGATGCTTTGCATCTGGCTTGCGCCGAAGGCAGCGACGCGAATATCTTTTTAACAACGGATGACTCGATCCTCAGCAGGGCAAAACGCAATAGACACCAACTTCAGATCGCGGTTGAAAACCCCGATATATGGCTAAATACGGTTCAAGGAGATAAAGGATGAGCACATTAGAGATGACGGATAGTGAATTGTATGAAGCTGGGATTGCGGCATTGACAGATAAACTTGGTGCCCCTGAAGTGTCACGGTTCATCCAACTGTGTCAACCCGGTACGGGTGATTATTCTGTTGATCGGCATAAATTGTTAGCGAATCAACCTGATATTGAGACCCTCGTAAAGCGTATCCAACAGCACAGAACCACAAGAGAAGTGGAAGAACAGGCACGCGCCCAGCGATTTACCGCAAGTCGAAGCGAAATACGAGAAATGACGAATCTGGAGATCTATGAAATTGGGTGTGAAGTCCTTATTCAAAAACTCGGAGCCGCTGGTTCAATGGGATTCTTACTTCAATGCCAACAGCGCAACGGTGATTACCCTGATTATCTGCCACAGAGTCGGGAGGATGCAGAAGAAGATATTAGATTTTACACGGCAATTTTGACGCTTAATCCGAAAATGGTTGAGGATTATATCAAACGCGGTAACGCCTATAGTTACATTGGTGAATACACGAAAGCTATCGCTGATTATAATGCAGCGATAGTTCTGAAACCAGAGTATCCCCAAGCGTATTACCGACGCGGCGTAGCTTACGCAAAGAATGCCGAGTATGCAAAAGCTATCGCTGATTATGATGAGGTAATCCGACGCGATCCCGATCATATTGAAGCTTATCGCAGTCGCGGCAAGGCATGGCACCATCTAAAAGAAAAAGAAAAAGCGAATGCCGATTGGACAGTTGCTAAAGAATTAGAGGCGGATAGCACTGTAATTGAAAAAATCAATGCCTGTTAAAAACTTTCCATACGCTTACTTATTCATAGTAGGAATATCTCTCACCTTAAGCCTTTGCATGGGGTGTATTAGTCTTAACACTATCGGAAACGCGGGAAATTCACTCGTTGAGGAACTGGGAGACATCAACATCTTCACGGATGCAGAGGAGTTACGGTTCGGAAGAGAGTACGCTGCCCAACATGAAAAACAGGTGAAACTTTATAGGGATCCTGCTGTGACAGGTTACATCAACGACCTCGGGCAGTTACTTGCGCGGCATAGTCAACGGAAAGATATTCCTTATACCTTTAAAGTCGTCGAAACGAAAGGCATAAATGCCTACGCCATCCCGGGCGGATTTATTTATGTCCATCTGGATCTCATCCGTGCAGCGAAAAATGAATCGGAACTTGCTGCGGTGATTGGGCACGAGATAGGACATATTGTCGGGCAGCACTCCATGAAACGACTCACTCAGGTCTACAGCGTTGAGATCCTCAAACAATTGATTTTAGATGAAGACACCGGTGAATTCAAGAAGTTGGTTGCTGATATACTCGCGGCGGGTTTACTTTTCCGATATAGCCGGGATCACGAACGAGAATCAGATGTTTATGGCGTACGAAATGTCTACGATGCGGGTATCTCCCCTGAAGGTGCCGTGACGTTCTTTGAAACCCTACATACGGTGCAAAAGCGAGAGCCGTCTGTTTTAGAAAAGTTTCTATCTACGCATCCTGTGCCCAGTGAACGCGTCCTGAATGTCCGTAAGCAGATTGCTGGATTGCCCCCGAAATCTGGGCTTCGGGCAAATTCAGCAAGGTTCCAGCAAACCAAGCGGCGCATTCGCTGAACGTTAACAAGTTAAATGCTATTGAAAAATAAATTTGACATTTTGCTATTTTATGTGTTATTATTAAAAGCGTAAGATGAAATCCAACTTCGTCGCTTTGATGCATTTTGCATCTCTTCCGGTCCTTGATTTTTTCTGAGTCAGGAATCCTACGGGTTGGTAGTCCGAATGTATCGGATTTTTCATAGGATATAGCTTTGTTTCCTTTTGAGGAAAAAAGGAGTATTTCATGCGCAAAGCCGAAAATGGTCCCTTAAAACTTGTTTTCCCAGACGATTCTTCTGAAGAAGCATTAGACATAAAACGGTGTTTTCTGGACATAGGCTTTCCCGAAGCAGATTCGGAATGGCTTATTCATGTTTTTAAACGTTCAGACTGCTACGGTGATCCCAGCGGTGTTTCTGCTTTCAATGAAGAGTTTTCGCTTCATTTTCAGCACATCTTACCCTGCACTGTGGAGAAACTCAGTGAACCTATTCAAGTAGGGGAAACTCGACAAACCCGCTTGGCGTTTCTACTTCACTCTCTGCTTGGCTTCGGAACGCTTGGTGAAGGATGGCTGCCTAATGTTGGATTTAGAAAATCAAGCCATTCAACAGATATTCCTAAATGGATTGGTGAATTTCAGAAGCATGCCTATTTCAACGCCTCAAACTTGGATTGGCACCAACTGAAAGAAGTATCACATTTTGACGATCTACTACTATTCCTCTTACCAGAAGGTGTGCCTTTAAATCAGGTAATAGATGTGGAGTTATTAAATCCGATTCCACGACGAAATTGGTCCAGCAATGATCGTATTGATCCAGAAGAACTGGAATTCTGGCTCGTCTGGCGGTTTGGCGATAATCAAAAACGTTGTGACACGGTGAAGTTGGGAACACTACTCAAAGATTTTTTTCGTTTTTCAGATGATGTTCTCGGCGACAAAATACTTGGACTTCTAAATACCATTGACAACGCTATGACTCGCGCGTCTTGGCAGTTACCTTGGGAAGAACGTTTGGATCCGTTGAATGACGGATGGAAAGTTGTCGCGCATGAGTTAATTCCGTTTCTGGAACTTCTTACTGAAAAACAACCCCAGTTGAGTAATGAACGTTCATCTCTGCTTAAAGCGTGGTGGCGGTTATCTAAGTTGATTTACGGTTGGAGTAACGGCGATTTGGAATCTGAACTCTCTGATGAATTGCGAAATCGGCTTGTTGAGAGTGCATCGCGACATATCGGAATCTTGCGGTCTGTGCTCAGGGATACGCCTGAAGTCTTTGAAAGTGAAGATTCGCCAGGATCTCCCGTTTCCGATTTTTATCAGAAGGCTTTTTATGCGTTATTGGTTTTTGCGGAACCGTGGAAACGTTTGAAACCGTTATTATTGGCTTTCACGGAGATGAACGCGCAAGCGGTCGCATCTCATCTCAGTTTTTGGAATGAGTCTGGACAGGAGAATCCGCCTTATCCCTACAGTCAAATCCCGTTATGGATTGGGATGTCAATGTATCCGCAACATCTGCAGAAGGAATTACAAAAAGATTCTCACTTGCAGAACTTACGTGAAGAGTTTGCCAAGTTTTGTCTTGAGCGGCTCAGAACTAAAGTAAAAAATAAAAATTCAGGTTATGCCAATGCGGATTTTGTAGAGTCGCGTCCAGCGTGGCGACTGTGTTACGTTCAGGCATTGGCAGCACTGCGGGTTAATCCCGGGGGTAGAGCACATCGGACGTTGTTTTGGTTACTGAACAACGATCCGGACGAAACGGTTAAAGAACTCGCCAAACGCGCACACAAACAAGTCAGACACTTAGATAGACGTAAACCAAATTTGGACGAAGGCGCATCACCACGTCGACCATTATTTGAGGCGTTCTGGTGGCTACGTCAAGCACATCTGATGACGCTTGATGTAGAGATTGATCGGGCCGGCGCAATGCGGACGCGTCGAAAAGAATTGCACCGGACACGGGAAAGAGATGATCGTTATGAGAGGAAAAGATAGTGTTGTCGTAAAGCAACACATTCGTCTGAAAAGGAGATGGGAAAATGACGAAAAAGCATGTTGATAACGGAAAGGGAAATACTCGCGGCAATCGTAACAATCGTGCCAATCAGTTGAATCCGAATAATGCTGCTTACTGGAAATCAAGAGGGCATGAAGGAAGACCTAACGATAGAAATAACACACCTCCCACAAGGAAGAAATGAAGATTGATAAAGGAAAACTCATAATATTTGTTTATGAGGTAAACCTTTTTGTCAATTATTCCGTCTCATGAATTAAGAACATCAAGCTTGGTGAATCAATATTCACGTTTTTAATGGTTTCAAATGGCTAACGAATTGGGTTGATTGTGGTATCTTTTTCACCAGATCAACACTAACCTTTTACTTTTTATTATTTGATGCTAAGCACCTTGAGGACTCAAGTGCCTTACATTTAAGTGTGCTATGGCAGCTTCATCAGGACCTAACAAATGGATACCAATGTCCTATTTGTAGGGTCACAATGATAGGAGTTAGTATGTACATTCCTTTTCTGGGTGGTGCTGACGAAGTTGGTGCTTCCTGTACGCCAATTAACATTGATGGATATTGTATTCTCGTGGATGCAGGTATCCGAATGAACAGTGATCAACCGTTGCCCGATTTTTCGATGTTTGATAGGTGCGGCATGCCCGACGCTGTGCTTTTGACACATGCACACACGGATCACACAGCTGCATTGCCTGTATTGCACAACATGTTGTCACCGGATGTGAAAATATACTGCACGCCTCCAACTAAGGCGATTACAAAGGTTTTATTGCAAGACAGTGCACGCCGGATGGAACGTGAGGAACAACAGGATGGGGCCTTCCGTTATACTCTTGAAGATGTTGCTGCGGTATTGAACCGTATGGAACTGGTGCCCTGGTTAGATCCTGTAGAGATATGCCCAGGTGTGACAGCCAGATGGATTCGCGCCGGTCATATTTTAGGCGCGGCGATGATCTACATTGAAGGCAGGAACGAGAGTATTTTGATAACCGGAGATGTATCTGTCAGCAAACAGTTGACTATTCCGAGTGTGGATGTGCCATCGTGGTGTAAAAAACCCGATGTGATGATCATGGAGTCAACTTACGGTGATCGTCAGCATGAAGTTGCCCGAAGCGAAGTCGAGAAGAGGCTTGTTGAGGGTGTAGCCGAAACGATTGCAGCAGAGGGGAAAGTGTTAATTTCCTCATTTGCTGTTGGGCGTTCTCAGGAAGTCATTCTGACTTTGAAGAATGCAATGGAACGCAAGCAAATTCCTGAATTTCTTGTGTATGTTGATGGAATGGTAAAAGATGTCAAGGACATCTATTCACGATTTAGTGATGAACTTCGACGAGAGTTACGACACAAAGTAGCGCATGGCGAAGATCTTTTTTACTCAGATGTTATAAGACCGATTCGTTCAGATGAAGAACGCAATAGGATTTTGTCAGGAGAGCCTTGTGTCATCATAGCATCTTCAGGGATGTTAGTTGGAGGTAGGTCAAGTTCCTATGCTAAACACTTAGCCACTAATCCGAAAAATCTGATTGCGCTTACGGGCTATCAGGCTAAAGGCACTCCTGGGCGTGAGTTGTGGGATTGGGTGGAAGCAGGTAGACCACCAGATTGGATGTGGCAACTGAGGAAGCAAGAATCTATAAGTGTGAAATGTCAAGTGAAGAAATATTCGCTTTCGGCACACGCGGATAGCGACCAATTGATGGGGCTGGTTCAGAAAATACAGCCGCGTAAATTGTTTCTTGTCCACGGGGACGCTGAAGCCCGAGGGGATTTGTTTAAACGTTTGGGAAAAACGTTTCCAGATATTGCTGTGAATCTTCCACAAAACGGTCACTCGTATACCGTAAGGAAACGAGAAGGCATTAGAGGTAGAAAACAATTGAGCATTGACAGAATTCTCGGTGAAGTCTTTGCTTTTGTGAAAGAAATGAGATTGAACGGTCCATTTCGTGTTCGAGAATTAGCGGAGATATGGTTCGGCACAGAGACATTGACACCAATAGTAGTGAAGACTTTTCAATGGCAATTGTTGCAAGGGAGTCGGTTCTTCAATCGTAGCTCTGGTGATTTGTACTATCCACGATAGTTTGTTTAAACGTTTGTGAATCCGAAGAAGTGCCCCGGCAAAAATTGTTGAGGCATTCCGTTTTAAACGTGGGTTCAATACAAGACTTTGGTTCTTGCATTGGTACCAAGGCTGGCTTTCAAGACGTGGTCCCTGCTGAATTAAATTTGACGATCTCTTCCCAAAGCATGTTACCATCAGCGTCACAAAAAGCAAATATCCCCTCTTCTTGTGAAGATAGATGAGCGTCTAAAAGGGTTGTCACAAATTCTGCTGCCGTGTTAATATTTTTCGCCTTGAATAGATACGGATTTTTCCGTTTGACCACATTCATCAGTTTCAATTTTTGGAGGCTATCTAACCTTCTCTGGTGAAAATTCTGAATGTTCGCCTGAACATAATCAGCGATCTCTTGTTGTGTAATGGGTTTCATGCTGAGTCTCTTCAAACAATAAGCACTGTGTCGAACTGATATTCTCCTGTGCTAATTGATAATACTGCGATAGAATTTCAATTCCTGCAGAATTTCTTAACAAACTTTGTGCGACTTGACACGTTGTCCCGGCACCCGCAAAGGGATCAAGCACCCAATCATTTTCTTTCGTAAACAATTTGATAAACCATCCAGGCAACGATTTCGGAAAAACGGCACTGTGTTTCCGATTTCCGGTCTCCGTTGCTAAGTGTAAAACATTCGTCGGATACGCCATTTTTCGGTCTAACCAATTTGAAACATTCTTACCAAACCCACTCCCCACTTTTGATGTATCCCGGCTCTGATCTGTTTTACTGAGTTTCTTTAACCGCTTCTCCGCCCAATCTCCCATCGGCACCATAACTGCCTCTTGATACATGTTAAATTTCTTGGTTTTATTAAACTGCAAACATCTTTCCCAAGCATCTCTGAATCGATTTGGCCACTTGCCCGGATAGGAATTTTTCTTGTGCCAGACGAATTCTTCTGTCCACAACCAGCCTTGCTTTCTCATTTCAAGTATTAACTCAATAACATAAGTATGCCGTTCCCCATTAAGGGCTTGCTCTTTGATATTCAGGATGAATGTGCCAGATGGCTTAAGGACCCTTAAGAATTCCTCGGCTCGGGGTATGAACCAATCTACGTATTCATCGGGCCTGATTCCACCATAAGTTTTAGATCGGCGGTCTGCATAGGGCGGAGAGGTCATAATCAGGTCGAATGAGTCGGTGTCAAAATGGGTGAGTACCTCTAAGCAATCTCCAAGATAAAGGTCTGTTTTTATTTTTGTCATCGAACGATTAGTCCTTACGCGACGCGTATTATGTTTTGGACATCAGCATATAAAATAAGATTCTAAATTGCTGAAAATCAGTATAGCATATTGTAGGGGCGTTGTCAAATGCATTTGGAAAGAGATCAGGGGTTGGGTAGGGATTCATAACTATTGGTATGTTCGTGAATCCGTTGGCGTTCGAGATTGACGTTGGAGTCTGCACGCCGAGGGATGCCTGTGATTGCATCGACGGATTCATCTGCCTTAAAGCGTAGGTAGAGTTTCTGCGATTTCGCGGCGAGTGAAGGGTTCTTCAGGGCGCGATAGCAGCGCATCATGTTGTAATGCGCGTCGAGGTCTTCTGGGTCCACCGTGAGCGTTTTCTGAAATTCAGTTAACGCGGTTTCATAGTTACGTTTTAGGAAGTACATACGTCCGAGCCTATTTCGGACACGGGTGTCGCGTGGAAATTGCGCAGCGGCATGTTGGAGATGTTCGATGGCTGTGTCGTAATCGCCGTCCGCTTCCCGAACAAGCGCATAAAAGTAGTGAACTTTGGCGCGGTGCGGGTTTTCAGGTGGCAGGGTCCGCTGGATTTCAAACGCTCTTTCAAGCATCGCTTCTGCACCTGGCATATCGCCTTCTTCAATTCGACAGCGGGCGATGTTCACCCACCCATCAAGATATGTCGGTTCTATCTCCGTCACCTTTGAAAACGCAATCTGTGCCGCTTTTAGATCGCCTTGTAGGAACAACCCAATGCCGTAATCGTTCCAACGTTCGCGTATGTTTCCAAGTGCCGTAGGTGAAGAGGTAACACCTGCGACTTCAGCCGATGTGTCTGCTACTTTTAAGGTTGCTTCGGCAGATGCCATTGTAACAATCGGTAGGTTCGGGATTGCCTTGATTTTCCCCGCGACGTCCGAGGTATCACCCGTCCAGACCCACTTGCCATCGTCGTAGCCTTTACCCACCTGAAAATCGGTGTCTTCCGGGTCACGAACACCCGCATAAGCCCATTGCGTGTGCCACCAGTTAAACTTGCGGTAGTTAAGTTTCGCTTCAAGCGTCAAGATTTTCCCAGCATCCGATGGAATTTCGAGTCGATACCGGGCTGTATCCGCAGCACCCGGTGGAATTGTGTTTGAATAGAGGACAGTCCGGGTTGCCCAAGCGTTCCGTTTATTAATGAGATTCCCGTGTTCATCAAGCATATACGCTCGGTAAAAATGCGCGCTTGGATCGACGGGACCGTTGCTATCTGGTGCATCAATCATGCCGTTCCAGAAGACGATCTTTCCATTCTCATCAGTGGCTTTCACTTCCAACCAGATGTCGAAAGCATCAATCGTTCCGGCGGGAAACCGGTGTCCAACACCGCGTGTACGAACCACGACATCAACGCGCGGGCTTTCACCGCGTGTAACCTCAATCCCGTCGGTTGGGATCGGCGCACCGTTCGCAAAGAGATCTAATGTGACGGCTTCATTCTGCAAAAACTCCGTCACTACCTTGAGCTGATCGGGATGCTGATTTACGAAAGGTAGTGCCGTGTTCGCAGCGGGGAATCGGTGATTGTGAACCTTGCCGTTGATATTTCCTGCATCCTCGGAATCAACGAGGGGCATGTGGCAATCAACACATTTCTTGGCTGTTTCGGGGTAATAGAAGGACAACGCCCCTTGGTGAGACACACCGCTTTTCTGCCACTGGTCATAGTCATTGAAACCACGAAACCATCGAAAGTTGTTAACCGGTTCATCAAGATGGACTTTATGGCAAGTTGAACAGAACTCGGCGGTATTTTGCCGATGGAACGGCTTGAGGAAACTCTTTTTATGGGGTTCTGGGTCAAGTCGTATGAGATAGTTGTGTAGATTACGGACAATCGGGTTATCGCTGGCAGCAATGTCGTGGAGCGGCGGATATTTAATGACGTACCCGCTGTTGCCCATCGTATCTTTGACCTTTTCAATAGAGTGGCACGCTGTGCAGGCGAGTCCGGCTTGTGCGGCAGGTGTATGGAGATTCTCGCGAATCGGTCTGTCCATCACACCGTTGAGTAAGATCGCTGGGTCATGGCAGCCCCCGCACCATTTAGAGGGTTGAATGCCGTTAACCTCCTGCATATAGATAATTGACTTCCGGTACCACTGATTATTGAAGGAAGAGAAATGATGGGCAGATTCATTCCACTGCCGATAGATGTCCGGATGACACCCCTTCGTTGCACAAGTCTCCGATGTGAGAAAGAAATCAGTCGGAATCAGCCCACCTGTTTCTGTTTCAACGGATGCAGGGAAGAAGTGTCCCGTTGTGCCGCCGCCTTCCTCGTACATACTCGTCGGAGGTAGTGCTGGGTTTTCGACGAGATAGGTTTCGTTCGGCAGATAGTGCTGCGTGAGTCTCGCGCCGATCGGGAAAAGGACGACACATATCAGGACAGTGATACCGACTTTTCTCAAGGATGCGGTAACGGGGTCGTCTCTCAACAGATGAATAGAAAAAAGAATACTACCTACGCTGACACTGATGATATGTGTAATAAGGAGCCAACGATAGGGGGTTGTTGCCCCGACAATCATCAGGTAACCGCCAGTGATAATACCGACGGCTATTCCGATAATTCCTATCCGTCCAAGAGTTGAGATTCGTCGAAACTGTTTATAGGCATAAATACTGAACGGGAGGATCAGCACAATACCGAGCCCAACGTGGAGTAGAACGTTGAAGATGTAAAAAAGCGTCGGTTCGCCGAAACTGAACAGATAGGCACTATTGAGTAGAAGAATGAGGAAGATAGATAAGGAAATTTTTCTCACGGCACTGCTAAGTCCTTACAATTAAATCGCACGAAGAATTGCACATGTCTACCCCGCGGTATAGCCGCCATCAATCGGTAGAGCAATGCCTGTAACAAATGCCGATTCATCGGAGGCGAGGTATAATGCCCCGTAGGCAATCTCTTCAGGCTGTGCGAGTCGGCGCATCGGATGTCTATCCGCAAGTCTACGGTATTCCTCCGGCGTTTTGACAACCCCTGCGACTAAGGGTGTCTCAACGAACCCCGGACAGATGCAGTTAATACGGATGTTCTCCTCTGCATAATCGAGTGCCATCCCGCGTGTGAGGTTCGTCACACCGCCTTTGGAGGCGACGTAGGCTGCCCGGACATCTGCCCCAACAAGTCCGTAGATAGAGGAAAGATTAATAATAGAGCCACCGCCGCTTTTCCGCATTGCCGGAATCGCAGCCTTCGCACAGAGATAAACCCCTGTGAGGTTGACATCCAAGCAACGGTGCCAGTCTTCCTCTGGTAAATCAGCAACGGGGAGTCGCATCGCAATTCCGGCACTACTGAGCAGAATATCCAGCTTGCCGTATGTGTTAACGGTCTCCGTTACCATCCGTTCGGTGTTATCTGAAATTGTGACATCCGTTTGGACGTAGGTCGCTTCATTGCCTGCATCGTGGATGTCTGTCAGGGTCTGATTAGCACCGTTTTCATCAATGTCGGCGACAACCACCTTCGCGCCGTGTTCAGCAAATAAAATTGCGGTGGCTTTTCCGATACCGGATGCACCACCGGTAATGATGGCTACTTTGTCTTTGAGTCGCATTTTTTGTTTTTTTAAAGCCCCTTTTCTGTCCACGCCGCAGGATTCACTTCGGGTTCACCGATTCGGTTTCTGAGCATACCGATGTTTTCAATTTCAAGTTCAATAACATCACCGGGTTGAATCCAGCGATCGAGTTCCCATCCGCATCCTTTTCCGACGGTGCCAGAGCCTAAAAACTCGCCCGGATAGAGTGTCTCTGCTTGCGAGACAAACGAAATCATCTCTTCAAACGAGTAATACATATCCGAGGTATTCCCGTCCGCCCAGACTTCATCGTTAATTCTTGCAATCATTCGGAGGTTATAAGGGTCTCCAATTTCATCGGGTGTAACGAGGCAGGGTCCCATAATGTTGCTATTATCAAAATCCTTTCCTTTGGCGGGACCGAGTGCCATTGTCATGTGGCGAAATTGAATGTCGCGCGCGCTGATGTCGTTGTAAATGGTATAACCGGCAATATATTCGCTTGCTTCTTCTACCGGGATATTTTTGCCAATTTTGCCGATGTAGACACCCCACTCCAGTTCAAAATCGAGCTTTTGGGTGTAGTTAGGCCAGGTAACAACCGCCTCGTGTCCGGCGATAGAGGCTGGACTTGTGCTACCCCGGTAATAGTTGGGTAGTTTGAACCATTCTGGGGAAATCTCTTTACCAGTGATACGCGCAGCGGCATCCATGTGGGTTTTGAATACACCGAAGTCTCGGAGGCTTGCCGGACGCGGGAACGGTGCGAGGAGCTGCACATCAGCAACAGCATAAATCGCCTCAGAGGCGTTCGCGCCGCCTTCAACCTGCGCAACGCGTTCACGTGCATCCGGGAGGCTATTCTGCTCAAAAAGTTGCGTCATATCTGGAGCGATTGCGGTGAGATCGACGATCCGATCATCGGCAATCCATGCCCCAATTTTCGCGGCGGTCTCTGTCGATTTGGCTTTAAAGGTAACAAGTTTCATAAGTATTCTCTTTTAGATGATTATGCCTCCCTACTCAAATAGTTTTGCAGTATTGATTATACAATAGATACCTTAAGAAATCAAGGTTTTTTGAAAAAACTGATTGGGAAAAATAGACGGTGCACACAGTTGTGTTGTGACAAACCTCTACGATTTTTCTTGCATGTGCGACCGGAGTATGGCATAATTAGTGCTATAGTTCTACGTTTCTTACCCGTCCTGTTAGGGGTTACTGAGAAAGAATAGGGGGTGCGTATGGTTACCCGACAAGAGATTCAAGCGACATGTGATGCCATTGTGCGCGAGTTTTCGCCGTTACAGGTTACGCTCTTTGGCTCTTATGCCTACGGGACCCCCAGGGAATACTCAGATGTTGATTTATTAGTGGTAATGGAGGTGCCGAAATCGGAGACGCGGCGCCAGGAGATAGAAATCAGGGACCGTATGCCGCGCCCTTTTCGCTTGCATGTTCTTGTGCATTCGCCCGAAGAACTGGCGCGTCGCCTCTCGTATAACGATTGGTTCCTGCACGAAATTACAGAAAAAGGCGAAGTGCTTTATGAATCCCCTAATTTTTTTCTTAAACCTCTGAAAAAGGAGCCGTGCGCTGTGAATCCGTTGACGTTAGAGTGGGTAGAAAAGGCTGAAGGCGACTATACTGTGGCACAACAATCTCAGCAGAGTCAGAATCCAGTGTACGATGCCATCTGTTTCCATGCTCAGCAGTGCATTGAGAAGTACCTAAAAGCGTGGCTGCAAGAGGCGAATATCCCATTTCCGAGGACACACGATTTAAAAGAGTTATTGCTGTTAATTGTTCCAACTATGCCCACTTGGCAAAGGTGGCAAGCTGACTTTTCAAAACTGTCCGAACATGCGGTGGATCCTCGCTACCCGGGAAAATTCGCGACTGCAGCGGAAACCGCACATGCGATGGGTATCTGTGATGAAGTGCGTCAAGCTGTTCGTGAGCAGTTGAAACTATAGTACAGTGACGACGGGCTTTATACCGTTAGGGAAAGGAACAACTCTTCTAATGACATCTCAGTCGTCTGCATTTCGAGGAGTTTCCATCCACGTCCGACAATGGTTTCTGCGACTTCCGCCCGAATGTCGGTTTCGGATGTATAGTGAAGGTGAAATGTCAGGGTGTCATCTGCCTGCGAAACGCCTTGCTCAACCTGAATCACGTCTGGAATGTCCTTGAATGCAGCCGAGACATCATCAAGTGGAGCCCCCGCGACCTCAACAGAAAGCGTTAGGGCTGGAACTTGTGAGTCCTCTGTATCATTAGAGCGTGCGCCGTTCTGTTTGGGTACGGCACGCCCATTTTCCAATCGGACATCCCCAGTGACTTTTCCCCTGCTGATAATAATTAAGCGTTCGCACGTGAGACTCGCTTCAGGCAAGATATGGGTGCTAAAGAGGATTGTTCGTTCTTTGCCAAGTGCCTTGATTAGCTCGCGGATTTCGACGATTTGGCGTGGATCTAACCCAGAAGTGGGTTCGTCGAGAATCAAAACATCTGGCTCATGAATAAGTGCCTGTGCTAAACCGACGCGTTGCCGAAAACCGCGAGACAATTGCCCGATGATCTGATGCCGACGCTCCGTAAGTCCACACGCTTCAACAGCTTTATCCAACTGACCTTTGATATGACTACGCGAAACGCCGCGGATCTTCGCCATGTACCTCAAGTACTTCGTCACAGTCATTTCCAGATAGAGCGGTACGTTTTCTGGGAGGTAACCGACGCGCTTGCGAACTTCTCTCGATGCTTTGAAAACATCATATCCTGCAACGGTAACGTTTCCGCTACTTGCCGGCATAAAGCAGGTGAGAATCCGCATTGTGGTGGTTTTGCCCGCACCGTTGGGACCGAGAAAACCGACGATCTGTCCCTTGTCTACCTGAAAGGAGATGTCCTTGAGTGCTTGGAAGGGACCGTAATTCTTTGTAACGTTTTGAACTTCAATCATTTTTTTAATCTGCCCTGACGGGAGCTGTTAGATGAAACTTGGCATTCACAACTTTTTCAAGAACCCGCCTCGCGCCGATGTTGCGATGCTGCTCCCAGTGGCTCAGGTTTTTCAAACCCTCTAAAGGAAATCCTGCCGTCGGATACTGAAGTTTAAATCCCGATCTCTGCCCAATAGATAGGGGTTATTATCCGGGGCGACCGCCTCTGACGCGGCAAGTACCTCCGGAAGGTCAATCGTCTGGGACCGAACATCAATTCGATCCGGGTAGACCAGTACCTGCCGCCACATCATCGGATAACAGATAATACCGGACGAAACAATACAGAGCATCCCCTGTTCTCGGAAAACTCGGTTGAGATGCAGATGCCCGCAGAAAAACGCCAAAATTTGTTCGTCAAACGGGGTCATCACCTCAAGAATCTCTGCAGAATTGGCGATTCTCGAACCGATCCCCTGAAACTCAACACTCGGAAAAGGGAGTTGATGGGAAAAAATGAAGACCTCTTGCTCGTAATCCCTTGCCCGCTTTAATTCACGTTCTGCCCATGCTAATTGGTTCGTGCTAATATATCCGTGTGTCAAATCTTCCGGGACTTCCTGGGAATCAAGGAGAATAAATCGAATATCTTCATGGATAAAACAGGTGGATCCCATGCCGTTTATACCGAATCGTGCCAAATAAGAATCTTTGACACCCGTTTCAGGATGTAGGTCGTGGTTCCCTGGAATATAATAGCAAGGTGCATTTATCTGTTGACCGAGTTGTTCTGCTTTATCAAGAGTAGCCTCGTATTCTTCAGCAGACATACCAAAACTGTTGCCACCGCATACAATATCTCCACCATGAATCACAAAATCAGGTGCGAAGGCATTCAGTTGTTCAACCAATTTTTCATAAAGCAGGAGACTACTTTTTTGTTGTTGTAGTCCACCTGAGAAGTTCTGCGTAGCGTTTAGGTAGAGATGCGTATCCGTAATAAAGGCAAATTTAAAAAGCGTCATAGCATATCTCGTTTTCAGGCAAGGTTGGAAATCACACCCGGAAAAGAGGACATTTAATTAATTTTTAGGAACGCGGTCGTTTCGTTAGAATTGCAACATAAGTCGGCATAGTCTTCGAGTCGATATAGCGTTCAGCCCGCCACGCTGTCCCATTAAGGATGTCCTCCATCTCAGGCTTTGAAACAAACAGGTAATCAAACCAAGGTGTAGCATACTGTCGGTAGCGAATTCGGAATCGCAATTGACCGCTCATTCGCCCCCGGTCCCGGTTAAATTGATGATAAGCCAGGTGACAGGGATCTTCCGTTTGATAGGGGTCCATTGTTTCGGCTATAATTTTTGCGGTATCCGTTGTCATTGCAGCGAAGCGTCCCAATAGCCACTTCGCTCTTTTATAGCTTCCAGCAAGCCCAAAATTATGCCCCATCATAAGGATCGTGTCAAAAAACCCTATTTTAGAACTCAATTGCGTGATAGGTGTAACAAGCGTATTTTTGATGCCCCGGCGTTGGCAGGTTTCGATTGCCAAGGGCGAGATGTCGGTTCCTAAAACATCGTGTCCGCGTTTTTGTAAATAGAGGCAATGCCGTCCTGCGCCACAACCGATATCCAAAACACGCCCCCCAGCGTGTTCCATTGCGAGTCTTTGGTGTTCAGCCCAGTCCTCGTATGCAGCGAAATAGTCCCGCGGTCCCAAACGGCTTGTATCAATGAACCCATCTTCTCTTTCTACAATCTCAACGTTTTCTCGACCGTCGTGATAATCTGAAAGCAGTTGCCCATAGGCATCTTGTTTGTCGGTTAGCACTTTATCGCTCCTTGACGTAGCCGGTTGTCCCGTTCGGATTGACCCATTGCATTTCCCAATGCGTTTCAATACCCTCGCGCCATTCCTGTGCCGCTTCTGTCAGTTCAGCAGTGAGTTCGGGGTGTGCGTCTTTCAGATTTCTCGTTTCTCCCATGTCGGCTTCCAGATTGGCGAGGTGTACATCGTCTTCGGGTGGAGTCCCCTCAACCAATTGCCCGTTGAGTACTAATTTCCAATTATCGCGGCGCACAGCAGTCTGCTTGCCCATCTCCCAATAGATTTCACGATGCGGGGTGGGTTCACCGTCTACAACCATAGGCAGGACATCCCGCCCATCAAGTTCGTACTCCGATGGGTCACCACCGGCTGCGGCGAGAAAGGTTGGGAAGACATCCATTGCCGCTCCAATTTCACCAATGACTTGTCCAGCAGGAATTTGCTGGGGCCAGCTCATAATTCCCGGTGAACGGATACCGCCTTCGTAAAGGCTGAATTTATGTCCTTTCAATTTACCAGCAGTGCCGCCGTAATACGGATCTTGTGTGCCGTCCAACCAATTTCGCGTTTCCCGCGAGGGACCGTTGTCGCTCTGGAAATAGGAGAAGGTGTTTTCCGCGAGTCCAAGTCTTTCTAACTCCGCGAAGATTTCACCGACACTATCATCAACGGCACTCAGCATCGCCGCCATAATTTGCCTGTCCCAAGGCAGATCCGGGAAGCGATCAACGTATTTCTGTGGGGCGTGCATCGGATAGTGTGGCGCGTTGTAAGGCACATAAAGGAAAAAAGGCTTCCCGAGTTCGATGGATTTGCGAATGTATTGAATCGCGTATTCTGTAATAAGTTCAGTGAAGTATTCGCCATTTCGGTAAATTTCCTCACCGTTTTCCCAAAGGTCATGGGTCTGGTCCATGTCGGGGCGTGCCATACCCCAGTAGAAGATGTGTGAAAAGAAGTCAATGCAGCCTGCCATGAATCCGAACCAGTCATCGAACCCGTGGTGCTCCGGCCGCGATCCGTCTGCAAGCCCCAAATGCCATTTACCAGACATAGCAGTGTAGTAGCCGCGCGCTTTGAGTGCTGTTGCGAGGGTCGGTACAGAAGGCGGCAGTCCTGTCGCAGTGCGATGTCCCGCTAAAATGGAGCGGACCCCTGCGTGGCATGGATAGCGTCCTGTTAACAGTGAGGCACGCGAAGGGGAGCAGACGGGTGAATTTGAGTACCAATCCGTGAACCGAACTCCCTCTGCTGCCATTCTATCAAGGTGCGGCGTTTTGAAATCCGTTGCTCCCATACAGGATAGGTCGCCATATCCTTGGTCATCGGTTAAAAAGACAATAAAATTAGGCTGCATTTTTCCATTTCTCCGTTGTATCACTTTTTCCAGAAGCTTCGGTCAAGGCTCCGATATTGTATCGCTTCAGAGACATGTATCGCCTCTATATTCGGGTTGTGATCTAAGTCGGCGATGGTACGGGCAACTTTCAAAATCCGATCGTAGGCACGCGCACTCAACCCTAACTGGTTAATCGCCACCCGAAGCAGCTCCTGTGCTTGAGAATCGACCTTGCAATACTCTCGAATCTGTCTCGGTTGCATAGTTGCGTTGGCGTGTATCGTCGTGCCAGCGAAACGCAGTTGTTGGGCGTGGCGTGCTGCCTCAACCCTGCTCTGAACAACTGCGGAAGGTTCCCCAGTCGTCTCATCAGCGAGTTCCGCGTATTTCACGGCTGGCACCTCAACCTGAATGTCGATTCTATCCAACAGTGGACCGGAAATACGAGAGACATAGTTCTGAATCTGGGTCTGTGAGCATTTACAGTCTCGGGTCGGGTCGCTGAAAAACCCACATGGACAAGGATTCATCGCCGCGACAAGCATGAAATTGGCGGGATACGTGAGGGATGCCGCTGCACGGGAGATTGTCACCTGTCGATCCTCAAGGGGCTGCCGCATAACCTCAAGGACGTTCCGTCTGAATTCAGGGAGTTCATCTAAAAAGAGGACCCCGTTGTGGGCAAGGCTCACCTCACCCGGTCGCGGGATATTTCCGCCGCCGATTAAGCCTGCATCTGAAATGGTGTGATGCGGTGAGCGATACGGACGTGTTACAACCAAAGGTGTGTCGCTTGGAAGGATACCGACAATGCTTTGAATTTTGGTTGTTTCTAAGGATTCCTCATTTGAAAGTCTGGGTAGAATCGACGGAATCCGCTTTGCAATCATCGTTTTTCCAGAACCGGGGGGTCCAATCATAATGAGGTTATGTCCACCTGCGGCGGCGACCTCAACGGCACGTTTAACGTGTTCTTGCCCTTTTACATCAAGTAAATCAAGAAGGGCTTCTGGCGGCGTGCTATCTGTGTCAGTGTCGCGTGTCTGCGGTTCTGGAGATATTTCCCTTTCGGAATTAAGGAAGGCAGCCGCTTCTGCTAAACTCGCAACTGGATAGACGTTGATATCTTCTACAATAGCCGCTTCTCTGGCGTTCTCAGCGGGTAGGATGAGGTCCTGAACCCCGTTTTCTTTTCCAGCGATAGCGATGGGAAGCGCGCCTTGTATGCCGCGAACACTCCCATCAAGCGCGAGTTCGCCCAAAACTATCGCATTTTCAAGCCGTGTTGGAACTATCTGATTGGTAGCAGCCATAACACCGATTGCGATGGGAAGATCAAACGCCGAGCCCGCTTTTCGGATGTCCGCCGGTGCAAGGTTTGCTGTGATTCGGGTTTGTGGAAAGTAGAAACCAGAGTTCTTAATAGCTGCAGTAACTCGGTCTCTGCTCTCCTTGATAGCACTGTCAGGTAAGCCGACGGTGCTGAAAGACGGGAGTCCACCAGCGACATCGACTTCAACTTTCACAATATAAGCGTCAATTCCCAGCATTGCACTGCTCAGGACTGTTGCGAGCATACACGTATTTCCTTTGAATAATAAATTCTGATGGTATTATATCACGTCAAGGAACGAGGTGTCAACGCCTTTCCGCTAATTCGGATCGCCGGTAAGCTTGTGTAACATCTGTAGCTGCCTCTGGTTGGCTATTACTAACAGAGCATCTCCGGCGACAATTTTCGTATCTCCGGGCGGATTATAGTGGAACGTTCCCTCCTGGTCATGGATTGCAATAACAACCAACCCGGTTTGTTCCTGAATGTTAGCAGCCTTGAGAGAAATCCCCTCCAACGGCGAATTTTCTTGAATAATGGATTCGGCAAAGTGGGTCCCGCCTTGATTTTGGGCGATGTTTTCTAAGAACCCCACGAGTTTCGGTTGGAGTATACCGGTTGCGAGACGGAGCCCACCAATGTGGTCGGGCAAGACGACTTCATCAGCCCCGGCGGTGATGAGTTTTCCCGGAGAGTTATCTTCAACGGCTTTGGAAGCTATCTTTAAACGCGGGTTCAATTTTCTTGCGGAAATCACGACGAAGAGATTATCTTGGTCGCGGCTGAGGCATGTGACAAGTCCATGGGCACGCTCGATTCCTGCCCGTATGAGCAATTCGTCATCAGTTGCATCCCCATGGAGATATGGAAAGTTTCGTGTGTCAGAAAGTTGGATAAGCCGTTCTTCATCGAACTCAATACCGACAAACGCTACTTCTGACCTTAGCATTTCGTCAAGGACATGTACGCCGGTGTCACCGAGTCCACAAACAATATAGTGATCTGATAATTTATCGACAGTTCGGACCATTTTTTGTTGTCGGAAAAAATTCTGTAACTGTCCCTCGATTAAAAATGCTGTCGCGATAGAGACGCTATAGGTGAACACACCAAACCCACCGATGAGCAGAATCAGGGTAAAAATTCGCCCATTGTCGCTCATTCCCATGTCTTGATACCCGACGGTTGTTAGGGTAATGACGGTCATATAGATTGCATCAAGGAGGTTCCAGCCGCGTTCTGGATTGTCTTTTTCAAGCATCAGATACCCGATAGTTCCTGTTACAAGCAAACTGACGAGCATTCCTAAAGCAATGACAATCTTCCGTTGATAATTCATTCTTCGCTTTTTCTGAATCTAATGCCGTTTTTGAGCACTACGTTTAACGGCTGGATTTGGATCGTGCCGAGCAATGTCAAAGAGTGCTTGGTACGCAATTCTATCAAGGAGCGGTAGGAGCCTTGCGACTTCCATGCGGACGCAGGCTGCTGGGTCTTTGAGACCGCGTTCAAACCAGCGTTCGGGATCGTCCGCGTCGTGTTTTGCGAGTGCCGCGAGGGCACCGGCGCGGATGCGTTTATCCTTGGATCGGGCATACGGCAAAAGCGGGGCAACGTATCCGTCCTCGCAGCGCTGCATAATCCGCAAAGCATTGCACACCACATCCACCGATTCGTCTTCAAGATGCAAGACGCACCAATCAAAGAGTTCCTCTGTTCCGATTTTTTCGAGAAACTGAAGTCCACGTATCCGTCGCTTCGGATTCTGATCGGAAATGTCAACAATCGCTTTGATATAATCTTCATCAACCTTTGTTGGTTGTAGCGATTCTTCCGGTGTATCGGGATACAAGACGCGAACCGCAATAGTGTCATTCTGAAGATGCTGAATCGGTAGGACTTCAGGGTTGAACGGCATCTTGTCAAAGAACGCGGGTAACCACTGCTGCCCTTTCGTAAAAAACTCCTGCCAATCAATGCGTCTGCCGGTCCCTGACCTCATCCGATTATCCATCCAATGTGCCAACCGAACGATACCCCAATGGTTTCGGCTCACGCCGTTGTGGGAATAGAGTCCAAGTTGAGAGTTAATCCATTGTGCCAGTGCAGCGGGATACGCAAGCAGTTCAAAAAAGTTAGATTGTAGGGGCTGAATAGAGAGGCATTCGTTGATGGCTATAATGCCACCTCGTACATGAATTTTACCCGGACCGAGGCGGATACGGAGTTCGTCGGGTTCGAGTTCAGTTTGCAAGACAACCGGTCGATCATGTTTCCGTCGCGCCTTGTGCTCGGCGCGGTTCTTAGCATAATTCCAGTGGTTTGTGAACCAAACGGCACCGCCGCGTGGACGAAATCCGTTTTCAATGATACCTCTCGCGCTACCTAAGGTCGTGCCGTGATAGAATTCCATAAACAATTCCCCTTAAAGTTTTAACAGGGTTAACCCGATTCATGACAGATAATTCGTGAAAATCGGCAATGTTTACGGGCGTGAGGCGATTATGACTGAGTTCTCGGTGCGTTTTCTGTTAAGAGGCACCTTCACTTTCCCCAACCGCTGTGTCTTTCTCTGTCTCCTCATCCGCGGGTATCTCTTCCGCAGTTTCTTCGGTTGTTTCCGCTTGTGCAGCTGCCTCATGTCTACTGAGCGCACGCACGTAGCCCATTCTCAGCTCATAGAGCGTGTTCGCCAAGAAGTTGGCTTCCGGTGCTGTGAGATTCCCCTTGGTCTTTTCCTCAAGCATCTCAATGGTATCAATAATATGTTTCACGAGTGGGAGGTTGATGACCACTTCATCGGTTTCGGGGTTAGGAATACCATTTAAGTAGAGTCGCCCGGTTTCCACAAGGTTCGCCAAATAACTAATAAAATCAACAGGTGGAAGGTGCTGCGCTTCCTCCTGCGCTGTAGTCTCTTCCATTTATCATTTCTTCAGCGTCAAAACTCGATGCTTTAGCTTGGAGATGTAGACGCTGCCTATGTTTTCTCTTGACAAAAGTTGCCAGAGATGTTAGAATATTCTTTTGTGTTCGGCATAGGTTGTGATTGATGTAGCGTCGGACTACTCAGCATTGAGACAATCACGTAAAAGCCTCACACGCCTCAAAAATGCTAAAGCCTTTTTCGGCATTCGCTGCACGTTTAGGGAAAGACACTTCAAGGTGCAGCCCGCCAAAAAATCACGTGTATCATAATTTAGGCTGACGCTTTTAGCGTCACAAGGTTGGGACATCAACCTTTGGAGTAGAAGGTGTTAGACTTGCTATCGCAAGCAACCTTCGTTGATACCACAATCTCACACAAAGTGCGGAATTCTAAGAATCTCCACACTTCAGTGTGGAGAGTATGTCAATATTCTTACTCCTGATTTGTTTTGATACAGAGGACAGATGTTTGCACAAAAGACGCAGTTATTCCGCATCAAAGATAATGATTTGTGCGAGTAAGCTGCCTGCTTGATTATTGTTGTGTGGATTTTCATTCATAGCGAGAAAGATAACACCGTCGGCAGGTGCCGGATTGTCATAGCGCGAACCGACAGCAAAAACGGTGTCCTCAATTTTAGCGACAAGTGCGCCGATATTCGTGCCGGGTAGCAGATAGTCACTGGATCCGGGGGTCTTGGGGACACCATCGGCACCACACCATCCGGTCCTATTTTGCAAATCCGGGGACCACGCGCCTTCTGCATCAATAATGAGCCGTTGTCCTTTTTTCACGCGTACGTAACTTTCCTGCCAAACGGGACTTGGACGCGCCGTTCGGATAACAGTTAATGCCATATATGCCTCCATCTATTGGCTATCAGCCATCAGCGGTCGGTGGTCGGTTGTTTGTGGGGTAAACCCTACGGGTATTGCCACAACCTGTTGTTAACCGACGGTTTCTGACCGCTGACTGCCGACAACCCTCTTACTCTTTGTCTCGGATAGTAATATTCGTGATTGCATCACCCATAGCGATGCTGTCAACGACATCCATGCCGCTGATGATGTTCCCGAAAATGGTGTAATCACTATCAAGAATTGCGTCTCCTCGGCAGATAAAGAATTCGGATGCATAGGAAACGCTGGCTCCCTCTTCTTTCGCCATAGCAACAACGCCTCGCGACATTTCTTGCGAACCGTTCTCAATAGGGAGCGTATCTCCAGCGGCAAGTTTTGATCCTGCTTGGATGAGGAGTTCTTCAGCGCGGTTAAACTTCTCACCCTTGTAATACATGACCTGCGCGTTTTTGATGAAATTCTTGGAAGTTTCCGGGGCTTCGGTTGCGAGAAATTCAAATTCAATGGTGCCTTTTGCCGTTTCAATGACGGCTACCACGGTTGCTGGGTCAATCTGTGGTTTCGCCGTGGGCTGTGCTGTGCCTGTACCTGCCCGACGTGCGCGCGGTACGGGCGCCGGCCTATCTTCCTGTGCACAACTGAGCAGAAAAGTAGCGAAGAAACTCGCCAAAATCAAGAGTGCTGCAGCTGCGAAGGGTTGGTGTTGCTTATTCCGCTGTTGCCTTAACATATTTTGACTTCGCCTCCAATCGAATTCTGGTCATGACATCGTCTATCTCTAAGCGATCAACGACATCCATCCCTTGAACGACACCACCAAAGGTCGTGTACTGTCCGTCAAGGTGGGGTTGGGGTTTGAAGCAAATGTAGAATTGGCTCCCGGCTGAGTTCGGCGCGTTTGCCCGAGCCATCGCCACAGTCCCTCTGACATGTGGACGTTGGTTCGGATTTGTGTACTCGTCGACGATATTCCAACCGGGACCACCTGTTCCATCGCCTTCTGGACACCCGCCCTGAATGATATTCAGACCGGGCGCGTCGACTTTCCTATGAAATGTCAATCCATCGTAGAACTTCATGTTAATCAATTTAATGAAGTTATCAACTGCCACGGGAGCAGCGTCAGGATAAAACTCAAACACAAATATGCCTTTGTCCGTTGTAACGACCGCGACCTGCTCTTCAGGCGTTAAGTTCCGATTGAAGGGGAGCGCGCAGCCAACTACAGTTAGTACGAATAAGAACAAAAACACTGAACTTTTGTATAGAGAGATTTGATTTTTCAATATCAACGTGACTTTGAATTGTGCGAAAAGATTACGCGCGACTTTCATTAACTTTCCTCTGCTATCTGAATTATTTGGTTTTAAGGCGTGCCCAGACGGTTGCTAACTTGTCCTGTGCATCAACGTGCAGCGTGACAGGCGCCTCCATATCTTTGAGCAATTCATCCTTGGTTAAGGCGTAATTATACACTTTGATTTCATCAAGTGCGCCAGTGAGAAACCGTCCGCTCCCGCCGCGGGCACCGATAAAAAGCGGGTCGTTGTTTGGAGCCAATTCACCCTTACACGGCATCTCTGCTTCGAGCTCACCATCAATATAGAGAAGAATATCGTCGCCATCCCATGTCCCAGCGAGAAAATGCCACTCGCCATCTTGGATACTCGGACCGATATTGTCATCGTTGCACGGGTCCGGTAAATCAAAGAATTGAAGGATCGTTCCACCGTTATAAAGCGCAGCAAGATTATATAAACCAGCAACCCAAGCGACTCCTTTTTCAACACCACTCTGGATTGCTTCTCCGCCCTTAACGATTGCCCAGAATTCAATGGTAATTCCATCAACAATATCAAGGCTGGCGTGGTCTGGAATTTGCCCAGAGGTCTTGCCATCAAACTCCAACGCTTTCCCGAAAACGCCATCAATTAACTTCGGATTGCCTTTAAAGGTTGCGTCGTTACCGAAGTCGGACAGATCTTTTGCGACATCACCAGCCAATTCATCAAAGGAGAGATGTAAAACCAAATCTTGTGCTTCACCAACCATTGTCATAGTTATCAATAAAAAGAAAAGGGTGAAGAAAAAAACGCTCTGTTTCAACTTTCTACCTCCTAAAATAGCATTATAAGGGACATTTTTTCAGATGTCAACTCAATTTGACTTCCAAATAGCCAATACAATTTTAAGATAACAAGGGAAGAAAAAAAAAGCAAGGGTTTTCAGTACCAGCGAAAACAGAGCAGTTCTTATCCAGTAAATTTTTACGTCAAACTCACGTAGCGTAAGATATTGTATCCAGAGACATGCTTCAGAACACAACATATTTCCTCCAGACCAAAAAGCGAGCCTTATTGCAAAATGTTAGTTTCTAACGTTTGTATGTCGCGTCCAGATAGAACCTTGGGCACGCATAAAATGTTTATGTTAAATCTATATTATCGGTTAAAAATCATATAAAAACATTATTAAAAAACTAAATTAGTAATTTTAAAAGAGATATATGACTAATTCGCTAATCTCTTGCTATACTTGACGTTTTTCGTTTAAAAAACTTGAATTAAAAATCAGATTTTTAGTAATATGTAATCTAAATTCATATTTTGTTAGGACATTTTAATTTTTGTTAATTATTATTAGAAAAAATAATTCCCGATATAGACTTCAAGGCTTATTTGCTGTTCTGCTTTAGCGGTAATTTGGAAAGAGATAGTAATACAATGCCAAAGTGTGTTAGTTTTTTTGACAAACATTTTTTGAGTCCTGCTTGCGAAGAGTTAGGGAATAAAAAATTTTGGGAGATCCGAAGATGCAAAGAAACAATCAATTACATCGTTCTTATGGTCTGGCTACGGGCTTTTTGAAAGATATCATTCAACGCTGTCATCAACAGCGAGAAAAATCGCTTCGACAACGCAAAACAATCGTAATACCTGCTCTCTACAAGGACTATCCTTATCATTTCAGAGTTCATTGTGCGCGTGCCCACGCTATAAGGCTTTATGATTTGGAACAGGCAGACATCTCCTTTATGCCGATAGGACACGCACCCAAGTTCGATCACGCTCCCGGGAATTTCGGCGGTGACCGATTCCTAAGACGTCAAGACGCCCAAGACTGGGCACCGAAGAGATGGTTTGCGTCGTGGGGGATTCAGATTTATACCGGTAGACCCTCCGGACGCAACGGCGCAGAATGGCACGACATCGATTTTCAGTACAATGCGCTCTGTGCTGCACCAGATGCTGTTCTTTCCTGTATTGAGGCACTTGTCAACTCCGCTGCGAATCCACTACTAACACTGACGAAGTCCGGTGGTCTCCGCTTTTCCTGCAGAATTGCAAATTATCTCCATCCGAACACTGATGAGGCAAAGCAGTATATCCGCAAACACACACCAACTGCCGAAGATCCGTATCACCGCGAGGTATATCTCGAGATTCGTGGTGACGAAAGTTACAGCCGTTGGGATGGACGCTATGAAATCCTGCTTGGGAATCTGTTGGATCCACCTATTATCACCAAAGAAGTTATCTTCGCTCCGATTGACGCGCTTCGTGACGCGCTACATGAACCCGTTCCCCCCGTGGAAGACGATTTAAAGCCTGCACCTCAAGCAACGCCTGTCAAACTTCTAACACCCGATCCTGTAGATGAGCAGACAGTTGCGGTGCGGGAAGGCAAGCTCAGTCCGTTGGCAATAAGGCGTCCTACGCCGGTGCTGCAGAAATCAGAACTTAAGGGTGCCTCAGATTCTTCACGACAGCCATCTAATTTACACGTTCCCGAACATGACGAGAAAACAGGTTGGCTTTACGCGGTTGACGACGTGGGAACTCGTCTTTCGTTTCGCCGAATTAGTATATCAAAAGACCTATTGAAGGCGTGGAGTATCGACTGGCACGGGAAGACTTTGGGTAACTTTGCTAAAGCTTTACTGAATGCTTTAGAGAGCAAAAATGAGCTTTATGAGAATCCTGTTGGACGGGTTCGCATGACGGTGGCAGCATTTGCGGGGCAAGCAGAAATACTCACTGAGCAGATGCGGGAAGAAAATCCGAATCAAACACTTTGGCATCAACTGGAAAGTTACTTTGGGCATTACAAGCGTGATGCCGATGCCCCGATGGTATGGGATGACGACTTGCTGCAGTTCTGGTTGCCATCGGTCTCGGATGCAGCACAGCAATTTTCAGATGATACGGCGAAAAACGGCACATCGAAACCGTGGCTGTCGGGAAACCGAGTCTTCCAAATTCGCACCGGTATCTACTCAATGCACCATATTTTGAACTACGACAACAGTTGGGATTACCTGCGGTTCTCTAAGATTGGAAAGCGGTTTTTCGACGGGATTCGCGCAGAAATAAAGCAGGATTCAAATACCCAACATGTCGTTATTTGCGGCGAAATAGTGGCTAACTGGTTAGAGAATACTGTGCTAAAGGAGAACGTCTATTATCGGAACCACATCAAAAGGGCAGTAAATGCTAACGCCCTAAAGAGCGAGTTTGAGTTGGCAGATGTCATCTGGATTGTCGGCGCACCTTACTGGCCCCCGCAACTTATGTGGAAGCAAGCACAGATACTATTTGGAGGAGACGAGGAACCGCTCTCTTATGATGTTGAAATGAATCCTTATTGCTATAAAGACAAGCGGATCCAAGGGTTATGTGAACAGAACATAGTTGGTATTCTCACAAAGATCATACAGCAAGCCAGGTTGGATCGCTTCTCAAATAAGACAGTCGTATTACTCACGGGTATGCCGCTGCCGAATATCACTAATAGACCTGAAACGCTCCTCTTTGATTGGGAAGATTTTGAGGTCGCCGGTGGGTTAGACAAGCTCCCCGAGGTTATAGCTGAACGTGAGCGGTTTGAGACCAAACGGGATAACCTCACTGCGGAATCTGATAGGCAAACAGTAGAGGATGTCTTGGGAATCTCCAGAAGTCAGGCGAATCGAGTATTGATGAAGTTGAGGGGTGGAAAAATCGAACGCGTTCCTTTTTACGCCCAGATTCACGCGCTTCTTGAAAGCGGCGAGAAAACGACATCGGAACTCATTGACGCTATTGAAGGACATCCAGGTGCGGTAAAAAATGAGCTCAAGCGTCTTGTTGATGTTGGTGAAATTGTAAAGGTCCGACGGGCAGTCTATGCGCTGCCGTCAGGATAGATATACCAAGTGCGGAGAGATAGCCTTTAAAAACGAAAGGGAATATTATGCAAGAGTTACGGATTGAAGGAGAAACGCATACGAATTCACTCGGCATGCAATTCGTCAGAGTTGAACCTGGTACCTTCATGATGGGTTCAGAGAACGCTGCATTATCAGATGAATTGACGGATGGAAAGGCACACCTCCGAGATGGCGATTGGGACGAAAAACCGGTACATCAGGTAACACTCACTATGCCCTTTTATTTCGGGATTTTTCAGGTTACCAACGCGCAATACGAAGAATTCCAGCCGTCACACAGTGAGCTCCGTAGTCTTCCTAATATGGGCTTGCAAGCATCGCCCTACATTGGCTTTTCACAGGATGATGACGAAGCCGTTGTATTTGTGGATTGGCACGACGCGACGCGCTTCTGTGAATGGCTTTCTGAAAAGGAGGACTTCCCTTATCGGCTGCCGACTGAAGCCGAATGGGAGTACGTGTGTCGGGCAGGCACAACAACCCATTTCCATACGGGTGATACCTTACCCTCCGATTTCCATAAAAATGTTGGAGAGAGTTGGTATCCAGACGCTGGACGGAGCCGCGGTGCAGAAGAAGTGATGCCCCTCCATGTCGGACAGACCCCTCCCAACGCTTGGGGTGTCCACGATATGCACGGAAATGTAGAGGAGTGGTGTCGAGATTGGTATGGACCTTACGAACCGCATCCACAAGTCGATCCGGTCGGTAGAGAGACCGGTCTATATCGTGTTACACGGGGTGGCAGTCATTCAACGTTACTCTGTTATTTACGGGCTGCGAATCGGATGGCGGCGGTGCCTGAAGATAAACACTGGTATATCGGGTTTCGCGTCGTTTGCGGTGAAATGCCTCAAACATCGCCTACACCTGCACCGAAGGTCGCATTGTGGGGACGTGATGTCAAACAGGAACCCGCAAGCGCACTCGCGCCAGAAACACCTTATTTCGCCGAACCGAGACCCTACGTTAAAATCCCGGAAGGTTCAAACGGACCGCTCTTCTCAGCACACAACCACGTTCCATCAATTGTCGAATGCTCAAACGGTGATATGTTCACAGCGTGGTATTCGTGCGTAACAGAGCGCGGACGTGAATTGACGGTTGCCGCGAGCCGGTTGCGATTTGGCGGAACGGAATGGGAATCTGCTGAACCCTTCTGGGGTCCGCCTGATCGAAACAATCACGCCACTGCTTTATGGCGAAACGAAAACGGACGGATTTATCATTTCAACGGTCTTTCTGCTGCTGCGACGTGGGGTCCTTTGGCGTTGGTGATGCGCTATTCTGACGATAACGGCGCGACGTGGTCGAAACCGCGCTTCATCTCACCCGAACACCGGCTCCGACACATGCCGATTACCTCTGTCTTCCGGCGACAGAACGGCTCTATACTCCTCGCCTGCGATGCAGTGAGCGGTGGAGACGGAGGCACTGCAATATGGCTTTCCGACGATGATGGAGAGACGTGGTACGATCCGGGGGCGGGGCAACCTATTCCCGAATTCGCCGAAGGAAAAACCGGTGGTTGGATTGCTGGCATACACGCAGCTGTCGTCGAACTCACGGATGGAAGGCTCTTGGCTTACGGGCGCGGCGATACGATTGACGGACGAATGCCAAAAAGCGTCTCCGCAGATGACGGCAAAACGTGGCACTATAGCGCAAGCCAGTTTCCCGTGCTTTCGGGTGGGCAACGCTGCGTGCTTTTGCGGCTTCAAGAGGGACCCATCTTCTTCGCCTCTTTCACAGGGGATCGGCGCGAACCGACACCGATGCCGATTGTCGATACCTCTGGAAACGAACGTCTCGCTACGGGACTTTTTAGTGCGTTGTCCTACGACGATGGCGAGACATGGGAACATATCCGTCCGGTTACAGACGACGGGGCAGATCGAGACATGGAAACGCTGGATGGACGACCCTTTACGATGGGACTCAACAGTGCCGAACCGGGCGGGTACCTCGCCGCTCACCAAGGGCAAAACGGGATCATCCATCTGATTAGCAGCCGTCTACACTATCGATTTAACTTTGCATGGCTGCAAAAGCCACCGCCATCAGAAGTGAGCAATTAATGATGAAACTTCCCTTTTTACATCAAGAAGTAGAAGTCAGCACTGATTTACGAGAAAGCAACGACATCCTCGACAATCCTGACGCTTTGAAAGAGAGGATAGCAGCAGACGGTTATCTCCTAATCCGAGGGTTGCATGACAAAGAGACAATCCTCACGGCGCGCCGCCAAATTTTGGAGAGACTCGAAGCAAAAGGTATGCTCGCACCGGATGCTCCCTTAATGGACGGTATCTTCAATCCGGATTACCCTGAACCGACATCCACGGGCTCAATGGGCAACAAAGCATGGACGCAGCTACCGGCATTTAAAGCAGTTGTCGAAGGTAAACCGGTGATGGACTTCTTCAAGCACTTCCTCGGTGGTGAGGCGCGGACGTTTGATTTCAAATGGCTCCGTACAGCGGGACCCGGTGCCGGTTCTCCCATTCACTACGACATTGTCTTTATGGGCAGAGGCACACAAGATCTCTACTCTTGTTGGACCCCTTTCGGCGATGTCTCGCTTGATATGGGGCCGATTGTTTTCTGCCTCGGTTCCAATCGATTTGAAAAAGTCCGAACGACTTACGGACAGTCAGACGTTGACCGTGATTTGATTGAAGGACATTTCAGCGATAAACCGCTTGAAATCGTCGAGAAGTTCGGCGGACACTGGGCAACAACAACATTTTCGGCAGGCGATGTTATTATTTTTAGCATGTTCCTGATGCACGCCTCGCTCGTCAATACATCTAACAAAATTCGGATAACCGCGGACACGCGGTATCAACTCGCCTCGGAACCGATTGATGAACGCTGGATCGGCAAAAAACCGAAAGGGCATTACGCTTGGAAACAGGAGAACGCACAAATCGAATCCTTGGAGGAATCCCGACAACGCTGGGGTGTTTAATGATAACCTCTATCTCTTGTAGGAGGGGTTTGTAACCCCGATGCTTTATGGACGGAGACATGCAGACATGTACAATGATTCGGGTGTAAGCGAAACTGATACAACACCCAAAACCAGCAAACCCAACCTATTTGTTCCCTTCCTTCTCATCTTATTCTGTGCCGTTGCGATCGGCTTCGGTATCAGATACTATAGAAGCACCCATGAGGCAACAACCGAAGCACCATGGTCGGTCTACTTTAGCGAAGTCACTGCTGGTGCTAATCACTATTCCCTTGAAAAACGGCTCGTTGCGAGACTCACCGATGCTGCAACGCGAATTGATGCCGCGCTTTACGATCTGGACGCTGTCCCGATAGCCGATGCTTTCATCAAAGCACATCGTCGTGGACTTCAAGTGCAAATCTTCACCGAAACTGACAATATTGAAAAACAAATTCGACGCTTACAAGAAGCTGGTATCCCTGTCGGCGAGGATAAAGACTCCGACAGTTATATGCACCATAAGTTTGTCGTGATTGATGAACGATACGTCTGGACGGGTTCCTATAACACGACCTACAACGGTGCCTACAAGAACAACAACAATGTTATACTCGTCGATTCAGTCCAACTTGCATATAACTTCACACAGGAATTTCGGGAACTGTTTCTACGTGAACAGGTTGGGAAGTCCTCCGACATGTCTGTGGTCTACCCACAGGTGAAACTGAGCGACGGCACGCAGATTTCCACCTATTTCTCACCAGACGATGACACCATCTCACCGCTTCTCAAGGAGATCCAGTCGGCGAAAACGTCTATCCACTTTATGGCATTCTCCTTCACACACGACACACTCGGCGAGGCGATGCGCGACCGTTTTGAAGCCAACGTTGATGTCCGCGGCGTGTTTGAAGGACGACAGGTTGACAAGCGATATTCCGAATACAACAAAATGAAGCAGGCAGGTTTACCAGTGGTGCTGGATGAAAATAGGGGGGCTATGCATCACAAGGTGATTGTAATTGATGGAGAGACAGTGGTGACGGGGTCGTATAACTTCTCGAAAAATGCAGAAACCCGCAACTCCGAAAACCTCCTGATTATCAAAGGGAATCAGGAGATTGCAGCGGCTTATGTAGCGGAGTTTCAGCGGATAACGCGTTAGTGTTTCTCGCCTAATATGACTGTACAGTGCTGCGCTGTCCCGTTCCTATCGATCTTCAGCTGGACGCTCGTATCCGGTCGCTTGGTTACGACACATCTTAACAATTCAGCGTATGAGCGAACAGCGACTCTGTCAAATTCGAGAATCACATCTTTGGGCAAGAGGCCACTTTTGTGTGCCGGGCTGCCTTCAATCACACGGGTAACATAGACACCAGCGTCACCGATATCGACCTCAACACCAAGCCAACCACGCGCAACTTTGCCATGCGCTATAATCTCTTTGGCAACCGTGCGAACCATCTCTATCGGCAGCGCAAAAGCGATCTCTTGATTACGAGTCCCTAACAGTGAGGGTTGCCGAAGAAATTGTGTAATGTCTATACCGTCTTGTTCCCTGAACAGCACGTTAGCGGGTGAATTAATGCCGGTTGGCTCTGTCAGGACAGCAAGTATCATTCCAACGATTTCGCCTGATGTATTGATAACAGCACCACCGCTGTTGCCGGGTGTAATGGCTGCGTTAATTTTTATTAATTCCCCACACAACTGATCCGGCAAGGTATCCCATCCACCAACGATTCCAAAGGAAATAATGGGGCTATGTCCGTAAGAACTCCCTATCGTCACAGTCCAGGATCCCGTGTCAATCTTTGAGGAATCCCCCCATTTGATAGATTCTGCTATCGCTTTAGATGCAGTTGTCAGTGGTGTGTCAGCAACGCGAAGCACTGCAATGTCAGTAAGTGTATCCATGCCGAGCAGTTTTGCTGCAGATACCTCTCCATCACTAAAGACAATCTCAATCTTATTTGGGGTCTCTATTTCAAAAGTCGTTGTTACAACGTGTCCAGTGGTATCAATTAGGATGCCAGAACCGATATCTTGGCGGGTGAGTGCTAACCGCTTCGGATTCGGCTGGAGCGATATGGAATTGACCTGCGTCGCTACCACCTTGACAACAGCGGGGCGAGCCCCGGTAACTATCTTCTGAAAATCCTTCTCGAACATCTGTAGGATACTTTCGTTCGCAAAGCTGAAGGGGATTGCATAGAAAAGTAGACCGAGCAATCCGATTAGTAATTGTTGCTGTGTTAATGCTTTCGCGTGCATACGTTTATCATCCTTTGGCTGTTGGCTGTTAGTGGTTGGCAGTTGGTTGTTGGTTAATAGTCATTCGCTAACTGCCAATCGCCATTTCAAAGCCCGCCGCCTGTAGAGGCACTGGTGTAGCTCACCTGCTTTAAGACGTAGTGCTGCTGCATCGGCTGTCGTGATGTTCGGATTACACTGCCCGGCGAAAATGAATTAATACTTCTCACCTGACGCTGGACATCTACGGGCAACTCAACAGGCGGCGGTCCGAGACGGTTCGGTTCGGATGCCGGCGTCACCACGACAGCAGGTTGAGAGTCCCGATCAAATAAGAGACCAGCTTGGTAGAAGTAGCCTCCTACTGCGACGATAAGAAGCAAAGCAACGATACCACTAAATGCCCATCTGGGACGGCGGAGCCCATCTTGTAGTCGATGCCAACCTGTTGCGATAATTTCCGTAATACCGCCGAACTCGTGTGGTTCTTCAGCCAGCCGTTGCATCAACTTCGGCATAAAGTTGGGAGATGGCTCAATCTGCGGCAATTGCCGGACAGCCTTAACAGATTCTTGAAATCGGGCATACTCGTGTTGACACGCTTCGCAGACTGTGAGATGTGCCTCACAGTCGCGTAATGCCTGATAATCAAGTGTATCTTCCAAATAGGCAGAGAAGTGTTCCTCAGCCTGTAAGCAGTTCATGATCTCTCCTTATGCGCATTAAACATACGATTTGACACTCCCACACCTAAAGGAATGGGATTCTTCCTTCAACACAGTATGCCCGCCTACCATACCCACCGAAGTGTCTGACGTAATTTCGGGTCTTACTTCTGCTCCAGAAGCGTTTTTTCTCTCGGTATGCCCTACCGCGAGGGTTTCTTTTTCCGTCATGATATTTCTCTTTTGTATCTCGGTGTTTTGATAAGGTAGCGTCTTGGGCGATGCTATTTACCGCGACTTGTCCCTCTGTAAGACCTGCCAAGTTTTACCACCTGCACTCCAGCCACAAATACAGTGCCAGTAGACGCGCTTCGCGTGTGGACTTCGGTGTGTTCGCGTTAATTCGCATTACAATGTGACCTGTGCTTTTCTCAAAAAACCTTTTTGATACTTTCTTAAGTTAGCGGGGTTGGACCCAATGCTAAAGCAGTGGGATTGTTAGACAATGCCCTTCAATTTATCCTTAAGCATGAGCCTGGCACGATTGATTCGGGATTTTGTCGTCCCGCTACGGAGTTCGAGTGTCTCACTAATTTCATCGTAACTCAGTCCTTGTAGATCGCGGAGGACCAGCGGGACTCTGTACTGTTCGGGTAACTCGGCGATCGCACTCTGGATCGCGGCGTGCAATTCTTTTCGTTCAAGTGCGACTTCGGGTTGGAAAGCCGCATCCGCTGGTGCGCTTTCAATGAGGTCAATCCGTTCTGACTCTCCATTACCATCTACGACACTATCTACTCTATATCGATTTCGCCTTCCTCGATTTCGCAGTTCATTTTTGCAGAGATTTGAGGCAATATGATACATCCACGTCTTAAAATGCGCCTGTCCCGGCTTGTAGCGCGGCGATGCTTTAAAGATGCGAACGAATGTCTCTTGTGCCAAATCCTCGGCACTGTCTCTATCATTGATATACCGAGCAATGAAATTGATGAGGGGCTGTTGATGCCGGCGTACGAGCAGCGTAAAAGCATCCTCATCCCCCGCTCGGTAGCGTTCCATTAATTCATCATCTAAATCAGGCATCAAGATCCTCCGGAGGTGCTTGTCTATAATATACACCAAACGGTAGATTTGGTTGCAACTTTTTTAATAGCGGTTCGCAATTAGCGAATAGCAATTGGCATCCTGTGCTTTCAGCAGTCAGTAAAGTGTGCTAAAGTAAGATTCGTGGAGGTCAGGGAATAGGTGCTTATTTTTCTTTTTTGAAAAACCCCCTATTCGCGTTTTCAGCAGGTTTTTCCATCAGCGAATAGAACATTTTGGCTCTTTTTTCCAATGTGCCATAGATCAAATCGGTTTCAACAAAAACCTTAAAACTGAATAGTCTTGAAAAAAATTGACATTTTAGTGATTTTGTGGGACAATTATTGGACATCGTGGCAATGGATAATATAAGGCAGAGCGTGTGAACTATGGAAGGAGTAGACCAAATGTTTGATCAGGTTTTAGGAGAAGTTGAAGCACAGTGTAGAGAAGAACGGATCCCGATGTTAGGTCCCGAAAAGGCGAAATTTCTCGCAGCTTGCGTCGAAAAAGCAAAGCCGTCTCTTATTGTTGAATGCGGAACGGCTATCGGTTATTCTGGATTATGGATGCTACGCGTTCTGCAGACTATCGGTGCTGGACGCTTGATAACAATCGAGATAGATGCGAACCGCGCCGCACAAGCGCGCACAAATTTTGAACGCGCTGGACTTGCAAACCTCGTAGACTCACGCATCGGCGACGCACAAGAAGTACTCAAAAGTATCCAAGACCCTGTCGATTTTTTGCTCCTTGACAACAACTTCGACAACTATTTTCCCTGTTTTCAGACAATTGAATCGCAGTTAACAAACCCAGCAACTGTCGTAGCAGATAACGTCGGTATCGGCGCAGATACAATGGCGGACTACCTTGCGCACGTCCGCGAGCACTATGAGTCTGAAACACATTGGTTTGACATCGACCTACCGTGGGTGAAACAGGACGCAATTGAAGTCAGCATCTACCGCCGTTAATAGTTGTCAGTTAACCGACCCCGCTAAAAAATCGGAGGACACCGAATGGACTATGATTTTACCGAAGTCGCGCGATTGCCTGCCCCAGATGATAATGTCGGTATCGCCACACAAACACTCGAACGCGGCACACATATCCGTCATAACGGACAGCAGTTTGAGTTATCGCATACTATTTTAGAAGGACACCGATTTGCTATCCAACCGATTTCAGAAGCCGCACCACTCCTATCGTGGGGACTACCCTTCGGTTACGCTACCTGTGCCATTGCCCCTGGCGATTACGTGTGCAATCAGAAAATGATTGACGCTCTGTCCATTAGAAATCTACCCTTTGCCCTGCCGGACATTCCAAATTTCAGTGACAAAATGGCACCATACAGGTTAGATGAAGTCAAATTCCGCTCAGGGAAACAGGTGCCACGTCATACAAACGAGCGAGATTTCCTCGGTTATCGTCGTCCCGGCAACCGTGGGGTCGGTACGCGAAACTATATCGTTGTCATGGGAACAACTTCACGCACTTCTGGTTTTGCGAGAAGACTCGCTGATATGTGTGCAGTAGGAGGGGTTTGTAACCCCGATACATTTCCTAATGTAGACGGTGTTGTCGCTGTAACACATACGGAAGGCGGCGAAGGTAGGACTCCGAATAACATTGACATATTGCTCCGAACGCTTGCTGGTTTCACCGTCCATCCGAATATCGGCGCGATGCTGCTCGTTGACTACGGCACTGAGTCGGTTACAAACGAAATGCTCCAGTCATATATGCAGCGCGAAGGCTACGCTTTAGATGATGTCACCCACCGTTTCTATCGGTTACAAGGGAGTTTCGATGAGGATTTAGCCAACAGTGCAGAGATTATTAAGGGATGGTTGGACAGCGTAAACAGCGTCCCACGCACCGAGCAGTCTCTGGAAAACCTTAAAATCGCCTTACAGTGTGGCGGTTCTGATGCCTTCTCTGGCATCTCCGGCAATCCGCTTGCCGCTTACGTCGCCAAAGAGGTTATCCGCTACGGTGGTTGTGCTAACCTCGCAGAAACAGACGAACTTATCGGTTCGGAGGCGTATGTGCTTCAAAACGTCCGAGACCTGAACACTGCACGTACGTTCCTTGATACAATTGAACGTTTCAAGGAGCGGGTCTCATGGCACGGACACTCCGCAGAAGGCAATCCGTCTGGGGGTAATAACTTCCGCGGACTCTATAACATCGCCATTAAATCCATCGGCGCAGCGATGAAACGGCACCCCGATGTCTGTCTTGATTACGTCATTGACTATAGCCGACTGATGGAAAATCCGGGCTACTACTTCATGGATAGTCCGGGCAACGATTTAGAGAGTATCGCTGGACAGGTAGCGTCTGGTTCTAACATGATTTTCTTCGTGACTGGCAACGGTTCAATTACCAATTTTCCCTTCGTCCCGACGCTTAAAATTGTCACGACAACCGGACGCTATGAAATGCTTACCAAAGATATGGACGTGAATGCTGGGGCGTATCTTGATGGCACGCCGATGGAAGCACTCGGTGAAGCAATGCTCGACTTGACAGTGGACATCGCGTCGGGTGAACGGTCGGTCGGTGAGAAAGCGGGACATTCGCAAGTCTCGTTGTGGCGGGATTGGAAGCAGACGGGCCCTGTGGATTTAGATCCACTGTTGATGGAATCCGAATTGAAGTCGGGTGAGCCGATTCCAATTGACGCTGTTACGGAAACCCAGCGGCGTGTGCCTACTCCTCTGCTCCCAACGGCACAACGGCGTGTGCCTACTACTCCTCTGCCCCCAACGGCACAACGGCGTGTGCCTACTACTTTCCGGGCACTTCAAACGGAATCGGGATACCGGACGGATCAGGTCGGGCTCATCTTGCCGACCAGCCTCTGTTCAGGGCAGATTGCGCAGATGATTGCACACCGGTGCAATGAGCAGGAGATTGGTAAGGAACAAGGTGTATCCCGTTTTGTCGCACTGCCACATACGGAGGGGTGTGGTGTCTCCAGTGGACGTTCTGAAGAAATTTATACCCGCACGATGATTGGACATCTCACACACCCGACGGTTGCTCTCGGTCTACTTCTTGAGCACGGTTGTGAGAAAACTCACAATGACCACGTCCGACATGAGATTCAGCAATTGGGTATATCACCCGAACGCTACGGATGGGCAAGCGTCCAATTGGACGGTGGCATTGATGCCGTTATTGACAAGGTACAAGACTGGTTCTCGGAGGAACTAGCGAGTAAGCCTCTTGTTCCGGTTGTCGATGTGGGATTAGAGCATCTCTGCATAGCCGTGACATCCACCGGTGAAGCGACGGAAGCAGTCTCGAATTCCCTGACGCAATTGACGCACAGGGTCGTGGCTGCGGGTGGAACGGTTGTCGTGCCGGGGAATGCGACGTTTTTAGGGTACGGCACACGGCGTGTGCCTACTACTTTGGCGTATGGGCAGCGGGTTGAAAAGGCGGGTTTCCACATCATGGAGACCCCGACGGACCAGCCGACGGAGACACTAACTGGATTGGGGGCGACAGGCGTAGATTTGGCACTTGCACACATCGTTGGTGCGCCGTTGCAATCGCATGTGATGGTGCCGCTGATTCAGGTCTCTACAGATTCAGCAACACAAACCGCCTACGGTGCGGACTTGGATCTGACAACTGCTGATGTTGACGAGTTATTAGCGGTGATTGTAGCGGTAGCATCACGGCAGTATACCCCGAAGCTGCACGGTAAGGGAAATACAGACTTTCAGTTAACGCGGGGATTATTGGGAATTTCGATGTAAAAGTTCAGCTTTACACAAGTTACAGCTGCTAAAGGAGCCTCTGGATATCGTCAAGCGTTTCGGCCGAGACGATGTGTTTCGCCAGCGCGTCCAGTTGCTCCTGACTGTTGATAGCCTTGATCCGCTCAATTAGTGCATCAGGAACATGATCGAAGCAGTGCTGTATTAATTGCAGCACCATGCTGCGCTTGCCATCGGTTGCTCCTATCGCTGCACCTTGTTCCATGCCTTTGTTGAATGTGACTTCAGCCATAGATTCTAACATTTTCTTTACCTCCGGATTCCGTGTCTGTCGATTGACAATGTATATCAGTTCCGCATGTTCTTCTGGGGCTCGCCGATGAAAAAGCAGACTTGCCAGATAGATCATCGCACGATCATGCTGCGTTGTTTCTGATGTCCCCAGGGTTTCCAAATGCAGGATCGTCCTATTCAACGCAGCACGGAGTTCCGCTTGCGATGCCCTCTCTTTTTGCAGCACCGCCAATAACCACCCCAACGGAGTGCCAGTTTCGGTCAACGCCCCCGGATCCGCCTGTTTAACATCCAAAACCAACACATTGAAGTTTGGTACGAATTCCGCCAGGACTTCGGGAATCTCCATTAGTGTCTGTGGCGATACAGCGGACTCCCACCTCGTTTCCCCTATATAAAAGAGGATTGGCACTATAGGTGGGTAACGGCGGTCGCTTTTGGCAAGGTTCGCAGTATTCCATTGTCGCCGCTGTGCCATCCATAGATTACACATATAAGACAGGAAACGCAACCACATCTCCGAATCAACAGTGGACTGATGCTCTATCAAGATGTGGAGTATCAACTCTCTGTTTTCTGTATCGTCCCGGAAAGGGATGTTGAAGACGAGGTCTGCCTCCTGCTCTCGGAGTTTATCGGAGATGAACCCCCGCTGGAGTGGTGTCAGTTTTGCGAAATCGAGTTTGGCGGCGAGTTCGCTGTTAAGGATCTCGACTAAACACCGGACATTCTCTGGGTCTTCAAACAACCACCGTGCACTGAGATCGGCAAAGTGTACGTTCGGTGCCTCAATCAAATCGTGTGCGTTTATTGTTGCGAATTGCATATATGTGTATGATACTACAACTTTATGAGAGTTGTCAACAGCTTCTTTGTGGAAAGGGCAGGACACGCGCCGAAAAGAATACATGGACGCTGCCCCCACCCTTTCCTATAGAACCCAGAGAGAAGTCTATTTCCTTATCAACATCTTCCGCGTTGCAGAAAAATCGCCTGCTGTGAGGGTATAGAAATAGACACCACTTGCAACAGGTTCACCGAGTGTATTCTTACCATCCCAATACGCCGCACGGCTTCGCGATTCATAAATCCCTATCGGTTGATGCCCCAATCCGAGCGTCCGAACGACCTGCCCATCTATAGAATAGATAGAGATGCTCACATCCGCCGCCTCTGAGAGTTGATAGGGTATCCACGTTTCAGGGTTGAATGGGTTCGGGTAGTTTGGCAAGAGTGCCGTCTCTTTCGGTGTCAATGCAGCAAGGAGTTGTTCTAAGAAGACAATGCCTTGTCGTGATGTTGCATCTGTCAGATTTTTTTGATATGCTTGGGCAAGCCACTGTTGCACATCTGCCCATGTTGGCGCAGCCTCCGAGTTAAGGTCCGATACAGAGGGTGCTGCTGCTGCTCCGCCACCTATTGCCCCAGCAACCTTGACAAGGTCTACAATATTGACAAGACCGTCCTCATTGATATCCGCTGGATCGCCGCCGACTTGCTGCCCGAATTTTGAAGCGACCAACACCAGATCCAAAATGTTTACAACCCCATCTCGGTTTACATCTCCCAGAAGAGGCGCGATAATTTCTGCACTTTCAAAGGTAGGAATATAATGCAACCCGTCTCCACCAACGAAGTATCCAGAAATATCCACCGTAGAAGCTTTGACCCCAAGAACTTCAAAAGTCGCATTCTCAAGTGTGCTGTCACGATTGCCAGCGGACAGATAGTCCCCCTCAGTGCTTGAGAGATATTTGAGGGCTGTTCTATCATACTCCCAAGTCAGTTGAAAATCTGTCACGGTTTGACCAGGAGAGAGTCCAGCAATACCAACCCTGAAAGTAAGTTGTTCACCAATAGCAGGTGATAATACTGTGGCAGGGGTGATACTGACCATGGCAGATGATGTAAGACTTGTCGGTTCAACTATTCGACCAATAAATTGAGCGAATACTTGCAAGTGTTCACCTTCAACATTCGTCAGTACCACATCAACTAAATGAATACTTGAGGCTTTGACATCCAAGACTTCAAACGTAAGATCTGCCAGATTGCCGTTACCATTACTTGTTGCTCCGAAAGCAGTCGCACCAAGCGTTATTTTACCCTCTGATACAACGGGCGGCACAAAGAAAGCACCTGTTGGCAGATAACTTCCGTTCTCACTGGAAATATAGCGGAGAGCAGTCGTGTCGAACTTCACAGTTGCCTGATAACCTGCAACGTCTTTGCCGTTGGCAATATTAAGAGAAAGTGTCAAGTGTGATCCGATAGAAGGGGAAAGTGCTGGAGATGGGTGAACACTCACTGTTGTAATAGCGAGGTCAGAAGGGGTAAGTGCCCACAGCAAGATCGTGCCATCGCTACTTGCCGCAGCGAGAGTATTGCCATTGGGAGTGAACGAGACGCTCTCGACCCAACCCTTATGCCCTGTGAGAGTTTGCAGGTGTGTCCCCGTGTTGGCATCCGACAGATGGACAGCCTTCCGCCCCCCCGAAGCAAGAATGCTGCCATCGGGGCTGAACGCTACGCTGATGACCGCATCTCTATGCCCTCTAAGAGTTCGCAGGTGTCTACCCGTCTCCACATCCCACAGACGGATAGTATCATCCCAACTTCCCGAAGCAAGAATGCTGCCATCGGGGCTGAACGCTACACTGGTGACAGACTCTATGTGCCTCGTAAAAGATCTCTGGTGTGTTCCTGTCTCCACATCCCACAGATGGATGGTTTTATTCCTCCCGGAAGCGAGCGTGCTGCCATCAGGACTAAACGCTACACTGGTGACCCCATACTCAGATGTCTCCCAATGTGCCTTTGTGAATGTGAGGGTTCGCACTTCCGCCCCCGTGTTGGCATCCCACAGACGGATGGTCTCATCATCACCCCCTGAAGCGAGGGTGTTGCCATCAGGACTAAACGCTACGCTTAAGACCTCTCTCGTATGACCTCTGAGGGTTCGCACTTCCGCCCCCGTGTTGGCATCCCACAGACGGAGATTATTATCCGCGCTCCCCGATGCAATGGTATCGCCATCAGGACTGAATGCTACATTAAAGACATCTCTCGTATGCCCCGTGAGAGTTTGCAGGTGTGTCCCCGTGTTGGTATCCCACAGACGGAGGTTATTATCCCAATCCGCGGACCCCGAAGCGAGGGTATTGCCATCGGGACTAAACGCTACGCTTAAGACTTGTCTCATATACCCTGTGAGAGTTTGCAGTTGTGTCCCCGTGTTGGTATCCCACAGACGGATAGTCTCATCACTCTGTGAAGCGAGGGTATTGCCATCGGGACTAAATGCTACGCTTAAGACATCTCTCATATGCCCCGTGAGAGTTTGCAGGTGTGTCCCCGTGTTGGTATCCCACAGACGGATGGTATTATCATCATCCGCTGAAGCGAGGGTATTGCCATCAGGACTGAACGCTACGCTATAAACATGTCTCGTATGCCCTCTGAGGGTTCGGAGCACTGTTCCCATATCCACATCCCACAGACGGATGGTCTCATCCCACCTCCCTCCCGAAGCGAGGGTATTGCCATCGGGACTAAACACTACGCTATAGACATTACTTGCATGCCCTCTGAGGGTTCGGAGCACTGTCCCCGTATCCACATCCCACAGACGGATGGTTTTATCCGAACTCCCTGAAGCGAGAGTATTGCCATCAGGACTAAACGCTACACTTAAGACCCCTCCCCTATGCCCTCTGAGGGTTCGAAGCTCTGTTCCCGTATCCACATCCCACAGCTCGATGGTCTCATCCCTAATCCCTAAAGCGAGGGTATTGCCATTGGGACTGAATGCTACGCTGGTGATGGTGCCCGACCACGCATACCTTGTGAGAGTTTGCAGGTGGGTTCCTGTGTTGGCATCCCACAGACGGAGGTTATAATCATCATCCGCTGAAGCGAGCGTGCTACCATCGGGACTGAATACTACGCTGTTGACCGAACCCGTATGTCCTGTGAGCAAGTCAAGTGCTTCACCTGTCTGTGCATCATAGATCCAGATACCGATGCTGCTCGCGACAGCTAAACGGCTGCCATCGGGTGAATAGGCAATGTCCTGAACACTGCCTTTGCCGAGACGAAGTTTGGCACCTTCGGGTAGGTGCCATTGTGTATAATCCTGGGCAAAACTGGTCGGTAGATAGAGGGTTGAAACGGATAGGAACAAGAATGTGACAACAAACAACAAACACGTTTTTTTCATGATGAAGGGCTCTCCTTTTCTCTTACAAACAGGTTTTAGACGTTTTAATGCGGTTTTCAACTACTTCCCTCACAGTTGCGTATTGGATATGTTAGAGGTTACACACCCTGGTTTCCGTTTCCGCACACGGACTGTACTGCCATCAGAAATTAGGGCTACCCCTTAAACTAAGATTGAACAGGTCTATAATCAGAAACGTCCACACTCGGCGTTAGGGTATTTGATGCCTCTACTTTTTACATGAGCCAATATACTATATACGTTCGTGGAGGTTTTCTGAAAATTCATCCAAGAGTCGGTGTATATTCTCGGTATATTTTTCAATACACCCTATGATGAATTGTTCCTGAAGCTCTCTTATCTTATTAGATTCGATTTCTGCAGCCGCCCTGAGGTAGTCCTCACACGTTTTGCTGAACTGCATACTTCGCTGCATCAGTGCTTCGCGTAATTCCATCTCTTTTTTAGTCTTGTGATCCGTGGTTTCAGCATCTATATCTGTGCTAGTTGTGGAATATACTGCGTTAAGCAACTTATTAAGCGATTTCTCTTGGAAATCCCGACATTGCTGAAAAATTGCGAGGCGCGACCTCGCTTGCTTTTGAACCAGTTCACTTTGAAAAGCTTTAACCTCTTTTTCGACATCTGATGGAGGCAGGAACCTCCCTAAAATCCCGCGAGGTGTTTCAAGAAGTTTATCTGCAAAGGCCGCGTCCGCTTGCTTCCTAGCAGTTAATTCCGGAACTTCAGCCTTTTCTTGTAAAGCCTTTCCATCTTTTAGCACAACTATTTGACCTGAAGATTTACGTTTAACTGACATTTCAAAACCTCCAATTTAATAAAAAATACATGGGTTCGGTATTTGTAGTACAAACTGTATACCGAATTAAATTCTTTAAACTTCATTGAGTTTGCAGTAGGTCCCACGATCTGAAGGGTCGTGCAACAACATATAAATAGAAGTAAGTTTAACCTAATCAAGATTACTTATAGTTTCGACAACACTTGACTCTGCCGTTCTTCCAAAGTGCGATATACGAGATTGTCCTCAAATACTGCACCGTGATTCATAGCTAGAATCTGATGTGAACCTATGATGATGCCTTCCAACGCGAAAGTGAGTAGAATACTGAGCGTGAGAATGGTGACAGTATAAAATTCTTGTGGATAATTTGGCCCTAAAAAAATCACTTGAAGCATAGCAGATAACATGCGATTCTGAACACCTCGGCTGCTTTGAAGGCTTTCCTCCAACTTCGCTAATTCTTCATTTCGCGCTTTACGCGAGTTTTCAATTTGCGTTCGACGCTCACCTTCGTAATTCTCACGTCTCGTTTCGTGTTCTTCGGTAGCACTTTTATGCTCTTCTTGAGCGTCCTTATATCTTTGGCCTATTCCACTTGTTCTTTCTTCATCCATGCGATTACTCCAATAATCAACCTCACTCTTACTATTTTCCATTTTCTTATCAAAATCCTCGTTGGCATCTTTCACCCGTTCGTCATGTTGTTTCCTAATTTGATTCCCTTTTTCCTCCAATAGTGTATTATACTCTGGATTGTGCAGATTATAGAATGAGAACAGCAACGTAAAGGTAAACGAAATAATAACTAACGCAATACGTAGACCGCCTAGAAAGGTGAAGAGGCCTTTATTTTTAGGGGGTCCTTCATTATTACGGTTTTTAACGTGTTTCAGGTAGAAGGCTAGGAAAATCTTGGCAACTTCCAATGAGGTTGCCAATAAGATGGGAATCCAGATGCTAACCTTCTTCAAAAGTTCGGCAAAAACCAGATACTCAATAAAACCTGAAAGGAGTGCACACGTTATACCGGCACACAGAAACAAAAGGTACAGAAAACTGGGGACAGTGTTCATGAATGCACTGATACCCCTGTTAATCCATCGATCAAGAGACAAAAGTCTATTTCCTCCTTCAAAAAAGGGTTCACCAAGCCGCAAATAATCGTGTAAGTGTGATATCTTTGCAATAACGCGACACAACTACAGAGTTGAATTGCCTACATTTTGGCACGCGAGTTAGCGTTATTTAGTCGGTTGAAGTTGACCGTTTGTGTCAAATCTAAAGACAGCAGATCCTACGTCGCCGATAGAAATGCGGAATTTATCCATCCCTACCCCATCTACTACTTCTTTTATCTATCCTGACAACAGTAGGTTTAGCTTTCTTAATACCTGTTGCAAACGGGTTTTGGCGAGATTCCGCTAACTGCCTTTCCAACATCTCAATCCGTTTTATGAGATTCGGGAGTGTATCTCCACTTGATTCAGTGGATTGACTATTAGCGATTGGGACGTTACAAGTTAGTAAAAGAATTACAAATGCCTTCAGAAAAAAACTAATTCGTGCTTTCATATACTCACTTTTCCTTTTTGAAAGTTTGATATTGACGTTGCTGAACACGCTATTGCAAGATTACGAACCTATTCTTCATGCCTCTGTTCCATTTCCATCATCTCAATGAGATCAAGATTCACTTCGTCGGGAACTGCAAAGGCGAACCGCCCGCCTGCATCAACACCATCCGCATCAAGCGGGTCAAAAAGGCGTTCTTCACCATTCTCAAAAATAATAGCATTCATGATGAGCCACAGCCCAACGCCCGTAAGCGGGTCAGGGAAGTTGTCATCCCGCACAAGGCTCGGAATCACGAGAAAGAGATCTTCTCCCACAATTGGAGGATTATGAATAGCCGCAAAAAACTGACCTAAACGGTGTCCAGTGGAGTAGTCCGGCTGGGCAAGGAACTGCTCACGAAGAGAGAGTGCTGTTTCAAGATTCATCGTCACAAGCCCCTGTTTCTTCGCCCTTTCAACAATAGTAGAATACCCAGCGAGCTCGTTCTCAAGGAATCCAAGTTCAAGCATGGAAACAACCACGATATGGTGAACATCGCGCTGACCTTCAAATTGAATTACATCATTCTTGAATATCTCCCGCGACCAATTGCTGATTCTAATCCGTTTGTTTTCAAGATTTTCCAGTAAATCAGCCTTATCATCATACCAATTGATGACAGTGAAGTCAGAACGAAACCCCTTCGGTTCCTCCGCCTCCGTTGTGTCTTCCGCTATCCCCGTTCCGACATTGTAGGTGAGCGTTTTCTGACCATCAGGCCAAGCCACTGTGAGATTGAGTTCGCCCAAGGCGAAGGGGCCGTGGATTGTAACAGTTTTACGAGTCGTTACAGTTTTGCCGATTTTCGCGTCAGTGTCTGTCCGAACGCTAACATCTGTTGGTGTGTTGTCAAAGGCGAGGATAATCGTATCATTCGTTGCGATCTGGCTGCCAGTTGCCGGACACGCACTGACGAATACGACAGGCTCAACGTCTCCTTCAACGTCTCGTTCAATATCTATGTCACACCCCAGGTAAAAAACCACCATTATGAACACGAAAACGTTTATGTTCTTTTTCATAAAATACTACCTTCAAGTTGTAAAACCACAGCATGTATTAACCTGTCCCGATGTGAGGTTTGCCGTATGTTTCCACCTTTTTAAGTGTTTTCAGAACCCTTATCTGACATTGAATTGCTCAAGGGTGATTGTTTCAATCACCTCTTGTGTAAGCACTTCAAATTTGCGAAGAAGTTGCCCTGTGTCAACATCCAGCAAACTTATTACGGTGTTCTCACCCACAGCAACAGCAAGCGTCCGACCATCAGGACTAAGCCTTACATTGGAGTTGAACTCGATGAATAAGCCCTCAGTGTTGAAGAAATCCTCAGTGCTGGATTCTTCTATATTTCGTGCGTTTTTCAGCGTGCCGGTACCAACATCCAACAGATACACTCCCCACCAGAACGCCCCACTTTCAGTAGTCCCCAGCCACTTTACAACAGCAAGCGTCCGACCATCAGAACTAAATGATACACTATCGATGCTGCCTTCGCCCATATTAGGTAGTGGTAATGTGTTTCCCAGTATGCCAGTATCAAGGTTCCACAGACGCACCTCATCTCGCTTCCAAGGTCCCTCAGTCCAATCGCCAACAATAGTGAGGAGCTGACCATCAGGACTAAATAATACACTATCGATCCCGTCTGTATGCGGTATTAATCTATTTTTCTCTGTGCCAGTATCAAGGTCCCATAAAAGCACTGAGTTCCTACTGGCAGTAGCAAGCGTCCGGCTATCAGGACTGAATGATAGACTGTCGATCCGGTCTGTATGCTTGAACGTGCTTTTCAGGGTGCCAGTATCAACGTCCCACAGATGTACTTCATTCCCAACGGCAGTAGCGAGGAGCTGACCATTAGGGATGAATGACACAATAGAGCTACGACCCTGGATCGCTTTTTTTAGGCTGCCAGTATCAACGTCCTGTAGAAGCACCGCATCTTGACTAACAGTAGCGAGGGTCCGACTATCGGGACTAAACGATACACTATAGACAGGGGTTATATGTCCCCTGAGTGTGTTTTCCAAGGTGCCAGTATCAAGGTTCCACAGACGCACTATACCACTCTCACTTCCACTCGCAAGCGTCCCACCATCAGGACTGAATGATAGACTGTACGCTTCATCAGATACCGTTACCATTCCTATCTCTTGCATTTTGACAGGACCAACGTTGTTAGCCAGCCAGACAACAGCCTCCATTTCTCCATCATCCAATATATTTATGCGAAAGCAGTTTTGAAAACGTCCTGCTGGTGTGTTAACATTTTCTTGTGCGACGACTTCTGCTCCACGTCCGTCCTCTCCTTCCCATCTTGTCCCGACTTTAATAGGTGAAACATAAAACAACTCACCTTGAAGGTCGTTCATGGCACTGTGAGCAAACAAAAGTCCATCCGTAGTTCGAGATACATAGCCTTTTTCATCTTCCTCGTCTCCAAAACCTGCAGTGACAATGGTCGCCGTTCTACCATCAGATAGTCCTGCTATTCCTGTAATAGCGACAGAGATGGTTCCGCCTGAACCATCATTAAATATCCAAGAGTTTCCAACGTCAAGCGGGAGATACTCTTCACTCATAACTACCATTTCGTCATCAGCACCACAGCCCATGATGGAAGTGATGAGCGTTATCAAAATCCCCATATTGACAATTAAATTTTTGAAACACTTCATCAACTTTGCCTCGTTTTTTTACGCAAAAAGCGATAATTTTCGTTTTTAACCCCTTAAATCCGCCTTATCAAGGAGTGATCCGCCAACGCTAATTAGTTCCAAAATTTCGCTCAGTTAAGACAAGTTTCTTCTTTTTCGTTTGGTTTCTATTGCATACTCCTTTCAAGTGTAATTGTTATTTTAGGATTAACATTCGGCGCGTAGCAGAAAAATCGCCTGCTGTGAGGGTATAGAAATACACACCACTTGCCACAGGTTCACCTTGAGCGTTCCTACCATCCCAATATGCGGCATGGTTGCGCGATTCATAAATCCCAATAGGTTGATGTCCCAGTGTGAGTGTCCGAACCAGTTGTCCATCTATGGCATAGATAGAGATGCTCACATCCACAGGTTCGGAGAGTTGATAGGGTATCCACGTTTCAGGGTTGAACGGGTTCGGGTAGTTTGGCAAGAGTGCTGTCTCTTTCGGTGTCAATGCAGCAAGGAGTTGTTTCAGCACCTGAATACCGCGTTCTGAAATCGTATCTGTCAGCGCGTGTTGTTCTGCAATTGTGAGCCAATGCCGCACAGTCTCCGATGAAAGTCTTGTGTTTTCAAGGAGAGTGGGCGCGTTGGCGACAGCCATTTCCCCAAAGGCTGCGGCGACGGCTACGAGGTCTTGAATATTCACACTCCCATCACCATTGACATCCGCAGGTGTCTCTCCGGTTTTGCCGAAGGCTGCGGCGACGGCTACGAGGTCTTGAATGTTAACAACACCGTCATCATTAACATCCTCTACCAGGCGCGGGGGTTCGGGTACGAGGTTCCAGAGCAAAACCGTGCCATCGGAACTCCCCGAAGCGAGGGTGCTGCCATTAGAACTGAACGCTACGCTCTCGACCCAATCCGTATGTCCCGTGAGGGTTCGCAAGTGTCTACCTGTCTCCGCATCCCATAGGCGAACTGTGCCATCCCAACTTCCCGATGCGAGAGTTTTGCGGTCAGGACTGAACGCTACGCTGAAGACCCCACCCGTATGCCCTGTGAGAGTTCGCAGGTGGTTACCCGTCTTCGCATCCCATAGACTGACAGTAAAACCCCACCAACTCCCCGAAGCGATGATATTGCCATCGGGGCTGAACGCTACACTGGTGACCCACTCCGTATGCCCTATGCGAGTTTGTAGGTGTCTACCTGTCTCCGCATCCCACAGACGCACGGTATCATCCAAACTCCCTGATACGAGGGTGTTGCCATCGGGACTGAACGCTACGCTATAGACCGAACCCTCATGCCCTGTGAGAGTTCGCAGGTGGTTACCCGTCTCCGCATCCCACACACGGATCTCTTTCCCACTCCCTGATGCGAGGGTGTTGCCATCGGGACTGAACGCTACGCTATAGACCGAACCCTCATGCCCTGTGAGAGTTCGCAGGTGGTTACCCGTCTCCGCATCCCACAGGCGCACGGTATCATCATCACTTCCTGAAGCAAGGGTGTTGCCATCCGGACTGAACGCTACGCTCCTGACAACATTAGTATGCCCAGTGAGAGTTCGGAGTTCTGTCCCCGTATCGGCATCCCACAGACGCACGGTATCATCCGAACTCCCTGATGCGAGGGTATTGCCATCGGGACTGAACGCTACGCTCCTGACCGCATCCGTATGCCCGATGAGGGTTCGGTGCTCTGTCCCAGTCTCTACATTCCACAGGCGCACGGTATAACCACTCCCTGAAGCAAGGGTGTTGCCATCCGGACTGAACGCTACGCTCCTGACAACATTAGTATGCCCAGTGAGAGTTCGGAGTTTTGTCCCCGTATCGGCATCCCACAGACGCACGGTATCATCCGAACTCCCTGATGCGAGGGTATTGCCATCGGGACTGAACGCTACGCTGGAGACCCCACCCGCATGCCCCGTAAGCGTTCGCAGGTGTGTTCCCGTGCCGACATCCCATAGACGCACGGCCTTATCCCGGCTGAAATTCCACGATGCCGAAGCGATGATATTGCCATCGGGACTGAACGCTATATTGGAGACCCCACCTTCATGCCCTGTGAGAGTTCGCAGGTGTGTTCCCGTGCCGGCATCCCACAGACGCACGGTATCATCTGAACTCCCTGATGCGAAAGTGGTGCCATCCGGACTAAACGCTACGGTGTAGATTCTTTCAGTATGCCCTGTAAGCGTTCGCAGGTGTGTTCCCGTGCCGACATCCCACAGACGCACGGTATCATCGAAACTGCCACTTGCCAGCGTGTTTCCATCTGGACTGAACGCTACGCTCCGGACCCGCGACGTATGCCCTGTGAGAGTTCGCAGGTATGTTCCCGTGCCGGCATCCCACAGACGCACGGTATTATCATCACTCCCCGAGGCGAGTGTTTTGCCATCCGGACTAAACGCTACGCTAAATACCCTATCCGTATGTCCTATGAGCAGGTCAAGTGCTTCACCTGTCTGTGCATCATAGATCCAGATGCCGATGCTGCTCGCTACTGCTAAGCGGCTGCCATCGGGTGAATATTGGACTTCATAAATGCTACCTTTGCCGAGACGGAGTTTGGCACCTTCGGGTAAGTGCCATTGCAGGGAATCTTGAGCAAAGGTGTTTGATCCAAAAACGAATATCACAAATCCAATCAGTAAAACCGACAAAAATATGTTTCTCATGAAAAGGGTTCTCCTTTTATTTCCTTATCAACATCTTGCGCGTAGCAGTAAAATCGCCTGCGGTAAGTGTATAGAAATAGACACCGCTTGCTATAGGTTCACCGAGTGCGTTTTTGCCATCCCAATATGCTGCACGACTGCGCGATTCATAAATCCCTATTGGTTGATGCCCCAATGTGAGTGTCCGAACGAGCTGCCCATCTATGGCATAGATAGAGATGCTAACATCCGCAGGTTCTGATAGTTGATAGGGTATCCAGGTTTCTGGGTTGAACGGATTCGGGTAGTTTGGCAAGAGTGCTGTCTCTTTCGGTGTCAATGTTGCAAGGAGTTGTTCCAAAACAATGAGTCCGCGCTGGAAAGTGGGATCGGTTAGGTTCACCTGTCGCGCTTCGTTCAACCACTGCTCTATCTCTTCCCTTGTTGTCAGGGTATCAAGATTGAGGCTCCATATTTCCGGTGCAGCTGCGGTGTTACCAAATGCTGCAGCGACAAGCGTCAAGTCTATGATATTAACAACGCCGTCGCTATTGACATCCGCAGCGTTTTGTCCTGTCGCCCCGAAGTTGGAAGCCACCAACGTCAAGTCGATAATGTTGACGACACCGTCCTGATTGACATCCGCGGGGAGTTGTGGGGGTTCGGTAATCTCAGCGTGCTCTATTTGTGGGACTGAACTGCCTCCAGAACTATCGGTCAGTAGCACATCCGTTAATCGAACCGTAGATGCTTTGGCGGCAATGACTTCAAACGTAAGTGTGGCGAGTGTACCATCGCCGGCGCTTTCGCCAGCGAGTGAAGATGCTGCGAGTGTTACGGTATTACCTTCAGCAATAGGTGGAATAAAGAACGCACCAGAAGGCAGATAATCGCCGTTGGCACTTTCAACGTATCGGAGTGCGGTGGTATCGAACGACACGGTTGCTTGGTAGCCTGCGACGTTTTCAGCGTCAGCGATTTTGAGAGAGAAGGTCAGTTGTTGTCCAATAGGAGGCGATTGTGCTGAACCAGGTGAAAAACTGACGATAGTGTTTGTGGTCGCGGAAGGCATGAGTTCCCACAGTAGCACGGTGCTATCCGAACTCCCCGAAGCGATAGTATTTCCATCGGGACTGAACGCCACGCTGGTGACCCCGTCCGCATGCCCTGTGAGAGTTCGGAGTTCTGTTCCCGTGTCCACATCCCACAGGACGATATCAGCCGAACTCCCCGAAGCGAGCGTACTGCTATCAGGACTGAACGTTACGCTGGAGACCCAACCCGTATGCGCGAGGGTTCGGAGGTGTCTACCCGTCTCCGCCTCCCATAGACGGACGGTATCATCCCACCAACCGCCTGCCGAAGCGATAGTGTTTCCATCGGGACTGAACGCCACGCTGGTGACCCCGCCCGCGTGTCCAGTGAGGGTTCGCAGGTGTCTACCCGTGTCTACATCCCACAGCCGGACAGTCTTATCATCACTCCCTGAGGCGATAGTGTTTCCATCGGGACTGAACGCCACGCTATTGACCCCGTCCGCATGCCCTGTGAGAGTTCGGAGTTCTATCCCTGTTTCCGCCTCCCACAGCCGAATGGTTCTATCATCACTCCCTGAGGCGATAGTGTTTCCATCGGGACTGAACGCCACGCTATTGACCTTCCGCTCATGCCCTGTGAGAGTTCGGAGTTCTATCCCTGTTTCCGCCTCCCACAGCCGAATGGTTCTATCACCACCCCCCGAAGCGAGTGTGCTGCCATCAGGACTGAACGAGACACTTCGGACCGAACCGTAGACAGTGAAGGTGTTGCTGTCCCCTAATCTCTCGCTCCAAGTCATATGCCCTGTGAGGGTTCGCAGGTGTGTCCCCGTTTCCGCGTCCCACAGACGCACGGTCTCATCAGAATCCCCCGAAGCGATAGTGTTTCCATCGGGACTGAACGCTATGCTGGAGACCCCGCCCGTATGCGCGAGGGTTCGCAGGTGTGTCCCCGTTTCCGCGTCCCACAGACGCACGGTATCGTCCCAACTCCGTGAAGCGATAGTGTTTCCATCCGGACTGAACGCTACGCTCCTGACCGCGCCCGCATGCCCCGTGAGAGTTTGGAGTTCTATCCCTGTTTCCGCGTCCCACAGACGCACGGTGTTATCACTACTTCCTGAAGCAAGAGTCCCACCATCCGGACTGAACGCTACGCTCCTGACCGCGCCCGCATGCCCCGTGAGAGTTTGGAGTTCTATCCCTGTTTCCGCGTCCCACAGACGCACGGTGTTATCACTACTTCCTGAAGCAAGAGTCCCACCATCCGGACTGAACGCTACGCTGGAGACCCAACCCGTATGCGCGAGGGTTTGGAGTTGTGTTCCCGTGTCCACATCCCACAGCCGGACGGTCTTATCATCACTCCCTGAGGCGATAGTGTTTCCATCGGGACTGAACGCCACGCTATTGACCCAGTCCGCATGCCCTATGAGAGTTCGGAGTTCGTTTCCGGTCTCCACATCCCACAGACGCACGGTATCGTCCCAACTCCCCGAAGCAAGCGTCCTGCCATCGGGACTAAATGCTACACTGTTGACCCCCGACGTATGCCCTGTGAGGGTTTGGAGTTGTGTTCCCGTGTCCACATCCCACAGACGCACGGTATCGTCCCAACTCCAAGCGAGTGTGTTGCCATCCAGACTGAATACTACGGGTGCCCATAGACGCTTAAGCCCTGTGAGTAGGTCAAGCTCTTCACCTGTCTGCGCGTCATAGATCCAGATACCTATCCTGGTCACTATCGCTAAATGGCTACTATCGGGTAAGTAGGCAAAGTCCACAAAACGACCTTTGCCAAGTCGAGTTTTGGCACCTTCGGGGAGTGCCCACTTCGTATAATCTTGGGCAGAGGTGTTTGGTGTGAAAGTAAATATTATAAAGAACACAATGAGAATAAGTGAGAGCGTCGTTTTCATAAACGGAGTCTCCTTTTTTAACAATTCGCTCGTGTCGAGCATAAGTGTTTTGGACAAGTTTTGATATAGTTGGCAGCGTAAATTGGTGCACATGTGCTGAACAGAGCGCGTTATCGGTTTGAAGTACAAGACGTTAATAAACCTTTCTCTTTTTCAGTTCCATGGCTTGATTCTTCACAATCGCCATCTCCCTCGGATCAAGATAGGTATAGACTACATGTAGAATCTCTCTATACTGCGTTTTAAGGGCGCGACCAAAGTTAGAGTGAAACTTGCTATCTTTCTCTAAAAACAGACTTATTGGACAATTCGGGAACACACGTGTACGATACGTTCTTCCGGTCACTGATCCGCCTGGCGGCACTGATACTTGCCCATATTGGACAGCGAGGGAAATCAATTCCTCTTCTGAATAGAAGGGGTATGCGGAGTCCATTTCTACCACGAACGGATCTAAGGTTACATTCTTCGTCCACATCGGTTCGTTTGTTAGCGTTTCAGAGAGTAGAAGTTTGACATCACATATAACGGTCACGGAACCCACCAGTGTCCGGTACCGTGTAGTGTCAAACAAACTTTTGCCTACGTGTAATTTCCCTAATCGAATGTCCTGCATCTGCGTTGTCAAGTTCACTTCGGCTGTAAGAATTAAATCGTTCCCTTCCTTAACCGGGTGAACTATTTCATTATACGTTTTGTAAGGTCCTGTTACGCCAAAACCTCGCGCATTGAGAACCTCCATGAAATCGTTAGTCATACCACTCGCGAAGTCATTAAACAGAGGGGATTGAACCTGAGATGCTTGTCCGCTATTTTGCTGGACAGGCTTTGCTAATTGGGCTCCAACAATGATAAACGTGACCTCGGCGGAACCTGCAGCGGCTTCTGCTGTAGGTGCATAATCGAACGTAATAGGTTCTCGCGATGGCATGGCTGGTAGACCACACCCTGCAAAGACAGCAAAACAGATCACAACAGTTAAAGTTAAGAAAAATTGACAAAAATCTTGCATTTAAGCGAATCTCCTTCTATAATTCACAGGACTTACGCAATTTTGACTGCAGCCCGTTCTGTTAGATGAGAATTTTCGGAAAACACAGGCATCTCCTGCCACAAACTATGAAGTTTGTGCTACAAAAGAGCAGCATGCGTAAGTCCTAAATTCAATTGAATTAAGTTGTTGCCAAAGTTGGATTTTCAATATCTCTCAAAATTAGCGACTCGATGACGGGTTTGTAAATATCTATTGTGCGATTTTCTGCTTCCTCAGGTTTTGGGCAGCCTCGCCTACAATAGCCATGGCCTCCGGTTCGATGTAACCGTAAATCCGGTTCATAATTTCAGTATATTGGCTCTCAAGTGCGCGACCAACATCGTTGTGGAATTTGTTCTCATTTACCAGCAGTGTCGCCAAAGTCGCACCGTTTGGATACAATTTTCTGGATATGAGCTCTACCGTTATAGGCGTAATTGCTACGCTCTTTGTCCATAGACGATTCCTCGTTAGGCTTTCATAAGCAACGAGGTTGACATGGCAACTCACTATTATTGCTCCGTTTAGATTTCCAAAACCTGAAGGCCTGATCTGTGTTGTATCTGATCTGAACTCGACTTCGGCCGTGAGAATCAGATCGGTTCCTTCTTTATCGGTATAAGTCATAATGTCATAGTCTTGAAAAGGACCTTTGACGCTAAAACCGCGGGCTGTCAGTATCTCCGAAAAGTCTTTCGTCATATTGCTGGTAAAGGTTTTGAAAAGCGGGATAGGAGTTCCGTACTCGCCACCAACTATCTCGGTACCGACAACAGCGAAGGTAAGATTGGCTGACCCGGGCATCATTTCCGGAGGCGAGTAGTCAAAAGTGATAATTGCGCGTGGCGGTTCAGGCTCTACATGCACGGCACAACCTGCTAAAACTGCGCAAGTTACAGTGATGACAGTAGCACAGTATAGAACTGAATATCTCATCTAAATCTCCTTTTTGGTTTTTTTTATTCTTGCCATAAATTTGGGTTCTATTTTTGTTGTTTTTTGTCGAGTTTTAAAATTTCTGCGAGTCCAGAACGACTCATTCCGTTACTGATAGTTGTTAAGTTTATCAATCGTGATTTCAACAACAGGTGGCGGTTCTTCAATATTCATTTTGAATAGGACTTACGCAAATTTAGGTTCCACGCCGACATTCAGCGGATATTACCCAAGAACGCGCAATGAATTGCGCTACTACAAACCAAAGAGAATATAAAAACGCTTGAACTGGGTAAGTCCTATCGAATTTCTCTTTAGTTTAGCAGACTTGGGCGTGGCAGACACGATTACCTGCCACGCATCCGTTTTTGAAACTGTTGACTATTTCTCTGAATCGTAAAGCGTGATCATCTTCGTTCGCGGATTGTAACCTAAGTGGTACTCGCGGGCATCCATATCACGTCTAATACGCTTTTCAATGTCAGGACCAAAGTAACGAGAGTACGTTTCCAAGGTATAAGCCTTGAAGGTAGCGATTCTGTCGCCGGCAATGTGATCAAAACGCACTTGAGGGTACCCCGTGGTTATTTCCGATGGAACTCCAGTATACCAATGTATCCATCCTTGACCTGGTTCAAGAGGCTTTTGCTGTTTCCAAACCGCATCTTCTGTCCACTTAACTTGATAAGGCACATTAAGCGAAGTTTCGTTTACGATTGAAAATATATGCCTGAGTTCTAATTCGCTTAGCAATTCAATTACGTAATTTACTGGAACCGCGACCGTATCCATGAGGCTGTCGCTTAATGCAACAATTCCGATAAGTCGCCCTCTGCTGTTAAGCACGGGGCCTCCACTGTTCCCCGGAAGGGTATCAGCTCTTATATGCAACAGATTGATTTTATCCTCGTGAACAACTTTTTGAAAACGTCCAGCTGTCCACCGCCAAAGATCTAGTGCCGCTGGATTGCCGAGAATGTTAACAGAATCTTCGCTATTTAATCCAAGGTCTGTTCCTGAATTATGTTCATAGGTAACAGGGCGAGATGTTTCTGGAACAGCATCAAGACTAACTATTGCCAAATCCATCTCCGAGTTTTCAGCAACGACGCGACCACTGGTATAGTAACCGAGTTCTTTCAAAACTCCTGTATTTTCCTGATTCAGGTAGAATTTCCGGTCGCTAATCAACGTTCCCTGCCGATTACGTGCTGGGAAATATACGTCAACTCTTTCACTTTTATCTGTTACATGAGCGTTGGTAACAATAAGCTGCAGTTTTTTGCTAATCAACACTCCACTCGCTTGCCCTTTAGTCGTACGAATCCATGCCACAGAACGAATCGCCATGTCATAGATTTCTCGCTCGTCCAACGGTTGGCTCGCGAGTTCATTAAGGATCCTTGTAAGTTCCTCATCACTCAATTCATGGTCTTGGGCCATAGGTGAACTAACGCTTGCCAATATCAACAAGAAAAGAAACAATGATATTGCAATTGAATTTTTCATTTTATAAACTCCTTTTCGATAATTCTAATTACGAAGCAGTATCAGATGAGGGTTTCAGTTAACAAGGATAAGATAAAGTTCCCTCATAATCCTCTTGTCCCATCCCTATTCAATTTTCATAAGAAGCTATATTGAGTAAAACATAAGGGTGTAGTCCGATAGGAAAATAAAGGGCTGTGTCCTCTCTATTTCGGAAGAACGAACGCAAAACGACTGCCGTAGTCCCGACCCTCAGGATCCGAAGCATTAAACAGTCTGTCAGGTTGTTCTACATTTACGGCATCAACGGTGCCATTGCAAAGCAACCATAAACCGATACCGGTTTCAGGGTGCGGGAAGTCATCATCCCGACCCACACTGAAAATCTTCGGCAACCCCTCACGCGTCAAAACAAACGGGTCGCTCGCAACGAAAAATTCACCCAACCGATCCCCAGTTGAGTAGTCTGGCTGGTCGCGAAATTGCAGACGCAGCTGCGGTGCCACCTCAATCGGGCAGGTTTCAAGTCCCATCTGTCTCGCGCGAGCATAAATGGTGTCAAGCGTCGCCAACTCACCCTCCGCAAACCCTAACTCCAGCATAGAAACAACGACGATATCCACCGTTCTTTCCGATGCCACCACCCGAAAAGCCGGATTTTCAAGGGCTTGTATCGACCATAGACTCACCCTGCATTTTTCCTCGATCAGCGTCTCTAAAAGCGCAGCACCACTCTGATGCGTTCCGAGGGTTAGGGTAAAATCAGCAGCGAAATCTTTTTCTGTTTTTCGGACTTCAACATTGCGCGCGAAGGCATACGTGTAAAGGTCCTGAAAAGGGGCAAGGTACCGGGTGTTGACACTGAGAAGCAATACAATTGCGACAACCAAAGCAGTTCCCAAAGCCACCCACGGCAAGAATGGTTCCATTTTCGGAGCAGGTGTCGGTTTCATATCAACAACTCTTCGCATGATGTTCTGCTTGATACGCAAGGGCATCCGCACGCCACCCAGAACTTCTTGGATCAAGAGTGCCTCTTCATCTCGTAACCTTTCTCGGGCGCGATGGAGGCGCGTCCGTATTGTTTCCACCGACACCCCCAAGAATTCGCTTATCTCCTTGGTTGGCATTTCGTCGAGATAATGGAGCACCATCACTATCCGTTGATTCTCCGGCAATTTTTCCAAAAGTTTTTGGACGATCTCAAAACGACGTTCCGTTGCTTCTCTTTCGCGCTGTTCCGATACGTAATGCGCATACGTAGATTTCTCCACTTCTTTCATAGGGGTGCCCTCCAGCGATTGCAATTGCTGCGCAGGTGCGTGTTTGCGCAGCCAATTCAGACAAACCCGATTCGCAATGATGCACAACCACTTAGGAAACTGGCTCGGATTTCTCAAGGTTGAAAGGTTTTGATAGGCGCGGAGGAAGGTATCTTGTGTAATATCTTCTGCATCGTGGAAATCCCCGATTTTCTGCCATACGAGGGCGTGCACACGTTTTTGGTATTTTTCAACGAGACAGCCGAATGCGGAGTCGTCGCCTGCTAAAACGGCGTGAACCAACTGAGCATCGTCTTTTTTCTTCATGGCGTTCCCTCCTCAGGAACAGATTTATCTATCAGGACTTACGCAGTTATCTTTAAACCCGATACGTTTCCCCTTGCTTGCGGGGGGATAAAGGGGGTTATTCGGAATTTTGCATAAGCCCCCCTATTAAAGACACATTTTTTTGGCGAAACGTTACATCGCGTGAAAAAAATATTTTGTCGGGCAACGATTTACAACTTGTAGAAGGATTTTGATTCCGATTGAACGTGTGCAGGCGCGAAAAAACGGCGCGACGCAAAGGTCTACGCTGCAGGATTGCAAAGTAAAATTACTTATTGTGCGTAAAGTTGGGGGGGGGTAATCGTTGTTAATATAAAGCAAGACACCTCGAGGCTCCACGGGGTATTGAGGCGGCCTCTGGAGCCAGACAGAATGAAGTGTTTGGAATGTGCAGTTATTGGTCGGTTTGGCATTGCTTTATTTTTCTGAGGTGTTTCGCAGGGGCCCCGTTTTATTGTTGTCTGTCCCACGGATTGGAAAATATATTGCACAGGGAACCAACAGTTTCCCATGCTACGGGGCCATCCTAAATTTTTCAAGAATAATTCTACATGCAAACGCCAAAAAAGTCAAATTTTTTCGATCACTCTAAATAATACCAATAGGACTTAGGCAAATTTGACTGCAGCCCGTTGTATCAGATGAAATTTTTGGGAAAACACAGCGTTTTGGTGGCACAAACTGGATGAAGATTAATTTATTAATTCGGTAATTCTAATTCACCCCAAACCCGGTAGGTGCGGTTTCCTAACCGCATCGAATATTACCGAAATATTTTCTTAAACTTCATGAAGTTTGTGCTACAATATCTATGCCCGGTTCGGTTAGGAAACCGAACCTACCGGGCCTGGATGAACGGTGTCCGGTTAATGCGACATAAAGTTTCAGAAATGGTATAACGACACTACAACGGCAACGAAATCGGTGCGCCGATTTGCGAAGAACGATACGTCGCCTCTGCCAACTCGATACCGTCTCTACCGATGCGTCCGTGGGTTGTCGGTTCCGCTTCACCAGCAATACACTGGAGCCAATGGTCGATGCTCGTTCCTTTCGCTGCCACGCCCCAATACCGCTGTTGACGTCGTTCCTCTGGCATGTTGCGATAGGTGTCGTCGTCTGGGACCAGCGCTGTGAATTCTTCCGCTTCCGCCATATCGTGCGTTTTCCAGCGGAGTCCATGCCGAATCAGCGTCGCAGCCCCATTGCTCGCCACGAGACCGTTCCCGCTGTTCCCGATTTCAGCTGCCCAACTCTTAATCATCATTCCAACCCCGCCGTTCTTGAAATGCACTGTCAGCACAGCGTTGTTTTCCACGGCTTGGTCAGGTGGTGGATAGGTACCACCGAGTGGAACGTGGCTTGTGAATCCGTAGACGGTAGAAGCGGGACCGTAGAGCCACAACCAGATATCGAGATTGTGGATGGCTTGCTCCACGAGCATACCCCCCGATTCCGCCTTGACGAAGAGCCACGGGTGTCGTTCCGGTGAAAAATAACCGACCTGATTAGAATATGCCATCTGCAACGTGCCAAGCGTGCCATCGTCCAATAGCGACTTTAGTTTCATGTACCCCGGATCAAACCGCATCATATAGGCGACCATTAGGAGTACCCCCGCATTTTCAGCAGCAGCGACCATCTCGTCACCTTCGGCGACGTTGCAACACATCGGCTTCTCCATCAAAATGTGTTTGCCAGCAGCGGTCGCAGCGCGGGTAATCTCAAGGTGCGGACGCGGATGGGCACAGACATCCACTGCGTCTATATCCTGTCTGTCGAGGAGGGCGCGGTAATCTGTATAGGCATCTGCGCCGAATTGATCTGCTTGTTCGTTTGCGGCTGCTTCGTTGATGTCAGCGATGGCGACGATGTCTGCGCGTCGCGTCGGTTCTTGGTAATAGGGTGCGTGGAGGTTGCGGAAGATACCACCACATCCGATAATGCCAACTCTAAGCTTATCCATGTGTTTACTCCTTCAAGGCTCATGTTTGTAGTAGGGCAATTCATTGCCCGTCCCCACCACGGAATGTATCAACCACCTTAAGAATAGGTGGTTCCGCCGTATCCTCTAAGAGCGCGAGTGCTTCGGCGATGATTGCGTGTTGCAATTCCGGGTTGTTCGGTTCACCGAGTGGATGTCCGAAACCATACGGTACTGACAAGGCGCGCGGCGGTTTTACCCTCCTCGTAATATCTTCAATCAAGGTAATTGAGACCGTAGAAATTCCCGCCGCTTCAATAACACGTTGAATCAGTCCTACAGACTGATTGCACATCGGTCAGACAGGCGTTAAGAACGCCACATCTACACCATCAACTTTAAGCAACTCTCCAACTTCAGGCGCGGTTTGCGTAATGAGGGGTTTCGGGTTTACAATAGATCCCATAAAGCTGAAGTGTCTATGGTTTAGCGATCCGATTTTACCTTCGGTCTCTAATTCCCTGAACCTATCAAGCGGAAACGCGAGGTTCGGATCCGTTTCGAGACCCCGTTCATCGTAAGCTGCACTTTTATGTCCATTGATGAGTGTTTGTGTCTGAATTGAATTGGGAATTTCGCGATAGGAACAGTCTCCGTTCACAAAAGGTTCCTGCCCTTCCAGAAAAAAACCGGCAGTCGTAATAAGGGCGACTTTACATTCGTTCAACGGTAAGCGCAACGGTGTGTGAGGAGACGTTCCATAGTGCTTGCCGCGGTAAAGTTTCATAAAGAATCGAGAGAGAGAATCAAGTTTACGTAAGGGTACCATACACATCTCAGTATTAGCCGTTCGCGAAAATAAGGCGCTCCCTATTCTGACAAGGAAGTTGTATCGTCTGCCCAGTTATTCCGCTCTCAATTGTAGCGAATCCAATTTCGTTGACAGCCGTATAATCCTCACGAGCACAATGTGGCAGCGGTCCGCCCTCCAAGTAATCCGTAATCTGTTTATACGCAACTTTGAAGGGACTGGCGTTTTCAGGCAGATTCAATGTGTCGTTATCAACCAACTTCCCGTCTTTCTGGACGGTTGTGCTGCTATAGAATCCCGTCTGAATGCTCCCTTCACTGCCGAGGACATCTACAGAGAATCCGCCGCGCGCCCCATGATTTCCAACATGGAAGCCGATAACGCCCCTTTCATACTGGATCGTTGAACCGACAATCGCAGGTTCAGGTTCATAAGGCTCCGGTACATCTCCACTCCCTTCAACGAACCCGGTAACCGAAATCGGATCATAACCCGCAAACTGACAAATCATATCCGTCGTGTGGATAGCGAAGGATAAGATCCCACCACCACAATACCCGATAACAGTCTGCACCTCACCAATAAGACCATCTTGGATAAGCGATTGGAGACGGATAAGGTGCGGTCCCCAGTGTCGTGTATAGTCCACAACGATAGGAATCCCCTTCGCGTCAGCACCCGCAGTCATCGCGTCAACTTCCTCGAGAGAACATCCGGCAGGTTTTTCGAGGAAAATGGCTTTGATGTCTGCCTTCAGAACATTCTGCATCACCTTGAAATGATGGGGTCCGCGGACACAGACAGCAACAATGTCTAAATTTTCACTCTCAAGCATCTGCGTGTCCGTCTCGTAGTAGTTTATAGAATTATCTGGGAAGGCGGGTCCCCAAACCTGTTGGAATTCTGCTTGGCGTTCCGCGGACATATCTGCGACTGCAACCAACTCAGTCGTTTCACAAAAACGGATGCCGCCTGTATGGCAATAGGGGTAAGGGTCGTCTGGTGTTGCGTAACGGGAGGCGATACTGCCTAAGCCGATGATACCGACACGATACATTGGAATTGCTCCTTTTTCGGGTGTCTTTCGTATCGTAGAGTATAGCAGCTGAATTGCAGCTTGTAAAGGATTTTCTCTAAGGTCATTTATGAACATCCTCCCCATAAATAGCCTTCATTGTGAAAGGACTTGACATTTCCGACCGCTTGCTATATAGTAATTAAATGTTCACCCTAACACTTATGGGCGGTGAAGTGAAAGATCCCACCGGTTGCACGCAATTGACGCGTATGGAGGACTTTATCCTAATGGCATACAGCAATTTTACCTTAGAAACTGTCCGAAAAACGTTTGATCTGGAAAAAATTGAATCGACAAACATCTTTTCCGATATTGATCCGTTGGAGCCAAGTGAGGAACTGACGAGGGAATTGGCAAAAAAGGTGCCTTTAGCGATTGCCATAAGAACAGAGAAAGCCAGATCAGAATTGATTGTCGTCAACATTCTCGTTGAACTTCGAGAGCACTTTGAACATCGTATTAGCTTTTTTTCTGGGATTGACTTCAATGTTGACCCTGAAAGCGGATTAACAGGGGTGTGCGATTTTTTGGTGAGTCTATCGCCCGACCAATTTTACTTGGAAGCACCTGTTATTGTGCTTGTTGAAGCAAAAAATGCTGATCCGACAACGGGATTAGGACAATGCGTTGCAGAGATGCTCGCCGCCCAACGCTTTAATGCAGACAGAGAAAATGAAATTTCGTGCGTTTATGGAACGACAACTACAGGCACCGAGTGGCTTTTCCTCAAGTTGGAAGGTCAGAAACTCTATGTTGATATGGGGGTCTACCCGATTCGGCAGTGCGGCGAGATCCTGGGTATCCTCTCAAGTATGATTGACCAAAAAGCATAGGATCCACCGGTTTTTAGCATAGATACCTCATTGAAACTGATCAAACACCTACGTTTTCCGAACCTATTGACCAAGGAATTGTTACCTATCTCATGCGATTTTTAGTATCAATCGCTCTGATTTTCTGCAGTGTCAGCGGCTTTGCTTTCGCCGAGCCGTGGTTGTGTGGGACCCCCCTCTTGCACCAACACCCTCCGGTGCAACATCCGCCCGAAGCAATTGCCGCTGCCCCTGCCGCTCCGGTTCAGATTGGACAGACAGAACGCTTTTTTATTCACATCCCAGAAGCAGAGGTAACAGCCACCTGCATCGCCAAGAGCGAACACCTCTACGTCTATATTGATAATTCAGTGCGCGATATGCTCACAGATGCTGAAGCACGCGCAATCACAAGAGAGTTTGACACACGTATCTATCCAAGCGTTCGGGAATGGATGGGAAGTGAATGGAAACCTGGAATTGACAGAGATAACCGAATAACGCTCCTGATGCACGATGTTGGCATGAATAATTCTGGAGAAGACTATGGCGGTTACTTCGCGTCCATCGATCAGATACCTACAGCACCGAATAGCAATCGTCGCGAAATGCTCTATATGGATATCTTCCAATTCAAAGAACGTTCGAGACACACCTTCTACAGCAGTCTCGCACACGAGTTCGCACATCTCATCAATTGGTTTCAAAACGGTGGAACATCGGATCAACGCTGGTTGGAAGAAGGCACGGCCTCCTTCGTAGAGTGGGCAGTCTATGGAACGGTACACACCATTTTTGTTGACGGTTACCTCACAAATCCCAATGTTTCCCTTGCTTATGCGAACACAAGAGAAGTCTATTACGGTGCGGCTTTCCTGCTCATGCTTTATCTCTACGAACAATATGGCGGAAAAGAACTTATCCGCACTCTCGCAGCATCAGACGCACTCGGTGAACAGGCAATTAACGCTGCCTTAGCAAACAACGGAAAAAATGTTCGTTTTCCCGAAGTCTTCTTGAATTGGGGTCTCGCGAATTGGACGAACACGCAAGCGCGAAATAGACAACTCGGTTATGCCAACCTTCGTGACCGAAGAGTGAATGCCGCAGTGCCACGCGTTTCTAATTATCCAAATAGGACGAACAATATTCCAATCGATCAATGGAGCGTCAGTTACACTGTTTTCCAGAATCTGCCAGAAACCTTGGATCTGTCGGTGACCGGTGCCGACACGGGTAACCTCTATGCGACAACCCTCTATCTAACACCCGATCAACAAACAGAGATTACACCCATCCCATTCGATACCGAAAATAAAGGATACCTCCGACAGGAAGGGCTTCAGCGTCGTGGCGAACTCGTGTTGATGGTAACAGCAGATACACCAGGGACGTTCCGTTACGTCGCTGCAGCGCCATCTGACCTCAACGATGCTGACAGGACAATAGGTCCATTACGTCAACATGTATCAGACGTTATACCCAATTCTACAACTTTTGCCTTCAAAAACCGTGCACAACCGAGCTTCCGACCCGCAAACCTGACACCGAAAACGTATCTTGAACCTAAGACAGAGATTCATCTCGCAAGTGACTATACCGATGTCAAAATAGGCGGAATAGATGAAGACTATCTTTATGCAGCAAGTCGCTGGGGACTTGAAATCTTCTCGCTCATTGAGCCGACAAAACCTACGCACGTCGGTGAAATCGCTACACCTGGGCAAGCGAGGGCCGTCGCTGTTGATGGTGAAACGGCTTACATTGCCGATGGTACCGCAGGTGTACACGTTATCGACATCGCTATACCAACCGATCCAAGTATTGTGAAGACAGTCAGCGGTTTCACGGATGCAAGTCAAGTCCGCGTCGCCGATGGAAATCTATATGCCCTTGATAAAGACCGCGGACTGCTCGTTTTCAATCTCCGAGATGTTCATAATGCTCGAACGCCACCACCGCGACGTTTCTTTCGCACCGCAGGTACGCCTCTTAATGTCACAATCCATGACGATACCGTCTATTTTAGCGACAATAGACACGGACTTTTCATTCTCGATCCAAGTCCGTTCGGTAACTTCGTTGTGCGCAGCACTGTCCCTATTTTCGCCGCTGCTTATGAGATTGCTAATATAAGAAATGGAACCTATGCTTACGTGGCTTCTGGGAACCTCATAGCCGTTGATGTTACGGACATGCAGCGTCCCGAAACAAGTTTTCATTTAGAGACACCAGGACTCGCAACGGGTATTCAATTCTGGAACAATACTATCTATCTCACCGATCAACAAGCCGGTTTACATATTATCAATGCCCGGAACCCGCAACAACCGCGACGCATCTCCTCACAACCGACTTTTGGCAATGCAAAGAATGTGGCACTTCGGGATACACTCGCCTACATCGCCGACGGAAAAGGGGGCATCCAAACTATTGATATAAGCCAACCGAAATCGCCGAAGTGGTTACACCGATATGCCTTTGGCGGTAGAGCGCATGGACTCGATGTCGTCAAAACCGGTGAAGACACTCGAACCATCTACGTCGCCAACGGTGTAGGTGGCCTGAAGACACTCGAATTCACAACGCCATATCAAGGGGCAGTGACAGAAAGACTATCATTTTCTACGAACCCTGAGATCTCTGGCGATTCACTTGAAGCGGCACGCTGCACGAAAATCCGCGTCCGAGATGGGTACGGCTTTGCCGCTGTTGAAACTGGCATGTTTGTTGTCGATCTCACAGCAAATACAATCGTAGCATACATGCCGACAGATGTAGCCGTTTCGGACATTGCCTTGTACGAAGGCTATGTCTATCTTTGCGCCGGACCTCTTATTGTCATTGACAGTCGAGTGCCGCAGCAGAGCAGAATTGTAGCTCGACGCGACATGCCTGGAAGTGCCTACCGCGTTGCCCTTGATGTAGATTCACCCACACACGCCTACGTTGCTGCCCTTGAAGGCGGATTGCATATCTTTGACATTACAAACCCGGGAATGCCGCGTCCTGTCGGAAATTACCCTACACAAGGCAATGCAACAGGTATCACGCTTACAGGGAGACGCGCTTACTTATTAGATAGCGGCATCGGGGTGGCTGCACTTGACATAACCGAACCAAATAAACCGGCGTTAGACGGTATATACAAAGATGATACCGTCCTAATTGATGCCCAAGTCAGCGGCAACCTCCTCTATCTACTTGATAGTGAAAGCGTTCAAGTTATTGACACACGCACACTGACGACGACCTCAGCCCTTCTTTACAGAAACCGCGAACTCCAATTTCCGTCTGAATTGAAGTTAGTTGACGGTGTGCTCTACATCACTGATCTATATCAACTCCGGACTTTCCGTGTACATCCAGAAGGCTATTCACTTGCTGTGGAGGAACTTACGCCCTCCGATTGGAAACCAACTCCACTTAAACCGACATCAATCAATCGTTTAAACCAAAACTTTCCGAATCCATTTAACCCGGAAACTTGGATGCCATATCAACTCGCCTCAGATGCAAAAGTGGTCCTCCATATTTACGACACGCAAGGGAGGCGTATCTATTCTCAGACGCTCGGGCATCAAAAAGCGGGTTCACATACCGCCTATTGGGACGGTCGAAATACTGCTGGTGAATCCGTCGCCAGCGGCGTATATTTCTATTCACTCGAAGCCGGCACTTTTCAGGCAACCCGAAAAATGCTAATCCAGCGATAAAAAAGAAAAATTCTGTAACGCAAATAAGCAAAAAACGTTGAATTGATTAGTCCAACACTATTCAGCAAAATTCATGTTATTTTTGCTCGTAAAGAGATTCGCAAGGAGAAAACTAAGATGGCTAGAAATAGCGTAACAGGTTGTTTTCGAGACATTGAGATATCGTTTAGCACCGATATAGACTGCATCCGTATGAGTCTGCGGAACTTGATTACGGACGAAAGCCAAGTCCGCGTGATGTATCAGAAACACCCTATGAGCGGACTCGCCAATTGGAAGCATCTCGAGTTAACGAACAAACCCGTCTCGCTTCGTCTTCCATCAGAGGTGCTTGAAGCATACCGTTTGACATTTTTTGTTGACGATGCCGAACCTATTTCCGCTCGCGTTGAAAAGATATTGGCAGAACTCGAGACACTCAGTAGTGAACCCTCAGTAGAAGATTTACCAAAAGATATCGAGACTGTGGCTCATACGAAGCCCGTAGATACTTCTGACGAACCAGAGGTCACAGAAGTAGATCCGGCAGAAACAACACCCAATTTACCCGGCATACAGCTGCCGCCAGAGCCACAGCGGAACGTGAACACAGACATCCCAGAAGAGCCAGAAGTCGCTGCAGTCAAACAGGTAGAAACAATACCACATTTATCGGAGATACAACACCCGAAACAGTCCTGTCGCGTTCGTCCGAAAAGTCAAGAGGCAATTGTTGAACAACCCGTTCCTGCGGATACCGTAGCGCAGCCGTCTACAATTCAGCAAGTCAAGCCCGAGATGCCGAGCGCGGGCTCTCATCTGGGATTCAAAATTTCGGTTTCAACCCTTCCGCCAAGCGCACTCGCAAAACGACGGCAGGCACAAATAGACACGCCTTCCCATAGAAATCCTAAACAGAAGAAAGACGGTTTCTTTGATCAAATCGTGCGTACATTGAAAGGTGGCACACGTGGTAAAGCCTACTACCAAGAAAAAGGCGAAACCATCCAGAACGAATTCCAAGATCAACTCTCTAAGTTGGAGAGAGATTACAATGAGGGGTATGGGCTCAACCTGATGTCATGGAAACCAGAAACGCTCTGTGAAGAGGAAACCGCAATTTTTCTCCTCAACCTCATGGTAAACGAAGTGATCGCATGGCAGAAAGAGACGGGGCGCGCGACCCCTGAAACCGAAGGGGTTGTTGAAACGCTTGCTGAAGTGGATACACTCCTACGTCAGACACTCAAGCAGACGCGCGGCATCAGTACACCGTCCCCAACGTTGTTCCCAAACCTCCTTGCTGAAAACGAAAAAGACCTTGAAAAAATTCGGAGTGAGTGCGATGCCTATCTCCGGCGTTTCACCAGTAAGTTAATTGAACAGGAGAAAAATCACGCGACTAAAATTGAGATTCTCTCCTTCAGAGAATTCCTTACGGAGTTCATCCGAGATTTCCTATTCGCCGAGATCGCGAAAAACACACTCGGAAATGCGCTCCCCAAACGTCTCAATTGGTTCCTTGAACTCGTCAATTCTGAAGTCATGCCAGTTGAAATTGGAAAAACGAAAGTGTTGCCGAGCCATCACAAAGTGAAAGACGCTCGCCCCAGTGAATGTGAATCCGGCACAATTGTCGAGGTCGTCACACCGGGCTTACAATCAAGAGACGGTAAACGCGTCAACCAGATGGCTGTCGTCATTGAAGCGGAGTAAATCATGCCAACCCCAGCGCAGTTGATTGCGCGAGTCGCACAGACACCACAAGTAAAACTTGGTCATTTCCCAACACCCCTTGAAGAATGTCCGAGACTCTCCGAGGCACTCGGAGGTCCGCGTATCTTCATGAAACGCGAAGATTGCTCAGGTTTGGCATTTGGGGGGAACAAGGTGCGGCAGCTCACGTTTACACTCGGCGACGCTGTCGCGCAAGGTGCCGATACAATCGTACACGGTGCGGCATCGCAATCAAACCACTGCAGACAAGCCGCCGCTGCTTGTGGCAAACTTGGACTTAAGTGCTATCTGCGTCTCGCCCGCGACCACAAGAGTATTCCTCAAGGTAATTTATTGTTAGATAAATTAGCCAGCGTTGATATTGAGATCGTTGATGTCCCCTTCGGACCCGAATTAGATGCGGTGAAGCAGGAATTGGCGAAAAAATTGGAATCTGAAGGGCTGAAACCCTATGTTGTCGCGGGTCCGCGTTCAACCGCACTTGCTGCTGTTGCTTTCGCATGGTGCATCGCTGAAATTGCACAACAGCAAGAACAGTTGGGAATCAATGCAGATTGGATTTACACTTCCTCCGTAGGTGGCACGCAAGCAGGACTCGTCCTCGGCACCAAAACGCTTGCCCTGAAAATGAAACCTTTCGGTATCGCACCAATTCGCTGGGAGAATAAACACGAGCGTTTACGCACCGCTGCAAACGATGCAGCAGCCATCCTCGGACTTGATAATACACAGGTCGCAGATGCAGACATTCAGAATACGGACGACTATGTTGGACAGGCTTACGGGTATCTCACACCCGAATGTATTGACGCGCTTAAACTCGTTGTCAAAACAGAGGGGATTTTCCTCGATCCCGTCTACACTGCTAAAGCCATGGCGTGCCTCATCGACCACATTCAACAAGGCAAACTTGGACGTGATGACACTGTCATTTTTCTCCACACCGGTGGCACCCCCGCACTCTTTGCCTATCAAGAGGAATTAGTCGCTGATCTCTAACGTCAATTACCCCGGATTAAAACCTTAGCTGGATTCAGTGGTCCCATCTTGCGAATCTGATGCAATAGTCCCCTTCCCCGACTCCCTTCTGAATTGATTTTCTTTGACTTTTTTCTTTTCTGTGTTTATTTTAACGTGAGTTTTATAATACTCGCTTCCAGAGAAGGATCCTCAAAGTTTTGTCCTATATATACCGCTCCAACGACAACCACTATACGCCCGGTGAAAATCTAAAGAACTTGTTTGAAGAGCTGGTAGTCCAACCGTTTAAACGCAATCTACCAGCATTAGCGGAAGATGTTAAAAATAACAGAATATACTATTGGGAAGATATAGCGCGCATTCTCAGACAAGGACAGAGCAATTTCGATGAAACATCCTATGATAAATCATCAAATGAATATTATTTTCCCAAGGACAAGGTAGCTATCTATTGCATCCATCACATGCCAAGACACCTTTTTAGCTCTTATCACATCTTTACACATCGCCTCACACCAATAAGCGAAAAGGATAAAGTTGTATTCATTGATTTCGGTTGTGGCCCCTTAACTTCAGGGATTGCTTTTCGAGCCTTTGCAGGACAGAGCGACATTACCTATTTAGGAATTGATAGTTCGCAAACCATGCTTGATAAAGCGGCGGTAATTAACAGGTACGGTCCCAATACGTATAAAGACCCTTTTTTTCACAAATTTGAACTCATACGGGACTGCGACTCCTTGACAGGCTTATTGGACAGGTACATTGAGGAGGGTAATAGGACAGAGATTATATTTAATTTTTGCTATTTCTTCTCAAGTCCAACATTAGACATTGATAACCTATCGGATGTCCTTATCCAGATTGTGAAGCGATACAATCAGCATAAAATGTGTTTTGTGTACCAAAACCCGGATCACCGATCGTTAGCCGGGGATCGCCGTTTGAGATTGTATAGCAAGTGGGAAAACCTTAAAACGAATCTTTCGATGTTTAGAAGGCAGGTAGCCCAATCAGATATTGAAACTTTTTCTTATTGTAGGCTCATAAATGGTTTATTGCACGATGATGCCAAGGTTTATTATGAGATACTTTGCTACGAATCTACCGACTTTTTTTCGGCCCAACTCCGGTAGGCACGGTTTCCTAACCGTGCTGGAACTGACGAAAAAAGGTTCCAAACCACATAAATTCTTAAAACTGAATGCTCCAGAACCTCTGGAAAATGCCTTGACAAGAAGAACATTACCGATTATACTATTCGTATGCTACAAGATAAGTTGCTGGCAAGAATGAAAAATAATCCACGCGGTGACTGGAAAATTTCTCATGTTGAAACGCTGGCAAAGCGATATGGGTTTTCTGTCAAACGACCCAGAGGCGGCGGAAGTCATGTGACGCTACGTCATAATTCGGGCAAAAGGTTGAGTGTCCCTGCTCGTCGCCCGATAAAACCAGCGTATATTCGGCAACTTGTGCAGATAATTGAGACAGTGGAGGCAAATCAGAAATGAACGAACTGAAATATCCGTTTCTTATCAGTGTACTGCCTTTTCGAGATGACAGCGACACTTTAACAAAGTTCCCGAACCTGCCCAATTACCCATTTCTTATCAGCATATTGCCTGCGGAAGAGGGAGGCGGTTATCTCATTGAATTTCCGGACTTACCAGGGTGTATGTCCGATGGCGAGACAATTGAAGAAACGATAGAGAATGGAAAAGACGCTGTTTTCTGCTGGATAGAAACGGCGAAAGCGTTTGGTGATGAAATTCCGCATCCCAGTTCTACTGATCGTCTTTATTTTCAGCAAACCTCATCCCTGGTAAGTTCTGCTCATACTCAAAATGAAATATGATGCTATCGTTCCTAAGTAGAAGGACAAGACTTACGCAATTTTGACCGTCCGAATTTTGACCGTCCAACACTCTGTAAGATGGAAATACTTGGACACAAACACAGACGTTTGGGTAGCACAACCTAAAAAGCGTTCTGCGTAAGTCCTTATGGTGCGTGGAAAGCCAACAACAGACCAATTGGAATTGTTCGATGAGTAAAGAATAGGAGATATTATAGATGAATTACGATGAAACGTTAGCACAACTGAAGGCCGAAATTATAGAGGTTCTTCTAAATAACCGACTTAAGAACGGACAAGATGAGTATATGTCAGGTCCGAATATAGGCAGAAAAATCGGGACATATAGGCAGCCATATAATACGCGGGCGAGCGACCCCTTCAGTCGGAAACATTATGAACTTCTACGAAAATTGAAAAATGAGGGGCGAGTTGAGCACTCTGAGCGAATTGGATGGCGACTCACCGAGGCAGAATACAATCGATTAACCCTTGATGAATAAAACCTAACTACTGATTAAGAAGTGTTATATCCAATTTAACCTATCCCAAAACTACTTATTGCGTTTAGTTTAACTATAATCTCTAAAGTTTGGACAATTTTTGACATAGCACTCCAGCGGAGTGCTATGTGTGGACCTCTCCGTTGTGTGGGTGCCTATGTTTATTTTTCTGTAAGTTGTGTCTGTGTCCGAAACTTTGAGAAAAATCAGAAACTTTTTGAGAACAGGGCATCAACCTGATTACTCCAATAATCCATACCAAGGTTGTACTCCGTGGGACAATTAACTCTCTTTTCCGGCCCAGAACCGCAACCTCCTGAACCACAACCGGCTCCAAAAAACGAAGACGCGGTTAAGGCAATTCCTGGGCTTCGATATATTGAAGACTACATTACTGACAAACAACATAATTGGTTGTTGGATCAAATTGACGACCATCCGTGGCTTGATGACCTAAAGCGGCGTGTTCAGCATTACGGTTTCAAATATGACTACAGAGCGCGGAAAGTCAATCACGATATGCACATTGGTGAGTTGCCAAAGTGGTTGAAAAGGCTTAGTGAAAAATTGTATGAAGATGGACATACGCCGGAAATCGCGGATCAGGTGATTATCAATGAATACGAGCCAGGACAAGGAATCGCAAGCCATATTGATTGTGAACCGTGTTTTAAGGATACGATTGTTTCTCTGAGTTTAGGGTCAGATTGCGTTATGAATTTCACAGATAAATCCGACAAAACAAAAAAAGTCCCTGTGTGGCTTGCGCAGCGAAGCCTTGTCATATTAAGTGGTGAAGCGAGACATGACTGGTTACATGGGATTCCTGCCAGAAAATCGGATGAATGGCAGGGCGAAAGATGGTCGCGAGGACGGCGGGTATCGTTGACCTTTAGAAAAGTAATTTTAAAAAACGAAGAAACAGAAAAATAAAAAAATAGCGCGGTTAAGAAACCGCGCTTTATGAAATTCAGCAAATATCGTTAGAACCGATCCGACTTAATCTCACCCCACCGTGTCGCCAACTTTTCCTTAGCATCGACAGGGAACGGTGTGTCACGATTCAGGTCATCTTCCGGTTCACCTTCAAAGTAACGGAAATTGTCAATCCAGAAATCCGTATCGGATTGGGCGATTGACAAACTTACCCACATATCCCTCACGACATCCGCTGTCGCCTTGAAGGTATAGTCATATTCTTCCCACTCGGGTCCGCTCAACATTATGTCAGGATTCGGCTGACCGTTCAAGTGATTGGTCCACGGATCGTGTTGTGTCTGAAAATTGACCCGCACCACACGCGGTTTTTCGGCGCGCGCCCAGAAAACAACAGAATACGTCTCGCCTTTTTCCATTGAGACACTTCTTTGCTTAACTTTTGCGTGCCAAGCGGTGCCAGTGGCTTTGTGTCCGATGATCTTCAGCGACTTTTGTCCATGTTGTGGATTTTTTTTGTCAATCTCCATCGTATAGAGGCCGCCACGATTGCAACACGCGCCATCCTCTAAATCCCAAGCGGCTAAATCTTCCTCAAAACTGTAGTTCTCGATGAGGAGTTCGCCCTTTTTCCATTTTCCTAATTCCTGTAGTGTTTCTGCGGACGCGCTAAAACCTATGAGCAGCGCGAGCAGGAAAGCACTTATCGCAATAGATTTCGTCATGTTCATTTCTCCTTTGTTCGCTTGAAAATATACGTGTGAGGCTAAGCATCACTCCGCATAAAAGATTCCACTTCAGGCAATACTTGTGCAACCGCCGCCTGATCAACCCGATCAGCAACGCCGTCATAACCTGCTGTACGAATCATCTTCACGAGATTTTCGCCTAACTGTTCAATCGTCCATGCGACTGAATCCGGCACACTCTCTTTATCGAGATGCCGTTGATCGTTCTTCCCCGACGGATCGTAATGATAGTGTGGGTCTTTGCGGAAGCAGTCAAAACGGAGGAGCTGAATATTTTCGCCGTCTGCTTCTCCGTAAACACGCACGGAGGGACCGCCATCTGCCCCGAGACTGCGTTGATCTACATGGAGTTCAACGCCCCCCACTTCAAACACTTTTTCATTCATCGATTCTTCCCCCTTTTGGCGCAGCTTGCAAGCCAAAAATCACTGTTGAAAACCAGAAATATGAGTACATTATACACAACCATTACATAGTATGTCAACCCAAATCTGCGCCCTCAACTGACAACCGCGACCTCCTGAACAATTCCTGATCGTCAACCAAAAATCTTTTTTATAGTTTTTACTATAAAAAACTTGACAAAAATAATCCTGATGTGATATACTATTAACACTAATAAAATTAAATTCTCGTTGTCCGAATTGACATGAAGCAACAAATGCTCGACCGCTTTGGGCGGATCCATACGAATCTGAGAATCTCGGTTACCGATGTCTGCAATTTCCGGTGTATCTACTGTATGCCGGAAGATATGACCTTCATGCCAGATGCCGCACTGATGACGTTTGACGAGATTCTGCATCTGGCGCGCATTTTCGTCGGATTAGGTGTTAGCAAAGTCCGTATTACCGGCGGTGAACCGCTTGTCCGTCCCGGCGTGCCGGCACTCATAGAGCGATTGACGCAGTTAGAAGATCTAAAAGACATCAGTCTAACAACAAACGGCATAGGTCTGATTAAGCAAGCACAAGCCCTTTACGATGCCGGGCTGCGTCGTATTAATGTGAGTTTAGACACACTCAACGAGGAGAAATTCGAGCAGATGACGCGTCGAAAGGTGCTTTCACGCGTGCTTGAAGGGCTTAAAACCGCACATGAATGCGGTTTCAACCCAATCAAAGTCAATGCCGTCGCAATGCGGGGCTTTACAGACGATGAAATTGTCGATTTAGCCACTTTCGCGCGTCAAAATGAGTATCAACTCCGATTCATCGAATTTATGCCACTCGATGCCGATGACGTCTGGGGACGCAATATGTACATCCCCGGAAAAGAGATTATCGATAAAATTAACGCCGTCTATCCACTGAAACCAGTGGCTTTGAACGGTGAGGCAAAAAGTGATACGGCACAACGCTATCGATTCTCAGATAGCGGTAACGAGGTCGGGATTATTCCCTCTGTGAGTGAGCCGTTCTGCGAAAATTGTAACCGAGTACGTCTTACTGCTGACGGAAAATTCCGGACGTGTCTTTTCTCGCTAACAGAAACCGATCTGCTTACACCACTCCGAGAAGGGGCATCAGATACGGTCATCCGTCAACGCATTCTGGATGCCGTCGCACAAAAAGAGGCAGGGCATAAAATTAACGCCGCAGACTTTATTAAACCAGAACGAAACATGTCGAGAATCGGTGGTTAGGCACTGCTTAATAGCCATACACGCACGTGCTAAAAAACGAAATGTAGTTAGGATACAAATATATAAAAAAAGGTGTAAGCCGAACGACACCTATTAACATCACCTTAAGGAGTCCAAATCAACGAATGAACAAAGAGTTGATCATCAAAGACCTACACATCAGTGTGCAAGGAAAACCGATCATTAAAGGGTTAAGTTTAACTGTAAAACAGGGCGAAATTCATGCGCTTATGGGTCCAAACGGATCCGGTAAAAGTACCCTCGGCAACGGCTTAATGGGGCATCCACTTTATGATATTGACGCAGGTGAAGTGATTTTCAACGACATCAATGTTCTGGAACTCGAACCGGACGAACGCGCCAAACTCGGACTTTTCCTCGCTTTCCAGTATCCAACGGCGATTCCAGGCGTGAGTTTGGCGAATTTTTTAAGACTCGCTGTGAGCGCGGTCCGTGGAAAATCAGAAAACGGTTCCGACAACGAAGGGCTTATCCCGATGCGCGAATTTCGGCGCGAACTCCGCGAGAAAATGCGGCAACTTGGTGTTGATGATTCCTTCGCCAGACGCTACCTCAACGACGGTTTCTCGGGTGGCGAAAAGAAACGTGCCGAGATTCTGCAACTCGCCATGCTTGAACCGCAAATCGCTGTTCTCGATGAAACGGACTCCGGACTCGACATTGATGCCGTCCGAATCGTCGGCGAAAGCGTCAGCAGCCTCGTTGGCCCAGACCTCGGCGTCCTCATTATTACGCACTACCCGCGGTTGTTGGACTACATCCGACCAGAGTTTGTGCATATACTGCTTGACGGTAGAATTGTTGAATCTGGAGGCTGGGAACTCACCCAGATGTTAGAGGCAGAAGGCTACGATCCAATTCGAGAAAAACACGGCATCGCAGAGGAAGCTGAATAAATCTGAGCGACAATTCGCGGCATATCCGGTAATCTAAAAGGAGGAATAAAATGGCAACTTCTGAAAAGAACACAATAGAAGAACTCGGGATTAGTAAAGAATATCAATACGGGTTCCATGATGACATTAAACCCGCATTCAAGTCGCGCAAGGGGTTGGACGAAGAAGTTATCAATGAAATGTGCGATATAAAAGGCGAACCCGATTGGATGCGTCAATACCGACTCGACGCTTATCGGATCTTCAAACAGAAACCGATGACAAAATGGGGCGGTGACCTCTCACAACTCGATTTTGACGACATCTACTATTACGTCAAAGCCTCTGACCGGAGTGAACGGAGTTGGGATGATGTCCCTGATGATATCAAGAAAACCTTCGACCGATTGGGTATTCCCGAAGCCGAACGGAAATTCCTCGCGGGTGTTGGTGCACAGTACGATTCAGAAGTCGTCTACCACAATATCGTCGAAGAATTAGATAAAATTGGTGTTGTCTTCCTTGATACCGATACCGCTATTAAAGAATACCCGGATCTCGTGAAGAAGTACTTCGGAACCATCATCCCTTCAGCGGACAATCAGTTCGCTGCACTCAACAGTGCTGCCTGGAGTGGTGGAAGTTTCGTTTATGTCCCACCGGGTGTGAAGGTCGAATATCCTTTGCAAGCCTATTTCCGAATCAATAGCGAAAACATGGGACAATTCGAGCGTACGCTCATCATCGCTGATGAAGGTTCGCAGGTACATTACGTCGAAGGCTGCACGGCACCGACATATAGCAGCGAATCCTTACACAGCGCAGTTGTTGAGATCGTTTGCATGAAAGGTTCTCGGGTGCGCTACACAACCATCCAGAATTGGGCAAACAATGTATACAATCTCGTTACAAAGCGCGCTGTCGCTTACGAAGATGCTCAAATGGAATGGGTTGACGGCAATCTCGGTAGTAAGTTAACGATGAAGTATCCAAGTGTCTACATGATGGAACCCGGGGCGCGTGGCGAGATCCTCTCCATCGCTTTCGCCAGCAAAGGGCAGCACCAGGACGCTGGCGCGAAAGTCTATCACTGCGCACCCCATACCTCTTCGCAGATCACCTCAAAGAGTATCAGCAAAGATGGTGGACGCTCCAGTTATCGCGGATGGGTCGATGTCGCGAAAGGGGCGAAAGGATGTAGATCACACGTCGTTTGTGACGCACTCCTCCTTGACAAAGACTCGCGTTCGGATACCTATCCGGTCATTGAAATTAGCGAAAATGACACCCATATTGAACATGAGGCGCGCGTCAGCAAAATCGGAGAAGAGCAACTCTTCTACCTCATGAGCCGTGGACTTTCGGAGGAGGAAGCTTCTACTATGATTGTTAACGGGTTCATTGAGCCGCTCGTGAAGGAACTTCCGATGGAATACGCTGTTGAGATGAACCGCCTCATCCAACTTCAAATGGAAGGTTCAATTGGTTAAATAGCCATCAGCTATCGGCTATCAGCCGTCAGCCAGAGCAGTTTATGGTAAATGGGAATGTTGCAATTGCCACAGGTTTGCTTACTGACTGCTGATAGCCATTAAAACATGGGTAACAAAAAATTGCAAAAAGGCGAATTTTCAAAAGAATTTCTTCAAAAAATAACAGAAACTGAGCCAAAATGGATGCGTGAGAAGCGGTTGGAGGCTTATGCACTTTATGAATCCTTGCCGATGCCACACACAACCAAAGATGATGTTTGGCGACGCACCGTTGATATGCGCACCCAAGATTACTGGCGACGAAGTCGGCGATCGCTTCGAGGCTTCGCGCTCGAAAAATATTATCCGAATGCACCGACGAACGGTGAACTATCGGCAGAAAATGTAGACTACAACGATGAGGGAACAGCCGGGCTGCTGCTGCAAGCTGACGGTCAACTTCAATACAGTTCGGATGCACAAACGCTGAAAGAACACGGGGTCTACTTTGCACATCTCCGCACTGCCCTGCAAGAACAACCGGAACTCCTCCGTGACTACTTCATGACCAAGGCAGCAACCTTGGAGACGACGCTGAAAAGTGGAAATATTGCGCGACACAACAAATTTGACGCGCTCCACGGTGCCTTCTGGCAAGGCGGTTATCTATTACATGTCCCAAAAGGCGTAAAAGTTGAACTGCCGCTTCGCGTCTACATTCGGATGTCCGAAGCAGCACATGCCGACCTATCGCATGTGCTTATCATCGCCGAAGAAGGTAGTGAGGTTGCGATTCTGGAGGACAACTCGTCTACCGATCCAGAGGCGATCGGTTTCCATAGTGGTGCAGTCGAGATTTTCGCAGGACAAAATGCCAACGTGACTTATGTGCAAGTCCAAGATTGGAATCGACAGGTCTGGAACTTCGCGACACACCGTGCGACAGTCGCCAGAGATGCGCAGCTCTGCTGGGTCACTGCTACATTTGGCAGTAGACTTAGCAAAATAAACCAAGCGGTTGTCTTGGACGGTGCTGGCAGCAGCGCACAAATGCTCGGACTGGCTTTTACGGATGCTCGTCAACACTTCGATGTGAGTACCGCACAGGAACACGCTTCACCGCATACCGTCAGTGATCTCTTGTATCGCACTGTCTTGAAAGATAGAGCACAAACTGCATGGGGCGGGAACATTTACGTCTATCCGGCAGCGAACCATACCGATGCCTATCAGAAAAACGATAATTTGTTGCTGAGCGAACGGGCGCATGCCGATACCTTGCCGGGTTTGGAAATTGAGGCACATGAAGTTCGTTGTACACACGGCGCAACTGCAGGAAAGATTGATGCCGATCAGGTCTTTTACCTAATGAGCCGCGGGCTACCTTATGCACAAGCTGAAAAACTGATTGTTGACGGATTTTTTCAACCCGTCATGGAACGTATCCCGTTAGAATCCGTTCAGAGAGAGTTAAGTACGTCTATTACGCGCAAACTTGAGTAGTGGTCAGTTTTCAGTTAAGAGGTTTTCGTTTAACACTGATAACTGATAACCGACACCAATAACCAATAAAAAAGGAGCAACTCACAATGAGTCAACCGAAAATTATCGCTTATATGAAACCCGTTTGTGGATGGAGCAACGGTGTTCGTGCCATCTTTGCAAAATACGGATTGGACTACGAAGATAGGGACATTATTAACAACGCAGACAACTATCGTGAAATGGTTCAGAAGACGCGGCAGCCTTATCAACCGTGCGTCCAGATTGACGATATAATACTTGCCGATGTTAGTGGCGACGAGGTGGAACACTACCTGGTCTCGGAAGGGATCGTCCAATCGAGTGATGCTGAAACCGATGTCCCAACGGATCAGGCATGTGAGGACCACGGACCGTCTGCTGTTAATATTGGCTTCCCGGGTAGGTAATTGTCTTTTTGTTGTAGGCGAGGCGTTTATGCCTCGCCATTACGAATGCGAATGCACTTTAAAGAAGGGTTATGTCAATATTCTATCGGGGAGCGGGTGTTGATACTTACTGGCATATCAACAATCCGACAGAAATTGGTTTTATAGCAAGAGCACCGGAAATGGCCCCCACAACTGCCCGTTTAATGCAGCATATTTCAAGAGGAACTAACAACAGTCCTTTTATTTCACTATCGATCTCGTATGCAGTGGCTAGTGTTCTGTCACGCCTAAAATGATGGTATCTGTTTTGGTATCGGGCGAGGCAACCTCGCCCCTACGAGGAAATAACACCTATCAAGATAGTGTTGACAAAGCACTAGGGACTATGCACTATTAAGTAGTCCAGAGATTCCAGCACCGAGCAAACCAGCTTATGTGTATGAGATAGAGTTGCAGGATCCGTTACCTTCTGGACTCGAAGTGTTAGATCCAGTCAAAGAAGTTGCTCAGACATTACCATCTCCACCTACTATTGGGCCCATTTACCAGCACGACGGATCCCAAGAATTCCTGTTAGGCGTTGTAAATCCAAGAAATATGGGACATTTTTTGGTACGGCATTCGCCGCAGCCTCCGTTGAGCGAAGGCACACCTCGTCCACCTAACTTGTCCCTTGAATTGGAAACATTTGTTAGAGCTTTAAGAGATGCCGAAATTCTTGCCTATGGAACTATTCCCGCAACTTGTGTCGTGAACTGTTTTGATGTCTTTGTTAATATGCCTTTCTAAGAATAAAAAAGGGGTCCTTTCATGAAACATATAGTTGATAATGTCAATAAACTTGAACTTACATTCAAGACTATAGACTTGGAAGGGCGTGTTCCCAGGACTGACTCAATTGAGTTTTTAAGCGTGGAAGAACCTTATCGGGAAGGTCGTAGATATAGTCCGTTTGTGCGTGTTCGCTACGCTCTTAATGGTGTAAAACAGGATAAGGCTTTTCCGTTAGATGTAGACAAAGGTATTTTCCTTTCTATTGATGATGATGTATTAGAAGAAAAACTGCGACCAATTGCTCCTAAGATTGTTGAGATTCTTCAGGAACACGCCGCCCGATAGAATACCGAAATGAGGTAATGTCAGCGGCGATGAAGTTAAACAGTATTTGGTTAAGGAGCAAATCAAATGTACAGAATACTGTTATGCTTACTATTCTGCGGAATCATCGTTTTTAGCGGATGCGGTCCCACTAAAGAAGTCGCACCTAACATGGAGGTACCTAAACTGAAAGAACCCAAAAGTGTTCACTGGTATATTGAAGAACAGTATTCAGAGATTGATTTCGATGATTTCGGTTTGGTTATAGCGGGTGCCAATTCATACTTTGCTCAGGAGTTAACCAGTAACTTGGACTTGAGTTCTATGGAATCGTCACACCGATTTAGCGGGCCACCACAAGTAATTCTGCAAAAGCGAAATGTTATAATTGCACTCTGGAAATATCCACAGCACCCTCATAACCGCCGTCCCCATCCGTCAACGCTAACTACTCTGGCTGAAGTGGTAGAAGATATTATTATGACAATGGACGAAGATAATAGGGCTAATGTTAGAACGAAAACAAAAGATGAACTAATTGCGTTAAATCATTGGTGGGGTCAAGGCATACGTAATTATTATCAGTTATGGCATAATAAATCGTTGGTGATGGCTATAGGGAAAGAACATCCTGAAGATGCCTCAATGGTCATTATTGAAGAAGTTTGGAAGCAACTAAAAAAGACGGATGACAAGGGCACCCAAGCGAACAATTATAACATCTCACTTCAATGGCATGTAGACAAATGAACAAAAAACAGGTTAAATAACAATGCACACCTCAGAATTCCGTCCCTTTGATATCGAAGCCATCCGCAAAGATTTTCCGATCTTCGGGACGACACCGCCGCTCGCTTTTTTGGATAACGCCGCCTCAACGCAGACCCCACGTCCGGTCGTTGAAGCGATGGATGCCTATTACGATACCTATCGCTCCAATATCCATCGCGGCATCTATCGGATCTCAGAGGAGGCGACGGAACAGTATGAACGCGCCAGAGAAAAAGTCGCTCAGCTGATTAACGCACCTCGGTCACGGCAGGTCATTTTCACGCGAAACACAACCGAATCCATCAACCTTGTCGCTTACAGTTGGGGAAGCACAAATATCCGTGAAGGTGATGAAATTGTTCTCTCCATCATGGAGCACCATAGTAATCTTGTTCCTTGGCAACTCCTTGCACAGCGGACGGGTGCAGCACTTCGGTTTCTTGAAGTGACTGACGAAGGATTACTCGACTTCACACAACTTCACGATCTATTGACGGAAAAAACGAAACTTGTCGCTATCGGACACGTTTCTAATGTACTCGGTACCATCAATCCGATCCAGTCTATCATTGAGACGGCGCATACTGTTGGTGCGAAAGTCCTTGTTGACGCAGCACAATCCGTTCCACATTTCCAAGTTGATGTCCAACAACTTGATTGTGATTTTCTGGCATTCTCAGGTCATAAAATGTGCGGTCCGACCGGTATCGGTGCTTTATACGGTAAATTGGAACTGCTTGAGGAGATGCCCCCTTTTCTTGGCGGTGGTTCAATGATTCGGAGCGTTGAACGGGATGTGTCCAGTTACGCAGAACTGCCTGCTAAATTTGAGGCGGGAACGCCAAGCATCGCCGAAGCCATTGGGCTCGGACATTCTGTTGACTATATCACACAAGCGAATTTAGCGGCAATTCATGTTCACGAACAAGAACTGCTAAAATACGCACATCAACGCTTAGAACAAATCGAAGGTATTACCCTGTACGGACCGGCACCGCATCAGAAAATGGGTGTTATTTCCTTTAATATGGACGGCATCCACCCACACGATGTCGCTGGCATCTTGGACACACACGGCGTTGCTGTCCGTGCCGGACATCACTGTGCACAACCGCTCATGAAAAGATTAGATGTTATCGCGACCGTCCGTGCCAGTTTTTACCTTTACAACACGATTGAAGATGTGGATCGCTTATATGAAGGGCTTTGTAGAGCACAGAAACTCATGACCCGGAGAAAAATAACATGAACATATATCAGGAAGAATTGCTTGACCATTACGAAAATCCGAGCAACCATGGAACGTTGCCGAATCCTGATATTTCGCACGAAGAAGACAATCCACTTTGTGGAGACAGGATCCGCATTGACCTGCTCATTGAAGACGATAAGGTTAAAGAGGTCCGTTTCTCTGGTCACGGTTGTACCATCAGTTTAGCCGCTGCGTCTATGCTGACAGAGGAAATCGAAGGCAAAAGTCTTGATGAAGTCAAACAACTCTCAAAAGATGACATTTTGGACATGATTGGCATCCCTTTGGGTCCCGTTCGTCTCAAGTGTGCCTTATTAGCACTCAAAGTCCTCAAAGCCGGTGCGTATGGCATTACAGCCTGGCCCGGTGAAGAAGATGAGTAGGAATATCTTTCAAACGGAACTGCTTAAAAGAATGTAAGGTATACTTTATTTCTCTGCCCCGTTTTTTAGCTGTTGGAGAGTCCTTGAGTCCGTGAAGCAAAAGGAGTTTGAACGTAATGAGTAATAACGCAACAACACCACAAAAAACTAAAGTTACACTAAGTGTTCAGCAGTTGGAAGAGGTTATTCGCAAGGTTGTTCGTGAAGAACTGGTCGAATTTGCGGCACAGGAGTTAGGGTTTTTTCACCTTGACAAGGAATCCCCACTTTATGAAGATATGGAGGATATTTTTGAACGCAAAAAATCTGGGCGATTGAAGTTTCACACGCATGACGAGATTTGGAATGAATAACTATCAAGCGTTTTATGAAGACCGATTTGTCCGTAACCTTTCTCGTTACGCGAATCTACGCCAACGTATCCAGCGAAAAGTTGAACAGATTCTCGCTAATCCGTATGATCGCACCGAGCGTCTCGGGCGAGTTTCCGGTGGATTAGATTTACGGGGCTGTCGTAGTTCTCGGGTAGATAGAAATTTCCGAATAATTTTTGTTATCTGTGAAGAATGTCAATCAATTAAAGAGTGTCAGTATTGTTTCTGCGAGGGAAAAGAATCTGAAACGGTTGTTTTTTTAACTGTAGGTCCACATGTTAGAGCTTATACGATGCGTTAAAACAGAGTTCCCTCGGTATATGTTTGTACTTACAAACTCCAAAGACTAACAAGGTGAAGAAAAGGAAAAAGAACACGAATATGCCAGAATTTTATAAAGTTGCAAAAGTTAGTGAAACGCCACCAGGGACGAAAAAATTGGTCGAGGTAGATTTTGTGCCGGTGCTGCTCTTCAATGTGCAAGGCGAATTCTATGCCATAGAGGACGTTTGTACACATGACGACGGGCCATTAGCGGAGGGTTGGTTCAGTGGCGACGAAATAGAATGTCCACGACACGGGGCTCGCTTCTGTGTGAAAACTGGAAAAGCACTCTGTATGCCTGCGGTTGAAGACATCGAATGTTACACCGTCAAACTTGAGGATGATGACATTCTTATCAGCCTTGATTAATAAAGAGACTTTGTAGCACAAACTTTCAGTTTGTGCATGTTTGACACGCCAACTAACAGTTTGCCCTACAAGCGAGCTCACGTTACAGGAGGAACATCCAATGGTATCAGAAGCATCTGTCTTAGAGACTATCAAAGAAAATATTATTGACCCAGAAATCGGTATTAATATCGTTGACATGGGACTCATCTACGGTGTTGACATCAACGACACAACGGTTGACATTACCATGACTTTAACGAGTCCGGGATGTCCCGCCGGTGGACAGATTGTCAACGGCACCCAGCACGTTACGCAGCAGATGGACGGTGTTGATGAAGTCAATGTCAATGTTGTCTGGGACCCGCGTTGGACCATGGAAATGATGAGTGAAGACGCGAAGGATGAACTCGGCATTTTTTAAAGTAGTAGGCACACGCCGTGTGCTGTAACCTGTATTATGAACAGGATTGCAAAACAACCGAAACTTCTTAAGAAACACCCGAACGCCTTTCAGGTAGAGTGGAAAGACGGGCATAGTAGTTGGTATCCATATACCTATCTCCGTCAGATGTGTCCGTGCGCTGAATGCGCGATTATCCGACACAAAGGCAGAGATGTCCACTCCCTCTTTTCACCACAAGGCGATGGGGATATAACGCTCATTGCGGTATCAGACGATATTCAACCGCTTGATGTCCAATTGGTCGGTCGTTATGCCCTACAGTTTAATTGGAACGATGGACACGCTACCGGTATCTACCCTTTTGAAGTGCTACGCGAGACGTGTCCGTGTCCAGAATGTGCACCGCTGCCACTGATCCAACCAGAGGAAAAAAATTAAGTCATGCAAACATATATTCCTGAGATTTCCGCACAAGAGTTAAAAGAAAAATTAGACACAGACCCCTCCGTGTTGTTGATTGATGTCCGAGAACCGAGTGAATACGACATCGTGCATATTGAAGGGGCATGGTTAATACCACTGAATACCTTACCGGATCAGATAAACAGTATCCCTGGAGAACAAGAGATTGTTGTCTACTGCCATCACGGACAGAGGAGCCTCTACGCCACCGACTACCTGCACCAAAACGGATTCCATGATGCCAAAAACCTCGCAGGTGGTATTGACCAATGGGCAGCCGAAATTGACCCAACGCTACCGAGGTATTAAAAGGAGAACTCGTATGATTGTTGAATTTGAAAACCGCTCCGGTGAAATTGAACAAGCCCAAATGGAGATTGACGAGCCGTGTCCGATTTGTTGTGGCATGCTCTTCCCCCTCGTCGAGGCCGACCTGGATAGCGGATACCGCTGCAGCAGCTGCGGGCTTGTTTTTGATCCGGTAGAGGCAGAATATTAAGATCGTTCCGATATCAATTCTACCCTCCACTGCTATTTTGTTATTCAATTTTCCGAAAATCTGGAACTTCCATCGGTGCGCCACCGCTTGCGATCGACTGCTCAGAAACCAACCCCGGCACCGTGAAATCCATCGCCGTATAGACATCAAGCGGCGGCGGCGTATCCGTGAGGATACTATCAACAAAATCCCGCACCTTGAAATACTCACCGAGATCGCCCGCATTCTCAGACTCAGCAGGCGGGTTCTTCCATCGTTCGGGCAAGCAGTCTTCAAACTGCGAAAGCGGTCGCCACTGCTCAGTCACCGAAAACTCATCCAACCATATCTTCGGTGCCGCGCCCAACCCACGTGAACTCTCATAGCACCCTTTTGTCCCTTGTAAACTGAAATAGGAATTCGCAGGACGGTTCGAGAGCATATCAATCCGAATTTTGATTAACCCACCGCCATCGGTCTTACAGAGCATCATCACTGTATCCTCCATCGCATGTTCCGGATCGGTATTGACACCAGTTCCAAGACAACAGACACTCACCGCCCGTCCACCGAACCATTGCAGCACCGGACCGAGGCTATGTGTTGCATAATTGCACCGATTAATGCCTACCTGCCAGTAGTAACGCCATGTTGGGTTGCCATCTGCATCGTGATGGAGAGATTTAATGTTGTGAAGATACTCCCCCTCCCCGAAATAGACATCACCAAACATTCCCGCCTCTACCATGCTCCGGATGAGCACGTTTGATTTCGAGTAGCACGTATTTTCAGCCATCGTGTACTTCGCAGACGACCTCCGAACCGCCCGAACCAAGTCGTAGCACTCCTCTAACTTGACAGCAGCGGTTACCTCGCTAATGACGTGTTTCCCGGCTTCCAACGCCTCGATGGACTGCGGCACGTGCAAGTTCTCAGGGGTAGCGAGGACAACCAGATCGACTGCATCCAGCATGGCACCATAATCTGTAAATTTCTGCGGAATATCAAACCGTTCAGCAATGTTCTGGAGGGTCTCTTCATTGATGTCACAAACCGCCGTTACATCGGTTTCCGCTATCGCTTTGAAAGGTGCGACATAAGAACTCCCGCGATGTGCTCCAACAATACCCACTTTCAATTGATCTGCCATTATGAATCTCCTTTTCAATTTGCAAGTATCACCTAAATCTGATATATTTAAAGATGGCGTGTCTCATACAAAACAGCAGTTCCCATGTAGCACAACTGTTCCTTCATCTCGACCCACGTAAAACAACCCAAGAGGCAACCAAACGCAGTCCAGACAGTAATACAGGCAATGAACAACAAAACACTCGACCATCTACTCATCACGCTCACAGTCTTATTTGATCTCGGTTTTGTTGCTACTGCAGTTGTTGTCGCATACTGGGTCCGGTTTGAATCGGGTTGGACCCCTGAAGTCCTTGCCCTCCATAAAGGCGGTGCCCCTCCACTCGACGACTATTTCCGACTCATACCGCTGATGGCGATTATCTGGTTAACGACGCTAAAAAGCCTAAAACTCTATCGTCCTGGAAACAACGCCACACTTTCAGCGTTCTGGACGCTCTGTAAAGCCACCGGTATCGCACTCATCGCTACATTAGCCGCACTCTTTTTTATTTTCCACCACGACGCCTACTCGCGCTGGGTCATGCTGCTCGCCTCTGGATTCAGTCTCATCTGGCTGTTTTTAGGTAGACTTGTTCTTCACCGTTTCCGACAGGCAATTCACGCGCAGGGGGTCGGTGTCCAGCGAGCCGCAATTGTTTGTAATATAGACTTGCAGGGTTCCTTCCACACTTGCTATGACGCGCCCGCTGAAGAACTTATCAGTGTCTTGAAAGCGAATAGTGGTTATGAATTAGTAGGGACCATCAGTAGCGTGACAGGGGCGGTAGTATATCACCCTGGAGGCTCACGTCCACAATATCTTGGTGAAAGCCAAGATATACTTGAATTGGTGCAAACGCATCAACTCGACACGCTCTTCATTGCCTCGCCTATAGTGTCTAATGACACCATTCTACAGATTCTGCACGCCTGCGAAGGGGTACCTGTCCAAATCAACTTAATCCCTGAGCTCTCCGAGTTTATCAGAAGCGGCACGGCTATCACCTTTTTCGATGACATACCCGTGCTACGACTCCGAGAAACCCCGATGCAGGGCATGCAGGGCATCGTCAAACGTCTTATAGACATCGTTTTCAGCCTGATCGCCTTGATATTGCTAAGTCCACTCATGTTAGCAATTGCGGTAGCGATCCGCCTGACTTCATCCGGTAAAGTAATTTTCCGCCAAGAGCGCGTCGGTAGAGCCGGAAAGCGATTCAACATCTACAAATTCCGCTCCATGCGCGCCGACGCCGAAGAGAAAGTCGGGCATGTCTGGGCAAAAGATGACGATCCACGAGAGACCGCTCTGGGAAAATTCCTCAGACGTTGGAGTTTAGACGAACTACCCCAATTCTTTAACGTCCTCAAAGGGGATATGAGTCTCGTTGGACCCCGACCGGAGATGTCAGGACTCATCGACACATTCCGAGAATCCATACCCCACTATCTTGCCCGACAGCGCGTCAAGTCGGGTATGACGGGTTGGGCACAAGTCAACGGTTTGCGGGGCAATACTTCCCTTGAAGAACGGGTCTCTTACGACCGATACTATATCGAAAACTGGTCCCTCGGCTTGGATATTAAGATCATCTTAAAAACGTTGTGGGCAATCAAAAAAGGCTCGCGCTGATTTACATCTATTCCGAGAAATACTGTCGCAAAAAGGGCCATGCCCCGGCTTTGTAATAGCGATGTCCACCCTCACCGATAAAAAGCGCACACCTGTCCGCAACACCCGCGGTCGCATAGATTGACTTTAACCGTTCATAAGCCAACGCAACGTGGTCAATCGGAAAAATACCGTCATCGCGTCCAGCAATCGCACAGAACGGGCGTGGCGCGATTAAGCCTGCGACATCGTACATCTCCCCAAGACGCATCACACCCGGCACATAGTTACATTCACAATGCCGGATCATGCCGATGCTCCCTTCAAACGTGCAGAAATAACAACTCGGCATCGCTACAGTGATACGTGTCTCACATGCTGCGGCGAAAAGGGACACCGTCCCACCGCCAGAGTTCCCAGTAATCGCGATGCGATTGGCATCTACGGGTAAATGCTCCGTTGCCCAATCAATGAGGCGCGACATATCCCACACCCGTTCACCGATCGGCGTCCGTCCGACCAGTATACTATGAACCAACTGGTGTCGGCAGGAATGCGTATTATCGGCTTCTTTATCTACTTCGGTGCGCGTCTCACCAAAAGCGCGCGTCGTCGGGGCAATGGCGATATAACCTTCCTCAACAACCGCCTGCCGTGCGATGTCACGTTCACCCTCCAACATGTGTTTCTCTTCTGATTCCGAATGTGCAATACCGGCATAGATATGCGGATGATTATGTCCGTGCGGCGCAAGCACCAGTGGAAGTTTGCCTTCAATCTCTTTCGGACGAAGCAGATAGAACGGCAGCGGCACTGTCGGCTCCACCCACAGATACCAACTCTCCCGAAAGTGGTCATCCATATCCAAAACTTCCAGCTGCTCGGCTTTCGGCACATAGTTCGCCAGATCGGATTCCATATTATCTAAACCGAGGATTTCCCGAAGTTTCGGACGAAAAGCCGCTTGCCACGTTAAGAAACCTTCGCGTGAGGTCTCCTGAAATTCATACGTCCGTGGAACAGTATCATATAAGTTCTTAAAGTGTACGTCAGCATCATACATTACCATTTCTCCCTATAGTCCGGTTTACTTGACAAAATCCAAAGTGGTGCTATAATGTATTATAATCATAGACGACAGAGGCAGACCTGTCAACTCTTTTTGATTATCGGTTATTGGTTGTCGGTCAATTGATAACCGACAACCATCGGCAAAAAACGAAAGGGCAGCTCAGAGGCAATAGTAAAAAAATGCAAATATTAATAACGGGTGCCAGCGGTAGGCTCGGTCAGTTCGTCATTCGAGAATTGGAAACTGAAGGACACTCGCTGGTGCTGATGTCACGTAGAAATCCACCCGATGAATTCGCACATCTCCCATTTATCCAAGGCGACTTAAACAATTTTGAGGACTGTCAGCGCGCCGTTGAAGGCGTGGACGCAATCCAGCACCTCGGCGCACAGCCGAATCCGGTCGATCACCCAGATTTACGGGCAGGCGCAGCCGAGAAAGGCATCCCCTTCGACGCAACCTTTAAAACAAATATGCTCGGCACCTATTACCTCATGCAAGCCGCGATTGAAGCAGATGTGCAAACAGTCGTGATGTGCGGCAGCAATTGCGCACTCGGGCACGGTTTCCGAATTAGCAAAACCCATATCCCGATAGACTATCTGCCAATCAACGAAGAACACCCTTGCTATCCTGAAGACTCTTATAGCTTCTCCAAACGTTGTGGTGAGGACCTGTTAGCGAGTTATACCCGTGCGTATGGCATCCGCACTTATGTTACACGTCCCGCCGGTATCAGTCCAGAAGAACGACGCAATCAGATGAAAGCAAACGCCAAACCGACGACGAGTTGGACCCCCTGGCTCTGGTGTTGGGTTGGAAGCGAAGATGTTGCAAGTGCACACCGTCTCCTCATGGAAAAATCAGACACCCTACCACCACACGATGTCTATTTTCTCAATGCCGATGATACCTCAGCGTTGGAACCCTCTCAGGAACTCGTCGAGCACTTTAAACCCGAACTGCTTCCGAAGGTGAGAACACTTCAAGGGCATCAATCCTTTATCAATTGCGATAAACTCAAATCCGCTGTCGGATGGCGGCACGAAACATTGTGGCGGTAAATAGCCGTCAGCGGTCAGGGCGTTCCGTTCCACTCTCAGCAGTCAGTACGGTGTTGTGGGCTTTACAAATGTTTTGTCCGTCACAAACGAGTGCCTGACAGCCGACAGCGGATGGCTAATAGCTAATAGCCAAATGCTAAAATTGGAGGAATTATCATGTCAACCAGTGATAGAGTACGGATCGGTGTTGTCGGTGTCGGGAGCATCGCCGTGCGCGGGATCCTGCCACACCTCACACAAGCCGACGTTCAAGATAGATTAGAAGTAACCGCTGTCTGCGATCCAGTGCCGGGTAGAGCACAAGCCGCGTCCGAAAAATTCAATGTACCCCACGCTTACGAAACTTATGAGGCACTTCTATCAGACGGACACGTAGATGCCGTCAGTATCGCCTCGCCTATTGGTCTTCATTATGAACAAGGAAAACTTGCTATTGAACACGGTGTTCATGCACATTTTAATAAAACAATGACAACCACCGTTGATGAAGCGGACGATCTCATTGAATCCGCAGCGCGTAAGGGTGTAAAATTGGTCGCCTCCCCAGGGGAAATGCTCCGTCCGATCCATCAAGAAATTCGCAGGCTCATTAATGACGGTGCTATCGGGACACTAACATGGGCAGCCGCTGGATCCGCCTTCGGCAGATACCATGAAAATGAATCCGTTAGGCAAGGCGACGATCCGCTCTCTAACATTAACCCAGCGTGGTATTTTCGCAAACCCGGTGGCGGACCGTTATACGATATGACAGTCTACGGCTTGCATACGATGACCGGCATCTTGGGACCCGCAAAACGCGTAACGGCGTTCTCCGGTGTCCGTATCAAAGAACGCGAATTCCGAGGCGAGATGCTCCCGTGCGATATGGACGACAATACCTTTATTCTCGTTGACTTTGGCAATGCATTTTTCGGCTTCGTCTACGGTGCCGCCGCTGGTTCTGTCGTCAGAGGCAGATTAGCAATCCACGGCACTGCCGGTACGATTGAAGGGAATTTGCTGAACGGTAAACCGATTGAGGCATCAGATAGTGGGCTACCACACGTTGTAGGACCGCATCGCGAGATTCAGGAATCGCATGTCTATGAGGACATCATGCAGTTGGTAGACTGGATCCGAGAGGACAAACCGACGATTGTTACGGCAGAACATGCAAGGCACGTCATAGAGATTTTCCATGCAGGCTACACATCCGCCCAGACGGGTCAAGCCCAAGAATTGCGGACTACATTTTAAAAGGAACAACCGTTTATGCCAAGAGCCTTATGTATCGGTGAACTCCTCATCGACTTTGTGTCTACAACACCCGATGTAACCCTCGCGGAAGCACCAGGATTTGTTAAAGCCCCCGGCGGCGCACCCGCCAATGTTGCTGTCGGTTTAGCCAAACTCGGTATAGATGCCGGATTTATTGGGAAGGTCGGTGCGGACGCATTCGGCGATTTCCTGCGCGAAACGTTGGAACAGAACAGTGTAGACACCTCTTATCTCATCTCAGGAGAGACATCTCGCACGACATTGGCTTTCGTCGCCACACGCTCCGATGGCATGAAAGACATCACCTTCTACCGACATCCGGGTGCTGACATCCAACTCTCTCCAGACGAAATCAATACGAGTTATGTCCAATCAGCGGAACTTTTTCACTACGGTTCCGTTAGCCTCAGCCATTCACCGAGTCGTGAAGCAACACTCCAGACAATTCAGGCTGCAAAGGCGAGCGGCGCGATGCTCTCCTACGATCCGAATTTGCGCTTACCGCTTTGGGACAATGCCGATGATGCCAAACGTTGGATATGGGAAGTTATGCCCTACGCAGATGTCGTTAAAATATCAGAAGAAGAATGGGAATTCGTTACGGGAGATGCTGAACTCGCGAGCGGTATTGAACGCATCCTTGGACTCGGCGTAAAACTGCTCGTTGTTACGTTAGGAGAACGTGGGTGCTACTACACAAACGGCACTGCTGAGGGTTATGTTGACGGTTTCGCTGTCGATGTTGTGGATACGCTTGGGGCAGGCGATGCATTCGTCGCCGCTATGCTCATGCAATTGATGAAACATGAAGACATTCAGGCACTTGACGCGTCTCGTCTTGATTTCATCATGCGTTACGCTAACGCTGCAGGCGTATTAGCAACCCAGAAAGTAGGCGTAATTCCGGCATTGCCAACGCCAGACGAGATTGAGCAATTCCTATAGGACTTACGCATTTCCCTGGTAGGTGCGGTTTTGCGGCGTATTCGCCCAAATGCGACGTGCATTCCTAACCGCACCGATCGCGTGATAAATAGGGAATTCCGTAATTTTGCGTAAGTCCTGTCCTATAGCGCGGTAGAAGTCCGTCTATTGCACAGCTATCAATACCGGCTCAACATCAAGTATTTCTTGAATATGTTGCCGGAGATCCACTGCCGCTTCACGGTGAGTGAACTCCCCGATCGTTACACGGTGCCTCGTCTTACCATCAACTGTGGCGGTATATATGGCAACCTTATGACTCGGATTCTGATTTCGAAGTTGCGCCTCCATCCTTTCAGCATACTGGCGTTCTATAAACGAACCGACCATAAGCGTCCATCTCGGTTCTGACGTACTTGTTGCTCCCTGCTCTATTCCGAGATGCAGTTGTAACCGCTGCATGCTCTGATTGCCTGCTATATCTTGAACGCTGAGTTCGCAAGTATACGCCGCAAAAGGTTTCCCTTGTAAGTTGTTTAAAACAACCTCTGCTGGCGGCATACCCGCCGCTTCCATCTCTTCAATAAGTACGTTGTGTGCATCGAAAATCTTCAGCTGCCAGTGTGCAAGCGGATTGGTGTCCACAGTCTTTATACCCACGGAGTGCCATACGCGCATTCCGTTCGGATTGGTTGTTGCTGCTCCTCTAAAGAGTTCTAACGCCGTCGGAATGAGATCAACCGTGATCTTTTCACTATCTCTGAGCTGCAGTGCATCTTGTGCGTCTGAAACATACAGCTCCACTTTGTAGTCCCCATCGGGAACCAAGTTTCCCGTATTCCCAATGCCATCCCAGGTGATGCCTTCTACAGGCGATCCGCTTCCTGATCGTTCCCAAATCCGCTCAGTATATTCATCAACGAGGATCAACCACCATTTATCGTTTAAACCAACCTCAAAGTCGAACGTAGTGCTATCCGCAAAACCGTCATTATTAGGCGAAATCGCCCATTCAGAGACGTGTAGTTCTCCGGTAGGCGTTTCAGGTACATTCTTATGTATTGTCAGCGTCGCCGGCATTAAAATAGGAACGTTCTTATCAACTTCAGAGGTCTCAGTTAGAACAGGTTCCGATAGCGGCATCGCGTCCAATGCGCCCCAGCGTAAAGTCGCTGAAATCCAATGGACAGATTGTTCTAATTCACTACCGCTCACATACGCATAATCAAGTTGTCCAGATGAATTTCGGAAACTCAATCCTCGTGCCCATTCGCCACCCCAGAACCTTTCAGAAGCCGTGAGGGTCGTGTAGCCTACCCGTAATCCCACATGTCCACCAATCAGCCACCGTTCCGCGCCGAGGTGCAATCGGAGCCTATCACCCCAACCGCCACGATTTTCACCGCGGACAGCAAGATCCGCAGAAAACAGCGTTTCACTCCCTAATTGGTAGGTCGTTCCTAAACGCGCTGCCAAAGGGATACTCTCAAGAAGTACACCGTCCACCCGAATCCCATTACTCAACTCGGACAGATTCACGCCGACCGTCACCGAGTCGCCCCATTTCTCCAACGGATAAGCGAACTGCATCCCCAAATCCACGCTCCAGAGGAAGTTTGTTCTGATCGGTGTATTATTTTGATAGTAGCGTAGGTTTGCCCCCGCTGACGCGCTTTGTCCTAATGCACGTCCATAGCCTAAAAGCACAATCTGCGTAGACTCCGTTGTGTCACTTCTCCAACCATCAAGCCAAGTCGCAAAAGATAAGTTACCTACGTTTTTATTCGTCAAACCAAATGTATGCGGATTCGCGGCGACCGAGAACGCCTGTTCCAGCCCAGAGGGACTCCCTGAAAATGGCATGCCACCCATATTCACTTCAACCCCATCCATAAATCCCAGTGAAGAAGGGTTCCAAAGAAATCCATTGGTTGCGGCAGAGCCCGCCGTCCAAGCACTCCCCATACCGACAGCACGGGCACTTGCCCCGACAAAAATATCTCGCTTCCCTATCCCGGAAGCCCACGCAGTTGTGGAAGCAACGAGAAAGGCTATTATGACGACACTCACCACTTGTCCGATTTGAATCAACGGTTGTCTGATAAGTTTAAAAAAATTTAATTGCATCGGATAGACTCCATTTTTTGTATTTTTATCCACAGAACTCTCACGCCGCGATAGTTCCACACGCATGCCTCCTTGAGGATTTCCTCTCATAAATGCTGCATGCAAGTTTTGTCCACTATCAGTAACGCCAAATTCGCAGAAATTGGTACACACGCCTATCCAAAAAACCCACGTCATCTTACCGATTAGTGGGTAGGGCCCATTAAGAAGGTGGGATTCCCAACCGCTGCCCTTGCCAGTATATTTCCGTTGACTTTTCGTCTGCTGTATGGTAAACTTAAAGTAAGTTATTTTAATCGGAATTTCCTATAAAAATTACCGTCATCCGAAATAAATTAGGACTTACGCATGCTGCTCTTTTGTAGCATAACCTGTTAGGTTGTGCACCAAAACGTCTGTGTTTTTCACGCAACTATATCTAACAAAGCACCCTACGGTCAAAATTGCGTAAGTCCTGTAAATTGAAGGTTACAGCCCCTATGTCAAAACAAAACTTCAATGAAAAACTAACCGCACTTCTCAAAACCAACCTCAACTTTCTTGACGACACAGGCGAACTTATCCTCGCTGCTGTCAGAGACCACGCGTGGCGAGTCGACCACCACCTCATCAAATTGCTGCTCACTGATGATGAAATCAAGGCAAAATTCTTCGATGAGATTGAAGGGTATTGGGTCTTCAACCACAACACCTTCATCAACTACATCACCGACAAAAACTTCCTCGCCAACGCCTACACCCGATTCCGCAACAAGATTGGCTTGAACATCGAAGGCAAATTCCTACGCGAACGCGGAGAAGTCTCACTCGTCTGGCCCTACAAAGATTGCGTCTTAGAGGGAGGTCAGACGAAGGAAGAAGAGAAACGCAAAGAGATCTTCTTCAATGAGATACTCGCGCAAGACGAAATTGATCGGATGTTTGATCCGAAAGTCCTCACCAACTGGAAACGCCACACCGTTGATGGTGAACGAGAGGTAAAGGACATCCAACGAGACGAGAACGGTACAATTCGAGAGAACCTCATTATCAAGGGCAACAACCTCATCGCGCTTCACACCCTCAAACAGCAATTCCGCGGACAGGTCAAACTGATTTACATTGATCCGCCATATAATACAAAAGGAGAAAGCAGCTCCTTTGGATATAACAACTCGTTTAACCATTCAAGTTGGCTCACTTTTATGAGAAATAGGCTTGAAATAGCCAAAGACTTATTAAGAAACGATGGTTTGATCATAATAGCAATAGACGATGAAGAACAAGCTTATCTAGCTGTTTTATGTGATGAGGTCTTTGGGAAGGTAAATCATATAGGCACAGTCATAGTCCAGAGCAAACCCAGCGGTAGAACAACTGATTCTTATTTTGCCACCTGCCATGAGTACTTGCACATTTATTCTAAACAGGCAGGTTTGCCAACAATCAATTTTCTTGAACTAACTGATGAACAAAAGAAGCAATACACTGAAGGGACAGGAGAGAACCTTTTCAGATGGCGTGATTTTTTAAGAACCGGTGGACTTTCAACCCCCGAAGAAAGACCAAACTCGTATTATCCAATTTACTTTTTCCCTCACGAGGAACAAATTTCTTTGGAAAGGGTTTCTGATGAACAAATTGAAATTTTGCCATTAGATAGTAATGGGAATAAAAGAGTTTGGCGTAAAACACCTCCTTCTTTCTTAAAGCATGTTAATGATGACGAAATAAAAATTGAGCAGAACAAATCAGGACAATGGAAGGTCAAGATTATTGACAGGATAAAAGAGGGGACACGACCTAAAAGTGTTTGGACTGACAGTAAATATGACGCATCTTCACATGGGACAAAATTATTAAAGAGTCTATTTGAGGGGGAAAAAGTCTTTAGTTATCCTAAATCAATACATGCTGTCAAAGATATTATTGAAATATTTACGGAAAAAGAGGGTGAGGATATAATTCTTGATTTTTTTGCTGGAAGTGGTACGACTGCCCATGCCATCTTAGAATTAAATGGAAAAGACAGCGGCAACCGGCAATTTATTTTAGTTGAGCAGATGGATTACATCGAAAGCGTCACCGTTCCACGCGTGGAAAAAGTAATGAATGGGCAAGGCGATGGTGATTTTATCTATTGTGAACTGATGCAATACAACCAAGCGTATATGGACAAAATCCAATCGCTTCAATCCTCCGAAGAACTCGTTGCCCTCTGGCAAGACATCGCCGAAAACTCGTTCTTGAACTGGTATGTCAACGAACAGATGCCACAGGAAGCAGTAAACGATTTCATCGCCATCAACGACGTAGAGAAACAGAAACACCTCCTCGCTGAATTGCTGGATAAGAACCAACTTTATGTCAACCTCTCCGAAATAGAGGATGCGGATTTTGAGGTGAGTGCGGAAGATAAGGCGTTGAATAGGGAGTTTTATGAAGAATAAAAAAAGCCGTGGTTTTGTCACATGCCTTTTTTGAAAAGAACTGGTCTCAATATGAGTTGGATGGCTTGGTGACGCGTGAGATGGCTGGAGAACAAGTAATCTTACCGCTCTGGCACAAGATTACCAAAGAGGAAATCATTTCTCACAGTCCATCTCTTGCGGACAAAATCGCCCGTAATACCTCGAATTTTACCATCGCAGAAATCGCTCAAGAAATCGCGGGTGTAATTCAAAACGCCCGGTGACCTCTATCAGGAAAACTACCTAACAAAACAGGGAAACAATACTATACACCAGAGGATACAAAAGCACAGAACTTTAGGTCGGGACTCAATAATAAAGATTCTGGAAGATGGAGAATTCCCCGATTGGAACAACTTGATACTCGGTTGAATTGACATTCAACACCGACTTTTGTATAATAAATGAAAGGTCGCCAAATTAATCTTACAAAGGCATAGGATATGGAAACCAAAGAAATAGAAGAACTCGCTTTTTTCGATTTTCCAATTGAACAGTTCGCTGACCGGAGCACGCGATGGTTGTTAGAAGCCAAAGAAAACGTCCGAGGATTGTTAGAAATTATTGCTGAGCATTTGGTCGTACATCTTGATTTCAGTCAACTTGTGCACATCAATAGGAGTTTTATCCCAGACAACCTTCGCGAGCAGGAATCGGACCTCGTGTACAGCGTGCCGTTCCATAGTGAATCCGAGGCAGAAGAACTCCTGATTTATATTCTCATTGAGCATCAGTCAACGATTGACCTAACGATGGGATTTCGAGTGTTGTTCTATATGACACAGATTTGGGATTTCCAACGCCGCGAGTGGGAATCAAACAACATTCCTAAAAGTCAGTGGCGTTTTCGTCCCATTATCCCTATTGTGTTTTACACCGGAGAGCAGAGATGGCAAACACCACTATCAATCAGTGCCTTAATGGACTTACCTGATACACTCTCTGAGTTTGTTCCAAAATTTAATACATTATTTTTTCCTGTAAAGAGTACAGATACAGCCGTACTAACGAAAACTGATCATCCGTTCGGGTGGTTATTAACTGTCCTGCAAAAGGAGCACGCGAGCAAGGAAGAAATACGCACTGCGTTGGTGGAAGCAGTAACGCATATTGATACCCTTGATGAAGAGGAAACACAGCAGTGGAAGCGTGCGATTTTTTATCTGTATCTGTTGATCTTGCATCGCCGTCCGATAGAAGAACATGAAGAATTGCAAACATTGGTTTACCAGCACATCCAGGAAACATCCCGCAAAGAGGAGGGAGAAAAAATGGCACAGACAATGGCTGAATACCTAATTGAACAAGGTGAAAAACAAGGCGAAAAGCGCGGTGAAAGACGCGGTGAAACGCGAGCAAAACGGGAGGATATCCTCAAGTTGCTAAGTCTTCGATTTGATTCGGTTCCCGAATCCGTTGCCAGCAGGATTACCTCAATACGGAGTCTTTCGCGACTTGATACGCTTTTTGATAGAGTGGCGACCGCTAAAACACTTAATGACATTGATTGGGAAAACTAAGGTTTACGATGCTTGAACAATTCCTACATGAACAGCTCGAAATCGCGTTCAACTTCGGGATCCCTAAACCTGAAATACCGGAGAGCATTACGCAAAATCTGAACCCCGCATTTGAACTCCGTCCTTACCAAGAAGACGCGTTTGCGAGTTTTATTCACTACTTCAATAACGACCTTCCAGGGAAGGAAAAACCCTTACATCTGCTGTTCAACATGGCAACCGGTAGCGGCAAGACCCTCATCATGGCAGGCTTGATCCTCTACCTCTATGAGAAAGGCTACCGCAACTTCCTTTTTTTCGTCAACGCCACCAACATCATCGAAAAAACGAGAGACAATTTCCGCAACCCGCGGTCCGCAAAATACCTCTTCAGCGAAAACATCCATATTGAAGGAGAGCATATCGAAGTCGCAGAAGTAGAAAATTTTGAGGGAATCAACGAGAGATCCATCAATGTATGCTTCACAACAATTCAGAAACTCCATTCGGATCTGACAGCTGAAAAGGAGAACGCCTTAACCTTTGAGGATTTCAAGAAAAAGGAAATTGTGCTTTTGGCAGATGAAGCACACCACATGAACGTTCAGACCAGATCCCAGCAGTTGGAACTGGAATTGGAAGACCAGAAACCGAGCTGGGAAAATACGGTTGAGAACATCTTTAACGCCAACACAAATAACCTGTTGTTGGAATTCACTGCCACACACGATTACGAAAACCCAAACATTGTAGATAAGTACCGGAACAAAATTATCTATCGTTACGATCTCGTGAACTTTCGGAACGACAGATTCTCAAAAGATGTCGTCCTCGTCCACTCCGACTTAGATCCACAATCCCGAATCCTACAGGCACTCATTCTCAATCAGTACAAAGAGGAAGTCGCGGCGAATAACGGTATTAATCTAAAGCCCGTCATCCTGTTCAAGGCACAGCGAACAATCGCACAGTCCCAAGAAAACAAGGCAAACTTTCATAAACTCATCGAGGGACTCACCACCGACCAGATTGACAAATTTCGAGGATCAGATGTTGAAATCGTTCAACGAGCATTCCGTTTTTTTGATAAAAATAATACGCCTACTGCGCAATTGGTACAACGTCTAAAATCAGCATTTCGTGAAGACCACTGCCTCTCGGTCAACAACGAGAATGAGAAGGAAACTTATCAACTTCGGCTTAACAATCTTGAAGACAGAAGCAATCCGATCCGTGCCATTTTCGCCGTGCAGAAACTCAACGAAGGATGGGATGTCCTAAACCTCTTCGATATCGTCCGGTGTTACGAAGCGCGCGACTCAGGAAGAAGCAAAATCGGAAAAACCACGATATCCGAGGCACAACTTATCGGGCGCGGCGCACGCTATTTCCCCTTCGTCCTGCCTGACTACACAGACCAGTTCCGCCGTAAATTCGACGAAGACCTCGACCATGAATTGCGCGTGCTGGAAGAGCTCCACTACCACAGCATCCACGATTCGCGCTACATCTCCGAAATCCGTACCGCACTGATTGACGAAGGAATGATGGATGAACGCTTTGAGACCCGCGCTCTCAAGTTGAAAGCCGAGTTCAAGGAGACCAATCTCTACAAATACGGTGTCGTCTGGCTCAACAAACAGGTCCCGAAAAATTATCAGCACGTCCAGTCTTTCGCGGACTTGACGAATCTCAGTGTCCGGCAGAAAAACTATACGCATACCATCTATACAGGAACCGGCGGCGTGACGGCTGTCATGGAAAACAGCGGAACAGAGGTGCGACAAGCCGATCAAAGCAGCCGAGATGTCCAGATAGTTGATATTGAACAAAATATCGTCAGATCTGCCCTTGCCCGCAATCCGTTTTTTACGTTCGCATCACTTAGCCAGTATTTTCCGCATTTGACATCCGTCCGAGAATTTATCACCTCAGAAAACTATCTCGGAGGTTTGGCAATTACTTTCAAGGGAGACCTTTCCTACTTGGAAGAGAATCGCTCCGCAAAACTATCCGCATGTGAAGGATTGCTCAATCAAATTGAATCCGAAATTCGTAAAGAGATTACCGAGTACGAAGGCACAAAGTCCTTTTATGAAGAGCAGGTCCGCGCTGTTTTCACCGATAAATCCCTGAAATTCAATGTAGACACGCCGCGTGCTGATGATAGCGATTTGGCGTATCTGGTCAAAGTCAGTGACTGGTTTGCCTTTGAGAACCTTTACGGCACGAGTGAAGAAAAGGCTTTCGTGCAAATGTTAGACAGATGGATTCAGGAGTCAGCCAAAACCTACGAGGAGATCTATCTGCTTCGTAACGAAGGACATTTCTCTCTCTACAACTTCTCCGATGGTAAACCCTTTCAACCCGATTTTGTCCTATTCTTGCGTGAGAAAAATGGATAATCTCTAAGCTACCAACTTTTCGTTGAACCGAAAGGCGAGCATCTCGCAGAAACTGACCGGTGGAAAGAGAAATTTCTCGAAAAGATCCGCGCTGAATACCGCAGTAAAATCCTAACAGAGAACAACAAATATCGTGTTATCGGCGTACCCTCCTTCTATCATGAGAGATATGAAAACCAATTCAAGGATGAACTTAATGCGGCGTTGACAGAAACCGCTTAATTCCCATAAATTCCTTCACGACTTATGTATTGTCTCGAAACCCGCAAGAATACGAATCACCAACCCATTTTAACTTGACATCCGTTAGCAAAAATAGTATAATGTATCATAAGACTTCCAATAGCCGATAGCGATTAGCCATTGGTTTCCGTTAGCAAAGACGCAAGCGTTACCGAACGCCTCTTTTCTTTGCTGACCGCTGAAAGCGCAGCGACCTGACTGCTGACCGCTAACTCAAAAATGTTACACTTTTCGCCAAATTATTTTTTTTCACAGTTAAAAAATAATGTCTATAAACCCTTACAGTGACTGGGTTCTTTACCGATAACGAATGCACACCAAATGTTACACCAGTGTAACATTTTTAAGGGAAATTCCGGTGAAACTATGCATTATAGATTCTCCGAACGCCTCTCACTTTTTAAGGGTACGATGAAATTAATTTGTATCCAAACCGACAACTAACATCCAACAATCCAAAATTTGATTTAAAATTAGGTTTTTGCTATAATACGATTTTAAAATAACACCCTTCAGTTATAAAGCGAAAGGAGATTCCGGTCATGCGAGATTTTGCGTATATTGCCGCGAACACGGTCTCAGAAGCCGTGACATTACTCGATGAGAAAGGACAAGCCGCACGTATCTTAGCAGGTGGCACCGACCTTATCGTCCAAGTTAGAGAAGCACGGCGAGACGTTGACTGGATGATCGATATCAAATCTATCCCCGAGGTCAATGTATTAGATTACAACGCCGACACCGGCTTAACACTCGGTGCTGCAGTCGAATGTTATAAGATTTACGTCGTTGATGAAATTTGCGATGCCTATCCGGGTTTAATCGATGCAACCAAAATTATCGGTGGCACTGCAATTCAAGGACGCGCCGCGGTCGGTGGTAACTTGTGTAACGCTTCACCCGCTGCAGACTGTATACCACCGCTGATTGTACTAAACGCCACTTGTGTCATCGCCGGTCCAAACGGCGAACGCGAACTACCCGTCGAACAATTCTGCACGGGACCCGGACAGACTGCGTTAGAAAACGGTGAGATGCTCGTATCCTTGAAGATACCCGCACCTGCAAGCAATTCAAGTTCCTTTTATCTCCGGTTTATCCCGCGCAATGAAATGGATATCGCTGTTGTTGGTGCCGGTGCCTCTGTGACCCTTGATGATGCCAAACAGACAATCGTTTCTGCTCGGATCGCGCTTGCTGCCGTTGCCCCGACACCCCTCTTCGCAGAAGAAGCGAGTGCTTTACTCGCCGGTCGCGAAGTCTCTGATGCCGCAATCGACGAAGCTGCACAAGCCGCACAAGCCATCGCACGCCCGATTAGCGACATGCGTGGCACAGCAGAACAGCGAACACACCTCGTCGGTGTACTCACGCGGCGCGCACTTAACGGCGCAATCCAGAGAATCCGAGATGGCGCATAAATTGGGTTGTTTCGTCCGAATCAGGAATTGACACGGATTGAATTAATTTTTGTCCCTATCGGAACGATAACAGTTTTCCTCTTTTACTCAACGCAAAAGGAACTCATAACTATGGCGAGAAAATCGCACGTTCAAACCACTATTAACGGTGAAACGACAGAATTTCTCTGTGAATCCCGGCAAAGTTTGCTGGAAGTCCTCAGAGATGAACTTCACCTGACCGGTGCTAAAGAGGGATGCAACAACGGAAATTGCGGAGCCTGTAGCGTCATTCTTGACGGCAGACTCGTCAATTCATGCCTTGTACTGGGTGTTGAAACTGAAGGCAAATCTGTCGAGACTATCGAAGGACTTGCCGAACCTGACAAACTGCACCCCATCCAAGATGCCTTCCTCGAAAACGCCGCCCTCCAATGCGGTATCTGTACACCGGGCTTTATCATGAGTGCCAAAGCACTTCTGGATCAAAATCCAAACCCGACTGAACACGAGATTCGATACTGGTTGGCTGGCAATTTGTGTCGCTGTACCGGTTACGATAAAATCGTCCGTGCTGTGCTTGATGCAGCCGCAGCGCAGTGAAAGGAGCGTCTTTCGACGGAAGAATAGAAATGACTGAAAACAAAGAATACAAAGTTGTTGGAACCCGACCTATCCGCCATGACGGTGTTGACAAGGTCACCGGCAGAGCACTTTACGGGGCGGATTTTCAGATCGCAGGACTCCTCCACGGCAGAGTGCTGCGGAGTCCACACGCACACGCCCGAATTCTCTCAATCGATACAAGTCGTGCTGAAGCACTTCCGGGAGTCAAAGGGATTGTCACTGCCCAAGACCTGCCGACTGCTGAGGATCGAGTTGCTGACCTCGGTGAGGGTGCTGTCAATCTCAAACATCTCTGTGATAACGTTTTAGCGAGTGATAAGGTGCTGTACAAGGGACACGCCGTTGCTGCCGTTGCGGCGACAAGTCCGCATATCGCAGAAGAGGCTTGCACGCGCATTGATGTTGAATACGAGGTGCTGCCACCCGTCTTAGAGGTGCGCCAAGCCATGGAGCCGGATGCCCCGCTCCTGCACGAAACCCTAAAAACCACCTCAATGGGCGAGACAGCTGACGAACCGAGCAACGTCGCAAGCCACATCCAACATACGCTTGGGGATCCTGAGAAAGGGTTCGCTGAAGCGGATGTCGTTATTGAGCGTGACTTCGTGACAGGCACTGTCCACCAAGGCTACATTGAACCCCATAACGCCACCGCACATTTCAACCAAGACGGCCATCTGACCATCTGGTGTAGCACACAGGGCGCGTTTACGGTGCGTGAACAGGTCGCCGAAATTCTCCAATACCCGATTTCCAAAATTAAGGTCGTTCCGATGGAAATTGGTGGCGGATTCGGGGGTAAAATTAACGTCTACATTAAACCCGTCGCCGCTTTGCTGGCAAAGAAAACAGGGAAGCCAGTCAAAGTCTTGATGAACCGCACGGAGGTGTTTGAAGGCACAGGACCGACACCCGCCTCCTACATCCGCGTCAAGATGGGTGCGACCAAAGAGGGGAAAATAACCGCCGCTGAGGCATATCTCGCTTTTGAAGCAGGCGCGTATCCCGGTTCCCCTGTCGGACCCGGCGCAATGTGTATCTTCGCACCCTATAGCATTGAAAACGTTATTATTGACGGCTACGATGTCGTTGTCAATAAACCGAAAACCGCGCCCTACCGCGCCCCCGGTGCACCAAACGCCGCTTTCGGTTCAGAAACAGTTATTGACGAGATCGCGGAGGAACTCGGCATCGATCCACTTGAGTTCCGGTTAGCCAACGGGGCAAAAGAGGGTGACCGACGCGCAGATGGACCCGTTCACCCGCGCATCGGTTTTATTGAGACAGTTGAAGCAGCGAAAGCGCATCCGCACTATACCGCACCGAATGGAAAGAAGTCCCACGGTCGCGGTGTCGCTTCCGGTTACTGGTTCAATATCGGCTTGGAGTCGAGCGTGACGATTAACGTCAACGCCGACGGCACGATTAACCTCATTGAAGGTTCCACAGACATCGGCGGCACCCGCGCTTCCATCGCTATGCAAGCGGCAGAAGTTCTCGGTATCCCCGCTGAATCGGTTAACCCGAGTGTTGTTGATACCAATTCTGTCGGTTACACTGCTGTAACGGGTGGGAGTCGTACAACTTATGCGACCGGTTACGCCGCTTACGAAGCCGCACAAGATGTCAAGCGGAAGATGATTGAACGTGCTGCGAAACTCTGGGAAGTCGACGCATCCAATGTCCAGTTTGAAGACGGTGTATTTTCATCCATCAACGGCAAGGAGGAGCAGATTAGTTTCCGCGATCTGTGCGGACAACTCGGTCAAACCGGCGGTCCGATTGTGGGCAGTGGCACTGTGAATCCTGGTGGTGCGGGTGGTGCGTACGCAACGCACGTGGTGGATGTAGCAGTGGACGAGGAGACCGGGAAGGTCGAAATTCTTCGCTACACCGCAGTACAGGATGCCGGAAAAGCGATCCATCCCAGTTACGTTGAAGGACAAATCCAAGGCGGTGCGGTTCAAGGTATCGGTTGGGCATTGAATGAGGAATACATCTACAATGACGAAGGCACGATGACCAACGCCAGTTTCCTTGATTATCGGATGCCGACTTGCTTGGATTTACCGATGATTGATGCCGTCATCGTTGAGGTCCCAAATCCGGGGCATCCGTACGGTGTGCGTGGGGTCGGTGAAGTGCCGATTGTGCCTCCAATGGCTGCCATCGCCAACGCTATCTACGATGCAATTGGTATTCGGATGACAGAACTCCCGATGTCGCCCGATCGACTCCTAAAAGCGATGGGTAAAATCTAATTCGCGATTGTACCATAGCCTGTTAGGCTGTGTCTCCTTCGTGGTTCGCAATTTGCTAACTGTGTTTATGGTTGTTAGTTAAGAGTCTATCCTTAGGGGCAACCTCTTAACCAACAACCATAAACCAACAACTATCCACCAATCGCTAATCGCTAACTACTTAGACCGCAGCGTTTTAAATCATGCCAACCGTAGTTATTCCATCCCTCATGCGTAATCTTACAGGCGGCGAAGCGAACATTACGCTTCCCGGTACGACTGTCCGTGAAGTGATTGACAATTTAGAAAGTCGCTATCCGGGCATGAAAGAACGGTTATGTGAAGAGGACCGTCTCAAACCCGGCATTGCTGTATACATCAACGGTCTCCTTAGCCGCGGGTCCCTCCTCGAACACGTTGACGCTGACGCAGAAATTCATTTCCTCCCTGCCATCGGCGGTGGTGTTGCTAAATCTTCCGATTAAAATCTTGTAGCATAAATCTCGGTTCAGACAAAAAACGCGCGCAGCTGCGCGAAACCGCGTAAAAATCAGGCAAAACCACCCAACAACCCCTAAAAAAGACTTTTCCTTAAAAAAAAGTGATAAATTTGTAAAAAAATAGGGTTGAGAAGCAAAATTATGCTTTTTTTTGACAAATTAATTTGACAAAGCAATTTGTAAAGTGTATAATTAACATTACCTTTCGACAAGAGAGGTGATTTTGTTCTTTGAAAGTTAAATAGTGAACGTGACGTGCCTATTAATAGCTTGTGAGTACGGTTCAATTCATTTGAAGATGTACTTCAATACTTTTGTGGAGAGTATGATACCGGCTCAGGACGAACGCTGGCGGCGTGGATTAGGCATGCAAGCCGAACGAGAAACCGGGCTTCGGCCCGGCGGAAAGTGGCGAACGGGTGAGTAACGCGTGGGTAATTTGCCTCTGAGATGGGGATAACAACTCGAAAGAGTTGCTAATACCAAATACGATTCGGTTGACTTCGGTCGGCCGTATGAAAGGTGGCTTCGGCTGCCGCTCGGAGATAAGCCCGCGTCCTATTAGCTTGTTGGTGTGGTAACGGCGCACCAAGGCTACGATGGGTAGCTGGTCTGAGAGGATGGTCAGCCACATTGGGACTGAGACACTGCCCAAACTCCTACGGGAGGCTGCAGTCGAGAATATTTCGCAATGGGGGAAACCCTGACGATGCGACGCCGCGTGGGGGATGAAGGCCTTCGGGTCGTAAACCTCTGTGTTACGGGATGAATCGAGCGTTGCTGATAACGCAGCGTTCTTGACGTTACCGTAGTAGAAAGCCCCAGCTAACTACGTGCCAGCAGCTGCGGTAATACGTAGGGGGCAAGCGTTGTCCGGAATCACTGGGCGTAAAGCGCGCGCAGGCGGTAGGGCAAGTCAGACGTGAAAGGGTTCGGCTCAACCGAACCATTGCGTTTGATACTGCTTTACTTGAGTCTAGAAGAGGAAAGTGGAATGTATGGTGTAGCGGTGGAATGCTTAGATATCATATAGAACACCCGTGGCGAAGGCGGCTTTCTGGTCTAAGACTGACGCTCATGCGCGAAAGTTTGGGGAGCAACCGGGATTAGATACCCCGCTAGTCCTTACTGTAAACGATGGGTACTAAGTGTAGGGGGTGTTGATTCCCTCTGTGCTGTAGCTAACGCATTAAGTACCCCGCCTGGGGAGTACGGCCGCAAGGTTAAAACTCAAGGTAATTGACGGGGGGCCGCACAAGCGGTGGAGCATGTCGCTTAATTCGAAGCAACGCGAAGAACCTTATCCAGGGCTTGACATCGCAGTGACCACTATAGAAATATAGTTTTCCTTCGGGACACTATGACAGGTGCTGCATGGCTGTCGTCAGCTCGTGTCGTGAGATGTTGGGTTAAGTCCCGCAACGAGCGCAACCCCTGTCTTTAGTTGCCATCAGGTAATGCTGAGCACTCTAGAGAGACCGCTGGTGACGAGCCAGAGGAAGGTGGGGATGACGTCAAGTCCGCATGGCCCTTATGCCCTGGGCTGCACACGTGCTACAATGGCCGGTACAGAGGGATGCCAAACCGCGAGGTGGAGCAAATCCCAAAAAGCCGGCCCCAGTTCGGATTGCAGTCTGCAACTCGACTGCATGAAGTTGGAATCGCTAGTAATCGCGAATCAGCAGGTCGCGGTGAATACGTTCCCGGCCCTTGTACACACCGCCCGTCACGCCATGGGAGTTGGTAGCATTCAAAGCAGGTGACCCAACCCTTCGGGGAGGGAGCTTTCTAAAATGAAACCGATGACCGGGGCGAAGTCGTAACAAGGTAGCCGTAGGGGAACCTGCGGCTGGATCACCTCCTTTCTAAGGAGCAACTAACATACGCACTCTCACACAGTGCTTATGTTCAAACGCTCTTTACCTTACAAGACACGCACTAAACTATTTAACTTTCAAAGACATTTTCTCTAAACCCTCACAACTCACTGCCTCTTTTTCTCCGAACTTCCAAAAAAGTCGTTTTCTTACGAATTAATTTGACAAATCCTTTTTTAGTATGTATAATTAATATTGCGTCTTGAAAAGAAAATACAGGTGTTTGCCCTGAACACCTATCTTTTCACTAAAGCACTCTTCATGGGCTTATAGCTCAGACGGTTAGAGCGCGCGCCTGATAAGCGCGAGGTCCCTGGTTCGATTCCAGGTAAGCCCACCACTCTTCTTTATTCCCCTACTCCTTTATCCCAAACCGCCTATTCCCAGACGATCTTTCCAATTCTGCCGATTTTTAATGAACATCAAAATCCAAATCGGGTTATAATAACTAAAATTCTCCTCGGTTTTTGCAGAATGAAGCAACCATTTTGTCCCTTACTCGCGTCACTATATATTGATTTAGAATTTACACGAACAACGATTTTTGGTGAAAGTAATTCTCGCGTTATAATACATTCAGGAATATCCGCGACAAGGCTAATCCACCTTAAACCGAATTTTAAGAAAACCCTATGCTACTAACACTCATCCGTCGAGAACTCCTCGACAACCTCATGACATTCCGTTTTGCTGCGGCTGTCTTTATCACACTGTTACTTGTTGTTGCTGTTACTGCTGTACTCATCCAAGATTACGAGCGGCGTTTGGCAGACTATAACACCTCTGTGGAGACTCATCGGCAAGAACTACACAAAAGACCCGCCTATTCGCCGGGGATATCCAGATTGGATATCGATAGACCCCCCAATCCATTGAGTATATTCAATGTTGGATTAGATAAGCGACTCGGAAACGAAATTCGGGTATCTTACTGGCTTGTTCCGTCACTTTGGGATGCCGGCATGAATAGCTCAGACAATTCGTTTCTTAACATTTTCTCGTCAATTGATATTGTTTTTATTTTTGAGGTTGTCCTCAGTTTACTGGCACTTATATTTGCCTATGATGCGCTCGCGGGGGAATATGAAGCGGGCACATTACGTCTTATTTTGACGAATCCTGTCCAGCGCGGTTATATTCTACTTGCGAAATATATCAGCGCGATGGTGTGTCTACTTATGCCTTTACTGATGAGTCTGCTGCTCGCGATGCTTTTGCTAACGACATCCGCTTCAATTTACCTAACAACCGATGATTTCCTCCGTATCGGTGGGATTATTTTTGCCTCCGTCACTTATCTGTCGGTGTTTTACCTCATCGGGCTGTTGGTTTCGGCGATGACTGGTCGGACAAGTACTGCGCTTATGCTATCCATCTTTGTTTGGGGATTTTTGGTGCTTGTCTATCCAAACGTGGTTCTTACCACAACAACGCCACAAGACCCCTCAGCAGAACGTGGGGCATCCGCTCTCAGTCAAATTAAGCAAATATGGGAGGAATTCGATAGAAAACGCAAACACTTCCTTGCTACCGACCCTGTCCCCGGAGAAGACCCAATGTTTGACATAAACAGTTCTAACGGATGGGGTGCTGGAGATGGATTCGGCGAAAATCGATTGACGTTATCCTATTACTATTGGACAGTGCTCTACTATAAAGGCGAACTCAATGCGGAATCGCTACCGCGGGTCCCATACGCGCAAAATTACTATGGTTTCCTCGGACCTCAGATCATTGATACAGCAGACCAAACGTGGCTCATCCGAAAGCAAGCACTCGATGACATTTTTGTGAAACCGGCATTCGTTGATAGAACGCTATTGAAACTTTCGCCAGTTGGAATGTACGACGCTGCAACACAGGCCTGGGCAGGCACGGATTTAAAAGGTCTCCAAGATTTTTTTGAGGCAGTTCGGCAGTACCAACGAACAGTTATTGCCTATCTACACGATGGAGATGTGTTTAAGTCTCGCTCGTGGTTTGCTCCAGACAAAACAGGCGTGGCCTGGGACACTTTGCCCCAGTTTTCTTTTCAAAGAAGTAGGATAGGCACAAATGCAAAACGAGCGTTACCAGATTTATTCTTATTGCTAACAATCAACATAGTTCTGTTTACAATAATATTTCTGATTTTCGTCAAGAGCGAAGTATAAAATGATGTGGTATATCGCAAAACGCGAACTCTATGATAATCTCAATAGTCTCAGATTTGCCCTCACAACAGTGTTGTTGTTAGGATTGATGCTGACCAACGCCGTTGTGCATCTCCGTGAACATCCCGCGAGAATACAGAGGTACCTCTCCTCTGTTGTAGAGGCGCGCAATATCTTAGAGGCACGTGCAGACAGTTTATATGACCTTGCACGAAAGGGACCTGGAAAACTTTACAAAAAGCCCTCCCCGCTTCATTTCTGCGCAGAAGGGCGCGATACTTTTTTATCAGGAACCGTTGAGACACCGTATCACTTCTGGGACAGCAATAATCTAAGTAGTTTCTGGCGAATGCAGTATCCTGCTGTGCCCCACAATTTGACAAATATTCGTCCAGATGTCACCAAAGTGGACTGGGGGTTTATAATCGGCTATGCTTTGAGTCTCGTCGCGCTCTTGTTCACCTTCGACTCTATTTCCGGTGAACGTGAGCGCGGCACGCTGCGTTTGATGTTGGCGAATTCAATTCCACGGCATACCGTTCTTATGGGCAAGTTCTTAGGCGCGTTGATTAGTGTGAGTATTCCATTTGGAATTGCGGTATTGATGAACCTACTGCTGATTTCCACAGCTAGAACCCTCCACCTTGGTGCAGAGGCGTGGGGACGTTTAGGTATCATCTGCTTTATTGCGATTTTGTACACGAGTCTTTTTCTGGTATTAGGTCTATTGGTATCGGCGCGTGCGCGGCAGAGTGCAGTGAGCCTCGTGATACTTTTGCTGGCGTGGGTCACCTTTGTCGTTTTTATGCCCAACATTCTTGCCTCGATCGCGAGTGGTTTTTCCTCTCCAATGTCCTCTGATGAACTTCAGGTGCGTCGAAAGCAAATCAATAATAAACTTTGGGAGGCGTACTTTTACAAAACAGGTGTATCCAAGCTGCGGGATATGCAGGTAGGAAGCCAGTTTGTTATCGAAGACAAAGCAGCGCAAGAACGTCTGATTGAAGAACGCTTAATGCAGCAGGTCGAACAAGTTCAACAGGCGCGCGCCGTTACCCGTATCTCACCGGCTGCGATTGTCCAGCAGCTTCTCGAATCCTTTGCTGGCACCGGTTTTGAGCGGCATCTGCAATTCTTGGAAAACGCCCAGCACTACGGTCGCCAATATCACGTATTCATCGTTGACACCGATAGGGGAGATCCTGAAAGCCTCCATCTGATCGGCGTTCCGGAAGGCATGTCTAAGAAACCCGTTAGTCCAGAGGCAATACCAAAATTTGAAGATACACTGAGTCTGAGCAAAGATTTCAACGCTGCAGCGATGGATTTGCTATTGTTGACGCTGTTTGTTGTGGTGCTTCTGTCGGGAGCGTATCTCGCCTTTGTGCGTGTGGAGGTATAATAGATGCTACTCACACTTATTCGCCGAGAACTCCTTGACAACCTAATGACATTCCGTTTCGCCGCAGCTGTCTTGATTATGCTCTTGCTCGTGGTTGCAAATACCGCTGTGCTCATCAAGGACTACGAGCGACGGTTGGAGGCTTATAACACTGCTGTCCAAAAGCATCGGCAGGACTTGCTGGAAACAAAAACCTATTCAGCAGTAGACTTAACCGCTTATCGCCCGCCGAATCCGTTGAGTATCTTCAATGTCGGTTTGGACAAACGGTTAGGAAACACACTCAGGGTCTCTTATCTTTACGTGCCGACCCTATGGGATGCTTGGAAACACGGATCGAATAACGCATTCCTCAATATCTTTTTTTCGATCGATATTGTTTTTATTTTTCAGGGGATTCTCAGCCTATTAGCACTCGTCTTTGCCTACGATGCGCTTGCTGGGGAGCGCGAGCGCGGCACGCTCCGACTCGTTTTGGCGCACTCTGTTCGGCGGGGTCATATCCTATTTGCCAAATACATCAGCGCGATGCTATGTCTACTGATATCCTTAGTGATGTGTTTCCTCCTCGTGCTGATTATGCTAACGACTTCCGCTTCTGTTTTTCTGGACCCTGATGATTTTTTACGCATCGGTGGGGTCATTTTTACATCGTTTGTCTATCTATCGCTGTTCTATCTCATCGGTCTACTGATTTCAGCAGCGACGCGCCGAACGGGCACTGCTCTTATGATAGCCATGTTCGTCTGGGGATTCTTGGTCTTAGTGTACCCGAATATGATTCTTACCGCGATTGAAACCGATCCGCACACGGACACAGAAACCTCCGTTTACAATCAAATCAAACAGATATGGGAAGAATTTGACAGAGAACGTAAGCAGTTTCTCGCCAATGACCCCGTGCCAGGTGAAGATTGGGATTTTGGTTTGTGGGGTGATGGTGGCTACACTTTTTGGGGTGGCACCGACGATTCATCGAAATTATTATATTACGAGAGCACTGGGTTCCACTTTGAAACACTCAAAGAAGAATCTGAACCGCAGGTCCCACACGCTCAAAATTACCATCGCTTTTTCGGTCTACAGGTTACCAACACAGCAGACCGAATGTGGATTGTCCGAAAGCCTGCACTGGAGACAATCTACCTCCAACCCGCAAACATGGAACGGATGCTGTTAAAATTCTCACCTGTAGGTCTGTATGATGCGGCGACTGAAGCGTGGATAGGGACCGATTTAAACGGCCTCCAAGATTTTTTCATAGCAGGTCAACGCTATCAACAGGCAGTGGTTGACTATTTTCTTGACAATAAGATATTCGAGTCTCGACAATGGTTTGTTGCCGTCAAAGGGGAGATTGACTGGAATACGCTGCCTCAGTTTTCTTTTCAGAGAAGCGATATCGGCACAAACGCAAAACGAGCGTTACCAGATTTATTTCTACTGTTGATACTTAACCTTATCCTGTTTGCAATCATATTCCTGATTTTCGTCAAGAGTGAGGTGTGAAAGGGTTGTTGGTACTTGGTTTTTGGTTGTTAGTTAAGAGCGGTTTGTGGTGTTAGAACCGTCGCAACTGCTAAAGGGCTTAACTTATAACTTATAACTTATAACTGAACAAAATGATTTGGCATATTACAAGACGTGAGCTTTACGATAACCTGAATAGCCTCCGATTTGCACTGACAACCGTGTTGCTGTTAGCATTGATGTTAACCAACGCTACCGGACATCTCCGCGAACATCCCAAGCGGATGCAGAAGTATCACGACGCTGTGAGTGCATCTATCGCGCGCATGGCTTCTCACACCGAGGACAGTTTGTATAAACTTGCACAAGAGGGCCCCGGGAAACTTTATAAAAAGCCGTCATCTCTCTATTTCTGTGCAGAGGGGGGAGACCTCGTTTTACCAGACACTATTGAAGGGGGGAGTCCTTTTGGGTATTCCGAACATCTAAGAGGGGTATGGAAACTAAAATATCCGGATGCTAACATAAATATGAAGCGCGTTGGCCCCGATGTTACCAAACTGGACTGGGCATTTGTTATCGGTTATGTCTTGAGTCTGATTGCCCTTTTGTTCACTTTCGATGCGATCTCCGGTGAACGCGAGCGCGGCACACTCCGATTGATGTTTGCCAATTCAGTTCCACGGCACATCGTCCTTATCGGTAAGTTTTTAGGGGCATTGATAAGTGTGAGTATCCCCTTTACACTTGCGGTGTTGATAAACCTCTTACTCATTTCTACATCAAATGCTGCTCACCTCAATACCGAAGCATGGGAACGCTTAGGCATTATCTTCCTTATTGCGCTCCTGTACACGTGTCTGTTTCTGGCGTTAGGTCTATTAGTCTCTGCGCGTGCACAACGGAGCGCGGTGAGTCTGGTGGTACTCCTGTTAATATGGATAACCGTTGTTGTTTTTATGCCGAGTACCCTCGCTGCAATTGCGAATGAATTCTCACCAGCAATGTCACCATCTGAGTCGTTCTGGAAACAGCGGAACCAAATTCAAGAGGAACTCTGGGATAAATACGGTCGTTGGCTCTGGTCAGATAAAGTGGATAAACAAACGCTGACAGCAAAACACGAATTCTTCACCCAAGACGCAGACGCGGAAGAACGCTTACACCAAGAACGCTTAATTGAGAAAATTGCGCAGGTTCAACACGCCCGTTCCATCACGCGTATCTCACCCGCCACACTTCTCCAGTACCTTATTGAAGCGTTTGCTGGAACTGGATTTGAGCGGCATTTGCAATTCGTGGGGAATGCGCAACGTTACGCTCGACAACTCCGTGAATTTGTGGCTGACACGGACAGATCGGATCCGGAGAGTTTACATATTATTGGTGTTCGCGAGGGTATGAGCAAAAAAAAGATCCTGCCGGAGGCTGTTCCAAAATTTGAAGATACACTCGACTTCAATAAGGATCTCAATGCCAAAGCGCTGGAATTACTGCTATTGGCGTTGTTTGTTGTGGTGCTTCTGTCGGGAGCGTATCTCGCCTTTGTGCGTGTGGAGGTATAATAGATGCTAATCACACTTATCCGTCGAGAACTCCTCGACAATCTAATGACATTCCGGTTCGCCGCAGCCGTCTTCATCACACTGCTGCTTGTCGTCGCGAATGCCGTTGTACTCCTCAAAGACTACGAACAACGACTCACGGCTTACAATACGGCTACCCAAGAAAGTTACCGAGAATTACGCGAGGAGAAAACCTATTCGTATTACCTTGGAGGGTTAGTTGCTCATCGTTCCCCGAATCCGTTGAGCATTTTCAATTTGGGATTAGACAAGCGGGTGGGTAACAAAGTTAATGTATACCACGGGTTTGTGCCAACGATTTGGGATGCCGAGAAGCACAGGACAGATAATCCTTTTCTCAATCTCTTTACTTCAATTGACATTGCGCTTGTTTTTCAAGGGGTGCTAAGTCTGATCGCCCTGATTTTCGCGTACGACGCGCTTGCTGGCGAACGGGAACGCGGGACGCTACGCCTTGTACTGTCGCATCCCATTCGGCGCGGAGACATCCTATTTGCCAAATACATCAGCGCGATGCTCTGCCTACTTGTGCCGCTGCTGATGAGCCTTCTTTTGTCCATTATTCTCCTGACGACCTCCACTACGATTTCCCTGAACATCGTTGATTTTCTGCGTATTGGTGGGATTGTGCTGACCTCACTTGTGTATGTGTCGCTGTTCTATCTGCTCGGCATGCTCATTTCTGCCGTGACGCGCAGGACCGGGACCGCGCTTATGCTTTGCATGTTCGTCTGGGGGTTTTTAGTGCTGGTTTATCCAAATCTGATTCTGACCGCTGTTGAAATCACCCCGAAGCCACACACGCAAGCTTCCGTCTACAATCAAATCAAACAGATGTGGGAAGAATTTGATGGAGAAAATAAGCGGGTTCTCCGCAATGACCCCGTCTTAGGGCCCCTATCGCGTAACGGCGAAGGTTGGGGATTTTACGTGGAAGGCGGTGAATCTACCTGGGGCACGGGTGAAGACAAACCTTCAATATTGCTCTATTTCTACCAAACCGGATTCTACGCTGGAAAAATTGGCGCAGCCTCTGAGCCACAGGTACCACTCTTACAGAATTATTACCGTTTTTACAATAGAGAGACCGTCAATACTGTCCAACGGACGTGGCTTGTCCGTAAACCGGCATTAGAGGCGATCTACGTCCAACCCGCGAATCTCGGGCGCACCCTACTAAAATTTTCACCCGTCGGGTTGTATGACGCGGCAACGGAAGCGTGGGCAGGCACCGACTTAGCGGGTATTCAAGACTTTTTTAGCGCGGTTCAACGTTACCGACAAGCAGTCCTTGACTATTTCGATGACGAAAAGATATTTGAATCGCGACAATGGTTTGCTGCCGATCACGGCACTGCTGACTGGGACGCACTCCCGCAGTTTTCCTTTCAGAGGAGTGGTATAGACGTAAATGCAAAGCGAGCGTTACCGGATTTATTCCTACTGTTGATGATTAACCTAATCCTGTTCACAATAATATTTTTGATTTTTGTCAGGAGTGAGGTGTAGAAATGTGGAATATTACCAAACGCGAAATCTATGATAATCTCAATAGCCTCCGATTTGCCCTAACAACTGTATTATTGCTGGCACTCATGGTAACCAATGCCGTTCGGCATCTCCGAGAGCATCCGGAACGGGTACAACGGTATCAGGACGCTGTCGCCCAGTCTCTGAATCGCTTAAGGGATCGCGCCGACGATAGCTTCTTTACACTGGCACAACACGGTCCGGGGAACTTCTACAAAAAACCGTCTCCCCTCCACTTCTGTGCAGACGGAGGCGAAACCCTTTTATCAGACATGGTTGAAGTAGAAGAACCACATGTGTTCGCCACCGATTCAGAAGATAACGTCCTACTCCAAGGGCCTTGGAGCCTGTCCTATCCAGATGCTAACCTCCAGAATAAGAGCGTTGGACCCGACGTTTCACAAGTAGATTGGGCATTCATTATCGGTTACGTTTTGAGCTTGCTGGCACTCTTGTTCACTTTTGATGCCTTCTCCGGTGAACGCGAGCATGGCACGCTCCGATTGATGTTAGCTAATTCAATTCCTCGACACACTGTCCTTCTCGGTAAATTTTTAGGGGCATTGCTCAGTATTACCATCCCGTTTACGCTTGCTGTGTTGGTGAACCTTTTGTTGATCGCTACTGCAAGGACTGTTCACCTGACAGCAGAAGCTTATGGACGCTTGGGTATCATTTTCTGTCTCGCGCTTTTGTACACGAGTCTGTTTCTGGCGTTAGGGCTGTTAGTCTCCACGCGTGTGCAACGGAGCGCGGTGAGTCTGATGGTCTTACTTTTGACGTGGATAACCTTTGTCGTTTTTATGCCCAGCACCCTCGCTTCAATTGCAAGTAGTTTTTCACCTGCCGGATCTTTTGATGAATTTTGGGATCAGCGCAACCCAGCTCAAGAGGACCTATGGGATAAATATCGCAAGTGGCTCTGGTCGGATGAAGTAGACGATAGGACGCTCAGGGCGAAAAGCGATTTTTACACTGAGAACATCGAAAGATCGGAACGTTGGCGCAAAGAGCGGCTAAAGTACCAGAGTGCTCAGATGCACCGCGCCCGTGCCATCACCAGCATCTCACCCGCCACACTTCTCCAGCACCTTATTGAAGCGTTTGCTGGAACCGGGTTTGAGCGGCATTTACAGTTTGTGGAGAACACACAACACTACGCTCGACAATTCCGTGAATTCATCGTTGACACGGATAGAGGGGACCCTGAAAGCCGCCATATTATAAACGTTCGTGAAGGCATGTCCCAGAAACCTGTCAGCCCAGAAGCGGTTCCGAAATTTGAAGATACATTCAATCTCAGTAAAGACTTTAATACCAGAGCGATGGAAATATTGCTCCTGGCACTGTTTGTTGTCGTGTTACTATCCGGGGCATATCTTGCCTTTGTGCGAGTTGAGGTTTAATAGATGTTAACGACCCTTATCCGCCGAGAACTCCTTGATAATCTTATGACCTTCCGTTTCGCAGCCGTCCTGATCATCACACTCTTGATGATTGTTGCGAATACCGCTGTGCTTATTCAAGATTACGAACAGCGTTTGGAGAGTTACAACGCTGCAGTTAAAACGCATTATCAGGAATTGCAGAAGGCAAAAACCTATTCTGCGATGTTCCTGTATGTCGATCGCCCCCCGAATCCGTTGAGCATTTTCAATGTGGGGTTAGATAAGCGGGTGGGAAACACTGTCGGTATCTGGCACGGGAACGTGCCTACGCTCTGGGATGCCTTTATGCATGGCACCGATAACCCGTTTATCGCATTCTTTGCTTCAATTGATATTGTCTTTATCTTCAAGGTTGTCTTAAGTTTAATGGGACTGATATTCGCTTACGATGCGATTGCGGGGGAGCGCGAGCGCGGCACGTTACGTCTCGTTCTTGCACAACCTGTTGGACGCGGACAGGTCCTGCTTGCGAAATATATCAGTGCGATGACGTGCCTATTAGTGCCTCTGATATTGAGTCTACTCTTTGTCCTGCTGTTGTTAACCTATTCTATTCCGCTGTCGGTTGCTGACTTCCTTCGCATCGCCGGGATTGTTATTACATCCTTCGCGTACCTATCCCTATTTTACCTCATTGGGTTGCTGATTTCCATAGCGGCCCGTAGAACCGGTACGGCGTTAATGCTCGCGATGTTTATATGGGGTTTTCTGATACTCGTGTATCCAAACTTGATTCGAGCAACGGTCAATCCCGGAGGCGACATTCAAGGGCGTGTGAAAACTGCTCACAACCAGATTCAACAGATTTTAGATGCGTATGAAAGAGAACGGCAAAAGTTTCTTGACAAAGAGGGAATTGGAGGGGAGACCTCAGAATTTAGCACAGCCTTGGAACTTTATACCGATGTACATGTAGATCCAGAAACCCTATCCACTTACATTGAAAATATGAGTCTGATTTCAGAAATCCGTCCGGAATCTGCACATTATGTCCCCATCGCTAAGAGATATTTTGATTTTATTGAACCACTGACGATCCGTACGACAGCAAAGACGTGGGGTATCCAGAAGCAGGCACTTGATGACATTTTTGTTCGGCAAGCTACAATGGATAGGGTATTGTTGAAATTCTCACCCGTAGGCATTTATGACGCTGCAACGCAAGCATGGGCAGGAACAGATCTATCTGGACTCAGGGATTTTTTCGCGGCAGCGCAACGTTACCGAAAAGTCATAATTGACTATCTCTACGCGAAGGATGCGTTTTCATCACGAGAATGGTTTGTCGCTGACAAAGACCCTGTCGATTGGCGTACTTTTCCGAAATTCACCTTTGAGAGAGGCGAGGTCTGGACGAATGCAGAACGGGCATTACCAGATATGTTTCTTCTGCTCATAGCCAACCTCGCTTTGTTTATGGGGACCGTTCTTATTTTTACGAAAAGCGAGGTGTAGGATAATGTGGCATATTGCAAAACGCGAACTCTACGATAACCTCAATAGCCTCCGATTTGCCGCGACAACCGCTCTCTTGCTGGCGTTGATGCTGGTTAACGCTGTTGTCCATCTGCGGGAACACCCCGCACGGACACAAGCATATCACAATGCCACAACTGAGGCAATGAAGAAACTCGAAGGGCGCAGCAATGACTTATATCGCCTCGCGACAGAGGGACCTGGACTTCTGTATAAAGCACACTCACCCCTCCGTTTTTGCGCGGAAGGGGAGGAGGCATTTTTGTCAATGCACGCCCGCGGGGAAAACTACTTTAGCAATATTGCCAATGTGAGACCACTCTGGCGGCTGACATATCCACAACAAACACCGAATCTACGCAATATCCGTCCTGATTTCACCACTCTGGATTGGGCGTTCATCGTCGGTTATGTGCTGAGTTTTGTCGTCATTCTGTTCACTTTCGATTCGATTTCCGGCGAACTGGAACGCGGCACACTGCGGTTGACATTAGCAAATCCTATCCCGCGGCACACTGTCTTGGTCGGAAAGTTTTTAGGCGCGTTCATCAGCATTAATATTCCATTTGCAGTTGCGGTATTGATGAATCTACTCCTGATTTCTACCTCAAACGCAGTGCAGCTCAATGCCGAGGCGTGGGGACGTTTAGGCATCTTGTACGGTATTGTTGTCCTCTATACGTGCCTTTTTACCGCTTTAGGACTTCTCATTTCCGCTGTAGCGCGCGAAAGTGGTGTGAGTCTGGTGGTCCTGCTGTTAATCTGGGTGAGTTTTGTGGTATTTATACCGAATACACTGGCATCTATCGGTAGTCGCACGTCGGTGCCGATGACGTATAGAGAATTTTGGAGCGAAGGTATTCGACTTGGGGAAGAGGTCCGTAAGACCTACCAAGATAAGTACGGAGACTCACAAACAACACCACTAGCGCACGTACGTGCCGAGTACCTCACTGCGGAGGCAGAACAAAATGAACGCTTCACCGCAAGGTACTTAAACCAGCAAATTGCACAGGGGAAACGGGCGCGAGCGATCGCTCGTATTTCACCAGCGGCAACCGTTCAACGCCTCTTTGAATCTTTTGCTGGAACAGGGTTAGAAAGGCATCTGCAATTTATTGAGAACGCGCAGCGTTATGCCCGTGAATATCGCGAATTCGTCGTTGATACCGATAGGGCGGATCCGGAGAGCCTTCACGTTATCGGAATTCAAGAAGGCATGTCGCAGAAACCTGTCAGTCCAGAAGCGATCCCTAAATTTAAGGATACGCTCAGTCTTAGCAAGGACTTCAACACCGCAGCAATAGATTTACTGCTGTTGGTGCTATTTCTGGCGGTCCTGATGTCGGGTACATATCTCGTTTTTGTGCAGCTTGAGATTTAAACAAACCACACCTATGGCAACGGTTCGCCTTCGTTGGCAGTGAGTTCCGCATAAAGTCCCTGCAGTCGGGTCGTCACAAGACCAACGTCCTCGCTCCCAATCTTCCTACCATCAACCTCTAAGACAGGACTCAACTCACCCACAGTTCCCGTCGTAAAGACTTCATCCGCGGTGTAGACCTCGGTCAATGAGACGTTTCGCTCCGTTAATGGGATATCTGCGTCGTGAACGATTTGGATGACCGTTCCCCGTGTAATCCCCGGTAGACAACTATCGGCATGGGGTGTCAGTACATGCCCACGTTTTATAATAAAGATATTCGTTGCATTCGTCTCTGAAACATATCCATGGATGTCGAGCATAATCGCGTCATCCACGCCAGCGACGTTTGCTTCAATCTTAGCGAGGATGTTGTTAATTAGATTATTGTGGTGGATCTTAGAATCGACACATTGGGGTGGGTTCCGTCGGATTGCTGAGGTAATTAAACGAACACCGCTGCTGGCATAGATCGGTGGTTTCCACTCCGCGATTACGATTAAAGTCGTGCCGTACTGATTGACGCGGGCATCCATGCTGGATGTGACTTTTTTCCCGCGGCTGAGCGTTAGACGGATATGTACACCGTCGCGCATACCGTTGGCTTCGAGTGTTTCAAAAATCGCCTTTTTAACTTCATCGCGCGTTGGAATATTTGCGAATGCCATAGCATGTGCAGAATCCATGAGTCGGTCGAGATGTGCATCCAACGCGAAGATTTTTCCGTTATAGACGCGCAAGCCTTCCCATACGCCGTCTCCGCCTTGAACAAGGCTGTCGAATACGGAGATTTTCGCGTCTTCGCGGGGTAGGAGTTCACCGTTGACGTGGATTAAAATGTTTTCATTTCTTGCATCAGGTAACTTAGGTTCCATATTTTCTCCATTTTTGGCTATCGGCTTTCAGCCATCGGCTATCGGAATGTGGCAGTTGCCTGTTGCTTTCTGCCACGAGGTTGTCTTTCTGACTGCTAACTGCTAATTGCTGACAGCCATTCTACCATGTATCCCGCACACTTACACCTTCGTCAGCGAGATAGGTTTTGATGTTTTCGATTGTGAATTCGCCGTAGTGTGTGATAGAGGCGACGATTGCGGCATCGGCGTTACTTTCGACAAAGACATCCCGTAAGTGCTGTGGGTTTCCTGCGCCGCCGGAGGCAATAACAGGCACTGAGACCAAATCTGCAATAGCACCGGTTAATTCGAGTTCATACCCCGCCTTCGTGCCATCTGCATCGATGCTATTGACAACGATCTCGCCTGCTCCCAGATCAACACCCCTTGCTGACCACTCCAAGGCATCCCAACCGACGGGTGTCCGTCCACCGTCTATGTAAATTTCATAACCGCTCGGAATCTGTTCACTTTCCCGAACGCGTTTCACCTGCATGCTCAGCACAACACATTGGCTTCCAAACGCCCGCGCGCCTTCGGCGATGATATCGGGATTCCGCACGGCACCGGAATCTATACTCACCTTTTCTGCGCCCGCAAGTAGAACACGACGCATGTCCTCGAGCGTCCGCAACCCACCACCGACAGAAAAAGGAATAAAAATCTCAGCGGCAACAGCAGAGACGACATCAATCATTATATCGCGGCGTTCATTGCTGGCTGTGATGTCGTAAAAGACGAGTTCATCGGCACCGCCTTCGTAATAGAACCGCGCCATCTCAACGGGGTCACCAACATCGACATTGCCTTGAAAGGCGATACCCTTCGTGACCTTTCCGGCACGGACATCTAAACATGGAATTATCCGTTTTGTTAGCATTTTTTAATTATGTACTCCTGGGCGGCGTTTCCGTTGTCAACGCCGATGAAAAATTAATAAGAAGCCTGCTCTGGGTTATGAATTGTTTTTTATTAATTGAAATACTGCAAGGACAACGGACGCAGCAGCTCAGACTCAATAGTTTAAAAAAGTCGTTGCTTAAATATATTCAAAATATCGTCGAATTCTGCCACTCTCAGGAGTTTATACATTCCTGAGAGAACGATAAGACTTAACCCAATCGGTGCAAATACGCCGATCAAGCGCGACACGATCCCCTCTGTGCCGAGCCAATCGCCTTCAATAACTCCATTTGCCAACCAGCACACAAACCCCATCACTACGGAGGCGATTAAGATTTTAAGCGTCAGTGGGATGATGCCCTTTAGTCCCAACCGTCCGACCTTTCGGCGGAGCAGTAGCAGTAGCATAGCACAATTCAGCGTCACGGTCAAAACCGTTGAAAACACCACAGCGCGGGGGTCCAAAAAGAGTTCGCGGTAGATAAAGAGATAGTTTAGATAGATGTTGAGGACAACGGCACAGATACTGACGATAACAGGTGCGCGAATATCTTTGTAAGCGTAAAATCCGTCCGTAACGATCTTGAGCGCCGAAAATCCACATAAGCCGAACGCATAGACAAATAGGACCCCAGCGGTTCCAACAGTGTCCGATACGCCAGTCTCTCCGCGTTCATACAGGAATCGGCAGATGGGTGCCGATAGTACCATCAACCCAACTGCAGCGGGGACTGTTAGCATAAGCATCAGACGGAGGGCGTAAGAGAGTGCGTTGCGGAAATTCTCTGTCTCTCCGGTTGTTGCGAACTTGGCAAGCTGCGGCAGTGCGACTGTCGAAATCGCCACACCGAACAGCCCAATCGGGAGATGCACAACGCGGTAGGCACGACTAATCCATGTTAACCAAGCAGACCCTGATGTAATAAAGAACGTATTCGTAAATTGGTTCACTTGCACCGCTGCAACACCTAACACAGCAGGTCCAACAAGATGAATAACTTGAAGCACCCTCGGATCGCGTAGACTCAGCAGCGGACGGTATCGGAAGCCGACGCGATACATAGACGGCACCTGAATTGCGAATTGGGCGATCCCACCAACGAACACACCGATAGCCATTCCCGTTACAGGATGCATCCCAGCCATTGGAAATAAATAGTAACCACCTACACCGATAACGAGCGAACTGATGTTAAAGAACGAGGACGCACATGCTGGAATGCCGAACTTCCCTTTGCTGTTCAACAGTCCCATCGCAATCGCCGCCAACGAAACAAAGAGAAGGTAGGGAAACATCAATTGAGTGAGATAGATTGTTAATTCAACTTTGGTATCAAACCCGTAGTGGGCAGTGGCATCTAACCTTTCGTCAAAATCCTCGCGCGCCAAGACATCAACAATAGTAGGTGCGAAAGCGATGCCGAGGATCGCGATACCTGTCAGGACGAGAAACGTTAAATTAAAGACACGGTTTGCGAGATTCCACGCTGCCTGCTCTCCATCCTCAGCCTCTGTGGCGAGGAACGTCGTAATAAACGCTTTACTCAAAATGCCTTCGCCAAACAAGTCACGCAAAAAGTTCGGTATGCGAAACGCCAAGTAAAAAGCGTCGCCACTGAGGTTCGACCGGAAATAGTATGCGATCGCTGCTTCGCGTGCGAGTCCTAATAGCCGCGACCCCATCACGGCGATACTGACAATTCCGGCGGCACGGGTGACGCTTTGATTCTGATTGTCTACGGATTTTGTTTCGTTTTCCATCTTTTCGTGGTTATCGGTTGCCAGTTTTCAGTTGTTGGTTAAACGTGTAGCAGCCACGAGCGTCAGTAACTGCCATAGACTACTCTTATCCGAAAACCGATTACCTAAAGTGAACGTAGCGAACTACCGACAACCGCTTGCCATTTCCACTGAGAGCAGCATATTAGGATAAAACTTCTGCTTGACATCGCTCTTAATTTGGTGTAAATTTTAGGACGTTGCCAATACAAATTTGATATACACAAGGAGAAACACAGATGCAGGAAAAACGATATTTCACGCTCGAAGAAGCAAACGCATGTATTCCTGAATTAGTTGATGAGATTTCACAGTTAAGAGCCATAAGAAACCTACTTGCAGGACTGCACGCAGAAATCACGCCCCTCTTGGAGGTGGTCTCTTCTAACGGCGGCAGTAAGCACACTCCCGCGCTCCTTAAAGTGACTGCCGACTTTAAGGAAATTTTGGAACGGATTGCGGCGCGCGGCTGCCACCTGAAAGGACTTGACCCCGGATTAGTCGATTTCCCACACCTCCGTGAGGGTAGGGAGGTCTATCTCTGTTGGCGGATGGGTGAAAACAGGATCCGTTACTGGCACGAAATCGAGGACGGGTTTGACGGACGACAGCGGTTGTAGTAGGCTATTCGCTATTGGCTGTTCGCTGTTCGCTATTCGCTAATTGCTGAAAAAAATGATGTGTTGGTCCGTGCCCCTGTCCAATATCCAGTGCGTGTTGAATAGCACCCGTAATATATGCCTTTGCTGTTTCAATAGCGTCTCTCAAATCTTTGCCGTGTGCGAGTTGCGTCGCGATTGTCGCTGAGTAGGTGCAACCCGTGCCGTGCGTGTTTTCGGTTTCAACCCATTCTGCCTCAAAAAAATCCCAGTCCCCGTTGCAATAAAGCACATCAATCGCACTGTTAGCCGTAAGATGCCCACCTTTAACGAGAACAGCGTGACAACCGAGTTCAGCGATTACTTTTGCGGCATTTTTTGCCTCATTCGCGTTTCGGATGTCCTGCTGTGCGAGCAACTCTGCCTCGTAAATATTCGGTGTAATCAGCGTCGCAAGTGGAATCAACGCCGTTTTGAGACTATCCATTGCCTCCTCTTTCAAGAGCGGGAATTTGCTTTTGGAGATCATCACGGGGTCCACGACGAGGGTTGGTGGCGTATATTCTTTCAACTTCCGCGTAACCGCTTCAACAATGGCTGATGAAGAGAGCATTCCGGTTTTGACGCTGGCTACGTCGAAATCTGTGAAGACGGCATCTAACTGCGCTTCAATCAGCGAAATAGGCAGATCAAACGCCTCGGTCACTGCCACTGTATTTTGTGCTGTAACGGAGGTGATTACGGACATGGCATAACCGCCGTTGGCTGAGATCGCCTTTATATCTGCCTGTATACCGGCACCGCCACCTGAATCTGAGCCTGCAATTGTTAAAATCTGTCTCATGTTTTAATAGTTGTCAGTTATTGGTTGTTGGTTGTCGGTTAAGAGATGTTTTGGTAACAATCTACCACGTTAAACCAGAGTCTCAAGATAATGTTTCGCCAGTTTTCCTGAATTTTTGGGAGCCATAACGCCTGACATCACAGCGATTCCGAAGGCTCCTGCTAATAGACACTCAGAAGCACGCGCCGGTGTAATACCTCCCAGAGCAAAGATAGGTAATTTAACGCGCCCTACCAACTTTGTGAGATTTTCCACGCCGACAGGGGGCCCATAACCGGGTTTGCTTGCCGTCAAATAGATAGGGCTATAGGTTAAAAAATCAGCCCCTTCTGTCTCTCGTTTTCCTGCTTCCGCAAAGGTATGCACCGAGCATCCGATAGAGAAATTGGCACCTATCTGTGCCTTCACCGAACTTACGGATGCTGCATTTGCTGGAAGATGAACGCCTGCAGCACCGACGGTGGCTGCGACGCGTGTATCTGTATTGACGAAAAGTTTTGCTTTGTAGTTTCGACACAAGTCAGCAATTGGTTGCGCTAAGCGCATCAATTCATCGCTGTTTAAATCTTTTTCGCGCAATTGGATGGCGGTAACCCCTGCATCCAGCAATTCGGAGATCACCTCAATCAGTGGGGTGGGCGCGCATCTGTGTCTGTCTGTAATGACGTATAACCTAAAATCGATCATTCTTTTTTTAGACGTGCCGCAAACGCACCGTCAACGCCGTGTTCATGTGGAAAGGTCTGTAGGAAGCCTTGCGGCGTTATTGCACTCGAAGGAATATCTGGCAGAAAGCGTCGGGCATTTTCCACGGTATACATCGGGAAGTTGGTCAAAAATCGCTGAACGACCTCTTCATTTTCCATCGGCTCGATGCTACAGGTGCTGTAAACGAGGATGCCTCCCGGCTTGATGTGTTGTGCGGCGTTCTTCAACAAGTTATATTGCATCTCACTAAGGGCACGAACCTGTTCAGATGTTTTGTTCCACCGAATGTCGGGATGTCGTCGGAGCGTGCCGAACCCGGAACACGGCGCATCAATAAGCACAGCATCTGCCGCCTTAACGAACCCAAGGTCTGCTTGCGTCACGTCCAGCACCCGTGTTTCAACGTTGTTGGCACCGACACGCCGACAGTTCTTTTGCAACAAGGCTATTTTTTCTGAGGACACATCCACGGCGAGAAGTTTTCCAGCATTTCCCATGAGATGCGCGAGGTGTGTTGTCTTGCCACCCGGTGCAGCACAGAGGTCTACAATGAACTGAGCGTTTTCTGGTGAAAGAAGATACGGGACCAACATCGCGCTTTCGTCTTGGACATAGATATCCTCGCGACGGAGGATATCCTTCAACGTCTGGTCGCCAGTAGCATCAAAAGCAGTGATGGCACGGTTTTCGAGTACCAAGCCGTCGGGGACAATTTTGGAGACCTTTGCGGCAATGCCGTTCGTTTCTAAAGATTGACAAACTTCTTCGCGTTGTGTCAGGAGGGAATTTACGCGGAACGCGAGCGGTGCGATCTGGTTGCTCGCGCGACAGAATGCTAATGTCCACGAAACGCCGCGGGTCTGCAGCCACCGCTTTACCAACCATGTCGGGTAGGATAACGAAATCGCAATATGTTCGATTGGGTTTGCATCGAGTGGTGGGTAAGCTAATGTTCTGCCTTTGCGTTGTACGGAACGAAGGACGGCATTTATAAAACCTGCGGTCTTTCGTCCGCGAGCAGATTTGCGGAGGTGAGAAGTGGCGAGTTGGACGGTTTCATAAATCGCTGCGTGTGCGGGTATCCCATCGAGGTGTAGGAGTTGAAATGCGCCGAGTCGCAGGATATTACGGTGCCGAGCGTCTAACTGAAATCGGGGATTGATAAACTGATTCAGAACCCAATCAAGTTGCCGCTGCCACCGGATAACGCCGTAGACAAGTCCGTTTACCAGCCGCTGTTCCTGCCCGTCAATTGTATAACGTCCAAAGGCACTGTCAACAACAGAAGCTATGGAGGCACTGGTGTGTGAGAGGGTTAGCAGACACTCTAAGGCGACTTTGCGAGCATTCATATAGCCGTTAGCGATTAGTTGTTGGTAGTTGGTTGCTGGTAGTTGGTGTTAGCGTTGTGGGAGGTCCGATAACCCTTAACTATCAACCATTAACTAACTATCCACCAACTCCTAACTACGCAGTTGCCATTAGTAGGTGCAACTTACGGATGAGTCTGGACTTTTGACGATTTGCTGTCCCTTTTTTGATAACGCCTTTACCGGCGGCTCTATCCAAGAGGCTTACGGTGTTCCTGCACAGTTCCTGTGCGGTTTCAACATTGCCTTCATCCAGAGCGGTCTCCGTCTGTTTAAGCATCGTCCGTAGTGTTGCTTTGCGATGTCGGTTGCGTATGCGTTTCTTTTCGTCCGCACGCGCATGTTTCTTTGCAGATTGTCTATGCAAAACTGATACTCCTTTTGAGAACTTATCGCCTCGGCAATATCGCAAACAACCGAGGTGTTAAATGTCTTTTACAATGTGTATATTTAATGATACCACAAAATATTGGGTTTGTCTACTTTTTCTTTGAATGTCCGCCATCAGTAGTGATCAGCAGTTAGCAGAGCGACTTAATGGTTTGCGGAAACCTCACCAGCAGAGGTGGAACGTTAATACCTTATCCTCTTCTGAAATCTCCGTTGATTTCTCAGCCAAAAAGCGGTAAAATAGTTAGAAATTAAAAGGAGATTACTTTGATGAAATTGCTACTGCCTTTGTTAGTTTTTACACTCGGCATCGGAGTCCACGCCGCTGTAGCGGCACCTTCAGATGCATCCGACACACCTCCATGGAAACCCATAGGAAAATACACACACCCCGACATCCAAGAAAGTTCCGGCATTGTTACAAGCCAGCAGTTTGAAGGTGTCTATTGGACCCTCAACGACTCTGGCAATCCTGCAACACTTTACGCGACAAAATTAAATGGTGAATTAATTCAAGAGATCGCTGTGCAGGGTTCAGAAAACTTCGACTGGGAAGCCCTCGGTATCGACTCAGAAAATCGACTCTGGATCGGTGAAATCGGCAATAATAGTAGATTACGACAAGATTTGAAAGTGGTCGTTGTTGCAGAACCCGACCCGTTCAAAGATACAGAAGTGGAGGTCATCGCAAGTTATCCGTATCGGTATCCCAATGAGAATGTGGATGCGGAAGGACTCTTTATTGCGGGAGGCACTCCTTATATCGTCTCTAAGGAACGAGAACGCGCTGTGCTTTACCGGTTTCCAACCCTCGAACCCGACGTAAAACAGGTCTTAGTGCGTGTCGGTGAATTCACTGGGGCGAAACTCGTGACAGGTGCGGGATTGTCCGAAGACGGGACGCGACTTGCTGTCTGCACTTACGATGCGCTTTGGGTATATAACGGGACATCCGATAATTTAGCGCAGATGATTCAAGGCGCGCCGCGGCACTTACCGCACGATTTTAGCGGGGAAGCTGTCTGCTTTGACGGTTACGATCTTGTCCTAACGAACGAAGGGCGCGACCTCTATCGGCTGCCACAATTTTGGTATGAGAAAGCGTTCCCGCTGCCTCCTAAAGACACACAATCAATAGCCTTGGGCCACGGAAGAGAATATAGTTTAGAGGCTGAGATAGAAACGTACCGCGCAGCAGGGATAGAGATAGGTGGAAGTCATGTCGCATTGACACCGAAAATTGCAGGAGAGATAGGAACTTTAACGATTCCGATTGAAGTGTCTCACGGAAATGCTTATGAAATCAGTGCTGTTTTAACGCGTGGACCGGAATACGCGCAGGTCGAACTATCGGCAAACGATACTGTGGTCGGGACACCCTACGACTGCTATGCTGCTGAACCGATCGTTGGGACCTTGGTTTCGTTTGGAGCTGCTCCCCTGAACGCAGGAACAAACCAAATCGTGTTTAGCATCGTCGGAAAGGCAGATGAGGCGACAGGCTATAAAATCGGTATCGATTCCTATCAGGTCCTGCACGCTTCACCGCTTGTTAAACATTACATGATATTGGGTCCGTTTCCCAAGACAGATGTTGAGACGATTGACAACACGCTGACTCCCGGAAGTCGATTGGATCTGAAAGCAGCTTACACAGATATGCATGGCAGAGCGATCCAGTGGCGGGAAGCAGCTGCAGTGGGAGACGGTTTCCTCAATTTAGGGACAAATCTTGGTTTTGAGTCGTCAGCCATCGGATACGCGCTGGTATACGTCTACGCACCGGAAGCGACAAATTCTGTGTTATTGCTTGGGAGTGATGATGGTGCGACTGTGTGGTTGAACGGTTCTGAAATCTACCGAATCGACACTAACCGTCCTCCGATACCGGACGAAGATGCCGTTCCGTGTCGACTCAATGCGGGGTGGAACGAGGTTTTGTGTAAGATTAGTCAAGAGGGTTGGGGTTGGGGACTCTACTTACGGTTTACGGATGTAGCTGGGGTTCTTAAGTATAGCATCCGACCAGAAGGGTAAAGCGCGGGTTTACAAAATGACTGCCATTTCCAGTGGCACACGTGAAGCCTAACCTCACGTAACGCGCTACTATGTGCAAGTCTACCTTACAAATAGTGCTACTATGTGCAAGTCTACTTGTATATAGTAGCGTTTTTCTCCATTCGCATTCCCAAAAGATTTCCGTCCGGTCCTGGAAGTTCAACGCGTGATTTATAGATACTTAAATTTTCCTTCTCGGACATCCTTAAGTGCTTTTTCAGCAAGGTGATCAAGTTTCCCTGCCTTCACGTCTTCCTCAAACTTCTTCTCCCATGCTTCTTCTTCAGCAACTAAGGCTTCATGAAGTCTCTTTTCAAGGGTTTTCAGCAATACGGTTTCTGTAGGCTCCTCGCATTTAACTTCTGGGACATTTGGAACCCATCCAAGCCAGTTCGCACCGTTTCTTTGGATGTGGGCGGTATAGGTCTCCTCAAAGACCTTGTCATGAATGTCAACAGTCTTTATGTGTTCCATGGGTTTCTCCGTTAGCTCAAGTTCGCCAGAGTTTTTCAGCGTTATGCTTCCAATTCATAGCAACGCCGCCATAGAGTGGTTGAATGTAATTATGCCACAGATCCACCATGAAATCAATCTAATACTTTCGAGACCGGTAGGAGCCCTCGCCAGCAAAGATAGATGTTTTAAACCTGCTCGACGCTTAAGGTCGCCGGTTCACCGTTGAGTTTCTGCGCGACAGTAAATGCGTTTCCACTCGGAGACCCAACAACGGTTGTTGTCAGTGTCTCTTGCAAAATGTAATCCCGATGCACCTCAAACGCTTCTTCGACCAGCGATGACGGCGTTTCAAGGCTGAGTTTAATCCGGTCTGAGACGTTGAAACCGGCATCTTTGCGCATATTCTGGATTTTGTTGACGAGTTCGCGCGCTAAGCCTTCAAGCGTCAATTCGTATGTCAGTTCCGTTGATAGCGCGACGAATTTCCGTGCGTCTACCTCCACAAAGAAACCCTCTCGATTCTGTGTCTGCACGTCGATGTCTGACTGCTCAAGGGTGTACGTCTCCCCCGATGCCTCAATCTGTAAACTGCCAATGGCTTCCAGTTCCGTCTTCAGTTGCATCGTATCTGCGGTAGCGAGTGCCTTTGCGATGGCTTGCACGCCCTTGCCGTATTTCGGTCCCAACACCCTGAAGTTCGGCTTGAGCGTTACCTGTGCAAATGCGTCCAGATTTTCTACGAAGGCAATAGTCTTGACATTGAGTTCATCGTGGATGAGTTCTGACAAACGGTTAACAGTCTCTTTTTCTGCATCAGAAAGTCCGCCAAGCGTGAACTCAGCAAGTGGTTGACGCGTTTTAATGCCTGACTTGTTCCGTGCCGCATGCCCCATGCTGATGACCTCGCGTGTGAACGCCATATCGATTTCGAGTTGGGTATCCTTCAGCGAGGCATCTGCAACCGGGTATTCCGCAAGGTGAACACTCAGTGGTGCGTCAGGATCAAGCGAACACACTAAATTCCGATAGAGTTCGTCCGACAGAAATGGCGTAAACGGCGCGGCGAGTTTCGCAACGGTTACCAGTACTTCATAAAGTGTTGCGTAAGCAGCCTGCTTGTCGGGTCCGGCTTCCGCACCCCAGAAACGGTCGCGAGAACGACGGACGTACCAGTTGCTAAGGTCATCCACGAATGCCTCAATGGCGCGCGGTGCGTTTGTGAGATGGTAATTCTCCATGTTATTGCGCACACTGTCAATGAGGGTATGGAGGCGTGATAAGATCCATCTATCAACAGTAGCACGTTCTGCAACAGGTGGTGCATCTTTCAGGACATCAATCTGCTCTAAGTTAGCATACATAACGAAGAAACTGTAGACGTTGTGAAGGGTTCCCATGAACTTCTTCAAGGCTTCGTCAATGCCTTCCATTTTGAAAGTGCGTGGTGTCCACGGTGTGGTTGCGGTGAACATGTACCAGCGAAGTGCATCTGCGCCTTGCTTGTCAAGGATTGTCCACGGATCTACTGTGTTCCCTCGGCTTTTACTCATTTTTTGGCCGTCGGGTCCCATGATGAGTTCAAGGCAGAGGCAGTTCTTATAAGCGGGTTTATCGTAGAGGAGTGTGCCGGTTGCCAAAAGGCTATAGAACCAACCACGGGTCTGATCGATGGCTTCGGAGATGAAATCAGCAGGGTACGTTTGTTCGAGCATTTCCTTGTTTTCAAATGGATAGTGCCATTGTGCTGTGTGTGCACATCCAGAATCGAACCAGCAGTCAATTACATCTTGCACGCGATGCATTGTGCCGCTGCACTTGTTACAAGCGAGGACAACGTCGTCTACATACGGACGGTGGAGTTCAACATCGTCTGGAACGTCGGTGCCGAGTTCTTGCAGCTCGGCGATACTACCGACGCAGCACTGATGCCCACAGTCCTTGCAGACCCAAACGGGTAAGGGTGTTCCCCAATAACGCTCACGACTCAATCCCCAGTCAATGTTGTTCTCCAACCAGTTGCCGAACCGTCCGTCCTTGAGGTGTTCTGGATACCAGTTGATTTGCTGGTTGTGCTTGAGCATCTGTTCTCGGAGGGCGGTCGTCCGGACGAACCATGATTCACGTGCATAGTAAAGCAGTGGGTTATCACACCGCCAACAGAAGGGGTATTGGTGGGTATATTCGGTAGCCTTAAATAATAAGCCGCGTCCTTCTAAGTTCTCAATGATTTTCGGATCAGCGTCTTTGACGTATTCACCTGCCCAGGGTTCTTTAACTTTTGGGACGAATCTACCGTCGGTCCCGACTAATTGCACGAATGGCATGTTGTGCTTCTGTCCGATTTCAAAATCATCTTGTCCGAAAGCGGGTGCGATATGGACCAAGCCGCTCCCCTCTGTCGTCGTCACAAAATCTGCAGTGACGATGTAGTGGGATTTTTCTGGGTACTGTCCACTGTCAAACAAGGGTTCGTATTCCCAGTTGCGGAGGTCTTTGCCTTTATAGTTCTCAACGATTTGTGGAGATTCATCTTCAAATAGACTCGGCAGACACTCCTTTGCGAGGATGAGGCGTTGCCCATTATGCTCAACGGCGACGTAATCGTAGTCCTCACCGACAGCGACGGCAACGTTAGAGGGCAACGTCCACGGTGTCGTCGTCCAGACGAGTAGATAGGTACTCTCCTGATTTCTTAACGGGAAACGTACAAAGATTGATGGGTCGGCGACCTCTTGATAGCCGAGTGCGACTTCGTGGCTTGCTAAGGTCGTCCCGCACCGATAGCAGTAGGGTTGCACCTTGTGTCCCTGATAGAGCAGTTCCTTATCCCACGCCTGCCGGAGGACCCACCAGATGCTTTCGATGTAGTCGTTTGACAACGTGATATAGGCATCGTCGAGGTTGACCCAGTACCCAATGCGTTCTGTCATCCGTTGCCAATCCTGCTTATATTGGAAGACGTTCTCTTTACATTTTTCGATGAAGTTCTGAACGCCGTAAGCCTCCAGTTCGGCTTTGTTTTTAATATTGAGTTGTTTTTCGACCTGATATTCAACCGGGAGTCCGTGGGTGTCCCAGCCTGCTTTACGGTGGACGTAATGCCCGGTCATCGTCTTATAGCGGCAAACGGCATCCTTCATGACGCGTGCGAGGACGTGATGTACGCCGGGGGGTGCATTCGCAAACGGGGGTCCCTCTAAGAATACGAAAGGCGGTGCATCTTTGCGGACCTCCATGCTTCTCTGAAAGATGTCGTTTTCACGCCAGAACGCCAAGGTCTGTTTTTCTTTTTCAGCAAACGTGAATTGTGGTGATACCTCTTCAAACATAGGAAATTCCTCTTGCTCTTGTGGAAGATTGGAGACACGTCTCTTCCATCCATACTTCCTGCTATCTGGAAGCGTGGAAGCATGGCATTAAGTGCCTTCCAGACCTCCTGACGTATTTTCAAAAAAAAACACCCACACCGAAATTGTCCGTTTCAGTGATGGGCGTCCAAATAAAAACTGCGTATCTGCCTGTGATTAGCCCACCACAGTCCGACGGATAGCAATAATAATGGATATAGCGCGCGAACCCATGACAGCACGCAGGCTATCTTGATATAGGGCTTTGGAGCGCAGAGGTTTCCTATATTGCGACATCAGTGTAGTAAGCGATTTTTGGTCCATGTTTTGTTGGCACGATGTAATATTGTTGTAAACGTGTACTTATTAAGTATGATACAACATTCTACGCGGGATGTCAAATATTTTTTTCGTTACCTAAGAAAGAGCGAGGTTAGGAAACCTCGCCAGCGAGGGGCGGGACGTATGTATTTATTTTTAGGATCTACCATAGTTTTAAGGAATTATTGGGTTTCGCGTCTCTTTTCGAGGATCCGGTGCGGTTAGGAAACCGCACCTACCGGGTCTGGGATTCAAAAATGCCGCGTCATTTCCAGACTCCAAAACCGGGGTTCGTTGACGTAACCCGTCAGATTGTTGAAATCAATGCCGCCGGTAGGAGATGTATCGTTGAGGATGTTGCGTCCGATAAGTGCTACCTCTATGTCAGCATAAGGCAATAGACAGGCGAGACGAACCCCGCCTTGCAAGAGCAAGTCATCGGCAAACTCTACAGATTCGTAGAGAAAGAACCGAACACGGCTGCGATATGCCCAGTCCGTGGATGCAATCAGACGTGTGCCTCCCGGTAGGTTGAGGACGTAGTGAAGCGTTACATCTGCAATCCAACCGGGTGCTTGTGGTAGACTGTTGCCATTAATGGAGAAAGTTCCTTCAGCAGCGGCACGCGGATCCAGTACTGTACATGGCGCGCCGCAGCCTTGTATCGCTAAATTCGGATCGTCAATACGCGTCTGGTTGTAACTGAGTCCTGCTGAGACCTCCAGTGATGTAGTTGGTGCAAAATTCAATTCCGCCTCAACACCGCGTCCAATAGTGCCTTCGGCGTTCACTAACCGATTGAAGTTTGCCTCGCCACCGACTGCGGTGAGCTGCTGATCCTGCATAAGATATTGGAACGCACCCATATTCAGGTGTAACCGTTGCTGCCATAGACGCAACTTCGTGCCGCCTTCAATGGAGAGAATGGTTTCCGTATCCGCCACCGTGACGGTATCGCCAAACAGTAGTCGTCCCTGGATGCTGGGTGCGCGAAATCCGCGTGCGGTGCGCAGATAGGTCTGGACGTTAGGTGAAATGCTATAGCGAAGACTCAGATCGCCACTCCACACTGTGTCTTGCGGGTTCTGATGGATAGGACCGAGTGGACCTGCTCCAATCGGTGATTTGTCTCGCCATGCTGTATAGTCCTTCGCATCGTGAGAGAGTCGTAAACCGGCACCCAATTCCAAATCCTCAAGCCATTGGAAGGTCATCGCTCCAAACGCCGCTTGTGCTGTAGCCGTTTGTTCTTGGCGTACCGATCCGTCCAAAGTGCCGCCTGCCAACGTATTGTAGTTGAAATCCTCCATCTCTACAAACTCATGAAAATAGTAGACCCCGAACTGATAGACGAGCCGACGTGCTGTTGGACTCATGAAGCGGACTTCTTGACTAAACTGACGGAGTGCGGGAATGCCGGAGGCGGTTTCGGAAGGGAAAGGAATCTCGCCGGGACCGCTCGGCGGACTGAACACGGCACCGTAACCGCCGTCTATGTCCCCGCGTGAGAAGTTAGTGAGTCGTTCCAATCCTGTGAGCGAAATTAGTTGGAAGTTTCCAATATCGTAGCTGACTTCAGCAGTTAAGCCTTGTGTCCTCAAGGTCTGCTCATTGCGTCCGTCGTGTGCGATGCGGTCGCGGGTGAAATCTTGAACCAGTCCGGTTTCACCCTTTGACAAGATATTGGCGCGAAACAGGCGCGCCGTGCCGTCAAGATCGCGGGCATGGAATTTGAGCCACGCTTCGAGTTCGGGTATCGGGGTCCAGAGCAGCTGGAACCGTCCAGCCAAGTCCCGATGTCCCCCGAGGGCATTATCCTCACCGGTGTGTTCGTTATCGACCCAGTCGTCCCGCCACTGCGCAAGTAGCGAAAGCCGCGCCGACAACACAGACGGAACGAGTGGACCCGACACCGCCCCCTCAAAATTACTGGTGTTGAACTGCCCGTAACTCAGTCGTCCGTATCCGTCTAATGTTTGCGTGGGACGCGCCGATTCAAATTTTACAGTACCCGCGGGTGTATTGCGTCCGAACAGTGTGCTTTGTGGACCCCGTAGCACCTCTATCCGATCCAAATCAAAAGCAGGAAAGCCTTTTAGCAGGGCGTTCTCAAGAACAACCCCGTCGTAAAGGATTGACACGGGTTGTGAAGCGTTAAGGTCAAAGTCATTGTTCCCAAGACCGCGAATGAAAAAGCGTGGAAAGATGCGTCCGAATGAGGATTCTATTTGTAAACTGGGGGTGCGGTTGGACAAAGAACGGACATCCATGCCGGACGAGCGCAAAATATCGGATTTCTCGCCTCGGATGGTGGAAACGGAGAGCGGGACTTCAAAAGACCGCTGTTCGCGCTTGCGGGCGGTAACGACAACCTCTTCCAGTCTAATAACATCTTCAGTCTCCTCATCGGCGACGACTGTTAGAGATATAGATAGTATTGCCAAGAAAAGAAAAACACAAAGTTGTTTACCAAAATTCATATTTGCCTCTGAAATAAAATGCGATGAGTTCTGTGAAAAATAGGGATGTGATAATGAAAACCCTATATTTAATACCTGATGAACAATCAATATTGTAACATACTGGCATTGGAAAAGCAATTAGCGATCAGCGGTCAGTAGTCAGCAGTCAGCAGTCAGCAAAGAGTCGTGACTGAGAGGTTATTCCCACGGAGAGATAATGTTCTCGAAAATATGGGCGTGAATATAGTTTTAACTTAACGATATATTTTTTAGAAATTCCCCATAAAAATGTTACACTGGTGTAACATTTGGTGTGTGGCGTGTAACGTTAGAGAACCCAGTCACCGTAAGGGTTTGTTGATGTTTAATTTTTTGTTGTGAAAAAAATAATTTGGCGAAAAGTGTAACATTTCTCATTGTTTTGAAGGTGGCATGGGATTGTCTAAAAGGGACAATTAAGCATAGTCTGTGAATGCGTGAAGATGGCGTTGTTTTTGGGTTTTTCATTTTAGCGTATCACCTTATTATAGAATTACCTTTATAGTATAACATATATAATCAAAGTATGCAAATTTATTTTTATTTTTTTAGGGATTGTTAATGGCGGTTGGTGGTTAGCAGTCGGTGCCCATGGGTTACTGATTACTATTACTGTCTGAATCGGGATTTTCGCGGATTAGCACTGAAAACGTAGAATCTGGACGACTTTTTATTTGAAGAATAGAGGACTGTTGGTATATAATAGATATGAATGTTACCAAACTGATTTTAGTAATATTTCTGGACGAGATATGTATGACATCAAGCTGTAGTACCAGTGTATGATAACGATTCCCGAAAACGTATATTAGAGGCGATAACATGGCTAAACAGATTGCACTTTTCAACCACAAAGGTGGTGTTGGCAAAACAACAACGACCTTCAATCTCGGTTGGATGTTGGCAGAGAAAGGAAAAAAGGTTATTATTGTTGACTGTGACCCGCAGTGTAACCTTACCGGTATGGTGCTTGGATTCAAGGATGCTAAACGCTTTGCCTCGATGTATGAATCGGATGACGTAACGAATATTCGCGAAGGGCTCGCGCCTGCTTTTGAATCGCGTCCCGCCCTCATTGAACCAGTGAACTGTGAATCCATCCGCGAACGTATGGACATGCCTTTGTTGCTGCACTTGTTACCAGGACACATCGGACTCGCCGAATACGAGGTACCCCTGGGAGTTGCACAAGCCCTGTCGGGTTCACTGGTAACGCTCCAGAATCTGCCCGGGTCCTTGCCTTACCTTTTTTCTAAAACTGCTGACAAGTACAACGCTGATTTTATTTTACTGGATATGAGCCCAAGTTTAGGACCGATTAACCAAAACTTGCTGATGACGAGCGACTACTTCATTGTGCCAACGTTTCCAGATTATTTCTCAGCGATGGCAACAGAGAGTCTCGCCTCAATTTTACCGAAATGGTCGGGGTGGGCAAAGCAAGCCAAAAAGTCGCCACTGCTACAAGAGGCTATTTATCCTTTTCCCGATAAGGATCCTAAATTTCTTGGAACTATAGTTCAGAATTATAGAGTTAGGGAAGGGGAACCTGCTAAAGCCTTCGGAGAGTGGATTGCGGAAATAAAAACAGGCGTTGAGGAAAAACTCATACCTGTCTTACGCAAAAACGATATGCTGCTTCCAGATGAATTGTATATAAAGGCGAGGGCACTTGAATCGCATCAGACTCAATTTAATTTTCTTAACCCAGGTTTTGTAAATGACCAACTCATAAGTCAACCGCTTCTCCAAGTGTCAGACTTCAATAGTCTGATTGCTCTCTCACAGAAACATAAAGTCCCGGTTTTTGATTTGACAGACGATCAGATTGGTCAAGCAGGTGTAATCCTTGCAAATACCAGGGCATCCATGGAACGGTTTCGTGGTTTATTCTCTGATGGTGCGGATCAGATAATCACCCTTACTGAGAATTTTGTCAATTAAGTCAAACATACCCTTTCTCACACCGTCATTTCCCCATCTCAACGAGCCTACTTAATCAATTCGATTCTGTCCCATTGCCTCTTTAGCCCCAACGGGGCGAAATGTTTATAGAAACGCCATACCCCCACCAAGCAAGCCTCCGGGGAATGCCATAAGGCATTCATACCGTTGATTTCGGGGCGATATGTGTATCGTAAAAATAAGAATCTAAGGGGCAATGTTCTCGTTGATTGTCTGAATCGCGGATTATGCGGACTCGCAAATATTTGTTATTCTAAACTGGTTCGAGATTTGGAGAATTTTCCAGAGAAGCGAATGCCTCTGCGAAAAAACTGAAAAACTTGACATCTTATGCAGGTTTATGATAAAATTTAAAAAGATATTTAACAGTACAAATACCATGGAATCCAGAATAGGTTAAGCACATTAAAGCACGATGCAAATAGCCTTCTGTACTCGGAGAGGCAGCGACATTAAGACATTGTTTGATAGAAAATCTTACTAATCCGCATGATAACAAGGATTCTATCTAATTAGTCGTAAGTAGTTTTACGTCTGTTTGCTCTATCAATAACCACATTTGGAAGGAAAATATGACAGCTGAAGTTGCAGTGATGAATAAGCAAGCAATTGCTCTCGCAGCAGATAGTGCGATTACATTTCAGGAAGAAACAGGCCAGAAAATTTTTACTTCAGCCAGCAAAATTTTTACTCTGTCAAAATATCAGCCCGTGGGTATCATGGTTTACGGTAGTGCTGATTTTATGCAAGTTCCCTGGGAAACAATTATCAAGGTTTACAGAAACAATTTAGGGAAAAAGACGTTTAAGACCGTAGCTGACTATGCTGAAAACTTCCTTACTTTTGTGGGTAACGAGAAACGGTTATTTTCTGATGATGTGCAAAATTGGTACGTAGAAAACTCAATTCATAGTTATTTTCTATTTATCGCAGAAAAAATCATCGAAAATGTCGATAAGGTTATAGAAGTAAAAGGCGGAATCGATGAAGGAACCACAAAGAAGATAATATCAGATGTTATCACGCAACACTTTGAAAAATGGCAGGAGGCTGAACCAATATCTTCAATTCCTGACAGTTTTAGAAATGACTTAAAGGAAAAATATGGGAACCTGATTCTTAGAGCAAAGGAGGAGGTTTTTGAGGAGTTACCTCTGCCCCCAGATTCTGCAGATAAATTAACCGAGATCGCGATCGACCTGTTTACAAAATTTCTAACTGGGTTGATGGTACGAAACACCTCTGGAATAGTTATTGCAGGGTTTGGTACAGAGGATATATTTCCAGTCTTAGAATCTTTCTCAATTGAAGGCAAAATAGACAATTACCTGAAATACAAGAAAAATGAAGAGAAGTGTGCAGAAATTAATTTTCAAAAAAATAGTGCTGCAATTATACCATTTGCTCAGAGTGAAATGGTGTCAGCCTTTATGACAGGAGCTGACCCTAATTATCACAATGCTATAGATACAGATATGGAACAGATATTTATTTCGTATCCACAAGTTCTCGTCGACAATATTGATTGTCTGAGTAACGAAGAAAAAGAAGACCTAAAAAAACATTTGAAAGAAATAGGTCAAAAAGAGTTTAATAAATATAGAGAAAAACTATTAGAGTACCGGACAGAACAGTATATAAATCCCGTTATGAAAGTTGTCCACGGGCTTCCTAAAGATGAATTAGCAGCAATGGCGGAAACTCTTATTAGCCTGACTTCTTTTAAAAGAAGAGTTTCAATGGAGGAAGAAACCGTAGGGGGTCCGATTGATGTCGCTGTTATCTCGAAAGGTGACGGTTTTGTTTGGATAAAAAGGAAACATTATTTTCAGCGTGAATTAAATCAACAGTTTTTTGCCAACTATTATGAAGGAGGAGATATAAATGGCACGAAAACAACCGAAAAAGCAGACTGAAAAAGTGTACCGCTCCATAGCGGAGTTCAAAAAGCATTTCTTTCCGAACTCCTATGAGAAAGAGTTGGTAGACGAAAAAAGCCGAGATCCCAAAAGTTTCGGGACTGGCTTGGTCCAGGAGCTTTTGGAGGGAGTTAGGCGAGGATTTCCGAGTTGAAATTCAGGATTTTAGTGAAAATGGTTTTTCAACCACAATGACCTATGGCCTGTGCCAATTTCTATACCCGAAACTGTTTAATGAATGGTTAAATGAGGGCAGTTTATTTTTTGTTGTCTGAATCCGGGATGTATAGATTTCGTGGACTTTTTCCGTTCAGGAACTATAAGGACATCTCATAGGGAAAACGCAGCTATTGTGCAGTGATAAACAGTTGCTTTTGCCTAGTGCTGTCTTGCTGAGCGATCCGGACAAGGTCCAAAACCCGCGTCATCCATATAACTCGCGATTCAGACACAATCAATTATCAAGAAACCTCATACCTCCATCCCCGCATCCCGGTACGTCTGCTTAATCAATTCAATCTCGGCATCGGTCAATCCATACAACTGATACACTAATTCGTCTATCTTCCTCTCTATTTCCCGCACGGTATCGCTTTCCGGGTCTGCCAATATCTGCTCGACGAGACGCGATAACTCCGCTTTCTGTGCCGCAGTCCGATCTGCTATTGGGACCTTCTCCATGTACTGAGAGAAAAATTGTAAACCGCCGCCTGCCCATGGATCATTGAGGGGTAAAACTTTGTGCCGAGCGTACCAATCAAAAAGCCTACTATTTAGAATAGCAAGCAGGGAAAGATCGTCAGTAGGTATGAAAAACGTTGTATCTAAACCATAAGTTCCTATTGTGTCATAAATCGCATCAAGTGATTGGGCAATTCTCCGATAGAGAATCTTCGGTTTTTCAAATTCTGGTAAGTAAGTGTTTGCACAACGTTGCAATGCATACCATTCATAACGAATTCCTGTCTCTGCTCTGTTTCTATTAGATAATCTGGCTTTATATTGCAATAGATGATTGTAGATGGACGGATAATTTTTTCTGAATTGATTCTCTGCGTTTTGGGATACACCTGTAATGGTAGAATCTTCATGTAATGGAAAGTGCCATGGGATGAATAACAGATATAAATTCGCCCATTGGGCGTGGTAGCGTTTAATATCACGTCCGCGAAGGAGTGGTTTGATGACTTCTGTTGACTTAGGGTCTTGCGTAATTAATTCTTTACGTTTTGCTTCATCAATAATAAATGCATCGTTAAAACCAGTTGTTACACCGCGATAGAAATTTCCATCAACATATTCACCCAAGGGTGTTCCTATATCTTCCAGTTTTCCAAGTAATCTTAGTGCCTCCTGCGATGTCAATGCCCACCCTTCTGGTAATAGGTCACAAACACTCATGCAAAACGCGCGTTCTTGAAACGCTTCAGAAAGGCGAGGGATATCGATCTCGTCCCGAAAAGTGGCTATAAAAAAAGCCTCTCCAGTCGGGAGAGTATTTTCAACGAGAAGAATACAAGTATCTACACTTGCTTTAAAAACCTGAACACTGCCAAAGTCAAGAAGTCTATGAATGCATTGGTCATCGGTAAAGAATTCACGCAGTTTCTTTCCATACGCTGCACGTAAAAACTTATTGGAGGAGATGTAAATGAGAACCCCACTGGTGCGGAGTAGTTCTGTCCCGCGTTTGTAGAAGTAGATATACAGATCCGCGGTGCCTGTATACACTTCCGGGAACAACCTTTTTAGAGTCGGTTTGATCGGTCTAATCAGTTCTTGGCGGACATAAGGTGGGTTGCCGATGACAACATCAAAGCCACCCTCTTGGAACACTTCCGAAAACTTGACTTGCCAGACAAACTCATCTTTGTTTGCCCTCCATCCTTGGAGGGTTTTTTCGAGATCAGCAATTACCTTTTGAAGTTCCCGCTTCTCTGGGTCGGTGTAGGTGACAAGATAGTTAGATTTATGCTCTTGAATCTGTTGAATCAGGTGGTCCTCATGTCGAATTTGTTCGTCCAGGGGTTCCGGTGCGGGTCCTGTTAAGCTATCTCCAGTCGCAACCTTATAGTCCAAATTAGGCAGCGGCTCTGGCGTGTCACCGTCATAATCTACCGAGAGGCTGAGCCACAAACGGAGCATGGCAATATTGGTAGCGAAGTCGTCTTTGTCTACGCCGTAGAGGTTTTGCTGAATGATGTCGAGTTTGCGTTGGTAGATTGTTTTGGAATCAATCCGGTTGCTTTTGAAAAGCGCGTCTCGCAAACGGAGCAATTCGCTCATCATACCAAGCAGATAGGCACCGCTTCCACATGCCGGATCACAGATGCGCAGCGTTTGGAGAATCTTTAACACTTTCTCTGGATCCCGAATTGCGGTTGCGTCGCCATCGTCAACGAACTTTTTAAGGCATTCCTCTGTCTCATCGGTTTTGTTCTGGAGGCAGATTTTTAGACTCTCTCGGCACATGAAGGAAACAACAGGACGTGGTGTGTAAGCTGCCAGTGTCGTGCCTGCCCGTCACGAGTTCCTCAAACACCTTTCCGAGCATCTCTGGGTCTACCGCAACCTCAATATCAAGGGGTGTGGACTCGGTTACTGTGAAGTTGTAGCGTTCAAAGAGTTCGAGGATTTCGGCGAATTTGTTGTTGGGAATATGGACGGCGTTGCGTTGGTCATAGTCCTGCATCTCAAAGAGTCCGCCGTTGAGAAATGGGACTTCACCGCGACGTTCAACAGCCACAGCTGACTCCTCAGGTAAATCCCCTGCATTACCGAGACCGTGAAAAAACGCCCAAAAGAGCCTATCATTGAGAAAGTTTTCGTCTGTTTCCGTTGCGTTGAAAAGCGCACGTAAGTAGTTTTGATCGCCGTTGTAGGTGAGCCATCCCTTCTTTCCAATAAAACGCAGGAACATCAGTCGGTTAAAGAGACGTTGGGTATAAAGTCGGCGTGTTTCTGTTTCGCTTTCTGGGATGCCCTCAATAGCACTTTCTACTTGCGCGAAGACGCGTTGGTAGTCGGTGAAGAATTTATCGGTGACGGCTTCTACATCGAATGCCGCTTGCCACGCTTTTAGCCATGCTTCGTCATCTGAAAATCCGCCGCTTGGAAAGGCGAGCGCGGGGAGATTGTATTCGCAGAGCGTGCGGATGTGGGTATCGCCTTGTTCCCAAGAGAAGATGGAAAGCACAGCGCGGCGCCAATTGTCCGTAGTGGAGGCGAAGTGTGCGAAGGCAAAGCGTTGATAGTCGGTTGTGGTGCAGATAAAGAGGAGATGGTCGTGTCTCCACGCGGGGAGGCTTGCGTCTCGGTCGCGCCGCTCAACGAGGCCACGGAGGACGCGGCGTAATGCTGTGCGATAAATCAGTTCACTGTCGAATTGGAGAAAAAAGATGCCCCACGGCTGCGGGCTGTCTGAAAATTCAAACTCTAATTGATGAGTTGGGAACGGTGGGAGTTGCTGGCAGTTAACGACCAATTCTTCAGTCAATTCATCAAGATCAAGATCTGAGGCGGACCAAGGGAAGGCAATATCTTCAAGTTCATTGTCTTCGGGGATGTGCCAACCGAGTTTTTCGTGTAAAAAATCTAAGAGGGTGTCGAAATTGTGAATGTTATGGATGTCGTCTGGGGTTATGTAGGGCATTTGATTATTTCCACATCAAGCGGGCTGTGAATCAGCGAGTGGCTCTGTATTTGTCTCTAATGGGACGTTTGATGGTGTTAATTGTTCACTTGCACATTCGCTGCTATCGCTTTCTGCGGATAGGGGTTCAACTGAGAGCTGCCACCCTAACGCTTTGAGAATTTTACTAAAGGTGCTAAGCTGCAGTGTGTCTCCACTGGATAGAAATTCTGAGAGGGTTTTCGGAGCGAGGTTCGCTTGCTCAGCGACTTTCTCAACCCCGCCTTGTGCTTCTATAACGTTCCGGATCCCTTTCAGAAAGAAGGGCGTATCTCCGTCAATTAGGTATTCTTCGAGTGAAACTTGGAGGTAACTGATCGCCTTCTCGCGATCGGCGAGTTTTTCAATTAGGAATTCGTGCCATGTTCTCAGTTTTTCCATTGGTTTGCCTCCTTGTATTGCAACCAATAATCCTTTGCACGTGCAATATCTCTTGTCTGCGAAGACTTGTCGCCGCCACAGAGGAGAAGCACGATTGTATTATCCACTTGACCGAAATAGATACGATAGCCAGGACCAAAATAAAAACGTAGTTCAAAAACCCCTGCACCAACCGATCTGTAATCGCCAAAATTACCGTTTACCATCTGATCCAATCTTTTATCAATTCTGCTTTGCAGGTTTAGGTCTTGAAGTGTATCATACCACTCCGCAAAAGGTTCTCTTCCGTTTGGCATACGATAGAATTGTAGTTCGCGCGGCTGTGTATAATGCATTATTCAAAGTATAGCACAAATTCTTTAAAAATTCAAAGGTTCCAGTGCGGTTAGGAAACGGTAAAGAAACACCCAAGCAAAAACCCTACCGGGTCTGGGGATTAAAAACATGTAAAAAAACGGAAAACTGAATGACCCCATATCAAGAAACCTCCATCCATGCTATGAGTTTAGGTTTCGTCCCCATGGGTGCTTGTATCCGCATAAGATAAGCGTTTATATGGCGTTCAATTTGTTTGCGGGCATCTACGAGTCCACCCGGTCCGCTTTCAGTCCAACGTTCTGTATTCTCGGCACATCGAATTTCGGGCCAGATCTCTTCAACATTATCAAACACTTCATCTTCGCCGGTATCATAGAAATACCATTTAATTTCGCGGTTTGGCATTTCATAACAACAGAAGATTCCTATAATACCAGCGCGTCGGATTGAAATGGGTTCGCCATCACGATTGAGGAAAGGCGGTGGCTCTTCGTCAACGGGTTTGCCAGAAAAGAGACGCAGTGGAAGGTTTGGCAATTGTCTCCAGAGATCTGGATGGGATTCAGAGATACGTTGACGTTCAAGGTTCATCAATTCTTCCGTGTTTTCCGTGCCCTCATAACGTTCATTGAAGAGCCGGATTGTTTTGTCAGGATCGTCTGGTGAAACGAATTTTCCTTCGATACCGAGCGTGCGACTGATACGGAGGATTTTGCCATCGACACGTTTTCGGAGTTTAAGGATGTCATCAAGTTCGGCGGGAGGCAGGAAATTCCAGACATGAACAGTTGGATTTGTCCGACCAAGTTGCGTTTCGATTTCTGGGTCAAGCCGACGGTCTAACCGACCGATGCGTTGCATGAGTCGGACGGGATTCCAGTGTAGGTCGTAATTGATGATGATAGATGCGTCTTGTAGGTTGAGACCTTCGGCGAGGACATCCGTCGTGATGAGTTTCTGAACAAGCAAAACGCTTTGAGGAGATTTTCCGTTATAGCAAGGCGAAAAGCGTTCAATAATTTCCTCACGATTCACCTTCCGTCGGCTATCAATCTGCTCAATATGCCGGAAACCGGCATGCCGCAGTTGGGTATAGAGATACCGAGCAGTGTCGCAAAACTCAGTAAAGATGAGTACTTTCTCGTTAGCGTGTTCTTTTACAAGCTTGAGAAGCTGCTGGAGTTTATCATCTTGTTCTGTAGCGGGTTCGCTAACTAAGTCATCAGCATAAAAAAGTCGGTAAATTCGACTAAGGAGTGCTGTCAAAAAGTTCATATCATCCAAAACATCGTCGAACAACCTCTCCAGATCGTGGTCCTCTGGAACGAAATCGTCTTCGACTTCAATCGAAGCTGGATCGTCATCTTCTTCAGAAGGATTAGAAGCGAGAGAACGTTGCAAGTTTTTTGATTGTGCTCGGATTCCATCCTCTTGGAGTCGTTCAAGGACGTGTTTTTGAACAAAACCCCACCATCTGCGGTTTGTCCCTTTCCACATCCGAAAACGTTCAGGATCATAGGGGTCGAGCCAGTCCGCCATCTTGAATAACAGATTTTCAATCGTCACCTCAAACGCTCGCCATGAACTTTCCAAACGTTTAAGCACAAGCGTCCGGATGAGACCGATAATCTGTTTTTGGCGGTTTTCAATTTGTCGTTCTGGGTTCTTGTGGTACCTGACGGTGTTGTAGATTGCCAGATTGAGAAACGGATCGTGTCGGTCAAAAGCAGCTCGAAGTTCGTCGTAGAGTGTTCGATAGACACGACGAAGCGAGTATTCAACTGTGGGATGTATAACGCGTTCAGGGAAAAGGATGTTCGTTCCCGATGCCATTTCAGCGTCCTTGATGTATTTACGACTTCGTTGAATAAGAATCTGTTTTAGTACGGGGTCTTGGCGCAGAAGATCATCTTCTTCAACTTGTTCGGCAATCTCGGTGTCCTCATTCTCAATCTGTGTTTCGATGTCGCGAAAGTATTTGCGGAAATCATGTATGCCGATGTTAGCGAAATAGTTCCTTCGATTTTGCCCAAAATAGTTAATCAGATGGTAGATATCGTAGATACTGTTATTAATTGGCGTGGCGGTGAGGAGATAGAGTTTTTTGTCCCTGGCAAGTTCCATAAGGAGATGACCGCGATTGGAATTCGGATTCCGAAAGTGGTGTGCTTCATCTATAATGATAACGTCTTTGTGTTCTCGGAAGTAATCGAGATCGTCTTCATTGATGCCGCCTCGACGTCCAAGGTCAGTATGCAGTTTAATATCGTAGTGTTCACGGAGCAGGCGGCCGTATCTTGATCGGAGTTGACGATCAACTTGGCTGTTCCAAACGCTCTCTGCAACTGACTTAGGGGTAATAAGCAAAACGCGTTTGTTTTCCCGCAGATAGCGTTCAAGCAGCATCAAACCGATGTAGGTTTTACCGCTACCCACACCATCACAGATCAGCGCGCCATTCCACGTATCTGCTATCTGGAGTGCAGCGTGGTAGCCGTCTTTTTGATACTGCGAGAGCGTCCGGTAAATTACTGACTCATTTTCTTCCCACTCATCGGCAGGTTTTTCGCGGCCGCTGAAGTAGGTATGGAGTGCTTTGGCATAAACGGTAAAGGGTGGGTACTCTTTAAGGTGCCGCTCAATTGTGCGGAGCAGCTCGGCTTTCACTTCGGAGGCTTCTTTCCAACGGGCATCGTACCATTCATTGAGTTTCTCAATATGTGTCGGATCTGTGATGAAAGAATTCAACTCAACGTTTTGGGTGAGTCCTGGCGTGGTGAAATTGGAACTGCCGACGGTAGCGAAATCAACAAGACTTGATTTTTGGGCATGCATCAAGTTGAGTTTCGCGTGAAATTTGGCTTTGTCGTAAACGCGAACGACAATTTGCCCATTGCGAATTGCATCTCGGACAGCAGCAAGTCCATGGAGGGTGTCGTCTCGCTCTTTTACGGATTCAATATTGTCATCTGTAACTTCTTGTAATGCCTTGATTAGATGATCTTTTGTGCGTTTTGTGGTCTCGTCTCCCATTAGGAGACGGATTCCATCTAAATGTCGCCACGTCTCGCCGAGCGATAGAAATGCCCCGATTTCAAATGTTCCGGTGGCTATGTCTAAACTGATGCTTTTTATGAGGAGGCTTTCGAGGGCTTTTAGGAGGGTGTTGCCTTCTACGTTGTCAATGAGTGTCGGAATCTTCATGGGCGTTCAATTTTTCTTTCTATAGGGTTTATTTGATTGTATCACAGGAAAAATAAATTTTCAAATTTTTATTAGCCATGGAGTGTTAGTTTTTGGCAGCGGATTGTTAATAGGGGTTAGCGGTCGGGTGTTGGTGGCCAGGAGGGGCTTGGAAGTGTGGAAGGGACAGTGGAAATTTACGGAGAACACACAATTCCAAGTTCACAAACCCAATGAACTCAAGGGTCCATAAAAAGCTCCGTGAAAACTCCATGAAAACACCTGTTAAAATGCCAGAAAAATGAAAACTGCTTTACACGCCTCTAAATTCCATGTATAATTAAACTTAAAAAAACGGAGTATATTTTTCTATGGAACTTTATGAAGCCGTCAGTCCACTGGATTTTCGATACTATGGCAGTGATCCCGATTTTATGAAACGGTTGTTGCCTTATGTCTCTGAAGCAGGATATGTTACATATCAGGCACAGGTGGAGGCGGCACTGGTACGGACCTTGGCAAACTATGGTGTCTGTTCGTCAGCGATCGCTGATGAGGTGGAAGCGGCGGTCGATCTTGTGGCGGCGGAAGAGGTCTACGAGGAACAGTCCCGCATTCGGCACAATATCCGTTCGCTCGTCAATGTAATCCGGCGGAAGATTAGTCCCGAAGCGCGTCCCTACGTCCATCTGTTTGCGACCTCTGCGGATATCTTGGATACGGCGACCTCCTTGCGGTTTAAGGCATTGACAGAAAATGTGATTATTCCTGACCTGGTTGCGCTGGAACAGCAACTGATTGCGTTGGCGCGCGAACACGCGGAAACGGTGCAAATCGGTAGGACACACGGACAACACGCTGAACCGACAACGTTCGGTTATTCATTGGCACTCTACGTAAGTCGCCTCGGCACGCGGATCGAGAAGATTCACGAGGCGGGTCAAAATCTGCGTGGACAATTCTCAGGGGCGGTCGGTGCGTTTAATGGACTCACGCTCATCCACGAACACCCGGAACGGATTGAGGCGGATTTTCTCACACTGCTCGGTTTGAAACCTTCCGATACACACACATCAACGCAGTGTGTGGAACCTGAGTTTATCTCTGACTTGGCATATCACGTCACGGCGGCGTATACGGTGCTTGCGAACTTCGCAGACGATATGCGACACCTCTATCGGACTGAAATCGCTGAGGTCGGCAGGAAATATAATCCGCAACTGGTAGGCTCATCAACGATGCCGCATAAAGTGAATCCGGAGGCTTATGAAAATATCAAAAGTTTGTGGAAGGCGTTCGTGCCACGCATGCAGACGGTTTTCATGGACAGTATTTTGGAACATCAACGCGATCTGACGAATTCGGCATCAAGTCGCTTTTTGACAGAACTGTTTACGGCGTTTGATTACGCGATCTATCGGCTTCAACGTGCCTTGGACGAGATGGATGTGAAGGCGGATAACATGCTACGCAATCTCGCGCTGAGCGCGGAGGATACCATTGCGGAGCCTATCTATCTGTTGATGGCGTATTATGGATTTCCTGATGCATACGACCATACCCGGAAGTTAATTGGACAAGTACATGAAACAGGAAAAAGCCTGACGGCACTGTTGTGGGAAGATGAGACGTTTCGTCCGTTCCTTGACAAGTTGACGGAACCACAGCGTGAGGCACTCCGGGATCCGACGAACTATATTGGTGCTTCGGTGCGGTTGACCTACGCGACGTGTGATGAATGGGAAGAACGGATTTCTGAGATGGTTGTTGGTTAATAGTTGTTGGTTGTTGGTTAAACCATGTTTGATATTACCTATTTAGGACGACGGTGTTTTCGTTTTATCAGGCACTATCCACGCACGTTCACAATAATTGGCTTTCTGCTAATTTTTTGTATCGGTATTCGGGTCGGACAGACGGTTCGGTTCAACAGCGTAACGGATTATTTCCGCTCCTTTATGGATCGTGAACGGAATGATATAACCAAATCGGTTGCACAAGGAATCATCCACCGACAGATATTGAACAAAGGCGTGCTGACGAACATCCTTTCGGTCTCACCAGACGCTGTTGAGATTCGTCCGTATCGAGCGTTGAGTGCGGGGATTGGTACAGAGTCATTGGTGTCGCTTGCGCGGCGGCACAAGGCGTTGGCTGCGATAAATGGCGGTTTCTTTGAGATGGCGGGGACGTTTCGTGGCGAGTCTGTCGGTGCGCTGAAGATTGACGGTGAATGGGTGAGTGAGCCGGAGCAGGGGAGAGCGGTGATTGGACTCCGAACTGTTGATGGAGAAATCGAGTCATACATTGACCGGATTGCTCTCCGACAGGAATTGGTGTCGCCGAGTGGTGAGATGTTGCCAATTGATGGTATGAACCGGGGTCGCGGTAGAAACGAGTTGGTAATTTACCGTCCACACTTTCACACCGTGACATTGACGACCCCCGATGGTGTAGAAGTTGTTGTGAGGGATGGTGAGGTGACCGACATTCGTAATAGAGAGGGGAGTTCGCGCATTCCTGCTGACGGCTATGTTCTATCTGCGAGTGGTAGGCGGAGCAGGGATCTATTGGCACATATCGCAGAAGGTGATGGGGTTCAGATTCGTGAGACCATCATCCCTGAACGCGTTGGAGACAGCAATTTGTGGGCAAGTTTCACGCATATTATTGGTGGGGGTCCGTTGCTACTCCAAGACGGGATGGCATCCGTTACGAAAGCGTACGAGCGCGAAGGATTTGATCAGGCATTCCACAATTTTTGGCATCCACGCACGGCGATCGGTAAAAAGGCAGATGGTACGCTGCTGTTTGTGACGATAACGGCGGCGGAGGCAGGTGTCCGACGTGGTGTTAAGTTACCACGGCTTGCGGAACTCTTTCTGGAATGGGGTGCGACGGACGCGCTTAATCTTGATGGCGGCAACTCATCAATGTTGGTGATTCGAGACCAAGTTGTAAGTGTCAAGCAGACGGATTCTGAGCGTGCGAGGCCAAGTGCCAGGCCGGCACCGCGAAGGGCGGGGGCAGAGAGAAACGCGAGCACTGCCCGTGGTAACCGTCGAATTCGCCCGATGCCGAGACAGCAGGGACGCGCGATTTCGGATGCTATCTTGATTTTTTCACGGTTTTAGGTTATAATAGCGTTAGAATAGAAAAATTGAGGTGAAAACCAAAACCTTGTCTTTAGACACGATGAACTGGGAGCGAAACAGATCGTAACAAGGGGAGAAACAAACTATGTTACGTAAGATCAGACCCCCCGAACTTAAGAAAAAATCGAATAACGAACATCAATTTATATCGGGAGTGGCATCGAAACAGGACACGCTGTCGAGACGTTCTTTTTTGAAGGGATCCGTCGGGCTTGCTGCTTCTGCGCTTGCGGCGGGTGGATTAATTCTGCCTGCGGACGCACAATGGGGTTTCCGAGAATATATTCCTTATGACGCGGCACGAGACGTTCATTACGGCACGCGATACGGCGTGATTGAACACCACTACCCTGAAATGAATCCGACGGGTGAGAAGTTCACGTTTGTGCGACTCAAGTATCCGGGTGGCGATTGGTACACGAACATCGTTAACTATTATCGGTGGCAATCGGATTTGAAGTTTACGGAGATCCTCGCTGAAAACACGACGATTGATGTTGAGGTACGTGAGAATCCACAATATGTTGACATTGACGATGAGGGGTTATTCGCCTATCCGTTCCTATACATGACGGGACACAGAGGGATTAACCTTTCCACAGAACAGGTTCGCAAGTTCAGGGATTACTTTGAACGGGGTGGTTTTCTCCACGTCGAAGATTGCGATGCCCGCCTTAACAACTATCGCGGGGGTTTACGTCCGTATATCTATGAGATGGTTCGGCAGGTATATCCAGAAAAGAAGTTTGAACGTTTGGATATGAGCCATCCGATTTATCATACGCTCTATGACCATGATGAATACCTTGGTGGTGACAAACGCATTCCAGATATATCCGATTATGACGAAGCGATTATGGATGACGATCGCGTGGTTATCTATTTCTGTCCGAGCGATCTGAATTGTGCGTGGGAAGGTAGACAGTGTGAGCCGGGTGGCGAGGAACAACGGACGTGGGCATTTAAACAGGGAATGAATGTTGTTGCGTACGCGTTGACGCGGTAATTGTAAAATCTACCCTAAAGAAGAACGAGGGGAAAATTATGAAAAAGAATTCTAAGGCATTTCGCCAGGGCTTTTTTACTTTCCAGAATAGGTTTTTGGAAACTTGGAAGGTACGCCGAAAATGTCTGTTGCTTTGTCTTGTGACGTTACTTATTTTTCTTGCCCCATACACGAAGGCGCAAGAACTGTTTTCAGATGCAGTCGGTCCTGTGAGAGTTCAAGAGGTAACGGTAGTGACCCCGTTGGTAGTGCCATACATCACATGGGGTGGGGAAGCAGCACTCTTCCACGCCAATGGTGGACTAACGACGCGTCCGGGTACGATTATGGCGGAACTCGGAATGAATATCAAATTGGTTCCGGGCGACAATTTCCAGCAACAGGTCCGCGACTATCTTTCAGGCAAATCCCCGTTTCTGCGTGGCACGTTTAGGATGATAGCGCAGGCGAGTGAAGCCATAGGAAAAGATGCGCGCACAAAACCGGTCGTTTTTGGGCAGCTCACCTGGTCGGCGGGGGATCATTTCGTTGGACGCTCTAACATCCGGAAGATTTCTGACCTCAGGGGCAAAAAGATTGCTATCCAAAAGGGTGGCCCCCACGTAGGGATGCTCTATGATATGCTGAAAACTGCCCGGCTTTCAAAGTCAAATGTGACAATTGTTTGGGTAGACGAATTAACAGGTGCCAACGGACCGGCAGAACGCTTCCGCAACGACGCAACTATTGCGGGTTGTTTTGTGATAACGCCTGATATGATTGGATTAACAGGTGGACCTGAAAACACTGGCACAGGTGCTGAAGGCACGGTTAAAGGGGCAAGCGTCGTCGTGAGCACTGCGACACTTTCTCGTTCGATTGCGGATGTCTATGCGTGCCGCAAGGATTTCTATGACGCTTATAAACCGTTTGTTGAACGTTTCTTCGCTGGTTATCTGAAGGGTGCCGAAGAGGTTGTCGCTCTAAAAAAAACATACGAAACGAGTGGTTCCGAAAAATACACGCAGCTCCTGACGATGATGCAAAACATCTACGGGAAGGAAGTATTGCCCACCCTTGAAGAAGATGCCCACGGCTTAATAGCAGATTGTACGTTCGTTGGGCAACCCGGAAATATTGCTTTCTTCAACGATCCGAGCAACACCATTACCGGTTTTGAAGGCTTTAATAAAGCTGGATTGGATATGGCGGTGAATTGGGGATTTGCGAGACAGAGATACGCGCTAATTCCGTCGGATCTGGATTTTAACGCCTCAACTTTTAAGAATCTGCTCACGACTACCGTGACAGCACCTTCGCAATTGAAACAGACCCGTTTCAAAAAGGAGACAGTGCGCGCTGAAATTGAATCGTTTAATGAAGACGCAGTGCTTGACGAGAAGACGCTCATCTCGTTTACGATTCAATTTAAGGCGAACCAAGATACGTTTAGTGATGCTGAATATCGGGAAGAGTTTGACAGGGTTGTTGAATTAGCTTCAAGATATGGGAATGCAGCCATCGCGATCAAAGGACACAGCGATCCGTCTCGAACCCTAAGCGTATTAGTTAAAACCGGGCTTCAAACAGGTGTTTTGAAGCGAACAGGGACGCGAGGCAACTACAAATACTTTATGAGTGGCAGGCCTTTTAGTTTGGAAGACACGGCTAATCTGATCCGATTGATTCAGGAGAAAAAGTTTGACGATGGTAGCAGCGTTGAGAGTCCTTATCAAGTGATGCGCGCTGCACTTAAACTCTCTGAACAGCGTGGTCAAGCCGTGAAACAGGCAATTATCGCATACGCCCGTCGCAAAAACGCCCGTATCGATCCAGATCAGATTGTGCCGGTCGGTGTCGGGATTAAGGAGCCTGTTATTGCAAAGCCGACGAGTCCGACGGAAGCAGCAGAAAATCGGCGGGTTGAGTTCGCACTGATTAAAGTTTCAGCGGAAGCCGTTGCGGTCTCTGATTTTGATTTTTGACCAGGATTAATGTGATTTCAGTGATTACCAGGATTACGCGGATGAACTGGGAAAAGCAGCCCGGTAATCATGGTCAGATGACTGATAACCGATACCTTACTGAGATAAGAGTTTTTTATGAAATGCGTTATAACTGCCACGTTTGGTGTGCGATCTATTCTCTTATTAAGTCTGTTCATTTTGGGTCTCCAGATTTGTAGTGCGGATGATATTCATAAAGATAACATTGTTGTGATTCTTGATGCTTCGGGTTCCATGCAGGAGAAGTTTAGCGGCGATCAGACGAAATCGAAGATGGAAGCAGCAAAGGCAGCACTCCAAGAAGTCTTAGCGAAAGTTCCGAATGACACGTGGATCGGATTGCTGGTGTTTAGTGGTGCCAATATCCGAAATGAATGGGTGTACCCGTTGGGTGAGAAGGAAACTCAAAAACTGATAGCAGCTATCGACTTACCACAACCCGGGGGCGGCACCCCATTGGGGAAATATATTCGGATCGGGGCAAATCGTCTTCTTGAAGAACGGGCAAAACAGTACAACTATGGAAACTACCGTTTGTTAATTGTCACAGATGGTGAGGCATCGGACGCTGCCGAAGTCGAGCACTATACGCCTGAAATCCTCAATCGGCAGATTCGCGTTGATGTGATAGGCGTTGATATGAAAACCGATCACATGTTGGCAAAGGTCGTGGATAGCTACCGCAAAGCAGATAATCCAGGTGAGCTGATGGCGGCAGTGTCGCAGATTCTTGCGGAAACAGGGGATACGGGTCCAGATGCTGACGGAGCAGATGCCTTTGAATATATTGCGCCCCTTTCACCGGAGATTGCTGCCGATTTGATTCAACAGCTCACAACCCCACCAAGCAACACGACAATCGCTGTGAAGCCCATGGAGACAACAACACCGCAAACAACGACCCCACCGAGAAAGGTGCCGACACCGCAGCAGCCTGATGCTGGAAATCGTGGGACCCTATGGTTCGTTATACTTCTGATTGTGTTTTCCGTTATCGGTTTCTTGGCTTTGAGAAATAGGAAATAGGAACTATGGACGCAGACAAGAAAAAACGCATAATCGTCATGGTGGCAAGTTGGCTTGTTATCATCGGCGTAATAGGGATAGCCTATAAGTTCCTCGTTGAACCGTGGATTCGGGGCAACCTTGTCAAAGAGACGAGTACCCAACGTTATGCACATAACATCAAGGTATCACACGACTCGTTTCCTGGGTATGCGGTACTCCGTTCTCCTGCTGTTCAGAACCTGCTGAACCGTCAAGGGATTAAACTGACGTTCGTTGACGATAAAGCCGATTATGTCGGGAGAGCACGGGCACTGAAAAGTGGTAAGGTTCAGATGGCGGTTTTCACTATTGATGCCTATCTCAAGACGGGTAGCGTTATTGGTGAGTTTCCGGGTTCGATTGTCCTCGTGATTGATGAATCTAAAGGTGCGGATGCAATTGTTGCCCATAAGCGGGGGGTTCCACAGATACCGAGTTTGAGTAATCCGCGGGCGCGTATTGTATTGACCCCGGATTCGCCGAGCGAAACGCTTGCCCGAATTATGATTAACAAGATGAGTCTGCCGAGTCTTCCGTCTTCGTGGGCGGTTGAAACAAACGGTGCTGAAGATGCGTATAAGAAGCTCAAGTCCGCTGATCCAGATGAGCCGTACGCCTACGTCCTCTGGGAGCCTTATGTGACCAAAGCCCTTGCTATTGAAGGTGTGCATCTGCTGTTAGACAGTTCAAAACTGAAGGGTTATATCGTTGATGTGTTAGTTGTTCAGCGCGAATTTTTGGATTCACAACGTGAACTGGTCACACACGTTGTCCAGGCGTATCTCCGAGCGAACTACGATTACAATAACCAACCTGACGGGTTAGCCTCCTTAATTCAAGCAGATGCGAAGCAGTATGGCGATCCACTTAACCGAAACGAGACGGATAAATTAGTTAAGGGTATTGAATGGCGGAACACGGTTGAGAATTACGCACATTTCGGCGTGATACCGGCAACCGAAGCAAAGGGGACCGAGAGACTCGAAGCGATTATCGCTAAGATTACGCAGGTGCTGGTGCAGACGAATTCGGTCGCTGCCGATCCAGTGTCAGGGAATTATGAGCAGCTCTTCTTTGAAGGTATTTTGCGGGCACTTCATCATGATAAATTTCATCCCGGTGTGTTGAATACAAGCGGTACAGATGAGTTAGACGGCATCTTTGTTGGATCAACACCGATGGAACAGGTTCGAGAAGCGGCATCTCTAAATCCACTTTCTGATGCGAACTGGAACGGGCTTGCGCCTGTTGCGGCGATGAAGGTAGAACCCATCCAATTCGGACGCGGGAATGCTCGGATTCTTCCGGGTAGTAAACGTGCGCTGAGAGAACTCGCTGCAAATTTGAAATCGTTTCCACAGTACTATCTCAGGGTAGTCGGGCATACACGTCAGGAGGGAGATCCGGCAGCGAACCGGGTTCTTGCCTTACAACGTGCCGAGGCAGCCGCAGCATCTCTGAGAAGTTTTGGTATCGCCAGCCATCGTATCCGTGCTATTGCGAGCAACCAGACCTCGTCCCAGATGCGTGGCGCAGCAGCACAAAGCGTTACGTTTGAGCTTCTCGGAAAACCGTATTAGGGTTATAAGTTGTCGGTTAATAGTTATAAGTGCGAGGTTTCTTTGTAACAATCCGGCTACGTCTGGAGTACTCTAATGCGCAGTGAATTGTTAGCAAAACCCTCTTATAGTAGATCTCAAAATTAATTGCACACTCTGCATCGGCGAGGTTAGGAAACCTCGCCTACCGCGGAACGAAGGTGTAAACTTATTTTCGGATTTTACTATAACTTATAACCAACAACCAACGAATAACCCATAACCAACAACCAACGAATAACTCATAACCAACAACCAGTGATTAATCGGAAATTGTTTCGGAAGAAATTCCTACTTCATCTTCTTGGCAATTCTTACGTAATCTTCCCGTTTGCCGTGGGCGTATCACTCGCTTTTGCCTCTTGGGTACTCAACTTAGAACCGAAAATTCTTTATCTATTCGGGAGTGCGATTCTCAGTATTTTGGTGCCCATCGGGACGTTGATTAGCAAATGGGCAACGGGTACAGAAGACATCGCCAGACAGGTTCACAGTGAGATGCTCCAGGAAGTCCAGCAAGAGCAGGAAAACGAACTGAACAGCTTGCATGAAGCACTTGCGGCTGATGGAGATGCCCGAACAGAAACGATGCTTGAAGAACTCCGCGCCTTACACAAGTCTTTTCAGGAAGAAGCAGGCGACGATGGGTGGCTCGGAACACTCCCGATGAGTGTCCGGGCTGACATTACTGACAAAGTTTCTCAACTCTTCACACAGGCGGTTGAATGCTTGAAAGACACACTTAAAATGTATCAAAAATCAAGAGATACGCAATTGGCAACTGTTAAAAGTGTCCTTCAACAGCACCGTGAGCAACAAATTGAAGACGTTCATCAGACGATTATTCAACTTTCCCACCTCTATGCTCGCGTGCTAACCCTCAATCCTGATAGCGATGAGACAGCACTCACGCGTCTACGCACTGAACTCGACGAGAGTCTCGCCTTTGCAAAACAGGTTGATGCGAAGATACGCGAATTAACACCACTTGATTACGATACCCCTCAACAAACAACAGATGAAGAGTAGGAAAAAATCAGAGGACAAAAGTTATGGCACTTTACAAATGGCACTACGACAACATCCCGAGCTGCTGGGAATCTATTTTAGAACGTTTAAAGAAATTTGAAGCGTTGACGCAACAAATCAACAAAGCGAAAAAAGCGCAGAAAACCGATTCAAACGAAACACTTAAAACATTCTACAGACATCATAATGAATTAATGGCGGAAACACGTCCGCTTTTGGGAGACATCTCAACACATAGCGATGATGAGACTTTAGACACTGCCTTTGTTGAAGCCGTTTGGTTATCCCTTGAACACTATCCGGCTCTTGTTCATCATCCAGAAATTGAAAATTTAGATACCGCGGGTTCTAAAATTTTCAGGCTTTTTAGGCCGGACGCGCCAGTAACTTCTGAAAAACAAGAACGGCTAAAATCCGAACTTCAGCGTGCTTTCAATCTGAATTCGGAAATGGTGAACTGGCTCACCGAACGTCTGACGATACGGACGAGTCCGCTTCGCTATCGGCATCGCATCATGAAAAGTTTAGAGACTCGCTTCAATTTGATGTCGGATAACCCGAAACTGGATGCCGATATCCTACAACTTTTTCGGTCTTTACACCCGGATGCGCCATTTAAAACAGGTGAAGTGAGGTTGGTGAAAACTGCCTCCGCCCTCTATTTTTGTCTGCCTTCTACGGATGAATTGCGCGGGGGAAACAACGCGGCACAACGTCCGAAAGCCGATTACGAAAAATTTCTACGAAAAATTTGGGAAGTCGAACCCTTCGCCCATTTCCCGGTATTCGGTACCTTTGATGCGAAAGATTTGGACTTAACCTTGCGCCGGAAAATCGCTGCCGACGCTGGGTTGTCCTTGGAATTAATCACCTCAACGTTGACGCGTATGGTCGGTATCCTTCCTTTAGGGGAGTTGGATAAATATTTAATCCACGATACTTGGGGGCACCAGTGGCAGGAGAGTCTCCTCGATTTTGAGGAACCTTATACTGAATTGACCTTTTTTAAACGCCCGTTATCTTTAATGGAGACGGCTTCGGTCTTAGGAGAGCAGACTTCGCTCGCTGACACATTCGTCAAAACTGAGAGGGGCACAATAGAACTTGACTCGGTCAAACTCCAACAATTCATAGATGCGGAGTTGTACGAACGCGCAATCATTGCCTTTACACCTATTCTCGCCGAGATGTTGGCGGATGTGGTAGAATACAAATTCTTAGAGTTACATGCTGCACAAGCACATCTGCTGCCGAGTTCTTCCTTACTCAAAGCGTTTCCGAGCAAACTCGATTTAACACTTGCAGACCTGCGTACCTGCTTTGTTCATGCCGCCGAAGTCTTCCAAAACTGGGTTGCTTCTGAATCGACGCAACAGCAATTACATAAGGAAATTTGTGAGAAGCTTAATATTTCAGAGGATGCAGCAAAACACCAGGAACTGTCTGAAATCCTTGGCACCGCGGTTGAACTCTGTAAGGCGCAGCTCCACGCCTTTTATCAACCCGAATGGACTTGGGAAAAGACCGAAGACGATTACTTGAAACTGAATGCGTTTAGTTTCGCAGCACTGAACTTTCTCCGAATTCACACTGCACTTATTCAGACCTATGAAGACCTTTCACAGGTTAAAACACCGTATGGTTTCAAAGATATTCTGGTATTAGCGATGGGTACCTTCTTTGAAAAAAATCCACAGCAGAACATTTGGCAGCTTGACAGTTTTTTAACAGAGGTGTTTCTCCCGCGGTGGAAAAAATTAGCGGCTATGGATTTGAGTACTGACTGCTGATTGCTACGCAAGTCGCGTGTGGACTTGCGGGACAATGCTATTCGCTATTTCAAGCAATTTTTCGCGGAGACGTTCGTAAGCGAGATTTGCTCCGGCGATGTTGCTGGCAGCGGGACCTATTTGAAGTTGTGCAATAGTACCGGAACCGAATAGATTTTCAACAGGATAGAGTTGTAAATCAGTATCAAGGCGTGGCAATCCACGGACAAGTGGGACTTGATGCTGCGCGATTAATTCTCTCAAAAACCCGTAGCGGCAGAGATTGAATTGATACCCGGTTGCAAGGATAACACGTGAGACCGTCAGCAGGTCTCCGCGATTTGTTTCAACCTTTAGTCGCTCTGGTGGATTCTTTTCGTCCACCGAAACGATATTCTGGATATGGGTCTCAGGATAAATCTTAATGTTTGTGGCATCCATCAGTGCCTCCATAATGTCGGGCGTAATGCTTCCTTCCCCTCTGCTTTGCTGAATTATTTCGTAACGCCGCTGAAAATCCGTCTCATCCGCGAACTCAGTGAGTGCTTTGGGACCTAACCACATCGGCGGAAAATCGAATTGTTCTGTCCTTAGCTGCTTCCGAGCAATGAGTGCTACGCTATGCCCGCGTTCACTGAGACTTTTTGCAAGCGTCCCTGCTGTCAACCCACCCCCGACGATAACAAAAGATTCTTCATTGTCTTGTCCATTCTGGGAATCTACATTATAGTAGATTTTAGAATTAATTTCACACTTCGCATCGGTGCGGTTAGAAACCGCACCTACCAGGGGGGTGAGGTTAGAAACCGCACCTACCGAGGGGTGTGAGAATGTATTTGCGGAATCTACATTAAATTCGGAAGCGTGCAATACGCTGTGGGGATATTGGCACTGCCATTGGACGAACTCTGGTGGCACATAGGCGCAATCGTCAGCACCAATTGCCAGAATAACGCAACGGCTCCGAAATCCATTGCCGTCCTTTGAGATGAGGCGGAATGGAAATTTGCCTGCACCTTTGTCCCACCGTAATTTTGCAACTTCAAACTGATGATAGATTCGATGTTGCGCAAGTTCAGTAAGCATATCCCCACAGAAGTCCCAAAAAAGTTGTGTGGAGGGTTGGGAATAGGGTGGAGCTAACTCAGATATTCGGTTGTGGTGTTCGGCGTATTCAACGATACCGAGTGCATCAGGGGTGATATGATGGACAGCCGGAGAACGGAGAAAGGTCATGCCTTGGCGTTCTGTTTTACGCCGCCATTGGGTGAGGGGTCGCGGGTGTCGATCGACGATGGCGAGATGTCTCGCTGCCGTAGGCACTTCGCGGAGGAGCCGAATGGCGATGGATATGCCGTGTATGCCGCCGCCGATGATGGTAATGGGAATATTGCGATGGGATAAGTGGCTGTCGGCTGTCGGCTGTCGGCTATCAGCAAAGAGATCTTTATCACTGACACTAACGTCCGCAACTGCCACAACGCTCTGCTGACGGCTCTGCAAGTTGCGGGCGGACTTGCGGGACAATGCTGACCGCTGATGGCTGATCGCTAATGGCTGAAGACTGTTCATTAGATAGGGACCTAATCCGTAGTTGGCTCTGGTATATGCACGTTTTTGAGTGCGAAGGTTTGTGCGGAGAATGCATCGGTGGCGCGATAACGGTTGTACCGGTATTGGACGACTCCAACCGATGGTGCGACCCAATAGATTGCGGGTGGACTAATCAAGAAAATCGATGGATCTTCGCTATCTGCGTAAGTTACCTCTTCTTGAACGATATAAGTCGTGTAACTGCCAGCGGGAACGGTAATCGGTACATTTTTCTCTACTACATAACGTGTGACACTGACGTGTGTCCCGGCGGTTTTCTCAAAAACAGTCCACTGCTTCCCAACTTCCAGTGGGAAATCCCAGAGTCGACGCGGTGGAAAGTGTTTGGCGTGAAACACGGGATTTTCGACGGGAAGGTAGATATCAAAAGCAGATTCTATGAGTGCATCTGAGGTCTTGAAAAAGTAAGTTGCTAATACCGGAAACGGAAATACGTCGTAAAAGTCGGTGTCCAACCGAAAGTAATACGCATTGGCTGCTAAGTGATCAACAGTGTCAAGGGTCAATTCGTTTGGATCGTCAGTTGTAATTGCGCTGACGGTCATCTGCCGATGCGTTGTTCCACTGATATCGCGCGTGCCTTCGACGCGGCGCGTGAATTCCTGATTAGTGTCAACGTTGAGATAGGTCCATGCGGAACCTGTAGCCGTTGGGAAGTCAATGGCTCGGAAGTCTCCAGTATCGGGTGCGGGGAGCGTGGTTTCGCCGTGCGGGTCAATGAGTCCTTCATCGCCACAACTCGCGAGAAACAGTAGAATAAAAATAATGAAATGAGGATATAATGTTTTTATCATAACTGACTTTTGGTTTTATAGTAAGGTGCGAAAATATGTGTGTCCGCAAACTAAAAGTTTGCGCTACAAAAGAGGTGTCCAAGTAATGCTAAAATCTACGCTAATGGTTATCGGTCTTTAGTGTGTTCGCAAACTACCTATGTTTTGTCCAATAGTACCAACATTTCATATTGTTTGAAAAGTGCTTTGCAGGCAGTGGAGACGTGTGTTATCATAGGATATAAAGGGTTGATTCGTATGCCAACGACCTTCTGGTTTCCTTCAAAGCAGACTTTTCCTGGGATTGCCAACAGGTCTCGCCTCAAGCGTTTCAGTCCCCGTTTTTGAAGCATCTCTGCGGTCTTTCGATGTGCGTTTTCAGTTTGCTCCGAAGCATCTTGAGGTATTTCAACCGCCTCTATGAACCACGTTTTCATCCAAATCATCAAGTTATGTGCCAGTTCTGCGAGTAAAAGCAAAACTTGCTGTGCGATAAATCCTGACTTGCGATATTTTCGTAAAGACAGCGCCTGATAATCCTGAGAGAAAGAACTCTCGGGCGCACCACTGCGTCGGTCATATTCAAGCACGAGGTCTCCGAGAGAAGCCGTCGTGTCGGTTGAGACCAACACCGCATAACTCCAAGTGCCATCTTTCTTCGGTGTTCTCACGGCGACTTGGACCGTCCGTCTCGCATACCGATGCGGGTGTTTCACCCACCCGGCTTCTCTCCCTTCGATGCCTTTGCGCGTTGGCACAGACACCCACGTCTCCACGGTTGCCACTAACTTCTGGATCCGGCGCGAAGCATACATTTTCCCAATCAACTCATACCCCCGCCATAAGGCATAATTGATATTGGCATCCGTGCCAAATCCGGCATCAAAACGCAGCCGAACTCGGCGACGTTTCTCAATCGTATTAAGCCGCAAAACAGTCTCAAGTTTGCCAAGCATCGGCTTGAAAACAGCATCACTCCGGGTGTCGCCAGCGTATAACTCCTGAGAAAATATCTCTTGAGTGTCACTACAGACCCACCTCGCCAACTGCCGGGTATAAGTGTTCTGTTTTTTGGCGATGTACCCTTTCTTTGAACCCTCGGCATGTTTACCAATCGGCAAAGGCGAGACATCTATATCCACACGGGTCTCCTCTTGACTCTCAGAAGAGACCTGATGCCGCTGACTTTGCTTGAGGCGCACCTCCGCTAAAGCCACTTCAAGCGAGGCTACAGTCGCTTCTGTTGAGGCATCTAACGTCTGTTGGATCACTGACGCATCCGCACATCTTTGGTAGCCAAACGCTGCCAACAAACCACGATCCGGGCGAACTTTGCTCTGGATTTCAGACACCGTCTCCGCCCCGGATAGCATCCCTAACACTACAAAAACTAACTTATCTGTCGGACGATACACAACCGTTTTCTGTCGAATACTCACAGTGTCATGCAAGGGCTGAAATACTTCACGAACCCGCAACACCTCACCCAGAGCACACAAGGGTGCCTGCGGTGTTGCGACCCAGTTTTTCCGATTGTGCTTTTTCCGTTTTTTTGATATACTTCTTTTTGCCATTGAGACCCTCCAAAAAGGTTAGGTTACCTATACACCTATGATAACCTTTTGAGCGTCTTAATGGCACATCTTTTCTACATTCACACACCTTTCAAACACAAATGACATTATGCTTCCATTGGACAAAAACAAAGAAACTAAAAGTTTGCGCTACAAAAGAGTTCGCAAACTAAAAGTTTGCGCTATAAAAGAGTTCGCAAACTAAAAGTTTGCGCTACAAAAGAGTTCGCAAACTAAAAGTTTGCGCTACAAAAGAGTTCGCAAACTAAAAGTTTGCGCTACAAAAGAGGTTTCGCTGACAACTATTTCACTATACAGAATTTGCCGGTGCTTTGGTAGCCGTTTCCATCGGTCGCTCGGAAGAAGTAGAGTCCGGTGCAGACCATTTCGCCGCGTGCGTTTGTGCAATCCCACTGCGAAGCGTTGTTCAGCACTTTAATTAAATTTCCCGAAGCGTCGTAGATTTCAACGGTTAAGCCCTTCGGATAGAAACTCAGATGCTGACCCTGCCCGGCGTGAAGCGGATTTGGTGCGACGGCGACATTTTGATTTGTGTGACTGGCGATGTAACTGAAGGTCTGTCCTTGCCAGATTCGGGTGCCGGTTACACCAGTGGGTGTCTGTCCACGAATTTTATAGAGATAGATACCTGTCGGTGGGAATCCATGAGTCTGGAGCGTTCCATGCCACTTTGTTTCGGTGGCTTGCGTCAAAAAGACGGTATATCCATTTCTGTCAGGCCCCTCCACCGTCAGGGAAGGTGCGCGCTGTAAAGGATGCGTACTTTGCACTTCAACATGCCACTCACCCGTGCCGTGTGGTTGTGTATGAATAAAGAAAGCGGGGGCACCATTTGCCGTGTCCACGCTTGGAACGATACTGCCTGACACGATGCTTGGTGTACCCATAAGTCCCATAGCGTCAACAGGCACAACGGCGTAGTAGTAGTGTAGGCTACTCGGATCAAAGAATTCACTGGTGACATCAATACTCTCAAAGACAGTTGTGTCCTCAAACCGTGTTTGTGTGACATCTACGCGTCCGACCACGGTTATATCGTCATCTGGGATGCCGTTATTGTTGCGGTCAGCAGCACCGAAGACTTCATTAGAGTTTTGAAAGGGTTGGGGAACATCTGTTTCGCTCTGTAGGATATAGCGTTTTCGGACGACTGCGACTTCCCGAATACCAGTCGGATCATCGATGTGCCACGTCAGAAGGGGTCCGTTAGAACCTTGAGAGACCTGGGCGTTTGACAGCCTTCCTGCCGGGGGTGCGCCTGCGATATAGCTGACAGAACCGCCGAAACTTCCACCCGGAATTATGACGCGCTCGACATCGGGATGCATATTAATGAGAACGAGGGTAATCTCCTGAATGTCGCCGCCGAAATCCTCGAATGTCATCTGCGCTTCCTGAGAACGTTGATAGGTGAACGCCTCTCTGATTTCAGTCGTGCCATTGCGTTTCTTCACAATGAATTTGGCAGCCCATCCGCGCAAACCTGTGCCGTTGTGTCGTTGGAGCTCGCTCCGAATGTCATCCTGATCTTCAAGGGGTAGGCGACGGAGGTCTACTGGGGCGAGATCTGCGCCGTCAATTTTGATTGCGAATTCGGGCGTAGTTCCTGATGGACGGAAAACGATATACCGCGCCGAAAAATGCTCAGGCATCGCCTCCGAATCAAAATCTGCGCGGACTGGATAGTTGGTGTGAACATCGTTCGGATGAATGGCGACCGGCGGAAAACGGTGGGCGTTTTTGTAGCCCTTTATCTCGGTGGTTGTATTGGCGCGGGTATGCGTAAAATAGTTCCATACGGTAAAGGTCTTGAACGCCTCAGCGAGGGTTGTGCCGTTATCAATAAAGACATCGTAGAAATTCCCCATTTCCCGATAACTTCCGTCGGTGGTGTTTCCATAAAACTGACGGATGATATCGTAGCCGAACCGTTCAGTCATATAGAGTGCCCAGATAACGGATCCGTATTCGTGGTCGCCGATGCGACTTTCAAGTGAGATATCGGGTATTAGAAACCAACGACGGAGCTGATGGATATAGTAGTTATAGGCGTTGGTCTCGTTAGGTTCATCTGGATCGGGGAGGGTATCGCCATCATCAATTTCACCGCCGTCGTAGGTTATCACCTCTATCCACGTTGCAGAGGCTTCCATAAACCATGTCGGCATATAGGCGTTGTATCCGAACTGGACCCCGTGTAGAAATTCGTGGGTGCAGGTTGTTTCCAAATAGCGGAGCCCTTCCATCTTTCCGACGTAATCGTAGATACGGGAGTTAATCATGAAATATGGGGCAACTGTCAATGCAGTGGATAGGACGCGTCCTTCAAACCAGTCGGCGGTTGTGATACCGAGGGCGGGGAAAGTAAAGATATAGACATCATACTTATGATTACCGCCGTTCTGTGCTGCCCAAAAGTCGATGTAAGGGACCTTGAATCCCATCAGGTCAATTTGGATGCGATAGGCGCGCTCCATTGCATCGGCACACCGATCGACGTAATCGGGAACCCCGTTGCGTGGGTGGAAATCCTCAAGGGGTGGTGCCTGCGGTCCGGTGCGCGTGTAGTGGAATCTGAAGTGTGGCGTGTTGAAGTGTTCTGAGAGTTGGATTTCACCGAAGAAACTACCGGGGAGTCCGGGACGCAGGAAAATGGGTCTGAGTTCCTGTCGATATATCGAGGGTAAGTTACGCCAATTCTTGGCAAGTGTGACGAAACTATCGGTTGCGCACTCTGTTATTTCATCTGCAGTATATCTCGGTTTGAGATTTTTGAATTTTCGCGCGGTCTGGATTGCGCTTTGGAGTTCAGGATCCGGCGGTAGCGCGTGTACAATCGGTAGACAAATTACGAAGAGCGCGACGATAGCAATAAACAATAATTTCATATTTTTAAGCGAAGTGGGTAGGTTTTCCGTCAAGGCTGACGTGGTTAGTCTCTTTCCAATATGCTTTTACGCCTTCTTCGCCTTTCTTTTCTGCCCACGTGTTTAGATACTCTCTTTCACCGACATAATCATAAAGCGGAACAGCAAAACCGCAAGAGGTCTGCACGAGATCAACATTGAGGTCAAAGATTTGCCGTGCGCCGGGCAGTGACGGAAGTAGCGGCGAGAGTTGTTGCCATTCGGTATCATCTTTGTGGATCGTCTTCGCTGTGCCGTAGATTCGCAGGATTAAGGGGTCATCCTCAAATGCGGTGAACATAATTGTCATTCTGGGGTTTTCTTGAACGTGTGCGGCGGTTTCGTTGCCGCTGCCAGTTACGTTTAACCAGATGACGCGGTTCGGACCAACGACGCGTAAGGAGTCCATCCCCTTTGGAGATAGATTGATTCTACTATCGGCTGTTGCGGTTGCGACGAAAAAGATTTTTTGGTTTTCAATGAATTGCTGCAATTTTTGAGGGATTTCAGTGTATAACTTTGCCATAGTGTTAGACTTCTCCGTTAGGGAAAGGCGACCGGATATGATTCGGTCGCCTATACGAACGATTTAGCGCGCTTTGATAGCTCCCCATGTAGCAGCGAGTTTTCCTGCGGGTTCAACATCAAAGGCGATTTGGTAATTCTCTTTAACTTCCGCTTTATCCAAGACGCGGTGGTAAACGGCAACATCGTCGATTTCGCCTTCAAAATATAAGGGTTTGATAAAGGCGTTGCGGTCATGTCCGACTGCGACGACGACGTGGCTGCGTGTGTCGCGACTGTTTATCTTTCCATCCGCCTCGGCATCAAGTTCACCATTGAGGTAGAGGTACTTTTTATCGCTATCACCATTGGCGACAAAGGTGACATGCGTCCATTCTCCGGGTTCGACAGGGGTATCCGTTTTGAAGACCCCGAACCCATCGCCATTTCTCTGGGTTTGTATCGTGCCATCTGCCAAGAGTTCCAACCATGAGTCGCCCCCGCCTTGTGGATCATCGTCCCAGATGATGACCTTTGGACCGTCGGGTAGGGCTACAGGTTTAATCCACATTGCGTAGGTAAGATTCTGCCCTGTGGTGGCGGGCCCCATAACGACATAATCTTCTTTGCCGTT